>NZ_JADJNN010000009.1 GCF_016714285.1 Nannocystis sp. | reverse complement strand
GCGCCGCCGGGGCTGGGGCTACAGGTACGTCTTCGTCCAGGCGAACCAGGTCTGGTCACAGCAGGCCTATGTCAAGCCATCCAACACTGGCGCGGGCGATCGTTTCGGCGACGACGTCGCGCTCTCGCTGGACGGCCACACCCTCGCCGTCGGCGCACGCTTTGAGGACAGCAGCGCGACCGGCATCGATGGCGACCCGGCGAGTAACGCCTCCGTCGACTCCGGGGCCGCCTACATGTTCCGGCGCGCGAACGACGTATGGTCGCAAGAGGCTTACATCAAGGCCTCCAACACCGGCAACGGCGACACCTTCGGTGGCCCGCTCGCCCTCTCGGCCGACGGCGACACCCTCGCCGTCGCGTCGTACCAGGAGGACAGCGCGGCGATCGGCATGGGCGGCGACCAGGCCGACGAGGACGCGCTCAGCAGCGGCGCGGTCTATGTGTACACACGCGTGAATACGGCCTGGTCGCAGCGGGCCTACGTCAAGGCCTCCAACGGCGAGGCGGACGACTCCTTCGGCGCAGCCGTTGGCCTCTCGGGCGACGGCAACACGCTGGCCGTCGGCGCATATGCCGAGGACAGCCCGTCGACTGGGATCGGCGGCGACCAGCTCTCGAACGCGGCCGCGAGCGCCGGGGCCGTATACCTATACTAGACCATTGCGAATACCACGACCTCACGCTGCGGTGCGAGGTCGCACGATATCCACTACCGACGCTCCCGCCGCTCGCGCGATCGGATTGCCCGGAAACGCCGGTCACCTCCGCGCGGAGGATCTCCCCGAAGGAACGCTACCCATGTCCCGACCTCGACTCATCGTCCCGCTCACCCTGTCCACGCTCCTCGCCTGTCAAGCCGACCCCCTCGCCGATACCTCGGCGACGGACCCGGGTTCGGGCACCGATACCGGCGGGGCCGCCAGCACGACCGGCACCTCGACCACCGACCCGACCACAGGCCCGGCCGGCGATACCACCGACCTTACCAGCACCGGCGATTCGCCAACCACCGGCGACTCGCCCACCACCGGCGATTCGACCACGACCGGCGATTCCACCACCGCCGGCGACTCGACCACCACCGGCGATACCACCGGCGTCCCCGACCCCGTCTGTGGCGACGACGCCCAGGACGCCGGCGAGGAGTGCGACAACGGGGCCCAAAACGGCGACGACCAGGCCTGCACCGCCGCCTGCAAGATCAACGTCTGCGGCGACGGCAAGCCCGGCCCCGGCGAGGGCTGCGACGACGGCAACCTCCGCGACGGCGACGACTGCAGCTCGAAGTGCAGCCTGCCAGACTGCGGCGACGGCCTCGTCGGCGTCAACGAGGCCTGCGACGACGGCAACGCCGACAACACCGACGCGTGCACCAGCGCCTGCACGACCGCGATCTGCGGCGACGGCTTCATCCAGGCCGTCAGCGGCGAGACCTGCGACGACGGGGCCCAGAACGCCGACGACCAGGCCTGCACCGCCGCCTGCGCGATCAACCTCTGCGGCGACGGCAAGCTCGGCCCCGGCGAGGCTTGCGACGACGGCAACCTCGAGGACGGCGACGGCTGCAGCGCCGACTGCATCCCGCCCCCGGAGGCCACGGCGCTGCAGCTGAAGTTCTCGCCGATCAAGCAATTCGCCTTCAGCTGGGCGCCCGCGACCGGGGCGACCCACTATCAATTGCTCGAGAGCCCGACCGGGGACGCACCCTTCGATCAGGTCGGGGGCGACATCGCCGGGGAGGCGCTCTCCCTGACCATGCCGCTACACCTGCGATTCGGCGCGCGCTACATCCTGCGTGCGTGCAACGGCGAGGGCTGCAGCGACTCCGCGCCGGTCGAGGTCGTCGACTCGATGGCGACCGCGGTCGGCTACTTCAAGGCCTCCAACACCGGGGCCGGCGACGCCTTCGGCACCATCGACATCGAGCTGTCGGACGACGGCAGCACCCTCGTGATCGGCGCGCACCAGGAGGACAGCGCCGCCACCGGCATCGGCGGCGACCAGGCCAACAACAGCGCCGCCAACGCCGGGGCGGTCTACGTGTTCGTGCGCGTGAACGACGTCTGGTCGCAGCAGGCCTACATCAAGGCCTCCAACAGCGAGGCCGGCGATCTGTTCGGATACAGCCTCGCCCTCTCTGCAGACGGCAATACCCTCGCGGTCGGCGCCTACGCGGAGGACAGCGCCGCCACCGGCATCGACGGCGACCAGGCCAACAACACCGCGGCCAACGCCGGCGCCGTGTATGTATTCCGGCGCGGGGGCAAGACCTGGTCGCAGCAGGCCTATATCAAGAGTTCCAACATCGGCGCTGGCGATCAATTCGGCAGCAGCCTGGCGCTGTCGGGCAGCGGCGACACCCTCGCGGCCAGCGCGATCACCGAGGATAGCGCCGCGATCGGCATCGGCGGCGACCAGGCCAACAACAGCGCCGCCAATTCGGGGGCCGTCTATGTGTTCAAGCGGGTGAACCAGGCGTGGTCGCAGCAGGAGTATATCAAGGCCTCCAACACCGGGGCCGGCGACAGCTTCGGCGGGCGCCTCGCGCTGTCCTGGAGCGGCGACACGCTCGCGGTCGGCGCGACCCTCGAGGACAGCGCGGCGGCCGGCGTCGGCGGCGATCAGGCCGACAACGCCGCCGCCAGCGCCGGGGCCGTGTACATGTTCCTCCGGGCCAACGACGTCTGGTCGCAGCAGGCCTATCTCAAGGCCTCCAACACCGGCGCGGGCGATCAATTCGGCGGCGACGTCACGCTGTCGGCCTTCGGCGACACGCTGGCGGTCGGCGCACGCTTCGAGGACAGCAGCGCCACCGGCGTGAACAGCGACCAGACGAGCAACGCCAGCGTCGACGCCGGGGCCGCATACGTGTTCCGGCGGGTGAACCAAGTATGGTCGCAAGAGGCCTACATCAAGGCCTCCAACACCGGCGCCGCCGACATCTTTGGAGCGCCGCTCGTATTGTCAGCCGACGGCGTCACCCTCGCCGTCGGCGGAACCAGGAGGACAGCGCCGCGATCGGCGTCGGCGGCGACCAGGACGACGAGGGCGCCCTCAGCTCCGGGGCCGTGTATGTGTACACACGGGCGAACCTGGCCTGGTCGCAGCGGGCCTACGTCAAGGCCACCAACGGCGAGGTGGGCGACTTCTTCGGGGCCGGCATCGGCCTCTCGAGCGACGGCGCCACGCTGGCCGTCGGCGCGTACGCCGAGGACAGCCCTGCCACCGGCATCGGCGGCAACCAGAGCTCCAACGCGGCCGCGAGCGCGGGGGCCGTATACCTGTACTAGCCAATCAGCGGTCACATCCATACCGATCTCTCCCAAGGAAACCCACCATGTCCCGACCTCGACGCATCGTCCCACTCACCCTCTCCACGCTGCTCGCCTGTCAGGGCGACCCCATCGCCGATCCCTCGTCGACGGGCGTGGACTCCGACGGCGAGACCGCGACCACGACCGGCACCACCGCCACCGCGACGCAGGACCCGACCTCGGAGGGGCCGACCTCGACCGGCTCGACCGGCGATCCGACCACCGGCGGCAGCACCAGCGCCACCGTCACGGGTGAAACGACCACTGCCGATGACAGCACCGGCGGCGCCACCACCGGCGCTCCCGACCCGGCCTGCGGCGACGGCCACACGGACCCGGGCGAGGCGTGCGACAACGGGCCCCAGAACGGCGATGATCAGGCCTGCACCGCCGCGTGCACGATCAACGTCTGCGGCGACGGCAAGCAGGGTCCGGGCGAGGGCTGCGACGACGGCAACCTCGTGGACGACGACGAGTGCAGCGCCAAGTGCAGCCTGCCAGGCTGCGGCGACGGCCACGTCGGCGTCGGCGAGGCCTGCGACGACGGCAACCTCGACGACACCGACGAGTGCACCGCCGCCTGCACCCCCGCCGCCTGCGGCGACAGCTTCACCCAGCCGGCCAACGGCGAGGCCTGCGACGACGGGGCCGGCAACAACGAGGCCGCCGCCTGCACCCCCGAGTGCCAGAACGCGACCTGCGGCGACGGCTACGTCCTGCAAGACGTCGAGGAGTGCGACGACGGGGCCGAGAACGGCGACGATCAGGCCTGCACCGCCGCGTGCGCGATCAACGTCTGCGGCGACGGCAAGCTGGGCCCGCAAGAGGCGTGCGACGACGGCAACCTCCTCGACGACGACGGCTGCAGCGCGGCGTGCGAGCCAGCCCCGGAGGCGACGACGCTCAAGCTCAAGTTCTCGCAGATCAAACACTTCGACTTCAGCTGGGCGGCCGCCACCGGGGCGACCTTCTATCAGCTGCTCGAGAGCGCCACCGACGGTGCGCCGTATCAACAGCTCGGGGGCGACGTCGTGGGCACGTCGCTGTCGCTGACGATGCCGCTGCACCTGCGGTTCGGCGCGCGCTACGTCCTGCGCGCGTGCAACGACGGCGGCTGCACGGACTCCGCCCCGGTCGAGGTCGCCAGCACGATGGCGAGCGCGGTCGGCTACCTCAAAGCCACCAACGCCGGGCCCGAGGACTACTTCGGGGTCCGGGTCGCGCTGTCGAGCGACGGCAAGACCCTGGCCGTCAGCGCCCAGCGTGAGGCCAGCCTCGCCACCGGCATCAACGGCGATCAGACCGACAACACGGGCGCCGTGGTCGGGGCAGTGTACATCTTCGTGCGCACGAATGACGGGTGGTCGCAGCAGGCCTACATCAAGGCCTCCAACGCCGGGACCGGCGACCTGTTCGGGGAGAAGGTCGCGCTGTCGGCCGACGGCAACACCCTCGCCGTCAGCGCGGCCAACGAAGACAGCGCCGCCACCGGCATCAACGGCGACCAGGCCAGCAACGCCGCCAGCGACTCCGGCGCCGTCTATGTGTTCGTGCGGGCGAACGACGTATGGTCGCAGCAGGCCTATCTCAAGGCATCCAACACCGAGAAGACCGACTTCTTCGGCGGCAGCGTCGGCCTCTCGCACGACGGCAACACCCTGGCGGTCGGCGCTTACGTGGAGGACAGCGCCGCCACCGGCATCGGCGGCGACCAGGCCAGCAACGCCGCCGTCGACTCCGGCGCTGCCTACGTGTTCGTGCGCGCCAACGGCATCTGGTCGCAGCAGGCCTACATCAAGCCCTCCAACACCGGGGCCGGCGATATCTTCGGCTACGCGCTCGCGCTCTCCGGCGACGGCACCACCCTCGCCGTCGGCGCCCGCCTCGAGGACAGCGCCGCCATCGGCATCGACGGCGACCAGGCCAACAACGCCGCGGCCAACGCGGGCGCCCTCTACGTGTTCGTGCGCGCCAACGACGTGTGGTCGCAGCAGGCCTACATCAAGCCCTCCAACACCGGGGCCAGCGACTTCTTTGCGATCGACGTCGCCCTGTCGAAGAACGGCGACACCCTCGTCGCCGGCGCGTTCCTCGAGGACAGCGCCGCCACCGGCGTCGACGGCGACCAGGCCGACAATACCGCCGGGAGCGCCGGGGCCGCGTACGTGTTCGTGCGGGATGGCGACGTCTGGAACGAGCAGGCCTACCTCAAGGCCTCGAACACCGAGGCCGGCGATCAGCTCGGCGATAACCTCGCCCTGTCCGCGGACGGCACACCTGCTCGCCGTCGACGCCCAGAGCGAAGACGGCGGCGCCCCCGGCGTCGGCGGCCAGGAGGTCAACAACGCGGCCGCCGACTCATCCGGGGCCGTCTACCTGTTCGAGCGGGCCAATGACGTCTGGTCACAGCGGGCCTACATCAAGGCCTCCAACACCGGGCCGAGCGACCGCTTCCGGTGGGCCGCCCTGTCGGGCGACGGTCAGACCCTCGCCGTCGGCGCGTGGTCCGAGGACAGCGCCGCCACCGGCATCGGCGGCAAACAGTCGGACAACACCGCGTCGAACGCCGGGGCGGTATACCTGTACTAAAGTGGCATGTATTCGAGCTGCAGGTAGAAGCCGCCCCAGGCGTTGATCGGCGAATCGGTGTCAAACGGAGGGTCCGGCACGATGTACCCGCAGAGACCCCCGCCGAGCAGATCGATCACCTGTTCGTTCGCACCCGGCGTCGCCGATCCGGCGGCCAGGTGACCGTGGACCTTGAATTGCGCGGGTGGCACCGTGAACGGCGTACCCCGCAGGTCGAGGTTGCCGCGCCCGGTCGTCGAGCCCGCATCGACGCAGTCCATCGCCGCGGCGTAGGGCATCGACGTGACCACGATGTCGCCATGCATCAGCTGCCCGCTCGAGCTCGAGAAGGTCTGATCGCTGACATCGACGCGCAATCCATAGGGGTCGATGCGAACCCGGGAATACATCGTCCGCACGGCCGTGCCCTGCCCGTTCCCCGGGACGTACTCCGAGAAGTTCCGGTCCGGGCCGACCATCGGCAAGGTCAGATAGTCCGCGGGCGCGCCGTCCATATCGACGCACCACACCTGCCAGGGCCGCGCAACGTCGCCCCCGGCGTGGACGGTGTACTCCCCGTCCATCGCGCCGGGCGTCCCGACGCGGACCTCGGCGCAGCTCTCGGGCAAGGTCGAATCGCCGGTCTCGCCGGTCGCCATGGAGGTCGGCGCGCTCGACCCTCCGGTCGGGCCCTCCGCGCCGCCGGTCTCACCGCCCGTGCTGCTCGCGCCGCCCGTGTCGCCGCTCGGGTTCACGTCGACATAGGCCGTGCATGCGGCGAAGCCAGCGAGTAGGGGGACGCTCCAGCTCGCGCGGCGCATGGTCCCGCGATCGTATCGCGACGGCGGCCGATCGAGCACGCCTTCTCGCTGCCCCGGACCCCGCGCGATCACGACCACGGTCGCCGCTCGATCATCGCGTGATGGATCGCCGCGGGCCGCGGTACTAACGACGACATGCGACTTGTCCCCTGCCCTACCCTCCTCGGTCTGCTCGTGCTCGCCGCTTGTCCCGCGGACGTCGACGTGGGCGAGCTGTCCATCACCGCCACCGAGGCCAGCGGATCGCAGGGCACCACCCCGACGACCGGCGAGGCGCCCCCGGACGGTCAGCCCGTCCTCGAGTGGGACCTCTCGCCGATCAAGCAATTCTCCTTCTCGTGGACGCCGATCGTCGCCGGCCACTATCAGCTGATGGAGAGCCCGGGCCCCGGCGAACCCTATGTGCAGGTCGGGGAGGACCTCGCCGCCGACGCGACGCAGGTCGCGGTCACCGTGCCGCTGCACACCCGACTGAACGCGAGCTACGTCCTGCGGGCGTGCAACGGCATGGCCTGCACGGAGTCCGAGCCGGTCCAGGTCTCCGGCTCGCTCGCCGAGGCGATCGGCTACGTCAAGGCCTCGAACCCCGACGCCGGCGACACCTTCGGCGCGATCCTCGCGATCAGCGGCGACGGTGACACCCTCGCCGTCGCCGCGATCGCGGAGAGCAGCAGCGCCACGGGCGTCGGCGGCGACCAGGCCAGCAACTCCCTGCCCGGCGCCGGCGCCGTCTATGTATACACCCGGGCGGGCGCGACCTGGTCGCAGCAGGCCTATATCAAGGCCTCGAACACCGACCCGGAGGACCAGTTCGGGGCCAGCGTCGCGCTGAGCCACGACGGCGACACCCTCGCCGTCGGCGCCTCCTTGGAGGACAGCCTCGCCGTCGGCATCGACGGCGACCAGGGCAATCACGCGTACAACCCGGGCGCGGTCTACGTCTTTCAGCGCACCGGCGAGAGCTGGTCGCAGCAGGCCTACGTCAAGGCCTCGAACGCCGACGAGAGCGACCAGTTCGGCATCGCCCTCGCGCTCAGCGGCGACGGCAACACCCTCGCCGTCGGCGCCTTCGGCGAGGGCAGCAGCGCCGCCGGGGTCGGCGGCGACCAGAACGACGAGTCCGCCAGCGAATCCGGCGCCGCGTATGTGTTCACGCGCAGCGGCTCGACCTGGTCGCAGCAGGCCTACATCAAGGCCTCCAACACGGTCGCTCACGCCTACTTCGGCGTCGAGATCGCGCTGGACGCCAGCGGCGACACGCTCGCCGTCGGCTCCTGGTTCGAGGCCAGCAACGCCACGGGCGTCGACGGCGACCAGGGCAACAGCGCGGCGCCCGGCGCCGGCGCCGTCTATGTGTACACCCGGGCCGGCGAGACCTGGTCGCATCAGGCCTATGTCAAGGCCTCGAACACCTCGCCGGGCGACTGGTTCGGCGACAGCATCGCCCTCAGCGACGACGGCAAGACCATGGCCGTCGGCGCCCCGAACGAGGACAGCAACGCCACCGGCATCGACGGCGACCAGGCCAACGACGCGGCGATCGACGCTGGCGCGATCTATGTGTTTCGCCGGACCGCGGACACCTGGGCGCAGGAAGCCTATGTGAAGAGTTCGAACCTCCGCCCGGGTGATCTCTTTGGCGCCGACGCCCAGCTGAGCGCCGACGGCAACGTCATGGCGGTCGCCGGCCTGCTCGAGGACAGCCGCGCCACCGGCGTCGGCGGCGACCAGGCCGACGACCTGGCGCCTGACGCCGGCGCCGTCTATGTCTTCCGCCGCGCGGGCGCGGCGTGGTCCCAACAGGCCTACGTCAAGGCGCCGAACACCCACGCCGACAATCGCTTCGGCACCATCGCCCTGAGCGCCGACGCCAGCACCATGGCCGTCGGCGCCTTCCTCGAGAGCAGCCATTCGGCCGGCGTCGGCGGCGACCAGACCGACCTCTCCGCGCCCGGAGCCGGCGCGGTCTATCTCTACTGACTCCCACGGAGCCGCGGAGCCGCCCGCCTGGACCCGAGACGGGGAGTTGCTCTGAGATCGAGTGATGGATCGGTCCGGGCCGAGGAACAAAGCACACGAGCTACCTCATCCCTGCGGGCTCGCACTGAGCACGCTCTGCGTCGATTCACAGCCTCATTCGCGTGCGCCGGCGATGTTAAGGCGCTCCGAACTCGTGTCCCACTCAGGAGATAATTGCCATGCCCCAGTCTCGCCTCCTCTTCCCGCTCGCGCTCACCACACTGCTCGCCTGTCAGGGCGACATCATCGCCGATCCCGAGACGGACACGGACACCGGACCTGGAACGACCGCGAGCACGACCGGCGCCTCGACCGCTGAACCGACCAGCACGTCGACCGGGTCGACCACGGACCCGACGACGAATCCGACCACGGACCCGACGACGAATCCGACCATGGATCCGACGACGACCGCTTCGACCGGCGACAACACCACAGGCACGCCCGACCCGGTCTGCGGCGATGACGTCCAGGACGTCGGCGAGGAGTGCGACAACGGGGCCCAGAACGGCGACGATCAGGCCTGCACCGCCGGATGCGAGATCAACGTCTGCGGTGACGGCAAGCAGGGCCCTGGCGAGGGCTGTGACGACGGGAACCTCGTGGATGGCGACGGCTGCAGCGCGCAGTGCAGCTCGCCCGACTGTGGCGACGGCGCGCTCGACCCCGGCGAGGCCTGTGACGACCGCAACGCCGACAACACGGACGCGTGCACCGACGCGTGCACCGCCGCGGTCTGCGGCGACAATTTCGTCCAGCCGTCCAACGCCGAGGCGTGCGACAACGGGGCCCAGAACGGCGACGATCAGGCCTGCACCGCCGCATGCGTGATCAACGTCTGCGGCGACGGCAAGCAGGGCCCTGGTGAGGGCTGCGACGACGGCAACGTCCTCGACGGCGACGGATGCACGTCCCAGTGCAGCCTGCCGGACTGCGGCGACGGCCTCCTCGCGGTCGGCGAGGCCTGCGACGACGGCAACGACGATAACACCGACGCGTGCACCGATACCTGCACGCCCGCGACCTGCGGCGACGGCTTCGTCCAGCCGTCCAACGCCGAGGCGTGCGACAACGGGGCCCAGAACGGCGACGATCAGGCCTGCACCGCCGAATGCGTGATCAACGTCTGCGGCGACGGCAAGCAGGGCCCTGGCGAGGGCTGCGACGACGGCAACGTCCTCGACGGCGACGGATGCACGTCCCAGTGCAGCCTGCCGGACTGCGGCGACGGCCTCCCCGGGGTCGGCGAGGCCTGCGACGACGGCAACGACGTCAACACCGACGCGTGCACCGCCGCCTGCACGGCCGCGACCTGCGGCGACGGCTTCATCCAGCCGTCCAACGGCGAGGCCTGCGACAACGGCGTGGACAACAACGACAACGCCCCCTGTACACACCTGTGCTTGAGCGCCGTCTGCGGCGACGGCTACCTCCTCACCGACGTCGAGGAGTGCGACGACGGGATGCAGAACGGCGACGACAAGGCCTGCACCGCGGGGTGCCTGCTCAACGTCTGCGGCGACGGCAAGCTCGGCCCGGGCGAGCTCTGCGACGACGGCAACCTCGTGGACGGCGACGGCTGCAGCGCCGAGTGCGAGGGGTTGCAGGCAGCGACGCTGCAGCTGAACTTCTCGCAGATCAAGCAGTTCGACTTCAGCTGGGCGCCGGCAAACGGGGCGACGCACTATCAATTGCTCGAGCGCCCGACCGTGAATGACCCGTACACGCAGCTCGGGGGGAACATCGTCGGGACCTCGGTCTCGCACACGATGCCGCTGCACCTCCGCTTCGGCGCGCGCTACATCCTGAGGACCTGCGACGGCAACGGCTGCACCTCCTCGGCGCCCGTCGACGTGGTCAACTCGATGGCGACCGCGGTCGGATACTTCAAGGCCTCCAACACCCAGTCTGACGACGTGTTCGGGGAGCTGATCGCGCTGTCGGCCGACGGCAACACCCTCGCTGTGGGCGCGCAGGGGGAGGACAGCGCCGCCACCGGCATCAACGGCGACCAGGCCAACAACGCCGCCGTCGACGCCGGGGCCGTCTACGTGTTCGTGCGGACGGGCAAGGCCTGGTCGCAGCAGGCCTACGTCAAGGCCTCCAACACCGGGTCCGGCGATGGGTTCGGGTCCAGGCTGGCGCTGTCAGCCAACGGCGACACCCTGGCCGTCGCCGCCTTCCAGGAGGACAGCGCCGCCACCGGGATCAACGGCGACCAGGACAGCAACACCGCCCCCACCGCCGGGGCCGTGTATGTGTTCGCGCGGGCGAACAACGCCTGGTCGCAGCAGGCCTACGTCAAGGCCTCCAACGCCGAGGCGCACGACTTCTTCGGGATCGGTGTCGCGCTGTCGGGCGACGGCGACACCCTCGCCGTCGGCGCGCAGGGGGAGGACAGCGCCGCCACCGGCGTCGGCGGCGACCAGGCCAGCAACGCCGTCACCGGCTCCGGCGCCACCTACGTGTTCGTGCGGACCAACAACAGCTGGTCGCAGCAGGCCTACATCAAGGCCTCCAACACCGGGGCCAACGACTTCTTCGGCAACCTCGTGGCATTGTCGGGCAACGGCGACACCCTGGCCGTCGCCGCGCGGAGTGAGAGCAGCGCCGCCACCGGCATCAACGGCAACCAGGCCGACAACACCGCGGGCGGCGCCGGGGCTGCGTACGTGTTCGTCCGGGTGAACAATGCCTGGTCACAACAGGCCTATGTCAAGGCCTCCAACACCCAGAAGAGCGACCATTTCGGGTGGAGCATCGCATTGTCGACAGACGGGAACACCCTCGCCGTCGGCGCGAACTTCGAGGACAGCGCCGCGACCGGCATCAACGGCGACCAGGCCAACAACGCCGCCGCGGACTCGGGGGCCGCCTACGTGTTCGCGCGGGTCAACAACGCCTGGTCGCAACAGGCCTATGTCAAGGCCTCCAACACCGGCGCAGCCGACTACTTCGCGTACACCCTCGCGCTGTCGGGCGACGGTGACACCCTCGCCGTCAACGCCAGCGACGACAGCCCCGCCGTCGGCGTCGGCGGCAACCAGGGCAACGGCGCCGAGAGTGCGGGGGCGATATATGTGTACGTGCGGGCGAACACGGCCTGGTCGCAGCGGGCCTTCGTCAAGGCCTCCAACACCGCGTCGATCGATGGATTCGGGCGCGGCATCGCGTTGTCGACCGACGGCGGCCTCCTCGTCGGCGCCGGATTCCTCGAGGACAGCGCCGCCACCGGCGTCAGCGGCGACCAGGCCAACAACGCCGCCAACAACGCGGGCGCCGTATACATGTACTGATCTCCGCCTTCGCCCGGCCGCGGGCGGGGCCGCGAATCGTCCGCGAGCCTCACCGCCGGGTAGGGCGCGGCGCCGCTCGCCTGGACCTGAACTGACCACGACCGTCGGCTTGACGACGAGCCGCTCTGCCGTGACCCTGATCCTCGAGGCCCACGAGCAAGCGTGACGCACCGATCGACACCACGACCCCGCCCCGGGACCGCCCGACCCGTGGCCCTCGGGCTCTCCTTGCTCACCGCGTGTACGGCCAATCTCCCCGTGGACCTGACGGCGACGGTCACTGGCAGCGAGACGGAGAGCACGACCGGGGCGTCGACGGGCGAGGGCTCGACCGCCCCGACCGGAACCGAGGGCCCAATACCCAGCCCGCGAAGCTGCGCCGAGGTCCTGGTCGCCTCGCCGGGCGCCGCGGACGGGGAATATACGCTCTACGCCGACGGCGACCCCGCGCGACCCTGGCAGGCCTGGTGCAACCAAATGGACAAGGAGCCCGCCGAGTACCTGATCCTGCCCATGTCCGGCGACGGCATCAACTTCTCGCAGTACGTGTCGGGAGACACGACGGTGAGGACGATGTACTCGCGGGTCCGCGTCGATCCGCACAGCTTCCTGGTCGAGATCGGCGATCAGACCTTCGCCCGCTCGACCGGGCAGGCGATGGCGGGCACGATCGTCGTCGCCTCGCTCGCCTACGCGGTGGCCATGGACTCCACCGGACACCTCCCGGAGCACCTCGGCCTCGGCAACATCGACCTGCGCGGGACCCCCTTCACCGTGTCCTCCACCACGCAGTGGTCCATCTTCGGTTTCAACGCCGACGGCTCCGCGGCGCCCTCCTCGGACGATCAGGTGGTCGACCTCCAGGTGGCCGGCGCTTCCGGGTACATCGTGCCGACCGCGGTCGACCCGGGGTGCCCATGCAACGCCTGGGGCGGCTCCCTCCTCCAGCTCGCCTACACCCTGTAGAGCTCGACCAATGACCCGAGTACAAGCCCGAACCCCCCGCCCCTGGCCCGCCCTCCTACTCGGCCTCGCCGCGCTCACGGGCTGCACGACCACCGTCGACCTGGGCCAGCTGTCGACGACCGGCCCGGACACGTCCACCGGCGACACGCTCGACGCGACCGACGCGTCCGCCCCCACCAGCACCGGCGCGAGCACCACCGCGTCGACGGATACGCCTGTGACAGTGAAGATCACCGAGACCGCCGTCACCCTGCCACCGGGCGGATGGCGCGGGTTCTCGGCGACCGTCGAGAACGCGTCGGACAGCTATGTCACGTGGAGCCTGGACCCGCCGGCGAACAGCGGCGTGTTCGTCGAGCAAGGCTCCCCCCGCACGGTGAGATACGACGCGCCGGCGACGCCCGGCACCTATCACCTGATCGCCACCAGCGATGAAGACCCGACCGCGAGCGTGGCCGCCACCATCACCGTATCAGCCAGCGCGCCGACGGTGGCCACAATATTCACGAACTATAACCCCGACTCGGTCGGTAGTGACCCCACCGCGGACACCACCTTCGTCGTGACCGAGACGCGCCACATCACCTATATTGACACGTATCACTACCTCATCGGCAATACGCCTGTGGGGACGATCTCTCTGCGCCACTCGGACAACACGCTGTACGGCCCCTGGCAGGCGATGGGGCTCTATGGTGGGGGCATTATCAACGGACTGTGGGTCTGCTACCCGAACGTCGACATCAAGCCGGGCACCTACACCATCGTCGATTCGAGCCCCTCGACCTGGTCGACGAACGGCGGATCGGGCAATCAGGGCTTCGCGCAAGTCGACGCCCTGGCGCTACCCTAAAAGCCCGCGCCGACCTGGGACGCCACGCTACGGATCGCCGCGCTCCACGCCCCGGGCCACCGCCCGCGCCATCAGCAGCGCCGCCGCCAGTAGCAGCAGCCCGCCCGGCGGCACCAGCAGCACCCCGAGCCCCGGGTCCCCGCCGAGGATCCACACCCCACCGAGCAAGAAGCCCAGTGGCAGCAGCACCCCCGCCGCGATCAGACAGCGCGACGCCAGCCGCACCCCGCTCGCCTCCGCGAGCCCCGGCCACGCGTGCAGCGTCGCCGCGAAGCCGAGGTGCACCAGCCCGACCAGCGTCCCGTGCGCGTGCGCCAGCGTCCACATGTGCCTGCGCGGCGCCTGCGACAGATCGAGGTACGCCCCGACCTTCATCCCGTGCAGCGCCTCGAGCCCGACCCCGACCGCGACGAACAGCGCGAGCCACCACCAGCCGAGGCGAAGATGAAGGCGGACCCGCTGCACGCCTCACTCTCGCAGATCGACCGGCCGCTCGTCGCGCTCCGTGTTCAACCTGCGGATCGCCGCCGCGTCCGGACCCCCGTCGGCCCCACGCAGCCGCGCAGGGTCGGCCGCGCCTCGCGGCTGCAGCCCGATCAACACATCCCGGACCGCCGCCCGGGCCTCCACCGACCCGTCCGGATCGATCTCCACCCCCGCGCTCACCGGCAGCCGCCGCAGCGCCCGCGCGGCGACATGCCGCACCGCCGCATACGGGTCCATCAGCAGGGCCGCGAGGATCGCCACCTGCCAGTCCCCGCCGCCCACCGCCCGCGCCGGCCCCCAGCCGAGGTGCCACGCCGCCAGCGCCCGCTGCCCCGCGTCGCCGCGCAGGGCCCACAGCGCCACCGCCGAGACCTCCGTCTGCAACGCCGACAGCTCCGGCCGCTCGTGCCCGTACCAGCGCGCGAGCGCCTCGGCCGTCCACGCCAGCGGGCGATCGATGTGACACAGGCTGCACGCGTCCGGCCGCCCCGTCGTCAGCGTCAGCGCCAGGTCGGGCCGATCGATCAGGTGACTGCGCATCGCCCCCAATAACCCATACGTGGTGTGCGGCATATGACAATCCATACACCCCGCCGCGCCCGGCGAATGATGGCTGTGCTCCGCCGAGGCCTCGCCCGCGTGACAGCCGACGCAGGCCGCGTCCCCGTCCATCCCCGCCGCCAGCTGGTCGTCCGGCGGCGCCCCGTGCATGCGGTGGCACGACAGACACGACAGCTCCCCGCCCGCGAAGCACGCCGACTCGCGCAGCCCGCTGTACTCGCGCCCGGTCACCCGCACCATCCCGTCGCTCCACATGCGCCCGGCCAAAAAGTCCGGGTCCTGCTCGAGCAATGCATCGATCGCCGGGCCCTCCTCCCGCGACGCCCGCAGCGGATGCCGCACCAGCCGCTGCGTCGCCGATAGATCGTCGCCCGCCCGGTGCGAGTCGCCGTCGCGGCGCCACGCCGCCTCGTCATGAAATAACCCGACGCTGTGACAGCGCCCGCACAGCTCCGCGCTCGCCGGCGCGGGCAGGCGCGCCGGCTGCACGATCGACGGATCTGCCGCCCCGCTCCAGTGCTGCAGATAGCGCCGCAGCGGATCGCGGTGCCGCGCCGCGTGGGCCTCCCCCGGCCCGTGGCAGGCCTCGCAGGCGATCCCCAGCTCGGCGACCCGCGTGTCCCGCAGGTCCTCCGCGACCCCCGGCCGACCCGCCACCGCGTGACACGCGATGCACACCTCATTCCAGGTATACACGACATCACCCTCCGGCGGCCGCAGCAGCGTGCTCTCCACCGGCACCCAGCGCCCCTCGGCGATCAACCACGCGAACGGGAATGCATGCAATGTGCGCCCGACCGTCGCCGCGACCCAGTACACCTGCATATGATGCGACCCGGTGATCATCACGACCCGCCGCTCGACCATCGGCGCGACCGTCAGCGGCGCCCCGGCCTCGGCCCGCGCCCGCTTGTCCGCCGGGTCGACCATCCGCACCCAGTACTCGTCCCCCCGCCGCTCCACCCGATATTCGCCGTCCACGCCATTCAGCCGCCTACCATCAAAGGCCCCCTGCACCGTCGCCGGCGCGGCCCGCTGCGTCATCGTGCGATGATAGGTCGCCGACCAGCTCGCGTGCTCCCCCGGGTGACACGCCACGCACGCCCCCGAACCGACATACTCCGCCCGCCCCTGCAGCGGCGTCGCCCGCAGCAGCTCCGCCCGCGAGCGCGCCTCCCCGCCCCGCTGCAGCCGCGCCCCCACCGACAGCCCGGCCAGCACCAGCCCGCCCGCGGCCAGCAGCGACAATCCGAGCTTCGTGACCCCGGCCACCCGCGCCAGTGTACAGCCCCCCGCCACCGTCCCGCGCGCGAAGCCACCCGCCCGGAGATCACGATCGAGGTGTCAGCGACCCGCGCCCCCCGGCGTTCAGGCCCCCGTGACGCGCCGCCACCCCGCGTCACCCCCACCGCCATGCGCAGCAACCAGCTCCCCATCGACAGCCCCTGCCACGAATCCTGGGAGGCCATGGACGGCGACGCCGAGCGCCGCTTCTGCGGCGTGTGCCAGAAGCACGTGCACAACCTCTCCGCCATGCGCCACGACGACGCCCGCGCCCTGCTCGCCGAGTCCGCCGGCGCCAACCTGTGCGTCCGCTACAGCGCCGAGACCGACGGCAGCCTGCGCTTTCGCGACCTGGTCCCCGCCGCCCGCCTGACCCGCGGCCTGGTCCGCAGCGCCTTCGCGGCGGTCCTCCTGGCCGCCTGCGACCCCGGCCAGGCGGCCCCGATCGCCGACCTCGGCGAATCGGTGATCGAGTCGATCCGCGAGGCCACCACCCCGACGAATGACGGCGGCTGCAATTACACCACCGGCCCCTTCACGACCTTCCACTTCGCCCCCGGCCACGTGCTGTGTCGCAGCAACGGCCACGACGACGCCGCCCTGCCGCCCGCGATCAGCCTCACGCCCCCGCACGAGCCGACCCTCGACCCCATCGATATCCCCACACACCCGGTCGCCGTGCCGATGCCCGACCCGATCGATATGCCGCTGATGGGCCAGGCCGTCGCCTTCCCCGAGCCGACCCAACCCTTCGTCCCCTGCGACCCCAAACCCACGTCCCACCGTCCGCCGCAGCCCCAGTTCGCCCCGCCGCCGCCGCCCACATACGAGCGCATGGGCGACGTCGCCGCGCCGATCGAACCCCCACCCGCGATGG
Organism: Nannocystis sp.; assembly: GCF_016714285.1. Classification (GTDB taxonomy): domain Bacteria; phylum Myxococcota_A; class Polyangia; order Nannocystales; family Nannocystaceae; genus Nannocystis. The sequence continues at coordinate 370,744 of NZ_JADJNN010000009.1, read as the reverse complement.
GCGGCCTCGCTGTCTTCGAGCCCCCACCTCCGCCCCCACACCCCGGCTTCGCCCCACCACCGCCCCCACGCCCAGGCTTCGCCCCACCGCCCCCTCCACACCCCGGCTTCGCCCCACCCCCGCCCCCGCACCCCGGCTTCGCCCCGCCGCCGGACCCGATCGACGACCGCCCACTCATGGGATCGATCAGCCCCGCGAGCGTCGAGCCCGAACGTATGGGTCGCATCGCCCCCTCACCGCGCTGACCCGCGACGAGCCACGAGCTCGTGAGGTGTCGTGATAAGGTCGAGCCCGGACCCGCGATGTCAGACCCCGCCGAGGAAACCTCCACGACGCCCCGCGTCCGCGCGATCGCCCGGGCGATCCGCGGCGAGGAGCAGCGCCTGCGCGCCGGTCACCCCTGGCTGGCCCACCAGGACGCGATCGGCATGGCCTGCTTCCTCGCCAGCGTCGCCGCGATGGCCGCGATCGCCTGGGCCTACCTCAGCGGCGCCCTGCCGTGGTGGGCCGCGATCCTGCTCATGCCCGCACCGATCTCGATCCTCCACGAGCTCGAGCACGACCTCATCCACGAGCTCTACTTCAAGGGCCGCCGCGCCGTGCAGGGCCTCATGTTCCTGACGATCGCGTGGGCCAAGCTCAATGGCAGCCCGTGGTTTCGCCGCGGCCTCCACCTCTATCACCACAAGCGCAGCGGCCAGCGCGACGACATCGAGGAGCGCCTGATCGGCATCGGCCTGCGCGCCAGCTGGTATCGCGTCCTCATCGCCGTCCACCCGATCTTCTCCGGCCGCGTCGTCCCGAGCATCCAGCGCGCCAACCCCGAGTTCCGCCCAGACATCGGCCTGCGCACCGCCCTCCCGCAATTCATCGTGTTCGGCGCCGTGCTCTTCGCCCAGCCCGCCCTCGCCCTCCTCACCCTCCTCGCCCCCGAACTCGCCGCCCAGGTCCCCGCCCAGATCCACGCCGCCCTCAACACGCTGATGGTGCTGCTGGTCGCCCCCAACGTCCTGCGCCAGGCCTCGCTCGCGCTGATATCATCGTACTGCCATTACTACGAGGATATCCCCGAGCACGACATTTTTTATCAGAACCAGATCCTCGACCACTGGGCCCTCGTGCCGATGCAACTGCTGTGCTGGAACTTCGGCGCCACCCACATCATCCACCACTTCGTCCCCGGCCAACCGTTCTACCTGCGCCAGATGGTCGCCCACGCCGCCCACGCCGAGATGCTGCGCCAGGGCGTGCGGCACAACGACCTCGACATCGTCCGCCGCAACAACCGCTGGGGCGAGCCCCCGCCCCGCCGCCACTGATCTCGATCCTGCCCCTCGATGAGGGCCTGACCAATGCAGCGCCAAGCCACCACCATGAACACCCACAATCCGACGACCCTGCTGCTCCTCCTCGCCGTCCCCGCCTGCATGAGCAGCGCCCCCGCGCCCGCCGCCTCGCCGCCGCCGCCGGAATATGTCGTCACCCCGCCCGGCCCGGTCGCGAACGATCCACCCCCGCCGCCCGTCGTCGCCCCGCCGCAGCCCACAGACCCGCCCCCGGCCCCCATGACCCCTGCCACGCCCCCGACCGCGCCGATCGCCGACGCGCTCACCCAGGTCCCCTCCGCGGTCGCGGCCAACTATGTGCTGTCGATCTCGCCCGACCGCAATGAGCTGACGATCGACCCGCGCCCGCGCCCCGCCCGGCGAGCCGCGCGGGACATCAGCGGCTTCTCGGCCCGCGACAGCGAGAATGGCGGCAAGATCATCACCCTCGCCGGCGGCCCCTTCCGCAACGCCCGCTGGGTGCAGGCTTCGTTTAGCGAGCAGGTCGGCCCCGGCCCGCAGCAGGACGAGCTGCGCCGCGCCGGCTACAACCTCGAGCAACGCCGCGACCTGCTGGTCGTCGACGGCGAGCGCGAGCCCGGCGTCACCGTGTTCGCCTTCAGCGCCGACGCGAACAAGCCCGGCATCGTCGGCATCTGCTCGCAGGTCACGATCGTCGACTTCGTGCCCGGCAACACCCGCCCGATCGCCGTGCGCAAGCCCGTCATTTACCTCTACCCGCGCACCCGCAGCGAGGTGAAGGTCCAGGTCGAGATCGCCGGCGACCTGATCGCCACCTACCCGAAGCCCGGCCCCGACGGCTGGAGCGTCACCGCAGATCCCGACGGCAGCCTCCTCGACCCCGCGACCGGCCGCCACCACCGCTATCTGTTCTGGGAGGGCACCAGCGCACAATGGACGATCGACCCGGCGCGCGCCCACAGCGTCCCTGGCGAGGACGCGGCCGGCTTCCTCGAGCGCGCCTGCGGCCGCTTCGCCCTCAGCGACGGCGAATGCGGCGACTTTATCACCTACTGGCTGCCCGCCCTCGAGCAAAACCCGCACAACCTGATCGAGTTCGTCGACCCCGAGCGCTACGGCCGCTACGCCCGCATGCAGATCGAGCCGCGGCCCGACGCCGTGATCCGGCTGTTCATGATCTTCCAACGCAGCGACGCCCCGGTGTCCGTCGGCGCGCCCGAGCTGCCGCAGCAGCGGCGCCAGGGCTTCACCGTCGTCGAGTGGGGCGGCGCCGACCTCGACGAGCGGCCAACACCCGCCCGCTGACCCCGCGGCGAAGAGCATCAGGGAGCATGGTCTTGTCACCACCCGCGAGCCTGTGAAAGATCTCTGCTCTGGTTCACTTCCTCCACTCCCAGGCTTGCTTGGCGCACGAGAAATTAGGGCTAGGTCGGCCCGAGCTTGCGGACCCAGGTGACGCTCCCCGCGGGGGTCACGTCGTCGCCGACGACCGCGAGAAAGCCGGGCCCGAACGCCGCCGCGATCGTGAGCGCCTGGCCGTCGGCGTCGCTCGACGGGAACACCGTCGACCAGTCGAGCTGACCGTCGCTCGAGAAGCTGCGCACGCCCGCCTCCGACGCGCCGTCCTCGAGATCGCCTTCGGTGAGCACGACGACGCTGCCATCGGGACCGATCGCCAGGTCGCCCGGGCCGTCGGCGGAGGTCCCCGTGAAGTCGAAGAAGTAGGTCCAGCGCGTCTCCCCGTCGACACCGAGACGACGGACGAACGGACCGGCTGCGGCGTACCCGACGAGCACGAGGTCGCCAGACGGCAACGCACCGATCGAGTGCCAGTATTCGTCCCGGTCGCGCACGACCGGGCCCGGGGCGCCGGTGGCCGCGTCGACCGAGAAGCGCACCGCGCCCGACTGTTCGCTCTTCTGCGCCAGCAGGTGACCGACGGTAATGACGCTGTCGCGGGTGACCGTCGTATCGGTGAGGAGCAGCGCCCCGGAGCCATCGCCGACGAGCGTCTGCCACACGATCGCGCCCGTGGCCGGATCGCGGCGCTCGACCCGGAGCTTGTCCGCGGACCCGGCGTTGTCGACCGGGGCCGCGCCCGAGACGTAGACCGCACCCTCGGCGACCGCGACGTCCGCGTATACGACATTCGTCGGGGTGACCTGCCACGCGAGCTCTCCCTCCGGGCCGTAACGGCGCAGGGTCGACCCCTGGACGAAGATCCCCCCGTCGTCGCCGATCTCGAGGTGGGGAGACGCGCCGTTGAAGTCGTCCACGTCGACCGCCACCTCCCACTGCTGTTCGCCGCCAGCGTCGAGCGCCCGCAGCCAGTACCCCACCGCTGGATCGTGCCGATCGGGTGCGCCGTAGACGACGATCGTTCCGTCGCCGCCGACGGCGACGTCGATGACCATGCTGGCGCTGCGCGTGGCCGTCCACGCGGCCTCCCCGGTCAGGTGGCACGTCGCGTCGCAGCCGTCGCCCTCGCCGTCGCAGGCCTCGCCGGGGTCGAGGACATGGTTGCCGCAGATGGCACCCGTCTCACCGCCATCGGGGGACGAGCAACTTAGAAGGAGCGCGGCCGCAGCCGGGCGGGACAAGCAGCGGAGAATCATGGCAGCGGGCCAAGCAAGGCCCGTGCCGACCGGATGCCGGCGCGCCGCGTCGGCATCGCGGTCACGGGACGAAAGATCCTGCGCTAGCGTGCAGGGGTTGCACCTCCGGCCGACCGCACGGCCCATGTCGTACCTCGCGCGGTGCGGCGCAATCTCATCATGGAGATCTCGCTCGGCCCTCGACCCATTGGACCGGTGGAGGCTCCTGCGCACGCGCCGTCGGCAAATCCGCAAGGATCTGCCCACCAGCAACGCCACCCTGAAGGCTCGATGAGCGACGGAGTTACGCTGGCGCCGCCTCGGCGCGGACCCGCGAATATGTGTGTACTTGCCCCTTGAAGGACCCGCCCGCGGTCGCGTGCCTGGCGACCCGCAGGGTCGCGTGATCGAAGCCGTGCACGCCCATCATTCGGCCGAATCGCGCCTGCAGGCCGCGGTCCGGGTCGACCAGGATCACCTCGGCGCTGCCGCAGCTGTGGCGTTCGATGTGATCGGAGAGCGCCCCGGGCAGGCCGCGATCGTAGAGCAGGTCGCTGCCCACGATCAGATCGAAGCGCCCGAGCCCCGGATCGACGATATGCCAGTCCCCGCGGTGGAACGGGATCGGCGTCAGGTGATTGAGCGTGGCGTTGGCCCGCAGGAAGCTGTCGGCCAGCGGGTGGATGTCGCTGGCCGTGACGTCCGCGCCGCGCGCGTGGGCCACCAGGCTCGCCAGCCCCAGCCCGCAGCCGACCTCGAGTACCCGCCGACCCTTGAGGTCGATGCGGCTGAGCTTCTCCGCCAGCACGCACGCCGCCGGCCATAACACGCCGAACAGCGACCACGACGCGGGCGAGATCCCGAGCCTCTCCGCGACCTGATCGGGGTCCGAGAATTGTTGCCGCTCGAGCAGCGAACGCAGATGATACAGGATCCCGCCGACCTTGAAGTGTTCAAACTTGACTTCGTAGGTCGGCAAATTCCTCGCAGCTTCAATACCACACGCGGCGCCTCCGGCCGGGATTTCGGGGTCACGACGGCGAAGCGCCGCGCCGCGCCTCAGGCCTGGCTCGCCGGGATCTCGGGGTGCACGACGTAGAAGAGCCGCGCCACCGCGCCGCCCTCCGCACGCACGCGATCGCCCGCGACGCCGGAGACCAGCTCGATCGTGGCGCCCGCGGCCAGCGCCTCGCGCAGCAGCTGCTCACGCTGCTCCGGATCGTCGATCGGCCACGCCAGCATGAGCAGCTCGACCTGCTTCCGCTCGAGGCACGCGGCCACCGCGGCCAGGCCCAGCGCCCCGCGCCCGCCGGACTTCGCGAGGTTGATCGCCTCGTCGACCAGCTCCACCTCTCGCGCACGCTCATAGGCGAGGGCGAAGGGCAGCGCCAGGCGCACGACCTCGCGGTCGTCGGCCCGCTGCGGGATCGGCACGATCGCCACCACTGCCTTGGCCACGCTCTCGTGCATCGCGTGCTTGAGCGCGTGCGCGACCTCGTCGTTGCCGCCGACGATCAGGCGCCCGGCGCCGGTCTCGTCCTTGAGCCGCCGCGCCTGCTCGGCGACCCCCTGCAGGAACAGCCGCTGGTGCTCCGCCGCGCTCGCCGCGAACGCGTCCTGGTTGTGCCCCGAACGCTCGGGATACTCATGTGCCACGAAATCGTGGCTGTGCGCGCCCTCGCGGCTGCCCACGCCCATATACCCGGAGATGAAGCGGGCCCGCTCCTGATCGACGATCACGATCAGGGTCCGCTCGTACTCGTCCATCAACCACAACAACGGCGCCAGCGCGGCGCGCCCGTAGCTGGCCGAGTTCTCGGCCAGCGGCACCGGCAGCTCGAACAGCTGCTCCGCGTGCGGGGTCAGGAACAGCGCCAGCGCCTTGCTGTGCCCGTGATAGTCGCCCAGCCGCGTTTCGGCGCGCGCGCGCAGGGCGGCGAGGGTCGCGTCCTCCGAATGCGCGGCGCTTAGCTCGCGCAGCCCGTTCTTCAGCCAGATCCGCCAGCCCGGGGTCGCGCCCTGATTCTCGAGGCGAGACGCGTCGACCGTCAGATACAGCGAGAGGGTATGGTCGGCGCCGGGCTGGGAGATCAGGCGATGGACATCAGGCAGGTCGATCATTCCGGCTCTCGTAGCACCCCCCACGCACTCCGCAACCCGACCGCGCCACCCGAACCCACGCGGCCCGGCGCCCCCTGCGGACCTCGCGGGAACACCTCGGCGCTTCGTTTGCGCTCGCTACATGCACGGCTTGCGCCGCGATCGCCTGCACAACCATAGAATCCATGCCCTGGTTGCTGGTACGCCGCTTGCTACGTCCGCGGTGGCCCACGATCTCACGGCGAACTCTCATGCATACAGCTGTCCGAACACTTGTCCTCCTCTCCCTCTCACACCTGCTTTTCGCCTGCTCGGGCGCGACCAACGTCGATTGCAAGCAGGTCACTGTGCCGAAGTACGCGGCCATGACGGCGTGGGCGCGGTGCACCAATTGCCATAGTTCGAGCCTCAGCGGCGGTAGTCGGGCCGGCGCGCCCTCCGGGATCAACTACGACAGCTACGACGCCGCCGTCGCCGACGCCGACATCGCCCTGTCCCAGGTCGACTCGGGTTCGATGCCGCCGTCGGGCAGCCCCAAGCTCAGCGCGGCCGAGAAGGACCAGATCATCAACTGGGCCAGCTGCGACACCCCGCAATGAGCGACCGGGGCCTGGCCACGGCCTGGCCCGCGGGTGCATCACGGCGTGATCGCCACCTTGAGCACCCCGTCGCGCTGATGGGCGAACAGCTCATACGCCGCCTCGATCTGCTCGAGCTTGAAGCGGTGCGTCACCAGCGGCCCGAGGTCGATGCGGCCGGACGCGATGACCGCCAGCAATCGCCGCATGCGCTCCTTTCCGCCGGGGCACAGGGTCGTCACGATCGTGTTGTCGCCGAGGCCGGCCGCGAACGCGGCCAGCGGGATCGTCAGGTCCGTCGAATAGACCCCGAGGCTGGACAGCGTGCCGCCCGGGCGCAACACCCGCAGACAGGCCGCGAAGGTCGCCTGGGTGCCGAGCGCCTCGATCGCCACGTCGACGCCGCGCCCGTCGGTGATGCGGAGGATCTCCGCGACAGGGTCCTGCTGCGTGTGATCGACGACGTGGTCGGCCCCGAGGCGCCGCGCCATCGCCAGTCGATCGGGCAGCGCATCGACGGCGATGATCGTGGTGGCGCCCGCGAGCCGGGCCCCGGCCGTGGCGCACAGGCCGATCGGCCCCTGGGCGAAGATCGCCACCGTATCGCCGACGCGAACGCGGCCGCTCTCGACCCCGCCGAGCCCGGTCGACAGGATATCGGGGCACATCAGCACCTGCTCGTCGGACAGCCCCTCGGGCACCGGCGCGAGGTTCACCATGGCGTCCGGGACGACGACGTAGTCCGCCTGACAGCCGTCGATCGTGTTGCCGAACTTCCACCCGCCCATCGGCTTCCACCCGTGCCGCGTGCCCGGGCCGTCCTGCGAGTGCATGCCCGCCAGCGAGGCGTGGCTGTGGCCGCACGGGGTGATCGCGCCGGCGATGACCCGCTGGCCCTCGTGGTAACCCGTGACGGCCGAGCCGAGCTTCTCGATGACGCCGACCGGCTCATGCCCGATCGTGAGCCCCTTGCGGACCGGATACTCGCCGCGGAGGATGTGCACATCGGTGCCGCAGATGGTCGTGGTGGTCACCCGAAGGAGGGCGTCCAGCGGACCGATGTCCGGGATCGGCTTGTCCTCGAGGACGATGCGGCCGGGTTCGACGAAGATCGCAGCTCTCATCTTGGGCATCCATTCGCTCCTCTTCGCGGGCGCCCACCATGGCCCGGACCGGCCGCCTCGGCCACCCGGGTGGGTCGCCCGGTGCAGCGCTTGCGTGCCGCGAATCGTCGGCACCGCGGCTCGACGCACACGGGGGCCGCTCCGTGCTCACCCTCGCCCCCAAAATCCCAATTCAAACTTCTTAGGCGCGACAACCCGGCGATCGTGCAGCTGCGCCCACCCGGGGCGTGACGGGTCCAGGTTGGCGGGGTGGCGGCGAACGCCCAGGTCGCGGCTGCCGCCCAGCTTCGCCCGACATCGATTGCCAGGGCGGTGGCCGCATACGCGCCTCGGAGTGGTCGACGACCCCGACGACATCGCCCGCCTCCTTCACGGCGCCCAAGCTCTCGCGGCCCCATCGGCCCGCTCAAGTCCGGTTGTTCTGACCGCGAGCCGGTACATCGACCGTAGCGACCCCGCGCCCCGCGAATTTCTGAGATCGAGTGATGGATCGGCGCGGCCCGAGGCACCAAATGCATCGGCCTCTCAAAGCGCGGCGGCGCTCGATGCGTCGCGCGCTCCCGTTTCCCAAGGAACGCCATTCCCATGTCCCAGCCTCGGCTCATCTTCTCGCTCACCCTCGCCACGCTGCTCGCCTGTACGGGCGGCCCCATCGCCGATCCATCGGGGACGGATGCAACTACCGATGCCGATACCGGAACCACCTCCAGCGTCCCGACGACCGGCTCGATGACCGGCTCGACGACCGACTCGACGACCGGCTCGATGACCGACTCCCCGACCGGCTCGACCGGCGATTCGGCCAGCTCGACCGGCGACACCACCACGGGCGCTCCCGACCCCGCATGCGGCGATGACAACCAGGACCCGGGCGAGGAGTGCGACAACGGGGCCGGCAACGCCGACGATCAGGCCTGCACCGCCGGATGCACGGTCAACGTCTGCGGCGACGGCCTGCAGGGCCCCGGCGAGGGCTGCGACGACGGCAACGACCTCGACGACGACGGCTGCAGCTCCGAGTGTAGCTTGCCGGACTGCGGCGACGGGCGCCTCGGGGGCGGTGAGGCCTGCGACGACGGCAACGCCGACAACACTGACTCCTGTACCGACGCCTGTACCGCGGCGGTCTGCGGCGACAGCTTCATCCAGCCGGCCAACGGCGAGACCTGCGACAATGGCGCCCAGAACGCCGACAGCAACGCCTGCACCGCCGGGTGCGCGCTCAACGTCTGCGGCGACGGCAAGCTGGGCCCCGGCGAGGGCTGCGACGACGGCAACGTGCTCGACGGCGACGACTGCAGCTCGGCCTGCAGCTCGCCCGACTGCGGCGACGGCCTGGTCGGCGGCGGTGAGGCCTGCGACGACGGCAACGACATCAACACCGACAAGTGCACCGATACCTGCACCGCGGCGGTCTGCGGCGACGGCTTTATCCAGCCGTCCAACACCGAGACCTGCGACGACGGGGTCAACAACAAGGCCGACGCCGCGTGCACCCCCAAGTGCCTGAAGGCCACCTGCGGCGACGGCTACACCCTGGCCGGCGTCGAGCAGTGCGACAACGGCGATCAGAACGCCGACAACAACGCCTGCATCCCCGGGTGCAAGCTCAACGTCTGCGGCGACGGCAAAAAAGGCCCCGGCGAGCTCTGCGACGACGGCAACCTCATCGATGACGACGAGTGCAGCAACACCTGCGAGGGGCCCCCGGAGGCCGCGGTCCTGAAGCTGAACTTCTCGCAGGTCAAGCAGTTCGACTTCAGCTGGGCGGCCGCCAATGGCGCGACCTTCTATCGCCTGCTCGAGCGCCCGACCCCCAACGCATCCTACGCGCAGCTCGGCGCCGATATCGTCGGGACCTCGACCTCGCGGACCATGCCGCTGCACCTGCGCTTCGGCGCGAGCTACATTTTGAAGGCCTGCAACGACAAGGGCTGCACGGACTCGGCGGCGGTGGACGTCGTCGACTCGATGGCCAAGGCGGTCGGGTACTTCAAGGCCTCCAACACCGAAGGTGATAGCTTCGGATCCACGGTGGCCCTGTCCGCGGACGGACAGACCCTCGCGGTCGGCGCGTATACGGAGGACAGCGCCGCGACCGGCATCGACGGCGATCAGTCCGACAACTCGGCTGCCAACGCCGGCGCCGCATACGTGTTCGTCAAGGTCGGCGGCGCCTGGTCGCAGCAGGCCTACATCAAGGCCTCCAATACCGGCACGCTCGACCGCTTCGGGGGCGATTTCTGGTCCAACAATATCGCCCTGTCGGCCGACGGCAACACCCTCGTGGTCACCGCGTACGCGGAGGATAGCGGCGCCACCGGCGTCGGCGGCGACCAAGGCAGCGATGCGGCCACCGAATCTGGCGCTGTGTACGTGTTCAATCGCGTGAACACCGCCTGGTCGCAGCAAGCCTACATCAAGGCCTCCAACACCGGCGCGAAAGACTATTTCGGGTGGAGCGCCACGCTGTCGGCCGACGGCGACACCCTCGCTATCGGCGCGACAGGTGAGGATAGCGGCGCCACCGGCATCAACGGCGACCAGGGCGACAACTCCGTCGCCGGCGCCGGCGCCGTGTACCTGTTCGTGCGGGCGAACGGCGCCTGGTCACAACAGGCCTACATCAAGCCCTCCAGCACCGGGAAAGGCTACAATTTTGGCGGCAGCGTCGCGCTCTCGGGCGACGGCAACACCCTGGCCGTCGGCGCGGTCGGTCAGTCCGGGGTCTACGTGTTCGTGCGGGCGAACAACGTCTGGTCGCAACAGGCCCACGTCAAGGCCTCCAACGCCGAGTCAGGCGACGTGTTTGGCCAGAGCGTCGCGTTGTCGACCGACGGCAACACGCTCGCCGTCGGCGCGTGCTATGAGGATAGCGCCGCCACCGGCGTCGACGGCGACCAGGCCAACAACAACGCCATGGACTCCGGGGCCGCATACGTGTTCGTGCGGGCGAACAACGTCTGGTCGCAGCAGGCCTACGTGAAGGCCTCCAACACCGGGGCCAATGACTGGTTCGGGTGGGCGCTCCGCTTGTCGGCCGACGGCAACATGCTCGCGGTCGGCGCGTACAATGAGGACAGCGCCGCGGCCGGCGTCGGCGGCGATCAGGCCAACAACGCCGCCACCAGCGCGGGGGCAGTGTATGTGTTCGTGCGGGCGAACGACATCTGGTCCCAGCGGGCGTATGTCAAGGCATCGAACCCCGCGACCAACGATAAGTATGGGACGGCCCTCGCGTTGTCCGGCGACGGCCGCCTCCTCGTCGCTGGCGCTCCCAGTGAAGCCAGCGCCGCCGTCGGCATCGGCGGCGATCAGGCCGATAACTCGGTCGCGTTCGCCGGGGCCGTGTATCTCTACTGATGCCGACACAGGGTGCCCGCGACGCTGCTCATTCGGGGCGTTGCCAGGCGCGCTTAAGCGTTTCAATGCGGGAATTTGGGCGAGAGGGTGAGTACGAAGCGGCCCGGGGAGCGGCCCGGGGAGCGGCGGGGAGCCCGCGGTCGGGGGATTTTGGCACGGTCGTGGGCGTGAGGGGAAGCGCGAGCGTGACGAAGCGTCCGGTCCGGGGCCAGAGAGGGGTAGCGAGGACGGCAGCGTGGCGCGGGTGGGTGAGCACGTCGCCGGGGCGCGTGGTCAGGCGAACAACAGGACCTGTCCAAGAGAAGGAGGCGCAGGGGGAGCGCGGGCGCCGTGGAGGATTCTGGCGATGGCGTCGGCATCGGAGACGACCTCGAGAACACGCATGCGGCCGCCGCATTTTCGGCAGCGGGTGACGTCGAGCGCGAAGACCCGGGCGAGGAGCTTTGCCCAGGCGATGCGCCGGGGTCTGGGCGAGGAGCTGGGCGAGGATTCGGCGGGGTCGCTGGGGAGGGCGAAGTCCAGCGCGAGCTGTGGCGGCGGCGGTGGTGCGGCGTGCTTGGGGATGACGCTCCGCCGTCATGAAGTGAGCAGCAGGCGCTCGGCCCGGGCGCGGATCCCCAGCAACATCTTGCGCTCCATCACGAACCAGATCGGGTCCGTGATGCCGCGCCAGATCACGAACTGCGCGACCCCGGCGCCCACCCGCAAGCGCCCGCGCACGATCAGCCGGCAGCCGGTCGCCGTCGGCCGCAGCACGAAGACCCACGACATGTCCCCCGGCGCCCCGGTCCTCGGGTCGCGGGCCTGCAACACGAGGTGGTGTTCGGGCACGACCTCGGCGACACGAAACACCGGATACCCCGCGGGGCCCATCCGTATCTCATCGCCGACCGCGAGGCCCTGGTGCTCGGGGAGGATCTCGTCGGCGTTCGTGATCCGGCAGCCCGCGAGGTTCTCGAGGCCCGCGTAGCTGTAGAGCCCGCCGCGGCCCTGACCGAGCTGCAGCAGCCACGGCCACACCGACCGGGCCGGCGCCGCGATCTCGATCGCCCGCGTCGAGCACAGCCTGGCCCCCGGCACCACCGCATCACCCGGCAGCGCCGCCGCGACCTCCTCGTCGCGCGCACCCCAGCGCGCATAGATAGCGCGCAAGATCGGCGAGAACAGCACCGTGACGGCGATCCCCAGCGCCCCGGCGACATTATCGAGTACCTCGCGGACCTGCACGCCGCTGCCACCATATCATCCCGACCCGACCCGGCTGCCCCGCGCCACCCGGCAGATCCTGCGTCCGGGGCACGATCGCGGCCCACGCCCGTGAGATTGCGCGGTGTCGCTTATGTGCGCGCAACTCCTTGCACGCCCCACAAAACGACCTATCGTCCCGCCCCATGAGCACCGCCTCCCAGAGCACCGTCACGGATCGACTGCGCGAGCCCCCGCTGCGGCTGCTGCGGCGCGCCGTCGGGGACCGCCCGGCCCGCCACGCGAAGTTTCGCCGCCTGCTCGGCAGCCTGCGCCACTACGGCGACGAGCGCCACGTCCTGCCGCGGATGCGGCAGCTGCAGGCGTCGGGCTATATCGACGAGATCCCGACGCGCCTGCAGCGGATCACCGGCGCGATCGACATGCTGCGATTCTTCATCGTCCCCTGCGCCGCCGACTACTATCAATCTCGCGGCATCAACTTCTACTTTCACACCCTCCTGCGATTCCTCGACGACCCGGCCTCGCTCACCGACCCGACCGGCTTCAACAGCGAGCGGGACACCATCATCGGCCACGTGCTGCAGGTCGTCCACGCCAACCCGGACTACGACCTCCAGCTGCTCGCCTCGTTCCCGGACGGCCTGCAGGCGATGGAGGACCAGGTCGTCCAGATCCTCGCCGGCACCCACCCGCGCACGGCCTCGATCCTCGCCACCGTGGAGGATTCGAACTATCACGCGCGCCTGCTCGAGCACGTGCGAGCGTTCCGGGCCCGTCCGCTCGGCGCCCCGCAGCTGCTCCGCGACAACGTCCGCGACGACCCACACTTCCACCAGCTCGAGCGGACCTTCGGCGAGCTGCCGAGCGCCATGCGCTACTTCAGCCGCCTGCCGCGCGACCTCCTGGGCGCGATCCGCCACGTCCTGTTCGTCCGCCAATTCCCGGTCCAGCTCGCGGAGTCCGCGGCGACGCCGACCTGATCCGCGACGGATCGCGGGCACAGCGCCCAGGCACGCCTGAATTTGCGTTGGCCCCCCGCCCCCGGCCCGTGCTCTCATGCGGGCCGCATGGGCCTGCTCGAGCGCCTCAAGGCGATCACACCACCGCGGCCACCCGCGTGGCTGAAGACCGCGATCAACCTGTTCGGGCATCGCCAGCGGCGCACGTGGAGCGACGGCTCGCGCGCCCACATCGAGCTCCGCGCCCTGGCCCCGCCGCAATTCGCCCGCTTCGCCGACGCGGTCGAGGCGACCTTCGCCGGCCTCGGCGGCGTCACCAGCGTCCGCCTCAACGGCCTCGTCGGCCGCGCGATCATCGAGTTCGACCCGACCCTGTGGAGCGTCGACAAGCTGGCGACGATCGTCGACGCGATCGAGCTGCGCCTGCAGCTGCGCGAGCTCCCCTTCGCCGAGACGATCCCCGACCACCCCGCCGACCTCGAGCCGCTGCTGCGCAAGGCCGTCGACCTCGGGGCCGACGCCATCGGCGTCGTGCTCGGCAGCGGCCTGCGCATCGTCGGCTTCGCCCCGAGCCGCGCCGGCTTCGACCTCGCCGCGGTAATGACGGTCGTCGACAACACCCCGCGCCTGCGCCAGCTGCTCGTCGACCGCCTCGGCACCGCCGCCACCGAGGTCGGCGTCGGCGTCACCAATGCATTCGTGCAGGCCGTCGGCGCCGGCCCCCTCGGCCCCCTCATCGACATGCTCGTGCAGGCGGTCAAGCTGCGCGCCGACCAGGCCCGCCGCGACGCCTGGACCCGCCGCGAGACTGAGCTCTGCGCCAGCCCGGGCGCCCCGCGCCGCGTCGACCCGCTCCCGCTCGAGCCGCGCCCGACCCCGCTGCCCGAGAGCATCGTCGAGCGCTACGCCAACGACGCCCTTTTCGCCTCGCTCGGCGGCTTCGTCGTCGGCATCGCCGACACCCACAACCTCGAGTCCGCGCTCGCCCCCCTGTTCGGCGGCCTGCCCAAGGCCGCCCTCTACGGCCGCACGATCTTCGCCGCCGAGCTGATGGTCAACCTCGGCCGCCGCGGCGCGCTCGTGCTGCGCAGCTCGGCGCTGCGCCTGCTCGACCGCGTCGACGCCGTCGCCCTCGAGGCCGACGCGCTGCTCTCCAGCGAGCAGACCATGGCGACCGTCCTGCCCGCCCCCGGCAGCGCCCGCGTCCTCGTGGCCGTCCACGCCGGACGTCTCTTCGACGGCACCACCTGGTCTTCCGTACATGTCCTCGAGGACTGGTCGCTCGGACCCGCCGAGGCGCTCGCGCCCGCCGGCCTGCCCGAGAGCCTGCAGGCCGCCGCCGCCGCGTGGCACGGCCACAGCCTGGTGCTCACCCACGCCGGCGAGGTCGCGGCGCTGGTCCTGCTGCGACCGAGCCTGCGCCGCGGCGCCGAGGCCTTGCTGACCAGCATCCGCCGCTCGCGGCTGCACTTCGTGCTCGCGGCCGACGACCCCGGGCTCGCGCGCCTGCTCGGCGCCCACGACAGCGTGCCCGCGGCGGGCCTCGCCGACGCCGTCCACGACCTCCAGCGCCACGGCCGCGTGGTCGCGGTGGTCGCCAGCGCCTCGCCCGCGGCGCTGGCCCGCGCCGCCGTCGGCATCGGCCTCGCCCTCGACCCGGAGCGGCCGCCGTGGAGCGCCGACATCCTGCTGGGCGACGACCTGCGCGACGCGGTCTTCCTGGTCGACGCCTGCGCGATGGCCCGCGACGTCGCCCAGCAGAGCGTCGTGCTCGCGGGCGTCGGCGCGGCCCTCGGCGCCGCGCTGGCGCTCGGCGGCCTGCGCAAGACCAAGCCGCAGCAGGTGATGCTGGCGACCCACGCCGCCTCGCTCATCGCCCTCGCCAACGGCCTGCGCAAGGCCAGCGCCCTGTCCCGAAGGCCAGCCCCGACGATCGCCGACCCGACCCCGTGGCACCGCCTCGACAGCGGCGCCGTGCTCACGCGCCTGGACAGCAGCGCCGACGCCGGCCTCAGCCCCGAGCTCGCCGCCCAGCGCCGCCACCCACCGCCACCCACCACCTCCCGCCCGCGCCAGTTCGTCGCCGCCGTGGCCCAGGAGATCGTCAACCCGCTGACGCCGATCCTCGTCACCGGCGCGGCCCTGTCCGCCGTCACCGGCTCGCTCCTCGACGCCGCGTTGATCACGGCCGTGTTCACGATCAACGCCACGATCGGCGGCGTCGAGCGCTTCCAGGCCGAGCTCGCGATCACCGCGCTCGAGCGCCGCGAGCGACCGATCGTCCGCGTGCTCCGGGCCGGTCGCTGGGACCGCCTGCCCGCCGATGAGCTCGTCGAGGGCGACATCGTCGAGCTCGAGTCCGGCGAGGTCGTGCCCGCCGACTGCCGCCTGATCTCCGCCGACAACCTCGAGGTCGACGAGTCGAGCCTCACCGGCGAGTCGCTGCCGATCGCCAAGGACCCCGCGCCCTGCTACGCCGCCGCGATCGCCGAGCGCTCGAGCATGATCTACGAGAGCACCGCGATCGCGGCCGGCCGCGCGCGCGCGGTGGTCGTCGCCGTCGGCGGCGACACCGAGGCCCGCCGCGGTATGGCCTCGCTGCGCGAGCTCAGCCCCGAGACCGGCGTCGAGGCCCGCCTGCGCAAGATCACCGAGACGACCCTCCCGATCGCCGGCCTCAGCGGCGCCCTGCTGGTCGGCGCCGGCCTGTTCCGCCACCAGGACATCCACCAGCTGATCGACCTCGGCGTCAGCATGACGATCGCCGCGGTGCCCGAGGGCTTGCCCCTGCTCGCCACCGTCGCCCAGCTCGCCGCGTCACGCCGCCTGTCGCAGCGCGGCGCGCTGGTCCGCAACCCGCGGACCGTCGAGGCCCTCGGCCGCCTCGACGTCCTCTGCGCCGACAAGACCGGCACCCTCACCGAGGGCAAGATCCGCCTCCACGGCCTCGCCGAGCCCGGTCGCGAGGCCCGCGTCGACGACGGCGAGCTCGCCCCCTGGGCCCGCGGCCTGCTCGCCGCGGCCCTGCGCGCCTCGCCCGCGGCCCCACTGCACGGCGAGCTGCCCCACCCGACCGACCGCGCCGTCGTCGACGGCGCCGCTCGCCTCGCCGTAACCACCACCCTCGAGCGCCCCGACTGGCGCCGCCTCCACGAGATGCCCTTCGAGCCAGGTCGCAGCTTCCACGCCGTCCTCGGGGCCACGCCCGCCGGCCTGTGGCTCTCGGCCAAGGGCGCCCCCGAGGTGCTGCTGCCGCGCTGCTCGCGGTGGACCCGCGACGACCTCGTCGTCCCGCTGACCGACGAGGACCGCCGCGCCGCGCTCGCGCAGGCCGAGCGCCTCGCCGCCGAGGGCCTGCGCGTGCTCGCCGTGGCCGAGCGCGCGGCCAGCGAGGAGCGCGACCTCGACGACACCCGCGTCGGCCAGCTGATCTTCCGCGGCTTCGTCACCCTCAGCGACCCGCCGCGGGCCACCGCCGCCGTCGCCATCCGCCGCCTGCAGGCCGCCGGCATCGCCCTGATCATGATCACCGGCGACCACCCGCGCACCGCGAGGCGCATCGCCGACGAGCTCAGCCTGCTCGGCGACCGCGACGTGCTCACCGGACCTGAACTTGAGGACATGTCCGACGAGACACTCGACGCCGCGCTGCCGCGGGTCGGCGTGATCGCCCGCGCCACGCCGGCGCACAAGGTCCGCGTCGTCAAGGCCCTGCAGCGCGCCGGTCGCGTCGTCGGCATGACCGGCGACGGGGCCAACGACGCCTCCGCGATCCGCCTCGCCGACGTCGGCATCGCCCTCGGCGAGCGCAGCACCGTCGCCGCCCGCGACGCGGCCGACCTCGTCGTCATCGACGAGCGCATCGAGACGATCGTCGACGCGATCGCCGAGGGCCGCGCCATGTGGTCCTCCGTCCGCGACGCGGTGGCGATCCTCACCGGCGGCAACCTCGGCGAGATCAGCTTCGCCCTGATCGCCGGCCTGCTCGGCGGCGGCTCCCCGCTCAACGCCCGCCAGCTGCTGCTCGTCAACCTCCTCACCGACGTCGCCCCCGCCATGGCGATCGCCCTCCGCCCGCCCTCCGCGGCGAGCCTGCGCGACCTCCTCGCCGAGGGCCCTGAGGCGGCCCTCGGCGGCGCCCTCGACCGCGACATCGCTATCCGCGCGGCCACCACCGCCGCCGGCGCCGGTGCGGCCTGGGTCGTCGCTCACCTGCTCCCCGGTGGCCGACGCGGCGCACCCACGGTCGCCCTGCTCGCGCTCGTCGGCACCCAGCTCGGCCAGACCCTCATCACCGGTCAGCGCACCCCCGAGGTCCTCGCCGCCAGCCTCGGCTCCGCCGCGCTGATGCTCGTGCTCGTCGAGACCCCCGGGGTCAGCCACGTGTTCGGCTGCCGCCCGATCGGCCCCATCGGCCTCGGCATCGCCGCCGTCTCCTCGGTCCTCGCCACCGGCGCCTCGCTGATCGCCCCGCCGATCGTCGAGGCCGTCCGCACCCGCCTCGCGCAGCGTCGCCACGAGCGCGACGAGCCCACCCTGGACGTCGAGATCAAGCTCGGCTCGCAAGAGCCCGCGCCGAGCCAATCTTCGTAGTCTGTCCCATGGGACAGGCTCGGACGCGCGCCCGCCGCGGGCCGCGCGGCCGCGGCGAATGGGCGACAGCTCCCTGCCGCGGGCGATGAGTGTGCGCGAGCGGCCGCCGAATTTGCAGCGGACGGGGCGCGTGTTAGCTGATAGTCGCATCCGTGGAGGTCGCGTGATGATGAAGCAATGGATGGTGGGTGCGGGTGTGTTGGGCTTGTGCGCGGCGCTCGGCTGCGGTGACTCCGGGACAGCGACCGGGGCCGAGTCGTCGTCGACGCAGGCGGAGCAGACGACCACGGGCGTGCCCGGAACGACAACCGGCGAGCCGGGGACGACGGAGGAGCCGACCGGGGCGCCGACCACGAGCGTCAGCGCGAGCGGGACCAGCTCCGGGGGCAGCACCGGCGAACCCGAGACGACCGCGGTGACGGCGACGACCGGGCCGGGCTGCGAGGCGCCGCTGGTCGAGTGCGGGGGCGCCTGCGTCGACACCCAGATCGACGCGGCGCACTGCGGCGGCTGTGACGCGCCGTGCGACGTGGGGCAGCTGTGCGATGCAGGGAGCTGCGTGCTGGACTGTCCCGAGGGACAGGTCGCGTGCGGCGATGTCTGTGTCGACACGCAGATGGATCCGGCGCACTGCGGCGGCTGCGACATGCCGTGCCTGGACACCGAGCTGTGCAGCGCGGGTGTGTGCGCGCTGGACTGCGATCCGGGGCTCGAAGCCTGCATGGGCGCCTGCGTCGACACCCAGACCGACAACGCGAACTGCGGCGGCTGCGACATGCCCTGCGCGCAGTGTCAGCAGTGCAGCACCGGCACCTGCGAGCCGCTGGCGGCCGGTCCGGCGCCGGGCATGATCACCGGCAACCTCGCCCCGTGCGCCAACAGCTCGGGGCCGTACTCGATCGCCAAGATCGATGGGGCGGTCAAGTACACCTGGACGGTGCCCAACGGATCGATGGTGACCGCGGGGCAGGACACCGAGGCCGTGACGATCAAGTTCGGCGCCAACAACGGCAAGGTGTGCGTCACGTACAACGACGGCTGCACGGACTCGCTGCCGAGCTGCATCGACGTGACGCTCGGCGGCGCGGCCCCGGGCAGCCAGACCTTCAGCTACACCGGCGCGGCCCAGGAGTTCGTGCTCCCGGTCTGCGTGTCGCAGGTGACGGTCGAGCTGTCCGGAGCCCAGGGCGGCGGCGCACGCTGCTGCGACAACAGCGTCCAGGACGACGGCGGCAAGGGCGGCTACGTCAAGGCGACGCTGACCGGCAACCCGGGCGACAAGTGGGGCGTGTACGTCGGCGGCAAGGGGGTCACCGAGAGCGTCGGCGGCTGGAACGGCGGCGGCCCGGGCGCTCAGTACGGGGCCGGCGGCGGCGGTGCGTCGGACGTGCGGGTCGGCGGCGCGACGCTCATGAACCGCTCGCTGGTCGCCGGTGGCGGCGGCGGCGGGAACTGTGGCTGCCCCGATCACGGGGTCGGCGGCGCCGGTGGCGGTCTCAACGGCGACCCGGGCATCAGCAACCAGGGCTGGCTGGCACCTGGCGGCGGGACCCAGAACGCGGGCGGTGCGGCTGGCTCGCCTCCGGGCCAGGCGGGCAGCCTCGGCGTCGGCGGCGGCCCGGCGAACTACCACGTCGCGGGCGGCGGCGGCGGCTACTACGGCGGCGGCGGTGCCTACGCGGCGGGTGCCGGCGGCGGATCGTCGTACTACGGCAACGCGATGAACGCGTCGACCGTCAAGGGCACGCGCGCCGGCAACGGTGAGATCAAGTTCACCTGGTGAGCTGTCCGCAGGGACAGGCGCGTGCGGCCCGCACGGGCCCAGCGCGCCTGTCCCTGATCTTCGTATTCTGTCCCATGGGACATGTCCATGAGGACATTGTCCGCAGTTCTAGAAGCGCCCGCTGACGAGCACGCCGCCGACGGTCGGGGCGAGCCGGAGGCCGGCGTGCGCGGGTCGGCCCGCCCGTAGGATGCGGACGCCGGGGACGATCAGGGCGGCGCCGAGAGCGAGACCGACGACCCCCGCCACGGCCCCCGCGGCGATCCGCGTCTCGCTGCGGTCGTGCTGCTGCTCCAGCGGGGCGAGCAGCTCCGCCGGGTAGCCGCCGCCGCGCGCCAGCTCGCGCTCGCTGATGCCGTGGACGTACAGCCCGTTGGCCATCACCGCCAGGCCCGCGAGGCCGCCCGCGGCCAGCAGGGCGCCCGTCGCTACCTGGGCCCGGGCCCGCGTCTCCGCGAGCCGGAGCATCCGCGCGTCGGCCCGGGTGCGCAGCTCCGGGGCGACGCCAGGCCCAACCGCCGCGGTATGGGTGATGCCGGGCCCGACCCCCGCGGTCGGCGTGAGCACCGGCCCGACCCCCGCGGTCGGCGTGAGCACAGGCCCGACCTCTGCGGCCGGCCTGAGCCCGGGCGAGTCCGGCGCGACCACGCTGGCGGCGGGAGCATCCGCCACGGGGCCGTCTCCGGCGGCGACGGGCGTGTCGGCGGCCGCGGCGGACGCGACCGCTGGCGCAGCGGCGACCGCCGGGACCTCGCTCCCGGCGGGGGCGGGTGGAGCCTCGCTCACCGGGGGCGCAGGGGACGCGACGGTCGGAGGCGCCTTGCGGGACCGCTTCGCGGCCCGGGTGGTCGCGGCCGGTCGCGGGCCCGGCTTCGGCTTGGCCTTTGCGGCCCGCACCTCGGCGCTCCAGTCGATGCCGGGGTCCGGAGGCGCGGCCGCGGTGGAGGCGACGAGCGCGGCGGTATCTGTCCCGATGGACAGGTACATGGAAAGCGTGGCGATGGTTCCAAACATTGTGGTGCTCGCAATCCGATCCGGGTCAATTGGCGGGCGCGTCGGCGAGGATCCAGCGCACGATCACCTGCGCGCTCGCGGCGTCGATCGGGGCCGCGCCGATCGGCATCTGCCCGCCGACCGCGGGGCTGCGCTGGACCAGCTTGTGGACCAGGTAGCTCTCGGTCGGCGCGCCGGGGAGGACGCGGCGCAGCGACCCGACCTGCGTGGAATCCTCGAGCAGCTCCTCCCACATGGCTTCGTCGTCGCGGTCGAAGCGGAGGTCGCCCGGCTCGACGCCGTCGACGTGGCAGCCCGCGACGGCGCAGCGGGCCGTGGTGACCGCACGGACCGCGGCGAAGCTCGCGGGCGGGGGCACGTGCGCGACGACCTCGACCGTGACCGGCAGGCTGTCCACGCCGCCCGCGCTGGCCGTGAGCTGGACGGTGCCGGGCGAGATGCCGAGCAGGGCGCCGGTCCCGTCGGCGAACAGGGTCAACTCGCCGCTGCTGGTCCAGACCAGCGCCGCGGCGGGCAGCGGCTCGCCCTCGAGGTCGGTCACAACGGCGTCGAGCTCGACGATCTCCCCGACCTCCACGACCACAGGCTCGACCGCCTCGATCTCGACTGCACCCACCGCGGCCGCCGGCTCCCCCGCCGCGCAGGGGAAGGACGCGGTCTCCGGGGCGCCCGCGGTGATCCACGCCGAGATGATCGCGACCCGGTCCGCCGCGAGGCTGCCGCCGAGCGGCATCTGGCCGCCGACGGCGGGCCCCGGCCCGAGCTTCTGCAGCAGATAGCTCGCCGCCGGGTCACCGGGTTCGACGCGCGCGCTGGCCGGGACCTGCGTGCTGGCCACGCCGACCAGCGCGGCGTATGCGGCGCCGTCGGCGAGGCTGAGGCCCGCCTGGGCCTGCGCGCCGTGGCAGGCCCCGCAGGCCTCGCTGAAGATCGGCTGGACCTCGCCCGCGAAGTCGCAGCTGCCGTCCGTCGGACCAGTGTCCGCGCCGGTGGTCGGCAGCCCGGTGCTGGTCGCCCCGGTCTCGCTGGCGCCAGTGCTGCCGGCGCCGTCGAGCTCGGGTAGTGTGTAGATGGAGCAAGCGCACAGGGGGATCAGGGCGCAGAGGACGCGTATTGTTGGCATGGGGAGCTCACCCGGTGCCCGCATCAACATTGTTGTTACTGCGAACCCCGAGAATTGCCGCGAAGCATACGGCGAACATTTGTCCGCGCTACCCGGTGTGCGACGCGGTCTCTCACCCAGCGTCTCGCCGCGCAGCACGCTGCGGGAGGCGAGGCCTTCGAGGCTGCGCGCGCGGCGAAGCCTGCAATGTAAGTCAGGCTACAGGCCGCAGCCTGGCCCCGCGCGCCGCCGCCGGATCGCCGCACCGCGCCGCCCCCGCCACCCCCCCCCCCCCCCCCCCCCCCCCCCCCCCCCCCCCCCCCCCCCCCCACCCCCCCCCCCCCCCCCCCCCCCCCCCCCCCCCCCCCCCCCCCCCCCCCCCCCCCCCCCCCCCCCCCCCCCCCCCCCCCCCCCCCCCCCCCCCCCCCCCCCCCCCCCCCCCCCCCCCCCCCCCCCCCCCCCCCCCCCCCCCCCGCCCCCCCCCCCCCCCCCCCCCCCCCCCCCCCCCCCCCCCCCCCCCCCCCCCCCCCCCCCCCCCCCCCCCCCCCCCCCCCCCCCCCCCCCCGGGGGGCCCCCCCCCGGCCCCCCCCCCCCCCCCCCCCCCCCCCCCCACCCCCCCCCCCCCCCCCGCCCCCCCCCCCGCCCCCCCCCCGCCACCCCCCCCCCGAAGGGGGCCCCGGGGGCCCCCCCCCCCCCCCCCCCCCCCCCCCCCCCCCCCCCCCCCCCCCCCCCCCCCCCCCCCCCCCCCCGGCGCCCCCCCCGCGTGCCCCCCCCGGCCGCCCCCCCCCCCCCCCCCCCCCCCCCCCCCCCGCCCCCCCCCCCCCCCCCCCCCCCCCCCCCCCCCCCCCCCCCCCCCCCCGGCGCCCCCCCCCGGGGCCCCCCCCCCCCCCCCCCCCCCCCCCCCCCCCCCCCCCCCCCCCCCCCGGCCCCCCCCCCCCCCCCCCCGGGCGCCGCGCCCGCGGCGGGCGGCAGCCCAGCCCCCCCCCGCCCCGGCACGACCGGCCCGGGCCCGAGGCCCCGCCCCGCCCCCCCCCCCCCCCCCCGCCCCCCCGGCGGGCCCCCCCGGCCCGCCGCGCCCCGGGCTCAGCGGGGCCGACTCGCCAGCCAGCGCTCCACCGCCTGCAGGCGCTCGCGGCTGGCGCCGCCGGCGACGAAGCCCTCGCGGGCCTGCAGGGCCAGCTGCCTGGCCCGCTGGCGATCGCCGCGAGCGTCCCACAGCGCCCGCGCGAGGGCGAAGCGCCGCTTGCCGAGCTCGACCGCGTCGCCCTCGCTGCGCCGCGTCAGTGCCAGTGAGCGCTCGAGCACGGCCAGCGCCTCGAGCGCTCGCCCGCGGTCCAGCAGCAGCTCGCCGAGCTCGAGCAGCACCGGCGGCACGCGTGCATTGCTCGGCCCGAGCTTGCGGTCGGCGATGGCGATGGCGCGACGCAGCGACACCTCGGCCTGGGCATACGCCCCGAGCGCCCGCTGCGCGCGCCCGATGGCCCACAGCGGCGTGATCAGCTCCGGGTGATCGACGCCGAGGTTCTTCTCGCGGATCGCCATCACCACCTCGAAGTGCGCCATGGCCTGCTTGTAATCGCCGAGTTCATGGTAGGTGTTCCCGAGCCCGACCTCGGCGATCGCCACATAGTTGCTCGTGGGGCCCACGGCCTTCAGCAGCACCGTTCGCCCGCGCTCGAGGTCCTTCGCCTCGGCGAAGCTGTCGCGCTTCAACGCCAGGCTGCCGAGGTTGACCAGCGCGCCCCCGACCTTGACGTCGTCGGGGCTCTGCTTCTCGGCCAACGCGAGCGCCCGCAAGAGCACCCCATGGGCCTCGTCGAGCCTGGGCCCCACAACTGTCCCCGCGGCGCCGTCGCCCGCGCGATCGACGGCGCCGCGACCAGAGATCGCGCGCCCCCCCCGCCGAGCCCGCGCCGCCGCTCGGCGATCGGCGCCGCGACCAGGTGCGCCGGCCAACACCCCGGCGCCGCGACCAACAGTGCCGCGCGCTGGCCAACACCCGCGCCCCCCCTGGCGCCGCCGATGGACTGCGGCATCGGAGACGACCTTGAGGACGCGCATGCGGCCGCGATGATCGACTCCGCGCGAAGGCCGCTCGCCAGCCGCGGCGAGCTTCTAGAGATGGCGTTGAGGACGCCGTCGTATTTCTCGCTAGACCGTCCGGTGCCCCGCTCTCGGAGCGTTTGCCAAGGACGAGCGGTCAACGGCCGTTCTGAGCCCGTTGGCCCCGATGTGCCTGGCATTTGGGCGACAGACCCCCAGCCTGGGTCATTAACTCACGTTCTGCCCCGGAGTTTTTTCTTGATGCACTTTGGATCCGCTCCGCTTACAACGGACACATGATCGGCCGCCAGCCGCTTCGGGTCTGCAGTGGAGCCTTCCTTGTTAGTGAATTGCAGGTGACACCGCTCTCTGCAGCCGCGTCGAGAGTTTCCTTGGGGCTTCAGCAGCCCTCTATCCAGAGATCGAGGAGTGGTGGCGTCGTCGTGTACTGCCGGATCTGCGTCGACGCGATCGTGTTATAGCGAGGGAGGACGGGAGATTGGTGGGCCTTTGCATCGGAAAGGTAGCGCCACGGTCGACCAAGCTCTGCACGCTACGCGTCGATGACTCTGTACAAAGCTCCGGCGTTGGTTCTCGGTTATTGGGCCGTCTGTTCCACGATGTAGCGAAGGTCGGTGGACGGCAAATCCACTTTACGATCAGCGAAGCCGTTGACACTAGGTGCGGGGCCTACTTTCGCAGGCTCGGGTTTTCCCAGCGTGGATACATCGGTCGGCCGGGGCGCGACGCTGGCGACGAGTTGATCTATGCAATGTCGAGTGCGAGTCTAACTTTCTGAGGGAGATTGAGCCATGGCAGTCGTTTTAGCGGGGCGGGGGGGGTAATCAGCTACTAACCGGGTTCACCTTTCCCGAGGCCGCCACCTCGCCGGGGTGGTGTTCTTATCAAGCTCAAATGGAGCGTCGCGCTACCGGAGGGCCTTTGCATCCGTGCGACTGCCAAGAGTTCGATCGGACGTCTGGACACGCTGGTCCGGCTCGTGGCCGACGGCGCCCCCCCTTTGTGGAGGTCGCGTTAACCTTCCCCCGCAAGCCGGGATCTGGCGCTTTCGCGCTGCGTTTCATGAGGAAACGGGGTGGTGCACGGTGCCGCACGGCGCTCTGCGGCTCTATACGAAGAGCCGCCGGTGTTTATGTGCCTGCTGGTGGCAAGGTGACCTTCGTTGGGGTTTGCTCGGTCTCAATTGGGCCCGAAAGGCTTTGTTGGTTGTGCCAGACCCCCACCTCACGGGGAGGGGGGAGGCCACCCACATCGGGGCCGGTTGGGGGTGGGCGTCGCGCCAGGTTGGGGGTGCTCCGCTGCTTGAGGTGCGCGGGCGGGGGGGGGTCCGCGCCGGACGGCCGCGGGTGCGGTCGATTGCCGCGGGGGCCTCGGTGGCTCCGGTGTGTATAGGTGGTTGGGTGCTAAAGAGGGCGGGCCGGGCTTCGGGCCTTGGTTGGTCTGACCAACCCGCGACGTTCGGCCCGCCTACCGAAAGGTCGGCCTTTTCGTGGGTGGGGTAACAGGGCGTGAGGGTGTATCACTCTCTCTGGTTTGATCTCGGCTGACGTGACCGGGGCGGCGACGGGGTGGGCGGGCGCGGGTGCGGCCCAGGTGCGGGGTGCGGGACCCAGTCGGGTGTGGGCCGGGCTCGCCGCGGGTCTGCCGAAAGTCCTGCGCCTGCGGCGGGGCCCATTGGACCGCCTGCGGGTGGCCGGGCCTCGCGGGCTGCGCGCCCGCCCCCCCCCCCCGCCGCCGCCGGGGGGTGTGGCGGGCCGCCCATCCCGCCGCGGTGGGGGGGCAGCTGGGTGGCATGGCCCGGCCGCTCGCTGCGCCCGGGGGTCGGCCGCCCACGTCGGCGATGCTAACACGCCTGCACACCCGGGCCTGGCGCGCCCGTAAATCATGAGCGCACTTGCATCTATCTCGGCGTGCCCCCAGCCGGGCGACCCAAAGGGCTTGTGGAAGGCGCCTCGCGTGGGATAGCGTGGAAACATGCGCACGCGAATGTGGTTCGTCCCGGTGATCGTCTGCGCTGCGACCGGATGCGGCGAACCACCTGCGACGAGCGAGACCAACAGCGCGAGCAGCGGGGCCACAGATACCGACCCCACCGGGACCGTCGGATCGTCCACCCCGACCAGCTCGAGCACTGATCCCGGCGCGACCGACTCCGCGGGGGACAGCACCGACGCAAGCAGCGCGAGCGAGAGCAGCACCAGCGGCACCGCCTCCGGCAGCACCAGCGAGGCCAGCGGGGTCAGCACCACCGGGACCACCGGTGGCGTCAGCGCGGGCGAAAGCAGCACCAGCGGAGCCAGCACCAGCGAGGCCAGCGGAGCCAGCACCAGCGAGGCCAGCACCGGTGACAGCAGCACCGGCGACAGCAGCACCGGCGACACCGGTGGAACAGACCTGTGCGCCGACGTCGTGTGCGCCGCGCTGGACGCCTGCGCGCTGCCGACCAGCTGTGACCCGATTCAGGACTGTGCACAATCGGCCCGGCGCCGAAGGTGTGGCAGGGTGATATGACATCACCGACGCCGCCAGCGTGGCGGCCCTCGCCGGCTTCACCGCGATCGACGGCAGCCTCTTCGTCACCAAGTCGACGACGATCGCCAGCGTCACCCTTCCCGACCTCCAGCGCATCAGCGGCTTCCTGTACGTGGAGGGCAGCAAGGTGACGGACCTGGCGCTCCCCGGGCTGGCCAGCGTCGGCCAATATGTCTACTTCGACAACAACCTGGCCCTGACCAGCGTCGGCCTCGGGAAGCTCGTCTCCGTGTGCGAATATATCCACGTCGACCACGCCCTGAGCCTGGTGGACCTCGATCTCGGGGCGCTCCAGATCACCGGGGATTCGGCGAGCTTCTACCGCGCCGGGAGCCCTGTGCTCGACCTTTCCAGCCTGCACACGGTCGGCGGCGACCTCGCGTTCTATCACACCACCCTGACAACACTGAAGATCGACAGCCTGGCCACGGTCGACGGATTCTTGTACCTCGATCACAACGCGAGCCTGGAAAACCTCGGGCCGAGCCCGCTCACCAGCGTCGGCGGATACTTCTACGCCGACGCCAACACAAAGCTGGCCAGCTTCACCCTCCCCAGCCTCAGCACGGTCGGCGATTATATGTACGTGACCAACAACGGCCTCAAGAGCCTGGGCCTGCCCAAGCTCGCCACCGTCGACGGCTACGGCTACTTCGCCAACAACGCGGCGCTGCCGGCCTGCTCGGTCGCCATGCTCACCGCGATGTTCGCCGGCCCGGTGACGAACTCGGGCAACAACGGCGTCGGCCCCTGCGACTGACCGGGCGTCTCACCAGCCCTCGCCGCCGGCGACCGTCAGCAAGATCTTCGAGGCCCGCTTGGGCGCGCCGTTGAGGTCCATCGGCATCTGCCGCAGCAGGTCGAGGACCGCGGCCCACTGCTCGCGCGCGACGCAGGCGTCCATCAGCGAACCATTGCGGTCGGCGCGGCGGCCCTTCGAGATCGCCTGCCACGCCCGGTGCGCCCCGACAAGGTCGCCGGCCCGCGCTATGTGACCGCTGACATCCTGCAGCGCGAGGTCGGCCGAGCTCGCCGCCCGCGCCGCCTCGATCGCCTTGTCCAGCAGCTCCGTGCTCGCCTCGCTCTGGCCGCCGCGGTGGGCCACCGCCGCGAGGATCACCGCCGCGTCGCGGTCGCGCGGGAGCTCCGCTCGGGCGCGCGTGAACCACGTCAACCACGCCGGGTCGTTCACCGCGAGCTCGGTCAACACGGCGACGCGGACCGCGAACTTCTCCGAGGCGTCGGGCGCGAGGGCCTCGACGCGGGCGGCGACATCGAGGCGCCCGAGCACGGCCGCCGCCGCCCCGAGGTTGGCGAGGAACGATCCCACGTGGTGCCGGCTCGCCAGCTGCCCCGCCGCCCCGGCGACGATCGCCTCGAGGCGCAGACGGGCGCGCTCGGGCACGCTGCGCGCGAGGCCGAGGAGAAAGTCTGCACATTCGGCGTGGCCCGGCTCGAGCTGCTTTGCGAACGCGGCCTCGGCCCGCGCGGCCTCACCGGCGGCCGCCATCGCGGCCGCCAGGCGCAGCTCCGCCTCGCGCGTCGAGAGCCCGTCGAACGCGGGCACCCACGCGAGCGCCGCGTCCCAGGCCTTGAGCTCGATCAGCCGCGCCAGCCCGCGGTCGAGCAAGCTGAACTCATTGTGGCCGTCGACCGCCTGCAGGCGCTGCAACAGGTAGGTCAGCTCGGCCACCGACGCGCGCGGCACGATCGCCGCGAACGCGGCGGGCGTCTCGGTCCACGACGGCTTGCCCTCCGCGCTCGTGAGGTGGGTGATCGCGTCGCGGATCCTCCCCACCGCGGCGAGGGCCTCGGCGACCACGCGGCGGTGCTCGGTCGAGTTGTTCTCCGGGTCGATCGTGGCGATCGCGGTCGCCAGCGCCTTCTCCCCGCGCGCCGCGTCGCCGAGCAAGATCCACGACGCGCCCAGCACCGCCAGCGGGCGACACTGCGGGGTCTCCTTCGCCGCCTTCTTCTTCAGCAAGGCCTCGGCCGCGGTCAGCCAGCGCTTGAGGCTCGCGGTCTGCTCGCGCGTCAACGCCGGGGCCCCGGCGACCCGCCCGGCCAGCGCCGTCATCACCGTCTCGCCGTGGGCGTAGGCGGCGAACCACGGGTCGCTCCATGCCGACCACCCGTCCTCGCCGTCGAGCGCCGCCGCAGCCCGCTCGAACATCCCCAGCGCCATGGTCCGCACCGCATACTTTCGCCGGTAGTCGTTCGCGTGGTAGCCGTCGCCGAGGCCAACAATGCCGGACTTGAGCAGCCCCGCGATATCGTCGAGCGAGCCGCCCACGGGCGGCCAGGCGGTCTTCGCGGCGCGGGTCGCGACCTTGCTGCGCTTGCCGAATTGCCGCTTGAGGATCGCCGGCGCCTCGGGGTCGGCGCAGGCCGCCCGCGCATCGGGCCAGATCTTCGCCTCGCCCCAGCGCCACGGCCACGCCCACTTGCGATCGATCACCCACGCGATCTTGCCATCGACCTCCTCGACGCTGGCGCTCGCGTCCTCGGGGCCGATCACCACGCCCTCGGGCAGCGCCGCCGCGACGCGCACCGCGTCGAGCGGGAACGCGGGATCGAAGTCCCACGCCGACCCGAGCTCGTCGCCGATCGGGCTCTCGCCGCTGGCCTCGACCGCAGGCTTGAACGCGCCGATCACGGCGCCGTCGCTGTCGCGATGGAACGCGAGCCCGAACGACGACCACGCGATCAGCACCCCGTCGCCATACGACACGCCGCTGCCGGCCGGCGCCGCGATGTCGAGGCGCAGCGTCGCCGCCTCGCCGAGCTCCCATATCTGCAGGCGCCCGGCGACGGTCACGGCGATCTTGCGCCCGTCCGGGCTCCAGGCGACGTGCAAGGTCTCGTCCTCGCCGGGCATCGGCGCGTCCGGACTGTAGCGATAGTCGCCGCGATCGTAGATAAAGATCCCCGGCTCGGCGCCCCAGCGATTGCCCGGCTGGACCACCGCGGCGAGGCGCGCCCCCGTCGCGCGACCACAGCAACGATTCGGCGCCGACGTGCATCGGCATCTTGCCGGTCGGCAGCCCCGTCCGCGCCGAGTAATACACGATGCCCGCGGGGTGCATCGCAAACTCCTCGCCGTCCGGTGAGAACGAGACCGGCGGCGCCGCAGCCTGCTCCCACGCGATCTTCCCGCTGCTCGCGTCGATCGCGTAGATCCGCCCGCCGCTGCTGCCGATGATGCGCTCCGGTGAGCCCAGGTCGCGTCGTGCAGCGGCTCCAGCCGTGGCTCCGAGTCGGGATCTTTCGCATCGACGCGCCCTGCCGGCGCGCACCAGCGCGGCTCGGGGCGCCGGCCGATCAACGGCACGATCGCCCCCAGCGCCAGCTCCGGACCCCAGCAGGCGATGTAGACGTCGCGGCTGTTGGGCGCCCAGGTCCAGGCCGGCGGCCGGTTCCAGCCGTCCGTGATGTAGGCGCACGAATCGGGCTCGCCAGACTTGCCGAAGGGGTCGAAGCTGCCGACCCCGTTGGTGTCATAGGCCAGACCGACGCGGCGGCCGTCGGGGCGCCACTGAACGCAGCCGGCGTGATCGGGCCAGCCGACCCCGCCGCCGATCCGCAAGATGTTCACGCAACGACCGGCGCGGACGTCCCAGATCTGCAGCACCCCGCCGCGATGGTAATCGTCGCCGACCCACGAGCCCGTGGCGAGGAAGCGACCGTCCGGCGAGAGGTCGACCCACGAGACCTCGACGTCGTGACCGTGACCGTGCCGCAGCAGCGCGCGGGGCCGCAGGTGTACCGTCGCGGCCCGATGCGCCGCGGTCACCCCCTGCGCGCGCTCGTGGGCGTACAACAGCTCGCGCAAGCCCGGCAGGTCGCGGTCGACGTCGAACTCGTCCCACGCCAGCGCCTCGATCGCCTTCGCCAGCTTCGCACCCGCCGCCTGCGGATCGAGCCCGGACAGGTCGAAGGCCGGGGTCACCTGCGCCTCCCTGGCGCCCTTCTTGGCGCCCCTCTTGGCGCCCTTCTTGCCACTCGCCTCGCCGCCCCCGGCGAGCGCCGCCATCAGCTCGGTCTCGCCGAGCACGGTGACCCCGAGCTTGCTCGCCGCGTTGATCTTGCTGCCCGCCTTCTCACCGGCGAACAGGAGGTGGGTGCTCTTGTTGACGCCGCTGCCGATCTTCGCCCCGAGCGCGACGAGGCCGGCCTCGGCCTCGGCCCGCTTGAGCTTGGAGAAGGTGCCGGTCAATACCACCGTCTTGCCGCGGACATCGAGGGTCATGCCCCCTGTGTACCCCGAGCGCGGGCCCGGCGTCGCGGGCCAAACACCCGGGCTCAGGGCCCGACGTGCGTGACCTCGCCGTCGATGACGGCGCCGACCCAGCTCGAGAGCGGGACGCCGTCGATCACCGTGGTCCAGAACGACGGCGAGCGCAGCACGGTGTGCCCCTGCCCGAAATTGTAGAGGACCTGGCTCTGGCCGATATAGTAGGTCGAGACGGTGTCCTCGTATTGCGTCCGCAGGTCGAGCAGGCCCTCCTGATACACGTCCGCGGGCACGATCGTCGGCACACCGCCGCAATTGTCGTGCATGCCGTTGCCCCAGCCGAAGCCCATAAACGTGCGAATGATGGTGTCCGCCGTGTTCGAGAACAGGCCAAAGCGCATGTCGGGGTACTTGGCGAGCGCGTGGGCGAGGGTGCCGCTGGCGAAGTCGTTTTCGTCCGGGCAATCGCCGCCGCACTCGGCGAGGAGGGTCTGGTCGAGGCCCCAAACCTCGCGAAAGGTCTGCTGCAGGCAGGGCGCGATCACCTTGTTGGTCATCGGCGGGCCCGAGTCGTCGATGACGATCATCTGCGGGCCGGGCAGGAACGCGTCGGCCACCTGCACGGCGTTGAGCCCGGCCCCGAACCCGCCGGCGCTGATGCCCGTCAGCAGCACCCGCTCCGCGTCGGCGAACTTCGGCACCCACTGCTCGAGGTACTTGCCAATGTTGCGGTAGCCGTGGAAGCGACGCACCTGCCCGCCCAGCTCCGTCTCCTTGTCGCCGCCGTGGATGTCCCCCGAGCAGTAGGGGACGTAGATCATGCTCCAGTCCTTGATCGGGTTGCCCGGGTTGTTGCGGTTGAAGATGCCGTCCGGCGGCGGGATGAACGGGATGTTGAACGCCGAGAAGTCGCACACGTCGTTGAAGCAGGCCCCACCGCCTCGAGGTAGATCATCAGGTCCTTCGCGGCGGGATTGTGGCTGATCCCGAACCCGGCCATATCTCCGTTCATGCAGACCGTACCGGGCACCTCGATATACTTCCACTCGAGCGGCGGGGTGTCGATGAGCGGGGCGGCCGTACAGTCCGGCAGGCACCCGTCGAAGCGGTCGTCGTTGCCGTCGTCGCACGCCTCCCCGGGGTCGACGTTGCCGTCGCCGCAGACCGGCCCGGACATCGAGGTGGCGCTGGCCTCCCCGCTGCTGCCGTGCCCCGTCTCGCCCCCGCTCCCGTCCCCGCTCCCGCCGTCGCTGGAGGTCGGCGCGCTCGCCTCGCCCGTCAGTTCACCCGCGCTGCCGCTCCCCGTGCCGCTGCTGCCGCTGGTGCCGCCCGAGCTGTCGCCGAGGTTTCCAGCTCCCGGACCGCCCCCACAGCCGCCGCCGGCGAGTGAGAACCATGCGACGACGGGGGCCAGGCGAGCGCTGAGTGGCTTCATATGCAAATTCTCGCAGGAGAATCACCCCGCCCGCGCCACAGTGTCAAGCCGGTCCGGCGCGCCGCCAATCGCCGACCACTGCCTCGAATCTCCCATGACATGACCCGTAATATCACCCGTAATATCACCCCCGGACTATGGCCCGGCGCCCCCAGGGCCGACGCCTTGACGATCCCCGGCGTCTGCGCGAAAGCTCGACCATGCGCTGGTATCACGACGTCTCGTATTTATCTGACGTGACAGCATTCACCACATCAGGCACTCACGGCCGACTTTGCCGACGCCGGGGCCCTGGTCCACGCGGGCGCAGGCGCCCAAGCCCTCGAGGCCCATGGGAGCCTCGCCGGGCTGATGCCACGGCAGGCACACGTTGCCGGCCTTGCAGAACGCGTCGTCGCCGACGGTGCACCACGCGGAGCTGCAGGCCTTGTTGTCGCAGTCGCAGATGGATTCGTTCCAGTCGCAGACCGGAGTTAGGGCCCCTGGTGGAGCCGTGGGGAAGCCGACACACGATTGCATTCCGTAGCCAAAGTTACTCGAGCACGGTTGCACCAACACGCACTTGAAGGTGATCCCGCTGCCGCTTGGGGAGCACATCCTCCAGAGGGTAGAGTTCGGGTGGTCCTTCAGGCACGGGCCGAAGCCCAGAGGCCCCGGCCCTGGACCACAGCAGTTCCCGTTGGTGCCTTTCCCTGGCGTGTAAGGGCAGGGGTCGCACACATTGCCGATGCCATCCTCGTCGATGTCGCCCAGGATGGTGCCGCCGGAGTTGTCCTGCGCGGGCCATCCGTTGGCGTCCTCCGGGCAGTTGTCGCAGGCGTCGGGATAGAGGTCGCCGTCGCCGTCCGGGGCCTGAAAGCCGCAATCGCAGGCGTCCTTGCCGCAGTCGCAGATATCGCCGATGCCGTCGTTGTCTCCGTCCGCTTGCCAGAAGTTGTGGACAAATGGACAATTGTCATCACTGTTGGGCGTCCTGTCGCCGTCCTGGTCGAGCACGCGGTTCATGTTCGGCACGCCGGGTGGCCGTCCCTGGGCCTGAAGGTAGAGGTCAAGCCGGGCGAGGATCAGGTCCGCAGGCAACTTGATCACAGCCTCTTGGGTCCCCTCCGGCCACGTTGCCCACCCGGGATCGTCGACTGCGTAGTCGGCGGCGAGCGCGTCGAGGGTGGGTTGTAGGCCCGGGCCCACCTGCGCTGCCAGCAGGGCGATCACGCTGAGCGTGAGGAGGTATGCGTTGTCGAGGTCGTCGGCGCCGGCGATGCTGGATTGCGCGGCCGGTCGCGTGAGCTTCACGTCCGAGCTGATTCTCAAGTAGTCGACCACGTCCTCCTCGGCGACGGCGAGTGCCTCGTCGAGGCACAACCCGCCCAAGAACAGGTCACGTGCGCGGATCTCGGTGACGTGGGTCAGGACGTTGACGTTGAACGCTGTATCCGCGGCGGCGCGGCCGAGCGCGCGCAGGGTGACGGGCTCGGCAGCGATGCTGTCGTCGAGCTCATCATAATAGGTGCCCCACACGGACACCGCCACCGGTCCCTCGGGGACATCGGGGACGGTGAACTCCCCGAGGTCGTTGCTGATGACGCCCTCGACGGTGTGACCGGTCGGTTGGCCTCGCCCATCGAGTGCCGCGATCGTGATCACGGCATTCGCGGTGACGGGTCCCTTCTCGGCGACGCCGTGGAACGTAATGAGCTTGCCGGAGAATGCTTCCACGCAGGCGTCGTCGACGATATTACCCGCAGAGTCAGTGTTGGTGCTCGAACCGGCGTCACTGCTCGATCCGGTGCCGATCGACTCGCTTTCACTGACGCTGGCCTCGCTGCTGGACGAAGCTGTCGCCTGACCGCCCGTGTCGCTGCAAGCGACGACGAACAGGAACGTGATGCCCAGGCCCCGCGACCGCCACATTGCTCGACGATACGCCGATCGTCGACACCCCACAAGCGTGGTGGCCCACTGGGCGGGCGAGGCGCAGGGTACGGGGTGCTCATTCGGAAATTTCGCGGGCGGGTTGAGTACCGGAGGGGCCGAGGGCCCCCTCGGACCCCGACGTCCCCGGCGAGCGACACACCGACCACCCGAGCCCGGCGTCGCCCGCCT
Source organism: Nannocystis sp. (assembly GCF_016714285.1). Taxonomy (GTDB): domain Bacteria; phylum Myxococcota_A; class Polyangia; order Nannocystales; family Nannocystaceae; genus Nannocystis. Next base: position 336,650 of record NZ_JADJNN010000009.1, on the reverse strand, counting down.
GCCGGCCGTGCCGCTGCTCGCAGGCCGCGAACGCCTCGCAGGCCTCCGCCGGGGTGTCACCGAGATACTGCACGCGGTCCTCGGCCGGGACACACAGCGTGGTCGCCGCCCGCATCAACCCCTTCAACTCCGCGGCGTCCACCGTCCAGAGCCGCGCTGTCCTATCCTGCGAGGCCGTCAACACCCGCTTGCCGTCCGGGCTATACTCCGCCCAGTGCACCGGCCCCCGGTGCCCCTTGAGCTCGACCGGAGCCCCGCTGCCGTCCGTGGGCCAGAGCATGGCCTTGCCGCCGCCCGAGGCGGTCAGCACAGATCGGCTGTCCGGGCTCCACGCCGCCCACGCCACCGGCTCCCGGTACGCCTCGAGCTTGGCCACCCGCGCGCCATCCTCCGCCTGCCAGACCCCGGCGCTGCCGTCCTCCGAGGCCGTCAGCACATATCTCCCGTCGGGGCTGAAGGCCGCCGTATATACGTGGTCCTCGTGCCCCGTGAGCACCACCGCCGCGCCGCTGGCGAGCGACCACACCCGCGCCGTCTTATCATCGGAGGCCGTCACCAGCCGCGCCCCGTCCGGGCTGAACGCCGCCGCCCGCACCGCGTCTGTGTGCCCGCGGAGCTCGATCGGCGCGCCGCCGGCCAGCGGCCACACCCGCGACGTCCCGTCGGCGCAGCCGGTCACCAGCCGCCGGCCGTCGGCGCTAAACGACGCGGTCAGCACGACACCCGTGTGCCCCGGGAGCGCCACCCCGCCGCTCCCGTCCTTGGCCCACAACATCAGGCGATGGTCGTCCGCCGCCGCGACGATGCGCTCGCCGTCGGGGCTCAGCGAGGCCCAGAGAAACCCCACGGGCTGCACCGCCTCGCCCACGGGCTGCGCCGCCTCGCCCGCGGGCTTCGCCGCCTCGCCCACGGGCTCGAGCCGCCGCACCGCGCCGCTGTCGACCTCCCAGAGCCACGCGGGCCCGTAGTAGCCGGTCGCCACCCGCTTGCCGTCCGGGCTGATCGACGCCACCAGGATCCACTCGCGGCCGATCGCGTCGGCGGCGATCGGCATCTCGCGCGGCGCCCCGCGGCCGTCGCCGTCCCACACTCGCACAGTATGATCATAGGTGACCGTCGCAATGCGCCCCCCGTCGCCGCTGAACGACGCCCACTGCACCGGCGACGAATGCTTCAGGGTCTCGCCCGCGAACGCCGGACCGCCGACATTCCACACCCGCGCCGTCCCGTCGCGCGAGCCCGTCACCATGCGCTCCCCGTCCGCGCCGAACGCCGCCGACAACACGATATCTGCGTGCCCGCGGAGCTCGGCGACCAGACGTGCATGGTCGCCGTCCTGCCCCCATATCTGCACCTCGCGCGCGGCGCCCAGCTCGGCCGAGAAGGACCACGCGCGCCGGCCCTCGGGGCTGGCCCAGGCCGATGATACGACACCGCCGTGGCGCTCGAGATCCGCCCCCACCGGTTCCTGTTGGCCCGCCTGCGTATTCCACACATCAAACACACGCCGCCCCTCGCTATCGCGGGCCAGCGTCAGCACCCGCTCGCCGTCCGCGCTCCACGCGATCGACAGCACACCCTCGCGATGCAACGTGATCGGCGCCCCGCTGCCGTCGGCGTTCCACAGCCTCGCGCGGCCATCCGCGACCGTCGCCACCCGCCGGCCGTCGCCCGAGAACGCCGCCGCGAAGGCCGGGACGAGCGCCCCCGCGGGCTCCTCCGCCAGCGCCTTCCCACTCCACCCCGGGTTCGGCCGGAACACCGGGCCCGGAACCCCATTGTCATCCAGCGCGTCCCCGACATAGGAATCATGGTCGGTCTCCTGGGGCGGCCCCGGCTGGCGTCCGCCGCGGCCGTCGGCCCGCCAGATCCACGTGCGACCGCCCGTGTCATACCCGACGACCCGCGCCCCGTCGTCGATGAAGCTCGCGTTGTACATCCCCGCCGAGTCCTTCAGCTCCACCACGCTGCGCCGCCACACCTCCTCCCAGGTATTCCAGGGGCCGACCACGCGGATCGGGCCATCCAGCGGGACGATCAACTGCGCCCCGTCGACCCGGCTCGCCTCCGACTTGACCGCCAGAGCCACCGGATCCCCGGACCCGTCGGCGCGCCACACCCACGCCGCCCTGCCCTCTGCCTCCGTCGTCAGCACCCGCGTGCCATCCTCGCTGAACGACGCCGCCACCATGCTGTACCCTCTGCTCAGCGCCTCGAAGCGCCCGCGTAATCGCAGGTCCACCGGCGCCCCGCGCCCCTCCGCGTCCCAGATGCGCACCCCGTCGGCGACCGGCAGCAGCAGCACGCGCTCGCCATCGCGGCTAAAGGACGCCGATCGGATATGTCGGTAGTCGCCGACGTCCGCGCGCTCGGTGGGTCCCGGCAATTCGACGGCGGTCCCGCTACCGTCCGCCCGCCACACCCGCGCCGTCCCGTCCGCCGAGGCCGTGACGATCCGCGTCCCGTCGCGGCTGAACGCCGCCGAGTGCACCGGCCCGCGATGGCCCCGCAGCACCACCGGCACACCCCCGCCGTCCACCTGCCACACGCGCGCCGTCCCGTCGGTCGAGGCCGTGACCACCCGCGTCCCGTCGGGGCTCAGCGCCGCGTCGACGACCGAGCCCGTGTGGCCCCGCAGCAGGGTCCGCGTGGACGGCTGCTGCAGCGCGTCCTGGGCCTCCTGCAGCCACCCCGGCACGGTATCGGTGGACTTGATCTCGACGAGCCCGAGCAACGCGCGGGTCGGGTCGCGGATCGCGAAGGTCCGCACATAACCCATCCACGCCGCCTCGCGCGCCCGCTCACGGGCCGCGACCGCGTCCTCGCGCAGCCGCTCGGCCCGCGCCATCTGATCCTCCGCCAGGCCGCGCATGTGCAGCGCATACGATCCCAGGGTCAGCCCAGCGACGGCCCCCAGCGCGAGGATCAACATATAGACCTTCTGCAGGCGGCGCCGCCGCGCCTCCTCGGCCCGCAGCTTGCGCGACTGCTCGAGGAACTCCCGCTCGCCCTCGGTCAGCAGCGCCGCGTTCTCCTGCGCCCACGCCGTCGCGCCCGGCAGCGCCTGCGCGCTCAGCAGCTGGGCCGGGAGCCGCCGCCCGCTCTCCCACAGCTGCGCCTGCACCTGCAACGGGTGCAGGTTGGCCGCCTCCCACGCCTTGTTGTCCTGCAGCACCGGCTCGACCAGGCGGTCGTGGCTCAGCTCGAACCAGTTGGCCCCGGCGCGCTGCTCGCTGCGCACGAGGTAGCTGGCGAGCAGCGGCTCGATCAGCGCATTGTCGAGGCCCGCGCTGCGTCCGGCCTCCTGCCGCACCTGCGAGCGGATCCCGCCGACGATCAGGCGACTCCCGACCCATTCACGCAGCGCCCGTTCCACCGCGATATCGCCGCAAGCGATCTTCGTCACCGCCTGCGCATAATAGTCGGCGAGCGCGGTCGACACGCTGGCATATTGCGCGATGTCCTTCGCCTCGATGCTGAGATCCTCCTCGGGCATCGCCGCCCACAGCCGGCGCCCCACCACTTGCAGGTGCACCGGCTCGACATACGGCCCCTGCTCGGCCACGAAGCTGCCGTCCGGCTGCTGCACCTGGACCGTCGAGAGGTCGTGGATCAGCTGGTCGACCGCCGGGAAGCTGCGTCCGCCCGCGCGGGCCAGCTCCACCGCCGCCTCGCGCGCGCCGGCCCGCCCCAGCAGGTCGAGGCGGAAGGTGTTGGCCATCTGCGTCGGGATCCGATCGCGGTACGGCGCGAACGCGGCCAGGAAGTCCTCGCGGATCAGGAACAACGCCCAGATCGACTGCGAATCGAGGGCCGCGCCCACGGCCGTGAAGAAGGCCTGCTTCTCCGCCACCGCCCACGGCGCGACCGTCAGCACCTCCTCGAATTGATCGAAGAGCAGCACGATCGGGCGCCCCTCCTGGCCCTTGCGCCGCGGCCGACTGCCCAGATACGCCGCGAACTCGAGGCCCGCCAGCTGCGCCGGGCTGCGGCGCTGCGCCGCCGGCAGCTCCTCCTCCAGACTCAGCATCGCGCTCAGCACATAACGATTGGTCGCGGCCGGGACCCCGGCCAGCCCGGCGGGATCGAGGTTCACCCGGATCGTCCGCCAGACGTCGAAGTTGCCGGCCCGCAGCCGCGGGATCAACCCCGCCTGCACCAGCGAGCTCTTGCCGGCCCCCGACGGCGAGTGCAGCACCACGATGCGGCGCGCCTGCAGCAGATTGTACAGCTCGCGCAGCTCCGTGCTGCGCCCGTGCAGCGCCTCACCCTGCTGGATCGGTCGCGGGCCGACGAAGGGGTTGCGCTCAGAAATTCCACTCATCCTCGGCCTCCTTCCCCGCCGGCTCCGCCGTCAGGCTGCCCGCCGCCGCCAGCTCGGCGCGCAGCGCCCCCAGGAACTCCTCCGCGCTGCCCCAGTAGATGTCAATGTTGGCCTCCTTCCCGAAGTACTCCGCCAGATAGGCCTTGGCCCCCTCGACGTCGGCCATCGACTGCATGTCGGGGTCGAGCTGCACCGCCACGTGGCAATATTGCTTGAGCCGCTCCCGCCCCGGCAGGTTCATCATCAGCCGGAACAGCACGCGAAAGTGCCAGTCGGTCAGGCGAAAGCCGAGGAACAGCAGCGAATTGTCGACCAGCGCGCTCTCCACCTCCGGCGGCGTCAAGCGGGCGGCCGAGGTGTGGATCAGGTAATCGAAGTAGTCGTCCTCGGTCAGCACCAGACCCTCGTCGCTGCCGGGCCCGAACGCGCCGAAGGCGTGATAGACCAGCGGCGCCTTCACGCTCGGCTCGGCGATCGTCTGCTCCGCCGCGCTCTGCGGCGCCTTCTGGTAGCGCCAGCGCGTCAGCACCTGCTGCGGCTCGCGCTTGTTGGCCTTCAGCGCCCGCTCGAGCAGCGGGTCGAAGTTCGCCGTCATGTACACCGAGGCCGGCAGCTCGGCCAGGATCCGGTACGGGTCCGTCGGGTTGTCCTCCCGCTGCCGGTCGCCGACCAGCGCCAGCAGCTTGCCGAGCTTCGGCTTGTTGGTCGCCGGGGGCAGCTCCGCCGCCGGCAACCAGCCCCGGTGCTGCTCGATGAGGTCCGACAGCAGCTGGTCCTGATATGCCCGCACCACGTTATATCGCGACTCCTTGACGCTCATGTACTCCGTGACCCGCGGCAGGTCGTCCCACTCGTGCGCCGCGAAGGGGAAGCGATTGGCCCGGGCCAGGCTCTGGGCCGTATCATGCGAGTCCCCGTGGACCGCCTCGAGCAGGCGCGGCCCGAGGATCGGCACCACCTTGCCGCCCTGCACCGGCTTGACCAGGCGGCGCCACACCTCCTTGCTCTTCTCGCCCGAGAAGCCCGGCGTGTACCACAGGCGGCCGGCGCTCAGGCGCGTGAACAGGGCCGGCATCCACGCGTCCTCGCGCTCGCGCACCTTGCCGCGGGCCACCGCCAGCGCGCGGTCGATCTGCCCGTCGCGCAGCAGCTCGCTGAAGAACACCGGCAGCATCCGCTCCACCGTCACCATCGTGATGAAGCCCTGCATCGCCAGCACCGCCGGCACCCCCGCGTCGGCGAGCCGGGCCGCCAGCGTCGCCTGCACGCTGCTGCGCTGGCTCGCCTCGACCTGCAGCCCGTCGCCCGCGCTCTGGCACGAGGCCAGCACCACCAGCCGCGGCGCCTTCTGCAGCTCGCCGATCTGCAGCGCCAGCTCCTCGCCCTTCACCACCGTCGCCTCGCCCGCCTCGTTCTGCAGGATCAGCGCGGGCGTGTTGGTGCTGCGCCCGAACATGCCGTGGCTGACGAGATAGAGGATATCGACCCCGCCGCGCAATACGTCGATCAGCCGCCCGAGCGTGAAGGGATCGCCCGGCCCGCCGAGCGTGCGCACCTGGACCCCCGCGAGCGCCGCCCGCACGCGCGAGACCTCGCCCGCGAAGTCGACCGCCGCGAGCCCCCGCTGCTGCAGCGACGCCGCGGGCGGCGCGGCCACGGCGATCACCGCCGTCAGCTCGCTGCGAGCCCGCAGCTTGATCGGGCGAAAGTCGCGGGAGACCATGAAGCGCGACAGCAGCAGGGTCTCCGAGGTCGTGAGCGTCGCCCCGCTCTCGGGGTGACGCAGCAGCTCCCAGCGCAGCGCCTGGAGCTCCTGCGCCGACGGGTCGATCACCAGCGACAGGCGCAGGCTGGCCCCGCTCGCCTGGGCCGCCGTCTCGACCTGGACGAAGCGTTGCTTCACGTCGCGGTCGGAGAACAGCTGCTCCGCCAGGGTCCGACCATAACTCGCGGCATTCCCCTGCAGCCCGAGCAACACCGCGGGGTCGAGGGCCGCCCCGCCGCGCAGCGGCGCGACCTGGGCCTGGCTGGCGGGATCGCTGTGCGACAGCTCGACCTGATATGAATCGGCGAAGCGATGGAGCGAGATGCTCAGGGTGTAATAGCGTGCTTCCATCGTCACTCCGGGGACCGCGTGGCCCCGATATCGCGCGCCGGATCGATCCGCGACCGGCTCGCAGCCCCAATGTAGCGGAGCCTGCGGGGGCCGGATACAGGGCCGGCTAACGCCGACGCGGGCGGGCGATCGTGACAAGCGCGCGCGTGAGCACGACGCGACCTCCGCCACAATATCGTCAGGCCCGCCGCGATATCATCGCTGCCCGCGGCCATCCTCGCGGCGGCCCGGCCCTGCTGGCGCGGAATCAGCTCCGCGAGCGCTGGACCACGTGGTCGAGGTAGCGGACGCGCAGCTCGGTCAGCGCCTCGGCCAGCGCCCGTCGCTCGCTGCGCAGCGCCTCCAGCCGGCCCTGCGTTCGCCACGCGCCCAGGCTGCGGATCTGCAGGCGATGCAGGCGGGTCTCGATGAGATATCGCCGCGCGAACAGGGCCGCCGGTACGAGGCTGACGCCGAACACCACCGCCGGCACCACGCCGAACAGGCGCGCCACGGCGACGGTCTCGACGGCATATGCGGCCGCGAAGATCACGGCGCCGGCGAGCAGCTTGAACAGCGCGACCCGGTCGGTCGACAGGCGCAGCGGCTGCATCAACAGTCGCAGCATTGCGTGCGGCACGACGCTGGTCAGCAGACCGAAGCCCGCGAGCGGGGCGGCGGCGACGAGCACGGCGATCCGCGGGGTGCCGCGCAGCGGGAGGCGCCGCTCGCCGCGGTGTTGCAGCGCCGGCTTCTCGCCGCCGAGGCCGAGCGCCTCGCGCTCCTCCATAAAGCGCTCGAGTCGTTCTCGCAGCTCCTGGGTGCGCGCAGGCTCGACCTCGGCGAACCAGCGATAGGCGTCGACGACCCGGCGCACCAGCGCGGTGCGCTCGGCCGGCGACTGGCCGCCCGCGTCGAGGCCACCGTCGGCCCGGATGCCGACCACGATCGCAGTGACCTGGGCGATCAGCCGCTCGTCCTCGGTCTTCTCGACGTGGACCGCGAGCTCCCGCAGGGCGTCGCCGATCCGCGTGGTCAGGGCGCGGACCGCCTGGGCCTCGTCGCCGGCCGCGGCGACCTCCTCCGCGACCTCGATCGGCGGGCCGAAGGCGACGTGAATGTCGCTGCGAAACGCGTGCCGCACCAGGTAGGTGATACCCACTGGCACGATGCGCACGCCGAGCCGACGCCGTGTGGTCGCGCCGGTCTCGGCCGCGACGGCGATGCGGGCCGTCCCGGTCTTGAGCGGCTCGATCCGCAGGTGCCCGTGGGTCTTGCCCTCGGGAAGATCGCCAGCACGCCGCCCTCCGCGAGCACCGCACCGCAAGCGGCGAATGCATCGGTGTTGTCCGTGCTCGCCCCGCCGTGGTCACTGCGCCGCCGGATCGGGATGGCGCCCACCGATCGCAGGACGCGGCCAAACAGCGGGACGCGAAACAGGCCGTCGCGCGCGCAGTAGGCGATCTGGCGCTGCGTGACCGTGCCGAGCAGCAGCGGATCGACGATCGAATTGGGGTGGTTGCAGGCGATGATCGTCGGGCCCGTCGCCGGCATGTGCTCGCCGCCGGTGACCTCGATGTCGCCATAAAACACCTTCACCGCCGCCCGCAGGGTGGCGCGCAGGGCCTGATAGAGCGGGCTGACGGTGGACGCGACCATGCGCCCACGATTGCACATCCCGGGGCCGCCCGGGCCCCCATTGCCGTCGATCCACAGCAGAGGCCCCGGCGGCGACGCACAGCCGCCCTGATGGGGGCAGGCGCTACGGGTGCGCGATCACCAGCACCGCCCGCGCCCGCCCGAGCACGCAGGCCAGCGCCCGCCGCAGCGTCTCCGGATCGAGCGCCGCGAAGCTCTCGTCGAGCACCACCAGGTCGACCTGCTGCAGCAGCGCGCGGGCGATGTACAGCCGGCTGCGCTCGCCGTGCGAGAGCTGCCAGCCGGTCTCGCCGACCATCTGCATCAGCCCGCCCGGCATCCGCGCGAGCAGCTCGCCGAGGCCGAGCTCGTGACACACCGCCTCGGCCTCGGCGAGCTCGCGTTCGGTCGCCGGCCAACTGCGCCCCATCAGCAGGTTGAAGGCGAGGGTCGCCGTGAACACATGATTGTCGTGAAACTGCGGCGCCGCGGCGACTCGCCGCCGCCAGCCGACCAGACCGAGCGTCGGACGGTCGAGCCCCGCGAGCAGCACCAGGCCCTCGCCGGGCTCGCGCAGCCCCGCGACGATCGCCCCGAGCGTCGACTTGCCGCCGCCCGAGTCACCCGTGAGCAGCAGCCGCTCGCCCGCCGCGATCGTCAGGTCGACCCCCGCGAGCACCTGCCGCGCACGCCCGGGGTAGCGAAAGCAAAGCCCGCGCGCCACCAGCAGCGGCTGTCCGTCCGGCACCGGCGACAGCGCCAACATCGACCCCCGCCCCCCCGCGTCGACCCCCTCGCTCGCGCGCAACATCGGCGCCGCGTCGCGCAGCGACACCCCGGCCGCGAGCAGCTGCGTCGCCCCGCCGACCAGCGTCGCCAGCCCGCGCTGCGCCAGCAACACCCCGCCGAGCGCCGCCGCCAGCGAGGTCGGCTCGGCGTCGGCGACGAAGGCCGGCAGCAGGGCCACCACCCCGAGCGCCAGCCACCCGCGCGGCACCAGGGCCACCAGCAGCGCCTCGCTGCGGTTGAGCGACCCCTCCGCCGCGAGCACAGCGCGCAGGCTGGCATCCTCGCGCTCGTGCCAGTGCGTCGGCGACTCCTGAGCCAGCCGCGTCCGATGCCCCACCATCACCTCGATCAGGTGATGCGTCAGCGCCGCACGCTCGTCGGTCCACGCCCGCAGCTCCAGCCCGGCCCGTCGCACCAGCCCCACCGCGGCGATCGTCCAAACTCCCAACAATCCCAAATGTAGCCACCCCGCCGGGCCGATCGCCAGCAACGGGATCGCCGCCGCGAATTCGAGGATCGCAAACAGTGACAGCAGCCCGCCGCGCAGCCCCAGCGCCTCCACGGCGGAGGTCTCGAGCACCCGCCCGAGCAACAGCCCGCGCCCTCGCGCCGCGTCAGGTCGCCGTCCATCGCCATCGCCCCGACGAGCAGGCGCCGCTTGAGGATCACCCCGGCGCCGCGCAAGATCTCGCCAGTCAGCGCGGTCTGCCCCATGCGGAGCGGCACGATCGTCAGCAGCAGCAACACCCACGCCGAGGCCCAGCCCGGATCGCTGCGCCCGGCGAACACCAGCCCGCCGATCAACCACCACGATCCGATCAGCAGCCCGAGCTCGAGCCCGCGGAGACCCGCCAGCGCGACCAGCTGCGCCAGCAGCCCGTCGGCCCGCAGCTGCTGCAGCAGCGGCGCCCCCGGCGAGGCCCGCAGCAGCCACGCGCGACCGACCCGCCAAGCCGACAGGCGCTGACGCAGCAGCAGGTCGACCGCCCGCACGCGACGCGCCCCGGTCAGCCCCGTGCGCGCCACCAGCGACTCCGCGTCGGCCCGCGCCGGCGCCAGCACCGGCTCACACAGCTCGCTGCGCACCGCGGCCAGGTCGACCCAGCGCGACCGCAGATCGGGCGGCAACACCTCGATCGCCCGCCGACCGCCGCGCAGCACCAGCAGCAGCCGCCGCCCGTCCGCGCCGACCCGGAGCAGCGACGGCGGGCTTCGTCGCAGCAGGTCGTCGATACCACCGAGGTCGCTGTCGATCGCCTCCGCCTCGAGCCCCAGCGTCGCCGCAGCCCCCGCGAGCCAGCGATCGATCGCGCCTTCGTCCAGATCCGCGAGCACCGCGGCCCCGGGCGCCGGCAGCTCGCGCGGCAGCGACGTCAGCCGCGAGCGCGCCGCAAGGGCCGCCAGCGCCTCACCGGCGCGTTCGATCGGCCAACTCGCCTCGACCGGCGTCACCGCGACCCCTCCCCCGGCGCCACCCGAAGCGCACCATCTTCGATCGTCATCCGCCGCCAGCGCGGGTCACTCCACACCTCGCCATGAAGCTCCGCCTCGGCCCGCAGCAGCCCGGTGGATGCGGAGCTGTCTCCGGGGACATGTCTGCACATAAGCGATCTTCCACGATCCGCCCCTCCGCGACCACCAGCACCCGGTCGAACCCCACCGCCGCCGCGATGTCGTGGGTCACACACAGCAACGTGCTGCCGCGCCAGCGCTCGCGCACGCGGGCCAGCAGCCGCGCTCGCGTGTCCCGGTCCAGCCCGCGAAGCGGCTCGTCGAGCAGCACCAGGCGCGGGCGCTCGCGCTGCAGCGCGCGCCCCAGCCGCACCCGCTGACCCTCGCCGCCCGACACCAACCCGCCGTTCTCGCCGAGCACGCACTGCAGCCCGCCCGGCAGGCGCTCCAGCACCTCGCCGAGGTCGGCGCAGACCAGCGTCTCCGGCAGCCGCGCGTGCGCCTCCCGGTTGCCATACTCGAGGTTGTCGAGGAGCGACTCGTTCCACAGCTGCACCGCCGGATCGACCCACGCCGTCACCTGACGCAGCCCGACCAGCGTCGCCTCATCGAGCGTCCGCCCGTCGACCCGCACCTCCCCGCCGCTCGCTCGGTGCCACCCGAGCAACAACCCGAGCAGCGTCGACTTGCCCGCCCCCGACGCTCCCACGATCGCAATGTGCTGACCTGCGGCCACCTCGAGGTCGACCGTATGCAAGATCGGGTTACCCCCGGCCACCACGCCGACCTCACGCAGCGACAGCGCCACCCCGCCCGCAGCAGCTCCGCCAGCGCCTCGCTCATCGCCGGCTCCACCGCCGCCGCGGGCGCGGCTGTCAGCGGCTCGAGCAGGCGCAGCGCCGTGACCCGCAGCGCCGGCAGCTCGAACGCCGCCTCCGCGATCCGCTCCCCGATCGCCGGCAGCGACAGCGACCAGTACAGCAGCAACAGCGCCCCCGCCGGCTCCGCGTGGCGACTCACATATGCATCGAAGAGCCCCGCCGCCAGTCCCAGCCCGACCAACGCCGTCAGCCCGACCACGACCACCTGCACGCGCACCAGCCCGCGCTGCGCGTGCGACCACTCGACCAGCAGATCCTCGTGCTCGCGCAGCAGCGATCGCTCGGCCGCGTGGGTGCGGATCGCCACCAGGCCGAGCAGCGCGTCGAAGTAGAAGCGCCCGAGCGCCCCCGCGTGGCTCTGGACCTTGAGCGTGCGCTCCCCGAGCAGCGGCAGCAACGCGAGCGGCAGCCCCACCACCGTCAGCGCCGCCAGCACGATCCACGGCGCCCCGCCCGGGTCGATCCAGATCAACGCCGCCGCCGTGAACACCAGCTCGCAGCCGCCGCGAAACAGACGCGCAGCGACATCCGGCAGCCCGAGCAGCACGTGCCCGCGATGACAGCGCTCGGCCATGTCGGAGATCGGCCGACTCGCCAGATAGCGATCGCCGAGCCGCGGGATCTGGGTCAGGAAGGCCCACCCGCAGGCGCGCGCTCAGACGGCGACCGAGCCGCCGCACCAACACCGCGATCGGCAGCTCCAGCGCCGCGAGTACGACGAACAGCGCAGCGATCGCCGCAGCCGCCGCGAGCCGCTGCTCGCCCACCCCGAGCCGCACGCCGAGCTCGACCATCGCCCGCAACACCAGCGCCTCGACGACCACCCCCGCGGCCGCCGCGATCAGCCCGATCGCTAGCAGCAGCGGCGCGGCGAGCCCGTCCGCCCGCAGCAGCGCGAACAGCTGCGACAGCGGCGAGATCGCCGGCTGACTCAGCGCCAGAGCCAGGTCCGGCGACAACCCAGCCGCGCCCCCGGGCCGCAGCGACGGCGCGTCGGCTCGGACCCCGCGGACCCGCACGATCACCGCGCCACGCAGCAGCGCGGTGTCCGGCTCCGGCCCCGGGACGGCGGTGAAGAAGGCCTCGGGGATATGTGCGTACAATTCAGGTCCGCACAATCCCGCGGTCTCCCGGATCAGCTGATCGACGAGGCGCGTCGCCTCGCCGCCCCGGCGCAGCGCGCCCGCGTCGACCAGCGAGGCCGCCAGACGGATCGCCGCGTCCAGCCCGGCGAGCCCGAGGATCTCCGGATCCGCCGACGCCGCCGCGATCCACCCGTGCATGCGCCCGCCCGCGATCCCCAGCGCGCGCCCTCGCTGCCGCAGCGGCGCCGTGAACTCGAGCGATCCGAGCCAGCCCCGCACGTCCCCCGCCGGCACCGGCATGCAGTGCACAAACAGCCGCCGCGCCAGCTCCTCCGCCCGCACGAAGCGGCGACCGATAGCCTGGTCCATGACCTGCACGCGGCCCGCCACCCGCGACCACAGCACCACGAAGTGGGCCAGGCCGCCCGGCGAGAGCACCACCGCGAGCGCAGGCAGGGCCTCCGCCGAGCGCAGGAACAGGTGGTCGACGGGGATCAGACATTGCTCGGCCTCAAGCCCGAGCGCGACCGCCACCTCCTCGAGCGTGTCGATCGAGGTGCCGTCGACGTCGGTCTGACACGCCTCGCGCAGACGGCCATAGCTGACCTCCACGCCGTGCCCCGCGAGCAGGCACTTGAGCGCCGCCGGGCCGCAGTCCATCGCCGAGCTCTGGATGACCTCGACCGCGAGGCGAAGCCGACGCTGAGACGTCATGACGCCAGCAGCCGACCCACGCTGCGCAGCAGGAGCGAGGCGGCGGGCACCGACTCGACGGTGATCTCGACCACGCCGACGAGGCCGTGCTCGACGGGGATCCGCGAGTCCGGATGCGCATCGAGGCGACACTCGACGCGCACGAGCCCGTCCTGCGTCTCGCTGGCGATCGCCTCGACCTCGCCGTGCAGGCTGCCAAACTCGGCCCACGGGAAGCCCGTGAGGCGGACCCGCACCGGCTGGCCCGGACGGATCCTGCCGACCGACGCCGGCGTGAAGCGGGCCACCACGCGCAGGCGATCGTCGGGGATCACCAGCGCGACCACGCTGCCGCGCGTCAGCACGGCGCCGGGCTGCAGCGGGACCACGCCGCCCAGCGTCCCCGCGATCGGTGCGTGCAGCGTGTGCTGGGCGATCTGGTGATCGAGGGTCGCGATCGCCGCGACCCGCACCGCCAGCTCGCGCTGCAGCGCCGCCTCCTCCCGCGACGTGTGCGCTAGCTCGACCCGCATCGTCGCCAGCCGCTCCGACTGCTCGGCCCGGGTCCGCGCCACCTGCAGGCGACGGATCACCGCCAGCGCCGAGCTGCCTCGCTCACGCGCACGCAGCTGCTCGGTCGCCTCACCCGCCTCCACCCCCAGCGCCCGCAGCTCCTCGCTGCGCTCCGCCAGGTTGCGGGCGAAGCTCGCCGCGAGCTCGGCCTCCGACGCCGACGCCGACGCCTCGCTGTGCCGCGTCCGCCCCCCGCTCTCGTACACCGTGATCGCGGCCGCCAATGCCGCGTGCTCGCCGGCCAGCGCGCCGAGCTCGGCCAGCACGCCTTGCCGCTGCGCCTCGGCCTCGACGCGCATCAGCTGCAGCGTCCCGCTGTCGAGCTCCAGCACCACATCGCCGGACCCGACCCGCCGGCCGAGCACGACGTCGCTGCGCAACACATGTCCGTCGAGCTTCGCCGCGATCGGCACGGCCGCGCCCGCGACCTCGACGCGAGCCTGCACGCTGGTCTCGATCAGGGCGACGCGACCGAAGACCAACCATAGCGCCCACGCGGCCAGCAGCGCGAGCGCCACCACCAGCCCGACGGCCGTGCCACCAAGCCGCTCGGCCCCGAGCGCCCGCAACGAGCGGGAGAAGGCGATCGGCACGCGACCTGGATATCGCAGTCACCACGCGACGTAAAGCCCGAGCCGACCCCGAGCCGACCCCCGCATGATCGCCCGCATCGGCGCCGATCGTGCGAAGCCGTCCTCCTCCATGTCGATCACGCGCGCCGATCGTCGAAATCGCAGCGCTTCCCATCGTCGCCGCCGCGATGTAGCCTGCTCGCCGGGAGGGTGGAGTGATGAAAGCTAGCAAGAGGGTGCAAATCAAGGTGAAGACCAATATCCGCGCCGGGGGTCTCTCGACCATCAACGGCCTTTCGACCATCAATCACAGCGGCGTCAAGGTGAAGACCAAGATCCGCGCCGGGGGCCTCACGACCGTCAACGGCCTCACGACCGTCAATCACAGCGGCGTCAAGGTGAAGACCAAGATCCGCGCCGGCGGTCTCACGACCCTCAACGGCCTCACGAGCATCAATCACAGCGGCGTCAAGGTGAAGACGAAGATCCGCGCCGGCGGCCTCGACCGTCAACGGCCTCTCGACCATCAACGGCTGATCGACGGATCGACGGATCGACGAATCGACCGACCATGGCCCGCCCGCGTCCGGACCTCGACCGCGGCTGCGAGCTGCACGCCCGGGCCCAGAGCCTCCGTGACGCGGGTCAACCATTGCGAGCGCGCCGACTCTGCGTCGGCGCGCTCATCCTGCTCCGCCGGGCGCTCGGCCAGCGCCACCCCGACGTCGCCAACGTCCTGCTCGAGCTCGCCGGCACCTACAGCGATCGCGGCGAGTCCCAGACGGCGCTGCTGCACGGCCAGCAGGCGCTGGCCTGCCTCGGACGCAGCCGCGGCCGCGACGTCGATCGCCTGCGCCTCGCGGCCCTCACCCTGATCGGCGAACTGCTGCTCGCGCACGGCCGCTATCGCGAGGCGCTCGCGCCGTGGCGCCGCGCGGTCACCGTCGCCAGGCGCATGGGCCCCGTCGAGCTCGGCGGCTCGCTCAACGGCCTCGGCGTGGTCCAGCGTCACCTCGGACGCCTCGACGCCGCCGAGTCGCTATACCGCCAGGCCCTCGTCCAGATCCGCCGCGCCCGCCCGGTCTCGCCGCTCCAGCTCGCGTCCCTGTACCACAACCTCGGCGGCCTCGAGCACGCCCGCGAACGCCACGCCCGCGGCGTCCCCCTCGCCCGCCGGGCCGTCGCCGCCCGCATCGCCGCCCTCGGACCCGGCCACGTCGACGTCGCCGCCGACCGGGCCGCCCTCGCCTCGCTGCTGGTCGGCTGTGGCCGCCTCGCCGAGGCCGCGACGCTCTACCGCCAGGCCCTCACGGTGTTTCGTCGCCGCCTCGGCGAGGCCCACTTCGAGGTCGGCTTCAACCTCGGCAACCTCGCGGCGCTCGAGCATCAACGCGGCCGTCACACCGCCGCCGCCCGGCTGTATCGCCGCGCGCTCGCCATCCAGGACGCCGCCGCCGCCTCGCACCCGCAGCTCGCCCTCCTGCTCGCCAACTTCGCCGCGCTGCGGCGCGAGCAAGGCCGCGAGGCCGAGGCCCTCGCCCTCCTGCGCCGCGCCGCCAGCATCTACGCCCGCGCCCTCGGCCCGCGACACCCGGACACGCTCGCCGCTCGCCGCTCCATCGCCGACGCCTGAAAGTGTAGACATTCGCGGCGGCCGCTCGTGTGGGCCCATACAACAGCTACCGCTATCTACGCATGTCGATCACGCATTTCGCCGATGATCGTGACGACGACCCCGCCGCTATCAACGCGCGGCGGCCCGCGCCTCGCGTGTGAGGCCGATCCATCCGCGCCCCTCGACGTCGGCGATCAGGGCCGTGAGCGCCGCCCGCCCCTCGCTCGTGCGCCCGGCCGCCAGATCGACGCGCGCAGCCGCCAGCCGGGCCTCGAACACGAGCGCCTCGAGCCCCAGCCGCGTCGCCTCGGCGATCACCTCCGTGAGCCCACGTCGCGCCTCGTCGTGGTCTCCCCGCGACCCCGCGACCACCGCTGCGACCAGCGCCACGCGCAGGCGTGCCTGCGGCCGCTGAGTCGTCGCAGCCAGCGCCTGCGCCCGCGCCAGAGGCACGGCCACCTCACGCCTTGCGCCCAGCAGCGTCAGCACGAGCCACGCCCGCGCCTCCGCCTCGTCGCTGCGCGCCCGCGCCGTCGCGTGGCCCTCCGCGGCCTCGGACGCCGTCGCAGCCGCCTCCGCGAACTGGCCGCGCGCCAGGGCGACGCGGGCCAGCAACAGCTTGCTCTCGGGCACCTGCTGCGCCAGCCCCAGACCTTCGCGCGTCGCCAGCGACTCCCGGCCCAGCGCCTCCGCCTCGTCGAGGCGGTCCTCCACGAGCGCGACCTCGCCGCGCAGCGCCTGCACCCACGCGACCATGCGCAGGTCGCCGACCTCCCGCAGCCGCTCCACGCTCGCGTCGTACGCAATGCCAGCCGCGGGCAGATCGCCGCGCACCGCCGCGATCTGCCCGCGCAGCACCTGCCCGCCGATCTGGTTCAGCGGGCTGGCCAGCGTCCCCAGCGCGAGCGCCCGCTCGGCGTCGTCGAGGCGCCCAAGGCGAAACAGGATCGTCGCCAGGCTGACCTGCACGTCGGCCGTCGTCTCGCGATTCCCGAGCGCAGTGGCCGCGCGCACCATCTCCTCGCCCAGCGCCGCCGCCCTCGCCAGCTCGTCGAGCTGGATGTTGGCGATCATCAGGTTGTTTAGCAGCTCGATCCGCAGCGCCGGCTCGCCCAACGCCGCCGCCGAGGCACGCAGCTGCTCGAGCTGCTCAATGCAGCCCTCGTTGTCGCCGACATGCAGGAGCCGCGACGCCAGCAGTATCCGCGCCCGGACCGCGATCGTCGTCGCCCCGACCCGCTCGGCCTTCGCCAGCGCCGCCGCGGCGACGCGCTCGACCGCGGCCGCGTCGCCCAGCTGTGAGTAGGCGTCGGCCTCCGCCAGATCGATCCGCGGATCGTCGCCGAGCGGCGGCGGCAGACGGCGCAGCGCGGCGGTCGTCGCCAGCGTGTCGCCCGGGCGATCGGCGCTGGCCTGGACCGCCGCGAGCGCGAGCCCGTGATCGAGGTCGTCGGGGAACAACTCGTGCAAGTTCCTTGCGACCACGATCGCCGGCTCCCACGCCCGCCTCGCCACGTGGTGGCGCAGCTCGATCTTCAGCCGCTCCTCGCGGCGCAACGGCTGCGACAGCGCCATCGCTCGCTCCGACGCCGCGACCGCCGCCTCGTCCATCCCGAGGATCGCCAACGCGTCGGCCAGCGCCGCGTGTCCGAGCGCGAAGCCCGGCTCGAGCGTCGTGACCCGCTCCAAGGCCAGCCGCGCCGCCGTCGCGTCGAAGGCCCGCAGCCTCGCCAGGCCCGTCGCGTACAGCCGCGCCGCCTCCGGGGTCGCTGGTACCGACGCCCGCAGGCCCCCCGCCTGCTCCGCGGACAGCTCGTCAGCGCGGAGACTGCGGCGCAGCGAGGCCCCCGCGCGCGCCACCAGATCGATCAGCTCCGTCTCGCGATCCGACTCGCTGACCGACACCAGCGGCTCCCCCGTGGTGATGTCGACCAGGCGCAGGTCGAGGCGGATCTTCTCGCCGATCACCAGGTACGAGCCCGTCACCACCAGCTCGGTGCCGAGGCGCCGACCCACGCTCGCCAGCTCGGCCTGGCCGAGCCCGTCGGTCTCGCCGATCGCCAGCTCCCGCTTCATGCGCTCGACGTCGTCGACCGTCACCGTGCGCAGCTGCTCGCCGATCGCCAGCTCCGTCGTCATCATCTCCACCAGCGCCGTAGCTATCCAGGCGACATCCTCGCGCCCCGAGAGGTTGCGAAAGCCGATCACCGCCACCGAACGCCGCGGCCCCGTCGTCGCGCCCGCGGCCGTGACCGGCGCCGAATCCTCGCGCAGCACCACATATGCCGTCGCCGCGGCCACCACCGCGGCCACCACCGTCGCCACCAACACCGCCCGTCGACCGCGACGCGCGGTGAGCCCGGGCTGCACCGGACCGTGACCGTCTCGGCGAACGCCTCGGCCCGGCGCGCCACGCCGCGCAGCGACGTCCCCGGCGCGCTCGTCCCCACCTCCGTCTGCTGGATCGCGGCCAGCACCTCGTCCATCGCCGCGAACCGCTCCTCCGGCGCCCGCCGCAGCGTCCGCATCACCACGGCGGACAGCTGCGCCGGCAGGCCCGGCACCGCTGGCAGCGGCACCGGATCGCTGCCGATCACCTTGGCCACCAGCGCGACCAGATCGGTCGCGTCCGGCCACGGCATCGCCCCGCCCGACAGCAGCTCGTACGCCACCACGCCCCACGCGAACTGGTCGACGCGCCCGTCGCTAGCGAGCCCCTGCATCTGCTCCGGGGCCATGTAATGCGGCGTCCCGGCGAAGGTCGATCCGCCGTCGCCCGCGCCCCGACTCGCGCGCGAGCGGTCGGCCGGCAGCGTCGCCGCCGTCGGCAGGGCCCGCGCGCGCCGGGCGATGCCGAAGTCCAGGACCTTCAGCACCCCGTCCGCGCGGACCATGATGTTCTCCGGCTTTATGTCGCGGTGCACGAAGCCGCGGCTGTGCGCGAAGGCCAGCGTCGCCGCGATGTCGATCAACCACCCGAGCCGCGTGGCGATCGCCACGCCCTCGCCGATGTAGCTGCGCAGGGTCCGGCCCTCGATCAGCTCCATCGCCAGGAAGGTCGTGTCATCGACCTCGCCGACGTCGAAGATCGCCACCACGTTGGGATGGTCGAGCGCCGCCGCTGCCCGAGCCTCCCGGATCAGCCGCGCCGCGTGCCCGGCCGACTCCTTCGTGCCGGCGACCGCGCCCCCCGCGTGCAGCACCTTGAGGGCCACCCGCCGCTCGAGGCGCGGGTCGAACGCGCGGTACACCTCACCCATCCCGCCGTGCCCGAGCAGCGCTTCGATCGTGTACCGGTCGAATCGCTCTCCGATCGCCAGCATCCGACGGGAGGGTAACAGATCGACGCACCCGGGAGGGTCACCACCGGGTGTCGTCGGACCACTCCCCACGTCGCTCGACCGGCGCAATCTCGCGCAACGACGGGCGCTGTGGGCCGCGATCACGATCCCCAGACAGCCGCGCCCGCAGTGCACCCCGCCTCCACCTGATCACCTGTTGAGGCGAGGCTCACGAGAAAGGGCTCGTATCCCGCCACTTCCGGCGGTCTACGAGCCCGCACGCCTCACTGGCGCACCAGCGTGCTTACTGCTGGAAGCAGTACAGCCGCTGCACCGTCGAGCAGTTCGACGCGTTGAGCAGCCCGGTGTTGGTCCAGTTGCCGTTCGTCGCGTTGTTGCGGCCCTCGTAGCCGATGACGAGGAGGCCGCCGCTGGCGAACCAGCCGGAGCAGTCCTCCTCGAGCGAGGTACCATTGCTCGAGGTGCCGGTCCACACGTCGGCCTGGGCGACGGCGGCGTTCTTCTCGTTGACGTTGATCGGGAGCAGGATGCTGCCGTCGACCAGGTCGGCCCAGCTCTTGGCCACGTCCTTGCCGTTGACGAGCGCGTAGCCGGTGGCCGACTTGACGAAGCGGCTCTGCGGGTTGTTGGTGTTGTTGATCCAGGCCTTGTAGGTGCCGCCGAGCGCGGCGGCGTTGGCCAGGGTCTGGCACTTGCCGTCGCCGCCGGTGAGGCCGCCGAGGTTGCCGTTCCAGCTGCCGCTGGTCACGAAGACGAGCTTCGGCTTGGTGCAGTTGGCGTTGCAGCCGTCGTTGCCGACCACGTTGCCGTCGTCGCACTGCTCCTTGCCCGACCACACGAAGGTGTCGCCGCACTTGGCGTTCTTGCACATCGCCGTGCAAGCATCCGTGCTGCTGGCGTTGCCGTCGTCGCACTCCTCGTTGTTGCTGGCCTGCTTGAAGTTATCTCCGCACTTGGCGTTCAGGCAGGCGAGCGTGCAGGCGCCGGTGTTGCTGTTCATCACGCCGAGGTCGCACTGCTCGGGCGCCTGCTTGATGCCGTCGCCGCAGGTCTTGGGCTTGCACGCGTTGGAGCAGGTGTCGTTGTCGATCCTGGTTGCCGTCGTCGCAGCTCTCACCCGGCCCGAGCTTGCCGTCGCCGCAGACGTTGAAGGTGCAGTTGGCCTTGCAGGCCTTCATGTCGCCGTTGTTGAGCCCGTCGTCGCACTGCCCTTGCCGACCCACAGCAGGCCGTCGCCGCACTTGCCGGCCTTGCATGACAGGGTGCAGCCGCCGTTGTCGCTGTTGTTGTTGCCCGAGTCGCAGGTCTCGCCGAGGTTGAGCTGGAGGTAGCCGTCGCCGCAAGCCGGCACCTTGCAGGCGTCGGTGCAGGTGTCGTCCTGCTTGCCGTTCTTGCCGTCGTCGCACTGCTCGCCCGGGTCGACGATGTTGTTGCCGCAGGCCCGAGCTTGCAGACCGCGCTGCAGCCGTCGCCTGCAGCCAGGTTGCCGTCGTCGCAGGCCTCGCCCGGGCCCTGGTCGCCGTCGCCGCAGACGTTGAGCTTGCAGCCGGCGAGGCAGGACTGGCCGGGGCCGTTGTTGCCGCCGCCGTTGTCACACTCCTCGGTGCCGCCGCCGATGTTGTGCAGCAGCCCGTCGCCGCAGATGCCGTCGAGGCACTGCGAGGTGCAGTCGCCGTTGTCGGAGTTCTGCGGGCCGTCGTCGCAGGTCTCGCCGACGACCGGCTGGATGAACTGGTCGCCGCACTTGGCCGCGGTGCAGACGCTGGTGCAGGCGTCGGTGTCGACCTTGTTGCCGTCGTCGCACTGCTCGTTGAACGCGACCTTGCCGTCGCCGCAGGTGGCCTTGGCGCACTCGTTCGAGCAGGCGTCGTCGTCGACCTTGTTGCCGTCGTCGCAGGCCTCGCCGGGGCCGGGCTTGCCGTCGCCGCAGACGTTGAGCTTGCACGCGCTCGTACAGCTGTTGGTGTCGGCATTGTTGCCGCCCTCGTCGCACTCCTCGTCCGCGGGGAGGCCGAGCACGCCGTCGCCGCAGACGTTGGCCTTGCACTCGGCGGTGCAGTTGTTCATGGGGCCGTTGTCGGGGCCGTTGTCACACTCCTCGGCCGGCCCGGCATCCCCGTCGCCGCAGATGTTCGCCACGCACTCGGCGTTGCAGGCCTTGCCCGCGCCGTTGTCAGCGCCGTCGTCACACTCCTCGCCGACACCGATCTCACCGTCACCACAGACCGCGCCCGGGCCCGTGCTGCCATCGGTCGCGCTGTCCGTCGCGCTGTCCGTCGCGCTGTCCGTCGCCGTGCCGGTGTTCGTGTCCGTCGCCGTGCCGGTGTTCGTGTCCGTCGCCGTGTTCGTGTCCGTCGCCGTGTTCGTGTCCGTGGGCGTCGAGTCGGAGCCGGTCGGAACGGTCGTGGTCGGGGTCGTCTCGGTCGCCGGGCTGCCGGTCGTCGTCGCGGACGCGTCGCTGTTGCTGCCGGTGCCGGTGCCCGACACCGAGGCGCTGCTCGTCGTGTCGTCGCCGCCGCAGGCCGCGAGGGACAGACACAAAGAGGAGAGGATCGCTAATGAGGACGAGAAACCGAGGGTATGCCGCATTGCCGATTCGTACAGCGTGTCCGCCGGGCTGGCAACCACCGCGGGCCGCAACTATGGCGCCAGCGGCCGCGCGGCGCACCGGCGCGCTGGGGCCAGAAGCGACGCTCTCGCGCCCGCCAGCGCGCCTCGAAACATGCCTCTTGGGACATGTCGCTCAAGACATGTCCCTCGGGCCTGCCAGCCCCGCCTCCGCCCGCCCCCTGTGCCCCCGCGGGCGCCCACCAGCCCCTCCAGCCCGACAACCTGCGGATCACCGGCGGCGGTTTGACACGCCGCAGGCGCGCGTGCTGTCATGCGCGCCGCTGAACCCGAGGTCACCCAACATGACGCTGCTCCGCTGGCTCCGCCCCGCCCTCGCCTCGCTCCTGATCGCCTGCCCTGGAGGGGCGAAGGAGGACAGCAGCACCGGCGAGGCCTCATCCACGGCCGACGACTCCGCAGCCACCGCCGGCACGGACAGCGCGGAGATCCCCACGACCTCGACCACGGCGCCGACGACCGGCGGCGGCGGAACCGGCGACACTGGCGCGCCCACGAGCGACACCGGCGACACCGGCGGCGATCCGACCGGCGAGGAGGCGCAGGGCTGCGACGGCGCGGCGCTCCTGGCTGTCCCCGAGGACACCTCACTCCCAGGACCTTGGCCGGTGGGCGCCCGCACGGCCAGCCTCGGCGGGCTCACGATCGAGGTGTGGTACCCGGCGACCCTCGGGAGCGAGGCCGGCGTCGATCCGGTCCGCTACGACATCCGCACCTCGCTGCCCGAGAGCGAGCAGGCCAAGGTGCCCGACGAGGCCAACCCGTGGCAGGACTGCGCCTGCTATCGCGACCTCCCGATCGACGCGAGCCACGGCCCCTACCCCGCGGTGATCTTCGTCCACGGCACCGCCGGCTTCCGCTCGCAGTCGCTCGAGCAGGTCACGCACTGGGCCAGCCGCGGCTTCGTGGTGCTCGCGGCGGACCACCCGGGCCTGTGGCTGCGCGACCTGCTCGGCCAGCTGTGCGGGGTCCCGGCGCCGCCGCAGAAGCTCGGGGCCGACATCGCCACGATCGTCGGCGGCATCAAGGCGCCGGTCGGCGACCTCGCCTTCCTCGCCGATCGCGTCGACGCCGATCGCATCGCCATGGCCGGACACAGCGCGGGCGGCATGGCGATCAAGGGCTCCGGCGGCGTGGCTCAGGTGTTGATCCCGATGGCGGCCGGCGGCGTGTCGGCCGGCGCGGCGCTCAAGTCGACGCTCGTGCTCGGGGCCCAGGCCGACAAGGTCGTGCAGTACAGCTCGCAGCTCCAGGGCTACGCCGACTCGCCCGCGCGCAAGCGCCTGGTGGGGATCAGCAACTCGGGCCACCTCGCGTTCTCCAGCCTGTGCTCGCTGCACAACGCCGACGACCAGGACTTCCTCGAGATCGCCAACCAGTACCAGGTGTGCGGGGCGCAGTTCGCCGGCGCGCTGTTCGACTGCATGGACAGCTACACCCCGGACGCCACCAACTGGGCGATCACCAACTACGCCAGCTCCGCCGTGCTCGAGGAGACCCTGCACTGCTCCGGTGTCGGCTCGAACCTCGCGCAGATCCAGCGCAAGTTCCCCGAGGTCGGCGAGTTCCAGGAGGCGCTGTAGCCCGCGCGTGTTAGCCTCGGCCATGGCCTCGCCTCGCCTGCTGCTCGCGCTCCTGCTGCTCGGCTGCCCCTCGGGACCCGAGCACGCACCGCCGCAGCCGCCCGTGGTCGACGCGAGCGTGGGCGACCACGGCGAAGCCACGCGCGCGCCAGCCCGCGACGACCCACCACGCCCAGACCAGCCCGCGACGCCCGGGCCCGAGAAGCCGGCCTTCAGCGCGCCGAAGGCCGACGGGTCGCTGGCCGACACCCTGCCGCCACCCGCCCCCGTGAGCGGTCTGGGCGGCTGCGAGGGCGGCACGCGGCGCGCGGGCGAGACCTGGAAGGTCGACTGCAACGAGTGCAGCTGCGGCGACGACGGCCAGAGCACCTGCACCGCGATGGCCTGCCTGCCGCGGCCAGTCCGTTAGGACATGTCCCGAAGGACATGTCGCATCAGCCAGGTCTGCTGCGCAGGAGCTCGGAGACGTGGCCGGAGAACAGCCGACACGCGGCGCTGATCTCGGCGATCTCGAGCACGGCCTCGCGCGGCGCCGCGGGCCGCCGGGGCCGCGCCGGGACGAAGCGCCGCGCCTGCCCGGCGAGCGCCTGCACCCGCGTCCAGCAGCCGCGCACGACCGGGGCGCTGGTGCTGAGCTCCGCCGGCGAGAACTCGCGCAGCCCGTCGCGGTCCGCCGCGAACAGCAGGCCGAAGCCGACGGCGATCAGCATCAGCGACATGAGGAGCAGGAGCGAGACGACGAGGGTCATGGTGGCCTCCAGAACGAGACAGCCACGAGAGAGCAAAGCCCACGCCAGTCCGAGGCCCCGCGGGATCTCGAGGGAATTGTCGGGGTTGGCCCGACCGCCGAAGTCCAGTCCGGGCGCCGCTGTCAGGCGCGTCGGCGCCTGCACAGGCCCGCGAGCGCGAGCAACAGCGCCACGCCCGTCGCGCCGCCGCGCGGCTCGCTCCGGCAGCCACAGCCATCGTCGCCGCCGTCGCCCGGCGCGGTATCGGCCGTCTCGCCGGTCATGCTGGTGACCGCGGTCGGACCGCTGGCGGTCGCCGTGTCCGCGTCGACGCCAGACGTCGGCGTGTCGCCGGTGGCGACCCCGGTCTCGTCGCCGGTGGTGGCGCTCGGCACCACGCCGATGTGGAGCGTCACCGGCTCGGACTCGCTGATGAGCCCAGCGGCGTCCTCGGCGACGGCGACCAGCTCATAGCTGCCCTTGGGGAATTTTACGTTGGCGAAGGCGTAGGGCGCCGTGTCGTCGACCAGCGGCTGGACCGCGCCGTTGATCTTGAGGCTCACCGCGACCACACCCCAGCCGTCGCCGTCGTCGGCGGTGATCTCGATCGGGGTGGTCAGCGAGCTCTCGTCGGGATAGTCGGCCGACATCGGGACGGTGATCGCGACCGTCGGCGGCGTGTCGTCCGGCTTGGCGTCGAAGGCCGCGCCGCAGGTCGTGCTCGAGCCGCCCTTCGGGGTGCCTGGGCACCACTCCAGCCATTCGCCGACCCCGACCCCGGGCTCGCCGGTGTAGAAGCCCGCGCACTGGTAGGTCGGGTTCCAGGTGCCGTCGACGTCGTGACAGGGCGTGACGTCGATGCCCGACTCCTCCTCGATCCAGGGCACCGCGTTCCACGCGAGCGAGTGGGTGCCGCTGCCGCCACATTGCCCGGTCAGGGTCGATGCGATCCCGAAGGCGTGCCAACTCCCATCCGGATACTTCACGAACGCGGGGCCGCCGGAGTCACCGGGACAGATCCCCGGATCATTGCCACCGCCGACATCCACGCTGCCGTTGTATACGGTGTGGATCGGCGTGAGACCCCAGTGCTTGACCCCGGCGTTGCCGCCCTCCTCGGTGATGCCGAAGCCGGTCACCGCGGCGGTCTGACCCGGGTACACGATCTCCGTCTCGCAGCCGTACACCACCGGCGTCACCGGCAGCTCGGTGATCGCCTGGCCCAGGCGACAGAAGGCCCAGTCGTGCTCCTGGTCGTTGACCCCGGCGTAGTCGGGGTTGGTCATGCACAGCTCGGCCTTCGCGGTCTTCGGCGGGCTGCCGATGTCCTCGCCGAACAGGATCGTCTTGCTACCCCCACCGCAGTGGGCCGCAAACATCACGACCCTCGGGTGGATCAGGGTCCCCGTGCACAGCGAGTTGCCGCCCGACACAGCCACCGCCGTCGGCCAGGCGCAGGTGTCATTCGGGCTGCCGCCGTGGATCCCCACAGGCGCCGGAACCGGCGCTGACAGGCCCTCCGGGCCCCCTGCGTTCGCCTCACGGGCCACACCAAGGGCCACACACACCGCCAGACAAACCGGGAGATGCCGCGGAGATAAGTCCATCGGCCCAGCATGCCACACTCCCACCAGCGCCCCGCCCCCCAAAATGCTGACGGACGAGCGGGTGCGGCGTATCATCGCGGCGCCCGGCGTCCGTGCTCACACGTCCGCCGACCCCCACCCGGAGACACCGATGCATCCATGCCTCTCGTGGATCACCCTCAGCATGCTGACCGTCGCTCACTCGACGCCAGCAGGCGCAGCAGCGCCGGCACCTGCCCCCGCCCCCGCCTCCGCGCCTGCAGCAGGGGGGGGGCCCGCCGCGCCTGGTCCGACCGCGAGCGAGCCCGAGGCCCGCGCAGAGCAAGCCGCGACGCTCTACAGTGAGCGCAGATACGTGGAGGCAGCAGAGATCCTCGAGGATCTGTGGGCGAGTGTCCACGAGCCACGCGACCTCTTCAACGCGGCCTTGGCCCGCGTCGCCGCCGGCCACCGGGCGCACGCGATCCGCTACTGGGAGACCTACCTGCTGCTGCCGGGCATCCCCGCCGACGGGCGCGAGCAGGCCCTGGCCCGCCTGAAGAAGGCCCAGGCCGCCACGGTCGGCGTCAACCTCAAGCTGGTGCCGGCCGCCGTGTCCGAGGTCGGGGCGACCTACACCCTCCGCCGCGCCGCGCCTGACCTGAAGGACAGCCGACCCCCCGTGGTGATCGAGCTGCCGCCCGGCGCCCCCGAGTTCAGCGCGGGCGGACGCACCGTCTACCTCGACGCAGGCAAGTGGGAGCTCAAGGTCGAGGCCCGCGGCTACCGCACCGCCGTGCAGGAGCTGGCGATCAAGCCGGGACAGTCCGGCTTCCCCAAGGAGATCGTCCTCGGGCCCGACCCGATGTTCCGCCACGCGAGCTTCCAGATCGGCCCGCCCGAGGCCATCAGCGCCGGCGCCACCGTCACCCTCCAGCGCATGACCGCCGCCGCCCAGCCGGTCCCCTGCCCGCTCAGCTCCACCGGCGCCTGCGCCCTCAAGCTCGAGCCCGGCGACTGGGAAGTGGTGGTCTCCGCCCCCGGCTTCCAGCGCTACACCGAGAAGGTCTCGCTCGGCGCCCAGCCGACCGCCAGCTTCGCGGTCGCCCTGGTCCCGACGGTCGCCCCACCACCCGTGATCACGCCGCCCACCCCGACGCCGGTCGCCGCGGCCCCCGAGACCCCGGCCGAGCTCCCCGCCAAGCCGGAGACCGTCCCCCGCCCGATCCGCCTCAAGCTCTCCACGGCCCTGGTCGCCAGCGGCATCCCGATCTTCATCGGCGGCCTCGCCCTGGGGGTCACGGGCAGCAACAGCTTCCAGGACGGCCGCACCATGGGCAACAGCTCCGCCGAGCTGCTCCCGTCGTTGCGCATGCGCAGCGCCGGCATGGGCCTGGTCGGCGCCGCCGTCGGCCTGTGGACCACCGGCCTCACCGCCGAGTACGACGTAAGGCCCGTGGTCTGGTACAGCGAGCTCGGGGTCGGCGGCGCCTTCCTCCTCTCCGGGGCGATCTGGTCGGCCGTCGGCACCAGCCGGTGGAACCGTAACGAGGTGCCCAAGTTCCACTGCACCAACAGCGAGGGCATCGACTGCTTCGCCAGCCATCGCATGGCCAGCAGCTTCTTCCTCGGGGCCGGCGCCGCGCTGGTCGTCGGCTCCACGCTGGGCATCCTGATCCAGCGCAAGTACATGAAGCCGCGGCGCACCGCCCTGAGCCCCTACTTCGCGGGCGGCGGCGCGGGCCTCGTGCTGCAAGGGCGCTTCTAGAAACATGTGAGTCCAGGCTCGCGCCGGACTCACCCCCCTGCAGCCACAGATCGTCGGCGCATCAGATACGATGCGCCGATGCTGTTACGTCTCGCCTACCCCCTCGCGCTCCCCCTCACTGCTGCGCTCCTGCTCGGCGCCTGCGGCGACGACGGCGGCGGCGACACGGAGAACGCCAGCGAGGCCGCGGCCAGCACCGGCGAATCGGGCACCAGCGACGATACCCCGACCTCCAGCCCCACCAGCGGCGACGCCACCAGCGGCGACACCCCGACCTCGAGCGACTCGGACCCCAGCACCGGCGGCGACTCTGACAGTGACGGCACCACCGGCGACGAGCCCTCGCCCTACGTCGGCGACCCGCTCCCGAGCGCCGACGACGGCGAGTGGATCTGGGTCGACTTCCCCGAGGCCAAGTGTCGCGACGGCAGCGGCGCCGGCATCGGCGTCCGCTACGGCAGCGGCCCCGGCCTGGTCATCTTCTTCGAGGGCGGCGGCGCCTGCTTCAACGCCTTCACCTGCGGCGTCAACCCGGCCAACTTCGACGGCGCCAACTTCCAGGGCAGCAGCAGCGGCATCTTCGACCCCAGCAGCATCGAGAACCCGGTCGCCGACTGGAGCTTCATCTACGTCCCCTACTGCACCGGCGACGTGCACGCCGGCGCGGCCGTCGACGGCACCCTCCCCGACGTCGGCGGCAAGCAGCAGTTCGTCGGCTACCTCAACGTCGGCCACTTCCTGCAGCGCGTGGTCCCCACCTTCCTCGGCCAGGTCGACCAGGTGCTGACCACCGGCGTGAGCGCCGGCGGCTTCGGTGCCGCCTTCAACTACGACCGCATCGCCGACGCCTTCCCCAAGATCCCCGTCACCCTGCTCGACGACTCCGGCCCGCCGATGTCCGACATGTACATGGCGACCTGCCTGCAGAAGAAGTGGCGCGACTCCTGGAACCTCGACGCATCGATCCCCAAGGAGTGCACCGACTGCTTCCCGGCCGACGGCGGCGGCATCGTCAACCTCGGCGTATACCTCGGCAAGAAGCACAGCAAGCAGCGCCTCGGCCTCATCTCCTCGCTCGGCGACAACACGATCCGCCTGTTCTTCGGCTTCGGCAACGACAACTGCACCGCCCTGATCCCCACCACCCCGGTCGAGACCTACACCGCCGGCCTCCACGACCTGCGCGACAACTGGCTCAATGAGCCCGCCGGCACCTGGGGCTCCTTCTTCCTCGACGGCGAGCAGCACACCTGGATCGGCGGCGCCAGCTACTACTCGGCCAACAGCGGCGGCACCCGCCTGCTCGACTGGATCTCCGACCTCATCGCCGGCACCACCTCCAACGTCGAGCCCTGACCGGCCTTTGGTCGGGTCCCAGCACCGGAGGTCCCGGGGGTGGCGCGGACGACGTCGCACGGGCCGCTGCGGTCCGGCTGGGTGCCCGCGCAGGCTCGAGAAGCCGGAGGGCCGAGAGGGGGGTCGCCCTCAAACACGGCCTGACACACCGTCGCCGGGGCAATTCCCAGGTCTACGCCGGACTCGGTCGACCCCCCTCTCGGCCCTCCGGCACGGCAAGCCTCCGCCAAGGGACAGTGCGGTCGGCGTCGCCGAAGCCGGACCGCACCGGCCCTGAGGGCGCGACATGATTCGGTGGTGAAGGACACGGGCGCCGCGGAACGATGGTGCCAGGCCACGCACGAGCCACGCCACATGTCCCGCGGATGTGTGCCCCACGACATCCAGAGCGCGTTGACACCACTCGCACCGCTTCGGAGTATGTCGCAAGAGACATGTCCATGCGGCCATGTCGTATGCTCAGGGCCGGTGCGGTCCGGCTGTTCGGCGACGCCGACCGCACCGTCCCTTGGCGGAGGCTTCGCTTGCCGGAGGGCCGGAAGCGGCCTCGACCGAGTCCGGCGTAGACCCGGGAATTGCCCCGGCGACGGTGTGTCAGGCCGTGTTTGAGGGCGAGGCCGCTTCCGGACCTCCGGCTTCTCGAGCCTGCGCGGACGCCCAGCCGGACCGCACCGGCCCGTGCGACGTCCTCCGCGCCCAGCCGGACCGCACCGGCCCGTGCGACGTCCTCCGCGCCCAGCCGGACCGCACCGGCCCGTGATGACTAGCCCGCGCCCAGCCGGACCGCACCGGCCCGTGATGACTAGCCCCACGGCTGGCGCTCGCGCAGCGCCGCCACCTCGGCCTCGCCCCGCTCGAGCAGCCCGTCGTGCGCGTCGACGATGCGCCACTGCAGCGTCCGGCGCCCGAGCGGCTGCGACTCGACCATGATGCAGCGCAGCTCGCCCGGCGAGAACCCGCACTGCGCCTGCACGGCCCGCAGCAGCGGCTCGCTGTGCAGGTGGCCGTCGCCGAAGTTCCACCCGAGCGCCAGCCCGGCCATCAGCTCGCCGTCGACCCACTCACAGTCCTCGACCCGCTCCACCGCCCGCGGCACCAGCTGCGACAGCACCCGTCCGTGCAGGTGCATCAGGCGAAACCCGATCACCTTGCCGACCAGCGCCACGCAGGTCGCCCGGTCGTAGAGCACCCCGAGCTGGTCGTACACCCAGCCCGAGCTCTTGGTCAGGCGCTCCAGCTTGCGGTAGCTGTCCCCCCGCATCAGCCACACGCTAAACGCCCAGTTGCCCGCGTAGTAGCGCATCGCCAGCAGGAAGGGCACCCGCGCCGGGAACAGGTTGCCGAGCACCGGCAGCGCCACGCACATCACCGCCAGCACCGCCACCACCCCCGGACCGAGCTCCAGCGGGCTCTGCCCCGCGTGGGTCCAGAACAGCACGAGCCCGCCGTACACCATCACCACATTCCACTCGAGCGGCACCCCCATCGGCACGTTGCTCAGGATGAACCCGTGCAGCAGCAGCATCAGCGCCAGGCCCACGAGCGTCAGCGTCCCGCCGTCGCCGAGCAGCAGCAGCACCGGCACCGACAGCTCGAGCAGCGTGCCCGCGTGGGCCATCCAGGTCGCCAGGCGCGACGGTGACAGGTCGTCCGGGAAGGCGCGGTACATCCGGCGGCGCAGCCACCCGAAGCGCAGGAAGGGGTGGTTGCTGATCATCACCCCGACCACCGCCGGAAAGTGATGATTGAGCTTCGACACCCCGGCCCAGAACCACAGCGCCGCCCACAGCCACATCATCCCCGGCACGAAGTCCGCCCCGGCCAGCGCCAGGATCACGATCGCGGTCCAGAAGTGCTCCCCGCGCGCCGCCAGGAACAGCGTCCGATCGAGCAACCCGAGCAGCGGCAGCGCCACGCACAACCCCACCAGCACCAACGGCTCGCTGCGGGCCGCGCACAGCCCCGCCACCAGCAGCCCGATCGTCGCCGCATACGCCAGCACGTCGATCGCGTTGCGCCGGATACCCCCGATCAGCGGCGCCCCCGGGACCAGCGGCAGCTTGGTCGTCCCCGGCCGGAGAAAGTACAGGAATCCCCCGATCGGCGGCAGATAGCGGCCGGTCAGCGGCCCCGAGCCGCAGCCGAGCCCGAGCAGCTCGAACAGCATGCTCCACAGGATCGCCTTCTCGAACGCCGCCGCCGTCGACCACCATCCGCCGATGTCGGCCAGCCCCCCCAGGCCCGGCGTGAACCCGCAGAAGAACAGCCAGCCGCCCACGTACAGCAGCAGCTTGAGCAGGTACACGAGATAGATCCCGGGCGGCGTTCCGTAGCCCTGCAGCGCCCACGACTGGCAGACCATCCGCGCCTTCTGCGGAAACGGCAGCCGCTCCCACACCAGCGGATCGTAGGGCGGCAAGGTCGGCCCGAGGAGACGCGCAAACATCGGCCCATCGTAGCCGATGCACATGCGACGACAGTTGTTGTATCGTCGCCGCCATGGCCGAAAAGCGCACATATCTCGAGCTGTCCGAGGCGGACGGCGGGTCCCACAAATTCTACGAGGTCACCGTCGCCGGCAGCGCGGTCACCACCCGCTACGGCCGCATCGGCGACCCGGGCCAGAGCAAGACCACCAAATACAAGAGCCCCGCCGAGGCCGACGCCGAGGCCCAGAAGGCGATCGGCGGCAAGCTCAAGAAGGGCTACGCGGCCGCCGTCATGGGCGCCCGCGCCAAGCGATCGGTCGGCCAGCGGCGCACCACCAGCGCCACCGCGGCCCGCGGCACCACCCGCGCCCCGGTCCTGTGGCGCTTCGAGACCGGCAACTTCGCGCTCGGCATCTTCATCGACGACGACCTCTGCTGGGTCGGCAATCAAAAGGGCGACGTCTACGCCCTCGGCCACGACGGCCAGGTCAACCGCCGCTTCAAGCTGCCCGACGGCGTGATGTGCCTGGTCCGCGACGACCAGTGGCTGTATTGCGGCTGCAACGACGGCAACGTCTACGACCTCACCCGCAAGGTCCCCTTCGTCGCCTACGAGATCTCCGAGGATCTCAGCATCTACTGGATCGACATCCACGAGGGCGCCCTCGCGGTCTCCGACGCCGTCGGCGGCATCACCGTCCTCGACCACGACTGCGACCTCCTGTGGCACAAGAAGTCCCCCGGCGACTCCGGCTGGATGGTCCGCTGCGACGCCGACGGCGTCTACCACGGCTACGACGAGGGCCTCACCGCCTACGAATGGTCGAGCGGCGCCAAGCAATGGTCGCAGAAGCTCAAGGGCTGCGTGATGTTCGGCTGGCAGGAGCCGACCACCCTCTACGCCGGCACCACCGACGACGTCGTCCTCGCATACACCAAGAAGGGCAAGCTGCTGCGCAGCTACAAGTGCGACACCAGCGTGTACTCCTGCGCCGCCGCCGGCGACGGCAAGTACGTGTTCGCCGGCGACTCCTCCTCGTCGATCTACTGCTTCGACGCCGCCGGCACCCGCCTGTGGAAGCTCGACACCACCTGCGGCTCGGCGCTTTCGATGCAGTTCTTCAAGGACAAGCTCTATATCGTCACCTCGGGCGGTAGCCTCGCCTGCATCGACGTCAGCGAGGCGGCGATCGCCGCCGCGCGCCAGGGCACCGTCCCCAAGACCAAGGTCGTCGAGCAGGGCAACACCAAGGCCGCCAACGTCGGCGACACCCTCGAGGCCGCCGCCACCGGCGCCAGCGGCGTGCTCGTCGAGTGCTACACCGAGGGCGGCAAGGTCCGCGTGCGCCCCAAGTCGCCCGGCTTCAAGCCGCTCAACGTCCAGTTCCCCCGCAACATCCGCACCGCCGGCGCGACCTACCTGGTCGACGGCCTGGTCGAGACCTCCGGCGGCTTCTACCGCGTCACTGGACAGATCCGCACGACCACCGGCGCCTCCGCCAAGACCGTCGCCAAGGCGCTCAGCAAGGCCAGCGCGAAGAAGGTCAGCAAGGTCGCCCCGGCCCCCGCAAAGAAGGTCGCAAAGAAGGTCGCAAAAGTCGTCGCCGCACCCGCCAAGAAGGTCGCGAAGAAGGTCGCAAAGATCGCTACCAAGGTCGCCGCCAAGAAGACCGCGAGCAAGAAGCAGAGCAAGCGCTGAGCCAAACACCGCGCAATGCGCCGCCCAGTTGGCGCCCAGTTGGGCGCCCAGTTGGGCGCCCATTGGGGCGCGCACGCGCTACCCTCGGGCGCGTGCGCCTCGCCCTGCTCGCAGCCCTCGCCCTCGCCTGCAACGCGGGCGACGAATCGGGCGCCACCATGGATGGCAGCACCGGCGAGCCCGCGCCCGAGACCTTCTGGCTCCCGCTCGCCTGCGACGCCACCACCCGCGTCGGCCAGGGCAACGACAACCCCTTCAGCCACCACGACGAGCTCCGCTACGCCTTCGACCTCCTGCTCGCGCGCGGCAGCCCGGTGCACGCGATGGCCGACGGTATCGTCACCCACGTGAAGAACGACGTCCGCCCCGGCGACCCCTGCCGTGACGGCGGCGACGAGCGCTGCCGCGACCACGCCAACCTCGTGGTCCTGCTTCACGACGACGGCACCAGCACGCTCTACAAGCACCTCGACGACGCCCTCGCCACGGTCGGCAACCGGCTCGCGCGCGGCGCCCTGCTCGGCCGCTCCGGCACGACCGGCTGGTCGACCACCCCGCACCTCCACGTCATGCGAATGGACCCCTGCGCCGCGATCGAGTGCCCCTCGATCGCCCTCGCCTTCGTCGACGTCCCGGGCGACGGCGTGCCCGTCACCGGCCAGGACCTGAAGTCCATGAACTGCCCCGAGTGAGCGCAAACATCCGCGCCCGATCCTGCGCATGGCAACGAGCGAGCCCCGTCCGCCTCGCGCCCCACGCGGCCCGAGAACGCTGTAGGATGCCGCTTCCTATGCACAAGCGATACTGGCGGATCGTGGGTCTTTGCGGCGTGGCGTTCACCGGCTGTGGCGACGACGGCGGAGGCGCCAGCGCGAGCTCCACCGGCGCCGGCCCGGGCGGCACCAGCCAGACCGCCACCGACGATACCCCGACCACCGACCCGCCGACCTCCACCGCGCCGCCCCTCACCACCAGCGGCGACGCCAGCACCACCGCCGCCACCGGCGGCACCGGCAGCACCAGCGAGCCCGTCGCCACCGACACCGGCACCGGCGCGACCGACACCGGCGAGCTGCCCTGCGGCGGCTGCCCGCCGAACTTCATCTGCAAGTACGATCAATGCCTCCCGGACCTCGGTCCCTGCCGCAGCCACGACGACTGCCCGGGCGACTCCTACTGCGACATGGACGGCGTGTGCATCCCCTACGATGTCCCCATGGGCGTCATCAACGACCCCAATTGCAAGAAGGACAACATCCCCGGGGGCATCAAGCCCGAGCAGCAGTGCGAGTGGAACGGCGCCGTCAAGGACCCGCAGAACGACAAGACCGCCAAGTCCACCTATATCTACACGACGCCGATGGTCGCCGACCTGAACCTCGACAAGGACCCGCAGAAGCTCCAGCCCTCGATCATCGTCAGCACCTTCGAGACCCTCCCCAACGTCGGCCGCATCGGCACCCTCCGCGTCTTCGACGGCCGCACCTGCGGCGAGCAGCTGCGGGCCGGCGGCGCCGACGAGCAAGACGACGCCAACCGCCCGGCCTACGCCGTGCCCTGGGCGATCGGCGACCTCGACGCCGACGTCCCGAACGGCGGCCACCCCGAGCTGGTCGGCTACCACCGGGTCACCAGCGCCAACGACACCGGCCCCGTCCACCTCTACGCCTTCCGGATCAACAGCGCCGACCCCACCCCCGTGCTCGAGCGCATGTGGTACGGCCGCACCTGCGAGGACGACAAACTGCTGACATTCGGCTCCGCCAACATGCTCGCCGGCCCCATGCTGCACGACCTCGACGACGACGAATACCCGGAGATCGTCGTCGGCGACATGGTCTTCGATCACAACGGCTGTCTGCTCACCACCTGGGCCCCCAACTTCACCGGCCTCATGCCCGTCATCGCCGACGTCGACCTCGACGGCGTCGTCGACCTCGTCACCAACCGCCGCACCGCCGCCTGGGACCCCATCACCAGCGAGTGGGTCAACAAGCCCTGGTTCGTCGCCGACCCGCCGAAGCAGCTGAGCGGCTACATGAGCCTCGCCAACTTCGGCGCCTACACCCAGATCCAGGGCCTCGACACCGATCAGCTGCCCGAGCTCGCCGTCCTCAGCGTCGTCAACGCCGTCGGCCGCCTGCGGATCCAGAGCCTCGACGGCAAGACCGTGTGGGGCCCCGTCAACCTCTACGCCAAGAACGGCGAGGTCGTCGGCAGCGGCGGCACCGTCACGATCAGCGACTTCGACGGCGACGGCCAGGTCGAGATGGCCACCGCCGCCGCCACCTACTACGCCGTCTACGACCCCGACTGCGTCGCCGCCCTCATGGGCGCCAGCCCTCCTGAGCGCCCCGGCGGCACCTGCGAGCGCTCGCCCGAGCAGGAGGCCAAGAAGCTGCCCGACGGCGTCCTGTGGGTCCAGCCCTCGCAGGACCTCTCGTCCAACGTCACCGGCTCCTCGATCTTCGACTTCGACGGCGACGGCCAGGCCGAGGCCGTCTACCGCGACGAGTGCTTCCTCCGCGTCTACAACGGCCGCACCGGCGAGGTCATCTACAGCGCCCCCGCCAGCAGCGGCACCGGCGCGGAGTACCCCACCGTCGCCGACGTCGACGGCGACTTCGCCACCGAGATCGTCGTCCCCCGCACGCCCTACAACGCCTGCCCGAAGGTCGACCCGATCTTCCCGATGTCCGGCGATTTCATGGCCCGCACCGGCTTCGTCATCTACCGCGACCCGATGGACCGCTGGGCCAATTCACGCCCGGTGTGGAATCAGCACCCCTATTACATCACCCACGTTTCCGACACTGCCACGATCCCCAAGGCCAGCGAGACTCTGAACAATTGGCAGGTCCCCGGCCTCAACAACTTCCGCCAGAACTCCCAGGGCAGCATCGGCGCCCTCAACATCGCCGACCTCACCGTCGAGCTGACCGACCTCGGCAACCTCTGCGAGCAAATGGGCGGCAAGATCGACCTCCAGGCCGAGGTGTGCAACCGCGGCACCAACCCCGTCCAGGACGGCGTCGTCGTCCAATTCCTCGAGACCACCGACCCCAACGCCCCGGTCGAGGACGCCAAGGTCGTCTGCGAGACCGTCACCACCAAGCTCCTGTTGCCCGGCGAGTGCGAGATCGTCGTCTGCTCCGCGGATCTCATGGGCGGCGGCAATATCTACGTGGATGTCGACCCCGAGGACAAGATCGCGGATTGCCACCCCGGCAACAACCTCGGCGCCGACGCCTTCGGCCTCTGCCCGGGGTGAGGCCCGCCTTCGAGATTGACGACGTGCGGCGACCGCTCAGGATGGACATTCTGGGCTGGTCGGTCGAATGCTCCTGGCAGAGGTCCCCCTCCGCGCCCACCCCGGTGCAGCAGGTACGCTGCATTCTGTGGAGGCTCGCACACTGGCTGTGCGTTGTGCAGCGCGCGACGCACACGGACGGTACATGCTCGCCCTGCCACGTCGTGACGTAGACTAAAAACCGAGGACGCTTGCCGGCGGAGGTAAGCACAGATGACCGAGGACCTGCAAGAGGTACGTGAGGCGCTGCAGAAGCGCTTTGGCGACAACGAGAAGGAGATCGAGCTGATGCTCCGGCGCTACGCCGGGCAGCATCTCACCGTTCGCAGCTTCTTCCGCGGCTGGCTGCACGAGCGGCTGGCGGAGCAGGCGACGTGGATGATGGACCTCATCAACGTCGAGCTGATCGCCGACACGGCGGTGGCGCTGGGCCGGGTGATCACGGTACCCGCGAAGCCGGCGAGTCAGCTGCGGCGGGGCGTGTACGTGTTCCTCGCCACCTCGTAGGCTGCCAGTGCGCCCGATCCCTCGCCCGCGAGCTGATGCTCGCGGGCAAATTCTTGGGGCAAGACGGCGGTCCCCGGTGACCGCAGCGCAGCGCGAGCGGTGAAGCGGAGGTACTCCTGCGGATCGACGCCGCACAGGATGCAGGTCTCAATCAATGTGTAGAAGATGGCGGCGACCTGGGTGCCGCGGACGGACCGCGAGCCGTAGTGGTTCTTGCGCCCGAGGACCATACCCCGCAGCGCCCGCTCGGTCCGGTTATTGTCGAGCGGGATCAGTGGGTCGTCGAGGAAGGCGGTCAACGTCTTCCAGTGCCCCAGGAGGTAGCCGAGCGCCTCGGCGAGGGTGCTGCGCGGCAGAGCCCGCTGGGCCTCGGCCCAGGTCTTGAGCTTCGTCGCCAGCAACCGTGATTCGCCGTCACGGCGCACGCGCCGGAGCTCGAGCGCCGCAGCCTTTGCCTCGCCCTCGAGGCCATGCGGCGACGGCAGTTCGCGCTCGATCAGGAAGATCGGATCGATCAGGTCGAGCGCTGCCTTACAGGCATCGGGGTAGGTGCTGCGTAGCTCGTAGAACTTACGGCGCGCGTGCGCGAAGCAGTGCGCGAGCCGGATCTGGCCGTTGCTCGCCTTGGCCAGGGCGTCGTAGCCCGGATACGCGTCGCAGCACACGACGCCCTCGAAGCCACCGAGCACGCCGCGAATCGTCTTCGCGGAGCGACTGGGTTCGAGCATGTACCAGGCAGCGTCATGGGTCGTCAGGCACCAGACCCACCACTTCGCGGTGCTGCCCGGCTGCATGAGTCGCCAGTGGGTCTCGTCGACGCCGATGACATCGTCGCCCAGGATGTACTCGAGCAGCTTGAGGTAGCTGGGCTCCATCAGGTCGGCGAGCGCGTCCTCCTGATCCCACATCGACTGCGTCGAGATCACGAGCCCTTCCCGCTCCATCTGCCGGCGCTGGCGGTCTAGCGGCAGGTGGTTGAGGCGCTTGTCGATCTCGAGGGCGATGGCAAAGTCTAACGAATAGCGGCCCCCGACGATCAGTCGCAGCGGGCCCGGAGCCGTCTTGATCGCGCCGTTGCAGCGGCAGCGATACTTGTGTCGACGGTGCTTGATAACCGTGAATCGGCGAGGCTCGACGTCGATCTCGTCGGAGTCCTCGGTTTGCCCGCTCATCTCCTCGAGGGTCCCCTTGCAGACCGGACATGCCCGCTCGTCGTCCTTGAGCCGATGGTGGACCTCGCGGCTGGGCAGCTTTGCCTGAGCAGTTGGGCCGTGGCCTCGCTTGGGCTTCTCGGCCTCCGCCGCCGGCGGTACCGGGCTCGGGCGTCGCTCCGACGACTCCCCGAAGACCTTGTGCCGTAGCCGGGCGAGTTGCTCGGCTTGCTTGACGACCAGGAACTCGAGCTGCTCGCCGCCCTTGAGCTGCGCGAGCTCCTGCGCCATCTCCTTCACGCGCTTCTGGAAGTAGTCGAGCTCCAATACCATGAGCCGGGCGTGCTTCTTGAGCAGCTCAAAGTCTTCGATCTGATCGACGTCGACCACGAGCTATCTATGCACTTATCGCGCGCCGATGACAAGATCTTTCTCGCTCATCGGCGCCGGCGCGAGGGGGACCTTGCCGACGAGCAAACTGCCCTGCAAGAACAACTCGAGCTCTGAGCGGGTCAGCGACAGGCTGGTCGTGCAGTCGTCGCCCCACAATGCCGCGAACCGGCCACGGGCCAGCCGCTTGATGTACAGCCCCAAACCGGACCCGTCGAAGTGAAGCACTTTCGCCGTCGTACGCCGACGGTTGGTGAAGAGGTACAGCGCGCCTGACAAGGGGTCCTGGGCGAGCGCCTCCCTCACCAGCGCACTGAGGCCCTCGAATCCCTTTCGTAGGTCGACGGGCCGCCGATACGCGAATACCGGCACTCGTCCATGTGCGCCGATCATGTCAGCCTCCTGACCAATTCCACTACGTCCTCGAGCGAGAGCCCCTCGACTCGCGCACCACACCTGAGCACGACGACCAGCTTGCGCTGCTCCGTCTCATCCTCGATGCACACCGGGATCAGCAGCGGCGCGCTCGACGAACCTCGGCTCCACGCCGCCAGGTCGTTCGCGGACACGCCGATCTCCGCAGCGGCCGCCTGCAGGTCCAATCCCTGCGCCGACAGCAGTCTCCATCGCGCGACACACTTCCTCTGCCAAGCCTTGCTCGGGCGTCGTTCAGCCTTCATCATGGGTCTCGCCTCCTGGGCGGACCTCACTTCAAGCCGGCGCGGCCGTCACGACGTGGCAGGGCCGACCAGAAATAACGCCCCCCCCGCCCCCCCCCGAGCCCGCCGCGCCCCCCCCCCCCGCCCGTGACCCCCCCCTGCTTCAAAAAACCCGGGGTGGCGGTCTCCCCCGCCTGTTGGCCGTTAGGGGACCGGAATCTCCTCGGCGCGAACGAGCGTAATCTCCACCCTCAGTTCCTGCTCCGATGGCGCCGTGAGCCGGACGAAGTGTGGACCGGCAGCCAATCCACCTTGGATGCTGAATCGGGATTCGCAACGTTGTCGTGCGGCCACCAAGGGCATCCCCAGCATCTGCCAAGCGTAACTTGGAACACCGCTATCGCCTTGAACATTTAACATATAATTACCTGTCTGTGCACCGCGAGGGCCACAGATAATACACTGTTAAGAGGGCGGCCATAGTCGACCCCTCCCACGACCATGTCTCCGTTACAATCCATCGTTGTCGACAACGACCAGACATTCCCGCCCAGGGTAGACTAGGCATCGCACAGTCATAGGCAGGCACATCGAAGGCGACCTCCCCACAAGGACCATTCGCCATAAAGACCTTCACCTCTTCATCCAGAGCTACACCAGGCAACAAAGTGCTCCTGAATTTTCTTGCATGCGACTGTCATGTTCAGGGGATGTCGACATCTTCGCAAATATCTGGGCCATGACGCAGAAGCAAAGGTCACGAAACTTCCAGCAAGATCATAGCCACCTGCGTCCAGCATCCCGATCATGTAGTCTCGGATCCAGTGTGATCTCTCCCGCTGGCGGATTGAATCGGTAACGTGGCCCACCGCCAGTGCCGTCGAAGGGATCATAGGCGACCGCGATCCCCGGTGAAGAACGAAAGTTTGTTCATCCCAGCCCCATACGTCACTGCGTGCACCAACTCGTGGAGAAGGGCCGGCTTCCGTGAATAGGCGTGATTCCCTACTTGGCATCCAGCGCTGGCTTCAGGACATGACGAGCTCGAAACTCTTTTCGTCAAGCCACGAGTATTCGTGAATATCTGTAATGTCGAGGTCAAGTTCGTTCTTCAAGAACGGGACAAAATTCTCGACATGGGACCTGGTACCCCCGCAAACTCGCAAGGAAGGACTTGAGTAGTAGTGAAATAGCGCGTCGTCCTCCTGACTGCACGACATCATGAGCAGCACACATAGTGACACCAAGCACGGCCAAGGCAGGATTTCCAGATCTCCGAGTAGAGGACTCCTTCGTGTAGCCATGTCACGGACCTCCGCGGGGGCGCGTCAGCGACATCATGGCGCTCTTCTCAGCCTTGCGCTGCACATGCTTCACTCTCTCATACTTTGGAGTGCGCGAAACGCGATAGAGGACGCATGCGTGACGCGCTAGACGCGCTTGAGCCAGGTTGTCGGTGTCGTCGTCGGGCTTGTCGCGGAGTCTGCGAGGCCGAGCGCGGTAAACCCTGACCCCGCCCATCCTGAGCGCTTAGGATGCAGCTTTAAGATGGGTGCGCTCGGGAGCTTACCGAGCGCGAACTGCTGGCCGGGCGTGGGGACGGCGGACGGCGGAATGATGTGGGTGCCGACGCACGACGCACGAGCACCGCTGCGTCACAGTCGTGGGTCCGGCGCGGAGTATGGGCCGGCTCGACTTGCCAGTACCCCTGATCGTCTGTTTGCTGGGGAGCGCGTGCCATCCGCTGCCGGCGAACCCCCGTCTGCGGCGACAGCTGCACCGCGAGCGGCCCAGCGGGCTCGACCGCGGAGGAGAGACTCGCCACCCTTGCTGTCGCGATCTCCGTCCACGACCTGGCCCGCTGGCTTGCGCCTCTCCCCCACCCCACTACCCCGCCTGCCCGACATGCGCGGCAGCGAGATCCCCGTCCCCTGACCCAAATCTGTCTCGATTTTGTCCCGATCCTGGCTCGAACCAACAATTCCCTGAATTGGCCTCCCAGGCCGCCCTACGAGGCCACCCCTATTACATCACCCACGTTTCCGACACTGCCACGATCCCCAAGGCCAGCGAGACCGAGAACAACTGGCAGGTCCCCGGCCTCAACAACTTCCGCCAGAACTCCCAGGGCAGCATCGGCGCCCTCAACATCGCCGACCTCACCGTCGAGCTGACCGACCTCGGCAACCTCTGCGAACAAATGGGCGGCAAGATCGACCTCCAGGCCGAGGTGTGCAACCGCGGCACCAACCCCGTCCAGGACGGCGTCGTCGTCAGTTCCTCTCGGACCACCGACCCCAACGCCCCCATCGAGGACGCCAAGGTCGTCTGCGAGACCACCACCACCAAGCTCCTGCTGCCAGGCGAGTGCGAGATCGTCGTCTGCTCCGCGGACCTCATGGGCGGCGGCAATATCTACGTCGACGTCGACCCCGAGGACAAGATCGCAGATTGCCACCCCGGCAACAACCTCGGCGCCGACGCCTTCGGCCTCTGCCCGGGCTGAGCCGGGTCTGTCATGCCTCCAACCAAACCCCGCGATAATCGCGCTCCAAGATCACGTAGATAACGCGACCCGGCACAGACGCAACGTGGCCGGGATTTCAGCCAGGATTCCATGCTTCCCCTCAGGCCGCCCCCCTTCCGGGAGCCTGCGCGCCCTGGCGATAGACCGACGCGAGCAGCTCGGTCCACTCGTCCGGGGACAATGCCGCCTGCATCGCCGTGAGCCACCCCGTGTTCAGAAAGATCGCGTGGCCCGCGCGGGCGCACCACAGCGCAAAGGGGGCCAGCGCGTTCGCGTTGCTCCCCGCGGATTTGAGCAGCAGCATGTGGCCGCGCACGAGGGTCTCGTCGGGCAGGTCCACGGTCCCGGTCGCCACGAACGCGACCGACTCGTCCACGCTGTCCATGCCGGGCCGGCCGCCCTCGTCGCTGTGGAAGACCCGGTTGACCGCGGATTGACCCGCGATCTTCTGCGACTCCATGTTCAGGCTGACGGCGACCTGGTACACCCCGCTGGAGAGGTTGCCGGTCGTACTGCCGATGATATCCTCGCCCTCGGCCTTGTAGATGGCCTTCTTCTCGGCCGCGATCTTCGCCTCCATGTCCTTTGGGTCGTCGTTCGGGCCAAGGCCCATACCGCCGACCCGCGTCACGAAGTCCGCCATCTTCTCCTTCTTCGGCCACACGGCGAACAGGTCGAAGTCTCCGGTGAGGGCGTTCTTGTAGGACTCCGCGGAGCCGTCCGCGTAGGGCCGATGGGGGTTGGTGAGCGCCAGGACCGCGGTGAAAGAATCGACGGGGGGCGCCGTCGCGTCACTGCTGGCCCTGGCGAGCGCCGCCGTGAATGTATGGACGGTGTCTGCATCGATGTTGCCCTGGAGGGCCGGGAGACTCTGCGCCTGATAGTAGACCCGCCAGCGCCCGCTGCTGTCGTCTCGCCGGAGCAACCACGCCACCTTCGCGTCGCCCGCTCCGGGGATCGTCGCCTCGCCGCGCCGCTCCTTCGCGCCGGCCTCCGCCGCGGCGATCTTCCCGTGGCTCTCCAGCCAGTGCACCCGCGCGTCGCTCAGCTCCAGCGGCACCACAGAGGCGTAGTAGGGCCCCTCCGCTGGCTTGCTGTTCGCGCGCCGCCACTCGTTTTGCAGCTTCTCGAAATCCTTGGTGAACGAGTCGATGTGGGCCTTGAGGTTCGTGTACGCCCCGGGAAGTCCAGACTTGTTAAAGCGTGGCTCGGCGCAGATGAAACCGGCCCACGGGCCCCAATCACAGGACTTCGCCTTGACGTGGAAGCCCTTGGCGTCGTAACCCTCCGCCAGCAGGGTCAACGCCGCCTCGCCCGGCGTGCGTGTGAGAATGACACAATCGAGCTCGTGGGCGACCCGGAGGAAAGCCTGGGCGTGACCGCCCGAGATGCCCTCGCTTCGCAATTTCGCCTCGTCGGCGCTGATGCTGTACGGCTCGATCGATTCCGAGAGCGTGCGTGCCATTTCGATGACCTCCGGACGACCTGAATTCTACGCGCACAGGGACCACAGAATCCCCAGCGCCAACGAAAGTACAACACGCTCCGTCGCGTGTCAACGGCCACACATTCGCGCTCGATCGACTCGCCGACCGCGCGCTCCGACGCGACCAAGCGAGCATCCGCAGGATAGTCGGTTGCCATGTTCCTCTTTGAGATTGTCTCGCTCGTCGATCCTCACGCGAACTTCAGCGATAATATGGCGCACATCCCAATCGGCTCGCAATCCCCCTATTTTTTGTATCGAAATTGGTAGTCATCCTCTTCATTGTACCAAAAATAGCCGCCCTGCTCGTTGCCCGCGTGCTGCAGGACCCTGAAGCGGTCGCGCTCCAAGGAGAAGCGGGCGACCCGCTTGTCACCGGGCGCGACGAACCACACCGAATTGCCGTTATCCGCGGTCTTGAGCCGCCATCCGCCGATCCACACGCCGTCGTCGGGGAGCTTCGCGTGGGTGAAGGTGTCGAGCTTCTTGTGGTCCAGCCTGGCGTCGTCGAGGCCGCTCTGGGTGGCGCGGAGCTTTTGTTGGGTGTCCTGGAGGTCGGAGCGGAGTGCGGTGATATTC
Source organism: Nannocystis sp. (assembly GCF_016714285.1). Classification (GTDB taxonomy): domain Bacteria; phylum Myxococcota_A; class Polyangia; order Nannocystales; family Nannocystaceae; genus Nannocystis. The sequence goes on along the minus strand of NZ_JADJNN010000009.1, from coordinate 293,266 downwards.
TTCTCCGCGACGCCGAGCTTCTGCTGCGTATCGCCGAGGGTGGCCTTCGTCGCGTCGAGCTGGCCGCGCGTGGCCGTGAGCTCGCCGCGCAGCGCGTCGATCGCGGTGGTGAGCTCTGCGCGGGCGCGGGCGAGCTCCTCGCGGATCTGGACCTGCATCTCGTTCCATTCGCTGGCGAGGATCTGGCTGCCGGCCTTGAATTCGATGTGGGGGGTGGGTCTGGTCCTGGTCCTGTCGTTCATCGGGCTCCTCCCTCGCTGCCGTCGTCATCGTCGCCGCGGGCCTCGGCGAAGGCCTGGTCGTAGGCGCTGGCGTCGAACACGCCGGGTGTGAGTGCCGGGCGTCCGGCGATGCCGCTCGCGGCGTGCAGATCGAGGTCGTCGCGGCGGCCGATCTGGACGTGGACATGGACCCTGTCGGCGAGCACAAGCGCATCGCGGAGGCGCGGCGGCTGAGTGTCGAGGGTCGCCGCGATGCCGGCGGCGCGGCTCGCCTCGAGGCACTCGCGTAGCGCTCGCCAGTGCAGCGCCGGCTCGTTGCGGCGGTGCCAGGGCACGATGTCGGCGGGTACGCGCAGCGAGAAGCAGGCGGCCGGGGTCTCGTGCCAGCGGGCGCCGAGGTGGACCGCGAGCCGGGGGTTGTCCCGCGGGGCAGCGACGGCCGCGAGCGCGGCGGCGCGATCCGGCCAGTGGTCGATGAGCGCGGCCAGCTCCGGGAGCGGGACGCTGCGGCAGCGCAGGTGGTTGGCCCCGCAGGCGAGCTCCGGGAAGCCGTCGTCGCCCGGCTGCCAGCGTTCGGAGCGCGAGAAGCGGGCGCCGCGGGTCAGCGGTGCGCCGTCGACGATCTCGTCGATGCAATAGATGACGCCCGAGTCGAAGCGCGTGGGGCTGCTGACGACCAGCGGGGCCGGGCTCGGGCGCCCGTTCACGGTCGGGCCGACGTCGGGGCGGAGCACCAGGCGGTCGCCGGCGGCGAGGGTGCCGAGGAAGACGAGGCGAAGGTCGCTCTCGAGGTGGTGCAGCTCGGGGAGGGACAGCGCGGCGCCAGCGAGCAGCACGAGCTCGGGCCGGGCGGGGGTGAGGCCGCCGTTGTGGAGCAGGAGGTCGGGGCTGGCGGGGCCGGGGTCGTCGCTGACAGCCGGTCCGGCGGCGCAGCGGCGCGTCGGGTTGTCGACGACCTCGAGGCGGAGCGAGCAGGGCTGACCCCGGGCGTCGCGCACCTCGACCGTGGCGACGGCGAGCTCGTCCTCCCAGGCGATCGTCGGCGGGTGCTCGGGGAGGTAGAGCATGGCGACGCGGGCGAGCAGGGCGGGCGCGGTGCACAGCCCCTGACGATGCAGCAGGACGTCCTGGTGGAGGCGGCGACGAAACAGCGTGACGGACTCGCCAGGCAGCGGCTCGACGCCGAGGAGGGCGGCGATGCGGGCCAGCTCGGTCGCCTCCGGGGTCTCGTGCGGGTCGGCGTCGGCGAGCCAGCCGCGCGCGAGGGCCGGCCAGCGCGAGCGCATGAGCAGGGAGAGGCCGCGCTCGAGGCTACGATCGTCGGCCGATAACTCGGCCGCGGCGGCGCCGAGGAGGCTGGCGATCCGTCGGCCGCCTCGCAGCGCGCGCGGGAGGACGGCGAGCATCCGCTCGAGGCGCTCGGCGGTCTTCATCGCGGCACCTTCCCGTGCGCCCCGGCGTCGACTCGCTCGATCCGGCCGAGCTGGACCCGGACGTCGCCGAGCAGGTGCCCGATGCGGTCGTCGGCGCTGACCTGGCAGACCGTGTCGAGCTCGTCGTGCACGAGCACCTGGACCAGCCGGACCACGGGTGCGGCGTCGGGTCCGTCGAGGACGCGCAGGGCCTGCGTGAGCACGGCGAGCAGCGGGCGGTCGTCCTTGCCTTGTGCCGCCCCGCTGCCGAGCGCCTGCAGGCAGGCCGTGAGCGCGTCGCGTACGCGGTCGAGGTCGAGGTCCGCGGACGTCTCGACGAGCACCTCGACCTCGCGGATCGCCTCGACCTTGCGGACGATGCGGGGTGGCCAGCGCTCGAGGTCGATGGCCAGGCGTTCGCGTGGACCGCGAGGTACGCCGGTGGCGAGGTTCACCGCCCGCGGGCGGATGCCGGCGGGGCTGGAGCTGTCCACGGTGTGGGCGTCGAGGCGCAGGAGCTGCACGTCGGCGATGCCGGGGGTGGCGATGGCGGCGGCCTCGATCCGACGGGCGTCGATCTTCTGCCCGCGCGGGACGGCGGCGACCTGGGCGACGATCGCCCGCCCGAGTTCGCCGGCGAGGCGGCGAAACCCGGGCTCGTCGACGCGTGGATCGGTGGGCGTGAGGACCAACGTGGGCCGCACATACACAGTCTGCAGAGCGTGCAGAGCGACCTGCACGCCGGCCGCCTTGGTCGCCCGGACCGCGGCGAGCACCCGGCGAGCGGCCCCGGGGTCGTCGGCGAATTCGGGGTCGCCGACGAGGATGTCGAGGACGCCGGGCGGGCCGTCGCGCTCGCTGACCTCGACGTGCTCGACGCCCTGCTCGTGGATCGCGGCGGCGATCGCCGTCAGGGTGCCGGCCTGGGAGCGGCGCAGGACGTGGCGCGCGCGCCCCCGCAGATGCTCGTCGGACTCGTCCTTGCTGGCGCGACGCAGGGGCTCGGGGTTGGTGACGGACTCGATGCCGAGGGCGGGGCGGGGCATGATCGTGAGCTGGCCCGGGCCGATCAGGAGGGTCGCGTCGGCGAGGTCGCCAGGCTTGACGTCGACCTGCTGCACGGCGACACGGACCCGCGTCTCGCCGCGGCGCAGGGTCGCCGCCTCGACCGACTCGAAGACCGGCAGCGGGCGCCGCTCGACCGGCTTGCCGGCGACGCGAAAGCCCGGGGGGATCACGAGGTCGTGGGGCGCGGGGGTGCTGCGCGACAGCTCGATCACGCCGGCGAGGCGACCGGCGCGGGCCCGCTCGACCCCGAGGATCGCCACGACCTTGTCGAGCGCGGGGCCCTCGGCGCTGTCGACATATCCGGCGCGGTGAGCCCGGTCGAGCATGCCGTAGAGCGTGGATATCTCGCGGCCGAAGGCCTCGACGAGCAGACGGACGGCGCTCCCGGGGTTGTCGTCGAGGTCAGGCCCGAGCGCCCGGGCGAGGCGCGCGACGACGCCGCGAAACGAGGTGTCGTGGTCGGCGAAGAGCTCGGACATCGCGGTGCTCCCCGTCAGAGGGTGATCTCCCAGTCGAGGCTGAGCGAGACGTCGCGGGTCCATGTGAGCACGGGGAGCAGCGCGCGGTTGAAGAGGATCGGCCCGTCGTCGCGATGGCTGACCAGCAACCCGGCCTCGCGGATCGAGTGCTCGACGTCGTCGGCGGCGGGGAGCTCGGCGTGGAGGATGATGCGCAGGCGGCCGTCGGAGAGCGGCTCGGCGAACTTCCACTCGCGCACGTCGGCGCGTGCGAGCATGTCGTCGAGGGCGCTGTTCTCGATCCTCGGCGGGCTCTGTCCGCGGCCGACGGCGATCTGCAGCTTTACGTCGACGGCGCCCGTGGTGAGGGCCCGGACCAGGAACTTGCGCCCAGCGGTGGTGATCAGGTTGTGCACCCGGCGGCGATCGACGAGCGCGCCGCCCGGGTCGCGGACGATCACCTCGAGGATGCCGCGGATGCCGGGTTCGTCGTCGGCGTGGGGGTCGAGGGTCGCGGTCATGTCGTCGCTCCTGTGATGGTCGGCTTTCATCGGAGATCGAGGGCGAGGGCGACACCCACGGTGTCGCCGGTGGTCGCCCGGACGGTCGCGTGCACGTCGACCGCGCCCGGCAGGTCGTCGCGGGCGCGCACCTGGACGCGCACGATCTCCGCCACCCGCGCGTCCTGCAGCAGCGCCGCCCGCACGTGGCGGCGCAGCAGCGCGAGGTTTGGGGCGGTCAGGGGCTCACCTACCAGCTCGCTGACGCGGCTACCGTAGCGGCGGTGGCCGAGCTCGCCGAGCTCGCCGCGCGCGACCAGCAGGCACAGGGTCAGCGCCTGCACGAGGTTGTCGCGGCCGCTCACCGTCGTGTCGGCGCCCGCGGCGTCGGCGAGGTCGATCGTGCCGTCCTCGTCGATCTCGAGGCGGAGGTCCGTCTTCAAGGGGTCGCTGGTGTCTCGCGGCATGAGAGCGCTCCGCGGGGTGCCCGGGTCATGCAGGCTTCGGCGGGTCCGCCTTCTTGGCCTCCTCCTCGGCCTTCTTCGCCTCCTCGGCCTTCCTCGCCTCCGCGATAGCGAGGCGTGCCCGCTGGACCGCGTCGGCGTCGTAGGGCTTGGCCCGCACCAGCTGGCCCGTGCGGTCGTCGAGGTGGTGCAGGCGATTGATGGTCGCGAGGTCGAGCTCGCCGCTCTCGGTCAGGCCGTTCACCGCTTGAAAGTCCTTGAGGGCGTCGGCGCCGGCGTATCCGAGCACGGCGAGGAATTGGTCGCGCTCGCTGTCCAGGAGCGCCTGCGAGGTGGTCAGGGCGACCACGGTCAGGGCGTCGTAGACTACCCGCTGGCTGGCGCCGAGGATGGTGCTGTTGACCGTGCTTCCGACGCCGGCGCCAAGCCCATAGATCGGGAGCTCGCAGCCGTAGGCCCACTGCAGCATGCGGATCTTGCCGGTCGCGGCGGGGTCGAACGCGCCGTCGGTGTGAGCCACGCGCAGCAGGAGATAGAGCTCCTTGCTGAGCTTGTCGAGCATCTCCTGGGTCGGGACATGGTCGAGCGCGCTGCGGGCCTGCGTGATCGCGTCGCCGATGCTGCTGAGGTCGGCGCTGTCCTGGTTGACGAGCTTGGCCATCGCGGTGGTGAAGGACTCGTCGGTGATTTTGCGTAGCAGCTCAGCGCTGGTCACGAGCAGGAGCTTGCCGGCCTCGGCCTGGATCAGCAGGTCCTTGAGGTCGAGCACGAGTTTGGCGAAATAGGCGATCGACTTGACGAAGGCGGCGACGATCGTCTGGATCACGTCCGAGAGCTTCTGCTCGATGGGGGCCTTCTGATCGCCCTGGGCGCGGACGAACGCGTGGCGGGCATGGGCGATCCGGACCCACCGCGGCGAGCGCGGCGCGTCGGCCTCGAGGCTCGTGCGCAGCTCGGCGAAGACGGTGGCGAGGAGGTCGAAGGCGTGCTTCGACGCTGGCTTCGCCGGGACGGACTCCGTCGGTACGGCGATGTTCGTGCCGGGTTCGAGGTCCGAGGTCTGCGGACCTGGGATCGGTGCATTGCTGTTGATCGCGGGGTCGGTCATTGTGCTCCTGTTTTTCGACTGGTTCGGCTTGGGCATGGCGGCTCTACGGGGGGCTGGTGCGCTGGGCGAGCGCGACGAGCGAACGCGGGGGAGCGAGCGAGGAGGTGGTCGGTTCGAGCAACGCGGTGAGCTCGCGACGGACCGCGGCGATGTCGGCGACGCGGGGTAGCGCGGCGGATATGATGTTGGGGTCCAGCGTCGACCGGAGCGACGCGAGGGCCGTCTTGACGGTGGTCAGTCCCAGCGGGTCCTCCAGCGGCGTGTCACCCGTGACGGCCGCGAGGTCGCGGACGATCGCGGCGCCAGCGTCGACGCTCGCGTCGATGCTCTCGGCGAGCAGCTCGAGCAGGGCGAGGGTGGCGTCGGCGAGGGCGACCCAGGTCTCGACGCGGGCCATCGCCGCGGCGAGGGCGGTCAGCGCGTCGACGATGCCGCGGACCATCGCGCGGATCGCCGTGGCGATGGCGCCCGTGCCGTGGAGCTTGCGCAGCTGTTGTCCGGGCGCGCCGGCGACGGCATCGGCGAGCTCGCCGAGGCTCGTGTGAAGTACGTCCAGCAGATCATCGGCGGGGCGTCGGGTGGACGCGTCGGTCACGCGATGGCCGCCTTGCTGGGTGTGGACGGGCTGCGCAGCGCGGCGATCAGGCGATCGAAGGCAGCGTTGAGATCGTCGATGGCGCCCCGGAGGCCGTCGAGCTCCTGCTGCTGGGGCAGGCGCAGGAGGACCGCCTCACCGCGTTCGGCCCAGCGCCCGCCCGCCTGCAGGAGCCCGCGGACGGGGCCGAGCACGGCCGCGTCGGCCTCGAGGCCGAGGGCGGCGAGCTCGCGGCCGGACGCGTGGATCAGCCGATCCAGACCGCGGACCAGCGGGCGCAGGAGCCCGAGCAGGCCGGCGGCAGCGTCCTTGTCGGCGAGCGCGGCGGCGAGTTCGGCGACCCGCTGCTGGAGGCCATGGATCGCGTCGCGCAGCAGCTCGACGCAGCGAGCGACGGACGGGCCGATACCGAGCTGCTGGATCAGCACGCCGAGCGAGCGCATCGACTCCGAGTCGACCAGCGCCGCGACAGCGACGACCAGCGCCTCGGCACGCAGGATCACCGCGCGCATGCTGCCCCGTGCCGGGAGCGCGGGCGTCAAGGCGGCGTCGCTCATCCATCACCTCCGCCGAGCTCGCGTACCACTGTGCCGGGATCGAAGGCCGCGAGCTCGACGCGGAGCTCCTCGGCGGCGGCGATGACCTTGCGGACGTCGCTGATCAGACCGGTCCCGCGGACCAGGTCCATCACGATCGGCAACATCCGCGCGAGGTCGAGGCGCGCCAGGCGGGCGTAGACGGTCGCGCCCGCCGAGGCGAGCTTGTCGACGAAGCCGCCGAGCCCGCCCCGCGCCTGGATCCCCTCGAGGGTGCTGGCGAGCGCGGCGGGGTCGCGCTCGCCGAGCGTCGACAGCAGCTCGCCGAGCTGTTCGCCGCTCATGTCGGCCTGCGCCTGGCTGAGCGCGTCGGTCAGCTCGTCCTGGCTCAGGTTGGTGAGGAGGTCGGGGTTGGCTGCCGCCGCGGCGGCGAGGGTCGAGGGGTCCTCGAGCACGCTCGCGGCGTCCATGGCGCTGGTGGCCCACTGCTCGACGGCGTCGGCGATCGCAGCGTCGACCTCGGCCGCGCCGGCCTCGGGTGATTCAGGCGGCTCGTTGTGCTCGCGCACCCGCATGAAGAACGTGTAGCGATCGCGGGTGCCGGCGAGCTGGCGCACCCGCAGCTCGAGGATCAGCACGTCCGTCAGCTCGGTGCCCGCGATGACGCCGGCAGAGATGGGCAGCGGCTCGGCGTGCTGCTGGGCCTGACGGAGCTCCTCGAGCGCGGCCTGCGGCTCGGCGCCGAAGAGAATGCCCTCCATCACGATCGTGACGGGCTCGCGACCGAGGTCCTGGAACACGCCCGGCTGACCCGGCCCACGCAGCTCCACCATGGCCTGCGTGTCCTCAGTGTAGATCGTCTGCAGACCGACGAGCTCGAGCTTGCCGATGCGGATCGTCATCCTAGACCTCCACCTCGGTGGTGAAGCCGCGGCGCGGGTCGAGCTGGTGACGCACGCCGCGGACGCGCAGGCTAGACCCGTCGCGCAGCGCGGTCAGGCCGGGGTATCGGCGCTCGAGCGCTGTGACATCGAGGAGGTCACCCGGCCCGAGTGTGGGCGTGCCGAGCAGGACCAGCGAGCCGCGGACCCGCCGCGTGGCGAGGGCCGCCGCCTGGGCGCGCGCCACCGCCTGGACGACCTCGCCGCTACGCAGCGCCCCGTCGATCAAGGAGCGCGGGTGTTCGCCGCTTCTGTCGCGGAGCTCGCCCCGGGGTCCCAGGCTCGCCTCACCCGTCACCGACGCGAGGTCGTCGCTCAGCCAGTGCGCCCGCTCGCTGCCCCGCTCGCTCGCCGCGCCCTCGCCGAACACGACCACGCCGTCGGCCGCGGGCGAGCGACGCTCGAGGGCGACGCTCAGGAGCTCGCCAGCGCTGGCCAGGGTGCAGGTCTCGCTGGCGGCGGAAGGGCCGAGCAGGCACACGCCGCCGTCGGGGTCGGTGAAGAGGTCGAGGCCGCAGCGGCGAGCGAGCGCCTGGAGGTGGGCGAGCGCGCTCGGACCGGCATGGAGCGCGTAGCTGGCGAAGGTGGGGCCGGCTTCGATGCGCCCGACCCGAACCGCGGCAGCCGCCAGGATCGCCTCCGCGATCGCGCCGGCCTGGCACTCCTGAAACACGCTGGTGAACTCGCGATCGGCGAGCGAGCGGAGCCCGTCGGCGCCCTCGATCCACACGCTGGAGGGGTCACCGCCGAGGGCCCGCACCTCGCCGGTGAAGACAGTCGCGGCACCCGAGCCGCCATCGAGCTCGACCTGGATCGGCGCGCCAAGGTCCGGCAGGCGGGCCTCGCCGAGGAACACGGCGAGGCGGACCCACCCGCCGATGCCATCCATCGTCCGCTCGCCGCGCAGCCGCAGGAGACGGGCGCTCGCACGCGGATCACCGGCGGTCAGGCGGAGGTCGCCGATCGCCACGCGGTAGCCGATCTTCGCGGTCGCCGGCATCAGACGTCCACCCCGTGTCGGCGCGCGCACGCGAGGAGCACCGCCGTCATCGAGGCCTCGAGCGCGTCGAGGTCGATGCGCTCGGTCGCGGCGCCCGTCTCGTGCGTCGCGTGTGCCGGCTGCTCTGCCCCGACATGGGTGGGTCCAGACATCCCGCCGCCGTCGACGACATGCGCAGCGACCGAGCCGTGCGCGCCCGCCACGGGGAGCCCCGCGTGAGCGTCTCGCGGACGCTCGTACGAGCCCGGCGGGCTCGTGTGCGGCGGCGCCTCGGAGGCGTTGACGGCCATGAACTCGAGCCGGTGGGGCGACGCGGCGCGCACGTGCGGCGGCGGCGGGTGCTCTCCCGACGATGGTGCGAAGGCCCGCGGTTCGCGGCGCGTGCTCGCAGCGGTGCTCCGTGCTTCGTCGGAGGCCGGGGCCCGTGGCGCTTGCTCGGAGGTGGGCGCGGCCGTCCCCGCTGCGTGGGCCGGATCTGGCGCGGTGCGTCGGTGATCGGTGTCGGGGCTGGCAGAGGTCGCCGTCCCCGGGTGCTTGCTCGCTCGAGTAGCCACCGCTGCCGCCCCCGCAGTCGCGTCCTTGCGAGTCACCGGGATGGGCCGTGAGGGCGGCTCGACCTGCCGGCCCCGCCCCACCCGCTCGGGGCTGCGACGAACGGCGATCGGCCGTGGCAAGGCGTGCGGAGCGGCAGGCGGAGCAGAAAGCGGAGCGGTGGCCAGAGCAGCAAGCGGAGAAGCGGGCTCCGGGAGGTGGCCGACAGTAAACGGACGCACTTCGCCGTCACTGCCGGGGCCGAAGCGCGGCGCTTGCGACATCGCGGATCGAGCTGGTCGAAGATCCGGCGGGAGGCGTGCTTCGATTGACTGCGCTGGTGGACCCGCGGTCACATCCGCTGTCGCGCTGCTCTGCTGTGTCGCTCTTGCCGAGCGCGTCGTTGCGTCGGCGAACACTCGCGTATCGCTCGCAGGCGGATCCCCACCGGCTCTGCGAGCCGCGCTCGAGCGCCCAGGGTACTCACCAAGGCCCGGGGTCGCTACGGCCGTTGCGTCCCGTGGCTGCTCGGCGAGCCGCTCACCCACCGGCAGGCCAGCTGCGTCCCCAAGCTGCTCGGCGAGCCGCCGAAGCGGCCCGACGATGGCCCCCGCCCACACCGCCATCCGCGGATCAACCATCACCGACCTCGATGATGACGGCGTCGGGATAGCGTGCGAGCCCGCGACGCAACGGCACGGCCTCACGCGGTGGTGCAGGCGCCTCGACGCGATCCAGGAGGCGAAGCATCGCGTCGATCTCACGCGCCGGGGCGGCGTCCACCTGCGACGGGGTCCAGCCGAAGCCGCGACAGATCCGCAGCGTGGCGGCGGCGATCGCCTGGCTCGTCGGATCTTCCGCCGGATCCTCGGGCACCGTCTCGTCGTTGAACGCGACGACAGCGGCGACGAGCCGATGGACATCAGCGCCGGTCACCGCCGACGCCGAACACACGCTTTCGCTGGCCCCCTGCGCGGGCTTTACCACCGAGGCCGCCAGCATCGAGCGCAGAAAGCCGACGAGGTCGAGCTCACCGCCCCGGACGCATGCGGCCAGCGCCGTCCGCCGCTCGCCCCATGACCACCGTCGCAGGCGGACCGTCCCGCTTGCCAGCGCGATCGTACCGTCCTCAGTGATGTGGAGCTCCTCGGGTTCGTGGGTCCCACCCGCAGCCCACCAAAGGGCTACCTCCTCAAGCGCCGCGCTGGTCGGGGGATCCCTGCCCGGTTCGAGCGTCGCGCGGCGCACAAGCTCGCTGGCAAAGCGAGCGGTGTCGAGGCGAACGAGGCGGCCCTGAGTGGTCAGCGTGAGCGCGAGCGTGTCGAGGTGGTCGGCGAGCGTCCATGGCCGGAGGGTCAGGGTTCGTCCTGCGACCTCGACGCGCACGATGTCGCCACAGCGCTCCTCCTCCCACTCACCCATTAGGCTTCACTCCCACGGCATGCATCACAATCGTCTGGCAAGGCCGTCCTTGCCCGGGGACGCCAGCCTTTTCCAATCGCGCATCATGGCGCAGACGGACCCAATCTCACTATCAAGTCCGAGATATACTCGATCACGTCCGCCGGGCTCAATCCATTTTTTCGCGCTGCGCTGGCACGAACCCGCGGAATTGCGCGAAAGCAACGGCGAAAGTGACGCGCGAGTCCGGCGAGCCATCCACTGTGCGCCCCCGTGCGCATGCTTGAGGGAGGACCAGACGATCATTGGCTCACACCTCGACGGCCAGCTGAACCCGGCCAGGGTGAAGGATGTAACCGCGTCGGCCGCGACCACGCCCGGCGAAGTAACTAGCGAACTCGGAGGTGGCAGGCGAAGAAGATGCCCTGCCACTCCTCGGGCCGCAGCAGCCGTCGCCCCTGCCCTGGCCACGGGTCGCGTACCATTGCGCTCAGGATCGTCGCAGGACCCGTCGTCGGACCCAGCGGCGTCATGACCCAGGGGGCGGCGTACTCGAGCGCCGTGAGGACCATCGCGTGGCCGCGTGTGCCGATGATCAGCGGATAGTCGTCCGCCAGATCTTGCGCCATCCAAACCGGGTTGCTGATCCCCGGCCCGGACGTCACTGAGAACGGCTGCCCGTTGTCGTCGACCCAGGGCCGATTGAGCGCCGCGACGATCCGGTCCGGCTCCGCCGGGAGGTTGACGATGCCCCCAAACGACTCCAGGACGATGCGCGGCTGGCTCACAGGATGCCCGTTATATGCGAACAACATGGCGATGCAGGCCGCCCAGCACCACTGGGTCTGATTCTGCCAGGCCGTGATCGGCATCATCTCGGAGAGGATCCCGCTGGCACACCGGCGCCCGTCCATGAAGTCGCGACAGACGAGCTCGGCGCGAGCGACCCCGGGCAACAGACTCAACGCCGCGGCACCCCCGGCCGCCCCGAGGAAACGGCGTCGCCCCGCCATGGAAGGATACCTGGATTGAGCCATCGTATGGATGATATCGCGGCCGCCCTGACGTCGATCGCGCATCCTTTGCCGCGTCGAGCTAGACCCGACCCAGAAGCATGAGGGCGACCGTGCTGCATTCTTTGCCGGGCGGGAACGCGGCGAAACAGGCACTGTCGCGGATGCGGAGCACAGTACGATGAAGCCCCTCTTCTACGGCGCGATTGCACCACTGCTCTTGAGCGGGTGCGGCAGCTTCCTCGTGCTCAAGCCTGTCGCGGGTCCGCTCGCGCAAGAGCGTGAGTACCACGGCATCGATCTAAAGCTGCGTGGCCCGCGAATGATCACCACCAGCAACCAGCACGGGGCCTCCAGGGCCGTGTTCCCGGACGACACGAAGTGCCCCGGCCGATGGCGTGTCCTGTCGCCGCAGGCGGCCGCCCGTGAACCGATCATCACCGATCTGATGGCAAGGTTCAGGTTCAAGGAGGTCGCGTTGGCAGGTGAGGTCGCGTTCGTCGACCAGCTCGGCCGCCGGGTCCAGTGGGCACATGCATCCGCGCAATGCGACGACGGCCTGCAACTCAGCGTCTTCTTCGTGGTCAGCGCCACCAGCGACGCTGGCCGAGGCGAAGCGAGAGATAATCGGAGCAACGTGTTCGAGGTCTGGTGATCAGCATTTCGTGTCCCGCACCGTCAGCCACCTCGAGCAGGTGAATGGCGTGGGGCCGACCACCGCTGTGCCCTCGACGACGGTTTCGCCGCCTCGAGCCCCCACACCACCACGCCGAAGGGCCCGTCACTGCTCGCGGTGTGGTGGCCGTTGGTGCAGCCGCCGACGCCGATGTCGGCGCGCACCAGGTCGACCGTCGTCACCTCGGTCCGGCCCTCGTGGCCGACCTGCTTCCACCCGCCGACCACGCCGAGGCAGTCGACCGTGACGTCAGGAACGGATGCGCGTCGTTCCTGCTGCGCACCGTGGACGCCTCGGTGATCGCGAAGTCGACGACATGCCCGAGCCCCAGCCCTGGCGCGGCGAGACGCGCTGCACTTGCGGGACGCTGCAGAGCTTGCATGTCGCCAACGGCCTGGTGAAGCACCGCGAGAAGCTCGGGCCCGCGCCACCTCGGTCGCGCTGAGCTCAGGCGCGTCGACGACGGTCGTCAGCGTGAACACCGTGCATTCGCACTATCGGGCGTGAGGGCTCACGAGGTCCCCGAGCGCACGCGGGCCGGGAGCTCGCCGCGCGGCGGGAGCACACCAAGGCCGGCGCGGCGCTGGTCGAGTGGCGACAGTGGGACGAGCAGCTCGACGTCGAGGTGGTAGAGCACGCACGGATTGCACCTCGCGTCGCGCCTTCCCCGACGCCGCGTGACCGCGAGCGGGCCATTCACCGTTGGCCCACGGATTGCTACGCGGTACCAGCCTGGGATCGAGATCGACGGAATAATGCCATGACACCCAAGATCTATCGTTTGTTTGCGACCCTCCTGTTCACCGCGTGCTCGTCGGCAGGCGACAGTACCAGCGAGAGCGGCGAGACTGGCACCTCCGGCACCACCGGCGGGTCCGGTGTGTGCGGCGACGGAGTCCTCGATCCCGGCGAGGCCTGCGAGGTCGCCGCGCCCGGCTGCGACGCCGAGTGTCACGTGACCGGCGAGACCGCATGGACGCTCCGCGTCGGCGCTCCCGACGACCGCACCACGATCTACGGCGTCGCGGTCGACCCCACTGGGCAGATCGTCGTGTTCGGAGAGAAGCTCCACACGCCCGGCGGCGAGCCGATCCACTCGACCTGGCTGCTGGCGCTCGACCCCTCGGGCGACGAGCGGTGGCGCAAGGAGTTTCCCCAGGACTCCCCCCTCCCTGACGGCGGCGGCGTCGCCGTCGACGCCGATGGCCGGATCTACGTCCAGTTCGGCGGCCTGCGGCAGTTCGGGCCAAACGGCGCGCCGGGCTGGCAAGTCTCCCCACCCGAGGGCGAGGATGAGTTCATTGCGGTGACCGCCGGCAACGGCGCCGTGTATACGTCCAGCATCGGCCTTGCCCCCGTCGGCGACTTCGAATTCGCCAACCTCATTGTGAACCGCCACGACCCCGCCACCGGCGAGATCGTGTGGCAGCAATTCGTCGGCGATGACCCCCATCGGATCTACCCCGCGGGGATGGCGGTGGCCGGCGACACCGTCGCCATCGTCGGACGTTGGTACGGACCGACTAGCGGCGGTGGCGGTGCGCTGCTGTCAGTCGAGGCGGCGACGGGCGCCCCGAGGCTACGTCTGTTCGGGGTGGACGAACTTTGGGACGTCCCGCTCGCCGGGCTACCGTCCGGCGACCTGGTGATGGCCGGCTGGAAGCCCTACGACTGGTTCGTCCGCCGCCACGCTGGCGACGGCACCGTCCTCTGGAACCGCACCGTCGCCGTGGACAACGCGCCCGGGAGCGGCATCACCCACCTCGCGGTCGGCCCCGACGAGACCATCGTCCTCGCCGTCAACCAGGGCCCCTACGATGCCGGGCATGCCACCGTCCACGCCGTCTCGGGCGTGGGCGAGCCCGGGTGGACCGTCGACTACGCGCCGGAGGGTGCCACCCGCAACGAGCTCGTCTACCGCGTCGCCTTCGGCCCGGGCTTCGTCGTCGCCGTGGGTCACTCCGAGGGTGACGCCTTCGAGGAGCGGACCGGTTGGATCCGCAAGATCGGCCCGCAGTGATACCTCGCGGATGTCGTGCAGCTAGCGGTTTAGCGGCTTGATGCAGGAAGTCCGGGCCGACGCGGTGCCTAATGCGGGGTTCCGGGACGCGCGGCCGTTCGGCGCTAGCGAGGCGAACATCTATTACCGTTGCAAGGCGGGTCGCCGACATCAACCGCCGGACACGCGTGCGAGCCAGGGGAAGGACTCGATCATGCCGGGCGTCCCGTTGGCGTAGTAGCCGAGGCCCGCGGCGTCGCCGTCGTGGGTGATGGCGACGTTCTGGGCGCCGCTGTGGGGATCTGGTTCGCCTAGCGTGGGCGCAAACTCCCATGATTGTTTGCCGTCGCTGGCAAAACCGCCGACCTAGAGATCCTCGAACATTTCGCCCCGGGAGGCTGCCGCCGACCAGGACGGCGGTATCGCAGCCCGTGCCGCTGCGCGCGCCAGCCATCACGATCACGGGCGGCAGCGCGGTCGTCCATTCGATGGTCCCGTCGCCGGCGTAGTGTCGCAGCGAGGTCTCATGGCCCGAGGGGCCGAACGTGTAAAACACCAGGAAGACGTCGCCGTCGCTACCGGCGACCAGGACGGCCGGCCGGCGTCCACCCAGATCGTCGCTCCACACTGGGTCCCCGTCGCACGTGAACCGGCCGATCCACCCCATGGTGGCGAGCACCAAGGCGCCGTCGGGCGCGAAGTCGGGGCGCACGTCGTTCCCGAAATCCGCTGGAGTGGCGAGCGAGGTCTCCGCGAGCAAGGTCTGGCTGGTGTCGATGCGCAGCAGAACGATCGGACCGCCGGTGTTCACCTCCACCACGTGGATCTCGTCCCCCGTCACCGTGAGGCCGCCCCGGGGCATGTAACTGCCACTGTTCACGGCAGGCGGATTCGGACGCTCCCAGCGCCACTCGAACGACCCCTCGGGGGAGTAGCGCAGGACCACGAGACGCCCGTCGAGGCCTGGTTCGTCCACCCACTCATATCCGAGGATGTGGACGGCGCCGGTGGCGTCGGCCGCGGCGTCGAGCGGCCGGGTGGCCCTGGCCCCCACGCCAGCGTACTCGACCGACCAGCGCGGCCCAACGTTCGCGTCGACGGCCTCGACGAACATCTTCCCGCCGCGTTCCCCCGCGTGGACGATGTCCAGCGCGATGGTTGTCGTGAGCACGGAATCGCTGGCGATGGCCAGCGACGACGCCGTCGCCGCCGCGTGAACCTGGCTTAGGGCCAGGTGCCATGATTCGCCTCAGTCGACGCAGATCCGCGTGATACCCCACGGCAGCGCCTGATCAGGCTCGGCCGCGACGCCCTCGCGCAGCAGCGTGTGACAGCTGCGGATCGCCACCCGGTCGGAGCAGCGCCCGACCGGGCGACCGATCGCCGACGCCGGGCCGCTGCACACCTTGCCCTTGCAGCGCGCCGGCTCGGCCGGCTGCGAGACCTCCCAGCGATCGAACTTGCATGCCCCCTCGCACGCGCCGCCGTCGTGGCAGGGCTGCCCGGCGTCGCGTGCCCTGCAGTTGCACCCGTCGTGGTAGCGCAGCCCCTGGATGCCCCACACGCCGCCGCAGGCGACACACGCGGCCATCGCCGCCTCGCGCGCAGGGTTCGAGACGTGCACCGGGAGCTCGGCGACCACGATCGCCGCGCCGTCCAGCTCGACGACCTCGACGTGCAGGATGTCGGCGGACTCGTGGAACACCTTGCGCGTCCACGCCCAGCTGCGCCGCGGCTCGATGCGCGGCTCGGCCGGCTCGACGATCATCGCCCGACCGCCGGGCGCCGGATCGCCGAACACCAGCCGGCGCAGCAGCACCGGCTCCGCCCCGCAATTGGCGACGACGTGCCGGGCCTCGGCCTGGCAGCGATCGAGGCGCCCCTCCTCGCAGGCCAGGATCGCGTGCTCGACCCGCACGCGGATCCGCGTCGCCGCGTCCGCCTCGGCGCAGATCGCCACCGCCTCGTCCGGCACCACCACCGGCACCACCGGCACCACAATCGGCGCAGCCACCACGGGCGCCGCCACGGGCGCGACCGCTGGCGGCTCGCGCGGCGCGGCGCAGGCCGTTAGCGCCAGCGCGAGCGACCAGGATCGGGGCGGCACGGGGCGCATCGTCGTCAGACAACCATACCCCCGCCCGGGTTCCCGCCTCACCACCGTCCCACGATATCAGGCAGGGCGGCGCTTCGGGCAGGCAAGATCAAGCGGCGAAGGTCGGCGGGGAGGCCACTGACCGCAGCGCAGATCGTGTACACTTCGGCGAATGTCAGACCTGTACTCGCTGTTGCGCGGTGCACCACTCCTGATCGGCTGGGCGCTGCTGACGGCCTGTCCGGGCGACGGCGGCGGCTCCGGCACCGACAACACCGGCGGCGGCTCCGGCACCGACGCAACCGGCGGCGCCCCCACCTCCGACACACCGACCGGCGGCGGCGAACCGGGCATCGGAGCCCCATGCGATCACGCTGGCGCTCCCCTCGACGACGACTTCGTGATTCTCAGCCGCGATGAGGCCGGCTGCGCCGGCGGGCTCTGCCTCTACGTCGAGGACGACACGGCACCCATCAACCCCTGCGACGTGGACGCGGAGTGCAACCAGGGCGAGGACCACCGGTTCGCATGCGACCTCGTCTCGCACACCTGCATCGTCAGCCCGGCGTGGAAGCTCGAGCGCTCTTTGTGCTCGCAGTTCTGCGAGTCCGCCGCCGACTGCGCCGTCGCCGACCCGTCCAGCGCGTGCGCCACTGGATTCGCCTGCGAGATCGTCACCGGGCAGTGCTGCAGCAAGGTCTGCGTGTGCCTCGACGACGTCACGCCCGACAGCTTCGAGCTCTCGACCATGATCTGCGAGATGGATCCGACGCCCGAGTGCCCCCCCTGAGCCCGCCTGCGATCGATCCACGAGGCGCTCGACGAGGTCCGCCACTCGTCCGCGAAGCAACGAAGCCGGAGGAGGAGTGACGAACCCCAAGCAGCGCGCGACGAGGCCCCTCGATCGATTCGCCGACCAGATCGCCGAGGTCATCGCCGTCTCGAAGCGGCGCGCCTTCATCCTCGACCTCACCGGCCGGCTCCGCTACGCCGAGGACGGCGAGGAGTGCCCCTCCCCGATCGACATCACGATGCCCGGCATGCCGCTCATCGTCGCCGACCCGGAGGTCCACCGCCGCCTCGACGCCGTCGAGGCCGCTCACACCGCCGCGGTCCACCCCGCCATCTCCGCGGTCGCCAAGCAGCACGGCCCCGCCGCCGAGCGGGCGATGTTCTGGAAGGGGGCCGGCGCCGCTTACCACGACTTCACCCGCCACGGCCCGGTCGTCATCTGGCGCTATGGCATGAACAACGCCTTCAACGAGAAGCGACGGATCTGCCGCGGCGTCGACGAGCAGGCGGCGATCGCCTTCCTCGCCGACATCCGCAGCAAGCCACCGGCCGGTTATCGTGCCACCTCCCCCTTCTACGTCGAGCGTCGCGGCTGCGTCGTCCGCACCTACGCGAAGGCCAGCACACGTGAGCTCCGCGGCGTCGTCGGCAGCGCCTGGCGCCGCTTCGGCGGCGCGCTCGTCAAGCGATTCGCCAGCCCGGCCCGGGCCGTGGCCGCCTATGAAGAGTACGAACATAAACGCCTCGCCGCTGGCTGGGCCATGATCGGCATCGAGGTCGACCGCAGCTCCCTCAGCGCTGCCGACCGCGCCGAAAAAAGGCGCTGACCCGTCGCGCACGCGGGTCGCCGCTGGCGCTCGTCCCTGGGAGGTGGAGTATCAGCGGATAGGCCCGGAATCGTGACAGAGGCCGGCCGCCTGCACGGACCGCATCTGCTGAAACGCGAGCCCCGCCGCCGCCACATCCTCCTCGGGGCGGAACGCCACGTCGTACAGCCCCGAGCGTTCGCCGTCCGGCAGCGGGCCCAGATCCTCCGGGGCGCAGTCGAGGGCGATGTGGAACGCTTGCGCCGAGCCGCCGCGCGAACCGCCGAGTCGGGGGTCCTCGGTGGAGAGGATGCCGAGGGTGCGGAGCTCGCAGAGCCGGGTCCCGCCGAGCCGCAGGTGAATCGGCTCCACGCCACGATTCATGACCTCGAACACGAGCCCCGTCTCGTCCGCGAGCTTGCGCAGGGCCGCGTCCACCGGAGATTCGTAGACGTTAATTCCGCCGCCGGGGATGGCCAGCACATTGCTAAAGTCTCCCTCCCGGCGATATCCACACAGCAGCCAGCGGCGACCCGCGTGCTCGCAGGTCACGACCGCGTCCGCGGCTTGCCGGCCCGGGACGAAGCGCGTGCCCGCGTCCTGCATCGCGCGACGAATGCCGGCGAATCCGCCGACCAGCCCCATGAGGTTGATCGTGCCCTCGGCGGCGATCAGGCGGAAGCGCGCATAGTTGCCCTCGACGATCGCCCGCCGCAGGTCGGTCGCGTGGTAGGCGAAGCGGAACGCCCCGAGATCCTCCTTCTCGGGGTTGATCAACGCGAACGGCAGCTCGAGCCCCTTGGCTCGCATGACCGCCAGGATGTCCGCCTCGTTGCCGGTCACGAAGTGGGTCACGTCCGCGATCCCCGGGATCGACGTGGTGTGGCGCCACCAGCCGTCCCAGTCGTCGGGGAAGTCGGTCAGGTGGACCACACGCACGCGCCGCAGCGAGGCCCCCGCCGCGTGCAGGCTCGCCAGGACCATCTTCTCGCGGATGCTGGCCAGCAGCGGGTGCCGCACGGTCCCGACCTCGTAGCAGCTGCCGATGCCGATCACGAGGCGGTCGTACTGGTCCAGCAGCCAGAGCATGGTCTGGATGTGACCACGCGTCGGCGGCGAGAAGCGCCCGGGCATGTATGCGGTCGTGGTGCCGCTGTGGGTGCTCTTCATGGTTTGACCACGAGCGAATGTTCTAACACGGCGCGCGGTGAGGCGTCGCCGATCAGGGGAAGGTGCTGAGGACGGCGATACCGGCGGGGGTGGAGATGGGGATCTCCTTGATCGAGACGTCGGTGGGGTCGAAGACGACGACCTCGGATTCGACGAGCGGGCGACGATGGAGGCGGCGACGCCGGCGATGCGCGGGGTGCGGGCGGACCGAGCTCGCCGCCGACGCGCGGCGACGCGTGGTCGCGGCGGGCGGGGGTCAGCGAACGCGACTGTCCGCCGTGAGGTCGGCTCCCTCGGCGTGATGCGCCCGAATATCCGTGGTCTTTGTCGACGGAGCGGCCGGGTAGTCGCGCTGCCCGGTCGTGGGTCAGGCGGCGTCTGGACAGCAGACCGAGCCCTCGACCGCCACGGGCTCGCCCTCGGAGGGCCGGATGTCGGCGATCGGCGGCAACCCGCTGACGCAGCGGTACTCGGGGCGATGGATCGCGCCGTCGCCGATGTCGCCGACCACTTGCCCGCCCTTCTCCGTGCACGCCGCGGCCGACAGCGTCGCGCGCTCGCCGGCCGGGGCGGACGGTGTCGCCGGGCCGGCGCCGGCCTTGCTCGCGCACCCGCCCAGCAACAGCAAGCCCATCACGGTCATCCGGATCTCGATTCGAGTGGTCATGGCGGTGGCTGTAACCCAGGTCGCCCGCATCGACAAGCCGCGGCGGCGACGAGCGGCGCGACGCGGCGCCGGTCGCAGGCGAGACCGCGCCGTAGCTCGACGCTGATCGTCAGCGGGCCGGCGATCACCGCATCGAGGTCTGGTGGCATGATCGCGGTCCATGCCAAACGACCTGGACCGCGTCACCCGGGGCCTACCCACGTCTGGCGGCCCGACCCGGGTGGATCGGACCGTCCACTGCTGCCCCTCGCTGCTCCGGACGAGGTGCGGCTCTACGATACGCGGATCGATATATTGCTGAGCCCGGAGCTGTCACCGCAGCTGCCAGACGCCGCGCTCGTCCGCCGGCTCGCCCTGTCCCGCTCGCCGCGACGCGAGCTCGACGCGGCCGCGATCTATTGGGCCTATCAACATACCGCCACCCACCGATTACGTGCACCGCGCGGCGACGGTCACCCCGGTGAGCTCACCCACGCCCAGCGACCATGTGCCCCGGGTGAAGACACCCAGGTCTGATGATGATGATGACGACAACGGTACGGAGATTTCCGAGTGGAACCGCCGCAACGACTCGCGCTCGCGGTGAAGCCCGCGGTGGACCCGGTATTGTCCGCAGCCCGGCCAGGGGGGTCACGCCCCGGGAAGACGCACGCCGTGCCTCGCAGGGACCGCTTGACGGGCGATGCGCGGATCTGCATCGTCGACCGATGCGCCGTGTGATGCTGTCCCTGATCGCTGCCTCCCTCCCCGCCTGTGGCGACAGCGCCGTCACGAGCGCCACCGAGACTGCTGGCGGCAGCTCGACGGTGGGCATGACGAACCCGCCGCCCCCGACCTCGACGGCGACCGAGACCATGAGCGCCACCGACGCGGTCCCCACCGGGGGCTCCGGAAGCGCGAGCAACGGGACCACGGGGACACCCAGCACGGGGACGACCGCGGCCGAGAGCGACTCCACCCCGCTGCTCGACGTCGGCGTCGATACCGAGGCCGACACCGGCGACATCGTCACCTGCGACGACGCGGCCAACAAGCCATCGAACCTCGGCTGCGAGTTTTGGGCGGTCGACATGGACCAGCAGGACGGCCTCAGCGACCCCGCGAGCATGCCCTGGGGGGTCGCCATATCGCCCGCGGGCTTCGGCGACACCGAGGTCACGATCGAGATCAACCTCGCGGCGCCGGGCGAGCCGCTCGACCTCATGGTGGTCAAGCAGCTGTCCATCGGTCAGGACGAGGTCGTGCCCGTCGAGCTGCCGACCCGCGAGCTCGACTGCGGGGTCAAGCCGAACGACTACGCGTCCCCCGGGACCTGCCTGTCGTCGCGGGCCTTCCGGATCACCACGTCGGCGCCGGCCATCGTCTACCAGTTCAACGTCTTCAAGAACGCGTTCTCGAACGACGCGTCGCTGCTCCTGCCGACGCCGGCGCTCGGCAAGCGTTACCGGGTGGTGGGCTGGCCGGCGGGACACCCGATCAAGATCCTCAACATCCTCGATCGCGCGGCCATCACGATCGTCGGCACCGAACCGGACACGACGGTGACCGTGCTGCCGCGCTGGCGCATCAAGGGCAACCCCCCGATCCCTGCGGCCAAGGCGGGTCAGCAGATCGTCGTCAAGCTCGGGCCCTTCGACGTGCTCAACCTCGAGACCGACGACGCCACCTTCCAGGACGACAGCAAGACCATGGCCGACCTCAGCGGCTCGACGGTCATCTCGGACAAGCCGGTGGCGGTGTTCTCCGGGGTCGAGACGACGTCGGCGCCCGGCGGCGTGATCGACATCCCCACATTCCCCGGGTGGACCGACGAGGACACCTGCTGCCTCGACCACCTCGAGGAGCAGCTGTTCCCCGTCGAGTCGCTCGGCGCGAAGTATGTGATCACGCGCAGCCCGATCCGCTCGACCGGCAGCTACCACGAGCCCGACGTGATCCGCTTCGTCGGCGCCGCCGAGGACTCGGCGATCTCCACCAGCCTGCCGGCGCCCTACAACAAGTTCTTGCTCAAGAACGGCGAGGTGCGCACGACCTGGGCCGACGCCGACTTCGTCGCCACCGGCAGCAAGCCCTTCCTGGTCGCCCAGCTGCAGATCAGCCAGGAGTACGTCGAGGGCAACATCACCGGCGACCCCTCGCTGACGGTGTTCCCCGGGGTCGAACAATACCGCGACCAGTATCGCATCCTCACCCCCGCCGACGACGGCCTGTGGGGTTGGCAGGCGAACTACGTCGTGCTCTCGACCCCGACGAGCAATGTGGTCACGATCGACGGCAGCGAGCCCGCGGGCTGTGAGATCAGCCCGGCCGGCAACCTCGACGGCGTCGACTACGAGTCGCGGCGCTGCCCGGTCGGCGAGGGCGTCCACGCCCTCAAGGGCAAGACGCCCTTCGGCGTGGTCGCCTACGGCTACGGTCCGGCCGGGTCCTACGCCTTCCCGGGCGGCGCCGACGTCGAGCCCATCTACGTCCCGCCGCAGTGACGGACCCGGCTGAGGCAGCTCCGTCAGCGCAGCGCGTCGTGCAGGCGCTCGAGCAAGAATCCGAGCACGACCCACACCGGGAGATAGTCGAGCCGGATCAATCCATCGACGTTCCAGCGCGCATAGCTGTAATCCCACGGACAGCGCCCGGTCGCCCGCCGCAGGCCCCAGCCGACCGCGTACTCGACCGCGAAGCACAGCGTCGCCCACCAAAGCCCGCGCAGCGGCCACCACCACCCGCGCACGAGCTCGTGGCAGGGCTCAAACGCCAGACCGGCGAGGCCGTACACCGGGAACATCCACAGGTACGTGTGCCCCGCCAGCCGCCAGCGCTCGGGCGGGGTCATGGCCACCCGCACGCGCACATCGGTGGGATGCTTGCGCGTGCCACTGACCAGCTCGTACGCCGCGGTCCACACGACCTCCGCGGCCCAGCCGAGCACGCCGTAGATGGCGAAGCGAAGCAGCATCGCCGGGAGTATACATCCGCGCGCGCCAGGTACGAAGTGGTCGCGGCGGTCCCCCCGGGCCCAGGACCTTCGCGGCCGACCGCCACCGTGATAATCATCGATGCGTGTCCACTGCCTCGACCCGCGGGCGTGTCCTGGTCGCCCTGCTGTGCGCGGTCGCGCTCGCGCTCACGTGGTCGGGCGTCGGGCCGAAAGATCGTACGACCTGGTGGCTGGAGGTGCTGCCGATCCTGATCGCCGCGCCGCTGCTACTGCTAACATACCGTCGATTCCCGCTCACGACGCTGGTCTATGCGTTGATCGCGGTGCACGCGGTCGTGCTGACGATCGGCGCGCATTATACGTATGCGGAGGTGCCGCTCGGCTTCTGGGTGCGCGACCTGCTGGACCTCGGGCGCAATCACTACGACCGGCTCGGGCACTTCGTGCAGGGCTTCGTGCCGGCGATGGTGGTCCGGGAGATCTTGCTGCGCAGCACGCCGCTGCGGCGCGGGGGCTGGCTGTTCTTCCTCACCTCCGCGGTGTGTCTGGCGATCAGCGCGATGTATGAATTCCTCGAGTGGGCCAGCGCCGTGCTCGGAGGCAGCGCCGCGGACGCGTTCCTCGGGACCCAGGGCGATGTCTGGGACACGCAGTGGGATATGTTCATGTGCCTGATCGGCGCGCTGGTGGCCCAGGTGACGCTCGCACGCGTGCAGGACCGCCAGCTGCTCGACGTGCCCAAGCCGGGCGACGTGCTCACAGCGGGTAGCGGCATGCAGTGAGGCGTCCGAGCTCACGCCTCGCCCAGGAAGGTCGCGCGCTGGCGTGCGGCCCCCTCGGGATCACTGGCGGTGACCGGGTCCGCGATCATCAGGCCTGCGCGGCCTCCGAGCACCGCGAATGCCCTGGCCAGGTCTTCCGACGCGACGACGATCCTCTCGAGCCGCTCGAACTGGAGCGCCGGCTTGAAGTCGGCGCAGCGCTTGACGGTCAGCGAGGCGATCTGGTTGCGCAGCGGGAGCAAGTTCTCGAGGTCGGGCGAGCGCACCATGTAGTGCAGTCCAAACGGGGCGAAGGTCGCCAGCTCGTCGAGATGGGCGATCCCCGTGTGCCTCCCCCGAAGGGTCATCCACTGCACGCCCTGCAACGCGCCGACGCCCGCGACCATCTCGCCATCCAGCTCGAGTTCGACGTGGAGGGTGAGCTCGGCCCGCTCGAAGCAAGCCCGGTACGCCGCGAACACCGACGACGACGACGAGCTCCGCGCGAGAGCTCCGGTCAAGAGGGCGGTCGCAGCACCGCCCGAAAACCACAGCTCCATGGCTGCCATGGAAAATCGTTCCGCGTCGATGAAGTCGACCGCATCGACGATCTTCAGCGCCTTCTCGTAGCTCTTCCACGGACCTTCCATCGGCGGGTCGGCGAAGACCTTCATCAGGTTCAGGTCCTTGAGCAGCGCCTCGAGCCCCGGGCAGCGCTTCGTCAGCGCCTGCAGGAAGGGCGCCTGCGCCTTCTTCAGGGCCGCCGGCTTCGCGCCGTGGGTTGACTTGGGGAGGCTCACTGCGACCACGAGCGCCCGCTCGAGCAGGTCCGGGGGCAGGTCCGCGACCTCGGCGGCCAGCGCCAGAAACGGCTCCGCCTCGGCCGAGTAGCGATTGATCTCGAACAGCAATCCTTGCAAATGGCTCATGATTCCGGTCTCCGAAGGCGCGGGACCATCGCTCATGTGCGACAGTGAATCAAGCGCTAGTTCATGCCCGCCCGCGGTCATCGACACTCGGCCACGCGATCACGCACGCGCTGAGCTCGCGGCGGCCACGCCGTGGCCGCCTCCGATCACGGCGGCGCTGCGTCGGACGCAGCAGCGTCCGCCGGGAGCTCGTCGAGGTCCCCGTCCTCGATCACCGCCTCCTCGTCCTCGTCGTCGCCGCCGACGCCGAACGAGACCGCCTCCTCCGGCGGCCCCGGGTCGTCCGCCTCGACGACGCCGCTGCGGTAGGCCTCGAGGCTCAGCGGGAACTCCCAGTGCCACGGCTCGGTCTTGTAGGGATACCAGCCGAACTCGGACGCGTGCTCCACCAGCCAGCGGTGCAGCGGCTGCTGGCGTTGCGACGGGATGCTGGCCCGCGAGGGGGTGAGGCCGCCGACCCCGAAGTCCACCGCCAGCCCGGTCTCGTGCGGTGAATCGAACGCGAGATACGCCTTCCCCACCTTGACGCTCTTGTACTTGGCGATCAGCACCGCTTCGTACTGCTCACGCGAGGTCCAGCGGTGGGCTCGCCACGCCGAGGCCGCCTTGAGCTCGATGCCGAGGTCGCGCTGCACCGCCACCGCCATCGCGGCGAAGGCCCGGGCCGCGAGTACGTGCAATCGCTTGGGCCCCGGGCTCGAACCGGGCACCGGCGCGAGCAGCGGCGCATCCTTGGCGATGGTGCCATATACCCTCACCTTGACGCGGCGCTCGACATACCCGGCGCCCCCCTGCGGCGTCGCGCTCGCGGCCGCGACCGACACCCCCCCCCCCCCCCCCCCCCCGGGGGCCCCGGCGCGGGGGCCCGGCCCGGGGCCCCGGGGCCCCCGGCGCCCCGGCCCTCCCGCGCGATCGTCCGCGGACCAGCGATACCGTCGGCCTGCAGCCCGTGCTCCTGCTGAAAGCGCTTCAGAGCGGCCGTGGTGCGCCCGCCCGGGATACCGTCGACCACGAGCCCCGGATCGACCAGCTGCCGCAGACAACCCTGCAACCACCTCGTCTGCTCCGCCCCGCTGCTCATGAATCACCCCCGCCGCTGATCACATTAATTCCATTGCGCATGCCACCACCTACCCTCGGATAGTGGTCCCAGGGTCCCTCGCCTGTCAACGCCGGGATGTCCTTCCTGTGATCGCTCGATCGCGCGAAGCGAAGCCAGGACGGCGCCGCCTGGCTCTGCTAGAAGAAGCGCGCCCCATGCCGCATGCAGCCGATCCGCAGACGCGAGTGGAGGGCCGCGGCGAGCGACCCCCCGCCGGCGATCTCGATCGCCCGGAGCGGGCAACCTTGGAGCTCGCCAGCCGACTCGGACGGCTCATCCGCGAGGTGGTGGCGGCCGCGACCGACAAGCCCGCCGCCCGCGAGCAGGTCACGCGGCTCGTGCTCGAGTCTGTCCTCGCCATGTTCGCCGGGCACGTGGAGCTGCTGCCCCTTGGGCCGCCCGCTGTCTCAGGCGGCGACCCACGCCTCATCCTCTCGCCAGCCCAGGTCCGCGTCCTCGCGGACGCGGCGCGTGACTTCCACTGGGAGGATATTCGGCCCGAGATCCTCGGCTCCATCTTCGAACAGGCGCTCGATCCGGACCAACGCCACGAGCTCGGGGCGCACTTCACACGCGAAGCCGACATCGCCCGCGTGGTCGGCCCGAGCGTGGTCGCCCCCTGGCAGGCGCTCATCGCCGCGATTCGCACGCCCGCCGACGCCGAGCAGGCGATCGCGCGGATGCAGGCATTCCATGTCCTCGACCCGGCCTGCGGCTGCGGCAACTTTCTATACGTCGTCTATCGCGCGATGAAGCGGCTGGAGGCCGCCCTCGCCGACCGGTGGACCAAGCTCCATGCGGACATTACGCCGCCGCCGCCCGGTCCCTGGTTCACCGTCCAGCAGCTCCACGGGATCGAGATCGACGGACTCGCGGCGTCCGTCGCCCGGGTGGTCCTCGCTATCGCCGAGCAGCTCGTCAGCCGCGAGCTCGGACTCCCCGCGCCCACCCGGCCCGTCGGCGCCCATGACAGCACGATCCGCCACGCCGACGCGCTCGTCGTCGACTGGCCCCGCCCCGCGGGCGAGCTCGCCATCGTCGGCAACCCGCCCTTCCTCGGCGTCCGCAAGCTGCGGCGGGCGTTCGGCGACCCACGGGCCCTGCAGCTGTTCGCCCGCTATCCGGGCAATCGCGGCGCCGACTATGCGACCTACTGGTTCACCCGCGCGCTCGAGCTGCTGCGGCCGGGGGAGCGCGCCGGATATGTGTGCACCAACTCGATCGCCCAGAACGAGGGCCGCGCGGCCAGCATCGACCCGGTGCTCGCGGCCGGCGGGACCATCACCGACGCCTGGAGGTCGTACCCGTGGCCGGGCGAGGCCGCCGTGCACATTGCGATCGTCAACTGGGTGATGTCGCCGTGGCCGGGCCCCCGCACCCTGGAGGGTCGGGTCGTCCCCGCGATCTCGCCGGGCCTGACGGAGGCGGTCGACGTGACGACCGCGCGGCAACTCCGGAGAAACACGGGCCTGTGCTTCATGGGCGTGACCTCGGGGAACGAGGGCTTCGTGCTGACGAACGAGCAACGCGCGGAGATCGTCCGCGGCGATCCAGGTTCGGCGGCGGTGATCCGGCCGCTCCTGATCGGGCGCGACGTGAGCCGCGATCCCGGGCAGCGGCCGACCCGGCATATCATCGACTTCGCCGCCATGGACCAGGGCGAGGCCCAGACCTACGCGGGCGCCTATCGCCACCTGCTGCGCCATGTCTACGCGAAGAAGCACTCGGGCGCCGAGCGCAAGACCGACGCCGAGAAGCTGCGATGGTGGCAATTCGTCCGCCCGCGCCCGCGCATGCGCGCCGCCATCGCGGCGCTCCCGTGCGTGCTCGTCATCCCCTGCGTCGCGCCGCACCTGGTCGTCTCGCGCCAGGCGCGGGCCACCTGCTTCGACCACCAGCTCATGGTCGTCGCCCTCCACGAATACTATCACTTTGGGATCCTGCAATCTCAGCTTCACGCCATCTGGGCCCGGGCCCGCGGCTCGACCCTGAAGGGCGACCTCCGCTACACCAACACGACGATCTTCGAGACCTTCCCCTTCCCTCCCCTGTCCGCCGCCCGCTATGTCCCCGGCGCACGTCCACCGGGCAGCAAGGCCGACCGGGTGGCCGAGACCGCCGAGACCTTCGACCGCACGCGCGCCGCGGCCTGCAAACAGCGGGGCCCTGGGTCCTCACCCGGCTGCATCACCAGATCCACAGGATGGCCGGGGCACCTCGCCGCTGCACTCGGCGCACGACGCGTTGAACGACGCGGTCACGGACTGCTACGACTTCCCCGCCGGTGTATGGCGCGACGAGCGTGAGACCCTGCGACTGCTGCTCCAGCTAAACCACCGGATCGCTGATCTCTCCTGAGCACCGCGGGCCCGGCACATCCGCGAAAGCTCGATGCCTCCGGGCCGCGTTCAGAGCCCACCGCGGGGGCTGGCCAGGAGCTTGGCGGAGGTGTACCGTGCGCAAATGAGCTCGTCAGACCGCGCCACGCTCCTGGTTTTTTGCTCTGCGGCCGTCTCGGCGACCCTCGCATGCGGGGACGATTCGCAGGGCTCGGCGAGCGCCTCCGACTCCGCGACCGCGGTCACGAACCCGACCAACCCGACCAACCCCACCAACGGGGCGACCGAACCCACGACCGGCGTCAGCGCGACCGATGGTTCCGCCTCCGCCTCCGACGCCACCGGCCCGGACGTGCCCACCACCACCGGCGGCAACGGGCCCAAGCTCGACCTCGGCGTGCCGGACGGGGGCCTCGCCTGCGGCTGTGAGTTCAACTATGTCTGGGTCGCCAACTCCGTGGAGGGCACGGTCTCGAAGATCAATATGACCACCCTCGCCGAAGAGGCCCGCTATATCACGCGACCCGACGGCATGGGCAACCCCTCGCGGACCTCGGTCTCGCTCAAGGGCGACGTCGCGGTCGCCAACCGCCACGGCGGCCTCGTCAAGTTCTACGCGGACAAGGCGGATTGCAAGGACACCAACGGGGTCCCGGGCATCCAGACCTCGACCGGCAAGGATGACGTGCTCGCGTGGGACATGGAGGAGTGCCGCGCCTGGTACATCGATTTCCCGACCAGCAACCAGCGCCCGGTCGCGTGGACGCAGGGCTCGGTCCTGCCGGGCAGCTGCAACACCACCGGCGAGAAGGTGTGGACGGTGATGAGCGAGAAGCCGGGCCTGTTCCCCGGGATGGGCGCTGCCGGCGGCGTCATCGTCTCGCTGGTCGACGGCGAGACCGGCAAGATCGACAAGCAGATCACCATCCCGACCTTCTCGGGCGAGGGTTACGGGGCCTACGGCGCCGCCGTGAACACCCACGGCGACCTCTTCTTCACCCCGCTCGGCTTCCTCGGCCAGAGCAAGATGGCGCGCGTGTACATCGACAACTTCGCCTACAAGATCTGGAAGGTGCCGACGGAGGTCGGGCCCTACGGGATCACCGTCGACCACAAGAATCGCGTCTGGCTGTCCTCCAACGCGGTCAGCATGATCGGCGCGGGCCGCTTCGACCCGGAGACCGAGACCTGGGACCTCGTGCCCGGGTTCTACAGCGGCGCCGGTCTGGCCGAGGGCCTCGATGACTTGATGTGGGTCGCCTCGGGCAACGGCATCACCGCCGTGAACATCGAGACCCTCGCGCTCGGCCCGGTCTTCAAGACGCCGTATTACATGAAGGGCATCGGCTTCGACGCCAAGGGCTTCCTGTGGGCCGTCAACTACTCCGATGTCGATGACGGCAACAACCCGATCGACCCCGAGGTCGTCATGAAGATCGACGTCGACACGCTGACGGTCGTCGACTCCTACGACGGCCTCAATCGCCCGTATACATACTCCGACTTCACCGGCAACGCGCTCTTCAACGTCACCTGCCTGCCGCCGCTGTAGGCGGCAGGCGGAGGGCTCCGGGAGTCTCTTGTGGTCCTGCAGCCCGACCGGCTGCTCTGCGACCTATCATACAGCGAGATAGCAGCCGCCAGTATCCCAATAGCAATACTCTTGCATCTCGCAGGTGGCCTGGTCGTGGAAGTAGTTGCAGCGGACGATGCACACGTCCTGGCTGAGCAGGTAGATACACTCGAACATGCTCGAGCAGGTCTCGTCCTGGCCGTCGTACATGCGACAGTCGGGCAATTCGCCGCTCGTGCTACCAGCTGTACCCGCTTCTGTACCTGTGGTGCCGGTGCTGGTTGGCATCATCTCAGTCGTGGCCTCCGCCTTGCCCGTGGAACCAGTGGTGGTCCCGTCCTTGCCGCCGCACGCAGGTGCAACCGAGGAGACCGCCAGCACGGCCGGTACGATCAAATCGCGTCGAATGGTGGTCAGCAGGCGGTCTCGTCGCACCGCGACACCGTATCACGGGCCATGCGTCAGCTCGCCGCCGCAGCGACACGAGCCGAGCGACTTCGCACCGTGCTTTTGTCGGCCGTCACCCCGGGGCTCCGGTAGACTCGCGGCATGTCGACCTCGCGGGCCGCAGCACCCCTCCCCGGTACCCTGATGCTCGTGTTGATTACGGCGTGTGGCGGACCCAATGCGCCCGCGCCCGCGCCGACACCCGTGGCCGCCGCACCGATCGCAGCGGCGCCCGAGCCCGTCAGCCCGCCGCCCACCACGGCCGTGAGCCCGCCCGCGCCCACCCTGCCCCCGGTGGTGCGAGCGATCGCCGCCGGCAGCAGCCATACCTGCCTGCTGCTATCGGACACCAGCGTGCGCTGCTGGGGCATGAATGATGAGGGGCAGCTCGGCATCGCGGCGCCGCAAGCCGCGACGCCGGCGACGATCAAGGGGCTGACCGGTGTGGTCGAGCTGGCGCTCGGCGATAATTTCAGCTGCGCGCGGCGCAGCGACGGCACCGTCGAATGCTGGGGCAGCGATTCGATGGGCCAGCTCGGTACGGGCTCGACCCTCGGCGCCACGCGAGCGACGCCAGCGGCGGTGCAGGGCCTCGCGGGCGCGACCCAGATCGACGCCGGTGACTGGCACGCGGCGGCGCTGCTCGGCGACGGGAGCCTCCGCTTCTGGGGCCGCAACAACGTCGGGCAATTCGGCGACGGCAGCGAGGTCGACCGTCCGGCCCCGACGCCGGGCCCCCGCCGCTCACGGGCGTGAAGCAGATCGCGCTCGGGGGATTCCACGGCTGCGCCGTGATGGCCGACCAGACCGTGCAATGCTGGGGCTGGAACGAGTTCGGCCAGCTCGGCGACGGCAGCGTCGGCAAGCAGGCGGTGAAGCGCACGCCCGTCGTCGTCCCGAAGCTCGCCGGCGTGAAGCAGCTGTCGATCGGTGAGAACCACAGCTGCGCGCTGCACGACACCGGCGCGGTGAGCTGCTGGGGCTCCAACGAATACGGCCAGCTCGGCCGGGGATCGCGGCGCGACAGCACGGCGCCCGTCGCGGTGGCCGGGTTGCAGGGCGTGGTCGAGATCTCGACGGGCGGCTATCATAGCTGCGCGCGCCTCACGGACGGCGCGCTGCGCTGCTGGGGCAGCAATGGCAACAGTCAGCTCGGCGACGGCAGCACCCACGACCGCGACGCCCCGGTCGCCGTCGCCGAGGTCGGCACTGCGACGCAGATCGTCGCGGGCCGCGAGCACAGCTGCGCCCTGCGCAGCGACGGCGCCGTGTGGTGCTGGGGTCGCCGGCCCGGCCTGCAGTTCGGGCGCGTCACAGCGGACGGCGCCTGGCCTGGCCCCGTCAGCCTGTGACGCGCCACGCAGCGCCACGGTGGCAGGGGTGGCGCGAGCGGACCGCTGAACAGCGAGCCCACGGCGATTGCGTCGCGAACCGCGGTATCGTCGCGGCCGCATGCCCAGCCCCGGCTTCCACGCCCCGCATACGGCGATCGTCCGCGACGTACCCGACGCATATCTGCATTGCCTCCGCAGCGGTGAGCTCCCGCTCGACGTGGCGCGGGCTCGCCTGCAACATCGCGACTACGTCGCGGCGCTCGCCGCCGCGGGCGTCGAGGTCCTGCGCCTGGCCGCCGATGAGGCCCACCCGGACGCCTGCTTCATCGAGGACACGGCGGTGATCCTGGGGGCGCACGCGTTGATCTCCCGGCCCGGCGCGCCGTCTCGCCGCGGCGAGTGCGGGCCGGTCGCCGCGGCCCTGCGCGCGCGCTGCGAGCTGCACACGATGGCGGCGCCGGCGATCCTCGATGGCGGCGACGTCCTCCGCGCCGGCCCGCTGCTGTTCGTCGGCCTGTCGCAACGCACCGACGCCGCGGGCGCCCGGAGCCTCGCCGCCGTCGCGGCGCGCGAGGGCCTCGAGCTGCGCACCGTCCCGGTCGCGGCCGGCCTCCACCTCAAGAGCGCGGTCACGCTGATCGACGAACACACGCTGGTGCTGCACGACGGCGCGCTCGACCCTGCACCGTTCACTGCGGCGGGCCTCGACCTGCTACGCGTGTCCGAACCGGCTGGCGGCAACGTCCTCGCCCTCGGGCCCCGCCTGCTGGTCTCCGCCGACGCGCCAGCCACCGCGGCGCTGCTGCTCGGCCGCGGTTACGAGGTGGTGAGCCTCGACGTCTCCGAGTTTCACCGGGGCGATGGCGCGTTGACCTGCCTCTCGCTGCGCCTGCCTGCTCCCGGTACATGGTGCGCCTGACCGACACCAGCGCGACCTGACCCGGCGGACCCTGCGCATCGGGCGACCGTCCGCCGCTCACTCAGGAGGACCAGCGACGGCCCGTCACGGACGCCGCCGGACGCGCGAGGCCCGTGCGCTCGCCAGCGGGGTGCTGGTTCCTCGCAGGCCCACGCGAGGACCGGCACAGCGGCGCCCGGGCGCCAGCGCCGGTGCGCATGGCGTGAGCCTCTCGCGAGGAACGGGGCATGGTGCGTGATGGACGATGACACGACCGCCGGCCCGGCCCGGCGCAAGCTCCTGCGTCCCAAGGCCCTCGCGCCGCGGAGCCTGCCGACGCGCACCGCGACCCTCGCCGCCCCGCTGCGCGTCCGCATCAAGCCGTCCGCGCTCGCGGCTGGCGGCAGCCCAGTGGCGCTGCGCAAGCAGGCGAAGGCGGTGCTGCTGAAGGCCGGGGCGCTGCAGAGCGCCATCCTCAACAGCGCCAACTTCTCGAGCATCGCCACCGACGCCAAGGGCGTCATCCAGATCTTCAACGTCGGCGCCGAGCGCATGCTCGGCTATACGGCCGCCGAGGTGCTGAACAAGATCACGCCCGCGGATATCTCCGATCCGCAGGAGGTGATCGCCCGCGCGAGGGCCCTGAGCATCGAGCTCGGGACCCCGATCACGCCGGGCTTCGAGGCGCTGGTGTTCAAGGCCTCGCGCGGCATCGAGGACATCTACGAGCTGACCTACTTCCGCAAGGACGGCAGCCGATTCCCGGCGGTGGTCTCGGTCACGGCGCTGCGCGACGCCCCCGGCGCGATCATCGGCTATCTCCTGATCGGCACCGATAACACGGCGCGCAAGCTCGTCGAGGCCGAGCAGAAGAAGCTCGACCAGCGCCTGCGCGACCAGCAGTTTTATACGCGCTCGCTGATCGAGTCCAACATCGACGCGCTGATGACCACCGACCCCTCCGGCATCATCACCGACGTGAACAAGCAGATGGAGGCGCTCACCGGCTCGACCCGCGACGAGCTGATCGGCGCCCCGTTCAAGGACTATTTCACCGACCCGGAGCGCGCCGAGGCCGGCATTCGGCGGGTGCTCAGCGAGAAGAAGGTCACCGACTACGAGCTGACGGCCTGCGCGCGCAACGGCAAGCGGACGGTCGTGTCCTACAACGCGACCACCTTCTATGACCGCGGTCGCACCTTGCAGGGCGTGTTCGCCGCGGCGCGCGACATCACCGAGCGCAAGCTCGTGGAGGCGGAGCTCAAGCAGGCCCGGGCCGTGGCCGAGAGCGCGAGCCGGACCAAGTCGGACTTCCTGGCCAGCATGAGCCACGAGATCCGTACGCCGATGAACGCGATCATGGGCATCGCCGACCTGCTGGCGAAGACCCGGCTGACGCCGGAGCAGGACAAGTATGTGCAGATCTTCCGCCGCGCCGGCGACAACCTGCTCAATCTCATCAATGACATCCTCGACCTCTCCAAGGTCGAGGCCTCGCAGCTCGAGCTCGAGCGGACCGGCTTCTCGCTGGTCGACCTGCTGGAGAAGGTGACGGAGATGGTGGCGGTCCGGGCCCATGAGAAGCGGCTGACCCTGATCTGCGAGATCGCCCCGGACGTGCCGACCGAGCTGGTCGGCGACCCGACCCGCCTGCGCCAGGTGCTGCTCAATCTGGTCGGCAACGCGATCAAGTTCACGGAGTCCGGCGAGGTGTCGCTGCACGTCATGCCGGACGCGGACTCCTCGGTGCCGACCGCGCTGCGCTTCACGGTCTCCGACACGGGCATCGGCATCCCCGGCGAGAAATTGAGCCGGGTGTTCGAACGCTTCATGCAAGCCGACTCGTCGACGACCCGCAGGTTCGGCGGCTCGGGGCTGGGTCTCACGATCTCGCGGCGCCTGGTCGAGCTGATGGGCGGGCGCATCTGGGTCGAGAGCGTGGTCAACCAGGGCAGCGTGTTCTCGTTCGCCGTGCCGTTCGAGATCTGGGCCGGAGCCACGCGGCGGGCGGCGGTGCCGGTCGACGCGGGGCCCGAGTCGCCACCGCGGGCGCTGCGGATCTTGCTGGCCGAGGACTCGCCCGACAACTGCACGATCACGATCGCATACCTGGAGGACACGCCGTACCGGGTCGAGATCGCCGAGACCGGCGCGATCGCCTGCGAGATGTTCGCGGCCCGCCACTACGACCTCGTCCTGATGGACCGCCAGATGCCGGTGATGGACGGCCTCACGGCGACGCGGACGATCCGCGCGTGGGAGCAGGCCAACGACCGCCCGCCGACGCCGATCCTCGCGCTGACGGCCTCGGCCCTCAAGGGCGACCGCGAGAAGTGCCTCGCGGCCGGCTGCACCGCGTTCCTGACCAAGCCGATCAAGCAGGATGTGCTGCTGCAGGCGATCCAGGAGCATTCGCGGGCCGCACCGCCATCCGCGGAGACCGGCCCGGCCGGGCCCATCCACCCGACCTTGGCGGCGCGCGTGCCCATGTTCCTGCAGAGCCGCCGGCAGGACGTCATCACGATGTTCGACGCCCTGGCGCGCGGCGACTTCGAGACGGTCGAGCGCCTCGGACACTGCATGAAGGGCGCGGGGGCCAGCTTCGGCTTCCAGGCGATCACCGATATCGGCGCGGCCCTCGAACAGGTGGCCAGGAGCACCGACGCCCGGGCCTCGCGCGATCGCGTGAATGAACTGTCAAGATACCTGGACCGCGTCGGCAGCGGCGCACCGCCCGGCGCGCGGCCACAGGGCGACGCCTTGGCCAGTGTGACCCATGCGACCACTGTCGCGACAGCGCGCACGATCGTGCTCGTGGAGGACAGCGACGACATTCGCGTGACCTTCCGCGAGCTCCTCGAACACAGCGGATATCGCGTCGAGGAGACGGCCGACGGGGTCGAGGGGCTGGCGCGCATCCTCGCGGTGAAGCCCGACGTGGCGATCATCGACGTCGGCCTGCCACGAATGGACGGCTACGAGGTGGCGCGGCGGGTCCGCGCGGCGCTCGGCAGCACCGTCTTGCTCATCGCCATGACCGGACACGCAGACGAGAACGATCGCCTCCAGGCGCTCGCGGCCGGCTTCGATACCCATGTCACCAAGCCCGTCGACCTCGCGCTGCTCGAGCGGATCTTGGCGGCCCGCCGCGGGCCTGTCTAGGCTGCGGA
Source organism: Nannocystis sp. (assembly GCF_016714285.1). Taxonomy (GTDB): domain Bacteria; phylum Myxococcota_A; class Polyangia; order Nannocystales; family Nannocystaceae; genus Nannocystis. The sequence continues at coordinate 258,325 of NZ_JADJNN010000009.1, read as the reverse complement.
GCCTGGCGAGGCCAGTGCACGCAGCACGGCGCGGCGAGTGATCCGCAGCTCGATCACCAGGAGGGTGACATAGATCAGCGCCAGGCAGGGCACGAACGCTGGCGGATAGTCCCGCGGATAGGTGGCACGGTCCATGGTCAGCTCGGTGACGATGCCGCCGAGAAATACGACGAGGGCGCCGGTCGCGATGCCATCCGGGCGCACGGTCCAGCGCCCACCCGGGTGCAGCTGGACGCGGGTGCGAGGAATGAGCAGCCGCAGGAGCCCCCGCGGTGGCAGCCGGCGCCGCCGGGTCGCGCTCGCCTTGTCAGCCAGGCCGACCACGTCGAACGCGCCGCTGCGCAGCAGCAGCTCGCGCGCGGGCGAGGGGGGTTCGGCGGACTTCGGGGGCGCGTAGAGGCCGGGCATGGGCGGGTCTCACCGAGCGTGCGCCGCCGGGCCGCGCCTGTCGATCCCAAATCTCGCCCGGTCGACGCGGGCGAGCGGCCCGGGGCCGCCCGGGCCGCCCCGGGCCGCCCCGCCGGGTTCGCGGGCCCCGTATCCCGGAGCCCGCGGACCCGCGCTTCGATCAGTCCGGCTCTGGCACGCAGACCAGCTCGGTCGGGGTCTTGTTATTGTTTTCCTTGCACTCATTGAGCACACCCATCATTTTGTCGTCCTCGTCGACCACCGCCCAGATCTCGCTGGGCTTCTGGTCGGTGACGAAGTTCAGCTGCACCTGCTCGCTGGCCCCCGCCGGCAGCGGACCGACCGTGACCGCCGTGCCGAGGTAGCCGAGCGTCTGCTCGTAGAACGACACCTTCACCCCCGGGCCGACCCCGAGGCAGCCGAGGTTCGCCACGGTGACCGTCATCTCGAGGGCCGGGCACGACTCGTAGACGACCCCCAGGTCCTTCGCCTGCAGGTCCGGGGCGCAGAAGACGCTGTCGCCCTCGCCCTGGGCGTTGCGACGATAGCTGTTGTACGGCTCGCCCATCGGCGTCGACCAGCTCGGCGGCTCAATCGTCGGGATCTCGCCAATGAGGCCGACGTTGGTGATATGATACGAATGCTGGTTCCACACGGGACGGGTCGAGACCCAGTTGTCACGCAGGTCGCCCCAAACCTCGATCCCCGCGTCGAGCTTGAAGCCGCTGTCGTTGTTGGTCGGGAACACGATCTCCGCCTTGAAATCGCCGTCCACGTCCGCGATCACCGGGTATTCGGTGCGCGTACGCGACGAATTGCGGTCGCGGAACAGCACCTCAGCGTCGGTCATGTTGCCGTCGCAGGCCGGGCCCTTGGGGTTCTTCTTGCAGTCCGGCTCGACGCCCGGGTAGATGCGAATGTACACCTCGTCGTTGTAGACGACCTCGTTGTTGCCGTCGCCGTCGAAGTCGAAGACCGAGCTGCCCGTGACCTGCGACGAGCCGTCCTGGGTCACCGCGCCCCACAGCTTGCTGAAGGCGTTGCCGCCCGCGTACTTGTATACGATATACTGGCTCGATCCAGCCGCCGCGACCTCGGGCACCTTGTCGCCGTCGAAGTCGGCGATGTTGGGCGGGCCGCCCTTGCCGCCGTTGGGGATCGGTGCCTGGGCGAGCACGACGCCGGTCTGACCGTTGAGCGCGTAGATATTCGCGTTCGAGACCAGGATCACCTCGGGCTTATTGTCGCCGTTGAAATCGGCGATCCCGCAGAAGCCGTCGGACTGCGCGGCGGTCCACAGCACCTTGCCGACCAGGGTGTTGTTGGCCACCAGGCCCGTGAAGGTGTAGGCGGTGCGGCCGGCGATCAGTTCCGGGCGGCCGTCGTCATTGAGGTCGGCGAGGCAGGAGATCGGCCCCTGGCCGTTGAGACCGATGCCCGGCACGCCCTCGTAGAGCTTCTTGCCCTTCGAGTCGTAGAGCGCCGCGCCAAACACGACCTCGTTTTCGCCGTCGTTGTCGATGTTGGCGATCGCGACCGCGCCGCTGCCGGTCGCGCCCGTGAACGGGGCGGACTTCCACAGGCCCGTGCCATCGTGCTTGAAGGCGAGCAGGGTCTTGCCCTGGCCCTCGATGACGATCTCGGCGTAGCCGTCGTTCTCGAGGTCGCCGATCGCCGGGCTCGCCGTGCTGTTGGTGCGCCAGGCCGGGTCGGCGTTGGTCCACACCTTCGCGCCGGTGTCGCCGCGGATCGCCCGCAGCACGCCGTCGCTGGTGATCGTCAGGTTGCGGTAGGTGTTGAAGACGATCTCCGGCGTGCAGTCGCGGTCAAGGTCGGCGACCGCCGCGATCGACGACGACTGGTTGTGCGTCGGCATGTCGTTGCCGGCGACGTCGAGGTGCGGCCAGGTCACCTTGCAGAAGCCGGCGTCGCACTCCTCGGCCGTCTGACACTGCGAAACGTTGGCGCAGGCGACCTTGGCCCGGGTGCCCCAGGTGAAGCTCGGGACCGGCTCGAACATCGCCGACGGCGGGATGTACTGGCAGTCCTCGTCGGCCGCCGAGGGCAGGCACAGCTTGAGATCCAGGTCGCAGAAGAAGCCATCCGGACAGTCGCCCTCGTCGATCGTCGCGCAGGTGGCCTGCATGCACGCGCCGCCCGGCACCACGCAGGCGCCGAGGTGGCACAGCTCATTGTCGGCGCAGCAGTCCTGCTGTGGGCCGCAGGGCGGCGGTCCGCCGCAGTCCTTCTGACACTGCCCCTCGACGCACAGATCGCCCTCGGCGCAGCACACGTCGCCGCACTCGAGCTCGACGGGACAGACTCCGCCGGTGGTGCCCGCCGAGGTGCCGCCGGTGTCCGTGCCGGTGCCCGGGCCGCTCCCCGTCGTCATGCCGGAGTCGGTCGCGCTGGCGGTCGCCGTCGCCGTCGCCGTCGCCGTCGCCGTCGCCGTCACCGTGTCCGTGACGCTGCCCATCGACGTGCCCTGGCTGTCGGTCGCCGACATGCTGCCCTGGGTCGCCGAGCCGTCGGTCGCGCTCGTGGGTCCGCCCGGGTCGCCGCTGGTCGGTGCCCCCTGGGTGGTCCCCCCGGTGGCGCCTTCGGTGGCTCCGCTGGCACTGGCCCCGCCGTCGTCGCCGCAGCCGACGCCGAACACAACACCCCATCCCACGACCCACTTACTGTATCCCATGGATCGATAGTATCCCGACGCGGGAGATAGCGAGAGTCTGCGAGCGAGTACGCTGCGCACTTGCACGCATGTTGCCGGACCGACCGCGATGGCGCGCAATCTCGCCGCTCTCGCCGCCGTGGCGATCCCGAGCCGGGTCAATCCCAGCGGTCGAGCTTGTAGCTGCTGCGCATGCCGTCCTTCGCGGTGACGCGAAACAGCAGGTTCCAGGTCCCGCCCTTGCTCAGGCAGATGCCGCAGGCCGAGGCGTCGTCCTTGCCCTCGACCACCGCGTCCTTCGCATAGGCCTCAAGGGTGGCGCGGATCTCGTGGAATTCACTCTTGAGGAATTCGGGGAAGAAGCCGGCACCCCTGATATATCCGGTGTCCTTCGCGCCCTCGAGGATGAAGATCACGCGGTCGCCGTGGTGGGTGAATTTGTGGCGGGTGCTCCACGCCGCCGGCTGCAGCGTCACGGCGCTGACCGGGTGCCAGGTGTCGCCCTTGAGGTTCCACTGGCTGGGCGGCGAGCCGCTCACGTAGACATACAAAGTGACCGGATTGCGGTCGTCCTCGAAGTCCCACTGGACGATCGGCGGGGCGTCGGCGTGCTTCGCCGTGACCATGCCGAGGTACATTTGATTCGTCGTCGGTACGTGATATTCGATGTGCTCGGCGGTCGGCAGCACCGTCCGCGCGAACTTCTCCCAGGTCATCGTCACCGGGGGCGCTTCGACCTGGGCCGCGCCCTTGCCCTTGGCCTTGAGCTTGGAGAACACGCCCTTGCGCCCTGCCCCGGCCGGCGGCGGCGCGGCGGTCCACAGCGGCCGGATGTCGGCGAGGCGGGCGAACCTTCGCTCGAGCGAGCCGGCGGCGCGCAACTTCTCGATGATCTTCTCGGCCGCGGCGATGTTGGCGGCGCTCGGCGGGGCGGTCGGCCGCTGATATTGCAGCGGGTGCATCTTGGCGGCGAAGCGGGCCTGGATCTCCGGGAAGGGGAGCTTGGCGGCGAGGTCCTCGAGCAGGGTGCCGATCATCGTGCTGCGGACGTGGCAAAAGCCCGGCGGCGCGCCGGCGACGGCCAGCCAGGTGAGGTTGTCGCGGGTCCGCGGGTCGTGGGCGGCCCGCCGCTGCGCGTGCAGGTCCTGCAGCCATTTGGCGACCTCGATGCATTTCTCGGAGCGAAACAGCGATTCGCTGGTCAGCAGAGAATGTGCGTTCTTCACGAGATCGATCGGGAACTCCTCGAGGCCGCGCAGCAGGATCGCGTGGTCCTCCCGCTTCGCGGCGGCCAGCTGCCCCGCGGTCTTCACCGCCGTCGGCTTGCACAGGCAGCGATCTTCGGGCGTGACCGCGAGGTGGTCCCATCCGCCGGCGAGCGGCTGGCCCCACACCTTCTCGCTGCTGAGGAACACGCCGGTGATCTGTGCTGCGCGGACCACCCGGGCGAGCGCCCGGATCGCCGGCGTGAAGGGCTCCGGCGCGCGCTCCGGAGCCCACATCACCGGCGTGGTCTGGCCGTCGGCGCCGACCCGCACGAGCCCGCCGAAGCGCTCCATGAACCTGCGGCACGCGTGGCAGCTGTACTCCTGGCGCAGCTCCGGCGGCAGCGCGTCGAGGAAGATCGGGAGCAGCGGCGGCGCGTCGGTCGTGAACAGGTGCACCGGGCCCTTGTGGGTGACGCCCTTGAAGTGCTCCGCCACGCCGGCGCACAGCGCAGGGAAGCTATCATCACCGCCGGAGCCCCCGGCGCCGGTCGCGGCTGGTCGATCGGACATGTCGCGGAGCTTGCTCGGTCCGCGAGAAAATCTCCAGCGCTTCGTGGAGCTCGGCGTCAGCGAGCCGCGCTCGGGCTGCCGGCGAGGCCGGCGGCGACGAGGCGGTGCAGCGGCGGCGTCACGCTGGCGAACGCCTCGCGGCCGATCCGCGGCAGCAGCACGCGCGCCGCGAGGGCGGCCGCGAGGTCGCGGGCGAGCGGGCGCAGCTGGCGTGGCAGCAGGCCCCAGCCGCCGAGGCGCACCAGCGCGAGGCGGAGGCGCACGCGCTTGGTGAACATGCGCGAGACGTGCAGCGGCAGCTCGGTGAGCGGGCAGTCGAAGCGGAGATCGAGGATCTCGTCGAGGTCCGAGCTGCGATTGAAGGTCGCCTGATCGAGCTCCGGGCCGAGCGCGCGCGAGACCTCGCGAAACAGCGCCCACGCGGTATCCGAGGAGCTGTCGGGATCGGCGAACAGACGGGCGACCAGGCGCGCGCCGGCGGGATCCGAGAAGAAGCCGTTCCACCACAGCGGCAGGAGGGCGTTGAACCACCCGCAGATGTTCCAGTAGCGGCGCATGCAGGCCTGGAGCGGGTCGTGCATCGATTCGTACTGGTCGGCGATGTCGAGCTGACGGCGGCGAGCGACCTTCATCCACAGCGACTCGAGCGCGCTGATGTCGGCGCGAGTGAGGCTGCCGCTGCGCTGACGGCGGATCATCGTCGAGACCTGCAGCGCCTGGATCGAGGTCATGCTCATGCCGGTGCTGTAGAGGGGGTCGACCGCGCGGGCGGCGTCGCCGACCAGGAACCAGCCGTCCTCCGAGTAGATCTGGTCGGCCCAGTAGATGTATTCGCGGTACACGTGAGTGTCGATCACCTTGCCGCTGCGGACCATCGCCGCGAGCGCGGGGTGCTCGGCGTCGAGGTACTCGAGGAAGTGCTCGACCGTCGTCATGCGATCGGCGCGGGGGAAGATATCGGGGCGAAACGTGATGCCGAAGCTGATCAGGCGCTCGTGCTCGCTCGACTGGAGGGGAATGCCCCAGATCCAGTTGGCGTGGCCCATGAAGTGGTGGGTCGAGTACCAGATGTCGTACGCGAGCGGCCTGCGCAGCGACATCTCGATGTCGCCGGTGAAGGGCTTGAAATCCGCGAGTCGGACCCAGAAGGCCGAGCGCTGGCCCTGCTCGGGCTTGGTGTAGCTGGAGACCTTGCGACCGATGAGGCGGCGGCGGCCGCTCGCGTCGACGATCCAGCGGCTGGTCAGTTCGACGGTCGCGTCACCGACGCGGGCCAGGACCCGGTGCGGCGCGCCGCCTGTGCCATCGGCGCCGCCCGTGGTGATATCGATGTCCTCCGCGAGTCCGTCGATCATCCGCACGCCGAGCGCCTCGGCGTGGTCGCGCAGGGCCCGGTCGAACACGGGGCGGTTGAGCTGGCGCGCGAGGTGGTGCAGCCGCTCCGGCGCGTGCACGGTGTAGCGGCGGTCCGCGGGGTCGTCGATGCGCAGCTTGTGATAGAAGGTGAGGCCATTCTTCAGCGCGCAGCGGGTGTCGAGGAACTCCCCCATGCCGAGCTCGCGGAAGAACAGGATCGCCGGCTCGACCAGCGACTCGCCGACGTAGGGCCGCTTCTCTCGCTCCGGCGGCGGGCCGAGGACCACCACGTCGAGCTCCGGCTGCTCGAGCTTGATCCACGCGGCCGTCATCAGGCCGCTGATGCTCGAGCCCACGACCAGGACATCACAATGCTCCGACTTCATGCATGCTCCCCTGCGCCGCCTGGGCGGCGCAGGCACTCGAGGAGGGCGCTGCCGATCCCGTGGGTGACATGCGCGTGTTTACGGTACCCTGGCAGCCGCCGCATCGCGGCGTGCAGCTCGGGCAGGCGATAGAACGGCACGCTCGGGTAGCAGTGGTGTTCATAGTGATAGCTGATGTTGCGCGGGACGATGAAGACGAGGTCGAGCCAGGTGGGCACGGTGGTGCGGGTCAGCGCGTAGACCGGGTGGTCCGAGCGCACCATGCTGTGCTCGCAGATCAGGCGAATGTAGTTGCTGACGATGAACCATGTGCAGAACGGGATGATCCAGTAATACAGCAGCAGGTCGAGGCGCTGCGCCGCGGCGAAGGCGGCGACGACGGAGGCCAACGCGAGCAGGCGGACGAGCCCGTAGGTCGGGCCGACGACGCGAAACGGACGCAGCAGCCCGACCAGCAGCAGCCCGAGCCCCGTCAGCCCGCAGCCGCGCCACAGCAGCTTGGCGGCCAGCTGCCAGGCGGTCTTCGGGTAGGTCCATTCGCGGGTCGGGCGCCCGTCGGCGCCGCGCAGGCGCCACAGCTCGATGTTGCCGTCCTGGTCGGTGCCGATGTGGCGGTGATGGGGGCCATGATAGCGGCGGAACACCTCGTTGGTGGCGAACAGCGGCCACCACAGGAACAGGTTCGCGACCCAGTCGTTCAAGCTGCGGCGGCCGAGCAGGCGATGATGGACCGCGTCGTGGCCGAGGACGGCCAGCGCGTGCTGGCGGGCGCCGATGAAGAAGATCGCCAGAGGATACAACCAGGTGTAATGCTCGCACAGCAGCACCGCAGCGAGGATCGCCAGCCACTCCTCGAGGATCGCGAACAGGCCGCGGACGGCGTCGATGCGCGAGAGCTCGCGGACAAGCTCGGGCGGGAGGCGATCGGGGACCTCGCCGATATAGTCATGCGGATGCAAGCGCCGGCATGATGCCGCGGCGGCCCCGAGCCTGTCCACCACCGCGACGGCGCGCTTGGTCGCGCCTGCGCGTATATGGGCTCTTGTGGTCCACGCGGGCTTCCGCGTACAAGGGTTGCGGCCCGGGAGAGCGATCAATGCGCGAAGGCTGGTATCCCACGATCACGCCCGCCGAGCACGGCGACTCGGCGCGCTCCAGCGTATACCCGGAGGCGGTCTGCGACCTGCGGCGTCGGGCCGCGCCGGTGACGGTCGACGCGCGGCCGCTGGCCGGCCCCAACGGCGGCTGGCCGGCGGTCACCCGCGGCGCCGACGAGCTGTTCCTGCTCCACGGCTCGCTCGCGTTCAAGGGCTTCGACGGGGCGCGGGTGACCAGGGTCGACACGCGCTCGTGGCGGACCCTGTGGACGCAGCGCCTGATCGACACCGCCGCGACCCGCGAGTGGAATTATCCCGGGGGCATCGGCGCCCACGCCGACGGCTTCCTCTACGTCATCCATGGCTACCGCGCGGCGCGGCTCGATCCGGAGACCGGCGAGGTGCTCGCCAGCGTCGTGCTCCCGACCGGCCAGGCGCCGCGAGATACCACGTACAACGGCTTCATCGTGCTGCCGGACGGGATGCTGGTCGCCAAGTCGCTGTACCGAATGCCCGGCTGCGAGGAGAACGGATTTCGCGCGCTGTCCCGCGGGGGGCTGGTGGACACACCCTCGGATATCGTGGTGATCGACCCGCGGCGGATGGCTGTGGTGACGAGCATCAAGGCGCCGGAGCACCTGCTCGGCCGGATCACGGCGAGCGTGCACCGGGGGGTCTCGTATATCTACGCGGCGGGCAAGGACCACGTGTTCCGCTACCGCTACACGGCCGGCGCGCTGGCCCTCGATCCCGCGTGGGGCCCGGTGCGAACCCGCCAGCCAGGCGAGACGCCGGCGAGCGCGATCACCACGGGCGACGGCTGGATCTTCCTGCAGGGCAACGCCGGACCGGCGCCGGTGCCCTTCACGATCCACGCGATCTCGCAGGACGACCCGGCGCGGACCCACCGCGTGCAGCCCTTCGCGGGCCGCGGGCGATCGTTCAACGCGTCGAAGCTGACCTACGACGCCGAGAATCGCCGCATGTACACGACCGACGGGCTGATCGGCCAGCTCGCCTGCTTCGACTTCGACCCCGAGCGCGGCTTCTCGCGCCGCTGGCAGGTCGCGCAGGGCTCGTACAGCTTCCTGGTGCTGGTCGGGCCGGCCGATGAGCGTGTGCTGGTGGCGACGCGGCTGATCGACACGCCGATGACCTGGCTGCTGCGCAAGCAGCTGTCGCGGCTCGTCCCCTGGCTCGCGTACATGATCGGCAAGGAGCGCGTGGTCTGGCGCCACCCGGACACCGGGGCGGTGCTCGCCGAGAGCCCGGACCTGCCGCCGGGGCTGGCGATCATCCCGGGCTTCGCCGGGTCGGTGTATTACCCGAGCGTGTTCAAGGGGGTGTGGGAGCTGAAGCTGCGCGACGCCTGATGCCGCGGCTCAGGCCCGGGCGCGCGCGGCCAGGGCGGCCTGCACGGCCGCGTGGGCGGCCCGGTCGGCGCGGTAGCGGCGGGCGATCCAGACGCCGGCGACGCCGAAGATCGCGGTGCCAGGACCCGCGCAGAGGCCGACGGCGGTGACCAGCGACGGGTCGACCGAGCCGGGCTCGGCCTGGGTCGGGAAGGCGATCGCGCTGAGGAAGACGCCGCCGAGGATCGTGCCGGCGCCGGTCGAGGCCTTGCGGGCGAACGACAGGGCGCCGAAGAACAGGCCCTCCTGGCGGCGCCCGGTCGCGAGCTCGTGCTCGTCGGCGATGTCGGCGAGCAGCGAGCCGGCGGCGACGGTCGCGGCGGCGCCGACGATGCCGGAGAGGAACAGGGTCGCCAGCAGGGTCGGCTTGAGCGCGGCGCCGCCGGGGAACAGGCCGAGGACGTGGAGCAGCGGCGGGGCCATGGTGAGCAGGGCGTAGATCGCCATGCCGCCGACGAAGAGGTCGCGCTTGTCGAGGCGACCGGCGAGCAGCATCGACAGCGGCGAGCCGACGAGGATCCCGAGCAGGGCGACGCCGGGCAAGGCGACCGCGTCGGAGCCGAGGCCCCAGAAGTAAGTGCCCACATAGAGGTCGAGCGAGAGAGCGACGCCGCGGGCGACGAAGAAGCAGAGCAGGCTGACGACGAGCACGGCGAAGCCGCGGCTGTGGTACGCCTCGCGCTGCTCGGCGACCAGGCGACGCAGGCCGAGCTTGCCGCGCGGGTCGGGCCCCGCGGCGGGCCGCGGCAGGCCGGGGATCGCGCGCCAGGTGCCGAAGGTGGAGGCGAGCACGACGACCACCATGAACACGCCGAAGACGGCGCCGAGCTTCGGGTACACCGAGGGGTCGAGCTGGCCGTCGGGGAACGCGGCCGAGGGCTTGAAGAACACCCCGCGGGCGACGGCGACGAAGATCGCGGCGCCGAGGTAGGTGAAGAACACGCGGATGCCGGCGATGCGCGTGCGCTCGTCGTAGTCCGTCGACAGCTCGGCGCCGAGGGCCATGTGCGGGACGAAGAACACGGTGAGCGCGAGGCGGTGGGCGATCAGGAAGGCAGCGGCCCACAGCGTCAGTCCGACGGGGCCGAGCGCGGGCGGGCTGAACAGCAGGGCGAAGCTGAGGCCGACGGGCAGCGCCGAGGCGAGCAAGAAGGGGTGGCGGCGGCCCCAGCGGTGGTGGAAGCCGTCGGACCACGAGCCCATGAGCGGGTCGGTGACGGCGTCGATGACGAGGGCGAGGCCCATGGCGGCGCCGACGACCCAGCCGGGGAGTCCGAGCACCTGGCTGAAGAAGAACAGGACGAAGAGGTTGGTGGCCGCGTCCTCGACGCCCTTGGCCATCTCACCGGTGCCGTATGCGAGCTTGAGCCGGCGGGTCGGCGTCACGGATTGACCACCATGCCGGGCTTGTAGCGGAGGACGCGGTCGCCGTTGACGTGGGCGGTGTCGCTGCCGCGGACGACGATCGGGCGCCAGCGGTCGAGCTTGAGCTGCTGGATGCGCAGGTAGGAGATCGCGAGGCCGGCGTCGCCGAGGACATAGGGGTTGTGCACGCGGACGCCAGGGACGATGTAGCGACCGGACATGCCGAGGCGGCCCTCGTTGCTGGTGATGTTGGGCAGGGCGCCGTGCATGACCCGCTCGGAGAAGATGATGAACTCACCGGCCTTCATCACCACGTTGACCGCGTCAGCCTCGTTGATCGCGTCGGAGGGGCGGAGGATCTTGGTGCCGAAGCGGTCGCTCTTGTTGGCCGCGTGCTTGACCGGGTCGTACTCCTCGACGCTCATCGGCAGGAGCTCGCGGTGGGTCCCGGGGATCATGCGCAGGCAGCCGTTCTCGAGCGTGGAGTCCGTGACGGCGATCCACACGGTGAGCTGGAACAGCTCGTCGAGGTGGGGCGGCGTCAGGGTGGCGACGCGCATGGTCTCGTTGAGGTACGAGGTCGCCTGGTGCCAGCCGGTGCCGCCCATGCCGGGGTACTTGGGGAAGAACTGCGAGCGCCACAGCAGCAGGTCGGGCCCGAGCAGTTGGGCGATGCGCTCGACGATCGCCGGGTGGGCGTAGAGGTCGAGCAGGGCGCCGTCCTCGAGGTGCTTGTCGCGCGCGTTCAGGCCCTTGGTCGCGTACTCCTCGTTCGACATCTCGGTCGCATCCTCGGAGCCCTGGGTGCTGCCAACGTATTTGTACGAGCCTGGCGGGTAGGTCGACGAGGGCTTGTCCCACAGGGACCACATGTGCCTGGCGAGCTTGCCCATCTCGTCGGGCGGGAGCAGCGTGTGCGGGCCGGAGAAGCCCCGCTCCCAGAAGCTGCGGATCTCGTCCGGCGACAGGCGGTGCTCGGGCGGCGACTCGGCGCGCGGCACGTACGAGCTCGGGAGATTGAGGCGGGTGTGAACGTCGATGTAGACCCGCTTGCGGCCGGAGCCGAGGAATGTCCGCAGCATGTGCGGGGTCCAGCTGAGCGGCAGCTGATAGCGCAGCCGGTCCGGCATCAGCGAATGCAGGAAGCGCAGCTGCGACAGGGCGAAGCCGAAGAGCAGAGGTCCGGTGCGAATGATCCGCTTGGGTTGCTTCTGCGCGCTTGTAGCCATGGGTCGGGAGTCTAACAGCAATAGCCTGTGATGGTGCGAACATTTGCGCGCCGGGCCAGCGCGGCGATGTGGGGCGCGATTGTGTGTACTGTCGGAACTCGGATTGTGGGCCCGGACCTGGTTGTGGTAGACCGGCCGGCGCATGGCGCATCATGATCTCGTGGCCGCGATTCTGCATAGCGCGGCGGTCGGCGGCGGGTCGTTGTTCTGTCGGTTCCTGGCCGCAGGTGAGGTCGACGGGCCCCTCGATGAGCGCACATTCGCCGAGTTCTGCCAGCGCTGCCTTCGGCTCGCCAGCGGGCTGCAGGAGGCCGGTGCGCGCGGCGAACGGGTGCTATTGCTCTATCCGCCGGGTGTCGCATTCGCCGAGGGATTCGTCGCGTGCGTGCTCGCGGGGGCGGTCGCCGTACCGGCGTTGCCGCCAGACCCCAGCCGACTCGAGCGAACATTGCCGCGCCTGACGCGAATGGTCGTGGACGCGAATGCGCGGTTCGTGCTGGCGCCGGACGAGCTCTGCGCAATGGCAGCACCTTTGTCCGAGCTGGCCCCCGAGCTCGCGCGGCGGCCGTGGCTCGCCGCGGAGGCCTGCGCGGGATCGACGGCGCGGTGGCGCGATCCGGGGGCGCTGCCCGACACCCTCGCGTATCTACAGTACACCTCCGGCTCGACGGGTGAGCCGAAGGGCGTGCGGGTGACCCACGCGAACCTGATCCACAACTCGGCGAACATCGCCGCCGCGTTCGGCAGCCACGCCGGGTCGGCCGGGGTGATCTGGCTGCCGCCCTACCATGATATGGGGCTGATCGGCGGGATCTTGCAGCCGCTGATCTACGCGTTTCCGGTGTGGTGGATGAGCCCGCTCGACTTCCTGCGCCGGCCGGGGCGCTGGCTGCGGGCCATCTCGGCGAGCCGCGCGAGCATCAGCGGCGGGCCTGACTTCGCCTACGCTCTGTGCACGCGCAAGGTCCGCGACGAGGAGCTGGACGGGGTCGACCTCTCGTGCTGGGAGGTCGCGTTCACCGGCGCCGAGCCGGTCCGCGTGGAGACCCTCGACGGCTTCACGCGCCGCTTCGCGGCGTACGGCTTCTCCGCCCGCGCGCTGTATCCGACCTACGGGCTCGCGGAGTCGACGCTCATCGTCGCTGGCGGGCGCGTCGGCGCGGGCCCGCGGACGCTCGAGCTGGACGCCGCGGCGCTGGGACGCGGGGAGCTGCGGGAGGGCCATGGACGGACGCTGGTGAGCTGCGGCGCAGCGACGGCCGGGATGGAGCTGGCGATCGTCGATCCGGTGGGGCTGCAGCGCACGGACGCGGTGGGTGAGCTGTGGATCGCCGGCCCGAGCGTGGCCGACGGCTACTGGGGGCAGCCCGAGGCGACGCGCGAGACCTTCGCGGCGCGGACCGCCGACGGCGCGGGGCCCTTCCTGCGCACCGGCGATCTGGGGCTCGTCCGCGACGGTCAGCTGTACATCGTGGGTCGCCAAAAGGATGTGGTGATCGTCCGGGGTCGCAACATCTACCCGGCCGACGTCGAGGTGGCGATCGCCGCGGCGCACCCGGCGATCCGCCAGGGCGGGGTCGCGGTGTTTGCCGTCGAGCACGGCGGCGAGGAGCGAGCGGCGGCGGCGATCGAGGTCGACCCGAAGCAGCTCGCGGGGACCGACGATGTGATCGACGCGGTCCGCCGCGCGGCGTTCGAGCAGGGCGCCGCGGCGCTGGCCGGCGTCGTGCTGCTGCCGCCGGGGGCGCTGCCGAAGACCACCAGCGGCAAGGTGCAACGCTTCGGGGCGCGCGAGCTCTACCTGCAGGCCGACGCGCCAGCCCTGGCGCGCTGGGTCGAGGCGGCGCCGGGGGCCGACCCGCAGCGCTTCGAGCGGGTGCGGCAGCGGCTGCTCGAGACGGTCGCGCCGCACCTCGGGGTCGCGCCGGAGCGCGTGGACACCGGCCGGGCCTTCGACACCTACGGGGTCGACTCGGCGCGGCTGGTCGAGATGAGCGAGGCCGTCGAGCGGGCCTTCGGGCGGACGATCGCCCCGAGCACGCTCTACAATCACCCGACCCTTGACGCGCTGGCCCGCCATCTCGCGAGCGGCGAGGCCGAGGTCGCGCCCGCGCCGGTGGAGGCCGCCGTCTACCGTGACCACGGCGAGGAGCTCGAGCGCCTCGACCGTCGCGCGACGGGCTACCGCTTCGACCTCGAGGCGGACATGCCGTGGGACCGACTCGCCGCGCCGGGGATCTATGTGCCCGAGGAGTTGGCGGCGGCGCTCGGGGTCGACGTCGCGGCGCTGCGGGCCGAACCGGGGGCGTGGGAGCTGTTCGACTGGGCGATGGCGCTCGAGATCTGCACCGGCTTCGAGGCGCTCGAGCTGGCCCTGATCGCCGCCTGCGGGCACCTGCACGCAGCGCACCGACCGTCCCGCAGCCTGACGCTGCTGATCGAGGAGGAGCACAAGCACATCCTGCTGTTTCGTCGCTATGCCGGGTGGCTGCGCGAGCTCCGTCCGGACGACGGAGAGGTGTTCGCGCGGGTGCCGAGCTCGTGGGCGAACCGGCGGGGCGCGGCCTGGCTCGAGCTGGGCGGCGCCGCGGGTCACCTGCGCTGGTGGCTACGGACGCTGCTGTTCGAGGCGTGGACGGTGCACCTGCACGAGGCGCTGACGCGCAGCGACGCCGGGCTGCAGCCGGCGTGGCTCGCCGCCCACGCGCTGCACCGCCGCGAGGAGGCGCAACACCTGGCCACCGACCTCGCCTTCGTCGCGGCGCTCGAGCTGAGCGACGCGGAGCGGCGGCGGGGCAGCGCGGGCTTCTTGCTCGAGCTCCTCGACATCTGGCCCGAGTTCTTCGGCGTCCAGGCGGTGCACGAGGTGATCGCCGAGCGCTTCCCGGGGAAGACGCTGCGCGCCGCGGACGCGGTCGTCTGCGCCCAGCGCTTGCTCGGCGAGCGCAGCTTCACGAGCCTGCACCGCGCGGCGCCGGGGCTCGCCGAGCTGCTCGCGCTGCCGGCCGACGAGGTCCGCGCGGCGGCGGAGGCGATCGCGGGCGGGCGTGCCTCGCCAGCGCGAGCGGTGGAGCTTCGCGCGGCGGATCGGCCCGCGGCCAGCGACGAGCGCGAGGCGGCGGGAGCATCACCGCGGGATCGCGAGGAGCGGGGCAACGACATCGCCATCGTCGGCGTCGGCTGTCGCTTCCCGGGTGACATCGACTCGCTCGATCGCCTGTGGGCGCGGCTCGTGGAGCGCCACGACGCGATCACCGAGGTGCCGGCAAACCGCTGGGACATCGACGCCTACTACGACCCCGACCCGCGGAGCCCGGGGCGCATGAACACCCGCTGGGGCGGGTTCGTGACCGGCGTCGAGGACTTCGACGCGGCCTTCTTCGGCATCTCGCCGCGCGAGGTCCGGAGCATGGATCCGCAGCAGCGCCTGCTGTTAGAGGTCAGCTGGGAGGCGCTCGAGCACGCGGGCATCGCCCCGGCGACGCTGGCCGGCACGCGCGCGGGGGTGTGGGTCGGCATCTGCTCGTGGGACTACGCGCGGCGCAACAACGAGGGCCTGCAGGACCCGTGGTCGGCGACCGGCAACGCGCTCTCGGTCGCGGCCGGGCGCATCTCCTACACCTTCGGGCTGCGCGGGCCGTCGATGGCGGTCGACACCGCGTGCAGCTCGTCGCTGGTCGCCGTGCACCTCGCGGTCCAGAGCCTGCGTCGGGGTGAGTCGGAGCTCGCGCTGGTCGGCGGCGTGAACCTGCTGTTGTCGCCGCTGAGCACGATCTGCTTCTCGGCGCTGCGGGCGATGTCGCCGGTCGGGCGCTGCAAGACCTTCGACGCGTCGGCCGACGGCTACGTGCGCAGCGAGGGCTGCGGCGTGGTGGTGCTCAAGCGCCTGGCGGACGCGCGCCGCGACGGCGACCGCGTGCTGGCGGTGATCCGCGGGACGGCGGTCAACCAGGACGGGCGCAGCAACGGCCTGACGGCGCCGCACGGGCCGGCGCAGGAGGACGTGATCCGCACGGCGCTGGCGGACGCAGGGCTGGAGGCGTGTGACATCGGCTATCTCGAGGCCCATGGGACGGGCACGCCGCTCGGCGACCCGATCGAGCTCGGGGCGATCGCCGCGGTGATGGCGGAGCGCGGCGTGGAGCGGCCGCTGTGGGTCGGGTCGGTGAAGACCAACATCGGCCACTGCGAGGGCGCGAGCGGGCTGGCGGGGCTGGCCAAGGCGATCGAGATCCTTCGCCGCGGGGCGATCCCCGCGAACCTGCACTTCACCACGCCGACCCCGCAGATCGCGTGGAGCGGCCTGCCGATCGCGGTGCCCACGACGCTGACGCGCTGGGATCGCGACGCGGCGCTGCGGGTCGGGATCAACTCGTTCGGCTTCGGGGGGACCAACGCCCACGCGGTGCTCGAGGGCGCCGAGGAGTTCCTCGCGACCGACAGCGCGGCGCCGGCGTTGCTCGTGCTGCCCCTCTCCGCGCCGACGCGCGAGGGGCTGCGGACGCTGGCCGGACGACTGGCGGAGCACGTCGAGGCGCACCCGGATGAGGCGCTCGCGGACGTCTGTGCGACGCTGGCCTGCGGGCGTAACGCGTGGCGCGAGCGGGTCGCGGTGATCGTCGCCGAGCGGGCCGCGCTGATCGCCGACCTGCGCGCGCTCGCTGCCGGCGAGCTGCCGGCGTCGGCGATCGCCGGACCCGAGGACGGCGCGGCGAGCGAGCTGCGGGTGGCGTTCCTGTTCACGGGCCAGGGCTCGCAGAGCCCCGGGATGGCGCGCGCGCTGTACGAGGCGCTGCCGCCGTTTCGCGCCGCCCTCGACCGCGTGACGGCGGAGCTCGACCGCTGGCTCGAGCGACCGATCCAGCCGCTGATGTTCGCCGAGACCGGGGCGGAGATCCACGCCACCGGCAACGCGCAGCCGGCCCTGTTCGCGCTCGAGTGGGCGCTGGTCGAGACCTGGCGCGGCCTCGGCGTCGAGCCCTGCGCGGTGATCGGGCACTCGATCGGCGAGCTCACGGCGGCGTGCGTCGCGGGGGTGATGTCGCTGGCCGACGCTGCCCGGCTGGTGGCGATGCGCGGGCGCCTGATGCAGTCGCTGCCCGGCGGCGGCGCGATGGCCTCGGTCGAGGCCGACGAGGCGAGCGTCACGCCGGTGATCGCGGCGCAGTTCGACCGGGTCGACATCGCGGCGGTCAACGGGCCGCGACAGGTCGTGATCTCCGGCGACGAGGAGGCGGTCGAGGCGGCGCTGCGTGAGCTCGCTAGCCGCGGGCTGCGCTCGCGGCGGCTGACGGTGTCCCACGCGTTCCACTCGCCGCGGATGGAGCCGATCCTCGAGGCCTTCGAGGCCGAGGCGCGGCGGGTCACGCTGACGCGGCCGCGGCTGCCGCTGATCTCCAACCTCACGGGGCGCACGGCCGGCGCCGACGTGGCGCGCGCGGGCTACTGGGCGCTCCACGTGCGCGCCCCGGTGCGCTTCGGCGACGGGATCGCAACCCTGATCGCGACCCAGCGACCCGGGCTGCTGCTCGAGGTCGGACCGGCACCGGTACTCGCGGGGCTGTGCGTCCAGGCCGGCG
This sequence comes from Nannocystis sp., assembly GCF_016714285.1. GTDB lineage: Bacteria > Myxococcota_A > Polyangia > Nannocystales > Nannocystaceae > Nannocystis. Next base: position 241,044 of record NZ_JADJNN010000009.1, on the reverse strand, counting down.
TGTCGCTGCCGATCGCGGCGTCGCTACGCACGGGCCAGCCGGAGCTCACCGTGTTCGCCACGGCGCTGGCGCGGCTGTGGACCCACGGCGCGGCGATCCGCTGGTCGACGCTGTACGGCCGACGGCGGCGTCTGACGCTGCCCGGCACGCCGATGCAGCGCACGCGTCACTGGATCGAGGCGGCGCCGCGACAAACGACGACGAGCGTCGGCGCGGCGCAGCCGTGGCTGGGCGTGAAGCTCGACCTCGCCGGCCGGGCGGTGTTCGAGTCGGAGATCGGCGAGCAGGCGCTGACCTGGCTGCGCGAGCACCGGGTCGGCGAGCGGGCGATCGTGCCGTTCACCGGCTTCGTCGCGCTGGCCCGGCTCGCGGCGCTGCACGAGGGTCTCGGCGCGGCGCTCGGCGAGGTGGTCGTCGAGGCGCCGCTCGCGGTGAACGAGGGCGAGTCGCACCGCATGCAAGCGACGATCGCCGACGATCGGGTGAGCGTGCACGTGCGCGCCCGCGACGGCTGGCGCCGGCACTTCGCCGCCACCGCGAGGTCAGCGACGGCGACCCCGGAGCAGCTCGACCTCGCGGCGATCGCCGCCCGTTGCCCGCAGCCGTGGTCGGCGGAGGTGATCCACGCCGCGCTTGCGGCCGTCGGCCTGCCCTACGGGCCGCGCTTTCGCGGGCTGCACGCGGCGGCCCGCGGCGAGGCGGAGGTGCTGGCCGAGCTGCGCGCGCCCGCGGAGCTGGCCGGTGACCCGGCGTTCGTCCGCGACATCGCGCTGCTCGACGCGGCCCTGCAGGCCGCTGCGCTGCTGCTCGCCGATGCGGGCGCGCTGCACCTGCCGGTCGGGGCCGAGGCGGTGAGCTTCGCGGCCCTGCCCGACCGCGCGTGGGTGCACGCGACGCTGCGGCCCGGCGAGGGCCCGCTGCGCCGCGTCGACCTCGTCGTCGCCGACGAGCGCGGGCTCGAGGTGGCGCGCGTGCAGGGGCTGGCGCTGCAGCGCGTCGGGCCGGCGGTGAGCGCCGCGCCGCTGGTGGACGAGGTGTGGGTGCTCGCGGCGACGCCGGTCGAGGCGCCCGCGGCTGCGCCGACGCGGGCGCTGATCGTCGGCGCCGACCCGGTCGCGGCGAGGCTCGCGGAGCAGCTGTCCGAAGGGACAGAGATCATCGACGTCGGGGACCTCGAGACGCTGGCGGCGAAGCTGCGGACGGGGCGCTTCACGGCCCTGGTCTCGCTGCTCGGCCTCGTGGACGCGCCGATCGAGGCGACGCTCGCGGTCATCCGCGCCGCCGCCGTGACAAACACGCCGCGGGTGCTGGTGGTCACGCGCGGCGGCTTCGTCATGGACGGGGAGCGCACGACGGCCAGCAGCATCGCCCAGGCGGGCCTGTGGGGCCTGGCTCGCAGCGCGGCGCTGGAGCTGCCTGCGACGTCGATCCGGCTCGTGGACCTCGATCCGCGAGACGACCCCTCCGCCGCTGGCGCCGCGCTGGCGCGCGAGCTCGGCGACGATCGCGAGTCGCAGCTCGTCTGGCGCGACGGTCAGCGCCACGGCCTGCGCCTCGCACCGGCGCCAGGCGACGAGCTCGAGCGACCCGACGGTGGCGCGCGCCTGATCGTCGACCGGACGGCGGGCGGGCTGCGCCTCGAGCCGATCGCCGCGCGTGAACCAGGGCCCGGCGAGGTGGCGATCGCGGTCGAGTTCGCGGGCCTCAACTTCCGCGACGTCCTCGGCGCGCTCGGCCGCTACCCCGGCGCGGTCGGCCCGCTCGGCGGCGAGTGCTGCGGGCGCGTCATCGCGGTCGGGGCGGGCGTCACGGAGCTCGCGCCCGGCGACCGGGTGATGGCCCTGGCGCCCGCGAGCTTCGCCGACCTGGCCTACACCGACGCGCGCCTGGCCGTGCGCGTACCGGCGGGACTCACCAGCGAGGAGGCCGCGACCGTGCTCGTGGCCTTCGCCACCGCGTGGTACGGCCTACACGTGCTCGGACGGCTGCAGGCCGGCGAGCGCGTGCTGATCCACGCGGCCGCCGGCGGCGTCGGGATGGCCGCGGTGCAGCTGGCCCAAAGGGCAGGTGCCGAGCTGTTCGCCACGGCGAGCGCGGCGAAGTGGCCGACGCTGATCGAGATGGGGATCGCTGAGCCGCTCTCCTCGCGCGACACCTCGTTCGCGCCGGCGATCCGCGCGGCGACGCGGGGCGAGGGCGTCGACCTCGTGCTCAACAGCCTGACCGGGGAGATCCTCGCCGAGAGCGTGCGCTTGCTGCGGGGCGGCGGCCGCTTCCTCGAGATGGGGAAAGCGGAAATCTGGGACGACGCGCGCGTCGCCGCCGTGAACCCGCGGGCGAGCTACGTCGCCTTCGACCTCGCTACCGTCGACCCGGCGCAGATCGGGGCGATCCTCCGCGAGATCGCCGCGGGCTTCGAGCGCGGCGAGCTGCGTCCGCTGCCGCATCGTGTCGTGCCGCTGACGCGCGCCCCCACGGCGGTCCGCGACATGGCGGCGGCGCGGCACATCGGCAAGCTCGTGCTGCAGGTCCCACGCGACCTGCCGATCGATCCCGAGGGCGGCTACCTCGTCACCGGCGCGACCGGCGGACTCGGGGCCCACGTCGCGCGCTGGCTGCTGGCCCGCGGCGCACGTCACCTCGCGCTCGCGGGCCGGCGCAGTCCGGACCCCGCGCTGCTCGCCGAGCTGCGCGCCGGCGGGGCCACGGTGCACTGCGCGACGGTCGACCTCGCCGAGCCCGGAGGAGCGCGGGCGCTGCTCGCCGAGCTGCGTCCGGTCATGCCGCGGCTGCGCGGAGTGGTGCACGCGGCGGGCGTGGTGGCCGACGCCGCGCTGACCAGCCTCGACGCCGCCGCGTTCGCCCGGGTGATCGCGCCCAAGGCCGGCGCGGCGTGGGAGCTGTCTGAAGAGACATGTGGAGATCCGCTGCACCTCTTCGTGCTGTTCGCCTCGGCGAGCGGTGTGCTCGGCGGCGCGGGCCAGGCCAACTACGCGGCTGCCAACGCGATGCTCGACGCCCTGGCGCGCGGACGGAGATCGGCGGGCCGCGTGGGGCTCGCTATCGACTGGGGACCCTGGGCCGGCGACGGCATGGCCGGGCGCCTCGATCCGGCCCTGCAGCGACGGTTGCTGGCGCAGGGGATCCGCCCGCTCGAGCCCGCGCGAGCGCTGCAACACCTGGGCCTCGCGCTGCGATCGTCGGCGGCCCAGGTCGCAGTCCTGCCGCTCGATCGGGCCCGCCTGGCGAGCCGCTTCGCCGCCGGTCCGGTGCCACCCTTGCTCGCGGGGATCGTCGCCCAACCAGCGCCGGCAGCCGCACCCGCGAGCGGCCTGCGCGACTCGCTGCTCGCCACGGCACCGGCCCAGCGCAGCGAGCGGCTGGTCGGGGCGCTGCGTGAGCTCGCCGCCCAGGTGCTCGGCACGCGCCCCGCCACCGTCGACCCGCGCCGACCACTCAGCGAGCTCGGGCTCGACTCGCTGATGGCCGTCGACCTGCAGAACACCGTGGCCAGCGCGCTCGGCGTGACGCTCGCGCCGACCGTGCTGCTCGAGCACCCGACCCTCACCGCCCTGGCGAGCGCCGTGCTCCGCCAGCTCGGACTCGCGGAGGTCGACACGCCCGCCGCGACGCCGGCCCCCGACGCGGCGACGCTCGCCCTGCAGCGCGAGCTCGCGGCGCTGGAGGCCGTGATGGCATGAGCGACCCGGGCTCCGATCTCCAGCGCGCCGCGCATGCCCTGGCCCGCGCCCGCGAGCGCATCGTCGCGCTCGAGCAGGGCCGCGCCGCGCCGGTGGCGATCGTCGGCGTCGGCCTGCGCCTGCCCGGCGACATCGACTCGCCCGACGCGCTGTGGTCGGCCCTGACCCAGCGTAGCGATCTCACTGGACCTGTCCCCGAGGACAGGCGCGAGGAGCTCGCCGGCATCGCCGCCGCCGGCCTCGGGGCGGCCCACGGGGCGTGGCTCGCCGGCATCGACCGCTTCGACGCCGAGCGCTTCGGCGTGAGCCCGCGCGAGGCGGCGACGATGGACCCGCAGCATCGCCTCCTGCTCGAGACCTGCCTGGCGGCGACCGAGCGCGCCGGGCTGCGTGATGAGGAGCTCCGCGGCAGCCGCACGGGCGTGTACGTCGGGCTCTGCAACAACGACTACGCGCTGCGCCTGCTCCGCGAACCCGGCGACCCGCGGGTCGACGCGAGCCTCGGCACCGGCAACTGCTACTCGATGGCCGCGGGCCGGATCGCCTACAGCTTCGGCCTCACCGGCCCGGCCTTCGCGCTCGACTCGGCCTGCGCCAGCTCGCTGCTGGCGGTCCAGCTCGGGGTCCAGGCGATCCGCAGCGGCGAGTGCGAGCGGGCGATCGTCGGCGGCGTCAACCTCGTGCTGTCGGTGAACCCGTCGCTGGCGTTCGCCCGCATGGGCGTGCTGTCGCCGTCCGGCCGCTGCCGGGCCATGGACGCCAGCGCCGACGGCTACCTGCGGGCCGAGGGCTGCGTGGTCTTCGTGCTCGAGGACCTCGCCCGGGCCCGCGCCGCGGGCCGCCCGATCGTCGCCGTGATCCGCGGCTGTGCGGCGCGCCAGAACGGCGCCGGCAACGGCATCGTCGCGCCGAACCCCGCGGCGCAGGAGGCGGTGATCCGCGCCGCGCTGCGCGACGCGTCTGTCGCACCGGCGGCGGTCGGCATGATCGCGGCCTTCGGCGCCGGCACGGTGCTCGGCGATCTCGCCGAGCTCACCGCGCTCGAGCGGGTGTTCGCCGACCGCCGCACGCCGCTGTGGCTCGGCCTGTGCAAGCCGAACTTCGGCCACGCCGAGGGCGCCGCGGGAGCCACCAGCCTGCTGCTCGCGTGCGAGGCGATCGCCCGCCGTCAGGTCCCCCCGGCGCTGCTCGACGCGGGCCCCTCCCCTCGCCTCCCGTGGTCGGTCACCCGGCTCGCCGATCGCCTGACCCCGTGGGACGACGACGATCGCGTCGCCGGCGTGAGCGCGTTCGGCTTCAACGGCACCAACGTGCACGTCATCCTCGCCGCCCCTCCGACCTCGCAAGAGTCGCCAGAGTCGCCGCTGCGAACCCCGACGCGGGTCCCGCTCTCCGCCCGCTGCGAGCCGCTGCTGCGCGCCCACGCCGGCGAGCTCGCGCTGCACTTGCGGGCCCATCCCGAGCTGTCGCACGCGGGCGTGCTCGCAACCCTGACCCGCGGACGCACGCTCGCCGCGATCGCCACCAGCCTCGCGGCGGACGACCGCGACACCTTGCTCGTCGAGCTCGATCGCCTCACGGCCGACACCCCGCTCGCGCCCGCGATCGCCTCCCCTGCGATCGCCTCCGCCCCGCTCGCGCCCGCGATCGCCTGCGCCGCGATGGTCGCCCTGCCACCGCGACCCCTCGCCCGTCAGCGCCACTGGACCGACCTCATCGCCGCCCCGGTGCCGCACCACGACACCGGCTTCCCCGAGCTCGAGCTGCTGCGCGCCGCCCCCCGCGAGCCCCGGCAGGCAGCGATCGCACGGGCCCTCGCGCGCTCGCTGACCCGCGCGCTCGGCCGCGAGGTCGCACCCGACGACCGCCTCGGCTCGCTCGCCCTCGACTCGCTGCTCGCGGTCGATCTGCTCGCCCGCGTGCGTGAGGCGTGGGGCCTCACCGTGTTCCCCGGCGAACTGTTCGCCCAGCCGACGGTCCAGGCGCTCGCCGCCCACCTCTCCGCGCTGATGGACGGCCCCGACGCGACCCGCGATTCGTCGCTCACCGAGCTCGAGCACGCATTACCGGCGAGCCTGCGTCGCGGACGTCCTGCCCCCGTCGCCGACGAGCCGACCCCGGACCCGTCCTTACCGCCGCCGATCTTCCTGCTGTCGACGCCGCGCACCGGCTCGACGCTGCTGCGGGCGATGCTCGGCGGACACCCGGCCCTGTTCGCCCCGCCGGAGCTGCACCTGCTCGCCTTCGCCGACCTCGCCGACTGGCGCGACGCCCTCGCCCCGGATCTGCTGCAGCTCGGGCTCCACCAGGCGCTCGGCGGCCTCGGCTGGTCCGAGCCCGAGGTCGCCAGCACCGTGGCCAGCTGGGCCGCAGAGCGCCTGCCGATCGCCCGCGCCTACGATGCATTGCGGGCCGCCGCCGCGCCGCGCCGCTTGCTCGACAAGTCCCCGAGCTACGCCCTCGACCCGCAGATCCTCACCCGCGCCGCGCGCCTGTTCCCGCAGGCTCACTACATTCACCTCGTCCGTCACCCGGTCCCGTCGACGCGGTCCTTCGTGCAGCGCCGCATGGGTCGCCTGCTCGGACTCAACGAGGCCGACGGCCCGCGCGCCGCCTCGCAAGTGTGGACAATCGGCAATCGCAACCTGCTTGGATTCCTCGCTACCCTCCCGCCCGGACGCGCGCTGCAGGTCCGCTACGAGGATCTGGTCCGCGATCCGCCCACCGTCCTGGCCCGGATCTGCCGCTTCCTCGAGCTCGAGTACAGCCCGCCGATGACCGACCCGCACGCCCGTCGCTTCCCGGGCGAGGAGCGCGGCGTGATCGGTGATCCCGGCTTCTACGCCCGCAAGGGCGTCGACGCGGCGCTCGCCGACCGCTGGCGCGACGACCAAGCGCCAGGCGACCTGTCCGCCGAGACAGCCGCGCTCGCGGCCCGCCTCGGCTACGAGGTCGACGACGCCGACGCCACCCGACTGGCAGCGATCCGCCTCGACCCCGCGATCACCCCGACATTGTCCACACCGCGGACGCCGCAGCGGCTGCTGTTGACCGGCGCGACCGGCTTCCTCGGCCCCTGGCTGCTGCGGGCCCTGCAGCATCACGGCCACGCCGAGATCGTCGCCCTGGTCCGCGCCCGCGACGACGCCGACGCGACGCGGCGCCTCCACACCGCCCTCGCCGCCCTGCCGGACCAAGACCTCACCCGCGTGCGGGCGATCGCCGGCCACCTCGATCGCCCGCGCCTCGGCCTCGCCGACGACACCTGGCGTTCGCTCGCGGACAGCGTCGACCTCGTCGTGCACAACGGCGCCGCCGTCAACTTCGCCCGCGGCTGGCAAGAGCTGGCCGCCGCCAATATCAGCGGCACCGAGGAGGCGCTGCGCCTGGCCTGCGCCGGGCGACCGACCGCCTTCGTGCACGTCTCGACCAAGGGTATCCTCGACCCCGCGGTCTATACCGACGACGCGCCGATCGGCGAGGACGATCCGCTGCGCCCGCCCGAGGGCCCGCTGCTCGGCTATCAGCGCAGCAAGTGGGCCGCCGAATCGCTGGTGCGCCAGGCCGCCGCGCGCGGCCTCCCCGTCGCGGTGTGCCGTCCAGGACGGATCGGCGGTGACCTCGCTACCGGCGGGATGCCCGAGTCCGACTTCATGGTCCTGTTCCTGCGCGGCTGCCTCGAGATCGCCGCCCTGCCCCGCCTCGAATACGCGATCGAGGTGACGCCGGTCGACGTCGTCGCCGCCGCGATCGCCACGATCTGCGCCCGCCCCGAGCTGCTGGGAAAGACCTATCACCTGACCCACCCGCGGCCGATCGAGCTCGCAGAGGTGGCGCCGATCGCCGCCGAGTTCGGCCTCCACCTCGAGCTCCTGCCCTATACGATCTGGCGCGATCGCCTGCTCACCCGCGCCGCTGGCCCGGGCAGCGCCCTCGCCCCGCTGTTATCGATGTTCCCCGCGCACGAGCCGGCCCGCATCGACGACCGCCGCCTGCGCCACAGCAACACCGAGGCCGCGCTCGCCGGCACGGACATCGTGTGGCCGGCGATGTCCGGGCAGATCCGCGCCAGCCTGGCCTTCATGCTCCAGCGCGGGCTGCTCTGACCCGCGTCACCCGACGTCCAGCCCGAAAGTCCGGCGATAGTCGGCGAAGCGCTCGCGCAGCGCCGCCGCCGGCTGGCCGAATGCATCGGGATCGTAGCGATTGTCGCCGTGCTTGCGCTGGCCGTTGTCGGCGACGAATCGGCGCATGCGCGCCTCCAGATCGTCGCTCCACGCCAGCCCGAATTGCGCGTGGATCGCCCGGGCGACGGCGACGGGATCGCGGACGATCGCCCGGTAATCGACGTCGATCACGCGCCCCTGCGACCCACCCAGCGGGGCCAGGCAGGCGTCAGTGATCGACTCGATCCAGCGGGTGTTGGCCGCGACGATCGCGGGCACGTCGAGCGCCGTGCAGGTGACCGCGTGCATCGTCATCGTCAACTTGTGAAAGCTCGGCACCACCTGCGCCGGGTCGCGGTGGGTGCGGACGATCATCGCCTCGGGCACGAGCGAGGATATCAACCCGATCCGCCGGGCATGAAACGGGTCCTTGAGCACGAAGCGGCGCCCCGGCGCCTCGAGCAGCGCCAGCAGGGCGCGCCAGTTGCGGTAGCCGATCTCGAGGTCGTCGCGCAGCATCCGGTCGAGCCACGACAGCGCCGGCGCCTGATATTGCAGCGACGAGACCAGGCTCGGCTTGAACAGGTGGCCGTCCTCGTCCGGCAGGTCGCCGCGAATATAGTGCTGGGCGTCGAGCGAGACCGGCAAGAACGCCTGCAATCGGTGGAGCTTCTGGTCGGCCTGCTCGCGCCGGAGATCCGGGCCAGGGCCCGCGATCGGCTCCATCAGCTCCCACAGCAGCAGCGGCCGCGCGTCGTCGGCGAGCGCGAGCAGGCGGTGCAGCAGGGTGGTCCCCGAGCGCGGCAGGCCGCACACGATCAGCGGCGGCCGCGTCGGCGGGCGGTCGATCGACGGATCTCGCTGGCGCGCGGCCTCGAGGCGCAGCCGCACCCGCAGCGAGGTCATCAACATCGCATGAAGGTGCACCCGCCCGTGAAAGGCCAGGCGGGCGTCCTGCTTGAGCGACCCGACCAGGACCTCGAGCATCGCCCGGGTGCCCTCGCCGAATTGCTCGTGGCCCTCGGCCGCGGCCGCGGCCGCCAGCATCGCCGGGGCGTCGAGCATGCCGCGCATGAGCCCGCAACGGCGGCCAGCGTCACCGATCGCGTCGATCGATCGCAGCCACCAGGGAAACCTGGGCGTGGGCACCGTCATGCGAGCGCCGCCACACTACCACGAATCGCCGCGACTTCAGGCCCCGACGATTCGCCCCGCCTCGCCCGCGCGCAAGTGGCCCGATTACGGCGCGCCGCCGCTCGCCAGGCCCGGTCGATCCGTGAGAGGACGCCGCGCTTCAGAAGCGGGCGCCGATGAAGACGCGGACGCGGAAGAATGCGTAGTCGAGCGGGTAGCTGTAATCGACCATGGGCTCGGTGCCGAGCAGGAGGCGGCGATTGTTGAGCAGGGCGCCCTGGATGCCAAGGCCGCCGGTCGCGAGCAGTGAGAAGTCGCTGACGCCTTGATATCCCAGCATGTCGAGACCGAGGCGCAGGAGGGCGTAGCCGAAGATGCGCGGGCTGCTGCCGCCGATGCGCATCTCGGGCCCGAAGCGAACGTAGCTGAGGGACTTCGCGCGGTCGCCTCGCTCGGGGTCGACGCGGTTGATCCACAGGTTGTGCTCGAAGAAGGCGCCGGCGGCCGCAGCGAAGTGGCCGGCGCCGGTGAACAGGCGGCCGCCGGAGATGCCCCAGGTGTAGAGGCGAAAGGCGGGGTAGCGAATATCGAAGGCGAGCAGGCCGGGGGCGACCAGCAGGTAATAGCTGTCCTTCGTGAGGCCGGGTGGGTCCACCAGGCGCTCGGGGGGCGGCGGCGGCGAGGCAGTGGCGGGCGGCGGCGAGGCAGTGGCGGGCGGCGGCGAGGCAGTGGCGGGCGGCGGCGAGGCAGTGGCGGGCGGCGGCGGTTCGGGGTCGGCAGGCGGCGAGGCCACAGGCGGGGCCGGCAGCGGAAGCAGCGCGGTGCCTTCGCCGAGCTCGTGCGGGATGGCGTCGGCGGCGAGCAGGCGCCGCGAGCCGCCACAAGTGTGTACATATAAATTACCGGGCTGAGTCCCCGGCGCGTTCACGACGGCGAGCACGAGGTATCGGTCGGGCGGGGCGAGGGCAGCGTACTTGACGGCGCCAGATTCGACGATGACGTGGGCCGCGACGCTGCCCTTGTAGACGCGCTCGACCGCGAAGGTCGTGGCGAGCGCGGCGTCCCAGGTGAGGGCGCGGCCGGTGAAGATGACGTCAGCCTCGCGGATCAGTTGGGCAAAGGGGACCTCACGGCACTGCGAGGCGGACGCGGGCGCGGGGAGCAGCGCCGCTGCGAGGGCGAGCACGGGCAGCAGCGCCTGCCGCGACATGCGGAGCACGTGGGGCCTACGAGGCACGCGGAGCATGGTACCCCGAACGCCGCTGCGCCGGGCGGACGCCTGCCGCGCGCGCACTCAACACGTGACGTGTCCGTGCCCGCACGCTATCTTGCCGCCGTGGACTCGCCCGTCGCCCGCAGGCTTCGCCTCGCCTTCGACCTCTTCGAGGCGGGAAGTGACCTCATGCTGCAGAACTTCCGGCGCAAGCACCCCGACGAGACCGAGGCCCAGATCCGAGAGCGGCTCGGTGAGTGGCTGCGAGGCTCCGATCGCGCGTACCCCGGGCGCCCCTACACGTTTCGTCATACCTCGCCGTGAACGTTACGCTGCGGGCACTGGATCGTGCACCGCGAGCGCCGGCGCGGGCGTGTGCGCCCCGCCCCGCAGCAGCGCCCTTGCCAGGATATCGGGCCGCAGCAGCGTCGCCGGCGATCCGACCATATGCATGGCCCGGAGAAAGTGCAGCGCGACATCCTGGTCGCGGCAGCTCGCGCGGTGGACCCTGCCGAGCAATCCAGCGATCATCGCAAAGCCCGGAGGACGGGCGCCGGTGACCTCGGGGCAGCGGAAATCCTCGAGCGTCGACATCGCCCACGGCACGTCGATGACCCGGGCGGCGCGGCGAAAGAAGCGGGCGGGCAGGTCGGCGAGGCCGCGCTCGCCGAGGCAGGCGCCGAGCTCCAGCGCGACCAGGGCCGCCGTCGTCATGCCCTGCCCGTAGATCGGATTGAAGCTGCAGAGCGCGTCGCCGAGAGCCACCAGTCCTTCGGGGCGCCGCGGCATGCGCTCATAGCGGTGCCGGAGATTGGCGGGGAAACGATAGGTCGCGCCGTCGTCGAGCGGCTGCATGCCAACGAGCGCGCGGTGCAGGTCATCGACCGGGAGGCCCCGCGCGAACTCGAGGAATGCCGGGAGCTCGGCCGGCGGATAGTCGCGCAGCATGCCGGCCAGCACGACGATCCAGCGGTCGCCCTCGATCGGGAACATCGCCCCGACACGCCGCTCATTCGCGCCGGCGCCGAGGATGTAGAGCGCCTTCCACGGCAAGGTCGAGGGCAGGGCGCGGCGAAAGGTCCGCGTCGCGTAGCCGACGTGGACGGTCACGAGCTCCTCCGCGGGCGGCGCGTAGCCGAGGGCCTCCAGCCACTTCGGCGTGGCCGAGCCGCGGCCGGTCGCGTCGACCACGAGATCGGCGGACAGCGAGCGCTCGACCCCATCCGCGTGTCGCGGCCGCAGCTGCACGCCCGTGACCCGCGTGCGGTCGGCGCTGGCGAGCAGGCCGAGAATGTCGTGATCGTCGAGGCAACGCACCTGCGGCAGCGCCAGCACCCGGCGGCGGACCTCGGCCTCGAAGAAGGGACGCGTCATCGCCAGCATGTCCACGCCGCTGGTGAAGCGGGCCTTCCAGGCGCCGAAGTGGTGCCACGCGAGGTCGCGGCTGAAGTCGACGCGGATGCCACCGCCGCCGATCAGCGTCGCGCCGATGCCCGGGAACAGCTGCTCGAACAGCTGCTCGCCGCGTTGCAGCAGCGCGTGCAGGTGCTGCCCCTGCGGCGCGCCCTTGCGGCTCTCGGCGCCGGTGGGCAGGCGGTCCCGCTCGACCAGGATGACCTCGTCGAAGTGATCCGCGAGGACGCGGGCAGCCACCAGCCCGGCGATGCTCGCACCCATGACCACCGCGCGGCGTGAGACTGTCTCGGATCGTTTGCTCATCACGGCGACAGGTGACAGCGGGCGACCCGGCGATTGCGCGGGCAGGCACGCGTCGCCTCACGGGCAGGGGCGCGATCGTTTGGCCGGCCCGCGTCACGGCGCGGGCGCGAGGCCGTGTTACAGTCGCGGCCCGTGACCGGCTCGCCCCCCAGCTTCGTGCGTGACGCCGCATTGGTCGCCGGCTTTGATCTGCGCGAGTCGCTGCGCACGCGGCGGGCGCTGGTGCTGGTGCTGCTGTATCTGCTGATCGCCTGCGCCGCGAGCGGCATCTACGTGCAGGTCGTCCGCGAGCTCGGCACGCGGATCGACAGCATGGCCGGGTCCGACGGGGCGGCGGCGGCCAGCGTGATGCAGAACGAGGGCTACCACGCGATGCTCCTGTTCTTCTCTGGCGGCGACGCGGTCCTCGCCGACCACCTCGCGAGCTATCCGGCGATGGTGCTGATCTTCGCCTGGACCTCGCTCGCGTTCTTGCCGTGGTTCATCGCCCTGACCAGCTACGACCAGGTCGCCGGCGACCTCCACCAGCGGACGATCCGCTACGCCGCGCTGCGGACCACCCGCGGCGCTTACGTCACCGGCAAGCTGCTCGGCCAGGCCGCCCTGGTCGCCGGCGTCGCCGGGCTCGGCATGGTACCCGTCGTGATCATCGGCGCGATCTACCTGCCAAACTTCGCCCTCGTCGCCACCGTCACCGCGCTGCTCTCCACCTGGCCGATCACCGTCGTGTGCGCGCTCGGCTTCCTCGGCGTCGTCTCGCTCGCCTCGCAATTGTGCCGCGGCCCGGGGGCGGCCCGCGCCGTCTCGGTCGGCCTGCTGTTCGCGGTGTGGCTGCTCTCGCTGCAATCCGGGGTGTGGGCCTGGCTCGCCGTGCTGTCGCCCTGGTACTGGAAACCGGGCCTGTTCCAGCCCGGTATCCTCGATCAAACGATCGCCGTCGCCGGCTGCCTCGGCCTGTGTGTCGCCTACACCGCGCTCGGCTTCCTCCGCTTTCGCCACCGCGACCTGTGAGCCCCATGTCCGAATCGGCGATCGTCCTCGATAAGGTCCACAAGCGCTTCGGCAACGTGCAGGCATTGCGCGGCGCCGACCTCAAGGTCAGCCGCGGATCGATCTTCGCCCTCATCGGCCCCAACGGCGCCGGCAAGACCACCCTGTTCGGGCTGTGCTGCGGCTTCCTCCGGCCCGACGGCGGCCGCGTGGAGATCTTAGGCGGCCCCGCCGATGTCACGCGATTCAAGGGCCGCCTCGGCGCGCTGCCGCAGGACGCCGTGCTCGGCCGCGATATCAGCGTACGCGAACACCTCGTATTCCTCGGCCGCCTCCAGGGCATGGACCTCGCGCTGGCGCAGCAGGAGGCGGCGCGGGTGCTCGCCCTGGTCGACCTCGGCGAGCTCGCCGAGCGCCGCGCCGGCGCCCTCTCGCACGGTCAGGTCAAACGCGTCGGCGTGGCCCAGGCCTTCCTCGGCGAGCCCGAGCTCATCCTCCTCGACGAGCCGACCGCCGGCCTCGACCCGCGCCACGCCCACGACCTGCGCGAGCTGATCCGCAGCCAGCGCGGCGCCCGGACGATCGTCGTATCGTCGCACAATCTCCAGGAGCTCGAGGCCATCTGCGACGAGGCCGCATTCATGGAGAAGGGCCTCACGATCGAGTCCGGCGCGGTCGCCGAGCTGACCGCGAAGGACGCCGAGATCCACGTCCTGCTCGCCCCCGGCCCCGAGCCGATCGACCAACTGCGCGCCCGCGTGACCGCCCTCAGCGTCACCTGGGACCCCGCCAAACGCACCCTGCGGGTCCGCTTCCAGCCCACCCCGGACCGCGTCGCCGAGGACGTGATCGCCGAGGTGCTGCGCGAACTCCTGGCCGGCGGCGCCAGAATCTCGGCGCTCGGCAAGGGGCGCTCGCTCGAGCAACGATATCTCGAGCAAAGCCCGCCCGCGGGGGCGTGACTCGCCGGCCGATGCCGGCGGCTCACGCGGCGTGGGCGAGCGCCGAGGCGGTCTTGCAACCGACGATCGCCGGCGCCTCGTGGATGAGCGCCGGGTTGGTCAATGCGTCGACCATGAACAGGGCAAAGTCCACACGCCGGGTCCGGTTGCTGCGCAGGACCGGATCGCCGACGTGACGGCTCCACACGGGCAGGCCCTGGCTCGCCCCCTCTTCGAGGTCGCTGCCGCGCACCACGGTCCACAGCCGCGAGCTGGCGAAGATTCGCTGGCATGCGAGGACCTGGTCGTCGAGCTCCGCGTAACGCAGCACCCGGGCGAGCCAGCTGATGACCCTCACGACGAGGAGGAACAGGCGCGAGTAGACATCCAGACCGTCGCGCGTGATGTGCCAGCCGCACGAGAAGACCAGGCGGGCGTGTTCGGGGGCGAAGTCGAGGACCGCCTGCGCCGTGGTCGAGGCGTACTGGTGGACGCCCATGGGGGCCAGGACCGTGAGCACGCCGTCGCAGCCGGCGACGGCGCGCTGGATGAGGTCGCGGTCGTTGGTCGGCCCCGGCAGCACGGTGATGCGCCCCTGAAAGCGGTCGAGCTTCGCCACGCTCACCGCGCGGCACACGGCGACGACCTCATAGCCGCGGTCGAGCGCGTGCTGGACCATATACTGGCCCAGCTTCCCGGAGGCCCCGACGATACAGACCCTCCGCGGCGGTGGGCTGTCGGTGGCTTCCTGGGTGGCGCTGGGTGTGGAGCTGGTTGGATTCTTGGGCATCGCGCCGGGAAGTAAGCGTCTTCGGAAACGAATGGACAACCCCGGTTTCTGCATCCGTGGTATGCGTCTGTGCATGGAGTGGAAGGCGATACGCTTCGACTGGAACCGCGCGCGGGCCTTCCTGGTGACCGCCGAGGAGGGATCGTTCTCGGCCGCGGGTCGGGCGCTGGGCATCGCGCAGCCGACGATCGGGCGCCAGGTCGCGGCGCTGGAGGAGGAGCTCGGTGTCACGCTCTTCGAGCGGATCGGCGGCACGATCGCAGTGACCAGCGCGGGGCTCGATCTGCTCGAGCATCTGCGGGCGATGGGTGAGGCGGCCACGCGCGTCTCGCTGAGCGCCGCCGGCAAGTCGCTCTCGATCGACGGCACGGTCTGCATCACCGCCAGCGATCTGATCTCGGCGTACATCCTGCCGCCGATCATCGCTCGCATCCGCCGATCGCACCCGGGGATCGAGATCGAGATCCTCGTTTCGAACACCGCGCGCGACCTGCGACGCCGCGAGGCCGACATCGCCGTCCGCAACTTCACGCCGACCCAGCCGGAGCTGATCGCCAGGAAGATCGCGGACCGTCACGCCCGGCTCTACGCCAGCCCGGCCTATCTCGAGCAGATCGGCAACCCGAGGTCGCCAGCGGATCTCTCGCGCGCGGACTTCTTCGGCTTCGACCGCACGCCCATGATGATCACGCACCTGCGCGCGATGGGTCTGGAGCTCAGCGCCAAGAACTTCCCGATCATCACCGACAATCACCTCGTGCAATGGGAGCTGGCCAAACAGGGCCTCGGTATTTGCATCGTCATGGACGAGGTCGGCGACGCCGAGCCGCGGGTCCGCCGGGTGCTGCCGAAGCTACCGACGATCCCGGTGCCAGTGTGGCTGGCGACCCATCGGGAGATGCACACGAGCCGGCGCATCCGGGTCGTGTTCGACCTGCTCGCCGAGGGGCTTGGGCGCACGCCCGGGCGCGCGGACGGCCGCCGACGCGGACCATGATTCGCCGCGCAGACGTGCCCAGATATCGCCCGCTGCGCCAGGCCCGTGCTAGAAACCCCACCTGTGGGACTCCTGCGCCGCCTGTTCGACTCCTTCCAGCTCACCCCGACCTTCGCGGAGCTCGAGCAGGCCAACCGCGCCGTGTCCGCGAGCTACCCGCGCGAGCGCGTCGTCGCCGAGCTCCTCACCCACGCGAGCCCGGCCCCGGGCGCCCGCGACGAGCTCGAGCGCCTCCTGCACACCCGCCCCTTCGACGCGGCCGCCCGCACCCACGCCCGCACCCTCCTCGGCCCCGACCCGCCCCCGCTCATGCGCCCCGGCAACGTCGAGATCGAGTGGTACCTGGAGGGCCTGCTCGACCGCCTCCGCACCCTCGACGAGTGACGGACGGGGCGGTCGGCGTGATACACCTGCGTGGCATGCCCCTCGCCCGCATCTCCCTCATCGCGCTCGCATTCGGGGCCCTGTGCGGGCTCGCGTGTGGCGGCGACGAGGACTCTCCGAACTGCAACTGTTTCTCGCAGGGGGCGTCCGACAACCTCTGCGAGCCCGAGCCGCTGTGCGCCCCGATCGCGGTGCAATGCAGCGAGGATCTGCCGCTCTACGACTGCCCGCTGGAGAGCTTGACCACCGACAGCGCCGGGGCGATCGATTGCACATTGGCGGCGATCCAGGGCGCCGGGGTGGGCAAGGTGTCGTGGACCGTCGAGGGCATCCCGGGCTCGCATCAGGAGCTGTTCTTCTCGCTCCCGGGCGACGGCACGGCGTTTCGCTGGGGGCGCCTGACGCGTGAGCCGGATTATGAGGTGTGGCCCGCGGTGCACCTCGAGCTGGAGTCCGTCGCCTACTTCGAGGGCTGCGCCGCCATGGCGACGCCGGTCGAGCGCTTCGTGTGCCTGCGCGAGGGCCAGCGCGCCGAGCCGTTCAAGGACTGCGCCATCGGCTTCTTCGGCCAATCGTGATCGGCCCGCCGCATGCCTCAGCGCACCCGGCCGGGCGCGCCGAGCTTCCAGCGCACGCGCGCGAGCGTCAGCGGAACGATCGCGCCGGAGTGCTTTGGCCTTGCGCAGCACCCGGCCGGCCTCGCGCAGCGTCGCGCCCGAGCCGATGAAATCGTCGAGCAGCAGGATATCCCCGCGGGGCCGCTCGGACGCGCCGAGGCCCATCTTGCCGTCGACGTTGTCGCGCCGTTGATCGTTGTTGCGCAGCTCGTCCTGCCGCGACCCCGGCTCGTCCGCCCAGATCAGCAGATCGGGCAATGCTGGCACTCCGAGGGCCTCGGCGGCGATCGCCAGGGCCTCGCCGCGCTGCCGCCAATCGCGGCTCGGCGCGGCCGTCACGCCACAAAACGCGAAGCGCTGGCCGAGCGCGAGGACCTGCCGACGCAGCAGCTCGGCGAGGGTCGGCGCCAGCGGGCGTCCGTCTCGCGGCTGGCGAACAGGCCGCGGTACAGCTCGCCGCCCAGTTCGGCGTCGAGCAGCGCGAGGCCCCCCGCCATCTCGGGCCGCGCGCTCGCGGCGATCGGTGACGGCCGCGCGGCGAGCCAGGCCTGGGCGTGCTCGACCGCCGCCGCGATATCCACCGACGATCGCTGCTGCTTGCACAGCGAGCAGCGCCCGCAGGCCGCGGCCTCGCGGTCGCCGAGGGCCCGGCGCAGGGTCGCCATCAGGCAGTCGGTCTCGAGCCGGCCGTACGCGAGCATGGCCCCGAGCTCGCGGGTGCGGACCTCCTGTTGATTGCGGTAGCGGGCCAGCTCGGGCGGCTCGGTCTTGCCGGTGAGCTCGTAGACCTGCTTGCCGCCGCTGCTGCGCTTGCGCAGATAACCCTGTTCGACCAATTCAGCGACCACCACCGTGACGCGGGTCGGGTGCAGGCCCGTGCGCACCTTGAGGGCAGTGAGCCCGAGCGGCTCGCCCGCGTCGCGGATCGCCGCGAGCATGTCGACGAAGTCCTGGGCGTGCGGCTGGGCCGAATCGATGAAGTGCTCCTGGATCTTGCTGTCGTCCGGGTCGAACAGCAAGATCCCGCGCGCCGGCTCGCCGTCGCGGCCGGCGCGGCCGACCTCCTGATAATACGCGGTCACCGAGCCGGGCACGTCGACGTGGACCACATATCGCAGGTCCGACTTGTCGATGCCCATGCCGAGCGCGTTGGTCGAGGCGATCGCCGGGTGGCGACCGGCGAGGAAGTCGGCCTGCAGCTCGCGCTTGTGCTCGGGCTCGAGGCCGGCGTGATAAGCCGCCGCCGCCAGGCCACAACTACGCAGATATTCGGCGACCAGCTCGGTGTGCTCGCGCGTCGCGCAGTACAGCAGCCCGGGCGCGGGCAGGCGCGGGACCAGCTGCGCGAGGTAGGCCAGCTTGCGGGCCATGCCCGACAGGCCGACCACCGCGAGGGCGATGTTCGGCCGGTCCATGCCGCTGCGATGGACCTGCAGCGGCGGCCCGCCGGGCCCTTGCAGCTGGTCGCGGATGTCGGCCTCGACCCGCTCATCGGCGGTCGCGGTCAGGCCGAGCACGCGCAGCTGCGGGTGGCGCTCCTGCAGCGCGCGCAGCAAGTGGACGATCTGGCGGTAGGCCGGGCGAAAGTCGTGACCCCAGGTCGAGATGCAGTGGGCCTCGTCGACGACGACCAGGCGCACCGGCAGCGCGGCGAGGGCGGCGAAGCGCTCGACGTGGTCGAGGTGCTCCGGCGAGACGAACAGCAGGCGCAGCTCGCCCGCGGCCGCGGCCGCGCGGGCGGCCGCGTTCTCCTCGTCGCTCTGGTCGCTGTTGATGCTGCCCGCCGGCAGCCCGAAGCGGTCGTTGAGGTGGCCGAGCTGGTCGCGCATCAGCGCCAGCAGCGGCGACACGACCAGGGTGATGCCGCCGAGCAGCGCGGCCGGGAGCTGATACAGCAGGCTCTTGCCATAACCCGTGGGCTGGATGCACAGCAGGCTGCCGCCGGCCAGCAAGGTCTCGACGCTCTCGCGCTGGCCCGCACGAAAGCCCGTGAAGCCGAAGCGCTCGGCGAGCTCGCGGTCGATGTCGGCGGCGGTGAACTGCACGCGCGAGTGGTACCACCAAAACGCGGATCCGCGGCGGTGAAAGATCTGGTATTCATGCGAGAGATCCATGCAGGCTTCGATCGGATCGCGCGTCATGGCCCTCGCCCGGCGATGCTTCGTCGCGTATCTCCTGCTCTCCACGGTCCCCTTCCCGCTCCACCTCATCCCGGTCGTCGACGGCTGGATGATCGAGGCGCGTCGGCCCTGGCTGGTCGTGGTCGAGTGGGTCGGTCGCGAAGTGCTGGGCGCCTCGGCGGTCCCGCGAAACAGCGGCAGCGGCGATGCGATGTATTACTATGTCTCCGCGCTGTGTATCGCGGTGGTCGCGGTGGTCGTCGCGCTGGTGTGGCCGCGGCTCGCAGGCACCCGCGCGCGCTCCAGCCGCGTGCTCGACCGTTCGCGGGCCTACATGTGCCTGTACCTCGGCTCGTACCTGCTGGTCTACGGGTGGAACAAGCTGATCCCGACCCAGATGCCGATCCCCGGGCCCGATCGAGTGATCGTGCCTTATGGCGATTCGTCGCCGATGGGGCTGCTGTGGACCTTCATGGGGGCGAGCGCCGGCTATCAGATGTTGACCGGGCTCGTCGAGGTGGTCAGCGGATCGCTGCTGTTCTGGCGCCGCACCTGGCTGCTCGGCGGGCTCCTCTCGCTCCTGGCGATGAGCAACGTCGTGGCCCTCAACTTCTGCTACGGCGTCCCGGTCAAGCTGTTCTCCGCGCATCTGCTGGTGATCGCGCTGTTCATCGTGGCGCCCGACCTCGGCCGCCTCGTCGACCTGCTATGGCACAACCGCCCGGTCGTGCCGCGGGCGATCGATCCCCACCCGATCGCTCGCCGCGGCTGGTGGTGGGCGGCGAGGCTCAGCAAGATCGGGCTCTATCTCATCGTCTCGATCAGCGGGATCGTGGTCGGCGGGCGCTATCTCATGAGCAAGGGTCGACTGGCGCAGCCAGGGCCGCTGCACGGGGTATTTCGCGTCGTGTCCTTCAGCCGCGACGGCGTGACCGAGCTCCCCGATGCGGTGCGGTGGGTGCGGGTCGGCATCAACGAGATCGGCATCGGCGCGATCCAGCGGGCCGACGGCAGCAGCGAGCGCTTCAAGCTGAAGATCCAGGAGGACGGGCGGCGCATGGTGTGGCAGCGCATCGGCGAGGACACCTCATTCTCTATGTTCTATCCGTTGCTCGACAGCGGCGAGTTTCGCCTCGCCGGCAGCTTCGAGGCCGGGTGGACGGTGGCGATCCTGGAGCGGCAGGACGAGCCGCCGCTGCTCACCTCACGCGAGTTTCGCTGGATTCAGGAGCGGCCCTTCAATCGTTAGTGCCATGATACGAGGGTATGAACGATCGGTGGCGCGGACGACGTCGCACGGGCCGATGCGGTCCGGCTGGGCGCCCGCGTATCCTCGAGAAGCCGGATGTCCGGAGGGCCTTTCGCCCTCAAACACGGCCTGACACGCCGTCGCCGGGGCAGTATCCGGGTCTACGCCGGACTCGGTCGAAAGGCCCTCCGGCCCTCCGGCACGGGAGGCCTCCGCTGAAGGACGGTACGGTCGGCGTCGCCGAGGCCGGACCGCAGCGGCCCTGAGCAAGGGATTGTCGTTGCTGACGCGGGCGGCTGGGGGTGGATCCGCGCTCGCTTCCATTCGGCCGGGCGGGGCGCTCTTCGCTGGCGGCGCCGTTGTGCGAGAGCCAGGGAGATTATCACGCCGGATTGTCGGCACCAACTTTCGATGAGCGCCGCCGCGGTTCACCAGTTCAGCGTCTACGGCGCCCGCCGACGATGCGGGGCTCGTATCGCGACCCGTACGGGTAAGTAGACCCCGCGGACGTACGCGGCGTGTGTCCGAAGCCTGCCGGTGGCCGTGGGGCTGGACGGCTCGGGCGGCGGCGGGCCCGGTGGTGCTGGGGCCGTACTTCGCTGACGCGGTGGGCCGTTCGGGGGCGTGTACTTGCGGTCGGGGGTCGGGACGTCTGTCGGGCGCTTGTCGTGCTGGCGGTTGCGCGACCTCGGGCACGCGCTGCTCTTCGGCTGCGGACAGCTTTTGCGCGGCGTCCGGGGCCGCGAGGGGTCGCGCCCGCCCTGGGTGGCCCAGCGCTGCACCGTTCGCTCGGTCAGCCCGCACCTGCTGCGGCCCGGAACCTCGCTCCCGCGGCCGTGGCCTCTTCAGGGGCCAGGATCGGCGTCCGTTCTTCGGCTCCGTGTCGTCTTCCTCGGCCCCCTAGGGCTCCGGAATTTTTTGGAGTACCAGCAATGCGGCCGCCTCCGCCAACGCCTTGTCCTTCCGGGCCAGCTCGCGCTCGAGCTCACGGATCCCCTGGGCCTCCCGGGCCCCCGCCAGGCTGCTGTCGCTGCGTCCGCCAGCTCGGCCTTGGCCCCGCGCAGCACCGTCTCGCACCAGTCGCTCAGCGTCGCGCTGTACAGCCCTCGCTGACGCGAAGCCGCCCAACTCCCCTCAGCCGCCCCTGGGCGTCGAGCACCACCGTCAGCTTTTGCTCGGTCGTCCAGTCCTGGGGCGACCTCGGGCGGGCTCGTTCATGGGTGGGGCTTCTTCTTCGGCAGGGACCTTCCTTGGTGCTGGCTGCGCGCCGCCAACGGTATAACAGGGACCGCGTCACCTTGAGCTCGTCGGCGAGTTCCTGCACCGATTGGCCGGGATTGTTCAGCCTTCGCACCGCGTTCGCCTGGAATTCGGCAGTATGGTGCCTCCGGGTTATCGTCGTCACGCCGACGCTCCGACCGGGATCCTCACGCAGGTCGCGCCCAGGGTAGCTGTCGACGTCGACCTTGACGATCCCCTCGGGATGATCCGAGGACCGTCGTCGCCGGCTTCGCCGGGCTCGCCGCACTGGCTCAATCGCCTCGTCGAGGATCACCTCGAACTCGGGTTGTTGGCGTCGGTTGGTTCCACTGGATCATCTCTGCTGGTTCTTGTCTCGCCCCTCCTGTGGTTTATCGGTCAAGGCGACAACTTTGCTGAGACTGGGGGACCTGGCCGAATGGGCATGTCCCTTGCGACACACGCCGAACCGTGCGAGCGGTCGCAGCGCGATCCGACGGACATCGTGGGGCACGGCTCTGCGGGACATGGCTCATGCATGGCGCAGGGCACCAGCGCTCGGGCGCCCGTGTCCCTGGGCACCGACACCATGGCGCGCCCCCAGGGCTGGTGCGGTCCGGCTTCTCGGCCACGCCGACCGCACCGTCCTTGAGCGGAGGCTTCGCTTGCCGGAGGGCCGGAAGAGGCCTCGACCGAGTCCGGCGTAGACCCGGGAATCACCCCGGCGACGGTGTGTCAGGCCGTGTTTGAGGGCGAGGCCTCTTCCGGACATCCGGCAAGCCGGGCCTCCGCAGGCGCCAAGCCGGACCGCGCCGGCCCGTCGGACAGTCGTCCGCGTTCACGGCGGACCGCAGCGGCGCGCCGGCCCGTGCGACGTCGTCCGCACAACCGAAGTACGAGCGGCCGCCCAGCTCACTGCAGCGTCGGCCCCACGTCCTTCGAGACCGGGCCAGTCGGTCCGTCCTCAGGCGGCACACGCCGATCAGGTCGCTGATATCGACGCCGAGGGTCGAGCAGTCCTCCTCGTTACCCCAGCGAAAGATCGGCCCGCCCCCGGGCACCGATACCGGGTCGGCGCCGGGGGTCGGTGAGTCGTCGCTCATCCACACTGGCCAGCTCGCGCCGTCCAGCCCCTCCTGGGCCACGGAGTCGAAGCCTGCGACATTCTTCCAGGTGTCCCAGGCGATCCCCGCGGCTGTCTCATCGGTCAGGTCCGTGCAGACGATCGTGACGCAGACCCCGAGCACCTCCTCGCCGATCGTCATGTACAGTGGTCGCCGGGGCGCTCCACACCCGTGCGAGCCCCACGCCGAGTAGACCACCGGGTGCGTCCCCTCGACGCTCGAGCTCGGCTGATCGTAGGCGCCGCCGAAGCTGTGGGCCGGTGAACCTACTGCGGCGTGAGGTGTCGTCCGGCTGGCGCACCAGGCGGACGGTGATGTGCTCCCAGTCGCCGACGTGGTTGCCCCAGATGGTGTCGACCTCGACTTGCCGCGGTTGTGGGGTAATAGAAGAAGGTACACGAGGTCGACGATCGCGCTGCCCTTGTCGGCGTAATAGGCGTACACCGGCGCGCCGGCGGGGTCGCCAGCGAAGAAGGGCAGCGTGTCCGACGGGCTGTCAGGGCCTCCGTGCTACGGATCAGTGGGCGCCGTCGCCGTCGGGGAAAGCGCGTCATGAAGGGGGAACGCGAACTCGACGGAGGACGGGAAATATGCCTCGTCGGGTGCGGCCCTCACCCGCGGGGCGTAGGTGACGAGCGCCTGCATGCGTGGATCGGCCGGGGGGCGGGTCGCCGCTGCTGCCGCTGCTGCTCGCGTCGCCCGTCGCGTCGCCCGTCGTCGGCGAGCTGGCGCCGCTGGTGACCCCAGCCGTGCCCTCGCCGCTGTCCGCGGCCGTCGACGAGGGGACACTGGACGCGTCGCTCGCGGCGCTCGTCCGGAAACGCCGGACGAGGACGATGTGGTTGCCGGGACAGCCGTCGTCGATCCGCCGTCGTCGCCACCCGAACACGCCGCGAGCAGCGAGGAGGCAACGAGGTGCGGGCCGACCGGGCGTAGTTGTCACCCGGGCGAGGATACCAGGCGCATGCGACCGGTGGCTTCGGGGCGTCGGTGGGCGAAGCTGCCCGTGCACGCTGCCGCGGCGGGCCGGGCCCGGCGGCCCGATCAGCGATTCTCGTAGCGGCCGAGAGCGAGGGCCCGGCCTCGACCGGCCGATCGCGGCGGTAGAGCTCGACCAGGCGATCGCTCGTGGGCCAGAAGTCGGCGTCGGTCCGGCGCACGCCGAAGCCGACCTGCAGCGCCGCGTAGTCGGCGGCGCTGCGCAGCGCCGCGACCTGGGCGACGAACTCATCCAGGCGGGCGCGCTCGACCACGTAGAACGCGTTGGGGTAGGTGCCGATCAACCCGCGTACGACGGTCAGGGTGTCCTCGTCCGGGGCCCGCCGCTCGTGCTCGCCGAAGGGCGAGGCGATGTTGGTGTGGCCGTCGTTGCGGAGGATCGTGAACACCTCGGCGCCGGCTGGCGCGTCCGGGAGGTACAGGAAGGCCGTCTGCGGGAGCCAGCCCGCCGTGACCCCGCGGACCGTCGCCAGCGCGCGCAACGATGTGACCACCTCCCCCGGGATCCTCGGGTCGCCGAGGCCGCGGCTGTCGTCGCGGACGGCCGCGAGGTGCTTCGATAACATTCGATATAGCTCTTGCTTGGGTTCGTCGCTCGTGAAGGGGATCGCGCTGTCGACCTTGACGGCGGACAGCTCGTCGACGATATCTCGATAGGCTCGCTCGCGGGTGTCGCGGTACCAAGATTGCCGCTCGGCGGCCCGCGCAGCTTCGCCGGCAGAAGGGGTCAGGAAGGTGAACTCCGCCTCCATCCGCAGGAAGTCCATGTACGCGCGGGTCGCCATCTGGTGGCCGACGTTGCCGTAGACATCGAAGCCGGCCACCAGTAGATAGTGGATCCGCTCGAGCAGCGGATAGCCGAGCACCCACACGGTCTTCGGCCCTTCGCCGACCATGCCCTTGACGACCGAGGCGCTGTCGAAGTGGCGAAACACCGTGAGCGCCGCGTTGGGGTTGTGGCCGTCGCCGGCCCACAGCAGGTCGAGGGTGACCTTGCCGCTGCCGGCGAGGTCCTCGCGCAGCGCCCGGCCCCTGGCGGCGGCGTAGGCCTTCTCATTGCGCGATTGACGGATCCAGGTGACCAGCGGCGGCGCGTTCGAGCTGGCCTCGGCGGGCAGGCGCAGCGACTCGGCGTGGCGGTAGAGGAATTCGGCGTCGTGCAATTGCGTCTTCGCGTCTGGGTCGACGAAGAACACCCAGAATTGGTCGTCGATCACGTTTAGCGCGATCGGCCCGCGGCACACCGCGCCCTTGATGAATCCCATCATCGTGAACTCGGACTCGTCGAGCATGAAGCGATAGCGCGAGGGCACCGGATCGCCCGGAATGCGACGAATGGGTTCGAGGCGACCTCCGGCGCGTAGCCGGGGAGCGCCGACCGTGTAGTCGGCGTCGTGGAACAGGGCCTGCCACCGCTGCATGCGCGCGGCGTCGAGGCGGTACGGCAGGTGGAGCTTGGCGACGATCGCCTCGCGCACCGGCTGGAGGCGATAGTAGGGCCGGGCGACGCCGGGATCGTCGTAAGGGCGGCGGGTCGCGATTCGATCGATCGGCTGGCCCGGCGGCGTGCGCGAGCGGACCAGATCGAAGTAGACCGGCGCCGTGGTGACCTCGCCGTCGCCGAAGTACAGGTGCGCGAGGAACAGGTGCTCGTAGATATAGCGACTCGCTAGCCGGGCCTTGAACGAATCCTGGTTCAGGAAGGCCTCCCAGGCCGCCACCTCGGCGACGAGCGGCTGCGCCAGCGGGGGCGGCGGGACGTGCAGGGCCCCCTCCGCGAGCCAACGCGTGACGATCTCGTGCTCGCGCGGGCTCAGGCCCGGGAGGCCGTAGGGCATGCCCCAGTCGGGGTGCTTGCGGGCGTGGCGACGCAGCTGCGCGATGGTCGGGCACTGCTCGTCGTGGCGCAGGCGGAGGTCGACATCGTCGGGGAGCAGGGTCCCCGGCGTGACCGGGTTGTCGCGCTTGAGCTCGAGCAAACGGTGGAGCAGGCCGGCGTCGCGGTTGACGCTGCGGGTCTGCGCGCGCTCGTTGAGCACGGGATGAAATTTCTTGCTGCGCCAGGCCGCGGTGGTCTGCGCGTCCTCGAAGAGCCGGGTGAGGTCGGCCTGAAACAGGCGCCTCGCGTCATAGACGCGTTCCTTGCTGGCGCCGCGATCGATGCCCTCGGACGAGCCGAGCTTGAGCTGACAGGGGGCGTCGTAGCAGGCGTGGCAGACGACGCAGCGCGCCTCGAGGATCGGTCGCACCTCGGCGGCGTAGTCGATCGCACCGGCGGGCAGGCGCAGGGCCACCCGGTCGCGCACGCGCTCGTCGCCGTGGCGGCGGTCGAGGCGCAGCTGCTGGTAGGCGGAGCAGCCGACCAGGCCGACCGAGCTCACGACGAGGCCGAGGACCAGCGAACGGGCGAGGAGACGCATCGGACGGCGACAATGACACATCGAGACACGAAACAGGGCGAGCGGGCGCGAGGGACGCAGATCGTTCGGCGCGAATGAGCGATTGCCGCCGCCACCGCCGCGGTATAAGTCCCCGGCATGTCCAGGCGCGCCGAGCTCGATCCGGACCAACCCGCGAGCATCACGGGCGCAGCGGCCCTGGTCTGGCACCTGCAGTCGGCCGAGCAAATCGCCCAGGCCCTGGCGACCGACCCCGCGAGCGGCCTGACCGAGATCGAGGCCGCGAAGCGACGCGAGCAGTACGGCGCGAACATCCTGGCCGCGGCGAAGGGGCGCTCGCTCGCGGCGATCCTCGTCGATCAATTCAAGAGCCTGATCGTGGCCCTGCTGGTCGCGGCCACCGTCCTCGCCTTCGTGCTCGGCGAGCACATCGAGGGCGTGGCGGTGCTGGTCGTCATCCTCGTGAACGCGGCGGTCGGCTTCCTCACCGAATGGAAGGCCGAGCAGGCGCTCAGCGCCCTGCAGCGGCAGTCCGTGCCGACGGCCCACGTCGTGCGCGACGGGCTGCAGCACGAGCTCCCGGCGGCCGCGCTGGTGCCCGGCGACGTCGTGCTCATCGCCGCCGGCTCGCGGGTGCCCGCCGACGGGCGCGTGGTCGAGAGCGTATCGTTGCAGGTGGCGGAGGCGGCGTTGACGGGAGAGTCGCTCGCGGTCAGCAAGACCGTCGATTCCGTCGCCGACGCCGACGCCCCGCTCGGCGACCGCCGCAACATGGCCTATCTCGGCACCGCGGTCACCCACGGGCGCGGGCGAATGATCGTGACGACCACCGGCATGCGCACCGAGGTCGGACGGATCGGGAGCCTGCTCGACGCCGCTGGCGGGGGCAAGACCCCGCTCGAGCGCAAGCTGGCGCAGCTCGGCCACGCGCTGATCGGGGTCGTCCTCGTGCTCTGCGCGGTGATCGTGCTGGCGGGCTGGCTGCGCGGCAACGGCTTCCTCTACATGCTGGAGGTCGGCATCTCGCTGGCGATCGCGGCCGTACCCGAGGGCCTGCCCGCCGTCGCAACCATGACGCTGGCGCTCGGCATGCAACGAATGGCGACGATCGGCGCGCTGGTCCGCCGCCTGCCCGCCGTCGAGACGCTCGGCTCGACCACCGTCCTGTGCACCGATAAGACCGGCACCCTGACGCGGGACGAGATGACGGTGCGGGCCCTGCAGCTCGGCCCCCGCCGCATCGAGGTGTCGGGCACGGGTTATGCCACAGTCGGAGAATTCACCGAGGGCGGGCATATCATCGACGCCCGCGCCGACCCGCAGCTGGCGCTGGCCCTCCGCGCCGGCGCGCTGTGCTCCGACGCCACGCTCGACCTCAGCGGGGCCGCGCCCGCCGTCCTGGGCGACCCGACGGAGGGTGCCCTGCTGGTCGCGGCCGCCAAGGCCGGCATGAGCAAGCACGAGCTGGCGCGCGAGCTGCCCCGGATCAGCGAGCTGCCATTTAGCAGCGAGGCGAAGCGGATGGTGACGATCCACCGCGGGCCCGACGGGACGGCGATCGCGCATATCAAGGGCGCCCCGGCCGTGGTGCTCGACGCCAGCATCGCGGTATTCGCCGCGGACGGCGTGCGACCCATGACGCCCGAGCTCCGGCGGCAGGTGCTGGCGGACAACCTCGCGCTGGCCGGGCAGGCGCTGCGGGTGCTCGCATTGGCGTACAAGGAGCTCCCGGGAGATTACCGCGCGGAGGAGCTGA
Organism: Nannocystis sp.; assembly: GCF_016714285.1. Lineage (GTDB taxonomy): Bacteria > Myxococcota_A > Polyangia > Nannocystales > Nannocystaceae > Nannocystis. The sequence continues at coordinate 213,506 of NZ_JADJNN010000009.1, read as the reverse complement.
CGGGCGGGCTGGTCTTCGTCGGCCTGGTCGGCATGATCGACCCGCTGCGCGACGAGGCCAAGGTAGCGATCGAGACCTGCCGGCGCGCTGGCATTCGCATGGTGATGATCACCGGCGACCAGGAGGCGACGGCCGCCGAGATCGGCCGCCAGCTCGGCCTGGACCGCGATCCGCAGGGCCGCCCGCTGCGGACCGTGCACGACCGCGAGCTGCAAGGCCTGGACGCGAAGGGCTGGCAGGCGATCGCGGCCGAGGCCGGGGTGTTCGCCCGCGTCTCGCCGGAGCACAAGCTGCGGATCGTCGAGGCGCTGCAGGCCGGGGGCGAGGTGGTGGCGATGACCGGCGACGGGGTCAACGACGCCCCGGCGCTGAAGCAGGCCGACATCGGCGTGGCGATGGGGATCAAGGGCACACAGGTCGCCAAGGAGGCGGCGGCCATGGTGATCACCGATGATAACCTCGGCACGATCATCGGCGCGGTCGAGCAGGGGCGGGTGGTCTATGCCAACATCCTGCGCTTCGTCCATTACCTGTTCTCGTGCAACCTGGCCGAGATCCTGGTGGTGTTCACCGCGCTCATGATCGGCTGGCCGCTGCCGCTGGCGGCGCTGCAGATCCTGTGGCTCAACATGATCACCGACGTGTTCCCGGCGATGGCGCTGGCCCTCGAGCCGTCGAACCCGGACGCGATGCGACGACCGCCGCGCGACCCGCGGGAGCCGCTGGTGACGCCGCGCTTCGTCGGCCTGATCGCCTGGCAAGGGGCCCTGCTCGCCGGCGTCACGCTGCTGGTGTTCGCGCTCGGGATGCGCTGGTACGGCGCGGCGGGCCCGGGTCTGCGCCACGCGAGCACCATGGGCTTCATGACCCTGGCGCTGGTCCAGGTGTTTCACACCTTCAACGCCCGCTCGCAGCACGGCTCGGCGTTCACCGCGAGACTGCTGACAAACGGCTGGCTGTGGGCGGCGATCGCCACCTGCCTGCTGCTCCAGGTCGCGGCCGTCTATGTGCCGATCCTGCAGGCGGTATTACACACCACCCCGCTCACCGTCGCGGATTGGGGGGTGGTGCTCGGCCTCTCGCTGGCGCCGGTCGGCGTGGTCGAGCTGGTCAAGCTCGGCCAGCGCGCCCGCAGCCGGCGGCTCAGGAGTTCTTGATCTTGTCGCCCGCGTGCTTCAGCGCGTCGCCGGCGCTGTGAAGCCCGTCGTGGACCTTGTCGGCGGCCCGACCCGCGAGCTCACGCGCCTTGTCAGCGGCGTCGGACATGGCGTGCTCGCCCTTGTGCACGGCCTCGGACGCGGCGTGGCCGACCTTGTGCGCGGTCTCCTTGGCGACGTGACCGACCTTCTCGGCCTTCTCCTGCACCTGGTTCTTGAGGTGCTCTGCGTTCTCGGCAACATTGTTCTTGGGATTCGTCATGAGATTCTCCGGTCGCGGCCCATCGCCGCGGCTCGCAGGACCATGGCCGCGATCGCTGCAGGCGCAAGTCGCCGCCGGACGCGCACCGCGGCTGAGCGAGCGAGGTGGCCGCGAGTGGACCCCCGACGCCTCGGGAACGGGCTACTGGGCGAAGCCGACGCGCTGGATGAACCAGAACAACCCGGCGACGACGATCGCCGCGGAGATCCAGCGCGGGCCGCGGGCGCGCTGGTACGCCGGTCGCGCGCCGAGCCAGGCCAGCAGCGGCAGCACGAGCGCGAGGACCAGCAGCTGCCCGGCCTCGACGCCGAGGTTGAACAGCAGCAGCGCGGCCCCGACGGACCCGTCCGGCACGCCGATCTCGGCGAGCACCCCGGCGAAGCCGAAGCCGTGGATGAAGCCGAAAGGCAGGGTGATCCGCCAGCGCCCGGCCGCGTCGGCGACCAGGAAGTTCTCGACGCCGACGTAGGCGATCGAGAGGGCGATCGCCGGCTCGACGAAACCCGGGTCGGGGCGCCACACGCCGAGAGTGGCCAGCGCGAGGCTCAGCGAGTGCCCGATCGTGAAGGCGGTGACGACCGCGATCAGCGATCGCAGGCGGCCGCCGACCACCACCAGGCCGAGCAGGAACACGAGGTGGTCGGTGCCGATGAGAATGTGCTCGACGCCGATCTCGAAGTAGGCGCGGACCGACGGGGCGGGCCGGGCCACCGGGGCCATCGCGTCGACCGGAACTTCGGCGCTCGCCGTGGCGGCGCGGCGGTGCAGCACGAGATCGGCGAACACCTCGCCGTCGACCCGCGCGAGCTGGGCGAGGTGGCGGTGCCCGGGCTTCAGCTGCTCGAGCACGGGCAGGCTCACGGCCAGGCGCCGCGGCTCACCCGGACAGGTGAAGCGCATCCGCATGCGCGCGCCGTCCTCCTCGGTCAGCGCCGCGTCGATGAGCTCACCAGCGCAGGGCCGATCGTCGCCCACGAGCACCACACCGGCGGCGACCGGCTGCAGCGCACCTGTCCCGGAGGACAGCTCGGCGTCGGTGAGGGCGCCGTCCTCGTCGACGTCGAGCGCGGGCACCAGGCCGAGCAGCTCGGCGCGAGCGAAGGTCAGCTCCCCGGTCACCTCGCGCCCGTGCACGGTGTACACGCCGCGAGACAGGCCGACCTCGTGGGCCTGCGCGACCGGGGTCCACGCGAGGCAGGTCAGGCCAAACGTGAGGCCAAACGTGAGACCAGTCCTGAGACCAATCCTGAGGCCAATCCTGAGGCCAGTCCTGAGGGACATCGCCATTGCGGAGCGTCGGCTGGGACCTGCATGATGGGACATTCTCTGCGCCGTGGCCGGGATGGTACCCGAATCGCGTACAATGCGGCATGGCCGTCCGGCGCCGCGACTGCTGTCTGCTCCTGCTCGCGCTCGCGGGCGGCTGCCCGGAGGACTGCAGCGACGGCGACGGCGACGGATCGTATGTGAGCAGCAGCGGGCGCTGGAGCTTCAGCACCGCGGCGCTGCAATTCGACCCCTGCGAGCATCCAGGCGGCCCTGGCATGCAGGAGCAGGAGGCGCTGCTGGCCGGGACGCGCTGGTGCCCCGAGATCGCCTGCGACGAGATGCTGTGCGGGGCGGCCCCGGACGCGGAGGTGCTGGCCGCGTGCTACCGCGCCAGCGTCGATGGCCCGGCCCAGGCCGACGGCGCCTGCCTGGTGCTGGAGGGCGAGGGCGAGGTGCTGTGGCGCTTCGAGCCGCAGCCCTGCGCCGTCCCTGGCGTGTTCCCGCCGGAGCAGCTCGCGCTGCGCTCGGCGGCCGCGCCGGCGCTGCGCGGCCGCCTGGTCTCGTACCTCGACACGATGTCCCGCAAGTACCTGTCCGCAGAGACAGGTGAGTTCCCGACCGGGCTCGAGCCGGCCGCGGACGCTGAATTGCTGAAGCTCGCCGCCGACCAGCCCGTGCACCTGCTGATCGATCTGCGGGTCGACGATCGCCGGGTGGCCTGGCCGGCCGAGGGGGCCGCGATCACGGTCGATACGCTGCGCGGGGCGGCCCCGGAGGTCGAGCTCGGCGAGCGAGCGACGCTGTTCCTGCGGGTCCCGGCGGGCAGCGAGGCGGCCCTCACCCTCACCCTCGAGGACGCGGTGGTCTCGCTCGGACGGGTCGTCGGCGTGCCGTCGGCGGCGCTGGCGGAGCTCGAGATCGTGGTGGGCTACGGCCGCAACCCCGACGACGGCTCGCGCATGCCGATCGGCGCGCGGGCGGTGGTCCGCGACGGCGAGGGCGACCTGGTCTACGGGGCGCGCGCCGAATGGGAGGTCCTGGACGGCAGCTTCCCGCTGTCGCCGATCCCGTATTACCGTGAGGATTGCAACTACGACTATATCGCCCTGGTCGACAGCGCCGCAGCCGAGGACGAGTCGGCGTGGTGCTTCACCAACCCGAGCAGCGGGGCGCGCAGCTACACCGGCAGCATCGCCGCCCGCGTCGCTAACTTGCACAGCGATGTCGACCTCGCGTGGACCGCCGAGGTGCCGCCGCCGGGCGGCTTCGGCGACCTGTTCGCCGGCGCCTTCGCCCGCGCGAAGCCAAACCCGCACTGCCAGGGGCCCGGCTTCGCCGACGTCGCGGAGGGCTGCGGCTGCCGCGGCGACCCGCGTGGGGGCGAGGTGCCGGCGCTGCTCGGCCTCCTGGCCCTCGGGACAGCTCGTCGCCGGCGCCGCGAAGTTTGAGTGGGAGCGTGATCGAAGATCGTCAACGCCCGGTGAGCGCCCGCAGGCGCTCCGCGTGCGGCCGCAGCGACTCCCACACGCGCCACAGGTCGGCGGGGAAGCGCCCGCGCTCGCCCGCGGCGAAGCCCGCCTGCGACCATTCGACCCAGAAATAACAGGACACGCCCTCCGGCAGGCGTCCGGCGCGGCAGACCGCGGCCAGCTCGGTGCAGCGCTCGGCGACGTGGCGACACGCGAGCTCGACGCGCCACCCGTGCAGGTCGGCGTCGGGCTCTGTGGGCGGACGCGCGGCGAGCTCGACGAGCGCGGCGACCAGCGCCTCGGCCTCCGCGGGGCCCAATGTATGGTGCCAGTGAAAGGGCAACCAGCCGAGCTGGTTCCACTCGCCCGGGCCGATGGTCAGCGACTCGTAGCGAGCGCCGCAGACGGGCACAGCGTCCCAGAAGCGGTGGGCCAGCGCGCCGACCACCAGGCCCGCGAGCGGCGCGGGCGGGTCGGCGCCGAACAGGCGGCGAACGATCGCGGACTGCATCGTCGCCGGGTCGCTGCTGGCGTGCGGCCCGGGACAGGGCAGCGGCGTGCCGGCCACGAGCAGCGCGTCGCACAGCCCGCCGGGCAGCGGCAGACCCCACGCGAGGTCGGGCAGTCGCACACGCTCGACCAGGCCGCGCGACACCCTGCTCTCCCACAGCAGCTCGTCACCGACGACCCGCCAGCGATCGGCGAGCGCGCGCATCGTCGCACCGCCAGCGAGGCCCAGCGACGCGACGATCGTCCGGTGCTTCTCGCGATAGACCACCACGACCTCGTCGGCGCCGAGGCGCAGAAAGCCGACCTCACAGCCGAAGTACGGATTATAGGTCTCGACGGTCCACGCCAGCGCGAGCGCCCCGTCGACGGCGACCCACAGCGTGTATTCGACCTCGTCCCAGGTGGGATCGCCGCGAAAGCGACGCTCGACCCAGACGACACGCCGCGCATCGACGGCGCCAGCGATGATCGTGTGCTCGTGGCCGTCGACGGCCAGCCATTGTCTGGGCCACCCGAGCCGCGCGCAGGCCTCGTCGACCGCGGTCTCGTCGTCGCCGTCGTGCTCCCACGCGTCCTTCATCGCAGGATGCTCGCACGCGGGACGTACGCGAACCAGGCCCTGTATCGCGGGCGAGCGCCGCCCGGGGTTGGTCGTCTCCTCGCTTGCAGGGTTTACAGCGCCGGCGCGCGGGTATATGTCCGGGAGCATGAACCTTCGCAATATCTCTTACATGCTCGCGGCCCTGCTTCCGCTGAGCGCCTGCGGCGACGACAAGTCCGAGAGCACGGGCGGCGCCTCCACCGGCGCGGCGACCGAGGCCGGCTCGGACACCTCGGACTCGGGGACGACCGCGCAGACCAACCCGACCTCGAGCCCGACCGAGGGCGGGAGCAACAGCGACAGCAACAGCGGGACGACGACCGCGCCCGGCGAGACGAGCGACGCCACCACGGCCGACGCCACCACGGCCGACGCCACCACGACCGGCGTCACGACCATCCCGCCCGACACGACCACGGACACCACGACCGGCGGCGGCGGCGGCATCCCCGAGGCCTGCGCCGAGGCCTGCACGACGCTCGGAAAGTGCGACCCGAACGCCCCCCCACCTGGCGAGTGCACCGCCTCGTGCATCGAGGACACCACGCCCGCGCCCGACGCCCCGCAGGAGTGTGTGGATGCGACGCTCGCCTTCATCAACTGCATCGCCGGCGGGACCTGCGACGACCTCAACAACCCGGACTTCTGCGCCAAGGAGCTCGCCGCGCAGGACATGCTGTGCGGCGGCGGCGGGGCGTGCGAGCCCACCGGCGGGGCGGGCATGGGGATGTGCTCGCTCGGCGAGACCTGCCCCGACTACAAGCACGAGATCGTGTGCGGCAAGCAGGGCTGTCGCTGCTTCGAGGACGACGTGAACGTCAAGATGTGCCCGGCGATGGACATCTGCGCCCAGGGTCAGGACGTGCTCCAGGCCTTCTCGCTCGAGTGCTGCGGCTGGTGAGCGGCGGCTCACCCATGCCGGGCAATCGCGGGGTGGTCGAGGTTTGCGAGCACCACGGACTCCTGACCACCACCGCCCTCTACCACGGCCTGGGCAACCTCCCGGAGCCCGCCTTCCCACACCGATTCTGCTGACCCCTTACACCGCAACATGGCCCATCAGGCAGCTATGCTGCCCACAAATTTGCCGGAGGAACCGGAATTTCGGCGACGGTGGCACGCTGGCGGCGTGGCCACGGGTTCGGCCCCGTGGACCCTTGCGGGCGCCTGGCCTTGCTACCGGCGTTGACACGCGGCGGCCAGGCCCCGTAGCGTCGCGCCATGCTCCGTTTCGGCCCGGCTTTCATGCTCCTGCTCACCCTCGTCTCCGCCTGCGGTCCGGGCACGGACGACGCCACGAGCGGCGGCTCGGGCGACACGACGCAGGGCCCGTCGACCACGGCCGCGACGGAGACCACCACGCCGACGACCAGCGCGAGCACGGGCAGCTCCAGCAGCGCGAGCGACGCGACCACCGCGGCCACCGGCGACATGGGCTCGACGAGCGCGGCGACAGCGGACACAGGCACGAGCGCCGGCTCGACCGGCGATGGGACGACCGGGGTCGATGTCGGGGACTTCGAGCGCTTCAAGCAGTCGTCGGCCGCGGGCCCATGTGCGCCGAACGCCGATTGCGACGGCTTCGTCGAGCTGCTCGCGTCGCGCAAGCTGCGGGTCGAGACTTTCGGGGAAGTTGGCAACCCGGTGGTCGAGGCCGATGTGTCGGAGGAGGACTTCCTGGCGGCGGTCGCCGTGTTCGCAGATCCCGCGCTGGTGACCCTGCTCGACGGCCCCGACCCGGCCTGTAATCCGCCGACGGACATCTTTGAATCGATGCTCCTCGATCTCGGCGGCGTGACCCACGACACCTCGACGACCTTCTGTGATCAACCGCCGATCGCGGCCGCGCGCGCGATGGCCGGGATGCTCGCCGCCAAATATGTCCCGTGATCCGGCCGCAGCTCACTGACAGGTGCGCGGTCCGAGCGGCAGGGACGGGTCGCTGGCGAGGCCGAGCTGCAGGGTGTCGAGGTGGTGGGTGCCGAGATAGAAGTGCGACTCCTCGGGCGTCCCGCCGATGTGCGCCAGATTGCCCGGCCCGGTCTCGTAGCCGGCGGCCACCACCACGGCGCGGGTGCCATTCGGGTCGCGGAGGATCATCCGCGTGCCGCGCTCGGGCCGGGCGGCGGCGGTCCAGTACATATTGACGTACCAGCCCTCGTCCAGCGCCGGAAACAGCGATGGATCGCCGATGCCGGCGCCATAGAAGCCGCCGCCCTCGAGCGGCGCCCACACCTGATCGCGGTACATCACGAGGCCGGTCACCGACTGCGAGAGCGCATAATGCTCCTGCAGCTCCTCGGTGGCGGTCGTGGGATATGGCTTGGGTTCGTCCTGGGTGACGAGGTGGGCCTCGCCGACGATCGGGCCGGTCGCGGGCATGGCCAGGTGGTCGCCGCCGTCGCCGACCCGCGGCATCTCGCCGACCTCCATGTCGCAGGGCCCGAGCGAGGGGACGATGAAGCCGATGTCGATGCGGAACGCGCCGGAGAGCGGGACGCCGTCGACGGCGTAGGTGTCAGCCACGATCCAGTGATCGCCGGCGGGCACGTCGGCGCTGGCGTGCCGGTCCCCGCGGCTCAGGCAGCTCGCCGGGTCGAGGGCCGAGAGGATGTGCACGTCGATGTCAGCGTCGGCTTCGGCGTACACGGCGGCGCTGAGAAAGCCCGCCTCCGGGACGGTCACGCGATAGACGATCTCCGGGCCAGATTCATCGGTGTCGGGGGCGCAGGTGTAGGCGGTGAGCGAGCTCTTGCCCTCCATGCTGGTGTCGCGCTCGTCGCTGAAGGGGAAGCTGTCGACGCAGGTCACGTCGGGCGGGCACAGCGGGAGCGCGTCGCCGGTGCTCGCCGGCTCGGCCGTGGTCTCGGCGGTGCTCGCGTCGGTGGTCGTCGGTGTGGACGTGGTGGACGTCGACGTCGATTCGCCGGGCTCGCCGCTCTCGCTGCTGGCGGGCGCGAGCATCGTGCTCCCTGTGGTCCCCGGGCCCGCCGTGCCGGTGGTGTCTCCCGTGTCCCCGTGGCAGGCGACGACGAGGGCGAGCGGGAGGATCTGCGGACGAACGCGCGAGAACATGCCGCGATTGTCCATGCCCGCGACGCGGCGTCAATCACTGAGTTGGCGGCCTCGACCCGGTTGCCCGACCGGTTATCCGGGGTTAATCACGCAGGTATCGAGGATCGTATTGACGGCGTCCTGGAAGAATGTGTTGAACTCCGGGGCGCAGACCGAGCCCTTGATCCCGCGCGGGCCGAACAGGGCGATCATGTCGGCCCAGTGCTTTCCGCCGCCGCCGCAGCCGACGTCGCCGGGGATCAGGCCGAGCATGACGATCTTGTCGACGTCGCCGCCCTTCGCCGCGACGACCGCGTCGTAGGTCTGCTGCGCGGTGTTCATGTCCTCGACGTTGGCGTCGTCGCTGATGAAGGTGACCACGAGGATCGCCCCGTCGCGCAGGAAGCCCTCATTACAGGCGCCGGGCGCCAGCAGGGCGGGCGAGACGGCCTCGACCATCCCGTCCATCGGCCGCTCCGACCCGTTGCCGGCGGTCCCGACCTTGGCGGCGCACTGGAAATTGCTGGTCAGGGCGAGGTCGTCCCCCAGGAGGTAACGCTTGCCCGGGTCGAAGTCGCAGGGCATGTTGCTCGCGAATTCGCCGGCGGGGTGGACCACACCGGCGCCGCGGGTGGTGTCGCACTCGGAGAAGATGTCCTTGCAAGCGTACTTCATCTGCGCCTGGCAGGTCGAGTGTGTGCATATACCCGGCGCGCAGCGGCCCTCGGCGTCGGTGTCGGCGACCATGATGTGATAGTCGCTGGTGGGCAGGGTGTTCTTGATCGTGTCGATGAAGCCTGGGAAGGCCATGGTGAGGGCCGTCTGTTCGTTCTCCATGGACACCGAGTTGTCGATGACGAACAGGAAATCCACCTGCTTGCAGCCCTCGGGCCCGACCGCCGTGGTGCCGGTGCTCGCGGACACGCCGCTGTCCGTCGCGTCGGTGGTGCTGGCGCCGCTGGTGCTGGAGCTCGTGGGGGCATCGGTCGTGGAGCCGCTGGTCGTCGGCGGCTCCGAGCTGCTCACCGGCTCGCTGCTCGCGTCGGTGAGGCCGCCGGTCGAGCTCGTGGGGCTCTGGGTTTCGCCGGTGCTGCCGGAGATCGTCGACACCGATGAACCGGCCGTCGCGCTCGTGTTGGCGCGACCATCATCGCCGCAAGCCACGAGCAGGACCGCGAGGGCCGCCACACAGGAGAGGCTCGATCGAAGGGGCATCATGCCCGGCACTGTACGCCAGTCCGCACGCGCCGCGAAGCGGGGGCCCGAGGCCTCGCGGGCGGTCACGGGCACCGGACCCGGGCTGGTACCTCGGCACGCAGGATCTGAACGATCGGCAGCGCGGACGACGGGGCGCCCAGCCGAACCGCACCGGCCCTGCGACGTCCCTCGCGTGGCCTCGCGCGGCGCCGCGGTCACTCGAGAAACACGATGTCCTGCGGCTTTCGGCTCAGCTTCAACACGCCGCCGCTCACGCTGATCAGCTCGTCCAGCCGCAGGAACTGGCGATCGCTGACCGTGTATACATAGGGGTTGCCGCTGTCGAACAGTCGCCCCACGTCCAGCACCTCGAGGGCAGCGTCGGACACGTCGCCCCCGCTCCAGTAGGCCTTCAGCGCCGCCAGCCGCCATGAACGCAGCAGCTTGCGAAACAGGTAGGGCAGCAGCGCCACGCTGCCGTGCAGGGCGGTCAGCGTCGGGATCGCGACCCCGACCGCGCTGGTGTCCACGGCCCACACGCCGCGCTGCGCCTTCTGGGCCGCGCCGACCGCCGTATTCAGCTTGGCCCGCAGGGCCGTGGCGAGGGTCATGAAGTAGTACGGATAGGCGAGGCCAGCCGCCAGCATGCGCGCGTTGCAGCTCTGCTTGACGAGCGCGGCCAGGGCGGCCTCGGTCAGCGTTTGACCGTCAGCCAGCGCGACCGAGCCGGGGAAGATCCACCCGAGGACCCGCCCCTCGCGCTCGACCGCGTTGGCGACCACGACGATCTCCACGTTCTCCTGGAATTTCGCGGCGACGACGACGCCGCCGACGGTGACGCGGTTCAGATATCCCCACGCGTGCCAGTCGGCGTTGGTGACGTCGATCCCGAGCATTCCGAGCAGGGTGTTGGCGGCGCCGCGGCTCAGGTCCAGGCGCTGCTGGTGATTGCCGGCGCTGGGCTTGTTGACGCCGACCGGCGCGGTCGCCCCGGGCGGCTTGGGGTCGCCGACGGCGGGCTGGAAGTGGGTCTCCAGCGCGTCGATGCCCTGCAGCCGCACATCGACGGCGCCGTTCGTGTTGGCGTCGAAGCTCACCGCCCCGGGAGCTCCGTCGGGGCCGGGCAATGCAGCGATCGCGGCGCTGTTGTGCGGCTTGAAGGCCAGGGTGTCGCCGTCGGGCTTCAGACCGACGGCATGGATGTATCCGCGAAAGACACGAAAGGTACGGGGCATGAAGATCGATCTCCAGACGTGGCGGTCAGGCGGGAACTGTACAACTTCCCGGCGCTTCGTGGCGTGGCTGCGCAGCGCGGGAACATGGACGCCCGCGCGCGGTTCCGGCACACTCCCAGCATAATGCTCCTCACGCAGCTGGCCGAGAATCTGTGGATGCACGAGCGCCCGCTCCGCTTCTGGGGCCTCGAGACTGGGACACGAATGACGATCGTCCGGCTGCATGGCGGCCTGTTCGTGCATTGCCCCGCGCCGCTATCGGCCGCGCTGCGGACGGAGGTCGACGCCCTCGGCCCGGTGCGGGCGCTCGTCGCGTCGAGCCTGTTTCATCACCTCGGCGTGCAATCGTGGATCGACGCCCACCCGCACGCGATCGCGTGCGCGTGTCCCGGGCTCGAGCGCAAGCGCAGCGACCTGCGCTGGGATCGCGTCCTCGGCGACAGCCCGGAGCCGGAGTGGCGCGGCGAGCTCGAGCAGGTGTTCTTCGCCGCGCGCACGATGGAGAACGAGGTGGTGTTCTTTCATCGGGACAGCCGCACGATGATCTGCGCCGACGTCGTGTTCAACCTCGCCAGACACCCGTCGCGGCTCACCCGGCTGGTCGCGTTCCTCCTGGCCAACCGTGAGCCCGGCGCCACCTGGCTCGAGCACCTCATGATGCGCGACCGCCAGGCGGCCCGGGAACAGATCGGCCGGATGCTGGCCTGGGACTTCGACCGCATCGTCCTGTCCCACGGACCGATCGTCGAGGCGAACGGGCACGAGGTCCTGCGCCGCGCCTACGCGTGGCTGTGACCGACACCGCCGCGACACACGCTGTGATAGGCTCCCCGAGTGACCAACACCACACACTTGCTGTCGAGGCTGTGGCCGGTCGCGCTGTACGCCGCGGTCGTCTCGTTGATGGTTCTGAATTGGCAGCGTGACCCCTTCGACCCCGCGCTCACCGGCACGGCCAGCTATGGCCACAATCACGACGGCGCCCTGTCGCAGATGGCCCTGTGGGCGCTCGCGGAGCTCGTCGCCCTGCATCTCGTGCTCGCACCGGGGGCGCCCGCCGCGGGCAGCTGGCGCGCCGTAGCAGCCCTGCTCGGCTTTGGGGTGTGGACCCTGTTCTCGCTGATGATCACGATGCACGCGGGAGGCATCGTCGCCCTGCACGCGCTGTGGCTGATGGCCGTCGACCTCGGGATCTTGGTGGTGCTGATCGCCCGCGCCAGGCGCCGCCTCGCCGGCTGATCGCCAGCGACGAACGCACCGGCTTCACGCTCGCGTATTCGTGGCATGAACACACCGACGCCCGCGCCGCGTGCCGGACTCCCGACACGCGGTGCGGACGCCGAGCTCTGGTGACAGCGGCGCTGTCAGCCCCGCTGCGCGAGGTACCAGGCGCGCGCGCGGGCCTGCACGGCCTTCTCGACCTGCGCCCATTGCAGGCCCGCCGCGGCGAGCTCGGCCGTCGACTCCTTGCGGACATCGGCGACCAGCCAGGTCAGGAACTTGCCGGTGTCGCGCGGCGAGGCCACCCCGCCGCACACCGTACCGAGGCCCTGCTGCAGGCGCCCCTCGCCGACCATGAGGGCGACGAATTCCTCGACCGAGGCGACCACCTCGGTGTCGACCTGAACGGCCTCCTTCGTGCCGGCGCTGCGGTGCTTCTCGCCCTTGGCCTTGAACATCAGCGCGGCGAGCCCCGCGGGGTCGACGGGCGCGGGCCCGCCGTCGACCTCGATGGGGTAGAGCACGAGGCCCTCGCCCACCCCCGAGACGCCGAAGCTGCGGCGGACCCAGGGGTCCTCGCGCTCGACCTCGGCGACGCGGAGATTGAGCGCGGCGACCTCGGCCTCGAGCTGGGCCCGGGCGCCGAAGTCGAGGGTGAAGGGCTCGCCCTCCCAGGGTAGTACGTGCATTTCGGCGGGGGCGGCCGCGCCATTCGCCACAGCGGGCAGCAGGGCCCGCAGATCGTCGGGTTCGTGGACGACGCGCTCGCCGTCGCGGACCGCGAACACGACGAACAGCTTGTTCGGCGCCTGCGCGACCGCCACGCCGCGCTCGACACCGGGGCCGCACCATTCGCCGAATACGACGAGACCGGGCCGCAGGCCGCGAAAGTACGCGGTATGGGCCTGGGCCCACGCGGCGAAGCCCTTGTAGTCGGCCTGCGGCGTGAGCATGGTGGTGCGGCTCTGGGCCGCGATGCCGTCCGGTCCGACCTGCACGGCGCAGTTGGACCCGTGCAGCTTGACCTTGGCCCGGTAGCGCACCACGGGGAAGGCCTGCCCCTCCTCGTTCAGTGCGGTGAGCAGGCGAACGACGTTGTGGAGCAGCTCGATGCTCGCCCAGGCAATGTGCCCCATGGGGGACACAGCCGGGACAACAGATTCAGTTTTGGACGCAACCATGGCCGAAGCCTTCGTCTTTTCGCCCTGCGAAGTTACAGGACGCCGCCAGCGCAACGCGCAGCCCACTCATACCAGCAGGCGACGGGCCCTGGCAATGGGAATGTCGCGAGCGGGTCCGCGCTGGTATCGTCGCGGCACTGTGACCTCCGCGACCTCCGTGACGCCCATCTTCACCGCCGTGCTCCTGCTGCTCGTCACCCTGCTGGCGATCAATGTCTCGGCGCTGCGCATTCGCCTCAAGATCAGCCTCGGCGACGGCGGCAACAAGACCCTCGGCAAGGCGATCCGGGCCCACGCCAACGCGCTCGAGCACTGCGTGCCCTTCATCCTGCTGCTGCTGTTCCGGGAACAACAGGCCGGCTGCACACGCGAGCTGGTGGCGATCGGCGCGGCCTTCGTGCTCGCGCGGGTGGCCCACGCGGCCGGTATGCTCGGCGGACCCTTCGGCCTGCGCCGCCTCGGCGCCAGCCTGACGATCGTGCTCGAGCTGTGGCTCACGCTCGCGCTGCTGCGCAGCGCCCTCGCCTGATCAACGCCGACGCCGCCGCGTGAGCGCGAGCCCGAGGAGCAGCAGCGCCGCTCCCCTGCCCCGCTCGCCGGTCTCACGACAGCCGCAGCCGTCGTCGACGACCACGCCCTCGCTGCCGCTGCCGCTGCTCTCGCCCGCCTCGCCCGTGCTCGCGCCGCCCGGCCCGCTGGTGCCGGGACCGCTGGTCGGCGTGTCCGTGTCGCCGCCCGTGCCACCGCCCGTGCCGCCCGTGCCCTCGCCGCCGGTCGTCGGCGCCTCGCCACCGGTCGACGCTCCGACGCCGCCGGTGCTCGCCTCGCCGCTGCTGCTGTTGCCGCTGCTACCGCTGCTGCTGCCGACCTCGGGCGTGCACACGCCGCCCTGACACAGACCGCCGTCGCAGGGTGTGTCGTCGGGCTGGCCACCGTCGGGCGGGCACTCGAGGTCGACGCCGTCGCAGCTCTCGGGCGCGTCGCAGCTGCCTGGCTCGGCCGCGCGACAGACCATGTCGCCGGAGACCGGTCCGCAGCTGCCGTCGATCGCGGCGCCCTCCGCCACGCTGCACGCCTGACAGTCGTCCGGCGAGCCTCCGCCGCAGGCGCCGTCGCAGCACACACCGTCGACGCAGTGCAGCCCGGCGCAGTCGTCGTCCTGCTCGCACGGCTCGCCGTCTGGGGCCTTCGCGCAGGCCTCCCCGAGATCGAGGATCGTCAGCGTGCCGGTCAGGTTGTTCGAACGCGACGGCAAGTAGGCGCGCGCGCTGTTCGGCGCAAACTCGACGACGTACGCGGTCTCGGCCGGCGTTGCGAAGCTGGCGATCTTGGCGTGGCTCACCGGGTCGAGCGCGTAGATCGAGGCCTGCAGCGGCGCCGGCACGATCACGGCGCAGCCGCTGGGCGCGAACACCGACTTGCGCGAGGTCGCCAGGAAGCGAGCGACCTGGCCCTGGGTGTCCACAGTCTTCACGAGGTCGAGGGTGGCCGCGTCGAACACCCGCAGCTGCCCGCTCTGGTAGCCGTTCTCGAACGCGTAGACCGTGGCGCCGTCGGGGCTCAGGTTCACCGCCTCGCCGTACTGCGGCAGCACGACGCTGTCGACGACGCTGTCGCTGGCGATCTCCAGCTTGCTGAGCGTCGTCGTGTTGGAGCCCGAAGTGTAGAGATACGCGCCGTCGGGCGAGATGCGGGCGTCGGCGCCAGCGTTGGCCAGGAAGCCGACGCCCACGCCATAGTTCTTGAGCAGCTTCAGCGCCGGCGCGTCGAAGGCGGTCACCGCCTGCGGCTCGCCGAAGCCGTTGCCGCCGTCGTTGGAGGTGACCGCGTAGACGCGGCTGTCGTCGGGGGTGAGAGCAGCGGGGGTGAGAGCAGCGGGAAGGTGGCGAGCACGGAGAGGTCGCTCAGGTCGAACACGCGGGCCGTCTTCGAGTTCGAGTCGCGCGACCACAGGCGCGACGAATCACCGGTGAACACCGCGACCGCGCTGCCGACCCCGGGCACCGTGTCGATCACCATGTCGACCGCGGTGTCGATGAAGACCAGGTTGTCGACGTAGGTCGCGTGGACCAGGATCTTGCCGTCCGGGGCCATGTAGAGCTGGCGCGGCGAGGAGTTGTCGGCGCCCTGGTTACCGAGATCGATCACGTCGACGACGGCGTTGGTCGCGGTGTCGATCACCGCGATCGTGTTGACGCCCGGGTTCTTCGCCTTGACCAGGCTGACGTACAGCTTGGCGCCGTCGGGGGTGATGGCGATGCCGTCGAAGGGCGCGCCCGGCAGCGGGACCTGGGCGAGCAGGGTCGGCGCGGCGGCGGCCTCGACGGCGGTGAGATTCAGGGCAGCGGCGCACAGGGCAGCCACGCGCGGTGACACGATCGTTGGCACGGCAACCTCCTCACTTCGGGGTGACGATGACGTCGCTGAGGGCGCTCGCGCTGCCGCCCGCCGGGTACGCGTACGACGAGAAGCTGTCGAGACCCCAGACCACGAGGCCGAAGGGCCCCTTGCTCTCGGCGACGTGGTGGCCGTTCTTGCAGCCGTTGACGCCGATGTCGGCGCGCACGAGGTCGACGGTGGTGACCTCGAACACGCCGTCCTGCCCGACCGGCTTCCAGCCGCCGATCTCGCCGAGGCAGTCGATCGTGACCGGGGAGAACACGTCCGCATGCTTGACGCGCGTGAGCACGAGGTTGGTGGTCGCGTAGGTCGGGTCGGTGAAGAACGCGTAGCGCTGGAGGAACTGCGCCGGCGGCAGCACGATCACGAACTCCTCGTCGCCGAGCAACATGCCGAAGCCCGGCGCGGTGGCCCCGGGACGCGAGCCGCCCGGGAGGTTGGCGGTGTCCATCAACTGTGACAGCGCGAACGGGTGCTTCGGGTCCTGGCTGCGCACGCGGAACGCATCCTTGGTGGAGATGTCGACGACCTGCCCGCGGGCGAGCATGGTCGGCGCGCCGGGGATCGCGGGGTCGTAGACGAGCTCCGTGTCATCGACCACGCCGACGAAGCGATACTCGACGTCCTCGGGCGCGAGGTCCTTGCGCCGGGTCTCGTAGGGCGCCGCGACGTACTCGAAGCCGAGCGCCGTGACGGCCAGGTTCTGCTGGTGCGCCGCCTCGCCGCCGGGCGCCGGCACCGGCTGCAGCCGCAAGAAGCGGCTGCCCGCGTACAGCCCCACCGGCTTGTCGCTGAGCAGCAGCGAGCCCGACGGGTCCTTGGGCGTCTGGGGCAGCTCCCACTGCAGCACCTCGCCGGCGCCGAGGTCGAAGGCGACGATCTGGCCGGCGGTGACACCGAGGAGGTTCGGCCCCGCGAGCAGATCGGCGGTCGGTTGCAGCTCGACCTTGGTGCCGTCCTCGAGGCCGACGATCTGCAGCCACATCGGTCCGGGCGGCTTGTGCGTGCCAGCCGGCGGCGCCATCGTCACGTAGTTGAGGCCCCACACGCTGGTCGGGAACAGCAGCTCGGCGCTGGGGAAGTGCGAGCGAGCGCCGCCGAAGGGCAGGATGTCGTACGCGGTGAGCGGGATGTCGGCCGAGATCACGAAGGCCGCGCCGCGGCCCGAGCCCTTGATCACCGTCGAGGCGTCCACCGCCGGCTTGACCGGACAGCTGAGCTTCACCTGGTTCTCCGGCATGATCGAGTTGGGGTCGCTCGACAGGAACAGCACCCCCACCGAGTCCGCAGGCACACCCTCGGCCGGCAGCGGCGGCCAGTCCTTGGGCGCCACCCCCGGCGTCGCCAGGCGGGCCGCGCTGCTGATGTCGAGCGCGACGCCACCACGCTTCAGCTCGATCTTCGCGGGGTAGCCCCAGGTGTTGGCCAGGAACACCGCGAAACAGGGCGGCAGCGCGGGCGGGTACGCCGGCGGGGTCGGGACGATGAAGGCGCAGCCGAAATTGGCCTGGCTCTGGGCCGCGGCGTCGCAGGCGTCGATGCACATGGCGTTGGCGCAACCCTGGGTCGGTCCGCACATCTCCAGCAGCTCGCCTTGACCATTCACCACCGCGTGGAGATCGGCGCTGCACAGCTTCTCTTCCGGCGGATCGCCGGTGCTGCCGCTGCTCTCGCCGCCTGTGCTCGCCCCGCTGCTGCTGTCGCTGAGCGACACGGGCGAAGTGGTGTCGCCGGTGTCCGGGCCGGTGGTGGTCAGGCTCGTGGACGAGTCCGTCGCGCTCACGGTCGCCGTGGAGCTGCTGGCGCTGGCCTGCGAGTCGCTCATCGACTCGGTCCCGGTCGGGACGAAGCCGGTCCCACTGGCTTCGGTGGGCGCGCTGCTCCCGGTCTGCGGGTTCGTCCCCGTCGAGCCCGCGCTCTCGCTGGCAGCGGTGCCGCCGGTGCTGTCACCACAGGCCGCGACGAGCAGACCGCCGCTCACAGAGCCGATGCCAAACCAAGTTCCAAGCCCACGAGATTGCATCCTACCCTCCCCATCCCGATCGACCGCGCGCTCGCCCGGTCCACCGCTCCTGTATGCGTCGATCGGAGGTCCGCAGTCAACGACCCTCAGCCGCGCAGCAGCGATCGCGCCCTCGCCCCGAGCCCCTACACATGCACCATTCTCCGTCCCGCGCGAGTCCGCCAGCGTCTCGGGGCCGGCCCGTCCGCCGGCCCATCGCCCCAGGCGGCAATCTGGGGCACCGAGCAAGCGCATGCGGCGGATGAGCATGGGTGCCGCGGCCCGTCGAGCAGCCGTCGTGCATCACCCCACGACGAGGCGAGCCAACCCGCATCGTCGCACCCCTGTAATTCGCATACATCGATCATGACTATCAGCCGCGCGCTGGAATGGCGACGGATATGCTTCGCGGCACGGCCGTCCCCATGCATGGGCCGTTGTCCCCCGAGTCGAGCGGCCGCCCACCTCAGGTGAACCCGGCCCCGGACGCCGCTCGTCGCCGGGAGACGGAACACTCAGGCCGCGAGGGTGGCGACCGGCGCGGTGGCGACGGGTTCGGCGGCGAGGAACTGGCCGGGGCGGCGCGTCCACTCGAGACCGAGCTTGATGATACGTCGCTTCATCGAGTGACGGGTGATGCCGAGGAGTTTGGCGGCCCCGACGAGGTTGCCGGCGGCGCTCAGGGCCTCGACGCACAGGCGGCGCTCGTTGCTCGCGAGGTTGAAGGTGTCGAGGGTGATGGGCTGGGTGACGATCTGCATGCCGGTGGTGTGCCACTGCTGCTTGGTCTGGTGGAGATCGAGCGGCAGCCGGCGACGCGAACGACATGGGGGGTCAAGTGCAACGCCGGGGTTTTTGGCGATCGTCGGGGCGCGCGAGCGCCTGCGCCACCTCGGCCACGATCTCACCCGCGACGAGGTCGAGGTCGAAGCGGTCGTCGGCGAGGGTGGGCGCGAAGCTCCGGAGCTCGTTGGGGAAGAGGCGGCAGAGCTGCTCGTACGAGATCTCGTCCTTCAGGCGGCGGTCGTGCATCCACGGAACGGCCGCGGGCTTGAGGCCGTACTTGGCGACCTTCTTCGCGGTTGCGGCGGCGCTATTGAGGAGAATGAAGGTCAGCGGCGGGAGCGGCAGGAAGAGGCGCCGGGCAGCGGCGTGACGGGTCGAGATGAAGCAGGTCGGCCAGCCACGATCCCACACAATGACGTCGACATCGGTGAGGCGCTCACGGTGTGCCTGCATACGCCCGACGATCGTGGCGGCGGCACTGACCGGGTCGGCGTCCCACTGGGCGTAGACCTCACCCTCGCGGTAGACCGAGGCGCTCCCCACGAGCCAGCCGCGAGCCGCGAGCCGTTCCAGCAGCCGCGCCACCAGCGGGGTCTTGCCGCCGAAGTTCGTGCCGTCGATGACGACCTCGATCGGTACCATACGCATACTTCTATCACGCATCGATCGACGCCGCGGAGCGAGATGGTGGCGTCACTCTCGGAGGGACGCGAGTGCAGCCTTCAGCCCGCTTTGATCACTGCGACCAGGGGCTGTAACTCGCGCAGGCCCTGGGCGAGCGATGGGGGCTGGACGGCGTCGGTTGCCGCGGCCATGAGAGCGATGAAGCGGTCGACCGCGCTCTGACACTGGCTCTCGCGCCCAGGGCGCTGGGATAGGCGGTCGTCTCGTCGACGGGCGCACCCTCGAGAGCGGTCAACCAGGTCTCGATGTTGCGACGGGGGATGAGGATGGCCACGGCGTCCGAGGCACAGCGGGGCGCCAGGTTCTGGTTCGCCACTGCCTCGGCGAGCTGGTCGAGGGTCGCTGCCACGCTGCGCGTGTCGGCGTCGGTCAGCACGACCAGGACGGCGCGACGTTTGGCCTGGCGCACGCGGTGGGCCTCCAGATCTTCGGGATAGTGTTCGCGCACGTATTGCTCGCCGGAGCCGCGTCCGCGCGGGCTGTATTCAATGCGGAGGTCACGCTCGCCGATGCCCAGCCGGAGCAGGACGCGGCGGGCGAACAGCGCGTCCTGGAGGCCCTCGCACAGGACCTTGGCGAAGGCGCGACGGGTCAAGGTTCGACTCCCTCGGCGATCTGGCTCGAAGGAGCTTGCGGGCCCTCCATGATCTCGGCGAAGGGGCGCACGCGGGTGGGGCCGCCGTGCTCGCGGAAGAACCACACGCCGTGGTCGTGGGCGAGGCGGTCGATGAGCTCGGCGTTGTGCGAGATGAGCAGCGCCTGGGCTCCTCTGCTGGTGAGGGTCTCGTCGAGGACGGAGAACAACCAGGGCTGGAGCTCGCGCAGGGCGATGAAGTTGTCGGGCTCGTCGAGGCAGACCGTGGTGTCGGGGCCGATCAGCGCGTAACGGATGGTGTAGAGGGCGATGAGGGCGCGCTGGCCGTCCGACAGCTCGGCGAAGTCGAAGCTGGTCGCCGGCAGGCCGCCCGAAGGGCCGCAGCGCACGCGTAGGCGACCACGCTCGTGCAGGTCGCTGTCGATGCCGAGCTCCTCGAAGCCCGGGATGATGTCCTTGAGGGCGACGAAGGTGCTGGCGACGGTGCGGAAGTTGCGTTGCTGCAGGCCGCGGAACCAGGCGGCGAAATTCTGCAGGTCGTCGTCAGGGTGGGCCGCGCTCGCATCGCTCCACGGATCGATGTGCCGGGGATCAATGTGGAGCGTGTGGATCGCGGCGAGACGGCGCTTGAACCAGGTGAGCTTGGCGTTGATCGGGCCGGTGAAGATATTGCCGATGGGTGAGCTGGTCGGATCGGCCAGGAACGAGGCATTCGGCGCGCCGCCATCGGTATGCACGTTCAACTTTCCGTCTTCAAAACGCGCAACGACTCGATCATCGTGGAACAACGACTCGGACACGATCTGAATCGTGTTACCCGTGAGCGGGTGCGTGTCGTGGGCGACGATCAGCGTATAGCGATAGGTGCCACCATTGCCGGCGAGGTCGAGCTCGAAGCGCTGGCGCTCGCGGGCGTCCCAGCGAGTTCGACTGGAGGCAGGCAGCAGCTCCGCGAGTGGACGACGCGCGAGCAGCAGCCCCTTGAGCAGGCGCAGCACGTCGAAGATGCTGGTCTTGCCGGAGCCGTTGTCACCCAGCAGCAGGACCACGCCGCTGCCGAGCTCAACCGTGAAATTGACGAAGCTGCGCCAGTTGTCGACGTGAAGCCGCGTCAGCATGGTGGGCGTAGGATGCCCCGGGGAGCCGCTTCAGGGCAAGCGTGTGTCTACATGCTCTCCGCTGTAGCTTTCGGGCGGCGATGCGGGCGAAGGCGGGGGCGGTGCGGCGCTCGAAGGCTGCGGCGAGGGCGCGGGTGGCACGGAATGCGGATGTCGCGGAAGGTTTGGGCGATCTGCGGGGCACCTAGTGACGTCGGCACCAACCTGGGGGAGACCGCGGGACAGCCCGGGCTCCCGTGCCGTCGCGCTCACGGCCGCCGTGGAGCTGCTGGCGCTGGCCTGCGAGTCGCTCATCGCTCATCGAGTCGGTCCCCGTCGGGACGGAGCCCGTCGCGCTGGCCTCGGTGGGCGCGCTGCTCCCGGTCTGCGGGTTCGTCCCCGTCGAGCCCGCGCTCTCGCTGGCAGCGGTGCCGCCGGTGCTGTCGCCACAGGCCGCGACGAGCAAGTTCCAAGCCGACGAGATTGCATCCTACCCTCCCCATCCCGATCGACCGTGCGCTTGCCCGGTCCACTGCTCCTGTATGCGTCGATCCGAGGTCCACGCGGTCAGCCTGTCGCGAGCTGGAAGTTTCGCGGGTGCTCGAGGACGAACGCCAGCTCAACCACGCCGCGCGGTACTCGGCCCGCGCTCGACAGCCCGCTGCAGCGCTTGCGCCGGTTATTCGGGTGGCTCTTGCGGTCAGGAGATACGCCGGGGAGGCCGACCACGTCAGCGCAAGTCTCTGCGCGGCAGGCTCGGCGACGCGGCGACGCGACCGAGCCCAGAGCTGGCGCCGAGGCACCCCGCGGCAAATTCAGCGCATGGCATCGTCGGCCATACCGGCATACTTACTTTATGTACCCCGGCGATATCATCCGTGCCACGGCAACGACGCTGGCCGTATCGCTCGGCTGCAGCCCCGGCGCCGCGAGCTCTGGCGACTCGAGCACGACCCAGGTCGAGACGAGCACCGGGCAATCCCTGTCGACCGGACCCGGCGACCCGGCCACCACCGACGCGTCGACGACCGCCGCGCTGACGACGGGTACAGCGAGCACGGGCGCGGCGACCGGTGACGTGACTACCGGTGACGCGACTACCGGTGACGTGACTACCGGCGCGGTGACCACCGGCGACCCGAGCACCGGCGAAGCGTCCACCGGTGAGCCGACCCCCGATCTGCTCGGCGGCCCCTGTGCAGCCGACTGGGAGCTCCCTGCGACCAGTAGCGCCTCGCTCAAGATCCACGTCCCCGACGCCACCGTCACCGCCAGCTTCGATCCTGACCTCGTCTACCCCGACGACACGCCCGCCGCCTGCGTGCTCTGGGACGGCGAGCTGTTCGCGGGCGTCCGCATCGCCTTCGGCCCGGTGGTGGGCGACGGCCCGGAGAACCTGCTCCACGTCGCCGTCGGCGACGGCGAGCGCAGCTATGGCACCAACGAATGGCCACCGCCCGCAGGCGCGTACGACGGCGTCTCGGTCCGCTACACCTTCCGTGAAAGCCCCGACATCGCCCGGACCTTCGACCTCGCCGCCGACAAGGGCGCCGGCCAGGTCACGGCGCTGTGGGTCCCGCACGCGACCGGTGAGCACATCATGCTCGACGCAAAGCTCAGCATGCCCGGCGACGACACGGGCGCGCAGGTGGGATTCACGATCGACGCAGTGATCGCTCCCCTCGCCGCACCGACCGTCGAGTTCTGCGGCTCGCTCGACAGCCACTTCAAGTGCGACCTGGCCGGCTGCGCCGAGTGGGTGAACGTGCTCGCCGTCGCCGACCCCGCGCTCTGCGACTTCAAAGGCGCCGGTTTCTGCGCCGCCGAGGTCATCGTCGGCGACGACGAGGCCTACGACAGCGCATTCTTCACAGTCCTTGATGGCACCACCCGCATCGTGCGCGTCGGCGGCGAGGGCTGCAGCTTCTCCGGCACCGATCACCCCGCGGGCTGGAACGAGTGCGTCGGGGGCCCCGGTGATGCCCCCGAGTGCGCCTGCGTGTGCACCGGCGGGACGTGTCCGGGAGACACCGCGCTGGCGCTGCTGGAGGCCTGCGGCCTGCCACAACCATGCCCCAACATCGACTCGGAAGGCGACGACTGGGGGCCAGGCGAGAGCTGCGTGTTCCAGGCCGCCGCCGCCGGCATGCCAGGCGTCCTGCGCGTGCACACAAACTACGGCGACCCCGACTTCGACGATCGCGTGTACCTCCGCGGCGACGGGACCGCCATGTGGCTGGAGGGCGAATGCGACGTCTCCTGCATCGGCTCGTGCAGCGATCGAGATTGGGGCGTCGCGCGCACCTGCACCTTGAAGCAGCCCGCATTCTTCCTCAATTGCGACAAGACCCTCGATCCCGACATCCTGGCCGAATGCCGCGACTTCGCCAACTGGTTCACCGGCTGCGTTGTGTCACCCGCCACCTGCCCCTGACGATCGCGTAAGCTGCTCGCCATGTCGCCGCGCCGCATCGCCCTCGCCCTCCTGCTCGCCGCCTGCGGGCCCCAGTCCGCAACCACCAGCGACGACGCCGGCACTGGCACCACTGCCACCGCCACCGCCACCCCGACCACCGGTGAGCCCGTCACCCCCGCTGTCTGCGACGGCCTCGACGACGTCCCGATCTGGACCGACACCCCCGAGTGCGTCGACTTCCCCGGCCAGGGCCCCACCGGCGAGCTCGAGCTCGGCATCATCAACAACCGCAGCGAGGTCGTGTTCATCCGCGGCTTCAGCAGCGGCGCCGCCGGTTACCTGCACCTCACCGGCAGCCCCGGCGGACGCGAGGTACACGCGCCCTTCGTCTGCACGCAGGAGCCACCCGCCTGCGACGATTTCATCGACCCCGGGACCGGCGGCTGTCTGCTCAACGACAAGCTCTCCCCGCCGCTCCGCATCGAGCCCGGGCAGCGTCACCGCCTGACCTGGGAGCCCCTCGTGGTGTTCCCCGTCATCATCCCCGCTGCCTGCCAGGCCGACCCAACGATGGACAACCCCTGCACCACCTCCCGCGTCCCCACCCCCGGCGACTACACCCTCGAGATCACCTACGCCCACGCCGACGAGTGCACCGGCGAATGCGACTGCGAGCCCGGCCCCGACGGCGGCTGCACCCTCGACCGCGAGACCAGCACCCTCACCGGCACCCCCACCCGGGCCCAGGCCCGCTACGACGGTGTCTGCACGGTCCTCGACCTCGTCATCGACTGACCTTCTGGTTCTCCGTGCCAAGTGGCGGCGGAGCGATCTGCCAGCTGACGAACCCGAGGACGGTCGCGGGCACATGGACGACGAGGAACACGCCGAGCCCGAAGATCACGCCCGCTTCGGCCGAGCTGCCGAGCTGTGGGAACGCGAGGGCGAAGAACAGCTCGCGGACGCCGAGCCCGGCGATTGTGATCGGCACTGCCCCGAGCACGCCCGCGATCGCCAGCAGGAATATGACATTGACGAAGGACAGCTGGAGGTCGAGCGCGAGCGCAACCGTATAGGCCTGCGCGTAGTACAGGAGCAGCGCGAGCGCCGTGAACACGGCAGCGACCGCGAGGTGACGCGGCCGCTGGTGCCGGAGGCCGGCGAAGAAGCGATCGAGCCCCTCGCCGGCGGCCCACCCCGGCGCGACGCGCAACGCCAGCGCCGCGGCTCCGCGCGCCGTCGCCGGCACGAACAGCAACGGTGGCCCGGCCGCCATGAACAGAACGCCGAGCCATGTCACGAGGACCAGATCGCCGGTGAGCATCGGCGCCAGCGCGCACGCGGCGACCACCGCGACCGTCAGCGGCACGTACACGTCGCAGCAGCGGTCGATCATCAGCAGCGCGAGGCCATCCGGATACGGCATCCCGAGGTCGTGGCGAAGGTACTGTAGCCGCAGCACGTCGCCGACGCGGCCCGGCGTCAGGTGGCCGACGTAGCCGGTGGACAGCAGCGACAGCAGCGACCGCGAAAGCGCATAACGGTGCCCCCGCGCCACCAGCAGGGTCCGCCAGCGTAGCGCCCTGAGTGGGTGCGCGAGCACCCCGAGCACGCCCCCCGCCGTCAGCAGCCCGGCGTCGTCCCACGTCAGCGCGGCGAGCACCGCGTCGAGGTGGTGCAGCTGCAACAGCAGCACCAGCACCAGCGCAGGCCCGATCAGCCGCACGCCGACCCCCAGCAGCCGCCGCCGCCGCATGGCGGCGGCGGTCCTCGGCTCGGGCGGCACCGATTCGTTCATGAGCACGCCATTTGTACACGCACACCTGCGCAGGCGGAACGTCTTCATCGCCGAATCGGGCAGGCGCCCTGGCGCCGAACAGTGGCCGGGCGCGATGGGGCTCCGCTCGTTGCCGCGAACGCGAGGACCAACGAACAGGCGAAGGTGCACGCGCTCAGATCAACCGCGCAGCGTTGTGCCGATCTCCGGCGGCCAGAGATCGCTCGGGCTCAGGGTGCAGGTGACACGGGGGTAGACAAAGTCGGCCTCCTGGTTCTCCCGGCGGCGGAGCCGGAGGAATTCGCGACGCTCCTCGTCGTTGGCCAGGGTCAGCGGTGTGCCGTCCGCGAGACGGGGCTGCCCGTCAAGAACGTGCACCCAGGTCCTTGAGCTGCGAAACGTGACCCCGAGCCAGGGGTTGTCGGGATCTCCAGCCGCGGGATCCAGCACGATTCGGTGGCGGAACCGTCGATTGGTGTCGGCGCAGAACACGACGACACGGCCATGAAGGAGTGGGATTACGAAAGAGGGCTCCCCGGGCTCCTTCGACTCCACCATCAGCCGCCGCGACGGCCCGGCCTCGGGGTGTTCATAACAGGAGAAGAGGGCGATCTCCCCGGCATCATCCAGATCAAGCGCCTGGTCCGAGTGGGCGCCCATGGTGGCATAGGCGCGGGTGTAGACCTCCAGCAGCGCATTGTTGAAGGGGATAGCGAGCGAGGCACACGCGCGGATCTGCCGCGAGAGCGTGCCATGAATGGGTCGAAAACACTGAGTCGGGAGCGTGTAGGCGGTGGTGGTGCGGACGATGGGGACCCCGCGCGGGCCGTCGGTCACCACGAGCACCGCGCCGCGCCGGCCTCGCCCGAGATCCTCGAGCCGAGCCGACGCGGACAGCTCCGCGAAGAGGTCGCCCTGGGTGGCGACGCTGTAGGTTCGGAAATTGTCGGACGCCTCGTAGGTCGGCGCCAGGTAGTCCCCCGCGTTCATGCTGAAGCGAAAGCCGTCTCCGTAGTCGATGTGGGCCGACGTCTTGTTCTCCTCGGCGTACAACCGGCGCAGCTCCAGCATCGCCGCGGGCGTGGCGGCCTCCAGCTCCACCCGTTCCCCGTCCTTGAGCAGGAAGCTGCGCCCCGCCTCGTGAACCGCCTCGGTCTTCGAGCAGCGCACCACGTAGCCCAGCCGGGTCGGGAGCCGCGCGGCCTCCAGCTCGGACGGCACGATCTCGTGGGTATAGCGCCGGTTGGTGGACAGCGGCATGAAGAACACCGAGTTGGGATATAGCGTGATCGTGAACTGGTCCGGAAACGTGCCACGCTCCTCGCCATCGATCTCCTTGCGTCGGAAGCGGAGCCGGGTCAATCCGCTGATCCCCCGATGGCCACGGTCGAAGGGATCGCCGGCCATCGGGGCGAGCCGATCGAGGTGTTCGTAGAAGGTGCAGAAGGCCATGACGCCGTGGTCCGGCATGTCCTTGGTCTTGTCGGCGTGGGACGAGATCCGGGCCTTCGCCTGCTTCTTCTCGGCGTCGGCCGGGGTGTTATGATAGATCTGCGCCAATACGTGGTTGAGCGGCGCCGCCCCCGAGAAGACCAGCGCTGCCTCCTGGTTCAGCGCGTCGACGATGTGTCGGTCGGTGGAGCGGAAGTTGTCGGTCGGTCCCGACAGGTTGGTCGAGCAGCGCAGCAGGCGAAAATGCAGCGCATCCCGCTCTTTTCGGACCGGTGTCAGGTAGATCCCGGTGCGGTGGGCCATCCCCGGCTTGGTGGACTCGGTCAGCGACTGGAAGCTGTGCTCGCCACGGATCCGCGGGGCGTAGTCGACCTCCGGGTCGAAGAAACAGCGGTAGTACACGCCGAGCCCGTGGACATCGATCGGGACCCGGCCGGGGCCCACCACTGGCCAGGGGAGGTCACCCGCCGCGTGGCTGTCGGAGCTCTCCCCGATCACCAGGACCCGCGACGCGGCCGAGAGATCGAGGGCGCTGGCCTTCGACACGTCACCGCACAGGTAGACGGCCCTCCCCGCGAGGTCGGGCACCCCCGCCGACGGGTCGGCGACCACCGTGCCGGCGAAGCCGTGCACCGGGCGTTCGTCGTCCCGCGGCGAGAGCACGATCAGGACCTGGCGGGTGTCGATGATGCGGGCTTCGGGGGTGCGCGACCGGGCCATGGCGGCAGGATATCACCGGGAGAAGCCCCGCTCGCCGACGGTCGCCGCGCGGCTCCGCGAGACCGCCATCGCCCGGCGATGCTGGTATGAGTCCATGGTCATGCCGCACCCGCTCGCAGGACTCGTGGACTCGCTGCTCCCCGTGCGTGACGCCGCCGGGCGGGAGATCCTGCTCGCCGTTCCGGACCCGGACAACGACCTCGGCGACAACCTGCTGTTCGCCACCCTGCGGATGGTCTGCCGCGACGGCGACATCATCCGCGACGTGAAGGAGCAGGTCACCGTGATCGTGCCCTCCGACCACGCGAACCACCCGCGGCTCGCCGACTGGCTGCGCGCCTCGTTCGCGGCGATCCCCGCGATGCTCGCCGACTGCGACGATTCGCGCATGCCGGTCGACCTGTTCTTCCCGGAGCTGCTCGCGCTCCCCGACCTCGATGAGCAGGGCTTCGCCGAGATCCTCGGCGATCTGGCGCGTCTGGCCGCCATGACCTGCGAACGCGATAACCGCGAGCGCCGCGAGGCCTACGAGGCCGTCGTCGGCCGCGCGCACGCCGACGCCCTGCTCGCGCTCCGCCGCCCGCGCTACATCCTGCGCAGCGACCAGGTCGACGAGGCGGACGCGGACGATGAGGGCGAGCCGGACGATCCGGGCACGTCACACCTCGGCGGCTCGCCCCTGCTCCCGCCGGACTTCGCGTGGCCACGGGTGCACGACGAGCCGCTGGCGTTCCTCGGCCAGCTCGACCTCGGCCAGCTGCGCCCCCTGCCGCCGGGCCCCGACGCCGACCTGCTGCCGCGGACCGGCATCCTCTCGCTGTTCTTCGTCACCGGCGACCCCGACCCCGCGCACGGCCACGGCATGCTGTTCTGCTTCCCGGACCCCGCCGTCCTCGTGCGCACCGCAAAGCCGCAAGCCGTCAGGGACCCGCCATTCCCGGTCTACATCCTCAAGGGCAAGGCCGACGAGCCCGCCCTGCCCGGCTGGGAGCAGCCGTTTTATGCGCTGCTCCTCGATACATTCGAGGGCCCGGACGAGTGCCCCTATTCAAAGGCGATCGAGGTCGTCCGCAACCTCGCCACCTACGGCGGCCAATGGTGGGACGAGGGCGTGCCGCGCCACCAGCTGCTCGGGTATCCGCACATCCTGCAGAGCGACGCGCTCGCGGCCGCCGCGTACGACGAGCGCGAGCACCTGGGCGTCGCCCACCCGCCGTGGAACTCCCGCGAGACCGCCGAGCAGGCCGCGCAGTGGCGCCTGCTGTGGCAGGTCGACTCCGAGGACGACCTCATGCTCGGCGACGTCGGCATGGTCCACGTCGTCATCCGCGAGGAGGACCTGCGCGCGCGCCGGTTCGAGCGAGCCCGCGTCGTCTTCCAGTGCCACTGACCCGGACTCGGGCACGCTCGCCATCCAGGTCGATCCCCGATGAATCACGGCGGACACTCGCGCTCGCTGGCCCCCGCCCGCCGCGACCAGCCGTCGCCGCGGGCCGGCGCCGAGCTCGGTCGATACGTCACCTGCACCTCCCGTTCGCCCCGCAGCACCGTGATCATCGCCGGCTCCTGCGGGTCCTCTGGATCGATCGCCAGCGCCAGCAGCGGCTCACCGTCCTTCAGCCCCGCGCGCGCCGCCGGTCCGCCCGCCCGCACCCCGCGGATCGTCGGCGGCATCGCCTGCATCGTCGCCCGCTCGTCGAAGCCAAGATCGAAGCGCGTATATCTGCGTGGCTTGCGGACAAAGCAGGATCCCAGCGCGTCGGCCGGCAATGACAACACTTCTCCCGCCAGCACCCCCGCCGTGAATGCCGCCACCTCCTCCGCCCCGAGCTGGGCCGCCACCCGCCGTGTGAACGCATCGATCGGCAGCTCGCCCACGCCGGCCGCTTGCGCCTCCGCGACCAGCTCCCCGAGCAATCCCCGCAAGGTCCCGCCGCCGCCCACCCGCCGCTTCAGCCGCGCCGCCAGCCGCGTCGCGTACAACACCCCGCGCGCCATCAGCAGCGCCTGCGCCTCCGCGTCCCCGCCAGCGGCCGCCGCCGCCACCTCCGCGTTGCTCGCCCGCCGCAGCGGCGCCGTCGCCCGCACCGACTCGTGCACATTCACCTCGTCCGCGTAATCGCGGCCCGACAGCGTCCCCAGGTCGTACAGGACTTCGCGGGCGACCGCCCGGGCGAACCCCGCCGAGAACCACGCCCCCGCCTCCGGCCCCTCTCCCGCCGGCCCGCGGAGCCGCAGCCGCCCGCCGATCCAGCGATGCACCAGCCCGTGCGCCACCGCCATCCGGGCCGCCGCGTCCCACTGCGCCCCCGGAGCGATCGCCACATACAAGCCCTCGCCCCGCGGAAACACCGACACCCCCGTCCCCCCGACAAAATCGATGTCCACCGCCATCAACCCCACGAAGCGCCGCGTCGCGCCCGCGCTGAAATATGCATCGACGGCCGTGCGCGCCCCGGCCGTCTCGGCCGCCGACCAGCGCAGGTCGAACGCGGTATCACCGGCCCACGCGAAATCGTCCTCCCCCGCGAGGCCACGAAACTCCGCGTGCCCCGGCGGCCCGAGCAGGAACGCCGCGTGCTGCAATTCCGCCAGCCGCACCGTCCCCCGCCACCCCGGTCCGCCCAGCGTGCTCGCCACCTGCGTCAGCCCTGGATTCGCCACCAGCCCGAGCTCAACCGCGATCGCGGCCCCCGGCTCCTCGCGCGGCAGCAGCAGCACCTCCTCCGCCGCCGCCAGCACCCGCTGGCGATCGATCCGCAGCACCAGCCCCGCCGGCAGCTCCGGCCCGGCGCGCGACACATCCCCGGGATAAAACCAGTAGCGGATCGTCAGCGTCCCGACCGGCGCACGGCCCAGCTCCACCGTCCACGCCTGTCCCTCGCGACCTTGCACAAGGGACAGGTCCCCCGCCTCGTCGCGCGCCCGCACCTCATTCGGCTCGCCCGCCGCCGCCGACGCGAAGGCCCACCGGCGCGCCGCGATCCCCCGCGCGGTCAGTTCCACTGCCAGCCGCGACGGCGCCTCCGCCAACAACGGCTCGAAGCGGATCGTCAGCGCTGGCGCCGGCGCCACCGCTGGCACCACGGGCGCCGCCGCCGCCACTGGCGGCAGCGCGACCGGACGCGTCGGCCCTGTCGTCGCGCACGCAACCAGCAGCGACAGGATCGACAAGAAGCGCGCGTGCCCCATCGGCCGAGCATACTTCATCTTATGCGCTTGTAATTCCGGCAGGCCGCCGCCAACCTCGGGGCATGCGAATGAATGGTGGTTTCGGTGGGTGCATCGTGGCTCTTCTCGTGCTCGGCTGCGGTGACGACGGCGTCGCCACCGGCACCGACGCCACCAGCACCGGATCCATAGCCACCACCACCACGGCCACGCCCACCACCGGCGAGCCCCCGACCACCTCGGGCGAGGTCACCTCCGACGGCACCTCGGGCGCCACCGGGGATGCCGGCACCAGCAGCACCAGCGGCGAGCCCGACACCACCACCACCGACACCACCGGCCCCGCCTGCCCGCCCGCCAGCGAGGGCTGCCCGTGCGGCCCCAACGACGCCTGCGACGCCCCCCTGCTCTGCACTGCGGGCGTCTGTCAGCCCCCACCGCCGCCCGCCTGCGGCGACGGCGTCGTCGACGACGGCGAGGTCTGCGACGACGCCAACCCCGACAACAGCGACGATTGCCTCGACACCTGCCAATCTGCAAGCTGCGGCGACGGCTTCGTCCACGCCGGCGTCGAGGCCTGCGACGACGCCAATCCCGACAACAGCGACGATTGCCCCGACACCTGCCAATCTGCAAGCTGTGGCGACGGCTTCATCCACGCCGGCGTCGAGGCCTGCGACGACGCCAACGACCTCGACACCGACGATTGTCCCGGTACTTGCCAGGCCGCCGCCTGCGGCGACGGCTTCGTCCACGCCGGCGTCGAGGCCTGCGACGACGCCAACGACCTCGACACCGACGATTGCCCCGGCACCTGCCAGGCGGCCAAGTGCGGCGACGGCTTCGTCCACGCCGGGGTCGAGGCCTGCGACGACGGCAACGGCGTCGACAACGACGCGTGCAGCAACACCTGCCAGTTGCCCGTGGGCTGCAAGAACGGGCAGGACTGCCTCGTGGTCGCCAGCACCGGCACCGGCGTCGTCTCGCTGATCGAGCCGGCCGGCTACACCGTGTTCGACAGCTTCCCCGGCTTCGTCAACGCCCTGTCGGTCGCCCCCGGCCCCGACGGCAAGCTCTACGTCGGTCAGAGCAACAACATCCGCACCGTCGACCTCGTCAGCAAGGCCACCGCGGTCATCGGCGGCGGTCTGGTCAACGGCTCGCTCTACGGGATCACCGTCCGCGTCGACAAGATCTACGCCTCCGGCTCTGGCATGGCCTCGATCAAGGTCCTCACCCTCGCCGGCGCCGACGCTGGCATCGTAGCCTCTCCCGGCGGCGACAACCTGCGCTCCACCGCCTTCGGCCCGCAGGGCGACTTCTACCTCTCGTCCTTCGGCGGCGGCCCCGGCCAGCGCTGGAGCCCCGGCATCGTCTATGTCGGCACCTTCGGCGGCGGGAGTGGCCTCAGCACGGGCTTCGGCGTCACCACCCGCGCCAACGGCGACGTGCTCATCGCCGGCCAGAACGACGCCGCCTACTTCATCTACTCCCAGCTCGGCGTCTTCAAGAAGAAGGTCCCCGTCAACTGCGTCGGCCAGCTGCGCAACATCGCCGCCGACAAGAACGGTCGCCTCTACGTCGGCTGCTACGAGGCCAACAAGGTCGTCGTCTTCGATCCCACCGACATATCGATCAAGGAGATCCTCATCTCCACCCCCGCCGGCATCGCCGTCCTCAGCGTTCTACCCTGAGCGACGTGTCACGTTCGAGGAAGGCGATCCTGGCGTGCGACCTCGACGAACCGCATCATCATCAAGCCCCGACGCCGACGCTCCAGGTCCTCCTGCGAGATCCCATGGGCACGCCAGGCTGCGCGGCACCAGACCCTGGCTTCACGACCCCGACGCGTGGTGGTAGATCAGGTCAGCATCCGGAGGAGACATGAGCGAATCACTGCCGATCTGGAACACCATCGAGCAGTTGCTGCGGGCGCCCAATCGGGACGACCTCGTCGAAATTCGCGCCCTTACTCGGCAGGCAATCGCAGCAAACCGGCGGGACGACGACATCGGCTGCGGTGACGAGCTGTACGCGCTGTGTTTCCTGCTGTACCTCGTCGGCGACCCCGAGGACGTCGCGCTGGTGTACGAGGCGAAGTACCTGAACATGGACACCGGTTCGATGATCGATGCCCACCTACTGACGATGCGGCGCGACCGCGCGACAATGTTCGCAGCGCTTGCTTCGTTGCCTCCGGGTGTTCAACGGCCGCACCTCGAGAGCGATCTCGTCGACGCTTTCGATCGACCCATCTTCGACGATTCGGCCGCCTTCGAGAGAGGTTTGCGCCAATACTTCAACGTGTGATGTGATACCGACGCTAAGGGCGCGGCCTCGGGAGCCGCTCTGCGCCTGATCGACCAGACGGGCCCCGAGGGTTCGTGAATCGGCTCCCCACCTTCGTCAACATCGTGGCGCACGGACCGATCGGAAGCATCTGCGAGACGGCGGCCTGGGTATCGTCATGCGCAGCTCGGTCGGCGCCGAAGCCGGGCACGTTCGGGTGAGCCGAGGGAGCGGAGTGGTCGTGGGGCATGATGTGTTCTCCGCCGCGGGCCGACAATGACCGGAGGGCGGCGCGGCGAGGCGCCCGCCGGCGAGGGCACCTTCTTCGACCGGGCCGCTGTGATGACCGGAGGATGCGCGCCCCCGGGCGCGCCCCGCGCCCCGGCGCCCCGCCCCCCCCCCCCCGGCCCCCCCCCCCCCCTCGGCCCCCGCCCCCCCCCCGGGCTGGCCGCGTCCGGCGCGCCCGGCCCGCGCGGCCCCCCCCCGGCGCCGAGGGCCCCCCGGGCGGGGCCCTTCCCGAGCCCGCGCGGCGTAGGCGGGGGCAGGGCGACCTCCCTGCCGACCCGGAGATCCTGCGCACCGTGGCCGAACACAATCGCCAGCTGTTCGCGTTGCTGGCAAAAAACGTGCCCGCGCTCGGCGTCTATGCGACGGTCGTCCGCGGCGGCAGGGTCCGCCCCGGCGACGCGGTGCGGCTGATGGGTCGTGCGCCGCTGCGATGGGTCGCCAGCGTCATGCACATCGTCAAGCGCGTGCTGTTGCGGCGGTGAGGCGACATGGTATCGCGTCCATTCAACAGTGCAGGTACGCCAATACAGGCCGACCGCAATGCTCAGAAGCTGACCGTCAGCACCACGCTGGTCCGTGCCTTCTGGGCCCGCCGGAAGCTCGCGGCCCGCAGTTCCTGGGCGGCACAGTCGGCGAGCGCGGGATTGGGCGTGTCAGTCTCGGGGACGGCGTCGACGACCGCACCGCTCGAGCCCGCGATGGAGACCTTGATCCGTACCGTCTCGCTGCCGTGTGCGAGCGCCTTGCAGCGCTCCTTCGCGGCCTGCTTGGCCGCGCCCGCACCGTCCTGAATATCCGCGTACGAGAGGGTCTCCGGGAGCTTCGTCCCGGAGTTGGACGGAGCCGCGACCGGGACGGCCGTCTGGCGCCCCGGCGAGTCGTCGCCGGTGCCCGACGCCGGCGTGGTTTCTTGCTCGGGCTCGACCTGGCGAGTCCCCACGGTGGCGCAGCCGATCGTGATCATCGCGGCAAAGGCGAGCACCCGGCGCGAGGGGGAGCGTACCGTGGGCATGACGAGGTCCTCTTGCGGGCGCGGATGATATCACGCTTCGGGCGGCGTCGGCCGGGCTGGCGACGCCCTCCCGGCGTTGCCAAATCTGTTGCCAAAGTGTTGCCAAAATCCGGGTCGTTCCGGGCCACGTCGGTCCCTCCCGGGCGCGCCCCACCCCGCCAGAACGCCCGTTTACGTGGGATAGCGGCCGATCTGCCGGTACGGGGGAGTTCTGGGGGATGGGCGCGCACCGTGTTGGCCAGGAACACAGCGAAGCAGGGTGGCAGCGCGGGCGGGTAGGCCGGTGGGGTCGGGACGATGAAGGCGCAGCCGAAGTTGGCCTGGCTCTGCGCCGCGGCGTCGCAGGCGTCGATACACATGGCGTTGGCACAACCCTGGGTCGGCCCGCACATCTCCAGCACCTCGCCCTGACCATTCACCACGGCGTGGAGATCGGCGCTGCACAGCTTCTCTTCCGGTGGATCGCCGGTGCTGCCGCTGCTCTCGCCGCCTGTGCTCGCGCCGCTGCTGCTGTCGCTGAGCGACGCGGGCGACGTGGTGTCGCTGGTGTCCGGGCCGGTGGTGGTCAGGCTCGTGGACGAGTCCGTCGCGCTCACGGCCGCCGTGGAGCTGCTGGCGCTGGCCTGCGAGTCGCTCATCGAACCGCTCCCGGTCGGGACGGAGCCGGTCGCGCTGGCCTCGGTGGGCGCGCTGCTCCCGGTCTGCGGGTTCGTCCCCGTCGAGCCCGCGCTCTCGCTGGCAGCGGTGCCGCCGGTGCTGTCACCGCAGGCCGCGACGAGCAGACCACCGCTCACAGAGCCAATGCCAACCCAAGTTCCAAGCCCACGAGATTGCATCCTACCCTCCCCATCCCGATCGACCGGGCGCTCGCCCGGTCCACCGCTCCTGTATGCGTCGATCCGAGGTCCGCAGTCAACGACCCTCACCCGCGCAGCAGCGATCGCGCCCTCGCTGTGGTCCCCTACCATCATTCCCCGTCCTGCGCGAGTCCGCCAGCGTCGCGGGGCGGCCCGGCCGCCGGTCCAACGCCCAGGGCGCCTACCCGCGCCACCGAGAAAGCCCATACGGCGGATCCGCATGCCGCGGCCTGTCGATCAGGCGTCATGCACCACGGCACGAACCAGGCAAGCCCACCACATCATCGCGCTCCTGTCATTCGCCTACGTCGATCATGACTATCCAGCGGCGAGCGAACGGTGGATTGCTCGCCGGGACGGCGGCGGATATGCTCCGCACGCGGCACGGCCGTCCCGATGCACAGTCCTTTGTCCCCCCGAGTCGAGCGGCTGGTCGCGACCATTGAGGCGTCGACCGCCATCACGAGCGAGACGCTGGCGCGCGCGCTCGCGGCGGTGCCGTTGGAGCTGGGTGACCTCGATCCATGGGTCAGCTTCGGCGCCAGGAATTACCGTCGCAACAGCATGCTGAAGCGGCCCCGCTTCGAGCTCCGGGTGCTGTGTTGGCTGCCGGGCCAACGGACCTCGCTGCACGCTCACGGCCACTCGGCCTGCGCCTTTCGGGTGGTCGCTGGCACGTCGACGGAGATCCGCCTCGGTCAGCCCGACGCGTGCTGGGAGCCGGGGGCCGTGATCGCCGAGGGCAGCCCCGGACTGGTCCATCAGATCACGAACCTGGGCCGCGAGCCGCTGGTCTCGCTGCACGCTTACGCGCCGGCGCTGCCGATCGACCAGCCGCCGTCGACCTACGAGGGGCGTCACGTCGTTATTGTCGGCGGCGGCGTCTCGGGCGTCGCGCTGGCGATCCACCTGCTGCGACCCGCGAGCGGCACGATGCGGGTGTCGATCGTCGAGCGCCGCCCGAGCCTGGGGCGCGGCCCAGCCTACGGGACCAGCGATCCGGCGCTTCGCCTCAATGTTCCGGCCGAGCGCATGAGCGTGCTCCCCGAGCGCCCGAACGATTTCGTCGAGTGGGCGCGCGACGGCGGGACCACCGTGGGCGCCGGGGCCCTGCTCCCGCGGCATCTGTTCGGCTCCTACGTCGAGGCGCGGCTCGCTGACGCCATCGCCGACGGCCGCGGCAAGCTGTGGTTCCATCGCAGCGAGGCTGTCGCGGCCGCGGCCGACGGGGTGACGCTGGCGGACGGCACCTTCCTGCGAGCGGACGCCGTGGTGCTGGCGACCGGTAATCAGCTGCCCGCGGCTCCCGCGGCGCTATCGTCAGAGCTGCTGCGTTCGCCATGGGTCATCGACGATCCGTGGAGCGATGGTTCGCTGGCCCGCATCGCGGCGGACGAGGAGCTGCTGCTGGTCGGCTCCGGGTTGACCGCGGTCGACGTGCTGCTCGCGCTGCGCAACCAGGGCCACCGCGGACGCATCTTCGTCACTTCGCGGCACGGACTGCTGCCGCGGCCGCACCTCGAACCCGGGGCGCACGGCCATGCATCCGTGGAGCTCGACCCCCAGAAGCTGCCGCGCAGCGTGCTCGGCCTGTGCCGCCACCTCCGCGCCGAGGTGCAGCGCGCCGAGCTGGCGGGCATCCCATGGCAGCGTGTCATCGACGCCTTGCGCCCGCACACGACGGCGGTGTGGCGCAGCCTGCCGCTCGCGGAGAAGCACGCATTCATGGCCAAGGTCCGGCCGTTCTGGGAGGTGCTGCGCCACCGGGCCGCGGCGGACTCGCTGGCGGTGATCGAGGCGTTGCGCGCGGATCGGCAGGTCTTGCTCGTGCCCGGGCGGATCGCGGCGATCCGCGAGGAATCCGGCCTCGTCGTCGAACTCATGCCACGCGGAGAAACCACGATCCGGCGCCTCCGCTGCGACCGCCTGATCTTGTGCACGGGGCCGCAGACGGACGTGCGCGCCTGGCCCGGGGCGCTGTTTCGGCACTTGCTCGCGGAGGGGGTGCTGCAGCCAGATCCGCTCGGACTCGGGGTCATGACCGACGCGTGCGGTCGGGCGATCGACGAGCACGGGATATCATCGCCGTGGTTGTTCACGCTCGGAGCGCTGCGACGCGCTCACCTGTGGGAGACGACGGCGGTGCCCGACATCGTGCGCCAGGCCGCCGCCCTCGCGGACCTGCTGGCTGTCGAGTCGCTGTGAAGAAGAGGCCGTGCGCGCGGACGCGCGAGCCGATGGCCGCACGACTGGGCGAAGGGCGAGCCACCGCGGGCCGCGAATGTTGTGCGCCACCTGGATCTGGCCCTCGTCCTCTCGGGAGAGGTCGACCACGATAGTCGACCGGACGCGCCTGCGCTTACGGGCTGAGCGGCGCGCTCGCTTCTTTGGCCCGATCGAAGTGGAGCCCATCCCATGGCTGACCTCACCCTGATCAAGCGCTTGGCGCCGCTCGTGCGCCTCCACCCTCAGGACCCGTACAAGCCGGCGTCCGTCCCCTGGTTCCTGCCGCACGTGCGCATGCGCTTCGATCGCAGCTGGAAGAAGGACCGCCAGATCCTCGAGGCCGGTCGGGTCAATGACGCGACGATCGTCGCCCAGGCCTGCGAGGGGCAGCGCTCCGGCGGCGATCGCCCGTCGGACTTCTTCCTCGAGATCGTCGGCGCGGAGGACACGATCCGGCGCGGCGATCTCGGCGCGGCGGTATGCTACGTCCACGTCCTCCCCTGGCCTGACTACGAAGATATCCAGTACTGGTTCTTCTACCCTTACAACGGTGACATGGCCCCCGGCCCCGTGAGCTTCGCCCACGAGGGCGACTGGGAGCATGTCACCCTCCGGGTGGCCAATGGTCGGGTCCAGCGGGTCTTCTTCTCGGCGCACCATGATGGGCGGGCCTTCGCCGCCGCGGAGTGCAGCTTCGTCGACGGCCACCTGGTCGTGTACTCGGCGAAGCACAGCCACGCCTCCTATCGCAAGGGCGGCACGCAGCCGCGCAACAACCTCCCCGACGATCACACCGCGGACGGCGGCCCGGAGTGGCGGACCTGGGAGCGGATCGAGTGGGTCGATCCGGCACCTCCCGGCTGGCTGCGCTACTCCGGCCATTGGGGGCAGATCGGCGAATTCAAGGACACGACCGGACCGCGGGGCCCGTCGCACCAGCCGGCATGGTTCGGCGACCGCGAGCTCGGGTTGCCCGTGCTCCCGGGGGACGGTGGTTCAGGCCAGGACGACCCGGACGATAAGCAAAACCCGCGCGGCGGCGGCCACCCCCGCGATGTTTGAACGGAGCCGACGAGACCAAAAGGAGTGACGTGACATGACCCGAATGATCCGTGACATCAAGATCCCAAAGCACGCCCAGCAACAGGCGGAGCCCCTCCTGAACGCCCTCGAGCAGCGCAGCCGCGCGGCGGTCCACAAGGTCCGCCTGCACCTGGAGCGCCCCAACGAGTTCCCGATCGATCGCAAGCACAAGAGCCTGGAGGCCACGCTCCTCGATATCATCGCCACGGCGCCGCCGGCTCGTCGCGCCCGCCTCGCGGGCGCCGCCACCAACCAGCGCCTGGCGCTGGTCGGCCCTCCGCTCGACTTCGGTCTGAGCCTCCCGATCGGCGACCAGATCGGCCTGCCCTTCTTCGACTGGCAATGGTTCATCCCGATATTCCAGGGCCTCGAGGCGCCGCCCGCCGCGCCGGCGCGAAACCTCGAGCTCCGCGTCCACTCGGTCCGCTGCATCAAGGACTCACGCGAGTGGGGCAAGGACGAGATCGACCTCGGCGGGGTCCTCACGGTCACCGAGGACGTCGCGGGCGGCGCGGCGAAGAGCGTCTATGCGGTCGAGGTGTCGCCATTTCGCGTCGGGTCGTTCAAGAAGGGGGCGAGCATCAACCTCCAGCGACGCGTCCTCGCCAGCCTCCCGGTCGACAGCGGCACCTTCCCGAAGGTGATGTCGGCGACGCTGCTCCTGGTCGAGAAGGACTTCAGCGATCAGAAGTGGCTGATCAGCGCGATCCACAAGGCGAAGGAATGGGCGGAGAAGCAGCTCAAGGACCAGCTCAAGGACAAGGTCGACAACTCGCTCCTGAAGGAGGCGCTGGCGGTCGCCCTCAAGATCGGCCTCGATGCGATCCTCAAGCCGGTGCTCGGGTGGGTCGAGGACGACCCCTTCGATCCAGCGACGGTCACGATGCTCGTGGCGGGTCGCGACGCGGTCGCCGACGACGGCGGCCGGACCACCGCGCCCGGCGTCCTCGACGCGTTCATCCACGGCGGGAGCGACCCGCACGCGCACTACCAGGTCACCTACGACTGGAACCTCGTGACCTGAGCGGGTATCGGCGAGTCGAGCCAGCAGGCGCTGGCCAGCGACGGCTGCCGTGCGTATCGTCGGGCATGCCCAGGCTCATCCTCTCGCCGCGCTACTCCGCCGACTCGATCGCCCTGTGGCAGGCGGCGCTGGCGTCCGGGTGGAGCACCACGCGCGTGCGCCAGATCAGCGATTCGGCCGAACTGGCGGGCGAGGTCGATCCGGCCGAGGTGTTGATCTACGGCGAGACGATGCTCGCCGATGCGGTCGCCGCCGCGCTGGACCTCGCGTTGCTCGAGCCGACATATGCGTGGTTGCCCGAGTTACCGGCGGCGCTGCGGCTGCGAGAGATCGAGCTCGCCACCCTCGGCGTGGCCCGGCGCCTGACGGGCCCGGTCTTCGTCAAGCCGGTCGACGACAAGTTCTTTCCGGCGCGGGTCTACGCGCCGGTCGAGGTCGATGCGCTGGTGGCCGATGACCTGCCCGTGCTCATCGCGGAGCCGGTGCGCTTCGGGGTCGAGGTCCGGGCCTTCGTGTGCGAGCGGACGGTCGTCGGCCTCTCGGCGTACATACGCGACGGGCAGCTGGCGCAGACCGAGCTCGGCGAGTGGCCGCTCGGCCCGGACGAGGAGCGAGACGCACGCGCCTGCCTCGAGCGTCTGCTGCGCAGCGAGGTCGCGCTGCCGCCGGCCGTCGTGATCGACGTCGGGGAGATCGCCGGGCGCGGCTGGGCGATCGTGGAGGCGAACGCAGCCTGGGCCTCGGGTCTGTGCGGGGTCGATGCGCGCGCGGTGCTGCCGGTCCTGCGCCGCGCTTGCATGCCACGGGGACAGCTCGGCGCTGGCGATGAACAATGGCTCCGGCCGCGGGCGCATCTATCGGACCGCTGAGCAGCTCCGCAGCACGTCACTGATCCTCGGCAGTTCAATCCTCGGCCGGCGCGTAGATCTCCTGGGGCGCCGCCACGCCCTTGAGCTCGTGGATCCCCCGGCTCCGCACCCGGTCCCGGTCACACGCCGCGGCGAAGGCCGCGGTCATCAAGATCGGGCTGGCGAGCGCCCGACACAGGGACTCGACCCGGCAAACCTCATTGACGACCGCGCCGATGACCGTGAAGTCGAGGCGGTCGCGCGCGCCGATATTGCCATACATGACCTCGCCCACGTGGAGCCCGATGCCGAGATCGATCGGTGGAATGTCCCCACCGCTGTTGAGCAGCGAAATGCCGTCGACCGCGGCCTTCGCCGCCGACAGCGCACGGCCGCAGGCGGCACCGACGCCATCGGCGAGGACGGGGAAGATGGCGAGCACCGCGTCGCCGATGAACTTCAGGACCTCGCCCCCATGCGGCCCGATGGGCCCGGCGACGCTCTCGAAGAAGCGGTCGAGGGTCTTCACGACCTCGGTCGCCGGGAGCCGATCGGCCATCGTGGTGAAACCACGCATGTCGCAGAACCAGATCGCGGCGTGGATCGGCTGACCCGTACCCCGCATGAAGGACCCCGCGAGGACGCGCGACGCCGCGTTGTGACCGAGGTAGACCTCGAGCAGGCTCGACAGGGCATAATTGATGGACTCCACCTCCACGCGCACGCTGAGCACCGGGAGCAGCGCCGCAAACAGCGACAGATCGGCCTCGGAGAAGCCGTCGGCGGCGTCGGTGGCGAACGAGAAGTAGGTCCGCTCGCCGGTGCCGAAGATCAATGGATAGACCACATAATCGGTGAGCCCCTCCGCGGCGAGCTCCTCGCAGATCGCATACGAGAGATCCGCGTCGGGGCCGGTCAGGCGACAGCGGATCCGCGGCTCACCGGCCCTCACCCGCGCCACTGGGCTCCCGAGATAGACCGCCGTCACCAGCAGGTCGCGCTTCCCGTCCCGCACATTGGTGCCTCGCTCGGCGTGCCACATGACCGCCCGCACGAACAGCTCCGGGTGCTTGGTCGTCACGCTCGTGCGCATGCGCCGGACCGGGACGCCCGCCGCGAGGAGGCGCGCACCCAGGCCGTCGAGGGCCTCGGCCAGCCCGAGGCTGCGCGTCGCAGGCTCGAGCGCCCAGCGCGTGATCTGCACTGCGATCGCGGTCCACTCGGGCACGGACGTCATGCGGTCACTCTATATCAGGTCGTGGCGCGAAGGATCCAGGCAGCGTGTAGGATGTGCGCATGCTGCCTCGCCTCCGCCTCGCCGCTCCCGGCCTCCTGTTCGTGATCGCCTGCGGCGCGTCGGGCTCACCCGACGGGGAGGAGGGCTCGAGCGGGCAAGGGACGACGTCGGACGTCGGCTCCAGCGGCGTGACCACCGGCGTCACGTCGGCGATGACGACATCCGGGCCCGGGACGGAGGACACCGGCGCGGAGGCGTCG
The DNA here is from genome assembly GCF_016714285.1 of Nannocystis sp. GTDB lineage: Bacteria > Myxococcota_A > Polyangia > Nannocystales > Nannocystaceae > Nannocystis. The sequence continues at coordinate 172,126 of NZ_JADJNN010000009.1, read as the reverse complement.
ACGAGCGGCGAGCCGGGCCCGCCGATGATGCCGATGATGCCGACGATGTTGCCGACGCCGACGGGGACCTGCCCGAAGCTGGCCGACGGGGAGGTGATGTTCGCACCCGCCGGGATGGAGCCGCGCGCGGTGCGGCTGTGGCTGTCCGACGCGGCGGCGACGATGGACGGGCCGCTGGTGTTCTACTGGCACGGGACCGGCAGCTCGCCGGAGGAGGCGCTGTACGGGCTCGGGGCGAGCTACGTCGCCCAGGTTGTGGCACAGGGCGGGATCATCGTGGCGCCCGCGCACGATCCAGCCGCCGGCGACTTCCCATGGTGGCTGGTGCTCGGGTCGCGCGAGGACGACCTGCTGCTCGCCGACGAAGTGCTGGCCTGCGCGATCGAACAGCTCGGCGTCGACGTCACGCACATTCATACGGCGGGCATGAGCGCGGGCGGGCTGCAGACCTCGCAGATGAGCATTCGCCGGTCGGGTTACATCGCCAGCGCGGCGCCATATTCGGGCGGCCTCATCACGGCCCCGCCGGACCAGGAGCCGAGCAATCCGCTGTCCGCGATGATCTTCCACGGCGGCCCGAGCGACGTGGTGCTCCTCATGTTCCAGCAGACCAGCGAGATGTACCAGGCCGTGATCGAGGACCGCGGCGGCTTCGCGTTCATCTGCGATCACGGGATGGGCCACAGCATCCCGCAGGGGCCCGCGCAGGCGGGCGTGTGGCAGTTCTTCCGCGATCACCCGTACGGCACAAAGCCGTCGCCGTACAAGGACGGGCTGCCGAAGAGCTTCCCGGCGTATTGCGCGCTGCCGTAGCCACTAATCCGCGCAGCAGCGAAACCCCGTGGAATAGTCCCAGTACGTCACGTCGTGGGCCGTGGTCTTATATAGACACCCGGGTCCGTTGAGCACCGTATCGACATAAAATCCGCCGCGAAAGCTCCCCTCGGGATCGGCGGTCCATTCGTGCAGGTTCCCCATCATGTCGAGCGCCCCGTCCTGGGACACGCAGCCGGGGTGCTGCCCCGTGATCGCCAGGCTCGCGGGTATCTGCGAGATGCACGCATTGTCGAGCTCTCCGTAGATCCAGGGATCCGCGGTCCCGAAATACTCGACCGCCGGATGCACCGCCCGGGCGTCGTTGCACACGCCCGGCATCACCGCGTCGCCGTACGGATAAATCGCCGCGCTCGCGCCCTGACACGCGCGCAGCCACTCGAGGTCGCTGCACATGCGCTTGCCCGCCTCCGCGCACGCGGCGGCCGCCTGCAGCTCCGAGATGTATCCCTGGGGGACCGCCCCGAGCAGCGACACCGCGCGCACCCGCGTGCTCCCGGGATTGACATACGGCGACCAGCTGGCCACCACCTGCCCGCGCGCGTCGATCTCGACCAGCGAGGCCTCGTGCCGGTCGATGCAAAAACCGTCGCTGCCGATCATGCCCGGCGGGCACGAGGGATCCCACGTCAGCTCCGCGAGCCCCTCGTTCGGACGCGGCGCTGCATCGGGATCGCAGGCGGTCGCGGGGTCGCTGCAGCACTGAATGTCGGCCTCCCCGGGGCAGCGGCCCGGCGTCGCCACGAACGGCGCCGCGCATCCGGCCGCGCTCATGCACAGCCCCGGGGCCCCGTCGACGCTGCACGGCGGCCCGGCGGGCACGCAGCACTGCAGCGCCGGCGGTCCGTCACACAGCGCCTGAAACGACGTCGAGCCGGGCCCGCACGCCGCGACGTCGACGCAGCTGCCCGCGATATCGACGACCCCGCAGGACATCACCGCCCCGGTCGTCGGGTCCGATTCGTCGGTCGTGACGCCCACGCCCGAGGCGCCCGAGGTCGGCTCGCCGGACGAGCTGCCAGCCGACGAGCTCGCCGCCGAGGTCGACGCGCCCGACGTATCGCCGCCTGTCTCGCCGCCTGTCTCGCCGCTCGTCGACGCGGCCCCGACGACGCCGGTGTCACCAGCATGACAGGCCAGGGCCACCAACAGCGAGCACGACATGCCTGCGCGGAGCATGACCCACACCTACCACGGCGCCTGGTCCCCGGCGCTCGCGGATTCACCACAGATCGAAGGACAGCTCGGCCTGCCGCCTCACGGCTCGTCCTTCGGGACGAGCGCGGCGTCGCGGTCGCCGAGCTGCATGTGCGCCTCGAGGTGGAGGTGATCGTCGTGGTCTCGCGGGTCGTTCGCCGGGGTCAGCGGGGTACGAAATGCGGCGGCGTGTTCGAACACTGCGGCGACCTTCGCCAGGCGATGGTCGGCCGCCGACCAGTGGGCCTTGACCCGCAAGATCTCGCGGTCGTCGAAGCCGACCTCGAAGACGTCGATCGCCAGGCCGACGGCATGACGGCTGAGGAATCGCATGCTCTTGCCGCGCTTGCGCACGGCCCGGTACTTGTGGAGCGTACGAAAGTGCAGGGACCGGACGCCCAGGGCCCGCAGCTCCGGGGCGACACCGGCGATCGCGGCCGCAAAGTGGCAATCCATCGGGAACGGGCCCTCGCCGCGCAGCGGGACCAGCGTGATGCCGCCGATGCGCATCTCCGGGATCTCGATCGGGGTGGCGATCTTCTTGACGGGCGCGGCCGGCCGATGTTGGACCTCGGCCGCGTCGAGCGCAGCCAGACAACGCGCACCGGCCTCCTTCATCGCGGCCGACGGCGGCCAGGTCCACCCGTCCGGCATGTTCCGGACCTTGCGCGGCTTGCCCGGCGAGCCGGCGACCACCAGGGCGAGGAGCAGTGTGGTCACGAACGACATGAACGCGGGAGCATTGCATCGCCGGAGCCCCGCGACAAGCTCACTCGGGCGATCAACGGACGAAGACCGCGAAGACCTCCGCGAAGCCGATCTGGTTGTTGTCGACGGCCGTCTGCCAGTTGGTGAAGCTGACGCCGGGGGCGTAAAGGATGCGCAGCGCGGGGGCGTTGACGTTGGTCTCCCACGTGCAAGGATCGGGGGCGCTGTCGATGATGAGCCAGCCCGCGTCGACGTTGCAGCCGCCATACTGGCGATTGATGAACCAGCGACGGCCGTTCGCGCCGTCGCCGGCGATCGCGTAGTAGTTGAAGGGGCCGCCGGGGAGATCGGGGTACGACGAGGCGGTGAGGCGGGTGTTGGTGAACCAGTTGATGCTGGTGGTGGTCGTACCGTCGTACTTCCAGAACTTCTGGATCGCGGCGTTCTTGTACACGTGCGTGCGCACATCGGTGATGACCACGCCGCCCTTGTTCCAGTAATTGGCGATGTAGCCGCTGACGTAGTGCTTGGTGGACTTCTTGAGGTCGAGCAGGGCCGGGTCGCTCTCGTTGAGCGCGGCGCCGTTCCACAGGTTGTTGGCGTCACCGGCGACGCCCGAGCTGAGCTTGAAGACCATGGTCCAGCCGCCGCCGTCGGTCTTCATGTCGCAGTAGGCAGTGATCGCGGCGCCGGGGCCGGCGCCGTCGGGGTCGATCGTGTAGGTGCCGTCGCTGGCCATGGGGTCGGCGGTCTTGATCTGCTGGCAGCTCTTGGGGACCTCGCAGGTGCCGAGGTTGCAGAACTTGCTGGTGCAGTCGGGGCTCGTGGCGCAGGCCTTGCCGAGCGGGCAGGCGGGGCAGCTGCCGCCGCAGTCGACGTCGCTCTCGTCGCCGCTCCGGATCTTGTCGTCGCAGGCGGGGGTCTTGCAGGCGTTGGTGCACATGTCGAGGTCGGACATGTTGGCGTCGTCGCAGTCCTCGACGCCGTCCTGGACCAGGCCGTCGCCGCACTTGGCGGCGATGCAGCCGACCAGGCAGGCGTCGGTGTCGACGTCGTTGGCGTCGTCGCAGGCCTCGCTGCCGGCCTGCACAAAGCCGTCGCCGCACAGCGCGAGCTTGCAGCTGCTGATGCACATGTCGGTGTCGTCGGGGTTGCCGTCGTCGCACTCCTCGCCGGACTGGACCTTGCCGTCGCCGCACGAGGCCGGGCCGCAGGCGTTGGTGCAGTCGTCGTCGTCGATCTGGTTGCCGTCGTCGCAGGTCTCGCCGGGGCCGGACGACGCCGTCGCCGCAGGTGGCGAGCGTGCAGGCGTTGGTGCAGGCGTCGCCGTCGTCGCTGATTGGCGTCGTCGCACTGCTCGTCGCCGTCGACCATGCCGTCGCCGCAGACCGCGGCGGTGCCGGTGCTCGCTGTGTCGCCGGTGGTGGTGTCGACCGGGCCCGTGGTGTCGGTGGTCGTGGTGTCGACCGGGCCGGTGGTCGGGGCCTCGGTGGTCGCGGCCTGGCTCGTGGGCGCGGCCCCGGTCGACTCGTCGATCGCCGTGGTCATGCCGACCGTCGTTGTCGTCATCGGCGTGGTGGTGGTGGAGCCGCCCCCGTCGTCACCGCAAGCCGCGAACGCAAGGCCACAGATCGATGCGCAGAGTCCATGCCAACGTAACTGCATGGCGCCGATGCTGGGCAAGATCGGCGGGCGTGTCAATCGTCTGCGGACAGCGCCTCGCTCCGGGTCGGCGGTCAATGCGTGCTCGCGCGCATCTGTCGCTCAAGTCTCCAGCGGCGACTGCGAGGTCGGCGGTCCGGCGAGCGCGGCGTGGCCGTGCGAGGCTCGCGGCGCGAGGTCCGTGATAGTGTGCGGCTCTCATGCGCGCCATTCGCTGTCACGAGCTCATCGGACCCCCGGGTCTCCGCGTCGATGAATTGCCGGAGCCGGAGCCCGGGCCGGGCGAGGTGTCGATCGACGTGCGCGCCGCGGCGGTGAATTTTCCAGACGTACTACTCTCGTACGGGAAGTATCAATTCAGGCCGAAGCCGCCCTTCGTGCCCGGAGGCGAGGCCGCGGGAGTGGTGACCGCGGTCGGGGCGGACGTGACCCGCGTCGCGGTCGGTGATCGCGTGGCGGTGACCGTGATCCACGGGGCCTTCGCGGAGCGGATCGTCGTCCCGGAGGCCGCGGTGATCGAGGTGCCGGACGCTGTGGGCTTCGAGGTCGCGGCTGCGACGCTGCTGACCTACGCGACCACCTGGCACGCGTTGATCGATCGCGCGAACCTGCAAGCGGGCGAGACGCTGCTGGTGCTCGGCGCGGCGGGCGGCGTCGGGATCGCCGCGGTGGAGATCGGGAAGCTGCTCGGCGCGCGCGTGATCGCGGCAGCCTCGAGCGACGCGAAGCTGGCGTTTTGTCGCGCTCACGGGGCGGACGAGACGATCCAGTATGTGCGCGAAGATCTGAAGGAGAGCGCGAAGCGCCTGACCGGCGGCGACGGCGTGAACGTGGTCTACGACCCGGTCGGCGGACCATTCACCGAAGCGGCGCTGCGTTCGATCGCGTGGGCAGGGCGCTATCTGGTGGTGGGATTTGCGAATGGTGAGATCCCGAAGATCCCGCTCAATCTGGTGCTCCTCAAGGGCTGCCAGATCGTCGGCGTGTTCTGGGGCGCCTTCGTGGCGCGCGAGCCGGAGCGGCACCGGGCCAACGCGGATGCCATCTTCGCCGCGGTCGCCGCGGGGCGCCTGCGACCGCACGTCGATGCGATCCTGCCCTTCGCTCGCGCCGGCGAGGCGCTCGCGCGGATGGAGCGGCGCGAGGTGATGGGGAAGCTCGTGCTCGTGCCCTGACGGTATTTGGGCCTTCATTCGCGCAGCACGAGCTCCACCCGTCGGTTCCGGCGGCGCCCTTCCGGCGTCCGGTTGTCGGCGATAGGCAGGCTCGACTCATAACCCCGCGCCACGAGGCGCGTCGGCTCCACGCCCCGCGAGATGAGGTAGTTGCGGATCGCGCCGGCCCGCCTGCAACTCAGGCAGCGACCGTAGCTCTGCATGCCTGGTTCGTGCGCCGTATGCACGCGGATCTCGACCTGGACCTCCGGTACACGCTGCAGCACCTCGGCGATCCCATCGAGGACCTCGCGCGAGGTCCCCGCGCGGATGATGTCCTTGTCCAGCTCGAACACCACGCCCTCGATCACCCCGGTGATCGCCGCGAGCTCCGGCGGCAGATCGTCGGGACAGCCGTCCGCGTCGCGATAGCCGTTGCGGGTCTCGGGCGCGTCGGGGCAATCATCGCTGGACGTGATCGTCGATCCCTCGCCAGCCGAGCTCACCGGTGAGCTCGCCGGCGAGCTCACCGACGCGGACACGGCGTTGCGAGCCGGCAACTCGGGGCTGGTCGACGCCGTGGCCGGCGCACGGGCCTCTCCGGACCCACAAACGGCCGCGACCGACCACCCGAGCAGGAGCCCACGGAGCACGCGAGCATTGTCGCCGTTGCGGCCCCCCAAGGCCAGCGCTTCGCCAGTGCCGCTCGGCGGCCGCGCGCAGCCGCTTCGCCGCCCGGTGGACCTTTCGCCCGCCCACGTGGTTTGCGTCGATGGCACGAAGATTGCTCTGCGACCCTCATGGCCACTGCACCGCCCTCGAGGAGCTCCCTGACGATCGCCGACATGGTGATGCTGTGGCTCGGCATCGTCATCTGGCTGGTCACCTTCCTGTTCGGCACGCTGGTGGATTCGCGGCCCTATCGTGAGGCGTTTTCGGTCCTCGCGGGCGGCTTCACCGGGACCCTGGTCAACGGCTTGGTGGTGATCGGGACCTACACGCTCACCAACGTGGCGATCCTCTGCCTGATCGCCGGGCTGCTCGGGGCGCTCGGCGCCCGGGCCAGTCTCGGCACCGACGCCGAGCTCGCGGACAGCGCCCAGGACACCACCTCGCCGCGAAACTCCGCGTTGCTGCGCGCCTTCCTGGTCTACCTGTCGCTCATCGCCGGGGTCCTCATCTTCGGCGACGACCCCGCGGCCCCGACGCAGCGGCAGTATGTGCGCCTCGCCGGCTTCACCTCGCTGCTCTCCTTCGTGATCAACTATCATCCCTCGCTGTTCGGAAAGCTGCTGCAGCGGGTCGGCACCGTGATCGAGGGCAAGAAGGATCCGTAGCCATGGCCCTGTCACGGGGCGGCGTGGAGGCGATCGAGCCACGGCAACCATCCGCTCGCGGGGCTGCTGGCGAACGCGGCTCGACGGGCCGCCAACACCTCGGCATGCGGCGGGAGCCAGACCGACAGACCGAGCGGCCCCGAGGTCCACGCATAGGCGTCGTCCTCGGCGTAGGCCGGTCCGACCGCCACGGTCAGGACGACGGCGTCGAGCGCTCGTTCGCTGTCGTCGAGCGCCGCGAGCAAGCCGGTGACGCCGGGACACGGGGACGCGCAGCGGAGCGCCTCTTCCTGGGCCTCCTGGCGCAGCCGCACGAGCAACACCCCGAGGTCGACGGTATTGCCGGCGAACCCGGGGATGGCCTCGCCGGGGCTCCGGGAGGCCAGGCGCGCCAGGACGTCGATGCTGCGCATTCGGTCCTCGTCGAGGAATGCGACCAGCGCCGTCGAGAGCCGGGCGAGCGCTGGCAGGAGCTCGCCGCTCAGCGCGTCGGCGGCCGCGGCCGAGGCGACGAATGTCTCCTCGGTCGCGCCGCCCGGCGCGAGCAGCAGCGGCGGCAGCGACACGGCGACGCGGCAGGCCTCGTCGTCCGTACGACACGCCGGATGCGGCGGCGGCGGGCGCTGGCCGTTGACCAGCGGGATCACGCGGTCGTAGGGCAACCCCGCGTAGGGATCGATCTGCTCGTGCCCGACCAGGTTGCGCGCCGCGGTGGCGAGCGTGCCGGCGACATCGACGCTCTGCATGAGGCAGGCATCGGTGACCAGCACGTCGATCGGCGTGTCGCCCGACCCGCGCAGCGCCGCAGCGACGGCGGGCACGTCCATCACCGTGCCCTGGCTGTGGTCGAAGCCGAAGCCGCCGACGAAGCCGCCCTCGACGTAGCGCACCCGCTCGCCGGTCTCCGTGCGCGGCCGCCAGCCCTGTCCGTGGCCCCACAGCACCACCATCACGCGATCGCTCGGATACTGCGCGCGACCCCAGGCGACGAACTCCGCCAGCGCCTGCTCCGGCGGCCCGCCCTCCGCCTCCGGCAAGGACGCGACCTCCGGCGAGCTCGGCACCACGGCCACCGGCTCCACCGCACCTGTCCGCGAGAACAGGTGGTAACGCCGCAGACCCGGGGGCCCAGGCAGGTCGAGCTGCACGATCACGTCGGCGCGCTCGCTCGAGGCCGCCGCTACGCCGCCACGGACCAGCGCGTCCTCCATCTCGCGCAGGTCGGCGAAGGCCTGCGCCGGGAGGTCCTCGACATCGGCCGCCATGTAGATCAGCACCGTCCACGGCTTGGGACAGCGCGTGCGAGCGACGCTCGCGGCATAGGCGGCGTAGTCCGCGTCGCGCGTCGGGTCGAAGGGACGAGCCAGCGCGGCGCAGGCGGGCTGTTCGCGACTCCTACCCGTATCGCATCCCGCCGACGCGGCCAGCAGCGCCGTCACCCAGGCGAATCGGGCGAGCCGCATGAGCTTCACCCGCGCGAGCGCTCGATGAGCGCCTCGACGATCGCCGCCAGCGGCGACGGGCTCGCGCTGTCCGAGGCGCGCCACGCCGGGCGTCGCCAGCCCTCCGGGACCGGCGTGCCGGCGGCCCAGCTCCCGCTGAGGAGCGCGTCCGCGGGCGTGCGGGCCCGCGTGTTCGGCGGCGGCGTCCACAGGAAGTCCGGGTGCTTGTTCGTGTACCACTCGCCGCCGATGATCTGGCCGTTGGCGTCGAGCTCGAGGTCGTAGAGATACCGGGCCGTGCGCAGCTTGTCCTGCGCCGGGCTGTCGGTGAGCGCGTGGCTCGGGTTGGTCTCGACCACATAGGAGAGCTGCATCATCACGCCGGCGACCGCGACCGCCGCCGATCCGCGGTGAGCGGCGAAGTGGTCGCGGGTGTACGCCGTGCGGCTCACGGTCGCCGCTGCCAGGTCCGGGACGTAGCGCCGAGTCTGCGGGTTGAACAGCGCATAGCGATAGCCGTGGATCGGCTGATTCCACACCTCATAGTCGAAGGTGGCGTCGATGACCGCGCTGCGGCGGCAGACGCCGATCTGATTGACCACGCTGAGGTGGAAGGTCCCCGGGTTGGTGTCGAAGCAGCGCTCGGAGACCAGCCGACCGGAGGCGTCGACCGCCGGCTTCTTGTCGTTGCAGCGGCCGCCGACGAAGCGCGAGACGGTGTCCGCGTTGGCCCACAGCAGCGTCCCGAGCGCCTTGATATCGGACGGATAGAAGCGCAGCCGGGTGCGGCCGTCGGCGGCCAGCACATCGACCGCGCGCTGCGGCCGCGGCAGGCAATACGAGGCGGGCGCCCAGCCGTGGCAGATGCCCATCCACGGCTCGACCTCACCGTTATGATCGTGATAGTATTTGCCCTCGGCCCACATGCGCTGGGTCAGGCCCATCGCGGTGTCGCCGACCAGGATGTCATACTTCTCCGCGGGCGAGAGCAGGTCGATCGCCCCGGCGTCCGCGCGGGCGACGATGTCGCGCGCCGGGTGGCGCTGGATATAGTCGTAGTTCTCCTGCCAGTCGTCCGCGCCGGGGAAGTTCTGGTCGGCGTAGCGCTTGCCGAGGACCCCGAGGTAGAGCGCCCAGTAGTCGTCGGACCACGGCGACTCGTCGAGGCGGGCGGCGCTGAGGTCGGCGGCCTGCATCGCCGCGAGCGTGCGGTGCTCGAGGCGATCGACGAGCAGATCGGCGCGGTCGGCCTCGGCGCAGGGCGCCCGCCCGGGCAGGATGTCCCCGAGCCGGATGAGCACGCCGTGGTCGAGCATGGACAGCGCCTTGCGGGACTGGTCGCGGCCCGAGATATCGCGGCCCGCGCGGAGGTCCCACGGCGAGAACACGGTCTCGGTGCCGACGGGCTGACCGTCGGCGTCGAACTTGGTCGGACGGCGATTGAGCGCCTCGACCGGGTCGCGGTCGAAGTCCTCGAGCATGGTATTGACGATCTCTTGCATGACGCGGGAGCAGTCGAGAGCAAGATACGTACCACGGTAATCGACGGGATCTGGCCGGTCGCCAGGCCGCGACGGGCCCAGAACTTGCGCTGCGGCGCACGCTTTGCGCGAACGGGACCCACCCCCGCGGTGTCGACCACCTCGCGCATACGCGCAGACGAGGCGGCCAGCCGCCGCCTCACCGCGATCAGCGTGAGCGCGGCCAGCGGCTACATGGTCAGCGACCGCCACGCACGCGCCAGCGCCAGCGCGGCTCCGTCGATATCCTGCTCGCTGGTACCTGGCCCGAGGGACAGGCGCAGCGCGCCGCGGGCCTCGTGCTCCGCCACGCCCATCGCCAGCAACACCGCCGGCGCCTGGCCGTGGCCGGCGTGGCAGGCCGAGCCGGTCGACGCCGCGAGCTCCGGAGCGCGCGCCAACAATTGCTCCCCGCTGACCCCGGGGAAGCGCAGGTGCAACGTGTTGGCCAGGCAGCTCGCCGGCTCACCGTGCCGGCGCAGGCCGGGGACCGCCTCCGCCAGAGCTCGCCACAGGCGCTCGCGCTGGCCCAGGAAGCGAGCGATGCGCTCGCCCAGCTCGCGTCGCGCCACCTCGCAAGCGACGCCGAGCCCGACGATGCTGGCCACATTCTCGGTGCCCGGCCGCAGGCCCCGCTCGTGATTCGCCCCGAGCAGCAGCGGCGCGAGCGTGACGCACGGGCCGACGTAGAGCGCCCCGACCCCCTTGGGCGCGCCGAGCTTGTGCCCGGCGATCGAGAGCAGGTCCACGCCCAGCGCCGCGACCTCGACGGGGTGCTTGCCGACCGACTGCGCCGTGTCGAGGTGGATCCACGCGCCGCGGGCGTGGGCCAGGCGAGCCGCCGCCGCCGCCGCCGCCGCCAGGATCACCCCGGTCTAGTTGTGTGCGTGGATCAGCGTGACGAGGGCCGTGTCGTCGCCGATCGCCGCCGCCAGCTCGTCCTCGCGGACCTGCCCGTCGGCGCCCAGACCCACGCGCGTGACGGCGACCCCCTGTCCTTCGAGCCAGGTGCACGGAGCCGCGGTGGCCGGGTGCTCGGCGACGCTGGTGACGAGGTGCCGGCGATCGCCGCGGACGCTCATCACCCCGCGGATCGCAAGGTTGTTGGCCTCGGTCCCGCCCGAGCAGAAGATCAGCTGATCCGGCGCCGCGCCAACCAACATTGCGACCTGGGCTCGCGCCAGCTCCACCGCCGCCCGGGCCCGGCGCCCGAAGGCGTGCCCGCTCGTGGGGTTGCCGAAGTGCTCGCGCAAGTACGGCAGCATCGCCGCGAGCACCTCCGGCAGCACCGGCGTGCTCGCATTGTGATCGAGGTAGATGCTCGTATCGGTCATCGCGGGCCGCGAGCCTACACGGCCGCCGTCACCGCGTCATCACCGCGTGGCGACCTGTGGTACCAAGGAGGCGATGCGCGACCCCGGAGCCGCCACGAATCGGGCCACCTACCTCGCCGTGCTGGTGGCCGCGCTCGGCTATTTCGTCGACATCTACGACCTGATCCTGTTCAGCGTCATCCGCATGAAGAGCCTCGGCGAGCTCGGTCTGTCCGGCGAGGCGCTCACCACCCAGGGCCTGCGTCTGCTCGACATGCAGATGTACGGCATGCTGCTCGGCGGGATCTTGTGGGGCGTGCTGGGCGACAAGCGCGGCCGCCTGTCCGTGCTGTTCGGGTCGATCTTGCTGTACTCGCTGGCCAACATCCTCAACGGCATGGTCAGCGACGTCGACACCTACGCGTGGCTGCGCCTGGTCGCCGGCGTCGGCCTCGCGGGTGAGCTCGGCGCTGGCATCACCCTCGTCGCCGAGCTGATGTCGATCCAGGGCCGCGGCTACGGCACCATGGTGGTCGCCGGCGTCGGCCTCATGGGGGGCATCGCCGCCGGCCTGCTCGGCGACGCCCTGCACTGGCGCACCGCCTACTACGTCGGCGGCGGCATGGGCCTCCTGCTGCTCGCCCTGCGCATCGGCGTGCACGAGTCCGGCATGTTCGCCGGCCTCCAGCAGCGCGGCGGTGTCCGCCGCGGCGATTTCTTCCAGCTGTTCACCGACCTCGGTCGCCTGCGCCGCTACCTCGCCGTGATCCTCAGCGGCCTGCCGATCTGGTTCGTGTTCGCGATCCTCGTCTCACTCGCCCCCGAGATGGGCGCCGCGCTCGGCCTCGACCCGGCCCCGAACGCCGCCTACGCCGTGCTCTGGGCCTACGTCGGCATCGCCCTCGGCGACCTCGCCAGCGGCACCCTGAGCCAGCTGCTGCGGTCGCGCCGCAAGGTCATGGCACTGTTCATCGGCCTCACCGCCGTGACTCTCGGCCTCTACCTCGGCCTCGGCGGCCGCTCGCTCGCCACCTTCTATGCCACCTGCGCCGGCGTCGGCCTGGCCAGCGGCTACTGGGCGGTGTTCGTCACCACCGCCTCGGAACAATTCGGCACCAACCTGCGTGCCACCGTCACCACCACCGCGCCGAACTTCGTGCGCGGCGCGGTGCCCCTGCTCACCGCCAGCTTCCAGGCGCTGAAGCCGGAGCTCGGCGTGCCCGGTGCGGCCCTCGGCGTCGGCGTCGCGTGCCTCAGTGTCGCCCTGCTGAGCGTGTGGCAGCTCGAGGAGACCTTCGGCCGCGACCTCGACTTCGTCGAGGAGTAGAGATTGTGGCGAATCACTTGGTAATATCAGCACTTTAACAAAGTACAGGTACGCGCCTCCACCAGCTCGAGCGCCACCCCAGCCCCATCCTCCCGCACAGGTCTTGTTGTTCCCCGGCTGACCGGGCGGTCCGGCGTCGTGCTCACCCCTGCATGTGGCTCGCTCGGCCGAGGCGGTCGAGGAGATCGCCTCCGGCACCCACCTCGCGCAACGCGCTCCAGAACTCGATGACCGAGCCGTCCGAGGTCGAGCTCCAGCTTCACCAACGGCTCGCGTCCGTGGACCATCCGCCTCTCTGGTACTCGACCCGCCACCAACGGAGGTGGCCGTGATGCCTCGCGCCCATGCTGTCCCGAGGGCGGTGCCCTCGGCGGGCGCACGGTCGACGAGTCCTACTTCACGCAGAACGCCGCGAAGATCGGCGAATCGAGCTCCTTGTTCGGGTTGCACCAATTGTCCTGATAGTCTCGGTTAAAGCGAAACACATAGGTCCCCGCCTGGTTCGGCGCCTGGAACCCTTGCACCTCGGTGTCCTGGTATCCATGACAATTGTACTCGACCCCCAAATTCCAGAAACACTGCACCGGCGGCTGCCCCACGATCCCCACCATCGCCTGCGTATAACAGCCCGGGCACTCGCAGAAATTGACCTTCCACGTGTATTGCAGCGAGATATTCGCGCCCGGCGCCACCACCCCGAGGTTGCCCCCGCCGTCGATCTTCGCGTCCACGATCGTGATCTCCGCGTGCGGCCCGACCGCGTTCGGATAGCTCGGCGGCGTCGGCCCGTCGAGCTGACAGAGGTCCGCCTCGCACGCGATCCCATCGCCGTCATAGTCGGCCTGGTCGTCGGCAAAGGGCGGATCCTTGCACACATCGCACGCATCTCCGCGCCCGTCGCCGTCGCCGTCCGCCTGCCCCTCGTTCGCCAGCATCGGACAGTTGTCAATGTCCCCACATACGCCATCCCCGTCGCCATCGTCGTCCGGAGCTTGCGGGCACAGATCGCAGCCGTCCGCCACACCATCCAGGTCGCCGTCGAGCGCATCATCAGACCCCGGGCACACGTCGGCCCGGTCACACACCCCGTCGCCGTCCGCGTCCGCCTCGACGCCCGTCGGACACGGATCGGCGTCGCCGCACAGACCGTCGCCGTCCGCGTCGTTCGCCGCGTCGTCTGGGCACGGGTCGCAGACATCGGGCTGTCCGTCGCTGTCCGCGTCCGGCCCGTCCCCGCAGGCGCCCCCCGTCGTACTCCCGCTGCCCCCGTCGCCGCTGCTCGCACCGCTCGTCGGACTGCCGGTGCTGTCGCCGCCGGTGCTTGCACCGCCGCTACCCGCACCGCCGCCGCTCGCATCGCCGACGTCGAACGCCGGGTTTGCATACACACATCCCGTCAGGCAAAACGCCACGCCACGCCAGATCCCCCGAACCATGTTCGCCGGCAGGATAGACGACCGCCGCTGCCCTGCCAAGAGCTTGTGCGCCGCCAGACGAACCGCCACCATGACACCATGCCGCGGCCACAGCCCTCTACGCGGTCAAGAAGTTTCAGGCGGGAATTCTGGTGGCGGGTCGAGTACCAGAGAGGCGATGGTCCACGACGCGAGCCGTTGGTGAAGCTGGAGCTCGACCTCGGACGGCTTCGGTCATCGAGTTCTGGAGCGTGTTGCACGAGGTGGGTGCCGGAGGCGATCTCCTCGACCGCCTCGGTCAGCCGGGGAACAACAAGACCTGTGCGGGAGGATGGGGCCGGGGTGGCGCGCGGGCGCCGTGGAGAACGCGGTCGATGTCGTCGGCGGTATCAACGACCTCGAGGATGCGCATGCGGCCACCGCACTTGCGACAGAGGGTGACGTCGACGGCGAACACGCGGGCGAGGAGCTTGGCCCAGCCGATGCTGGGGCGGCCGCGGCGAGGATTCGGTGTCGTCGTCGGGCTTGTCGTTCGCGGAGGCCGCGAGGCCGAGCGCGAGCTGCTGCCCGGGCGTCGGGACGGGGGACGGCGGAATGATGCGGGCGCGAAGATGATGGCGATTTGCGAACACACCGAAGTATCTCGTCATGTGAAAGCCCGGCGGCGGCACGAGGGCGGACAACCTGGCTATGAACTTGTCGGCGCTCATGTCGGCATGGGCGGCGCCGCTGCGCCAGGCGGCCTTGAAGTGGACGCGCACGCGACCATCGGGGAGCGCCTGGACGGCGCCCGAGGGCGAAGGGTGGGCGCAACATGTAGCGGCAGACCCTCTCGAGCTGCTTGCGGCCCTGGGCCGTCGACCGTGGTCGCGGCGTGAAGGTGCATGCCGAAGGCCGGCCGTGCTCGCGCAGGTCCACAAGGCCACCGCCTCCGTCGCCGAGAACGACGACCTGGACCTCGACGCTGCGCTGGCCGCCTGCTTGCAGCAGCTCGGGCTGGCCGGCCCGCACCTGGCACCGCCTGAGCCGGCGGCAAGACTGCCGTCCGTCCGCGCGGCGAGACCCACGGTCGCTGTCCTGACCCCATTTCAGTGCTTGCCGTCCGGCGCGGATGCGCGCCAATCTCGGCCCGTGCACGCCTCGCGTCGAACTCGGCTCACCCTCCTGCTCCTCGCTTTTGCCTGCGGTGGCAACAGCGGCGGCAGCGGGACGACGACGAGTGAGTCGAGCAGCAGCCCCGGCAGCCCCACCGGCCCCACCGGCCCCACCGACGCCACCGGCCCATCGTCGCCAACGACCAGCGCCGCGAGCTCCGACGCCAGCACCAACACGACGGGCAGCAGCACCGGCGACCCGGACAGCAGCACCGGCGACCCGCCGCCGCACGTCGAGATCGCCGGCGACGCCCTGCGCATCGACGGCGTCCCGACCTTCCTCTACGGCGGCGACCTCCACTACTTTCGCGTCCGCGACCCCGACTTCGACGTCCAGAAGACGCACGCGATGTGGGCCGCGACCCTCGACGCGATGCAGGCCGCGGGCATGAACATGGTCAGCACCTACGTACCCTGGGACTATCATAGCCCGGCGCCCGATACCTACGACTTCACCGGCGCGCGCGACCTCGGCGTATTCCTCGACATGGCCTGCGGCCGCGGCATGCACGTGGTCTTCAAGCCAGGTCCGCTGATCACCGGCGAGTGGCCGCGCGGCTTTGGCACCTTCGGCGCCGTCCCTCAGTGGTTCAAGGACAACCACCCCGAGGCGCTGGTGCGCGACGCCAACGGCGCCCTGTGGACCTACTCGCCGACCAACGACGCGACCCAGCGCCAGCCGACCTACCTGCACAAGACCTACCTCGCCGCCGTGAAGGCCTGGTACGCCGCCGCCTTCGCGGTCGCGCGGCCGCACCTGGGCGGCTGCATCGTCGCCGTTCAAGTCGACAACGAGACCAACCTGTACTGGGGCGACCGCTTCGGCGGCGTCGATTATTCCGACACCGCCCTCGCCTTCTACCGCGATTTCCTGCAGCAGAAGTACAAGGATATCGACGCCCTGAATGCCCGCTACAAGACCGCCCACAAGAGCTTCGCCGCGGTCGCTCCGCCCACCAGCAAGCCCGGCGCAGGCGCGGGCGAATGGCCGAAGAACCCATGGTACGCCGACTGGTACTGGGCCGGTCAAGCCTACGCCGGCGCCTACCTGGCCGAGCTGCAGGCCATGATCGTCGCCGAGGGCTTCGCCCCGCCGGCCGCCCTGCACTTCACCAACGACTCGCCCTTCACCCTGCTGTTCGACGACCTCCCGCTGCGCAACGTCCTGGTCCACGACGGCCCGACCAAGAACGCGATCGGCGTGGCTGGCCTCGACCTCTACCCCAAACAATTCACGACCAACAACAACCTCCAGGACCAGCCCTTCCAGGCCGACTACTTCACCCGCCTCTACGACCATCACGGCGACCTCGCCACCGGGCCCCAGGACTTCGCCTACGCCGCCGAGCTGCAGGGCGGATTCTACGCCTACCCGATCCTCGGCCACCCCAAGGTCGCCCCCGCGGCCACCGACCAGCTGCTCGCGCGATCCATCGGCCGCGGCCTCAAGGGCGCCAGCTTCTATGTGATCCGCGACGGCCTCAACCTCGACAATTCAGACTACGATTATCAGGCGGCGCTCACCGCCGATGGCAGCAAGACCGGCCGCTACGACGTCATGGCCCGCTGGGGCGCGCTGCTGCAGACCCACGGGCAAGATCTGCTCACCGCACGAGAGGTCACCGACCGCGTGCTGGTGCTCGCCAACGGAAACTACGCCGCACCCCAGGGTGGCCTGCTCGACGACCTCCAGCGCTTCTACACCATGGAGATGCCGGCCCTGTTCGGCTGGCTCGCCCACGCCGGCATCAACCCCGTGATCCGCGACGCCCGCACCCTCGCCGCCGACGAGCTCGTCAACTTCGACCTCGTCTTCTATCCCAACCCGGACTTCATCGACGACCCCACCGCGACCATGCTCGCCGAATATGTCGCCGCCGGCGGGACCCTGGTCCAGATGCTGTGGCCCGGCCAGCGCGGCGCCGACTTCGTGCCGACTCCCGCCTCCTCGCACCTCTCGCAGACCCTCTTCCCCGGGGTCCCCGCCGGCCAGTGGGTGTGGGTCGGCCCGTCGCGCTCGGGCCCCGTCAACGCCGACTTCACTGGCTATCAGGGCAAGCTCCCCAGCTACTGGTACGCGAGCTTCTGGGAGGCCCCGGACGGCCCGGCCTTCGCGCCCTTCCTGTGGGAGCGCACCGAGCCCTTCGGCGACAACGGCGACGTCGTCGCATACATCGCCGACGACGCCGCCGGCCGGCGGATCTTCGTCGGCGCCAACCTGTGGGCCCGCTACAACCAGGACGACTATTACATCCTGCCCGCAAACGAGCTCCAGAATAGCCGCACGCTCGCACGCTTCATCACCGACCAGGCCGGCATTGAGCCCGCCGTCCGGGCGACCGGGATCCGCCACCTCGCGTGGGCCCGCCGCAGCCCCGCGGCCCTCTACCTGTTCGTGATCAACGACAACACCGCCGCAGGCCCAGTCCACGTCGAGCTGCGCGACGCCGCCGCCCTGCAGCTCGACCCCGCCGCCAATTACGCCGTCACCGAGGCCCTGCACGCCACGCCGCTCCCCGCCGCGACCGGTCAGGCCCTGCTGAGCGACGGCGTCACCGTCCAGGTCGACGGACTTTCGACCGCGGTGGTCGTGCTCACCCCCATGTGAGCAGCGAGGCACCGGGGTTGTGGCCATTGCCGTGTCACTCTCCATCAGGGAGCCAGCGTAGGCGACCCCGCCAGCGAGCTTCAACGCTGCGGTGACAGCCGCGCGGCCCGTCAGAAGCTGTGGGCCGCCCCGTTGAGGTCCGGCATGGGCACGAGCACGACGTTCGAGCGCTCCATGACCGGCGACTGCAGCGGGTCGTCCTCGTGCACGGCGCGGGCGTTCCCCGCCACCACGAAGATGCCGATGATCTCGCCCGTCGCCGGCTGGCGGCCGGCCAGCGTGCCCCAACGCCCGGCGTCGTAATACCAGTTCATCGCGACTTGATTCTCGAGCGCGACGTTGCCGCCCGAGGCCGACAGACCGTACCAATATTGGATCGCCGCCGACGCATACCATTGCCCATCGATGCACTCGGCCATCCCGAGAGTGTACTGCAGCGGACCGTCCCACCCGGGCGGAACAATGTCGGGCCAGCGATCCGGTCCATCGATCTTCGAGAAGAGGACGTGAACGCCGTCGGCGGTGAAGTCGATCTCGGTGAGGGTCGTCGTCACCGGCCAGTCCGCGAGGTTGGGCGGATTGTCGAAGAGAGTCGCCTGATGGAGGTCGATCTCGTCGGGGCCGCCCGGGCACGGGAGCGCGTCGCCGCTGGTACCCGTCTCGGTCACGCCCGCCGTGGTCACGAGCGTCGTGGCGCTCTCCGACGTATCCGAGGTCGGGCTCGAGCTGCCCTCCTCGCCGCCGCTGCCCGCGTCGCAGCCCTGGCACGGCTCGTAGCCAGAGCCGTCCGGGCGGCAAACCTGCACGCCGTCCGGGCCGCCGAGGCAAGCGCACGAGCTCTGCGCACCAGGCACGCAGGCGAGGCCCTCGTCGGTGCCCGAGCTGGTCATTCCCGCGCTGGTGATCGTCGGGCCAGCGCTGGTGATGCTCGCGTCCGAGTCGTCCGGGCCGGAGCATCCCGCGAGGAAGGTGCCCACAAACACTACCGCCCGTCGAAGCGCGATCATGAGCGCGAGCAAGCCACGGCGACCGCGGCCTGTCAAGGCCGGCGTCGTCAACCTGTCAGCCGGCGCTGACGACCAGCACGAACACCTGCGGCGTCACCCCGCCCTTGCCGTCCGAGACCTCGAGCGTGACCTCGTACTGGCCGATATCCTCGCTGGTCACCAGCCAGCTCAGGATCTTGGTGTTATCGTCGAGCATCATGCCGACCGGGCCCTTGACCAGCGAATAGCTCAGCGGGTCACCGTCTGGGTCGCTGGCCGCCAGCTGGTAGCTCCACTCGACCGGCGGGTCGCCGGCCAGCACCGTCCCCGAGATGGCGAGGCCGAAGGGGCCGAACAGGCCCGGGTCATTGATGCTGGCGATCGGGTCGCCGGCCGAGCTGAACTTGAAGATGTCGGCCGGCGCCGTGCCCGAGCCGTTCTCGTAGTCCGATGTGTAGATATTGCCCTTGTTGTCGACCCGCAGCGGCACCGGGTATGCATCCTTCGGGTCGTCGAAGGTGCCGAGCTTCACCCCGCCCATCACGTCGTAGCGCACCAGGTCGCCCGCGGCCGCGACCAGCTCGCCGGTCGCGTTGAACTGCAGGCCCTCGAAGTTGCCCGGGTTGCCCGCGCCGCTCAGCTTCTGCACCCACGTGAACACCTCGAAGTCGACGTTCACGTCCGACACGTGGATCGCGTTGCCGGTCTGGCTGGCGACGTAGAGCCGGCCGCTGCCGTCGAAGGTGATGCCCGTCAGCTGGCCCGCGCCCGGCGGCAGCGCGATCGTCTGCTTGAACGCGTAGTCCTTGGCGCTGTACTGATTGAGCTTGTCCGTGCCGCCGGTCGCGGTGGTGGTATAGAGATTGCCGAGCGCGTCGAAGATGATGTTCTCCGTCGCCTCCGCCGCCATCTTGGGATAGACCTTGTACTCGATCCCGTAGTCGCTAAATTCCACAAAATCGGCGTAAGCGGCCACCACGAGGTTTCCGCGCTCGTTGAAGGCCGTCCCGTTCGGCCCATACGTGTACACCGGCGAATTGACCTTACTAAAGGCCGGGTGGGTCCACGTCAGCACGAGCGCCAGGGTCTCGGCGTCGTGCACCCGGATCTCGTCGGTCCGCGACGACGCGAGGAAGATCTGGTTCGGCGTGAAGTTGCTGATGTACACGTCCTCCAGCACCACGTCGACCTTCGGCTGCGAATCCCACACCGGCGGGTGATTGACCGGCTCGCCCGTGCTCGCGTCGCCGCCGCTGCTGCTGCCGCTGCTGACCTCACCCGTGCTCGTGCCGCCGCTGCTCGTCGCGTCGCTGGCCTCGCCCGCGCCGGTCGTGTCGCCGCTGCTGGTCGTCAGGCCCTCGCTGACCCCGGTCGTCGGGACGCCGCTCGTTCCGGCGTCGCCGGTGCCCGTGGCATCACTCGTCGTCGGCGCCGGGCCGCTGCTGCCCGTGCTCGCCGCGCTGGTCGTGTCACCCGCCGAGCCGCCGCCCGAATCGCCGCACCCGCTCGCCAGACCCACCGCCACCACCCACAGCGCCAATCTCTGCATCACCAACCTCCACGAGAGAACGCCGCATCCTAACCGATCCCCGCGCCCGCGGGCCGCGCCGATCAGCACGCGACCGCGCCGGATCACCCGGTCGTCGCCACGCGGCCGGCCTCGCGATCGAAGTGGCGGCCGATCTGGCGCGCCGCTGCGCCCACGGCCGCGCTGGCGGACGCCGTCAGCGTGCCCGCGCGAGCCTCCACCCGCGCCCGCCGCAGGGGCGCACCATGGCCCGGCGGCAAGGCGTCCGCCAGCGCGCCCAGCAGCGCCTGCGTCTGCACGACCACCGCCAGCGCCTCTTCGAGCCCGACCTCGTCGGCCGCCAGCGCCGCGTGCAACATGCAGCGATAGCCGCGACAGCCCTGCGGACGCTCGTCGTAGATCGTGCAGCAGTTCCCCGCCAGCGCCGCGCAGCGCTGCTCCACCACGGGCAGGCGATCGCCGCGGGCGAGCAGCGGCAGCCCGCGGCGCCTGAGCAGGGCGACCTCGTCGGCCAACAGAGGCACCTGCGTGAAGAGATTGCCGTCGCAGCACAGGCCGCAGCTCGTGCACAGGCGCGAGAGCGGGTCCATCGCAGTGCCTACCGCGCCGCCAGATACTGCGGCGGCCACACCACCCCGGGCCCGCGATATCCCTGCTCGAGCGCCGCCCGCAGCGTGAAGTGCGGGTCGAGCAGGTGCGGCCGGGCCAGCGCGCACAGGTCGGCCCGCCCCGAGGCCACGATCGTATTGACCTGATCCCAGTCGCTGATGTTCCCGACCGCGATCGTGGCGATCCCCAGCGTATTGCGGATCTGGTCGCTGAACTGGGTCTGGAACATGCGGCCATACACCGGCCGCCCCTCCGGCGAGGTCTGCCCCGTAGACACATCGATCAGGTCGGCGCCCGCCGCCTGCAGCATGCGCGCGACCTCGACCGCGTCGTCGCCCGTCAATCCGCCATCGATCCAGTCGGTCGCCGAGATCCGCACCGACATCGGCCGCGCCGCCGGCCACGCCGCCCGCACCGCCGCGAACACCCGCAGCGGGAAGCGCATGCGCCCGGCCAGATCGCCGCCGTACTCGTCCTCGCGCTTGTTGCTGAGCGGCGAGATGAAGCTCGACAGCAGATATCCGTGGGCCATGTGCAGCTCGAGCAGGTCGAAGCCCGCCTCCGCCGCCAGCTCCGTCGTGCGCACGAAGTCCGCGAGCACCCGCGCCATGTCGGCCTCGTCCATCGCCCGCGGCGTGGCGAAGCCCGGCGCCCACGCGATCGGCGACGGCGCCAGCAGCTCCCACGCCTGCGCGCTCGCCAGCGGCAGGTCCGGCCGGTCCCACTGGTTCTGCGTCGCCCCCTTGCGCCCCGCGTGGCCGATCTGCACCCCGATCTTCGCCGCCGAGCGCGTGTGCACGAACTCCACCACCCGCCGCCACGCCGCCGCGTGCTCCGGCGCGTACAGCCCGGCGCAGCCCGGCGTGATGCGCCCGGTCGGCGACACGTCCGTCATCTCCGTCATCACCAGCCCCGCCCCGCCGAGCGCCAGCCCGCCGAGGTGCACCAGGTGCCAATCGTTGATCAGCCCCTCCGCCGCCGAATACTGGCACATCGGCGACACCACCACGCGATTGTGCAGGGTCAATTCACGCAGGCGAAACGGCGCGAACATCGGCGGCCCCGCGCTCGCGCCGGCCTGGGCCGCGAACCAGCGGTCGACCCCTGCCACGTAGCCCGCGTCGCGCACGCGCAGGTTGCCGTGGGTCACCCGCTTGCTGCGCGTCATCATGCTCAGCACCAGCTGCTCCGGCGCCATGTGCTTGTAGCGCGAGATGTCCTCGAACCACGCCTGGCTCACCCGGGCCGCCCGCTGCAGCTTGGCCACATCGAGCCAGCGGCCCTCGTGATAGTCGGCCAGCGCCGCCGGCACCTCGCCGGGGTGGCGCTCCAACGCGGCGACCAGCGCGATCGCGTCCTCCATCGCCAACTTGGTCCCCGAGCCGATCGAGAAGTGGGCCGTGTGCGCCGCGTCGCCGATCAGCACCGTGTTGCCGTGCCACCAGGTCTTGCACGAGATCGTGCGAAAGCAGATCCACGCCGACTTGTTGGTCATCAGGCGGTGGCCCTGCAGCTCCGGGGCGAACAGCGCCTCGAGGTACGCGACGCTGTCCTCCACGCTCGCCGCGTCGAGCCCCGCGCGCCGCCAGGTCTCCGCGTCGGTCTCGACGATGAAGGTGCTGGTCTCGGCGTCGAAGGGGTACGCGTGGACCTGAAACAGCCCGTGCTCGCTGTCGCGAATAATGAAGGTGAAGGCCTCGAAGCGGCGGGTCGTGCCGAGCCAGATGAAGCGCGCCTTGCCCGGCTCGATCGTCGGCTGGAACACGTCCTCGTGGGCCGTGCGGATCTTGCTGTTGATCCCGTCAGCCGCGACGACGAGGTCGTACCCCGCGAACTCGGCCAGCGCCTCGCTCTCGCGCAGGAACTCGAGCCGCACCCCGAGCTCCACGCAGCGCTCCTGAAGGATCTGCAGCAGGCGCCGGCGGGCGATGCCGCAGAAGCCGTGCCCGCCCGAGCGGATCACCTCGCCCTTGAAATAGGTGTCGATGTTGTCCCAGCGCGCGAAGGCCTCGGTGATCTGGCGGAAGCTCTCCGCGTCGGCCTCCCGGAAGTGGCCCAGCGTCTCGTTCGAGAACACCACGCCCCAGCCGAAGGTGTCGTCGGCACGGTTGCGCTCGACGACCGTGACCTCGCAGGCCGGCCGCGCCTTCTTCATCAACAGGCTGAAGTACAGCCCCGCAGGACCACCACCGATGACAGCGATCTTCACGCGGCCGATGGTAGACGTGCCCCACGTCGTTGCAAGTGAGAACACTCGCGCAATTGCCACGCGCGCAACCCATGCGGGCGGGGCTCGCGTGTATCCTCGCAGCGCCGCATGACCTCGCCGACCCACAGCACCGATCGTCGCAGCGCCGCATGACCTCGCCGACCCGCGAAAAGACCAGCGACGCGCTCCTGCTGCTCGCCTTCTTCCTCTCCGGCGCCGCCGCTCTCGGCTACGAGCTGCTGTGGACCCGGCTCCTCACCCTCGCCCTCGGCAGCGAGACCGTCGGCGTGCTCGCCACCCTCGCCGGCTTCTTCGGCGGCATGGCCCTCGGCGCCGCCGCCCTCCACCGCCGCGCCGAGACCTCGCACAACCCTGTCCGCCTGTTCGTCACCCTCGAGCTCGTCGCCGCCGGCTTCGCCGTCGCCTCGCCCTTCCTCCTGCACGCCCTGTCCCGCTCGCTCCCGCCGCTGCTCGGACCGATCACCGCGGGCGACCAGGGCGCCAGCCTCGTCGTCGCCGTCCTGGTCGCCACCCTCGTCCTCCTGCCCGGCACCGTCTGCCTCGGCGCCACCCTGGCCGCCCTCGTCGTCGCCCGCCGCCGCGCCCTCGCCGACGACGCCGACCCCCGCGGCCTCGGCCGCCTCTACGCGGCCAACACCGCCGGCGCCACCGCGGGCGTGCTGCTCGCCGTCTACCTGGTCCTGCCCGCCCTCGGCTACGCCCTCGGCGCCCTCGTCCCCGCCGCCCTCGGCCTGGCCGCCGCCGCCCTCGCCCACCACTGGGCCGCCGGCCGCGACCTGTCCCCGCGGCCAGCCCAGCCTGTCCCCACGGACCTGTCCCAACAGCCAGCCCATCCTGTCCCCACGGACCTGTCCCAACAGCCAGCCCATCCTGTCCCCACGGACCTGTCCCAACAGCCAGCCCATCCTGTCCCCACGGACCTGTCCCCAAAGCCATCCGTCATCGACACCAGCCGGGACCCCGACCCCGACCTCCTGCGCGAGCCCTGGCTGCTGTTCGCGCTCACCTTCGGCAGCGGCCTCGCGGCGGTCGGCCTCGAGGTCGTCGGTGTCCAGGTGCTCGCGCAGAACCTCGAGAACACGGTCTACACCTTCGCCAACATCCTGGCCGTGTTCCTGATCGGCAACGCCCTCGGCGCCGCGATCTACCAGCGCCTCGCCGCCCGCGCGCTCGCGGGCCGGCCCGCGGGCGTCACCCTCGCCCTGCTCGCCAGCCTCGCCGCCCTCGTCGTCCCCGCCGCGCTGGTCCTGCACGCCTCCCCGGACCTGCTCGCCGCCCTCGCCCCGGACCACTCGAGCCTCGCCCGCGCCGTCGCGGCCGAGCTCGCGATCGCCGCCCTCGTGTTCCTCCCCGCCACCCTGGTCATGGGCGCCCTGTTCGCCCACGTCACCGGCCTGCTCGTCGCCGCCGGCCGCGGCGTCGGCCGGGCCTACGCGCTCAACACCCTCGGCGGCGCGCTGGCCCCCTTCCTCTTCGGCCTCTACGCGATCCCCCGGGCCGGCTACGCCGACGCGCTCTACGCCGTCCTCTACCTCTACCTCGGCCTGTTCGGCCTGTTCGGCTACTACCGCCGCTTCCACCCCGCGCTGCTCGTCGGCGGCGCGCTCGCGCTGGTCGCCCTCACCACTGCCGGCCCCCGCTCGCTCGCCCTCCTCGCCAGCGAGCCCGGCTGGACCACGCTCGAGCAGCACGAGACCCTGCACGGCCTGGTCCTCGTCAGCGAGCGCCAGGAGCCCGGCACTCCGGCGGTCAAGGCCCCGCCGCTGCGCCGCCTGCAGGTCGGCAAGCACTTCAAGATGGGCGGCGCCTTCAGCTTCGGCGAGCACCGCATGGGCCAGCTGTGCAGCATGCTGGCCGCCGCCAGCGCGCCACCGACCACGGACGGGGCTGTCCCAAAGGCCATGTTCCTCGGCATCGGCACCGGCGCGACCATGGGCGCCGCGCTGCGCATGAGCCCGGCGCAGGCCGACGGCGTCGAGCTGGTCCCCGAGCTGCTCACGGTCCTCCCGCGCTTCGCCGCGATCAACCACGACCTCGCGACCCGCCCGAACACCGCCCTGTACGCCGCGGACGCCCGCCGCTTCGTGGTCGCCAGCCAGACCAGCTACGACCTCGCCCTCGCCGACCTGTTCCACCCCGGCCAGGACGGCGCCGGCTCGCTCTACGCCGAGGAGCACTTCGCCGCCGTCCGCGACCACCTGCGCCCCGGCGCCGTGTTCTGCCAGTGGCTCCCGCTCTACCAGCTCGGCCCCGACGAGCTGCGCACCGTCGTCCGCACCTACCTCGCCGTGTTCCCCGAGGTCCACGCCTTCCTCGGCATCTACAACACCCGCACCCCCTCGCTCGCGCTCGTCGGTCGCGTCCCGACCCCCGACGCGCCCGCCCTCCGCCTGCGCCGCGAGACCCTCGATGCCCTCGCCGCGACCCCCGGCGCCACCCTCGACCTCCGCGACCTGCTCGCCTCCTACCTGGCCGATGGGACAGCCCTGCGCGACTGGGCCGGCGAGGGCCCGCGCAACACCGACCTGCGCCCGCGCGTCCTGTTCGACGCCCCCGCCACCGCCTACCTCGACGACCCCGAGCTCGGCGCCCGCAACCTCGAGTCGCTGCTGCCCCTGCGCCCGCCCGAGCCGACCGTGCTCCTCGCCGGCGCGCCGACCCGCGAGCTGCAGGCCGGCGTGCGCAGCTACACCGCCGCCGCCGACCTCTACCTGCGCGCCGAGCTGGCCCGCGGCGCCGATCACCGAGCTCGCCGCGCTCCCGGCCGCCGCCGCCGAGCTGCTCGTCCAGGCCTACGAGGCCGACCCCGGCTTCGCCCCCGCCCGCGGCCCGCTCTACGCCCTCGCCAGGGTCCCGACCCTCGCCGAGCTCGTGCTCCCGCGCATGCTGGCCCGCACCCCCGACGAGCCCCGCGTGCACGAGGCCTGGCTGCGCCACCTCCAGAGCACCGGCGACCGCGCCCGCTTCGAGGCCGCCCTGCGCGACGCCCAGACCCGCTTCCCGCAGCCGACGCCGGCGCAACCCTGAAGCGCCAGCGTCAGCGCAGCGCCTGGGCCAGGCTGACGAGCCCACCCACGACGCCGAACAGGATCACGACGTCACCGAGCACCACCATCCACCAGTTGCGCAGGGTCACACCGGCCACGCTCGCACCCATCATCAGCACCGAGCCCGTCAACAGCGACCACACGGCCGGGCCGATGAACGGCCGCTGCGCCTCCGACACCCCGGCCAGCGGCACCATCGCCACCAGCGCGAACACCAGCCCGAAGAAGAAGCGCGCCAGCAGCCGACCCACGCCAGCATACCCGCGCAGCCGCGAGATCGCCGGCACCAGCAGCTGCACCAGCCCGGCCAGCGGCAGCAACCACAGGCTCACCCGCGCCAGCGACAGCAGCCGCGCCGCGAGCCGCATCTCGTCCGCCTTGTCGACCCCGAGGTCCGCCGCCGTGCCGAGCAGCTCGGTCGACGCCGCGGCCAGCCCCGAGAGCTTGAGCAGGCTCGGCGTCTCGATGAACGCCTCCATCGCCTGCAGCGCCGGCTCGACCAGCGGCTGCACCGCGGCCATCTCGCGCGACGACTCGATCTGCGCGCGCAGCCCCCGAGCCCCGGACATCTCGCGGCGCACCTCCCCGCGGCCCTCCTCGCTGACCATCGGCAGGAAGAACGCCGCGATCAGCAGCGCCCCGCCGAGCCCCGCCACCACCTTCGACACACTCACGGGCTTCTCGTCGGCCATGCGCCACTCTACCCCGACCCGGACCGCCCCGGCGAGCGCGATCACGGCCCACGAAGCGCCGCAGCTCCGGCGTCGGGTCGTCGATCCTCACGACATCGGGGTCGCCCCGATATCAAAGTACCAACATTCCCCGCGTGGCCGCCGCCCGACCCCGACAATCATCATACTCCCGCCGCCCCACGACCCCCGCCGCCCGTGCCATAACCACCGCCGTGCCCGTCGACCCCGCCCGCCTCGCCGCCTGCTTCGACGAGGCCGCCCCGCTGGACGCGGCCGGCCGCGCGGCGCTGCTCGCCGGCCTGGACGACCCGGCCCTGCACGACGCCCTCGCCCGCCTGCTCGCCCACGACCGACCACCACCGCCGGCCACCTCTGAACCTGTCCCCACGGACATGTCCGAAGGCACCCGCGTCGGCGAGCTGGTGATCCTCGGCAAGATCGGCGCCGGCGCGACCAGCACGGTCCACGCCGCCCGCGACTTGGCCCTGGACCGCACCGTCGCCGTCAAGCGCCTCGCCGACGCCGTCCCCTGGGACAGCGCCGAGCTCCGCGAAGAGGCCCGCGCCCTCGCCCGCCTCTCGCACCCCAACGTGGTCCAGTTGCACGAGCTGCGCGAGCACGCCGGCGAGCTGCTGCTGGTGATGGAGCACGTCCAGGGCGCCCCGCTCGGCGCCTGGGCCCGCCAGGCCCCGCGCAGCTGGCGGACCCTGCTCGGCGTGCTCCTCCAGGCCGGCCGTGGCCTCGCTGCCGCCCACGCGATCGGCATCGTCCACGGCGACTTCAAGCCCGACAACATCCTCGTCGGCGACGACGGCCGCGTCCGCGTCGTCGACTTCGGCCTCGCCCGCCTCGTCGCCGGCAAGGCCGAACCAGGCGAGCGCCGCGGCTTCGCCGGCACCCCCGCCTTCATGGCCCCCGAGCAATTCACCGGCCAGCGCGGCGACGCCCGCAGCGACCAGTTCAGCTTCTGCGTCACCCTCTACACCTGTCTCTTCGGACAGCCACCATTCCCGGCCAGCAGCATCCCGGAGCTGGCCGACCGCCTCACCGCGCCGCCGGAAGCACCGCCCGCCAACGAGCTCCCGCCGGCCCTGCTCGCCGCGCTGCTCCGCGGCCTCGCCCGCGCCCCGGCCGACCGCTGGCCCGACATGGACGCCCTGCTCGCCGCGCTCGAGCGAGAGCACACCCGCGACCCCGAGGACGACCTCCGCGTCGGTCGTCGCCAGCGCCGCGTCGTCACGGTCGGCCTCCTCGTCATCGCCCTCGGCGTCGACACCTACGTGTTCCTCCGCCCCGACGCCGCCCCCTCTCAGCTCACCCCGCGCGACCTCGTGGTCTTCATGATCGCGGTCCTGGTCCTGCTCTCCGCGCTGGTCGCCGGCTTCTGGCGCAGCCTCAAGCAGAACCGCGCCAACCGACAATTGATCGGCGCCGTCCTGCTCGCGCTCGTCGCCGTGCTCGCGCACCGCCTCTTCGGCCTCGCCCACGCCACCCCGCCGCCAAACACCCTCGCCGTCGACCTCCTGATCATGGCGACCTGCTCGGCCGTGACCGCCCTGACCTTCCGCCGCCAGTTCGCCGCCCCCGCCCTGATCTTCCTGCTCGCCGCCGTGACCGCGGCCCTCGCCCCCGCGCGCGCCCCGGCTGTGTTCTCCGCCTGCGGCCTCACCACCTTCGCGCTCGTGCTGCTGTGGTGGCCTCGCGACGGCGAGCTGTAGCCGGAATCTCCCGCGCCTGTGATACGTTGCCGGCCACGCATGCGCGTCGAGCTCCGCGACCTCGGGAAGACCTACGACGGCGAGCGCTGGGCCGTCCGCGGCCTGACCCTCACCATCCCCAGCGGCTCGATCGTCGGCCTCATCGGCCCCAACGGCGCCGGCAAGTCGACCACCCTGCGCATGCTCGCCACGGTGCTCGCGCCCAGCGACGGCAGCATCGCCTTCGACGGCGTTACACCCGGCCCCGACAAGACCGCCCTGCGCCGCCAGATCGGCTTCCTCGGCGACGGCAACCCGCTCTACAAGCATATGTCGCCGGCCGAGTATCTCCGCTTCTTCGGCCAGTGCTTCAAGCTCCCGCCCGCCGAGCTCGAGCCCGCGATCGACGAGATGCTCACCACCTTCGATCTCACGGAGCGCCGCGACACCCCGCCGGCGCCCTGTCCAAGGGCATGCGCCAGCGCCTCCTCATCGCCCGCTGCCTGCTCCACGGCCCCCGCCTGCTGATCCTCGACGAGCCCGCCGACGGCCTCGACCCGCGCGGCCGCAGCGACCTGCGATCGATCCTCGCCCGCACCCGCGAGCGCGGCGTCACCGTGCTGATCTCCTCGCACATCCTCCGCGAGCTCGACGACCTCTGCGATCAGACCGTGATCCTCCAGCAAGGCAAGCTGGTGGTCGCCGGCGAGGTCGCCGACATCATCGAGCGCTACGAGGTCCGCCGCTTCGTCTACCAGCTCCGCCTGCTCGCCGGCGGCCCCGCGGCCCGCGAGCTGCTCGCCCGCCGCCGCGTCCTCGTCGAGGCCGAGGGCGTCGAGGACGGCTGCGAGACCCTCTCCATCCAGGTCCAGGGCGGCGAGGAGCTGATGGCCGACATCCTCGCCGAGCTCTGCGCCGCCGGCGTCCGCGTCGTCACCGTCAGCCGGGTACGCAGCCGCCTCGAGGACGTTTACAATCGCATCTCCGACGATCGCGTGGCCTGACGCCGGGTCGACGCGAAGCAAGAGGACGCCCCAATGTCACGCAAGCTCCACGCCGCCGCCCTGCCCTTCGTCTCGCGCGCCCTCCGTGGCGGCCGCAAGCTGCGCTACAGCGCCGTCGCCCTGCTGCTCGCGCTGCTGTCCGTGATCCTCGGCGCCTGGCTCGCGCTCGGCGACGGCCCCCTCGAGCACGAGCTGCGCGTCGGCTTCAAGCTCGAGCACCCGCGCCACGTCCAGGAGCTGCTCCGCTACAAGATCTTCGCCGAGGATGAGTACGACCTGAACGATCTCCGGGCCGCCGCCGACCGCCTCAGCGACGACGCCACGCTGCTCCGCATCGCCGAGGGTCGCTTCGAGCCCAGCGGCTACGCCGAGCACCGCGTCCACGAGCGCATGTCCGAGGCCCTGAGCCTCATCACTCACGACCCCGCCCTCCTGCACGCCGTCGACCCCGCCCTCCACGACGCGTGGGAGGCCCTACGCGCCCGCCACGGCCTCCCGCAGCGGCCCTTCATCCGCGGCTACGTCGCCTGGACCAACGACCTCCTCGCCGAGCAGCTGCGCACGATCATCGCCAACGACCTCCGCCCCGAGCTCACCCTCTACCGCTCGCCGCTCACCGCCGCCGACGCCCTCCGCGTGATCGGCCTGGTCGCCGGCGCCATGATGATGCTCCTGCTCATGCTCTTCGCCCCCGTGATCGCCGGCACCCAGATGGCCCAGGAGGTCCACGACAACACCCTCCAGCCGCTCACCGGCACCGCCCTGTCCGCCCGCGAGCTGGTCCTCGGCCTCAGCCTCGGCCCGGCCGCCGTCGTCGCCCTGCTCGCCGCCCCGCAGCTGATCCTGTTCCTCGCCGCCGCCCTCGCCGTCGGTCAGGTCCTACCCGCGCTCGGCCTGCTCGCCGCAGCCCTCGCCGCCAGCGCCTTCCTCACCGCCCTCGCCCAGCTCGCCGGCCTCGCCCTCGGCCGCCAGCGCAGCCCCAGCATGCTCGCCATGGCCCTCACCGGCGTGCTCGTGCCGCTCACCTTCGCCGGCGCCCTGCTGGCGCTCGAGCTGCCCGCCCGCGCCCTCGGCGTGCTCGCCCTCCTCCCGCAGGCCGCCGCGTCCCACCTCCTGCTCGAGTCCTTCATCCCCGCCGGCACCCTCATGCGCGCCGAAAACCTCGGCCCCGAGCTGCTCGGCGACGCCATGTTCGCGGTCCTCGTCAACACCGCCGGCATGCTCTGCTTCGCCTACCTCGGCCTGCGGGCGCTCGAGCGCCGCGTCGGCGAGCTCGCACCCAGCGCCCTCAGCCGCGGCGAGGCCCTGATCGGCGCCCTCGTCAGCACCCTGCTCATCACCATCGCCAACCCCTGGACCGAGAGCCGCTACCACGACCCCGGCGAGTTCTACCTGCTGAACCTCGGCATCGCCCTCGTCCCGCTGAGCCTGCTCCTGATGCTGCGCGTCCCCCAGGCCGAGACCCCCACCGCCCTGCGCCGCGTCCCCGTCGCCCCGCTGCTCGCCGAGTTCGCCGTCGGCATCGCGGTGTTCCTCGCCGTCAGCACCGCCTGCATGGGCCCGGAGCACCTGCACGTATTCACCAGCCCCGTCGCCCTCGCCTACTTCGTGTGGACGATCGCCATCGCCGCCCTGCTGACGATCCGCGTCGCCGCCCTGCCGATGTCCCTGCTCGCCAAGATCTGGGCCGGCGTGTGCGTGCTGGCGCTCGGCGTCAGCTTCCTGCACACCGCCGAATGGGCCCACCACCCGCACTCGGGCGCCGACAAGATCCTCGGCTTCGCCGCCGTCAGCCCCCTGCTCGGGCTGATCCAGGCCGTCATGCTGGTCGTCATCCCCGTCGTGCTGCTGCGCGCCATCCGGCACCCCGCCACCACCGCCCCGCGCCCCGACTGAAGATGTGATCCGCCGCGAGCGCGCGAGCGCGCACGTCGACCCGTGTGCTTCGTCATTCGCTGCGCGCGCCGGCGTCGCCAGTGGCAGTGCGAAACTTCCCCGGTGCGACAGTCCCTGCTGCCCCTCCTCGCCCTCTTCGCCGCCTGCGGCACGGCTCGGCTCGCCAATCAGTCGGCCACGGTCGTCTCCTCGGCCTCGGTCTACCTGCGCAACACCTTCGACACTGACCCATCGATCTACGTCGGCCGCTTCGTCCCCGCCGGCGTCACCGACCTCGATGAATCGAACACCCTGGCCCTGGCCTGTTCCAAGCACATCACCACCCGCTTCATCGAGGGCGGCGGCGTCCACTTCTCGGAGGACCTGACGGTCAGCACCGCCGTCGCCGCGCGGATCGGCATCCCGGTGGTCGCCGACGTCTCGGCCAGCCACAGCCAGAGCCGCAGCGCCCGCGCCGATTATGTGCTGACCGGCAAGATGGTCGCCGAGATCGCCGACCCCGAGGCCTTCGCCGCCTGCTGCAAGGCCCAGCCCGACCAATGCACCGACCGCTTCATCGGCGAGTTCATCCAGGGCACCGGCTCCCTCCTCCACAGCGCCGCCCGCGACACCAAGGTCAACGCCTCCGGCACCAACCCGAGCAGCGGCATCAGCGGCTCCGGCGGCCTCGACAGCTCCGCGCAATGGCAGCGTGTCGCCGAGTTCGCCAACCCCGTCTATTTCGCCTTCAAGATCAACCCCACCGCCTACGCCCAGGGCGCCGTCGACACCTGCCCGAGCTGGGCCACCACCGTCCCCACCGCCGAGGGCGGCGTCTACGTCGTCGGCCGCAGCGACAACCTCCGCTCGGAGCAGCGGGCCCGCAACGACGCCCTCGGCAACGCCAACGCGATGGCGATGCAGTCCGCCGGCCTCGCCTACGGCAGCCTCGGCAACGCCCCGATGCCGATCCGCACCGAGGCCTGGTGCGTCACCACCACCCCGGTCCGCCGCTCCGTCCGCTACGCCGCCCGCGTCCTCGCCTTCGTCTCCAACGAGAGCATCGCCGAGGCCAAGAAGACCGCCGAGGCCCTCGCCATCGCCGAACGCGAGGCCGCCGCCAAGCGCGAGGCCGCCGCCGCCGTCGAGCGTGAGGCCGCCGCCAAGCGTGAGGCCGCCGCCGCCGCCGAACGCGAGGCCGCCGCCAAGCGCCAGCCCGCATCTCCCCCGCCCACCGATCCCACCACCACGACCCCCGTCACCACCACGACCACGCCGCCCGCCGCCCCCAGCGACTTCGACAAGGTCGTCGCCGCCATCAACGCCGAGTCCTTCTCCGCGGACAGGCTCTCGGCCCTCGAGTTCACCGCCAAGAACGTCCGCCTCAGCGCCGCCGAGGCCCGGACGATCCTCGACCTCTTCGCCTACAGCAGCGACAAGATGACCGCCCTCAAGCTGCTGCGCGACAAGATCACCGACCCCAAGTGGAACGTGCTCCTCGGCACCTTCGCCTCGTCGATCGACCGCGACGAGGCCCGCAAACTCGCCCCCTGAGCCACCCCGCGATCACCTGGCCATCACGCAACTCCGCGTCAAACGTTCCGGAATGAGCGGACCGCTAACCGCGCAAGACTTGCAAATCACCCTTCAAGGACTCACGAGCGCATGACTAAAATGAACCTCCCCACAGGTCGGTTTCACGGCGTCCCCTACTCGAAAATGGCAGCCGGTTTCGAGTTGCCCGTGATGGATGCCTACGAGAGCAATTTGCCCCACTCTCCGAGTCTGAAGTACTACCTGGCCCATCAGTGGGACGGGAACCTCGTGCTGTATCGGTCGTCGGGACGCAAAGCGCTCTGGGCGTCGAACACGATGGGTGGCGAGAAGCGGGCGCGAAAATTGCTCATGCAAGGCGATGGCAATTTTGTCCTCTATTGGACTAGCCCTAATATTGGTTCGTACTCCCCGACATCGATGGAAGGCTTCCACCCGAGGTGGTCGACGAACACGCACGGCAACCCCGGCGCGTTCCTGGCGCTTCAGGATGACGGCAATTTGGTCATTTACACCGCCGACAATACTCGCGCCTTATGGGCATCGGGCACCAACGAGCATTGAGCACTT
This sequence comes from Nannocystis sp., assembly GCF_016714285.1. Classification (GTDB taxonomy): domain Bacteria; phylum Myxococcota_A; class Polyangia; order Nannocystales; family Nannocystaceae; genus Nannocystis. Next base: position 138,663 of record NZ_JADJNN010000009.1, on the reverse strand, counting down.
CCAGCGCCTCGCCCCTGCGCCCCCAGCTGCTCAGCGCAGCGTGAGCCCGGGGCGCTCGCTGCGGAGCTGGGCGCGTGCCGCGGGGCCGAGGGCTTCGGGTTCGACCTCGAGGGTGTGCAGGGCGGGGAGGGCCTGCACGGCGGCGAGGATGTCGGGCTCGCGGGCGGCCGTGTCGCGGAGATTGAGTGTTTCGAGGTCGGCGAGGTCGGCGATGTGGGCGAACCAGTCAGGCGGGAGGGGGCGGCCGGTGCTCCAGGCGGCGAAGTCGGCCTCGATGATGCGACCGTCGGCGACGACGATTCGCGCCTGGCGACGCAGAGCCTCGTGGGTGACACCGGTGCGGTCGGGGACGGGCCAGTGAATGTGCACAGTTCGCGGGGTGTGGACGGTGCGTTCGACGAGGCGGTTTTGCTGCCACAGGTCCTCGGTGCCGGGCGCCCCTCGCCAGACGTTGGTGACGAGAAGGCCGCGCTCGGTCCATCGCCAGGTGCGCGTGCTGGCGGCGGCGTCGAGGGCGAGCGAGAAGCCGCCGGCGCGGCGCCAGGAGGCGACCCGTGCGCTCGCCTCGTCGGCGCTTGCGGCCATCTGCCCGGAGGGCGGCAGGTCCCAGCGCAGACCGTCGCGCTGCTGGTCCCATGCCCGGGAGATCCAGCAGCAGGGGAGCCCAGAGAAGACGCTGGTCAGGGTCGAGGACTCGTCGCCCTCGGCGTTGCTGAATTCGGTCACGTCGAGCGTGGCGACGTCAGGGAGGTCGGTGAGCGAACAGGCGAGGGCGTCGAGGGCCTCGGTGATGCGCCAGACGCTGCGGTTATCGGCATAACCCGAGAGGCGTACGCACAGGATCGCCACGCCGTCGCGCGTGGATCGGCTGTAGGCCTGGCGCGCGCGGGTCCCGGGGATGATCGTCCAGATCGTGCGTCGCTTCGTCACGTCGCCAGCTTGGGCCTTATCCCGCCCCCCCCACATACGCCACCACGTCCCCGCGCTCGCTATCCTCCGCCCGCAGCTGCTCCGCCGCCTCGGCCACCATCGACATCCGCCACACCTTCGCCTCCGGCGCCTTCGCCGGACCCGCTGATACAGCCCGCCCGCCCCGTCGACGTGAAGCTCCGACCACCTGCACCACTGGCCGCAGCCCGGCCGTCAGCGCCCGCACGATCGACCCCGCCATCGTCGCGTCCCCACGTTCTGGGCCCGGAAGAAGCCCTCCATCGTCGCCGCATCGACCCCGCCGTGCCCGCCCATCAGCGCCAGGAAGCCCTCACGATATGCCCCTCCGTCAGCGCCGCCGGCATTGTCGACCCACGCCTGCTGCTCCGACGGCAGCGCTCGCGGCGGCTCCAGCCCCTCGAGCCGCGCCCGCTTGACCAGCGCCCGCGCCGTGTTCGCCGCGATCACCGGCCGGCCCTTTCGCTTCGCCGCCTCGATCATCCGGCGATGACCCGGCGGATAGCTGTGATCGCCCTCGAGCTGCGCCGCCTTTCGAAACACGGCCTCGCTGGTCTCCCCGCGCAGGTATGCATCGACCACTCCCTGCTGATCGCGCGTCAGGCTCTCGAGGCTGAGCGCCGCCTTCTCGCCCGCCGGGCTCGCCAGCAGCTGCTCGAACAGCGTCGCCGCCAGCCCGAGCCCGAGCGGGTGCTCGTGCAGCTCGCCGATCAGCACCACATCGCTCGCGGCCATCGCCGACAGCAGCTGCGGCACTCCCTGCGCCGCCCCGCCCGGCGCCGCGAACAGCCGCGCCTCGCTCAGCGTAGGCGCCTGTGTCGGGGCCCCTGTCGGAGTTCGTGTCCCCTGTCCGCGGCAGCCCGCCAGCGTCAACGAAGCCGCCGCGACTCGCACCCACCCACGACGTGAAAGCCCGGCACGCCGCGAATCTCGCACAGCCGCGCGCCCCACACAACCACCGCGGCGACCACCGCGACCGACCGCGATTGACCTTTGCCCGCGACCCTCCTAGCGTCCCGGCATGCGCGGCCTGATGCACGACTCTCCCCTCCTCATCTCCTCATTGATCCGCCACGCCGCCCGCGTGTTCGGCGATCAGGAGCTGGTGACCCGCAGCGTCGAGGGCCCGATCCACCGCACCAATTACCGCGAGCTGCACGTACGCGCCCAGCAGCTCGCCGGGGCCCTCGTCGCCCTCGGCGTGCAGCCCGGCGACCGCGTCGCCACCCTCGCGTGGAACACCAGCCGCCACGTCGAGGTCTACTTCGCCGTCTCCGGCATCGGCGCCGTGTGTCACACGCTGAACCCCCGCCTCGCGCCCGAGCAGCTCTGCTACATCCTCAACCACGCGGGCGACGTCCTGCTCTTCGTCGACCTCAGCTTCGTCCCCCACCTCGCCCGCCTCGGCCCGAACTGCCCCGCCCTGCGCAAGGTGATCGTCCTCAGCGACCGCGCCCACCTGCCCGCCGACCCCGATCTCCTCGCCTACGAAGATCTGCTCGCCGAGCACCCGCAGAGCTTCGCCTGGCCGAGCTTCGACGAGAACACCGCCTCGTCCCTCTGCTACACCTCCGGCACCACCGGCGAGCCCAAGGGCGTGCTCTACAGCCACCGCTCGACCCTCCTCCACTCCTTCGCCATCGCCCTCCCGGACCTCTTCAACCTCGGGGAGCACGAGACCGTGCTCCCCGTCGTGCCGATGTTCCACGTCAACGCTTGGGGCATCCCCTACGCCGCCGCCATGACCGGCACCCGCCTCGTGCTCCCCGGCCCCAAGCTCGACGGCGAGAGCGTCTACGAATTGCTCGAGTCAGAGCGCGTCACCATGACCGCCGGCGTCCCGACCGTATGGATGATGCTGCTCAATTATATGCAGCAGCACGGCAAGCGCTTCTCCACCCTGAAGCGCGTCATCGTCGGCGGCTCGGCCGCGCCCGAGGCCATGATTCGCACATTCCAGGACCAGTACGGCGTCGAGTTGCGCCACGCCTGGGGCATGACCGAGACCAGCCCGCTCGGCAGCTTCTGCTCGCTCACCCCGGCGATGAAGCAATGGCCCAAGGACCAGCAGGTCGCCGTCCAGCGCAAGCAGGGCCGCCCCGCCTTCGGCGTCGAGCTCCGCATCGTCGACGACGCCGGCACCGTCCTCCCCGAGACCGGCGAGGTCTCGGGCGACCTCCAGATCCGCGGCCCCTGGGTCTGCAGCGCCTATTATAAGCAGGAGGGCGAATCTCCCACCCATCATCCACAGGGCTGGTTTAGCACCGGCGACGTCGCCACCCTCGACCCCGCCGGCTTCATGCAGATCACCGACCGCTCGAAGGACGTCATCAAGTCCGGCGGCGAATGGATCTCCTCGATCACGCTCGAGCACCTCGCCATGGGCCACCCCGCCGTCGCCGAGGCCGCCGTCATCGGCGTCGCCCACCCCCGTTGGTTCGAGCGCCCCCTCCTCGTCATCGTCCTCCGCCCCGGCGCCGAGCTCGAACCCACCGAGCTCATCGACCACGTCGCCGCCCAGGTCCCCCGCTGGTGGCGCCCCGACGCCGTCGTCTTCGTCGACGCCCTGCCCCACACCGCCACGGGCAAGGTCTCCAAGCTGCTCCTGCGCCAGCAGCTCAAGGACTACAAGTTGCCCGACGAGCCCCAGGGCACCGGCGACGCGGCCTGAAATACCGCCCCCCGGACGCCCTCCGCGGCGTTATGCTGCGCCGCACTGAATGTCTGCGCAGCCCACCATCCTGCACGTCGACATGGACGCGTTCTTCGCCTCGGTCGAGATCCGCGACCGACCCGAGCTGCGCGGTCAACCGGTGCTCGTCGCCGGCGGCGGACGCCGCGGCGTGATCTGTGCCGCCAGCTACGAGGCGCGCCGCTTCGGCTGTCGCTCCGCCCAGCCGACCGGCCAGGCCCCTGCGCCTGTGCCCGCACGCCGTCGTGATCGCCCCGCGCCACGACGCCTACACCGAGTCTCGCGCCAGGTCTTCGCTATCTTCGAGCGCTTCACGCCGCTGGTCGAGGGCCTCTCGATCGACGGGCCTTCCTCGACCTCGGCGGCACCGGACGCCTGTGGGGCCACCCGCGCCCGCCGCCGAGACGATCCGCGCCGCCGTCCACGCAGAAACGCAGCTCACCTGCTCGGTCGGCATCTCGCGCGTGAAGTTCCTCGCCAAGATCGCCAGCGGCATGAACAAACCAAACGGCCTCACCGAGATCCCCGCCGGCACTGAGCTCGAGTTCCTCACCACCCTCCCGATCGCCGCCCTGTGGGGCGTCGGCCCGCGCACCCAGGAGAAGCTCGAGCGCCGCGGCGTGCACAGCGTCGGCGACCTGCGCAGCCTCGGCGAGGCCGAGCTGCAGCGCCACTTCGGCGCCCACGGCCTCCACCTCCACCGCCTCAGCCACGCGATCGACGAGCGCGCCGTGATCCCCGACCGCGCCGCGAAGTCGATCAGCAGCGAGGACACCTACGCCGACGACCTCGTCGGCGTCCCCGAGCTGCGCCGCCGCCTGCTCGCCCAGGCCACCCGCGTCGCCGACCGCCTGGTCGCCGAGGCCCTGCGCGCCCGCGTTATCCACCTCAAGATCCGCGACCGCCACTTCATCACCGAGACCCGCCAGTGCACGCTTTCGCGGCCCAGCGACTCCGCGCGCGAGCTCTACGACGCCGCCTGCCGCCTGCTCGACGCCGTCGAGACCGACGGCCGCAGCTTCCGCCTCACCGGCATCGGCGTCGCCGACTTCTCCCCACGCGACGCCACGACCACCACCCCACAACAGCTCGACCTCCTCGCCACGCCCGGCCCCACCACCGCACCCGCGAAAAGCGCCGCCCAGAACGCCGCCATCCAGGCCGCGCTCTCGGCGATCCGCGAGCGCCACGGCCACCAGGCCCTGTTCCCCGCCGACGCCGGCCACCAGCGAGGCAACGCCACCGGCGCCAGCACGCACCACCCGAACCAGCGCCGCCGCGGATAACGAATACCCACACTCAGAACATCAGACCATCGGCCGAATGTCCACAGCTCGCCCGCGCTCAGAACATCAGCTGCAGCTGCACCCGCACCTGATCCCCACGCCCGGTCGGCAGCGCCGGCCCCCAGGTATGGATATAGTCCGTCTGCAGCTTCACCGCGTGGCGAAAGAAGTAATAATTGAGCCCCGCCCCGACCTCATCGAGCCGCGCCAGGCTGCTCGCGCCGACGATCGGCGGCCGCACCCCGGCGTTGCGCGCCGACGCCTCGAGGCGCGTGCGCGGCACGAAGATGCCCATCTGCGCCGTCCACCCGAAGCCGTTGCGGGCCGCCTGCACCGATAAGGGCAGCCCCTCCTCGTCGCGCAGCCCGCCCGACTGCCGCCAGCCGCGGCGCCAGTACGCATCGGCCAGCACGGAGAACCCGGCCAGCTTGAAGCTCATATCGGCCGTGAAATTATGCGCGGACATCGTCCCGCCGTCGACGAAGCTCGTCCCCGCGATCGCCCGCGTGCGGTGGTCGCGGTCGCTGTATGCATACGCCGCCCCCAAACTCAGCTTCGGCCGCGTCAGCCGCTCGAAGTCCGGCTCGTTAAAATCCTCGAACATCCCCAGCGGCAGCAGCTCGACCCGGCCCATGTAGGTGAACCCGAAGTCGCCGGCCTTGTACCAGTCGTAGCCGTCGCCCATGAACACGCCCGCGTAGTAGCGCAGCAGCCCGAGCCCCGCGATATCCGGCGACGCCACCTGCAGGCCCATGTCCTGGTCGAGCGTGAACTCGTAGCTCGCCGTCGAGTTGTCGGCGAACTGCAGCCGCGGCAGCGGGGCCATGCGCTGGCGCGCGTAGGCCACGAAGAAGAAGCCCGCCTGCAGCTGCGCGTTCGCCAGCCGCGTCAGCGTCGCGTACCACTGGAAGATCGGTGCCCGCGTCGGCGCCCCGTCCTTGAAGCCGAGGTCCTTCGGCGCGAACATCAGGTGCGCGTAGTACTTGAGGTGCGGCGTGAACGCGTGCCCCTGCAGCACCACCCGCGCCCGCCGCAGCTCGAGGCTCGCCGTCCGCGCCGCCGCGCCGCTCACCGGCGTCTGCTCGTGCCGCCCGGTGAACAGCAGCTGCGCCCACATCGCGAAGTTCAGCGCGAAGCGGCCGTCCTGCGAGTGCAGCGTCACCCCGTTGCCGGGCTTGTAGCTGCCCGCCCCGAGCGGTCGCTCGGCCATCGCCTCGCGCTCACCCGCCGGCGCCAGCGGAGACGGCGGCCGCGGCGGACCCGTCGGCGCGGGCGGATTGGCCCGCGCCAGCGGAGCCCACGTCAGCGTCGCCCCGACCGCGATGGCCCACAACCAGGCCACGGATCTCCCCGAGCGTTCGCGAGGCAGCACGCGCCGGGAGCTTCGCCGATCGCCCCGGTGCCTGTCCACCGCGGGCAACTTTCGCGGCCGCGCGTGGTCCCTGCCCCGCCCCGGTTCCACCGCGCCAGGCATGCTCCGGAGTCCGTATGTCCCGCTCTCTCGTCGTCACAGCCCCCCGCGTGCTCGCCATGCTGCTCGGCGCCCTCGCCTTGCCCGCCTGTCACGGCCCGAGCAAGCCAGCGCGGCCCGACGACCCGAACGCACCGACCGACATCCATTCCCTCGCGACCTTCGACCCCGCCGCGGTCGGCCCCGGCGCGCCGCCCAAGCCCGGCCCGGCCCGCCCGCTCGACGTCCTCGACTACGGCCCCTCCGGCCGCAGCGAGGGCACCGGCGAGATCCACGTCCGCTTCAACCAGCCCGTCGTCGCCCTCGAGCTCGCCGACCGCACCGGCCTGGACAAGCTCTTCACGATCGATCCCCCGCTGCCCGGCAGCGCCTACTGGAAGTCCCCCGACCTCCTCGTCTACGCCCCCAATTCGAGCCCCGCCGAGTGTCAAACGTACACCGTGCGCTTCGCCGGCGGCGTCGTCGCGCTCAGCGGTCAACGCTTCGATCGCCCGCTCACGTGGAGCTTCGAGACCCCGCGGCCCACGGTGGTCCGCTCCGAGCCCGCCTCGCAGCCGATCGTCGACGAGGTCGACGACCCCGCCGACGGCAGCGAGGGCGAGGTCCACCGCCGCGACAGCGTCGTGCTCGTCGAGTTCGACAACCCGGTCGCGATCAAGGAGGCCCAGGCCCACATCCAGGCGCTCGCGCGACCGATCGGCCGCGCCGGTAGCAAGCTCCCCGGCAAGCCCGTGCCGGTCCGCGTGCGCAAGCCGAGCAAGGCCGAGCGCGAGCGCTTCCACGGCTACGACCGCGAGGACGACCGCCACCTGGTCGCCGTGCAGGCCCGCAACCTCTGGCCCGGCAGCAGCGAGGTCGTGCTCTCCGTGACCCCCGGCCTGCGCAGCGAGGCCGGCCCGCTCCCGCTCGACACCCCGTGGTCGATGGTGTTTCGCACCTACAGCGCCCAGTCGATCGTGCGCATGGGCTGCCCCGTCGATGACCCCTGCGGCCTCGAGCCGATCACGCTGCGCCTGCGCAACCCGATCGAGGAGTCGCAGCTGCGCAAGATCAGCGTCACCCCCAAGCCCAAGTTCCTGCAGATCAACAGCTACGACAATTGGGGCGAGGGCGGCCACGAGATCGTCATCGAGGGCCAGTTCGTCCCCGAGACCACCTACGCGGTCCACATCCCGGCCAGCGTGCGCGACATCTACGGCCAGAGCATCGCCGGCGGCGCGACCCGCGAGGCCCGCATCGCCGCCCGCCCGACCATCGGCCTCTCTGGCGCCTCCGGCATCCTCCGCGTCGGCGAGCCGCAGACCATCGGCGTCGAGTCGCGCCACGTCAAGGCCGTGCGCGTGCGCCTCGGCGTCCTCTCCGACGAGGAGATCCAGAAGCTCCCGCTCGACGGCGACACCACCGCGATCATGGCCGTCGGCTTCCCCGGCCGCGTCGTCGAGCGCAGCTACACCCTCACGCCCACCGGCAAGGCCGACTGGTCCTCGCTCTCCCTCGACCTCGCCGACCTCTCCGGCAACGCCCGCCGCCCCGTGCTCGTCGAGGTCAGCGCCAGCGAGCTGACCCCCGCCGGCAGCAAGCACGACCTCCCCTGATCTCGTCCGCGGCCTGTTTCGCCTCACCGACCTCGGCCCCGTCGCCACCGTCTCGCTGCCCGCCTCGAGCGTGCAGGTGCTGCGCCTCTCCGACGGCGCGCCGGTCTCCGGGGCCACGATCTACCGCCCCGACCCGAACACCAGCGGCAAGCTCCTCAGCCTCGGCGCCACCGACCGCGACGGCCTGCTCGCCCTCCCCGCCTCGCTGCTCCCAGCCCGCGACCGCAACTACCCCAATACGCCCAGCCGCGTCCCCACCGGCACCCAGGCGCTCCGCCTCACCGTCGTCGACCCCGCCCACGACGACCACGCCCACCTCGACATCGTCGCCCCCTACCTCCGCGACCTCTCCGCCCGCGACGCCGACAAGCCCACCCCGCTGCGCCCCGGCGAGCGCCTCATCGCCCGCGTCGTCAGCGAACGCGGCGTCTACCGCCCCGGCGAAAAAGTCCGCGTCGTCGGCTGGTCCGCCGTCGACACCCCCTTCGCGCGCAGCAACCTCGGCCGCCTCAAGGCCGGCACCCCGGTCGTCTTCACCCTCAAGGACCCCTTCTCCAAGGTCGTCGCCACCCACGCGACCCGCACCACCGCCGAGGGTAAGTTCTGGGCCGAGCTGCCCGTGCCCGCCGAGGCCGCGCTCGGCGGCTACAGCGTCATCGCCGAGCTCGCGGGCACCAGCGTCACCGCGAACGTCAAGGTCGAGGACTACCGCGTCCCCGAGTTCACCGTCGAGGCCAGCGCGCGCCGCCCTGACATCCTCGCCGGCGAGTTGGTCGCGGTCGACGTCCACGCCAGCTACTATTTCGGCGGCCCGGTCCAGATCCAGCGCCTCAGCCGGCGCCTCGACTGCGACTACCAGCGCTACCGTCCACCTGGCCTCGAGGACATCTGGAGCGTCGGCGAGCCGCCCCCGCACAACGTCCGCTACCGCAGCAACGGCCCGCGCGTGATCGAGGGCATCCCGACCGGGAGCGTGCAGCGCACCGGCCACCGCGAGATCCAGCTCGGCAACAACCTCGACCAGCCGCGCTACCCCGCCCGCTGCACCGCCAGCGTCGAGGTCCAGGACGCCTCGATGCAGGGCATCGGCGCCGAGGCCGGCTTCGCCGTCCACCCCGCCGCCTTCTACCTCGCCCTCGCCGCCCCACGCGGCTACCACCAGGCCGGCGAGCAGGGCCTCAAGGTGCCCATGCGCGCCGTCGCCGTCGCCGGCCCGCGCGTCGCTGTCCCCGGCGCCGAGCTGCAGATCACCCGCAGCTGGACCGAGCGCAGCTACAAGACCGAGGGCGGCAAGCAGGTGTTCGACCGCTGGGTCGAGCGCAGCGAGAAGCTGGGGCTCTGCAAGCAGGACCTCCCGGCCGAAGGCGCCGACCCGAGCTGCCCGCTACCCCCGCTAAAAGAGGGAAACTACGAGCTTCGCGTCCACGCCAGCGAAGCCGGCAGCACCCGCGTCGCCCACACCGTCACCAACTTCCACGTCTACCCGAAGAACCCCTACCGCGACATCAGCTGGCGCAGCCGACCGATCGATCGCCTCGAGGTCCTCACCGACAAGCAGGAGCTGCGCCCCGGCGACACCCTCGAGGTCGCCGTGCGCGGCCCCTGGCCCGGCGCCCGCGGCAACCTCGTGGTCGCCCGCGGCGGCATCCGTGACACCTACCCCGTCGTGCTCACCGACAAGGAGCACATCTTCAAGTTCACCGTCGACGACACCTGGACCCCCGGCGTGTACTTCCAGGCCAGCGTCATCCAGCCGCCTGGACCCAACCACCGCCAGCCCGAGGTCGAACGCGCCAGCGCCCAGGTCCGCCAGGACTTCGCCCACCGCCGCCTCAAGGTCGCCGTCGACGCGCCCGCCAAGGCCAGCCCCGGTCAGCAGGTCGAACTCGCCGTGCGCGTGAGCGACGAGCAGGACCGCCCGAGCAGCGCCCGCGTCGCCCTGTGGGCCGTCGACGAGGCAGTCCTCGACCTCACCGCGCACGAGATCCCCGACCTCCTCCCCGACTTCATCCCCCGCCGCGACGCCGAGCTCAGCGCCCGCGACGACTACAGCCGCATCCTCTACCCCTACTTCGTCGTCCCCGACGACCCGTGGTTCTCCCCCTACGGCAGCCTCAGCGGCAGCGGCTCAGGCACCGGCTACGGCCGCGGCGCCGGCGGTGGCATGAGCGGCCGCTCCGGCGCCGCCATCGGCCCGCCCCCCGCACGCAGCCGCTTCGAGACCACCCCCGTGTTCCTCGCCGACCTCGCCGTCGACGCCAGCGGCGAGGCCCGCGTCAAGGCCAAGCTCCCCGACAACCTCACCACCTTCCGCATCACCGCCGTCGCCTCCGCCCGCCTCGTCGACGGCGTCTCGCCCGGCCGCTTCGGCAAGAACGACACCCGCACCGTCGTCACCGCCCCGCTGGTCCTGCGCGCCGCCCTGCCCCGCCAGCTGCGCCCCGGCGACACCGCCGAGCTGGCGGCGATCGTCCAGAACAACACCGGCAGCGCCGGTCGCCTCAGCGTCACCGCCAAGGTGGTCGAAAAGCCAGGTACCGAGGGACATGTCCTGAAGCTCAGCTCACCCGCCAGCGCCAGCGCCGAGGTCGCCGACGGCGACCAGGCCCGCCTCACCTTCGCGATCAACGCGCTCGGCCCCGGCGCCCCCGAGTTCGAGCTGCAGGCCGCGTTGACCCCGAGCGGCGGCGGCAAGCCGATCACCGACGGCCTGCGCCTGCCCCTGCCCGTCGCCGCCGAGCGCACCCTCACCGAGCGCGTCGCCGCCTACGGCACCGTCACCGACGACCAGGCCATCGCCATCCCGATCAAGATCCCCACCGGCGTCCTGCCCGGCCACGGCGGCGTCACGATCGCCACCACCTCCACCCTCCTCGGCGGCCTCGAGGACGCCGTCCACGCGCTCGTCCAGTACCCCTACGGCTGCGTCGAGCAGACCTCGTCGCGCCTGCTCCCGATCACCGTGCTCGGCGCTCTCGGCCGCGACTACCCGCTCGGCATCCCCGACACCAAGGAGTACATGCGCAGCGGCGTCGAGCGCATCCTGTCGATGCAGACCGACAGCGGCGGCTTCGCCTACTGGCCCGGCGGCCAGCAGGTCCACGTCTACGCCTCCGCCTACGCCACCTGGGTGCTCCAGCTCGCCAAGCAAGGCGGCCACCCCGTCCCCGAGCTCGCCCTCACCCGCGCCCTCGACGACCTCGCCCGCCGCATCGACAAGCTCGAGCTCGCCACCACCCCCGTCGACTGGGGCTACTCCGACGGCGTCCGCGTCGCCATCGGCCTCCACGTCCTCGCCGACGCCGGCCGCAACGTCAGCGAGCAGGCCGCCGCGCTCTACACCCTGCGCCAGCGCCTGCCGCTGTTCGCCCGCGCCTTCCTGCTGATGGCCATGCACCGCGGCGACCCCCAGGGCCCCGCCGTCCGCGGCCTCGCCTCCGAGCTGCTCGGCAACATCCGCGAGCTGCAGGCCACCGCCCACACCGGCGAGGGCGGCAGCTACGAGCTCGACGAGTTCTTCGCCTCCGACGGCCGCAGCGACGCGATCACATTGATGGCCCTGCTGCGCGTGCAACCCGATCACCCGATCGTGGTGAAGCTGGCCCGCGGCCTGCTCGAGCGGCGCCTCGGCGGCGCGTGGCGCAACACCCAGGAGAACGCCTACGCCCTGGTCGCCCTCGCCGACTACGCCCGCGTCTACGAGGCCGAGCTCCCCGACTTCCGCGCCCGCGCCTGGGTCGCCGGCGCCAACGTCCTCGACGCCAAGTTCACCGGTCGCGAGCTCGCCGCCAAGACCGGCGAAATCTCGATGGCCAAGATCCTCAGCCTCCCCAAAACCCCCGGCGAGCAGCTGCTCCCCGTCATCCTCCAGCGTCAGGGCCAGGGCCGCCTCTACTACCGCCTCGGCGCCGAGTGGGCCCCCGCGCAGGCCGACCTGCCCGCGCGCAACCAGGGCTTCGTCGTCACCCGCAGCCTCCGCACCAGCAGCGGCAGCGCGACCACCACCGTCCCCGCCGGCGAGCCGATCGCCATGGACATCACGATCACCAGCGAGACCCGCGTCCGCTACGTCGTCCTCGACCTCCCGCTCCCCGCCGGCCTCGAGGGCGTGTCACGCACGCTCGGCAAGGGCCGCGGCGCCGCCGTCCTCGGCGGTGGCGGCCGCGGCTGGTGGGTCTCGCACGAGGAGCAGCGACCCGACCGCGTCGTCGTGTTCGCCGACGACCTCCCTCCCGGCACCCACCACCACACCGTCGACCTCCGCTCGACCAGCCGCGGCGGCTTCAACTTCCCGCCCGCCGTCGCCGAGGCGATGTACATGCCCGAGGTCTACGGCCGCAGCAACGGCGCCCGCCTCGAGGTCCGCTGACGGGTCGCGTCGCCCCGCGACAAGGAGTCCTCACGCTCGCCGCGAGGCGGTCCGCGAGATCGAGGCGACGCGGAGTCCTCACGCGAACGATCGCCGCGAGGCGGTCGGCGAGATCGCGACGGACGGAGTCCTCATGCGCACGATCGCCGCGGAGCCACGCCTGGCCGCGAGCGTCAAGCCCAGCGCCAAACACCGCAGCTCATCGCCGGGGCCGCGTGGTTTTCATCGCGCCCAGGTCACGGCTCGCGGTCCGATCGTGACAGTGCTTACCAAGTAATCACAGCGGAGCAGCCTCGCTCACTCGAACATAACTGCTGTCGCCTCGCGCCTGCTCCGCTTCAGACCACGCGGTGGAGCTATTCTCCGCGCGCTGCGTTGATGCAGCCGCGGCCGTGAATACGGCCCGCCGCGCCCCGTCTTTGGGGCCCCTCGTGCCCCGGTTGACAGGGCTCGAGTTCGCCGCGTGTCCCCGTCGCCCCCCGACGTGGCGCACGCATCTCGCCGTCACGCCTCGTTTGACTCCCGGAGGGTTTATGCACAAGCTCCGCGCCATGTTTCTGTCTTCACTCCGCTCCGTGCGGTGGGCTCCGCTTTTCCTCGTGTCGATCCTCGCGTCGACGCCGGTCGCGGCCCAAGAAGTTGCGCAGCCCGTCGCGCAGCCCGTCGCCCTGGCCGACGGCACCGCGCTGCGCGAGCAGGTCTACGCCATGGAGCGGGCCTACGCCGCGGTGCAGGACTACACCGCGACCTTCTACAAGCAGGAGCGCGTCAAGGGCCGCCTGCTCCCGAAGGAGACGATCGAGCTCAAGTTCCGCAAGCCCTTCGACGTGTACCTGCACTGGACCGCCGGTGACTTCGAGAGCCGCGAGGTGCTGTTCGTCCGCGGCTGGAACGACGACAAGATCCGGGCCCACCAGGGCTCCTTCCCGGATGTCACCGTCAACCTGCGCCCCGACGCCAGCCTCGCCATGCGCGGCAACCGGCACCCGATCACGAACGTCGGCTTCGGCGAGGTCATCCGCCTGATGGTCCGCGACGCCCGCCTCAGCGCCGTCCGCCCGCAGGACGGCGTGCAGTACATCGACCACGGCGAGTCGATCGTGCACGGCGCCCGCAGCCGCTGCCTCGAGGCCATCACCCCGGCCCGCAACTACTCGCCCTACTACGCCGAGCGGGCCAAGCTCTGCTTCAACACGCAGACCAAGATGCCGACCCAGATCTCGATCTGGGACGCCGAGGGCGAGCTGCTCGAGCAGTACGGCTTCGAGGATGTCCGCCTCAACGTCGGCCTCGTCGACGCCGACTTCGACCCCGAGAACCCCGCCTACAACTTCTGAGCGGACTGTCCTTTCGGACAGCGAGCGCGCCCGGTCGGCAACGACCGGGCGCGCTGTTTTCTCTGGCGCACCTGCTGCCCGCGGCCCGGCCAGCGCGCGGAGGCCATCGCCCCCCCCCCGGCCCCCGGGGCCGGGGGCCCCCGGGGGGGCCCCCCCCCCCGGCGGGGGCCCCGCCGCGGGGCCGGGGGGGGCCGGCGCCGGGCGCGGGGCCCCCCCCCCGCGGCCCGCCCGGCCGCGGCCGGCCGCAGGGGCGGGGGGCCGGGCGGGGGCCGGCGCCGCCCGGCCCCGCGCGCGGGCGGCGGTTCGCTGCGCGGTGCCCAGCGGCGCGTCCCGACGATCATCCGGTCGCAACGCCGTTCGGACGACGTCGCGCACAGGGCCGGTGCGGGCTCGGGGCGGTGCGGCCGCGCAGGCTCGACGCACCGCCGGAGGCCCCGGAGGGCCGGAAGAGGTCTCGACCGAGTCCGGCGTAGACCCGGGAATCACCCCGGCGACGGTGTGTCAGGCCGTGTTTGAGGGCGAGACCTCTTCCGGACATCCGGCTTCTCGAGCCTGCGCGGGCGACCAGCCGGACCGCACCGGCCCGTGCGACGTCCTCCGCGCCGCCGAGGGCCCAGCCTCCGCGCCGCCGAGGGCCCAGCCGGCCCCGTGCGACCTCCTCCGCACCAAGAGAGCCCAGCTGCCCCGTCCGACGTCCTCCACACCACGATAGCCCAGCCAGCCCGTGCGACGCGACTAGCGGACGAAGATCGCCCCGCTGTAGATCCACGGCACCGCCGTCTCGGTGTAGTCACCCGCGATTGCACCGAGGTACGGCGCCAGCTGCCGCGGCGTCATCCACACCTCGACGCGGTACACCCCCGGCCCCGGCGCCGCCAGCTCGATCGCCCCCTCGCTCCACGACTTCAGCAGCTCGCGCCCGTCCCCCGTCGCGCGATACAGCCGACCCTCGAGCCCCGGCGCCACCTCGCCCTGCGGGCTGCGCGGGTCGAGCCGCGGCAGCGCGGCCGCCAGGGTCAGCCCGCCGCCCAGCGTGACCTCGGCGCCCATCTCCGTGATCGCATCGCCCTGCCGCGCGACGAAGTCGAAGTCGATCGGGTTGCCGAAGGCCTCGAACACGATGTGATTGCTGCCAGCCCGCAGCGCCGCCTTGGCCGCCGCCGGCGTGAGCTCGCCGCCGAGCCGCACGCGATTATTGAACCACCGGATCATCCGCCGGTACGAGTCGATGCGCTCACCGTCGGAGGCCTTGGTCTTGAACACGTTCTGGTGCGCGTCGGTGCCGGCGGAGATCGTGAGGCGCAGACTCTGCCCGAGGGTCTCGAGCGCGACCATCGACGGCTCGTTGGGCGCGAGAAAGCCGAGCGAGGCCAGGTCCGGCACCGGGAGCTTCTGCGCGCCGAGGAAGAACGGCGCCGACGCGCTCACGAAGCCACCAGGGTCGAGCCCGAGGTACTGCTCGCGGATGTCAGGATCGAGGTTCGCGTGCAGCTGATAGAACTCGAGCCCGTCGAGCCCGAGCGTCGCCAGCTCGGCGACGTCACGGCTCTCGGTGTGCGCCACCCAGGCCAGCGCCCCGGCGTCCTTGATCTGCTGGAACGACGCCGGCGACGACACCCCGTACGCGTCGGGCACGTGCGCCTCGAGCCCCATCGGCATCATCTCGCCGCTCTCGATCCCCGGCATCACCAGCACCCGGTGCCCGCTGTCACACACCAGCCAGCTGGCGATCGGCGTGCCGCCCGGGCCCATCACCGGCTCGTCCGCCCCGCGCATCACCAGCAGCTGCTCGAGCGTCGCGTCGGTCGCGTACGCCGGATGATCGGTGAGGAAGGCGAGGTCGATGCGGGTCACGCACAGCGCGTCGCGCAGGTCCTTGAGACACGCCTCGTCGGGCACGCCGCCCGGCTGCGGCTCGCCGTCACAGGCGTCGTGCGAGTGGTGCGAGTGCAGATGCAAGATCGCCCGGTACTCCCGCAGCCCGCGCACGCTGCACCCGGCGATGTCCGGCTGCCCGGGGTCCCACTCGATCGGCGGATCTGCGGGCATACCATCACCGCAGGCAGGGACCTCGCCGCCCGTGCTGCCGCCGGTGCTCGCGTCGCCGCCAGTGGTCGGCGCAACTTCGCCCGTGCTCCCGCCGGTCGACGTCGCCGCAGCCGTCGACGCCGCCGCACCACTGCTCGCGGCCTCACCCGTGTCGCCCGCGCCGCCGCCACCGCAGCCGATCGCCAGCACCGTGACCATCTGAATGCCCGTCCTGCGCATCGAGAGTCCCTCCGTCGCGCGCGACGCTACCACGCCCCCCGCTCGCCTCGCGCCCACGACCGTGCGACCCTCCGCCCACGATGTCCGCACGCCGCGTCGGCCCCTTCGCCCGCGCCGCCCTCGTCAGCCTCGTCGCTGCCGCGGGCGCCTGCTCCGGACCCGCGAGCGCCGTCCTCCCGCCACCCCGCGTCAGCTCACAGGCCCCCGCACCCGCTGCGCCCCCCGCCGAGCTGACCCCACAACCTGCCCCTTCCGACCTGTCCCAAAAGACAGCCACTGCACCCGCTGACCCGCAACCGGAGACAGCCGCGCCCGACGACCTGTCCCCACAGACAGCCAAGCGTCCGGCCCCGACGACCCCGCTCGAGCTGGTGTTCGTCGGCGACATCATCCTCGGCAAGTACCGCCTCGACGCCTACGCCCCGCTGTTCGCCGCCGACGCTGACCCCTTCGCCGCGGTCGCCGACCTGCTCAAGGCCGACGCCGCGATCGCCAACCTCGAGACCCCGCTGATGCACACCCGCCCCGAGCGCAGCCCGATCTACATCGGCTCGCGCTTCGGCGCCGACAAGCAGGCCGCGCGCGCCCTGGTCGGCCGCTTCGCCGCGCTCGGCGTCGCCAACAACCATGCCCTCGACCTGCTCACCGCCGGCCTCGAGCAGACCCCCGCCGTGCTGCGCGAGCTGGGCCTTACGCCCGTCGGCGAGGCGCGCAAGACCGGCGACGTGGTCCAGGTCGCGACCCTCGAGCGCGGCGGCTGGCGCGTCGCGCTGCTCGCCGCGACCACCTGGCTGAACCGCTCGCCCGCCCCCGGCGACCCCGCCCTCGCCGTGTTCAAGACCGGCGAGATGCCGCGCCGCCTGCTCCCCGCCGTGCGCTCCGCCCGGGCCACGCACGACCTCGTCGTCGTGCTCCTGCACTGGGGTCAGGAGTACAGCGAGGGCCCCGACCACGCCCAGCGCGCCGCCGCCAGGCGACTCCTCGCCGGCGGCGCCGACCTCGTCATCGGCCACCACCCCCACGTCCTCCAGGGCCTCGAGCGCCACGAGCACGGCCTCATCGCCTACTCGCTCGGCAACTTCCTGTTCGCCAACACCGACGAGCGCTCGCGCGAGAGCGGCGTCCTGCGCGTGCGCTACCTGCCCGGCCAGCGCTGCCCCGAGCGCGCCAGCTTCCACCCCGTCTGGCTCGGCGAGGCCCCCGGCTTCACCCCCGCGCCCGCACCCGCCGCCCAGGCGACCCAGATCGCCAAGCACATGCAGGCCCGCAGCAAGCTGCTGCGCACGCCCCTCACCCGCGACGGCGACGCGCTCGTGCTCAGCGGATGGTCCTGCCCCGTCGAACCTATCCCAAAGGACATGTAGCTCCACCGCGCGCGCTCCACGAAGCGATCTCCCTGGCAACGAGTGGGCCTGACCCAAAGGACATGTCGACATCGGAGCGCGCCTGTTACACTGCGCCGATGAACGCCGAGGTCCCGGGCTTCACCAGCACCCACCTGACCCTCGCCGGCACGGAGCGCACCGTCTACCTCCGCGGCCAGGGCCCCGCAGTGATCGTCATGACCGAGGTCCCCGGCATCACGCCGGCGGTCGCCGCCTTCGCCACCCGGGTCGCCGACGCGGGCTTCCGCGTCTACCTGCCGCAGCTGTTCGGCACGCCGATGCGCCCGGTGTCACCGGCCGCGCTCGCCCGCACCTTCGCGCACGTGTGCGTCAGCCGCGAGTTTCGCCTGCTCGCCGCCGACGCCAGCAGCCCGATCGTCGACTGGCTGCGGGCCCTCGCCCGCCACGCCCACGGCGAGTGCGGCGGCCCGGGCGTCGGCGCGGTCGGCATGTGCATCACCGGCAACTTCGGCCTGGCGATGATGCTGAACGCCCCGGTGATCGCCGCGGTGCTCTCGCAGCCCTCGCTGCCGGTCCCGCTCACCGCCCGCATGCGCGCCGGCCTGCACGCGTCCCCGGCCGAGCTCGCCGCGGCGCACGAGCAGATCGATCGCCGCGGCGCCCGCATCCTGGCGATGCGCTTCGACAACGACCCGCTGTGCCCCGGCGCCCGCTTCGAGCGCCTGCGCCACGAGTTCGCCGCCGCGGTCGAGACCATCGAGATCCCCGGCCGCTTCGCCAACCCGCAGGGCCCGCGCCCGCCCCACAGCGTGCTCACCAACCACCTCATCGACGAGCACGGCCAGCCCACCCGCGCCGCCCTCGATCGCACCCTCGCCTTCCTCCGCGAACAGCTGCTCCCCGCCTGATCGCCGGCGACGGCGTATCATCGCCTTCCTCCGCGAACAGCTGCTCCCCGCCTGATCGCCGACGACGGCGTATCATCGCCGGATGCACTGTCTTCCCCTGCGAACCCTCACCGCCGCCGCGCTGCTGCTGGCCGCCTGCTCCGGCGACGGCGGCACCAGCACTGGCACCACCGCCGAGACCACCAGCCCGTCGACCACCGCCCCGAGCACCGGCGACACGCCGACCACCACCACACCGACGAGCAGCGACACCAGCGTCACCGCGACCACCGGCACCGCCGGCACCGGCAGCAGCGACGCGACCACCGCCACCGCCACGGCCACCAGCGACACCGGCGACACCACCCAGGGCGTCGACACCCCCGGCACCACCACCACGAGCGACGCCAGCACCAGCAGCGCCGACACCAGCACCAGCAGCACCAGCGCCGACTCGAGCAGCGGCGCCGAGAGCAGCGGCGGCCCGGTGGAGAGCGACATCGAGGTCGTGATCACCGCCGACAACGCCTACGCCTTCGCCTACGGCACTGACGACAGCATCTCCAAGTACTACGGCGGCGTCGAGGCGGTCACCGCCGGCCAGATCTTCAACTGCGGCGAGGGCCCCGAGACCTACGTGATCCCCTACGCCGAGACGATCGGCACCACCCAGCTCTACATCATCGCCTGGGCCGACTCCGCGGTCACCCAGGGCGTGCTGGCCCGCTTCCGCCGCAAGGGCGGCGGCGGCGGCTTCGGCGAGGACGTGTTCACCGGCACCAAGGGCTGGCAGGTCTGCGCCACCGGCTTCGACTACCAGCCCGGCAACGGCGGCCCCCCGCTCGCGCAGATCAACGACTTCATCGGCAAGTGCAACGAGGGCAAGCTCGACCCCAACACCACCAGCGTCGGCTGGGTCGACGACATCGGCACCCAGTACGGCGCCGTCGCCTTCGGCGAGGACAACACCACCCCCTACGAGGGCGGCCCCAAGGCGGGCAACGAGTTCCCGCTGGTATGCCAGGCCGTCATGCCCAACGAGGCCCACTGGATGTGGTTCAACTGGGACCCGCCAAACATCAAGCCGCCCAAGAGCCCGTTCCTGTGGCCCGGCGGCGGCGGCAACCCGGACCACCAATTCCTCATCTTCCGCCTCGCCGCCGAGCTCCTGCCCGACCCGCAGTGAGCCTGACGCCATGGCACGGGAACACCTTCGGCGTCCGTGACCCGGCGCCGGGGCGCATGGTCAGGTCGCGGCATACTGCTCCCCTGGCCCGCCCCCGCGTGTATCATGCCGCCATGCCAAGCCCCCGCCTGCCTCGCACCCTCGCACTGCTCTGCACCGTCGGCCTCGCCTGTGGCGGCGGCTCGAAGGACGCCAAGAAGACGGACGCGAAGGCCGACGCGAAGGCCGACGCGAAGGCCGACGCCAAGGCCGACACCAAGGCCGACACCAAGGCCGCGCGCCCGCGCGCCCGCGCCACCGAGGACGCCCGCGTCGCGGCGCCGAAGGGCAAAGTCGTCGTGCTCGGCCCGCTCGGCGGCAACCTGGCCACCGCACGCTCCGCGCTGACGGCCGCCGGGGCGCTGAACCTCGCCGGCAACTGGGGCGGCGGCGACCTCGTGGTGGTGCAGCTCGGCAACCAGCTCGGCAGCGGCAAGGAGGAGCTCGCGGTGCTCGACTTGCTCGACCGCCTGGCCGGCGAGGCCACGACCGCCGGCGGGGCGCTCTACCGCATCAACGGCGCCAACGAGATCTTGAACGTCACGCTGAACTTCGATGGCGTCAGCCCGCAGGGCTTCAAGGACTACGCCAAGGAGAAGCCGGCCGCCGACGACCCGCGCATCGACGGCCTGCCCGCGGCCCAGCGCGGGCGCGCCACGGCCTTCGCGGCGGGCGGCGCGATGGCCAAGAAGCTCGCCGAGCAGAAGCTGGTCCTGATCGCCGGCGACAGCGTGTTCGCCCACGCCGGCGTCACCGAGGAGCACGTCAAGTACGGCCTCGACATCATGAACGGCGAGGGCAAGAAGTGGATGCTCGGCGAGGAGGCGATGATGCCCAACATGCTCTCGGACCTCGGCCCCGCGCGCACGCCCAAGCTCCGCGGCAACGAGCCGTTCTGCGGCGAGGTCGAGTCGGTGCTCGCCGACCTCGCGGTCAAGCGCATGGTGATCGTTCGCGGCCCGGAGAAGAGCGAGGCGAGCATGTGCGACGGCAAGCTCCTGCGCATCGGACCGATCTCCGGCGACGCCAGCGGCGGCGGCGAGTACCTCGAGATCGCCGGCGACGCGGCCAAGTTCGTGCCCGTGCCCGCGGCCGCGAAGTGAAGTAAGCGGAGCTCAGGCGCTGGCCCCCGCGGCTCGCGGGCGCCGCAACGAGCGTCGCGCCCATGTGCCCGCGGCGGCCCCCGCGAAGCGAAGTGAGCGGAGCTCAGGCCGCCCCGTCGCGGCTCGCGGGCGCCGCAACGGGCGTGGCGCCCGGCCCGAGGTACTCGACGAACAGCGCCGTGATGTTGTCGCGGCCGCCCTGCTCGTTGGCGTGGCGGATCGCCTCGCGGGCGGCCTGCTGGACCTCGAGCGCGAACATCTCCTGCAGCGTGTGGCTGGCGTCGAGGTACTCGTGCAGTCCGTCGGAGCAGAGCAGCAGCTTGTCGCCTGGCTGCAGCGGCACCGTGCGGATGTCGACCTCGACGAAGTCGCGGTGGCCGACCGCGCGGGTGATGACGTGCTTCATCCGCGAGTGGCGGGCCTGGTCCGGCGTGAGCACGCCCTGCTTCACCTGGTAGTTGACCAGCGTGTGGTCGTCGGTGAGCTGGGTGATCTCCGGGCCGTGAGCGAGGTAGACCCGCGAGTCGCCGGCCCAGCCGATGATCGCCACCCCGCCGGCGACCAGCGCGACCGAGGCGGTGGTCGACATGCCGCGCCGCTCCGGGTCCATCTCCCCCATGCTGTGGACCATGTAACAGGCGTTCTGGATCGCCCCGCGGACCAGCGCCCCGAGCCGTTGCACGTTCGCCGGCTCGAGCGGGCGGGTCTTGCCGATCTCGATGTCAGTGGTGTCCGAACGGACCCAGTCGTGGATGAACTCCACTGTCTCCTGGCTGGCGATCTCACCGCGGGCCCGGCCCCCGACGCCGTCGCACACGACGAACAGCCCGAGGCCTGCATCGGCAAGGAACGCGTCCTCGTTGTGGGCCCGGACGCGGCCGGTGTGGGTGTTCCCGAAGTGCCTGGTCGCGGGCATGAGGGTCGCGGGCAGTAGCCGAGGTGGAAACGCGGTGGAAAACGCGGTCAGGAACGCGGTCAGGAACGAGGCCGGCAAGGACCATAACACGGGGGTCTGGCGCCCGTGCCCGGGCCTGGAGTATGGTGGCGCGGAAATGTCCTTCGCTCGCCCCCGGCCCCTCCTCTGCCTCCCACGCCTCTGTTTCGCTGGTCTCATCGTCGGCTGCGGCGCGCCGATCACGGGCACCGGCAGCGCCGGCACCAGCACCGGTGAGCCCGGCGCCACCGACGCCACCGGATCGAGCACCGAGTCGCAGCTCCCGACCACCACCGGCGTGACCGGGGTCATGAGCAGCAGCGCGAGCGAGAGCGGCGAGGCCCTGACCACCGGCGACGACACGACCGGCGGCGGCGTGCCCGAGCCGCCCGACCTGCAGTGTCCGGGCGACAAGTCGGGCAAGTGCGACGCCGACGAGGGCGCCGTGCTCGAGGCCGGCGCCGCGGTGCTGCCGACGGTGCCCGACTGCTTCGAGACCTGGGTCGACCTCGACATGAACTTCGAATACAAGAAGGGCAACGACGAGCTACACGACTGCGGCTGCGACCGTCTGTGCCCCGGCGACGAGGGCTACATCGGGCCCGACGAGGGCGAGGGCGACGGCAAGCTGCACGCGGCGTGGATGGCCGGCTTCGGCAACGGGCGCCCGGCCGCGGGCGTGCGCGGCGAGGGCGTGGGGCTGCCGGGCGTCGGCGAGGGCGACGGCTTGTGGGCGCGCGGCACGGTGCTGCGCAAGGGCAA
This sequence comes from Nannocystis sp., assembly GCF_016714285.1. Classification (GTDB taxonomy): domain Bacteria; phylum Myxococcota_A; class Polyangia; order Nannocystales; family Nannocystaceae; genus Nannocystis. The sequence continues at coordinate 116,440 of NZ_JADJNN010000009.1, read as the reverse complement.
CACCACCGTGGCGATCGTGGCGATCGACGCGGTCGGGTGGTTCAACGGCGACGTGCTCGCGGTGCGCCAGATGCTGGCCGAGCAGGACCTCGACGTCGACCACCTCATCGTCCACGCGACCCACACCCACGAGGGCCCGGACACCATGGGCCTGTGGGGCTCCGAGCTGTTCGTGTCGGGCTACGACCCGCTGTACCGGACCCAGCTGCGCAACGCCGTCGTCTCGGTGGTGCAGTCGAGCTTCAAGGACATGCGCGAGGTCGCGAGCATGAAGGTCGGCGAGGTCGACATCTCGACCTACCACGACAACGGGGTCGCCAACGTGATCAGCGACCACCGCGACCCCTGGGTGGTCGACGAGTTCCTGTCCGCGGCGCAGCTGCTCGACAAGGACGGCCTCTCGATCGCCACCCTCGTCAACTACGGCTGCCACCCCGAGACCGTCGCCGACGAGAACCTGCTCATCACCTCGGACTTCGTGCACGCGCTGCGGCGCACCGTCGAGCTCGGCTCGGTGTGGGAGAGCGCGCCGGGCGTGCCGGGCGTCGGCGGGCCGGTGATCTACCTGAACGGCGCCGTCGGCGGGATGATGACCACGCTCGGCGTCAACGTGATCAACCCCAACGGCGACAGCTTCCAGAGCGCCGGCTTCGAGAAGGCCGACTCGATCGGCCAGCTGCTCGGCGAGATGGCCCTCGACGCGCTCGCCAACGCCGACGACGTGCCGGCGCCCGACCTGCGCGTGATCCACAAGATCTTCCGCGTCCCGGTGGTCAACAAGTCGTTCCAGTTCCTGTTCGAGAACGGCACCGTCGAACGCGAGGTCTTCATCAATGAGCGCACGATGGAGCAGGAGATCCAGACCGAGATGTCGCTGGTCGAGCTCGGGCCGATCCAGCTGCTCACGGTGCCCGGCGAGCTGCTGCCCGAGCTCGCCGTCGGCGGCTACGACGGCTCGCGGATCAACGCGCCCGGCGTGCCGCTGATCGAGGCCGACAACCCGAACCCGCCGGACGTCAGCAAGGCGCCCAAGGGCCCGTACATCAAGGACCGCATGACCAGCACCTACCGCTGGATCATCGGCCTCGCCAACGACGAGCTCGGCTACATCATCCCGCAGTACAACTTCGAGCTGGCCGCGGACAACCCGTACGTCGGCGAGGCCGACGGCGACCACTACGAGGAGACCAACTCGCTCGGCCCCGACATGGCCGCCTTCGTCAACAAGCACGCCGACCTGCTCATGTACTGGGCCAAGCCCTGAAGGCGCGGCTCACCAGTGCAGGCGGCCGGTCAACAGCAGGATCACCAGCACGAGCACGATGAGCCCGGCGGGGGACCAGCCGACGGCGCCGTAGCGGGAGTAGCCCCAGCCGCCGCCGCCGAGAGCCAGGACGAGTAACACGAGGAGGATGATCATCAGCATGGCGGCACCATGCACCGCTTCGCCGCGCAGGCCCGCGGCGATCGACCACGGACGCGGGCGACTCGCGGGAGCGCGGCGCAGGTCCGCAATGCAAACGGCGACGATCCGGGTGCGCAGCGGACGCTGGCGCCCTACTCCCGCGGGTGGGCCTCGACGCGGCTGCGGCCCTTGCCCTCGTCGCTGACGACGAAGCGCACCGGCAGGAAGCGGCCGAGGATCTCCATGTTGGTCAGCGTGTGCTGGGTCAGCGCGTACGACTGATAGCCGCCGCGGCCGACCAGGGCGAGCGGGATGAGCAGCTGGTCGGCGAGGTGCGGGCCGACCGGGGCGTCGGCCTCGACGTGGGCGCGGACCTCGGAGACGACGCGAGCCGCCACCTGCTCGGCGCTGACGCGGCGCTCGCCGAAGGCGCAGAACAGCTCGGTGCCGTGCTCCGCCTCGATCCACACCATCAGCGCGTTGCCGGGGCCGGCGCTGTCGACGTCGACGACGCGGACCTCGTCGCGCTCGAGCCCGAGCTCGTTGCGGACGACCCGCAGCTCGCGGTCACCGATCGACTTGGGCAGGTGCGCGAGCAGGGCCCGGGCCCGGCGACGGAGCACCGCGCCGCGGTTGTACAGCTCGAGCGGCACCAGCGGGTGCCCGCCCTCGATCTCGACCACGAAGCTGCCGCCCCCGGCCGGGTAGAAGCCGTGGCGGACCAGACGGGCGTCGACCTTCGCGCCCATGCGCCGCAGCAGCGGCAGGAACACCTCGGCGATGAACTCGAAGGGCGGAGCCATCGGATTGTGGGTGCCGCCCTCGAAGGTCAGGCGCGAGCGACCCGGCGCGAGCAGCAGCGGCCACAGCACGGTCTGCAGCACCAGCGTGACCGAGCCGGCGCTGCCGACGGCGAAGGTGTAGTCGCCGTGGCTGACGGACCCCGGCGTGAACACGAGCTCGGTGCTGCCGAGCTCGTCGCCGCTGACCTCGGCCGCGCCGATCGTGGTCGCCGCGCGCACGGCCGTGAGGTGCTGGCGCAGCAAGCCCGGCTTGACGCGGCGGGCGCGGATGCGATGGAGGCGAAACGGGCGCCCGGTGACGAGCGAGAGCGTGAGGGCGGAGCGGAGGATCTGCCCCCCGCCCTCGCCCTCGGAGCCGTCGATCTCGATGCGCTCGTCGCCCTTGCTCATCGCCGTCCTAGCCCTTCACGCACACCACCTGTCGCAGCGTGTGCACGATGTCCACGAGGTCCCGCTGCGCCTCCATCACCGCGTCGATCGGCTTGTAGGCCTGCGGGGTCTCGTCGATCACGTCCTCGTCCTTGCGGCATTCGATGCCCTCCGTGGCCTTCGCGTGGTCGGCCAGCGAGAAGCGCTTCTTGGCCTCGGTCCGCGACATCGCCCGGCCCGCGCCGTGGCTGCACGAGCAGAAGCTCTCCGGGTTGCCCTTGCCGCGGACGATGTACGAGCGGGTCCCCATGCTACCGGGGATGATGCCGAGGTCGCCCGACTGGGCCCGCACCGCCCCCTTGCGGGTGACCAGCACGTCCTTGCCGTAATGGTGCTCGCGGGCGACGTAGTTGTGGTGGCAGTTGACCGCCATGTCGCCGAGGTGAAACGGGGGGATCCCGCGGGCCTCGGCCAGCGCCTTGAGGGTCGCCTGCATCATCAGCTCGCGGTTGTGCCGCGCGTAGTCCTGGGCCCACTCGACCGCCTCGACGTAGTCGGGGAAGTACTCGGTGCCCTCGGGCAGATACGCGAGGTTCTGATCCGGCAGGTGGATCATCCAGCGCTCCATCTCCCGCTTGGCGAGGGCGATGAAGTGCGAGCCGATCTTGTTGCCCACGCCGCGCGAGCCGGAGTGCAGCATCACCCACACGTGGTCGCGCTCGTCGAGGCAGACCTCGATGAAGTGGTTGCCGGTCCCGAGCGTGCCGAGGTGCACCGCCGTGTTCGACTTCTCGATCGCCGGGTGCTTGCCGACGATGCGGTCGAAGCGCTCCGCGAGGCCCTTCCACGCCGCGCCGACGGGCTTCGGCGGGTCCTGCCAGGCGCCCTTGTCGCGCCCGCCGTGGTTGACGCTGCGCCCGTGCGGCACGGCCTTCTCGATCGCCGCGCGCACGTTGCCGAGGCTGTCGGGCAGGTCGCTCGCCTTGAGGCTGGTCTCGACCGCCATCATGCCGCAGCCGATGTCGACGCCGACCGCCGCCGGGATGATCGCCCCGACCGTGGGGATCACGCTGCCGACCGTCGCGCCCATGCCCCAGTGCACGTCCGGCATCGCCGCGACCCAGCGGTGGATGAACGGCATGCGCGCGACGTTCTCCAGCTGCCGCACCGCCGCGTCCTCGACCGCGACGCCCCGCGTCCAGCGCTTGATCGGCACGCCACCTTCGGGCTGATGCACCTCGTACCCAAGTTCCTGTTGGCTGGTCATGACTCCCTCGCTCCGTTCACCGGGGCCAAGAGCAGCCTCCCTGCCGTTCTTTGCGAGCACTTAAGCACAAGTAATTTCGGCATCTTACCGGCTCGATGATCGCTGCACCACGAGAATTTACGAGACTTGCAGCGCGGACCTTAGAATTCTATCGTGCTGCGCATGCGGCGCGAAACGGTCGTCCTCGGCCTCCTCGGCACCACCCTCGACGCCAGCCCGCGCGCCCGCTGGGAGCGCTGGCGGCCCACGGTCGACCTGTGCCGGCGCGAGGACTTCCTGGTCGACCGGCTCGAGCTGCTGCATCAGCCGCAGTATCAGGAGCTGGCCGACACGGTCGCGCGGGACATCGCCAGCGTATCGCCGGAGACGCGGGTCCGGACCCACGCGCTGGCCTTCCCGGACCCCTGGGACTTCGAGTCGGTGTTCGCGACCCTGCTGGACTTCGCGCACGCGTACCCGTTCAAGCCCGAGTCCGAGGACTACCTCGTGCACATCACGACCGGCACGCACGTGCAGCAGATCTGCCTGTACCTGCTGACGGAGGCGCGCTACCTGCCGGGCAAGCTGCTGCAGACCTCGCCGCCGACGCCGGCCAACAGCGGCGAGCCGGGCGACCTGCGGGTCATCGACCTCGACCTCGCCAGCTACCGCCAGATCGCCGAGCGCGTGCAGGCCGTGCGCAGCGAGGGGCTGTCCTTCCTCAAGGCCGGCATCGCCACCCGCAACCCCGGCTTCAACGCGCTGATCGAGCAGGTCGAGCGGGTCGCCACCGCCACCCGCTCGCCGATCTTGCTGACCGGCCCGACCGGCGCCGGCAAGACCCGCCTGGCCCGCAAGATCTTCGAGCTCAAGCAGGCCCGGCACCAGATCGCCGGCCGCTTCGTCGAGCTCAACTGCGCCACCCTGCGCGGCGACGCAGCGATGTCGGCGATGTTCGGCCACACCCGCGGGGCCTTCACCGGGGCGGTGCGCGAGCGGCCCGGCGTGCTCAAGAGCGCCGACAACGGCGTGCTCTTCCTCGACGAGATCGGCGAGCTCGGCCTCGACGAGCAGGCCATGCTGCTGCGCGCGCTCGAGGACCGCGTGTTCCTCCCGGTCGGCAGCGACCGCGAGGTGAGCAGCGACTTCCAGCTGATCGCCGGCACCAACCGCGACCTGCGGGCCGGCGTGCGCGCGGGCTCCTTCCGCGACGACCTGCTGGCCCGCATCGACATCTGGACCTTCCGCATGCCCGCGCTGCGCGAGCGCCCGGAGGACATCGAGCCGAACCTCGACTACGAGCTCGAGCGCTACGCCCAGCGCCACGGCCGGCGCGTCACCTTCGGCCGGGCCGCGCGGGCCCAGTTCGTCCGCTTCGCCGCCTCGCCGCAGGCGCGCTGGCCCGGCAACTTCCGCGACTTCGCGGCCGCGCTCGAGCGCATGGCCACCCTGGCCCCCGGCGCCCAGATCTCCGCGAAGGAGGTCGAGGCCGAGCTCGCGCGCCTGCAAGCCACCTGGTCCGAGGGACAGGTCAGCGACGACGAGGCGCTGCTGCGCCGGCAGCTCGGCGCCGAGGCGCTGGCCGGGCTCGACCGCTTCGACCGCGTGCAGCTGGCCGACGTGCTGCGCGTGTGCGCCGAGGCCCGCAGCCTGTCCGACGCCGGGCGCGTGCTGTTCGCCGCCTCGCGCGAGCGCCGGAGCTCCCACAACGACGCCGACCGCCTGCGCAAGTACCTGCGAAAGTTCGGGCTCGAGTGGTCCGAGCTGACGAGCACGATCGGTCCGAGCTGACCACCACAGGCGCGAGCGGACGACCGCGGGCGCCAATGGTCCGAGCGGACCCCCGCGAGCGCGAGCGGTCCGAGCTGACCACCGTGAGCGCAAGTGCTAGCCGGGGGCCAGCCCGACCTTCGCGGCGTGGCCGGTCGTGATGCGCGGGGGCTCGTGCTCGGGGTCGCAGCGGTACTGCGTGAAGTCGGTGACGCCGCGCTCGCGCAGGAAGTCCTCGTCGAGCAGGGCGCGGCCGGTGAGCTCGGCGGGCGGGGTGGTGACGACCTCGAGGGCCGCGTCGGCGACGATCTCCGGGCGGCGCCACAGCTTCGGCTCGCCGATCGCGAAGTTCACGGTCGCCTGGGTCTGGACCAGCGTCACGGGCCACAGCGCGTTGACGGCGATGTTGTCAGCGCGCAGCTCCTCGGCGAGGCCCTGGGCCAACATCGTCATGCCGTACTTGCTGATCAGGTAGCCGACCTTGCCCGGCAGCGCCGCCAGCTCGACCGGCGGCGAGCAGACGATGATGTGCCCGCCACCCGCGGCGCGCAGCGGGGCGATCGCGGCCTGCGAGGCGGCGAAGGCGGCGCGGACGTTGACCTCGTGCATGAGGTCGAAGCGGCCCATCGGCGTGTCGGCGACGTCCTGCCACCACAGCGCCCCGGCGTTGTTGACGAGGATGTCGAGGCGGCCGAAGTGGCTGAGGGTCTGGTCGACCATCGCCTGCAGGTCCTCGATGACGCGCACGTCGACGCGCAGCGCGAGGGCCTGACCGCCGAGCGCCTCGATCTCGCGAGCGACGGTGTAGATCGTTCCGGGCAGGCGGGGCTTCTCGGCCTCGCTCTTGGCGGCGATCACGACGCGGGCGCCGTGGCGAGCGAAGGTGAGGGCCATGACCCGGCCGATGCCGCGGCTGGCACCGGTGATGACGGCGACCTTGCCGGCGAGACGCTGCTGCTGCATGACGCGGGGATGATAGGCCGCGCCCGCGGGGCTGTCACCGGGGGCCGAGGACGAAGTACATGTCGACCTCGCCGCGGTTCTTGGCCGTGAGCTTGCCGCGGTACTCGCACTCGAAGCGGTCGCGGACGGCCTCCCAGGTGGCGCGCGAGAGATTGATCCGCCCGGCCTCGCCGGTCGACTCGAGGCGCGAGGCGATGTTCACGGTGTCGCCCCAGATGTCGTAGGCGAACTTCTTGTGGCCGATGACGCCGGCCATCAGCGGCCCGGTGTGCACGCCGATCCGCAGCTCCCACGGCTGCTCGCCGCCGGCCAGCTTGTCGGCCCGGACCTCTTCCATGAATTGGATGATGTCCCACGCGGCCGCGACCGCGTCGAGCGCGTGGCTGCTGTTGACCTGCGGGATGCCCCCGGCGCACATGTACGCGTCGCCGATCGTCTTGAGCTTCTCCAGGCCGTGACGCTCGGTGATGCGGTCGAACTCGCTGAAGTAGAAGTCGAGCTCGCGCAGCAGCGCCTCCGGCCGCAGCCGGCTGGCGACCCGCGTGAAGCCCTTGAAGTCGGTGAACAGCACGGTGACGCTGTTGTAGTGGACCGGCTTGACCTGGCCGGTGCGCTTGAGCTCCTCGGCGACCTCGACCGGAAGGATGTTCTGCAGCAGCGCGTCGGACTTGTGCTTCTCGGCCTCGAGCTCGCTGTAGAGCTGGCGCAGCTGGTCGTTCTGGGCGACGATCTGCCGCCGCGTGGCCTCGATCTCGGCGCCGATCGTGCGCAGCATGGCCGTGGTCAGCTCCTTGGCGTCCTCGGCGCGCGCGCGGTAGCTCTCGGCCCGCGCGAGCCGGCGCTGCAGCAGCGCCGGGTCCGGCGCGGACACGGGCGCGGGCGCGGGTGCGGTCCTCGGGGTCGGGACCGGCTGTCTCTCGGAACATGTCCCGATGACCAGGGTGACCATGGTGGCGTTGTGCAGGCGGGCGCGCCCGCCGGGGACCAGCGGGGCGATCTCGCCGCCGGCGTAGAAGCCGAACACCGGCACGCCGGGGAGGGCGCGGGTCACGGCCTCGACCTCGCTGGCCGTACGAGTGCCGAGGATCTGCTTGCGCGCGGCGCAGGAGAACACGAGCACCGCGGCCGGGCGCAGCCACGGCGGCGCGCGGTCGAGGCGGACCCCCGCACCGCCGAGCGCGTGCACGCCGAGCTCGGCGACGCTGCGCGTGGTCTCGGCGAGCAGGTGCTCGCGGATCGCCTCGCAGAGCTGGACCTCGGCGCCCTGCGGGACCTCGCCCGAGTAGTCGACGTGACCGGTGTCCCGATCGCTGCGGATCGGTGTGCGCACGTAGAAGCCGTCGTCGCCAGCGTGCACGGCGAGCGGGAACTCGGGCAGCGGCCGCGACTGCGGGCCGAAGTAATGGTTGTAAAACTCGACCGCGCTGCGATCGCCGATCTGCAGCACGCGGCTGCCCTCGGCGGCGCGCACGAGCTGCCGCGGACCGACCGGGGTCCAACCCTGGATCACGCGGAAGTCGTAGCCGAGGGCGCCCTCGCACAGCAGCACGGGGAGGCTGTCGTGGACCACCTGACCGTTGAAGAACTGGGCGCCGCGGGGCGCTCATGCGGTCCCACTGGCCGCCGAGCTTGCCGCCGAACAGGGCGCAGCCGCGGGGTAACTGGGCCTCGAGCGCGGCGACCAGCGCACCGGTGCCGGGCTTGCGGCTGTCGGGGAAGGCGAAGCAGAGCCAGGTGTCGCGGTCCGGTGCGGCCATGGCGACCGCCTCGGCGGCGGCGGCCTCGGGGTCCGCGGAGGCGCGGGTGCCGAGGCCAGCGCTGAAGCGGATCTCGTCGGCCGGCTCGGCGGCGAACAGGAGGAGGTTGATCGAGTCCTCGCTGACACCGATCTGCGACGACAGATCACCCGAGCTGGTGATGCCGACGATCGGCACCCCGGGCAGCGCGCGCGTGAGGCCGTCGGCGATGCGCCGGGGATCGAAGTCGCCGGCGACCGTGATGATGCCCGCGAGCACCGGGGTCTCGCCGAGCTGGGCGCGCGCGTCGGCGAGAACCTGCGCCAGCAACGAGGTCACATCCTGACCCTCGCGATGGCCGACGGCGACCTTCAACATGGCGGCGAGTATACGCGAGGCCGCGCGCGCGCGCGCCGGGGCGAACGAACGAGCGACGCACCATGCGACCTCCGCGACGGGCCACGCGCTGCCCCATTGCCGCGGCCGCAACGGCCTGCGCGCTGCCCCATCGCCGCGGCCGCGCGCGCGCGCGTGCCGGGTGTAAGCGCCGCCGCGGGCCAGCGTTTCGGATGCATCACCGCAGGAAGTCCCGCCATGCTCCGCACGCCCGTCGCTCCCGTCCTCCTCTCCCTCGTCGCCGCCGCCGCCCTGTCCGGCTGCGCCAAGCGCAGCGCGACCGACTCGTCGATCGGCGCCCCCGAGCCCATGACCGGCGCCCCCGCGTCGGGCCCTGCCGGCACCGCTGCCGCTGGTGCTGCGACCTGGACCTCGCCGACGCGCACCGGCGCGGACGAGGCGATGGCCTCGCGCGACGTGGCCCGCTACGACGGCGACGCGAGCGTGAGCGCTGCCCCGGTCGCGCCGATGCAGGAGAAGAAGAGCGCGGGCCTCGGCACCTCGTACGGCGAGCAGCGCTTCAGCTCGGTCCGCTCGGTCCGGTTCCGCCGCGCCGACATGACCCACCCCGACGCGCTGCTCTCGCTGCGCTACAACGACGCCGAGGGCGTCAGCCAGATGGCGCACTGGAAGACCGGGCAGTACCCGCAGCGGGCCAACTTCCAGTCGGGCGCGCTGGCGCTGACGCTGCGCGACGACGCCGGCAACGCGCTCCCGGGCGCGCAGATCGGCAGCGACGTGTACGCGGTCGGCGAGGCGGGTGCGCGCTACACGATCGGCGTCGAGAACCACAGCGCGCAGCGCTACGAGGTGGTCGCCTCGGTCGACGGCCTCGACGTGATCGACGGTGGCGAGGCCGACTTCACCAAGCGCGGCTACCTCATCGACCCGTACACGAGCTTCGTGATCGAGGGCTGGCGCACCGGCGACGACACCGTCGCGGCCTTCCGCTTCAGCGACATGGACGACAGCTACGCCGGCCGCACCGGCAAGGCCCGCAACATCGGCGTGATCGGCCTCGCCTTCTTCCGCGAGGAGGGCCAGGTGCCGCACGACGAGCTGCGCCGCCGCGATCAGGCCGACCCATTCCCCAACCGCTACGCCCCGCCCCCGCCCGGGTACCGCGCGAACGGCTACTGAGACTGATGTCCCTCGGGACATGAACGAAGCGCCAGGTCGATCGCTCGGCCTGGCGCTGATTCGTGGTCGACGGTCGGCTGTCGCGCCCATTCGCGGGCGTAGCGGGCCCTCTGCGACCCCTTCGCCGCGGCGATCAGGTGGTCGGCTTGGGCTGCTGCGCCATCTGGGCCTTCATGCGCTCGCCGATCTGCTCGGGCGTGAGGTCCTCCTTGTGGGTGGCGACGCCCCAGAAGAAGCCCGCGGGGTCGGTGACGCCGCCGTAGCGGTCGCCCCAGAACATGTCGGTCATCGGCATGGTGACCTTGCCGCCGGCGCTGGTCGCCTTGCTGAACTGGGCGTCGGAGTCGCTGACGTAGAAGTGCAGCGCCACCGGCGAGCCGCCAAGGGTGATCGCCGACTTGCCGCCCATCTCCGGGAACTCGTCGCTGAGCATGAGCTTGCTGGTCCCGAGATCGAGGCCGGCGTGCATGATCTTGCCGTCCGGCGAGGGCATGCGCTCGGTCTCGATGGCCCCGAAGGCGGCCTTGTAGAAGTCGATCGTCTCGGCGGCCTTGGGCACGACGAGCGCCAGCGTGACGGTGTGGTAGCCGTCGGGGATCGGGCCCTTGGCCGGGGTGCCGGCGATCTTCTTCCACGCGGGCTCGGCCGGCTTGCCCTTGGCGGGCTTGGCCTTCTTGGTCTTCTTGTCGGCGGGCGCGAACGCCAGCGCGGCGCGCTGCTGGGTCTGCTCCGGGGTCACATCCTCGATGTGGGTGGAGATCGCCCAGCGGTGACCGAAGGGGTCGATGACATGGCCGTAGCGGTCGCCCCAGAACTGATCCTCGAGCGGCATCTCGGCCTTCGCGCCCGCGGCGGTGGCGGCCGCGTAGGTGGTGTCGGCGCTGGCGACGTAGATCATCAGCGTGGCCGGCGTGCCGCCGAGGGTGAGCGGCGACTTGGTGCCGTTCATCTCCTCGTCGACGAACACGATCGAGTCGCCGATCTTGACCTCGGCGTGCATCGTCTTCCCGTCCGGGCCGGCCATGCTGTAGACCTTGGTCGCGCCGAAGGCCTTGACGTAGAAGTCGACGGCCGCGTCGACGCCCTTCACCGTGAGCTGCGGGGTGATGCTGAAGAAGCCGTCAGGGATCGGCTTCGCCGCGGGCTTGGCGACGGGCGCGGGCGCGGGCGTGGACGCCGGCTCGGGCGTGGCGGTGTCAGCCTTGGGTGTGCCGCACGCGAGCGGGGCGAGGACTAGGACAGAGAACAGTGCGCTGCGGATCTGCATGAGCTTCCTTGCCCGACCCTGAGGGGGTGGTCGGGCGCGGGAGGGTGGCAAAAGCGCGCAGCAATGTCCAGGCGTCGAACCGGTGTTCTGACGGGGATTGGCGGGAACCTGGAGGGAACGGGCGGGCGGCGTGGGGAGTCACTCGCGGCTGCCCGGGCTCACACGCGTTCGGCGGACCGCGAGGTCGACGATGAGAGCTGCCCGGGGCTCACATGTGTTCGGCGAAGCCGCTGGCGGGGTCGACGATGAGCGCTGCCCGGCTCACACGTGTTCGGCGAAGCCACTCTGAGGATCGACGATGAGGGTGAGCTCGCCGCTGTCGATGCGGCGACCGGGGAGGCGGCGGGCGTCGACAGCGACGACGGCGAGGTAGGCCTCGTCGTCGCCGGCGAGCGAGGCCGGGAGGCGGACGGTGTCGACCTTGCTCGGCTCGCGCAGGACGGCGGCGACGGCCGCCTGATCGACGGGGGTGCTGTCGGCGCGCTGGAGGGCCTGCAGTCGGGTGGCCAGGGTGCGCAGGAGGCCCGAGTCGAAGCGCTGTGTGGGGGCCGGGGCGAACACGACGCGCGCGGGCAGGACCGCGTCGCTCGGCTCGTAGAGCGCCGGGTCACCGGCGACGACGCGCCCGAGCACCAGCGGACCTTCCGTCAGCGCCTTGCGACGGACCGGCCCGGACCGGACCTGGGCGGCGGCGCTGAGGACGAAGCCGACGAGCAGGAACAGGGTGCCGGCCATCATGTAGCCCCAGCCGACCACCGCGAACGAGGCGAGCACGCCGAAGACGATGATCGAGACGCCGCCGAGGCCGGCGAGCGCGTCGCCGAGGCAGCCGCGATCGCCCCGCGCCATGCGCTGGAGATCGGCGTCGAGGACCCGCGGCGTGGCCTCGTAGCGGCTGCGGGTGGTGGCGAGCGCGTCGGTCATCGCGGCGGTTTTAGGGCCGCGAGCGCGTCGGTGTCAACGCCTGTCCCAAAGGACAGCTATCGACGAAGGGGCCGGCCCGCGGCGGCAGTGAAGCCGCCTGCGGGGCCGGCGGAGAGGCGCACGAGAGCACGGGGAAGCGCGGGTGCAGAGCAGCGGGCGGAGCGATGAGGAGAACAGGAGCTCGAGGCGTCGAGGTGCGTGCGCGCGGGCAGCCTCGCAGGTCGCGGGGCAGCGGTCAACGGCCGTCGCGCAGGGCGGACGAACATGACGGCTCAACGCCCGGCGCGCAGCTCCGTGGCCGTCGCACGGGTGACGAAGCTGGGACACCCCTCGACCACTCGGGCGAGCGGCTCGGTCTGTCCCAGCTTCGTCGCTCAGGCGGGCTCGGGCTCGACAGGCTCTGGGTGGAGCTCGTCGGCGTCGGCCGCTTCGTCGGCAGCTTCAGCCCCCTCGTCGACACTGTGCGCGTCGGGTTCAACCGCGACGTCATCGAGGCCCTCATGCGGGTCATGCGGGTCATGCGGGTCATGCGGGTCATCATGCTCCGCGTCATCGTCGCTGGTCTCGTCGGCGGCGAGGTCGGCCGCGGTGACCTCGACCTCGACCGCCTCGTGCGAAGAGGCAGCTGCGAAGCCACGCTCGACGCGGTGGGCGTCGCACATGCGCTCGGGCGAGAGCTCGCCGTAGGCGGTCTCCCGCAGGCGCATGCCGGGGATGTACAGCCAGGTGCCCTCGCAGCCGGGCACGACGCAGGGCATGGTCTCGGCGCCCTCGGGGATGCCGCCCTCGCTGCCGGGCCGGAAGCTCGCGGCGAACTCACCCTTGGCACACTCGCCGCACAGCTTCAGAGGATCTGCGAGGCGCCCGGCCAGGAAGGCCTGCAGCTGCGCGCCGGTCTTGAAGGTCCAGGTCTTGACGCAGCCCGGTCGACCGCAGGCGACCTCGCGGTCGGGGTGCGTACGGCAGAATTCGCGGCAGACCTCGCACATGCGCCGCGGTGAGGCCGGCTCATAGTCGACGTCGTCGCTGCCCGAGAGCACCCAGGCCCGCATCTGGCTCGCGCGGTCCCAGGTCCAGGTCCGCGAACAACCGTGCACCTTGCAGGGCTGCTCCCGCGCCTGGACCCGGCTCAGCTTCTGCGCGCACAGGCCACACATGCGCTCGGGCGGACCCTCAGGGTTGGGCAGCGGCTTGCCGCCGCGCCGCCGCTTGCGTCGCCGCTTGCGCTTGTCGCCGGGGTCGGCGTCGGCCTCGGACTCGGCGCCCTCGGCCCTTCCCTCAGTCGCGCCGCTGTCCTCGGCGACCTGTCCCTCGGGACCGGAACCGACGGACAGCTCCTCCGCGACCTGACCCTCGGGACCGGAACCGACGGACAGCGCCTCCGCGACATGACCCTCGGGACCGGGCCCGGCGGACATGTCCTCGGGGACAGCTGCGGCGACCGCGGCGACCGCCTCGTCGCGCAGCGGGATCGGCCGCTCGACGTTGGTGTCGAGCTCGATCACCTGCGCCTCACCGGCTGGAGCGCCGCGCTGACGCCGGCGCTGCTGGGGCTCGCCGTCCGCGCGCGGAGCCTCGAGCTCGGACGCTGCGGCCTCGCCCGGGCGCGACGCCTTGGCCCGCTGACGCAGGACCCACAAGCGGTGGCGCAGCTGAGCGTCGCGCGACCAGATCCAGCTGCGCTTGCAGCCGTCGATCTTGCAGCCGAGCTCGACGTCGTGGGTCTCGCGCTCGGCGTTGAAGCACTCCGCACACAGCCGCGAGGGCCGGCGCAGCTTGCCAGTGCGCTGCATCTCGGCCAGCTGGGCGCCGCGCTTCCAGGTCCAGGTGTTCGGACAGCCCGGCGTGCGGCACGGCACCTCGCGGTCGGCGAGCTCGTTGAACTGGCCGAGGTGCTCGTCGCACATGCGGTCGGGCGGCGGCTGGCCGAAGCCGCGGATCTGCTGCGCGGCGAACCAGGTCCAGGTGTTCTGGCACCCGGCGATCCGGCAGGGCACCTGCTTGTCCTGCATGGCGCTGAACAGCGAGGCGGTCAGCGGTGAGGCGCTGTCGTTGCGACGGTCGTCGCCACGGCGGTCGTCGCGACCAGGACCGCGACGATCGTCACGCCGCGGCCGATCGTCTCGCGGCCGATCGTCTCGTGGACGCTCCGGTCGTGGTCCGCGCGGACCGTCGGCCTGCGGACCCCGGCTGCGATCGCCGTCACCACGAGGACGCTCGCCCGCGCCGGCGTCGCGAGGGCCACGCTCTCGCTGCCGATCGCGGCCGCCCTGTGCCTCCGGCCCACCCGTACGCACGGATGGCCCGCCTGAATTGCCCTTGGGGTCCTCTGCCACGGCGCAAGTATCAGTCCGCGGGCTCGCCCCGTCCAGTCCGCACGGGCGTGCGCCCGCCCGCGGGTCTATACTGTCGCCTCCGCGATTTTCTCGCGCCCCGGAGGTTCATACATGTTGTTGGCCATGATCGGTTTCGGAGTCGCTGGCGCCACCTTCGCCTACGCCAAGAAGAAGCGGGCGTCGAACGGCACCGCCGCCGCCGCTGCCACAGCCACGGGCGTGGGCACGGCGGTGGTCGGCTCGCTGGTGGTCGCCGCCAGCAGCGTGCTCATCCCGGCGGCGATCGTCGGGGGGATCGGCTACTGGTACTTCAAGCGCGGCGACAAGCCCAAGGCGCTGGGCGCCGGACGCTGACCCAACCACTGACGTGGTGCTGAGGCGCTACGCCTGCACCACCAGGCGAACGTAGTAGTAGACGACAGGCGCCACGAACAGCAGCGCGTCGACCCGGTCGAGCATCCCCCCGTGCGCACCGAGCAGCGCGCTCGAGTCCTTCACCCCGTAGCCGCGCTTGAGCATCGACTCGAACAGGTCCCCGACCTGCCCCACCAGCGAGCCGAGCACACCGAGCACCAGCGCGTGCTTCAGCGGCAGCTGGGGCACCAGCCACAGCGAGCCCGCGCCGACCGTCGCCAGCACGCCGCCGACCACCCCGCCGATGGAGCCCTCCACCGTCTTGCCCGGGCTGACCGCGGGGTAGAGCTTGTGACGCCCCCACAGTCGACCGAAGATGTACGCGACCGTGTCCGAGAGGAAGGCCAGGGCCAGGGTCATGAACAGCCAGCTCGGCCCGAACTCGAGCTTGATCAGCGACCACACGCAGGCCAGCAGCGGCACGTAGAGCAGGCTGGCGAGGCACACGGCCATGTGCCGACCGGCGCTCTGGAGGTGGTGGCGGCGCAGCAACATGGTCGCGGCCACCACCACCACGCACAGGCTCAGCAGCGGCGCCAGCACCACGCCGACCTTGGACCCCTGGTGCACGAAGATGGTGGGCAGACAGCTGATCGCCCCGCCGAGCAGGCCCACGACGACCAGGCGCAGCGGCCGTTCACCGTCCTCGGCGCGCACCGGCAGGGCCATGCGCAGGAACTCGTCCTGGGCGAACATCGTGGCGATCGCCGCCATCGCCAGGATGCTCCACGGCGAGGCGTCGAGGTAGAGCCCCGCCAACAACACCGGGATCAGCACGACCGCGACCCACAGGCGGCGCAAAAAGTCGGTCATCGCTTCAGCCCTTGCCCCGCTGCGGCGGGAACAGGCCCGGGTAGCCCGGCTCCTCCGCCGCCTCCGCGTCGGGCACGGTGCCGAAGCGCCGCTCTCGCCGGGCGTAGTCGTCGAGCGCCGCCTGCAGGTGCTCGCGCGCGAAGTCCGGCCACATCGCCTCGCTGAAGAACAGCTCGGCGTAGGCGACCTCCCACAGGAAGAAGTTGGAGATCCGGTGCTCGCCGCTGGTGCGGATGAGAAGGTCGAGCGGAGGCAGCAGGCGGCTCGAGTCGAGCTGGGCCTCGAAGGCGCGGGCGTCGACGTCCTCCGGACGCAGCTTGCCCGCAGCGACGGCGCGACACAGGCGACGCGCGGCCTCGGTGATCATCTCGCGGCCGCCATAGCTGAGCGCGAGGCACAGGGTCATGTCGGTGTGGTGGGCCGAGGCGGCGATGAGCTCGCGCATGGGGTCACGCACGTAGCCCGGCAGGCGCTCGGTGTCGCCGACGGTGATCAGGCGGATGCCGTTGTCGAGGATCTCCGAGCGCTCCTCGAGCAAGTAGCGGTTCAGCAGCGCCATGAGGTGGAACACCTCCTGCGGCGGACGGTCCCAGTTCTGGCTCGAGAACGCGAACAGCGTCAGCGCCTCGATGCCGATCGCCCGGGCCGCCCGGACCACGCGGCGCACCGCGTCGGCGCCGTGCTCGTGCCCGACCTCGCGCGGCAGCCCCTGCTGCCGCGCCCAGCGGCCGTTGCCGTCCATGATGATGCCGACGTGCCGCGGCAAATTGACCGGCAAACTGATCGGCGAGTTGACCGGCAGTTCGGCCGGCACCTCGGGTAGCCCGCTGCCCCCTGGCGACTCGCTCGCGGTCACAGGCGCCCCCCGTCGACCACCGTGGCGGCGCGCGTGGCGTGATCGGGGGGCATGGCGAACCTTGGCGATCCCTGCATGGCGGCGACGTGTCTCCGGGGGCGAAGCGGGATACCACGGCCAGGGCCCCCCGCGAAAGCACTTCGAAAGCACTTCGAGGGCCTCCGAGCGGCCGTTTGGCCCGGGGACGGTTGCCGCCCCGCGGGCCGATCGCATAGAATCCTCGGCCCGAGCCTCCGGCTCGCAGCCGCGCAGGTTCCCCGCCCATGAGCTACGCCGATACCCTCGAATCGTACATGCTCCGCATGGAGTGCCCCCACGAGCAGGTGTCCGACGACACCTGGGTGCTGGCCCCGGACAGCCTCCGGCACGCCCGCATCATCGTCCGCATCGACGAGCCGATCGTCCTGTACTCGACCCCGCTGTTCGGGGTGACCGAGCTGACGCCGGATCGCGAGGAGCTCTACCGCAAGCTGCTGCAGTTCAACGACAACCTGCTGCACTGCGCCTACGCCCTCGACAACGGCCAGATCGTGCTGTCCGGCGCCCAGCAGATCGAGGACCTCGACTACGGCGAATTTCAGGCGATGATCGAAGACATGGTGATGGCGATCGACAGCCACCTCGACCAGCTCACCAAGTGGCGGCCCGCAACGATTCAGGAGGGCACCTAATCATGGGACTTTTTTCACGACTCGGCACGCTCATCCGCTCCAACATCAACGAGCTCATCAACAAGGCCGAGGACCCTGAGAAGATGCTCAATCAGGTCCTGGTCGACATGAAGCAGCAGCTCATCGAGGCCAAGAAGCAGGTCGCCGTCGCCATCGCCGACGAGAAGCGCATCAAGAAGCAGTGGGAGATCGAGGCCACCAAGGCCGCCGAGTGGGAGAAGAAGGCCATGCTGGCGATCCGCGCCGGCGACGACGTGCTCGCCCGCGCCGCGCTCGCCCGCAAGGCCGACCACGACGAGGTCGCCGGCCAGCTCAAGGACCAGTGGGAGGCGCAGAAGACCTCGGTCGAGAACCTCAAGGGCGCCCTCCGCGGGCTCGACAACAAGATCGAGGAGGCCAAGCGCAAGCGCAACCTGCTGGTCTCGCGCCAGAAGCGGGCCGAGGCCCAGCGCACTATCAACGAGACGCTGTCGAGCATCAACAGCACCAGCGCCTTCGACACCTTCGACCGCATGTCGGACCGCGTGACCCAGCTCGAGGCCGAGGCCGAGGCCACCGCGGAGATCGGCGGCGTGCTGGCGGAGGGCAGCCTCGAGTCGCAGTTCAAGGCGCTCGAGGCCAGCAGCGTCGACGACCAGCTCGACGCGCTCAAGCGCAAGATGGCCCTCACCGCCGGCAAGACCGAGGACCCCAAGCAGCTCGGCTCCGCCAAGGCCGCCGCTGGCGAGCCCCCGGTCGACGACCTCAAGGCCGCCGAGATCGACGCGCAGCTCGAGGAGCTGAAGAAGAAGCTCTCGAGCTCCTGAGCCCGACGCGCCGGGCGCGTCGCGCATGGCCCAAGATCCGGGCCCAAGATCCGGGCCCAAGATCTGGCCCCAAGATCTGGCCCCAAGATCTGGCCCCAAGATCTGGCCCCAAGCTCTGGCCTCAGCCAGCGGGGCTCGCCGGTGCGACGGCGATCGTCGGTGCGGCCGAAGCTGGGCCGTCGGGCAGATCGTGCAAGGCGAACTGCACGGCCGCCTCGATCGTCTCCTCGGGCCCGAGCGGGAAGTCGCGGCTGTGCCAGCGCACGATGCCGCGGTGGTCGATCACCAGGATCACCGGCGCGAGGATGCGGTCGAACAGCCACTCGCGGATGTCCGAGGCCGGGTTCTCCAGGCCGAGGTTGTTGGGATCGTCGGCGGCAGAGTCGAGGTCGAACAGCGGGATCAGATCCTTGGTGCCGGGCGGGACCTCGCTGCGGATGTGATCGCGGGTCTCCTGGTTGATCGCGTAGCGCAGGTTGCCCCCGCCGGCCTGCGCCGGGGCCACGTCCGCGTCGATCCCCGGCCGGAACCCGCGCGACTCGCCCTCGCTCGGGAACACGAAGAAGACGTCGACGCCCGCGTTCAACAGCGCAGGGTCGTGGCGCTGCAGCTGCGCGTAGTAGCCGGGCAGTTCGGCCCACAGCGCGCTCTTGTGGGCGATCAAGTACGGCAGCTCCCAGACGACGATCACAGCGCCGCGGCCGTAGAGCTCGCGGCCGTTGATGTAGCCGCGCGGCTCGTCGCCGCGGTACATCCGCAGCGCCGGGATCGCGTGGCCGAACAGGCGCAGGCGGGCCCACTCGGGCGCGCGGTCGAGGGCAGCCGCGCCGACGGTGAGCAGCGGCGGGACGGCCTTGATCGGCGGCATGTCGCTGTGCGGCGTCGCTACCAGCTTCACGTCGACCGCGCCGCCGCCGTGCTTCGCAACCTTGAGCGCGACGGGCGTCCCGCGGGTCAGGTTGGCGGCGTCCAGCTCGGCGCCGCTGGTGATCGCGTGACCGTCGACCGCGAGGATGCGATCGCCGCGGCGGATCTGCTCGCAGCCGGCGGCGCAGCCGAGGTTGTACGCGACCCACACGCCGCCGCCCGACAGCTCGGCCGACGAGGGGGGCGCGACGGGCGGGTTCGGGTTCGCCCCGCACGCAGCGAGGAGCATGGCCAGCGCGACGAGATGGCGTTTCATCCGCAGCAGCATACTCCGCCGCGCCGCCGGGGCCTCAGCGGACGCAGCGAAACCCCACCGTGCTGAACGCCGAGGCCGGGTTCAGGCCGTAGCGGTACGACGCGCGCAGCACCGAGGGCCCGTCGTAGTAGCTGCCGCCCCGGACCACGCGGACCTGGCCGCTGTCGGGTCCGAGCGGGTCGCTGCGGAACGGCCCATAGGTGGTCTTCGCGTACCAGTCGTGGACCCACTCCGACGCGTTGCCCGCGAGGTCGTGGACCCCCTCCGGGGTGGCCCCCTCGGGTCGCAGGCCGACCGGGCGCGTGTGCTCCCAGCAACCATCGAACTGCGCCAGCGCGCAGGTCGGAGGATCGTCGCCCCACGGGTAGCGGCTCTGCTCGAGGCCGGCCGCGGCCCGCTCCCACTCCGCCTCGCTCGGCAGGCGCTTGCCGACCTGCGCGCAGTACTCCGCGGCCTGATACCAGTCGACGCACACGACCGGATGATCGCCAGCGGTTAACAGTTCGGGGAGCTTGCCCCCGCGGACGAACGCGTGGCCGTCCCACACGAAGCAGCGGCCCGCGTCGATCGGCGTGCACACCCCGGCGTCGACGCACTGCTGGTACTCGGCCTGCGTCACCTCGAAGGGGTCGATCGCGTAGCGCGACAGCTTCACGCGGAAGGCCGGCTTCTCGTCGCGCTCGCACAGCGGGTCACCGCGCTGCGGGCAGCCCATGTAGAAGCTGCCGCGTGGGATCGTGATCATCGCCTCCTTGATCCACCGCGAGGGTCCGACCTCGAGGGTCGCCTCGGCCAGCGGCCCCCCGCTCGCCGCCCGCAGGCTCGCCAGCGCCGGGCCACGCTCACGGACCCGACGCGCGACCGGGAAGTCGGCGCCGTACAGGCTCGGCTGCGCGATCGTCGGATCGGGGCTCGTCGCCCGCAGCGTGCGCACGAGCTGGCGCAGCAGCTCCACCGAGCTGACGTTGCCGTTGCCGTCGAGGTCGGCCCAGCCGCGCAGACCGCCGAGCAGCAGGTACGAGAGCGCCGGAGACACCGTGCCTGGCAGCTGCTCGACGCAACCGGGGCCGAGGCCCGCGCTGTAGATCGCGACATCCGCCGGCTCATGCCGCGACTGCGGCGGGCCCCGCCAGCCGCGCTCGCGCAGCGATCGCGTGATCACGTTGTTGCGGATCCGCGGCGGCGGCGTCCCCGGCGTCCCCGTGCCCGAGACGCCCGACCCACCGCCACCCTCGCAGCCGTCGAGCACGACCACCGCCCGCGGGTGCTTCCCGTAAGCGACGCGCCCGAGCACCGCCGCGATCGCATAGGTCGGCCGGGCCGCGTCGGCCAGCCACAGCTCGCCGTACGCGCCCGGCTGCGCGCTGGCGATGTGCCCGACGAACACGACCCACAAGGTCCCGCCCGCGCCGATGCGTCGACGCGTGCGCTCGACCGCGCGATCGATCGCCACCGGCGTCGCCTCGGCGTCGCGCAGCAGCGTGATGCGCCGCGGCTGGATGCCGCGACCCTCGCGGAAGTAGCGATACCAGGCCGCCCCCATCGCCGCAGCGCCGGGCCGGTCGCCGAGCTGCGCGTAGTCCTCGACCGCGATCACGAGCGCCGCGTCGTAGTGGCCGCCGGTGGCCGCCGGCGCCGGGATCATCAGATCCGGATACACCGTCCCGCCCGGCGAACGCCCTGGCGCCGCGCTGCTCGCCAGCCCCGCGGGCCAGCCACAGCCCGCGAACAGCAGCAGAGCCAGCAGGCGACGCACGAGCGGCGAGTGTAGCGGCCGCCCCTGCCGGCGTCAGCCCGCCGCGCCGAGCTCGCGGCGCAGCGCCTGGATCACCTTCGTGACCTGCTGCCTGCGCTCCTTGAGCGAGCTGTCCTTTTGTGCAGGTGCCAGCCCGTCGACGCCGGCACAGAAGCGCTCGAGGTGCGCGAGCGCCTGGCCCTTGCCCCCGACCGCGAGCAGCGCGCGCGCGAGGCCGTAGTGCGCCTCGAGGTGGTCCGGCGCGGCGCGCAGGAGCAGGCGGTAGCCGGCGATCGCCGTGTCGTGGTCGCCGAGGCGCAGGGCCAGCGCCGCCAGGTTCGACTGCGCCTCCGGCTGGTCCGGGTCGCAGCGCAGCGCCTGGTCGAAGTGGTCGCGCGCGCCGTCGAGGTCGCCGACCGCGGCCAGCAGCGCCCCGAGGTTGGTGTACGCCGCCGCGAACTCCGGGTCCTGGTCGAGGGCCCGGTCGTAGGCCTGGCGCGCGTCGAGGAAGGCCGCGTCGTCGGGGTCCTGGCCGTCCCACGCCTTCTCGCGCTCGCACGCGACGGTGAACCACTCGTAGGCGCTGCGGTCCTCGTCGGCGCACTCGTCCTGCGCGCGCGGCATCGCCAGCACCTGCGTCGCTTGCTGCTGCAAGGTCTGGACGCTGAAGTCGAGCAGGCCCTGGCCGGTCGCGGCCTCGAAGGTCTGCTCGCCGGTGTCGACGATCACCCGGTCGTGCTCGCAGCGGACCCGCAGGCGCGACAGCGGCTGGTCGATCTCCGGCAGCTTCACCTTGAGCGCGTCGAGGCTGCTGCGGACGCGTTGCAGCGACAGCCCGGCGCCCAGCAGCTCACGCGCCACCTTGAGGCCGATCAGATCGCGGAAGCTGTACCAGGTGCGGCCCTTGACCCGGATCGACGGCTGCAAGAACCCGGTCTGCGACCAGTAGCGCAGGCGACTCTCGGGCAGGTCGAACAGGCGCGAGACGTCGCGGATCGAGTAGGCCGCGCCCGGGGTCTCGTCGTCGGGGTTCGTCGTCTTCATCGCAGGCCAGCCTTCCGTGCGGGCTCCAGGGTTACCATGGCGTCGCCGTCGATGAGCACCTGCGTGCCCTCCGCGCGCGCGTGGTGGTCCATCTCGATGTGCAGGCAGGCCTCCGCCACCTTCGCCATGCGGGCCAGCTCCGGGCGGGCCAGCGCGACCAGCTTCTTCTGCACCCGCGTGCTGCCGATCATCAGCTCGGCCAGGCGCTCCGCGGTCGCCACGTCGGCGGGCTCGCGGAAGTAGGCCGCGCAGCGGCGCAGGTCGAAGGTCACCATCACCGTCGCGTAGAAGCGGCGCTGCGGCGATCCGCCGCCCAGTTCCTCGCCGCCCTCGACGACGTGCTCGCCGTACCGCCACAGCACCTCGAGCGCGCTCGGCGAGAGCGTCTCGCGGATCTCCCGGCGGATGAGCTGGACCTTGTGGACCCGCGCCCAGCGGGCCTCCGGCAGCAGCCCCAGCAGGGGACCTGCCGCCGGGCGCTTGGTAGGGGGTGAGGTGCTCAAGTGTCCTACAGATATTACATCAACTCACCTAGCGCTCAAATTTCGCACTTTCGCGGCCAGCGGCTCAGGGAAGCCCTTACACGGGTGATCTCCGGGGAGTCCGGCTCGCGCAGCCAGGGGCGCGACCGCGCCTCGCACGCCTTTACGAGCAGGTATGCTGCGGCCCGATGACCACCCACGGCGACGTTCTCTTCGTCCTCGACCCCCTGTCGACGATCGACGCTCACAGGGACAGCTCGTACCTCATGATCGCCGAGGCTCAGCGGCGCGGCTTCCAGGTGTGGTCGGTGGAGCTCGGCGGCCTGTTGCTCCGCGGCGCCGACGCCTTCGCCTACGCCACGCCGATCAGCGTGCCGCGGCTCGGCCAGCCGGTGGTCGTGCGCGGGCCCTCCGAGGTGCGCGAGCTGGCCAGCTTCCGCGTCGTGTTGATGCGCAAGGACCCGCCGGTCGACGCTCACTTCATCGTTGCGACCTGGGCGCTCGACCGGGCGGCCCAGCGAACCCTCGTCGTCAACACCCCGCAGGGGCTGCGAGATCTCAGCGAGAAGCTGGCGATCCTCGAGTTCCCGCAATTCATCCCCCGCAGCTTCCTGCTGCGCACCGTCGGCGATCTGCGCGACGCCCTGCACGAGCTCGGCGGGCAGATGATCCTGAAGCCGGTGTACGGCTACGGTGGCCGTGAGGTGCTCATCGCCCGCGAGGGAGATCCCAACCTCAGCACATTGTTCGAGCTGGCCACGCGAGACGGCACGACCTGGACGATCGCCCAGGCCTTCGTCCCGGCCGCAAAGGACGGCGACAAGCGCATCTTGCTGGTCGACGGCGAGCCGATCGGCGCCGTGATGCGGGTGCCGGCGTCGGGCGAGCTGCGCAACAACTTCCACGCGGGCGGCTCGCCGGCGGCGACGGTGCTCAGCGCCCGCGACCTCCAGATCTGCGCCGCGGTCGGGCCCTTCCTCCGCAGCCGCGGACAATTCTTCGTCGGCCTCGACGTGCTCGGCGAGTACCTGACAGAAATCAATGTGACCAGCCCTACAGGAATGCAGGAGATCAATCGCCTCGAGAACCTCACAGACGACGCCACCATGCAGGCAAAATTCTGGGCCGCCTTGGTGACCAAGCTCGGCTAGCCGGCGCGCGCGATCGCAAATGGTGCTAGACCAGACCCCAGCTCTCGAGATGCAAGCCCTTCTGCCCACGCTCCGCCAGGTCTACGCCGCCGAGCTGCCGCGTCTGTACACGGTCGCGTTCCACATGAGCGGCACGCGCAACGACGCCTACGAGCGCCTGTGCGAGCTCGCCGGGCTGCCGCTCGCGCCGACCGTGCTGGGCACGAAGAACCCCGGCCACGCGCTGCTCGGGCTGCTCGCCCGCCACATCGAGGAGTTCCTCGGTCGCAAGGCGGAGAAGAGCTTCCAGATCCTCGACGACATCCTCCGCGACGACATCACCCACCCGATCGACATCAACACCCGCGGCATCGACGGCGACTTCAACCGCGTGCACCCGCTGCTGTGGGAGCTCAAGCGGACCTGCCTCACCTCGGTGCTCGGCTGCCTCCCGCCGGGCGTGCGCATCTCCTTCATCCTCACCGACCTGCTCGGCTTCGGGCCGGGCGCCTCGGCCGAGCTGCTCGGCATCAACGAGAGCGCCTACCGCGTCCGCCTCACCCGCGCCCGCAAGCGCCTCGACAATTACCTCGCCCCGCTCTGCCAGCACGTCGACCGCCAGAACCCGTGCAACTGCGAGGGTCGCCTCGGCGTCGCCCTGGCCAAGGAGTTCATCTCCTTCCCGCCGCACACGGACGACATCCCCCACGCCCCCTACGACGCCGGCCCCGAGTACCACGAGATGGGCGCCCTCTACCGCGCCCTCCCGCCGATCACCCTGACCGAGGCCCAACGCGACGAGCTGCTGGCCCGCTGCGTCGAGCCGCTCCCGTCGCCGATCTCATCACCGATCGCGTCGCTCGAGCCCGAGATCGAGGTCGACCTCGAGATCGACCCCGCGGCCAGCGACGCCTGAGCCACGAGGCTCCCACAAGGCCGCACGCATGCGGCGAAACCTGCCCACAGCGACTACAACAGGGAGCCGATGCCCGTCGCCATCCCCGCCCGCGTGCACAACGTCGACGCCGCCCGCTCACAGTTCGGCGCCCGCGTCGACCGCCTGATCGCCGCCCTCGAGCGCCAGGACCCGCTCGCCGACGCCGCCGCCGCCGCGCTCAGCGAGCTCCCCGCAGGCGGCCACGCGCTCGTCGACGCCGCCCTCCTTGGCGCCACCGAGGACGCACCGCCCGCGCTGCGCGAGCTGCTGGCCAGCGTCGCCGAGTTCCCGCGCTGGGTCGACTGGACCCGCGTCGAGCGCGGCTGCCACCTGTTCCTGCGCGCCGGCTTCGCGGGCGGCCTGGTGCTCGGCCTGCGCTCGCTCCCCTACGGCTACGCCGCGCCGGCCGGCAACAAGCCGCTGGTGTTCTCCGGCCGACTCGCCGAGCGGGCCCCACGGCGCCTGGCAGAGACCGCCCGCTTCGTCGCCGCCGTGTCCGAGCCGGGCGGCCTGCGCCGCCGCGACGCCGGCTTTGCGATCACCCTGAAGGTCCGGCTGATGCACGCGCAGGTCCGCCGCCTGCTGCTGGCGAGCGGCCGCTGGGACGCCGCGGCATGGTCGGCGCCGATCAACCAGCACGACATGCTCGCCACGATCTTCCTGTTCTCGCAGGTCTTCCTCGACGGCCTGCGCCTGCTCGGCCTGCGCGTCGATCGCGGCGAGGGCGACGACTTCATCCACCTGTGGCGCGTCATCGGCTGGCTCATCGGCGTCGACGACGACCTGCTGCCCGACGACGAGGCCACCGCCCGCGCCGCCTCCGAGACCATCTACCTCACCCAGGGTCCGCCCGACGCCGACGCCCGCGCCCTCGTCGCGGCGCTCCTGGGCGCCCCCGCCCAGACCGCCCACACGCCCGCCCAGCAGCGCCGCGCCCGCGCCCGCATGCGCATCACCCGTCAGCTCTGCCGCCACCTGCTCGGCAATCCGCTGGCCGACGCGCTCGCCGTCCCGCACGAGCGCCCGGCCCTCGCCACCCCGATCCTGGTCCGCACCCTCACCGGCCTCGACCGCGCCCGCGCCCGCCTCCCCGCGCTCGAGCGCCTCGCCGCCCAGGCCGGCCGCCGCTACTGGGACGGAGTCATCGCCCTCGGCCTCGGCGACCAGCCCGCTGACTTCGCCCCGCCCACACGCCTCGCCCGCCTCCCCGGCTGACCTGTCCCTCAGGACACACGACATCGTCCACCACGACCTGTCCCTCAGGACACCCCCACCTGTCCCCCGGGACACACGACATCGTCCACCACGACCTGTCCCTCCAGACATCTCCACATGTCCCTTCGGACATCTCCACCTGTCCCCGGGACACCCTCGCTCGCCACGCAAGCCCCCCCATGCCCGTCCCTACCGCCCGGATCTCCGCGCTCAACGCCGTCCCCACCCGCCAAGACGGCGACCACATTCTCTACTGGATGACCGCCGCCCGGCGCAGCGCGTGGAGCTACGGCCTCGACCACGCGATCGCCCGCGCCCGCGAGCTCGGCAAGCCGCTGATCGTGCTCGAGGCGCTGCGCTGCGACTACCCGTGGGCCAGCGATCGCCTGCACGCCTTCGTGCTCGCCGGCATGCGGGCCAACGCCGCCCGCTTCACCGCCGCCGACGTCGTCTATCACCCCTACGTCGAGCCGAGCCGCGGCGCCGGCAAGGGCCTGCTCGCCGCCCTCGCCGCCCGCGCCTGCCTGGTCGTCACCGACGAGTACCCCTGCTTCTTCCTCCCGCGCATGCAGGCCGCCGCCGCCGCGTTGCCGGTGCGCATCGAGAAGGTCGACGGCAACGGCGTCATCCCGCTGCGCGCCGCCGAGATCGTGTTCTCGACCGCCCACGCGTTCCGCCGCTTCATCCAGAAGCGCTGCCGCGAGTTCATCGAGCAGCGCCCCGCCGCCGACCCGCTCGCCCGCCTCGACCTCCCGCACACAGCTGTCCCGAAGGACATCCTCGCCCGCTGGCCGGCCGCGAGCCCCGAGCTGCTGGCCGGCACGCCCGCCGCGCTCGCCCGCCTGCCGATCGACCACAGCGTCGCCGCCTGCGGCGAGGGCGGCAGCGAGGCCGCCACGCGGGCGCTGCGGGCCTTCCTCGCCGACGGCCTGCCGCGCTACGGCGACCGCAACGACCCCGCCGCGAGCTGCACCAGCGGCCTCTCGCCGCACCTCCACTTCGGCCACATCGGCGCCCACGAGGTCCTCGCCGCCGTGCTCGCGCGCGAGGCCTGGAGGCCGACCAGGCTGGCCGCCACCGCCAGCGGCAGCCGCGAGGGCTGGTGGGGCGTCTCGCCCGCGGCCGAGGGCTTCCTCGACCAGATCGTCACCTGGCGCGAGCTCGGCTTCAACATGTGCTTCCACCGGCCCGATCACGCCGAGTACGAGTCGCTGCCGCCGTGGGCCCGCAAGACCCTCGCTGAGCACGCCGGCGACCCGCGCCAGGTCTACACGCCCGCCCAGCTCGAGTCGGCGGCCACCCACGACGGGCTGTGGAACGCCGCCCAGCGCCAGCTGGTCCGCGAGGGCACGATCCACAACTACATGCGCATGCTGTGGGGCAAGAAGATCCTCGAGTGGAGCCCCGACCCGCGCACGGCCCTCACTACCCTCACCCACCTCAACAACAAGTACGCGCTCGACGGTCGCGACCCCAACTCGTACAGCGGCATCGCCTGGATCCTCGGCCGCTACGACCGCCCCTGGGGCCCCGAGCGGCCGGTGTACGGCAAGCTCCGCTACATGAGCAGCGACAACACCGCCCGCAAGCTGCGCGTCGCCGGCTACCTCGCCCGCCACGCCGCCTGACCCGAGGGACAGGTCACCCCCAGCTCACCCGCAGTCCAGCGCGACCTGGCCGGCCCCGCTGCCGTAGATCTTGATGGTCTCGGTCGCGCACACCCGGATCGCCCCGGTCCCGCGCGCGCGGACCGTGACCGCGGCCGCCATGAACCCGCCCGCGTCGACCGCGGCCGCTCCCTCGACCACCAGCTCGAGCGAGGGCCCCTCGCCCGCGAGGGTCAGCAGACCGTCGTCGATCGCCCGCGCTGTCACGCGCAGCCCCTCGCCGTCGTGCAGCATCACCGACGCCGACTCGTGCACCTCGAGCGCCAGCTCACCGCGGGCCCCGAAGATCTCGAGCGTGCTCGTGTCCTCGGCGAAGCCGCTGGCCAGCGCCGGCACGCTGGCCGTCACGGTCGGACCCAGGCTCAGCTCGGTGAGGTGGTTCGGGTCGACCGCCGCCGACAGCGTCGCGTCCCCGTGCAGCACCGTGAACAGCCGCCCGAGCGCGTTGCTGTCGCCGGCCACCGTCAACGCCACGGGCGCCCCGGCAGGCAGCGCCGGGTCGATCGTCACCGTCGCCGCGAAGCCGTCGAAAACCTCGATGGCGGT
Source organism: Nannocystis sp. (assembly GCF_016714285.1). Lineage (GTDB taxonomy): Bacteria > Myxococcota_A > Polyangia > Nannocystales > Nannocystaceae > Nannocystis. The sequence goes on along the minus strand of NZ_JADJNN010000009.1, from coordinate 88,586 downwards.
GAAGGCTGGCAGCTCGCGCGTCTCGCTGCCCTGCTCACCGTCGCCGTGCAGCGTGCAGGCGAGCCCCAGGCAAGCGAGCGTGACGACCGGACGCAGCACCGCGCCGAGCATACCGGTCGGCTTGCCGCGCGTCATCAGCGAGGACCCCCCACCGCTCGTCATCACGAAAATTCGCTCCAATGCGCAGGGAGGGGCTCGAACCCTCACGCCCTCGCGGGCCCGGGCTTCTGAGGCCCGGTTGTCTACCAATTCCAGCACCTGCGCTCGACTCGACGCGACACACATACAAATGCACAGGGAGGGACTCGAACCCTCACGCCCTCGCGGGCCCGGCCATCTCGGAGCCGGTTGTCTACCAAATTCCAGCACCTGCGCTCGTCTCGCTGCTGCTCCTTCGTTGTCTGAACAATATGAGGTCGGGATGACAGGATTTGAACCTGCGACCTCGTGCATCCCGAGCACGCGCTCTCACCAGGCTGAGCTACATCCCGCTGCGAAGAACTGAGATCAATTGTCGGGACGGCAGGATTTGAACCTGCGACCTCCTGCATCCGAAGCAGGCGCCCTACCAGGCTGGGCCACGTCCCGGGGGATCGGCGCGGGAGGGGTCGAACCTCCAGCCTCCGCATTCGTAGTGCGGTGCTCTGTCCATTTGAGCTACGCGCCGGGGATGTCGAGGCGGCAGGACTCGAACCTGCACCCTCCTGGTTCCAAACCAGGCGCGCTGCCAGCTTGCGCCACGCCTCGACAATATGCAGTTGTGCGCGATCCATCCGCGGCACTGGCACATTGTGAATGTGCGTACCTCGGTCGCTGCGGACGCGCTTGGCGCGGCGCAACGATCACGGACGATCGCAGGGTGATGGCCTATGGCTCCCTCGCGGGAGCGGGCTGTCCGCGCACCACCAGCGCGTGCCTACGCCCCGACCGGGGCGTTCACCGCGTAGGGAGCGGCAGAAGGCGGCCCGGGAGTCGCGGAAGCAGGCGCACGGGGAGCGGCAGACCAGCGCGGGGCTGGAACTGGAGCGTCGACCCATGGATGTTGCTTGCCGTGTTCATGACTGCCTTCGAGGTTTCGTATGTACACCGCGAGAACGACGGCGTCAAGCATTCGATCCAAGTTTTCTTCGTACTACACAGCGTGCGGTCCCCGGGCTGTCCGCGAGCGATGGCGTGCCAGCGCACCATTGGTCGCGCGAACGCGCGGATCATGCGAGCAATCGCGAGAATCGACGGTGCTACGGTACTGCCGGTGATGGCCGGGCCGGAGGGTGACCGACGGGAGTTGCACCGGGCCCGCAGACGTGGCTACCTCGGGCCCGTGAACGCGACGTCCTCTGACCACGGTGTCCTCGGCAAGCTCGACCTGCCGCTCGGCCTCGGCGTGCTTCGTCTCTCGACCGAGGGCCGCCCGTCCGAGGCGGACGCGATCGCGGTCCTTCATTTCGCCCTCGATCAGGGCATCCGGCTGCTCGACACCGCGGATTCATACGCGCTCGACGACCGCGACCTGCACTACGGTGAGCGCCTCGTCCGCCACGCGCTCGATACATGGCACGGCCCGCGCGCCGAGGTCCGCGTGATCACCAAGGCCGGCCTGGCGCGCCCGAAGGGGCGCTGGGTCCCGAACGGTCGCCGCGAGCACCTGCGCAAGACGGTGGAGGGCAGCCTCGCGGCGCTCGGCGTGGAGCGGATCTTCATGCTCCTGCTGCACGCGAATGACCCGAAGACGCCGCTCGAGGAGAGCCTCGGGGCGCTCGCCGAGCTGCAGAAGGAGGGGAAGATCGAGCACCTCGGGCTGTGCAACACCTCGATCGCCGAGCTGCGCCAGGCCGAGCGGCACTTCCCCGTGCGGGCGATCCAGAACGAGCTCAGCGTCATCGATCGCAGCAGCGGCGTCGCGGGTCTGGTGGCGCTGGCCCGCCAGCTCGGCGTTCCATTCCTCGCGCACCGACCGCTCGGCGGACACGCGAAGACGGGCAATCTCCTGAAGAACCGGGCGGTCAAGCCGATCGCAGCGCGGCACGGCGTCACGCCGCATGAGGCGGCTCTGGCGGCGCTGCTCGACCTCGGTGCCCCGGTGATTCCGCTGTTCGGTGCGACCCGGCGGGCGAGCGTCGAATCCAGCCTGCGTGCGCTCAAGGTGCCCTTCGATGCGCGCGACCGGGCCGAGCTGGCGACCAAGATCTCGTTCGCGCCGACGCCCGATGCTCTGGCCGCGACGGCTCCGCCGCTGACACCCGCCGGGCTGCCCGGGCTCGCGCCGGGCGCGGGCCCCGGGGACGACCCCGAGGTGGTGGTAATGATGGGCATCCAGGGGGCGGGCAAATCGTCGGAGGTCGCCCGCTACCTCGAACGCGGGTATGCCCGCCTCAACCGCGATGTCCTGGGCGGCGAGCTGGAGGAGCTGATCCCGCGGCTCGCGGAGCTGCTCGCGGCTAGGCAGCGGCGGGTGGTCCTCGACAATACCTACGCGACCCGGGCGTCGCGCTATTCGCTGATTCGGACGGCGCACGCGCACGGCGTGCCGGTGCGCTGTCGCTACCTGGCGACCCCGATCGACGAGGCCTACGCCAACGTCGTCCTGCGGATCCTCGAGCGCTACGGGCGACTGCTCGGGCCCGAGGAGCTCAAGGAGCTCGCCAAGGACGACCCGAACCTGCCGCCGCCGGCGGCGATGGCCCGCTTCGCGGCCAGCTTCGAGGCGCCGCACGTCGACGAGGGATTCTCGGTGGTCGAGGAGGTCCCGTTCGTCCGCCGCGTCGCGCCGCAGTTCACGGGCAAGGGCCTGCTCCTCGACGTCGACGGTACGCTGCGCAAGACGAAGAGCGGCGAGATCTTCCCGCGCAGCGCCGAGGACGTCGAGCTCCTGCCGGGTCGCCGCGAGTTGCTGCAGCGCTTCGTCGACGAGGGATATCAGCTGTTCCTGGTGTCCAACCAGAGCGGCGTCGCCTCGGGGACGCTGAGCAAGGAGGCCGCCGAGGCCGGCTTCGCGCGGACGATCGATCTGCTGGGGCTACCGGTCGCCGAGGTCGCATATTGTCCACATCCCGCGTTCCCGGTCGGGTGCTTCTGCCGCAAGCCGCTGCCCGGGCTCGGCGTGGCGTTGATGCAGCGGCATCGACTCGCGCGCGAGCACCTGATCATGGTCGGCGACATGGACAGCGATCGGGACTTCGCGCGCGCGCTCGGGGCGAGGTACTTCGACGCCGAGGAGTTCTTCGCGGTGAAGCGCCCGGCGGGGTGACCCGCGTCCGGCCTGGCTCGCAGCCCTGGGCCAGCTAATGTGCGTCGCCCCAGCTGCGGCCGACGCCGATGCTCACCTCGAGCGGAACGTCGAGCGGATGGGGCCGCTCCATCACGGCGCGGACGAGGGCGCTGGTGGCCGCGACCTCGGCCTCGGGCACCTCGAACACGAGCTCGTCGTGGACCTGCAGCAGCATGCGCGCGTGGGGGGCGACGGCGGGCAATCCGCGGTCGATCTGCAGCATCGCCAGCTTGCACAGATCGGCCGCGGAGCCCTGGATCGGCGTGTTGGTGGCGATGCGCTCGCCCGCCGCACGATCGCTGTCGTTGCGCATGGACAACTCGGGGATAGTTCGCCGGCGTCCGAGCAGCGTGGTCACATAGCCGTCCTCATGGGCCCTCGCTATTGTGCGGCCCTGCCAGCGACGGACCCCGCTGTAGTATTCGAAGTACCGCTCGATGTAGCTCTGCGCGTCCTTGCGGGCGACCCCGAGGATCTGCCCGAGAGCGGTCGCCCCCTGGCCGTAGATCGTAGCGAAGTTCACGGTCTTGCCGACGTTGCGCTGCTCCCGAGTCACCGCCTCGGGCGCGACCTGAAACAGCAAGCTCGCGGTGCGGCGGTGGAGATCGAGCTTGTCGCGGAACGCCTCGAGGAGCCGCTGGTCCTGGCTGAAGTGCGCCAGCACCCGCAGCTCGATCTGACTCCAGTCGGCCGACACGAGCAGCATCCCCTCCGGCGCGACGAAGGCCCGGCGGATGCGCCGGCCCTCGGGGGTCCGCGTCGGCGTGCGCTGGAGGTCGGGGTCGGTGGAGATCAGTCGGCCCGAGACGCCGGTGGTCTGCTGGAAGCTGGCGTGGATGCGCCCCGTCTCGGGGGCGATGGCGTCGCGCAGGACGTCGGTGTACGTGTTGATGAGCTTGGCGAGCTCGCGTTGGGCGAGGATCTGCGCGGCGATCTCGTGCTTGGTGGCGAGTCGCTCGAGCACCTCCGCGTCGGTCGAATAGCCGGTCTTGATCTTCTTCACGACCGGGAGCTTCAGCTTCTCGAACAGGATCTCGGCGAGCTGCTTGGTCGAGCCGATGTTGAATTCCTGGCCCGCAAGCGCGTAGATCCGCTGCTCGATCTCCGCCTTGCGGATTCGGAACTCCTCGCCCATCCGCGCCAGGTCGTCGCGGTCGACGCGGATGCCGGCGAGCTCCATCCGCGCGAGCACCCAGGAGAGCGGATGCTCGACCTGCTCCCAGTGCGCCAGCTGGCCCGCCTCGGTCAAGCGTCGCCGCAGCACCGGCGCGAGCGCGAGGACCACGTCGGCGAGCTGGCACGCGTACCGGGCCGCGGCGGCGATCTCCACGGCGCCGGGCGAGCGCGTCGACTGCCCGCTCCCGAGCAGTGACTTCGCCGCGGGGATCGAACGCTGCACATATTCCCGGGCGACCTGGTCGAGCGTGTGTGGGATACACTTGACTGGATCGACGAGGAAGGACGCGATCATCGTGTCGACGAGCACGCCGCGGAGGGCGAGCCCGTGGCGCGAGCAGAGGATCTCCAGCTGCTTCACGTCGTGCACGAACTTGGGGCGGTGCTCGTCGGCCAGCAGCTCGCGCAGGAGCTCGATCGCGGGGTCACCGAGCGGCGTGGTGACCCCGCGAAAGGCGAGGTAGAGCGGTCGGCGACCCTCGCTGGCGATCGCTACGCCAACCAGATGCGCGTGGTGGACCCGCGTCGGCGGCTCGAACAGCGGCACGATCGCCACCCCCTGCCCGGCCGGCAGCGCCGTGATCGCCGCGTGGGCAGCCGCCATCGTCGCGGGGACCTCGACCTCGATGTCGGGCGCGTCGCCCAGCTTCGCCGCGCCGCCGCCGCTCAGCAATGAGTAGAACTCGAGCTCACGGTAGAGCGCGTCCTGCTGCTGCGGGTCCGGGGGCGTCAAGCGCAGCTCGTCGAGGCTCACGTCGATGTCGGCGGCCACGTCCACGGTCGCAAGCTCGCGGTACAGCTTTGCGGCCTCGGCGTGCTGCTCGAGCGCGGCCTTCTGCTTGCCCTTGAGCTCGCCGACGTGGGCCAGCACGCCGTCGAGCGAGCCGTACTTCTCGAGCAGGGCCGCGGCCCCCTTCTCGCCGATGCCAGGGACCCCGGGGATGTTGTCGGCGGCGTCGCCCATGAGCGCGAGCAGGTCGGGGATGCGGGCCGGCGGCACGCCCCACTTCTTGCGCACCAGCTCGGCGTCGTAGCTGACGTCGCGCATGGTGTCGAGCATGCGCACGTGCTCGCCGACCATCTGCGCGAGGTCCTTGTCACCGGCGACGATCACGACCTCGAGCCCCGCGTCGGCGCCGCGCCGGGCCAGCGTGGCGATGATGTCGTCGGCCTCGTAGCCCGGCCTGCGCAGCACCGGGAAGTGGTTCACCGCGACCAGGCGATCGATCGTGGCGAGCTGTCGCGCGAGCTCCACGGGCATCGCCGGTCGCTGCGCCTTGTAGGCCGGAAAGCGCAGCTCACGGTGGGTCGCCGCCGGTGAATCGAACACCACGGCCCCGCGCTCCGGCATGCGACCGGCGAAGAGCTTGCGGAACATCGTGGCAAACCCGAAGATCGCGTTCGTCGGCAGGCCGCCCTTGGTCGCCAGGTTCGCGGGGATCGCAAAGAACGCCCGGTATACGAGCCATGAACCGTCGACCAGGACGAGCCGCTCCGCCTTCGCCATGCCCGGCATCATAGGCTCGATGCGCGTTCGCGCGCGAGCCCGATCACGCCTTCCGAGCCAGAGCCCGGCAATTCATGGGATATCGGCGTACTTTACGGACAGGTTGGATATCGTCACCATCGGCCAGGCCACGCACATTCTCGCTTCCCGATCGATCGCAGATTGTCCGCGGACGCGATTGTCCAGTCGCCCGGGCCCGGGGGCCATCCTCGGCCCGCGCAGATCGGCTAGAGTCGCCGCGTGACCGCGCCGCTGGCCGCCGCCGAGCCCAACCGCCTCGCCCTCGTGACCGGCGCCTGCTCGGGCATCGGCCGGGCGCTCGCCGAGGGGCTCGCCGCCCGCGGTCACCCGCTGGTCCTCGTCAGCGAGCGGCCGGCCGCGCTCGCCGAGGCCGCCGCGGCGATCCGCGAGGCCCACGGCGTGCCGGTGCAGATCGTCGCCCTCGACCTCGCCAGACCGGAGGCCGCCGCCGAGCTCCACGCCGCGGTCCGCGAGCTCGGGCTCGAGGTCGACATCCTCGTCAACAACGCCGGCTTCTTCTTCTTCGGCGAGACGGTCGACGCCGACCCGGCGCGGGCCAGCGCGATGCTGCAGCTCCACGTCGTCACCCCCTCGCTGCTTTGCACCCACTTCGGCCGCGACATGCGGGCCCGCGGCCGCGGGCACATCCTCCTGGTCGCCAGCATCTCGGCCTGGCGCGACTTCCCCGGGATCAACTATTACGGGAGCAGCAAGAAGTACCTCCGCGGCTTCGCCCGGGCGCTGCGCTGCGAGCTCGGGGTCCACGGCGTCAATGTCACCTGTCTCGCCCCGGGCGCCACCGCGACCGCGCTCTATAGCGGCACCTCCGTGCCCGTCGAACGCGCGCGCCGCCTCGGGGTCATGATGGACGCCGAGGTCGTGGCCGAGGCTGGCCTCACCGCGATGTTCGCCCGGCGGGCCGAACACATCCCCGGTCGCCTCACCCGCGCCATGACCCTCGCGGCCGTGCTCACGCCGCAGTGGGTCATCGACCTGCTGCGACGCCACGGCCCGTGGCTCCGGCGCCGGGTCGACCCGCCACGATCGTAGAACCGATGACCAGCCCCTTCGCCCCGTTTCAGCTCGCCGGCCTCGGCCTGCGCAACCGCATCGTCAAGGCCGCCACCTTCGAGGGCATGAGCCACGCCGGCGAGGTCACGCCGGCGCTGGTCCGCCACCACCGCGACATCGCGGCCGGCGGCGTCGCCATGACCACCGTGGCCTACTGCGCCGTGGCCCCCGATGGCCGCACCTTCCGCGACCAGCTGCACATGCGCCCCGCCCTCGTGCCCGGGCTGCGCGGCCTCACCGACGCCGTCCACCGTGAGGGGGCCGCGGCCGCCCTCCAGCTCGGCCACTGCGGCTTCTTCTGCAACAACCCCGAGCTGACGCGCCGGCGCCCCTTCGGTCCGTCGCGCGCCCTCAACCTGCTCGGGGCATTGAGTGGACGCCCGCTCGCCGACGCCATGACCGCCGATGACATCGACGAGGTCACGCAGCAATTCGTGAGCGCCGCCCGGCTCGCGCGCGAGGCCGGCTTCGACGCGGTCGAGCTCCACCTCGGCCACGGTTATCTGCTCAGTCAATTCCTCAGCCCCGCGACCAACCGCCGCCGCGACCAGTACGGCGGGTCTGCGAGCGCCCGCGCGAGCTTCCCGCTGGCCGTCGTCGAGCGCGTGCGGGACGCCCTGCCGCCCGGGTTCCCGGTGCTGGCGAAGGTCAACCTGCGCGACGGCTTCCGCGGCGGCTTCGAGCTGGCGGACAGCGTGCAGCTGGCAGGCTGGCTCGCGGCCCGCGGCGCCGACGCGCTGGTGCTCTCCGGCGGCTTCGTCAGCCGCGACGCGTTCTACCTGTTCCGCGGTGAGCGACCACTGCGCGCCATGATCGCCGCCGAGCGCAGCGTCCCGCAGAAGCTGGCGCTGGCGTTGTTCGGCCCGCTGGTGATCCGTGCCCACCCCTTCGAGCCGATGTACTTCCTGCCGCTCGCCCGCGAGGTCCGCAAGGCCGTGACGATCCCGCTGGTCCTGCTCGGCGGGATCACGGCCCTCGAACACCTCCACACCGCGCGGCGCGAGGGCTTCGAGCTGATGGCGATGGCCCGCGCCCTCATCCACGATCCGGCGCTCATCGCCCGTTACCAGGCCGGCGAGGCGAGCACCAGCGGCTGTATCCCGTGCAACCGCTGCGTCGCCGAGATGGACCGCCCCGGCGGGGTCCGCTGCGCCCGCGTCGCGGTCGAGCTCCCGGCGAGAACGCCCGAAGATCAGGCAATTGATCGGCCACCTGGGCGCGCCCCGTAGGGCATCCCCTGTGCGAGCTCAGGGCTGGAGCTTGTGCAGGAGGGTCGGGTCGTACAGGCGGCTCAGATCGAGGCCCTCGAGCTTGAGCAAGCCGAGCGCCTCGGCATCGGCGGCGCACTTCGCCAGCGAGGCCATGTGCGGGTCGGTGGTGAAGCCGAGGCTGGGGAAGGCGCGGTCGATCACCGCCTGGCCGATCGGCTTGCCGGTGAGCTGTTCGATCGCCGCGTTGACCTGCGTGCGCGCCGGGCCGGGGTTGTCCTGCAGCCACTTCGTCGCCGCGAGGTGGCCGCGCAGCAGCGCCAAGGCGCGCTCCGGGTGCTGCTGCAGGAACTCGCTGCGGACCAGCAACACGGTGGTCGTGTACTGCTTGCCCGGCCACAGGTCGCGCTCGTCGACCAGGACCTTGCCGCCGCCCTCGAGCACCAGGCGCGAGGCCCACGGCTCGGGGACCCAGGCGCCGGCCAGCTTGCCATCGCGGAAGCGCTCGAGGGTCTGGGCGTTCTCCTGCGGGACCACGCTGACGTCGCCGCCGCCGGCAGTGTCAGTGGCGAGGCCCTGGCTCGCGAGCCAGGTGCGGAGGGCGACGTCCTGGGTACCGCCGAGCTGCGGCGAGGCGAGCTGCTGGCCGCGCAGGTCGGCGGGGCTGGTGATATCGGGGCGCACGACCAGGAAAGCGCCGCCCGAGGTGGCGCCAGCGACGATGCGCACGGCCTCGCCGCGCGAGCGGACGAACGCGTTGATCGCCGGGTTGGGGCCGATGTAGCTGGCGTCGAGCGAGCCCGAGAGCAGCGCCTCGATCGCGGCGGGGCCGGCGTTGAAGGTGAAGGTCTCGAGCTTCGTGGCCCCGAGCTCGCGGGCGAAGGTCCCATCCTGCACGCCGACCAGCGCGGCGGCGTGGGTGATGTTCGGGAAGTAGCCGAGCCGCAGCACGGGCTCGCCGCTGGCTCCTCCGCAGGCGCCAAGGACCGGGCCAACAACCGGGCCAGCGACCAGGGCAGCGAGCAGCGCGGCGGACATCCGGCGACGCGAGAGCATGACGGCCGTATACCATACTGGAAATTGCGTCGCCAGAACGAAGCTTGTCGGCCCATGGATGCCACGCCAGGGCCGTGATCTGTGAAGTCGCGCGCACAGCTTCTGTTATTGAAGAGTGGATTCCATATCGATAGACTCCCGCCGGTGCCGGGCCCGACGCTGCTGCTCCTCACCCTGCTCGCGCCAGCGAGCGCGGACGCGGACAAGCCGGCGAGCTTCGGCCTGCCGCGCGACGAGCGGACGCGCCTGGGCGAGGCGCCAGCGGACGGCGAGAAGGCCCGCTTCGTGCCCGGCAAGGGGCTCGAGTTTCGCAGCAAGGACGGCCGCTTCGCGCTGGCGACGAGCCTGCGCTTCGGCTTCATGTACAGCTACAAGCGCGACCCGGCGCTGGCCGACGACAACCACCACAACTTCGAGATCCGCCGCTTCCGCATGGTGCTTGGCGGCAACCTGTTCGGCGCGAAGAACAAGTACTTCCTGCAGCTGGCCTTCGCGCCGCGCGAGCTGGACCTGCGGGACGGGGTGGTCCACGGCACGCCGGTCTACGACGCGTACCTGCAGTTCGAGCAGCTGCGCGACCTGACCGTGCGGATCGGCCAGTACCGGGTGATGTACACGCGCGAGCGCAACATCGCCGACGTGAACCCGCTGCTCATCGACCGCTCGCTGGCCAACAGCGAGTTCAACGTCGACCGCGACATCGGCCTCGACATCCGCTCGGACGACCTCGGGGGCATCAAGAAGCTGCGCTACTACGCCGGCGTGTTCCTCGGCGAGGGCCGCGACTACCAGAAGGCCACGGACGCGGGCTTCATGTACGTCGGCCGCTTCGACGCGCTGCCGCTCGGGCTGTTCGACGACTACGACGCCTCGGACCTGTGGCGCCTGCAGAAATTCCGCCTCAGCTTCGGCGTCGCCTACGCGTACAACGACCGGGCGAAGAAGGACAAGGGGGTGCTCGGCGCGGCGCCGGCCGACGGCGGCAGCACCAACTATCACAACGCGACCACCGACCTGATGCTCAAGTACGCGGGGTGGTCGCTCGAGGCCGCGTACCTGTGGCGGCAGGGCCAGCGCAACCCGGGCTCCGCGGTCGACGAGGACGGCGTGAAGATCGCCCCGGTGGCGGCCCGCAACGGGCACGGCTGGCTGGTCCAGACGGCGCTGCTGATCCCGCGCACGCGGCTCGAGCCGGCGATCCGCTACAGCGGCTACCGCGGCCAGGGCGTGACCAGCATGCCCGACAAGGATGAGCTCGGCGGCGGCCTCAACTACTACTTCTTCGGCCACAACCTGAAGCTGCAGGTCGACTACTTCAGGAGCTTCACACCGGGCGCGCTGAACACGGGCGCCGACCTGCTGCGCCTGCAGATCCAGGCGGCGCTGTGATCGACGCGGCGATCACGAGTGATCGACCGGCGATCACGCGGGGCACGGTCAGGACGGCCCGTCACGAGGCGCGGGCCGACTGGGCCCGCTGCACGGCCGCGACGGCGCGGGCCATGATCTCCGTGGCGCTGCCCGAAGCCTGGGGGCCCGTGAGCAGTCGGCGGAATTCGCGGGCGCCGGGCTGACCCGTGAACAGGCCGAGGACGTGGCGGGCGAGGCCAGAGAAGCGGGCCCGCGGCGCGCCGGCGAGGAAGCGGGCCGCGTACTCGCCGTAGCGCAGGGCGACCTCGAAGCGGTCGGGGACCGGGCGCGGGTCGGCGAAGAAGCGGCGGTCGACGTCGGCGAACACGAAGGGGTCGTCGTAGGCGGCGCGGCCGATCATGACGGCGTCGACGCGTTCGAGCTGCGCGGCGGCCTCGTCGAGGCTGCGGATGCCGCCGTTGATCTCGATCGTGAGGCCGGGCAGCTCGGCCTTGAGGCGGTGCACCTCGGGATAGCGCAGCGGGGGGATCGTCCGGTTCTCGCGCGGGCTGAGGCCGCCGAGCACGGCCTTGCGCGCGTGCACGGTGAAGCGGTCGCAGCCGGCGGCGGCGACGATGTCGACGAAGCGGCGCAGGTGCTCGTAGCTGTCCTGGTCGTCGACGCCGATGCGATGCTTGACGGTGACCGGGAGAGCGACGGCGGCGCGCATCGCCGCCACGCACTCGGCGACGCGCTCGGGCTGGAGCATCAGGCAGGCGCCGAAGTTGCCGCTGGCGACGCGCTCGCTCGGGCAGCCGACGTTGAGGTTGAGCTCGTCGTAGCCCATGTCGGCGGCGATGCGGGCGCACTCGGCGAGCATGCGTGGGTCGTCGCCGCCGAGTTGGAGCGCGACCGGAGCCTCGACCTCGCGGACGAAGCCGAGGATGTAGTCGCGGTCGCCGTGGAGGACGGCGTGGCTGGTGACCATCTCGCTGTAGAGCAGGGCGTGACGCGAGATCTGGCGCATCAACCACCGGAAGTGGCGGTCGGTGCAGTCCATCATCGGCGCCACGCTCAGCGGACGCAGCTGGCCGCGGGCTGGCATCGTCAGCTCCGTCCGCCCGCGCGGGCGGCCATGGTCGCGAGCTCGGGTCGGCGCTGCAGCGGGCCGCCGGGGACGCGGCGCGAGAACACCAATTGCTCGCCCTGGCTGCGCACGTGGCGGTAGCCGAACAGGTGGAACACGTCGACGACGTGGCTGCGAGCGACCCGCGGATCGGCGATGAATTGATCGGGGCGCTCGGGGTCGCGGCGGATGCCGGGCAGGAGCGGGACGACGCGGTCGAGGTGGAGCCGGCGCAGGGCGGCCGAGACCTGCAACGCGAACGGCGAGACGGCGCCGGCGATGAAGTAGCCGTCGTCGCCCTGACCCTGGTAGCGCGGCAACATCATGAAGCCGCCGATCGGCGCGTGGACCGGTCCGCGCTGGTCGTGGGCGACGATCTGGCCGCGGCGGATCGGCTGGAAATTGGCGAAGCCGGGGAGCATCACGAAGGGCTCGCGCTCGGGTCGGACGACGTGACGGTGGCGGATCTCCGCGATCGCCGGGATGCCCGCGTCGACCAGCCCGGCCAGCTGCGCCCGGCGTTCGCCGAGGTCGGGCAGATGCTGCGGGTCGAGGGCGCCAGCGGCGACGAGCATCAGCCACACCGCCGACTCGTGGCTGTCGATCGTGCGCGGGTCCGTGTGCTGGCCGCCCTCGACGGCGACGCCGATGTGGCCGAGGTCGCACAGGTAGCCCAGCAGCGAGCCGTCGATGACCTCCTCGAGGCCGAGCACGACCGGGATCGGCAGGGCGCGGGCGATCTTTCGGTTGCGCAGGACGTCGGCCATGCACGAGAAGGGCGCGGCCGGGCCCGAGGTGCTGTGCAGGTCGAAGAAGACGATCGCTTCGCGGGCCTGGTCGAGCAGCGGGGCGAGGATACCCAGCAGCTCCAGCTGCTCGCTATCCTCGATCGCCGCCTCGGGGCCGTTGGCGACAATGCGGGCGATGTCCTCGCGGATCCACCGGCGGTTGAGGTCGCGATCGAGGTAGCGGCGGTTCACCGCCAGGGCGCGCAGGTTGCCGGCCAGGCCCCACAGCTCGCCGCGCAGCGGCAGGGCGTCGCGCGCCAGCCGACGCAGCACCCGCAGCATCGCCTCGCAGCCGGCCGGCTCGTTGCCGTGCACGCCGCCGGTGACGACGATCGTCGGGCCCGGTCGGCCGGTGCTGTGGCGCCCGAGGACGCGTGTGTAGCGTGCGGGGCTGTCAGGGCTGGACGTCACGGAGGTAACTCTCGAGGAGTTTAGACGACACCTCGATGAGGTCGGCCTCCGTGATCACGCCGATGAGCTTGTCGCCCTCGACGACCGGGAGACATGACACACGGCGCTCCCGCATGAGCTTCATGACCTCGAGGGTGGGCATCTCGGGGCCGATGGTGAGCGGGTTTTTGACCATCAGCGCCTCGACCGTGGGGTGCTCGCCGATGCCGCTGCGGGTGCCGCGGGCGACCAGGCGCACCAGCGCCCGGTGCGAGAGCAGGCCGACCAGGCGGCCGGACTCGTCCTCGACCAGCAGGTGGCGGATCTTCTTCCAGTCCATGATGTTGGCCGCGAGGTCGACGATGTCGTGCGGCTGGACAGTGAACAGGTCGGTCGACATGAACTGGCCGGCGGTCTGATAGCTGTCGCGCCAGTTGCCCGGCGAGGCCTCGAGCTTGGCGTTCTCCCAGGTGTGCACCGGGGCGCCGGTCTTCTGGTTGGCGAGCATCGCCGTCGACAGGGTGCGGTAGCGGATGTCGGCGGTGCCCTGCTCGCCCATGTCGTGCAGGCTCGAGAGCATCCACTGGGCGCCGGTCTTGCCCGACTTGACCCGCTCCTCGAGGCAGCCGATGTAGCGGTCGATGTCGTCGCTGTCGACGTTGACGAACTTGAGGCCGGCGCGGGCGCGCGGGAGCAGCTCGCTGAGGAGCAGGTCCTGGGCCGAGGTGGTCTTGCCGCCGGCCCAGGTCATCTGGGCCTTGATGCCGTCGCGGGCGGCGTTGAAGAAGTTGGTGCGCGCCGCCTCGAACTCCATGGTCTGCTCGATGCGCCGCGGCTCCTCGGCGAGGTTGGCCATCATGCCGAAGAAGAACGCCGCGTTGGCGACCTCGTCGAGCACGGTGGGGCCAGAGGGGAGGACGCGGTTCTCGATGCGGAGGTGGGCCTTGTTCTCGTCCCAGCCGTAGCAGGCGCGGTTCCAGCGGTACACGGTGCCGTTGTGCATGCGCAGCGCGGACAGCTTGGGGATGCCGCCGCGGGCGATGACCTCGCGGGGGTTCTCATCGAAGGTGTTGGCGATGAGGATGCGGAAGCGGGCGATGTCCTCGCGGAAGATCTCGAGCACGCTCTCGCGGATCCATCCGTCGCCGAAGTGCACGCGGGGCCGGGCGCCGCGCTCACCACGGCCGGTCGGGCGGGTGTCGACCGAGCGCTCGAACAGGGCGATGCGGGTCTCGTGCCAAAGGCGGTGCTTGAGCAGCACCGGCGAGTTGACGGCGGCCGCCAGCAGCGGGCCGGTGATCGCCTGGGCCAGGTTGTAGAACTTGGCGAACTCCTCCGGGCTGACCTGGAAGTGGACCTGGAAGCTCGTGTTGCACGACTCGAGCATCACGTTGTCGTGGGTCGTCTCGAAGTCCTCGATGCCGCGGATCAGCACGTGGAAGTCGCCGCCGCGCAGGCGCCGGAGCGTGCGGTTCAACTCGAGGTAGCGCGGCTTCGGGGTCATGTTGTCGAGGCCGAGGTCGCCGCGGCGCAGGGTCGGCAGGATGCCGGTCAGCAGCACGTCGGCGCCGCAGGCCCGGGCGCCGTCGCGGGCCATGCCGATCAGCTCGTTGAGCTCGTCCTCCATGCGCCGCAGGCACGAGCTGTTGAACACCTGCGGGCTGAGGTTGGCCTCGAGGTTGAAGCGGGCCAGCTCGGTGGTGAAGCGCGGGTCGGTGAGGCGCTCGAGCACGTCGGTGACGACCGAGGCGGGGCGCAGGCTGCGGTCGACCAGGAACATCTCCTGCTCGGCGCCGACGCGGCGCACGCCGCTCTCGAAGCGGTCCGTCTCGAGCAGGGCCTCGAGCGCGACCACGTCGTCGAGCAGGGCCTTCATGAAATTGCGGAGGTGTTCGTCGTCGACCGTCGTGGAGATGTTTTGTTCGCCCATGGGGGTCAGCGGGGCGTCCTGGCCCCGATCCGCGCGCAATGTACTGCGACCGGCGCAGGGGACAAAGCGACTTGCTTTCGCGGCCCCGAGCGCGAACGCCGCGAGCCTCAGCCGCGGAGGAATGGCAGCACGAGGGCGGCGACGCCAGCTGGGTCGTCGAGGTGGACGTGGTGCCCGCCGGGGTGCCGCACGAGCTGCAGGTCCGTGATGTGGCTGACGCGGTCCTCGAGGTACTTCGCGTCGATCGGCATGCCCGGCTCGGCGCGGAGGAGCAGCGTCGGGCAGGCGATCGCTCGGAGGAAGGCCACGACCTGCGGCTCGGTCAGGCGGATCCGCGAGGGTAGCCGCAGGCGCGGGTCGGCCCGCCAGTCCCAGCGCCCGGGGCGGAGCTCGTGGAGGCCGCGGCCGAGCAGCACCCGCGCCGACTCGATCTGCATCTGCGTGGCCTCGGCGAGCCGGCGGGCGACCAGCTCGGGGTCGGCGTAGCCGGGACGTTCGCCGCCGGGGCGCACCGCGAGCTCGGCCGCGAGGGCCTCGGCCAGGCGCTCGGGCGCGCGCGCCTCGAGGTCGCTGAGTGGGCCGAGGCCCTCGAGCAGCACCAGTCGGCGCACGCGATCGGGCCAGGTGCCGGCGAGCAGGGCGGCCACGCCGGCGCCGAGCGAGTGGCCCATGAGGTTGAAGGTCCGCCACCCGAGCGCCTCGGCGACGGCGCCGAGGTCGGCGACGTAGTCGATGAAGGTGTAGGCCGCGCCGACGCGGCGACCGGACAGGCCGTGGCCGGCGAGGTCGAGGGCGACGACGCGGCAGCCGGGCAGCAGCGGCGCGAGGTTGTCGTAGGTGGCGGCGTTGTCGAGCCAGCCGTGCAGGGCGAGCACGGGGATGCCGTCCTCGGGCCCGTGGACGCGGGCGGCCAGCGACAGGCCGGAGATCTCGATCGTGCGCTCGACGACGGACATGCCGCGGTTTTGGCCGATCTGCCGCGGCGACGCAATGCGAACGCGGCGGTGTGCGTACACCGATGCGCCGCGCGGCGACGGGGTCTGGGCAGGCGCGCCGCGCTCGCGCATGCTGCTCGCGACCAGGGGCGACCGGGGACGCAGCGGACGTGAGGTGACCTTGAGTGAGGCGAGCGAAGCGATCTGGATCGGGTACACGACCCGTTACCGTGAGGGCGGCGCGAAGTTCGAGCGGGCCGCCATCACCCTCGCTGCCGACAAGCAGCGCCAATTCCCGGGGCTGACGGTGCGCTGCGAGTGCGTCGAGTCGAAGGCGGAGTTCGTGGCCGCGATGCGGCGCCTCGCCGACGACGGCCTGGCGCTGCGCGAGCTGCACTTGATCGTTCACAGCGGCATGTACGGGCCGATGTTCGGCAGCGTCGCGTGGCCGGAGCAGTTCAGTCCGCACGAGTGGCGGACCATGCAGCTGCCCTTTGGGACAGGTGGCTCGGCGTTCTTCCACGCGTGCCGCTCGGCGCGGTGGTTCGCGCCGTTCTTCGCCCGCAGCTTCGGGGTGCCGGCGCACGGCTACCACTGGTACACGACGGTGTCGGCGGCGCCGGACCGCTTCCGCTGGGACCGCCTGGTCGGGCCGACGGCGCCGCTCTACATCTTCGGCATGGCGGGTCGCAAGTCGCACGGGGTGCCGGGCTCCGTGCGCAAGTACCTCGGGCTGTCGCGGCCGGAGCCGCTGCAGCGCTTCGAGCCGGCGCCGGTCGAGGGCGACGCGAGCTACGACGCGGTCGCCGCGCTGTACGACCGGGTGTTCGCCGACATCCGGGTCCGCGGCGACGAGTGGCGCTGGCTCGACGCGCGGGTGCCCGCGGGCGCGCGGGTGCTCGACGTCGGCTGCGGCAACGGTGCCCTGCTCGACCTGCTCAGCCCGCGGATCGCCAGCGGCGTCGGCGTCGACGCGTCGGCGGGGATGATCGCCCGGGCCCGCGAGCGCGCGGCGGGGCGCAGCAACCTGCGCTTCGCGGTGATCGACGGGCCGCAGCTGCCGCTGCCCGACGCGAGCGTCGACGTCGTGATCTCGCTGCTGTCGTTTCGCTACCTCGACTGGGACCCGATCATGCGGGAGTTCGCGCGGGTGCTGGCGCCGGGCGGGCGGCTGCTGGTGGTCGACATGGTCGCCGCGCCGCTCGGCCTGCGCGAACTGCCGCGGCTGCTGCGGGACAAGGGCCGCCAGCTGGCGCAGCGGGTGCGCCACCGGCGATATCACGGCGAGCTGGCGCGCATGGTCGGCGACCGCCGCTGGCAGGACATGCTGCGCTACAACCCGATCCGGGCGATCCACGAGCTGCGCTGGTACTTCCAGAGCCGGTTCCCGGGCGGCAGTGTGGAGACCTTGAACCTCGGCTGGCACGCGCGGGTGCTGGCCTTCGACACGGGGCCCTTCGAGCGCGGGCGGGTGACGCCGCAGTCGTTCCCATGAGCGTGACGCTCGGCGTGCTCGACTGGGGGATCGGCGGGATCGACTTCCACGCCCGGCTGCGCGCCCGCCACCCGGAGCTGGCGACGATCTACTGGTCGGACAGCGGCTCGCTGCCGTACGGCAAGCTCGGGCGCGAGGCCCTCGCGGCGCGGGTGGGCGCGGTGGCCTCGGCGCTGCGCGAGCGCGGGGCGACTCACCTCGTGATCGCGTGTAACGCGGCCAGCACGGTGCTCGGGCATCCGGCGCTCACGCGCAGCGGCCTGGCGATCTGCGGCGTGATCGCGCCGGCGATCGCGGCGACGCTGGCCGACCCGGCGCGGGTGGTCGGGGTGATCGGCGGGCGCAGGACGATCCGCTCGGGCCTGTATCGGCGGGCGCTGGTGGCCGCTGGACGTCGCGTGCACGCACGGGTCGCCCAGCCGCTCTCGGCGCTGGTGGAGCGCGGCGAGCTGGACACGCCGCGGGTGCACGCCGAGCTCGGTCGCATCCTCGCGCCGCTGCGCCAGGTCGAGGCGCTGGTGCTGGCCTGCACCCACTACACGGCGCTGCTGCCGGCGATCCGCGGGCTGCTGCCGCGGGCGCGGATCATCGACCCGGCGGCGGCGGCTCTGGCTGAGGTCGAGCGCGCCTGGAGTCTCTCGGGACATGTCCGATCGGACATGTTCTTGACGACAGGTGACCCGGAGGCGATGCGGACGGCCGCGCAGCTGGCCTTCGGCGTGCAGCTGCCGGCGGTGCAGCGCGTGGCGTTGTGAGCGACGCGGCTGGCGTCCGCGCGGGAGCTCGTGCGGGCCGGTGCAGCGTGGCGCTGTGAACGACGCGGTCGCTAGCCGGCCGGCTTCTTGGCGAACTTCTCGATGCAGGCGAGCAGGATGTCCGGCACCGCCTTGTTGAGCTCCTCGGGCGCGGCCGCCAGGGCCTTGGCCTGACACGCGGCGGCCTCGATGCTGGCGGTCGAGGTGCAGCTCTCCTTGAGGTCGGCCATCTGCTTGGTCTTCAGCTTGGGCCAGTTCTCCGGGAACCACTTGACCATGAAGCCGTCCATCGCCACGCCGACCTCCTCGCAGGCCTTGTCGAGCTTCTTCGGGAGCTTCTCGGGCAGCACCGTGAGGTCCGCGACCAGCTTGGCCTTCTTCTCGACGGCGTCCTTCGCCGCCTGGGCCTTGGCCTCGCGCTCGAGCGTGTACTTGTTCTTCTCGGGCTCGGCCTTCTTCGCCTCGACCGGCGCGTCCTGCTTCTTGGTCTCGGCTGCCGGGGCTCCCCCGCCGCACGCGACCAACAACAACAGCGCCGTCGCACCCACCGTTCGAACCGTGCCTGGCTTCATCGCGCGGCAGCTTGCCACGCGGGCGCCACCGGCAGCAAGCCGCCCTACCGTGGGGCGCGAGCAGGGTCGCGCGCGGCCTTCTCCAATTGACCGCGAGTCCCTGGCATTCGGACATCGCCGGGGGGATCAGGGCGCGAGGCGCCGCAGGTTGCGGGGCCTCCACTGGAAGCGGTGGAGGTCGACGCGGCCGCGCTCATCGAACTCGACGCCCTCGCCGGAGAGGATGATGCGCTGCCGGCCGCCCGCCGCGGCGCCGAGGCTGAGCTCGCCGCGGGCGTTGAGGACCCGCTGCCACGGCACCGGGCTGCCGGGTGGCAGCGCGTGGAGGGCGTAGCCGACCTGGCGGGCGCGCCCGCCGAGCCCGCTGAGCAGCGCGACCTGGCCGTAGGTCGCCACCCGACCGCGAGGGATCTCGCGGACCACGCGATAGATGGCGGCGTAGTGCGGGTGCATCGGGCCGATTTTCTAGCACCGCGTGCATCTCGGCGGAAGGCCGCGCCGCGGGCTGCACGAGCGCCAGGAGCCCGGCAAGGCCGAGCTCCTGGTTCGCGTGGTTGGAGCGGGCCCGCGTGGGCCCGGGCATCAGCCCGGCTCGAGCACGAACGGGTAGGTCACGATGACGCTGCCGCCGCCCTCGGGCTTGGGGAAGGTCCAGCGGCGGACCGCCTGGGCGATGCAGTTGCCGACCGCGGCGTCCTTCATCGTCGTCTCCTGGACCACCGCCGAGGGCACCTTGCCGGTGCCGCCGATGGTGAACTGCACGGCGACGCGGCCCTTGGCGTTCGGGTCGCGGGCCAGCGCCTGGTTGTAGCAGTAGCGGACCTCGTTGATGTGCGCGCGGACGATGCGGCGGATGATGTCCTTGTCGAGCGCGCCTTGGACCTCGGCCTTGGCCTGACGCACCGTCGGCACGCGGGTGCCACGACCGCCGAAGCCTGCGCCCGCGCCACGGCCGTAGCCCGAGCCCGAACCGCCGCCGCCGCCCTTGCCGATGAGACCGGTGTTGCCGAGGCCGATGGTGCCCTCGCCGGTGCCACCGCCGCCGCGACCCGTGCCGACCAGACCGAGGCCGCCGACGCCGTAGGCCTCGCCGATCTCCGTGCCGGTCAAGCCGCCCCACACGTCCGCGTCGTCGTTGCCGACCGCGAACGCGCCGCCGTACGGCGAGGCGAGGAAGTGGCCGCTCTGCTGCTGCATCACGCCGAGGATGCCGGCCTGACGGGCCGCCATCTCCGGGTCGAAGTTGCGGGCCATCTGCGGGATCGCGTCCTTCGGGCCCTTCATCGCGTAGAGGCCGGACTTGCTCTTCGAGGTGGGCTTGCCCATCTTGCCCTCCTCGCCCTTGTGCCGCTGGCCGGTGCCGCCGGCCTCCTCGTCGGTGTTCTCCTGATCCTCGGGCGGCGGCTCCTCCTCCTCCGGCGGCTTGTCGGGCGCGTTGAGGTAGCCGACGAAGCGGTTCTCCTCGCCCATCTCGTCGAGGCTCAGCTCACCGGCCTCGTTGGGGATCAGGTGCGTGAGCACCAGCAGCGAGCCGATCACCGCGAACGAGGCGCCGTTGTAGAACCAGAACGGCTTGTCCGTGTCGCCGCCGCCCTTGATCACGGCGCCCGGGGCGACCGAGTTCACGAAGAAGGTGACGTCGTTGTACTTGACCCGGCAGTTGGCTCCGGGCGGCAGCGGGAAGGTGTACGACGAGCCCGCCGAGCCGGCGCGGCCCGAGCTCACCAGCTGGCCGAGCGACACGCTCTGGCCGTCGAAGGTCACCTCACCGGTCATGCCCTGCGTGAAGTTCAGCGCGAACTCGTGGTCGCTGCCCCGCACCAGCGGGAACGCGGCGCCGTCGGGCAGGCCCTGCGGCGGCACGTGGAACGACGCGCCGTGCGACTCGCCGATCGTGTAGCTGCGGTTCACGAAGTCGCCGAGGCGGATCAGGCCGAAGCCGAACGGCACCAGGCCCAGCAGCGCGAGGCCGACGCCGAGCCCAGCGAGCCCGTTGCCCGGCTTCTGCGGGCGCACGCCGCCCGACTCGTTCGCCTCGGCCAGCTTGTCCTGGTAGCCCGACCAGTCCTGGCCGACCTCGTTGAGGAACACGCCCGTGCCCGCGATCATCAGCAAGCCGCCGATCGCCAGGAACATCGGCGCCTGCGACTTCTTGTTCTTCAGCTGGCCGACGTGCTGCACATCGAGCACCGTGCTGCCGAACATCGCCACGACCTCGGCGACCCGCGAGCCGTTCTGCACCTCGAACTCGCTGGCGTCGATCTGGATCGGCGCGCGGTTCATCATCGGCGCGGCGGCGGCGGCGGCCATCGGCGCAGCGGCCATCGGCGCGGCGATCGGCGCGGCGTGGACCGGCGCCGCGACGGCGGCCTGGCGCACGAAGCCGATCTCGAGGCGGTACGGCCCGAAGTTCAGCACGTCGCCGTCGTTCAGCACCGCGTTCTTGTCGACCCGCCCGCCGTTCAGCGTCGTGCCGGTCGCGCTGCCGAGGTCGATGACTCGGACCTCGTCGCCCGAGACCTCGATCACCGCGTGCATGCGGGCGACGGCCTCGTCATCGAGACAGACGTGGCTGCTCTTCAACTTGCCGATCTTGATGACGTCCTGGGAGAGGGTCTGGGTGTCGACGAGCTGGTCGCCGTAAAAAACCTTGATTGCGAGGGTCTTGGTGGACATGGGTCGGGTCCTCTGGCCTGTTACGGGGGCACAGACAGCGGCCCCTGGCCGGGGTTCCCGGCGGCCTGGCGGTTCTCGATCTTCGTCCGTGCGCCGACGCACGGCCAATTCGCGCCTGTACGTGGCGGGGGCCGTGGGCCGCAACTGGCCGGTGTAGGCTGGCGCCGTGTTCCTCGACCGCGTCCTGGTCCCGCTCTGCGTCGTCCTGGTGGTCGGCGGCGGCATCGGGCTCGGGCTCGGCCTGCTCGGGGCCTTCGCCTGGTGGCTCGACCTGTTCGCGCACTTCCGGGTCCAGTACGCGGGCGCGCTGCTGCTGGCGCTGCTGCTGGCGGGGCTGTGTCGCCGTGGGTCGCTGGCCGCGGTCGCGGGCCTCCTCTTGATCGCCGAGCTCGCGCTGCTCGCCCCGTATGCTGTCCCCGAGGACAGGCCCAGCGTGGGCCCGCCGCTGCGCCTGGCGCACCTGAACCTGCTGACGAGCAATCGCCAGCACGACGCGGTGCTGGCGTGGATCGCCAGCAGCGACGCCGACCTCGTGTTGTTGCAGGAGGTCGACCCGCGCTGGGCCGCCGTCCTCGCGACCGCGCCGGGCTATCGGGTGATCGCCAGCGTGCCGCGCAATGACAACTTCGGCCTGGCCGCGCTGCTGCGCGAGGGCGCCGCGCCCGAGCTGCTGGCCAGCGAGCGGCTGATCTTCGCTGACCTGCCCGCGCTCGCGCTGCGCCTGCGCCACGACGGCCGCGAGCTTGCGCTGCTCAGCATGCACACGCTGCCGCCGGTGTCGCGGGCGTACGCCGAGACCCGCGACGCGCAGCTGGTCGGCGCCGCCCGCTGGGCCGCGGCGGAGCTCGAGGCCGGGCGCGCGCCGGTGCTGCTCGGCGACCTCAACGCGACGCCCTTCAGCGCCGGCGTGGCGCCGCTGCGCAGCGCGGGGCTACGCGACTCGCTGCTGGCCGGTGGGCTGCTGTCGGCCGGAAGCTGGCCCGACTTGCCCGGGCCGCTGCGGATCGCCATCGACCACTGCTGGCACGACCCACGCCTGGTCACCGTGGCGCGGCGCGTGGGTCCGGCGCTGGGCTCGGACCACCGGCCGCTGGAGGTCCTGCTCGCGTGGTCGAAGTGACATGTCCCGAAGGACATGTACAGGTCAACCATCGAGCGCGAGCAGCTCGACCTCGAAGCGCAGCGTCGCGTTGCGGGGGATGACGCCGGGGCGGCCGCGGCGGCCGTAGGCGAGCTTCGCGGGGACCGTCAGGCGGCGCAGGCCGCCGACCTGCATGCCGACCAGGCCATCGTCCCAGCCGAGGATCACCTCGGCCGCGCCGAGGCGGAAGCGAAGCGGCTTGCCGCGCTCGTGCGAGCTGTCGAAGCGGGTGCCGTCCGCGAGCCAGCCGCTGTAGTGGACGACGAGCTGCTGGCCGGGGCGCGCCGCGGGGCCCATGCCCGGCCGGAGATCCTCGATGTGCAGCTCGTCGCTCACGAGTCCGCGGCCTTGTCAGCGCCGGCCGCGACCGCGTCGTCGCCGTCGTCGGGGTCCTGCAGGCCGACGCGCTGCTTCACGAATTTGTAGATGTCGGCCCCGAGCTTGAGGCCGAAGCCGGTGATGATCGCCTGGACGAGGATGCGCATGGCGCAAGCCTAGCAGGCCTGCGCCACGCCGCCGCGGCCATGTGCGCGCCCGTGCTAACCGGGGACCACGCACACGCCGACGTTCTCGAAGCCGGGCGGGGCCATGCCCATGACGAAGAAGGCGACGCAGTCCTCGCCCTCGTTGCACGGCGCGTTGCCGCCGTCGACCGGACAGTAGGGGGTGCAGCAGCCGCTGTCGGCGGCGCACATCGAGAGCGAGGCCGGGTTGGCGCAGAACGAGCCCTTCTGGCACTGATTGATATAGCTGCAGGGGTCGCCGGGGGCGCCCTCGCCGGGCATGGCGCTCTCCTTGAAGCAGACGAAGGCGTCGCCGGCGGAGTTGTAACAGGCCTGTCCTTCGGGACAGTCCTGGATCAGCGGGTCGCAGTCGACCAGGCAGATCGGCAGCGAGCCTTCGTTGTAGACCACGCACTTGGCCCCGGTCTTGGGGCACTGGTCGTTGGTGTCGCAGAACTCGACGCAGGCGCCGCCCTTGCCCTCGTCGTCGGTGAGCAGGCAGATGAGGCCGATGTCACAGTTGTCGAGGCCGGTGTACTTGCCGTCGACGATGTCGCAGGGGTCGCCGACCTGGCTGTCGCCCATGACGGGCACGCACTTGTTGATGCCCCAGGGTTCGCCCTCCTTGGGGGAGACGGCGGTGCACTTCTCGTCCGCCTTGCAGTCCTGCTGCTTGGGGTCGCACTCGCTGACGGCGCCGCCGCCGTCGGGGGTCACGATGAAGGTGGTGACGACCTCGGTCGTGCTCGGGCTGCTGGGGTCGACGGTCGGGTCGGAGCCGGGGCCCTCGGTCGCGCTGGCGCTGGCGGATTCGGTCGCGGAGGTGGGGCCATTGCTGGTCGCGCCGGAGGTCTCGCCGGCCGACTCGGTGGCGCTGGCGGACTCGGTCGCGCTGTCGGAGGTCGCGCTGTCGGCGGGCGGCTTGTCGCCGCAGGCTGCGAGCAGGAGGGCGAGCGAGGTGGTCCAGAGCGATCCGAAGCGCATATATGTGTTCCTCTGAGCGGACCGTAACAAAATTCGCGGCGCACCGCTCGCGCGATGAAACTTGCTGGCGAGCTCGTGGGTCGCCCGGCGGGTCTAGAGCCCGAGGCGCTCGAGCGCGACACAGGTCGCGTGCAGATCGCTGCGCACTGACTCCGGCGTCGCCGGGTCGACGGCCGCGGCCGTCAGCTCGCCCAGCAGCGGCCGCCAGCGGAGACCGGCCCGCTCGTCGAGGACCACCGCGGCTGGCGTGAGGGCCTCGGCCTCGTCGCGCAGCGCGGCCGCCTCGGCGGCGGTGAACCGCGGCAGCTGCTGCGGCCCGACCGACGGCTGCGGCACCCGGGCCACGAGACCCGCGGCCCACGCCTGCGGTGGAGCGTCCGCGGCGATCGACTGCAGCAGCACCGCGACGACCACACCGAGCACGGCCGAGGCGAGCAGCGAGGGCCACTGCTGCCAGCGCGAGCGCGGCAGCTGGCGCCGCTGTCCGCTGCGTCGCTCGCCGCTGGAGGGTGCCACCGCCAGGCCAGGAGCGCGGCGATCCTGCCTACCCGAACGACGTTCCAGAGGGGTCTGCGGTTGCATGCGCACAGACAGGGTCGCCGGCCGATGGCCGCGACGCAAATTTTGGGCGCCAGGTGGGTCGGCGAGGCGGTGCAAAAGCTTGACCTGCGCAAATGTTTGTATACACCCGTTCAGTGTCGAAGAGCGCATTCGACGCGAACCAGGAGGTACCTGCCGTGAAGCCCAGCCTGACCCACCGCCAACAACAAGCGCTCGACTTCATCAGCAGCTGTCTGGATGAGCACGGCTACCCGCCCACGCTGCGAGAGATCGGCGAGCACATGGGCATCAAGTCGACCAACGGGGTCAACGACCACCTGAAGGCGCTCGAGCGCAAGGGCTATCTGGTGCGCGAGGAGCTCAAGAGCCGCGCGCTGCGCCCGGTCGACGCGCCGGAGAGCGCGCGCAAGATCGAGGTGCCGATCCTCGGCCGGGTGGCTGCGGGTCAGCCGATCCTCGCCGAGGAGAACGTGATCGACCGGGTCAACGTCGACCGCTTCTTCCTCGGCTCCTACCCATCGCGTGAGGTCTTCGGCCTCGTGGTCAGCGGCGAGAGCATGATCGAGGACGGCATCTTCGACGGCGACTACCTGTTCGTCCGCCGCCAGTCGACCGCCGAGCGCGGGGAGATCGTGGTCGCCATGATCGAGGGCGAGGCCACCTGCAAGCGCTACTACCTCGAAGGCGAGAAGATCCGGCTTCAACCGGCCAACGGCGCGATGGAGCCGATCTTCGTCCATCGCAACGACAGCCGCAGCTTCGACATCCTCGGCAAGGTCGTCGGCGTCTACCGCAACCTGCACTGATGTGACGTGACGTGACGTGACTGGCTGACTCCGAGAGCGTGGCCTCGCTCGCAGATCGGCGCGGCCGCCAGCGCGTTCGCCGCTGAGGTGCGAGCGAGCCCAACAGGCCCCGACGGGGGAGTTCCGCTACAGTGATGCCCGTGCGGCCCCGCCGACCCAGCCCGAGTGAGCCCGATGGGCCGGTCTCGCTGCGCGCACGTCGGCGGCCGAGCCCGCTGGTGCTGCTGGCCTGCCTGCTGGTTTCGGTCGGTCTGAACTACGGGAGCCTGTGGGCCAGCCTGGTCCTGTTCGCCAGCGGCGAGCGGCCGGTCCCGCTGGCGCAGCAGAAGGTGTGTGTGAACGGACAGACCCGCGGCCTGCGGCTCGTCGACGCCGCGCTGAGCGGCGATCCCATGCAGCTGCTGACCGGCGTGCAGCAGGTCGTGGTCGACGGCGAGTGTGAGCCAGTGCCGGTGATCGTCGCGCTCGTCGACGATCCGCCGCCCGAGCGCGACCCGCTGGCCGAGCTGCTCGCGCCCGAGCCGGTGCCCGAGAAGGACAAGCCGCGGCCGAAGAAGAAGGACCGGGAGAAAGAGAAAGAGCTCCCCCCCGAGCCCGAGCCCGAGAAGCCGCCCGAGCCCGAGCAACCCAAGCCCGAGCCCGAGCCCGAGCCCGAGCCGCAGCAGGAGAAGATCGACTTCGAGTTGCAGCAGCTGAAGATGGTCGAGCAGATGGAGGACCAGGACGAGAAGGAGGCGCCGAGCGACGCCCACTACCTGTCCAACATCAACCGCGACGTCACCGAGGAGACGCGCTCGGAGATCTCGAACCTGCACAAGGACGCCGACAAGGCCAAGGCGGCGCAGCAGGAGCCGAGCAAGGACCCCGAGAAGGGCCACGCCGACGAGAACAAGATCGCCGAGCTCAAGGAGCAGAAGAGCCAGCTGGCGCAGCAGGCCCCCAAGGTCAAGGTCAGCCCGGTCGAGCAGCGGCCGGAGCAGAACGACCCGAAGCCGAAGTCGCTGCTGTCGATGCGCGACCTGCCCAAGCGCGAGCACTCGGCCGAGATGCTGAAGAACGAGGCCCAGGCGAGCGAGGCGACCAGCGGCGAGCTGGCGCCCGACCGCATGGCCAAGTCCGCGGTCCAGCCGCAGCCGCGCAATCAGGCCGGGGCGACGCCGACGAAGGACGCGGCGCTGAAGTTCCGGCTGTCGAAGAACGACCTCGACGCGATGTTCGGCCGCGACGTGGCGGCGCAGAAGGCGATCATCAGCCAGCGCGAGTCGAAGAAGAAGGGCATCTGGGAGGAGCAGCGCGAGCGCTACCAGTCGCCGCTGGAGAACATGGTCCCCGAGGTGCGCACCGGCAACCAGACGGCGCTGCGCTCGCGCAAGCACCCGTTCGCGCAGTTCATCGCGACCATGCACCGAACGATCCACGACAAGTGGGCCTACAACTTCCTCGAGCAGCTCGACACGATGGGCCGCGGTCACGCGCTCAACAAGCCGGACCTGTGGACCCGCGTGGAGATCGTGCTGCTGGGTGATGGCACGATCGACAAGGTCCGCACGGTCCGCTACTCGGGCAACATGCAGTTCGACAACGCGGCCCGCGAGGTCGTGTTCAACTCGGCGCCCTACCCCACCCCGCCCAAGGAGATCCTGAGCCCGAACGGCAAGGTGTACATCCACTGGGCCTTCCACCGCGACGAGCGGGCCTGCGGCACCTTCGGCGCCGAGCCCTTCATCCTCGACAACGCTGGCAACGGCGAGCGCCCGGACCCCAACCGCGCCGTGCGTCCGGCCAGCTCCGAGTCCGAGGCGCTGGCCAGTCGTCGCCTGTCGCGTCAGCTCGGCCCGGCCACCCCCGGCCCGCAGGGACCCGCGCCGCCGCCCGCGAGCGCGGGAGAGCATGAGGGACACAACCACGGACCCGGCGAGGGGCACGCGGGCGGCGGGGGTGCTGGTGGCGGGGGTGCTGGTGGCGGGGGTGGTGGTGGCGGTGCTGCTGCTGGCGAGGGCGAGTACACGACCACGGCCGACCCGGCCGCGGGCAAGGCCGCGGAGACGTGGCTGAGATCGTTCGCGGAGGGCGACGCGGCGAAGCTGGCGAGCCGCTCGAGCCTGCCGTTTTATGTCGGGGAGCAGATCGTCGCCCGTACACGCGACGAATTGACGGGCGTGCTCAGCTCGATGATCAGCGAAGCTGGCGGCAAGCCCGGAGCGGTGACAGTGCACACGGCTGGCGGCCTGCGCAAGCTGTTCGGCAGCGTGCCCAGCGGCGTGATGGAGGGCCTCGGTCGTAACTACGCGGTCACCAAGGTCGGCGGCGAGACCTTCATCCTGCTGCTCGAGAAACACTTCGGCAGCTGGAAGGTCGTCGGCGTCGCCCGCTGACGCCGACGGGAGTCCTCGTGGCGGCGGGGCTTCGGTCCCGTGGATGCCCGAAGTCTCGATCACGGGTCGCGCGAGCTCCGGGATCACCGGGGCCACGCAGCCGTCAGGCGCGGTCAAGCGAGGGCAGACCCCGGGCCAATGGCAGTAGCGGTGTGGCCGTTCGCCGTTCTGCGTCAGGGCTGCGCGCGGCTTTGCCCGGCGAGGTCCAGAAGGACGCCGAACGAGGCCCACGGCCGTCGGTCGCGGCGCCTGGACAGGACGTCGCGCTTTCGTATAAAAGCCAAACGTCATGGCCGATACACACATCGCACAAATGTTCTTCGACCGCGCCCGCGCTGGTGGCTCGGAGGCGGCGTACCTGGTGCGTCAGGGCGCGAGCTTCACAGAGGTGAACTGGACCGACGCCGCGGAGCGCGTGCGGGCGATCGCCTCGGGCGTGCTCAAGGACCTGCCGATGGCGCCCGGCACCTGCGTGACGCTGATGGCGAACACGCGGATCGAGTGGATCCTCTGCGACTTCGCGATGCTCTCGCTGGGCATGAAGACCGTGCCGATCTACGTCAGCCTGCTGGCGCCGGAGGTCGGCTACATCCACGCCGACACGCACGCGGAGCTGCTGGTGGTCGAGAACCGCGAGATGCTGGAGAAGGTCCGGTCGGCGCGCGAGGGCTTCAACTTCTACGACAAGGACTACCCGGGCTCGGCGGTCAAGCTGAAGCACATCATCGTCATCGACCCGACCGGCCTGGCGCCGTCAGACGACTGGGAGAGCCTGGAGCAGGTCGAATCGCGTGGGCGCGCGGCGCTGGCCGAGACGCAGCCCGAGCGCGACCGACGGAGCGCGGCGATCAAGCGCTCCGACGTCGCCACGTACACCTACACCTCGGGCACCACGGGCGAGCCCAAGGGCGTGATCCAGACCCACGACAACATGCTCTCGATCCTCGAGAACGTGGCCGACGCGCAGCTCTTCACCGACCGCGCGCGCGTCGGCGGGGCCTTCCTGTTCCTGCCGCTGGCGCACTCGTTCGGGCGCATGGTGGAATTTGGCGGGGCCTTCTACACCTGCAAGGTGGTGCTCTCGTCGATCGCCACCGTCGCGGAGGACCTCGGGCTGACGCGGCCGGGCTTCTTGCCGGCGGCGCCGCGGGTGTTCGAGCGGGTCTACGGCAAGATCATGACGGGTGTCGCCAGCGCGCCGCCGATCCGCCAGAAGCTGTTCCACTGGGCGATCGGGGTCGGCAAGCAGGCCATCCCGTACCGCCAGAAGAACAAGTCGCTGCCCTTCGGGCTCGGGCTCAAGTTCGGGCTGGCCGACAAGCTGGTGCTGTCGAAGGTGCGGGCCAAGCTGGGGATGGACCGCATGCACGCGCTGATGTCGGGCTCCGCCCCGCTGCCGCGCGAGGTGGCCGAGTTCTTCGCGGGCGTCGGCCTGGTGGTGCTCGAGGCCTACGGGCTGACCGAGACCTGCCCGGGCCTGACGACCAACCGCTTCGACAACTGGCGGATCGGCACGGTCGGCCCGGCGATCAAGGGCGTGCAGCTGCGGCTCGCGGCCGACGGTGAGATCCTGGCGAAGGGGCCGAACGTCGTCTCGGGCTACCTGAACCGCCCCGACGCGACGGCCGAGGCGTGGGACAGCGAGGGCTGGTTCCACACCGGTGACATCGGCGAGCTCGACCCCGACGGCCACCTGCGCATCACCGACCGCAAGAAGGACCTGATCAAGACGAGCGGCGGCAAGTACGTCGCGCCGCAGAAGATCGAGGCGCTGCTGAAGACCAAGCCGATCCTCTCGGAGGCGGTGGTGATCGGCGACAATCGCAAGTACTGCGTCGCGCTGGTGACCGTCGACAAGGAGAAGCTGGCGGCCTGGGCCCAGCGCACCGGCAACCCGCCCGACGCGCTCGGGCCGGCCGTGCAGAAGGAGGTCCAGGGCTACGTCGACGAGGCCAACAAGGGCCTGGCCAGCTTCGAGTCGATCAAGTACTTCCGGGTGATCGACCAGGAGTTCTCGGTCGACAACGGGCTGCTGACGGCGTCGTTCAAGGTCAAGCGCAAGGCGGTCAGCCAGCGCTACAAGGACCTGATCGACTCGATGTACACCAATCAGAAGGCAGACTAGCTGGCTGGTCGGCTGGATCTGGCTGGCTCTGGCTGGCCTGGGGGACATGTCCGATCGGACATGTCCCTTGCTTCATGCCGGGGGCCTCATGTCACTTCAGCGGGCCGGTGACGCTGCCGAGCTGGACGAAGGCGCCGTCCTGCATGATGACGAAGGGGCGCTCATCGAACCGTAGCTCGCCCTTGCCGTCGTGCTGCATGACCTGCAGCTTGCCCATGCCGTAGCCCATGGGGCCGCGGCTGTAGTAGTGGGCGGACAGCTTGTAGGGGTAGGCGCTGGGGGTGCCGGGGATGGCGAAGCACTCGGGGCCGTAGCCGGTGGTCACGTCGTCGAAGAGCTCGCCGCCTGAGTCGAGCTGGCGGTGGGAAAAGAACGCCTCCTGGCCCTTGCCGTCGACGATGTGGAAGTCGACGTCGTTGGCGTCGGTCTCCCAGTTGAGGACGAAGCGGAGGGATGGTGCGTCCGCGACGGTGATGTGCAGTCTGTCGAGCTCGGCCCTGACGGCCTTCTCGCTGGCGGGGTCATGGGCGATGCGGACGGCGGCGAGGATCGCCACGTCGTCGCGGAGGATGCGGTCGACGCCGCGGAAGCGACCACCGGGGTAGGTCTGGCCGAGGCCGACGAGGATCGCGGCGAGGGCCTCCTCGTGGCGACCGGCGCGGGCCAGAGCGAAGGCGAGGAGGCGGTGGCTGGCCGGGTGATCGGGGCGCTGGGCGACCGCCTTCTTGAAGGTGTCGACGGCCAGCGCGAGGCCGGGGGCGCCGAGGCGCTCGAGGCGTGCGCCGGCGTAGCGGCGGAGGTCGGCGCGGCTGGGGAAGAGGTCGATGATCGAGCCGTAGGCGCGGGCCGCCTCGGCGGGGCGCATCGCGGCCTCGTGCACCTCGCCGAGCGCGAGCAGGGCGAGCACGTCGCCGGGGTCCTTGCTGTGCCAGGTCTGGGCGCGGGTCAGTGCGGCGTCGTGTTTGCCGGCGGCGACCAGGGCGAGGACCTCGGCCATCTCGCCGGCGACAGGCTCGCGCTTGCGCTTGCGTTCAGCGGCCTCGATCCGCTCCTGCGCGGCGGCCTCGCGGCGCTCGCGGGCCTCCTCGCGGGCCTCCTCGCGGGCGCGGCGGGCCTCCTCGCGCCTGGCGTTGCGCAGGTAGGCCTCGTAGGTGTCGGGCACCGCGTAGCCGACGGGGTCGCCGCCATCGAACACGAAGGGATAGGTGACGATGACCTGGCCGCCGCCCGGGATCGTGGGGAAGGCCCAGGTCTTGACGGCGCGGGCGACACACTGGCTGGCCTTGTCGTCGGCGAGGGTGGTCTCGGACAGCGTCGACTCGACGACCTTGCCGTCGCCGCCGATCACGAAGCGGACGGCGACGCGACCGCGGAGGCCGCTGACGCGCGAGAGGCCCTCGACGTAGCAGTAGCGGACCTCGTTGATGTGGCTGCGGACGATGCGACGGATGATGTCCTTGTCGAGCGAGCCCTGGACCTCGGCCTTGGCCTGGCGGACGGTGGGCGGGTTGCCGATGTTGCGGCCGCCGAAGCCCGCGCCCGCGCCGCGGCCGTAGCCCGAGCCGGTGCCGAGACCGATGGTGCCCTCGCCGGTACCACCGCCGCCGCGACCGGTGCCGACGAGGCCGAGGCCGCCGACGCCGTAAGCGTCGCCGATCTCGGTGCCGGTGAGGCCGCCCCAGACGTCGGCGTTATCGTTGCCGACCGCGAAGGCGCCGCCGTAGGGGCTGGCGAGGAAGTGACCCTCCTGGGCCTGCATCAGGCCGAGGATGCCGGCCTGACGCGCGGCCATCTCGGGGTCGAAGCTGCGGGCCATCTGCGGGATCACCGAGTCGAGCGGGGCCTCGGCGCCGGGGCCCGTGTTGGCGAGCGCGGCCGGGGCGGCGGCTCGGCGATTGATCAGCGTGACGCCGCTGGCGTCGACGGCGAGGATATCGGTGAGCGCGTTGCGGTCGATGTTGAAGCGGCGGTAGTCGTCCTCGGTCTCGAGCACGAGCAGCGCGGTGAAGTCGCTGAGCACGCGGAAGCGGGTCGAGAGGCCGACGATCTGCGACTGGAAGGCGTTGCGGATGTCGTGATCGCTGGCGGGCAGCGCCGAGCGCATGCTGGTGAGGCGCTCGATGCGGGCGCCGACCCAGGCGCGCTCGAGCAGCGGGCGCTCGACGGGGCGGGTCGGCACGCTGACATCGATGCGATCGTCGCCGGTGAGGATCACGCGCATGGCTGCGGTCTCGGGCAGGTCGGCGTAGACGAGCGCCTCGTCGCCGGGCTGGAGGCCGCGCAGGGTATCGGGCCAGGTCCAGCGGGCGCCGGGCACGGTGACCTTCATGTCCGCGAGGGTCGTGGTGGTGAGCTTGCGGACGATGTTGTCCTGCGGGAGGCGGGCGTCGAGGACGACGCCGTGGCTGAGCAGCTCCGCGGTGGCGATCTGGCGCAGGACCTCGGCGTCCTGGATGCCGCCGTCGATGATCGCGTCGATGCGCTGGGTGCCGCGCTGCGAGAGGTTGCGGGCGGCGGCCTGGAGGGCGGTGAGCTCGGCGTCGCCGGCGGTGCTGATGCCGTCGGAGAACACGAGCACGCGGCCGATGCTGTCCGCACCGGTGCCGACGGCTTGCAGGGCGCGCTCGAGGTCGGAGGCGCCGAAGGCCCCGCGATCGACGATCGCCTTGAGCTGCGCGGGTCCGAGGCCGCTGGCCTTGCCGCTGTAGATCTCCTGGGTGTCCTGATCGAAGGCGATCAGGCGGAGGTCGAAGTCGTCGCCGACGGCGCGCAGGGCCGCGAGGGTTGCGTGCATGCGTTCGACCTGGCGCTCGAAGCCGAGGGCCCGCGAGGCGCTGGTGTCGAACAGCACGGTGAGGCGGGAGATCGGCGCGGGCAGGGTCGCGCCGACGGCGGCGACGCGGGCGACGGCGAGGTTGTCGTGGCGCAGGCCCATCATCGAGAAGCCGCGGTCGTCGAGGACCTCGAGATCCTGGTCGGGGGTCCACTTCTGCTTCTTAAGCTCGATGACGCGGCGGCTGCCGGTCGTGGTGGTGGCGATCGAGGTGGTGACGCCGGCGGGGGCGGCGATCGGCTCGTTCAGGATGACGCTGGCGTCGAGCTCATCGAGCTCGGGGAGGCCGCGCAGCGGCAGGCGATAGGGCTCGGCGGAGCTCGGCAGCTCCTGCGAGTAGGCGACGATCAGCTCCTTGCGCTCGTGCGGGAGGATCGGGAAGACGCGCGCGCTGAAGGCGTTGCCGGCCTTGTTCTCGAGCAGCGCGGGGTCCTGCTTGCGGTGCAGGAAGTCCTCGTAGGCGCGCTGGGCGGCCTGGCGCTCGACGACCTCGCCCTCCTGCCACGCGCCGCGCACCTTCATGGTGAAGCGCGAGATGGCGGCGTTCGGCGGCATGTCGATCTCGAAGCGACCCTCGATCGTGCGGTCGTTCGGGTTCTCGAACACGAGGTGCAGCTCGGTGAAGGCCAGCGGCTCCTCGACCACTGCGCGCGCCTTGAGCGAGACCAGGCGCAGGCCGGTGCCGTCGCTCGCGGTCAGCGAGACGGGGGCGCGGCCGAGGTCGCGGTCGCCGGGGCGCAGGGTCTGGCGCGGGAGGTAGCTCGGCGGCGGCGCCGGGCCGAACTCGGCGCTGGGATCGACGGGCGGCGGCGGGGCCTCGTCGACGGGGCCGCTGTGGGTCGGGGTGCAGGCCGCGAGCGCGAGCACCGAGCCCGCCAGGTGAATGCAGGTACGAAGAGACATGGCCGAAGGGACCTTTCTGAAGGGACAGGTCAGTTCACAGCGGGCGCTCGAGCTTGCCGAGCTCGACGTAGGCGCGGTCCTTCATGATCACGAAGGGGCGGTCGTCGAATTTGAGCCCGCCGCTGCCGTCGTGCTGGACGATCTGCAGCTTGCCCATGCCGTAGCCCATCGGGCCGCGGCTGAAGTACTGGGCCTGGAAGGTGTAGGGGAAGGCGGCCGCTTTGCCGGGGATGGCGAAGCACTCGGGGCCGTAGCCGGTGGTCACGTCGGCGAACAGCTCGCCGCCGGAGACCAGCGTCTTGTGGGCGTACCAGGCGCGCTCCTTGGTGCCGTCGATGATGTGGAAGTCGACGTCGTTGGCGTCGGTCTCCCAGGTGAGGACGAAGCGAAGGGATGCGTTGGTGTCGAGGCGGGCGCCGAGCTGCTCGATGGCGCGGCGGATCTCGGGCTCCTTGCTGGGCTCCGCGGCGAGCCAGGCGGCGCCGAGCAGGCCGGCGTCCTCGAGCAGGATGCGGTCGACGCCAGCGAAGCGACCGCCGGGGTATTTCTGCTCGAGGCCGACGCGGATCGCGGCGAAGGCCTCGGCGGCGCGACCGGCCTTGGCGAGGGCGAACGCATACAGGCGGTGGCTGGCGGGGTGGTCGGGGCGCTGCTCGACGGCCTGGGCGAAGGTGTCGATCGCGAGGTCGAGGCCGAGTGAACCGAGGCGCTCGAGGCGGCCGCCGACGTAGCGGCGCAGGTCGGCGCGGGCGGGGAACAGGTCGATGATCGAGCCGTAGGCGCGGGCAGCCGCGGAGGGGTCGCCGGCGGCCTCGAGGGCCTCGCCGAGGGCGACCAAGGCGAGCACGTCGCCGGGGTCCTCCTCGCGCCAGCGAAGGGCGAGGGCGAGGGCCGCGTCGACCTCGTTGGCCTTGAGGTGCTCCATCACATCGAACATCTTGCCGCTGTAGGGGCTCCCGGCGGTGCGGGCGTTCTCCGCCTCCTCCGAGGCGCGCTCGGCCTCGCGGATCTTCTCGTCGGCGTCGCGCTGGGCCGCGGCGACGGCCGCCGCGGCCTGCTCGATGCGATCGCGTTCTTCCTGGCGGACGCGTTCGATCTCGCGGTCGCGCGCCCGGGCTGCGTCGAGCTTCTCGGCGTCGATGCGAAACTGGTTCATTTGCTCGCGCTCGGCGGCGGTGATCGGTCGGGACAGGCCGGCGTCGCTGCTGCTGCCGCCGCCGGGCTCGAGCACGAAGGGGTAGAGCACGATGACGCTGTTGCCGTCGGTGGGCTTCGGGAAGGTCCAGCGACGGGTCGCCTGGGCGATGCAGTTGCCGACCGCGGCGTCCTTCATCGTCGTGTCCTGGACGACCGCGCTGGGGACCTTGCCGGTGCCGCCGATCGTGAACTGGATGGCGACGCGGCCCTTCGCGTTGGGGTCGCGAGCCAGCGCCTGGTTGTAGCAGTAGCGGACCTCGTTGATGTGGGCGCGGACGATGCGGCGGATGATGTCCTTGTCGAGCGCGCCGACCACCTCGGCCTTGGCCTGGCGCACCGTGGGCACGCGGGTGCCACGACCGCCGAAGCCCGCACCGGCGCCGCGACCGTAGCCCGAGCCGCTGCCGCCCCCCTTGCCGATGAGGCCGGTGTTGCCGAGGCTGATGGTTCCCTCGCCCGTGCCACCGCCGCCGCGACCGGTGCCGACGAGGCCGAGGCCGCCGACGCCGTAGGCTTCGCCGACCTCGGTGCCGGTCAGGCCGCCCCAGACGTCGGCGTCGTCGTTGCCGATCGCTAGAATGCCATGGCCAGCCGCGGGGTCGAAGTTGCGGGCCATCTGCGGGATCGCGTCCTTCGGGCCCTTCATCGCGTAGAGGCCCGATTTACTCTCCGAGCTGGGCTTGCCCATCTTGCCCTCCTCACCCTTGTGGCGCTGCCCGGTGCCGCCGGCCTCCTCGTCGGTGTTGGCCTCGGGAGCCAGGGGCGCGGGCTCGCGGGTCGCTATGAGCTGCGGGGGCGGGAGGCTCTTGCGGTTCTGCAGGGCGACGCCGGTGGGGCCGACGGTCATGATGTCACTGAGGGCGTTGCGGTCGATCTTGAAGCGGGCGTAGTCCCACTCGCTCTCGAGCACGAGCAGCGCGGTGAAGTCGCTGAGCACGCGAAACTTGGTCGAGATCTCGATCACCTGCTTCTGCAGCGCCTCGCGACCGTCACGGTCGGTGACCGGGAGCAGCGAGCGCTGGTCGGTGAGGCGAGCGATGCGGGCGCCGACCCAGGCGCGCTCGAGCAGCGGGCGCTCGACCGGGGTCATGGCGATGCTGGTCTCGATCGTTGCGTCGCCGGTGAGCACGACCTTCATCGCGGCGGTGTCGGGGAGGTCGGCGTAGACGAGCAGCTCGTCGCCGGGCTGGGCGCCCTCGACGGTGTCGGGCCACACCCACGCGGCCCCCGGGACGCTGACCTTCATGTCCGGGAGGGTGGCGCTGGCGAGCTTGTGCGCGAGGAGGTTGCGGGGCAGGCGGCCGTCGGCGACGACGCCCTTGAACGCGAGGTCGGCGGTAGTGAGGGCCTTGAGGGTGCTGGCATCCTGGATGCCGCCGTCGACGATCGCGTCGATGCGCTGCACACCCGCGCTGGCGAGCGCACGCGCGGCGGCCTCGATCTGGGCCAGCTCGCGGGGTCCGGCCGTGGCGACACCGTCGGAGATGACGAGCACGCGCGGGAGCACCGGGCCGAGCGCCACCGCGGCGAGGGCCCGCCGGAGGTCGGAGGCGCCGAGCGCCCGGCGGGTGCTGATGCGCTCGATCTCCGCGGGGCCGAAGCCGCTGGCGGGGCCGGCGTAGATCTCGGCGGTGCTCTGGTCGAAGGCGACGACGCGGAGCGTGAAGTCCTCGCCGGTCTGCTCCTGCAAGCTCTTGAGGAGCGCGGCGAGGTCGGCGAGCTGGCGGTCGAAGTCGAGGGCCCGCGAGGCGCTGGTGTCGAACAGCACGGTGAGGCCGCCGACGGGGACCGCTGGCATGGCGCCGGCCGGGGCGACGCGGGCGACGGCGAGGTTCGCGTGGCGCAGCCCGATCGCCGGGGCGCTGGTCTTGCTGCGGACCTCGAGGTCCTGGTCGGGGGTCCATTGTTGCTTGCGGAGCTCGATGACCTGGGTCTGCTGGGTCGTGGTGGCGATCGAGGTGGACACGCCGGGCTGGCCCGGGGCGGGCTCGCGGAGGATGACGCTCGCGTCGAGGTCAGCGAGTTCCGGGAGGCCGCGTAGCGGCAGGCGGTAGGGCTCAGCGGAGCTCGGCAGCTCCTGCGAGTAGGAGACGATGAGCTCCTTGCGCTCGCGCGGGAGGATCGGGAAGACACGCGCGCTGAAGGCGTTGCCGGCCTTGTTCTCGAGCAGCGCGGGGTCCTGTTTGCGGTGCAGCGCGTCCTCGAAGGCGACCTGGGCGGCGCGACGCTCGACGACCTCGCCCTCCTGCCACTGCCCGTAGATCTGCATGGCGAAGCGGGAGATGGCGGCGTTTGGGGGCATGTTGATCTCGAAGCGGCCCTCGATCGTGCGGTCGGTCGGGTTCTCGAACACGAGGTGCAGCTCGGTGAAGGCCAGCGGCTCCTCGACCACCGCGCGGGCCTTGAGCGAGACCAGCTTGAGGCCGGTGCCGTCGCTCGCGGTCAGCGACATCGGCACAGCGAGCACCGGGCCCTGGGCCTTGAGCGGGCGGGCCGGGAGCCCGCCGACGCCGGTCGGCGTACAGCTGACGAGCATGAGTCCGGCCAGGCCGAGCGCCAGCGTCGCCGCGCCGCGCCGGCCATGACATGTCCGTAGCGACATGTCCGTGGAGTCATGTGCACGGGCGCACGCGAGGACGGGTACGCGGTCGGGTCGGGTCATACGGCCACCAGAGACAGCGACCAGCGTCGCAGGTTCCCGGCAGACGGTCGACGATGACGATCGCCCCGCGCGATCAGGGTGCGGGCAGGTCGGCGATGTCGGCGTGGGCCTCGGACCAGGCCTTGATGCCGGGCAGGTCGAGGCTGTAGTCGGAGTTCAGGCTCCACGGCCAGGCGCCCGCGTAGCCGTTGTTCAGGAGGGTGTCGAGGCGCTTGCCGGCGTCGTCGGAGATGACGAGCTCACCGATGACGAGCGGACGATCGAGGCCGAGAGCCTCGTAGGTCTGTTCGTTGGGGGAGAACTTGAGGCTGCCGTAGTCGGCGTGGTTGTCGAAGCCCTGGCCGTCCATCCACGGGTAGTAGTGCGCCTGATAGAAATCGAGGTTCAGCGCGGGGAGCTTGTGCGCGGCGGCGAACGCCGGGGTCCAGGCCTTGATCCACTTGATCGAGGCGGAGCCG
The DNA here is from genome assembly GCF_016714285.1 of Nannocystis sp. Classification (GTDB taxonomy): domain Bacteria; phylum Myxococcota_A; class Polyangia; order Nannocystales; family Nannocystaceae; genus Nannocystis. The sequence goes on along the minus strand of NZ_JADJNN010000009.1, from coordinate 50,714 downwards.
AGGGTCACATAGGCGCTGGTCTTGCTGTGGACTGCGTCGGCGATGGCGATGGCGAGGCTGTAGAAGTCGGCGAGCGGGACTGCGTTGGCCTGGTTGTCAGGCGAGCCCTCGGGCAGATCGGCGATCGACCACTCCGGCTCGTTCATGATCTCCCACGCGAGGATCGCCGGCTCGTCCTTGTATTGCTCGAGCAGCGGGATGACGACCTTCTCGACCAGGGCGGCGCGCTTGACCGGGTCGGTGATCGTGTCGCTGCGACCGCCGAGCTGGACCTCGCCCTCCTGCTTGGCCCAGAACATCCAATGAAAGTCGAAGAGCACGGGCACGAGGTAGATGCCGTGGTCGCTGGCGATGCCGACCGCGGTGTCGAAGTCGATGAGCACGTCCGCGTGGAGGCCGCTCGGTGTGCCGCTATTATCGAAGATCACACCAGCGCGGCCATCGGTGAACACGAACCAGCGGACCACATTCAGACCGCTGTCGGCCATCTGCTGGAACTGGCCGGCGATCTCGTCGGCCTTCGTGTGCACCCCGTAGACGCCCCACGCGTTGCTGCCGAAATCGCCGCCGTAGGACTTCCACGGGTAGTTGGCGCCGAGGAGGAAGTAGTCGCCGCCGCCGACGGGGATCCGCGAACCGGGCGGGACCGGCTCGACGCCCTGGCCCGTGGTGCCGGTTGCGTCCGGGTCGCCCGAGGTCGTGAGGCCCGGCGCCTCCGTTTCGAAGTTGCTGTCGTTGCTGGTCTGCGCGCCAGAGGGGTTCGTGCCCTGGGTGACGCTGCCACCGCCTGTGTCGCCCCCGGTGGTAACGGAGCCCTCGCTCACGGACGCGGACTCGGAGACCTGCGATGCGCTCAGGGGACTGGTGCTCCCGCTCCCGGTTTCACCGCTATCACCCACGTCGGCCGATGAACAGGCGAGGAGCGGCGCAAGCGAGACCAGGATAAGGCGCATGACGTCATGAGAGCAGAGCCACCCTGACGCCGCAACAAGCGGGCTGGATCGCCGCACGACGCGCATCCGTACGCAGGCGAGCGGAACCAATACGAACGGCCGCCTTGTGGGCGGCCGTCGTGTTCACACCGGGAGGCCGATCAGCCGCCGGTGGTGATGAAGGCGGCGAAGCTCGCCTGGGCCTCGAGGGTGCCCTTGGTCTCGCTGACGACGCTGCCGAGCGCCGACACGGCATCGTTGAAGGCCGGGATGACGCACAGGAGGCGGCCCTTCGGGACGTTGGCGAACAGGTCGCCCTCGACACCGGCCGAGATGACGCCCTGGAGGGCGCCAGTGATCTCGACGACGGGCGACGGGTCGAAGACCACCTTGCCGTCAACCTCGCCAGTGACCAGCGCACCGAGGCGAGCAAAGCCCTGGAGGATCGCCACGCCGCGGACCTTCAGCTCGCCGATCCGGGCGAGGAACTGACCCTGGGCCTCGGCGTTGACGCCGGCCGCGAACGCGTACTGCAGATCGAGGCTGGGCGGGGTGCACTGAATGTCGGCGCTGGCCTGCGCCGAGGCCTGGGCCTGGCAGTCGGCCGAGGCGTCGCAGCTGGCCGAAGCGCTCGGCGGGGTCGCCTTGCCGGTGCAGCTGCCCTTGCACTCGCCCATGCACGTGCCGCGGCAGGACACCTCGCCGGTGCACTGCGCGTCACCCTGGTTGACCAGGCACTTGCCGTTGCACTTGCCGGAGCAGGAGGCGGCGGCCTTGAACTCGCAGCTGCCGTCGCACATGCCGTCGCAAGTACCAGCGCACTTGCCGGAGCTGTCCGTCGCGGAGCAGGTGCCCGAGCAATCGCCGCGGCAGGTGCCGTCGCAGGAGGCGGCCGCGTCGAGGGTGCACGAGCCTTCGCACTGGCCGGAGCACTCGATCGACGGGGCAGTGACCTCGCAGGAGAGGTCGCCCTCACAGGCAGCGTCGCACTTGCCAGAGCAACCGCCCTCGCACTGGACCGAGACCTCGCCCGGATCGACCATCGCCTCGCAGCCGCCCTGGACCTCGCACTTGGCCTGGGCATCGACGGCGACGCTGACGTTGACGGAGCACTCGGCCGGCTTGTAGACGACCTTGATGCCACCGTCGAGGTTGGCCGAAAAGTCGGCCTTGATCGCCGCGGTGAGGCTGCTGACGAAGGTCGCGTCCACGTTGCCGCGAGCCACGCCGTACACGTCCGCGAGGGCGAGGATGTCGGCGTCGAACGAGCCCTTGATCTGGGCGACGGCGTTGTTCAGCGAGCCCGTGGCATTGAAGAAGCCGTCGAGCTGGGCGCTGCCAGAGATGGAGAGCGAACCCCCCGCGATGGTGCCGCATGGACCGCAGATGTCGTCAGCGACACTGTCGCAGCCCTGGACGGAGGTGAGCGCGAGCCCGGCGACGATGCCACCGGCGAGCAGGCCAAAGGTACGGAATTTGTTGAGGTGCATGAGTCGTCTTCTCCTGGTTGCGTACTACGAACAGCTCGTCGGGGTCGGGCCTCGAGAATCGCCCGGGGATGGTACTATCGCGGACTGTCCCGTGTCCATCAGTCGGCCAAACGCGGTTTGACAGGTACTCGAGCGTGTTGAGAGGCAAAGCGCGCGCTGACCCACAATGGGTTAGCTTTACGAGCTTCAATGGGGCTGGCCGCGTTGAGGCGCGAAGAGTGTGGCCTTGGACATGGCTGCGCGGCAAATCTTCAGCCGGCTTCGTGGGTCCCTGAATTTCTGGCCGAAGGGTGCGCGGAGACGGGCACAGGACGGTTTCTCAGCAAGCAGCATCTGTCCCTTGGGGCATGCTGGCACCCGCAGGTCGTGGATAGGCCGCGGCCCCCGCAGCGAGTTCCGCGTCAACTCACGGGTCATCATCGCGGCCCTGAGCGAGGTCGAGGACGACGGGGCAGTGATCGCTGAGGTCCGCGAAGTCCGGCTCGGGATAGGCGGAGGTCGAGCGGAAGGTCTGACAGTGATGGCGAGCACAATGATGGAGCGGCCGGACCTGGGCGTCGGCGTCGAGGCCCTCGTGCAGACCGGCGACCCACACCAGATCGAGCAACGAGGGCTCTTGCCAGGCGTCGCGGCGGGCCCCGTCCCAGTAGGACGAGCACGGTTCACTCGCCGCGAGCCGTCGCAGCCCAATCGGCCCCAGGATCGCCTCCAGGGCGGAAAGCTCGGCCTGGGGTGTGCCGCCGGCGGGACCGGTCGCGTTGAAGTCACCCAGCACGATCAGATCGGGATCGCTGCGCAACAGATCTCCGGCGAGTCCGGCGAGCAGCGACCACTGCTGGGTCCGCAGCGAGTAGCCTTCGCTCATCGCCTTGAGGTGGACGACGAGCACATGAAAGTCAGGGCCCCCGTTGTGTGCGCGCAAGTACACTGAAAATCCGGGCCGCACGTGCCCCCGCATGCTCAGCTCCGGGTACTCGCGCGCTGGCTCGATCAACTCGAGCGCTTGCGGATCGATGGCGACTCCGAGGCGCTGATGGCCACGGCCCCCGTGCTCGCTGAGGGCGATCGTCCACCCTGGCAGGAGGGCCTGGAGCGCGGCGGGATCGTGGATCTCCTGCAGCGCGAGCAGATCGGCGTCGAGGCCGTTCAGGCGATCGCGCAGGCGGGCCTGGTCCTGGGCTGGGTCCGGAAAGTTGCGCAGGTTCCAGGTGGCAACTCGCAGGGCCGCGCCCTTGCCCGGCGCCGCGCCGCTCCCTGGCAGGCCGAGACCCTCACGCAGGCGGTCGCCCGCGAGCCAATAGACCAGCACGAGCAAGGCCACCAGCACCCACGCGCTGTGCCTCGAGCTCCGCCCGCGCCTCCGCACCACGTCGCCACCATAGCGGCCGCGCAGGCCCGGCGCCAATTCGCGGCGCTCATTCGAATTCGTATTCGGTGAGCCCGAGCTGCACCGCACAGGCGCCCGCGGCGGCGCCGTCCCCCGAGCGTTGCTCGAGGTGATAGCTGCCCGCGAGGCGGGCCACGCCGGCCGGGGTATGCACGAGACCTGTTCCGAAGGTCAGGCGACGCCCACCGCCCGGCTGCGGGCTCGAGTGCAGCAGATGTAGCGGCTCTGCGGGGGCGTCGACGAGGAAGAGGTCGACCTGGGCCGCCGCTCCTGCGGTCTGGACCAGCTCGAACTCGAGGCGCATCGCCCAGGCGCGGCCAAGGGCGCGGACCTGGAGAGCACCCAGGAGGCTGGCCGCGTCGAACTCATGGGTGTCATCGGCGTCGAGGCTCCCGGGCGCGTCGACTGGGAGCTGGACGCAGTACACGGGGCGCAGGCCGTCGCCGTCGGGCACCGCTCCAGGCTCCACGCCGACCCCAAACACGCAGCGGATCGCCGCGAGCATCGGTGGAGCGACCGCGGCCGCAGCATCCGCCGTGGGGTCATCGAGCCGCGGCGCGACCAGCCATGGGAGCGTCATGGTTGCCTCGAAGACATGAACAAGGGGCCAAGTATGAATGGCCAGGTATGAATGGCCAGGTAGCCCCAAGCGGCCAGGTGGCCCCGCGAGGCCCGGCCACTCACGCCTCGCCGCGCATCGGGACGCGCTTGCGCTGGCGACGCTTGCGACGGCGCTCGGCCTCGCGAAGCTTGCGCTTGGTCTTCACGCTCGGCTTCTCGTAGTGGCGACGGCGCTTGATCTCGCGGAGCACACCCTCGCTGGCCATGAGACGACGAAGCTTGCGGATCGCTCGCTCGACGCCACGCTCATCGACCTTGACCTCGAGCGGGCGGCCGGTGACGGGGCGGTGATCGTTGGCCGTGGCGGCCGCGTTCAGCGGCTCACGCCGCTGGTTGTAGTCGGAGAACTCTTCGTCGGTTTGGCGGGCCATGGGGAAGGCCGCAATGGATAGGGGATCCCGGCCCGCGGGTCAAGGGGCCGGCGGAGCGACCCGCGCAGCCCGCAGGGCCTGCGCCGCCCTCAGCCGAGGCCACCTGCCGCCAGACGCCCACCGTCGACGGCGATCGTGTGCCCGCTGATAAAGCCGCTGCGGGCCAGGAACAGCACCGCCTGGGCGATATCATCGGGTTCGCCGATCCGGCCAAGAGGGATCGCACGCAGGATCGCCGCCCGGGTTGGCGAGCCCTCGGCGTAGCGCTCGTCGGCCTCCGGCCAGGCGACTGTCCCGGGCGCCACGCCGTTGACCCGCACCGCCGGGGCAAGCTCCACAGCCAGCGCCCGCGTCGCCATCGCCAGCCCGGCCTTGGCGGTGCAGTGGTCCAGGTAGCCTCGCCACGGCTGATAGGCGGCGACGTCGAGGAGGTTGACCACGCTGCCCTGCACCGCCGCGAGCCCCGGCGCCAGCCCGCGGGCCAGCGAGATCGGGGCGACCAGGTTCAGCTCGAGCACGCGCCGGAGGTCGGCGTCGCTGCGCCCGGTGAAGGACCCGCGCTCGAAGCCTGCGGCGTTGTTGACCAGGAGGTCGAGCCGCCCACCGGCCGGACCGTCGGGGTCGAGGACCGTGCGCACCAGTTCGGCGCGGGCGGCCTCGTCGGCGAGGTCGAGGCGCAGCGGGCCGAGACCCGCACCGCCGATCGCCCGCAAGACCTCGGCGGCGGCCTCGGCCGAGTGATGATAGTGAAGCCACACGCGGTACCCGGCCGCCGCCAGGGCGAGGCAAATGGCGCGACCAACACGGATCGCTCCGCCAGTGACGAGGGCGACGGGGGCCTGCGACATGCGGCGCGAGGGTAGCCCGGGCCCAGCGAGATTGACAGCCGACCGCCGCCAGCGTCACGCTGGCGACATGGCGAGCAAGCGTGGTGGCCTCCTGACCCTGAAGGAAATGACCGAGGGCAGCGGCTGCACGCCTCGCACCGTCCGCTACTACGAACGCGAGGGCCTGCTCCAGGCGGCCCGCAGCAGCGGCGGCCACCGCCAATTCCCCCCCGGCGAGCTCGACCGCCTCAACTTCATCCTCGCCCTGCGCGAGGCCGGCTGGTCGCTCGAGGAGATCACCGCGCTGCTCGCCGTACGCGAGCAGACCAGGCCAGACCACCACGCCTGCCGTCAACTGGAGTCGATGGTCTCCGGCCACATCGCCCAGCTCGAGCACAAGATCGGTCTGCTCAACCGCCTGCGCGACGACCTCCAGGCCACCCGCCAGGCCCTCGCGGTGTGCGACGGGTGCACCGAGACGCCGGGCAAGGCCATCACCTGCGAGGCCTGCACCCGCCTGCCCGCGCTCGACGCCCTGCCCCAGGGCTTTCGCAACAGCTGGCGCGGCGTCGAGGCCCGCGCTGCCCCGCCCCGGCCGCGCTCGCTGCACGTCGTCGGCCGCTGACGCACCCCCAGCAATCGGGTATACCGGCCGCCGTGGCCGCCTCCCCCGCACCCGAACGTCGCGCGGCGATCGAGCGCGCCGTGGCTGAGCTGCTCACCGCCTGCGGTCTGCAGCTCGACCACAAGGATCTCGTCAGCACACCCACTCGCGTGGCCCGCGTGTGGAGCGAGGAGTTCCTCGCCGGCTTCGCCATGGACCCCGCGCAGATCCTCGGCGACCCGGTCGTCGGCGAGGGCGCGTCGGAGCTGGTGCTCGTGCGCGGCCTGCCCTTCCACGGCCTGTGCCCGCACCACTTGCTGCCCTACACTGGCACCGCCGCGGTCGCCTACTTGCCTGCCGGTCGCCTCGCCGGCTTTAGCCGCCTCGGTGACCTCGTCACCTGCTTCACCCGCAGGCTCACGCTGCAGGAGCGCGCCTGCAACGACATCGCCGACGCCTTGATCGAACACCTCGGCGCGCGCGGGGCCGGCTGCGTGATGCGGGCCCGTCACACCTGCCTCAGCGTGCCGGGCAACAAGCACGGCGCCGAGGTCGTCACCAGCTCGCTGCGCGGAGCGCTGCGCGATCGCCCGGACCTGCAGGCGCTGCTGGTCGCATGACTCGACCCGGCTGGAGCTCCTTCGCCACGGCGAGCCCGAGCTGCGCGACGGCCACGTCGACGACCTGTATGCGCACCCCTGGCGGGCCGGGGCGACCCGAGTATAAACAGCCCGCGATGCTCAACGCCAACGCAGTCCCCGGCGCCCAGGTGCTGGGCACGCTGCCGATCTTCCCGCTACCGAACGTTGTCTTGCTGCCAGGGATGGTCCTGCCGCTCAACGTGTTCGAGCCGCGTTACCTCGACCTCGTCGACTTCGTGCGTGCGAACGACCAACACATCGGCGTGCCCCTGCTGCGCCCGCAGCCCCCGCTCGGGGCCGGGTCCGGACCGCCGCCCTTCGAGCCGATCTTCGGGGTCGGCAAGCTGGTGTTCCACGTCCGCCTCCCCGACGGGCGCCGCATCATCCGCCTCGAGGGCGTGTGCCGCGTCCGCAGCGAGCGCGAGCACCCGCTCGCCCACCGCTTCCGCGAGGTCGACGCAACCGCGCTCGCCGAACCACACCCGCAGGACCTCGAGGCCGTCGCCGTCCTCCGCGCCCAGGTCGAACGCGTCGCCCAGCACTGCGGCGACGAGCGCGAGAGCCTCCGCTCCTTGCTCGCCATCAGCGATGTCCGCGTCCTCCTGTATGCGCTCACCGCCTTCCTCCCCAGCCTCGAGCTGCTGGCCACCCGGGAGGGCGCGACGACCTCGGCGACCGCCGCAGCCTGGTCGATCTGCAGCAGCAGAGCCTCGTCGCTACGACCAGCGACGCCCGCGCGCACTTCCTGGGCGAGCGCATCGCCGGCGTGCTCACACGCCTCGCCGGGCGCAGCGGCCCGCGCTGGCTCAACTGAGCCCCCGCTCAGCTCACGGTGCGCAGCAGGCTCGAGCGCTTGGGCCCCGTGGCGCTGGCCTTGCTCACCGCGAAGGCCGCCTGCGCGGCGATCTCGGTGAACACCCGCGCCTGCTCGCTGCCCGGCGCGCCCTCGACCACCGGCACCCCGGCCTCGCCGCCGAAGCTGACGCGGTTGTCGATCGGCACCTGCCCGAGCAGCGGCACGCCGAGCTCCTGAGCCAGCCGCTTGCCGCCGCCGCTGGCGAAGATGTTGTCATGGTGGCCGCAGGCCGGGCAGGTGTAGTGGCTCATGTTCTCGACGACGCCGACGATCGGCACCTCGAGCTTGTTGAACATGTTGACCGCGCGGCGGACGTCGATCAACGCGACCTCCTGCGGCGTGGTGACGATGATCGCCCCGGTGATCGGGATCAGCTGCGCCAGCGAGAGCTGGGCGTCCCCGGTGCCAGGCGGCAGGTCGACGATCAGGTAGTCGACCTCGCCCCACACGACGTCCTCGAGGAATTGCTTGAGCAGCTTGTGGATCATCGGCCCGCGCCAGATCACCGCGCTGCCAGGCTCGACGAAGAACGCCACGCTCATCACCGGCACGCCGCGGAAGATCGCCGGACTGATGCGATCACCCTCCGCGGTGGTCGAGGTCTCGCGCGTGGCCGGGCCCAGCATCTTCGGCACGCTCGGCCCGTAGATATCGGCGTCCAGCACCGCCACCCGCGCCCCGAGCTGCTTCAGCGCCATCGCCACGTTGACGCTCACCGTGCTCTTGCCGACGCCACCCTTACCCGCCGCCACCGCGATGATGTTCTTCACCGTCGGCAGGCGGTTGAGATCCTGACGCGCCGGCTTGCTCGGCACGCGCAGCCCGTACTCGATGCGCACCGGCAGCCCGAGCGGCTCGATCGCCGCACGCAGGGCCGCGTCGAGCTCGCCGCGCAGCGGAAAGCCAGGCGAGATGAGCTCGATGCGCAGCGCGACCTCGCCCGCCCCAAGATCGGAGCCACCTGAATCACCGACGTCGATGCGGGCCTCGGCCCGGCCATCTGCCACCAGCTCGCGACCCGTCGCCGGGTCCTTCACGCCGGCCAGCGCCGCCTTCACCTGATCGAGAGTGACGCTCATGTGCGCTGGGGTACATACCACGGGGCCTTTCCGCCACCAGACGGGCCCTCTATAGTTGGGCCGGAGCAACCGCACACCTTCGCCATGTCCGTCCTCGACATCGTCACGTATCCCGACCCCCGGCTGCGCGAGCCGACCTTCGACGTGAAGGAAGTCGACGCCAACATCCGTCAGCTCGTGCGGGACCTGATCGACACCATGTACTCGCTGAACGCCGCCGGCATCGCCGCCATCCAGGTCGGCCGCCTCGAGCGCATCTTCATCATCGACGGCAAGGTCGCCGACCCCGACGCTGGTGACGACGCCAAGCCGCTCGTGCTCATCAACCCCGAGCTCGTCGAGACCGGCCGCGGCCTCGCCGTCGCCGAGGAGGGCTGCCTCAGCTTCCCCAACGTGTTCGTCGACATCAAGCGCCCGCGCTGGGCCAGGGTCCGCGCCCTCGACGTGAACGGCGCCAGCTTCGAGGTCGAGGGCGAGGGCCTGTTCGGCCGCGCCCTCCAGCACGAGCACGACCACCTCACCGGTCGCCTGATGATCGACCTCGTCGGCATGGTCAAGAAGGAGGTCATCAAGCGCAAGATGAAGCGCTGGCACAACGAGCACGACGGCAAGGAGCCCGAGCCCAAGCCGACCGTCCGCGACCTCGCCTGAGCTCGCCTGGCTCGCCTGGCTCGCCTGGCTTGCAGGCCCACGCAGGCCGCCCGCGTCACACCAGCGCAGTACCGGCCGCCGCGGTCACCCCGGCGGCCACCTCGTCGGCCTTCTGCGCCGCGACCACCGTCAGCGCCGCCATGTGCACGATGTTGTCGACCGTGCAGTCGCGCTCGAGCACCGTCACCGGCCGGTTCATCCCGAGCAGCACCGGACCCACCGCCGGCACCCCGCCGAGCTCGCGCATGAGCTTGTAGGCGACGTTGCCCGCCTCGAGGTTGGGGAAGATGAGCACGTTCGCGGGCCCGGTCAGCCGCGTCGCCGGGAAGATGCGCTGCTGCATCTCGAAGTCGAGGGCCACGTTGGCCTGCATCTCGCCCTCGACCTCCAGATCGGGCCGCCGCTTGCGCAAGATCTCCACCGCCCGGGCCACCATCGCTGAGCGCCCGTCGCGGACCGAGCCGAAGTTGCTAAAGCTCAGCATGGCCACCCGCGGCACCGCATCGAAGGTCCGCGCCGCGTCGGCGATCATCTCGGCGACGTCGGCCAGGGTGCCCTCGTCCATGTCGACGTTCACCGTGGTGTCGCCGAAGAACAGCATGCCGGCCTTGTGCAGCATCAAATACATGCCCGCGATCCGCCGCACCCCGGGCCGCAGCCCGATGATCTGCAGCGCCGGCCGCACCGTGTCCGAGTAGGCGAAATTCAGGCCCGTGACGATGCCGTCGGCGCGCCGCTCGGCGACCATCATCATCCCGAAGTGGTTGCGCTCGCGCATCAGCAGGCGCGCCAGCTCGGCCGTCACGCCCTTGCGCTGGCGCATGCGGTGCAGCTTGTTCGCGTACGCCTCGGCCGCGTCGTCGGCCCGCGGATCGACGATGTCGTAGCTGCCCGGCGCGAGGTCGATGTCCTGGGCCTTGATCGTCTCCAGGATCTTCCGCGGCTCGCCGAGCAAGATCGGCCGACCGATGCGCTCCTCGGCCATGATCGACGCGGCCTTCAAGATCCGCGGGTCGTCGCCCTCGGGGAACACCACCGTCCGCGGCGAGCCGGCCGCGCGACGCACGAAGCGGCGCATCACCGCCGTCGCCCCGCCGAGCAGGCCCTGCAGGCGCTCGCGGTACACGTCGATCTCGATCTGCACCTGGGCCACGCCCGAGTCCATCGCCGCCTTCGCCACCGCCGGCGCCACCCACGTCAGCACCCGCGGGTCGAAGGGCTTGGGGATGATGTAGTCGGGCCCGAAGCGGAACTCCTCGCCGTAGGCCGCGTTGACCACCTGCGGCACGTCCCGGCGCGCCAGCTCGGCCAGCGCGTGCGCGGCCGCCACCTTCATCTCCTCGTTGATCTGCGTCGCCCGCACGTCGAGCGCCCCGCGGAAGATGAACGGGAAGCCGAGCACGTTGTTGACCTGGTTGTTGTAGTCGCTGCGCCCGGTCGCCACGATCGCGTCCGGCCGGGTCGCGCGCGCCGTCGGATAGTCGATCTCCGGGTCCGGGTTCGCCAGCGCGAAGATGATCGGCTTCGGCGCCATCCCCTTCAACATCTCCGCCGTCACCAGCCCCGCCCGCGACAACCCGAGCAACATGTCGGCCCCGACCAGCGCCTCGGCCAGCGTGTCCGCCGGCGTCTCGCGCAGCCACTCGCGCTTCGGGTCGTCCTCGGCCAGCTGGCGCCGCGTGTTGAGCACGCCCTTCGAGTCGCACATCAGCACGTGCTCCGGCTTGACCCCGAGGCTCAGGTAGAAGCGCGTGCACGCGACCGCCGAGGCCCCCGCGCCGCTGACCACGATCTTGATGTCGGCCAACTTCTTGCCCTGGATCTCCGCGGCGTTGAGCAAGCCGGCCCCGCTGATGATCGCCGTGCCGTGCTGGTCGTCATGGAACACCGGGATGTTCATGCGCTTCTTGAGCTGCTCCTCGATGTAGAAGCACTCCGGCGCCTTGATGTCCTCGAGGTTGATCCCGCCGAAGGTCGGCTCGAGCGCGGCCACCGTCTCGATGAAGTGGTCGGAGCTCTTCGAGTTGATCTCGATGTCGAAGACGTCGATGTCCGCGAACTTCTTGAACAGCACCCCCTTGCCCTCCATCACCGGCTTGCTCGCCAGCGGCCCGATGTCGCCGAGCCCGAGCACCGCAGTACCGTCCGTGATCACAGCGACCAGGTTGCCGCGCGCCGTGTACTTGTAGACATCGGCGGGGTTGCGGAAGATCTCCATGCACGGCTCGGCGACCCCGGGCGAGTAGGCCAGCGAGAGGTCGCGCTGGGTCGTCAGCGGCTTGGTCGGGACGACCTGGATCTTCCCGGGCCTGCCCTTGGAATGAAACTCCAGCGCCTCTCGCTTGCCTCGACTCGAACGCGGGTTCGTCATGGAGGCCGCACGATACTCGGCCATCGCTGCCGCGTCACCTGCCCCGAAACTGGCGCCCAGACCCGATCTCAGCCGGCCGTGCAGCCCCATGCGCACCGTCGAACCAACCACGGCCCGCGCCGCGCCGCCTCAACGATCGAGCAGCTTGTGCACCTGCGTCCGCTCCCACAGCACGGCCTCGGCGTAGCGCTCGAAGCGAGCCTCGGCGCGGCGAAACTCCGGCGTGTGATAGACCCGCCGACCGTCGACGATCGGCATGTCATGCACCTCGTGCAGCATCTCGTGGTAGATGATCCACGCCAGGAAGAACGGCGGCACGTCGCTGGCGTCGAGCACCGGGTGGATCCGGATCAGCTCCTCCTCCACGCTGTAGCTGCCGAGCTTGATCGACTCCCGCCCCGAGCGTCTACGCGTGCGCGGACCCCAGGTGATGCGCGCCGTGATCGCCCCGGCGAAGTAGCGCGCGTTGAGCTCATCGAAGGTGGCCTGCAGGTTGTGGTGCGCCCCCTGCACGTCGATCACCTGCGCCCGCGGCTCCGCCTGCGGCCGGATCTGATGATCGTTGTGGTCGATGTAGCGGCGCAGCAGCGCCGCCGCCTGCCGGTCCTGCGTCTGCGCGTACTGGGCCACCGCCCGCAGCACCGCCGGCGGCGCCGTCGCGAACATCTGATGCATACGCAAGGTCCACACGCCCTGCCCGCGCTTGATCGACAGCATCGTGTGCAGGTTGTCGGTGAACACCACCCGCGGCCGACCCTTCGTGAAGTACGCCCGCAGCCGCGTCTGCACCGCCAGCCGCTGCGCCTCGACGTCAGCCTCACCCTCGGCCTCCGCCTCGGCCTCAACGTCATCCTCGAGCTCGAGGTCGGCGTCGAACTCGGCGTCGAGCTCGACCTCGGTCGCCGCTGGCGAGCTCGGCGGCTCGGGCGACGGGTCCAGCACCCGCAGGAGCGCAGCCGGAGCCGTGGATCGGGGAGATTTCATGGGCGAGGCATCCGGTGGAGCGGCCAACAACGTGAGACCGGGGCGTTCCCGCAGGGCAGTCTGGATCATTCCGGTGGTTCCGCGATGAAAGTAGCGGCCGAGCGTGCTCTCGGCCGGATCAAGTGGGAGAGCACGGGTAGGATATCGTCCCACGTGACGGGCCTCGAAATTTCGGCGGACCGCCTCCCGATCGCGGGAGGGCGTCGCGAATTTGCCTTGGCCCCGGCGATCTGAGAGGGCCCGCCCATGACCGTCCGCGTCCTCCTGTTCGCCGGCCTGCGCGAGCGTCTGCGCAGCGACAGCGCCGCGCTCGAGCTGCCCGACGGCGCCACCGTCCGCGACCTGCTCGCCGCGCGCTCGCCGAGCAGCACCCGACCCTGCGCGAGCTGCTCCCGCCCTGCCGCGTCGCCGTCAACCAGGAGTTCGTCAGCGCCGACCACCCCGTCTGCGCGAGCGACGAGCTGGCCGTGATCCCCCCGGTCAGCGGCGGCCACGACGACGCGCCCGGCGACGCGAACGACGACGAGCGCGTCCGCCTCGAGACGACTCCGCTCGCGCTCGAGCGAACCGTCGCCGCGGTCGCCCACCGTCACGCGGGTGGCGTCGTCACCTTCATCGGCCAGGTCCGCGACCACAGCCGCGGCCACGCGATCGACCACCTCGAGTACGAGGCCTACGCCCCGATGGCGCTGAAGGTGATGCGAGGCATCGCCGCCGCGATCGAGGCCGAGGTCACCGGCGCCAGCGTGGCGATCCACCACCGCCTCGGCCGCCTCGAGATCGGCGAGGTCGCGGTGATCGTCGCCGCCGCCGCGCCGCACCGGGCCGAGGCCTTCACCGCCTGCCGCGCCGCGATCGAGGCGCTCAAGCAGGACGTGCCGATCTGGAAGCGTGAGGTCGCCGTCGACGGCACCACCTGGCTGGTCCAGGGTCCCTGAGCGCTGGCCAGCCGCGCTGAACTGCCCTACCGTGGCCCGCATGGCCCCCCGCGCCGCGCTCCTCCTGGTCACGCTGCTCGCCCTCGCCTGCGCCGACGGCCGCGACAACTCCGGCAACCCCTTCAGCAGCAGCGCCCCCGGCACAGCCTCGATCGGCGAGACCGGCCAGACCGCGACCACCACCAGCCCGACCTCCAGCGCGACCGATCCAGCGCTCCCGGCCTGCGGCGACGACAGCTGCGACGACGACGAGTCGTGCCTGATCTGCCCCGCCGACTGCGGCCCCTGCGAACCCAGCTGCGGCGACCTCCTGTGCAGCGGCGCCGAGGACTGTCACAGCTGCCCCGGGGACTGCGGCCCCTGCCCCAGCTACTGCGGCGACGACACCTGCGACCCGATGGAGAGCTGCTTCAACTGCCAGCCCGACTGCGGACCCTGCGGGATCAAGTGCGGCGACGACGACTGCGCCGCCAGCGAGGACTGCGAGGCCTGCCCCGCCGACTGCGGCGCCTGCCCGGCCGGCTGCGGCGACATGCAGTGCGGCGGCGACGAGACCTGCAAGACCTGCCCGCAAGACTGCGGCGCCTGCCCGCCCGCCTGCGGCGACAACCAGTGCAACGGCGACGAGACCTGCAAGACCTGCCAGCAAGACTGCGGCGCCTGCCAGCCGGTCTGCGGCGACGCGGCCTGCAACGGCGACGAGACCTGCAAGACCTGTCAGCAAGACTGCCTCGCCCAGTGCACCGCCTGCGCCTGCAAGGACCCGCCCGACCCGCAGAACTTCACCAACGTGTGCCACTGGCCGCCCAAGACCAACGGCTGCCCGCCGACCCAGCCAGGCGGCTACTGCGACCCCAACGGCGACGGCAGCTACAGCGACGCCGACTGGGTGAAGGGCTACAACGAGTACAACGACAAGTGCGGCTGAGGTATCGTCGCCGCCCATGGCGCGGCACGCTGGCCTCTTCCTCCTGTTCTTCCTCTCGGGCATCAGCGGCCTCATCTACGAGTCGATCTGGTCGCGTTACATCCGCCAGTTCGTCGGCAGCGCCGCCACGGCCCAGGTCCTGGTGCTCAGCCTGTTCATGGGCGGCATGGCTCTCGGCGCCCTCCTGTGCTCGCGCTGGCTGGCGAAGGTCCAGCGCCCCGTCCGCGCCTACGGCCTGATCGAGGGCGGCATCGGCCTCTACGCGCTGGCGTTCCCGTGGCTCGCCGCCGGGGTGATGCGCCTCTGCTACGACACCATCTTCCCCGCGCTCGGCGGCGGCCTGGCGATCGGCGCCGTCAAGTGGAGCATGGCCGGCCTGCTGATCCTCCCGCCATGCATCCTGCTCGGCATGACCTTCCCGCTGATGAGCGCCGGCATCCTCCGCCGCGACCGCGAGCGCTCCGGCGAGATCCTCAGCTTCCTCTACTTCACCAACAGCATCGGCGCGGCCCTCGGCGCCCTGCTCTCCGGCTTCGTCCTGGTCGGCCGCTTCGGCCTGCCCGGCACCCTCGCCTGCGCCGCCGCGCTCAACATCTTCATCGCCCTCGTCGCCCTCGCCCAGCGCGGCGAGCACGCCCCGATCGTCGCCCGCCCGCCCGAACCCGGTGAACCAGCGGCGCGCGCCAAGCTCGTGCGCCTGCTGTTGGTCGTCGCCTTCGGCACCGGCCTGTCCTCCTTCATGTACGAGATCGGGTGGATCCGCCTGCTGTCGATGATCATCGGCAGCGCCACCCACTCCTTCGAGGTCATGCTCTCCGCCTTCGTGTTCGGCCTCGCCGTCGGCGGCCTGTGGGTCCGCGGCAAGATGGACCGCTTCCACCGCCCGGAGCTGGTCCTCGGCTTCGTCCAGATCCTCATGGGCGTGGCCGCCGTCGCCACCCTCCCGCTCTACGGCCTCGCCGTCCAGGCCATGGGCTGGCTCATGGCCGGCGAGGGCCGCAGCGAGAGCACCTGGCTCGCCTTCAACGCCCTGCGCTACGGCCTCTGCCTCGTCATCATGTTCCCGGCCACCTTCTGCGCCGGCATGACCCTGCCGCTCATCACCCACGTCCTGCTCAAGCGCGGCCAGGCCGAGGGCATCATCGGCCGCGTCTACGGCTTCAACACCCTCGGCGCGATCGTCGGGGCCACCCTCGCCGGCCTCCTGCTCATGCCGCTCATCGGCCTCCAGCGCGTCATCGTCGTCGGCGCCATCGTCGACATCGCCCTCGGCCTGGCCCTGCTCCGCGTCGAACAGCGCAGCCCCACCGCCCCGCGCGGCATGCGACGCACCTTCACCCTCGCGGCCGCCAGCAGCGCGCTCGCCGTCGTCTACGGCCTCGCTGTGTTCCACCTCGACCCGATGGTCCTCTCGGCCACCGTCTACCGCCACGGCCGCACCCGCCTCGGCGACGGCTACGAGCTCATCTCCTACGTCGACGGCCGCACCGCCTCGGTCACGGTCATCCGCCTCACCGACGAACGCGAGTACCGCGTCATCTACACCAACGGCAAGCCCGACGCCTCGATCGTGCTCAACCGCTACCCGCCCGAACGCGACCCCATGACCGGCCCCGACATCGCCGGCGACGAGCCGAACCAGATCCTGGTCGGCCTCATCCCCATGATGATGCGCCCCGAGGCCACCCACGCCGCCCTCATCGGCTTCGGCTCCGGCGTCACCTGCCACGTCCTGCTCGGCTCGCCCGTCCTCGAGCGCCTCGACACCATCGAGATCGAGCCCGCGATGGTCGCCGGCTCGCGCAACTTCCTCCCCGTCAACGAGCGCGCCTACAGCGACCCCCGCAACCACTTCTGGTTCGACGACGCCAAGGCCTTCTTCGCCGGCGCCGCCCAGCAGTACGACCTCATCGTCTCCGAACCCACCAACCCCTGGGTCTCCGGCGTCTCCAGCCTGTTCACCGTCGAGTTCTACCGCGAGGCCAAGCGCTACCTCAAACCCAAAGGCGTGCTCGCGCAGTGGCTGCAAGGCTACGAGCTCAGCAACGAGCTGCTGCTCACCGTCCTGGCCGCGCTCGACCAGGAGTTCGCCGACTACCAGATCCTCCGCGTCGGCGACAGCGACTGGGTCATCCTCGCCGTCGCCGACGGCGAGCTCGGCCAGCTCAGCCCCACACCGCTGCAGTGGCCCGCCCTGGCCGGCGAGCTCAAGCTCATCGGCGTCCACGACATCGGCCAGATGGACGGCCTCCTGGTCGCCAACCGCCGCATGCTCCACCCCTTCCTCGTCGACAAGCCCGCCAACTCCGACGCCCACCCCCGCCTCGACACCGGCGCCGAGAAAGCCCGCTTCATGCAGGAGGCCGCCGGCTTCCTTCACTCGCTGCGCTGGACCCCCGCGCCGCTGCTCGCCGTGCTCGGCGGCGTCGAACGCCGGCCCTACCCGCCCGAGGGCATCGGCGACCTGCGCCCGCCCCACGTGTTCCGCGAGACCGAGCAAGCCGCCGCGCTCATTCGTCTCTACGACGACCCGACCACTGGTGTCGCCGAGGCGCTCTCGGTGACCGCGATGAACCTGTGGATCGACGAGCAGCGCAAGGTCGAGGCCGACCTGCCCGACTGGGACGCGTGGATCCAGCAGACCTACGGCATCTACACCGAGGTCGCCCCGCACATCGACCTGTCGCGCACCCGCTGGTGGGCCACCGTCTGCCGCACCGTGATCGAACACAAGGCCCCCGCCGAGCTCGTGTCCGTGATCGACACCCTCGACGCGCTCACGCTCCGCGACGGCCCCCGCCTCCAGCGCGGCCTCGACGACCTCAAGGCCCGCGGCAGCAAGCTCCTCAGCGCCGGCATGGTCTCGATCGCCGGCATGATCGCCCTCGAGCTGCAAGCGGCCGACGGGACCACCCGCCGCAGCTACGCCGCCGCCAACATGGACACCGTCACCGCGAGCGACGAGCCCACCGCCGAGAACCTCGCCTACCGGGCCCTGCGCGCCTACGCCGAGCGCTGACCCCACGCGACAGCGACTCAGGTCCGCAGGAAAGCCCCGAGCCGCTGCCGACTGGCCAGCAGCGCCTCGGCGAAGTCGTCCGCCGTCCGCGGACGCTTGAGCCGCAGCAGCTCGGCGAAGGGCCGCAGCAGGTCCGCCGGCATGCTGGTCTCGAGCCAGCCGAGGTCGTCCTGGGCGAAGATCTGCTCGAGCGCCATGTGCCAGCCGGTCACGCACGCGACCATCCGTCGATCCTCAAGCGCGTCGAGCTCGCAGACCCACACCTCCTGCTCCTTCACGTCGCGGATCGACCGCGCACCGTCGTTCGCGTCCCAGCACACCAGCCGCACCGTCAACACCACCCCCACCTCGTCACGCAGCGCCGCGTCCACGAACTCGAGCGACGCCAGCTCCGATCGCGCCGGGAAGGTCTCGCGCAGGAACTCCACGAAGCCCTCGAGCCCCCCGAAGCCACCGGACCCTGCTGCGTCGTCCATGCCCGCGCGACCCTATCGCAATCGGCCCCCGCACACAGCGCCGGCAGTCGGCCAGCACGTCTGCGCGCACGCGAGCCCTCGCGTGACCAGCCCAAATCCGCGGACACCCCCCGGGGCGCGCCGGCCCCAGGCGATCCGCCGCTTGTGGCCGACACGCAGCCCGGGATATCTTGCGACCCTGTTCTCTCCTGGAGGCTCTCGTATGACACGACTCCCTCGCCGGCCACGCCTCGCGCGTCCGGCTCAGGCCGCCCTGGCGGCGCTCGGGCTCCTCACGGGGCTGGCTCTCGGCTGCAAGGGCGGCCTCGGCGGCGACAGCTGCGTCTCGACCCGCGAGTACTTCGCCGACGAGGTCTGGACCAATGTGATGAGCCGCAAGTGCATCACCTGCCACGGCCCCGGCGGCGTCGCCGATGCGGCCGGCGCCGAGTTCAACCTGCTGCCGTCCTCGTACCCCGGCTTCATGGACGCCAACTTCGCCGAGGTCACCGAGAACTCGAGCGTCGCCTACGACGGCCTGTCCGCCCTGCTGGCCAAGCCCAGCGGCCAGACCAAGCACGGCGGCGGCGAGGTGATCAAGACCGACAGCGAGGAGTATCGCATCCTCGAGTCGCTGGTGAAGCAGCTCGAGAGCCCGGTCGAGTGCAGCGACGATGACCTCGCCCAGCTCGAGGGCGTCGTGGTCCTCAGCCCCGAGGAGACGCTGCGCAAAGCCAGCCTCCACCTCGTCGGCCGCCTGCCCAGCGACGCGGAGCTCAAGGAGGTCGCGGACGGCGGCGAGGATGCCCTCGCCGACGCGATCCACGGCATGCTCGACGAGGACGCCTTCTACGACCGCCTCGGCGACATCTTCAACGACCTGCTGCTGACCGACCGCTACACCGCCTACACCGGCTTTGCCGTCGACCTGATGAACGACGAGGACTACCCGGCCGCCGGCGCGTGGTGGGACGGCACCGACGGCCAGGACGACCTCCGCCTCAAGGTGAACACCGCCCTCGCGCGCGAGCCGATCGATCTGATCAACCACATCGTCCGCAACGACCGCCCCTTCAAGGACGTCCTGACCGCCGACTACACCGTGGTCAACCCGTTCTCGGCCAAGATCTATGGCCTGTCGCCCAAGTTCAAGGACCCGAACAACTACAACGAATACCAGGAGGCGAAGGTCAGCATCACCCGCGACGGCAAGAAGCTGGCGATCGCCCACGCCGGCGTGCTGACCACGCCGATGTGGCTCAACCGCTTCCCGACCACCCCGACCAACCGCAACCGCCACCGCGCGCGCATGGTCTACAAGCTGTTCCTCGCCACGGACATCCTGCGCATCGGCGAGCGGCCGATCGACCCGACCCAGTCGCTCGACTACACCAACCCCACCCGCGAGGACGGCCGCTGCACCTTCTGCCACCAGCAGATCGACCCGATCGCCGGCACCTTCCAGAACTGGGACGACTACGACCAGGAGAAGCTGGTCCCCGACCGCGAGTGGTACCCCGAGATGTACCCGCCCGGCTTCAACGGCGAGGACCTGACCAAGGCCGAGTTCCCCAAGGCCCTGCAGTGGCTCGGCCAGCACGTCGTCGAGGACCCGCGCTTCGTCGTCTCGACCGTGTACACCGTCTACCGCGGCCTCGTCGGCCAGGAGCCGCTGCTCTACCCCGCCGACCCCGACAGCCCCACCTTCAAGACCGACGTCGCCGCCTGGGAGGCCCAGGACAGCCTCCTGCGCAAGATCGGCGACGACTTCGTGGCCGCCGACTACAACCTCAAGACCATCATCGAGCAGGTGATCTTGAGCCCGTACTACCGCGGCGTCACCACCGACGAGGAGCCCAGCGAGGACAAGGCGCTCGAGCTCGCCGCCGTCGGCACCGCCCGCCTCTCGACCCCCGAGCTGCTGACCCGCAAGATCGAGGCCGTCACCGGCATCCGCTGGCTGCGCCCCTGGGACCTCAGCGAGTACCTGCGCACCGACTACAAGATCCTCTACGGCGGCATCGACTCCGACTCGATCACCCAGCGCCTCGGCCGCCTCAACGGCATCATGGCCAGCGTCTCCGCCCGCATGGCCAACGAGGTCGCCTGCGCCGTCACGGCCTGGGACCTGACCCGCCCGGTCGAGAAGCGGGTCCTGTTCCCCAAGGTCACCCTCGACCACGTCCCGCTCGGCCCCACCGGCGACGAGATCCCCGACTCGATCGCCGACATCAAGGCCAACATCGTGCACCTGCACGAGCGCATCCTCGGCGAGAAGCTCGACCTCGAAGATCCCGAGGTCGAGCGCACCTACCAGCTCTTCCTCGAGACCTGGAAGGAGGGCTCCGCCAGCGTCACCGCCGGCAAGGAGAACGCCTGGCTGAGCTGGCAGTGCATGGTCCGCGTCGACCCCAACACCCAGGTCGAGCTGCCCGAGGCGCAGCAGTTCGGCGACGACCCGGCCTACGTCATCCGCTCGTGGATGGCCGTCGTCACCTACCTGCTGTCCGACTACAAGTTCCTCTACGAGTGAGCCAGGAGACCACCATGGACCGCCGCAGTTTCATCAAGATCGCCGCCATGACCGGGCTCGCTGTCTCGGCCCCCCTCGGGGTGCGCCGCGCCTTCGCCCAGCCCGAACCCTACAAGGGCCCCTTCTTCGTGCTGGTCAACGCCAGCGGCGGCTGGGACCCCACCTACCTCTGCGACCCCAAGCCCAAGGGCGCCGTCAACCGCATCTACGACGCCCCGGCCAGCGCCGGCAAGCTGAAGTACGCGCCGATCCCCATCGACGACGCCTCGCTCGGGCTCGACCCCGGCAGCGCCGCGTACCTCATGTCGAACCAGCAGTTCTTCGAGAAGTACGCCGCCTCGCTGACGGTGCTCAACGGCATCGACATGGCGACCAACAACCACGATGGCGGCTCGCGGGCCACGTGGTCGGGGCGCCTCGCCGAGGGCTTCCCGAGCTTCGGTGCCCTGGTGGCCGCCAGCCGGGCCCCGGAGAGCTCGCTGGCCTACATCAGCAGCGGCGGCTACGACGCGACCGAGGGCCTGATCCCGCTCACGCGCATGAGCAGCATCGACGCCCTCAAGCGCGTCGCCTACCCCAACAAGATGGACCCCAACGACGCGGAGAGCGACCTCTATCACAGCAACAGCACCGCCGCCCGCATCCGCAAGGCCCAGGACGAGCGCCTCGCCGAGGCCCTCAAGCAGCAGCGCCTCCCGCGGGTCAAGGCGGCGATGAACGAGCTGATGCTCGCGCGCGCCAGCGACGACGTGCTCAAGGACCTCGTGCTCCCCGGCGAGCTGGTCACCCTCCCCGGCTATCAGCTCTCGGACCTGCAGGCGCTGCAGCAGCAGGTGCAGCTGGCCGTGGCCGCGTTCAAGGCCGGCATGGCCGTCGCCGTCAACTTAAACCTCGGCGGCTTCGACACCCACGGCAATCACGATCGTGATCAACCGCGCCAGATCGCCAAGCTGCTCAAGGGCGTCGACTTCCTGATGACCGAGGCCGAGGCCGCCGGCATCGCCGGCAACCTGGTCGTGATGATCGGCTCCGACTTCGCCCGCGGCCCCGGCTACAACGGCCCCAGCGAGTACGACGGCAAGGACCACTGGTCGATCACCAGCGCCATGCTGATGGGCAAGGGCATCGCCAAGGGCCGCGTCATCGGCGGCACCACCGACGACCAGCGCGCCCTCGCCATCGACCCCGCCTCGCTCGGCCTCAAGGAGGGCGGCAAGGTGCTCAAGCCCGAGACGATCCACCTCGCCCTGCGCAAGCTCGCCGGCGTCGGCGACAACGAGCTCGCCAAGCTGTTCCCCCTCGCCGGCGACGACATGCCCAAGCTGCTCACCGGTTGAGGCATCAGTCCCGAGCCACGGCGGAGCGCGGACCCGGGCGGGTTCGCGCTCCTGACCGTATCGACATGCCCCATGAGACAGACTCGCACGCGAGGCGCGGCCACGACCCAGCGTGACCCGCGAACGCGCGCGTGAACGTTCGCGCGAACGTCAGGCGACCACGACCACCAGCCACGCCTGCGACGGCGCGCTGCGGCCCACTGGCACGATGAGTGCAATCCTGTGACACTCCCACCGATGCGTGACGTGTCGATCGCCGCGCTGGCGCTGTGCCTGGTCTTCGCCAGCGCGTCGACCGGCCGCGCCGCCACGCCGCACGCCCGCGGCGAGGGCTGGCTCCTGCGCCACCGCCCGAGCGCCGGCCTGGCCGAGCTCGGGCTCCACGCCGGCGCCTTCTTCCCCCGCAACCACGAGCTCTACGGCCCACGCGTCGCCTACGAGCCGCTGCGCAGCGCGGGCCCCGAGCTCGGCCTGCGCTTCGCCTACTACCCGCTGGCCTTCCTCGGCCTCGAGCTCGAGTCCGCGGTGATGCCGACGCGAACGACGATCACCGACTCGCCCGCGACCGTGGTGGCCGCGCGCGGCCACCTCATCGCCCAGCTGCCCTACCGCCTCGCTCCCTTCGTGCTCGTCGGCTACGGCGCGCTCATCCAGTCGAGCCGACGCCTCGGCAACGACCTCGACTCGGCGCTGCACTACGGCGGCGGCCTCAAGCTGTTCGTCACCCGCTGGGTCGCGCTGCGCCTCGACTTCCGCGCCAACGCGACCGGCCAGCACGGCACCACGGCCGGCCGCACGCAGCACCTCGAGGCGCTGATCGGCGTGAGCGTGCCCCTCGGTCGGCGCGCCGACCCTCGCAACCAAGCTGTCCCTCAAGACAGGTGTCAGACCGCAGGCCCGAACGCCTGCGCCCGCGGGGAAGGACCGCGACCGTGACCTCGCCGCCCGCCCGCGTGCGCCTGTCGCTGCGCGCCCGCTGGACCGTCGTGCTGCTGTCGCTGGTGCTCGCGGCGATCGGCGTGTACGCGCTCCTCGGCGCCCAGATCCAGCGTCGCGGGCTCAGCGAGGCCGAACGCGCGCTGCAGGTCGCCGTCATCGACCACGTCGCCGACCTGTTCCTGCAGAACCTCGCCGACGCCGCCGACGCCACCCACCGCGTCGGCCTCATCCTCACAGAGGCCAGCATCAACGACGACGAGGCCCGCCTCCGCCTCGCCCAGGACGCCCTCGCCCGCGCCGACGCCCTCGCCCAGGTCGCCATCTACGCCCCCGACGGCGCCCTCATCGACGCCATCGCCCGCAAGAACGTCGCCAGCGAGACCCCGCCCGCCCGCGTGCCCGCAGGCCACGACTGGCTCGCGCCCGCGTACCACGACGGCATCGCCACGCTGCGCTACCTCGAGCCCGTCGACCGCGACAGCGAGCGCCGGGCCTTCGTGCTCGGTACCCTCGGCCCCAACCTCGCGACCCGCCTCGCCGACCTCTCGCGCGACCGCTTCGACGGCCGCGACGACGGCCTGCTGGTCCTCGACAGCGAGCAGCGCGTGCTGGTCGGCCCCGCCGACGGCCCGCTCGCGGTCGGCAGCTCGCTGCGAGGCAGCGACCTGCTGCAACACATCGCCGTGCCCGAGGCCGGCTTCGCCGTCGACTTCGCCGCCGCGACCGAATACAGCGACGCCACCGGCGAGGCGATGGTCGGCTCGCTGCGGGCGATCGCGCCGCTCGGCCTCGCGGTGGTCGTGCGCCGCCCCGCCAGCGCCGTCTACACCTCGCTGCGCGCCGCCCAGGAGCTGCTCCTCCTCGCCGGGGCCGCGCTAGCGGTGATCGCAGTCGTGATCGGCGGCTGGCTCGCGGGGCGAACCACCAAGTCGCTGGCCCGCCTCGTCACCCTCACCCGCGCCTACGCCCGCCGCGACTTCACCGCCCGCTGGACCCTGCGCTCGGGCGACGAGATGGACCTGCTCGGCGGCGCGATGGGTGACATGGCCGATCAACTCGCGGCCGGCGAGCGAGAGATCGAGCGCCGCGCCGCCGTCGAGGCCGACCTCTCGCGCTTCCTCCCCGCCGAGGTCGCACGGTCGATCGCCGCCGGCGAGCACACCCTCGCCCTCGGCGGCCAGCGCCGCAGCGTCAGCGTCCTGTTTGCCGACGTCGTCTCCTTCACCAGCTTCGCCGAGACCGCCGCGCCCGAGCAGGTGGTCGCCTTCCTCAACGAGCTGTTCACCGTCCTCAGCGAGGTCGTGTTCCGCCACGGCGGCACCGTCGACAAGTTCATCGGCGACTGCGTCATGGCGATCTTCGGCGCCCCCGAGGACCAGCCCGACCACGCCGCCCGCGCCCTCGCGGCCGCCGAGGACATGCACCGCTTCGTCGAGACCAGCGCCCCCGCGTGGCAGCAGAAGTACGGCGTCCTCGCCCGCCTCGCCATCGGCGTCAACACCGGCGAGGCGCTGGTCGGCAACCTCGGCAGCGAGCGCCGCATGGAGTACACGGCGATCGGCGACGCGATCAACGTCGCCGCCCGCCTCGAGGGCCTCGCGCGCCCCGGCCAGACCCTCGTCACCGCCGAGCTCGCCCGCGCCGCCGGCGACGGCTTCGACTTCGCGTCGTGCGGCGAGCACCCGCTGCGCGGCAAGAAGCTGCCCGTGGAGATCCTGGAGCTGCGATGAAGGAGACCCTCGGCACCTGCACCCGCTGCGGCGGCCGCCCCTGCATCTGCGACACCGCAAAGCTCGGCGAGACCGTGCCGCGCCTGCTCGCCACAGCCCGCCCCGACGGCGCCCACCCCGGCGACGCGGCGATGCCCGCGACCCAGATCGAACAGACGATCGCATCGCAGCTCCCGCTCGTCGCCCACGGCGACCCCGCCGCCCGCATCGGCCAGCAGCTCGGCGGCCGCTACCGCCTCGACGCGATCCTCGGCCAAGGCGGCTTCGGCACCGTCTACCGCGCGACCCACCTGGCGATCGACGAGCCCGTCGCCGTCAAGTTCCTGCGCGAGGAACTGGCGATGCACCACGAGCTGCGCGCCCGCCTGCGCCGCGAGGCCAAGGCCCTGGCCCGCCTGCGCCACCCGAACATCGTCGCCGTCCTCGACTACGACGAGCACGGCGACGCCCCCTACATCGTGATGGAGCTGGTCCGCGGCGTGACCCTCGAGAGCCAGATACTCATCGACGGCCACACCCTCCCGCTCGCCCGCGTCGCCGCGATCTTCGACGCGCTCCTGCAGGGCCTCGAGGCGGCCCACGCCGCCGCGATCGTCCACCGCGACATGAAGCCCGAGAACGTCCTCCTGCTCGCCGACGGCGGCGTCAAGATCCTCGACTTCGGCATCGCCCTCATGGCCGAACGCGAGGGCGACGCCCGCCTCACCGCCACCGGCGTCATCCAGGGCACACCCCTCTACATGGCCCCCGAACAGTGCCGCGGCCGCGATGTCGGCCCGCGCGCCGACATCTACTCCGTCGGCGTCATGCTGTTCTCCACCCTCACCGGCGAGGCCCCCTTCTCCGGCGACAGCGCCACCGACCTGATGGTCAAGCACATGTTCGTCGACCCCCCGCCGCTGCACGACCGCGGCGTGCGTCCCCAGGTCTCACCGGCGATCGAGGCCGTGGTCCGCCGCGCCCTCGCCAAGCAGCCCGAGCTCCGCCCCGACGCCGCCACCCTGCGCCACGAGCTCGCCGCCGCCTTCGCTGGCAGCGACGAGGTCAGCCGCGACCATCACAACCAAACCCAGCGTCTTCATGCCACCCACCTGTCCCGCAGCGAGCGCGGCCTGCCCCCCGCGCCCGCGCCCCTGGCCGGCGGCGAGGCGCTGCCCGAAGACGAGTGCGTCGCCCTGTGGAACCTGCCCGCCGCCCGCCGCGAGGCCCTCACCGCCGCGCTCGCGGTCCACGGCCTGCGCCCCGCGTGGCAGCTCGAAGCGCCGCGCGCCGAGCTCGACGGTCGCCGCGTCCGCGCCGTCGTGATCGACGAGCGCGACGCCGTCGAGAAGACCCGCAGCCTGCGCGCCGACCCGACCACCGCGCGCGTGCCGATCCTCGTCATCGACCTCGCCGACGTGGCCCGCACCCCCGACCTCATCCGCGCCGGCGCCAGCGACGTCGGCCTCGCCCAGATCGGCGACGAGGCCCTGTGCGCCAAGCTGCGACGAATGATCCGGAGGGGACGATGACCGCCCAGATCGGCGACGAGGCCCTGCGGCGAACGATCCGGAGGGGACGATGACCGCCCACACCCGCGCCCTCGCGCTGCTCCTCACCCTCGGCCTCGCCACCCCGGCCCGCGCCGCCCCACCGCTCGTCGACTACGTGGTCCAGGACGGCGACACCTGCCAGACCATCGCCCGCAAGCTCTACGGCAGCAGCAAGCACCTCGGCCTCCTGCACGCCAACAACAAGCTCGGCCGCCTGCCCCACCGCCTCACCCCCGGCATGGTGCTCAAGGTCCCGCAGTCCGTCGACGCCAGCACCCCGACCGACACGACGACCACCGCCAACCCCACCACGACGACCACCACCAACCCACCAACCACCTCCACGCCGAACCCCGACGCGATCCTCAGCTCCCTGCGCAACGAGGTCGACGCCTTCACCCCCGAGCAGCACCCGGGTCGCCGCGACGAGCCCCTGAGCCGCGGCCACCGCGTCAACACCCTCGCCGCCTCCTCGGCCGAGATCACCTTCGCCGACGAGAGCCGGCTCCAACTCGGTGAGCAGAGCCTGATCGTGATCCTCGGCAACACCCGCACCCAGGCCCGCAGCCGCGGCAAGCCCGAGGACACCACCCTCGTCACCGGCTCGCTGCGCGCCCACCTCGGCGCCCTCGCCGGCAAGCCGCGCCCGCTCACCCTCCAGACCCCCTCCGCCCAGGTCGCGCTCGAGCCCGGCGAGGCCCAGCTCGCCGTCGACGCCGAACAGTCGACCCGCCTCGCCGTCCACCGCGGCAGCGCCAGCCTGCGCGCCCAGAGCAAGACCGTCCGCGTGCCCGAACAGCACGGCAGCAAGGCCGCCCGCGGCAAACCACCGACCCAGCCTCGCCCGCTCCCCGCCGCCCCGACCTGGACCACCCCGCCGCCGCTGTTCGTGCTGCAGCAGGACCCCGCGCCGGTGATCGCCGTCTACGCCGCCGGCCTCGGCCTGCCCGGCGCGCCGACCCCCGCGAGCTGGCACGTGCAAGTCGCGACCGACGACCGCTTCAACGACCTCGTCGTCGACACCCGCGCCCCTGCCGAGGTCACCCGCCTCGAGCTGCGCGTCCCGCCCGGTCGCTACCACACCCGCGTCAGCGCGATCGACAGCGACCAGTTCGAGGGCCGCCCCAGCGAGCCCGCGCCGGTCCACATCGCCAGCGTCCAGACCGTCCCCGCCAGCCCCGGCAAGCCCGCCGCGCTCGTGATCTCCCCGGGCAGCTTCTGCGCCCTCGACGACGGCCCGCTGCTCGCCATCCAGGCCCCGCTGCAGCTGCGACCCGGAAGCCCACACACCCTACGCTGCGCCGCCGATGCCACCGGCGCCGGCGCGACCGCCCTCGAGATCCCCCGCGGCGCCGCCGGCACGCCGCAGGCCATCACCACCACGGACCCCCTGCAACGCCTCGACGACGACGCCGTGGCGATCGTCCGCATCACCCTGCGCGACGCCGCCGACGCCCCGCTCCCCGAGCTCGCAATTCAGGTCAGCGCCGACCCGGGCGTGCAGCTCGGCCCGCTCACCCCGGGCGACGAGCCCGGCAGCTTCAGCGTGCGCGCCCGCTGGCCAGCGAGCCCCTGGCCGCTCGCCCTACAATTCACCAGCGACGGCGAACCGCTCGCCCGCGTCGAGCTGCCCGTCGTCCGCCCCCAGCCGCCCCCGGTCACGAAGGCCCCTCGCATCAGCCCGCTCGCCGGCACCGGCATCGGCCTGCTCGCGGCCACCGTACCGCTCACCGCGATCGGCATCGGCCTCACCCTCAGCGACCTGCGCCCCTACCAAGACGACCCGCTGCGCCGCCTCGACCTCCGCCCCGCCGGCATCACCGCCCTCGCCCTCGCCCCGGTGCTGCTTGTCTCCGGCGCGACCCTGCTGGTCCTCGACCGTCGCGAGCAACGCCGCCTCCGCCTCACCCCGCAGGCCACAGCGACCAGCGCCGGCCTGCTACTCCACGGCCGCTTCTGAGGACGCACCAGCTCATCGCCATGTCCGCGGCATCCGAATCGAGGCGGCGCCGTGGCTCAGCCCTCGTCGCTCTCGGGCCCGCGCGGCGGCTTGCTCAGCACCCGCGGCAGCTTCACGCGGAAGCTCGAGCCGATGCCAGGCTCGCTCGTCACCGTGATCTCGCCGTCCATCAGCTTGCAGAAGCGATACACGATCGCCAGGCCGAGCCCGGTCCCGCCGTACTTGCGGGTGGTCGACATATCGGCCTGGTAGAAGTCCTGGAACAGCTTGTCGATCTGGTCGGCGCGGAAGCCGATGCCGGTGTCGCTGACCGTGCAGATGACCCACTCCCGACCGTCCTCGTGCAGCGGCTGGGCGTCGAGCTTGATCACGCCGTCCCGCGTGAACTTGGCGGCGTTGCTGAGCAGGTTGAACAGGATCTGCTTGACCTTGGTCTCGTCGCCGACCATGCGGTCGAGCCCCTCGGCGACCCCGTGCGACAGCATGTTGCGGTTCTTGGCGACCATCGGCGTCAGCATCGTCGCCACCCGGTTGATCAGCCCGATCAGCGAGAACTCGAGGATCTCCAGCTCCATGCGCCCGGTCTCGACCTTCGACAGGTCGAGGATCGTGCTGATGAGCTCGAGCAGGTGCGTACCCGACATCCGGATCTTGCCGAGGTCGGCGACCATGTGCCGCGCCCCGAGCTGCTCGGCGTCCTCGACCAGCATCTCGGCGAAGCCGATGATCGCGTTCAGCGGCGTGCGCAGCTCGTGCGACATGTTGGCGAGGAAGGTGCTCTTGGCCCGGCTCGCCCCCAGCGCCGCGTCGCGGGCCGCCGTCAGCTCCTCGTTGAGCCGCAGCAGCTTCTCCTCGCTGATCTTGCGGCCCGTGATGTCGCTGACCAGCAGCACGTGCCCGGCCTCCGCCCGCGTGAACTCGTGGAAGTGACCGGTGAAGGTGACCTCGAAGACCTGGCGCTCGCCGTCGTGGCTCAGGTCGGCGTCGCTGCGGCCCAGGCGCTGGGCCTCGCCGCAGCGCGGACACGGGCTCGGCTCCGGCAGCTGCAGGTGCCGCGCGGCGTCCTGCCACCACGCCTCCACCGACGGCCACGCCCGGGTCATCTCGCGCAGCGTCGGGCTGACCTGCGCCAGCTTGCCGTCGGCCTGCAGCACCGCCGTGCCGATGCCGACCGCGCTGGTGGCGTGCTCGATGAGCGCCGACTTCTCGTGCACCGAGGCCACGATCTGCGCTTCGAGCTGGGTGGTGCGGGCGGGCTCCAAGGCGGTGGCGAGGTGGCCGGTGACGGCCTGAAGAATGTCCCCCGTCGTCGCCGATGCCGGCGCCGCGGACGATCCGAGTGTCCAGGTACACGATGCCGATCTGCGCGGCCTTGAGCAAGAGCGGCGCCGCGTCCCCAAGAGTCCCCAGGGCTCCCGCGGATATACCGATCGGGCCAACCCTGAGCATACGCGCAGGCCCAAGCCGCAACGGACCCCAAAACGCCAGTCCAGCTCATCTTCCGTTATCTTTCCGAGGTCCGGGGCCGCGACGAGTTCGCCGCCATCGACATCACCGCAACCGAGATCGGCCGACGATCCGCCGACGCTCAGCGCGACTGGTCCGGCTGCTTCGGCGTCAGCAGCCGCTCGTACAACCCGGCCGCCGGCGACCCCTCGCGCAGCAGCGCCTCGGCCCGCTCGAGCTCCTCCTGGATCGCCAGGCGAAACTCGAGCTCCGGGACCGCCCCGTCCAGCGCCCGCCCGTTCACGAAGTAGGCCGGCGTCCCCCGCACCCCCAGCGTCGCCCCGAGCTCCTGGTCGGCGATGATCTTCGCGTCGTACTCGGCGCTGTA
Organism: Nannocystis sp.; assembly: GCF_016714285.1. Taxonomy (GTDB): domain Bacteria; phylum Myxococcota_A; class Polyangia; order Nannocystales; family Nannocystaceae; genus Nannocystis. The sequence continues at coordinate 20,695 of NZ_JADJNN010000009.1, read as the reverse complement.
CAGACGCTCCTTGAACTTCTTCGCGTTCAGCCCGAGCTCGCGGGCGATCGCCACCAGCGTCGCCTCATCGAAGTCGGCCCGCGTCTGGTAGAGGCGGTCGTGGAACTCCCAGAACTTGCCCTCCGCCTCGGCCGCCAGGGCCGCTCGCGCCGCCAGGAAGGCGTGCCCGTGGAACGACAGCGGGAAGTGCTTAAACACCACCCGCAGCTTGTCGCCGTAGCGCCGCCGCATCTTCTCGAGGGTGTCGTTGCCGCGGGCGCAGAACTGACACTCGAAGTCGCCGAACTCCACGATCGTCACCGGCGCCCCGGCGAGGCCCCGCTGCGGCGAGCTGCCCACCGGCACCGGATAGATCACGTCGGGCTTCAGGCCCTTGCGCGGCTTGGAGTACTGCACCTCGCGATAGCCCTTCGCGATCGCGTGCGCGTAGAGCTTGTCCGGCGCCACCCCGCTGGCCTGCCAGCCCGCCGCCAGCTCGAGCTCCTTGTCGATCACCTCGCGCATCACCTCGATCGGCTTCGAACCACTCAGGTAGCGCCCGTTGATGAAGTACGCCGGCGTCCCCGTGACCCCCAGGCGCCGCGCCTGTCGCAGGTCGCGCTGCACCGCCGAGCCCCACTTCAGCGCCTCGAGGTCCGCGTGCACGCGGGCCGTGTCGAGCCCAGCCTCGCGGGCGTAGCTGTCGAGCTGCTGCATGTCGAGCCCGCGCTGACCAAACAGCAGGTCGTGGAACTCCCAGAACTTGCCCTGGTCCTGGGCCGAGCGCGCGGCCAGGGCCGCGAACATCGCCTGGCTGTGGAAGTCGAGCGGGAAGGCCTTGTAGGCCACGCGCACCTTGCCCGCGTACTCGCGCTCGACCTGCTGGATCGTTCGGTGGCCGCGCTCGCAGTACGGACACTCGAAGTCCGAGAACGCCACGATCGTCACCGGCGCCGTCGCCGGGCCACGCACCGGCGCGTCGCCCAGCTCGACATAAAACCGTTCGAACGGCACCCCGCCCGGCTCCTGCGAGCCGTCGCTCATGTCAAAGGCCGGCAGCCGCTGCGCGTCTTCCGACGCCACCGGGCTCGCCTCGGGCTGCTCCGGCGCCGCCGCGGGCTTGCGACAACCGACCGACAACAGCAGCAAGCAGGCGCTCGCAACGAAACGGACACGGACGAGGCGCGACATGGGCCGCGAGATTGTACGCCACGAGAAAACCCCTCGCCCCCAAGGCCCAGGGTGCGTATGCCCATGCCGACCCGCCGCCGGGACTTCGGTCGACGTTTTTTCGGTACCATCGCCCACCCGCAGGAACGTCCCCCGGGAACTTTCAACTCCGGCCAGGCGTCCAGCGACGCGGAGGCAGCGAGCGCATGCAGCAGGTCCAGTGCGACAATGTCCACCACTCCTACGACGGCGTGCGCGACGCGGTGCAGGGCTTCAACCTCACGATCAAGCGCGGCGAGGTGCTCGCGCTGATCGGCCCCAACGGCGCCGGCAAGAGCACCAGCTTGCGGATCCTCGCCACCCTGCAGTGCCCCGACAAGGGCCGCGTCCTGTGGGACGGCCGCGACGCCTGGCCCGCCCGCTACGAGATCCGCCAGCGGATCGGCTTCCTCGGCGACGGCAACGCCCTCTACCCCGGCATGACCGCCGCCGGTTACCTGCAGTTCTTCGCCGAGTGCTACGGCCAGTCCGACAGCGCCGCCAAGGCCCGCGTCACCGAACTCCTGCAGATCTTCGACCTCAGCTCCAAGTCCGAGGCCCGCGTCTCCGAGATGAGCAAGGGCATGCGCCAGCGCCTCTCGATCGCCCGCACCCTGGTCCACCGCCCCGAGCTGCTGCTGCTCGACGAACCCGCCGACGGCCTCGACCCGCTGGCCCGCCGTCAGCTGCGAGAGATCCTCCGCCAGGTCGCCGGCGAGGGCGTCGGCATCGTCATCAGCAGCCACATCCTGCGCGAGCTCGACGGCTTCTGCGACGCCGTCGCCGTCATCCAGAAGGGCAAGCTCGAGGTCGCCGGCCCCGTCGAGGAGGTCATCAACCGCTACGAGGTCGGCCGCCGCGTCCACGAGGTCCAGGTCACCCGCGGCCTGCAGAAGGCGCTCGAGATCCTGCGCCGCCACGAGGGCCTCATCGAGCAGGTGCTGCCGCTCCACAAGGGCGAGGAGATCGTCGACCCCGCCACCGCCGACCGCGGCCTGGTCCGCGTCCGCATCCACGGCAACGAGGACCGGGCCGCCCTGCTGCTCAAGGAGCTCGTCCTCGCCGACGTCGAGGTCATCTCCCTATCGAAGATCCGCTCCGACCTCGAGGACGTGTACAGCAGCCTCGGCCGCGACAAGGTCAGCTGAGCCGCCTGCCGCTCACAGCAGCGCTCTCACCCCCGGGTGTCGACATCCTGACCCGCCCGCCGCTCACAGCAGCGCTCTCACCCCCGGTGTCGACATCCTGACCCGCCCGCCGCTCACAGCAGCGCCACCCCCTGCGCGAGCACCCAGTAGCGCGCCAGCTTCCCGAGCAACATCCACAGCGCCGACTGCCACCACGACAGGCGCATGAAGCCCGCGAGCACGCACAACAAATCGCCGCCGACCGGCGCCCACGCCAGCAACAGCGCCGGCGCGCCGAATCTCCGCAGCCACCGCGCCGCCCGCGAGCCCTCCACCGCCGGCGCCATGCGAGCCGCCCCGCGCCCGATCGCGTAGCTCGTCATCCCCCCGAGCGTGTTGCCGATCGTCGCCACCGCCACGATCGCCGCGAGCCGCCCCGGATCGAGCCGCACCAGCGCGACCAGCAGCGGCTCCGACCCGATCGGCAGCACCGTCGCCGCCAGGAAGGCGACCACGAACATCGCCCACAGCGACCCCTCGCCCGCCCCGAGCAGCTCCTGCAGCGCCTCCACGCCGCGCCAGTCTACGCCGGAACCACCCGCCGACGCGCAAGCCTGAGGCCTCGGTTACAGTGCCGCCGTGCCCAGCGCCCACCTCGGAGAGCTCGCCGCTCTCGGCACCGCGACCTGCTGGGCCGTCTCCTCCATCGCCTTCGCCCGCGCCGGTCGACGCATCGGCTCGCTCGCGCTGAACCTGCTCCGCCTCGGCTTCGCCCTCGCCTTCTCCGTCGTCCTCGGCCTGGTCGCCCGCGGCCTCCCGCTGCCCACCGACGCCAGCCGCGAGCAGTGGGCCTGGCTCGCGGTCTCCGGCCTGGTCGGCTTCGTGCTCGGCGACCTGTGCCTGTTTCGCGCCTTCGTCCTGCTCGGCCCGCGCATCGCCCTCCTGATCATGGCCACCGCCCCGCCCTTCGCCGCCCTGCTCGGCTGGCTCGCGCTCGGCGAGGCCCTGAACCTCACGGCCGCCCTCGGCATGGCCCTCACCGTCGCCGGCATCGTCTGGGTGCTCGCCACCCGCCCGGCCGCTACCAGTCCCGAGGGACAGGTCCCGAGGGACAGGTCCTTTCGCACAGGTGTGTGGCTCGCCCTCGGCGGCGCCCTCGGCCAGGCCGGCGGCCTGGTGCTCAGCAAGCGCGGCATGGCCGGCTACGACCCCTTCGCCGCCACCCAGGTGCGCATCCTCGCTGGCATCGCCGGCTTCGCCCTGATCTACACCGCGATCGGCTTCTGGCCGCGCTTCCGGGCCGCGCTGCGCGACCGCGTCGCGCTCCGCCTCGCGGCGGGCGGCGCCTGCCTCGGCCCCTTCCTCGGCGTCTCGCTCTCGCTGCTCGCCGTCCAGCACACCGAGACCGGCGTCGCCGCCAGCATCATGGCCACCACCCCCCTGCTCGTGATCCCCCTGGCCGCCTACATCGACCACGAGCGGCTCCGCTGGCACGACCTCGCCGGCTCCGTCCTGGCGATCGTCGGCGTCGCCCTGCTGTTCCTCCGCTAAACCCCCTGAACCCCGCTGGCATGGAAGCTCGCCCGCCTGCCCCGCAGCGGCGAGGCCCGCCTCGCACTCGCGTCGCTTGCCTTCCCCCGCGACCTGTCGCCATCCTCGGGCCATGCCCGCCCGCACCGCCGCCGAGGTCCTCGAGTTCTGGTTCGCCGCCGCCACCCAGCCCAACTGGTTCGCCCGCAGCGAGGCCTTCGACGCCCGCGTGCGCGACGCTCTCGGACCGCTGCACGCCCAGGCCGCCCGCGGCGAGCTCGACGCCTGGGCCAGCGACCCCCGCGGCGCCCTCGCCCTGGTGCTGCTGCTCGACCAGGCCCCACGCAACCTCCACCGCGGCAGCGCCGACGCCTTCGCCAGCGACCCGCGAGCCCTCAAGCACGCGCGAGCGGTCGTCGACGCCGGCCACGACACCCAGCTCAGCGAGCTCGAGCGCCTGTTCCTCTACCTCCCCTTCGAGCACAGCGAGTCGCTCGCCGACCAGGACCGCTGCATCGAGCTCACGCGCGCCCTGCCGAGCCCGCAGTGGCTCGACTACGCCGAAAAGCACCGGGCGATCATCGCCCGCTTCGGCCGCTTCCCCCACCGCAACGCGATCCTCGGCCGCGAGAGCACGGCCGAGGAGCTCGAGTTCCTCAAGCAGCCCGGCTCCTCGTTCTAGTACCTCGACACACGGGATCTGAACGATCGACAGCGCGGACGACGTCCCCCCCCGGCCGGGTGCTGCGCCCGGCGACGCGACCACCCAGCCGCTTACTCCCCGCGCAGCACCGCCAGGGGCTTCTCCGCGATCACCCCGAGCAGCGCCCCGACCCCCACGAGCACCGTCAACCCCGCCGTCACGACCGGCAGCCCGAGCATCACCCCGATCGGCGCGTGCCAGGGGATCCCCAGCACCAGCGTGAGCACGGCCCACGCCAGCCCCGCGCCGACCACCGTCCCCACCGTCCCCGCGACCAGCCCGAGCCCCGCGTACTCGATCGCCAGCGACCGGAGCAGCACCCCGCGCGTCGCCCCCAGCGCCTTGAAGATCGCCGCCTCGCGGACCCGACGAAACCGCGTCGCCGCGATCGACCCCGCCAGGATCACCAGCCCCGCCAGCACGCTCGCCCCGGCCATGAAGCGGATCACCCCGGCGATCCGGTCGACCAGCGCCTGGACCCGCTCGATCACCTCCGCCGCGTCGATCGCCGTCACGTTCGGCATCGCCGCGATCACGGCCGCCTGCAGCGCCCTGCGCCCCTCGGGCCCCGGCCGCGAGCGGGCCGTCGCCGCCCACGAGGTCGGCGCCCCGGCCAGCGCCCGCGCCGTCAGGATGAACATGAAGTTGGTCTGCAGCTGCCCCCAGTCGACCGCGCGCACGCTCTCCACCGTCGTCGCCACGCGCACCCCCTGGATGTCGAACACCAGCTCCTCGCCGACCTCCAGCTCGAGCCGCCGCGCCAGGCTCTCCTCCACCGACACCCACGACTCACGCCCCGCCGCCTCCGGACTCCACCACGTCCCCGCGACCACCTCGTTGCCCGGCGGCAGCGCGTCCTGCCACGTGATCGCGAACTCGCGGGTCACACTGCGCGCCTGGCTCTCGCTGGCGAACTGCATCTCCGCCACCTCGCGTCCGCCCACCCGGGCCAGGCGCGCCTGCACGATCGGCACCAGGCGATGCCCCTCCAGAGCCCCCTGCGCGGCCAGCAGCGCGCGAAACGGCTCGACCTGATCCGGCAAGATCCCGACGAAGAAGAAGTTGGGCGCGTCGGCCGGTGCATCATCGGCGACCCGCGCCAGCAGCCCCGACTGCACCAGCTGGATCTGGGCGATCACCGCCACCCCGAGCCCGAGCGACACCATCACCGCCGCCGCCTGCGAGCCCGGCCGCGTCAAGTTCCCGAGCCCCTGGCGCACGCTCAGCGAGCGCGCCCGCGGCAGCCGGCGCAGCAGCGCCAGCCCGGCCGCGCTCGCCACCCCGAGCACCAGCAGCGCCGCCGCCACCCCGCCGACGAAGATCGCCCCGAGCCACCACGACCCCGCCAGCCAGGCCGCGAGCCCGACCAGTCCCCCACCCAGCACGATCAACGCCAGCACCCGCGCCCGGCGGTCCGCGACTGGCGGGATCGCGGCCAGCTCGCGGCGGAGGATCTGCGCCGGCGCCACCCCGCGGATCGCCAGCAGCGGCAGCAGGCAGAACAGCAGCGCCGTCACCACCCCGACCGCCAGCCCCTCGAGCGCCGCCGCCGGCACGAACTCGCCGACGACCTCCACCGGCAGCAGCTCACCGACCACCCGCGGCAGCACCTGCTGGATCAGCGCCCCGAGCCCGAGCCCGAGCCCGCTGCCGAGCAGCGCCAGCCCGAGGCACTGGACCACGAACACCGCCGTCACCTCGCCCGTGCTCGCCCCGAGCACCTTCAAGATCGCCACCGTGTCCTGCTTTTGTTGCAAGAACACGCGAATGCTCTGGGCCACCCCGAGCCCCCCGAGCACCAGCGTCACCAGCGTCGCCAGGCGCAGGAAGTCCCGCATGCGCGCCAGAAACAGCCGCAACGTCGGCTGAGCCGCCTCGAAGCTGCGCACCTGGACCCGCTCGTCCGCCAGCGCCGCGTCGAGCTCGCTCGTCACCGCCGCGACGTCCAGCTGCGGCGGCAGGGCCAGCAGCAGCTTGTGCCGCACCCTGCTGCCCACCGTGATCAGCCCCGCCGACTCGACATCGCCGAGCGCCATCAACACCCGCGGCCCGAGGCTGAAGGCCGCCGCCACCCGATCCGGCTCGCGACGCAGCAGCCCGGCCACGCGAAAGCTGCGGCTCCCGAGCTTGACCCGCTCGCCGACCGCGACATGCAGCTGCAACAGCAGCGCCTCCTCGACCACGATCCCCCCGTCGGCCAGCAGCTCCGCCAGCGGCCTGGCCGGCTCGAGCACCAGCTCGCCGTAGAACGGATAGTCCCCGCGCAGCGCCTTGAGCTCGACCAGCTGCGTGCGGCTCCCGTCCGTGCGCGCCGCCATCGACGGCATCTCCGCCAGCTCCGCCGCCCGCGCCCCCTCGTCGTCCCACGCCGCCGCCGCCGCCCGCGTCTCGGCGTCGAAGGGCTGGCTCGACGTGAGCTCGAGGTCGGCCGCCATCAGGGTGCGAGCCTCGCGGCGGATCGCCCCCTCGAGGTTGGCCGAGAACGACGCGATCCCCACCAGCGCGCCGACCCCCACCGCGATCGACAGCAAGAAGAACAGCAGCCGCTGCCAGCCCGTGCGGACCTCGCGGACCGCCATCTTCAGCAAAAATCCCGGCCTCACCCGGCCCGCCGATCCGAGTCGATGCGCCCGTCCTTCAGCGTGACCACCCGGTCCGCCCGCGCCGCCAGCCCCGCGTCGTGGGTCACCAGCACCATCGTCGTCCCGGTGCGCGCGCGCAGGTCGGCCAGCAGCGCCAGCACGCGCTCCCCGGTCGCCGAGTCGAGGTTCCCGGTCGGCTCGTCCGCCAGCAAGATCGGCGGCTCGGCGACGAAGGCCCGGGCCAGCGCCACCCGCTGCTGCTCGCCGCCCGACAGCTGACCCGGCAGGTGGTGCCCGCGCTCCGCCAGCCCGACCGTCGCCAGCAACGCCCGCGCCCGCGGACGCGCGTCGCGATCCCCGCGCAGCTCGAGCGGCACCGCCACGTTCTCCTCCGCCGTCAGCGTCGGGATCAGGTGAAACGACTGGAACACGAAGCCCAGCGTGCGCCCGCGCAGCCGCGCCAGCGCGTCCTCCCCGAGCCCGACCAGCTCCTGCCCCGCCAGCTTCACGCTGCCGCTGGTCGGCGTATCGAGCCCCGCGATCAGCCCCAGCAGCGTCGACTTGCCCGAGCCCGAGGGCCCCATGATCGCCACGAACTCCCCCGCCGGCACAAGCAGGTCGATGCCGTGGAGGATCTGCAGCGGGTGGCCACCGGAGTACAGCGTCTTGGTCAGGCCGACGATCTCGATCATCGTTGTCGCCACAAGGTACCCTGCATGCGCCCGCGCCACACCTCCCCTGCGATGCCCACGCGAACCCGTGTCCTGCTCTCCTCGCTCGCGCTGCTCCTCGCCTGCGGCGCCGCCCCGCGCCCCGAAAACAGGCCCGCCAGCGCCGCGACGAAGTCCGCCCCCGTCGCCGACGCCCCGGTGATCCTCGCCCTCGGCGACAGCCTCACCGCCGGCCTCGGCCTGGCCCAGTCGCAGGCCTGGCCCGCGCTCCTGCAAGCGCGCCTCGACGCCGCCGGCCGCAAGTACCGCGTCGTCAACGCCGGCGTCAGCGGCGACACCACCGCCGCCGGCCTCGCGCGGCTCGACTGGCAGCTGTCCCAAAAGCCAGCCGTCGTCATCCTCGAGCTCGGCGCCAACGACGGCCTGCGCGGCCTCCCCGTCGCCGACGCGCGCGACAACCTCGCCCGGATCATCTCGCGCTGTCAGGCCGCCAAGGTCAAGGTCCTGCTCGCCGGCATGCAGGTCCCGCCCAACATGGGCCCCGAGTACAGCGCCGCCTTCCGCGACATCTTCCCCGCCCTCGCCGCCGAGTACGACGTCCCGCTGATCCCCTTCCTGCTCGCGGGTGTCGCTGGCGACCCGCAGCGGAACCAGGCCGACGGCATCCACCCCACCGCCGAGGGCCACGTCGTCGTCGCCGCGACCGTCTGGGAGCACCTGCAACCACTGCTCACGCCCTGAGCCCCGCGCCGCCGTCACGGCTCCGCCCCGTCCCGCGGCAGCAGCCCGAGCCCCGCCAGCGAGCACATCCCCTCGTCCGTCACGATCAGGTGATCGAGCACGGGGATCCCGAGCAGCTCCCCGAGCTGGGCCAGCCGCTGCGTCAGCTGCAGGTCCGCCGCGCTCGGCCGCAGCTCCCCGCCGGGGTGGTTGTGCACGAGCAGCACCGAATGCGACGCCGCCCGCACCAGCGGGCGAAACACCTCGCGCGGCTGCACCTCCACCCCCGCCGTCGACCCCAGCGCCACCTCGCGGACCAGCCGCACCCGCTGCCGCGCGTCCAGCCCCAGCACCAGGAACACCTCCTGCGTGCGCCCCCGCAGGTTCGCCCGCAGGTAGCGGCGCACGTCCTCCGGCCCGCGGATCGGCGACTCGAACGGCATCTCCAGCTGACCGATCCGCCGCGCAAGCTCGACCGCCGCGCAGATCGCCGTCGCCGACGCCGCCCCGACCCCCGCGACCTCGAGCAGCTCCGCCGGCACACAGCGCATCAGCCCGCCGACGCCGCCGATCTGCTGCAACAGCGCCAGCGCCCGCTGCTCCGCGTGCCCGCCACCGAGCAGCAGCGCCACCAGCTCCACGTTGCTCAGCGCCGTCGGCCCGAACGCCAGCATGCGCTCGCGCGGCCGCTCGATCGCCGGTCGCCCCCCACCCGCCGACTCCTCGAGGCCATCCTCCAGCGCCGGCACGAAGCCGATCGGCGGCCCGGTCCGCTCCCGCCTCACATACTCGACCGGATACGAAACATGCTCGTGCATGCAGCCCGCACTTCAAGCCGCGTGCCAGCCCACCCCCCCGACATCCCTCGCCACCACGCCCACCACCGTCCCGCCCGCTGGCCACCCGTCCCGCCCGCTGGCCGCGACAGAACCGACTCATCCTCGAGGTCTACGCACCAGAGATGGACGCCGTTGGCGACAACGCAGCGCTGCGCGCCACCAGCTCCGCCTCGAGCCGCCCGAGCTCGAGGCACAGCGCCTCGACCCGCGCCGGCAGCTCTGGCCCCCGCTCCGGCGCCCGCTGCTCGACCTCCCGCGCCAGCGCCAGCGCCTGCCCCGCGTTGAAGATCCCCACCGTGCCCGCGATGCGATGCGCCGTCCGCCGCAGCCCCTCGCCCGCCTTCAGCGTCGCCCGCAGCTCGACGAGCAGCGCCGGCAGCTCCTCGCGGAACATCCCTACCAGCTTCGCTAACAGCGGCGGCGAGCCGCCGACCCGCTGCAACACGCCCGGCCAGTCGTCGATCGCCGGCCGCACGCCGCCCACGCTGACCACCGGCCCCGACGACGCCGCCGGCCGCTCGGGCGTCTTGCCCTCCTCACACAGCTGCAACAGCTCCGCGACCTGCAGCGGCTTGGTGAGGAACCCGTCCATCCCGTGCGCCATGCAGCGCTTGCGATCTTCCTCGGTGGCGCGGGCCGTCAGCGCGACCACGCGGGTGTGACGTGCGTGCGCGTGCGGGCTGCGGCGGATCGCCGTCGTCGCCTGCCAACCGTCCATCACCGGCATCTGCACGTCCATCAGCACGAGGTCGTAGTGCCCGCGCTCGACCGCCTCGACCGCCGCCTGCCCGTCCGCCACCACGGTGACCGTGTGGCCCATGCGCTTCAGGATCTCCACCGCCACGCGTTGATTGATCGGGTTGTCCTCGGCCAGCAAGATCTCGAGGCGGCGACTGTTGGCCGCCCGCGCGGCCAACGGCGGCGGCGCGGCGCGACGCACCGGCGCGTCCGCCGAGACCTCGGCGAACACCGCGTCGAAGGTGAAGGTGCTGCCGACCCCGACCTCGCTCGCCACCCCGATCTCCCCGCCCATCAGCCCGACCAGGCGACTGGCGATCGTCAGGCCGAGCCCGGTCCCGCCGAAGCGGCGCGTCGTCGACGGATCGGCCTGCTCGAAGGGCACGAAGATCGCCCCCAGCCGGTCCGGCGGGATGCCGATGCCCGTGTCCTCGATCTCGAACACCACCCGCAGCCGCGTGCCCGGGGCCGCCCGCACCCGCACCGCGACGTGACCCTGCTCGGTGAACTTGATCGCGTTGCCGACCAGGTTCACCAGCACCTGACGCAGCCGGTCCGGGTCGCCGACCACATAGGCCGGCACCTCCGGCTCGATCTCACAGCGCAGCGACAGCCCGCGCTCCTGGGCCCGCACCGCCAGCGAGCGCAGCGTCAGCTCGACCTCCTCGCGCAGCGCGAAGCGGGTCGGGTCGAGCACGAACTTGCCGGCCTCGATCTTCGCCAGGTCGAGCAGGTCGTTGATGATCGCCAGCAGCGAGCGCGCCGAGTCGTGGACCAGGCGCAGGCGGTCGCGCTGCGGCTGCGCCAGCTCGTCATCCAGGGCCAGCTCGACCATCCCGAGGATCCCGTTCATCGGCGTGCGGATCTCGTGGCTCACGTTGGCGAGGAACTCGCTCTTGGCCCGGTTGGCCCGCTCCGCCGCCTCCTTCGCCCGCAGCAGCTCCGCCTCCTGCTGCTTGCGCGTCCGGATGTCGCTGGCCGTCCCGATCATCCGCCGCGGCTTGCCCTTCGCGCTGCGCTCGACCACCTTGCCGCGCGCCAGGATCCAGGCCCAGCCGCCGGCCGCGTCGCGGACCCGGTACTCGCGCTCGTACACCGGCGTGCGCCCCGACAGGTGGTCCTCGACCGCCGCGTGCATCCCCGCGAGGTCGTCCGGGTGGACCCGCGACTCCATCAGCTCCTGCGACAGCATCGGCTGGTTCGGGTCGAGCCCGAGCCGCGTCAGCCAGCGCGGGCTCACGTACATCATCCGGCCCACCAGGTCCCAGTCCCACAGCGCGTCCTGGGCCGCCTCGAGCGCCATGTTGAGGCGCGCCTCGCTCAGCCGCAGCCGCTCCTCGTCGCGCTTGCGCTGCGAGATGTCACGCGAGGTCACCACCACCCCGTCCCCGAGCGCCACCGCCTGCATGCGCAACCACTCGACCCCGGGGACCTGGCCGTACCGCATCTGGTACTCCTCCTCGTGCGGCTGCCCGGAGGTCATCACCTGCTCGTACCTGGCGAGGAAGGGCAGCAGCGCCGTCTCCCCGTACAGCTCGGTGAGACGCATCCCGACCAGCACCGCCGCCGCCCGCCCCATCAGCAGCTCGGCGCGTGGGTTCACGTCCGTGATCATCATGTCGACCAGCACCCCGGCGTCGTCGCGGATCGCCACCAGCATCACGATCGCGTCCATGCTCCCGTGCAGCGCCCCCTGCACCCGGTAGGCGCTCTCACGCAGCGCGACCGCGGCGGCCTTGCTGTCGGTGACATCGCGGCCGATCGCCACGTAGCCCGTGATCTCCCCGTCCTGCGCGCGCATCGGCGACGCCACCAGGTTGATCGTGATCCGCCCGCCCTGCTCGCGATAAAGCGTCCACTCCTGCTCGTCGTGGTCGTACAGGCGAGCCCGCAGCGCGAGCACGTCGAAGCCGTCGATCGGCCGCCCGAACTCGGCCGACAGCCGCTCGCGCCGGGCCGCGAACTCCGGCACCTCGCGCACCAGCTGGGTCGCCAGGCGGCCGATCACCGCGCTCGCCGCGGCCCCCAGCATCGCCTCGGCCCCGCGGTTGAACAGCGTGATCTCCCCCTCCGGATCGGTCGCGATGATCGCCACCTGATGCGACGCGTCGAGCACCGCCTGCAGCTGACCGTTGACCCGCGCCAGCTCCTGCTGGGCCCAGCGCTGCGGCGTGATGTCGATGCACGAGCCCACGTAGCCCGCGAACTCACCACCCGGCCCGCGGCGCGGCGCCCCGCTGTCGACCATCCAGCGGTACTCCCCGTCGTGCCGCCGCAGCCGGTACTCCGTCTCGAAGCTGCGACGCGCGAAGAAGGCCGCGAGGTAGTTGCCGACGCAGCGCTGGCGGTCGTCGGGGTGCACGCCCTCGAGCCAACCAGTGCCGAGCTCCTGCACGAGCGTGCGTCCGGTGAACTGCAACCAGCTCGCGTTGAAGAAGGTCGCCTTCCCATCGGCCCCCGCGACCCACATGAGCACGGGGGCGGTGTCGGCCATCGCCCGGAAGCGGTCCTCGCCATCTCGTTGCAGCTGGTCCATGGCGGGCGCCCCATTATCCAGGCCTGGCGAGGACATTTCCAGGCGGATCTCCCATCCTCGCGTGCTATGGTCCCGCCTCGTGAACCACGTCAACCGCACGTCGGCGGCGCTCGCGTCTTCATTCGCATCAGCATTGACATTCGCGTCCGCATTGACGTGCACGGCGATCACCCTCGCCGCCTGCGGCGACACCGGCAAGCCCCGCAACACCGACACCGTTGCCAACAACAAGCCCGGCAATCAGGCCGGCAATCAGGCCGGCAATCAGGCCGGCAATCAGGCCGGCAATCAGGCCGGCAAACAGGCCGGCAAACAGGCCGGCAATCAGGCCGGCAGCACCGCACCCGCGAGCCGCCGCCAGCCCAGCGCCCCCGACCACGGCTACGGCGACCAGATCGCCTGGCGCAACCTCGACGAGGGCCTCCAGGAGGCCGCCGCCCTCGGCCGCCCGCTGATGCTCGTCGTCCACGCCAGCTGGTGCCCCCGCTGCCGCGAGCTCAAGCAGCGCTTTTTCGACCCGGCCCTCGCCGAGGCCAGCGAGCGCATGATCATGGTCAATCTCGATCAAGACCAGTCCCCCGAGGCGCTGCGCCACGGCCCCGACGGCCAGTACATCCCGCGCATCCTGTTCTTCGACCCGAGCGGCCACCTCGACCCCGAGCTGCAGAACCCGGGTCGCAGCGCATACAAGTACTTCTACACCCCGCAAGACGACCTGGTCGGTATGATGCAGCGAGCCCTCGATCGTCATGAACAGGCCGCCAAGCTCTAGCCCCGCTGCGAAGCCCGGCGCCCTCGCCCTGGCGACCTGGCTCGCCCTCGCCCTGGCGACCTGGTTCGGTGAACCGGTCCACGCCGCCCCGATCGAGACCATGTCCGTCGACGACGTGCGCCCCGGCATGAAGGGCTACGCCGTCACCGTCTTCTTCGGCAGCGACAGCGACCGCTTCGAGATCGAGGTCATCGACGTCGTCCGCGACTACCAGCCCAAGCAAGACGCCATCCTGTTTCGCTCGAGCGACCCGCGGCTGATCCACTCCGGCATCGTCGGCGGCATGTCCGGCAGCCCGATCTACATCGACGGCAAGCTGGTCGGCGCCCTCGCCTACGGCTATCGCTTCAACAAGGACCCGATCGGCGGCATCACCCCGATCGCCAACATGCTCGCCGTCGGCGACCTGCCCTTCCGCCCCGAGGTCCTCCCCGAGGCCCGAACCGGCGTCCGCACAGGCTCCGCCAAAGCCCGAGCCGGCACCGCCGGCTGGGCCGACGCCATGCTCGGCCTCGACGTCTCCCCGCTCCCCGCCCGCCGTCGCCCCGCCGAGCAGGACCCCAGCCAGGGCCTCGCGCCCCTCGGCGCCCCGATGGCCGTGTCCGGCCTCGGCTCGCTCGCCACCCGCATGCTCGCCGACCAGCTCGGCCTCATCCCCGCCCGCGGCGGCGCCAACGGCTCCAACCTGCCCGCCCCGGCCACCAAGGTGTGGAAGGGCGGCGACTCCGTGTCCGTCGTGCTCATCCGGGGCGACAACGCCGTCTCGCCCAACGGCACGATCACCTGGGTCGGCGGCAAGCAGGGCGAGAAGCTCCTCGGCTTCGGCCACGAGATGTTCGGCGCCGGCCCGAGCAACCTCCCGATCGCCGACGCCCGCGTCCACGTCATCATCCCCAGCGTCGAGCGCTCGGTGAAGCTGTCGAGCGCCCTCGCCGTGCGTGGCACGCTGATCCAGGACCGCCAGGCCGGCATCTCCCTGCGCACCGACCTCAGCGCCCCGCTGATCCCCGTCACCACCGAGCTGCGCGGCCCCGAGGCCGCGATGACCCCCCGCATCTACCGCAGCGAGGTCGCCCTCGGCGTCGACCTCACCCCCAGCCTGGCCACCAGCCTGCTCGCCGACGCCCTCGCCGAGGGCGGCAGCGACGGCACCGAGCTGGTCGCGCGGGTCGAGCACGAGATCGCCGTCACCACCAGCAAGGGCCCGCGCACCCTCCGGATCTCCGACGAGCAGTTCTTCCCCCAGGGCGTCGACCCGCGGGCGATCGCCCGCACCCGCGGCCCGATCGTCCTGTCCGCCCTCCTCGACAACGACTTCGAGGTCGCCCAGATCCGCAGCATCACCCAGCGCGCCAGCATCGAGTACGGCGCCCCCGTGGAGACCATCGAGTCCGTGCGCCTGGCCCAGGGTGAGGTCCACGCCGGCGACCTGGTCCAGCTCGAGCTGCGCCTCCGCGACTACCGCGGCAAGACCCGCACGGAGCTGCTCGCCCTCCGCATCCCCGACGACGCCGCCGGCCAGGACATCCAGATCGAGCTCACCTCCGGCCAGGACGCCCGCCCACCGCGCCCGATCCCCGACACCCTCGACGACCTCCTCGACACCCTCGAGGCCGTCTACCCCGCGCGCAGCCTGGTCGCCACGATCTACCGCGAGGACGAGGGCCTCTCGACCCGCCACGGCCTCCTCAGCGAGCTCCCCGGCAGCGTCCTGGAGACGCTCTCCGCCGGCGGCGCCACCGTCGGCCCGGTCCGCTTCAAGCAGATGGCCCGCCGCGTCCTCCCCACCAAGACCCTCATCGACGGCGAACACGCGATCAAGCTGGCCGTGAAGCCCCCCCGCGGATTTACCGACTGACCATGACCCGCGCACGCACCACCTGTCCCTCCGGCCATGCCCCTCACGACCTGTCCCAAGGGACATGGACGCGTCGCACCCTGGCCCTCGCGCTCGCGCTCGCGACCACCCTCGTCACCGCCGCCGCGCCGGCCACCACCCAGGCCGGCGGCACCCGCAGCTTCCGCGTCGCCGACTTCGACGAGTTCGACCACGGCGAGGCCGACGGCGCCGCGATCGAGGCCTCCGGCAAGGTCACCCCCGGCCTCACCCCCGCCCGCGCCGACCTCCCCGGCGCCAGCGCCTTCACCTGCCTCGCCGACGCGAAGGACGGCAAGCTCGCCTTCATCGGCACCGCCGACGCCGCCACCGTCCAGCGCGTCCGCCTCGACGCCAAACCCGGCAAGGACGACCCAAAACAGAAGAAGGGCGCCCTCCCGGCGCCGAAGGTCGAGAAGCTGGCCGAGCTCAAGGGCGCCGTCGTCTCGGCCCTCGCCCAGCTCCCCAACGGCGACCTGCTCGCCGCCACCGTCCCCGGCGGCGTCATCCACCGCATCGACGCCGCCGGCAAGGTCACCCCCTTCGCCGAGCTCAAGGTCGAGCAGATCTGGGCCATCGTCCCGCATCAGGGTCGCCTCCTCATCGGCACCGGACCCAAGGGCGAGCTCCTCTCCCTCGACCTCACCGGCAAGGACACCAAGGTCCTCCTCGACAGCGACGAGAAGGACATCCTCGCCGTCCTCCCCGTCGGCAAGGACATCGTCGTCGGCACCTCCCCCGGCGCCAAGCTCCTCCAGGTCGGCGACCCCGTCGAAGGCGTCCTGCTGCAAGACTTCTCCGGCGACGAGGTCCGCGCCCTCGCCCTCACCGACACCGGCCTCGTCGCCGCCGTCAACGACTTCTCCGACCGCGGCATCAGCTCCCTGCAAGCCCTCACCAAGACCCTCGGCCGCACCAGCCTGGTCGGCCAGCCCACCGAAGGCAGCCTCGACGCCAGCAGCGGCACCCCCCAGAGCAGCGCCGACCTCATGTTCGTCCCGCTCCACCGCGACGGCGCCCCCGGCAAAACCCTCGAGCTCGCCCGCGCCGGCGAGCTCGCCTGGGACACCTGGCTGCACCGCGACAAGCAGTACTTCACCGCCGTCGTCCCCGGCCCCGGCAAGGGCGAGGTCCTGGTCGGCTCGTCGCAGCAGGGCAAGATCTACCGCGTCCGCGGCCGCCGCGACGTCGCCGTCATCGCCGACCTCGAGGAGCGCCAGGCCACCGCCCTGTGCAACCTCAAGGGCGGCGGCGTCCTGGCCACCGCAGGCGACGGCGCCGCGGTCTACCGCCTCGCAGCCCCTGGCCAGGCCCCCGCCGCCCGCGCCCGCTACCGCAGCAAGGTCTTCGACGCCAAACAACCCGCCGTCTACGGCGCCGTCTACCTCCGCGGCACCGGCCCGCTCAGCCTCCGCGCCCGCAGCGGCCCCGGCGACGAGCCCGACCGCCGCTGGAGCGAGTGGAAGACCGTCACCCTCGCCCGCCAGGGCGACGCCTTCAAGGGCACCCTCGCCGTCCCGAGCCGCCGCCACGTCCAGCTCGAGGTCGGCATCGACGCGGCCGCCAGCGAGCTGCGCGACATCTCGCTGTTCTACGCCCCCGAGAACCTCGCCCCCCTGGTCCAGAGCGTCGCCGTCGCCGGCCCGGAGATCGACGAGGACGAGGAGGGCGAGCCCGACCCCAAGCTCACGATCAAATGGAAGGCCGAGGCCCGCGACGACGACGACCTCATTTATGAGGTCCGCATCCGCCCCGAGGGCAGCGACGGCAGCCAGTGGATCAAGCTCGGCGGCGAGGCCCCCGTGACCAAGAAGGAGCTCAAGTGGGACCTCGGCAGCGTCCCCGACGGCGTCTACGAGGCCCAGATCGTCGCCAGCGACGAACCCAGCAACGGCTCCGCCCGCGCCCGCACCGACGAAGTCGTCAGCGCCCCCTTCGTGGTCGACCACAAACGCCCCACCATCGACGAGGTCAAGGTCCAGGGCAGCAAGATCGCCGCCCGTGCCCGCGACGAGGGCAGCCGTATCATCGCTGTGCACTACAGCATCGACGGCGGCAGCTTCCACACCGCGAGCCCCGCCGACGGGCTGTTCGATGGGGATAGTGAAGCGTTCGAGATCCAGCTGCCCGCGGACCTGAAGCCGGGGAAACACCGCGTCGTGCTCCGGGCGCGGGACGTGTTTGGGAATCTGGGCACGTTCGCGGTGATCGCACCGAACAAGCGCGGGCGGTTGTCCCTCGTGCCGGCGCGCGCGGGCCCGACAGCGCCTGCCGGCGGGGCCCCCCCCCCCGCGGGGGGGGGGGCCCCTCCCCCCCGCCGCCGGCGCCTCCGGCCCCTGCCCCCCCCCGCCGCCCCGGGGGGCGTCCTGGGTTTTCTGTTCACTCCTGGTGCTTGGAGAGAGAGATGCTCTCAAGATGCTACTCGGTTGTCTCCTGAACGAACTTGATGTGCCGATAGATGAAGAGCGGAGATTTCGCACCGGCTCCCAGGAACGCGTTGACTTTCGCCTTGGAGGAACGAACCCCATCGCCCTGGAGATTGCTATTCGTGCGAGGGGAAGACAGAAACGATCTTTCGGCGCGCACCAACAAGAGTGAACTCGATGCACCAGCGCAGATCCCCCAATCGCGCGTCAAGATGCGATACCTCGCACTTCTCGATACCACGATCTCCCCACGGAAGCCTGAGAAAATCTGGAAGAGCTACGATGCGCTCGCACCTGATGATATTGGCTCAGGCATACCCCCCGATACGGATTCTGTATGTCTGTAGAACTTGCTCCGATTCCAGCGGTTGGCCGTAACGAGACGATGCGGAGATCCCATCTCATGTCCTGGCGCACGCTCGGGGAGCGTCCGACCAGTGCAGTCCTACGGCGAACGACGATCAATCGATCTGCGAACGGAGTTCGGCGAGTCTGTCTCGAAGGCTTGCGCTGAAGCGACTATCTGCGACAATATCTAACAGCATTGAGGTGTTATTATTCTTGATCCGAGTCTTCTTAAAAGCCGCGAGAACAAACGACTCCATTAGGGATTTGCGAGTGTCGTTGATGAAATTCTGAATCCCTGGACAGAGGCTCAAAACCGGCACCACCACCTGCGTGAGGAGAAAACCCTCGAAATCACCTGCACGTGGTACCTCGCCCAACAGGGTGTGCAGTCTAACTCCAACGTACGTAAGACAGACGAGCGACCTCATTTGAACTCGCCACACTGTGCCTCCTGACTCCTCCGCAAACGGGCGACAAACCGCAACGATCGATCTCGTCAGATCTTGATGGCTGGGAAGAAGACCAAAAGGCTTTGTCTCAGTCCTAATACGCAGCCAAGATTGCAACGTTATCTCGATTTGGTCAACGTCATCTCTGAACAAGTGTTCTGATTTATGCATTTCACCACTCGCGTCGAGAATGTGCGACGATTGCCTTGTCGAGTCCTCGGCCCACAACTGCGAAGCGACCGACAGCGAATAAAGCCGCCAGTACGGGAAGGCATGGAGATCCATGAGTCCGATCCAGCTTTAGGAGTTCGTGATATTCCTGGTCACTCAAGCCGGCAGTCACCCATCGAGCAGCGAGAGACTCAATGCTTAGATCATCGGCAACACCGCTCAAAGAGTCGTGAAGGGTCTCATTTATACGAGTGAAGAAGCGCGCTCGCTTTGAGCGCGGGGGCAATCGCAAGCCCATTCAGCAAAGCGGAAAGCCTCTCGAAGCTCAGCGCTGGGCGAATGCGATATGCTCCGATTGAATGGCAGAGCAGATACACTCCGGAGGCGAACCACTGATCTCGCTATAAGAGTCTCGATGAGTTCGGGGCCAAGAGGGTATTCGCAGAGAGCCTCCACCCCGATAGAAAGTCCTGGGCAGCCGTCACGGAGAGTCTTGTCGTTGCGAGCCAATCCGAAACTCCTTTCGATCCAACGCAGTCGCAATTGTGTGCGACCCAACGAAATCCCCAACTATGCACACGGATGCTTCGGGTCCCGATGATGTTCGACATCCTGAGAATCGTCTCCATGTCAACGGCCGAACTATGGATAGCTTCAAGCACTGTGGCCGCGGTAGGGCTTATGCCCATCACGCATTGAGTGCTGCTTGCGCTTTGGCTGACAGAAACGCTCAATAGGTCGGAGGTAGCGGGCCAACGAGTTGGGCGATCCACTTAGTAGGGCGAGGAACTCTCGTGTCGTTTCACGCCCTGTACTGTTAGCAACCATCTCGCCAAGGCCGAGGAATATCCCGACTAAGGCCAATATGTCGCTGGGGAGGGCGCTCGAGCCAAGACGATTCAAGCATCCCGACGAGACGAGGACCATTGACGTCGATCTGTGTTGATCTCCCCTGGGAAGCAGCAGGCCGCATTCGTTGGCTGCAGACAGGAGTTCGTCTAACGACCCCAGTCCGGGTAGCAGCCAGTGTAGCGCTCGTTCCATTCTCGCTTCGGGGCGGTCGGGTCCTTCGACCCGCTTCGTGATTTCAATGTCTATATCTGTGTGCGGCCAAACAATCTCTCGCTTGACCTCGGCGTCTCGACTGTGGATGTCGACTCCATTCGCCAAGCTCTCGAGATAGCACCCACGTCCAGCGACACCGCACGCCCGGAGTGGCGTAATGCACAACGGCCAGTTGGCTGCGAGCTTGTTTAGACTGTTGGTTAGTCACATAGACTACATAGCGCGACCATCAGCCTTTTGCAGGCAAATATATCTGTCGTGAAATGCCTGCTCGTCTCCACGTGCGAGGCTAATTATTTGGAGCCTTCGCGGGAGGATCTTGTGATACTTCTTTTGACGGCATCACGCAGAAAAGAGGATGTCTCGCCATCTGAACGTCTTGACGTGGTGACGTTACGATTGTGAGAGAGGTGGCGGTCAGATTTGCCACGCGTGATATCACCCTGGATAGTGCGGAAATCAAAACGGGTCAGCTACGATTATGCGCTTATTGTCGGGCTCTTCGATCAAGGAGATAACATGCAGGGTTGCACCGACTTGGCCCTCTTGCCCGCGCGGAAAGAATCGATCCTGGTTGTGCTCGATCCGAGCGTGCGACACTAGCGCGCCTAGCGCATCGGCCCTGGGATACCACGGATCAGCTCGAAAATCGGCGACCTCATGACGGGACCTGAGGCCGAACGCGACGGTTTCCAACCTGTTTTGCAGGCTGGTATTGTTGGCGAGTTGCCCCGAGGAGAACTTGTCAGATATCCGAGCCTGCTGGGAGATGAGCATCGCGTCAAAGCCGACGCCACGCATTCGATGCATCTGGTCGTGATACACGACGGCTCGCCCATTGCCAGAATAGACGGTTACGCTCCATTCGGAGAAGGTCTCAGGGCTTTGTACTATTCGAGATCTTGATGTGCCGGGAGGCATTTCACGACATTCGAAAGCGTAATATCATGGACG
>NZ_JADJNN010000008.1 GCF_016714285.1 Nannocystis sp. | reverse complement strand
AAACCGCCGCAACACCTGTCCCCAAGGACAGCAACCCCGCCGCGACACCTGTCCCCAAGGACAGCAACCCCACCACCGCGACACCTGTCCCCAAGGACAGCAACCCCACCACCGCGACACCTGTCCCCAAGGACAGCAAGCCCGCCACCACCGCCGCGACCCCGGTCCTCAGCACCCGCAGCAGCGCGGGCGCCCAGGCCCCGGCCGACCTCTTCGAGCTCCCGCCCGCCCGCCGCATGGACGCCTACGGTCCGCGCCCCGACGGCGTCCCTCAGCTCAGCCGGGCCCAGATCGTCGAGTTCGGCCTGCAGAACCCGCTGATCCGCGCCGCCGACGCCCAGGTCGAGCAGCTCGAGGCCGTCCTGCTCAAGGCCCGCTTCGCCTGGGTCCCGGTGATCAAGACCACCACCGCGCTCGCGCCTGGCTTCCAGACCCGCTGCGACGACCTCACCCTCCCGGCCAGCGACGCGCTCGGCACAACGACGCCGATCGACTTCCAGTTCTGCCGCCCGCCCGGCGGCGTCGACATCGACACCGTCGGCGGCTACTTCAAGCAGCTCGCCGGCGCCGGCGTCACCGTCCGCTTCAACGCCGACTTCGTCGTCCCCCTCTACACCTTCGGCAAGATCAAGAACGGCAAGGCCATGGCCCGCGCCGGCGTCGCCCTGGCCCAGCTCGCCAAGGAGCGCGCCCGCCAGGAGACCATCCTCCGCGTCTATCAGGCCCACACCGCCCTCCTGCTCGCGCGCGGCAGCATCGGCATCCTGCACGAGGCCTGGTCGGTCCTGCAGGACGCAAAGCGGCAGATCGCGAAGGAGCTCGGCGAGGGCGACGACGCCGACCCCGACGAGGCCAACCCCGACCGCGACCCCGCCGACCTCATCCGCGTCGAGCTCGGCGAGCTCACCCTGCAGGAGCGCATGAACGCGGCCCGCAAGATCGAGGCCGTCGCCCTCGCGACCCTGTGGACGATCGCCGGCGAGGCCGCCCCGCCCGGCTTCGATGTCAGCGAGCGCGACCTGCTCACGGACCGCGTCGCGGGCGGCCTCAAACCGGTCGACCATTACCGTGATCTCGGTCTCAAGGCCCGCCCCGAGGCCAAGATGGCCGCCGGTCTGGTCGATCTCCGCAAGGCCGGCGAGAAGTTCGCCCGCTCGATGTTCCTCCCCGACCTCGGCGTCGTCGCCTCGGTGCAGATCGCCTTCTCGAACAAGGCCGACCGCGACATGCGCGCCCTGTATTATCAGGACCGCTTCAACTACAGCCGCCTGGTCCTCGCCCTCGCCCTCAACTGGACCCTCGACTTCCACAACCAGGCCTTCAACCTGAAGAAGGCCCGCGCCGAGCGCCGCGAGGCCGAGGCCCAGCGTGAGGCAGCGAACCTGCTGCTCGCCCTCGAGGTCGAGAAGGCCTACCGCGACCTGCTCGAAGCCGAACAAGCGGTCAAGCTCACTGCCAGCGCCATCCGCAAGGCCAAACAGCTGGTCATCGACCAACAGCTCAAGCAGACCGTCGGTGGCGGCAACTTCACCGACCTCGAGAGGGCGCTCACCCGCTGGGCCGAGTGGCGCTTCAAGCACTTCGAGTCCATCCATGCCCAGAACGTCGCGCTGGCCTCGCTCTCGCGTACCGTGGGAGTGTCGCTTCAGGACCCCGCAGGCGCGACACCACCCACTCCGTGAATCGCACTGTAACGCAAGGCGTCTGAGCGCCACTCAAAGAGGCACCAATGCTGAATTCCGCACGAAACTTCATCACCGGGCTCGCCCTCTCCTCTGTGTGCCTGCTGGGCCTGGCCCGCCCCGCCGCCGCCGCCGAGGGCGCGATGGACACCTTCAAGGCCCGCCACGGGAAGGTCGTCGAGCTGGTGAAGAAGCGTGCCGATATCGCCACGCTGCAGAAGGAAGTCGACGCGCTGCTCGACTACAAGGCGCTCGCCGAGACCTCGCTCGGCGGCCCCGCCCGCTACGCCGCCAAGTGCGAGCCGCGCTGCGCCGAGTTCGAGGCGCTGCTGACCCGCCTCATCCGCGAGAACTACCTCAAGCGCATCCGGACCGACAAGAAGTACGAATTGGCCTACGTCGGCGAGGAGACGAAGCCCCGCGGCACCCACGTCATCACCAACGTCTCGCTCAGCCGCGACGGCAAGCCCGAGGTCGTCGAAGTCGTCTACGTGATGCACCAAGTCAACGGCGTCTGGCTCACCGAGGACATCATCACCGACGGCATCAGCCTGGCGAAGAACTACAAGTTCGAGTTCAACAAGATCCTCAAGGACAAGGGCATCAACGAGCTGATCGCCCGCCTCGAGGCCAAGCTGACCGAGCTGGCCTCCAACGCGGCCGCCAAGTAGCCGGCTGCCAGCTGTGCTAGAACCCGGCAGGGTGGCAACCAGCGCAGAGAGACCACGAGACGCGACGCGAGGCCCACAGGCGCCTCGCCCGCGTCTCGCGGCAATTTCCGGGCTCCACTGCGCACCGCTCGCGCTGGCCCTCACGAATGGCCTCACGAATGGCCTCACGATCGGCCTCACGACGGCCCTCACGCTGGCCTGCAACTTCGACTCGGTCGAGGCCGAGGGTGAGTTCGGACGCCCGGTCGCTCTCGGCTCCGGCGACGCCTCGCCCCTGCCGCGCCTCGCCTACCTCCCGGAGCCCTGCCCCGGCACCCAGGGCGGCTGCAGCGAGGTCTGCCTCGGCCCGCCTGACACCTGCGACCCGGGTGCATGCATGCCGGTGCTGATCGACAGCGCCACCGCGATCACCATGCTGGCCGACGACACCACCGTCGCCGTCCCCGAGCGCACCTGCTTCGAGCTGCGCTCAGCGGCGCAGATCCTCGATCCGCAGGCCGAGGCGACCGTCCTCGGCGACTCGCTCAGCCGCTTCCGCTTCAGCAACACCCCGGTCGTCCGCCTGCCGCGCGACCCGTCGACGCTCGCCCAACCATTCAGCTGGCGCACTGGCACCGCGGGCGCACCGGCCTACGTCGGCGGCGTCATCGGCGGCAACCTGCTCCGCGAATTCGCGGTCCGCTTCGCCCACCACCGCGAGCCAGACGGCACTCGCTTCGAGGTCACCTTCTACCGCGAGTTTCCCGGCTCCGAGGCCGTGCTCGCCGACCAGGGTCGCGCCGCGATCCCGCTGCAGTTCCCCGGACTCCTGCTCGGCAAGGACATCACCGACGTGTGCCTCGCCGGCGGCCAGAGCTGCGACTACCTCAGCACCTTCGATCGCGAGCGAGTCGCCAGCGCATTGCGACCGAGCCGCATGGTCCTCGACGCCTGCGTCGCCCCGCCGCCCGCGACCGTCGAGTGGGTCCCGGATCGCGGCCGCTGTCGCCTCGCCGCTGGACCCGCGAGCGCCGCGGGCAGCTATCACTCCGCCACCGGCGCGTCGGGTACGCGCGCCGAGGAAGACCGCGGCTGCGTCGTCACCCCGGCCCCGCTCGACACCACCGACCTCGACCGCGGCCGCGAGGCCAGCCTCGTCGTCGCCACCGGCATCGCCGGCCTCGTGCTCTTCGAGGACAGCGCCCGTCGCCTGCTCAACGAGCTCAAGCTCCCGCCCTGCGCGGGCGACGGCGGCGACATCGGCAGCAGCCACCTCGGCGCACCCGCCTGCATCGACGGCACGATCGGCGCGCTCGAGCTGCCCGGCTGGCCCCCCGCTGGCAGCAAGGAGCAGCCGCTCCTGCAGGTGCGCGTCCGCAGCGTCGGCCTCGTGCCGGGCCTCGCCAGCTCGAGCGGCCCATCCGCGTGCCAGCGGCTCGAGCGGCGCCAGAAGGCGCTCAAGGCCCAGTGTGACAGCGCCGCCGCGGGCAACAGCCCGCGCCTCGGCAGCGGCAACAGCTGCGCCGACGCGGCCCTCGATACGGCCGCCGTGCTCGGCGAGGCCTTCGTGATCGACAACTCGAGCGGCAGCCCCGGGCCGAACCCCGAGCGCTGGATCACCACCGTCATCATCCCCGCCGATCACCCGATGGTCACGGCGATGCGGCGCGACACCAACCCCGAGGCCCTCCAGCCCGACGGTCTGATCGGCACCGCGCTGTTCTCCGACTCCGAGGTCGTGCTCGACTACACCGATGGCACCCCCGGCGTGCGCATCTCGTGCTACGAGCCAGACGACGGCACCTGCGTCGCGCTCCCCCGGTGCAGCGCGACCTCCGACGGCGGCGCCACCACGCCGGCGTGCTGCTTCGGCTTGCCCGAGGATCTCCTGATCTCGCTGATCAACGACAACAGCGAGTACGCCTGCTGCGCCGCGCTTTCGCCCGCCACCGCGGCCGAGCTGAACCTCCAGGCCGTGAGCCTCGGCCGCGAGCCGCCCTGCAGGGACCTGTGAGCGCGGGCGCGTGCCTTCCCCCGCTGCTTGACCGCTGCTTGACCCGCGTGGGACCGTGCGCCGATGCAGCCCCTCCGTCTCGCCCTCGGCGCGCTCACCCTCGGCCTCGCCTGCGGCGACGACGGCGGCCGCGATGACAGCGGCACCAGCAACGGCCCTGGCCCGACCACGCCGACGGGCGTCAGCGTGAGCACCAGCGACCCGCTCCCGACCACGAGCATCACCACCGGCGCCACCACCGACAGCGGCGTGAGCGAGTCACACAGCAGCGGCGGCGACGCGAGCAGCGGCGCACTCACCCTCACCGGCACCACCGGCGATCCGGGCAGCACCAGCACCACGGGTACGCCCGACAGCACCGGCGACCCCAGCACCAGCAGCACCACCGGCCCGCCCGTCGACCTGTGCAAGGTGCAGGACGACATGAACGCGATCGGCGAGTGCGACGACGAGGCCCCCGCCGACAGCTTCGAGCCCGAAGTGCAATGGAGCTGGCCGGGCGCCAACGGCGAGATCTATTCGGTGGTCACGCCGCTGGTCGCCAACCTCACGGACGACAACGCCGACGGCGCGATCGACCTCTGCGACATCCCCGACATCGTCGTCGTCGCCGCCACCGGGATCGGCGGCCCCGGCCACATCTACGTGCTCGACGGCGCCACCGGCACCGCCCACTTCCAGCTCGCCGCGCCGGTCGACTCCACCGTCACACCGGCCCTCGGCGACATCGACGGCGACGGCATCGCCGAGATCGTCAGCGCCGGCTCCGACGGCCGCCTGATCGCGTGGGAGCACGACGGCACCCAGAAGTGGCAGAGCCAGGCCCCGTGGGCCAACTCCTACATCGCCGCGCTCGGCCTCGCCGACCTCGACAACGACGGCGACATCGAGATCTTCGGCGGCAACCAGCTCTTCGATCACAACGGCGCCCTGCTGTGGACCGCCGCCGCCGCCGCGCCCAACTACTCGGCCACCGCGGCCGCCGACCTCGACGGCGACGGCGACCTCGAGGTCGTCATCGGCCACGCCGCCGTGCACCACGACGGCACCATCTACTACAACACCAACCTGCTCCCCGGCTTCCCGCAGGTCGCCAACCTCGACGGCGACCCCGAGCCCGAGGTGCTGCTCACCAACGTCAACGGCATCTCGCTGCTCGATCACACCGGCGCGATCAAGTATCAGGACAAGCGGCCGACCGGCGACCCGCCGAACGGCCTCGTCTGGTACCGCCCCGCCACCATCCAGGACTTCAACGGCGACGACATCAGCGACTACGCCGTCAGCTCGGGCAACAACTACGCCAGCTACCGCGCCGATGCCACGATCATCTGGAAGGCCACCGTCTCGGATCAGTCGGGCATCGCCGCCGGTACGGCCTTCGACTTCCTCGGCGACGGCATCGCCGAGGCGATGTACGCCGACGAGCAATTCATGTTCGTCTTCGACGGCGCCGGCACGCCGCTGCTGAAGACCCCGCGCAGCAGCGCCACCGGCACCGAGTACCCGATCGTCGCCGACGTCGACAACGACGGCTCCGCCGAGATCGTCGTCGTCTCCAACCTATACGGCGGCATGAGCTCGCCGACCGTGCAGGTCATCCGCGACAAGGGTGACCGGTGGATCCAGGCGCGTCGGATCTGGAATCAACACACCTATCACGTGACCAACGTCCGCGAGGACGGCACCATCCCGCAGTTCGAGCCGCCCTCGTGGAAGGCGCTCAACACCTTCCGCACCAACGCCCAGATCGAGTCGGGCGGGCTGTGCGAGCCGCCGATCCCCGGGTGACGACCCCCGCCTGGCCAAATTCCGTATTCCCGGGCCCGCGCGTGGCCTAACTCCGATCGCCACCCGCAACACGGCGGGTCAGACTCCGGGCCGACGGCGTATGGTTAGGCGCTGGCCATGACGACACTCCTCGCCTCCCTCCTCGCGCCCGACGGCCTCCAGGCGGCCACTCTCGGCACCTACGCCTGGGCCTTCGGTCAGGGCGTCCTGGTCGACCTCACCCCCTGCGTGTACCCGCTGATCCCGATCACCGTCGCCGTGTTCGGGGCCCAGGGCGTGTCACGCGGGCGCGCGCTGTTCCTCGCCAGCGCCTACGTGCTCGGCATGGCCTCGCTCTACACGACCCTCGGCATCGTCGTCGCGTTGACCGGCGGCCAGTTCGGGGCCTGGCTCGGCGAGCCCGTCGTGGTGCTGCCGATCGTCGGCCTCCTGCTCGCCCTCGCGGCCAGCATGTTCGGCGCCTTCGACCTCCAGCTGCCGAGCTCCCTGCAGACGCGGCTCAACTCGGTCGGCGGCGCCGGTCCGCTCGGCGCCTTCGGCATGGGCCTCGTCAGCGGCTTCATCTCGGCGCCCTGCACCGGCCCGGTGCTGCTCTCGCTGCTCGCGTACATCGCCGCGTCCTCGGCCGACGGCGGCGGCGTGTTCCACGGCGGCTCGCTCCTCTTCACCTACGCGCTCGGCATGGGCAGCCTGTTCTTCGCCGTCGCGCTCGGGGCCAGCCTGTTTCGCCCCGGCCGCTGGATGGAGTACGTCAAGAGCTTCTTCGGCATCGCCCTCGTGGTCATGGCCCTGTGGTTCGTCGCCCCGCTGTCGCCGGCGCTGCGCCGCTTCATGACCGACCCGACCTGGGGCCTCTACCTCGGCGTCGCGCTCGCCCTCGCCGGCCTGCTCGGCGGCGCGATCCACCGCAGCTTCTACGGCGGCCTCGGCGAGAAGCTCGGCAAGGGCGTCGCCGTCGCGCTCACCGTGCTGGGCGCCCAGATAGCGATCAACAACATGATCTACGTCCCGAGCGGCGCCTGGCGGACGGTCGAGGACAGCGCCGGCCTCGAGGCCGCGCTGCGCTCCGCCGAGGAGCGCCACCTCCCGGTCGTGATCGACTTCGGCGCGACCTGGTGCGCCCCCTGCCTCGAGATGGACAAGCTCACCTTCCACGACCCCAGCGTCGAGCCGCTCCTCAATGCCCGCTTCGAGCTGATCAAGATCGACGTCACCAGCGCCGACGACGGCAAGCTCGCCATGCAGCGGGCCTTCCACAGCAAGACCCTGCCGAGCGTCGTCATCTACCCGTCAGACACCCGCTGGAGCGACCACCTCGGCAAGCTGCGCGGCGGCGAGGCGATGCCGCGGCCCGCCGTGCAGCTGCAAGAGATGACCCACGCGCCGAAGTTCAAGGAGCTGATCGCCACCGTCGAGTGAGTCACGCACAGCTGCCGCAGCCCAGCCCCTCGACCTCCGAGACGCAGATATCGTCCCAGAAGTCCGTGCAGCAGAAGCTGTCCTGGGCGCACACGCAGTCGTTCACGGCTGGCTCCTCGCAGCCGGGGTCCCCGTGCGCCACGCAGCAGTTGCTCGGGCACATCGCGCAGCCGAGCGGCTCGACCATCGCCGCGCACTCGGCCGTCCACTCGCTGTCGCAGCAGCTCGGCATCGCCGCGCACACGCAGGCGGTGATGCCCGGGTCCTCGCAGCCGAGCCCGCCGCTGCCCTCACAGCAGGGCCCGACCGGCACCGGGCACATCGCGCAGCCGAGGCTGTCGACCTCACCGACGCAGATATCGTCCCACGCCGACTCGCAGCAGAACGCGTCGACCACACACACGCAGTCCTCGATCTGCGGGCTCGGGCAGCCCGGGGTCTGCTGCACCTCGCAGCACGCCTCGGGGCCCGGACCACAGCTGCCGCACATCAGGCCCTCGATCCCCGCCGCGCACTCGGCCGTCCAGACGTCCGAGCAGCACTCCGGCATCTGCTCGCACACACAGACCTCGATCGCGGGATCGCTGCAGCCGGGCACCACGCCGACCTCGCAGCACTCGCCCTTCGGCGGCGGCCCGCCGCAGTCGCCGCAGCCGAGCAGGTCGACCTTGGCCACGCAGCCCAGGCTCCAAGCGTCGGCGCAGCACTCCGGCGCCGCCGCGCACACGCATGCCTCGGCCTTCACGTCGTCGCAGCCGGGCGCGTCGCTGGCGACGCAGCAGCTGTTGCCGCCAGTGTCGCCTCCGCTCGATCCGCTGCTGCTCGCGCCGCCGCTGCTGCTGCCGCCGGTCTCGACCGTGCCCGTAGTGCCAGTGCTGGTATCGCCGCTGCTGCTGCTGGTGCTGGTGTCGCTCTCGCTGGTCGGGTCCCCGCTGGTCAGCGACGTGGTCGGCGTGACCGTGGTGGTCGGCGGCATGGTCGTGGGCGCGCCCGTCGTCGTCACGTCGTCGGTGCTGCCGCCGCTGCTCGATCCGCTCTCGGTCACCGCGAGCTCCCCGCGCCCGCAGGCCCCGATCACGAGGAAGGACAGCGCGAGGGACCAGGGACGCGGCGCGGCGGACATCCTCACCGTTATCCGCGCACTCGCCCGGCGCGGTCAACCTTCGCTGCCGCAGTAGCGCAGGGCGCAGGTCGGCACTGGCATCAGCTTGAACATCACGAAGGGCCCGCAGTTGCGCACCGAGATCGGGACCTTCCAGTTGCAGGTGTTGCCCTCCCAGTGGAAACACACGTCTCGCGCGACGATGCCGTCGGCCAGCACGGGGATCGCACCATTGAGCCAGCCCGGGGCGTGCGTCCCGCAGGCGAACTCCGGCGGCGCGACCGTCGGCATGGTCGTGCCCGCGGGGCCCGAGAAGCGCGACCACTGGCCCTCGACGGGGAGCTCGAGATCGCACTCGACCTCGTCCGTGCCGGCGCTGACGTTGCGCGAGGCCTCCTGCAGCACCGCGATGCCCTGACACTCCGGCGGCAGGGCGTCGCTGATGCAGTTGTCGCAGCCGTCGCCCGGCGTCTGGTTGCCGTCGTCGCACTGCTCCGTGCCGGCCTGCACGAAGCCGTCGCCGCAGCTCGCCGCCACGCAGCCCTGCACGCACGCGTCGGTGTCGCTGGCGTTGCCGTCGTCGCAGGCCTCGACGCCGGCGCGCACGAAGCCGTCGCCGCAGCTCGCGTTCAGACAGGTGGCCAGGCAATCGTCGGCGTTGTCGCCGTTGCCGTCGTCGCACTGCTCGCCGCCCTGGACCACGCCGTCGCCACACTCGCCGAGGGTGCAGTCGGGCTCGCAGCCGTCGCCGCCGTTCTGGTTGCCGTCGTCGCAGGCCTCGACGCCCGCGTGCACGAAGCCGTCGCCGCAGCTCGCGACTTCGCAGCTCGCCAGGCACTCGTCGCTGTTGTCCGCGTCACCGTCGTCGCAGGCCTCACCGACCCCGACCTGCCCGTCGCCGCACACCCCCGGCGTGGTGTCCGTGTCCGTGTCCGTGTCCGTCACGCTGGTCGGATCGCCGGTCGGATCGCCGGTCGGCAGGGTGTCGGTCGGGCTCGAGGTCAGGGTGAAGCTGTCGGTCAGCGTGTCGCTGAGCGACAGGTCGGTCAGCGAGTCGCTGGTGTCGATCTTCACGACGAGGCAGCCAGCGGCCCCCGCGATCGCAACCAGCCCGGCTACCAGACCAAGGACCCCACGCATGCGGCCTTCAGACTACGCGCCGCCTGCTCACCGCTCAAGGCCCGCGTGGCCGCAGGCATGGCTCAAAACACCGCCACAAGGCGACCGCGCCCGCGCCCTCAAGGCCCGCAAAACCCGCGCGAAACGACGCTCTGGGGGCCCGGGGCGACCGTTGACAGCCCCGGAGGCGGCCTCGATAACCGTGCGTGATGGCTTCCCTGCACCACCGCAACATCCTCTGTCGATCGGACCTCGCCGCGCTCGGCGGCGCGACGTGGGGCCTCGCGCTGTTCGTCGCCGTGAGCGGCTGCGGCGACTCGAGTCAGGGCAGCGCGAGCGAGGCGACCGGCGCCGCCACCGAGCCCGGCTCCGCGACAGACACGCCGCCGACCACCTCGGTCGGCGACGACACCACGGCCACCGACACCGCCGAGAGCGGCGGCGAGGCCGACGACCCCGGCCGCGTCACGATCCACCGCCTCAACCGCAACGAGTACAACAACACCGTCCGCGACCTGCTCGGCACCAGCCAGACCCCGGCCGACGCGTTCCCTGCCGACGACTTCGGCCTCGGCTTCGACAACATCGCCGACGTGCTCAGCACCTCGCCGCTGCAGGCCGAGCTGTATGAGCGCGCCGCCGACGGCCTCATCGCCGAGGCGATGGCGATCCCGATCACCGACCCGACCAAGTTCCAGATCGAGGCGGAGACCGCCCTCGCCTCGGTCGGTCAGCAGTCGGGCGACGCCTGGAACCTCTACTCCAACGGCGAGGTGTACCAGACCATCGAGCTGCCCTACGCCGGCAAGTACCTGTTTCGCGCCCGCGTCTGGGGTCAGCAGGCCGGACCCGACCTCCCCCACGTCAACCTCACCGTCGACCAGGTGCCGGTCTTCATGGTCGACACCGACGCGGTCGAGAACGCCGCCGCGATCTACGAGGTCGAGATCGAGGCCACCGCCGGCCTGCACAAGTTCGCGGTCGAGTTCACCAACGACTACTACGACGAGATGCTGATGGCCGACCGCAACCTGCTGGTCGACTGGTTCAGCGTCGAGGGCCCGCAGGACCTGGTGATGGGGGAGAACGAGCAGCGCAAGCGCATCATGATCTGCGACCCCGTGGTCGACGGCGAGGACAGCTGCGGCCGCGAGATCCTCCGCGCCTTCGCCCGTCGGGCCTGGCGCCGCCCGATCAGCGACGCCGAGGTCGAGCGCCTCTACCAGTTCATCAGCGAGGCCAAGGCCGCCGGTCAGGACTTCGAGGCCGGCCTGCGCGTCGCCCTCCAGGCGGTGCTCGTCTCGCCGCACTTCGTGTTCCGCGTCGAGCTCGACCCGACCCCGACCGACCTCACGCCGCACCCGCTCGCCGACCACGAGCTCGCCTCGCGCCTGTCCTACTTCCTGTGGAGCAGCATGCCCGACGACGAGCTGCTGCTGGCCGCCGACCAGGGCAACTTGCAGGACCCGAAGCAGGTCGAGCTGCAGGCCCGGCGCATGCTCGAGGACCCGCGGGCCGTCGCCCTCATCGACAACTTCGCCGGCCAGTGGTGGCTGATCCGCAACGTCAACCTCGCCTTCAAGGACGTCCTGCTCTACCCGCAGTGGGACGACGGCATGAAGGCCTCGATGCGCACCGAGATGCGGCTGTTCGCGGCCAGCTTCTTCGCCGGTGAGCGCAGCATGCTCGAGCTCCTGACCAGCAAGAAGACCTTCGTCGACCAGCGCCTGGCGGCCCACTACGGCCTGCAGGGCGCGTTCGGGCCCGACTTCGTCGAGGCCGATCTCGGTGAGCTGCCGTTCCAGGGCATCCTCAACAAGGCCGGCCTGATGACCGTGCTCTCGCACGCCGATCACACCTCGCCGGTCAAGCGCGGCAAGTGGGTGCTGGAGAACCTGCTGTGTCAGGTCCCGCCGCCGCCGCCGCCCGGCGTCGACACCAAGCTCGACCCGGTGGAGGGCAAGACGCAGCGCGAGATCCTCGAGGCCCACCGCGCCGACCCCAAGTGCGCCGGCTGCCACGTCGCCATGGACCCGCTCGGCTTCGGCCTCGAGCACTACGACCCGCTCGGCGCCTGGCGAGCCGACGAGAAGGGGCTGACGATCGACCCGAGCGGCACCCTCCCGGACGGCAAGCCCTTCGTCGACGGCCTCGAGATGCAGACGCTGATCAGCAGCGAGCCCGACTTCACCCGCTGCGTCGCCCGCAAGACCTTCATCTACGCGCTCGGCCGGGCGACCGCGCTGGCCGACATCCCCTACCTCGACGAGGTCGTCGCGGGCTTCGAGACCGGCGAGTACCGCTTCGCCGACCTCGTCGTCAGCCTCGTCACCTCCGACGCCTTCCGCCAGCGCCGCGGCGACCCCTCGATGTGAACCGCGCCCGCGAGCCCAGGAGAACCACCACCATGACGCGCAGCTCCACCCCTCCTCGCCGCACTCTGTCTCGCCGGGCCATGCTCGGAGGCGCCGGCGCCCTGATCGCCCTGCCCTGGCTCGAGGCGCTCGCGCCCAAAGTCGGAGGACGCGCCAGCGCAGCGCCGATGCCCTCGCCGCTGCGCGCCCTGTTCTATTACCTGCCCTGCGGCATCCACATGCCCTCGTGGACCCCGGCCAGCGAGGGCCCCGACTACGCGCTCACCAAGATCCTGGCGCCGCTGGTCGACGCCAACGCGATGGTCGACCTCAAGGGCGACGTGCTGGTCCTGAGCGGCCTGGCCAACCTGCCGGCCAAGCCGGAGGGCCCCGGCGACCACGCCGGCGGCACCTCGGCCTTCCTCACCTGCACGCACGTGCTCAAGTCCGAGGTCGACTTCGTCAACAACATCTCGATCGACCAGCTGATCGCCAACCAGATCGGCGACGCGACGCCGCACCGCTCGCTGCAGTTCGGCACCGCCAGCGGCGGCACCATGGGCAACTGCGACAGCGGCTACTCGTGCGCCTACACCAGCAACATCTCGTGGGCCGACCCGAAGACGCCGCTGCCCAAGCTGTCCGACCCGCAGGTGATCTTCGACCTGCTGTTCTCCGGCTTCGACCCCGACGCGACCGCCGAGCAGCTGGCGATCCGCCACGCCAACCGCCTCAGCGTCATCGACTACGCCAACGACCAGGTGCTCGATCTGCAGAAGAAGCTCGGCAAGACCGACCGCGACAAGTTAGAGCAGTACCTCACCGGCCTGCGCGACCTCGAGAAGCGGGTCAGCAACGAGAAGACCGAGGCCGTCTGCGAGCTGCCGGCGATGTTCTCCGGCGCCTACCAGGACCACGCGACCCACGTCGACCTCATGACCGAGCTGATGGTGCTGTCGCTGCAGTGCGACCAGACCCGCGTCATCTCCTTCATGCTCGAGAACGCCGGCAGCGGCCGCGACCACGCGTTCATCGGCGCCCCGGGGGCCCACCACGAGATCAGCCACCACCAGGACCTGCCCGAGAACTTCGCCAAGCTCGAGATCATCGACACCTGGGAGGTCGCGCAGTTCGCCAAACTGCTGCAGAAGCTCAAGGACAGCCCCGACGGCGACGGCACCCTGCTCGACAACACCGTGGTCTATCTGAGCTCGGAGATCGCGGACGGCAACGCCCACAACCACGATGACCTGCCCGTGCTGGTCGCCGGCAAGCTCGGCGGCGCGATCACGCCGGGCCGCCACCTCAAGGTCCCGGACAAGACCCCGCTCGCCAACCTCTTCATCTCGATCGCCGAGGCCTTCGAGGTGCCGACGCCGAGCTTCGGCGACGACAGCACCGGACCGCTCGCGGGCCTCAAGGTCTAGGCCCGCACCTGTCCCCAGGGACAGGCGATTGGTGCCTGTCTCCAGGGACAGGTGAGCCGTGATCGCGGGATCTGGGGCGGACCACCGCGGCGTGCTAGCCTGCGGTCGTGCTCGCCTCCCGCCACGCGCACCCGGCCCTGCACGCCCTCCTCGAGCGCCCGCCCTCGCTGCGCGGGCTGCTGCTCGGCGCCGCGTTCGCGGCCGCGGCGGGGCTCGCCCTGGCCAACCTGTGGATCCGCCACCGCCGCAGCCTGGCCCGCGACCGGGCCCACTGGGCCGCGCTCGCCAAGCGCCGCGGCTGGCACCTGGTCGAGCGCAGCGGCGGCTTCGCGGTGATCGGCGCCGTCGCGGGCGCCAGCTTCCACCTCAGCCAGGGCGCGGTCGCCCACGGCGAGATCGGGGTGTTCCTCGAGACCCGCCTGCCGCGCAGCCCATGGCTCGTCTGCGAGCTGTTCGCCCACAGCTCGCCGGTCGCCCAGACGGCCCGCCACCCCGGCCAGCGCGTCGACAGCGAGCCCGGCCTGCAGCTGTGGAGCAACCACCGCGCCCGGGCGCCGCAGCTGTGCGACGAGGCCGTGCGCAAGGCGCTGATGCAGCTGCCGCGGCCCTACCTGCTGCACCAAAACGGCATCGTCCTGCTCATCTGGCCGTGCGCCGCGCTGCCGAGCGACGCCCAGCTCGACGCGGCGCTGGCCTGCGTGTCGGCGCTGGCGCGGGCCGGCCAGGCGCTCGCTGGCTGAGCCCTGCGGCCACGGCTTCTACGACGTCTACGGAATTTGCGCCGCCTCGAAGGCGTCCCACAGCGCATTGAGCTTGCCGAAGCCCGACGCGTCGCCGAGGTCGATCGGCCCGAGTCGCACCCACACCGAATCGGTGGTGGGATCGACGACCACGAACTGACCGAAGGCGCCGATCGCCGCGAACACCTCGTCGGGCGCCGCGGGGATCAGCTTGCCGTCGCCCTCGGTGCGCAGCGGCACCGAGGGCAAGATCCAGTGGCCCGGGCGATTGAGCCACCACATGTACCCGTAGGCGCTGTTGAAGGCGGTGCTCGGCGTGATCGTGGCGCTGACCCACGCGGCGGGGACGACCTGGACGTCATCGGCCCAGGTGCCGCCGCGCAGGTAGAGGTAGCCGAAGCGCGCCAGATCGCGGCACGACGCCGAGACGCCCTGGTAGGTCAGCGCGTTGCCCTCGCCGTCCTTGCCCATGTCGGCGCTCATGTGGATCGCGTCGAACAGTCGACTCTGGGCGTAGTCCCCGAGCGGCCCGGCGGTGGCCGTCTTGAGCGCGCGCTCCAGGGTCTGGATCGCGGCGTTGTTGTACTCCCAGAAGGTGCCCACCGGCTTGTCCTGGCCGAGGTCGAGGGCGAACTGGGTCTGGTCGGGGGCGACGCCCATGGCGATGTAGTCGCTGTTGAAGCTCCACTCGCGCCCCGAGTTGTTGCTGATGAGGTTGCGGATCGTCACCGCCTCGCTGTCGCTGCCGGCCCACTCGGTGAAGCCGACCGGAGCCTCGATGTCGAGCAGGCCCTCTTCGGCGGCGATGCCGACGAGAGCGCTGGTGACCGACTTGGTGACCGAGTAGACGTTGTCCTGCTTCTTGGCCGCGTCGAAGCCGTTCCAGTACCACTCGCCGATCAAGGCGCCGCCCTGGGTGACGACCAGGCAGTTCGAGTCGCTCGACTCGGCGAGCGCGGCCATGCCGGCGAGGCCCGCGGGGTCGAAGCCGTGCGCCATCGGATCGCCGGGCTGCCAGTCGGGCTCGGGGTAGACGATGCCCGGATCACCGGTGTCGCTGGTCTCGCCGGTGTCGCCGGTGTCACTGGTGGCGAGTGAGCCGCTGCTGCTCGCGTCGCTGCCTGCGCTGCTCGTGCTGTCGTCGCTGCCGGTCGCGGCCTCGCCGGTGGTCGGTGTGACGGGCTCGCCGCTGCTGCTCTCGCCGCTGCTGCTGCTCACGTCGCCGGTGGTCGAGGCTTCCGACGACGATCCGCAGGCGCCCGCGTGGGCGAGGAGGAGGACCAGGGGGACGCGGGGAGACATCGGGGCATCGTCGCCCGTCCGCGCGACTGCGGCAACGCCTCAGCGGGCGCGGATGACCTGGTCCTCGGCGGCCTTGACCCGGCGGGTCAGGCTGGCGAGCGCGGGGTAGACCTCGGGGCCGAACACGCCGGTGCCGAGAGTCGCACGCGTGCGCACGGTCAGGCCCTCCGCGCCGACCTCGACGCTGCGGTGGTAGCTGCCCTGCGGCGTGTCGATCGTCTCGGCGCTGGGCGTGCCGGTGAACTTGGCCCCGGCGATCTGGATCGTCACCTCGGCATCGAGCAACGGCGCGTAGGGGATCGCGTAGCCGGTCTTGCGCTCGGGCAGCGCCGTGTAGCCGAGGCCGACGTTGAGCGGCACGGTCGCGGCGCGCATCAGCAGCTCGCCGCCCTGGGCCACCACGGCGCCGCGGATGCCGCCCTGGAAGATCAGGCGCAGCGGGGCGTCCAGCTGCTTCTCCTGCTCGATCTGCAGGTCCGCGAGCTCGACCGTGGCGCCGGGGAACAGCACCGACAGCTCGGCCCGCTCGAAGCCGTCGTTGATGCGGTCGCGGTCGAGGTTTCGCAGCACGTCGCGCCAGGCCGCGGCCTCCATGCCCTGCAGCTCGATGCTGCCCTCGACGCGGCCGCTGCCGTCGCGGCCGAGCTCGAGGCGGACGCGGTAGCTGCGGCGGTCGGCGAGCGCGGCCGGCCGGACCGGGAAGCGAACGGCGCCGGGCGCCGTGTCGCTCTCACTGAGCGGGATGCGAAAGCCGGCCGCGCCCGAGAGGCCGGGCACGAGGTAGCCGAGCGGCAGCACCTTGGAGCCGGTGATGACCATCGTCGGGGTCTCGCCCTCACCTGTCCAAACGGCCAGGTAGGGCGAATCGTAGGACTCGAACAGCGGGTTGCCGCCGGGCTTGATGTCGGCGCCGAAGTTGTCGCGGGCGATCCACAGCTCCGCGCGCAGGCCGGCCTCGCGCAGCATGGTCTTGAGCAGGATCATGCCGCTGCCCTTGCGCGCCGAGAGCGTGAGCGTGGCCGGCACGGTGAGCTCGCCGACCTCCTCGACGTTCTCGACGACCCAGCGGTGCAGCGCCTCCAGGCGGGCGCGCGGCGAGGTCTTGCCGGCGATCAGCTTGCGGGTCAGCTGGCGCAGCTCGAGGTTGCTGCGCTGGCCGGTGTAGATGCGCAGGCCCAGCGCCGACAGCCACGCGGCGGTGTCGACGTCGCTGTACACGCGCACGTTCGGGACCTCGAACAGGCTGTTGCGCATCTGCGGCTCGACGCCGAGGCGCGGCGAACGGTCGACGCGCCAGTGCTGCACGGTGAGCTCGCCCTGGCCAGCGCCCGCAGCGAGGCCAGCGACCGCAGCGAGACGGGTGACCACGGCCTGCGGCGCGCCGGCCCGGAGCTCGGCCTTGAGCGGCATGTCGCTCGGGTAGGCGACGATCATCTCCGAGATGTGGAACGGGGTCTCGGGCGACTGGAAGCGGAAGGTCGAGAGGTCGACGTAGCCCGGGAGCAGGCCGAGCTCCTCGCGCTCGAACATGAATTCGTACTCGACGAAGTCGCCGATCTGCAGGCCGCGCAGGCTGAGGCCGTCCTTCTCGGGGATCGACTCCGGCTCGAACACGCGGCCGTCGGCCTTGATGCTGTGCAGCGTGAGCGTGCGGGTCCCCTCGCGCGGCTCGATCTCCCCGTAGCGGTCGATCGCCTCCTTGGAGCGCAGCTCGGTGATCGTGTGGATGATGTGGCGCTGGCTGCCGTCGGGGTACACGCGGGTGACGCTGCGGTCGAGCACCAGCACCTCGCCGACGCCGGCGTGGTCGTGCTTGCCGGCGCGGTAGGCCGCGACGATCGGCAGGCCGTCGACGCGCAGCGCCTCGAGGTCGTCCGGGATGCCGATGTTCTGCGCGACCTGCCACATCGCCATGCTCTGCGGGACCCGGACCAGCGCCTCGCCGACGCTGGCGCGCGCGGCCGCGGGGTCGCCCATGCGCGCCTGGAGGTCGGCGATGGCGACGTGCATGCTGGTCGCGTAGGGGTTCAGGCCGAGGATCTTGCGCCGGTAGCCGAGGGCCTCGTCGAGCTTGTCCTCGCTGATCGCCAGCTCGGCGAGCTCGGCCATCACGTCGACGTCGTCGGGGGTGCGCTCGAGCAGCTTCTTGTAGAGCGCGCGGGCCTCGTCGCGGCGACCGCGGCGGGCGGCCAGGCGGGCGCGCGTGCCGGTGGTGCCGGGGCAGGTCTCGACCTTCGCGGAGAGCGCGTCCTCGGCCGCGACGTCGCCGCGGCGCTGGGCCACCACGCGCTGGGCCTTGAGCACCGCGCAGTGCTCCGGGTGGATCGCGGCGGCGCGGGCCAGGGCCGCGTCGGACTGGAACTCGTTGCCGCGGGCGAGGTAGGCCTGGTAGCGCAGCAGCTCGCCCGGGACGTTGCGCAGGGCCTTGTCGCCGAGCGCGGTGACGGCGTCGAGGACCTCGCTGGTCTCGCCGCGCTCGAGGCCCATCTCGAGCAGGCGGATCCTCGCGCGGGCGAGGCCCGGGTCGATCGCCAGGGCCCGCTCGATCGCCGCCCGCTGGCGCGCCGTCGAGGTGCTGCGGTCACGCGTGGGGTCGCCGGTCTCGAAGGCCGCGACCAGCAGCTCGCCCTCGGCGAAGTTCGGGCCCGCGTGGCGCAGCGCCTTGATGAAGCCCTCGGCGTCGTCGCTGTTGGCGTCGGCCATCGCGTCGGAGGCGGCCAGCAGCATGCGCAGCGGCGCGTAACTCGGGCCGGCGATCGGGCCCTGTGCATATGGGAAGAACGGCGAACGCGGGCGCACGGGCTGACCTGTGAAGGCCGGGGCCAGCGGGCCCTTCGCCTCGACGCTGGCCGGCACGGCCTGACCGCGGTGGTCGGTGGCGCGGACCAGGACCCAGACCTTCTCGCGCGGCACGGCGGTGTGGACGTCGAGGCGGTGGATGCCAGGCTGTAGTTTGAGCTCGAGGGTGTTGTCGCCGCGGGGCCAGCGGTCGCTGCGGTCGCTGCGGTGGATCGGCGCGCCGTCGAGGTAGACGCGGACCGCCTCCTGACTGCTGATGTTGAGGGTGAGCTGCTCGCCAGGGACGTCGAGGTAGCTTCGCATGCGCCGCATGCCGGCGCGCGGGGTCGGGTTCCAGGTGCGGACGACGCAGGACAGCGGCGTGAGCACGGCCTGCGGGTCGAGCTCGAACGCGGCGGGGTCGGCCGCGGCGCGGCGCAGCTCGAAGGCCTCGAGGTGGCCCTCGACCTTGCCGACCTGCCAGGCGCGCACGCAGCCCTGAGCCTCGTAGTAGGCCAGGTAGGGCTGATCGAGGCGGCGAGCGATGCTGGCGCGCTGGCTCAGCAGCGGCTGGGTGACGGCGACCGGGAGCGGCAGGCGCTCCACCTCCGCGAAGAAGCGCGTGAAGTCGAGGTCGTCGTCGGGCAGCTCGCCGTGGTTCTCGCCGATGTAGCGGGCGCCGAGCTCGGCCAGCGCGGCCCGCTCGGCGACATCGGCAGGGGCGAGGCCCGGCGCCGCGGCGGCGCCCTTGATCAGCGCGTGGGCCATGCTGCGCACGGTGACGAGGTCGAGGCGCGCGTCGGCGATGATCATGCGCGCGACCTGGGCGTAGGGGTTGCCCCGCGCGGCCAGGCGATCGAAGGTGGGGAGCGCCTTCGCGGTGGCCCGCAGGTGCAACCACTGCAGGTTGGCCAGCTCGAGCGCGGCGACGTCGTCCTGCGGCTGCTTGACGAGCTGACGCTCGAGCTCCGCGGCGCGCTGGCGGGCGGCGTCGGCGGTGAACGGCGCCTGCGTGGTCTCGGCCTTGTGCTTGCACGCCGGCAGCGAGATCGGGGCCGCGATCGCGGCGAAGGACAACATGGCCCGAAGGACAGGTGCGGACGGGAATGACATGGGTTGCCTAGCGCTCCGGACGGATCTCGAACACCTGATCGAGGCTGCCGTCGACCTGGCTGAGGAAGTCGCGCAGGGCCCGGTACTCGGCGGGCGTGAAGCGGGACTTGCGGTACTCGATGTGGGTGCTGACCTGGGCCGTGTCGCCCTTCTGCTCGACGCGCAGGCGAAAGCTCGCCAGCGGCGTGTCGATCTGCTTGTCGGCGGGGGCCTGGACGATCTTCCAGCCCCGGGGCAGCTGGTACGCGAGCTGGCTGTCCTCGATCGACGGCGCGGCCATCACGAGGTCGTGCTCGCGCTTGGCCTGACCGGCGAGCTGGCGCGTGAGGCCGGTGCGGTAGCCGAGCGCCGGGAAGCGCAGGCCGTCGCCCTGGGTCTGGGCCCAGCTCGGCACCTGCCAGCTGCTGCGCAGCTTGACCGGCAGCAGCACGTCGCCGAGCGTCGGCGCCTCGATGTCGGCGACGACCACGCCCGGGAACTGGCCGCCCCAGGCGTGGGTGAGCCGCTCCTTGCGGTTGTCGGCGCTCTGCAAGATGCTGCGCCAGCCGGCCGCGCCGGCGCCGGTGACGGTGAGCTCGTGCTGCACGCGGGCGCTGCCGTCGGCCGCGAGGGCGATGGTCTGGCGGATCGTCTGGGCGTTGTCACCGGGCTTGCTGGTCGGGATCGTGCGCAGCTCGGCGCCGGCGCCGTCGCGGACGATCAACACGGTCGCGCCCTGATCGCCGGTCGGCAGCTCCTCCGGGCCGGAGAACTCGGCGGTGCCGTCGAGGTAGAGATCGAGGCTCGGGACGTAGGTGATGGCGTGGTTGAACGCGGACAGCGAGGCCGGCGTGGCGCCGATCGTGCCCTGATCGCGGGTGCGCACCAGCACGAGGTTCGACGCGATGCCGGCCTCGGCGAGCATCACCTTGAGCAGGCTCGCCTTGTCCTTGCAGTCGCCGAAGCGGCGGTCGTAGACGTCGGTGGTGCGGTAGGGCTTGAAGCCGTGGATGCCGAACTCGAGGCCGACGTAGCGGGTGCTGGTGATCACGTGCTTGTAGAGCGCGCGCACCTTGGCTCGCTCGTCGGCGCCCTCGGGCAGGCCGAGCAGGACCTCGTTGACGGCGGCGCGGATCTTGGCGTCGACGACCAGCTGCTCCTTGACGAGGCTCCAGTACCAGCGACCGACGGCGTCCCAGTCGGCGAAGGTGCTGACGTGGAGGTACTTCGCGATCTCGGTCCACCCCGGCATGTTGCCCTCGGGGCGGATGCCCTTGCGCTCGCCGACCACCAGCTTGTAGAGCGTCGTGCCGGGCTCCTTGCCGGGGCTGGCCTCGACCGGCTGGTTGAAGAACAGCTTGCGCCCCGCCGGCGCCTCGAGGATGTACTCGCGGCGGCGCTGCGGCAGCACGTCCTCGAGGGCCGCGATCTCGCCGAAGTAGTCGTCGAACTTGTTGCGCGCCGCGGTGTCCCGGCGGACAAACGCGACCTCGAGGGTGTCACCCACGCGCAGGCCGTTGAAGGTGACCCGCTGCTGGCGCTGGTCGTAGAACATGCGGTAACCGGCGTCGGTGAGGGCGACGACGCTGGCGTCGCCGATCTCCTCGACCCCGCCCTCGGCCCGGCGCACGCGGGCGCGGCGGACCTCGACGTAGGCCTCGGCCGGGTCGAAGACGACGCCCTGCATCGCCTGCGAGCGGATGCCGCGGTCGTCGAGCACGCGGATGACGCGGTGATCGAGGCGCTCGCTGAGGCCGTTGGGGAGCACGCGCACGGCCGTGCGCGCGAGCAGGATGCCGGCGTCCTTGCCCTTCCACGCCGCCGGCGTCGCGATCGCCGCGAGCTCCTCGAGGTCGACGGGGTAGCGGGCGAGCAGGTCGTCGCGGGCGCCCTGGTCGAGGGTCGCCAGGAAGTCGCGGAGGTCGGGCTGCTGCGGGCGCAGCTCGAGCGAGCGGCGCACGCTCTGGATCGCGGCCGAGACGTCGCCCGCGCGCGCGGCGAGGCGGCCGATCTGGGCGTGGATGTCGGCGTCATGCGGGGGCCAGATCGGCGGCCCGCTGCATCGCCGCGCGGGCGGCCGCGAGGTCGCCGCGGGCCTCCTCGAAGCGGGCCAGGGCGCGGTGGCTCTCGGGCAGGCCGGGGACCAGACGCACGCGCTCGCGGGCGATCGCCACCGCCTCGTCGGCGCGGCCGAGCCGGAGCAGGCCGTCCTGCATCTCCGCGGCGACGCCGAGGTCGGTCGGCTGGGCGCCCTGCAGGGTGCCGAGGATCTGCAGCGCCTCCTCGGTGCGGCCGAGGTTCATGCGCCGCTCGGCCTGCTGACGGGCCAGGATCGCCGAGTCCGGGTAGCGCCGCTGCATGTCGCCGACCCAGGCCAGCGCGGCCAGCGGGAAGCCGTCCTCCGAGAGTCGCTCGGCCAGCGCGAGCTCGACGATGACGTCGTCGGGCGCGGTGCGGAAGGCCTCGTCGAGCAGCGCCCGCGCCCGCGACTCGAGGCCGAGGTAACGGTCGCGCAGCGAGAGCTCGACCAGGAGCGTGGCCAGCAGCGGGGCGCCGCCCTCCCGGGAGCCGGACCCTTCAGCGCGGGCGCGTTCGACGGCGCGCTGCAGGGCGACGCGGCTGTTGTTCTGGTCGGGGTCGAGGGTCGCCAGCAGGTACGCGCTGCGAGCGGTGCCCAGCGCGCTGTCGGCCTCGCGGGCGCGGTCGACGGCGCTGCGGTCCTCGCGGGCAAACGGCAAGGTCCAGCGGTAGAACTCGACCAGCGCGAGGCGGTCGGCCGGGCGCGCGCGCGGCCCCTGCCCCTTCGCCTCGAGCGCGGCCCGCAGGCTGCGCACGCCGGGGCGGCCGACGCCGACCGGGCTGCTGGCGACGCCGCCCGCACCGGGGCGGCCGACGCCGACCGGGCTGCTGGCGACGCCGCCCGCGCCGGGGCTGGCCTTTGCGACCTGTCCCTTCGGACCTGTGCTAACGGACCTGTCCTTCGCGCCAGGCGACACGGGCGTCGACTGCGGCTCGAGGGTGCTCACCAGACCGGCGAGCGGGCGGCCGTCGGGGGCGCTGAGCCGGGCGTAGAAGCCCCACATGCCGTCGTCGGTGGCCAGCTTGATGAGGATGCGGTTCCAGCCCGCGCGCAGCTCGAGCGCGTGGCTGGCCTGCAGCGGCGTCGGCGTACGGTAGGTGTCGTCGCTGCCGACCAGGACGCCGTCGTGCCAGACCTTGTAGGCGCCGCTGGTGCCGAGGTGCAGCGCGGCGCGACCAGGCCGATCGACCTTGACCCACACGGTCGCGTAGCCGACGGCCTGCTCGGGCGGGTCGAGCAGGTCGGCGAGGTTGATGAAGGCGCCGCGCGGGGCCTGCTCGTGGACGAAGCGGCGCCACACCAGCGGCTCGCCGGGCAGCTTGCCGACGAAGCTCTGACCGGCGGAGAAGGGATCGGTCTCGGGGGCGTAGACGGCTGCGTGACCGGCTCGCCCGGTGTTCTCGAAGGGGCCGACGATCTGCCAGTCGAGCACGAAGCCCTCGGCGCGGTACATCGCGGTGGCCCGCGCCTGATCGCCGCGGGCCTCCTCGAGCTGCGCGCGCAGGTAGCCGGCGTGGCTGGCGACCAGCGGCTCGCGGTGCTTGCGGGCGCCGTCGAGGAAGGCCGCCATCTCGAGGCCGGGGATCTCGCCCTGCAGCTCGACCATCGCGCCGAGCAGTGCCAGCACCGCCTCGGGACCGGGGGCGCGCAGCAGGGCCTTGCGCCGGGCGAACTCGCGGACGAAGCGGCCCGGGTGGGCGGCGTCGCGGATGCCAGGCGTCCACAGCGTCGCGGCGCCAGGCGTGGCCGCAGAAGGCGGCGCGACGCCAGAGCCCGACACGGGTGCCGACACGGGTGCCGACGCGGGCCCAGCTGCGGGCGCGGCCTCGGCTGTCCCGAAGGCCAGGAGGCTCAGGCCGAGGCCGAAGGTGGCGGTTGCACGGAGCGCCGCGCGGCGGAGCCTCGCGGCCTTACGGGGTGCAGGACGTCGCATGGACCGCCGCATGATGCTGGATCCGCGCGCGGCTTACCACGGTGATCCTCCGCGGCCGAGGGCAACGAGGCGGGTGGGCAACGAGGCCGGTGGCCCTGGGGGCGGCCA
Source organism: Nannocystis sp. (assembly GCF_016714285.1). Lineage (GTDB taxonomy): Bacteria > Myxococcota_A > Polyangia > Nannocystales > Nannocystaceae > Nannocystis. The sequence goes on along the minus strand of NZ_JADJNN010000008.1, from coordinate 394,434 downwards.
TGACCGCGGCCGTGCGGATCAACGGGGCCGCGGCGGGCCCCGCGAGGCCTTGCCCTCACCCGGCGCGCGCAGCCGTCCGCTGCCGCGCGCCGCCTCCTTGAGGATGAACTCGATCTGACCGTTGACGCTGCGCAGCTCGTCGGCGGCCCAGCGCTCGAGCGCGGCGTAGAGATCCGGCTCGAGGCGCAGGAGGAAGCGCTTCTTGTCGCTCATGACGGCACCGGCGTCAGTAGAGGGTTCCGGTGTTGATCACCGGCTGGGCCTCGCGGTCGGCGACCAGCGCGACCAGGAGGTTGTTGACCATCCCGGCCTTGCGCTCCTCGTCGAGCTGAACGACGCCCGTCTCCTGCAGGCGGCGCAGCGCCATCTCCACCATGCCGACCGCGCCCTCGACGATCTGCCGGCGAGCCGCGACGATCGCCTCGGCCTGCTGGCGGCGCAGCATGGTCTGGGCGATCTCGGCGGCGTAGGCGAGGTGCGACAGCCGGGCCTCGATGATCTCGAGGCCGGCGACGTCGAGGCGGGCCTGCACCTCGGTCTTGAGCGCGGCGCTCACCTCGTCGGGGTTGCTGCGCAGCGAATCCTCGCCGTCGTGGCTGTCATAAGGGAAGCGAGTCGCGACCGCGCGGATCGCCGTCTCGCACTGCACCGCGACGAAGCCCTTGTAGTTCTCGACGTCGAGCAGCGCCCGGGCGGTATCCGTGACGCGCCAGACGATCACCGCGGCGATCTCGATCGGGTTGCCGCGGGCGTCGTTGACCTTGAGCTTCTCGCTGTTGAAGTTGTGCACCCGCAGGCTGATGGTGTGCCGCCCGGCCAGCGGGTTGGCGAAGAAGAAGCCCGCGTCGGCGACGCTGCCGGCGTAGCGGCCGAAGAACACCAGCACGCGGGCCTCGTTGGGCTGGACGACGAAGAAGCCGCCGAGGCAGATCAGCAGCAGCAGGCCGATGGCGCCGACCTGCCACAGCGGGATGAAGTCCTGCGGGCGCGGGTTGCCATGCAGCGCGGCGGCCGTGCTGACCTCGTAGACCACGCTGCCGGCGTAGGCGACGAGCCCGAAGAACAGCGCCAGCGCGAGGAAGCCGTTGAGGGTGAAGCCCCGATGTTCGCGGATCGATGCCATGAAAACCTCCTGATGGCAGGATGATATCACCGTGATAGGCGCGCAAGCCTCGTCGTCGCGGGCTCGTCAAGCGACCGCAACCACAGATCAGGGCCCGGATGCCCGCAGCCGCAGCCGCGGCCGCAGCCGCAGGTGTCTGTGCCCGTGCCGCGGAGCGCTCATTCGTGCGCCTGCACGAACGCCGGCGACGGCCACGACCGCTCGCTGTCACATGCAGCGTCGGCCAGACCAGCACGCTTGTGTGGATCGCGGCCGCGTGTCAGGCTCGCCCGATGGTACTGACATGGGGTGGATGGAATGGGGTGGTCGTGCGTGTCTCGCTCGGCCTGACAGTCGCGCAGCTCACCGCGTGCGGTGACGCCACGGGCACGACGGACACCTTCGGGATGACCGGTGGCCTCACCGACGGGACCAGCGCGGGCAGCAGCGGCACATCGCCGACCGGCCCCGGACCCACAGAGGCGAGCGGGACGGTCAGCGACTCAGCCACGGGCACGGGCTCGGCCTCCCAGGGCTCGATGAGCGAGCCCACGACGGGGCCGACCTCGGCCGGACCGACCAGCGGCCCGACCACCGACTCCGCCACCACGCTGCCCGACACCGACCCCGGCACGAGCAACGTCAGCGACACCAACAGCAGCACCGGCGGGGCCCAGAGCGACACGATGGTGTCGACCGGCAGCAGCGGCGGCGTGGTCTCCGACACCTCGGGGAGCACAGGCGGCCAGGGTTGTGCGCCCGACAAGCAATGCAACGACGAGTGCTGCGCCCCGGACCAGCTCTGCATCGAGGCGCAATGTCAAAAGGACTGCGGCGGTCCCCCACCCTGCGGCCAGCAGCAGGACTGCTGCAACGGTCAGGAGATCTGTTACCTCGGCGAATGCGTGGTGCCGGGCGACGCCTGCGACACCCAGCAATGCGCGACCAAGGTCGCCAATGACTGCGGTATCGGCAATGTCTGCGACTCCGAGCTCAAGCTCTGCCTGCCGTCGAAGGCCGACCTCAACTGCATCTACAAGCCGCCGGCCCAGACCTTCAAGCCGGTCCCCACATTCACGTGGGGCAAGCGCAAGGTCGTGGCTTGCACAATGGACAGCCAGTGCCAGACCGCCGAGTCCTGCGTCAAGAAGGTGTGTACGCCGGGCTGGCCGCACCTCGACATCGGCGTCAACGACCGACCAACGTTCAACCAATCGTCATCGACGGCCGCGGTGGTGGACCTCGATCAGGACTGCGTCCCGGAGATCATCTTCAACAGCTACACCGCCGGCCAGCCCGACACCAACGGGGTGCTCCGCATCATCCGCGGCGACAACGGCGCCAAGATCTTCACCAACACCGACACCAACTACGACACCAACAGCACCGCCAGCCCGGCGGTCGGCGACCTCGACTACGACGGTAAGCCCGAGATCCTGGTCCCAGGTGAAGGCAAGAACATCCTGGCGTTTAGCAGCACCGGTGCGCCGCTGTGGAAGTCCGACGTGTTCACGGCCGCCAACGTCAGCAGCGCCGTGGCGATCGCCAACCTCGACAACGACGGCGACGCCGAGGTCATCTACGCCGACGCGATCTTCAACTCGAAGGGCAAGAAGCTGTTCGAGGGCACACAGGGCGAGGGCAAGAACGGTCAGGGCCCGATCAGCTGCGTCGCTGACCTCGACGGCGACGGCTACCAGGAGCTCATCGCCGGTAAGACCGCGTTCGGCTTCTCGGGCAAGGTCGCGCTCAACACCTTCACCGTCAAGCAGCTGTGGAACAGCGCGGTGGTCGACGGCTTCTGCGGGGTCGCCGACTTCAACGGCGACAAGAAGCCGGAGGTGATCATCGTCGGCAGCGCCAAGATCTACGCCCTAAACCCCCTGACCGGCGCCAAGCTGGCCGAGGCGCCGATCCCCAACGGCGGCTCCGGCGGCCCGCCCAACATCGCCGACTTCGACGGCGACGGTAAGCCCGAGGTCGCGGCGGCCGGATCGAGCCAGTACATCGTCTACAAGTACGACGGCGCGGCGACCTTCACCAAGCTGTGGAGCGCCCCGACCGATGACACCTCCTCCCAGGTCACGGGCAGCTCCGTCTTCGACTTCGACGGCGACGGCCGTAACGAGGTCGTCTACAACGATGAGGTCTATCTGCGCATCTACCCCGGCGTCGAGCCCGACTGCCTCAAGAACCCCAAGGGCCCCGCGTGCGACGGCAACATGACCGACGCCGAGGTGCTGTTCCGCGACAAGAACGGCTCGCGCACCCGCACCGAATACCCAGTCATCGCCGACGTCGACGGCGATTTCAAGGCCGAGATCATCTTCCCGACCAACAACGACGGCGGCTCTGGCGTGCTCGACAGCGGCCTGGAGGTCTGGGGCGACTCACTCGATAATTGGGTCTCCACCCGGCCCGTGTGGAACCAACATACGTACCACATCACGAATGTGGGCCTTGTCGGCGAGATCCCGCTCGCCGAGCCGCCGAGCTGGGCCACGCCGGCGATGAATCCATACAACAGCTACCGCCGCAACGCCCAGGGCGCCAAGGCCTTCTGCGCCCCCGACTTGCAGGTCTACGACCTCGACGTCGACTACGTCAAATGCCCCGACCTTGCGATGAGCGTGTGGGTCGCCAATCTCGGCTGCCTCGGCGTCGGGCCGGGCGTGCCCGTGTCCTTCTACGAGCAGAACAAGGGCTACCTGGGCACCGCGTTCACCAAGGGCCCGCTGGCGGCCGGCGCCGCCGAGCAGGTCACGCTCAGCGTCCCGAACGTCACCGAGTCCGTCACCATCCACGCGGTCGTCGACGACGACGGCAAGGGCATGGGCGGCCTCAACGAATGCAAGGAGAGCAACAACGAGACCGAGCCCCTGCTGGTCTGCGTCGTCCCGAAGTGACCCGATCCCGGCCCCGCCTCACCCGCGGGGCCGATGCAACCACGACGGCCTCGCGCCACCGACGATCCCGCCGCCGCCGCCGACGACAACGACGGAGAGGACTGATCGCATGCCCGCGTGTCGAGGGCCACGGCGAGCTCGAGGCGACCCACAACCTGATCGTCCGCCCATGCCAGCGAGCGCGGCGGCCTTGTGTACGCGTCGCACGAGCGCTGGCGCGTCCGTCCTGACCTCCGGTCTCCGATTCACGGCTCGCCGTCGGCTGCTCGCTCATCGTCTCCTCAGCCCCGAGCGAGGCGCGCAGGCTCTCGAGCGCGCGCTTGAGGTACCTCGCGCGCGCTCGGCCCGGCCGACGTGAGCGCCTGCGCCTGCGAGCGGGTGGCGACGAGCGTGCGAGCTTGGTCCCTGGTTCAAGCGCTTGCTTGGGCCGATACTCGATGTCGGCGATGGTTGGATTGGTGGGGCCGCTGGACGAGACGACGCGGGTGCCGAACGGGGCGACTCATCGCGCGGCACCACGACGGCGCGTGCTGCTGACGCTGGCAGGACACCCGTCGCTGCGGCGGATCGGCGAGCGGGTCGAGCTCGTGGGGCTCGCAGGGGGCGTGGAGCTCTCGCGGCGCACGCCGGAGCTGCGGACCACAGATGGGCGGGTGACCGGGCCGCTCCTCGACCCGTACATCAGCCGCTCACCCCTGATGTTGCGGGCCAGCGAGGCGGGCGATGTGGTGATCGACCCGATGGGCGCGGGCTCTGGGGTGACCGTGGACGCCATGCAGCTGACAGGACCGTTGACCGTGACCGCCGAGCGGCTCGCTCGCGGCGTCGTGCTCGAGCTCGGCGGGCGGGTGGTGTTGCTATTGCACGCCGTTGTCGGGGGCGAAGAGCCGGCGCCGAAGTACGGCCTGGTCGGCGAGAGCGCGGGGATCCAGCAGGTGCGCCGCGAGATCACACAGGCGGCCGGACTGCCCGTGCCGGTGCTCATCCGCGGGCCCTCGGGGGCAGGCAAGGAATTGGTCGCACGGGCGCTGCACGCGGCGTCGCCTCGCGCCGCCAGGAGCTACGTGGCGATCAACCTGGCGGCCCTGAACCCCGGCACCGCGATCGCCGAGCTGTTTGGTCATGTCCGGGGTTCGTTCACGGGGGCGCTGCAGTCGAGGCCGGGCTACTTCCGCGAGGCGGACGGCGGGACGCTCTTCCTCGACGAGATCGGGGAGGCGTCGATCGAGGTGCAGGCGATGCTGCTGCGGGTGCTCGAGAGCGGCGAGGTCCAGCCGATCGGCGGGGCGCCGGCGCGGCGCGTGGACGTGCGGGTGATCGCGGCGACCGACGCGAACCTCGACGCAGCGATCGAATCTGGCGCGTTCCGACCGTCGTTGCTGCACCGCCTCGCCGGGCACGAGCTGGTGGTGCCACCGCTGCGAGACCGACTCGACGACGTGCCGCGCCTGCTCGTGCACTTCCTCGAGCACGAGCTGCGCCGCGCCGGCCAGTCCGAGCTGTTCGAGGCGATGACACGCGACTGCTCGCGGGAGCTGCCGACGGCGGTGATGACCCGGCTGCTGCGCTACGCGTGGCCAGGTAACGTGCGTCAGCTGAGCAACGTGGTGCGGCGGATGGTCGGTGCGCTGCTGGCCGGGGGCGACGTGCTCGGCGTCGTGGAGGCGCTCGCGGCCGGGACTGTCGGACGCGCACATCCGGCCGCGCCCACGTCGATGCCCACGTCGACGGGCGAGCCGGAGCCGGGGACGCAGGTCTCGGACGCGGAGCTGACGGCGGCGATGCGGGCCAACGACTGGCAGATCGCGGCGACCGCCCGGCAGCTCGGCGTCTCGCGCAACACGCTGTACGCCCGGATGAAGCGCACGGGAAAGGTCCGCAAGGCCCGCGACCTGCCACGCGACGAGCTCGCGGGGCTCTATGCCCAGCAGGGCGGCGATCTGGCGGCGATGGCGGGACTGCTCGGGGTGTCGCTGCGGGCCTTGCAGCTGCGCCTGCGTGAGCTCGAGCTGGTGCCGTGATCACGAGCGCGGCTGCTCCGTCCCCGCCGCGCCCCCCCCCCCCCCCCCCCCGCGCCCGGCCGGGCCCCGCCCCCCCCCCCCCCCCGCCTGGCGGCGCGGCTGCTTCAGTCGCTGTAGCCGCCGAGGCGGGCGCGCAGGAAGCGACGCGCCTGCTCGATGCGCTTGCGGGCGTTGGCCGGGGTGATGACCAGCCGGCGCGAGATCTCGTCGTAGCCGAGGTCGTCGACGAAGCGGAGGCAGAAGGCGGACTTGAGGCGCGGCGGAAGGGTGCCCACGGCTTCCGCCACGGCGCTGCCGAGCTGGCCGCGGAAGAACATCCGCTCGGGTGTGACGACGCCGGCGTGGACGCACGCGAGCTCCTCGCTGACGTCGTCGTCGCAGATGCACCGCGCGTGGCGCTGGGCCCCGCGCAGCCGGTCGATGCACAGGTTCTGGAGGATCCGCATGGCCCACGGCTGGAAGCGTTCGACGCTGCCGGGGCTGCGGCGCAGGAACTCGAGCGCCTTGAGGGCCCGCGGCTCACGACGTCGTCGGCGTCGGATCGGTTGCCTCGCAGCCAGCGCAGACAGCTGCGCAGGAAATAGTCGCGGTCGCGCAGCCACAGACCCCAGAACTGTTCGGCGGTCACGACAGCGGGAGAGCACGCGTGGAGTGTCACGATGGGCCGGATTTGCAAGCTGCCTGCCACGGCGGGGCGGGCCGCTGCGGGCCGCTGCGGGCCGCCAGGGGCCGCTGCGAACGGTTCACGACGGTTTGCAACCGTCCCGCCGTCACCGGCGGCGAGCGGCGGCGCGCCGCCGTTCACAGACCACGCGGGCGGGCGTCAAGCACGAGAGCGGCGACCCTTCATGAGCGCAGATGACACCGACCTTCGACTGCTGCGCCGCGACGCGGACCGACAGGCCCCCGTGCTCGCCGGCGGCCGCGATGAGGCCCACGCCCGATGGGGCGGCATCCGGTGGATCGTGGGGCTCTTGGTCATGGTCACGCCCATGGCGACACTCGCGGCCCCGCCTGCGACCGCCGAACCATCTGCCGCCACACCGACGCCCGACCGGTCGTCCACGTCATCGACCCCCCCCCTGCCGGCGACTGGCAACGCGTCCCGACTTGCGACCCCGGAGCGATGGATCACCCGGCTGCGACCGGGGCGCAACGTCGTCGAGCTCGGCGTCGGCGTCGGCGCCCTCCTCCCGAGCGCCGACCACGAGCTCTATCAGTACGACACCACGTGGCGCCGCTATGCCCCGGCCGCAACGAGCCTCGCCGTGCGCGCCGGCTTTTATCCGCTCGCGCTGCTCGGCGTCGAGGCCGAGGCCGGGCTCGCCCCGACGCGCACCGACGCCGGCGCCGCGGCCCGGATCTTCGGCGCGCGCGGACAGCTCGTCGCCCAGCTCCCGCTCTACAGCGTCGTGCCCTTCGTCCTGGTCGGCGGCGGCCTCCTCGGCACCGGCGGCGCGCTCGGCCGTGACATCGACCCCTCGCTCCACTTCGGCGGCGGCCTCAAGGTCTTCGCCACCCGCTGGATCGGCGGCAGGATCGACGCCCGCACCCACCTCGGGCTCGCCCATACCGTCGAGGCCTCCCGCACCTTTCACACCGAGGTCCTCGCCAGCCTCGTCGTCACCCTCCATCGACCCTACCTCGACACCGACCGCGACGGCGTGCCCGACCCAGGCCAGCGCGCCCGCAGCGAGGACGCGTGCCCCCGCGAGCACGGCGTCAGGAGCCTGCGCGGCTGCCCGGACGACGACCGCGACGGCATCCGCAACCTCGACGATCGCTGCCCGAAGCAGTCCGGCCTGGCCGCGCGCGACGGTTGCCCCCCCCTGGTCGACGAGGACGGCGACGGCTTCTACGACGCCGGGCAATACAACATCCCCGAGGACCGCAAGGACACCTGCCCCGACGTCGTCGGGGTCGCGGAGTACAACGGCTGCCCGGCCCCCGACTCGGACGGCGACGGCCTGCTCGACCTGATCGACAGGTGCCCAAAGGACCCCGAGACCGTCAACGGCTTCGAGGACGAGAACGGCTGCCCCGACGTGATCCCGCCCGACATCGCCGCGATCCTGGGCACCCTCCGCGGTATCACCTTCGGCTTCCTCAGCGATCGTCTGAGCGAGAGCTCCAAGCCGATCCTCGCCAGGGCCGCCGAGGTGCTCCGGCGGCACCCGCACATCAAGATCGAGATCCAGGGCCACACCGACGCGGACGGCGACCCGGCCGTCAACAAGGCGCTCTCGCTGCGCCGGGCGATGTCCGTGCGCCGCGAGCTGGTCGATCAGGGCATCGTCGAGTGCCGCCTGCGCGCGGCCGGATACGGCGGCGAGCAGCCGCTCGACGGCAGCGACGGCAACACCGCCCGCGCCGCCAATCGCCGGATCGAGTTCCGCCTGGTCGGCCTCAACGAGGATCTGATCGAGCTCGATACGAACCCGGGGCCTTCACCATGAGCGACGAAACGCGACGGGTGGCACGCATATGTCGTGGATAGAGATCGACGTCGAGCGCGACAATCAGGTGATCCGCGTGTCGGCGCGCGGCTCTCGCGGCGAGCGTATCGCCGCCTTCGACCTCGCGCCGATCAACCTCGGGCGCCTGACGGGCCTGGCGAGCGGCGTGCGGCGGGCCGTCTCCGCCAGCTCGGCGCTCCCCGAGCACGTGATCACCGGCGCCCGCGAGCTGCATGCCGCGTTCTTCCGCGACCAGCTCCGCGACCTCCTCGTGCGCCTCGGCGAGGTCGCCCGCGCGCAGGACCGCAAGCTCCTGCTGCGCCTGATGATCCGCGACCCCGAGCTGCAGCGCTTCCCGTGGGAGGTCATGTGTCGCCCGGAGACCGCCCGCGACTTCATCGGCTGCCTGCCTGAGCTGCTCGTCACCCGCGGCGTCAACTCGACCGAGCCCTACGAGAACCGCGAGATCCGCCGCGCCGTCCGTCTGCTCGCCATCTCGCCGCTCGGCGAGGAGGACAAGCTGACCAGCCTCAAGGCCGCGTTGCACGAGTCGATCGCCGAGGGCTCGCTGCAATGGCTCGACCCGATCGTCGGCGACCAGGCCGCGGGCCCGCGCCTGTTCGAGCGCCTGCGCCGCAGCGACGCGCCGCACATCATCCACTGGATCGGCCACGGCGGCACCGACGAGCGGCAAAACCCTTGCCTCTACCTCGTCGAGGATGGCGCTGGCGAGTCGGGCTTCCTGCTCGCCGAGACCCTCGCCCAGGAGCTGCGCACCAACCTCGGCGCCGAGCTGCGCCTGGTCGTGCTCGAGGCCTGCAGCGGGGCCCGGCCCGGCGCCTTCGCCAGCGCCGCCGAGATCCTCGCCCGCGACGGCGCCGACGCGGTGCTCGCCCACCTGTGGCCCGTCAAGGCCGAGGTCGCCCGCGACATCTCCACGGTCTTCTATCGCACGCTCACCGGCACCAGGGACGGCATGGGCGACGTCGCCGCCAGCCTGCAGGCGACCCGCCGCACCTTCATCGAGCGCGGCGCCGAGGTGTTCTCGCCGGTGCTCTACCTGCGCGGCCCGGACTCGCGGATCCTCGACTTCAGGAAGCGCCGCCTGGTCGCGCCGGTCGCGGGCCTCACCGGCGGGGCGCTTGGCGAGGTCGACCCCGCCCTCGGCAACCTGCTGCGTGAGCGCTTCTCGCTGGTGCTCGGGGGCAGCGGCGCCGCCATCCCCGGGCACGCGGAGCTGCTGCGGGACCTCGTCGCCGAGCTCGGCAAGGACGGAGAGAAGGACGCCGAGCGGCTCGGCCTCAGCGCCGTCGCCCAGCGCTTCTCCCTCCGCCACGGCAAGGGGAAGCTGAGCCGCCTGTTCCAGAAGACCATCGGCACCACCGTCGAGCTCGAGGCGCCGCCCTTCATCCGCGCGATCGCCAGGGCCCTGCGGCCCGGCGCGCATACCACCCTGTTGTGGCTGCCCTTCCTCGAGCAGACGATCGCCGACCTCCACCCGGGCCGCACGATCCACGTCATTCAGCCGGCGGCGCCCGGCAGCGGCGAGGCGCGCCTGATCCTGACGCGCGCCGCGGGCAAGCCCGAGTGGGAGGAGAACGACGATCCTCCGCCCGACGTCGACCTGGACCGCGACTTCATGATCTTCCGCCTCTACGGCGGCTACTCGCCCGAGACGCAGCCGGTGCTCACCACCCCGCAGCTCACCGAGGACGACCATATCCAGGGCCTCATCGATCTCCGCGACATCTTCCCGCCCGACTGGGAGTGTCAGTTCGTCGGCTGGCTGCGCGCGCACCCGATGCTCTGCGTCGGCATCTCCGTGCTCGAGTGGCGCCACCGCATGCTCCTGCGCTGGCTGCTCGACCAGCGGCCGCCCTCCCGCGTCAGCGTCGCCGTCGTCGCCCCCGAGAACAACGAGAAGGACATCTGGGACCGCGGCGCCGGCGGCCTGTTCGGCCAGGGCACCGTGCGCGCCGTGGCGATGGCCCTGCCCGACCTGACGCAGATCATCGAGGAGGTGAAGCCATGAGCAAGGCCGAGCTCCGCGTCGATCGCCGGGCGATGCGCCGCAGCGACCCCGCCGCGCTGGCCACGATCCTGGTCGGCCAGCTGATGGCGTACCGCTGCTCGACGATCTACGCCCCCACCGCCACCAAGCTCGACGCCTTCGTGGTCGAGGAGGTGCTGCCGCGCCTGCGCGAGCAGGTCGACGTCCGCAGCGTCATCGTCGATCGCTGGGACAAGAAGCAGGGCCCGACCGTCCAGCAGCTCGTCGATCACATCAACCGCCAGCTCGAGCTCGAGGCCGGCCCCCCGGACCAAAAGCCGCTCGCGGCGCTCGAGGCGGCCCTGCAACGCGCCGAGCGTCGCTCCGATCGACCGCTGCTGATCGCCCTCTACCGCCTCGAGCAGCTCCTCGACAACAAGCGCGACCCCGCCGAGGTCACCCGCTTCGTCGAGGCGCTCACGCGCATGGCCGCGATGCCGCTCGGCGGCCTGCACCTCGTGCTCGGCGTCAAGGAGGAGGACCTCGGGGCCTTCCGCGACCTCCTGCGCGGGCGCTGGCGCCTGCTGGCGAACGACATCAGGATCCGCCCCGGCGGCAAGAAATGGCTGCTCTCCTTCCCCCTCGTCGCTATCGCGTATGTCAGCACCAAGACGGCCGAGGTCGCCGTGGTCGCCACCGCCTGCGCCGGCACGGGCGCGCTCGCCGGCGCCGCCGCCAGCGTCCAGCTCTGCGACGAGAGCCCGGCGCTGACCGAATGCAAGCAGGAGAACGGCCGCCTCCGCGCCCCCGCCGGGCCCAGGGCCAGCAAGCCGCCCACCGGCGATTCGCCGCTGGCGGAGCCCACCGTCGAGCCGGCCAGCACCGGCACCCAGGACACCGCCGATCTCACGACCTCCGGCAGCACCGATGATCCGACGAACGACACCGATTCCGATTCCGATTCCGACACCGATTCCGACACCGATACCGACACCGATACCGGCACGCCGCCACCGACCCCGCTCCCCACCGTGGCCCCGCTCCCGCCGCCGCTCAAGTACTGCATCCCGGCGCCGAAGAACCCGGTCTGTGGGAAGTGCGTGCGCAAGCAGTGCGCCGTCGATCTGAAGGCCTGCGCGGTGCCCAGGTGGCGCAGCTGCGTCGTGAAGGGCCTGATCGGCCAGGACGACTGCACGCCCGAGGCGGTCGAGGCCGACTGCCGCGACCTCGCCCTGTGCGCCCTCGAATACAAGTGCCGCGCCGACTGCTTCAACAACTGAAGCCCACCGACCATGAGCAACGCCGACGCCCAGACCGACCTCCAGCTCCTGATCACCGACGCGGAGGAGCTTGTCCCCGTGCTCGAGGGCGGCCTCCCGGAGTCGACCCTGACCGACGTGCCAGCGCCCGAGAAGGGCCCGCGCGGCCGGGATTCGATGGAGCTCGCGGCCCCCGACCGCGACCCGAACGACCTCCCGGCGCAGCGCTGGGCGGTGATCGCCCCGCGCGGCGAGGACGGCGATCGCATGCTCGCGGCGATCCGGGCGCTGATCGACCACCGCCACGCGCAGCAGGGCGCTGTGCCGACGATCTACCGCGTCGACCCCGGCATGGACAGCGCCGCCGCGATCCGCTGGCGCAACGACGTCCACCGCGACGAGGATGTGCCCGAGGAGGAGCGCCCGCACTATCTGCTGATCCTCGGCGACCTCGACGGCGTCTCGCTCGAGCTGCAACACACGCTCGCCAACGGCGCCCTCGTCGGCCGCCTCCACTGCCCGACCCTCACGGGCTTTCGCAACTACGCCGAGAAGGTCGTCGCTCGCGAGCGGGCCGAGCCCGCCGACCGCGGGCGGTCGCTGTTCTACACCGTGCAGGACGGCACCTCGGCGATCCAGACCGGCTACAGCCGCCTCGTCGAGCCCTGCATGCAAATGGCGGAGGCGTGGTCGGCGGCCAGCAAGCTCGACCGCCCGGGCGTCGCCGAGATCCCGTACAGCGACTGGAGCCCCGACGAGATGCTCGCCACCGTCGGCAGCGACGTGCCCTCGGTGCTGCTCTCGCTCAGCCACGGCCTCGGCGCGCCGCGCAAGGGCTGGCGCTCCCCCGACCAGCAGCGCGCGCTCCAGGGCGCCCTCTCGCTGGGCCTCGATTCGCCGCTCACCGCCGACGCCGTCCGCGAGGCGCCCTTCCTCCCCGGCGGCGTCTGGATGTGCATCGCCTGCTTCGCGGCCGGCACGCCCGACGCCAGCGCGTTCTACCCCTGGCTCGCGCAGCTCGCCGACCACGGCGGCAGCCGCCAGCCCGCCGCCGAGGTCCTGCGCAGCCTGCCCAGGTCCGGCGACCGCCCCTTCGTCGCCGCCCTGCCGCAGGCCCTGCTCGCCAACCCGCGGGGCCCGCTCGCCGTGATCGGCCACATGGACCTCGCGTGGACCTTCAGCTTCACCGCCCCCGGCAACAACAAGAGCCGCGCCTCGCGGATGTTCTCCACCCTGCGCAGCCTGCTCGCCGGCAGCCGCGTCGGCGTCGGCCTCGACGCCCTGATGAGCGTCTATCGCGAGACCAACAACGACCTCACCGCCTCCTATCAGATCCAGCGTGACGCCCTGGTCCGCGGCCAGCCCGACCCGATCCAGCCGCAGGTCCTCGGCCGCATGTGGATGCAGCGCAACGACCTCCGCGGCTACGTGCTGCTCGGCGACCCGGCCGCGCGGCTCCCGGTCATGAGCGACCAACCTGCCCTTCAGGACAGACCCCGCCCGCCGCCGCCGACTCGCGCGCCCGAGCTGATCACCACGGCAGCAGCACCGCCCGAGACAGCACCAGCACCGCCACCACCACCCGAGTCACCACCACCACCCCCAGCACCAGCACCAACACCAGCGCCAGCGCCAGCACCGGCAGCAGCGCCACCAGCACCGACGCCGGCGCCAGCACCGGCAGCACCACCGCCGCCGCCGCCGCCACCACCACGACCCGAGGCATTCATGAGCACCACGCCCACCGCTCCACCCGACGCCGCCCCCGCGGCCCCGGCGTACATCGCCCATGCCCCGGCACCCTGGCGCCGCGCCGCTCGGGGCGATGGTCCGCCCGCGCACCCTCGAGAACCCAGAGATCGCCCTGCGCGAGCGCGCGGTGCTGGCGATGATCCGCGGCGACGAGGCCCCGCGATCGATCTCCATGCGATTCGGCCTCCCGCTCGAGGAGATATTTTACTGGCTCGATATGTACCGTGAAGCCGGACGCAAGGCGCTCGGTGGTTGATCGACGGGACATTGTCAGCGACCTCGTCGGGCCTTCGCTGGCCCGCGGGGCGCTGCTGCTCGCGGCGCTGCTCGCGGGCGAGGCCCTCGCCGACGCCCGGTCGCAGGCGTCCCAGGCGTCGCAGGCGCAGTGGCTGCTCGAGCCGCTCGACGAGCCTGTCCCGGAGGCCAGGGCCCACTATCTCATCAGCAACGAGGCCCGCCACGACCTGTTCGCCGCGGCGATCGCCGATCGCGGCGGCGCCTACCTCGGCGTCGGCGCCGACCAGAACTACACGCTCCTCGCCGTCAGCCGGGCCGAGCGCGCCTATATCATCGATCACGATCACAAGATCCTCGATCTGCACCGCGAGCTCGGCCGCCGGATCGTCGCGGCCGCGAGCCCGGAGGCGCTGCTGGGCGGCCTCCTCGATCCGACCGACCGACCCCCCGCCTCGCTCGCCGACGTCTGGCCCATGCTCGCGCAGCACCTGGGCCGCGTCGCCGCACGCCAGCACGATGGCCGCGCGAGCACCTGGCTCGGCGACCCGGCGCTGTACACATTCGTCCGCGATCGCTGGCGATATGGTGAGATCCACCTGGTGCTCGGCGACCTCGTGGGCGACACCTCCATGCCCTCGATCGCCGCCGCCGCCAGCGCCCGCAATCTGCGCTTCTCGGTCGTCTATGTCAGCAACGCCGAGGACACGCTCTCCGCGCCCGAGCGCCTCGCCGCGCGCCTGCGGGCCCTGCCACGCGCCGCCGACGCCGTGCTCCTGCGCACCGTCGGCGGCGGTGCCGAGCCCGCCGCCGCCGGCGATCTCTGGAGCTATCAGATCCAGCGCATCGGCGGACCGGGAGGAGAAGTCCGATGATTACAGGATTTATGGATCGCGATTGTATGTTGGGTCGGATGTCGCGGCGACATTGGTATGCGCTGGCCCTCGGCGCCTTGGCCCCCTCGCTGGGATGCGCGGTGCCCTGCGTCGACGACGGCTTCCTCGGAATGCAGCATGACGCAGCCTGCAAGGCGAGCACCACCGACGCGACGACTGGCTTAGCCACCACCAGCGGAGCCACCACCACCAGCGGAGCCACCACCACCAGCGGAGCCACGACCACCAGCGGAGCCACGACCACCAACGACACGACCACGAACGACGCGTCGACGGAGACCAGCGCGGGCACCACCTCGACCACCGGCGGGGGCGTCTGCGGCGACGGCGTCGTCGAGCCCGGGGAGCAATGCGACGACGGGGCGGGCAACGGCGACGACAAGGGCTGCAAGCTCGACTGCAGCCTTCAGGTGTGCGGCGACGGGGCGCTGGGCCCGGGCGAGGGCTGCGACGACGGCAACGTGCAGGACGGCGACGGCTGCGACGCGAGCTGCGTGCTCGAGAGCTGCGGTGACAACAAGCAAGACGGCGGCGAGGCCTGCGACGACGGCCAAGACGGCGATCAGGACGACGGCTGCACCGACCTCTGCACGCTCCCGATCTGCGGCGACGGCTTCACCCAGGCGAGCCTCGGCGAGACCTGCGACGACGGGGCGGACAACGGCGACGACAAGGCCTGCAAGCTCGACTGCAGCCTGCAGGTGTGCGGCGACGGGGCGCTGGGCCCGGGCGAGGGCTGCGACGACGGCAACGTGCAGAACGGCGACGGCTGCGACGCGAGCTGCGTACTCGAGAGCTGCGGCGACAACAAGGTCGACGTCGGCGAGGCGTGCGACGACGGTCAGAACGGCGACCCGGACGACGGCTGCACCGACCTGTGCACCCTGCCGGCGTGCGGCGACGGCTTCGTCCAGCCGAGCCTCGGCGAGGCCTGTGACGACGGCGTGAACAACAAGGACGACGGCGCGTGCACCCTCGCCTGCAAGGCGGCGGCGTGCGGCGACGGGCTCGTGCAGATGGGCGTGGAGGAGTGCGACGACGGCAACATGGTCCAGACCGACGCCTGCCCGAACACCTGCCAGGACGCGCAATGTGGGGACAGCTTCGTGCACGCCGGCGTCGAGGCCTGCGACGACGGCAACATGATCGACGGCGACGGCTGCCCCGCGGATTGCCTCGTCGACTTCCGCGTGGCGAACGGCGGGGGCCACACCTGCGCCCTCCTCCCCAGCGGCGTGGTGCACTGCTGGGGCCTGGGTAGCAAGGGGCAGCTCGCCATCGGCAACACCCTGACCCTGGGCGACACCGCGAACGAGCTACCGACCCCGGCCGCCACTTTCGGCGGGCTCGTCGTCGACATCGCCATCGCCAGCAGTTCGACCTGCGCCCTGCTCGCGGACGGGGCGGTCCGCTGCGCCGGCGACAACACGCAGGGCGAGCTCGGGATCAACAGTGTCGTCGTCATCGGCGACGTGATGGGTGAGTTGCCGCCGGCGAACTCCGCCGTCGGCAAGCCGGCGAAGGCGCTGTTCGGCGCGAGCGGGACCTTCTGCGTCATCACCACGGACAGCGCCCTGCGCTGCTGGGGTGACAACAGCGACGGTCAGCTCGGCCTCGGCAACACGGGCAACGTCGGGGATCAGCCCGGCGAGCTGCCCAAGTTGGATGTCCCGGTCGGCTTTGTGCCCGTGCAGGTCGCCTTCGGCAACAACTTCACCTGCGCGCGCTCGGCCGCCGGGAAGGTCCGCTGCTGGGGCCAGAACGACCAGGGGCAGCTCGGCTATGGCAACGCGATCCCGCTCGGGGACAACCCGGGCGAGCTCCCGACGGCCGACGTCAACATCGGTGGCACGGTGATCGACATCAGCTCCGGTGTTCACCACACCTGCGTCGTCCTCGACGGCGGCGCCGTGCGTTGTTGGGGACGCAGCAACAAGGGACAGCTCGGCCTCGGCAACACGGCGACGATCGGCGACGGGCCGGGCGAGATGCCGCCCTCCAGCGTCAACCTGGGTGGGCTCGCCACCCGGGTCTCCTGCGGGAACGACCACAGCTGCGCCCTGCTGGATGACGGCAAGGTCCGTTGCTGGGGCGAGAACAACGTCGGCCAGCTCGGCCTCGGCAACACGACGACGATCGGCGACGGTCCGGGCGAGATGCCCCCCGCCGACGCGAAGCTCGGCGCCGCCGCGCTCGCCATCTATGGCAGCACCGGCGCCGACACCCACTGCGCGCTGTTCGCGGGCGAGCAACTGCGCTGCTGGGGCGCCAACGTCAGCGGTCAGCTCGGCCTCGGCAACACCAACGCGATCGGGGACAACGAGCTCCCCTCGTCGGTGCCCTTCGTGCCCTACAAGTGAGCGGGGCGACGCCCCCCGGCACAGGACGATTCATCGCACATTGATGAGGTGTTTCAGTGAGATTGCGGTATCGTGATTCAATGTTGGAAGGTCTGTCGTGGCGACATTGGTGCTCGCTGGCTCTCGGGCTCGTGGCCCCCTCGCTCGCGTGCGCGGTGCCCTGCGTCGACGACGGCTTCCTCGGGATGCAGCATGACGCGGCCTGCAAGGCGAGCAGCACCGACGCGACGACGACGACGACCACGACGAGCGGAGCCACCACCAGCGCTGGCCCGACGAGCAGCGCGACGAGCGCTGGCACGATGAGCGAGACGACGAGCACGGACAGCTCGACCAGCACGAGCACGACCAGCGGCGGATCGACGACGGATAGCAGCGCCGACGGGTCGTCGACCGGCGCGGGGATCTGCGGCGACGCGGTCGTCGATCCCGGCGAAGGCTGCGATGACGGCAACCAGGTGGACGACGACGCGTGCACCAACGCGTGCTCGCTCCCCGCGTGCGGAGACGGGGTCGTACAGGCGGGAGAGCAGTGCGACGACGCGAACGCCGTCGAGGTCGACGCCTGCAATTTTGCGTGCAAGACGACGCCGATGGCGCTCGTGGCGTTATCTCTCGACGTGACGGAGACGGCCATCCAGGGCGGTCCGAACGGCTCGGATTTCGCGCAAGCGTGCGCCGAGTCGGCGGTGCTCATCGGCCTGGTCGGTCACCTCGATGATCAGGGGCGGATCGGCACGATCCAGGGGGTGTGCGCGCTGCTGGAGCTCGGCGATGACGGGCAAGAGTTCGTGCCGATGCACGGGATGGAGTCGCCTCTCCTGATGCAGGGGATGAACCAGCTCGGCGGGCCGTGGACGGCGATGTGCCCAGGTGCGTCGGCGGTGGTCGGCTTCCGCGGTCGCAAGAGCATGTGGATCGATCAATTGGTCGTGCGCTGCGCGTCGATCGCGGTCGACGTGTCCCCGCAGGGCGACTACTCGGTCGGCCTCGGGGTCGCCGAGGAGCTCGCGGTCGTCGGCACGGCGATGGGAGGGGCGATCTTCGGCGCAGAGGACTGTCCGATGGGTCAGGTCGCTGTGAAGAAGATCGGCCGCGCCGGCGACGTGATCGACGCGTTCGGGCTCGGCTGCGCGAAGCTGGCGCTGGAGCCGTGAGCCGCGGATCGGGTGGATCACAGGGCGGCGCCGACGTCGAGAGCCCTTCGTGCCCGGCAAGTGAGCGGGGCCCTGGGGCCCCGCTCGGCCGCTTGGGTCAGTCCACCTTCTGGCCGATGACGACGCCGAGAGCTGCCACCTTGCAGCCGACGTTGAGCGCGTTGCCGCCGATGATGCAGCCGACGCGGATCGTCTTGGAGAGGCCGTCCTTGGCCGCCTCCTTCGGCACCATGCCGGCAAAGCCGGCGACGCTGCCGCCGACGGTCCCGCTGAGATCGAGGGACGAGATCCAGACATCACCCGCGCTGGACTCGTCGTCGCTGGCCGTGAAGCAGACATCCATGATGCCGGAGATGAGCCCCAGGCCCTCGCTCACCCCGCCGAAGATGTTGCCGACCTTGTTGGCGGTCTTCTTGGTGGCTTCTTCCTTCGCGAAGAGGTTGATGCCGGCGGCGATGAAGCTGACCAGGCTGAGCACCCAGGAGGTCGCGTCGAAGCCGAACTTCCACCGGTCCCCGCGCTCCCAGTCGTCGTTGTCGGCGAGGTCGACGCCCATCGCCACGCCACCGTTGAACATGTTGATCCCGTCGGCGATGTACTTCACCACCAGGACGGGCATGGGAGGGTCCTTGTCGATGAGCGAGTCCCAGATGTCGACGAGCCCCCCGTACACGGTCGCTACGAGGTCGATGCTACGGGTCGAGATGTCCCACCAGGTGGGGCCACTGGGCGCATCGTCCGCGCCGAAGCTCATGGGGCCGCTGCGCAGCGCCGCGGGGCCGTCCTTGCTGCCGGTGATGGTCTTGTAGAGCACGGTGGTCGGGATCGCCGCGACGAGGCAGAAGAGCATGCCGACGGTCAGCTTGGCGCCCCCGAGCACGTGCTTCTCGACGAACTCGGTGAGGACGGGGATCTGGAGGTGGAGGTTGAGCAGGCGCTCGAAGGAGTCGATGAACGCCACGGTGAGATCGCCGACGAAGTCGACGGCGAGGTCCGTGCAGTTGGCGACGATGAGGACCAGCATCTGCGCGAGGCTGAGCCAGTCGCTGGGGTCGCCGTCGAGGAACTTGCGCGGGTCCTTGAGGGACGCCTGGAGCTTGGGGTCGTTCCACACCGCGCCGAGGCCGTCGCCGATGTGGGCGAGGCGGCCGATCGCGGAGCTGATCTGGTCCTTGATGGGATCGAAGATCGCCATGGCGTCCTCGATCATCTGCACGAAGGGCGTGTCGGGGAGCAGGGAGAGGAGGAAGTCGAGCAGGCTCGGGATCTCCGGGAACGGCGTGTTCTTGCCCTCGCTGCGAGCCTCGACGGCGCTCGCGGGGAGCTGCGCCTGGCCACCGAGGGCCACCAGCGCGAGGTTCTGGATCGTGCGGATCTTCGCCCTGATCGTCGCGAAGACGACGTTGACCCCGCCCTTGACCGTGGCGACCGAGCCCTTGGCGTCGCTGAGCATCTGATTCGCGGTGTCGAGGATGTCGCTCCAGTCGAACAGCTCGGCGAGGTAGTCGAGGACGTCGCCGAGGGTCTTGCCGATCTTCTTGAACAGGTCGACGAGGGCGACGGCGATGTCCTCGACGGTCTTGACGACCCAGTTGGCGGCGACCTTGAAGCCGCCGATCGTGGCGTTCACCGCGAAGGTGAGGCTATCGACGATCGCCGACGAGATCGGGTTGCCGAGGTTCTCCACGGTCTCCATCCCGAGCTCGACCACCTTCGTCGCCACGGCCTCGGCCGTGTCGCCGACCTCCTCAATGATCTTGCGGGTGATGCTCAGGACGGTGTCGACGAGGCCGAAGGAGACGGGCCCCTCGTCGCTGTCGATGGGCGTCACCGCGGCGATCGGCCGGCCGAGGCGGCGGACGAGCACCGCGTCCTCGGCGACCGGGATGACCTGAGTCTGGGCGCCGTCTCCGACCGGCGTGAGCAGGACGGGCGCGGGCTGGTCCTCGAGGTCACCGAAGGCGAGGCCGGCGGTGCTCTCGGCTTCAAAGGAGAAGGCCGCGGCGGCGCCGAGCATGCCGCGGAGGATCGCCACCAGCTCCTCGGCGCCGTCGGTGCAGAGCCCCCGGGCGCCGCCCTTGCTGGTGGCAGTGGCGCGGCGACCTTGCTTGACCTCCGAGACGGTCAAGGACGCGAGCGCCTCGTGCAAGACCTGATCAGGGGTGACCAGGGCCCACTCACCCTCGCTCATGCCGTCGTGGCGCACCTTGAGGATCGGCGCCGAGAGTGCGGCTGGCTGCAAGGCCAGGCGGGCGACGCCGCGGGCGTCGGTGTCGATCTCAAAGCACTTCGGGTCGGTGATCCGGTTCTCGGGGCGGACCGTGTTGCGGTAGAGCGCGACGCTGGAGCTGCTGACGACCGTGATCTTGGTGAGCGGCAGCGGCTGGCCCCTGGCGTCGAGCGCGCTGAGGTTGACGCAGAGCTGGGGCGCCTGCTTGGCGCCGGTCTGATCGGCGAGGAAGCTGGCGCGCGCCTTGATGGTCGCCTGCAGCTCCGCCGACGGGCGCTTGAACGCGAGCCCGGGGGCCTCGCGCCAGATCACCGTGCCCTTGGCCTCGGAGGGTCCGCCAGACAGGTCCGCCGCGAACGGCCAGCGCCCGACGAGGCCGGCGCCGGCGCCTTCGCGTTGCTGCCAGTTGCCCTCGATCTCGTCGCGGGTCAGGGCGCGCGACCACAGGCGCAGCTCGGCGATCGACCCGACGAAGGGGCCGACGACCGGCGCGAGGGTGCGGGCGGGCAAGGGGGCCACATCGAGGCGGCGGACGAGACGGCCGTCGGCGTAGACGCAGAGGAGGCCGTCGGCGCTGTGGGTGATCGAGACGTGGGTCCAGCGGCGCGGGGTCAGGGAGACGCCGAGATCGAGGCCGTTGTAGGTGCTGAACACGAGACCGCCGAGCGAGAGCGTGAAGCTGTCGCCGATCTTCGTCGCCAGGATCTCGATCACGGGCAGGCTCTCGACGATGATCGACGAGGCTTGATCGTTGGCGTCGCGCACGCTCGGCGCGTCGCTGACGTACTTCCATGAGTCGCCCTTGAAGCCGCCGTGCTGCCACAGCTCGGCGCGCAGACCCAGGGGGACCTTGATCGAGGAGACCTGGTCGTTGCCGATCGTCAGGCTGCTGACGTCGTGTTTGCCGACCCCGAGCGCCTGCGAGGCGCCGCCGAAGTTCTCGTGCTGGTAGACCGTGACCGCGCCGGCGCCGTGCAGGGTCAGCACCGAACAAGACGGGAGGGCCGCGTCGAGGTTGACCCATAGCTGCACGGAGTAGCCGCCGGTGCCGACCGCCGGCAGGTCCGGCAGGGTGAGGGCGCTGCCGAGGCCGGCGACCCGCGGCGGGATGACGAGCGGCGCCGAGGCGAGGGTCAGCCCGTCACGCGCGGCCGGCTGAGCGTCGGTCACGTACGCGATACACGACCCCGCGAGGCTCGCGTCGACGATCCCGCGGCGGCCCTCGACGACGATCGACGAGGCGGTGTCGTTGTCGGCGACCTGGGGGGTGTCGCGGGTGTAGCTGGTGCTCTTGCCGGTGAAATTGCCGTCCGCGTAGACGGTGACCTGGAGGCCGAGGTAGGCCGCGGGCACCGAGATCGAGGAGAGCGCGTCGTTGCCGATCCCGAGCTGATTCCAGTTGTAGCGACCAGGCAGCAGGACCACCTTGTTGCCCAGGAAATTGCGGTCCGAGCAGATGGTGACCGCGCTGTTGGGAGGCGCAGCCTGAGGCAGCAGGACCTCGTCGTCCATCCGCCAACAGGTGACGAGGCCGGGGGCCCAGGCGTGGATCCGCCGCCGGGAGGTGTCGGCGATCTCGGCGCTGGACAGGGCACGCGACCAGAAGCGGACCTCGGCCATCTGACCGTCGAGGCCGGGGCCGAGGCGCGTCGACCTCACTTCGAGCTTCGAGACCGCGACGGCGCCGACGATGGCGTCGTTGACGAAGAGCGTGAGAGCGCCGTCGTCGCCGAGCCGCAGGGCGACGCTCGTCCAGGTGTTGGCGGCGATCGCCTGGGTGCTGCTGCACTGCACGGTGCCCGACTTGTCGGCGACGGAGGCCTTGAGCACGCCCTTCGCGAGGGTCACGCGCAGCCCCAGGTTGTCCCGCGTGGCGTCGAGCAGGGTGGCCTCGCGGGCGAGGTCGCGGACGCGGACCAGCGCCTGCCAGGTGAAGGCCCGGCGCAGCCGCGGGATCACGAGGTCGACGACGCCGACACCTGCCCCGAAGTCGAGGCAGCGATCGAGGGTCGGCTGGACGGCGAAGCTCGAGGCCCCGGCCTTGAAGGCGCCGCCGACGAGCACGCCGTGGCGGCCGAAGGGCGAGCGGTCCGCGACGCCGCCGGCGCCCTCGAGGGTCCACCAGCCGACGAGGCCGGGCTCGTCGCCGCGGAGGTCACGGGCGCCGCGATCGAGGATCACGTCGAGGCCGCTGCTGCGGTTCCACAGGCGGACCTCGCCGATCGCCCCGACGAAGCCCTTGCCGCCGCCCGCCTGGGCGCCGATGGCGTTGCCGTCGCGGGCGGTCTCGCGGGGCAGCAGGGCGGCCCCCGGGACCGCGATCGCGGTGGCCCCGTGGAAGAAGGTGACGCCGCCCGGGCCGAGGGCGACGGCGACCCGGGACCACGCGCCGACCGGCAGCGCGACCTGGACTTTCACGGCGTGCGGCGCGCCCTGGGTGTCGATCCACTCAAGCGCGAGCGCATCCTTCATGAGGTACAGGACGATCTTCGCGCCCTCGCCCCCGAGCCAGACGATCGCGGCTGTCTGTTGCGCATCCGGCCGCACCCAGGCCTGGATCACCAGCCCGCGGGCGAATGAGACCGCCATCTCCGGCAGACGCACGTAAACCTGACCGCCGAGGACGGTGCCCTCGCGCTGGGTCGGATGATCTTTTGTAATGCTCTGTTCGATTCCCATGCTCCCACTCCCTTGATATCCGTGGGTGCCGCGGTCGATCGACGATCGACACGCGAGGGCCCCCGCCAACGAGAGCTCGACGGAGCCGTCGCTGGCTTGTGAACCCAGCCGGGCGGGGGCTCTCAGACGCCGGGCAACTCGCGCCAGCGGGGGTCGCTCTGCAGCGCGAGCAGGCCGGGCTCGGCGCTCACGAGGTCGGCGAAGACCTCCGGGCTGCACACCTGCGCCAGCATGTGGAGGTGCGCGAAGGCGGCTTCTGGGTGGCCGCCGGCGAGCTCCAGCGCCGCGAGGCGGGGCAAGGAGGCGCGCAGCGGGGCCCGGGTCTCGCGCGTGGCGGCGGCCTGCGTCAGGTCGATCTCGGCGAGCTCGCGGGCGGCGCGGGCCGGCTGTCCGAGCTGGGCGAAGGCGGCGACCCGGGCGACCCGCAGTTCCAGGATCGCCTCGGAGAGCGGCGCCTCGGTCGGGAGGTCCAGGCGCGGCGGGTGCTCGAGCAGGGCGTGCAGGGTGGTCGGGCGGCGCAGGTCATTGGCCAGCCGCGGCGCCCAGGCGGCCATGTACAGCGGCAGATAGCCGGGCCCGAGGGCGTCCTGCAGCAGCGGCGCGAGCTCCGGTCGCCCGCGCAGGAGTCGGATGGCGGCGCGCTGGAGGGGCGCGTCCAGTGCGTCGATGTCGATGCGCTCGCGCAGCAAGGCGACCGCCTCGCCGCCGCGACCGGCGGTGGCCAGGGCGAGCGCCCGCCACACCGGCAGCTCGGGCGGCGCTGGCTCGCCGGCGGCCTCGGCGACGGCCAGGGCCGCGAGCGCGGCCGCACCGTCGCCCGCGATGAGGTGCGCGCCGGCCTGCGCCCACGGGTCGGGCGGGGGCGCGAGCAGGGTGAGCCCGCGGGTGGTGACGCGGTGCAGCTCGACACGCGACCACGGGGCCGCGATCCCGCCGGGCTTTTGGGTGCGCTTGATGGCGAGGCAACCCGGGCGCTGCGGGTCGGCGAGCGGACGGCCTCGGGTGCCGACCACGACGTCGTCGACGGAGAGGCTCAGGCGCTGCTCGCCGAGGCTGCCGAGCTGGACCAGCTCGATCGCGAGGCGTTGGTCCGGGGTCGGCAGCGGGATGTCGGCGGCGACCTCGGCGGCGCGGAAGCTGACGACCAGGCGAGCGCCAGGGTCCGCGCTGGCGCCGTGCTCGGCGGCGGCGCGGACGACGACGTGGCGCGCCTGCTTGGCGTCGCAGCTGTCGGCGAGTTGAAAGCCGAAGCTGCCGCCGAGGCCGATCTCGGCGAGCGAGAGCTCGACGCGGACGGAGAAGTCGGGGCCGGCGACAAACGGCAGCGTCAGCACCGGGGCCCCGGCGTCGAGCTCGGCGACGAGGGTGGTGCGCAGCGGATCGTGGCGGAGGCGCAGCGGGTCGTGGGCTCGCCAGGCGGGGTCGAGCTGCCCGTCGAAGCGGAGCACCCGCTCGCTGGCCACGAGTTGCTCGTAGCGGGCGAGCTCGGCCGCGATGGCCGGGTCGGCTGGGCCGAGCGCGCGCAGCGTGCGGCGGGCGTCGTCGAAGCGACCGAGGCGCTCCCAGCTGTCGGCCGCGCGCGCGAGGTGGGCCGGGTCGTCCGCGGCCGCCGCCGCGAACAGACCGGCTGCGCGCGCGAGCAGGCCGGCGTCCGCGGCGAGCTCGCCGGCGCGGGCCAGGGTGGCCGCGCGAGGCGGGCCCTGCGGCAAGGTCGCGCCGAGCTCGGCGAAGCGCTGGCTGGCGGCGTCGAGCAGTCCCATGCCGGCGAGCTCGTCGGCGCGGGTCCACTGCGCGCGCAGGGCCGGGTCGTCGGCGACACCCGGAGGCGGCGGGGCGGCGACGGGTGGACGACCGAGGTCGAGGCCCGGGAGCGCCTGGTCACCGACGCCGAGGCTCCATACGCGATCGTCGTCGTGGGTGTCGGCGACCAGGAGCTCGTCGGCGGGGTCCTCGTCGAGCTGGGTTGCCGCCAGGGGCACGATCCCACCGATGCGCAGGGTGCCGCCGGCGGACTCGGGGCGGAAGATCGCCAGGTCGACCTCCTCGCCGCGCTGCACCTCGCCGATCAGCTCGGGCTCGCCGTCGCCGTCGAGGTCCGCGACGACGAGGTGGCGCAGCGTGGCGCCGGGCTCGAGCAGGTATTGGGCGTCCGCGATCAGCTCGCCGCCGTGGAGGCGGTAGAGATGCAGGCCGGCGGGCGGGTCCTCCGGGTGCGCCGCCGGATCGACCGTGCTGGCGACCGCGAGCCGCGGGCCGGCGCGCCCGGGCACGATCTGGAGGTCCGTGATGGTGCCGTGACGCCGGTGCACCCACGAGACCAGCGGGAACGCCGGTGCACCGGACCGCAGCACCCGCAGGCCGTGGCTGACCGGCGGACCGAGCCCGGCGACCAGCTCGTCGCGGCCATCACCGTCGAGGTCACCCGCGGCGAGGGCGAGGACCTCGGCGTCGGCGCTGAGGCCGGGCGCAGGGATGAATTTCTCCCAGCCAGACGGACCCGGGCGCAGCCCGAGGAGACGGCGGCCGTTGCGGCTGATGCCGACGTAGACCTCGCGGGCATGGTCGCCGTCGAGGTCGGCGCTGGCGACCGCGGCCGCGAAGCCCCCGGGCCATTCGGCCTCCTGGACGAAGCGGGCGCCGTCCCACACGAGCAGGCGGCGCTGCTCGCCGACGACGCGCCCGGGGCGCGGGGCGGTGTGGGGCACGACGTGGTGGAGCGTGTCGTCGAAAGTGGCAATCGCGGGCAGCCCGCGGGTGGCGCGGACCAGCTTCACCTGCGCAGTGCCGGCCAGCGACGCCCACAACATCACCGAGGTCGCGCCGTCGCCTTCGAGGTCGATCGTCTCGGCGCGGCGGGCCCGCAGGTCGCTGGCCTCGGCCTGGCCGAGCGCGGCAAACAGCGCGGCGCCGGCGGGGTCGAGGCCAGCGGCGGTAGCGACGTCGCGGCGGTGCAGCGCGACATCACGTTGCAGCCGGGCGATGCGCGGCGCCATGGACGGCATCGTCTCGAGGGTGGCGAGCACCCAGCTGAGCGACGCCCAGGCCTGGCGCTCGCGGAACACGGCGGCGAGGCCGAGCAGCAGCTCGGGCACCTGGTCGGCGTGCCTGGTCGCGGCGTACGCACTGGTGTAGGCGTCGATCGCCCCGTCGAGGTCGCCGCGCTGGCGCCGGTCCTCGGCCTGCCAGCGGCGCGCCTGGACCTCCGCCCGGGTGCCGTGATGTTCGGGCGCCGCCAGGAAGCCGGCGAACACCTGCTCGGCCTCGTCGTGGCTGCCCTCGCTCCGCAGCGCACCGAGGCGCAGGAGCGTGGCCTCGAGGCGGGCCTGCGCCCCCGACTCGCGCGCGTAGGTCCGGGCGAAGGACCACAGCGCCGAGCCGCCGAACAGCAGCGCGGCGCCGAGAGCGAGGGACACGGCGGTGAACAGCGCGGTGCGTCGGCGACGGGCCCGCGTGAGCACGGGGTCGTGGGCGAGGGCGGCGAGCAGCGGCCGCATGCCGGGCCAGCGCGCATCGGGGTCCGCCGCGAGGCCGCGGCGCAGCAGGGGCCGCAGCCAGCGCTCGCGCAGGGGCAGGCGCGGCGGGTCGTCCGGGAGGCCGCGCTCGATCGCTTGCAGGCGCAGGTCCAGCGATCCAGCCGCGAAGGGGCGGCTGCCGAGCAACGCCTCCCACAGCGCGAGGCAGAACGCGAACACGTCGGTGCGGGCGTCGGTCGCCTCGCCGCGCAGCTGCTCTGGGGCCATGTACGCGGGCGTGCCCATCACGGCGCCGGCCCCGGTCCGTACGTCGGCGGCGTGACCGGGCCTCGTCGTCGGTGAGCCCGAGGCATGGACGAGGCCGAAGTCGGCGACCCGCGCCCGACCGTCGTCGCCGACGAGCACGTTGCCGGGCTTGAAGTCGCGATGGACCAGGCCGGCCTCGTGGGCGGCCGCGAGGCCCTCGCCGGCGGCGCGGAACATGGCGAGCACGGCCCGCCAGGGCCGCGGCTCCGCGGCGAGCCAGCGGCCGAGGTCGACGCCGGCGACCAGCTCCATGGCGATGAAAATTTGGCCCGCGTGCCCGCCGATCTCGTGGACCGTGACCACGTTCGGGTGCGAGAGCCTGGCCATGGCCTGGGCCTCCCGGTGGAGGCGCTCGGCGCCGTGCCGGTCACCGGCGTCGACGTGGCCGTGCAGCAGCTTGAGCGCGACCTTGCGATCGAGCTCGGGATCGTAGGCGGCATAGACCTGGCCCATGCCGCCGGCCCCGAGCGGCTCGATGACGAGGAAGCGGCCGATCCACGCCGGCGTCAGCGGCGGGGTCGCGCCCGGGACCGCGGGCGGCGGAGCGTCGGCCGCGGTCGCGGGCGACGCTGCAGGTCCGTGGACCGTCGAGGCGTCGAGCAGCGCGACGTCGCTGGGGGCCGGCTCCGGGTTCACCTCGCGCAGCACCACGGCGCCCAAGATACACACCTGGCGCGGGCGATCGTGCTTCGTGCACCGCACGGACGAGCGCGACGTGGCGCGCGTGTCGACGTGCGGGCCCTATCGAGCCGCGGTGCTGCGCGCCGCGACCGCGCCCGAGGCGAGCACCGCCGGTGCCGCGCCGGCCTGCCACTCGACCAGCTGCAGCAGCGCCCCGCCCGCGGGGTCTTCGTGGATCACGAGGCCAGTGAAGCGCGTGACCAGCGGGGCCGCGGGGCCGCGCGCCGCGTCGAGCGACGGGTTGCGGCGGATCGTGTCGAGGAAGCCGAGCCAGGCCGCGTCGTCGTCGCTGGCGGCGGGCAGGCGCATGAGGTGGATCCACGTGCCCGTGTTGACGAACGCGAGGCCGGGCTCCTGCTTCCAGCGGGCCGAGTGGGTGTGGCCGAGCACGACCGCGTCGGCCGCGAACTTGTCCGCGAGACGGCGGGCCTCGGTCCATTCGCCGTCGTCGGGGCGGAGGTCGAAGTAGCGGTCGCCGGTGGTGCCAGTCAGGGCCCGCTGGGCCGCGGCGTACAGCTTGAGGCCGGCGCGGGCGAGCTTGAAGCGGGCCCCGTCGAGCACGTCCTCGTCGGCGAAGGTCGCGGCGCCGTCGGGGTCGACGGCCGACTCGATGGCGGCGCGCTCGTCCGCGGAGAGCCCGGCCTGGTCGAGGGCGTCGGCGATGCCGAGGTTGCCCTCGCCCTCCTCACCGTCGGCGAAGGTCATGCCCTCCCCGCTCTTACGAAACAGCTGCCACAACAACCTCGCCGTGTTGCCCTGGAAGATCAGGCGCATCGAGGTCGGATCGACGGCCAGGGCCGTGAGCACGGCGCCCTGGAAGTCGGGCTTGAGCAGATCGGCGAAGCGCATGCCGAAGCCGCGCTTGAGCGGGTTGAGCAGCGTCTTGACCAGGCGCGAGCCGGGCGGGTAACGAAACTTGGGGCCGTCGCCGGCGCTCGGGAGGTTCTTGTAGTCGAGGCGATTCCACGGGTCGTTGTGTTCGCCGTGCGCGAGCAAGATCCGGGCCCCGCCGACCGTGAGCAGCGAGGGGTTGTCGCCGCGCTCGAAGGCCAGGCGCGCGGCGACCTCGGGCGGCTGCTGCAGCGCGTCACGCAGGACCGCCTGCACCTCGGCGAGCGCGACCTCGGCGTCGTGGTTGCCGAGGCGCAGCACGACCTCGCCTCCGGCCGCGAGCACCTCGCCGAGGCCGGCCATCACCGCCGCGGTCGAGGGATTGGCGACGATCGCCCGCGCCTGGGCCGTGGCCCGCGCCGCGTCGAGCTCGAGCGGGTCCTCGTTCATGAGGAAGTCGAAGGTGTCGCCGTTGAGGATGACGCGCGCGCGCTGCCGGGCCGCGGCGGCGAGCACCGGGGGCAACACGGCGTCGCCGGCGAAGATGTCGTAGCCCGCGCCGTTGCCGAGGTGAATGTCGCTGAGGACGATCGTGATCATGATGGCTCCTTGGTTGGCGCCGCGGGATCGGCGGTGACGGCGTCGGCGGCCGGCTCGTCCTCGTCCGCGAGCGACTCGAGGGGTGGTTCTTCGGGGCTCCGGTGCCCGGCGTCGACGGCCGGATCGTCCTCGTCCGCGAGCGACTCGAGGGGTGGTTCTTCGGCGCTCAGGTGCTCGACGGCGTCGGCCTCCTCCTCCTCGAGATCGGAGGAGAAGAACTTCACGCCAGCGCCGATGACCTTGACGCGTGCGAGGCCGTAGCCGACCGGCCCGCTCTGCCCGAGCACCTCGCAGCCGAGGCTGTGGCTGGTCTGTACGCCGATCCCGGCGCTGAGCGAGCCCATCTCGAGCTGGTGCAGCGCGTCGGCGCTGCCGCTGAACTCGACCCGCGTGCCGGCGCTGCGGGTGGCGAGGAACACCACGTCGCGGCCGGTGTAGAGCTGCCACACGATCTTCCACGCGAGGTGCTTCCAGGCCTGACCGTCCGCGGTCCTGGCCCGCGACAGGCGCAGCGCCAGGGCGCCGAGGTTGCGGATCTGCGTGCGCTCGACGCGGCGACACTTGAGCACGAAGCTCTCGCTGCGCGAGAACTCGATGCCCAGCTTCGCGGCGACGTTGCCGAGCCCCTGGAACGCGGGGACGGCGGCGCCTGCGGCGAGGCGCGTCTGCTTCACGCCGCTGGACACGAGGTTCAGGCTCGACGGTTGCCCGACCTCGATCTCCAGCGTGAGCCCGAAGTCCGTGATGTTGCCGAGCTTCTGGAAGCTCGCTCCATCGCTGACGCCGTAGTCGCCGAGCTGCATCGGCGTGAGCACCGGTGGCCACACCGAGCGGCAGTCCAGCTCGTCCTTGAGGAATTTTCCGAAGCGGTCTCCGATACCCATGCTGACCTCACTCTCCGCCGACGAGCGCGCGTCGGCCGATCTCGCGGTAGCGGGCGACGAGCTGGGTGAGCGCGTCGCGGGACAGGCCGACGCGGGCCGCGGCGCTCGTCACCGCGAGGTCGGCGAGGATGCACTGGGCGACGGCCTCCTCGAGCACGACCTGCGAGGCGTCGACAGCAGCGTCGCGCGGGGTGTCGGCGACCGGCACAGCCGGTCTCGCAGCCGATGCCGCGGGCGCAGGGATCGCGAACGAATCGCTGCTCGCCGCGGCGACTGCGGCCGGTCCGGGCGCCGCGACGATCGCGGCCGGTGCCGGTGCGGGCGACGCGGGCTCGGCAACCGGGGCCGTCGTGACAGTGATCGGAGCCGGTGTCGCTGCTGGCGACGCGGGCTCGGCAGCCGCGGCCGTCGTGACGGTGATCGGAGCCGCCGTCGCTGCCGGCGACGTCGGGCCGCCCGCGGAGCCGCCGTCCGGCAGGCGCACGGCGGGGTCGCCGAGGAGCACGTACGCCGCGAGGTCCTGGCGCAGCATCCACAGGTGGCCCTGGCGGGCCGCGTCGACCTGCACGGGCTCACCCGCGGATCTCTGGCGGGCCTCCTGATCGTACAGGCTCGTCAGCTCGACGTTCGTCTGGTCGAAGAAGCGCAGCAGCTCGCGCATCGCCACGCCGACGCGGTCCCGCTTGAGGATCGAGCGGGTGATCGCCATGTAGCGCGCCGGCCGGTTGGTCGCGCCCGAGTCGAGCTCCTGGAAGCTGTAGGTCCACGCGAGGTCGATGTGGCTCATGAACCCGAGCGGGCCGTTCGGGTTGGCGAGCACCGCCTGCGCGAGCGCGGACGTGAACGGCCGGTCCCGCGGTCCTGGCAGCCCCGCGAGCACCGCCTCGGGCTTGCCACGAAATTGTCCGGCCGCGGCGAGGGCCGCCAGCCAATGCTTGTATGCGCTGCTGTTCGGCGTGCCCGCGCCATAACAGGCCAGCATGAACCACACGCCGCCGGGCATGAACGGGCGGCTGCGCAGATCATCGCCGCAGATCCGGCCCTCGCGGCCGAAGCTCATCGCGCCCTGCCGGCGGCGCTGCTCCTCCGGCGAGCTCCAGCCGCCCCGGGGCGCGCCCTCGCCGTGGCTGAGCGTGAACAGCACGCTGGCCTCCTGACCCTCCGCGCGCGCGAGCAGCTCGTCGGGCGAGGGCGTCACGGGGTCCCCGAACTCGACGATATCCTTCGCCGGATACTGCCCGGAGCGCTGGCGCCTGCGCACCACCTCGACGCCGGGGGCGACCAGGGCGCGGTGGCCGACGGCGGTGGCGGCGGTGCCGTCGTGGACGGTGAAGAACAGCGAGTCGGGCTTGTCGCGGCCCGCGGCGCTCCGCTCCCAGCGCAGCACCTTGTCGACATAGGCGGCGTAGTCCTCCTCCTTGTCGAATGCGAGGCGGCCGACATAACCATCACTGGCCTGGACCTGCTGCAGCGCGAGCGGGACCTGATCGAGGTCGCCCAGGATCAGTTGATAGCGGGGGACCTCAATGTTGAGATCGGCGCCGGTATCGAACTCCCGCTTCTTCCAGCGCATCGCCTCGTCCTGGGTCATCTGCGGCGGCGCGCGATACACCTTGATGGGCTCGCCCTGCTGCTGCGCCTGGCGATGCGCCATCAGCGGCTTGATCAGCGCGAGCAGACGGTCACCCTCGGGGCCCTGCGGGGCGATCACGCCCCAGCGCTGGACCTCGATAT
Source organism: Nannocystis sp. (assembly GCF_016714285.1). Lineage (GTDB taxonomy): Bacteria > Myxococcota_A > Polyangia > Nannocystales > Nannocystaceae > Nannocystis. The sequence continues at coordinate 362,883 of NZ_JADJNN010000008.1, read as the reverse complement.
CATTGGGGTCGCCGCCCTCGTCCCAAAAATGACTCGCCTCGTCCGATTGTGTGGGGATCGATTGCCCGCACGCCGTCGATTCGGCGAGCCCGTCGGCCAGCACGGGCGCGTGATCGTCGGCGTGGACCATGAGGAGGTTGAGATCAGAGGCTCGGGAGGTCGTCATGACTCGGGGACTGACTCGGCCGGGTCGAGGTTGTGAACAATGACGAAGGCTAGTGCGCCCGGGCGAGCTCCTGCTCGCGCAGCACGACCAGCCCATGGCCGGGGCGCCACTCGACGAGCGCCATATGGGCCCCCTGCCCTGCGGGTCGCGGCTCGATCCACGCCGCGGTGAACCGCGCCCGTGCGGCCACGGCATGCGCGCGCGACAGGCCGACGCGGGCGACGTCCTGCCAGGACGCCATGGTCTCGCGCCACGAGGCCACGCTCGCGCTCGCCTCGGGGGTCTCGACGCGCCAGGTCCACGTGCCCGTGTCCGCGACGGTCAGGCCGTCCGCGCTGCGCCACCCCGCGATGTGGCTGTGGCCGATCACGGCGGCGCTCGCATGTCGTCGGCGCGCCAGGGCACGGAGCGCGTGCCACTCCGCCCCGGCTATCGAACGCAGGCCGTCGGCATCCGTCTCTGGGCGCCGCCCGAGGCTGTGACGAAAGAGCTTGAGGCGCGCCAGCTCGAGGGCTCCGTGGGTATCGAACGCGTCGCCGAGCGGGACCTCCGGGTCGAGGGCCAGGCCGAAGACCTCCCGCTCACGCGCGGACAGCCCCGCGGCAGCGAGGGTCTCCGCGAGGCGGAGCGCCCGCTCACAGTCGCTCCGCAGGCGGTGCCAGCCGACGTCCGCGAGCTGCCGCAGCACGAGTTTCGCCGCGGTCGGGTTGACCGCGAGCGCCGCGAGGACCGAGGCGACGTAGTCCGGGCGCAGCAGGTCCGCGAACCCGACCCCGTACTGACGACGCAGCGGATTGAGCAGCAGTTCGGCGAGCCGGCGTGCGGCCTCGTGACCGCGGCCGCCGCGGGCGACGATCAGCCGCGCAGCGCCGACGTCGAGCACGCTCGGCGTCAGAAGCCGATGCCAGGTGACATGCGCCGATTGGGCCTCGACGAGCTTGAGCGCGGCGAGCACCCGCGCCCGCGCACTCGCAGCGACCAGGTCACGATCATGCTCCCCGCCACGCACGACCAGCGCCCCTCCGGCCCGGACCACCTCGCCGAGGCGCGTCAGTAGTTCGGCGTTGACCGGGTCTTCCAGGAGCGCCTGTGTGACCCTGGCCGCGCCGTCGCGATGATCGACCTGCGCCCAGTAGTCGAAGGTGTCGCCGTTGAGAACGACCCGCAGCGGGCCGGCCCCGAGCTCCGAGAGGAGCCCGCCGAGGGCCTGTGAGCCCGCGAAGATCCCGGGGCATGGGCCACAGCCGAGGTGCAGATCGCTGAGAATGAGGGTCCGCATGCGCACGGGGCCACCCGCGAATCCCGCCTCCCGGAAGGTCGTGCTCGTGGCAGCTTCGGTCTGACGCGCAGCGGTCGGACTTGTGAGCGCGCCGCGAAGTGACGTTGCATTGGGGCACTTTTGCGTCGAACGAAATTGTCGAGAGCACCAAGCGGGGCACCGTGACCCTCACAGGCACCTTGATTGCGCAATTTCCCCTGAGCCTCAAGAGATAGCCAGGGTGCTCGCCGGCGTCAGCGCGGGATCAACCGAGGCCCGCCCCTGCACCAGCGCCGCGCTCGCCGCCCGCTGCGCCGTCCGGGCCTCCGCGGCCGTGAGCCCGTAGGCCGCGAACGCGGCGTGATCGATCGCCGCGCGGTCGGTCGGCGCCGCGGCGATCAAGGCGGCGCGCTGCGCCTCCGGGACGGCCTCCCACCGCGGGACGCGGATCCGTCGGAGGTACTGCGCCTGGAAGCGCAGGAAGCCGCCCGCCATCTTCACGCAGTACGTCGACACAAACAGCACCGCGATCGACGAGCGCAGCACCGTCGCCAGCGCCGTCATGTCCCAGGTCGACGAGGTCACGTAGTACAGGTTGTGGTGCGGGTAGAACTTGCCCTCGTCGAACACGACCATCGGCTCGCCCTTGATGTCCGGGATGAGCAGCTTCGGCGTGCCGGTGAGCTCGGCGTACACGCGGTCGATCGTGCGGTACCAGCTCGGGCTCTTCCGGGCGACGTGGCGCTTGCAAAGCACGTCCGCGTGCTCGCGGATGTACGCGCCGAAGGCCGGATAGCGGTCGAGCGAGGCCAGGCTGCCGTCCGCCTCGAACGGGTTGACGATGCCCTTGCCGCCCCAGACGATCGCGCCGTCCTGAAGGTCACGCGCCATCAGCAGCGGCAGCTTGCGCGAGTCCTCCACGGGCAGCGCCGCGTGGTCGCCGATGAACACCCGATCGGCGCCGGTCGCCACGCCGATCCCCACCTTGCAGTCGGCCTCCTCGACCTCCGGGAAGTCGCGCTCGAGCCGGCGGATCACGCGAAGCTGATCGGCGGCGTCGAGCAGCCACGGCTCGCTGCCGCGGACCGCGTGCTCCACCTCCTCGACCCGCTCGTCGAGCACGGGACCGGGTGCGCTCAGCAGGCGCGTCAGCTCGCTCAGCTCCGTCGTGACGTCTGGCCTCCGCGCGAGCCGGGTCACGCTGCCCTCGCCGCGGCGGATCACCGTGATCGCCGGGTACGCGATGACCTCCGACTGGAACGCATCGGTGCCCGCCATATCGATGTAGTGCGAGAGGTGGAAGTCGCGGGCGATCATGCCGCGTAGCGGCCCGCCGTACTTGTTCTTGAGCCAGCGGTTGGCGCAGATGAACGCGAGCCGCCCGCCGTCCCGCAGCAGCTGCAGCCCGCGCTCGAAGAACGGCACATACAGGTCCGCCCGGTCGTAGATCGTCGCGTAGCGCCGACGGTACTCCGCGAGCAAGGGCCCCGCGATCCGCTCCTGTCGCACGTAGGGCGGGTTGCCAACCACGACATCAAAGCGCCCAGTCAGCTGCGCCAGCAGGAAGTCGTCGCGCAGCAGCCAGCTGTCACACAACGCCCCCGCATCGCGTCGGCTCGCGCCCCACGTGACCAGGCGCCAGTGGAGCGCCTCGCGCGTCGCGGCGAACGACGCCGGGTGCACCTCGACCGCCCGCACCGCCTCGCGCAGCTGGAGCGCCGCGCTCGGCAGGCCCCCGAACGCCGCGAACGACGTCAGCAGGCGCTCGACCGCCGCGAGCAAGAAGTCACCCGCGCCGAACGACGGCTCGAGGATCCGCCAGGTATGCAGCGGCTGGTCGACGGTGTACCCCGCGAGATCGAGGAGGCAGGCGACCACCTCAGGCCGCGTGAACACGGCCCCGCGCTCGGTCTCTCCCTGATCGGCCAGGCTCGCCAGAGCGGCCCGCAGATCGGGAGATCGGTGGTGTTCGGTGTCGAGGTCAAGCGGCTGTCGCAAGCGGTCTCGCTGCGCGCATGGTAGCGCTTCAGCGCGCGCGTGCCGAGCCCGAGCGCCCGTGCGGAGCCGTGCCCGCCTGCCGCTCACCCGCTGCGGACGGTGAGGCTCGCGCCGACCGCGAGCACATGCAGCGGCTCCCGCGGCCAGCCGCGCCGCAGCCACTCCGCGTCCAGGCGCCTGGGCGGCTCGTCGAGCGGCTCGTCGGTCAGCTTGAAGGTGCCCCAGTGCATCGCCAGGAAGCGGCGCGCGCCGAGGTCCGCGAAGGCTTGCACCGCCTCCTCGGGGTTCATGTGCTGCTTGCTCATGAACCAGGCCGGGTCATAGGCGCCGATCGGGAGCATCGCGGCGTCGATGTTCGGATAGCGGCGCGCCGCATTGCGCCTGCTGCGGCTCGCCGCGGCCGAGGAACCTCGTCCACTCCGCGCTCGTCAGCTCGCGCCCCGCCAGCGTGCACGCGCGGCTCGTCAGCGTCGCGTCGGCGATATCCCACAGCAGCACCCCGTCGAAGCTGCTGCTGACCACCAGCCCGCTGTGCGGCGCCAGCAGCACGGACCGCTGCGCCCCCGGATCGAAGCTGCCGACCGCGGGGTTGTGGGCGACCAGCGGCGGCGCCAGCTCCTCGCCGGAGCGCAGATCCCACAGCGTCAGCGCCACCGCTGCGTTGTCGGCCTCGGCGCTGGCGAGCAGCACGTCGCCGTCCGCGGAGAAGTCGGCCGCGATGAACTCGCCGAGCGAGCGGCGCACCGTCAACGCGAGGCGCTCGCCGTCGGCGAGCTCCCACACCACCGGCGGCGCGCCGGGCACGAGCCCGGCGAGGCGTCGACCGTCGGCCGCGAACACCAGCCCGTGCACGCCATCGACCGCCAGCGGACCCGCGACCTCGGCCCCGCTGGCGACCGCGTACACCCGGACCTCGCCGCGTGCGCACGTCGCCAGGCCGATCCGCTCGCTGCAGGTCGCCACCGCGAGGCGCTCCGCCGCGTGATCGAGGGCCAGCGCCGTGATCGGCACCCCGGCCGCGATCGTGCGCGTGCGCGGCGAGGGCTCCGTCCCCACCGCTTGCTCTGCCATCAGCGTCACGCTCGTCGCCCCGAACGCCACGCCCGCCGCCACCGCGAGGCCCGCTGGATCGACCGCCAGCGCGACCCGCAGCGGCCGCTGCGGCAGCTTCCACAGCGTCTGCGCCGCGCCGCCCGCGACCGTCCACGCCGTCACCGCCCCGGCCGCATCGATCGCCACCAGCTTGCCGGCGTCGGCGAAGGCCAGGGCCATGAACTGCTCGCCCTGCCCCGCCGCCGTGACGACGGAGCTCCCGCTGGCCACGTCGAGCACGGTCACCCGGCCGCCCTCGCGCCGGTCGAAGCTCGTCGCGGCGACCCGCGCACCTGCCCGGTCGATCGCCACCCGCGGGGCCACGCCTTGAAACGCCGCGTCGCCGCCCTCGGTCATCGGCACCCGCGGCGCCGCCAGCTGCCACGGCGCCAGCCGCCGCGGGTCGAACACGTGGATCGGCGCGTCGGCCAGCGACACCACCGCGACTTGCAGCCCGTCCGCGCCGACCGCCGCGAGCGTGGCCGTCGCCCGCGTCGGCGGCGTGATCGGGCTCCCCCACGGCGTCTCTGGCTCGCCGCTCCACACCGAGATCCGCGTCTCCGTGGCGATCACCAGCTTGCCGTCCGCGAGGAACAGCGCGTCCCGGACGTTGCCGCCGCCCAGCGGGAGCGGCCGCGGTGCGCTCAGCGTCCCGCCCTCGACCGTCCACAGCGTCGCCGCCCCGCCCTCGCCCGCGGTCAGCAGCCGCGGCCGATGCGGATCGAAGCGGGCGAGGTACACCCGCCCGACATCCGCGTGACCCGGCGTCAGCACACCGCGCGCCAGCGTCGGCCCCGAGAACACGACGATCGACCCGTCCACCGCGAGCAGCCCCGCGACCGCCAGCGCGCCGTCGGGCGCCAGTGCCAGCGCCGACACCGGCAACTTGCCCGTGAGCGGCCGGATCGATCGCGCCTCGACGTCGATCACGAAGCCGCGGCTCGGCCCGTCGCTGCGACGGCGCACGACCGCGAGCGTGCGACCGTCCGCCGAGAAGCCGAGCCCCTCGAGCCACACCCGCGCGTCCGGCCGCGGCGCGTCGCCCAGCCCCGCCGGATCCGCGGGCAGCACGAAGCTCGCCGTCGGCGTCGTCGCCCCGACCTCCCACAGTTCAATCGCCTGACCCGCGACGATCGCCACGCGCTCGCGCACCGGGTCCGCCGCGAAGTCCCCGGCCCGCGTCCCCGCCGGCAGCAGCGAGGCCTGCCCGCGATCCTCGAGCCCGAGGCGCAGCACCTGCCCGCGGCGATCGAGCGCGTACAGCTGCCCGCCCGCCGCCGCGATCTGCACGAACGCCGCCGGGCCCGCCCCATCGTCACCTGGCCTTGAGGCCAGCCGCGACCGCAGCTGCGGCTGCGTCACCGCGGCGTTGAGCAGCGCCGCCTTGCGCTGCCACGGGTCCGCGAGCCGCGTCGAGGCCGCGACGGCCAGCAGCGCCGCGAGCTCGGGCTGCTGCTCGCGGTACAGCGCGACCTGGGCGATGAGCTGACGGATCAACGCCTGCTCCGCCGCGCGCTGCTCGGCCTGCGCGCGCGCGGCCGCCTCGGCGCTGGCCCTCGCCTCCTGCTCCGACTTCTCCAGCGCCGCCGCCGCGGCCCGCCGGATCAGCACGATCCCGACCGACAGCCCGGCCACGACCAGCAGCCCGACCACCGCCGCGAGCACGCGGATCGTCCGCTGATATCGCCGCGTCGCCGCCTCGCGCCGGCGGACGATCCGGCTCTGCTCGAGGAACAGCTGCTCGGTCGCCGTCCACTCCCCCGCCGCCGCGAGCAGCGCCTCGGCCTCCGCCGCCGTCGCCAGCAGCAGCGACTCCGGCCGCCCGCGGCTGTCCCACAGCGCCGCCTGCCGCGAGGTCGGCGCGAGGTTCTTCGCCATCCACGCCGCGTTGCTCGCCAGCAGCGGCGCGACGATGCGGTCGTGCGCCAGCTCGACCCACATCATCCCGCGGCGCGTCTCGCTGCGCAGCACGAGCGAGTCGATCAGCGCCGTCAGGGCCGCGTCGCCGAGCCCCTGCGTCGCCCCCGGCGTGCGCAGCACCTGCGTGCGCAGCCCCTGGACCGTCACCAGCTCGCGCTCGAGCCACAGCCGCAGGGCCCGCTCGGGCGCCCCGCTCGCGCGCGCGGCCGCCAGGACCTGCGCGTCGTAGTAGCGGGCCAGCGCCTGGTCGACGTCGCCGAGCTCGGCCAGGTCGGCGAGCCCGATGCTGCGATCGTCCGCCGGCAACGCCGCCCACAGCCCGCGACAAACCACCTGCAGTTGCACCGGCTCGACGTGCGGCCCCGGTCGCAGCTCGACGCCGCCGTCGACGATCGGCACCCGCACCTGTCGCAGGTCGTCGACCAGCCGCTCCGCCGCCGCGAGCTCGAAGGTCACCCCTGCCGCTGCAGCCGGCCCCCGCACGGCCAGCAGCGCCGCCTCGCGCCCGAGCAGCTCGAGGCGAAAGGTCGTGTGCAGCTTCTTCGGCACCGCCGCCCGGTACGGGTCGAGCCCGGCGATGAAGTCCTCGCGCATCGCCACCACCACCCACAACCGGGTGTCCCGCAGCGCCTCGCCGAGCTGGGCGAAGAACACCCGCTTCGCCGCCACCGCCGTCGGGTCGACCGTCAGCAGCTCCTCGAATTGATCGATCAACAGCACCTCGTCGGCGTCCGCCTCGGACCCCCGCGCGAGGTACGCCGCGAGCGTGCACCCTGCCAACGCGGCGAGGTCGAGCTGCCTGTCCCTCGGGACATCCTCCTCCAGGCTCATCAAGGTGCTCAGCACATAACGATTGACCCCCGCCGGCGCGTCGCTCGGCGGCGCCATCCCGACCCGCACGACCGGCCGGACCGTGAAGCCCTCGGCGTGCAGTCGCGGGACCAGCCCCGCCTGCAGCAGCGAGCTCTTGCCCGCGCCCGACGGCGAATACAGCAGCACGATGCGCTCCGCCAGCATCAGGTCGAACAGCCGCGCCACCTCGCGGTCGCGGCCGAACAGCGCCTCCCCGCTCCGCAGCGCCCGCGGACCGACGTACGGGTTTGCCGGCGAGCCTGCTGGCGACGTCGCGGTCAAGCGCCCGGCCTCCCCCCCGGCAGCCGCCCGGCGAGCTCGCGCAGGAAGTCCTCCGCGCTGCCCCAATAGATCGTGATGTCCGAGCCCTCGAAGTACTCCTCGAGGTAACGCCGCGTGCGCGCCGGGTCGATCGTCTGCGCCTCCTCCGGATCGATCTGCGCCGCCACGTGCGTGTAGCGCTTGCGCCGGCCCCCGCCGGCCCGGTTCATCAGGCTGCGAAAGAACACGCGAAACTTCCAATCGTCGATCGGAAACCCGAGGATCAGCAGCGACGAGTCGACCAGCGCCGCCCGCACCCGCGGCGGGATCACCTCGCGATCCGCGCTCACGCTGATCAAGAAGTCGAAGATATCGTTCTCCGTGATCACCAGCGAGTTCGGGGCCGAGATATGCCCGAACAGGTGATATATCGCGGGCCGCTCCACGCTCGCCGCCTCGGCGACGGCCGCGTCGGCCACCACGTCGGGGTTCCACGGGCACAGCGCGACCTGCGGTGAACGACCCGCCAGACGCAGGTGATGCGCCAGCAGCCCGTCGCTCGCCGTCGTCACATACAGCGGACACGGCAGCCGCGCGAGCACCTGGTACGGATCGAAGCTCCCCTGCGCCAGCCGCCAGTCGGCCACCCGCGCCAGCACCTCGTCGAGCGTGCCCTCGCCCGCGCCCCCCGTGAGCACCTGCGGGAATCGTGACACCACCGCGTCGCGCAGCGACCCCTCGAGCTTGTCCATCGGAAACCGCTCGTCCTGGTGGACCGCCAGGTATTGCGCCACGTGCGGCAGATCCTCGCGCCCGCCCGGCGCCATCGGGTAGCCGTACTCGTCGGCCCAGCGGTGGGCCAGCTCGCGCGACGACCCGTGCAGCGCGTCGCCGAGGGCCGGCCCGAGCACCGGCGTACAGCGCCCCTGGGCGATGCTGCGGAGCAGCGCCGGCCACTTCTCGAACTGCCCGCCCTCGCCGCCGAAGCCCGGCGTGTACCAGATCCGTCCCGAGCGCAGGCGCATGAACAGCACCGGCATCCACCAGTCGCTCCGCTCACGGACCGCCGCGCGAGCGACCGCCAGCGCCCGATCGACCTGCCCGTCCTGCAACAACTCCGCGAACAGCCGCGGCAGCAACACCGCCGCCGTCGCCACGCTCAGCGGGCCCTGCATCGCCACCACCGCCGCCACCCCGGCGCGCGCCAGCCCCGGCCCGAGCGCGGCCAGCACCGCGGGGTCCTCCCCCGCGCCCGCGCCCGCGCTCTCGCACGAGGCCAGCACGCACAGCCGCGGCCGCTGCTGCAGCTCGGCGACCCGGGCGATCAGCGTGGCCCCGGCGATCCGGGCCACCGCGCCGGCCGCGTCCTCGAGCCACACGAACGCCTCACCGCGCTGCCACGACCCGTGCGCCACCACGTACAGCACGTCGAAGCCGCTGCGCAGCGCGTCGATGATCGCCGTCGCGGTCGCCTGACCCGGCCCCGCCAGCGCCACCGTCTCGATCCCCGCCAGCACCGCCTGCGCGCGCGCCAGCTCGGCCGCGACGTCGAGCTCCGCCAGCCCGTACGCCGCCAACCCGGCCGGCGCAGCGATCACGATCAGCGCCCGCAGCGACGCCTGCGGCCGCAGCTTGACCGTCTGCCAGTCGACGCTCGCAAGGTAACGCGAGAACAAGATCCGCTCGCCCGCGCTGACCAGGGTCCCGTCCGGCGTCCGCAGCAGCTCCCAGCGCAGCCCGTGCAGCTCGGCCACGTCGACCGCGATCGCCAGGCGCACGCGCAGCGGCAGGTCCTGACTGGCGGCCGCCGCCTGGGCGCGGGCCAGCGTCTCGGCCACCTTCGGCGCCGCGAACAGGCCCGCCCCGAGCGCCCGCCCGTACGCCTCCGGCTGCGCCAGCAGCTCCTTGAGGCCCGCCAGATCCAGCGCGCAGGCCAGCCCCTCGCCCTCGCCGACCCGCACATCGGCGTCGCTGCCCGGCTGCGTGAAGCGCAGCTCGACCGCGTACGACCCCGCGTCGCGCCGCGACAGCCCGATCTCCAGCTCCGCACATTCACGCACGATCGCCAGCCGCCTCCATTGCGATCCGCAATCCGCTCATTCGGACTCCAGGATCGTGAACTCGACGCGTCGGTTCTTGGCCTTGCCAGCGGCGGTCGCCAGGTCACCGATCGGCTCCTCCTCCGCGGCGCCGCGGACCCGCAGGCGCTCGCCCGCGACGCCGTGCGCGACCAGGTAGTCGCGCACCGCCTCGGCGCGGCGCAGCGACAGCTCCGGCCGCTCCCCCGCGGCCGTGTGCCCGGAGATCTCGACCTGCATGGCCGGGTAGTCCAGCAACACGGCCACGGCCGCGTCCAGCAGCGCCTGCGACTCGCTGATCGCCGCCGAGTCGCGTTCGAAGCGTACCTTCGGGATCGTCCCCTTGTACCGCGTGACCGCCACCGGGATCTCGTCCGGGCAGCCGTCCGCGTCCTCATAGCCGTTCCGGGTCTCGGGGTTGTCCGGGCACTTGTCGTCGCCGTCGACGATCCCGTCGCCGTCGGTGTCGAGCGGCGGGCAGCCCTCCGCTGTGCTCCCCGGCGGACAGCGATCCACCGCCGGCGGCGCGGCGGCGCCAACGGGCTCGCTCGGCGGCGCGGCCGTCGTGTCTGGCGGCCGTGTCGCCTGTCCCGAAGGACAGGCGACGACAAGCCCCATCACCGCCACCGACCCGAGCCATCGAGGTGCCACGCGCCGCGAGTGTACCGGCAAAGAACGGCCGCCTCGTGATCCATGATCGCGCGCCGACGGACCGCGGCCGCACGCGCGATCGCTCGCGGCGGCCCCCCAAGCGAGTGCGAACAAATCGAGTCCGGACAAAGCGAGTCCAGACAAAGCAAGTCCGGACAAAGCGAGTCCAGACAAAGCAAGTCCGGACAAAGCGAGTCGATAAATCGGGCCCACGACGGCGCGAACACGGGTGACAGCCCGCGGCGGCGTGGCCCGCTTGACAGACCCCGCGCCCGCGCGTCACCCTCGCCGTGATGTCGGCCCGGATCTCCGCAGATTCTCCACGGCCGCGCCACCCTTCTCGGCCGCGCCACCCTTCTCGGCCGCGCCACCCTTCTCGGCCGCGCCACCCTTCTCGGCCGCGCCACCCTTTTCGGCTGCGCCATTGGGGAGGCGCCGCGTGACCGCGATCATCCTGCAGCCGATCGGCTTCGTCCGCTCGACCCGGCGCCCCCTCCTCGATGACGACTGGGACGCCGTGGTGGCCCGCATCGAGCTCGACCCGGCCCGCTTCAGCCCCGACGCCCTCGCCGGCCTCGACAGCTTCTCGCACGTCGAGGTCATCTTCCACATGGACCAGGTCGACCCGACCCGCATCGAGACCGGCGCCCGGCACCCGCGCAACAACAGCGACTGGCCCGCGGTCGGCATCTTCGCCCAGCGCGGCAAGAATCGCCCGAACCAACTCGGCCTCAGCGTCTGTCGCATCGAGCGCGTCACCGGCCTCACGCTCGAGCTCGCCGGCCTCGACGCCGTCGACGGCACACCCGTCCTCGACCTCAAGCCGTGGGTGCAGGAATTCGCGCCCCGCGGCCCGCTGCGCCAGCCCGCGTGGATGACCGAGCTGATGCGTGGATACTGGTCCGCTCCGACCGACGACGAGCCGCGCGAGTGAGCCCCAACTTCGCGGCGTCATCCCCTGCCTCCGGGCCCTGCTCCACGCCGACTCCGCATGAGCACCACCTCGCTAATCGACCCAGCCCCGGAGATATCCACAGACATGCCGACCCGCCTCCCGCTCCCAATCCTCGTACTCGCCGCCCTCGTCCTGCCCGCATCGGCCCGCGCCGACGAGGCGCCGCCCCCGGAGGACCTCGTCTGCGGCGCCAGCAAGGCCGGCGACGCCTGCGACTTCCGCGGCGGCCCCGGGACCTGCGTCGCGGACCGCTGCTCCCGCCTCGACTACTCGAAGGGCACGCCGCCCGAGGTGGTCAGCCACGACTGCCTGCGCTGTCAGGCCGGGGCCCCGCCGGCAGCACCAGCGCCGGCATCACAAACCCCGGCATCGCAGACGCCAGCGACACAAGCGCCAGACCCCGCGGCGTCTCAACCGGCAAAGACCACGAGCGGCTGCCGCGTGGCTCCCGGGACGCCCGCCGCCCCCTTCCTGCTGCTCCTCCTCACGCCCCTCCTGCGGCGCCGGCGAAGCTCGCCGTAGGACCGCCGGGCGCCGCCGGGCAGCGCGGACGCGGCCGCTCGCGCGGCCCCGATATCGACGACGTCGACGAGAAAGCCCGCCTCGATCACCTGCAACACAGCGGCCGATGGTGGTACACAAGCCGCTGCGCGCTCCGCTGCGATCATGTCCCAGGTCTTTGTCAGCCACGCGAGCGAGGATCGCGAGCGCGCCCTCGCCCTCGTCACCGCCCTGCGCGACGAGGGCCTCGACGTGTGGTGGGACGCCGACCTCCGCGCCGGCACGGCCTACGCCGGCGAGCTGCAGGCGCGGGTCGAGCGGGCCGCCTGCGTGGTCGTCCTGTGGTCGCGGCACGCGATCGACGAGCAGCGGACCTGGATCCGCTCCGAGGCCGACGAGGGCCGACGACGCGGCGTCCTGGTCCCGGTCCGCCTCGACCCCGTCGCGCCGCCCAAGCCCTACGACCAGATCCAGACCATCGACCTCATCGACTGGATCGGTGACCGCGGCGCCCCGGCCTTTCGCAAGCTCGTCGCGGACATCCGGGCCTGGCTCGCCGCCCCGCCCGCGACCACCGCGTCCGCGCCGAAGCGCAGCGGCCGGCGTGCCCTGCTGGTCGCGCTGTCCCGCGGCGCGGACGCGCCGGCGCTGCCGGCCGCGGAGCGCAACGTCCTGCGCCTCGCCGAGGCGCTCACGTGGCCCGAGTGCGAGTTCGAGGTCGTCAGCCTCGTCGACCCCGACGGCCGCCAGCTGATGCGGGCGATCGCCGACCTGCTCGCGCCGGCCAGCCACGACGACTTCGTCCTGCTGTACTTCGCCGGCCACGTCAGCTTCACCGGCTTCGGCCCCTTCCTCCCCGCCCGCAACAGCGAGCTCCCGGCCGGCGTCTCGCTCGCGCTGATCAAGCAGATGTTCCTCGACCAGACCCAGGTCGGTCACCTCTTCATCGTCCTCGACGCCTGCTACGGCGACACCGCGAAGGCCGAGGTCGAGGCCCAGCTGCGCACCCAGCTCGGGCCCGGCCCGGGCAAGGTCCTGCTGGCCACCAGCGCGGGCCCGGCGGCGCGCCCCGAGGCCTGGCAGGACGCGCACAGCCCCCTGACCGGGCTGCTGCTGCACGCGCTCAGCAACGACGCCGCCGACAGCAACCACGACGGCATCAGCACCGTCGAGGAGGTCCTGCAGGCGATCCAGGTCGCCCTCGGCGAGGGCGTCCTGCCGCTGGTCTTCAACACCAAGCCGAGCGAGATGCAGCTGCGCCGCCGCAGCGGCAGCGTGCTCGCCGACATCAAGCTCCACCCGCTGCAGCAACAGTTCGTCGACCGCATCGCCCCGGTGTTCTGGCGCGGCGAGCTCATCCCCTTCCTCGGCGACGGCATCTGGGACGGTTCGCAGCGCAACTACTACGCCATCGTCAAGCAGCTCAGCGAGCGCGCCGGCCTCGGCGCCGGCCACAACCCGACGATGGCCGCCGCCGCGGAGGCGCTGCAGTTCGAGCGCGGCCGCCCGGCCTTCCTCGTCGAGCTGCGCGAGATCCTCGGCGGACCGGCCCAGCTCGCGCCGCCGGCGGCGTTCGACATGATCCTCGACATGAAGCCGCCATGGTTCGTGATCTCCACGACCCACGACCTCGAGCTCGAGCGCGCCCTCGACGAGGCCGGGCGCCCCTACGTGCTCGTCAGCCACATCCTCCGCTCGGCCGGCGATGACATCGGCAAGGCGCTGCTCCTGCGCAGCGCGCATCACCCCCGCGGCCGGGACCCCGCGACCGCGGCCGCCGTCCGCCTGACCTCCGAGCTCGAGGCGGAGATCGACGACGACGACTGCGTCATCTACAAGCTGCTCGGCTCGCCCTTCCTCGCCGAGCACCCCGCCGTCCGCGACCGCGAGCTCGACACCGTCGTGATCACCGAGAGCGACCACATCACCTTCCTCGCCCAGCTCGAGCACCAGCACACGACGATCCCCAGCGCCTTCGCCCTGCAGCTGTACACCCGGCGCCTGCTGTTCCTCGGCTTCAACCTCGACATCTGGCACTATCGCCTGATCGGGCACGCGTTCTTCCGCCGCGAGCCGCGACTCCAGCGCGAAGCGGCCCGCGACGACGATCGCCGCAGCGGTGCGCTCGCCGTGCGCGAGCCCGCCTCGACGCTCGAGCAGCGGCTGTGGGAGCAGTTCCACGTCGACATGAGCTCGATCGAACTCCCGACCCTCGTCCGCGCCCTGCGGGCCCGGAGACCCGCGTGACCGACCCGCGCCCGCTCGGCCCGCGCCCGCTCGGCCCGCGCCCGGCCGGCCCCTACGTCGGGCTGCGCCCCTACGACGAGTCGGAGCGGGCCCTGTTCTTCGGCCGCCAGCCCGAGGGCAAGCTGGTCCGCAACACGATCCTCGCCACCTCGCTGGCGGTGATGGTCGCGCCCTCCGGCGCCGGCAAGAGCTCGCTGCTGCGGACCCTCATCGTCCCGGCGCTGCGCGAGCTCGGGGCCCTCCCGGTCTACGTCGACAGCTGGGCCGGATCGCCGCTGGCGAGCATCCAGGCCGCGCTGGTCGCGAGCCTCGGCGCCGGCGCGAGCGACCTGCCCGCCGCCGCCCGCCTCGCCGCCGCCTCGCACGCCCAGGGCCTGGTCCTCGTGCTCGACCAGTTCGAGCAGGTGTTCATCCGCCACGCCGCCGAGCTCGACGCTCTCGGCGCGGCGCTCGGGTCGCTGCTGCGCAACGACACAGCGGTGCGCGTGGTGCTGTCGCTGCGCGAGGAGTACCTCGCCAGCCTCGAGGCCCTGCGCCCGCACTTCCTGACGATCCCGCAGGCCGTCTACCGCCTGGGGCCGCTGGCCGGCAAGCAGGCCGAGGAGGCGATCCGCGAGCCCGCGCGCCTGCCTGAATTCCACGGCGAGGTCGAGCCAGGGCTGGTCGAGGCGCTGCTGCTCGACCTGCGCGGCGACGTGGTCGCCAGCGGGCTGAAGACCGACACGAGCCAGCCCGCGGGCATCTCCCTACCCTTCCTGCAGATCGTCCTCCGGCGCCTGTGGGCCGCCGTCGCCGGCGACGCCGCGCCGCGCTTGACCCTCGCGCTGTACCGCCAGCTCGGCGGCTGCGACGGCATCGTCGCCACCTTCGTGACGGACGCGACCCGCGAGCTCACCGGCCAGCTCCGCCAGGACACCGCCCGCGTGCTCGGCCTGCTCGCGCCGCGGATCGGCGTCCGCATGGCCTACCCGGTCGACGTCCTCGCGTCCCAGCTGGGGCTCCCGCGCCCACGCATCGACGCAGTGCTCGACCACCTCGACCGCGAGCGCATCGTCCACCGCCGCGACCGCGGCGAGGTCGTCGAGCTGTTCCACGACGCCTTCACCCGCGTGCTGCGCCCCTTCGTCGAGGAGGAGCTCGGCCGCGTCGCCGCAGCCGCCCGCCGCAAGCAACGCCGCCGGGTCCGCGCGGTGATCGCCGCGATCGTCCTGTCGGTGATCGCCGTGCCGATCGCCATGCTCAGCGTGCTCATCTCCCGGGATGCCGCCGAGGAGGCGACCCAGCTCGAGCTGGTGCGTTCGGCGAGCGGCTGCGATGAGCTGAACAGCGCGACCCGCAGCCTGTGGACCTGGGCCCTCGAGCTCGAGGGCCGCGGTCGCTTCGCCAGCATCCGGCGCCTGCGCGGCCAGACCACCGCCGGCCTGCTCGCCGGCCTCCGCCGCGGCCTCGTGTGGCGCGCCGTCCTCGGACCCCGCGACCCCTGCGACCCGACGCAGGCGCCCGCGAAGCCTGCCGCCCTGACGATCGTGCACCGCGGCGACGACTCCGACTCCCCGGCGATCGTCGCGCTGTGGCGCAACCTGGCGGGCAAGCACTGGCGCGAGCACCACCTCCCCGTGCCGCTCGCCGTCCTGGCCCGGCGCGACGCGAGCCTCGCGGACCACGAGCTCAAGCTCGAGATCGACGGCGGCGCGCTGTCGGTCCGCCTGACCCTCCCCTCCGGCCCGCCGCGCCCGGGCCTCGCCGTGTTCCACGACCCCGCGGCGGAGGCCCCAGCGACCGCGGATCCAGACCGCGAGCGGCGCCCCGCGGCGGAGGCCCCAGCGACCGCGGATCCAGACCGCGAGCGGCCCTCGCTGCCCTGGAAGCTCCTCCGCGAGTCCGGCTTTCTCACCGGTTCTCTCACCGGCTTTCTCACCGGCGACGATCCCACGGCGAGTCACCCGGGGCGCGCCGCGGCGTGGAGCGCCCCGCTGTGGCGTCTGCTCGCACGCCAGCACCCCGAGCTCGCCACCTATCCCGCGAGCGCCGCCGCGATCGCAACCACCGCGTTCGCCCGCGTCGCCGCCGACCCCTCGCTCTACGTCACGCCGGACTTCGTCGAGGCGATGCTCGCGCGGGTCGACCGACGCGCGCAGTGCCAGGCCAGCGAGGCCGCGCTGCGCTGGTCACCGAGCTGCCGCGACGACGCCGCTTGTCGCCCCCACGTCCGCGAGCTGCTCGCGGGTCGCCTGCGCGAGGCCTTCATCCTCGCGGCCCGCGACGGCCTCCGTGGCGAGCGCTGGCCCGCCGCGGTCGACTGGCTGCTCGCGCTCGAGGTGCCACCCGTGGACCGCGGCCGCCAGCGCGACTTCCTGGCCAGCGAGCTCGCGGCCCGGCTCGCCGAGGACGCGCCGACCCCCACCCGGCCCGACCCCGACCTGCCGGCGAATGATCACTGCGACGACCCGCCGCCGCCCGGCCACGACGAGATCGTCGACATGCTCTTCGCCGGCATCCCGACTCCGCGACCCTTCGGCGACCTCTCGGCGAGCGAGCTCCTCGCGGCCATCCATCATCCTCCGGGCCTCGAGCGGTGGCTCGCCCAACCGGTCGTGGCCCGTGACCTCCCCGCGCTCGTGCGCGCGCTGTGGTGGCGCAGCGAGCAGCCGGAGCGGGCGCGCGACCAGCTGCCCTGGCTGCTCCACAGCCTGCCCTTCTGGCACGTGTACTGCGCCGCGGCCAATGACCCACAGGCCTGCACCGCGACCGGGCTCCTCGATCTCCTGCGCGCTGACCCGGCCGGGCCGCGCCCGACCGTGAGCTGGACCGACCAGGGCATCGATGCCCTCGTCCACGACGATCCTGACGAGGCCACGGCGATCTTCCTGGCCGCGGCGAAGCGCGGCGACCTACGCCCGGACTTCATCGCCAACTACGCGGCCCCGGACACCGTCGACCAGCTGCTGCGGGCCCGCCTCGATCACGTGTGCTTCGGCGACCCGCGTCGCTTCCGCGGTGAGCACCCCGAGCGGCTCGACGATCTCTCGCGCCACTTCTCGCGCACGATGCTCGATCGCCTGGCGGACCACATCCCGCCAGACGGCTTCGACCGCGTCTGCAAGGATCTGCTGGACCTCGGCCGCGAACCCGCGACGATCCTCGGCACGCTCGCCGACCCGGGCCGCGACGCCCGCACCGGCCTGATGCTCGGCACCAACCTCCTGCGCGCCGCCCTCGAGAGCAACCAGTTCCCCGGCTACCGCGCCCAGATCCGGGGCCTCCTGAACGGCGAGCGCGGGCCCGCGAGCGCGGGCGCCGGACGCTCCGCCGCAGCCGCCGCGCCCGACGACCTGAGCATCGGCGCGTGGGACACCGCCTACGACCGCGCCCTGGACATCTGCAATGAGTTCGACAGTCGCAGCTGCACCCAGCTGATGCTCGACCTGGCGATGGACCGCCTCCCCGACGCGGCGCTCATGGCCCTCGCCGATGAGGTCGCCCGCCAGCGGATCGGCGGTCCACCCGAGCTGCTCGAGACCCTGCTCAAGAACCTGCTCAAGCCCGGCGCCTTCGAGACCTTCACCCGGACCTGCGCGCTCCCCCTCGCCCAGCTCAAGGACAAGGCCCCCAGCGCCTCCCGGCTCGCGCTCAGCTGGGCCCTCCAGCAGCCCCGCGATGTCCGGCGCAGCTGCCTGCGCGCCCTTCGGACCCAGCTGAAGGCGCCTGGCCTCGCGGGGATCAGCGCCTCCCAGCGCCGGGTGCTCACCGCCGACGCCGAGCGCATGCTCGGCTGCTACGACGAAGCCGGCGCCGCGCTCGGCCCTGACAGCGACAGGACCAGCTACGACCTCACCTTGCGCGCCTTCCTCGCGCTCCGCGTCGACCTCATCGAGGCCGCCCGGATCGCCGACGGACCGCTGCGTGTCGTTCGCGGCCAGGGCCCCGGCGCGGAGCTCCACCCGGCCTTCGCCCACCTGCTGCTCGGCGACGGCTTCGAGGGCCACGCCCGCGACTTCATCGCCGGCACCGCGACCGAGGACCGCCACTACGTCGCCATGATGCTGTGGTGGCGCCTGGTCCAGGCCGGGCGCCGCGGCGAAGCCGAGAAGCTGCTCTCCGCGCTCCTCCCCCCCGAGCAGAATAAAGGCGACCTCGACTGCGACAAGCCGCGATCGCTGGCCGACGCTGAGCTCCAGAAGGAAGGCGACCTCACGCCGTGGCGCGAGCACCTGCTGTGCAGCCTCCGCAACGACCAGCGGATCGTCTTCACCCGCCAGGACTACGCCAAGCCCCTCTACTCGCAGAGCCCGCAGACCTACGAGTTCTTCCAGTGCGAGGCCCTCTTCTTCGACGCCCTGCGCCGCTCGGCCAACAAGCACGACGGCTACGAGCAGACCCTGTGCCACGTGATCGAGGCCGGCTGTTACTACTCCTACGAGTCCGTGCTGGCCGAGCAGCTGCTCCGCCAGTCGACCCACGTCTGCCCCGCCCTGCAGGTCGACCGCTGCAACGCGAAGTGACCGCGCGGCCCATGCTCACGGCGGTGTGGCGGACGTGCTCTGCCCGCGCTGCGGCTCCGCGGCGATCCGCGACACGAACTGCTCGACGTCGTCGGCGAGGATCTGCTCCGCGTTCA
This sequence comes from Nannocystis sp., assembly GCF_016714285.1. Classification (GTDB taxonomy): domain Bacteria; phylum Myxococcota_A; class Polyangia; order Nannocystales; family Nannocystaceae; genus Nannocystis. The sequence continues at coordinate 344,286 of NZ_JADJNN010000008.1, read as the reverse complement.
GGACGAAGGCCGCGTGGGCCCGGGCGTGGCTCGGGTAGTCCGCGTAGGGCCCGCTGCGCTCGATGTACAGCCAACCCTCCCGCCGCAGCCGCTCCGCGATCGCCCGGTAGTGCCGCCAGCGATCGCCGTAACGAAAGAACGCCTCCCAGCCCGCCGCGATCGTCACCACCAGGCTGAGCCCGCCGGCGGCGATCTGCAGCGCCGCGTAGCCCTCCGCCGCCGCCAGCAGCACCGGCACCAGCGCGCTGCACACGAGGATGCTGCGCCGCGACCGGTAGTAGCGGCGCTGGCACAGGACCGCCTTGGCGTCGAGCCAGCGCACCTGGTCGAGCCAGCGCGCGCTCAGGTAATTGACCTGCGTCGCCCCCAGCTGCAGCGCCGCGATCGCGGCGAGCAGCCCCGCCTCGCCGAGCACCGGCGCCGGCGGCTTCGGCCCGGGCCACGCCTGCGCCCCGGGCTGGAGCTCCGCCTCGATCGCAGCCCGCAGCGCGGCCGCGCCGTCGCGGCTGCGCACGACGCGAAACTTGCCGGCCTGGGCCAGGCGACGCAGCCGCGGGTCCGCGCTCCGCGTGGTCAGGGCCGCGGCGACCGCGTCGGTCGTGCCGCCGCTGCCCTCGATCAAGATCACCGCGCGCCCGGCCGCCACGCTGTTCTCGAGGTCCTCGACGGTGATGTCGCCGCCGCCGGCGCACACCGTCAGCGAAGGCGCGGGCCCGGCGAGCAGCCCGACGATCTCCGACAGCCACGGCGACTCGTCGCCCCAGCGATCGCCCGGGACGAGAATCAGGTGGCTGTGCCGCGGCTCGGCCGCGACCGTGTCGTGGCCCGCGTCGCCGTCGCCGAGCGAGACGCGGCCCGCCGCCGCGACGCCGATCAGCGGGAACTGGGCCCCGGCGGCTGCGCGCGCCTCCGCGATCAGGCGCATCACCCCCACCGCCGTGCCGCCGTCGACCACGATCCCCGCCAGGGCCGCGACCGCGGGCACCAGGCCGTCGACGAACAGCGGCCGCAGCACCGCCTGGGCGGCCTCGCCCAGGCTCGCCGCCCCGCCGACCAGCGCGAGGGTCGGCGCGGGCGTGGTCACGCCGAGCTGCTGCAGCTCGCTGCCGGCCGTCCGCGCGTCCGCGAGGCGAAGCACGCGCAGGGCGCTCGGCGGATCCCCGATCACGAACGGCATCGTCGCGGCAGGGTATCACGCATGCGTGGCCGGGCATCAGCCCGGCGCGGGCCGACGATCGTCGCGGGGCCGACCGCGCCAGGCCATCGCTGGCCCGTCGTTCCACTCCCATATCGATGTGTATCACAAGTGCAAGCATTGCGTCCGCCGCGCGCGCAGGAATCCACGTCCCGCGCCACGAACGATTGAATGACGATTCGCCGCCGGGGCGTGGCAAAGTGCCGCGATGCCTGACACCGATCGCCACGGAATCTGGGAGCGCCTCCTCAGCGGCCGCCACGCCGCCCTCGTGGGCCTGCCGATGCCGGCCGCCCCCGGCGAACTGCGGCTGATCCGGGTGAGCTGCGACGTGCCACCGTCGACCCTCGGGCCCCTCCACGACGCCCGTCGCCGCCTTGAGCTCGTCCTCGGCGAGGCGCCGATCCTCGAGCAGGCCCGCGACCGGGTCCTGGGCGGCCTGCGGCGCCGCCTCCTCGGCGAGCCGCCGACGACCGAGATCGACGCCGTCCTCGTCGATCTCGGCAATCGCCTCGCCGACGGCGACCCCCGGCGATCGATCCTCGTCTTCGAGGCCGTCGAGGCCGCGGACCCGGCGACCCTCGCGATCCTCCACCAGATCATCCTTCGCCCCGGATGGATGCGCCTGCCGATCCTCCTGATGTTCCGCTCACGCGAGCCAGCGGGCGCCGCGGGCTCCCTGCTCGCCGCGCTGCTCGCGAGCGAGGGCCTCGCCGCCGTCATCCAGGCCCCGGCGGGCGAGTCGGCGACCGCGACGACCCCCACCCCCGACCCCACCTGCCTGCGCGGCCTCGGGCCCGAGCCGCTCACCACCCTGCGAGCCGGCGCGACGATCGGCACCGGCTTCGAGGTCGAGCTGTGCGCGACGCTGCTCGAGCAGCGCCCGCTGGCCGTGCTGCTGCACCTGCAGGCCGCGATCGATCACGGCGTGCCGCTCGAGGATCGCGGCGAGGGCCGGATCCACATGCCGCCCGCGATCGTCGAGGCGTTGCGCGCCGGCATCACCCCGTCGCTGGCCAACTACTGGCATCGTCGCCTCGCCGAGATCCTCGGCGGCGACCCACTCCAGACCGGCCGCGCCGATGCCGAGGCCGCGAGCGACACGCAGGCCCGCGAGGCCGCGCTGCTCAGCGCGGCCGAGTCGACCCCGACGCCAGCCACGATCACCGCCTCGACGCCAGCCACGATCACCACCGATCCAGCGCCCGCGATCACCGCCGATCCGCCGCCCACGATCACCACAGATCCGCCGCCCACGATCACCACCGATCCGCCGCCCGCGCCGCCCGCCGTCACCACGCCGCACGCCGTCACCATCGAGTTGCAGCCCGCGCCAGCCCCGGCGCCCGCGCCAGCGAGCCCAACCCCGCAGGCTCCGGTCCCGCGCGCAGAGCACCCGCACGTGCACGCCCCGCACCGCCACCGACGCAGCCCGGACGCGGCCCGAGCGGCCTCGCATCTCCACGCGATCGACGAGGCTGACGACGCCGCGGCGCGCTACATCCAGGCCGCCCGCCAGGCCGCCGACCAGGGCCTCGGCGCGCAGGGCCTCGGCCACGCCCGCCGGGCCCTGGCGATCCTCGAGCGCCTGGCCCCGACCGACGCGCGTCGACGCCTGCGGATCGCCGCGCTCATCGAGCTCGCCCGCATCCAGTGGTCCAGCCTCGGCACCGACCTCGGCACCGACGCGCACCTGACCCTCGAGACAGCTTTGATCACGGCCCGGCAAGCGCTCGCGGCCGTGGTGCCCGGCGATCCGCCCGCGCTGCAGGCCGAGGTCGCCCTGGTGATCGCCGGTGTCGGCTACGATCGCGGCGACCTGCGGGCGCTCGAGGAGGCGCTCGCCGCCCTGATGTCCGCCAGCCAGGCCCTCATGGCCGCTGGCGACGCCCGCGGCGCAGCGGCCCTCCTCAACGACCAGGCGGCGATCTACATCCGCCTCGGCGATCACGTGCGAGCGACCCACCTGCTGGTCAGCTCGCGCCAGGTCTTCGAGGCCGCCGGCGACGACGACAAGGTCGCCCTCCGCGAGCTCGCCGATACCCACCACCTGCTCGCGCGCGTGCCCCTGCACGCGCCGCTGCGCCCGGGTCGCGAGGACGACGCCCTGTCGATGGCCCTCGACCACGCGCTGGTCGCCGAGAAGCTGCTGCGCCGCCTCGGGGACGCCCGCGCGGTCGCCCGCGTGTGGGAGACCATGGGCCGCATCGAGATCGCCAAGCGTCGGCATGAGCGCGCCGGCCAGCGCCTCGCCGCCGCCCTCGAGGTCCAGCGCTCGCTCGGCGACGCGATCGGCATGGCCCGCACGACCGCCGCCCTCGCCGACCTCCTGGCCGAGACCGGCCAGATCCGCGAGTCACTCGGCGTGCTCGCCTCCTCGATCGGCCTCAACCGCGAGAAGGGCTCGCCGCTCGGCCTCGGCCTCAACCGGCGGGCGCTCCAGCGTCTGCGCCCGCGGATCACCGACACCGAGGATGCCGTCGCGCTCGCCCGCGTCGAGGCGGCGCTCGCGGCCGCCGAACAGCTGCTCGGTCGCTACCCGCTCCCCGAGGGCCAGGGCGACGGCCCTCGCTGAGCGATCGTCGCCCACCGCGAGTCCGCCGACGTCACGCGGGTGAGCCGGCGAATACCACCTACGCAGGCACCGGCGCGCCGCGGCGCGTGACGATGATATGGCTCGCGACCGCGGTCGCCTCGCCCACGGATAGCCACCGCGAGATCACGCCGACCTCCCCCGCCGGCCCGATCGCAAACACTCGTGCCGCGTCCGGCGAGGTGTCGGCCGGCTCCTCGACGATCGCCGATGTACACCCCGGCGGCGCCGGCTCCGGGTCGGCCGAGATCCGCAGCGGGCTGCCCGGCGCGGTCGACAGCTCGATCGGCCCCGCCAGCGGCCCGGCCACGAGCCGCCAGCGCCGCGGCCAGCCCTCGGTCGGCACCACCGCCCACGGGACCGGCATCGGCGCGAGGTCCCGCTCGACGAGGGCGATGCGCAGCTCGTAGGCCGTGCTCGCGTCGGCGGCCGCGTGGGTCTGGTAGCCGAGCGACCACGCGAAGGTGAGGTCGAGCTCGTAGGGGAACGCCAGCTCGTCCGGGCGCTCGAGGTGCGCCTGCAGGAAACGGCGACTGAGCTCGCGCAGGTCGAGCGACACAGCGAGCCCGTCGGCTCCCTCGGCGACCAGGAAGCCCGGCGGCAGCGCGACCTCCTTCCAGTCGAGCAGCGACACCTCGCGCGCATCGTCCATCGCCAGCTCCTGCGCCTCGCTGGCCGGCGCCCCGGTGAGCCGCCACAGCGCCGTCGAGAACACGCGCGTGATCTTGCGGCCAAACTCCGGCATGTCCTCCTCCGGCATCGCGCCGAACTCCTCGGTGAATTCCTCGTAGCTGCTGTGGTCCCCGCTGATCGCCTCGATGCAGCGGTCGAGCACGCGGGTGCGGTCGAGCGGCTTGCCGCGCATCGTCACGGTCACCGCGCCCGCGACCTCGTCGCAGTCCTTGCCCGGCGCCACGGCCCCGGCCAGCTCGACCTCGCCGGCCCAGAGACCGATCCACGGGCTGCGCCGCGGCGGCGCCATCACCGACAGGAACGGCTGCGTCCCGGTCGCCGGATCGCTGACGTACAGCTTGCCCTCGTCGAGGGTCATGGCCACGCACAGCCCGCCCGGCAGGCCCGGGATGTCGGCGCCGAGCAGCTCGTGCGGCCCGGGCTCGACGAAGGGCAGCAGGAAGCTGCCGTCGAGCGCCGTCTCGCAGACCGACTCGCTGCCGTTCGCGCAGTGCCGCAGCCGCAGCTTCGCCCGCGCGATCGGGCGGGCCGGATCGGCGGCGTGGACCAGCGTCATCGCCAGCCCCTGCAGCCGGATCGTCCGCAGCTCGGGGCACGCCGGGTGACACCACGCGCTGTTCACCGCGCCGGCCGGGGCCCCCGCGATCAGCGAGGTCAGCGCGCCGCGCCACAGGCAGCGCGTCACGCTCGCGCCGCCGTGCTTCTTGATCGTGTGCTGCAATTCAGCGACGAGCGGCAGCGACGCCGGCGCGGTGAATCGACACCACGCATAGAGTCCGCCGATCTTCGGCAGATAGACAAATGGCACCTCCACCTGATCCGCGTGGCCGGGCGAGCTGAGCACCAGCACGGCCCCCTCGAGCTCCTCGGGCCCGCCGACGAACTCGAGGCGATGCGGGATCATCACGCGATAGCCGGCGAGCTGCGCGTCCGGACACGCCCGATTGTGGGCCCGCAGCGCCGCGGCGAAGGCGTTGAGCACCCGGATCGCCGGCTTGTGGGCGGCGTTGCGCTGCTCCTCCGCGGTCTCGCGGATCAGGCGCCCGACCGCCGCGCCGCCCAGCGTCGGATCGATCCGCACCAGCAACGCAGCCACGCCGGCGACGTGGGGGATCGCCAGCGAGTTGCCGGCGTTGAGCGGCGTCGGTCCGCTCGCCACCGCCGGGCATTCGTTGTAGTGCGCCGGATCTGCGATCCCCAGCGTGGTCTGCAGCCCGCCGGGCGCCCACAGATCGACGTCGTCCTGGCCCGGATAGCAGAGGTCCGCGTTGCGCTCCCACGGGCTGCCCCACGGCGGCTCGCTGCCCGATACGACAATCACGCCCTCGTGCCCGCCGAGCAGGCCCTGCACCGCCGCCGGGACGCAGCGAGCGGCCGGCACCGGAGCATTGGCGCCGCCGAGCACGACCACCAGATCGTCGGCGAGCAGGTCGCGGATCGGCGCGAGGAAGTGCGTGCGGCACTCGTCCTCGGCCTCCTTCGCCGTCGCTCGCGCCCCGGCCTTGGCCAGGGTGACCGCGCGGATGTCCGGCCGCGGCTGCGCGGCCATCGACGCGTGCAGCTCGGCCAGCGCCGCCAGCAGCCGGGTCAGACGCGGGGTCAGGCCGAGCGCCGGGATGCTGAGCACGTCGAGCAGCTGGTCGTCGGCGAGGTACGCCGCGAGCCCGACGTCTGGACATACACCCGCGAGCCCGAGGCCGGCGCCGTGGCTCGCCGCGACCACCCCGGCCACCGCGGTGCCGTGGCCCGCGGCGTCGGTCCAGGCCGTGCCGGCGACGGCGCGGCAGCCCGCCAGATCCCGGTGCTGGATGTACACCCCGGTGTCGACCACGGCCACCGAGCAGCGCCCGCTCGCAGGGACCAGCCAGGCCCCGGGCGCGTCGATCGCCTCCATCGGCCACGACGCGTCGAATTGCGCGTCGCCCCAGGCGCCGGGCTCAGTGCGCGCCTTGTGTGGATATCCCCAGCGGACGAGCGTGGCGAGCATGATGTCCGTATCTCAGGCGCCGTCGTCGGGGAACAGCGCGACGATCGTATCGTTGCACTTGAGATAGTGCCGCTGGTGCTGCGGATCCACGATCAGCGCCGTCAACGGCGCGAGGTGCTCGCCCTGCAGCATGTAGTAGCTGCGGTGGAGCCCCTTGGGATCGGGGACGGGCATCAGGGTGGCGGTCACCGACGTCGAGCGAATCGCGATCTTGGTGCACATCTCGCGGTCCCCGAACGAATTGAGGGTGCAGGCGTTGGGGTCGAGCTGCAGGGTGCCGACCAGATTGGAGCTCCCAGCGCGACCGGTGAGCCCGAGCTTCACGCCGTGCGCGGGGGGGCCGTCCTCGCCCAAGCTCGCCGGGATAGGGAGGTAGAGCGATTCCAGGGTGAATTTCTGCGGACGCGAGAGCGTGGTCATCGAAGGATCTCCGTGGGGTCACCCTGTTCGCAACTACCGCGCCAACGCGAGCGGGCCGAGATCATGGACAACCCGTCGACCCACGGCCGCAGGCCCTGCAGCGGCGTGCAACGCTTGCAGGTGCCGCTCCGCGACGCGAGCGAACGCGCCCGCGCCCGATCGTCGCGCGCCGACTGTAGGCCGACCGCGTCGACCGGCGTTGGATGCTGGCATCATCCACCTGGGGGTCCTCTCAATGTCCGCAATGCGCCTCACTCCGCTCGTCGTCCTGCTGCTCGCCGCCTGTGCCGCGTGGGACAGCGCCACCCCTTCGTACACGCCGCCGCCGGTCGACGGCTCGACGCCCTCGCACTACGCCCCGCCGCCGCCGGTCGACCCGACCGGATCGGTGACCCCGCCGCCCGAGTCCCCCGCTGATTTCCGCGTCGCCGTCGCATCGGTGCAGCTGCACTCGGACTGCCCCGATCCCGCCCCGGCGGCCTCCGCCGACGAGCCGCCCCGGTCGAGCGAGGTGGCCGCCGGCGCCATGGCGCGTTCGGCCCAGCCGGGCGACAGCTTCCGCCAGCCCTGCACCCAATCCACCGTGCAGCTGGCCGTGAACAGCGAGTTCGCGGGCCAGTTTCGCGTCGAGGCCGTCCGCGTGCTCGACCCGACGAGCAAGCGCGTGGCCGGCAGCACGACGCTGCGCAAGCCGACGCAGTGGAAGGCCGGCGAGGGCACCTACACGCCCTGGGACGCGCGGGTGCCGGCCGGGACCGAGCTGAACATCAGCTACAAGCTCGGCGATCTCGACTTCTCGCGGGCGGGCGAGCAGGCCGGTCCGGGCTTCAACACCTTCATCGGCCCCTTCATCCTCGAGCTCGACGTCGCGATCGACGGGACCCGCAAGACCATCCGCTCCGCCGAGTTCAGCCGCGAGCCCGAGCACATGATCGTGACGTGATAGCGAACAAGTCGGCGCGGCGCCTCGCGTCGACTTGCTCGGGGCCACGATCGCGCCCGCGCGCTGCAGACCGTCCATTGTTGGACCACCCAATGTCCACCTCCCGCCACCCCGGCGGCCGGGGGCTCCGCTAAGGTGTCGCCGAGCCGGTCGCACCCAGGAGCCCTCGATGCCCAGTCCCCGCGTTTCCCTCCTTCTCGTCGCAATGCTGTGGGGCTGTGATTCCCGCGGCACGAGCACCACCCACGCGCCCATGGACCCGGCGCCTCCCGCCGCGCCGGCGAGCCCCGCACCCGCGCCAAGCCCGGCCCCCGCCGCGACCGCGACCCCGAGCGCGGTGGCCCCGATCGCGGCGACCCCGGCCCCGGCAGCGAGCACCGCCCTCGACCCCTCGCGCGGCAAGGAGATCGGGCTCGTGTTCGAGTCCTACCTGAGCCCGTTCCAGGAGGCCGGCGAGGAGACCGAGACGCCGAAGACCACGCCGAAGGTGTTCCAGTCGAGCACGCCCTCGCAGACCCGGGCCGCGCGCGAGGCCGCGGGTCACCGCGCCCACGGCAAGGTCCGCTTCACCAAGGACCTCAGCCGGGCCTACGTCGACGTGAAGATCGAGGGCATCGATCCCGCGACGATCAACATGTTCCACATCCATTGCGGCAAGCCCGGCACCCTCGGCCCGATCCTCGTCGACTTCTCGCTGACCACCGACCTCAAGGCGGACCTCGCCGACGGCACGCTCACCGTCGAGGTGCGAAACGAGCACCTCGTCGCCCTCGTCGAGCACGCCCATGGGGCCGTCGCCGCCTTCACGGCCGGCTGCATCATCCCGAGCGGCTCGTTCGGCACCACCAAGCCGCTCAAGGTCTCGACCATCGCCGGCATGCTGCAGGTCGCCCTCGAGGGCGAGCTCTACTTCAACCTCCACACCACCGGACAGACCTACTTCGGCGACATCCGCGGCCAGATCCACCCGGCCACGGAACCATAAGATCGGCCCTCGCGGCGGCCCTCGCAGTGATAGCAAGCGCGGCCGCGAGAACGGCCTCGAGAGCGACCCTCGCATCGGCGCGCACTCGCCCGCTGCGAGCCGCGGGGCACGAGCGTAGGATGCCGCGATGAAGCTGGAATTGGACCTGCTCCCGGACGACCGGGAGGCGCTCACGTCGATGTTGCGACAGAGCTTCCCAGACACCGTGGTCGACGATCACCTCCTGACCTCGATCGCGTTGACCGCTTACCTCGACGACACCAGCGAGATCCGGCTCGACTGGGACCGCTACCGCGACGCCCTCGACGCGATGGCCGCGAGCCTCGGCCTGACCTGCAGCGACGGCACCGAGGCGCCGCGCCTGCGGGTGCCGGCCGGCGATCTCGGGGGCCTGCGCTACTACCGGGCCCACGCCACCCACGACCGCGAGGCGCCCGACTACGACCCCTTCACCGGCCACCTCGGCATGGTCCGCGTGGGCCTGCCGCCGACCACGCCGCGCTCCGTCGCCACCGCGATCGGCGAGGTGTTGCCGGAGGATCACCTGCTCGCCACCGTCGCCGAGGTCCAGGCCAAGTACGGCAGCCAGATCGACGGGGTGATCGAGCGGGTCGACGTGATCACGCCGGCGCGGCTGCACGGGGCCCGCTTCGCGGCGATATCGGTGTACCTCGGCTACACCGCCGGCCACAGCGCCCCGACCTTCTACGTACTCGAGGCGGGCCTGGCGACCGGGCAATCGAAGACCCTGTACTTCGCGCCGCGGATCGACTTTCGCATCCTCAGCTATTCGGGGTACCGCCCGACCCCCTTCTCCGACTCGGACCACGTGTATACGGCGCGGCTCACCGTCGTCGGCGACAACCCGCTGCTCCTGCAGATCCACGCCCACCGCGACGCGGGCACGCGGCCGTACATCCGCATCTCCGCGCTGTTCGAGGAGACCCGCCCCGACGCGACCTGGCCGGGGCAGCACCTGGTGCGCGCGACCAAGATCGTGGCCCGGCGCGTGATCGCCGGCGTTCGGAGGGACGAGGGATGAGGGCACTATCTCTGTTCGGCTTGATCCTCGGCCTCGGCCTCGGCTGTCGCAGCGACGCCCCGGTCCGCGACCCCGCGGCCGCGAGCGCGTGCGGGCAGCGGCCCGACTACGAGAACAACTGCGTGGCCTGCACCTCGCAGCCGATCTGCGGCTGGTGCGAGCACCCGCAGGACGGCCAGCCCAACTGCCAGGCGAGCGCGACGGCCGGCGCCACTTGCCGCGACGGCCTGCGCGCGAGCACGGCCGAGTGCGCCGCGCCGCTGGCCGTCCCGCCCGGGGCCGTCGAGTAGCCGCGGCTCACGACGAATACGCCGTGAGCTCGCGGCGCCGCTGCCCGCTCATTCGTCGGCCCGAGACTCGGGCCCGTGAAACACCCACCGTCAACGCGGTCGCGCACGCGTCGAGCCGCGGCGGCTCAATCGTCGGCCCGGAACTCGGGCCCGCGAAACACCCGCCGCGGGTCGCCGCGCACGACCTGGCCCTTGGCGTCCCACTGCGCGCGCAGGCCGGCGTCGCGGCGGGCCTCGGCGCGCTCGCGCAGCAGCCACGCGAGCCGGGCGAGCGCGGCCCGGCGGTTGGCCGCCTGCGTGCGCTCCTCGCGAGCGACCACCTCGACCCCGCTCGGCAGGTGCCGCACCCGCACCGCGGTGCTGCGCTTGTTGACGTTCTGCCCGCCGGCGCCGCCGCTGCGCATCGCCGTGACCTCGAGCTCCTCGGGCCGCGGCGCGGCCAGCTCATCGCCGTCCGCGGCGTCCGGCGCAGCGATCCGCGTGACTTGCACGAACCAGTTGCGGCGCCGGTGCTCCGGGCGAAACGGACTGCGACCGACCCACAGCACGCTGCCGCACCACCCCGCGGCGAATTCATCACATGGCCCTTCGGACAGCTCGACCAGCGCCGACCGCAGCGTGCGCGGCAGCTCGCCGGCGATGCGATCGAGGCAGACCGCGCGCACGCCCGCCGCGGCCGCCGCGGCCAGCAATGCATCGAGCAGCCGCGGCACCACCCAGCTGCACTCGGGCGGCCCGTGACCGGCGCTCAGCTGAAGCCATACAGTCACGCGCAGCCGCGACTCTACCCGCGCGCGCGCGCCGGCTCAACCACCCCTGCTCGCGGCCCCCGGATCGCAGCGACCGATCACAGCAGCCACGCCTGGACCGCGTGGTAGTAGAGGGGCGCGGCGAGGATCAGGCTGTCACAGCGATCGAGCACGCCGCCCTGACCGGGCAGCACGGCGCCGCTGTCCTTCACGCCCACGTCGCGCTTGATCGCCGAGACCAGGAGGTCGCCGAGCAGGCCGACGAGCGCGAGGGCCACCCCGACGGCCGCACCGATCGGGCGTGACAACGACGTCGCCAGCGGAGCCGCCAGCGCGCCCACCACCCCCGTCATCAGCACGCCGCCCGCGAGCCCCTCCCAGGTCTTCCGCGGGCTCAGCACCGGGGCCAGCGCGTGCCGTCCCGCGAGCTTGCCCGCGACGTACTGGGCCGCGTCGCTGACCATGACGCAGATCAGCAGCAGCGCCGCCAGGCCCGCGCCGCCGGCCGCTCCGACGCTGGCGGGCAGGAGGCAGAGCCGGGCCACGTGCCCGAGGCTGAAGGCGGTGAGCACGACGCCGAGCCCGACCCGCGCCGCGCCGGCGAGCAGGCCCGCGGGGCCGTGACGCAGCGCGCGGAGCAGCGGGAGCACGACGAAGCCGCCCAGCAGCAGCACGCCGCCCTCGGCGAGCGCGACCTGCCCGGCCGCGAGCGCCGCGAAGTGCAGCGGCCCGAGCAGCAGCGCCAGCGCGACCACGTCGGGCGTGCGATCGGACGCGGGCAGGAAGCGCAGGTACTCGGCCAGCGCCCAGGTGCTGACCGCGACGAAGATCAGCACGGCGACCGCGGGCCCGAGCAGCACCGCGGCGCCGCCGATCAGCGCTGGCGGCCACCAGGAGTTGATCGCGTGGCGGACGGCGCGGCCCTCCGGCCGTCGCAGCCGCGGGTGGACGAGCGACAGCACGCTGAACACGGCGATGACGGCGTAGACCGTCAACACCAGCTGGAGGAGGCGCGGCGACCCGGTGATCGCCGCGGCGAGGATCGACGCGCTCACGGGAATGGTGGCACTCCGGGCCCGACCACGAATTCACGCGCCTCAGGCCGACAGCAGCGCCTGACGCTTCTTGCGCATCGTCTGCAGCGCGGCGGGATCGGGGCTGTCCTGCTTGTCCACGTCCTGCCAGGCGGCGGCGTGCTCCTCGAGCTCCTTGACGGCCTTCGCCGGGATCCCGAACTTCTGGGCCGCGGCCGCGACCGAGGCCCGCTCGGCGTCGGAGTAGCCGTCGACCTGGGCGGTGCGGATCGCCCGGAACAGCACGTTCCTGGCCAGCCCGCCGGGGATCGAGTTCAGCGGCTTGGGCGCGGCGATCTGCTCGAGCGTGGTGTTGCTGTAGTCGAAGGCCGCGATGGCGTCGATCACCGCCTCGGGCGTGCCGATGTCGCTGAGCTCGTCGCGCAGCCACGCCATCGTCTTCGCCGACAGCTTCTTCCCGGCGCCCGCGATCACGAGGATCGCCTTCAATCCCATGCGCACCTGACCCTCGTCGAGGCCCTGCCCGGGGATCCCGTGCAGCTTGGCGAATTCGCTGGAGAACAGCTTGGGCAACGACTTCGAATGACGACTCATGAATGGCTCCCTCTCGATGACGTACACGACGGGCCCGGGCCCATCTCTCCGGGGCCACGGATGCATGTCCGGGGCGCACCATATCTCATGCCGCGGTGCGAAGGTGCGCGGCCTCGCCGGCCTCGCGATATCCCGTGACTCCGCGACGAGCTCACGGATGCGCATGCAAATGGCCGGGATCGAGCACCACCTGTTCCCGTCCATGCCGCGCCGCGGGCTCGTGCGGGCAGCGGCCCTCGTGCGGGCGTTCTGCGCTTCCTCGACCGCATCCGGGGCGCGCTGTGCTTTCACCACGGCCCGCGTTAGACCTGTCCCATGAGCCATTCTCCGGCCAACCCCGCCAATCTATTGACGCTGATGTCGGTCGCGTCCGCGGCGCTCGGATTGTGCGCACCCCAGCTCGGGTGGAGCGCGGCCGCGACCGACGCGGCGATGGTCAGCTGCGTGGCCCTCTCGCTGCTCCTCGATCGCCTCGACGGGCCGCTCGCGCGCCGGCTCGGGACCAGCTCCGAGCTGGGCACCCTACTCTACTCGCTCGCCGACCTGCTGGCCTTCGCGGCGCTGCCCGCCGTGATGCTGGTGCGCGCCGCGGACGGCTCGCCCGCAGCGCTGGCGGTCGCGCTCGCGTATGTGCTGACGGCCGTGTGGCGGCTCGCCCGGTACGACGGGGACGAGCTCGCCGCGACGCGCTGGGGCCCGGCGTTCCGCGGCGTCCCGACGCCAGCCGCGGCGTCGGCGGTGCTCGTCGCCGTCGTCCTCGCCCCGTCGCTCGCGCCGTGGCTGGCGGCGATCGCCGCGGCGCTGATGCCCTCGCGCCTGCGCTACCCGAAGCGCGGGCCGGGGGCCTGGCCGTGGCTCGTGCTGGTCCCGATCGCGGTGGTGGTGGCGCTCGCCCGCCTCGCGGCCCCGAGCGAGCTCAGCGCCAGTAATAGTAGTACACCGGCACCAGGGCCAGAGCGACATTGACGACCATCAGCGCGGCCTGCACCGACGTCGCCTGCACCCGGGCGACGAAGCGGGCGAAGCGGTCGCTGGCGAAGTAGCCCTCGACGAACTCCTTGCTCGAGATCTGGACCAGGCCCGCGGTGATCAGGCTGTTGCCGCGAAACAGCAGCCACAGGCCCGGGTGCAGGAGAGCCAGGCAGCCCACGATCGGCGCGGCCAGCACGGCCAGGTGCATCCGCGCGATCGCGGGGCCGAACTCCCGGGTCACGAACAGCCAGTTCCACAGAGTATAGGCGACGATCCAGGGGACAAAGCCGGGGGTCTCGACCACGTAATAGGTGCCGTTCCAGCGGCCCCGGAACACCGCCACCGCGCCGGCCAGCGCCAGGCCGGTCACGAAGTTCAAGCGGTTCTTGCCCTTGCGCAGGTCGGTGAGGGTCGCCTCGAGGATATTGACCACGAGGAAGCCGAACAGGATCTTGATGAAGAGATCGCCGGGGATCACCGAGAGCACGGCGAGCACGACGAGGAGCCGCATCACGATCAGGGTCGAGAGCTTGAGCCGCTCGAAGAACACCATCCTGCACGCGACGAGCACGACCGCCGAGAGCACGATGTTGACGGGGATGTTCCCCCATATCGGGTTGAAGCCGGTCAGCGCCGCGGCGCCCGTGAAGACCGCGAGCAGGACCAGCCAGCCGACGTTGGCGGGCAGCGCCGCGAAGGCGCGGTGGACCGCGGTCTCACGCATCGGCGCATCGTAGCGAAGAACCGCGTCCCTTTGCGCTCACGGGGGCTGGATGAGGGCGCACATTCACGCGCAAACTACGATTCCAGGCGGGCACTCGGCGGCGCAGTCCGACGATATCGCCAGCGTCGAATCTCGCGGGCGCCGTGCTTGCCAGCGCCAGGCGCCCACGATATCGTCGCGGTCCTCCGCGTATCCTCATGGTCTACCCTGCCCTGCGGCCGTCGACCGTCGCGCCCTCGACGGAGGATATCGACCGATCGATCGCCGGATGTGCGCTGCTCGACGGGCTCCCGCCCGCGGCCGTCGCCGCGTTCCTGGCCCGCGTCGAATGGTGCTACGTGCCCGGGCAGACGACGATCGCCCGCAAGGGCGACGCGTGCACGCACCTACTGTGGGTCGTCGCCGGCCGGCTGCGGCTGTGGGGCGAGGTCTTGCGTGAGACCGGGCGGCGCGCGGTGGTCGAGGACGCGGGCGTGGGCGAGGTCCTCGGCGACGTCGAGCTCCAGGGCAGCGGCCGGCACAGCGGCGACGTCGAGGCGATGCGCGACAGCGAGGTCGGTGCAATCGCGGTCGGCGCATTCCTCCAATGCGCCGCGGAGCATCCCTTGCTCTGGCGCAACCTCGCGCGCTCGCTCCTGCGATATGTGCCGGGCGCTCAGGCCCCGGCGTTCGCCCCGAAGAGCGAGAATTTCGTGGTCGTCGCCGCCGGCGATGATGTGCCGCTCGCGGAGTTCGCCGAGCAGCTGCGCGCCGCGATCGGACGCCGCGATCCAGTGACCTGGCTGCCCATGTCCGAGGTCGACGCCCAGTGCGGACAGGGCGTGCTCGGCGACGACATCGACGCGTGGACGGAGACCGATCGGGGCTTCGCGCGCTGGCTCGGCGCGCAGGAGCGGAGCCACCGCTTCGTGTTCCTCGAGGCGGAGCGCGGCGGCTCGTCGTGGACCGCCCGCGCCGTCCGCAACGCCGATCACGTGCTGGTCGTGGCCCGCGCGGGCGGCGACCCGAGGCCCGGCCCGGCGGAGCAGGCGGCGATCGCCGCGATGGCCGCGTCCGGCCGCAGCGTCATGCTCGTGCTGCTCGAGGCGGACGACACCCAGGAGCCGGCCGGGACCCGCGAATGGCTGGCCTATCGCCCCACCCTCGAGTCCGTCTTCCATGTCCGCAGCTCCGAGCTCGCCCACGTCGAGCGGCTCGCCAGGCACCTCACCGGGCGGGCGATCGGGCTCGTGCTCGGCGGCGGCGGAGCCCGCGGCAGCGCCCACATCGGCGTGGTCAAGGCGCTGCGCGAGCTCGGCGTGCCGATCGACCTCAGCGGTGGGACCAGCGCGGGCGGCGGCGTCGCGTGCATGGTCGCCGCGGGCCGCGACCCGGCGCGCATGGCCCGGGACTCCGACCACGCCTTCGTCACGCTCGCGCCCTTCCAGGCCTTCGACATCCCCTACGGCTCGCTGCTGCAGCGCGACGCCGTCGATCGCCCGGCGAAGTGGCTGTTCGGCGACACCGATATCGAGGACCTCTGGCTGCCGTGGTTCGCCGTCTCGTGCGACCTCGTCACCGGCAAGATGGTCGTCCATCGCCGCGGACGCGCGTGGAAGGCGGTGCGCGCGACGACCTCCTTGCCGGCCGTGCTGCCACCGATCCACATCCGCGGCAAGGTGCTGGTCGACGGCGGCGTCGTCAACAACACGCCGGTCGCCGTGATGCGCCAGCTGAGCCGCGGGCCCTGCATCCTCGTCGACGTCGGCGGCGCGGACGAGCAGATGGTCGGCGACGATGTCCTCGACCTGCCGACCAACCTCGACATGGTGGTCGCGGGGCTGCATCCCCTGCTGTCCCGCCGCAAGACGCCGAACCTCGGCGCCGTGGTGGCCCAGACCATGTGCGTGTCGGGCATGGGCGAGGAGAACCGACGCGGCGCCGACGTCTACATCGCGCCGGCCGTCGCCGGCTACGGCGTGGTCGACTTCGCCGCACTGACCGAGCTGGTCGCGCTCGGCTACAACGCCACGATGGAGGCCTTCGAGCGCCGCGCCGACGACCCGGAGTTCCTCGCCCGCTTCGGCCTGACCTCGCTGTCGACCCCGCTGCCGCGCATGGAGGTCCCGCTGTGGGAGGGCGAGACCCGGCGACGGCGCGCCGAGCGGGCCGGACGCGTTCGCATCAGCGTCGCGCTCGCGCTGCTCGGCGCGCTCGTCGGCACGGCGCTGCCGAGCGTGGTCTTCCAGGTCCCGGTGATCGAGGGGCTGGGGGTCGGCGTGATCGCGGGGCTGATCCCGTGGCTGCACGCCTGGCTCGGGGATGCCAGGGAGCGGTCGGCATGAAGCCGCAGCGCGTCGCCTCGTGGCTGATCTTCGCGATCGGCCTCGGCCTCGGCCTGGCCGGGCTCGTGGCGACCGCGCCGGCGCGGGTCGTCGACATCGGTCGGCGCGGCCAGCTCGAGAGCGGCTGCCGCTTCGAGGCCAGCGAGGGCGGCTGGCGGGTCGCCGGGCTCTACTGGGCCGAGTCCGAGGCCGACGCGCCGACCGGCTGCGGCCGCTTCGTCGGCGCGACGCTGCGGGCGATCGACGGCGTCGCGGTCGCCGACGTCGACACCTTGCTGCGCCTCGCCTACGCGCCCCGCGATCGGCCGCACGCGGAGCGCCAGCGGTGGACCGTCGAGGGCCGGGTGAGCCCCCGCCTCGCGGCCGAGCCCGACGCGGCGATCGTGACGCTGCGCCCCCACCCGGTGGTCGCCTCGCTCGCGCGCCGCGGCGTCGAGCACGGCGCCGTGCTGGTCGCGGCGCTCGAGGCCTTCGGCGCGCTGCTGCTGACGCTCAACGTCCTGCTGGCGAGCGCGCTGCTGCTGCTCCCGCCCGCCCGCGTGACCGCGGCGCCCGCCCTCGCGGGCGCGCTGCTGGCGGCCACGCTCGGCTGCGCCTTCGACGTCGGCTTCACGCCGGCGTGGTACCAGCCGGTCGCCGCGGCCGCCCTCATCCTCGGGGTGCTCGGGCTCGCTACCGCGGCGCTGTCGCTGCCGGAGGGCAAGATCCGCGGCGCCCTCGCCATCGCCTACATCGTCGGCTGGGCCGCGTTCGTCGCGGTCGGCAACCTCCCATGGCTGCCGCTGCACGAGCACATCCCCGCCGGCGCGGCCACGATCGGGCACCTGCTGTTCGCCGGAGCCGGCCTCGTGGCGATGCGCGTGCGCGAGCGACGGAGCGCCTCGCGGCGGCGTGCCTCGGCGATCCGCTGGGTGGCGCTGGCGCTGGTGCTGCCCGCGCTCGCGCTCCTGCCCGCGGTCATCCCCTGGGTCTCGCCCTTCACCGCCGAGTTCTCCGCGTCGGTCGTGTTCCCGATCGCCACCATGGTGCTGCCGCTGTGCATCCTCTACGGGCTGTCGCCGCGCTCGCGCTTCGATCTCGTCGCCTGGGTTCGGACCGCGATGCTGGTCAACCTGCTCGCCGCGAGCTGGGCCCTGCTGCTGGCCGCGGCGCACCTGCTCGCGTCGCTGCTGCTGCCGCCGTCGCTGCGCCCGTCCTTCACGCCGGCGGTCCTGCTCGGGGTAGCAGCGGCCCTCGCTATCACGACCTACTCGCGACGCCGCGCGCTCTGGGGGCTGGTCGACATCCTGGTCTTGCCGACGCACGTGCGAGCCAGGCGCGCGGTCCCCGAGGCGGCCAGCAACCTCGTCGATTGCTGGGACCGGAGCGAGATCGACTGGTGTGTCCAGCGCGCCTTCAAGGGCGGCTTCAACGCCGCCAGCGCCCGCGTCGCGCTGCGCAGCGGCGAGGGCTGGCGCGACCTGGTGAGCCATGAGCCGCTGGAGCTCGCGCTCAGCGACGCCGAGCGCGGCGAGCTCGCGGCGGGACGCGGCGTGTCATGGTCACCCGACGAGCACGCGGACTGCACGACCGAAGTGTTGCCGCTGCACAGCCGCGGCGTGTTCCTGGGCGTCATCATCGCCGGGCCCGCCGACGTGGCCCGCTCCATCGAGTGGGATCAGGCCTTGATGCTGCAGATCGCCAGCTCGGTCGCCGAGGCCGTCTGGCGCTGCACCCGGGTCGCGGACCGCGACGCGGGCGAGCCCTCGCGCCTGTGATAGCGTCGGACCGTGCGCCGCATCGCCATCCTGGCCGCGCTGGTGGCATGCACGCCCACGCCGCCCGCCACACCACCGGTGGCGCTGATCGAAGCCACGACACCTGCACCCACGGCCCTGCCCGCCCCTGCCTCGCAGCCCGCGGACAGGCCCGCTGACAGACGCCGACGGCGTCCCCGACGCCCAGGACCGCTGCCCCGACGAGCCCGAGGACCGCGATCAATTCGAAGACGAGGACGGCTGCGTCGACCGCGACAACGACGGCGACAGCGTCCCCGACGCCCACGAGTTCAAGGCCGGCCGCTGGACCAACTGCGATCGCAAGCGCGACGGCGGCGACGAGGTCGACTGCCGCAACCTGCCCGAGGACTTCGACGGCTTCGAGGACCTCGACGGCTGCCCCGACGTCATCCGCGTCGATGCCTGCCAGATCCGCATCTCGGAGCGCCTCCGCCTCGATCGCCGCGGCCAGCTCCCGCGCGACGCCGCGAGGCTGCTCGACAGCGTCGCCCGGACCCTGCAGGCGGCGCCCGACATCCACGTCTGGGTCGACGCCCACATCGATCCGCAGCGCGACCCCGCGGTCGCGCTGCAGATCACCCAGCGCGTGGCCGAAGAGGTCGTCGAGGAGTTGCTGCGCCGCGGCGTCGCCCGCGAGCGCCTCGTGCCGCGTGGCTTCGGCGATGCGCTGCCGATCGCCAGCAGCGGCGGCCCGTCCGGACCGGCCGAGGATCGCCGGGTCGAGTTCGCGGCGCAGCCGTGCCGCATCGGCTCCACGCAACAGGCGCGTGAGTGCCTCTGATGCGGCCGGCCCCGGGCCAGCCCCGGGCATGTGAGGCGATCGGCCGGAGCCAGCTCCTGGGCGCGACCGCTGCGTCGCGGATCTCCGGCCCGCAGCGGGGCAGCGAAAACGTGGCCCTCCGGTTATCCTGCGCCCGCTCGCCATGAACCAGCCCGCCGACAAACCGATCAGCGCGCTCGAGGCCCTCGAGCGCGCGCAGTGGATCGCCTTCGCCCCGATGGTGTTCCAGGCCGCCTGCGTCCTGCGCGACCGGGGCATCCTCGCCGCGCTCGAGGCCAGCCGCGACGGCCTCAGCCTCCCGAGGCCGCCGACGCCGCGCAGCTGCCGATCTACGGCACCCGCGTCCTGCTCGAGGCCGGCCTCGGCATCGGCGTCGTCAAGGAGAGCGAGGGCCGCTACCAGCTCACCAAGATCGGCGTGTTCCTCCTGCGCGACCCGATGACCCGCGCCAACATGGACTTCACGCGCGACGTGAATTACCTCGGCATGGCGAGCCTCGGCGAGGCCGTCGCCACCGGCACGCCGGCCGGGCTCAAGGTCTTCGGCGAGTGGCGCACGGTCTACGAGGGCCTCGCCCAGCTGCCCGAGCCGATCCGCCGCTCGTGGTTCGGCTTCGATCACTTCTACTCCGACGGCGCCTTCGCCTCGACCCTGCCGCTGGTGTTTCGCCGCAAGCCGCGGCGCCTGCTCGACATCGGCGGCAACACCGGCAAGTGGGCCCGCGCCTGCCTGCGCCACGACCCCGAGGTCGAGGTCACGCTGATGGACCTCCCCGGCCAGCTGCGCAACGCCGAGGAGCTGCTGCGCGGCGCGGGCCTCCTGGATCGCGTCCGCTTCCACCCCGCCGACCTGCTCGACCCCGCGACCGTGGTGCCGCCGGGCTTCGACGCGATCTGGATGAGCCAGTTCCTCGACTGCTTCTCCGAGGCCGAGATCGTGGCGATCCTCCGCCGCTGCGCCGCGGCGATCCCCGAGCACGGCCGGATCTACATCCTCGAGGCCTTCTGGGATCAGCAGCGCTTCCGGGCCGCCAGCTTCTGCCTGCAGATGACCTCGCTCTACTTCACCGCGATCGCCAACGGCACCAGCCAGATGTACCGATCGACCACCTTCCTCGCCTGCGTCGAGGCGGCGGGCCTCGAGATCGAGGCCCAGCACCACGAGCTCGGCATGAGCCACACCTTGCTCGTGTGTAAGCCGCGGAGCTCGACCGGCTAGTACCTCGACACCGCGGCTCCGCCCGCACCGTCGATCGTGCACGGTGCTGGGACCTCGACATGGGGGTTCTTGGCGATCGGGGCGCGGACGACGTCGCACGGGCCGGTGCGGTCCGGCTGGGCGCCCGCGCAGGCTCGAGAAGCCGGATGTCCGGAAGAGGCCTCGCCCTCAAACACGGCCTGACAAACCGTCGCCGGGGTGAAATCCGGGTCTACGCCGGACTCGGTCGAGGCCTCTTCCGGCCCTCCGGCAAGCGAAGCCTCCGCCAAGGGACGGTGCGGTCGGCCTCGCCGAGCGCCGGACCGCACCGGCCCTGGGGGCGCGACATGGCTGCACGGCCAGCGTACCGCCCTCGCCGGCGACGCTGCCCAGAACGTGTGCGCACTGATAGCGTGCAGCGATGAGAACGTGTCATCGCTGCCACCGTCTCGTCCGCCGCGTGGAGGCGCGCTGCCCGATCTGCGGCGTCGAATTGCTCGACGCCCCCGCCCCGGTCGCGATCGCAGCCTTGGGCCTGGGTGTCGCCATGCTGCTCGCCTGCGGCCCCACGAAGCCGCAGACCACGGAGGGCGGCAGCAGCGGCAGCAGCAGCACCACCACCACCAGCCCCACAAGCAGCACCGAGGCCAGCGCCCCGACGATCGGAACCCCCACAAGCACCAGCAGCACGGGCCCCTGCGATACCGCGTGCTCGACCAGCGACTATCCCAGCGGCTTCATCACCGGCCACGATTTTGACAATGGGGGCACGATCAAGTGTGACGTGTACAAGCAGGACTGCGCTCCCGGCGAGAAGTGCACCGTGTGGGCCGACGATGGCGGCGGGAACTGGAACGCCACCAAATGTGTCCCTGTGACCGGTGACAAGGTCCCCGGCGACATCTGCACGGCCGAGGGCAGCGGTGTCAGCGGCATCGACAACTGCGAAGCGGGTGCGATGTGCTGGGCCGTCGACGTCAACAACATGAACATGGGCCACTGCGTCGCCTTTTGCACAGGCACCCCTGACGCCCCGATCTGCGACGGTGACCTCTCGTGTCACATCTTCGGCGACAGCGTGCTGAACCTCTGCCTACCGGTCTGCAATCCGCTGATTCAGGACTGCCCCGGCGACGAGTTGTGCCTCATCATCGACGGGAGCGTAAAGTGCGTCGAAGCCTCGGGCGACATGGGCAAGACCAACGACCCCTGCGACCTCCCCAACGCCTGCGACAAGGGCCTCGTCTGCATCGACACCGCCAGCGCCTCGAGCGCGTGCATGCAGGGCTCCCAGGGCTGCTGCCAGCCCTTCTGCGACTTGACGAGGATGGACCCCTGCCCAAACCCTGACCAAACATGTGTGCAATGGTTCGACCCGAACCCGTTTGGCTTCAAGCACGTGGGCGTCTGCGCTATCCCTTTATGACGTGATTCCAACCGCGGGCCGCGGGCCGCATGTCGTAAGGGACATGTCCATGCAGCCATGTCGCGCCCTCAGGGCCGGTGCGGTCCGGCTTTCGGCGAGGCCGACCGCACCGTCCTTGAGCGGAGGCTTCACTTGCCGGAGGGCCGAGAGGGGGGTCGACCGAGTCCGGCGTAGACCCGGATATCACCCCGGCGACGGTGTGTCAGGCCGTGTTTGAGGGCGACCCCCCTCTCGGACATCCGGCTTCTCGAGCCTCCGCGGACGCCCAGCCGGACCGCACCGGCCCGCGCGACGTCCTCCGCGCACCCGATCGTTCACAAGCGCCGCGGCACCACCTTGCGCGCCCCGACCCGATCCATGTGGTGCAGCAATCGGCACACGTGCTCCGCCACCAGGTCCGCACGCAGCGTCCACGACGCGTTGGTGTAGCCGACCGTGAACGCCAGGTTGGGCACCCCGCTCAGCATCATGCCCTTGAAGCTCATCTCGGCCGCCACATCGATCGTGCGCCCGTCGACCACCAGCTCGCTGCCGCCGAGGAACAGCAGCTCGAGCCCGGTCGCGGTCACCACCAGATCGGCCGGCAGCTCGGCGCCGGAGCCGAGGCGGATCCCCGTCTCGGTGAAGCACTCGACCGTGTCCGTGACGACATCGGCCTTGCCCTCGCGGATCGCCACGAACAGGTCGTTCTCCGGGACCAGGCACAGGCGCTGATCCCACGGGTCGTAGCGCGGGGTGAAGTCCGGATCGACGGGGTAATCCGGGCCGAGCGCGCGCTGCACCTGATCGATGAGGAAGCGCTTCATGCCCGCGGGGCGCCGCCGCGACAGCTGGTACAGCAGCGTCGCCAGGGCCACGTTCTTCCAGCGCGACAGCGCGTACGCGACGCGCTCCGGGAGCACCCGCCGCAGACCCCGGGCCACCGCGTCGGTCGCCGGCCGCGACAGCACATAGCTCGGCGAGCGCTGCAGCATGGTCACGTGCGCGGCGCGTCCGGCCATCGCCGGCACCAGCGTCACCGCGGTCGCGCCGCTGCCGATCACGACCACCCGCTGGCCGCTGTAGTCGAGGTCCTCGGGCCAGTGCTGCGGGTGGACGATGCGCCCGCGGAAGCGCTCGCGGCCCGCGAATTCCGGCGTGTGGCCGGCGTCGTAGCGGTAGTAGCCGGTGCACATCCACACGAAGCCGGCGGTGAAGCGGGCGCTGCTGCCGTCGCTGCGGGTCACCTCGATCGTCCACTCGGCGTCGACGCTCGACCACGACAGCCGCGTCACGCGGTGGCCGAAGCGCACCTGCGTGTCGACGTCGTACTTGCGGGCCGTGGCCTGCACATAGGCGCGGATCGCCGGGCCGTCGGCCAGCGCCTTGTCCCCCTTCCACGGCTCGAACGCGTAGCCGAAGGTGTACATGTCCGAGTCGGAGCGGATCCCCGGGTAACGAAACAGGTCCCAGGTGCCGCCGATCGCCTCGCGGCCCTCGAGCAGCACGAAGGACTTGCCCGGGCACGAGCGCCTCAGATGGCACGCCGCGCCGACCCCCGAGAGCCCGGCCCCCACGATCACGACATCGAAGCGCTCGCTCATGGGGTGGAGGCTCGCGGAGCGCGTCGGCAATGTCAACGCGATCCGCGGCCCCGGCAAAGACGCACAGCTCGGGCGCACAGCTCGAGGCCACGGCTCAGGTTACGGCTCAGGCCAGCGCCTTGCGCGAGCTCGCGGCCGCGAGGGCGTCGCGCTCGGCCAGCATCTGCGCGTGGCGCTGCTCGTAGCGGGCCCGCAGCTCCCGCGCCAGCACGCGCGAGTCGAGGCTTTGGCCCGCGGTCGTGATCACCGGGAAGAACTCGACCGTGTAGCGCCCGCCGCGGGCCGGCACGTCGTACCAGGCCTGGTGCTTCATCAGCATCGGCGGCACCACCGAGATGAAGGCCGGGACGATCGGCACGCCGGCGCGGATCGCCGCCTCGATCGCGCCGCGACGGAAGCGGCGCAGCGATCGCTCGTGCGAGCGCGAGGCCTCCGGGAACACCAGCAGCGGATGACCCGAGCGCAGGTGCTCGACCATCCGCAGCAGCACCGGGCTGCGGTCCTCGCCGGACTCGCCGTCACTCGCCTCGGGCAGCGCCCGGTCGTCGGCGCCGGGGATATAGCCCATCAGCCGCAGCGCCCGCATGTAGCCGATGAAGCTGCGGTACGAGAGCAGCAGCAGGCGCTGGCGCCGGGCCTGACGCCGCTCCGGCGAGCCAGGCCAGTGGACCACGATCGGCAGCAGCAGGCGACCCAGCACCGAGGCGGTGAAGAAGAACGCCGCGAAGGCCGACGCGGACAGCAGGATGCGGAGGAACTTCGGCACGGGGCACGGGCGCTGGCGGAGCTCTCGCGCTCAGGATGCCGCGCCTGCGCTCGCCAGCTCGGACTCGACGAGGCCGACGATGTCGTCGACCGTGCGGATCTTGCGGGCGACCTCGGGGTCGATGCGTCGCCCGGTGATCTCGTGCAGCTCGACGAACATGTCGACCGCGTCGATGCTGTCGAGGTCGAGGTCCTCGTAGAGCCGAGATTCGGGGTGAATGTCGGCGGGGTCGAGCTCGAAGGTCTTGACCAGGATGCCGACCACCCGCTGAGAAATTTCCGCGCGCGTCATTTTTGGGTACGGAATGGTAACGAGGGCGCGAGGCGACGTCCAGCGCGCCAGGAGGGAGATTGGCCGGGCGCTGCGCAGAGCGCGAACGCACACCTTTGCGCGGGCAAACGCGGCGACCTTGCGTATCCTTGGCCCGCGCCGACGAGGCCCGCGGCGCGAGGACTTGCGGCATGCACAGCGAGCGAGCACCCGAACACTTCGATGTCGTGATCGGCGGCGGCGGCCTGGCCGGGCAGGCCCTGGCGCGCCAGCTGCGGCGTGAGCTGCCCGAGGCGCGGGTCGCCGTGATCGAGCGTCAGGCCCGACCGCTGCCGGCGGCGGCGCACAAGGTCGGCGAGTCCTCGGTCGAGCTGTCCTCCAACTACTTCAGCGTCGTGCTCGGCCTCGACACGTACCTGCGCACGCACCACTACCTCAAGAACGGCCTGCGCTTCTATCCCGGCGGCGGGCACACGCTGCCGCTCGAGCAGCGCACCGAGATCGGCCCGCCCGAGCTGGCCAAGGTGCCGTCGTTCCAGCTCGACCGCGGCCGCCTCGAGGGCGACCTGCGGGCCATGAACGTCGCCGACGGCGTCACCCTGCTCGAGGGCCACAGCGTCAAGGACGTCACCCTCGCCAGCGACGGCGCCGACGACCACCTCGTCCACATCGAGGCCCACGACGGCACGACCCGCACCCTGCGCGCGGGCTGGTTCGTCGACGCCACCGGCCGCCGCGCGCTGCTCAAGACCAAGCTCGGGCTCAAGACCCCGAGCGGCCACCTCGCCAACGCGTCGTGGTGGCGGGTCAAGGGCCGGGTCGACGTCGCCGACCTCGTGCCCGCGAGCGAGGCCTGGTGGCACAACCGCGACCGCGAGCACAACCGCTGGTACTCGACCGTGCACTTCATGGGGACGGGTTACTGGCTGTGGTACATCCCGCTCGCCCCGGGCCCCGGCGGCGAGGCCCACACCTCGATCGGCATCGTCGTCCACGACGAGTTTCACCCCTTCGACACGATCCGAACTTTCGAGCGCTCGCTGGCCTGGGTCGCCAAGCACGAGCCGCTGTGCCACGCCCAGATCAAGGACCTGCCGGCCGAGGACTTCCTGTGCCTCAAGCACTACAGCCACGGCAGCACGCGCTGCTTCTCGGCCGACCGCTGGTCGCTGATCGGCGACGCCGGCGTGTTCGCCGACCCCTTCTACTCGCCGGGCTCCGACTTCATCGCCGTCGCCAACTCGTTCACCACGGAGCTGCTCAAGGCCCGCCTGCGCGGCGGCGACACCACCGAGATGGCCGAGATGGCGGACCGCTTCGATCGCTTCTACCGCAAGATGTTCGCCGCCACGATCGAGATCTACCGCGACTCGGGGCCGGTCCTCGGCAACCCGCGGGTGATGGCTGCGAAGGTGTACTGGGACGACTTCACCTACTGGTCCTTCCTCTGCCAGTACTTCTTTCGCCGCATCTACAAGCTGCCCGCGGCCGAGCACGGCCGCTTCGAGGCGCTGGCCGACCAGTTCGGCGCGCTGCAGCGGCGGGCCCAGCTGCTGCTCTCGCAGTGGGCCCGGCGCGCCGTCCCGGGTGAAGCGGACCTGCCCCGCCCGGTGCACGTGAAGGTGCCGACGATCCCCTCGATCCTCGCCAACCTCCACCTCGACCTCGCCCGCGAGATGAGCCCCGACGAGGTCCATGCGTTCATGCAGGAGAAGCTCGCGTGGACCGAGGAGGTGCTCGACGAGCTGGTCCTGCGGGCGCTGGCCGCCCTCGGGCCCGCGCAGGGCGCCGACCTGGCCGCGGCCGTCGGCCTGGCCGAATGGCCGCGCCGCCCGTCGCCCGAGCGCCTGGCCGCGCAGGTGGCCGAGGGCGGCCAGCGCCGCCGCAGCCTGTCACCGATCGCCCGCGACATGGACCGCAGCCTCGGCCGCATGGAGCTGCACCCGCAGGCGACCCCGCTGCCGGGCCTCGTCGAGCTCGCCTTCTCCGCGCCCGCGCGCGCGGTCGCCAGCCCGACACCGGCGATCTGAACGACCCCCGTGTCGAGGCGCGGGCTACAGGCCGCCCTTGATCGCTACGCCGAGGCCGGTGATGCACATCTCGTTGAGCGTACCCTCGCCCAGGACCACGTCGACCGGCTCCTTGCCGCCGACCTCGGCGAGCATCTCCTGGACCCCGGGGTTGTCGAGGGTGTTGTCGTAGGTGCAACGGACCCGCACCGTGTCGCCGGAGCGGACGCGGAAGCCGCTCTCGATCGGCGTGTCGTAGGCATAGGAGCGCTGCCAGTTGAAGTCCCACTTCGGCGTCTGCAGCAGGCAGGTCGCGTCGCCGGTGTCGCGGTCCTCGATCCACACCTTGAGGTCGACGCCGACCTTATGCATGTGGTTGAGCGCGGCCCACAGGCGCACGTCGACGAGGTCGGGGAAGTCCTTGCCGTTGAAGCTGACCTTCCACGAGTACTCCTCGACGTGGTCCTTCTCGCCGGCGGGGATCATCAGCGGGCCGTCGAGCGAGGTGCCGACGCCGGGGTCGCCGACGAGCACGAACAGCGACGACCACGCCGGGGCCGTGTCCTTCCAGCGCAGCGCCAGCCCGGTCTTCGAGTCCTTCTGCGCCGCCGCGGCAGCGTGGTAGTGCACGTTCATGATCAGGCGCGTGCCGGGCGGCAGCTCGGTGCCCACGTCGGCCGGCGGCTCGATCGGCATGCCGCCCGGGACCCAGCCAGCGACCAACTGCGCCCCGGCGACGCCGCCCGGTCCGCCGCCGCAGTCCATCTTGACGCCGCCCGGCCACTTCGCCGAGTCGCCCTTGGTGTCGACGTAGATCAGCACGTGATGCACGATCGAGCGGTTGCCCGCGATGACCTGGATGCCGTCGAGGTACACGGTGCCGGCGTTGCCGGGGTCGATGCTCAGGCAGTTGAAGTAGTCGCGGACCTGGCCCGCTGCCGGCACCGTCAGCTCCGACTGCATCAACGCCGTCTTGTTCGCGCCCACCAGGTCGAGCGAGGGCGCGTCGGGGATCGGCGCGGCCAGCTTGGGGTCGCCCTCCGGCGCGCCGTTGGCCGACCACTCGCTGATCAGCGCCTTGAGATCGTCGCTCAGGCGGGCGTCGTGCTTGAACGCGAAGGGCGGCGTGCACTCGTCGGTCTCGAGGGCGTGCCACGGCGGCATGATGCCCATCTCGACGTCGGCCGCCATCGCCGGCGCCCACGGCTTCACGCCCTCGTAGCTCGCCATGCTAAACGGCGCAATGCCGCCGTCGTAGTGACAGCTGCCGCAGTGCTCGGCCACCAACGGCGCGATGTCCTCGTGCCAGTTGGGCCGACTCGCCGGCTCGCCGGTGTCGCCGCTGGTCGGCGTCGGTCCGCTCGTGGGCGAGCTCGAGTTGCCTTCGGTGGCCGCGGTCGAGCCGGTCAGGGTCTCGTCGCTGCCGTCGTCGCCGCAGGCGGGCAGGAGGAGCGCGAGGCAGAGCAGAGGACACAGGTGGGCGCGCGTCATGGGCTCCGCTCAGCAAGTCCTGCGCCAGCCCGCCGAGGCCGCTGCGGGCCGAATTCGCGGGATCCGGGCCTGACCATGGACTCGAGTCCATGGCCGGCGGTCCACGTGGGGCTCAAGGTCCGCGTCGCAGATGGACCAGGTACTGGTAGGGCAGCAGATCGCGGTCGGTGCGGACGTGCGTGAAGCCGAGCGCGACGAGGCGAGCGACCACCACCTCGTCGGCGATCCGCATCGCCGCGGGCGGCCCGGGGGCGTCGTCCGGCGCGTCCTTCTTGAAGTCGACGATGACCAGGGCGCCGTCCGGGCGCAGGCGCTCGCGCAGCGCGGCGAAGAAGCGGTCCGGATCGTCGACGTGATGGTAGGTGTCGACCATGATCGCGGCGTCGACCACCACCGGTAGCCGCGGATCGGCCGGCTCGCCGCGCACTGCCACGAGGTTGCCGAGGCCCTCGCGGGTCGCTCGCTCACCGAGGTAGCGGACCATGTCGGGCTCGAGGTCCTCGGCGTAGACGCGGCCGCGTGGGACGGCCCGGGCCAGGCGCACGGCGAAGTAGCCGGTGCCCGCCCCGAGGTCGGCGACCGTCGCGTCCGGGGCCAGCGCGAGGGCGGCGACGACCGCCTCAGGATGCTGCCAGGCGTCGCGCGCCGGGTTGTCGAACTGGGCCGCCCACTGCTCGGCGTTGTCGAAGCGGTGGTGCTTGTGGTGCCCACGGGCCCGGTGATCGGTCGCCGGCGCGGCCGGGGCCCCCACACCCTCGGCGGGCTTACTCGCGCAGGCGAGCAACAGCGAGACCCCAGCGAGCGACGTTCGCGGCAAGCGTGACAGGACGGGCATCACAGGCTCCGCAGGCGCTGCGGGACCTCGGCGCCCTGGTCGGCGAGCCGGCGCAGGAAGTCGGCCACGTGCGGCGTGCTCCTGAACTCCGTGGTGCCGTCCTCGGCCTTGGCGGCGACGAACAGCGGGCGGTACTCGATCGTGCCGTCCGCGCGGGTGTTCGGCTCGACGATCTCGATCACCTGCATCGACTCGAGGCTGACCCCGCTGTTGAGGCGGACCACCAGGTCGATCGCGTGCGCCAGCGACAGGGTCAGGCCCTGGGCCGCACCGCCGGAGACGGTGCCGAGGGCGGCCAGCCGCGACAGCGCGTGCGCCGTGTTGATGCCCCACAGCGAGACCACCGCGCCGCGGCTCGCCCCGGCCAGCGCGTCGATCACCGCGGCCGCGTCGCTGTGGCCGCACTGCTGCGAGATGAGCAGATCGAGGCCGCCGCGCAGCAGCACGTTGAGCACGTGCTGGAGGTCGATCTTGTCCCCGACCTCGGTGAGGCGACGGACCTGCACCCAACCCTTGCGGTTGCCGAGGCGGCCCGAGTCCGAGATGCAGGCGACGCGCAGCGAGTCGGGGATCTCGCCGATCAGCGCGCGGGTGAAGCGGTCGAGGTTGACCCCGCCCGAGGCGCACACCAGCACGCGTCGACAGGCCCGCAGCACCAGCACCAGCAGCTCGCGCATGTCCGGGCTCAGCACGCCCTCCTGGACCAGCGCGGTCAGGTTGTTGGCGTCGGTGCGCATGCGCCGGAGGCTCAGCACCAGCTGCCGCGCCGGGTGCGGCGGGATCAGGGCGTAGAGGTAGAAGCCGTGGTCGATCGTCCCCTCGAGCACGTGCGAGCCCTCGGCGAGCAGGCCGCGCTTGCGGGTCATCCGCTGGATCACGCGCATGAGGGCGCCGTCGCTGGTGAAGCGCAGCTCGAGGCGGTCCGGCACGCCGCCGTCGCGGATCACGTGCAGCGGTCCGGTGCCGACCACCTGGATCTCGCGCACGCTGTCGTCGCGCATGAGGTCGCCGAGCGGGCCCCACTCGAGCGCCTCGCGGAGCACCCGCTCGCGGAACGGGCCGATGTCGACGGTGGCCTCGATCTGCTGCGAGTCGCGCAGGTCGGCGAGCACGCCGTCGACCATCTCGATGACCTCCTTGCGCTCGTCGTCGCTGATGTCGTTGGCCTGCAGCGGGTCGAGCCGCGGCACCGCCTTGAGCAAGGTCTGGTGGATCTGCGCGGCCAGGCCGTCGAGGTAGCTGCTCTCGATCCCCGCCGCGGCGACGCGCTGCGCCGAGGTCACGAGGCCGGTGTCGTCGGCCGTGAGCTCGCCCGGGCGCGCGCCCGGCGAGGTCCCGCCGCGCCGCTTCTCACCCTCGCGACTGGCGACCGCGAGGACCGCGTCATCGCCCTCGAGCATGAGGATGTAGTCACCCACGTAGACCCGGTCGGTGCGCCGCACGGTCCGCGGCGCGGCCACCTTGCGCCCGTTGAGGTAGGTCCCGTTGGTGCTCTCGAGGTCGACGACGTCGACGCGCGAATCGACCTTGACGAACTGCAGGTGGTGCTTCGACACGTTGACCCGGTCGAGCACGAGGTCGTTGTCATCCTCGCGGCCGATCGAGAAGCTGTCGCCCTTGAAGGAGAAACGCTGGGTTTGGCCGCCCTTCTCATGGACTACTACGGTCAGCACACGCCAGGAGTACCCCGAAGGGGCGAGCCGACTCAAGGCTGCTCGCCGCCGCGGGATGCGCGCAGGCGGCCCCATGCCGAATACAGCGCCTGGCCCCGCGAGCTTTAGAACTCGTCGATGCGATCGAGCGCGTCGTCCAGCGCGTCGACCTCGCTGCGTGAGGGCTTGCCAGCCGCGCCAGGGCCACCGGGGGCCGGCAGGTCGGTGCTCAGGGCCCCGCTGGCCCCGACGACGGCCCCCACGGACCCGACGGCCGCCCGCGCGCGGGTCTGACGGACCCAGCGGCGACCGACCAGGACCAGGCCGACGATCGCTATCAGGGCCAGAAGCGCAGTGCCGTAGATGATCTCCGG
Organism: Nannocystis sp.; assembly: GCF_016714285.1. GTDB lineage: Bacteria > Myxococcota_A > Polyangia > Nannocystales > Nannocystaceae > Nannocystis. Next base: position 313,579 of record NZ_JADJNN010000008.1, on the reverse strand, counting down.
GCGGCCGATGTAGCCGCGGATGTCGGGGAAGCGCTCCGCCAGGGCCGCCTCGATCTCCACGCGCGACTTGCCTTGCTGGGCCTGCTCGAGGATGTGGCTCTCGAGCTTGCGCGCCTGCGGCGAGGGGCAGGTGGCGATCGTCCGTCCCGGGCAGTAGGGCGACATGAGGTCGTGCGAGAGCTCGGTCGCCAGCGCCTCGGCCTGCGCCGGGTCACTCCCCTTCGCTGGGCCCTGTACTGGGCCCTTCCCCGCAGCAGACGCGGAGCTGACGGATTCGCTGGCCGGAGCCATCGGATCAGTCGTCGCCCATATTGAGCTTCTTGGCCCCGCCGCTGCCCTTGCCGACGTACTTGATCTTGGCCTTGCCCGTGTTCTTCGGCGGGTTCAGGGCCGCAGCGCAGAACTTGTCGTGCTTCTCCTTGACCTTGGGGTCGGTCAAGTCGTCCTTCGGCAGCTCCTCCTGGCTGATGTTCTTCAGGTACTTGATGATCTTGTTCTCGACGATGGTCCAGTGCGCGTCCGCGGTGGCGATCGCGACCTTGTCGTTGTTGTTGTAGGCGTCGGGCCAGCCGTTCATCACCAGCTCGTGCGCCTCGAGGAAGTGCCCGATGAGCTTGGACTTCTCGAGGATGCGCGGCTCCGTGGCCAGGAGCCGCTGCTGCCAGGTGTTCACCATCGGGATGAAGATCTGCTTGAAGACGATCCACTGCTCCTCGAGCGGAGTGCCGGGCTCCGCCCCGAGCACCTTGTCGCCCTCGCTCTTCATCTTCTCGCGGAAGCAGTCGAGCTCCTTCCAGTAGTTGAGCATCTTGGTGAGGTTGGCCTTGTCGAACTTGTAGAGGTGCTTCTCGCCCTCCGGGTCCTTGCGGTCCCAGGCCTTGAACTCCGCGTCGGTCGGCGGCGGCAGGCCCTCCGGGCGCGGCTTGGGGTTCGGCTTGTAGCCGGCCTTCGCCAGGGCCTCGGCCTCGGGGTCCCCCGCCATCTTCTCGGCGAGAGACTTCGAATCTCCGCCGCCACAGGCCGAGAGCCCGGGAAGGAGCAGCGCGAGCGCCAGAACGCCGAGAGCAGAGCGCAAACCACCGATCATGTCGTGTGTCCTGTCGTCCAGAGGAGCCCGACTTTAGCCGGGCCACGCCGCGCGTGTAAAGCAATGCCGCCGCGGCTCGCGGTCGGTGACCGGTGGGTGGGGCGCAGGCGGGCCCGTGGCTGGACCATGCGGGGCCATAACAGGCCATGACAGGCCATGACAGGCCATGACAGGCCATGACAGGCCATGCGGGCCGCGGGCCCGACCCCCCCGGCCTGAACGCGCCTCGGGGCCGAAGATCTGCCCCGCACTCGCCGCCGAGGACCGTCGCTCCGCAGCGCCACGCCGCACCGGGATTGCCCACGCCGCGCGGCGGCAGGTATGAAGGAGCAGACCACGGAGGTCACCCGCATGCCAGGTCGCAGCCCCGCCAAGTCCACCACCACCGCCGCCAAGTCGGCGGCGACCCAGCCCGCCCCGCCCACGGCGAACCCAGCCAGTCCTTCGGGACAGGAACCAAAGGCCAGCCCGCACCTCGGCGATCTGGCGCCCGCCTTCAGCCTCCCCGGCGACGACGGCCGCGAGCACTCGCTGGCCGCCCTGCGCGGCAAGCGAGTGGTGCTCTACTTCTATCCGCGCGACAGCACCCCCGGCTGCACCGTGGAAGCCTGCGACTTTCGCGACCGCCAGGCGGCCTTCACGAAGGCTGGCGTGACGGTGCTCGGGGTCAGCGGCGACGACCTCAAGTCCCACGCCCGCTTCCGCGACAAGCAGGGCCTCGGCTTCCCGCTGCTCTCGGACCTCGACCACGCGGTGGCCCGCAGCTACGGGGCCTACGGCGAGAAGCTGATGTACGGCCGCAAGCTCGAGGGGATCGTTCGCAGCACCTTCCTGATCGGCGCCGATGGCCGCATCGAGGCGCTGTGGCGGCCGGTACGGGTGCCTGGCCACGCCGAGGCCGTGCTGCTCGCGGCCACTGCGCGCTGACGCCCACCACACTACGTGGCGCGGGGCGGGCGGAGCCTCCGGCCCGCCCCGTGGCCGGCCGAATTTTGGTTACCCTGCCCCGCGTGTCCGTCGCTAGCGACCCGGGCCTCGCGCCCCGCACCCTGGTCCTGACCGCCGACGATGCGCTACGGGCCGCCTTCGCCAAGTTGCTGCAGGCCCGCGGCTATCGCCTCGAGTTCGCCGCGACGCTGCCGTCGACGCCGTGCTACGGCCTGCGCCTCGCCGTCGTCGACGATCGCTGCCTCGTCGATGAGCGCGCGCTGCGGGCCGTGTTCACCGACCCGGACACGCTCATCCTCGCGGTGACCGCCGACGAGGGCCGCGCGGCCGCGCTGCTGGCCGGCGGCGCGATGGACTTCCTGCTGCGCCCGTTCAGCCCGGCCGGCCTGTCCGCGCGGCTCGAGGCGGTCGAGCGCACGCTGGCCCTGCTCGGGCGCCGACACGCCGCCGAGGCCGAAGCCCGCGAGAGCCACCGCACCCTCGCCACCCTGATCAGCAACCTGCCGGGCATCGTGTTCCGCTGCCTCAACGACCGCGAGTGGCCGCTGGAGTTCATGAGCGCCGGCTGCCTGGAGATCACCGGGTACAGCGCCGAGTCCTTCGTCTCGGGCCCGATCAGCTACGCGTCGATCATTCACCCCGACGATCGCGAGGCGGTGTGGGACGCGGTCCAACAGGGCGTCGCCGAGCGCCGACCCTACCGCACCACCTACCGCGTGCGCACCGCCCGGGGCGAGGACCGCTGGCTGTGGGAGCAGGGCCAGGGCGTGTACGACCCCGCGGGCGGGCTGATCGCTATCGAGGGCTTCATCAACGACATCACCGCGCTGCGCCGGGCGCAGCTCGAGATCGAGGAGCGCGAGGTGCTGCTGGAGACGCTGCTCGCCGTCACCACCAGCGCCTACGTGCTGTGCGACGAGCTCGGCCAGATCGTGTACGTCAACCTCGCCGCGCAGACCTGGCTCAAGGCCCCGGATGTGCGCTTGATCGGGGCGGTCTTCGCCGAGGTCCTGGCCGACCAGCCGAGCGAGCTGCGCGAGGCGATCGCCCGCGGACGCGACGCCCTCTTCACCGTCGAGCGGCCGGGCAGCGAGTTCGAGGCCTACCACCTCGTGCAGCGCGGCGTGCAGATGGGCGGCCGCCCGCACACCGCCTACACCGTCAAGCAGCTGACCCACGAGCTCGCCCGCCAGGAGGTCGAGGTGTGGAAGAAGGTGCTCCGCCTCATCGCCCACGAGATCGGCAACACCCTCGCGCCGATCACCTCGCTGCTGCACTCGGCCCGCCTGATCAACGCCGCCGAGGCGCGCGACGCCCGGCTCGACCGCATCATCGACACCATCGAGGAGCGGGCCAAGCACCTCGGCGAGTTCCTCCGCGGCTACACTCAATTCGCCCGCCTGCCCCAGCCGCGGATCGAGGCGCTCAAGTGGCGCAGCCTGTTCGACCGCCTCATCGACTTCGTGCGCTTCGAGCTGATCGCCAGCCCGACCGACCTCAACGCGATGGCCCACATCGACCGCTCGCAGATCGAGCAGGCGCTGATCAACCTGCTCAAGAACGCGGTCGAGGCCGGCGGCACCGACAGCGGCGTGGCCGTGCGCCTGGCCCGGGCGGAGGGCGGCTACGACGTGCAGGTGCTCGACCGCGGACCGGGCATCCCGCCCGCGCTGATGTCGAAGGTGCTGCTGCCCTTCTACTCGACCAAGCGCACCGGCTCGGGCCTCGGCCTCGCGCTGTGCCGCGAGATCGTCGAGGCCCACGGCGGCAGCCTGCGCATCGAGGCGCGCGAGGGCGGCGGCACGATCGTGACCTGCTGGCTCCCCGATCCGCCGACCGCGTGATCACGCGGGCTCCCGCGCTGCCTGACCGAAAGGACAGCTCCGGACGAAGGCGCCCACGGCCGCGCGGCCGGGCGCGATACCCTGTCCTCGCGGACAGGTGCCCGTGCGACGCGCCATACGCGGCGCTTGTCCGCGGCGCGAGCGGCCGTTAGCGTGGAGCCCATGGTGGTGGGTGGGGTGCGGCGGTGGGCCGCGCAAGCGATCTTCATGGTGGCGACGACGGGGTGCCTGTCACCGCCGCCGATCGTCGATGGCAGCAGCGGCGACGGCGGGGCGGCCAGCACCGGCGAGCCCGCCGAGAGCACGAGCAGCGACGACGGCCCGATCATGACCAGCACGGTCGGCTCCGTCAGCTCGAGCAGCTCCGGCGGGCCACCGCCGAGCTGCGACGACGGCGAGCAGAACCAGGGCGAGAGCGACGTCGACTGCGGCGGCCCCTGCGACGCCTGTCCCGTGGGACATGGCTGCAAAGACAGCAAGGACTGCGCCAGCATGGCCTGCGCGCAGGGCCTGTGTGTGGTCCCGGCCTGCCTCGACGACAGCGCCTGCGAGTCACTCGACGGGCTCTGTACGGCCGGCAGCTGCGACCTGCAGAGCTTCGAGTGCGTCGCGGCGCCGGCGAACGAAGGCAAGGCCTGCGACGACGGCTCGCTGTGCAGCCTGAGCTCGAGCTGCCAGGCCGGCGCCTGCGCCCCGCTCGAGCAGGTCGACTGCTCCGGCTTCGACTCGGCGTGCACGCTCGGCCAGTGCGACCCGAACAGCGGCGCCTGCCTGGCCGCCGACCTGAAAGACGGCAGCGACTGCGACGACGGCGACAGCTGCACCGTGGTGTCGACCTGCAAGGCCGGCAGCTGCACGACCAGCGAGGCGGGCGCGCTGTTCTTCGAGGACTTCACGGCGCCGGCCCCCGGCTGGGAGCAGGACAAGCTGTGGGACTTCGCCAAGGCCCAGGCCTCGCCGGCTGGGGTCGGCGGCGCTGACCCGGCCGACGATCACTCGCCGGGCGCCGACGGCATGCTCGCCGGCACCGCGGTCGGTGGCCTCGACGCCGACGACGGCCACGACGTCGCATGCATCAGCTCGCCGCCGATCGACACCAGCAAGGTCAAGGGCTCGCTGTGGGTCAGCTTCTGGCGTCACCTCCACGCGCCCGCCCTGCCCAAGGTGATCCACACGATCGACGTGTGGAACGGCGCGAGCTGGAAGAACCTCGAGACCGGCTACGACCAGCTGAGCGACGACGCCGACTGGACCTTCGTGAAGTTCGACGCGAGCGGCAATCAGGCCAAGAACTTCCGCGTGCGCGTGTGCGTCGAGCGCGTCGCGGGCGCGCCGGACTTCGCCGGCTGGAGCGTCGACGACCTCACGGTCGCGTCCGTGGCCTGCACGCCCTGACCGCCTCGGATCACTTGCCGGGCGCTTCGGTGGGCAAGAAGACCGGTCCGTCCGGCTTCTTGACGCCGGGGATGAGCCCGCTCTGGCCCTCGCCCTGCCCCTCCTGTGTGACCTCGACCGGGCCCTCGACCCCGCGATCGGTGGCCTTCGCCGTGACCGGGGGCTTCGCCTCGCCGGCAGGCATCGTCTCGCCGGCAGGCTTCGTCTCGCCCGGCTGCGCCTCGCCGGCAGGACTCGCGGGACGCGGCGGGCGGGTCTTCGGCACCGAGATCGGGACACCCGTCGGTGTGGCGCTGCTGAGACGAGCGAGCGCCGCCTGAGCCTCGGCGTGCCCCGGATCGAGGGTCAGCACGTCGCGGTAGCGGCTCTGGGCCGCCGCCCGGTCGTCCGCGTCCTCGAGACGTTCGGCGTCCAGCATCGCCTCCGCCACATCGAGGCGCCTGCGGGCCGTGTCGGCGCGGGGGCGCAGGCTCGAGCCAGCGGCGATCCTCGGGTCGAGCTCGCCGAGCCCCGAGCGAGCGCGCTCGAGCTTGCCAGTGTTGATGTCGAGCTCGACCTGCTCGAGGCCCGCGACGAGCCGACGCTCGTCGATCTGCGGGGTCGGGCGTGCGGCGGGCTGGGCCGCCCCGCGGTTGAGGAGATATCCGGCGAGCCCGAGCAAGCCGAGCAGCACCACCACGGCGAGGCCGATCCACAGCTTGCCGCCCTCGTCGGGCGGGCTCGTCAGCAACGGCGAGGCGACCGGTACGGGCGCAGCGGGCCGCACCTGGACCCGCACGCGTGACCGGCCGCGACTCGCGGTCCCGGCCGCGCCGGTCCCCGCGCCAGTCCCCGCGCCGGTCCCCGCGACCAACGCTGCCGGGGCGGCCGCCCTCCGGGCCTCGGCGACCTTCCTCGGCTCGGTGGTCGCGGCGTCACGCAGCGACTGCACCGGCCGGGTCAGCCGCCCGCTCAGGTCCTCGGGCCCCGCATCGACGCCCTCGGGCAGCACCGCGTAGGACGACGACGGCGACGCCGCGCCGCCCTCCGCGACGGGCAGGTGGAACAGCTCGCCGGGCACGCAGTCGACCAGCTGCTTGACCAACGCGTTGGCGTCGGCGGGGCGGTCGGCGACGGACTTGGCGAGGCAGCGATGGATCAGCGCGATGAGCCCGGCCGGCACGTCGTGACCGGCGGGCAGCACGTCGCCGAGCCGCGGCGGGGGCTCGTGCACGTGCTTGTACAGCAGCGCCGCGTTGTTATCGGCGGCGAAGGGCAGGCGCCCGGCGAGCAGCGCGTAGAAGGTGATGCCGATCGCGTACACGTCGACGCGGGCGTCGAGCGGCTCGCCCCGGATCTGCTCCGGCGAGAGATAGTTGGCGGTGCCGACGATCTGCTCCGAGGTGATGTCGCGCTCGCCCTCGATCAGCTTGGCCATGCCAAAGTCGAGGATCTTGACGAAGTTGCCGCGGCCCTGGCGGACGCACAGCATGATGTTCGTCGGCTTGAGGTCGCGATGCATGAGCCCGAGGCTGTGCGCGTAGCCGACGGCCTTGAGGATCTGCGCCGCGATCGGCACGAAGTCGGCGAGCAGCAGCGGGCCCTTCCGCGCCGCGTAGGCGCTGAGCAGCTCGCCCTGCAGGTACTCCATCACGAGGTAGGCCGAGCCGTTGGCGTGGCCGTAGTCGACCATCTCGACGATGTTCGGGTGTTGCACGCCGCGCAGGCGCTGCGCCTCGCGATCGAAGCGAGCGCTGGCCTCGCTGTCGCCGACGAGGTTGGCCGCCAGCACCTTGACCACGACGGCCACGTTGCTGACCGACTGGCGCGCGAGGTAGACGAGACCGACCCCACCGCGCGCGATCAGGCGGACGATCGTGTAGCGGCCGCCGATCGTCTGCCCCGGCTGGGGATCGACGCGCGCGGGGCCGCTGCGGCGCACCTTCGGGCTTCGGGACTCCACGGGCCGCGAGCTTAGCGCAGGCCACGGGCGCTTGTCTTCGGTCAAGGCACGAGGTCGCGCAACCCCGCTCCCTCCCCGTCCCCAGGACTCCCCTGGCCGCCCCTGGCCTCCCCTGGCCGCCGGGACGCTAAAGGTCCATCCAGGTGCCGGTGACCGCAGGAGGCGGATCGAGCACGTAGACCCGCATGGGCGTGAGCACCGGGACCGTGGGCATGCCCATCTTCGGCGTCAGGCCCCAGCCGATCACGTTGGTCCGCACCTCGCCGGTCGCAAGGTCGAAGGTCAGCTCGCCGCTGACGCCCTTGAGGTCGACGGTCTTCTTGCTGACGAGGGCGTTGTGGGCCTTCTTGATGAAGAGCAGGTCCGTGCCGTCAACGTCGTCGAAGCTGACCTTGGTCCCCATCGCGTCGACCAGCTTGCCCATGTTGCCGGCGATCGCGGGGCCGGTGACCGGCTCGCCCGCCGGGATCGCGGCCATAGCGAAGATCGTGACCATGGTCGCGTCGTAGCCGAGCGACGAGGCCGTGATCGCGTCGCTGTCGTTGAAGCGGATCTTGTAGCGGATGTTGAAGGCGGCGAAGTTCTGCGGGTCGAGCACGTCCGGCGCGACCCCCTCGACGTAGGGCATCAGCAGCGCCTTGATGCCGTCCGGCGCGCTGTTGACGATGTCCTCCATGCTGGGGACGGCGCCGTGGGTGACGATGAAGCGCGGCTGGGTCGGCGGCGGGTTCTCGGCGCCCCACGCGAGCATGGTGCCGAGCACGAGGTTGATCGCCTCGCTGGTGCCCGCGATCAGCACATGATCGGGGTGCAAGCCCTTGTCGCCCCACGCGTCGGCGAGGATCGCCGCGTAGTCGGCCATGATCTGGTCCGGCGGCTTGCTGACGGGATCGGGGTACTCGAAGCTCTTGAACTTGGCCCCGAGCTTGGGGTTCAAGACCTTGGTGACGTCGCTGATGATGCCCTTGCCGTAGGCGTCGGCCTTGCCGAGCATGGCCACCCGGGTGGCGGCCAGCGCGAGCACGCGGTCCGCCAGCGCGTTCGACTGGTACACGTCGCTCGAGATCGGCCGCCACACGAGGTCATTGTCGGCGAGGTTGGTGATCTGCTTGCTGGTGGCCGAGGGGGTGATCAGGAAGGTGCTCGCGGGGATCGTGACCTTGGTAGCGACCTCGATGACCTGCTCGCTGAACACCGGGCCGACGATCGCCGGGACCTTGAGCGCGCCGGTGAGGTGCTCGGCGGCGGCGAGCGCCTTTTCGGCGCTGCCGGCGTCGTCGCAGGCCAGCCAGGCGATGCGCTTGCCGCCCGGGAGGTCGGTGGTGCGGTTGTAGTCCTCGATCGCCAGCTGCACCGCGTTCTGCAGCGGCACGGTGATCGCGTCGAAGGGCGGGCTCGCGGGGATGATGCTGGCCAGCAGCACGACCTTGTCGTGCGAGCCCTGGCTCGGCCACACCAGCACCTGACACTCTTCGCTGAGCGCGTCGACGCAGAGCGTCTCGACGCACAGGAAATTGTCGCCGAGCGCCGCCTCGCACTCGCTGTTGAGCGTGCAGGCGACCACGCCGGTGTCGCTGCTGCTGCCCTCGCCGGTGCTGCTGCCGCTGGTGCTGTCTCCGGTCGTGGTGGCGCTCACCTGGCCGGTGCTGCTCTCGGCGCTGGTGGTCGGGGCCCCGGTGGTCGCGGTCGTCGGCGACTCGGTGGTCGGGGTGACGGAGGTCGCGGTCGTGCTGTCGTCGCCGCTCGGCGCGACGCAATGGCCCTGGTCGCAGGTCCACTGCTCACCCATCTTGGTGAGGCAGTCGCCGTCGTTGCGGCACTCGTCGAAGCTGACGGCGAGCGAGCAGGCGCCCAGCGCTGCGCCGACGACGGCGCCAGCGACGCCGAGCAGGAGAGCGGGGCCGAGAGCGAGGCCGCTGGGGCGCGAGGCGAGGGTCATGACGGGCTCCTGAAAGACTTAAGCTGGTTCGACTAAAAGCGCAGGCTCCAGCTGAGGCCCGCGTGCGTGCGGCCGACGCTGGGGAGGATGGCGCTGCGCGCCGCGGCGCGCGGCTTGCGGGCGACCACTGCGAGGGCGATGCCGGTGACGAGCAGCACCGCGCCGGTGAACAGGGTCACGTCCGAGATGACGGCGAAGGTCTCGCCCTGGTGGGCGAGCGACTTGCGGTCCTCGACCACGTGCGAGTCGTTGAGCTCGCCCTTCTTGGCCAGCGTGAGCCCACCGAAGATGCCGCCGACGATCATCGAGATGCCACCGACGCCGATCAGCGCGTAGCCGCCGAGCCGCATCGTCTTCTTCGGATCGGGATCGTCGGTGCTGCGACGGCCCGGCTCCCCCGGGGGCGGCGTGGCGGCGGCCGGCTGCGGCGCGGACTGGCTCCCTGCCGGCGTCTCGGTCTCATTGAGGATCGCCTTGAGCACCCGCAGGCGTTGGACCGCGAGCTCGCGCGAGCCGATCTCGACGCCCGGCTCCTTGACGAAGCGCTGGTAGTAGTCGACGGCGCTGCGGATGTCGCCCTTCTCCTCGTACACGCGACCGATGTTGAAGAGGTAGTTGGGGTTCGGATCGAGGGCGTAGGCCTGCTCGAACAGACGCACGGCGGCGTCGTAGTCCTTGGCCTTGAAGCGATCGATCGCCTGAGCGCTGAGTTCGGCGGCGCCTGGTGTGGTCGTGGTGGTCGGTCGCGGTCGCGGCGGGTGCCGGCGTGGCCGCGGTCACGGAACCCGACCCGGTGGCGCCCGCAGGGCTGGCCGCGAGGACATGTCCCGAAGGACCGGTGGTGAGGAACAGGGCGGAGAGCGTCAGCAGGGCGACGGCCCGACGTGCGCGAACATGATGGGTAGGCGTCACTTATTTGGTCCCTCCAGCGGGCTGGCCGACTGGGAGAAAGACCCCGCCGTCGTCCTTCTTGGCGACGGGCAGGAAGGGATCCTCCTCGGCCGGCTTCTCGGGCTCCGGCGGCAGCTCGGGCTCGACGCCTGTCTCGACCGACGCGGGCTCGCCGGGCTTCCCGGGCTTCCCGGGCCCACGCTTGCCGGTCGGCTTGCTCGCGGGGCTCGTGCTCACCGGCGTGGTCCCCGGCTTCGACGCCGGCGTCTCGCGCAGGCGGGCCACCGCGGCGCGGGCGTCGACGTGGCCAGGGTCAATCGCCAGGATGTCCTGGTAAGCGCCGAGAGCTGCGGCGTTCTTGCCCTCCTTCTCGAGCCGCTGGGCGGCCGCGAAAGTGGTGGCCACGGCGATCCGGTCGCGCTGGCGGGCGGCGCGGGCCTTGAGCTCGGGGTTGGCGTCGAGCTCACGGGAGGCGGCATCGAGCTTGCCGCGCGCCGTGTCGAACTCGCCGGAGAGGATGTCAGCGTCGACCTGGTCGAGCACCTCGCTCGCGCGAGCCCGGTCGCTCGCGCTCGCGGCTGCGGCGATCCCTGCGACGGTGGGCGCCGGCGGCTGCTCCCCGGGACCGCCGAGCACGTACACCGCCGCGAGCAGGCCGCCGGCCAGCAGCGCCGCGGTGGCGCCGATCACCAGGCCCCAGTTGCCGCGCGGGCTCGCCACGCTGGCGGCCTCGAGGGTGATGATCGTGCTGACCGGATCGGGGCCCGCGACGTGGGCACTGGCGGCGCGGGCGGGCACGCTCGGCGGGCGCAGGCGATTGTTCGTGGGCGGACGCAGGCCGCGGTGGGTGGTCGGTCGTAGCCCTCGCTGGGTCGCGGGCTGCCCAGTGGCAAGTGATGTGGCAACGGAGCTGCCCTGCGAGGCGGCGCGCGAGAGGTTCGCGTTCGAGACCTCGCTCTGCAGCGCGTCGGGGTTGGGGACGCCGGTCAGCGAGCTCGACGAGATCACCGCACCAGTCGCGCTGTCGGCCAGCGGCAGGTGGAACATCGAGGCCTGCACGCAGTCGATGAGCGCCTCGACCATCGCGTCGGCGTCGGCCGGGCGCTCGTCGGGGTCCTTCGCCAGGCACTGCATGATCAGCTCGATGAGGCCGGCGGGGACATCGTGCCCGGGCGGCAGGACCTCTGCGAGCGGGCGCGGGGGGTCGTTGACGTGGCGGTATAGGATCGCGGCGTTGTTGTCGGCGTCGAAGGGCATGCGCCCGCCGAGCAGGCCATAGAACAGGACGCCGAGCGAGTAGACATCGACGCGGGCGTCGACGGCCTCGCCCTTGATCTGCTCTGGTGAGAGGAAGTTGGCGGTGCCGACGATCTGCTCGCTGGTGATGTCCTGCTCCCCGGCGATCAGCTTGGCCATGCCGAAGTCGAGGATCTTGACGACGTTGGCCCGGCCCTTGCGGACGCACAGCATGATGTTGCTGGGCTTGATGTCGCGGTGCATCAGGCCGCGCGAGTGGGCGTAGCCGAGGCCCTTCAGGATCTGCGCGGCGATCGGGACGAACTCCTCGACGCTGAGGCGGCCGCCCTTGCGTGCGAGGTAGTCGCCGAGCAGCTCGCCGACCAGGTACTCCATCGCCAGAAAGGCCACGCCGTTCTCGTGGCCGCACTCGTAGAGGCTGACGATGTTGGCGTGCTGCACCGCGCCGAGGCGCTGGCCCTCGCGTTCGAAGCGGGCGACGGCCTCGGTGTTGTCGATCCAGTTGGGCGCGAGGACCTTGACGACGACCTCGCGGTCTGGGTCACGCTGCTGCGCGAGGTAGACGAGGCCAACCCCGCCACGCGCGAGCAGGCGGCGGATCGTGTAGCGACCCCCCACGGTCGCGCCGATCAATGGGTCGACGGCGGAGGACCCCTCGCTCGTGGCCGGTGCACGTGCACCTTGTCGACGTGTGTTCATGAGTCGTCGCGCCCGCGACGACTCGTGCACGGGGCACGGCCCTCGAGGCTCCGACGATGGTAACGGTCCACGTCGCCGATGTCTCTCTCTGATTGCCCGGTGTGCTGGCGTGGCAGCCACCCGCCGGGTCGAAGAACATCGTTCAGGCCGGGCCAGCGGCGCCCGCCGCAGACTTCTGCGAGACCCAAAGCACGAAGCCCCCGCGGTGAGTACCGGCGGGGGCTGCGTGTGTACAAGAGGCCTGGGCCGGAATTGAACCGGCGTATAGAGCTTTTGCAGAGCTCTGCCTTACCACTTGGCTACCAGGCCGGAAGCGGGGGGAGCCTTACTAACAAAGATCGAAGCGCCGGGCAAGGGGCATCGCTCCCTGTCCGGCGCGCTTCGAGCTGACTCGGTGATCGGCTGGCGATCGGCTGGCGATCGGCTGGCGATCGATCACAGGCCGTCGAGCGGATCGTCGACGTTCTTCTTGACCACGACTCCGCCCTTGGACTTCTCGGGCTTGGTGTCGCCGTCGCCGGAGGGCTTGCCGGTCTGGCCGCGCTTCTTGGTCTGCTTGTTGGCGTTCTCGGCGATCTGGGCGTCGAGGGCGGCCTTCTCGGCCAACAGGCGCTGCTTCTCGGCCGCGTCGGTGACGTTGTTGAGCTTGGCGTCGAGGGCCTGTTTCTCGGTCTCGAGGCGGTTCTGCTCGTCCTTCAGGCCCTTGAGCTCGGCCATCAGGGCCTCCATCGCCGCCTTCTGCTCGGCGTCCTTCTTGGCCTGCGCCACCTTCTCCAGGCGGTCCTGCTCCTCCTGCTTGTTGGTGTAGTCGATGAACTGCCACACGCCGACGCCGAGGCCGAGGACCAGCACACCGAGGACGGCGTAGAGCCACACGGGCTTGGCCTTCTTCTCGGCGAGCTTGACCTGCGCGTCGAGGCGCATCTGCTCTTCTTTCAGGCGGGCCTCTTGCTCAGCGCGGGCGCGGAGGTCGGCCTCCTGGAGGCGCAGGCGCTCCTCCCGGTCGCGGGCCTCCTTCTCCGCCGCGAGCTTGGCGAGGCGATCGGCTTCAGCCTTGGCGATGCGCTCCGCCTCCTCGCGGGCGCGACGTTCGGCCTCCTCGCGGGCGCGCCGCTCGGACTCCTCCTTGGCCTTGCGCTGGCTCTCGATGTCGGCCACTCGGTTGGCCTCGAGGTTCTTGAGCTCGCTGAGGGCGATGAGGGCTGAGTTCTCGGTGTTGGACATGGCGACGATTACTCCTGGGCTTGGCGAACTGCGGTCAACGCGTCGCGGCCGATGAAGGCTTGCAGGAAATCGCTGACAGATCCTGCACAGACCACCCTGCCGGAAAATGTAGGCGCTGCCTAGCCCCGAAATGCCCGGGCGATCAGCTCCCGCGGGGCCCGGCAGGTCCGGCGACCCAGCGACGGGGGGTCGGCGGTGGGCGCTTAACGGCCGGAGCCGCCTCACGGGCGGCTCCGAACACCACAGCGATAGTTGTGGTGTTGCTCAGAACGAGACCGACACCACGGTGCCGATCTGCTCCTTCTGGACCTTCTTGAAGGTGGCCTTCTTGAGCTCGGCGGCGACGCAGCTGCCGAGCGCCGCGTTGCCCGCGTCGTCCTCGGCCGCGGCGCTGATGACCGTGCCCGCAGGACCCGAGATCGAGAGCTTGATCTTCACCTTCTCGCCGCCCTTCGCGTGCTTCTTGCAGTTGCTCTCGGCCGAGCCCTTGGGACCGGCGACGCCGGCCTTGATGTCGGCGAGCTCGAGCTTCTCCGGCATGTTGGCGTCCGGCGGGGGCTTGGTCTTCTCGCCGCCACCGCCGCCACCCTTCTTGCACTTCGAGGGATCGAGGATGCACTCGACCGACGGAGTCTCGTCTTCCTTCGGCTTGGGCTCGGCCTTGACGGGCGGCGTGTCACCGGTGGCCGCCGGCTTGTCCCCATCGCCCTTCTTGTCGCCGGGCTTGCTCGTGCCCTTCTTGTCGCCGGGCTTGCTCGTGCCCTTCTTGTCGCCGGGCTTCGCGGTCGTCGTGCCCTTCTCGTCGCCCGCTGGCTCGCCAGCGGCGTCGGCCTCGGCCTCGTCGGCCTCCTCGTCCTTCTTCTTCTTGGCCTTGTCGTCGTCGTCGTCGTCCTTCTTGTCGGGCTGGACCGGCGGAGCGACGATGCGTTCGACGATCTTCTCCTGCGGCTGCGGCGGCGGGCGTGTGACGACATAAGCCGCCAGACCGCCGAGGCCGAGCACAAGGATGCCGATCAGGATGTAGAGCGGAGTCTGGTTCTGGCGCTGCGGCTCCGGAGCGCTGGCCGCGTCGGCAGCGACTGGCGGCGCCGCGGTGAGCAGCGGGGCCGCTGCGAGGCCGCCGAAGCCGGTGCCGCCGAAGCTCGGCAACATCGAGTCGTCGCGATCGTCGTCGCCACCGCCACCACCACCGCCACCACCGCCACCACCGAGCATCGCGCCCATCGAGCGGATGTCGATGAGACCCGAGCCCTCACTGTTGCCGCTGGCCGAGGGCGAGTGGCTACCACCGCCACCGCCACCGCCACCGCCACCACCACCGCCACCACCGCCGCCACCGAACGAACTGGGGGCCGCGCCGCCGCCCGCCGAACCCTTGCTGCCCATCGCCATCGACGACAGGCTGTCGAGCGAGAAGAGGACCGAGTTCTCGTTGCGGGCCGAGGTCAGCTGGCTGACACGCGGCGAGTCGCCCTTGCTCGCGGAGCTGGCCGCTGGCGAGACGCTGGCTGCCGCGGCGACGCTGGCCGCCGCCGGCGCGGCGCGGGCGGGCTCGGGGCTGCCGGCGAAGGCGCTGGGGCTGGCGCCACCGCGGTTGTTGTCGCGGTGGCTGCTGCTGTAGTCGTCGTCCCCGCCACCCGCGAAGGGATCGGGGGCCGCGGCCGGCGCTGCACTGGACGCCCCGCGATCGGCCAGGTCGCTGAAGGCAGCGACATCACCGAGCGGGAGCCAGTCCTCGAAGCCTTCCTGCCAGACCGAGGTCTCGCGATCGATCTCGCCGGCAGCGTGCTTCTCACGGACTTCCTGCTCCGTCAGCGGACCGACCGTCTCGCCACCGATCGCAAGGTGCCAGCCGGGCTCATCCGACGGCGCCTCGCTCTCGGCTGCGTCGCCACCCCCCGCCTTGTCGCGGACGATGATCACGTTGCTGCACTTCTTGCAGCGGATCTTGAAGGTCTTGCCACGGACCTTGTCGTCCGCAATCGAGTATTTGGCTCCGCACTTATCGCATTCGATCTTCATGAGCGTGATTCCTGGGAGTCGCTCGCCAGAGCGCGACGGCGCCCTGCAGAACCGACTGTGTCCGCGGGGTCGCCAGTATAGGAAATCGGGTAGGTAGGTACAACAACGGACACGGTTGCCGATCTTCTTCGTTTTCGCGGGCGCTGGGGGCGTCCCCGATGGCAGCCGGACGCGTCCCGTACCTGCACAGATCGTCGGCGCCGCGATGGTTCACCCGCATGATGCGCGGGTTTGCCCCAGCGTTCCGTGGGCAGGCCACGGGCGCTGGACGGGGGTGGGTCACCCGAACGCGGCCCGGGTAAGAATGGTCTGGGCCCGATCGGGGCCGACGGAGACGAGGGTGATCGGGACGCCGACGGTGGCCTCGATCGCGTCGAGGTAGGCGCGGGCTGGCGACGGGAGATCTTCCAGGCGCCGCGCGACCGCGATCCGTTCGCGCAGCTGCGGGTCGCCCCAACCCGGGACCGGCTCGTACTCGGCGACCACGTCCTCGAGCAAGACCTCGCCCGGCTCGGCCCCGTCGGCGTAGCGGCGACACACCTGCACGCTCGGCAGCGCGGCGAGGACGTCGAGCTTGGTGACGCACAGGCCGGTGAGGCCGTTGAGGCGGGCCGCGTGGCGCAGGGCCGGGAGGTCGAGCCAGCCGCAGTCGCGTGGGCGGCCGGTGGTGGCCCCGTACTCATCACCGGCGCTGCGCAGCAGCTCGCCGAGCGGGCCGCGCTCGCAGGTGGGGAACGGGCCGGCGCCGACGCGCGTGGTGTAGGCCTTCGTGATGCCCCAGACGGCGTCGACGCGGGTCGGGCCGATGCCGAGTCCGGCGCAGGCGCCCCCGGCGAGGGTGGTCGACGAGGTCACGTAGGGATAGGTGCCGTGGTCGAGGTCCAGCAGGGCCCCCTGGGCGCCCTCGCAGAGCACGCGTTGACCGGCGCGCACGGCCGCCTCGACGAGCGCACCGACGTCGCAGACTTTGCCGCGGAGCCACGCGGCCCAGCCTTCGGCGGCGCGGACGATGGCGTCGACGTCGATCGCGGCGACGCCGTGGCGCTGCAGCTCGAAGTCGACGTGCTGCTTGTTCTGCTCGAGACGCACGCGCAGGCGCGAGGGATCGAGGAGGTCGCGCACGCGAACGCCGCGGCGCGCCGCCTTGGCCTCGTAGGCCGGACCGATGCCGCGGCGCGTGGTGCCGATGCGGCCGGCGCCGCCGCTGGCCTGGTCCTCGCGCAGGCCGTCGAGCTGGCGGTGGAACGGGAGGATCACGTGGGCGTCGAGCGAGACGCGGAGCTCGTCGCCGAGCAACATGCCAGCGCGCTGTAACTCGGCGACCTCGGACTGAAACACATCCATGTCGATGACCATGCCGGCCCCGAGCACGCAGGCGGTGCCCGGGTAGGCGCAGCCCGAGGGCACGAGATGGGTGACGATCTTGCGGGCGCCGAGAACCAGCGTGTGACCGGCGTTGTTGCCCCCGGCGTAGCGCGCGACCACCTGCGCCTGACTGGCGAGGACGTCGACCACCTTGCCCTTGCCTTCGTCGCCCCACTGGGCGCCCACCACGATCAGCGTCGTCATGCTTCGCTCTCCCCGGCCGTCCAGGTGTCGGCCTGTCCTCGCAGCCAGGTCGTGACCCGGCCGCTCGCGTCGAGATGGATCATACGCTCGGCCTCGCCGGCGGCGATCCGGGCCGCGCTCAGCGAGAGGCCGACCTGCACCCACGCGCGGCCGCTGCCACGCAGGCTGCGAGCGCGGGCGTTGGCCGCGTCGCGCGAGGCCTCGAGCTCGGCGACGATCACGGTGCCACCACAGCGCGGCTCGGGTGGCGCGCCGGCGTGCTCGAGCGCGGCCTCGAGGGCCTCGAGCTCGACCGCGAAGCCGGCCCCACCAGCGTAGCGTCCGCCGCACACCAACGGCGTGGCGACCCCGGGGGCCCACGCGCGCAGGCGCAGGCCGGTGTAGTAGTCGTGGCCACGGACCTCGCCGAGATCGACGACCAGGCGGGCGGCGAGCTCGGGGTCGTCGCGGCGACAGCGATCGATCACCGACTCGAGCCGAGCCAGCGCCTGGTCGAGCCACGGGAACGCGGCTCGGATGTCCGAAGGGACATGTCCGAGGATCTCCGGGCCGCCGAACAGCTCGCACAGGAGGCCGAGCGCGCGGCGGGCCTCGGGGCGCAGCGGCAGCTCGGCGGCGAAGCGGGCGACCCCGTCGGCGTCCTTGCGCGCGAGCAGGCCGTGCAGCGCCTCGGTGTCGCAGCCGGGTGGGAGCCGCTCGAACACAGCGCGGGCGATGCTCACGTCTGCGAGCTCGAGCTGGGGCCGCGGCAGACCGGCGGCGCGCAGCGCCTCGGCGCACAGCAGCACGAGCTCGGCGTCGGCCGCGGGGCTGTCGTCGCCGAGCAATTCGGCGCCGACCTGGCTGTGCTCGAGCTGGCCGCGGCTGGGCTCGCCGAGGCGCACGACCTCGGCGCTGTAGGCCAGGCGCATCGCCTCGCCGGCCGCGAGGCGATCGCCGAGGCGCAGCGCGCTGAGCCGGGCGATCTGCGGCGTGATGTCGGAGCGCAGGGTGACGAGCTCGCCGGTGCCGGCCTCGATGAAGCGGACGCAGCGCTGCCGGTCGCGCTCGGCGAGCCAGCGCCCGAACACCTCGAAGTACTCGATCGCGGGCGTGACCACGGGGTCGTAGCCCCAGCGGTCGAGCACCGCGAGCAGCGACGCGGTCAGGCGCCGGCGCCGACGGGCCGCGGGCGGCAGCAGGTCCCTCGCGCCGCGCGGCAGGGCCAGCGCGTCGGCGCTCATGTCAGGTCGTCCCGGAGGTCGTGAAACACGAGGCCAGTCGGGATCTTCGGATAGAAGAAGGTGCTCTTCTGCGGCATGACCTCGCCGCTGTCGCAGACGGCGCGCACGTCGGCGACGGGGGTCGGGTTCATGAAGCACACGAGCTGCACGTCGCTGGCGTCGGGGCGCTGTCCGGCGGCCACGGCGAGCGCCTCGTCGGTCGACTTGTAGTAGCGCAGGTTGGTGTTCTGCGACTGCGCCTCGCGGGTGATGCCGAGGCCGCGCTCGAGCACCAGCTCGTGCAGCAGGGCGACGTCGAGGCGCTGCAGCGCGGGGTGGAGGTGCCCGAGGCCGGCGGCCTGCGGATCGAAGTCGGCGCGCAGGCGCAGCAGGTGCATCCGATCGGCGCCAGGAACCGCGAGGCCGAAGGCCGCGCCGCCGCTCGCTGCGGCGGCCAGCGTCGCGCGGAGCTCGTTGCCCGCCGCGGGCAACGGCTGCTCGTCGATGTCGAAGAAGGGCCGCAGCGCCGCGAGCGTGGCCGCTAGGTCGAAGTCGGCGACGCCGTGGACGAGCCGGTGGGTGGGCAGCACGACCAGACCGGGGTCGTCGAGGTTGCTGAGGTAGATGAGGCCCCAGCGCGCCGCCTCGCCGCGGCCCTGCTCCTCGAGCTCGTCGCGGAAGCTGCACATCGTCTCGTAGCGGTGGTGGCCATCGGCGATGTAGATCGATCGATCGGCGAGGATCTGCGTGAGGGCTGCGGTGGCCGCCGGATCGGCGACGCGGTAGAGCGTGTGGTGGGCGCCGTCGAAGTCGGCGTCGAGCACCGGCTCCCCGAGCTCGCCGACGGCCTTCTCCCAGCTGCGATCGGGATCCGAGAACATGCCGAACACCAGCTCGAGGTGGGCCATGCACGCGCGCATGAGCTTGAGGCGGTCGGCCTTGGGACCCGCGAGCGTGCGCTCGTGGGGTAGCACCGGGCCGGCGCCGAAGCGGGTCAGCTCGACCAGACCGATGAAGCCCTTGCGCGTGAACTGCTGGCCCTCGCTGGTGAATGTCTGGTGATAGACATAGAAGCCGGGGGCGTCGTCGTGCACGAGCGCGTCGGCCTTGAGCGCGGCGAATTGCCGGGCCCCCTCGACGTACTTGGCGTCGCCCTCGCCGGTCGGGAGGATCACGTGGATGCAGTTGTGCGGCGAGCGGGCGGCGATGCGGGCGCGACCCGCCGCATCGACGACGTCGTAGGGTGGCGCGAGTAGGAGGCCCGCATCACTGGAGACGCGGCGGAGGTCGTAGCGGAGACCACGGACAGGGCGGACGCGTGCCATCGCCCGCCCTCATACCATGCCCGTGGCCGGACCGGTCAAGCGAGGGCGAGGGCGCGGGCGCCGATGTCTCGCCGATGTTGCCCGCCGACCACCTCGATCAACGCGCAGCCCTCATAGGCGCGGGCGATGGCGGCGCGCAGGTCGGGGCCGCGGGCGCAGACCCCGATGACACGCCCGCCTGCCGTGACCCAACCCTCATCCGCGCTGTGACGCGTACCGGCGTGAAATACCTTGAGGTCGGGGAGCGCAGCGGCGGCCGCGAGCCCCCGGATCGCCGCACCGCTGACGGTCTTGCCGGGATAGCCAGCGGCCGCGATCACCACGGTGGCGGCGGGCATGCCTGGCAGCACGCCGCCAGCGGCCAGATCGCCGCGGGCGGCCGCGTGCAGGTGCGGCACGATCGGCGCCTGCAGGCCGAACAGCACCGGCTGGATCTCCGGGTCGCCGAAGCGGCAGTTGTACTCGATGACCCTGGCGCGGCCCTGCTCGATCATCAGGCCGATGAACAGCGCGCCGACGAAGGGGCGGCCCTCGGCGCGCAGGCCCGCGAGGGTCGGCGCGATCACCTCGAGCTCGACCTGGGCGAGCACGCCGGCGTCGCACACCGGGGCCGGGCTGTAGGCCCCCATGCCGCCGGTGTTCGGGCCGTGGTCGCCGTCGCGCAGGCGCTTGTGATCCTGCGCGGGCGGCAGGCACAGCCAGCGCTCGCCGTCGCTGATCACGAACAGCGAGGCCTCCTCACCCTGGAGCCGCTCCTCCAGCACCACCGTGTCCCCGGCCGCGCCGAACACCTGGCCTTCGAGACATGAACGAAGGGCCAGCTCGGCCTCGGCGAAGCTCTCGGCCACGGTGACGCCCTTGCCCGCTGCCAGGCCGCTGGCCTTGACCACCGGCGGCCCAGCGAAGCTGGCCAGCGCCTCCAGGCCGGCGCCGAGCGAGTCGACGCGGACGTAGCGCGCCGTGGGGATGTGATGGCGGGCCATGAAGGCCTTGGCCACCGCCTTGCTGCCCTCGAGCTCGGCGGCCGCGGCGGAGGGGCCGAACACCGCGAGGCCGGCGGCGCGGAGCCGGTCGGCGAGGCCGTCGACCAGCGGCTGCTCCGGGCCGACGATCACGAGTGCGGGCGCGATGCGGTGGCACAGCGCGACTGCGGCGGCGTGATCGCTGAGCGCGAGCGGGTGGCAGGTGGCGTCGCTGGCGATGCCGTCCGAGCCGGGCGCGACGTGGACCTCGTGGCCCTCGCTCACGCAGCGCCAGGCCAGCGCGTGCTCGCGTCCGCCGCCGCCGAAGATCACGATTCGCATGGGCTCTCGCTCCTGTCTCGATGTACCTGTCCCGAAGGACCTGTGGGAAGCGACATGTCCCGACGGACCTGTGCGCTAATGGCGGAAGTGTCGCTGGCCGGTGAAGACCATGGCCAGGCCGTGCTCGTCGGCGGCCGCGATCACCTCGTCGTCGCGCACGGAGCCGCCGGGCTGGACGATCGCGGTGACGCCGGCGGCCGCGGCCGCGTCGACGCCGTCGCGGAACGGGAAGAAGGCGTCGGAGCCGAGGCAGGCGCCGCGGGCCCGCTCACCGGCGCGGGCGCTGGCCTGGCGCGAGGCCTCGACGCGCGAGGTCTGGCCGCCGCCGACGCCGACCGTGACGCCGTCCTTGCACAGCACGATCGCGTTGGAGCGGACCCACTTGCCGACGATCTGGGCCAGCTCGAGGTCGAGGAGCTCGGCGGCCGTGGGCGCGCGGCGGGTGACCACGCGGGCCCCGGCCGCGTGCACGCCGATCACGTCCTCGCGCTGGGCCAGGAGCCCGCCGGCGATCGATCGCAGGCGCAGCGGCGGGCTCGTGGCGCTGCCGAGCGGCAGCTCGATCAGGCGGAGGTTCTTCTTGGTCGAGAGCAACACGCGGGCCTCGGCGGTAACGCCGGGGGCGATGACAACCTCGAGGAAGGTCTCGACGAGCTGGGCTGCGGCCGCGGCGTCGACCGGCTGCGAGAGCGCGACGATCCCCCCGAAGGCGCTCTCGGGGTCGGCCTCACGGGCCCGGCGATAGACCTCGGCGATCGGCTGTCCGGGCCGACCCAGCGCCGCGCCGCAGGGCGAGACGTGCTTGATCACCGCGGCTGCGGGCCCGAGCGGGGCGAGGTCGCGGACCAGGCCGAGCGCCGCGTCAGCGTCGAGGAGGTTGTTGTAGCTGAGGGCCTTGCCCTGGTGAACGATCGCCCGATCGAGGCCAGGCGCCTCCCCTGCCCCGCCCGCGACCGCGTAGAAGCGGGCTGGCTGGTGCGGGTTCTCGCCGTAGCGCAGCTCGCCCTGGGCCTCGCCGCTGAGCAGCAGCGCGTCCGGGAGGGCGTCGTCCGCGGCTCCGCCGGCGTCGTCGAAGCGCGCGAGGTAGCCGGCGATCGCAACGTCGTAGGCAGCGGTGTGGGCGAAGGCCTTGCGCGCGAGGCGGCGGCGCAGCGCCTCGGGCAGGCCGCAGGCGTGCGCGCGCAGGGCCTCACCGAGCGAGACGTAGTCGTCCGGGTCGACGACGACGGCGACGCGCTGCCAGTTCTTCGCGGCGGCGCGGACCATCGTGGGACCGCCGACGTCGATGTTCTCGACCGCCTCATCGAAGCCGCAGTCGCGGCGGGCGATGACGCTGCGAAACGGGTAGAGGTTGACGACCACGAGGTCGATCGGGGCGATGCCGTGCAGCCGCAATTCGGCCTCGTGGGCCGGCGTGGGCAGGGCCAGGATGCCGCCGTGGATCTTCGGGTGCAGGGTCTTGACCCGACCGTCGAGGATCTCGGGCGCGCCGGTGTACTCGCTGACCTTGACGACCTCGACGCCGAGCTGCGCGAGCGCGGCGTGAGTGCCACCGGTCGAGAGCACCTCGACGTGACAGTCGATGAGGATCTGCGCCAGGACGTCGAGCTTCGACTTGTCGCTGACGCTGACGAGGGCGCGGCGGATCGGCGGGAGGAGGTTCACTTCGGCCAGGGTCCTACGACGGCCGCCGCGGCTCGGTCAACGCGGCCGCGCCCACAGGCGTGTGCGGCCGCTCGCGCTCACCAGCTCGTCACTCGCTGGCCAGGTAGCCGAGCATCTCCTCGCCGCCCTCCTCCTTGAGCTTGAGCAGGCCGCGGACCTCGACCTGGCGGATGCGCTCGCGGGTGAGGTTCAGGATCTCGCCGACCTCCTCGAGGGTGATCCCGCCGGTCTGGGCGACGTCGAGGGCACACGAGTGCTGCAGCTCCCAGACCTCGAGGTCGGGGAAGTTGATCTTGATGCTGCCCGTGGCCGGGTTCACGTCGATGTAGAGGTGGTACTTGCAGCTGACGTAGGGACAGGGCCGGGCCACGTTGGCGCACTCGTTGCGGCTCTTCGGGCGCCAGTAGCTGCGCTCCGGGTAGAGCAGCGCGCCGATGCGGAGCTCCTCCTTGGTGAGCCGCTTCATGGCGATGGTCTTGGCGCGGGCGCGACGGACGATCGGGCGCGGGTCGCTGCCCGCGTCGTCGTCGTCGGCCGCGATGGCCTCGATCACGGGGCCGTCGTCGACGGACTCCTCGCTGTCGTGGTCGGTCTCCGCCTCGTCGAGGTCGTGGTCGTGGTCGTCGGTGGTCCCTGTGGTCTTGAG
This sequence comes from Nannocystis sp., assembly GCF_016714285.1. Taxonomy (GTDB): domain Bacteria; phylum Myxococcota_A; class Polyangia; order Nannocystales; family Nannocystaceae; genus Nannocystis. The sequence continues at coordinate 290,620 of NZ_JADJNN010000008.1, read as the reverse complement.
CATGATGATCCTGAGCGGGGCCCTGGCCGGCCCCGGTGAAACGTGATTGCGCAGAAGTGAACGGATGCGATGTCCCGAGGGACAGCTACAGAAGTGGTAACGGCAACGGCTACAGAAGTTCGGTGGGGCTGGCAGCCCCGCCGCCGCGCGGGCGGACGGCGGCGCTGGTGGACACGAGCAGCTTCTCGAGGCGGTAGACCCCGCTCAGCAGCTCGTCAGCGGCGGTCTTGATCGATCGCAGCTCGCTGTAGAGCTGGTCGCGGCGGGGCGAGGGCGCCTCGCCCTCGAGCTTCGACTCGAACTGGGACACGAGCTCCTCGATCGCCACGTCGAGGGTCTCGATGCTGTCCTTGAAGGTGAGGAACTTGGCCTGGATCTCCTCGATCGTGTAGCGCTCGCCCATCAGCTTCTTGATGGTGTTGATGCGGCGGACGGCGCGGACCGGGTACACGCCGTGCGAGCCGAGGTGCTTGCCCTTCTGCCCGACTCGGCGTGAGCGCGGCACCAGGCCGAGTTGCACGTAGCGGCGCAGGTTGGCCTCGCTGAACTTCACGCCCTGCTCCTCGAACACCGCGACGAGCTGCTGCGAGCTCAGGCCGTCGGGGCTCTGCGCCTCGATGGCGCGGATCTGGCTTTCGGTCAGGGCGTGGACCATGGGCGTGGTGAAGGTCGCGGGCGCGGGCTGGAGAGCGGCGGGAGAGGCCTCTCGGCGAAGGGCCGTGAGAGCGGTGCGGTGGATGGATCCGAGCTTGCTAGTTCTCTTGGTACGATCAACGTCGCGGGTAGGTCGGCAATGTATTCTACTGAGTAGATCTGAGGAAGCATTTTCCAGCGAGGCTTTCAAGTTTTGGCGGCTCGCATGCTGCTACCTCGTTCAGTGAGACCTGCTCAGATCTTCAGATCCGGGTGCTCGTGGCGACGACCTCGCAGACGCGATCGCTGCGGCGCTACGGCCCGAAGAAACCGCGTGTGAAGCAATGAGCTGAACACCGAGACAGGACCGACACACCGAGGCCGCGGATCATGCCTGGGCCGACCTGTCCCTCGGGTCATCCACAAGGACTGCACAGCTTGTCCACAAGGCCAGATGTGCCACCAACGGGCTCATTCGGGCGATCTGACCGAGTTCTGGCGATCGATGCTCCGTGACCGCTGTGATCGTTTCACGCGATCGACGAGCCGATCGCGGACAGAGCGGGAGATCTCGTGACAGCGAGATCTCCAGCTGTCACAAGGGCCCTCGCAGATCTCTCCGGGTCACCTGGGCGCGATCGCCCGGCCGCCGCTCAGCCTGCGTCTGGCGCCGACGGGACCATCGCCAGACGCCACTGGACGGGGTCGTAGGTCTCGGGGCCGTCGTACTTGTACTTCTTCTTCTCGTGCTGCCAGATCGGGCCGCGGTCGACGCAGCCGTGGAAGCGGTCGCCCCGCGAGCAGTAGATCCGGACGTGGAAGTGGTCGTCGTGCGGCGGGGCGTCCGCGGGGCTGTACATCACGGTGCGGGCGTACTCGATGAGCCAGCCCGGCTTCTTCTGCCGGGTCGCATAGGCGAGCAGGCGATCCTCGAGGCCCTGCGAGACGAAGATCCACTGCACGCGGATCTCCGGGTCGCCGAGCAGCGCCTCGACCAGCTGCCAGTTGCGCGAGGTGTCGAAGCGGCGACCCTCCCAGCCGAGCTCGTTGTAGGTCGCGTTGCGGCGCACGTAGGGCTTGCCGTCGGCGTCGTAGCGGATCATGTCGTGGTGTGGGGCGTCGATCGGGTGGCCCTGCGCGTCGACGCTGTAGAAGTGCAGGTCGACGTCGCGGCCGGACTGGTGGCTGCCGTGCCACACCGACTTGCCGCCGCGCTGCGGGCCGAAGTCAGCGACGCCGAGCAGACCACGCTTGGCCCGACCGCCGACCTTCTTGGCCGCGCGCTGGACAGCGCCGACCAGCTCGTCGACGCCGTACTGGAAACCGCGCTCCTCCCAGCGCGGCGGCACGACGAAGCCGGGGCCCGTGAGCGGCAGCTTCGCGGGCTTGCGCATGCGGCCGCGGCTGGTCGTGCCGGTCGAGATGCTGGTGCCGTCGGTCCACAAGTTGGGCCCCGCGCAGGCGGCCATCGACGCCAACATCAGCGTCGCCAGCCAGCCTGCACGCGCCCGGACCATGCGCCTACCTTAGTGGATCCGGCGGCGCTGTCCAAAGATCGGCGCGTGCGGACGAGGCCGGCCCTGCGGCCCGAAAAACGACCCAGGGCCGGGCCCCGCGATGGTCGCGGGATCCGGCCCTGGCTCTCGGGTCAGGTGGGCCTAGTTCTTCTCTTCGAACTCGGCGTCGATGACGTCGCCCTGGGCGCCCTTGGTCTTGTCGCCGCCGCCCGCACCCGGGCCCGCGTCGCCGGGGCCGCCCGGCTGCTGCGCGCCCTCACCGGCGTTGCCGTAGGCGGCCTGGGCCAGCTTGTGCGAGGCCTTGGTCAGCTTCTCCTTGGCGGCGTTGATGCGGTCGGTGTCCTTGGACTCGAGCACATCCTTGGCGTCCTTGAGGGCGGCCTCGACCTCGACCTTGGGCTCGGCCGGCAGCTTGTCGCCGTTCTCGCTGATGAGCTTCTCCGTCTGGATGATCAAGGCCTCGAGGCTGTTGCGCGACTCGACCGCCTCGCGGCGCTTCTTGTCCTCGGCTTCGAACTTGGCGGCCTGGTTGACCATCTCCTGGATCTGCTGCTCGTTGAGGCCGGAGTTGGCGGTGATCGTGATCTTCGACTCCTTGCCGGTGGCCTTGTCCTTCGCCGAGACGTGGACGATGCCGTTGGCGTCGATGTCGAAGGTGACCTCGATCTGCGGCACGCCGCGCGGCGCGGCCGGGATGCCGCCGAGGCTGAAGCGACCGAGGGTACGGTTGTCACCGGCCATCGAGCGCTCGCCCTGGCACACATGGACCTCGACCGAGGGCTGATTGTCGGCCGCGGTGGTGAAGGTCTCCGACTTGCGGGTCGGGATGGTGGTGTTTCGCGGGATGAGCACGGTCATCACGCCGCCGAGAGTCTCGATGCCGAGGCTCAGCGGGGTCACGTCGACGAGCACGATGTCGGTCACGTCGCCAGCGAGCACGCCCGCCTGGACCGCTGCGCCGAGGCCGACGACCTCATCGGGGTTGACGGTGCGGTTCGGCTCCTTGCCGCCGAAGAACTCCTTGACGGCCTTCTGGACCATCGGGATGCGGGTCGAGCCGCCGACCAGCAGGATCTCGTCGATCTCCGAGACCGACTTCTTGGCGTCCGCGAGGGCCTTCTTGAGCGGGTCGATGGAGCGCTTGACGAGGTCCTCGACCATGCCCTCGAACTTGGCGCGCGAGAGCTTGATCTGCATGTGCTTCGGCCCGGTGGCGTCGGCGGTGAGGAAGGGCAGATTGATCTCGGTCTCCGGGGCGGCCGACAGCTCGATCTTCGCCTTCTCGGCGGCGTCCTTGAGGCGCTGCAGGACCAGCTTGTCGCCGCCGACGTCGAGGCCGGTGTCCTTCTTGAACTCCTGGATCAGCCACTTGACGATGCGGTCGTCGAAGTCATCGCCGCCGAGGTGGGTGTCGCCGTTGGTCGAGATGACCTCGACCACGTTCTCCGCGACCTCGAGGATCGAGATGTCGAAGGTGCCGCCGCCGAGGTCGTAGACCGCGATGACCTGCTCCTTGGCGGTGCCGGCCTTACCCTTGCCGAAGCCGTACGCGAGCGCAGCGGCGGTCGGCTCGTTGACGATGCGCTTGACCTCGAGGCCAGCGATGCGGCCGGCGTCCTTCGTGGCCTGGCGCTGCGCGTCGTTGAAGTACGCCGGGACGGTAATGACCGCCTCCGTGACGGGCTCGTTGAGGTAGTCCTCGGCGGCCTTCTTCAGCTTCATCAGCACGCGGGCGCTGACCTCCGGCGGCGGGTACATCTTGCCGCGAATGCTGATCTGGGCGTCCCCGTTGGGCGCACGGACCACCTTGTAGGGCACGCGGGCGACTTCGGCCTTGAGGTCATCGAAGGGCATGCCCATGAAGCGTTTGACCGAAAACACGGTGTTCTCGGGGTTCGTGATCGCCTGGCGCCGAGCCTGCTGACCGACGAGTACGTTGCCGTTCTGCTCAAAGGCGACGACCGATGGTGTGGTGCGTCCGCCCTCCTCGTTGGCGATGACTTTCGGCTCGTTGCCCTCCATCACGCACACGACTGAGTTCGTGGTTCCGAGGTCGATTCCAATGATCTTTCCCATGAGTTTGTGTTCGTTCCTTTCGAGTTCGGGCGGCAAGATAAGCCGGGAGGTCGCCCTGTCAACGCCGCTCCGGACGGCTCATTTGGGGTCGGAGGGCATTAGAACGGGCGTCCGCTCACGACCACGGTGAGGCTCACCCGCGGCCCCGATGGTGCCGCGGGCTGACATTGGCTGACCACGGACCAGCCCTGGACTAGACGGCGGTGGGTGGGGTCGCGTCCGCGGGGGGCGCCACGTCCTCTTGCGGCCTCACCGGGGGGATGCTGCGGTCGAAGACGTACTCGGAGGCCTCGTCGACGTTCTTCACGTAGCAGATTTCCATCTCCTGCCGGATCTCCTCCGGCACGTCGACGACGTCCTTCTTGTTGCGCTCGGGCAGGACGATGCGCTTGATGCCCGCGCGGTGGGCCGCGAGCATCTTCTCCTTGATGCCGCCGACCGGCAGCACGAGGCCGCGGAGCGTGATCTCACCGGTCATGGCGACGTCGGGGCGGACGCAGGTGCCGGTGAGCAGCGAGGTGATCGCCGAGAACATCGCCACGCCCGCGGAGGGGCCGTCCTTGGGGATGCCACCGGCCGGCACGTGGACGTGGATGTCGTTCTGCTCGATGACCGACTTCTCGATGCCGAGCGCCTTGAGGTGGCTCTTGACGTAGCTCATCGCCGCCTGGGCCGACTCCTTCATGACGTCGCCGAGCTGGCCGGTGAGCATGAGTCCGCCCTTGCCGGGCATCTGGGTGGCCTCGATGAACATGATCTCGCCGCCGACGGGGGTCCACGCGAGACCGGTTGCGACGCCAGGTTCGGCGGTGCGCTCGGCGACCTCGGGCAAGAACTTCTGCGGACCGAGGTAGTCCGGGACGTCGTTCTTGTCGACCGTGACCTCGTCGGTGATCTCGCCCTCGACGACCTTCACGGCGATGCCGCGGATGATCGAGCTGATCTCGCGCTCGAGGTTCCGGACGCCGGCCTCGTGGGTGTAGCTGTCGATGAGCTCGAGCAGGGCGTCGTCGGTGAAGGTGATCTTGACGGCCTGGGTGTCGCTCTTGTCGAGGCCGTGCTCGCTGATCTGCTTGGGCAGCAGGAAGCGGCGGGCGATCGCCAGCGACTCCTGCCGGGTGTAGCCGGGCAGGCGCAGGATCTCGAGGCGATCCTTCAGGGCCGGCGGGATCGGGTCGAGGTAGTTGGCGGTGGCGATGAACATCACCTTGGAGAGGTCGAAGGGGACCTCGAGGTAATGATCACTGAAGGACCAGTTCTGCTCCGGGTCGAGCACTTCGAGCAGCGCCGATCCGGGGTCGCCGCGGAAGTCGTGGCCGAGCTTGTCGATCTCGTCGAGCACGATCACGGGGTTGTTGGTGCCGGCCCGCTTGAGGGCCTGGACGATGCGGCCTGGCAGCGAGCCGACGTAGGTGCGCCGGTGGCCGCGGATCTCGGCCTCGTCGCGCACGCCGCCGAGGCTGATGCGGACGAACTTGCGGCCGATCGCGCGGGCGATGCTCTTGCCGAGCGAGGTCTTGCCGACGCCGGGAGGGCCGAGCAGGCACAGGATCGGGCCCTTCTTGCTGGCGTTCAGCTTGAGCACCGCCATGTACTCGAGGATGCGCTTCTTGACCTTCTCGAGGTCGTAGTGGTCCTCGTTGAGCACGTCGCGGACGACGCCGATGTCGAGCAGGTCCTGGGTGGTGATCGACCACGGGAGGTCGGTGAGCCACTCGAGGTAGGTCCGCGTGACGGTGTACTCGGCGCTGCTCGGCTGCATCGACTTGAGGCGGTCGAGCTGCTTGCGGGCGACCTTCTCGGCCTCCTCGGGCATCTTCGCCTCGGCGATCTTCTTCGAGAACTCCTCGGCGTCGCCGCTCTCGTCGTCCATCTCGCCGAGCTCGCCCTTGATGGCCTTGAGCTGCTGGCGGAGCACGTACTCGCGCTGCGAGTGGCCCATCTCCTCCTGGACCTGCGAGTTGATGCGCTCGCGGACCTTCAAGATCTCGAGCTGACGGGTCAGCAGCATCAGCACCTTGCGCAGGCGCTCGCGCACGTTGTTGGCGGCGAGCACCTCCTGCTTCTCGCCGGCCTCGATGTCGAGGTTGCTGATCACGAGGTCGGCGACCTGGCTCGGGTCGCTGACGCTGTCGAGCAGCGCGGCGGCCTCGCGCGGGAGCTCGGGCACCAGAGCGATCAGGCGCTTGGCCGTCTCCTTGATGCTCTGGACCAACGCGGCGGCCTCGACGTCGTCGGCGTCCTGGTCGGGCAGCTCGACCGCGCGGGCGCGCAGGAACGGGTCCGTCGAGACGATCTTCTCGATCTCGATGCGCATCACCCCCTGCAAGATGACGCTGTAGTTGTCCTTCGCTAACTTGATGACCTTGAGGATCCGTGCCGCGCAGCCGACCGTATGCAGGTCCTGTTCGGTGGGCTCCTCGACCCGGGCCTCGCGCTGGGTCACGATGCCGATGATCGGCCGCTCGTTGGCGATGGCCTCTTCGATTAGCTTGACCGACTTCGGCCGACCGACGTCGATCGGAATGATCGAACCGGGGAACAGCACCGAGTTGCGCAGGGGCAGCAGCGAGACGACCTCGGGCAGCTCCGGGGGGTCTTCTCGCTTGCCAGCAGCGGGCGGAGTTGGGGTGTTTTCGGTCACAGAAGTGGCGGAACCCTAACATCCGTCACCGGGCTGTCAACCTGGCGTGGAGGTGCCGTCCTGCACGTCCGGGCAGGCGGATCCGGCGCGTGTCATGACCGGTGTACACTCGCCGCGCGTGCGTCCGCTGCTGATCACCGTACAATCCGGGCCCGACAAGGGGCGACAGATCTCGCTCGGCGCGGAGCCCCTGACGATCGGGCGCGGCGCGGGCGAGCGCCTGCAGCTCAGCGACGGGGCAGTGTCGCGCCATCACCTCAGTGTGCAGGCCGAGGCCACGGGCCTGCGCGTGCTCGAGATCCCCGGCGTGAACCCGGTGTGGACCCTCGAGGCCGGACAGCGGGTGGCGTTGAAGCCGGGCCAGCTGCTCGCGCCGGGGGCCGCGCTGACGGTCGGCAACAGCACGCTGGTGATCGCCACCAGCCGCCCCGCGAGCGAGACCACGAGCCCGCCGCAGGCGCCGACGCGGGCGGTCGAGCTCGACGCGACCGGAGTCCTCAGCGCGACGCCCGGGGCGAGTCGACTGGCCGCGCTGGCGGCTCTCGGTGACAAGCTGGCCCGCTGCGGCTCGCTGCCGGCGGTGCTGCGGGCCGCGACTTCATGGGCCGTCGATGCGCTGCCGGCCGCCCGCGCCTTGCTGCTGAGCCCGGACGGCAGCGACATCCTGAGCGCCGCGAGCACGGGTCCTCTGCCCGACCTGGCCCTGTCCCCTGCCCTGCTGGCGCGGGTGCTCCGGGAGCGCCGCGGCGTGTTGCTGCACGACGTGCTCGCCGAGCCCGACCTCGCGGACCGTCGATCGGTGCAGATGCGCGGGATCCTCGGGGCGATGGCGGCTCCGGTCGAGAGCCTGATCTTCTACGTCGAGTGGGGCCCGCGGGAGGCGCTGCGCTGCACCTACGACGACGAGGCACTGCGCCTGTTGGTCTGCGCGGCGCAGCTGATCGGGGCGATCGGCGACAGCGCGCGCGAGCGCCAGCAGCTGAGCGCCGCGGTCCGCCACGGGCCGGCCGCCGCGCACGGCGAGATGATCGGCCACTCCCCGGCGATCCAGCGCCTCCAGGTTTTCCTCGAGCGGGTCGCCAGCACCACTTCGAGCGTGCTCCTGCTCGGCGAGAGCGGCACGGGTAAGGAGCTCGCGGCCGGGATGGTCCACGGCCTGTCCCCGCGCGCGAGCCGGCCCTTCGTCGCCATCAACTGCGCCGCGATCGCCGAGTCGCTCCTCGAGAGCGAGCTGTTCGGCCACGAGAAGGGCGCCTTCACGGGAGCGGTGAGCCAGCACGACGGGGTGTTCGCCCGCGCCAGCACGGGCACCTTGTTCATGGACGAGGTCGGCGAGCTCAGCCCAGGAGCACAGGCTCGCATGCTGCGGGTGCTCGAGAACCGGACCCTCACCCGCGTCGGCGGCACCCGGGAGATCACGGTCGACGTCCGCCTGGTCGCCGCGACCCACCGCGACCTGCGGCAGCTCGTCAGCGAGGGCCGCTTCCGCGAGGACCTGCTGTACCGCCTGAGCGTGATCCAGACGCAGCTGCCGCCGCTGCGGGAGCGTCGGGACGACATCCCCCTGCTCGCGCAGCACTTCCTGCGAACGATCGGCGAGCGGGTCGCCCGGCGCGTCGAGCAGATCGCCCCGGCGGCGCTCGAGGTGCTCTGTCGCTACCGCTGGCCGGGCAACGTCCGCGAGCTGCGCAACGTCATCGAGCGGGCGCTGGTCCTCGGCGACGGGCCGGTGCTCGAGCAGGACGACCTGCCGCCCGAGCTGCTGCACGCCGCTCCCCTGGGTCCGACGCTGACCGACGCCAACGCCGTGGTGCGGCCGCTCGCGGAGCTCGAGCGTGAGGCGATCGTCGCGGCGCTGTCGGCCACCGGCGGCAACAAGGCCCGTGCCGCGGCCCTCCTCGGCATTGATCGCACCACGCTCTATCGCAAGCTCAAGGACTACGGCATCGGCTGATATCTTCGTTGCATTGGCAGCAAGCAATGCTTCGTAAGTAATGAGCTTTTCGCCTGATCAAACGCCCGCCGTCCAGCTCAGTTCGGGCGCCCTCGGATCGGCCGCGGACGGTCAGCCATGATTGCCGCGCAACGCCACCATCGCCGGGGGCGAACACGGCCGCATGCGAAACTGCGCCCCCCTCCCCCTCGTCCTGCTGCTCGCGTGCGTCCCCTTCGAGCCGCCAGGCAGTGAACCCACGACCAGCGTCGCGGCCACCGAGTCCGGCTCATCCGCCGCGTCCGGTACGACCAGCTGGCAGTTGCCCGCGCGCGAGCGCGACAAGACCCCGAGCTCGACCTCGACGAGTACAACGACCACGACCAGCGGCCCGCCCCCCGCGACCAGCGACGGTGGGGCCTCGAGCGACACCGGCACCGGCCCCCCGCTCGACCTGAGCGCCCTGCAGATCGCCGAGCTGCACCCCGACCCGAACGGCAAGGACGGCGGCCCGGACAGCCCCGAATTCCTCGAGATCGCGCACGTCGGTGAGCTGCCGATCGATCTGACGGGCCTCGAGATCGACGCACGCGCCTGGCCGACGCTCAGCGCCGACGCGCTCGGCCTCGCCGGCCAGGTGCTGCTGCCGGGTGAGCGCCTGCTCGTGCTGCGCTTCGCCGCCGCGGCCGATGTGCCCGATCCGCCGGTGGCCGCGATCGACAACGGTGTGCGGGTCGCCTTCGCGTCGAGCGAGGGCCTGCGCAACGCCGACGGCGGGGTCCTCCTGCACGTCGGCGACATCATGGGTGACGCGTTGATCCACGGCGCAGCTCAGCCGGCCCCGTGGGACGCCCGTGGCCTGTGGCTCGGCGCCCCGGCGGCTGCGCCCGGGCCGGGGGAGTCGCTGTGCCGCGGCTCCGCGATCGATCACGACGACGCCAGCGACTGGTCGGCCTGCCCGCCCAGCCCCGGCACCGCCACGGAGCTCGAGGCCGGCACGACCGGCGACGACAGCGGGACCACCGGCGAGGCGCTGCCCGCCGAGGTGGCGATCGTCGAGGTGCTCAGCAACCCGCCGGGTCCAGGCAACCTCGAGAAGCACGCCGAGTTCGTCGAGATCGAGAACCTCGGCCCGGGCACCGTGGACCTGGCCACGTGGACCATCGCCGACGATCTCTCGGACGCGCCGACCGGCGCCGATCCGCTGCTGTTTCTGGCCGGCGACGGCGGTTGCCAGCCGAGCACCTGCCTCGCCCCGGGCCAGCGGGCGATCATCGTCGGCAACCTGTACACTGGCCCGACGGGCGGCGGTCTCGTGCTCGTCACCGATGACACCACGATCGCCAACGCGGGCCTCGCGGTGCATGAGCCGGTGGCGCTGCGCGACGGCTCGAAGCTCCTCCGATCGACCTACCGGGCCGGGCCCGAGCCTCTTGTCCCGCCTGACCCGGCCGCGCAGGAGGAGGCGCTGGTCCGCAGTGATCCGGCCGCACCGGACGAGCCGGGAACCTGGAGCTTCGCGGCCCCGACGCCAGGCCAGTGAGGCTTACTCGAGGTCGTAGAACGGCCGACGGCCTCGCGCCGGGCGGCGATGGAAGTTGTCGTGGTCCTCCACTTCACGCATCAGTTCGATCTCCTCTTTGCCAAGATCATCAAGATCTTGCAGCGCCTCGCGCTTGAACTCCTCGAAGCTTGTGAACGCGGTCCGGAAGTAGCTCATGTCTGGCTTCGTAAGCCATGTCCGTACATGTAGGCAAATAAACTACGCGTCGTCTCGAGGCCTGCGCGAAACAAGCAGCGCGGGCCGGCGGATGGTAAGGAGTGGGCCGCGTGTCGACCGACCCCGCAGCGAAGGTAGCCCGCCCTGACCCGAGCACGTCACGCGGCGCGCGGGTGGTGGCGATCAGCAACCAGAAGGGCGGCGAGGGCAAGACGACCACCGCGGTCAACCTCGCGGCCAGCCTCGCGGCGGCGGAGAAGCGGGTGCTGCTGGTCGACCTCGACCCGCAGGGCAACGCCAGCTCGGCGGTGGGTCAGAGCCGCGGCCACATCAAGGCCGGCAGCTACGAGCTGCTGCTCGGCGGGGCCTCGCTGCTCTCGGTGGTGCAGCCGACCGAGCTGCCCACGCTGCAGGTCGTGCCGGCCTCGGAGGACCTCGCTGGCGCGGAGATCGAGCTGGTCAGCGTGCTGAGCCGCGAGACCGTGCTGGCGCGGGCGTTCAAGAAGGCGGCGCCGCTGCCCTGGGACTACATCATCCTCGACTGCCCGCCCTCGCTCGGCCTGCTCACCCTCAACGCCCTGGTCGCCGCCGACTCGGTGCTGATCCCGATGCAGGCCAAGTACTTCTCGCTCGAGGGCCTGGGCGCGTTGACTGGCACGATCGGCATGATCAAGGATTCACTGAACCCGCGGCTGCAGGTCGAGGGCATCGTCTTCTGCATGCTCGACAAGCGCACCAACCTGGCCCAGCAGGTGGTCGCGGAGGTCAAGCGCCACTTCGCCGAACACGTGTTCGAGACCGTGATCCCCCCCAACGTGCGCCTCAGCGAGAGCCCGAGCCACGGCAAGCCCGTGCTGCTCTACGACATCGAGAGCAAGGGCGCCAAGGCCTACCTCGAGCTCGCGCAAGAGCTGCTGGCGCGCCAGGAAGCGAGGCAAAAGCCGTGAACCTGCCCAAGCGTCCCGTCCTCGGCCGCGGCCTCGGAGCCCTGATCCCGCAGCGCCCCAGCGAACCCGCCCAGAGCCCCGAGGCGGGCGGGTCGACGCTGCGGAGCCTGCCGATCGAGAGCCTGGTCCCCAACCGCGATCAGCCGCGCAAGCACTTCGAGGCCGCGCTGCTCCGCGAGCTGGCCGACAGCATCAAGATCCACGGGATCTTGCAGCCGATCGTCGTCACCCCGCACAACGATCCGCCGGGCAGCTTCATGATCGTCGCTGGCGAGCGACGCTGGCGCTCGGCCCAGCTGGCCGGGCTGCACGACGTCCCGGTGGTCGTACGCGACACCCCCGAGAGCGATCGCCTCGAGCTCGCGGTGCTGGAGAACCTGCAGCGCCTCGACCTCAGCCCAATCGAGGAGGCCGCCGCCTATCGCCAGCTGATGGACGTCCGCGAGTACACCCAGGAGCAGCTCGCCGAGCGCCTGGGCAAAGACCGCAGCACCATCGCCAACGCGCTGCGCCTGCTCAAGCTGCCGCCGAAGGTCCAGGGCTTCGTGCAGGAGGGCCGCCTCAGCATGGGCCACGCGCGGGCCCTGCTCGCGCTCGAGAACCCGGCCGACATGATCGAGCTGGCGCTCGAGGCGATCCAGCGCGGCTACACGGTGCGGGCGATCGAGCGGGCGGTGAAGCTGCGCCTGCACCCGCCGCCCGAGCCCGCCGAGCCGAGTGAGTCCGAGCGCGCGCGCGTGCTCATCGTCCGCGACCTCGAGGAGCGGCTGCGCCGCGGCCTCGGCGTCAAGGTGGCGGTCAAGACGGACGCGAAGAAGCAGGGCAGCGGCACGATCGAGGTGCCCTACGCCAGCCTCGACGAGCTCGACCGCCTGCTCGCCACCTTGCTGCCCGGCGACGCGCGCGACGAGGGTTAGGGGCCTGTCCTTCGGGACAGGCTCAGAGCCCCGCGAGCGCGTTCGCTGGCCAAGGGCCTGTCCCTCGGGACAGGCTCAGACCCCGGCGAGTGCCGCGGCGAAGCGATCGCTGGCGCCGTCGGCGTGGTCGAGGAACACCGACGGTTCGGCGAGCTCGAGCTCGAGCACGCGCGGCTGGCCGTCGTCATCGGGGACCAGGTCGACGCGGGCGTACAGCAGCTTGCGGCGCCCCGGCACGGCCGCGAGCGCGGCGGCGGCGAGGGCCAGCTCGGACGCACTGACAGTGGTCGGCCCGATCTCCTCGGCCGCGTAGAGGCCCTCGACCATGCGCAGTCCGGGCACCAGGATCGCGGCCTTGCGGACCGCGTGGCTGAATTCGCCGGCGAAGAACACCAGCGCCGTCTCGCCGTGGCGCTCGATCGCCGCGAGGTAGGGCTGGATCAGCGCGACGTGCCCCGCGGCGTGCAGGCGGGCCACGTGCGCCGTCGCGGCCGCATGCTCGTGCGCCGCGAAGCGGGCCGCCCCGACCGATCCGGCCCCCACCGAGGGCTTGACCACGAAGTCGCCAGCCGGGAGCTCCGGCGACTTTCCGGGCACGCACCAGCGCGTCGGCACGACGGCCACCCCGGCCGCGGCGAGGTCGGCGAGGTAGCGCTTGTCCGTGTTCCAGCGCAGCACGGCCAGCGGGTTGTGCAGCGGCGCGGCCGTGGCGGCGCGTCCGGCCCAGGCGAGGAAGCTCCCGCGCCGCGCCGCGTAGTCCCAGGTCGATCGCACGACGATCCGCGTGAAGCGGTGCCAGTCGATCTCGGGGTCGTCCCACACGGCGACCTCGTGGGCCACCCCGCGGCGGGTCAAGGCGGCCATGAGCGGGGGCAGGTCGGCGTCCAGCGAGCGCGCGGCCCGGGCAGTGACGAGGGCGACGGTCATCGGGAGGCCAGGAAAAACCAACCACGGCGCGCCCGTCAAGGCTCCCGCGCGAGGTTGTCGGCGAACGCGGCGGCCGCCTCGGCGGAAAACCAACCACGGCGCGCCCGTCAGGGCTCCCGCGCCGCTATCCTCGTCCGGTGGCGTACCGGACCTGGCTGCGACGCGGGGCCCTCACTCTGGGTCTGTGGGCAGGGCTGCACCTGATCGCCGTGAGCACGGACGGCTGTACCGATCGCGGCGCGCCCGCGGATCTCGCGGTCGTGCTCGGCAACCACGTCAGCGCCGCGGGCGAGCCCTCGCGTCGCTTGGAGCTGCGCCTCGACGCCGCGCTCGCGCTGCACCGCGCCGGCCTGGTCCCGCAGATCGTCGTCAGCGGCGGCCAGGATCCGGGCAGCCCGCCCGAGCCCGAGGTCATGAAGCGCTACCTCGTCGAGCACGGCGTGCCGGCGGCGGCCGTGATCGAGGATCGCGGCGGCATCAACACCTACGAGACGGCCCGCTTCGTCGCCGCCCACATGCGCGCGCACGGCCTCCGCTCGGTCGTCGCGGTCAGCCAGTACTACCACCTCACGCGCACCAAGCTGGCGCTGCGGCGCTTCGGCGTCGAGCAGGTTTACGGCGCCCATGCGCCGCTCGAGCTCGAGCTGCGCGAGCCCTGGTCGCTGCTGCGCGAGCTCGCCGGGTACTACCGCTATCTCGTGCGCCGCTATCCCGACGCGTCGTGATCGGCCCCGTGATATCGTCCGGCGCCCCGTGCCTCGCCCTCGCCTGCTGTGGTGGCCGACCCCGGCGATCGTGCTCGGCGCCTGCCTGTCCTCGGGGACAGATCCAGGCGCTGCGCCGGTGCCCGCAGCGTCCGCGCAGGTCGCAGCGCCGGCGCGTCCCGCAGCGCAGCCCGTGGCCCCGGACCCCGCGCTGCTGGCCCTGCGCGCCGAGCACCCGCAGCTCCTCAACCTCGACCCCGCCCGCGACCGCGACGGCTGGTTCACGATGGCCCGCCTGCTCGCCGACAAGGACAGCCTCGGCAAGCACTATCGCCGCGTCGACTACGAGCCGCCGGCCTTCTCGCGCGCGCTGGTCGTGACCGTGCGGCCCGGCGTCGGCCAGCCGCGCTACTTCCACTACAGCCTCGGCGACACCGCCTTCGAGGTCCCGCGGCATTACTTTCATCCGGCCTCGACGGTGAAGCTGGCGACCTCGGTGGGCGCCCTGTGGACGCTCGGGGCGCTCGGGCTCACGGGCGACGCCGAGATCGAGTTCAGCGACGCCGAGGGCCTGCAGAGCGGCCAGGTCGCCGACATGGTCCACGAGGCGCTGATGCACAGCTCGAACAAGGACTACAACCGCCTGGTCCGGATCGCCGGCTTCGACGCGCTCAATCAGGAGTACCTCTCGCCGCGCTGGGGTCTGCCGGAGATGGCGATCCAGGCCCGCTACGGTAACCGCGACGGCCCCACCCTGCGCAGCTCGCCGCCGATGCGCTACCGCGAGGGCGAGCTGCAAGGCGAGCTGCCGGCGCGCGAGGCCAGCGGCCGTCATGCAAGCTGCAAGGGCAACTGCGCGACCCTCTTCGAGCTCCACGATGTTCAGCGGCGGGTGATGCTGCACGAGGAGCTGCCGGCCGATCAGCGCTTCCCGATCTCCCTCACGGACGTCGAGCGCATGCGGGCGACCATGAAGATCACGCGCAAGCGGCTCGGGCGGGTCCCCGACGAGGCCTTCGGCGCGCCCGTCGAGGTGTTCAACAACGTCGGCCGGATCCCCCGCGTCGCGCTGCTGGAGAACGCCACCCTGGTCGAACGCGGCGGCCCGCGACGCCTGTTCATGGTCGCCTCCGTGGCCTTCCCCGGGGCGCTTGGCGACACCGATCGCCTGGTCGTCCCGCGCCTGCGCGCGCTGGTGCGGCCGACCCTCGATCTCGCGCTGCAGGCCGCGCCGCAGGGCCCCGGCCTGCAGCACGACGCTGGCCCGCGTCCGGGCCTGCGCGTCGCCCAGCACGCGCAGGATCCGGGCCGCCTGCTGGTCGAGGTCGAGGCCGACGCCGAGGCCCGCGTGTGGCTCGACCGACGCCCCTTCACGCCCGCGCTCGGCCGCGCCTTCACCATCACGGGCGTCGCACCGGGCGAGCACGTGATCGTCGTCGAGCTCGGCCCGGTCGCCGCGCCGACGGCCTACCGCGCGTCGCTGGTCACCGTGGCCCGCGTCGCCACCAGCATGCAGGCCGCCGCGCCCTTGCGGTAGCCGACGTGGAACGGCAGGCGATCGATCTTTCCCGCAGTGCGGTAGGCCTCGATCAGCGTCTCCTGGTCGCTGCCGTCGAACAGCAGGTTGACCTGCTTGAAGCTGCCGTGGAGCTTGACCGAGAAGCGGCCGCGCAGCGCGTCGTAGGCGACGCCGGTCTCGTCCTGCACGATCGTCGGCGCGCGGCTCAGCAGCAGCCTGGTCAGCACCGTGAAGTTGTTGTCCTGCGGCAGGTGCGACGCGGCCTTGAGGATCACCCGCGCGTCGCTGAGGCCGGTGACCAGCGTCAGCGCCGGCGTCTCGGGCTTGAGCGTGTTGTTCGACAGGCCGACGCGAAGGTACTCGAGCAGCACCGGCTGCCCGTCGGCGCGCCGGCGCAGGCGCAGG
The DNA here is from genome assembly GCF_016714285.1 of Nannocystis sp. Taxonomy (GTDB): domain Bacteria; phylum Myxococcota_A; class Polyangia; order Nannocystales; family Nannocystaceae; genus Nannocystis. The sequence continues at coordinate 274,678 of NZ_JADJNN010000008.1, read as the reverse complement.
CGCACCGAGTCCCAGGTCGCGGCGCGGGTGCGGTCGCCGGGGTGCAACGTCAGCGTCCCGTCGTCGGCCAGCGCGACCGGATCGACGCCCAGCAGCTCGAAGCCCTCGCGCGCGGCGAACACCATCAGCGCGCCGGTGATGCCGCGGATCGCCGCGTCGTTGCCGGTCTCCGCGTTCATCTCGGCGGTGACGAAGAAGCCGCGCCGGAGGAATGCGCTGAGCAGGCGCTCGTAGCCGGCGAGCAGCTCGCCGAGCGCCTCGCGCCCTTGCGCTGCGGGATCCGGCGGCGGCCCGCCGCGCTGCATCGCGATCAACACGTAGCGCGCCGCCAGCGGGTACATGCGGTGCGCGGTCGGGAAGTCGGCGCCGGCGAACGGGTAGAACACGGTCTCACCCGGGGTCTGGACCAGCGCCTCGGCGGCCCACGCCTGCATCGGCTCGCCGACCTTCTCCGCGAAGCGGGCGAAGGCGCGGTCGATCCGCGGGGCGTAGGCCGGACGGGCCCGCGTCGCCCGCTCATCGGCGCCGTCGGCAAAGCCCGCCAGGAGCCGCGCCGTGCGGTCCTCGGGCGAGCTGTCCGCAAGGACAGGTGCAACACCTGTCGCAGACGACATGTCCCCCGGGACAGCCTTTCCCGCTGCCCCCCCACCGCTCGCCAGCCACGCCGCGAGCGCAGTCACCATCACCACTGTCGACACGAGCACCTCCAGCGTATCGGATCGACGCGCCGGCTGGGAGCACTTCATCCCGCGCGATCGCGGCTCAGGGTCGACGATCGATCTCGCGCTCGCCGTCCTTGTCGGCGAACCAGTCCGACTCGAGGCGGCGGTGCAGCGACGACGCGTACAGGCAGTCGCGCAGGCCGTTGGTCTGGTAGGTGAGGCGGCTGTGATCGATGCGGGTGCGGATGAAGACAGCGCGCCCCTTCGTGATCTCGGCCCGCGAGAGCTGGCCCTCGCGCTCCTCGTGCAGCACCTCGATGCCGCGCTGCCGCAGCGACTTGATGAGCGCCAGGCTGTTGCTGCGCGGCTTGCCGCCGGCGTAGTACGAGACGAGCTTGTGGCGCGAGCGGGCGGCGCTCTGGCTGCGCCGCTCGAGCACCCAGTCGAGGTAGGCCGCGACCTCGCCGTAGAGCGCGTCGAACAGGTAGACCTCGTTGACATCGAAGCCGCCGTGCTTGAGGCAGCGGGCCGTGACGCCGAAGCCGCCCGAGTGGGCCGAGACACAGACCGCGCCGATTCGGGCCGCCGCGGGCACATGGGCGGCCGCGAGCGCCTTGCTCACCTCGGCCCGCTGCAGCGTGGTCCGGACCTCGGAGAGGAAGCGGCCGAGCCCGCCCGGGCGATCGAGCTTGCCGCCGCTCGAGTCGATCGCCCGCACCGGCCCCTGCGGCATCACCAGGATCGCGTTCTGCCGGCTGTCGTCGAGCTGCTCGCGCAGCTGGTGCTTCTTCATCGCCTCGGCCGCGGTGGTCTTGTGCCCGTGGAAGTGCACCACCGTGTCGACGCGGCGATCGTCGAGCACCCGGAAGTGCGAGGGCACGAACACCAGGGTGGTCGCGTCGCGCCAGCGCGAGCCGGGGGCCGGGAACATCGAGTGCTGCAGGTTCAGCGTCAGGGTCGTCCCGCGCTTGCCGTGCTCGATGTCCTGGACCACCGGCACCGCCTTGCTCGCCAGCGGCTTCGCCTTGTCCTTGGCCTTGGCCGCGGCCGCCCCGGCCGTGCCGCACAGCGACCACGCGGCCGCCCCAACCAGGCCGCCGAGCAGCGCCCGGCGCGACACATCTCCGGCGTCCGGCATCCCGTCGCAGCGATAACACGGCCCCGGGCCCGGATCCAACAACGGATCCACCTGCCCGCGATCGCAGGCCCATGGCGCAAGTCATCCAAGTGCGCACTCCTGCACCTGCCCCAGATCAATGCAGCTGCCGTGGGTGCACCGGAATGATACACATGGCGACGATGGACACCCCGAGCCGACGCCCGCGCGGCCGCGCCCCGAGCCCCGCGCGGGTCGACCGCGACAGCGTGCTGATCGCGGTCGCCGAGCTGGTCCGCCGCGAGGTCGACCTCGACGCGCTGCTGCGCCAGGTGATCGACACCGTGACGCGGGCCATGGAGGCCGAGCGCGGCACCTTCTACCTGGTCGACCGGGCCCGCGGCGAGCTGTTCAGCAAGGTCGCCCACCTGCCCGAGCTGCGCGAGATCCGGCTCGCGCTCGGGCAAGGCGTGGCCGGCTACGTCGCCCGCACCGGCGAGGCGGTCAACCTGCCGAGCTCCGCCGCCGACCCGCGCTTCCACGGCGCCGTCGATCGCAGCACCGGCTACGCCACGCGCTCGATGCTGTGCGTGCCGGTGTCCGACCGCGGCGGCGACATCCTCGGCGTGCTGCAGCTGCTCAACAAGCGCGGCGCAGCCTTCAGCGCCGACGACGAGGCCCTGCTGCGCGCGCTCGCCAGCCAGGTGGCGATGATCCTCGAGAGCACCAGCCTCTACCCGCAGCTGCGCGCGCCCTCCCCCGCCCCGCTGAGCTACCGCTTCAACGGCATCGTCGGGGTCGGCGAGCGCATGCGCCGGGTCTACGACCTGGTCGGCAAGGCCGCGGCGACCGACGCCACCGTGCTCATCACCGGCGAGACCGGCACCGGCAAGGGCCTCATCGCCCGCGCGATCCACTTCAACAGCAAGCGCGCCGGCCAGCCCTTCGTCGCCGTCGACTGCGCCTCGCTGCCGGCCACCCTCATCGAGAATGAGCTCTTCGGCCACGAGCGCGGCGCCTACACCGGGGCCGACCAGCGCGCGCTCGGCAAGTTCGAGGCGGCCAGCGGCGGCACCGTGTTCCTCGACGAGATCGGCGAGGTCCCGCTGCCGCTGCAGAGCAAGCTGCTGCGCGTGATCCAGGACCGCGAGTTCGAGCGGGTCGGCGGTCGCCGCGGGGTCAAGGTCGACGTGCGCATCGTCGCCGCCACCAACCGCAACCTCGAGGACATGGTCGCCCGCCAGCGCTTCCGCGAGGACCTCTATTACCGCCTGCGGGTGCTCACCTTGACGATGCCGGCGCTGCGCGAGCGCGGGCCGGCGGACCTCGAGCAGCTGGCGACGCACTTCCTCAGCGTGTTCGCGCAGCGCCACGGCAAGGGCCCGCTGCGCTGCAGCCCGGCCGCGCTGGCCCGCCTGCACGCGCACGCCTGGCCGGGCAACATCCGCGAGCTCGAGAATTGCATCGAGGGCGCCGTGATCCTGTGCAACAGCGACATCGTCGACCTCCCTGACCTCTCGCTCCCCGCCGAGACCGGCCCGGCCCCGCCGACCCGCGGGCGCGCGGCCGGCAAGCCCCCGGTCGAGCTCGGCAAGCTGCGCTGGGACGAGATGGAGCGGCTCTACATCGAGGCCGTGCTGGCCACCCACGCCGGCAACCGCAGCGCCGCGGCCCGGGCGATGGGCATCGGCCGCACCACCCTGCTGCGCAAGATCCAGCAGCTCAAGATCCCGGGCTGACCCATCTTGATACAGGTGCTCCGTTTCGGTGCACCGCCCGCAGCCACGGCCGCAGGGCCGCCTTGGCGCCGCCGCGACGCCGCTGGCCGATCGCCGGCCCGAGCCGCTGGCACGCCGCGTGCTGTGGAGGGGGCATGAGCAAGCCCACCGCACCCGCACCCGCCAACGCCAACGCCAACATCAACGACCTCGCCTGGCGCGCCGGCAAGCCCGCCGAGGACCCCGAGAAGATGAAGCGCTGGGGCTTCGTGACCGCGATGCCGTCGGAGTACCTGATCCACATGCGCCGCGGGAAGATCCGTCGGCGCAGCACCGGCCAGGGCGCGAGCTGCTTCAAGTGGCCGTGGGACTCGGTGGCGATCATCCCGACCACCATCAACCGCCTGCAGTTCACCGCCGACCAGGTGACGCTCGAGAAGGTCGGCGTGCAGATCACTGGCCTCGCGGTCTACCGCATCGTCGAGCCCGAGCTCACCTTCCGCATGCTCAACTTCTCGTACTCGGAGCGCGCCTCGGAGAAGCTCGGCGAGATCCTGCAGGAGATGTTCGTCGGCGCGACCCGCCGCCTGGTCGCCAACCTCTCGATCGAGGACACGATGACGCGGCGCAAGGAGGCGATCGCCCACGAGCTGCTCGTCGAGCTGGCGCCGGTGGTCGAGGGTCGCGGCCGCGGCGACGACAGCACCGCGACCGGCTGGGGCGTGGTGATCGACACCGTCGAGGTCCAGAACGTGCGCGTCCTCAGCGAGACCGTGTTCAGCGAGATGCAGGCCCGCTTCCGGGCCGAGCTGGCGATGCGCGCCCGCCAGGCCGAGCTGGAGAGCGCCCGCGACATCGCCACCCGCGAGGCCGAGGCGACGCGTCAGATCGCGGAGGCAAAGCTGGCCGGCGAGACCGCGACCCGCGAGCTGCGGGCCCAGTCCGAGAGCCACGCGACCCAGATCGAGCTCACCGAGCAGGCCAAGCGCGACCAGCTGCAGGCCCGCGTCAGCGAGGAGAGCGGCCAGCGCGAGCAGGCACGGGCGCTCGCCGAGCTGCAAGCCCAGGCCGAGCTCGCCAGCCAGAAGGCCGCCCGCGACCAGGCGCGTCAGCTCGCCGACCTGCGCGCCCGCACCGAGCTAGAGGCCGAGAAGGCGCAGCAGGCCGAAGCCGCCCGCCTCGCCCAGCTGGCCCGCGAGCGCAAGCTCAGCGAGGCCGAGCGCCAGCTGATCGAGGCGCGGCACCTGAGCGCCGCCCGCGAGGCCGAGCTGGCCGCCACGCTCGCAGCCCACAAGGCGCGCAGCGCCGCCGAGCTGCGGGAGTTCGAGAGCAGCGCCGCCGCCAAGCTGCAGCAGCGCGAGCTCGACATGAAGCGGCTCGCGCACGAGGTGCAGGCCGCGGCGCTGCGGGCCACCAAGGAGATCGAGAACCTGGTCTCCGACGACCGCATCCGCCTCGCGCTGGTCGACACCGGCCTGCCCGCGGTCGCGGCGGCCTTCGCCCAGAAGTTCGGCGAGGTCAAGTTCACCTCGTTCGGCGGCGACGGGGACCCGTCGACGATGATCGGCAAGGGCATCGCCCAGGTGATGACCCTGGTGAAGGACCTCGGCGCCGAGCTGCTGCCCGCGCGCCGCGCCGCCGAGCCGCCGACGCCATGACACCATGACACCATGACGCCGTGACGCCGTGACGCCGGGGCCCGCAGCTAGCCCTGGCGCACGCCGACGACCTCTTCGACGGGCACGCCCTCGTACCACGGCAGGCCGGCCTCCTCGCTGTGCTGGATCTCCGAGATGACCTGCGCGCCGAACAGGATGATGAGCGCCGCGAACTCGAGCGTGAGCAGGACGATGATCACCGTGGCCAGCGAGCCGTAGACCGTGTTCACCAGCGAGATCTTGGCGAAGTAGACCATCAGGAAGCGGCGCAGGATGTCCCACAGGATCGCCGCCGCGAGCCCGCCGGCCAGGGCCCGCTTGAACGAGACCTCGGAGATCGGCAGCACGTGATAGATCGAGGTGAACAGGACCACCAGCGTCAGGAAGCCGGTGAGCTTGAGCATCAGCGCCGGCATGGCCCCGAGCGAGACGATGCGGCCGAACAGGTGCAGATCGGTCTCCGAGACGGCCTCGACGAAGCCGACCACGACGGTCAACACGAACAGCCCGACGCCGAGGACCAGGATCCAGATGTACGGGATGAGCAACGACATCCACACGCCGCGCACGCGCCGGGCCTTGGTCCGCGCGAACACGATGGCCAGCGCGCCCTCGAGGATCTTGAACGCCCACGAGCTGAAGAACAGCAGCACGAGGATGCCGACCCCGCCGATAATGTCGGCGTTGTCGATCAGCGCGCCGACCTGGTCGGTGATGCTCTGCGCCTGCGACGGGATGAGCAGCGCCAGCTCGGTGGAGATGATGTCGAGCAGCTGCTGGCGATCGAGCAGGCGGGTCAGGACCACCAGCAGCACCGTCAGCAGCGGCACGATCGACAGCATCACGTTGTAGGCGATCCCGCCGGCCAGCAGCAGCGCGTGGTTCTTGCTCAGATGCGACAGCACCCGCAGCGTGAAGCGGAGCAGCCGCATGGTGTTCATCGGCAGGCGCCGCCAGCCATGCACCGCCCGCACCGGCGCCGGGCTTTGCAGCGAGGTCGCGGAGCTCGCCGGCGTCGCGCTCGTGGCCAGGATCGTCTCGGGGATCGGCGCGGGCGTCGGCGCAGGGTTCGCGGAGTCGGTCATGCGGGCAGGGCGGCGCAACAATACGCCGTTTCGGCCGCGCCGGCGGCGCTGTGGCGCAGGCGCGGACGCACACACGATCCGCTATGCTGCGCCGCCCTGCCCGCCTGCCGCCGATGAATTACCGCCACCACTACCATGCCGGCGGCGCCGCCGACCTGCTCAAGCACCTCGTGCTGGTCCACCTCGTGCGCCGCCTGCAGGACAAGCCGACGCCGCTCTGTTACCTCGACACCCACGCGGGCGCCGGCAGCTACCAGCTCGCCCACGAGATGTCCCAAAGGACAGGTGAGTACGCGCGCGGCGTCGCGCGGCTGTGGGGGGCGCAGGGCTTGCCGGGGCCGCTCGCCGACCTCCTGCGCCTGATCGAGGCCTGCAACCCAGACGGCGCGCTGCGCGTGTACCCGGGCTCGCCGCGGGTGGTCCGCGCCCTGCTGCGCCCAGGCGACCGCATGATCGCGTGCGAGCTGCACATGAAGGACGTCGAGACCCTGCACGACGAGTTTCGCGGCGACCCGCAGGTCGCCGTCCACCGGCGCGACGGCTACGAGGGCATCAAGGCCTTCCTGCCGCCGAAGGAGCGCCGCGGCCTGGTGCTCATTGACCCGCCCTTCGAGCGGCCGGACGAGTTCGCCGCGGCGCTGGCCGGGCTGCACACGGCGCACGCGCGCTGGCCGACCGGCTGCCTCGCGCTGTGGTACCCGATCAAGGGCCCGGTCGCCCGCGGCAAGCTGCACGCGGCGCTCATGCACGGGGTGATCCGCCGGGTCCTCGCGCTCGAGCTCTACACCCGCCTCGACGACGCCGACGGCCTCGGCGGCTCCGGCATGATCGTCGTCAATCCGCCGTGGCGCAGCGACGTGGTCCTGCGCGCCGCGCTGCCGGCCCTCGCCGCGCGCGTCGCCGACGACGACCTCGATCCCGCGGCGTCGACCCGCACCCGCGTCGAGTGGATCGTCGGCGAGTGAGCGCGCTCGCCCGAGCCCCGAATCGGTTGACCTGGCCTTCGGGACAGCCGCGTCAGAGCTGGAGGATCAGCTGGCGCAGCGCCTCGCCGGGGTTCGCCGCCTCCATCAAGTAGCTGCCGATCAGGATCGCGTCGACCCCGGCGTCGCGCAGGCGGATCGCGTCGTCGACCGAGTGCACCCCGCTCTCGGCCACGTAGGTGAAGCTGTCCGGCACCAGCTTGCGCAGGCGCGCGGCCCGACCCACGTCGATCTCGACGCCGTCGAGGTCGCGGGCGTTGACCGCGATCAGGCGGGCGCCGGCCGCCATCGCCCGATCGAGCTCGTGCTCGTCGCGGGTCTCGACCAGCGCCTGCATGTCGAGCTGGCGGGTGAATTCCAGCAGCGCCCGCAGCTGCGGCGGCGGCAGGGCGGCGACGATGAGCAGCACACAATCCGCGCCGACCCGCTTGGCCTCGACGATCTGGGTCTTCTCGAGGATGAAGTCCTTGCACAGCAGCGGCAGCGTGACGGTCTGTCGGACCGCGCGCAGGTCGTCGAAGCTGCCGCCGTAGTGGCGGTCGGTCACGATGCTCATGCAGGTCGCGCCGCCGGCCGCGTAGAGCGTGCCGATGTGCCGCGGATCAGCGTCCTCGCGCAGCCAGCCGGCGCTCGGCGAGGCGCGCTTGAACTCGGCGATGATCGCCGGACGCGGGCCCTCGCGCAGCGCCGCCGTGAAGTCGCGTGGACGCGGCAGGCGGGCCCCGAGCTCGAGCAGGTCGCGGTCGGAGAGCGCCGCGGATCGCGTGGCCCGGGCGCCCGCCAGCTCGGCGCGCTTGGCCGCGAGGATCTTGTCGAGGAAGCTACCGCCCGTGCCCGTCATGGTGCCCGAGTATGCCGCAAACGCTCATCGTGCCGCCACAGGCTGCTCGAGGAAGTTCTCCAGCAGCGCGTGGCCGTGCTCGCTGAGCACCGACTCCGGGTGGAACTGGACCCCGAACAGCGGGCGGCTCGCGTGACGCACGCCCATCAGCTCGCCCTGGTCGGTCCGCGCGACCGGCCGCAGGCAGGCCGGGAGGGTCGCCTCGAGCGCCACCAGCGAGTGGTAGCGGGTCGCCATGAACGGCGAGGGCAGGCCCGCGAACACCCCGCTCCCGTCGTGGAAGATCGGCGACAGCTTGCCGTGCATGATCCGCCCCGCGCGCTCGACCGTCGCGCCGTGCACCTCGCACAGGGTCTGGTGGCCGAGGCACACGCCGAGCAGCGGGATCGCGGGGGCGGCTGGATCCGCCAGCAAGCGGCACAGCGCCTGACACACGCCGCTGTCCTGCGGGCGACCTGGCCCCGGGGACAGCAACACGTGGCTCGGGCGATCGGCCAGCACCTGGGCCGCGTCGACCGCGTCGTTTCGGTACACGTCGACCACCGCGCCGAGCTGCAGCAGGTACTGCACGATGTTGAAGGTGAACGAGTCGTAGTTGTCGATCACCAGCACGCGGCGGGCCGTCGCCGGTGGGCCGACCACCGGGCGCAGGCGCAGCCCGGAAGCCGCGAGCAGCGGGGGATCCGCGTCAGCCATCGCCGGCAGGATACACCGCAGACCGCGGCGCTGGCCAAGCAGCGCCCGCATGTGTACGCAACGAACAGGGCGCCGCGTCGCCGCAGCGACCGGCGCCCGGCGTGCGCGCTGGCTCAGCCGCCGCGGGCTTCGCGACGGAGGCGGCGGATCTCGCGGGTGACCCCACGGATGCGCTCGCGCAGGGCGCTGCGGGTCTCGCCGGCCAGGCGCGAAGCGCCCTGCGGCGGGTCGTCGACCACCACGACACTGCCGAGCGTGTAGCTGCCCTGCGCGGTCGAGGCCGCCTCGAGCCGCACCGTGCCGGACGCGAAGCTGGTGCCCGCGGCGTTCTTCCACTCGTAGGCGACGACCAGCTCGTCCTCGTCCCACGAGGTCACGGTCTGCGTCACGGTGTAGCCGCTCTCGGCCTTGACGCGCATGTCGATGCCGGCGACCTGGTCGACCAGCTCGTCGGTCCCGTTCAGGGCGGTCTGCGACCACACGCGCTCCTGGTACGCGTCGGGGGTGGCGATCGGCGTGACCCTGCCGCTGCTGCCGCGCGGGACGGTGGTGGTGCTGGCCGAGGTCTTGGCCACGCTCACGCCGCTGGCGAGCTCGGCGCCCTCGCCCGTGAAGCTCAGGGTGATCGCGCCGATCGCCACGCTGCCCGCCGCGCCGGCGATGCTGAACGACATCTGATACTCGGTCGCCTCCGTCCCGGTCCCGCTCGAGTCCTCGAGCAGGTTGACCGTCGTGACATTGCCGGGCGTCGTGAAGTTCGCGTTCATCGTGAGGTTCAGGTTCGCGATGACGTTGGTGGCGGAGTAGCTGGACTGGAGGACGACGATTCGCTTGTTCTTGGGTGTGGGCATGAAATTCCCTCGCTGGTTGGTCGGCCGGCGCCCCCTGGTTTACATGCACACGCAATCGCCGCGCAATCGCCAACAGCCGGCCTTTTGCGCGCATTCCGGTGTCGCGCACAAGTGCACGCATAGGATCGAGGCCGTGGCGATCGCCGCGGCCACCACCTCAGGGCGCTCGCTTGAGCTGTCCCTTGAGCCAGGTGTTGATGCGCTGAACGCTGTCCGCGTCGGCGGCATCGCTGTAGTCGCTACGGGCCTGGATCGCCAGCGCGTGCGCGCGATCGCGGTCGACGGGCGCGACCGCCCGCGCGAGGGCGAAGCGCAGCTCCCCGATGTCGACCGGGACCACGTCCTTGCGCGTGCGGATCGCCAGGGCCCGCTCGAGCAGCTCGCGGCCCTCGGCGTACCTACCGAGCTCCACCAGCACGCCGCCGAGGCCAAACAGCGGATAGGCGACCTCAGCGTGGTCCGGCCCGTGCACCCGCTCGCTGCGGGCCAGCGCGTCGCGGTAGGGCGTCAGGGCCCGCTCATACTCTTTGCGCAGCTGGTAGACCGCGCCGAGGTTGTAGAGGATGTCGGCGAGGTCGGCGTCGCTGCCCCCGGCCTTGGTCGCGACCGCCAGCGCCTGCTCGTACTGCGCGGCCGCCCCGTCGTAGTCCTCCATCTGCTGCAGCAGGGTGCCGAGGTTCATGTGCGTCGAGCCGGTGATCGGGTGATCGTCGCCGAGCACCAGGCGATGGATCTTCAAGGCCCGCTCGAAGCGCTCGCGGGCCCGCTCGTACTGGCCGCCGTTCAGCTCGATGATCGCCATGTTGCTGAGGATCGCGGCGACGTCGGGGTGGTCGGGGCTGAGGTGAGCCTCGCAGATCGCCAGGGCCCGGCCGAAGTCCGCCAGCGCGGCCGCCGACTCGCCGCGCTGGTCGTGCACCGTGCCGCGCGCGTTGAGGATCGAGACCAGGCCGGTGCCGCCGTCGCCGGGGAGCGCCTCGGCCTCGCTGAGCGCGAGGCTCAGGAGGTCGCGCGCCTCGGCCGTCTGCCCGCGCTGCGCGAGCACCATGCCGAGCCGCTCGCGCAGCCGGACCCGCTCGTGCGGCGTGGCCCCGACCCGGTCGAGCAGCGCCTCGGCGTGCCGCAGCGTGCGCTCCGCCTCGGCGTGCTGCTGCGAGAGCACGCCGAGGACCACGCCGAGCTCGCCGTCGGCCGTGAGGCGCAGCTCGTCGGCCCCGACCCGCTCGGCGATCAGCCCCGCCTCGGTGAAGCTCTGCTCGGCGACGCCGATCCGGCCCTGGTTCTTGGCGACCCGCCCGAGCACCGTGAGCGCCTGGACCTCGACCCGCGCGAGCCCCTCGCTGCGGGCGACCGCCAGCGCCTCGCCGGCCAGGCGCTCGGCGTTGTCGTACTGCACGGCGAGCCGCGCCGCCTCGGCCTGCGCCAGCTTCACCTCGGCCGCCGCGATGATCGGCTTCTTCTGCTCCGACGGCGCGTCGCCGCGGGTCAGCCGCTCGCGGTCCTCACACTCGGCCAGCTCGGGCAGCGCGTCGACCGACTGCACGGCGTGCAGCACCACGTCCTTGTCGGCGACGCGCAGCACCGCCACCATCGCCGACAGGCTGCGCAGCTTGCGGTCGAGGCAGGCGATCCTCCGCTCGAGCAGATCGGCCGACTGCTCGTGGTGGACATGGGTCGCCTCGCAGGCCTCGCGGCGCATGCCCGACCACTCCTGCGACCAGCGATCGAGGCCCGCGAGGCTGCTCTCCAGCACCTTCGGCGCGTAAGGCTGCTCGGTCGCCAGGAAGGCGGCGCGGATGTCGTCGCGGGCCGCGTCGTTGTAGACCTCGACCATGTGGCGATCGGCGCCCTCGCAGGGCGGGGCCCCGCCGAACACCTGGGCGCCGGCCAGCGCCAGCACGCCCGCCACGCCGCCGGCCAAGAGCGCCACCGCGACCCGCCGACGTCGCCGCAGCTCCGGGTCGGCGCGCAGCGCCCCGATGAGCTCGTCCATGCTGGCGAAGCGCTGGTCCGGGTCGACCGAGAGCCCGCGCAGGATCGCCTTGCGCACGCGGACTGGCACGTCGCTGCGGCCGACCATCGCGTCGACCTTGCCGCCGAGCACGCTGAGGCTCAGCTGCACGTAGTTCTTGGCCGGGAAAGGATGGCTGCCGAACAGCGCCTCGTACAGCGCGATGCAGAAGGCGAACTGATCGGTGCGCGCGTCGACCCGCGCCGCGATGTGCTGCTCCGGCGCCATGTAGGCCGGCGTCCCCACCAGCGCGCCCGTCCGGGTCAAGCGCACCGACGAGAGCCCGGGGATCGCCGTCTCGAGCTGCGATGCGTGCAGGCGCGGGCGCTCGCCGCCCGTGCCCGCTGCGGCCGCCGCCGCCGCGATCACCAGCGCCTTGTTGCCCGGCCGCCCCTCGGAGCGCCGCGTCAGCTGCCCGGCCTCGGCCCGCTGCGTGTCGGCCAGGTCGTTGCTGCGAGCGAAGCCCGGGACGGCGCCGCGGTCGGTCGACGCGAACGCCAGCACCGCGCCCTCGCCCGGCTTCTCGGCGCCCGGCTCGGGCGTCGCCGCGGCCGGGACCGCGTTGGCCTGCTCGACCGGCGCGCCGACCAGGCTGCGGGCCGCCGGATCTTGCGAGCGCTCGATCGCCTGGTCGACCGACATCAGGTCGGGGCCATCGGCGCCGCGGGCGATGCCGAAGTCGACGACACGCACGCGGCCGTCGTCGCCGACCAGCACATTGTCGGGCTTGAAGTCGCGGTGAATGAGCCCCGCCGCGTGCGCCCCTGCGAGGCCCTGCCCGGCCTCGATGAAGACCTTGAGGGTCTCGTCGACGCTGCGCGGGCGCTGCTTGAGCCAGCGCGTCAGGCTCACCCCGTCGACCAGCTCCATCGTCAGGTACACGACCTCGCCGAGCGCGTTGGCGTCGTGCACCGCGACGACGTTGGGGTGCGAGAGCTTGGCCAGCGCCTGGGCCTCGCGCAGCAGGCGAGTGGCGACGTCGCTGGCCTGCGCCCCCGGCCGCGCGTGCATCACCTTGAGCGCGACCCGGCGATCGAGGCGCGGGTCATACGCCGTGTAGACCACGCCCATCGCCCCGGCGCCGATGCGGTCGAGGATCATGTAGCGATCGATCGTCGCCCCGCGCTCAAACCTGAGCGCCTCGGCGGCCACCTCGTCGCCGTCGCCCTCGCCCTCGCCCTCGTCGCTGTCGCTGAGGGTGCTGCCGCGCAAGGAGTCCTCGGCGGCCGGGCCCGAGTCGGCGCCGTCGAAGGTCGGCCCGGCCCGGTGGGCGCCGCGCAACGTCCCCGATCCCCCCACGGGGCGATGGTATCAACATCGCCGCCGCAGCGCCTCGCCGACGGCCCAGGGCCGCGAGCGCGAGCGCGCCTCCGCAACACCCCTTCGCCGTCCGGACTCGTACGGATCGCGGGGGTCGTGTGGCCCCAACGCGGACGCCATCGCTGACGATCGTGCCAGCGATCGTCGGCAGCACGAAGCGCCGCGCTCGAATTGACTTCCCGGCCCCCCCGGCCTGATAAAGCCCGCGATGATCGCACGCACCGAGCCCGACCTGCACGAGGTGGACCCCGAGATCGAAGCCCTCATGCGCAAGGAGGACGCCCGTCAGCGCGACAGCCTGCGCCTCATCGCCAGCGAGAACTACGCCTCGCGGGCCGTGCTCACCGCGACCGCCGGCAGCCTCACCAACAAGTACGCCGAGGGCTACCCGGGCAAGCGCTACTACGAGGGCATGGACTTCATCGACCCGATCGAGTCCATCGCCATCGCCCGCGCGCGCCAGCTCTTCGCGGCCGAGCACGCCAACGTGCAGCCCTACTCGGGCTCGCCGGCGAACCTCGCCGCTCTGCTCGCGCTGTGCCAGCCGGGCGACACGATCATGGGCCTGTCCCTGCCCGCCGGCGGCCACCTCACCCACGGCTGGAAGGTCAGCGCCACCGGCATTTACTACAAGGCGGTGCAGTACGGCGTCCGTCGCGACGACAACCGGATCGACATGGACGAGGTCCGCAGCCTCGCCCGCGAGCACCGTCCCAAGCTCATCTGGGTCGGCCACTCGGCCTACCCGCGCGTGCTCGACTTCCCGGCCTTCGCCGCGATCGCCCAGGAGGTCGGCGCCTACCTGGCCGCGGACATCGCCCACATCGCCGGCCTCGTCGCCGGCGGCGCTCACCCGAGCCCGGTCCCGCACGCCGACGTGGTCACGACCACCACCCACAAGACCCTCCGCGGCCCGCGTGGCGGCCTCATCCTGTGCAAGGCGGCCCACGCCGCGGCGATCGACAAGGCCGTGTTCCCCGGCCTGCAGGGCGGCCCGCACAACCACGTCACCGCGGCCAAGGCGGTCGCCTTCAAGGAGGCGCTCGCCCCGTCGTTCACCACCTACGCGCACCAGATCGTCGCCAACGCCCGCGCCCTCGCCGAGGTCCTGATCGGCCGCGGCTTCCGCCTCGTCACCGGCGGCACCGACAATCACCTGATGCTCGTCGACCTCAGCCCCCGCGAGCTCAGCGGCCGCAAGATCGCCCACGTGCTCAACGGCTGCGGCATCGAGCTCAACGCCAACTCGATCCCCTTCGATCCCCGCAAGCCCTTCGATCCCTCGGGGCTGCGCGTCGGCCTCGCGGCGATCACCTCACGCGGCCTCGTCACCGAACACATGGGCACGGTGGGCGAGCTGATCGCGGACGCGATCGAGGTCGCGGCGGCGGGCGGCGATCCAGCGCGCTGCGCCGCGATCCGCGGGCGCGTCGCCGAGTTCCTCGCGCCCTTCGCGGCGCCCGGGCTCTGACCCTCCCCTCCGCTCGGACTCACGTCACAGCGGCCGCCACAGCGGCCGTCAAGTGGCCGTCAAGTGGCCGTCACAGCGGCATCTTGTCGCCGGTGTCGCACATGAACAGCCCCGTCTCCGCGCCGACGCCGGCGTTCCACGGGGTCTCATAGAAGTCGAGCACGCCCTCGACCTTCCAATAGTAGGCGTTGGAGCACTTCACACAATTCTTGGCCCCGGGCGCCCCGGGGACCCCCTTGTCGGTGACCCAGAACTTGTCGCCAGCGGCCTTCCACTGCGGACAATCCGTGCTGTTGAGCGGCTTGTCCATACAGGTCATGTTCTCGACGGCCGGGTAGATGCCGAGGATCTTCATGTAGTTCAGATCGCTCTTGGCACTGCCGCCGCCGAGCGGCACCAGCAGCGTCGAATTGGCGATCATCACGGCGGCAGCGACGTGCTCCGGCGAGCGTGGGACCAGCAGCTGCATGCCGTACTCCTTGCACTTGGCCTCGGCTTGCGCGGCGTTGTAGTTGACCATCCCTGGCAGCGCGACCTTCAGGAATGTGTAGCCGCCGCCGTCCGCGTCCATATCGCAGAGCACCTTGAGCTTGGCGTCGAGCGGCTTGATGAAGTAAAGGCCGTCTTGCAGCATCAGGTCGTCCGGACGGGCGTCGCGGATCTGCTTGCAGCTCTTCGCGTACTCGCAGGTGGACGCGATGCAGCCGGTCTTGGGGTCGGTCTGGTCGCAGGCCTCGTAGTCGTCCTGAACTTCGCCGTCGCCGCAGTGGGGCGCGAGCGCCTTGCAGTCGACCGCGCAGCCGCCGTAGGCGCCGTCGTTGAGCCCGTCGTCGCAGGCCTCGACGTCCTTCTGCACGAGGCCGTCGCCGCAGGTGGCGAGGTGACAGTCGGCGGTGCAGCCGGCGTCGTTGGCGTTATCGATCCCGAAGTCGCACTCCTCCGGCGCCTGGACGACGCCGTCGCCGCAGCTCGCGGGGGTGTCGCTCGTGCTGCCGCTGCCGCTGCTGCCCTCGGCCGCGCTCGACTCGCTCGACTCGGAGCCCGAGCCCGCGCTGGTGTCCCAGTCCTCGGTCGTCGTCATGATCTCGTCGAAGGTCGACGACCCGCTCGCGCCGCTGGTCGACAGCACACCGCCCGTGTCGCTGCTGAGGTTCACATCGGTGCTCGTGTCGCCACCGTTGGGCGACAGGCAGGCGCCCAACAACATGGCCAGCGTGGCCAGCATCGGCGCGGTGATCGAACGAAGGACCTCGGGGGTGGCTTGCGGCTTCGACATGCGACATGTCGAGAGAACAATCTTTGGCGCGAAATTGCAACAACCCTGGCCAGGGCGCATCAACATCACATTCGGTAAGTTCCGTAATGCGGATTACGTATCAATCTTGTTGTGTCTCCGGGTCTGGCAATATCGTGGGTGCTCGGGGCTGCAGACGGGAGCTCTCCAGCATCGCCTGAAACGGGTTATCGCGGCGCCACACGTCGCCCGCGAGCACGCTGATGAGGCCGCGGCGCAGCGCCGGGTCGGGCTCGGCGGCGAAGAACAGGTGGTGCACCATCCGCGTGTGATAGAAGCGGCGGATGAGCTGTTCGAACGCGTCGTAGGCTGGTTGCATGTGCGACGACCACGGCGCCATCAGCTCGGGCGCCGCCTCGTCGGCAGCGCTGAGCGCCGGGAGCAGCAGGTCGACGGCCCGCTCGGCACCGAGCATCGCCAGCGACACGCCGGACGAGAACACCGGATCGAGGAACGCGGCCGCGTCGCCGATGCAGGCCCAGCGCGGGCCGTGCGGGCGCAGGTTCTTGTACGACCAGTTGGCGATCGTCCGCGTCGGGCCGCGCCGCGCCCCGGCGCACAGGCGCTGGATCAGCGGCGACGCGGCGAGCGCGGCCTCCAGCGCCTCCTCGTCGAGCTTGCCGCGCCACTTCACGAGGCCGACGCTCAGGCGGCCGCCGACCAGCGGGATGATCCAGTGCCAGCCGTCGGGCACCAGCAGCACCTTGATGTTGCCCTGGGCCCCGATCTCGTCGATCGCGGCCGCTGACAGGCCCTCGAAGTGGGTGAACACGGCGGCGCGACCGAGCTCGCGGATCGGCGCGACCGTCCGGGCCCGGCGGGCGAACCACGCGTCCTGACCGGTCGCGTCGAACACGAAGCGGGCGCGGTAGCTGGCCCGCTCGCTGCGCACCGCCACCGCCTCGGCGCCGAGCTCGATCGCCGTGACCGCCTCGCCGAAGTGGATCTCCGCGCCGCGGGCGATCGCCTGGCGGGCCAGGAGGTCGTCGAACAGCGCGCGCTCGACCTGCCACGCGTGCGAGGGCGTGCCGGGCATCGCGTCGGCGAAGCTGAAGAACGCGAAGTCGCCGGTGCGCTCGTCCCAAAATTCGGCGCCCTGCTTGAACTTGTAGGCGCTGGCGTCGATCGTGAGGCCGAGGCGCTCGAACAGCGGCAGGTCGATCGGCAGCAGCGACTCGCCGATGTGGAAGCGCGGGAAGCTCTCGCGCTCGAGCACCAGCACCCGGCGCCCGGCCTGGGCCAGCAGGTTGGCGGCGGTCGAGCCCGCGGGCCCGCTGCCGACGATGATCACCTCGTATGCGTCGTCGTTCATGCCATCCCGCCGTTGATCCCGATCGTCTGCCCGGTGATGTAGCCGGCCGCGTCGCTGCACAAAAATGCCACCAGCGCCGCGACCTCGTGCGGTTGACCGAGCCGCTGCGCGGGGATCCGCGGCATCACGTGCTCGAGCGGGACGTCCTTGATCATGTCCGTCTCGATCAGACCGGGAGCGACCGCGTTGACGGTGATGCCGCGCCGGGCCAGCTCCAGCGCCAGCGACTTGGTCGCGCCGAGGATCCCGGCCTTGGCCGCCGCGTAGGCGACCTGGCCGCGGTTGCCGATCAGCGCCGACACCGAGCTCATGTTGACGATGCGGCCCCACTTGCGCCGCACCATCGGCATGACCGCCGGCCGGGTGACGTTGTAGAAGCCGTCGAGGGTGGTGCGCAACACCAGGTGCCAGTCGTCGGGCTCGAGCGCCGGCAAGGGGTTGTCGCGCGCGACCCCGGCGTTGTTGACGACGATCCCGAGCGGCGCCGCGTCGGCGAGGATCTCCGCCATCGCGGCCGCGCTGGCCGCCGCGTCGGCGACGTCGAAGGGGCACAGCGTGGCCTGCCCGCCGGCGCTCCGGATCTTCTCGGCGACCGCCTCCGCGGCCGCGTGCCCGCTGCGGTAGTTGATCAGGACGGGGTGTCCGGCGGCGGCGAGCGCCTCTGCGATCGCCGCGCCGATGCCACGGCTCGCGCCGGTGACGAGTGCTCTCGGTCTCATGTTGATTGCGCTTCCTCGGGTCCGCCGGGCGCGGTCCATGATGCAGCGGATGCAGCGGATGCAGCGGATGCAGCGGATGCAGCGGATCCAGCGGATCCAGCGGATCCAGCGGATCCAGCGGATCCAGCGGATCCAGCGGATCCAGCGGAGCCAGCGGCCGTCGCTACGCCCGCGGCCGCTGGCTCGCCCCGCACCACCTGCAGCGCGCCCTCGGCGAGCGCGCGGCCCTCGGCCGTGACCACGCTGCACGCGAACTCGGCCGCCGCCTCGAGGTCGACGACCTGGCGGGCCCGCACCCGCAGGGACGTGCCGACCGGCACCGCCGGCGCGTGCAGGCGCAGCTCGCGGCAGCCCGTCAGCAGGCCGACGCGCACCGGCTCGCCGCGCGCGTGGCCCTGCAGTCCGTGCATCGCCGCGACCGCCTGCGCCATCACCTCCAGCAGCCCGGCCGCCGGCATGCGCCCGGCCTCGACCAGCAGCCAGTCGGCGCGCACGGTGGTGACGCACTCGAGCGAGACGCCGTCCCAGGCCGTGACCGCGTCGAGCAGCAGCATCGGCGGCCGCTGGGGCACCAGCTCCTGCACGGGCGGGAACTCGCTCACGCGGCCGCCTCCGGGCCCTTCGCGCCGTCGCGGGCGTCGAGCTCGATGCACCAGCCGCCCGCGGGCAGGTGCGGCTCGAGCGACAGGCACGCGGCGCCCGGCTGCAGCGCCAGCTCGCACAGCGCCAGCGCCAGCGCGCAGGGGTTGCCGAGCAGCGCGGCCGGCAGCCTTGGCACAGCCGGGTCGCCGCGGCTCGCCTGTACCAGGCGACAGGTCCGCGAGGACATGTCCCCCGGGACAGCCCCAACATCCGTGGCGCCCGCGGCAGCGAGCGCGAAGGCGGCGGCCAGCGGCGCGTAGCTGCGGCCGGCGGCCAGCGGCTCGGGCAGCGTCTCCTCGGCGATCACCAGCACGGTCGGCCCCTGCCCCGCCGCGATCAGCCCGGCGCACTCGATCAGCCCCATCGCCAGGGTCGAGCGCCCGGCGGTGAGGGCCGCGTTGCCGCGCCGGTTCTGGGTCGCGATCGACACGTAGCCGGCGGCCGTGTTGTGCACGCTGTTGTGGAACTTGGTCGGCGACAGCGGCGCGGCCGGGTCCTGCAGCGCGGCCAGGAGATCGAGCGTGGTCCGGATCTCGCCGTAGACCGATCCGTAGATCGTCGTCACCTCGGCGCGATCGAAGCCGGCGCTGGCGATCGCCTGGGCCGCGACCTCGGCGGCCATGCGGGTCAGCAGGCTGGTCCGGCGGCGCAGCATCGGCGGCAGCAGCTCGGCCCGCGGGGCGTCGGCGCCCAGCGCAGACGGGGCGCTCGGAGCAGCCTCGTTGGACCTGTCCCCACGGACATGTCGCTGCGACCAGCTGAGCGCGTCGGGGTAGCCCGGGGTCCACAGCCCGAGCCCGCGCAGCGACAGCCCGAGCCCACGCTCCGGCCCACGCTCTGCTGAGGAGATGCCACCACCGTCGCTCATGCCGGCGCCCCCACGAGCACGCTGACGTTCGAGCCGCCGAAGGCGAAGGAGTTGCTGATCGCCGCGCGCGTGATCAAGGCTTCGAACTGGGTCGTGACCCGGACCGCGATCTCCGGGTCCGGCGGGGCCGCTCCGACGCTCTCCGGCACGAAGCCGTGGGCGATCGCCAGCGCCGTGAACGCGACCTCGGTGGCGCCCGCCGCCCCGAGCTGATGCCCCGTGTAGCCCTTGGTCGCTACCACCCGCATGCCCGGCCCGAACAGCGCAGCGATCGCCGCCCCCTCGGCGCTGTCGTTCTGGCGCGTGCCAGTGCCGTGGGCGTTGACGTGGTCGACATCGCCGGGCGACAGCCCCGCGCCAGCCAGCGCCCGCTCCATCGCCAGGCGCGCGCCGAGCCCCTCCGGGTGCGGGCTGGTCATGTGAAACGCGTCGGAGCTCTCGCCGACCGCCAGCAGGCGGGCCGGGCCCTCGCCCTCGCGCTCGAGCAGGCACAGCGCCGCGCCCTCGCCGATGTTGATGCCGGCCCGCAGCGCCGAGAACGGCCGACACGGGGCCGCCGACAGCACCTCGAGGCCGGCGAAGCCGCGCAGCGTCAGCTGGCACAGGCTGTCGACCCCGCCGACCAGCGCCGCGTCGCACACCCCGAGGTGAATGAGCCGCTGCGCCGCCGCGAACACCTTGGCCGACGACGAGCACGCGGTCGACAGCATGTACGCCGGCCCCGCGAGCCCGGCCAGCCCGCACACCACCGGCAGCACCGCGTCGAGCGCGTGCGAGGTCTCCACCGAGTACCAGTCCGGCAGCACGCCGTGCGCCTGGTGATGCGCGTAGGCCAGCTCGCTCGCGCCGATGCCCCCGGTGCTGGTGCCGAGGATCACCGCGATCCGACGCGCGCCCCAGCGGCCCTTGGCGCGCTCGATCGGCCCGGCCAGCTCGGCCAGCGCGAGTGCGGCGATGCGGGCCTGCCGGGTGTCGTAGGCGGCGAACTCGGCCGGCAGCGGCGGCAAGGGCCCCGGCATCGCCCCGACCGTCGCCGCGCCCGCGAGCCCGATCTCCGGCGGACAGGGCCCGAGCCCGGAGCGACCCGCGCGCAGCCCCGCCAGCACTTCCGCGGTGGTCATGCCCATGCCGTTGCACAGGCTGAGCGCGGTGATCGGGACGGGCCGCATGCGGGCCGCGAGCATAACAGCGCGGCCTCGCAGGGGGAACCCCGGGGCCGCGACAACCCTACTGCTTGTACTTCTGGACCAGCACCGCGATCGTCACGATCACCGCGATCACCGCCAGCACCGCCAGCACGATCTTCACCACGCTCCACGGCCGCTCGCCCGAGACCTGCCCGCTGCGGGCGTTGACGGTGAAGCGGTAGGCCTTCTCCTTGTAGCGAAAGCTCGAGATCCACAGCGGCAGCAGCAGGTGCTTGAAGCGGACATCGGCGTGATGGATGTTGAGGTTGCCGATCCGCTGATCGTCGCCGCCGATGTCCGACTCGACCGCGCTGCGGATCTTCGGGACCATGCGCGCCTCGGCGGCGACGAAGCCCTCCTCCAGCCCGATCTTGTAGCGCTCGGCGACGAAGCCGCTGAGGTAGCCGGCGTCGAAGGCCCGCAGCTCCGGCAGGTCCCACGGCTCCAGCCCCTCGAGCAGCTTGCGCGGCAGGGTCTGCGAGCCGCACACCAGCACGTCGTCGAAGCTCACGTGCACGGTGCCCGAGGTCGGGTACCAGCGGGTGTGGCGGACCTGGCGGGTCTGCGTCTCGCCCTTGCTGTCGCGGTAGGTCTCGCTGACGTAGTAGTACTCGCCGCGCTCGCCGGTGTAGCGGGTGGTGGTGTTCGAATCGTACGACCAGTACGGCATGTACACGCCGTCCATGCCGTGCTGATTGGCCAGCGTCTTGAGGTCGTTCGGCGCGAACCACAGGCCGCCGACCCACTTCTGATAGCGGTCCTTGGCCGCGCGCGCGTCGAGCTTGAACGGCAGCAGGCTCTCGGGCGTGAAGATCTCGCCGAGCTCCTGGATCGCCATCACCACCGGCGAGCCGCAGAAGGGGCAGCGCGCGGCCTGACCGGCGACCACCGTCTGCGCGCCGCAGCCCTCGCACTGCACGTTGTGGCCGCCCTCGACGAGCGCGGCGCTCGGCTGGCGGCGCGCGCGAGCGATGCCCTCGTGGAAGTCGTGCTCGCTGATCACCCCGCCCGCGCCGCCGGGCAGCGCCTGGGTGTGCCCACAATGCGGGCAGCGCATGCTGTCGCTGCCCGGCTTGAACTCCAGCGACGATCCGCACTGGCCGCAGGGGAACACCTGCTTGCGGGTCGTCGGCGCCGCGGGGTCGTGGGGGTCGTCGACCGGCATCGCCCGCGAGGATACGTCAGAGCGCCGCGCCCGACGAGTCCGCCCCGCCCGAGCCCGACGAGCCCGCCCCGCCCGGGTCCGAGTCCTCGCTCGAGCGAACGCCCGACCCAGACGCCCCGGCCCCACCGAAGCCACCCCCGAACCGCCGCCACCGGGACCACCTGGCTGGCGACGCCCGACCAGATAGCGCCCCGACTGACCGAGCGGGCGCAGCCGGGCCAGCAGCGGCTCGACCTCGGCCGACAACGTGGTGTTGGCCAGCGAGGCCGTCGCGCTGAACAGCGCGAAGGACACGTAGTCGTAGAGCATCTCGCGCACGAAGGTCTCGACCTCGGAGGCGGGGCGGAGGCCCGCGCTGTTGACCACGAGCGCGGGCGCGCCGAAGCCCCCGTGCTCGAAGGGCCCGGCGCCGCGCAGCAGCGCCTCGTAGTCGCCGCGGGAGAAGGCGATGAGGTTGTTGCGCAGCGCCGTGCCGCGCCCGCCCGCGTCGGCGGCCTGGTGGATCGCCCGCAGACCGGCGTTGGCCAGCTCGACGACCTCACCGATCCCGCCGCGCAGCTTCGGCGGATGGATCGCCACCAGCTGGGCCTGGCTCAGGTGAAACAGCTGCTTGGTCACCTCGAACTCGCCGAGCCCGGTGCCGCGGCCGATGTCGCCGACGCTGCTGATGCCGTCGATCGCGTCCCACACCACCGCCTGCTCGCTGGCCACCGCCGAGCGCGGCGCCAGGCGCAGCGGCACGTACTCCGCCGACGGGATCCAGGGCCGAAGATGCCGGATCTCGTCGATTCGCGTGAGGTGATTCATCAGCAGCGCGGTCGCGCTGACGACCTGCCGCGAGGCCAGGCGCGCCTCGTCGAAGCCGTCGAGGAAGCAGTACGCGCCGTCGGCCGCGGCGAGCACCGCGAACACCACCTCCTCGACCTGGCGCGCCAGATACTTGTAGATGACATCCTGCGAGACCAGGCCGAGCTCGACCGCGGCCATGCCGAACAGGTCGCCCTTGCGGGCCCGCTCGAGCACCGGGAGGATCTGCTCCTCGCTGAGCACCCCGTACTTGTAGAGGAGCATGCCGATGCGCTCGTCCTCCGCGTTGGTCTGCACGCCGACGATGTTGCCGTGCTCGAAGAACACGCTGCGCGTGACCTCGCCATCCATCACCACCAGCTCGCCGCGCGTGCCGATGTGCCCGAGCACCGCGAGCACGTCGGCCATGTCGCCGCTGGCCGTGATCTCACCGGCCATCCGCACGATCGGACCGTCCTCGAGGTCGCGCCGACCGTCGTTGCCGGTGAAGCGCAGCAACACCACGTGGCCCGGCGTGGGCAGCATCCGATAGGCCCCCTCGCGCTGGCCCATCCGGGCCGTCGCCACCTCGCCGAGCGGGTGCGCGACGCCGTTGTGGTCGATCCACACCATCTCATCCTGCGGTTGCTTCATGGTCGCCAGGCCAGCATATCAGCTTGTCACTCTGCCATCACCACCAGCATGTACTCGCCGGACGCGCCCTTCGGCACGTTGCCGGCGTAGCTGTCGACCACCACGTGGTAGGTCCCGGACGGCAGCGGTCCGGCGATCTCCTTGTCGTTGCGCTGCAGGCAGGTCTCCGGCGCGGCGTCCTTGAGCACCTGCACGTCGACGTCGACCATGCCGCGGTCGAAGACCATGACCCGAAGATTGATGTCGTCGGGCGCCTCGAAGCGATACACGCGCTCGGGACCGCTCTCGTCCTTGGCGCCGTCGCACGCGCCCATGTAGCTGTCGAAGCTGTCGCTCGGGCTGTCGGCGGTGCTGCGCAGATCGACGAAGGGCAGCGACGGGATCAGGTACGGCTTCTCCGGCGTGCCCGCGCCCGCGAGCCCCGGGCTGGCAGGGTCGAGCTCGGCGACCGCGTCCACCACCACCTGCTTCACGCGGTCGAGCGCCCGCAGGTCCTCGAGGTTGCGCACGTTGTAGCCGTACATCAGCGCCGACTCCGAGAAGTGGCACGGGCGATCGAGGTTCGCCGACACGAACACGGTCAGGCCGCCGCCGTCGGTCGCGCCGAGGTTCGGCAGCGGCGCCAGCTCGCGGTTCAGGTCGACCAGCGGGATCTGGCGGCCCTGCGCGACCGCGCGGATCACCGCGTTGTAGCGCGGCACATAAGCGTCCTTGAGCCCGAGGTCCTGGCGCTGCGGGATCGTCGACATGATCGGCACGACCCCGTTGATCAGCAGCGCGTCGACGGCCCCGAGCAGGTTATCGGCGAAGGTGTAGAGCTCGGCCGGCTGGTCCTTCTCGAGGTCGTGACTTCCGACCAGCAGGTGAGCGAAGCGCGGCTTGATCGCCTCGACCTCGGCGTTGATCGGCGTCGGCGCGCCCGCCACGAGCCCGGTCGAGGTGACCCCGACGGTCGCCGCCAGGCTCACGCGATCGAAGTCCGTCACGCCCATGCCGAGGTCGACCGAGCGGAAGTGGGTCAGCGCCGGCATCAGCTCGACCGGCAGGTCCTTGATCGCCGCGTCGCTCTGGAAGCACTGCATGTAGTCGGCGTTGGCCGTGCTCGTGCCGCCGATCTTGGCGAACACCGCGGCGTTCTTGTCGACCCCGGCCGGCGCCATCGCTATCTCGCGCAGGTGATCGGCCACGTAGGCGCTGATCGGCGAGTGCGTGCGGTCGGTCGGGTAGAGCTCGGGGTGGGGCTCGTCGGCGCCGGTGGTGGTCGCGTCACCGCTGCTGCCCCCCGTCTCGTCGCCGGTGTCGCCGGTGCCCGTCGACACGTCGCCGGTGCTCGTGCCCGGATCGCCGGTGGTCGTGTCGCCCGGGCCCGTCGGCACATCGCCGCTCGCGCTCGTGCTCGCAGCCTGACCGCCGCTCCCGCTCGTCTGCTCCGCCGCCGTCTCGTCGCCCAGGCCGGCCCCGCCGGCGCAGGCCGGCGCGCAGGCGAGGAGCAGCGCGAGCGAGCGACCCACGCGCCCTGTCGTCCCGCAAACCATGGGCCCACCCTACACGATCACCGGCGCCCTCGCGGGGCCAGGACGGGCGCAGGCCCGCGCGCTCCTGGAACGCCTCGGAGCGCGCCCACGCCACGGCCCGCGGGCGGACGCCGCGTGGCATACTCGCGGCCGTGTCACGCCCATCCGTCTCGTCGTCGCTGTGTGGCCTCGCCGCCCTGACCCTCGCGCTGTCGGCCTGCAAGTCGGGCAGCGGTGTGGGTGGCAGCGACGACCCGGCGCTCGCGGCCATCCAGGCCCGGATCCCGCCGCTGCCCGCCGCCGATCTCGGCGCCGCGCCGGGCTTCCTCGCCGGCGGCCTCGTCTACATCGGCCTGCGCCCGGGCAAGGCGCAGCGGTGGCTGCAGGCGCTCCCGCTCGGCCCCGACGTCGTCCGCGACCTCGCCCGCGCCGGCAACGAACTCGGCTTCGACCCGCGCGTCGACGACGTCGCCGCCCGCCTCGGCCTCGACCCCGACGCCGTGATCACCGCCACCCTGATGCGCCCGCTCGGCGACGCGGCCGGTGTGCGGGCCCTGCTGCAACGCGGCACCAACCTCCCGCCCGACCCCTTCCCCGGCATCACGCCCTCCGACGTCGGCCCCGGCCCCCGCGACTACGATCGCATGCAGCCGCCGCCGATCACCCCGCCGCAGATCGAGCCCCTGCCGAGCCCGATCTTTCAACAACCACCGCCGCCCCCCCCGCCGCTGATCACCAAGCCGACGGCGGATCAGGGCGAGCTGGCCCGCCGCGCCGGCGCTCTCGGCACGCACTCGCGGGTCCACGTGCCCGTGAAGGACCTCGGCCTGATGCTCGCGCCGCTGCGCCGCCTCGCCGGCAAGAACCGCTCCCCCGAGACCGACAGCCTGTGCGGCCAGCTCGGCCCGAGTGAGCTGTGCACCGGCGGAAGCCGCGAGCTCCTGCTCATCCGCGCCGCCGACGGCGCTGTCGCGATCGACTTCTTCACCTTCGAGGCCGGCACCGGCGCCGCCTTCGACCCCGAGCGCCTGGCCGTGGTCCAGCAGGCCCTGTCCGCGCCGATCGCCTCGCTCGCCCCGCTCAGCACCCTGCGCGGCGACTTCGTCGTCTACGCCGACGCCGACGCCTTGCCGCCGGTCCAGGAGGTCATGTCGGTCGCCGAGGCCGTGGGCCGCCAGCGCTGGTACACCGAGGGCGTGCAGTCCTCGCTCGCCGAGGCCGCGGCGCTCAGCAGTCTGCGCGAGACCCGACGCCTGTTCTCCGGCGCCCGCCTCGAGGTCGTCGTCGACGGCGACACCCTGCAGGCCACCTTCCAGTGGGAGCCGCGCGACGACGCGGCCCGCGAGACGCTGACCCGCCTGCTCACGCGCAGCCCCGCCGCCGCCAGCGTGCCGACGATCTCCGGCCTGTGCGACGGCAGCCTCGCCTGCCTGCGCACCGCCGGCTTCCCGGCGCTGTCGGGCTTCGACGAGCTGGCCGCCGGCCTCTACGCCAAGCCCGAGCGCGAGCTCATGGACACGATCAACCGCGCCGACGAGTGGGGCGCGCTGGTCCTCTTCCTCGAGACCTGGCCCAACTTCTTCGGCGCCGCCCAGCGCTGGCCCAAGCAGCAGGGCGGCCGCATGGAGACCGTCATGCTCGGCCAGGCGCTCGAGGCCGTCGGCCGCATCGAGGGCCTCGGCGGCAGCCTGCGCAGCCTCCACATCCAGCGCGGCAACCCGAGCGGCGACTTCATCGGCTACATGCGCCTGCAAGGTCAGGACCTCGCGCTGCTGCGCTCGCTGATGGGCCTCGGCGGGGTCCGCTTCTCGCCGGTCACGCTGCCGCAGATCACCGGCAAGGTCGAACAGGCCCAGATCCCCGACGCCGAGGTCCCCGCCTCGCTCTACCTCATGACCGACCCCGGCACCGTCCGCGCCGGCGATCGCGACATCGAGGCCGGCTGGGCCATGGTCGCCGACAGCAACGACCGCCTATCGTGGATGCTCGGGCTGGAGCGCAGCGCCGCGGTGCTGCCCGCCTTCTACCTCGAGCTCCCCGATCTCTGGCAGCTGTTCGCGACCATCGACGACGCCCAGCGCGAGCTGAACTTCGCCCAGGGCTGGCTCACCGGTCGCTCCGCCCGGCTCGCCGCCGACATCGTCGACGGCCGCCTGCGCCTCGAATTCCAGCTCGCCCGCAGCACCCCGAAGCCCGCGCCCTGATCGCATCGCCGTGATCTGCGATCCGCCACTTGCGCGCGAGCACGCCGCAGATCATCCTCGCCGCCTGTGAGCGCCCCAGCCGACATGGACGTCGACGCGGATGTTCGAGCCCTCGATCACGGCCTCGATCACGGCCTCGATCATGGCCTCGATCATGGCCTCGATCATGATCACGGCTTCGACCTCGAGGCCGCCCTGCGCCAGCTCGGCCTCGAGAGCTTCCGCCCCGGCCAGCGCGAGGCGATCACCACCCTCCTGAACGCCGGCCGCCTGCTGCTGATCGCCCCGACCGGCGGCGGCAAGAGCCTCAGCTTTCAGCTCCCGGCGCTGCTGCTGCCGGGCACCACCGTGGTGCTCTCGCCGCTGATCGCCCTGATGGCCGACCAGGTCCAGGCCCTGCAAGCCCGCGGCGTCGCGGCGACCTTCCTCGCCAGCACCCTGCCCGGCCACGAGATCAGCGCCCGCCTCTCCGGCCTCGCCCGCGGCCAGTACAAGCTGATCTACGCCGCCCCCGAGCGCCTCGGCTCGCCCGCCTTCCGCGAGATCCTGCGCAAGATCCACGTCCCCCTGCTCGCCATCGACGAGGCCCACTGCATCAGCGAGTGGGGCCACGACTTCCGCCCCGAGTACCTGCAGATCGGCGAGCTGGTGCGCGAGCACGCCCACGCCCGCGTGCTCGCCTGCACCGCCACCGCCACGCCGATCGTCCGCGACGAGATCCTCGCCCGCCTCGGCCTCCACAGCGACACCCCGCAGCTGATCCAGGGCTTCGCCCGCCCCAACCTCGCCCTCCAGGTCCGCGAGGACGACGACCGCCGCAGCCGCGACCACGCCGTCGATCAATTGCTCGCGCAAGCACTCGGCCGCGGCCCCAGCAAGACCCTCAGCCGCAGCCTCGTCTCTGGAACGGCGATCGTCTACGCCCCGACCCGCAAGTCCGCCGAGCAGGAGCAGGCCCGCCTGGCCGGCCAGGGCTGGCGCTGCAAGGCCTACCACGCCGGCCTCGAGCCCCAGGTCCGCGAGCGGGCGCAGGAGCAGTTCATGCTCAGCCAGCTCGACGTCGTCGTCGCCACCAACGCCTTCGGCATGGGCATCGATCGCGCCGACGTGCGCGCCGTGATCCACCTGGCCCCGCCGAGCTCGCTCGAGGCCTACTACCAGGAGGTCGGCCGCGCCGGTCGCGACGGCGCCGACGCCCACGCCCTCATGCTCATCGCCCCCGGCGACATGCCGCTGCGCCGGCGCCTCATCGAGCGCGGCAGCGAGGACAGCCCGCCCCAGCCCGCCGTCGTCGAGCACAAGTGGAACCTCTTCCTCGAGCTCATGCGCTGGGCCGAGGGCGGCTCGTGCCGCCACGACGCGATCCTCCGCTACTTCGGCGACGAGGGCGAGGCGCTCGGCGGCTGCGGCCGCTGCGACGTCTGTCTCGACCTGGCCCGCGGGACAGCCGACCCCGCGACCGTCACCCTCATCGTCCGCAAGGCCCTCAGCGCGGTCGCCCGCGTGCACCGCCGCTTCGGCCTCGCCGCGGCCGCCAACCTCCTCGCCGGCCGCGCCGACGACCGCCTCGAGCGCTCCGGCCTGATCCACACCCCCACCTTCGCCAGCCTCAAGGAGTACGACCCCGCCTGGCTCATGCGCCTGCTCCGGCGCTGCATCGTCGCCGGCTGGGTCGAGTTCTCCGGCGACGACAAACCCCTCGCGGTCCTCACCGAGGCCGGCCGCCGCGTGATGAAGGGCGAGGCCCCGGCCCGCCTCCTGCTCCCCGCGCTCAGCGTCACCCGCATGCTGCCCCACACGAGCGGCAAGTCGATGCCCAGGCCCACCCGCGGCCCGGCCGAGACCAGCGATGAGGTGGCCCTCGACGCCGCCGGCCTGGCCCTGTTCCAGCGCCTCCGCGGCCGCCGCATGGAGCTCGCCGGCCGCGACGGCGTGCCGCCCTACGTCGTCGCCAGCGACCGCAGCCTGCGCGACCTCGCGCTGCTGCGCCCGAGCTCGCGTGAACAGCTGCTCCTGGCCCACGGGATCGGCCCGGCCAAGGCCGAGAAGTACGGCGCCGATCTGCTGGCGGTGATCGCCGAACACAGCGGCGCCACCCACGGCGGTGCCGCCCGGTGACCTGCTCGGTCTACCTGCTGCGCTGCGCCGACGGCAGCCGCCACGACAGGCCCGCCCGGTGACTTACTCGGTCTACGTCCTGCGCTGCGCCGACGGCAGCCTCTACACCGGGATCGCCCGCGACCTCGCGGCCCGCATCGCCCTGCACAACCGCGGCGCCGGGGCCAAGTACACCCGCGGCCGCGGCCCGCTCGTGCTCGTCTGGAAGCGCGGCCGCCAGGCGCCACGTGCCGCCCGTCAGCTCGAGCGGGCGATCAAGGCCCTCCCCCGCTGCGACAAGGAGCGCCTGATCGCCGGCGACCTGGCCCTGTGGCGCCGCCTCCGACGCGCCGCGATCACCCCGCCAGCATCGATCGCACAGGCCACCCCAAGCAGGGCCCGTCGTGTTACAAGCAACCCTCCGCGTCCATGAGCCTCGAAGTCGTCTACAGCCGGATCCTGCTCGTCAGACACGGACACTACGAGCGCATCGGCGACCAGGGCGACACCGTGTGGGGCCTGACCGCCCTCGGCCGCCGCCAGGCCGCCCGCACCGGCCGCCGCCTGGTCCAGCTCATCGAGGCCGCGCAGGGCAAGTTCGAGGGCCTGTTCGCCAGCCCCTGGCCGCGCGCCCTGCAGACGGCCGAGATCGCGGCGCACGAGCTGAACATCGACCGCATCAAGGTGAAGCCGTACCTGCACGAGGTCCTGCCCCTCCTCGACGCCGACAAGATCGCCGAGTTCGGCGCCCACCCCGGCCTGCCCTTCACCACCGCGGAGGAGCGCGCCGTCACCGTCCGCCAGATCGAACGCGTCCGCGAGCGCTTCTTTCGCACGCCCAAGCAGACCAGCTTCTGCGTCATCTTCACCCACGGCAACCTGATCCGCTACCTCGTCACGAGCACCCTGCGCCTCCCCTACGAGGCCTGGAGCCGCTTCGACTGCTGCCACTGCGGCATCACCGAGCTGCGCGTCTACCCCGAGGGCTTCGAGGCCCTGATCAGTTACAACGACACCGGCCACCTGCCGGCCGGGCTGATCACGACGGCCTGATCTGCCTCTTCTGGCCTGTTGTCGCACCCGGCCCCCCCCCCCCCGCCCCGCCCCCCCCCGCCCCCCCCCCCCCGGCCCCCGGCCCCGCCCGGGCCCCGCGCCCCCCCCGGCCCCCGCCCCGGGCGCCCCCCGCGCCCCCCCCTCCCCCCCCCGGCCCCCCCCCCGCCCCCCCCCCGCCCCCGCCGCGGGCCGGGCCCCCCCCGGCCCCCCCCCGGGCGGCGCCGGCCCGCGCCGCCCCCCCCCCCGGGGGCCCCCCCCGCCGCCCCCCCGGCCCCCCCCCCGGGGGCCCCCCCGGGGGCCCCCCCCCCCCCCCCCCGGGGCCCCGCCCCCGGGGGGCCCCCGCCCCCGCCCCCCCCCCCCCCGGGGCCCCCGCGCCCCCCCCCCCCCCCCCCCGGGGGGCCCCCCCGGGGCCCCCCCCCCGCCCCCCCGGGGCGCCCCCCCCGGGGCCCCCCCCCGCCCCCCCCGGCGGCCCCCCGCCGGGGCCCCCCCCCCCCCCCCCCCCGCGCCCCCCCCCCCCCCGGCCCGGGCGCCCGGGGCCCCCTCCCCCCCCCCCCCCCCCGCGGCCCCCCCCCCGCGCCGCCCCCCCCCGCCGCGGCCCCCCCCCCCCCCCCCCCCGGGGGCGGCCCCCCCCCCCCCGGGGGGCCGGGGGGGCCCGCCCCGCCCGGCCGGGGCCCCCCCCCCCCCCGGCGCCCCTGCGGCGGCCCCCTGAGGGCGGCAGCTTCCCCCCCCCCCGGACCTCCGGCTTCTCGAGCCTGCCGGGCGCCCCCCAACTCGTATCGGGCCACCTCCAGGCCCGGCCCCGCCGCCCAGGCTCAGCGCCGGCTAGCGAAGCCGATCGCGCCGTGATCCGCCTGCAGCCGGCGGATCAAGTGGGCCTGGCCCTCGGCGTGGTAGCTGCTGCGCACCAGCGGCCCGCTCTCGACGTGGGCGATGCCGCGGCCGAGGGCGTACTGCTTGAGCTCCGCGAACTCGTCCGGGTGGACGTAGCGCGCCACCTCGAGGTGCTTCTTGCTCGGCTGAAGATACTGGCCGAGCGTGAGGATCGTGAGGCCGAGCTCGCCGAGCTGATCGATGACCTCGCCGAGCTCCTCGCGGGTCTCGCCGAGGCCGAGCATGAGCCCGGTCTTGACCAGCGCGCCGCGCTCGCGGGCGTGGCGCAGCACCGCGTAGGACCGGTCGTAGCGGGCCTGGACGCGGACCTCGCGGCTGAGGCGGGGGACCGTCTCGAGGTTGTGGGCGAACACGTCGGGGTTCGCCGCGAGCACGCTGTCGACGTCGGCCAGAGCGCCCTTGAAGTCGGGGACCAGCACCTCGATCGTCATGTTCGGGGCGGCCTCGTGGCAGGCGTGCAGGGTCGCGGCCCAGATGCTGGCGCCGCCGTCGCTGAGGTCGTCGCGGTCGACCGAGGTGATGACGGTGTGGTTGAGCTCGAGCGCGGCGAGCATGGTGGCGACGCGCGCCGGCTCGCCCTCGTCGACCGGCAGCGGGCGCCCGGTGGCCACGTCGCAGAAGCGGCACGATCGGGTGCAGATGTCGCCGAGGATCATGATCGTCAGCGCGCGGTGGTTCCAGCACTCGCCGATGTTGGGGCAGCTCGCGCTCTGACACACGGTGTGCAGGCCGAGCTCCTTGACCATGCGGCGCAGGGCCTGATAGCCGTCGCCGCCGGGCATCGGCACGCGCAGCCACTCGGGGTGGCGCCGCCGCGGGGTCGCGGGCTCGGCGGAGGGAGCAGCGTCGGCGGAGACGACCGGCAGGTGGACAGCCACGGGCAACACATAGCACGGTGTCCCGAGCTGCGGCGACCACGTGACCTGTCCCTCCGGACAGGTCTACAGATCGAGGTCAGCGCGCGGATCCTCGTCGGCCTGGAGCTGCTCCAACGCGGCGAGCAGGGCGGCGTCGCCGGGCGGCGGCAGGCGCAGGTCGAGGGTGACGAGCAGGTCGCCGGGCTCCTGGCCGGCCGGGGCGATGCCCTTGCCCTTGAGGCGCAGGGTCTGGCCGTTCTGGCTGCCGGGCTTGAGCTTCAAGGTGACCGTGCCGCCGGGGGTCGGGACGTCGATGGGGCCGCCGCGGTAGGCCTCGAGGGCGGTGACGGGGAGGCTGAGGAGAAGGTGCTGGCCGTCGCGCTTGAGGCGAGGGTGCGGCGCGACCTTGACGGTGAGGAGGATGTCGCCGTTCGGGTCGCCCTGCCCGCCCTGCCCGCGCATGCGCAGCTTGCCGCCGTCGGCGATGCCGGGCGGGACCTTGACGTCGAGGGTGCGGCCGTTGCCGGACTCGGACTCGATGCGCAGGGGCACGACCTTGCCGCGCAGCATGTCCATGAAGTCGATCGTGATCTCGCCCTCGATGTCGTGGCCGCGGCGGCTCACCGGTCCACGCGCACGCCCGCCGCCAGCGCCAGCGCCAGCGCCGAAGGGATCGACGACGCGACCGCCGCCGAACAGCTGCGAGAGCAGGTCGTCGAAGGAGGTGCCGCGGGCGTCGCCCATGTTGGAGAACATGCTCTCGTCGAAGCCGCCGCCGCCACCACCCGGGAAGCCGCCAGCGCCGCGCGGGCGCCGACCACCGCCGCCGCCGCGGGTCGCGTTCTTGTAGGCGCGGGCGCGCTCGACGTCGAAGCCCTGGGTCAGGCTCATGTCGCCGAACTCGTCATAGTTCTTGCGCTTGTCGGCGTCGCTCAGCACCTCGTAGGCCGACGAGACCTCCTTGAAGCGGTCCTCGGCCTGCTTGTCGCCCGGGTTCTTGTCCGGGTGAAACTGCTGCGTGAGCTTGCGATACGAGCGCTTGATCTCGGAAGCGTCCGCCGTCTTGGCGACGCCGAGGGTGGAGTAGAGGTCCTTCACGGCGGGCCAGTGTTAGCCCGCGGCCGCGTCTCGGCAAGGGGGGTCGTGGTGGTGGCGTCCACCCGAGATCCGTGGGAAAACCCGGCCCCGCCCATGTCCTGCACCGATCCCGCCATCCTCGCCCCGCGACCGCACCCGTACGCGGAATTCCTCGGCAAGGTCGCCAAGCCCGGTCGTTACATCGGCGGCGAGGAGCAGCAGCGGGTCAAGGCCGAGGCGGGGCTGGTGTGCCGCTTCGTGCTGGCCTTCCCCGACCTCTACGAGGTCGGCATGAGCCACCTCGGCACGCGGATCTTGTACAACCTGATCAACAACGCGGACGACCTCGCGTGCGAGCGGGCGTTCAGCCCATGGATCGACCTCGAGGCGGAGCTGCGGACGCGTGGGCTGCCGCTGGTCAGCCTCGAGACCTCGACCCCGCTGCGCGACTTCGACGTGGTCGGCGTGAGCCTGCAGTACGAGCTCTGTTACACCAACGTGCTGCTGAACCTCGACCTCGGCGGCATCCCGCTGCGGGCCGCGGACCGCGGCGAGCGCGACCCAATCGTGATCGCCGGCGGGCCGACGGCGACCCACCCGGAGCCGCTGACGCCCTTCGTCGACCTGTGC
Source organism: Nannocystis sp. (assembly GCF_016714285.1). Classification (GTDB taxonomy): domain Bacteria; phylum Myxococcota_A; class Polyangia; order Nannocystales; family Nannocystaceae; genus Nannocystis. The sequence continues at coordinate 241,336 of NZ_JADJNN010000008.1, read as the reverse complement.
TTGGTCGGTGAGGCCGAGGAGGTGCTGCCAGGGCTGCTGCGGACGATCGGGACGATGCGCCGGGCCGGGGCGACGCGCGCGGAGATCCTCGCGGCGACCGCGAAGGTGCCCGGGATCTACGTGCCGAGCTTCTACTTCGTCGAGCGCGACCCCCGGTCGGAGCTGCTGGTGGTCGCCGGCCGCACGCCCGCGGGGATCGCCGCGGGGGCGCCCGAGCGGGTCACGCGGGTGTGGGTCCGCGATCTCGACGAGTACCCGTTCCCGACCGAGTTCCCGGTGCCCTACGCCGAGGCGATCTTCGACCGCGCGGCGGTGGAGATCACCCGCGGCTGCACCGAGGGCTGCCGCTTCTGCCAGGCCGGCATCATCTACCGCCCGGTCCGCGAGCGCGACCCGAAGGCGATCGTCGAGGCGGTGCTCAAGGGGATCGACGCGGCCGGCTTCGGCGAGACCAGCCTGACCGCGCTGAGCACCGCCGACGTGTCGTGCATCGATCCGCTGATCAAGGAGCTGGTGCCCGAGCTCAAGCGCCGCAAGGTCAAGCTCGGGGTCGCCAGCCTGCGCGCGTACGGGCTCAACGACTCGCTGCTCGACGAGATCAAGAGCGTCGGCATCAACGGCCTGACCTTCGCGCCCGAGGCCGGGACCCAGCGCATGCGCGACGTGATCAACAAGAACGTCAGCGACGAGGACATCCTCGACTCGGCGCGGCGGATCTTCGAGCGGGGCTACGACCGCATCAAGATGTACTTCATCATGGGCCTGCCGACCGAGACCGAGGCCGACGTGGTCGGTATCGCCGAGACCGGCCGGCGCGTGCGCGAGGTCGCCAAGCAGCTGGGGCTGCACGCGCGCATGCCGGTGGTGACGGTGTCGGTCTCGCAGCACGTGCCCAAGCCGCACACGCCGTTCCAGTGGGCGGCGATGGAGGGCCTGCAGGACCTCTACGGCAAGGTCAAGCTGCTGCGCGAGCTGGCCAAGCGCTACCGCCTCGAGCTGAAGACGCACAATCAACAGGAGAGCTGGCTCGAGTGTCTGTTCGCCCGCGGCGACCGCGACATGGCCGAGGTGCTCGAGCGGGCCTACAAGGCCGGGGCCCGCTTCGAGGGCTGGCGCGAGTGCTTCTCGTTCGAGCGCTGGCTGCAGGCGCTGGCCGACGCGGGGGTCGACCCGAACCGCTACACACGGACCATCCCGGTCGACGCGCGCCTGCCGTGGGACCACATCGAGATCGGCCTCGAGTCGGGCTTCCTCGCCGAGGAGTACCGCAAGGCGCTCAAGAGCCGGGTGTCGCCGCCGTGCGGCAAGCCGTTCGGGGCCAAGGTGCACGCGACCACCACCGAGGCTGCCGAGGCCGACGCCCGCCGCCTGGTCTGTTATGACTGCGGCATCGCCTGCGACATGTCCGAGATGCGCCAGGAGCGGCTGGTCGCGCTGCGCGGGCTCGGCGAGCTCAAGGACCAGCGTCACGGGCGTGAGCGGCTCGAGGCCGAGGACGCCGCCACGCGGGCGAGCCCGGCGGATCTGGTGCCGGTGGAGCGCCTGCGCGGGCGCCTGAACCCGAGCCAGCACGCCGACGACAGCGCGTTCAAGGCGGCCGCCGAGTCGCCGTTTTGCCGGGTCCGCCTGTTCTTCAGCAAGTCGGGGCCGATGTGCTTCATGGGCCACCTCGACCTCCTGCGGGTGATCCCGCGGATGCTGCGGCGGGCCGGGATCGAGGTCGCGTTCTCCCGCGGCTTCACGCCGATGCCACGCATGTCCTTCGGGCCAGCTCTGGCGCTGGGCGTGGCGGCGCGCGAGGAGGTGGTCGAGCTCGACCTGCTGCTGCCGGGCGCGCGCGAGGACATGGCCGGGCTGTGGAGCGACGCGCAGCGGGCCGACGAGGCCGCCGCGCTGCAGGAGCGGCTGGCGGCCGTGGCTCCGCCGGGCCTGGCGATCGTCGGCCTGCGGATCGTCGCGCCGGGCGAGCGGCGGATCGGCGAGCTGATCGCGGGCGCCGACTACTCGGTCACGCTCGCCGCGGACGAGGCGGCCACCGTCGCCGCGGCGCTGCCGGGTCGCATGGCGGGGCCGCTGTGGATCGAGCGCGCGCCCAAGCAGAGCCGCAAGCGCCTGCCCGCGGGCCAGGTCGCGGCCGGCGAGGCGATCGACGTGCGCCCGCGGATCGTCGCCGCCGAGGTCGACCTCGCGGCCGGCCTGCTGCGCTTCCGTCTCGACCTGTCCCAGGAGCCAGGTGAGGAGGGTCAGGGCAAGGGCGTTCGCCCGCGCGAGGTGGTGTTGGCGCTGTGCGGGGCGCCGGTCGCGGACCATCGCGTCTGCCGCGATCGCCTGCTCGCCCGCAGCGAGGGCGCGTACGTCGGCCTGCGCGAGCTGGCGCCGGTGTTCAACGCGATGGGCGAACGCTGGCGCCGCGAGGCGCTGGGCCCGGACGCGGTCGACGCGGCCGCGACCGCGGCCAGCAGCGAGGCCTGAGCGGCCTCGTCGCGCAGTCCTTCGCCAGGCACTCCTCAGGTCACCCGTGGCACATCCACGCGGGCCGGGTGGGCACTCGCCGCCGCCACAAATTCGACAGCGCGACTGGCTTTGCTAGGGATGCGGCGTGAGGCTGCACCGCGCGCTGTTGCTGCTGACCGTCGCGCTCGCCGACGGCGCCTGCGAGGCGTCGCCGCCGGCGACGGAGGCGTGCGAGGAGTTGCCCGAGGAGGGCAGCCTGTGCCCGCAGGACGGCGAGGTCTGTGCGCCCGAGCGCGACAGCTGCGGGCTGTACCACGGGCTGCGCTGCGAGGCCGGCGTGTGGGCCAGCTTCGAGGTCGGGACCGGACGATGCAGCGTCGACACCGACGCCCGGACGACCGACGGCGAGACGACCGGCGGGCCGTGAGGCGGCACATGCGGCCCGCGTCCGGCAGGCGTCCGCGACAGCTGTCCCCGCGGACAGCTAACAGCGCACGTCGGCGTCGATGCGGCGCGCCCCCTCGAGCAGGAGCTCGCCAGTGCTGAGCCCGATCTCGTCGACTTGCGCGACCGGCCGGGCGACGAACTCGAAGCGGCCGCTGTCCCAGCGCAGCAGCTCGTAGACGGCGGCCGCGCGGTGCAGCGGCTGACGTCCGGCGAGGTGGGCGCCGTGGACCCGACCCGCGACGATGTACAGGCAAGCCTCGCGCGGCGGATCGCGGCGCAGCAGGGTCAGGACACCGGTCTTGTGCTCGAGCTCCAGCATCGTCAGCAGCGCCGGGAGGCCGACCTGCTCGAGGGTCCCGGCGATGCCGAGGCGACCAGGCTCCGGGGCGGGCCGGGCCGAGACCTCGCGCAGATGTTGCTGGACGGCGCCGACGATGCGCGCCTGCCGACGCAGCGAGCCCTGCACGCGCGCGCCGAGCTCCGCGGCCCGCAGCGGCTTGCGCACGAAGTCGTCGCCGCCGAGCTGGAAGCCGCGCAGGCGATCCTCGTGGGTGTCGCCGCGGGTGAGGAAGATGAACGGGATCAGGGCCAGACGCGGCCGGCTGCGCACGTGCTTGGCGAGGGCCCAGCCGTCGACGCCGGGCAGATCGACGCTGGCGACGATGAGGTCGGGCACCTGCTCGATCGCCAGCCGCAGCCCGGCGTCGGCGTCGCGGGCGATGAGCACGACGCAGCCGCTGCCCTCGAGCGCCCGCACGAGCTCGCAGAGGGCGTCGGCGTCGTCATCGACCGCGAGGATCCGCGGGGCTTCAAGGGCGGCAGACATGGTGTGGGCCGCCCCCACAGCAAGCGCCGCGCCAACCCGATCCTGGGCCAGATGCCACCATTAGTAACTTCGTTTCGTGGCTCTCTGGGCCGCCTCACGGGCCTGGCGACGAGCGCGCCCCTGGTGCATGATGCGGCGCCTATGGCCAAGCCGCTCGAATACAACGCGACGCTGGTGGAGCGTGAGGACCTCACATCCGCGCTGGGTGTGTTTCGCATCCGTCCCGACGAGGCCCTGCCGGGCACCGGCTCGTGGTTCGTGCCCGGACAGTACATGGTCCTCGGGCTCAACAACGAGGTGAAGGTCGAGCTCGGCGGGGTGCGCCGCCCGATGTCGATCGCGTCGGCGCCGGAGCGCCGCGACCTGGTCGAGTTCTACATCCGCTACGTCGAGCGGCCCGAGTCGGACAACCCCTTCACGCACCTGCTGTGGACCCGCAAGGCCGGCGACCGCATGTACGTGCGCGTGCACCCGACCGGCAAGTTCACGGTGCCCGACACCGTCGGCATCGACGACCGCAGGATCAAGGTGTGCGTGGCCGCGGGCACCGGACTTGCGCCGTTCCTGTCGATGGTGCGCAGCGAGGTCAACCAGGACCCGCGGCGCTCGCTGGCCGACTACGTGATCATCCACGGCGCCAGCTACAGCGCCGACCTCGGCTACCGCGACGAGCTCGAGGCGCTGGTCCGCAACCACGGCCTGCACTACCTGCCGACCGTCAGCCGACCCCAGCAGGACCCGAACTGGCGCGGCCACAGCGGCCGCGCCGAGAGCTTCTTCGGGCCCGGGCGCATCGACGGCCTCGAGGACCTGCTCGGGCTGCCGCGCGGGGGCTTCCTGCCGAGCGCGGTGCAGATCCTGATCTGCGGCTTGCAGGGGACGATCGGCCAGTGCATCGAGTCGCTGGTGCCCCGCGGCTTCGTGCCCGACAACCGCAAGATCCGCCGCGCCCTCGAGATCGCCGATGACCTGAAGCCGACGATCTTCTACGAGGCCTACGACACCATCCCGCCGATCGACCTCGAGGACGCGCCGCGCGTGGCCGGGCTCAAGGCGGCGTTCCACGCGGCCCACTCGGCGACTCGTAGCGCGCTGTGAGGCGCGGGGACTCGTGCCTGTCCTTTCGGACAGGCCCAGGGCGTGCCCGCCCTGCGAGCGCCTGCACCTGTCCGAAGGGACAGGCCGACCGCCTCACTGCGGGTTCACGCCCATCAGCGTGAGCAGCGGCTTGAGCACGCCGCCGATGCCCTCGGCGACGATCGAGGCGACGGCGATGGTGGTGAGGGTGACGTCCTTCCACTTGAGCCAGCCGCCGAGGACGACCCACATCACGAAGCCGCCGAGGAAGAAGGAGATGCCGAGCGAGGGCGCGAGCACCAGGCCGAGGCCGATGCCGATCGAGTGCGGCAGCCAGCGCTCGATCGGCTTGATGCACTCGATCAGGGTGTAGGCGACACCGACCGCGCCGCCGATGAGCAGGGCGTCCCACACGCCGTCGGGCAGCGGGCGCGAGCCGTCGAAGATCTGGGCGCTGGCGGCCCACATCTTGGCGACCGGCGCGGGGTGGCCCTCGCCCTGGAGGACCAGCGGCTTGGCGGCGTGGATCTGCTGGAACACGAAGGCGGCGACGATCGAGCAGGGCAGCACGGTGAGGCACTGGGCCCAGAACTGGTAGCGCGAGGGCACCTTGAACCAGCGGCCGTAGGCCATGTCGCCGGTGAGCAGGCCAGCCTGGGCGCCCGAGCCGGCGACGAAGCCGGCGCCGGTGAGGTTCATGGCGATGCTCTTGCCGCCGAAGGCCGAGGTGACGCCCTGCAGCAGGATGCCCATCACGCGCGCGGGGTTGAAGGCGGTCTGGGCGGCGGCGCGCGTGGCGATGATGTTCTGGATCAGGCCGCCGATCGCGATGAGCACGAACACGAGGATGATCGAGAGGTCGAACAGCTGGTTGAGGACGACCGTGGCGGTGGCGAAGGCGAGGACGGCGAGGACGCCGAGGGTGCGGCCGGACATCACGGGGTCGTCGTCGTCGGTCTTCTCGCCGAGCGCGAGCATCGACTGGAACGCGCCGACAAAGCTGCGCCAGTTGAGGCCGATGCTGACCAGGCCCGAGGCGACGAGGAAGCCGAGGCCGGGCCAGAAGTAGCGGTGCGGGGCCTCGGGCTCGGGCAGGTGCGGGGCCATGACCATGAGGGCGATCGCGCCGACCAGGAAGCCGACGCAGGTGCGCAGGCCCATGAGGTAGGAGCCGCCGATCGCGAAGGGCGACCAGGCGATCGCGCCGCCGTAGGCCGCGAGCCCGCCGAGCGCCGTCTCGACCGGGAAGAAGCCGTACCCGCCGTCCTTGTTGCCGATGACCCAGACGATGAGCGCGAGGCCGGCGGCCAGCAGGATCTTCGGCTGGCGCGGGTCGCCCTCCTCGACGAGGGCGCGGATGACGCCGGCGACCGCCTTCGATCCGGGCCACGGCAGGTTCTCGCGGAGGATCAGGAGCTGGCGCAGCGGGATCACCATGATCAGGCCCACCAGGCTCGAGACGATCGAGAAGGCGGCCATCTCGAACAGGCTGTAGGGCTCGCCGGTCATGGCCTTGGCGGCGAAGAAGTTGGAGATGAAGCCGAGGCTTCCGCCGGCCGAGCCCATCGTCGAGACGATGACCATCTCGGTGACGGTGATCGGGAGCTTCGAGACGAAGAAGATCGCGAAGAAGAACAGCGCGGCGATCGTCGGGCCCTCCTCGATGACGCCGAAGGAGAGCGTGAGGTACGAGTTCATGCCGCACAGCAGCATCGCCAGGATGAAGCCGGCGATCAGGGCGCGCGGCGTGATGGTCTGCGGGGCGCTCTCGGTCACGCGGGCACGGTAGCAGGGGCGGACCCGGGGCGGTCAACCGCGGAGCACGATCACGGGCCCGACGCGGGGCGGTCCGGACACGATCCGGGCCGGGCGGTCCCGATCCCCCCCCCCCCCCCCCCCCGGGCCGCGGCCAGCTCGCTGCAGATCGGCCGGTACGGCAGGTCGCCGAGGTGGCGCTGCCACTCGTCCGGCGCGAGCTCGCGGGCGGCGAGCTCACAGGCGCTGCGCTGCAGCTGCGCGAGGCGGAGGTCCCACAGCTCGACGCTGAGGTCCGAGCGGGTGAGCACGTGATCGCGGCCGGCCGCGAGGACGCGGAAGAAGGGGCCGTCGCGGATCACCTGCGGGGCGCCGATCGGCTGCAGGGTCACGGCGTCGAGCAGCTGCAGGCCGGAACCGGGGCAGTCGGGGCGGTCGCCGCACTGGCCCGCGGCGGCGATGAAGCTGCCGTCCTTGCCGTGGGCCAGGCTGCCGCCCCAGGCGGCGTCGCTGCGCTGGACGGCGAGCGGACGGAGCTCCGGGAGGCTCCAGCGGACCAGAGTCCCGCCGGCGCTGACGACGAGGGCGCGGCCGTCGGGGCTGGTGTCGAAGTCGTCGATCTGGCCCGCGAGGGCCGGGAGGGGGCTGCTCGGGCGGCCGATCGGGATGGGTCGGGTCCCATCGCCACAGCCGCCACTCGACGCAGGTAAAGGTGCTGCGCAGGCAGGTGCTGGTGAGGATGTGGCCGTCGCTGCTCCACTCGGGCCACGAGATGCCGGCGTCGGAGAAGGGGCCGTCCGGGAGCCGCTGGCGGCCGAGGACGGCGCCGCTGCTGGCGTCCCACGCGACGATCTGGTTGCTGCTATCGTCCTGACCGGCGACGGCGAGGCGACCGTCGGCGAGCTCCCCGATCGCGGCGCGCGTGACAGCGATCGGCGCGGGCGTGTCGAACTGGCGGGCGCGGGTCTCGAGGTCGTACGCGACGGCCCGGCCCTCGCCCGTGACGATCACGGCGCGCCGCCCATCGCGGGTGACGCGGAGGTCGGCGGCGTTGAGCTCCCACGGGATGGTGTCGACGCGACGCAGGGGATCGAGGGTCCAGCGCGAGAGGCCCGTGGCGTGCGCCGTGATCAGGCGATCGTCGGCGAGGAAGACGGCCGCGGCGGTGTCCGGGTCGACGGTCGCGGGCGGGCGGACGTCGTGGCGGAGCAGGCGGTCGAAGGCGGCGACGATGACGGTCTCGCCGCTGGCCTCGTAGACGATCGCCTCGGGGCGCACGGCGCCGAGCGAGCTGCGCAGCCGCAGCTCGGCGCTGCGGCCGTCCCAGACCAGCAGCTCGATGCTGCGACACTCACCCTCACAGACGCTGGCGGCGATGTCGAAGCCAGTGGGATGGAGGGCGATCGCGGTGTAGTTGGCCGGCGTGCGATCGACGGGCCGGTGGATGCTGGCGGTGTCCATGTCGACCAGCTGCGGCGGGCCGAGGAGGCCGTCCGCGGGGTCGCTGGACGGCGGGAGGACGGCGAACACGGCCCGCCCCGGCCAGCTCGCAACTCTCGCGATCGGGAGCTCGAGGGCGGCGATCTCGTGGCCGTCGGCGAGGTCGTGGCGGACGATGCCCGTACGGGCGACGGCGAAGGCGGCGTCGGCGGTGACGACCAGGCCGCCCAGATCGGGGCGACCGGCGACCCGCCACAGCTCGCGCCCGTCGGCGACCTTGAAGGCGATGAGCTCACCGCGATCGCTGCCGACGACGAGGGTGGCGCCGTCGGGCGAGAGGGCCGCGGCGACGCCGGTGTCGGCGGGCGCGAAGGGTCGCCCGATCTCGCGGACAACAGCGCCGTCCTTGCGAGCGCGGAGGGCCACGTTGGACTCGCTGCCGAGCGCGGCGAACAGCGGCCCGGCAGCGGCGAATGCGAGGACCGAGACCGGGTCGCGCTGCAGCGCCGTGGCGACGCGGCCACGGCCGTACTTGCGCAGACCGAGCGCGCCGAAGTGGACGTACGCGGCGCCGTCCTGCGGGTCGACGGCGAGGCCGTAGGCGCCCTCGTTGTCGCTGTCGAGCAGACCGCGAAAGCGCGGCCAGCGGGCGGCGAGGCCGAGCAGAGGGCCGCGCGCCTCGACCGCCGGGGCGCGCGCGCTGGCCTCGACCGCGAGCAGGGCCGCGAGCTCGTAGTCGACGAGCGGGAGGGTCTGGGCCTGGGCCGCGAGCTGGCGCGAGAGGGCGAGCTGGCGCGCGGCCTCGGCCTGGGCCCGGGCGCTGTCCGCCTCGCTGCGCTCGCGCTCGGCCTTGCCGCGCATGTCCTCGGCCCGGGCGGCGCTGTGGCGGGCCCGGACCGCGGCGACGCTGGCTGCCACCAGGCCAGCGCAGGCGAGCACGGCGAGCCCGGCGATGAAGCGGACGCTGCGGCGCTCGCGTTGACGACGACGGCGCAGCTGCTGGCAGGCGGCGAGGAAGGCCAGCTCGGCGGGCGTACGCGGGCCTGGCTCGGCGGCGGCGCGGTCGAGCAGCGCGGGCTCGGCGAGCAGCAGCGACTCGGGTCGGGCCTGCCTGTCCCAAAGTTCAGCCTGGCGCTCGAGCGGCCCGAGGTGGGCCTCGGCGTGGCGAGCGTTGCTGGCGAGCAGCGGCGCGACCAGGCGGTCGTGGGCCAGCTCGTACCAGGTCATGCCGCGGCGCTCGTCGGCGCGGACCAGGTGGGCGTCGACCAGCGCCGCGAGGGCCCGGTTGTCGAGGCCCTCGCTGGTCCCGGCGCCGCGCAGCACCTGGGTCCGCAGGCCGCGATCGGTGACGAGGTGGCGGGCGAGCCAGGCCCGCAGCAGGCGCTCGGGGGTGGCGCAGGCGCGGGCGACGGCGGCGAGCACGTCGTCGCAGAAGCCGGAGAGCGCGTGGTCGACGTCGCCGATCGCGGCGAGGTCGGCGGGCAGGATCTCGGCTGTCCCTGGGGACAGCCGCGACCACAGCGTGCGGCAGGTGACCTGCAGCTGCACCGGCTCGACGCTCGGGCCCGGCTCGACGCGCACGCCGCCGTCGGGGGTCTCGACCCGGATCTGGCGCAGGTCGTCGATCAGCTTGCTGGCGGCCGACTCGGCGAAGCGCACCCCGCGGGCCGCGGCCGGGCCCTGGATCGCGGCGAGGGCGGCGGCCGGGCCGAGCAGATCGAGGCGGTAGCTGGTGCGCAGGCGGGTCGGGATGGCGCCGCGGTAGGGGTCGAGCGCGGCGAGCCAGTCCTCGCGCAGCGCCAGCACGGCGTAGCGATCGGCGCGGCGCAGGGCGACCCCGAGCTCGCGCATGAAGGCCAGCTTGGCCGCGCGCCCGCCGGGGTCGATCGTCAGCAGCTCCTCGAATTGATCGAGGATCAGGACCTCGGGCTCGTCGCCCTCGCGTCGACGATCGAGGTAGTCGACCAGGCGCAGCTGGGCCAGCGTGGCGAGCGGGGTCTGCCTGTCCTTTGGGACATCCTCCTCGAGGCCGAGCAGCACGCTGAGGGTGAAGCGGTCGGCGCAGGTCAGCGGCGGCGGCAGCCCGACCCGCGCGACCGGCCGCGGCACCAGGCCCTCGGCGCGCAGGCGCGGGATCAGGCCGGCGTGCAGCAGGGAGCTCTTGCCCGCGCCCGAGGGGGCGTAGAGCAGGACGATGCGCTCGGCGATCACGAGGTCGACGAGGTCGGCGAGCTCGCGGTCGCGTCCGAACAGCCGCTCCCCGGCCGCGAAGGCGCGCGGGCCGACGTAGGGGTTCTCGTGCATGCCCAGCCCGGCATTGTATCCGCGGGGCCGCGGCTTGTGGACACAGCGAAGCTGCGCGCGGACGCGAGGGCTGGCGCGCCGGGGCGCGCCGGGTGCATAACCACCGACCATGACCGAGCCGACGTCAAGGATCGCCAGCCTCGCCGACTACAGCCTCCTCGGACGCACCGGACTGCGGGTCAGCCCGCTGTGCCTGGGGACCATGACCTTCGGGACAGAGTGGGGCTGGGGCGCGCCCGAGGCGACCTCGCGGGCGATCCTCGCGGCCTATCTCGAGGCGGGCGGCAACTTCGTCGACACCGCCGACGGCTACACCAACGGCAGCAGCGAGACGATCATCGGCACCCATTTGAAGGAGACCGGGACCCGCGATCGCGTGGTGCTGGCGACCAAGTTCGCGTTCAGTCCGGGCCCCGGCGATCCGAACGCCGGCGGCAACGCGCGCAAGAACATCTACCGCGCGCTCGAGGGCTCGCTGCGCCGGCTGCAGACCGACTACATCGACCTGTACTGGCTGCACGCATGGGACGGGCTGACGCCGGTCGAGGAGGTGATCGGCACGCTGACCGACCTCGTGCGTGCGGGCAAGGTCCGCTACATCGGCCTGTCCGATGCCCGTGCGTCCCCCCCACCTGGCCGAGTGCCAACCTCAGCGGATCCTCCGTCCGCTGGAACGCACTCAACGCAGCCATCCCGGCGGCGATCGAGCTGGCGGGCGTGTGCCCTGGCCCTGCGCGCTGCTGTCGGCAGTACAGCCGCCCGGGCCGGGCCCCGAGGGCAGGCTCGGGGCCCTGCAGACCTCGGAGAACCCGGCCTTCCTCAAGCTGTTTAGCAGGCCTGGGAGATCCAGGTGCTGACGCGTCCGGGCTCGACCTCGCAGGTCGCCTCCTGGGTCCCGCGCCCGGTGACCTCACGATCGGCGCACCCCGAGCAGCTCGCGGCAACCGGGCGCCAGCCCGCCCTGGCGGCGGCTCGACGGCGGGGCCGCTGTGCACCCCTCTTAGCCCGGGATGAGCATGCAGACCGGCGGCACCGCGGTGCACGCCGAGCCGCGCTGGTATCGCAAGCGACGCTGAAGCAACGGCGCGGACGAGGTCGTTCGCGCCGTTTCTTCACCACCGCGGTGTCGGAGTACGCGGACCGCTTCCGGTCCGCGCCGTCGCGCTCAGGTCTTGCTCGCCTCGACGGCCTTCGCCTCGAGCAGGCGGGCCAGCGGCGTCCCGCGCAGCAGCCGGCTGAGCACCTCCGACACGCTCTCGCCGCCGAGGATCGCCAGCGGGGCCATGCTCTCGGCCATCTTGCCGGCCAGGGCCTTGTCGCCGAAGGCCTGCAGCGCCGCGATGAGGTCCGGCGAGACCGCGTGGGCCTTCTCGGCCACCGCGCTCACCTCGGCCGCCAGCTCGCGCAGCTTCTGCTCGAGCTTCTGCTGCGCCAGGGACAGCTCGAGCTCCTGCGCCGCCTTGCGGCGGGCCAGCTCGGCCTGGTGGATCGTCCCCACCCGCTCCTGCTCGGTCAGCAGCGCCGTCTGCTGGCGCTCGTGCAGCTCGATCTTCGCCGCCTGCTCGGCCAGCTGGTGGCGCAGCAGCTGCTCGACCTCGAGGGTCTTGAGCCCGCTCTGCTTCTGCCGCGTCTGCGACTGCAGCTCCGCGATCTGCTGCCCGATCGACTCGCTCTGCCGGGTCGCCTCGAGGCGGCGCTGCTCGGCGGCCAGCTGCAGCGTCTGCTGCACCGCCGCGTGCTGGGCCTGGACCAGCAGCTCGGCGATCGTCTCGTCGCCGATCGCCACCTCGAGCACCTCGACGTCGTAGATGCGCATCCCGTTCTCGTCGAAGCGGCGACCCGGGCGCTTGCTGTCCTCGCCGACGGTGCCGAGCACGATGTCCCGCAGCACGCTCACCGCGTTGGCGTAGAAGTGCTCGATCCCGTGGCGCTTCACCGCGTGGCGGATCAGCGAGCGCAGGTGGTCGGTCAGGAACTTCACGTAGTTCTCCACCTCGAACCAGCGCGCCGGGTCGCCCTCGAAGTTCACCCGGTACGACAGCTGCAGGTGCACGCGCACGAGATCGAGGGTCTCGGCCTCGACGACGTCGGTCACCTTGTTGTTGAGCGTGCGCAGGTACACCGTCTTGTAGAGGTTGGCGTCCGACTTCGGCGTGCCGGTCGACAGCTCGAGCACCTGCAGGTTCTCGTCGTACTCGAGCAGGCGGGTGTGCGGCCCGCTGACGACCTGGCGCTCGCCGGTCTTGCTGACCACCAGCACCGCGTAGCCGGTCCACACGTCGATCGCCACGGCCCCCTCGAAGCGGGTGTCGAGCACGATCGTCCGCGGCCCGGTGAAGTTCTGGTTGCGGTTGAAGTCGTCGCCCGCGAACTCGTTGGGCGGCGGCGGCGGGGCCTGGGTCTCGCGGGTGGCGATCGCCCCGGACGCGGCCTTGGCCGCCGCCGGCGCGCCCGCGGGGGCCTTGGCCTGGGCCGGCGCCGGCGCGCTCAAGGCCCCGGCGTCGGCCGTCAACGGCGGCGCGCTCTGGGCCGCCAGGCGGCGGTTGTGCTCGTAGGCCTCGCGGTTGCCGGGGAACCACAGCGCGACCGTCTTCGGGTCGAGCACGCGGCGCACGATCACCTCGCGCCGCGGGTCGGGCAGGAACATCGCCGGGCCGCGCACCAGGCTGATCTTGCCGTTCATGCGGTCGAGCACGTAGCGCGCCTCGCCGGCCGGGATCGCGACCGCGTGGTGCTTCTCCTGATCGCCGTACTTGACGATCGCGTGCTCCGTGCGCGGGAAGTAGATCATCGTGTCGCGGCCGGTCAGGAAGATCTCGTCGCCGACCTTGTAGGCGACGCCGTTCTCCTCGTAGGGCGCGATGACCTTGAGGTACAGGCCCGAGTTCTCGTTCAGCTCGATCGCCCGGAACTTCCGCGAGCCCCGCATCCGCACGATCACCTCGGTCGGCTTGGGGAACACCACGTCGGGCCCGACGATGAAGCGCTTGGAGCCGTTCTCGTCGAGCAGGATGCAGTACTCGAGGCGCTCGAGCGTGACCGCCTCGCGCACGTAGTTGCCGTCGACGTCGGGCACCACCTCGACGCCGGTCGGCGGGATGTAGAACGACACCTCGGTGCCGCGGATGACCAGCAGGTTGCCCATGGTCAGGTCCGGCAGCGCCTCGAGGTGCTTGATCCCCTCCCCCTCCGGCTCGCCCTCGCCGGTCTTCTGCGGCTTGATCACCGCGTTCTTCCAGTTGGTCTTGGCCGCCTCCTCGTCGTACACGCGGACCAGCAGGTACTGGTTCGAGCGCAGGTGGTGGCCCTGCAGCACGCGCACCATCTGGCCCGGCCACAGCGCGAAGGACACCGGCCCCGGGATGTTCACCTTGCGGCCGGTGTCGAGGTTCGGCAGGTTGTTGAGCGCCCCGGTCCGCGGGTGGCTCTTGTCCGACGCCGGGTTCTTGACGACCAGGTACCAGCCCTCCGGCGCGATCGAGATCATCTGGATCGCCTGATCCAGCGTCTTGCGATCGAAGCGCTTGGTCCCCGAGTCGAAGACCACCGGCACATCGAACCGCACGCGAGCGGGCACTCGCGCGCGCGTCCTGGATGCACGACTGCATCGTTTCGATGCAGCCCGGCGCGCTGCACCGAAACGATACAGCGGCGCGTGCCTGCAGGACGAGCTCAGCGCGAGCGCAGCGCTTCGCGGATCTTCGCCAGCGCAAGGTCGAGGCGGGCCAGCGGCACCGACACCCGCGTCGGCATCCCGCCGCCAAGCTCGAGCAGCGTCACGAAGTTCAGCCCGCTGTCGAAGCCCGCCGCGATGTTGACGGTCGTCCCGTCGACCACGATCGCCACGCTCGCCCGCCGCTGTCCGAGCAGCAGCAGCTCCGTCTTGTCGAAGGGCCGCGGGTGGCTCGGCAGGTGCAGCAGGGCGATGTCATCCTCGACCGTGTAGCGCGACGCCAGCGCGACCGCCTCGCTCGCGCGCTGATCGAAGTCCGCCGCCGCCGCGACGATCGTGTCGTGCTCGACCCCGGGTCGCAGGCCGCGGCACAGCCAGTGGACGATGCGCTGCTTGAGCACCGCGTCGTCGAAGTGCACCCGCAGCGCCTTGTCGATCAGCTGGGCCCGCGGGCTCACCTCGCCGACGCGGGTGTCGACCGCGCGGGCGTCGGCGTCGGCCCCCGGGTAGGGCTCGCGTCCGCCGAGGATCCACTTCGCCGCCGCGTACAGCCCGTCGAGGTCGAAGTGGGCGACGATCGTGTCGATCGGGCCGGTCCGCGCGACCAGCTCGGGGGTGATGATCTCCGGGCACGCGCCGTGCTCGGCCTTGGTGTGCAGCACGAAGCGATCGTCGCCGCGGTACTGCGCGTGCAGGTCGTGGTCGTGGTGGTCGACCCAGCGAGCCAGGCGCGGCCCGAGCTCCTTGAGGAAGCGGCCGGTGATCTTGGCGAAGCCCGGCCCGCCCATGCCGTCGGCCGCGAAGGCCAGGTCGAGCACCACCACCCGCCCCCGCAGGTCCGCCGCGCGCGGCAGCTTGCGCGGGCTGGCGAACACCAGGTCGGGCGGGAGCTCGCTCAATCCAGGGCCGCCCTCGCGGCCTGCAGCTCACCGAGCGCGTGGCTGTCCCCGGCCGCAGTGGCCGCGGCGACGCCCCGCGTGAACACCTCGCGCGCGCCATCGCGGTCGCCCCGCGCGAGGCGAGCGTTGCCCGCCATCAGGTAGGCCGGCACGTAGCTCGGGTGGCGCGTCATCAGCTCCACGAACGCCGCGTCGGCCTCGGCCGCCAGACCCCGCTTGCTGAGCTCCATCGCCAGCCCGTAGCGGGCGAAGGGGTCGTCTGGCTTGTCGGCCACGAACTTCTGCAGCAGCGCCAGGCGATCCATCACGCGTGCTCCTCGGCTCAGGCCGCCGGCTGCGTGGTGATCATCGGCGTCGGCGAGCGCTGGGCCTTGGGCTTGTACGAGAGCTTGTGCGCCTCGACGTACTTCGCCGCCGCGTCGGCCGACATCCCGAGCGAGGTGAGCACCTCGGGCGTCTGGTCGTAGACCGGCGTCTCCTGCAGGTGACCGACCAGCAGCAGGTAGGTGGCCACATGCGCCGCCGGGTACTTCTTGAGCAGCTCCGCCACGCCCTCGCGCAGCTGGGCCTCGTCGCGCGTGGCGCAGAAGTCCTCGTCGGTCTCACCCTGGCGGTGCTTCACGCCGAGGAAGTCGAGGTAGTCGACCAGCATGCTCCGGTGGTGGCGCATCAACCACTCGAGCAGCAGCGCCAGCGCCAGCTGATCGTTGCCCCCGCCGAACTCGGCGTCGAAGCGCTTGCGCCACGCGCGACGACGGGCGGACTGGGTGTACGCGGTCTCCGGGACGTTGACGCTGCAACCACCCGCCTTGAGGACGGCGCGGACTTCCTTGCCGGACAGCTCGTCGTAGTACGCGTCGATGTGTCCCTGGCCAAGGTGCTGACAGATCTGGATCGGCTTCACGAGTATTTCCTGGGGCGAACGGGCGCACACCCTACTCCGCGGCCCCGCGCGAACGCAAGCCGCGGGCACCTGCGCCGGTGTTCAGGATCGCCCGCCCCTGCGGCCGCCACTCGCCGCGATTTTCAGGGATGATCCCCGCGGTGGATGACTCCGAGGTCACGCGCATCGATCAGGTCGGTGATGGCCCGCGCGACCGGTCACAAGTCGGGTCGGGTGCCCTGTCGGGCCTCGGGTCCCATGGCGGCCCGCATGTCCCGGCCACGGCGCCCGGCAACGCCGTCGACCTCGCCCTCCCGCGGGCCACGCTGCCCGCGCCGACGCCGACGCACATCGATCGCTTCGTGATCGTGCGCAAGCTCGGCGAGGGCGGCATGGGCGTCGTCTACTACGCCTTCGATCCCGAGCTCGAGCGACCCGTCGCGCTCAAGCTGCTGCGCCCCGCGATGCGGAGCGAGCACCACAGCCAGGGCGAGGCCCGCCTGCTGCGCGAGGCCCAGGCCATGGCCCGCCTCTCCCACCCCAACGTCGTCCAGGTGTTCGACGCCGGCAAATTCGCCGACGCCGTGTTCCTCGCCATGGAGTACGTCGCCGGTCGCGATCTGCGGGCCTGGCTCACCGCCGAGCCGCGGACCTGGCGACAGATCGTCGGCGTGTTCCTGCAGGCCGGCCAGGGCCTGGCCGCCGCCCACGCGGCCGGCGTGGTCCACCGCGACTTCAAGCCCGACAACGTCCTGGTCGGCGACGACGGCCGGGTCCGCGTGCTGGACTTCGGCCTCGCCCGCCCGCCGCGCGGCGTCCCCGATCTCGATGAGCACGTCGAGACCACGCCCTCGCCGAAGGTCACGCTCACGCAGGTCGGATCGTTCATCGGCACGCCCGCGTACATGTCGCCCGAGCAGCACCTGTGCCAGCCCGCCGACGCCCGCAGCGATCAGTTCGCCTTCTGCGTCGCCCTGTTCGAGGCGCTCTACGGCCGCCGCCCCTTCACCGGCCGCACCGCCGCCGAGATCCGCGTCGCCGTGTTCCGCAGCCTCGAGCTGCCGGTCGAGCTGCGCCCCGTGCCCGGCCACCTGCGTCGCCTGCTGATCCGCGGCCTCCAGCGCGCCCCCGCGGACCGCTTCCCGAACATGCCCGCGCTGCTCGCCGCCCTCGCGGCCGACCCGGCGCGCCGCTGGCGACGACTCGGCCTCGGCGGCGCCGCCCTCACCCTCGGCTTCGCGGCCGCGATCGGCTCCGGCTACCTCGCCGCCGAGCAGCGCTGCGACCACGGGGCCGAGCGCGTGCGCAAGGTGTGGGACGAGGACCGCGCCGCGGCGGCCCGCGCCGCCTTCCTCGCCACCGGGGTCGTCTACGCCGCCGAGACCTGGCCCAAAGTACAGGCGGAGCTCGACGCCCACGCCGCCGCGTGGTCGCAGCAGCGCGACGACTTCTGCGCCGCGACCCACCTCCGGGGCGAAGCCTCGAGCGAGCTGCTCGACCTGCGCAACCGCTGCCTCGACACCAACCTCGACGAGCTCGACGCCCTGGTAGCGACCCTCGTCACCGCCGACGCGGCGACGGTCGAGCGTGGCCTGCAGCTGGTCAGCAGCCTCACCCCGCCGGGGCGCTGCGCCGAGGACCGCTTCGTGCGTGAGCGGGTCGCCCCGCCCGGCGACCCCGCGCTCGCCGATGTCGTCGCCCGCGCCCGCACCCACCTGGCCCGCGCCGCCGCCCGCCGCGAGGCCGGCCGGCCCCGCGACGCCCGCGAGATCGCCAGCGCCGTGCGCCGCAGCAGCGAAGACCTCGACTACCTCCCGCTGCGCGCCGAGGCCCTGCTCGAGCTCGGTCGCAGCGAGGAGGCCACCGCCGACTACGAGCTCGCCCGCGGCCACCTCGCGTCCGCGTATCACCTCGCCCTCGGCATCGCCCACGACAGCGTCGCCACCGACGCCGCGATCACCCTCAGCCTCGTGCACTACCGCGTGGCCCGCTTCCCCGAGGCCTTCGCCTGGTCCGAGCACGCGCGCAGCCTGCTGCAACGCACCGGCGAGCCCCCCGACCAGCGCGTCTGGTACCTCCTGTACCGCAGCTACATCCAGACCCGGCTCAGCCTGTTCGTCGACGCCATCGCCGCGGCCAGCGAGGGCCTCGCGCTCGCCGAGGCCAGCTTCCCCGCGAACGACCCTCGCACCGCCCGCATGGTCGCCGGCCTGGCCCACGCGCGCTGGGCCGGCGGCAGCCCCGACGAGGCGCTGGCGCTGTTCCTGCGCAGCCAGGAGATCCTCCGCGCCGGTGTCGGCCGCGAGCACCCGTCGCTCGCCAGCGCCGGCATCAACATCAGCTCGATCCACCTCCACCGCCACGAGTGGAGCGAGTCCCTCGCCGCGCTGCGCCCGACGATCGAGCTGATGGAGCGCGCCTACGGCCCCGACAGCCCCAACGTCGCCGACTGTCTCATCAACCTCTCATCGATCCTCGCGGCCCGCGGCGAGCTGCGCGAGGCGGTCGCCGCCAGCGAACGGGCCGCCGCGATCTACCTCCGCCGCAACGGCCCCACCGGCCTGGCCATCGTCGCCTTCATCCAGCTGGGTGAGCTCCAGACCCAGCAGGGCCGCCACGACGCGGCCCTGACCACCCTGCGCCGCGTCCTCAGCTTCCGCCGCGACGCGCCCCCGCCCGAGCGCGCCCAGGTGCACATCCTCATCGCCGACGCCCTCGCCGACGAGCGCCGTGGCGAGGCCGCCGAGCTCGAGTACCAGGCCGCCCTCGATCGCGTCGGTCAGGACCCCGGCCGCGACATCCGTCGCGCCGTGCTCCGCGGCCGCGCCCGCCTCGCCCGCGATCGCGGCCAGCCGGGCGAGGCCATCACCCTCGCCCGCGAGGCCCTCGCCCTCGACGACCCCGAGCCCCGCCGCGACCGGGACGAGCAGGCCTCCCTCGACAACGTGCGCGCCATCGTCCTGCACGAGCTCGGCGCGGCCCTCCTTGCGACCGGCCAGATCGAGCCGGCGCTGCTCGCCTGCAAGGAGGCGCTGGCCCTCGCCGAGCTGTCCCATGGGCCAGGTGCACCGCTGACCTTGCGCGCGCGCCTGTGCGTCGCCCGCGTCTACCTCGCCCGTGATCAACGGGCCGCCGCCCGGGATCTGCTCATCCAGGCCGGCGAGCAAGTCGCCGGCGGCGAGCATGCGCCGGCCCTGCGCGCCGAGGTCCAAGTCGCCCTCGCCGACACCCTCGAGTTCGACGATCCCGAGCGCGCCGCCAGGCTCCGCGCCGCCGCCATCGCCTACCTCCGCGCCGCCGGCCCGGCCTCCGCCCGCGACCTCGACGCCGCGCCGGCCCCAGCGCGCCCGTGATCGCCTCGCGCCGAGCGGGCTACAGCTCGTCGACCGGCAGCTGCATCTTGCCCATCTTCTCGGCCACGTCCCGCGCCGGCCGCTTGCCGCCCATCATCGGCCGCCGCCTCGGCGGGTCATCGGGCTGCTTGGTCGCGGGCTCATCCTTCGCCGCGGGGTCGCAGGGCACCAGCGTCGGCTTCGGCTCCGGCGCCGCCATCACCAGCCCCTGCACCTCGCGCTCCGGCTGGGCCTCGATCACCGGCACGCGGCCCTCCTCCACCACCGGCTCGGCGATCGTCTCGCCCTCGCCCGACATCCGGCACAGCGCGTGCCCGGCCGGCAGGTGGAAGCTCGTGAAGGGCCCCGTCGTGTAGATGCATCCACCGTCCACGCTCGCCACCGTGCTCTCGCGGACGGTCTCGATGATCGCCTCGCCGAGCCCCTGCAGCGGCGCCTCCCCGTGCGGCGTGCAGGCGGCCAGCGCCGCGGCTGCGAACGCCGTCCGCACGATCTTCCGCGTCAGGCTCGCCCGCGGCACCAGGTCGCGAAAGCGCAGGGTCCCGTCGGCCTCGCTGCTGTAGCGCACGCACAGGTGCTCCTTCGCCTTCGCCGCGAGCAGCGCCTGCGCCTCGTCGTGCGCCATCGCCGAGAGGTTGTGGACGTGCTTCTGGCACACCCCGCAGAAGCGACGCGCCGCGTCGCCCTGCATCGCCTCCCACGACTCGTGGCAGGGGCTGTCGATCGTCACGGTGTTGCTGTGCATGGCGGCCTCGCTAACGTGCGGGTCGATGGCTGGTTCTCCCAGCTCAATCGTGGCTCAATCGTGGCTCAATCGTGGCTCAATCGTGGTGGCTCAATCGTGGCTCGGGGCGATCTTCCCCATCAGCTCGCGCTCGGGCTCCGGCTCCGGCGCCGCGATGTCCCCCATCAGGGGCGTGCGCTCCTGCGGCTGCTTCGGCGGCCGGGGCGGCTCGGGCGGGGCGATGTCCCCCATCTTCTCGTGGCCCGGCTCGCCCGGCGGCGGCGGAGCGAAGCCCGGCTTCGGATCGCAGGGCTCGAACGGGCTCACGTGCGGAGGCACCGCGATCGCCTCGCCCATCTTCACCTGCTCGACCGGCGCGACGGTCGGCGGCGGCAACGGCGGCTCGTCCATCACCCGCATCGGCGGCGGCGCCCCCATCATCGGCATCGGCTCCGACTCGATGCGCACCGCCTCGAGCACGCCCTTGCACAGCGCGTGGCCCGGAGGGAAGTGGAAGGTCGTGAAGGGCCCGGTCGTGTAGTCGCAGCCGCCGTCCGGCGTCGGCACCGTCTCCTTGCGGATCGACTCGATGACCTCCTGACCCAGCTCGCCCACCGGCCCCTCGCCGTGCGGCGTGCAGGCGGCCAGCAGCGACGCCGCGAAGGCCGTCCGCACGATCTTCCGCGTCAGGCTCGCCCGCGGCACCAGATCGCGAAACCGCAGCGTCCCGTCCGCCTCGGCCGTGTAGCGCACGCACAGGTGCTCGCCCGCCTTCTCGCGCAGCAGCGCCTGCGCCTCCTCGTGCTTCATCGCCGAGAGGTTGTGCACGTCCTTCTGGCATACGCCGCAGAAGCGACGCTCCGCCTCGCCGGACATGGCGTCCCAGGACTCGTGGCAGGGGCTGGCGATCGGGAGCGTGCTGCTTCGCATGGCGGCGGGCGAACGCGTGTCTCGGCCCGGCGTTCTCAAACTCCGGGCCCGCGTGCGTGAACCCAGCGTATCTCAGCCCGTGGCAAGCCTGCTATAGCAGCGGCGTGTCGTCTGCCACCGATGCCATCGCGCGCCTGCGTGACCAGCCTGCGTTCGCGACCGAGCTCGCGCGCGTGATCTTCGACGCCGTCCTCGCCACGCCGGTCCGCGAGTTCATCGCCCCGACCCGCATCGTCCCCGCCTTCGTCGCCGGCCTGCGCCGCAGCGTCGCCGCGATCGACCCGGAGCAGCTCGCCGCCGCGATCGCCCGCCGCCGCGCCGCCGCCGTCGCCCGCCCCGGCCCGCTCGCCGCCCAGCTCCCGCCCGAGCTCCAGAAGGCCCTGCAGACCGCCCTGCGCCGGCCCTTCACCCCCAGCCGCGAGCTCGTGCGCGCCGCCATCGACCACGCCGGCATGCGGGCGCTGCTCCGCAGCGTCCTGCAGACGACCATCCTCGACTTCGCCACCCGCCTGCGCACCGCCATGCCCGACACCGGGTGGATCCCCGGCGCCGGCATCCGCTCCAAGCTCATGGGCGTCGCCAAGGGCGTCGCCTCCGTCGTCGGCGCCGAGATCGAACATCAGCTCGAGGACCGCGTGCGCAGCTTCGTCGACGGCGCCCTCGGCCGCGCCCTCGACCTCATCGTCGAGCGAGCCAGCGACCCGCGCTACGCCGCCGACATGGCCGCCTGGCGCGGCGACGCCGTCCGCTCCGTCCTCGCCCTGCCCGGCTCCGTCGTCCTCGCCGAGCTCCACAAGCTCGACCCGCAGGCCCTCGCCGCCGACCTGCACGCCGCGGCCCGGGCCCTCGCCGAGTGGGACCGCCTCCCTGACGAGGCCAGCGCCGTCCTCCAGTCCCTGGTCGACGAGTTGGAGGCCCGCAGCGTCGGCGAGCTGCTCGGGCCCGGCCAGGTCGACGCCTGGCGCGCCCCCCTGCACGGCGAGCTCGAGCACCACCTGCGCCGCCTCTTCGTCGACGCCGGCTTCGCCGATTGGCTCACGCGCCTGCTCGATGGCTGACCCTCAGGACATGTCCTGGCAGACATGTCCTGAGCACCAGCTCCCCAACCATCAGACCCCGCCGCCGCGCCGCCGATCGATGAGGTCGGGCGCGTCGCCGAAGGTCACCTTCTGCACCCAGTCGGCGGCCGCGAAGTCGTGCGGGAAGCCGAGCTCGATCGCCGAGGCCGCGTCGAGGCGCGCGATGGCCTCGGGCGCCAGGGTGAAGTCGAGGCAGGCGAGGTTGTCCTCGACCTGCGCCAGCTTGCGCGCCCCGACGATCGGGATCACCGACGTCGGCCGCTGGCGCAGCCAGTTCAGGGCCACCTGCGCCGGCGGCTTGCCGAGCTCGCCCGCGACCTGCGTCAGCGCCTCGATCACCCCGCGGGTGCGGGCGTTGAGGCGACCACCCGCCATCTGCGAGCGCCCGGTGTCGACCGCCGCGCCGTCGGTCACGGTGTGCTTGCCCGACAGCAGCCCGGCCCCCAGCGGCGACCACGCCGTGACCGTCACGTCGAGCGCCGCGGCCATCGGCAGCAGCTCACGCTCGACCGCGCGCTCGATCAGGCTGTACTCGACCTGCAGCCCGACGAAGCGGCTCCACCCGCGCAGCTCGGCGATCGTGTTGGCGCGCGAGACCACCCAGGCCGGCGTGTCCGACACCCCGATGTAGAGGATCTTGCCCGCCCGCACGAGGTCATCGAGCCCGCGCAGGACCTCCTCCGTGGGCGTCACGAAGTCCCAGATGTGCACCCAATACAGATCGATGTAATCGGTGCCGAGCCGCTTCAGGCTCTTCTCGACCGCCTGGACCATGTTCTTGCGGCTGTTGCCGCTGGCGTTCGGATCCCCGTTGGCCGTGCTCAGCGAGTACTTGGTCGCCAGCACCACCCGGTCGCGATCTCCCGCAATGCACTCGCCGACGATGCGCTCGCTCATGCCCTCCATGTACTTGTTCGCCGTGTCGACGAAGTTGCCCCCGCGCGCGCGATAGGCGTCATAAATCGCGCGACACACCGCGGGCTCGGCCCCCATCGCCCCCCACGTGTTGCCGAAGGTCATCGTTCCGAGGCAGATCTCCGAGACGCGGAGACCACTGTGTCCGAGCAGTTTGAAGCGCATGCGGAAGGCACGGTATCACGATACGATGCGCCCGAAACGAAGGTGAGAACCCCCCATGGCGAATCGTCTTGAAGTGCAAGTACGCAGCGATGATGGCCTCGTCGCCGTCGTTCACACCTTCCCCGCCGAGCTGATGGCCAGCGGATCCGCGGCCCGCAAGAGCTTCAACACGGCCCGCGCCGCGGTCGGCGTGCACCTCTTCCTGATCGGCGAGCGCGACTACCACGTGCAGCTGAGCCCCGCCCCGGACAACGCCCGCACGATCCTCTCGCTCGCCCTCGGCAAGCGCGTGCAGGTGCACTTCGCCGGCCGCAGCAGCAGCGTGCGTCGCCACCTCGTCGCCATCGGCGGCCTGCCCCCGCGCCCCGTCGCCGCGCCCACCCCCGCCGCGCCCGAGGCCCCGCGCAGCGCCCTCGACCTCACCGCCGCCGTGCACGGCGCACCGCCCCTCTTCCTGCTCGCCGACGGCACCCTCGCCGGCAACGCCGAGGGCCCCGCCCCGGTGTGGCTCGACGCCCTGCCCGTCCTCGTCACCGCGGCGCGCTGGGTCTCGACCCGCCGCACCACCAGCTTCGAGTGCCTGTTCCCCGCCAGCCCCTTCCACCCCGAGGAGCCGCTGCGCCCCGAGCGTCTGAGCCCGACCCAGGCCCAGGCCCTGCTCGCCCAGCTGAACGCGGTGCTCTCGGCTGCTGCCCCCGGAGCCGCCAACATCGATCCGCTCGACGCCGCCCAGCTGCGCTCCGCGGCGCTCACCGTGCTCTCGCACATCGTCGCCACCGTGCTCAAGGATCCCAGCTTCCGCGCCGTCGCCGACCTCGCCGCCGCCCGCATCTTCGCCCTCATCGCCGCCGAGACCGGCCCCAAGGCGCGCCCCGATCTGCGGGCCCACGCCATCTCGCTGCTGTCGATGCGCGGCCCGGCCCTGCGCCCCGACGATCAGAAGCAGGCCGAGGCGCTGCTGCGCGGCCTCCGACGCGCCGCCCCGCCCTACGCCGAGCTCACCGGCACCTGGCGCTTCGTCCTCAACTCCGCCTCCGAGTTCTTCCCCGGCGAGGTCAAGATCCTCGAGAACAAGTACCACTTCACCAAGGCCGAGCTCCCCGCCGACGCCCCCGCCAGCCCGCTCTCGTGGGGCGACGGCTACCACGTCCTGCGTGCCCCCTTCCGCGGCCCCGACGGCCAGGACATCCTGCTCTTCGTCCGCTCCGCCTCGCCGCGCGACGAGAACGTCGAGATGGGCAGCGCCTACTTCCACGGCCTCGTCATCAGCCGCCACGCCAACCTCGGCGCCTTCGACATGCGGGCCGCGCTCACCCAGGTCACGCAGGCCGGCTACAAGCTGATGATGAACTGCCAGTGCGCCGGCCTCACCACGCGCTTTGCGATCTCCCGCCTGTTCCCCGACGCCGACATCTACTCCTCCTGGGACAGCACCTACTTCAACACCGGCGCGAACGACGAGACCACCGCCAGCGAGGGCATCGACTGCTTCCACGCGATCCTCCAGGGCATGGCCGCCCGCGAGGACTTCGCCGCGATCGACCTCCGCATCCAGAAGGCCCAGTGGCACCACAAGCAGAGCCGCACCCCCGGCTTCGTGCAGTTCATCGGCCCGGCCCACCCGCTGATCGTCGCCCGCTACGAGGACATCAACCGCGACGGCAAGGCCGACTTCTATGACGGCTTCCTCGATCTCCGCGTCGTCGAGATCGCCGAGGCCATCCGCGACTCCGCCACCCCGCGAAACCCCGGCGTCGCCGCCTCGCAGATCGGCGGCGACGCGGCCCGCGGCCTCAGCTGGGCCGCCGGCAGCCTCAACCGCGTCGCCCAGTACTCCGAGCTGTGGGACGGCCTCCCCGGCCAGGCCGAGAACTTCTATGTGTTCCGCGCCGCCGGCTTCTACGACGCCGTCGATCCCCCGCGCGACGTCCCCTCGGGCAGGCCCCACCCGCCCCGCGCCCCCCGTCGACCTCGCCAGCGCTCCCGCCGTCGTCCGCTACATCCCCGACCCGCGGGTCAAGGACGGCCTCTCCGCCGACGTCATGTTCCACGCCACCCTGGCCCACAGCGCCCAGGAGCTCAAGCGCCTGCTCGTCGCCGCCGACGCGTACTGGCGCGCCGTCGACCTCGGCTACCTCGCCGACGCCCCGCTCGACACCCGCGGCGGTCAGCGTGCCGGCCTCCTCCTCCTGCTCGCCGGCCTGCTCGAGTTCCCCGCCGACCCGAACCTCCTCGACGGCCTGTGGGAGCAGGCCCTCGACATGCTCCGCATGCCCCGCCTCTCGCGCTCGCTGGTCCGCCGCTGCATCGACGAGGAGGACCACGCGCAGAGCAACTATTACGGCTCGGCCCGCGGAGTCATCGCCCTCATCGGCACCGCCGACGCCCCTGGCGGTGTCCTCAAGGAGGCCAGCCCGGTCGCCTTCGACGACATCATGAGCGACAGCCCCGAGGTCGGCCGCGCCCGTCCCCTCAAGCCGCCCGCGACCGCGTGATATCGTGCGGGCGATGCTCGCACGCACCCGCACCACCCTCGCCTCCACCCTGCTCCTCGCCGCCGCCTGCGGCGACAGCAGCTCCGCCTCCGGCAGCGCCTCCGCCTCCGAGAGCGGCACCGGCACGAGCAACGCCACCACCAGCAGCGACAGCGACGACACCCCGACCGGCGACCTCCCCACCACCAGCGCCAGCGCCAGCGCCAGTGCGGGCAGCAGCAGCGGCGGCACGCCCGTCTGCGAGCCCGGCCAGACCGTCGCCTGCGACTGTCCCGAAGGCCAGGTCGGCACCCAGACCTGCAGCGACGGCGGCGACGAGCTCGGCCCCTGCGTCTGCCCCGAGTCGGTCTGCGGCGACGGCGAGGTCAACGGCGCCGAGGCCTGCGACGACGGCACCAACGACGGCGCCTACGGCGGCTGCCTGCCCGACTGCAGCGCCCTCGGCCCGCACTGCGGCGACGCCGAGGTCAACGGACCGGAGGCCTGCGACGACGGCAACGCCGTCGACGGCGACGGCTGCAACGTCGACTGCGTCCAGTCGGGCAGCGAGCTGTGGACGGAGTACTACCCCGGCGACGACGCCGGCAACGCCCGCGCCCGCGGGGCCGCGGTCGACGCCGACGGCAACGTGATCATCGTCGGCGAGGAGTTCGTCGTCGGCGAGAACGCCAACGCCTGGGCCCGCAAGTACAGCCCCGACGGCGACATCCTGTGGAGCTTCAGCTGGAACGGCGACAGCAACGGCGACGACATCCTCCACGCCGTCGCGGTCGCCCCCGACGGTGACCTCGTGATGGTCGGCGAGACCTACGTCGCGGGCGACGGCGCCGACATGCTCTTCCTCAAGCTCGGCCCCGACAGCAAGCCCGTGTGGCAGATGACCTACAGCAGCGACTCCGGCCTCGGCGACCGCGCCTTCGGCGTCGCCGTCGATCCCCAGGGCAACATCGCCGTCACCGGCGAGGAGTACAAGCTCATCGGCCTGCACAACGTCTGGACCCGCCTGATGGACCCCGACGGCCTCGAGATCTGGACCGACACCTACGACGCCAACGCCGGCAACGACGCCGGCAACGCCGTCGCCTTCACCGAAGGCGGCGACCTCATCGTCGCCGGCAACATCTACGTCCCGATCGGCCTCGCCGACCTGTGGCTGCGCAAGTACTCCGCCGCCGGCAAGGAGCTGTGGACCCGCACCGCCGACCACATGAAGGGCAACGACCTCTGGCACGCCGTCGCCGTCGACAACGACGGCAACATCGGCCTCGTCGGCGAGGTCTACGAGGTCGCCGGCCTCGCCGCGATCCTGAGCGCCAAGTACAACGCCTCCGGCTTCGAGGTGTGGGCGAAGATCCAGGACAGCGACGGCGGCGACAACGACATCGGCCACGGCGTCGCCTTCGACGCCAGCGGCAACCTCATCGCCGTCGGCGAGGAGTACACCGCCAACGACTTCGCCCGCACCTGGGTCCGCAAGCACAGCCCCGCCGGCGACGAGCTGTGGACGCAGATCCACGACGGCGTCGACGCCGGCAACGACATCGCCCGCGCCGTCGCTATCGACGCCAGCGGCCACATCTACGCCGCCGGCGAGGAGTACCGCGTCGGCCAGTTCGCCGACGTGTGGCTCACCAAGTACGCCCCGTGAGCCCTCAGCGCAGCAGGTCGTCAACCCCGCCCGCGACCTCGACGGACCCCTGATACCGCCTCAGCGCAGCAGGTCGTCAGCCCCGCCCGCGACCGCGTCGATGTACGCCTGATACCGGATCAAGATCCGCCGCGTCACCGGCCCGACCCCGCCCGCGCCGACCCGCTGCCCGTCGAGCGTCGTCACCGGCATCGCCCCGCGCACCGACGAGGTCAGGAACACCTCGTCCGCCGCCCGCAGCTCGTCCGGCCAGATCTTCGTCTCGCGCCACCCGATCCCCAGCTCCGTCGCCAGCGCCAGCACCAGCGCCCGCGTGATCCCCTCGAGCAGCCCGGTCGCCAGCGCCGGCGTCAGCAGCTCGCCCGCGCGGACCATGAACACGTTGCTGGTCGCCCCCTCGGCCACGTCGCCCGCGGGGCTGCACAGGATCGCGTCCTCGGCCGCGCTCTCGGCCGCCTGCCGCAGCGCCTGGATGCTGTTGAGGTAGTTGCCCGTCTTCAGCGTCGGGTCCAGCGAGCGCGCGCTGATCTTGTGCACATCGACGATGCGCACCGACAGCCCCGCCTCGTACAGGGCCGCCGTCGGCAGCTTCAGCTCCTGCACCAGCACCACCAGCAGCGGCGACGACGACACCCGCGGGTCGAGCATCAGCGGCCCCGTCCCGCGGGTCACGATCACCCGCACGTAGCTGTCGGCGTTGCCCGAGGCCGCGTGCGTCTCGGCGATCGCCGCCCGCAACGCCACGTCCGTGAACGGGATCTCGAGCCCGATCCCCAGCGCGCTGCGGCGCAGGCGATCGAGGTGGCGCGCCAGCTCGACCGGGCGCCCGCCCGCCGTACGCAGCGTCTCGTACACGCTGTCGCCGTAGAGGAACCCGCGGTCGAACACGCTGACGCTCGCCTCCCCTGGATCGAGCACACGCCCCGCGCTGGACAGATAGACCTTACTCGCCACGCCTCACTCCTTCCGCTCACGCCGCTCGCCGCAGCCGCCACACCAGCCGCAGCGCCTCGGCCGCGATCGCTGGCGTCATCTTCGAGGTCCCGCGCGTACGGTCCGGAAACACGATCGGCAGCTCGCGCAGCACGAAGCCGCGGCGGTGCGCCCGGTGCTTCATCTCGATCTGAAACCCATAGCCGCTGGCCGCCACCGCCGCGAGATCGAGGTCCTCGAGCACGGCCCGCGCGTAGCACACGAAGCCCGCCGTCACGTCGCGCACCGGCACGCCCAGCAGGGCCCGCGCGTACAGCCCGCCCGCCCGCGAGATCAGCCGCCGCCCGAAGCCCCAGTCGACCGTGCCCCCGCCGCGGACGTAGCGCGACCCGATCGCCACGTCGGCCCCGGCCGCGCACGCCGCCAGCAGCCCCGGCAGGTACTTCGGGTCGTGCGAGAAGTCGGCGTCCATGCTGACGAAGTGCGTCGCCCGCCACGGGTCCGCGAGCCCGCGACGAAACCCGTCGAGGTACGCCCGCCCGAGCCCCTGCTTGCCCGCCCGGTGCAGCACCGACACCCGCGGCTCGGCGAGCGCGAGCTCGTCGGCCAGCGCGCCCGTCCCGTCAGGACTCGCGTCGTCGATCACGAGGATCCGCCCCGTCGGCAACGCGACCAGCGTCGCCGCCACGATCGCCGCGAGGTTCTCGCGTTCGTTGTACGTCGGGATCAGGACCAGCGGCCGCTGCTCGCTCGGCTCGGACACGCCGCCACCTTGGCAGCCGCCCCGCCCCGCCGCAAGACCCGCCGCCCCGCCACACCACAAGACCCGCCTGCGCCGCTCACGCGCGTCGGCCCGCGCCGATCCTCGCTCGCGGCGCCCGCCGCTCGTGGTCCGCAAGATCCGCCTGCGCCGCTCACGCGCGTCGGCCCGCGCCGATCCTCGCTCGCCGCGCTTGCGAGCGCGAGCCCGGTGCTGTTACCTTGCCGGCCGACGAGCATCGCCTCTCGCCCACGCCGGGCACCAGGACCGTACTCCACGTTGCGAAGAATCCGCTGTCACTACCTCTCCGGAGAGGCCTTCATCGCCGCGCTGCTCCCCAGCGAGGAGCAGGGCCTGCAGGTCTACACCACCGAGCGCTTCGAGCCCGGCGAGGAGCTGCTCTGCGAGGTCTTCTTCACCGGCCTGCCCGGCAAGCTGATGGTCCGCGCCGTCGGCAAGAAGTGGCACAACGCCCGCCCGCGCCTGCGCGTGCGCGCCGGCGGGGTGCTCCGCTGCGTCGGCAGCGAGTGGCGCAAGCTGCAGTTCCTGCGTGATGTCGCGAGCGGCCGCACGAAGTTCGACCAGCGCCGCCGCCACATCCGTCAGCCCGTGCTCGTCGAGATCCGCCTGCGCCGTCAGGGCGAGTCCGACTTCACCGCCGCCACCATCTCCGAGATCTCCGAGGTCGGCGCCCTGCTGCTCACGCCGACCCCGCTCACCGTCGGCGAGGAGCTCATCGTCGAGATCACGCCCCCCGGCAGCGCCCGCCCGCTCGAGGTCCAGGCGATCATTCGCAACACCGATCACGAGCACGGCGCCGGCATCGAGTTCATGGCCCGCGACATGGGCGGCGTCACCCGCCTCCGCGAGGTCATCCGCCGCCTCGTCGACGAGTGATTCGCATGCGCCGCCTCGTCCTCGCCTCGCTGGTCGCCTCGCTGGTCGCCCTGTCGGCCTGCGCCGACGAGCCCGACCCCACCGGCCTGCCCGAGCCGCTCGCGCGCCACACCGTCGCCGCCGTCCCACCACCTGCCGCCCCCGCGCCCGCCGCCCTGCCCGCGCGCATCGACACCTGCGAGCAGCTCGCCGTCGCCGCCGCCGTGCACCCACCCGACGCCGCGATCCTCCTCGACCTCTGCCCGACCACGCCCACGACCCCCGCGATCCTCCGCCACGCCCTGCGCATGGCCGACTCGCCCGCCGCCGCCGCCGCCCTCGCCCCCCGCCTCGCCGCCACCCCCGACCTCGCCGGCATCGCCCGCCTCGTCGCCCTCGATCGCGCCGACCCCAGCCTCGCCCCGCTCACCGAGCTCCCCGACCCCGTCACCGCCACCGTCAGCCCGGTCACCGACGCGGTGCTGGCCGCCGTGCAGCTGGCGATCGTCCAGCAGACCCAGAGCGGCCTGTCCCAGGACCAACGCACCCGCGCCACCGCCTACCTCGCCCGCGTCCACCACGAGGCCCTCCTGCAGCTCGGCCTCGCCGACGAGCCCCTGCCCCCGCTCGCCCGCGTGCTCGCCGGTCGCTTCCTCCACTTCGGCCGCGAGCTGTGTCGCATGTACTGGCAACGCCGCGTCGCCGGCCTCGAGGCCCTGTTCGCCAGCACCGAAGCCCAGCTCCTCACCACCGTCCTCGCCCTCGAGCGCACGCCGCACTTCAGCGCCGACGCCCTCCTCGCCGTCGAACACCAGCGCACCCGCCGACACCTCCAGGGCAGCGGCGTCGCCGAACGCCTCGCCCGCAGCGGCGGCCCGGGCCCAAGCGCCCTGCTCCCCCTCCTCCACGAGTTCGACCGCCTGTTCGACCACCGCTTCGTCGAGCTCGTGTTCCAGCGCGCCCTCTTCCTCGCCGGCGAACCCCCGAGCCCGCACGGCGTCGCCCCCGTCGCCGAGATGCTGCGCGCCCAGCTCGCCGACCGCGACCTCCTCGAGTACGCCGACCTGCTCGAGCGCCGCATCGACGAGACCCGCGCCCTGAGCCCCGCGCCGCCCGAGCAGGGCAGCCGCCCCCTACCGCCCCGCGTCCCCCTCACCTGGCCCGAAGACCAGGCGATCGCCGAGCTCGCCGCGACCTGGCTGCGCACCGCCGCGAGCAGCCCCACGGCGACCACCACACCGCCACCGCCGCCGCCAACAGCCCCACCGAGCTCACCCGCCGCCACGCCCTCGCCCGCGCCGCGCTGCTGCTGCGCGACCGCCCCGACGCCGCCCGCGCCCTGCTCCGCCGCGAGCTCGACGCCCCCGCCCGCGATCCCATGCGCGTCGGCCTGCTCCTCGATCTCCTGGCCCGCCTCGACGACGAGAGCCTCGCCGGCCTGCGCCTCCGCGTCGCCGCCGCCGCCCCGATCGACGACAGCCCGGCCAGCGACGACGCCCGCCGCCGCGCCTTCGCCCTCGCCGCTCGCGACGCCCGCCTGCTCCCGCGCTGACAGCCTGCTCCCGATCACCTGTCCCTCGGGACATGCGCATTCGCACCTGTCCGTTGCAACCTGCCCCTTCGCACCTGTCCCTCGGGACCTGCCCCTTCGCACCTGTCCCTCGGGACCTTCGCACCTGAGTTCCCGACCGCGCCCGGCCCTTCGCTCACGGCCCCGCGACGCAGGCCCGGCGCTCGTAGACCGCGATCTCCCCCGCGGGCGCCGCCAGCATCGCCGTCTCCCCCCGACGCAGCCGCACGCGCCGGGCCACGCGACCACCGTCTCGACCACCGTCTCGACCATCGCCGACCTCGACGCGAACACGGCCACCGCGGGCGCGTGAGCCCTCCGCGCACTCGCCCGGCACCAGCGCCGCGCCGCCGATCCGCAGCACCTGCGGCGCGTCCGGCCCCGCCAACACACACAGCCGCGGCGGCCCATCGGGCGCGCAGGCCGAGGACGACACCCGTCGCCACGCCCCGTCCCCGGCGCAGCCCCCCGCCAGCACCACCAGCGCCGCGAGGATGTGGCAGATTGCCCGGACATGGCCCGCGCCCGCGCCCGTGGAAGACCCCAGGCCCCCTCGCCCATGGCCGCGGCGCTGTGGGAGCTCGTGCGCCGCCACGTCGGCGACGACACCATCCGCCTCATGCAGGTGCGCGAGCTGTGGCCGCGGATCGCCGGCCCCGGCGGCGCCGCCCTCGAGGCCCACAGCTGGCCCGCCAGCGTCTCCGGCGATCTGCTCACCTTGAACGTGCATGACAGCCAGTGGCTACACGAACTGACCTATCTGCGCCAGGATCTGCTGCGCCGCCTCGGCGAGCTCGCGCCTGGCATTCGCCTGCGTAGCCTGCGTGTCCGGCTCGGCGAGGTCCCGCCCCTGGCGATCCGCCGCCCGCCCGAGACGCAGCTCCCGCCGCCCCTGCCAGCGCCCCGCTTCTCGCCCGAGCCCGACGAGGAGACCCGTCGCGCGCTCGATGCCGTCGCCGATCCGGAGCTCAAGCAGCTCATCGCCGGCGCGCGGATCATGCTCGGCCGCGGCTGATCCCTCGCGGCGATCCGCCGCCCGGGCCACGCCGTGGCGCTGCACCTCCGCGACCATGATCCTCGCCGCCCCTCACGCCACACCCCGCGCAAGCCGCTGCGCATCGGCGCCGCGCTCGCAACTGCCAGCGCACCAGCGCGAGCTCGACGCGGCCCACGACACGCACTCGCCCCTCGACCCGTGGCACACTGGCCCGCGGGCGGAGGTACTTCGCGCCCGGGCGACGCTGCAGCGCATGACACATTCTTGGACGCCGGACCCGCTCGCGGGGTCCTCCGGCCGCGTTCGCCCGCGAAGCACCTTGCGACCCACTAACCCAGGAGAAGTTGAACCCATGGCCCTTCGAATCTTCACATCCCTCGCCCTCGTCGGCGCCGTTGGCCTCCTGCCAGCCTGCGTGGTTGGCGGCGGCGACGACACCGAAAACGCAAGCACCTCCGGCAGCCCGACCAGCGCGACCGAGACGGCCAGCGCCACCGACACCCCGACCGGCAGCGCCACCGACACCCCGACCGGCAGCGGCTCCACCGGTGAGCCCGCCGACGGCCCGATCTGCACCAACTTCGGCGGCCAGGCCGGCGTCGAGGCCGTGATCAACAGCTTCGTGGGCAAGGTCCTCGTCAACGAGGGCATCAACGCCTACTTCCTCACCACCGACGTCGACGGCGGCAACCTCACCAACTGCCTCGCGACCCAGGTCGGCGCGGCGGTCGGCTGCGCCGGCGTCGTCTACGGCTGCATGGACATGAAGACCGCCCACGCGGGCATGGGCATCTCGACCGCCGACTTCACCGACCTCGCCACCGACTTCGGCGCGGCGATGGACGAGGTCGCGACCCTCACGGCCGAGGACAAGGCCGCCGTGATCGACGTGCTCGCCGGCATGGCCCCCGACATCGTCGAGGACGCCAACAACGACGTCACGGTCTACCAGCGGATCGGCCGCAAGCCCGGCATCGCCAGCGTCATCGGCGGCCTCGAGGACGCCGACAGCTTCGTCCCCCTCGTGGCCATGGACGCGACCATCAACAGCTTCTTCGCCACCTCGGACCTCACGCGCCTCAAGACCTGCCTGGTCCGCCAGGTCGCCAGCGCCACCGTCGGCGGCGCCAAGCCGATCGCCGACATCTACGGCAAGGAGGTCGACGCCCCGGCCCCCGCCGATCCAAACGTCGGCGCCGCCAAGCCCTGCCTCGACATGATCACCTCGCACAAGGACCTCCTCGACGGGATGGCCATGGGCATCGAGAAGGCCGACTTCGACGCCCTCGTCGGTCACCTCTTCACCGCCATGACCAACAAGGGCGTGACCCCCGACGACCAGAACGCCATCGCCGGCGCCCTCGGCCCGCTGTGCGCCGACATCGTCACCGTCGACCCCGACAAGTGCTAGGGCTTCGCCCTCCGCGCGCCGCCGTCGACCTCGTGCCGACGGCGGCGCTTTCCGTCCACCAGCCCCCGGGCGGCGCTTCGCCGCACTTTGGGTAGCTTCACCCCTGGCCATGCACCCATCGCTCCGCTCGCGCACCCGCTCCGTTCCTGTCCCTGGCCTCGTTCACTTCGCCGGCCTCGTCGGCGTCACGGGCCTCGCGCTCGGCCTCCTCGCCTGCAGCGAGCCCACGCCCCAGGCCCCGCCGCCCGCCGAGAACACCGCGCCCACAACCGACAAGAACCCGCTCGCCGGCCTGTCCTCGCTGCTGCCCGGCCAGGCGCCCGAGGCGTGGAAGTTCGAGTTCAAGGACCCCGGCCCCGGCCCGCGCGCCCCGGTCACCGTCGCCTTCGAGGCCACGATCGGCAGCTCGATGTTCCCGGAGATCGAGAGCCTCGTCTACAAGCGCAACCTCAAGTGCGCCGACACCTCGATCCGGGCCATGATGGACAAGCGCCGCGAGTCCGAGAAGGCCCGCATCGCCGACGCCAAGGCCCGCGGCGAGGATGCAGTCACCGCCGCCTCGTGGGTCAACAAGCGCAGCAAGCGGGAGGCCAACCCGCAGCTGCGCTTCAGCTGCCCCAAGGTCTCCAGCGACCAGCTCGGCGACCGCGCCCGCACGCCCTCGACGGGCCGCCTCCTCTACGTCTTCGACGACGCCAGCTACCCGCTGCGCCACGCCTCCTACCAGCGCACCCACAAGGATCAGGCCCTCGCGCTCAAGGACTTCGAGGAGACCAGCGCCAACTTCACCCGCCTCTACGGCCCGCCCACCAAGACCTTCAAGGCCGAGCTCCCGAAGCCCGACAAGGACGGCAAGGTCGAGTTCCCCGGCGCCATCAACTACGAGAGCTCGTGGGAGTTCGCCGACCTGCTCGCGCGCGTCAACATCCTCCGCTACGGCGACCTCGTCACGATCGGTGAGCGCGTCGAGGTCCCGCACGGCCTCCGCCCCGACGCCCCGCGCTTCGTCGACGGCAAGGTGGCCCCGCCCACGCCAACCCCGGCGTCGGCAGCAGGCCCGAGCGATGCAACTGCCCCGAGCGATGCAACTGCCCCGCCCGCTGCCGCCCCGCCCGCGCCCGCACCCGCGCCCGAGCCCACCAGCAAGCCCTGAAGACGCCGCCACCCCGCGTAGGGCGGCCGCCATCGCCGGCGTTGCGCAGCGCGCCGGCCCCCTGTCATCATCCCGGTCGCCCGGCGAAGGGCACATGCAATGGACGCGCTGCGCACGGGCCTCAACGACTGGCTGACCGCCATCAACGCGGTGATCTGGCACGACAGCGTGCTCTACATCGTCCTCGCGGTCGGCCTCCTGTTCACCATTTGGAGCGGCTTCTGCCAGTACCACGCGCTGACCCACGGCGTCCGCGTCATCACCGGCGCCTACGATGACGCCCGCGACCCCGGCGCCATCAACCACTTTCAGGCCCTCTCCGCCGCGCTCTCGGCCACCGTCGGCCTCGGCAACATCGGCGGCGTCGCCGTGGCGATCGCTCTCGGCGGCCCCGGTGCCGTGTTCTGGATGTGGGTCGTCGGCCTCGCCGGCATGGCCCTCAAGACCACCGAGGTCACCCTGTCGATGCTGTTTCGCCGCACCGACAACCCCGACGAGCCGAGCGGCGGCCCGATGTGGGTCATCGACGACGGCCTGCGCCAGCGCAGCCCCAAGCTCGCCTGGCTCGGCCGCACCCTCGGCGTGCTGTTCTGCATCACCCTCCTGATCTCCACGATCACCGGCGGCAACATGTTCCAGGCCTGGAACGTCGGCGTCGTCACCGAGGAGTCCTTCGGCGTGCCGCAGCCGATCGTCGGCGTGATCCTGGCGGTGCTGGTCGGCCTCGTGATCCTCGGCGGCATCAAGCGCATCGGCGCCTTCGCCGGCGCGATCGTCCCGGCGATGTGCGGCATGTACCTGATCGCCGCGCTCTACGTGCTCGGCCACACCATCGGCGAGGTCCCCGGCATCCTCCGCCTCATCGTCGTCAGCGCCTTCAACCCCGCCGAGGCCAGCGGCGCCTTCGTCGGCGGCACCTTCGGCATGGCCGTGCTGTGGGGCATGAAGCGGGCCCTGTTCTCCTGCGAGGCCGGCCAGGGCTCCTCGCCGATCGCCCACTGCGCCGCCAAGACCACCGAGCCCGTGCGCGAGGGCGTGGTCGCCGGCCTCGAGCCCTTCATCGACACCATCGTCGTCTGCACCCTCACCTCTCTGGTGGTGCTCTCGAGCGGCGCCTGGAACCGCGACGGCGAGGCCGCCCTCGTCACGCCGCCGGGCTTCGTCGCCGTCGAGCCCGGCGTGTGGGACCTGCCCGACACCCCGCTCCCGCCCAAGCGCCCCGAGAGCCTCGCCATCAGCGGCAGCGACTGGCGCCTCGGCGACAACGTCTTCCTGCTCGCCCGCTACGGCGCCGTCGACGTCGGCAGCGGCACCGACCTGCGCCGCGTCACCGGCACCGTCGTCCGCGTCGACACCCACGGGCCCGACGACACCAACGGGCCCGACGAGGGAGATCGCCTTGCCGTCACGTGGGCCCCCGTGGGCGCCCCCGGTGGCCCGCTCGCCGTCGCGCCGACGCTCCACACAACCGAGGTCTACAAGGACTACGTCGGCGCCGCCCTCACCAGCCACGCCTTCGATCGCGTCTCACCGGGCCTCGGCAAATGGATGGTCGCGATCGCGTCGTGGCTCTTCGCGGTTTCGACCATGATCTCGTGGGCCTACTACGGCGAGCAGGGCATGGTCTACATGGCCGGCCGACGCAGCGTCCTCCCCTACAAGATCTTCTACTGCGTCAGCATCGTCGTCGCCTGCGCCGGTGTCATCACCACCGAGGAGGAGCTGGACAACATCACCGCCGTCGGCACGGGCATCATGCTGTGGGTCAACATCCCGATCATGCTGCTCTTCGGCGGCGTCACGATGACCGCCTACCGCGGATACTTCGCGCGCCTGCGCGCCGGCGAGTTCCCCGTCCGCCCCCACCAGCCCCGCCCCTGACCCGCCTGACTGGCCACCGCGGGCCATCAATCGGGCCACCGATCAGGCCGCCGATCAGGCCGCCGATCAGGCCGCCCCGGTCCAGCACCCCTCGGGCGTTCGCGCGCGACGCGGCGATTCTGCCAGTGACCCTTGGGACATGTCCCAAGAGTCATCCTGCGAGCACCGCCGCGCGCCGCACCGACGCGTGTACGCGCATCGACCCATCGCGACGACCACGCTCCGCCGCGAAGTCGCGCCGCTCGCCGTGCAAGCGATCGACGATCGAGTGTTCCCGCGGGCTTGTGACCGCGATATCATGGGCCGCATTGGAGCCGCGAATGACTGAGTCCGTGACGCGATTCGACCTGCCACAGAGTGCGATCCCGACCCGCTGGTATAACATCCAGGCCGACCTGCCGCGACCGCTACCCCCGGTGCTACACCCGGGGACGCATCAGCCGATCGGACCCGCGGACCTCGCCCCGCTGTTCCCGATGGAGCTGATCAAGCAAGAGGTCAGCCGCGAGCGCTTCATCGAGATCCCGGAGGAGGTCCGTGAGATCTACAAGCTGTGGCGCCCGACGCCGCTGCTGCGCGCGCGCCGGCTGGAGAAGGCCCTCGGGACCACCGCCCGGATTTATTACAAGTACGAGGGCGGCTCGCCGAGCGGCAGCCACAAGCTCAACACGGCCGTCCCGCAGGCGTTCTACAACAAGCAAGAGGGCGTGCAGGGCCTCACCACCGAGACCGGCGCGGGCCAGTGGGGCACCGCCATCTCGCAGGCCTGCAACTTCTTCGGCCTCGAGTGCTTCGTGTGGATGGTGCGCGTCAGCTATGACCAGAAGCCGCACCGCCGCTCGATGATCCAGAGCTTCGGCGCCACGGTCAACGCGAGCCCGAGCAACCTCACCAACTGCGGCCGCGCCATCCTCGAGAAGGACCCGAACAACACCGGCTCCCTCGGCATGGCGATCAGCGAGGCCGTCGAGGCCGCGGCGACCAGCGGCGGCAAGTACAAGTACGCCCTCGGCTCGGTGCTCAACCACGTCCTGATGCACCAGACCATCATCGGGCAGGAGTCGATGCTGCAGCTCAAACGCGCCGGCGACTACCCCGACATCGTCATCGGCTGCACCGGCGGCGGCAGCAACTTCGCCGGCATCGCCCTGCCCTTCGTGCGCGACAAGCTGGCCCACGACAAGGACATCCGGATCCTCGCCGTCGAGCCGGCCGCCTGCCCGAGCCTCACCCGCGGCGTCTATGCCTACGACTTCGGCGACGTCGCCGGCATGACCCCGCTGATCAAGATGCACACCCTCGGCGCCGCCTTCATCCCGCCGCCGGTGCACGCGGGCGGCCTGCGCTACCACGGCATGGCCAGCATCATCAGCGAGCTCTACGATCAGAAGATCATCGAGGCCCACGCGGTCCGCCAGCTCGAGGCCTTCACCGCGGCCCGCGTGTTCCTGCGCAGCGAGGGCATCGTCCCGGCCCCCGAAGCCTCCCACGCGATCGCCCAGGTCATCCGCGAGGCGACCAAGGCCACCGAGGCCGGCACATCGCCCGTCATCCTGTTCAACCTCTGCGGCCACGGCCACTTCGACATGTCGGCCTACGACGCGTTCAACAACGGCAGCCTCGCCGACTACGAGTACCCGGCCGAGGCGATCGAGGCCGCGATGGCGGCCCTGCCCAAGGTCGACTGAGATCCTGCACGTGCCCGCCGCGCCAGCGGGCACGTGCAATGCACCGGCGTCGCCACCGACGTCAGCCAGTGCGGCGGCCAATGCGGCTCCCAATGCGGCGGCCAATGTGTCATTGCGGCGGCCATTGCGTCGGCCAATGCGTCGGCCAATGCGGCGCCCTTTGTGTCGCCACCGAACGCAACGCCGCGGCGCGCGACGTCGCGCGATGCACCCGGGCGCATCGCCGATGCCGAGCCCAGCGCCGCAGCCACGTGCATCCGCGGACGATGTGTGCCGAGCCGCGCGGCGAACACATGCGCCCGCCGCGAGCCTCGCTCACATCACCGCGGCCTCGCGGCCCCACGCGACCTGTGTGCATACACCGGCGTCCGCTGTGGGCCGCAGCGCCGCCGTTTCGCTTGTGTTTGCCGTCCGCATCCCCGACCATGGCCACCCAGGTGCATTCGAATGAGACAGCTTCGGTGCATGCCCCCGACGAGTCCAGACCGCTCGTGCTGTGCTCGCGCTCGTTCGCCGAGTCCCCGCTCGCGGCGGCTGGCGCCGGCCTCCCTGGCGAGCTGCGAGCGCTCGACCGTGCCGAGCTCGAGCGGGCCCTGAGCAACCGCCGCGGCCGGCCGCTCGTCGTGCTGCTCGACGAGGCGCTGCAGGGCACCGAGCTGCGCGTCGCCCCCGGACACACCTTGCGGGTGCTCGCGCTGCTGCCCGCGCCCGCGGCCGCGAACCTGCGCGAGCGCCTCGGCGACGCCCTCTCCTTCATCCTCCCGCCCGACGGCGACCCGCAGGCGCTGGCCGTCGCGCTGCGCTGCGCCGTGCGCGAGGCCGCCGCCGCCGACCGCTGCTTCGCCCTCGAGCACGAGCGCCGCCGCCTCGCCGGCGAGATCACCAAGCTCAACCGCATCGGCATCGCCCTGTCCGCCGAGCGCGACCCGGAGCGCCTGCTCAACTTCATCCTCACCACGGCCCGCGACTTCACCAGCTCCGACGCCGGCTCGCTCTACATCCTCGAGCGCGACGACGAGGGCCAGGGTCGCCTGCGCTTCACCAGCTCGCAGAACGACTCGCTGCCCGACCTCGAGCTCGTCAAGTTCGCCATCCCCGTCAGCAAGTCGACCCTCGCCGGCTACGTCGCCGCCACCGGTGAGCCGCTCAACATCCCCAACGTCTACGAGCTCGACCCGCGCGCCGAGTTCAGCTTCAGCCCCGCCTTCGATCAGCGCACCGGCTACCGCACCCGCTCGATGCTGGTCCTGCCGATGAAGAACCAGGAGGACCGCGTGATCGGGGTGCTCCAGCTCATCAACCGCAAGACCTCGCGGGCGGCCGAGCTGCGCGCCGGCAACATCGACGAGGTCGTCATCCCCTACGACGACCAGTCGCTCGAGCTCACCCTCTCGCTGGCCAGCCAGGCCGCCGTCTCGCTGACCAACAACCAGCTCTACGACACCGTCAAGGAGCAGCTGCACGAGCTCAAGACCTCGCAGGCCCAGCTGGTCCAGAGCGAGAAGCTCGCCAGCCTCGGCCAGCTCACCGCCGGCGTCGCCCACGAGATCAACAACCCCCTCGCCTTCAGCCGCAACAACACCCACCTCGCCCACGCCCGCGTCACCTCGGTCAGCCGCCGCCTGGCCGCCACGAACTGGCTCGCGCGGGTCGACGGCCCGCAGTCGGAGCGCATCGCCGCCGGCCGCACCACGCTCGAGAAGCTGGCCCAGGACAAGGCCCTCGCCGCCGACGTGAAGGACGTCAGCAACGAGCTCGGCTCGCTCCCGCCGCCGCGGCAGCTCGACATGCTCCGCGACTTCTTCACCTACGTCCTGCGCCGCAAGGAGGCCGACGAGGGCTCGATCGAGGAGCTGCTCGCGCGCACGCAGAAGGTGCTCGAGGAGAGCTTCATCGGCCTCGATCGCATGGCGGAGATCGTGCTCGGGCTGCGCAATTTCGCCCGACTCGACGAGGCGCAATTCCAGACCGCAGACATCGACGAGGGCATCCGCCAGACGCTGATGATCCTCGGCAACAACGCGCGCGACAAAGGCGTGACTTTGGTGTCCGAGCTGCGGCTGGCACGCCCGCACTCGTGCTTCCCAGCGAAGCTGAACCAGGTGGTACTAAACCTTGTGAACAACGCCATCGACGCGTGTCAGCGTGGAGGGGAGGTCGCGGTGCGCACACGCGAGAACGAGGGCTTCGTCGAGATCACGGTCTCGGACAACGGCGAGGGCATCAGCGAGGCGAACATGTCGAAGATCTTCGACCCGTTCTTCACCACCAAGCCGGTCGGCAAGGGCACGGGGCTCGGCCTCTCGATCAGCTACCGAATCATCATGGAGCACCGCGGCACCATCTCGGTGCGGCGCAACGATCCGACCGGCGTCACCTTCCTCATCCGCTTCCCGGTGGATGCGGAGGCGCCGAAGACCACCTCCGTGGGGAGCACATGAGGAAACCTGAGCGACAGATCATCCCGTACCGG
The DNA here is from genome assembly GCF_016714285.1 of Nannocystis sp. GTDB lineage: Bacteria > Myxococcota_A > Polyangia > Nannocystales > Nannocystaceae > Nannocystis. Next base: position 200,527 of record NZ_JADJNN010000008.1, on the reverse strand, counting down.
GCCAAGGTCGTCGAACCGATCTCGCTGCTGCCGTACGAGGAGCGGGTCCGCAGGATCGAAGCCTGCGGCAACAACCTGTTCCGCCTCGGCTCGCACGAGGTCTACATCGACCTCATCACCGACAGCGGCACCGGGGCCCTCTCGGTCCATCAGATGGGCCGCATGATGATCGGCGACGAGGCCTACGCCGGCTCGCGCTCCTTCTTCGAGATGGAGCGGCAGATCCGCGAGTCGATGGGCTACCGCTACACCATCCCGGTCCATCAAGGCCGCGCCGGCGAGCGGGTCTTCGACTTCGTGCTGATCAAGAAGCACATGATCGTGCCCGGCAACTCGCACTTCGACACGACCAAGGCCCACATCGAGTTCGCGGGCGGTCGCGCGATCGACTGCACAATCGACGCCGGCCGCACCTCGGAGGGTTACCACCCCTTCAAGGGCAACATCGACATCCCCCGCCTCGAGAGCGTCATCCGCGAGTACGGCGCCCGCCACGTCGCCTACGTGCTCGTCACCGTGACCTGCAACTCCGGCGGCGGCCAGCCGGTGTCGATGGCCAACATCCGCGAGGTCCGCCGCGTCGCCGACCAGTACGGCCTGCTCGTGGTCCTCGACGCCGCCCGCTTCGCCGAGAACGCCTACTTCATCAAGACCCGCGAGACCGGCTACGCCCACAAGTCCGTGCCAGAGATCGTGCAGGAGATGTGCTCGTACACCGACGCGTGCATCATGAGCGCCAAGAAGGACGCGCTGGTGCCGATGGGCGGCTTCATCGCGGTGCGCGACGACCTCCTGTACGAGCGCCTCAAGGCCCCGACGATCCTGTTCGAGGGTTTCTACACCTACGGCGGCATGTCGGGCGCTGACATGGAGGCGCTGGCCCAGGGCCTGCGCGAGGTCACCGACGAGTCGTACCTGGCCTACCGCATCGGCCAGGTCCGCCGCTTCGGCGAGCTCCTGCAGAAGTTCGGCGTGCCGATCGTCGAGCCGATCGGCGGCCACGCGGTCTTCATCGACGCCCGCAAGTTCTTCCCCGGCGTCCCCGAGGACGAGTTCCCCGCGCAGCTGCTGTGCGCCGAGCTCTACAAGGAGGGCGGCGTGCGTGCGGTCGAGGTCGGCAGCGTGCTCATCGGCCGCGACCCCGACACCGGCGAGAACATCCGCCCGAACCTCGACCTGTGCCGCGTCACCATCCCCCGGCGCGTCTACACCTTTGAGCACCTCGAGTACGTCGCCGACGTAATCCGCAGCGTGTTCGAGGAGAAGGGCCCCAAACTGCGCCACGGCCTGCGATTCGAGGTCGAGGCGCCGGGAATCCGCCACTTCGCGTCCACATTTCGCTACGTACGCGGCGCGGACGGTGGTACAGGAGACCTACCGTGAGCGCGCTCTCCCCAACGAATGACACCATTGGGACCGCCACGGCCAGCCCGGCCCGTGCCCATGCCCATGCCCAATTGGTTCCCCGACATTCGGCCCGTCCGCGGCGCAGGCCGAGACAGCGAGGTATCGCATGAGTTGGAAGGAATACCAGAAGACCGGCGCCCTCGGGACCGAGAACAAGAAGACGCTGACCCTGCTCATCGTCGACGACGAGCGCGGCATCCTCAACACGCTTGAGGAGAGCTTCCGCGACATGTTCAAGGTCCACACGGCCAACTCCGGCGCCGAGGCGCTGCAGATCTTCCGCGATCAAGAGATCCACCTCGTCCTCAGCGACCAGCGCATGCCGGAGATGACCGGCGTGGAGCTGTTCGGCAAGCTCAAGGCGATTAACCCGACGCCCGTCCGCATCCTCATCACTGGTTATGCGGACATCAATGTGGTTATCCGCGGTCTCAACGAGGGCCTCATGTGGCAGTACGTCACCAAGCCCTGGGACACCGAAGAGCTGAAGACGCTGCTTCGCCGCGCGGCCCAGCACTACCTCAAGGAGAGCCAGAAGGACGAGCCAGACCCGATCCGGGGCCTGAGCTTCTGAACGCTCGGCGACCCGCCGGGCCCGCGAACGCGCCAGCAGACGTCGTTTTCCTGGCCTGATTTGGCCAGCCTGGGGCCGCCCGCGACAGTCCAGCGCCACCTGGGCCCGGGTTGAAAATTTGATGGAGTCAGCCCCGGAAGCGAGTTAGGATGCCGGGGCGTTCGGCTTGGGCCGCGAGACCGCGACCGCCAGAGATCACGAAGGAACCTCGAAATGAACCTGAAGACCGTAAATGCACTGATGGCCGAGGTCGAAGACGGCTTGCAGGGCGGCTTGGCTGCCGCGGACGTGTTCAGCAAATCGTCTGGCATGTCCGTCGCCGGCATCCGCAGCTCCCCCAAGGCCTGCGCCCTCTTCAACATCCTGTGCGAGCGCATCGGCGAGACGATCAAGAAGTCCGGCCTCCCCGTGCCTGACTACCTCCACCAGACCATGCTGCGCCTCGGTGAGGACGGTCAGGTCATGATCGTCGTCATCGACCTCGACCCCAAGTACCGCTGGGGTATGGCCGTCGATTGCAGCAAGGCCTCGCTCGGTATCCTCGTCAGCGTCGTCATCCCCGACACCCTCCCGCGTCTGCGCGAGGCGCTCCGCTAGCATTCGCTGGCACTTCCTCCGCCATTCACTTCGAGGCGTCCGACCGCACTGCGGCCGGGCGCCTTGTGATTTTCGGCGACGAAGCTGCTACAAGCGCGCGCGTGCGCCTCCCCCCGCTCCTCGCCACGCTGGCACTCACAGTCTGCTCGCCCGACGCGGGCGGCCCCTCGACCACCCAGGCCAGCTCGACCGACGGCCCCGACTCGTGGGCCACGACCGTGGCCACGAGCACCGGCGAGCCGACCCCGACCACCGACGCGAGCACGAGCAGCGCCACCACCGACGTCGCCACCACTGACGCCACCACCGACGACGCCACCACCGGCGGCCCGGCGCTGCCCGACGACGAGGCGCTGCTGCGAATGGCGATCGCCGGCGAGGTCGACCCCGACGAGGCACTGCAGACGATCGCCGGGCGCGGCGGCCTGCCGGTGCAGAGCCAGGGCGGCAGCTACCTGTTCGCCTGCCTGTGCGGCCCGGGTCAGTGGCAGCTCGCGGGTGACCACGACGCCTGGGCCGGCGCCGACCTGCAGCAGACCGGCGCGCTGTGGTGGGCCGAGGCGGAGCTGCCCGCGCCCGACGGCAGCCGCTACAAGTTCCACGACCTCGCCGCCGACGACTGGATCGCCGACCCACTCGGCCGCCGCTACGACTACGACGCCAACGGTCGCATCTCGCTCGTGCGCGCCAGCGCGGCCCACCTCGAGCGCTGGTTCGGCCTCGAGGGCGCCGGCCTCGGCCCACGGGATCTCCAGGTGCTGGTCCCCCAGGACGGCGCCTTCACCCACGCGCTCTACGTCCACGACGGCCAGAACCTCTTCGATCCCGAGGCCGCCTTCGGCTACTGGAAGCTGCAGGAGAGCGCCCCGCCGGAGCTGCTGCTGATCGGCGTCGACAACACCCCGGCCCGCCTCGACGAGTACACCCACGTCCCCGACATCATCGACATCGACATGATCGGCGGGCAGGCCGAGGCCTACGCGGAGCTGGTCGACGGCGTCATCCGGCCGCGCATGGAGGCCGCCTACGGCGAGGCCGCGGTGGTCGGCACCATGGGCTCCTCGCTCGGCGGACTGGTCTCGCTGGTGATCGCCGACCTCTACCCGCAGCGCTACGCGATGGCGATCAGCCTCTCGGGCACCATGGGCTGGGGCTCGATCTCCCTGCACAACGAGACGATGATCGAGCGCTACGCGGCCGCCGGGAAGCGGGACTTCGCGATCTACATCGACTCCGGCGGCCAGGGCACCTGCGGCGACGCGGACATGGACGGCGTCGACGACGACGACCCGGGCGCGGCCGACAATTACTGCGAGAACGCCCAGCTGCGCGACGTCCTGACCGGGCTCGGCTACAGCGAGGGCGACGACCTCTGGTACGTCTACGAGCCCGGGGCGATGCACAACGAGGACGCGTGGGCCCAGCGCGTCGGCGTGCCGATGCAGCAGTTCGTGGGCCTGTGAGCGGGAGGCGCCTCGCCGCGGTGCGAGGCGCAGTCCCTCGCCGCGGTCGCGCTTCGTCCGGCCCCACGCGGGCGCCCGGTCACTGGGCGATGATCGTCTCGCAGCCGAACTTGATCGCCATGCTGGCCATCGGCGCGAGCTGGATCTTGGCGCAGGTCTGCGGGCACACGAGGATCTTGGTCGGCATGTTCGGGTCGTCGTAGTACCAGCCGTCGACCACGTCGGCGCAGGCGGCCGGGCTGTCGACCTTGCCGATCGGGAGCACGTTGCCCATGCCGTCGTTGAAGTCGACGTTGACCTTGTCGTAGTCGATCACGTCCTCGTTCATCGGCTTGGGGATCGCCCACTCGCAGGCCAGGCCCGCGTTCTGGATCACCTCGGTCGAGAGCGTGTTGAACACGGGGGTGAAGTCCTGCTTGCACAGGTCGCCGTATACGCCGTCGGTCTTGTTGATGAGCTCGAGGTAGACCTTGCCGGCCGCGGCCGTGAAGGCGCAGCAGACCGGGTCACTGACGCACCACAGCACGTCGCCGGAGTCCTTCGCGCCGACGATCGCGTGGAACTTGTAGTCCTTGTAGCTGGGGTCCAGCGCCTTGAAGGCGGTGTCGAAGGCGTTGGCCGCGAGGTCGCTGTCGTCGTCGGAGACGACGACGATGTGCTTGCTGGCGTCGACCCGCATCTGGTCCTTCCAGTCGGGGTGGTGGTCGAGCAGCTTCTGCAGCGGGTTGTTGCTCCCGACCTCGTCGTTGATGTGGAGGAACTTGGGCAGGTTGGTGTCCTTGGCCGGGCAGCCGCCGCTGCCGAGCGGCTTATCGATGCACATGCCGGTGCTGCCGCTGATGGCCGAGATCAGGACCACGTGCACGTCGATGCCGCTGTTGATGATCTTGGTCGAGAAGGCGTTCATGTTGGCCTTTACGCTGGCGGCCTCGATCTGCATGCTGCCCGAGTTGTCGATCACGAAGATGATGTCGGCGGGCTGCTTCTTGTTCATCGCCTTCTCGGCGATCTCGGCGCAGTCGCCCGTGCTGCCGCCCGTGTCGGGGTCGACGGTCGTCACCGGACTTGTGGTGCTGCTGGCGCTGGTGACCGCGCTGGTGCTGCCGGGGTCGTCGCTGGTGGCCTCGCCGGTCATCGGAGCGGTGGTCGCTGGACCGGTCTCACCGGCCTCGGCGCTGCCGCTGCCGCCGGTCGGCTCGGGGGCGCTGTCGCTGGTGTCGCTGGCGCTGGCGCTGCCGCTGACGGTGGTGACCGAGGTGGCGACCGTGGGGCTGCTGCCCTGGCCGCCGGAGTGGCTCGAATCACCGCCGTCGGCGCAGGCGAGGAGGAGGAGCGGTGCGGTGAGGATGAGCGGGAGGCGGTGCGCGAGCGACATGGGCGGAGACTCCAGCACCGCGCATACGTCAGTCGCTCGCCCACTTCAAGAGGGCTTCACGCTGGCTTCCAGCGGGACGGGTGCATGGGCGGAGCGCAGTGAGGCCCAGCATCGTGCGATGAACTACGTAAATATCTGCATGTGAAACGAAGATGCGAGGAATGATGGCCGTGGACCTCGGAAGGGCCGGGAGATCGCGGCTGGACGGGATGCCGGTCGTGGGCTTCAGGGATCGGACGACTGAGCTGCGGGGCGGTCGGGCGAGTCGTCGGGGCCTGTCACTTTGGTCATGCGGTCATGGGGTCATGGGTCATGGGGGTCATGGGGGTCATGGGGGTCATGGGGGACACGGGGGCCGCGGCTGGCACGAAGGACAGGTGGGTTGACGCGGCGGGGTCCGGCGTGATGATCTGAGGGCCGGCGAAAGGGATTGGGATGATGAATAAAATTGGGCATTTACGCGCGTTTGGGTTGGTCTGTCTGGTCGCGGCTGCGTGCGGCGACGACAAGGGGATGACGGCGTCGGAGGGGTCGAGCGGCGGCGCCACAGACGGCGCCACCAGCACCCCGACCAGCGATCCGGGCACCACAGGCGACGCGGGCACCACCACCGACACACCGACCACGGACACGCCGACCACGGACACGCCGACCACGGACGCGTCGACCACGGACGATCCGACGGGCGGAGTTAACGTCGAGTGCGACGCGATCCAGCAGGACTGCCCGGAAGGATCGAAGTGTACGTCCTACGGCAAGATCCCCGGCGACGCGTGGAACGCCAACAAGTGCGTGCCAGTGATGGGAACGGGCCAGGCCGGTGACGACTGCGCCGTCGAGGGAATGGACATGTTCAGCGGCATCGACAACTGCGCGAAGGGGCTCATCTGCCTCAGCGTCGACGCCGAGCTGAAGAACGGCGCCTGCGTCGAGTACTGCTCGAAGGATCTGGACTGTCCCAACACGTCGAATGGCGACGGCCTGTGCTTCGCCGACGCGAACGAGGGGACCCTGCCGATCTGCCTGTCGCTCTGCGATCCCTTGCTGCAGGACTGCCCCGGTCAGGGCGCGTGCTACGGCGACAGCATGTCGGGACCGCCGGGGTTCTGCTTCACGCCCGACCCGAAGAACGGCGGCATGGACGGCGATGCGTGCAGCTTCGCCAACGCCTGCTTGCCCGGCCTCAACTGTGCCGAGGCGGCCACTCAGGAGGGCTGCGTGACGATGGAGTACGGCTGTTGCGCCCCCTTCTGCGCGCTCGACGAGATGACCTGCACCGGCGCGGAGGAGTGCGTGCCCTTCTACATGATGGCGTTCCCGGGCTACGAGAACGTCGGCATCTGCGTGCTGCCGGGCTGATTCGCGTTCGTGTGAGCGGCGCAGTCGACCCCCGCGCCTAGTGTGGGCGCGGGCGGTCGCGGTGGGTGGCGTCGATGGCGGCGCCGAGGCGGGTCAGGGCAGCACGGACGCTGCGGTCGCTGGCCATCGCCTCGATCGGCTTGGGCAGGCGGTAGGTCCAGTTGCTCGGCTTGACGGTGCCGGGGACGTTGATGCGGTCGCGGGTGCCGAGCAGGTCCTGCAGGAGCAGCAGCACCAGCTCGGAGCCGGCGCCGCAGATCAGGCGCAAGAGCGCGGCGTGCAGGTCGACGGTGAAGCGCTTGCCTGGCGCCGGGGACATGTCGCGAAGGACAGGTAGCTGGAGCGCCGCGGCGCGCTCGGGCTCCGAGAGGTGGGTCCACCACGCGGCGACCGGGGCGGTGTCGTGGGTGCCGAAGCAGGCGACGCTGCGGGCGGGGTAGCTGGCGGGGTCGCGGAAGACCTCGCCGTCCTTCTCCCAGATGAGCACGCGGTAGCCGGGGGCGCCGAGCTTGGCGAGCGCGGGGCCGACGTACCCGGGGACGGAGCCGAGGTCCTCGGCGACCAGGCGGGCGCCGGTCTCCGCGGCCGCGGCGATCATGGCCCCGACCACGCGCTCGCCGTGGAGGCGCTGGCTGTGCTCGTCGGGCGGGTCGAAGCGGGCGGGGACCAGCTTGCCCTTGGCGTCGCGGCGGGCGTCGTAGGGGCGCATCGCGGTGCGGAAGAAGCCGACCAGGTGGTCGACGCGGAAGCGGTCGTAGAGCTCGCCGCTGTAGCGGGCGCGGCGGCGCAGCCAGGCGAAGTCGTTGCCGGCCATGACGCCCCAGTAGTAGGGCGGCAGGCCCCAGTCCTGGCCGTCCTCGTCGAACTGATCGGCGGGGCAGCCGACCGACATGTCGAGGCGAAACTCGCGGCGCTCGGCCCAGACGTCGGCGGAGTCGCGGTCGACCATGAAGGGGAGGTCGCCCATGATCTCGACGCCCTGGTGGCGCAGCGCGGCGCGGGCGTCGGCCCACTGGCTGTGCGCGAGCCACTGGACGTACTTGAAGTAGAGGACCGCGTCGCCGAGGCGGGCCTCCTCCTGGCGCAGCGCCGCGGCCTCGCGCTCGCGCAGCGGGGCCGGCCACTCCCACCACGGCTTGCCGTGCTGGTCGTCCTTGATCGCGCGGTAGAGGGCGTAGGCGTCGAGCCAGCCGCGGTGGGCGGCGACGAAGGCGTGGAAGCTGCGGGCCCGCGGGGTCGGGGTGTGGGCCCGCAGCTCGTGGTGATGAAAGCGCTTGAGGCCGGCGATCAGGGCGTGGCGCTTGAGCTCGCGGACGGCCTCGTAGTCGACGCCGGGGGCGGCGCGCAGGGCGTCGAGGCGGCGCGCGCCGTCGTGGCCGAGCGCCTCGACGTTGGCGAGCGCGCGCAGGTCATCGACGGCGGTGAGGCTGATGTACATCGGGTCGATGCCGAAGGCCGAGAGGGCGCCGTAGGGCGAGGTGTTGCCGCCGGCGATCTCGTTGATCGGGAGCAGCTGGATCAGGCCGACGCCGGCGGGCGCGAGCAGGCGGGCGAGCGCCGGCAGGTCGCCGATCTCGCCGATGCCCCACGAGCTGGCGCTGCGCAGCGAGAACAGCGGCACGGTGACGCCGACGATCCGGCGCGCGGGTGAGGGCGAGGCGTTCATGGCGACGGAGGTATCAGCTGGGCCATGGCCCGCAAGCAAAAAGCGGGGGTCGGCGGCGTCGCGGCGCTCACGCGCGGCGGCGCTGCGCCGACGATACAGTGCTCGCCACGATGTCAGGACCTGTGTTGAGGGCGCTGCCGGGCGCAGACCAGCCGCTGGGGGCGCACTGTGAGGCGGGTGGGATCAACGTCGCCGTCTACTCGTCGACGGCCTCGCGGATCGACGTGTGCCTGTTCACCGGGGTCGACGCGGCACCCTCGGCGACGATCGCCCTGCCGGGGCGCAGCGGGCACGTGCACCACGGGTTTCTGCCGGGGCTGGTGGCCGGCCAGCTGTACGGGCTCAAGGCGCACGGGACCTTCGCGCCGGAGGCGGGGCTGCTGCACGACCCGCAGCGGCTGCTGGTCGATCCCTACGCGCGGGCGATCGCCTGGCCGAGCGAGGCGCCGCCGGTGCTGGCGGGTGGCCCCGAGCCGACGCTGCTGGAGCGCTGCAACGCGGCGATGGCCCCGAAGTGCGTCGCGCTGGCCGACGACTTCGACTGGGGCGACGACCGGCCGCCGCGACGGCCGTGGAGCGAGACGCTGATCTACGAGCTGCACGTGAAGGGCATGACGCAGCTGCACCCCGGCGTGCCACCGCGGCTGCGCGGGAGCTACATGGGGCTGGCGACGACGCCGGTGATCGAGCACCTGCGATCGCTCGGGGTGACGGCGGTGGAGTTGTTGCCGGTGCACGAGATCTTCGACGAGCCGCACCTGCAGCAGCGCGGGCGGGTCAACTACTGGGGCTACAGCACGCTCGGCTTCTTCGCCCCGAGCGCCCGCTACGCCCACGACCGCCGGCCCGGGGCAGCCGTGCATGAGTTCAAGGCGATGGTGAAGGCGCTGCACGCCGCGGGCATCGAGGTGCTGCTCGACGTGGTCTACAACCACAGCTGCGAGGGCGGGGCGAACGGTCCGATGCTGTCGCTGCGCGGGCTCGACAACCGCAGCTACTACCTGCTCGACCCCGACGACCCGCGGCGGACGATCGACTTCACCGGCTGCGGCAACACCCTGAACCTGCGCCACCCGCAGACGCTGCAGCTGGTGCTCGACAGCCTGCGCTACTGGGTGACCGAGATGCACGTCGACGGGTTTCGCTTCGACCTGGCGCCGGCGCTGTCGCGGCGCGGCGCGGAGGTCGAGCGGGCCAGCGCCTTCCTGGCGGCGCTGCATCAGGACCCGGTCCTGCGCGGGGTGAAGCTGATCGCCGAGCCGTGGGACACAGGCCCCGGGGGCTACCAGCTCGGCGGCTTCCCGCCGCCGTGGCGCGAGTGGAACGACCGCTACCGCGACGGCGTGCGCCGGTTCTGGCGCGGCGATCCGGGCCAGCTCGGCGAGCTGGCGTACCGCCTCAGCGGATCGTCCGACCTGTTCCAGCGACCCGGACGCGGGCCGCACACGAGCATCAACTACGTGACCTGTCACGACGGCTTCACCCTGCGCGACCTGGTCTCGTACACGCGCAAGCGCAACGAGGCCAACGGCGAGGGCAACCGCGACGGCCGCGACGACGAGCTGGCGGCCCACTGGGGCGTCGAGGGTCCGAGCGACGATCCGGACATCGCCGCCACGCGGGCGCGGATGGTCCGCAACTTCGCGGCGACCCTGGCGGTGTCGCTCGGCGTGCCGATGCTGTGCGCGGGCGACGAGCTGGGTCGCAGCCAGGGCGGCAACAACAACGCCTACTGTCAGGACAACCGGGTGTCGTGGATCGACTGGGCCGCGGCCGACGCGGAGACCCTGGCGTTCTTCCGCCACGCGCTGCGCCTGCGCCAGGCGGCGGTGCTGCGCCGCGGCCACTTCTTCACCGGCGCGGGCCTGCCGGGCAGTCGCCTGCGCGACCTGTGCTGGTTGCGACCCGAGGGCGGGGAGCTGCGCCCGGAGGACTGGTCGACGGGCAAGGCGCTCGGGATGCTGCTCGGCGGCGACGCGATCGGCGACGCGATCGGTCCGGGCGCGACGCTGCACGGCGAGAGCTTCCTCGTGTTGATCAACGGATCGGCCAAACCGTTGCACTTCGCCCTGCCGCCGGTCGCGTCGGCGTGGGCGCGGCTGATCGACACGCGGGTGGCCGAGACCGTCGCGCTGCCGCTGAACGCTGGACAGACGCACTACGAGATGGCGCCGCGTTCGCTGGTGGTGCTGTGGATCACCGCGGCGACCTGAGCCGCCCACACCGATGGGGCACAGCTGCCGGCGCCGTTGGGGGCGCCCGTCCGCAGACCGCGGCGAGGCCGTGACCGAAAATTCACGCGTCAGGGTTCTCTTCGCGGCGGCTCCCCGGTAAAAGCGCGTCCGACGAGGTGGCATGAGCAAGCGTCCGCGGCAACCATCGAGGGAGACGAAGCAGGGCACGGCGCGGGCGAAGCCCAGGGCAGCGGCGGTGCTGGCCAGCAACGCCGACTCGATCCTGTACCTGCCCGACGATGCACCTGTCCCGAAGGCCAGGCCGGAGCAGGCCGAGGCGGAGGCCGAGGCCGCGGTGACAGTCGACGTCTCGGGCGATGAGGTGGCCGTGCAGACCGAGGCGATCGTGTACCTCGGCGACGATGTACCTGTCCCGAAGGACAGCCCCGCCGAGGTGCTCGCGGCCAGCGCGGACGCCATCTTGTATCTGCCCGACGAGGTACCCGAGGTGCCCGAGGCGCCCGCAGATCCGCGGCTTTACCTCGCGCGGCCGACCCAAGACCCCAGCATCAGCGCCGACGACCTGCACTACCTCGCCGAGGGCACGCACCTGCGGTTGTATGAAAAGCTCGGCGCGCAGCTGCTCGCCGAGGGCGGCGTGCAGTTCGCGGTGTGGGCCCCGAACGCGCGCCACGTCAGCGTGATCGGCGAGTGGAACGACTGGGACCCCTTCCGCCACCCGCTCGCGCGCGGCGGCGGCGGGCTGTGGATCGGGCGCGTCGCCGAGGCGGCGGTCGGGATGCTCTACAAGTACCGTGTGATCGGGATGCGCGGCGAGGTGCTCGACAAGGCCGACCCCTGCGCGCTGGCCACGGAGCTGCCGCCGCACACGGCCTCGCGGATCGCCGACCTCGAGTACGCCTGGCGCGACGACGCGTGGCTGCGCGAGCGGGCCGCGCGGCAAGGTCGACACGCGCCGATCTCGGTCTACGAGCTGCACCTCGGCTCGTGGCTGCGCGGGCCCGAGGGCGCGTGGCTCGGCTACCGCGAGATCGCGGCGAAGCTGGTCGCGCACGTGCGGGCGCTGGGCTTCACCCACGTCGAGTTCATGCCGCTCACCGAGCACCCCTTCTACGGATCGTGGGGCTACCAGACCAGCGGCTACTTCGCCCCGAGCGCCCGCTACGGCGGGCCGCAGGCGCTGATGTACCTGATCGACGAGCTGCACCGCGCCGAGATCGGGGTGATCCTCGACTGGGTGCCGGGCCACTTCCCGGGCGACGCGCACGGGCTGCACCGCTTCGACGGCACCTATCTCTACGAGCACCGCGACCCGAGCCGCGGCGTGCACCCGGACTGGAACACGCTGATCTTCAACCACGGGCGCCACGAGGTGCGGGCCTTCCTGCTCAGCTCCGCGTCCATGTGGATCGAGCGCTATCACGTCGACGCGATCCGGGTCGACGCGGTGGCCTCGATGCTCTACCTCGACTACTCGCGTCAGCCCGGCCAGTGGCAGCCGAACGCGCACGGCGGGCGCGAGAACCTCGAGGCGGTCGCCTTCCTGCGGGCGCTGAACCAGACGATCCACGCGCGCCACCCGGGCGTGATCACGATCGCGGAGGAGTCGACGGCGTGGCCGCTGGTCACCGGCCCGGTCGAGCGCGGCGGCCTCGGCTTCGATCTCAAGTGGGACATGGGCTGGATGCACGACAGCCTGCGCTACCTCGGCCGCGACCCCGTCACGCGCGCGCAGCACCACAACGAGCTGACCTTTCGCATGTGGTACGCGTACAACGAGCGCTACATGCTGCCGCTGTCGCACGACGAGGTCGTGCACGGCAAGGGCTCGCTGATCCGCAAGATGTACGGGGACACGCCCGCGAAGTTCGCCGGCCTGCGCCTGCTGCTCGGGTACATGTTCAGCACGCCGGGCCGCAAGCTGCTGTTCATGGGCGGCGAGTTCGGCCAGGTGCGCGAGTGGAGCCACGAGCGCGAGCTCGACTGGGAGCTGCTCCGATCGCCGGCGCACGCGGGCGCGCTGCGCTGGCTGCGTCGCGTGGCCCAGCTCTACCGCGCCGACCCGGCGCTGCACGAGCTCGACCACGATCCCGCGGGCTTCGAGTGGATGGTGGTCGACGATCGCCAGCGCAGCCTGGCGGTGTACATGCGCCTGCCGAGCCGCGGACCGGTGATGCTCGTGGCCCTGAACTTCACCCCGGTGACGTGGACGGAGCAGCGCATCGGCGTGCCCGCCGAGGGGCGCTGGACCCTGATCGATCGCAGCGACGCGGCGGCCTACAGCGGCGATGAACAGACGGCGATCGTGTCGCTGGCAGACAGCTTCGAGGCCGAGCCCGAGCCAGCCCACGATCGGCCCTTCTCGCTGCGCATCACCCTGCCCCCGCTGACTTGCCTGCTGCTGCGCGGGCCGGAGGCGGGCGAGCTGCGCGTCGCGGCCGAGCGCCACCGGGCCGAGCGAATCGCCCGCGAGACGGCGGCCGCGGCCGAAGATCTGGCGCGCGAGGCCGAGGCCGCGGAGGCAACGGCTGAAGCGGCACGTGAGGCCGCCGAGGCCGCCGCGCGGGTCGCCCGCGTGGCCGCGGCGATCGCCTCGGAGCTGGCCGGCGAGTAGCTCAGGCCCGGCGCCTGGCCACAGCGATCGCCGCGGCGCTGGCCGGCGAGTCGCTCCGCTCTCGTCGCGGCGATCGCCGCGGCGCTGGCCGGCGAGTCGCTCCGCTCTGGTCGCGGCGATCGCCGCGGCGCTGGCCGGCGAGTCGCTCAGGGCCCGGGCACGACCCAGCGCATCTGCAGCTGCGCCGGCGTACCACCGGGGTCGCGCACCGCGAGCGCGAGCTTGTGGCGCTCCGTCGGCGCGTGCAGGAACAGCTGCCAGCCGCTCGCGTCGTCGCCGAGGCTGGGGTCGATCGTCAGGCCGATCGCGGCGTCGTCGAGCGCGTAGGCGAAGGCGTGCAGCGAGATCGCCAGGCCCATGCCGCGGGCCTTGATGTACGCCTCCTTGAGCGTCCACAGCTCGAAGAAGCGGCCGTGCTGGCGATCTGCAGGCAGCGCGCGCAGGGCCTGGACCTCGGCCGGGGCGAAGAAGTGCTCGGCGATCTGGTCGGTGTGCGAGCGACGCCAGGTGTCCTCGACGTCGACGCCGAGCTCGGGGCCGCGGGCGACCGCCACCGCGACCAGGCCGTCGGTGTGCGAGAGGTTGAAGCGCAGGTCGCCGAGGCCGTGCTCCGGGTCGATGTCCGGGCGGCCCCACTGGTTCTTGACGAAGCGCCAGTCGGGGCGCTCGACGGCGGCGTAGCGGGACAGGGTGCTGCGCACGAGGGCGCGGGCGACCAGGAACTGGTGGCGGTGCCGGTCGAACAGGAAGCGGGCGTGACGGGCCGTCTCGTCGGCGTTCATCCACCCGGCGTAGCTTGCGAGCAGCGCCGGGTCGGTGATCGACTCCGGGGTCGTCAGCCACACGTGCACGTCGCCAGGGGCGAGCGGGATCAGGTCCGCCACGCGCGCACGGTGGCAGGCCGCGCGGGCCGCGGTCAAGCCGCGCGCGATGGTTGCAGGGCCGGCCGCGCAGGTCCACCATGGCGCGCCTCGCCATGCCCAGCTCGACTGTCGGCGTCCTCCTCGTCAACCTCGGCACCCCCGACGCCCCGCAGGCGCCGGAGGTGCGCCGCTACCTGCGTGAGTTCCTGTCGGACCCACGCGTGCTCGACATCTCGGCGATCGGCCGCTGGCTGCTGCTGAACCTCATCATCCTGCCCAGACGCCCGGCGCGCTCGGCCGAGGCCTACCGCAAGATCTGGGGCCCCGATGGTTCGCCGCTGCTCTCGCACAGCCGGGCGCTGTGCGAGCAGGTCCGCGCCGCGCTGCCGGACCTGCAGGTCGAGCTGGCGATGCGCTACGGCAACCCGTCGATCCGCGCCGGCCTCACCGCGCTGCGTGACCGCGGCTGCGATCGCATCGTCGTGTTTCCGCTGTATCCGCAGTACGCCGCGAGCTCGACCGGCTCGACGGTGGAGGCGGTGTATCGCGAGGCCGCCGGGCTGTGGAACACGCCCTACCTCAGCGTCGTGCCGCCCTTCTACGACGACCCCGGCTTCATCAACGCCTTCGCCGAGGTCGGCGCCCCGGTGCTCGCGGAGCTGCGCCCCGATCACGTGCTCTACAGCTTCCACGGCCTGCCCGAGCGGCACATGCACAAGAGCGACGTGTCGGGCCAGCACTGCCTGCGCCGCGACGACTGCTGCGCGCAGATCGTCGCCGCCAACCGCCACTGCTACCGCGCGCAGTGCCACGCGACCGCGGCGGCGCTCACGGCCCGCCTCGGCCTCGATCCAGCGAGCACCTCGCTGAGCTTCCAGTCGCGGCTCGGCCGCGCGGTGTGGATCCGTCCCTACACGGACATCGTGCTGCCCGAGCTGGCGCGCCGCGGGGTCAAGCGCGTGGCCGTGTTTTGCCCGGCCTTCGTGGCCGACTGCCTGGAGACCCTCGAGGAGATCGGCATCCGCGCCGAGGCCGACTTCAAGGCGGCCGGCGGCGAGGCGCTGCGCCTGGTGCCGAGCCTCAACGCGCACCCCGCGTGGGTCCGCAGCGCGGCGGCCCTGATCCGCGAGACGGCGCCGCACGGGCGCCGCATGCTGCCAGTCGCGGGCCCCGGGCTCGCCTGACACACAACTCTCGGTCACGCGAAGAGGTATCCGCGAACAACCTGCGGCGCCAGTGTGGCGATCGGGCCTCCGCACCGGCGATGCCTTGCCCCCTCGCCCGAGATCGATGTAAGCACCCGCATGCAGGTTTTGGCCGGGGACATCGGCGGCACCAAGACATCGCTCGCGATCTACGCGCAGCAGCGCGGCCAACCGCCGACCATGCTCCGCGCCGCCCGCTACCCGAGCCAGGGTCCCGGCCTCCTGCCGATCGTGCGTGACTTTCTCAGCGCCGGGCGTGAGTCGGTGCGCGCCGCCGTGTTCGCGGTCGCCGGCCCGGTGCTCGCCACGCGTTGCGAGCTCACCAACCTCGGGTGGCAGCTCGACGCCGACGACCTCTCGCGCGCGCTCGGCCTGCCTGTCGCCCTCATCAACGACTTTCACGGCGTCGCTCTCGGCGTCGGCACGCTCGCCGACGATCAGCTCGACTGGTTCCAGCCCGGCGAGCGCGACCCCCACGGCGTCGTCGCCGTCCTCGGCGCTGGCACTGGCCTCGGCGAGGCGATCCTCGTCCCCGGCCCGGGCGGCGCCCGCATCATCAGCGGCGAGGGCGGCCACGCCGACCTCGCCCCGCGCGACGACCTCGAGATCGACCTCCTGCGCCACCTCCTCGCCCGCCACGCCCACGTTTCTTACGAGCGCGTCCTGTCCGGCCCCGGTCTGGTCGCCCTCTACGAATTTCTGGTCGCCCGCGGCCACGCCCCCGAGCTGCCCGCGACGCGCGAGCACATGGCCCAGGGCGACCCCGCCGCCGTCATCGGCACGCTCGGCGTCGGCGGCGACGACCCGGCCTGTGTCCGCGCCGTCGACCTCTTCGCCGGCCTCTACGGCGCCGAGGCCGGCAACCTCGCGCTCAAGACCTTGCCGGGCGGCGGCCTCTACCTCGCCGGCGGTGTCAGCCTGCGCCTGCGCCCGCGCCTGCGCGCCGGCTTCCTCGCCGGCTTCCTCGCCAAGGGCCGCATGTCGGGCCTGCTGCGCCGGATCCCCGTCGCCCTCGTGCTCGACCCCGAGGTCGGCCTACGGGGCGCCGCGCTCGCGGCCGCCGGCCTGATCACGTGATCGCCGGCCTGTCCTTTCCACCCTGTCCTTTCCACCCTGTCCTTTCCACCATGTCCGAAGCGCCATCCACGATCCCGGAGCCCGAAGTCAGCGCCCTGATCGCCGCCCAGCGCCGCGAGCTGCGGCGTCGGCGAGCGTGGATCCTGGGCGCACGCCTGGGCGGGCTGGCCTTCGCCGCCTGGTACCTCGAGATCCTCATCATCGAGGGCAAGGACGCCCCCTTCTACATCACCGTCAACCTCGCCGCGATCGCCACCGGCCTCTCGAGCCTGGTCGCCTTCAACTACTACGACCCGCCGCTGCTGGTCCGCAACCTGCACGGCGCCGACGGACCGCTGCGCCGGGCCAGCATCGCCGCCCTCGATCGCATGCGTGAGCAGCTGCTCGCGCCGCTGCTTCAGGACCTCGGCATCGCTGAGCCCGAGCGCGGGCGCCTGGTCGCCACGATCGACGCCGACGATCTGGTGCGTCGGACCGCCGACAAGCTCCGCGGGGACCGCAAGAGATTCGGCCGGATCTACCTCGCCATCTACCTCCCGCTGCTGCTCGGCTTCATCGTCCTGGTCGCCACCTACCAGGCTGTCCCTTGAGCCAGGCGCGCCCGCGGGCCTCGCACGGGCGCGCCCTCGCGCGACCGCGGCGCTCGCGGTGAGCGCGCGGCGTCTCGCCTCGCCGCCGCCGGACCCGCGCGGGACCGATCTCCAGGCGTCTAGGGGCCCGTCTGCCTCGGTTTTTCGGCTCCGGCCACGAACGCCGGCGTGTGCTTGCCCGCGGCCAGCTCGGCCAGGAAACCACGATCCGCCGCGAGAAACTCGGCGAGCGGCAGCGCCGTGCGATCGAAGGCGTGGACGCTGGCTCCGTCGGCGGCGCGCACGAGGCTCGGCCAGCGCTCGCCCCACGCCGACGCGTCGACGTGATAGACCACAAGCAGGACCTCCGGGCCTGGCGGCGGATACACGTGGTGGAGCACCTCGGCGACAGCGAGCGGCGTGAGGAGGCGGGCGTCCGGGCCCCACTCTTCCGTGAGTTCGCGGGTCAATGCGGCGCGCGGCGCCTCGCCGTGTTCCACCTTTCCGCCGGGGAGTTCCAGGCGGCCGGCGCCGTGGCTGGCGCTCGCGGGCCGACGCTGCACGAGCAGCCGACCGGGGCCGATCCAGACGAGCCCGGCGACGACGACGAGGCGGGGCTGGGAGGGGAGCGTGGGCATGTCGGAGCTCAGTAGCCCAAGCTGGACGCTCGGAAAAGCAGCGCCTATCCTGCGGGCCATCCCCATGCGCCTCTTTCCAGCGAAGATCAACACCATCGTCGAAGCCGTGAACAAGACACTCGTGGACTCCGGGGACCTCGAGGTCAGCGACCGCGACGAGTTCAAGCGCGACGTGGAGTCGATCCTCAAGGAGTACCTCCGCAAGGACCGCGAGATCACCAACCGGGCCAAGGACGAGCTCGAGCGGCGCCACCTGCCCTACTCCGATCTGTTCAAGACCAAGCGCACGATCGCCGAGGAGCAGGACTTCGGCATCGGCGACGAGTCGGTCACCTGGATCTGCAGCCAGCTCCTCGAGCTGTTCATGCGCTCGAGCTTCGTCAGCGAGGTCTATGCGGAGGACACCGCGATCCGCAAGAAGCTCAAGGAGCTGCTGCGCAGGCACATGCAGGCCGACGACGACATCGACCGCGAGGTCCGCCGCCACCTCAAGCACCTCAGCGAGAACACCAGCACCTTCGAGATCGAGTACGCCCGGCAGCTCGAGCTCATCAAGCGCAAACACGGTCTAGAGTAATGGCTCACATCCTGGTCTACGCGCAGCGAACTCCTCAGGGGATCCACCCCGGCAGCGCCGCCGCGCTGTGTCTGGCCCGCGACATCGCCAGCGATCGCGGCGCCTCGATCACCGCCGTCTGCCCGGGCGACGCCGGTCGCGCGGACCAGTTCGTCATCGGCGCGGTCAGCCGCTACGGCGCCGACCTCCTGACCTTCTGCGGCCCCGCCGGCATGCGCCCGCTGCAGGAGCGCCTGCGGCCGCTGGTCGTGTTCGTGCCGCACACCGAGGAGGGCCTGGCCGCCGCCGAGGGCCTCGCGGGCGGCCCCACCGAGACCACCTGGCTGCAGGACCCCGCGATCGAGTGGGACAACCTCGCCGCCGTCACCTCGATCGTCGCCGGCACCCTGCCCTGGTACGAGCTGCCCTCGATCATCGACGCCGAGTACGACAACGAGGCCAGCCTCGTCGACCTCCCGGACTGGGTCGCCCGCCTCGACGGCCACGCCGGCCGCGGCCCGCTCCGCTTCTTCGCCAGCCACGACCTCGACGCCAGCACCCGCGCCCAGCTCGGCTCGCTCGGCGCGCGCCAGGCCCCCGCCGAGTACCTCGAGCACCACGACAGCGGCACCTTGCTGTGGCTCAGCAACGCGGCCAGCGGGTTGCCGGAGGTGCTGCGCCAGCGCGGCCCCGGGGCGCGCGTGATGTACTTCCCCGGCGCCGACGGCCAGTTCAACGCCAGCTGGTCGGCCGCCGACTGGGTCGTCCCCGGCCCCTGGCCCGAGGCGATCAAGCAGCTCCACAGCGACCTGTGGAAGCCCGTCCTGGCCTAGAGGGGCTGAGGAGTGACGCCGCCGGCGACAGCGCTCCAGGCCCTGCTCGCGCCCGCCGCGACGGCGACGCTCATCGCCGAGGCCGCCGCCCCGCACGTGCGCCTGCCCGGCGAGCTGCTGCGCGACGCGGAGCTCGCCCGCCGCGTGCGCGACCACGGCGCCCTCGTCGTCGTCGTCCACAGCCTCGGCCCCGCCCTGCTCCGCGCCCTCCGCGAGCGCCCCCCTGCCCTCCTGGTCGTCACCGGCCCCGCCGAGCCCGGCTCGCTCCCCGCCCTCCCCGACACCCTGCTCCTCGGCCCCGACGCCCGCCTGCAGATCGGCCCCACCGGCGACACCGTCGCCTGCGCCACCGCCCCCGCCGAGCTCGCCGCCCTGCTCGCCGCCCTCGCCTCCGACCCCGCCTCCGACGACCTGTCCCAAGCGCCAGCTCACCTGTCCCAAGCGCCAGCCTCCACCGACCTGTCCCCGCGGACAGATCACCTGTCCCAAGCGCCAGCCTTGCCCGCGGGCGTGCGCATGGCCGCCTGCCCGACCCCGCCGTGGTGGCCGCTGTGGCTCGCCGACCCGCAGCTCGCGGGCACCCGCGCGCTCGGCTTCGTCGCCGCGGCCAGCCTGCACCCGGGCTGGGCCCGCTGGGCCCGCGCGGCCGGCGACGCGGCCGAGCACGCGATCGTCCCGCTCGGGCTCCCGCCGGCCCGCCTCGACCTCCCCCGCGACCCCAGCCTCGCCGCCGCCGTCGCCGCCCACGCGCTCGAGCGCTTCACCGGCCCGCTGTTCCCGAGCCCGCAGCTGCTGGCCCTGCTGTGTGCGCCGCCTGCACCTGTCCCCGAGGACAGCCACGATCCGGGCCTGCTCGCCCGCTGGGCCCAGGCCCGCCGCGCCCTGCCGACCCTCGGCGCCGCCGTCGGCATGGAGGCGCCGCTGCCAGGCCCAGGCCTCGCCGCGCCGACGGCCGCCTTCCTCGCCCAGGCCGCGCTGCTGCGGCGCCGGCAGACCCGCGCCCTCCTGGCCGCCGCGCCCGAGCTCGCAGCCCCGCAGCAGGACCCCGCCGCGATCGCCCGCGCCGAGGAGGTCCTGCGCGGCGCCGGTCAGGTGCTCTCGGAGCACGAGAGCAAGGTCGTGCTCCGCGGCTTCGGCGTCGAGATCACGCGCCAGGCGGTCGCCAGCTCGGCCAGCGGCGCGGCCCAGTACGCCGACACGATCGGCTACCCCGTCGTGCTCAAGGCCGTCAGCCCCGACCTGCGGCGCAAGCAGGAGCTCGGCGCGGTGGTCCTCGGCCTCACCACCAGCGCCGCGGTCCGCCGCGCCTACGCGACGATCGTCCACAACGTCGAGACCCACGCGCCGACCGCCCACCTCGACGGCGTGCTGGTCGCCGAGCAGGCCCCCGAGGGCCTCGAGCTGCACTGCGGCGCGATCCGCCTGCACACCGGCGAGATGGCGATCTTCGGCCGCGCCCTCGGCCTGTCGCCGCCGGCCGAGCCCTGCTTCGCCCTCGCCCCGCTCGCCCCCGCCGACGCCCGCCTGCTCGCCCACGCCGTGCTCGCCCGCGTGCCCGCCCTGCGCCGCGCCAGCGACCCCGGCGTCGCCGAGCTCGCCGCCCTGCTGCTGCGCCTCGACGCCCTCGTCCAGCACTTCGACCGCGACCTGTCCCCGGGGACATCCGGCCGCCTGATCAGCGTCGAGCTCAGCCCCCTGCGCCTGATCGGCCCGCCGCGCGGCTACCTCACCCTCGACGCCCGCATCGTCCAGCGCGCCCACCTCGAGGGCAGCTGACACGCCTGCGCCGAAGGCCATGTCCCGGCGGACATGTCCCAACCGACATGTCACGCCGCGAGCGCACACCCCGGGCACACCTCGCAGCAGCGAGCGTCGAGGGTCGAATGCCGCCGCTCGCACGCGGGCCTTGGGGACACCTCGCAGCAGCGCTCGTCGACTGTCACGCCGCGAGCGCGCGGGCCCGAGCCAGCAGCAGGTCCGCGGTGTTGCGCGCCGGCTCCTCGAGCACCCAGTCGAGCAGCGCCGCGAGCAGCTTGCCGAGCCCGGGCCCCGGCGCGGCGATGCCGGCCGCGACCAGCTCCTTGCCGCCGATCGCCAGCTCGCCGACCGCCAGCGCCGCGCCGCGGACCGCCTCCTCGATCGTGACCAGCTGGGCCCACTCGCGCGCCAGCAGGTCGGTGGCGTCGGCGAGGTGACGCCGGCCGAGCGCCGCGGCGAGCCGCCGGATCGCCAGCGGGTCGCGCAGGCGGCCGAGCGGCGCGATCGCCGGGTCGGTCAGCGAGAGCAGCCGCGCCCGCTCGTCGCGGCTCGGCTTGAGCCCGTCGACGATCGCCTCGATCTGCCCCCGCTGCTCGCGCAGCGGCCACAGCAGCCGCGCCAGGCGGACCACGGGGTCGGGCCGCATCAGCTCGATCGCCGAGATCGCAGCGTCGGCCTCGACCCGCGACACCGGCCCGAGCACGCGCGGCCAGATGCCGGTCTCGTACATCGGCTCGAGGCCCAGCGAGGGCCGGCGCGCGGCCAGCAGCTTGAACAGCTCGACGTGCACCCGCTCGCGGCTGACCCGGTCGAGGATCTCGAGCGCCCCGCCGATCGCCGCAGCCGTGCCCTCCTCGAGGCGCATCTCGAGGGTCGCGCACAGCCGCACCGCCCGCATCGCCCGCAGCCCGTCCTCGCCGAAGCGGGCCGCCGGATCGCCGACCGCACGCAGCAGCCCGCGGCGCAGGTCGGCGAGGCCGGCGAAGCAGTCGGTGAACACCCGCGTGATCGGGTTCCAGGCGAAGGCGTTGATCGTGAAGTCGCGGCGGGCCAGGTCGTCGGCCAGCGCGCGCAGGAAGCGGACCTCGCTCGGGCGCCTGCCGTCCTCGTAGCTGCCCTCGCCGCGGAAGGTCGTGATCTCGATGTGCAGGCGCAGGTCGCCGCGGCCGTGCACGACAGTGACGGTGCCGTGTTCGATGCCGGTGGGGATCGTCCGGCGAAACAACGCCTGCACCTCGGCCGGCGTGGCGCTCGCGGCCAGGTCCCAGTCGCCGTGCGTGCGCCCGAGCAACGCGTCACGCACGGCCCCGCCGACCAGCACCGCCTCGTGCCCGGCGTCGTGGAGGATCTGCGCCACCTCGAGCAGCGCGTCCGGGATCGCCACCCGCGACAACACGGCGGCGGCGGCCTCGACGGTGACGGGCAGGTCCTGCGGGCTTCTCACGCGCCCGAAGCTAGCGGGCGCGCGAGGAATTTGCGAGCCCGCTGGACCTCGCCCGCGTCGCGCGCGATCAGGCGGCCTCGCTCATCCCGATCAGGACGCGGGCCTGCTGCGCCCACGCGCCGAGGTACACGACCATCACCACACCGGCGACCTTGAAGGCCTCCTCCGGCACGTGCTCCTGCAGCAGCAGCACGCTGGTGCCGATCAACGCGCCCATGCCGATGAGCCCGCAGAGCACCACGTTGAGCCCCGCGAACACGCGGGCCACGTTGGCCCGCCGCGCCGCATCGACCACGCGGCTGAGGATCGCCCGGTGCAGGCCGTACACGATCCCGCCGCCGAGCAGCAGACCGGCCGCCGCGCGCATCATGCTCTCCGGGGCGCGATCGACGATGAGCCCGTAGAGCCCGAGCGCCAGCGCCATCAGCACGACGTGCAGGCCGATCGTCATGAAGTAGTAGACCGCCACCTTGAGCCCGAGCTGCGGATCCGGGGCGCCGCCCTCTCGCGCCTGCCGCCAGCGCAGCAGCACGTACACGAAGGGGAACAGGGGCACGAGGCTGTAGGCGAACAGCATCATCACGAACACGCCGCCGAACATCTCCATCATCATGCAGAGCGCTCTATCAGGAGCGCGGCGCATCTGCCAGTGGCGCGGCCACGTGCCCGTGCGTGCCCGCAGAACAGCGAACGCGGGCGATGGGCGGAGTCGCGGCCCGGGCCCTCGCCATCGACCACGCCTGCGCTCAGGCGAGGGCGAGTCGACGCAGGTGGGCGATGGTCCGCTGAAAGCAGCGCGCGAGCGGCTCGCGGCCCTCGCCGTCGAGCCAGCGATCGACCCCGGCCACGATCGTGGCGACGATCGCCCCCGCGAACACCCGCGCCGCCAGCGGGTCGGCGGCGCGGCGCGACGCCAGCAGCACCTGCTCGAGCGCCAGCCGCAGCATGACCGCGTCGGCGGCCGCGACCACCTGCAGCGCCGGCGTCGCGCGGATGAGCCGACCCCGGCGCAGGATGCGGGCCCGCTCGTCGCGGTAGATCGCGGCGAGCGACCCGACCAGCGCCCGCTGCACCGCCGCGAGCACCTCGTGCTCGGCCAGCTCGGCCGCGATCGCCTCGAGCAGCATCGGGTCGTACTCGTCCCACAGGACCAGGCGCTCCTTGCTGCCGAAGTTGCGGTAGATGGTCGCCGGGCCGACCTCCGCCGCGCGGGCGATCGCCTCGATCGAGACCTGCTCGAAGCCCTGCGCCTCGAAGAGATCGAGCGCCACGGCCTGGATCCGCGCCATCGACTCCAGCCGCCGCCGCGCCCGACCGTCGATCTTCGCCGCCGGTTTCTCGTCTGGACTTTTGGTAGTCACTCTCACATGATAGTGACTATCACATCTTGGGAACATCAGGAGGACGCATGACCAGCGAAAATTTCACGGCGGAGTTGCGGGCGCGGATGCTTGGACAGGCGGAGGCGGTGCCGACCTCGACGATCGGGCGCATGTGGCGGACCGGCCGCAGCGCGGTGGGCCTCGGCTCGGCGCTGCTGCGCGGGCGCCGGGGCGACGACCTCGACCCCGAGGCGATCGCCGAGCTGGTCGCCCGCCTCGGCGGGCTCAAGGGCGTGGCGATGAAGGCCGGGCAGATGCTCGGCTACGTCGACGCCAGCCTGCCGCCCGAGCTGCAGGGCATGCTCTCGCTGCTGCAGACCGCCGCGCCCTGCACCGAGTTCTCCGCGGTCGAGGCCCGCCTCCGCGAGGCCCTGGGCGAGCGCGCCGACCTGCTGCTCGCGGGCATGGAGCGGGCCCCGATCGCCGTCGCCAGCATCGGCCAGGTCCACCGCGGGCGGCTCCCTGACGGCCGCGAGGTCGCTATCAAGGTGCGCCACCCCGGCATCGAGGCCGCGATCGCGGCCGACTTCCGCGCCGCCGGCGTCGGCAAGCTGTTCGCCGCGGTCTCCGGCGCCGCGTCGATCCGCGACTGCATCGAGGAGGCGCGCGAGGCCTTCCTCGGCGAGTGCGACTTCCTGGGCGAGGCGGAGCAGCAGCGGCACTTCGCCCGCGCCTTCGCCGGTGACCCGGTGATCGTGGTGCCCGAGGTGATCACCGAGCTGTGCGCCGCGTCGGTGCTCGTCACCCGCTGGACGCCCGGGCGCTCACTCGCCGACTTCCTCGCCGGCGCACCCACGCAGGCCGAGCGCGACGCCGCCGGCGCGGCCCTGTTCCGCTTCTGGCTGCGCAGCTTCTACCGCGACGGCCTGTTCCACGCCGACCCCCACCCCGGCAACTTCGCCTTCCTCCCCGACGGCCGCATCGTCGTCTACGACTTCGGCTGCGTCCGCCGCTTCGACCCCGCGATGCGGCGAGGCTTCGCTCGCCTGGCCGCGGCGACCCGCGACGACGACGAGCCGGAGCTCCTGGCCGCGATCGCGGCGATCGGCGGACATGCCCCAAAGGACAGGCACGGTCGCGATCACGTGCGCCAGCTGCTGCGCGCCTTCTTCGCCCCGCTGCTGGCGCCAGGCAAGCGGCGCATCGCGCCCGACGCGGGCCTCGCCGGCCCCGGCGTCATGCGGGACAAGCGGGCCATCATCAACCTTCGCCTCCCCGGTCGCATGTTGTTCCTGTTTCGCCTGCGCTTCGGACTCTACGCCGTGCTGGCGCGCCTCCAGGCCGAGGTCGACTGGGCCGCGCTCGAGAGCGAGTGGGCGCGCGAGGCGTGACGCTGGCACCGGCCTGCGATCGTGGCAGTGGTCTGGGCGGGTCCGGACCCGTACACTCGCCGCATGCATGTTCTATCTTCCTACCGATTAGCCTCCACCCTCGCTGCTCTGGTCTGCCTCGGCGCCTGCGGCGACTCCGGCGACACCAGCAGCGCCGGCTCGAGCAGCGGCGCCACCGAAGCTGCGAGCACCACCAGCGCCTCGGCCTCCAGCACCACCGACGTGCCGACCACCACCGGCGAATCGGCGAGCACGTCGGGCGTCAGCGAGGGTCAGTCCACCAGCGGCGACAGCACCTCGGCGGGCACCGACCCGGTCACCACCAGCGGCCCCGACACCGACCCCGGCAGCACCGGCGGCGGCAGCACCGGCAACATCGACCAGTGCATGCCCGACCCCCAGGACGACCCCTGCACCAGCTGCACCAAGGCCAACTGCTGCGACCAGGCCACGGCCTGCCAGGCCGATCAGGACTGCGCCTGCGTGTTCGAGTGCGTCGGCATGGGCGGCGATCCAATGACCTGCCTGGGCGAGTGCATGGTCGACCCGTTCATGAACCCGGTCGTCCTCGCGGCGTACATGTGCGTGATGGGCAGCTGCGGCGCCGACTGCGGCCTGTGATCTCCTGATCAGCCCTTGCAGGCCGCCCAGCTCGTGCCGCGCCCCGCGTCGACGTGGAG
Source organism: Nannocystis sp. (assembly GCF_016714285.1). GTDB lineage: Bacteria > Myxococcota_A > Polyangia > Nannocystales > Nannocystaceae > Nannocystis. Next base: position 174,941 of record NZ_JADJNN010000008.1, on the reverse strand, counting down.
CGGCACGCTGAGCTCGGCGGCCTGCTCCATCAGCGGCCGCGCGATCGCCACGAGCTCGTCGGCGCGGGCCGCCTCGCACTCGAAGATCAGCTCGTCGTGGACCGTGAGCAGCATCTGCGCCCACGTCACCTCGCCGAGCCTGGCCTCGACCGCGATCATCGCCCGCTTCATGATGTCGGCCGCGCTGCCCTGGATCGGCGTGTTGCGGGCGATCCGCTCGCCGTAGTTGCGCGACGCGCCCTTGCGGGCCAGCTCCGGGATCCGCCGCCGCCGCCCGAAGATGGTCTCGGCGTAGCCGCGCTGGTCGGCGATGTCGACCAGCTCGTCAAGGTAGCGCGTGATGCCGGGGATCTTCTCGAGATACGCCTTGATGTAGCTGCCCGCCTTGCCGCGCGGGATGCCGAGCGAGCGCGACAGGCCAAACGCCGTCTGCCCGTAGATCACGCCGAAGTTGACCGCCTTGGCCACGCGCCGCTGCTCCGGCGTGACCTCGGCCTCGGGCACCGCGAACACCTCGGCGGCGGTGCGCCGGTGGACGTCGACGCCATCGCGGAAGGCCGAGACGAAGTTCTTGTCGCCCGAGAGATGCGCCAGGATCCGCAGCTCGATCTGCGAGTAGTCGAGCGCGACCAGGACCTTGCCCGGTCCGGCGACGAAGGCCTCGCGGATCCGCCGGCCGATCTCGGTGCGGACCGGGATGTTCTGCAGGTTCGGGTCCTTGCTCGAGAGCCGCCCGGTCTGCGCCACCGCCTGGCGGAAGCTGGTGTGCAGCCGACCGGTGCGCGGGTTGACGGCCTGCGGCAGCGTGTCGATGTAGGTGCCCTTCAGCTTGGTGAGGGTCCGGTACTCGAGGATCGGCCCGACGATCGGGTCGAGCTGCGCCAGCTCCTCGAGCACCGCGGCGTCCGTGCTGTAGCCCGTCTTCGTCTTCTTGGTCGCCTCGAGCCCGCGCTCCTCGAACAGGAACTTCTGCAGCTGGAGCGGCGAGTCGGGGTTCAGCGGGTGGCCGGCCTCGGCCTCTATCTCGGCGCGCAGCTTGTCGATCTCGGCGCCGATCGCCTTGCCCTGGGCCGCCAGCACCTTGATGTCGACCGCGACCCCGCGCTCCTCGAGCTTCTCCAGCACCCGCGACAGCGGCATCTCGAGCTGGTCGAAGAGGGCCGCGATCGCGGGCCCGGCCGCGTCGAGCGAGGCCCGCAGGTGGCGCCCGAGCTGGCCGGTGAGCAGCGCCCGCTCGCACGCGTACGCGGCCGCCTGATCGATCTGCGCGCCGGCAAAGGACACCGCCTTCTTGCCCTTGCCGAGCACCGACTCGTGCGTGAGCGTGGTGTAGGCGAACAGGTCCTTGGCCAGCTCGGCGAGGCTGTGGCTCGCGCGCGCCGGGTCGAGCGTGTACGAGGCCAGCTTGGGGTCGCCCGCGAGCCGCGGCAGTTCGACGCCGAAGCGGCGCAGCACGATCGCCTGGAACTTGGCCGCGTGGGCCCACACCGGCAGCGCCGTCAACAGCGGCCGCAGCAGCTCCAGCGCCCGCTCGCGCGTGAACTGCCCGGCCAGCAGCGCGTCGCCGGTGTGCCCGACCGGGATGTAGGCGGGCCACATCTCGTCGCCCGATTCATCGGCCGCGGCCGCGTGCGGAGCGATCGCCAGACCGACCAGATGCGCCTGGGTCGCGTCGCCGACGTCGACCGTGACCTGCAGCGCCAGCTCGCTCGCCTTCGCCAGGGCCGCGGCGATCCACACCTTCAGCGCGGCCTCGTCGGCGGCGCGGAACAGCCGCAGCCGCGTGCGATCGAGGACCAGCGGCGCGCCGGGCCGCAGCTCGAGCGGGCCCTCGGGGCCGCGACCCGCCTGCGCCGCGACGGCCCGCGCCGAGCGACCCGACAGCGAGCGCACCCCAAGCGGCGCGAAGAAGGCGTCCATCACCTCGGCGTTCGGACCATGGTCGACCAGGCTCTCGAGCGGCGGCAGGTCCGGCACGTCGCGCACCAGCTCCACGAGCTTGCGGCTGAGGCGGGCCGCGGCGACGCTGGCCTGCAGCACCTCGCGGCGCTTGGCCTGCTTGATCGATCCGGCCGCGGCCAGGAGCGCCTCGAGTGACCCGAACTCGGCGAGCAGCCCAGCCGCCGTCTTGGGGCCGATGCCGGGCACCCCGGGGATGTTGTCAGAGCTGTCGCCGGTCAGCGCGAGCAGGTCGCCGAGCTGGGCCGGCGGCACGCCCCACTTCTCCAGCACCTCCGCCGACCCGAGCAGCTTCTGCTTCATCGTGTCGTAGAGCAGCACCGGCGGGCGCGTCTCGCTGCCGTCGTCGACCAGCTGCATCAGGTCCTTGTCGGACGACAGGATGACGACGCGACGCCCGAGCTTCTGCGCCTGCATCGTGTAGGTCGCTATGATGTCGTCGGCCTCGTAGTTGACGGCCTCGATCGCCGGCAGCCCGAGCGCCGTGGTGGCCCCGCGTACCAGCGGCATCTGCGGGATCAGGTCCTCGGGCGGCGGCGGACGGTGGGCCTTGTAGTCGGGGAACAGCGCGTTGCGGAAGGTCGGCCCGCTATGGTCGAACACCGCGACGAACACCTCCGGCGCGAACTCCTTGCGCAGCGCCTGGATCATGCGGACAAAGCCGTGCAGCGCGTTGACCGGGACGCCCGCGGGCGAGGTCAGCGACGGCAGGGCGTGGAAGGCCCGGAACATGAAGTTGCTGCCGTCGATCAGGAAGACGCTGCCAGGGCCGCCTTGAGGCTTCGCGGGGGTGCTCACGTCCGCGCTTTACCACCGGGGGCCGCGCTTGACCATCCTGGCGTTATGCTCACGCCCTGACCGCCGCAGCGCAGCAACCTGGGAGCCACGCCGCCCTGCGCGAGCGTCTGCGTCAGCTGCGGCTGTCGCTCGCCCTGCTCGTCCTGCTCGGCCTCGCTGCGCTGGTCGGTGCGACCCACAGCGCCCCGCGCTCGACTGGCAGCTCCGCCGCGTTGATCGGTCACATCGCCCTCTGGCTCGCGGCCCAGCTCGCGCTGATCGCCGCGCTGGTGCTCGGCCTGCGCTGGCTCCGGCGCCGTCGCTTCGGCGCCCTGCCCTCCACTCGCCTGCGCCGACCGAGCGACGTCCTGCTCCACGTGGGCGCCGGCCTCGGCGGAGCGCTCGCCTTGCTCGGCTTCCTGCCCGCGATCGCGGCCGGCAGCGCGGCCGGCAGCACCACTGGCCTCGACTGGGCGATCGCCGGCACCGGCCTCGTGCTCCTGGCCGTGGGCCTGCGCGCCGCGGCCTTGCACGTCACGCGCGCCTAGCCGTAGCCTCGCGCATGGCCCGGGGACGATTCGGCGTGTGGTACGAGCGCCAGCTCCTGGCGCGGATCCTCGATCGCGGGATGCGAGGCGTCGATCCGCTGCGCGGCGAGCTGCTCGCCCCCGCTTCGGGCCGCGTGATCGAGATCGGCTTCGGCACCGGCGCCAACCTCCCGCACTACCCCGCCGCTGTCACCTCGCTCGTCGCGGTCGAGCCGAGCGAGGGCCTCGCCGCCCACGCTCGCGCCCGCCTGGCCGAATGGGGCCGCCCCTCCACCGTGATCGTGCAGTCCGGCGCGCGCCCGCTGCCGCTGCCCGACGCGTCCTTCGACGCCGTCGTGATCACCTTCGTGCTGTGTTCGGCCCGCCGCGTCCCGGCGCTGCTGGCCGAGGCCCGCCGCCTGCTGCGACCCGGCGCGCCGCTGCTGCTGGCCGAGCACATCGCCGCCGCCCGCGGCCCGCTGCGCCTGGCTCAGCGCCTGCTCCGTCCAGCCTGGCAGCTGTGCCTCGGCGGCTGCGATCCGACCCGCGACCCGCGGCCCGACCTGATCGCCGCGGGCTTCGATGTCAGCGAGCTGCGCGAGCAGCCGCTCGACCTCCCGATCGTCGTGCGCCCCGGTCTCCTCGGCTGCGCGCGCGCCCGCTGAAGCCTCACCGCAGCCGCCGCGCCTTGAGAAATTGCTCGCGCGTCCCCACCGCCGCGAGCACGTCGCCCTCGCGCAGCGCCGCGTTCGGGTCGACCGGCAGCACCGCGTCGCCACGCAACCACTCGAGCACGGTGACCCCGGTCTCGCCGCGCAGGTCGAGCGCCGCGAGGCTGCGCCCGGCCCAGCGCCGGCTGACCACCAGGTGCTCGAGGATGATGCCCTTGCCGAGCCCGACCTCGTGGCCCGGCGCGCCCTCGCCGTGCAGGTGCACCGCCTCCTCTTGCTCGCCGAGCACCTTGTCGCTGTAGTGCGCGAGCAGGTCGCCGCGCCGCAGCACGCCGAGCAGGTGGCGCTCGTCGTCGACCACCGGCAGCACCTCCATGCCCGAGCGAGCCGAGGCCAGCATGGCGCCGGCGAGGGTGTCGCTGGTGTACAGGTACGGCAGGCCGGCGGTGCCCATCACGTCGATCGCGGTCGAGCCCGCGTGCAGCTCGCCGGTCAGCATGCGGCGCGCCAGCTGGTTGCCGTTGATGAAGCCGATCACCGCGCCGCCGTCGTCGACCACGAAGGTCGCGCGCATGTCGGCCTCGAGGCTGGCCTTGCGGATCGTCTCGAGGTCGGCCGCCGACGCGAGCACGGCCGGGGCCGGCAGCATCAGGTCGGCGACGTGGCCGCGCTTCATCACCTCGACCTCCGCCTCGTGCCCGAGGATCACCCCGCGGCTGCGCAGCGTGTCCTTGAAGAAGCTGAGCGGGTAGGTCCGGCGGGCCACGAACACCGCCAGGATGCAGCCCAACATCAGCGGCAGGATCACCGCGTAGTCCTGCGTCAGCTCGAAGATCATCACGATCGGGGTCAGCGGCGCGTGCATCGTCGCCGCGAAGATCGCCCCCATCCCGACCAGCGCGTAGACCCCCGCGCTCTCGACCCCGGGCCCCAGCGCCGCCTCGGCGATCACCGCGACCACCGTGCCCAGGCACGCCCCCACGTACAGCGACGGCATGAACACCCCGCCGAAGCCGCCGCTGCCGACCGTCATCGCGGTGGTCACCAGCTTGAGCCCGCCGAGGGTCAGCGCCAGCTTCCAGCCGAGGCTGCCGTCGAGCGCGCGCGCCAGCGTCGAGTGGCCCGCGCCGAGCAGCTCGTTCGACACCAGCGCCGCCAGCAAGCCGACGCCGAGCGCACCGATCGCCGGCTTGACCCACAGCGGCGCGCGCAGCTGATCGAACCAGCGGGTGGTCACGATCATGGCCCGCCCGAAGGCCGTGCCGACCACCCCGGCGATCGCCGCGAGGGCCACGAAGAACAGCATCTCGGCGAGCATGCCGTCGCCGTGCTGGACCGCGTGGAAGGTCAGGTGCTCGCCGCGGATCGCGTGCGAGGTCAGGGTCCCCGCGACCGCCGCGACGATCAGCGGCACGAACACCGACATCGTGCCCACGTTGCCGCCGATCGCCCCGCCGAACACGATCTCGACGGTGAAGATGACCCCCGCCAGCGGCGCGTTGAAGGCCGCCGCCAGGCCGCCCGCGCAGCCGGCCCCGACCATCGACAGGTGCCAGCGCATCCGCAGGCCGAAGAAGCGCGCCAGCACCGATCCGACCGCGGCCCCGATCGCGACCGAGGGCCCCTCGTGCCCGCACGATCCACCGCTGCCGATCGTGATGCCGGTGCCGACCCCCACGACCACCGCCTGGCGCCCGCCGATGCGACCGCCGCCGCGGGCGATCGCCTCGATCACCGCCGGGATCCCGAGCACCGTCGGCTGGCGGATCACCCGGCGCAGCAGCAAGTGCAGCCCGCCCGCGAGCAGCCCGCCGAGCACGGGTACGCCGACCACCACGGCCCAGCGCAGCAGCGGGTCGCCGCCCTCGTCGCGCGGGAACAGCTCGAAGGCGTAGCCGATCCACGCGAGCAGGGCGCCCGCCGCCGCCCCGCTGGTGACGCCGACCACCGCCGCCATCAGGATGAGGAACACGTGGTCGTCGCGGATCACGAGGGCCAGGCGGTCGCCGATCAGCAGGCCCAGCTGCGACCACAGCCCCGCCACCCGCGAGCTCGTCGGCAGCGCCTTGAAGTAGCCCGTCGCCTGCAGGTCGACCTCGGGCCGCGGCTTCGCGGGCGTGGGCTCGGACGGGTCCATCGCAGCGCCCACAGTAACAAGTCCGGCGCCCGCGGGTCAGCACCCGGCGCGCCCGATCTCCGGCACACTGGGGCGCGCATGCCTGTCCAGGTGCCTGTCATTTTCTGCCACGGACTCGAGAGCAGCCCGCACGGGCGCAAGTACCAGGCCCTGCTCGCCGCCGGCCTCGCCCCGATCTCACCGGACTGTCAGGGCCAGGACCTCGCGGCCCGGGTCGCCACCCTGCTTCCGGTGCTGCGCGCCCACGACGACGCCGTCGTGGTCGGCTCGAGCTACGGCGGGATCGCGGCGCTGTGCGCCGCGATCCAGCACGTCGAGGCCGGCGGGCGGGTCCGCGGCCTCTTGCTGTGCGCCCCGGCGCTGCTGCGCTTCGAGCCGCCGGCCGACCGCATGCGCCTCTACCCGCCGGCGCCGACGATCATCATCCACGGGCGCGGCGACGAGGTCGTGCCGGCGCGGGTCAGCGAGGACTTCGCCGCCGAGTACCCCGAGGTCCGCCTCGAGCTCGTCGACGACGGTCACACCCTCGCCGGCAGCATCGATCGCATCATCGCGGCCACGCGCGAGCTGCTGGGCGCCTGAGCCCGCCTCACTTCGCGCGCCCGAGCACCGCGAGCAGGGCCGGCAGGACGATGAGGCTGGCGAGCAGGCAGGCGCTGATGCCGATGACCATCGTCAGGCCGAACAGGCTCTGCCCGCCGTAGTCGCCGAGCATCAGCGCGGCGAAGCTGGCGATCGTCGTCAGCGCCGAGAGCACCACGGCCCCGCCGGTCCCGCGGATCAGATCCTCGAGGCGAGCGACCCCGTGGGCCGCGGCGCTGCCCTGCGCGCGGTTCATCAGGTGCACGCCGAAGGCCGTGCCGATGCCGATCACCAGCGGCAGCGCGACGATGTTGGCGACGTTGAAGTTGAGCCCGATCGCCGCCATCACGCCGAGCATCCACAGCCAGCCGAGCGCGGTCGGCATCAGGGCCAGCGCCGCGTCGCGCAGGCCGCGGAGCTGGACCACGACGATGAGGAAGATGAGCACCGCCGACAGTCCGGCCGCCTGGCGGAAGCCGGTGACGATCATCGTCTCGTGCAAGTTGATGTTGATCGCCAGGCCCGACACGTCGGGGTCCACGGCGGCGACCGCCGCGTGGAAGGCCCGGCCGTTCGCGCCGTCCCAGGCCGAGCCCGACGGGATCACGTAGAGCGCCAGCGCCGAGCCGTCGCGGGCGACGAAGCGCTCGCGGAACAGCAGCGGCAGGTCCGAGGCGGCGTAGCTGCCGCGCTCGGCGACCGCGCGGGCCGTCGTCACCGCCCGTCCGAGCGGCCCGGCGAGCCGCGGACCGACGTCGGCGAGCCGCTGCTTGCCGGCCTCGTCGAGCGACGTGAGCCGCTGCTTGAGCCCGCGGAACGCCGCGATCGCGGCGTCGACGTCGGCGGTCGGCTGCCCAGCCTGGTCGACCCCGAAGCGGACCTCGTCGAGCGCGTCGACGATGGCGCCGACCTTCGGCGCGAGCTGCTCCGGCGTGGTCCGTACGGCCGCCAGCTTGGCGAAGTCGGGCGCCCGGTCGAGCGCCGCGAGGCCGCCGCGCAGGGCCTTGAGTCGGGCCTCGTCGAGCACCGGCAGCAGGTCGCTCGCCGTCTGCACGCCGCCGACCTCCGGCAGGGCCCGCAGCCGGGTCGCCATCGCCTGCGCCGTGGCGACGTCGGGCGCCGTCACTTCGGCGTAGACCGGGCTCATCAGCGGGTCGTGCTCGAGCACGTCGATCGCCTGGGCGCTCTCGGTGCCCGGCGGCAGGAAGTCGAAGTAGCGCGAGTTGAAGCCGATCCGCGGCAGCCCGATCGCCCCCGCGACCCCGCCGGCCAGGCCGAGCAGGAGCAGCGGAACGCGGAACCTGGCGATGAAGCGGGTCAGCGCCGCGAAGCCCGGCGGCTCCTTCTGCACCTTGGCGACGCCCATACCGGCGCGGCGCAGCAGCAGCGCCGGCAGCACCAGCAGCGAGGTCAGGACCATGCACACCAGGCCGATCACGGTGATGAGGCCGAGCTCCGCGTAGGCGGTGAATTCGGTGAGCAGCGTCGACAGGAACGCGACCGCGGTGACCAGCGCGCCGACCACGATCGCCGGTCCGGTCTGGACCACCGAGGCCTCGATCGCCGCGCGATTGTCGGCCCCGGCCCGGCGCTCCTCGTTGAAGCGGTAGATCACGTGGACCGCGAAATCGATGCCGAGCCCGAGCAGCACCGCGACGAAGCTCGAGGTGATCAGGTTCAGGTTGCTGTACGCCAGGCGCACGTAGGCCAGCGTCAGCGCCACGCCGTAGATGAGCGGCACCTGGGCGATGAACATCTGCCGCAACGAACGCAGCATCACCAGGCACAGCAGCACGATCGCCAGCGCCGACGCGACGCTCGACTTGAGCATGCCCCGCTGCAACATCTTCTGCTCGTCGACGATCATCGCCGGCAGACCCGTGAGCTTGATCGTCACGCCCGCCGGCGCCTCCGCCAACACCTCGGTCTTGATCGCCTCGATGCGCTGCACCGTCGGCGCCACGTCCGAGACCTCGTCGCCGGCGAAGCGCGGGAACATGGTGACGACGTGGTGCTCGCCGTCGACGGTGGTCAGGTAGCCGCGCGCGTCCCGGCCGCGCACCGCCGGGGCCTGGCCCGCGAGGCGAGCCATGACGTCCTCGCCAGCGAGATAGGCGTCGAAGCTGCTCGCCATGCTCACCAGCCCGCGCAGGCCCTCGGCCACCTTCGCGGGCGCCTGCGCCGGCGCGCTGCCGTCGAGCCCGGCCTGGATCTGCTGCTCGATCGCCGCGAACCACGCCGGCGCGCCGCCCTCGATCAGATCGGCGAGCGGCAACCCTTTCGGCAGTCCCGCTGCGACCTCGGCCAACGCCTCGGGCTGCTGCAGCAACAGCACCTCGGCGACCTCCTCCGGGCCGACCCGCGCGAGCACGCGACCCGCGAGCCCTGGATCTTGCTCGAGCCGCGTCGTCAGCGGATCGATCAGCGCCTGCCGCTGCTCCGGCGTGCCGCCCGAGATCAACAGCACCGGCGCGTCCGGATTGCCGAAGCGCTCATAGAAGCGGAGCATCCGCGCCTGGTCCGGGTTCTCGGCCGACACCAGCCCGAAGCGCGAGGTGCTGACCCCGAGCCCCGAGGCGATGTAAGCCGCGACAGCGACCAGCACGCCCGAAACCGTGAGCACCAACAGGGGCCGCTGCAGCGGCACCGCGACGATGCGAGAGAGGATCCGTGTAGCGAGCGGCACAGCCATCGCGGGGACCTAGCTATACCAGGGTAGGAGGGCCCCCGCAGCCTGTCTCCGCGCGTGTGACATGCAGCACACCTCGGCACAGACCCCGGCATTCGGCCGCCCAGGCGGTATCCTCGCCGGCCATGCGAGGCCTCGCGTTCGTGCTCGCCGCAGGCCTGGCCTGCGCCCACGCCACGCGAGGGTCCGACTGGCAACGCGACCGGGCCGCGATCCTCGAGTTGTTGCGCGCGCAGCAGGACGCGTGGAACCGCGGCGATCTCGAGGGCTTCTTGCGCGGCTACGATCCGGGCCCCGATCTCGTGTTCACCTCGGGCGGCCAGATCCGTCGCGGCCTCGCCGAGACGCGGGCCCGCTACCAGGCCCGCTACGGCGCGGACCGACAGACGATGGGCCGGCTCGAGTTCGCGATCCTCGACGTCCGCGCCCTCGGCCCGGGCGGCGCCGTCGTCCTCGGCCGCTGGCGCCTCACACTCGAGCCCTCGCACGAGACCCGTGGAGGGGTCTTCAGCCTGGCATTATTGCGCACCGACGCGGGCTGGCGCATCGTCCACGATCACACCTCGGCCGCACCGAGCTGAAGTCCCGTCACCGCGATGCGAGGGCCGCAGCGGCGGCCACAGCGACCCCGCACAGCGGCGTTCTGGGGCCGAACTTTGGCCCGCCGCGGCGATAGCGGTGCTGTATAGTCGCGGGGTTCTACAGACACGAGCTTTACGGAGTATGGCCATGCGAATCGCGTCGGTTTCCCTGATCCTTGCGACCTCTCTTCTAACCCTGGCGTGCGGCGACAACGGGTCCGGCACCGAGTCCCAGACGACCACCCAGACCGCGACCTCGCTGACCACGGTGCCCCTGACCACCGGGGACACGACCGAGGCCGCCCCCACTGGCAGCGCCACCGATGCCACCGGCGGCAGCGGCGGCGCCACCGACACGGCCACCACCGACACGCCCACCACCGACGCGAGCACGACGAGCCCGGTCGGTAGCACCACCGAGCTGACCGCAACCACCGATCCGAGCGGCTCGAGCACCGGGGGTCCGCCCTGCGAGGAGATCAAGGCCACGCTCATGCCGATCCCGCCGAACATCATGCTCGTGCTCGACAAGTCGGGCTCGATGGTCGCCAACCCGTCCGGTCTGTGGGACCACGACGCCGACCCCAACACGCCGAAGATCACCCGCTGGAACAGCCTCTACCAGGTCGTTCAGCTGGTCGTCACCGACTACAACGACTCGATCAACTTCGGCGCCAACCTGTTCCCGTCGACCGCCGCCCAGCAGAAGTACGACGCCTCCGCCTGCGTCGTCAACGCCAACGTCGAGATCCCGGTCGCGGCGAAGAACAAGGACGCGATCCTCAACGGCATCCCGCAGGCCGGCGACACCTTGCTCAAGGGCGGCACGCCGACCGCGTCCGGCATCACCGCGGCGCTCAACCACCTCAAGACCCTCGACCCGCAGGTGCCCGCCGCGATCTTGCTCGTCACCGACGGCGCGGCCAACTGCGCGATGGGGGCCCAGCCCCCGCCGCTGTTCGAGAGCTACGACCAGAACCTGCACACCATCGTCCAGAACGCCCTGGCCAACGACAACATCGCGACCTACGTCGTCGGCATCGACACCAAGGACGTCGTCAGCGACAACGCCCAGGACGGCAACCCCAACGCCACCAACACCTACCAGAAGCTCAATGAGCTCGCGGTCGACGGCGGCAAGCCCAAGGACGACCCGAACGAGAAGTTCTACAACGCGGTCAACCAGATCCAGCTCAAGGCCGCCCTCGACGCGATCGCGGCCGACGCCCTGTCGTGCTTCATCCCGCTCGAGTCGCAGCCGGGCTTCCCCGACGAGACCAAGGTGAAGATCGCCATGATGGAGATCCCCCACGTCATGGACTGCAACACCGAGAACGGCTGGGTCTACGAGGACGACGGCATGGGCCTCTACACCGGCATCCGCCTGTGCGGCACCGCGTGCGACAAGCTCAAGATGGAGAAGGCCGCGGACGTCGAGTTCTACTGCAGCGCCGGCTGATCGCCGCCGGTCGCTCGCATACTCCCCGGGGGCGCTCCCCGTTCGGCACCCCGCCCAGGTCTCTGGCGCGGGGTGTTCGTGCGTCGGCCACGCGATACCGGGCGATCAGGGCGTAAGCGCGGACCAGCCGAGCGCCACCGACTCGATCGTGATGTCGCTGGTGCGAGGCTGGCGCAGCTGATGAAGCGCGCGCAAGGTGTCGGAGCGGGTCACGATGCCGACGACGCGCCCGCCGTCGATGACCAGCACGCGCCGCCCGCATTGGTTGCTGAACATCGAGACCACACGGAACAGGTCGGCCGTGGGCTCGACGACCGCAAATTCGCGGGCCATGTGATCGGCGACGCGGCCAGGCTCCTCGCCGTTGAACACCGCGCCGGACAGGGCCTGCATGCAGCCCTCGTGGGTGAGCACGCCGAGGATGCCGCCCTCTGCGTCGAGCACCGGGGCGCCAGAACAAAGGTAGCGGGTCAGCACGCCGACGGCGTCGCTGATCTCGGCCTCGGGCCGCAGCGTGTGAACCGTACGGCTCATGAAGTCGGCGGCGGCAGGCATCGGAGTGGTGCTGGTCATGGGTACCTCTCTTCCGACCCACAAGCGTGCGCCAGATCGCCGATCCGGCAAGGCAGCGCCGGCGCCTCATGAGGCGCGTCGCGGCCGCGCTAGAAGCTGCGCGCGACCATCGCCCGGAAGGTGTCGAGGCCGTACTTGGTGTCGAAGCCGTGGGCGTACTGCAGGAACAGGTCGATGCTGTCGAGGTAGCCGACCTTGAACGACAGCACGAGCGACGCGCCGACGCCCCACTTGAGCGCCTGACGGGTGAAGCGATCGCTCCACGCCCCGCCGAGGTCGGCGAAGGGGATCGCGGTGATGCGGCGCATGAACAGCGGCAGCGTGCCGACGCCGCGCTCGACGTCGGCGATCGGGATGCGGTACTCGCCGTTCAGGACGGCGTAGTAGCGGCCCGCGAAGGCGCCGGGCTGGAAGCCGCGCAGCACGCCCGCCTCGCTGTAAGGGTCGCGCACCAGCAGCGTGCGGATCACGTCCTCCTGCTGCGAGTAGCCGCCGACGTAGTAGGCCCCGCGGCGAGCCAGACCGCCCGCCGAGGCCCCGCCGACGATCCGCAGCGCGAGGTTCTGGTGCCCGCGCCACGGCATGCGGATGACCTCCGCGTAGCTGCCGCTGACCTGCAGGTCGCCGAGGCGGCCGCCCAGGTGCTGGTCGACGATCGACAGGCGCGCGCCGGCGGAGCGGCCCGTCTCGCTGCCGTAGCCGAACTTCACCGTGCGCAGGTTGTCGTAGTTGAACGCGAGGTCGACCTGACCGAGGCCGCCGACCTCGGGCTGCTGGGAGGCCGGCGCGTTGGGGTCGACCGGATCGGCGGCGTCGAGGTTCTTGAAGTGGCTGTAGTTGTACTCGACCCGCGCGCTCGCGTTATGGATCGGGTGGCGGATCACCGGCACGCTCATGCTGGCGTTGAAGCGCGTCACCTGCTCGCGGTAGCCGCTCACCCGGTAGCCGGACTCGCCCTCGGGGCTGTCGTAGTTGTAGCGCTGGAAGCCGTTGCGCTGGGCGAAGGCGCGGCCGAAGCCGACGCCGAAGCTCGGCAGCAGCTGGCTGTAGTTGTAGGCCACCGACCCGACCGGCGCGTGGAAGGCCGTCGTGTAGCCGCCGCGCGCGGTGAGGGCGTGGAAGCCGAGCACGTCCGTGACCTGAAAGGTCGCGCCGATCTCGGTGCCGAACAGCGACGAGCTGATGTCGGCCACGGCCGGCAGCAGGGTCCGCGGGAACATGGTGCGGATCGGCTGGTAGCGCCGGCTCCGCGGCGACAGCGGCCGCTCCTGGCCGGGCGTCAGCGCTGGCGTCGGATCGTCGATGGCCGGCAAGTCGTCGGTCACCGGCAGCGGCGCGAAGAACTCGGCCGGGTCGAGCTTCATCACCCACAGGTCGTAGCCCTGCGCGGAGAAGCCGATGTACACCACGCGCTGGCCGTCGTTGCTGACCACCGGCTCGAAGGCGCCGCCGATCACGTTGGTGACCTGCTGCACCCGCGCGCTCTCCACCTCGTAGGCGTAGATGTTGAACACGTCGTCGCGATCGCTGGCGAACAGGATGTACGCGCCGTCCGGGGTCCAGCAGGGCTCGGTGTCGAGGAAGCGGTCAGCGGTGATCCGCGTGGTCTGCTGCGACTCGCGGTCGTAGACGTAGATGTCGCGATAGCCGCCCTCGCGCCAGCCGGAGAAGGCGACGCGCCGGCTGTCGGGGGCCCAGCGCGGCGAGAACACCTGGGCGATGCGATCGTCGCCCAGCGTGACCTCGCTGATCACCCGCGTGTTCAGGTCGAGGAAGGCGAGCCGCGACTGGGCCGCGTCGTTGCGCGAGAACACGACCGTGCGGCCGTCCGGAGCGACGTGCGGGTCGCGGCTGCGGGCGCCGCGGGTGAGCGACTCGACGTTGTTGCGGTCGCCGCCCCGCCACAGCACCAGGTCGTTCCACGAGTAGCGGAAGTCGTACTGGTGCGAGACCTCGTAGACCATCTCCTGGGTGCCGAGGATGAACGATCCAGAGGCCGCGTCCTGGACCTCGACCACGCGCTCGATGTCGAGGTTCATGCCCTGGCGGCCGACGCCGATGCCCTCACGGATGCGACCACCGGTCGATCGGATGCGGCGGATGCCGGGGTTGCTGTGGCCGTCGTCCTGATAGAAGTAGACGTGCTGGTCGTCGGCCGACCAGAAGGGGTGGCGGTTGAACTGGCCGGAGGCGGAGCTGCTGGTCTGGTAGGTCAGGCGCCGGCCCTCGCGGATGCCGCGGGCGCGGATCGCCCGGGCCTGGCCCTCGAAGCGGCGGGTCAGGTCGAGCTGGAACTCCTGCCACAGCTGATGCCAGTCGACGCCGAGCACCTTCTCGATCGCGCGGTTGATCGCGAAGGGGATCGCCTGGCCGCCGAACACGTGGCTCAGCTCGCGCAGCTTGTCCTCGCCGAAGCGGGCGGCGATGTAGTGCATGAAGTGCAGGCCGTAGAGATAGGCCGAGGTGCCGTGCGGGAACACGTTGGCCCCGCTCGAGACGCGGTCGAGCGGGAGGAAGCCGTGCTCGAGCACCGCCATGCGCAGCATCATGTCGAACTGCGTCGAACGGTGGCGGCCCATCGAGGTCAGGTGCGACTCCTCGTAGCTGGCCAGGCCCTCGACCATCCAGCGCGGCTGGATCAGGTTCGGCGACCACACCTTGCCGAGCACGCCGAAGCCGACCACCGCGTTCACCAGGCGCGGGATGCCGTGCACCGTGTCCAGGTGGACCACGTGCGTGTACTCGTGGGTCAGGAGGATGTCGAGCCAGTCGTCGTAGCTCTCGAGCACCGACATCGAATTCGGCGCGGTGAGGTTGGCCTGCAGCCGCGGGAACGGCACCGCGTTGGCGACCCCGTTGGCCTCGTCCGTGCTGTCGACGAGCGTCACGTGGGTGCGCAGGAACGACGCGTGCCCGAGGCCGACGGTGAGCCGCGCGTGGGCCCGCTCGAGCAGCATCCCGGCGCGTGAGGCCGCGTCCTCGCTGCCCTGGTAGTAGTGAATGTTGAAGTGCTCGGTCTGCAGCGTGCGCCACTTCAGGTCGCGGCTGTTGCCGGCCGCCTCGCGCGGCGCCAGCCCGAGCAGCAGCGCCAGGAACGCGAGTGCGAGGCGGAGGACGGGCACGCGGGCGCCAGCTTAACACGCCCGGCGGGCCCGGTACGGCCCCGGCGGGTCGCCCCCGGCAGCGAGCCGCACGCTGCTCCTCGGCCCTCCCTGGGCCTGCGGCGGGCGCCTAAAAGCTGCGGGCGACCAGCACGCGCAGCAGATCGCCGCCGATCGTGGGATCGAAGCCGTGGGCGTAGGTCAGGAACAGGTCGATGGTCTCGCGGTAGCCGAGGCGAAACGAGAACACCAGCGACGCGCCGGCGCCGACCTTGAGCAGGTCGCGGGTGAGCCTCCCGGACCAGGCGCCGCCGTAGTCGAGGAAGGGGATCGCGGTGACGCGGCGCATGAACAGCGGCAGCGAGCCCATGCCGCGCTCGACGTCGGCGAGCGGGATCCGGTAGTCGACGTTGAGCACGAGGTAGTAGGCGCCCGCGGTGCCCGCGGGGACGAAGCCGCGGAGCGTGCCGGCCTCGGCGAAGGGGCTGCGCAGCAGGAAGTCCTGGATCACGCGGTTCGGCAGCGGCGTGCCATAGAGGCGGAAGGCCCCGAGGCGACCGAGGCCGCCGGCCGAGGCGCCGCCGCCGAGGCGCAGCGCGAGCACCTGATGACCGCGCCAGGGCATGCGGATCCGCTCGCCGTAGCTCGCCGACGCCTTGATGTCGCCGTACTGGCCGCCGAGGTGACGGTCGACGATCGACAGGTTGAACGCGGCGTGGCGGCCGGTCTCGCTGGCGTAGCCGTAGGTGACGCTGCGCAGGTTGTCGTAGCGCAGCGACAGGCTCAGGCTGCCGACATCGCCGACCGCGGGCGGCACCGAGGTCGGCGCGTTGGGGTCGATCGCCTCGCGATCCTCGTTGAGGTCGCGCAGCCGCGAGAACTCGTAGGTCGCGGCTGCGCTGGCGCTGTGGATCGCGTGGCGGACGATCGGCACCGACACCGAGGCGCGCACCACCGTCTGGCGCTCGCGGTAGCCGGTGAGCAGGTAGGGCTCGAAGACGCCGTCGCGCGACGCGTGGTCGTAGTTGTAGCGGACACCGCGGTCGTCGTAGACCCTCAGGTCGCGGACGAAGGCGAGGCTGAAGGTCGGGAGCAGCTGGCTGTAGCTGTAGCTCACGGCGCCGACCGGCTCGCGGTAGCGGAGGTAGTCGCGGAAGCTGGCGCTCAGGCTGTGGAAGCCGACGACGTCGGCGATGTCGAGCTTGAGGCCGAGGTCGACGCCCTGACCGCTGTTGCCGAAGTCGAACGAGGCCGGCAGCAAGACCCGCGGGAAGAAGGTGCGGATCGGCTGGTAGCGACGGGCGCGCAGCGAGGGCGCCCGGCGGTGCAGGGCCGGCAACTCGGGGGTCGGGTCGTCGGCCTGCGGCAGGTCCTCGGAGATCGGCAGCGGCGTGAAGAACTCGGCCGGGTCGAGCTTCATCACCCACAGGTCGTAGCCGGTGGAGGAGAAGCCGACGTAGGCCAGGCGCTGGCCGTCGTTGCTGACCACCGGGTCGAAGGCGCCGCCGATCACGTTGGTCACCTGCTGCACCCGGCCGGCCTCGAGGTCATAGGCGTAGATGTTGAAGACATCGTCGCGGTCGCTGGCGAACAGCAGGTAACGGCCGTCGGGGGTCCAGGTCGGCGACATGTCGAGGAAGCGGTCGGCGGTGACCCGCTCGCGGGCGCCGGTGTCACGATCGTGGATGTAGATGTCGCGATAGCCGTCGCGGTGCGCCGAGAAGGCGACCCTGCGGCTGTCCGGCGAGAAGCGCGGGCTGTACAGCTGCTCGACGCGGCCAGCCGGGGCAAGCTCGCGGACCTCGCGGGTCGGGAGATCGAGGAAGGCGAGCCGCGACTGGGCGATGTCGTTGCGGATGAACACGACGCTGCGGCCGTCGGGGCTGACGTGGGGGTCGCGCGCCCGCAGGCCGGAGGTCAGCTGGATGAGCTCGCCCGGGCTCTGACGGGCGGCCTGGGCGTCGGGGTCGGCGGGGTGCCACAGGAACAGCTCGTTCCAGCTGTAGCGGAGGTCGTGCAGGTTGCCCTGCTCGAACACGATGTCGCCGCCGGAGCCCGGCACGAGGTTCGGCGTGCACGAACCCTGGGCCTCGATGACGCGCTCGATGCCGCGGGTCATGCCCTGGCGACCGACGCCGATGCCCTCGCGGATCTGTCCGCCGCGCGCGGCGATCCGGCGCACGCCAGGGTTGCTGTGGCCGTCGTCCTCGTAGAAGTAGAGGTACTGATCGTCGGGCGACCAGGTCGGGTGGCGGCTGAAGCTCGAGGCCTCGCTGGCGGTGGAGAAGGTGAGGCGTCGACCCTCGCGGATCCCTCGCCCGCGGATCGCCCGCGCCTGGGCCTCGAAGCGCCGGGTGATGTCGAGCTGGAAGTCCTGCCAGAGCTGCTGGAAGTCGACGCCATAGACCTCCTGCACGGTGCGGTTCAGGCTGTAGGGGATCGCCCGGCCGCCGTAGCGGTGGCTGAGCTCGCGCAGCTTGTCGTGGCCGTAGCGGGTGCCGAGGTAGTGGATCAAGTGCAGGCCGTAGAGGTAGACGGTGGTCGTCTGCGGGAAGATCGTGGCCGGCGCGGAGATGCGGTCGAGCGTCGGGAAGCCCTGCTCGAGCACGGCCATGCGCAGCATCATGTCGAACTGCGTCGATCGGTGGCGGCCCTGGCTGGTCAGGCGCGACTCCTCGTAGGTCGCCAGGCCCTCGAGCACCCAGCGCGGCTGGAGGCCGTTCGGCGGCCAGACCCGGCCGATCACGCCGAAGCCGAGGATCGTGTTGAGCACCCGCGGCAGCCCGTGGATCGTGTCGTTGTGGACGATGTGCGTGTACTCGTGGCTGAGCAGGGCGTCGAGCCAGTCGTCGTAGCTCTCGAGCACGGACAGCGAGTCGGGGGCTGTGACGTTGGCGTCGATGCGCGGGAAGCTGAACACGGTGGCCCGGCCGTTGGCCGAGTCGGTGGCGTCGGTCATCACGACGTGGGTACGGATCCTCGGGCTGTGGCCGAGGCCGACGCTGAGGCGCGCGTGGGCCCGCTCGAGCACCATCGCGGCCCGATCCGCGGCCGCCTCGGCGCCGGCGTAGTAGTGGATCTGGAAGTGCTCGGTGGTCAGCGTCTTCCACTTCAGGTCGCGGCTGTTGGCGGCGGCTGTCCCCGGGGACAGGCAGCAGAGCAGCAGCCACAGCGCCGAGCACAGCCACAGCCAGCGCGGCGTTGGCCGGGCCCGGCGAGGCGACGTCGGTCGGGCGAGACGCACCGCGAGCGAGGGTATCAGGGATGGGCGGAGGCGCCCACGCCGGCGCCGTCCAGGTGCTGGCGCAGCAGCGCGGCGAGGGCCTCGGGCTGCTCCTCGGGCGGCGTGTGGCCGCAGCCCTCGAGCCACCGCAGCGTCGCCCCGGGGATCGCGGCAGCGACGCGATCGGCGTGCTCGCGCGGGACGATGCCGTCGCGGTCACCCCACACGACCAGCGTCGGAGCAGTCAACGCGCGCATCCGCGGCAGCATGCCCGCCATGGTGTCGGCGCCGAGCAGTTGCATGAGCATCGCGTGGGCCGCCTCGCGCCCGCCGCTGCGCGCGAGCCGGTCCCAGTAGATGTCGACGTCGGCCTCGTCGACCAGCCGCTCGCTGGAGAAGGCGCGGCCGAGGTAGCGGCGCAGCTCGTTGCGGCGGTACATGTTGTGAAACATGTAAGGGCCGATGCGGGGCACCGTCGCCAGGCGGCCCTCGATCGGCACCGGCATGGCGAACAGGGTCGGGTCGACGAGGACCAGGCGACGCACCCGCGCGGGCGCGGCGTCGGCGAGGCAGACGGCGATCGCCCCGCCCCACGAGTGACCGACGAGGTCGACCTGCGCGAGCCCGAGGCGATCGAGCAGCTCCTGCAGCGCGGCGGCCAGCCAGCGCGGGCTGTAGTCGGCGCACAGCACCGGCGGCGGGCGGTCGCTGTCGCCGCAGCCAGGCAGGTCAGGCGCGAGCACGCGGTGGTCGCTGGCGAGCTCGGGGATCAGGCGGGTGAAGCTGTGGCTGGTCACCAGCAGGCCGTGCAACAGCAGCACCGGCGGCCCACCGGGCGCGGCGGGGGCGGCCGGGCCGTGGTCGCGGAGGAAGACGCGGCCGAAGGAGAGCTCGACCAGGCGCGAGGCGTCCCGGAGGCTGAGCGAGAAGCCCGGATCCCTCACGCGCGCCTACCTGACCGCGAGGACAGGTCCCTTCGCACCTGGCGCATGGGACAGGCGGTCGCATACACCTGGCGCACGGGACCGGCGCCCGCCGCATACACCTGGCGCACGGGACAGGCGCCCGGCGTGGCGTGGGCCGGGCTCACGGGGTCGGATCTCCGCCGCTGTTCTGGCCGCCGCCGTGGAGCAGGTGCTCCGGGAAGCGGGCGTGCATGGCCGCGAACACCAAATCCTCGGCCTCGCGGCCCGACTGGGCCTGGAGCGCGCGCTCGGCCAGCGCCTTCATCTCGGCCGAGGTCGACGAGCGGATGATGTTCTTGATCACCGGGATGGCGCTCGGGTGCATCGACAGCTCGGTGACGCCGAGGCCGATGAGCACCCAGGTGTAGCGCGGGTCGGCGGCCATCTCACCGCACAGGCTGACGGGCACCTGGTTGCGCGCGCCGGCCTCGGCGACCGACTTGATGAGGCGGAGGATCGCCGGGTGCAGCGGCTGGTAGAGGTAGGCGACGGCCTCGTTCTCGCGGTCGATCGCCAGGGTGTACTGGATGAGGTCGTTGGTGCCGATGCTGATGAAGTCGACGCGGCGGGCCAGGATGTCGGCGATCAGCGCGGCGGCCGGGGTCTCGACCATGATGCCGATCGCCAGGTCCTCCGAGTGGGCCATGCCGGCGGTGGCGAGCTGGTCGCGCGCCTCCTCGATCACCTCGAGGCCGGCCTCGAGCTCGTCGACGCTGCCGACCAGCGGCAGCATGATCGCCAGCGGGCCGTGGACCCCGGCGCGCAGCAGCCCCCGCAGCTGGGCGAGGAACATGCCGCGCTCGCGCAGCGCCAGCCGCAGCGAGCGCATGCCCATCGCCGGGTTGTTCTCCTGCTCGAAGTCCAGCAGCTCGCTCGACTTGTCGGAGCCGAGGTCGAAGGTGCGAAACACCACCGGGTAGGGCGCGCAGCGGTGCAGCACCAGCTTGGCGGTCCGGTAGTGCTCCTCCTCGGTGGGGAGGGCGTCGCGGTTCATGAACATGTACTCGCTGCGGTACAGACCGACGCCCTCGGCGCCGTAGCGCAGCGCGAGGTCCAGCTCCTCGCTGATCGCCAGGTTGGCGCGCACGGTGACGTGCAGCCCGTCGGTGGAGATCGCCGGGAAGGCGTGCTCCTTGCGCACCTTCTGCTCGAAGGCGTTGTAGCGGTCGCGCTGACCGGCGTGGTGGGCGACCTCCTCTGCCTCGGGGCGGACGATGACGTGTCCGTGCACGCCGTCGACGACGACGAGGTCCCCCGAGTCGACGATCGCCAGGATGTCCTCGATGCCGACCACCGCGGGGATCTGCAGCGAGCGGGCCATGATGGCGCTGTGTGAGGTGCGGCCGCCGACCCCGGTGATGATGCCGACGACGTGGCAGCGGTGCAGGCGGGCGGTGTCCGCCGGGCTCAGGTCGTGGGCGACGACGACGCTGCCGGTCGGGGGGTCGAGCTCGTCCGGGTGGTCGCCGAGCAGCGCCTGCAGCACGTTCTCGGTGAGGAAGGCGATGTCGCTGCCGCGCTCGCGGAAGTACTTGTCGTCGGCGTTCTCGAGGGTGGCGATGATCTGGTCGGTGGTAGCGGTGAGCGCCCACTCGGCGTTGGCCAGCTCCTCGCGGATGATGGTCTCGGTGTGGAGGATGAGGTCCGGGTCGCGCAGCATCATCTGCTGCGCCTTGAGGATCTGGCGGTGCTCTCCGTGCGGCAGGCGGGCCTTGATCTGCTCGAGCTGCTGGCGACAGCTGCGGAGCGCCTCGTGGAAGCGCTGGATCTCCGCCTCGACCTCCTCGCGCTCGATCTTGGTGCGCGGCACGTGCACGCGTCGGCGGTCGACCACGTAGGCCGGGCCGATGCCGACGCCGGGGCTGGCCGCCGCGCCCTCGAGGTCGCGACGAATGCGCAACGCGGCCACCTTGTAGAGGCCGGAGAAGCCCGAGCCGCCGTCGGGCCCGTCGTTCACAGCTCGCCGAACCCGCTGGAGATGAGCTTCGAGAGGGCGTCGTAGGCCTTGTCGGCGTCGACGCCCTCGCAGCGCAGGCCGATCGTGCTGCCCTGCGAGCAGGCCAGCATGAGCACGCCGAGGATGCTCTTGGCGTTGACCTCGGTGCCGTCCTTCGAGATCCACACGTCGGCCTTGTACTTGTTGGCCATGGACGCGAACTTGCTGGCCGCGCGGGCGTGCAGTCCGAGCGGGTTGACGATCTCAAATTCGCCGTTCATCCGCGGCTTGCTCATGCGGGCTCCTTGCTTGCAGCGTGCTGGGGGGGTTGCGGAGGCTTCGGGGAGGTCACGGTGATCGCCCGGCGGGCCGAGGCGCCGCAGGCCTCAGCGAGCTCGGCGGGCGTGTGCGTGCGGCGGTCGAGGGTGGCCAATTTGAGCAGCATCGCCAGGTTGAAGCCGGCCAGGACCGCGAGCGGGTGGCCCTCGGCCATGCGGATCCCGCAGGCGCAGGGGCTCGCGCCGAACATGTCGGCGATCAGCAGCACGCCGGCGCCGTGGTCGGCGGCCACGACGGCGGCGCACATACGGGTGCGCAGGTCGGCGTCCTCGCCCGCGCCCGCGTCGACCGCGACGACCCCGGTGAGCGCGTCGCCGACGATGCCCTCGGCCGCGCCGAGCAGCGCGCTGGCGCTGCGCCCGTGCCCGACCAGCACCACCCCGACGGTCACCCCCTGAGACGCATCAGCCACGGTCTGTGACTCCTCCATACCCTGCCCTCCCCTCGCCCGTCGGCTCGCCCGCGTGATCGCTGCCCGTCTCCGCGGACAGCTCACGGTGGCGCACCACGATCCGCGGCGGCGGCCGGGTCAGCGGCTCACCACCAGCCGGCGACTGCAGGCGATCGGCGAGGGCTTGGATCATCGCCACCGAACGATGCTGCCCGCCGGTGCAGCCGAGCGCAACGGTCAGATGGGAGCGGCCCTCGCGCACGCTGCGCGGCACGACGAAGCGCAGCAGGGCCTCGAGGTGATCCAGCAGGGTCTGGGCGTCGGGCTGATCCAGCACGTAGCGGGCGACCGGGGCGTCGAGGCCGGTGCGGGGGCGCAGCTCGGGCACGTCGTAGGGGTTTTGCAGGAAGCGGAGATCGAAGACGATGTCGGCGACGCTCGGGATGCCCGACTTGAAGCCGAAGGACATCAGGACCAGGTGCAGCAGGCCGCCGTCGCTGCCGTAGCGGTCGCGGATCATGTGCCGCAGCTCGCGGGCGCGGAGGGTGCCGGTGTCGATCGTGGCGGTGGTGCGCGCGCGGAAGGCCGTCATCAGCTCGCGCTCGCGCTGGATCGCGGCCGGCAGCTCGCCCATCGGGTGCTTGCGCCGGGTCTCGGAGTAGCGGCGCAGCAGGACGTCGTCGGGCGCGTCGAGGAACAGGATCTCGACGCGGTGGCCAGCGGCGAGCAGCTGCTGGTGGACGCCGGAGAAGTGGCGCAGCAGCGAGTCCTCGCGGGCGTCGACGCCGACCGCGGTGCGCCGCTCGGCGTCGGTCTGCGCGAGCAGCTGGGCGAGCTGCGGCAGCAGCGGCACGGGCACGTTGTCGGCGCAGTAAAATCCGAGGTCCTCGAGCGCCGCGAGGGCGGTCGACTTGCCGGCGCCGCTCATGCCCGTGACGACCAGAAGCTCCACCCTACTCAACCTCCGGGATCGGCATCGCCTGCGAGTTCTGGCGCGGCTGGGCGACCGGGACGTCGGCCCGCGGGGGGATCGTGCCAGTGCCACGGATCGCCACGCCACGGGCGCTGGCGGCGATGCGGGCGTTGATCTTCTCCTGGAACTCGCGGGCGCTGTCGTGGCCGCGGTACTTGAGCAGCTGATTGCGCGCGACCACCTCGATCAAGGAGGCGATGTTGCGACCGGGCCGCAGCGGGATGCGGGCCAGCGGCACGTCGACGCCGAGGATCGGCCACACCTGCTGCTCGGTGCCGAGGCGATCGTAGTCGTCCTCCTGGATCTCGCTGAGCTCGACGACGACCTCGATCTTCTTGTTGTCGCGGACCGCGGCGACCCCGAACAGGTGGGTGATGTTGAGGATGCCCATCCCGCGGATCTCCATGTGGTGCTGGTGCATCTCCAGCGCCGAGCCCCACACCGTGTCGGGCGCGCGTACCGTGACCTCGACGATGTCGTCGGCGACCAGGCGATGGCCCTTGAGGATGAGGTCGAGCGCCGCCTCGCTCTTGCCGACCCCGCTGCGGCCGATGAGCAGCAGGCCGACGCCGAGCACGTCGATGAGCACCCCGTGCAGCGTGGCCCGCGGCGAGAGCAGCTCCTCGAGCCTGCGCACCAGTCGCGAGATGAAGGTGGAGCTCATCAGCGAGGTGCGCAGCACCGGCACGCCGTGGCGGCGCGCCGCGTCCATCAGGAAGTCCGGCGGGTCGAGCCCGCGGGTGATCGCCAGAGCGCAGATCGGCCGCTGCAAATAAGCCTCGAGGCCGGCGTCGACGACCTCGCGCGGGGTCGACAACAGATAGTCGATCTCGGTCAGACCGAGGATCTGCATGCGGTCGGGGTAGACGTGCTTGACGAAGCCGGACAGGGCGAGGCCCGGCTTCTGGATCCGCATGTGGGCGATCTTGCGGTCGAGCGAGCCCCAGTCCGACAGGAGCGTGAGGTGCAAGGTCTCCGACGAGGCCTCGAGCAATCGGCTGACCTCGATGGAGGCTTCACGGCGCATCGTCGCGAGCATACCAGCAGGCGGACACGCCAGGGCCCCGCATCGAAGCTCCTGCGCGCGTCCGCTGCGCCCGCGGCGACGGGCCTGGTCCTACCACGCGTCGACTGGCCCGTCCGTGGCGCCTGCCGCGGCACCTGCCGTGGCCCTCTATTGGCCTCTATTGGCCTCTGGCCCTTGGCCCTGTTGGCCCTCGGGCTGCGGCTCGATGAGGCCGAAGTTGCCGTCCTCGAGCGCGTAGACGATCGTGATGCTGCCGCTGGCGGCGTTGGTGAACACGTAGAACTGCTTGTGCAGCAGGTTCATCTGCATGATCGCGGCGTGGACCGTCATGCGCTCGGCGTGGAACTCGCTCTGGCGGATGATGTGCGGCGAGCTCTCGGGCGGCGCGGCGGACTCGTGGGTGGCCGCGTGGTTGTTCGCGGCGGGGAGGTGCGCCTCGTCCTCCTCGATGTGCCGGTCGGTCACGCTCTCGGCGGCGATGACCCCGAGCTTGACCTTGGCGGTGCGGCCTTCATCAGCCTTGTGGTGCTTGATCCGGGCCTTGTAGCGCCGGACCTGCCGCTCCATCTTCGCCAGGGCCATGTCGACGGAGGAGTACATGTTCTCCGTCGCCTCCGAGGCGTGGAGCTGGAGGCCGTTGCGCAGCGTGACGTCGAATGAGGCGCTGTGCATGATCTTGTCGACGCTGAACGTGCAACTGATCCGCAGCGGGTCGGCGAAGTAGCGCTTGATCTTCTCCAGGCGCTCCTCTGCGTAGCCCCGCAGGGCGTTGGAGGACTCCATCTGGCGAAACACGAAGTGGGTCTGCATCGGCGGCACCTTCTTGGTGAGGGGACTTCAGAACAGCTTGCGGCGCTTCGAGCTCGAGAGCACACGGAGCTGCTCCCTGTACTTGGCAACCGTTCGCCGCGCGATGTCAATACCCTCCTGCTCGAGCAACTCCACCAGCTTCTGATCGCTGTACGGGTGGGCAGCGTCCTCGGCGTCGATCAGCTTCTTGATCCGGGTCTTGACGGCCTCGCTGGCCAGATCGTCGCCGGTGGTGCGGCTGATCCCCGCGTTGAAGAAGTACTTCAGCTCAAAAATTCCCTGCGGCGTGTGGACATACTTGTTGGTCGTGACCCGCGACACCGTGGACTCGTGCATCTCGATGTCCTCGGCCACATCCTTCAGGATCAGCGGGCGCAGGTGCTGCGCGCCGCGCTCGAAGAACTCGCGCTGGAACTTGAGGATGCTGCGGGTAACCTTGAGGATCGTTCGCTGCCGCTGCTGGATCGAGCGGATGAGCCACTGCGCCGAGCGCATGCGTTCGTGGATGTAGTCCTTGGCCTTGGGGTGGCCGCCCATCGCCTCGCGGTACATCGCGCTGATGCGCAGCTTGGGCACGCCCTCCTCGTTGAGGCTGACGACGAAGTCCTCGGCGACCTTGACGATGTACACGTCCGGCGTGATGTACTGCGCGGCCTCCGAGCTGTAGGCGCGGGCCGGCCGCGGGTCCATGTGCTGGATCACCTTGGTGGCCTCGTAGACCTCCTCGAGCGCCTCCCCGGTGTCGCGCGCGACGGCCGGGTAGTTGCGGATCTCGAGGTTGTGCAGGTGCTTGGCGATGATGGCCAGGACCAGCGGATCCTCGATCGGGTGCTCGGGGTGGTGGGCCTGCACCCACAGGCACTCGGCCAGGTTGCGCGCGAGGATCGCGAAGGGGTCGAGCTGCTGCAGGCGGCGGATGACGCCCTCGACCTTGAGCGTGGAGTAGCCGAGCTTGCGCGCCACGGCGATGGTCGAGCCGTCCATCAGGTAGCCCGCGGGCGACAGGTTGCGGACCAGATACTCGGCGATCTCCTCGTCGGCCTCGCTGTAGTTGGACAGCCGCACCTGCCACAGCAGGTACTCGGGCAGCGTCTCGGCGCGCGTCAGCGTGGCCTCGAAGGAGGGCTGCTCGTCGCCCTCGCCGCCGCCCGTGGCCGGCGTGAACGGCGTGCTGTCGGCGTAGACCTCCCAGTCGACGCTGTCCTTCGGCGGCTCATCGGCCTTGAGCGGCTCGCTCGGGCTGGTCGGCTCCGGCGCGGTCTCGCTGGGCTGGTCGACGGCGTCCTGCAGCTCGACCGAGGAGACCGGCTCCTCGACCGTGGTCCCGAGCTCCTGCGCCTCCTCGAGCAGCGGGTTCTCCATCAGCTCGTCGCGCACCAGGTCGCTGAGCTCCATCCGCGACAGCTGCAGGAGCTTGATCGCCTGCTGCAGCTGCGGCGTCATGACGAGCTGCTGGCTCATCCGGATGTCCTGACGCATGTGCAGTGCCATGGAACTCGCCTCGCTGAGCCACCACGGTACCAGAGCAGCAACAACCGGGCCAAGGCTCAAACACCTGGCTTGCCCGGCAGTACGGCGTTACTTGCGGGATTTGTGGCGCCGCGGAGATCGGTCCCGCGCGGCATCGCCACCGCCGCGCCCGCGGGCGCCTCAGGTGCGCGTGCGCTGATACTGCAGCGACGCCGCGATGTAGGCCGTGAACAACGGGTGCGGCGCGGTCGGGCGGCTCTTGAACTCCGGATGGAACTGGCAGCCGACGAAGAAGGGGTGGGTCTCGGGCGCAAGCTCGATCATCTCGACCAGCGAACCGTCCGGCGAGACGCCCGAGAGCCGCAGGCCGGCGCGCTCGAGGCGCTCGCGGTAGCGGTTGTTGAACTCGAAGCGATGCCGGTGACGCTCCGAGATGCGAGACTTGCCGTAGATCCTGGCCACCAAGCTGCCGGGCGCGAGCTCGCAGTCGTAGGCGCCGAGGCGCATCGTGCCGCCCTTCTCGGTGACGCTCTGCTGCTCGGCCATCAGAGCGATCACGGCGCCGTCGAGGTTCGGGTCGAACTCGCTGCTGTGCGCCCCCGGGAGGTCGGCGAAGCTGCGGGCGTACTCACAGACCGCCATCTGCATGCCGAGGCAGATGCCGAAGAACGGGATCTTGCGCTCACGGGCGAAGCGGATCGCGGCGATCTTGCCCTCGCTGCCGCGCTCGCCGAAGCCGCCGGGCACCAGCACACCGCCGAGGCGACCGAGCTGGACGTCCGCGCCGCCGGCCTGGACCTGCTCGGCGTCGACGTAGACGATTTCGACCGCGGCGTTGTTG
Source organism: Nannocystis sp. (assembly GCF_016714285.1). Taxonomy (GTDB): domain Bacteria; phylum Myxococcota_A; class Polyangia; order Nannocystales; family Nannocystaceae; genus Nannocystis. The sequence goes on along the minus strand of NZ_JADJNN010000008.1, from coordinate 147,910 downwards.
GCGATGCCGCCGTGGATCAGCGCCTCGTGCAGGCTCTTGTAGCTCTCGGCGAGGTCGACGTACTTGCCGACCACGCCGATGCTGACGCGCTGGCGCGGGTTCTCGAGCGTGTGGACGATGCGTTTCCACTCGTCGAGCTTGGGCTCGCGCGACCAGATGTTGAGCAACTCGCAGATCTTGTCGTCGAGGCCCTCGCCGTGGAGCACCAGGGGCACCTTGTAGATCGTGTCCTGGTCGGGCAACGACATCACGCTGTCGGCTCGCACGTTGGTGAACATCGCCAGCTTGTCGCGGGTGGCCCGCGAGATCGGCTCCTCGGTGCGGCAGACCAGGATGTCCGGCTGGATCCCGATCTCCCGCATCTTCATGACCGAGTGCTGGGTCGGCTTGGTCTTGATCTCGCCGGCGGTCTTGATGAAGGGCAGCAGCGTCAGGTGCACGAACACGGTGTCGCGTGCGTCCAGCTGCAGGCGCAGCTGCCGTATCGCCTCGAGGAAGGGCAGGCTCTTGATGTCGCCGACCGTGCCGCCGATCTCTACGATGAGGAGATCGAGGCCCTCCGAGGCGGCGAGGATGCTGGCCCGGATCTCGTTGGTGACGTGGGGGATGACCTGGACCGTCTGGCCCAGGTACTCGCCGCGACGCTCCTTGCGGATCACCGACTCGTAGATCTGTCCCGAGGTGTAGTTGCTGTGCCGCGTCATGCGGTGCGACACGAAGCGCTCGTAGTGCCCGAGGTCGAGGTCGGTCTCGGCGCCGTCATCCGTGACGAACACCTCGCCGTGCTGCGTCGGGTTCATCGTGCCCGGGTCGACGTTGAGGTACGGGTCGAGCTTCTGCAGCCCGATGTTGAGGCCGCGAGCCTCGCGCAGCGCTCCCATCGACGCGGCGCACAGCCCCTTCCCCAGCGAGGAGACCACGCCCCCGGTGACGAAGATAAATTTGGTGTGCTTGACCCGAGTCGCCGTTGCCACGGGACGGGGTTTTGCCACGATCGCTCGCGTCGATCCACGCCGCCAGGCCTCGCGTCACCGGCGGCTGGCTCACGCCCGACGCCAGCCAACGGCGCGACGCCACGGCGAAGTAGCCGCAGAAACAGCGCCAGACGCTGCGACGCCACCCCGGCCGACCGCGGCCGCCGCGTGCACCGCCGCCGCCGCCGCGATCGCCTGGCTCTCGGCCTCGGCGATCGGCAGCTCGGCGGTCAGCGCTGGATGTTGCTCGATGTAGCGGGTCGAGAAGTCGCCGCGGAGGAAGTCGGGCTCGGCGAGCACGCGCAGGTGAAACCCGAGGTTGGTGGCGATGCCCAGCGCGACCGTCTCGCGCAGCGCCTCACGCATGCGTCGGAGGGCGCTCGGGCGATCGGGTCCCCACACCGTCAGCTTGGCGATCATCGGGTCGTAGAAGTTGGACACAACGCTGCCCTCGGCGACCGCGCTGTCGATGCGGATGTGGGCGCCCACCGGCCAGCGCAGGCGCCGGAGCTCGCCCGGGCTCGGCAGAAATCGGTGGGGATCCTCGGCGTAGAGGCGGCACTCGATCGCGTGGCCTCGCAGCTCCACGTCGGCCTGCGAGTAGCCGAGCGGCTGCCCGGCGGCGACGCGGATCTGATCCCACACCAGGTCACGGCCGCAGGTCGCCTCGGTGACCGGGTGCTCGACCTGCAGGCGAGTGTTCATCTCGAGGAAGTAGAAGCGCGGGCCCTCGGGGTGCTCCTCGAACAGGAACTCGACCGTGCCAGCGCCGCAGTAGTCGACCGCCCGGGCCGCGCGCACCGCCACCTCGCCCATCGCCGCGCGCACCGCTGGGGTCATCTGCGGGCTCGGGCTCGGGCTCTCCTCGATGACCTTCTGGTGCCGGCGCTGCACCGAGCAGTCGCGCTCGTTGAGGTAGACACAGCCGCCGTGGCGGTCGGCCATCAGCTGGATCTCCACGTGACGCGCGGCGAGCACGGCGCGCTCCATCAGCATGCGGTCGTCGCCGAAGGCGGCCTTCGCCTCGCGCGCGGCGCCCTCGTAGGCGCGGCGCAGCTCGCTGGCCTCGTGGACGATGCGCATGCCCTTGCCGCCGCCGCCCGCCGAGGCCTTGAGCATCACCGGGAAGCCGATCGAGCGCGCGGCGGCCTCGACGGCGGCCATCGAATCGAGGTCGTTCACCCCGGGCACCACCGGCACGCCGGCCGCAGCCATGGCCTTGCGCGCGCCGATCTTGTCGCCCATCACCTCCATGGCCCGCACGTCGGGGCCGATGAAGACCACACCCGCCTGGCGGCACGCCTCGACGAAGTGGGCCCGCTCGCTGAGGAAACCGTAGCCCGGGTGGATCGCCTCGGCGCCGGTGGCCCGCGCCGCGGCGAGGATCTTGTCGACGCGCAGGTAGCTCTCGGCCGACGGCGCCGGCCCGATGTGCACCGCCTCGTCAGCCTGCTGGGCGTGCAGGGCGTCGCGGTCGGCGTCGCTGTAGACGGCGACGGTGCGGATGCCGTACTCGGCGCAGGTCCGAAACACCCGCAGGGCGATCTCACCGCGATTGGCGACCAGGATCTTTCGAAACGGCGGAGTCATGGCGCGACCCCGCCTTAGCACAGGCGCGGCCGACCGCGGCGGCAAAACCACGGCTAGCGGTGGCCCGGCACCGGTCGCGGCGACGTGGCCGGATCGCCCTGGCCCGCGCTCGGAGCCTTGGGGGGCTCGAGGACACTGGCCTTGCTGCCCGGCATCTGGTCGAGCTTGCTCGGCGGCCCCGCCAGCGAAGACGCCCCGACCACCGCGACCCCAGGAGGCGACGGCCGCTGCTCTGGATCACCCAGCAACTCGGCCACCGCCGGGGGCGGCGGCGCGGGCCACAGGGGCGGCGGCGCCTTGTCGACGCACCCGCACAACAGCAGCCCGCCGGCCACGCCGACCAGGCGGCGGCGCGACCTGGCGCCCACTATTCCTCGTCCTCGGCCTCTACGGGCTCGACCTCGTCCTCGAGGCCAGCGTCGAGATCCTCGAGACCAGCGGCCTCGTCGTCGATGTCGGCGGCGGCGACCAGGTCGGCCTCCTCGTCGTCGGCCGGGGCCTCCTCCTCGGTGTCGGCGTCCTCGACGTCGACCGGCTCGTCGCTGTCGGTCGTCTCGACGGGGGCCAGGCCCACCTTCTCGAAGTCGGCCGAGAGCTCGGGGATCACGTCGCCCTCCTCATCGGCCTCCTCGCCCTCGATCACGCTGAAGGCGGCGGCCTCGAGGAAGGTGTTGTCGCTGCTGGTGAGCTTGAGCTTCTGCCGCTGCTCCTCGATGAACTCGGTCATCACCTCGGCGACATCCTCGTTGTAGCGCACCGACCCGGCCCCGATCTCCCGCAGCGCGGTGACGGCCCCCTTGTTCTCGCAGTCGATCAGCGGCGTGCCGCGATTCTCGAGCAGGGCCCGCGCGCGCCGGGCCGCGAGGATGGTGAGCGCGAAGCGATTGGGGATTCTCTCGAGGCAGTCTTCGACGGTGACGCGAGCCATGGGCGGCGGAGTATGCGGGCCTGCGCGCGCCAACGCAAGTCCCTGGAAACCTCGCTCGCCGCCCTGCGGGCCGATCCCGGCGCCTCGCACCATCGCCCGAGCCGACGCGAGCACAACCCAGCGCCGCGAGCCCCTCGCAACGCTCAAGGAAGCGATCCCCGCGGCTCACATCTCGACGAGCAGCTGTTGCCCGCGGTCACGCAGCTCGAGGCTGTCGCGGACCCAGCGGATGAAGCCCTTGGCGTGCTCGGTCTGGAAGTTGAAGGCGTCCGCGAGCGACAGCAACGCGTCCATCTCGCCATCGACAAGCTTGTTGTCGGCGAGCGCCGCGCAGACCGCCTGGTAAAAGAGGAAGAGGCGAGCCTCGCGGTGCTGCACGGCGCGAGCGACCTGCATCAAGTCGTTCGGCGTAGAGAACTCCCGACGCACCAGATCGCGCTCCTCGGGGAGCAGCATCATCTGGCCCATCAGCTCCTCGACGAAGTGCTTCTCGCTGTCCGAGACCTGGTTGTCGCGCGAGGCCATGATCGCCACGGCACGGGCGACGGCCACCTGCTCCTCGGGGGTGATGAGCTCTGCGATCGGGAAGTCGAGCATCTGGCTTTCTCCAGCTCCGGCCTAGAGGCTATCCCAAGTCGCCTGCGCTGCCTAGCACGGCGACACGGGCCCGATCAGGGCCCGATCGGGGCAGCCGCGACCGCCCCCGGGGAGATCCCGCGACTTCGCGGACATCGCCGCCTAGCGCGCGTCTCGCAGGCGATCCGGGTGGTGGAGGCGACGGATCGCCGCCGCCTCCACGCGGCGCTCACCCTGCTCGTCGCGCAGCTTCACGCTCACGAGCTCGCGCTCGTCGAAGCCCGCCGGCAACGCGGCGACGATGTTCCGGGTCGCGTAGTGCGGGCGCACGCTGACCTGCGCCTGCGCCTCGACCTCGCCGTCCGTGAACTCGAAGATCACCGAGTGCGTCGCGCTCGCCTCGCGCGACGAGCTCAGCCCGCCGGGGCCGGTCCACCACATCTGCTTGCCGTCGGGGTCGACCGCGGCGATGAGCACGCCGCCACCGGCGCCCGCCGGTTGCCCCGCGCCCGACTTCTCCCACTGGCTCAGCGTCACGATGCGGTTGTATGTCGCGTTCCACTGCCAGTCCGAGACCCAGACCTGCCCGCAGTAGCTCATGTAGTCCGAGTTGGCCGTCGGATGGCGCAGCTTGTAGTCGCGGACGCCAAAGCCCCACACGCCGATGCGCCCGTCCTCGTGGGGATAAGTCGGATCCGTGCCCTGCGCCTGCACGCCAGCGCCGGCGCAGTACACGTGCTGCCGCCCCTGCGTGTGTCCGATCTCGTGGACGAAGGTCTCGGCCGCGTTCCCGATGAGCTGCCCGGCCGCGGCGCGCCAGTGGGCGTCGCCCGGATCGGGCCCGGTGATGTCGGCCGCGAGCCCGACCGTGCACCCGCCCTGGATCCCGCCGTCGCCGATGCAGCCGTGGCAGCTGTCGAACAGCGCGTAGTAGTAGACGTTGTCGTCGGCCGCCTCGACCGTGCGCAGCTGACTCATCTCGTTGACCAGCTGGCTCAGGCCGCCGAAGCTGACCATGTCGTAGTCGACCTTGTACGGCGCGTGCACCTCGAGCTCGAGCGACGCGATGCCGTTCTGCTGGAACAGCGCGTCCTCGAAGGCCTTGCGCTGCGCCTCGCCATCGACCTTCTGGTTGCAGCTCTCGTAGCTGTAGTCGATCGGGACCAACACCACGCGCATCTCGGTGAAGGCCGACTCCACCCCGACCGGGCCCGGCCCGTCCTTGAGCGCCACCGGCGTCGGCGCCTCGGGCAGCCCCTCCTGGCCCGGCGCCGCCTCCCACAGCTCGATCTGGTACTTGAGCCCCGGCACGATCACGTCCGCGTGCACGCCGAAGTAAAAGGTCGAGGTCAGGTCGCCCACGAACGAGTCCTCGCTGATCGTCACTGTCTGTTGCAGCGTCTGGTCCACGCCTCCGCCGCTCAGCATCAGGCGCGCCTCGATCGGCCGCGGGGTCCAATCGTCGGGCACGTCGACGAAGGCCCGGATCAGCGTGTCGCGGCCCTTCGGGATATACGAGGTGCGGTCCTTGCCGCCGACCGGCGCGCCCTCCTTCCCGATCGGCACCGCCACCCCCGGGTTGGCCTCGACCGCCGTGATCACGATCCCGCCGCGCGCCGGAAACGGCACGAAGGGCTCGCCGGTCGTCGGGTCCTCACCGCCGCTCGTGCTCGCGGCCTCCGTCGTGCCGCCCGCCTCGTCCCCGGCCTTGTCGTCGCCACACCCGGTGGCGAACGCGGTGATGAAAATACAGGAAGCAGAGAGCGCGTTTCTCATCTACTGACCTTATTTTTGTTTTGTGGGTATTGCAACCCGCCACAGGTCCGACCCGGGTCCGATCCTCACTCGAAATGCCACTAATGTCGGCTCCCACGGGCCAGCCAGCACGTTTCTCCGTCCCCGTACGCATGCGCGCGTGAGAATCCCAGCAAGTCCGCGCGTGCGTCGTTGACAAGCGCGCGCTTGCGAGCGACAAGTGCGCCGTTCCCTGACAAACAGACTCGAGCGCACGGTCGTCCCGGGCCCAGGGCCCAGGACGCGAAAGAGGGAAGTCGGTGCAACACCGACGCGGCTCCCGCCACTGTGAGAGGCGACGAGATCGACACGCAGCCACTGCGAGCTCCTGCACCCGCAGGACCGTGGGAAGGCGTCGATCGAGGATGACCCTTTAGCCAGGAGACCTGCCCTGCGCTCCCCCGCCCTGACAAGGCGGCAGGTCCCTGCGCCCACCGGCGCGGACGACCTCGGTGAGACGGGAGTTCACTCGCCATCGTCCCCAAGATCCCCACGCCCTCGCGCGCCCACGGGCGCCGCAGCTTCATTCGCGTCGCCTACGTGCGGCTCGCGATACGTGTCGCCTGCGTGCGCCTCGCGCCTGCGTGCGCCTGCGCGGCCGCCCTGCTGACCACCCGCGAGCTCCGCGCCCTCGCGCCACCTGTCCCAAAGACCAGCCCCGCTGTCCCAAAGACCAGCCCCGCTGTCCCAAAGACCAGCCCAACCCAGCCTGTCCCAAAGACCAGCCCGCCCTACCGCACCGTCGTCGCCCACGGCCGCGGCGACGGCCTCGACGCCCAGCGCCGGCAGGACGCCGCCAGCCCCGGCTTCGCCACCAGCATCGAGCTCGCCAACCCCACCGGCGCCCGCCCGGCCGACGGCCTGCCCGAGCTGCTCGGTCGCAGCGCCGGCGCCACCGTGCGCTCACTCGGCGGCCTCGGCCAGTTCTCCGCCCTCTCGCTGCGCGGCTCCTCAGCCCAGCAGGTGTCGGTCTTCCTCGACGGCGTCCCGGTCGGCGGCAGCGGCGGGGTCGTCAACCTCGGCGACCTCCCGCTCGACAGCCTCGGCCGCGTCACGATCCACCGCGGCCTGGTCCCGGTCGCGTACGGCGGCGCGGCGATCGGCGGCGCCCTCGATCTCGGCAGCGACCTGCGCTGCGACCCGACCCGCCGCCGCTTCGGCGCCGTCCTCGGCCTCGGCTCCTTCGGCGCTAGCGAGGCCCGCGCCAGCACCTCCCTCCCGCTCGCCCCGCGCCGCCGCGGCCCCTGCCTCGACCTCCGCATCGGCCACGCCGGCGCCACCGGGGACTTCAACTTCCACAACCTCGGCGAGACCCTGCAAGACCCCCGCGACGACCACAACGAGCGGCGCCAGAACAACGACTACGACCGCCTGCTCGCCCAGCTCGCCGTTCACGGCCGCGCCGGCGCGTGGCGCTACAGCGTCCAGGAGCTGCTGCTCAACAAGCACCAGGGCATCCCCGGCCTCGCCACCGGCCAGCAGGCGCGTGCCACCAGGCTGGACACTCTGGTCGCCCGCAGCGTCGCCCGGGTGCGCCGCGAGCTCGGCGACGACGGCGGTCGCCCCGGCCACGTCGACCTGGTCGCCGGCTTCGCCGTCGAGCGCACCCGCTACCGCGACCCGCTCGGCGAGGTCGGCCTCGGGGTCGACGACCAGCGCACCCGGAACCTCGACCTCTACCTCTCGCCGCGCCTCACCCTCGATCTGTGGCGCGGCGCCCAGCTGCTCGCCATGGCCGACGCCCGCCAGGAGTGGAGCCGCGTCGACCAGCGCCTGCTCACGCCGCCCCAGGGCGACAGCAACCGCCAGCGCGTCAACCTCGGCCTCGGCCTCCAGCTCGATCAACACCTCGCCGGCGATCGTCTCCACCTCCAGCCGATCGTCCGCCTCGACGTCCTCCGCAGCCGCTTCGCCGTCCCCGCCGGCAGCGGCGAGCAGAACGACCAGGGCGCCGACCACCTCGAGCTCGGCGCCAGCCCGCGCCTCGCCGCCCGCCTCGGCCTCGTCCACGGCCTCTCCCTCCGCCTCGCCGGCGGCCGCTACTTCCGTCCCCCGAGCCTGCTCGAGCTGTTCGGCGACCGCGGCTACATCGTCGGCAACGAGGGCCTGCGACCCGAGCGCGGCAGCAGCCTCGACGGCGGCTTCATCCTCGACCTCACCCGCGCCCGCACATCCCTCTACGCCCACGCCGCTGGCTTCGTCACGTGGAGCGACCGCCTGATCCAGTGGCAGCAGGCCGGTCCCAGCCTGCGCCCCGTGAACGTCGCCCGCGCCCGCGTCTCCGGCTTCGAGACCAGCGCCGCGCTCCGCCTGCTCCGCGGCGACATCCGCCTGTCCGCCAACTACACCCTGCTCGCCCCCGTCAACCTCGGCGACGACCCCTCCCAGCGCGGCCAGCCCCTGCCCGGTCGCCCGCGCCACGAGCTGTTCGCGCAAGGTTCTTTCGGACATGTCTTCAAGGCCAGGCGCACCGATCTCGAGCCGCGCCTGGTCTACAGCTTCGACTACGCGGCCCGCACCTTCCTCGACCCGAGCGGCCGCTACGAGGTCCCGAGCCGCGCCCTCCACGGCCTCGCCGTCGAGCTGCACCTCGCCCGCCGCGTCCACCTCGCCGCCGAGGTGCGCAACCTCTTCAACCTCCGCACCACCACCTGGCGCCCGCCGATCGCCGGCGCCCCCGCGATCACCGTCCCCGTCTCCGACTTCTTCTTCTACCCGCTCCCCGGCACCAGCCTGTGGACCACCCTCCGCGTCGAGCTCGACGCCCCGGCCCGCCACGAGACCTGATCCATGCTCCGCCCCACCCTCCCCGTCCTCCTCCTCCTCTCCGCCTGCCACACCAACACCGGTCACGGCACCGGCGACAGCGCCGAAGCTGGCACAACAGACATGTCCGAAAGCACAGGTGAAACCAGCCAGACCAGCGCGCCCACCACCGCACCGACGAGCACCGACGCCACGACCGACACCGCCACCACCGGCGACCCGGCCCCCGTCATCGAGCTCGACGCCCCCTGCGCGCTCGGCCCGACCACCGCGACCCGCCTGGCGATCCTCACCAACAACCTCATGGACCCCGCCAGCGTCCACGTCCTCGACCTCGCCAGCAACAAGCTCACCCCCGACATCGCGCCCGCCCCCGCCGACTCCGCGCTCGCGTGGGGCGACGGCAAGCTGGTCATCATCGGCCGCTTCGGCTTCAACAGCCTCGACATCCTCGACGGCGACACCTGGGCCGCCAAGCCCACGCTCATGGTCAGCGTCGACGGCGTCGCCGACCCCAACCCGCAGGCCCTCGCCTTCGGCCCCGACGGCCGCGCCCACCTCACCGCCTTCGCCAGCGCGCAGCTCCCCGTCTACGACCTCGACCTCCCGGCCGCCGAGGCCAAGGTCGACGCCCTCAGCCTGATCGACTTCGCCGACCGCGACGGCAGCCCCGAGCCCGGCCTCGCCTTCACCTGCGGCGAGGCCCTGTTCGTCGGCGTCCAGCGCCTCGTCAACTTCAACCCCGTCGACCTCAGCTACCTCGTCGCCATGAACCTCGGCACCGGCGAGCCGATCGACGTCGACCCGAGCACCCCCGGTGAGCAGGCGATCGCCCTCCTCGGCCCCTGGCCCAAGCAGGCCCGCCTCGACCCCGCTGACCCGAGCGGCCACACCATCCTCGTCCTCACCTCCGGCATCGAGCGCGTCGACCTGGCCCATGGGACATCCAGCTGGGCGGTCGACCCCGCGGTGCTCGCCGCCGCCGGCATCGACGGCTTCGATCCGATCGGCTTCAGCGTCGCCGCCGACGCCACCAGCATCGACCTCCTCGCCACCGACGGCGACTACCCGGCCGCCGCCGTCTTCCGCGTCCGCCTGGGCGAGCAAGCCCCGAGCGCGCACAAGCTGATCCCCGGCCTCACCGCCCGCGACAAGGCGATCGAGCGCGTCGGCGAGCTCCTGTGGGTCGGCGACGCCGCCACCGACAACCCCCGCCTGCGCAGCTTCGATCTCAGCGAGGATCCCCCGGTCGAGGCCGACCCGATCGCCACCCCCGGCGACCCCTACCTCCTGCTCGCGATCCCCTGACCATGCGCCGCCCCCTCGCACCTGTCCTCGCGGCCAGCCTCGTGTTGGCCTGCGCCCCACCCGACGACGACGCCAGCTCCGCCGCCAGCGACACCAGCGACACCGGGGCCGCCCCCCCGCTCGCGGGCCCACCCGAGCTCGACGAGGCCTGCGTCGGCGAGCTCAGCGACCCGACCCGCCTCGCCATCACCACCACCGACTTCAGCACCGGCGCGCTCAGCATCCTCGACCTCGCCACCGGCGAGCTCCACAAGGACCTCGCCCTCGCCACCACCGACTCGCTCCCTGTCTTCAGCGACGGCCGCCTGATCGTCCTCCACCGCTACACCTTCGACGCCCTCGACCTGCTCGCGCCCGACAGCCTCGCCCTGCTCGGCCAGCAGAGCCTCGCCGTCCCCGGCGTCCAGAGCAGCAACCCGCACGCGGTCACCGTCGTCGGCGACCTCGCCCACGTCACCATGTTCGGCGCCCCGCGCGTGCAGATCGTCGACATCGCCGACCCCGCGCGCCCGAGCCTCGCCGGCCACATCGACCTCGCACCGCTCGCCGACGCCGACGGCAACCCCGAGGCCCACCTGGCGATCCGCTGCGGCGACACGCTCTTCGTCAGCGTCCAGCGCCTCGACCAGAACCAGCTGCTCGCGCCCACCGACACCCGCGACCACCTCGCCCCGATCGACCTCCCGAGCCGCCGCCTCCACGACCTCGATCCCGCGAGCCCCGGCGTGCAAGCCATGCCCCTGCTCGGCCTGTGGGCCCGGCAGTGGCGCCCCGACCCCGCCGACCCCACCGGCCACAGCGTCCTGATCCTCACCACCGGCCTCGAGCGCGTCGACCTGGCCCAGCGCACCTCCACCTGGGCCGTCGACCCCGCCCGCCTCGCCGCGATCGGCCTCGCCGACTACCAGCTGCCCCAGGCCTTCGACCTCGACGCCGAGCACCGCCACGCCTACATCGCCAGCTACAGCGCCGACCTGTCCCAGGTGCTGCTCCTGCGCGCCAGCCTCGACGACGACGCGCCGATCGTCGAGGTCGCCCGCGGCCTCCAGTCGGTCGGCCCCACCCTCGAGATCGTCGGCGACACGCTATGGTTCGGCGACGTCACCCCCACCGCCGCCGGCATGCGCGCGTGGGACCTGCGCGCCGACCCGCCGACCCCGCGCTTCGCCGGCACACCGATCGCCACCGGCCTGGCCCCCTACGCCGCCACCCCGCTCCCATGACCACCTGTCCCTCCGGCCAGATCACCTGTCCCTCAGGACAGCATCGTCGCGCCCCGCTCCTCGCCGCGCTGCTGCTCGCCGCCTGCGCCCCGACCCCGACCCCCAGCACCGGCCCGGCCCACCGCGTCGTCTCGCAGACCGTGCTGAGCGACGAGATCCTGTGGAGCCTCGGCCCGGCCGCGCGCGCCCGCGTCGTCGGCGTCAGCAGCATGGCCGATGACCCCCGCTACAGCCGCGTCGCCGGCCAGTGGCCGCCCGAGCTCCCGCGCCTCGCCGTCACCAGCGAGGGCCTGCTCGCCCGCGACCCCGACCTGGTCGTCATCGCCAGCTTCAGCGCCCCCGAGATCAAGGCCCTCCTCACCGCCCACCGCGTCCGCCTGCTCGAGCTCGACAGCTTCACCGGCTTCGCCGACTACCGCCGTCAGCTCCGCCTGCTCGCCGCCGCCGTCGAGGCCAGCCCCGCCGCCGAGGCCAGCATCGCCAACCTCGACCGCCGCCTCGCCGCCCTCGCCGCCCACAGGCCCGACCCCGCGCCCACCGCGGTCGCCTGGGGCGACGGCCACACCAGCGCCGGCGCCACGACCTTCGCCGACGTCGCCGCCGCCGCGGGCCTCGTCAACCTGCCCGAAAGCGCAGGTCTCTCGGGACATGTCCCTGTGGCCATGGAGCGCCTCGTCGCCTGGGACCCCGAGGTCATCGTCATCGCCTGCCCCGCCGCCGAGGCCGACGACCCCGCCTGCCCCGCCGCCGAGGCCCGCTTCGCCGCCGGCCCCGGCATCGCGGCCACCCGCGCCGCCCGCGACGGCCGCATCATCGCCATCCCCGCCCGCGACCTCGGCGGCACCGGCGAGGGTATGATCGTCAGCGCCGAGCTCCTGCAGGCCCGCGTCCTCGCCCGCTGACCCGCTGACCTCCGCCTCGGCCCGCTCGCTGGCCCACGACTCCGCCCGCCCGCGTCCTCGCCCGCCAGTCCCATGCGCCTGCGCCACCTCACCGCCCTGCTCCTCCCCGCCGCCCTGCTCCTGGCCCTCGGGACAGGTCCCGGCGAGGTCGGCCTCGACGAGGCCCTGCGCAGCCTGCTCGCCCACCTCGGCCTCGGCGACCCGCTCCCACCGCTGCGCGACGCGATCGTCTGGCAGCTGCGCCTGCCCCGGGCCCTGCTCGCCGCGCTCGTCGGCGCCGCCCTGGCCTGCGCCGGCGCCCTCACCCAGGGCCTGTTCCGCAACCCGCTCGCCGACCCCGGCGTCCTCGGCGTCAGCGCCGGGGCCATGCTCGCCGCCGTCATCGGCTTCCTCCTCGGCGCCGAATCCAGCGGCCTGTGGGTCACCCCGCTGCTCGCCGCCGCCGGCGCGGGCCTGGTCCTCGTCATCCTCCTCGCCCTCCACCGCGCCAACCACAGCCTCGCCACCCTCCTGCTCTCCGGCTTCGCCCTCGGCACCCTCTGCGCCGCGATCGCGACCCTCTGCCTCGCCCTCGGCGCCCAGCGCTGGGACCTCGGCCTGCGCGTGATGCAGTGGAGCCTCGGCAGCTTCGAGGGCCGCACCTGGATCCACCTCGCCTGGGCCCTGCCCCCCTGCGTCCTCGGCCTCGCGCTCGCCGCCTCGCTGCGCCGCGACCTCGACACCCTCCACCTCGGCCACGACGTCGCCGCCTCGCTCGGCGTCGACCTCGTCCGCCTGCGCCGCCGCACCGTGCTCGCCGTCGGCCTCCTGGTCGGCGCCGCCACGGCGATCAGCGGCGTCATCGCCTTCGTCGGCCTGCTGGTCCCCCACCTCGCGCGCATGCAGGGCGGCCCCGGTCACCGCCACTTGCTGCCGCGCGCCGCCCTGCTCGGCGCCGTGCTCGTCCTCCTCGTCGACACCCTCGCCCGCGCCTTCACCAGCGTCGTCCTCCCGCCGGGCGTGCTCACCAGCCTGCTCGGCGCCCCGCTGTTCCTGTGGCTGCTGCGCCGCCGCGGCCTCCGCGAGCTGTGATCAAAGCTGTCCCGAAGGCCAGCCTCGCTCACCGTCCACGCCGCGCACAGCCTGGCGCTTGGGACATGTCGACAAGGACATCTGCGGCGCGCCGCGGCGCCGGCCCGAGCGCCGCGAGCGCGCCGCGCGTAGCGATCAGGCGCGCCGACCCACCGCGTCGATCACCCGCCCCGCTTGATCTGCGCCGGAGCACGCGTGCACGCGGCCGTTTCGCGCCGCGCGACGACGCCGCAAGCGACATCGACCCTGCCAGTGCGCGCGACTCTCGAGCTCGCGCGGGGGCTGGCAGTGACACCACTACATCTTGCGAGCGCGCCGCGATCGCGGTCCACAACTTGTGGCTGGCACATTCGATCGAGCCCGCGCGCACACACAATCTGACAGTGAAACAGGGCCCGCGAGCCGGGCGGGAATGTCCCGCATAAGCGCGTCTTTGGGCCCCTGCGGGCGCATCTAAACCCTCCGCGATCGGCAAAAAATTTCGCGTGGCTATGGACTGGAGACACTGGATCGGTTTCTCCTTGGTGTCCTGGAACACGTCGGCGGTTGCCGCCGAAGGGAGAGTGCCGGAATGCGATTGGTGCAACTGACAGCCCTGGCCTACTGCATCGGCTTCTTGACCGATGTCTTCGACGATGGAGCCAGTGCGAAGATGGATGAAGCGGATGGGACGCTGCCCGGTCGGCACATCGCCGCCGACAACCTCGACGACGCCATCAGCGCTCCGGCGCCTCTGATGCCGGTCCGCGTCGACCGCGATCCTGAAGGCAGCTTCATCGACGACCGCGCGGCCGTGCAGGGCCTGCTGCCTTGCGCCTGCGTCCACGGCGTCAACGACAAGCGCCCCAAGCTCACCCGCACCGAGCAGGTCCGGACCCACCGCGTCATCGCCCACGTCGCCAAGCGGCTCAAGGCCAGCGACGAGTTCCACAAGCTGCTCCAGCTGGTCGCCGCCCGCGAGTCGAGCCTGCAGCAGGGCCTCGTGCACCGCCTCTCGCCCGACCTCGAGGGCAGCTACTCCGCGTGGCGCAAGATGCAGAAGACCTACGAGGGCAACCCCCACGCCGCCGACCCATCGGTGTGGCAGACCTACGGCCTGTTCGGGATGAACTCCAACTACTTCACCCTGGTCTGGGACAAGACCGCCGACCCCCGCATCCTCTGCGACGCGATCGTCGACGTGCTCGTCTACCGCCGCGCCGCCGCCCGCATGATCCGCAAGGCCGGCGGCAACATCGTCTGCAAGGACGAGCAGGGCAAGCCCTTCAACTACACCACCAAGGCCACGTGGGAGACCGTCCACCGCGCCGTCAGCGGCGGCAAGCTGTGCCCCAGCAAGTACGAGGAGACCGCCGCGACGATGAAGCGCTTCTTCCGCGGCCGGGCCCAGAAAGTCGGCCTCAACCCGGACCAGGCCGTCACCCTCAAGATGCTGGGCGTCGAGCCCGACAAGGGCCTCGACGGCACCCCGTGGACCGATCAGGACCAGCTCCTCACCGGCCTGTGGAACGAGTTCGAGGCCGCCCAGGCCAGCGACGAGGCCGAGCTCCTCGCCGCCGAGGAGGCCAAGGCCGAGCGCGTCAAGACCCGCCTCGCCGCCCGCACCGCCCGCAAGCAGCCCCGCTGACCCACGGGCTCGCACAGCGACGGCATCGCCCCCGCGGCCACGTCCCTCCGCGCTGCCTCCAGGGCGCGCCCCGATCCCGGCAATCCCCGCGCTGGCGGAGACTTAGGCGCTTGGTTATCCTGGCCCCGTGTACGCAGCTCCGCTCCGGCTCACCTTAATTTTAGCCTCGTGCGCCCCCGCGATCCTGGCCCTGTCCGCGTGTGACCCCGAGGACATGTCCGCAAGGACAGATCCGATCGCGGTCCCCAAACCGGTCCCCGCCGGCCCCTCAGATTTCACCACCCCCGATCCCTCCGCGCAGGTCTGCGGCGACACCTTCGACCTCGACCCGCGCCGCTCGCTCGCCGTCACCGATGAGGCCCTGCTCGCCGGCTTCACCTTCACCCGCGTGATGGACCAGATCGTCGAGACGGCCGCCAAACCCGGCCTCACCCGCGAGGCGCTCTATGGCCGCTGGTGGGACTATATGAACACCTCCGACGCCGCCGCCTTCCCCGAGGCCCTCCACTGCGACGACACCGTCATCAAGGGCAAGAACTCGCTCGGCGCCTTCCCGATCCAGTGCCCGCGCCCCGAGGGCGCGCTCGCCTTCACGGACCCCTTCAGCGACCCGGACAACAACCCCGACAGCTACATCCCGATCGGCCTGTTTAACCGCTTCGACCTCGCCCGCACCGACGGCAGCAACTGCGGCGAGTACCGCATCGTCTTCGCCAAGCGCTCCGGCACCTTCGACTCCCAGAACCGCAACCTCATCATCTTCGAGGCCAGCCTCCCGAACCCCTTCCCCGCCTGCGGCGTCGAGGGCTGCCGCCCGATCGCCCAGGCCTGGGCCAAGCTCAGCGACATCGACTCCGAGGCCCTGCGCGCCAAGGCCCTCGAGGACTTCTACTTCGGCGACGGCGCCGGCGCTGGCCCGGTCGTCCACGCCGACAACTACGGGCCGAAGGGCGGCCAGATCCGCACCAACAGCTTCATGCCGGACCCGAACCTGTGGCAGCTCCGCGAGTTCGTGTTCTCCCACGAATGCGGCTTCGGCCCCTGCATCAAGCCCACCCTCGTCAAGAGCAACCCCTTCCCCCAGCTGTTCGCCGACCCCTCCCCCGGCAAGGGCGGCGAGGCCTTCAAGAAGTGGTTCCTCAAGCAGGTCCCGAACCTCGAGGTCACCGACGTCAACCGCTTCTTCCTCACCGACGTCGGCACCTTCAACGCCGGCCAGAGCAGCTCCGAGGGTGTGTTCGACATCTACCGCCTGCAGTCCGGCGACGGCACCCCCTTCCGCGACGCGATCCAGGCCGCGATCACCAAGCCCGGCGTCACCACCGACCAGATCCTGAACCGCACCCTCACGCTGTCCTGCGCCGGCTGCCACGAGCACGCCAACACCCCGGAGAACGGCGACCTCGGCGGCGGCCTGCAGTGGGCCCCCACCCTCGGCTTCGTCCAGACCACCGAGGAGTTCACCGAAGACGGCGAGTTCGGCCTCCGCTTCCCGCTCTCCGAGCAGCTCGACCAGATCTTCCTGCCCCACCGCAAGCAGGTCCTCGAGGACTTCCTGACCAAGGCCGCCTGCAGCAATTGCGACGCCCTCAAGATCAAGCTGTTCGGCACCAAGATCGTCGACCCTCACAAGTTCGACCCGCCAGGCCCCAAGGCCCCCGGCCTCACGCTCGGCGGACCCCCGCGGACCCACTGACGCGTCGGCGAGCTCGTGACGCTCGCGGGCATCGAGGTCTCACGCCCGGCCGACCCACGGACCACTGTGGCGCCCGCGCCCGCGTGTTAGACTCCGCCGCACTTTCGCCGGAGCAACGCCGTGGTTCAAGCCTACATCTCGGGGACCGGCTTCTACGTCCCCCCGCGGGTCGTCACCAACGACGACCTCATCCGCAACTACGGCGTCGACACCACGAGCGAGTGGATCGTCCAGCGCACCGGCATCGAGGCCCGGCGCTTCGCCGACGAGGGCGTCGGCACCTCCGACATGGCCGTCCTCGCCGCCCGCGACGCCCTCGCCGCCGCCACGCTCCAGCCCCACGACCTCGACCTCATCATCGTCGCCACCCTCTCCCCCGAGCATGCCTTCCCCGGCAGCGGCGTCTTCCTGCAACAGAAGCTCGGCCTGTGCGACGGCGACAACGCCAAGTTCGTCCCGGCCCTCGACGTCCGCAACCAGTGCTCGGGCTTCCTCTACGCGCTGTCCACCGCCGTCGCCCACGTGCGCGCCGGCATGGCCAAGCACGTGCTCGTGTGCGGCGCCGAGACCCACTCCGCCGCCCTCGACCTCTCCACCGACGGCCGCACCGTCTCCTCCCTGTTCGGCGACGGCGCCGGCGCCGTCATCGTCTCCGCCACCGACGCCGACCGCGGCGTGCGGGGCGTCTACCTCGGCGCCGACGGCCGCTTCGCCGAGGTCCTCTGCCAGAAGATCTGGGACATCCGCAAGCGCCCCTTCATCCCCAAGAACCCCGACCGCTCCGGCACCGTCGCCCCCGAGATGCTGTGGGCCAGTATGGACGGCAAGCTGGTGTTCAAGCACGCCGTCGGCACCATGCTCGGCGCCCTCATGCGCGCCTGCGGCAACAACAACATCGGCATCGAGGACATCGACCTGTTCCTGTTCCATCAGGCGAACATGCGGATCAACCAGTTCATCGCCCACCAGCTGCACGTGCCGGACGAGAAGATCCCGCACAACATCCAGCGCTACGGCAACACGACCGCGGCCACGATCCCGATCCTGCTGGCGGAGTCCGAGCGCAACGGCAAGCTGAAGCCCGGCATGAAGGTGGCGCTGGCCGCGTTCGGCTCCGGCTTCACCTGGGGCTCCGCCATCATCGACTGGTAGCCCGCCCACGAGTCCGCGGACTGGCAGCCGCACGCCCTCGGTTCACGCCCCGCGGTCCCCGGTATAAAGTGCGGCCATGGTCCGCCGCACCGCCCTCGCCCTCCTGCTCCTCGCCGCCTGCGCCGGCCAAAACAAGGCCGGCGGCACCGGCAGCCAGCCGCCGCCCCCCGAGCTCGCCGCCGTCTACTACGAGTCCGGCTCGAAGAAGCTGGACTTCGCCGACCGTCCAGCCGTCGCCCAGGCGGCCGCCGAGCTCGAGCGCAACCCCGAGCTGCACGTCCTCCTCATCGGCCGCACCGACTCCACCGGCAACGCCAACGGCAACATGCAGCTCGGCCTCCAGCGCGCCCACGAGTTCCGCCAGGCCCTGCTCAACAAGGCCGCCGGCAAGGTCGACCACACCCGCGTGCACATCGGGTCGCGCGGCCAGGCCGAGCCCACCGCCAGCAACGAGAACGAGGACGGCCGCAAGCTCAACCGCCGCGTCGAGTTCTACTTCTACTATCCCGACGGCACCCCGCTGAAGTCCCGCTTCGCCAGCCCGGTGATCATCGAGGGCGAGTAGCCGCGCCCGTCGCCGCGTGCACGCGCAGATACGCCGGCGCCACCGCCTCGACCAGCCACACGCCGTTGTCGCTGCAATAAAACAAGCTCCCCGCCGCGTGCATCGCCGCCGCGTCGATCACCAGCAGCACAGCCCGCCCGCGCCGTCCGCCGACCCGCCGCGCCGTCGCCTCGTCCGCCGACAGGTGCACGTGATGCCGCTGCATCTTGCGCAGCCCCTCGCGCTCGATCGCCGGCAGGCTCGCCGCCGTCGTGCCATGAAACAGCCGCGCCGGCGGCGTCTGCGGGCGCAGCTGCAGGTCGACCGCGACGCTGTGCCCCTGGTTGGCCCGGATCCGCCGCCCCTCCGCATCGAAGGCGAAGCGCTGCTTGTCGCTGCCAGCCACGACCTCCGCCAGCAGCTCGCGCGAGATCACCACACCCCGCCGGGCACACGCCGCCAGCAGCCCGTCGACCGGCACCCAGCCCCCCGCCTCGAGCGTCAGCCCCAGCCCCGCCGGGTCGTGGCGCAAGTGCTTGCTGAGGAACTTGCTGATGCGGACCAGGTCGCCAGCCACCACCACAGCTTCGCCGATCGCGGCCCTGACAGCGACGTCAGACCGCCGCCCGATGCTCCCTGGCAGCGATGTCCGGCCGCCCCCTCGCGGTCCCGAGCACCCGCGAAAAATCCCTCATGATCTCGAAGCTATGCCCCGTGGACCACAGCGTGCAACCTCGGTCGACGTGGATGCGACGAACCCCGCCTCCACAACTTTCCTTGGCTTATTTGCCCGCGCTCCCGACTTGGCTTACTCCGCTTACACCTTGGCTTCTCACTCGCTTACCTTGACCTAACCCTTACGCCTCCTGAGACACTGCCGCTGCCCCGTCGGGCCTGGGACCCCCCCAGGCCCGACATGTTTTTAAGCCCCGCGCGGGGTCCTGCCTCGCGCGTGTGATCGACGCCCCAGGTCCTGCCTCACCTCGTACTGCGCCCCTGCCTCGCGCGTGTGATCGACGCGACCCCGAGGTCCTGGCTCGCCACGTGTCGAGCCAGCGCCTCGCGTGTGATCGACGCGCCCCAGGAACGTGGGGTCCTGGTACCCTCACCCGGTGCTGCGCCCCTGCCTCGCGCTCCTCCTGCTGCTCCCGGCCTGCGACCCGCCGACGGACATGCCCGCCGACGAGCCGCCCGCGGTCCCCAGCAGCGAGCGCTGCGATCCCGTGGCGACCTGGGAGGCCGCCCCCGCCGAGCTCGCCCTCCTCGCCGAGATCAACGCCCTGCGCGCCCAGGGCGGCCGCTGCGGCGACCTGGCCTACCTGCCCGCCGCGCCGCTCCGCTTCGCCCCGGCCCTGCGCTGCGCCGCCCGCCTCCACAGCCAGGACATGCAGACCCGCCAGTTCGTCGGCCAGGTCGACCCCGACGGCGTCAGCACCGGCACCCGCCTCGACGCCGTCGAGCACCCCGCCAGCACCTACGGCGAGAACGACGGCTTTACCGTCCTCGACGACGGCGAGCCCGAGCGCAGCGACCTGGCCGCCGCCGCCGACATCGCCGCGAGCTGGGCCGACAACCCCGGCAGCTGCTGGAAGCTCCGCGCCCGCGAGCTCGAGGAGATCGGCATCGGCGCCTTCGCCGGCGACTTCACCGCGAAGGACGCGCTCGCGCCGGTCCACGGCTACTACTGGGCCGCGATCTTCACCGCGCCGTGAAGCCGTCGATCCGGTCGCCTCCGGCGCGCCTTCGCCAACCAGCGCGCCGCCCCCCCCCGCCCCCCCCCGCAGCGGCGAAAGTGACAGTACCACGGCGCATCTGCCACCAGCACCAGCAGCGATCCTGCCACCAGCGACACCACCGTCAGGGGCGGCGCGCGGCGGAAGTTGCCCTGGTGTCACAATCGTGGCCGAGGGCGCGGGCCTCTGTCCCGAAGCACCTGTCCTCCAGGCCAGCCTCGCAATCTGTCCCGAAGCACCTGTCCTCCAGGACAGCCCCGTAACCTGTCCCGAAGCACCTGTCCTCAAGCCCGTACCGCATCACCCGGCCCGCTCGAGCAGCGCCAGGTGATACGCCTCCGCCGCCCCGCGCCCCGACAGGTCCGTCCCGAACGCCATCTCCTGCGCGGCCATCAACGCCGCGATCCGCCGGTTCGCCAGCCCGAGCGCCTCGCGGTCGCCGACCGCCCCCACGCGCGTCACCAGCAGCGCCGCCCGGGCCTCGCGGTAGGCCGCCAGCGCCGTCTGCGAGCCCGCCTCGCTGCCCTCCGTCGCGGCCCCGATCGCCAGCAACCTCGCGATCGCCGCCTCGTCGTGCCCCGCGATCGGCACCCGCCAGCGCGCCGCCCGACCGAGGTGCACGATCTCGAGGTCGACGCGCCCCGCCGCCGCCGCCTCGTCCGCCGCCACCAGCTCGGCCCGGCCCTCCCACGCCGCCCGCACCAGCAAGGGCCCGACCACGCCGATCGCCAGCGCCACAGCCCACGCCGCCCCCACGAGCCACCTGCCCAACCCCACCACCACGCCGATCACGATAGCGACAGCCCGCGATCCCCCACAAGCCGATGCATCCGCGCCCCTGGCGCTGTCCCGCGCCGCCCCGCGACTGCGTTATCCTGCCGCCGCGATGTTCACCCGCAGGCACTGGCTCGGCGGCGCACTCGGGGCTCTCGGCGGCGCAGTCCTGGTCCCGGCGGCGCCACGGCCCGCGCCGCCGCGCCTCCGCAAGTCGACGACGACGACCCCTTCGCCGCCTTCACCCAGGGCAGCGACTGGCGCGAGCCCGAGACCCTCCTCCACGTCGACCTCCCGCAGCTGCAATACCCCGGCCGCTGGAACCCGCGCCCCGGTGCCATGCGCGAGCTCGCCAGCGAGCTGCGCCTGCGCACCCGCCTCGAGCCCCTGCGCGAGCCCAGCACCGTCGCCGCCGGCTCGCCCGCGCTGTTCGCCACCCCGTTCCTCTACGTCGCCGGCGAGCAGCAGCTCCCCCCGCTGGGCGACGCCGGCGAGGCCCAGCTCGGCCGCTTCATCGACCAAGGCGGCATGATCGTCTTCGACGCCGCCGACGGCGGCGCCGACCCGGGCTTCGAGCGCGACGTGCAGGCCCTGCTCGCCCGCATCCTCCCCGGCTCGCCCCTCACCCCCGTCGCCCGCGACCACGTCCTCTACCGCTCCTTCTACGTCCTCGACGAACCAGTCGGCCGCACCCGCGCCTTCAACCACGCCCTCGGCGTCCAGGAGGAGGGCCGCCTCAAGGTCCTGCTGGTCCGCAACGACCTCGGCGGCGCCCTCGCCCGCGGCCCCGACGGCCTCCACAGCTTCCCCTGCACCCCCGGCGGCCCGCAGCAGCGCGAGTGGGCCACCCGCTTCGCCGTCAACATCCTGCTCTACGCCACCTGCACCGACTACAAGGCCGACCGCGCCCACGTCGAGACCCTCCTCCGCACCCGCCGCTGGCGCTGACCATGCCCCGCCCCACCTGTCCCACACGCCCTGTCCCAGAGGCCAGCCGAACCTGCCTCGAGAGCCAGGTCCTGCCCCGCCCCACCTGTCCCACGCGCCCTGTCCCAGAGGCCAGCCGAACCTGCCTCGAGAGCCAGGTCCTGCCCCGCCCCACCCCGGAGCTGCGCCGCTAGCATGGAGCGCTGGCGCCTCGTCGCGGGCCACGTGCCGGACCCGCTGGCCCTGACCCTCCTGGTCGTGTGCCTCGCCATTGCCGTCGTCGAGGCCGCGCTCGCGCTCCGCGGCGCCGGCCCCGGCCGGCCCGCGCTGCCCCGCCGCACCCGCCTCGGCCTGTTCACCCTGCGCATGCTCGGCCTGCTGGCCCTGCTCACCGTCGGCCTCGAGCTCACCCTCGCCCGGGAGACCGTGCGTCCGGTCGGTCCGCGCGTCGCCGTGCTCGTCGACGCCAGCGCCAGCATGGCCCTCGCCGACGCCGAGCGCCCCGGCGCCAAGACCACCCCGCGCATCGATCGCCTGCGCAGCTTCTGGTCCGCCGGCGCCCCGGCCCGCGCCGCCTGGCGCGAGCAGGGCCTGTCCCCCGGCCTGCGCAGCTTCGCCGATCGCAGCCGCCCGATCGCCGAGACCGACGCCGACGAGCTCAAGGTCCCCGTCGACGGCCCCGCCTCCGACCTCGCCCGCGCCCTCGCCGAGCTCGCCCAGGCCCCGGACGCCGGCGAGCCCGGCCTCGCCACCGACGACCCCCGCCCGCTCGCCGCCGTCCTCGTGCTCTCCGACGGCCTGTTCGAAGGGACAGGTACCTACGGCCAGCCCGCCCAGGACCCGCTGCTCCTGGCCGCCCGCGCCCTCGGCGTCCCGATCACCACCGTCAGCGCCGGCGCCCCCGCGATCCGCGACGTCGCCGTCGCCGAGCTCCACGCCGGCGAGTTCGCCTTCGTCGAGAACGTCACCGAGTTCAGCGCCGACCTGATCGCCCACGGCCTCGCCGACACGCCCGTCGACGTCGACCTGCGCCGCGACGGCGCCCTCGTCGCGAGCACCCGCGTCACCCTCGCCGCCGACGGCGTCCCGGTCCCCGTGCGCTTCGAGGTCGCCCCCGACCGCGTCGGCCAGTTCGTCCACGAGATCGCCGTCCGCCCGCTCCCCGGCGAGGCCACCCTCGCCAACAACCGCCGCGCCTTCGTCGTCAAGGTCCTGCGCGACAAGGTCCGCGTGCTCCACGTCGCCGGCCGCCCCGACTGGGACGTGCGCGCGCTCCGGACCCTGCTCGGCCGCGACCCCAACGTCGAGCTGCTCAGCTACTACATCCTGCGCAGCGTCGAGGACGCCGACCGCGACGACCCCTCCGCCGAGCTCAGCCTGATCGCCTTCCCCACCGACGAGCTCTTCAAGGAGCAGCTCGGCTCCTTCGACCTCGTCATCCTCCACAACTTCGACGCGATCAACCATCAGGTCGGCGTCTACCTCGGCGACATCGCCAGCTACGTGCAGGAGGGCGGCGCCCTCGTCGTCATCGGCGGCGACATGGGCCTCGCCACCGGCGACTACCCCGGCGTGCTCGCCACGACCCTCCCCGTCGACACCCGCCGCCCCACCGGCACCCTCACCGACAGCTACCGCCCCGCCCTCAGCGACGCCGGCCGACGCCACCCGATCACCGCCTGGCTCGCCGCCCTCCCGCCCGACTGGTCGACCCTCCCCGCCTTCGACAGCTACAACCCCGTCCAGCTCGCGCCCCACGCCGCCAGCATCGCCAGCGCCGTGCTGCTCACCGCCCAGGGCGGCGCCCCCCTGCTCGCGATCGCCGAGCCCGGCAAGGGCCGCAGCCTCGTCCTCGCCACCGGCGCCACCTGGCGCCTCGGCTTCGCCGCCGACCTCCCGCTCGTCGACGGCGCCCGCCCCTACGACCTCCTGTGGCTCGGCGCCGTCCGCTGGCTGCTGCGCGACGCGGCCGCCGAGCGCCTCAGCCTCGAGACCGACCGCCCGAGCTACCTCCGCGGCCAACCAGTCACCCTGCGAGCCACCGCCCTCACCCCCAGCTACGCCCCCGAGCCCGCCGTCCCGCTCGCCTGGGAGGTCCGCCCGCTCGGCGCCGTCGAACCCGCACCGGCGAACAACAACAGCCCCGGCCCGCCCACCTTCCTCCTGTCCGAAGGGACATGGACCACCGACGCCCTCGGCCGCGCCAGCGACACCTTGCCCGGCCGCCTCCCCGTCGGCGCCTACGAGGCCATGGCCTGGAGGACAGGTCCTTCGGGACAGGTCGACGGCCCGCCGCCGGCCCGCGCCCGCCGCGTCTTCCTGGTCGACGAGCCCGGCCACGAGCTCGCCCGCGTCGACGCCGACCCCGGCGAACAGCGCCTCCAGGCCCTCGCCGAGGCCACCGGCGGCCGCTTCCTCCGCGCCCGCGACGGCGACGCCCTGCCGAGCTCCTTGCCGCTCGCCGAGCTCGGCGACGAGGGCCCCGGCCTGCGCATCGACAGCCGCCGCAGCGTGCCGCTGTGGGACGGCCCCTGGGCCCTCCTGCTCGCGCTGATCGGCCTCGGCGGCGAGGCCCTGCTGCGCCGCCGCGCCGGCCTCCGCTGATCGCCTGACTTGCGCGAGGCCCTGCTGCGCCGCGTCGGCCTCCGCAGAGCGCCCGACTTGCCATGCTGCGCCGCGTCGGCCTCCGCGGATCGCCCGACTTGCCCTGCTGCGCCGCCGCACCGGCCCCCGCGGATCGCCCGACTTGCGGTACAGTCGCGGCCGATGTCGAATAAGCCGCGCAAGCGCCCCGAGGATGGGCCCGAGATCGTCGTCACTGACTCCGCCGGACCCGAGCGCCCGCGCAAGGTCTCGCGTCACATCCAACCGCTCGGCCCGCGCGTGTTAGTCCGCCTCGTCAAGACCCCCGACCGCAGCGAGTCCGGCCTCTATCTCCCCGCCGGCGCCAAGGAGAGCCACAGCGAGGCCCTGCTCGCCGAGGTCGTCGAGGTCGCCCGCACCCAGCCCAAGGCCGCCTACATCGCCGACGACGACGACGACGACGACGACGACGACACCGGCCTCGGCGCCAACGTCAGCGGCATCCCGGTCGGCGCCCAGGTCCTGTTCGCCAAGGACCAGGGCATCGCCGTCCCGTGGGACGAGACCCTCCGCCTCCTCTCCGTGCGCCACGTCCTGGCGATCGTCGACATCATCCCCGAAGACAACCTGCAATGAGCACCCTGTCCCCAAAGCCAGGTCCACGGGGCCCGCTCGTCGTCGTCGCCCTCGTCGCCACGCTGACCACCCCCGCCGCCGCGCAGCAGCCGGTCGCCGTCGACCGCGGCGCCAGCGACGGCATCGACCGCCCGATCCACGACTACTCGGGCGAAGGCGACGCCAGCAGCCTCGAGCTAAACCCCGCCCTGCTCTCGGCCGTGAAGGGCCTCGACGCCGTGATCATGGGCTACCGATCGACCTCCGCGTTCACCCGCGGCTCGGGCGTCGGCGGCTTCCTCGGCCTCAACCTCGGCCTCGGCTTCGCCACCGGCCTCGGCGTCCAGCGCGTGCTCCCCAGCTTCGGCGGCAACTACACCGACAGCCGCGCCGCCCAGAACCCCGACTTCACCAAGGTCTCGTGGGGCCTCAGCGCCGGCGACGGCAAGGTCGCCGCCCTCGGCCTCGGCCTGCACTGGATGCTCGACCGCGGCCAGAGCCTGCGCCGCCCCGACCTCGACCTCGGCCTCCTCGTCCGCATCCGCAACTACGCCTCCGTCGGCGCCGTCGCCCGCCTCGGCCCCGCCGACCTCCAACCCGAGGGCAGCCTCCCGCAGGAGTTCGCCGTCACCGGCGAGCTCGCCCTGCGCCCGCTCGGCACCCGCATGCTCGAGCTCGCCGGCGGCGTGCGCACGCGCTGGCGCGGCAACCCGGACATCGTCACCCCGCAGTTCGGCGAGTACCTCGGCGTCCTCCCGCGCGGCCGCGTCGCCTTCCGCTACCAGGGCATCGAGCTCGCCGGCGAGGTCGAGCAGGTCCGGGCCCACATCCTCGACCGCAACACCTACGCCGTCGTCGCCGACGCCAAGGCCGTGCGCGGCTCGGTCGCCCTCGCCGTCTCGTGGGACCTCATGACCGTCCGCGCCGGCATGCACGCCGGCCTGTCCGGCGGCGTCGACGGCTTCGGCCTCGCCGCCCGCTTCAGCAGCGCCCGCCAGGGCCGCGTCTTCTGGCCGCGCCTGGTCGACGCCGAACGCATCGACCTCTCCGCAGTGAAAGGCGAGCGCGCCCTCATCCGCCTGCTCGAACGCCTCGCGCGCGCCGAGCAAGCCGGCCCGCGATCGATCCTCCTGCTCGACGCCCGCGCCGCCAAGCTCGGCTGGGCCAGCCTGCAGGAGCTCCGCGCCGCGCTCATCCGCGTCCGCAACGCCGGCGGCCACGTCTTCGCCTACCTCGAGGGCGGCGACCTCAAGGACTACTACCTCGCCAGCGCCGCCGAGCAGGTCTACATCCACCCCGCCGGCGAGCTCGCCACCTTCGGCCTCTCCTCCACCACGCTCTACTTCAAGGGCGCCCTCGAGAAGCTCGGCGTCAACGTCGAGGGCCTCTACATCAACGAGTACAAGAGCGCCCACGAGCGCTTCACTCGCAGCGGCCCCTCCGAGCCCGACCGCCAGCAGCGCGAGGCGATCCTCGACGACACCTACGCCCAGATCCTGAAGGACATCGCCCAGGCCCGCGGCCTCGCCCAGAACCAGGTCCGCGGCCTCATCGACGAGGCCCCCCACGGCCCCGAGCAGGCGCTCGCCCACAAGCTGGTCGACAAGGTCGTCCACCGCGACGAGGTCATCGAGTCGATCTCCACCGCCGTCGGCGCCCGCGTCAAGTTCGCCAGCTTCGGCGAGACCGACCCCGAGCTCCCCACCTGGGCCAACGCCCCCTACACCGCCGTCGTGCTCGTCGAGGGCACCATCATCGACGGCGAGAGTCGAACGATCCCCTTCCTCAACATCCAGTTCGCCGGCGCCGACACCCTCGTCCAGCAGCTCCGCAACCTCCGCGCCGACCCGATGTGCAAGGGCATCGTCCTGCGCGTCAACAGCCCCGGCGGCTCCGCCCTCGCCTCCGATCTGATCTGGCGCGAGGTCTCGCGCACACAGGAGGCTCACGAGAAGACCCCGCGCAAGAGCCCTCCGATCGTAGTGTCCATGGGCGACGTCGCCGCCAGCGGCGGCTACTACGTCGCCATGGGCGCGCGCCAGATCTTCGCCCAGCCCACCACGATCACCGGATCGATCGGCGTCGTCAGCCTGCACTTCGACCTCTCCGGCATGCTCGCCAAGCTCGGCATCTCCACCAGCACCTTCAGCCGCGGCAAGAACGCCGACATCGCCAGCCTCTACAAGCCCTTCAGCGAGGACCAGCGCGCCCGCATGGACGCCTCCATCCGCCGCGTCTACGACCTGTTTCGCCGCCGCGTCGCCGAGGGCCGCAAGCTGACGATCGAGCGCGTCGACGAGCTCGGCCGCGGCCACGTCTACTCCGGCACCGACGCCAAGGACCTCAAGCTGGTCGACGAATTCGGCGGCCTGCGCGAGGCCGTCGCCGCCGTCCGCAGCAAGGCCGGCGTCCCCGCCCGCATTGAGCTCGACCTCCGCGTCTTCCCCCGCCAGCGCCGCCTCGTCGACATCCTGCTCGAGCAAGTCATCCCCCAGCCCGGCGACGATGGCCTGCGCACCCGCCTCCAGTCGCGCCGCGACGCCAAACAACAGCTCCCCCTCGCCCTCTCCGCCGCCCTCGCCCGCCTGCCGCTCGCCCTCCTGTTCCTCCCGCAAGACGAGGCCCTCGCCCTGCTCCCCGGCCTCGTCGAGGTGGAGTAGCCCATGCCCGGCGTGAAGCTCAAACACCTCAAGATCCACCAGTACAGGAACGTCCGCCCCGGCACGGAGCTGCGCTTCGACGACGGGATTAATTTGGTGCTCGGCCAGAACGGGTCGGGGAAGACGACGCTGCTTGGCCTGATCAGCTGCGTCGCCAGCAACGACCTTTCACCCCTCAAGAGCGAAGTATTCGACATTGAATACACGCTCGACGCCGATCCGTTCCTGGCGACCTTCCGCATCAGCAACTTAGCCGCCGGCGATGACTCTCGCGGGCCCCAAGAACCTGCGTTCAAGTATGACGTTAGGCTCGCGCGCCACGACGTGACTGCCAAGTGCACGATTACAGGCACACCATCCGAGACGACGGTGTTCGATGGCAGCAAGTCTCACTTGCTACCGTCGGCATCACCTTTTCGCGTCGGCTTTCTGTTCCCCAATTTTGTTGACCGGGCCTCCCCCTTTCACGCAGCTCCCCCGCGCCTGCTCCTCCCCGATCTGTCGCGCTTTGACGAATCGCTGGACGCCTATCTGGCCATGACCGGGCGTGCTCCCGTGTCCCAGAATGCGGGCGCACCGGCGATCGCCAAGGTGGATATCGTGCAAACGGGTGAGCACATCACCCCTCGCCGGAGCACGTTCTTTCCCCTGGATACCGCCCCGCTGGTGCCACTCGCACACAAGAGCCCCGCGGGTGAACTCTGGGTCACGCCCGAACCAGATGCATCGGTCAACCGCCCTGGTCTGAAGTTTCTCGGCGACGTGGCAGCTCTTATCGGATTCCGAAGCGCGACCTGGGCACCCCTGATACGGCAGAGCAAGGTCCCGCCATCAGGGGGATCACGGAGCTACGAGGTTCAAGGCTCCGCATTCACCTTCACGCGCCACAACGGCGATACGATCGATCAGGATCTCCTCAGCTACGGCCAAAAACGTCTCCTGGCCTTCTATTACTATCTTGCCACGGCCGAACATTTCGTCATCGCCGACGAGCTCGTCAACGGCCTCCACCACCGCTGGATCGCCGCCTGCATGGAAGCGATCGGCGACCGCCAAGCCTTCCTCACCAGCCAGAATCCTCTCCTCTTCGAGTACGTCGAGTTCGACTCGATCGAGCAGGTCCAGTCCTGCTTCATCAACTGCAAGTCCGAGCTCGTCGACGGCGCCGAGCAGCTCGTCTGGCAGAACATGCCCCGCGACGACGCCGAGAGGTTCTACCGCGGCTATGAGGCCGACATCGAGAGCATCGGCGACATCCTGATCAACCGAGGTCTGTGGTGAGTGACGAGATCCTCGACCACGTCCGCGTTCGCCTCGCCCTGAAGGGCGTACCTGACGCGGAGATCGATGGCCTCATGACCCGCTATTTCACGCTTGTCCCCTACTGGGAACTCGAGGCATGGCTCTACCAGAACACCGACCGGGCTCTGCAGTTATGCCGACATACTGCAGACTGTCGGTGCCCCGAGCTGCTCGCAGCCTGGCGTGCGGACCGTTCGCTGCTCGACGACGAGGCCCACCCTCCGATCAGCTCTCTGCCTCGGCAAGCGTCACAACGACACCCTCCTCGAGGGCTATCCGACAGCTGATGTCGTCGCCGCAAACACGTCGCTCGCAGCCGCCGTCAACACGCTCCTCGCCTGCGACGCCCTCCTCCGCGCAATCGAGCGCACCTACGAATACCTCCCCGACCCAGGAACCCCGCCGGCGTGAGCCGCACCCGCCTCCTGCTCTGCCTCGCGGCCCTCCTGGCCTGCGCCCCTCGTCCCAGCGACATGACCGAAAGCACCGCCACCTCCCTCCTCGCCCCCCCGTCGCCCCCGCACCGGCGGCCCCACCGCGATCGCCTACGCCCCCGACGCCCCGCCCCCTCCCCACCCCGCTCCCCGACGACCCTCTCGCCGTCACGATCCACCGCCTGTCCAACGGCCTCACCGTCTACCTCAGCGTCGACCGCGAGCAGCCCCGGATCTCCGCCTGGATCGCGATTCGAGCCGGCAGCCGCCACGACCCCGCCCACTCGACCGGCCTCGCCCACTACCTCGAGCACATGATGTTCAAGGGCACCGCCAGGCTCGGCACCCTCGACGCCGACGCCGAGCGGCCGCACCTCGCCCGCACCGCCGCCCTCTACGATCGGCTCCCGCGCTCCACGCCCGGCGAGCGCGCCGCGATCCTCGCCGACATCGACGCCGCCACGCAGTCCGCGGCCGTCACCGCGATCCCCAACGAGCTCGACCGCCTCTACGCCGGCCTCGGCATCCTCGACGTCAACGCCTTCACGACCGACGACACCACCGTCTACATGGCCGACCTCCCGGCCGCGCGCCTCGCCGCGTGGGCCCGCGTCGAGGCCGAGCGCCTCGCCGCGCCCACCTTCCGCCTGTTCCTCCCCGAGCTCGAGGCCGTCTACGAGGAGAAGAACATCAGCCTCGACACCCCCGAGGACCGCATGGACGAGGCCCTGCGCCTGGCCCTGTTCCCGCGCCACCCCTATGGCACCCAGACGATCCTCGGCGACGCCGAGCACCTGCGTAACCCCGCCCTCGCCGAGATGGTCGCCTACCACCGACGCTGGTACCTCCCCAACAACGCCGCCCTGATCCTCGCCGGCGACCTCGACCCCACCGCCGCCCTCGCCGCCCTCGAGCTGGCCTTTGCGACATGGTCTCCGGGACAGCTCCCACCACCCCCGCCCGGCGCCCTCGACGGCCCCGTCGGTCGCATCGAGCGCATCATCACCGCCGAGGGCGAGCAGTCGGTCACCCTCGCCTGGCGCACCGTCCCCGCCGGCCACCCCGACGAGCCCGCGCTCGCCGTGCTCGCCGAGCTCGTCGACAACGACGTCAGCGGCCTGCTCAACGTCCGCCTCCTGCTCTCGGGCGAGCTGCCCGACGCCGACGGCCACGGCGAGCAGCTGGTCGACGGCGGCTACTTCGCGCTCACCGGCGTCGCCCGCGACGACCAGAGCCACGCCGAGGTCGAACGCCTCCTGCGCTCCGTCATCACCGACCTCAAGGCCGGCGCCTTCACCCAGGCCGACATCGACGCGATCGTCCTCCACGAGCAGATCCGCGAGCAGATGGCCCGCGAGTCCAACAACGGCCGCGTCAGCTGGATCGCCGACGCCTACCTCGAGCGCCGCAGCTGGCCCGAGCACGTCCGCTTCGTCGCCGCCATGGCCCGCGTCACCCACGGCGACATCCTCCGCGTCGCCGCCACCTACCTCGGCGCCGACCACGTAGCGATCGTGCGCAAGCGCGGCCGCCACGACCCGCCGAAGATGCCCAAGCCGGTCATCACCCCGGTGCCGATCGACCCCGCCCGCATCAGCCGCTTCGCCGCCGAGCTGCTCGCCGAGGCCGCCCCCGACCCCGACCCCGTGTGGCTGCAAGAAGGCCGCGACTACACCCGCCGCAGCACCCCCGCCGGCCCCCTGATCGCTGCCCAGAACCGCCGCAGCGACCTGTTTTCCCTCACCCTCCGCTTCGAGCTCGGCACCCGCCAGCGCCCGCTCCTCGGCCACGCCCTCGACCTCCTCGCCCTCTCCGGCGCCGGTGACCTCGACGCCGAGGCGCTCCAGCGCCGCCTGTTCCAGCTCGGCACCACCATCGACACCGACTGCGGCGCCGACCAGACCCGCATCTTCGTCACCGGCGTCGACGAGCACCTCGAGCAGAGCCTCGCCCTCCTCGACACCTGGCTGCGCCGCCCCGGCTTCGACGACGACACCGTCCGCGACCTCCTCGCCAACACCCTCAGCCTCCGCCGCGACGAGCAGGACGACCCCGAGGCGCTCGCCGAGGCCCTCGCCGAGTACGCCCGCCGCGGCCCCGCCAGCGACATCCTCACCCGCCCGGGCGACCGCCAGCTCCGCCAGGCCCGCGGCCCCGAGCTCGCCCGCGAGCTGGCTGTCCTCGCGGACAGCTCGCGTCATCACCTCTACTTCGGCCCCCGCATCGCCGACGCGTTGGTGACCGCCCTGCCCGCGAGCGCCGGCAAGCCCGTCGCCCCGCGACCGCCCCGAGCCCTGCGTCCACTCGCGACCCCGACAATTTTCTTCCTCCACCGCGACATGGCCCAGGCCCAGATCGAGGTCGCCCTGGCCAGCCCGCCGCTGCCCCGCAGCGATCGCCCCGCGGCGCGCCTGCTCAACCAGATCTTGGGCGGCGACATGAGCGGCCTCGTGTTCCAGCAGATCCGCGAGGCCCGCGGCCTCGCCTACAGCGCCTCCGGCCTGCTCATCGCCGGCGCCCGCGACATCGACGGCGCCGCCCTGCTCGGCCGCCTCGGCACCCAGGCCGACAAGAGCCGCGAGGCCCTCACGCTCCTGCTCGAGATCCTGCGTGCCCCCGATCCCGGCGACGATCGCATCGCCGCGGCCCGCGTCGCCCTCACCCGCGAGATGGTCGCCACCCGCATCCCCCCGCGACGCGTGCCCGACTGGGTCCAAGTATGGGCCGAGCGCGGCGAGACCGGCGACCCGCGTGCCTGGGAGCTCGCAACCCTGCAGTCGCTCGCCGCACCGCAGCTGCAAGCTTTGCAGCACCACTTCACCGCCCCCGCGATCGTCAGCGTGCTCGCCGATCGTCGGCGCATCGACCTCGCCGCGCTGCGCCAGCTGCTGCAGGCCGAGCTGGTCGAGCTGCGCGCTTCGGACATCTTCCCCTACGCGGCCCCGCAGACCGCAACCCCCGCGCGCGACGCCGGACCTTGACGCGGCCGCCCGCCCGCGAACATCATCGACCGACGGCGTATCGCCGTGTTGGTCTGGAGGTCTCGTCATGGCTTATCGCATCACTCGCGCCCGCAGCATCGCCGCCGGCTTCGTCGGCCTCAGCTTCACCACCAGCGGCTGCATCGACGGCGAGATCGCCGACGACGACGGCTGCGCCGAGTTCTGCGGCACGGACACCTACAGCGACACCGGCCCCTACAGCGAAGAGGGCCCCTATTGCAGCGACTACGACTGCTACACGGACGAGGGCTACTACCCGACCACCGGCTACACCGACGAGGGCCCCTTCCCCGACACCGGCTATGACACCGGCTACGACGAGGGCTACTACCCGACCACCGGCTACACCGACACGACCACCAGCACGAGCAGCAGCACGTCGATCGACACCGACACCACGCTGAGCACCAGCACCACGGGCACCGACACCGACACCGGCACCGGCACCGGCACCGGCACCGGCACCGACACCGGCACGGGCACGGACACGGGCACGGGCACCGACACCGACACCGGCACCGGCACCACCGGCGACGTCGACGCCTTCCCCCCGGCAGGCGCCTTTGGCGACGAGATCTTCGGCGTACAGGAGGTCGACCTCATCGGCACCTGGAGCCTCCAGTGGGCCCCCGACAACACCACCGGCGACTCGATCCTCACCATCGACGACAACGGCAATTTCACCTGGCGCGAGACCTCCGCCGACTGCAGCGTCGACACCCTCGCCACGGGCTTCCTCTGGGTCGAGCCCGGCCAGCTCGTCATGCACGTCGACACCTGGGAGCGCCAGCTCCCGTGGGACACCCTCGGCGTGCTCGGCGAGGAGTTCCCCGCGCCCTTCCGCCTGCGCATGACCTACGCCCTGCTCGGCCCCAACCTCGGCCTCGCCGGCCCCGACCACCTCACCACCGATCTGTACACCGGCCGCGCCCAGCTGCAGGAGCAGAGCCAGGGCATCTACATCGCCGGCAAGTGGAGCGGCGAGGCCGAGCTGACCGCCGTCCCGATGGGCGAGCAGTTCGCCAAGGTCATCGTCCGCGACCGCTTCATCAGCACCCTCGACATCGAGCCCGGCATCAACCCCGAGAGCACCGGCATCGTCGTCCACGACCAGGTCTTCTGGGCCGCCGACCCCCCGATCGGCGGGCCCACCATCTTCGAGAACGGCAACTGGACCTGCCTCAACGGCTGCCCGCAGCCAGCAGGCGCCACCCTCATCAACGGCGGCAACCTCTACGCCTACGGCCCCTACGCCGCCTACCAGCGCCTCATGGTGTTCGCCACCGGCCGCTCCTTCAAGCGCGACGTCGACACCGACTGTCCCTGATCACCGGCCTCGCCGGCCTCGCCGGCCTCGCCGGCCTCACCGGCCTCACCGGCCGTCGCCGACATCACTGGTTGCCCGCGTCGGGGTCGAGCAGCCGCTCGACCTC
Organism: Nannocystis sp.; assembly: GCF_016714285.1. GTDB lineage: Bacteria > Myxococcota_A > Polyangia > Nannocystales > Nannocystaceae > Nannocystis. Next base: position 114,296 of record NZ_JADJNN010000008.1, on the reverse strand, counting down.
CCCGGGCTGGCTCCCCAGCACCTTGCGCGACAGCGAGAAGAACAGCTCACGCTCCCGGCCGCCGCGCCGGCTCGCCCGCAGCAGCGGCACCAGCGAGTGCAGCGCGCGCACGCGCTCGGCCGTGTCGAGCGTCATCAGCCGCTCGACCAGCGCCTCGAAGGTCGGCGGCGAGTGCAGCAGCTCCGACAGCTCGACCCGCCGCCCGACCGGGATCGGCAGCCGCTCGAGCAGGTTGTCGAAGTGAATCGCCTCGTGAAAATCGAGGTGCCCGTCGAGGTTCACGAACATCGCCGCCAGGCTCACGGTGAGCTCCGCGCGCGCGTGCGCCTGCCGGGTCCAGGTCTCACGCCAGCGCGCCACCACATCGAGGTCCACGCCGACTCGCCGGGCGATGCGGTCGTGCACGCTCGCCTCGATGTCCGTCCCGACCCCGTCCGCCAGCGCCATCTGCCAGCAGCGCCGCAGCAACTCCTCGCCGCTCCCCTCCGGCAGCGGCCTGAGCTCACCGAAGCGCTGCTCCAGCTGATCCTGGTCGGAGAGAATCTCCATCCACACCTGCTGGTCCGCCTCGCTCAGGGTCGACCCGACGTAGCGGAGCACCTCGTCCCACTCGCCGATATCGAGGATCTCATCGGCATGGGCCACGAGCCCGCATCCCACCAAGGTCCACTCCTGTTCGGGCGTGAGCGCCATGAAAACCTCCGCGTGGCTGGAGGGTACCGAAAAACGAGGCGCGGGGGTCGCTTACTCCAGGGTGACGACCTCCTCCGCCATCGCCAGCGGCTCCGGTCCCGACATCCACCACACGGTCGCGGGTAAACGCCGCAGCACCCAGAGCAGCGCGCCGTCGACGAGCTCCGCCCCAGCCACGGACCCGCCACGCAGCCCCAGGGGCGACGGCAGGCGCAGCCCGAACAGCGCGTCGATCTGCTCCACCAGATTCGGCGGCCGCGGATAGTGCCGCAGCTCGCCGTCCGTCGGCCCCAGCTTGGCCAGCGCCCGCGCGTGCAAAACCGCCTCGCGCAGGCCGCCGTACGCGTCGACGAGGCCGATCTCCTGCGCCCGCACCCCGCTCCAGATCCGCCCGCGCGCCACACGGTCGACCTCCGCCGGCGCCATCGCCCGCGCCCGCGCGACCCGCTGCACGAAGATCTGGTACTGCGCCTCGATGCCGCTCTGGGCCGCCGCGCGCTCCTCCGGCGTGTACGGCTTCCACCACGAGTACAGCCCCGCCTTCGCCCCCACGCTGATCTCATCGACACCGACGCCGAACAGCTTCAGCGTGCCCGACAGGTCGACCTTCGGCCGAAAGATCCCGATGCTCCCCGTCCGCGTCAGCGCGTCGCTGAAGATGTACTGCCCCGCCGTCGCCACGTAGTAGCCGCCCGACGCCGCCACGTTGCCCATCGAGATCACGACCGGCTTCACCTTCGCGGTCCGCTCGAGCGCCCGCGTCATCGCGTCGGCCGCCGCCACTGACCCGCCCGGGCTGTCGATGCGCACGACCACCGCCTTCACCCGGCGATCCTCCCGCAGCGCGTCGATCTGCTTCACCAGCGTCTCGCTCCCCGCGAGCTTGCTGCCGACGATCGGGATCTCGAGGCTCACCCCGTCGCTCATCGTCCCCTCGATGTGCAGCACCGCCACCTGCGGCCCCGGCCCGTACGCCTCCGCGTGCGCCGGTCGCTTGCCCGGCGCCTTCAGCTTCACCCGCCGCCCGAGCCAGCTCCCGAGCCTCGCCTCGAGCTCGTCGACGTACGCCAGCTCGTCGACCAGCCCCACCCCGAGCGCCCCCTCCGGGGCGTGCGGCGCCGCGTCGACCCAGTCCGCCACCTGCTTCTCCGTCTTCCCGCGTCCGCGCCCGATCAGGCGTACGAGGTGATTCCACGTGTCCGTCACCAGCAGCTGCCGCTGCGTCGCCGACGGCTCGCTGCTGCTGCGCAGCTCGAACTGCTCCGGCCGCGACTTGTACTCCGCCACCCGCACGAACTCCGCCCGCGCCCCCAGCTTCGCCAGCAGATCGGCGAAGAAGAACACCTCCACCCGCAGCCCGACGATCGACAGCCGCGAGTTCGGGTGGCTGAAGATCCGCTCCGCCGCGCTCGCCAGGAAGTACTCGCGGATCCCCCCGCCGCGCAGATACACCGCGACCCGCCCGCCGCGCGCCCGCAGCCGCAGCAGCGCCTCGCGCACCTCCTCGATCTGCGCGTAGCCCAGGCGCAGCGTCTCGACCTCGAGCAGCAGCAGCGCCCCGTGCTGCTCGCCCAGGCGATCGATGAGCTCGACCAGGCGGAACATCCCGCGGTCCCCCGCGTACGCGCCGACGTCCACCCGCAGCGCCTCACCTGTCCGATCGGCCAGGCTCGCATAGCGCTCCGCCGACACCCGCAGCTTGCCCGCGAAGCCCTGCACCCCCGCCGCCCCGCCACCACCGCTGCCGAACGAAGGCGCCACCGCCAGCCCGACATTCGCCAGGTCGAACTCCACCCCCGTCATGAAGCGCAGCCCCGCGGCGGACCCCGACGCCGTCGCGCTCGCGTAGCGCTCGCCCTCCGCGAACACCCGGACCCCGCGCCCGCCCGCCTCCACGCGCACCCGCGGCGAGAGCACCGGCAACGCGTAACGCGGGTCCAGCACCGGCTGCACTGGCACGATCCTCGCCCCCACCGCCAGCTCGAGCGCCCGCGTCCCGCGGATCGGTCGCAGCGCCAGCTCCGGGTCGAGCTCGAAGGGCTGGACCACCGCCGGCAGCGACGGCACGATCGTCGCGTCCCCGTGCGCCCGCGGCATGTTGATCGCCCGCGCCACCAGCCCCACCGCGACCACCCGATGCGGCCGATACCCGATCGCCAGATCGACCTGGTTCAGGTCGTCCGCCGCCAGGTTACGCGCCGACCACAAGCGACTGTACGACAGCCCGAGCGCCAGCCCCGGCGCCCAGCGCATCAACGGCAGCGCCGCCGACAGCGACACCTTGTGATACGGCAGATCCGCCGCAGTCCGCCCGCCGAGCTCGTAGGCCGCGACCTGCCCCTGCGGGAACCACACGCTGGTCGGCCGCAGGTGCTGGTACCCGATCCCGAGCGCCAAGAAACTCTCCGCCACGCTGCGCCCGAACAGCTTGAGCGACAGCGGCAGCGCCACGAAGGCCCCGACCCCGCTGCCGCGCCGCTGCGCCGTCGCCCGCGTCCACGACCCCTCGATCACCCCGCCGATCGCCTTCAAGAAGCCCATGTTCGCGGGATTGGCCACCACCGCCGCCGCGTCCGCCTCCCCGGCCACGTTGGTGCGCGTGCGATCGACGTCCCGCAGCAGCGAGCGACCCTCCCCGGTCGCGTCCCCTGGCAGCAGCGGCGGAGCAGCCACCACCGGGCTCGCCAGCGTCAGCACCACCAGCGCCGCCCATCCTGAACCTCGGGACATGTCCCATCCTACCTCCGCCCGCGCGCCACCGTCACCCCGTCACAGCCCGAGCCACGCCACCGTCACCCCCTCGCCGCCCTCCACCGGCAGCCCTGGCCGCGACTTGCGGACGAAGGCCAGCGCCGCGAGCTGCTCGCGCACCGCCTTCTTCAGCGCCCCCGATCCGTGCCCGTGGATGATCACCACGACCTCACGATCGCGACGCATCGCCTCGTCGAGCATCAGCTCCATCATCCGCAGCGCGTCCTCGGCCCGCTCTCCACGGACATCCACGCTGTTGTCGATCCCCGGCACCACCGCCAGCGCCTCCGCCCCGAAGTGCTTCGCCGCCTCCGAGCTGTCCCACTGCTTCATCGGCGCCGCCGCCTGCGACTTCACCTTCACCCGCGCTGGCTCCTTCGTCGCCCGCAGGTCGGCCAGCGCCACCGTCGTGCGCACCGTCCCGAGCTGCACCACCACCTTCTCCCCCTTCACCGACACCACCTCGCCCTCGCTGCCCAGCGTCGCCAGCCGCACCCTGTCGCCGGGTTGCAGCTGCCTCGGCGGTCGCCCCGGCACCGGCGCCACCGGCTCCCGCTGCTCCGCCAGCTGGGCCCGCGCCTCGCTCACCCGCGCCGTCAACTGCTCCGCCGTCGCCGCCACCGCGGGCAGCTCGCCGCCCTTCTGCGCCTTGCGCAGCGCCTTGCGCTGCTCCGTCAATTCCCCGTGCAGCGCCCGCAGCTCGCCCGCGGCCTGCTCGTACGCCTTTTGCTTGCGGCTCTTGCTCTGCTCGAGCAGCGCCGCCTCCCTGCGCGCCACCTCGCGCCCGCGATCCGCCAGCGACCTGCGCTCCTTCTCCACGTCCGCCCGCGCCGTGATCAACGCGTCGCGCTCGCTCACCACCTGTTGCAGCAGCGCGTCCACCTGCAGGCGCTCGTCGTCCAGCAGCGACGCCGCGTGCACCAGCACCCGCTCCGGCAGCCCCAGCCGGCGCGCCACCGTCAGCGCGCTCGACGGCCCCGGCACCCCGAGCAGCAGGCGAAAGGTCGGCCGCATCGCCGCCAGGTCGAAGCCCACCGACGCGTTCACGAAGCGCCCCGGGTGCGCCACCGCCAGCAGCTTCAGCCGCTCGTAGTGCGTCGTCGTCACCACCGTCGCCCCGTGCTGCGTCAGGTCGAGCAAGATCGACTCCGCCAGCGCCGCCCCCTGCTCCGGCTCCGTCCCGACCGCCACCTCATCGAGCAGCACCAGCGTCCCCGCCCCGTCGCTCGCCGCCGAGTCCAGCGCCTCGCACACGTGCCGCATGTGCGCCGAGAAGGTGCTCAGGTTCGCCGCGATCGACTGGTCATCCCCGACATCCGTCACGATCCGCCGCACCAGCGGCACGCAGGCCGCCCCCTTCGTCGGCAGCCGCAGGCCCGCCTGCGCCATCAGACAACAGATCCCCAACGTCTTCAGCGCCACCGTCTTCCCGCCCGCGTTCGGCCCGCTGATCACCAGCGCCGCCCCCACCGTGAGCAGCAGCTCGTTGGCCACCACCTCCACGCCCGCAAGCAACATCAGGGGGTGCCGCGCCTGCGGCAACCAGAACACCCCTCGCCTGTCCTCCGGGACATCCTCGCCCACCCGCGGCGCCACCCCGGCGTAGCGCTCCGCCAGCCGCAGCCGCGCCTGCACCGCGTCGATCGCGATCAGCTGCTCCTGATTGTCCCGCAACGACCCCGCCGCCGCGTGCACCAGCCGGCTCAGCTGCTCCAGCACCTTGCGCTCCTCGGCCGCCGCCGCCAGCTGGGCCTCGCGCAGCGCGTTGTTCTCCTCCATCAGCGCCGCCGGTTCGACATACAAGGTCTGCCCCGACGCGCTCGAGTCATGAATGATCCCCGCCACCGCGCCGCGCCGCGAGAACGCGTCGGCCCGCACCGGCAGCACCAGCCGCCCCTCGCGTTCGGTGTAGAAGCTGTCCTGCAGCGCCTCCGCGATGCCCGGCTGCTTCATCAGCCGCTGCGCCACCTTGGCGATCTGCACCCGCAGCTCCCGCACCCGCCCGCGCGCACGCGCCAGCGTCGGGCTGGCCCCGTCGACCACCGCCGGCGCCCCGTCCGGCCCCTCGGGCCCCAGCGATCGCCCGAGCGTCGCCATCAACTCGCGATGCACCCGCAGCGCCGCGACCCGCAGCCCGATCGCCGCGACCCCCGGCTCGCTCGCGTAGCCCCGCTCCTCACGCGCCGCCGCGTGAAGGTCGACGCACACCGCCGCCGCCCGCAGCTGCTGCAACACCGCGTACAGCTCGCTCACCTCGAGCATCAGCCCACGCGTCGCCCTCGGCGCGACCTCGAGGAGATCGCTCGTCTGCGCCAACGCCTCGCCGAGCCCCGGGGATCCCCCATCCGTCGCCTGCACGGCGAGCATCGCCGCGAGCCCGTCCTGCTCCCGCAGCCGCAGCGAAACAGCGTCCGCGTCGGCGCTGCGGCCCGCCACACTGCCCGCATACTCAGCCGCGGACAGCAGCCCCCCGTTCGCGCCCTCGAGCTCCGCCTCGAGCCGGGCCAGCGCCATCGGCGAGCGCAGCCCCTCCGCGAGGCGCACGCACAGCAGCGGCCAGCCGAGGTGCAGCAGCGATCCGTGCATGTCGGGACTCATGGGCCGGGGATGATGCCACCAATGCCCCGGGTGCCGACCAGGTCCGCGGCCCGCCGATCAAGCGCCCCGACCGACCCGCCGAGCGCGATCTTTCCCATAGGCACGTCTGGCGCAAACGGATAGCGTCATCTTGCCGATGATGCCCGCCTTGTCCTTGTTCCTGCTTCTGGGCGTGTTTTGGGCGCTGCTCTCAGGGCAGTTTCACAACAACTTCCTGATCGTCGCAGGCGTGCTTTGCATCACCTTCATCGTGTGGATCAGCCGCCGCATGGGCGTGCTCGACGACGAGGGCGTGCCCGCGCGCTTCTACCCGCGCACCCTCCTCTACCTGCCCTACCTGACCTGGCAGGTGATCCTTTCCAACTGGGACGTGTTCAAGCGGATCTGGTCGCCCTCGCTGCCGATCGACCCGCGCATGGCCTGGGTCGACTACAGCACCCGCCACCCCTTCGTCACCACCACCTACGCCAATTCGATCACCCTCACCCCCGGCACCGTGACCGTGATCGTGGAGGAGCGCCGCATGCTCATCCACTGCCTCACGCCCGACGCCGAGAGTGGCCTCAAAGAGGGTGACATGGAGCGTCACGTCAAGACGCTGGAGGACTAACCGCGTGCAGTGGGTCTACCTCTTCACGGCCATCGCCCTGCTGATCGGCCTCTTCATCATCCTGATCCGCGCCGTCGTCGGTCCCACCGTCTACGACGTCATCCTCGCCACCAACGCGATCGGCACCAAGACGATCGTGTTCGTCACCCTGCTCGGCTACATCAGCGGCCGACCCGAGTTCATCGACATGGCGATCATCTACGCGTTGATCACCTTCATCACCACGGTCGCGATCCTCAAATTCGCCGAAAAGGGCCGCCTGGACTAGCCCATGCACTGGAACGAGATCGTCACCACCGTCCTCCTCGCGCTCGGCTGCGTGGTCTCGCTGACCGGCTCGCTGGGCCTCCTCCGCATGCCGGACTTCTACACCCGGCTGCACACCTCCGGCAAAACCGACTCGCTCGGTCAGTTCCTGATCCTCATCGGCCTGGCCTTCGTCACCCCGGACGTCCTGACCTGCATCAAGGTCGTCTCGGTCGGCATGATCCTCATGATCGCCGCCCCGACCGCCACCCACGCGATCACCAAGGCCGCGCACCTCCACGACCTGCGCCCCTGGACCCGGAGCGACCCGGGAGGTGAGCCGTGACCAGCGTCGTCCTCATCGACACCGTCCTCCTCCTCCTCGTCACCGTCACCGCGATCGCCATCATCGAGGTCCGCAACCTCTACACCTCGGCGATGTTGACCTCCGTCTACTCGCTGCTGATGGCCCTCGTGTGGGTCAACATGCACTCGATGGACGTCGCCTTCACCGAGGCGGCCGTCGGCGGCGGCATCTCCACGATCCTCCTGATCGGCACCCTCGTCCACACCGCCCGCGAGGAGAAGCCGCTCAAGGTCCGCGTCCACTGGAAGGCCGCTGTCGTCACCGCCCTCACCGGCGCCGCCCTCATCTACGGCACCTTCGACATGCCGCGCTTCGGCGACCCCAAGGCCCCGATCCACCACTTCCGCGTCCCCGAGATGATGGCCCAGACCGTCGGCTTCGTGAACGGCACCAAGGGCAAGCAGGCCCCGCCCGAGGGCTTCGATGCCCGGGCCTACCGCAGCTTCAACGGCGCGGTCACCAGCGTCCCCGACGACCCCAAGGACACCGCCTGGCGCGAGACCTCCGTCCTCGCCCAGCACGGCATCATCGTCCCCGAGGTCCTCGGAAGCCATCCTCAGCACGCCGAGGCCGGCCACCACCTCCACCCGCCCGACGACTTCAACGGCCACGTCCCCAACTCGGTCACCTCGCTGCTCGCGGCCTACCGCGGCTACGACACCATGTTCGAGACGACCGTCATCTTCACCGCCGGCGTCTCCCTGATCATGCTGCTGCGTCGCCCGCGGCGCGAGGGTCAGGCCCAGAAGTCCGCCCCCCTGCTCGACCAGACGATCCTCCGCGTCGTCAGCAAGATGTCGATCCCCTTCATCCTCCTGTTCGGCCTCTACGTCATCACCCACGGCGAGCTCGGCCCCGGCGGCGGCTTCCAGGGCGGCGTCGTCATCGCCTGCGCCTTCATCCTCTACGCCCTGATCTTCGGCCGCCCCGCCCTCTACCGCGTGCTCCCGCCGCCCGTCATCGACATGCTCACCGGCCTCGGCGTCCTCGTCTACTCCGGCACCGGCGCCGCCTGCCTCCTGCTCGGCGGCAAGTTCCTCGACTACTCGATGCTCGACACCGTCAGCCCCGGCGAGGGCGAGGCGCTCGGCATGACCCTCGTCGAGTACGGCGTCGGCATCACCGTCAGCATGGTCATGCTCAACATCTTCAACCAGCTCGCGGAGGAAGAGTCACGATGACCGGCGTCCTCGGCATCTACAACTACTGGATCTACGTCATCTTGATGATGATCGGGCTCTACGGCGTCATCGCCAAGCCGAACCTCATCAAGCAGGCCATCGCCCTCGGCCTGTTCCAGACCGGCATCTTCCTCTACTACATCTCGATGGCCGTCATCGACGGCGGCACCGCCCCGGTGTGGACCACCGTGCAGGACGGCGCCCAGAAGTTCCAGGGCCCCTACGACAACCCGCTCCCGCACGTCCTCATCCTGACGGCCATCGTCGTCTCGGTGTCGGTGCTGGCCGTCGCCCTCGCCCTCATCATCAACATCAAGCGCCGCTACGGCACCATCGAGGCCGACGAGATCGAGGCGATGGACATCGCCGACCGCCTCGCCGAGTTCCACGCCGGCGCCGCCGCCGACGCCGTCGACGAGGCCGCCGCCGAAGGCCACGGCCTCGAACACGCTCACGGGGGCCACCACCATGGTTGACGTGCAAGCCCACCTCCCCGTCCTCATCGTCACCGTCCCGCTCATCGGCGGCATCCTGACGATCGCCACCGGCCGCGGCTGGAAGCCCTGGGCCTGGGCCACCTTCCTCACCGGCACCGTCTTCTACTTCACCATCCGCCTGATGATGCAGGTGCTCGCCAGCAAGACCGGCATGGTCAGCTACGAGCTCGGCAACTGGCCGCGCCAGTGGGGCATCGAGTACCGCGTCGACGCCCTCAACGCCTTCATCCTCCTCATCGTCGGCGGCGTCGGCTTCATCACCACCATCTACGCCAAGCTCAGCGTGGAGAAGGAGATACCGGCCGACCGCGTCAACTTCTTCTACGCCGTCTGGGTCCTCGCCATCACCGGCCTGCTCGGCATCACCGTCACCGGCGACGCCTTCAACGTCTACGTCCTCCTCGAGATCTCGTCGCTCACCGTCTACGCCCTGATCGCCATGGGCAAGGACATGCACCGCGGCGCGCTCACGGCCAGCCTCCGGTACCTCATCCTCGGCAGCGTCGGCGCCAGCTTCATCCTGCTGGGCATCGGCTACCTGATGATGATCACCGGCACGCTCAACATGCAGGACATGCACGACCGCCTCATGAGCGTGCCGGGCATCCTCGAGAGCCGCACCGTCCTGGTCGCCTTCGCCTTCCTGCTCGCCGGCCTCGGCATGAAGATGGCCATGTTCCCGCTGCACATGTGGCTGCCGCGGGCCTACACCTACGCCCCCTCGGCCGTGTCCGCGCTGCTCGCCGCCACCGCCACCAAGGTCGGCGTGTACATGGCCTTCCGCTTCCTCTTCACCATCTTCGGCGTCGGCTTCAGCTTCGGCATGATGCCGAGCGGCCTGGTCCTGCTGCTGTGCGCCTCGGCCGGCATCCTCGTCACCGGCGTCACCGCGATCCGCCAGACCAACCTCAAGCGCATGCTGGCCTACTCGAGCGTCGGCCAGCTCGGCTACATCGTCCTCGGCTTCGCCCTCGCCAACCTCCACGGCATCGCCGGCTCGGTCGCCCACATCTTCAACCACGCCGTCATGAAGGGCGGCATGTTTATGGCCCTCGGCGCCGTCGTCTACCGCACCGGCCGCTGCGACATCCGCAGCGTGCGCGGCCTCGGCAAACAGATGCCGCTGACCCTCGCCGCCTTCACCGTCGGCGGCCTCGGCCTGATCGGCTTCCCGCTCACCGCCGGCTTCATCAGCAAGTGGTACCTGGTCCAGGGCTGCCTCGAGCGCCCCGGCGGCTGGCCGCTCGCCGCCGTCGTCCTCATCGGCTCGCTGCTCGCCGTCGTCTACACCTGGCGCGTCGTCGAGGCCGCCTACTTCCAGGAGCCCGACCCCGGCACCCCGCCGGTCGAGGAGGCCCCGCTGATGATGCTCATCCCGATGTGGACCCTGATCGGCGCCAGCATCTACTTCGGCATCAACGCCACCTTCACCGGCCACATCGCCCTGACCGCCGCCCGCTCGCTGCTCGGAGGTGCCCCGTGACCTTCGACCTCTCCCCGCCGCTGCTGGCGATCTACATCCCCCTGACCGCCGCCCGCTCGCTGCTCGGAGGTGCCCCGTGACCTTCGACCTCTCCCCGCCGCTGCTGGCCATCTACATCCCGCTGATCGGCGCCCTCCTCATCGCCCTCGCCGGCCGCTGGGCGAACCTCCGCGAGGGCATCACCCTCGGCACCGCCGCGGCCCTGTTCTACACGGTCATCGGCATCGTCCCCCGCGTGCTCGCCCCCGACTTCTGGGCCGGCTACGCCAAGGCCCCGCCGCTGCGCCTCATCGAGGTCGTCCCCAACGTCTTCCTCGAGCTCAAGGTCGAGCCCCTCGGCATGATCTTCGCGCTCATCGCCAGCGCCCTGTGGATCCTCAACTCGCTCTACTCGATCGGCTACATGCGCGGCAACCAGGAGCGGCACCAGACCCGCTTCTACGTCTGCTTCGCCCTCGCCATCAGCAGCGTGATGGGCCTCGCCTTCGCCGGCAACCTGTTCACCCTGTTCGTCTTCTACGAGATGCTGACCCTCACTACCTACCCGCTGGTCGCCCACAAGGGCACCGCGGAGGCGCTGCGCTCGGCCCGGACCTACCTCGGCATCCTCGTCGTCACCTCCGTCTGCTTCCTCCTCGCCGGCATCATCGCCACCTACGCCTACACCCACGACCTGTCCTTCAAGCCAGGCGGCGTGTTCACCAAGGCCCTGGCCTCCGGCGAGCTCTCGGCGCCCGTCCTCGGCACCCTGTTCCTCCTCTACATGTACGGCATCGGCAAGGCCGCGCTGATGCCGATGCACCGCTGGCTGCCCGCCGCCATGGTCGCGCCGACGCCGGTCAGCGCCCTGCTCCACGCGGTCGCCGTCGTCAAGGCCGGCGTCTTCACCGTCGTCAAGGTGATCGTCTACACCTTCGGCCCGCTCACGCTCATCAAGTACCACCAGGGCAGCTGGCTCATCTACGTCGCCGGCGCGACCATCCTGATCGCCTCCTTCATCGCCCTGTTCCAGGACAACCTCAAGCGCCGCCTCGCCTACTCGACGGTCAGCCAGCTGTCCTACGTCATCATCGCCGCGGCCCTGCTGTCGCCGATCTCGATCATGGCGGCCGCCCTCCACATCGCCGCCCACGCCTTCGGCAAGATCACCCTGTTCTTCGCCGCCGGCTCGATCTACACCGCCGCCCACAAGACCGAGGTCAGCCAGCTCGACGGCATCGGCCGGCGCATGCCCTTCACCATGGGCGCCTTCACGATCGGCGCCCTGTCGATGATCGGCCTCCCGCCGACCGCCGGCTTCATCAGCAAGTGGTACCTGCTGACCGCCGCCTGGGAGACCGAGTACGCCTTCGTCGTCGGCGTCATCATCCTCAGCACCCTGCTCAACGCCGGCTACTTCCTCCCGATCATCTACCGCGCCTTCTTCCGCCCCTCGCCCCGCGCCGCCAACCCGGGCCGCCACGCCAGCTCGACCGACGGCCTGTTCGGCGACGAGGACGACCACAGCCACGCCCACGGCCACCACGGTGAGCACGGCGAGGCGCCCTGGCCGATGGTCCTCGCGCTGTGCTGCACCGCCGCCGCGACCATCGCCTTCTTCTTCTACTCCGACCTCGCCATCGACCTCGCCACTCAGCTCCGGAAAGGCCTGCTGCCGTGAAGCTCGAAGATCCTGCCACCATCCGCATGCTGTGGGTCGTGTCGCTCGTGGTGCTCGCCGTGCTCGTCGCCGCCGACGCGGCCGTCGAGCACCACCCGCACTTCGGCGTCGACGGCGGCTTCGCGTTCCACGCCTGGTACGGCTTCGCCGTGTGCGCCGGCATGGTCCTCGTCTCCAAGTTCGTCGTCGGCCTCCTGCTCAAGCGAAGGGACACCTACTACGATGACTGAATCCGTCGGCCTCCCGCCCCCGGGCGTCATCCTCATCCTCGGCGGCCTGCTGCTCCCGCTGCTTCGCCGCGCCGCGCCGGCCGTCGCCCTGCTGCTGCCGCTGCTCACCCTCGGCTACATCTGGGCCCTCCCGGGCGACCTCAGCGTCACCCTGCCCTTCATGGACCAGCAGCTGACGGTCCTCTCCTGGCAGCCCGCGACCCGCGTCTTCGCCACCATCTTCGCGCTGATGGCCTTCGGCGGGGCCCTCTTCGCCCACCCGATCACCGGCCTCGCCAGCGAACGCGGCAAGCGCTGGCGCGTCGAGCTGCCCGCCGCCTTCGTCTACGCCGGCAGCGCCATCTGCGTCACCTTCGCCGGCGACATCCTCACCCTCTTCATGTTCTGGGAGCTGATGGCCGTCGGCTCCACCGCCGTCGTCTGGAGCGCCGGCACCGAGGGCTCCGCCCGCGCCGGCATGCGCTACGCCCTGGTCCACCTCGTCGGCGGCGTCGTCCTGATGGCCGGCATCCTCGCCCACGTCTTCGCCCTCCAGTCGCAGGGCGTACCCGACCCGCTCGCCCTCTCCCACTTCGCCTTCGGCCCCGCCGGCTTTGACGCCCTGTCCTGTGGGCCAGGTGACGTCGCCGCCTGGCTCATCCTGCTCGGCGTCCTCGTCAACGCCGCCGCCCCGCCGCTCGGCGCCTGGCTGGCCGACGCCTACCCTGAGGCCTCCGAGAGCGGCACCGTCTTCCTGTCCGCCTTCACCACCAAGACCGCCGTCTACGTCTTGATGCTGCTGTTCGCCGGCACCGAGCTGCTCATCTACGTCGGCCTCGCTATGGCCGTCTACGGCATCGTGTACGCGATCCTGGAAAACGACATGCGGCGGATCCTCGCCTACTCGATCGTCAACCAGGTCGGCTTCATGGTCTGCGGCATCGGCATCGGCACCGCCATGGCCCTGAACGGCGCCGCCGCCCACGCCTTCGCCCACATCATCTACAAGGCGCTCCTCCTGATGTCGGCCGGCAGCGTGCTGTACATGACCGGCAAGCGCAAGTGCACCGACCTCGGCGGCCTTTACCACTCGATGCCGATCACCATGGTCTGCGGCATCGTCGGCGCCCTCGCCATCTCCTCCTTCCCGCTGACCTCCGGCTTCGTCACCAAGTCGATGATCAACCAGGCCGCGGCCGACCAGCACCTCGCGCTGGCCTGGTTCGTGCTCACCGCCGCCTCGGCCGGCGTGTTCCTGCACGCCGGCATCAAGTTCCCGTGGTTCGTCTTCTTCCAGAAGGACTCCGGCCTGCGCCCGCCCGACCCGCCGTGGAACATGCGCGCCGCGATGATCTTCTTCGCCGCCCTCTGCGTGCTGCTCGGCGTCCCCGGCGTGTACCAGCCGCTCTACGCGATCCTCCCCTTCCCGGCCCCGGCCGACGTCGAGCTCTACGTCCCCTACACCGGCGCCCACGTCCTCTCCCAGCTGCAGCTCCTGCTGTTCTCGGGCCTCGCCTTCTTCGTGCTGCTCCCGGTCCTCAAGCGCACCCTGACGATCACCCTCGACAGCGACTGGTTCTATCGCACCCTCGCGCCCGCCAGCTGGAAGCACCTGCTCTCGCCGCTGATGCGCGCCTTCGGTGAGGTCCGCGACGGCTTCATCGGCGGCCTCCCCGACGACCTCAAGCGCCTCGTCTACTCCCCGCCCGCCGAGGAGTCGTGGTTCCGCGAGTGGGGCCTCGGCGGCGCGATGATCACCATCACCGGCATCCTCTTCGTCTACCTCGTCCTCGGCTTCGTGCCCTGAACGATCGGAGCGCAGCATGTCCAGCGAAGACCGCGAAGACGACACGATCTACAAGGTCGTCGTGAACCACGAGGAGCAGTACTCGATCTGGCCCTCCGAGCGCGAGCTGCCGCTCGGCTGGAAGGAGGCCGGCAAGCAGGGCCCGAAGGCCGAGTGCCTCGATTACATCAAGGAGGTCTGGACCGACATGCGCCCGCTCAGCCTCCGCAAGAAGATGGAGCGCGACGAGTAGACCTGTCCCTCGGGACAGCCCGAGCCAGCTCAGCCAGCAAGAGCCCGCTGAGCCAGCGCAGCTCAGCCAGCTCAACCCGAGCTCGCTCCGGCGCAGCCACGCCGCCGCGACGAGCATCTCGTCGCGCGGCGCTGCAGGCTACTTTCCCGCCGCCTTCTTCTTCGCCTCGGCGAGCGCCGCCTTGGCGGGCTTGTCCTTCTTGCGCAGCGCGGTCGCGGCCTTGTAGGCCTCGACGGCGTCGGTCCAGCGACCGAGGCCCGCGAGCGTCTGCCCGCGGAGCATCTGCGCGTCGAAGCTCTTGGGGTTAACCTTCGTGACCTCCTCGATCAGCGGCAGGATCTCGTCCCACGCCTTCATGTGGCGCAAGATCCTGCTCTCGGTGAGCACGGCCTCCGTGAACGGTGCGATCGCGTCCTTGTTGTCCGGGGCCAGCACGAACAGCTCGCGCAGGAAGGCCGCGGCCTCGTGCGCGTGCTTGTCGGCCAGCTCCTTGCTGCCCTTCGCCAGCAGGCCCTCGACCGCCTTGCCGCGAAGGCGAGCGATCGCCTCGTTGCCCGCGTCGAGCGTGGCCAGCTGCTGCAGGTACTCCGAGAGGTTGTTGCCCGCCGGCGCAGTCAGCCGGCCCTCCCCCAGCGCGAGCTCGGCGCGGGTCACGATCACCATCGGGTCGTGCGTCGGTGCCGGTGGTGGGACCGGCGGCTCCGGCTCGACCGTGTCGGGCTCATCGGGCTCGGCCACATCGGCGCTGGTCTTCACCACGACCTCGCCACCCTTGGCGTCGGGCTTTGGCGGCACCGGACCGCCGCCGAACAGCTGCGGGTACAGCAGCACCGCCGCGATGATCAGCGTGCCGCCGGCCACCAGCCACAACCAACCGTTCGAGCTCTGCTGCACCGGCTCGACGACGTCCTGCTGGGTCGGTCGCTCGACCAGCGGCTCAGGCGGCCGCTGCACTGACGATGGCTCCCGACGCTCCTCTCGCATCGCCGTCACCGGCGTCAGCCCGCTGGGGCCGCTCGCCGGGCCCGTGCGTGGCCCCGAGGCCGACGCCTCGTTGCTGACCGGCGCCCGCATCGACGAGCTCGACGCGCTCTCCGGCGGAGGCGGTAACGGCAGGTTCGCCGATCGCTCCGACGTGTCCAAACGGGGCACCCCGGCGCCAGCCAGCGCCGCCGCGACGGCGCTCTTCACCGGTCGCGGCGCCTTGCTGTCGAGCGCCCGCAGCAGCTCAACCTCGAGCACCCGCATCGACGACGGCCGCTCCTCGGGTCGCCGCGACAGGCAGGCCGCGATCACGTCGGCGAGCCCCTCGGGCACGTCCGGCGCCACATCCGTGACCCGGGGCGCGTCGCGTGCACCCTTCTGGATCAGCACGTCGATCGCGTTGCGCCCCTTGTACGGCAGACGCCCGCTCAGCGTCTCGAACAGCACCGCCCCGAGCGCGTAGATGTCACACGCCGGGTTGGCCTCGGCGCCAGCGGCCTGCTCGGGGGCCATGTAATCGGGCGAGCCGATGATCAACTCCTGCTGTGAGGTGGTCGTCGACGGCTCGCTGTCGACGTGCGAGCAGATGCCGAAGTCGACGACCTTCACGAAGTCGAGGTCGCCCTCCTGCGCCACCAGCACGATGTTGCTGGGCTTGAAGTCGCGGTGGATGATCCCCGACTCGTGCGCCGTGCCCAGCGCGCGGCACACCTGGCTGGCCACGTGGACGGCCCGCCCTGGCGAGATGCGACCTTCCTCCTGGATGATCGTCGCCAGGCTCTGGCCATCGAGCAGCTCGGTCACCGCGTACACGGCCCCGTCGTCGAGCTTGCCGATGTCGAACACCTGCGCGATGTTCGGGTGCTTGAGCTCCTGCGCCGCCTGGGCGTCGGCCATGAAGCGGGCCATCACCTCCGGTTCGCGGGCATAGATCTCCGGCAGCACGCGCAGCGCACACGGAACCCCACGCTCGGTGTCGCGGGCCCGATACAGCGCGCCCATGCCGTCGAAGACCTGCAGGTCCTCGACCCGGTAACGACCGGCGACGACGGTACCCCAGCGCTGTTCTGCCTCCTCCCGGGTCGACGCCGTGGGCTTCGCTGTGTGGCCGCTGAGAAGGCCCATTTCCTCGATATCCGCCATCCTGCTCTCGCTTGCTGCCCGTCGGCCCCGGCGTGGGATGTCCATGGAGTCCGAAAGGCTGACGGCATCCTGCCCCCGACCTTGCTCCCGGACCCTGGAGAAATCTTCGCGAACGTAGCTCGCGTAGTCGTGAGTCTCAAATTTGTGGTCTCGCGCGAAGATGTCGCGCATAAACCCGCCAATCCGGTCCGTATCACAGCTCGGATAATTTCGCGCGAGGATCTCCGAAAGGCTCGCACGGAAGCGGTCCGCCGTCTGATAGCGCTGCTCTCGCTCGGTCCCGAGGGCCCGCAACACGATCGAGTCGAGGCCATCCGGTATCTCAGGGACCAGCTCCGAGGGCGCCCGCACGAACGGGTCACGGGCGGCCGCGAGCGTCGCGCCGTGGCTCGCCACGCTCGCGGAGAACAACTGCCGCCCCGTGAGTAATTCCCAGAGCACGATCCCCGCCGCATAAATGTCGGTGCGCCGGTCGACCGCCTGACCCCGGGCCTGCTCCGGCGAGAGGTAGTTGAAGCGGCCGAGCACCCGCCCCGGGCTCGTGATCTCCGAGCGCAGCACGCTCTTCGCCAGACCGAAGTCCGTCAGCTTCACCTCGCCGCGGTAGCCGACCAGGATGTTCGGCGGTGAGATGTCACGATGGACCAAGCCGAGCCCCATCGCGTCGTGCACATACGCCAGCCCGCGGAGCAGCTCGCGGACCACGAACACCGCGATGTCGACCGGGATCCGCCGCTGCAGCTGTGCGCAGCGGTTCCACACCGCCCGCAGGTCCTTCCCGTCCACCAGCTCCATCGCCAGGTAGAGCTGACCCTCCACGGCCCCGACATCGAACACCTGTACGAGGTTGGCGTGATTCAGGCGCACGACCACACGAGCCTCATCGAAGAAGCGGCGACCGAGCGCGCCGTCCTCATCAGCATCGGCGTCGGCGAGCAAGGTCTTGACCACGCACAGCTTCTCGAGCCCGCCATGCTCGCCAGCCGCCGCGAGGTACAGCGCGCCCATCCCCCCGCGGGCCATCTCGCGGAGCAGTACGAACTTCCCGAAGCCCCGCGGGAACTCGTCATGATGGGTCGCTGCCTCGTCGCGCACGCCTAGGGCGCGTTGTACACGATGTCGACCCGGACGATCGTCCTCGTCGCGCACGCCTAGGGCGCGTCGTACACGATGTCGACCCGGACGATCGTCCTCGTCGCGCACGCCTAGGGCGCGTCGTACACGATGTCGACTCGGTGGACGATCGCTCCGCCCGCCTCGCCGGCTCCCGCCGCTACCTCGATCTCGCGCCGCTGCGTCCCCGAGCCAGGAGCCCGGATGACCAGCGCATAGCGACCCGGCGCCACATCCTCCGCCTGCACCCGTCCGTCTGCGTCCGTGCGGGCGCCCGCAAACGGCCCACCATCGACCAGCGCCCCGGCCACCCCATCCCCGCCGTCGCGCCGCACAACCTCAATTACCAGGGTCGGTCCCTCTGCCGGACGATCGCCGACCAGCGTCACCTCGGTCCCCGCGTCCACCTCGTTCGCCGTCGCCAGAGTGACCCCGTCCTGGAGCACCCGCAGGTCGTAGCCCCCCTCCCCCAGCTCGGCCAGCGCGAAGCTCCCGTCCTTCACCACCGCCTGGTGCACCTCGTATCCGCGCACATGCGAGCGCGCCAGCACGCGCGCCCGCGGGTACGCCCGACCCTCCGCATCCCGTACCGTACCCCGCAGCGCCGGCAACGGCGGCAACAGGGTCACCTGCCAGTCCTCCTGCCCGAGCTCGACGGCTCGCTCGACGCTACGAAACCCGGGGGCGCGAGCCACGAGCACCAGCGCGTTGTAGGCCGGCACCTCCGCCGCATCGCCGACTTCACAGCGCCCGCTGGCCTCCCCGCAGGGATCACAGGGCGGCCGCTCGACGCGGGCGAAGCCAAAGCCCCCCTCCGCGTCGCTCGTCGTGGTGCTGGTCGTAAACGGCGGCAGCGCGGTCGGGTCGTCGTCGCTCCCGCGCCGGACCATCAGGCGGGCCCCGGCCACCGGCTGTCCCTCCACGTCGACCACAGTCCCGACGATCCGCTCCAGCGGCCGCGCCGTCACCATCTGCTCGCTCTGATTCGGCTCGAACACCCACGGCTCGCGCGGCAACAGGTGCGTATGGCGGAATTCAGCGCAGACCAGGCCCCGGCAACCGGGCCCGACGAACTGCCCCTCCTCGCCGACCTCGACCACCCCGGCGTCGATCGGGAAGCTGTGCGACCCCCCCCTCGGCAGACAATGAAGGATCACCCGCCCGTCGGTCACCGGCATCCCGTCGCTGTCGACGATCCGCCCCCGCACCTGGCCAACGCCGCTGCGATCCGCCTCACCACGGCTCCCGATCCCCATCGACCCGCTCGCCGACCCGCCGGCCACGGCCGACCGCCGGCCGGTGCGCTTGCCGGAACCGGCCTTGCCCACCGGCACATCACTCCACCACAACCACAGAAGCAGCGCCGCCAGCACCAGCGAGAGCCCTGCGATCCACCGCCTCACATCTCCCCCTAGCTCAGGCCAACAGCGGCTGCATGATCGCTCGCGCGGCCGCCTCTGCCTCGCGCAGCACCCGTTCAATCAGCCCGTCGATGTCCAACCTCACCGCCGCGAGCTGGTCCAGCGGCAAGTTGGCGGCGCTGCGGGCCAGCGCATAGACCTTCAACTTGGGCTCCGTCCCACTCGGCCGCAGCACCACCCGACAGCCACGACCGTCCCCCTCGAGCTCAAAGCTGAGCACGTCGCCGGGCAGGTCGCGGGTGACCGAACCGGTGCTCCGCGGCTGCGAGCGGTCATCGACCCGAACGACCGCCAGCCCGGCGAAGCCTGCCGGAGGCGCCGCTCGCCAGGTCTCCATCACATGCGAAATGGCGCGCCGACCAGCGAGGCCAGGCGCCACCAAATTAGCTGTCTTTTCGAGGTGATACCCGTAACGGCACCAGATCCTCTCGAGGTTATCGAACAGCGTGCGTCCCTCGGCATGGGCCACCGCAGCGCACTCCGCCAGCAACAACGCTGCGATCGCCCCATCCTTGTCGCGGATGTCGTCCCCCCGGACATAGCCGTGACTCTCTTCGCAGCCAAAAATCAGAGTCTTCTCTGGACGTTCAGCCATCATCCCGGCGTGATGCTTGAACCCCACCAGGAGATCGTCGACCACCTCGACCCCGTGTGCCCGTGCCATCGCCGCGAGCAGGGGCGTGGTCACCAGCGTCGTCAGCACCCAACCGTTCGGCGGCAGCCGCCCGGCCATGTTGTCGAGCACATGGTCGAGCATCAGCACCCCGAGGCGATTGCCGTCGATGGCCACCATCCCGCCATCCCGGCCACGAACGGTCGCCCCGAGCCGGTCCGCGTCCGGATCAGTGGCCAGCACCAGCTGCGCCCCCACCGACTCCGCCAGCGCCACCCCCATCGCCATCGACACCGGCAGCTCCGGGTTGGCCGACGCCACGGTCGAGAACCGTCCGCCGTCCGGATCACACTGGACCGCGACCAGGTGCACGGTCAGACCACGGGCCTTGAGCACCTCGCCCGCGCTGGTGTGCCCGACCCCATGCAGCGGCGTGAACACCAGCGAGAAGCCCCGCGCCTCGAGCGACCCCGGGACCACGCCCTGCGCCAGCACATAGTCGTGGTACGGCCGGTCCGCCTCACTCCAGCACCTGTTCTGGCGCGATCACATGGATGAGCCCCCGCGCCACGCCGACCCGCCCCGATGTCCCATCCCCCGCCGCGAGGATCGCCCGCATCAGCGCCGTGTCGCGCGCCCCAAGCACTTGCGCCCCGTCCGGTCCGTAGATCTTGATCCCGTTGTCCTCCGGCGGGTTGTGACTGGCGCTCACCACGACGCCCGCGCCACATCCCATGCGTCGCACGAGGAACGACAGCTCGGGCGTCGGTCGCGGCGCATCCAGGAGGATCACCGTCAGCCCGCCGGCCGCACACTCCTCGGCAACCGCATAGGCGAACTGGCGCGAGTGCATCCGCGTGTCGTAGACGATCGCCACCTGGGGTGTGTCCCCGGCCGCACGCAACGCGTCGACCACCCCCTGGGCCGTCTCGCGCACCACCACCGAGTTCATCCGATTGGGCCCTGGCCCGACCCGACCGCGCCGGCCCCCGGTCCCGATCGGGAGCACCTGCGAGAACGCATCCAGGAGCTCGGCCCGAGCCGCGTCCGAGCCCCCCGCGACCTCCGCGAGCAGGGCATCGAGCGCCGGTCGCTCGCTCGCATAATGAGGATCATCGATCCACCGGCGGACCGCCCGCTCGGTGTCGGCGGGCAGCCCCAGGTTGAGGGAGTCGAGGTGGCTGTGTGATGCGTCGGTCACGGGCGAAATCCTACCTCAAACTGCACAGAACTTGCTGCGCGGTGAAATCATCTCCTCGCGCGCGTCGTTCCATGGAACACTCAAGTGCTTCCGGTTGTCTGGTCGACCAGTTGAGCAAGGCGGGTCCATCGTGCACGACGATCATCAAACTACTCCTTCGCGCGCCGCACACGGGCCGCGCCCCCTCCTCCAGCGTCTGCGGCCGTTTCTGCGCCGTGACCTCAAACCTCGCGTCCTCTCGGCTGTGGTCGCCGCCACCCTGCTCAGCGGGCTGACCTGGCTCGGCACCTCCGCCCTGACGCGGATGGACAGCCCCGCCGCCCAGGACGTGCGCGTAGCCCTCGGCATGGAGCACCGCTTCGCGGTCTGCGATGGCCCTGGACAGCCAATCTGCTCGTACGACGACCGCGATCAAACCAACGTCGACCGCGAGTTCCAGGCCCAGCAGCGCGTCCGCGTGGCGATCCTCCACGAGCTCCGCGCCCGCGTCGACCAGGGCCTCGCCAACCTCAGCGCCGCCGAGTCGATCCTCAAGACCCAGACCGTCGACCTCGAGGGCGACCTCCTGGGCGGCCGTAAGGACCTCTCGGACCTCCTCCTCACCACCATCGACCTCCGCCCGCTGACCACCCGCGACGAGGACCTCCAGCGCAGCTCGGCGCTGCAAGTCGCCGCCTCCACCTTCGAGGTGCACGACGGCAAGATCGACGGCGCCAACATCGTCCTGCTCCGCGAGATCGAGGCCCAGCGCCGTCAGCTCCTTGGCCACGCCGATCGCCTCGACCGCCTCGCCCGCCGCGACGCCGGCTTCGCCATCGACACCAGCGGCACCGACCGGCAGGCCCTCTGGGCCGACCTCTTCAACGGCGATCCTTATGGCGCCGGTGGCGAGTTGGCCAGCTGGGTGCTCAGCTCCGGCGGCCTGCCCACGGTCTCGCAGAGCCTCGCCGGCCTCGCCCAAACAAACGCCAAGACCCTCGCAGAGGCCGTCTTCCGCAAGGACGACAAGATCTGGCAGAACGGCCTGGTCGACCCGATCGCCGAATTCACCAGCATCCAGAAGCCCAGCGTCCGCTACCGTTCCCCGGTCGACGACAGCCAGCGCTGGCAGCTGCTCGGCTCGGTCCTCCTCGGCTTCGCCTCGTTGATGCTCCTGCTCGTCGGCCCGGTCATCACCGCCACGCACACCGCCCGCGAGCGTGAGGCCGGCACCCTGCCGGTCCTGCGCATGACCGGCCTCTCCGCTGGCGACCTGGCTCTGGCCATGACCCTCGGGCCCAACGTCTTCGCCATGCTCGGCGGCGGCATCCTCCTGCTCATCAGCACCGTCATCCTCGGCCTCACCGCCGGACCGACCGCGCTGCTCATGCCGCTCGCCCTCATCAGCGTGCTCGCGGCGGCCACCCACCTCACCGCGATCGGCATCGGTGACGCCCTCGGCCACCGCGTCAACGCCCTCCTGGTCGGCGCCCTCATGGCGCTCGGCATCGCCGGCACCGGCATCGTCGGCGGCACTCTGGTCGGCGCCAACATGGCCAGCGCTGGCCTCCTGCTCGGGCCGCTGCCCGCCTCGCTCGGCGCCGTCGTCGGCCTGTCCGGCCTGCCCGGCAGCGAGAACCTCGCCATCGCCTCCGACCCCGAGCTCGGCCCGACCATGCTGGGCTACGCGCTCCTCACCCAGCTGATGATCGCCGGCATCTGCCTGATGAGCTGGCGCCGGCGCGTCGAGCAGGCCTGGGCCCCGTTGTTCCGTCCGGCCGAGGGCATCGCCCTCGCGATCGCCAGCATCGGCTGCTCCGCCCTCGCCATGGTCGACCTCTCGGCCCGCATCAACACCCAGAGCTTCGACAGCCTGAACCTCGTCACCTTCCTCGCCAGCGCCTTCCTCCTGCCGTTGCTCGGCTGGCTGCTGGTCGCCAGCCTGCGCCGCCCGGCCCGCGCTCACGCCGTACCAAGCCACATCGAGGCCCGCAGCGCCTTCCTCCGCTTCCAGGGCGTACTGGCCCTGACCATGCTGGTCGTCGGCATGGCCTACACCAACGTCATGGCCAGCTCGGGCCTCAACGGTGAGCAGTCCGAGGTCATGTGGGCCACGCTGGCCCAGGTCATCCTGGTCGCCGAGACGGCCGTCGCCGGCCTGCTCCTCAGCTCGCGTCGCCGCGACGGCAAGCTCGGCATCAGCATGGCCACCGGCGCCCTGCTGGTCGTCCAGATCGCCTTCGCCGTCCTGGTCTACCGCCTCGAGGTCGACCACGTCGCCATCACCCACAGCCCCGGCCTGCCCTTCCTCTACGGCATGAATGCCTCCCCCTACTGGGTCGCCCTGATGATCCTCGTGTGGGGCTCCGGCTTCGGCCTCATCCTGACCGCCCTCCTCCGCGAGCGTGACCGGGCCCAGGCCGCCGCCGCTGCCGAGGTCGAGGAGCCCACCAGCGAGGACGACAGCGAGGCCAACGATCGCCGCGGCCGCTGGCTGCATTAGCCTCACGGCCCCGTCCGGGGCCTGGGTCGACCGAGGCGGTCGATCCGGCCTCCGGCCGGCCGCGCTTGAGTCCCGGGCAGGGGCAGGGTAAGACCCCGCCGCCTGCCCGGCCCCGTTAACGCCCATGCCCTGGTTCTACGAGCCCTACCACGACATCTCCGCGATCGGCATCCACATCACCGAGCTGCGGCACCACGAGCAGAGCGCCTTCCAGGACATCAAGGTCTACGACACCGTCGGCCACGGTCGTCTGCTCCTGCTCGACGACATGGTCATGCTCACCGAGCTCGACGAGTTCGTGTACCACGACCTCATTACGCACATCCCGCTGTGCGTGCATGCGGCTCCACGCCAGGTGCTCGTGGTCGGCGGCGGCGACGGTGGCACTGTGCGCGAGGTCCTCAAGCACCCCGGGGTCGAGCGCGTGGTCCTCTGCGAGATCGACGAGCGAGTCACCCGCGTCTGCCAGCGATGGATCCCCTCGGTCGCCGGCCACCTCGACGACCCGCGGGTCGAGCTCGTCTTCAGCGACGCCGTCGACTACGTCCGCAGCCACGCCGGCACCTTCGACGCCGCCCTGGTCGACTCCTCGGAGCCGATCGGTCTCGCCGCGGGCCTGTTCGCGGGCAGCTTCTTCGCCGACCTGCGCCAGGCCCTGCGTCCTGGCGGGGTGATCAGCGCCCAGACCGAGTCGCCCTTCTACGCGGCTGCCACCGTCCGCGCCGTCTTCAACGAGCTGCGCGGCGTGTTCCGCGAGGTCCACGGCTACATCGGCAACATCCCCACCTATCCCGGTGGTTGCTGGACCTTCGCCCTCGCCAGCGACGATCGCAGCCCCGCGACCCTCGACGAGCGCCGCGCCCAGGCCCTGCGCTGCAACTACTTCAACCCTGCGATCGCCCGCGCCGCCTTTGCCCTCCCCGAGTTCACCCGCCGTCTCGTCGACCCCGCCTGATCGGGCGCGGGCCAGGTCACATCGCGCACGTTGCGAAACCGGCGGCCAGCCGTGATACGGTGCCTCCCGATGCTGCCGCGCCTCACAGTCCTGCCGTTCCTCCTCACCTGTCTGGCAGCGAACCCAGCCCTCGGTGCGCCAGATGAGCTCACCACCGCGATCCCCACCTCCGCGCCGTGGTACCGCCCCCAGGTCCTGAACGCGGACGCTCCGCCCCCTCTCGCAGCCCAGCCCGGCCTTCTCTACGTCAACTACGACGGCGGCAAGATGAACGGCTGCGGCTGGGGTAACAACGACCCCAAGAACAACTGCTCGGTCATCTTCCACGGCACCGTGCTGCCCTTCTCCGGCGACGCCGCCATGCGCGCCGCGGTCGTCCAGTACATCCGCAAGGACTTCAGCGACTTCAACATCCGCGTCACGGACATCCGCCCCGGCGACAACGTCGACTACGACATGGAGATGGTCGGCGACTGGGACCCCGCGCCGGACGGTGGCTTCGCGGGCGTCGCCCCCAGCATCGACTGCTTCAACGCCGACGGCGGCGAGGTCAGCTTCACCCTCGACTACAGCCCGAGCGCCGGGAGCATCGCCAAGGCGATCCTGCAGGAGGTCGCCCACACCTGGGGCCTCGAGCACGTCGACTCCACGGGCGACCTCCTCTACCCGACCACCGCAGGCGTCGCCGACCCGACCTACCAGGACGAGTGCTTCCAGATCGTCCAGCTCAACCAGGTCAACCAGGTCGTGCCCGACACCGGTCAGTGCAAGCAGCAGCACCTGCAGTTCTGCAACTCCGGCAACCTGCAGAACAGCTACCGCGAGCTGCTCCAGACCTTCGGCCCCTCCGTCCCCGATCTCACCCCACCCACCGTGCAGATCGTCGAGCCCGCCGCGGACGCCGAGCTCGAGGGCCCCTTCAACCTCCGGATCCAGGCCGCCGACGAACAATCTCCGCAGCTGCTCGCCCTCGGCATCGTCGGCGAGGGCCCGAGCGCCTTCAACCTCGACCCCGCCCACTACCCGAGCCCGAGCGACCTCAAGTTCCCGCTCAAGGGCCTCGCCGCGGGCGCCTACAAGGTCACCGTCACGGCCGAGGACGAGGTCGGCAACCAGAGCCAGACCCAGGTCGCCTTCACCGTCGTCGGCCCGCCCGCACCCACCACCGCCGGCGACGACACCGGCCCCGCCGACACCAGCTCGAGCGACGGCGGCGACGACGACACCAGCGTCCCCACCACCACCAGCGCCAGCGACGACACCGGAGCTCCGCCGGTCACCACCACCCCCGTCGACAGCGAAGTCGGCGGCGACCCGATGGTGGAGAGCGGCGACGACGGCTGCAGCTGCCGCCACGCCAGCCCGTCCGCGCTCGCCCTCCTCCTGCCCCTCGCCCTCGGCCTGCGTCGCCGCCGAACTCGCGGCGGGCGAAGGTCAGCCGTGGACCTTCGGCCTGCGGCGCCGTCGGTCGCGAGCATGACACGCACGCTGCCGGGTGCGCCGCGCCGCGAAGGGCGGTAGCCTGGCCTGCCATGCGCCCTGCGCTGCTCGCCCTCCTCGCGCTCACCGTCCCCGCGACCGCCCGCGCCGGCGTTCGCGTCCCGGCCGAGCTCGCCGAGGTCCCGGGCCGCCACCTCGCCACCGCACCGCTGCCGCTGGCTGGCCCCGACCAGCTCCCGCAGTCCGCAGGCCGCCCGCACCTCCTCTACGTCAACTTCGACGGCGCCGTCCTGCGTCGCGGCTGCGGCAACGACTCGCGCCACGACTGCAGCAGCCTCGCCGACCTCTTCCACGGCTACGTCGGTCCCTTCGTCGGCACCGAGCACCGCCGCGTCTCGATCGTCCAGGCCGTGCGCAAGGACCTCGCCGACTTCGGCGTCCGCACCGTCATCACCCGCCCGCCCGCCGAGCAGGGCTACACGATGGTCCTCTACGGCGACCTCGGCACCCAGACCTTCGCCGGCGTCGCCCCCTACATCGACTGCGGCAACCTGTGGGACAACGACACCTGCTTCGCGGGCGCCTTCCAGGGCTCGAACATCGGCTCGACGATCATCCTGCAGGAGGCCGCACACACCTGGGGCCTCGAGCACGTCAACGCCCCCTTCGACAACCTCCACCCCTTCGTCGCCCAGGCCACCCCGTCGTTCCAGGACCAGTGCAACAAGATCGTCGCCAACACCGACCTCGTCGAGGTCGGCGGCCAGTGCAACCTCGTGCACGAGAAATTCTGCGAGGCCGGCTACCAGAACAGCTACCGCGAGCTGCTCTACCTGTTTGGCCCCGCGGTGCCCGACACCTCGCCCCCGACGCTCACGATCACGAGCCCACCCGACCACTCGACCCACGTCCTGCCGGTCACGATCCCGCTGCTCGGCGAGATGAGCGACGACCTCGCGCCGCAGTACTACGACATCACCATCACCAGCGCCGGCAAGACCCTCTACGAGGGTGAGGGCTACAAGCTGGCGCTCGCGCTGCAGAACCCGCCCGCCGGTGAGTACGAGCTCAAGGTCCGCGTCGTCGACGACGGAGGCAACGCCGGTCAGGCCGCCGTGCACTTCACGATCCTCCCCGAGGGCAGCGAAGATCCCGACACGGACAGCGGCGCCGGCGACTCCGAGACCGACACCGCCGCCGACGACACCAACGCGGGCGGCTGCCGGGTCGCCAGAACGCCGTCGGACCTCCCGTCCCGCGGGCGCGGCCTGGCCGTCCTGTTGCCCCTCGCCTGGCTGGCGCGGCGTCGCCGACCGCGCTAAGAGTGGCCCGTCATGCCTCGCCGGACCCTCGCTCGTGGCCTCCGAATTGGCCTCCCAGACAGCCTCCGCATTGGCCTCCCAGACAGCCTCCGAATTGGCCTCCTGGCTGGCCTTGTGGGGGGCCTCGCCGCCTGTCCGCAGGCCAGCGAGCCCGCCCCGGAGTCACGTCGCGACGACGCCCCGCCGAACCCCAACGACAAGCGCATCGTCGCCGACACTGCTGACTATTACGTCGCCGAGAACGGCGTGCCGAACCCGCCCAAAGAACCCCCGACCCCCAACACCGGTCGGCCCGACGAGAGCAACGGCAACTGTCGCCTGTTCGCGCCGGAGCTGTCCGAGCCCGAGTGTTGCACGCGCCAGCTCGGCCTCGACGTCGAGGTCGTGAAGCGGGCCTGCGGCCTCAAGCTCTACCTCGGCGAGTCGTTCCACGCGACCTGCGGCTACTACTTCCTGCCCGACGCCGAGGCCTCGGGCGCCCCCCCGACCTGGTTTCGCCTCTCGCTCGTCCGCGGCGCCGACGCGCGTGAGGCCGCCGAGGCGCACGACCTCTTCACCCGCCGGCTCGCCAGCGACCCAAACTTCCGCTCCGTGCCGATCCCCGGCCTCGCCGGCGCCTACTGGAGCGAGCAGGACGACCTCCACTGGGCCTTCCTCCCCGGCTGGTCGGTGGTTCGCCAGTTCACCTGGCAGACCGGCGCCTGCAGCGACGAGGGCATCCGCGAGATCCTCGAGCACCTCGTCGACGCACCCGAGATCCCCGCCGGCTCACCGCGCCTGAGCAAGATCCCCGGCCAACCACCAGCACCACCGCCCACCGCCGCCGGCTAGCCCGAGCCGCCCGCGAACCACGCGAGGATGTAGAGCGCGCGAGCCTGGGCCAGCCGGCTACCACGTGGACACCCCCCGGTACGCCCTCGTATCCTCGCGCGATGCTCACCCGCCTGCTGTTCGCCGCGCTCTGTCTGCTCCCAGCGCTCGCGCGTGCCGACGCTGGCCCGCCCACGACCGACGCAAGCACCGGCGCCGCCACCGACGCCAGCACCGGCACCGAGACGATGCCGCCCGAGTACCACGCCTGCGGCTGCCGCGGCGATCAGCTCGGCGGCGGCTGGGCATTGGCCGTCGCCGTGCTCGGCGGCCTGGCGCTCGCCACGCCGCCTGGCGCTGCGTCGCCGCAGCGCCAGCTGAGCCGCCCGCGATTACTGCGGCAGGATCGTGCCGACCCCGGCGCCCCACCAGCTCTGGGCCTTCTTGCCGAGGTTGGTGACCACCTTCGTCATCGGATCGATCTTGATCACCGTGCCCGACGAGTCGAACGCGAGGATCAGCCCCTCCCAGCCGGCGAGCCCGTAGATTCCGAAGAAGCCCTGGGTGACCGCCAGCTCGTTCGTCGCCTTCCCGGTCAGCGCGTCGACCGTCACGATCACCGTGCCCGCGGCGCCGTTCTTGTTGACCGCCGCGTAGGTGCCGACGTTCTCGATCGAGAAGGCGTCGCCCGCCGAGGTGTAGCCCGGCCCGTAGCTGCCGAGCTTCTTGGCCGTCACGACCTTGTTCACGAAGGTCAGGTGGTTCCAGCTGCCGTCGTTGCCGATGCCGATCAGCGAGTCGTTGTCGGGATCGATGATCCCCGCCGGGATCCAGGTCAGGCCGTTGTAGCTGTTGTTGAGCGTGCCGAGGTCGAAGCACTTGGCGGTGGTCGGGTTGCACACGTACGCGCGGCCGAAGCTGACCCCGTACAGCACGCCGTAGCGGTCGATCGCGATGTCGGTCATCGAGTCGTTGCCGAGCGGCCACTGGAACGGCCCGATGGCGACCACGCTGTAGTCGACCACGTCGACCGTCGACAGCGCGCTCGACGAGTGGGCGTAGATCTTCTTGGGGATGACGATGCCAGGCTGACCGCCGTCGTCGGGGAACACGTCGGCGTCGTTGGGGATGGCGTCGCCGTCCTTGTCGTCGTCGCAGACATCGCCGATGAGATCCTTGTCGAGGTCCTTCTGGTCGGCGTTGGGGGTGATCGGGCAGTTGTCGACGCCGTTGAGGATCCCGTCCCCGTCCTTGTCGTCGTCGCAGAAGTCGCCGATTTTGTCCTTGTCGAGGTCCTCTTGCTTGTCGTTCGGCACCAGCGGGCAGTTGTCGTCCGGGTCGGGGATCGTGTCGTCGTCGTCGTCGTCGTCGCAGGCGTCGCCGACACCGTCGCCGTCAGTGTCCAGCTGATCCTCGTTCGCGACCTCGACGCAGTTGTCCTGGTCGTCCGGGATCTTGTCGCCGTCGCCATCGGCGGCCTCCACCCCCGTGGTGCCGCTGGTCTCCCCGCCCGTGCTCGTCTGATTCGGGTCATTCATGGTCGTGGTCGCGGTGTCGGTCGCGCTGTCGGTCGCGCTGATCCCCCCCGTGAGGATGTCTGTGGTCTCGCCGGTCCCGGACGCGCTCGTGGTCGGCGGCGCGGTCGTCGGGCCGTCCGTCGTCGCCGCGGCGCCGGTCCCCGGGTCACCGCTGGTGGTGCCCTGCTGGCCGGTGTCCCCGGAGGCCGTGATGGTGACGGTCTCGGTGAGGCCGACGTCCGCCGACGAACAGCCGACCGCACCACCGAGGACCACAGAAAGGGCGACATTCGCGATCACGATCTTGCGCATAGTCCAAACCACTCCTGGCGCGACGGTATCGCATCTCGCGCCGCGGCGTTAGCGGTCTGTCTGCGCGGAGGGGGAGACCTCAGGCCCGCGGACGAGCTCGCGCCCTCACTTACCCTCGCAGCACGGCGGGTGGCCCATCGTGCCGCACTTCGGGTCATCGGGCTTCTCGACGCACAGACCGCAGCACTTCGGGTGCTGCGGCTTGCCGCAGCTGGGGTCCTGTTCCATCGGCACGCAGCCGACGCAGCTCCAGCGCCAGTTGTCGAGCAGCGCCAGCGTCGCCTTGCTGCTGTCGCCCATGTCCATGATCGCGAACGCGAACACCAGGGTCTCGCCCGGGCTCGCCTGGGCGTTGATCGTCGCCCAGCCGGTCGAGCCGTGGCCCTCGAAGCCGGTCCCCGCCAGCTCCGGCGCGTCGCCGATGAAGCCCGCCGACTCCATCTCGGGCGCCAGCGCCGTCACAGTGAACGGCTGCTTGTTGATGAAGGTGACGTTCCCCGTGTACACCTCGCTGGTCGCCCAGCCGATGAACATGTCGTTGAACTTCTCGCCGACGAACTCCGGGTACTCCGACGAGAAGTAGGCCACATCGAAGCCGAAGCCGTGGGTGCCCGCCGGCACCGCCACCTCGAGGCTGGCCCACAGCAGGTCGTTGGGGTCCTCGTTGCCGAGCTTCCAGTTGGGGTCGATGCTGTCCGAGCAGTCGTGGACGCCGTCGCAGTCCTGGGACGGCGTGCCGCCCTTGCCCGAGTTGCTGCCGACCACCGGGCTCATCGGCGCCGGCAAGGCGTTCGGATCGTCCGGGTTGAAGTTGTTGTCGTTGTCGAACTGCGGCTTGGTCTCGATCAGCACCCCGTCGGGCTGCAGGTCGGCGATCCGCCCGGTGCTGATCACGAGGAACTTCTCGCCCTCTTGCGGACGAAACAGCAGCTTTCCCGGCATGTCCGGGTCCTCCGCCTCACCGAAGCCGCGGGCCACCTTGAACCCGTACTTGTTCGACTTGAACTGCATCTTTTGGATCGGGATCGTGTTCTCCAGCGCCCCCTCGCAGCCGAGCCCGAGCGCGTGGAAGGGGTCGTCGTCCTGGTCGTCGCACACCAGCAAGATCCCCGGCGCCTCGCAGACCTCCCCCGTCGTCATGTCGCCGGTGATGTCCGTCGTGCTGCTGTCCACCGCGCCCGTGCTGCCGGCCGTCGTCCCCGATGTGGTGCTGCCAACCTCGCCGCTGCTGCCCGTCGCGCTCGCGTCGCTGCTCCCCGTCGGCGTCTCGGTGGTCGTCGGCGTCGTCGGGCTCGTCGAGGTCGACATCACCGCCTGCGTCGTGCCCTCCATCGTGCCGACCCCGGGACCGAAGCTCACCTCCGTGTCGTCCGTGCCAGACCCGCAGGCGGTCGCCACCGCCAGCCACGCCGCCGCCCACTGCACCGAGGATAAGGATCGCATGCCCGCTACCATACCCGAGCCGTGCGCCGGCCTGCACGTGTCGCTGGCGGGCGCGTTTGACCGGCCGTGACATTGCCGGGGACGCGGCGATCGCGTTAGCCTGCGAGCATGTCGGCCCTCACCGCCCTCGTGCCGCGCAGGCCAGCCCGCACGCCGCCCCCGACCTCGACAACCACCTCGGTCTGGACCCGACACCTCGGCCTGACGCTGCTGCTCGCCGCCTGCGGCGACGCTGGCAACAACGGCTTCTCGTCCAGCAACCCGACCGGGATCACCGGGGCCAGTCAATCCACCGGCAGCTCCGGCGCGACCGCCAGCAGCGGCGACAGCGACGTCGGCAGCACCACCGGCCCGCCGACCACCGGCGACACCGCGAACACCAGCCCGCCCTGCGCCGAGCTCACCCTCTGCCCCGACGCGACCACCCAGGATCCCACCACCTCGCCGGACAGCACGGGCGACCCGACCCAGCCCGGCACCGCCACGGACAACGGCACGACCAACGACACCAACGACACCGGGCAGCCCGGCGACCCGTGCATGGGCGCCGGCGACGGCGAGTACTGCGGCGCCGCGCTCGGCGGCCTCGCCGATCACAACAGCGTCTACCAGTGCATCGGCGGCAACACCGTCAGCGCCACCCCCTGCCCGGCCGGCTGTGAGAACAACGCCTGCAAGCAGATCGCCCAGGACCCCTGCGCCTCGGCCCAGAGCGGCAACGGCAAGTACTGTGGCGGCACCCTGATGGGCGGCGATCCCGGCGCGCTCTACAACTGTCAAAACGGCGGCACCGCCAACAAGCAGACCTGCAAGAGCGGCTGCAAGGTCAACCCCCCCGGCATCGCCGACGCGTGCAACCCCGAGGGCGATCCCTGCCAGGGCGCCGCCTCGGGCGACGGCCCCTACTGCGGCGGCGGCCTCCCCGGCGGCGACCCCAACGTCCTCTACCAGTGCGTCGGCAAGGCCACCGAGAGCAGCGAGACCTGCGCCGAGGGCTGCCAGCAGAACCCGCCCGGCGTCGCCGACGAGTGCAAGCAGGTCCAGAACGGCGGCGACTGCTGCCTCGACACCCCGCCCGGCGTCGTCACCCAAAATTACAGCGCCTGCGGCGGCGGCGGCAGCCACTACGGCATCGACTACGGCACCGCCGTCGGCACACCGATCTACGCCGGCATGGCCGGCACCGTCGTCAGCTCCGCCCTGGGATTCCCCAACTGTTACAACAACGGCTGCACCCAGGCCTGCTGGAACGCCTTCAACTTCGTGAAGCTCAAGGCCGACTGCGGCGACCCCGACAACGGCGCCAACGACCTTTTCATCTACTACCTCCACATCAACGACCTCGCGCCCGGCGTCGGCAACGGCACCCACCTCGATCAGGGCCAGCTCATCGCCCACAGCGGCAACTCCGGCTGCTCCTCCGGCCCGCACATCCACATCGAGACCGCCTCCGTGGCCAAGGGCAAGAACGCGGTCCTCAACACCTGCGACTCCGTCAACCCGTCCTCCCGCTACTGCCCTTAGAGCCCCGGCCTCGTGCTCGCACTCCTCCTGCTCGCCGCCCTCGTCACCGCTGGTGCCCCGTGGCGACGCGGCCTCGGCCTCGGCCTCGCGGCCCTGCTCTTGCCGTGGAGCCTGGTCCTCCCGGGCGACCCGCTGCTGCGCGCCGTGGTCGCCTTGCTGGCCCTCTGGGGCGTCGCCCGCAGCTACGACCTCGCCGTCGCCCGCCGACCGATGACCCCGCTCGCGCGCATGGTCTTCGTCGTCGCCCTGATCGACACCCGCCGCCTGCAGTGGGGCCCCGCCCGCGTCGATCTCGGCGCCTTCCTCCGCGTCGCGCTGTGGGTCCCGCTCGGGCTCCTGGCCCTGTGCACCGCCCTGCTCCACGACCCCGGCCCGCTGCGCTGGGGCTGCGGCATGCTCGCGATGTACGCCCTCGGCGAGACCGGCGAGGCCCTGTTCCGCGGCGTGCTGGCGCTGCTCGGCGCCCACGGCCCGCCGATCCAGCGCACCCCGATCGCCGCGAGCTCGCTGCGCGAGTTCTGGGGCGAGCGCTGGAACCTGGTCGTCAACCGCTGGCTGCGCGAGCACTTCTTCCTGCCCTGGGCCCGCCGCCGCCGCCCTGGTCGCGGCCTCCTGCTCAGCTTCCTCGCCAGCGCGACGATCCACGCGTGGTTCATCGGCGTCGCCCTCGGCCCCGCGATGGCCGCCTCGATGGGCCTCTACTTCGTGATCCAGGGCGCCCTGCTGGCGCTCGAGCTGCCGCTGCGCGTCGCCCGTTGGCCTGCGGTCGCCGCCCACGCGTGGACGCTGGCCAGCATCGTGCTGCCCTCGCCCCTGTTCGTCGAGCCGATGCTGCACCTGTTCGCCGCGCCGGCCCGCCACGTGTGATCGCTGCGCGGCCGCACGGGCCGAACGGCAACCCAGCGCCGCCGGTCCAGTCGTGTGATCGATCGCGGCGCCATCCCCCACGTTTTGGGGTCGACGGCCCCCTCGCGCTCGCAGGCGCGACTCTGTATCATCGCCGCCTTTCGCCCCTGGCAAGGATTTTGGCTGTATGCACAAGAAAACTCTGAACCCCCTTTCGTCGAAGCTCGGCCTCGGCCTTCTGTTCGCCGGCCTCGCGCCGGTCCTGTCGGCCTGTCCGGCCAACCCCTCCCTCACCACCACGGAGGGCACGGAGACCGAGGCCGGCACGACGACGGACGACCCCAGCAACCCGACCACGACCAACACGACGCCGCCGACGACCGACACGGACACGCCGACCACGGACACGGCGACCACGGACAACAGCACCAGCGGCCCGTCGACGGACCCGAGCACCTCCGGCGATCCGACCACCGACACCACCACCGACACCACCACCGGCACCCAGGACAACCTGTGCACGCGCCTCGGCGGTGCCGGTGACGGCGGCATCAAGGACCTCGTCACCGCCTTCGTCGGCGGCGTCCTCCTCGACGACAAGATCAACGGCTACTTCCTCAACAACGACGTCGACGGCGGGGCCCTGATCGGCCTCGTCACCGACCAGCTCGGTGAGGTCGCCGAGTGCCCCGGGGTCACCTACGGCGGCCTGAGCATGCTCGAAGCCCACGCCGGCCTCGGCATCTCCGACCAGGACTTCAACGACTTCGCGGCCGACTTCGTCACCGCCCTCGACGCCCACCAGGGCATGCACCCGGAGCTCACGGACGCCGACAAGACCGCGATCCTCGACACCC
This sequence comes from Nannocystis sp., assembly GCF_016714285.1. Classification (GTDB taxonomy): domain Bacteria; phylum Myxococcota_A; class Polyangia; order Nannocystales; family Nannocystaceae; genus Nannocystis. The sequence continues at coordinate 79,979 of NZ_JADJNN010000008.1, read as the reverse complement.
TCGGCAGCCTCAAGGGCGACATCGTCGAGGACCTCACCAGCGACGCCACCGTCTACCAGCGCGTCGGTCGCAAGCCCGCGATCAAGGGCCTGATCGGCACCCCGGACCTCACGGACTCCTTCGTCGGCGTGGTCGCGGTCAACGACGCGATCAACACCTTCTTCGCCGCCAGCGACTTCGCCCGCCTCAACACCTGCCTCACCCGCCAGGTCGGCGGCATCGACGGCCCGACCAAGTACGGCCAGGAGGTCGACTCCCCCGGCGCCGGCATCGACGAGGGCGTCGGCGTCGGCAACGAGTGCCGCGACATGACCAGCTCGCACGAGATGCTCATGGACGCCGACATGACGACGATCACCATCGACGACTTCGGCGCCCTCGTCGGCGACCTGGTCACCGCGATGGGCACCGCCGGCGTCGCCGCCGGCGACCAGACCGCGATCCTCGACGCCCTCGGGCCGCTCTGCGACCAGATCGTCGTCGGCGCCGCCGAGAAGAACAAGTGCATGGGCAACAGCGAGGACGAGCTGGCCGAGGCCCCCGACCTCGCCCTCGCCCTCCTCGACGACAAGTACAACGGCAACCTCGACACGATGCTCTGCACCGACATCGCCATCGCCGAGAACGTCGACCTCGCCTTCGTCGGTAACGTCCAGCTCACCGTCGGGCTCGACCACCCGTGGATCGGCGACGTCACGATCAAGCTGCAGAGCCCCGCAGGCACCGTCCTCACCGTCCTCCAGCGCCCCGGCAACAGCGCCCTCCCGGACGACGGCACCGGCTGCTGCAACGACAGCTCCGACCTCAGCAAGGACTTCCCCGTCACCTTCAAGAACGGCGGCGTCACCAACGGGTCGAAGATGGGCACCACCATCGCCGCGGACAAGATCGTGTGCAAGGACGACTCGCTCTGCGAGTACAACCCGACCCACCTCAAGGGCCCGGGCGTCGACTTCAACGACTTCCTCGGCGAGGCGCCGGCCGGCGCCTGGAAGGTCTGCGTGGGCGACAGCAACCTCAAGGACTTCGGCACCCTCGACTACATCGGCCTCACCGTCACCAAGGTGAAGTTCGACCCGAAGCTCTGAACCACACCCTCCACCCCCTCATGGGAACCCCGGGCCCGGTCACGACGCGCGTCGGACCGGGCCCTCGCGCGTCTGGCCATCCCGCGTCTGGCCCTCGCGCTGGCCATCCCGCGTTTGGCCCTCGCGCGACTAGCCGCGATTCACCTCGAAGCCCGCGACCCCCGAGAAGTTCCCGAACGCCGCCGGCCCCGAGTACAGCAGGACCTCGTAGCGCCCGGGCGCCGGCAGCACGCAGCGCGCCGTCACCAGCGCCCCGTCGCTCACCTCGCACTCGCCCTCGGCCCCGTCCTTCGCCGCGAAGGTGACGCGAAAGAAGCGCCCCTGCGGGTTCTTCACGGCCATCTCGAACACCTCGTCGACGCTGACCTGCGAGCGGTCGGGCCGGACCAGCTCGAGGCCCTGGGCGTAGAACTCGCCGCGCAGCATCGGCGCGCGGAAGAACTCGCCGCGGCTGATCGGCGCCGGCAGCAGCTGCCAGTTGGGCGCGTCCGGGAAGTGACTGACCGCGAACACCCGCGGCGGCGCGAACAGGTAGCTGGTCTTGTAGCGCTTCGTGAAGCTGCGACCACTGACGCTGCCGGAGTCCCAGGTGGCGTCGATCAGGTGCCACACGTCGTCGATGCGCGCCGCGTTCCACGCGTGGCCCTCGCCGGTGAGGTCGCTGCCGTCCGTGCGCGCGTCGCCGCCGACCACCACGATCTCCTCCCCCGCCGCGTCCCCCAGCGCCGACAGCAGGTTCGCATAACCCGCGCAGACCCCGAGCCGCGTGACGAACACCGTCTCGGCGTCCTGCGGCGGGTAGCGGTGCTCCGCGTAGGCGACCGCGTCGTAGGCCACGCGGTCGGCCACATAGTCGTGCAGCGCCTTGATCCGCAGGCGCCGATCCGGCTCGCGCTCCGCGATGTACTTGCCGACCGCGACGATGCTCGCCTCGGCCTCCGCCGGCATGCCGAGCACCAGCGGATGCAGCGTCGCCGGCAACGGCCACTGCGGCCGCCACAGGCGCAGTCTCTGGCGTCGGCGTCGGCGTCGGCGTCGGCGTCGGATCGCCCGGCGTCGGCGCCGGTGTCGGTGTCGGCGTCGACCTGTCCTCAGGGACAGGCGGCGGAGGCGGCGGGCGGGTCTCGGCGATGTCCTGCGCGTAGGGGTTGGCGTGGACCGCCTCGTACAACCACTGCAAGCGGTCGGCCGCGAAGAACAGCCCCGCCCGCATCCGCTCGATCCGCGGCCCCTCGCGGCCATCGAGGAACCAGTCGCCGCGGGTCGACAGCGCCGCGAAGCTGGTCTCCGGGAAGCGCACCAGCAGGCCCGCCAGGACCGCCAGGTTGATCACCAGGGTCCGCAAGATCAGCCGATCCGCGAAGGTGAGGATCCGCGGCGAGGGCTTCGCCTTGCGCCCGCGCCACCACGCGCCGATCGCCTCCCACGCCAGCGGCGCCAGCGGGAACAGCAGCAGCCCGCACCCCAGCGCCAGCCACATCGGCCCGTTGCGGTAGGCCGCCAGCGACGACGCCATCCACACGCCGATCGCCGGGACCGCCACCACCGAGGCCACCCACGCCGCCTTCAGCGGCCACACGACGAGCGCACGCAACAGCCACGCAACCCGAAAAGACGCCATCGCGTCGCAGCATAGCAGCCCGCGATCACCCGCCACCGCCCACCACGTGATCCTCGACGCGGCCGCCGAACGCATCAGGCCGCAGCGGCACCTCCTGGCGCGAGCTCGCCCGCCGCGTCAGCCTGCCCGGCCCATCGGCGAACTCGCCGGCGCCGCGCTGGAGCTCAGCCCGCGACTGGCTCAACTAGCGCGTCGGCGCAGGATCATCACCTGCGTCCCGTACGCGATCAACTGCCGCGCCTCGTCCCAGATCTCGATGTCGGCCGTCGCGTAGCCGCCGCGCACCGCACGACAGCGGGCGTGGGTCAACAGCCACTCGCTCGTCGTGTCCTGCACGAAGTGCACCGTCAGGTCGAGGCTCGGCGCCGTGAAGGCCCGCGCCGGCGGCCCGATAAGCGAGCACATCGCCGGCGGCATCGTGTCGATCAGCGGCGGCAGGGCCAGCGGATCGAGGCGCCCGTCGGGCAGCCGCTGCGCGTGCAGGTAGCGGTACCAGTAGCCGCTGCGGTCGCCCTGGACCCACTCGTCGGCCCGCCACCACGCCGACCCGATCGCCCGCCGGTGATCGAAGTTGCGGATGAAGGCCGGGATGAAGGTCTGGTCGGCCGGGTCGATCGCCGGCAGCTCCCCCGGCTCCGCCACCACCGGCGCCGCGCACATCGTCGCGTCGACCACCGGCCGCTCGAGCCCGAAGGTCGCGATCAGCTCGAGCCCGACCTCGCCGCCGAACGCCGACAGCTGCGCCCGAACCTGGCTGGCCAGCGCCCCGCGCCGCAGCACCGTCACCGCGATCACCACCGGCCCCGCCGGCACCGGCGAGCAGAACACCGCCGTCGCCGACAGCGGCCGCACCCCGGTGTCCTCGCCCAACAGCCCCGGCCGCAGCCCCAGCTCGGCCGCGATCGCCCGCAACGCCAGCGTCACCAGGACCCCGCCCGACGGCAACAGGTAGTCCCAGTGCCGCGGCAGCGTGCACGCGTAGTGCCCCCCGCCGCGCGGCTCCACGGCGGTGTCGGCGGCGAGGTCAGCGGGGTGGCTCATCGGTTCCAGCTCCGGTTGATGACATGGCTCTCAGGACAGATTACTCAGGGCCGCGCGCGCGTGGGCCCACACGCACATCAGCGCCGCCGGCGTGATGCCGGGGATCCGCCCGACCTGCCCGGTGCTGGTCGGCCGCACGCGAGCCAGGCGCTCCGCCGCCTCGCTCGTCAGCCCCGCCAGCCGCCCGTAGTCGGTGTTCGGGTCGAGCGGCAGGTCGGCCGCGTCGCCGCGCAGGCGATCGACCTCCCGCTGCTGCCGCACGAGATAACCCGCGTAGCAGGCCTGGGCCTCGGCCCGCTCGCGCAGCCACGCCGGCCCCGGCCCCGGGTCGCGGCGCCGCTCGATCGCCGCCGCCATCGCGTTCACCTGCTCCGCCCGCGCCCGCGCCCGCTCGTGCCGCGCCTGTCCGATCAGACCTGCCGCAAAGGCCAGGTCGCACAGGCGCGCGTCGGCGTTGTCCTCGCGCAGCAGCAGGCGGTACTCGGCCCGCGCCGTGAACATCCGGTACGGCTCGTCGCAGCCCTGCGTCACCAGGTCGTCGACCAGCACGCCGATGTAGCCCTGGTCGCGCCCGACCTGCAGCGCCGGCCGCTCGCGCAGCCACAGCGCCGCGTTGGCCCCCGCGATCAGCCCCTGCGCCGCCGCCTCCTCGTAGCCCGAGGTCCCGTTGATCTGGCCCGCGAAGTACAGCCCCGGCAGGTCCTTGCTCGCCAGCGTGTGGGTCAGCGCCCGGGCGTCGACCGCGTCGTACTCGACCGCGTAGCCCGGCCGCAGCAGCACCACCCGCGACAGCCCCGCGATCGTGCGCAGGAACGCCTCCTGCACCGCCGCCGGCAGGCTCGTCGACACCCCGTTCGGGTACACGCTGTCGGTGTCCAGCCCCTCCGGCTCGAGGAACACCTGATGCCGCTCGCGCTCCGCGAAGCGCACCACCTTGTCCTCGATCGACGGGCAGTAGCGCGGCCCCCGGCCCGTGATCGCCCCCGAGTACATCGCCGACGCGTGCAGGTGGGCCCGCACCAGATCGTGGGTCGCGGCGCAGGTGTGGGTCAGGTGACAGTCGACCTGGCGCAGCAGCGGCGGCGGGTCGTCGTCCGGCGCCACGAAGCGCGGCGCCGGATCTTCGGGCGGCTGCAGCTCGATCGCCGGATCGCCGCGATCGATCGTCCGCCCGTCGAGCCGCGCCGGCGTCCCCGTCTTGAGCCGCTTGAGCGCGAAGCCCAGCCCGCGCAGGTGCTCCGCCAGCGCCAGCGCCGGCGCCTCGCCGACCCGCCCGCCCGGCGTCCGCTCGGCCCCCGTGTGCAGCACCCCGCCGAGGAAGGTCCCGGTCGTCAGCACCACCGCGTCGCCCGCGATCTGCGAGCCGTCCTGCAGCCGCACCCCGCCGACACGACCTGTCCCTTCGGCCAGGATCACCCCCGCCACCAGCCCCGCCACCACCGTGATCCCCGGCCCCGCCAACAGGGCCGGCTGCGCCAGCAGGGCCGCCCGCGCGAATTCCCCGTAGCGCCGCTTGTCGACCTGCACCCGGGTCGCCCGCACCGCCGGCCCCTTGCTGCGGTTCAAGATCCGCCCGTGGATCGCACACGCGTCGGCGGCCCGGCCCATGAAACCCCCGAGCGACTCGATCTCCTTGACCAGGTGTCCCTTCGCCACCCCGCCCACGCTCGGGTTACACGGCGTCTGCCCGATCGTCTCGAGGCTCCCCGTCACCACGACCACCTGCACGCCGACGCGGGCCGCCGCGAACGCGGCCTCGAGCCCCGCGTGCCCCGCCCCCACCACGACCACGACCGACCCCGCACCGCGCATGACGCCGCGGACCATAACACCGCCCAGGCCCCGCGCGGGAGCCCCAGCGGGCCGCCGCGCGGCCCCGGCTTTGTAATACACTCGCCGACGTGCCCGGCCTCGTGTCGATCGTCGGAGCGGGTCCCTGGGACCCCGAGCTGTTGACCCTCGCCGGGCGCGACCGCCTCGCCCGCGCCGACGTGGTGGTCGCCGACTACCTCGTCAACCCCGCGCTCTTCATGCACTGCCGCCGCGACGTGCAGCTCTACCAGCGCACCCAGAGCCCGCACGGCCCCTTCGCCAGCGAGGCCCACGGCCAGCCCGTCGTCGACCAGGACGAGATCCACCGCCTCCTGCTCGCCAAGGCCGGCGCCGGCCTCCACGTCGTCCGCCTCAAGGGCGGCGACCCCATGGTCTTCGGCCGCGGCGCCGAGGAGGCCCAGGTCCTGCGCGCCGCCGGCATCGACTACGAGTTCGTCCCCGGCGTCAGCGCCTCGATCGCCGCCGCCGAGGCCGCAGGCATCCCGGTCACCCACCGCGACCACAGCCCGAGCGTCACCATCGCCTCCGGCTACGAGGCCTACGAGAAGGGCGGCCGCGGCGTCGACTGGGAGCACCTCGCCCGCGGCACCGGCACCCTCGTGCTGATGATGTCGGTCAAGAATTGCCGCGACAACGCCGAGCGCCTGATCGCCGCCGGCCGCGACCCCGCCACCCCCGCCGCGCTGATCCGCTGGGGCACGCGGGGGATCCAGCGCACCGTCGTCGCCCCGCTCGCTCAGCTCGCCGACCGCGTCGACGCCGAGGGCATCCGCCCGCCCGCCGTGATGATCGTCGGCAGCGTCGTCGACCTCCGGGCCCAGATCGAGTGGTTCGAGCGCCGCCCGCTGTTCGGCCGCCGCGTCGTCGTCACCCGCGCCACCCAGCAGGCCGGCGAGCTGCTGCACATGCTCGCGGCCCACGGCGCCGACGCGGTCGCCTTCCCCTGCCTCGACCTCGCCCCGCCCGCCGACCTCGACGCCCTCACCCGCGCCGTCCGCGACCTGGGCGAGGTCGACGGCGTGATCCTCTCCAGCCCCAACGGCGTGCGCGCCTGGTTCGACGCCCTCGCCAGCACCGGCGTCGACGTCCGCATCCTCCACGGCAAGTGCGTCGCCGCGATCGGCACCGGCACCGCCACCGCCTGCATCGAGCGCGGCATCCAGCCCGACATCGTCCCCCACCAGGCCCGCGCCGAGGGCCTGGTCGACGAGCTCCGCGCCCGCGACATGCTCGCCCGCCGCTGGCTGCACGTGCGCGCCGACGAGGGCCGCGACCTGCTCGCCGCGGCCATCACCGCCGCCGGCGGCCGCTACCACCTCGTCATCGGCTACCGCGTCGTCCGCCCGCCCGTCCCGGCCATGCTGACCCGCTCGCTGCTCCCGCCCGAGCACGGCGGCGAGGGCTGCGACGCCATCTGCTTCGCCAGCGGCAAGACCGCCCGCCACTTCCTCGCCACCGTCGCCGAGGCCCACGGCGAAGCCGCCGCGCGCGAGCTGCTGGCGAGGGCCCAGGTCCTCGCCCTCGGCCCCGTCACCGCCGCGGCGATCACCGCCCTCGGCGTCCGCGTCGACCACGTCGCCGAGTCCACCGACGACCGCGCCATGCTCGCGACCGTGCTCGCCGCGCTCCAGCGCTGAACCAACCTGGCCCTCCCGCCATGTCCCTCCGGCCAGCCCAAGCTGCCCTTTCCGCCATGTTCCTCCGGCCAGCCGCAGCTGTCTCTTCCACCATGTCCCTCCGGACAGCCCAGCCAGCCGCTCGCAACCTGTCCCTCGGGACAGTCGCGCTCTGCCTCCTGCTCGCCTGCAAGCGCGAGGCCCCCGGCGCCGCGGTCCGCCCCGCGCACCCCGACACCGTCGTCCCCGCGCCCGCCCCCGACCCCTGCGCCGACACCTCGATCCCGCCCACCACCGACGAGGCCCTCGCCCGCGCCGCCGTCCTGCGCCGCTGCGGCGCCGCGCGGGCCGTCCTGGCGATCTACGCCGAGCTGCTGCAACGCGACCCGCGCCCGCGCTGGGCCCACGAGCTCGCCGCCCTGGCCCTCGCCGAGGGTCTGGTCCCCGAGGCCCGCGAGCTCCTCCAGGGCCCGAGCGCCCGCGTCGGCCTCGCCCTCCTCCACGTCGCCGCCTTCGAGGCCCGGGCCGAGCCCGCCGACCGCGACGCCGCGCGCAGCGAATTCCAGGCCGCCCTCGCCCTCGCCCCCGACGACCCCTACGCCCTCGCCGTCGCCCTGCGCCACGACCTCGCCCTCGCCGACCGCGAGCCCGAACGCCTCGCCCTCGCCGCCCAGATCTGCCGCGAACGCATCGTCGACGACAACCCCGCGGCCGACGGCGGCGACCCCCGCGGCGCCGCCCTGTTCGTCGCCAGCTGCGCCCGCGTCTCGCTCGCCGCCCACGAGCCCGGCGAGGCCCGCCGCCGCTTCGCCCTCGCCCTCACCCTCGACCCCGACGAGCCCGCCCCGCGCCTCAGCTGGGCCGCCGCCGAGCTGGCCGCCGGCAACGACCGCAAGGCCGCCGAGCTCTACGCCCCCGCCCTCGAGGCCCCCGCCGCCGTCGACCGCTACCTCGCCGGCCTCGGCCTCGGCGTCGCCCGCACCCGCCTGCACGACCCCGCCGGCGCCGAGCAGGCCTACCGCCTCGCCGCCGCCGCCCGCGACTGGCACCGCGGCGACCCGCCCGAGCGCCTCCCGCCCGAGCTGCAGTTCAACCTCGGCAGCGCCCTCGCCGGCCCCGGCGACAAGGCCCGCCACGCCGAGGCCCGCGCGCTGCTCACGGCGTACGTCGAGCGCCCCGAGGCCGACGAGCTCCGCCGCCTCCGCTGCCGTCAGCTGCTGCTCGAGCTCGCGGACTGAGAGCGCAACGCAGCAACCAGCGCCTGCTCGAGCTCGCAGAGTGACGGCACAACACATTCGCCACCCGCACGGTCCGGTGCCGCTGCGCCGGCGTGTTCCTGTCGCCGCCTGCGGCCCTTCGTGTATCGTCGCCCGCGTGCTCCCCCCAAGCTCGTCTCGTCGCATCCTCGCCATCGCCGCCCTCACTGCAGGCCTCGCCCCGGCCCTCGCGCAGGCCCACTTCGTCCTGCAGTCGCCGCCCGCCGTCTACGATCAGGGCCCGCTCGGTGACCCGCAGAAGGCCCCGCCCTGCGGCGCCGACGGCAACGAGGTCGCCACCGGCATGGTCACCGCCTACCAGGCTGGCGACACCATCACGGTCACGATCAACGAGACGATCTTTCACCCCGGCCACTACCGCATCGCCCTCGTCAGCGACCTCGCCGACATCCCCGCCGAGCCGCCGGTCACCGCGGGCGCGCAAGCCTGCGGCACCACGCTGATCCAGGATCCCCCGGTCTTCCCGGTGCTCGCCGACGGCGTCTTCCTGCACGACGCGCCCTTCGGCGGACCGCAGTCGATCGACGTCACCGTGCCCGACGGCATCAGCTGCACGAACTGCACCCTGCAGGTCATCCAATTCATGTCCGCCCACGGCCTCAACAACCCCGGCGGCTGCTTCTATCACCACTGCGCGGCGGTATCGGTGGAGGGCGGTGCGGTCGAGACGTCGACGAGCAGCGATGGCAGCACGAGCTCGCAGGCCGAGAGCAGCTCGGGCGCCGCCTCCGTCACGGGTGAGCAGCCGACGTCCGGCGGGGGCAATGAGGGCACGGCCGCTGGCAGCGATGGGAGCAGCTCGGACGGCGCGAGCGACGACAGCAAGGGCTGCGGCTGCGCCAGCACCAACAACACGAACCGCCTCGCCCCGCTCGCGGCGATGCTCGGCCTGCTCGGCCTCCGCACCCGCCGCCGCCGCGCCTGAGCGCTCGCACGGAGCAAGCATGAGCAGCCGCGATCACTGGGAGAAGGTCTACGCCACGAAAGCGCCGGACGGGGTGAGCTGGTACGCCCCGCACCTCGCTCGCTCGCTCGCCCTGATCGAGGCCACGGGGGTCGGCCCCGACGACGCCATCATCGACGTCGGCGGCGGCGCGTCGACTCTGGTCGACGATCTCCTCGACCGTGGCCATCGCCGCGTCACCGTGCTCGACCTGTCGCAGCACGCCATCGACGTCGCCCGCGAGCGCCTCGGGGACCGGGCCGCGAGGGTCGACTGGCGCGTCGCCGACGTGACCCGCGCCGACCTGCCCGACGCGACCTACGCCGTCTGGCACGACCGCGCCGTCTTCCACTTCCTCACGGACCCCGAGCAGCGCGCGCGCTATGTCGCGCAGGTCCGGCGATCGGTCCTGCCCGGCGGCCACGTCATCGTCGCCACGTTCGGGCCCGAGGGCCCGGAGAAGTGCAGCGGCCTCGACGTTGTTCGCTACAGCGACGACACCCTGCACGCCGAGTTTGGCCCCGCCTTCGTCAAGGTTGGGAGCGCCACGGAGCGCCACGTGACGCCATGGGGCAGCGCCCAGGAGTTCGTGTACTGCTACTGCCGGGTGACCGACTGACGCCCCCCAATCCGCGATATCCTCGCGCCGGCTCGTCCTCCCCCTGCCCCGCGACCTCACGATCGTCAGCATGACCGTCGGCCACCCCCCGATCATCGTCGACGTATTGCCCTGACCCGATCGTCGTCGCCGTATTGCCCAACCCCTCAGCGCACCCGCCCGCGCAGGTCCGGCACATACTCGAGCCGCGCCTCGTGCCGCTGCACCAGCCGCCCGAGCCCCGCGCGGCAGCTCTCGGCGCGCCCGTCCGGGTCGTCGCCCCACAGCGCCACCAGCTCGATGCAGCGGTGATACGCGTCGAACACCTCGCCGCGCCGCAAGTCGGCCAGGCGCTGCATCGTCGCCGCCAGCGCGGCCCCGTCCGAGCCCGCCGCGCTCTGCCCCGCGATCGCCCGCGACACCTCCTCGAGCAGGCCGATGTCCGCCTCGAACACCTGCGCCTTGCGGGCCTCGATCACCGCCGCGAAGCGGTCGCTCGCGCTGGTCTCCGCCGCCGTCCTCGCCAGCGCCACGTCGCGCCCCGCCCCCGGGTTGACCCCCTCGTACACCACCTGCATCCGCTGCACCTCGCTCACCCGCCGCTCGAACCACTGCCGCGATCGCGTCGGCTCGTGGCTGTCGGGCGGCCGGGTCAGCAGCGCCGCCTCGGCCCCGAGGTCCCCGAGCAGCAGGCTCAGCACCCGCCGCGCCGCCGCCAGCTCGGCCGGCGCCACCGCCAGCGGCGCCTCGAGCCCGTCCGGCCCCGGCCTCGCGTTGAGGAAACCCGCGGCCGCCTGCAGGTGCGCCCGCGCCTGCGTCACCTGACCGCGGTCCCGCGGCAGCACCCGCCCGAGCGTCCGGTCGCGCGTCACCTCGACGCACAGACCCTCGAGCGCCCCGACCGGGCACGAGCTGCGCATCAACGCCTCCGCCGCCCGCAGGTGGGCGATCGCCAGCCGCTCCTCCCCGCCGTCGCGCCCGAACTGTTGCAGGTACGCCGCCACCCGCTCGAGCGGGCTCCCGGGGCGCACCTCCGTACGAAACCGGATCGCCGCCGCCAGCCGCCGATCACCGCTGCGACGATCGCGGGTCAGCGCCGCCACCTGCTCCGCGTCGACCGTCCCGGTCACCAGCGCCAGCGCGATCGATCGCCGCCTCGCCTCGTTCGCCCGCGCGTCGCCCGGCGCCAGCGCCACGAAGCGGATGTAGTAGTCGCGCGCGTCCTCGACGTTCTGCACCCGCTCGTTGATCCGGGCCAGGCGCAGCAAGGCCTCCGCCGTCCGCGGCTCGCCGACGAAGCGGCGCAGCCACTCGCCGTAGCCGGCGATCGCCGCCGCGAAGGCCCCGCCCTCCTCGTGACACGCCGCCGCCTCGAAGCGCAGCGTCGACTCCGGCTGGCCTTCGGGACCGGTCTCTTCGGACATGTCCTCGAGGACCTGCGCGCACTCGGCGAAGGCCCCGCTCGCGCGCGCCGCCGCGGCCGCCTGCCACAGCGCCGCCGCCCGCAGCCCCGGCGTCGCCCGCCGGATCTCCTCGCCCGCCGGGGTCGCCAGGTGCCACGCCCGCAGCCGCTGCAGCTCGCTCGTGGTGGCGATGAGCCCCGCCCGCGCCCGCGCCTGCGCGGCCGGCGAGGCCGCCGGATCTTGCCAGCGCGCCTGCAGCGATCGCAGCAGCAGCAGCCCCGCCCGCGCCCCGACCGCGTCGCCGTCGCGCGCCCGCAGCACCTCGCGCAGCCCCGCCTCCGCCTCCGCCAGCCGACCGTGCCGCAGCAGCAGCTCGGCCCTATCGACCGCCACCGTCGCCGCCTCCGGCAGCTCGCGCGTCGCCGGCTCCCCCAGGTACAGCTCGTACGCCGCCAGCATCTGCGCCTCGGCCGGCGGCAGCGGGATCGTCACCGCCGAGCTCGGCCGCGTCACGCAGCGCCCGCCCGGGTCCGGCGCGCAGATCCACGGCTCGGGCGACCACGCCGTCGGCTGCCAGCCCGCCTGGTAGTCGAGCACCCGCCGCGTCGCCTCGAGCTGCTCGCTCGCTGCCATGCGCGCCTGCTCCGGCCGCAGCCCGCCGCGCCGCAGCGCCGCTGCGTGGTGCTGCTGCGCCGACGCGTAGAGCTCGGCCGCCAGCGTCTGCTCGCCGAGCTCGTTCGCGGTCCGCAGCGCCCGCGCCCAGTCGAGCCGCCCGAACGCGAAGTCCAGCTCCTGCTCCGCCCCCGGGAAGTGGCTCGCCAGCGCCCGGTAGGCCCGCTGCGCCAGGTCGTGGTCCTGCCCACCGCCGCCACGCGCACCCGCCTCGGCCCAGCGCCGCGCCGCCGCCAACAAGGCCGCCTCGGCCACCTGCCCGCAGGCCACGAGCTCGCCCGCCGTGACGCCGGACCCCGCCGTCCCGCCGCCCGCCGTGACGCCGGACCCCGCCCCACCCGCCGCGACCCAGCGCTGCACGAGCGCCTCGATCTCCTCCCACAGGTAGCGATCCGCGTGCCGCTCGAGCGCCAGCTCCACGACCGCCGCCTGCTGCGTGCACGCAGCGATCGCCGCCCCGCCGCCCGTCGCCGCCTGCTCGGCCGCTGGCGCGCTCGCTGCCGCCGTCCCCTTGCCCCGCGCCGCGCAGCCCGCGATCAACATGGCCGCGAGGACATGTCCGATCTGCCATGTCCTTCGGCGCATGTCCCGGGGGCCAGCCCGGGTCACTTCACGCCCTTGCAGCGGCCCTTGACCGAGTACCAGATCGCCTCCTCCGTCTCGCAGGCCGCGAGCGTCGGGAAGTCCATGCGCTGGTCGCCCATCTTGTCGTTGATGAAGTACCAGCCGCGGAACTTCGGCGCCTTGGCCTCGCGCACCAGCTTCTTCACCGCGTCGGGCAGATTCTTGTCGCCGATCGCCAGCACCACCCCGAGCGCGAGGCTCGACCCGACGCGGGTCGCCCCCGGCAGCTTGTGGATCGCCTTCACCCGCGCCGCGAAGTCCTCGCCCTCGAGCAGGTACACCCCGCAAGACCCGTCCGGCGTCGGCACCTGCGTCAGCAGCAGCGAGCTGGTGCGCTGCGCGTAGGCGCCGTCGATCGTCGCCAGCAGCAGCTCGGCCGCCCCCTTCCAGCGGCTCGCCCGGTCGCCCGCCAGGAACAGCCCCTCCGGCGCGTGCGTGACGCTCATCCCCTTCGGCACGATCTCCCCGAGCAGCTCGGCCAGCGCCGCCGCGTCCACGTGCTTGGGCTGGCCCAGCGCCATCCCCACGGGCTTCGGCGTCGGCGTCAGGGCCTCGACCGGCGGCGCGACCTCCTCGTGCCGCGTCGTCTCCGTCACCGTCGGCGGCACGACCTGCGCCGGCGTCTCCGGCTCCGACCCGACGTACAACGCCGCCCCCGCGATCAGCGGCAGCATCAACCCCGCCGCGATCATCAGCCCCTTGCGATCGCGCGGCTCGTGGCGGCGAACGATCGCCCGCAGCTCCGTCAGCAGATCCGCCAGCGCCGGGTAGCGGTCCGCCGGGTGCACCGACAGCCCGCGCTGCAGCGCCGCCAGCAGCTCCATCGGCGCGTCGCCCCGCTCGCGCGGCGCCTGCAGCCGACCGTCGACCACGTTCATCGTCAGCTCCGCCTGGGTGTCGCCGGCGAACGGTCGTTGCCCATACAGGCACTCGAAGCAGGTCACGCAGAACGCGAACTGATCCGAGCGCGCGTCCACGGCCCGCGCCAGGTGCTGCTCCGGCGCCATGTAAGCCGGCGTCCCGACCAGCGTGCCCGTCTGGGTCAGCGTCCGCAGGATCGGCGCCGTGTCGCCGCCGGCTCCGCCCGGCCCGCCCGCGCCCGATCGCACCGTCGGCCCGTCGACGTCGATCGCCGGCCGGGCCAGCCCGAAGTCCAGCACCCGCACCCGCCCGCCGACCTCGACGAGCACGTTGTCGGGCTTGAAGTCGCGGTGCACCAGCCCCACCGCGTGCGCCGCGGCCAGGCCCTCACCCGCGCCCAGCATCACCTCGACCACCTCCCGCCAGCCGCGCCTGCGGCCGCGAAAGTGGGCCTTGAGCGTGATCCCGTCGATCAGCTCCATGGCGATGAACACCCGCCCGAACGCCTCGCCCGCGTCGTACACGGTCACCACGTTCGCGTGCCGGATCTTCGCCGCCGCCTTCGCCTCGCGCAGCATGCGGGTGCGCCCCTCGGTCCCGTCCTCGCCGACGCGCAGCAGCTTGAGCGCCACCTCGCGGTCGAGCTGCGCGTCGTGGGCCCGGTACACCACGCCCATCCCGCCCGCGCCCAGCTTGCCGACGATGCGATAGCGGGCGATCACCGCGCCCGGCTCGAGCTCCGCCACCTCGGCGCCCGCGCCCTCGACTCGCCCCTCCACGGGCCCCGCCGCCTGCGTCCGGTCCTCACCGACGGGCACCGCCGCCGCCTCGCCACGCGCCTGGCGATCCGAGGCCGACACCAGCGTCCGCGCCTGCACGTCGATCGCCGGCTCGCGCACCGAGCTCATGTCCGCTGCGCCTCCACGGGCCGCGAATTTACCCGTCTCTCGCCCGCAGCGACAGGCCCACCCACACCCGCCCGCGCGACCACGCGCCCGCGCGACCACGCTTCGTGGCCGCCTCGTAGCTCGACACAGCATCGGCGACGTCGTGCGACGTCCGCGGCGCCCTAGTTCGCCAGCTCGAGGTCGACGAGGATCGGGTTGTGGTCGCTGATGATCTGCCCGTCGACCATCGGCCGCTCGATCACCTGCGGCGAGCGCGGTCGCAGCCCGGCGCCCGCGAACCAGTCGACCCGCAGCGGCACCCGGCCGTCCCACGGCTCGAGCCGGCGCTCGAGCCAGCCCATCAACCACCGACACACCGGCTTCGGCAGGTAGTCGAGGGCCTTGCGCGCCATCTCCGGGTCGTACACGTCGTAGTAAATGGTCCCGCGGGCGAAGTCGTTGAAGCCCTCGATCGCCAGCCCGCCCGCTCGCAGCGCGTCGAACACCTTGCGCTCGAGGATCTCCTCCGGCTTCATGTACTGCTCCACCGTGCCCTCGAAGCCGAAGCGCGTGAGCTTGTAGAGCATGTTGTAGAGCATCCCCTGGCCGCTGCCGAGGTCGTAGGTGTTGGTGTTGAGGTCGCCGCCGAGCAGCATCCGCTCGCCGCCGAAGCGCCGCAGCCGGGCGACGATCTGCCGCAGCTGGCCCGCCCGGTGCCGCGGCCCCGTGAAGGGATCGAGGTGCACCAGCGCCAGCGACAGCGGCCCGTCCGGCAGCAGCAGCTCGCACAGCAGCGTGCGCTTGTTGCCGATGCGCTTCTCGGTCGCGTGGAACTTGTCCTTGCGCTCCGCCAGGTCGACCGCCTCGAAGCGCAGCACCGGGAAGCGGGTCAGCAGGGCGCAGCCGTGCATCGCCTTGGTGTTCGGGATCCCGTGCCCGCGCTCGCCGCGGTCGCCCTCCGCCAGCACGATGTGATAGTTGGCGAACACGTAGCCCATGCCCAGCGCCGCCGCCAGCTCGCGCGGCACGTTGAGGTTTTGCGAGCGACCCATGCCGATGTCGACCTCCGTCAGCAGCAGCACGTCCGCCTCGCGCAGCACCGGGTCGTGGGTCAGCGCGTGCCGCAGCCCGGCGAAGCGCTTGCCTCGCTCGACGTTCCACGCCGCCACCCGCACCACGCCCGGCCGCCGCGCCGTCAGCGAGGTCCCGAGCGTCGGCTCGAGGTCCCACTCGAAGCCCCGCAGCACCCGCTCGAGCTGCGGCTTGATCTCGCGGTACACCGGGTCGCGCTCGAGCTTGCGGCGGGTCCGGATCGCCGCGATGTGGGCCAGCGCCTCCGTGAAGTCGTGGTCGAGCTCGAAGCGCGGCGGCAGGTCCGGCCGCACCACCTGGGGCGGGGTCTGGCGATCGCCGGAGGGAGGAGTCGAGGAGGTGGACAAGCGAGGCTCCGCGGCGGCCCGAGCATTACCAGATTTCTCTGCCGGCCTTCACGACCGCGGCGCCGCCCGCCCCGTACGGATCCCAGGCCCGCCCCGGCCCGAGTGTGCGCCGCCTTTCACGCTCCGCCGTCCCTGCGCGCCCCGCTTCGCGCCCACCCGATCGGACCGCGACCGGCCCTGCCCTTGACCCCCGCGACGTCGTCGCCCCATGGTCAATTCGTGCGCATCCTCGCCGCCCTGCTGCCCGCCTGGCTGGCCCTCGCGCCCGCGGCACCGGACCTCGCCCCCGCGACCCCGAGCTCCGCCCGCGCCCCCGGCGACGCGCACTACCACCTCGCCAACGGCCTCGAGGTCATCCTCCGCCGCGACGCCCGGCTCCCGCTCGTCGCCGTGCACCTGCGCTACCACGTCGGCGCCGTCGACGATCCGCCGCAGCGCCGCGGCCTCGCCCACGTCGTCGAGCACCTCATGTTCGCGGGCTCGCGCCACATCGACGCCGAGGCCCGCGAACGCGCCCGCGCCCGCGCCTTCATCCACCACGACAACGCCGAGACCGACCTCCACAGCAGCGAGTACTACACCCTCGCCCCGCAGGCCGGCCTCGCCACCGTGCTGTGGCTCGAGGCCGACCGCATGGGCTACCTGCGCGGCAGCACCGGCGCCCACACCCTCGCCTCGGTGCAGGCGATCGTCGCCCAGGAGCGCCGCCAGCGACGCGAGACCGACCCCCGCGGCGCCCGCATCGAGCGCCTGTTCGCCCGCCTCTTCCCGCCCGAGCACCCCTACCACCACACCGTCATCGGCCCGCACGCGGCGATCGCCGCGATCCGCCCCGCCGACGTCGACGCCTTCCTCGCCGCCCACTACACCCCGAGCAACGCCACCCTCACGATCGTCGGCGACCTCCCGCAAGACACCCGCGCCCAGATCGACCGCTACTTCGCCAGCATCCCCGGCTCACCTGTCCCCCGGGACAGGCGCCCGCGCCCGCTCCCGCCGCTCCCCGCCGACGGCCCGCAGCACGAGCGCGTCGCCACCGGCGGCCCGCCGAGCGCCCTGTGCGGCTGGGCCAGCCCGGGCCTGCACGCCGACGGCGACGCCGCCCTCGACGTCCTGTTCGCGGCCCTCCACGCCGGCGCCTTCCGCCGCCTCGCCGGCCCCGACGCCGCCCTCGTCGCCGCCCTGGGCGCCGAGCAGTTCAGCCAGCCGCAGCAGTCGGTCGCCGTCATCGAGCTGATCGGCCCGCCCGGCAGCGACGGGGCCCGCCTGCTCGCCGCGATCGACGGCGTGCTCGCCCGCGTCGCCGCCGGCGAGCTCGCCGAGCCCGAGCTCCGCCGCGCCCGCCTGCGCCTCGCCCAGCGCCTGCGCCGCGCCCCCCAGGACCTGCTCACCCGCGCCAGCCTCCTGTCTGGCTACGCCGCCGCATTCGGCGACCCCGACCGCCTCGAGCACGACCTCGCCCAGTGGCTCGCCGTCACCCCCGCCGACGTCGCCGCCGCCGCCAGGACCCTCCTCGCCGCCCCGCGCCGCGCCATCATCCTCGCCACCCCACCCACCTGAGCTGTCCCTTCGGCCATCCCCACCGGTCCCCTCCCACCTGTCCCTTCGGCCATCCCCACCTGTCCCTTCGCACCTGTCCCCGCGGCCATCCCACCTGTCCCTTCCAACCTGTCCCTTCGCACCTGTCTCCTCGCACCTGTCCCCCGCGCCATGTCTCGCGCCCTCGTCCTCACCCTCGCCGCCGCCACCCTCGCCTGCTCGGTCTGGCGGCGCACGCCGCCGCCGGCCCCGCCCGCGCCCGCGCTCCCGCCCGCGCCCGCCACCCGTCGCCTCGTCGTCGCCGACGTGCCGCTGCACTTCACCCCGATCACGCGCCCCGGCGCCGGCCCGCGCAGCGTCGCCCTCGGCCTGTCGCTCCGCCTCGGCCACGCCAGCGACCCGCCCGATCGCCCGGGCCTCAGCGCCCTCCTGCTCGGCCTCCTGCGCGGCCACGACGAGCGCGAGGGCAGCCTCGCCGCCGCCCTCGCCGACCTCGGCGGCGCGCCGCAGCTGCACATCAGCAGCTCGGGCGCCCTGCTCGCCACCGAGGTCCCCGCCGAGCACGCCCCCGCGGCGCTGCGCGCCCTCCTCGCTGCGATCCGCCGCCCGCTCGACCAGCCCGGCGACGCCGCCGAGCTGGCCGCCGAGTTGGCCGACATCACCGCCGAACTCGCCGCCGCCCGGGCCCGCGCCCGCGACGACCCAACAACCCTCGCGCTCGCCGGCCTGCGCCGCGTCAGCCTCCCGCCCGGCCACCCCCACGCGACCAGCGAGCTGTCCTCCGGGACATGGTCCTTGGAGCAGGTCCGCGAGCACGGCCAGCGCAGCCTCGGCCCCGCCGCGCTGACGATCGTCGTCGCCGGCGACGCCGACCCGCAGGCCCTCGTCGCCGCCGCCGCCCCCAGACTCGCCGGCTGGAGCGGCCCCGCCGACCCGCAGGGGCTCCCCGCCCTCGCGCCCGCCCCGCGCCGCGCCATCCACCGCATCGCCCGCCCGGGCCTCGCCCAGGCCGTCGTCGTGCTCGGCCGCGCCGCCGCGATCGCCGAGGACGACCTCGCCACCCAGGTCGCCGCCGACATCGTGCAGAGCGCCCTCGGCGAGCGCCTGCGCGACGACATGGCCGCGACCTACGGCGTCGAAGTGAGCCGCGAGCCCGCCCGCGGCCCGGGCCTGCTCCGCATCGTCACCCAGGTCGACGCCGCCGCCGTCGGCCGCAGCCTCGGCGTCATCGCCGACACCCTCGCCCGCCTGCGCCGCCAGGGCCTCGCTCCCGGGCTCGTCGCCCGCGTCTGCGTCCACGAGGCCCTGGAGCAGCTGTACCGCCGCCAGACCGACGCCGACCAGCTGCAGAGCCTCGCCCGCGCCCACTGGCACGCGCTCCCGAACGCTCGCCCCCCACCCTGCGACGCCGCCGCGGTCACCCGCTCGCTGCGCAGCCACTTCGCCCTCGACGACCTCCAGATCGTCGTCGTCGGCGACCCGTCCCTCGTCGACGCCCCGCTCGCCGACCTCGACCTCGGCCCGATCGTCGACCTCCCCGCCGCCAGCCTGTGATCACGGGCGCAGCATCGCTCACCGCGGCCCCACGGTGAACACGGTATGCTGGCCGCCATGCTGCTCTCCGGGCTCGCCGCCGTGATCGCCCTCGCCACCCCCACGGGCACCCTCACCGCCGTCCCACCGCCGCCCGTCCCGATCTACGGCGGCCAGGTCGTCGAGCCGGGCGCCTGGCCGGCGGTCGTCGCCATCACCCTCGGCAGCTCGCTGTGCACCGGCACCCTCGTCAGCCCGACCATCGTCCTCACCGCCGCCCACTGCCTCGAGTCCGAGCCCTCGCTCAGCAGCATCACCGTCCGCCGCGGCGACGACGTCAACTTCCCGGTCCCGGTCTACAAGGTCGCCGCCATCGGCTTCGACCCCGAGTTCTGCGGCGCGAAGAGCTGCAAGGAGGACATCCACGACTACGGCTTCCTCGTGCTCACCAAGCCGCAGTCCGACATCCTCGAGTTCCCGCGCCCGATCGCCGACCAGGACGAGTGGGACGAGCTCATGGCCGTCGACAACAAGGTCACCGTCGTCGGCTACGGCCTCAACGAGGGCGACATCACCGGCATCAAGCGCCAGGTCGACGTCCCGATCACCAAGTTCAGCGGCTCCGGCCTCGAGTTCCAGGCCGGCGGCATGGGCCTCGACTCGTGCCAGGGCGACTCCGGCGGCCCCGCCTTCGCCAAGCTCGCCAGCGGCGAGTACGTGCTCGCCGGCGTCACCTCGCGCGGCTACACCTGCGGCAAGGGCGGCTTCTACGCCGCGCCGATCGGCGGCCTGTGCTGGCTCGAGCAGGCCTCGGGCCTCGACCTGCGCCCGCCCGACTGCAGCGACTGCGACTGCATCAACACCGACCCCGAGCGCAGCAGCGGCTGCGGCTGCAACGGCAGCCCCGGCGAGCCCGCCTCGCTCGCCCTCCTGCTCCCGCTCGCCCTCCTGCTCCGTCGTCGCCGCTGACCTGTCCGCTCGGACAGCCTCACATCAAGTACGCCGGCCGCAACCTGTCCCCTCGGACAGCCTCACATCAGGAAGCGCCCGGTGTCCCCCGCGTCGTCGTCGTCATCGTCGTCGTCGTCGTCGTCGTCGTCGTCTACCGCGTCGTCGAGCTCCCCCAACTCGGGCTCGTCCGGGTCGTCGGCGAGCTCCTCGTCCGCCGGATCGATCTCGTCGTCGTCATCGTCGTCGTCGTCGTCCATCTCTTCGTCGAACGCGTCCTCGTCGAACGCGTCCTCCTCGTCGATCAGGCCCCACGGTGCGTCGCGCGTCGGATCGGTGTCCTGCACGCCGCGAGCATACACCGCGACCACGCGCGCGAATCAACCGGCGAGCGTCGCTTTTTTCTCCCGCCGCGAGCCCGCGAACGCCGGGCTGCTAGACCCGCACCCCCGGCACGAAGCGACCGCGACGCTGCGCGTGTGCGGCCAGCAGCGGCCCCAGCGTCTCGCCGAGAAATTCGTCGACCTGCTCCGGCGCGCGCCCGACGTAGCGCCGCGGGTCGATCGCCCCCGGGTTCACGTGCGGCGCCAGCTCCGGGTCGGCCAGCATGCGCGCGACCAGGTCGTTGCCCGCTCCCTCCTTCATGCCGGCCACCGCCGCCAGGCTGGCCGTGCGCACCGCCTCGTGCAACGCCTGCCGGCTCGCCCCCGCCGCCGTCCCGCGCATGATCACGTCCTCGGTCGCCATGAACGGCAGCTCGTCGCGCATGTTGGCGGCGATCACCGCCGGGTGGACGATCAGCCCGCCGCACACGTCGACCACCAGGTTCAGCACCGCGTCGGTCGCCAGGAACGCCTCCGTGATCACCAGCCGCCGGTTCGCGCTGTCGTCGAGGGTGCGCTCGAACCACTGATTCGCGTGCGTCTCGCGCGGGCTGCTCGCCAGCGAGTGGACGAAGCGCGCCAGGCTGCAGATCCGTTCGCTGCGCATCGGGTTGCGCTTGTACGCCATCGCCGACGACCCGACCTGGTGCGCCTCGAAGGGCTCGTCGACCTCCCGCTTGTGCGCCAGCAGGCGCAGGTCGGTCGCCAGCTTGGCCGCCGAGCCGCACACGTCGGCCAGCGCCGACACCACCCAGGTGTCGAGCTTGCGCGTGTAGGTCTGCCCGCTCACCGCGATCGACTTGGCGAAGCCCATCGCCGCGCAGACCCGTCGATCGAGCTCGCGGACCTTCGCGTGGTCGCCCGCGAACAGCCCGAGGAACGACGCCTGCGTCCCCGTCGTCCCCTTCACCCCGCGCAGCGGCAGGCGCTCGCACAGCGCCGCGATCGTCTCGAGGTCGAGGCCCAGGTCCTGCGCCCACAGGCAGGCCCGCTTCCCGACCGTCGTCAGCTGGGCCGGCTGGAAGTGCGTGAAGGCCAGGCAGGGCTGCTCGCGCTGGGCCCGGGCGAACTCCGCCAGCCGCTCGAGCGCCGCCACCAGCCGGTCCATCACCAGCTCGAGCCCGGCCCGGATCATCACCAGCTCCGCGTTGTCGGTGACGAAGCAGCTGGTCGCCCCGAGGTGGATGATCTTCGCCGCGTCCGCCCCCGCCACCTCGCCGAAGTGGTGCACGTGCGCCATCACGTCGTGACGCAGGCGGGCCTCGAGCTCGGCGACCCGGCCCATGTCGATCTGCTCGCGAGCGGCCCGCAGCGCCTCGACCTGCGCCGCCGAGATCGGCAGCCCGAGCCCCCGCTCGGCCTCCGCCAGGGCGATCCACAGGTCGCGCCACAGCAGCACCCGGCGCCGGTCCGAGAAGTTGGCCAGCATCGCCGGCGTGGCGTAGCGCTGGCCGAGCGGGCTCGTGTATGTTGCCTCGGGCTCCGTGACGGACGGTCGCGTGGTCATCGCGGCGAGAACATACTCGCCCCGGACCCCGTGATGGCGCGCCTGCCCCCGCGGACCGCCGCTCCACCCCCGCTCCGACACCGCTCGAGGAACACGAGAAAGCGCACGGGAATAGCCCATGACCCCCTCCGGTTCCGACCCCCGCATGGACGCCGCTGCTCGTCGCGCCTTCGAGGACACGGTCCTCCCCCAGCTGGACCGCGTCTTCGGCATGGCCCTCCGCCTGACCCGGAGCCGGGCCGAGGCCGAAGATCTCGCGCAGGACGTCATGGTCCGCGCCTACCGCTTCTGGGCCAGCTTCAAGCCCGGCACGAGCGTCCGCTCGTGGCTCTTCACCATCGTGCGCAACACCTTCATCACCCGCTATCACACCGCCAACCGCGACCGCATCGCCAACGGTGCGCTCGCCGTCCACCACGAGAGCGCCGACGACGACGGCGCCTGCGGCCCCGCCCCCGCCCACATGCTCACCCCGGAGCAGGCCCTCGGCCGCCTCGGCACCCGCGAGCGCATCGACGCCGCCCTCCAGCAGCTCCCCCCGGACTACCGCATGGCCGTCGCCCTCGCCGACATCGAGGGCCTCTCCTACAAGGAGATCGCCGAGGTCATGGAGTGCCCGATCGGCACCGTCATGAGCCGCATCTACCGCGGCCGCCGCCAGCTCCACACCCTCCTCTACCCCGCCGCCGTCGAGGCCGGCCTGGTCGTGGAGGCAAAGGCCGAGCCGCCCGTGTCGCTCGCCGCGTACCGCAAGCGAGGTCAAGCATGAGCCCCGAAGCCAAGTCCGCCAGCGACAGCCTCATCGCCCTCATCCAGCCCTTCGTCGACGACGAGCTCGGGCCCGCCGAGCGCGCCCGGGTCGAGGCCGTGCTCGCCGAAGATCCTGTCCTTCGGGACATGGTCGACGAGCAACGAACCGTCCGCCAGGTCCTCCGGGACATGTCCCGAGAGCCAGCCCCGCAGGCGCTGCAGGCCCGCGTCCTGCTCGAGCTCGACGCCGTCGACCGCGAGCACGCCGCCGAGGCCGAGCTCCGCCCCGCCGGTGAGCTCCGCCCGGGCCTCGCCGCCCGCCTGCGCAGCTTCCTCCGCGGCGCCGCCGTCATGGTCCCCGCCGGCGCCACCGCCCTCGCCCTCTTCCTGGTCACGCGGACAGGAACCGAGAGACATGTCCTCGAGGCCAGCCCGACCGTCGCCACCGCCGCGAGCACCGTGGCGACCGCCGCCCCGCTGATCGTCGGCGCCGAAGCTCCGGGCGAACGCCCCGCCGCCGGCGTGCGCCTGGTCGGCGCGGCCCTCCCGGGGGACAACCCCGAGCTCGGCGAGGCCCGCTCCGTCATCGTCAAGCGCCGCGTCGGCGCCCGCCTGGTGCTCGATCGCCATCAGCCCGCCAGGGGGCCCGCCAGGGGGCCCGCCAGGGGGCCCGCCGGCGCCGAGCAGCCCGGGCCGAGCCGCGCCCACGAGTACCGCGGCCGCAGCTACTGGCTCGGCCAGGTCCAGGGCCGGCCCGCCGTCGCCTTCGAGTCCGACGGCGTCCGCCACACCCTCAGCAGCGGCGACGAACAGACCCTGCGCGACGCCCGTGAGTACATGCTGCTGCTCAGCCTCGGCCACGCCCTCCGCGACGCCGAGCGCCCGCGCTGAGCCCCCGCACAAGGACCGTCACGGCTCGGCGCGCACACCACGGCCCGGCGCGCACGCACCAGCCGTCACGGCTCGGCGCGCACGCACCAGCCGTAGAGGTGCCCGCCCATCTGCGACATGTGCCCCGGCAGCCCGTTGCCGAGGTCCAGCGTCTTCATGTCCGAGGTGTGCGGCGTGGTCGTCCAGTAGTCGCCCGTGACGATGCCGACGAAGGGGTGCCCCGCCGGCAGCTTGGCCCCGCTCGAGATGTTGTAGTCGATCAGCGTCGTGATCTCGACGAGCGTCGGCAGCCGCCACCCGCCGACCCCGGCGATCGACTTGCCCGCGCACGCCGCCGCCGCGTCGGGGTACTGCACGCCGCTCGCCGCCGGCGCGCGCTCCCACAGCAGCCGCGTCTCCTGGTCGAGCACCGCCGCGTCGCCGAGGCGCAGCGCGAAGCGACCCACCGGACCGACCGGCCAGGCCGCGCCGAGGTCCATCTTGATGCAGCGACTCATCCCGTCGGACGCCGCCTTGTCGGCCCCGCCGACCACGCCGTCCGCGAAGCGCAGCGTCGCCGCGGCGCTGATGCTGCTCGAGTCGTTCGACCACATCTGCCGCTGATCATAGGGCGCCCACGCGTTGAGGAACGGGTGCCCCGCCGGTAGCTTGGTCTCCGCCGCGTTCATGTCGAGCAGCCCCGTCAGCTCGGCGATCGTCGGCAGCCGCCAGCCCGCCCCGTGCGCCCGGCACTCGATCCGGGCCGCGTGCCAGCCACCGATCCCGGTCGGCTGCCGCTTCCACAGCCGCCCTGTCTGCGCGTCCTCGACATCCGCCCCGATCACGTGGAAGCGCGGGTTGCTGTTCGGGTACGAGGTGTCGCCCCCGCCGCGCACGCACCACGCCCCGAGCTCGCTGGTCTTCATGTCGTGGAACATGTTGCCGTTGAAGACCAGGATCTGCAGCGCCCCTGTGTCCGAGGTCTCGGTCGACGACCAGTACGTCCCGGTCACGGTGAACGGGTGCCCCGCCGGCAGCGGCGCCTCCACCGGTCCGGACAGCAAACCCTTGAGCTCCTCGATGCGAGGCAGCCGCCAGTCGTCGTGGCCCCCGACAACCTTCGCATCGCACGCGGCCTTCGCCGCCGCGAACCCGTACTTGCTGGTCGCCGGCGCCCGCAGCCACATGCGCCCGGTCTGGTTGTCTCGCACCACCGGGCCGCCCGCTTGCGGCAACGTGACGAAGCGCCCGCCCCCGGTCCCCGGCGCCGGTTCCAGCTTGCGCGCGGGCTGCACTGCGACCTGCGGCGTCGTCTTCTTGAGCTGCGGCGCAGCGAGCAACGGATGCGCCACCAGCAGCCCCGCGCTGCCCACCGTGAGGGACACCAACACCGACCAATGACGCACGCCCATCGCAGCACCTCCCGCCAAAAACCGATCCTTCGTAGCCAGACCGCCGACCCCGGTCAAGCCACGCCGCCGCGCGTCGGCCCGCCGCTCTGGACACACGCGCGTCGCCACGCGCCACGGCCTGCGCCAAGGGACATGTCCAAAGGAACATGTCCAAAAGGCCCGGCCCCGACACCCGCCGCGCCCGGCTCGTCGACGCGGCGAGGTCCGGAGGTCTGGCTCCGGTCCCGGCCCGATCCGACGCGGCCCCCGGCCCGGCAACTCCCGCACCCGCGACCGTTCATCATGCGCCAAATCGCCCCGCGCCCCGCCATGGCCAGCAACGCCGCGCCTGGCCAGCAATTGCTCCTGGCCCAGGACCCGCCCCGACAGCCCGGCCCTGCACCCCACGACCCGCCCCCCGCGCCCCACCCCGCCTCGACTTTCGGCGCGCCTCTGGTCACAGCACCGGCAGGTCGGATAACCTGCCGCCCGTGTTCTCTGCCCTGATCATCGACGCTGACGGCAAGACTCCCGCCACCCTCAAGAGCATCCTCGCGCCGTACGGGTTCGAGTTCACGGTCACGGAGAACGGACCGGAGGCCGTCAACGTCGCCCGCCAGGCCGCGCCGGACATCATCCTCCTGCGCGCCGAGCTGCCGCTGACCACCGGCTTCTCGGTGTGCAACCGCCTGCGCCGCAACGAGGACACGCGCAAGATCCCGCTGGTGCTCTACTCGTCCAACGCCAGCGACGATGTCATCGAGCAGCACCGCAACCTCAAGACCCACGCCGACCAGTACCTGCGCCTCCCGGTCGACGCCGATCGCCTGCTCGCCGCCGTGCGCCCGTACTTGAACCTCGGCGAGCCCGGCCGCGCCGCCCCGGCCGCCGCCGCTGCGCCCGCGAGTCCGCGCCCGATCTCCCGCCCCGAGGCCCGCGCCCGCCCCCGCCTCGACGTCGAGCTCAGCGAGCCCTCCGGCATCCGAGCCCCGCCACCCGCCCCGCACCAGCAGTTCGAACGCGAGTTCGCCGACGAGTTCAACAACTTGACCGCCACCAGCGGCAACCAGACGGGTGAGCTCCGCGACGACGACGATCATACCGTCGCCGTGCGCCGCAGCGCCGAGCCGCCGGCCCGCTCGCGCAGCGGCGTCGTCAGCGAGGCCTCCGGCGCCAGCCGGATCTCCGGACCCGTCCCCGAGCTCGCCGTCGGCGACGGCGAGTCGTCCGGCGCCGGCTTCAAGGCCCAGCGCGAGGCGCTCCAGCTCAAGTCGCAGCTCAACGCCAAGAACCGCGAGATCCTCGCCCTCAAGGACGAGCTCGAGCTGCGTGAGCGCGCCGTCCTCGACGCCAAGAAGCACCACCGCGAGCTCCAGGCCCAGCTCGGCGAGCTCGAGACCCAGCTGGTCAGCTCGCAGGAGCAGGTCCTCTCCTCGCGCGAGACCGCCGAGGCCGCCCAGCGCGACAAGCAGACGCTGCTCAAGCGCGAGGAGGGCCTCAAGACCCGCCTCGAGGTCACCCTCAAGAAGCTCAAGGACACCGAGGCCCAGCTCGCCGGCGTCCAGCAGCAGCTCGCCCAGACCCAACAGCAGGCCGGCGCCGCCGCCACCGAGGCCCGCCAGCACATCGCCACGCAGGCCAGCCAGATCGCCGAGCTCGAGCAGGAGCGCGACGGCCTCGCCGCCCGCGTGCAGGCGCTCTCGGAGCAGGTCGCCGGCATCCACGAGGACCTCGAGAACACCCGCGAACAGGCCGCGAGCCTCGCCCAGCAGCTCGAGCTGGCCCGCCAGGAGCTCGCCGACGGCCTCGCCACCGCCCGCAGGGAGCGCGCCGCCGCCATCGCCTCGCTCGGTGATCAGCACCAGGCCGAGATCGACGAGCTCACGCAGGAGCACCGCATCACCGTCGACGGCCTGCAGAAGGAGCTCGCCGACACCCAGCAGCAAGCCCAGCACCTGCTCGCCGACACCCAGCAGCAGGCCCAGCGCCAGCTCGCCGACACCCAGCAGCAGGCCCAGCGCCAGCTCACCGCGGCCCAGCAGCAGGCCCAGCACGAGCGCGAGCGCATGTCCCAGCTGCTCGCCGAGACCGAGGAGAACGCCCGCCTCCAGATCTCCCAGCTCACCCAGAGCCTGGCCGCCACCGAGGACAGCGCCCGCGCCGAGATCCAGCGCCTCACCCACAACCTCGCCACCGCCGAGGCCCACGCCCGCGCCGAGATCCAGCGCCTCCAGCAGGCCGCCGACATCGCCGCCGACCAGGCCCAGAGCCAGGCCGACGAGGCCGCCGCCAGGATCCGCGAGCTCGTCGCGATCCAGGACGACCTGACCGGCAACCTCGAGCGCGCCGAGGCTGGGCTCCACCGCCGCCGCGAGGCCGCGCTGCACGCCCAGCAGGCCCTCGCCGTGGCCCTGCGCGTGCTTGACACCGGCGACAGCGACGCCTCGTGAGCGACCCGATCGTCCACGGCGACACGGCGAACCTCAAGAGCAGCCAGGCCCGCGCGCTGCAGCGGCTCGGCGCGCGCCAGGTCCCGCCGACGAGCGTCATCTCGGCCGTGCTCGCGCGCGACCTGCTCGAGCTCTCGCACCAGCTCAACCGCCAGCTCGGCCTCTTCATCGACCGCCGCGGCCGCGTGCAGCGCGTCATCCTCGGCGACGCCCACAGCCTCGCCCTCCCGGAGTTCACCCGCGTGCGCGGCCAGGGCGGCCGCCTGCGCGGCGTCCGGCTGGTCCTCACCCACCTGGTCCCCGACCCGCCGACCCGCGAGGAGCTCGCCGACCTCGCCAAGCTGCGCCTCGACCTCCTCGCCGCGATCCACACCGGCCCCGCCGGCGTCCAGATCGACCTCGCCAGCCTGGCCCCGCCACAACCTGGCTCAAAGGACATCTTCGTCGTGCGCGGCTTCCCGCGCGTCCCGCTCGGCGTGCTCGCCCGCGACGACGACGACCCCGGCCACACCACCGGCATGCGGCCCGCCGCGGACATGCCCTCCGACTTCCTCGGCTTCATCCGCGACCTCGAGGCCGGCCTCGTCGCCGCCACCGCGGGCGCGCGCGCCGAGTCGCAGGGCACCCGCGCCATGGCCCTCATGATCCACCAGGGCGAGGGCCCCGAGCTGCACGCCCGCGAGCAGGAGCTGCGCGAGCTGTGCCGCACCGACGGCCTCCACTTAGTCGACCTCGCCACCCAGCGCCGCCCCGGCCCCGACCCGCGCACCTTCTTCGGCCAGGGCAAGCTGCGCGACGTGCTCGTGCGGGCCCTCGCCCAGGACGTCGAGCTCCTGATCTGCGACCCCGACCTCACCCCCTCGCAGGCCCGCGAGATCGGCGAGCGCACCGACCTCAAGGTCATCGACCGCACCACCCTCATCCTCGACATCTTCGCCCAGCACGCCACCTCGGCCGACGGCAAGCTGCAGGTCGAGCTGGCCCAGCTGCGCTACCTCCTGCCGCGGATGATCGGCCACGGCACCGCCATGTCGCGGCTCGCCGGCGGCATCGGTGGTCGCGGCCCCGGCGAGACCAAACTCGAGATCGACCGCCGCCGCGCCAAGGAGCGCATCCACGACCTCGAGCGCCGCCTGCTCGCGCTCAAGCAGCGCCGCGACCAGCGTCGGGCCCTGCGTCGGCGCACCGGCGTGCCCGTGGTCGCGATCGTCGGCTACACCAACGCCGGCAAGAGCAGCCTGCTCAACACCGTCACCGACAGCGCCGTCGTCGCCGAGGACAAGCTGTTCGCCACCCTCGACCCCAGCGTCCGCAGGATCCGCTTCCCCAAGGACTACGAGGTCGTCCTCCTCGACACCGTCGGCTTCATCCGCGACCTCCCCCCCGCGCTCGTCCAGGCCTTCTCCGCCACCCTCGAGGAGGTCGCCGAGGCCGACCTCCTGCTCGTCGTCGTCGACGCCAGCGACCCCGACCAGGACCAGCAGCGCGCCACCGTCGAGGCGATCCTCGGCGAGATCGGTGCCGGCGCCGTGCCCCGCCTGTGGGTCTACAACAAGATCGACCGCCTGGGCCCCGACGAGCTCAACCACCGCCGCGCCGACGCCGACCGCCACACCTACTTCATCAGCGCCAACGAGCGCCGCAGCACCGCGGCCCTCATGCGCGCGATCGACGAGCAGCTGTGGGAGCGCGGCGTCGTCGAGCGCGCGCGCGCGGCTGTCCCGGAGGACAGCTCCGCCGAGCACGCGTCCGCGGCTGTCCCGGAGGACAGCTCCGCCGAGCACGCGTCCGCGGCTGTCCCGGAGGACAGCTCCGCCGAGCACGCGTCCGCGGCTGTCCCGGAGGACAGCACGCGTCCGGCTGTCCCGGAGGACAGCTCCGCCGCCAACGAGGCCCCCGCGGAGGATGCGTGAGCGACCCCGGCATGGGCCCGCTGCTGGCCCTCGCCCTCGGCGCACTCCAGGGCGTCGCCGAGTTCCTCCCGATCTCCTCCTCGGGCCACCTCGCCCTGGCCCAGACCTGGCTCGGCGTCGACGCGGCCAGCGGCGGCCACACCTTCAACATCGTCGTCCACGCCGGCACCCTGGTCGCCGTCCTGCTGTTCTACCGCCACGACCTCGGCGCCCTCGCCCGCGCCGTGTTCCAGCCGCGCCAGGTCGCGATCGTCCACCACACCGGGACCCCCACAGCCCCCGTCGGCGACCCCCTCGCGCTCGCCGACGACCTGTCCAATGGGGCAGGTTCACGGCCAGGCCCACACACTGGCCCCGCGCTCGCCGACGACCTGTCCGATGGGCCAGGTGCTAACCCTGGCCCCCCACCTGGCCCCTCGCGCGACCTGGTCCCCGCGCGCGTCGGCCCGCCGCTGAACACCGCCCGCGCCCTCCTGTTCGCCCTGATCGTCGGCACCCTCCCGCTGGCCCTCGCGCTCAGCGACACCACCATGGCGATCGTCCTCGCCGCCGAGACCAGCACCCGCTGGATCGGCTGCGGCTTCCTCATCACCGCCGCCCTGCTCGCCTTCTCGCACCGGCGCGACGACAGCGTCGCCAGCCTCGAGGCCCCGCGCCCGTGGCAGGGCCTCGTCATCGGCCTCGCCCAGCTGGTCGCGATCCTCCCCGGCGTCTCGCGCAGCGGCACGACCATGGCCGCGGCGATGGCCCTCGGCCTCGGTCGCCTGCCCGCGGCCCGCTTCTCCTTCCTGCTCGCGATCCCCGCGATCCTCGGCGCCTCGCTCAAGGAGTCGCTCGACCTGTGGCAGCACGGCAGCGCCACGAGCATCGCCCCGACCAGCTACGCCCTCGGCTTCGCCGCCAGCTTCGCGGTCGGCAGCCTGACCCTGCGCGCCCTCATGACCCTGCTCGTGCGCGTCGGCCTGCTCCCTTCGTCCCCTACCTGTCGTCCTGGGCCTCGCCGTGATCGCCACCTCCTGAACCGCAGACCGCCGGTGTAGGCTCGCCAGGCCATGCAGCCCCCCGAGCCGACCGGCGACCCCCGTGAACTCGACGCCCAGGAGCTCCGCGTCGTCGAGGCCCTGCGGGCCGGAACGGCGATCAGCCGCGACGTTCAGCAGGCCCTCGACGACGAGCGCACCTTCGGCGAGCGCATCGCCGACCGCATCGCCAGCTTCGGCGGCTCGTGGACCTTCATCCTGATCTGCCTCGGCGTGCTCGCCGTGTGGATCGTCTTCAACATCTCGCTCGGCCGCGGCGCCTTCGACCCCTTCCCCTTCATCCTGCTAAACCTCGCCCTGTCGATGCTCGCCGCCCTCCAGGCCCCGGTCATCCTCATGTCGCAGAACCGCCAGGCCGCCCGCGACCGGGCCGACGCCGCCCACGACTACGAGGTCAACCTCAAGGCCGAGCTCGAGATCCGCTACCTCCACGAGAAGCTCGACCTCCTGCGCGAGCGCCAGTGGTCCGAGCTCGTGCAGATGCAACAGCAGCAGATCCAGCTGCTCGAGCGCCTGCTCAGCGAGGCCCGCCGCGACGGCCAGCCGGCGCCCTGAGCCGCAGCGCCCCCGCGGCCCTCACCCGTCGCTCAGCGCACCAGGATCGCCACCCGACGCAGCTCGAGCAGCTGCCAGTCGAGCCCCAGCTCGAGCCCCGGGATCGTCAGCTCGCCCGTCGCGTTCGCGCTCGCCTCGCCCGACTGCGCGCCGAAGCGCCACGCCACCACCTCGCCCGGCCGCAGACGAAACGCCTGCACTCGCCGCGGCGTCACGTCGACCACCACCGGCAGCTCGCCGTCGAAGCGATCGCCACGGCTCGGGTACCCGGCCGCCGGCGCATCCTCACCGTCGCCGTCGTGGACGTGCAGCGGCACGGCGAAGCGGTCGAGCGTGTCGACGATCGCGGTCGCGTCCCAGCGCAAGAAACGATTGAGCGCCCCCGCGATCTCGCCGTTCCAGCCGGTGTCCCCCGCCACCTCCAGCACGCCCGCGTAGCCGGCGTTCACGTCCCAGCTCTGCTTGCCGTTGCCGCCGCCGTCGCCCGGATCGCCGTCCGCCGACGACAGGCTGAAGGCCGGGAACGCGAGGTCGCTGCGCAGGAAGCTGGTCCCGTCGTAGATCGGCGAGAAGCTCTCGTCCCACCAGCCCGCGCCGAGCTTCGGGTCCGCCGGACCGTGCGCCCCCTCGTCCCACACCGCGAGGTGCCCGACCGCCAGCCCCTGCAGCGCGTCGTAGAAGCGCTCGCCGGTCCGCGGGCTCGCCCGCACCGCGGCCCCGAAGTGGATCGTCGGGTCGTCCTTGCCGTGCCGCACGAACAGGTACTGCTCGCGCGCCTCCGCCGACGTCGCCAGCACCCACGTCAGGTCGAGGCTGTCCCACACCGGCGCGTCGCTCGGACCCCACAGCCCCTCGAGCTGGGCCACGCGGGACGGCCGGTGGTTGCGCGGCACCGACTGCCCGAGCTGCGCGCTCAGGTACGCGAAGTGCCGCGCGTACCACAGCCCCAGCGTCATCGCCCCGGCCCCGCCCATCGAGCTCCCGGCCACGTACACCCGCCCCGCGTCGGCCTGCGGATACGACTCCAGCACCCAGCCGAGCAGGTGCATCACCCGCCGCTGCGTGTAGTCCGGCACGTCCACGCCGAGCGGGTCGGCGTCCGGCAGGCCGGCGTCGTAGCCCCACCAGTAGGTGTTGTCCGGGTCGTGCGGGCCGATGCGAAACTCGCTGGCGCTGCCGCTGCTCGGCGGCGTCGCGGTGCCGATCCCGTGCAGCCCGATCCGCACCGGGAAGCGCTCAGCCTCGTCCATGAACGCCGGCACCATCACGAACGCAGCGAACTCCTGGCCGGCGTTGCCCGGGCTCGCCAGGTAGTCGTCCGGGATCTGCGACAGGGTGATGCGAGTGAAGCCGTCGAGCTCCTCGACCCCGAGGATCTCCGGTTCGGGCGGACGGATGCTGTCGCTCGCCGCGACCTCCACCGCGAGCGTGCTGCGGCGCGCCCCGTCGTCGGCGACGATCGTCACCGTCCATTGCTGCCCGCCCTGGATGAAGTCCGGCCGGAACCGCAGCACCCGCGCCGGCTCGTCCCAGCTGGCCCCGGGCGGCAGCCCCAGCGCCCACACCCGCAGCGGATCGCCGTCGGGATCGTGGACCGTCAGCGCCAGCGCCAGCGACTCATCCTCTGCGACGCTCTGCGGCCCCGGGTCGACGATCTCCGGCGCCTGGTTGCCCGCGTCCAGCATGCGCCCCTCGGACTCACCGCCGCTGCTCTCGCCGACCTCGCCGCTGCTCTCACCCGCCGCGCCCCCGCTGCCGCCGCTGCCCCCGCTGCCCTCGATCTCACCGCCCTCGCTCGCCTCCTGCGCCACCGCCCCGGTGTAACAGCCAGCGACGAGCGCGACCCACATCATCCCGATCCCGATGATCGCTGCCGTGTTGCGTGTGTGCATGGCCGGCGTTCGTCCGCGACGCCGCCCTCGTTGCAGCGGCAATGAAACTCTTACATCCCGACCCGGCGACTCGCCACCCGTCGCCTGCGCAAACTCAGCAGCAGCGCGAAGCACCACGCGGCGGCGACGCCGCTGGGCCGCGTCGCCCCGCAGGCGCAGCCCGCCTCACCCGGCTCGAAGCTCACGCCCGGCGGGCCCGTCCCGCTGCTGCCTTGCTCTGGACCGCCGGTCGTCGGCGTCGTCGCCGCCCCGCCGCTCGACCCCTCGCCCCCGCCGCTGCTCGAGCCGGCCACCGCGCACAGCGACACCTCGGCGCACACATCCTCGCAGCAGCGGGCCTCCGCCCCGCAGTCGAGGTCGTCGACGCAGCCCTCCCCGACCGCCTGCAGCAGCCCGAACACCTGCGCCGAGCCAGGCGCCTTGCTCATGTTGGGCGGATTGGCCGGCGCGTCGTCGAAGGGCGCGCCGAGCAGCGCCGCCTGGTCGGACAGCGCCGCGCCGACGCCGAGCAGATCGCCCGGCACCCCGTCGTCGGCCCGCAGCGCCGCCAGCATTGTCAGCGCCTCGCCGCTGCCGCGAAACAGGTACCCGCCCCCGCGCGAGCCGATCGCGTCGACGAACTCGTAGCCCCAGCCGGCCACCAGCGCGTGCTCGGACGTCAGCGCCACCCGCCCGCCGAACACCTCGAACATCGTCGGCTCGTCCGCGGTCAGCTCCTGCGTCTGCGTCCAGGTGTCGCCGCTGCGCACGAACAGGTACGCCGCCCCGAGCTGACCATTGCGGCCGTACGCCCCGACCAGCACCCGCTCCCCCGCCACCGCCACCGTCTGCCCGAAGAAGTCGTCGATCACCCGGTCGCCCGCGATCACCAGCTTCTGCGCCTGCGTCCACGTCGCGCCGAAGCGCGTCCACACATAGGCCGCCCCGCGCGCCCCCTCCTTGCCTGGCGCCCCGATCACCGCGATGTCGCCGTCGACCGCGATCGCCAGCCCGAAGCGATCGCCGGCCTCGCTGTCGACCGGCGTCAGCGTCTGCGTGGCGACCCAGCTGCTCGCCTCGTCGAACACATGGGCCTTGCCCGTCACCATGTCGACCGGCGGCAAGCTCTCGACCGTCTCGCCGACCAGCACCTGCCCCTGCGCCACCCCGACCGCCGCGCCGAAGCGGGCCCCCACCGTCGGCAGCGGCGACCCGAGCAGCGTCGCCATCGTCCAGCCGAGCCCCCGCGTGTAGCGGTACAGGTAGGTCTGCCCGACGGCGTTGGCCCCGGGCGCCCCCACGGCCAGCAGATCACCGCGGATCGCCAGCGAGCTCCCGAGCGCCCGGTTCGGGCTCGTCGTCGTCAGCTCGTCGTAGGTCAGCGTCACCGTCCAGGTGTCGCCGCTGCGCTGCAGGAGATAGAACGCGCCCGCGCCCAGGTACACCGAGGTCCGCGTCGGCGCGCCAATCACCGCGAAGTCGCCGTCGACCGCGATCGCCGACCCGAACTGATCGCCCGCCCCGCGCACGGGCGCCACGATCGGCTGCTGCTGCGCGTGCACCGGCACCATCGCCGCCGCCACCACCGGCACCAGCCCCAGCCCCAGCCACAACCCGCGCCAAAGGCCCGCCGACCACAGCCGCCCCAGCCCCTCACGGCGCCGCCTCCGGGAAGCACAGCGACGCCGTCCCGCCATCGACGCCTGTCACCGCGGCGCAAAGATGTCCTCGGGACATGTCTCTCCGTCCATGCACGAAAGGACACACAGGTGCCGCTCGCCGACCCCCGCGCAGCGAGCCGGCGCGTCGCCGTCGGCCGGCTCCGGACAGCCCGCGTCGTCCTCGCAGGCCAGCGTGCACAGCCCGCGCAGGCCGCTGTCCGCCGGCGGCAACAGGCAGCCGAGCAGCCCGGCCTCCGCGCAGCTGTCCGCGCTCAGGCACGGCGTATAAGCCAGGAAATCCGGCACGAAGCAGCCGAGCAGCCCCCCGAGAGCCAGCCCCGCGGCGCCCCTCAGCGAGCGCCGGCCGGCTCGTCGCTGGCTCCGCGCGAACATCGGCCGATGCTATCACCCTCGTCGGCTTGCACCGGGGCCGGCCATCGGTGATCCTGCACACCGGTGTACCTTGCGGCTCGCATTTGCCCGCGAAAGCGCCAGGATCGCGGCCCAGCGGGCCTGCAGGCGGGTGCCCGCCAGGGCGCCAGGGGCCTGCGGACCCTGATCGCCGCCGTCGTCCTCGCCCTCGCGACCCCGGCCCACGCCGGCGCCCACAGCAGCGAGGCGCCGCCATCCGACGAGCGCGCCCGCCTGGAGGCGATCTACGGCGCCGCCAACGAGGCCACCCAGGCCGGTGACTTCGCCGCCGCCGCCGACCGCTACGCCGAGGTCCTCGCCCTGCTCGTCGAGTCGCGCGAGACCCACGAGAGCCGCGCCCTCGCCCTCCTCGACAGCGTCGCCGCCCGCCGCCAGGCCCACGCCCGCAGCCACGACCCCGCGCAGCTGTGTCGCGCCCGCACCCTCGTCCGCGACTACCTCGCCGCCGCCGACGCGGCCCACGGCCTCGCCGCCCACGAGCTCGACGGCGTGCGCCAGGCGCTCCAGCTGCGCGACGAGCTCGACGCCCAGCTGGCCGAAGCGACCTGTCCCGAAGACCAGCCCGTCGCCGAGGTGCCACCGCCGCGTGCACCCCCGCTGCGCCTCGCCCCCGCCCCGGTCCCCGGCCCCGACCCGCGGGTGATCGCCGGCGCCGCCCTGCTCGGCGCCGGCGGCCTCTGCCTCGCCCTGTTCGCCACCGGCCTCGGCGTCGGCGCCCACGCCGAGTCCCGCCTGCGCGACGAGCGAGCCGCCGATCCCGGGCGCGATATCGACGCCCTGCTCGCCGAGGGCCTGATCCAGCGCGGCCGCGCCGGCAACCGCCTCGCCGTCGTCGGCGGTGTCCTGGCTGGCGTCACCCTCGTCGCCGGTGCGGCCCTCATGGCCCTCGCCAAGACGCGGCCGCGGACCCGCGTCGCCGTCGGCCCCGGCGGCCTCGGTCTGCGCTTTTAGCCAACGTTCACGCGCTCAAACCTGGCTAGGATCCCGGGGCTCGATGGTCCCGACCACACCCCCTGCGTCCGACAGCCTGCCCGCCGGAGCCCTGCGCTTCGACGACCCGGTCGGCACCGTGATCGCGGACCGCTACCGCATCCTCGAGCACCTCAGCGACGGCGGCATGGCCACCGTCTACCTCGCCGAGCACGTCGCCGTCGGCCGCCAGCTCGCCATCAAGATCCTCCACCCCGACCAGGCCGTGCAGCCCGACGTCGTCCGTCGCTTCCTGCAGGAGGCCCGCGCCGCCTCGCTGGTGCGAAACCCCCACGTCGTCGACATCATCGACGTCGGCTTCACCCCCGAGGGCCTCGCCTACATGGCGATGGAGCTGCTCGACGGCGAGGACCTCGCGACCCTGCTCGCGCGCAGCGGCCCGCTCCCGTGGGCCCGGCTCGGCCCGATGGTCCTGCAGATCTGCGACGCCCTCACCGCGACCCACGCCCGCGGCATCGTCCACCGCGACATCAAACCCGAGAACTGCGTCGTCACCGACTTCAACGGCGCCCAAGACTACGTCAAGATCATCGACTTCGGCATCGCCAAGGACCTCGCCGGCAACCTCCACGGCGACCGTCCGCGCACCGTCAGCGGCTCCGTCTACGGCACAGCCGCCTACGTCGCCCCCGAGCTCCTCTCCGGCAAGACCGCCGACCACCGCGTCGACATCTACGCGCTCGGCATCCTCATGTACGAGCTCCTCCTCGGCGAGCGCCCGTTCACCGGCGAGGCCCTCGCCGACATCCTGCTCGGCCACCTCCAGCACCGCCCGGCCCCGCTGCGCAGCAAGATCCCCGCGCGCGTGTCCGAGGCCGTCGACGCCCTGGTCCTCCGCAGCCTCGAGAAGGACCCCGCCCAGCGCTTCCAGAGCATGGCCGAGCTCGCCGAGGCCGTCGCCGCCACCCTCGATCCCGACACCCTGCAGATCGCGATCGAGAGCGGCGCCGTGCCGACCGGCTCGTACCTCACGGCCATGCGCCGCGAGGCCTCGCGCGCCCACCGACCCGTCCCCCCGACGCGTCGCCGTCCCCTCGGCATCTACCTCGGCGCCGCCCTGCTGGTCGTCCTCGCGACCGGCGCGCTCACCTGGGCCCTCATCCCCGCCGCGCCCGAGCAGCTCCAGACCGACGCCCCCGCCCCGCCGCTCGCGCTCGCCGAGCCCGTCCCTGCGCCGCGCCTGCCCCTGCACCTCGCCCCGCCCGCCCCGCCTGCGACCCGCGCTCCGCCCCCGCGCGTCGAACCAGCCGCGAGCGAGCCGCCCCGCCCCGTGCGTCTGCAAGTCGCCGCCGTGCGCAAGGAGATCGACCGCAAGATCGCCCCGAAGGCCCGCGCCTGCCTGGCCCAGCACACCCGCCTGATCAAGGGTCAGCAGTTCCCGGTCCGCGTCGAGATCGACCCCAGCGGCGCCGCCCGGGCCACCGCCACCCTCGCCAGCAGCCCGGCCGCCCGCTGCATCGCCGACCTGTTTCGCCGCCACCGCTTCTCGCAAAACCAGGGCGGCCTGACCCTCGACCACGCCTTCACGCCCTGATCGCCGATCACCGCTCGGCGATCCGCGAGCACCGATCTTCGGGGCAGCGTCGGCGATCAGCGATCGTGCCCGGTGACGGCCCGCCGTCACGGCTGCGCGGGCGTCGGCGCGAGACGAACCCCTGGCCGCAGCGACGCGCTCGGCCGCGGCGCACGCGGCCTGAAGTACTCCGGATGGCGATTGCGGTGGCGCTCGACCGCCACACCGAACGGGATCGCCGCCAGGAAGCCCGCGCTCATCACCCCGCCCGACACCGCGAACACGGCCGGCATCCCGGGTGGCGGCGCCGTGTCGGCCGGTCGCGCCAGGTTGGCGTTGGCCAGCAGCATCCCGAGCCCGACGATCCCGAACGCGAGGCTGGTCGCCAGCCCGGCGATCAACGCCCGGTCGCGGTCCAGCACCTGCTGCCGCGTCGTCCGCCCCGATGACCCCGACGCCCCCGACGAACTCGATGCCACCGGCATCCGCAGCTCGCCGTTGGTCCGCCGCGGCCCGCTCGCGCACGCCAGCGGCGCCACGACCACCGCAGCCACGAGGAGAATTCGAGGCAGTCCCCGCACGTCGCCACCCTACCACGGACCCGCGCTACCCCGACACCCCACCGCCGCGAGCAAGCCCGCGCCCACCGGCCCCCCCGCCGCCGCATGCTAGCGTGCCCGCCTTGTTCAGCTCGCTCGACTGCGTCGACCTCGTCTACACCGACCCTGCGGGCCGCACTCGCTGGCTGCAGACCGACCACCGCCGCCCCGCCCACATCGAGGCCGAGC
Organism: Nannocystis sp.; assembly: GCF_016714285.1. Classification (GTDB taxonomy): domain Bacteria; phylum Myxococcota_A; class Polyangia; order Nannocystales; family Nannocystaceae; genus Nannocystis. The sequence goes on along the minus strand of NZ_JADJNN010000008.1, from coordinate 41,942 downwards.
CCGAGCTCTCCCTGATCTACGCCGCCCTGCGCCTGCGCTCGCCGCGGCGCGACTTCCCGATCGATGCTCCGCCACCTGTCCTCGAGTACAGGTGCCAGCATCTGCCGCCCGCCTTCCTGCGCGCCGCGATCGCGGCCGCCGGCGCCGAGCTGTGGACCGACGTCCATCACCCCTTCGCTGGCGTCCCGCCCGACCTCACCGCGATCGTCCGCCTCGCCCTCGCCGGCCTCGCCACCCGCATCGCGCGCGATCGCGGGCTCGGCCGCGACCTCGCCGGCCTCGCGCAGCTCGAGCAGGCCACCCCGATCGTCCTCCGCGACGCCGACGAGCTCCGCCACTGGCGCGCCGTCGTCGAGCTCGCAGCCTTCGCCGGCGAGCTCCTGCGAGCCCGCCACGGCGGCCGCTGGATCCTCGACGACGAGCACGCCGCCCTGTCCCTCGCGTTCCTCGCCGCCGACGACCCCACCCCGATCGACCTGATCGAGCTCGCGATCCAGCGCGTCGAGGGCGACGCGAGCACCAGCCTCGCCGCCCTCGTCACCGCGGTCAGCGGCCGCTCGCTCAGCTGAACATCGCCAGCGGCGCCTCGAGCAGCGCCTTCAGCGTCTGCAGGAAGCGGGCGCTGTCGGCCCCGTCGAAGGCCCGGTGGTCGGAGCACATCGTCACGCGCATGACCTTGCGGATCACCACGGCCCCGTCCTCGACCACCGCCTCGTCGGCCGTCGCCCCGACCGCGAGGATCGCCCCCTCGCCCGGGTTGATCACCGCCATGAAGCTCTCCACGCCGAGCATCCCGAGGTTGCTGATCGTGAAGGTGCTCCCCGCCATCTCCTCCGGGCGCAGCTCCTTGGCCTTGGCCGCAGGCCGAGGTCCCGCGTCTCGCGCGAGATCGCCGTGATCGACTTCTGCTCGGCGAAGCGGACCACCGGCACCACCAGCCCGTCGTCCAGCGCGACCGCCACGCCGACGTGGATGTCGCCGTGCTCGACGATGCCGGCCTCGGTGTAGTTGGCGTTCACCTTCGGGTGCTTGCGCAGCGCCTTGGCGCAGGCCAGCACGATGAGGTCGTTGACGCTGACCTTGGTCCCGTCGACCGCCGCGTTGATCTCGGCCCGCACCGCCAGCGCCCGGTCCATGCGGATCGCCGTCGTGAGGTAGATGTGCGGCGCCTCGCGCTTGCTCTGGCCCATGCGCTTGACGATCGTCTTGCGCATCTGGCTCAGCTTGATCGTCCGCGCCGGGCGCGACACGTAGGGCCGCCCGTCGGCGTCGACCTCGGCCGTCGCCGCACCCACGGACTTCACGGCGGCCGCGGCCGTCGCTCCCCCCGAGCGCGTCCCCGCAGCAACCGGCGCCGCAGCAGCGCTCGTCCCCGCAGCCGCAGCGGTCGCTGGCGGCTTGCCAGCCGCCGCGATCGCCTGGTCGACGTCCGCCTTCACGACCCGCCCGTGCGGGCCGCTGCCGCTGATCTCGCCGAGCTCGAGGTCGTGCTCCCGCGCCAGACGCCGCGCCAGCGGCGACGCCGGCACCCGCGCGCCGTCCCCGGCTGGCTTTTTGGACATGTCCTTCGCTACCTGGCCTTCGGGACTGCTCGCCGCCGCCTCGGCCACCGCCGCTGCCGGCTTGCTCGCCTCAGCCGCCGCTGCCGGCTTGCTCGCCTCAGCCGCCGGCGTCGCCGCTGCCGGCTCGCTCGCGCCAACACTCGCGCCGGCACCCGCGCTCGCCCCGTCCGGGCTCTCGCCCGCCTGCCCGAGCACGGCGATCGGCGCCCCGAGCGGCAGCGTCTCGCCCTCCGTCGCTATCAGCTTGAGCACGACGCCCGAGTCGAATGACTCGAACTCCATCGTCGCCTTGTCGGTCTCGATCTCGGCGATGACCTGGCCGCGCTTGACCTTGTCGCCGACCTTGATCCGCCACTTGGCGATCACGCCCTCTTCCATCGTGTCGCTGAGTCGCGGGAGCTGGACCACGGTTGCCATGGCGTCTGTTTCCTTCTGTCGCTTCTATCGCCCGTTATCGCCCGTTATCGCCCGTTATCGCTTGTAGAGCACCTTTTTGACCGCCGCGAGCCCCTTCTCGGGGGTCGGCAGGCACAGGTGCTCGAGGTTCTCGGCGTACGGGAAGGGCACGTCCTCGTAGCACTCGCGCAGCACGGGCGCGTCGAGGTGGTCGAAGGCCAGCTCCTGAATGCGGGCGATGACCTCGCAGCCGACCCCGCCGTAGGGCCAGCCGTGGAACAGCACCACCGCGCGGTTGGTCTTCATCACGCTGGCGAGGATCGCGTCGGTGTCGAGCGGCCGCAGCGTCCGCAGGTCGATCACCTCGACCTCGATGCCCTCCTTCGCCGCCAGCTCGGCCGTCTTCAGCGAGATCGGCACCGCCTGCCCCCAGGTGATCAGCGTGACGTGCTTGCCCTCGCGCTTGATGTCGGCCTTGCCGATCGGGATCGTGTACTCCTCGTCGGGCACCTCGCCCTTCACCGAGTACATCAGCTCGGCCTCGAGGAAGACCACCGGGTTGTCGTCGCGGATCGCCGACTTGAGCAGCCCCTTGGCGTCGTAGGGGGTCGCCACCGCGACCACCTTGAGCCCGGGGATGTGCGCGTAGAACGGCTCGAATGCCTGGCTGTGCGTCGAACCCAGCATGTGCGCCGCTGCGTTCGGCCCGCGGAACACGATCGGCACCCCGAACTGCCCGTGCGTCATGTGCCGGATCTTGGCCGCGTTGTTCAAGATCTGGTCGAAGGCCACGGCCGAGAAGTTGAAGGTCATGAACTCGATGATCGGCCGCAGCCCGCACATCGCCGCCCCGATCCCGACCCCGGCGAAGCCGGTCTCGACGATCGGCGTGTCGATCACGCGCCGCGCCCCGAACTGCTCGAGCAGCCCCTCGCTGGCCTTGTACGCCCCGTTGTAGTGGCCGACCTCCTCGCCCATGAGGAACACCCGCTCGTCGCGGAGCATCTCCTCCTTCATCGCGTCGCGGATGGCTTGACGGATCTGCAAGATGGCCATGGCTTACTCCCCCACCAGGATGTTCTCGAAGCGCGCCTCGGGCGGCGGCTGCGGCGTCGCCTCGGCGAACTCGTAGGCCGCGTCGACCTCGGCGATGATCTTCGCGTCGTGCTGCTCGAGCGTCGCCTCGTCGAGGCCGTGCAGCTGCTGCAGCGCCAGCAGCGTGCGCTCGAGCGGGTCCTGCAGCCGCCAGGTGTCGACCTCCTCCTTCTGCCGGTACTTCGCCGGGTCGCTCATGCTGTGCCCGCGGAAGCGGTACGTGATGAGCTCGAGCAGGCTCGGCTGGTTGTCGGCCCGCGCCCGGTCCACCGCCGCGGCGATGCGGGCCCGCGTCTCGTGCACCGAGGTCACGTGAAAGCGGTCGCTGTGAAACCCGTAGCCGGCCGCCCGCGCCGTGATGTCCTCGACCGGCACGCTGCGCTTGAGCGGCGTGCCCATCGAGTACTGGTTGTTCTCGACGACGAACACGATCGGCAGCTTCCACACCCCCGCCAGGGTCATGCCCTCGTGCACCGGGCCGATGCCGACCGCCCCGTCGCCCATGAACACCAGGGTCACCGCGCCGTCGCCGGTGTACTTGCTGGCGAAGGCGTGCCCCGTCGCGACCGGGATGTGGTTGCCCACGATCGCGTAGCCGCCCCACAGCTGGTGCGCCTTGTCGAAGAAGTGCATCGACCCGCCCATCCCGCCGACCAGCCCCGCCGCCTTGCCGAACAGCTCCGCCGCGCAGGCCTTGATGTCGCTGCCGAGCGCGAGGGCGAAGCCGTGGGTGCGGTACGCCGAGACGACCCGGTCGTGGGCCGCGATCGCCTGCTTGGTCGCCACCGCGATCGCCTCCTGGCCGATGTAGAGGTGGAGGAAGCCGCTGATCTTCCCGCGCGTGTACGCGCGCGCGGCAGACTCCTCGAAGCGACGGATCCGCAGCATCGCCAGATAGTCGCGCAGCGTGTCGTCCTTGCTCTGGCCCTTGAACTGGGCGGCGATCTCGGCGGCGGCGTGCTCCGCCGTCGTCGTCGCCGCGGCCTCGGATGTAGCAGTGGATGCGGTCATCACGATCTCCCCCTCGCAGGGCGCCGGGAGGGTAACACAGCTCCCCCGCCGCGATAGCCTCCCCGGCCGCGCGAGGCCCCCTCCTGCCACCGCGCTCGCCTCCCCTCGGCCGCACGAGCCCGCAGACCACCGCGATCGCCTCCCGCCGGCCGCACGAGCTCCCTCCGACCACCCGCGCAGGGCCATGCACGCCGCCGTCGCAGCCTGAGCGCTGCGCACTCGGCCACGCCGGTCGCCTGCGGTATATCTCGCGGCCATGCAGCATGAAGCGCGGCCCCTCGATCTCCCCGCCCCGCACGCGATCGCCGATCGCGTCCTCGCTGGCGAGCTCGACGCGCTCGACGCTGCCAGCCTGACCCGCTACCTCGCCGGTGAGCACGACACCTGGGAGCTCATCGCCGCCGCCGACCGCGTCCGCCGCGGGCGCTTCGGCAACCACGTCCACCTCTGCTCGATCGTCAACGCCAAGCAGGGCGGCTGCCCCGAGGACTGCGGCTTCTGTGCCCAATCGAAGCACTTCGACACTGGCGTCAGCGCCGAAAAATTCCTCACGCACGATCAGATGGTCAGCGCCAGCCTGCGCGCCCAGGCCCAGGGGGCCAGCGCGCTCGGCCTGGTCACCGCCACCCGCGGCTACGAAGACGGCTCCCGCGCGCTCGAGCACATGGTCGAGGGCATCCGCGCCGTGCGTGAGGCCGGCTTCACCGAGGCCCACGCCTCGCTCGGCTTCGTCAGCAAGGCCGGCCTGCAGCGGCTCAAGGACGCCGGCATGACCGAGTTCAACCACAACCTCGAGACCGGCCGCGGCTACTTCGGCGAGGTCGTCACCACCCACAGCTACGACGACCGCATCGCCACCATCCGCCACGCCAGGGAGCTCGGCCTGCGCACCTGCGTCGGCGGCATCATGGGCATGGGCGAGCGCCCCGAGCACCGCGCCGAGCTGGCCATGGACCTGCGCGCCCTCGACGTCGACGAGGTCCCGATCAACTTCCTCGTCAGCGTCGACGGCACCCGCCTGGCCCGCTCCGAGCCGCTGCAGCCGCTCGAGATGCTGCGCATCATCGCCTGCTTCCGCCTCGCCCTCCCGCGCCAGAACATCTTCATCGCCGCCGGTCGCCAGCACCTCGGTCAGCTCCAGCCGCTCATCTTCAGCGCCGGCGCCTCCGGCATGATGATCGGCGACTTCCTCACCACCCCCAACCGCTCGGTCCAGGACGACCTCGACATGCTCGCCCAGCTCGGCCTCGAGGGCTCCGTCTGCGGCGCCCCGCGCCCCGAGCTCGCCGCAGCGGCCGCTTCCCCCCGTGCGCCGGTCCGCCGCCTCCCCGTCCTCGGCGCCCGCCCCGAGCTCGCGTAATCACCACCGCCGGGATGCAGCTCGCCCAGGCCACGATCTTCCTCGCCGCCGCCCGCGAGCTCGCGTAACCATCACCGCCGGGATGCAGCTCGCCCAGGCCACGATCTTCCTCGCCGCTGCCGTCGTCGCGGTCCCGGTGTTCAAGCGCCTCGGCCTCGGCGCCGTGCTCGGCTACCTCGCCGCGGGCGTGGCGATCGGCCCCTCCGGCTTCGGCTTCATCCACGAGGTCGACTCCACCCTCCACTTCGCCGAGCTCGGCGTCGTCCTGCTCATGTTCCTCGTCGGCCTCGAGCTGCAGCCCGCCCGCCTGTGGCAGCTGCGCGCCCAGGTGTTCGAGTACGGCGGCCTGCAGGTGGCCGTCAGCGCCGTCCTGCTCGCGCCGATCGTCTGGCTGCTCGGCCTGCCCCCGAGCGCCGCGATCGTCACCGGCCTCGCCCTCGCCCTCTCGTCCACCGCGATCGTCCTGCAGATCCTCGCCGACCGCCACAGCCTCTCCACGCCCCACGGCCACGCCGCGTTCGGCATCCTCCTGTTCCAGGACGTCGCCGCCAGCCCGCTCCTCGCCGTCCTCCCCCTGCTCGGCACGGCCCGCGCCGCCGAGGCCGCCGGCCGCAGCGGCCTCGCCCAGGTCGGCCTCGCCCTCGGCGTCATCGTCAGCCTCGTGTTCGCCGGCCGCTACCTGCTCGGCCCGCTGTTCCGCGTCGTCGCCGGCACCCGCATCCGCGAGCTCTCCGCCGCGCTCGCCCTCCTCATCGTCCTCGCCACCGCCATCCTCGTCGAACAGGTCGGCCTGTCGATGGCCCTCGGCGCCTTCCTGGCCGGCGTGCTGCTCGCCGACTCGCCCTACCGCCACCAGCTAGAGGCCGACATCGACCCCTTCAAGGGCCTCCTGCTCGGCCTCTTCTTCGTCGCCGTCGGCATGTCGGCCCGCCTCGGCCTGCTCGCCGAGCAGCCGCTCACCCTCGCCGGCCTGGTCCTCGCGCTGGTCGCCGTCAAGCTGCTCGCCGTGCTCGTGCTCGGCCGCCTGGTCTTCAAGCTGCCGCGCCACGGCGCCCTCGACCTCGCTATCGCCCTGTCCCAGGGCGGTGAGTTCGCCTTCGTCGTCTGCAGCGCCGCGATCGCGGCCGGCGTGTTCGACCGCCCGACCGCCGACATGCTGATCCTGGTCGTCACCCTGTCGATGGTCACCACCCCGCTGCTCTTCCTGCTGCGCGACCGTCTGTCCCGAGAGACAGCCGCAGATCCGCGCCCCTTCGACACCATCGACGAGGCCCACGGGGTCATCATCGCCGGCTTCGGCCGCTTCGGTCAGATCGTCGCCCGCGTGCTCCGCATGGCCCGCGTCGGCTTCACGGCGCTCGAGGTCAGCCCGACCCAGATCGACTTCGTGCGCCGCTACGGCAGCAAGATCTTCTACGGCGACGCCGCCCGCCTCGACCTGCTCCACGCCGCCGGCGCCCACAAGGCCCGCCTCCTGATCGTCGCCGTCGACGACACCGAGGCCGCGCTCCACATCGTCCAGCACGCGCGCCAGCACTTCCCCCAGCTGCGGATCCTCGCCCGCAGCCGCAACCGCCAGCACAACCACGCGCTCGTCGCCGCCGGCGCCGACACGGTGATCCGCGAGACACTCGTGTCCAGCCTCGAGCTCGCCGAGCAGGCCCTCACCGAGCTCGGCCGCGCCGACGCCCACGAGCTCACCCTCGCCTTCCGCCGCTGGGACGAGCGCGTCCTCGCCGAGCAATTCACCCTCCGCGACAACGAGCAGGCCCTGATCGCCCACGCAAAGCAGTCCGCCGACGAGCTCGAGCGCCTGTTCGAGACCGACGCCCGCGTCTGAGCTTCGCCGCGACGAGACCTCAGGCCCGCGCCGTCGCCAGCCCGCCGATCGCCTCGCCGACGAGCGGCACGAGCTCCGCCGCGCCGCGACGAGACCTCAGGCCCGCGCCGTCGCCAGCCCGCCGATCGCCTCGCCGATCCGCACAAGCCCGGCCCGCAGACTCTCGTCGTCGGTCGCATACGAGATGCGCAGGAACCCGGGCGTGCCGAAGGCCGTGCCCGGCACCGTCGCCACCAGCTTCTGCTCGAGCAACCAGGTCGCCAGCGCCAGATCGTCCGCGAAGGGCGTGCCCGGCCCGAGGTGGCGCGAGATGTCCGCGAACAAATAGAAGGCCCCGTCCGGCGCGAAGGTGTCGACCCCCGGCAGCGCCTGCAGCCCCGCGAGCATGAACTCGCGGCGCCGCGTGAAGGCGGCGTGCATCGCCTGCACCGCCGGCTCGCAGCTCGGGTCGCGCAGCGCGGCGAGGGCCGCCACCTGCGAGGTTGTCGCCGCGCCCGAGGTGACGTGCCCCTGCAGCCGCGACGCCGCCGCGACCACCTTCGCCGGCGCGAGCATGAAGCCGATGCGGTAGCCCGTCATCGCGAAGCTCTTGGACACCCCGTCGATCACCACGATCTGCTCCGTCACCCCGCGCAGCGCCGTGAACGCGCTCGCGTGCACGAAGTCGCCGTACACCAGCCGACGATAGATGTCGTCGACCAGCAGCCAGCACTGCGGCGCCACCCGGGCCATCACCTCGCCGAGCGCCCGCAGCTGGGCCGCGCTGTAGCCGGCGCCCGTCGGGTTGGTCGGGTTGCCGATCACGACGAAGCGCGTCCGCGGGGTCAGGGCCGCCGCCAGATCGTCCGGCTGCAGGCGCCAGCCGTCCTCGCGCCGGGTCGACACGACCACCGGCACGCCGTCCCCGAGCTTCACCATGTCCACGTACGAGACCCAATACGGCGCCGGGATCACGACCTCGTCGCCCGGCGCCAGCGTCACCGCGAACAGGTTGGCCAGGCTGTGCTTCGCCCCGCACGACACCAGCAGCTCGCTCCGCAGCACCGGCCGCTCGTGGTAGCGACCGAGCTCGGCCGCCGCCGCGTCACGCAGCTCGGGCATCCCCGCGACCGGCGTGTAGTGCACCGGCCGCGTGGCCAGGAACTCGGTGAGCGCCGCCGTGACCGCGGCCGGCGGGCGGAAGTCGGGCTCGCCAGCGCTGAAGTTGAGCACCGCCTTGCCCTGCGCCCGCAGCTCGCCCGCACGGGCGGAGATCGCCAGAGTGGGCGACGAGCTCAGCATGCCGGCGCGAGCGTTGGTGGGTAGGTCGATCATCGGCGTCGCCTCGGGGTTTTCGGGTGTCCCCAGCTTAGCGGCTGGAGCCGCCGTCCCAGCGGACAAAATCCACCCCGGCCTGACCGTAGTGACGCGAGGTCTCGACGGTGAACCCCGCCGGCCACGCGGGCAGGCGAGTCGCGCGATCGTACCCGCACACCAGCGTGGCCCCCGGGACCAGCAGACCCCCGCTCAGGCGCGCCGCCACGATCGGCAGCACGGCCGTGGTGATCGCGTAGGGCGGATCGACCAGGACCAGCGAGAAGGGCCCGCCGAGCACCGCCACCGGGCGCAGCAGCAGCTCGCAGGCGTCGCCCGCGAACAGCCGCACCCGATCTTCGAGCGCGAACTCACGGAGCTGCGTCCGCAGGTGGGCAAGCACCTTCGGGTGCTGCTCAAACATCGTGGCCCGGGCTGCGCCGCGGCTCAGCGCCTCGATCGTCAGGGCCCCGCTGCCCCCGAACAGATCGAGCACCACCATGTCCGGGAGCCCGAGGTGCAGGCGATCGAAGATCGCCCCCCGCACCTTCGACCCGGTCGGACGCAGGCCCGCGATCGCAGCCGGCAGCGGCCGAAGCACCCGCCCGCGCAGCGTCCCTGCACCGATCCGTTGCATCGTCCGGGGCCATAGCCCAGCGCGCCCCCTCCTGTAAAGCCGCGCCCTCGGCGCGCCACCTGCCCCCTCGACCTCGGCCGCGCCGATCCACCTGGCCTTGCAGACATGTCCGTGGGGCCAGGCGAAGCGCCCCCCTCAGGACGGAGTCAGCAGCCGAGGCCCCACGGACATGTCCCTGAGGCCAGGCGAGGTCTCACCCGCTCAGGACGGCGCCAGCACCAGCCCGGGCCGGCGCAGCACCGCCGCGACCTCGGCGTGCAGCGCCTCGTCCTCGCGGCTCAGGCGGTCCCAGCCGGCCTTCAGCTGGCGACGCCGACGCACCGCCGCGATCACGACCAGCGGCGACAGGGCGGCGAAGGGCAGCCCGCCAGAGCTGATCACCGGGAACCACACGAAGCGCCCCGTCAGCCCGCTGCGCCACTCGCCGTCGAGCTCCCCGAGGCTGCGGTCGAAGGCCTTGACGAACGCGGCCTCGAAGTTGGTGCCGCGGCGCAGCTCGGTCATCAGCTGGCGCAGGTCGGAGCCGTCGTCGCGGTAGCGGAGGTGGTTCACGAAGTCGCGGGCCGCCGCGTAGCTCACCGTGACCGCGATCGGGTCGATGCCGTGGAAGTTGTCCTCGAGCTGATCGAGCGCCGGCACGCCGGGCCCGAACACCGCGCCCGCGAGGGTCTGGCTGCGCAGCAGATCGATCTCGTTGCCGAAGCTCTCGGCCACGCCCTCGTGGAACCAGCGCGGCAGCTCCTGCCCGCCCGTGGCCCGATACAGGGCGACGTGGGCCATCTCGTGGCGCAGCAGCGAGTCGAGGTCGCTGAGCGAGCCGTCGGGCGCGTGCTTCGAGATCACGATCTCCCCGCTCTCCGAGTGGGCCACACCCGCGGCCCAGCGCGGCATGCCGGTGCCCTCGGCGATGCGCCCCGCGTGGGCCACGAAGTTGATCGTCAGCCGGTCGTCGAGGTCGCCGGCCAGCGCCTTCTCGATCTCCCGCCACGAGCCCGGGATGTAGTCCGCCAGCTCGCGCGCCTCGTCGGCCAGGCTCGGGTCGTAGCGCAGCGTCACCCGCCCGACGATCAGCTCGCTGCTCGCCGTCGACAGCTGCCAGCCCGCCAGCGTGCCCGACTCCGCGTGTGCCACCCCGACGGGGCCCACGAACAGCCCCACGAACAGCCCCACGTACAGCAATACAGCCGCCACGAGCGCGAGGGACAAAGAAATGAACCAGCGCCCGAAACGTGCCGCAAGCGTCATGGCCCCACTGTGAGCACGACCGTCTCGCGGCGCAAGCTGTTGACCACAACCAGCACGATCGCCAGCCCGACGACCACGATCGCCCCGCCAGCGATGAGGCCCGTCTTCACCTTGCGGCTGATCCTCACCTTGCGCTCGCGGGCCCCGCCGCGGACGAGCGCCCGATGTTCCTCCCACAGTACGCCGATGAGGGCCGGCTCACCTGCGGCCTCCTTCCCCCGGAGCGCCAGCTCACGGTCGAGGCGGCAGTCCCGGGGCACCAACACCGGCTCGGGTCGATCGGGCATGTACTCGAGCAGCAGCACCAGGTCGTCGCGACGCTCGCGGCAGATCGCCCGCCCCTCGCCCGCCCCGGCCCGCAGGCGGCGAACCAGCGTCGGCGGCGCCTGCGAGGCCCGGGCGGCGCGCTCGAGCGCGTCGACCACCGCCGTCTCCGCCTTCGAGCCCGGCGCCGAGGGCCCGAGCCCGACCGCCACCGTGACCAGCTCTGGACCCCCATCCTTGATCGCAGCCGTCGGCGCCGGCACCCGCGGCGCCGCGGGCATCCCCTCGGCCGCCGACCGCGGCGTCGACCTGTCCCCAGAGCCAGCCGACCTGTCCTCCGGGCCAGCCGACCCCGACCTGTCCTCCGGGCCAGCCTCTCCCGACCTGTCCTCCGGGCCAGCTGACCCCGACCTGTCCCCGGAGCCAGCCGACCTGTCCTCCGCGCCAGCCTCTCCCGACCTGTCCTTTGGCGCAGGTCCCTCGACCGCGAGCGGCACATCGGCCGCGCGCTCGCTGACCGGCGCCGCGTGCAGCGGGCGCGCCGGCCCGCCCACCGCGATCAGCGAGGAGGCGAGCCAGAGACAGGCGAGGCGGCGCACGGGCCCGCGTTCTCGCGCGCGCGCCCGCGGGTGTCAACCGCGGGCGCCATTCGCCCGCTCCACCGCGTCGTCACCCCCGCACGCCCATCGCGGCGATTATTCCCCCGCCGCAGCCACGCTCACGCCGCCATCGCCGCGACCCGCACGTCCTCGTCACGCACGCCGAAGTGGGCCCGCACCTCCGTGAGCTGCCAGCCCAGCATGCTGGCCCAGTCGGCGCCGAACAGCGGCCGCAAGCTCTGCCCCAGCCGCCAGCCGCGGACGATCGCCTCCATCCGCCGCGTCAGATCCTCCGGCGCCAACAGCAGCCCGTTGAGCAGCCCCGCCGACAGGAGCACCGCGCCCAGCGGTGAATCCAGCTGCGCCATCGTGAACGCCTGCAGCCCCAGCTCGCCCGCGACGTCCGTCTCGAAGCCCAGCACCGTGTGCCACACGTCGTGGGTCCGCTCCATGTGCAGCTTGAAGCGATCGACATCTGTGACGACCTGCTCCGCATCTCTGTGATAGAGCCCGTGCGGATCGAGCCCACGCTGGTCGAGGAAGGCCGCGAAGGCCCGCCCCAGGCTGCCCGCGGGCATCGCCCGCAGCGCCACCAACTCGACCTGGAGCGGCGCCATCGACCCGGCCATATACTCCGCGACTCCCGGCCGACCCAGCATCTCGGTGAGCCCCGGCGGCGGCTCCTTCGGGTCGGCCAGCGCGTCCGCGAGGGCGAACACCAGATCAAGGCGACCCGCGTCGCGGACGAGGCGGATGTACGTGCTTCCAAAGCGCAACAGCTTGACGATCTTTCGCATGGTGGCCTTTCCTTTTTGGCTTGCGAAGAAGATGAGCCTTTGCTCAGATATTCGCCACTCGCGTTCTCCCGATGCCCACCCCCACCCGCCCGAAAGCCCACAAGAAGCGTCCCCAGCCCCGCCGCAGCCCGATCCAGGGTCGAGCCCAGGCGACCGTCGAGGCGATCCTCAAGGCCGCGGCTCAGATCCTCGAGCGCCACGGAGCCGAGGCCGCCACCACCAACGCGATCGCCGAGCGGGCCGGCGTCAGCATCGGCTCGCTCTACCAGTACTTCACCGACCGCGACGCCCTCATCGACGAGCTGGTGCGCCGCCACATCGCCGTCATGAGCAGCGTCCTCGGCGAAGCCCTCGCCGGCATCCGCGACCGCCCGCTGCCCGGCGCGGTCGCCCAGCTGGTCGCCGCCATCGTCGCCGCCCACCGCGTCGCCCCGCGCCTCCACCAGGCCCTCCACCAGTGCGCCGCCCGCCAGGCCAGCGCCAGCATCGACCACTTCGAGACAGAGCTCGAGCTGCGGGTCGGCGAGGCCCTGCGCGCCCGCAGCGAGCTCCGCCTCGCCGCCCCCGAGCTGCTCGGCGCGGCCCTCGTGCAGGCCCTCGGCGGCCTCGTCCGCACCACCCTGCGCCGCGACCCCGAGCGCCTCGACGACCCCGCGATGGCCGCCGCCATGACCGGCATGATCCTCGGCGCCCTCGACCACGCCCCGCGCCACCCCTGACCCGGGCCCTCAGGTCCCTCGCGCCAGCCCGGCCCCGGGCCTCAGGTCCCTCATGCCAGGCCCTGCCCCCCCTCCGGTCCCCTGCGCCCTGCAGCGCCTCAGGTCCCCCGCGCCGGACGCTTGCGCTCCGCGAACCAGCTCCGGTACCGCTGCATCTTCGCCTGCTGCTCGGCCGGCGCCGTGCGCCCGCAGGTCCTCGCCTCGTCGCTCCCCGGCTTCGCGCCCCAGCGCAGCTCCGGGCAGTCGTTCGGGTTGTAGGCCGCCTCGAGCGCGCTCGCCCGCGTCATCAGATCCGCGAGCGTCAGCCCCCACGTCGACCCGTCGCTGCGCCGGTACTCGAAGCGAAAGCGCGGCGCGGCCAGCAGCTCCCCGCGCGCCTGCTCGAGCTTCACGATCAACTCGTCCAGCCCCGGCCCCTCGGTCACCCCGAACACCGCCGGCTGGCGCCGCACCTTGTCCGAGAAGCCGCGCACCACGTCCATCGCGATCAGCAGCCGCAGGTCGCGTGCCGGCGTCGAGTACGACTCCCACGCCCCCGTCGTCTCGAACACCTTGAAGCCCTCCGGCATCGCCACCGTCGCGCCCGGGTTCTTTTTAAAGTAGTCGTCGCCGTTGGCCACCGAGGTCACGCGCACGCGGGCCTGCTCGAACAGCGCCGCCACGGCCTCCTCCTGGGCCAGCAGCGCGTCGCGGGTCCCCGGCGTGATGATGCGCTCCATCGCGTCATAAAAGGCCGGCGCCGCCAGCTCGGCCTGCGCCGGCGATCCATCCCCGTAGCCCGGCGCCCCGGCGATCTCCGCGTCGGTCATCTGCGCCGCCACCCCGTCCCTCACCACCACCGGACGAAAGTTCTTGAACCCCGATCCGCCGAGCCCCGGGTCCGGGTTCCACAGGAAGTTGCCCTCCCAGAACCGCTTGCGCGTGATGCTCCCGTCCGGCTGACCGTCGACCGCGTACAGCACCCCCGGTCGACCACCTGTCCCTTCGAACAGCTCCACCAGCACCAAAATATGCCCGTAGGGATCCGCGTACACCGTGCCCGGCCGCAGCGCCCGGCGATCGAGGCGCACCGGGTACAGGTCGCTGCGCTCGTCCGTCATCGCCACCCGCCCGTTGCCCGTATGCACCCCCCACGCCAGCGTCCGCCGCAGGTAGTACTGCACCGCCCCGAGCTGCCCCGGCTGCGGCCCGGTGCCGTCCTGCGGCGCCGCGTTGTCCGTCCCCTCACCGCAGCGCGGCGCCTTGCCCGGGCTCCCGCGCGAGCAGCCGCGGAACACGAAGGGCAGCCCGCGCTTCCACGCGTAGTACGCCCGCAAGAAGTACGGCACGTCGGCGCAGTCCGGCCGCATCGCCAGCCCGGTCGGGTGCTTCGCGTCCTCGTCCCAGCCGAGCGACCCATGCAGCAGGTTGCGCCCCGCGTCGCTCGTGATCTGGTCGAGCGCCGTGGTCGCCAGGTCGGCCCCGAGCTCGGCGTGGAACAGCTCGCGCAGCCACGCCGAGTACAGCGCCTCCTCGCCCGCGTCCCACCCGCGCACGCTCGGCCACGCCTGATTCCCGGGCGCCGCCGGCGGGGCCTCGCGCGCCGCCGCGGCCCGCACCTTGACCCGCAAGCACGCGCGCCCGACCCCGCCGCGCCCGGCGACCACCGTCAGCTCGCCGGCCTGCGTCGGCGTCAGGCGGACGATCGTCGCCGCCGGCACACCAGTCCGAAAGGACATGTCCGCAGGGACACCCTCCCCCGCCTCCTGCACCCGCGGCCCCGCGTCGACGCGCACGGCGATCGCCGCCTCGTCGTCGAGCGTCGCCGCCAGGATCGTCAGCTGCTGCCCGACCACCGCCCGCTGCGGCACCACCAGCAGCCCGTAGCCCGGATCGTCCTGCGCCGGGCAGCTGCCCGCGTCCGCCGGCCCCGGCCTCGCCGCGACCGCTTGCGCCACCACGCCCGGCCCCGCAGCGCTCGACCCACCAGCGAGACCCGCAACACCCGCGATCCCACCACCGGTCCCCGCACCCGCAGCCGGCGGCCCCGCGCTGCGCTCCTGCCCACCGACCGCCCCGCTCGCCGGCGGCGGCGACGGGCTGGCCGACGGCGCCCGCTCGCCCGCCCCGCAGCCGAGCAGCCACAACGAACCCCACAGCAGTCGCTCCGCGCCACGCACGGCCCCACACATACCGGGATCTCCCGCCCACCGCCAGATCCGCGATCCACCCGCTCCTGCACACCGCACGCCGATCCGCCGCCTGCCAGACACGACCCGCCCACCGCCAGATCCGCGATCCACCGCTCCCCGCGCCTGTGATATCTCTGCGCGCATGCTGGTGCTGATCGCCGACAAGTTCCCGACCCAGGGCCGCGACATCCTGGCCCGCACAGGCGAGGTCGTGTACCGCCCCGAGCTCGGCGAGGCCGACCTGCCCGCCGCGATCGCCGAGACCCGCGCCGACATCCTCGTCGTCCGATCCACCGTCGTCAACGCCGCCGCGATGCAGGCCAGCGCCAACCTCTCGCTGGTCATCCGCGCCGGCGCCGGCGTCAACACCATCGACCTCAAGGCCGCCAGCGCCCGCGGCATCTTCGTCGCCAACTGCCC
Source organism: Nannocystis sp. (assembly GCF_016714285.1). Lineage (GTDB taxonomy): Bacteria > Myxococcota_A > Polyangia > Nannocystales > Nannocystaceae > Nannocystis. The sequence continues at coordinate 26,533 of NZ_JADJNN010000008.1, read as the reverse complement.
CGGCAAGAACGCCATCGCCGTCGCCGAGCTCACCATGGGCCTCCTCCTCGCGCTCGACCGCCGCATCGTCGACGCCACCCTCGAGCTGCGCCAGGGCACGTGGAACAAGGGCAAGTTCGGCAAGGCCCGCGGCATCAAGGGCCAGACCCTCGGCCTCGTCGGCTTCGGCGTCATCGCCCGTGAGGTCGCCGTCCGCGCCCGCGCCTTCGGCATGAAGCTCCTCGCCTACGACCCGCAGATGCCCGGCCCCGAGCTCTACGAGCACCTCGGCGTCACCCCCCAGCCGTCCCTCGCCGATCTCCTCTGCGCCGCCGATGTCGTCAGCGTCCACGTCCCCTTCAACAAGGCGACCCACCACCTCATCGGCGCCGAGCAGCTCGCCCTCCTGCGCCCCGGCAGCATCGTCCTCCACACCTCGCGCGGCGGCGTGGTCGACGACGCCGCCCTCGCCGCGGCCGTGCGCAGCGGCCAGCTGCGCGCCGGCCTCGACGTCTTCGAGGGCGAGCCCGCCGACAGCAAGGCCAGCTACCACAGCCTCGCCGCCGACCTCCCGGACATCTACGCCACCCCGCACATCGGCGCCTCCACCGAGCAGGCCGAGGCCGCGATCGCCGAGGAGGTCCTGCGCATCGTCCACGACTACGCCGCCCACGGCGTGGTCCACCACAGCGTCAACCTCGCGGACCGCAGCACCCGCTACAGCCTCGTCATCCGCCACCTCGACCACGTCGGCGTGCTCGCCGGCGTGCTCACGGCCCTGCGCGAGGAGCAGGTCAACGTGCAGAACATGAGCAACATCATCTTCGCCGGCGGCCAGGCAGCCTGCGCCACCATCACCTTCGAGCAGGAGCCCACGCCCGCCCTCCTGCAGCGCCTGCGCGACCACGCCTCGATCCTCGCCGTCGAGCTGCGAGCCGCCCGCGCATGATCGCCGACGCGATCGTCCTGCTCGCCCACGGCAGCCCCGACCCCGACTGGCTCGCCCCGGCAGAGCGCACCGCGGCTCGCCTGCGCCTGCTCAGCCCGCCACGCCGGTCCACGTCGCCACCCTCGAGCACGGGCCCACCCTCGCCGCCGCGATCGCCAGGCTCGCCACGGACCACCGCACGATCGCCGTCGTCCCCCTGTTCCTCAGCCCCGGCGGCAAACACATCAAGCGCGACGTCCCCGCCCTCATCGCCGCCGTCCAGGCCGCATACCCGCAGCTGACCCTCCACCTGAGCCCCGGCGCGATCGGCATGGACGAGCCCGTGCTCGACGCCCTCGCCGCCGCCGCCCTGCGCCGCGCCCAGCTGCCCTGAAGGCCGACCCCTCGCTATCGCAGGTCCGCGAATATCAAGGCACGGACCGGCCTATCACAGCAGGACTCCGCGAGTATCGTGGCACGGACCGGGCTATCACAGCAGGACTCCGCGAGTATCCTCGCTATCACAGCAGGACTCCGCGAGTATCGTGGCACGGACCGGGGCGGGTCCGGCGGGCGCGCGCGTATCCTCGAGAAGCCGGATGTCCGACGGGGGGTTCGCCCTCAGACAGGGCGGGTTCGCCTTTGGAGAACTTCGTTCTCCACGGCGCCCCTTGACTCGGTCGACCCCCCCGTCGGCCCCCCGGCAAGCGAAGCCTCCGCTAAAGGACGGTACGATCGGCGTCGCCGAGGCCGGACCCGCCCCGGCCCTGAGACTCGTAACCTGCCTCTTCGGACAGGAACGAAAGGTGCCACACGGCGACCACAACTCATTCACATTGCATGCATCACGGCGTCGCCGAGGCCCGCCCCGGCCTGAGACTCGCAACCTGCCTCTTCGGACAGGAACGAAAGGTGCCACACGGCGACCACAACTCATTCACATTGGACGCATCACGGCCTGCTTCGAATGGAGTTGCATCCTCTGCAGCCACGACGATTGTTGCGGCGACATGGGCCCGACAGCAATGTGCGCGCCCGACACGGACGCTCCGCAGGACTGCCCCGGACCCATTTGAGTGCATTGAACGGTGAGCGCTTCGAGGCTCACAGCAATGCGACATATCGAGTGCAACCCGTCGCATTCGCTGCTACATACCGCGCAGCGACGTCACCCCATTCAGGGCCGGGGTGGGGCCGGCTCTCGGCGACGCCGACCGCCTTGCCTTTAGCGGAGGCGTCGCTCGCCGGAGGGCCGGCCCCACCCCGGCCCGTGCCCCACCGCCCGCGCTCCCACCCAGGTTATCGTCCCACCATGCACCGCCTCCTCCTCCTCGGCGCCCTGCTCCTCGCCTGCACCGCCCCGACCGAGCCGACCAAGCCCGCCGCCCCGACGCCACCGACAACCCCGACCGCACCCACCCCACCGACGCCTCCGACACCACCACCCCCAATCGCCGAAACCCCACCGACGCCTCCGACACCCCCACCCCCGCTCGCCGAAACCCCACCAACTCCACCGCCCGCCGCCCCGCCCCCTCCGCTCGCCGGCCACCGCGACCTCCACCCGCGCCCCGGCCTCGGCGACGGCTGCGTCGAGATGTACTCCGCCTGCAGCCCCGACGGGAAGGGCGCCCAACGCTGTACCGGCGCCCGCTACGACCTCGACTGCGGCCAGACCGGCAAGGTCCCGAACGGCGGCGACAAGGTCCGCTGCGTGTGCCCCTGACGTCCTGCTTCGTCGGCCCCGTGGACAGCCCGCGGCCGCCCGGCGTACACCCGGGCTCATGACTCGCCTTCTCCTGGTTCTGCCCCTCCTCGCCGCCTGCGGCCCCGACAAGGCCGACAGCACCGGCGAGACCGCCGGCACCAGCAGCACCGCCGGCGCCACCGACGTCACCACGACCCCCGACGACACCGGCGACGTCCCGACCAGCCCGCTCTCGAGCGACACCACCCCGTCGACCACCACCGACAGCGGCCACGACACCGGCCACGACACTGGCCTCGCCACTACGCACGCCAGCATCACCACCCACGCCGCCACCAGCGACGCCACCACCGGTGAGACCAGCACCACCGGTGAGACCAGCACCACGACCAGCACCACCGACACCACCACCGGCGTCGACCTCGACGCCCAGTACGCCGCCTTCTTCTTCGCCGGCGGCCTCGACCACGTCCTGATCCACAAGGCCGACGTGGTGAACGATCGCTGCACCACGCTCCACGTCGCCCACCCCACGCAAGGCGACCCCAACCTCAAGATCGTCGCCCCCGCCGAGTGGGGCGCCCAGAACGCCAACATCACCCAGGGCGTCGCCGGTTGCCTCGACGGCATGCCTGGCAACATGGGCGTCGCCGCGATCGCCGGCGCTGGCACCGTCGACTTCATCATCGACCCGATGCTCGGCTGCCCGCACACAGTCGACCTCGACCTCACCCTCGACTTCCCGCAAGACATGCCCTGGGTGCCCGCCAGCGAGCCGATGCAGGTCACTGACCTCCCGGTCCAGAACTGCCCGTGACCATCCCCGGTCCGCCACCACGAGCGTGCCCGACCACCGACCCGGTCCTCCACCACGAGCGCAGCGCGCCAATGACCACCGACCCGGTCCTCCACAACCCCGACCTCGCGCCCACCCGCCCCGACGAGCGGACCTGGAACCGCTGGCACCTCGCCGCCCTGTGGGTCGGCATGGCCGTGTGCGTCCCGACTTACATGATGGCCGCCTCGCTGGTCGACAGCGGCATGAATTGGTGGCAGGCCATGCTGGCGATCCTGCTCGGCAACCTCGTCGTGCTGGTGCCGATGATCCTCTGCGGCCACGCCGGCACCCGCTACGGCGTCCCCTTCCCCGTGTTCGCCCGCGCCTCCTTCGGCGTGTTCGGGGCCCACGTCCCGAGCCTCGCCCGCGCCCTGGTCGCCTGCGGCTGGTTCGGCATCCAGACGTACATCGGCGGCGAGGCCATCTCCGCCATGGTCGGCATCCTCTGGCCCGGATGGCTCACCCTCGGCGGCGGCGCGACCTTCATCAGCCTGACCCTCCCGAGCTGGATCTGCTTCGTCGCCTTCTGGCTCATGAACGTCGTGTTCGTGTGGCGCGGCACCGACTCAATCAAATGGCTCGAGAACTTCGCCGCCCCCTTCCTCATCGTCGTCGGCCTCGCCCTGCTCGGCTGGGCCGTCAGCGCCGCTGGCGGCCTCGGCACGATCCTCGCCCATTCAGCGAGCCTCGTCACTGAATCCGAGTACAGCGGCCTGTCCTGGTTTATCCACGTGTTCCTCCCCGGCCTCACCGCCATGGTCGGCTTCTGGGCCACCCTCTCGCTCAACATTCCCGACTTCACCCGCTATTGCAAGGACCAGCGCGAGCAGCTGCTCGGCCAGCTCTACGGCCTGCCGACCACCATGCTGCTGTTTAGCTTCATCGGCGTCGCCGTCACCTCCGCCACCGTCCTGCTCTACGGCCACGCGATCTGGAACCCCGTCGACCTCGTCGTCCGCCTGGCCCACGACGCCGATAGCCCCCTGCTCGCCTTCGTCGCAATGTTCACACTCGCCGTCGCCACCTTGTCCACCAACATCGCCGCCAACGTCGTCGGCCCCGCCAACTCGATCGCCAGCGCCTTCCCCCGCCGCGTCTCGTTCCGCAGCGGCGGCCTCATCGCCGCCGTCCTCGGCGTCCTGCTCTGCCCCTGGCTGGTCCTCGATATGTACATCGGCTGGCTCGTCAGCTACTCCGGCCTGCTCGGCTCCGTCAGCGGCGTCCTGCTCGCCGACTATTGGCTATTGCGCCGCACCCAGCTCGACCTGGACGGCCTCTACGACAGCCGCGGCCCCTATCGCTATACCCGTGGATTTAACCTCAAGGCCATCGCCGCGATGCTGCTCGGCGTCGCCGTCGTCCTCGCCGGCAAGCTCATCCCTGGCGCGCTGTTCCTGTTCCAGGGGGCGTGGTTCTCGGGGGTCCTGGTGTCCGGCGCGGCGTACTTGCTGCTGATGCGGCGCGGCTGAGATCCGGGATGTCCGGCGCTGCTGATGCGCCGCCCCTGAGATCGGCCGCCCCGCAGCCGCGGGCGCGATCGCTGCCAGTCCGCGCCTGCGAGCCCACACCCCCGAGAAACGCCGTCCAGCGGCCACCCCACGCGAGCGCCCACCTCGCTCGGCCCTGGCGCCACGGCACGCGCTCGCACATGCCCCTCCCGCCCCTGCTGCCGGCCGCCCGGCGATCGTGATATGGGAGCCTCGATGACAAGCCAGGGCCTCCACGTGGTGTTCGGGTCGGCCGCTCTCGGCCAGGCGATCATGCGCCAGCTCGTGGCCCGCGACCTACCTGTCCGAATGGTCAGCCGCGGCGGCAACCTGCAGGCCCCGGCCGGCGTCGAGGTCGTCCGCGCCGACGCCTCCGACCCCGCCGCCGCCACCAAAGCGGCCCACGGCGCCGCCGTCCTCTACCACACCGCCGCCCCCGACTACACCCGCTGGGCCGAGCTCTACCCGCCGATCCAGCGCGGGGTCATGGCCGCCGCCGAGGCCAGGGGCGCCCGCCTCGTCAGCGCCGAGAGCGTCTACGCCTACGGCCCCGTCGCCGGCCCGATGACGGAGGACCTCCCGTACGCCGCCACCACCCGCAAGGGCCGCCTGCGCGCCGAGATGTCCAACATGCTCCTCGAGGCCCACGCCGCCGGCAAGCTGCGCGCCGCGATCGGCCGCGCCCCCGACTTCTACGGCCCGCTCGCTACCACCACAACCATCTACGGCGACCGCGTCTTCTACCCCGCGATCGCCGGCAAGAAGGTCGCCGTCATGGGCAAGCTCGACCTGCCCCACACGTTCATCTACCTCGACGACTTCGCCCGCGGCCTCATCACCCTCGGCAGCCACGAGGAGGCCATGGGCCAGGTCTGGCACCTCCCCTGCGCCCCGACCCTGACCCAGCGCGAGCTCCTCACCCTGATCTTCCAGGCCGCCGGCAAGCCCCCGAAGCTCGGCGAGGCCCCCGGCGCCGTGTTCAAGATCCTCGGCCTCTTCATCCCCGTCATGCGCGAGCTCTCCGAGCTCCTCTACCAGTGGGAGCGCCCCTACCAGTTCAGCCACGCCAAGTTCGAGCGAGCCTTCGGCGCCGAGGTCACGCCCCACGAGCGCGCCGTCGCGGCCACCGTCGCGTGGTTCCAGGCCCACCCGCAGAAGCGCTGAATCCGTCGGCTCCACCGCCCGACCCCAGCACTCAACGTCTCACCGCCCCGCGCTCCCCGCATCCCGCGCCCGATCGCCTGCCCGCTTCTGGCGTGCGCTCCCCGCAGCGGCGACATCCCGCGCCCGATCGCCTACCCTCGCCGCGGATGACCTTCCTCGCCCGCACCCTCGCGCTCCGCGGCCTCCTGCTGCTCGCGCTCGTGCTCGCGGGCCTCGGCATCGGCGCCGGGCGTCGCGCCTTCATCCGCCAGTTCTTCGTCGACGGCGCCGTCGCCGACGACGCCCCGGTGTGGCCGCGCGCCCCGATCGGCGCCGGCGTCGAACCAGTCGTCCGCGTCCGCGTCGTCCTCCTCGACGGCCTCTCGCGCAGCCACGCCGCCGGCCTCCCGCACCTCTCCGAGCTGTGCGCCCGCGGCCAGGAGCTCCACGTCGACGTCGGCTTCCCGACCGTCTCCCTGCCCGTGCAGCACGTCCTGTGGACCGGGCGCACGCAGCAGCAGTCGGGCGTGCAGTACCACGTCGGCGGCCTCCCCGAGCCGCCCCGCGCCGCGCTCCCGCGTCAGGTCGACAGCGTCGCCGTCGCCGAATCGCACCCGGAGATCGTCCACGCCTTCGGCTTCAGCCGCGCCCTGCCGCAATGGGACGCGAGCGACGACCCCACCTCCGACGACCTGCCCAACTGGCGCGCCCACGACTTCATCCCCACCGCCCACGCCGCCGTCACCTCGCCGGCCCGCCTCGCGTTCGTCCACGTCCTGCGCGTCGACGAGGCCGGCCACCGCAGCGGCGCCGCCTCCCTCGACTACGCGACCGCGGCCGCGTGGGCCGACAGCCTCCTCGGCGTCCTCCACACCGCCGCCCCCTCCGACCCCGGCACCCTCTGGCTCGTGCTCTCCGATCACGGTCACCGCGCCGCCGGGGGCCACGGCGGCGCCGAGCCGGAGATCCGCATCGTCCGCGCCTGCCTGTTCGGCGGCGCCGTGGCCCCCGGCCTGCCCGCGCTGGTCCACCTGGTCGACCTGTCCCGCGCCCTCGCCGACGCCCTCAGTGCCGAGCTCCACCCCGAGGCCCGCGGCCGGCCCCTCGCCGCCGCCCTCCAGGACCCCGCCCGCGGCGCCACGATCCCCCGCCCCGGCCCGCTGCGCTGGACCGTCGCCGGCCTCATCATCATCCTCGCCAGCCTGTCCCTGAGGACAGGTCGTTCGCACCATGTCCCATGGACCAGCCGCCTCGCCCTGCTCTCACCGCCGCTCGGCGGCCCGCGCTGGCTCCCGCCCGCCCTCGGCGTCGGCTGGCTCCTGCTCGCCCTCCTCGGCGTGACCGCCGAGTGCGGCTGGCCCTCGCTCTCCAACCCCGCCGTCTACCCGCCGCAGGGTCAGGCCATGCTCTACGCCAGCGGCCCCGGTCTGCTCGGCCTGCTGGTCCTCGCCGGCGTCGCCGTGTGGCGCTGGGACTGCAGCGACGCTGCCCTGCTGCGCGCCGCCCTGGTCCCCTGGGCCCTCATCACCCTCGCCGCCCTGGTCCTCTGTCGCGCCCCGGACGCCCTCCTGTTCGCCACGCCGCCGCTGATGCCGAGCAGCACCGGCCTCGCCAGCATGCTGCTGGTCCAGGGCCGGGCCGCCTGCTTCCTGCTGGCCTTGCTCCTGGCCCTGCGCGCCTGTCGGCAGTTGTGGCTGCGCCGCCGCAAGGCCCCGGCTCCGGCCCCCGCCCCGGCCCCGCGAGTTCCCGCTTGACGCTGCGCTCGCGTTGTCGATAAGACAAAGCGAGGCTGGCGCTCGCAGATCAGGCGCGCCCCCGGAGGGTCGTTGACAATGCACTACTTATCGTCCGCTCACCGCCTGCGAGGCTCCGTCGCGCTCGTCTCCCTGCTCTCGCTGGCCAGCGCCTGCGGCGACGACAAGTCCAACGTCTCCGGCTTCTCCAGCAGCATCAGCGCCAGCCAGCCCACCCAGGCCAGCTCCGACCCCAGCGCCACCGGCGGCGAGACCGGCGGCGTCACCACCGGTGAGGTCAGCGCGACCACCCAGGGCCCCGGCGAGACCAGCAGCGACCCCGTCACCACCACCGGCGTCGACCCCAGCACCACCACCGGCGTCGACCCCAGCACCACCAACGTCGACCCCAGCACCACCACCGGCGTCGACCCCAGCACCACCAACGTCGACCCCAGCACCACCACCGGCGACCCACCCGACCCGAAGGACCCGCAGCCCGCCGACGGCCTCTACGAGTCCTGCCTCGACAACACCCCCTGCAACGTCAACCTCACCGACGGCTGCTTCACGATCACCGACGCCATGACGATGAAGGTCATCGACGGCTACTGCACCCTGCTGTGCAACCAGGTCGCCGACTGCGGCCCCGCGCCCAAGGCCCCCGCCGTCCAGGAGTGCCTGACGATCAGCCTGAACCCGGCGCAGAAGGTGTGCGCCCTCAAGTGCACCGGCGTCGCCGACTGCCCGATCGGCATGGCCTGCACCGGCCTCGCCCTGCCCAACAACATGAACGGCAACTACTGCACCTGAGCCCGCGCCCGCGACCCTCAGGTCGGGCAGCTCAGATCCAGCGACGCGCACTCGCCGGTCGTGAACGGCGGCGCGTAGGCGTCCGGCGGCGGCTGACCGGCGGCGAAGTCGACGAAGCCAAACACGCACTGGATCAGCGACGCGGTGTCCGGCGCCGCCAGACAGTCGTCGAAGTAGCTACCTGGCTGAAGGGTCAGCTGGCCCGAGCGACCGACCGCCCCCGACTCCGGGCAGCCCTGACAGTCCACCTCCCACTCGATCAGCACCGTGCCCTTGCCCCCGCTGTACACCTGCATGTAGTTGATGCCCTCGTCGCCCATCTCGCCCCACAGCACCTCGAACCTGCCGGGCGTCCCGTCGCGCAGCGCCGTCAACATGCACAGCGCCGCCGCCTCGCTCTCGAACGCCTCGATCGCGTCGTAGCCCATCCCCCACACCCGATCGCAGGGCGTCGCCAGCGGACAATTCTGCAGCGGGTAGGCGCAGCCGACATCGATCTCGAAGCAGGTCACCGGGTTAACCTCCACACCGCAGCCCGGGCACTCGAAGGCCCAGCGCTCGATGCACTGCGTCACCGGGCACGCGTCCAGCCCGACCGGCGAGCAATCCACCCCCGCGGTCTCGCCAGTCCCCTCGCTCGCCGCGCCGGTCCCGTCGCTCGTCGCGCCGGTCCCGTCGCTCGTCGGCGTCATCGTCGTCGACCCGCCCGTCACCGTCGTCGACCCGCCCGTCGCCGTCGCGGACTCGCCGGTCTCGCTCGTCGAGGACGGGTCCTTGCCGCCCGAGGGTCCGCACGCGAACAACAACAAGGCCGCGACCGAAATGCGATGCATCGGCGTGACGATCGCCGCGACCCCACCAGCACGTCCAGCAATTTCACACGCCGCGCTCACCCCGCCGCCGACTCGGCGATATGCTCGGCTCCGTGCCCGCCGCCGACGACCCCGAGTTCGAGCTGGCGATCGCCGGGCTGCGCTGCGCCAACTGTGCGAACACCGTCGAACGCGCGCTCACCAGCGTCCCCGGCGTCGCCGCGGCCGCCGTCAACTTCGCCAGTGAGACCGCCCGCGTGCACCTGGCGACCCCCGGCACAGTCACTCGCGGTGAGCTGGTCGCCGCCGTCGAGGCCGCCGGCTACAGCGTGATCGCGGGCAGCGAGGGCGGCGACGATGCCGAGCTGCTGGCCCGCGCCGCCGAGCTCGCCAGTCAGCGCCGCCGCGTCCTCGTCGGGATCGCCTGCACCGCCCCGCTGATGGTCCTCGGTATGGGCCGCGACTTCGACCTGCTCGGCGCCTGGACGGCCGCCCCGTGGCTCCTGTGGCTCCTGCTGGCGCTCGCCCTGCCGGTCCTCGCCTACACCGGCGCGCCGCACCTGCGCGGGGCCTGGCACGCGCTCAAGGCCCGCGCCGCCACCATGGACGTCCTGATCAGCCTCGGCGCCGGCGTGGCCTTCCTCGCCAGCGTCCCGGTGGTCGTCGCCGAGTCCCTCGGCAGCCACGCTCTCGGCCACCACGTCCACTTCGAGACCTCCGCCGCGATCATCACCCTCGTGGGCGTCGGCCGCCTGCTCGAGACCCGCGCCCGCGGCCAGGCCGGCGCCGCGATCCGGGCCCTGCTCGCGCTCCGCCCCGCCACCGCCCGGGTCCGCCGCGACGGCCACGAGCTCGAGATCCCCGCCGCAGAGGTCCGGGTCCGCGACACCGTGTTGGTCGCCCCTGGCGCCGCGATCCCGGTCGACGGCGTCGTCCGCAGCGGCGCCTCCGAGGTCGACGAGAGCATGCTGACCGGCGAGAGCCGCCCCGTCGGCAAGACCACCGGCGACCCCGTCACCGGCGCCACCGTCAACGGCGACGGCGCCCTCGAGATCGAGGCCACCCGCGTCGGCGCAGCCACGGCCCTGGCCCAGATCGTCCGCCTCGTCCGCGCCGCCCAGGCCAGCAAGGCCCCCGTGCAGCGCCTGGTCGACCGCGTCGCCGCCGTGTTCGTCCCCGTCGTCCTCGCCCTCGCCGGCCTCACCTTCACGCTGTGGTGGCTGCTCGCCGACCAGGGCGCCGGCGCGGCCCTCCTGCGCGCCGTCGCCGTCCTCGTGATCGCCTGCCCCTGCGCCCTCGGCCTCGCCACCCCGACCGCGATCGTCGTCGGCACCGGCGCCGCCGCCCGCCGCGGCGTCCTGTTCAAGAACATGGCCGCGCTCGAGCGAGCCCAGGCCCTGCGCACCCTCGTCCTCGACAAGACCGGCACCCTCACCCGCGGCCGCCCCACGCTCAGCGCCCTCGCGCCCGCCCCCGGCGTCGACCCGCGCGAGCTCCTCCGCCTCGCCGCCGCCGCCGAGCAGCGCAGCGAGCACCCGCTCGCCCGCGCGATCGTCACCGCCGCCCGCGACGCCGGCCTCGAACTCCCCGCCAGCGACAACCTCCGCGCCGTCGGCGGCCACGGCCTGCGCACCCGCGTCGGCGGCCACGACCTCCTCATCGGCAGCGAACGCTGGCTCACCAGCAACCACGTCGACACCACCGCCCTCACCGCCCTCGCCGCCGACCTGTCCGCCGGGACAGCCACCGCCAGCGCCACGATCAACCTGTCCCAAGAGACATCAAACCTGTCCCCCGGGACAGCCGCCACCCACCTGTCCCAAGCGACACCCGACCTGTCCGCCGGGACATCCACCGCCACCGCCACCCACCTGTCCCAAGCGACACCCGCCCTCCTCGCCCTCCCCGCCGCCGCCCTGCAGGCCCCGCAGACCCTCGTCTGGCTGGCCCGCGACGGCGCCCTGCTCGGCCTGCTCGCCCTGGCCGACGCCCTGCGCCCCGAGGCCGCCGAGGCCGTCGCCACCCTGCGCCGCGCCGGCCTGCGCGTGCTCATGCTGACCGGCGACCACCGCCAGGTCGCCATCGCCATCGCCGCCCAGGCCGGCATCCCCGCCGCCGACGTGATCGCCGGCGTGCTCCCGGCCGACAAGGCCGCCGCGATCGTCACGCTCCAGCGGGACGGCCCGGTCGGCATGGTCGGCGACGGCATCAACGACGGCCCCGCCCTGGCCCAGGCCGACCTCGGCGTCGCCATGGGCAGCGGCGCCGAGGTCGCGATCCACGCCGCCGACCTCACCCTCATGCGCAGCGACCTCCGCGGCCTGCCCGAGGCCCTGGAGCTGTCGCGCCGCACCCTCGCCGTGGTCCGCCAGAACCTGCTGTGGGCCTCGATCTACAACCTCGTCCTGATCCCGGTGGCCGCCGGCGCCCTCTACCCGATCGCCGCCGCCCCGGGCTTCCTGCGCGCGCTCCACCCCGCCCTCGCCGCCCTGGCGATGGCCCTCAGCAGCCTCACCGTCGTGCTCAACTCGCTGCGTCTGCGTCGCCTGGGAGCCCCTCCAGCCGGCGCATGATCGCCTCGAAGCGCCGCTCGTCCACCGTCACCAGCCCGAGCTGCTCGAGGTCCGGCTCGTCCTCCGGCTCGCCGCGCGTCAGGGCCCGCAGCCGCATCGCCACCGTGATCCCCAGCGCCCGGTAGAAGCGGGCCGCGAACCCGACGTCCGTCTGCAGCCTGCGCGCGACCTCCGAGCGCGCCACCGCCAGCACCTGCGAGGCCCGGGCCGCCCGCACCGTCGCCGACGGCGGCCGCGCGTCGAGATACGACAGCTCCCCGACCAGCTCCCCGCGCTGGATCACCGACAGCGACCGCTCCGTCGCCCCCGTCGCGCTCTGCGTCACGAGAAAGGCCCCCGAAAGAATGATGTAGAGGAACGGCGTGCGCAGCCCCTCCTCCACCAGCGGAGCCACCGGCGGCACGCTCAGGCGCAGCCCGACCTGCACCAACCACTCGATGTCGCTGTCGTCCAGCAACGACAGAATATGCACCGACCTCGCCATGCCCCCACGCTATCAGGCGCGCCCCGCCGCCGCCACCGCGCTATCAGGCACCCCGCACCGCGCTAGCAGGCACGCCCGCCGCGACCCCGCGCAACCCATCCCGCTCGCAACATTGTTCTCTCGCTCGCCCGCAGTCCCTCGCAACATTGTTCTGTACACTCGCCGACGATGCGCCCGGCCCTCGCCCTCACGACCCTGAGCTGCCTGCTCGCCTGCGCGCCCCCGCAGGTCCCCGCTGCGCCCCCGCAGGTCCCCGCCGCGCCCCCCGGCCCCGCCCCAACCACGACAACGATCCCCGCGACCCCCCTCTTCGAGCTCGAGCTGCTCCGCGACAGCGCCCCCCTCATCGCTCGCCTCGGCGACCCCGATCCCGGCCCGGTTATCCTCGCCCTCGCACGCGTCGGCGACCCGCCGGCGATCGCCGCCCTGCTCACCCTGCTCCGCGGCGACGATCCTCGCCGACGCGAGCACGCCGCGCGTGCGCTCGGCATCGCCGCCCTCCTCGACACCGAGCTCACCGACCTCGACGCCGCCCTCCTCACCGCCTGGCCGCGCGCCGACGCCGACGAGCGCCGCGCCATCGCCGAGGCTCTCGGCCGCCTCGGAGGCCCCGCATCTCTGCCCGTCCTGCGCGACGCCCTCGCCCCGACCGCGAGCCCGGCCCTGCGCAGCACCGCCGCGATCGCCCTCGGCGTGCTCGGTCGCCGCAAGCACCCGCTCGACGCCCCGACCCGCGCCAACCTCCTCGCCCTGGCCAGCGACCCCGCGCTCACCTACGCCGCCCTCTACGCCCTCGCCAACGAGCACACGCCGCCCCCCGATCCGTCGATCCTCGCCCTCCTGCGGGACCACACCCGCAGCAGCGACCGCGAGCTCCAGCGCCTCGCCCTCGCCGGCCTGGTCCGCCGCAGCGCCACACCGCCGCTGCAAGCCTGCCTCACCCGCGAGCTGCCCGCCGCCGCCAGCGACCCGCGCCGCCTCGCCGCCCTCATCGCCCCCGATCGCCAGACCGCCGTCCTCGCCGTCCTCGCCTGGGCCCGCAGCAGCATCGCCGACCGCACGCAGGACGAGCCCCAGCGCCTCGCCCACGCCCGCCAGCTCCACGCCGCCCTCGCGTGCCTCGCCAGCGAGACCACCGCCCCCTCGATCCGCGAGCGCCACGCCCTCGAGCAGCTGCGCACCGCGATCGATCGCAACACCACCACGACCACCAACAACTCGCCGATCAACCCACCCGCCACGACCAACAACAACACACCAACGAGCCCACCCACCGCGACCAACAACAACTCGCCCACGAACCCACCCACCAACGCAGCCAACCTCGACGACGCCCGCCGCGAAGCTCGTCGTCGCCTGCTCGCCCGCATCGACTGCCAGCTCGCCGCGCGCCTCGCCCACGACCCGCGCTGGCGCCCGCCGCTCGTCTGCCAGAGCCCGCTGCTGCGCCCCGGCGAGCGCGAGGCCCACGAGCTCGGCCCGCTGATCCACGGCTTCGGCGGCCCCTGGCCCGCGCGCGCCGCCCGGCTCGACGCGCTCCTCACCGCCACCGATCCACAGCTGCGCCTCGCCGCCGTCGCCGCTCTCGGCCCGCTGTGGCACGACCCCGCGACCACCACGATCGTCCACGCCTGGCTGCTGCGCGCCCTCGCCGACCCGGTCCTCGGCGTCGTCGGATCGGCCGCCGATGTGATCGCCGCACCGCACGACAAGCCACCGACCCACGCCAAGCCATCGCTTCTCGCCGCCAGCGATCCGCTGTGGCAGCGCCTCGCCGCCCTCGCCACCGCCCACGCCGCCCGCGAGCCCGAGCTGCACAGCACCCTCCTCGCCACCCTCGCGGCCACCGGTGTCGCCGCCGGTCTCCCCGTCTGCGAGGCCAGCCGCGCCCACGCCAGCCCCGCCGTCCGCAAGGCCGCCCGCGCCTGCGTGCAGCAGCTCCGCGGCCAGGGCCAGGGCCAGGGCCCCGCCGCGATCGCCACCGCCCCCGACCCGGGCCCGGGCAACGCCGCCTCGATCGCCACCGCCGCAGCACTGCCCCCGCCGCCGCTCGACCCGCGCAGCCTGCCCGGCGCCCCGATCCGCTGGATCCTCAGCACCGAGGTCGGCGACCTCGAGATCGACCTCGACCCCACCGCCGCGCCCTGGGCCGTCGCCGAGATCGTCGCCCTCACCCGCCGCGGCTACTACGACGGCCTCCGCTTCCACCGCGACGTCCCGGGCTTCGTGCTTCAGGGCGGCGACCCCGACGGCAACGGCTGGGGCGGCCCCGGCTTCGTGCTCCCGAGCGAGCCCGGCGACCACGCCTTCGATCGCGGCGCGGTCGGCATCGCCGACGCCGGCAAGGACACCGGCGGCAGCCAGTTCTTCTTCATGCACGCCCGCGCCCCGCACCTCGAGGGCCGCTACACCTGGATCGGCCGCCTGCGCCCAGACCAGCACGGTCATCCCGATCGCCTGGACGCCCTCGCCCTCGGCGACCACATCCTCCGCGCCCGCATCGCGCCGCCCTGATCCGGAACAAACCCATCAGAACGAAAGTGCGCATATAAGCAGGCCCCGCGGACCGGCCACAAAATTATCACCGCATTCGTACAATCGTCGCGTTCAGGTGCTTGACAGCGGCGCGGCGTTCGGGAACACTGCCCGCCTGTAAAAGAGGTGAACCATGCTTTCCGTCCACGACATGCCGCTTCGCGCCCAGCTCCCGATCGCCGCCCCAGTGCAGGCGAAGGGCCTGTTCGCCGCGAACGATGCGAGCGAGTCGGGACGAGGTCGCTGGTTCGCAGGTACGGCGCCAGGCCACACAGGTTATCACCTGCAGGCCAGCCCCGACCTCCGCAGCGAATGAGCCCCGCTCGCTGAGCGAGCGAGCGCCCCCCGACATCGGGGCACCCCGACATCGGGGCACCCCGACATCGGGACACCCGCTCGATCGGCCCTCCGTCGGACCGCGGCCCGCCGTCGCAGCTCCGCAAGTACCCACATATCCGTGGGCGCTGATTCGCCGCGGCATTGGCCCGTCGCGGCCACACCCGTCGATCCATCGATCTGCGTGCAAGGTGCTGGTGGCCGCACGCCTCCCTGCCACGGAGGAAGCGAGGGTTCAACTCCCTCTGCGCGCTTTATCTCTGTCCATTCATCCATCGCTCCGCCGAGAAGGAGGCCGTCATGCGCACGATCCACGCCGATATCACGGTCCGCACCGAGGACCACTGCATCCCCCTCTCCCCGGCCCGCCTGCGCGAGCTGTGCATCCGCACCGGCGACCGCGTGCGCCTGGCCGGCGGCGACATGGAGGTCGAGGCCCAGGTCGAGCTGCGCCGCGGCGGCCCGGTCGCCGTCCCGCAGTGGAGCACCCTGACCTACCGCGATTGATCCACCGACCACCCGTTCCAAGCCGAAAGGAGGCGCCGTCATGTACGTCAAGCTGAAACACGAATACGACACCCTCACGCCCCGCCCGGAGCGCGGCCCCGAGTTCTACCTGGCACGCCATCTGCGCAAGATGGGCCTGCGCCAGGGCAAGGGCGACGGGCGTCTGGGCCGGCTCCGGGAGACCGCACGCTACAAGAAGACCTCCGTCGCCGACGTTATCCACGACCGCCTCGATGTCTGCTTCACCAGCGAGTTCCGCCACTACCTCTGGCACGTGCGCACGCTCTGCACCTACTGCGGCGCGCGCCTGTGCAAGCGCGAGGTGACGCGGGACCACGTGGTCCCGCGCTCGCGCGGCGGCAGCAACCACCCGGACAACCTGGTGCCCAGCTGCGGCCCGTGCAACCGGGCCAAGAGCGACAAGCCGCTGTGGCGCTTCATGCTCGAGCGCGGGCGCCCCGATCTCCGGATCGCCCGCCCGCGCCGCGCCGCCGCGTGAACCAGCGAGGCCAACATCCCGCGGCGGCGCACGCCGGCCCCCTCATCCCAGGGCCTCGCGTCGCGCCGCCGCGGCGACCCGTCACGCTCAGCGCTGGCGCTCGGCGACCTTGCGCGCCGCCGCCAGCTCGCTGCCGAAGCTGTGCTGCATCGCGTCCATCTTCTCCTGCAAGCTGCGGTTCTCGGCCCGCAGGGTCTGGATCTGATCCGACAGCGCGTCCCACACGTGCTCGAGCGCCTTGGCCACCAGCTCCTCGGGGTTCGGCATGTGGCCGCTGCCACCCGAGCCGCCGCCGCCGCCGACGCTCCCCGTCAACGGCCTCGGCCGCCGGATCGCGCTACACAGCTCGACCAGCGGGGTCTTCGGGTCATCGCAGCTATTCGTGGATGCAGTGAGCAGGTCTGGCATGTCTCGGTCCTTCTGGTGGCCTCGCTCAGCGCGAGGGTCCCGGGTAGCGGCGCAACCATGTCTCGAGGATCTCCGTGATCTCGCGCAGCGACGCCTCGTTCGCGAAGTATCGCAGGGCCGCCCGCGCGTGCGGCAGCGCCTGCGTCGGCGCCCGCTGCTTCAGCGCCTCGAAGCACAGCAGGTGCAGGTCGGCGGTGGAGGCGTCCTCCCGCCGGCCCTGCGGGTCCCAGCGCTCGAGCGCGCGCTCGGCGACCAGGACCGCCGCCGCCGGCCGCCCCAGGGCCAGCAAGGCCTCCCCCTCGCGGGCCGCCAGATCGACCCGCAGCGCCTCGCCGGCCGCCTCCGCCAGCCCCGGCTCGCCCAGCAGGGGCACCGCCGCGGCCACGAAGCGCAGCGCCAGCGCCGGCTGCTCGCGCGTCACCGCCAGCCCGGCCGCGTTGCGGTACGCGATCAGCAAGCGAGCTGCCTCTCGGGACAGGTGCCCCTCCGGCACCGCGAGCAGCTCGCTGTAGGCGTCCAGCGCCGCCGTCGCGTCGCCCGCCGCGAACGCGGCCCGGGCCACCAGGTCGAGCACCGCCCCGCGGTAGCTGCGGACATCGGCCGGCAGGGCCCGGTCGCGCAGCAAGGCCCGGGCCTGCCGCGCCAGCGCCCCCGCGCCCGCCATGTCGCCCCGCAGCTCGGCGACCTGCGCCGCCGCGAGCAGCAGCTGCGGCCGGTACACGCCGCGCCCCGCCCCGCCCGCCCCGCCCGTAGAGATCGCCAGCCCGCGCCCGATCGTCGCCTCCGCCGCCTCCAGCTCGCGCAGCTCGAGCTGCACCTCGCCGAGGTTGACCAGGAACTGCACCAGCTGCGGGTGCTCCGGCCCGAGCTCCTCCTCCGCCAGCGCGAGCCCCCGCGCGAAGCGCCCGGCCGCCCCCGCCGCATCGCCACGCAGCCGCTGCACCCGCCCGAGCCGCAGCTCGACCAGGCCGCGACGCAGCGGCCCGGCCCCCTCCTCGGCCGCCGCGCCCCGCTCGAACAGACTCTCGGCGGTCGCCAGCTCACGCGCGTCGAGGGCGATCGCCCCGAGGTACTCGAGCCCCTCCGCCCAGCGCCGACCGCGACGCTCGTCGAGCCGCGCCAGCTTGTAGCCGAGGACCGCGAACCACGCTGCCGTCGGCGCTGCGCTGCCCGTGGGCCATCGCCACCCGCACCAGGCGCAGATAAATGTCCGCCGCGAGGTCGTGCAGGTCGTGCCGCTCGGCCAGCCCCGCCGCCTCGCGCAACGTCGCCTCGGCCGCGTCCGCGTTCGGCCCGTAGGTCTCGGCGCGGGCCAGCTGGTACAGCGCCGCCGCCAGCGTCGGCGCATGACCGATCTCCCGGACCCGCCGCACCGCGCTCGCGGCGATCGCCTCACTCTCGGCGTAGCGCCCGAGGATCAGCGCCGTCTCGGCGCGGGCCAGGTCCGCCTCGACCCGGCTCACCGCCTCGCGCGCCGCGGGCGACGGCGGCGCGGCCCCGTCGGCGAGGCGCAGCGGATCGGTGCACGCCGCCACCCGATCGCTGTCCGGCAGCGCCCCGAGGTCGAGCTCGAGCGCATCGCCAGCCGTCACCCGATCGACCACCAGGTCGAACACCGCCCGCTGCTGCGCCAGGCAACGCAGCCCGCGCCGCAGCGCCGGCGCCGGCAGCCCGCCCGCCACACCCGCCGCGCACAGCTCGACCCGCGCCGCCCGCCAGCGGTCCGCGAACTCCCCCAGTCGCCCCGCGATCGGCCCGGGCAGCGCCGACCACGTCACCGGCAGCTCGTCCGCCAACTCGCTCGCACACTGCTCGCGCGGCGACACTGGCGTCGCCGGCAGGGCGAGGAACCACAGCCCGACCAGCGCCAGCGCCCCCGCCACCCCCGCGAGCCCGATCCACGGCCGCAGCGGCCGCACGTCGAGCTCCGCCAGCAGCGCGTGCATGTCCGCGAAGCGATCGTCCGCCCGCGGCGCCAGCCCGCGCCGCAGCGCCTTCAACACCCGCCGCGGCACCCCCCGCAGATCCTCCGGCGGCCGGATGTCCCCGGCCAGCGCCGCCTCGTTGTACTCGAACAGATCGGCGCCCATGAACGGCAGGTGCCCGAGCAGCGCCTCCCACAGCGCGACGCAGAAGCTGAACTGATCGCTGCGCCCGTCGGTCGGCACGCTCCGCAACTGCTCGGGCGACATGTAGCGCGGCGTGCCGACGATCGCCCCCGTCGCCGTCAAGCTGTCCCCCGACCCCGGCTCCGACATCGCGTCGCTCACCGCCACCGCAGCGGGCCGTGGTCCGCCAGACCCCGGCGCACCGTCGATCACCTCGCCCGCATCGCGCCGCGCGTGCGCCAGCCCGAAGTCGAGGACCCGCACCCGCCCATCCTCGCCGAGCATCGCGTTGCGCGGCGTGAAGTCGCGGTGCACGACCCCCTGCGCGTGCGCGGCCGCCAGCCCGAGCCCCGCCTGGCGATACACCGCCAGCACCTCCGGCCACGCGTGCGGCCCTTGCCGCCGCCACGCGTCGAGGTCGACCCCGGCGATGAACTCCATCACCACGTAGATCTCGTCGAGGTACTCGCCCGAGTCGTGGATCTGGACCACGTTCGGATGCGACAGCGTCGCCGTCAGTCGGGCCTCCCGCAGCAGCCGCCGCCGGCTGTCCGGGCTCGATCGATCGGGCCGGACCAGCTTGATCACGCTCTTGCGATCGAGGTCCGGGTTGTAGACCGTGTACACCGAGCCCATCCCGCCGCGCCCGAGGTGATCGAGGATCTGATACTTCCCGATCCGCGGCCCGCCCTCGCCGCGCCCGGCCCCGTAGAGCCGCGTCTCGAGCTGCGCGCGCGCCAGCTCGGCGTCGACGTCGAAGCCCGGCCGACCCACCCGCGCCGTCGCCTGACCCGAGCTCGTGCCGGTCATCGCCAGCGGATCGATCGACGCGCCCGAGGTGTGCAGCGGCGGCCCCGACGATCGCGTGGCCTTCACGCCCGGCGACTCGGGCACACCCGTCGTATCGCCGAGATCTGCGTCCGACGGCTTCATCGCGGCGTGCAGCCTAACGCCCCATCGCACCCGCAGCCAGATGGCAGCGAAAAGCCTTTGACAAGCGCCCGGGGCTCCTATAAACACCCTCCTCCTCGGGGCGTAGCGCAGTCTGGTAGCGCACCTGGTTCGGGACCAGGGGGTCGGAGGTTCGAATCCTCTCGCCCCGACAGCAAGCAGATCGTCGACCGGCCTGAAGCTTCCCGCTTCGGGCCGCGACCTTTTAAGGCCCCCGCCCCAACTGCCGCTCCCGATCCTCGCCGACCGAGCACGCGGGGCGAGGCTGCCTGGGCCGGTGAGCGGGGGCCCCACGACCGACAAGCACTCGCGCGTGCCACACCACGCCCGCACCGAGCGGGGCGCCGACGCTGTCCGCCCGGGGACAAGGGGCCGACGGCGAGGGCGCAGCGGGAGGACCCGGGGCTCGCGCGCAGACGCCCCTCGGCCGCCCGTCCCCGCGACCCCAGGGTCGGTGAAATCAACCTGTCCATCGGGACAGATGGGCGGCGAGCACGTGCCCCGGGAGGACCCGCGTCGCAGGGCCCCACAGTCCGTCGGCCCCCTCCCCGGCCCAGGCAGCCTCGCCCCGCGTCGCCCACCCGAGCCCAGCACGAGCCCAGCCCGAGCCCAGCACGAGCATTGCAGTCCAATGCGCGCCACCCACATACTGCTGCTCGATGCCCGCCCGTAAGCTCCTGCTCGCCCTCCCCCTGCTCGCGCTCGCCGCCTGCGACGAGGGCCCCCGCGGCTACGGCACGCACACCCCGACCAAGACCGGCACCACCCCGAGCAAACCGACCGGCAGCACCGGCACCGCCACCAAGCCCGGCCCCGGCACGGGCACCCAGGTCAGCCCCTTCGGCCCCCCCGTCGAGATCGCCGCCGGCGGCGATCATGCCTGTGCCCGCAGCGAGAACGGCAGCGTCGACTGCTGGGGCCGCGGCAGCAGCGGCGAGCTCGGCGACGGCAACCTCCGCGACAGCCCCAAGCCCGTCGGCGTCCGCGGCCTCGCCGACGCCGTGCAGCTGGCCCTCGGCACCAGCCACAGCTGCGCCCGCACCCGCGACGGCCAGGTCGTGTGCTGGGGCAGCAACGTCCACGGCCAGCTCGGCGACGGCCAGGGTCGACCCGGCTCGCGCAGCGCCATGCCGGTGGTCGTCCGCGGTATCAACGACGCCACCGACCTGCGCGCCGGCGACGACCACACCTGCGCCCTGCGCCGCAGCGGCGGCGTGGTCTGCTGGGGCGACAACCGCGGCGGTCAGCTCGGCAACGAGGTCCGCACCGCCTGGGTCACGCCGACCCAGGTACCGGGCCTCACGGACATCATCGAGGTCGCCCCCGGCGCGCAGCACACCTGCGCCCGCACCCGGGCCGGCAAGGTCCTGTGCTTCGGGACAGGTCCCGAGGGACAGCTCGGTGACGGCGCCAGCAAGCACAGCGCGCCCGCCCCCGTCAGCGGCCTCGCCGACGCCACGATCCTCGTGTCCGGCGGCGACCACAGCTGCGCCCTGCGCCGCGCCGGCACCGTGATGTGCTGGGGCAGCGGCTTCGGCAAGACCCCCGTCGCCGTCGCTGGCGTCGACAAGGTCGCCGAGCTCAGCGCCGGCGGCGGCCACACCTGCGCCCGCAGCAAGGGCAACCTGCTGTGCTGGGGTCACAACGAGCGCGGCCAGCTCGGCGACGGCACCCGCGACAGCCGCAACACCGGCGCCCCCGTGCGCGGCCTCCCCGACGCGATCGGCCTCGCCGCCGGCGCCCGCCACACCTGCGCCCTCACCCACACCGGCGGCGTGCAGTGCTGGGGCAGCAACGACGCCGGCGCGCTCGGGGCCGGCCTGCTCCCCGGCGGCGGCGACGACGGCCAGGCCGGCACCGTCCGCAACCTCACCGACGCCACCGACCTCAGCAGCGGCAACGCCTTCTCCTGCGCCGTCGCGGCCGGCACCGTCCAGTGCTGGGGCGCCGGCGGCCTCGGTCAGCTCGGCGACGGCACCCTCGCCGACCGATCTCTGGCCCAGCCGGTCCCCGGCATCAGCGACGCCGTCCAGGTCGCCGCCGGCGACGGCCACGTCTGCGCCCGCCGCAGCAGCGGCCAGGTCTCCTGTTGGGGCCAGAACGGCAGCGGCCAGCTCGGCGACGGCAGCAAGACCATGCGCAACAAACCAACCACGGTCGACGGCATCGCCGACGCCGTCCTCATCGCCGCCGGCGGCGAACACAGCTGCGCCGCCCGCCGCTCGGGCCCGGTCCTGTGCTGGGGAAAGAACGCCACCTACCAGCTCGGCAACGGCAAGAAGGACGACAGCGCCCGCCCCGTCGGCGTCGCCGGCAACCTCGGCCCCGTCACCCAGCTCTCGCTCGGCACCACCCACAGCTGCGCCCTCCTGGCCGGCCGCCGGATCATGTGCTGGGGCGGCAACTATTTCGGCCAGGTCGGCAGCGGCCACACCGTCGGCTACTCCGAGATGCCGAGCCCCACCGGCGTGCAGAAGGTCGACGACGCCGTCGAGCTCGCCGCCGGCGACGACCACACCTGCGCCCGCCGATCGACCGGCGCGATCGCCTGCTGGGGGAAAGGCGACCTCGGCCAGCTCGGCGCCAACATCACCAGCAACTGGTCGACCCGCGTCCCCGTCAAGGACCTCTCCGGCGCCACCGCCCTCGGCTCCGGCCGCGCCTTCAGCTGCGCCGCCGGCCCCGGCCGCGTCATGTGCTGGGGTAACAACACCAGCGGCCAGCTCGGCAACGGCTCACGCACCGGCGCCAAGGTCCCCGTCGCCGGCCAGGCCATCGCCGACGTGCTCCGCCTCGCCGCCGGCGTCGACCACGCCTGCGCCCTCCGCAGCGGCGGCCGCGTCATGTGCTGGGGCAGCAACCAGCGCGGCCAGCTCGGCGACGGCACCACCGCCGAGAGCCTCGCCCCCCTCGCCGTCGCCCTGCCCTGAAGGACAGGTCAGCGAACCTGACACGTCGGCCGGGGCAAGTTCGGCGGCGCCGAAGTACACATGGTCATCGATCCCCAGCTCGGTGTATTGGCTCAGCGTGAACGAGACAGGTGGGTTAACGAATGGACGGACCGACGTGCCGATCCCGCGTCCACACCATTGCCAACGCCGGCTGCATCGGATACATCGTCGCCATGTCGCTGATCGAGCATCTGGAGGGTCCCACGTGGCGAGAATTTCTGTCGAGGACATTCTCTTACACGCTCGACGTCCCGAGACCGATCCGCATCAATGGGTCGGAAGCTCGGTGGACGACCTGCGTACATGGCTACGCACGGGCAGTGTCCCCCATGCCAGGATGCGCCTGGGTGATCAGGCGAGAGAGCGGCGGCTCTCTACCGATCATCAGGCGGAGCTCATCGCTGCGTTCGATGCTCTCGTCGAGCAGCATCGCCCGCAGCTCTTCCGCCTGGCTGGCAGTGGAGTCATCCCGGCTCCTGTTGCGCGCCAACTCCACGCTGGATTCCCTACTGAACTGGACGTCCTCGATTGTCTCGCGCGGATGGCCGCCGGAGAGCGACCGTTCGAGGACTGGATGCGCCGGAACGGCCGCAGCGAGGAAGATATTGCGGTGGTGTACGCGGCCATCGACGGCTGGCTGGCCCATCAGCGTGGTGATCGCACCTTGAATTGATCAGGGCACGGCGTCCACTACTGCGGAACAGAGCTCCGCTCACCTTAATGCCGTCTGAACCGAGCATGCGTACGATTTCACCAATGTCTCGTTTGATCGCCGAACGAATCGCAAGCTGCGCCGCAAAATCAGTGTTCCGAGTGAAAGGCATTCCAGATCGGTCGCTGGCGCCCCCGGCGGCGAGCGGGGTGGTCCACCCGTGCCAGAACGGCGTGGACCACCCGCCGTCCGCCCGCTACAGTGTGGAATGCCCACCCCCCGAAGCACGCTCGCCGCGGGACCACGGTACCGACTCGCAGGCTTGTTCACGGCGCTGCTCGCCGGATGCGCAAAGGACACTCCGGGCTCGGATGAGGAGCAGACGTACGGGTGCAATGGCGGCTGTTCGTGCGACCACGCATCCGCGGATGTCTTGCTCTCGGCAGCGGACTACGCGTTGTGGCAGCAGGGTGAGGGCCCGCCGACGACTAGCGGAGACGGCGGCTCAACTTCGACGACGACAGCCACGTCCGGCATCGACAGCTCGACGTCGCCGATGACCGACACCACGACGGGGGACGCCGCCTCGTCGTCATCAACCGACACCACCACCGGGGATGGTGGATCGTCGTCAACGACCGTCACGACCGGGACCGACGCGACGACATTCGGGGTGGAACCGACCGGCGGTGACCTAAACGACGAGCTCTGCGCCGCACTGTGCCAGCACTACACCGCCGCCGACACCTGGGGCCTCTACTGCACCCTCGCCGACGACGCACCGCCCGATGAGGTCCACGTCGTGTGCACCTGGACGACCGGCTGCGACGGCCGCCGCCACGCGTGCCTACGCTCGTCGGGCGAGGGAATGGGCGCCGACCCGCTGACGGCCTGGCTCGCGCGCGCAGCCCACGACGAGGCAGGCTCCGTTCACGCTTTCGACGCCCTTCACAGCGAGCTCACCGATCACGGCGCGCCGGCCTCGCTGCTTCGCCGCGTGCGCAGGGCGGCCGCCGACGAGCGCCGCCACACCATCGCCGTCGATCGGCTCGTCCGAGCCCGTCGCGGTGCCTGGCGGCGTCCGCGGGTCCATCCGATGCCTACTCGCGGCTTGCGGGCCCTGGCGATCGAGAACGCAGTCGAGGGCTGCGTTCGTGAAACCTGGGCGGCCCTGTCCGCGGCGCACCAGGCGGCACATGCCAGGAACCCGGCGATCCGTACTGCCATGCTCACCATTGCAGCCGATGAGCGCCGCCATGCCGAGCTCGCCTGGGCGATCGACGCATGGGTTCTTGCTCGGCTCGGCGCCGCCGATCGACGGGCCGTCGAGTTCGCGCGTTCGGCCGCCGCGTGCAGCTTGCGGCGAGGACTGGCGGCACGTCGACTTCCGCCCGCAGTTTTCATCGATGCCGGCGTGCCACACGGCGCATCAGCGCTGAGGCTCGTAGCCGGCCTTGCGGCGGCACTGTGGCGGAGTCATCCTCCGCCGGGCTGATCTCCCCGTTCGGCGAGGCCGAGTCCCGCGACTACATGGTGTTCGGCGGGGCCCGCGTTGGCGGCGTGGCTGGGCTCGTTCACCATGCCGTAGCGCTCGCGCCGCTGGATCCTCGTTCCCTTATCCATGGCAAAACCATGGCAACGGCCTCGGCTCGATCGGGGCCGTTGTCAGCCTGGGTGGCCCGCCTGCTCGCCGCCTTCAGCGACCGCTTCGGCGCCGCCCCGCACGACGCCGACCCCTGAGCGCCAGCGATACGATATCGTCGCACGATGCTCCCCCGTCGCCTCGCCCTCGCCCTCGCCGTGACCGCCTGCGGCCCGACCCCCGCGGACACCAGCGATACCAGCGACACCAGCGCGACCAGCGATGCACCCGCCAGCACCACCGAGCCCACCACCGGCCCCGACGCGCCCAGCGTCTGCCTCACGCCCCACCTGAGGGCATCGCCGTCGCCACCAACGCCGCGCAATGTATCAACTCCGAGGACGCGGGCGGCGCCATCGAGCTGACCTACGAGACCTGGCCCGAGCTCGTGTACGACGACTGCTCCCACGCCGAGGTCGAGGTCGACGTGCCCTGCGTCGCCACCGCCATCGACGAGCAGACCACCGCCGTCGCCATCACCCTGCGCTGCACCGACGACGCCGCCGAGGCTCACGAGCTCACGCTCACTGTCACCGACCGGCTCTGTTCTTCCCGGTCTGCACCGGCGACAGATGCGCCTGCGCTACGCGTTCAACGACTAGGCTGCCCGAACGGCGCCACAGCGAAACCCTGGTGCTGCGCGCCGCCGCCACCGAAGCGATCCTCGTCGCCATTGTCAACCGCATCGAGCCTCCTGAGCTGCCCGCTCGACCTCGCCGTCGCCGACGACGCCGGCTGCGAATCGAGCTCCAATTCCTGCATCACCACCACGCGCTCCGCCGCACGCATCAGCGAGGCGATGTCGGCACCGCCCCTCGTCTATGACGGCACCCGGCGGATCGCCGGGCTCGGCGCGCGTTATGTCGTCCAGCCCGAGCTGGTCTTCGAGACCTCGCCCGAGGGCTGCGAGACCTTCTCCAGCGTCGAGATCTTGCTGGCCCGCGTCGATCCATAACGCCCGCCGGCCCCGGCCCCGGCCCCGGGTCGGCCTCCGCGAGCACATCACGCAACTTCTCACGCGGCGACGCTCAACCTGTTCGAAGGCCAGATGCAAGGCACCGAGACAGAGGTCGAAGGCGACCAGATCCGGGCGGCGGCCCGCGGTCGTGGCAGCAGGAGCAGGAAGTGTTGCTCGAGGGGCGGTGTGAATCGACACAAAGCACCTCGGAGATATCCTTCGAGACCAGAAAGCCGCCATTGTGCAGGTTCAAAAAATCCGGGTGTCGCCCATCCCGTGCATCGAGGCTGCGTGCGAGGACTGCTTCGCATGCGGCACGCGGTCGACGGCTTCTACTACCACGTGCAAAAGTTCAGACCCGAGAGCCTGCGGGCGTTCGCCGATGAAGCCTACGCCGAGCCGCGAATGCGAGCCTTACGACCCTCCCTATCGTACCATTACAGCACCTCGCCGTAATCCTCGAAGGTCTCTCGGCGGACGATGTCTTC
>NZ_JADJNN010000007.1 GCF_016714285.1 Nannocystis sp. | reverse complement strand
CGGTGAACGTATGGTAATTATGACCACATAAAATCAGTCGCAAGTCAGCTGTCTCGTGGCAGATGAGCGCTGATTGCCGCGGCGCATTGAAGTTATTGTGGATGCAAGGCGCCCCCGCCGTCGTCTCAACATTCGGCCAGCGCCCCCGCAATTTCATGCCGGTCCCCAGGCCCACGCTCGAGACGCCGACGCCCCCCGCGCTCCGCTCTGCGCGGCGCGGCCGTGGCGGCTCCCGGCGATGGATCTGACAGGGCGGGAAGGCGCCCGCTACCGGCTCCTGCGCCAGCTCTCGGCAGGTGGCGGCATGGTCAACATCTGCCAGATGCGCCGCGCACGCTCGGAGCGGCGCAAGCGGGTGGCGGTCCAGTCTGACGCAGTCCGCCTGCCAGAGACACGGCGCGGCGCTTCCCGCAGGAGGCTCGTGCATAGTCGCAGCCGCGCCTGGAGTACATCATCGACGTCAGCGATTATGGTACGCGACGAGGTCGCCGGCAGAGCCCTGGCCTACTTTGGTGATGGAGCAGCCTCGAGGGCGAGGACCTCGCGGTCACGCCTTTCTTCGAGCAGGACGGTTTCCCGCTGCGCTGGACCCGGGTCCCGGCGATTTGGCAAGCAGATCTGTCGCGCCCCGATCGCGGCGCACGACCAGAACATCGTTGTCCACCGTGACATCAAGCCGGCCAACCGCTTCCGCATCCTCCGCGGTGACACGGCCGACTTCATCAAGGTGCTCGACTTCGGGTCGCGAGCTTCGCCTGCAAGCGCACTGGTCGCCACGCCGGACCCGGTCCCTGCGCGGACAGCGAGGATGCGGTGGTCGCCAGTCGGGCCCCACGCCTCGGCACCCCGGGTTACATGGCTTGGCGAGCTGCGAGCGGCGGCAGCTGCGACCATCGCGTCGACATCTACGCGCTCGGCGTGCTGATGTACCGCCTGCTGACCAACAAGATGCCGCACCCGGCGGCGCGCCCGTACGCGGCCGGCGACGGCAGCGGCGCGTGGCCGGCAATGCGGCCGGCAAAATGCGACCGGCAAAATAAGAAGGCAACGGCCGCCGCGAACGGTGCGAAGGGCGGAGTCTGGCGCCGTTCCCGATGCGTCGGGCGATCCTCACGCTCGAGATCCGGAGTTCGAGGCGGTCGCTCAAGGCCCCGGCTCCATGAACCGGGGCAGCGCCACGCCAGCGCGCGGGCCCAAGCTCGCGGCGCTCGAGGCGCGCCCAGCGAGTGGCGTTGCCGCGCGCCCGCCGCCACGCGACCCGCCGTCGTGGGGCGGCACTATCGAGCACGAGCGCCAGTTTCGCGCGCTCGCCCGAGGACTCGTCGTCGATGTCGCAGACCGAGGGGTCCTCGCGCGCCCCGCGCCCGCTACCGAGCTCCGGGCCGCAGCGCACCGCGCCCGACCATGCCCGTGAGTGGTTCGTGGCAGTCGCCAGTGCCGGCCCAGGGCCAATCTGCGTCGCGCAGGGCACAGGGGCGCGCTGGCTCTGCCGGGCCTGCTCATCCGCGCCGCGCTCGCGCTGGTGCGACCAGACGGTGCCGGTGCAGCGCGCGTGGCGGACGCCGCCAGTGGTAGCGGCGTCGCGTTTCAGCTGCGCCAGTGCTTGCGCTGCGGCCGGAGCTGCTGCCAGGTCCACCCACCACAGGGCCAGCAGCGGGAAGAACGAGGTTGTGAGCGCGCCGGGCAGGCCGAGCAGGCGGTCGAGGTTTTCGGTCGCGCCGTCAGTAGCCGGGCTGGACCCGTGAACAGCAGCGGCCAGGCGTGGCCCCACAGCAGGTCGCCGTACTGCGGGCCTCGGCGCGGCGGCGGCGGCGGCGAGCATCTGCGCGGCCGAGACGGCGCCGAGCAACCGCGACGGCGCGACCAGGAGGCAAAGCGCGGGCACCAGGCCGAGCGCGAGGAAGGGCAACATCGGCACGGCAGGCGCGGGCCGAGCGCGGCGCCGCCGTCCCGCATGTACAGCTGCTGCTTAGCGCGAGGTAGAAGCCGATCACGAGCAGCGCGAGGCCGGGCGACCGGGCGCGTGGGCCAGGTTCTTTCAGACATGTCCTGTCGGCCAGGTGAGATCGTCTGACGAGCAGCCCCAGGCGCGGCGAGTGGAGCAGCACCTGTATGAGGGGAACAGGCCGCGAAGCGGCCTGAACAGGAGCTCCCGCAGCACCGCGAGGTCGGGCGTGTGGATGCCGTAGCGGACGCGGATGCCCTCGGCGACCGGAAGAGGTAGACGAAGTCGTAGCCGGTCCGCAGCGGTGGCCAGCAGCGCAGGTGGTAGAGGGAAGGCCAGCAGGGCCGCGTTCGGGAGGCCGCCGGCGACGGTGCAGGCGGCGAAGCGGGGCCGTGGTGGAGCGTGGGCGAAGCCGGTGACGATCGCCGCGGGCATGGCCGCTGGCGACTCGCAGACGACCGCGAGGTTGAGGCAGGCGCCGGCGGCGAGGTTGGCCTGGGCCGTCCTCGGGACAGGAGGATGCAGGCCAGCGCGAGCAGCAGGTCGGGCAGGGCCATGGTGGCCGTAGAAGGCGGTGCCGACGCAGTTGGGCGGCTGGCGAGGCCGCAGAGCAGCGTGAGCGGCGGCGGGCCCCGGGCGAGCTGGCGGCGGCGAGCAGGCAGAGCGCAGCGAGCAGATGGGTGAGGGCCAGCAGGGAGCTGAGCAGGCGGCAGAGGTAGAGGGCGCAAAGCGGTGGGCCTGTAGATGAGGCGGTCACCAGGTTGGCGGCGTCGGGTCGTCAAGCGCATGGCGAGCTCCGCCGCGGGTCGAGCGGGATGACGCGGACGTTGTAGGCGTAGGTGCAGAACACCGCGAGCGCGAGCGGCAGCAGCAGCGGCGCCTCGGCGCGCAGGCGGGCCCATGGCGTGGGGCTGTCCTGGGGGACAGGTGGGGCTGGCCTGTCTCCGGGGACAGGTGTGGCGGGGCTGTCCCCCGGGACAGGTCGCGGGACAGGTGTGGCGGGGCTGTCCCCTGGGACAGGTAGCTGGACAGGTAGCGTGTGGCTGTCCCCCGGGACAGGTAGCGAAGTGGTTTCGCCGGGGCCGCTGGGCCCTCAGCGGCCGCGCGTGGCGGTGCAGCGTCGCGGCGGCGGGCGTGATCGGTGGCGGCGGCCGTGGGCGCAGGATTGGCCCCGGCGTTGGGCCCGGCTGCGGCCGTGGCTGACCTCGGCAGACGAGCGCGGCGAGCTCGGCCGGGCGCGCCCAGCGGCGGCGGCCCTCCGCCCGGGGCCAGGCGCTGGAGCATTCGTAGGCGGCGCTGTAGCGGCGGGCGCGGGGTCGCGGTCGAGGTTCTTGCGGACGATGTCGCTGAGCTTGGCGGACAGGCCCGTGAGGCGGCGCGAGCTGTGCGAGATAAAATGAACCTAATGATCGTGTCCATCGTCTTGAGGTCGCTGCCGGCTTCAAGCAGCGCTGGCCCCCGAGCATCTCCTACAGCATCACGGCCATGCCGGAACAGGTCGGACTGGACCGAGGCCGGGGCGGTGCCGACGATGCGCTCAGGGCCATGTAGGCCTTGGTGCCGGCCTGGGCGTCGTGCGGCGCGGGCAGCCAGGTCGACGAGGCTGCCGAGTTGTAGTCCGCGAAAGCAGGACGCCGCCCGGCGCGACAGCAGGACGTTAAGCGGGGGCAATATCGTCGCGGTGACCGACGCTGAGCCCGACGAAACCGGTTGCTGGCGTCGTCGAGGATCCGGGGGTGTGGATGCGGTGGAGGCGTCGGCGAGCCGGGCCCATGATGAACACGGCGAGCCTGCGGGAGATGCGGGGGGTGCCGTCGTCGGGCGCCGAGCAGGGCCGCGAGGTCGCAGCCGTCGACGTAGTCCATGACGAGGTAGCGCACGCCGTCCTTCCGCCGTCGCCGTGGACGAGTGGAGATCCCGGCGGTTGAAGCGCCCGCAAGGCTTTGATCCTGTGTGGCTCCAACTGCGCGCGAGGTGGGCGTGGTCCGGGCTGCGGCTGGCAGCAGCAGCTTGACCACGTACGAGGGGCGCCGTGCTCCGGGTCGTCCTCGGGGCGCGCCAGGTACAGGCGGAAGCTCAGGCTGCGGTGGCCAGAGGCCGGACCAAGCGAAACGCGTTCCGAGGCTCTGCAGCTCCATGGGCCCCGTGAGTGCATGTCGGAGATCCAGCTGTCCATCGCCCGAGCCTGGTAAAACCGGGGCCGATGGTCGACCCTTTGCCTCCGGTCGGGTCCCCGCGCCGCCCCAACTGGCTGTCCGCGGTTCCACCATATGCGCCGCCCGACGCTGTTCGTGAGCGGGGCCCCAGGTCGGCGGGCACGCCCGCAGCGTGCGGCAGGACGTCTTCACCTTCGGGACGTCACGGGCCACTGGCTGCACCTGCGCGAGCCGCAGACCCGGGCGCTTGGTGGAGGTGTTGCGCCCCGGGCGAGCCGGTGAGCGCGAGCGGCACGCGGGTGTACACGCACGGAGCGCTGCCGCATTTTCCCTTCCAGGCCAACCTGTTCGGCTTGCCGCTGCCGGTCGTGCAGGAGTGCCTGGTGGGTTCGGTGGAGGCCTCGCGAGCGGGCGGCGCGGGCGAGCAGCCCGAGCTGAGCTTCGAGGAGTTCGGCGAGGCCTGCTTCGGTCGGGGGATCGCCCGCCACGTTCTTGGTGCCGTACAACACCAAGCTGTGGGGCATGCACCCGAACCGGTTGACGGCCGAGTGGGTGTCTCGCTGCATCCCGATCCCCGACCGGGCCAGGTGATCGGCGGGGCGATCGGCCTGGCGCAGGAGGGGTCGGCTACAACGCCAACTTCCTGTACCCGCGGGCTGGGGCATCGACGCCTTGCCGCGGCGCTCGGCGCGCGGCGCTCCCGGCCGCAGCCCAGGCGCTGCTTTCGGCAGCGACGTCGAGGCGATCGATCCCGGGCAGCGACGGGTCGCTTGCCGGCCGAGGCCGACTGGCGCAGCTACGCGGCGCGCTGGTCTCGACGATGCCGCTGCCCGAGCTCATCCGCCGGATCGGCGGGCGCCGGCGGCGGTGCGCGAGGCGGCGGCGGCGCTGCGCTGGGTCGGCTGGCGCTACCTCGACGTCGCCACGCGCAGGTCCGGTCCCGGCCGACTATCACTGGGTCTACGTGCCGGAGCCCCGCCTGCCCTTCTTCCGCGTCGGGGTTCACTCCGAACGCGGTCGCCAGCATGGCGCCGCCGGGCCGCAGCGCAGCCTGTACGTCGAGCTCAGCGCGCGCCGGGGGCGATCGATCTGGCGGCGGTACTGCAGGGGGGTTCGTCGAGGTCGGCGCGCTGGCCGCGGTCGACGACGTGCTGTTCACGGTGGTGCGGGAGATCGAGCACGCCTACGTGGTGTTCGACGACGCCCACGCCGCGGCCACGCGCACGATCCTTTCGCCTGGCTCGAGCCGGTCGGGGATCCGCACGGCGGGCGCTACGGGCGTGGGTCTACAACTCGATGGAGGACAGCGTGGTCCAGGGCCGGGCAGCCGCGGCCTGGGCCAGGACGAGCGCCCGGGACAGGTCGGCGATGGCCAAGCGCGGCCCCGATATCGCGCCCGAGATCCGGTGATCATCCCGGTCTACAACGAGGGCGATCCTCGCGAGCAGCGTGCGAGCTGTCGCGTGGGCCTCGACGCGGCGGGGCTCGTGCGCCACGAGATCGTGATCGCGGAGAACGGCAGCCGCGACCGTACGCGGGAGATCGCGGCCGAGCTGGCCGCGGCGCACCCGCGGGTGCGCACCTTCTCGTGCGCGCGGCCCAACTACGGCGCGGCGCTGCGGGAGGGCATCGAGGGGGCCCGCGGCGAGTACGTGCTGTGCGAGGAGATCGACCTCTGCGACCTGGACTTTCATCGGCGCGCGCTGGAGCTGCTGCGATCTGGCGAGGCCGAGCTCGTGATCGGCAGCAAGGCGATGCCCGGGGCCCACGACCGGCGGCCGCTCCTGCGGCGGGCAGCGGACGCGGATCTACAACGGCTGCTGCGGTCACGCTCGGCTTCCACGGCACCGACACGCACGGGCTCAAGGCGTTTCGCCGGGCCGCGCTGCTGCCGGTGGTCGGGCGTTGCATCGTCGGTCACGACGTGTTCGCCTCGGAGCTGGTGATCCGGGCCGAGCGTGAGGGGGTGCGGGTGCGCGAGATTCCGGTCGAGCTGGCCGAGAAGCGGGCGCCCTCGGTGCGGCTGCTGCGGCGGGTGCCAAAGGTGCTGCACAACCTCGGGCGTTTGATGGCGGCGATCCACCTCGGGGTCGGTCGACGGGAGGACGGGTGAGCGCGCAGAGCACGATCGTCAGCGTCGACCTCGACGACCTCGCCTGCTACCACGCGATCCACGGCCTGCCGGCGCCGGCGCCCGCGAGCGCGGGCGTCGTGCTCGAGCGCTGCCTGCCGCGCTTCCTCGAGCTGTTCGAGGAGCTCGGGGTGCGGGCCACCTTCTTCGTGATCGGCCGCGACTTGCAGCGCGACCTGGCGACCGGCGGGCGCGGGCGGCGCTGCTGCGCCAGGCGCTGGCGGCCGGGCACGAGCTCGCCAACCACAGCTTCGCCCACGCCTACGACATGGTCACGTGGACGCCGGCCGCGATCTACGACGACCTGCGGCGCTGCGACGCCTGCTGCGCGGGTCGGGGCGCGGCCGCTGGGCTTTCGTGCGCCGGGCTACACGCACGACGCCGCGCGCTGCAGCAGGTCGCGGCGCTCGGCTACCGCTACGACGCCTCGCTGCTGCCGTCGCCGAGCTACTACGCGCCAAGCTGGCGGTGCTCGGGTGGATGGCGGTGAGGGGCGAGCGCTCGCGGTCGCTGGCGCGGGGCTGGCGGAGCTTCATCGGCCGACGCGGCCGCACTTCATGCCCGAGTGCGGGCTGTGGGAGGTGCCGGTGAGCGTGTCGACGGTGCTGCGGCTGCCGATGGTCGGCACCTTCGTGATCGGCGGGCGGGCGCTGCTGCTGCGGGAGGCCGAGACGCGGCCGTACCTGCACCTCGAGCTGCACGGCATCGACCTCGCCGACCCTGACAGCGACGGCTACGACGCGGTGTTGCGCAAGCGTCAGCCCGAGCTGCGGGTGCCGCTGCAGCTGCGCCTGGATCGCCCGCGGCGGCTGCTCACGGCGCGGGGACGGGGGACCTCGATCGGCGGCGCGTTCGCGTCGTAGTGCACCTGGCCGGCGGCGGCTCACGGCGGGGATGGGGCTTCGCTCGGCGGCGCGTTCGCGTCGTCGTGCTCTCGCGGCGCACCGCCATGGTCGCGAGGGCGTCGGCCTCCTCGTTGCCGCTGTGGCCGGCGTGGCCGCGGACCTTGAGCAGCTCGACGTCCGGCGTGGCCACCATGCGCTCCGATCGCGGTGATGAGCCCGAGGTTGGCCTTGGCCTTCCAGCCGCCGACCAGGACGCCGAGGCTCCACGCGCTGTCGGTGTAGATCAGCACGTGGGTGCCCAGCTCCTCGGGCTTCAGCATCTCGAGCGCGCGGAGGATCGCCGTCAGCTCGGCGATGTTGTTGGTGCCCTCGCCGATGAACTCGGAGTGCTCGAGGATCTCGCCGTCGGGGCGCTCGAAGAACACGCCGATGCCGGCGGGGCCGGGGTTGCTGCCCAGGCCCCGTCGGTGTGGATGATGATGGTCGTCGGGCCGACCCTTGCCGGTGGCCAGCACGCGTACGAACACTGTTTGGTCCTTGAACTGGAACTGCTTCCAAGCCATGGCGGATCTCCGAGGGGGAGGGCGAGGCGCCGCTCAAATCGAGCCGCAGCAGCGGTCCAGGGCGGCGTGTGCGGAGCCTCGGAGTACCATGGATCAGTGCGGCTGAACCGGCGAAAAGGCACGCCTTTGGCGCGCTGCGCCCCCGGTTTTTTTGTTGCGGCGGCTGATTCCGGGGGTACAAGGGCCCCGATATGGAAGCGAACGATCTGTGTCCATCGCCGCAACGGCGCTCTTCGGCCTTGTCGGCCTCACTGCATGGGAGTACAAGGAGATGGCGGACGCCGCGAAGGCCTGCAATCTCGACCCCGAGAAGGCGCTCAGCTCGATCCTCATCGGCACCGACGGCAAGGCCAACGTGGTCGCCGTGCTCAAGGGTGAGGGTCTCGGCGTCGAGGCGAACCTCAACTGCATCGCCGAGAAGGGCAAGGAGAAGAACGGCGGCAAGGTGCCCTTCACGATCGCCGACGACGGCGGCAAGAAGATCCTCAAGATGGAGGGCGACAAGGGCATCTGGTTACATCGTCGACGGCACGACCCTGGTGTTCGCCAGCGCGGCGTGGACCGGCGCGGTGAAGGACCTGATCGACGGCAAGGGCAAGCCGCCATCGACGGTCCCGACAAGGACCTGTTCGCGCGCGCCGACCAGAGCAAGCACATCTGGGCCGCCGGTCTGGTGCCCGCGGAGCTGGCGGGTGGGGCCAAGAGCGTCGGCGCCGAGCCGAAGGACATGTCGGGCTCGCTCGACCTGAGTGACGGCATTGCGATCAAGCTCGCGGTCGGTCTGGCCTCGGCCGACCAGGCCAAGGAGCTGAAGAAGAAGGCGGACGAGGCCATGCCGGGCGCCAAGATCGGCGCGGCGATGTTTGGTCTGGCCAAGGCTGTCGAGACCCTCAAGGTCGACACCAAGGACAACCAGATCACGCTCGAGGCCTCGCTGACCAACGACGACATCAAGACCCTGAAGGAGAAGGCTGGCGCCCTCCTCGGTGGTTTTGGTGGCGGCATGGGTGGTGGCGGCATGGACGACGCGCCCCCGCCGATGCCGGTCGAGCCGGTGGCTCCGCCGCCGTCTGCTGCTCCGGCCGAGCCCGCGCCCGCGCCGGCTCCGTGAGCCCTGCCGCGAGCCAGGGGTTTGCGGGGGCTTGCGATGTCTCCGCGGATCTCGTAGACAACGGCGGCCCGATCCAGGTGGATCGGGCCGCGTTGTTTTTCCCTTGTAGCTGCCTGGTGGCGGCGACCATCGAGGTGAACCCCATGACCAAGCCCTCTCCCTTCAGAACGTCAAGAAGCTGTTCGGCTCCAAGGAGCAGCTCATCGCCAAGGTCATCGACCTGCTCACTCCCGGCGACGGCGAGTCCCGCGAGGCCTTCAGCAAGCGCCTGAAGTACGTCGCCAACGCCAAGCTCCTGCGCCTCGCGCAGGTCGGCGAGAAGATCAAGAGCCTCGGCGGGCGCGAGGCGCTGGTCGCCAAGCTCGCGGAGCTCAAGGGTCAGGCCAAGGACAAGGACTTCGTCGCCTCGCTCAGCAAGCTGTCGTTGCCGCGTCTGCTCGACAGCGTGCAGAGCCTGAGCAAGAAGGTGAAGCCGGCCGGGAAGCCCGCTGGGAAGCCCGCCGCCAAGCCCGCTGGGAAGCCGGCCGCCAAGGCCTGAGTAACCCTGTCCCGAGGGACAGGTCGAAGGCCGCGTTGCTCGTCGGGCGACGCGGCCTTCGTCGTGTGCTGTATCGAGGCTGTCCCGAGGGACAGCTGACGGGCCGCGCTGCTCCGCATGTCGGGGCGACGCGGCCTTCGTCGTAGGTCAGCGGCCGACGCCGAGCAGGTCGAGGAGGCCGTTGACGAAGGTCAGCGGGTGGGGCGGGCAGCCGGGGATGTAGAGCTGGGGGGTGAACTCGCCGAGGAAGCTGCGATCGACGGCGTAGGCGTCCTGGTAGGGCGCGCCGCTGATGGCGCAGGAGCCGGCGGCGATGACGAGCTTGGGGGCGGGCATGCCGTCCCAGGCGAGGCGGAGGCCTCGGCCATGTTGGCGGTGATCGGTCCGGAGAGGACGAGGCCGTCCGGCGTGGCGCGGTGAGGCGACCAGTCGATGCCCCAGCGGCCCATGTCGAAGTTGACGTTGGCGCTGGCGTTCAGCTCGAGCTCGCAGCCGTTGCAGCCGCCGGCGGAGACCTGGCGCAGCTGGAGCGAGCGGGCCGAACAGCTTCTTGAAGGTGGCGGAGGCGAGGAGGAGGGGGGTGAGGGCGCGGTCGCCGTCGCGGCGGACGAGGGTCTCGCGCGAGGTGCTGGCCATCTTGAAGTCGTTGCTGAACGAGAGCTTCTTGTCGGGGCAGACGTCGGCGCACTCGCCACAGAACACGCAGAGGCCGAGGTCGAGGCGGAAGGGATCGAGGGCGATGGCGCTGGTCGGGCAGAGGTCGCGGCAGGCCGAGCAGCCCTCGCGGCAGGGGGCCTCGGCGACGTGCGGGAGGCCGCGAAAGCCCTTCGGGCTCGCGGCTCGCACGTCGGGGATGAACTGCCAGCCCTGGGACCGGCGGACGCGGATGGAGTGCAGCATGGGTCCTCTCAGAGGTCGGTGCCGGCGTACGACAGGTCGAAGCTCTTGTTGCAGATCGGGAAGTCGGAGATCTCGTTGTTGCGGACCGCGAGGGCCAGGCCGAACCAGTTCTGCAGCGACGGGTCCTGGACCTTGTAGTGGCGCAGGCGGCCGGCGGCGTCGGTCTCGATCGCGTGGACGATCGGGCCGCGCCAGCCCTCGACCACCGCGAGGGCGAGCGAGTCGGGCGCGAGCGGGCCGATCGGGACGCGGGTGCGGGTGAGGTCGGTGTTGCTGGCGAGCAGCTCCTGCAGCCAGCGCACGGACTCGTCGATCTCTGCGGATGCGGAGGACAGAAGCGGGCCCAGCAGTCGCCGGTGGCTCGACCACGCTGCGCACGGGACGGGCCGAGAAGGCGGCGCCGGGCAGCAGGCAGCGCATGTCCATGTCGATGCCGCAGGCGCGCGCGTGCATGCCGACCAGGCCGATGCCGGCGGCCTGCTCGCGGGTGACGACGCCGGTGGTCTTGAAGCGGTGCTGGACGGTCTTGGACTCGCAGCTGAGGGCGTTGCACTCGCCGATCTCGCGGGACAGCTGCGTCAGGACCTTCTGCAGGTCGTCGACGAGGGCCGGGGTGATCGGCGCACGCACGCCGCCGGGGCGCAGCCAGTCGCGGCCGAAGCGGCTGCCGCAGACCCGCATCGACGCGTTGATCGCGGCGGTGCGGATGCGGCCGTAGGTGGAGGAGCCCTGCAGGAAGCCGATGTCTGTCGTCAGGCCGGAGAGGCCGACCAGGTGCATGGCGATGCGCTCCAGCTCGAGGCCGACGGCGCGGTTGAGTTCGACGGTGGGGTCGACGGTGACGCCGGCGAGCGCCTCGATCGCGCTGGCGTGGGCCCAGGCGTAGGCGATCGAGGAGTCGCCGGCGATGCGCTCGACCAGCGCGGGCAGGTGGGCGAGCGGGCGCTCGAGCAGCAGGCGCTCGACGCCGCGGTGCTGGTAGCCGTGGTGGATCTCGAGGTGGTAGACGACCTCGCCATGGCAGCTGAAGCGGAACGCGCCGGGCTCGATCACGCCGGCGTGGATCGGGCCGACGTTGACCTCGTGGACCTCCTTGCCCTCGATGTGGAAAAAACGCGTAGTCGTTCATGCGCCCGAGGTTCTTGCCCTCGAAGCGGACCGGCTTGAGCCAGGGGTGGCGCTTGAAGCCGATGCCGTGCTGCTCGTGGATCTCGCGCTCGAACACGTGGAAGGCGGGCAGGTTGCGGGTGATGGCGAACAGCGGGTGGTCGCAGGTGGGCCGCGCCGCGCAGCAGCTGCAGGCCGTCCGGGCCGAGCAGCGCGGCGGTCAGGACCAGCTCGTTGGCCTCGTCGCCGGGGCGGGCGTAGTAGGTGATGAGCTGGGCGCCGGCGGTGACGCGGTGCCACAGCTCGCGGGTGAAGTCGTCGGCGGGCAGGGTCGGCAGCTCGGCGACGCGGGCGAGCGCGGTGGGGCTTCGGGTCGTCATGGCAGGCCTCCGGGGCTGTGGGCGGACAACGCCGACGCGAGGCGAGGAGGTGGTCGACTGCGGGTCGTCATGGCAGGCCTCCGAGGCTGTGAGCGACCTGGCGCAGCAGGTCGTTGAGGGGCGTCGGCATGTAGATGCCGAGGGTGAAAAGCAGCAGCAGGAACAGGGCCTTGGGCGCGAGGTCGACGACGGACTCGCGGCGGTCGTGGGCGCGCGGGGGTGGCCCAGATCATGGGGAACATGCTGCGGCCGGTGGCGACGAAGACGATGAGGAGGATCAGGCACAGGGCCGAGAACAGGATGGTCTGGCCGGCCTCGATCATGCCGCCCATCATCACCAGCTCGCCGACGAAGCTGCCGAAGGGGGCGAAGCCGAGGAGGGCGAAGGTGCCGAACATCAGGAAGATGCCGGAGAAGGGCATCTCGGTGAGGAGGCCGTCGACCTCATCGGTGCGCTTGGTGCCGAAGTGCTCCTCGATCTCGCCGGCGGTGAGGAACAGGACGGCCTTGATCAGGGCGTTGCTGACGGCGTAGAGGAGGGCGCCGTAGATGGCGCTGCCGCCGACGCCGAGGCCGAGGGCGATCGCGCCGGCGTGGTTGATCGAGGCGAAGGCGATGATGCGCTTGTAGTTGCGGGTGGCGACGATGTTGATCGCGGAGACGACCATCGATGCGAGGCCCATCGCGGTGAGGACGCCGCGGATGAGCTCCTGGTCGCTGGCGCCGAAGGTCTGGAGGACCCGGAACAGGGCGACGAAGGCGATGTTGAACTGGACCGCGGCGAGCAGGGTGGTGACCGGCGGGCGGGCGGTGTCGTAGGTGTCGGGCAGCCAGCTGTACATCGGCGCCAGGCCGAGCTTGGTGCCGTAGCCGAACAGGATCAGCAGGATGCCGAGCTTGTGGGCGAAGTTCTGCGAGTCGCGGCTGGCGAGGTCGAACTGGTCGAGGAAGAAGGACAGGCCCTCGTGCTGGCTGGTGATCTCGACGCTGCGCTCGAGGCAGACGAAGCCGAGGAAGGTGAGGGAGAGGCCGACGGTCGAGAGCAGCAGGTAGCGCCAGGAGGCGCGCCAGGCCTCGCCGGTGCGGTCGTGGGCGATCAGCGGGACGGCGAAGAGGGTGGTCGCCTCGACGAAGGCCCAGGCCATGAGGAGGTGGTTCGACAGCACCGCGAGGTTGGCGGCGGCCATGAAGCCGAGGGCGTAGCCGGCGAAGCGGTGGCCGAAGCCGCGGTGCCCGTCGGGGCGCGCGTGGGTCAGCATGTAGGCGGCGACGCCGAGGAAGACCAGGTTGATCAGGCTGGTGAACAGCTGGGCGGTGGCGTCGAAGACGAAGTAGTTCTCGCCGAAGCCGAGGCCGAAGTAGATGACGGCGGTCGCCGGCGTGACGACGGTGAGGCCGATGCTGACGCCGAAGGTCGCGACCGCGATCAGCAGGAGCAGTTGGAGGGCGACCCGGCGGAGCGGGGGCAGGAGCATCAGCAGCGCGCCGGCGGCCGGCAGCAGGGCGGTGAGCAGGATCGGGTTCATACGTCCTCCGCGGGGAGCTGGGCGGCGGCGGCCGGCAGCAGGGCGGTGAGCAGGATCGGGTTCATACGTCCTCCGCGGGGAGCTGGGCGTTGGCCGCGTTGGGCGCGTTGGCCTCGTTGGCCTCGTTGGCCTCGGCCGTCTCGAGGCGGCGGAGCAGCACGCCGAAGGCGATGATCGACATCAGGAAGACGCCGGTGAGGGCGAGCTCGACCGGGAGGGCGACGTGGTGCTTGAGGAGGAGCTCGAGCAGGACCACGCCGTTCTCGATGGTGACGGCGCCGATGACCTGGCCGATCGGCCGGGTCTGGAGGGTGAGCACGTAGAGCCCGAGCAGCACGGCGGTGAGGGCGACGCCGAGGTGCAGCGAGGGCAGGGTGTCGACTGGCGGGATCTTGAAGCCGAACCACAGCGCGGTGATGACGATGAAGACGGCGATGCCCCAGAACACCAAAGACGGCGATGTCGTCGCCGTGGTGGCCGAGGTTCTGGTAGGCGATGATCGCCAGCAGGAGGCCCTGGAGGCCGAGCATGCGGAACATGACGCGCCAGGTGCGGGCGAACAGCGGGGCGATGACCGCGATGAGGATCGCGACGAGCAGGACCATCACAGCGAGCCTCCGGTGCGCAGGGTGACGAGGACCAGCGCGATGGCGCTGGCGAGCACGGCGACGCCGGCGTAGGCGGGCAAAGTGCGCATGCGCAGGCGGGCGATCAGGGACTCGATGGTGCCGACGAGGACGGCGACGGCGAGGGTGAGGCCGAGCGCGACGCCGGCGGCCAGGTAGGGCTGCGCGGCCCAGGAGATGGGGTTTAGCAGGGTGGCGAGGAGGCCGGCGCAGATCGTGATCTTGAGGCCGGCGGCGTACTGCAGCATGGCCAGGTCGGGGCCGCTGTGGTCGAGGATCATGACCTCGTGGATCATGGTGAGCTCTAAGTGGGTCATGGGGTCGTCGACGGGGATCCGCGCGGCCTCGATCTGCAGGAGGATCATGAGGGCGACGAAGCACAGCGCCTTGATGCCGAGCGCGAAGGGGCCGAGGTCGCCCCACGAGAGCAGCGCGGCGAAGCTGGCCCCGCCGGTGGCCAGCAGCAGGGTGCCGAACACGAGGAACAGGGCCGGCTCGATCACCGCGCCGTAGGTGGCCTCGCGGGCGGCGCCCATGCCCTCGAAGGCGCTGCCGACGTCGAGGGCGGCGAGCATGAGGAAGA
The DNA here is from genome assembly GCF_016714285.1 of Nannocystis sp. Lineage (GTDB taxonomy): Bacteria > Myxococcota_A > Polyangia > Nannocystales > Nannocystaceae > Nannocystis. The sequence continues at coordinate 22,732 of NZ_JADJNN010000007.1, read as the reverse complement.
CGCGGCCGAGCGCGAGGACGTAGGCGAAGGCGACGAAGTCGCCGGCGAAGGCGAGCGGCGAGTCCGGGCCGAGCATGGGCGAGAGCATGCCGGCGACCAGGCCGGTGGCGACGGCGACGACGGGTCCGAGGCGGAAGACCTCGCTGCTGACGCTGCTGTAGACCGGGCGCTTGCGCAGCAGGCGGCGCATGTCGTGGTAGGGCTGGAGCACCCGCGGGCCGCGGCGTCCGGCCCAGATCGACTTGACGCGGTTGACGAGGCCGAGCATGACGATCGGCAGCAGCAGCAGCGCGAGCAGCTGGGCCCCGGCGAGGGCGAGTTGGACGGTGGTCACAGGCTACCTCCGGCGATCAGGAAGGCGACCATCAGCACGAGGGTGATGAAGCCGGCGGCGAAGGAGTGGGGGGTGGTCTCGGGCAGGCGCTCGGACAGGCGGGTGACGGTCTGGGCCGCGGTGCCGAGCACGTGGAACATGCGGTTCTCGACGCCGTCGACGTTGTGGGTGCCGATGCTGGCGCGCTCGGGGAAGAAGCCCTGCGGCAGCTTGAAGCGCTTGAAGTACTGCAGCACGCCCTCGAAGGTGTTGCCGAACTGCGAGGCGAAGGAGGCGCCGGTGTACTGCATGCGCGGGGTCGCGGCGGTGTAGCCGCAGCCCCAGGTGACGTGGGCCTCGCTCTCGCGGTTGATCGCGCGGCGCAGCAGGCCGACGAGGACCAGCACGAGCAGCAGGCCGCCGCACATCCACGCGACCGGGGCGAAGGCCTGGGCCGGGGCGGCGAGCAGCGGGGCCGGGGCGGCCAGGCCCTGGGCGCGCAGGAGGTCAGCGACGGGGACGCGGGCGAGGCCGATGGCGCCGAGCGGGACGGCGGCGACGGCGAGGATGCCGAGCAGGTGGACGCCCATGGTGAAGCGCATGGGCGCGGCGGCCTCCTCGTGGGCCACGCAGGCGGGGTCACGGGGGACGCCGAGGAAGGCGATGCCGAACGCGCGGGTGATGGCGAGGGCCGAGACGGCGCCGACGAAGGCGAGCAGGGTCATGACGGCGAGCAGGAGGCCGCGGTCGAGGGCGGTCGGGACCTGCTCGCTGACCAGGCCGCTGTAGATGATGAACTCGCTGACGAAGCCGTTGAAGGGCGGGAGGGCGGAGATTGCGAGGCTGCCGACCAGGAAGAACAGGGCGGTCCAGGGCATGACGCGGCGCAGGCCGCCGAGGCGCTCGAGGTCGATGGTGTGGGTCGCGCGGTAGATGGCGCCGGCGGCGTAGAACAGCAGGCACTTGAAGATCGCGTGGTTGAGGATGTGGAGCAGGCAGCCGGTGAGGCCGAGGACGACCAGCAGGGGCGTTGCCAGGTCAGGCCGAGGTAGGCGAGGCCGAGGCCGATGCCGGCGATGCCGACGTTCTCGGTGGAGGAGTAGCCGAGCATGCGCTTGATGTCGCGCTGCGAGACCGTGTAGAGGACGCCCATCACCGCGGAGAGGGCGGAGAAGCCGACGACGTACCAGCCCATCCACGCGGGCGGGTGGTCGAGCATGCCGGTGAACTTGATCATCCCGAACAGGCCGGCCTTGTGGATGACGCCGGACATCAGCGCGGGAGACGTGGGCGGGGGCGGCGGAGTGGGCCCGCGGGAGCCAGGTGTGGAACGGGAAGAAGGCCGACTTGAGGCCGAAGGAGGTCATCAGGACGATGAAGGTGACGTCGCGCTGGAAGGTGTCCTGGGCGAGGAAGTTCGCCATCATCGAGAGGTCGTGGGTCTGGCTGGCGCCGGTGCCGATGACGAAGGCGGCGACCAGGAGCAGGAAGCTCATGTGGGTCGAGACCAGGTAGTTGAAGCCGGCGAAGCGGATCTTCTGGTTCTCGTAGTCCCAGATGACGAGCAGCCAGGCGGCGAGGGCGGCCAGCTCCCAGCCGAGCAGGAAGGCCAGCGAGTTCTCGACGGTGTAGATGATGATGAACGACAGCGAGGTCAGGTTGAGCAGGCTGAAGTGGGCGCCGACGTGGCGCTTGCTGGCCATGTAGGGCTTCAGGTAGCCGAGCGCGTAGATCGAGCCGAGCAGGGTCATCGGCAGCGAGAAGCAGAGGAAGAAGGCGTCGAGCGCCTCGATCTGCAGGCGCACGTCGCCGAGCGGCGCCGGCCAGTGCAGCAGCAGCTCGGCCGGCGGAGCGCCGAACAGGATCGGCAGCGCCTCGGCGAGCACGAGCGCCGTGGCGATCACCTGCGAGGTGACGGCGAGTCCGGCCCGCAGCGGGTTGCCGCGCAGGACAAGCGCGAGGAAGGCCCCGACGAGCAGGGCGAGGGTTGCGACGAACAGCAGCATCTTGGTCCTCCACCACGTGAAGCAGCCCGGCGATCCATGTCCCGCCAGGCGCTCCGTCCGTCAATCACGACGACGAAACCAAGTAACCGCAAGCGATCGACCGACGCAAAGACAAAAGCGGCGCGGCGCGGCGGGTCAGGCGCCCGCGCGGCGCGGAAGCCGGGCCGATCGCGGCACGCAAGCTTTCGATCGGGATGCCGATGCGGCGACCCGAGCGACAGCATAGATGTCCTTTAGGACAGGTCCACCGCGACATCTCGCGTGTGTTCGGCTCAAGAGCGCAGCGCGCGAGGAGGGCCGCGGATACAGCATGCATGCGGTCCGCGGTGCTGCGGTCGCGACTCGTGGGGCGGAGTGCAGCGCTGCACGGCGACGCGGAGGGTGGAGATCTCTGCCCCGACGGCACGTTCGTCGGCCTCGCAGTCGTCCTCGGTGTCTTCACCGCCGGGGTCGAGGAGCTCGGCGACCTCGCTCTCGAGCAGGCGCGCGGGGGTCGGTGCGGGTGGCGACCCTTGCGAGACCTGAGCCTCGCGCTCACAGCCCGGCCGGCCCGAACGTGCCTCGCTCAGCGCCGGCGCCAGCAGCCACAGCAGCACGCTCAGCGCTGGAAGTGCGGCCAACAGCGGGCGGAACGCTGTGTACAGGCGAGACATCGTGGCCAGGAAACCCCGGCGACGTTACTCCCGGCGGGTGCACGCGAGAAGCCATGGGCGTCAAACACATAACAGATTCTATATTCGTGTATTTAGGTTCATATATTATTGTTCAGAGGGTCAGGAGCCGCGGTAGAGGACCCCGCGTCACTGGACGGTGGCGAGGAAGCTCGTCGCGGCCTCGGCGAGCCTGGCCGGGTCCTTGATCGGGCGGGAGCAGGCGCTGTCGGTGCAGAGGTAGACCGCGGCGGCGCCGATGTCGGGGTAGCGGGCGCCGGGCGGGCTGACGCTGACGAGGGTGCGTGGATCGTCGAGGCCGAGGGCGGCGCGGTGCAGGGCGGCGCGGGCCGGGTCGTCGGGCTGGCCGACGATCGTGACGTCGACGGGAGTGAAGGTCGCCTCGGCGAGGGCGAGGGCGTACTGGCCGAGCATGCGGCCCTCGTCGGCGATCGCCTGCGGGTCGGACACGGCGCGCAGGGCCTTGATCGCGGCGTCGGCGTGGGATGAGGGGGCGGGCAGGTGGTCGATCTGGCGGTGCAGCTCGAGCAGGAAGCGGGCGGCCATGCCGTTGTCCTCGATCGGCTTGCGGCGCTCGGCGAACACGCCGACGGCCCCGGGGTCGCGGGTGTGGGCGAAGAAGCCGCCGTGCTCGCGATCTTCGAGGGTGGCGCGCATGAGCTCGGCGAGCTCGCGGGCGTGCGCGAGCCAGCGATCGTCGCCGGTGACGCGGTGGAGCGCGAGCAGGGCGCGACCGACGGCGGCCTGGTCGCGCAGGTGCAGCGGGCCGGGCAGGTCGGCGTCGTGGCGAAAGCCGCCGCCGGGCTCGCGGTGGGCCGAGAGCAGGCGCTCGCCGGCTCGCAGGGCCGCGGCGAGGGCGTCGTTGTCGGGGCCGCCGTCGGGGCCGGGCACGCTGGCGTGGAGCTGACACAGCGCGGAGATCGTGCGGGCGTTGAGGTCGGCGTAGCGGTGCGGGTCGACGCGCGGGATGCCGAGTTTGCGGCGATCGGCGTCGCCGCGGGCGTAGTACTCGGGGCCGGGCACGGGCTCGGCGTCGGGGCGCTGGAGGTCGGCGTCCTGGCTGGTGAAGAAACCGCCGCCCGGGTGCTGCATCATGCCGAGGATGTAGCTGCGCTGGCGGTGGGCGGCGCTGCGCCAGCGGGGCTCGGGGCTGCGGAGGTGGGCGCGGGCGAGGGACTCGAGCGCGCCGGCCTGGATGGCGCCGATCTTCTCGTAGTGGGGCCGGTCCCACGCGCCGCCGACCGAGTACTGGTACATGCCGCCCCACACCGGGTCGATGAGCTGGATCTCCGCGGCGATCGTGGTGAGCGCGCGGGCCTGCCATTCGGGGGGCGGCGAAGACCCGGGCGCGCAGCAGGGCGAGCTCGTCGAGCGCGGCCAGCGGGTACTTCTGGCCGCGACCCCAGCCGCCGTGCTCGTGGTCGTAGGCGGCGTCGAGCTGGGCCCAGGCGGCGCGGCGCAGGGCGACGAGGTCGGTGTTCGCGGGTGCGGGCGCGGGGCCCGGGCGTCGGCCCTGGAGGCTGCCGGCAGCCTGCTCGGCGACCAGCTTGCGCAGCAGGGCGGCGAACTCGGCGGGCTCCTGGAAGCCGCGCAGCTCGAGCACGGGGCGGGCGTCGCTGGTGAGCACGGCGGTGGCGGGCCAGCCCCACTCGGCGTAGCGCTCGGCGAGGTCGGGGCGGGCGTCGGCGTCGACGCGGATCGGCATGAAGTGGTCGCGCAGCAGCGCGGCGACCTGCGGGTCGGCGTAGGTGCGGTGGTCCATCACGTGACACCAGTGACACCAGCTGGCGGCGACGTTCACCAGCAAGATCCGTCGCTCGCGGGCGGCGGTGGTGAAGCTCTCGGGTCGCCACTCGTGCCAGGTGAAGCTCGCGGCGGCGGGGGCCGGCGTGCTCGCGGTGAGCGGCGGTGCTGCGGCGCAGGCGTGGCTCAGGGCGAGGGCGAGGAGCGCGGGCGAGAGCCTGGCCAGGAGCGAGCAGGGGCGGGACATGGCGCTAGCGTACGTCGGCGCGGGGGCGGGAGATCGGGTTGAGTTGCGGCCTGTCCCTGGGGACATGTGGCTAGCTTGGGTCGGGGACGCGGGAGATCGGGTTGAGTTGCGGCCTGTCCCTGGGGACAGATGGCTAGCTTGGGTCGGGGACGCGGGAGATCGGGTTGAGGTGCGGCCTGTCCCTGGGGACAGATGGCATGTCCCTGGGGACAGGTTGTGATGGCTGTCTCCGGGGACAGGTCAGCCGGGCGGTGAGACTGGGACGCTCTCGCCGACGGGTGGGGCCTCGCCGGGCGGTGGGGCGAGGGGGACGGTCTCGGCCGGAGTTGTGGCGGGCGGCGGGGCGGGGCCCTCGGGCGGCGGGGCGACGGGCTCGGGCGGCGGGGCGGGTGCGGGCTCGGGCGGCGGGGCGTAGCCGGCGTTCGGCGGGGCGTAGCCCGGACTCGGCGCGGGGGCGGGCTGCTGCGGCTGAGGTGAGGTGTACGGGTCCTCGGGGGGCGGCGCCTGGTGGCGCTGGCGGCCGACGCCGAAGCCGAACACGAGGCCGGCGCGGATGCCCCAGCGCAGGCCGCAGGCGCCGAAGAAGACGACGTTGCTGGTGGCGCCGGCGTAGCTGTAGGCGGCGTCGCACTTGTCGCCGGGGAAGCGCATCGAGAAGTTGACGCCGATGTCGAGGGCCATGCGGCGGCCGATGCCGATGAGAGGGCCGGGGCCGGCGTTCCATTCGCCGACGACGCCGCGCTTGGGTTGAGGAAGACCGGGCCGACGCCGCCGTAGATGTAAGGGGTGAAGCGGTAGCTGCGGTAGAGCATGACCGTCACGCCGGGGATCATGCTGAACTCGTTGGTGGGGATCTGCTTCTCGATGCCGGGGTAGTCGGCCTTGTAGTAGCTCGGGAGGAAGGTGCTGAAGTTGCGCAGCTGGAGGCCGAGGGCCAGGTTGTTGACGAAGAAGTAGTTGAGCCCGGCCGCGACCAGCAGGTTGCCGCCGCCGCCGCGGTAGAAGGAGCCGCCGAGGCCGAAGCTCGGCATCAGGGTGCCGCGGGTCCACGGCTTGTCGTCGGGCTTCGGCGAGAAGGGCCGGGCTGCGGCCAGCGAGGGCAGCGCGAGCGCGGCGACGACGAGCGAGAGGGTGAAGGGAAGGGCGCGCACGGTGACCTCCGACTGGCGAGTGTGGCACGCCGCGGGCTCGGCGTGCAGGCGGGCCCGGCTTCGCGTGCAGGCACGCCGCGGGCTCGGCGTGCAGGCGGGCCCGGGCTTCGCGGCTAGCGGGCGCTGCGTGCAGGCGGGCCCGGGCTTCGCGTGTAGGCGGCCCGGGCTTCGCCGTGCCTGGGGTACCATTCGCGCCCCAAGGAGCAGCCTCATGGAGATTGTGCTCGGACCGATCCTTCGACTGCGTGCGGTGGAGCCAGAGCCGGCCCGCTGGCGCGTCAGCGTGCTCGTCGTGGTCACCGGCGCGGAGGCGCCGACGCTGACCTGGACCAGCAGCGCCCGCGAGACCAGCGCCGCGGCGCCGGTGCGGCTGGCGGAGCACAGCGGGCGCACGGTGTGGTCGATCGAGCTGGCGGTGACCCGCGGCGCGGCGCCGGTGGAGGTCACGTACCGGATCGGCGGCGCGGGCTCGTGGCGCTTCACGGTGCCGGCGACGCACGAGCGGCCGCGAATGACCTACAACACGTGCAACGGCTTCTCGTCGCTGAAGGCGGCGAAGTCGGTGCGCGACCCCTTCGCGCTGTGGGTCGAGGTCGCGGCTGTGCACGCGCAGACGCCGTACCACCTGATGATGATGGGCGGCGACCAGGTCTACGCCGACCCGCTGTGGGAGACGATCGACGAGCTGATCGATTGGAGCCACAGTGGGTCGTTCATCGCGGATGTGGTGGGGATGTCGGGCGCGCTGGCGGAGAAGGTCGACCGCTTCTACTTCGAGCTCTATTGCAAGCGCTGGGCGCAGCCGCAGGTGGCGGCGATGCTGGCGTCGATCCCCACGGTGATGATGTGGGACGACCACGACATCTTCGACGGCTGGGGTTCGTACCCGGACTCGCGCCACCGATCGCCGGTCTACCAGGGCATCTTCAAGGCGGCGCAGCGGTGGTTCTGCGTGTTTCAGCTGCACCGCGGGCCGGCGACGCCGACTGACGAGTTCATCGCGCCGACGCCGAGCCTCAGCTACGCGCACCGCATCGACGACCTGGCGATCGTGGCGCTCGACCTCCGCTCGGAGCGCTCGTCGTCGCAGATCATGAGCGCGGCCAGCTGGGACGCGGCCTTCCGCTGGATCGACGGGCAGGAGGGTCTGCGGCACCTGCTGCTGATGACCAGCATCCCGGTGGTGTACACGGACCTCGGCGCCATCGAGGACGCGCTCGGCTTCCTGCCCGGGCGGCAGGAGCTGGAGGACGACCTGCGCGACCACTGGTCGAGCCGTCCCCACCAGGGCGAGCGGCTGCGGCTCGTCCACCGCCTCCTCGACTTCGCCCGGGCTCGCGGCACGCGGGTGACGATCTTGTCGGGCGACGTGCACGTCGGGGCGATGGGGGTGATCGAGTCGACCCGCGGTGACGTGCCGCAGACGATCTCGCAGCTCATCTCGTCGGCGATCGTGCACCCGTCGGCGCAGGCGATCTTCATCTACGCGCTCGACCGGCTGTTCGACGCGGGCGGGCCGATCGACCGCGGGATCGAGGTGCGCATGCTGCCGTTCCCGGGCACGCGGCGGCGGCTGCTGGCCGCGCGCAACTGGCTGAGCCTCGAGCCCGACCTCGCGTGGGACACCAGCCGCAAGCGCATGTGGGCCAACTGGCACGTGGAGGGCGAGGCGGAGCCGTTCACGAAGGTGATCCATTCGCAGTGATGGGCCCCGTGATGGCGCGGATGCGCGCTGTACGGGCGCGCGGCGGATCGGCTAGGCTCGGGGCCCCTGCGGGGGAGGAGACGCGATGAAGCAGCACATCGACACGATCACCCAGCTCCTGCTCGGGGCCGCCTACGCGGACAAGCGACTCGAGGGCGCCGAGGTCACGCGCATCGAGGCGATCTTGCGGCAGGTCCTCGGCGGCGAGCCGTCGGCGGAGCTGCTGGCCTCGCTGCATCGCTTCAACCCGGCGGCGTTCAATGTGCACAGCGCGGCGGCGACACTGAAGGGGCTCGAGCCGGCCGACAAGCGCAAGCTGCTCGAGCTGGTCGCCAGCGTCAACGACGCGGACGACGAGCTCGACCTGGCCGAGGACGCGTACCTGCGCCACGTCGCGGTCGGCATCGGCGTGCCGGAGGCGGAGATCGCCGACCTCACGCTCGAGGTGCTCGACGACGAGGAGCTGTTCGGGATGCTGCAGTAGGGCCGCGTCACTCGACGCGGTGGAGCTTGTCGAACACGCCCTTGTGGAACAGGGCGTGGGGGTCGAGGCGGGCCTTGGCGGCGGCGTAGCGGGGCTCGTCGTAGATCTGGAAGAAGCGCTCGCGGTCGTAGTGGTTGCGGGAGATCAGGGTCTTGACGCCGTCGTGGGCGAAGGTCTGGGCCTCGAAGACGGCGGACCAGTCGCGCTCTGGTTCGCTGTTGGGCATGCCGTAGATGGCGCAGTCGATGAGCAGGGTGTCGGCCATGCGCCTGGCGTGGGCGTCGCTGACCCAGGGGTAGATCGCGGGCATGCGGTAGGGGATGACCCACAGCGGGTAGAATTGCGGGCCTGCGCTGTACCAGGCGTAGAAGTCGGCGAAGCGGCGGTCGGGGATGAAGAGGTCGACGACGACGTCGGGGCGGCGCTTGAGCTTGCCGAGCAGCGGCGCGAGGCGGCCGGACCAGCGGATGAGGTTGGTCGAGCCGAGCACGGCCTTGCCGAGCAGGAAGCGCACGGCCTTGTGCTCGAGGCCCGGGACGGTGCGGGTGAGCCAGTGGCACTCGGTGTCGTAGCGAAAGAAGTAGTCCTCGGTGCTGAGGTAGTCGCGGGCGCGCTCGCGGGTGCTCTTGTAAAAAATGTTGAGCCAGCGGTAGTTGCTGAGGTAGGGCGCGTCGTCGACGAACTCGCCGAGGCAGAGGGTGAGGTGGTCGGGGGCGTGGACGATGCCGTCGATGAAGTCGACCTCGCCGGCCGCGCAGTGCTGGCGCAGGGCCGCGTGGAAGGCCGGGAAGTCGCGGAAGCGGAGGTAGCTGAGCTTGACGAAGGGCTTGGCGGGGACCAGGCGAAACTCCAGGCGGGTGACGACGCCGAGGGTGCCGTAGGAGCCGTGGACCATGTGGAAGAGGTCGGGCTCGCGGGTGGGGGAGAGCTCGAGAATTTCGCCGGTACCGGTGACGAGCTCGAGGGATTCGACGCTGTCGAAGAAGCCGCCGAGGCGGAAGGACATCGACTCGACGGCGCAGCCGGCCACGGCGCCGCCGAGGGTGATGCCCTCGAGCTCGGGGACGACGGTGGGGACGAGGCCGAGGGGGAGGGTGGCGCGGACGACGTCGCGGAAGCTGACGCCGGGCTCGGCGACGCAGCGGCGGGCCACGGGGTCGATGTGGAGGATGTGGCGCAGGGCGGAGGTGTCGAGCTTGCCGCTGCGAAAGCGCGGGTCGCCGGGGATCGGGACGACGTGGTGAACGCCGCCCTTGTCGATGTGGACCGGGGTGCCAGCGGCGACCCGCTCGCGCACCTGCGCGGCGATCGCCTGGACGCGGGAGTCGTGGTCGCTCATGCGGGTGGTTCTATCACTCGCGGTAGAGCGAGGTCAGCGGGACGTCGTCGAGGGTGACGACCTCGGCGGGGGCGGTGGTGTGGAGCGACTCCCACAGCTGGATCTCGAGGCTCTGCATGTGGCGCTCGTGGAACAGCAGGCCCTGGCGGGCGCGAGCCGGGGTGGTCGGAGTGTTGCCGGCGGGCCAGCGGCCCTCGCGGGCGTACTGCTGGCGGCTGAGCTCGTGGAGGTCGTGGAGGTAGATCGGGGCGCCCGGGGGCGTGAACACGCCGGGCGGGAGGTCGTGGCCCCAAAAGCCGCGCAGGAGGCCGAGGTCGGCGGCGCCGCGGGCTCCGCCGATCAGCGGTGCGTACTGCGACATGCCGTGCGGGTGGCCGTCGATCGTGCTCCACACGCCGGGGACGAGCACGAGCAGCAGCGCGGCGGCGGGGGCGTGGCGCCAGCGGCCGCGCAGGGCGGCGGCGCGGGTCAGGGCGATGAACGCGGTCGCGGCGGCGAGGGCGAGGAAGGGGTAGGCGGTGATCCAGTGCTTGGTGCCGCCGAAGATCGGGATCGTCGGGAGGGCGATCAGGGCGATCGGGAAGCTCGCGAAGAGGGCCCAGAGCAGGCCGTCGCGGGTCGGCTGGCCGCGCAGCGGGGCGCCAGGTGGGGGTGTCCGAAGGGACAGGTGAGGTGTCTCTTGGGGCAGGTGTTAGATCGCGGCGGAGACCGAGGCCGAGGCCGAGCAGGGCGAGCAGGAGGGCGCCGGTGGGGACGGTCGCCCAGGTGAGCACGAAGGGGTAGGAGATCGGGAGCGGCGGGCGGTTGTAGTTGATGCCGAGGAATTCGGTGTTGTAGTAGGCGTGCTGCTGGTGGAAGGCGTAGTAGTCGAGGGCGCGGCCGACCGGGTCGGACCACAGCCACGGCCACAGAGCGAGGGCGGTGAGCGGGGCGAGCACGGCCATCGCCAGGAAGGGGAGGGGCAGCAGCTGGCCCGGGCGCGGGCGTCGGCGGGCGAGCAGCAGGCACAGGCCGTAGTGCAGCGCGAGCAGGATCGGGATGAAGAGGGCGTTCAGCTTGATCGAGACGGCGACGCCGAGGGCCGGGCCGAGGGCGAGGGCCCAGCGCGCAGAGTGCAGGGCGCGGCGGTAGATCAGGACCACGGCGAGGGTGGCGGCGGCGACCGGGACGTCGAAGCAGTGCAGGCCGGCGTGGAACCACACGTGCGGGAGGGCGATGAACCACAGGGCGGCGCACAGGCCGGCGAGGAGGGGGATGGTGCTGTCTGGAGGGACAGGTTGGGTGGTCGGAGGGACAGGTGGGATCGGGGTGGTCGAAGGGACAGGTTGGGTGGTCGGGGGGACAGGTTGGGGCTTGGCCGGGAGCGGGGCGGCCAGGCTGGCGCCGGTGAGGAAGAGGAGGGCGACGGCGAGGCCGGCGAGCAGCTGGGCGGGGAGGCGCATCGCGGCGCCCTCGGGCATGAGCGGGAGGAGGCCGGTGGGGGCGGGCTCGGCCTGGCCGGCGGGGAGCCCGGGCCGGGCGAAGATGCGGGCCGAGATGCCGCCGGCGATCTTCATGAGGGCGGGGTGCTCGTGGTTGACGCTGAAGGCGCGGTCGCGGGCGGGGGCGGCGAGGGCGGTGCCGGGGGCGTGGAGGAGCTGGGCGGCCCAGGCGGCGTGGTGGCGGCTGGCGACGAAGTAGATGCCCTCGTCGCGGACGTAGCCGACGCGGCGGTGGCCGAGGGAGAGCAGGGTGGTGGTCGCAAGGCCGAGGCCCAGGGCGACGAGCAGGCGGTTGCGGCGGGTCACGGGGTGGCCTCCGCGGGGTGGTTGCGGCGGGTCACGGGGTCGCCTCCGCGTCGGGGTCGGCGAGGGCGCGCAGCTCGAGGCAGGCGGCGCGGCGCGGCTGCGGGGCGTAGCCCTGCTCGGTCCAGGTGCCGCCGAGCAGGGGGGTCAGGCGGAGCAGGACCTCGTGCGGGCCGGGGGTGGTGGCGACGGCGAAGGCGGCCCAGCCCTGGTTATCACTGAGGGTCCAGCGGCCGGCCGGGGCGTCGTCGATGCGGAGCTCGAGCAGGGCCGGGGCGTCGTTGCGGAGGCGGGCGTTGAAGTCGGCGAAGCCGAGGTGGCCGCGGAGGGTCGTGCCGAGCTCGGCGCGGCGGGAGATCTCGAGGCTCGCGCCGTCGTCGAGCTCGAGCGCGAGGCAGCGGCGCGGGCGGTAGGCGACCTCGCGGGTGGCGAGGGCGACGCTGCCCTGCTTGCACGACCATGTCCCGGAGGACAGGCGACAGGGGCCACGGGCGTCGCGGAGGGTGAGGGCGGCGGGGTCGGCGAGCCAGTCGGTGATGAGGACGCCGGCGGCGGGCGCGAGGTAGTGGTGGAGGCGCAGTGGGCCGAGATCGTCGCTGGCGAGCAGCTGCGGGGGCGGGAGCTCGGCGAGGTCGGTCTGGAGGTCGTCCGACCAGGCGCCGGCGTGCGGCGAGCCGGCCATGCCGAGCACGTGGAAGCGCGGGACGCCGTGGAGGTCGGGGGCGGCGAGCGAGTCCCAGCCGCGCAAGGGTGGGAGATGCTGGCGGGCGCTGGGGCCGAGCCAGGGGGTGCCGAGGTAGACGGGCTCGCCGGGCGGGAGGGTCGCGAGGGCGAGGGCGGTAGCTTGCCCAGACCTCGGGCGTGAGGCGGGCGCGGTAGGCACTGGCGGCGGCGAACCACTCGAGCGCGGCGACGGCTGCGAGGACGGCCAGGGCGAGGCGGGCTGGCCGATGGGACAGGTTCATGGGGCGGCCCCCGGGAGCTTGAGGTCGAGGCCGAAGCGGGGTGGGGCCTCGCCGCTGGTCTCGAGCTCGACGCGGAGGTCGACGGTGACGGCCTGCAATGCCGGCGGGACGGCGATGTCGTCGAGGTGGTTGCGGTCGGGGCGGTGGCGGACGGGGAGGTCGGCGAGCGGGGTCCAGTCGGCGGCGCCGTGAGGGCGGGCGGCGATGCGGAGGCGGTGGTTGCCGCGGCGGCGCAGCTTGGCGTCGTCGTCGTCGAGGGCGTACCAGCCGTCGAGGTTGGGGCCGAGCTGTACGTCCGGGAATGTCACTTCGGACATGCCCGATCGGCCAGGTCGGGCGAGGAGGGCGGGCAGGACCAGCATGTCGGTCTTGAGCGGGCCGGCGACGAAGTTGCGGGCCCCGGCCGCGCCGCGCTGGAGGCGAGCGCTGGCGAGGTCGTGCTCGCGGGCGGCGCCCTGGCGGTGGCGCAGGGCGGCGAGGGCGAGGCCGAGGACCAGCAGGCCGATGAGCAGGGCGGGGTGGGTGAGGCGGCGGGCCCAGGGGCGCAGGCGTGGGAGCAGCGGGCGGTGGCGCGTGAGGGCGGCGAGGCCGAGCAGGCCGAGCAGGCCGAGGCCGAGGCCGAGGATGTCGACGCGGCGCCAACGGTCGTAGCGCAGCTCGTAGCTGCCGTCGCGCGCGGGGCGGCGATGAGGGTCGGCTCGCGGCCGTCGTCGCCGAGGGCCTTGCCGCCGCGCAGCTCGCCGGCGCGGCGCTGGGCCTGGGTGGCGGCCTTGCTGTCCCCGAGGACAGGTACCTCGTACCACTCGACGGGCTCGTTGGGGCCGTCGGCGGCCCCAGCGGGAGTGAAGTGGAGCTGCCAGCGTGGGTAGCCGGCGACGTGGAGGACCAGGCGGCTGCGCTCGTCGGTCACGCCGCGGACGCGGACGCGCAGACCGTCGCCGGCGATGGCGGGCTGCTCGACCGTGAGCTCGCCGCTGCCCTCGAGGTGGGCGAGGGGCTCGGGGTCGGCGAGCGCGAACACGTGGATCTGCCCGAACTGGGCCAGGCGGTGGCGCCGGACGGGAGCATGTTGCTGGTGCTGACGAGGTAGCGGACGCCGAGGCGGCGCAGCAGCGCGGGGTCGCCGGACTCGGGCTTGTGGACGAAGTTGTCGCCGGGGTGAAGCCCCGCTTGTAGCTCGGGGTGGGTGTAGACCGGCGAGTCCATGAACCAGTGGAGGTTGCGGTCGGCGCGGAAGCTGATGCGGTAGTCGGCGTCGCGGGCGTCCCAGGTGGCGCGGGCCCAGGCGAGGAAGGCGGCGTAGTCGGCGGCGAAGCGCGGCACGCCGGGCATGCGCTGGGTCTGGATCTGGCCGACCTGGCCGCGCTGCATCTGGGCGCGGGTGTCGACGAGCTGCCAGAGGGCGAGGGCGAGGGCGAGGGCGGCGGCGAGGCCCGTGAGTGGCGGCGGATGGCGCTTCCGGACATGTCGGTTCGACCATGTTCGTACGGCCAGGTGGCATAGGCCGCCGAGGGCGGCGCCGGCGAGCAGGAAGAAGCCGGGGCTTGGCGGCGATCAGGAAGCGCTGGTACTGGATGTGCTGGAAGCCGCCGGACAGCCAGTCGAGGCGCAGGCCCCAGAACAGGTCGGTGCTGGCGAGCAGCCAGCGGGCGACGGTCCACAGGCGAAGAAGCGCAGCGGGGCGCGACCCAGGAGGGCCGCGGCGAGCAGGCCGAGGCTGGCGCAGCGGGCCGACGGCGGTGGGCATAATTGCGTCCACTGGCCGTGGCTGGCCATGCGCAGCATGTCGGCGAGGGGGGCGCAGCCAGCCGTGGAGTTGGCCATCCAGCCGCGGTGGGCGCTCATCGGCAGCAGCCACCAGGCCGCCAGGGCGGCGCCGATGCTGAGGACGAGGGTGAGGTGGAGGGCGGTCTCGGCGAGCTGCGAGCGGCGGGTCGGGCCGCCGCGCAGGCCGATGGTCATGAGGTAGAGCGGGGCGCCGAGGGCCAGCATCATGAGCGCCATCGGGCAAGTGATCAGGTGCCGGCGGCGGCGAGAGGCGGCGAGGGCGAGGTGGCGGCGGACGCCAGGTCGCCGTCCCGTGGGACAGGTGGGGACAGGCGGGTCGAGGCCGTCTGAGGGACAGGTGACGACGCGCCGCCCGGAAAGGACAGGCGGAGTCGTGCTGTCCGAAAGGACAGGTGATGCGGCGCGGGCGGCCAGGGTGGTCCCGGCGGTGGTGAGCTGGGCGAGGGCGGTGGCGAGGGTCTGCGGCCACACGCCGTAGAGCACGGTGTAGGTCCAGCCGCCCTCGCGGTAGGCGCGACGTTCTGGCGAGGGCGAGCAGCGCGGCGCACAGGCCGGGCACCGGGCCCCAGCCGAGGGCCCGGCCAGCGCAGCAGGGCGAGGCCCCGGGTCAGGAACACGAGGGGTGAACAGGAGCGCGTAGGCCTGCGGCCAGTCGAGCAGGCCGAGGCTGAGGACGCGCAGGGCGAGTACGCTGAGGTCGCCGAGGACCGGGTGCAGACTTCGTCGAGCGGGCCGCCGAAGAACCAGGTCGGGCTCCAGCCGACGAGGTGGCCGCCGGCCAGCTGCTCGCCGTAGAGGTGAGACGCGGGTCAGGTGGACGGTAGGGTCGGCGGACAGCGGCATGACCCGGTGGGGACCGGCCACAGCAGGTAGAGGCCGAACAGGGTGACCAGCAGGGCGGGCAGCCAGCGGGCGAGACGGCTGGCCCGAGAGACAGGTGTGTTTTGGCTGGCCCGAGAGACAGGTGTGTTTTGGCTGGCCCTTGGGACAGGCGGCGCGGGTGGTTCCGCGCCGGGGCCAGGTCCGGAGGGACAGGTGGGTGAGGGTCCCGGCGGATATCGCCCAGGATCACCGTCCAGGGGGGAGGGGGCGACGCACTCGGGAGGAGGGCGTCGAGGGGGGTGGCGGCGAGGGTGAGGAGGGCGCGGCGGCTGAAGTGTTGACGTGGCCGGGGTGCTGCCGAGGGCGCGAGGCGAGCGGCCGCGCGCGAGGGTTCAAGATCCGGCCAGCACGGAGCTCCCAGGGGTCGAGATCAGACCCGGCGGGCGGACACGCGGGCGAGGCGCCGCCCGGCGAGGCCGGCGGGGGGTCGGCGAGGTGCCCGAGCACCCCGCAGCAGATCACGAGGTCGAAGCTGGTGTCGGGCCGGGGCAGGGCGTAGATCGAGGCCTCGCGCAGGGGCGAGCTGGGGGTCGAGGTGTCGGGGGGGCGGGCGCAGGGCCACGTCGCAGGCCTCGAAGCGGTCGGGGCGGGCGTGACTGATCAGGTCGGCGAGCAAGGGCCCTCGCCGCAGCCGACCCCGCCATCGCCGGGGGCACCCGTCCCTGGTACAGGTCAGTGACGGCAGTGGCGAGAAGTGCCGCGCATGGGGGCGCCGGGCGATCGGGTTGCGGGTGCTGTACTTTGTCGTAGACGTTGCCGACGACGTTGAGCCGGCGTCGACCCGCGGGTGTGGCACGCGGGGTCTCCCGGGTGTAGCAGGGCCAAGCGGCGGTGGGAGCCGCGAGCGGCGGTGGCTTCGGACCAGGGCGTGGCGGTGGTGCGCCGGAGCCGGGGATCGCCGGGCCGTCGCCGAGGCGACCGACCGCGAGGTCGAGCTGGCGCACCTGCATCGAGCAGCCGCTCGCTGAGGCGGCGGTTGGCGGCGATGAGGTCGCCGAGCAGGGGCCATGAGGCCGAACAGGAAGGCGAGCACGACGGCTGACGCCGACGAGCAGGGATCTGGTGGCTGCCTTCCTGCGGCCAGCGCGGGCGGCGTAAGTAGTAGAGGAAGCGGGCCGCGCCGAGGCCGCCGAGGCCGGAGCAGGAGCAGCAGGAGGGCGACGAAGCCGAAGGTCTGGACCGGCCAGTGGCATGCTGTAGGCGCGGACGATGACGGCGGCGTTGCGGCGCACGTAGCCGCCGGATCGACGGAACAGGCGCGACGGGCGGGTCTGCGGGTTGGTCTCGACGGCGACGTTTGGTCGATGGCGAGGCCGGCGTTTCCGGCCTGGATGATCGTCTCCCAGGGTGCAGGGGGCAGGCTGTTGTGATCGAACAGGGCGGCGGCGGCCTCAGCGATCGATCGCCGCCCGGAAGCCGCGTGGTGGCGTCGCGCACGGCGACGCAGCGCTGGCCCGGCGCACGACGTTGGTGCCCCAGCGCCGCAGCAGTCGCTTGAGCCAGGAGAAGTGGGCGAGGCTGAAACGGTGCGGCGGTCGCCGACGACGATGTCGGCCCGGGCTGGCGCGAGCACCCGGCGCGACCAGGCGTGGACGTCGGCGCCGCGGTACGTGGTTGTCGTCGTTTGTGTTGACGACGGATGTCTGCGCTGAGGCGGGGAGGCAGGCGTCGACGCCGGCGGCGTAGGCGACGGCGAGGCCGCCGTTGCGCGGGAAGCGGAGGACGTGGTGGGCGCTGAGCTGCCCGGCGAGCCGGCGGTGCTGTCCGTGCTGCCGTCGTCGATGACGAGCACCTCGATGCTATCGATGCCGGGGATGCTGCGCGGAGGTCGGTGAGGGTGGCCCCGAGGTGGTCCCGTTCGTTGAGGCAGGGATCCGAATGACGAGCTTCACGGTCCGCGGCGTTGTCGCTTCGTACCACGCTCGTGCGGGCCCGGGCGCGGTGAAGGCCGTGGGCGAGAGGCCGCAGATCGGCCAGAGGGCCGTCTGGGGCCCGTTGCGCGGGTTGCGCGAGCGACAGTGCGGGGCGGCCGCAGGCTCCGGCGTCATGGCTGCGATCGATTCCTGTTTGCTGGTCGCGGCGCAGAAGGCCGACGCGATGATCGTGGCGTCCGGAGCGGTGCCCCTGCCCGAAGGGCGGGGCCGACGTGGCGCTGTCGATGCCGAAGGTCAGCTACGACATGGTGGGCGATCTTCCTCGAGGACCTGGTCGACGCGGAGCAGCTGCAGGCGATCGGGCAGGGCGGACGCTGCGCATCGCCCACAGCGTCGGCGACGAGCAGTTCTCGGTCGATTTCAATGGTGAGGGCGGTCGCTTCCGCCTCGCGTTCTCACTTGGTGAGAGGCCAGGCGGGCCGTCGCCGGCGCGGCGCGGGACCGGGCGTCGAGCGGGCGCGATGACCGGAGCCGCACCGCGCGCGGGTCGCGGTTTCGGGCTGCCCGTGCCGCCGCAGTCGCCGGTCTCGCTGGCAACCGCCGCAACCGCCGCAACCGCCGCAGAGCCGCCGTTTCACGCGGCACCGCTGCGGCCGGCGGTGGAGCGAGGCGCTGCCGCAGCCGTCCTGCGAACAGGTTGTCGGCGAAAGCGAGTCGGCGCCGCTGATCGCCTACCGCACGGCGCGCGTCGACAAACGCGGGCGACCTGATCGTTGGGCGCCGCAGGCCCACCAGACGGGGCGTCGGACCTGCTGGCCGTCGACCGGCATGCCGGCGCGATGCGGCTCAGGCGTTATGGAGTGACGGGGCTGACCTGCGACGCCGGCCAGATCCTCGCGCTGGCGGAGCCGGCGACGACGCCGGAGCGGCGGCACGAGCCTCGAGCGCAGCGGCAGCGTCGACCTGCGCTCGACCTGTCCCCGGGGCCAGGTGCGAGGGCGCTGCGCTTCCGCATCAACCTGTTTCGCCAGCAGCGCGGGCTGGCGGCGGCGATCCGGCTGGTGCGCTCAGAGTGCCGCTGACGGGCTGGCGCGCAGCTCGGCCGCCGGACGAGTTTCCGCCAGGCTGGCGCAGTAAATTCGTCGGTTGGCGCCGATGACCGGACCGACCGCCTTCGGGCAAGTCGACGACGCTGGCGGCGCTGATCGAGCAGGTGAACCTGAGCAACGGCGAAGCCACGTGATCACGCTCGAGGACCCGGTCGAGCTGCAGTACGTCAGCAAGGGCGCTGATCCACCAGCGCGAGGTGGGTACTGATGTCGAGAGCTTCGCGGGCCGGGTTATGGGCGGCGCGCTGCGCGAGACCCGACATCATCCTGGTCGGCGAGATGCGCGACCAGGACACGATCGCGGTGGCGGCCCTGACGGTGGCGGAGACCGGGCACCTGGTGCCGTCGACGCTGCACGCGGCGCAGCGCGGCGATGGCGATTGACCGCATCATCGACGTGTTCCTGGGCTGGCGGCGGCCGCATGCGTGCGGCTGCAGCTGGCGGCCTGCTGCGCGCGGCGGTGGTCAGTCACCTGGCGGTGCTGCTGCGAAGCCGAGCGCGCAGCTCCGGCGGTGCTGGCTCACGAGAAGATGATCGTGACCGCGGCGGTGGCCACCAGATCCGGGCGATGCGCCGGGCGCACCAGATCGCCAATCAGATCCAGACCGGGCGCGCCGAGGGTATGATAACCTCATACGGCCGCTGCTCGCGCTGCTGCGGGCGGGCAAGGTGAGCCCGAGGCGGCCAGCGACGGTCGCACCTCGATCCGGACGGGCTGCGCCGGGCGATGCCTGATGCGGATGATGCGGATGATGCGGACGATGCGGGCGAGTCGCATATCGGCTGCTGCGAGGCGCCGGGCGGCGGTGATCGCCGCGCTCGCGCTGGGGCACATCGCGGGCCTGGAGCTTCCTCTGCGACGACGCGTACATCTCGTTCCGCTACGCCAGGAACCAAGTGGAGCACGGGACCCCGGCCCACAACCCGGCGACAGCCGCGCGAGCTGGTCGAGGGCTACACGAACCTGGGTGTTGCTGCTGGCGCTTCGGCGACCGCGTGGGCGTGGCGCCCGAGCTGCTGGCGCCGGTGCTGACGCAGCTGGGCGCGCTGGCCGGGTTGGCGATGATCGTGTGCTGTTGTTGCGGGGTTGCGGGCGGAGAATGCCGCGCCGGCGCTGCGTTGCGGTTGCTGGCGCGCAGCCCGGAGTCTGGCGGTGTGGGGCAGGGCGGGCCTCGAGACGGCGTTGGCGGTCGCGCCGTCGCTGGCGGCGATGGCGGCGGCGTGGGCGAGCGGGCGCTGGCGGCGGCGGGTTGCTTGACGGCGCTGGCGGCCCGACCCGCCCGGACGCGCTGCCGCCGATCGGTCTGTTCTTTGGGACATGGCTGATCGTACACGGCCGAAAGGTCCGGGCCGGGTTGGCGGCGGCTGGTGATCGCCGCTGCGCTGGCGGCGGGTCCGCTGGCGCTGCAGCTGCTGTGGCGCGATCACTACTACGGAGCTGGCTGTCGAACACGTGGCTGGTCAAGAAGTTCGGCGGGGCCGCTGCGGGACCTACGGGCTTTGGTACGTCGAGGCGGGGCGCGGGCGGTGGGGCTCGTGTGGCTGTTGCCGCTGTTACCAGTGGCTGCGGGCGCGGCACCTGGTGCTGGTGATCCTGATCGCGGGACGGCGGGCGTGGGCGATCGGCGGCGACTTCATGGCCTACTCGCGCTTCTTTGATCGTGGCGACGGGCTGCTGGCGGTGCTGTGGGAGCTGGTTGCTCGAGTGACGGCGGCGTGGATCGGCGGGCGGTGCGCGGGCCTGGCGGTAGCCGGTGGCGGCGATCGTGATTCGTCGCCGCGGGGTTGTTGGCGGGGCAGGCGAGGGCGCGCTGGCTCGAGGACAGGGGCGCAGGCTGGCGGGGTGGCTGGCGGGGCGCTGGGAGGGGTCACGGCGATGGACTGCTTCGCCCGCGAGCGCGTGTACGTGTGGGCGCGTGGATGCGAGAGAACTCTTGCCGGCGTCGACGGGGCTGACGGTCGGCGCGGCGGGGCCCCGCCGTATGCGTCGGGGCCGCTGGTGGTCGATGTGTACGGGGCTGGTCGACGCCTGGCCGCGGCGGGTGCCGGAGCTGCGACCGTCGCCGCGCGGGACGTCCGGGGCATCAGCCGACGGCGCCGCTGGCCGATCCGGCGGCGTGCGTGACCCGGACCTGCTGTGTCACGCGGGCACGTCGGTCCGCGGGTGCCGGCGCAGGCGAGCGCGCAGACCCGCGGGTTCGGGCCGGGGTACCGCTGGGCCTGTGTGGCGCCGGCCGGCGGTCGACGCGCGTGAGCCGGGCGGGGTGTGCTGGACCTGGCATTACTGCTGTCTGCGGCCGGTGGTCGGAGCCGGGGCTGTTTCTCGCGATGACGCGGGTGCGACGGGGGTGTCGCGATGAGCGTGGTGTGGGCGCGGACGCGGGGTGCTGGCGCTGGCGGGGTTGTGGGTGGTGGTCCCGGGCGATCTTCGTCGCAAGGTGGCGGATCGGCCCCGAGCTCGAGCTCGAGTGGATGGAGTGGCGGGTCGCCGCATCAGGCGCCGCGCCCGCAGCAGGGGCTGGCGATTCACCCCGAGCCGTCGGCGGAGTTCGTGTTCTTCTGTACACGCCGCTGCACACGGCGTTGCTGGCGATGCTCGGGTGGGCGCTGCCGCTGGACTTCGCGCTGGCGCGGGTCGTCAGCGTGGCGGCGTGCGTGGCGGTGGGGCTCGGGCTGTGGCGGTTGGTCGGGCAGGAGGGCAAGCCGCGGGCGCAATCTGCAGGCGGCGGCGGTGGGGCTGTGGTGCGCGGGCTATGTGTTCAGCTTCCGCTGGTACGACGTGGGCCGCGCGGACAGGCCTGTCTCCTCGCGCTGCGGTTGTGGGCTGGTGCTGCTGCGTGGCGAGGGGGGCGGCTGGCGGGCGGCGGCGCTGGCGGGGCTGGGCGGTGGGGCTGGCGTTCCGGACCCGGCCAGACGGCGGCGGAAATTTGTGCTGGCGAGCGGACTGTTGGGGCTGCTGGTGGCGCTGCGCGAGCCGCTGGTGGTCTGCGGCGACGATCGCCGTGGTGGATGGCGGTGGGGTGCTGCTCGGTCAGCGGATTCACGGGGGCAGCCAGGCGTACACTACGAGCTGCACCAGAGCCACGCGTTCAACGCGGAGCTTACCACCGCAAGACCTGGGGATGTTCCGGGCACGCGGCGCCGTTCCTCGCGTTGTTGCTTGTGGCGCCGCCTCGCGGGTGGATCCGGGGGGGGCCCGTGGGACAGGTGTGAAAGGGACAGGTCGATCGGCGCGGGCCGATTCACTGGGGTGCTGATGGCGGCGGCGCTGCTGGTCTCGGCGCTCGGCTACAGCACGTGCAGCAAAGCGGGCCGAGCCCAACGCGTTCGGTGCCGGGGGGGTGCTTCTCGGGGCGGCGTTCGTGGCGCAGGTGGCGCTGCCGGTCGGGCGCGGGGAGGCGGCGGCGCTCGGGCTGGTGGCGGCGCAGCTGGTGTTCGCGTTGTTACGCGAGCCGCGCCACCAGGCGATCCGGTGATACGCGGGCTGCGGGCTGGCTTTGGGACAGCTACGCGTGGTGTGGATCCGGCGCGCACGCTGCCGGACGCGGGCCAGCGCGGGCGGGCGGCGGCGCTGCGCGAGGAGTTGTGGGCGGCCGGGCCGAAGCTGGCGCTGCAGCGGCCTGGTGGAGCGTGCTGGCTGGCGGCCCCGGGCATCGTCGGTCTGATGGATCCACGACGTGGCGCCGACGCAGCAGCGGCGATCGAGCGGGAGCCGGCGGCGCGGGTCGAGGCCGGTGTACGGCGCTGTACTTCGACGGCGAGGCGCCGGCGTGGCTGCGACCGCGGCTGCAGCGGCGTTACACGCTGGCGCGCACGCGGCGGGGGAGGAGCGTGCTGCTGATGACGGCCATATGTCGGCGGCGGGATGGTGACGTGGCGCGGGCCGCAGCTGGTCTATTTGCGCCGCGAGGCTGCTTCGCCCAAGCAGTTGCGGGCCCTGAGGCTTCCGCCGCCGAAGTCCAGGAGAGGAGTCGGCGGGGTGCTGCGAGGAGTCGGTCGATTAATAGCAGGCCCTGGTGCAGAGCACCGGGACCCGCCGCAGTCTCTGGGCGGAGCGGATTGGCGAGAGACGCGGATCATCTTGGTGCCTCGAGGGTGACGAACTTGAGCCTGCTGCACCCTGCACGCGACCTCGATCGTGACGCTCGTAGCACCGCGGGGCTCCTGAGCGCGGTGGCCCAACCCTCGACGCTGTCGGGGCAGGCGCCATCGACCGATCAGGCGGGCGTGCCCTCACGGATGGCGCCGTCGGCCGGCGCACCTGGGAGAACGCTGCGAACCACGACGGTGGTCGCCGCGGCCCCGGATCACCGCGCCGATGCCGCTGTACGAGTAGCTGTTGTCGACAGCGCGGTGGGCCGAGCGGGCAAAATCCGTGCTGCCGAAGCGGTACATGATGGCTGCGGAGGTGGCCATCGCGCGCCGGCAGCGACGATGGAGCTGAGGTAGATGACGCGCCGGGCGGGTGCGCCAGCGGGCGATGGAGGTCGCTAAGGAAGATTCAGTGTTCGGAGAACGCATCGGGCTTCGCTCCTGTCCGAGACAGACTTGACGAGTGTTCCACAGCTTCGAAAGCTTCTGGGTTAGGGCGAGGGTTACTGCCGACGCTGTCGCAGCATTCCTCGCGGGCCTTTGCGGGCCTGGCCGCGGTGGCGGGTGAGGCGCGTGGG
>NZ_JADJNN010000006.1 GCF_016714285.1 Nannocystis sp. | reverse complement strand
CAGCGTGTCAGTACCCAGCATGGGCTCGTTGGGTCACCCGGTCTGGGTTGGTCCTCGGCGGTCGGGTTGCTGAGGACGAACCGCCGTACCCCTTCATGTCCACCTCCAGTGTCTTGGACGCCCGAATGCCGCTTGCCGAGACGGGCGTCGTTTCTCAAAGCGGTTGCCAAAAATGAAGGTGCCGAAGCTGTCGACCGATGCTGATCGCGCATCGGTCGCCGATGGAGAGAATCTCTCCGTTACCCTCAAATTGGCAGCCATGGATCAGCGTATCCTCGGCGCCCGGGCCTCGAATAATGATGCCAGCAACAGCGCCGGAAGGAATGTCCGAATCGCGGATCCGACAGTGCTTGCAGGCACCCTTGAGCTCGATGTGAGGAGTTACCGTCGAACGAGCAGTTGCTCACGTAGATCGCCGTCGCAGGACGCCGCGGGAGGGCCGTGTTGAGCCCGCTCACGCGTACGCCGTCATTAAATCGGCCCAGTGTTGGACGCGACAAAGAGGCCATCAGGCTTGCCCAGCGTAATCCCACCAACCGCCGCCTCGATGTTCAGGTCGCGCAGGACGGGAGTTCCCGCCCGAATCAAAGGTGATGGCCGGGCCCTTCGGGTTCGGGCCGCCTGAGTCCGTCGGGGGATCCGCAACCCGCCGTTGCGGTGGATTCCGACCCCGGCGAGCGTGAAGTTTCGCGGAGTGGTGATGGGGTCCCGCAGATCCAGCGACCTCATCAAGGATGAGCGTCCCGCCCCAGTGCAGCGGGCCGTCCTCGCCGAGGCTGAGGACCTGGTCGAGAAAGGGCTTGAGGCATTTCCCCGCCGACCTCCTTGAGAAACAGGTACTTCGGGTTGGTGGACGTGGTATCGAGTCCGGAACATCCCGGGACAGGAGCTCGATGCCGTCCGGGCCCCGAGGACTCCGGGACCGGGGAAGGGCAGATCAGGGGCCTTGAAGTCACCCAGGCCCAGGGAGCCGAGCCGTCATTCCGGGAGCATTCATCGCATCCTCGCTCAGTCATACTCGACCTCCAGCGTGTACGGAGGGTTCGGCAGAGCTCATGGACCCACGTCGCCATTGGCTTGTAGACGCACACATCGAAGAACTGGGGGGACGTAACACTCCTGTAACTCGGCAAGCCACTCCCACTGGGTCTCCACGTCGAAGCAGCTCAGCTCCGACTGGTGCAGAGGTTGCCGTCCGCATACTCGACGGTTCGCGGACGGGTGAATCTGGGGCCGCCATGTCAGCCATGTGACGCTGCGCGTGTATGGCTCGCCCTTACAACCGTCCTGCAAGTACAGAGCGCGCTCGGTCGACTTTCCACTTTGTCGAGGTCGTCCTCGTCGATCAAGGTGCGTGGCCCGATTGGGCCGGTCGCCAACTCGTACAAGAGATTGATGTAACGCCCCTCGTGATCGATGACGCGGACACAGGAAAGCTGCCGCTGGGCCCGAAGGCCAGGGGCGGGCACTGGCCCTTCGAGTCGCCCGCGGGTCCGCATCGCGGCTCGACCAGCGCCTGCACACGCGCCATCTTTGTCACGTAACACCCATCGGGGCCGGCGTATAGTCGCACATCTCGCGCGCCACGGTGCCTGGCCCTGCGCTTCAAGGCTCCTGTGGGGTCGCAGGCGGCGTTGGCGAACAAGAGGAGGCCCCACTGGCCGCGGCAGCGAGGAGCCGTGTGAGTCGCTTGCCAAGGCTCATGAGTCCAGCCTCCGAGCCTTCAGTGTATTCAAGATAGTCATAGCGCTGGAAACGTTAAATCCGAGCTGTGTCCACAACGAATCAAGATCAGGGCTCTTCATCGCGAGGTCTTCCTCAAGGGGGAGGGATACGTTCTCCCAGTGCCAAAGAAGTTCGAGACAATTCGAGTCGCGGCGCGCGCGGACTCCACGAAGATCGCAGCATCGGGCTTCATCGGGTCCGGACAATCGCGTGGTCCACCTGGACCGCTATCGTGGCGTTATTCTCAAAACAATTGCCGAACACGACCACGTTCTTGGTGGTCTTGCCGACCAAGCTTGGATGATCGTAGTCTATCAGTGTCTTGTTATGTCCCAGGGCTGTACCCGGATCGCGCCTGGTTTGTTGCCGATGAATCTGCACCCCGAGATCAGCAGATCCGAAACGACGCCGGATTGTAGGTTCGGCAAGGCGCCTGGGGGCAGATGGGGATGGTGATCTCTGCCCCGACATCCACACCCCAGGCTTTCGCGCCACTGATGAAACAATCACGGATCCGCCAACTGTTGCACTGAAAGACCAGCTGAATGTTAGTGCTATTGTCGGTCAACTCCGCAGTGATCGATCAATACCGTGTATGTGTTCATGCCACCCTGCATGCCGTAATCGCCGTAGGCGACGCGCACACGATGGAACTGGAAGCGCCCCAAGGCGTTCGTGGAAATCGTCACCTGTCATCGGAGTACCGGACGCTCCCGATCTTGATCCCCGCATCTTGTTGGCAGTGCTCGGCCTGCTGATGTCACGCATGACGCATTTGCCGAAAAAGGCGAGACGTTTGGGTCAAACTCCTGAAAGGTAATGGCCGGCGTGGCGCCAAAATCGCCCTCGAAGAGGGAGCCGGCCCTCGCCGTTGATACCGACTCCAGCGAGCGTGAACACGGACGGGATCGTGATCGGATCCGTCAGAATGACACGCTGGTCGATGACCAGGGTCCCACCCCAGTGCGGTGAGGAAGGACCGTCGGCGATCAGCTTGTCGAGGGAGGGGTTTGAGGCAAGTCGGACCGCCGATCTCGCAAGAAGAGGAAACGGTCATTCGTGCGGGTCCGGCTCAGCGGAAACACGTGGCAGGCCGAAGTGATGATGTCGGGTCCGGGCGGGAGGGCCGGGTTTCGTGCTAGCGGGGAAGTTCTCCGGGCTTGGACAGCATGTATCGGCGTCAATGTCGTCGGCAATCCGGTATCTGCTGCGGGGTCCCCGTTGGGCTCTCGTCCGCAGTCCACGTGCAAGTCCGCACGAACTCGTTGACCTCGTCAACAGTCCACCAAACGGCATCACCAAGCGCCCCACGTGTGCCTTCATTCATGCTCAACCGCCATCGTGTAGGGGGTTCGGGAGCAGGTTCTTGACCCAGTCAGGATCGGTCGAATCGGGCACTGGCCCCAGCCCTGGAAGGACCTGAGCATGTCACCACCCCAGATCTGGGCGTCCTCTACACACCCTGGTTGGGACACATACCATATGTCGTCGCCGACAAAGTAGATAGAGCGTGTCGTGGTAAACTCGGGGTATCCACCTGACGGGCCCGAAGAGATGTATTGCGTGCCCTCGCACCGATCGTTGAGGTATTGGACGCCAAGGTCTGCTAAGTCTTTATGGAGGGTGTAGCTCTGGCATGGGCCTAGTTGACCCGACTCTGGGTCGTATTGAAGGTTGATGAAGCTTCCTTGATGGTCGATGATCCGGACACAGGGAAAGTTGCGTTTTGAGGCGGGGTCTACCGGATTACAACGATTCCAGGATTCCGCATGGATCCGTCTCCGCATCGGGCTCCACAAGAGCGTGGATGCGGTTGCCGTCACGATCGCGCAATACCCATCGCGGCGCCGGAATGGACTCGCATTGCTCGCCCTCGGTGATGCGCACGGCAATGCCGATTCTCCCGTCTTGGGCGATGGCTCTTCGTCACACGCGTTGAGCCCGGAGCCCGCTGGCCATAGCGATCAGCGAATACAGTATGGACGCTATTCGTGGCCGTCGCAGCGTCATGGGGGAGCCCGCAAGAGGTTCAGGGGTTGGAGTGCCTCCATGTCCTTCGCCTGGGTCGATTAAAACCGATGTGTGTCTCGAGAGGATCTGGCTCTGCGTTCAGGTCCGTTGGCAGACTCAGGCTCTCGTCCTTGCCAGAAAGTGGCCATAATTCGCGTGCCAGCCTCGGCCCTGACCACGTGCACGGCGGGTCCACCGTTGGCCTCGAAGCCATTGCCAAAGATAAACACACCGAAGGTCCGCCGCGCGGGATCTCCAGCTTGGATCCTGATCGCGCCGGTCTTATTGTTCCGGAAGAAACACCCGGAGATCAACAGATCGACGACGGTGCCGAGCTTTTACCCCTTGATCGTACGTCGGCGGCCACGTCGACGCCCCACCCGGCGCGTCTGTGATGATGGTGTCGCGGATCCGCCAGTGGTCGCATTTCCGGACGAGTTGGATGTTGACCTTGTTGGCGATCATTGGCAGCTGTCGATATCGACGAAGGGCGTGTTCGTGCCACCTTGCATGCCGTAGGCGCCGAACCCGGAGACACGAACCCGATGGAGTCGGAAGCGTTGGGGCGGCTGGGGCTCCTTATCGGTGACGAACTGGCTGCTGCCGATCTTGATCCCGCCCATGCTCTGGCTTTGAGCCCTGGGCCCTCGATCGCCAGGTCGCGGATATTGCCGCTGCCGCCCAGTGCATCCGCGAATGAGATCGCCGGACCGGCGAATTGCCCGAGAACTTGAGTCGCCCACCTCCGTTGATACCGACGCCGGAGAGGGTGAAGCGGACCGGGATCGTGATCGGGAAGGTGAGGGGTACCTCCTCGTCGATGATCAAGGTACCGCCCCAGTGTTGGCCCTTGCTCCCCTGTTGGATCACGCTGTCAAGGAAGGTCTTGAGGGCAGGTCTTGCCGCCGACCTCGCGCAGGAACACGAAGCGGGGTTGGTGATGGTATCGCTGTCTGGGAAGAGCTTGCACGCCTCCGGGGCCCTGGGCTCACCGCCCGCGGTCCATGAAGGAATGCAGCTTGGGCAGGGGATTCGCCGGATCAGACTCGCGCGGATGTTCCGGGCGATCCAGGGCCGCGAGGATGGCGTTGTACTCGTTGCACTCGTCAACGGTCCAAACTTTCGCTGCCGTGAACTGGGACATGGCCGTGCTATCCGTTGGAGCGGACGCCGATCACGGTGGCGACGGTATCGTTGATGACCTTGAGCTCTTGGCCTGGGTCGACGACGAGGTCGTGGAACCCCACGTCGGCCTTGAGCTTCTCGAAGTTGAGTTTCGCGCCTTGCTCCAGTGACTCCTGTGCGTTGGCAGTGCTCTGGATGTTGACGGTGACGATGGAGGTGTGTCGAGAGTGATTTGTGTAGAGTGCCATGGTTTCTCCAGTTCTGAGCGTCAGGCTGCGCTCTTCAGCGCGGGCGACGGACGAGCACACCGCTAGCTTCGCCGGACATGATGGTGCTCGCACCGATGTTCCGGGTAGCGACCAACGAGAGTTTGAGGAAGGCACCGGGATTGGTGCCGCTGTTGCTGACGGCGACGGGCGACGCGGGCGAAGTCGTGTTGACGGTGACCGCCAGGGATTGTGCCCCAGCCGGGCTTACGGAGAACTCGCGGGGGGTCCGAGTCGCAGGGGAGGATGTTCGAAAGGACGAAGGCTAACGACCCATTGATGGCCTTGAGTTCTTGGCCTGGCTCGCGTTTCTCCAGTGACTCTCCTCCGTTCGGGGTGCTCTGGATGTTGACAGTGACGATCGACGTGTAGTGTGAGTCATTCGTGTCGAGTGCCATGGCTTCCCCCGGATCTGAGCGTCAGGCTGCGCTTTTCAGCGGGGCCGCCCGACTAGTACACCGCTAAACTCGCCGTACATGGTTGTGCTCGCAACGCCTCCCTGGGCAGCGACCAGGGAGAGCTTGAGGAAGGCACCGGGATTGGTGGCAGATTTGCTGACGGCGACGGGCGACGCGGGCGAACTGGTGTCGACGGCGAGCGACAGGTATTGTGCCACGGTCGGGTCCTCTGAGAACTCGCGCGGGTCCGATTCGCAGGGGAGGGTGTTCGAGAGGACGAAGGTGAACGACTGGGTGGCGAGCGAGATGCTCAGGGAGTGGATTCGAATGATCAGCTGGATGTCGTAGAATTGTGAGGTGTTCAGGGCGCGGACCAGTCTAACGGTCGCTGTGGCGGAGGCGCCCAGGTAGGAGTATTCGAAACGCGTAGGGCCAAACAGGTCGATCAGCATCGCATTACTCATGTTGCATACCTCTCTCGCCGCAGAGGTTCTCATATGAGGCGGGGCATGTGCGCGCCTGGCAAACTTAACGGTTCCAAGCGTGTGTGAATGCATGGGGTTTCGGGCCTCATGTTCGCCGGGATGAACACCTGTCCCGAAGGCTAGGTACGCGCCCGGTGGGCGGCGAGGTGGGCCTCCGACATCGGCAGGCCCGTGGCGATCATACATGAACGACCAGGCGAGCCGGAGGGCGAGGTCCGGGTCTACTCGCCGGGCCCGGCGGCGGAACCCACTCGCGGCCTCGCTGAGCCCCGGCTCGTAGTCGGGCCGAGGCCGAGAGCGGCGAGCGGGAGAAGGCGAGCCAGCGCGTGCGCATGCCCGACGATCGCGCCAGAGCCCGACGCTGACAACTGCGGTCGCTAACCCGGCGGCAGGCGCAGTGCTCCTGGTGCGCACGGTGCCAGGCGATGCGCCGTTCGACGGTTGCGTTCCGCGGCATCACATGCCGCTCATGCCACTCGGTGTTGATCGTCACGACGGTGCTTGCGCCAAAGCTCGTGCGCGGGTAACGGCGCAAGGGTGCCGTTGGGATGATCGGGATGTACCAGGTCTGGTCTGCTTCAGGGTCAGTCGTGGCCCCAGGGTGAAGCATGTTCCCGTTCAGGAGGATGCTGCCGATCGGATCTCCGAACTCGTGAAGGGCCGCGAGTGGAGGGGCGTACGCGTTGCCCTTCGAGCGGTCGTTGCCCGCGATGCACCCCGAACGACAGGACTTCCTCACCATCGATCAGGACATCCGGTGCGGCCAGGGAGCTGGCGATGCCGGGCGGTGGCCAAGCGGTGGCCAAGAAACGGGTAACTCCAAGGCAAGGAGGGTCAACCCAGGGCAGCCGATTTTCCCTCCTACCCCGTCCAGGCTGGAGATCCGCGGCATTTCGCGGCGTCGGGGGTTCGGAAGGAAAATCGGCCGGATTCGGGCTTGAAGTCGCGGTGGACCAGCCCGGCCGCGTGTGGGCGGCCCAGGCCGCGGCCGGCCTGGGTGAAACACGGCGAGGTCTCGCGCCAGGACGGCTGGCGCTGCTGCCAGGCGCGCAGGTGAGGCCGTCGACGAACTCCATGGCGATGAAGACCTGGCCGCCCTGCAGCATGCCGACGTCGTGCACGGTGATGACGTTGGGGTGGGTGAGGCGGGCCATCGCCTTGGCCTCGCGGAGCAGGCGGGTCGCGCTGGCGCGGTCTTCGTCGCTGGTGCCGGGGCCCGGGCTGCGGATCTGCTTGACGGCGATTTTGCGGTCGAGCTCGGGGTCGTAGGCGGCGTAGACCACGCCCATGCCGCCGGCGCCGAGGCGCTCGAGCACGATGTGGCGGCCGATCATGTCGCCGCGCGAGAGCTCCGCGTCGGGGTCACGCGATGGGGCGGGGCGATCGCCGGGCTCGTGGACCGTCACGGCGTCGGCGCGCACGGGCGCTGGACGCAGCGTGTCGAGCATCGCGGTCGTCGCCGTGGGTGTCAGCGTCGCCGCCGCTTCATCGCCACCTGCGGTCGCCACGGTCCGCGAGTATAGCGGGGCGGGGCGCGCCAGGTGGGTGCGCTCGCGCGCATTGTGAGTGAGCGTCGGTCGTGGAGCCTTGCCTGGGCTGGGCGGTGGGTGTCTGCTGCGACGATGGCAATACGGGGATATGGGTGGAGTGGGGTGGTGCTGGTGGTGCTCGTGGGCTGCGGGGACAGCGGTGGGCGCGACTCGAACTCGGATTCGGCGTTCACGACCGTGCCGGTGACGGCGACCGGCGGTGCGGAGTCGACGGGCGGGGCGCCGACGACGGGCGAGGGCCAGACGAGCACTGGACCGACCTCGCTGTCCGGGGCGACGACGACGGGGGATCCCGTGACGACGGGCGACGCCAGCAGCGGCGGCGAGGCGAGCAGCGGCGCGGGGCCGGTCTGCGGCGACGGCAACGTCGACCCCGGCGAGGATTGCGACGACGGCAACGACGTCGAGACGGACGCGTGCACCAGCGCCTGTGTGGCGGCGGCCTGCGGCGACGGTCTCGTGCAGGAGGGCGTGGAGCCCTGCGACGACGGCAACGACGTCGAGACGGACGCGTGCACCAGCGCCTGCGTGGCGGCCAAGTGCGGCGACGGCATCGTGCAGGAGGGCGTGGAGGGCTGCGACGACGGCAACCAGGTCGACGACGACGCGTGCAGCAACGGCTGCGCGCTGCCGGGCTGCGGCGATGGCATCAAGCAGCCGGCCGAGGCCTGTGACGACGGCAACATGATCGACACGGACGCGTGAACCGGGATGTGTCAGGCAGCCATCTGCGGCGACGGGTTCATTCAGGCGATGGTCGAGACCTGCGACGACAATGGCGAGAGCAAGCTCTGCGACAAGGACTGCAGCGCGGCCAAGTGCGGCGACGGGCTGGTGAACATGGCGGCGGGCGAGGTCTGCGACGACGGCAACATGGTCGACACGGACGCGTGCCTCGGCACCTGCGTGGCGGCCAAGTGCGGCGATGGCAAGGTCCAGGCCGGGGTGGAAGATTGCGACGACGGCAACGTCAACCCCAACGACGGCTGTAGCGCGCGATGTGCAAGAAGGGTTGCCGCGGCCTGCCTCAACAATCCCAAGTGGACCGCGGTGACCTGCACCACGACCAAGTGGATGTGGTCGAGCGACAAGGCGCAGGCGATCACGCTGGCGGACGCGAACACCAAGAAGCTGCTGTGGTCGGGCTGCAGCCACGCGCCCTACGCCGACACTTGCAGCCTCGACGGCAAGGGCTGGGTGTCGACGATGGAGTACGTGATGGCCGGCTGCAACGCGACCTGGTATCACCTCGGCGGCGAGTACACCGGCAACTGCGGCGGCCACGACGGCGACAAGGTGCGCCGCCTCGCGCTGACGCAGAACGACTGCTACGACTACTGAGCCTGCGCCTACGGGGCGGGTTCGGAGATCGTGTTGCTGCTGAGGGTGATGGCTGTCTGCGCGAGCAGGCGGCCATCGAGCGAGGCGCCGGTCTTCATGCTGATGCCGGTCTGGCTGAGGACGACGCCCGCCATGTGGCTGGTGGTGCCGAGCTTCACGGTGCCGTCGACCTGCCAGAACACGTTCCTCGGCACGGCGCCGCCGGTCAGGGTCACCTCGACGGCGTTGGCGACGACCAGGTCCTGGGCGATCTGGAACACCCAGACCTCGGTCGCGTTGCCGGTGAGCGTCACGTCGCTGGGGATCTGGAGGCCGGTGCCCCACTTGTAGACGCCGGCGGGGAGGACCATTCCGCCGATGTTACCGGCGCCGAGCTCGATGACGTCGGGCGCGCGCGAGGCCGCGTCGCTGAACGCGAGCTGCATGTCGCCGATCGCCGAGGTCAGCTTTGTGGGCGTGGGTTGTTTGTAGGTGGCCGCGTAGATCTTTCCGCTGACC
The DNA here is from genome assembly GCF_016714285.1 of Nannocystis sp. Lineage (GTDB taxonomy): Bacteria > Myxococcota_A > Polyangia > Nannocystales > Nannocystaceae > Nannocystis. The sequence goes on along the minus strand of NZ_JADJNN010000006.1, from coordinate 188,061 downwards.
TGGGTGGATGTTGCGAACTCATTGCTGGGATCCGCGATGAGGTTGAATCCGGTGATGTAGGTCGCGGCGGCCGGGCTGACGCCGAGGTCGCCGGTGATGGCAGATTTGGGGACGTTGGAGATCCCCGTCTTGGCGAGGAGCACGTAATTGCCGGCGGTCCCGAGGTCGACGGGGCTGCCAGGCTCCACCGGGTCGCCGGTGCTGCCGCTGGTGTCAGCGGTGGTGCCCGCGTCGCCGGTCGAAGTAACGTCGCCGGTCGCTGCTGAATTGCTCGTGGTGCTGTCCCCGGTGGCGCCGCCGCCCTCGGTTGGGTCTGGTTCGCTGGTCGTGCTCATGCCGCCGGTCTGGCTCCCGCCGCCGGTGGTCGGTAGATTGGCGGTCGTGGGAGTATCACCGCTCGAGTTGCTCTCATTCGTCGAGCTGCCGCCGCCGGTGGCGTTGCTCGTCGTTGTTTGACCGCCATCGTCGCCGCAAGCCGCGAGGAGCGGCGCGCACAGCAGGACGATCGCGGTGAGGCTGAGCGGGGGGAAGCGGAGGAAATGTGGCACATGGACCTTCGGCGACGATCGTCGCGACGGCACCAAGACGTCGCGTTGTAGGTCGCGGGCGGCCCAGCATGGGGGGCAGGTCCGGGTCGTCAAGTTGGGGGCCGCGATGCCGCTCTCGGGCCACGGTCGGCGGATCGTGGCGCCGATTCGCCGGATCCGCGACTTGGCGCGCAGCGGGCGCCCAGGGCCTCATGTGAGGGTTGGCGCGGGCGCGCGATCGCTGCGGGCAGGCGGGTTGTTGGAGCGGGGGACAGCTGCCGATCGCGGGGCGATCAGCGAATATAGTACGACATCTCGTTGACGCCGGAGTAACCGATCGAGGTGGCGACCGGGTCGCCGCCGCATACGGTGGCGCTGGTCGAGGCGAACTGGTCGGGCGCGCCCGCGTAGCCGATCATCGGGTGCGGGGAGGGCCAGTACTGGCCGGCGAAGGTCGGGCAGGTCGAGCAGCAGCCGGAGTAGAACCAGGGGGCGCCGCCGTTGTTGTTGACGCAGGTCTGGCCCGGGCCGCTGTTCTGCGTCGACAGGATCGTGTTGTTGATCATGTTGACGGTCGCCGTGAGGCCGGTGATCGTCGCGCTCACGTCGTCGACGACGACGGTGCCGTTGCTGCCGACGTAGAAGAGCGGGCTGCACGACTCGCCGTTGACCTTGCGCAGGCGGTGGACCAGCATGTGGCGCTTCTTCTGGGCGAGGTCGTCCCACCATTTGCCAGCCAGGCGGAAGCCGTCGCCGGGGGCGACCGAGCCGACCGTCTTGTTCTGCCAGTCGGCGTAGCCGGTGAACAGGGCGGCGGTCTTGGCCGAGTCCCAGACGGTGCGCTGGACCAGGGTCCAGCCGCCGGTGTCGGTGTCCATCTCGCACTCGACCTGCATCTTGGGCTCGGGGCCGGGGCCGTCGAGGTCGACGTCGTAGAGGCCGGACTTGGCGGCGGGCGTGTTGTCGTGGATGTCCTGGCAGCTGAGGCCGAGCACGCACTTGTTGACCTTGCAGACCTTGGTGCCGCAGTCGGGGCCGACCAGGCACTGTTTGCCCTCGGCGCAGGGCTGGCAGGAGCCGCCGCAGTCGACGTCGCTCTCGCTGCCGCTGACGATGCCGTCGTCGCAGGCGGGCGGCTTGCACAGGGTGGTGCAGGCGTCGCTGTTGTCGTTGTTGCCGTCGTCGCAGGTGTCGACGCCCTCCTGGATCTCACCGTCGCCGCACTTGGCGATCAGGCAGGTGGGCAGGCAGGCGTCGGTGGCGATGTCGTTGGCGTCGTCGCACTGTTCGCCGGGCGAGACCTTGCCGTCGCCGCAGGTGACGAGGGCGCACTCATCGGTGCACTTGGGGTCGCCGGGGGCGTCGCAGGCCTCGCCGGGGCCGAGGTGGCCGTCGCCGCAGATGTTGAGCTGACAGTTGCTGACGCAGGCGTCGTCGTCGATCTTGTTGGCGTCGTCGCACTCCTCGCCGGCCTGGATGAAGCCGTCGCCGCAGGACGGCAGCTTGCAGGTGGTGGTGCAGGTGCCGAGGTCGTTGTTGTTCGCGCCCTCGTCGCAGGCCTCGCCGGGGTCGACGTTGCCGTCGCCGCACACGGGCGCGGGCGCGCCGGTGGTGTCGTCGGAGCCGGTGGTCGTCATGATGACGCCGCTGGTGCCCGGGTCGGTCATCATGTCGAGGGTGGCTGCGGTGCCGGAGCCGTCGTCACCGCTGGTGCTGCTGGTGGGCGTGCCCGAGGTGGTGGGCGAGCCGGTGGTCGAGCCGTCGGCGGTGGACGTGCTGCCCGCCGACGCCGAGGACGACGACGCGCTCGCGCTGCTGGTCCCTCCCGAGTCGCCGCACGCGGCGAGCGCGAGCGTGACGATGACCAACGACGTGACAAGACCACCCCGACCCAACATGCCATCCATACGATCGCTTGTACCGCAGTGCGCCGGCGGGGACAAGCGGCGCGGATCGCCACGGGCCGGGCGGCCGCTGGCGGTGCGGGCGGTGCGAGGGCGGCGCAGGAAGTGTCGACATACTGCGCCGCGGAGATATCGGGAGATATATTGGTAGTTGCGGGTTGTCTGCGGCGCCGACCAGAGTCAATCGGGCAGGCTGGCGTGATTGCGGCTCAGCGGGTGTGCAGGTAGGCGATGAGGTCGGCGCGGGCGCTGGGGGCGAGCTCGGTGCCGAAGCTGTGGCCGGCGATCGGGCCGGGGCCGTGGGCGCCGCGGGTGTAGGTGGGTCGCAGGCGGGCCGGGCCCAGCAGGTCCTCGAGGGTGGGGACGACGCCGTGGTGGAGATAGGGGGCGGCGTCGCGGACGGCGGTGAGCGGGGCGGGGCGGTAGAGGCCGGTGCCGCGGGAGCTGCCGTTGGCGAGGGCGGGGTCGGTGCCGATGTCGGCGGCGGCGATCGGCGGGCCGGCGCCGTTCGGGTCGCTGTGACAGCTCGTGCAGTCGCGCTCGAAGATCGTGCGGCCGCGGGTGATCGATGCATCGGCAACGATGGTGGCGTGCGCGGGCGGCTCGAGGCTGTAGAGATACATGGCGAGGGCCCAGGCGAGCTCGCGGGGGGGTCGGCTGCGCTCGCGGTTGGCGTGGAGGATCTGCGTCTCCTGGCGGATAGCGAGGGCCAGCGGGGCGTCGTCGCCGATCGATCGGTGGCGCAGGGTCGCGGCCTGGGTGAGCGCGGTCTGATCGCGGAGCTGCCAGAGGTCGGGGATCGCGACCGGGTCCTCGTCGTCGTCCTCGGTGATGTCGGCGCGGCCGGGGCCCCAGCTGGCCATGCGGCGCGCGAGCTCGGGGTCGAGGGGGGCGCCGGTGTCACGGTGGTAGGCGAGGCGCAGGCGGCCGTAGTCGAGGTCGCGGCGGGCCCGGCCGGCGACGACGTGGCCGGCCTCGACGGTGCTGTGACACAGGGCGCAGGTGATGCCGACGCGGGGCTCGCCGTCGACGTCGATGAAGGCGACGGTGCCGGGGACGCTGCCGTCCGGGGCGCTGATGAGGCCGACCTCGCGGGCGAGGGCGGGGCGGGTGAGGGCGTGCTCGGCGAAGATCTCGGGGCGCAGCGGGTAGCTGAAGAAGACGCGCTCGCCGAGGGCGACCCAGGCGGCGAGGGTGGTCGGGCGCTGGCCGTCCCACAGCGGGGTGGCGTCGGCGAGGGTGAGTGGCGCGGCGCCGAGGCTGGCGATCAGCCTCGGCGTGACGGGCTCGACGCGGGGGTTCCACGCGGGCAGCAGGTCCCAGCCGAGGGTGACCTGGCCGTAGCTGCCGAGGCGGGTACGCGAGTAGAAGTTCGCGGGGTTTTGCAGCGAGCGCTCGAGGGCGCGGCGGCGGGCGCTGGGGTCGTCGAGGTAGCGGAGCGACTGGGCGAGCGACTGGGCGAGCAGCCAGGGCTCGCTGAAGGGGCGGCGTCAGGTTGGCCGACGCCGTCGCGTGGCGCGCTGGGGACGGCAGCGGGGTCGCTCGCGGGTTGCGGCGGCGCGGCGCGGGCCGGCGGGTCGCTCGCGTCGCGCCGATCTTCGGCGGTGTTCGGGTCGCAGGCGAGGAGGGCGAGGGCGAGGCTCGGGGCGAGGCGGGGCATGGCTCAGGTCTCGACCATGTCGAGCTGACGGCGCACGAACTCGGGCGAGCGCACGGTCTGCTCGCGCTCGTCGACGGAGACGTCGAGCTCGACGATGTAGGGCTGGTTGTCGATGCTTGCGGATGCACCGAGGACGCGCTGGACCTGCGCCCAGTCGGGATCGCCGAGCTTGTAGGCGACCTGCAGGGACGCGTTGGCGGGCACCTGCTCGTCCCACGGGAGGTAGCCGTCGCGCTCGCTCCAGCGGGTCGGTGTACGGGCGCGGAGGGGGCTGAGCTCGCGCTTCTGGGCCGCGTCGAGGAGGCGGACGCGGAGGACGCGGAGTGTGCCTGGGAGGGCGCCGGTGTTGGCGAGCGAGAGCTGGACGGAGGACTGGGCGCAGGCCATGCGGCTGTCGCCGGAGCGCTTGGCCTCCTCGCCGAGGTTGCGTCGCTGCTGGCGCTCGGTGGTCGATCGTTCGGCCTCGCGCTCGGGCGCGGTCGCGGGGGTCGGGGGATCGGGGCAGTCTTGCTCGAGCTGCACCGAGGCGACTGCGATCGTGATGGACGCGGTCGCGGTTGGGTGATCGGCGGGAGGGGGGTCGGCGGGCGTGGGGTTGGCGACGATCGCGGGCGGGTTGCCGCGGGTGGTGGGGCCGTCGTGCGGGGTGCAGGCGGCGAGGAGCAGGACGATGAGGAGGGCAGGGGTGCGCGTGGACATGGGGCCTCAGGTGACGATCATGTGGACTTCCTGGCGCAGGAATTCGCTGGAGCGCACGGTCTGGACGGCCCCATCGACGGCGACCTCGAGCTCGAGCAGGAACGGCGTGGTGTAGAGATTGGCGCTGCCGAGCTGGGTCTGGACGTCGGGCCATGCGGGCTCGTCGAGGCTGTAGGAGGTCTTGAGCGTGGCGCCGGGGAGGATCTGCTGATCCCACTTCTGGTAGCTGCCGGTGTCGCTCCACAGGCTCGGGCGGCGGGCGTTCAGGGTGCCGAGGGGCTTCTTGCTGGCGGCGTCGAGCAGGCGGATGGCCTTGATGGTGAGGGTCCCGGGGGCGTCGCCAGCGTTGCTGAGGGCGAGCTGCATGGTCGATTGATTGCAGGGCGGCTGCCAGGGGCCGGCGTCGGCGCTCCGCTTGGCGCGCGCCAGCGGGGCGCCGGCCTGGGGCGGCATCGGTGAGCCGAGCTCGCCGGGGGCCGGCTGGGCGGGGGCCTCGGCGGCGGTGGTGCTGGCGGGGACGACGGGCTCGGGCGGGTCGGGGCAGTTCTGTTCCAGGGTCACCGATGCGATCGCGATCTTCAGGTTCGCGTGCGGGGTGGTGGTCTCGGGCGGCGGCTTCTCGAGCTCGCGGCTGGTCGAGGACACCGGGGCCTCGTGTGCGGCGCAGGCCGACAGCGAGAGGGCGAGCAGGGCGAGGTGGAGGCGTGCGAGCATCGTGGCCGGGATTGTGCCACCGCTGGCGGGTGGGTGGCTCGGCGAATTCGGGTGGGCTGGCCCGAGAGACAGGTGTGTGGCCAGGAGGGCGCGGGCGCGCTGACCTGGGATCGCCACGCGGGCCCGCGTGGTCGTGGATCGCAGACCCGTGATACGGTCGGATCCATGAAGTCATCGGTCAGCGAGCGGTCGGGCGGAGCGAGCTATTTGCGGGACGGGGTCCGTAACTGGTTGCAGGATCTCCGGCGTACGCCGTTCGCCAGGCGCCCGCTGCCACCGGGGCCGCCGCGGCGCGACCGGCTCAACGGCCACCTGAGCGAGATTCGCGAGCTCGGCTACGTCCGGGCCATGCGGTTGTGGACAGACACCTACGGGTCCCTTGTCATGACCTATCTCGGTCCGCCGGTGCTTGGCCGTCGATTGCTCGTGATCACTGACCCGGCGATCGCCGAGCAGGTTCTCACGCAGGAGGAGCGCCGAAAATTCCTCCTGCCTCAGGGCGCGCCGATGGTCTTCGGCGACAAGGCGGTCTTCTGCACCGATGGCGACGCCCCGATTCATGCCGAGCGGGCTTGCCTGTATGCTCGTCACCTCACGCCGCCGCTGCTGCGCCGGCATTCGGCGCTGATGCGGGAGATCTGGGATGAGGCGATCGAGCGGATCGCTACGATCGCCGTGGGCGCGAGCTCGGCGCGGCGCTTCGGCATCAACGCCGAGGTCCTGCGGGTCGCCCAGCGGGTCGCCATCCGCTGCTGGCTCGGCGTCGACGTGTGCGAGCGGGAGGCCCACGAGGCGCTGGAGCGCTACTACGATCCCGGGAGTTTGCTCAGTCAGTCCTTCTTCGATTCGCTGTACTTCGTAGGCGCCGCACAGCGGGTCGAGAAGCTGCGAACGACCTATCGACCGATCCTCGAGCGGGCGCTCGATCGGATCGTGGCGCTCGGCGACCGGTGGGAGGACGAGGCGCCCGAGCTCGGCTTTCTCCGCCGCTCGCTCGTGCACTTTGGGTGGGACCTCGCGCGCCTCGGGGCGGCCGACGGCGGGGACCGGCGGGCCCTGCTCGACGATCTCGAGATCTATCGTCATATCTTCAGCGCGATGCTGCCGGCCGTCGGGTCGACCGGGGGGACCATGCTGTTTCTCCTGCACTACCTGGGTTGCGACCCCGGGCTGCAGGACGAGCTCGCGGCCGAGCTGGCCGGGGCCGACCTGCTCGATCGGCCGCGGCCGACGCCCTTGCTCGGTCGCTGCATCAAGGAGACGCTCCGGCTCCACCCCGAGGCGATCGGGGTCAGCCGCTACCTCGACCAGGCGCGCGAGCTAGGCGGCTTTCATGTGCCCGCCGGGACCTTCCTGTTCGTGCACCTGCATGGTCTCCACCGCGATCCGAGCTCCTACCCCGATCCCGAGCGTTTCGACCCCGCCCGCTTCGTGGACCCCACCGCGGCCCACGGGGGGCGCTGGGCGGGCTTCTCGCTCGGACGCATGTCTTGCACCGGCCGCTCGTTCGCGGAGCTCCACATCAGTCACTTCTGTCGCTCCCTCCTGGCCCGGCGCCGGGCCAGGGTCGCCGCCGGGGAGCCGCTCCTCGACAACGACTATCAGGGGTCGGTCACGCTCCAGCCGCGGCCCTTCGAGGTCGAGTTCGAATGGTCCAGGATGTCCCGAGAGACAGGAGTGTAATCAAGGACCACCTGGGGCCTCAGCGCTCGCCGCGGTTGCCTATGAACAATGTCCTGAGGGACAGGTGCGTGGATTAGAAGCGGCCGACCAGGGTGACGCCGGTGGGGCCGAGGAAGGCGCGGGGGCGGCGGGACTGGGGGCGGTCGCGGGTGCGCAGGAGGAGCATCACGCCGGCGGTGATGAGGGCGGCGCCGGCGGCGAGGGCGATGCCGCCGCCCCAGTCGGTGTTGTAGAGGTAGCGGCACTGGCCGGCGCGGTCGATGTCGTCGCCCGAGCACTGGCGGGTGTAGGGGCGGCCGTCGAGGGCGAGGAGGGTGACGCCGGCGGCGGCGGCGGGGATGCCGACGAACAGCGAGGCCCAGCCGGCGGCGCGGAAGCGGGCGACCTTGGGTTCGCGGCGCAGCGGGACCTCGAGGCGCTCGCGGACGCCGGGGACCAGCTCGACGCGGCGCTCGTCGGTGACGTAGCCGTCGAGGCGGACCTGGACGACGTGCTGGCCCTCGAGCAGGGTCTGCTCCGTGGGAGTGAGGCCGACGAGCTTGCTGTCGACGAGCACGAGGGCGCCGGGCGGAGTGCTGGTGATGGCGAGGCGGGGCGGGCCCTGGACCAGGTCCTCGAGCTTGCGGCGCAGGAGGGCGCCCTGGGCCTCCATCAGGGCGCCGACCTCGGCGAGGCCGCAGAGGTCGCAGCGCTCCTCGCTGGAGGCGAGCACGCTGCCGTCCTCGGCGGCGAGGAGCTCGAGGCGGACGAGGTAGTCGCGGTCGTCGACGGTGACGACGCTGCGGAGCACGAAGTTGGCCTTGCTGTCGCGGCGGAGGGCGGCGAGGCAGCGCGGCTCGCTGCAGCCGCCGGGGGCGTGGCGTTCGACCTCGGCGGGGTCGACGACGGCGAAGGCGCCGCGGGCGAGGCCCTGCTTGAGGTGGGTGAGCAGGCGGGCGGCGAGGCTCTCGTCGTCGCTGCCGCTCAGCGTGAGCGAGAGGATCGCCAGGCGCGAGTCGGGGCGGGCGCGGGTCGTCTCGGGCTTCGCGGCGGGCTCGCCTGGGGGCGCCGTGGTGGTTTCGGCGGGCGTCTGGGCGTGGGTGGCGGCCGGGCCGAGGGCCAGGGACAGGGCGACGAGCGCGGCGAGGCAGGGGCGCGGCATCGAGGTCATCCTCCGAGCTTCTCGCGGACGCGGGTGAGTCGCTCGGCGGCCTTGGGGTGGCCGAGCTCGGCGGCCCGCTCGTAGCGCAGCTGGGCGTCGCTATAGCGGAACACCTTGAAGTAGGCGTCGCCGAGGCGCAGCAGGTAGTCGGACTTGGCCGGCTCGGCGCGCACGGCCTTCTCGGCGTACTTGACGGCGCGGTCGAAGTTGCCGCGCTCGAAGGCGATGTCGCTGAGGCCGATGAGGGCGGCGGCGTTGCTGTTCCACAGGTCGAGGGCCTGGTTGTAGAGCTTCTCGGCCTCGGCCGTGTCGCCGCGTCGGCGGGCCGCGTCGCCCTGGCTGCTGAGCGCGCGCGAGCCGTCGGGGTCGCTGGCGACCGGCTCGTCGGGCTCGGGCGGCGGTTCGGGCTTCGGGTCGGCGACGGGCTTCAGCTTGAGTCGACGGTCGCGCTCGAGGCGGGCCGGGAGATCGTCGTCGGGGACGATGAGCGGCTCGGGCTCGGGCTCGGGCTCCGGCGGCGGGGTGACGACGGCGACGATGGGCGGTGGTTGCTTGATGGGCGGGTCGAGCTCGTCGCCGGGCTCGAGCAGGCCCTGCTTGCGGAACACGGCGGTGAGGCGGTCGCGGCCGAGGGCGCTGCCGCGGGCGGCGTCGCGGGCGAGGGCGAGGGCGCTGCCGCGGGCGCGCACGCGGTCGGGGTCGGCGAGGATGCGCAGTGGTTCGGCGGCGATCAGCTCGGCGTCGCCGAACTGACCGGCGGCGGCGCGCTGCTGGAGGTCGCTGAGCTGACCGACGGTGACCCCGGAGCGCTCGCTGGCGTGGGCGTCGGTGGGGACGAAGACCATTGCCTGGACGTAGTAGTCGCGGGCGTAGGGGCGGGAGAGCGGGTCGTCGAAGTAGCGGTCGCCGAGGACGATCAGCGACTCGGCGAACTCGGCCCGGAGCCCGACGGCGGCGTCGAAGGCCGGGGTGGCGGCGGGGCCCTCGAAGTGCTCGAGCTGGACGACGCGGTTGTAGGCGGTGTCGCGCGGGTCGACCGGCGTGGGGTAGACCCACTGCATGCGCCCGGCGGCGTCGCGGGCCTCGAGCTGGAGGCGATCGATCGCCTCGAGGTCGGCGCCGCTGGGGTCGGCGCCGCGGACCAGCGCGAGGGTGACGACGACGGCCAGGGTCGACGCGCCGACCAGCGCCGCGGGCCACAGCCAGCGGCGGCGCGTGGCCATGTGGACCTGGTCGGGCGTGAGCGCGGCGAGCAGGGTGTCCATCGACGGGTGGCGGTCGTCGGCGCGGGTGGCGAGGCCGGTCTTGAGGGCTTGCCACACCCAGGTGGGCACCGGCGTGCCCTCGGGCGGCGGACGCAGCTCGCCCCCGGTGACGCTCTGGCTGAGCTCGGCGAGGGTGTTGCCGACGAAGGGGGCGACGCCGTAGAGCGAGCCGTAGACGGCGACGCAGAAGCTGAACTGGTCGCTGCGGGCGTCGGCGTTCTGGCCGAGGTGCTGCTCGGGGGACATGAAGGCCGGGGTGCCCATGATCGTGCCGGCCATGGTGAGGTTGCTGGTGAGCACGTTGGCCGGGGCGCTGACGCGGAGCAGCGCCGAGTCGTCCTCGGGGGCGCGCATGCCCTCGGCGCGGGCGAGGCCGAAGTCGAGGACGCGGGCGCGGCCGTCGTCGCCGATGAGCACGTTGTCGGGCTTGAAGTCGCGGTGGACCACGCCCTCGCGGTGGGCGCCGGCGAGGCCGCGGCCGGCTTGCAGGTACATCTCGAGGGCCTCCTCCCAGCCGCGCTCCTCGGCGGAGAGCCAGTCCGAGAGGTTGATGCCCTTGACGAACTCCATGGCGACGAAGAGCTGGCCGTTGTCGAGTTCGCCGACCTGATAGACCTGGACGACGTTGGGGTGGGAGACCTTGGCCATGGCCTGGGCCTCGCGCTTCATGCGTTCGCGGCCCTGGGCGCCGGCGCCGACGTCGTCGCGGACGACCTTGATGGCGACGCGGCGGTCGAGCTCCTCGTCGTAGGCGGCATAGACGACGCCCATGCCGCCGGCGCCGAGAGTGCGGAGCACGGCGAAGCGGTCGATGCGGGGCGGGCCGCCGCCGCGGACCATGGTCTCGTCGAGGAGCTGGGGCGGGGCGGCCCCGGGGGAGCTGATCTGGGTCTTGTCGAGGCCGCTGATGCGCAGCGCCTCGGGCTCGCGGAGGGTGGTGCGGTCGGTGCCGGCGGCGGGCGGCGGCGGGGTGGGATCGCGGGCCGGGTGGCGGGCGGCGGGCGGCGGGGCGGCGTGCGGCGGGGCGTGCAGGGTTTCGCCGACGTCGCGCTGCGGGGCGCGCGGGGGCACGGTTGCGCCGAGCTCGGAGCCCGCGGCGGGGCCAGGCGCCATCGTTGCGCCGAGCTCCGGGGCCGCGGCGGGGCCGGGCGCCATCGTTGCGCCGAGCTCCGGGGCCGCGGCGGGGCCGGGGGCCATCGTGGCTCCGAGGTCGTCGCCCGTGGCGGCGCTGGGCTGGGTTCGGCGCATGGACACGGACGCTCCGAGGGTCGCAAGCGCGGGAGGAGGGCGCAAGGTCCGTGTGTCGCCTGGACACTGCTGGGATTACAGAGGGCTCGTTCTTGAGCCCGGCGACGAGCGCGGGTTGTGATGGGTGTGGGCTGCAGAGGCGCTCGGGTGCCGGCGTGACTGGCCGCGGCGGCCGGGCGGGCCGCCCCCGCCCCGGGGGCCCCGCGCTGGGGGGGGGGGGGGGGCGGCCGCGGGGCGGAGGGGCGGGGCGCGGCGCTCGCGGGGGGGGCGGCCGCCCCCGGGCGCCAAACCCCCCCCCGCCGAGGGAGAAGGGGGAGCCCGCGGCACGAGGCCCGGGGGAGGGGGCGGCGCGCAGGGGGCGCGGGGCGGGGGGGAGGCCTGGCGGGCCGGCGCGGCCGGCGAGCCGACCGCGGGGCACGCGCCGCGAGCCCGGACCCCCAACCGAGGCGGGCGGGAAGGGGGCGCGGACAAGCCGGCCGCGAGCGCGCGTCAAGCGCCCCGCGGCCCGCGGAGCCCCCCCCAACACCCGCGCCGCCCGCGCCGCACCGCCCGGCGTGCGCCCCCCACCCCCCCGCCCCCGGGAACCCCCCCCCCCCGGAAACCCACACAACCCCCCCCCCCCAAACCCGCCCCCCCCCCCCCCCCCCCCCGGAAAACCCCCCCCCCAAAAAACCCCCCCCCAACCCCCCCCCCCCCCCCAAAAAAAACCCCAAAAAACAACCCCCCCCCCCCCCAAAAACCCCCCCACCCCCCCCCGCCCCCCCCCCCCCCCCCCCCCCCCACCCCCCCCCCCCCCCCCCCCCCCCCCCCCCCCCCGGCCCCCCCCCCCCCCCCCCAAAAAAAAAACCCCCACCCCCCAAAAAAACCCCCCCCCCCCCCCCCCCCCCCCCGGCCCGCCCCCCCCCCACCCCCCCCCCCCCCCCCCCCCCCCCCCCCCCCCCCCCCCCCCCCCCCCCCCCCCCCCCCCCCCCCCCCCCCCCGGCACCCCCCCCCCCCCCCAAACCCCCCCCCCCCCCCCGGCCCGGAAACCCCCCCCCCCCCCCCCCCCCCCCCCCCCCCAAAAACCCCCAAAACCCCCCCCCCCCCCCCCCCCCCCCCCCCCCCCCCCCCCCCCCCCCCCCCCCCCCCCCCCCCCCCGCCCGCCGACCGCCCCCCCCACCCCCCCCCCCCCCCCCCGGGCCCCCCCCCCCCCCCCCCCCCCGAGGCCGGCACCGCCGCACCCCATCACTGGATCAGCCGGTGACGACCGCGTCCGTGATCTCGAGCCCGCGATCGATGATTGCAAAGCCCTCACGCAGCTGCTCGGGCGTGATGCACAGCGGCGGGTTGCACATGATGTTCCACCAGTGCGAGATGGTGTAGAGCCCCGCCTCCTTGAAGAAGCCCATGAGCTTGTCGATCGCGGGGTGCGAGCCGCCGTAGGGGGCCATGGGCGTGCCCTGGCGGTCCTTTTGCAGCTCGATGAGCCCGAACAGTCCGAGCGCGCGGTGGCAGCGGATCGACGGGTGTTTGCTTTGCAGCGCGGCCATCTCGGCGAGCATGACGTGCTGCATGCGGGCGGCGTGGGCGACCAGGTCCTCGGACTCCATCACGTCGAGGACGGCCTCGGCGGTGGCGAGGCAGAGGGCGTGGGCGTTGTAGGTGAGGCCGCCGTAGAAGACGTTGTCCTGGAAGTGGCGGGCGATGCGATCGCTGACGGCCATGCAGCCGAGCGGCATGTACGAGCTGGTCAGGCCCTTGGCCATGGTGAGGATGTCGGGGACGATGTCGCCGTGTTCGAAGGCGAACATCTTGCCGGTGCGACCGAAGCCACACATGACCTCGTCGCAGATGAGCAGGATGCCGTATTTGTCGAGCAGCGCGCGCAGGCCCTTGAGCCAGCCCTGGGGCGGCGGGAGGATGCCGTTGGTGCCGATGACGGTCTCGATGATCATCGCCGCGATGGTGTGCGGGCCCTCGTATTGCAGCAGCTCCTCGAGGTAGATGAGGTGATTGCGGGTGCGCTCCTCATCGGTATCGCCGAAGGAATAGTTGTAGGGGATCGGGTCCATCACGCGGATGAAGCCGGGGGCGCCGGGCTCGTTGGCGAGGCGGCGGGGGTCGCCGGTCATCATCATGCCGGCGTGGGTTGCCCCGTGGTAGCTGCGGTAGCGGCTGAGGATCTTGTGGCGGCCGGTGAACAGGCGGGCCGCCTTCACGGCGTTCTCGTTGGCCTCGGCGCCGCCGAGGGTGAAGAAGAATGTATTGAGGTCGCCGGGGACCAGGGCGGCGAGGCGCTTGCTGAGGCGGGCGCGCGGGGCGGTGGCGAGGCTCGGGGCGACGAACAGCATCTGGCTGTCGATCGCCTTCTTCATGGCCGCGAGCACGTGGGGGTGCGAGTGGCCGATGTTGACGCTCATCAGCTGGGAGTTGAAGTCGAGGTAGCGCTTGCCCTCGGGTGTATAGAAATACACGCCCTCGGCGCGTTCGACGGCGATCGGGTGGACGGCGCTGCCCTTCGACCACGACCACATCGTGTATTGTTTGCAGTCGTCGACGATCTCTTGGCTGGTCATGGTGGTGGAAGGGCTGGTCATGGTGGGCCTTATGTTCAGGACATCCAGGTGGCGTCTTTGCTGAGGGACCAGCGCGAGGTGAGCTTGCGCGGGCGGGTCCAGAAGCGGAAGCCGTCGTAGCCGGTGAGGTCGCCCTGGCCGAACAGGCTGTCGTTCCAGCCGCCGAAGCCGAACGGTTCGCGGGGCACGGGGACGCCGACGTTGACGCCGCACATGCCGGCCTGGAAGCGCTCGATGCAGTGGCGGGCGACGGCGCCGGAGCTGGTGAAGATCGAGGCGGCGTTGCCGTAGGGGCTGGCGTTCTCGATGGCGATCGCCTCGTCGACGCTGCGGGCGCGGATGATCGAGAGCACCGGGCCGAAGATCTCCTCGCAGCCGGCGGGCATCTCGGGGCGGACGTGGTCGAGGATCGTGGGGCCGACCCACCAGCCCTTGCCGCCTGGTGCGGCGACGCGGCGGCCGTCGACCAGGACCTTCGCGCCGAGCTGCTCGGCGCCGTCGATGTAGCGGTGGATGCGGTCGACGGCGGCGCTCGAGATGACGGGGCCCATGTCCTCGCCGAGCTTGAGCTTGCGGGTGATGCTGGCGATCTGGTCGATGATCGGCTGGATCTCGCCGACGGCGATCATGAGCGAGGCGGCCATGCAGCGCTGGCCGGCGCAGCCGTAGGCGGACGCGACCACGGTGGTCGCGGTGAGCTCGGGGTCGGCGTCGGGGACGACGAGGAGGTGGTTCTTGGCGCCGCCGAGGCAGAGCATGCGCTTGCCGAGGGCGGCGCCGCGGGCATAGAGGAGCTTGGCGACCTTCGTGGAGCCGACGAAGGCCATCGCCTTGACGTCCGGGTGGTCGACGAGCGCCTCGACGGCGGGCTGGCTGCCGTTGACGGTGTTGAACACGCCGTCGGGGAGGCCGGCCTCCTGCAGCAGGCTGGCGAGCTTGAGGGCGCCGTAGGGGACGACCTCGGAGGGCTTGAGGACGAAGGTGTTGCCGGCCGCGAGCGCCTGCGGGAGCATCCACAGCGGGACCATCACGGGGAAGTTGAAGGGGACGACGCCGGCGCACACGCCGAGGGGCTCGTGGGTGGTGCTGCAGTTGATGCCGCGGCTGACGTCGAGCTGTTCGCCCTGGGCCATGTTTTCGAGGGAGAGGCCGAACTCGAGGCATTCGATGCCCTTGAGCACGTCGCCCTTGGCCTCGGGGAGGACCTTGCCGTTCTCGTGCGAGACGAGCCAGGCGAGCTCGTCGAGGTCGCGCTCCATGAGGGCCTTGAGGCGGAACAGGACCTGGACGCGCTCCTTGAGCGGGGTGTCGCGCCACGCGGGGAAGGCGGCCTTGGCGGCCGCGACGGCGCGGGCGACGTCGGCGGCGCCGGACAGCGCGACGTGGCCCATGACCTCGGCGTGGCGCGGGTTGTAGACCGGGAGGGTCTCGCCCGAGGCGGCGGGCGTCCAGGCGCCGGCGATCCAGTTGGGGCAGGGGGCGTAGGGGGCGAAGTCGTGGCTGCGCGCTGGGAACGGCGGGGCGGGCGATGGCATGGCGGCTGGAGGGTTTTACTGCCGATGAGGGGCGGGTGGCTAGAGCTCTTGCTCGCCGCATGAGTCGTCGACCGGCGTCGCTCAGCGGGGTTTGCGGGCGACCAGGCCGCACATGAGCGGGAGGTCGGGGGCGCCGGGGGGCATGGCGAAGCGGCGGCCGGGGAGGGGGCGCATGTTGTCGAAGATCTGGCAGCCGTTGGCGTGGGGGTAGTCGCGCAGCTGCTCGAGGACCAGGCCGGCGCGGAGCACCGCGCTGACCCAGTCGGCGATGGTCCACTGGAACTCGTGGCAGGGCTCGGGGTTGTGGAAGTCGGCGACGCCGGGTTGCCAGCCGGAGGGGGCGAGCAGCGGGCCGGAGGCGGCCACGTAGTCGCCGACGCCGGTCTGGTTGACGGTGGGCTGGCCGCGGCCGAAGTAGGGGTAGGCGGGGCGCAGCTGCTCGTCGAAGATGAAGGCGATCGGGTGGAACTCGAGGAGGACGAGGCGGCCGCCGGGGCGCAGGCTCGCGGCCACGCCGGCGGCCCAGAGCTCGAGGTCGGACAGCCAGGGCAGGGCGCCGTAGCTGGCGAAGGCGAGGTCGAAGCGGGGCGTCGCGGCGGCGAGGAAGTCGTAGATGTCGGCGCGGATGAAGCTCGCCGGGAGCCCGGCGGCCGCGGCGAGGGCGGTGGCGCGGGCGATCGCCTCGTCGCTGATGTCGACGCCGGTGACGCGGGCGCCGAGCTGGGCGAGCGAGAGCGTGTCCTGGCCGACGTTGCACTGCAGGTGCAGGAGATCGAGGCCGGCGAGCGGGCCTGTCTCGGGGGACATGTCCGGAGGGACATGGTTCTCGGGCCATGTGGCGGTATCGACGCCGAGCAGGGCGAGCTCGTCGGGGAACAGGGTGTGGCCGCCGGCGCGCAGGAAGGCGGCCTGGTCGCGCTTGTGGCTGTCGTGGGCCGGGATGACGAGGTTCCAGGACCGGCGGTTCTGCTCGTGGGCGTCGCGTCGCACACGGGCAGGGTAGCTCAGCGCAGGGCGGGGCGGATCATGGCGACGCGGCACTCGCTGGCGAGTCCGGCGGCGGCCTGTGGCGACGCGTCGTACTCAGCGCAGGGCGGGGCGGATCATGGCGACGCGGCACTCGCTGGCGAGTCCGGCGGCGGCCTCGATGGCGACGATCTCCTGCAGCAGCTCGGCCTGCGGGGGGGCGCTGGCGGGGTCGAGGAAGTCAAAGCCGAGGCGGGTGTAGAGGGCGATCGCCCAGCGGGCGCGGCGGTAGGCGACCAGCGAGACGTGGGTGCACTGCGGGTCGGCCTGGGCGGCGGCGAGGGCCTGGCGGGCCAGCGCGAGGCCGACGCCGCGACGTCGGTGCTCGCGGTGGACGGCGATCTCCTCGAGGTGGAGGAAGGGGCCGCGGGTGTAGTAGCTGGCGTAGCCGATCGGGAGGTCGTCGTCGCAGGCGAGCAGCACGGTGGTGTACTTGAGCAGCTGGCGTATCTCGGCCTCGCTGCGCGGGTCGATCTGCGCGGGCGAGAAGCCGGCCTCGTAGTAGAGCTCGGTCGCCGAGCGCTCGATGCCGTGGAGCGCGGGCAGGTCGTGCAGGGTCGCCGGGCGGAGCAGCATCACCGGGCAAGGGTCGCGCGCCGCTGCGCGGGCGAGCGAGCGGCATCTGGACCGCGGCGGACGGCGGGTGTACACGCGTCGCCGATGGCCGGGGGCGATCGATCGGACGACACGCTGACGCGCGGGCGGGCGCTGGCGCTGGTGGCGATCGGGGCGGCGGTGATCAGCGTGACGGCGCTGTTCGTGAAGTGGATCTCGCTCGGGCCCTCGGCGATCGGGGCGTACCGCTGCGGCTTCGCGGCGGCGGCTCTCGGGGCGTGGGTGGTGGTCGCGCGCGGGCGTACGCCGGCGACGGCGGCGACGGGGGCCTCGGGTCGGGCGTGGTTGTACGCGGTCGCGGCGGGGGCTTGCTACGCGGGCGATCTGTACGTGTGGCACCGCAGCATCCTGCTCTCGGGCACCGGGCTGGCGACGCTGCTGGCGAACACGCAGGTGTTCTGGGTCGCGCTGCTGTCGGCGCTGCTGCTCGGCGAGCGCCTCAGCTGGCGGCTGGCGCTGTGCGCCGGGTTGGCGCTGCTCGGGGTGGTGTTGCTGGCGATCCCGGGGATCGCGGCGAGCCCCTTGCATTTGCATGGGATCGGGCTCGGGCTGGCGACGGGGGTGTTCTACGCGGGCTACTACCTGTGTCTGCGAGCGAGCCAGCGTGAGGTCCGGCGGCTGTCGCTGGCGGCGAATCTCTGGGTGACCTGCGCGGTGGCGGCGGTGCTGCTGTTCGCGGCGGCGGCGGTCACGGGCGAGTCGATCCCGTGGCCCGGGGGGCGCGACCTCGGGCTGCTCTTGCTGCTCGGGGTCGGCGCGCACGTCGGCGGCTGGGTCGCGATCTCGCGGGGGATGACGGTCGTGCCGGCGGCGACCGGCTCGCTGCTGTTGCTGCTGCAGCCGGTGCTGGCGACGATCTGGGGCGTCGTCGTGTTCGCCGAGCCGTTCGGCGGCTACGAGGTCAGCGGGACCTTGCTGTCGCTGGGGGCGATCTACGCGGCGATGCTGACGCGCGCGCCGGGCCCCCGCTGAGGGGGAGGTGATCAGTCTTTTTTAAACAGCTCGCCGGTGAAGGAGAAGCCGAGCACCAGCAGGGGGATGCCTTGGTTTATCTCCTGGCCGGTGCGGTAGCGGTGCTTGACCCACCACTGGGCGAGCAAGTAGAGCGTGGGCCGCATGAAGCGCTTGGCGGGGCGGTCCTTGAAGGTGTAGGCGATGAGCGGGCCGACGCGGGCGTGGTCGTTGCTGTTGCTCTTGACGTCGCCGGGCTCGTAGACGCTGTCCGGGTAGAACATGTGGAAGTAGGTCGCGCGCACGCCGGCGGTGAGGCGGATCTTCTGGTTGATGTAGAGGATGTCGCTGTCGTTGCCGAGCAGCCAGCCCTGGGCCGGGGCCATGACGTCGTGGCGGAGGTCGTAGAAGACGTCGTTCTTGCCTGGCAGCTTGATCAGGTTGTGGAAGAAGGTCAGCTCGTTGCGGACGGCGATCGGGCCGAACTTGAACTGCAGGAGGGCGCTGAGCTCGGCCTGGCCGCCGTAGGTGCTGAGGCCCTGCTTGGCCTCGGAGCGCTCCTTGATCGTCTCCCAGCTGAAGTCGTCGTTGGGCGAGTCGAAGGCGTGGGCCTTGAACTCCTGCGAGCCGAAGTAGGAGATGAAGTAGTAGCTGGCCTTGAGGTGGAGGATCGCCAGCGGGACCAGCTCGGCCGTGCCGCCGAGGCGGATGATCGAGGGCGCGAAGCTCGGGGTGAGGCCGATGCCGAAGTGGGTGTCGTCCCACAGCTTGCCGTGCCGCGTGGTGAGGCGGCGGTGGTACATGAAGCTGACGCGGTCCTCGACGCCGAGCGGGTTGAAGCGGGCGACGAGGGTGTTGGCGTAGATGATGCGGTGACGCGGCTGGAGCTCGGCGGTCTTGGGGACGGCGACGTCATCGGGCATGTCGTCGGGCATGCCAGGGATCGCGGCGGAGGCGGTGGGGGTCGGCTCGGCGGGGCTGGCCGCAGGGACAGGTTCGCTGGGGCTGGCCGATGGGACAGGTTCGGCGGGGCTGGCCGTAGGGACAGGTTCGGCGGGGCTGGCCGTAGGGACAGGTTCGCTGGTGGGCGCGGGGGTGGGCGCGGGTGCTGGTGCTGGTGCCGGTGTGGGGGCGGCGGTGGGGGCTGGTGCGGTTGTCGGCGCGGCGGTGGGCGCTGGTGCCGCCGGTGTCTGCGCGTGGGCGTCCGGGGCGAGGAGTTGGAGGAAAAGGAGTGTGGAGAGGGAGCAGCGAGCCCAGGAGGGGAACATCGAAGCAAATGTCGCACGTCGTCATTCGTGCGTACACAGCGAAGTCATGTCGTGTATGTCTCTTGAGACAGGTCTTTTGGGTCCTGCGATGGTGCGGAGCTGCGGGTCGGGCTACGTCCGGCGCCACAGTTCGCCGGTGAAGGAGAAGCCGAGGATGAACATGGGCAGGGCCTGGCTGACCTCCTGGCCGGTGCGGTAGCGGTGCTTGACCCACCACTGGGCGGCGAAGAACAGGGTGGGCTTGGTGAAGCGGCGTTCGGGGCGGTCCTTGAAGGCGTAGGAGATCAGCGGGCCGATGCGGGCGTGGTCGTTGTTGCTGTTGCTCTTGACGTCGCCGGGTTCGTAGGCCGCGTCCGGATAGAACACGTGGTAGTAGGTCGCGCGCACGCCGGCGTTGAGGCGCAGCTTGGTGTTGACGTAGACGAGGCTGGAGTCGTTGCTGAGGAACCAGCCCTGGTTGGGGGCCAGGATGTCGTGGCGGATGTCGTAGTAGACATCCTGGCCGGGGGGCAGCTTGATCATGTTGCGGAAGAAGATCACCTCGTCGATGAGGGCGATCGGGCCGAACTTGACCTGGAAGAGGGCGGAGAGCTCGGCCTGGCCGCCGTAGGTGTTGATGCCCTGCTTGGCGTCGGCGCGGGCCTTGATGGTGGCGGGGCCGTAGTCGTCGGTGGGCGAGTCGAAGGGGTGGGGCTTGAAGCTCTGGCCGCCGTAGTTGCCGACGAAGTAGTAGCTGGCGCGCAGCTGGAGGATCGCCAGCGGGACCAGCATCACGGTCGGGCCGACGCGGGTGATCGTCGGGGCGAAGGTCGGGGTGATGCCGATGCCGAAGTAGGTGTCGTCCCAGAGCTTGCCGGTGCGGGCGCTGAGGCGGCGGCGGTACATCAGGGCGAAGCGGTCCTCGAGGCCGAGCGGGTTGACCCGGACGACCAGGGTGTTGCTGTAGATGAGGCGGTGGCGCGGCGCGGGCTCGGCGGCGGGGGCCGGCTGTGGTCCTACCGGCGGCGCGGGCGGGGTGCTCGGGGCCGACGTCGCGGGCTGCGGCGCTGCAGCGGTCGCGGTGGCGAGGGGCGTGAGGCCCAGCCAGGGGACGAGCACGAGGGACCAGAGGGGCCGAGCACGCGGGGTTGTCATGATCCCGCGGACTGTCGCATGCAGCGACGCGCGTGGACATCACGAATTACCGCGCATTGTCCGTCGTCTCGTTCTGGAAACGGCAATCGCGGCGGCGGACTCGGGCCTCGTTCGGCTGTCCTGAAGGTCAGGTTGGCTTCCTGGTCAGGTGCGATGGAGATAGCGACCCGCGCCGCGTTCGACGCGGAGGTCGCCGTGCTTGAATTGGAGGCGGCCGGCGACGATGGTGTGGGTGACGGCGCCCTGGATGGCGAAGCCCTCGAAGATGTTGCGGTCGCAGTTGTGGCGGTGGGTCGCGGCGGAGATGGTGCTGCGGGGGGTGGGGTCGTAGACGAAGAGGTCGGCGTCGGAGCCGACGAGGATGGCGCCCTTGCGCGGGTAGAGGCCGAAGATCTTGGCGGGGCGGGTGCAGCAGGTGTCGACGAACTGCTGCAGGGTGAGGCGGCCGGCGGCGACGCCGTAGGTGTACATGAGCGGCATGCGGTTCTCGATGCCGGCGGCGCCGTTGGGGATCTTGGTGAAGTCGTGGAGGCCCATGCGCTTCTGGTCGTGTTGCCGGAAGGGGCAGTGGTCGGTGGCGACGGTGTGGATGAGGCCGCAGCCGAGGGCGCTCCACAGCACGTCCTGGTGGCCGATCGGGCGGATCGGCGGGCTCATGACGTAGGCGGCGCCCTCGAAGTCGGGCTTGTCGTAGACGCGGTCGTCGAGGAGGAGGTACTGCGGGCAGGTCTCGACGTAGACGAGCTGGCCCTCCGCGCGGGCGCGGGCGACGGCCTCCATCGACTCGCGGCAGGTGAGGTGGACGATGTAGATCGGCTGGCCGGCGCACTTGGCCAGCATGATGGCGCGGTTGGTGGCCTCGCCCTCGACCCACGAGGGGCGGCTCTCGGCGTGGTAGTGCGGGGTGGTCTTGCCGGCGGCGACTAACTTGCGCTGGAGCGCCTGGACGGCGAGGCCGTGCTCGCAGTGGGCGGTGACCAGGGCGCCGAGGCTGGCGGCGGTGTCGATGACGCCGATCATCTCGTCGTCGTCGACGCCGATGGCCCCGGTGTAGGCCATGAAGACCTTGAAGGAGCTGATGCCGTCCTCGGCGTGGACCTGGCGCATCTCCTTCTCGACCTGCTCGCCGTACCAGGTGACGGCCATGTGGAAGCCGTAGTCGGCGACGGCCTTCTTGGCGTTGTTCATCCAGAAGTCGCGGGCCGCGAGCAGGCTCTGGTTGCGGTTGGGGATGATGAAGTCGAGGATCGTGGTGGTGCCGCCGGCGACCCCGGCGGCGGTGCCGGTGAAGAAGTCGTCGGCGGAGACGGTGCCCATGAAGGGCAGCTCCATGTGGGTGTGGGCGTCGATGCCGCCCGGGAACACGTACTGGCCGGAGGCGTCGATGACCTCGCTGCCCTGCGGCACCGACAGTGACGGACCGATCGCGGTGATCTTGCCGTCCTCGCAGTAGATGTCGGCGACGTACTGGTCGAGGGCGGTGACGATGGTTCCGTTGCGGATGACGACGCCGGGCATGGAGCTGTCCTTTGGTTCAGGTTGATGCGATCAGGGGCGGACCAGGTCGGCGTAGGCGTCGGGGCGGCGGTCGCGGTAGAACTGCCAGGTCTGGCGGACCTCGTCGATCATGCCGAGGTCGAGGTCGGCGACCACGAGCTCGTCGTTGTCCTCGCTGGCCTCGGCGATGATCTGGCCGCGCGGGTTGACGAAGTAGCTGGTGCCGTAGAACTTGCCGATGTTCCACGGGGCCTCGGTGCCGACGCGGTTGATGGCGCCGACGAAGTAGCCGTTGGCGACGGCGTGGGCCGGCTGCTCGAGCTTCCACAGGTACTGGCTGAGGCCGGCGACGGTGGCGCTGGGGTTGAACACGATCTCGGCGCCGTTGAGGCCGAGGGCGCGGGCCCCCTCGGGGAAGTGGCGGTCGTAACAGATGTAGACCCCGATGGTGGCGAACTGGGTGCGGAACACCGGGTAGCCGCCGTCGCCGGGGCGGAAGAAGTACTTCTCCCAGAAGCCGGCGGTCTGGGGGATGTGCTGCTTGCGGTACTTGCCGAGGTAGGTGCCGTCGGCGTCGATGACGGCGGCGGTGTTGTAGTAGACCCCGCGCATGTGCTCCTCATAGAGCGGCACGACGATCGCCATGCCGAGCTTCTTGGCCAGCTCGGCCATGAGGTGGGTGGTGGGTCCGGGGATCGTCTCGGCGGCGGCGTACCAGCGGCGGTCCTGGCCGGGGCAGAAGTAGGGGCCGTTGAAGATCTCCTGCAGGCAGAGGATCTGCACGCCGCGGGCGGCGGCGGCCTCGATGAAGGGGATGTGCTTGTCGAGCATCGCCTGCTGGATCCTGGCCACGGGGACGCTCTCGTCGTTGATCGGGTTGCTGCACTGGACGAGGCCGCAGCGGACGGTCGGGCTCATGAGTTTCTCCTCGGGGGCAAGCTCGCGACTCTATCCAAGCGGGGTTGCAGGAGCAAGACAGCGGCGATCGGGAGGCCGATCGGGAGGCACCTGGTGTCCTCATCGCGGCGCTGACAGGCTGGGGCTGGCCTGGTTGGTCGTGTTGCTTGACGTCTGGCTTGCATGTCGCCAGGCTCCGGCGGTACTACCTACGCTGTCCTGCCCGCCCGGAGGACAGCCTCCTACCCGTACCTGGGTACCTGCCGTCTGCCGCGTGGCACTCAAAAAACTCTGCCCTGATCTCCTGGAGAACCCCCGATGAACCGCTTCAAGCTTGCTTCCCTGTGTCTTAGCGCCCTCGCCCTGATCGCCATGCCCGCCTGCGGTGACCGCACCAACGGCACCTCGGACTCGGAGGGGTCGACGGGCCAGGGCGGCAGCACGAGCAGCGGGGAGACCCCGACGACCACCGACCCGACCACGCCGACCTCGACCGAGCCGCAGACCAGCGGCACCGGCACGGGCGGTGAGACCGACGCGATGACGACCGAGCCCACCTCGAGCACCGGCGAGGTGTGCCAGGACGTGATGCTGGGCCAGCCGAACGACGCCACGTGCGCTGACGTCACCGGCTGTGGCTGCGCCTCGGGCAAGTGCTTCGTGGTGCCGATCCTCGGCGGCTTCTGCGGCGAGTGCCTCAACGACGCGGACTGCAACGGCGGCGGCTGCACCGTGCCGAACCCGATCGCCAAGGTCGGCTCGACCTGCAACGGCGGCGAGCCGGGCGCTGGCTGCGAGACGAACGACGTCTGCACCGACCCCGCCAACCTCAACTGCGGCACCCTGCTCGAGGTCATGGGCATCATCAAGGTGGCGACCTGCGGCGAGTGCTCGACCAACGCCGACTGCGTCGACCCGGCCCTGCCCAACTGCACGCCCACCTACGACGTCGAGAAGTTCACCGGCAAGTACGTGTGCGCCGCGGACGCGAGCGTCCCGAACGCCGAGGGCTGCAATCTGGCCGACGACGGCAACGGCGACCCGATCGGCAACGTGGCCTGCATGTCGGGCTTCTGCGGCGACGCGACCGTCATGGATCTGCTCCACGTCGGCGTGTGCGGCGAGTGCAACAGCAACGCCGACTGCCCGGTCGACAAGCCCAAGTGCAACGACGCGCAGGTCGACCTCAACGCGGCGGCGCTGGTCGCTGCGTTCTGCAGCAAGTGAGCCCGACGGGTCGCGTCGGGCCCCGGTGCCCGCGCGTGGCCTGAAGCTGCCTCTGGAGACGGCGCTCGTTCACGGGCGCCGTCTTCTTCGTTCGTGCAGGCCGTCCTCGCCTTGCGGCGGGGGCGGACGGTGTGCGAGCCTGCCGGGATGCGTCGCGCTCTCGTGGTCTGGTTGCTGGCGTCGGGCTGTGTCGATCGAACGCTCGGGGGCGACGGCGCGGACGGCAGCAGCGCCGGTGAGGTCACGGGGAGCGGGGACGACGGGACGCCGACCAGCGGGCCCGTGACCGTGACGGTGACGACGGCCGACCCGAGCGCGCCGGGGACGAGCGACCCGACCACCGTGTCGACCTCGACCTCGACCACCAGCCCGCCGGACCCGACGATCACGACCTCGCCGACGACGGTGACGACGACGACCAGCACCACGGATGTCACGGCCTCGGCGAGCGACACGGACAGCCTGTGCGGCGACCCGCCGGGGCTGCCGAACAACGCGAGCTGCACCGACCCGACCGGCTGCGGCTGCGCCTCGGGCAAGTGCTTCGTGGTGCCGATCCTCGGCGGCTTCTGCGGCGAGTGCCTCGGCGACGCCGACTGCAGCCCGGGCGGCTGTACCCCGCCGGACCCGGTCAACGGCATCGGCAGCCGCTGCAACAAGGGCGAGCCAGGGGCCGGCTGCGAGAGCGACGCGGTGTGCAGCGACCCGCAGCACCCCCATTGCGCGCCAGTGCTGGTGGTGCAGGGGATCCTCGACGTGTCGACCTGCAGCGCGTGCAAGACCAACCTCGATTGCCCGCCCGCGGCCCACAACTGCACGCCGATCTACGACATCCCGAACTTCACCGGGCTGCTCGAGTGCGTGGCCGACGGGGCCATCCCGAACGGCGCCGGCTGCAACCTCAGCGACAACGGGCAGGGCCAACCGATCGGCGACGAGGCCTGCGCGTCGGGGCTGTGCGGGACGGCCAACGTGATGGGGCTGCTGGATGTCGGGGTGTGCGGCGAGTGCCGCAGCAACGCGGATTGCCCGCCGAACCTGCCGCAGTGCAGCGACCCGCAGGTCGACCTCAACGCCGGGGTGCTGATCCCGGCGCAGTGCTTCTGACGCGGGGATCGACGGTCGCGGGCGAGGGCGCGAGGCGGCCGTCCCGAGTATGCTCGCGGCGCGCATGACCGCCTACCGATCACTCCGCCACTGCGTCGACGACCTTGAGCGCCACGGCCACCTGCGCCAGGTGGAGGTCGAGATCGACGCGCGGCTCGAGGCGGCGGAGATCCAGCGGCGGGTGTACCAGGCGGGCGGCCCGGCGCTGCTGTACACGCGGGTCAAGGGCTGCGCCTTTCCGATGGTCAGCAACCTGTTCGGCAGCATGGAGCGGATGCGCTTCATGTTCCGCGGGACGCTGGCGGGGGTGCGCAAGCTGGTGGAGCTGCGCACGGACCCGGGCGCGCTGGCGCGGCGGCCGTTTCGCTACGCGGGGCTGCCCTTGCTCGGGCTGCGCATGCTGCCGTGGGCGCGGCGCGGGGGCCCGGTGCTGGCGCACGAGACGACGATCTCGCGGCTGCCGCAGGTGGTCTCGTGGCCGGATGACGGAGGGGCCTTCATTACGCTGCCGCAGGTCTACTCGGAGGATCCAGACGCGCCGGGCTTCGCCCGTTCGAACCTCGGGATGTACCGCGTGCAGCTGTCGGGCGGGCGCTACGAGCCGGAGCGGCAGATCGGGCTGCATTATCAGATCCACCGCGGGATCGGTGTGCACCACGCGGCGGCGATCCGTCGCGGCGAGCGGCTGCGGGTCAACATCTTCGTCGGGGGGCCGCCGGCGCTGACGGTGGCCGCCGTGATGCCGCTGCCCGAGGGCCTGCCCGAGCTGGCCTTCGCGGGGGCGCTCGGCGGACGGCGGGTGCGGATGGTGCGGATGGCGCCCAGGGGTGACAGCTTGCCGTTCGCGGGCGACGCGGACTTCGTGATCACGGGGACGATCGATCCGTCGCTGCGTCTGCCCGAGGGGCCGTTCGGCGACCACCTCGGCTACTACAGCCTGACCCACGACTTCCCGGTGCTGGCGGTCGAGCACGTGTACCACCGCAGCGACGCGATCTGGCCGTTCACGACGGTGGGCCGGCCGCCGCAGGAGGACACCGCGTTCGGGCAGCTGATCCACGAGATCACGGGGCCGGTGATCCCGGCGGTGTTGCCGGGCATCAAGGCGGTGCACGCGGTCGACGCGGCCGGGGTGCACCCGCTGCTGCTGGCGATCGGTAGCGAGCGCTACGTGCCCTACGCGCCGCGCCGCCAGCCGCAGGAGCTGCTCACGCTGGCGAGCGCGGTGCTCGGGCAGGGCCAGATGTCGCTCGCCAAGTATCTCCTGATCTGCGCCCACGAGGACGCGCCGGGGCTCGATATCCACGACATCGCGGGCTTCCTGCGGCACCTGCTGGCGCGGGTCGACTGGCGGCGTGACCTGCACTTTCACACGCGCACGACGATCGACACGCTCGACTACTCGGGCAGCGGCTTTAACGAGGGCTCGAAGCTGGTGATCGCGGCGGTCGGCGAGCCGCTGCGCAGCTTGCCGGTGGAGGTGCCGGCGGAGCTGCGCCTGCCAGAGGGCTTCACGGCGCCGCGGCTGTGCTTGCCGGGTGTGCTGGCCGTGCGGGCGCCTGGGCACGCGAGCCGGCCGGCGGCGGGGCGCGAGTTCTGTGCGGCGCTGGACGAGCGGGCGGCGATCAATGCGTTCCCGCTGGTCGTGCTGGTGGACGACAGCGAGTTCGTGGGCCGGACGCTGAACAACTTTCTGTGGGTGTGCTTCACCCGCAGCAACCCGGCGGTGGATGTCGATGGCATCGGGGCGGAGACCGTGCACAAGCACTGGGGCTGCCGCGGCAGCCTGGTGATCGACGCGCGGATCAAGGGCCAGCATGCGCCGCCGCTGGTCGAGGATCCCGCGGTGTCGCGGCGGATCGACGCGCTGGCGGCCGCGGGCGGGCCCCTGCACGGCTTGTTCTGAGCGCTTGCCCGATCGCGCGGGCGCGGCTATCAGGGGGGATGAGACACGCAGTCTTGATCCTGGCCAGCACGACGCTGTGGGCCTGCTCCGATGATGTGATGACGGGGAGCGAGGGTTCGGGCGGGAGCTCCACCGCGGCGGGGCCGACGACGACGCAGAGCACGGCGCCGACGAGCGGGCCGGCGGCGAGCAGCGGGGACCTGTCCGAAGGGACATCCCCGGGCGAGGCGAGCACGAGCGGCGGGCCGATGCAGGACCTGGTGCCGGTCGGTCACACCCGGGAGCTGCGGGCGGTGTGGGTGGCGAGCGTGGGCAACATCAACTTCCCGAGCGCGCAGGGGCTCGGGGTGGCGGAGCAGCAGGACGAGCTGCGCCAGATCTTCGACGGGGTGGCGGCGGCCGGGCTGAACACGATCATCTTGCAGGTGCGGCCCGAGAGCGACGCGCTGTACGCCTCGGCGATCGAGCCGTGGAGTCGCTACCTCACCGGCACCCAGGGGGAGGACCCGGGCTTTGATCCGCTCGAGTTCGCGGTCGCCGAGGCGCACCTGCGCGGGCTCGAGCTGCACGCGTGGTTCAACCCCTACCGGGCCAAGGCCAGCGCCGGCTCGGCGGTCGCGGACAATCACATCTCCAAGAAATATCCCGAGTACGCGTATTCGTATGACGCGTTCCTGTGGATGGACCCGGGCGCGCAGGTGGTGCAGGACCAGCTGGTGGCGGTGATCTCGGACGTGGTGACGCGCTACGACGTCGACGGGGTGCACTTTGACGACTACTTCTATCCCTACCCGAGCGGGGAGGCGTTCCCGGACGACGCGACCTACGCGGAGTATCAGGGCGGGGGCGGGCAGCTCGAGCTCGGCGACTGGCGGCGCGACAACGTCAATCGCATGGTGAAGCGGGTCGGCGAGACGGTCGCGGGGCTGCGGCCGAGCGTGCGCTGGGGCATCTCGCCGTTTGGTATCTACCGACCGGGCACGCCGCCGGGGATCTCCGGGCTCGACCAGTACGCCGAAATTTACTCGGACCCGCTGAAGTGGATGAAGGAGGGCTGGCTCGACTACCTGGCGCCGCAGCTGTACTGGCCGAGCACCCAGACGGCGCAGGCGTACGGGGCGCTGATCGAGTGGTGGTCGAGCATCGCCAGCGACGGGCGGCATATCTTCGCTGGCAACTATCTGAGCAAGATCGGCAGCGAGGCGAAGTGGTCGCTGGATGAGTTCCAGACCCAGATCGAGCTCAGCCGCGAGTACGCGGATCAGGGCTCGCAGGGCAACATCTTCTTTCACGTCGGGCCGATCCTCGACAACAGCGAGGGCATCACCGATCTGCTGACCGGCGAGCTGTATGCGCAGCCGGCCCTGACGCCGCCGATCGCGGCGCTGCTGGGCGAGAGCGTGGACCCGCCGGTGGTCGAGCTGGTCGACGCGACGGCGCAGCTCAGTCATGCCGACCCGGCGAGCCTGCGCGCGTGGGTGGTGTACAAGGCGGAGGGGGAGGGCTGGGCGATCGAGCAGATCACGCCGGCGACGCAGGCGAGCGTGGCGCTGCCGGGGTCGGGGACCTGGGCGATCAGCGCGGCGAGCCGCGGCGGGGTCGAGAGTATGGGGGTGCGCGTCGTGGTGCCGTGAGCTGTCAGGGCGCCGGGCCCAGGATCGCGGTGACGCGATAGTCCCAGGAGAATGGCGCGATGTTGTCGGCCTCGCTGCCCTCGATGATCGTCAGGAAGTAGTCGCCCTCGACCGCCGCCGGGACCTCGATCTCGCGGTCGCCGTTGTCGAGCTCGCGTAGCACCACGCCGGGCTCGAGGCGCGTCTCCGACTCGGGCACGCTGCAATTGCTGGAGGGGTCCTGTCCGAGCAGCTCGCGCCCGCCGGGTCCGTGCACGCGAAAGGCGGGGCAATTCTCGTATTGCAGATCGGCGAGCGTGAACACCAGCAATTGGTCGGGGCCGGCCGCGACCACGAAGACGTCGGGGTTGCCCTGGTTGGCGCGGCCCTCGATGGCGTCCCCGGGGCTCAGGCGCGTCGCCTCGGTGAAGTCGTCGTTGGGCTCGAGCGCGTCGTCGTCTCGCGCGTCGACACAGCCGGTGAGGAGCAGAGTGGCCAGCGGCAGCGCCAGGCGGCGTCTGGCGGCGGCGTCGTGAACTGCTCCATGCATGGGTGCACGATAGGTCGTGCCTGCGGCGGCCTGTCACGCAAAGGTTGCAGTGCCTATTGTGCACTCGTCCACTGCGAGGCGAAGCGGGCGCGGGCCGCCTCCATCTCCGGGGACACGGGCTTCTCGCCGGGGAAGCCGGTCACGAGCAGCCAGGCGCCCGTTTGGCTGGTTTGGCGATAGAAGGGCGGCGAATCATCGGCCCCGACGAGCGCGACGATCTCCGGTGTGGCCGCGCGCAGCGAGGCCTCGCTGGCGAACTCGAAGACCAGCAGCCAGACGCGCGGGGTGGTCGCGGTGAAGGCCTGATAGGAGCGCACGCCGTGGGTCGCCAGGGCCGCGGGCGACAGCGGGTGGTCGAGCTTCACGACCATGTTGTCGGCGATGCGCAGGCGGCTCTGCGGGGTTCCGGTCAGCATCGCGGGCGTGGTCGGCAGGGCTGGTGGGTGCGTGGACACGGGCGGCTCGGGCACGGGGGCGGGTGTCTCTGGCGTGTGGACGGGGGTCGCCGGCCGTGGGGTTTCGACCGGCGCAGGGGCGGCGCCGCAGGCAGCGACGAACAACGCGAGGATCGGGCTCCGGGGTGGCACCGACCGAGCATACCCGTTGTGCAGCGGACTGGTGCCCCAGTCGCGCGGGAAGGCCTTGCCGAGGATCGGCAGGCCCGCGGCCTGCAGCACCTGCATCCACATCGAGGTGCCGCTGCGCTTGGTGCCGGAGACGAAGATCATCGGGGCTCTGGGCGCGAGGCTACGGGCACGCGACGTCCAGCGCGTCAGACTGGTCCACGCATACCGGATCGGGACCTGTGAACTCCGCACAGCTGAGCGCGGAGAGGCAGACCAAGAACTCCTCGTAGGCCTGCACGCAGTCGGGCCCGTAGGAGGCTTCGTAGTTCATGAGCGCGTCGGCACAGTACTTCGCGGCCATCACGCCCGCCCCCATATCGTAGCACTCGGTGACCTTCGCCCCATAGGAGACGCATGCCGGGGGGGTCTCGACGCCGCCGGTGGTGGAGTCGCCGGTGGTGGAGTCACCGGTGGTGGCGTCGCCGGTGGTGGCGTCGCCCGTGCTGCCGGTGGCGCTGCCCGTGCCCGAGCTGGTCGGTGTGTCGCCGGTGGTCCCGTTCGCCGTCGAGGTGCCCCCGGTGTCACCCGTGGAGGCCGGCTCCGTGCTCGTTGTGTTCCCTGTCGTCGTGTCCGTGTCGGAGTCCTTACACCCCGGCACCGCCGCCAGCAGACCCACCGCCACCAAGCCCCCCTGTAACCCGAACCAGTCGTCCATGATCTGACAGTAGGTGGGTTTGCCGAGGCGTGTCAAACAGATTTCGTCTCGGGCCCTGCGCGTGATCGGGTCCCACGGCGAAGCCTGGCGGAGGCAGGCGCATCCGCGAGCTCACAGCTCCGCGTCGCTGGTTTGCGACCGCTGCGTCGCGTGGCGGACGCGGGCGATGTCTTCGACTGGGGTAAGTAACTCGCCGTCTCCTACGTCGGTCGCGGCGCGGAGGTGCGAAGCTTGACCAATCGCAGTACGTTGGGCGGACCTGGGCGGTAATCGACCTCATCCATGCAGGTCCGCATGAGGAAAGGCCCTGGGGAGCAGGCGAGGGTGACCGCTCCGCGACCGCCTGACCGCCAGGCCCGCCCAGGCCATCCGCAGCCCACGCCAGCGGGGAGATGGCGGTACCCAAGCGTCGCGGGCACACGTAGGCCGATCATGCCGCTGACCCGAGCTACACGGGGAAGACGCGATCGAGGCGCAACAGGCGGAAGATCGCCCGAGGCTGATCGCGGAGCCCGACGATCTTGACCTGCCCGCCGTTGGCGCGGATGCGCTTGAATAGCGAGACGATCACGCCGACACCGGAGCTGTCGATCAAGCGCAGGGATGACAGTTCGAGGGTGACCGACTGTCGCCTTTCATTGACCAGCTGATCCACAACCGTGCGGAGCTCAGGCGCCGTCATAACGTCGAGCGTGCCCTCGATTGTAAGGATCGTCTCGTCGCCGGTGTGTTCAACATTGTATTTCATCTCCGCCATCGTCTCCCCACTCAGTGCCCGAGTCTATACCAGCCCTCGGGGTCGTCGCCAGACTTGAGGCGCAGCAGGTAGGCGCGGCCGCGCGCTCACAGCTCCGCGGCCCTGCCGGGCACAAGCGCTGTGGCGCGAGGCTCGACCATGGGGGCGCCCCGGGTATCGGCTTGCGCGAGGCGTTGATTCAGGCTCGAACGGGGCGAGGCCGGGTTACCCTGCGGGCGATGGGGACCGTCACGGTGTGGGGGCGCTGGGACTGCACTCGCTGCAGCCGGCGTGACATCAGCGGCGAGGAGCAGCGTTGCCCCGAGTGCGGTGACCCGCGGGAGCAGCACGAGCTCGACGCGATGCGTCCGCCCGACGAGGCCGCGTTTGCGAAGGAGGCGATCACCGCGCCCGAAGTGCTGGCCGCGGCGCTCGGCGGGGCCGACTGGTCGTGTGGCTTCTGCGGGTCGAACAACCGGGCCGGCGCGGCGACCTGCCACAGCTGCGGGGGCGCTCGCGGCCAGGCGAAGTCGTCCGGCAAGACCGGGGACGTCGCGGCCGAGGTCGCCCCCGTGGCGCCGCCGAAGCGGCGCGCCTCGTGGTTCAAGCGGATCGCGCTGGGCGGCGCGCTCGGGGCCGGCGGCCTGGCGGTCTGGGGCTTCATCGATCACGAGGTCGCGGGCAGCGTGTCGCGCCTGCAATGGCAGCACACGACCCACCTCGAGCGCTGGCAGGACCTGAGCGCGGGGGACTGGCAGACGGCGGTGCAGGCCAGCGCGGGCAGGCCACCGATCGCGGGCGAGGGGGCGATCCCCGGGGTCCGGATCACGAGTTGTTATCCGAAACACCACCACGACGAGACCTACGATTGCGGGAGCGAATCTTACGAGGACCGGGAATCCTACGCCTGCGGCGAGACCCAGGAATGCAGCACCGAGCGCAACGGCAACGGGTCGTTCACCCGGACCTGTCACGGCGTCCCCAAGCAGTGCACGCGATCGGTGACGCGCACGCGGACCAAGCATTGCACGCGCCCGGTCGACGCGACCTGGTGCGACTATATCACCCAGGCGTGGGCGCCCGTTCGCAGCGAGGTGATCGCGGGCGAGGGGCACGGGGGGCTGCGCTTCGCCCTGCTCGCGCCAAACGGAGATGACGAGCGGATCACGCAGGAGGGCGAGTACACGGTGGTGTTTCGCTACGGCGCCGACGGTGCGCTGCATACAGAGAAGGTGCCGAGGCCGGAGTACGACGGCTGGGAGGTCGGCGACGCGGTGGTGGTGGTGGTCGAGCGCCTGGGCGGGGTGGTCGAGGTGCGCCGGGCCGGGGCGCGCCGCTGAGGGGGTCAGCCGCGGATCTTGTAGATCATGCGGAGGATCGCCGCGAACAGGCGCCAGGGCAGGAGATGCTTGAGGACGATCGACCACCGCTGCAGCGGCATGCCGACCGGGTAGCGAAGCTGGGGGCGGGCGACGCGGAGGGCGTGCTCGACGACGCGGGCGACGTCGCGGGGGTCGGGGCCGCGGCGCTCGTCGGCGATCATGACGGCGAGGCTTCGCTCGAGTTGGTGCTGATAGATCGACGCGTCGCCGCTGGCGCGGACCATGGTGCGGGCGTCGGTGAAGCCGGTGTGGAAGTCGCCGGGTTGGACCAGGACGACGCGGATGCCGGAGCCGTGGAGCTCGTGCGAGAGGGCCTCGCCGAGGCCCTCGAGGGCGAACTTGCTGGCGCAGTAGATGCCCTGGAAGGGCAGGGCGATCGCGCCGCCGATGCTCGAGATGATGATGACGCGGCCCCGGCTGGCGCGCAGGGCGGGCAGGGCGGCGCGCAGGACCCGGTGGGCGCCGAAGAAGTTGGTGTCGAACTGCTGCTGCGCCTCGCTGACGCTGGTGTCCTCGATGGCGCCGGCGAAGCCGATGCCGGCGCTGTGGACGATCGCGTCGAGCTGGCCGGCGCGCGCGAGGATCACGGCGAGCGCGTGCTCGACCGAGGCCTCGGAGGTGACGTCCATGGCGACGAACTCGAACGGCACCTGGCCAGGCGGCGGTCGCCGGCTGGTGCCGAACACGTGGTAGCCGCGGTGGGCGAGGTGGACGGCGCAGGCGAGGCCGATGCCGGACGAGGCGCCGATGACGGCGACGGTGGTCATGCGCCTGGCTCGAGCCCGGCGATGGTGGTGATGGCGCTGCGCATCGCGCATGTCGTCATTCGCCGGGGCCGGCGTACATCCCCTCGATGTACTCGGACCAGTTCTTGTCGATGACGCGGCGCTTGAGCTTGAGTGTCGGGGTGAGCTCGCCCTCGGCCTCGCTGAGGCTGCGGGGCAGGACGCGGAACTTTCGCACGTGTTCGACGCGGGCGAATTCCTCGTTGGCCTTGTCGACCCAGGCGCTCAGCTCGGCGAGCACGGCGGGGTGTTCGTGGGGGGCCGTGCTTTCGCCGCCGCCGTGGTGGCCGCGCTCGGCGAGCCAGGCGGCGACGGCCGGGGCTTGCAGGGTGATGAGGGCGCTGATGAAGCGGCGGCGGTCGCCGATGATGACGGCCTCCTCGACGAGCGGGTGCTGCTTGAGGGCGGCCTCGATGTTCTTCGGGGCGATGTTCTTGCCGCCGGCGGTGATGATGATCTCCTTCTTGCGGCCGGTGATGTGGAGGTAGCCCTCGGCGTCGAAGGAGCCGAGGTCGCCGGAGTGCAGCCAGCCGTCGATGAGGGTCTCGGCGGTGGCGGCGGGGTCCTTGTAGTAGCCCTTGAAGACGTTCTTGCCGCGGACGAGGATCTCGCCGTCCTCGCCGAGGCGGACCTCGACGCCGGGGATCGGCTTGCCGACGGAGCCGAAGCGGGTGTTGCCGGGGAAGTTGGTGGAGGTGGGGCCGGTGTCCTCGGACTGGCCGTAGACCTCGTGGACGACGAGGTCGAGGCCGCTGAAGAACTCGAGCACCTCGCCGGAGATCGGCGCGGCGCCGGACGAGCAGACCTTGACGCGGCCGAGGCCGAGGGCGGTCTTGAGCTTGCGGAACACGAGGCGCTGGGCGAGCGCGTATTGCAGGCCGAGCAGGCTGGGGATCGGCGCGCTGCGGTTGCGCAGCGCGTGGACGCGGCGGGCGACGCCCATGGCCCAGTTGATCAGGTGCTTCTTGGTGCCGGTGACCTGGGCCAGCTTGCCGCGCACGGCGGCGTGGAACTTCTCCCAGATCCGGGGCACGCCGAAGAAGATCGTCGGCTGGACCTCCTTGAGGTTCTCGGGGACCTTCTCCAGCGACTCGGCGAAGTAGACCTGATTGCCGAGGATGACCGGGCCGTAGAGTGAGATGAGCTGCTCGGCGATGTGTGACAGCGGGAGGTACGACAGCATGCTGTCGTCCGGGCTGAACTTCATCATCGAGGTGACGGAGTCGGCGGTCCACAGGACATTGAGGTGGCTGAGCATCACGGCCTTGGGCGGGCCGGTGGTGCCGGAGGTGTAGATATAGGTCGCGGTGGCGTCCTCCGGGATGTCGCGGACGCGCTCGTCGACGGCGCTGTCGGGGGTGGCGTCGCCGCGGGCGAGGAACTGGTCCCAGGAGAGGGCGAGGGGGTCGTCGACGGTGGCCCCCTGCATGAGCACGACGTGGCGCAGCTGCGGCAGGCGGTGGCGCTCCTGGGCGACCTTGGCGAACTGGGCGGCGTTCTCGACGAGCACGACGGCGGCCTCGGCGTGGTGGATGATGTATTGCACCTCGCTGGGCGAGCAGGTGGTATAGATGCCTGCGGGGGCGCCTGCGGCGGCCTGGGTGCCGAGGGCGAAGGCCGACCATTCGAGGCGGTTGTAGCCGAGGATACAGGTGGTGTGGCCGGGCTGGACGCCGAGGGCGATGAGGGCGCGGGCGATGCGGCGGACCAGCTGGGTGTACTGGCGCCACGAGAGGGTCTGCCAGGCGCCGTCCTTGCGCGAGTGGGTGGCGGGCCTGTCGGGGTGGGCGACGCCCTGGGCGAAGAAGCGGGAGGGGATGGTGTCTGCGGCCACGAGCGGTTGCCTGCTTGTCAGAGGTTATGGTGGGATCACCAGCCGAGCTGGCGGGAGGCGAGGTCCTTCATGATCTCCTCGGCGCCGCCGCCGATCGCTAGCACCTTGGTCTCACGGAAGATCCGCTCGACCCGGGTGCCGCGCATGTAGCCGGCGCCGCCGAGGATCTGCACGCCCTCGCGGGCGCAGTGCTCGACGCAGCTGGTGGCGGCGTT
The DNA here is from genome assembly GCF_016714285.1 of Nannocystis sp. Taxonomy (GTDB): domain Bacteria; phylum Myxococcota_A; class Polyangia; order Nannocystales; family Nannocystaceae; genus Nannocystis. Next base: position 153,106 of record NZ_JADJNN010000006.1, on the reverse strand, counting down.
CTTGAGCATGCACAGCTGGGCGATCGGCCACTCGCCGGCGTCGACGCGGCGGGCCAGATCGTACAGCCAGCAGCGGACTGGTTCGATGCGGGTGAGCATGTCGACCAGCTTGTGGCGGATGACCTGGCGGGTGATCAGCGGCTTGCCGAAGGTCTCGCGCTCGCGGGCCCACGCCAGGGCGTCGTCGTAGCAGACCTGGGCGAAGGCCACGGCCATCGCCGCGAGCATCAGGCGCTCGCGGTTGAAGTTCTGCATGATGCCGAGGAAGCCGTGGTCTTGCTGACCGAGCAGGTTGCGGGCGGGGACGCGGCACTCGTCGAAGTAGAGGGCGGCGGTGTCGGAGCACCACCAGCCCATCTTCTTGAGCGGGGTGCGGGTGAGGCCGGGGGAGTCGCCGTCGACGACGAGCAGGGAGATGCCGCCGAGGCCGGGGCCGCCGGTGCGGACGGCGACGGTGATGAGGTCGGCGCGCATGCCCGAGGTGATGAACATCTTGCTGCCGTGGACGACGAAGTGGTCGCCCCCGGCGTCGGTGGCCCGGCGCGCGGTGGTGCGGAGATTGGCGACGTCGGAGCCGCCGGAGGGTTCGCTGATGGCGAGGGCGGCGATCTTGCGGCCGGCGAGGACATCGGGGATCAGGCGCTGCTTCTGCTCGTCGCTGCCGAGGTTCACGATCGGCGGCAGGCCGATGCCGTGGCTGAGCAGGCCGGCGATGAGGCCACCGGCGCCGGTGCGCGCGAGCTCCTCGCAGGTGTGGATCACGCTGATGCTGTCGCCGGGGCTGCCGCCGTAGGCCTCCGGGAAGCCGAGGCCGAGCAGGCCGAGCTCACCTGCCCGAAGGTACAGGTCGCGCGGGAACTCGGCGGCCTCCTCCCAGGCGTCGATGTGGGGCATCAGCTCGCGGTCGACGAAGCGGCGCAGGGTGTCGCGGAAGGCGGCGCGCTCGTCGTCCGTGATCGCGGGTGCGGGCGTCATGCGGGCCGCAGCGTAACATCCTCGGCGCGCAGCGGACGCACGATCACGGCGACGGGGGTCGCCGCGGAGGCCGGTGAAACGGCGTACTGCGCGGTGTGGCGGGGCTTCAGACGCCGAGGCCGAGGAGCTGACGGGCCTCGCTCGGGCTGGCGATCTCGCGGCCGGCCTCGCGGGCGGCGGCGACGATCGCCTCGATGAGGGCGCCGTTGTTCGGCGCGCGCGCGCCGTCGGGCAGGTAGAAGGTGTCCTCGAGGCCGGTGCGCAGGTCGCCGCCGAGCTCTGCGGCGCGGCGGTGCAATGGCCACACGTCCTCGCGGCCGATCGCGGTGACCTCCCAGCGGCAGCCGGGCTTGATGTGCTTGCGGAGGTAGGGCAGCAGCTCGGGGTCGCAGGGCATGCCGGAGGCGACGCCCATGACGAAGTTGTAGTGCGGGTGGTGGGCCAGGCCGACGTCGACGAAGAGGCCGACGGAGCGGACGATGCCGAGGTCGAAGCACTCGAACTCGGGCTGGGTGCCGCAGGCCTTCATGGCGTCGAGGAAGGCCTCGATCTTGGTGACCGGGTTATCGAACAGCATCGGCGGCCAGGCCCAGCTGCCGTCGGACTTGGCCTTGAGGTAGTTGAGGCTGCCGGCGTTGCAGGCGGCGATCTCGGGGCGGATCGCGTGCATGCAGGCGAGCGGGCCGGAGATGTCGTCGCCGACCACGCCGGTGGTCATGTTGAAGATGAGGTCCGGGCAGGCGGCCTTGATCGCGTCGCGCACGGCCTTGGCGACCTGCGGGTCCCAGGTCGGGAGGTAGCCGAGGCCGGGCTCCTGGTTGCGGAAGTGGACGTGCACGACCGAGGCGCCGGCGTCGCGGGCCTGCTTCGCGGCGACGGCGAGCTCCTCCGGCGTGACGGGGACGGGGTGCTGCCGGGGGTTGGTGAGCACGCCGGTGAGGGCGCAGGTGACGATCGCCTTGTCGGTGGTCATGGGGTCTCGGGTTCGTCGGGCGGATCCTGGCGTTGAGTGCAGCTCGCGTCCATGATAGGTGAACGCTCGATGCCGTGTCGACAATGTGGGGCGGGTGGCCCCGGTTCCCAGGCGGCCTCGATCATCGGGCCGCCGGGCGCCAAGGCCGCCTCTCGCAATCCCGAGGTCCAGCGGACCTCGTCACGCGATTGTTGACGCTTTGCGGGTGTGGTCGCGCGACCCGCTCGATGTCTCCTTGGGGCTGGTGATCGGCGTCGTCCGACAGCAGCAGTCGATATCGCATGCCGAGGACCGCCGTCGCAGCGCTCAATCATCCGAGCCGAAGATGCGAGCCTCGACCTCTTCCCAGGGGATGAGCTTCATCTTGCCCTCGTCGATGAGCTTGCGTCGGCGCTGGACCTCGGCGTACTGCGCGTCGTCGATGGCGGCGTCGCGAGCTGCGGCGTCCTCGAGGGTCTCGCGGGCTGCGATGCAGATCCTGGTGGAGGGACGCCTTCGGCGAGGATGAGGTCGCGGGTCCTGGATCGACCTACAGTCCGGAGGCGGGGAGTCGTGCGGCCGAAGAGCGGGCCCTGACCTCGTCCCAGGGACTGTACTTCATCAGGCCGGCGTCGATCAATTGGAGGCGGCGATCGAGCTCGGCGCGATGCGAGGCTTCGATGTCGGGGTGCATCGCTTCCTCGCCGTCGCTGTGCTCGAGGACCTCGAGCGCGAGGGCGCGGCGTTCCTCGATCGGGAGGCGCATGACTTCGGCGAGGAGGGCGTCGCGGGTCATGGATCGAAGCTAACACTTTCAGGCGACGATGGCCTTCTTGGCGCCGCCGGCGTCCGGGCCCTCGTCGGGGGTGACGGCGAGGAGGAGGCGGCCTTGCGGGACCTGGTCGCCGGCGCTGACCTTGATCTCGGCGACGGTGCCGGAGACGCCGACCGCGAGGGCATTCTCGATCTTCATGGCCTCGAGGATGACGAGGGTCTGGCCGGGGCGGACGCGGTCGCCGACGGCGACCTTGACCTCGACGATGCGGCCGGAGGTCGGGGCGTGGAGCTTGCCGTCGCCGCCGCCGCGATCGGACTCGGCCTCGGCGCCGCGCGGCGGGGCTCGACGAATTCGCGGAGGACGCCGCGCAGCTCGAGGTGGAGGCGGCCGTCGGCGATGGTGGCGTGAGCCGTCTCCTCGACGCCGTCGACGCGGACGCGGACGCGGCTGCCCTCGCGGTGGAGGATCTGGGCGGCGAGGGCGTGGCGGGGGAACAGGATCGTGGTGCCCTTGATCGCGCCGGCGAAGCCGACGCTGACGGTGCCGTCGGTGTGGAGCTCGACGCTGAGGCGGGCGAGGGTGTCGCCGGCGCGCAGCTCGAGCGGGAAGCTGGCCTTGCCGGCGCTGCGCCAGGCGGCGTGCGGCTGGACCATGCCGAGCGAGCACCACAGGGCGGCGGCGACGGCCCACATGCGGGCGTCGGGCTCGGGGCGGGTCGGCTCGGGGAGCTCCTGCTCGAGGAAGCGGGTGGTCGCGCCGCCGGCGGCGAACACGGGGTGGGCGAGCACATCGGCGAGGAATTGTTTGTTGTGGACGACGCCGAGCAGGACGGTCTGCTCGAGCGCGCGGATGAGGCGGCGGCGGGCCTCGTCGCGGGTGCGGCCGTGGGCGATGAGCTTGGCGACCATGGGGTCGTAGTACGGAGAGATTTGTTGGCCGGCGCGCAGGCCGTGGTCGACGCGCACGCCCTCGCCGGTGGCGGGCTGCCAGGCGTGGACGGGGCCGGACTGCGGGAGGTAGCCGGCGTAGGGGTCCTCGGCGTAGAGGCGGACCTCGATCGCGTGGCCGTGCATGGTCACCTGCTCCTGCGTGAGCGGGAGCGGCTCGCCGGCGGCGACGCGCAGCTGCAGCTCGACCAGGTCGAGGCCGGTGACGAATTCGGTGACGGGGTGTTCGACCTGGAGGCGGGTGTTCATCTCGAGGAAGAAGAACTCGCCGCTGGCGTCGAGCATGAACTCGACGGTGCCGGCGCCGACGTAGTCGATGCTGCGGGCGGCGGCGACGGCGGCGGCGCCCATGCGGGCGCGCAGCTCGGGGTCGACGGCGGGCGAGGGGGCCTCCTCGACGACCTTCTGGTGGCGGCGCTGGACCGAGCAGTCGCGTTCACCGAGGTGGATGACGTGGCCGTGGGCGTCGCCGAAGATCTGGATCTCGACGTGGCGGCCGTCGACGATCGCCCGCTCGACGATCAGCTCGCCGCTGGCGAACGCGGAGCTGGCCTCGGAGCGGGCCGAGCGGATCGCGGCGGCGAGCTCGGACTCGGCCTTGACCTTGCGCATGCCTCGACCGCCGCCGCCGGCCGCGGCCTTGATCAGGACGGGGAGGCCGATCTTGAGGGCCTCGAGGTAGAGGCGATCGTCGGACTGGCCGTCGTCGCTGCTGTCCTGAAAGCCAGGGATGCAGGGGACGCCGGCGGCGATCATCGAGCGCTTGGCGGCGGCCTTGTTGCCCATCGCGTGGATCGCCGCGGGGCTCGGGCCAATGAACACGAGGCCGGCGTCGGCGCAGGCCTGGGCGAACTCGGCGTTCTCGGAGAGGAAGCCGTAGCCGGGGTGGACCGCGTCGGCGCCGGCGTCCGCGGCGGCGGCGAGCAGGCGCTCGACGTTCAGGTACGACTCGCGCACCGGCGGCGGGCCGATGAGGACAGCGCGGTCGGCGAGGCCGACGTGGGGCGCGTCGGCGTCGGCCTGGCTGTAGACGGCGACGGTGCGGTAGCCGAGGGCGTGGGCGCTGCGGATGATGCGGCAGGCGATCTCGCCGCGGTTGGCGATCAGGATGGTGCTAAACGTGGACATGTGCGTATGTCTCGGAGCTTCAGGGCTCGGCCCACTGCGGGCTGCGCTTCTGGATGAAGGCGGTCATGCCCTCGACGCTCTCGGGGCCGCGGGCGGCGGCGGCGAAGTCGTCGGCGGCGGCGTCGAGCAGGGTGGAGAGGGTTTCGCCGTGGGCACCCGCGGCGGCGAGGACGAGGCGCTTGGTGGTGGCGACGGCCCCGGGGGCGCAGCGGGCGATGTCTTGCAGGACGCGCGCGAGGAGGTCGTCGAGACCTGTCCTTGGGGACACGTGGTGGACGAGGGCGAGGGCGAGGGCCTGGGCGGCGTCGAGGCTGCCGCCGGTGACGGCGAGGCGGCGGGCCTGGGTGAGGCCGAGGCGGCGGACGATGAAGGGGGCGATCTGGGCCGGGGGGACGCCGAGGCTGGTCTCGGGCAGGCGGAAGCGGGCGTCGTCGCTGGCGATGGCGACGTCGCTGACGCAGCACAGGCCGAAGCCGCCGCCCAGGGCGGCGCCCTCGATGACGGCGACGACGGCCTGGGGGGCGGCCTCGATCTGCTCGAGCATGCGGCCGAACAGGCGGTTGCTGGTGGCGAGCGGGTCCTTGCCGTCGGGGCCGGGCTCGGCCCCACGTGCGGCGGCCATGTCCTTGATGTCGCCGCCGCTGCAGAAGCTGCCGCCGGCGCCGCGGAGGATGACGGCGCGCAGCGAGCGGTCGTCGGCGATCGCGGCGAACACGGCCATGAGCTCGCGGACCATGGCGAAGGACATGGCGTTGCGGGCGTCGGGGCGGTTCAGGGTGACGTGCAGGCGCCAGCCGTCGCGGCGCAGCAGCAGGGTGGTGCAGTCAGGCAGGGTCGCGGGGGACATGTCCGAAGGGTCCTGTCGTTTGGGCCAGCTTAGGACTTGCCGGGGAGGGTGCCGTCGAGCTTGCAGATGATGGAGAGCATGATCTCGTCGGCGCCGCCGCCGATCGAGCAGAGGCGGGCGTCGCGGAACATGCGGGAGATCTTGGATTCCCACATGTAGCCCATGCCGCCCCAGTATTGCAGGCAGGAGTCCGCGACCTCGCGGAGCAGGCGGCCGGCCTTGAGCTTGCACATCGAGGCCAGGCGGGTGACGTCCTGGCCGGCGAGGAACAGCTCGGCGGCGCGGTAGTTGAGGGCGCGCAGGGCCTCGATCTCGGTGGCGAGCTCGGCCATGCGAAAGTGGACGACCTGGTTGTCGAGGATCGACTTGCCGAAGGCCTTGCGGTCGCGGGTGTACTCGATGGTGGCGGCGACGGCCATGTCCATGGCGGAGACCGAGTTGGTGGCGCCCCACATGCGCTCCTCCTGGAACTGCAGCATCTGCAGCATGAAGCCCATGCCCTCGGCGCCGATGCGGTAGCGCTGCGGGACGCGGACCTCGTCGAAGAAGATCTGGGCGGTGTCGGAGGCCCACATGCCGAGCTTGTGCAGCTTGCGGGCCCGCTCGACGCCCTTGCTGGCCAGCGGGATGATGACGAGGGACTTGTTCTTGTGGGCCTTGTCGTCGCTCGTGTTGACGAGGCAGCACATCCAGTCGGCCTGGATGCCGTTGGTGATCCACATCTTGCCGCCGTTGATGATGTAGTCGTCGCCGTCCTTGCGGGCGGTGGTCTTGAGGCTGGCGACGTCGGAGCCGGCCCCGACCTCGCTGACGCCGATGCAGCCGACGAGGTCGCCGGCGATGGAGGGGGCGAGCCACTCCTTGCGCAGCTCGTCGGAGCCGAAGCGGGCGAGGGCCGGGGTGCACATGTCGGTCTGCACGCCGATCGCCATCGAGATGCCGCCGCTCGGCAGGCGGCCGAGCTCCTCGGCGAGCACGATCGCGTAGGAGTAGTCGAGGCCGGCGCCGCCGAACTCCTCGGGCTTGGTGAGGCCGAGGAAGCCCTCGTTGCCCATCTTCTTGAACACCTCGTGGGCGGGGAAGATGCGCTCCTCCTCCCAGGCGTCGCAGTGGGGGACGATCTCCCGCTCGAAGAAGCTGCGCAGGCTCTTGCGCACAAGCTCGTGCTCGTCGGTGAACAGCATGGTCGGTCTGCTTTCCTGGGGTTACATGCGGGCGACGCCGAAGGTGTTGGGGCGGAGGCGGCGGAGCTCGGCGTCGCGGCAGGTGGCGAGGGCGAGGGCGAGGACGCGGCGGCTGTCGCGGGGGTCGATGATGCCGTCGTCCCACAGGCGTGCGGTCGCGTAGAGGGCGGTGGACTCGGCGTCGAGCTTGTCCTTGATCGACTTGCCCATGGTGGCGATCGCCTCGGCGTCGCCCTGCAGGCCCATGCGGGCGAACTTGGCGAGGGTGATGATCTCCATGACCTTGGCGGCCTGTTCGCCGCCCATGACGGCGATCCGCGAGCCGGGCCAGGCGAACACGAAGCGGGGGTCGTAGCTGCGGCCGCACATGCCGTAGTTGCCGGCGCCGAAGCTGCCGCCGATGATCAGGGTGATCTGCGGGACGGTGGCGTTGGCGACCGCCTGGATCATCTTGGAGCCGTGCTTGACCATGCCGGCGCGCTCGGCCGCGGTGCCGACCATGTAGCCGGTGGTGTTCTGCAGGTAGACGATCGGGGTGCCGCTCTGCGAGCACAGCTGGATGAACTGGGCGGCCTTGGTGGCGCCGTCGGGGTTGATCGGGCCGTTGTTGGCGATGAAGGCGCAGGCGTGGCCCTCGATCGCGGCGTGGCCGCAGACGGTGGCGCTGCCGTAGAGCTGCTTGAACTCGAGGAAGTCGGAGTCGTCGATGAGGCGGGCGATGACCTCGCGGCAGTCGTATTGCTTTTTGAAGTCGGGAGGGACGATGCCGAGCAGCTCGTCGATGTCGTGGCGCGGCGGGGCGTGCGGGCGCGGGGGCTCGCTGTGGAGGTTGTTGAACGGCGCGCGGCCGAGTTGGTGCATGACCTGGCGGGCGAGGTGGATCGCGTGGGCGTCGTTCTCGGCGAGGTACTCGGCGGTGCCGGTGACGGTGGCGTGGAGCTCGGCGCCGCCGAGCTGCTCGTCGTCGGCGTCCTCGCCGATCGCGGCCTTGACCAGGGGCGGGCCGGCGAGGAAGACCTTGGCCTGGTTGCGCACGGCGATCACGTAGTCGGAGAGGCCCGGGAGGTAGGCGCCGCCGGCGGTGGACGAGCCGTGGACGACGGTGATCTGCGGCAGGCCGGCGGCGGAGAGGCGGGCCATGTTGGCGAACACGCGGCCGCCGTCGACGAAGATCTCGGACTGGTAGAGGAGGTTGGCGCCGGCGCTCTCGACCAGGGTGATCAGTGGGAGGCGGTTCTGCAGCGCGATCTCCTGGGCGCGCAGGGACTTGCGGAGGCCCATCGGGGCGATCGCGCCGCCCTTGATGGCGCTGTCGCTGCACCCGACCAGGCAGCGCACGCCGGCGACGAAGCCGACGCCGCTGATGTTGCCGCCGCCGGCGGCGTCGGCCCGGCCGTCGTCGTCGTGCATCTTGTAGCCGGCGAGGGTGGCGAGCTCGAGGAAGGGGGCGCCGCGGTCGAGCAGGCGGTTGACGCGGTCGCGGGGGAGCAGCTGGCCGCGCTTGGCGAACTTCTCGGCCTGGCGGTTCGAGTTGTCGCGCACGCGCTGTTCGGCGGCGCGAAACTCGGCGATGAGGGCGAGCTGGGCCTCGCGGTTGGCCTTGAAGGTGTCGGAGCTGGGGTCGACTTTGGTGGCGAGGACGGGCATGGCGGGCCTTGGCGGGGGCGTCAGCGCAGGACCTCGGGGAGGGAGGCGCGGTGGAAGCCGTCGTAGGCGGGGGCGTTGTCGTGGGCCTCGATCGGCCACAGGAGGCCGGCGTTGGGGGCGGCGCCGTCGACCCGGAGGGTGGTGCCGCTGATGAAGGCGGCGGCCTCGGAGAGGAGGAAGCAGATCGCGGCGCTGCACTCGGACTCGGTGCCGAGGCGGCCGAGCGGGACGGCGGCGCGCAGGCGGGGGATCATCGCCTTGGCGGCGCCCTCGTAGTGATCGAGGCCGCTCGAGGCGATCCATCCCGGGGCGACGGCGTTGACGCGGACGCCGGAGCTGCCCCACTCGACGGCGGCGGTCTGGGTGAAGTTGACCATGCCGGCGCGGGCGGCCCCGGAGTGGCCCATGCCCGGCATGCTGCGCCACATGTCGGCGACGATGTTGACGATCGCGCCGCCGCGGGCGGACATCGTCTGGGTGTAGACCTCGCGGGCGACCAGGAAGCCGCCGACCAGGTTGGTGCGCACGACGGTCTCGAAGCCCTTCTGCGAGATCGCCATGAGCGGGGCGGGGAACTGGCCGCCGGCGTTGTTGACGAGGCCGTGGATGAGGCCGCGGGCGGCGACGATGGCGGTGATCGTGGCCTGGACCGCGGCCTCGTCGCGGATATCGCAGGCGTGCCAGCTGACGGCGGTGCTGTCGATGTCGCTGGCGATCTCGGCGGCGACGGCGAGCAGGCGCTCAGGCTTGCGGCCGAGCAGGACGACGTGGGCGCCGAGGGCCGCGAGCTCGTGGGCGGTGCAGCGGCCGATGCCCGAGCCGCCGCCGGTGACGACGATGGTGCGGCCGGAGAACAGGCCCTCGCGGAAGACGGTGCGGTAGGCGGCCATGGCGGTGCATCTTACGCGTCGGCGCGGGCCGGTAAAGCGTGGTGGGAGGGGTGGCGGGGGCCGTCGTTCGCGGGCGACCTGACCGGGGGCCCGCGCTGGCTCACATGCTCCGCCGGGGTTTGGCGGTGCGCGCCGGGGGTTTACGCGGGTCGCCCTGCTGCGGCGCGCTGTGGTAGGCAGGGCGAGACCCGTCCGCGGGGAAAGGAACAGCGACATGAGCCTCGAGCAATACACGGAGCAGGTGCGCGCGCAGGTCGGCGAGGATTCCGGCCTCAAGGCCACGATCAAGTTCGCCTTCACCGAGGGCGAGGCCCTCTACATCGACGGCAAGAGCACGCCGAACAGCGTCCACAACCAGGACCTCCCGGCCGACTGCACGGTCAAGCTCTCGCTCGAGAACTTCGGCAAGCTCATGGCGCGCACCCTCGATCCGATGACGGCCTTCATGACCGGCAAGATCAAGATCGAGGGCGACATGGGCACCGCCATGAAGCTGCAGAAGGTGTTCGGCGGTCGATAAGGGTCGCCTCCGGTGTCCGCCCGTGGCCAGCGGGCGGGACGCTGGCCAGCGGGCGGGCCAGGTCGTCCGTGTAAGTGATTGAAAATTGGTGGTGGGGTTTGTGCACACGGCTTGAAGAGAGCCGCGTGTGCTGACCAGGACTTATGCGGCGTGCATCGCGGGTGTCGAGGCGACCGTGGTGACGGTCGAGGCTGATGTCGGGCTCGGGCTCCCGGGGTTGACGATCGTGGGGCGCGCGAGCGGGGCGCTGACCGAGGCGCGTGAGCGGGTGCGCAGCGCGATCGGCCACTGCGGTCACAAGATCCACCCGCGCAAGCAGGTCGTGAATCTGGCGCCGGCGGACGAGCGCAAGGACAGCCCGGGGATCGATCTCGCGGTGGCCTGCGCGCTGCTCGCGAGCCACGAGGTGCTGCCGTGGCAGCGGCTCGAGGGGTTGATGTTGTGGGGCGAGCTGGCGCTCGACGGGACGCTGCGCCCGGCCGCGGGCACGCTGGTGGTGGCCGACTGCGCGCGGCGGGGTGGATTTGTGGCGCTGGCGGTCCCGCGGGTCAGCGCGGACGAGGCGGCGTTGATCCCGGGGCTCATCGTGTATGCGCTGGACTCGTTGCCGCAGCTGGTCGCGCACCTGCGCGGGGAGGCGGAGCTGACGGGGCACGAACGCGAGGAGCGCGAGCTCAGCGGCGTGCCGGCGGGCGAGGGCGACATGGGCGACATCCGCGGGCTCTTGCTGGCGAGGCGGGCGCTCGAGGTGATGGTCGCGGGCGGGCACAACTTGCTGCTGCACGGGTCGCCGGGGGCGGGCAAGACGATGCTCGCGCGGCGGGCGATCGGGCTGTTCCCGCGGCTCGACCGCGAGGCGGCGCTCGAGGTCACCAAGGTGCACGGGCTGCTCGGGCGGCCGATCGCGGGCGGGCTGCTCGAGCAGGCGCCGTTGCGGGCGCCGCATCACACGGTCAGCGTCGCCGGGCTGCTCGGCGGCGGGGCGCCGGTGCGGCCGGGGGAGGTCAGCCTGGCGCACCGCGGGCTGCTGTTCCTGGACGAGCTGCCCGAGTTCCCGCGGGCCTGCCTCGAGGGGCTGCGCGAGCCGCTGGAGGACAAGTCTGTGCATATCGTGCGGGCCCGCGGGGCGCTGCGGTTGCCAGCGAACTTTCAATTGATGGCGGCGATGAACCCGTGTCCCTGTGGTTATCTCGGGCATCCGGAGCGCAGCTGCGTCGACCCGGCGACGGCGGTGCAGCGCTATCAGCAGCGGCTGTCGGGGCCGCTGCTGGATCGCATCGATCTGGTGGTGCCGGTGCTGCCGAGCAGCGCGGAGGAGCTGGCGCAGCGGCAGCCGGGGGAGCGCAGCGCGGTGATCCGCGAGCGGGTGGCGCGGGCGCGGGCGACGGCGCGGCGGCGCTTCGCGGGCACGCCGTGGCGCAGCAACGCGGACGTGCCGGCGAGCGACGGGCTGATCGAGGCGCTGTGCCCGTTGACGCCGACGGCGGAGCGGCTGCTGCTGGCGCTGGGCAAGGCGCGGGCTTTGAGTCCGCGGGCGCTGCACCGGCTGCGGAGGGTCGCACGGACGATCGCGGACCTTGCGGGGGAAGATCCGCAGGCGGCGGTCGGGGAGCTGCATCTGGCCGAGGCGGCGCAGCTGCGGCGGCTGCCGGAGATGTGCGCGGGGTGAGCGGGTGGTCAGCGGCCGGCGGTCTGGATGTCGAGCCAGCCGTTGGCGTTGCCGGTGATCGTGACAGTGCCGTCCCAGCCGGTGGCGTAGATCGCCTGCTCGATGGTGCGGCGCTCGAACACTTCCTTCTTCTCGTCCTTCCACGCGCCCTTGAGGCCGATCCAGGCGGCGAGCGGGGTGCGGCGGCCGCGGACGCCGTAGTGCGGGTGGGCGAGGTGCTCGAGGGCGATGATGTTGGGGTGGCCGTACTTGCGGGCGGTCCACGGGATGTCGCGCTCGTAGGGGCCCATCGAGATCACGGCGACGCGCGGGCTCATCAGCTGCATCTGGTAGTGGATCGTGGCGTTCTTGCTGCCGTGGTGGCCGACCTGATAGATGTCGACGTCGAGCAGCTCGGGGTGGGCCTCGTAGCGGGTGGCGAGGCGCGAGAGGCCGATGAGCTCGAGGTCGCCGGTGAACAGGGCGGAGGTCTTGCCGAACTCGACGCGGGCGACGACGCTGTGGTTGTTGGGGTTCTCGCCGTAGGTGCGCAGGTCCTCGCTGACGGTGCCCCACAGCAGGGTGATCTTCGGGTCGACGGCCGAGGCTGCGCAGGCGGCGACGGGGTCGATGATGGGGTTCGTGAGGCCCTCGGGTGGGACGTCGCGGGCGCCGACGCCGAGGTAGGCGATCGGGGGATCGCGCGGGTGGTCGCGGAGCCACGCGTGCACGGCCATCTGCTGGGTCGCGCCGGGGTCCGGGGTGCCGTCGTGGTGGCTGTGCGGGGCGTCGGCGCCGTTGTCGATCACGCCGCGCACGCGGTAGCGCTCGAGCACGGCCAGCGCGGCCCGGTTGTGATCGATGTGCGGGTGGGTGATGAGCAGCAGGTCGAGGGTGCTGGCGAGGTCCTTGCGGCGGGCGAAGAAGCCGTCGAGGTAGGCGAGCAGGGCCTTGTTGCTGTCGAACAGGTCGTTTTGTTCGCCGCCGGTGTCGATGAGCACGGCGCCGCAGGGGAACTCGATCAGGGTCGCGTCGCCCTGGCCGATGTCGATAAAATGGAAGGTCATCGCGTCGCCGGGGACGGTGTCCTCGGGGCGGCGCGTGGGGTCGTCATCGCGGGCGCGGCGGGGCGCGGGACCCTCGGCCTTGACCTCGAGCGGCGGGGCAGCGTCGCCGTCGTCGCAGGCGGTCGCTGTGGTGAGCGCAGCGCTCAGGGCGAACGCCCAGAGCTCGCAGGCAGGGACCGCGTGGCGAAGGGCCCTGCGAAGGTCCCAGCGGCGAGACGCTCCGGACGGGGCCAGCTCCGGCGGGCGGGCAGGGAGGCGCACGGGGCGGGATTGTAACCGAGTCCTTGGGCCTCGCCGCGGCGTGGCAGCACGCGTCGCCTCGGACACGCGGACGCGGCAGCTGCGGCGTGCGCAACTACCGCGTGGTGTGGCGACCCGTGAGCGAGCGCTGATCAGGCCGCCACGTAGCGCTGCGAGCTGCCAGCGGCGGCGGCGATCGGGGCTGCGTTCGGGCTCTCGCCCGTGCTGGAGCCGGTGCCTGTGGTGGTGCCAGCGCTGATGACCGAGCTGCGCGGGGGCTGGACGGGGCCGCGGTCCTTCTTGGAGAGGCGGCGGATCATTCGCCGCAGCGACTTGGCGATCGCGTGCCCGGTGGGCAGGACGACCGCGACCGTCTGGCCGTGCTCCTTCTGGACGATGATCGTGTGCTGACCGATGACGAGGCGGATCGTGTCCTCGTCGGTCCGGGTGAACAGGTCGAGCGAGGCCTCGAGGACCGGTGACCAGGCCTCGGCGCCGCGGAAGGCCCGGGGATGTTGCGGTGAGTCGATGGTGACGGCGACGACACCGCTGGCGGAGGCGAGATGTTCCATGTTGGCAAGTAGACTCATTGTGGCTCCCTGCGCGAACCCAATGACCCTGATGGGCCCCACCCGCTCCACGGACCCCATGGCCCGCCGCGTCGGCAACGTTCGCAGCGCGTCAACCATGGTCCGGCTTGCGTGGCGGTGCCACCGCGAGTGCACGTGATTTTCTCGCTGGCGGCATTGTGGTGACCGCAGCGTCCAGCGGTTCTTGCGCGGACGTCCAGAGGACGGACGTCCGTCCGATGCAGTCAGCGCTGGATCGATGCCAGGATCCGCAGGGCCTCGTCGACGTGCTTCTTCGGCCGCAGCTGCGACGAGAAGGCGTGACGCACGATGCCCTGGCGATCGATGACGAAGGTGACGCGGCCGTCGATGAGGCCGAGGCTGCGCTTGATGCCGTAGCTGCCGCGCACGTCGCCGCCGGGGTCGCTGAGGAGCACGAAGGGCAGCGCGTACTTGGCGACGAAGGCCTCGTGCGCGTGCACGCCGTCGGAGCTGACGCCGACGACCTCGGCCCCGGCGGACTTCAGGACCTCGTACTGGTCGCGGAAGCTGCAGGCCTCGGCGGTGCAGCCGGGGGTGTCGTCCTTGGGGTAGAAGTAGAGGACGACGCAGCGCTCGCGCAGCAGCTCGCTGAGGGTGACCTGCTGGCCGCGCTGGTCGCGAAGAGTGAAGTCGGGGGCGGCCTCGCCGACGGCGACCTGGGAGCTGCGGGGGGCTGGCATGCCGGCGAAGTCTCGCGCAGGGTCGGGGACTTGGGAAGGCTCCGCGGCTGGGGTATGACGGGGCCGTGAAGCGAACGATCGCCCGGATGGCGCCGCTGTTCTTCGTCGCCACGACGGCGCTGCTGGTCTGGCCGCTGTATCCGTGGCTCGGGGACACGATCGAGCCGCGGGTGCTCGGGCTGCCGTGGTCGCTGGTGTATGTGCTGCTGATCATCGTGGTCAACGGGGTCGCGCTGAGCGGGCTGTACGCGGCGCGGGTGGTCGACGCGGGCGAGGACTTGTGAGCATGGCGAGCGCGCTGGTGTTCGGATACCTGGCGTTCGCGCTGGTGCTGGGGATCTGGGCCGGGCGGCGCGGGAGCGGGGGCAGCGACGACTTCATCACCGGCGAGCGGTCGTTTGGGCCGGTGCTGATGTATTTTGTGATGGGCGCGATGGTGTTCAGCGCGTACGCGCTGCTGGGCACGCCGCAGCGGGTGATGGCGAAGGGATCGGACGCCTTCTACGCGCTGGCCTACGGGGCGGTGGCCTTCGTGCCGATCTTCTTCTTCGGGGCGAAGGTGCGGCGGATCGGCGCGCGCGAGGGGCTGGTGACCCAGGCGGAGTTCCTCGGGGCCCGCTTCGCGAGTCGGCGGCTGACGGCGATCATGGGCCTGGCGTCGCTGCTGGCGTGCGTGCCGTACATCGTGATCCAGTTCAAGGGCGCGGGAGTGGTGATGCAGCAGGTGCTCGGGTGGCACCCGATCGCCGGGGCGGCGCTGGTCTACGCGGTGGTCACGCTGTACGTGATGTTCGGCGGGATGCGGGGGGTCGGCTGGACCAACGTGCTGCAGGGCGTCGTGATGCTGGTGGTGGTGTGGTGGCTGGGGCTGGCGATCCCGGAGCAGCTGTTCGGCGGGGTGTCGGCGATGTTCGACCGGGTGGTCGCGGAGCGGCCCGAGTACTTGACGCTGCCCGGGCCGGCGCCGGGGACCAGCGACGGGCAGTGGAGCGCCGAGGTGCTGCTGTCGATCCTCGGGTTCACGATGTGGCCGCAGGTGTTCATGAAGTGCTTCACGGCCCGCAGCGCGCGGCTGGTGCAGCACAGCGCGGTGGTCTATCCGACCTTCCTGCTGTTCCTGGTGCCGCTGTTCTTCCTCGGCTACGCGGCGCTGCTGCTGCCGGGGGCGCCGCGCGACGAGCGGGTGCTGCTGTGGCTGGTGAGTCACCCGCAGCTGGCGAACGGGGAGCTGATGGCGGCGTGCTTCAGCCTGGCGGTGCTGGCGGCGTCGATGTCGACCGGCGACGCGCTGCTGCACGGGGGCTCGTCGATCTTCGTGCGCGACGTGGTGATGAAGGGGGCGGGGGTGCAGCTCAGCGAGCGGGCCCAGACCTGGACGCTGCGGGCGACGGTCGTGGTGCTGGGGGTGCTGGGGCTGTGGATGACGAGCCTGGCGGGCAGCTGGTCGCTGGTCGACCTGCTGCTGCTGGCCTACGCGGTGCCGGTGCAGTTCCTGCCGATCACGCTGCTGGGGCTGTACTGGCGGCGGGCCAACCGGGTCGCGGCCGAGGTGGGGCTCGGGCTCGGGCTCGGGTGCGTGATCGCGCTGTTCGCCGCGAGCAAGCTGGCGCCGGGGCTGTACGCGGCGATCAACCCACAAGACCTGCAGATCGGGGTGCTCGGGCTCGCGGTCAACCTGGCCGCGATGCTGGCGCTGTCGCTGCTGACCCCGCCCATGGCAAAGTCCCACCTGCAGCGCTTCGAGCTCGAGTGATCCGATGACCGCACAACGAACCATGACCTCCGTCTGCGCCCTGCTCGTGCTCGCGGCCTGCGAGCGCAGCAGCGGCGCGTACGACCACCTCGATCAACCGGCCCCGCCCTTCGTGGCGCTCGGGCCCGCGACGCCGGTCGACAAGCTGCCGAAGATCACCGACCAGCCGGCGGTCGAGGACGCGAAGAAGAAGCAGCAGCCGGCCAAGGAGGAGTGCGGCCGCGGTCGCGGGCGCGACCCGCAGGGCCAGTGCGTGGTGCTCGCGCTGCGCGAGCTGCCGACGGTGCAGCAGGTGCAGATCCCGGGCGGTGAGTTCGTGATGGGGGCGCTGCCCGGGGACTACGGCGGGGTCGCCCCGCGCGAGACGCCGGTGGTCCGGTGGTCGGGTCAGCCGCCGCGTCACGTGAAGCTGGCGAGCTTCTGGATCGACCTGCACGAGGTCACGCGCAAGGCCTACGCGGGCTGCGTGGCGACAGGGGCGTGCACGCCGGCGGTCTGTCCTGCGGGACAGGTCGACCCGGGCGCCGAGGTTGCGGCGGACATCGCCGAGCAGCTGCCGCAGGGCTGCGTGACGCAGGCGCAGGCGGCGAGCTACTGCGCGCAGGCGGGCGGGCGCCTGCCGAGCGAGGCGGAGTGGGAGTACGCGGCCCGCGGGGTCGACGCGCGGATGTACCCGTGGGGCAACGCGATCGAGGATCAGATCCCGAACGCGATCTATCCCGCGGGACATGTCCGCGAGGACAGCAGCTACTTCGGCATCCTCGGGCTCGGCAGCAACGTGACCGAGTGGGTCGCCGATCTGTATGACGCGGACGCGGGGCTGCGGCCGTTCCTCAGCGGCGAGTTTCGCGACCCGGAGGGGCCGCTGCAGGTGGCCCGGCGGGAGTTCGAGCGCAAGGCGGCCTGCGGCGAGCAGTCCGACTGCCCGGCGCCGGTCGAGCTGCCGCCGCGGCACGTGCTCAAGCACTTCAGCGCGGGCGAGCGGGCGGCGGCGCGGGACCTGCTGCCGCCGCACTTCCCGGGGGCCGAGCTCGAGGGCTGGGTGATCGCGGGCGTGAGCCCCAAGCTCGGGTTTCGCTGCGTCGCCGATCTGGGGCCGGGGGACGTGCCGCTGACGGTGCCGAGCCCGGCGGCGACGGTGCCGCTGTACCGCGTGCAGGGCGACCTGCAGATCTTCGGCGGGGTGGCGGAGGCGGTCACGCAGGCGGAGGCGCGGCGCTTCTGCGCGGCGCTGCAGGTGCCCGACGGCGCCAACCCTCCACTCACGGGCTGGCGCCTGCCGCTGCGCGCCGAGCTCGGGGAGCTGGCGCCGAGCTTCCGCGGACCGGGGCCGTTCTGGGGCGAGGACGGGGCGGTCGCGCAGGTACCCGCGGACGGGCAGGCGGGGCCGGTTCCCCAGGACGCGCCGTGGCAGGCGGACGCGGCGAGCGTGGACTCGCCGCTGCTGGCCCGCTGCGTGCGGACCAGCGGCTGAGCTCCGAGTCGCGAGATCAGTCCAGCGGTCCCTGGCAGGCGCGGCTCAATCGCTGCTCGGAGGCAACGCCGGTTCGGGGCGCTCGCTCGATCGCTCGGGGTGGTCGCAGGCCTCGATCATGGCGACGTCGAGGCGGTCGACGTCGCGGCCCAGGGCGCGCTTGTAGGCGAGCAGGGCGGCGCGGGGGATGACCGGGACGACGCGGCCGAGGAGCTCGCGGTGCACGACCTCGTGCGCGGCGAACAGGTCGTCGCGCCACTCGCCGCGGGCGTGGTCGAAGATGCGGCAGCTCGAGCCGCCGCCGAGGTCGACCAGCTGGCCGTGGTGGTCGAGGGTGCACAGCAGGAGGTCCCAGGTGGCGCTGCGGTGGCGGTACGGCGGGTCGACGACGAAGCCGGCGAGGGCGGGCTGGAGCGCGACGAGGGCGTCGTCGGGGACGTCGATGTCGATGTCGGCGAGCGGGCGGTTGGCACCGTGGCAGCGGGCGGCGAGGCCCCCGGTGACGCGCCAGGGGACGCCGTGGCGCGCGAACAGGTCGGCGAGCCAGGCGAGGGTGGCGACGGGGTCGGGGCCGGGGTCGCGGGTCACGCGGCGAGTGTGCCAGTTGGCTGTCTCGTGGGACAGGTGGCGACCGCGAGGCGCTGCGCGAGCGCGCGGCGGGGCGTCCAGGTGGTGATTCTGCGCGGCCCGATCGTATGTATGGAGGCTGGATTCGAGCGTTGCGGGCGAGGGGGCGGGGCGCTGTACACTCGCGGTCATGGTTGGTGGTGTGTGGTCGTGGCTGGTGGTCGCGGTGTGCTCGCCGCTGGTGATCGCGTGCGCGCCGCCCTGCGTGGACGACGGGCTCCACGGGAAGCAGGGTGGGGCGGGCTGCGTGGCGCCGACGACCGGCAGCGGCGGCGGGAGCAGCAGCACTGGCGCTGGGACTGGCACTGGCGCTGGCACGGACGCTGCCACCGGCACCGGCACTGGCACTGGCACCGGTGATACCGCGACGACGACGGCGGTCGCTGACACCAGCACCGGGGGCGTGTCCGCGACCGGCACCGGCGAGCCGACGACGAGCGGTGACACGGGCGGCAGCACGGGGAGCAGCACGGGCGTGCCGACCTGCAGCGACGGGGTGATGAACGGCACCGAGAGCGACGCGGACTGCGGCGGGAGCTGCCCGCAATGTGATGACTTGCTGAAGTGCGGGGGGCCCGGGGACTGTATGTCGCAGATCTGCCACGCGGTCGGTGTGTGCGTGCCGGCCTCCTGCACCGACGGCATGTATAACCCCGACACCGAAGAGTACCTCGATTGCGGGCTCTTGTGCGGGCCGACCTGCGGGCTCGGCTTCCCGTGCAGTGGCAAGGGCGACTGCGCGGAGGGGGACTGCTTCAACAACACCTGTCAGCTGCACCCGCACTGCGCGAATGGTATGTTCGACCCTGGGCTCGAGGCGGAGCTCGACTGCGGGGGGGAGTGTGGTAAGACCTGCAAGCCGGGGAGCAGCTGCACGTCGAACGCCGACTGCTACACGGTCTGCGTGGACGACGTGGTGTGCGATGGGCCGGCTTCGTGCTTCAACCAGGCCCAAGATCCTGGCGAGACGGATCTCGACTGCGGGGGGATCTGCTTCGGTTGTGCTCCGCAGCAGGCGTGTATTTTCGATGGTGACTGTTTTGGTGGCAATTGCGTCGGGCAACTTTGCATGTAGTGGGAGGTGACAATCATGGATCAGCGAGCCAGTCGTGCGGGTGTCGAGGCGGCGTGCAAGCTCATGCAGGATCCACGGACCCTGCGTTCCAACATCGGGCGGAAGGTCGTCCATGTGCCTGTGTATGAGGTCGTGCTGTCCGCGAGGAAGGCGGACGGAGGGGCGGGCGGGCGCGCGATGGTGCAGGTCGCCGCGGACGAGCCGGTGCGGCTGCGCCTCGATCGCGGGGATGGCCAGGAATTGGTGGTCGTGCCTGGCAAGCCGGTGGAGTTCAAGGCCGGGCCGACCGGCAAGCTGCGGCTCACCATCGACGCGATCAGTCAACGGGTGGGCGGGCGAGCGGCGCTTCGTTGCCCGCTGCTCAAGGTGCGTACGGGCGACATGCCCGGGGATCACTGGGAGGTGATCGCGCCTGACCGGCAGGCGCATGAGGAGCTCGGTGATGTGACCGGCGAGGTCCTGCTCGCGGGTCGCCCGGCGCGCAGCGGTCGTCACGCGACCAGGTCGCCGCTGAAGGCGGGGGTCTCGCGGGACGACGCCGACGAGCTCGCGGCCACGATCCGCGGTCTCATGGGCGCGGTGGGGCTCGGCACGCTCGAGGTCGATCGCAGCGGGCCGGTAGCGTTCTCCGGTGGCGACGCGCCGGTGGCGATCGAGGCCGCGTCGAGTCCGGGCGTGGCCGGTCGGGTCAGCGCCGCGGATGCGCCGCTGCAGCGGGTGATCGCGGCGCGGGAGCTGCCGCCGCCGGACGGTGAGCTCCTGAGCTTCGCCGCCGGTGATGCCGACGGCGACGCGATCAACGAGGTCACGCTGCTCGCCGCGCCCGAGCTTGCGCCGGACGACGACGAGCCGCAGTCGTTCGGCCTGCTCGCGCCGCCGTCGGGCGCGGCCCGCACGCGCGGTCTCCAGCGTGAGCTGCGGGGCATGGACGACGAGCTCCGCGAAGCCAAACAGGAGGAGCGAGCGGCGCGCAGGAAGCGGCGCGCCGAGAAGGCCCAGCAGTTCGCCGAGGAGCTCAAGAAATTCATCCGCGCTGCGGTGCTCCAGCCGCTCGCGGGCCTCGTGGACGACATCTTCGGCCGGGCCAGGGACGCGTTGCTGGTGGTGGTCGACACCGTCGACCCCAAGGGGGTGCTGGTGCGGACCTACCAGGTCGTCGTCGATTACGGGCAGAAGGTCGTGCGCGCCATTGTCGACAGCGTGGATTCGGCGCTCGATCTCATGGCCGGGTTTTGTGAGCGGCTCGGGGCGAAGTGCGAGGAGATGGTTCGGTTCCTGGCGGCGCTGTTCTCGTGGGACGACGTGCTCGAGACGGCCGACGGGCTGCTGGCGCTGCAGCAGGCGGGGTTGCGGCGGCTGCCGGGGCACATCAAGACCGTGCGCCAGCGCTGGGCCGGGCTGACGGGGTCGCTGGAGGCCACGCTGGTCGCGGCGATCGACGGCGCGGTCGCCTCGCTGCAGGGCGGTCAGGCGCAGCCGCCGAGGTCGACGTTGACGGGGCCCGGTCGGGACGAGCGCACGTCGTTCCTGTTCGACAAGGTCGAGAACAACCTCGATCACGCGAGCAAGCAGTTCGGCTTCTGGAAGCCGGACGCGCAGATGGTCGCCGAGTTCACGAAGGCCTTCGACCTGAACGGCGCCTTGAAGGGGATCGATGGGCCGGGCATCTGGAAGGAGTTCAAGGACAGCCTGGCCGCGCTCGACCTCGGCGACATGTTCAGCAGCGTGCAGGAGTTCTTCCGCGACGGGGCGAGCGCGGTGCTGGTCGGGCTCAAGGCCTTCGTCAAGCTGTTGGTCCGCGTGCTGACGGTCGCCGGTGACCTGGTGCTGCGCTTCGTGGACGTGCTGCTCGAGGTGGCCGTCAAGGCGCTCAATCTGCACCTCGAGATCCCGTTCCTGACCGACTTCATCGAGGACTCGGTGCTCGGCGGGCGCGAGCTGACGCTGCTGACCCTGTTGTCGGTGCTGGCGGCGATCCCGTTCACGGTCGCCTACAAGCTCGCCCACGGCGTCGACCACGGGCCCTACGGCGCGGCGGTCTCGTTCGCGGGCGACGAGGACCCGAAGCAGGTCGCGCGCTTCAACGAGACGGCGGCGGGGGCGGTCAACCTGGTCTGCTCCGTCGTGATCGGGATCGTGGTGACGCTCGTCGACCTCGCGGACGACGAGATGGCGGCGCCGCGGGTCCTCAAGGTGGTCAGCTCAGCCGCTGGGCTGGTCATCTCCGGGGTCACGGGCTTCCCCCTCGATACCTCGGACGCAGCGGCGTACGGCCTGGCGGTCACCAACTGGGTCGTGGGTGTGGTGGGCTCCGCGATCGGGATCGCCGACGCGGGCTTTGGCCTGTACCTGACGGTGAAGGGCAAGGAGAACGAGGCGATCGAGGACGCCTTCCGCTACGTGTCGGGCGGCATCGGCCTGCTGCAATTGGGGCTGGCGATCGCGATGGGCGCGCGGGACACGGCGCTCGAGAAGAAGAAGCCGGTCCAGGACCGGGACATCGATCTCGTGTGGCTGGGGGCGTCGGGGAACATCATCGGCGGCGTGGTGTCGGCGCTGCCGATCATCCCCGACGAACCCAAGCAGCTGAAGATCGCCAAGGTCGCGGCCGCGACCACGCTGATCCTCGCCCAGACGGGGATCGGCATCGCGTCGTTGAAATTCGCGGAGGCCTAGTGCGGTTGACAGGCCTCCGCGGGCCGTGCAGCATCGGCGGATGATGTCGAAGCTCTGGCTCGTATTGGTCGGGTTGTCACCATTGGGAAGCTCCTCGGAGGCCGCGTACTTCGCACCGCTGCCACCGTCGCAGTCGTCGCCGAAGCCCGCGCCGCCCGTGGACCCGAAGCCGCTCCCGAAGCCGCCCGAGGGCGCCCCCAACGACGGGCTCGCAGGGCCCCCGGTCGGGCTGCGCTTCGAGTACCTCACCCCGATGGACTTCGCGTCGGCCGACGCCGTCAGCGGGCTCATGGCGAAGCCAAGCTCCAGCGGGAATGGGGTCGAGCTGGGCTTCCATATTAGCTGGAGGGACCGAGACCGTAATCTTGCCTATCAGGGTCAAGCCTACGCCCGGGTGAAGCTCGCCCGCGGAGCCCGCATCCGCTGGCTCGACTGCGCGATCCAGACAATGTTCACGAAGAACGGCCAGGCCAGTGCGACCGCTTCGACCGCGGAGTTCGCGGTGACGGCGACGCTGCTTCACGCGCGCTACGCCGACCACCCGGACGCGACGCCGCCGTTCGCGCTAGCGACCCTGAAGCTGACGAAGAAGGCCAACGACGTGGAGGGGATGGACTTCGTGAAGGGGGTCGCCGTCGATCATCTGCGGGGGACCGTCTCGGACGATGGCTGGCACTACGTCGAACTCACGGCGAAGCAGTCAGGCGCTGGCTACGTCGGGCTGCGGGCCTGCAGGATCGGCTACCTACCCTGAGCCACGGCGGGAGGTCGCCGCTGGCGCTGCTGGGCCGCGGGCGTCGAGACGGGGATCGGCATCGCGGCCTTGAAATTCGCGGAGGATTAGCGGGCGATCGTCGAGTGGGCCGGGGCCTGCGGGGTGAAGGTGAGGGCCCCGCGGGTCGCGGCGTCGGCGAGGATCGCCGCGAGGTCGCCGAGGCGGTCGCGGTCGCGGGCGAGGAGGGCGGTGAGGGCGTGGCTCTGGTAGCTCCACAGATCTGCGGCGGGCCAGTCGGGGCGGTGGAGGGTGCGGAGGACGAGCGCGTCCGGGTCGCGCGGGAGGGCGGCGAGGTTCTCATCGAGGCGGCGCCGGTCGGGGAGGCTCTCCTCGACGTTGCTGAGATAGACGACGGTGAATGTGAGGCCGGCGTGGGCGGCGTGGGCGGCGATCGTGGGCATCGCGAGGGCGCCGCCGAGATCGCCGAGGACCGGGGACACGGCGCCGGTCTGCCACAGGCGATGGACGCGGGCGTAGAGGCCGGGGTCGGAGAGCCAGGTGTGCGGGCGGGCGGCGACGCGGCGGAGGTGGGCGGTGATGGCGGGCCAGGAGGCGGCGAGCTCGGGGTTCGGGGGCGTGGTGAGGGCGGCGAGGAATTGTTCGGGGTCGGGGGTGGCGGCGATGCGGGGGCCGAGCGCGCGGTGGAGGGCGACGACCTGCGGGTCGTGGTCGAGGAGGTAGGCGCGCTCGCTGTCGGCGAGGGCCATCAGGGTGTAACAGGCGTCGCCGCCGACGCCGAGGAGGGCGCCGCGGCGGCCGGCGAGCTCGCGGGCGAACAGGTCGTGGGCGGTCTCGTTGCCGACCAGGAAGCGGCGCGCGGGGGCGGGGAGGGCCTCGTCGACGAGGGCGGGCGGCGCGGGGGCGGGGAGGGCCTCGTCGACGAGGGCGGGGGGCGCGGGGGCGCAGGCGAGGAGCGCGGCGAGGATTGTGGTGAGATGGCGCGTTGGACATGTCCTGAAAGACATGGTCGTGAGGCCATGTCGTATCAATCGCCGTCACGCAGGTGGCGGGCGAGGGCGTCGCGGCCGGCGGCGGTGTAGCGGTCGCGCCAGCGCTCGAGGGTGGGGCGGTCGAGGCCGAGCTCGCGGAGGTGGACGGCGAGCGCCGGCTCGTCGCCGGCGAGGAGGGCGTGGATCGCCGACTCGAGGGCGGGCAGGGCGAGCGGCGTGGCAACGGCGGGCGCGGGCGAGCGGGAGGCCGGGCTCGACGCGGGCTCCGTGGTGATGGTCGTGGGCCAATGGTGCGTTGAATCGTTCTTGGGGTCGGCGGGGCGGACGGGGTTGTGGGGCTCGCCGCGGGGCAACTGGACGGCGGGGTCGCCGAGCAGGATGTAGCCGGCGAGGTCCTGGCGCAGCATCCACAGGTGGCCGAGGCGGGGGTCGCTGGTCGTCGGCTGGCCGCCGCTGCGCTGGGCCTCGGCGGCGTCGTGGAGCTCGGCGAGCTCGTCGTTGGTGTCGCTGTAGAAGCGGGTGAGCTCCTGGGCGGCGATGCCGGCCCGGTCGCCGCGGACCAGCGCGCGCAGGACGTTGTAGAACTTGGCGGGGCGCTTGGCCTTGCTGTCGTCCATCTCCATGAAGGCGTAGGACCAGGCGAGGTCGAGGTGGCCGATGAAGGCGAGGGGGCCCTCGGGGTTGGCGAGCAGGGTGCGGGGGAGGTCGGCGACGAAGGGGCGCTCGTCGCCGCGGGGCAGGCTGGCGAGCACGGCGTCGACGTTGCCGCGGAACTTGCCGAGGGCGGCGAGGTGGGCGAGCCAGTGGTGGAAGCGGCTGCGGTCGGGGGTGCCGGCGCCGAAGCAGGCGAACATGAACCACACGCCGCCGGGCATGAAGGGGCGGGCGGCCAGGTCGGCGCCGCGGAGCGAGCCGGCGCGGCCGAAGCTCATCGCGCCCTGACCGCTGCGGCGGTCTTGCTCGCTGCGCCAGCCCTGACGCGGGGCGCCGTCGCCGTGGCTGAGCGAGAAGAGGAGGCCGCCGGGGGCGTCGACGTGGGCGAGCAGGTCGTCGGGGCTGGGGTCGGTGGAGTCGCCGAGCTCGTGGAGGTCGGCGGGGAAGCGGGCGCGGCTGCGGGCGTCGTGGGCGAGCGAGAGGACCGGGGCGACGAGGCTGCGGTGGCCCAGGGTGGTCGCGGCGGAGCCGTCGTGGACGGTGTGGAACAGGGCCGGTGCGGGGCCGACTTGCGGTGGAGCGAGCTCCCAGCGCAGGACCTTGGCGGCGTAGGACTCGTAGTCGGCGAGGCTGGTGAAGGCGAGGCGACCGACGCAGCCGCCGAGGCTCTGGACCTGCTGTAATTCGCCGGAGAGCTCGTCGAGGTCGCCGAGCAGCAATTGGTAGTAGGGGATGTCCTCGGGCTCGTCGATGTTGAAGACCTGCTTGCGCCAGCGCGCGGCCTGGCTGGCGCTCATGCGCGGGGGGACGCGGTAGATGCGAACGGGGCGGTCTTGCTGGGCGGCGCGGTGGGCGATGAGCGGGGCGATCGCGGCGAGCATCGCGTCGCCGTGATCGCCGGTCGGCGCGAGCACCCCCCAGCCCTGCTGCTCGAGGTCGTTGCCGGCGGCGCCGACGTCGTAGAACGAGAGCGGGGCGAGCTCCTCGGTCTCGACGCTGGGCTCGCGGATCGCGGCGCCCGGGAGGCCGTCCGCGAGGGTGGGGCGGTGATCGTCGGCGTGGCTGAGGAGCAGGTGGATCGCGGGCTCGTCGTCGGCGTGCATCGGGGGGGCCTCACTTGGCGTAACAGACTGCGTTGCACTGATACTCGAGGGCGCACAGGGCGAGGCCGCGGCAGTCCTTCTCGATGGCGTCGGGCGGGCACTCGTCGCTGGGGACCTTGCCGTCAAGCACGCAGTTTTTCCACGCGCTGCTGTTGCAGACGTTCAGCTGGCTGCAGCACGACGCGCGGGCACACTTGGCGCAGGGGCCGTCCCCGGGCCTGGCGGGGCAGGTCTTGGCGACCTTGACCGGCGGCGGGGCGACGACCGGGGTGAGCGTGGGTGGCTCGGGCGGTGGCTCGGGCGGTGGCTCGGGCGTGGGCTCGGGCGTGGGCTCGGGCGTTGGTTCGGGCGGGGGATCCGGCGGCTTGATGTCTTTGGGGACAGGTACGATCGCGGCGGGCTGTACTTCGGGACAGGTGATCGCGGGGGCGGCCTGACAGGCGGCGAGCTGCTGGCGGGCGGTGTCGGCGGCGCTGCGCTGGGACAGGCCGAAGATGGCGCCGACGAGGGCGAGGCCGGCGAGGGCGAGCGCGGCGAGCAGCGGGGCGCGGCTGGCGACGGCAGCGGCCGCGCCCGGGCCGAGGATCGGCAGGGGGAGCGGCACGCGGCGGTCGTCGCTGTGGAGGCGCAGGTCGTTGGCGAGCAGGCGCCAGCGGCCGCGCAGGAGGTGGCGGAAGGCGCCGAGGTCGTGCTCGCCGACGGTCATCACGAGCTGGAGGCCGTGGATCGGGAGCTCGACGGCGGCGGCGAGGGCGTCGATGAGGCGGCGGTCGGCGACCCGATCGCGGTCGTCGTCGAGGAGCTGCCCGAGGTCGTGGAGCACGATGACGAGCGGGCGATCGGAGCTGCGATGGGCGCGGGCGAGGGCCTGGCGCAGGCCGACGAGGTCGCCGGGCTCGCCGGCGGGCTCGAGCTCCAGCTGGCGCAGCAGCTCGGCGACGAGGTGGGCGAGCGAGGGGCCGCCCGCGGGCCAGGCCTGGATGCTGACGCGGCGGACGTCGTGCAGCTGCGCGAGCAGGCCGAGGGCGTGGACCTCGACGACCTCGCGGACGAGCGCCGGGCTGGGGCCGTAGACGGTGCTGCAGCGGTAGGCGAGCAGCTGGCTGGCGAGCAGGGCGCCGAGGGCCGCGGGGTCGCGGGTGCGGAAGGCGGCGCGGGGCGTGGGTGCTTCGACCTGGCTCATGGGTCAGCCTCCTCGCAGAGGCCGGCGCGGGGCGTGGGTGCTTCGACCTGGCTCATGGGTCAGCCTCCTCGCAGAGCCCGGCGAGGGCGTCGAGGTCGAGGTCGAAGGCTCGCAGGGCGCCGCGCCCGAACAGGCCGCCGGCGCCCTGATCCCAGATCGCGGACTCGTTGCGGCCGGGGCGGGTGACGACCACGCTGACGCGGGAGGGCGGGCGCTGGTCGAGCAGCCAGGTGAGCAGCATGCGGTGGCGCCACTCGTGGATCGAGAGGCCGACGCCGAGGAAGGGGTGCATGCGCAGCCAGCCCATGAAGTGGGCCTCCCAGGCGGGCGGGAACAGGCCCTGGAGGGCGACGAGGCCGCGGACGTGGTCGTCCTCGGTGAGCTGCGGGGTGGTGAGGATCGGCTGCGCCTCGGGCGAGTAGCCGCCGTAGATCCGCAGGACCAGGATGTCGCGGCGGAGGTCGAGGTCCTCGGCCGGCGCCTCTTCTTCGTGCCACTCGCGGGCGCCGGCGGGGCGGACCATGACGAGGCGGCTCTCGAGGCCGTCGGGGGCGCCGGGCATGAGCGTGTAGATGTTGCGGTCCGGGTGGCGCTCGGCGAGGGCCCACTCGAGCAGCGGGAGCCACAGCAGGGTGGTGTGGGCGCCGGGGCCGACGCGGCTGACGAGGCTGCGCAGGAAGTTCGGCACGGCGATCTTCACGGCGGCGCCGATGTCCTTCTGGAACAGGCGCTGCAGCTTGCCGCGGCCGCTGTGCAGGAAGTAGCGCTCGGCCAGGGTGGAGAGGTCGAGGTTGGGGGCGATCGCCTCGCCGCGCTCGGAGAGGCCGGCCTCGAGGTCGGCGCGCAGGGCGTCGGCGCCGGCGAAGCGCTCGCCGACGTCGCCGAGGACGAGCGAGAAGGGGGCGTCGAGGACGGCGTGGAGCGGGCGCAGCTGGGCCCCGCTGGCGGCGGTGGGGGCCGGGGTGGTGGTCGGGGCGATGAGGCGGCGGCGGCGGAGGTCGAACACGCGGGCCGAGGTGCCGCGCAGGTAGAGGACCGGGGAGAACACCTCGGCGCCGCGCTCGGCGAGGGCGCGGCGCATGGCGGCGGTGGCGGCCGCGACGTCGCCGGCGCCGTCGCGCGCGAGGGTGAGGGCGCGGTAGAGCTCGACGGCGCAGTCGCGGGCGAACTCGGCGCGGACGGGCCAGAGGTGGGCGAGGACCGCCTCGGCGCCGCTGCGGGCGAGGGTCTCGGCGGCGCTGGCGAACACGCCTGGTTTGGCGCCGGAGCAGGCCTCGAGGACGACGAGGCGGAGCGACTCGCCGGCGGCGCCGCGCAGCTCCTGGGCGAGGGTCTCGGCGAGCAGCCAGGACTCGTCGCCGCTGCCGTCGTCGGCGAGCTGGAGGCGGGGGCTGCCGCGCTCGTCGAGGCCGCCGTGGCCGATCCAGTGGAGGATGTGCGGGGCCTCGGCGCGGCGCATCAGCTCGAGCAGGCGGCCGCGGGTGGCCTGGGCGCCGGCGATCGGGGGCAGCCACTCGATCGCGCCGGCGGCGATCGGCTCCTCGAGCGCGCGCTGCAGCGCGAGCAGGCGGTCGGCCTCGCCGATCGGGACGATCGCCTGCAGTCGCATGGCGCGGCGGATCTCTCGCGGCTCGAAGGGGTCGCCCGAGCTGACGCCGCGCACGAGCAGGAGCTCGGGGCTGACGCCGACAAATTCGCGGGCGGTGCCGGGGCGGCACATCGCCTCCCAGGGCACGCGCTGCAGCTCGGGGTCGAAGGCGCTGAGGCGGACGAGCAGGCGGCCGCCGTCCGGACGCGAGGCCTCGAGCAGGCGGGCGACGAGATCGGCGATCGCCCCGTGGAACACGGCGGCGTGGAGCTCGTGGGCCTCGGTGAGCACGTGCTCGGGGAGCTGCTGACCGGCGGCGACGGCCCGGCGCACGCCGCTGGTGAAGCCGGTGACGCGGCCGAGGTTGACGCCGCCGGCGAGTGGTTGCGGGGGCAACGATTCGCCGCGCGAGCCGCGGGCGCGGAGCAGCAGCTCCTGGTCGTTGCGGTGGAGCTCGAGCTCGAGCCAGGCCATCACGGGGCTCCTGTCGCGTGGTCGTTGACGAGGACCAGCTCGATGCGGCGGTTCTTGGCCTTGCCGCGGGCGCTGTTGTTGTCAGCGATCGGCTGTGCGCCGCCGCGGCCGACGGCGCGCAGGCGCTCGGCCGGGACGCCGGCCTGGATGAGGTACTGGCGCACGGACTCGGCGCGGCGGCGCGAGACCTCCTCGTTGACGGCGGCCTCGCCCTCGCTGTCGGTGTGGCCCTGGACCTCGATGCGGATCGACGGGTAGGTGCGCATCACGGCGGCGGCGTGGTCGAGGGCGGGGCGCGAGCCGGCGGTGATGCGGTCGCTCATGAAGGCGAAGTTGATGCCGCGCAGGGTGCCGACGATCGCGGCGAGGTCGACGGGGATCTCGTCGGGGCAGCCGTCGTCGTCCTGGTAGCCGTTCCACACCTCGGCCTTGTCGGGGCAGCGGTCGTCGCTGTCGAGCTCGCCGTCGTTGTCGCTGTCGGGCGGCGGGCAGCCGATGTGCGCGGGCTCGCCGGGGAGCGCGGGGCAGAGGTCGCCGCCGGGCGGCGGGATGTCGACCTGGCCCGGGTCGTAGACGCCGTCGGCGTCGCTGTCGCGCAGGCTCGGGCAGCCGCGGCGATCGACCTGACCGGGCTCGGCGGGGCAGTGGTCGTCGGGGTCGGGGACGCGGTCGTCGTCGCGATCGGGGCAGCCGCGGTCGCCCAGGCGGCCGGGTTGCTGGGGGCAGGCGTCGGTGGGGCGGGCGCGCTGGCCGGGGTCGTAGAGGCCGTCGTCGTCGCTGTCGCGGCCGCGCAGGTTGAGCGGGACGCTGACGCCGAGGAGGAGCTCGGGGTAGACGACGCGGCGGGTCTCGGTGCCGTGGCCGGAGCCGACGGTGCCGCGCAGGTCGAGGCGGATCGCGACGTTGCGGTGGACGTGGATCTTGAGGCCGCCGCCGAAGTGGCTGACGAGGTCGAGGTCGGTGCCGAGGGCGTCGCCGCGGGTGCCGAGGAGTCCGCCGCCGATGAGGACAAAGGGGACGACGCTGGCGAGCGGGAGCTGGGCGATCAGGTGGCCGCGGGCGGCGAAGAGGAGGGCGCGTGTGCTGGCGACGGTGGTGGGGGCGAGCGCTCCCTCGAGCTCGGCGCCGAGGTAGCGCAGCGGGAAGTATGCGAGGCGCAGGCCGAAGGTCGGGGCGACGCGGGCGTAGGGCTGCCACTTGCGATCGTATTGATAGAGCTCGTGGTTGCGCGATGGGAAGAGAGTGCCGACGAATGCGCCGGGCTCGAGGCTGTGGGCTTGCGGCCGGAACCGGCGGATCCACGGCCGGGCCGGCGCGTCGGCGGGCGGCGGCGCTGCTGCGTGCGCGGGGCTACCGACGAGCACGGCCAGCGCGAAGGGCAGGCCGCGACGACCGATGTATGTCCAGCCAGGCGTCATGCGCCCGTGCCAACCACCATGCCTGCAGACTATCCGGCCTTGCATGCGCATCACAAGCCGTGTCGAGGGCCGATGCTCGCGCTCGATCGCAGGATGAGGTGCGGCGACGTACATGTTGCAGGGACCGCGCGGCGCGCTCGCGGGCGCTGGCGCGAGCGTGCCGGTGGGTGGGTGCTGGCCAACGAGCGCTGGTGTGGCGCATACAATGGCGAGGTGGCGGGATGGATGCGGGGGGTGCTCGTGCTCGCTGCGGGTTCGCAGCTGGCGATCGCGTGCGCGCCGCCCTGCGTGGACGACGGGCTGCACGCCAAGCAGCACGGGGTGGTCTGCGCCGTCACGGCGGCGACTGGCGGCAGCACGAGCGGCACGAGCTCCGTGACGACGACCGCGGGCGCGACGACCGGGGACGTGACGACCGGGGGCGGCGCGACGGGGACTGGCGGTGGCTCGACGGGCGGGACGACTGGCGGTGTGAGCAGCAGCGTCAGCGGCAGCAGCGGCAGCGACACGGGTAGCAGCAGCGGCAGCAGCGGCAGCAGCGGGGGCAGCACGGGCGGCGGGAGCAGCAGCACGGGCGGGCTCGACTGTGCGGACGGGCAGCAGAACGGCGACGAGAGCGACGTCGACTGCGGCGGGAGCTGTACGCTTTGCGAGAATTTCCTGCACTGCAACAGCTCGGGCGACTGCGCGTCCCAGGCCTGTCATTTCAAGGGCCTGTGCGTGCCGGCCAGCTGCGTGGATGGAGTGTACGACCCGAAGACCGAGAGGTACCTCGATTGCGGATTGCTGTGCGGGCCGACCTGCGGGCTCGGCTTTCCCTGCATCCAGACGCCGGATTGCTTCGAGGGGACCTGCCAGGACACCAACAGCTGTCAGCTCCAGCCGCACTGCGACAACAATTTGATCGATGAAGGGGAGTCGGATATCGACTGCGGGCTGGATTGCGGGGCGACCTGCCGCCCGGACCAGAAGTGCCTCGATAACAATGATTGCTACTCGAAATCGTGCGTCGACGGGGTGTGCGAGGCGCAGCCGTCGTGCAGCAACAACGTCAAGGATCTGGATGAGACGGACCTCGACTGCGGCGGGACCTGCTACGGCTGCGCGCCGCTGAAGAAGTGCGTGATCACCGATGATTGTGCTCCACAGTTACAGTGCCTGGGGAATCTGTGTAATTAGTCATGAGTGGTACGGTCGCAGATTCACCGATCGATCTGCTGCTCTCCGACGCGGAGGCGCGGATGCCGGTGCTCGAGCGCGGGCTGCCGGAGTCGACGCTGACGGCCGCGACGGCGCCGGCCGAGCCGCGCGGGGCGGGCTCGCTGTTCCTCGACGCGCCGGACCGCGACCCCAACCTGCTCGACCTGCAGCGCTGGGGGGTGATCGCGCCGGAGGGGCCGGTGGGCGATCTGCTGCTCGGGGCGATCGCGGGGTTGATCGAGCACCGCCGGGCGGAGCAGGGGACCAAGCCGCGGATCTACCGGGTGCCGCCGGGGCAGGACTCGGCGGCGGCGATCCGCTGGCGCGACGAGGTGCTGCGGGCGGAGAAGGTGCCGGAGCACGAGCGGCCGCGCTATTTGTTGCTGCTCGGCGAGCTCACGCAGGTGTCGCTCGAGCTGCAGCAGACGCTGGCGCACGGCTGCTTCGTGGGTCGTCTGGCGCTGGACGATGAGGCGGCCTACGGGGCCTACGCCGACAAGGTGATCGGGTGGGAGCGGAGCGCCCGCGAGCTGCCGCGGGCGCTGTACTACACGGCCCAGGACGGGACGGCGGCGATCAGCGCGGGCTATCGCCACCTGATCCAGCCCTGCGTCGAGATGGCGGAGCGCTGGCGCGGCGCGGGCAAGCTCGAGCTGGCGGAGGCGGTGACGGTGCCCTACGCGGATGACGGTCCGGGCGCGCTGATCGAGGCGGCGGGGTCGCGCGAGGCGAGCGTGTTGCTGTCGCTGTCGCACGGGCTCGGCGCGCCGCGCCGCGGGTGGCGCAGCGCGGAGCAGCAGCGGCGCACGCAGGGCGCGCTGTGCCTCGGCCTCGACGGGGAGCCGCTGTCCGCGGAGTCGCTGGGCTCGGCGCCGTTCCTGCCGGGCGGGGTGTGGCTGATGATCGCGTGCTTCGGGGCGGGCACGCCGGGTGACAGCGCGTACCTGCCGTGGTTGCAGGCGCTGGCGGCGAGCGGCGGCGAGGGGCGGGCGGCGGCGGAGGTGCTGCGCAGCCTGCCCCGCGCCGGCGAGCCGCCGTTCCTGGCCGCGCTGCCGCAGGCGGCGCTGGCCAACCCGAAGGGGCCGCTGGCGGTGATCGGGCACGTCGATCTGGCGTGGAGCTTCGCGTTCATGGACGGTGGTCGCGGCAGCCGGGCGTCGCGGATCTTCGGGGCGATGCGGGCGCTGCTGTCGGGCAGCCGCGCCGGGGTGGCGCTCGACTCGCTGATGCAGGCGTACCGCGAGGCCAACGACGACCTGAGCTCGGGGTACCAGCTGCAGCGCGAGGCGGCGGCGCGCGGGCAGGCCTACGCTGGCGACGCGCGCAAGGTGGCGCAGCTGTGGATGCGGCGCAACGACCTGCGCGGGTATCTGCTGCTCGGCGATCCGGCGGCGCACCTGCCCCTGGCGCGCGCGCGGGCCAGGCTGGGCGAGCCGGGGATGCCGAGCGTGCTCATCGACCTGCGCGACCCGCAGCGGGCGGCGCTGCTCGGCCGGCGGGCGGCCGCGAAGGACGGCGCGGATGATGCTGTCCCGAAGGACAGGCAGGCTGGGGGCGGGGACGCGGCGGATATGTCTGTCTCTCGGGACAGGTCGTCGGTGGTCGATGAGGCTGTCTCGCGGGACAGGTCGGTGGCGGTCGATGAGGCTGTCTCGCGGGACAGGTCGGTGGTCGCGGCGGATGGGCCTGTCTCGCGGGACAGGTCGGTGGTCGCGGCGGAGGGGGCTGTCTCTCGGGACAGGTCGGTGGTCGCGGCGGAGGGGGCTGTCTCTCGGGACAGGCCGGTGGAGGCGCCGCGGGGTCAGCAGGCGGGCGGCAGCGGGGTCGCGAGGGAAGGGCACGCGGTGGCGGTCTCTGCCGGGGGCAGGCCGGTGGCGGTGAGCGGCGGGGCGGCGAGCGGCGGGCCGGTGGCGGTCGGCGGGGGCGCGCGGGGGGCGGTCGAGGAGGGGCCGGGACGCGGCGCGGCGGCGCGAGCGGGCCGTGCTGGCGCTGCTGCGCGGGGCAGAGGCGCCGCAGGCGATCGCGGCGGGCTGCGGGGTGACGCTCGACGATCTGTTCGAGTGGCTCGAGCGCTACCGCGAGGGCGGACGGCGCGAGCTCAGGGGTTGAGCGGGCGCGTCGCGTACGACCGGGACGCGCGGCGGAGCTCAGGGGCCGGCGAGCCAGACGAGGATGCCGGTGAGCACGGCGCCGACGCTGATGCCGTTGATCGGGGCGATGAGGTACTTGTACAGGGTCTTCTCCTGTAGCGCGGCGAGCAGGGTCTCGTGGTTGAGCACGAACAGGAGATTGGTCGCAAGGCTGTAGCAGACGAGGAAGAGGACCGTCTCGCTCTTGATGTCGGCGTCGATGCGCGCGCCGAGGAACTGATGGCTGAAGAGGTCGACGGCGGCGAGGTTGCCGAGCGCGAAGAAGAGCGCCCAGGCGAGGCTGAGCCCGGGCCGGGCCCGGTCGAGCATACGGATGCGGATCGCGGCGATGACGGCGATGACGAGGAAGAGCACGAAGCAAGAGACGCCGAGGAAGAATACGCGGACCTCGAACTTCCCGTGCATGAAGAAGTCCTTGGCGAAGGAGGCGCCAAGGATGAAGGCGCCGAGGAAGGTCGCCGCGATCTCGACGCGGTCGTCTTTGGTGATGGCTCGCACGGGCTTTCCCGCGGCGGAGAGTATCCGCGGACCCGCGCGACGGCAAGCGCTGCGCTGCGCTGGGATGAGATGTCCTTTTAGACAGGTGATGATATCGCCGCGATCAGGGGGTGCGCGGCTCGAGGCGGGTGAGCAGGCCTCGCCCAGGCCGGTGAGCGGTTAGGCGAACGGGGGCTGGTCGCCGAAGCTGGTGGTGAAGCTGGCTGCGGGCGGCGCGGGCTTTAGTTCGGGGTGAACTCATTGAAGGTGTTGATGGCCTGGTCCAGTTGCTGGAACAGGGTCTCGGCGCCGAGGTTCGGGAACTTCTCCAGCAAGGCCTGCTTGATCTGCGCGACCTCCAGCAGCAGCGCCTCGGGGGTGGTCGCCGCGAACCCCTCCACGGGCTTCCCCTCCGTCAGGGGTTTCTTGTATGCCTTGGCGTTGAGGATGAACATCTGGAGCTTGAGATGGGCGCCCTCAAGGTACTCGTTCCGCGACTTGCGCTCCCTGTTCGAGAGGGGCTTGTCGCCGCGGGGGACCGTACGCCCGGTCGCTTTGTTCCGCTCCGCGAAGCCTCGGGCGCGGCCGAGGTAGGTGGTCGTGTCGTGCTTCTCGGATGTCTCGTTGTTCCACTGCTGCTTCGAGAGCCAGTGGCCGGTCTGCTTCAGCTGCCTGAGCCGCTCCTGGGCCTTCTTCAGGCGCGTCAGCGCGGCCTGGACCTCGGGCTCCGGGAGGAGCGGGGCGAGCACGGCGCGGAGCTGGTGCTCCTTCACGCCGAGCACCTGCTCGGCGACCTCCTCGTCGACGTACATCGGGAAGCCGGTGAACTTGTCGTCGTTGGAGTTGGGTTTGTCGACGTCCAGCTTGAGCTTGCCGAAGGACAGGTCGTTGTCGATGCCGACGACCTTCGTCTTTTCGCCGTCCTGGGTGATGAAGAAGTTGCCGCCGTGGCGGTCGACCTGGCCGGTGATCGCGTCCATGAGCTGGAGGGTCGAGAGCTGGCGCTGGAGCTCCGGGTCGGACCAGTCGAGCTCCTCGAAGATCGGCAACGCGCCGCCGCCCTGGATCGCGGTGCCGTCGACGAACTCGGACGCGGTGCCGTGCTGGAAGCCCTTGTCGGTCTGACGCGTGGCGAATTCGCTGCGGCTGGTCACGTTGGCGCCGAACAGCTGGTCGACCTGCCAGCTGGCGACGGCGCGGTTGGACAGCAGCGGACTCTCGTTGAAGTCGATCCCCGACTCGACGCCGGCGATCGCTACCTGTGCCTTGGAGTCGATCTTCTTGGCGCGCTGGTCGTCCTTGAAGACCGCGTTGATCTTCCCGAAGGTGGACAGGAAGACCTGACCGACCTGGCCGCCGCCGAGCTTGTCGCCGGTGCTGCCTTCCTTGAGCCCGCTGATGATCACGCCGATCTCCCGCGGGATGTCGCGATAGGCGAGCTGCTCGACCGCGCCTTTCAGGGTGAGCTCATTCTTTTTCTTGTTGTTCTTCGCGTAGGATGGGAGCTCGCCGCGCGTGGAGAGCCAGGCGAGGCACTGCTCGCGCAGCTGATTGAGCGGGCCGATCGCGGGCTTGCCGTCGATGGCCTCGCCCTTGAGCTTTTCATAGCTTCGCATGATGCGAATGAGCTGCTTCCATCGCTTGTCCTTCTTCGTCGACTTGTCGGCCTTGTCGCCCAGCTTCTCCGTGGTCCACGCCAGCTTGGCCTGGATCGGCGCCGTGGCGGGCGCTTGACCGCCGGCGCCGCCGAGGCTGACGCGCTCGCCGGCCGCGGCGCGCTGGCCCGCGGCGTCGGCCTCGGACTCGAGGGCATGCTCGTGGACGAGGCCGCCGCTGTCGCGAGGTCCGGGCACGCGGCCCGCTCGTTGCTGCTGCACGTGCGCGAGCTCGTGGCCGAGGAGCTCGAGGCCCGCGGGCGTCCCGGGCCGATAGGCGCCGGCGGCGAAGTGAATGTCAGTACCCTGCGTGAAGGCGACGGCGCCGATGCGGCTGGCGGCGTCGCCCTGGTGGACGCGCACGTCGGCGAAGCTGGCGCCGAAGGCCTGCTCCATGTGTGTACGGGCGGCGGCGTCGAGGGTCGCGCCGCCCGGCGCGGCGGCCTGGACGGGTGCGGTGGGCGAGGCGTGGCAGTCGGCGAACTCGATGCCGCAAGGGGGGGGCTGCAGGGCGAGGCCGCGGCTCGCGGCGCGCGGGCTGTCGGGGCGGGCCGTGGTGGTCTGCTCCCGCTGCTGCGTGATACGTGCCATCGGTCGATTGTACCAGTGGTCGCCCGGTCTGCGGCGAGCGGGCCTGCGGCGCACCGCGGCGCGCGCTCGCAGGTGAGCGCGGATGCGGCTAGCCGGCGATGCGACCGTCCTTGGTGAGCTCGTGGCGGATCGCTTGCTGGAGGTCGCTGTCGCTGATGGCGCGCTCGGCCTCGGCGATCGCGGTGAGGCTGACGCGGCGGATGATGTTCATGATCGACGCGCCGGAGAGCTCGTGCGCGCGGGCGAGGGCGGCGAGGTCGACGTCCGGGGCGAGGCGGGCCTTCGGGGAGAAGCCCCGCGTCCACAGGCGCAGCCGCTCGGCGGGGCGCGGCAGCGGGAAGTAGACGGTCGACTCGAAGCGGCGGGCGAAGGCGTCGTCGAGGTTGTCGGGCAGGTTCGAGGCGAGGATCGTGATGCCGTCGAAGCTCTCGATGCGCTGGAGGAGGTAGGCGACCTCCTGGTTGGCGTAGCGGTCGTGGGCGTCGTTGGTGGCGCTGCGCCGGCCGAACAGGGCGTCGGCCTCGTCGAAGAACAGCAGCCAGCCGCGCTGCTGGGCGCGGTCGAACACGCGGGACAGGTTCTTCTCGGTCTCGCCGATGTACTTCGAGACGACCAGCGAGAGGTCGACGCGGTAGACGTCGCGGCCGGCGAGCTTGCCGACGAGCGCGGCGCTCATGGTCTTGCCGGTGCCGGGCGGGCCGTGGAACAGGGCGCGGTGGCCCGGGCGCAGGCGGGTCGCCATGCCCCACGCGCGCATCAGGGTGTCGCCGTGGGCGATGAAGGTCTGGACCTCGTGGAGCTGGCGGAGCGTGCTGGGCGGGAGGACGAGGTCATCCCAGGTCATGGCGGTGTCGATGCGCAGGGCGGGGAACTCGGGGTCGTGCGCGGGCGGGGAGCGCCTTCCAGTGAGCAGGAGGCCGAGCAGCTCGGGTGAGATCCGCAGCGCGGCCTTCATCGCCGACGGAGCCCGGGGTGTGGGGACGACGCGGACGATGTCGTGGCGGACGAAGGGGTGATCGGGCTCGAGGATCTGCAAGACGGCGGCGCGGGCCGCCAGCGAGCCGCCGTCGAGGATGAAGGCCAGGGTCTCGCCGCTCGGCTCGAAGTCGTCGTCGCTGCGGGTGCCGCCGAACTCGGTGAAGCGGCGGTCGAAGGTCGCGTTCTTGACCGAGAAGACGTCGAGCAGCTGCGGGCGCAGGTGGGGGACGAGGGCGAGGATCAACGCGAGCCGCTCGACGAGCTCGAGCGGGCGCTCGCCGAGCAGGCGGGCGTAGGCCGAGGTGGAGTCGCCGAGCTCGGGCGGCGGGAGCTCGGCGAGGGTCCGCGGCGCGCCGGGTCGCGGCTCGCGGGCGAAGTAGACGTTGAAGCGGAGGTCGAGGACCCGGGCGAACCACTCGAGCTCGCGCTCGAGGTCGGCGAGGTGGATGTCGCTCATGCCCACTCCACGCGCAAGGGGTCTGGCATCCACGGCAGCTTGACCCACGACCACGCCCACGGGAAGCGCGCGAGCACGAGGTCGTGGGTGCGGGCCTCGACCTGCAGGGTCCAGGCGCCGTCGCGGGTGGTGAGGGCGGCGGGGCGGCGCAGGAAGGTGGCGCGGAAGCTGGCGACGGGCATGTCGCGGAGGATCGTCGCGTGGGCGATGACGGCGGCGAGGAGGCGCTCGCACTCGTCGATCTGGGGTCCGGCGAGCGGGCGCGCGAGCGTGAAGCTGTCGGTCGGCGAGCGACCGACGAGCAGCTTGGCCAGCGGGAGCGTGAACTCGGGGGGATCGGGGTCCTCGCTGGCGAGCTGCGCGAGCAGGGCGATCGCCTGCATGCTCGCGGGCTCGTCGATGAAGCGGCGCTCGTCGTCCAGGAGGCCGACGCGGAGGAAGAAGCGATCGAGGAAGGGCCACAGGATCACGAGGCCGGCGTCCTCGACGTAGAGCTCGTCCGGGCGCGCGCGGGGGCGACGTGGGGGCGGACGGGTGGGGCGCGGGGCGGCGAGCTGCGGCGTGGCGTGCGGGGCGGTGGTTTCGCGGGGGTCGGCGTGGGGGTGATGCGGGTCGGGCTCGTTCACCGCGACTGCGGGCGAGCGATGTTCGGGTGGTTCGGTGGTTGGCGTTGGCTCGAGCTCGGTGGGTGGCGTTGGCTCGAGCTCGCGGGGGATTTCGCTGGGTCGCGTTGGCTCGAGCTCGCGGGTGGCTTCGGTGGGTGGCGTTGGCTCGAGCTCGCGGGTGCGTTCGGTGGGTGGCGTTGGCTCGAGCTCGTGGGCGTGCGGCTCGGCGGGTCCGGCCGGTGCTGGCTTGCTCGGCTCCGGCTCGGGGAGACGATCGTCGTGGGGTCTGGTGGGGGGCGATGGTTCGTGAACGCGGCGTGGTTCGCGGAGCTCGCGGAGCTCGGGGGGCTCGAGCTCGGCGGGTTGCAGCGACGTCGGGTCGGGGTCGGGCGACGGCTGCGGCGTTGTGATGTCGTGGTTTGGGTCGGGCCCGGTGTCACGATGGGAGCTCCCGCGCGCGTGGAGCTCGGTGAGCGCAGCGGCGAGGGCGGCGTGCAGCGCGGGCGGTAGCTCGGGGGGTCGCTGCGGCGCGGCGGGTCGCCAGCCGGGCAGGTCGGCGAGCTGCAGGACGATCGATCGCAGGGCCTGGGTGGGTGCGAGGGCCGGGTGGGCGACCGCGGTGAGGATCGCCTGGCGCAGGCGGAGGAGGCGACGGGGACCGGCCTGCGGGGCCGCGTCGAGCTGCTGCGTGAGGAGCTGGAGGGCGGCGGGCAGGCCGAGGCGGGCGGCGGGCCAGCGCAGGCCGACGAGCGTGTCGAGGCAGGCGGCGTCGAGGTGACGGGCGAGGCGGGTCCGGGCGACGGGGTCGTCGGCGAGCTCGGCGAGGAGCGTGAGGAGGGCGGCCGGGGCCTCGCGGAGCAGGGTGACGCTGGCCGCGGCGATCGGGTCGCCTCGGCTGGCGTCGGCCCACCACGGGAGGTTGCCGGTCGTGGCGAAGGTGGTGAGGAGCTCGAGCGGGGCGTCGCCGCGGACGTCGCTGCGGCGGTCGGCGAGGGCCTGGCGCAGGGCGGTGCGCAGGGCGGCCTCGAGTTTGCGGAGGAGGTCGTCCTCGAAGTCGTCGACGTCGAGGTTGCCGAGGTCGAGCTCGAGGCGGTCGAGGCGGTCGATCTGCGCGGGGTCGCTGTGCTCGCCGAGGAGGCGGTCGAGCAGCGGGGAGATCCGTCGCTCGTGCAGACGGCTGGTCCGCTCGATCAGGTCGGTGGCGAGCTCGACGTCGCCGACACGCAGCTCGATCTCCACGTGGTTGACCCGGTGGCTGGCCATGACGGGCGCTCAGCCGGGCGGCGTTACCGGGATGGCGATGGCCAGGCGGCGCTCGACGACGATGGCGCCGGGGGTGGTGCGGGTGACGCTGAGGTCGAGCAGGGTCGCCTCTGCGAGCGGGCCGGTGTTCAGCTCGAGGCGCCCGTCGACGCCTTCGGTCTCGGCGAGGAGGGTCTCGCCGCGGAGGAGGCGGTAGCGCTCGTCGCGGCGGCTGGCGGTGATCACCACGTTCACAGCGGCGCCGGGTGTGACGCTGGCGGGCTCGATGAGCAGGGCCGGGGCGGGCTCGATCGTGGCGAGGCCGGCGAGCGCGCAGCGCAGGCCGCTGGTGGCCTTGCGGGCGTGGACGCGGAGGACGGCGCCGAGGGGCAGGGGCGCGGCGTCGACGAGCGGAGGCGGCGGCGCTGCGAGAGGTCGGGCGTCGCCCGGGGCGTCGCGGGCGAGGGCCAGGTCGACCTCGACGCGCAGCTGATCGACGCCCTTGTTGCTGCGCGGGTCGAGCTCGTCGCGCTGGTG
This sequence comes from Nannocystis sp., assembly GCF_016714285.1. Classification (GTDB taxonomy): domain Bacteria; phylum Myxococcota_A; class Polyangia; order Nannocystales; family Nannocystaceae; genus Nannocystis. The sequence goes on along the minus strand of NZ_JADJNN010000006.1, from coordinate 113,350 downwards.
GAAGTAGGCGGGCAGGGTGATCGCGGCGTCGTCGCGGTGGAGCTCGTAGAACACGCCGGGCTGGCCGCCGCGGAGCACGATCGGGCCGGTGGTGCTCGCGTCGGCGAGCGTGAGCTGCAGCGAGAGGTCAGGGCTGGGGTCGGGCCGCAGCAGCAGCATGAGCACGGGCTCGAGCTGGACGATCGAGGTGATCGTGTCCGACGCGCTGGCGTGGCGACGGTGGCGTTTGCTGGCCTGGACGACCAGCAGCGAGTCCTCGCCGGGCGTGGGGAGCGGGAGGTCGAGGGGGCCGCCGGTGCCGGGTCGGGCTTCGCCGAGCGGCTGGAGCTCGTGCCAGGCGAGGGTCGCGGGTCGCTGCACGCGGATCAGGGGGCCGTCGTCGGGCTGGAGGTCGAGCGTGGGGGCGGGCGGGGGATCGGTGAACACGAACTCGGCGTCGCGGATGGCTCGTCGCCAGACGCGGTACTCGACGCTGGTCTCGCTGGCGTGCAGGCGCAGCGTGGGCGTGGCGGTGTGGGCGACGATCGCCGCGGGGAGGAGCGCGGCGGCGACGGCTGGGTTGGCCTCGATCCGCAGCGAGAGCACGGTCGTGAGGAGGGCGCTGCGGATCTCGGGGTGCTCCGGGTCGCCGACGGCCTTGCTGCCGTGGACGCGCAGCTCGAGGTCGTCGTGGAGGGGGACGGTGCGCAGGACGATCGTGCCGGAGGTCCCGACCACCGGCGCCTGCGAGACGACGCGGGTGGGATCGGCGGCGTCGACGAGCTGGTAGACGACGCCCTCCTGGCTGGCGATGACCTCGACCTCGACGACGGAGCCGTGGGCCGCGATGCGCGGGTCCGAGGGTCGGGGCGCGTCGATGCTGCGGTCGAGCAGGGGCAGGCCGCGGAGGTTGACGACGAGCGAGGGGTCGACGCCGAGGACGACGCTGACGAGGCCGTGCAGCCAGGCCTGACGGCGCGGGCGGGCCTCGCCGGGCTCCTCGCGCTTCTCGGCGAGGATCCGGTAGCTGGCGTCCTCGACGCTCGCGGGGGTCCGCAGCTCGATGGTCCCGCCGGTGCCCTCGGCGGTGATGGGACGTCCCTCGCGCAAGATCGCGGCGCCGCTTCGGCGGTCGCGCAGGCTGTAGATCACGTCGCGCTGGCTGAGTTCGATCGTGATCGCGGCCGGGGTGCCCGGGGCGACGGTGAGGTGGCGCGCGAGCGGGAGGTCGCGCAGCGGGTAGCTGCGTCCGAAGCCAAGGAGGTCGATGACGCGGTCGCGGGCGTCGCGGAGCGGGATGTGGAGCTCGTCGGGGACGGTGCCAGCGCGGAGGCTGGCGGCGCGGTAGTTCCGGTGGGCGACGCGGAAGGCGGTCCAGGCCGCGTTGAAGGCGCTCCAGTGGGCCCCGGCGTCGTCGTCTCCGAACCAGTGCAGCTGGGGGCGGAGGTGGGCCGGGGTCTCGGCGAGGAGGGTGCGGGCGACCATCTGTGCGAAGGCCGAGTCGGGCTGATCGCCGGGCGTCGCCTCGAAGACGTAGCTGACCTGCAAGGACCAGGGGTCTTGCTCGCGGACGCCGGAGAGCAGCGGGACGCGGGGGTCGGCCTCGTCGCCGATCTGGCGCGCGTCCTCGGGGATCGGTCGCAGCAGCACGTGTTCGACGACGTGCAGGCGCGGGCGCTCGCCGAGGCCGAGCTTGAGGCGGAGGCGCTGGACGAGCCCGGAGAGCTCGTCGCTGTCGCCGAGGATGTCGTGGCCAGAGCCGCGGGCGCCGCTCAGCCGCGGGTAGTCGCGGAGGAAGGCCTGGCGATCGGCGACGAGCGCCGCGTCGCTGCGGGTGGGCGAGTCGGTGTCGCCGATCTGGGCGTGGTCGCCGAGCTGCTCGGCGTAGCGAGCGAGGAGGTGGCACAGGAAGCGGTTGCGGCGCACGCGGGCGTCGCCGCCGTGGACGCTGCGCTCGACGGCGTCGGCGAGCCAGGCGCGGTGGACCCCGGGATCGTGGCGCAGGAGCTCGTCGATGTGCAGCCGCGGGTCGTCGAGCGGCTGGGCGAAGTAGGTGCGCAGCGGGGCATCCTCGGGCGACAGGAGCTGGTGGGCGTGGGCCAGCTGGGCGAACTCGTTGGCGAGGAGCTGATCGAAGATGTGGAGATAGGCGGCGAGCTGGCGGGCCTGGGCCTGACGTTCGACCGGGGCGAGGTCGGGCAGGCCGAGGGCGCCGACGCCGTAGGCGCTCGGGAGCTGGTGGCGGATCGATCGGTGATCGGCGAGCCGGCGGTCGCGCCCATGGGGCGGCGGATGGCCGTGGGCGGCGTCGCTGCGGCGGCGGGCGTGGGCGGCGAGGCGGCGGGCGTCGAGGCGGGCCTGGACCTCGGCGCGATCGATGCGGACGGGCAAGCCGGCGCGCAGGAGGCAGAGCTCGGAGCCGGTGGCGAGGACGGGGACCTGACCGGCGGGGATCTCGAGCAGCCAGCGCTCGCGCGGCGCGGTGGCGGAGGTCGCGAGGGCGAGCGAGCGAACGGCCCGCACCGCGGGGACGTTCATGATCACGTGGATCAGGTCGGAGGCGCGGACGGCGGTGCGTGGCGGCGGCAGCTCGCCGAGCACGAAGCCGTGGCGCAGCGGCGGGCCCTCGTAGAGCTCGTCGAGGCGGTGGCCCTGGTCGGTGGCGTCGTCGCGGCCGGTGAAGCGCACCGGGGGGGCGAGGTAGGCCTCGAGCTGCTCGATGATGTCGGCCAGGAGCTCGGCCGGTTGATCGATCGGGCCGACCTCGATCTTGGCCTGGATCCACACCTCGTGCGGCGTGAGCAGGGCGAGGAGGTGGTCCTCACCGAGGCCGCGGCAGCGGTGCAGGCTGGCGGCGACCTGGGTGAGCGCCTGCTCGGCGGACAGGCGATCGCCGGTCTGGAGCAGCACGCGCTGCAGGCCGGCGAGCTGCACGGGCCGGGCGGCGTGGTCGCCGGGGTCGCGCTGGAGGTGGAGCTCGTCGCTGCCCTGGAGGTGATAAAACGGGAGCTCGGGCGCGCCGAGGGCCTCGACCCAGGCGTTGCTGACGCCCTCGATGTCGAGGACTTGCTTGCGCAGGTCGGCCTGGGTGACCGGGTTGCAGGTGAGGATCGCGGCGGGCCCGGGCAGCGCGATCGCGGGGTCGGTGCCGGCGATGAGATCGGCGACGGGGTGCTGGATGCGATATCCGAGGTCGGTGATCGCGTAGCACAATTGCTCGAGGATCGTGACGCCGGGATCGTGGGCGTTGAAGTCGGTCCATTGCTCGCCGGCGAGGCGTCCGAGCAGGCGGATGCCCTCCTCGCGCAGCCGGGCGTAGTCCATCGCCAGGTGCTCGAGCGGGCCGGTCGGCAGGGTCGGGGAGGTGCTCATCGCGGGCTCCGAGCTGCGCCGTTGCTACGTGCCGGAGATGCCGAGGGCGTTGTAGTAGAAGTAGGGGGCCTGGCCGTTGATGTTCCTGAAGACCATGAAGCGGTCGTGTTCGATGGAGAAGCGGGCGACGAGCTGCGCGCCGCACTTGACCAGGAGGGAGTTCGCGCTGGCCTCGAGCGACCACCCGCCGATGCGCAGGACGCCGTTGGTCACGGTGGCGACCTCGTTCCAGGGCGAGCTGGCGGCCACCAGCTCGCGGGCGACCTTGCGGAAGTAGAGCTTGTCGTTCTCGGCGTAGCTCGCGGCGATCTGGAGCGCGTGGTGGTTGCCGGGATTGGCGTGGCGCACCGAGATCATGTGCACCCACGGGTGGGCGGTGTCGGGGACGCGGCCGGCGGGGTTGTCCCACTGGTAGAAGCCGCTGCGCAGCGGTTGGTTGAAGTCGGCGGTCGGCTGGGCCCAGCCGAGGCTGGCCTGGCCGTTGACCTCGAGGTTGCCGGCGACGCTCGCGTTTTGGTTGACGCGGAGGTTGGCGAGGTTCGTGTCGCCGTTGACGGTCAGGCTGCCGGTGAGCAGGGCCGGGCCGTGGATGTCGGTGCGCGACCAGTCGGCGCCGTAGTTGACGATCAGCGCCTCCTTGCCGTCGACCAGCGCGCGGCCCGGGGCGCCGCGACGCCCCGAGTGGCCGAACTGCAGGTCCGCGGCGCGCAGCGTCACGGCGCCCTGCTCCTTGACGTCGAGCTTGCCGAGCTTGCCGCCGTAGTCGAGGTCGCGGGTGACGGCGACGTCGCCGCTGCCGAGGATCGACAGGGCGGTGGGGCTGCCGGCGGCGACGAAGGTGAAGGCGTCGTTCTCGCGCAGGCCGACGTCCCACCAGGCCTTGTTGGGGAGGCTCTGGCCGTAGCGGATCGAGGCCCGCTTCTCGCCGGCGATCCAGCTGACGTGCGGGTTGTTGAACATGATCCCCCCCGCGCCGCCGGCCCCGATCGTGACGTGCTGGTTGCCGTTGTTCCACGCGTCGCTGGCGGTGACGACGAGGCGGTCCCAGGTGCCGGTCCCGGCGACGCGGACGTCGAGCGGGCCGGCCGGGGCGGTGGTGCCGATGCCGACGGCGCCGCTGACGTGGAGCGGGCTCTGGATGTCGGTGCGCGACCAGTCGCCGGCGAAGTTGACGATCAGCGCGTCGCTGCCGTCGACCAGCGCGCGGCCGGGGGCGCCGTGGCGCCCCGAGTGGCCGAACAGCAGGTCATGGGCGCGGACCGTCGCGGCGGCTTGCTCACGGAGGTCGAGCCTGGCGAGCTGGCCGTCGACCTCGAGGTCGCCCTGGACGCGCAGGGTCGCCGGGCCGAGGCCGGACTGGACGTGGAGGACCTTGTTATCGGTGGCGATGAGGCGCAGGCCGTAGTCGGGGTTGTCGAGGAGGCCCTGGGTGAAGTCGATGTGCGGGGTGCCGCCGGGGTTGCGGGCGACCAGCTCGATGCCGGCGTTGAACGCGAGGATCTTGAGGCGTTGGTAGCCCTCGCCCTCGATCCGCAGGTCGCCGTCGCTGACGGTCAGCCTGTCGGTCGGGTTGTTGGTGCCGACGCCGAGGTTGCCGGTGGCGGGGTCGATGTAGAGGCGGGTCCGGCCGGCGCCGTCGCTGACGCCGAAGCCGGGCCGCACGCTCGCCGGGTTGCCGGGGTCCTGGGCCGGGGCGAGGCTGATCTGCCAGTCGGGGTTGGCGGCGGGGTAGGTGCTGTAGAAGCGGAGCGCGCGGCGCTGCTCACCGGGGCCCGCGACCACGCTGAGCGGCTCGCCCGGGAGCTTGAACACGCCGTCCTCGGCCTGGTTGAGCTGGGCGTCGACGAGGTCGCTGAAGTTGCCTTCGGTGGGGATCGCGTTCTTGACGAAGTAGGCCTTGAGCTGCTTGCGGTTCTTGGTGGTGATCGCCATGACACTCCTCGCGGGCTCAACCGATGATGAAATCGAGCTCGAGCTTCAGGTAGTTGATGCCTGTGAATGAAGTCTGCTGATAATCCAGCTCCGAGATGATATCGACGTGGTGCTCGTGGGCGGCGACCAGCACCTGGTCGGGCCGCTCGGCGGCGACGTGGTAGTCCTCGTCGGTCGGCGGCAGGACGGTGAAATCGACGCCGTTGTCGCTGCGGGCCAGGCGTAGCTCGGCGACGTAATCCACGTAGTCGCGACGGTCGACGAAATCGAGGATGCTGCTGGCGTAGATCTTGCCGCCGATCGTGAGCTCGGCGCCCTCGTCGTAGGCCCACGGGGAGAGGAAGCGGCTCAGGTCCTCGCTGAGCCGCTTCTGGGCGTGGCGCAGGTCCTGGCCGGCGTGGAAGCGGACGCCCAGGCGCACCGATACGGCGACGTAGTGCGGGTTGCGGACGTGGACGCGGGCGGCGTCCGGGGCGATGCCGGCGAGGTAGGTTTGGATGTCGGCGAGCAGGTTGGCCGGGGCCCGCGGCGCGAAGGCGTCGGAGGGGAGCTGCTGGCGGATGTCGGGGACGACGATGATATCGACGTTGCCGGGCGGGCCGGCGGGGAGGCAGCTGGCCTTGTAGATCGCGGGGAAGCGCTGGAGCACCAGGCGCTCGTAGTCCCAGGGGGTCAGGGCGCGGTGCTTGTGGCGCAGGCGCTCGCTGACCCGGGTGTAGAAGTGTGCGTCGGCCTCGGCCGGGGTCCCGCCATAGGATGTGTAGGGTTGCAGGGCGGCGGCGATCCGCGGGTCGGGCGCGAGCAGGCGGTCGATGCTGCGGATCGGCAGGGGCTTCGCGTAGTGGTCAGGGGCGTTGCCGCGATCGTCGAAGCATACGGTGACGGCCTGGGCCCGGATATCGACGGTGTCGCAGACGCTGGCGGCGTCGCTGGCGACGGCGGCTCGCAGCCAGTAGCGCCCGGCGGGCAGGCGGGTGCTCGCAGCGACGGCCGGGAGGTCGAGCTCGACGATGCCGGAGTTGAGGAGGCCGCGGGTCGAGTCGTGGCGGAGGTTGCCGGCGAGCGAGCGCCAGCGGTCGCCGTCGAGGACCGACCATTCGACCGGGACCGCGTCGAGGTCGGGCGCCGAGGTGCCCTCGGCGACGACCCAGAGCAGCGCGAGCCGTTGGGGCGCGATGAGGTCGCGGAGGCCGATGTAGAGCTCGCCCGCCGAGTCGTGGCGCGGCAGCAGGTGGGGGCTCGTGGGGTCGATCGGGCTGACGCCGAAGGGGTGGACGTGCAGCAGCCGGTCGACGCGCTGGTCGTCGGCGCCGGGGTCGAGCTCGATCGAGGTCTGATAGGCGGCGACGATCCGCTGGATCGTCGGGGTATACGGCGGGTCGAGGGCGAAGCCGTCGGCGGCGTCGGGGTCGACCGTGCCGCGGGCGAGGCCGATGGCGAGCTCCCTGGCCTTGCGCGCGGCGAGCACGGGGTAGGCGCTGTGCCCGAAGTCGATCGGGGTCAGCTCGCATTGCAGGTAGCGGTCGGCGCGGCGAATGTCGCCGGTGAGCGGGAGGTCGCTGCGCGGAGTGTAATGATAGCCCGGGCTGACGGCGGCGATCGTGCCGGCGATGTCGGCGAGCTCGACGGTCTGGGCGGCGGCCGTGCGCGCCTCGGGCCCCGGACCCTCGCGAAACAGGCTGATGTCGGCGAGGGTGAAGCCGAGGCCGCGGTCGATCAGGCTGATGCGGGCCTTGAAGTCGGCGGCGCTGGTGACCCCGGGGTAATTGCGGTAGTTGGCCTTGAGGCTGCCGGGCAGGCCCATCCAGGTGATATCGAGGCGGAGCCGGTCGAGCCGGGGCCCGACGAGCTCGGGGTGGCTGAGGTACATGCGGGCGCCGACGGCGGGGCGGTGCCCGAATGGTTCGAGCGGCCGGCGCGGATCGAGCGGGCGATCCTCGTGCTGGAGGCGCAGGTCGACGAGGCCGTCGACCTCGACGCGCAGGTGGACCGCGGCGAGCACGAGCGGCGCGAAGGGGTCGAGGGTGGTGGTCCACTCGCGGGCGCCGGCGTCCCATCGCTGCCGCAGGGTGACGCGGAGGGTCGGCCACGGATCGGCGCTGTCGGGGAGCGGCGTGATGGGGCCGAGCTCGGGGCCGGCGACGAGCTGGAGGCGCAGGCCAGGGCGGTCCTCGTTGTGCCGGCGCGGCTCGGCGAGCAGGGTCCAGTAGTCGTCGCCGGGGCTGCCGGAGGCCAGCCTGGCGCTGGCGAGCGGGAGCTCGACCCAGCCGCGGGCGCCGCTGACCTCGACGCACAGCGCGGCGCCGAGGGCCGCGCGCAGCGAGGTGTCGCTCTGCAGCTCGGGGAGCAGGCCGAGCTCGCGGAGGAAGGCGGGCAGGTCGAGCGCGCGGAGGCCGAGGGTGAGGGTCAGGGTGCGCTGGCCCTGAGACAGCGCGAGCGAGGGGGAGCAGAGGGCGAAGCCGATCGCCGCCGCGGGCGGGTGGGCCTCGCTCGCGCCGATCGGAGGTCGACCGAAGGTTTTCCAGCGCGGCGACGCGGGGTCCAGGGTGTCGGCGGCGGGGTCGTCGTGGACGTGGAGGTTGCGCCACACGACCTTGCGCGCGACGGGCTCGGGGCTGCCCGTGATCCGTCGTTGGGCCAGCTCGAGCGAGCGTTCGACGTCGGACCAGGTGAAGCGTCGCGCGGCGGCGGGGTCGACGAGCTGGCCGCGGAAGCTGTCGAGGAGGGCCTGCTGGCCGGGATCGAGGTGCGGCGCGAGGCGGGTGCGGGCGAGGTCCCAGGGGAGCAGCTCCTGGGAATTGCCGAGCGCGGCGCGGACGAGGGCGTCGAAGCCGGGGAGGTCGTCGTGGTCGCCGCGGACGGCGGCGAGGGCCGCTCGCCGGGCCGCGTGGTGGCGCTCGCGGTGGGCGTCGGCGAGGAGCGCGTCGAGCTCCTGCCAGGCGCCCTCGCTGCGGGTCTCGACGGCGCTGGCGAGCTCGGCGAGCCGGGCGAGGCGCTCGGCGCTCATCGACAGGTGGGCCTCGAGGCGGCGGATCGTGGCCTCGTAGCTGGCGATGTCGCTGCTGCCCCACGGCCACGGCGGCGGCCAGGCGTCGCCGAGCGCCCGCCGCAGGTTGTCGGCGAAGTCCGTCGCTGCGACGGCGCCGAGCTCCCACGCGAGGAGGCCCCGCTGGCGCGCGCCGAGGCGCTCGAGGAGGCGGTTGATCTCGGCCCACTCGGCGTCGATCCGCTGCTTGATCGCCATCAGCGCGGTGAAGTTGTCGTGGCCGAGGGCCGCGAGCCGCAGGTCGATGTACTCGCGGACCTCGGGGATGGTGCGGCGCTCGTAGAGGTCGTCGATGTTGTTGACCTGGGCGAGGCCGTCGGCGGCGAAGTCGAGGGGACCGACGACGCGGGTGAAGTTGGCGGCGAAGTCACGCGGGTCGACGGGGTCGCGGACGCCGAGGAGGCGGTTGATCTCGGCCCACTCGGGGCCGGCGTCGGCGCGTCGGCGGACCAGCGCCATGAGTGCACGGAGCTCGTGGTGGTCGAGGAAGAGGCGCTCGCGGGCGAAGCTCAGGCCGGCAGAGAGGCCGAGCACGAAGCTGCGGTCGATCGCCCTGCCGTTCCACGGCGGCACGGGATCGCCGGGTCGGGGCGCGCCGAGGGCGATGGCGAGGGCGCCGTCGAAGGCCTCGTCGGGGCTCTGGCCGCGGTCCTTGCGGACGTCGGGGATGCCGGTGATCCGGCGGTGGGCGTGGACGGAGCGCAGGGCGTCGACGCGGGCCCGGCTGACGATCAGCTCGCGTTCGGTCCGGTAGATCCGCGGATTGCCGGCGCTGTCGCGGCCGGCCTGGAGCGCGGTGCCTGCGGGCACACGCAGCTCGGTGACCCCGGCGGCGAGCCGGAACACGACGCTCGCCCGATCGGGCGCGGCCGGCTGCGGGCGCATCTGCAGGATGTCGCGATAGTAGTGGTCGAGGTGCCGCGCGGTCAGGCCGTTGAGCTGCTCGCGGGCGTGGCCGAGGAGCTCGAGGAAGCTGAGCAGCAGGGCGAAGTGGGGGCGACCGAGCCAGCGCGCCCGCTCGCCCTCGAAGCGGGTGGGGTCGTGCATGTACGCGACGATGTCGGCGACCGTGATGTCGTCGCGCTGGGCGAAGGGGGTCCAGCTGCCGGCGTCGCGCAGCTCAACTTGCTCGGCGCTGAAGAAGCGCAGCTGCCCGGCGAGGGCCTGGACGAACGCGAGCAGGTCGGCGTGGTCGCGCCCGTCGATCGTCACGCTGGTCGGCGCGAGCTCGGCGAGCTCTCGCCCGCGCTGGCTGGTGCCGTCGCGGCCGCCTGGGAGCAGGGAGGTGGAGCGTCTGGACACGATCAGACCCCGCGGAGCTTGGTGTTCGTGGTGACGAAATTCCCGCTGCCGGCGTACTGCGGCGTGGCATCGGGGATGGGCGCGCCAGGGCCCGGAGGTGGCTGCTTGGCCGGGCTCTGGACGACGAATCGGGCGGTGAAGCTGCCGCCGACGAGCAGCCACCGGGTCGCGCCCGTGGCGGTCTTTTGGGCCTGCTGATCGCCGGCCAGGGCCTCGATCTCGAGGGTGCCGGTGCCGGGGATCGAGTATTGCGGGGTGGTGTAGATGCAGCCGCGGACCGAGACGCTGGCCTCGTCGCCGACGACGCAGAGGCTCTTCGCGGCGAGGGTGGCGGGTCCGCTGGCGCGCAGCGTGCCGGGCTGCACGACCACGGTCGCCGCGCCGAAGCTCGGGAGGAACAGCGCCTGGTCGCCGTCGATGAGCACGTAGTCGGCCATGGCTCACAGTCCGGGGCTGACGGCCTCGTTGAGATAGAACGGGAAGACCATGTTGAAGCGGGAGTTGGTGCCGAGCACGACGTAGTCGAGGCGGATCTCGAGCAGGCCGGCGTCGGCCCGGCTCTGGCTGACGTCGAGGTCGTGCAGGGCGATGCGCGGCTCGTGGCGGAGGATCGCGTCGCTGATCATGGTGGTGATGCGATTGACGAGGGCCTGGTCGACCTCCTCGAAGAGCAGATCGTCGAGGGCGCAGCCGAAGCCCTCGTGCATCGGTCGCTCGCCGAGGCGGGTGGCCAGCAGGACCTCGATCGACTGGTGGATGTCATCGACGCCGGAGACGAGCGCGAGCTCGGCTCCGCCGGCGGCGAAGGCCGGGGGGAAGCTCCACCCGGTGCCGAGGAACGAGGTCGGCCGTGGCTGTGGAGCGCTCATTCGCCGCGCTCCGGGCCGCCCGCCTGGGCTCGATCGGCGGCGGCGAGCTGGGCCCGGGCCTGCTCCTGGACCCGCGCGATCAGCTGGAACACGCGGGCGAAGGGGAGCTGGCCGAGGGCCTCGAGGATGAGGTTGGTGTCGTCGATGGAGAGTTGCAGATCGATCTTGTTCATGGGTCCTCTTGACTTCATTGGATATCGACGGTGGATCCCTTGATCACCACCTTGCCGGCGGCCTCGATGGCGAGGTCGCTGGCGCTCTTCAGCGTGATGCCGCGCGAATCCATGGTGATGGTATTGCCGTGTTGGTCGGTGATGGTGATGGCCTTGGCGTCGTCGTCGATGACGACGCTGTTGCCCCCGGGGGTCTGGAGGGTCAGCGCGACCTGCTTGTCGTCGATGCCGATCTTCACGCCGGAGCGGCTGACGATGGCGCGTCGGTCGTTGCCGTCGCCGGGCTCCTCGCCGTTCGGGGGCGGCCTGGCCCCGCCGAACAGGGACCCGAGGACGACGGCCTGGCGCGGGTCGCCGCCGAGGAAGCCGACGACGACCTCGTCACCGGGCTCGGGCCAGAAGCAGTCGCCGCGCCTGTCGCCGGCGTCCGGGCGGGCCAGGCGGGCCCACAAGGGGTCTTGCCCGGGCACCTGGACGCGCAGGCGAAACTCGCCGTCGGGGTCGCGCTCGAAGGCCTGGGCGACGCCGATCTGCAGCTGCGTCGCGGGCGGCAGCAGGCCGCCGGCCGGCGGATCGGCGATGTCGGGCCTGCGCGCGAACCACTCGGGGGACAGGCCGATCTGGAGCTCGGTCCACCAGCCGTCGGCGTCGACGCGATGGATCACGCCGCCGACCAGGAGCGTGCCGTTGAAGCGCTCGCCGACGCCTTCGAGCTTGACGCGATCGAAGGGCCGCAGGCCGGCGTCGCCGGCGACCACCAGGCGTCCGCGCAGCAGCGCGAGGCGACTGCGGGCGAGGCGGGCGTCGGCCCAGGCCTTGAGCTCGTCCGCGGCCAGCGAGGCCGGCATGAGGAGGGTGTAGCTGGCGCCGCCGAGCTTGGCCGCGAGGGCGTTGACGTCGAGGTTGCCGGCGGCGACGCGCAGCGGATCGCCGGTCGTGGGGGCGGCCGGGGCGACGTTGGCGGGGTCCCACGCGGTGCTGGTGACGGCGCCCCACTGGCTGCTGCCGTCGAGCTCGAGGCTGAGCTCGGCGATCTCGGAGAGGCCGTAGGTGAAGCTGGCCTTGACGGTCCCGGCGGCGCCCATCGCCCGGGCCGAGACCTCGCCGTCGTCGACGATCACGACCAGGCCGTTGACGTCGGCGCGCGAGAGCAGGAAGTCCCAGTCGCTGGCGTTGTGCTGGACCAGCTGGCGGTGGGTGACGGCGCTGCGATCGACCTTGCCGCGTCGGAGGCCGGCGTTGCCGATCAATGCGCTGATGACCTCGTCGTCGCGCTGGTCGTGGTAGACCGCGCTGCGGCGCGCGCGGGTCATCGCGTGGGCGGCGTCCTTGAGCTCGACGCGCAGCTCCGAGGCGTCGTCGCGGGCCTCGACGCTGTGGCGCACGACGAGCCCGGCGAAGATCTGCTGGTCCTTGCCGTCGCCGTAGCGCAGGAGGATCTGCACGCGCTTGCCCGGCGCGAAGAAGTCGCTGTTGCTGAGGCCGAACTTGCCGGCCGCCACGCTGCCGTCGACGAGCACCAGCTTGGCCTCGGGGACGCGGTCGAGCTGCTTGCGGACCTCGATCGAGAGCAGCTCGACCTCGGCCGGCATCACCAGGCCCTCGCTCTTGATCGTGGCCGTGGAGAGCTTCACGGCGAGCCTCGCTCCGGGCGCTCGAAGGGCGGGAAGAACAGCTCCTGGCCGACGCTCAGGTCGCGGAAGTTATCGAGGCCGTTGACCTGGGCGACCCGCAGGTAGTGGGCGGCCGAGCCGTAGATCTGCTGACATAGCAGCGGCAGGGTGTCGCCCTCGCGGACGACGAGGCGGTGGGTCAGGTCGGGGGAGGAGAGGCGCAGCTTCTGGGCGTTCTTCTTCGGGTCGAGGGCCTGAATGAAGGTGGCGGTGATCTCGGCGCGCAGCGGCGAGCCGTCGCGCTCGAACGCGGTGTACTGGATATCCGCGGACTTGAGCCGGCACTCGAAGCCCGCGGTCCCGAGCACGCCCTTGTTCCAGCGGAGCCGGAGATACGCGGTCTCGTGCGAGGTGCTCTGGACGTCATAACATAGCGACAGGAACGCCTTGATCCACACGGCGACCGTGGGCACCTGGCGGACCAGCTCGACGCCGAAGTAGCCGACGTTGGTGCCGTCGAAGACGAGCTTGACGGTGAGCTCCTCGGCGGCGCTGTGGGACCAGCGGGTCTGCGCCCCGTGGGTCGAGATGCCCTTCTTGGCGTGAAAGGCGACCTCGTGGCGGGTCGCGAGGGTCTCGGGGTTGTACATCACCTCGAGGGTGTTGCCGCCGTGGATGCCGCCGCCAAGCGGCTTTGTGCGCTCGATGTCGGTGTAGGCCTCGACGGTGAGCTTGGCGAGCTTGAACAGGTTTCCCAGTGCCATGATTCGTCCCCTGGGCTCACCGTTCGCTCGACCGCCGGAGCTCGCGCAGGACCTCGCGGACGCAGGCGGCGACCAGCGATTCGTGGTCGGCCGCGGGGGTCGCCGCCGCGGGCGGCTGCGCGGGCTCCGGGCCGGTTGTGCTCGCGGGCAGGCTGACGCGGGCCTGGGCCGCCGCGGGGCGGGCCTCGGCGACGGCGCGGATGACGAGCTGGCGGATCTCGATGGTCATGGTCAGATCCGGAGCGCCTGCATGCGGGTGTAGGCGAGCTCCATGGTGTCGATCAGCAGGCGCTCGTCGTTGGCGTCGAGGTCGGCGGTGGCCCAGCGGACCGGGTAGGCCTTGATGAACAGCCAGGCGGCGAGGGGCAGGTGGCGCTCGCTCAGGAGCGTGACGATCACGTTGCTCGGGGCGAACTTGAAGAGGCTCATCGCCGCGTTGAACTCGAGGTTGAGCGGTGAACCGACCACGAAGCCGCGCTCGAGCACGAGGTTGGCGTAGCCGACCCGGGTGGGCAGGCGGTGGGTGTAGAGGTTCTGGCCGCCCTCGATGACGGTCGTCGTGTCGATGCTGGCGGACAGACCGGAGACCCGCTGGAAGCGGATGTCGATCGGGTTGGGCACGGCGCCGCCGGCGAAGAAGAACACGGCGAAGCGGAAGCCGAGGGCCGGGCCGATCAGGGGGTCGAGCGTGAGCGGAGGGATGGGCAGACTCATGGGGAGGCTCTCAGAGGTGCACGATCGAGATGCCCGCGGCCATGATCTCGAGGCTGTCGATGGCGACCTCGTTGGTGCGCGCGTCGAAGGTCGGCGCGGTGAGCTTGACGGCGAAGGCGCGGGCGATCCGCCAGGCCAGCACGGGCGCGCCGCTGGCGTCGCACAGGTCGATCTGCAGGACGCGAGGGCTCCGCTGCTCGAGCCACTCGTGCAGGAAGCTGGCGCCGATGGTGCTGCCGCGCTCGAGCGTCACGGGCACGTACTTGTCGATGCGATACTTGGCCAGCAGTTCGCCCTCGATGCAGCTGAGGCCGTGGCGGTAGGTCACGAACTGGTGCTCACGTTGCAGGCCCGAGACCCGGGCGAAGCTCAGCGCCTTCGCGTCGAGCAGGACCCGGAAGTTGTAGGCCGCGAGCGGATAGCTCGCGCGCTGCTCGGGCAGGGAGTGGGGCACGCGGATCAGGCCTCCTCGATCGTGATGTAGTCGCCCTTGAGCTCCATGGTCTCGATCGCCGCGTCGTTGGACTTGGCGTCGAAGGTCGGGGCGTCGAGCTTGACCGGGAAGGCGTTGCCGATCTTCCACGAGACGACGGCCTCGCCCTTCTCGTCGCAGAGGCGGACGAACACGTCCTTCTTCTCGATCTGATTGATCTGCACCGTACGGAGCCAGGCGTAGAGGTGCTTGATGCTGGTCTTGCGGACGATGCCCCGGCGCAGGGTGATCGTCGGCGCGACCGGCTGGGCGGGCATGATCATCATGTCGGGTCCCGGCGCGCCGCGGGTCGTCGGGCTCGCGAGATACGTGGTGGTCTCATAGGCGATGCTGAGCCCAGAGACCTCCGAGAATGCCACCGCTTCGCCGCCGATCTCGACGCGGTAGTTGTATACGGGGAGCGGGTAATCGGTCTTGATGGATTCAATGGAGACTGCCACTTGATTCGCCCTCGGTTTGGGTTTTGTTGGTTCGGCGGGGCGCTAGGCCTCGATCAGCTTGTGTGAGAACCGCAGGATGATGAACTCGGCCGGGCGCACGGCCGCGACCGCGATCTCGACGACCATCTTGCCCTCCAGCACGTCCTGCTGGCTCATGGTCTTGCCGAGGCCGACGTTGACGTAGTAGGCCGCCTCCGGCGTGCTGCCCTGCAGCGCGCCCTGCTCCCACAGGCCGTAGAGGTAGCTCTCGAGCATACCCTTGACCTTGAGCCAGGTGGTCGCGTCATTGGGCTCGAACACGGCGAAGGAGGTCGCCTTGCGGGCCGACTCCTCGATCATGATGAAGAGGCGACGGATCGGGACGTAGCGCCACTCGTTGTCGTTGCCGGCCAGGGTCCGGGCGCCCCACACGAGCGTGCCCTTGCCGGGGAAGGCCCGGATCGCGTTGATCGACTTGCCGGAGCTGGGATCGACGTTGAGGCCCTCTTGCTGCTCGTGGGTGATCTGCACGGTCGGGCCGACGACGGCGCTCAGGCTGACGTTGGCGGGCGCCTTCCAGACGCCGCGCTCGCGGTCGGTGCGCGCGTAGATGCCGGCGATCGCGGCGCTCGGCGGGAGGATGACCCGCTGCTCGGCGAGCTGCTTCTTGATCCGGTTGTAGCGGCTGGTGTTGGTGGTGGCGATCGCGGCGAGGGTCGTCTGCTTGTCGCCCTCGCTGAGGGTGACCTGCTGCTCGTCATAGCGGTGGGTCAGCGCGGTGACGATGTAAGGGTGATACGCGGCGCCGTAGGCGAGGTCGGCGGTGCCGATGTTGTCGCGGAACGCGGCCACGTCGCCGGCCTGGACGTCGAGGATGGCGAAGCGGTCGCCGAGCTTCTTGCACAGCGCGAGCATCTGCTGGCACACCGCGTGGTACTCGGTCGGTGCGAGCGCGATCAGGTCGGGCGCCACGATCAGGGTCGGCTCGTCCTCACGCTCGAGCGCGGCGAGGCCGTTGGTGAAGCGCTCGGCGGTGGGCGGCGAGCTGTGATTGCCGATCGAGACCACATAGCAGCGTCCGCCGCCGTTGCGGAAGTAGAGGCTGATCGCGTAGTGCAGCTTGGTCGCCGGGAGGGTCGGTCCGGAGGGGCTGAGCTTGTCGTCGGCGTCGACCGTGAAGGCCGTCGGTCTGGCCTTGCCGAAGCGCAGCTCGTACTCGAGGAGTGTGCTGATCTGTGCGATCTCCACGCCGTCGGGCGCGCCCTTCTCGGTGAAGCCGATGAACGCGGGGATCGCCGTCGCGACCTCAGCCACCGAGGGTGGCAAGGTCGAGAGCTCTTCTACGTAGACGCCTGGGGTGTGGTACGTGGGCATGGTGCTCTCTCGGGTCAGTACTCGATGACGCGGAACAGGGTGTTGCTGGGCTCTTTCGCGGGCCCGACCTTGAGGGTTGCGTGGCTCTGGATGGCGGGGTTGGGGAGGTCCTGGATCAGCAGATCCTGGCCGAGCATGAGCGCGAGCTGGCGCAGGGGGGCGCGCTGGCAGGCGATCGGCCGGGCCGAGGTGAACCGGTAGCAGCGGCGCTCGGGGTTCCTCGCCAGCAATCGCTGTCCGATGGGATCGTCGGTCTCCGGTGCCAGCTGCTCGCCCTGGAACGCGAGGGCCCGCGTCGGCTCGAGATCGTGGATCTGTGGCGAGGCGCCGTTGCTGCGGGTCGTACACAGGTAATAGACCCACAGCGCGCGTCGGGCCGGGAGATCGAGGGTGAAGCGCGGCGGCGCGGTCAGCCAGGCGGGGGTGATCCCGGATATCTCGATACCGGCGGCGACGTCCTTCGGGTGCGGCGTGCTCGCCGGACCGAGGGTCAGGGCGCCGCCTGCGGGCGCCGAGCCGCGATAGGTCGGGGCGGCGAGCCCGGTCCAGGGATCGGGGTCGGTGGTATGCACAAAGTCCGGGCCGGTCACACGGACGTCGAAGCCGAGGGTCAGGTCGTCGGCGAGGTGGATCTGGGGGTCGCCGTGGGCGTCGAGCTCGGCGAGGATCTCGAGGCCGTCGGGTCGCGGGCGGGCCAATAAGCGGTGGCGAGCGAGCGCCCGGGCGCCGCCGGGGTGCCAGCTGCGCGGCTCGATCTCGAGGTCGGGCGAGCCACCACCGGCGTGGAAGTCGTGGCGGACGCGCAGGTCGAAGAGCCGGCGGTGCCTCACGGGAGCCTCCCCAGCTCGCGCTGCGTGTCGACGATGATCGGCGCCTCGGCCGGCCGGCGGTCGCGGTAGGCGACGAGCTTGACGCGGTAGAGGACAGAGGGGTGGTGGGTGGTTCGCAGTGCGTTCCAGACCTCGTTCTGTTCGGCGAAGCCGAGCGTGACGAGCTCGAGGATCAGCCGCTCGATGCCCTCGGGGAGCTCGGGCGCGGTCCCGGGTTCGAACACGCGGGTCGACTGCAGGTGCTCGACGATCATGGACAGGTGCTGCCAGGCGGACTCGTACTTCTTGAAGCGCGCGACGAACAAGACATAAAGGATCAGGCGGATGTCGGGCTGGACCCGCTGGCGAGATCCGTCCTCGGCCTGACGGACGTGGGGGTCGGCGCCCCGGAGGATCCGCTCCTCCTCGATGTTGATGAGGAGCGTGGTGACCGCGTTCAGCTGGAAGCTGATCGGGTCCATCTTGTCGCCGTCGAGGAACACCACCTTGTCGCCCGCGGCGTCATCCTGCGATCCGCCGAGCCGGACGCGCAATTGCTCGTCCAGGTGCCGTCGTAGGAATGTCAGCGCTTCGGCGAGCATCGATTTCAATCGCGGGGCGAATGCGAGCTACTCTATCCTATGTGCCGGGCAAGGTATCACCGGTGTAGCGGACCGGGCAAGCCAGTTATGTGCGCGATGCACAGCCCTGTCGCATGCGCGCCGGCTGTCACATTCGCGCTGACTGTCACATTCGCGCTGTCCGACTCGTGTGAGTGGAGGCGGCGCCTGTCACGATCGAGGGCCGGCGGTCGGGAGCGGCGGCGCTCCTGGGCTCGATCGTGTGATAGGGTCGCGGCGATCGGAGCTCCTCATGCTACGTCGCGACTTCATCGCCGGACAGACCGCCCTCCTCACCACCGCCTCCACCGCCTGCACCAACGACGACATCGCGCCGCCGCAGGTCGAGGTGAAACCGGCCAAGAAGAAGCCGGTCGAGCCGAAGCCGAAGCTGACGCCGGACGCGGACCCGCACGCGGGGCACGACATGGCCGGGCACGCGGAGCACGCGGGTCACGGCGACGCCGGGGTGGTCGAGGCGGCGGGCAAGTGCGTCGCGGCCGGGCAGGTCTGTCTGCAGCACTGCATCGGCCTGCTCGCGGGTGGGGACACCACGATGGCGGAGTGCGCCCGCTCGACCACCGACATGGTGGCGGTGAGTCAGGCCGCGCAGGCGCTGGCGGCCGGGGACTCGCCGCAGCTCAAGGCGCAGGCGGCGGTGGCGTTGGCCGCGGTGACGCGCTGCGCCGAGGCGTGCAGCGTGCACGCGGCGAAGCACGAGGTGTGTCGCACTTGCGGCGAGCGCTGCAAGGAGGCGGCGGTCGAGTACCGGCGCCTCGTCGGCTGAGTGGTCGGCTGAGTGGTCGGCTGAGGGCAGTGCCGGCCTGACCTGCGGGTCAGGCCGGGAGCCGGGCTCAGGGCTTGGCGATCCACAGCTCGACGTTGCGGTCGGTGGGCTCGGGGCCGCGGCCGTCGCCCTCCCAGAAGGAGGTGAAGTCGAGCACGCCCATGGTGCGGCCGGCGTCGGCGATCGGGTCGTCGTCGGCGACGAAGTCGAAGGCGACGGTGCGGATCGTGAGCGAGCCGTTGTCCTGGTCCCAGACCTCGAGCAGGCGCAGCTCGTGCGGGAAGTCGGCGAGCGCGGGCGAGGCGACCTCCCAGTAGGCGTGGCCGCCGACGGGGCTGCGCGGGTCGGCGTGCATGGTGTGCGAGTGCGCGGCCAGGTGAAGGATCACGTGGTCGTGGGTGCCGAGGTAGTCGACCCACTCGTCGGGGGTGAGGGCGTCGGCGAACTCCATGCCGACGCCGAGGCCGGGCTCGACGCCGTTGTTGAGCGAGACGGAGCGGTGGTGCGAGGTGACGATGACGAGCTTGTTGTCGGCGGCCGCGGTTTGTAGCGTGGGCTCGATGACTGAGTCGATGTCGGCCTGGCGGATGAGGCCGGTGGACGAGCCCGTGGCGGCGGCGCTGCTGAGGACGAAGATGCGCAGCGGGCTGCCTTCGACGTCGAAGGTGTAGACGGCGCGGCCGAGGTCGAGGGCGGCGGCGGTGATGCCGTGGCCGTCACCGGCGTCGGCGACGCGCTTGAGCTGGTCGGCCTCGTTGACGAAGGCGCGGGCGGGGTCGGCGAGGACGGTGCCGGTGATGATCGGTGAGCCGGGCATGCTGTAGTCGCGGGTGCCGCCGGTGGCGCTGGTGCCCGTGGGCTCCTTCATGAACTGCATCTGCGGAAAGCTGCCCTGGCGCAGGACGTCGTGGTTGCCGGTGACCCAGCGCCAGGGGACGTCGAGGGCGACGGGGCCGAAGGGGTCCTTTGGATCGTTGTCCGGGCCGGGGACGATGTCGTTGTCCTCGGCGGAGTCGCACTCGACCTGCGGGGCGCCGTCGAGGATGCCGAGGAACCAGTCGAGCTCGTTGCTCTGCGAGTTATCGGTGTTGTCGCCGCCGAGCAGCACGAAGTCGACGGGGGTGTCCTGGTGGATGCGGTTGACCGTGCGGACGGCGGCGTTGAGCATGCGGCAGAGGTGGCCCTCCTGCGGGCGAAAGGCGCCGCTGGCGGCGGCGTCGAAGTTGGCGAGGCGGGCGGGCGACTCGTCGTCGGAGAGCTGGGTGTCGGCGAGGTGGACGAAGCGGGCGAGCAGCTTGGGGGCGGGCCCGGGTTTGGGCGGCGGGCTGTCGTCGAGGGTGCGGGGCAGTACGGGCTCGCCGGGCATCAGCTCGATGTCGCCGTAGCCGTCGGCGAGGCCCTTGGCGAGCTCGGCGGGGATCCGCGGGTCGAACAGCTTGTCCATGTCGCGCGGGTGGGTCGGGACGCGGAGGACCTCGTCGGTGAGCGGGACGGGGTCGGCGAGCGGGGGCAGGGGCTCGAGCGCGGGCGCTCCGGTGGTCGAGCCGCCGGTGCTGCCGGGGTCGGTGGTCGGGTCGACCGTGGTGGTCGGCGCGGTGCTGGTGCTCGCGTCGCCGCTGCTCCCGGCCGTGGTGCTGGCGGTCGTGCTGTCGCCGCCGCTGTCGTCCTTGTCGCCGGGACAGGCGGGGAGCAGGAGGCCGAGGATCAGGGCGGGGCGGAGACGTGCGACCATGATCGCCGAGCGTATCACGCGGGGTGGACCGGGCGTTCCACGCTCGACGCATATCAAGCGGGTAGCGCTGCAGTCGTTGCGTCGGGCACAGCGTATTTGATCTGCTCGCGTCGCGGACTCTAGCGGGCGTGGGGGCTGCGCGGGACGAGGGCGTTCAGGCGAGCGAAGGCCTCGCTGCGGGCCTCGGGGTGGGTTTGCAGGCGATCGGCGAGGGCGGCGATCCACGCGGGGGTCGAGCCGCAGCAGCCGCCGAGGAGCGCGAGCTGGGGCAGGCGATCGGCCCAGGCGGCGAGCTCGTCGGCGAATTGTTCGGCGGTGACGGCGTGGGTCTGCCAGCCGAGCACGGGGTCGTGGTGGCCGGTGTGGGGATAGCAGCCGAGCACGAGATCGGGGCGGACCGCGGCGGCGTGGCAC
Source organism: Nannocystis sp. (assembly GCF_016714285.1). Lineage (GTDB taxonomy): Bacteria > Myxococcota_A > Polyangia > Nannocystales > Nannocystaceae > Nannocystis. Next base: position 92,938 of record NZ_JADJNN010000006.1, on the reverse strand, counting down.
AGGGCGGGCAGGGCGGCGCCGAGGTGGCTGAGGTCGCTGCAATTGATCAGTAGGGCCTGCAGCTCGAGGTCGGCGAGGTCGGCGAGGAGCTCGCTGAAGGTGTCGCCGGCGAGCAGGCGGCCGTCGATGCGGGCGACCACGGCGAGCCAGATCGGGCGGCCGAGATCCTGACAGGCAGCGATGGCGGCGCGGGCCTCGTCGACGCGGCCCATGGTCTCGATGAGCAGGAGGTCGGCGCCGGCGTCGACCAGCTGGCTTGCGATCGCGCGGTGCTCGGGGCCGGCGGCGCTGCCGGGGGAGTCGCCGGGTCGGAAGCAGTCTGCCAGCGGGCTGATCGCGCCGGCGATGCGGATGCCGACGGCCTCGCGGTCGACGCGGGCGTGGGCGTCGCGGGCGTCGCGGGCGAGCTGCACGGACAGGGTCGTGAGCTCGGCGGCGCGGTGGGCCAGCTCGCCGAGGTTGCGGGCGTGGGTGCGGAAGCTGTTGCTGGTGAGGACCTGGGCGCCGGCCTCGGCGTAGGCGCGGTGGATGCTGCGGACCAGCGCGGGGTCGTCGATCAGGGCCTGGGCGGACCACAGCGGGGGCTGCAGGGGCAGGCCGAGGCGCTCGATCTCCGTGCCGGTGGCGCCGTCGAGGACGATCGGCGTCATGGCGGGATCATGTTGTCCTCGGTCATGAGGCAGAAGGAGGGGTCGCCCATGTTGCTGATCTGCGGCATGCGGCGGCACTCGTAGCCGGCGCGCGGGCACTGGGCGTTGTCGGTGCAGGCGTGGGCGCAGCCCTCGAAGTAGCCCATGAGGCCGACGCAGTCGGCCATCATCAGGCAGTCCTTGGCGTCCGTGATGTAGGTGGTCTGCTGGTCGGGGAGCTGGCAGAAGGTGCTGCAGTAACCGCCGGGCAGGGCGTAGACGCCGAGGATGTCCTTGAGGCACTTGCCGGTCGGGCCGAGCAGGGCCTGGCAGTCGGTGTCGGTGTCGCAGGCGGCGCCGTAGGTCTTCATCAGGCTGCCGTCGTCGCCGCCGCTGCTGCTGCCGGTCTCGCTGGGGTCGACGCTGGTGCTGCCAGTGGTGCCGGGGTCGGTGCTCGGGCCGCTGGTGACCGGGCTGGTCGTGAGCTCGTCGGTGGTCGGGACGGCGCTGGTCTGCGCGTCGGTGGTCGCCGCCTGGGTCGTGCCCGGGTCGCTCATGCTGTTGGTGGTGGGGCCGGCCGAGCTCGTGGACTCCGGGGCGGTCATCGTCAGCGTGATCTGCATGTCGCCGTTGTCACCGCAGGCGAGCAACAGCAGTGAGGCGAGGGTGGTGGCGACGAGGGTGCGCATGCGGCCAGAGTAGGCACAGGCACGCGGGGGCTCGCAAGCATCACCGCCGGGGTCGGCAGCGGCTCATGTGCGCTCGAGCACGATTGCGATGCCCTGGCCGACGCCGATGCACATGCTCGCCAGCCCGTGGCGGGCACGGGTGCGGGCCAGGCCGTGGCTGAGGCTGGCGACGATGCGGGCGCCGGAGCAGCCGAGCGGGTGGCCGAGAGCGATGGCACCACCGGCGGGGTTGACCCGGGTGGGGTCGAGGTCGAGCTGGCGGAGGGACGCGAGGGTCTGGCTGGCGAAGGCCTCGTTGAGCTCGATGATGCCGAGCTCACCGGGGGCGACGCCGGCCCGCTTGAGGGCGGTGCGCGAGGCGGGGACGGGGCCGATGCCCATCACGCTGGGGGCGACGCCGGCGTGGCCCCACGCGGCGATGCGGGCCATCGGGCGCAGGCCGAGGTTGTGGGCCTTGGCGAGGCTGGTGATGAGCAGGGCGGCGGCGCCGTCGTTGAGCGGGGAGCTGTTGCCGGCGGTGACGCTGCCGCCGGGCTTGAACACCGGCTTGAGCTTGGCGAGCTGCTCGAGCGAGCTGTCGCGACGGACGCACTCGTCGGCGGTGACGCGCAGCGGCTCCTGGCCCTTCGGTTGCGGGATGTCGATGGGGACGATCTCGTTGTCGAACCAGCCCTCGTCCTGGGCGGCGGCGGCCCGCTGGTGGCTGGCGAGGGCCCAGGCGTCCTGGTCGGCGCGGCTGATGTTGTAGCGGGTGGCGACGTTCTCGGCGGTGATGCCGAGCGGGTCGACGCCGTAGAGGCGCTCCATCGCCGGGTTGACCATGCGCCAGCCGAGGGCGGTGTCGAAGAGCTGGGCGTCGCGGGCGAACGCCTCGCTGGCCTTGGGCATGACGAAGGGGGCGCGGGTCATGCTCTCGACGCCGCCGGCGATGTAGACCTCGCCCTCGCCGACCATGATCGACTTGGCGGCCTGCAGGATGGCCTCCATGCCGGAGCCGCACAGGCGGTTGACGGTGACGCCGGGGACCTCGACGGGCAGACCGGCGAGCAGCAGGGCCATGCGGGCGACGTTGCGGTTGTCCTCGCCGGCCTGGTTGGCGCAGCCGAGGTACACGTCGGAGACCTGCTCGATCGCGGCGCCGTAGTGCTCGGCGAGCGAGCGGATCACGTGGGCGGCGAGGTCGTCCGGGCGCACCGTGGCCAGGGCGCCGCGGAACCGGCCGATCGGCGTGCGGACAGCGGCGACGATGACAGGCGTGCGAGCATCCGAGGTCATGCGCAAACGGGGTACCACGTTCGAGACCCGGGCCCGGGTGGCGCCAAGCTTGCGCGATCTCACGGAAGCCGGCTTTGGCGGGCTTTGGCGGCGCTTTCGCCGGGCCTGTCTGTTGGCTCGCGGGGACAACTGCGCGTACGCGGGCCGCGGCGGCTGCAGTACCCTGGCGAGCGGATGAGCAGCGAGGAGGAGACGCAGACCGCCGGGGCCATCACGCCCTCGGGGTCGATCGAGGCCTCGAACCCGATGGACACGCCGTCGGACGACAGCGAGCCGGGGGAGCTCGGCGCGCCGCATCACCTTCACGGGGGCCACGGGGCGGACGGGCCTGACCCCGGCGAGAGCTCGCAGTTCCTCGAGTTCGCGAGCCTCAAGCGCTTCACGATCCGGCGGCGGATCGGCGCCGGCGGGATGGGCGTGGTGTACGAGGCGATCGACCGCGAGCGCGGCGAGACGGTGGCGGTGAAGACCCTGCTCAACGTGAGCCCGGGGGCGCTGTACCGGTTCAAGCGGGAGTTTCGCCTGCTCGCCGATGTCACCCATCCGAACCTCATCGCGCTGCACGAGCTGTTCTTCGAGGGCGAGCAGATCTTCTTCTCGATGGAGTACGTCGACGGGCTCAGCTTCGTCGAGTACGTGCGCGGCACGGACAGCGAGGACGGGCCGGAGGACCCGGAGATCCGGCACGAGCGGCTGCGGGCGGCGCTGCGTCAGCTGGCGGCGGGCCTCGGCGTGATCCACGGGGCGGGCATGCTGCACCGCGACATCAAGCCGTCGAACATCCTGCTCACGCGCGAGGGTCGGCTGGTGGTGCTGGACTTCGGGCTGGTGTCAGAGTCGGTGACCGAGACCCTGCGCAGCACCGCGGCCGGGGCGATGATCGGCACGCCCGGGTACCTGTCGCCGGAGCAGGCCGCGGGTCAGCCGGCGTCGGTGGCGAGCGACTGGTACGCGGTCGGGGTGATGATGTTCGTGGCCCTGACCGGCGAGCTGCCGTTCCGCGGCAAGGGCCTGAAGGTGCTGCTGGCCAAGCAGGAGCGCGACGCGCCGGCGCCCGGCTCGCTCGCGCCCGGGCTGCCGCCGGACCTCGAGGCGCTGTGCGTCGATCTGCTGCAGCGCGACCCGAGCAAGCGGCCGGGGGCGGCCGATGTGCTGCGCCGGGTCGGGACCGGGCCGAGCGGGATCCGCCCGCGCGACGCGGTGCGGCGCGACGCGGGCGACCTGTTCCTCGGCCGCGAGCTGCACCTGCGGGCGCTGCAGGACGCGTTCGCGGCGACCCACCGCGGGCGCGCCGTGGCGATCAAGGTCGGCGGGCGCTCGGGCATGGGCAAGTCGGCGCTGGTCCGCGAGTTCCTGGCCCGCCTGCACCGCAGCGACCGCGCGGTGGCGCTGGTCGGCCGCTGCTACGAGCGCGAGTCGGTGTCGTTCAAGGCGCTCGACAGCCTGGTCGACGCGCTGTGTCAGCACCTGATGCGCCTGCCCGACGCGCGGGCGGCCGAGCTGATGCCGCGCGACATCCTGGCGCTGGCGCGGGTGTTCCCGGTGCTGCAGCGGGTGAAGGCGGTCTCGCAGTCGCCGCCGCGGGTGGGCGAGAGCCCGGAGCCGCGGGAGCTGCGGCGGCGGGCCTTCGCGGCGCTGAAGGAATTGTTGGCGCGGCTGGCCGACCGAAAGTCGTTGGTGCTGCACATCGACGACCTGCAGTGGGGCGACCGCGACAGCGCGGCGCTGCTGGCCGACCTGCTGCGCCCGCCCGACGCGCCGGCGCTGCTGCTGATCGCCAGCTACCGCAGCGAGGCGAGCAACGGCGCGGTGCTCGGGGCGCTGGGCGACGCGACCCGCGGCGAGGTCGACATGCGGGAGATCGACGTCGGCCCGCTGTCGGAGGAGGAGGCGGCCGACCTCGCGCTGCAGCTGCTCGCCGAGAAGGCGCCGCAGCTCAAGGGCCGCGCGCGGCAGATCGCCCACGAGGCCCAGGGCTCGCCGCTGTTCGTGCGCGAGCTGGTGCGCTACGCGATCGCCGGCGGGGCGCGGCCGGGCGAGGTCTCGCTCGACCAGGTGCTGCTGGCCCGGCTCGAGGCGCTGCCACCCGCGGCCCGGGGCCTGCTCGAGGTGGTCGCGGTCGCGGGCGGGCCGGTCGACGTGCGCCTCGCGGCGGTCGCGGCGGGCGTGGTCCCCGAGGCCCGCACCGCGCTGGCCACCTTGCGCGGCGAGCACCTGGTGCTGACCGGCGACGAGAACGCGGTCGAGACCTACCACGACCGCATCCGCGAGGTCGTGCTCGGGCGCCTCGGCACCGAGGGGATCCGCGAGCGTCACCGCCAGCTTGCGTTCGCCATGGAGGCCGCGGGCGACCGTGACTCGGACGCGCTGGCGCTGCACTTCCGTGAGGCGGGCGAGTGGGAGCGGGCGGCTGACTACGCGCAGATGGCCGCCGAGCAGGCCGCGGCGAACCTGGCCTTCGACCGCGCCGCCCGGCTTTATCGCCTGGCCCTCGAGTTCAAGCCGCAGAACGACCCGGGCCGCGGCGAGCTGACCTGCCGCCTCGCCGACGCGCTCGCCAACGCGGGTCGCGGGGTCAAGGCGGCCAAGCTCTACCTCGCGGCGGCGGCGGTGATGCCCGCGGAGGCCGGGCTCGACCTGCGGCGGCGGGCGACCGGGCAGCTGCTGCGCGCGGGCCAGATCGCCGAGGGCAGCGCGACGATGCGGAAGGTGGTCGCCGAGGTCGGGCTCGCGATCCCGACGACGCCGCGCGGCATGATCGCGGCGCTGACCTACGAGCGGGCCCGGCTCAAGCTGCGCGGCCTGACCCTGCGGGAGCGCGAGCCGGCCAGCGTCGACCGGGCCGAGCTGGCGCGGATGGCCGTGTGCCGGACGATCGCCAGCAGCGTCGGGATCCACGACCCGCTGCTCGCGGCGCTGTTCCAGGCGCGCCACCTGAACCTGGCCTTCAAGACAGGTCATGTGTTCCACGCGGCGATCGCCCTCGCGGGCGAGGTGGGCTACGCGTCCATCCGAGGCGAGGGGAGCCGCGAGCGGGCCGAGCGGACGGCGACCCAGGCGACCGCGTTGGCCCAGCGCCTGGCCGACCCGCTGCCGCGCGGGCTCCTGGCGCTGTCCCGCGGGATCGCGGCGTTTCACTTCGGCCGCTGGCAGGAGGCGATCGGGGTGCTCGACCGGGCCGAGCAGATCCTCCGCGGCGAGTGCGTGGGCACCGGCTATGAAATCACCACGGCGCAGGCCTTCCGCCTGGTCACGATGTTCATGCTGGGCGAGATGCGCACGCTCGGGGCGCGCATGGCCAACTTCATCGCCGAGGCCCGCGAGCGCGACGACGCGTGGGCCGACACCTTCCTGCGCGCCGGGCCGCAGGTCGGGTACTGGCTGGCCGACGACGACCTCCCGCGCGCCCGCGCCGAGCTCACCTACGTGCAGCAGCGCTGGCCCGACGACGCGCCCAACGTGCCGCGCCTGTGGACCTTCGTCGGCGCCATGCACATCGACTTCTACGCCGGTGAGGCCGCGGCCGCGTGGGCCCGGGTCGGCCGCGAGTGGGACGACTTCTCGCGCAGCTTCATGTTCCAGGGCCAGTGGACGCGGGTCATGTTGCACGCGCTGCGGGCCGGCGCGGCGCTCGGGCGCCTGCACGCGGACCACGGCGAGAGCGAGCGGGCCGGCCTGCTGCGGGCGGTCGAGGCGGACCTCGACGGCCTCAAGGGCGAGCGCACGCTGTGGGCCACGCCCTTCGTCGAGCTGGTGAACGCGGGCTTGCTGGTCGTGAACAGGCAGAAGGACCGCGCGGTGCAGGGCCTGCGGGCGGCGGAGCAGGGCTTTCGCGCGGTCGACATGGCGCTCTACGCCGAGGCGGCGCGCCGACGCTGCGGCCAGTTCCTCGGCGGCAGCGAGGGTTCAGGGCTGGTCGGCGCGGCCGACATGGCGATGTCGGAGCACGGCGTGCGTCGGCCCGAGCGCATGACGCGGGCGCTCGCGCCGGGCTTTCCCGACGCCTGATCACTCCGTCTGCGCGGGCGGCTGGGGCTGGTGCGGCGGCGCGGGCGGCGGGAACAGGCGCGCGACCGGGAGCTCGACGGCCTCGAAGGGGGCGATGCGGGCGGCGGCGCAGCTGTCCTCGTAGACGCCGGTCTGCAGCCAGTAGCCGTTGTGCGCCGTGTAGGCCTCGAGGGTGCGCTCCTCGGGGTCGATCAGCCAGAAGTGCGGCACGCCCTGGGCGAGGTAGAGCCGGCTCTTGTCGATGCGGTCGCGGCGGCGGTTCGAGGGCGACACCACCTCGCAGATCCAGTCGGGCACGACGTCGATCGGGCGCATGCCCCACGGCGCCTCGAGGCGGGTGCGTCGCCAGCCGACGATGTCAGGGCGGACGATCGTGTGGACGCTGAAGCGGACGTCGGTCTCGATGAGGATCCACCAGCCGCCCGGGCCGCCGTTGCCGTCGTCGAGGTCGAAGGGGCCACCGAGCCAGGTCTGGAGGCCGCCCTGGGCCCGGTTGTGCTCGGGCAGCGCGCTGGGCAGGGCCTGGACGACCCCGTACATGACCTCGGCGTCGGCGCCCTCGGGCAGCGCGAGCAGGTCCGCGTAGGTGGCGAGGTTGCGGTTACCGTCGTCCATGCGCGCCAGCATAACCTGGCGCCCCGCCCGTGGCGACGGCGGCCTACTCGCCGTCGCGGGGCGGGGTCGACAGCACCTTGAGCACGAGGAACAGCGCGCCGCCGGCGACCACCGACCAGGTGGCGATGAGCATGATCCAGGCGCTGAGGGTCACAGGCGGGGTCCTTCTTGCTGGTCGTGGGTGATGCTCTTGCCGGCCCAGGCCTTGCGCACGAGCAGGGCGATCAGGACGAACACGGTGATGAGGACGACGCGGGTCAGGTCCTCGACGAACACGCGGGTGACCTGACCGGCGGGGTCGAACCAGCTCTGCGTCTCGCCGACGTGGAACACCTTGCCGATCACGCTGCCGGGGGCGAAGGGCCAGCGGCCGGTGTGCAGCAGGGCCGACAGCGCGTCGCCCCAGCCGCCGCTCGGCTTGATCAGGGCGCCGAGCAGGACCACGCCGATGAAGGTCGGGGTCACGTACTTGATCACGTACTTGAAGAAGCCGGGCAGCTTGAGATCGGCGCCGCGGTTGATCTCCGCCCAGCCCTTCTCGATGCCGAAGATCCAGCCGAAGATGATCACCTCGGCGAAGGCGAAGATGATGAGCGAGAAGGTGCCGGTCCAGAAGTCGAACTCGTCGAAGGTGCCGCCCGGGTAGAGGATCACGCACATCATGCCGAGCACCAGGGTCGACAGCCCGAACACCCCCGCCGCGGCGCCGCGGCGGGCCTTGAACTCGTCCTGCAGGAAGGCGACGACCGGCTGGCCCATCGCCAGCGACGAGGTGATGCCGGCGAAGAACAGCAGGCCGAACCACATGGCGCAGGCGATCGGCCCGAACGCGCCCCACTGGTTGAACAGGGTCGGCAGGGTGAGGAAGGCGAGGTCGAAGCCGCTGCCGCCGGCGGTGGCCGCCTGGACCAGGTTGAGGCCGAGGTAGGCGGTCGCGATCGGGATGAGGATCGCGCTGCCGAGGACGACCTCGACGAACTCGTTGACCGCGCCGGCGGTGGTGGCGTTCAGGGCGATGTCGTCGCGCTCGCGCAGGTACGCGGCGTAGCAGTGGATCGAGCCCATGCCGACCGAGAGCGTGAAGAACACCTGACCGGCGGCGGCCAGCCAGGTGCTCGGGTTCCACAGGCCCGAGGTCTGCGGCATCCACACGAAGTTGAGGCCGACCAGCGGGCTCTCGACGACGCCCGGGTCACCTGGCCCGAGGGTCAGGCCGTTGATCGCCAGGACCACGCCGAACAGCAGCAGCATCGGCATGCCGATCTTGGCCGCCAGCTCGATGCCCTTGACCAGCCCGCGCGAGAGGATCCAGGTGTTGAGCGCCAGCGTGCCGACGAACCAGCAGGCGGCCTCGTAGGGCACCGCGGTGATCGACGGGTTGGTGGTGCCGAGGTACTCGGGGAAGAAGGTGGTCGCTGGTGTGTGCGTGAACGTGCCGATCAGCGAGTGCCACACGTACGCGAGGGTCCAGCTCTCGATGTAACAGTAATAGGCGGCGACCGTGAGGTTGGTGAACAGGCCGAACACGCCGACGTACTTGAGCCACGACCCGCGGCCCATCCGCGCGAACATCCCGGGGGACGCGTGGTGCCCGTATTGTCCGCCGTGGCGGCCGATCGCCCACTCGACCCACAGCAGCGGCAGGCCCATCAGCAGGAACGAGATCAGGTACGGAATGAGGAACGCGCCGCCGCCGTTTTGCGCCGCCTGGGCCGGGAAGCGCAGGAAGTTGCCGAGCCCGACCGCGTTGCCCGCGACCGCGAGCACCAGGCCGACGCGTGTACCCCAGCGCTCTGGCTTCGGACCCGGACGCTGCGTCGGCGACTTCGTCGGCGAGTTCATCGGCGCGAGGCTACCTGGACCCCCCGCGATGTCAACAACGCGCCCGTGTCCGCGGAATCACCTCACTTGTGGCCGTCGATGCTGGCCTTGCGCAGCCCCAAAAAGCCCCGGACCAGGCTGCCCAGCTTCTTGCCAGCGACGCCGCGAAACACCTCGAAGGCCGAGGCGAGCTTGTCGGTGTACGGGTACCAGATCGGGTCGTAGTCGGCCTTGCCGCGGTCGACCAGGATGGCCCGCGGGTTCATGAAGGTCAGCAGGCCCTCGTCGCCGTGGTAGCGGCCGAGGCCGCTCGAGCGCACCCCGCCGAACGGCAGGCCCGGGTGGCCGACCGAGCTAAACACGTCGTTGATCATCACCTGCCCCGACTCGAGCCGCGACGCGATGCGCATGCCCTTGTCGAGGTCCTGCGTCCACACGCTGCCGACCAGCCCGAACTCGCTGGCGTTGGCCAGGCGCACCGCCTCCTCCTCGTCGCGCACGCGGATCACCGGCAGCACCGGGCCGAAGGTCTCCTCGCGGTAGATGTCCATGTCGGGGCGCACGTCCGTCAGCAGGGTCGGCGGATAGAACAGGCCGGCGCGGTCGAGCCGCTGGCCGCCCGTCAGCACCTTCGCCCCGGCCTGGCGCGCCGCCTCGACGTGGCGCTCGACGGTCTGCAGCTGCTTGGCGAAGGTCATCGGCCCCATCTCCGCCTGCTCGTCCGGGCCGCCGACCTTGATGCGCGCCAGCTTGCGCTTGACCAGCTCGACGAAGCGGTCGTGCACCGAGTCGACCACCAGCGCCCGCTCGACCGAGACGCAGGCCTGGCCGCAGTTGGCCATCGAGCCGAACACGACCGCCTCGGCGGCGCGCTCGAGGTTGGCGTCGGCGCAGACGATGAAGACGTCCTTGCCGCCGAGCTCGAGCTCGCAGGGGATCGGCCGCTCCGCGGCCGCGGCCGCGACCCTGCGCCCGGTCGCCACCGAGCCGGTGAAGAACAGCATGTCGACGTTGGCCCGACACAGCGCCGCGCCGGTGCTGCCGTCGCCGGCGACGACCTCGACCACCCCCGGCGGCAGGCCCATGCGGCGGAAGAAGTCGGCCACCACCTCGCCCGCGATCGGGGTCACCTCGGAGGGCTTGAGCACCGCCGTGTTGCCGCCGATCAGCGCCGAGATCACGGGCAGCACCGACAGCTGGAACGGGAAGTTCCACGGGGCGATGATGCCGATGACCCCGCGCGGGAAGTGCTCGATGTAACCCGTCTTGCCGAGCAGGGCCATCGGCGTGCTGACCTTGCGCCGCGTCAACAGCTTCGGCGCGCGCTTGAGGTAGTGGTCGAGGAACATCGGCACCACCGCCAGCTCGAACATCAGCGCCTCGATGATCGGCTTGCCGGTGTCGTCGGCGATCTTGCGCGCGTAGGTCTCGGCCTGCTCGAGCAGGACGTCGCGGCCGCGGTTGATGGCCTCCAGCCGGACCGCCAGCGGCGTGTCGCGCCAGCCCGGGAAGGCCGCCCGCGCCCGCGCCACCGCGCCCTCCACCGCCTCGCTGTCGGCGATCGGGAACTGACCCATCGAGGCGCCCGTCACCGGGCTGTACTTCTCAAACAGGCGGGTGGGGGACGGGGCGGACAGCGTGGGGTCGGCGAGGGTCATCGGCGGGGCCTCCTGGGCGGCGGGGGATGGTACCAGCCTCACGCGGTTTTTGGATCCGGTCGCCTTGTCGCGCCGGCAAAGCTGTTACCATCCCGCGCGCAGGTATGACGCAGAGCCCCCAGGACGAGCTTTATCGCCGCTACCTCGGCATCCTCGGCTGGGTCGGCGACCCGGGCCTGCACGAGCTCGTCAGCAGCCACCTGATCAAGGTGCCCTACGAGAACGTCACGCAGCTGCTCGCGGGGCACGCCGGCAACGCTGGTGAGCTGCAGCCGATTGGGTCCTTCCTCGACGGCATCGCCGAGCGCGACCTCGGCGGCGACAACTTCACCATCCCGATCCACTTCGCGTCGCTGCTGCAGTACCTCGATTACGAGGTCGAGCTGCTCGGCGCCGACATCGGCGGGGTCCCGCGCTCGCACGCCGTCTGCCGCGTGCGCTTCGAGGACACCCACTACCTCGTCGACATCGGCTACGGCGTGCCCTTCTACCAGCCGATCTCGCTGGCCGCGCTGCCCCACATCGTGCTCCACGGCGACTTCCAATTGGCCATCGACCGCCACGTCGCCGGCGCCGGCGCGGTCGAGGTCGCGACCCTGCGCGGCGGCAACAAGGTCCAGAGCTACGTCGCCAAGCCGCCCGCCCTCGCCGCCGACGGCTTCACCGCCGCGATCCAGCGCGCCGCCGACCCGGCCGGCCGGGCCCAGCGATCGCTCCGCATCTCCCGCTTCTTCGCCTCGCGCGTGCTCGAGGTCTACGACAACAACCTCGTCACCACGCACCACAACATCACCACCATCACGCCGATCCGCGACATCGACGAGCTCGAGGCGATCGTCCGCGATCAGCTCCAGCTGACCCGCCTGCCCGTGCGCGAGGCGGTCGAGGTCCTGCGCGGCCGCGGCGTCGACATCTTCGCCGGCGGCTGATCGCCGCCAGAGTCCCCGCGTGGCGCCACCGCTGGTTCGTACGCTGCTGGTCGGCCTCGCCCTGGCCGCCTGCAAGCCCGTGACCCCGCCTGCGCCCGCGACCCCGCCTGCGCCCGCGACCCCGCTTGCGCCCGCCCCCGTCGCGACCACCCGCGCCGTCGCCGTCACGATCGACGACCTGATCGTCGGCGGCCGCGACCTCGGCGTGCCGCGCACCCGGGCGATGACCACCGCGCTGCTGGCCAGCGTCCGCGCCGCCGGCGTGCCCGCGGTCGGCTTCGTCAACGAGGCCAAGCTGTGCACCTGCGACGAGCGACCGGCCCGCCTCGAGATCCTCCGCCAGTGGAGCGCCGCCGGCCTCGAGCTCGGCAACCACACCGCGACCCACCCGTCGCTCACCCGCACGCCGCTGGCCGAGTACGAGGCCGACCTCATCGCCGGCGAGCCGACGATCCGCGCCCTGCAGGCCGAGCGCGGCCAGCCCCTGCGCTACTTCCGGCACCCCTACCTGCACACCGGCCCCGACCTAGCGACCCGCGCCGCCTTCGAGTCCTTCCTCGCCGATCGCGGCTACACCGTCGCCCCGGTCACGCTCGACAACTCCGACTGGATGTTCAACTTCGTCTACACCGACGCCCACACCCGCGGCGACGCGGCGCTCGCCGATCGCATCGCCGCCGCCTACCTCGCCCACCTCGAGGCCAGCGTGGTGTTCTACGAGGGCGCCGAGCAGGCCATGTTCGGCCGCCCGATCCGCCACGTGCTGCTGCTCCACGCCAACGAGCTCAACGCCGATCACTTCACCGCCGTCGCCGCGATCTTCCGCCGCCGCGGCTACGCGTTCATCACCCTCGAGCAGGCCCTCGCCGACCCGGCCTACCGCGAGCCCGACACCTACGCGGGACCCGCGGGCGTGTCGTGGATGCTCCGCTGGGACCACTCGCGCGGGCGCCAGCAGGTCGACTGGCGCGCCCAGCCCGAGCCGCCAGCGTTCGTGAACGAGCTCTATCAGGCCGCCCAGGCCGCGCCACCGCCCTGAGCGCGCAGCTGCGCCCACCACAGCCGCGGCGCTGCTGTTATCGTCGCCGCCGCGATGGCGACGATCCGCGACAACCGCAGGCCCGAGCGCGGGCTCCGGCCGGTGCAAGACATCGTCGGCCGCATCCGCTTCGATCCGATCTTCGCCGCGGCCCACTTCACGATCGGCTACGAGGAGCGCTTCGCGGGCGTGCGCGAGGCCCCGCTCGCCGACTTCCTCGGCGAGGGCGAGGTCCCCTGGCACCGCATCTGGTTCATCAAGGCCGGCCCGCTGATCGTGTGGGACCGCCGCGAGCGCATCGACCTCGTGTTCGGCTCGGGCATCAGCCAGGCCGCCGACCTCGCCGCGATCCAGCGGGCCTGCGCCGCCGCGCCCGCGCCCGCGCCCGAGCCCGCCCGCCAGGCCCGCGGCGCCGCCGAGTTCGTCGCGATCCCCTGCCTCCGCTTCGACCCCACCACCGCGACGTGGCGCCCCGTCGATCCCCCGCACCGCGAGCTCGCCCTCGAGTCGCTCGCCGTCCTCACCTACAACGTCCTCTACGACGTCCACGAGGCCGAGCACATCTACAGCGACGAGCGCCGCCTCGCCTGCCGCGCGCTCCTCCAGGCCCAGGACGCCGACATCATCGCCCTGCAGGAGGTCACCCCCGAGTTCTGGGCCGAGCTGCTCGCCGAGCCGTGGGTCCAGGCCCGCTACCACGTCTCCGCCGGTCCCGAGGCGCTCGGCCTGCAACCCTACGGCCAGGCCCTGCTGTCGCGCTGGCCGCTCGCGCTCGAGCTGCACAGCTTCTCGGCCCAAAAGAAGCTGCTGCTCGGCCAGCTCGCGCTCGCCGGTCGCCCACTCACGATCGCGGCGCTGCACCTCACGAGCAATCAGAAGGACGGCGCCGCCGACAAGCGGGCCGAGCAGCTCGCCGTGCTGTTCGCTCGCCTCGCCCGCCGACCCGGCGACGCGCTGGTCCTCGGCGACTTCAACTTCGGCGACGGCGACGAGAACCACCAGCTCGCCGCCGCCGGCCTCGTCGACGCCTGGCAGCAGCTGCACCCGCACCACCCCGGCTTCACCTTCGACCCGGTCGCCAACCCGCTCGCCGCCCTGATGTCGCGCAGCGGCCAGGCGGCGCGCTTCGATCGCGTCCTGCTGCGCGCGCCGACCGGGGCGATCGCCCCGATCGAGGTGGTCCGCTTCGCCGACCGACCGATCGGCGAGCGCCACGGCGAGAGTCAATTCGCCTCCGACCACTTCGGCCTCTGCGCCCTCCTGCAGCTCGGCCCGGCCGCCGTGGGCCCGGCCGCCGCAGCCTCGCTCACCGCGGCCTCGCCGATCGACGCCGCCCCGGTGCACCGCAGCGCCCTCGTCGTGATCCCACCCGAGGCCGTGTGGGCCCCGATCCAGGCGATCCGCGCCGCCCACGATCCCGCGTACGCGCGCTGGATGCCGCACATCAATCTCATCTACGGCTTCATCCCCGAGGCCCACTTCGCCGAGGCCGTCGCCTGCATCGCGCCGCTGCTGCGCGCCCACCCGCCGATCCGCCTGCGCCTCGGCGAGCTGCGTCGCTTCGATCACCGCGGCAGCACCACCGTGTGGCTCGCACCCGCCTGCGATCCGCCCACCGCCCTGGTCGCGCTGGAGCAGGCCCTCGCCCCGCTGTTCCCCGCCTGCGTCGAGCAGGCCGGCCGCGCCAGCGCCGGCTTCACCCCCCACCTCACCGTCGCCAAGCTCGCCGGTAGCGAGGCCGAGATCGCCGCCACCATCGCCCAGTGGCAGGCCCGCTGGCGCCCGCTCGAGTGCACGATCGACGCCCTCCACCTGATCAGCCGCCGCGACGAGCAGCCGTTCGCGATCCGCCACAGCCTCCCGCTCGGCGCGACGCATCGCGCCGCGACGAGTCGACCCGACGCTTCGGCGGCTGGCACAACGGGGCGCCCGGCGACCGCGCCGACGCTCCCGCCAGAGCATCCGGCGACCGCCGCGACGCGCAGCTCGGAGCTCCCAGCGCGACGGCCCACGCCGCCCTCACCCCTCGCCGCGATCCCCGGCGTCGTCGCCCCGCCGCCCTGGGCCGAGCTGCCCTCGCCGCGTCACCTCGCCGCCGTCGCTGCGATCGCCGCCGCGTGCAGCGAGCTCGTCGGCGATCGTTGCTTGCACATCGTCGGCTCGGCGCGGCTCGGCGTCGCCACCCCCGACTCCGACCTCGACCTCGTGTGCGCCGGCCCCTCGACCCTCGATCGCGCCGCGCTGTTCACCGCCGTACGTGAGCGCCTCGGCGAGCGCGTCACCGCCGTGCGCGAGGCCACCAGCGCCGGCCTCCCCGTCCTGCGCATGCGCCTCGGCGAGCTCGCCGTCGACCTCCAGTACGCCGGCCTCCCCGCCTCGCTCTCGGCGGCTCGCCTCGCCGCGCTCACGCCCGACGAGCTCGCCAGCCTCGACGACCCGAGCCGCCGCGCCGCGCTCACCTGCCTCGACGCCGACGCCGTCCCCGCCTCCCTCGACGGCCACCTCGAGCTCCCCGTCTTCATCGCCATGCTGCAGCGCGTGCGGGCCTGGGCCCGCGCGCGCGCCCTCGACGTCGGCGCCTGGGGCCTGCTCGGCGGCTACTCGTGGGCCCTGCTCGCCGCCTTCGCCGCGCGCGACGCCGCCAGGCTCGGCGTCCCGTCCGACCCCGACGCCCTGCTGCGCCACTTCTTCGCCGTGTTCGCGGTGTGGGAGCCCGGTCGTCCGGTCGCTCTCGGCCCGCTCCCCGCGATCGCCCCCACGCGCCGCGCCCCCTGGCCGATCTACACGCCGACCCCGCCGCCCTTCAACTCGGCCCGCGGTCTGACCCGCTCGACCTACACGCTGGTGCGCCACGAGCTGCGCCGCGCCGACGCGATCGTCCGCGCCGACGCCGACGAGCTGCGCGCCCCCGTCGACCCCGCCAGCGACCCGCGTCGCCTGGTCCTCAGCCTCAGCGGCGTCGACCTGGACGGCGAGCTCGCCTGTCGCGGCTGGCTCGACGGCCACGTCCTCCGCCTGCTGCTCGCGCTCGAGGCCTGCAGCGCCCGCGTCCGCCCCTACCCGCGAGCGACCCGCGGCGCCGAAGCCCACCAGAGCATCGGCCTCATCGGCGGCCCCGCGCGCGAGCTGCTCGCGGCTGCGCACGACTTCTGCCTCGACTTCGCGATGTGGCCCGAGCGCCCGGCCGGCGCCACCCTCCACGCCGAGCTGATCACGACCTGATCCAGCTCGCCCGTCGATCGGTGGCGGCGGCTCGCGCCCGTGGCCCGTTCACGCGCCGCGTCGGCGACGACGCAGCGCGAGGCCGGCGAGGCCGAGCCACAGCGCGCTCATCGGCGGCGTGCCGGCGCTCGTGCAGCCGCAGCCGCCGTCGTCGACGCCGGCGGTGTCGCTGTCGCTGCCGCTGCCGCTGCTGCCGGCTGGTTCGCCGGTGCTGTCGCCCTGCGGCAGGGTCGTGGCATCGCTGGTCGGCGTGCCGGTCGGGTCGCTGGTCGGGGTGCCGGTGGTGCCGGGATCGGTGGTCGTCGGGTTGCCCGTGCTCTCGGCGTCGCCGGTGGTGCTGGTGGCGTCGGTCGTGGTCGAGGTGGTGCCGTCCGTGGTGTCGGTGGTCGAACCGGAGGTCGTGCCCGGCGGGTCGATCGGGTCGCAGGCGTCGCCCATGCCGTTCATGTCGCCGTCTTCCTGACCGGGGTTGGCGTCAATCGGGCAGTTGTCGAGGTCGCCGCAGACAGCGTCGGCGTCGGCGTCGTTGTCGGGGTCGTTCGGGCAGGCGTCGCAGACATCGCCGAGGGTGTCGCTGTCGGCGTCCTCCTGGTTGGGGTCGGCGTCCTGCGGGCAGAGGTCGACGTCGCCGCAGACGAGGTCGAGGTCGACGTCGTTGTCGGGGTCCGCCGGACAGGCGTCGCAGGCGTCGCCGAGGGCGTCGCTGTCGGCGTCCTCCTGGTCGGGGTCGGGGTCGTCGGGGCAGAGGTCGACGTCGCCGCAGACGAGGTCCTTGTCGACGTCGTTGTCGGGGTCGTCGGGGCACGCGTCGCAGACGTCGCCGAGGTCGTCGTTGTCGGCGTCGGCCTGGTTCGCGTTGGCGTCGTTGGGGCAGTTGTCCTGCGGGTTGGGGACGCCGTCGCCGTCGGCGTCAGGGTTCAGGTTGTAGATCGCGAGCTTGGCGAAGAACACCGCGTTGCCGTCCACGGCGCAGCCGCCCTTGCCCCCGGGCCCGCTGTAGACGATCTCCCGGCCCGGGTTGCTGGCGTCGCCGCCGACGTAGAGGACCTTGTTGTTGGCCTGGTTGGCGGTGTAGATGTCGTTGCAGCTGTAGTCGCCGCAGCCGCAGTAGTTCGAGTTGTCGATGAACCAGGCCAGCGACACGCCGGCGCCGTCGTTGCAGGCGCCCTGCTGGTCGAGGAAACCGGCGCCCTCGTTCATATCGGTGTCGTAGCCGATGTGCGATGCGCCCCACGGACAGCCGCCGACGCCGTCGAACAGGTGGGCACCGGCGATGATGTTGTTGTTCAGGTCGTACAGCCGCAGCCACAGCTGGCCGCCCTTGAAGGGCAGGCAGTTGTTCTCCCAGAAGCGGTTCACGTCGTCCTGGTTCGTGTTGATGAAGCCGGCGCACTGCGTGTAGCCGGGGGGAGGGTTGGGGTCGACGAAGCGGGCGGCGGGGTTCAGGGTCTGGCCGACCGGGTTGCAGTCGAGCAGGTCACCGTTGCTGCAGACGGCCGCGGCGTCGCCGGGGGTCAGGGCCAGCCCGAGCGCGAGCAGGGGGGCGGCGAGGCTGAGGCCACGCGAGTGGACCGCGAAGATAGGGCGTGTGGATGTCATCGATCGGGCTCCTTCTGCCGACCCAGGAGCCGGCGTCGCGCATTGCGACACCGCGACTATCACCCTCGTGGGACAGCGGGACAAGCGACGCCGATGACCGCAACGCGCGTGGCTCTCGGCGCCCAAGCCCGCGTGCGCACAAGCGCCACGGACGGCCGGTGACGCCCGGGCACCGCGGGCTCCCTGCTGCCGGAGCTCAGCCCGCGTCGACCACGACCTCGATGCCCCGCGCCGCCGCGTTGGCCCGCGCGCGCGCCTCCTCGACCGTGTCACCGTAGGTCAGCACCACGCCCATGCGACGGTAGCGGCGGGTGTCCGGCTTGGCGAACAGCCGCACGCGCGTGCGCGGGTCCTGCAGCGCCTGCGCGACCCCGAGGAAGCGCGGGTTGTGGCCCGCCCGCTCGGCCAGGATCACCGACGACGCCCCCGGCGCGCGCTGGATCACCCGCACGATCGGCAGCCCGAGGATCGCCCGCACGTGCAGCTCGAACTCGCTGAGGTCCTGCGTCGTCATCGTCACCATCCCGGTGTCGTGCGGCCGCGGGCTCACCTCGCTGAAGATCACCTCGTCGCCGACCAGGAACAGCTCCACCCCGAACAGCCCGACCCCGCCGAGCGCCTCGGTCACCGTCTCCGCCACGATCTGGGCCCGCTCGAGCGCCGTCGCCGACATCGCGTGCGGCTGCCACGACTCCATGTAATCGCCGCGCTCCTGGCGGTGCCCGATCGGCGGGCAGAACAGGGTGCCCTCGTCGCGGGTCCGGATCGTCAGCAGCGTGATCTCGCTGTCGAAGCGGACGAAGCCCTCGACGATCACCCGCGCCGACTTGCCGCGCGCCCCGGCCAGCGCGTAGTCCCACGCGGTCGGCAGCTCGGACAGCTCGCGCACCGTGCTCTGACCCTTGCCCGAGCTCGACATCACCGGCTTGATCACACACGGCAGGCCGATCCGCGCCACCGCGGCCTCGACCTCCGCCAGGCTGTCGGCGAACGCGTAGGGGCTGGTCGGCAGCTCCAGCTGCTCGGCCGCGAGCCGACGGATGCCCTCGCGGTCCATCGTCAGCCGGGTCGCCCGCGCCGTCGGGATCACCGTCCAGCCCTCCGCCTCGAGCTCGACCAGCGCGTCGGTCGCGATCGCCTCGACCTCCGGCACGATGTAGTGCGGCTTCTCCCGCCCGACCACCGCCCGCACCGCGTCGCGGTCCTGCATGTCGAACACGTGGCTGCGGTGCGCCACCTGCATCGCCGGCGCGTCGCGGTAGCGGTCGCACGCGATCACCTCCACGCCGAGCCGCATCGCCTCGAGCGCCACCTCGCGCCCGAGCTCGCCTGAGCCGAGCAACAGCATCCGCGTCGCCGAGGGGGTGAGGGGGGTCCCGAGTTCGAGGTCCATACGCCGCCGCAGGATAGTGGGTCGAACGCGCGCGCGGCAAGCCGCCCGGGGCCCCCTTTCGACCGTGACGCAGCGCATGTCGGCGCAGCTCACGCGCGTCGGGCGGCGCAGCTCACGCGCGTCGGGCGGCGCAGCTCACGCGCGTCGGGCGGCGCAGCTCACGCGCGTCGGGCCGCGCATCGGGCTGGCCACCTGGCGATTGCGACATGTCGCATGCAACATGTCGAAAGGGACATGTCATCGATTCGCAGGTCGACATGTCCCGAGAGCCAGGTCGACCGCCGCGCCACGCCGGGTCGCACCGTGCTCCGCCGGGCGCGACAAGTCACGCCCCAACTGGCGCCAGGGACCGCACAACCCCGCGTTCACGCCGCATGTGCGGGCCCCCTCGCCGCGGCCAGGGGACGGGTATAGTCTCGCCCGGCTCCGCCATGTCCACGCGATCTCGAAGCCTCTTTGTCGTCGCCCTCGCGGCGCTCCTCGGCGCCTGCAGCAACGCCGTGCCCAAGTCGGAGACCCCCTCCGACGAGCTCCCCGCGCTGATCCTCCCGGCCGACCTGGTCGCCGACGCGGGCCAGTCGCGGCCCGTCGGCGCCAGCCCGGACGTCACGCCCGACCGCGGCGACGACCGCGTCGCCGACAACCGCCCGGCTGACCCGCGCCCGGCCGACAACCGTCCCGCCGACCCGCTCCGCGCCGGCGCCCTCGTCGTCGCCGCCCCGCAGCCCGGCAGCTACGCCCTCATCATCGGCATCGAGAAGTATCGTGACGTCCCCGCCGCCACCGGTGCGCGCGGCGACGCCGAGCGCTTCGCCGAGATGGCCCGCACCACCCTCGGCGTCCCCGAGGAGAACGTCCGCCTCCTGCTCGACGACCGCGCCAGCAAGACCGACATCGCCAAGCAGCTGCGCTGGCTGCAGAGCAACGTCCCCGCCGGCGGCCGCATCTACGTGTATTTCAGCGGCCACGGCGCGCCCGACCCGACCTCCGGCGCCTCGTACATCGTCCCCTACGACGGCGACCCGCAGTACCTCGGCGAGTCGGCGATGAAGATGACCGAGGTCCTGGGCGACCTCGAGAAGACCAAGGCCAAGGACGTCCTGGCGATCGCCGACTCCTGCTTCTCCGGCGCCGGCGGCCGCTCCGTGCTCGCCCCCGGCACCCGCCCGCTGGTCCGCGTCGAGCCCGTCAAGACCACC
Source organism: Nannocystis sp. (assembly GCF_016714285.1). Taxonomy (GTDB): domain Bacteria; phylum Myxococcota_A; class Polyangia; order Nannocystales; family Nannocystaceae; genus Nannocystis. The sequence continues at coordinate 72,862 of NZ_JADJNN010000006.1, read as the reverse complement.
GCCCGCGTCGTCCTGCTGTCCGCCTCCACCGGCGCCGAGATCTCGGGCCCCAGCGCCGACGGCAAGGGCGGCCTGTTCTCAAAATATCTCATCGACGCGATCGGCTCCGGCCAGGCCGACATCAACGGCGACGGCCAGATCTCGCTCAAGGAGCTCGAGGATTGGATCAAGCCCCGCGTCAAGCGGGAGGCCAAGCGAGCCAACCGCGACCAGACCCCCAGCGTCCAGGTCGGCAAGAAGCTCGGCGCCCCCGCCGACTTCATCGTCTCGTGGGGGTACGCCAAGTGAAGCGCGTCCTCCCACTCGTCTGCCTGCTCACGCTCGCCGGCTGCACCAAGAAGGGCTTCCTCGAGGCCCCCGACGCCGACCCCGAGGTCCACGATAAGATCGGCAGCTTCTCGACCGATACCCATTTCCTGCTCGAGCCCACCGCCGACGCCGAGGACCTGCTCGGTCGCACCGTCCACCTCTCGAGCAAGGGCGCCTGGACCATCGCCGACGAGCGCGCCCCCGGCTGCCAGGTCCGCGTCAAGCGCTCCGCCGCCGAGTACCAGAAGTCCTACCGCATCGGCCTCGGCGACATGACCGCGATGTCAGGCGGCTACAGCGAGATCCTCAAGCTCGAGGCCCGCTACGGCCGCTCCGTCGAGGCGGCGATGAAGATCAACAACGCCGAGACCCTCACCGCCGACACCGAGGGCCCCTGCGGCGACGTCATCGTCAACTCCGTGCGCGTCGGCACCGGCGAGCGTCGCCTGCTGCGCAAGGCCGAGGGCAACGCCACCGGCAACGTCGGCCGCGGTCCGCTGCAGATCGGTGCCACCCGCGAGGGCGCCACCGACGTCGCCGACGAGATGTCCTGGTCGACCCCCCAGGCCTACGCCTTCACCTACAAGCGTGCCCCCCAGACCAAGGCGCTCGACCTCCTGGTCGACGCCCCCGCCCAGCTCGACGACGGCGACCTCGTCCAGTTCACCTTCACCACCAACCAGGACGCCTACCTCGTGATCTTCTATCTCGAGGCGAGTGGGGCAGGGGCGGTGCTCTACCCGGCGCCCGACGTGCCCGTGCCGCAGGTCAAGGCCAACCAACCACTGGTCCTGCCCGGCGTCGGCGAGCATCCGATCGGCGCCCGCCTGGCCGACCCGACGACCCTCGCGCGCGAGACCCTCGTCGTCTACGCCTTCACCACCCGCGCCGACTTCGACCAGTTCAAGCCGACCGCGATCGGCGACGGCAGCGACGCCGTCACGTACGCCGCCAAGCTCACCCAGGCCCTCGCCAGCGTCCCGATCAGTCGCTGGGCCCGCGCCACCTTCACCTACGAGATCCACCCGAAGAGCCCCTGAGAGCCGCCATGACCCCGCGCCACCCCCTCACCGTCCTGCGCGCCGCCCTCGCAATCGCCTGCAGCGTCAGCCTCGCCCTGCCCGCCGCCGCCCACGCCCGCAGCCCGCAGCCCGAGCCCACACCCGACCCCGGCGAGGCCACCGACGAGCTCAGCCCCCAGGCCCAGCAGCACGTCGTCAAGGCCTACCAGCAGTACAAGAACCAGGCCTACGCGGTCGCCGAGGCCGAGCTGCGCCGCGCCGCCTTCTTCGCCCCGCAGTGGCGCCCGCTCCACTTCAACCTCGGTGTCATGGCCGAGGCCCAGGGCAAGCTCGGCACCGCCGTCCGCGAGTACAAGTCCTTCATCCCGTTCGCCCTCGCCGACGAGGCGATCGTCGCCGAGCAGCGGATCGAGGAGCTCAGCGAGCGCCGCAGCAAGATCGCCAGCGGCTACAAGAGACAGATCGCCGTCGGTGCCACCACCCTGACCTTCGGCGCCGCAGCCACCGGCGCCGGCGTCGGCCTGCTCGTGTACGGGTTCCAAAAGAAGTCGGACTCGAGCGGCACCACGGAAGCCCCACCCGACAAGTTCATCACCGCCGGTTACCTCATCGGCCTGGTCGGCGTCCTGGTCCTCGTCTACTCCTTCGTCCCGCTCTCGAAGGCCATCAAGGCCAAGCGCCAGCTCGACGGCCTCGCGCTCGGCAAGGCCCGCCTGCGCCTCGCCGGCGGCGGCGTCAACCTGCGCTTCTGACCGCTTGCCAATTTCCCGTCGATCGGCCGACATGCGCAGCCGCCTGCGCTTCTGACCCCCTTGCCAATTTCCCGTCGATCGGCCGACATGAGGCATGCGCAGCCGCCTGCCCCTGCCGATCGTCCCTCTCCTCCTGCTCGCCGCCGCCTGTGGTGACAGCGGCCGCGTCGACTCGGCCGGCGCCAGCACCACGGCCGGCTCCGGCCTGACCCCCGCCAGCGTCACCGACGAGCTCCCGACCAGCAACGGCCCCGACGCCAGCACCGCGGTCAGCGGGGCCACCGGTGGCGCCACCGAGGCCAGCGCCACCGACACCGCCAGCACCGGTCAGCTCAGCGCCACCGCCACCGCCACCACCACCGGCCCCTGCGCCTGCACCCCCGGCGAGCAGAACGGCTGCGAGGGCGACCAGCAGCTCGTGTGCGCCGACGACTGCTCCGGCTTCGCCGCCACGCCCTGTCCCAACGGACAGGTCTGCAAGGACGGCGCCTGCTCGGCCCAGCTGTGCAACCCCGGCGAGATCGTGTGCGACAGCGACACCGCCACCAAGGCGTGCAACGCCGGCGGCGACGCCTTCGATCCGCCGGTCCCCTGCGGCGCCGACGAGACCTGCCTCAACGGTACCTGCCTGACCCTCTGCGAGCTCGCCGAGGCGACCCCCAGCTCGGTCGGCTGCTCCTTCTTCGCCCAGCGCATGGACAACTACAACAACTACGCCGACGACTCCCTCATCGTCGGCAACACCTCGAAGATCAAGGCCGCCTCGGTCCAGCTCTACCTCACCACCAGCGGCACCAACATCGAGGTCGCCCAGGGCGCCCCGGTCGACATCCCGCCGGGCATGACCAAGACCTTCCCGCTCAGCGAGGCCCCCTTCAGCAAGGCCTCCGGCCTGCGTCAGGGCGGTTCCTACCGGGTCCAGAGCACGATCCCCGTGGTCGCCTACCAGCACTCACCGATCGGCGCCCAGGCGACCAACGACGCCTCCATGCTGCTGCCCGAGCACGCGCTCAAGCAGGACTACGTCGTCGCCTCCTACATCGACGGCCTCGGCTTCCTCCCCAGCTACTTCAACGTCCTGGCGATCGCCGACAACACCACCGTCAAGTGGACCCCGCCGCAGAGCACGCTCGGCGGCGCCGGCGTCCCCGACGTCGCCGCCGGCCAGACCGGCCAGGTGCTCATGAATCGCTTCGACACCATGGAGGTCCGCGCCCCCGACGGCGGCGACGTCTCCGGCACCTTCATCACCGCCGACAAGCCGATCTGGGTGGTCGGCGCCGTCAACTGCGTGAACGTCCCGACCAACGTCACCTTCTGCGATCACATCGAGGAGCAGATGCTCCCGCTCGACTATTGGGGCAAGCAGTACGTCGGCGCCCACTCGCCCAAGCGCGGCGGCGAGCAGCACTACTGGCGGGTCTACGGCGGCGAGGACGGCACCGTGGTCACCACCACGCCGCCCCAGCCCGGCACCCCGATCATGCTGAACAAGGGCCAGTGGAAGGAGCTCGTGATCGCCAACAACACCAGCTTCCTGTTCGAGAGCGACAAGCCCTTCTTGCCGGTGCAATACCTCGAGGGCCAGGACGGCGGCGCCGGCACGGGCGACCCCGCGATGTACCAGATGATCCCCGTCGAGCAGTTCCTCGACAGCTACGCCTTCGTCACCGGCACCGGTTACTCGGTCCACTACGCCCAGATCATTCGCACCAAGAACGGCCCCGAGGTGAAGGTCGACGGCGCGGTCGTGGGCAACTACTACGCCGTCGGCGAATACGAGGTCTCCGACCACACGATCAGCGAAGGGGGACACCTCGCCGAGAGCGACGCCCCCTTCGGCATCACGGTGGTCGGCTACACCGGCGTGACCTCGTATGCATACCCGGGTGGCCTCAAGCTCGCAGTGATCAACCCCCAATGAGCCGATCGTCGAGCACACGAGCCGAGCGCTGCAAGGCCAGGTCCGGTCAACTGCCCCCGCCCGCACGCACACGCCCGGTGTGACTCCGCGCCGCACCGCGACCCCCCGAGCCGCCGCTTCCCGCTTGCAGCCCGCGACGAGATCGCCGCACATGGCGGTATGCGAAGCCGTCACGCCTTATCCCTGCTGCCCCTGCTGCCCGCCCTGGCGATCACCGCCGCGTGCGGCGACGACACCGGCCGCGACACCGAGACCGCCGCCACCATCACCGACAGCGGCCTGACCCCCGCCACGGTCACCGACAGCACCGAGAGCAACCCGACCAGCAGCCCCACCACCCCCACCGAGGGCAGCGCGAGCAGCACGGTCGCCAGCGGCGTCTCCGACAGCGAGAACACCAGCGGCGTCGCCACCGGCACCAGCGACCCGACCGCGACCACCACCGGCGCCAGCGCGACCACCGACAACAGCACCGGCCCCGTCAGCGGCAGCACCAGCGTCGGCGAGTCGACCATGGCCTGCGCCTGTACCCCCGGCGAGGCCGGCGGCTGCGAGGGCGACCAGCAGCTCGTGTGCAGCGACGACTGCACCGGCTTCGTCGCGACCCCCTGCGCAATGGGCCAGGTCTGCAAGGGCGACGCCTGCGTGGCCCTGTTCTGCCAGCCGGGCGAGAAGGTGTGCGAGGGCGAGGCCGCGACCAAGACCTGCAACGCTCAGGGCGAGGCCTTCGACCCGCCGGTCAACTGCGCCGACAGCGAGGGCTGCAGCGTCGGCCAGTGCACCAGCCTGTGCCTGATCGCCGAGGCGACCCCGAGCTCGGTCGGCTGCTCCTTCTTCGCCCAGCGCATGGACAACTACTCCAACAACGCCAACGACTCGATGATCGTCGGCAACGTCTCGAAGACCAAGGCCGCCTCGGTGCAGTTCTACGTCACGCCCGTCGGCGGCAACGTCGAGCAGGCCCAGGGCGGCCCGGTCGTCATCATGCCCGGCAAGACGGCCACCTTCCAGCTCGCGACCGCCCCCTTCAACAAGGTCTCGGGCCTGCGCAAGGGCGGCTCCTACCGCATCCAGAGCACGATCCCCGTGGTCGCCTACCAGCACTCCCCGATCGGCGCCCAGGCCACCAACGACGCCTCGATGCTGCTGCCCGAGCACGCGCTCAAGACCCAGCACATCGTCGCCTCCTACAAGGACGGCCTCGGCGCCTACCCCAGCTACTTCTCCGTGATCGCCAGCGCCGACAACACGACGGTCAGCTGGACCCCGCCGCAGAACACTCAGGCCGGCACCGGCGTCCCCGCTGTCGCCGCAGGCCAGACCGGCCAGGTGCTGATGAACCGCTTCGACACCATGGAGGTGCGCGTCGGCAACGGCGGCGACATCTCCGGCGCCTTCGTCAGCAGCGACAAGCCGATCTGGGTGGTCGGCGCCGTCAACTGCGTGAACGTGCCGAACGGCGTCACCTTCTGCGACCACATCGAGGAGCAGATGCTCCCGCTCGACTATTGGGGCAAGAAGTATGTCGGCGCCCACTCGCCCAAGCGCGGCAGCGAGAAGCACTACTACCGCGTCTTCGCCGGCGAGGACGCCACCACGATCACCACCACCCCGGCCCAGCCCGGCACGCCCATCATGCTCAACAAGGGCCAGTGGAAGGAGATCGTGATCCCCAACAACACCAGCTTCATCTTCGAGAGCGACAAGCCCTTCCTGCCGGTGCAGTACCTCGAGGGCCAGGACGGCGGCGCCGGTACCGGCGACCCCGCCAGCTACCAGATGATCCCCGTCGAGCAGTTCCTCGCCAGCTACGCCTTCGCCACCGGCACCGGCTACACCACCCACTACGCCCAGATCATCCGCCAGAAGGGCGGCGCCGACGTCAAGGTCGACGGCGTGGTCGTCAACGGCTACTACGCCGTCGGCGAGTACGAGGTCGCCGACTGGAAGATCAGCGAGGGCGGCCACCTCGCGGAGAGCGACGCCAACTTCGGCGTCACCGTGGTCGGCTACACCGGCGTGACCTCGTACGCCTACCCCGGCGGCCTCCAGCTCGCGGTCATCAACCCGCAATAGGCTCACGAGGCCGCGATGGCCTCATAGCCTCAATGGCAACAGGGCTCACCAGGCCCCGATCACCGATCTCGCACGCGCGCATGCGCGTGCCTGCGCGCATGCGAATCGGAATGCGGGCCTCGCCCACGCGCGAACCGGCGAGGTCCGCATCAGCGTCGTTGCTTCGCGCCCGCGGATGGCCGCACATGGGGGCCATGCGTCAAGACCTCCGATTACACTCTCTCGCCGCCGCGCTCGTCGCCGTGGCCGCCTGCAGCGACGACGGCAGCACCAGCAGCTCGGGCGAAGCCAGCACCGGCGCGACCACCGTGACCTCCGGCCTGACGCCGGGCAGCACCAGCGACACGCCGACCAGCGATCCCAACACGACCGTCAGCACCACGCCCCCGACCAGCGGCGCGACCGACGTCGTCACCAGCACCGGCGAGCCCGCGACCACCACCACCGACCCGACCGCGACCACGGCGGCCACCACCACCGACAGCACCGGCCCGATCAGCGCCAGCACCAGCAGCACCGTCGGCGACACCACCATGGCCTGCGCCTGCACGCCGGGCGAGGCGGGCGGCTGCATGGGCGACCAGCAGCTGATCTGCGCCGACGACTGCACGGGCTTCGAGCCGGCGCCCTGTCCCATGGGCGAGAGCTGCAAGAACGACGTCTGCACCGCCCTGTTCTGCATCCCCGGCGAGAAGGTGTGCGAGGGCGAGGCCGCGACCAAGACCTGCAACGGCCAGGGCGAGGCCTTCGACCCGCCGGTCAACTGCGCCGACACCGAGGGCTGCAGCGGCGGCCTGTGTACCAGCCTGTGCCTGCTCGCCGAGGCCGAGCCGAGCACGATCGGCTGCTCCTTCATCGCCAGCCGCGTCGACAACATCTACGGCAACGAGATCGACTCGCTGGTCCTCGGCAACACCTCGAAGACCAAGAACGCCTCGGTCCAGCTGTACTTCACGCCCAACGGCACCAACGTCGAGCAGGCCCAGGGCGCCCCGGTGATCGTCACGCCGGGCAAGACCCAGATCTTCCAGATGACCAACCCGCCCTTCGACAAGGTCTCGGGCCTGCGCAAGGGCGGCAACTACCGCGTCCAGAGCACGATCCCGATCATCGCCTACCAGCACTCGCCGATCACCGGCCAGGCCACCAACGACGCCTCCGTGCTGTTCCCCGAGCACGCGCTCAAGCAGGACTACGTCATCTCCTCGTGGCCCGACTCGCACAACGCGTACCCCAGCTACTTCAACGTGATCGCCCTGGTCGACGGCACCACCGTCAAGTGGACCGCCAGCCAGGCCACGCTCGCCGGCGCCGGCGTGCCGGCCGTCGCCGCCGGCGCGACCGGCCAGATCATGATGAACCGCTTCGACACCATGCAGGCCCGCGCCAACTTCGGCGGTGACCTCACCGGCACCTTCGTCAGCGCCGACAAGCCGATCTGGGTGGTCGGCGCCGCCGAATGCATCAACGTGCCCAACAAGGGCACCCTCTACTGCGACCACATCCAGGAGCAGATGCTCGCGCTCGACTACTGGGGGAAGAAGTACGTCGGCGCCCACTCGCCCAAGCGCGGCACCGAGAAGCACTACTGGCGCGTGTTCGGCGGCGAGGACGGCACCATGGTCACCACCAACCCGGTCCAGCCCGGCACGCCCTTCATGGTCAACAAGGCCCAGTGGGCCGAGCTCGTGATCCCCAACAACACCAGCTTCATCTTCGAGAGCGACAAGCCCTTCCTGCCGGTGCAGTACCTCGAGAGCCAGAGCGGCGGCGCCGGCACGGGCGACCCAGCGATGTACCAGATGATCCCCGTCGAGCAGTTCCTCGACCGCTACGCCTTCGTCACCGGCCAGGGCTACGTCGTCCACTACGCCCAGATCATCCGCCTCAAGGGCGCCGCCGACGTCAAGATCGACGGCGCGATCGTCAACGGCTACTACGCCGTCGGCGAGTACGAGGTCGCCGACTACAAGATCAGCGAGGGCGCCCACCTGGCCGAGAGCGACTCGCCCTTCGGCATCATCAGCGTCGGCTACACCGACGCGACCTCCTACGCGTACCCCGGCGGCCTCAAGCTCGCTGTCATCAATCCGCAATAGGCCGCAATAGGCCGCAATAGGCCTCAGTAGGCCTCAATAGGCCGCAATAGGCCGCAATCAGGCCAGCAGAACGGCCCGCAGGACGGCCCGCAGAACGGCTCGCAGTCGTTGCGGGCCGTCGACCCAACGCGTGCACGCTCCGCGCGCGCGCAGTTGTACGTGCGCGGGCGATCGGTTAGCGTCGCGCGCATGGGTGTGCTTCGAGCCCAGGAGTCAGGGCACACGCTGCAGCTGCCGGCCCGCTGCCTGATCGGGCGCTCGCGGGCCTGTGACCTCGTGCTCGGCGAACCGCAGGTCTCGAGCCAGCACGCCGCGCTCGAGTGGAACGGCAGCAAGTGGGAGGTCTGCGACCTCGGCAGTCGCAACGGGACGCACGTCAACGGACTCCGCCTGGCGGCCGGCGAGCGGGTGCCGATCCGCCGGGGCGCTGAACTCCGCTTCGGCCGCGAGTCCCCGGCGTGGCTGCTCGCCGACGACGGCGGGCCCTCGCTCATGGCCGTGCAGCTGGCCACCGGCGAGTCGCAGCTGGCCGCGGGCGGATACCTCGTGCTGCCTGACGCGGAGCGCCCAGAGGTCGCGGTCTACCAGGACGCGCGCGGCGTCTGGGTCGCCGAGACGCGCGGGGAGCAGGCCAGCCTCGAGGACCGCGCCGTGATCGCCGTCGCCAACGGGGCCGTGTGGCGGGTCCACCTGCCGAGCCTCGGCGACGGGACGCTCAAGGAGAACGAGCCGCCGCTGCTGATAGGGATGCTGCTCCTGCGCTTCTCGTTCACGCGCGACGAGGAGCACGTCGAGCTCCGCGCCCTCCACGGCGAGCGCTGCCTCGACCTGCAAGCGCGGGCGTACCACTATCCGCTGCTCCTGCTCGCGCGTCAGCGCCTGGCCGACCGCGCCGCCGGCCTGGCTGAGTCGGAGCAGGGATGGATCCGCCAGGACGAGCTGCTCAAGCAGCTGCGCATCGACGAGAACTACCTGCATATCAGCCTCCATCGCGCCCGCACCCAGCTCGGCAAGCTCGGTGTCGCCGACGTGGCCGGGCTGGTCGAACGCCGCTCGGGCACCCGCCAGCTCCGCCTGGGCGTCGCGCGCCTCGAGCTGGTCCCGCTCGACGCGGCCCAACTAGCGCAGTGACCCCGCAGCCAGGCGGCCGATCGACTTCTCGCGCACGCAGGCGTCGCAGCCGTCGCCGTCGAAGCCGTTGCCGTCGTCGCATTGCTCGTCGACCTCGACGATGCTGTTGCCGCACACGGGCGCCGGCCCGATCTGCTCGCGGTCCGCGACGGCCCGTCCCTGCAGCTTGCAGTCCACGCACCAGCCGATACCGTCGTCGCTGTCGCATTCCTCGCCGTACTCGACGATGCCGTTGCCGCAGAACGACGCCGCCACCAGCTCGTCGGGGCCGGCCTGCGTCGGCGCGGGCGCGTCGGCGCCCCCGTCCAGCTCGGGGCCGGCATGGACCACGCAGTCGTCGCAGCCGTCGACCGTGAGGTCGTTGCCGTCGTCGCACTGCTCGCCCGGCTCGACCACACCGTTGCCGCAGAAGGCCGCGGGGCTCAGATCGCCGGGGTTGCTGCCGGGGCGGGCGCGGAGGATGTCCGTGGCGGCGGTCGAGCCCGAGCTGGCCGCCGGGCGGATGCGGCTCGCGGACTGCACCCGCGGGGCGTCGTCCTCGTCGTCGCTCTCGTCCTCGTCGGTCAGCATCTCCTCGTCCTCGCTGGCCGCGAACTGCTCGGCCTCGGAGTCCATCGAGTCGTCGTCGATGCCGTCGCAGCCGGCGAGAAGGACCAGGAAAGCGCCACTCAAAACGGTGATGATGCGGTTCATGTCAACTCCTCGATCGCGTGCGGTCTGCCCAGGCCCAGGGCTCCACGACATCGTGAAGCGTCCTCCGGTCCCGGTGGTCGCCGCGTCAGCCGCGGCAACCTCGTTGTCGAGATAGCGACGCGATGGCCGCCCGGGGATCCTTACAGGCAATTACAGCGGCCGCCGGGGCCCCCAGACGCGGGGAGGATGCACCACGCAGAGAGGCCCGCCTGCTGCCAGCAGGCGGGCCTCCACGCCACGCGGGCACCGGTCTCAGCCGCGACGTCGCCGCAGGAACAGGAGCCCGAGCGCCCCGAACCTGGCCCGCGCTGCCGCCACCGCCGTCGCCGCGGCCATCCCCGCGACAAGTGCAGCTGATCGCCTGGTCGCCGCCGTCCTGGCCGCCGCCCGACTCGCTGTCCGGCGTCGTCGTGTCGTCGCCGCCGCCCTCGGTCGGCGTCGGCTCACCGCCGCCCGGCACGCACGCCGCCTGACCGTCGCCACCCTCGCCGCACACCGGCGTCATCGCCTGCTCGGCGCAGTTGGTCGTCACCAGGCCCGCCGCCGGGTCGCACACCTTGAGCACATCGCCGACGCACACGCCCGCCGCTGGCACCTCGCCGCAGGGGTTGCAGTCGAGCAGGTCGGTGCCCTCCGGGCAGCGCTCCGGCGCGTCGCACACGCCGTCGCCCTCGTACGGGCACCAGTCGTCCGGCGCCTCGGGCAGCGCGCCCGAGTCCGGGTCGACGCAGCTGTAGCCGGTCTTCTTGTCGACCCAGCCGCAGTCGAGGCCCAGCTTGTTGCAGAACACCTCCTGCGTGGTGTCGGTCGAGCCGTCGCAGTAGATCAGCACGTCGCCGTTGCACTTGCCGAAGTACGTGCTGCCGCCCGGCACGTCGTCGCAGCTCGCCTTGGTGTCGACGTTCTCCGCGCAGTACGGGTCCTTCAGGCACGCGCGCGTGCCGTCCGACACCGTCGCGCAGCAGTCGAACGCGTCCTTCTCGACCTGGCTCGCCTGACACTCCGACTTGGCCTTGCACTCGTGCGAGCAGAAGCCGTCCGGCTGGCCCTCCTCGGACACGCAGAACGGCACGGTGTCGTCGCAGACCTGGTAGCTGTCGGCCGCGCACTTGCCCCCCGCGGCCACGCCCTTGGGGTTCAGGCAGTCGTAGCCGACGATGCTGTCGAACTTGCCGCACACCAGACCGTCGGCCTTGCAGTCGACCACCGTGATCGTCGGGTCGCCGCCGCCGAGCTCGCAGTAGGTGAGGGTGTCGCCGGTGCAGCGGCCGAAGAAGGACTCGTTGCCGCAGGTCCCCGGGACCACCTCGCAGCCGCCCATGCCGTCGTCCTGGAAGTTGTCGTTGCAGCCGCACACGTACATGCCCTGCTGCTGCTCGTCGAAGATCGGGTGTCCGTTCTCCGGGCAGTCCGACTCGACCGCCTCGCACTTGCCGTCCGCGGCGTTCGGCGCCCCCTCGAAGCCCGGGTCGCACTTGCAGGCCTTGGCCACCGCGTCCCAGCCGCTGTTGAGCGGACAGCCCATCTCGACCGCCACGCACTGCGTGTTGTTGGCGTTCGGCTTGAAGCCGTCCTTGCAGAAGCACTGCCCGTTGCCCTCGATCGCGTTCTGCGGGCACATCACGTTGTCGACCGCCACGCAGGCGCTGCCGTCCTGGTTCGGCACGAAGCCCGGGTCGCAGAAGCACACGCCGCCCTGCTCGCTGGCGTTGGTCGGGCAGCCGCCCATCGGCACGTCGGCCGCCCCGAGCACGCCGACCTTGACCCACGCCTGCGCCGTCGCGGTGCAGTCGCCGGCGGTCAGCGTCTTGCTGGCGACCAGCTCGTCGCAGGCCGTCAGCGTGCCCTCGGCCATGTCGATGAAGCTCGCCTGGCTGCCGATGTGGTTCTTGTACAGCGTGCGGTACCAGATCTTCTCGACCACCTCGCGGCTCTTGGCCTGGGCCAGCTGGTAGGCCGCGTGGTTGGGGATGCCGCTGTTGATGTGCACCCCGCCGTAGTCGTCGAGGCCCTTGTAGATCTCGTCCATGTGGGCCGGCTGGTTGCCGCCGCCCGGGTCGATGAAGCTGCGCGCGTAGCCCTGCGGGAACACCTGCGGCCCGACGATCTCCTCGCCGATCAGCCAGTCGTCGCGGTCGACCATCACCGCCATCACGTCGGCGAAGCTCTCGTTGAGCGCGCCCGGCTGGCCCTGGTAGACCAGGTCGACGGTGCCGGTGACGACCGCGTGGGAGAACTCGTGGGCCGAGACGTCGAGCGCGCGCGTGAACTCCTTGAAGGTGAACGCGTCGCCGTCCCCGATCGCCATGTGCTTCGACCACGCGTCCCAGAACGCGTTATTAAAGTCCTGCCCGTAGTGGACCAGCTGGCGCACCTGGGCGCCCTTGCCGTCCCACGAGTTGCGCGCGTGGGTCTTGCTGTAATAGTCGATCACCTGCTGCATGTGATCGTGGGCGGTCGCCAGCGAGGCCGACCACGCCGTCTTGCTCGCCGAGGTCGCCAGGGTCGCGTCGTACTGGCTGTGGTTGGCGTCGAAGGTCTGCAGGGTCGCCGCCGCCAGGCCCTTGCTCTGGTCGAACAGCCCGTAGTAGCCCTTGTCCTCGTAGTTCGAGATCCGCAGCGTCACCTTCTTGCCGAAGAGATTGGTCCCGCTGCCGGTGGTCGGCGTCACGGTCTCGGTGTGCACCAGCGCGTGGCGGGCCAGCACCGCCCCGCTGTTGCCGTCGATGTAGGTCGCGTAGTGCTGCGGCGCGCCGTCGGCCGTCTCGAGCGACTGCACCAGCCGCCACGCCAGCGCGCCGCCGTCGTCCTCGCCGCCGCGGCCCGGCCACACGCCGAGGGTCGCTTCGCCGAGCTCGCGCACGACGCCGTCACCCGCCGCGGCCGCGTTCCACCGCCGGGCCCGCTGCTGCGCCGCCGCCGGCCCGTAGCGCAGCGTCTGCGCCGGCCGCAGCGCCCCGAGCCGCTGCGCGTTGATCGAGGTCAGCGCGCCGTCCTCGTCGAAGTGCGCCGCGACCTCGGCGCCCCACACCGGCAGGCCGTCGTAGTGGACGTCGAGGACCACGTGCAGCCCCTCACCTGGCACTTCGGACAGGTGCCTCTGGACCAGGGTCATGCGCTCCGGCGCGGCCAAAATTCCCAGCGCGTCGCGGTGCTCGAGCAGCAACCGCACCGCCGCCAGCGCGCCCTTGCCGTGCGGGTTTGCCACCCGCCCGCGAAACCGCTGCAGCGAGCCGCGCTGCGGGTCGAGCCGCACGCTCGCGGTCCCCGACGCGAGTCGGTGCAGGTGCAGCAGCGCGTCGCGCACGTGAGGCGCCGGCGCGCTCGCCTTGGCCGCGCCCGCGAGGGTCAGCGCCGCGGCCCGATTCATGTCCGCGGGCAGCACCTTCGGCGGCGGCTTGCCGATGCGCTTGCCGGCCTGCGCGGGCGACTGCTTGCCATCGGCGTGGGCCGGCGCGGGCGCCAGCAGCAGCGACACGCAGACGCCACACGCGAGCGCGGAGACCGTGCCGATGCGAGACGACGAAGTGCGAAGGGAGGCGCGAACAGAGGAACAGTTGCGGCGCGTCATCGTGGTGGCCGCGAGAATAGCTTGACGGGGCGCGTGCCGAGGAGGGAAAGTCGCCGCGTGTGGTTCACAGATCGTCGCTCCTCTAGCACAAACATGCGGATCCCCGATTGCACGAGCTCGGACGGCGCGCGTCCCCGATCGCCGCGTCGCCGATTGAATGCATCCGTGGTGGCATCCTCGGTGGTCGCCGTCGCCATGCTGTTCGCCGGCCCCCAGCGCGCGCGCGCGGCCGAGATCGCGGCCGTCGAAGTGGCCCTCAATATGGCCCTCGACGGGGACCCACCCGCGGCCGCCGCCGCGCCCACGATCGCCAGCGTCAGCCCGGCCGAGTTCGCCGCCGGCGCGACCATCACGATCTCCGGCGACAGCTTCGCCGAGGGCGACGTGCTGCTGCTCGACAGCCACGCCCTCACCGACCTCAAGATCACGCCGACGAGCATCACCGGCACCGTCCCGGCCACCGCCAAGGCCGGCAAGAAGCTCGTGCTGAAGCGCGCCAAGAAGCAGGTCGCCACGTTTGCCGCCAGCAGCGAGGGCATGGCCCGCTTCACCTTCGTGCCAGCGCCCAAGCTCAGCGGCGTCACGCCCAAGTTCGCCGCCCCCGGCGAGACCGTCACCCTCAAGGGCAAGGGCTTGGCCCGCGTCAGCGAGCTCAGCCTCGGCGGCGCCAAGCTGAAGATCGACGAGCAGACCGACATCGCGATCAAGTTCACCGCCGTCGACGGCAATCACAGCGGTCCGCTCGCGGTCAAGAGCATCGGCGGCGAGGCGGCGCTCAAGAAGGATTACGAGGTCTTCTACGCGCCCACCCTCGCCAGCGTCGATCCGCCAGCCGCGTTCGAGGGCGACGCCATCACCCTCAAGGGCACCCACCTGGCCGCCCCCGTCAAGTTCAAGCTCGGCAGCAAGTCGCTCAAGCTCGCCGACCCCGCCGACCAGACGGAGACCAGCGCCAAGCTCGTGGTCCCCAAGGCCGCCAAGTCCGGCCCGCTCGCCGCCAGCGCCCGCGGCAAGAAGGCGAGCCTCGGCAGCGACTTCACCGTCCACCCGACGCCCGTGCTCAGCACGGTGCCCAAGGAGGTCGGCGCACCCGGCGAGCTCAAGGTCAGCGGCAAGCACCTCGACGCCGTCACGACCTGGCGTTTGGGCCAGGTCACCCTCACCCCGGTGGCAGCCGCCACCGCCAGCAAGGTCACCCTCACCGTCCCGGCCGACGCCCCGATCGACCAGCCGCTGATCGCCGTCACCCAGGGCCGCGAGTTCACCAGCAAGAAGCCGGTCGCCACCGTCAAGACGCCGATCGTTCAGGGCCTGGCCTTTTGGACAGGTCCCGACGGCAAGGGCGTCGACGGCGTCATCCGCGGCGCCGACTTCTCGGAGAAGACCAAGTTCACCCTCGCGGGCAAGCCGCTCAGCACCAGCTTCGTCGCCGCCGACCGCGTCGGCTTCTCGCTCGCCAAGGCCCCGCCCGCCAGCGCCCAGAAGCTCAGCGCCAAGGCCGGAAAGTACGCCGGCGCGCCGATCGAGGTCGACGGCGCCGGCAACGGCTACCGCGTCCCGGCGGACCAGCTCGCCGCGCTGCTCCCCACGGGCCTGCAAAACTACGACCTCGTCGCCGCCCAGCTCGACCTCGAGGTCAGCACGCACCTGGTCGGCGAGGCCGAGGGCGCCGCCCAGCAGAACGCCGAGGCCGCCCGCGTCGCCGCCCTCGGCCTCCGCCTCGCCCAGGATCTCCAGCGCGTCTCGCTGGCCCAGGCCGCCCTCTGCGGGGCGATGACCAGCGGCAAGGATGCCACCCAGACCGCCAAGAACGCCGCCGCCGGCGAGCTCCTGCGCCAGAGCAATCGGCACAGCCAGACCCTGCTGGCCACTCTCGAGAAGCTGTGGTCCAACCTCGGCCCCGACGCGCTCGCCGGCGCCGGCCTGGCCGAGGTCGACGCCGCCGTCGCCAGCGTCGGCGCCGCCCAGCCCAAGCTCGTCGCCGCCTGCAAGGGCCGCTTCGCTGGCAGTGGCAAGCTCCTCACCGACGCCGCCACCACCGTCAAGCTCGACGTCGACAAGCTCTACCGCGCACCGATCCTCGCCGCCTTCGAGGATGTGCTCGCCCGCGGCAAGAACTGGTCCGCCGTCGAGAAGGACGTCGAGGGCCGCCTCGCCGTCCTCCCCTCCGCGCGCAAGAAGCTGTGGTTCGACACCCTCAAGGCCAGCAAGGCCGGCGTCGAGGCGGCCGCCGCCGGCGTCACCGGCAAGGGCGCCAAGGGCGACAAGCACGTCGAGAAGCAGGACAAGCCCAAGGGCACCGGCAAAGGTGGCAAGGGCAAGGCCAACTGAGCCGATGCCCCGGCGATCGGTCGGAGACCTAGACCGGAAAAGCTGGTAAGGACAAGGCGAACTGAGCCGATGCCCCGCGCCCGCCTGGTCCTCGCCACTGTCCTGTTCGCCGCCTGCAGCGAGCCCACGCCCAACGACGACACCGCCACCGCCACCGGCACGAGCACCGGCGCCGCCGACGATCCCGAGCCGCACGCGACCTTCGCCGCCAAGCTCGACGCCATCGCCCTGTGCGGCTTCGAGGGCGCCACCGCGATCCGCTTCATCGCCCGCCGGGTCGGCTGCGAGCAGGCGCCCCCGGCCCCCTGCACCCTCGAGGTGAGCCCCTACCGCGAGTGGGACGGCGATGTCATCGCCTGTCCCAGCGGCCAGACCCTGCTCGACGTGGAGGTCGCCGTCCCGGTCACCGGCCGCTTCCAGATCGACGCGAAGGTCGCCACCACCTCCGGCTTCCAGAGCCTGTGCTTCGGTCTCGACGCCACGGTGCCGACCCTCGTCAGCGCGGCCGACCTCGAGGCGCGCCGCGAGCTCTACGTCACCACCACCAGCAAGCCCTGCCCCGCGCCCTGACCTGGCCTGGCCCGACCTGACCCGACGTGGCTCGACCTGCCGCGACGCGCTCTGACCTGTCATGACCCGGCGGTCGCATGTCCCCAGGGACATGTCGTCGCAACGCCCAGGCAGCGCCCCCGCTGGCCCGCGCGCGACGCTTGGCTTTTTCCGCGCGAGCGTCTAGCGTAGCCCCGCCCATGACCTACGATTTTCGCGCCATCGAGGCCCGCTGGCAGAGCTTCTGGGACGAGCACCACAGCTTCCGCGCCGACGTCGACCCCGAGCGCCCCAAGTACTACGTCCTCGACATGTTCCCGTACCCGTCGGGCGACGGCCTCCACGTCGGCCACCCCGAGGGCTACACCGCCACCGACATCGTCGCCCGCTACAAGCGGATGCGCGGCTTCAACGTGCTGCACCCGATGGGCTGGGACGCCTTCGGCCTGCCCGCCGAGCGCTACGCCATGCAGACCGGCGTGCACCCGGCCGTGCGCACCGCCGAGTGCATCGTCAACTTCAAGCGCCAGCTCAAGACCCTCGGCTTCTCCTACGACTGGGAGCGCGAGGTCGACACCACCGACCCGCGCTACTACAAGTGGACGCAGTGGATCTTCCTGCAGCTGTGGGGCGCCTTCTACGACCCCACGCAGGCCCGCGCCCGCCCGATCGACGAGCTCCCGATCCCCGCTGAGATCGCCGCGCAGGGCCCCGCCGCCGTCCGTCGTTATCGCGACGATCACCGCCTCGCCTACCTCCACGACGCCCCCGTTAACTGGTGCCCCGCCCTGCGCGTCGTGCTGGCCAACGAGGAGGTCGCCGAGCAGGTCGAGAAGGGCCTCGTCGTCGTCCGTCGGCCGATGCGCCAGTGGATGATGCGCATCACCGCCTACGCCGAGCGCCTCCTCACCGACCTCGAGGGCCTCGACTGGCCGGCCAGCGTGCTCGACATGCAGCGCCACTGGATCGGCCGCAGCGACGGCGCCGAGGTCCGCTTCCACCTCGTCCACCAGCACGACGCCGATGCCAGCGCGATCGAGGTGTTCACCACCCGCCCCGACACCCTGTTCGGCGCGACGTACATGGTCCTCGCGCCCGAGCACCCGCTCGTGCAACGCATCACCACGCCCGAGCACGCCGCTGCGGTCGCCGCCTACGTCGAGCGCGCCACCCGTCGCAGCGAGCGCGACCGCCAGGCCGACGCCGCCGAGGGCCAGAAGACCGGCGTGTTCACCGGCGCCTTCGCCCGAAACCCCGCCAACGGCGCCCACGTCCCGGTCTGGATCTCCGACTACGTGCTCATGGGCTACGGCACCGGCGCCATCATGGCGGTGCCCGGCCACGACGAGCGCGACCACGCCTTCGCCCGCGCGATGGCCCTGCCGATCGTCCAGGTCGTCGGGGTCGTCGGGGGCGGCGGTGCGCACCCGATCGCCGACGCCGCCTTCAGCGAGCCCGGCGTCGCCATCAACTCCGGCTTCCTCGACGGCCTCCCCACCGCCGCCGCCAAGCAGCGCATGATCGAATGGCTCGAGGCCGAGGGCCTCGGCCGCCGCCGCGTCACCTACAAGCTGCGCGACTGGCTGTTCTCGCGGCAGCGCTACTGGGGCGAGCCCTTCCCGCTCATCCATCGCAGCACCCCCGACGGCGACGACGAGGTCGTCCCCGTGCAGGAGCTCCCGGTCACCCTGCCCGAGCTCGCCGACTTCCAGCCCAGCGAGACCGGCGAGCCCCCGCTCAGCAAGGCCGAGGCGTGGGTCCAGCTCCCTGATGGCGGCCGCCGCGAGACCAACACCATGCCGCAGTGGGCCGGCAGCTGCTGGTACTACCTCCGCTTCATGGACCCCAGCAACGACGCCGCGCCCTTCTCCCGCGCCGCCGCCGACTACTGGCTCCCCGTCGATCTCTACATCGGCGGGGCCGAGCACGCCGTGCTCCACCTGCTCTACGCCCGCTTCTGGCACAAGGTCCTGTTCGACCTCGGTCACGTCGGCACCCGCGAGCCGTTCCAGCGCCTCGTCAACCAGGGCATGGTCCTCGGCGCGACGTATCTGCCGAAGGACCGCCGCCGCCACGCCGACGGCAGCGCCGTGATCTTCAAGCCCGCCGAGGTCGAGTCGCTCGCGCCCGCCAGCGACGAGTGGCGCGTCAAGGCCACCGGTGAGCTCGTCGACGTGCAGTGGGACAAGATGTCCAAGAGCCGCGGCAACGTCGTCAACCCCGACGACGTCGTCACCCAGTTCGGCGCCGACACCATGCGCCTCTACGAGATGTTCATGGGTCCGCTCGAGCACAGCGCCCCGTGGCAGACCGACGGCGTCGCCGGTTGCCACCGCTTCCTGCAACGCGCCTACCGCCTCGCCTTCGACGGCGACGCCTCGGGCACCGCGGACAGCGGCCCCGATCGCCTGCGCGAGCTGCCGCCAGGGGAGGGCAGCGACCGCCAGCGCCGGCTCCTGCACCGAACGATCGCCGCCGTCAGCGAGCGCATCGATCGCCTCGCCTTCAACACGGCGATCAGCGCCATGATGATCTTCGTCCGCGACATCGTCGAGCCCGGCGAGCCGCTGCACCGCGACGCGCTGGCCCAGTTCAGCCTGCTGCTCGCGCCCTTCGCCCCCCACCTCGCCGAGGAGATCTGGCGCGCCCTCGGCAAGCCGCACTCCCTCGCCCACGAGCCCTGGCCCGCCGCCGACGAGGCCCTGCTCGTCGACGCCACCTTCCCGCTGGTCGTCCAGATCCAGGGCAAGCGCCGCGCCGAGCTGGCGATCTCCCAGGGCGCCAGCGAGGCCGACATCACTTCCCTCGCGCTCGCCAGCCCCGAGGTCCAGCGTCACCTCGCGGGGAAGACCCCGCGTCGCGTCATCTACGTGCCCGGGAAACTCCTCAACATCGTGGTGTGATGCCCAGCGTCGCAAACGCCGGGTCGCCGGGAATAACAGGAGCCCGGTAATTCACGTTTGACAGGGCAGGTGTCAGAGCGCACACCTCCCGAAGGTCGAGTCCATGCAGACGATTCTCCTGTACATCGCGCTCTCAGCGGCGAGAACCGCTGTTCCTGTACCCGCCACGCCGCCCACGACCGCCGCTCCGAGCACCACGCCCACGACGGCCGCTCCGCCCGTGACGACCGCGGCCGCGACGAGCCCGACCACGACGAGCCCGGCCACACCCGTAGCGACGAGCCCGCCCGGCCACACCCGTCGCGACGAGCCCGGCCACACCCGTAGCGACGAGCCCGACCACGACCGCCGCGACCACCCCGTCAGTGACCACCGCGCCCGCGACGGTCGGGACCTCCGCGACGACCACGGCCGCCACCAACAACACAAGCCCCACCGCGACGTCCCCGGCGCTCGCGACCACCACCCCGCCGGCCGTGACTGGCGCGACGCCCCCCGCCGAGCCCTCGCGCTTCCTGCCGCCCGGAGATCCCGCGCGCATGGCCGAGGCCCCGGTCGACGAGGCCAAGCAGGTCAAGTGGCGCCCGGGCGTCGGCCTCGAGGTGACCAGCAAGGACAAGCGCTTCTCGCTGCAGTTCAACGCCTTCTCGCAGCTGCAGCTGATCGCGCGCCACACCCCGGCGATCCCCGGCGTCGACGGCGGCATGCCGACCGCGGCCAAGAACGACTTCGACCTGGTGTTTCGCCGCGCCCGCGTGTGGTTCGCCGGCAACCTCTTCACGCCGAACATCAAGTACCGGATCGCCCTGACCTTCTCGCCGATCGAGCTCGGCTACAAGAACGGCACGATCACCCGCTCACCGATCCTCGACTGGTTCTTCACCTTCGATCGCCTGCGCGACGCCACCGTCCAGGTCGGCCAGTACAAGGTCCCCTACAACCACCAGCGGATGATGCGGATCACCGGGCTGCAGTTCGTCGACCGCTCCACGGCCAACAACGAATTCACGATGGACCGCGACATCGGCCTCGACATCCGCTCGAAGGACGTCGGCGGCCTCGGCCACCTCCGCTACTACGCCGGCGTGTACCTCGGCGACGGCATCGCCCTCTACGGCCCCAGCGACTTCGGCCTCGCCTACCTCGCCCGCGTCGAGGTGCTGCCCTTCGGCCAATACGACGACCTCGAGGAGGCCGACCACGAGCGCAGCAAGAAGCCGAAGATGCTGATCGGCGGCGCCTACTCGTACATCGACCGCGACCCCCACGACACCCACGGCTTCGCCGGGGCGATCCCCGCCGACGGCGGCAAGACGACCACCCACAACGCCACCGCCGACATGAGCTTCCGCTACGCCGGCTTCTCGATCGAGAGCGGCTTCTTTTGGCGCAAGGGCAAGCGCCTCGGCGGGACCAACGTCGACGACATGGGCGCCCCGATCCCCGTCGTCGCCGCGCGCAACGGCTCCGCGTACTTCGCCCAGGCCGGCTACCTGCTGCCCCGACTGCCGCTGGAGATCGGCGCACGCTGGGGCCAGATGTTCGCCGCCGGCACGCCGGCCCAGACCAGCCTCAAGAGCCAGAACGACCTCGGCGGCGTCTTCAACTATTACTTCGCCCGCCACTCGCTCAAGCTCCAACTCGACTACTTCCACTCGTGGAACACGGAGATCCGCCTCGGCACCGACCAGGTCCGCCTGCAGCTTCAGGTCGTGTTCTAGCCAGTGCCGATGCAAGCAAAACCGTGAGTTGCCTCGCGCCTGGCACGGCGCTCGCGAAGACTCCGTCCACGCGAGCCCAGCGGACTCGTGGAGCCCAGCGGCCCAGGTGGAGCATCGACGCGAGCAGCCGCGGTCGTAGGCTCGTGCCCCCAACATCGACTGGCCCTCGCCTCGCCCTCTCGCCCTCCCACGAGGGACACGCGGGCTGGCCTCACTTCTCTCTTTTGTGACCCGCGTCGCCTGTGCGACGATGGGGCGAAGCCTGTGCGCGGAGCGTTGACCATGAGCAATACCCCTGTTTACTCCCCCCGAACTTATCTCCCCGGTGGCCTTCCCGCGCTGGCGCTGTGTGCCGGACTGCTCGGCGCGTGCGGCGACGACAAGGGCGGCAACGACGAGAGCACCACCACCGTCGCCTCGGTCGGCAGCATCTCGAACACCAACGCGACCACCGAGCCGACGACGACCGCCGTCACGCTCACCAACGACACCTCGATGATGAAGCTCGACCTCCCGTCGGAGGACACCGAGGTCGTGACCGGCTGCCAGACCACCGACGGCTCGTGCAACCTGCTCGACATCCTGTTCGTGATCGACAACTCGGGCTCGATGGGCGAGGAGCAGACCAACCTCGCGGCCAACTTCCCGTACCTCATCCAGAAGATCCGTGACCTCAAGGACGACGAGGAGCAGCTGGTCAACGCCGACGTCAACATCATGGTGACCACCAGCGACTTCGGTCACCCGCTGTGCACCTCGTTCTACAAGCCCGACTACACGCCGGCCAAGGGCGCGCCGATCAACACCGCCTGCGTCGACCGCCTCGAGCGCTTCAACGGCATCGGCGGCGGCCCCAAGGTCCCCCAGGCCTGCACCAACGGCTGCACCCCCGGCGCCGCCGCGGTCCCCGACGGCCCCTTCATCCACTTCACCGCCGACACCAACAACGTGGTCGGCTTCGACGGCGTGGGTGACCCGGTCGCCGACGCCCTGTCCTGCATCGGCCCCCAGGGCATCGACGGCTGCGGCATGGAGGCCGAGCCTCGAGACCATGCTGCAGGCCCTCGACCCCAACAAGGACTGGAACAAGGGCGGCGCGCCCTTCCTCCGCGTCGGCGCGGTGCTGGCGATCGTCATCGTCACCGACGAGGAGGACTGCGCCACCAAGAACTACGACTACTTCGACCCGGCCAAGGTCAACGACCCCAACTACAACCAGTACTGGGAGGACTTCCCGGGCACCCCCGGCATGAAGAAGGACCCGACCAGCGCGGTGTGCTGGAACGCCGGCACCGACTGCCAGGACGCCAACGCCGACACGATCTACGAGAGCTGCGTCGCCGCCGACAAGGGCGTGCTCCAGCCGACCTCGCGGTACATCAACTACCTCAAGGACGTGCTGATCAAGGACAAGAAGAAGCAGGTCATCATGCTCGGCATCCTCGGCGTCCCGCCGGTCACCGAGCACAACCCGCTGCCGCCCTTCGAGCCGACCATGGGCGGCGTCCAGTCGCTCGTCTACCGCGACTGGACCCCGGCCGACATCCTCCCCGGCGACCCCAAGACCGCCGAGCAGAAGCAGTACGAGTTCGGCATCGGGCCGGGCTGCAGCAACGCCGCCACCGGCCAGGCCGTCCCGCCGGTCCGCGTCAAGGAGGTCTGCGAGAGCCTCAACATCCCGGACGACCCCAACACGCCGACCAACGAGGCCAAGCTGCGCTGCTGCATCGAGTCGATCTGCGACACCGACTTCTCGAACGCGATCAACTGCCTCGCCGGCATCCTCAAGGACGAGCTCAAGCCCGCCGGCTGAGCGCACGCCGTCCACCCGCAAGGAGGGGCGCCCAGGTTCTCCTGGTGCGCCCCTTCGTAATTGCCGGTCCGCGAGCTCTACAGCAACGCGGCGCCGGGCTCGAACTTGCGGAGGTACGCGGTGCCGTGGCGAGTGATCTTGATCCGCCGCTTGATGCCGCTGCCCTCGACGTGGATGAAGCCCTTGGTCCGCAGGTTGCGGAGGATGAGCCGCACCTGGTCCGAGGCGAGGCCGGTGGTCTGCAGCAGCTCGTTCTCGCGGCGCCCGGACTTCTGCTTGTTGAGCGCCGACAGCAGGCGCACGTCGCCGTCGGGCACGTCGGCCCGGCGACGAATGACCGCGGGCCCGCTCTCGAGGTCGAGGATCGGGTTGCCCTCCTCGTCGAAGATGACCTCGCCGGTGGCCGCGGGCTTGCCCGCCTTCGCCGTCAGACTGGCGAGCGAAGGCTCCGCCTCGTCGCGCGGCCGGTCCTTCACCAGGTCGATGAGCTCCTGCACCGTAAAGTGCTCGAGCACCGGCGCGAGCTGCGGATTGCTCCGCGTCGCATCGACGAGTTCGCCGAGAGTCACCTTGCTCGGCAGCGTTTTGATCACGTCACGTAGGACTTCGCGGAGGCTCGCCGCCCAGGTGTCGTCCACCCGGTCGTCCCGTTCTTCCAGATTGTTCACAGATGCACCTCAAGTGCAGTGGCAAGCGAAGCTCGGTCCAAGAACCCAGGCCCACCACGTATGCGGCCGAGCATGCAGCCCGCCGCCGTGGCTGTCAAGGCCGACGCTGGCAGTAGTGTGAAACAGCAAACCCCCTCGCGTGTGGCCCGTGGTTGACAGGGCAGGGGCCGAGCGGGCAGGAAAGGCCGCACCAGTGATCGCATCCGTGACCACGTCAGGCATCACGTCCGCCACCGAGTCAGGCACCACGGCAGGCACCTCCAGCGAACACTCGGCCAGCTCCGGGGTCGTGCGCCTGGAGATCGCGACGCGGCCCGAATTGCCGGACGCGCTGGCCCTCGCCACGGCGACGCGCCTGCGCGCCGCTCTCGGTCGCACGCCCGCGCTCCGCACACGCAAGCTCTACCACCTCGATCTGGGCCTCGATCTGGGCCTCGATCTGGGCCTCGATCTGGGCCTCGATCTGGGCCTCGCGATCTGGGCCTCGCTGCGGGCCGCGATGCAGACCGATCCGGCGAGCTTGCGCGGGTGCTCGCGGCGCTCACCGACCCAATCAGCGAGCTCGGGGCGATCGGCGCCCTGGCCGACCCCGCGGGCGCCCAGCGCCTGTGCGTGGGCCTGCGCCCCGGGGTCACCGACGCGGTCGGCCGCAGCGTGCAGCGAGCCGTCGAGGACTGCCTCGGTCGCACACTCGCGGGGCAGGTCTATACCAGCACGCTCTACCTCTTCATGGACCTCACGCCGGCCGAGCTCGAGCGGGCGGCCCGCGAGCTGCACAACCCGCTGATCCAGCGCGTGCGCCTCGAGTCCTCGCCCCCGGGTCCGGGCGCGCTGGACGTGCCGCGGGCCGGCACCCAGGCGCTGCCCCGCGTCGCCACCGTGCCGCTGCGCGCCGCCGACGACCAGGCCCTCGAGCAGATCTCACGCGCCGGCGTGTTGGCGCTGTCGCTGGCGGAGATGCAGGCGATCCGCGAGCACTTCGTCGCCCGCGGCCGCGACCCCAGCGACGCCGAGCTCGAGTGCCTGGCGCAGACGTGGAGCGAGCACTGCAAGCACAAGATCTTCGCCGCGCCGATCACCTACACCGACCCGCAGGGGGCAACCCGCGAGATCGGCCGCGGCCTGTTTCGTGAGTACATCCGCGGCGCCACCGAGGCCGTCGCGGCCCGCCGCGTCGCCGCGGGCCTGGACCCCGAGGGCGAGCCCTACCTCGTGTCGGTGTTCCACGACAACGCCGGCGTGGTCCGCTTCAGCGCCGCCGACCACCTCGTCTACAAGGTCGAGACCCACAACTCCCCGTCGGCGCTCGACCCCTACGGCGGGGCGATGACGGGCATCGTCGGGGTCAACCGCGACAGCCTCGGCACCGGCCTCGGCGCCGAGCTGCTGACCAACGTGTGGGGCTACTGCCTCGGCGCGCCCGACCACGCCGACCCGCTGCCCGCTGGCCTCATGCACCCGCGGCGGATCCGCGAGGGCGTGCACCACGGCGTCATCGACGGCGGCAACCAGTCGGGCATCCCCTACAGCCGCGGCTTCGAGCTGTTCGACGCGCGCTACGCCGGCAAGCCGCTGGTCTACTGCGGCACCGTGGCGGTCATGCCGGTGACCTCCGCCGGCCAGCCCACCCACGTCAAGCGCCAGGCGGTCGGCGATCTGGTGGTCATGCTCGGCGGTCGCATCGGCAAGGACGGCATCCACGGCGCGACCTTCTCGAGCGTCGAGCTCGACGAGTCCTCGCCGGTCCAGGCGGTCCAGATCGGCGACCCGATCACCCAGAAGATGATGGCCGACCTGCTGCACGAGGCCCGCGAGCTCGGGCTCTACTCGAGCATCACCGACAACGGCGCCGGCGGCCTGTCGAGCAGCGTCGGCGAGATGGCCGGGGCCACCGGCGGCGCCCGCATCGACCTCGCCCGCGCGCCGCTCAAGTACCCCGGCCTCGCCCCGTGGGAGATCCTCATCTCCGAGGCCCAGGAGCGCATGACCCTGGCTGTCCCGAAGGCCAGCATCGATGCATTCCTCGCGCTGGCCCGCCGCCGCGAGGTCTTGGCCTGCGTGCTCGGCGAGTTCACGGACTCGGGCCGGCTCGTGGTCACCCACGGCGAGCTGCCGGTGTGCGACCTGCCGCTCGAGTTCCTCCACGACGGCCTGCCCCGCTGGCCGCTGCGCGCCCGCTGGAGCCCGCCGCCGCGCCCGCTCTCGCCGCCCGCGCGGGTGCGCGAGGCGCTGGCCGACGCGGCTCTGGCGAGCACCCTGCCGGCCCTGCTGGCGCGCTGGAACCTGGCCTCGAACGAGTCGATCGCCCGCCGCTACGACCACGAGGTCAAGGGCCTGTCCGTGATCAAGCCGTGGGTCGGCGTGCGCCAGGACGTGCCCGCGACCGCGACGGTGCTGCGCGCCCGCCACCTCCGACCCGAGGGCGTCGTGCTCGCGGAGGGCATCCACCCGTTCTACAGCGACCTCGACACCCACGCGATGGCGACCGCCTGCGTCGACGAGGCGGTGCGCCGCCTGGTCTGCGCCGGCGCCCGGATCGACCGTATCAGCGCGCTCGACAACTTCTGCTGGCCCGACCCGGTGCAGGGCCCGAAGACCCCCGACGGCGAGCACAAGCTGGCCCAGCTGGTGCGCTGCTGCGAGGGCCTGCGCGCCGCCTGCGAGGCCTTCGGCGTGCCGCTCATCAGCGGCAAGGACTCGATGAAGAACGACGCCCACCTGGGCGGCGTGAAGATCTCGATCCCGCCGACCCTGCTGGTCTCGGCGATCGGCCAGATCGACGACGTGAGCCGCGCCCTCGACCTCGTGCCGGTCGCCCCCGGCGACCGCATCTACCTGCTCGGCGAGACCCGCGTCGAGCTCGGCGGCAGCGAGCTCGCCCGCCTGCGCGGCCTCACCCTGGACGGCGTCCCGACCACCGATCTGGCCCGCGCCGCCGCCCGCTACCTGGCCCTCGCGGCCGCGCGCGACGCCGGCCTGCTGCGCTCGGCCCACGTGCTCAGCCGCGGCGGCCTGGCCGTCGCCCTCGCGCACATGGCCATGGCCGGCGAGCTCGGCCTCGCGGTCGAGCTGGCGCCTGTCCTCGCGGACATGTCCGCAGAGACAGCCGCGCGCGCTGGCCTCGCGGACCGGTCCGGTGGGGCTGGACACGCTGTCCTCACGGACATGTCTGAACAGACAGCGGACCCGCTGGCCAGCGCCGCGACGCTGTTCGGCGAGTCGACCGGGCGGGTGCTGCTGACCTGCGCGCCGGAGCACGCGGCCGCGCTCGAGCGGGCGCTCGCGGGCCACGGCCTTTGCATGCTCGGCGCGGTGGCGCCGGCCCGCGCCAGCAGCGAGCCGGCCCCGGCGGTGCGCGGCGGCCTGCCGCCCCCCGGTGGCGGCTGGCTGCGGATCTGCCGCGACGGCGTGGTCCTGCTCGAGCACGACGCACAGGCGCTGCGCGCCGCCTTCCAGCGCCGGGGTGACCATGTCTGAGCCCACGATCGATCGCGCTGCGGCGCGCGAGCTGCGGGTGCTCGTGCTCACCGGCTACGGCCTCAACTGCGAGGCCGAGACCGCGGCCGGCTTTCGCATGCTCGGCGCCCAGGTCGACCTCCGCCACGTCGCCGACGTCCTGGACGCCGGCCCCGACGCGCTCACGCCCTACGGCCTGCTCGCCTTCATCGGCGGCTTCTCCTTCGGCGACCACATCGCCAGCGGCCGGGTCCATGCCAACCGCCTGCGCTACCGCCTCGGCGACCGCCTGCTGCGCTTCGTCGGCGACGGCGGGCTCTGCCTCGGCATCTGCAACGGCTTCCAGACCCTGGTGAAGCTCGGCCTGCTGCCCGGCGGCGAGCCTGGGCTGCACCAGCGCGTGACCCTGATCGACAACGACCGCCTCGGCTACTGGGACGCGTGGGTGCGCCTGGTCGTCGACCCCGCGAGCCCCTGCGTGTTCACCCGCGGGATCGCCGAGCTCGAGCTGCCGAGCCGCCACGGCGAGGGCAAGCTGGTCCACGCCGACGCCGCCCAGCGAGCTGTCCTCGAGGACAGGCACCAGATCCCCCTGCGCTACGCCGACGCCGAGGGCCGCGCGACCGAGGCCTGGCCCGACAACCCCGACGGCTCGCCCGGCGGCGCCGCGGCCCTGTGCGACCCGAGCGGCCGCATCTTCGGCCTGATGCCGCACCCCGAGGCGTACCTGTACCCCGAGAACCACCCGCGCTGGCTGGCCCAGCGCGCCGCCGGCCTGTTGCCGACCGCCGGCCTCGGCCTGCAGATCCTCGCCAACGGCGTGCGCGCCGCGATCGCGTAGGCGGCCGACAGCGCGGCGAAGCTCGTGGGAGCGCCTGTCCCTTCGGACAGGCTCCCGGTGGCGGCCCATTGCCCATGAGGCCGCAGCGGCGCACACGGGCACGGGGACACCGTCCGCGGCTGGGCGCGTGATCGCGCGAATTTCCGTGTAAGAAATCGCCGGTCCGCGGTAATGCCTGCTGAGCTCGCGCATGAAGCCGGCCCCGCACCTCCAGCTGCTGCCACCGATCGCCGCGTCTGCCCCGACCCCGGTGGCCGACGATGCGCTCGAGCTGCGGGCCCGCGACGGCGATCTGGCGGCCTGGTCCGAGGTGTACGCCCGCCACTACGGCCGGCTCCTGCGGCAGCTGCGGCACCTGACGGGTGACCTCGCGGTCGCCGAGGAGCTGGCGCAGGAGACCTTCGCCCAGGCCATGGCGAGCCGCGCCCGCTACGAGCCGGGGCGCAGCCTCGAGGCCTGGCTGGCGGGCATCGCCCTCAACATGGCGCGCAAGCACTGGCGCAGCCGGCAGAGCACCCAGCGGGCGCACGCGCGGCTCGAGTGCGTGGCCGAGGTCCACGGCGCCGGGCCGGCGCTCGACCGCCTGCACCTCCAACGCGAGCGCAGCCGGGTGCTCTACGCGGTGCTCGCGGAGCTGCCGGAGTCGCTGCGCGAGGCGTTCACGGTCCGCGAGCTGGAGGGGATGTCGACGGAGGAGGCGGCGGCGCGGCTGGCCATCTCGCCCGGCAACCTGGCGGTGCGGATCAGCCGGGCCCGGGCCCGGATCGGCGCTGCGCTGCGCGCCCTGGGCTGGTTGCCGCGCGAGGGAGGGAGCACGTGAGCCACGAACGAGACTCTGAGGCGCTGGAGCGGGTCGTCGACGAGCTCGGGGCCGCGGCGCGCGGCGTCGCGGGGCGCGAGCTGGCCGCGGCCGGGTCGCGGCCCGACTTCGCGGAGATCGTCGCGCGGGCGCACCGCATCGACCCGCGGGCGGTCCCCCACGGGTGGATCGACGCGGCCCGCCGCGGCGCGCCGGCGCCGACGATCGCCCCGAGAGGCCCACGCGCCCGCGGGACCGCGCTGGTCCTGGCGATCGCGGCGGCGCTGGTGCTGGCGCTCGCGCTGCAGCAGGGCTTCGCCCGCCGCGAGGCCGCCGCGCCGGGCTCGCTCGCCGGGCTGCTCGGCGGCGCCGACGACCCGCAGCGGCCCGCCAGCGCGGGGCCGGTGCCTACATGTCCCGAAGGACAGACGGACTGCGAGCGGGCCGCGTCGGCGTCGACATGCCCCGGGGGACAGGCCGGCTGCGAGCGGACAAGCTGCCCCGAAGGACAGACGGACTGCGAGCGGGCCGCGCCGACGAGCTGCCCCGAAGGACAGGTTGGCTGCGAGCGGGCCGCGCCGACGAGCTGCCCCGAGGGGCGAGCGGGCCGCGCCGACGAGCTGCCCCGAGGGACAGGTTGGCTGCGAGCGAGCCACGCCGGCGAGCTGCCCCGAGGGACAGGTCGATTGCCCGGCGCGTCCAGCGAGGCGAGCCCGGGCGACGCGGAGCGAGGCGGGCGAGGACCTGGCGGCGCGCCTGCGCCGGCTCGACGACGAGGCCGAGGCCTTGTTGCGGGCCGGCGACCTCGCCGGCGCCGACGAGCGCTACATCGAGATCGCGGCGATCGGCGGCTCGCGGCCGGAGGTCGAGCACGCCCTCGTCGACCGCTTCGGCCTGGCGCGCGCGCGCCACGACCTGGCCGCCCAGCGGCGCCTGTGGCGGGCCTACCTCGACCGCTTCCCGGGCGGCGGCTTCGCCGACGACGCGCGGGCCGGCCTGTGCCGCAGCGAGGCCGACGACGCGCGGGCCGCCTGCTGGTCGCGCTACCTCGCCGAGCTCCCGGCCGGGGCCCACCGCGACGAGGCGACGGAGGCCCAGCCATGAGGGTCCTGCTGCTGACGGCGCTCGCCTTCGCGGGCTGCGCGACCGACGACTTCGTGATCTTCGGCGACAGCGACAGCTGCTCGTCGAGCGGCGAGGCCGAGCCACAACTCGGTGACGATGATGCTGCGACGAGCGCGGCGGCTGTAAGTAAATCCGGCCCCGCGGCAATGTCTTCCCGACCGGCGCCGACGGCCCGGCCAGCGACCACCCCCCTGGACTCGAAATTGCCGGCTACCCCGGCGCAGGAGCGACGATGACAACACTTCGATGGATGACCCGGCGCGTGCTCTCTCCCCTGCTGGTCGCCGGCTTCGGCCTGCTGACCACCACCGGCTGCCCCGTGCCCAAGCAGATGGGCGACGAGGGCGACTGCGGCGACGGCGGCGAGTCGACCGACGAGGGCGACAGCGACCCGTCGGGCGGGCCCTGCGACCCGAGCGACCCGATGTGCGTCGACAACGTCTGCGACCCGATGAACCCGCAGGACCCGGACTGCCCGCAGTGTCAGCCGGGCGACCCGAACTGCCCGAACTGCGACCCCAACACGCCCGGCTGCGGCGACGGCGTGTGCGACCCGATGCTGCCGGACGACCCCGACTGCTGCACGCCGGGCGACCCGATGTGCAGCGACGGCTTCTGCGACGGCGACCCGGTCGACCCCGACTGCGTGTGCCAGGACCCCAACGCGCCGGGCTGCACGCCCACGTGCATGGACGACGCCGACTGCGGCCCCGGCCAGGTCTGCCTCAATGGCGCCTGCGCCTGCGCCGACCCCAACGACGTGAACTGCAGCGACGGCTTCTGCAACGCGATGCTGCCGGACGACCCCGACTGCTGCGCGCCGGACGACCCGATGTGCAGCGACGGCTTCTGCAGCGGCGACCCGGTCGACCCCGACTGCGCCTGCCAGCCCGGCGACCCGAATTGCCCGGACAACGTCTGCGACCCGATGAACCCGCAGGACCCGGACTGCCCGCCGCTGATGTGCGTGCAGGACGCGGACTGTCCCATGGGACAGCTGTGCGTCAACGGGGTCTGCGGCGGCGACGGGATGTGCGACCCGAACACGCCCAACGACCCGGACTGCCCGGCCTGCGATCCCAACGACCCGATGTGCCTCGACGGGATCTGCGACCCGATGAACCCGCAGGACCCGGACTGCGGCCTGCTGCAGTGCAACGTCGACAACGACTGCGCGCCGGGCCAGGTGTGCATCAACGGGCTGTGCGGCGCCCCGCCCTGCGCCAAGGATGCCGACTGCGGCGCCGGCCAGGTGTGCGATCAGGGCTCGTGCGTGTGCGACCCGAACTCGCCGGACTGCCCCGACATGGTCTGCGATCCGATGAACCCGAACGACCCGGATTGCGTGTGCAACGACCCGAACGACCCCAACTGCAAGGACGGCGTCTGCGACCCCAACGTGCCGATGGACCCGGACTGTTAGGCGCCGCGCCGCTGGCCTCGCCGACGTGGTTGTGGAAGGCTCGCGCCCTTGCTCGGGCTTCGCCTCAGCGTGCTCCTGCTCGGGGCGCCGGCTGACCTGCCGGCGCCGCCCGAGGCCCCGTCTATCTCGGCGTCCACACCCACGTCTGGGCGGGTGATCGTCCGGGTGTGGCTGCGCGGCGCGGGGCTCGACGCGGACGCGCTCGCCGAGGCCGTCGCCACGCGCCTCACGGACAAGCAGATCCTCGCGGCCGGTCAGGCGGCGGGGCCGATCGCGGGGCTGGTCGCGCTGTGCCACGTGACGGCGCAGGACGGCCAGCTCGTGCTCGAGGTGGTCCTCGGCGACGGTCGCGTGTACCAGCGCAAGATCACCGCGCCGGCCGCGGGCCGCGAGCGGACGGCCGCGCGATTGATCGCGGCGACCCTCGCGTCGATCGAGGACGAGACGGCCCGGCCGGATCGCAGCGACGGGGTGTTCGTCGCGCCCGTGGCGGTGAGCTCGGAGCCGCTGCGCGGGCCCGAGGCGACGATGCCAACCGCGGTGCAGGACGATGCGAGCGCGGCGGGGCCGGTCGCCGCAGGACGGGGCGCGGTCGGGGCGGGCGCAGGGAGGCCGGTCGATACGCGTGCACCCGCAACGACGCCCGCCGCAACGACGGAGCGCCCGCGTCAGGACGCGACGGGGGCCGCGCGGACGCTCGAGCTCGGGGTGGCGCTCGAGCTCGGGGCAAGTTTTGGACTGGGTGCGCCGGCAGCCGGGGCCGGGCTGGCGGGCGGTGGCGGTGGTTTGCGGGTCGACCTCAAGCTGCGCCGCTCGCTGCTGCTCGGGGCGGGCTTTCGCGGGCACACGCGGCTGCACGACGGGCTCGCGCTTGGCCGCTTCCGCGGGGCCGCGGTGGTCGGTCACCTGCTGCGGCGCGGGGCCTTCGAGCTGACCACGCTGGTCGGACCGACGCTCGAGACCTGGCAGGTGACGCAGGACGGCGCGCCAGTGAAGTACACGACGACGAGCTCGAGCGGGGCCTCGCTGCTGCTCGGCGGGCTGGCGCGCGTGGGCCTCGGCGGCCGCGTGCAGCGACGCGGGATGTCGGCGCGGATCGGCGGCTACGTCGAGCTGGCGGGCAGCGCCCGCAGCAGCGGCCGGGTCCCGCAGATCGCCCGCGCGGCCGGCCAGGCGCCGGTGTTCGTGCTCGGCGGCGCGGAGCTCTCGCTCGGCGTCGAGGTCGAGCTGTGGTTCGCGCTGCGGAGCAGACGCTGAGGCGGGCTCAGCGTGATGGCCCGCTGAGCAGGGGGACGATGCTCTGGAAGATGCGATCGAGGAAGTCGGCGACGCCGGCCTGGGCGCCGTTGCGGCGCAGGCGATCGAGGTCGACCTGCATGCTGCGGAGGCGCGCGTCGGGGTCGTCGGCCTTGAGGGTCGCCCAGACGACCTTGGCGTCTTTTTCCGAGTCGTCTCGGGTGGAGAGCAGTCGGTGCGGCTGCTCGATCGGGCAGAAACCGAGCCGGCTCCGGAGTTGGGCGTGTCGCTCACGCTGGTCCTCGCCGCGAGGCTCGTGGCCGGCGATGAACCATGCCTCGGCCTCGGGCTGAAACCACGCGAGCACGACCGCGAAGGGCCACGGACGCTCTGCGATCGCCTGACGGAGCCCAAGCAAGCGACCGTCCTTGTGATCGAGATCGCGGGCGATGAACACGACGTCGAGGCGTTCACCGCGATCGTTGGCGTCCTTCCAGATGTGCAGCTGGGCGCGCGCAAAGCGGGCGTCGGGCTGAGCGGGGTCGCCGCGGCCGAAGTGGCCGGTCGGGAGGCTGCGCCGCAGGTCGCGCTGGCGGAGCTCCTTCCGCGCGCGCACGAAGACGGACCATGATCGACCCTCCTGGGTCTCGCACCAGATGCGGCAGGCATCGAGGTTCCCGTCGAGCCATGCGACCTGTTCCGTCAGGATCCGGTCGGTCAGGGTCGTGACGGCGAAGTGGTGGGCCTCGTCCTCGCCCGCGACCGCGAAGCGAAGCGGCAGCTCAGGGAGTGCCATCGCGTTCACCGAAGATCCAGTCCTCGCCGACCGAGCTCCAGAACTCGCCGGGGTTCATGAAGTCCCGCCAGCGCGGCCAGTCCGGGTGGTCGGTGAGCGCCTTGCAGCCCGCTCGGCCCTCCGCGTTCAGCTGCAGGACGCGGACCTCATGCGGCTCGAAGACGTCGAGGGCGTAGGGTGAGTGGGTGGTGCACACGATCTGCAGCTGGGGGTTCTCGTCGAGGACGGCGCGGAGGCTGCGGACCACGTCGCGCTGGGCATTCGGGTGGAGGCCGCGGTCGAGGTCGTCGAGCAGGAGCAGGCGCAGGTTGGGCGTGGTGTGCAGGACGGTCAGCAGGCCGAGGACCAGGAGCGTGCCCTCGCTGAGCATGTCCGCGGGGACAGATCCGACGCCGTCGATCTCGAGCTCGAAGCGCTGGCCCATATAGGTGCGCTCCACTGCGTTCTCGATCGTCTTGCCGTTGACCGTGATGTACTCGCGTTCGTTGCGCTGGACGCGAGCAGGAAAGGTCCGCAGGTTTCGTGCCCACGGCAGGATTTTCTGCAGCTCGCGCTCGATCTGCCCGAGGGCGCCGGATCGCTGGCCGCTGGCCACGGCGAGAACCGAGGCGAGCCCGAACCCGTCGTTGCCGACGCGTGGGTGTTCGTCGTCGACATAGGACGGGGCACTGAGGCGTCGCGGGTCGAACTGCAGCCGAATCGCATGGCTCAGGCCGGTGCGGGCGAGACGAACGGCGAATGCCGCGGCTGCAGCTGGTGAGGACTCGGTGTCGATCGCTTGATCCCCGAGCGTGAGCTTGAATCCACACGCGTCCGGCTTGTCCGACGGGCCCGGCGTCGCGCGAAATTCGGCCGAGAAGTCGCCTGACACGTTCACAACGACGTCGCCAGAGCTTCCCAGGGTGCGCGAGCCGTTCGCGAAATTCTGGAGGAGCACGACAATCTTGGGAAAGCCGCTGCGGTCATCGAAGGTGCTGAAGGCGTGCAGGCCCTGGAGCACCGAGGTCTTGCCGGTCGCGTTGGCGCCGACGAGCACGGTGAGGCGCTCGAGGTCGATGGTGACCTGTTGCAGCGCCTTGAAGTTCTCGAAGCGGACCTGCGAGATCACGCGGCGAGGATGGCACAGGAGCGCGGGGGCCGACAAGGCGGCCGAGCGGGCCGGATCACAGCGCGTGGATGTCGACGTGGTCGCGGTAGTCCGGGACGCTGACGGGCCAGCGCAGCTGCTCCTCGATCGCGCGGCGCAGGGCGTCGGCGGCCTCGGGTTCGCCGTGGACCAGGAAGGTGTGGCGCGGGGCGTCGTCGTGCTCGAGCCAGCCGAGCAGCTCGTGCTGGTCGGCGTGGGCGGTGAGCATGTCGAAGTGGGCGACCTCGGCGTTGATCGAGATGTTGCGGCCGTGGATCTTGAGGCTGTCGGCGCCGCTGGCCAGGGTGGCGCCGCGGGTGCCGGCGGCCTGGATGCCGGCGAGGACGATCGCGCTGTTCGGGTCGGGGCCGGTGTGCTTGAGGTGGTGCAGGACGCGGCCACCGGTGGCCAGGCCCGCGGCGGCGAGCACGATCGCGGGCTCGTGGGACTCGCTGCAGCGGCGCGAGTCCTCGGGGTCGCGCAGGTACGTGACGCCGGCGAAGGCGGCCTCGCAGGTCTCGCGGCTGAGGCGGTGGTCGTGCGGGTGGGCGGCGTAGAGCTCGCTCGGGTCGCAGGCCAGCGGGCTGTCGACGAACACCGGGAGCTCGGGGATCTTGCGGGCGCGGCGGAGCTGATGCAGGAGCACGAGCAGGGCCTGGGCGCGGCCGAAGGCGAAGGCGGGGATCAGCACGCGGCCGCCGCGGGCCGCGGTGCGCCGGATGAGATCCGCGAGCACCTCGCCCGGGTCCTCGCCGTCGTGCGCGCGGCCGCCGTAGGTCGACTCGAGCACGACCACGTCGGCGTGCGGGCGCGAGTCGGGCGGCGCCATCATGATGTCCTGCTCGCGGCCGAGGTCGCCGGAGAACAGGACCCGGCGGACGCCGTCGTCGACCCGCAGGCTGGCGGCGCCGAGGGTGTGGCCGGCGCGGGTGAAGCCGGCGTGGAGCTCCCCGGGCAGGGCGAAGCGCTCGCCGAACTCGACCGGGACCAGCTGGCGCAGCGCCTGGGCGGCGTCCTCGACGTCGTAGAGCGGGGTCGCGGGGTGCTGCTTGGTGTAGCCCTTCTTGTTGGCGAAGGCGGCGTCCTCGAGCTGCAGGGCGGCGCTGTCGGGGAGCAAGAGGCGGCACAGGTCGGCGGTGCCGGGGGTGCAGTACACAGGCCCGCGAAAGCCCGCGCGGCACAGCTGGGGCAGGAAGCCGCTGTGGTCGAGGTGGGCGTGGGTGAGGACGATCGCGTCGAGCGGGAGCGCGGGGAACAGGCCGCGGTTGCGCAGCCGCAGCTGCTTGAAGCCCTGGTAGAGGCCGCAGTCGACGAGGACGCGGGCGTGGCCGGTGTCGAGGAGGTACCTGGCGCCGGTGATGGTGCCGGTGGCGCCGAGGAAGGTCAGCTCGAGAGAGCGTGCGGCCATGCGGCGGCAGCGATAGCACGGAGCGCCCCGCGCGGGTGGCTCACCCCCCCCCCCCCCCCCGCCCCCCCCCCCGGGCCCCCCCCCCCCCCCCCCGCCCCCGCGGCGGCGGCGCCCCCCGCCCCCGCGCCCGCGCCCCGCCGGGCGCGGCCCCGCCCCGCGGCCCCGGGCCCCCCCCCCCCCCCCCCTGGGGGCGGGCGGGCTTTGTGTGGCGGGTGCAGACCTTGCATTCGCTGGCCGGAGTCGGCGTAAACATGTCCCGAGGGACATGTCAGGCGAGCCAGGTCGCTCGCCGCATGGGCGGCGGGTCGCATGCTCACAGCAAAACATGTCCCGAGGGACAGGTCAGGCGAGCTCGCGCATGTACTCGACGATGCGGGCGCCGAGCTCGCGCGGGCGGTCCATGTAGGGGCAATGGGCGAAGCCCTCGGGCTCCTCGAAGACGACGTGGGACGGCAGGGCGCGGCGGAAGAACTCGAGCGAGGCCGGCGGGAGCACGCGTTCGGAGCGGCCCCAGCTGACGAGGGTGGGCGTGCGGAGCTCGGCGAGCTGCTCCGTGGTGAACATGTGCGCGGGCTGGAAGGACTCGAGGACGCTGCGCAGGTGGCCGCGACCGAAGCGCCACAGGAGGTCGGGGGCGAGGAGGGCGTTGTACCAGGCGGGCAGGTGGGTGAGGCTGTCGGCGAGGCGTCTGGCGTGGGCGAGGGAGCCGACGCGGAAGCTGCCCTGGAGGTTGGCGAAGTCCTGGGCGTCGAGGGCGGCGCCGGCGGGGGACGAGAGGAACAGGCCGCGGACGCGTTCGGGGTGCTCGAGGGCGAAGCGGAGTGCGAAGGCCCCGCCGAGCGAGTTGCCGAACAGGATCGCCGGGGCGTCGAGGCGGCGCAGGAGCAGCTCGGCGAGCCCGGCGTAGGCGAGGTCGACGGTGAGGCCGGGGTTGCGGGCGCTGCTAAAGCCGTGGCCCGGGGCGTCGGGGGCGAGGATCGATCCGACGCGGGTGTGCAGGTAGGCGAGCACGCGGGCGAAGGAGGTCGAGCTGGCGCCGAAGCCGTGCAGGATCACCAGCGGCGGCAGGGGCTGCGCGCCCTCGCTGCTGTAGAAGTGCAGGTCGCCGATGGCGGTGGTCTGCTGACCGCTGACGATGCCGAGGCCGTTGAGGCGGCGGCGAATGAGGCGTTCGACCAGGGGCAGGAGCATGGGGGTCTCCCAAATCGTGGGGCCGATCGTGGGGCCTGTCGTGGAGTCAGTCGTGGAGTCAGTCGTGAGTCAGCCGTGCGTCGGTGCGTCGGTGTGTCCGTGACTCAGTAGGTGGGGCAGGTCCAGGCCTTCGGCGGGCAGTCGGTGCAGCGGCCGGTCATGCAGGCGCCGCCGCAGGTGGCCACGGTCTTCAGGTCGGCGCGCTGGACGTAGTAGTAGGGGCCATCGACCGCGGCGCCGCAGTCGACGCCGAGCAGGTCGCCGCAGCTTCGCTCGAGCTTGCAGCGCTCGCCGAACTTCTCGCGGACGCGGGCGGCGAGCGCGGGGTCTTGCGGTGGTTGGGCGGGCGTCGGCGGTGGCGGGTCGGCGCCGAGGTTGGGGTCGGCGAAGCCGCCGGCGTCCGCTGCTTGCTCGTCGGGGGGCTCGGGGTCGACGGGGGTCGCGGGCGTGGTCGCGGGCCCGACGGGTGTGGGTGCCGGGGCGGGTGGGTTCGTGCTCTCGGCGGGCGTGCAGGCGAGCAGCGCGGGGAGGCCGAGTTGCAGCAGGCGGGCGAGGGCGGGGCGCATGGTGTCGTGGGCGCCGCTGCGGCTAGCCGGCGATGCGATCGATCGCGGCGGCGAGGTCGAGGTCACGCTGGCTGAGGCCGCCGGCGTCGTGGGTGCTGAGGGTGATGTCGACGCGGTTGTAGACGTTGAACCACTCGGGGTGGTGGTCGTGCTTCTCGGCGACGAGGGCGACGCGGGCCATGAAGCCCCACGCGGCGTTGAAGTCGACGAATTGCAGGCTGCGCTGGATCGCGTCGCGGTGCGGGAGCAGGCGCCACTCGGGGAGGCGAGCGAGGCCGGCGCTGCGGTCGGTGTCGGTGAGGCGGGGGATCGTCATGAGGTGCTCGCGGGCTCGTGGCGGACCGGCCGATCTAGAAGTAGTCGGGGTCGTCGGGCGTGAGCGCCGGGACGATGTGCTTGGCCTGATCCTCGACCTTGTACGTGGGCTCGGGCACCGCGGGCGGGCGCACCGGCAACGGGGGCGGGGCCGGCTTGGCGGTCGGGATCGGCGGCGGCTCGGGGCGCGGCGCCAGTGACTTCGGCTCGGGCTTGGGCTCGGGCTTGGGCGCGGGCTTGGGCTCGGGCTCGTGGGCGGCCTCCTCCGAGAGCGCCATGAAGCTGGCGAGCAGCGAGGACGAGGTGTTGGAGGTCGATGAATTGC
Organism: Nannocystis sp.; assembly: GCF_016714285.1. Taxonomy (GTDB): domain Bacteria; phylum Myxococcota_A; class Polyangia; order Nannocystales; family Nannocystaceae; genus Nannocystis. The sequence continues at coordinate 34,693 of NZ_JADJNN010000006.1, read as the reverse complement.
GCGGGCGCTCGACCGGGGCGGCGGGCTCGGCCCTGGCCGGGGCGGGCCTGGTCGGGGCGGGCCTGGTCGGGGCGGGATCGTTCAAGGAGCTGGCGGGGGCGCTGCCGAAGCCGCTAAACACGCGGGGCTGCGGCGGCGGGCTCGGGCTGGCGCTGCGGCCGAGGGCGGCGAGGCCGTCCTCGGCGCCGGCGAAGGCGCTGACGCTGAAGACGCCGCTGCGACCGCTGCCCAACGAGGACGAGTTGCGTGGTTCGGGTGCGGGTCGTGCGGGCGCCTCGATGCGGAGCTGGGCGACGCTCGAGGTGCGCGCGGGGATCTCGATGAGCTCGCGCAGCTGCGGGACCTGGGCCGACCACAGCTCCTCCCACGCGACGCCGAGGAAGGTGCGGGCCGCCTTGCCGCGCTGGAAGGCCTCGGAGGTGACCTCGAGGGCGGGGCCGAGGAGTTCGGGGGTGTCGCGGGTGATCTGGAGGATCGCCGACGACACGATGACGCCGCTGATCATGTTGCCGAGCTGGCCGATGTAGTAGGCCTGCAGCGCGAGCTCGCCGAGCGGGCTGGCGTCGTACTCGGTGAGCACGTGCAGCAGCGCGTGGGTCATGCGGACCCGCTGGAGCAAGTAGTCGGCGGCCTCGGCGTAGTCGGAGCGGCGCGGCAGCTGCGGCTGCGGCAGCTTGTAGTGGCGGAGGTAGCGGACGTACTCGAAGCCGAGCGTGCCCTCGCCCAGGTCGTGGAGCTTGTCGAGCGGCTCGGCGGGCGGCATGTAGTGCGTCTCATAGAGCGCACGCACGCCGGGTTGGTCGAGCAGGGTGTCGGCCTGGAGGGTCATGCCGCGCAGGTCTTTGAGGCTGAGGCGGCCGAACAGCTCGGAGATGTCGAGGCTCTCGGGTGCGGCTGCGGCGTCGTCGGCGGCGCCGAGGAAGGCGCCGGCGAGCTTCAGCTTCTTGAACGAGTCGAACATCGGGGGACGGGGCGAACGCCCTGGTAGCGGATGGTACCGTAGGGTGTGCGGGCGAGGGAACCCGCTGTCAGTGGTTTTGCGGGGCCGGAGATCTCGGGCGTCTAATTGGCCAGGTGGGCCAGGTGGGCCAGGTGGGCGGAGGATTCACAGCAGCGCGAGCCCGGGCGGGCGGCGCTGCCGCGGGCCCGGAGGCCCGGCGGGGCGGTCAGAACCATGATTCGCGCCCACCTGGCCCACCTGGCCCAGTTGGCCGCACGCGGCCATGCGTTCATCGCCGCGGGTGGTGCGGATCGAGGTGTTGAGGTGGCGGGCCTGCAGGGCGGCCTTGAAGGCGGCGACGCGGTCCGGGGCGGGGCGGCGAAACTCGCTGCCCGGGTGGGGATTGAAGGGGATGAGGTTCAGCTTGCAGGGGAGGCCGGCGACGAGGTCGGCGAGGCGCTGGGCGTCGTCGTCGCTGTCGTTGAGGTCGGCGAGCAGGACGTACTCGAGGGTGAGGCGCTCGCGTCGGCGCAGCGGCAGGGCGCGGAGGGCGGCGAGCAGGTCGGCGAGCGGGTACTTGCGGTTGACCGGCATGATGCGGTCGCGGACGGCATCGGTGGTGGCGTTGATGCTGATCGCCAGGCGGGCCGGGGACTCGGCGAAGAAGCGCTGGATCTGGGGGATGAGGCCGGAGGTCGAGACGGTGACGCGGCGCTGCGAGAGGCCGAGGCCGTGGTCGTCGCAGAGGATGTGGGTCGCGGCGATCACGGCGTCGATGTTGTGCAGCGGTTCACCCATGCCCATGAACACGACGTTGGAGATCCACAGCTCGGGGAAGTTGCGGCGGGCGAGGATCAGCTGCTCGACGATCTCGGCGGTGCTGAGGTGGCGGATGAGGCCCATCTTGGCGGTCAGGCAGAACTGGCAGTTCATCGCGCAGCCGACCTGGCTCGAGACGCAGAGCGTGGCGCGCGGGGCCTCGTCGTGGCGGGTGACGTCGGGGATGAGGACGGACTCGATGATCGCGCCGTCGTCGGTGCGCAGGGCGAGCTTGCAGGTGCCGTCGGCGGCGCGGTGGATCGCGTGCAGGGCGAGGGCGTCGATGCGGGCGACGGTCGCGAGGCGGGCGCGCAGCTCGGCGTCGATGTCGTGCAGCTCGCTGAAGTCAGCGGCGAGGCGGCGGTGCAGGCCGGCCCACAAGTTGTCGGCCTGGGCCGGGCGGGCGCCGAGTGTTGCAGTGGCCCACGCGAGCAGCTGCGGGCGGGTCATGGCCTTGAGCCACACGCGGCCGTGTGGGTCGTGCGGCGGGTGCATGGGCTCGCTCATAACACGGGCGGTGGGAGGGTGGCCGTGAGCCAGGCGGCGACGTCGCGTTGCTGGCTCATCACGCGGGCGGTGGGAGGGTGGCCGTGAGCCAGGCGGCGACGGCGTGCCACAGGGGCGCGCTGGCGCCGGTGAGCAGGCCCATGTGGTCGGGGCGGAGCTCGGCGTGGTCGGGGCCCTGGCCGAGCTGCCAGACGGTGCGGTGGGCGATCGCGGCGGTGAGGCGCAGGGCGGAGGCGGGGCGGGCGTAGAGGCGGTCGTGCACGCTGACGACGTGGAGGCAGGGGCAGGTCACGCGAGCGAGGCCGGCGTGGTAGTCGGTGCCGTCGCGGGCGAGCCAGCGGCCGTCGCGGACGTTGCGGGCGATGTCTTGCCAGTAGCCGGCGGACTCATCCATGTTGCCGAGGCGCAGGCGGGTGGCCGGGAAGTGGCCGTGGGCGGCGGCGAGGCGGGCGGCGGCGGCCATGACCCCGCGCTTGAGCAGCCAGCGGGCGCGGCTCGGCTCGCTGCTGCGCAGCCAGACGTCCATGGCGAGGGCGACGTGGGCGGCGACGGGGGCGTGCGGGTGCTGGCCGAGCCAGGCGAGCGAGGTGTGGGCGAACAGCGAGTGGCCGAGCAGGGCGATCGGCAGCTGCGGGGCGAGGCTGCGGGCGAGCTCGACGTAGACGGCGGTGTCGGCGACCAGCTGGTCGTAGGTCCAGTCGCCGCCGGCGCGGGGGGTCGGGCCGCTGCGACCGTGGCCGCGGAGGTCGGGCAGGAGCACGCGAAAGCCGGCGTCGACCAGCGCCTGGGCGAGGCCCGGGCGGTCGCTGCGGCCGGGGCGGAAGGTGCGGCGGTCGACCATCATCGCGTGGCCGGCGATGATGATGCCGCGGGGTTCGCCGGTCGGGCTGAGGTCGAGGACGTCGAGGACCCAGCCGTCGGGGGCGGGGACGCGGTGCGTGGGGAGCTGCATGGCGCGGCGTCAGGCGCGGGTGGCGGAGAACATCACCAGGGCGCCGCGGCGCTCGGGGGTGAAGTGCAGGAGGCCGTGGGCGCGGCACATGCCGGCGAGCTCGGCCTGCTCGAACACGCGGGCGCTGGCGATCGCCTGGAAGCTGCTGGTGAGCGGGCGCAGGGCCTCGCGGTGGATGAAGGTGCTGGCGACGAAGACGCCGCCGGGTCGGAGCACGCGGGCGACCTCGGCGATCGCGGCGTCGGGGTCGGGCCACAGGTGGAGGGCGGCGCCGGCGTGGGCGCCGGCGAGGCTGGCGTGGGCGAAGGGGAGGCGGGCCACGTCGGCGCGCAGGAGCGGGAAGTCGGGGCCGGCGCTGGCGAGCGCGCGCTGCAGCATGGCGACCGACCAGTCGAGGCCGAGCACGCGGGAGAAGTCGCCGGAGCTGGCGAGGTGGCGGCCGGTGAAGCCGGGGCCGCAGCTGAGGTCGACGAGGGCGCCGCCGTGGGCCGGGCGCAGCCACTCACGGACCTGGGCCAGCTCGTCGGGGTAGTTGGCCTGGCCGGCGCTGGCGACGGCGACGAAGAAGGGGCGCCACAATTTCTCGTACACGCGGGCGAGCGCGGGCGAGTGCATGAGGCGGGGGCCGAGGCCCCGCAGGCCGCGGCCCTTGCGGCGGCTGGGATCGGGGTGGTCGGGGCCCTGCGGGTCGGGGCGGCGATCGTCGGCGTGGTCGTCGTCGGGTTCGCCGAGGAAGTCGAGGAAGCCGGCCTCGGCGCTGTAGACCCGGTCGCAGCGCGGGCACGCGAGGCTGGGGATCGGCCGGCACTGGTCGGTGGGGTCGAGGCCGCCGAGGCAGCAGGGACAGGCGAGTTCGGGCGGTGCGGGCATGGTCAGGGCGCGACCGTGTAGCCGAGCGCGGTGACGGCGTGCACGAGCGCGTCGCGCTGGACGCGGGCGGGGTCGTGGCGGATCACGGCCTTGCCGGTCACGTGGTCGACGACCACCGACTCGACGCCGTCCTGCTTCTGGAGGGCGTGGGTGATCGCCTCCGAGCACGAGGCGCAGACCATGCCGTGGATCTGCAGTTCGCTGGTGGTGAGCGTCGGCGCGGCCGGGCTACAGGCTGTCCCGAGGGCCAGTGTCCCAAAGGCCAGTGTCCCAAGAGCCAGTGTCCCAAAGGCCAGTGTCCCAAAGGCCAGTGTCCCAAAGGTCAGTGTCCCGAGAGACAGGTGCAGGAGGCGGCGCACGCGGGGCTCAGTTCGGGGCGACGACGGTGAGGTTGACGGCGGTGCCGAAGGGGACCTTGCTGCCGGCGGCGGGGTCCTGGCGGAGCACGTAGTTCTCGCCGTGCTCCTCGTGTTCGGTGCGGCGGATGTCGCCGAGCTCGAGGCCGGTGTCCTTGAGGGCGGTCTTGGCGGAGTTGAGGTACTTGCCGGCGAGCACGGGGACCTCGATCAGGGGGAGGGCGGCGATGGTGAGCTCGACGGGGGTGCCGGGGCTGAGCTTGGCCTTGGGCAGGGGCTTCTGGGAGAGCACGGTGCCGGGGGCCTTGCTCGAGTCCTTCTGGACTTCGGTGACCTCGATGCCGAGGTCGGCGAGGGCCTGCTTGGCCTCGGCGATCGGCTTGCCGACGAGGTCGGGGACGCGGGCCTCGCGGGCCTTGGCCGTGACGACGCGGATCTCGCGGGTGCTGAGGCTGACGCCGGGGGCTGGGATCTGCTCGAGGATCTCGCCGGGGGTCGCGTCGGGGGCGTCGCGCGACTCGTCCTCGATGAGGACGATGCCCTGGCTGCTGGCGACCTTGCGGGCGTCCTTGATCGGCGTGCCGACCAGGTTGGGGGCCGGGATCGCGGCCACGCCGGGGTCGGGCTGCACGACGGGCTGGGGTACCGGCTGGGGCTGGACGCCAGGCCCGGCGCCCGGGCCAGGTCCGGGGCCAGGTCCCACGCCAGCCACCGGTGTGGTGGCGAAGGGGGGCAGGAGGCCCTGGGCCTGCTGCATCTTCATGATCTGCGGGCCGAGCAGGACCTGGACCAGGACGGCCGTGATCAGGGAGATGAGGAACATCTTGACGGTGTCGTTCATGCGAGATCCAGGCGGGCGAGATCCGGGAGGGCGGAGCATACCGGAAGCCACGGGGGCCACGGTAGTCTCGGGCCGCTAGCATGCCCCCGTGACGGCGATCGCCGCAACATTGCCGCGGAAAAAATCCCTGCGCGGGCGGCGGTCCGCGGCGAGGTGGGTGTGACCCGCGAGGGGCCGGGTGTATCCTGCGACCCCGCAGGCGCACGATGACCAAGCTCCCTCCCGAACGTGCAGAGGCAGGATTCGCGGACTACAAGCCCGCGTACACGACGACGCAGGCGCTGGCGGAGGCGAACCGCTGCCTGTACTGCGTGGACGCGCCGTGCGTGCAGCACTGCCCGACGGCGATCAACATCCCGGAGTTCATCCGCAAGATCTCCACCGGCAACGTGGAGGGGGCGGCGCGCACGATCTTCACGGCCAACGTGCTGGGCATGAGCTGCGCGCGCGTGTGTCCGGTCGAGGTGCTGTGCGCGGGCGCCTGCGTGTACAACGACCTCGACTCGCCGGCGATCGAGATCGGCAAGCTGCAGCGCTACGCGACCGACGCGGCGTTCGATGCAGGCTGGCAGTTCTTCACGGCCGGGCCGGCGACCGGCAAGACGGTCGGGATCATCGGCGGCGGTCCGGCGGCGCTGGCGGCGGCGCACGAGCTGCGCCGGCGCGGCCACGGCTGCACGATCTACGACGCGGGCGGTCTGCTCGGCGGGCTCAACACCACGGGCGTCGCGCCGTACAAGATGCGGGCCGACCGGGCGCTGACGGAGGTCGAGTGGGTGCTGCAGATCGGCGGGGTCGAGGTGGTCAGCGATGTGGTCGTCGGCCGCGACCTGACCTTCCTCGAGGTCGAGCGGCGGCACGACGCGCTGGTCATCGCGCTCGGGCTCGGGGAGGACCGCATGCTCGAGATCCCGGGCCGCGAGCTGGCGGGGATCCACGGGGCGGTGGCCTTCATCGCCAGGTTCAAGCTCGGGCAGGTCGACCTCTCGGGGGTCACGCAGGCGGTGGTGCTCGGCGGCGGCAACACGGCGGTCGACGCGGTGCGCGAGCTGCTGGGCCTCGGCGTGCCGGAGGTGACGATGCTGTACCGCGGCGACGAGGCGCAGATGAGCGGCTACGGGCACGAATGGAAGGCGGCGAAGGTCGAGGGGGCGAAGGTCCGCTGGCGCTGCCAGCCGCTCGCGTACGTGTCTTCACGGCCCTCCGGGCCTGAGGGTGCCGGGCCCGCGGGGGCGGTCGCGGGGCTGCGCTGCGCGCAGGTGGGGGCCGATCGGCGGGCGATCGCGGGGTCGGAGTTCGAAGTGCCGGCGCAGCTGGTGTTGCTGGCGATCGGTCAGGCGCGGCTGGGGGCGCTGGCGACGGCGTTGCCGGGGGTGCAGGTGGAGGACGGGCGCATCGTCGTCGACGCCGAGGGGGCGACCGGGCGGCCCAACGTGTACGCCGCGGGCGACTGTGCGAACGGCGGCAAGGAGGTGGTCAACGCGACCGCCGAGGGCAAGCGGGCGGCGCTGGCGATCGACCGCGTGTTGCGTGAAGGAGTGCGTGATGTCTGAGACGCGGCGAGTGACTCCCGACCTGACGAGCAACACCGGCGGCATCGTGACGCCGAACCCGTTCTGGCTGGCCTCGGCGCCGCCGGCGAACTCGGGCGGGCAGATCATGCGCGCGTTCGATGCCGGCTGGGGCGGGGCGGTGTGGAAGACGCTGGGGACGCCGATCCAGAACGTGTCGAGCCGCTTCGGGGCGGTCCACTACAAGGGCACGCGGGCGATCGGCTTCAACAACATCGAGCTCATCACGGACCGGCCGCTCGAGGTCAACTTCCGCGAGATCTATGAGGTCAAGCGGCGCTACCCGAAGCACGGGGTGATCGTGTCGCTGATGGTGGAGACCCGCGAGGAGTGGCAGGACCTCATCAAGCGGTCCATCGACGCGGGCGCTGACGGGCTGGAGCTGAACTTCGGCTGCCCACACGGGATGTGCGAGCGCGGGATGGGCTCGGCGGTGGGGCAGGAGCCGCGCATCAACGAGCGGATCACCTCGTGGGCGGTCGAATACTCGACGGTGCCGGTGCTGGTGAAGCTGACGCCGAACGTCGACGAGATCGGGCCGCACGGGCTGGCGGCGCAGGCCGGCGGGGCCCACGGGGTGTCGCTCATCAACACGATCAAGAGCATCATCGGCGTGGACATCGAGCGCAAGGTGCTGGAGCCGCGGGTCGGGTCGCTGTCGACCAACGGCGGCTACTGCGGGCCAGCGGTCAAGCCGATCGCGCTGCACATGATCGCCAGCCTGGCCCGCGATCCGGCGTTCAAGCTGCCGATCTCTGGCATCGGCGGCGTGTCGAACTGGCGCGACGCGGTCGAGTTCATCCTGCTCGGGTGCTCGTCGGTGCAGGTCTGCACCGAGGTGATGCTGCGCGGGTATCGGGTGGTCGAGGACATGCTCGAGGGGCTGACGCAGTACATGCGTGACCACGGCTACGCGAACCTCGAGGCGATGCGCGGGCAGGCGGTGCCGAGCTACTCGGAGTGGGGCGAGCTCGACCTCAACTACGAGACGATCGCCAAGATCGACGCGAGCAAGTGCATCGGTTGTCAGGCCTGCGTGGTCGCCTGCCACGACGGGGCGCACCAGTGCATCCACCCGGCTGGCTCGGTGGGGGGGGATCGGGCGAGTCGCGTGCCGGTCGTGGACGAGAGCGAGTGCGTCGGTTGCAACCTGTGTCAGATCGTCTGCCCGGTGCCGGACTGCATCTCGATGGTCGAGGTGAAGAACGGGCTGCGGCCGGCGACCTGGAACGAGCACGTGAGCGAGGGGGCGCCGCTGCGGGCCAAGAAGGGCGTGCACTGAGCCCGGGGCGCGGGCGCCGGGTCTAAAGGCCCGCAGGGGCGGAGGCGAGGACGGCTCGCGGAGCGTCTCCATGCCCACCGCGGGGTGATCGGGGGCCCGCCGAGGAGGCGGCGTCGATCGGCGGCAAAGCTTTCGGGGCGACCCCAAATAGTTGCGGGCCTCGTCGGGCTGGGCGCGTGGTACCTCGATTCATCGTTGACGCCGATCGGCGGGGCCGATCTGTGGTATGGCCATCCCGCCATGCCGTCGAAGCGTCTGCTCGATGAACTCATGCGCTACATCGAATTCTCGGCGGAGGATGCGGCGCTGATGAGCGAGATGGGCCCGCTGCTGAGGTCACATTTCCCTGCCGTCATCGATCATTTCTATCAGGCGATCGATCGCACCCCGGGGGCGGCGGCGGTGTTCACCGGCGGGGCCGAGCAGATCGCGCGGCAGAAGGTCATGCTGCACGGCTGGCTCGAGGGGCTGGTGGGCGGCGTCTACGACGAACAATACATCGAGCGGCGGGCTCGCATCGGCCGCACCCACGTGCGCATCGCCCTCGACCAGCGCTACATGTTCGCCGGGATGAACATCGTGCGCGCCGAGTTGCACGAGGGGCTCGACACCAGCGCACAGTGGCCGCTGGACAAGCTGCGCCTGGGTCACCGGGCGATCGACCGCCTGTGCGACATGGAGCTGGCGATCATGCTGGAGACCTACCGCGAGGCGTACATCGCCCGGGTGAAGGACGCCGAGCGGCTGGCGACGATCGGGCAGGTGGCGGCGTCGATCGGGCACGAGCTGCGAAACCCGCTGGCGGTGATGCAGACCTCGGTGCAGCTGCTGGCGCGGCGGCTGCCGGAAGAGGAGCGCACGGCGAAGCACCTGCGCCGCCTGTGCGAGCAGATCACGCTGTGCAACGAGATCATCTCTGATCTGCTCGAGCTGGCCCGCGACCGGGCGCCGGAGCGTCGCCCGACCGACCTCGCCGCGGTCGTGGAGGAGGCGGCGACGTCGGTGCCACGCCCGTCCGAGGTGACGCTGACGCTGCAGATCGACGCGGGGCTGCCGACGGTCGCGGTCGACCCGGGGCAGTTTCGTCAGCTGGTGATCAACCTGGTGTTGAACGCGACCCAGGCGATCGCGGGCGCGGGGCGCATCGAGCTGCGCCTGCAGGTCGAGGACCGCCACCTCGTGCTGGTGGTCCAGGACACCGGGTCGGGCATCTCGGCCGAGGCCGAGGCGCGGCTGTTCGAGCCGCTGTTCACCACGCGCTCGACCGGCACGGGCCTCGGCCTGGCGCTGTGCCGGAGGATCACGGAGAAGCACAGCGGCAGCATCTCGGCCGCCAACCACCCCGACGGCGGGGCGTCCTTCGTCGTCCGCGTGCCGTTGACGGGCTGGGAGGTGCAGGCGTGAGCGCGGGCTTGCTTCGGGTGCTGGTGGTCGACGACAACCGTCATCTGGCCGAGAACCTCGCCGAGCTGCTGAGCGACGAGGGTTGCAGCGTGCGCACGGCCTTCAGCGCCGAGGAGGCGCTGCGCGCCGCCGCCGACGCGCACTTCGACCTCGTGCTCACCGACATTCGCATGCCGGGGATGAACGGGGTCGAGCTGGTCCGCCTGCTGGCGCAGCGCGAGCCGACGGCGACCTATCTGTTGATGACGGCGTACACCTCGGACCAGGTGCTGTCGGCGGCGTCGCACCTGGGGGTGGTGCGGGCGGTGCTGGCCAAGCCGCTGGCGGTGGAGCGGCTGCTCGAGCTGCTGCCGCGGCGCTCGGGGGTGTTGCTGGTCGAGGACGATCGCCGGCTGGCGGGGCTGCTCGAGGAGAGCCTGCGCCGCGGCGGGTATGCGGTGCACGTGAGCGACACCTGCGAGGGCGCCGAGGAGGCGCTGCAGCGGGCGCGGCCGGACATCGCGGTGATCGACTGCACGCTGCCGGGCGGGGTGGGGATGGCGTTCGCTCGCCGGCTGTGTGCCGGGGTGGGCGCCGGGGCCGGGGACGCGGCGCGGCGCGGGTGGATCCCGCTGATCGTGTTCAGCGGGCGGGAGACGGAGGCCGAGCTGCGCAGCGCGACCCCCAGCGCGATCCAGTTCGTCAGCGCGCCGGTCAGCGCCGAGTCGCTGCTCAGCGCGCTCGCCCAGATCAAGCCGGAGGGGAAGCCCTGAACGGCCGCGTCCTGGTGGTCGAGGACAACCTGGCGCTCGCGGAGAACATCGCCGAGCTGCTGCGGGATGAGGGCGTGCGCGTGGTGATGTGCGGGACCGGGGCCGAGGCGCTCAAGGCGGTCGACGCTGGGATCGACCTGGCGATCGTCGACGTGCGCCTGCCTGACCTCACCGGCGTGCGCCTGGTGCCGCAGCTGCGCAAGCGGATGCCCGAGGGTGAGGTGATCCTGATGACGGGCGACGGCTCGCTCGACACGGCGATCGCGGCGGTGCGCGAGGGGGTGTTCGCGTACGTGCAGAAGCCCTTCTCGCCGCAGGACCTGCTGGCGCTCGCGGTGCGGGCGCTGGCCCAGGTGCAGCTCCGCCGCGAGCGCGCCCGCCTGGCCGCCGAGCTGGCGGTGTCGGAGCGGATGTACCGCGGCGTGGTCGAGACGGTCGAGTCGTTGATCGTCAGCCTCGACCGCAGCGGGGCGATCCAGATGTGGAACCATTGCGTCGCCGCGACCACCGGCTGGGCCCTGGATGAGGTGGTCGGGCATGACTTCGTGGCGACGGTGGTGGCGCCGGAGCACCGCGCGGCGTGCGAGAAGCTGCTGGTCGCGGCCTGGCGGGACCGGCGTCTGGTCGACCGCGAGTGCGTGGTACAGACGCGCGACGGTCGTCGTCGCGAGGTGCGCTGGAGCATCGTCGCGTTCGCGCCGGAGGGCGAGAGCCGGGAGCTGCTGCTGCTGGTCGGCAGCGACGTGACCGACCGCCGCGTGCTCGAGAAGCGGGCCGCCGACGCCGAGGCGATGGCGTCGCTGGCGACCCTCACGGCCGGGCTGGCCCACGAGATCCGCAACCCGCTCAACGCGGCGCTGCTGCAGCTCGAGCTGCTGACGCGGATCTCCGCGCGCATCAGCGGCGAGTCGGAGCGGGCCCGCATCGGCGAGTGTGCCCACCTCGTGCAGTCGGAGATCCGCCGGCTGTCGCGGCTGCTGGAGGAGTTCCTCGGGCTGGCCCGGCCGCGCACGCTCGAGCGCACGCCGGTCGACGTGAAGGCGCTGTGCGAGTACGTGTGCCGCACGCAGCAGCCGGTGGCCGAGACGGCCGGGGTGGCGCTGCGCCTCGACCTGCCGCCGAGGCTGCCGCAGGTGATGGGCGACCCGCCGAAGCTGACCCAGGTGCTGGTCAACCTGGTGGTCAACGCGATCGACGCGATGCGTGAGGCGGAGCTCCACGGCGAGATCGTGATCGCGGGGGAGCAGATCGGCGAGCGGGTGTGCATCCGGGTGGTCGACCAGGGGCCGGGGGTCGACGAGCGCGTCGCCGGTGAGATCTTCCGCCCCTTCGTCAGCACGAAGGCGACGGGCACCGGGCTCGGGCTGACGATCGCCAAGAAGATCATCGAGCAGCACGGGGGCACGGTCGAGCTGGTCCGGCTGCCCGGCGGCGGGACGGCGGCTCGGATCGAGCTGCCGACGGTGCCCGTGGGCGCCACGGAGGACCGGGCGGACCTGTCCTCACCGTGATCGGGGTGTCATGGCTCGCCAGCAATTTGTCGGTCAGGGGTACACGGAGGGTGAATAGGCGGCTGGCACGATCCTTGGATATGGGGCTGGCATGACGCGCGCTCGCCTGTCCCTGTTCGCACCCTGTCTCGCCCTCCTCACCCTGGCCGTCGGCTGTGGTGACAGCAAGAGTGATGGTGGCCTCTACGAGGAGTCGGCCGGCACTGTCTCGGCCACGAGCCCGACCTCGGACTCGGCCGCGGACTCGGGCTTGTACGAGAGCGGCGGCGAGGGGAGCGGCGACCCGAGCGCCAGCGCCAGCGCCAGCGACGGCGACCCGAGCGGCGACCCTACGGCGGGCGACAGCGCGGCGGACAGCGGTGCTGATGCGGGCGACAGCGGGGCCGAGGGCGGCGATCCGGTGAACCCCGAGCCGGGTCAGCTGACCGCGGGTGAGTGGCGGGACCTCGACCACTGGCAGTTCTGGCAGGACCTGCTGCAGCAGCCGGCGTGGGCCGGGATGCCGGCGCGCTGGGGCTTCGCCACGCAGGAGCGCTTCGCGGTGGTGGTCGAGTCGGACGGCAAGCACGTGGCCGACGCCGACGTGACGCTGCTGGCCGGGCAGGAGACGGTGTGGTCGGCCCGCACGGACGCGCACGGCGAGGCCGAGCTGTTCGCGGGGCTGTTCGCGGCGGCGCCGGAGGGGGCGCGCTCGCTGCAGGTGACGGTCGCGGGCAAGAGCACGGTGGTCGAGGCCGTGACGGCGGGCGGCATGACGCCGATCGTGGTCCCGGTAGACGTGGCCGAGGCGCCGGCGCAGGTGCTGGACCTGATGTTCGTGATCGACACGACGGGCTCGATGGGCGACGAGCTGAGCTACCTGCAGGTCGAGCTGGCCGACGTGATCGACCGCGTGCGCAAGACGGCCGGGCAGGACTTCAAGTTCCGCGTCAGCGTGAACTTCTACCGCGACTCCGGCGACGAGTACCTGGTCAAGTCGTTCCCGTTCACGGAGGACATCGACCTGGCGATCGAGGACCTGAACCAGCAGTCGGCCAACGGCGGCGGTGACTGGCCCGAGGCGGTCGATGCGGCGCTCAGCGACGCGATCGATGCGCACGACTGGAGCGAGTCGGCGGTGGCCCGCCTGTGCTTCATCGTGCTCGACGCGCCGCCGCACGAGGGCAGCGAGGTGCTGGCCGACGTCCAGGGCAGCGTGGCGGCGGCGGCGGAGCGCGGGGTGCGGATCGTTCCGCTGGCGGCCAGCGGCGTCGACAAGGAGCTCGAGTTCCTGCTGCGCTTCACGGCGATCGCCACCGGCGGCACCTACACCTTCCTCACCAACGACAGCGGGATCGGCGGCAATCACGTCGAGCCCACGATCGGCGAGTACCAGGTCGAGATCCTCAACGACCTGCTGGTCCGCGTCATCTCGGCGGCGCTGATCGACAAGTGATGGTGCGAAGCGCCGGCCTGCGCCCGGTGAGACGGGAGCGCGGGCCGGCGCGCGGCCCGAGCGACCCACGCGATGCGTGGGTCGCTCGCGTCGTTTCATGGCGGCGATGCGGGTCGCTCGCGTTGGTCACGGCAGGGCGGCAGCGATGGCGGCGCGCAGGGCCGCGACGTCACCGGCGGGGACGATGACGAGGCCGGGGCGCGGGTCGAGGCCGCAGGCGTCACTGGCGATCACCGGGACGCCGCGCGCGAGGGCGGTGAGCAGGGCCCGCGGCTGGTGTTCGATGTGGGCCGGGAGCACGACGAGGTCGGGTCGGCCAGGACACTCGCCGCCCTCACGCACGTCGAGGCCGCGCCAGAATTCCGGACCCTCGAGCGGGCGACCGGCGACCCACACGGTGACCTCGCGGTCCAGCGCGCGCAGGGCGGCGCGCAGCTCCCAGGCGCCCTTGCGGCCGACGGTGCTGGCCGGGAAGGCGATCAATGGGCGAGGGCTGGACGGGCGATCGGCGGGCTCGCGGGCGATCGGCGGGTGGACGTGAGACGGGCGATCGGCGGGCTCGGGGGTGATTCGCGGGAGCTCCCAGGCGAGTCGCTCGCAGCGGCCGGGGAAGCGCGCGGCCAGGCCGGCGTGCGGGGTGATCACCCGATCGGCGGCGGCGAGGGCGGCCTGCTCGGCGTCGACGCGCCAGGCCTCGGCGCGGAAGTCGGCGAGGGTCGGGCTGTCCTTCAGGACAGCCGCGGCGCGGTCGAGACGGGCGTGGAGATCGGCGAGCGGGAGGCGGGTCAGGAGCACCTCGAAGCGGCGACCGCCGAGCGTGCCGTGGCGCCACAACGCGGGCAGCAGGTTCTGGGCGACGACGAGGTGGCGCACGTCGAGCGGCAGGCTGCGGGCCATCGCCAGGGCGAGGCGGTCGTCGTCGGCGAGCAGGGCCCGCTGGCGGGCGGCGCCCTGGGCGGCGAGGCGGCGGCTGTGGAAGGCGCGCAGGAGGGCGGCGCGGGGGTGCTGCAGGGCGGTGAAGCCGGCGCTGCTCCACGCGTAGCGCGGGCGGCCGAGCATGCGGCCGTCGAGGGGGAGGAGCAGGAGGTCGCCGCGGTGGCGCTCGCGGGCGAGGTGGCGGTCGAACTCGGGCCAGAGCTCGTCGACCAGGTAGGCGCTGCGGCCGGCCGGGGCGATGGCGGGCTCGTCGTGGCGGAAGCAGACGGTCTCGCCGCAGGTGTGGCAGTCGTGCTCGAGCTTCGGGGCCGCGATGCTGTCCTGAAGGACAGGTAGGTGACGGTGCCGCGGCGCGGGGCCGCGGAGGCGGACGACGAGCTGTTCGGCGTCGAGCAGGACCTCGAGGCGGAGCGGGCGGTCGCTGCGGAAGCGGAGGTCGATGTAGTTCCACAGCACGGTCGCGTCGCGGCCGAGCGCCGCCTGCGAGCCGGGGACGGTGCGGCTGTGGGGGTGGCGCTCGCGGATCTCGAGGCCGGCGCGCAGGGCCGCCTCGTAGAGCGCGTTGGAGAGCTGACAGATCCCGCCGGCGATCGCGGGGACGATGCAGCCCTCGCGGATCTCTCGCCCGGCGACGAAGCCCTGGGACCGCGTCGGGCGGCCGATCTGGGCCCAGAAGCTGAAGGTGGCGCCTGCGGGGAGCTCGAGGCCGTCGAGCTTGCGCGCGGCGATCCGCAGGTTCTCGACCTTGCCCTGCTCGAGTGGCCACTCGCGCGGGTCCTCGGCGGTCCACAGGCGGCTGCGCGACTCGGCGAGCAGCGGGCCGCCGCGCAGCGCGTCGCCCGGGCTGGCCGGGTGGAGCTCGGAGCCGAGGTCGCGGAGCGTCCGGGCGAGCTGGTGGACGCGGACCTTGGCGGCGTGGACGATCGCCCCGAGGCGGGTCGGCGTGGCTTCGCGGTCGTCGAGGGCTGACATCCTGGCCGCGGGGAAACGCTGATCATCGGCGATGTCATCGCTGGCTCGCGGTCCGGGACGCGTGCGGAGCCTCGCACGCGTGGCCACACCGGGCCATCCGGGCTCGCGTGGACCGGGCGGGCTTGGACCGGGGCGGGCTCGCGTGGACCGGGGCGGGCTCGCGTGGGCCCGCATGGCTCCGCATGGCTCCGTATGGCCTCTGGGCGGCCCTGGGCGGCCCCGCGGTGGAATGCCCCGGCGCGGCTCGTGCGGTTTCGTGCGGACGCGAGGGCTCGCTGTAAGGGCCG
This sequence comes from Nannocystis sp., assembly GCF_016714285.1. Taxonomy (GTDB): domain Bacteria; phylum Myxococcota_A; class Polyangia; order Nannocystales; family Nannocystaceae; genus Nannocystis. The sequence continues at coordinate 19,258 of NZ_JADJNN010000006.1, read as the reverse complement.
CGCCGGCGGGGTTTGGGCGCGCGTGCGCGTGGGCGCTGCTTCGGGCTTGCGTCCTCGCCGCGACTGGAGCGACGCTAGCGCACGATGATCCACGATCCGTCCCTCGAGGCATTCATCCGCGGCATCCCGAAGGCCGAGCTGCACGTGCACATCGAGGGGGCGCTCGAGCCGGAGCTGATGTTCACGCTGGCGCGGCGCAACGGCATCGCGCTGCCCTGGGACAACGTCGACGATCTGCGGCAGGCCTACGACTTCCACAACCTGCAGTCCTTCCTCGATATCTACTACCGCGGCGCGGACGTGCTGCAGCACGTCCAGGACTTCTACGACCTGACCTTTAGCTACTTCAAGCGGGCGGCAGAGGACAACGTGCGCCACGTGGAGCTGTTCTTCGACCCGCAGACGCACACGCGCCGCGACGTGCCCTTCGAGACGGTGATCACGGGCATCCGTGGGGCCTGCGTGGACGCCGAGAGCCGGCTGGGGATCAGCTCGCGGATGATCTTGTGCTTCCTGCGGCATCTGAGCCCGTCATCGGCGCTCGAGTCGCTGCGCCTCGCGGTGCCGTTTCGGCCGTGGATCTGCGGGGTCGGGCTCGACAGCTCGGAGGCCGGCAACCCGCCGAGCAAGTTCCAGAGCGTGTTCGATGAGGCGCGCGAGGAGAACTTCCGGGTGGTCGCCCACGCCGGCGAGGAGGGGCCGGCGTCGTACATCCGCGAGGCGCTCGACCTGCTCGGGGCCCAGCGCATCGACCACGGGGTGCGCTGCTTCGAGGACGAGGAGCTGGTCGAGCGGCTGGTGCGCGAGCAGATCCCGTTGACCGTGTGTCCGCTGTCGAACGTGAAGCTGCGCGTGTTCCCCGAGATGGCGCAGCACAACCTCAAGCGGATGATCGACCGCGGGCTGATGGTCACGGTCAACAGCGACGACCCGGCGTACTTCGGCGGCTACGTCGCTGACAACTACGTCGCCGCGGCGCAGGCGCTGGGGCTGACCCGCGCCGAGGTGGTCGCCCTGGCGAAGAACAGCTTCCAGGCCTCGTTCCTGGTCCACGACCGCAAGCTCGCGCTGATCGCCGAGGTCGAGCGCTACGCGGCCTCGGCGGCGTGATCGCGGACCCATGCTCATGCGCCTGCGCGGCGAGTGGACCGCAAGCGGGCCTGTGAAGCGCGTGCAAGCGGCTGTAAAGTGCCCGTAAAGCGGGGGGCGTGGGCTGCTGGGATGCGGAATAACAGAGCCGTAGCCGGGGTCGATAACCCCGAACGAAGGGAACCCGCCATGACGCGCAACATCAAGTTCTTCCTCCTCCCGCTGGCCCTGTGCTTCGCCGCTTGCGACCGTGAGGACACCGACAACGCCGAGCCGAACGACGAGGCGGTCGCGGCCAAGACCGACGACGAGGGCCACCACGGGCACCGCGGGCTCGCGCGGCTCGACGCGGACAACGACGGCTTCATCTCGCAGGCCGAGGCGAAGGATCACCGCATCGCCGACAAGTTCGCCGAGCTCGACGCCGACAAGGACGGCAAGCTGAGCCGCGACGAGCTGCAGGCGATGAAGGGCCGCCACGGCGGCGGGCGCCACCATGGCGGGCCTGGGGGCGAGCACGGCAAGCACGGGCCGAAGGACCCGGCCGAGCGGGCCGCGCACATGCTGAGCAAGTTCGACGCCAACAAGGACGGCGCGATCGCCAGGGAGGAGGTCGGCGATCACCCGCGCCTCGCCGAGCACTTCGCCGAGCTCGACGCCGACAAGGACGGCAAGCTGAGCAGCGCCGAGCTGCAGGCGATGAAGGGGCCTCCGGGCAAGGGCGAGGGCAAGGGCGCGTGGCACGGCAAGGACCCGGCCGAGCGGGCCGCGCACATGCTGGACAAGTTCGACGCCGACAAGGACGGCTCGCTGTCGGCCGCCGAGGTGGCTGAGCACCCGAAGCTCGCGGGCAAGTTCGCCGAGGTCGACACCGACAAGGACGGCAAGCTGAGCAGCGCCGAGTTGACCGCGTTCAAGGCCAAGCGGCATGGCGAGCGCGGCGAGCGTGGCGACCGGGGCCCGGGCGGCGAGCAGCGCGGCGAGGCGCACCTGTAGAGAGAGTGTCGGATCGACACGAAGGGGAGCGCGGCGACGGCCTGCGCTCCCCTTGTCGTTGGTTGGCTCGCCGAGCTCGTGGTCCTCGCGGCGGGCGACGACGATCGGCGTTGGCTAGCCGAGCTCGTCGTCCTGGAGGCGGGCGACGACGATCGGCGCGTCGCCGACGAGCTTCTGGGCCTCGCGTACGAGGCGGATGAACTCCTTGCGGTCGCCGCGGGGGTCCGGGAGCTGGACCGACTGCGCCAGCGTGGCGATGTCGGCGAAGCTCATGCCGTCCTTGCCGTGGGGGTCGCGCAGGCGCTCGCCGAAGGCCGCGACGGCGGCGGCGAAGCGCAGCGCGTCCGAGCCGCGGCCGGCGTGCTGGCTCGTGTCCCTGACCGCGAGCTGAAGCTCGCTGCTGGCGTCGGCGCCCTCGGGCTTGTAGCGCACCTTCACGGTCATCAGCTCGGCGCCTGGCTTCGCGGAGGCGGCCGGCAGCTGGTACTTGAGCGGGTCGACGCCGCCGCCGGGCGCGGGGGTGCCGGCGGGGACGACCTCGTAGATGCCGGTGACGTCGTGGCCGGCGCCGAGCTCCCCGGCGTCCTTGCGGTCGTCCTTGAAGTCCTGGGCGGCGAGGCGGCGGTTCTCGTAGCCGATGAGGCGGTAGGCGGCGACGGCGGCGGGGTTCCACTCGACCTGCAGCTTGACGTCGCGGGCGACGGTGACGAGGGTGCCGGCGGCTTCGGTGACGAGGACCTTCTCGGCCTCGCGCTCCGAGTCGATGTAGGCGTAGTTGCCGTTCCCCTTGTCGGCGAGCTGCTCCATGGTGTGGTCGTTGAGGTTGCCGCGGCCGAAGCCGAGGACGCTGAGGTACACGCCGCTGGCGCGCTGTTGTTCGACCAGGCGGACGAGCTCGTCGTGGTCGGTGACGCCGACGTTGAAGTCGCCGTCGGAGGCGAGCACGACGCGGTTGACCCCGGACTGGATGAAGTGCTTGCGGGCCTGGGCGTAGGCGAGGGCGATGCCGGCGCCGCCGTTGGTCGAGCCGCCGGCCGAGAGCTCGTCGATCGCGCGCAGGATCTGGAGCTTGTTGGCGCCGGAGGTGGGCGGCAGCACCAGCCCGGAGGCGCCCGCGTAGGCGACCATCGAGATGCGGTCGTGCGGCTTGAGGTCGGCGACCAGCAGCTTGAGGCCGGCGCGCAGCAGCGGGAGCTTGTCCTCGCTCTCCATCGAGCCCGAGACGTCGACCAGGAACACCAGGTTGCGCGGCCCGATCTCGCTGGAGGTGACGAGCTTGCCCTGGAGGCCGACGTGCACGAGCTTGTGGGTGGGGTTCCACGGGCAGGGGGCGACCTCGGCGTGGACGGCGAGCGGGCGGCCGTCGCCGGGCTGCGCGTAGTCGTAGTCGAAGTAATTGATCAGCTCCTCGCTGCGCACCGCGGCGGTCGGCGGCAGCGAGCGGCCGCGGAGGAAGCGACGCACGTTGCTGTAGCTGGCGGTGTCGACGTCGATCGAGAAGGTCGAGAGCGGCTCGGCGAGCGCGCGGGTCCACGGGTTGTCATCGGGCCGCGAGTAGCTGTCGCGGCCGGGGTCCTCGCAGCCGAGGCACTCGCCGGGCGCGGTCACGGCCGGGATGGCGTCCCTCGGGCCACGCATGGCGTAGAGGCCCGACTTGGACTTCGAGGTGGGCCTGCCCATCTTGCCCTCCTCGCCGCGGTGGCGCTGGCCAGTGCCCGCGATCTCGTCGGTGTTCTCCTGGTCGTCCGGGGGGGGCTCCTCCTCCTCGGGCAGCGGATCGGGGCTGTGCATCACCCGCAGGAAGCGGTTCTCCTCGATCGCCTGGTCCGGGTCGACGAAGTAGGGGTCGGGCGTGGGGCTGCACGCGACGAGCGTGGCACCGACGAGCGCGCCGGTTCGCGTCAAGGCGATCGCTAGCAGGCGACGGGGGGAGCGAGGGGCGGGGAGCGGGGCGGGCTTGGACATGGCGAGGGCAGCAGACAGGCCGGCCTCGCGATGGTTCCGCGGCCGCCGCGACTTTGCCCGACAGGCCGCGAATTCGCGGCGCTATCGACGAAGTGAGGATTGCCCGGGAACCTCGCTCGCGCGCCGCTGTCGGCGCTCTGGGGGCGCAGGCGAGGGCGCAGCCGAAGGCCAGCCGGATGTCAGCCGGTGGCGGCCATCGCCAGGACCTTGCGGCCGTCCTCGAACAGGATCGCGACCTTCTTGGCGTCGAGGATCTCGAGGACCACGCCCTTGCCGAACTTGGGGTGGTCGATCGGCTCGCCGAGGGCGAAGGTCTCGCGCATCGAGTAGGCGCGGATGATGCGGTCGTGGTCCAACGCGAACTCGTCCATGCGGCGGACCCACTCGCGGGCGCCGAGCGAGGTCGGTGCGGCGGTGCTGGACTTGGCGGCGCGCGGGGCCTTGGCGGCGCCGGGGGCCTTGGCGGCGGCCCGCGGCGGGGCGAGCTTCGGCGGCGTGCGGGCGGCGGCGGTCCGGTTGTGCACCGCGGGCGCGGCGGCGGCGGGCTTCACCGGGTTGATCTTCGGCGCGTGATACATGTGCTGGCCGTGGCACTCCTTGCACTCGACGCGCTTCGGCGTGGGCGCGCCGGGCTTGAGCGCGACGACGACGTGAAGGGTATCGGTGCGACACTTGGTGCACCACGCGTCGATGTCCTCGCCAACCTTGAAGGCCATGAGCAGGCGAGACAATACGGCAGCGTCGCCGCGCTGCCAACCGGCGCGACGTGCGGACAGGCGTCCGTGCTGCGTGGGTCTTGCGAGGCGCTGGGCGGGCTGCGAGGCGGCGTGTGAGCGCGTGCGGAGCCGGGCTTTCTGCGTGGGCGCTGCGGCCATCGATCTGCGCGCTGGCGTGGACTCGCGGCGCGGCGCCGTGGAGATTTCACCGCCTGCGCCGACGCGCGTAAGATGCACGGCCATGGACCCGGAGACGCTCCAGCGGATCACGGCCGCCGACAGCCGCCTGGTCGCCGCCGCCAAGGACCTGAAGGTGCTGAGCATCCTCGCCTGGCCAGCGCGGCTGCTGGACGAGTTCCTCAAGCACTGGCGCAGCGCCAACCCGCGGCTGCCGGATCCGCCGCGGCCGCGGCTGCGCCTCGACGACAACACGGACGAGCTGCTCGCGGTGATGGCGGCGTGTGACCTGGACGAGCCGATCGGGCGCTACATGTACCGCACGGCCCGCAGTTATGTGACCGCGGCGCGGATGGTCGAGCGGGTCGGGACGCCGGAGTTCACGCAGCGATCGATCGAGCTCTACGGCGCGCCGGGCGATCGAATCGGCCCGAACGCGGTGACGAACCTGCAGGCGGCCGAACAGTTCCTGTCGCTCACCGATGACTTTCGTCGGGTCGGCGACGCGCCGGAGGAGGTCTGCCTGCGCCCGGAGTACGTCGCGGAGCGGCTGCTCGAGCGCGTGCTACCGGTGTTCACCGACCACCCGATCGCGGTGGAGATCGACCCCGAGATGACCTCGAAGGCGGCGGCCGGGGCCACGCGGGTGCGGATCCGCGGGGCGACCTGCTTCTCGGTGCAGGACATCGCCCAGCTGGCGGAGCACGAGGTGTTCGTGCACAGCCTCACGTCGATCAACGGGCGCGAGCAGCCGGTGCTCAAGAGCATGGGCCTCGGGGCGCCGAGGACCACGGCGACGCAGGAGGGCATGGCGACCTTCGCGGAGCTCATCACCAACGCGATGGACCTGCCGCGGCTGCGGCGTCTGGCGCTGCGGGTGAAGGCGATCCAGATGGGCCTCGACGGGGCCGACTTCATCGATCTGTTTCGCTTCTTCCTCGAGGCGGGCCAGACCCATGAGGAGAGCTACTACTCGTCGGCGCGGGTGTTTCGCGGCGGCGACGTGCGCGGGCGGCTGGTGTTCACCAAGGACGTGGTCTACCTGCAGGGGCTGATCAGCGTGCACACATTCTTCTTGAAGGCGATTCACCAGAGCCGGCCCGAGTATATTCGCGACCTGTTCGCCGGGCGGATGGCGCTCGGCGATGTGCTCGACCTCGACGCCTACTTCCGGGCCGGGGCGATCGCGCCGCCGCGCTACGAGCCGGCGTGGATCAAGAATCAGCCGACCCTGGCGGCGTTCCTCATCTACTCGATCTTCAACACGCGGCTCGAGATCGGCGACCTGCAGCTGGCCGACTTTCGTGAGCCGCACCCGGAGCCGGCGGAGTAGCCGCAGGCGGGTCGGGGCGCGGCCGTGGTGTTACCATCCCCGCGGTGCAGGCCGTCGCGCAGGACCCGGCTGTCGCGCGGCTGATCGCCTGGATCGTGGCCGCGGGCGGGCGCGTGGGCTCGCTGCGGGTCGGACCGGCGCGGGCCGGTCGCGGAGTGTTCGCGACGGCGCCGATCGCCGAGGGCGAGCTGCTGCTGGCGCTGCCGCGGGCCTGTCTGTTGACGCCGGAGTGCGCCGCGGACACGGCCTTCGGGCGCACGATCGCCGCCGAATGGCGCGGGCCCTCGCACGACCAGATCTTGCTCGCGGCGCTGCTGGTGGCCCGCGACGATCCGATGCGCGAGGCCTATCGCGACAGCCTGCCGGCGCGGCTGCCGGGGCTGCCGCTGTACTACGATCCGGCGGAGGCGGAGGCGCTGTGCAGCACCTCGCTGGCCCTGCGGATGGGCGAGCGGCACGCGCAGATCGTCGAGGAGTTCGCGTGGTTGCGGGCGAAGGTGCCGGGCATGGGCAGCCTCGACGCGCCGCGCTGGTTTCACGCGCGGGCGCAGGTCGGCTCGCGCTGCTTCTTCCTCGGCGAGCTGCACGGCGAGGCGCTGGTGCCCCTCGCCGACCTGCTCAACCACGCCCCGCAGCCGAACACGGGCTGGCAGCTCGACGCGCGCGGCGACTTCGTGCTGCGAGCGGTGCGTCCGCTGGCCGCGGGCGCCGAGCTGCACCACAGCTACGGCGAGATCAGCAACGCCCGCCTGCTGCTCAACTACGGCTTCACCGAGGCGGACAACCCGGCGCGGGCCTGCTCGCTCGAGCTGCCTGGCCACGGCGAGGTCATGCTCGCGGCGGGCGACGGCGGTGACGCGGACGGGGCCGTCGATCCATCGGCGCTGCAGGCACTGCGGGCGCGGGTCGGGAGTGGTGCCGATCTCAGGCTGCGGGCGGCGTGTAGCGAGCGGTTGGCCCGGTTGCCGCAGCTCGCGGGGGACTCGGCGGCGTTCGCCGATCTGCGGCGCGTGGTCGACGACGAGCGGCGCGTGCTCGCGGCCTGGCTCGCCGCGCTGGCGCAGTGAGGCCGGGCGCCGCGGCCGCTCGCCTGGTGGTGTTCCTGCCGGGCGCGGGCTGATAGCATGAACGGTCATGAAGCCGTGTACTCGCTGTCATCGTCACGTGCGCCGGGCGGACGCGTGTTGTCCGTTCTGCGGCGCTGCGTTGATCGAGGTGGCCGCTCCGGTCGCGGCGGCGGCGTGGGGGCTGTGCGTGGCGCTGCTGGTCGGGTGCGGCCCGGGGAAGCCGGGGGAGGCCAGTGGTGGCAGCAGCGGCGCGAGCGAGGGGGACAGCACGGGCGAGGTCTCGACGGGCGGGGTGACGACTGGCGGTGGCTCGACCGGCGGGGCTCCGACGAGCGGCGCGGTCACGGGCACGAGCGGCGCGAGCAGCTGCGGCGACGAGTGCACGGCGAGCGATGAGGCCGGAGGGTTCATCTACGCGGCCCCCGACGGCGGCCCGGACCCTGAGATCGAGTGTGACGTGTTTGCCCAGGATTGCGGGCCCGGCAAGAAGTGCACGGCATGGGGGATAACGGAGGCGGGACCTGGAACGCGACGAAGTGCGTCGAGGTCACGGGCGACAAGGTGCCCGGCGACCTGTGCACGACGGAGGGCGGCGGCGTCAGCGGGATGGACGACTGCGAGGCCGGGGCGATGTGCTGGAACGTCAATGACAAGAATGAGGGTATTTGCGTCGCGCTGTGCACGGGCAGCCCCGACGCGCCCGTGTGCGACGACGGCTTCGCCTGCGCGATCGCCAACGACGGGGTGCTGAACCTGTGCCTGCCGACTTGCGACCCGCTGCTTCAGGACTGCGCTGGCACCGACCTGTGCATTCCCAACGGCAACAATTTCCTCTGCGTCCTCGACGCTTCGGGTGCCGGGGGCAAGGCCGGGGACCCGTGCGAGTTCGTAAATGGCTGCGACAAGGGCCTCGTTTGCCTCAACACCACGAGCGCTTCGAGCGAGTGCATGAAGGGCTCCACGGGCTGTTGCTCGCCGTTCTGCGACTTCGTGAAGCAGGACACGATGTGCCCGCCGGGGACGGAGTGCGTGCAGTGGTTCGACCCGATGGACCCGAACACCCCGCCGGACAGCGACGCGATCGGGGTGTGCGCGGTCAAGGCCTGAGGGCCGCGTCGCGTGGGCGGCGGATACTCGGTTACGAATCGTGGCGAGTCATATGTGCCGCATTGAATGCTTGTTCGTGGAATATGGTGAATGTGCGAGATGGCCGACGCGGCCGCCATGAGCGCCCGGCGCGCCGATCGGCGGCGAATGGCAATAGTGCGCCCGGTCCGTGGGCCTGCCGCGCGCGCCCTGGCAAACGCAGACGTGTTGCGAATGAGCGGAATGTGAGAAGGTTCGGATCTTGGGGGTTGGGTGAAGATATGAAAAATCTACTTGGATATGCTTCAGGTGTTGTAGGGATGGCGCTGGTTGTGCTCGCCAGCTGCGGTGGCGATGATGGCGGCGCGACGAGCGGCGGATCGAGCGGATCTGGCAGCGCGTCGGCCACCGAGGCGGTGACGACGACGGTCGCGCTGACCACCTCCGGAGACTCGACGACGGACGGCACCGGCGGCTCGGGTAGCAGCAGCCCGACGAGCACGGACCCGACGGTGAGCAGCACGGACCCGACGGTGAGCAGCACGGACCCGACGGTGAGCAGCACGGACCCGACGGCGACCGGGAGCACGGGCGTGGGTCCTGTTTGTGGCGACGGCGTGGTCGACCCGGGTGAGGAGTGCGACGACGGCACCGACAACGGCGACGACAAAGGCCTGCACCGCGGCCTGCGTGCTGGCGATCTGCGGCGACAGCCTGGTCCAGGCGGGCGTCGAGGGCTGCGACGACGGCAACATGGTCGACGGCGACGGTTGTGGCGCGGACTGTCAGCTCGAGAGCTGCGGCGACGGCAAGGTGCAGGGGATGGAGGAGTGCGACGACGGCAACGCGGCCGACGACGATGCGTGCCTCAGCACCTGCAAGAACGCGGTGTGCGGCGACCTGGCGGTGTTCGCCGGCATGGAGGAGTGCGACGACGGCAACGACGTCGAGACCGACGCTTGTCTCACCACCTGCAAGAGCGCCAAGTGCGGGGATATGGTCGTGCAGGACACGGTCGACGAGTGCGACGACGGCAACATGAGCAACCTCGACATGTGCACCAACATGTGCAAGCTGCCGACCTGCATGGACAAGATCCAGGACGGGATGGAGACCGACATCGACTGCGGGGCGGCCTGCCCCAAGTGCGCGCTCGGGCTGGCTTGCACGAAGGGCAGCGACTGCGGCACCGGCTTCTGCGCCATGAACAAGTGCGCCGTGGCCCCGAGCTGCAAGGCGATCAAGACCGCCGACCCGATGGCCAAGGATGGGATCTTCAACATCGACCCGGACGGCAACGGGCCGGTCCCGGCCTTCGACATCTATTGCGACATGACGACCGACGGCGGCGGCTGGACGCTGGTGCTCAAGGCCGACGGCTCCAAGGCCACCTTCCTGTACGACGCCGTGCTGTGGACCAACAACGCGCTGCTCAACGCCGGCATGACGGCGCTGGACCGCAACGAGGCGAAGTTCTCGAGCTGGAACACGGTGGCCTTCACGGATGTGCTGATCGGGCTCGAGTCGCCGATCCTGAACATGGGCGCGCTGAACCTGAAGACGCAGAAGATCCCGACCGGGGCCAAGGCCTCGATGTTCGCCCTGATGTCGCCCAATGTGTATGTCCCGTCGACGATCGGTCGCCCGGCCTGGAAGGCCCTGATCACGGCCAGCTCGCTGCAGACCAACTGCAGCCGGGAGGGCTTCGACGGCACCTGTGGTGGGTCGCGGACCCGCATCGGCATCCTCGGCAATCAGGAGATGGACTGCAATTCGTGCGACTCGTATATCGGCATCGGCAACCAGGGCGCCCCATGCGGCGGTCCGGAGCGCTCCGTCGGCAACATCGCGTTTTGCACGCCCGACAACGGCGACAAGAGCGTGCCGGCGTTCGGCGTGGTGTTCGTCCGCTGAGCCGTGGCGGGCGCGCGCGGCTGCAGTCGCAGCCGCGCGGCGTTCGGTGTGGTGTTCGCGCGGCGGCGGGGGCTCAGCGCAGCTTCATGCGGGTCGTCATGACGACGCCGCGCTCGCTGGCGTGGGCGTCGTAGGTGACGACGCCGACCGACTTGTAGAAGTCCATGACCATCTGCATCTCGCTGGGCATCGGGCCGGTGGCGCTGGAGAGCTGGCCCATGAGTTCGCCGAAGCGGTGCATGTCGTAGGCCATCATCATCAACGGCGGGTCGCTGGAGGCGGGCTCGGCGAGCAGGGCCTTGACGCGGGCCTCGGAGTCCTTGCCGATCGCCAGCACGCCGCCGCGGCCGGCCTGGACGCCGTAGGCGAGGCCGTTGAGGAAGGGGATGGTGCCGTCGGGGAGGCTGTGGACGCTGCCATCGTCGCTGAGGGCGAGGCTCTGGAGCGGCGGGATCTGGCGGGCGGCGTTCAGCAGCGCCTTGGTGTCGGTGAAGCCGATCGAGACGTAGCCGCGGACCTCGCTGGGGAGGAAGCCGGCGAGCTTGAGGTCGTCGAGGACGAGGGCGCCTCCGCGGGCCTTCCACAGCTCGGGCGGGGTCGACTTGAGCTCGCGGCTGATGTCGCTGGCGGCGGTGTTGAGCTCGGCGAGCTGGGGGCAGGCGTAGGGGGCGCTCTGGATCGCCATGGCCTTGTTCTGGACGAAGCTGAGGGCGCGGTCCATGTCGAGGGCGGCGCCCATGGCGAAGATCGGCTCGCCGATGCTGGCGGGGTCGAGGCCGCCGACCGGTGCGCGCATCGCCATCAGCTCCTGGGCGAGGTCGGGGCGCAGCTCGACGACGAACTTGCCGGAGAAGCCGTCGGCGTCGATCTTGTCGGTGCCGAAGACCATGCGGGGGGCGAGCGCGACGAGCTGGCGGATCTCCTGCTTGCACACGTCGCCGAGCTGCGGCCAGCGGGCGGCGAGCTCGGGGGCGAGGGCGGCGAGCACGTCCTTGTTGAGGGCGTCGCCCTCGCCGAGGAAGGCCTCGGCGATGGTGCGGGCGTCGATGAAGCCGGCGCTGATGCGGGCCAGGTCGTGGTCGACGAGCAATTGCTGGAAGCGCTCCGACTTGCCGAGCGACTGGGCCGGGAGCTCGCTGCCGAGGAGCAGGGCGAACACGCGGTCGGCGAGGCTGGTCGGCGCGACGCCGAGGACCAGCTGGTCGTCGACGATCGCCACGGCGCCGGAGACATAGTTGCCGGCGATGTGCCAGTACTCGAGCTCGCCGAGCTTGCGGGTGGGGAAGCTGACGCCGGCGCTCTGCTGCACGCGGTCGATGGCGGCGCGCAGGGCCTTGGCGTCGCGCAGCTGGACGCGCATGGCCGGGAGCAGGCCGAGGCCGTAGATCGCGAAGCGGGCCTCGACGTCGAGGCCGAGGGCGGCGAGGCCGTCGACCGAGAGCTTGCCCTGCAGCTCGTCGAGGATCGCGGTGACCAGCTTGCGGTGCTCTGCCGGGATGCCGCGCTCGAGCTCGGCGCGCTTGCTGTCGAGCAGCTTGAGCATCGGCGTGAGCGAGCCGTACATCTTGTCCATGAAGCCGCGGGTGCCGGCGCTGCCCATGCCGATGAAGGCGTAGGGGGTGTCGGCGGGGACGTGGCGCAGGAGCTGTTGCAGCTGCGGGTCGGCGACGACGTCGGCGGCGGCCTGGCTGCCGGAGCGGGTGCAGGCTGGCAGCGCCAGCGAGGTCATCAACACAGCTGCTACCAGCCCGGCGAGGGGCCCACGTCGCCACGGTCTACGCATTGCGGAATCTCCTGGTCGGCGAGGATACACCCTCGCGCCGCTGGCAACGTGGGGCGGCCCCCGGGCATTCCGGGGGACGAGCTCATTTCAGGCACGCGGGCTCGCGTCAGAACAGCGCGCGGTGGGCCGCGGCCCCGGCGACGGCGCCGACGATCGGCGCGAGCACGGGGATCCACGCGTAGGACCAGTCGGAGCCGCCCTTGCCGGCGATCGGGAGCAGGGCGTGGGCGAGGCGCGGGCCGAGGTCGCGGGCGGGGTTGATCGCGTAGCCGGTGGTGCCGCCGAGGGACAGGCCGATCGCCAGCACGAGCGCGCCGACGACCAGGGGACCCAGGCCCTCGGCGAAGCGGTGGGCCCCGATCGCGGTGAGGCCGAACAGCAGGATGAAGCTGCCGAGGGCCTCGCTGAGGAAGTTGGCGGGGGCGTGGCGCAGCGCGGGGGCGGTGCAGAAGACCGCGAGCTTGCTGGCGGGGTCCTGGGTGGCGCGCCAGTGCGGGAGGTAGTGCAGCCACACGAGGGTGGCGCCGAGGAAGGCGCCGAGCAGCTGGGCGAGCAGGTATGTGGGCACCTGGGCCCACGCGACCCGCCGACGCTGGCGAGCGCGAGGGTGACGGCGGGGTTCAAGTGGCCGCCGCTGACGCTGCCGACGGCATAGACGGCGAGGGTGACGGCGAGGGCCCAGCCGATCGTGATGACGATCCAGCCGGCGTTCTCGCTCTTGCTGTGGCGCAGGAGCACGCCGGCGACCACGCCGTCGCCGAGGACGATCAGCAGCGCGGTGCCGGTGAGCTCGGCCCAGAAGACGGGCATATCAGCCTCCGGGGGCACACACGCCGCCGCCGGCCACCGGCAGGCAGGTGCGGCCGGGCGGGCAGTCGGGCATGTTGAGGTCGCAGGCGGGGAGGCACAGCTGCAGGACGTTGTCGTTGCCGATGAAGCAGTTGAAGCCGGCCTCGCAGGTGCCGCTGTCGCACATCGCCCGGCACACGCCGGTGTTGCCCTGGACCTCGAAGCACATCACGTGCTTGTCGCAATTGTCGACGCCCGTGAGGCCGCCGCCGGGGGCCTCGCAGGGCTCGCCGACGGCCACCGGGGCGGGGTCGACGGGGACGCACTTGAGCGCGTTCCACATGGCGCCGCCGCCGTCGACCCAGGGCATGCACTTCTCGCCGGCGGGGCAGTCCTCGGCTTGCACGTCGCACTCGAGGGGGGTGTCGCCGGTGTCAGGCGTGCCGTAGATGAAGCCGGTGCCCACGGTGGTGTCGCTGCAGCCGGTGAGGCAGCCGGTGCTGGCGGCATCGGTGGCGCTGGTGGTGGGGGCGACGGTGGTGGTGACTTCGCCGGTGCTCGTGCTGGCTTCGCTGGTGCTCGTGCTGTCGGTGTCGCCGTCGTCCTTGCCGCCGCAGGCGGCGAAGACCGCGAGGCCGAGGGCCCAGGGGGCGCATGCGGCGAGTGTGGCGGCGATGGCGGGTGCGGGGAGCTCGAGCAGCGCCTCGCCGCAGAAGGGGCACGCCGCGGCCGCGCGGCGGACGTGGCGGTGGCAGCGGGTGCAGGGCTTCATGGGCGGCGACGGTAGCAAGGCTGGGGGCGTTCGACAATGGCACGACGTGGGCTCAGGTCGTGGGCTCGTCTCGGGGGATGTGGAGCGGGTGCCGGGGCCGTGGGGGTCCTGCGTACGGGGGCTGCGGGGGTCGTCGATCTGGACCGGGCCGCGGATGGCTCGCTCGGCCGCGTCGGCGGGCTCGCGGATCAGGCGGAACAGGCCGTGGTCGAAGGGCTGGCCGGAGGCGGCGGCGACCTGCTCGACGCGCTCGCGCAGGCCCATGCGCTGCATCTCGATCGCGCGGTGGTGGCAATAGGGGTTGTTGCCGGGGCGGCCGAGCAGGGGCTCGCTCATGGCGGTGCAGCCGGCCATGCAGGTATCTGCGTAGTAGCAGTCGCGGCAATATCCCCATAGATCATCGAGGGTGCGGTGCTCGATATAGCGGATCTCCGGGGCGCGCTCCCACAACGCGCGCAGGCCGTGGTCGCGCCAGTTGCCGCCCTCGTTGGGCGGGCCGCCGACGCTGGGGCAGGGCTTGATGGTGCCGTCGGCCTCGATGCCGAGGCCGGTGCGGCCGGCGGCGCAGCCCTTGTAGTGGCCGTCGCTCTGCAGGAGGCGGCGGATCTTGCCCTCGTGGGGGCCGAAGTAGCCGAGGTTGTTGCCGGGCCAGAAGCGGACGTTTAATTGTTGGCAGCGGTCGATGACGCGGTCGACGATCTCGAAGAGCTCGAGCATGTCATATGGTTGTAGGAGCAGCTCCGGGTGGTCGGCGGCGTTGCCGTGGGGCATGGTCAGGAACATCTGCCAGGCGCGCGCGCCGGCGGCGGCGAGCAGCTCCAGCAGGGCGGGCAGCTCGCGCCAGCTGTGGCGGTTGATCTGGGTGTTGGCGACGATCGTCATGCCGGCGGCGCGGGCGTGGGCGAGGGCCTCGAAGCAGCGGCGCCAGCCGCCGGGGGTGCCGCGCAGGAATTCGTGGCTGGCCTCGAGGCCGTCGATCGAGACGGACACGGTCTGCAGGCCGGCCTCGGCGAGGGCCTCGGCGCGCTGGCGGGTGAGGCCGAGGCCGCCGGTGGTCATCGAGCAGGTCATGCCGCGCTCGCGGATCTTGCGGATGACGAGCAGGACGTCGTTGCGGAGGTAGGCCTCGCCGCCGATGAGCACGACCTCGCCGACGCCGAGCTCGGCGAGCTCGTCGACCAGGCGCAGGGCCTCCTCGGTGCTGAGCTCGTTCGGGCGGGCGCTGCCCGCTCGCGGGCCGCAGGCCTGGCAGCGCTGGTCGCAGGCCAGCGTGAACTCCCACACGGCGAGTCCCGGCCGCTGGACCTCGCCGCGCGGGGCGGGCAGGACCCGCCTGCCGCGTCCTGGCGGCAAGCTCTCGACGATCGGCAGGCGCCGCCTGGCCTCGCGCAGCTTCATCGCGGGCAGGCTAACACGCGCGCACGCGGCGGGCGCCGGTGGAAGTGACTCGACGTGCGGCCGGGAATGTGTCAGGGGAGGCGCGTGCATTTCAGCGACCTGGGGCTCCTACCGAGCCTTGTCCGCGCCGTGACCGACGCGGGCTACACCGACCCCACTCCCATTCAGATCGAGGCCATCCCGCCGGCGCTGGCCGGCCGCGACATCGTCGGCTGCGCGCGCACCGGCACCGGCAAGACGGCGGCCTTCGCCCTGCCGATCCTCCAGCGCATCGACGCGATGGCGAGCGACGACCCCAAGCTGCGCGCGCTGATCTTGACGCCGACGCGCGAGCTCGCGGCGCAGATCGAGGACAGCTTCTCCCGCTACGGCAAGCACCTCGAGCTGTGGCACGCGGTGATCTTCGGCGGGGTCAGCCAGGGGCCGCAGGAGAAGGAGATCAAGCGGGGCATCGACATCCTGGTGGCGACGCCGGGGCGGCTGCTCGACCTGATGCAGCAGCGCCTGATCAGCCTGGCGGACATCCAGATCTTCGTGCTCGACGAGGCCGACCGCATGCTCGACATGGGCTTCCTGCCGGACGTGCGGCGGGTCGTGGCGGCGCTGCCGAAGGTGCGGCAGACGCTGTTCTTCTCGGCGACCATGCCGCCGGAGATCCGCGAGCTGGCGGGGTCGCTGCTGCGTGACCCGGTGAGCATCGCGGTGTCGCCGGTGTCGTCGGCGGCGGAGAAGGTGGCGCAGCGGGTCTGCTTCGTCGACAAGGACGCCAAGCGCAACCTGCTGCTGCACGTGCTCAAGGCGCCGGAGGTCGAGCGGGCGCTGGTGTTCAGCCGGACCAAGCACGGGGCCAACCGGGTCGCGGAGCACCTGCACAAGGCGGGCGTGACGGCGGCGGCGATCCACGGCAACAAGTCGCAGGGGGCCCGCACGCGCGCGCTCGACGGCTTCAAGTCGGGCGAGCTGGCGGTGCTTGTCGCGACGGACATCGCGGCCCGTGGGATCGACGTGACCGGGGTGACGCACGTGATCAACTTCGACCTGCCGAACGTGCCGGAGACCTACGTGCACCGCATCGGCCGCACCGGTCGCGCCGACGCGTCGGGCATCGCGGTGTCGTTCTGCGACGACGAGGAGCGGCCGTTCCTGGCGGACATCGAGCGGCTGCTCGGGGAGCACATCGAGCGGGTCGACAATCACCCGTATCCGCCGTCGCGGCCGCCTCCGGGGCCGACGACGCTCGGGCGCCCAGGGCGCTGCGGCGAACTCGGGGCCGCGTGCGCCGGCGGCTCCGCGCTCGCCGCGGGCGGCTGGGGGCGGGGGCGGTGGTGGTCGCGGGGGTGGGGCTCGGGTGGTGGTGGGTGGTGGTGGTGGTGGT
The DNA here is from genome assembly GCF_016714285.1 of Nannocystis sp. GTDB lineage: Bacteria > Myxococcota_A > Polyangia > Nannocystales > Nannocystaceae > Nannocystis. Next base: position 2,798 of record NZ_JADJNN010000006.1, on the reverse strand, counting down.
CGCGGGCGGCGTTAGTCGCTCGGTGCTGTGAGCGATCGGGGCGCGGGTGACGTGGCACGGGCCGGTGCGGTCCGGCTGGGGGCGCGGGCAGGCTCGAGGAGCCGGATGTCCGAGAGGGGGGTCGCCCTCAAACACGCCCTGACACACCGTCGCCGGGGTGACTCCCCGGTCTACGCCGGACTCGGTCGACACCCCTCTCGGCCCTCCGGCACGGCAAGCCTCCGCTAAAGGCCGGTGCGGTCGGCGTCGCCGAGAAGCCGGACCGCACCGGCCCTGAGCGGGCGACATGGCGGTACGGACATGTCGCTTGGGACATGTTGTGGGGTGTCGTCCGGTGTCGCGGGGCCTGCACCACGCCTGGAAGTACGGCGTGAGAGTGATTCGAGGTGGGGCGTGTCTTGGTAGGCGTCACACGGCGGGGGGCGTGGCGGCGGCCCTCGCAATCCTACCTCCGAGGCCCTTATGTCGCGTGTCGGCCACGTTCGTCGAGGTCAAGGACCACGGACCCGCTTGTAAAGGGCCCGAGCGCTCGGTTCAGGACGAAGGCGCTTGCTGGGTGGAGATGGTTAGCAGCACGTGGGCTGGGCGTCGACCAAGCGGGCAGAGGAGATCGGCGTAGCGTCGACGGAGCCCGTGCGGTGTGCCGTGCACTTCTCAAGTAGTCAGGAGGACGATACCATGATGCATGCCTGCGCCCGAGGTCTCTGGAGGTGAGCTCAGCGAGGGTGCACGCGATCTGATCGCGCGGATCGTCAAGAGCGAACGGAAGATAGTGCTGCTGTTGGGTTCGGCTGACGATGCAGCCAGGACCCGGGCTGTCGGAGTCCCGGACGTGCGGGGTGGTGAATCGATTGCGCACGGCGCTCGCGGGCGACGGTGGCGTGAAGTTCGACGAGGCGGTCGCGCGGGCCGACGAAAGTGGTTCGGTAGGGGATCCCCGGCGTCGCGTACCGCGAAGGCTTCGATGCCCCGCTCCGCCGTGGCGGCGGACAGATGCGGTCGATCGCGTCATCCTCGAGGCGGTGCTCGAGGCTCACGATACCTCGACAATGCGCGTCGAGCCCGGGTGTCGTCGGCCACTCGGGAGGTCCGCCACGCGGCGTGCCAGGAACTCCTCGATGCGCCCGCGGGTTGGCTCCTCTGCGTCCCTCTGTCGTGGCACTCGGCGAGATCTTGCAGCAGGACCCAGGGCGACTGGTGTTTACGACGAACTTTGACCCGGCTATCGAGGTCGCCGTGAAGCGTGCAGGGTACGGGCGCGCAGGACGGTACTCACGCGCGACGGCAATCCCCGGACAGCGCAGCGGGGATGGCACGCACGTGGTGTACGTGCACGGGTACTGGTTCGGCGCCGACACCCTGCACACCGATCGACTGCTCCAGCGCGAGCGAAGGCAGCTCCCGTCGACGCTGCGGCGATGGATCGAGCCGGCGCTGCTTGTGGTGCTCGGCTATGGTGGCTGGGACGATGTACTCATGGGGAGCTTGCAGACCCTGGTGGCTGACGAAGGGGCTCATCCCGACATCGTGCGGGGCTTCTGGCGCCGCGGATCCAGAGGTCGTGGGCAAGCTGGAAGCTGGGGGTGGACGCGTGCAGACGTACGAGCACGTGGACATGCACCGTCTGTTGCCGGCGCGCCGCGATCGCCAGCGGCGGCTCACGCCGTCCACCTCGACGAGGCCGACCCCCCGAAGCCGCCTGGGATGGCGCGGAGCGGTATTGTGGCTGCGCCACGACCGTCGGCGTCGGCTCGAGGAGCCGTATCGAGAGTTGCCGGCCGGTGACATGTCGATCCCGGATTTCGTCTGCTGCGCGCCGAGCGCGGAGTCGTGGCGATGTCGGGGCGCGAGGCGATGCTCGCGGATTTTTCCGCGTGGTGCGAGACGCCCGGGCTTGCGATCCGGCTGGTGACAGCGCCGGGTGGGAAGCGGCAGACGCGTCTAGTCCGCGAGCTGTGCAAGCGGCAACTCGGAGCGGGCTGGACGGCAGGAGTTTGCGGCGTGGCGTGGATCACGGAGAACTGATGACATTCAGCGCAAAGCGGGACGACCGCTGCTGCTTGCGGTCGACTATGCCGGGACCTGGGGAAGGATCTCGAGCAAAGTTGTTGTGGGCGCTCGCGCCTTTTTCGTGAGAACCTGAACCGATCCGGGTCGTCCTTGCGGCGCGGGCGGAGGCCGAGTGGCGCGATTGCCGCATGGCGTCGAAGCGTTGCGAGACCTGCTCGAGGGCGGCGTCGTGCGGCGGCTCGGGTCCATCGAGGATGTGAGCCGCGCGTGGGTAGACGCAGTGCAAAGGCGTTCACGGAGCGCCGAGGCTCCGCGATGAGGCCGTCGTCATGCCCGCCTGTGGAGGTGCTGACCAAGGTGGTGCGCGAAGGCGTGCTCGCGCTTCATGGCGGCCCTGCTCGCGGTGGAGGGCGATCCACCGCCGTTCGATGCCGGCGTGGGCAAGCTGCTGTTCGACGAGCTCCTGCGCGGGAACTCCTCAAGTTTGGAAGCCGGAGGCGGTGCGGGCTGGTCGGCGACGGGTTCGCCAACCGCGACAAGGTGTTGAGCACCGTTGCATGCATCGCCACACTCGTCGGCCCGCTCGGATCGGTCGAGCAGGCGCGTGCGGTGCTCGCTGTCTGAACGCCCGGCCTGGGCGGGCAACCCGAGGCCACGCTCGACGGGCTGGCGGCCCGTGTTCGCGTCGCTGTATCCCGGTGCGGGCGGGAGAGCCGTGCGCGCCGCCGCCGTACAGCCGGACCGGATCGCGGTGAGCGACCGATCGCCACGCAGTGGCATCGACTCCC
>NZ_JADJNN010000005.1 GCF_016714285.1 Nannocystis sp. | reverse complement strand
CGAGAGGCGGCGACGCGGACCGAGCTGTCGGCGTCGCCGGTGGCCAGCACGATGAGGGTCGGGGCGAGGGTCGCCCGTCGCGGCGGACGGCCGGCGGCGAGGGCGGCGGCGGCGCGGAGGGCGGGGTCGGGCTGGCGAGGCCGGTCTCGAGCATCGGCAGGGCGCGCTCGGCGGGGGCGTTGCGGAGCGCGATGAAGGAAGGGCTTGCGACCAGGGCCCTCGGCTCGCGGGCGAGGCGGGCGAGGTCGCGGCGGGGTCGTTGGTATCGGCGGAGCGGGGCCGGTGGGGGGTGGGGTTGCAGGCGGCGAGGGAGGAGCAGCAGCGCGATGCGGCGGGCGTGCGCGGCGAGGTTGGGCTTCGGCATGGTGGTCGGGCCTGCATTGGTCAGCGGCCGAGGTTGAGGAGGAGCTCGACGGTGCCGCTGCCGAGGCGCCCCTCGTCGAGGCTGGGGCGGCCGGTCTTCGGCGGGTTGAACACGAGCGGGTAGCGGACGCGGTAGATCTGGTCGTCGAGGTTGCCGGCAGGGATGTCGAGCATCCACGCGGCCCGAGCAGGCAGCGCTCGAAGCCCGCGTCGCGGGCGCTCAGGCCGGCGAGCTCGGTGGTGGCGAGCATCACCTCGCCCTTGCCGACCTCGAACTCGAAGACCACGCGGCCGCCGAGCTGCTGGTTGCGGGTGAGGGCCTGGTTGCAGCAGACGCGGGCGCGCGGGAAGACGCGGGTGCCGAGGTAGCGGCGGAAGATCTGCTCGTCGAGGTGGCCGCGGTCGTCGACGCGGCCGCGGCCGGCCCAGGTGATGCCGAGTCGGGCGCTGCGCTGGTGCTTGCGGCTGTACCAGGGCGGCAGGGCGAAGCCCTCGGTGACCGCCTGTGCGGGGCCGGCGGGGCGCACCGGAGGCGACCAGCGCGGCCGGCGGCGCGGCCATCCGCTCGGGCCAGGGCTGCAGCTGCTGGCGGGTCTTGCCGAGCTTGCCGCGCACGCGCACGCGCGGCGGTCCGGCCGCTGTAGGTGCCGGCGAGGACGATCGCGTTGCCGGCGACGAGGCCGGCGGGTGGGCTGTCCTCGAGGACAGCTTGCGACGGGAGGCCGATGCTGAGGTCGCGCAGCACGCCGGGGCGCGCAGGAGGTTGCGGGCGAACGCCTCGCCGCCGTCGCGGCCGTACTGGGCGAGGTTGGCGAGGCTGATGCGGGCGTCGAGGCCGGCGGCGAGCTGGGCGATCGGGTGCTCGGCGGCGATGCCGGTGCGCCGCAGCATGGGCTCGTCGACGAGGAAGATGAGCTCGGGTCGCTCGCCGCGGCGCTTGCCGAGGCTGTCTGAAAAGACCTGTCCCAAAGGACCGGCGCCCGCGCCGAGCGGGAGCATGCCGTCGGTGATCACGAGGACCAGGGCGGCGCTTGGGCGCGGAGCACGATGCGCTGGCCGGCGAGCGCGAGGGCGGCGGCGAGGTCGGTGCCCTGCTCGCGGCTGCCGGCGTCGAGGGTCGCGGCGACGTGCTCGCGGGCGGCCCTGTCGTGGACGCCGGGCCAGGTGGCAGGTGGGGGGTGCTCGCGGTGGGGGGAGCGGCGTCGGGGAGCAGCGGGGCGGGCCTTGCGGGCGAAGCTGATGGCGTCGAAGGTGAGGCCGGCGGGCAGGGCGTCGAACAGGCCGGCGACGGCGGCCATGGCTTCGCGGTGCATGCTCGGGGTGGTGCTGCGCGAGCGGTCGACGAGGACGACGACGTGGTCGGGATGCGGCGGCGCGGCGGCGCCGAGGCGCAGGTGGAGGCGGAAGCGGCCGCTGCGGCCGTCGCCGGGGTCCGGCAGGACCGCGAGCTGGGCGTCGAGCGGACGCGGTGACCTGGCCTTTGCGCCCTGTTCGATCGGCCAGGCGACGACAGCGCGGTCCTCGGGCCTGGTGACGAGGTAGGGCTGGCCGGCGTTGCTGCTGCCGTCGACCCAAAACGGGGGGGTGGCGTCGGGCTCGGCCGCGGCGGGCTTGCCAGGTGGCGCTCGGCGAGCTTGACGAGGACGCGGCGCTCGCCGGCGAGGGCGTCGCGCTCGTCGCCGCGGCTCGGGAGCTCGAGCTCCCAGCGGTCGCCTCGCAGGCGCACGGGGGCCCGCAGGGCGAGCTCGACCTGGGTGGTGGTGGCGGGGTCGAGGCTGAAGGCGACGAGCTCGGCGCCGGGGAGGTCGCCGTCGGCGACGGGTGCGATCGGTCGGACGACGACGGTGCCGGGCTCGCGGCGACCCGGGTCGGCGGCGATGCCCGCGGGCTTGCCAGGGTCCACACGCCGTCGCGGGCGACCTGCAGGCCGTGGATCTCGGCGCCGCGCGGGAGGGCCAGGCTGACGACGGTGTCCTGCTCGCGGTTGCTGGCGTTGTGCAGGGCGACGCGCAGGCGCAGGTCGGCGAGGTAGCCGTCGCTGCCGACGACGATGACCTCGTAGCTGAGCTCTTGCACGACCTGAAAGCCGCGCTCGGGGTTGACCTGGAGGTCGATCTGCAGGCTGTCGGCCTGGGCCGCGGCGGGGCTCGTGAGGACCGCGAGCGCGGCGCTGAGGACGAGGCCGCCGCCGAGCCAGCGGTCGGGGGCGGTGCTGCGGACGGGCGGCGGCACCTCGGGACGGTAGCGTAGTTTGCGAGGCGTCGCTCGCGGCGTGGCGGGCGCGCTCGGTCGACCCGGTCACGACCTGCGAGCGCGGTGCGGCCGGGCGCGCGGGCGCGCGGGGCTGCTGCCAAACGTCGGCGCTCGTGCGCGAGATCCTTGCGGCACGCGAGCGATGGTCGAGCCCTCTCACAACGACGACGACGCGAGCTTGTGGCCGGCGAGCCTGCGCCTCGAGCACGGCGTGTTCGAGAGCCGCTATCAGGTGCTGCGCCGGCTGAGCGACGGCGGGATGGGCGAGGTGGTGCTGGCCGAGCACCTGAGCCTGGGCAAGCGGGTGGCGATCAAGATCATGCACCCGCAGTACCGCGGCGACGCGGCGACGGAGGAGCGCTTCATCCTCGAGACGCGGGCGGCCGCGCGGATCCACCACGAGAACGTGGTCGGCATCAGCGACTTCGGGCGCACGGCGGACGGGCGGATGTTCTTCGTGATGGAGTACCTCGAGGGCGAGGACCTGGCGCAGACGCTGCGACGCGAGGGGCCGCTGCCGTGGAAGCGGGTCGTGCACATGACGCGGCACGTGTCGGGGCATCGCCGAGGCGCACCGCCGCGGGGTGATCCACCGCGACGTGAAACCGGGCAACTGCATCCGCGTGACCGTCGACGGCGACCCTGACTTCATCAAGGTCGTCGACTTCGGGCTGGCCAAGCTGTTCGGCGCGGAGGAGCAGCGGCGGGCGCCGCAGACGATCGCGGGGGTGATGCTCGGCACGCCGGGTTACATGGCGCCGGAGATCGAGGCCGGGCTGCGGCCCGACCCGCGGGTCGACCTGTTTAGCATCGGCGTGCTGATGGTTCGATTGCTCACCGGCAAGCTGCCCGACGAGGGCGGGATCCGTGCGCTCGGCGAGATGCACGAGCTGCCGGCGGCGCTGCTCAGGCTGCTGTACAAGGCGCTGCGCGAGGACCCCGACGAGCGCTTCCAGAGCGCCGCGGCGATGGAGGAGGCGCTCGACTACGTGATGCAGGCGACGGCGCGGCCGCCCTCGTTGCGCTCGGTCGAGAAGGCGGCGCGGCCGGTGACGGCGAACAAGCTGCAGGCGCCGCAGCCCGCGGCGCGGCCAGTGACGGCGAACAAGCTGCAGGCGCCGCAGCCCGCGGCGCGGCCGGTGACGGCGAACAACGCGCGCCCGACGGCGACGGCGAACAAGCTGCAGGCGCCACAACGGGAGTTCGGCGCCGCTGCCGGTTGCGCGGCCGGTGCAGACGCCAGCGGGGCGGCCGGTGACGGGGCGTTCGCATGATGTTGTGCGTGCGGGGGCGGAGGAGCCGCCAGAGCGGCTGACGCAGGCGATCCACAGCGGGGCGCTGGCGGGGCGGGGTGTGCTGGTGCCGGTGTCAGTGTCAGTGCCGGTGCCCGTGGCCTCGCCGCGGACGCCGGTGATGGGCGAGCGTGGGGCGCCGCCGTTGCGGCCTCGCTCGCGCTCGTGGGTCGCGCTGGTCAGCCTGGGCGGTGGGCTGTTGTTCGGGCTCGCTGTGGCTGTCTGGATGCACATGTCGCAAGAGACAGCTCCGGTGGCACCGGTGCCCGCGGTGGTGCCCGTGGTGGCGCCGCCGGAGCCCGTGGTCGTTACGAGCCCGGAGGCGCCGGAGCCGGAGCCGACGCCGGCTGTGCGCCCGGTCCGGGCAGCCGCGCCGGCGAAGGCGAGCAAGCGCAAGCCGACCCGTCCTGAGGCGCCGACGGGGACCGACCTGAAGAACCCCTTCGTGCGCCGCGGCGAATGAAGTGAGCGGGTCAAGGTGGTTGCTGCGGGCGAGCATCGGGGCGTACTGTCGCGGCGCGCATGCCCCTGCTGATCGTTGCGACCTTGCTGTGGGCGCTGTCCTTCGGGCTGATCAAGCAGCAGCTCGCGGGCCTCGATCCCAACCTCGTCGCGTGGGCGCGGCTGGCCCTCGCGCTGCCGCTGTTGCTGCCGTTCCTTCGCTGGCGTGAGCTGTCTTTGTGGCCAGGTCGTCCATGGCGCCAGGCGCTGTGGCTGGTGCTGATCGGTGCGGTGCAGTACGGGCTGATGTACACCGGCTACCTGGCGTCGTTCCGCTACGCGGCGGCGCATCAGGTCGCGCTGTTCACGGTGACGACGCCGCTCTACGTGTTGCCTCGTGCACGACGCGTGGGCGCGTCGCTTCGACCCGCGCAACCTGCTCCTCGCGGGGCTGGCGGTGGTCGGGGCGGCGGTGTTGCAGCCGCGGGTGTGGGACGTCGGGGGCGGCGTGGCTGGGCTTCGCGCTCGTGCAGGCGTCGTGCCTGTGCTTCGCCTTCGGTCAGGTCGCGTACCGCCAGATGCGGCGGCGGGCGCCGGCCGTGCGCGACCACGCGGTGTTCGCGTGGCTGTACCTCGGCGGGCTGCTGGTGTGCACGCTGACGGTGAGCGCGACGGGCGGCTGGGGTGGTCTTGCGACGCTCGGCGCGGGCCAGGTGTGGACATTGCTTTACCTCGGGGTGGTCGCCTCGGGGCTGGGGTTCTTCCTGTGGAACCGCGGGGCCGTGACGGTGACGCCGGGCGCCCTCGCGGTGCTCAATAATTGAAGATCCCGCTGGCGGTCGCGGCGGCGCTGACGATCTTCGGCGAGCAGGCCGATCTGCGGCGCCTCGCGCTCGGCGGCGGGCTCATGCTGCTGGCCGCGACGCTGGCGACGCGGCGCGGTCCGTAGCGGCGCATGGATGCGGCCTGTAGCGGCGGCCCGTATCAGCGGCGCATGCGGGCGGCGCATGCGGGCGGCCCGTCACAGCGGACGTGTCAGCGGTTCGAAGGGACAGGTCGCAAAGGCCAGGTGCGGCGCTTGCGGGTCGGCAGGCGGGCGGGTACCGTGCGCCGATGGTGCGTCCTCTCGGCCTGGTCCTGTCCGTGCTCCTCGCGCAAGCCTGCGGCGGAGAGCCGGGGGATACTACCGCGGCGGAGAGCACGGGCGCGGAGAGCACGGGCTCGGCGAGCAGCGGGAGCGGGACCGGCAGCGCGGGCGCTACGACGGAGCTGCCGACCACCGGCGCGGAGGGCAGCACGAGCGGCGCTGCTGCGACGAGCGACGGGAGTGAGGCGAGCAGCGGCGAGGCGAGCACTGGCGCCGCGACGCCGCGGCGATTCCTCGCGGTCGACAACGGTAAGAACCAGCTGCTGCTGGTCGACCCGGGCGGCGGCGGCTGGAGCGTGCCGATCCCCGGCGGTGCGCGGGACCTGCAGCTGGTCGACGACGATCAGGTGCTGCTGAGCCACGGCGCCGGGGCCCTCGAGCTCGCGCTGGCCGACGGCAGCGAGGGCTGGTCGGTCGGTGGATTCTCCGGGGTGCAGACGGCGCGTCGCCTGCCGGGTGGCAACACCTTGCTCGGCATGCAGGGCAACGGCGAGGTGAAGTTCACGGAGGTCGACCCGGGCGGCGCGCTCGTGCAGACGCTGACCGTGCCCGGCATGCTCGAGCTGCGCCTGGTTCGCGTGCTGGACGACGGCCACCTGCTGTTCACGGCGATCTTGCCGAACCGGGTGGTCGAGGTGGACATGACCGGCGCGGTGGTGTGGGAGGCGCCGCTGCCGGACAAGGGCTACACGGCCGAGCGCCTGCCCGGCGGCGACACGCTGGCGACGGCGGGCGAGCCATGTCTGGTGGTCCGCCTGTCGCCCGCCGGTGACGTCGTCGAGCAGCTCGGCGGCGAGGCGATGTTTCCGCGGGTCGGCCTCGACTGGTTCTCCGGCTTCGATCTGCTCGCGGACGGCAACATCGTCGTCGCCAACTGGCTCGGACACGACGCGTGGGGGACCGGGCCGCACCTCGTCGAGCTGACGCCGGACAACCAGCTGGTGTGGCAATGGGAGGACTTCGAGGCCGCGATGCAGATCACCAATGTCCTCGTGCTCGACGAGTGAGCTCGCGCCTCCGCGACCCGGGCGGACGATCGGCGGGGCGTTCGCGCCAAAGCGCGCCGATCGATCAACCTGGCAACGGGCCGTTGACAGCGCGCCAGGCCCGGCCAATACTCGGAGGCGGCGCGAGGCATGGGGCCCGCGTCGATTACCCGTCGGGTGCGATCAGCCCTGACGAGGAGAACATCGTGATGCATCCATTCTATGCGGCGTGGCAACGGGCCACGCATCGGTTTGCTGGACACTCTCATTCCCATTGCCACACCTCGTCTGGCGACGAGCGCAACCACGGCCGGCGTTGGTTCGGCGGGCGCTGCGGGTCCGATGGCGGCGGCGGCGGCCAGGACCACGGCAACGGCCATTCATTCGGCGGCGGCGGCGGCGAATTCGACGGCGACGGCGGCGGCTCCTTCGGCGTGCGCCGGCCGCTGCGCTTCCTCGCCTACAAGCTCGAGCTCGACGAGCGCCAGGTGGCCGATCTCGCGGTCGTGCTCGACACGGTGAAGACCGAGCGGGCCCAGGCCGAGGTCGACCAGCGGCGCACCACCGCGGCCTACGCCGACCTGCTCGCGGGCGAGAGCTTCGACGAGGCGGCCGCCAGCAAGGTCTCGGGCGAGCGCGTGCACTCGGCCGGGCGCCTGCAAACCGCCGTGCAGGCCGCGCTGGCGAAGATCCACGCGCTGTTGACGGCGGAGCAGCGCAAGCGCCTGACCTACCTGCTGCGCACCGGCGCGCTGCGGCTGTGAGCCATGATGGCCCGGCGCCGCGGCGGCGCCGGGCTGATATCATGCGGCTGTGAAAGCCGTCGATTCGGGTGCAGAGACCTTCCACGCGGTGGTGCAGGAGGTCGCGCGCATGCGGCCGGAGGGGCCGGCGGCGCGGCAGCTGGCGCAGCTGGGTTTGCGGGTCCTGCACGTGACCTGGGAGGATTCGGCGCGCTACAAGGATTCGGCGGTCGGGCCGAATATCAGCGACATGACGATCCAGGTGCAGAGCTTGCACCGCGGACGGCCGTATCTCACGTGTATGCCGGTGATCCGGTTCCCGAACTTCGGCGATCGCAGCTGCGACCTGGCGATCGAGTCGATCTTGCTGCGCGTCGGTAACGAGCGCGGCGAGGCGCTGCAGACAGTCGACCTGCGGACATATCTCGGCGATCTGCGGCGCTTCTTGACCCGCGGGGACTCGTGGGCGGGGCCGCGGCGATCGCTGCTGGCGCCGCGCGACAGCCACGTGCTGGTCTCCGCGCAGGCGTGCTTCTTGCCGGTGCCGCGGGCGGGGATCGCTACATTCACGCCGGTGATCTTCAATTATCAGTCGCGGGTCGGTCAGCCCGCGGTGCTGGCGATCGTCGTGACGCGCGAGGGGACCAGCGCGACGGTGATCGACAATCAGCGCGACGCCTTCGAGGTCGGCGCGAGCCACGGGCAGCGCCTGCTGTTCAACCAGGCGGGCGAGCGGGCGCCGTTCACGGGCCAGCGCGCGAGCGACGTGCTGTCCCCGGGGACAGGCGGCGGGGCCGGGCCCGGCGAGCGAGCGGCGGCCCTGGCCGCGAGCGCGGTGCTGCTGATCCAGGTGCCGCTGAAGTATGTAGCGGAGGATATGGACCTGGATTGTGACATGAGCATGATGGAGTACGAGCGCGGCTTCTCGGACATCGAGGCGGCGGTGATCGGGCACGGGGCGGTGGAGGGGCCCTTCACGGAGATCGACGGCCTGGCGATCGAACGCGACGAGCGCTTCCCGATCCGCGTGACGGTGCAGCTCTACAAGGCGACCAGCGAGGGCGAGCCCGACGAGGACGCGATCGTAGAGATCGGGGCACAGATTGAGAGGATCTACGCGGACGCGAAGATGGTGGGCTCGCTGGTCGACGCCGGCGAGACCGGACGCGCGACGGAGTGGGACGACGGCGGCGCGGGCAAGCAGGAGCCGCCGGGGTGGTGGGGCGCGTTCTGGCGCCGCTATGCGGCGGAGCACGGGCTGCCGCTGGCAGAGTGTTATGAAAGCTGGTTTCGTCGCCAGCGCCCGTTCCCGGGCTCGCCGGAGGCGCTGCTGCGAGGGATTGACGATATGTTCCCGCGGGAGTGAGCGGCGGAGTGGTATCCTGCGGCGCGTGGCCGACCCCAAGCGCTCCAGCCTGCGCGCGAGCATCGAGAAGCTCCTGGGACACCTCGCTCCGGGCGAGGCCGCGTCGGGAGAGCCCTCGCTGCGGCTGATCGATGTGGCCACGCATGCGCTCGACTCGACGCTCGACCGCTGGGTGCGGACACCGGCGAGCCGTCAGCTCCTCGGTGCGCTCGAGCATGATGCGCTCACCGGGCCCGGCGAGTGGGTCGAGCTGCGGGCCAGGCTGGGGCCCGCGGGCACGCTCGCAGATCGGGCGACCTTCACCCTGGGTGGGCTCGTCGTCGCCGAGGTCGCTATCGCCGGTGGGCCCGAGGTCCACGCGGTCGTGCGGGCGCCGGAGCCGGGGGTGTACCCGGTCGGCGTGGAGCTCTCGAGCGCCTCGGGTCACCTGGCCTCGGCGCTCGTCGGTCAACGCCTGCTGCAAGTGACCGGAGCGCGCCCGGTGGTGCTGTTCCACGCCGCGCTGCTGCTGGCCGGTGAGGTCGGCAGCGGCCCGGCTCTGGCCTCGTTGCGGGCGCTCGTCGCGGCTGGCTTCGAGCTGGCGTACTTCGACATCCACGCCAGGAACCGCGACCCGCAGATCCGCGAGGCGCTCGCCGCCCACGCGCTCCCCGCTGCCGCGATGCTGACCGTGTCGACCGAGCGGCAAGACCTCAGCAAACATGCAGGCCGACTTCGGCGCGATGTTCATCGCCACCGCGGTGCGTCGGCTGCGAGGGCGCGGCGTGCCGATCACGATGGTCGTGAGCGACGAGTTCGCGGCCAGCCTGCGTGGTGGCCCGTCGGCGGTGGCGTTCCTGACGTCCGACGCGGCCCTGGAGGGCACCGGCAGCGCCGCGTTCGCGGCGGCTCACCAGACGCTGGCGCAGGCGTTCCACGAGCAGCGCGAGCGGGCCGACCGCATCACCTGGCGCCTCGATCAGGCCACGGAATCGGAGCTGGTCGCGGGCAACGACTTCCACGCCGAGCTCGACAACGGGCGCGCGCGTGAGCGCCTGCTGGCGCTGGTGGGCGCGGCGCGGCGCTCGTTGCACTTGCAGGTGTATATCGTGCGCCCGGATGAATTCGCCGACCGCCTGGTGGTGGCGCTGATCCAGCGCGCCCGGGCGGGGGTTCGGGTGCGCTTCATGGTCGACGCGCTGTACTCCGAGACCGAGGTCGTCGGCCGGAACAACCCCCTCCTGCTCGCGCTGGCCGCCGAGCCCAACATCGACGTGCTGGTCCTCGGGCGCATCGAGTCGCCGCGCGACGTCGATCTGTCGCGGCTCAAGCAACGCGACCATCGCAAGCTGTTGATCGTCGACGGGGTCCACGCGATCGTCTCGGGGCGCAACGTGGCCGACGGGTACTATCGCGGCTTTGGCGAGGTCGCGATCCACGATCACACGGCGCACGATCGGATCCCCTGGCTCGACGCTCATATCGAGGTGCAGGGCCCGCTGGTCGCCGACGTCGAGCGTTCGTTCACCAGCACCTGGCGCGAGCACGGCGGCCCGACGATCGACCACGCCGAGCCCGTGCGGGCCAGCATCCCGTCGGCGGGTGGGGTCGCCGGCCGCCTGGTGATCCACCGCGGGCTGGCCGACACCCACGCGATGTCGATGTACGAGGCGATGCTCGAGTGCGCCGAGCGCCATGTCTATATCGTCAATGACTTCCCGATCGTCACCGCGCTCGGGCACGCGATCCGTCGGGTGCTGGCCCGCGGCGTACGCGTGCAGCTGCTGACCGGCAACGCCGCCACGAGGCGCTCCGACGGCAGCTTCTTCCCAGCGCCGCTGCACCGCACGCTGTTCGAGCTGATGGTCAAGGCCAGGCTCGAGCCGCTGCTGGCCGCCGGCGTCGAGGTCTACGAGTTCGTGCCGCCGCCCTCGCCGCTGGTGGTCGCGCGCGGCGGCTGCATCCGTCCATATGTGCACGCCAAGGTGATGTCGGTCGACGGCCTGGTGTGCAGCGTCGGCTCGGCCAACCTCGACGCGAGCGCGAGCTTCTGGGAGAGCGAGGCCAACGTCGTCGTCCAGGATGCGGGGTTTGCCGGCGCGCTGGAGGCGACGCTGGCGACGCTGGTGGCGGGCAGTTTCCGCATCGATCCGCTGTCGCCCTACTGGACCAGCGAGCGGGCCCAGCGCGCGCTGGTGGCGACGCTGTGGCCCGATAACCTGTACTCGTGAGTATGTCGATATCGGGCTGTGCGTCTAATACGCGGCCTTGAAGCTGAGCACCGGACGGAGCTTGCGGACCACGCGGGTCAGCTCGCGCTGCGCCCGCATGACGGCGCCGATATCCTTGTAGGCGGAGGGGGCCTCATCGCACAGGGCCTCGGCGGCGCGGTGGTCGAACCATACGCCGCGCAGCTGGGCGAGTAGGTCGACGGCGCGGATGCGGCGGCGGGCCTCGCCGCGGGGCAGCGTGCGCCCGGCGCCGTGGGAGCTCGAGCACAGCGCGGCCGCGCAGCCGCGCCCGCGCACGTGGTAGCTGGCGGTGCCCATCGAGCCGGGGATCACGCCCGCCTCGCCGTCCTGGGCCGAGGTGGCGCCCTTGCGGTGGACCCACAGGCTCGCGCCGGCGTGCTGCTCGCGGCGCACGAAGTTGTGCTGGCATGAGATCTCGCTGCCGGTGACGACCTGCACCTTGAGACAGGTCCACAGCACCTCGGCGCAGCGCTCGAGCAGGCGCTTGCGGCTGTGGGCGGCGTACTCGAGGGCCCACTGCATGTCGGCGAGGTAGGCGGCGCCCGCGGGTCCGTCGGCCGCGAGTCCGTGCAGCCCGCCGCCGATGCGCTCCCCGACGGCGTCGTGGTGATCGCGGATCGCCGGGCCGAGCCCGCGCGAGCCGCTGTGCGCCATGATCCACAGGCGATCGTCCTCGTCGGCCTGCAGCTCGACGAAGTGATTGCCGCGGCCGAGCGTGCCGAGCTGCAGGCCGGCGCAGCGGCGGCGCAGGGACTCGAGCGCGGGCGTGGAGAGCGGGCGATCGAGCGTCGTCGGCAACGGGTGCTGCGCCGGCCCGCCGGGGTGCCGCAGGGCGGGGATCGCCCGCTGTAATCCGGCGAGCACGGCCGCCGCCGCGGACTCGTCGGCGAGCAGCGCGGCGGGTGCATCCACGGCGAGGGCCGCCATCCCGCAGCCGATGTCGCCGCCGACCGCGGCGGGGATCAGGGTATTGCGGGTCGCGATCACGGTGCCGACGCACACGTCGTCGGCGAGGTGTACGTCGGGCATCACGGCGATCCTGACGACGTCGGAGATCCGCCGCAGCCGCTCGAGCGCCGCGCACACCTCCGGCGGCGGCGGCTCGGCGACCCAGCGCGCGAGGGGAGCCTGGACCTTCATGGCTGCTCCTCCTCGTCGTCGTCGGGCGCGCCCGGGAGGCCGTGCTCGACGCGAAACAGCAGGCCCGGGGCCCGTTTGCGGTGGATCGCGGCGGCGATCTCCTCGCGCAGGAAGGCGCGCAGGCCGGCGAGGCGCTGCAACACGGCGATCGGCGAGATGTCGCTGCGGTGCGGCGGCAGGGCGAGGTGCACGACGAGGTTGACGCCGCCCGGCTCGGGCTCGACGGCGGCGACGTAGATGTCTTGCAGCAGCGGATCTGCGAGCTCGCCGGCCAGCACGAGACCGAGGCGCTCCTCGACCTGACGACACAATTGATCCTGCTTGCGTCGCGCCTGTCCGGTCATCGCTCGACCGAATGCCGCCGCGGGCTCCGCAGGGGTGAATGGTTGCACAGAGTATTCAGTTTTCCGGGCCGAGGCGCGGGTGCCCCGGCGATCTTGATGTCGCTTCATGGTTGCTCTCGCGGCCACGGCAGGCGCCGCGGACCGTCACGGACCGCTCAATCACCTACGCACCCGGACTTGAATCCGGGCACGAACCTGAAGACCGACGCGCAGCGGCGAGGCCGCGCGAGTCGGGCTTTAGACACGATGCTGGTGGTTGAACGCACGCATGACGGGCCCCTCTTGCGAGAGCAGGGCGACACCTTATACGAAGCTCGTCCCGACCGCAAGCAGATATAGTCGCGCGCGACCCCGGGTCAGACATGCGTGCGCCTGATGTACGGTGGCGCGTATGAAGGCGCTCGCCTCGACCGTGATCGTGATTCTGGCTCTGATTCTGGCTCAGGGGCTGGCCATGGGCTGCGCAAGCCAACCCTCGCAGGGCCAGTCCATGGGGCCGCAGGTGCCGAAGGAGCCGCAGGAGAGGAAGAGCTGCGTGTTGCCGGCGACACTGGGGACCCCCGAGCGCATCGCCGTGGAGGCGCCGCGCGACGCGGAGCTGCACGAATATTGGGCGGTGCCGGACTCACCAGAATGGTGGGCCCCGGCGCCCGACGACGCGGAGCGGGTGGCCTATCGCGAGGCGCTGCTGCTGCGGCTCGGCGCCGCGGCGAATCTCGAGCCGCGGGCGCTGCTGCGGCGCCAGCGGGCGGTGCACGCGGTGATACCGGGGGACGGCGCGCGCGAGGCGGAGAACAGCGACGCCCTGTTGTCAGGCCAGGTGGGGACGATCGCGCCGGCGTCGTGCCTCGAATGGCGGCTGTTTCAACGCCAGGCGCGGCGCTTCCCGATGCTCGAGCGTCCTACCGAATTCGCGGCATATATTTTACGCGGTCAGGGCGAGCTGCATATCTACCTCTCGGGGGCCGACCGCGTGGGCGGGCGCCTGAGCGGCGAGGTGCGGGCGCGGGTGATCGCGGACGTGGCGCGAGGCTTCGAGCCGGTCGCCCACCTGCACAATCACCCGTTCATGTTCGACCGCCAGGTCGGCGACCGCACCTGGGCGACGCCCGAGACGCTGGCCGACATCGCCGGGGCGCTGGCGCCGAGCCTCAGCGACGTGCAGCTGTACCGCGGGATGGTGGAGGAGTTCGGGCTGCGCGGCGCGTGGGTCACCAACGGGCTCGACTCGGCCCATTTTCCGTGGGCGGCCTTCGATCGCCTGGCGGGTTGGCCGTGACGCGGGCGCCGGTGTTAGTCTGGCCGCCATGGCGCGTCCCCAGGTTGTTCGCGGCGGCACGGTGTTCGACGGGCTCGGCAACCCGGGGCGCAGGCAGGACCTGCTGATCGAGGACGGCGTGGTCACGGCCCTGCTGCCGCCCGACGCCGCGGCGCCCGACGACGCCGAGGTGGTCGACGCGCGCGAGTGCTGGGTGACGCCGGGCTTTATCGACATCCACACGCACTACGACGCGGAGCTCGAGCTGCTGCCGGCGCTCGGCGAATCGGTGCGTCACGGGGTGACGACGGTGTTCCTCGGCAGCTGCGGTCTGAGCCTGGCGATCGGTGCGCCGGGCGAGCTGGCCGACATGTTCTGCCGCGTGGAGGGCATCCCGCGCTCGGTGGTGGCGCCGCTGCTCGAAGCGGGCAAGGACTGGGACGGGCCGGCGTCGTACCTCGAGCACCTCGATCGCCTGCCGCTCGGACCGCACGTCGCGGCGCTGCTGGGCCACTCGGCGATCCGCGCCGCGACGATGGGGCTCGGGCGCAGCCTCGACGCCCGCGTGCGGCCCAGCGCGAAGGAGCTGGCGGCGATGCAGGGGCTGCTGCGCGAGGCGCTGGATGTGGGCTACCTCGGGCTGTCGATCAACACGCTGCCGTGGGACAAGATGGGCGGCGAGGAGTTTCGCAGCCGCCCGACGCCGACGGTGTTCGCGGGCTGGTCGGAGTATCGCGCGCTGGCCCGGCTGCTGCGCGAGCGCGGGCGGGTGCTGCAGGGCGTGCCGAACCTGTCGACCAAGCTCAACGTGCTCCTGTTCGCGCTGCTGAGCGCGGGGCGGCTGCGGCCCGCGCTCAAGACCTCGCTCATCGCCCTGATGGACCCGATCGCGGGGCGAGGGATCCACCGACTCACGGGGCTGATCCTCCGCCTGACCAATCGCCTGCTCGGCGGCGACCTGCGCTTCCAGGCGCTGCCGAATCCCTTCGATCTGTGGGTCGACGGGCTCGAGGTGCCGGTGTTCGAGGAGTTCGGCGCCGGCACCGAGGCGCTGCACCTCGAGCGACCCGAGGAGCGCGCGGCGCTGCTGCGCGACCCGGCGTACCGCCGCCGCTTCCGCCGCCAGTGGGGCGACCGCCTGCGCGGGCGGGCGTATCACCGAGACTTCGCGCGTGCGCACGTGGTGGCCTGCCCGGAGGCGGCCCTGGTCGGCAAGTCCTTCGCCGAGATCGCGGCGGCCCGCGGCCGCGACGCGGTTGACACATTCCTCGACCTGGCGGCGGAGCATGGCGACGCGCTGCGCTGGTACACCGTGGTGGCCAACGACCGGCCCGCCGAGCTCGAGTGGATCCTTCGTCACCCGGACATTTTGCTCGGATTCTCCGACGCGGGGGCGCACCTGCGCAATATGGCGTATTACAACTTCCCGCTGCGTATGCTGCGACTCGTCCGCGAGGGTGAGAAACGCGGGCGGCCGGTGATGTCGATCGAGCGCGCCGTGCAGCGCCTGACGGGGGAGCTGGCCCAGTGGTTCGGGATCGACGCGGGCACGATCCGCGTCGGCGGGCGGGCGGATATTGTGGTGGTCAATCCGGCGGGGCTCGATGAGACGGTCGAGCAGATGCAAGAATTGCCGGTGGTGGCGACGCCCGATCCGGGCGCGCCGCCGTGGGCGGACTTCGGCGGGCTGCGCCGCCTGGTTCGGCGCAATGACGCAGCGGTGCGTCATGTCTTGATCCGCGGGCGGATGGCCTGGACCGCGGGCGCGCTGGTGCCCGAACTCGGCCACGAGCGCAGCTTTGGCGGGGTCCTGCGGGCCACCAGCGGCTGAACGCTGCCATCACGAGGGTCTTCGTACGAAGGATTAGGTGACGTCCGAAGAAGTCCTCAGCCGGGGGGCGACCGGCCGAAGAACGGTGTTTTGCTTGACCCTACGGCGTCCTGGCCGCTAGCCTACCCCCCGCTTGGCCCGACCTCGGATCATCGCGGCGCTCGGGCGCCGGGTCCCACGCGAGCTGATCGAGGATTTCGACGCATATCGTCGATCGATGATGGCCCTTGGTGTCGCATACACAATCGCTTTCCTCTGCCTCCCCCTCGCCTCCTTCATGTGGTGGGTCGCGGCCCCCGGGGAGCGCCTCCTGGGCACCGTGAACACCCTGGCCACGGCGGCCCTCGCCAGCGCCACGGGCGTGCTGCTGCGCCGCGGCGGCCTCGCGTGGGCGGGTAATTGGCTCGCCGGTCTCCTGTTCGTCGGCACGACTTTCGCGGTGCTCCGCAGCGGCGGTGTGTTCTCGCCGTTCATTCTACTGTTCACCGTGATCGTGGCGCTGGCGACGATGATCGCCGGCCAGCGATCGGGCCTCGCCTGGGCTGCCATGGCGGCGCTCGTGCTCGTCGGGGCGTATGGGTTCACCGATGATGCAACGATGGGCGATCAGCTCGCTCGCGTGAGCGCACCCGGCCTGTTGGCGGTGGTCATCGCGGTGGCGACCCTCGTGGTCTACGCGATCCTCGTCACACTATCAGAGAGCAGCAAGCGCCAGGCGATCGAGCAGATCGCCGTGACGACGCTGGCCCTGAAGGCCCGCGCCGCCGAGCTCCACCAGAAGACCGCGATGCTCGAGCTGCTCTCGGACATCGCGTCGGCCGCCAACGCGGCGGCGAATAGCGAGGACATGCTCCACCGCTGCCTGCAACCGCTCGCACAGGCGACCGGCTTCACGGTCGTCTGCGCGTGCCTCGGCGACCAGATCGGGATGCACCTCATCCGCGAGGCCCGCAACCCCGGGGCCATCGAGGAGGCCCTGGACGGGCTCGACACCTCGCCCTGGCTCCGGGGCCTGCGGCGCCAGGACTCGCTTACGTGGATCGACCTCGCCACGGCCAAGGATTCGCCGTGGACCGACCTCCACGCGCTTGGGCTGCGACACGTCCTCGGAATTCCGGTGCACGTCGACGACGCGGGTGTGGCCAGCGTGGTGTTGCTGACGCCGCGGACACTGGGGGCCGTGGAGCTCGAGGAGGTCGAGGCGATCGTGAACGCCGCGCAGCTCGCCCTCTCCGCCCAGCTCGGGCGGGTCCTCATCCGTGAGCGCGCAAGCGCGACCTTGGCCGACGCGCGCAGGGTCGCGGAGGCCGGCAAAGAGGTCGCGCTGGAGGCGTCGCGGGCCAAGTCGGAGTTCCTCGCCGCGATGAGCCACGAGATCCGCACGCCGATGAACGGCGTGATCGGCATGACCGGCCTGCTGCTCGACTCGCCGCTCACTCCGCAGCAGCGCGAGTTCGCCGAGGTCATCCGCACCAGCGGCCAGGCGCTGCTCGGCGTGCTCGGCGATATCCTCGACTTCTCGAAGATCGAGTCGGGCAAGCTCGAGCTCGAGGTGCAAGAGTTCGGACTGCGCGCCTGCGTCGAGGAGACGCTCGACCTGTTCGCCAACGCGGCCGCCGAGAAGCACCTCGGCTTCGCCTATCAGATCGACGCGGCCTGCCCCACGACCTGTGTGTCGGACCCGACGCGCGTACGCCAGGTGCTGGCCAACCTCGTCAGCAACGCGGTCAAGTTCACCTCGGTGGGCGACGTCCAGGTGCTCGTGCACCGGCAAGGCGACGCGCTGGCCTTCACCGTCCGCGACAGCGGGATCGGCATCCCAGAGGAGGCGAAGGCCCGCCTGTTCCAGCCCTTCTCGCAGGTCGACGCCTCGACCACGCGGCGCTACGGCGGCACCGGGCTCGGCCTGGCGATCTGCAGGCGCCTGGTCGAGCTGCTGGGCGGCAGCATCGAGGTCGAGAGCGAGCCGGGCCGCGGCAGCGTGTTCCGCTTCACCATCGCCATGGGCCACGAGGCGGCAGCGGAGGGGCGCGAGCCGGCGCCCGCGCCGTGGCTGCAGGGGAAGGTGGCCGTGATCGTTGAGCACAGCCCGGCCGTGCGTGAGGCACTGGGCCACCAACTGCTGCCCTGGGGCATGACGGCGCGGAGCTTCGCAACGCTCACGGAAGCACTCGCCTGGCGGCGGACCAGCGCCTGTGACGTGCTGTTCGTCGACGCCAAGCTGATCAGCGACGACGCCGAGTTCGGGGCGATCGACCAGCGCCCGCCGATCGTACTCCTCGCCTCGTTGCACCGGCTCGCCATCCCCGGCGCGCTCACCGATGTCGCCGGGATCGTGAGCAAGCCGATCAAGCGCTCGCAGCTCCACGAGGTCCTGCAAGGCCTGTTCGGCCCGGCCCGGCCGGCCCGCTCCGGCCCCAGCATGGCAGCCCCGATGGCCGAGAGCTTGCCGGCGCGGGTGCTGCTCGTTGAAGATAATCCCATCAATCAAAAGGTCGCCCTCCGCATCCTCGATCGCTTGGGCTACCGCGCCGACGTCGCCAGCGACGGCGTCGCGGCGGTCGCGGTCGTCCAGAAGATCGAATATGACGTCGTGCTCATGGACGTGCAGATGCCCCTGCTGGACGGCCTCGCTGCGACCCGTCAGATCCGCAGCAGCACCCTGCCAGGGCGGCAGCCGTGGATCGTGGCGATGACCGCCGAGGCCCTCAGCGGCGACGAGGCCCGCTGCCGGGCCGCCGGCATGGATGACTACGTGTCCAAACCCGTACACGTGGCGGCCCTCGCCGCCGCCATTCGCAGGGGATTGCTCGCCCGCAGCTCGCCGCCCGCGCCTCGCGAATTGTCGCCGCTGGCCGCCGAGGCAGTGGCCGAGCTACGCGCCAGCCTTGCCGCGCTCGCACAGGAGCTCGGCGAGGACTTCATCGACACAACGGTCCGCGAATTCTTGCGGGCGCTCCCGCAGCGTCGCGCAGGCCTGATCGACGCGCTGCAACGTCGCGACACACCTGCGCTGGAGCGGGCCGCGCACGCGCTGCAAGGGGAGTCGGGGAGCCTCGGCGCGCATCGGCTCGCGCGCGCCTGTGCGGCCCTGCAGAAGGCCGCTGGCGCGGGCACAGGTGTGGACGAGCGCTGCGTCGCTACCCTGGACGCGCTCCGCGACACCGAGCAGGCGCTCGCCGTGATCTGTCAGCCGCCGACCGCGGAGGTGGCCCATTCGGCCTGAAGCGAAAGCGGTCGCGTGGAGCACGCGAGCCTGGCGTTGGCTCGTGGTCCCGCCTTCGCCCCCCGACGAGCGCCTCGCTGGCGTCGCGCGTCGGCTGCACACGATCGTGCTCGGCTCCCTGCTCGTGTGCGTGGGCGCGGGCCTGGTCCACGTCATGGTGCTTGGGGGCGTCGGGACCAACGTCCTTATCTACCCGCCGCTGTTGGTCGCCAACATCGTCATTCTGGCGGCGCTACACCGCGGCCACGTGATCGCGACGGCGCTGGGCGTGCAGGCATTCGTATATCTAGCGATCGTCGCTGGCTCGCTGACCGACGGCGGCCTGCACGGAACGACCATCGGCGGCCTGTTCCTGGTCGTGATCATGGCGACGCTGCTGTTCTCGCGCCGCCAGGTCGCCTACTTCGTCGTCCTGTGCCTCCTGACCCTGGCCGCTTTCCTCGTCCTCGAGCTGACCGGGTGGCTGCCGACGCCGACGACCCCCGACACAGCGGGGCTCGCATTCACGGTGCGTTCGGTCCACATCTTTGGGGCCACCTTGTGCATCTACCTCGTCCGCGACCTGGAGGACGCCCGCCAGCGGGCCGAGGTTGCGAGCGTGGCGGCGCAGGCGGCGTCACGGGCCAAGTCGGACTTCCTCGCCGCGATGAGCCACGAGATCCGGACGCCGATGAACGGCGTGATCGGCATGACCGGCCTGCTGCTCGACTCGCAGCTCAGCGCGGAGCAGCGGGAGTTCGCAGAGGTCATCCGCACCAGCGGCCAGGCGCTGCTCAGCGTGCTCGGCGATATCCTCGACTTCTCGAAGATCGAGTCCGGTAAGCTCGAGCTCGAGAGGCAAGAGTTCGGGCTGCGCGCCTGCGTCGAGGAGACGCTCGACCTGTTCGCCAACGCGGCCGCCGAGAAGCAGCTCGGTCTCGCCTATCAGATCGACGCCGGATGCCCCGATCGCCTGATATCGGACCCGACGCGTCTGCGCCAGGTGCTGGCTAACCTCATTGGCAACGCGGTCAAGTTCACCTCCGCAGGCGATATCCAGGTGCTCGTGCGCAGAGAGGCGGACACTCTGTGCTTCGCGGTCCGCGACAGCGGGATCGGCATCCCCGAGGAGGCGCAGGCCCGCCTGTTCCAGCCCTTCTCGCAGGTCGACGCCTCGACCACGCGGCGCTACGGCGGCACCGGCCTCGGGCTGGTGATCTGCAAGCGCCTGGTCGAACTGCTGGGCGGCAGCATCGAGGTCGAGAGCGAGCCGGGTCGCGGCAGCGTGTTTCGCTTCACCATCGCCCTCGCGGAGGGTGCTTCAGAGCAGTCGCCGGAGCCCTGGCTGCAAGGCAAGGTGGCGGCGATCGTCGAGCCGAGCCCGGCCGTGCGCGAGGCGGTGGCCCACCAGCTGCTGCCCTGGGGCATGACCTCTCGTGGCTTCGCCACCGTCGCGGAGGCGCAGGCGTGGCGGAACACGAGTCGCTGCGACGTCATGCTCCTCGACGCCAGGCTGATCGCCGACGAGGGGCAGCTCGGGGCGATCGAGCAGCGTCCACCAGTCGTGGTCCTCGCCGCGCTACACCGGCTCGCCGAGGCCCGCTCGCTCGCCGACGTCGCCGGGATCGTCAGCAAGCCGGTCAAGCGCTCGCAGCTCTACGAGGTCCTGCAACACATCTTCGTGGTCGCGCGGTCGACCCGGGCCGGCACGGCGGCGCCGGGCCCGTCCGAACTGTCCTCAGCGCGCCTGCTGCTGGTCGAGGACAGTCCGATCAACCAGAAGGTCGCCCTGCGGATGCTCGAGCGCCTCGGCTACCGCGCCGACGTCGCCAACGATGGCGCCGAGGCCGTCGCCGTGGTCCAGAAGGTCGCCTACGACGTGGTCCTGATGGACGTGCAGATGCCGGTGCTCGACGGGCTCGCCGCGACGCGACAGATCCGCAGCAGCACCCTGCCGGGGCGCCAGCCGTGGATCGTCGCCATGACGGCCGAGGCGCTCAGCGGCGACGAGGCGCGCTGCAAGGCCGCCGGTATGGACGAGTACGTGTCGAAGCCGGTCCATATGGAGGCCCTCGCGCTGGCGATCCAGCGCGGCTTGCTCGCACATCGCTCCCAGCCCGCCGACGCTCGGGACCGTTCCTCCGCGGAGCTCGGCCAGCTCACCACGACCCTGGCCGCGCTCGCCCGGGAGCTCGGCGATGAGTTTGTCAGCACGCTCGCCCGCGACTTCCTGCAGGGGATCCCGCAGCAACGGGCCGCGCTGCTCGACGCCCACACACGCGGCGACCTGCTCGCCATGAAGCGCGTGGCGCATATGCTGCAGGGGGAGGCGGGCAACCTGGGGGCACTTCGGCTCGCGCGCACGTGCGCAGCGCTGCAGCGGGCCGCGGGGGCCAGCGGAGATATCAAGACGCCGTACGCAGCGGTTCTCGAGGCGCTCGCCACCACCGAGCAGGCCCTCACCACGCTCCTCGCCAGGCCCTGACGCGCTAGCAAATGTCCATATGACCCGAAGGCCATGTGCCCTACCGGACGGAGGTGTGCAGGGGCCAGCGGCCCATAGCCGCACACGCTGCGCGACGGAAGCGCCCGCGCGCTGTATCGCCGTGCCCACGCCGGGTACTTCGTCCGGGCCAGCGAGGCCTGGCTCGCCTCGCTGCCCACGAGCCGGTGAGCCCGTGTCGCTGGCCCCTGCCGCGTCGCAGGGATACCGTGGACCGATGTCGTCACGCAGGTTGTTGTCATGGATCGCGGTGCTCCCTCTCGCGTGTGGCGACCGCGGTGGCGGTGACACCGTCGCAACCGACGGGCCGGGCACGAGCACAGCCCCCGTCAGCAGCAGTGGCGAGTCGCCGACCAGCGCCGACACGGCCGGGGTGCCAACGACGGGAGGCGGCTCGCAGAGCGGCAGCGACAGCAGCGGGGCGCCGGGAACGGACAGCACGAGCACCAGCAGCAGCACCGGCATGGTCCTGCCCGCGACCACCACCGGTAGCGACAGCAGCGGCGGCCCAGACAGCAGCACAGGCGAGCCCGCCTGCGAGGATCTGCCGGAGCTCTGCGACGCGCTCGACAACAACTGCAACGACCTCTTCGACGAGGGCTGCGACTGCACGCCGCCAGACCTCGATCTGACTGCGATCGAGGGTTACACGGCCCGGGTGGTGCTCACGGTCGACAAGGACCTCGGCGACTATGGCCGGCTCGGCGACGTCGAGCGCGCTCTCGCGGACTACTGGGCGATGCCGGGCGAGGGCGTGCTGTTCACCCTCAACAACGCCGCGAACACCGGCGGCGGGGTCGGCCGCATGGATCAGGACGGCAAGTTCGCCGGCTGGGTGGTCGACCCGGCCGCCAACAAGCTGCCGCCGAACCCCTACCTCGAGTACGGCTACCAGGGCGTGCTGTACAGCTGCACCACCGTCGCCGGCGACTGGATCTACAAGATCCACCCGGACGGTCAGGTCGAGACCTTCGTGCACCACGGCAACTGCGAGGGCCTCAGCTTCGGGGATCGCGGCGACGGCCAGCAGCGGCTCTACGCCAGCAACTGGGCCGAGAACAAGGTGTACGCGATCGAGGAGGACGGCACCCGCACCGAGATCGCCAGCAACCTGACGATCGTCGTCGACCTCGCCATCCCGCGCCCGACCAACAAATTTTCGGTCGGCCTCTACGCGCTCAACCAGACGATCGATGGCACCCACCGCATCGCCCCCGACAACAAGGTGACCCTCGACTACCCCTACACGCTCGGCTACGGCGTCGGCGAGGAGCTCAGCTTCGCGGACCCCAAGTCGGCCTTCCGCGACCACTTCTATCACCTGTCAGCGACCCTTCAGGCCGTCGTCCGCGTCGCCCCCGACGGCAGCTGGGAGAAGGTCATCACCGGCCCCAAGCTCAACTACGGCCTCTACACGACCGGCGCGGTCTTCTCGAGCAACGGCGCCTACTACTTCTTCACCAACGAGGACAACCTCGTGATGCGCCTGCAAGCCTGCAACACCGCCGGGCAGTGAGCAGGCCCGGGCTGCTCGCGGCCCATCCTCTCGAGTCTCGGCGTCCGACGAGCGCCCGGGATGATCTCCCGGCCTGCAGGTCCCGGCAGGTCTGCGGTGTCAGGCTGGCCGTAGAGACAGGGCTCGGAGCCAGTGTCGCGAAATAGCACACGGCCGGGACCCGCCAGACACGGCGGCGGCGGCCCGTTGCTGGCCACGCAGGGTGTGGCAGGGCCGAGCTTGTCGGCCGACCGATCGACTTTGCTGGCCAGGTCCTCACCGGGATCGGCGCGACCGGCCCCACGCCCGGCGTGGCTCCGAGCAACGCTCACGCAAAAGTTCGGATGTTTCCTGGCCGGCTTCGCCTGTCACCGTCTACACTGTCGTTATGAAGACCTACCTTGCGCGTTACTGGGCAGTTTATGGGATCTCACTGGTAGCACCGGCTCTGGCGGCGTGTGGCGACTCGGGCGATGTGGCGACCGAGGCCGCCACCGACACGCAGGGGACGACCAACGAGGTGCCGACCACGGGGAGTGCGACGGAACCCGGTGGCACCACCAGCACCACGGACGTCCCGACCAGCACCTCATCGAACTCGGACGGCCTCACCAGTTCCACCGGCGCCTCCGACCCGACCACGAGCGGCACGACGACCGACACGACTGGCGGGGTCAGCGTCTCGAGCACCAGCGCCGGGTCGACCACGGGCGGCGACCTGTGCATGACGATCCTCTGCGGCGATCCTCCGGTCTGCTGCCTCGACACCGAGGAGTGCGTCGGTGGTGCGTGCGCGCCGATCTGCGACAGCGGGGTCCGCTGCGGCGACAACCAGGAGACGTGCTGCGACGCCGGCGACGTGTGCGTCGGCGACGCGTGCACCACCCCGGGCGTGGACTGCAAGGACTCGTACGACTGCCCGCCCGACAACTACTGCGAGCCGGTGCTCGGCAAGTGCCTGCCGCAGCCCGGCGGGCTGACCTGCGAGGTCAAGCCGAGCTTCGACAAGATCGACGTGCAGCTCGAGTGGTCGTGGACTGCCAACGAGGTCATCGTCGCTCCGATGATCGCCGACATCCTGGGGGACCCCGTCCCCGAGCTCGTCGTCGTTGCCACGCGCACCGACAACCTCAAGTACGAGACCGGCGAGATCGTCGTTCTCGACGGCAAGACGGGCGGCGAGGTGTGGCGCATCAAGGACGACGTGCCGAACAAGAAGTATGGCGCGACCGGTCTGGCCACTCCGGTCATCGGTGATGTCAGCGGCGATGACAGGCCCGACATCATCTACGCCGGCCGGCAAGACGCGCAGAAGGATGGCCTCGTGATCGCGGTCGACGGCGACGGCACCCTCCTGTGGGTCGGTCACGACGCCCAGAACCAGCCCGTCAAGATCCGCTGGGAGCGCGGTGCGGCGGTGATGGCCAACCTCGACAACGACAAGGAGGCGGAGATCGCTATCGGCGGCGCCCTCTTCGACCACACCGGTCTGATGGTGTGGAACCAGGACGGCAAGAGCGGCCTGCTCGGCACCCCGACCGACAACAAGAACCCGCCCACGCTTCTGTACCGCGGCGGTCTGGCGACCTTCGCCGACCTCACGGGTGACGGCAAGCCCGAGCTGATCACCGGTCGGGAGGCGTGGACGATCAATTGGGCCCCGGGCAATCCGCCGGTGGTCTCGCTGACGCAGTTGTGGAAGAACATGGATGGCAAGGGCAACGACGGCTGGCCCGCGGTCGGCGACATCGACCAGAACGGCACGCCCGAGGTCATCCTCGTCGCCTGGCCCGACATCAAGGTGCTCGACGGCAAGACCGGCAAGCTGTGGTGCGGCATCGACAAGACCGGCGTCATGTGCAACGGCAACGATGCGCTGCGCACCAAGCCGATCGCGATCAAGGGCAGCAACCTCGGCGGCCCGGCCACCATCGCGGATTTCGACGGTGACGGCCGTCCCGAGGCCGGCATCGCCGGCGGTGTCGCCTACGCGGTCTACGACTTCAACCGCGCCGGTGAGGAGATCGTCAAGCCGATGGCCGATCCGGTGCCCGCCGCGGGCGCGATGTATGCGCGCTGGTCCAAGACCACCCAGGACAACACCTCCGCGGCCACCGGATCGTCGGTGTTCGACTTCCAGGGTGACGGCGCCGCCGAGGTCGCGTACCAGGACGAGTGCAAGGTCTATGTCTACGACGGCAAGACCGGAACTTCTCAGCTTGAGATCCTCAACTCGAGCGCCACTGTCCATGAGTATCCGCTCGTCGTCGACGCCGACGGCGACGGCAACGCCGAGTTCCTCACGGTCGCGAACCTCAGCGACTACGACAAGGTGAACAAGAACGGCCCCAACGACTTGTGCACGGCCAAGATCCCGAATTTCATGCCCCGCAAGGGCGTGTTCTCCTACGGCGCTGGCGCGGACAACTGGGTCCCGACCCGCAAGGTGTGGCCGCAGCACACGTACCACGTGACCAACGCCGACTCGAACGGCAACGTGCCGATGATGGAGCAGGACAACTGGACGGCGATGCCGCCGCTCAACAACTTCCGCCAGAACGTGCAGGGCGAGGGCGTGTTCAACGCCGCTGACCTCACGGCCTCGTTGGCGGTGAGCCTCGACAAGTGCTCGGCCGAGCTGGTCCTCAAGGCCACGATCTACAACGAGGGTGCGCTCGGCGTCCCCGCTGGCATCGACGTGACCTTCTACGAGGGTACCGACAACACGGGCCTCAAGCTCGGCACCAAGCCGACGATCGAGCCCCTGCTCACGGGCGGTTCGACCAGCGTTACCTGGACGATCGACGCCCCGATGGGCAAGAAGAACTACTTCGTCGAGGTCGACGGCGGCGTCGACAACGGCATCATCCCGGAGTGCGATGATGCCAACAACGGCGCCCTCGTGACCGACGCCGAGTGCCCTGAGCCCGGTTGATCGCGGGCAGCGGCTGCCCGTGATGGGCAGGCGAAGGGGTCGACCTGGGGTCGGCTCCTTCGCCTCACGTCGCGCTCGTGGCGCCGAAGCGCCACGCGTAAATCGCGCAGCTCATGAGAGGGCGACTCGCAGTCCGCGACCGCCGCCTTGCAACGATGGCGTGAGCTTGACCGCGGATCGTTTTAGCTTCGCCAAGCGCCCGCGATTTTGTTAAACAAATCCTCGCCATGTGCCCAAGTTCCCTCGAGCCGCCCGACCTCTCCGTCGTGATTCCGGTGTTTAACGAGGTCGACTCCATCGACGAGCTCCACGGACAAATCGTCGCGGCCATTTCGGCCATGCCGCGCAGCTACGAGATCCTGTTTGTCAACGACGGTAGCCGCGATGGCAGTCGCGAGAAGCTCAATGAGTTGGCCGCGCGGGACGCCAACGTGAGCGTGGTGCACTTTCGCAAGAACTTCGGAAAGTCGCCGGCGCTGGCCGCCGGCTTCGCACGCGTGCGTGGGCAGATCGTGATGACCCTCGACGCCGATCTCCAGGATGACCCGGCGCTCATCCCGGACTTCGTCGCGCGCATCGAGGCTGGGGCCGACCTGGTCTCGGGCTGGAAGCGGCTCCGCCACGATCCCCTCGACAAGACGCTGCCCTCCAAGGTCTTCAACGGCATTGTCCGCAAGGTGAGCGGTGTAGCGCTCCATGATTTCAACTGCGGGTTCAAGGCCTACCGCAGCGCGTGCGTCCGCGAACTGAGCATCTACGGCGGGTTCCATCGCTTCTTGCCCGCCTTCGCGGGCGCCCGCGGGTTTCGTATCGAAGAGTTGGTGGTCAATCATCGAGCACGAAAGCATGGGGTCAGCAAGTTTGGAGCCGGGAGATATTTCGACGGATTCCTCGATCTCCTCACCGTGCTCATGATTACGCGGTTTCGCACCCGCCCATTGCACTTCTTCGGGCTGCCCGGCGCGGGCCTCGCGGCCGTCGGAATGGCCTTGCTCACCTACCTTGCCGTGCTGTGGACAATGAGTGAGCCGATCGGAACGCGTCCATTGCTGACGCTGGGCGTGCTGCTGACGCTGGCCGGTGTTCAGCTCTTGGGCCTCGGTCTGGTCGCCGAATTGCTTGTCCGCACCACCATCCGCAATGAAGAGATCTTCTCGATCTCCGACGAAATCACCTGGCGTGATCCCCGGGCCCTGAGTGCGTCGGCGCCTCAGGGCGAGCTGCCCGCCGCAGCCGGCCAGCCCCCCGCCGTGGCCCGCTCCGCGGAGTCGGCCTGATTCGCAGCAACTTGCTGCCGGAGCGTCATGCCCATCGACACAAATCCAGGCACCAGCAACTACGCGAAGTACGCGACTCCTAACCCGCTCATGCGGTTCGTGATCCAACGGTTTCTCCAGCGCATCTGCGCCGAGATTCGATGGATCCACCCCGCCCAGATCATCGACGTTGGTTGCGGCGAGGGGCTTGTCGCCCACGAATTGCAGAAGCTGCCCTTTCGCGTGGACTACCG
Organism: Nannocystis sp.; assembly: GCF_016714285.1. Classification (GTDB taxonomy): domain Bacteria; phylum Myxococcota_A; class Polyangia; order Nannocystales; family Nannocystaceae; genus Nannocystis. The sequence goes on along the minus strand of NZ_JADJNN010000005.1, from coordinate 191,586 downwards.
CGGCTTCGAGCTCAATCCGGCGGCGGTGGCGGCTGCGAGGGCCCTGAATCCTGGCTTGAGCTTCACCGTGGCCGACCTCTTCACGCTCGACCTGCGCGCCGAGCCGGCGGACCTGGTCATGCAGCTTGAGGTGCTCGAGCACCTTGAGCGGCCAGACCTGGCGGTGGCGCACCTGGCGACGTGGACGCGCCGCTTCGCCCTATTTTCGGTGCCGTGGGAGCCCTGGTTTCGTCTCGGCAATCTGGCGCGTGGGAAGTACCTCGATCGTCTGGGTGATCATCCGGAGCATATCCAGCATTTCAATCACCGTACATTTCGCGCCTTGCTGGCGGCGCACTTCGCTGAGGTCCGGGTCTTCTCGTGCTTTCCTTGGCTCATCGGCGTCGCGCAGTTTCCGCAGCGGTGAGAGTCTATGCTAGCCTCGAAGTGGCTGCGCAGGCTCCGTTTGGGCCTTCCGGCTGTCGGCCTTGCGATCCTGGTCGTGATGCTGGCCCGCCTGGATCGGGAGGCGATGATCGCCCAGATGAGCCACATCTCCGGCGCTCACTTTGCGCTCGCGGCCTTGCTGTTCGCGGTGAACGCGTGCCTGAAGTGCTTGCGCTGGCTGCGGCTCGTGCGCACCTACGACATCGTTCTACCCCATCGTGAGGGTATACTCGCATTCTTCGCCAGCATATTTTATGGCATGGTCACGATCGGCGGGGTCGGTGAGATCACGCGGATCGGGGTGCTGATCGCGCGCGATGTCCAGTGGTCAAGGGCTTTGGTATCATGTCTCTTCGATCGGGTGCTGGACGTGTCGCTGTTGTCTATCATCGCTTGTGTCGCCTTGATCCATAATTACCTGCCTCCACCCGGGCGATATTATTCGTTCGCCGTACTCGCCGGAGTCGTGATCGCTGCGATCCTCGGCGGGCAGCGGATCGTGCAATGGTGCGCGTCCAGTGTGAAGTCATGGCCGATCATTCGTAACATGCCGAATCAGGCGGAGCGGATTAAATCGCTGTTCGAGGCAACGTTACCCTGTGTGAGGTTCGCCAAGCTCTGCGAACTGGTGCTCTGGACGATCATCAGCTGGGTAGGCTATATGGGGACGATGCTCGTTCTCGCCGATGGATTGGCGATTCAAGTCTCGCCTTGGTCCGTGATCGCCGCCAGTGCGCTCGGCGGGCTCACGATATTGTTACCCATCAGCTTTCAAGGTGTGGGGACGCGCGAGCCGATGTTCGTCCTGGTGCTGGGACGCGAGGGGGTCTCGCAGGAGCAGGCGGTCCTGCTGGCCATGCTGGGCTTCTGGGTCGTGTACTTCACGGCGATTGCGATCGGTCTGATGGGGATCGCGGGGCAGGCCGCTCGCCGCAGGGCGCTGTCGATTTCGCACCCCTCTGGTGACCACGAGAAGCCCTGACCGCGGAGGACCTCGCTACCGCGGGGCGACGGCCGGTGTCGGCTTGGCGGGAGTTGTCGGCTTTGCGCCGGTTCCGCTCAGCGGGGCGCCCGCGCCACCCTTGCTGGTGGTGCTCGCCGGTGCCCGTTTCGGGGCGGGGTCGGTTGTGGCAGTGCCCGAGGCAGTGCCCGAGGCAGTGGCAGTGGCAATGCCAGTAGCAGTGCCAGTGGCAATTTCCGTGGCAGCACCAGGGTCCGTGGTGGCGGTCGCGGCTGGCTTGCGACGGGACGCCGACGTGGCGGCCTTCTTCTCGGCCTTCTCGGCTTGCTCGCTGGTCCGCATCAGGGCGGCCTCTTCCTCATCGATACGCACGTACAGGGCGACGCCGTGCTCCTCCTGGACCAGGCGAAACTGCTTCTTGTCCAGCAGGCGCTTGAGTCGGCGGTCGTCCTCCTTCTTGAAGCTCTTTACGTTGAGCACGAGGTAGTCGGCGTCGCTGACATTCGGCCAATGGTAGGCTTTGCGCCGGTTCGAGAAGTGGGGGCCGACGGCGCTGGTCATGGTGACCGCGGCGTCCGGCTCGATGGTGGCGGCGATCTGCTGGACCCAGAGGTAGCGCTCGTGCATCTCGGGGGTCGGAATACGCGCGAGGCGGTTCCAGCCGGCCTTGAACGAGGCATTGGGGACGATTACGCCATACTTGATGGTGGTAACCAGCGTTGCTGCGAGCATTCCGAACAGCAAGGTCCAGGCCAGCGGCGCGCGCTCGATCCCCAGGGCCTTGACCCGCGGGCCGTCGGTCACTCGCCGCAGGCCATCCGGGATCGCAGCGAAGAGCATGGGGAAGAGCAGCGAGGAGTACTGGAAGTGCAGCGAGTAGACGTGGTGACGGGTGGCCAGGCCGATGAACAGCAGGCCGTAGACGCTGAGGACCAGCTTCTTGCCGGCGGCGAAGGGCAGGGCCAGCAGCGGCAGCAGCAGGTGGAGGAAGTACAGCAGCTTCTCCTCCTTGAAGCTGACCTGCAGCGCGTACAGGGGGTTGGTCAGCGCCGTGACGGCCAGGCCGCGGACCCCCTCGGATTTGTGCGGGATCATCTCGGCGTAGAAATAGGCGTACGAGACCGCCGCCTTGCCGTCCATGATCAGGCCCGAGTCGGCCATCGCGTACATCTTGATCAGCACCAGGTAGGTCAGCGACACCGCGATGGTGACCAGCCCTGTGCGGGTGCGCCCGATCAGGATCGCGTAGGCCCCGATGAAACAATTGAGCAGGCTGATGTCCTCGCGGGTGATCAGCAGCAGCGCGACGACCAGCCAGTAGCGCTTGAAGCCGCCGGTATCGAGCAGGTAGACCGCCCACATCGCGCTCGGCACCACGAAGGCGAGACTGTGGAAGTCGAACATGTTGACCCCGTGGAGGGCGGGGTACAGGACGTAGATCAGGCCGAGGATCGCCGCGAACCACTCATTGCTGAGACGGCGCCTGGCCAGCATGTACAGCGGGATCGCGCCGCTGGCCAGCCACACGGTTTGCAGCACCAGCAGGGTCTCGGCGTGCATGTACAGGCGATAGACCAGGGCGATCAGCGCGATGATGGGATCGAAGTGGGCGACGACGTGATTGCCGCCCTTGATCAGCGAGCAATCGAGGAAGTGTCCGTGGGCGGTCTGCCAGACCAGGTTGTCGTAGATGCCGAGGTCGTAGATCGCCGTCCCGAGGTTGCGGTGGTCGATCACCGCGTAGGAGGTGATCAACACGGTGTAGCCGACCACCGCTGCGATGAAGAACGCGAGGGCCCGACGCGGGTGGCGAGCCGGCTGGAAGGGCTCGTGCCCGGGGCTCAGTGTGCGCGCAAACACCCTGTACAAGAACAAGCACGCGAGCCCCGTGATCGTCACCAGCAGGAACGAGGTGAAGACGGGCTGCTTGACCTCGATGCGCTGGACACCCAGCGCGGTCAGCAGGGGCAATATCAGCAGTACAAAGGCGAAACGATTGGTCCGACGAAATGACTCGCCTACCGCAAGGCCGGGCTCGCGCCGACGCGCACGCAGCCACACCAGCAGATAGCCGGCGGTCGTCACGACCATCGATACGAGCACGGCCAGCAGCGCCTGCGAGCGATGCACGACCGAGAGGTCGTTCTTGACGATGAAGCGCATCGCCTCGAAGTCTCTGAGCGGCCACAGCGCGAGGCCCAGCGACACGGCGATGAGGCAGAACAGCACACCCCACTCCCACAACCCGCGGAACATCTCCGTGATCGCGCGCTCCCAGCGGGGCCGCGCCGGCCCCTCGTTCGTCTGCGACATCAGTAACCTCTTGTGCTGCGCATAATCCGCGAAAAGCGGCCGGAGTGTATCAGAGGCCGCCGAAGACCGGCAAGCGCGAAGCGTTCCTCGGATCTGGCCTGGCAGACCACACAGAGGGCCAGATCGGCCGTCGGCGTCCTGGACCGGCGGTCGCGCTGGTCGCGCCGGTCGTGCGTGGCCCTTCTGGTGGCGCCCGGGCAGCCTGACCGTGGTCCACATCTGTGGGAGAGAACGCTGGGCGCGAGATCCGCCTGAACATTCGCTGGCTTCGTGGTGATGCGCTCGCGCGGTGTGGCTTTGAGCGGTGATTCCAGTTTGCTTGGGTGTGATGAATCGCGGCGTCGATCGCGGCTAGACGTTGACGCCGGGCAGCGGCGCGACGCCGTCGACGCCGAAGCTGGTGGTATCGACGCCGAAGGCGCGCAGCAGCGAAACGTACATGTTGCCGAGCGGGGCGCCGCCGCAGTGAATGGACTGGCCGGTGTTGAGGGCGCCGCCGCAGCGGCCCACGATCACCTGCGCGAGGCTGGTGTGGTCGTGCGAGCCGCCGTCGCCCATGTCGGTGAGGACCAGCATGGCGGTGTTGTCGAGGATGAAGCTGCCGTCGCTGTCGGGCATGCTCTTGAGCTTGGTCGCGAGCGCGGCGGCCTGCTGGGCCTGCCAGGTCTCGAGCAGGAGCAGCTGGGCCGCTGGGTTATCGCCGGCCCCGTGGGTGAGACCGTGGTGGCCGCCCGGGGCGCCGATGAAGGGGTGCGAGCGGCCGCTCAGGCCGTTCTCCAGCATGAATGTGATGACCTGGCTCTGGTTGCATTGAAACGCGAGCGCGATGAGGTCGTTGAAGGCCTGCACGCGGCCGGGATAGTCGAGCGCGTCGGCGGGGGCCGGGCCGGACTCGCATTCGCCGGCAGGATTGGTGAGTCGGGTCTCCAGCTCGCGCACGGAGGTGAAGTACTCATCGAGCTTCTGCCGGTCCTCGGCGCCGAGCTGGACGCTGAGGCTGTCGGCGTCGGTCAGGACATAGTCGAGGACGCTCTTGAGCGACTCGCGGCGGATCGCCTGGGCCTCGGCGGTGGCGCCCTCGTTCGAGCCGGCGAACAGCTGATTGAAGGCGGTCAGCGGATTGATGATCGGGGCCAGCGGCGCCAGCGGGCCGGCCCACGAGATGCTCTGCGTATAGCTACACGCGGCCCCGAAGTCGCAGGCCATCGGCTCGCCGGCGCCCCATTGCAGCGACGGGAAGCGGGTGGCGGGCTGGAGCGCCTTGACCAGCGCCTGGTCCATCGAGATGTCGCCGTGCAGGCCGCCGTCCGGGTAGGGCGCGCAGGTCAGGCAGCTGCCGGTGCCGAGCGCGTGGTCGCCGGTCCCGGCGGACAGGGTCGCGGAGGTGTGATACAGCTCGGACAGGCAGATGAGGTCGCCCTTGAGGCCCTGGAACGGCGCCAGGGTGGCCGGGAACGAGAATTCGGGGCCCGACTCCGGGGGGATCCAATTCGCCGGGACCCGACCATTGGGCAGGAAGTATACGAGCAGGCGCCTCGGCGGCGGATCGGCGTTGGAGCGGGCGAAGCGCGGCCGGAAGATGCCGAGGGCCGGCAATGCCACGAGGACGCCGGCGCCGCCGAGGAACTTTCGTCGAGAGGAGCGCATATCTACTCTGCTTTCTCGGTCCGTAGGCGGAAGGCCGGGGAGGTGACGATGAGCTCGATGAGCTGGTCGAGGGTGCCGCCCGCGGCGGGCAACGCCGCGTTGATGCGCTTGCGGTAGGCGATATCCTCGATCGCCCGTTCGCGGCCGAGGGCGTAGCCGAACAGCTTATCGGTGAGGCACTCGACGAAGCGCGGGTCGTCCTCGAGCAGCAGGGCGAGCTCGCCGGAGCCCTCGAAGGGGGTATTTGGCGGGATCGCGCCCGAGACGTCGAGGGGTTGGCCGTTCTCGAGGTCACGCTCGGCGCCGACGCCGTCGTACCCCTCCATCCCGAGGCCGGCGGGATCGAGGAGATCGTGGCAGCCGGCGCACACCGGGTTGGCCCGGTGCTGGGCCAGCATTTCGCGCTGGGTCTGGCCCTCGGCGGGCGGCATCAGGGGCGGGATATTGGGCGGCGGCGGGGGGATCTGTGTGCACAGGAGCTGCTCGAGGATCCAGCGCCCGCGGTTCACCGGCGAGCTGCGATTGCTGGCCGAATTCGCGGTGAGCCAGGCGCCCTGCATCAGCAGCCCGCGGCGGGTATTCGCGGGCAGGTCGATCCGCGTGGGCGTGGGGCTGCCCGGGAGCGGCATGCCGTAGTGCTGGGCGAGGCGATCGTTGAGGTAGGCGAAGTCGGGGTTCATCATCTCGCCGATCGGGCGCCCGTTGATCATGAAATCACCGAAGAAGAGCTCGGTCTCGGCGATCATCGCGGCGCGCAGCGGCTCGTCGAATGTGGGGAAGGTGGTGGGGTCGGGGGCGTGCAGCGCGAGCGCCCTGGTCGCCAGCCACTGCGAGGCGAAGCCGCGTCGCAGGCCGGTGGCCTTCGGATCGGCGAGCATGCGCTGAACCTCGTCGCGCAGGCCCTCGATGCTGCGCAGAGCCCCGGACGCGGCGGCCGCGAGGAGCGCGTCGTCGGGCATGCTGCTCCACAGGAAATAGGAGAGGCGACTGGCCAGCACGTGATCGTCGAGTGGCGCGGCGCCCTGTGAGTCGTCGGCGCCAGCGGCCGCGAAGCTCGGGCGGTAGAGGAACTTGGAGGACATGAGAATGGCGCGAACCACCAGGCCGACGGCGACGTCGTCGCCCTCGGCGGCGCGCAGCTGCTGCCACAAGTTAAAAATCGCGTCGGCCTCGGCTTGGGTGAGCGGGCGTCGCCAGGCCCGCGCGGTGAATCCGGTGACGATCGTGCGGTAGCAATCTTCGGGGATGGGGGCCGCGGCGGGCTCGCACACATACACCAGGGCGCGGCCGGGCGGGACGACGGTGGCCTCGCTGCGGAGGTCGAGGTAACCGACGACGAGCGAGTTGAAGATGTTGTCGGCGGGCTGGTCGGCGCCGTTGGGAAATGTGATGACGACCGCGTGGGGGCCCTGCGTCAGCGGGACCTGCACGCTGTAGACGACGGGCGCGGTTGGCAACGAGGTGACGATCCAGTGGCCGACCTCGACGTTGTCGACTTGCAGCCCCATCTCGGGCGTGGGCTCGCCGACCGCGTCGCCGCCGGCGAGGATCGAGACGGTGACGCTCTCGTCCTGCGCCAGCTCGACCGGGAAGGCGAGGCCCTCGCCGTGGCGAGACATCGACCAGCCCCAGTCGAACGCGGTGCCGGCCTGACCCGTCGCGGTCGCGTGGCCGCGGGCACCGATCCGCTCGGCGTAACGCGGCGCGGTCTCCAGGGTCGCGGTGGCGAGCTCGCGGGCCGCGGTGGCGTAGAGGTCCATCTGCGCCGGGGTCAGGGTCAGACCCTCGGCGACGTTGTCGAAGCCCAGGGTCACGTTGTCCGGCGGGAAGCTGTCGGCCGGCGTGAGGTTGGTGGCGAGCAGGTCGCGGACCGTGTTGTTGTATTCGAGGCGGTTGAGCCGGTGTAGCGGCTCGGGCACCACATCCTCGGGCACCACCTGGCCGGAGTCACCGGAGTCGCCGGAGTCGCCGGCCGAGCTGTCGTCGGCGGCGCCAGGACCCGTGCTGCTCGCGCTCGCACCGGCGGACTCGAGCGCGGAGCCCTGATAGCAGCCGGTCAGGAGGCACAGGGCCGCCCCGGCGAGGGCCAGCGCGAGGTCTGGGGAGGAACGCGTCATGCCTGTCTCCGGCGCCGCGAGACTGCGGGCGCGGTGGCGATGCTATCACGCGCGCGCGACCGCGAGCGCGAAGATCGATCGGGCAGTGGGAGGTCCCTGACGCCTGGGCACCGCACAGATCGCCAGAGCACGCTCGCGTGGCCGCACGATGCATGCGTCGGTTGGGCGGTGCGACCTGCGTTTTCTGCGCAGTCGGGCCTTGTCGCCGGGGCCGATCGCCGGGATCGAGCGCCCGGGGCAGGCGTGACGGGGACGTCGCGCCCGGCATGCCGGTCGGCGAAATGGTGCCAGGCTTGGCGCCATCATGTCCATTCGCGTCGCCTGTCTCATCACCACACTCATCATCGCCGCGGGCTGTGATCCCGAGGGCAGCGCCGTCACCGGCGGGGCCACGAAGTCCGGCGCTGCGGGCCAGGGGGTGCCAGGCGACGGTCAGGTCGCTGCGCCGCATGCCGCCCCGCCGCATGCCGCGACGCCGCACGATGCGACGCCGCACGATGCAACGCCTCCAGTCGTCGCCGCCGACGTCCGCCCCACCGATAGCGCGAGCGAACGCAGCGAATTCTCCAACTGCCTGCTCGCCTGCGACGCGTCCACGCTCAAGCACGCCGACAAGGCGGCGTGTCGCTTCAACTGCGACAAGGGCGGCGCGGGCGGGGACCCGGCGGCGGTGGTCGGCTCCGACCCGGTGGAATATGTCATGCGTTGCATGGACCGCTGTTACAGCGGCGACAAGGCGTCCGAGAGCTGCCTGGGGTCGTGCAAGAGCGCGGTGGTCGCTCTGCCGGCGGCCCCGTCGTCGGCGGTATTGGACGCTCTCGGCGCGTGCCTCAAGCCGTGCCGCGGCGGCACGGGCATGATTGAGACCAATCGTGCGACCTGCGAGCTCACCTGCGCCCAGGAGGCTCGACTCGCCGGGCCGAAGACCCCGTGAAGAAGCCGTGAAGCCCGGATCTGGCGCACCAGATCCGGGGGCGTGGCGCTGTTTCAGGTCACGGGCACTGGGCCGCGCACACCGTGTGGTTGACGAACTGGTTGAAGCAGCACTTGTCCGTGTTGCCCTGGCATTCGTTGCAGGGGCACTGGTTGCACTGCGGGATGATGAAGTTCTCGCACTGCCCGTCGACGCAGATCTCGTTGTTGTCGCACACGTTGTTGCACGACCCGCAGTGCAGCGGGTCGTCCTTGAAGTTGGTGCAGGTCTGGCCGCACTTGTTGGGGAACTGACCACCGCACTGGGCCACGCACATCCCGCCGCCGCACAGCTGGTTGTTGCAGGTCTTGCCGCATTGCCCGCAGTTCTGGGCGTTGTTTGCGGTGTCGACGCATTGCCCGTTGCACAGCTCGAGCCCGGGCTTGCAGGCGCAGTCGCCGGCGTCGCAGACCTCGAGCTTCCCGTCGCAGGAGTTGCCGCACTGCCCGCAATTGTCGGGGTCGGTCTGCACGTCGGTGCATTGTCCCTGGCAGGTCATCTCGCCCATGGGGCAGGCGCACTGGCCGTTGACGCAGTCGCCCTGGCAGTCGTTGCCGCAGTCGCCGCAGTTGTTGGGGTCGGTCTGGGGGTCGATGCAGCCGCCCTGGCACGCCAGGAGGCCGCCGTCGCAGGTGCACTGGCCGTTGGTGCAGGTCTGGCCGCCGCCGCAGTCGTTGTTGCAGCTGCCGCAGTGGAGCGGGTCGCTGCTGGCGTCGGCGCAGTCGTTGCCGCACTTGATCGTGCCCATCGGGCACATCGCCAGGCAGGCCCCGCCGCCGCACACCTCGTTCGGGGCGCAGGCCTGGCCGCAGGCGCCGCAGTTGTCGTGGTCGGATTCGACGTTCACGCAGTCGATGCCGCACAGCTGGGCGCCGACCGGGCAGCCCTGCACGCAATTGCCGGCGACGCAGGAGTCGCCGTTGTTGCAATCGTTGTTGCAGCTGCCGCAGTGGAGCGGGTCCATCGAGACGTCGATACATTCGGCGTTACACAGGACCAGCCCCGGCAGGCAGGTGCCCATGAGGATGCACTGACCCTGGGTGCACATCTCGTCGGGCGCGCAGGCCATGCCGCAGGCGCCGCAGTGCTCCGGGTCCGAGTCCGTGTTGACGCAGCCCTGGCCGCACAGCACCTCGCCGGGCCCGCAGGCCGCCCCGGTCGTCACATCTGTGGTTGGCGTGTCGCTGGTGCTGGTCAGGCCCGAGCTCGCGCTCGCGCTGCCGCTGCCTTCGGTCGCCGAGGCGGAGTCGGTCGCGGGTGTGGAGGTGGTGGCGGCGGAGCTGGTCACCGCGCCGGTGCTGCCGCCGCTGCCGCTGGCCGTGCTCGCGTCTGTGCCGCCGCCCGGGTCGGAGCCGCCGCAGGCGATCGGAAGGAGGAGACAGAACGATGTGATCCCGGCAAGCCAATGACGATGCATGAGGTGCTCCGCGAACGAGGGTTGTGACCAATGAGCGCAGCGAGGCGCCCGTCGTCCGTGTTCCCGCATCGTGGGGCTTGTTACGCGTCGGTGATAATTTGTACGCTGGCTTCTGCGTACGTGCAGCGTGGGGTCTCGCGGCATCACCGGACCGCGGCTTCGCGTGTCGATCAGTCGCTCGCCATCGCCCACCAGCGGATGTCGAGCCACACGTGGGAGGGGGCCGCGTCGCAGCTCTCGTGGACCTGGGAGCGCAGGTTTGTGAACAGATAGTCGGAGCCGTCGATGCTGCCGATAATCGAGCCCGGCGCGGCGATATCGGTCATCGCGCCCGGAAACGCCAGGGTGTAGGCCCCGGGCTGGTACACCTGCTGGTTCTGCTCGAAGAGGTGCTCGCAGCACGCCACGTCGTCGACCGTGCAGCCGCAGTCGAACAGAGGCTCGGTCGAGAACGGGGTATAGCCGGCCGGCCCGGTGAGGCGGCCGAATGCACCGACATAGGTTGGTTTGTCCCCGCGAGTGAGGCCGAAGCCCGTGACCTCGCAGGGCGGCGCGACGGCCCATTCGATGCGGACGTCCGAGCAGCCCTCGCCGAGGTCCTTCGCCTTGATCGCGAAGTTCACGCCGGTGACCTCATAGAGCGGGCCCGTTTGCATGCATGTCCCGCTGTTGTAGAGCTTCAGCGTCGAGCCGGAGAACTTGGCGAAGGCATTGGTCAGGCTGATGGCGCCGCCACAGGCCAGCAGGACCTGGCCATCCTTCTTGATCTCGAGCCGGGCCGGCTCGCCGACGACGGCGTCCATACATTCGTTCGGCCCGCCGCTGCTGGAGGCGTCGGTGTCCGCGGGACCGGTCGATCCGGCGCCCTGTGTGGTGTCCAGCATGCCCGTCGTGGGGCCTCCGGAGCTGTCTGAAGCGGTCGGGTCGCCGCTGCTGGTCGCCGCGTCGGTGGTCGCGGCGCTCGCCGAATTGCTCGCGGAGCCGGGGCCGGTGGTCGGTGTGTTGGTATCGGAGCTCGAGCTGGCTGGCGCATCGGTGGCGTCCGTCAGGCCCGGCGGGTCGCCATCGAGGGCGAAGGCGGGGTTGGAGCTCGTGCATCCCCCCGTCGGGTCGACGAGGAGGACGAGCGAGACGATGGTGATCGATCGGCGGCGCGGCATGAACCCCGGACAAGTTCCCGCATGAGCTCCCGCGTTACGCCGCATTGCGCGGTGTGCTCGCGCGATCTTGGTCGGCGGCGATACGACAGGGGGCTGCGTCGGCACGGGAACCTTCGCGGGGCGTCGCTGTCTTGGGGGCCAGCGCCGGTCGTTCACCCGGACCCGGGCGCGAGAGAGGATCGTGTCATGCGCCGAGTCATGCTCGCGGCGCCGTGGGCCCTGTTCGCCTACGCCGCCGTCATCACCGAGAGTCAGGGAGCGACCAGCGTCGCCGAGTGCGTCCAGGTCGCGCCCGAGAACGTCGCCCAGGGGATGTCGCTCGAGGTGCACAACACCTGCGACTTCGCGGTCCGCTGCGCCTTGAAGTGGCGCGTGCGCTGCGAGGGCGACGCTCCGGACGCGGCGCCGCGGAATATGAGCCTGGCCGTCGAACTAGCGACCGCCGCGAAGCGCCGGCTCATGGCCTCCGGTGAGGCGTGCGGCGATCGCATCTGGGAGATCACGGACGATGTGTGGGAGTGCAAGGAAGTCCAGTGAGGCGAGGTCGTTCACGCCGGTGATGCGACGCCGCAGCGGTGGATGCGACCGCCGTGTACCAGACCTCGCGTGTGCCACCGCGGTGCAGCGCCGAGGGTCGCCCTGCTGAGCCCGCTGTCCTCGACGGTGATCTCGGCGATGTGACGGCGCGGCGCGGGCTCCTCGCGCCAAGGGATTGTGTAGAGATTTCCGCCATGGGCGACCAGCAGCGGTCGCGGTGGTAGCGGCGGCGGGGTCTCGTCGCCGACCTCCGCGAAGACCTCGAGGTGCTGACCGCCGCGGTCGATGCGGGCCCGATCGTGCTCGACCACGACGGCGGCCCGGCGCACCGGGTAGCGCACGAGCGCCGCGCCGAGGCGGCGAACCAGCATGTGGTCGAGGTCGCAGGCGACCGCAAACCATGCCGGTTGACCGGCCCAGTGCACGCCCACGCGCCACAGCGCCTCGCCGTAGTCGAGGCGCGGGCCGAGGCGGAGCGGGCGGGTCAGGCCGAGGCCACGCATGGCGAAGCAGAGCAGGCCGAGCTCGGCGCCCTCGCCCAGCTCGTGCAGCGGCAATGCGGTGGGGACCAGGGGGCGCGCGGCCGCTGTGGTGATGCTACCCGCGATCTCGATCGTGTGCAGTTCGGTGCCCGACAGCTCGATCTGTGGCATGGGTGCGACGGTACACGATCGCTGGCGATATGGGATCCGCAGTGCGGCCGGTCGTATCCTGGCAGGCGCGGGCGGGCCGTGGGTCGCCGAATTGCGACCTGCGGTGATCGTTGACCCGCGTGAGTTCTCCGGCGCTGGCCGAGGTCAGCGAGCAGGTTTCCTGTTTACTTGTAGGATGGCGCGTGCGATGGACGCCGCACCATGAAAGGTCACAAGTCCATGTCCCGGAAATCTCTCACCTCATTCTCCCCGCTGCTCGTCGGCGTCGCCGCGCTGGCGACGGTCGCCTGCGCCGTCAACATGGACAACTGGAAGCTGACGAAGATGGTCCCGGGACTGCGCCAGGAGGGCGAAGCCATCTGTCCGCGGAGTACTGTCCAGGTCGCGGTATACGCCGAGGTGGAGCACAAGAAGAAGGCGGGGAAGACCAAGGCGCTGGAGACCTGGGAGGGCAAGGCCGGCACCTTTAGCAAGGTCGGCCACATCGACTTCAAGGAGTTCGTGTTCTCGAGCGATCAGGGCACCATCGACGACGGTGGTTTCTTTCAGCCGAACCCCGACGTGCTCGTGAGCGCGGCCAGCGGCTTTGCGATCACCACGGCGTACAAGGACGACGCCAAGTTCTACGCGACCAAGGAGTACAGGCCCGAATATTCGTGCATTACCGATGTGGGCAGCGCGGGTCCCGGGGGGATGAGCGGCGACGCGGGCACTGCGGGCGCCGCGGGCAGTTCGGGCGCCAGCGGGGCCTCCGACAAGGCGGGCGGGCAAGGCGGGGCGGGCGTCGCGGGCGGACAGGGCAGCAACGGCGGCGATGGTCAGGCCGGGCCCAACCTTCACGTGTATGCGACCTTCGTCAAGACCCCGTTTCACGAGCGACTCGCGCTCGTGAAGATCACCGGAGACGTCGAGGATACCGTCCTGGTCCATCCGGACCGGCCGTTCACCGTCCACGCGTCGGGTGGACCGGGCGGCAGCGGCGGTTCAGGCGGCAGCGGTGGCCACGGTGGCAGCGGCGGCTCGGGCAATCCAGGTGGCGCCGGCGGCAACGGCGGTGTGGGCGGTGGCGGCGGCGTCGGTGGTAATGGTGGACCCGGGGGGGCGATCGAGTTCGACTACGACGCCAAGTTCCCCGAACTGGCGACCCTGGTCGTGCTCGATGTGACGGGCGGCTCCGGTGGTGGGCCCGGGTCGGCGGGCGCCGCCGGGTCGAAGGGTTCCGGTGGCAGCGCGACCGGCGAGGGGGCCAAGGCCGGTCCCGACGGCGCCGCGGGTTCTGCGGGTTCTGCGGGGCAGCCGGGTTCGCCCGGGCCGAACGGCACGGCGAAGGCGCAGGCCGGCAACGTCGACGGCGCATTCGCGGGTCTGCCCGCGCGGGTCGAACGCCTGTAATGGGTGGATGTCGACCTGGATGTCTTCAGGGCACCAGGTCGATCATCCCCATCATGCCAGCGTCGGCGTGATCGAGGATATGGCAGTGGAACATCCACATGCCCGGACGCTCGTCGAAGCGCACGGCGATCTTGCGGCTGCCGTGGACGGGGATGTCGACGGTGTCGTGCCAGGCGAGCGGTTGCTCGGGTGTACCGTCGTCGTTCAGGACCTGGAAGAAGAATCCGTGGAGGTGGAATGGGTGGGCCCAGTCCATCTCGTTCTCGATCGTCCATACCTGCGTCTCACCGATCTGCGCCGGGAGGGGCGCCAGCTCCGAGAACGGGACGTTGTTGACCCCGAGGACCACGTGCCCGTCGGGGTCCTTCATCTGGGTCAGGCGCAGGCTGACCGCGGTCGCGTCGGTGATAGAGATCGGCGAGAGCGCGCGCGCGAAGCTCGGTGTCGACGGCTGACCCGGTGCATCGGTCGAGAAGTCCAGGCGCATCACGAGCTCCTCCTGGCGAAACTCGGTGCTGCCAAAGCCGCGATCGTAGGGGACCCAGGTCAGGAACTGCAGGGAGCCTGCCGCGGCGTCGGGGGTCACGAGGACATCGGCGCGCTGGCCCGGGGTGAGGAGGAGCAGGTCCTCCTCGACCGGGCTGGCGAGCAGGCCGCCGTCGTTGCCGATCCGGGTGAACTTGGTGCCCGGGAGCGCGAGCTGGAAGTAGCGGGTGCGGGCCGCGTTGACGACGCGCCAGCGCAGGGTGACCCCGCTGCGCACCGACATTGTCGGTAGCCACCGTCCGTTCACGAGCACCACATTGCCCTCGCGTCCGAAGAGGGTGCCGAGGTCGCCGCCCGACTGCGGATCGACCAGGGCGCCGTCGTCGTCGATGGCGATATCCGAGAGCACGAGCACCACCTCGTCGTCGGGTGCGAGGTCCTCGCTGGCGTCGACAGGCCGGACCAACATTGGCCCGTAAAGGCCTGATGCGACCTGGGCCGACGAATTGACGTGCGGATGATACCAGAACAGGCCGGCGTCGGGGACGACGAAATCGTAGTCGAAGCGCTCGCCGGGGAGCACCGCCGGCTGCGAGTGATCGGGCACGCCGTCCATATCGGCGGGGATGCGCAGGCCGTGCCAGTGGATCGTGGTCGGCTCCGGCAGGTCATTCGTGAAGTGCACGATGAGCCGGTCGCCGACCGCGAGCTCGAGCAGCGGGCCCGGGATGCCGCCGTCGAAGGTATACACCGGGGTCGCGGGCGTCAGGTCCCAGAGCGCGAGCGTGGCGGGCGTCGCTCGCAGATCGATCTCGAGGATATGGGGGTCCGGGTTGCGGTCGAGCGGCCGTCTGAGCGCGAGCTCGTCCGCCCAGCCTGGCGGTGCGCGGTTGGGCAGCTCCGGTGAATCCACGCACGCCGTGAGGCCGACGAGCCCGGCTGCCAGCATCGCGCCGCCGCCGGCTGTTCGCAACATCGGGGCATGCTAATCGTCGGGCGTCACGGAGGTCAAGGGCGGCGCAGGAATTGCTGACCCGGGAGGATCGAGCTCATCGTCCTCGCTTTGGCCCTCGGTGGCGGCCAGGATGTCGGATGCTCGCCAGTGCGGCGCATCCTCGCCGAGTTCGCGCAGGAGCGCGTCGAGGGCCGGCGCGGAGGCCGGGGTTGCGGTCTCTCGCCATTCGCGGGAGAGCGCCAGCCGACTGCGCAGCGCGGCCATGAATAGATCGATCCAGGTGGGCGCGGTGTATGTGAAGTTCAGGGAGAGCGCGTCCTGGGTCGCGGCGGTGGCGTGCCATGTGCCGCGCGGGACGAACAGGAGCGAGCCGGGCTTGAGCACGATGAGGCGGCTGTCCGCGGGCATGCGCCGCGGCATGGGCGTGCGCGCGTAGGTCTGCAGCTCGGGGTCGACGGGCAGGCCCATGGTGTGCCGGGTCAGGGGCCGCTCCACGTGCTCGTTGGGCGCGAGCCACCATTTCTTGGTCCCGCGCAGCTGCAGCACGAGGTTGATGTTCTGGTCAAAGTGCGGCGCCGTGCCCTTGTCTCGTGGGGTCGCATAAACCAGACAGCGGCTCTGGGTCAGCGCCGACAGTCCGAGGTCGCGACAGATCGCTGTGAGCCAGAGCGTCAGGGTCGTCGAGATTGCATGGACGTCGTTGAAGAGCAGGCTCATGCCGCTGGCGAACAGCTTGCGCGCGTCTCGCGGCGATGCGTCGATCGAGCTCGCCTCGTCCGCGACGTCGGGCAAGTGCGCCTGCACCTGGTCCGGCCAGGCATTGAGCATTGTATCGAGGGACCGGAGCAGCGGCAGGCGGGTGAGCGCCGCGACCGAATCCCTGCGTCCATGCACCACGAAGGGTTCATCGGCTGCCCAGCTGGCCAGGAGCTCGGGGCTGGTGCGCGGGTGGAGGAGTGCGGCGAGGCCTGGCTGCATGGGTCGTGGGCCTTCTATCACAGCCATTCCTGGACCCGCGCCCGCGGCGCGTATGACCAGGCTTGCGACGCCGTGCGCGCTGAGTTAGGGTGCGCGAGATGGCTCACGTTTTGCGCTGTGTCTCTGGCGTTCATGACTGAATCGACTTCCACCATTTCTGAGCCGTCGACGATGCCGCCGGGCTTCGCCGCGCTCGCGCTCGCGGAGCCGCTGGCCCGGGCGATCGCCGTGTTGGGCTTCTCGCGGATGACGCCGGTCCAGGAGCACGCCTTGCCGAGCATGCTGGCGGGCCAGGATGTGATCGCCCAGGCGCGCACGGGCAGCGGCAAGACGGTCGCGTTTGGCCTGGCCCTGCTGACCCGCGTCGATGTCGAGGTCGCCTGCGTGCAGGCGCTCGTGCTGTGCCCCACCCGCGAGCTCGCCGATCAGGTCAGCGGCGAGATCCGTCGGCTGGCCCGTTTTGTCCCGAACCTGCGCGTCGTGACCCTGTGTGGCGGGGTGCCCGTGCGGACGCAGACGCCGGCGCTGCGGGCCTGCCCGCACGTCGTCGTCGGCACCCCGGGGCGGATCCTCGATCACCTGCGGCGCGAGACGGTCGAGCTCGGCGGGCTGCGGGTCCTGGTCCTCGACGAGGCCGATCGTATGCTCGATATGGGCTTTCTCGAGGCGATCACCTCGGTCGTCGAACAGTCGCCGCGCTCGCGCCAGACGCTGCTGTTCTCGGCGACCTACCCCGACGAGATCCGCGGGTTGAGCCGGCGATTGCAGCATAACCCCGTCAGCGTGACGGTCGACCTCGTCGGCGACGACGCGGACATTGAGCAGATCTTCGTCGCGGTCGAGCCCGCGGGCAAGCTCGACGCGCTCGCGGCGTTGCTGCTGCAGCACCGGCCCGAATCGGCGCTGGTCTTTTGTCATACGCGCAATGACGTCCGGGATGTCAGCGCCCAGCTCGGGCAGCGCGGATTCTCGGTGCTGGCGCTGCACGGCGAGCTGGAGCAGCGCGAGCGCGACGAGGTGCTGCTTCGTTTCACCAACCGGAGCTGCGCCGTGCTGGTGGCCACGGACGTCGCGGCCCGCGGCCTCGACATCGCGCGGCTGGCGGCGGTGATCTCGTGGGAGCTGCCCACCGACCCGGATGTGCATCTCCACCGAATCGGCCGCACCGGGCGCGCGGGGCACAAGGGGCTCGCGCTGGCGCTTTGCTCGCCGTCCGAGCGAGGGCGGGCCCTGGCGATCGAGCGCGCGCAGGGCGGGCCGCTGCGCTGGGCGTCAGCACCCGCCGCCGACGAGCGCAGACCGCCGCCGCCGCCGATGACGACGTTGATCCTGGAAGGCGGCCGTCAGGACAAGCTGCGCGCGGGCGATCTGCTCGGGGCCCTCACCGGGGACATCGGCCTGGCGGGCGCGCAGGTCGGCAAGATCGACATCCACGCGCGCCGCTGCTATGTGGCGATCCGGCGCGAGCACGCTGCGTTCGCGCTGCAGGGCCTGAGGACCCGCAAGATCAAGGGCCGGTCGTTTCGTGCCTGGGTGCTCGCGTGACGGTCTGCGGCACCGCGAGCGCGGTGGGTCGGCGCAGATCCGGGCGTGGGCATCCACCTTGATCGCAAGTGCCAGCCCGGGCATCATCGGCCGTGGTGGTCGAACGTGGTGCCGCGAGCCTGCTGGTGCAGGTCCTGGTCTTGGTCCTGGTCTTGGTCCTGCTCCCGGGGTGCTTCCAGGACTCGATGCTCGGTGGGATGACGCAGACCGCCGCTGGCGAGACCGAGTCGAGCTCGAGCGTTGGGGTCACGTCGTCGTCCGCGCCCACCGGCGAGTCGACCGGGCATGAGGCCGTGTGTGGTGATGGCATCGTCGACGCCGACGAGCAGTGCGACGACGGGAACGAGGTCGCAAACGACAGCTGCGCGCCCGGCTGCAAGCTCCCGCAGTGCGGCGACGGGCTGCTCTCGACCGGCGAGGCCTGTGACGACGCCAACCTGAGCGACGACGATACCTGCACGCACCTGTGCACCGCCCCGAGCTGCGGCGACGGCATCGTCTCCCCGGGCGAGCAGTGCGACGACGGCAATCTCGACCCGCTGGATGCGTGCGGCGATTGTGTCGTCGCGCGCTGCGGGGACGGGGTGCTGCAGTACAAGGTCGAGGAGTGCGACGACGCCAACCTCGATCCGCACGACGGCTGCTCGGCGACCTGTCGCGTCAACAGCTGCGGCAACGGGGTCCAGGACCGCGACGAGACCGGCATCGACTGCGGCGGCTCATGCGGCGCGTGCTGCATGGACGACGCCGGATGCGATGGCGGGAGCTTCTGCTTCGGGACCGCCTGTCGCCTGCCGAGCACCTGCAGCGAGCTGCAGGTCCACGCGCCGGAGATGGTCTCCGGGCCGTTCATGCTCGACCCCGACGGGGCCGGCGCGCTCGCGGCGCTCGAGGTCCACTGCGAGGTGGTCGCGGACGAGTGCGCCTATACGCTGCTGCGAATCGACGACGTCTCGCTGGGCAAGACCCAGCCGCCTTATGTGGCGATGTGCGCCGCGCTCGGCTGGGAGATCGTGGTCACCCGCACGCCCGCGCACGCGGAGCGGCTCTATCTCTGGAATAGCAACGAGGCGGCCAATCTCCTCAATGTGCTCCCCAATTTTCCCAAGGCGATGGGCCTCAAGAACTGGAGCGCGGTCTGCCGCAACCAGCCCTGCCCATTCTGGATGACGGCCGATGTGAACGGCGACGTCGGCTGCATGGTGAGCTTCGAGCCGAGCGGCGACAGCAACCCGGGCGACCGCATCGAGCGTCGGCTCGATGGCTGCGGCTTCGAGGGCAACTGGAACGATTTCGGCCAGCACGTGGAGATCGCGGGTTGGGTGATCTGCTCGCCCAACGATTGTTGATGGCGCGCGGGGGAGGCTCACCACGGCCAGAGCTTGGTGCAGGCGCCGAGCAGTGCGCACAGCTCGGTCGGGTTCGGCTCGCCCGGGATGCTCTCGGGTGACCGCCCGGCGCCGCCGCGGTAGGCGTCGATGTAGCGGTCGACGTGGGCCCGCGGCACCCCGGTGAGCGCGGCGATCTCGGCCTCCGCGAGCCCCTCGCGGTGCAGCGCGAGGACCACATAGATCTTGCCCTTCCGGGTCGTCCGCGGCTCGCTGAGGAATCGGTAGGGCCTGGCGATGAAGCGCTGGCGCTCGCGGGTGGCGCCCTTCTTGAGGGTGAGGCCGACGCGGGCCGAGGCGAAGATCCGCGGGGGCTCGCGGTCGAAGGCCGCATCATCGAGGCCTAGGTGGAGCGGCGAGGTGCCGGTCGGCGGCGGGTCGATCGCGTGGTCGAAGCTCGCGGCGAGCGCGGCCACCGAGCTCGCGCCGGTGCGGGCGAGCACATGGTCGACGAACACGCAGGAGCCGTCGAGCACGGTCCCGTCGGCGGCCATTGCCCCGCGGATCAGCACGCCGGCCGCGGTGTCGTCGTCGCCGACGGCAATGTCGATACCCTTGAAGGTGCCACCTTTGTAGGCCCCGCCGCGCTCGCGGTGGAAGTACCACACGCCGGCGCGCCGCTGCTGCGGGTCTCCGTGGGTGAAGGGATCTCGGTGGCCGGGGCCGTCCCAGTAGAGCTCGATCTCCGTCAGCCGGTGCGGTTGACCGGCGACGTACAGCGTCGTGCGCTGGAGCAGCAGATCGGCGATCGCGCGGAACGCCGGCGGGTAGGCGGCCTCGTCCGCGCCCGCGGGGGGACGCAGGGCGCACAGTGCTTCGCTCACGCGGGTCGTCACGGCGTCGTTCACGGGGCTGTTGCTCGTGCACGATGATGCCTGGACGCGGGAGCTGGCGGAAGCCACGTCGGTGCGGGCCCCGGGGCGCTCGCCAGCGGAGGCGCGCCGCAGTACCGTGCACGCAGGCGATGGCGAAGCGACGGCCGCAATGGGTGCCCACCCGACTGGACCTCCCGGGGCTGGGCCTGGCGACGGCGGTCGGAGCCGCGGCGATGCTGGCGGTGCAGGTGTCGCCGTCGTCGCCGTTCGTGTCGGAGGTGCTGGTCGCGCTGGTCCTGGGCGCGGCGCTGCTCAACAGCCCGGCGCGGCGGATGGTCGGGCTCGAGCTGCCGAGCGGCGAGCGCGAGCCCGACCGTCACGCGGCGGGGCTGCGCTTCACCGGCAAGTGGGTGCTGCGTCTGGGCATCGTGCTGATGGGGTTCAAGGTTCAGACGGGGTTCTTCGGCGCGAGCGACCTGCTGCTGATCGCGGGGGTGGCCGCGGCTACCTTGCCGAGCACATTCTTCGTGACCCACGCGCTGGCGACCGGGCTGGCGATCCGTCGGCCGATGGCCGACCTGGTGGCGAGCGGCACGATGATCTGCGGGGCGTCGGCGATCAACGCCGTCGCCCCGGTCGTCGGGGCTCGGCGCGAGGAGCAGGGCGTGGCGATCGGCGCGGTGTTCCTGTTCAGCGTCGTCGCCCTGCTGCTGTTTCGCCCGCTGGCTGTGTACGTCGGGCTCAGCCCGGCGATGGCGGGCCTGTGGAGCGGGCTCGCCGTCAACGACCTCTCGAGCGCCGTCGCCGTCGGCAGCCAGATGGGTGATGTCGGCGGTGTCATGGCGGCGGCCGCCAAGTCGGCCCGGGTCCTGCTGTTGGCGCCGATGCTGTTGGCGCTGGCGCTGCTGCGACGCGCCCCCGCGAACGCGACCATCGGTGTTGCGAGCGGACCGGGCCTGCGCGCGCACCTGCCGGGCTTCCTGCTCGGTTATATCGGCCTCGCGCTGCTGCGCGCCGCGGGCGATCGGTTGTTCGCTGGCGCCGCGGCGTGGTCCGCCGTGATCGCGGTCGACCACGCGCTGGTCGACGCCCTGATGGCGACGGTGGCGGCGGGGATCGGGCTGCACCTCGGTCTGCGGAGTTTGGCGGCGACCGGCGGTCGCGCGGTGGTGGTCGCCGGGGCTGCGTCGGGGTGGATGGCGGCGCTGTCGCTGGCGATGATCGTCGCGGTGAGCCGCGACCACGCCGCGGTCGCGGCCCTCGTCGCGGTGACGGCGTGCGGAGGCAGCTACATGGCCTATCGCGCGAGCGCGGTCGGAGAAGCCGAGCTGCGCGCGCTGCGACGTCGCTTCGAGCTCGGCGCGCCGCTCTCGCTCGGCGAGGCGACGCGCCTGCTCGACGCGAGTGAGCGCGATGGGACCCTCGCCGACCCGCTGCTGCGCAAGCTGCTCGAGCAGCTGCATCCCTCGATCGGCGAGCTCATCCCGGTGCGCGAGAGCCCGCTGCCGCACGGTGAGGGCTGCCGCTGGGTGACCTACTGGCAGGGCCGCAGCGGCTGGGCGCTGGTGGCGATCTGCCGCGAGCCCGGCTCGGCGACGCCGATCCACGCGCACCCGCATCGACTCATCGGCAAGGCGATCGAGGGGGTGCTCGAGGAGCTGCGCTTCGCGGAGCTCTCGGCGACGGAGCTCGAGCTCACGAGCCGCACGCTGCTCGGCCACAACGACCTGGTCGAGACCGACGGCCTGGCGACGCTGCACCTGGTGCGGGCGGTCGGGCGGAGCCCGGCGATCGACCTGCAGCTGCGCGGGCCCGAGGTCGGCCGACCCGGGCGGCTGCTGCACACGCGTGTACCCCTCGATCTGGCGGCGCTGCGCCCCGGGATGCGGCTGCAGGTCCGCGAGGCGATCGACGACCGACCCGGGCAGGGAGGCGAGGGCGCGTCGGCGGGCCGACCCCCGGAGCCAGCCGCGACACCTGTCGCTTGATCGCCGGCGAGGTCGATCTCCCACCGGGAAGCGCCAATCGGGCCAGAGCGCGCCGCGTGCAACCTCGGATATACTCGCCCACCGTGCGCCTCCATCACCTCGCTCCGCCCGCCCTCACCCTTCTCATTGGTTGCTCCCCGGGACCGGTCGCCCAGGACGAGGCCAGCGGAACGGAGGTCACGGGCGACGAGAGCGGGACCAGCACACCGACCGGTGGCGGTGAGACGGACGCGACCGGCGGCACCGGCGAGCCGCCCGTGCTCGACACCTACGGATTCGCCAATGGCTGCTTCTCGCTGCGCAGCGGCGACAAGTATCTGGCGGCGAGCGCCGACGCGAAGGCGTTCGCGTTCGCGGCCGACAAGGCCGGGGCCGCCCGGTTCTTCATGAAGGCCGCCGACCTCGGCACCTACCTGCTGTACGACCATGATCGCGGCTATCTGGTGGCGAAGGACGGGCCGCTGCAGCGCCTGACCAAGCTCGACTCGGACGTCACGCTGATCGACGACAGCTACGTGTCCGGCGCTGAGTGGACGCTGGAGACCTCGGCGATCGACTGGGCGCAATACCAGCTGCGCAACCGGCGGAACGACCTGCTGCTCGGCGCCGACGCGCTCGCGGCCGAGGGCCTGCCCGTAACTTTCGAGGCGGCGGCCGACTGCCAGCCGCACCCCGAGCTCACGCTCGACGCCACCGGGATGGTCAAGCGCACGAAGTTCGACGACGGCGATCTCTACGGCATCGTCGACGCCCACTCGCACATCCTGTCGAACTACGCGTTCGGCGGCGGCGGCCTGTTCCACGGCGGCCCCTTCCACCGGCTCGGCGTCGAGCATGCGCTGCCAGATTGCTCGATCTCCCACGGCGAGCTGGGCCGCAAGGACTTCTTCGGCTACACATTCGACGCATCTGGCGCCGATGCTGCTGACCTCAGCAGCTTGCTCCCTGACCTGCTCGCCGGGGAGCTGAGCAAGGACAACCACGCGACCGCCGGTTACCCCGAGTTCACCGACTGGCCGAACGGCCCCGGCGCTCGACCCATCAGACGCAATACTATCTGTGGCTGCAGCGGGCCTACCTCGCCGGCCTGCGATTGGTGGTCCAGCACGCGACGACCAACGCGATCATCTGCGACTTCATGATCGGCGAGGGCATCCAGAAGAGCCGCTATGGCTGCGACGACATGACCGCGGTCGATCGCATCATCGACGAGTCGTACGCGATGGAGCGCTACATCGACGCCCAGTCGGGCGGCCCCGGGCTCGGCTGGTTCCGCGTGGTCCACACGCCCGCGGAGGCCCGCGAGGTGATCGCTGGCGGCAAGCTGGCGGTGATCCTCGGCATCGAGACCTCCAACCTGTTCGACTGCAAGCTGACGCCCGGCGCCGGCGCCCCCACCTGCGACGAGGCCTACATCGAGGCCCAGCTCGATCATTACTATGACCTCGGGGTGCGCGCGATCTTCCCGGTCCACAAGTACGATAACAAGTTCTCACCCGGCGACGGCGACCGGGCCTTTATCGAGCTCGGCAACTTCGCCAACAGCGGCCACTGGTCCAACTTCACGCTCGATTGCCCGGACCCGCAGGTCGGCGGCTTTGACCACGGCGACGTGAATTTCGGCGGCCTCAACATGCCGCGCGACGTCTACGATTCGAAGGCGCCGATCGACAACAGCGCCTTCCCGGACGCCCCGCTCAACACCACCACGAAGTACATCGCCGAGATCCTCGCCCCGCCGCTGGTCGGTCCCTACTGCCAGAACGCCAGCTTCACCCCGCTGGGGGAGCACCTCGTCAGCGAGATGATGGCGCGCGGCATGATCATCGAGGTCGACCACCTCCCGCAGTGGTCCTACCTGCGCGCCTACGAGCTGCTGCAGGCGGCCAAGTATCCGGCCTCCGGCAGCCACGGGCGCAACAACAACGGCCAGCTCTACCAGCTCGGCGGCGTCTCGACGACCGGCTTCGGCGTTTGCCGCGACGACACGCCCGGTTCGACCGTGCAGGGCTTCAAGGACAAGATCCAGTTCATTAAAGACAAGGGCGGCTACCCGGCGGAGGGCTTCGGCTTCGACCTCAATGGCTTCGCGGGCGCCCGTGGGCCGCGTTTCGGCGATGGCGTGTGCCCGAGCCCGCAGACCGATCCGATCACCTATCCCTTCGCGTCGTACGCCGATGACGTCGAGTTCACGCAGCCGGTGGTCGGCAACCGCAAGCTCGACTTCAACACCGAGGGGCTGGTCCACATCGGCCTGCTGCCCGAGCTGATCGAGGATGCTCGCCGCGACGCCGTCGACCCGGCGGATATCGAGCCCCTGTTCCGCTCGGCGGAGGCTTATATTCGCATGTGGGAATTGGCCGAGAAGCGGGGGGCCGAGCTCGGGGGGTGAGAGCTCCTCCCGCGCGGCCGGTTCACAGGCACTGCCACGCGTAGTCCGCCTCGCCCTTGGCCCAGTCGGCGTCGGCGTAGTCGCCGTCGCCGTTCGGGTCGCAATAGCCGCCGGGCGCCGTCATCGGGCAATCTTGCGTGGCGGGCACGAATTGGCAGTAGTTGACGAATTGCGGGTCGCCCACGCACGGACAGGTGCACGCGCCGCAATCTGCAGGGCAGGTGTCGCACCACTCCGTCGGCGCGCACACGTCGTCGCCGCAGACCTCGCAGACCCCGCAGTCGTCGGGGCAGTCTTCGCAGGTCTCCCCGGCCTCGCAGGCGCCGTTGTTGCAGACCGCCTCGCAGGCGCCGCAGTCGTCCGGGCAAACCCCGCAATCCTCGCCGACATCACATTGCCCGTCGCCGCACTGGTCGCAGGCGCCGCAGTCGGCCGGGCACTGGTCGCAGTTCTCGCCCTGCACGCAGGCACCGTCGCCGCAGGCCACGCAGGCGCCGCAGTCGGCCGGGCACGACTTGCAGCTCTCGGCCGGGTCGCAGATCCCGTTGTCGTCGCAGGGCGCGGCCTCCTGCGGGCACAGGTCAAAGCCATAGTCGGGATAGCCCGACCACAGCTCATAGTCGCCGAGGTCGAAGTCGAGGCGAAACACCTCGAGCATCGCCTCGGCGAGGGTGTACTCGACGTCGAGGCGCGGGATGAACAGCCCGAACTTCGCGGCGACGCTGGCCGAGACGCTCGCGGCCAGCGTCGCGGAGACATCGACCTTGGGTCGGCCCTGCATCCCCGGGCAGGTCTGCGACGCCGTCAGCGAGCCCTTCGCCGCGCCGCCGACGGACATCTCGGGGCCGCCGAGGCCATAGAACAGGAGGGTGAACTTTGGCAGCAGCTCGCACTGCGCCTCGGCCTCGACCGCGCCGACGACCTCGGTGGACGGCACGAAGGACCAGCTCCGCTCCTCGATCGGGGCCCAGCCCGCGCCCTTGACGTAGTGCCCGCCGATCTTCAGCGACGCGCTCGAGTCCTGGCGAAACGTCGCCTCGGCGCTGCCCCGGAGCGACGCGTCGCACACCAGTCCGAGCTCGAACACCGCGGTCGAGACCACGGGGATCGGGATCGGCGTCGGCAGCCACCAGGTCGGCAGATCGATGTGCGCCTCGACGATCTTCGCCGACATCGCGGGCAGCGGCCCGCCCTTGGCGAAGTCGGCCAGCGCGTCGTTGATCGCCTGCTTCTCCGCCGCCGTCGCCTCACCATAGACCTTGTCGAAGTCGACGCCGACCTCGACGCCCGTCTCGAACTTGAAGTGGGTCGCCAGCTTCGCCTCCCACGCGCCCGACAGGTAGAACTCGAAGCTCTTGAGCCCGCTCCACAGGCTGTAGTCCGCCGACAGCCCGAAGTCCGGGGCCAGGCTCAGCGAGCCCTCGGCGACCTCGAGCTGGGCCTTGACGTACATCTCGGCGACCACCGGCACGCCCTTGACCATGAACTCACGCTTGAGCTTCTTGTCGACCGGGCCCAGCTTGAGCCCCGTGAACTCGAGGGGTCCGAGCGCCCGCACGCGCAGCCGATCGGCGATCGGAAACGGCGCGTAGCTGCGGCGCAGGAGCTCCGGCGCGGCCCCGAGGACGCGACCCGCATGCTGCGCCCGCAGGCTGCCGTCGGCCGGATCGACCAGCGCCACCGGGGCCCCGCCGGGCACGTCGATGACGGTCGAGAGCTGGCCCTCGTCGACGACATCCATCAGCGACGCGAGCTCCGTGTGCAGCACGACCTCCTCGCCGACGACCTCGGCCGCGAGCACGCGCCGGAGAAACCCGTCCGGATTGCCCCTGCGCTGCGAGGCCTCGCCCTGGCGGTCGCCGATGACCACCACGCCCGCGGCCAGCTCGGCCAAGGTCGCGTGGCTCGCCAGCGGGAAGCGCAGCCGGTCCGCCTCGACGATGACCTCGTCGACCGCGTCGATCACCCGCACCTGCTCGTCGAGCACGATGCCCCCACCGCCCACGTCATCCCCCTGGCCACGCCCCTCGTGTCCGCACCCGGCCCCGAGGAGGCCCACGACGATTGCAGCGCACGCGCGAAAGGAGCCGAGCATGCTCCACCAATGCCCGCCCGCGCGTCCGCGCGCAAGGGCTCCGGTCGGGGATCGCAGACCCCACCGCAGGATCGGGTCGCCCGGATGGTCTGCTCATGCTCGTGAGGCCCGAGTGCCGACAATCCGGTTATCGCCGCCGGTATGGGGTCACAGGGCTGTGATACCTTCGTCCCCGCCATGCAACCAACGCTCGAGCTCCTCCGGCCGGTCGTCGCGCTCGTCGCCTGGACCTTCGTGATGTGGACGTGGATGTATGTCACGCGGATTCCGGCGATCGTGCGGTCGGGGATGCGGCTCGACCCGACCGCCCCGCGCGGCGAGCAGATGGCGCACCCTCCCGCCGGAGGTGCGCTGGAAGGCCGACAACTACAACCACCTCTTCGAGCAGCCGACCCTGTTCTACGCGGTGGCGATCGTGCTCGCGCTGGTCACGCGTGACGCCGGGACGGACGCGATGCTCGCGTGGACCTACGTCGCGGTGCGCGTGCTCCACAGCCTGGTTCAGGCGACGATCAACAAGATCGAGGTCCGCTTCGCGCTGTTCTTTGTGTCGTCGCTGGTGCTCGCAGTGATGACCGCGCGGGCGGCGATCGCCGTGACGCTGGGCGCGAGCTGAAGGTTGCTTCACTTGCAGGCGAAGTTGCCCGCGCAGACGAACTCCAGCAGGACGAAGGCCCCGGCCAATGGCACTCCCGGCGAGGTCGCGACAAGGCCCGCCACCCCAGGCCAGGAAGCCCCGGCGCAGCAGGCAGCTCGATCACCCCGGCGCGTCGAACATCATCGGGCTCATCAACAGCATCCCCAGGTCGAGGAGGAGTAGCAGCCCGAACACCGCGGTGGCCATCACGAGCACGAAGGTCGGCATCGCCACGCTACCCGAAAGCAACCGCCGCCGACCGCACTGGTTTAGGGGTGAGCGAGTGCTCCGGTCAGACCGATGGCGAGGGCGGATCCGGGTCGTTCGTCGACATCGTGGAATTCGACCACGCCGCGCTCGAGATCGACGAGCGCGAAGCCGGGGGCGAAGTCGCGGTGCAGCGTGCCGGGATTGATGAAGACCAGCGGCGGGCCGGCCTGTCTCGGGAAGCTGCGGACCATGCGCTCGTGGGTGTGGCCACCGACGACGATGCGCAGGCCGGTGTCCGCGAGCAGCACGGCGAGGGCGGCCTGGGCGAGGCCCGCACGACCGACATCCTCGCCTGGCCGCAGGCGGATCATGTCGTCCTCGCCGACGCCGTGACACAGCAGTAGATCGCCGCGCAGCGTGGAGAGGCGCCGTGTCGGCGGGAGCTCGGCGAGGTGCCTGAGCGCCGCCGGGCCAACCTCGCTGTGGCGAAACGGGTCCTGAAACCAGCATTCCGCGCACGCCCACAACGCCCCCCGGCAGCAGCGATCGAGGTCGCCCGCGCCGTCGGCCAGGTCGCCCACCGACAGGATCGCGTCGACCGCCTGGCTCTTGAGCCAGGTGAGGACGACGTCGAGGCGACGGTCCTCCGCGTGGATATCACCGATGGCTGCGAATCTGCGGGTCGGGATCATGCCGGCGGCTCCGGGCGTGGCGGGCAGCGATGTTTATGCGCGCGCGGTGAAGCTGCGGATCCGGCGTCAGCCGGGGAGCGAGCAGAACCCGACATTCGGGTACCTGGATGGGTCCTGGAGGAACGGTTCGCACTCTTGGCCGGCGCCTGGGCAGGTGTTCGGGAGCAACAGGTCGCAGAACGGTTCGCAGCAGCCTGCCACCTGCTGGTCGCACTCGAGGGCTGCGCCGGATTCAACGCACATGTTGCCTGGGTCGCAAGCGTTGTAGTTTTCACATGCGTCGTGAACCTGTCCACCCCCCCGGGCGCTGCATGTGGAAGCCACTCCCATAGCCACCGTTCGGCAGACAGATCTCGCCGGGATCGAGGCAATCCTGCTCCAGCGGATCGCAGGTCTCGAAGCATAACGAGAGACCCTCTGAGAACATCCAGCACGAGGACTTGGGGCGGCCCCGCCGGGCATCCACCGCATGCGCGGGCCGGTCCCCGAGCAGCAATCGCCTCACAGTTGTCGATGCCGCTCCAGGGACCGCTGACGGTGAAACACGGCTCGCCGATCTGGGCAGGTTCTCCGATCAAGCACTTGATTGCCCCGGCCCGCCCTCGCCAGGCCTCCGGCGTCCTGCTTCCATGTATCGCACCCGTTTCCCCAGATGATGTGCACCGATGACCGGCTCCCAAGGCCGTGTGCTAGTCCCCGAGTGCGACGGGACCGCCGCTCGTGGCCATCGTGCCACCCCCGCGCGCCGGCGGGACCGCCGCCCCGCCCGCGGCACCGCGAGGCTCGAGCCGCGATCGCGCGGATCGAAGCCGGTCCCTGAGCCTGCCGTGGAGCCGAGACACATATGCTAAATGGCGGTCCCGGTAGGCTTTTGGGGCGAGGGCGACGCCTAGGAGCTGGCGCCCCTGAATACGTCCCCGGCTGCCCTTGGGGCGCCGCCCGACGACCTTGCCGACGCCTGGGGAGGACGGAGCCGCGGGGCGGCCGAGGAAGGGCCCGAGGGCGGGGTGGAGGGGGGGCGGGCGGAGCGCCCAGGAGCCCAGCCGGCGCCAACGGGCGGCGCTAGAGCCCCCCGAGGTCACGCGGGGCGCCGCGGGGCTGGACGCTGCAGGCACTGGCGAGCAGGGGACTTCAGCGCGCCCTCGCAGGGCCGGCCGGCGACCAGGCCGATCCCCCGTCGCCCCCCCAGGCGTACGGAGGAGGCGACGGCCCAGGACCTGCTCCAGGGCGGCCCCGAAGCCGAGATCCGCGAGCTGCGAAGGTGATGGCGCGGCGTAGTGGCCAGATCCGGGTCCAAGGGATCTGGACCTCGACCCTCCGGCGCCGGGTGCGATAGATCGCGGCGTAGCTGAGCCGCGATGGCATGCTTTGCCATTGCCGGGTGGCGAGGTAGTCGCGCAGCGCCTGATAGCTGACTCGGGCTGCGAGCGTGGGGCTCCGGTCGTTCACGTGACGATCGCCTCCTGGCGAGAGATCCGCTCGAGGAGCCCGCGGATCCCGGCACTGTCGAACACCTGCGTGCGGGGCAAGTGCACACGTGAGGTGCCCTCATTGCTTGTGGCGGGTAGGCCGCAAAGCGAGAGCCAGTAGGCCGAACGACGGAGCACAAGCGCCTCCTCGGTCCAGGTGAGCCAGCACCCCGTCCTCGGCGGAGCGGCGCGAGGACGCGGGGTCGGCTGCTGGGCGAGATGGTTGTAGTTCCTGACCTTGAGATCGTAGGGGAACTGCGTGCAGCCCTCGGGGAGGTCGAAGGCCGTCGCCTTGACCTGGACGGCCAGCGCTGGTGAGTGCAACGCGCCGCCCCCGAGCGTGCCGCCAGCGAGGATGTGGAGGTCGATGCTGTCGCGGTCACGTCGGACCTCCTCCACCGCGAAGCCGGCGCGCGAGGCGACGGCTCGCACGTAGGCGAGGCTGAGTTCCTCCATGATGTCGTTGTGGCTCCATGGGCCGGTGGAGGCTGGGTGCGCGACCTTAGCAGAGCGCGGGCCTGGCAGCGCAGCAAACGGCGACTAGCGACTTTCCCCCCCAGGCCCTCGGAGCCAACGCTGACGACGGGAAGTCGCTTGGGCCTGCACGCACGCTACTGGACCCCGGACTGCTCATATGCCATCGTCTTCGCCCATGTTCGCTCGCGGCGCAATCGCCTGTCTCTCGACCCTCGCGGCGTGTAGCGCCTCGACGCGGGATTGCGTCGAGGGGAGTCAGGTGTGGGACGCACGAGCAGCCGATGTTGTGTGCGTGCGCGGCGACCTGATCGTGGAAGGTCGAAGTGCGAAGGAACTGGCGATCCTCGCAGATGTCGAGGATATCGAGGGTTCACTGGTGATTCATGATAACCCGGCCCTGGACGAGCTCCCCGAGTGGCCAGCGTTGACACACATTGGCGGCGCGTTTTCTCTCTCGGAGAACGCCGTGCTCACCGTGGTGCACGGTTTTCCCGCCCTCGAGCGCATCGACGGGCGCCTGTATGTCGCCGAGAATCCGAAGCTGTCCCAGTTCGCGCTCGGCGATGCACTCGTCTCGGTCGGGTCGATCTTCGTGGCATTGAACCCCGAGCTCATGGAGTTCGCGGCCCCGGCCGCGCTCGCTCAAGTCGAGGGCGATCTGAACATCTCCGCGAATAATGGGCTGGAGCGGCTCGAGCTCCCGGGCCTCAGCGATGTCGCCGGAAGTCTCTACATTGAGGATAACGTCGCTCTCGCTCTCGCTAAATTCCCCGCACTGAGGATGATAGGCGGTGACTTGTCGATATCGGGCGACCTCTCGCTGGAGACCCTCGACGGCTTTGAGGGGCTCGAGCGCGTAGCTGGACAAGTAACCATCAGCGACAACGATGAACTGAAGACGTTCTCCCTGGCGGCTTCGATCGATACGCCTTCCATCTTCATCAGGAAGAACGCAGCGTTGACGCGGATCTCGGGTTCACCACCGGCCCGCATCGGGGCGCATACGTCGGTGAGTATCCAGAAGAACCTTGCGCTGCGGTCGATCGACGATTTTTCCGGGGTCGAGGCGCTGGCGGGTCTCACGATCGAAGAGAACGGGGTGCTGATCGAGATCACGGGGTTGCGCTCGCTGGTGCGCGTTGGGCCCTATAATCTGAGCGTCGTTCGCAACGCTTCGCTGGCGGGTCCGGCGGACTGGTTGCCTGCTCTCGCCGAGGCGTCCGAGCTGCGGGTGTTCGGCAACAAATCGCTTCCGCCGTCGGTGGTGCAGGGCTTGCTTGACCATGTCACCGTCGAGGGGGATACGCGGGTGGGAGACAACCAGGGTGAGGAGACCGCGCTCGATCCCTGTCCATGGGCCGGGGATGGCTTGTGTGATGCAATCTCGCCCGCGGGAGCAATATCCACTCAACTCTGCGCGATCGATCCGGAGGACTGTCTATGAGCGTGGCGACGTCCGCGGGGCTTCTGGCCGTCGGCGGCCGCCGGGGTGTGTGGCGGGGCGGCAGATCGCTACGAGCCGAGTCTCCGCGACGTGGAGGCCGTTTGTTCGGATCGGTGGTGTGGTGTGGGCGTTCGCCGCGTCGCTGCTAGCCTGTGACACCGATCACCGCGCGGATCAGAGACGGCGGTGAACACATTGAGTTCATCTTCGAGAAGGCGGATCGTGCATTGTGCGAGGGCTCGTTGTCTGAGTTCGATCGCTTCATCGAGCGGGTCTTCGGGCTGCTTGAGGTCGATATTCCGCCAAATTATCGAGCGTTGGTCCAGGTTGTAGATGACGCTCCTTGCCCGCAAGACGCGTGCTATCGGCAAGGAGGCCGGGTGTATATGGAGGACCTGGATGATTCTGGGCGTTCGGCCGGCCGAGACGCTGCGGCATGAGCTCGCATGCAGTGGCGTGCGCAGGAGTGTTTGGGGGGCGACCTTGCCGTTCTTCGCCGAGGGTCTCGCGGTGGCTTTGTCGCAGG
Organism: Nannocystis sp.; assembly: GCF_016714285.1. Taxonomy (GTDB): domain Bacteria; phylum Myxococcota_A; class Polyangia; order Nannocystales; family Nannocystaceae; genus Nannocystis. Next base: position 159,893 of record NZ_JADJNN010000005.1, on the reverse strand, counting down.
GAGGTCAATGGTGCCCTGGATGGGGCCCGTCGCGGTACACGATATGTTGGATGACAGTTCAGATGACCTGATTATCCTGGCGGCAGGACGTTTTCGCGATTTCTGATTGACACCCGCGGCCGCGATCGTTTCAAGCAGGTATACAACGGAGCACAGACCGCCTCGATCGAGGCGGTCCAGGGGGTCATCGAGGAGGTCTACGGCGAGAGCTTCGCGGACATCGAGGCGGAGTACCTTTCTGGAGCGCCACGGTGCCTGTTTCAGCTCGACGTTTGCGACCTGGACGTGGCGGAGAAGGTTGGATCGGCGTGGGCGAGCACCTTCGCGGTCTCGTGCGACGATCCCGATGTATATGGGAGTGTCGGAGCCGACGATACGCAGATGGCGACTCGGCGGACGCTCGAGATCGAAACGGCGGGGACCTACCGATTGACCACGGGGGCGCACCTGTTCCTGTCTCGCTGTGGTGACTGCGATGTGCAGTTTCGTCGAGAATTCCGATATTCTACGGACATCGACATCGAGCTCGACGCTGGATTTTACGCGCTCGAGTTCGTGGAAACTCAGGATACGGTGGTGGAGGTGGCGCTCGTGGCGAAGTAGCAGCTGGGGCCGTCACAGCGAAGCGGGCAGGTCCCACGAGATCAGCGGCGTCTTGTTGAGATAGGCGACGGGGGCGAACCAGAGTTTACCGCTCGGGCTGACGGCGACCCGGCCCTTGGCGGGCATCATGGCGAAGGACTCGACCTCGCCGGTGAAGGGGTGGACGCGGACGACCTCGAGGGAGGCCAGGCTCGCGTACACGTGACCCGAGAACGGATCTTGAGTGAGATTGGTGACGTCGGACATGAGGTCGACGACGAATTCGGTTTGGTGGGTGTTGGTGTTGAAGCGGTGGAGGTCGCCGCCGATGAGGGCGACGAGGTTGTGGACGTCGCTGATCGGTGCGCTGGCGGTGACGCGGGCGGTGAATGTGTAGAGGTTTGCGACCTTGGCGGTCTCGAGGTCGGCGCTGCTGTAGTCGCCGTCGGCGAGGGCGTTGCCGACGTAGAGGACGCGGTTCTCGCCCCAGGTGAGGCCCTGCGGGCCGCCGTCGACGGCGATGTTGCCGAAGGGGCCGGTGCCCTGGGTCGGCTCGGCGTAGATGATAATCGGCAGCGGCATGTTGGGGCTCTCCTCGACGAGGTGAGCCACGCCGCGGGCCTCGGGGTTGTTGGCGCAATCTCCACAGCTGGGGCAGCAGATATAGGTGACGGCGACCTCGCCGTAGCCCTCGACGGGGGTCGGCGGCTGCGGATCGCTGCCGATCGGCGGCGGGAGTGTGAGCTGGGGGATCGTCAGGTGACGCAGGACGCGGACCTCGCCGAGGTCGAAGTCGCCGATCGCCCCGAAGCTGGTCAGCTCGCCGGCGCTGGTCATGCGCCGGACATACTCCTGTCCGCCGCTGACGGTCACGGCCCACGCGGTACAGTCGTCAGCGAAGTCGATCGCGGAGATATCGGCGGAGAAGGGGCCGTTGAGCAGATCGATGGGCGGGTCGCTGCAGCCGGGGGCGCGCTCGCAGGCGCCGCATAGGGTGCCCCAGCAGGCGCCATCGCCGGTGCAGGCGACGTCGGCGCAGGGGGCCACGGGGATGCACGCTCCGGCCCCGTCGCAGGCGCTGCCGGGGCCGCATTGCTGGGTGTCGCAGGGCAGGCTCGGACCGCCCAGGGTGCAGGCGGCGTCGGGGGTGTGACATTCACCGCTGACGACGTCGCAGACCTGGTCGGGACCGCAGGGGTCGGGGTCCTGGCCCTGACAGCTGGTGACGCATACGTCGTCGATACACTGCTGGTTGGGGTCGGAGCAATCGTTGCAGTTCACGCCGCTGGTGGTGCCGCTGCCGGTGAGCACGGGGCCGGTCGAGCCGGTGAGCTCGGTGGCGTTGCTGCCGGGGCCGACGCTGGTCGGCGAGGTGGTGGTCGGGGTGCTCTCGCTGCTGGTGCTGTCGGTGCCGCTGCCGGTCGGGCTATCGGTCGGGTTGGCGGTCGGGTTGCCGGTCGGGCTGCCGGTCGCGTCGGCGCGGCCGTCGTCGCCGCAGGCGAGCACGAAGGAGAGCGCGACCACGATCCGGGGAGCTCGGAGTAGAGATGTCATGGCTGCATGGTACCGGGGTGTCCGCGTCGCTGCGAGGATGCCCGGGGGTGCGCGACCCGCCGGGGAGGCCGACGAGGAGTGTCCGTGCCGCTGTGCGCGACCCACCGGGGGTCGACGAGAAGCCAGGCGGGGGCGCGGAATGCTGGCAGAGCTTCGCGTGCGGTCTCAGCCGGGCGGCGTGAAGGACTCGCAGGCGGTGGAGATCGTGGCGATCGCGGCGGCGAGGGTGTCCTCGTAGCCGGCCTGGCAGACGTTGCCGAGGTTATGGCTGGGGATGCTGGTCGCCAGCGCGGTGAGGTTCGGGCTGGCGGCGGCGCCGGTGAAGTCGTTGGGTGAGATGTCCTTGCAGTCGGGCCAGCGCGGGTCGCCGCCGGAGATTAGGACAAAGGCGAGGTTCTCGGGGAGGTCGTTTTTCGCGGCGATGAGCGCGGTCGACCAGGCGGCGGCGTTCTGCTGCTTGTCGGCGTCCGGGGGGCTCCAGTCGTCGTCCTCGTCGGTGATCATGACGACGACGAGCAGGGCGTCGGGGCGCAGGAAGGCCTCGTTGCAGGCGCCGGGGGCGGCGAGCTCGGGGCCGACAGCGGCGAGCAGGGCGGCGGCCTGGGTCTCGCCGGTGTTGCCCTTGACGCCGACGCTGGCGGCGCAGGAAAATTCCTGGGCGAGGCTGGGGCCGGCGGTCATGAAGTTCTTGCCGGAGGCGAAGTTGCAGCTCGGGCCGGTGCCGGTCTTCTGGCCGTCGGGGGTGGCGTGGCTGAGCAGGCCGCCGAGCGCGTAGGGGCACGGGTTTTGCGGGTCGGGGTTCGGGTTGTCGTCGAAGCCGAAGACGTCGGTCTTGGTGACGCCGATCTGGTAGTCGCTGGTGTCCGGGAGGGCCGCCTGGATCGCGGTGATGAAGCCGGGGAGCGCGGCGGTGAGGAGGGCCTGCTCGGCGGCCATGGAGTTGGAGTTGTCGACGACGAACAGGAAGTCGATCTTGGTGCAGCCCTCGTCGTTGCCGGTGCCGGCGTCGGGGACGGCGAGGTCGAGCTTGGGGCCGTCACCGGTGGGCAGGACGCCGGTGGACACGTCCATGGTGGTCGAGTCGAGGGGGCCGCTGGTCGGGGTGTTGGTGGCGCTGCCGCTGCCGTCGTCGCCAGTGCCGGTCTCGCTGACGGTCGCGCTGGTCGGGGAGGTCGGGGTGCCGCTGGGGTTGGTGGCGACGCCGGGGTCGGTGGTACTGCAGGCGGTGAGGATGAGTCCAAGGATAGCGAGCAGGCGCATGGCGGGTATTTTCGGGGGAGGTTGTGGGTCGTGGAGGCGGTGAAATCAGTTCGCCTCGAGCGCGCCGAGGGTGCAGGGGTCGGCGCGGGGCATGCCGCGCTGGTCGGTGGGTGGGCACTGGCTGCCGGCGGCGAGGGCGGGGCTGCCGGGGAGTGGGGCGATTGTGTCGGTGGGGCCGCCGTTGTCGGCGAGCGGGCCGAGCATGGGGTCGACGCGGGTGATGCCGGGGGTGCAGTCCATGTCGTCCTTGAGGCCGTTCGGCCACTGGAGATTGTGGTCGCCGGTGCCGGGCGGGGAGGCGTAGCTGCTGCCGGTGCAGTTGAGCGGGGTGTACTGATTATCGGCGATGTTGCTGATGATCGTGTTGTGGATCGTGAGCGGGGAGGCGCGGCCGATGCCGGAGGCGAATTGTGCGGTGTTGCCGGCGATCGTGCAATTGAGCAGGGTGCCGCTGGTCTTGTCGCCGATGACGAGGCCGCCGCCGATGCCGCGGGTCGTGAAATCGGGCTTGGGCCAGGTCTGGTTGTCGGCGAGGGTGACGTTGGTGAGGTCGGCCGTCGCGGCTTGCTCGCCGTGGCCGAGGATCCACAGGCCGGCCGCGCTGCGGGCCGCGTTGCGGGCGATCGTGCTGCTGGTGATTGTGACGGAGGTGCCCTGAATGTAGAGGCCGCCGGCGCCGCTCGGGAGCATGTCGTCGCCCGACTCGGGGATGCTGTTATCCGCGAATGTGCTGCGGTCGATGGTGCTGGGTTCGCCCTCGTAGCCGGTGCGAAACAGGGCGCCGCCGAAGGCTCCGCCGGTGTTGCCGGTGACGGTTGCGCCGCAGATCGTGAGCTCGCGGCCGACGCCGTCCATGACGATCGCGCCGCCGTTGCCGCCCTGGCCGGCTTGCTGGCCCATCTCGTTGATGTAGTTGGCGCCGGTGCCGGTGGCCTGGTTGTCGGTGAAGCTGCTGTTGACGATCGTGAGGGCGGTGTGCAGGGCGCCGATCGCCCCGCCGTTGGCGGCGCGGTTGTTGTGAAAGCTGCAGCCGACGACGACGGTCGCGCCGACGCCGATGCCGTAGATCGCCCCGCCGGCGACGTCGGGGCCGAGCAGCGCGGCGTCGTTGTCCGCGAAGCTGCAGTCGATCGCGGTGACGCTGCCGCCGCGGTAGTAGATCGCCCCGCCGCCGCCGTCGACGTCGGTGCCGAGGGCGATCGCGGTGCCGCTGGCCTTCGCGTCGACGAAGCGGAGGCGCTGCACGGTGAGCAGCGGGCCGGTGGCCTCGAAGTTGCCGGTGTCCATGTTGAGGATACGGGTGGTCTTGCCGCCGCTGAGGGTGACCGTGCCGCCGCCGTCGAGGACGAGGTCCTTGGTGATCTTCTGCTCGCTGGTGAGGGTGATCGTGACGGGGTCCGGGCCGCAGTCGAAGGTGACGACGCCGCCCGCGGCGATCGCGATGGCGAGCGCGGCCTCGGTGCAGCTCGCGGGGGTGCCGTCGCCGACGATCTGGTCAGGGCTGGCGACGTCGACCAGCTGCACGGGCGGGTCGCAGACGCCGGCGGGTGGTGGCGGGTCGTCGCCGGTGTCAACGTCGGTGGTGTTGCCGGTCGGGTCGCCGGTCGGGTCGCCGGTCGGGTCGCCGGTGGTGGGGCCGCTGGTGGGGCCGCTGGTGGGGCCAGTCGGGTCGCCAGTTGGATTGCCAGTTGGATCGCCAGTTGGGTTGCCGGTCGGGTCGCCGGTCGGGTTCGAGGTCTCGCTGCCGGCAGTCTCGCTGGCAGATCCGGCGTCGCCGCAGGCGGCGAGGACCAGGCATGCGCAGAGCCAGCGTTTCGCCGGGAAACAGGTCGTCGAGGATCGGGCGGTCAAAGGCCACCTCGTGGGTATGTGCGGAGCCAGCGTTTCGTGTGTAAAGACATCGCCCACCTCTGCGGCCAGCATACCTGGATGCCGGGGAGCGGAGGCGGGCGGTGCTGGCTTGCGCGCAAGCAAGCAGTGAGGGGCCGTGGGGGCGCCTCGCCGCGTCAGTTCTTGTTGTGGTGGATCGCGTGCGGCGCGGGGACGGGCAGGCCGGCGGTGGCCTCGGCGATGGCTCCGTAGACGCCGCCCATGACGCCCTCCTGCTCGGGGACGCCGCCGCGGACGTAGGGGCAGACGAACAGGAGGGTGCCGGCGGCGTTGTACTCGACGATGCCGCAGTCGGGGGCGGGGTCGCTGACGACGTTGGCGACCTTGAGGACGCGCTCCTTGATCTTGGGCAGGATCTCGAAGGGGTTGACGCCGTTGGCGATCTGGGCCCGCAGCTCGAGGCGGACGTAGGGGTTATGCGAGTGGTTGATGATGTTGTCGGAGAACAGCTTGTTGTTGCCGACGAAGATGCGGACGTTGTTGCGGGTGTCGAGGGTGGTGGCGAACAGGCCGATCTCCTTGACCTGGCCGTTGACGCCGGCGGCGGTGATGATGTCGCCGACCTTGAAGGGGCGCAGGAGGACGAGGAAAACGCCGGCGGCGAAGTTGGCGAGCAGGCCGGCCCAGGCCATGCCGATGGCGACGCCGACGGCGGCGAGGAGGGCGGCGAAGGAGGTCGACTCGACGCCGAACATGCCGAGCACGCCGACGATGAGGACCACGCGCAGGAGGATGCTCAGCGCCGAGACCACGTAGTTGGTGACCGTGCGGTCGAGGTTGCGAGCGTTCATCGTCGCGCTGAGCATCCGGCACGCGACGCCGATGAGCATGCCGCCGATCACCCAAATGGCGATCGCCCCGAGGACCTGCCAGAGGAAGGGGATCGCGTAGAGCTTGAAGAGGGCGGTCGCCTCGGCGACCCAGTCGGCTGCGGGGGGGATGGCGGGACTTGCGAGGTACATCGTGAGCCGCAGGGTGGCGGGTCCGCCGCTGGCTGACAAGCCCCTGCATCGTGCCCTGGGTGCGCGTGGTGCCGTTTTCACGGCGTTTCGGGCGTGATACAAGGTGGGCGTGTCACGCAACGTTCCGGGAGTGCTCGTGGTCGCGTGGGCCCTGTCGCTGGCGGGCTGCGCCAGCGCGCTCGAGGAGACGGTGCGGCGTCAAGCGGCCGTGGATATGTCCTGTCCTGAAGGACAGGTGGCGGTCCGCGACCTGCGCAGCGACAATTACGTGCGCGATTTCAGCGTGAGCGCGTGCGGCAAGCAGGCGCACTACCAGGCGGCGTGCAGCATGGTCGGGAGCTGCACGGCGTACCAGTCGCGCGAGCTCGGCGAGCACCCGCTGGCCGGGAGCCAGGCGCTGACGGCCGGGGTCGAGGACCTGCAAGCGGCGCCGGTCAACCCGCCGACGATCGTGATGGCCGGGGCGAGCGAGGCGGTGCCGATGGTGCCGGTGCTCGAGACGAGCGAGGCTGCGCCGGTGGTGGCTGCGCCGGCGGTCGCAGGCGAGGGCGGGGCGAGCGAGGTGGTGGCGGGGAGCAGCGTGACGGTGGTGAATTCTGTGGCGACGCACGGGGTCGCGGCTGGGGAGGGGGCGACGGTGACGCTGCGCAGCGCCTGCCCGCGCACGGTGACGCTGTTCGTGGGTTCGCAGCCGGGGGCGGAGGACGGGCTCTATATGACGCTCGGGGCGGGGAGCTCGATCGCGCCGAAGCTGGCGACGGGGACCTCGCTGTGGCTGCTCGACGCGCGGCGGGCGGGGCTGGCGAGCGTGTCGATCGATGCGAGCACGCGGGAGATCGCGATCGCGGAGAACTGCAGCGGGCTCGCGGCGCGGTGAGGAGCGGCGCGGGAGGTATGATCATTGGGCCCGCGAGCTGCTGGAGCTCGCGGGCTCGCGGCGCGGTGAGGATTTTCGCCGCGGATTCGAAGTATGATCATTTGCCGCCCGCGAGCTGTTGCAGCTCGCGGAAGCCGGGCAGGCCGGTGAGGTCGGGGACGACCACGATCTCGATGCGGCGGTTGCGGCCGCGATTGGCGTCGCCGTCGTTGGCGGCGGTCGGGCGATACTCCGAGAAGCTGGCGGCGCTTACCCGCTGCGGGGCCATGCCGGCCTCGAGCAGGGCCCGGACGACGCCGAGGGCCCGGGCCGCGGCGAGCTCCCAATTCGAGGCATAGGCCGCGGTGTGGATCGGGACGTCATCGGTGTGGCCCTCGACCTGGAATCGTCGCTCGGGGATCGTGGCCAGTCCGCGTCCGACCTCGAGCAATGCATCGCGACCGTCCTTGCCGAGCTTGGCCGAGCCGCTGGGGAACAGGATGTCCATCGGCAGGGTCAGGACCATGCGCCCGTCGACGACCCGCACCTGCAGCTTGCCGGCGTCGATCAGGTCCTTGAATCGCGCGAGCATGTCCTTGAACTCGGCGACGCGGCGCGCGGCCTCGCGTTCGCGCTCGGCGGCGGCGGCCAGGGCTCCGCGCATTTCGTCGACCGTGGACTTGAGCTGGCTGCGGTCCTTGACGAGGCGGGCGAGCAGCTCCTGCTGGGTTCGCAGGTCGGCCTTCAGGTCCTGGGCCTCGAGCTCGTTGGCCCGCGCCGCGGCCGCCTGGCGAAGGATCTCGTTGTTGAGATCGACGGCTCGCGCCTCGCACTTTGTCGTCAGCGCGCCGGCGTCGGCCAGCTCCTGGGCGCAGCGGGCGGCCTGCTGACGGGCGGCCTCCTGCTCGCCGAGGAGCGCCTGGCGGGCCTGCTCGCGCTCCTCGGCGAGGGCGTCGTAGCGGGTGCGGGTGACGCAGCCGGAGGTCAGCAGCACGGCGAGCAGGAGCGGGAGGCGAGGCATGGCGGGCCGAGATTGCTGCAAGTCGCGGCCGCGGCGGTGCGCAGTTCTTGCGGGTTTCTTGCGCAGGGCGAGCCAAAGCCTGCAGGGTAGAACGTTCCCGTGGTGGCCTCGCCCAAGCGTCTCGCGCCGAGCCTGCACATCGACCTGCCGCCGCCGCAGGCGGAGCCGCAGGGGCGACCGCTGGTGCGGACGGCGCTGCTGGTGGGGCTGGTGTTCTCGATCGGGATGGTCGGTTTTTATGTGATCGGTCGGCCCGAGGCGGAGCTCGTCGACGCCTTTTATATGACGAGCATCACGCTCACGACGATCGGCTACGGCGAGGTCATCCCGGTCGAGACCACGGCCGCCAAGCTGTTCACCGGCGTGTACGCGGTGATCGGCTTCGGCATGTTCGTGTATTTGTTCTCGAACATCACGGCCTTCATGGTCGAGGGGGGCCTCGATCGTTACCTCTGGGAGCGCAAGATGCACCGAGCCATCGAGAAGCTGAAGGACCACACCGTCGTGTGCGGCGCGGGGAACACCGGGCGCCACGTCATCGGCGAGCTGCTGGAGACCCGGCGGCCCTTCGTGGTGATCGACCGCGACCCCGAGGTCGTGCGGGCGCTCCACCAGCATCTCGGGGAGCCGTTCCCGGCGGTGATCGGCGACGCGACCGACGACGACGTGCTTCGCGCGGCCGGGGTGCCGCGCGCGAGCGGGCTGATCGCGTGCCTCAGCCGCGACAACGACAACCTGGTGGTCACGCTCTCGGCCCGCTTGCTGGCCCCGAAGCTGCGGATCGTCGCTCGCTGCATCGACGAGCGGGAGCAGGCCAAGATCCGCCGGGCGGGCGCCGACACGGTGGTCTCGCCGAACATGATCGGCGGGATCCGGATGGTCTCCGAGATGATCCGTCCGACCGTCGTCACCTTCCTCGACCTGATGCTGCGCGACCGGGAGCGGCGCCTGCGGGTCGAGGAGGTGCTCGTGCCCGAGGGCTCGCCGCTGGCCACCAGCACCGTCGGTCAGCTCCACGCGCGCAAGATCAAGGACCTCCTGGTCGTCGCCCTGCGCGACGGCGACGGCAGCTGGCGCTACAACCCCGACGAGGACGAGCGCATGAACGCGGGCATGACGATCGTGTTCATGGGGAGCCCGGAGGCCCGCGTGGCGCTCGAGCAGCTGGTCGCGTGATGGGGGGTCGCGGCGGGCGTCGACGTTGGCGATGTCGCGTGCGCTGGTCGTCGGGCCGCTTGCCCCGCGGGCGGGCTTGGGGCATGGTCCGGGCCTCGTGAGCGAAACCGCATCGACCCCGCCAACCGCCCTGAGCGTGGACCCGACCTTTGCCGCCGAGGTGCCGCCGCACCTGTGGCTGCGCTCGGGTCGGCCGTTCGTGGGCACGGCGACGCGGGTCTACCTCTCGCTGGTGCTGATCGCCACGGCGCTGATCTTCGTGCCGCGCGGGCCGACCTACTGGGGGGCTCATCGTCGGCGGTGTGGTCAGCTATTTCCTGTTCCCGTTGGTCGTGCAGGGGCTGCTCAAGCCGATCGAGCGGCGGGTGCTGGCGGTGCGGCGACGCGAGGCGACGGCGCTGCTGCAGGAGGTGCGGGCGCGCCGGGTGGTCCGCCAGTTCGCGCCGCACGCGTGGCTGACGCTGCAGGAGGGGCGCCTGCACCTGCGGCGCGGCGACGGCAAGGCGGCGGCGCGGGCCTTCGCGGAGACGGTGCGGCTGTCGCGAGGCGCGGATGAGCCGGCGCTGGTGTCGGCGCAGGCGCAGGCGCTGTTGATCGCGGAGCAGCCCGAGCAGGCGCGCGAGCTGCTGCAGGCGTTGGCGAAGAAGCGGCCGCTGACCGCGAGCGACCGGCTGCACCTGGGGCTCGCGTTGCTGGCCGGGAAGGGCAACGGGCGCGAGGCGACGGAGCACGTGCAGGCGGCCGCGCAGACGCTCGGCGGGCACCCGCGCGTGCTGGCTGCGCTGGCCCTGGCGCTGCACCGCAGCGATGAAGTTGGGGAGGCGCTGGTGATGTTGCAGCGGGCGCAGGACGCTCTGGGCGACGAGCCGGACCCCTTCGATGAGGCGCTGGTCCAGCGCGGCGTGAAGCTGATGCGGACGGTGCAGAAGGCGCAGCAGAAGCGCGAGCGCAAGGTCGAGGCGCCGGCGGCGGTGCGGGTGGCGGGGATAGCGAAGGCGCCGGCGACGGAGGCCGAGGGCAAGGCGAAGGCCCCGGCGAAGTCGACCGCGGAGGAGAAGGCGAAGAGCGGTCGTCGGGTGAAGAAGGACGAGCGCCGGGCGGCTCGCCGGGCGGCCAAGGCCGAGAAGCGATCGCAGCCGGAGGTCGTGAAGGCGAAGAAGGGGAAGGCGGCGAAGGCCAAGCCGGAGGCGAAGGTGGTGGCGAAGCCCGGGCCGCCGGTGAAGGTGGAGGCGCATCCGGTCGAGGTGGCGAAGCCGGCGGTGCAGCCGGTGGCGGCGAAGGTCGTGGCGGCTCCGGCGGTGCAGCCGGTGGCGGCGAAGGTCGTGGCGGCTCCGGTGGTGCAGCCGGTGGCGGCGAAGGTCGTGGCGGCTCCGGTGGTGCAGCCGGTGGCGGCGAAGGTCGTGGCGGCTCCGGTGGTGCAGCCGGTGGCGGCGAAGGTGGAGGCGGCTCCGGTGGTGGTGCAGCCGGTGGTGGTGCAGCCGGTGGTTGCGCGGCCTGCTGTGTCGGCGCCTGCGGCAGGACCGGCCCGGCCCGCGCCGCCGACGGGGACGGCGCTGTTCGGCTCGCTGGGCGCCCCGGGGCCCCGGGTTGCGAGCGGGCCGGTGGTCGGGGGTCCGGGGCTCGGTTTGCCGCGGGTCGCGGGCCAGGTACCTGTTCCGAAGGCCATGCCAGTCGCGGGTTCGGTACCTGTCCCGAAGGCCATGCCAGCCGCGGGTCAGGTACCTGTCCCGAAGGCCATGTCTGGGGTGTCGGGGGAGGCTGTCCCGAAGGCCATGTTGGGCGAGGTGACCGCGCCGGCCCCGAAGGCTGCGTCGATCGCTGCGCCGGTCTTGGGCTCGCCGCTGGTTCGGCCGGTCGCGCCGGTGTTGGGCTCGGCGCCGGTTCGGCCGGTGTTGCCGTCGGCGAGTTCGACGCCGATCGTTCGGCCGGTGGCGCCGGTGGTGGCTTCGACGCCGATCGTTCGACCAGCGGCGCCCGCGGTCGCGTCGGCGCCGATCCAGGCGTCGCGTGTGCCGGCTGCAGCGGCGGCGCCGGTGTTGCCGCCGTCGCCTGCGGCGGTGGTGCAGCCGACGGCTCCGGTGGCGCCGAGCCTCGGGCGGACCTCGAAGCTGGCGCAGGTGCTGCCTGACACGGACGACGGTTGGGACGACATGCTCAACGCGCTCGAGGGCGAGGGCCCGAGCTCGCCGCGTTGAGCTGGCTGTTGAGTTGGCTCAGATCGCCGGGGGGAACAGCTCGGGGTCGATCGGCGGGGTGCTCGGGGCCTCGCCGACCAGCTGCCACTGGCTGTTCGGCAGCTGGATCTCGACGTCGACGTCCTTGATCGCTTCGGTGCAGCGGACCACGATCGCCTCGATAGCGAGGTCACCGGCGGGGTAGTTGCCGGCGGGCGCGTCGGGGGTCGCGTCGGGCCAGGCGAAGCCCTGGACCTCGAGGAAGAGCTGGGCCTCGCCGCCCTTGCCGGCCTGGTCGGCGAGGAACACCCAGACGGCGTCCTCGACGCTGTCGTCGCCCTCGCGCATCGTCAGCGGGCCGCCGGGGTGCTTGATCGTGCCGGTGTAGGTGACGAAGAAGTTGAAGCTGTCGCTGAGCTCGGTGCCGCCGAGGCGGTCGAAGCCGTCGATGTCGTTGATCGAGAATTGGTTATTGTTGCTCGGGTCGGTCCAGGTGAGCAGGTGGGCGCCGGCGACGTAGTCGGTGGCGACGATCTCGTCGCTGTCGCCGCGGGCGAAGGCGAACAGGGCGGGGTAGTCGAAGCCGTTGAGCCCGGAGTCGCAGAAGCCCTTGTCGATCACCCCGCCGACCTTGAAGACGCGGACGATCGCCGTGAGGCCGTCGGTGGGCGCGGGCCACTCGCCCTCGACGAACTCCTCGACGGCGCCGTCGCGGGTGGTGCGGAGGCGGCGAGGGTCGCCGTCGATGACCTCGATCTCCCAGTCGTCCATGCGCCCGTTCTCCGGGTGCACGGGCCAGCCCGGCGGCATGATCACGGTCGAGTGGGCGGTCTTGCCGTCGGCCTCGACCTGGAAGGCCCGCATCTCGCGGACGCGTGAGGGACCATAGGGGTTACGCAGCTCGCTCCACAGCAGGGAGTCGCTGTCGAAGCGCAGCTCGTAGCCGCGGGTCAGGCCGTCGCGGGTCTGCTCGCCGGACCACACGCTGCCGTTCAGCTGCTCGAGCAGGACGTTGGCTTGCGAGCCGGTGGGGTCGTCGCCGGTGCTCGCGTCGGGGTCGGTGGTGCTGGGATCGGGGTCGGTGGTGATGTCGCTGGAGGTGGCGTCGCCGGTGGTGGTGGGGGTGTCGTTGGTGGTGCTCGGGAGCTCGTCGGTGGTTGCAGGCGCGGTGCCTGGGCTGCTGCTGCTGCTGTTGTCGGTGGTGGCGTCGCCGGCGTCGCCCGAGTCGCCGCAGGCGGTCAGGGACACGCTGCCGAGGCCGGCGACCAGGGCGAGGGCGATGGGGATCCGGCGGCGGCGGCGGAGGCCGAGGAGGCCGAGGAGGCCGAAGGCCAGGTTGCCGGCGTCGCGTGAGCCGTCGCTGCGGCAACCGCAGCCGTCGTCGCTGGACTCGCCGGCGGTCTCGCTGGTGCTGGCGTCGGCGGTGGTGAGCGTGGGGGCGCTGGCCGAGCCGTCGGTGGTCGGGACGTCGCCGGAGGTCGGGGTGTCGCCGCTGCTGTCGCTGTCGCTGTCGCTGGCGCTGCTGTCGGTGTCGGTGTCGCCGGGCGGCGGCGGGGCGGGCAGGCCTGGGACGACGATGTCGTCGCAGACGGCTGGCTTTTCGGACAGGCTCGGCGGGTAGGCGCGGCTGAGCGAGCCGTGGGGGTCCATGAGCAGCTGCGCGAGGCGGGTGACGGCGCAGGCGGCGACGCTGGGTGCGTCGGCGAAGGCCATGAGCGAGCCGTCGTGGCACTCGACGGGGGAGTCGTCGCCGGGGGCGGCCAGGAAGTCGCCGTTTTGGTCGCGGACGGACATGCTGCCGGCGACGTCGATGCCGAGCGGGAACACGGCCTTGGCGAGGTAGTCGCAGGCGCCGGCCTGCATCCACGCGGGGGTGTAGGAGGCGTCGAAGGAGGCCGGTCCGACGCCGATGGGGTCGTCGCCGACGGGGAGGACGGCGGCGTGGTTGGAGATCGCGGTGGCGGCGATGTTGAAGGCGTGGGCGAACAGGCCGCTGTCGTAGAAGTGGTCGAGGGTGTGGCCGCCCAGGCGTGGGTCGGCGGCGGCGAGCAGGCGGGCCTCGTACTCGTCGAAGTAGACCTGCTTCTTGGCGTCGATCTCGGTGATGAGCTGGTCGATGAAGACCTGGGCCTGCTCGATGAAGGCCTTCTGGATCGCGTCCTTGATCGGCTGGATCAGGGGGTCGAAGATCGCCTTCATGATCGCGGCGATGTCGACGTCGATGCCGAAGGCCTGCATGAAGGTGTCGAGCTCGATGATCCAGTCCGGGATGATCGCGTAGACGAGGGTGTCGTAGTCGATCGTGCCGATCTTGTCGGACCAGTCGTTGAGCGGCTTGAACAGGACCTTGAGCTCCTCCTTGGTGACGCCAAACTCGCCGTTCATGCCGTTGGGGGCCTCGTTGAGCTTGGCCGAGAGGTTGGCGACGACCTCGAGGTAGGCGCTGTGGAAGCTGAAGAGCTCCTTGCGCAGCTCATCGGTGATCTTCTCGAAGGCGGAGGGCAGCGGCTGGTTCTGGGCGTTGTAGCGCGGGGCGAGCAGGCCGACGTAGGTGAAGTACTCGGCGAACAGCTGCGGGCAGGTGAAGGCGCAGTCGGTCTCGTCGTCCTTGGTGCCGAGCTCGCCGTCGTCGCCGGGGGTGACGAGCAGCTCGCCGCCCTCGGGGGTGTTGGGGTCCTGCATGTTGGCGATCTTGGTCTCCAGGTCCAGCTGGGTGTCGCTGATGAGGCCGTCGATCGAGCTGAGGTAGACCGGCGAGAGGACGAGGTGGTCGGCCGGGGCGACGTCCATCGCGGCGACGATGGTGGGCAGGGTGGCGCCGGGGTTCTCGGCGACGACCTTGTCGTATTCGGCCTTGGGGTGGGCGGCCATCATGGCCCACAGGGGGCTCTTCTGGTCGAGGTAGGTGCGCAGGACGAAGCCGATCGGGATGGTGTGCAGGAGCTTGCTGGACTCGAAGGCGGCGGGGTCCTGGGCGACGGCGGCGGCCTGGATCTGCGACTCGGCGAGGATGTGGCGGACGACGTTGTCGAGGTCGGACTCGCGGTTGGCGGTGATCGGCGTGAGGGTGAAGGTCTCGCCGGTCATGAAGTTGACGTAGTGGTGGGCGACGGCGTCGGTGCTGCCGTGGAGGAAGCAGCCGAGCGCGTAGGCCCGCTCGTCGGGGAGGAGGGCGGCCTGGTAGAGCAGCTCGCACTGCTCGAAGGGGCGCTGGCCGATCGCGTGGGACGGGTCGGTCATGCCGGGGAACACCATGTTGTCGGGGCCGATGGCGCCTGCCCGAAAGGACAGGGGGTTGTCGGTCAGGGCCTTGACGTCCTCGGGGCTGAGCTTCACCGCGTAGTCGCCCATGCGCAGGGCGATGCTGCCGTTGCCGGCGTCGACCAGGGCGTCGCGCACCTTGTTGGCGATGGCGATGTGGATCCGCGTCGAGAAGGCGTGGGCTTGTGGCGGGACGGCCAGGACGGCGGCGAGGGAGACGGCGAGGCTGGTGGTGAAGAGGCGGCGGCAAGTCATGACAGACGGCCGTCATAACACGCCGCCAGCGGGCTCGCTGGGGCTTCCTGCGCGAGCGGGGGCGCAGCGGGGAGTGGCGCAGGCCGACGTCCGCCGGGCTCGCTGGGGCTTTCCTGTGCGAGCGGGGGCTCAGCGGGGAGGGTCGCGACGGGCGCGGGATCGGCGGGTCGCGAGGCCGATGAGCAGGAGGGCGAGGAGCGGCGGGCTGCGCTGCTCGTGGGTCGCGGCGCACTCGCAGCCCGCGGACTCGTCCGCGCCGCCGGCCTCACCGGGCGCGCTGTCGCTGATGTTGGTGGTGGCGCCGTCGGGTTCGGTGTCGTTCACCTCGCCGGTGGTCGGGGGCTCGCCGCTGGTGTCGCTGTCGCTGCTTGAATTGCCATGGCTGTCGCCGTCGCCGGTGGTGGGGTCTGGCGGCGGCGGCGGTGGGCGTGGGAAGCTCATGGTGATCGGCGCGAAGCGGATCGCGTCGGCGAAGGGGGGCAGGTCGATCGGGATCTCGATGTCGGCGATCTCGAACTTCTGGCCGAGGATCTCCATCACGAGGGTGGGCTTGAGGACGATCGTGATGTCGGTCGTGAGGCCGCAGACGAGGGTGCCGTCGACCTCGAGCGGGTCGGGTAGAGGGCCCTGGCCGGCGAGCAGGCTGACCGACTCGCCCTCGGCGACGACGGTGGCGAGCTGGGCCATGGGCGCGGTGGTGGCGGCCTCGATCGCGTCGCCGACGAGGGTGGCGGCGACGATCACGTAGGCGTCGATGTCGAGGTTGCCGGCGGCGACGATGATGTCGGGGGTGACGGGGACGGAGACGAAGGTGACGGGGTCGGTCTCGTCGTCGATGTTGACGGGGCGTTCGGGGTTGCCGGGCAGGAGGTAGGGGGTGAAGCCGTCCTCGGCGATCACGGCGTAGTCGTAGGGGCCGAGGATGTCGGACTCCCACTGCAGGCCGAGCACGTCGAAGCGGATCTTGGCGTCGAGGGTGAGGCCGATGTCGAGGCCGAGGCGGCCGGCGTCTGGATCGCCGACGAAGTCGATCGACTCGTTGTCCCAGTCGTAGCGGCCCGCGCCGGGCATGTCGATCTGCACGCTGTTGCCGCCGTGGGCGATGAGGCGCAGTTGCAGCGGGGCGTCCATCGGGAACCAGTCGCTGTCGAAGGTGAAGTCGTCGAGGCCGACGAGCATTTGCTCGTGCACGGGCGCGAAGGGGGACACGGCCTCTTCGCCGCGCGCGGGGGCGGCGGCGAGGAGGCCGGGGAAGAGGACGGCGAGCGTGAGTGCGAGGGGCAGGCGCGGCGGCACGCGCGGATGATACGCGCGGCCGTGTGCCGGGGGAACTCGCTGGCGGCCGGGTACGCCTGTATAGTGGCGAGATGGTGCGTACCCGGGTGATCGTGTGGCTCGTCCTTCCGCTCCTGGGCGCGTGGCTGTTGCCGACGCGGGCCGAGGCGTGCTCGTGCGTGGCGCCGCCGGCCCCGAAGGTCGCGCTGGAGCGGAGCACGGCGGTGTTCGAGGGCAAGGTGGTGGCGCTCGAGCGCAAGCCGGAGCTGCATCGGCTGACGGCGCGCTTCGAGGTGTCGCGGGTGTGGAAGGGCGAGCTGACGACGCGGGCCGAGGTGTCGACGATCGACGTCGGGTCGATGTGTGGCTACGGCTTCGAGGTCGGGAGCTCGTATGTTGTGTACGCCGCCGGTGAAGCGACCGGGCTGTCGACGTCGGCCTGCACCCGCACGAAGGTCAGTGCCGACGCGAAAGATGACCTGACGGCGTTGGGGGTTGGGACTGTGCCTGCGCCGGCTCCACCCGAGGCGGCGGTGGTCGCGGTTGCGCCGGTGACAGCGGTTGTGCCGGTGGCAGCGGTTGTGCCAGTGGCGGCGGTGGCCCCCGTTGCGCCTGCGTCACCGGTGACCGCCGATGTGCCGCCGAGTGGTGGCGGTTGCACCGTGGCGACGGACATTCCGCCGGGCAAGCCCGGTTGCGCGGTGGGCGGGGAGGCCTCGCCGCTGTGGCTGCTGTGGCTCGGGCTCCTGGGCGTGCGACGGCGGCGGATCAGAGGCCGCTGAACAGGGCCTCGAACACGCCGGCGAGCACCTCGAAGGCGCCGCTCGCGACCTCGCCGGTGTCGACGAGCTCGAGTACGGCGAGGCCGACGTCGCCGGCGGCGAGGGCCGCGTCGGTGTTGGAGACGGTGTCCGAGGCGGTGCGGGTGGCGGGTGAGGAGCTGAGGGCGGCGGCGGTGATCGTCGCGGCGGCAGTGAGCCCGGTGGTAGTGACGACGGGTGAGAGCTCGCCGCGGCGGTGCTGCTCGGCGGCCGCGCGGACGCGGTCGATCTCCTGATGGTCGAACCATACGCCGTGCGGTGAGCAGAGGTCGATCTCGACGCGGGCGACGCGGTGGCGCGTGAGCTCGGCGCGGCACTCGGGGCAGCGCAGGGCGTTGCTGCCAGTTTGGATGCGTGGGAGGGACTCGAGCGGGCCGAAGGGGTTGGCGACGAGGCGGCGGGCGGCCGGGGCCGGGAGCCAGGCGCCGCGGCAGGCGAGGCAGGGGCAGGCGTCATGCTCGCCCTCGGGGGGACGCAGTCGTTCGACCAGGCAGCGCGGGCAGTCGGCCATGGACGCCGAGCCTAACAGCGGTGGTGCTGGGGACACCAGGCTGCTCTGGACGCGCGATCGAGGGGTGTCTCGATCGCGCGGCGGCGGTTGACCGCGGCGGCGGGCGGCCGATAAAGTGCCAGTGATGTCCACCTGGTCGGAGCTGAGGAGTTATGCGCGCGACAAGTATCGCCTGGCGCTCGACGAGGAGGAGCGCTTCGCGCTGATCTTTGCGATCCCCGGGGGGCGCACGCAGCAGGTGGTGGTGACCCATTTTCGGGCCCTCGATCGCGAGTTCATCGAGCTGCGCACGCCGGTGTGCCCGGAGACGGACCTCGATGCGAAGGCGGCGCTGCGGCACAACAGCACCTGCAGCATCGGGGCGATCGCGCTGCACGAGGGGGTCTACTACCTCGTGCACAAGGCGCTGCTGCGGACGCTCGACAACGAGGAGTTCGAGCTGCCGCTGCACGCGATGGCGCTGCACGCCGATACGATCGAGGCGCGCCAGACCAGCGGCCTCGACGCGTATTGAGGGCGGCTCAGAGCGACTTGCCGTCGAAGTGCTGGACGTTCATCGCGCCCAGGTCGACGTCGTCGAGGCAGCGGACGTTGACGGCGTACATCATGGTGCCGTCGGGTGCGGCGCCGCGGGCGAAGGAGCGGACGCCGCAGGTGGTGCAGAACAGGTGATGGATGTGCATCTTGTTGAACTGGTAGTCGCGCAGGGCCTCCTCGCCGGACTTCAGGGTGAACTTGTGGTCCGGGACGAAGGCGAGGCGGGTGCCAGACTTGCCGCAGATAGAACAGTTGCATTCGGTCATGGGGGCGGCGAGGTCGAGCTCGACCTCGAAGCGCACGGCCCCGCAGTGACAGCCGCCGGTGTGGGTCTTGGTGTCGGTCATGGCCGGAGGGTATATGGCGGGGGCGAAATTGTGGCGTGTGAGGCTGCGCTCCGCGGGTGGGCCCTGCTGGTGTGACAGCGGCGTCCTGCTGGCGCCTGGCGATCGGGAATTTCCGCCATGATCTCCAGCTGGCACGTGGCTCGCTAAGGCTGCGGACACCGGAGCCCGCCATGCACAGCCTTCATCGCATCGTCCCTGTCCTCGCCCTCTTCGCCCTGGTGCCCGCCTGCGACAAGCAGAGCGACGCGGCGGAGGAGATGCCCTGCGACGAGGCGCACTTCGAGGCGAGCCGCGAGTGTGACAATGGCATGCAGTTCTGCGGCACGGATGTCGACAGCGAGGTGTACGCGTGGGGCAGCTGTGTGGCGTCACCGGCGTGTCGGCCCGAGGACAACGAGGAGAGCAACTGCGAGCAGTGCGTGCTCGACAGCCAGGGCGTGCCCTCGATCAACTACGACGCGTGTGGTGGCGACACGCCGCTGGTCATGAGCTTCGACGGAGCGGCGGTGGAGTACGGGAGCGGCGGGCGGCCGTTCGAGCTCGGGCGCTGCGCGGCGACCGACTGGCCGACCTCGGCGACCCCGTGGCTGGCGCTGGACCGCGACCGTTCGGGGCAGATCGACGGCGGGCACGAGCTATTCGGCTCGGCGACCCGGCTGCGCGGTGGCGGGCTGGCGGACCAGGGCTTCGCGGCGCTGGCCGAGCTCGACGCCAACGCTGACGGGAGGATCTCGGCGGAGGACCCGGGCTTCGGCGAGCTCGTCCTGTGGGCCGACGGCGACGGCGATCGTCGCTCCACCGGGCTCGAGCTGCAGTCGCTGGCGGCGATGGGGCTGGTGGCGATCGAGCTGGGGTACACCCGCGATCGCCGGTGCGACGCCCGCGACAACTGCGAGGTCGAGCGCGCGGCGTTCACCTGGCGCGACGGCCTCGGCCGCGAGCACGCGGGCGAGGTGGTCGACGTGCACCTGGCCTGCCAGTGAGCCAGCGAGCTGGCGATCGCTAACGCCGTCAAGCGTGGCCCCGGGGGGCTCGTTGGCGGCGGAGTTGTGATAATCAGGGCATCGCATGCTGACCCCCCGCGAGCACCCGACCTTCTTCGCCAAGCAGCTGATCCCGACGCACACCTTTCGTTCGGTCGACACCATGTTCACCGAGCTGACGGGGCCGAAGCGCGAGGCCTTCCTGATGTACCTGTGGCAGGAGGCGGGCAAGACGGTCGACAAGCCGCTGCCGCACGTGGCGATCGCCGACGGTAAGCTGAGCAAGCTCGAGGTGGTGGGCGCGCTCAAGGTCGGGGGTATCGAGGTGATCGTGGTGTCGATGCCGCCGGCGGAGAACCCGAACGAGGCGGTGTTCATCGCGCTGGCGCGCAAGCCCGACGGGGTCAGCGTGTTCTTCCTTGAGCGCTGCGCCAACGACGACCGCAGCGCGGTGCACCCGACGGAGGCGGTGCTGGCCGAGCTGCGGGCCGACGGCATGCGGATCAATCACGGCTTCGCGGCGGGGCTCGACCTGGACGCGTTCAAGCGGCGCGTGGGCGGGGTGCTCGGGGTCTCGCTCGACGGCATCGAGCGCAGCCTGCCGGAGATCACGGCGGCGGCGTTCATGGGCGCGGCGGGGGCGTCGGCTGCGGTGGCGAAGGCGGGCGGCGGCGGGGCCAAGCCGGGCGTCGGGCCGTTGCTGGGGGTGCTGCTGGCGCTGCGCGCTGGCCTGCCGCTCGCGCTGTACCTGCTCGGCAAGCTGGGGATCCACCTCGGGATGATGCTGTGGCCGCTGCTGCGCGTCGGCTATCCGGCGCTCTCTTTGGGGATCGGGATCTGCTTGCTGGTGTGGGTATATCAGGTCCACGCGTTGCGGCGCGGGCAGGCCAGCTTCTCGCCCGGGATGGCGGTCGGGGTGTGGTTCATTCCGGTGGCGAATATGTTCTTGATCCCGATGACGATCCGCAGCGCGTGGAAGGCCGCGTTCGGCGGGGGCGGCGTGCTGCTCGTGCTGGTGTGGTGGCTCGCCTGGCTGATGGAGATCGGGCTCGAGACGGTGCGCAATATGATGATGATGGGGCAGGGGATGCCGTTTGGCGGCGACCTGGCCGAGATCATGATGATGACGATGAACTACGGCATCTTCGTCGAGATCGGGGCCTACGGCCTGCTGTGGTACATCGTGCGCTCGGTCAACGAGCGCCTGTGACGACCGGGGCGACGGGAGCGAGCGCTGTGTGGGGCCACGGCGACCTCGAAGGGGCCGCGTGGTAGCATTCGCTCGCGGAGGTTCGGACGATGGTTGGTTCGTTGGTTTGGCGGGGGCGAGGTGGTCTGGTGAGCGCGGTGGTTTTGCTGACATGTCTCCTCGGACAGGTCGATTTAGCGACCGCAGGACGGCCGCGCTACGCGGAGGCGGTCGCGGTGGACCGGGCGCCGGGGGAGCAGCCGCTGGTAGATAGCGATCGGCCGGGCGGCGACTTTCTCAGCGTCGATCTGCCGGCGCCCGAGCCGGCCGTGTGCGAGAGCCTGTGTCGTCGCCACAAGCGCTGCCGGGCGTACACGTTCGTGCGCCCGGGGCTGCAGGGGTCGATGGCCCGCTGCTGGCTCAAGAGCCAGGTGTCGGCGCCGGTGGCCAACAGCTGCTGCGTCTCGGGGGTGGTGGGGGCCCCGCGACCCTTCGACGGGAAGGTGCCGGTCGCGCAGCCCGGTGTGACGCCGCCGGCGGGGCTGCCGACGCTGGCGCCGCGGGTGGCTGCGCCGAAGCCGAGGGCGATCCCGCTGCTCCTGGTGCTGGCCGAGACGCCGGCGACACGCGGCCGCCTGCCGCTGACCCAGAACCTCGATTTCTACGACAAGCTGGTGTTCGGGTCGCAGGAGCCGAGCGTCGTCAGCTTCTTCGAGTCGAACGCGAACGGGCGCTTCTTCTTCGTGCGCGCCGGGGCGATCGGGCCGCTGCCGATCACGACGCCGGTGAACACGGAAGAGCACGCGGACGTGGTCGAGGCCGCGGTGAAGGCCGGCTTCTCGTTTTGGGACTACGACTTCAACGTCGACGGCCGCGTCGACGAGAACGAGTTGATCGTGCTGGCCGTCAGCAACCATGGGCGCGACAGCGGGGCGGCGCGTCGGGTGTGCCGCAACGTCGGCTCGCGGGGGCTGCTAGAGAATATCGATCTGTGCCCGACGGACGGCGGGGTCAACGTCGCGGCGGTGGGCCACCTCGGCGAGACCTACAACACCTCGCACGAGCTGATGCACACGCTCGGGACGACCGACCTGTACGGGCCCGGGGGGACGGGCGAGTGCTGGAACGGCGGCTATACGCTGATGGGCTGCGCGCGCGGTGGGTCGCCGCACCAGCGGATCTGGACCCACCTCGATCCGTGGCACAAGATCCGCCTCGGCTGGGCGGCGCCGCGGTATGTGTCGACCCGCGCGCCGGCGGCCAACTACCAGCTCTTCGCGCCGATGGGGGCGGACGAGCGGCCGATGGTGCTGTTTGATCCGCAGCGGCCCCGGGAGTTCTATGTGCTCGAGTACCGCCACCCGCGGACGGCGGACGGGTGGGACGTGTACGATCGCCACAGCGCGTGCCCGGGGGTGGTCACCTGGTATTTGCGGGTCAACGAGAGCGGTCAGCCCGAGGAGGTCCGGCTGCTTCGCACCGGCAGGGACCGCTTCTTTCAGAGCACGTTGCGGGCGGGGGATCGGCTGGGCCTGGACGTGAAAGGGGTGCGGTACATCGACCCGGGGGCGGATGGACAGTTCCAGAGTGAGCTCGTGATCGAGGAGATCGACGGGGGGACGGTGAAGCGGGCCGGCGACCGCATCGACAACCAGAAGCTGCTGTTTGTCGCCCGGGTGCCGGCGGACATTGGGGCCCGCGGGGAGGGCCCGGCCCAGCGCGGGCTGACGCCTCGCGATGGCACCCAGACGCTGCGCTGGATGGACGGGACGGTGGCGACGCGGCTCGACGTGGGCGCGAGCGATGCGGCGGGCGCGACGGTGTGGCTGGGCGGCGCGGCGGACCCGGTGCCGCCGCACCCTCCGGCACCCGCGGCGAGCGAGGTCCAGGCGGGCGCGACCGACTACATCGGCTGCGATATCGGTGTGCAACGGGCCGCCGATGCCGCTGCGTGCGCGCAGATCTGCCGCAACAACCCGCGGTGCGGGGCCTATACCTTCGTCACGCCGGACGGTAACTGCTTCGCCAAGTACGGCGCCGGTGGGGCGCTGCCAAACCCGCGCTGCAGCTCGGGCAGCCCGGCTGGCCGCTGAGCAGCGTGGATTCGCGGCAGGCCTGGTTTGGACAGGCGGTGTAGGGCGTCGTGGGTCTCGTGATACATATTGGCTATGCAGGGACGCGGTCGAGAGCTCATCATCTTCGCGGTCGCGCTGGGGATCGGCTGTGGGGGTGGTGGCGCGGCGGAGGGTGGGTCTGGGTCTGGGTCTGGGTCGGTGACGGGCGAGGGTGCGGGCACGTCGGGGAGCTCGGGGGCGGTGCCGACGACGGGCGGGGGTGAGAGCACCGGGGCGGTAGATCCGTGTCTGGAGTCGCCGCAGACGCTGGCGGATTGTGTCGATGCGGCGGCGTACCGGGAGGACCTCGAGTTCATCGCGGATCTGCGGGTGCCGGGGACGCCGCACTGGCAGGCGGTGCAGGACCTGTGCGCGGACCGGCTGGCGGAGTATGGCTATCAGGTGGCGCTGCAGGATTATGGGTCGGGGGTGAACGTGGTCGGGCGGCGGCTGGGGAGCGAGCCGGGGCAGGTGCTGGTGGGGGCGCATTATGACCACATCGATGGTTGTCACGGGGCGGACGACAACGCGACGGGGGTGGCGGCGACCCTGGAGATCGCGCGTTTGCTGGCGCTGCCGAGCTTTGACCGCACGGTGATGATCGGCTGCTGGGACGAGGAGGAGCGCGGGCTGGTCGGGTCCGAGGTGTACGTGGCGTCGGCGCAGGCGGCGAAGGACGAGGTCGTGATCAACTACAACTTCGACATGATCGGGTTTCGCTCGAACGAGCCGAACACGCAGCAGGTGCCGGAGGGATTTTCGCTGGTGTTCGGGCCGGAGTACCAGCAGATCGAGGCGAACGAGTTTCGCGGCGACTTCATCGCGGTGATTGCGAGCTCGCTGGCGCACGATCGGGCGCTCGAGTTCGCGGCGGCCGCCGAGCGGGCGGGGATCAAGAGCGCGGTGCTCGAGCTGCCGGCGGGGACGGAGAACACGCCGACCTTCGACGACCTGCGCCGCTCGGACCACGCGTCGTTCTGGGCGGCGGGGTATCCGGCGGTGTTCTTGACGGACACGGGGGAGTTTCGCAATCCGAACTATCACTGCATGGGCGGGCCGGACGAGGTCGCGGACCTGGACCTCGACTTCGCGGTGGCGGTGACGCGGGCGACGGTGGAGGCCAGCGCGGTGGCGCTGGGGATGTGATCAGCGGCGCTGCTGGCGGACGGGCGGGGGGATGAGGAATGGTTCGTCGCCGCGGTTGGTCGTGAACATGTGGGCGAGGGCGGCGGCGATGTCACGGGCCGAGACTGCGTCCTCGCGCTCGAACTCGTCGATGACCTGCTGGTAGATCTCGAGCTCGCCGTCGGCGAGGACGTCGCGGATCTGCTGCTTGAAGCGGGCGACGCGGCTGTCGTTGACCTGCTTGATCGTGGGCAGCGCCATGAGCTCGATCGGCTGCCGGGTGGCGCGCTCGATGACCCGCAGGAGGCCGCGCTCGCGCGGGGCGATGAAGAGGATCGCCTCGCCGCTGCGGCCGGCGCGGCCGGTGCGGCCGATGCGGTGGACGTAGCTCTCGGGGTCGGTGGGGACGTCGTAGTTGATGACGTGGCTGACGCGCTCGACGTCGAGGCCGCGGGCGGCGACGTCGGTGGCGACGAGGATGTCGATCTTGCCGTCGCGCAGGGCGGCGATGCAGCGCTCGCGCTGGGCCTGCTGGATGTCGCCGTTGATCGCAGCGGCGGCGAAGCCACGGGCCTGGAGGCGCTCGGCCAGCTCGTCGGTGGCCTGGCGCGTGCGGGTGAACACGATGATGGCGTCGAAGGGTTCGGCCTCGAGGATGCGGGTGAGGGCGTCGAGCTTGTGGAGGCCGTTGACGAGCCAGTAGCGCTGGCGGATGTTGTCGGCGGTGCGGGTCTTGGCGGCGATCGTGACCTCGACCGGGTCGCGCATGTAGGTCTGGGCGATGCGGCGGATCGGCGCCGGGAGGGTCGCGGAGAACAGGGCGGTCTGGCGGGTGGCGGGGGTGCGGCGGAGGATCGTCTCGACGTCGTCGATGAAGCCCATGCGCAGCATCTCGTCGGCCTCGTCGAGGACGAGGTGGCGGATCTGCGAGAGGTCGAGGGAGCCGCGCTCGAGGTGGTCGATGATGCGGCCGGGGGTGCCGACGACGACGTGGACGCCGCGGCGCAGCGCGGCCAGCTGGGGGCCGTAGCTCTGGCCGCCGTAGATCGGGACGACGTGGAAGCCGGGCAGGCCGGCGGCGTAGCGCTGGAAGGCCTCGGCGACCTGGATGCCGAGCTCGCGGGTGGGCGTGAGCACGAGCGCTTGCAGGCGCGGCGGGCTCAGCTCGAGGCGCTGGAGGATCGGCAGGGCGAAGGCGGCGGTCTTGCCGGTGCCGGTCTGGGCCTGGCCGAGGAGGTCGTGGCCGGCGAGGAGGCGGGGGATGCACTCGGCCTGGATCGGCGAGGGGGTCTCGTAGCCGACCTGGCGCAGGGCCTGCAGCATTGGCTCGGACAGGCCCAGCGCGGCGAAGCCGGTGGGCGCGGTGGTCTCTTCACACATGGCGTACGTGTACCCGCAAACCCGGGCGCGTGGGCGCCTAGTCGGCGGGCGGGAGGTAGGGTTGGAGGCCGTCCTGCGTGAGCTCGCCGACCACGCGGCGGAGGTCGACGACGGGTCGGGGGCGGGCCTGGGGGTCGGCCTGGCCGAGCAAGACCCAGCCGAGCAGGCGCTCGCCGGGTTGCAGCGCCAGGGTGTCGCGCAGCGCGGCGCCCTCGAGGACGGCGGCGGTCTTCCAGGCTGCGCCGAGCCCGAGGGCGTGGGCGGTGAGGACGATCGCGTAGCCGGTGCAGGCGGCGCTGGCGAGCTGCTCCCACTCGGGGATCGGCGAGTCGGCCCGCGGGGCGGCGATCAGGACGATCAGCGCCGGGGCGGCGAAGGGCTTGCGGCGGGCCTTTTCGAGGAGGCCGGCGCTGAGGTCGGGGCGGGCCTCGCGGGCGGCCTCGGCGAGGGCGTCGCCGAGGCGGGCGCGGGCCTCGTCGGCGACGAGGACGAAGCGGTACGGCTGCAGCATGCCGTGGTCGGGGACGGTGGTGGCGGCGCGCAGCAGCAGCTCGAACTGCTGCGGGGTCGGGCCGGGCGGGCTGAGGCCGGCGGCGCTGCGGCGCTGGAGGATGGCGTCGAGGAGGCTGGCGTGGGGAGACATCGCCTCGCTGGTAACCCGCGGGCGGTCGGGCCGCAACCTGGGCGCTGCGCGGGCCGTGCGGGCGGGGTGTGAGACGGCGCGGGTGGTGACCCTCGTGCTTTCTTGCGCGTGGCCGGGAAGCGCGCGACAAGGGGCCGCATATGCGCCACTTCGATCTCCTCAAGTCACCGGTGATTGTTCTTCTCGTCGCGCTGGGCTGCAACAGCGGGCCGGCGACCAGCGCGACCGAGACCGAGGGCGGGTCGAGCGGCGCCGGGACCACCACGGACGAGCCGGTCGACACGACCGAGGCGAGCGCCGAGCTGACGAGTACGGACGCGCCGACCACGGCGGAGCCGACGACGGACGCGACGGCAGGGGAGACGGGCGAGACGAGCGGGACGAGCGGCGACACGGGGGGGGCGGACTGCTCGGGCGACACGCCGCACGTGCTGCTGGCGACGACGATGGGGGACATGATCGTGAAGCTCGACGCCGTGAACGCGCCGAACACCACGGCCAACTTCCTCGATTATGTCGAGTCTGGTTTTTATGACGGGACGATCTTCCACCGGGTGGCGATCGACTTCGTGATCCAGGGCGGCGGGTTCACGCCGGACCTGATGGAGAAGCCGACCAACCCGCCGATTCCGCTCGAGATCAACCCGGCGTTGACGCACGTGGACGGGGCGATCGCGATGGCGCGCATGCAGGCGCCGGACACCGCCGCGGCGCAGTTCTACCTGTGCGACGGGCCGCAGCCGGGCCTCGACGGGCAGTACGCGGTGTTCGGGGTGCTGGTCGACGGCTTCGACGTGCGCGACGCGATCGCCGAGGTCCCGGTCGGCGACGAGAATGGCTTGATGG
Source organism: Nannocystis sp. (assembly GCF_016714285.1). Lineage (GTDB taxonomy): Bacteria > Myxococcota_A > Polyangia > Nannocystales > Nannocystaceae > Nannocystis. Next base: position 133,131 of record NZ_JADJNN010000005.1, on the reverse strand, counting down.
ATGTGCCGCTCGAGGACGTGATCATCGAGATGGCGTACTGCGTGTCCCAACTGTAACTTCGCTTGCCGTGGCGACGTATCCGAGGTGAAGTCTCTCCATGCACCGCCTCGCTGTCGCCATCGTCGTGTTGGGTCTACTCGGCTGCCGCAACCAGGATGAGGCGGGGGCGCAGAGCCTGTGGGAGTCGTTCCACGAGGCCGACTATCGCAGCTGGGAGCGGGCGCCGGGGTATCCGGGACGGACGCCGAGCACGGCCTCGCACGGGGACGCGGTCGAGATCTTCGTCAACGACACGCTGGCCGAGGCGCTGGCCGCGGGCGCGCCGCTGACGGCGTGGCCGGAGGGCTCGCTGATCGTGAAGGACGGGTTCAAGGGCGGCGAGCCGCACCTGGTGGCGGCGATGGAGAAGCGCGAGGACGGGTGGTTCTGGGCCGAGTACGAGCCGGACGGCGAGGTCAGCTTCTCGGGCTCGCCGCGGGTGTGCACGAAGTGCCACGACGCTGGCGCGGACTATGTGCGGGCGTTCGGGTTTCCTTGAGGTCGCGTCGCGTCCGCGAGCAGGTGCGGGTGTTTGGGTCCCGTGGTCAGGCGGCGGCGGCCTTGTGGGCGGCGCGCTTGCTGGCGATGCGGATGTTGATGAGCTCGACGCAGACGCTGTAGGCCATGGCGAAGTAGACGTAGCCGCGGGGGACGTGGACCTCGAAGGCCTCGGCGACGAGCAGCAGGCCGATCATCATGAGGAAGCTGAGGGCGAGGATCTTGACGGTGGGGTGGCGGTCGACGAACTCGGCGATCGACTTGGCGGCGCGGAGCATCACGAGGAGGGCGATGACGTTGGCGGCGATCATGATCCACAGGTGCTGGGCCATGCCGACCGCGGTGACGACCGAGTCGATCGAGAAGACCAGGTCGAGCAGGAGGATCTGGAACACGACGCTGGCGACGCTGGTGGCCTTGACCTTGGCGATCTCGTCCTCGCTGAGCGGGCCGTCGACGCGCTCGTGGATCTCCTTGGTGGCCTTGTAGAGCAGGAACAGGCCGCCGCCGAGCAGCACGGCCTCTTTGCCGGTGATCTCCTGGCCGAGCACGGTGAACAGCGGGTGCTTGAGGCCCATGACCCAGCTGAGGGCGCTGAGCAGGCCGATGCGCATGACGAAGGCGCCGATGAGGCCGATCCGTCGGGCCCGATCGCGCTTGTCGGCGGGGAGCTTGCCGACGAGGATCGAGATGAAGATGACGTTGTCGAGGCCGAGCACGACCTCGAGGACCGAGAGGGTCAGGAGGCTGATCCACACGTCGGGGTTGGCGAGGTGCTGGAGCAGTTCTGGGTCCATGCGGGGAGGGTATCGCGAATGGTGTGGGGCGCGGGAGAGCGGTGGCGCTCACGGTGCGGGTTGTCGCGCCGCCCACGCGGGCTCAGGTGCCGCCGCCGCCGAACCACACGGAGAAGCCGAGGACGGCCCCGAGGGTGAAGGACTGCCACTGCCTCTCCCAGTCGCCGGAGACGCTGGTGCCGGCGATCTTGTCCTTGGTGAGGCTCTTGGCGAAGTACCACCGGTAGTCAAACATCAGGCTGGCGTCGATCGAGAAGTAGTCGGTGATGAGGAAGTGGGCGCCGCCGCCGACGCCGACGGTCGGGCCTAGCAGGCTGAAGCGGTCGAGGGTGTTGACCTCGATCGGGCCCTCGCTGCCGCGGCTGCGATCGCCGAAGGTGACGGCGCTGAGGCCGGAGCGGACCAGGATGAAGGGCAGGATGCGGCCGCGGGGCAGCGGCAAGATCTCGAGGTAGGGCGTGAAGACCGTGCTGAAGAAATTGTTCGATTGCTTGAAGGGCGAGTCGCTGGGGCTGGTGGTGCGGTCGAAGGCGAGGCCGACGCGGGCGCCGAGGATGAGGTAGGGCGTGATGCCGTAGCCGAGGCCGAGGCCGAACATCGAGGTGCCGATGGTGCCCAGGATCGGGTCGGTGCCCGCGACGGGCTTGTCGCCCTGGAGCGGGCGAGCGAAGCCGAGGCCGACGTTGTCGATCTTGGTGGTGGGCGCTCCGTCGGGGGCGTCGGCAGGGAGGAAGCTTCGGCCGCGGGTCCAGCCGACCGCGTCGGTGTCGATGTGGAAGCGGAAGCGGCGGTGGACCCGGTTCTCGGGGTCGGCCGGGGCGGCGGCGGAGGCCGTCGCGGCGGTGCCGGCGATGACGAGGGCGGGGAGGAGCGAGAGGGCTAGGGAGAGGCGCGGCACGGTCTGGCCTTCTTGCGGCCAGCGGGCGCGGGCTGTCAAGCGCAGGCGCGAGAGGGGGTCGGGACGCGACGTAACGCTGTTCGGCGGCGGGGCGGCGGGGACGATCGGTGCGGTCCTTGAGCGGACGGAGGGGGTGGCGAGCGATCAACCCGATCGCGGGGCGCGGGCGGCTCGCGGCTTCTTAGCGGCCGCGCGCGAGCGTTGCGACGCGGTTGCGGCGCTCGCTCGAGAGCGCGGGGCGACGCAGGTGGCGGACCATGTCGTCGAGGCCGGCGAGGGTGAGCTGGAACATTGGGAACACGCGGGCGATCTCGGCGATGGTGCCGGAGCGCCACAGGCTCGGTGGTTCCGGGTTCAGCCAGGCGCTGCGGGGGAAGCGGTCGGCGAGGCGGGCGAGCCAGGTCAGGCCGGAGGGGCCGCGGGCGGACTCCCACCAGTCGCCGCTCGACATGGTCAGCTCGCCCGGGTGCATGTACGCGTCGCCGACGAGGACGACGGTCCATTTGCTGTCGAGGGTCTTCAGCAGCTCGGCGGTGCTGACGGGCTTGGTGAAGGCGGCGTCGGCGAACACGCGCTGGTACACGCAGTTGTGGAAGTAGTAGGAGCGGAGCTCCTTGAAGCCGCCGCCCTGGTGGGCGGCGGAGAACAGGCGGGAGACCAGCTCGGCGTGGGGGTCCATGCTGCCGCCGACGTCGAGGAGGAGCAGCAGGCGGACATCGGCGTGGCGTTCGGGGTTCATGACGACCTCGATGTCGCCGCAGTTGCGGGCGGTGGCGTCGATGGTCTCGCCCAAGTCGAGGATCAGCTTGCCGTCGTCGCGGGTGAGGCGACGGAGGCGGCGGAGGGCGGCGGCGATCTGGCGGGTGTCGAGGACCAGGTCGCGGCGAAACTCGCGGAAGCGGCGGGCGTCGGCGACGGCGAGGGCGCTGCGGCTGCCGCCGCCGCCGACGCGGATGCCGGCCGGGTTCATGCCGCCGGTGCCGAAGGGCGAGGTGCCGCCGGTGCCGACCCAGCGGTTGCCGCCGTCGTGGCGCTCCTTCTGTTGCTCGAGGCGCTCGAGCAATTCGCGGCGCAGCTGCTCGAGGTCCATGGCGGCCAGCTGCGCGCGCAGCTCGGGGTCCAGGTGCTCGAGCGACTTGGGATCGCGGAGCCACTCCTCGAGCTGGGACAGGAGGTTACGCGCGTCGGCCTGGACGCCGCGGAAGGTCTCGGCGAACACGCGGTCGAAGTCGTCGTAGTGGGCCTCGCTCTGGATGAGGATGCAGCGGGCGACCTGGTAGAAGCCGTCGAGGGTGTTGTTGTGGAGGCCGCGGGCGAGCGCGTCGACGAGGGCCAGCCAGGTGTGGGTGGTGACCGGGACCCCGCGGGCGCGGAGGTTGTAGAAGAACTCGAGGAACATCAGCTGCGGCCGGCGCGGGCGGTGGTGGCGTTGAAGCGGCGCTGGGCGGTGTCGATGTCCTGCTCCTTCTTGAGCAGGGTGCCGATGAAGGGGAGGCCGGCGCCGAGCAGCTTGGCGGGGTCCATGCCGGAGTGGCGCAGGGCGGAGATCCAGTCGATGAGCTCGCTGGTGCTCGGGGGCTTGCGCAGGCCGTCGACGCTGCGCAGGGCGTAGAAGGCCTCGAGCGCGCCGACGAGCAGGCGCTCCTCGGCGTCGGGGTGGTGGACGCGGACGATGCGGGTCATCAGCGCCCGGTCGGGGAAGTCGATCCAGTGGAACACGCAGCGGCGGAGGAAGGCGTCCGGGAGCTCCTTCTCGTTGTTGCTGGTGATGATGACGATCGGTCGCTGGCGCGCGGAGACCGTCGCGCCGGTCTCGGGGATCGTGAAGCTCATGGTGTCGAGCTCGTGCAGGAGGTCGTTGGGGAACTCGAGGTCGGCCTTGTCGATCTCGTCGATCAGGACGACCAGACGCTCGTCGCGCGCGAATGCCCGCCCGAGCGGTCCCAGCGTGATGTAACGCCCGATATCACGGACTTCGCCGTCGCCGAAGCGGCTATCATGCAGGCGCCGCACGGCATCGTACTGATAGAGCCCGTCCACTGCTTTCGTCGTGGATTTGACATGCCAGCGCTCCAGTGGAGTGTTGAAGAAGCGGGCGATGTCCCGGGCCAGCAAGGTCTTGCCGGTCCCCGGCTCGCCCTTGACCAGGAGCGGTCGCCCGAGCGCGACCGCGACGTCCACGGCCCGCGCCAGCTCCGGAGAAACGATGTATTCGGAGGTCCCTGTGAAGCTCTGCACCGCCCGGGATGATGGCACGAAGCCCGCACCTTTCCCAAGCCCCTCGCCATGTCACACGCCGTGAAGCACCGCTCCTCGCCTCTGCTCTTCGCCCTGTCCGGTCTGCTCGTGCCCGTGTCGGCGCTGGCGCTGCTGCTGTGGGCGTGTGACGACGGGGAGGTCGAAGGGCTGACGGCGGTGGGCGATCGGGCTGGCGAGGTGACTTCGCCGGGTGTTGCGGTCGAGTCGGTGGCCGGGCCGGTGAATGCGGAGGCTGGGGCGGAGGAGGGCGAGCCGGAGGAGGCGGACGAGGTGGAGGTGCCGGAGGTCGCGGCCGAGGTGACGCCGAGCGGGCTGCGGGTGTCGCCGCGGACGCTGATCGTGTACGCCGCCCCGCGCTATGGCAGCGACATGCGCGGGCGCATCGACGCGGACACGCCCTTCGCTATCTATGGCCTGGTCGAAGGGACAGGTTGTGCGGGCGAGGGTTGGGCCCTGGCCGGGGCGCGCGAGGGCGACGGGTACGTCTGCCTCAAGACGGCGACGGTGAGCGAGGCGGCGCCGGAGCTGCTGCCGCTGGTGCCCGAGGGGTTGGTGGTGCCGTATCTCTACGCCAAGCCGCGGGCCGACCGGAAGGGCAAGCTGCTGGCCGAGGTGCCGCGCTATCGCAGCCGCTACTCGCTGATGAACGGGCGCGAGCCGGTCGACTACCTCGAGCCGAATCGGCAGTACGCATTCGTCGATCTTCGGCCGCTCCCGGGCTTCGGAAAGATCTACGAGGACGCCGACGAGCAGGTGGTGCCGGCGCAGGACATGAAGGCGGAGAAGCCGAGCGAGTTCGCGGGGCGGGTGCTGGCCGACGTGCCGGTGACGGAGGGACGGCGGGCGGCGTGGGTGGTGTCGCACGAGGCGCTGCTGCGCGGCGAGCCGAAGCTCAAGGCGCCGACGCTGAAGGAGCTCGAGTTCCACGCGGCGATCGAGGTGCTGCCGGAGCTGCACACCGGTGGTGGGGCGCGGTGGATCACGATCCCCGACGCGCTCGGGCCCGGGGTGCCGGGGTACATCGAGGCTGGCAAGGTGCGGTGGTTCGAGGCGGGGCCGGAGCTCACGGGGCTGGCCGAGGGCGAGACGTGGATCGACGTCGACCTGCAGCAGCAGATGTTGGCGGTGATGGTCGGGCAGACGCCGATCTTCTTGACGCTGATCTCGAGCGGGACCGGGGCCAAGCCGAACACCTCGACGCCGAAGGGCGTGTACCGCATCCGCAACAAGCTGGCGCTGGGGAGCATGCGCAACCGGCCGGAGGACGCGCAGGAGTCGCCGTACCACGTGGAGGCGGTGCCGTGGGTGCAGTACTTCGACGGCCGCTTCGCGCTTCACGGCGCGTACTGGCACAACGGCTTCGGCCACCGCAAGAGCCACGGCTGCGTCAACCTGGCGCCGAGGGACGCGCGCTACGTGTACAGCATGACGACGCCGCGGGTGCCGGCGGGGTGGGCGTCGAGCTACGAGCACGCGGGCGAGCCGGGCAGCGTGGTGCGCGTGCGCAAGGGGCAGGAGCTCGGGGAGGATCGGCGGACGATCAACGACGTCGAGCTCGAGGTGCCGCTGGGCGAGGCGGTGCTGGCCGATCGCCGGCCGTGAGGCGTCAGCTGGCGAGGCCGAGGGTCTGGATCTCGGCGATGTACCAGTCGCCCCACTCGAGGCGAAGCTGCATGATGAGGGTCTGGGGCGCGGGGGCCGGGGTGGTGGGGCTGGCGGGCTTGTGGGCGACGCGGAGGCGGACGACGGCCTGGGGGGCGTAGGCGCCGGGGACCACCTCGATCTTCTCGATCGTGATGTCGTCGCCGCTGCCGAGGCGCTCGGCGATGTCGGCGAAGGCGAAGGTGCGCGAGGCGTCGACGGTTTGCAGGCGGGACAGGGCGAGGTCCATCGCGGCCTCGGCGGACATGGCGGCGAAGAAGCGGGCGCTGACGTAGGCCTGGGAGAACTCGAAGAAGAAGCTGATGACCTGCTCCTTCGACAGCAGGCCGTCGACGCCGAGGGCGGTCATGAAGCCGGGGCTGCCGGTGCGGATGACGACCTCCTGGACGGCGGCGAAGGGCAGGTCTTTGGCGCCGGGGGGCTGGGAGTCGACGAGGTCCTCGAGGGCGGCGACGAACTGTTGGACGGGCAGTCGGCCCTCGCCGGGGAGCTGCTCGGCGATGGTGCGCATGGTGTAGGCGCGGACCTTGCGGGCGTGGGTCGGCGAGAGCATGCGCCGGGCGATCTCGAGGTCGCCGTCGTGGACGGCGGCGACGAAGCCGCGGGCGCGGGTCTCGGCGCGGTGGGCCTGCTGCGAGCTGGTCGTCATGGCGGGGCGGTCGGCGAGCATCTGGGTGGCCTCGGAGATCGGGATCGCGTAGCCGCCGACGCGGTGCTTCCAGGTCCACGAGACCACGCCGACGGCGCGGCCGTAGCGGTCGAGCACCGGGCCGCCGCTCATGCCGCGCTTGACGTCGTGTGAGAGGCCGAAGAAGGCGCCGGGGCCGACGGCCTTGTTGAAGACCGCGAGCTCCTGGACCTTGCCGCTGCGGGCGACGAAGCCCGGGCGGGTGCCGTCGTGCTTGCCGCCGCTGTCGTCCTCGGCGACCCGCGTGAGCAGGAGGACCTTGTCCTGGAAGCCGAGGTACTTGTCGATGGGGACGGGGTGGTCTGTCCCGAGGGACAGGTAGGGGAGGGGCTCGTCGCTGTCGATCTTGAGGAGGGCGAGGTCGCGGACGGGGTCGATGTAGACGATGCGGACGGCGGCGAAGCTGCGGGTCGGCTGGAGGGCGGGGAAGGTGAGGTCCTCGATGTAGTCGGCGTCCTCGACGACGTGGCGGTTGGTGATGAGGTAGCCGCCGGGGTCGACGACGAAGGCGAGGCCGCGGCCGACGTCGGTGGTGACGACGGCGACGGCGGCGGCGCCCTTCTGGGCGACTGCGAGGTTGGCGAGCTCGTGGGCGGCGGGGCCCTGGGTGAGGTCGACGCCGCCGAGGGTGTGGTGCTTGCCGCAGCCGGGCGCCGCTGCGGAGGTCAGCGCGGCGGTCAGAACGAGGGTCAGCGACCGGGCGGTGACGACGCGGCGGATCTGGGACACCTGGACCAGGCTACTGCCCAAGCGCGTGGGCGGCCAGTGGCGCGGCGCAGGACAGGTGATGGCGCGGGGTCGGGCGGGGGGCCGGGTCGCGCCAGGATCGGTGGGGCAGGCGCGGGCGCGGTGCGATCACGTGGCGATCACACCGCGATCATGCCGTCGATGACGCCGGGCTCGAGCTCGGGGTCGCCGAAGTCGTCGACGAAATTGCCCTCGACGTTGGTGAGGCCGACGGCGCTCAGGATCGTGTTGTGGAACTTGTTGTGGGTGACGTCTCCGGCGTCGATGTACTGGCCGGTCTTGAGGAAGCCGCCGCAGCTGCCGGCGCAGACCCAGGGGATGTTGTTGTAGGTGTGGCTGACGCCGGCGCCGAGGTCGTTGCACCAAACGGCGACGGAGTCGCCCAGGAGGGTGCCGGTGTCGGTCGTGTACATGGCGAGGCGCTGCAGCAGGTGGGCGAACATCCTGGCGTGCTCGCGGTCGATGCGGTGGTGCTTGCCGAGGGCGTCGGGGATCGGGTCGCCCTCGGAGCCGTCGCTGTAGATGCGGTGGGAGATCTGGTGGTAGCGGGGGAACTTGACGCCGTCGAGGAGGTACTCGGTGCCGTCGTTGCCGTCGCCGATCTGCAGGGTGGCGGTGCGGGTGTAGTCGCAGGCGAAGGCGAGGGCGATGAGGTTCATGTGCATCATCACGATGGTCTGCATGCGGTCGTCCTGGCCGCTGTAGTCCATCTGGGCCGCCATCGCGTCCTGCTCCTCCTGCGGCGGGAGCTGGCAGGACAGCTCGACCTCGATGTCGCGGATCGCGTCGAAGTGGAGCTGGAGGCGGTCCTGGTCGTCCTTGCTGAGCTTGGGTGAGCTCATCAGGCTGCTCATCTGCTCCTTGAGCAGGTCGTTGACGCTGGTGCGGCGGGTCTTGATCTGCTGGATCACCTCCTCGGGGAGCGTGGTGATGCCGACCATCTTGGTGTAGACGCTCCACGGGTTGCGGTCGGCGGCGCGGAGGTCCTTGGGGCCGCGGTAGGACAGGACCTCGTTGATGTAGCCGCCCATCGCGCCGGCGTAGGTGGCGAGCGGCTCGGGGTTGCTCTTCGGGTTGAGTTCGCGGGCGATGCGGTTGTCGACGGACTCGCCCATCGCCAGTGACAGGTTGCCGGACGGGTCGTCGGAGACTTTTTGGGCGGTGAGGACCTGGTTGCCGCCGCCGGAGTGGCCGCAGCCGTTGCCGGGGAAGGCGAAGCGGGTGCCGCGGACCATGAGCAGCTGGTCGGCGAACTCGGCGAGCTCGCTGACGGCGCGGTCGCTGTCGGCGGTGAGGGACTCCTTGGTGATGGCGCCGAGCTGGCTGGGCCAGAATTGTTCGGGCTCGCCGTTGTCGGCCTGGGCGCAGCCGTTGGCCTGGCGGACGAACACGGCGAAGCGGGGGCGCTCGGGCGGTGCGGCGCGGAGCTTGCGGGGCTGGAGGCCCTCGAGGAAGGGGAGGCCGACGGCGACGCCGCCAGCGCCGTAGAGGAAGCCGCGGCGGGAGAGGATGGGTTTGCGGGTCATGGTCATGGCTCCACCGGTGCGCGGAACAGGAAGGCGTCGCTCTTGCTGAGCTCGAGGATGATCTGCTTGATCGTGTGGGTGCCGGACTTGGAGCTGGCGGCGAGGGTGGCGATGAACTTGTCGTCGGCCTTCTGGGGGCGGCGGGCGTAGCCGTACTCGAGGAAGTGGGCGACGTAGCAGCGGTGGGCCTCGTCGCTGTCGGCCATGAGGTGGGCGAGCTCGACGGCGCCGTCGTACTTCTGGCTGACGCCGCCGAGGCTGAACTCGGCGGCGGCGTCGACCGGCTTGCCGGCGTCCATCGTCTGCCACTGGCCGAGCGGGTCGTAGTTTTCGAAGGCGAAGCCGATGGGGTTGATCAGGTAGCCGTGGCAGCCCTCGCCGCAGGTGCCCTTGCCGGTGTGACGGTCGACGCGCTCGCGCAGGGTCTCGCCCTCCACGGGTGGTGGCAGCGGCGGGACCATGTTGGGCGGCGGCGGGAGGTTGGAGCAGAGCAGCTGGAGGTTCAGGAACACGCCGCGGTGGATCGGGTCGTTCTCGAAGGCGCCGGCGTTGGCCATGAGGAAGCCGAGCTGGGTGAGGATGCCGGCGCGGCGGGCGGGGTCGAGGTCGACCTTGACGAAGTCGTCGCTGAAGTCGCCGGCGACCCCGTAGAAGGGCGCGAGCTTGGCGTTGACGAAGGTGTAGGGGGCGGTCAGGAGGGTCGCGAGGTCGCCGTCGTTGAACACGACGTCGTCGACGAACTTGAGGGTCTCGCTGGCGAGCAGCGGGTTTAGCTCCGCGCTGTAGGCGGCGAACTTGACCGGGTCCTTGTAGATGTCGCTGTAGTGGTCGACCTGGAGCAGCTGGTAGTGAAAGTTGGCGACCATGGCGTGGGCGCGGGGGTGGTCGAGCAGGCGGGCGGCCTGGGCCGCGACGCCCTTGGGGTCATCGAGGCTGCCGTCGGCGGCGGCGGCGAAGAGCGCGTCGTCCGGCATGGTGTTCCACAGCATGTAGGACAGCTTGCTGGCGATCTCGTGGCCGCTCAGGCGGATCTTGGTGCCGTCGGGGACCTCGCTGGCCTCGACGCGGTAGAGGAAGTGCGGCGACTGCAGCATGGCCTGGACGACGAGGCGCACGCCGGCCGGGAAGGCCGCGAGCTCGCCGGGGGTGGCGACGCCGGCGTGGAAGATCTCGAGGTGGCGGGCGATCTCCTCGGCGGTGAGCGGGCGTCGGTAGGCGCGCTTGCCGAAGCTGGTGATGAAGGCGGTGGCCTGGGCGTCGGAGTCGCCGTCGGTCGGTGGGGCGAACTTTGCGAGCAGGGCGGGGTCACTGGCCACGAGCTCGGCGACCTGCTCCGCGCCGCGCTGGTAGTCGGTCCACAGGGTGGCGGTGACCTTGAGCGCCTCGCTGTTGTTGTCGAAGCCGCCGCTGACGGGGTCGCCGATGAAGAGGGCGCTGAAGCCAGTGGGTTCGGTGAGGAAGAACAGGTCCTGGATCGTGTTCTCCCACTGGGTGTGGCTGAGGCGGGGGTAGCGGGAGGTCTGCGGCAGGAGCTCCGCGTCGCCGGCGGTGTCGGAGTCGCCGGAGTCGGTGGGGTCGCCGGAGTCGGTGGGGTCGCCGGAGTCGGTGGCCGTGGGGTTGCTGGCGGTGCCGGTGTCCGCGTCGGTGTCAGCGCTGGCGCCGGAGTAACAGCCGGCGGCGAGCAGGGCGGCGGCCCACACAGGCGACCGCCGTCCGAGTTCAGCGCGTGTGCATCTGCGTGAGGCGTCCACCATGGGTGGCACTTTACGGAGCTGGCAAATTCGCTGTCAACGTCGGGATTGGTCCGCTTTCTCGGGCCCCCGCATGTCGCTGGTAGTTGTCGTCGCGGGTCCCCAGGCGGGTGCGAGCGCTGGCGCGCGGGGCTGTGGGTTGTAACTCGTCGGGGCGTGCGGGAAAGCTGAGGGGTGCGCTGCTTTGTTCTCGTCGTCGCGCTGTGGTCGGGGGGTTGTGCGCTGGCGGAGTATGTCTTGCCGCCGGCCTCAGCCGGCGACTCGGACTCCGCGGGTAGCGACACCGAGGCCACGGGTGACACGCCGACGGGCGGTTCGGGGGACACGGGCGGCTGCGGTCAGGGCGAGTCGCTGTGCGAGGGGGGCTGCGTGGATCTCCACGCCGACGAAGCGCATTGCGGTCGTTGTGACGAAGCGTGCAAGTCGGACGAGATGTGCGTGGTCGGCGAGTGTCGCGACGTGGCGGTGGTGGACTGCGCGAGCTGTCCTTGCGCGGACCAGTGTCCGCCCGGGGGCGGTGTGGACAGCGAGGGCATGGACAGCGACGGCGAGGGTGGTGGCAGCGACCCCCAGAAGAGCCTGTGCTGCGAGGTGGAGACCGACGAGGGCGATCCCCAGGTGCTGTGCATCATGGGTGGCGAGGAGGACGTGCTGGTGTGCCCCGAGTCGGCGTCCTAGCCGGCGTAATAGTGCGCGAACTCGCGGGCCGCGCGTGGCGTGGCTGTGATACACAGGTTTAGCTACCACTCATGGCTCACCGCGCTTTGTCCCTCTCCCCCGTTGTCGCCCTCTTGCTCGCCGCGCCGTTGTTCGCGCCGCGTGTTCACGCTGCGGAGGGGCGCACGCTGTTCGGGCAGCCGGTCCACGAGGCGCCCGAGATGACGGCGGAGGAGTTGGAGGCGCGGGCCCAGGAGTTCCGCGAGGGGCTCGACCGACAGGGCCTGGTGTTGCAGGGGACGCAGGTGCTGCCGAAGTCGGCGCTGAAGCCGTACTTCCGCAACCCGGAGGAGCCAGTGGCCGCGTGGGACGAGCCGCCGCACCGCGCCACGACCTTCCTCAACTTCTTCGGCGGTCCGCTGGCGAATGGGACCAACGCGTCGGAGTCGGAGTCGCCGTGTGTGGGGAGCAAGGTCGACTACCCGGGCTACAACGGCACCGAGCAGAAGGCGCTGGCGATCATCCAGGTGTTCAAGGATGCGGCGGCGCCGTTCGGGCTCCGCATCGCCTACGAGAAGGTGCCGCCGAAGCACCTGCCCTACAGCCAGGTGATGATGGGCGGGCATCCGGGCATCATCGGGCTGCCCCAGGGCGTGCTCGGGGTGGCGTGCAACCTCGACTGCGGCGACACGTGGTGGCGCGACACCACCTTCGCGTTCACCGAGGAGACCAACGACGTCAACATCCTCGGCACCACGGCGCTGCAGGAGGCCGCGCACGCGTGGGGCCTCGACCACATCGACGGCGCCAACAACATCATGTACCCGTACGCGACCCCGGGGGACAAGGTGTGGGCCGACACCTGTACGCCGTACAACGCGGCGACCGGCGGCATCGGCTGCACCTTCATCCATGACAAGTTCTGTCCCGGCGGGTCGCAGAACGACGTGGCCGAGCTGACGGCCTACTTCGGGGTCAACAGCGTGGACAGCGAGGCGCCGACGGTGAAGATGCTGTCGCCGACCGACGGGCAGATCTACATGAAGGGCGAGACTGTGCACGTCGAGGTCGAGGTCGACGACAACTTCCTCGGCTACGGCTGGCGCCTGATGGTGCCCGAGCTGGGCCAGGAGCAGCCGGTCTACAACGGCCAGAAGATCTGGGAGCTCGGGGCGCCGCCGAAGGGCGAGTACACGATCCGCGTCGAGGCGCTCGACCACGACGGCAACGTCGGCTTCGCCGAGGCCAAGATCTACGTCGACACGGTGCCCACCATGGGCGGCTCGACCGGCGGCGAGACCGAGGATCCGCCGACCACGGGCGACCCGAGCGGTGACACGAGCGCGGGTGGCAGCGACGCGAGCTCCGACACCGCCGTGGACAGCGAGGACACGGCGACGGTCGACGGCAAGGACGACGGCTGCTCGTGCCGCAGCGACGCACCAGTCAACAGCGCGGGCTGGTTGCTGGCGCTGGCCGGCGGGCTGCTGCTCCGCCGCCGTCGGGGCTGAGGGCCGCGTCTGTCCACGGGCAGGCACGGGGCAGGCACGGGGGCAGGCACGGGCAGGCACGGTGCAGGCGGGGGCTTTCGGCCCCCGCGGTCGAGGGACTCGACGGGGCAGGGCAGTTCGGGCAGTCTGCGGCCGCTCACGGCCCCCATGCACGGGGCCTCGTCCGAGGAGACTCCCGATGTCGCTCCGCGCCCTGCTCTCGTTGTCCCTGCTCACCATCCCGCTGGCCCTGACTGGCTGTGGCACCAAGATCCCCAAGACCGCGCCGACCCGGGACTCGGGCCAGAGCGGGCTGATGAATGACAGCTTCGCCGGGCAGAACGCCTGCAACCCGAAGAACGCGCTGCGGCCCTTCATCATCGAGTGGGACGCCACGGACAAGAGCAGCTTCGAGGCCTACGCGAACAGCGACGTCGTGATGGTGCGGTATGAGGGCTGCGACATGGTCGTGCTCGAGGAGTGCCGCAACGACAGCATCCGCGGGTCGCAGGGCGCGTACAAGCCGGTCGAGTGGACCTCGGGCGCGCTCGAGAAGCTCGACATCACGAACCAGGGCGAGCTGCACGCCAAGCTGCCGCTGAGCGTGGGGACGCTGGGTGGTCGGGTCTCGGGCGGCGAGAAGTTCCACATGGAGTACTACGTGGCGGGCACGCGCACGTCGACGCGTGACGCGGTGTACCGGGCGGACATCGCCAACAATCCGGGCTGCGAGGGGGCGACGCACTTCGTGTACGGCTACAACCTCGGGGCCTTCGCGCTGGGTTCGCTGGCGGAGTTGAACGCGGCGGTGGAGGCCAGCGTGTACGGCTTCGGCGCGGGTGGTTCGACCAACAAGAGCCGCAAGGCGGACAAGCAGGGCGGCGATCTCAGCACCTGCAAGTCGGACTCGGCGACCGAGGTGGAGGGCTGCAAGGCGCCGATCCGCCTGACGCTGCGGCCGATCCGGGACGGGGAGAACCCGCAGAAGGAGGCGATGAAGGCCGAGGATACGCCCGAGTCGCTGAACGCGGCCGGGATGGTCAACCTGAAGGTCGAGATCAGCGACATGGCGCGCTCGCGCATCGAGACGGCCCAGACGAAGCTGGCCTCGCGCGACGGCAAGGGCTGCATCAGCGAGCTCGACGCGTACGACAAGCTCGAGCCGAAGCGCAAGTCGACGGATCCCAAGATCGCGTGGAGCACCTTCCGCGCGCAGTGCCTGATGCTGGCCGGCAAGTGCGACGCCGGGAAGGTGCTGTTTCGTAAGTACCTCGAGGGCAACAACGCCATGGGCCAGAGCCCGGAGCAGCTCGACAAGGGCGTGGAGTTTCAGGCCTCGCAGTACTGTCAGGGCAAGCTGAGCCCGCGCGACGAGCTCATCCAGGGCTTCATGGCGCTGTCGATGGCCAGCATGAAGAAGATGAGCGTGGCGGACTGCGACACGGCGTACGAGCAGGTCAACAAGAACAAGAAGACGGTGAAGCCGAAGGACGACGAGGATCACCAGATCATCCAGGCCTCGCGCGATCTCTACGCGATCGCCCCGGGCTGCTACGCGCGCGCGGGCGACTGCAAGAAGGCGCGCGCCGTGTTCGACGCCAACTTCCCCACGGACCGCTTCAAGGACGTGAAGGATCCGGCGATCCGCAAGCAGAGCATGGACGCGACCTTCGATGCTATGGTGACGAAGTGCAAGGCGAAGCCGGCACAGTGACAAGCGAGGTCGGACATGCGAGCGCGACGGGGCGGAGGGCACTGGAGGACGGGGTTGGTCGCGCTCGTGGGTCTCACGGCCGCGGTCGCGTGCGACGTACGACCACAGAGCCCGGCGGCGAACTGTCCGGCGTGCGAGTGCAAGTGCAACTGTGAGGCACCGGCGCCGGCAGCCGCGGTGAGCGCGAGTGGGCCCGCGATGGCCAGTGGGCCCGTGAGCGGGCCCGTGAGCGGGCCCGCGAGCGCGACCGGTCCGCTGCAAGCGGTGCCGCCGATGGCGCCCGATGTCGGCGAGCTGGTGACCGCGGCGACACGCAAGCTGATGCACGACGACGGCGCGGGCTGTCTCGCCGACCTCGACCGGGTGGCGGCGATCGATCCGAAGCTGGACCTGCGCCTGGCGGCGACGCGCGGGCAGTGCGAGATGCTGGTCGGCCAGTGTCAGCAGGGCAAGGAGCGGATCGCCCGCTGGTATGAGACGGACGCGGGGATGCTGCCCGAGCGGGCGATGATCACCGCGGAGCAGATCGGCTCGATGCGTTGCCGCGAGGGCGACTCGTCGGAGCGCGACCGCCTGCTTCGGGCCTACTTCGACCTGTCCGACGGCGCCTACATGAACCGGCGCAGCCCGGCCTTCTGCAAGACGGCGCTGGCGACCGCGCGCGAGCTGATCCCGCGGGTGAAGCCGCGGGCGCCGGACGACGGCCAGATCACCGGGGGCGCGCAGGCGCTGTTCCATACCGCGGCCTCGTGCTTCGCCCGCGCGGGCGACTGCAAGGCGGCGTGGAGCACCTACCGCGAGCTGTTCCCGCAGACGGCGACCACAGCCGAGGCGGCCGCGATGATGCCGCAGATCATCCGCGAGTCGTACGACTCGAGCATCCTGTTCTGCGGCGCCAAGCAGCGCGAGGCGCCGATCCCCCAGTCGCCGCCGCAGCGGCGCTGAGGCGACAGGGCAGGCGGTCGTGCAGTCGCGATGGCCGCCAGACGCGGTGAGGCAGCGGCTCACCGGAGCAGGCGGTGCAGTCGCGATGGCCGCCAGACGCGGTGAGGCAGCGGCTCACCGGAGCAGGCGGTCGTGCGGTGGCGGGCCGCCCGAGGCGGCGAGGCGGTCAGCGGTAGTAGAGTTCGCCTTGCTCGTCGTCGCAGGCGCACTCGTTGAGGAAGCCCTGGTCGCCCTGGCTGCCGCAGCCGCCGAAGGTGGCGCCCATCTTGAATGCGGCGGCGCACCAGGCGTTGTCGCCGTCCCAGTGGATGCCCCAGTTGCCGACGCCCTTGCAGGCGCCGGAGGTGTAGAAGAACGAGTCGCAGCCGCCCTCCAGGCCGTTGCCGCAGTAGGCCTCGACGGAGGTGCTGATGGTCGGCTGGAAGGCGCCCTGGTTGGCGTTGCAGTACTCCTGTTTGGACTGGAGCGCGCCGAGGACGGCGTTGCTGATGATCGAGTTGTTGAAGGTCCAGACGGCGTGGGCCTTGTCGGTGAGGTCCTTGACGAGGAGGCCGGTGACGGGGCCGGCGGGGATGCGGCCGCGGCACTGGAGGTCGCTGATCTTGCAGTCGGGGAGGATCTGGCCGAGGGGATCCTGGCCGGCGGTGTAGTCGGTGTGCAGCCAGTTGAAGCGGGTCCAGCCGCCGCCGGCGATCGTCATGTCGCACTGGACCTGGAAGGGCTGGAGCTGGCCGTCGTCGCCGTCGAGGTCGATCGCGTAGGGGCCGTCGGGGGCGTCGGGGTCGGCCAGCTTGATAGCGAGGCAGTTGGCGAGGTAGCAGCCCTCGTTGGACTTGCCGTCGCAATCGTCGTCGTCGGGCGTATCGCAGCTCTCGGGCGCGGGCAGGACCTCGCCCTCACAGGGGCCGAAGTCGGTGCCGAACTCGTTGCACACGCGCTGGCCGGCGGCGCAGAGGCCGACGCCGGCGGTGTCGAGGGGGCCGCTGTAACAGTCGCTGACGGCGTTCGGCTCGCAGGCGAGGGACTCACACTGGCCGAGCACGCAGACCTGGTCGTCGGCGCAGGTGCTGCCACAGTCGCCGCAGTTGTCGGCGTCGAAGTCGAGGTCGACGCAGGCGCCGGCGCACAGGGTCAGCGGTGGGTCGCACTGGGGGGCGCCGGTGCTCGCGCTGCTCGAGCTGTCGCCGGTGGAGGACGCTGTGGTGCTTGTGTCGCCCGGGTCTGTGGCGCTGACGGCCCCGGTGCTCGAGCCGGGGTCGCCTGAGCTGCTGGCGCTGGCGCTGTGGGAGCCGCCGGTGGTCGGTGTGGGCTCGCCGGTGGTGGTGGTGTCGGGCTTGCCGGTGGTGCTCACCGCGGTGGTGGAGCTGCTGCTGCCATCACCGGTGGAGCCTGCCGAGGTGGTGCCGGCGTCGCCGCAGGCGAGCGCGAGCGTGGGCACGAGCGAGAGAGAGCGACGCCACGAGTTGTTCCAGACCATCCCAACCTCCATCCAGGCCGCCATTGTCGGCGTGGGTCGGCGGGGGTGCAAGCGTGCGTGTGGCGCCGCGGTCGTCGGGCCGGGTGTCAGAGTGCGCGACGGACCCAGCCGTCGGCGGTGCGGCGCAGCTCGTAGGTGGGGAAGTAGTCGAGGTCGAGGCGGAGGGTGATGAGCTCGACCTTGTCGTCGAGGTCGACGGTCTTGAGGCGCAGTGAGGCGTGGTTCGGCTTGTCGGCGACGGCGGCGAGGAAGGCGTCGAGGTCGAGGGTCGGGCGGCCATCGACCGCGACGATGCGCCGGGCGGCGCGCAGGCGGGAGCGGCTGGCGGGCGAGCCGTACCAGTAGAGCGAGATGTACGCGCCCTCGGGCGGGAGGTTGCGCTGGATCTGTGCCGCGTGGTGCGGCGCCTGGAGGAGCGCGCCGGCCCAGTGGATCACGCGGTCGGTGCCGCAGCCGCGGTGCGCCACGGCGCGGACGTCGAGCTGCTGCTCGGCGCCGTCGCGCAGGACGGTGACGCGCAGGCGCCCGGCGGCGGCGGCCAGCTCGACCTCGCGGAAGGTGTTGACCGGGCGGCTGTCCGAAGAGACATGTGGTCGGTCGGCGGCGGAGCTGTCTTCAGGGACAGCTGCGACGGCGAGCAGGAGGTCGCCGGCGCGCCAGCCGGGGGCGGCGACCGAGGTGCGGGTGACCGAGAGGACCTGGCGGCGGACGGGGTCGTGGGCCTCGAGGCGGGCGGCGGCGGCGGCGGAGAGGCCGTGGTTGCGGGCCTCGGCGAGGGAGATGAGGCCGAGTTCGACGCCGAGGTCCCAGCACACGGGCTCGCGGCCGTGGCGGAGGTCGTCCAGGAGCTCGCGGAGCAGCAGGGCGGGCAGGCCGAACTCGCCGGTGCGGTGCTCCTTGTTGTCCTGGTAGGAGAAGCTGGACCACAGGGCGAGGACGCGGCTGTCGGCGTCGGTGAGGACGCCGCCGATGGACTCGATGGTGGTCGCGAGGGTGACGCGCTCGAGGTTCATGGCGCGGAAGCGGGGCGGCCGCGGCAGCGGGAGGTCGACGGGTTCGACCGCCGAGATCTCGGTGTTGTGACAGAACACGCGGTGGTTGGCCTTGAGGGCGACGACGCGGACGGGCTCGCCGGGGGTGAGCGGGCGGGGGTGGAGCTCGGCGCTGCGGACGGGGGTGTCGCCGACCAGGGCGGGGTCGTAGCGGACGATCGCGTAGTTGTGGTGCGGGTGGAGGAAGACCGGCTCGGCGGGGATCTCGAGGCCGCCGGCGAGGGTGATGCGGAGGTCGACGAGGGCGACGGGGACGGTGTTGCGGTCGGTGACGACGAGGCCGCGGGCGGCGTCGAGGACCAGGCCGGCGCCGCGGAAGCGGATCGCGTGGACGCCGTCGATCTTGTAGGGGATCGCGGCGTCGACGGTGACGAGCGAGGGCAGCAGGCCGGCGATGCGGGGGTCGTCGCTGTGGGGGAAGCTGATGGTGGTCGGCTGCGGTGGCGGGGCCGGGGGTGGCGGCGGGCAGGCGGTGCCGGGCCACAGACCGGTCGCGTCGTCGCGGGTGTGGTGGGTCATGGCGAACCAGCGGCGGTCGATCGTGATCACGGCGACGCGCTCGCGGGTCGGGGCCTCGAGGTCGTAGTAGCGGACGGTCGCGCGGGCGCCGTGGGGGAGGGACTGGAGGATCTCGGTGGCGGTGGCAAGGTCGGGTGTGGGGCGGCCGGCGATCGCCAGGATCACGGCGCGCTCGAGCTCGAGGGGGGCGAACATGTAGCCGGCGCTGGCGAGGTAGGCCCCGCGCAGGGGCACCTGCGGGTTGCGGGCGCGCTGGTAGGAGAGGTCGTGGAGGACGCCGCCGCCGAGCTCGAGGAAGCTGGCGGGGGTGATCGCGTGGAGGTCGTGGACGACCGGGCGGACGCGCATCGGCTGGCCGCCGCGTTCGATGTCGAGGTCGATCGGGCGGCCGACGTGGGTGTCGAGGAGCTCGTCGAGGGGGACGAAGTCGGCGAGCTCGCGGCCCTCGGCGCGCAGGAGGATGTCGCCGGGCTCGAGCAGGCCATCGGTGACGCCGCCGGGGATCCGCTTCTCGACGACGAGCAAGCCGGTGGCCTCAGGATCGACGGCGCGGGCCGCTTGCTCGCTGGTCTGGCGCAGGCCGAGGCGGCGCAGCTCGTCGTAGGGGGTGTACGCGAAGGTCGTCATCAGCGTGCCGCGCGGGACGGGCAGGCCGGCGCGGACGAGCTCGAGGGCGCGGACGACCCGGTCGAGCGGGAGGAAGAAGGACGACGCGGCCTGGGTGCGGCTGCCGGCGTTGAGGCCGACGACGTCGCCGTGGATGTCGACGACGGGGGAGCCGGAAGATCCGCCG
Organism: Nannocystis sp.; assembly: GCF_016714285.1. Classification (GTDB taxonomy): domain Bacteria; phylum Myxococcota_A; class Polyangia; order Nannocystales; family Nannocystaceae; genus Nannocystis. The sequence continues at coordinate 113,619 of NZ_JADJNN010000005.1, read as the reverse complement.
GAGGTGCCGGAGGCGGCCTGGATGTAGAAGGTGTTGAAGTCGTTGTAGCGGTGGACGCCGTAGGACGGTGCGGGTCGGTCGAGGCGGGCGAGGGTGCCGGCGAGGATCGAGAGCTTCTCGCCGGCGTCGTTGCCGACGACGCGGATCTCGGTGCCGACGCGGGCCTTCTCGGGGGCCAGGCGCAGGGCGGTGGGCTGCATGAAGCGCAGGGCGCTTGGGTCGTATTGATAGAAGCCGAAGTCGTGGACCGGGTCGCGGTAGAGCGGCCGCAGCGGGATCTCCTCGTGGTTCAGGAACACCGCCTCGGCGACGACGGGGCCAGGGTGGACCACGTGGCGGTTGGTGAGGACGATGCCGAGGCCGGCGTCGACGACGAAGGCGGTGGCCTGCGAGGTGCCGTTCCATTCGGTGTCGAAGGGGCGGGTGGCGTCGATGCGGACGGACACCACGGCGGCGCAGACCCGCTGGAGGCTGGCGCGCCAGGTCTGGGCTTCGGCCTGCGGGTGGAGGTGGTCACCGGCTGGGTCGCGCTCGGTCGTCGTGGTCACGGGGGTCCGCAAAGGTCTCCTCGCGCGTCGCCCGGCGCAAGGCCGCAGCGGGCATCTGTGCCTGTGCATGTGTCTGCGGGCGAGGCCCCCAACGAGGGCCAGCGAGGGCCCCTGGCGAGGGCCCCTGGCGAGGGCCCCTGGCGAGGGCCCCTGGCGAGGGCCCCTAGCGAGGGCCAGCGACGGCCCGTAACGGTGTTTCGAAGGGTGACCGGATCGTGACCGAGCTCTCGGTCATCCCCGATCGGACGCGCGCGGCTTTTTGCTTGACCGGTTTGGCCTGCGGGGGGAAAAGGGCGACATGACCTCTCTGAGCCTTCTCCGTGTAAGTGCACTCGTTGCGACGATGGGCCTACTGGGCGTCGCGTGTGGCGACGACGAGATGGGCGGGACCGGGCTCTCGGGGGGATCGCAGTCGGCGGGTAGTGCGAGCAGCGGGGGCACGTCGGGCGCGAGCACCTCGGCGGAGACGACGGACTCGCCGACGACCGCGGGTACGAACTCGAACTCGAACGGCGAGTCGAGCAGCTCGGCGGAGACGACGGCGGCGGCGTCGACGTCTGGGGTGCCCGAGACCACGGGCCCGGACTCGTCGAGCAGCGACCCGACCAACCAGACGACCGACCCGACCAACGGGGCGATGTGCGGCAACGGGGCGATCGACGGCAACGAGCAGTGCGACGGGCAGAACCTCAACGGGTTCACCTGTGAGGCGCTCGGCAACGCGGGCGGCACGCTGCAGTGTGACCCGGTGACCTGCACCTTCGACACGCAGCTGTGTGAGGGTGGCGGCGGCACCTCGGGCTGAGCGCCCAAAGCGACGCGTGGCGACGACGGAGCGCGTACACGGGGCGAGGGCGCTGGGCGTCCTCGCCGCTGCTGTTTATCTGTGGACCGCGCCGGGGAGGATCGAGTTCCCGGACGACGAGATCGTTTTCCAGACGGCGGCGAGCCTGTGGGACGACGGTGACCTGGACATCCCGGGGATCCCACGGCGCACGGGCGAGCCGCGGGACCGACCCACCGGGACCTTCGGGTGGTCGGCGGGGCCGCAGGGGCAGCGCTACGGCTTCTTCGGGCACGGGCTCTCGCTGGTTGCGCTGCCGGCCTACGGCCTGGCGAGCGCGACGGCCGGGGTGGTGCCGGCGACCTGGGCCCACGCGGTGCGGTCGGACCACTTCGTGTTTCATCGTCGCGAGCCGCGGGGTGACTGGACGCGGCTGGTGGTGAGCCTCACCAACTGCCTGGTGACGGCGGCGACGGCGTGGCTGCTGACGCTGTGGCTGGCGGCGCTCGGCTTCGCGGGGCGCACGGCGCTGTGGACCGGGCTGGCCTACGCGTTCGCGACCTCGGCGTGGGCGTACAGCCGGACCTTCCTGAGCGAGCCGCTGAGCGGGCTGTGCCTGGTGGGCGCGGCGTACTGTGTGACGCGCTGGCAGTCGGGTGGGCGGCGCTGGTTGTGGCTGGGCGGGGCGATCGCGGGCTTCTCGCTGCACGTGCACGCGCTCAACCTGGTCTTTGCGCCCTGTCTCCTGGGACATGCGGTGCTGACGGGCGGGTGGCGACGACGCGGGCTCGTGGGGGCGGCGCTGTTGTTTTCGCTGGGGGCAGGGTTGTTGCTGCTCGGGCAGTACCTGCGCTTCGGGGACGCGCTGGAGACCGGGCGCTTCGGGTACTACAGCGAGTTCGTTGCGCCGTGGGAGGGGCTCTGGGCGCAGCTGGTGGCGCCGGGGCGCTCGCTGCTGCTGTACTCGCCGGCGCTGCTGCTGGGGCTGTTTGGGTGGGGTGCGCTGCGGCGGCGGGCGCCGGCGGCGTTCTGGTTCGCGGTCGCGACGATCGGGCTGCGCTGGCTGGCGATCTCGACGCGCAGCGACTGGTTCGGCGGGTGGGGCGTGGGGCCGCGGCATCTGGTGCCGGTGATCCCGCTGGCGATGCTGGGCTTCGCCGCGACGATCGAGCGCCTGCCGGGCTGGCGGCCGTGGCGACGCGGGGCTTTCTGGGGCGGGCTCGGGCTCGGCACGCTGCTGTCGCTGCACCTGGCGCTGCACTCGATCTTCGAGTGGATGTGGCTGCTGGTCGCGGACCCGCGGGTCGGGTCGCGCGGGGTGATGCCGGTGTCGCACTGGGAGGCGTGGGCGAGCCCGATCGTCGGGTTCTTCGCGATCAAGCTGGATGTGCTGGCGGTCGGGGCGGTGCTGCTGGCGCGGCTCGGGCACCCGGGGCTGCTGGCTTGTTTCGTGGTGGTTGGGGTGGTCGGGGGGGTGGCGGGGTGGCGGGTGGTCGCGGCGCTGCGTCGGGCCGGGTGATCGACTCGCGAGCACGGCGGCGACGCGGACGGGTATGCTCGGGCATGGCTTTGTTTACGATTCAGAGGGTGCGGACAATTTCATGGGGCGTCGTCTGCGGCGGGCTGCTGGCGTGCGGGAGCACGCCGGGGGACAGCACGGGGTCGGCGAGCACGAGCGGGAGCGACTCGGCGAGCGAGACCGGGGGCGGTGCGCCGACGACCGGCGAGGACGCGACGAGTGGTTCTGGCAGCGCGAGCGCGACGGGGACCAGCGCGGCGAGCAGCACGAGTGAGGCGACGAGCGGCGCGAGCGAGGCGACGGGGACGACGGGCGAGGTGCTGTGCTCGCTCGAGCACGAGGCCTGCACGCTGGCGGGGCAGCTCGGGGCCTTCGAGGACTGCGGCCTGGTCGACCCGTGGAACGACACGGTCGAGGCGTGGCAGGCGGCGCAGGCCTGCGCGCTGGCGGCTGCGAGCGGGCAGCAGCCGTTCAAGCTGATCACGATCTTGCAGGGGATCGACAGCGAGGTGGGCCAGGCCTACGTCGGGCAGGCGGCCCGCTCGTACGCGATCAGCAGCCTGTTCTTCGACGGCGATCCGTGCGGCGGGGGCGGCTGCGGGCCGGTGGTCAGCAGCTCGAGCTGCGCGGGCCTGACGGCGGTGCCGGGCTGCACGGTCGAGCCGGGGAATGTGTGCCTGAGCTGCGACGGGCAAGGCATGAGCGCGCAGGTGTGCGGGCCGGAGTGAGGTGAAACCAGATAAACGGTGTTCCTGTGGGCTTCCGGGAACGGCCGCGCAGTTGTCGATTGTGGGCCCCCCCGCTAGAGTGGCGCGATGAATGCGTCGCCGGCCTCGAGTCGGATCAAGTGTCCAAAATGCGGCGGGCTCAATCCGGAGATCGCTCGCTTCTGTAATCGTTGCGGCACCAGTATCACCGCCGTCGAAGCTCAGGCCCCGCGACCGAGCGGAGAGGCAGCGGCGATGGTTCCGGTCGCGGAGCCCGCGGCGGTGCGCGACTTCGGGGCGGCGCCAGGCCCTGCGCACGCGCAGCCACCGGTGGCGGCCGGCGCCTCGATGCCGGGGGCGGGCGAGTCGGCGACGCGCGGGCGCAAGATATGTCCGGGCTGTCATCGCTTCAACGCGGCGGCGGCGGCGTTTTGCGCGGACTGTGGGGTCGGGCTGCCGGCGACCAGCACGGTGCCGTTATTCGGCGGTCCGGCGGGGTTCTGGATCCGGGTGGTCGCGTCGCTGATCGACGGGATCTTGATGTTCGGATTGCAGCTTCTCCTCGCGGACCGGCTCGGCTTTCCGGATGTGGACTTCGAGCGGATGGCGCCGGTCGACGCGCTGCTTCTGGCGCTCCCGGAGTTTACACTCGACATCGCCCTCACCTCGCTCTATGCGATGATCATGGTCGGGGCGTGGGGTGGCACGGTGGGCAAGCTGGTGCTCGGCCTGCGGATCGTGCGGCACAGCGACGGCGGGAAGGTGCCGTACGGCCTCGCGCTGGGTCGCAGCCTCGCCGGCTTCGTGTCGGCGCTTCCGCTGTGCCTCGGCTATCTCTGGGTCGCGCTGTCGCCGTCGAAGCGCGGGTGGCACGATTATCTCTGCGACACCCGCGTGGTCTACCTGAAGCCGGAGTGAGGCCGTGGATCCGCTGCAAGTGCTCGCCCTCGGTTTTGCGCCCGGCTTCTTCTGGCTGTGGATGATCGGTCGCAGCAACCGCCAGCGGCCGGACCCGGCGGCGCTGGTGATCCGCACCTTCCTGCTGGGTGTGGCGGTGGCGATTCCGGTGGTCGTGGTCGAGATGATCGTGCAAGGCGCGGGCGCGCGGGGGGTCGGCGCGCGCATGTCGCTGGGCGAGGCGGCCTTCCTCGCGTTCGTGGTCGCGGGGCTGGTCGAGGAGTTCGGCAAATTCGTGGTCGTGCGCCTGAGCCTGTTCGACTCACCGTATTTTGATGAGCCGTTGCGCGGGATGATCTACGCGTCGGCGGTGGCGCTCGGCTTCGCGTCGATCGAGAACGTCAAGTACATGCTCGAGGTCGGGCCCGAGGTGATCGTCGGGCGGGCGCTGTTCTCGACGCTGGGACACGTGTTCTTCTCGGCGCTATGGGGCTACGGGCTCGGCGCGGACCGGCGGGCCCGGTTGGCCGGCGATCGGGTCCGCGGTTATGCGACGCTGGGCGTCATCGCGGCGATCATGGCGCACGGGCTGTTCGATGTGTTCCTCTTCATCGACCAGGCCCCACTGGCCGTGTTGGTCTTCATCGCGGCGGGGGCGGGGTTCGTGACGCTGCTGATGCGCGCGAACCGGGCGTCGATCCACCGCGGGCGGACCCTGGCGCCGCGGGTCGAGTGCACGCAATGCAAGGCGTCGTGTGTCGCGGGCAAGCGCTTCTGCTCGCACTGCGGAGGGGCGCTCGCGCGGGACCTCGAGCGCCGTTGCGGCGGCTGCAAGACGCGGCTCGAGGCGTTGTCCGAATATTGCGCGAGTTGCGGTGTGCGCATCGATGGATCGGCGGAGTAGGTCGCGCGGGGTTGAGCGCGGTGCCAGGTTGTACGGTCGAGCCGGGCAACGTGTGCCTGAGCTGCGACGGGCAAGGCATGAGCGCGCAGCTGTGTGACGACACGCTGGTGGCGCTGGGGATCGATGCCGGGACGGGGCCGAACGACATCCAGGTGGTCGACTCCACTGGAGGCGGCACGTAGGGTCGCGGGCGAGCGCTGTTGCTCGCATTGCGCATCGACGTATCGAGTGAATCGGTCGAACGCGTGGCGCCACGCGGTGAATATGGGATGTCTCTTCGGACAGGTCCGAAGGGACTCGCCAATTCATTGCCCGGCCTTCAGCGGCCGCGGACCTCGAAGCCCAGGGCCTTGCGGGCGGCGGCGAAGGCGGGGCTGGTGGCGAACACGACGAGGTCGCGGAGGTCGGGGTCGTCGGCGGTGCGGGTCTTGAGGGCGTGGGCGCGGTCGTTGGGGTCCTGTGGGAGGGAGAGGATGTCGAGGGCGACGCCCAAGTTGCGGGCGAGGGAGAGGCCGACGCGCTGGCCGCTGCGGTGGGCCCAGGCGCGCCAGTCACGGCTGTCGAAGCCCTCGAGCTCGTGCTCCTTGAACAGGGCGCTGAGCTGGCGGGCGAGGCGGATGGGGAGCTTGCGGGCGAAGGTCTGGGCGAGGCGGGTGGCGAGGTCGGCGTCGTCGCGGACGCGGGTGCGGCGGGTGTGACGGGGGTGGAAGGCCTGGAGGGCGGCGGACAGGACGGCGGCGCTGTGCTGGCGCGAGAGGCCGAGGATCGGCGCGGAGGCCGGGCGGGAGCCGAAGAGGGCCCGGCCGAGGACAAAGCGCAGGCGGGGGGCGAGCTCGGCGGAGCGGGCGGCGGGGCCGACGACGATGATCGGCGGGTGGGCGGCGCGGACCTGCGTCCAGCCGTCGCCGACCTCGATGCCGGGGATCATGTCGGCGTCGGCGAGGCGGATGCCCTGGGTCGAGAGCTGGTGGCCGAGCTCGGTCCAGACCTTCCACAGCAGGGTGTCCTTGTCGCTGTCGGCCTCGATCCAGGCGGCGGCGGAGATGTCCTGCTTCGGGAGCTCGTCGCAGATGAGCTCGGCGGCGCCCTCCCACAATTGGGTCATGGCCGCGATCACGCCGCCACCGGCGGGCGGCTTGTCGATGACGCTGTTCACGTCGAGCTTGCCGTTGCTGACCTGCTGGAGGTCGTTCTTGCCGAGGAAGGCGGCGGCGTCGGGGTGCTGGGGGGAGATCAGTCGCAGGACCTGGTAGAGGGCGTGGGCGCGGTCCCTCTCGCCCTGTTCGACGCAGCGGCGGGCGACGCTGGCGAGGCTGCGCTCGTCGAGGGGGTCGAGGACGAGGAGGGCCTCGTCGTTGACGTGGACCGGCGGGCCCTCGATCGCGGCGGCCTCGTAGAGCTGCGCGAGCTGGCGGCGGGAGGCGAGGTCGAGGGACTGGGGGTCGAGCTCGGCGGCGCGTTCGAGCAGGCGGATCGCGTGGTCGGGGCGGTCGCGCTCGAGCACGGCGAGGCGGGTTAGGAGGCGCTGGCGGGCCAGGCCCTCGCCGGGGTTGGGGGCGCGGGTGCGGCCGACGCGGTTGAAGAAGCCGAGCACGACGGTCTCGATCTCGGGCAGGCGCTCGGGCTCGCTGGCGAGGACGTCGAAGACGGCGTGGACGCTGGCGGCGGCCTCGGGGGTGGTCTCGACGGCGATCTTGGCGAGGGCGAGGGCTCGCTCGGCGTCGCCGGGCTCGCCGCGCTGGAGGGCGATGCGCGAGCCCTCGATGACGATCGCCTGGCGGCTGGTGGACTTGAGGTCGGGGTGGAGGAGCAGGCGCTTGAGGCAGGCGAGGGCGATGCCGGTGTGGCGCGGGGCGGCGGTCCAGAAGGCGGCCTCGAGCTGCTGGCGGTCGAGGACGGGGGCGGGCTGGTCGGCGATGAGGGCGACGCCGGCCTGGACGCACTCGAAGGCGGCGGTGCGCAGGGCCTGGCCGACGCCGGTCTCGGTCTCGTCGCTGGTGTCGCTGTCGCCGGCGCCAGCGGCCGCGCCGGCGGCCTCGTGGAACAGCATGCCGGCGCGCAGGAGGGTGCGGCCCTTCTCGATCGGGTCGTCGCCGAGCTCGGCGAGGGCGCGGGTGTGTTCGGCGGCCTCGGCGAGGCGGCCGCTCTCCTGACACAGGGCGGCGAGGGCGGCCCGGGCCTTGCGACCGCGGGGGTGCAGGGCCGCGGCGCGCTCGTAGCGGGCGGCGAGGCGCTCGGTCTGCTTGAGCTGGATGTCGCACTCGGCGGCGAGGAGCAGCAGGTCGCTGACGAGCTCGGCCTGGGCGGGGCTCAGCTCGAGGCCGCTGGCGAGGCGCTGCTCGATCGGGTCGATCGCGGCGAGGGTGTCGCGCCAGCGACCGGCGGCGTGGCGGTTGCGGGCCATCGCGGCGCGGATCTCGAGGTTGTCGGGGTCGTGGCGGAGGGCCATCGACAGGCGGCGGTAGGCCTCGGCGCTGCGGTCCGTTTGTTCGAACAGGCGGGCGAGCAGGACCAGGCCGCCGACCAGGTTCTCCTGGTCGCGCAGCAGCCCGAAGGCCTCGACGACGCCCTCGAGCACGGGCTCGGCCTCGGCGAGCTGGCCGAGCTCGAACAGGACTGTCCCGAGGGACAGGCGGGCGGGGGCGTAGTCGGGGTCGGCGGCGAGGGCGGCCTCGAAGCGGCGGCGGGCGGCCTGCAGGGTGGCTGTGCGCGGGTCCTGGCGCGGGCCCTGGGGCGCGCCGCGGACGGTGGTGGCGGGCTCGGGGCGGCGGACGGTGGTGACGTCCGGGCGGCGGACGGCGGTGACGTCCGGGCTGCGGACGGCGGTGACGCTCGAGAGCTCGGGGCGCGCGGGCGGGGCGGGGCGAGCGGGTGGTGGTCGGCGGGGCGCGGCGGGCAGGAGCGTGGCGGGCTCGTCGTCGTCGTCGATCGCCTCGGCGTCGGCGAACTCCTCGACCTCGGCCTCGGTCTCGGGCCTGGTCTCGGGCCTGGTCTCGGGATCGTCGGGCGTCGGACGGACCACGTTGGTGTCGAAGGTGGTGGTTGGCTCGGGGGCGTCGGTGACGTCGAAGGTGGTGGTTGGCTCGGGGGCGTCGGTGACGTCGAAGGTCGTCGTGGGCTCCGGGGCGTCGGTGGCGTCGAAGGTGGTGGTGGGTTCGCTGACGTCGAAGGTGGTGGTCGGCTCGGCGGTGGCTTCGCTGGGCTCGGGGCTGCGGGTGGGCGCGAGCTCGCTGCTGGCGAGCAGGGTGCGGCCGATCTCCGTGAGGATGCGGGCGCGCAGCTCGGTGTCGGCGAGTTCGGCGAGCTGGGCGTCCATCAGCGCGTCGGCGCCGTCGATGTCGCCGGCCTCGATGCGCAGGCGGACCAGGCCCTCGATCGCCGCGGACAGGCGCTTGCCCTGCTGCGGGTCGCCGGGGATGCGGATCGCCAGAACCCGGGTGTAGAGCTGGGCGGCGAGCTCGGGGTCGCCGAGCTTGCTGCGGGCGAGGGTGGCGGCCTCGAGCAGGCCGTCGGGGAGGCCGAGGAGGGCGAGGCCGTCGACGAGCGCGGCGGGGTCGTTCTGGGCGCGGGCGAGGGCGACCTTGCGGGCGACGAGGGTGGAGCGGCCGGCGGCGGTGGCGGGGAGGTCGGGGATGGTGGCGAGGGCCTCGTCGACGACGGCGAGGGCGGAGCTGGGCTCGTGGGCCTCGTGCTCGAGCGCGTCGGCGAAGGCGCTGGCGATCTTGACGATGCGGGCGGCGGCGAGGCTGCGCGGGTCGGCGGGTTGTCCGGGGGTGTGGGGGATCGGTCCGAAGGGGTCGACGGGCAGCGGGTCGAAGCCGGGGGCGGCTGTCTCCGGGTACATGTCCTCGCCGGCAGGGTCGAAGGTACCTGTCTCATCGGACAGGTTGGTGGACGCCGCGACGGCGGCGTCGAGGCGGGCGCGGAGCAGCTGGAGGCCCTCGTCGAGGCGGCCGCGGCGGCGGACGAGGCGGCTGAGGCCGAGCAGGACGTCGTCGTTCTCGGGGGCCTCGGCGGCGAGGGTCTCGAGGGTGCTCATGGCCGCGGCCTCGTCGCCCAGGCCCTCCTGAAGGGCGCGGGCCTTGACGACGAGCAGGGCGATGCGGCTGTCGCGGTCGTGCTCGCCGACGCGGGCGAGGCGCTGGTCGACGATCGGGAGCAGCAGGCTGTATTGCTCGGTCTTGAGGTAGAGGCGCTGGAGCTGGGCGAGGGCCTCGGGGTCGCCCAGGCGGCGGCGGGCGATGTCCTGCCAGGCGGCGATCGCCTGCGGGACCTGGGCCAGCTGCTCCTCGGAGATGGCGGCGACGCGGGCCAGGGCGCGCAGCTGGAAGTCGGGGTCGGGGACGCTGGTGGCGGCGGCCTTGAGGGCCTCGACGGCGCGGTTCCACAGGCCCTGGCGGACCAGCAGGTCGGCGAGGCGCTCGTGGACCTGGGGGTGCTGGGGGAGCTCGCGGGCGAGGGCTTCGAGGCGGCGGGTGGCGTCGACCTGGCGGTCGACGCGGGTGACGAGGTCGTGGGTGAGGGCGAGGGTGCGGGCGACGCGGGCGTCGGTGTCGAGCTCGGGGGCCTCGAGATCGAGGAGGCGGGCGCTGGCGTCGACGAACTCGCGATCACGGCCGCTGCGCTCGTGGATCCGTGCGAGCGCGCGGAGGGCGTCGCGCTCGCGCGGGGCGACGCTGACGACCGCCTGGTACTGCTCCTCGGCGCGGTCGAGCTGGCCTGTCTTTTCGTACAGGTCGGCGAGGCGCAGGCCGTAGCCGACGATGTGCTCGGGGACGGTGAGCTCGCCGAGCAGGCGGCCGTAGGCGTCGATCAGGCGGTCCTGGCGCTGTTCACGGGCGGCGAGGGCCTCGAGGCGGGCGCGCAGGTCGAGGTCGTCGGGGGTGAGCGCGAGGGCCTCCTCGAGGTGGTTGAGGGCGGGCTCGGGCTGGTGGGCGCCCTCGTCCCACATGCGGGCGAGGGCAGCGGCCACGGCGGCGCGCTCGGGCTTGCTGGTGGCCGGGGTGGTGGCGTAGGCGAGGGCGAGCTCGTCCCAGCCGGACTGGGCGGCGGGGCGGGAGGCGAGGGCGGGGCCGCTGAGCTCGGGGAGCTGGGGGAGGCCGGCGGTGACGCTGGCGACGCGGGCGCGCTGGGCCTCGGCGGCGGCGGCCGAGAGCGCGGAGGGGGCCGGTGGCGCGGCCGGGGTGGCGGGCTTGCTCGGCTTCGCGGGGGCGCTCGCGCCATGTCCCTTGGGACCTGTCGCTTGGGTCAGCTTGCCGGTGGTGCCGGGACGGCCCCTGGAGGGCGGCTGGGTCGGCTTGTTGGCGCCGGGCTGGGGGCGGGGCAGGGCGGGCTTGGGGCGGGTGCTGAGCAGCTCGTCGTCGTCGTCGTCGGCGTCGTCGATGAGCTCGCCGAGGTCGACGATGTTGGTCTGTTCGCGGCGGGGTTCGACCTCCTCGATGTCGTCCATGTCGACGACGCCGGTGTGTTCGCGGGGCTTGCGGAGGGCGGCGAGCTCGGCGGGGTCGAGGATGATCTCGCCGGTGAGGCGGGCCTCCTCGAAGTCGTCGAGCTCCTCGACGTCGGAGGCGTCGACGACCCCGGTGTGTTCGCGGGGCTTGCGGAGGGCGGCGAGCTCGTGGGGTTCGAGGATGATCTCGCCGGTGAGGCGGAGCTCCTCGATCTCCTCGACGTCGGAGGCGTCGACCAGGCCGCTGGGTTCGCGGGGCTTGCGGAGGGCGGCGAGCTCGCTGGGCTCGAGGAGGATCTCACCGGTGAGGCGGGCGCCGTCGAGCTCCTCGACGTCGGAGAGGTCGACCACGCCGCTGTGCTCGCGCGGCAGCTCGGTGGTGTCGCTGGCGTCGCCGGAGGGCCTGGCCGACAGCGGCGCGAAGGTGGTCGGGTGGAGGCCGAGCTTGTGCCAGAGGTTCTGGTCGGCGAGCTCCGGGGGCTGGAGCTGCGGCCACAGCAGCGGGTCGCGCACGGGCGGCGCGGCGTCGTAGTTGCCGACCAGCTCGGCGAGCTTCCACAGGCGCGAGTGTTGTGGGCCGAGCTCGAGGTTGCGGGCGCCCGCCTGGGCGCTGGCCTGCAGCGGGGCGCGTGGTGGCAGGTCGGCCGGGCTGGCGGCGTTCAGGCGCCAGGCGGCGATGCGGGCGCGCAGGGCGTACTCGGGGCGGGCGAGGTTCTGCTCGTAGAGGTCGGCGATCTGGCCGAGCAGGCGCAGCTGGTCCTTCTTACCTGGCTTTTGGGCCAGCTCCCAGGCGGGCACGAGCAGGACCAGGTGCCACAGGTTCTCGCGCTCGGCGAGGCGGGCGAGCTCGAAGCGGGCCTCGTCGCTGCCGGGGTGGAGCTGGAGGACGCGCAGCCACTCGGCCATGGCGCCCTGGGCGTCGCCGAGCTGCTTCTCGCGCAGCTCGGCGCGCTGCTTGAGCAGGTTGATCTTGGCGTTGGGGTCGACGGCGGCGCCGACGTACTGCTGGAGGGCGGCGAGCAGGGCGAGGGCGCCGACGCGGGGGCTGCCCTCGGCGCGCTGCTCGTCGAGGGTGCTAGCGAGCTCGCGGATCTTTGGCAGCAGGCTGGTGGTCGGGTCGTGGCTGACGCCCTGCTTGAGCGTGCGCAGGGCGGCGAGCAGGTCGCCGCGCTTCTCGTGCTCGATGCGGGCGGCCTCGACGAGGCTGGCGAGCGCGCTGCGGGGGTCGTTCTTGCTCGCGCGTGCGCCGGCGACGATGCGGTGGTGCTCGGCGAGCTGGGCCCACAGGCCGTGGCGCTCGGCGAGCTGGACCAGCAGGTCCATCGCCTCCTCGGCGAGCGAGGGGTCCTTGGCGCGGAGCTCGTCCCAGGCGCGGCGCAGCCAGGTGAAGGCCTTCTCCGGGGAATTGAGCTGGCGCTCGTAGACCTTGGCGATCGCGTGGCAGGACTCGAAGCGGGCCAGGCCGGTGCGGGCGCGGGCGAGGCGGGACTCGTGGAGCTCGATGAGGGCGGGCCAGAGGTTGTTGACCTCGGCGGTGGCCTCGATCTGGCGCGCGAGCTCCTCGTCGTCGGGGCGCAGGCGGTATGCGCGTTGCAGGAAGCCGAGGCTGCGGTGGGGGTCGAGCAGGCGCTCGCGGGCGATCTCCGAGGCGGAGAGGAGCAGGGCGATGGTGCCGTAGTCGCCGTAGCTCGGCGACTTGCTGGACTCTTGCAGCGCGAGCTCCTGCTCGGTGACCTCGAGCATCTGGCCCCACAGGCTGTGCTTCTGGGCCATGCCCTCGAGGCGGTCGAGCACGGCGGCGGCGTCGAGGCCGGAGCGGAGGGCGACGAAGTAGGCCTTCTTGGCCCAGGCGAAGCTGAGCTCGACGTCGCCGATGCGCTGCTCGGCGGCCGCGCTGGCGCTCAGCGAGATCTCGATCTGACCGCGGGCGTCGCCGCGGGCGCCCATCTCGGTGAAGCGCTCGGCGTAGACGACGAGCAGGTCCTTCCACATGCGGTGGGTCTCGGCGAAGGCCTCGATCTTGGCCTTGAGCTCGCGGCTGCCGGGGGCGATGCCCAGCGCGCGCCCGAGCAGCTGCAGGGCCCGCTTGGCGTGGCCGAGGCCGTGCTCGCAGACCTCGGCCATCTGCTCGAGGGTGACGACCTGCTCGGCCGGGTCCTCGCTGACCTCGAGGCGGCGCTCGAGGGTAGCGAGGGTGCCGGCGTGGTCGCCGGTGAGGGTCTGCAGCTCGCCCATGATGCGCAGGCCGTCGGGGTCGTCGGGCGACTCGGCCATGAAGCGGTGGAAGCTGGCGAGCGCCTTCTCCTGGGCCTGGAAGTGGACCAGCCAGCCGCGGGCGATCAGCTCGTAGAGCTCGCGGCGCTCGGCGATGTCCTCGCACGAGAGCAGCAGCAGCTCGGCGTGGCGGATGAGCTTGTCGTGCTGGGCGGCGCGCTCGTAGAGCTCGAGCAGGCGGGTGGCGACGTCGCGGTTGCCGATGGCGATGCCGCTGGCGAGCGCCTCGAGCACGCGGACGGCGGCGGCCGGGTTGTCGAGCTTGTCGGCGAGCACCTCGGAGCGCTCCCAGCCGATCGCGATCGCCTCCTCGTCGGAGTCGACCATGTCCTGCAGGTTGCCGAGCGCGGCGGCGAGGCCGTGCCACGAGCCGAGCGCGCGGTAGATGCGGGTGAGGGCCTCGACGGCGCCGCGGTGGTCGCGGTGGATCCGCAGGACGCGCTCGAAGGCGGAGCACGCGAGGTCGTGGTCGCCGAGGGTGGTCTCGGCGAGGTTGCCCAGGCGCATGAGGTAGTCGAGCTGGCGCACCGGCGGGGTCTTGGCGGAGGCGGCGGCCTTGCCGAGGAGGTTGGCCAGTTCTTCGTGGCGGCCGATCGCCTCGTAGACGCCGATCATCTTGTCGAGCACCTCCATGTTGTGGGGGTCGGCGGCGAGCAGCTGGTGGCAGGCCTGGGCGGTGCGCTGCGGGTCTTGCAGCTTGCGCTCGGCGACGTCGACCATGCGCCGCAGGGCCCGGATGCGGGCCGCGGGCTCGCCGACGATCTGGAGCTCGCGGGCGAGGGCGTCGAACTCGCCGGCGGCCTCGGCCAGCTCGGCGCACAGGCTCTGCATGCGGTGCAGCGCCTCGGTGTCGCCCTGCGAGTAGCCGAGCACCTGCTCGCAGGCCCACAGGGCGTCACGGGGCTGGCGGAGCTCGTTCTGCCAGATCTCGGCCATGCGCCGCAGCAGGACCACGCGCTGCGAGACCGATCGGGTGACGTCGTGTTGCCGACGCAGCAGATCGATGACTTGATCGTAGGCGCCGGTGCGCTCGTACATCTCGGCGAGCGCCTTGAGGGTGGTGGCGTCGCCGGGGGCGAGGGCCAGCATCTCGTGATAGAGGGTGATCGTGCGCTGCGGGTCGGTCATGCGCTCGCGCTGGGCCTGGGTCAGGCGGCGCATGACCTCGAAGCGACGGGCGGGCTCGTGGATGCGAACCAGCTCGTTCTCCTGGGCGACGATCATGTTGTCGAGCATGCGGGCGCGCTTGTCGAGGCGGGCGATCTGCTCGCGCGGGCGCCAGTCCGCGGGGTAGGCGGTGGCGAGGCGGTTCCAGGCGACCAGCGCTCCGCCGAGGTCGCCGAGGCGGCGCTCGTAGACCTCGGCGAGCTCGGCGAAGTTCTCGGCGAACTCGGGGCGGGCGAGCGGGCTCTGCGGGCCGGAGACCTGCTGGGCTTGATCGATCTGGTAGAGCAGCAGCTCGGCCAGGTGCGACCAGTTGTTCTTGCGCCGCCAGTGCTCCTTGTAGCCCTCGAAGGCCTCGGCATTGAAGGGCTCGCGCTCGAGCACCTTGAAGTAGAAGACCGCGGCTCGCTCCTCGTCGCCGAGCTCCTCGCGGGCGACCTTCGCGGCCGCCAGCAGGCGGTCGGTCGGGGCGCCGCTGGGCTCCTCCTCGAGCCAGCGCTCGACCAGGCCGACGAAGCCGTGGTGGTCGCTGAGGTCGCGCAGCAGCGCCTCGAGTCGGCGCCAGGCGTCGCCGCCGGGCGGCTCGAAGCGGCTGGCCGCGGCGAAGCAGGCGCGGGCCTCCTCGCGGCGGGCCAGGTGCGACTCGAGCAGCTCGCCGCGCTGCAACCACAGGCCGTAGCTGTCGGCGTCGCTGACGTAGCCGAGCCAGGCGGCGTAGAGCTCGTCGAGCTCCATCCACCGCTCCTTGGCGGCGAGCAGCTCGGCGAGGGAGTTGCCGGCCTCAAAGTGGTCGGGCTTGAGCGCGAGGGTGCGGCGCAGCAGGCCGAGCGCCTGGCGCTCGTCGTTTTGGGCGCGGGCCAGCTTGGCGGCGCGGAAGAACACGTCGGCGGCCTTGGCGAGGCCGTCGTCGGAGGTCTTTCCGGAGCTCAGGTAGAGCACGCCGAAGGCCCGCAGCGCCGCGATGTTGTCGGGTCCGGCCTTGAGCGCGGCCTGGAGGTGGAGCGCGGCGGCGGGGATGCGCTCGACCTGCTGGGCCTCGATGCGGGCGAGGCGGAGGTGGAGCTCGGCGAAGCGGGCCTTGTCCTTCTGCGGATCGAGGCGCGCCAGCTCGGCGTTCATCAGGTCGGTGGCCTTGCGCCACGCGCCGGCGCTGAGGTGCAGGCGGATCAATTGCTCGCTGGCGTTGCGGTCGGCGGGGCTCAGCTCGAGCGCCTTGCGCAGCAGCGCGGTAGCCTCGTGGATGTCGCAGAATTGCTGCTCGTAGAGGAGGGCGAGCTCGACCAGCGCGCCTGGCACGGCGCCGCGGTCGTGCCGGCGCAGGTGCTCGATGCGCCAGCGCAGCAGCGTCGCCAATTCAGCGTGCGCGCCGAGCTGCTCGTAGAGCTTGCGCAGGAGGTCGAAGGGGCGGACGTTCTCGGGCTGGGCCTGGAGCGCGCGCACCAGCGCGTGGGCGGCCTGGTTGCGGTCCTTCACGCGGTCGTTCCACAGCTCGTAGGCCTGGAAGGACAGCTCGCCGACCTTCGCCGGGTCCTTGATCGCGGCCGCGTGGAGCACCAGGAGAGCGGCCAGCGCCGACCAGTTCTCGGCCTCACGCAGGGCCCGGCGCGCGCGCAAGAACGCGTCGTCGCTGCCCGGCGACTTGCGGTACGCGCTCAGCTCCGCGGGCTCGCCGCTGGCCGGCGGCGGCAGCGGAGCGGGCAGGTCTTTCAGCGAGGAGGTGTGCGGGGCCGCAGCAGCGATGTCCATGGTTGTCGGGTCCAGAAGGGCGCGAGCGCACACCGTAACACGCCGCGCGCGCGGCCGGGAAGGGCGGCCGTGCGGGCCATACGGGCCGTGTGAGGCGTTTGGGGGCGTTTGGGGGCATTTGGGGGCATTTGGGGCCTGGCTGGTCGCGGCGGGGGTGGTCACGCGCGTTTGCCGAGGGGATGCGCTATAGGTGGCCGCCTTGCCTCGCACCCACGACGCCGCCGCTGCTGCTCCCGCCGTGGAGGGCCTCGTCGACCTCCGCTTGCCCAACGGCGCCCGCATCCTCGTGCTGCCCACCTCGGGTGGGCCGGGTGGGCCGCCGGATGGGCCGGGTGGGCGGGGCGAGCGGGGCGGGGCGGCGGCGGTGCAGCTGTGGGTCAGCGCGGGCACCTCGGCCGAGCGCCCCGACGAGCACGGCTGCGCCCACCTGCTCGAGCACATGCTCTTCAAGCCATTGCCCGAAGAACATGTCCCGAGGGCCATGTTGCGCGCTGCGGGCGTGCCCGTGCGCGGGCCGGTCGACCTGGCGACGGCGCTCGAGGCGATGGGCGGCGACAGCAACGCGTTCACCAGCCACGACGAGACGGTGATCCACGCGACGGTGCCGGCGGGGGCGGCCGCGGCCGCGGTCGCGCTGGTCGCCGCGGCGGCGCTGCGACCGGCCCTGGCCGCGGCGACGCTGGCCCAGGAGCGTGAGGTCGTCGTCGAGGAGATCGCCCAGTACGACGACGATCCCGGCCAGCGCGTGTTCCAGGCCCTGCTGCGCCGCATCCACGGCCGTCACAGCTACAGCCGCCCGGTCCTCGGCCTCGCCCGCGAGGTCCGCAGCCACAGCGCGGCCCGCCTGCGCGCGTACCATCGCCGCAGCTACGCCGGCAGCCGCGTCGTCCTGGTGGTCGTCGGCGCGGTCGAGGTGGCGAAGGTGGTGGCCGCGGGCCGCCGCGCCCTCGCCCACCTGCCCATGGCCAGACCGCTGCCGGACGAGCCGCCGCCGGCTCCGCAGCACAACGGCCCGCGCGTGCACCTGCGCCGCGCCGACGTGCAGGAGATGCACCTGATGATCGGCTGGCCCGCGCCGCCGGTCGGCGACTCCGACGCGCCGGCGATCGACGTCGCCGCGGTGGTGCTCGGCCACGGCGAGGCCTCGCGCCTGGTCCGCGAGACGCGGCGCCGAGATCAGCTGGTCTCCGAGGTCAGCTGCAGCTGCGAGTCGATGCGCCGCCGCGGCACCCTCATCGTCCACGCCCACACCACCGCGCCGCAGGCCGAGGCCGCCGTCGCGGCGCTGTTGGCCCAGGTCCAGCGCCTGCGCGAACGGCCGATCGACGTCGAGGAGCTGGCCCGCGCCCGCGCCATCCTCGAGAGCGACCCGATCTACCGCCAGGAGACCGTGCAGGGCCGGGCCCACGCGCTCGGCTACTACGCCGCGGTGTTCGGCGACCTCAGCCGCGAGCGAGCCTACTACGCCGCGCTCGCGCAGCTCACCCCCGCGACGGTCCGCTCGGCCTGCGCCCGCCTGCTCGAGCTGCGCCAGGCCAGCATCAGCGCCGAGCTGCCGGCCGAGCACACCAGCCCCGCCGCGCTCGCGCGCCTCGGCCGGTCGATCGCCCGCCAGGTCCCGCCGCGCACCGCGGCCCGCACCAGCGCCCGCACACCCAGGCTGCGCCGCGATCGCTTCGGCGTCGTCAACCTCGAGCTCGCCGGCCTGCGCGTGCGGGCGATCGTCGACCCCGGTGTGCCGATGGCCGCCGCCTGGCTGGTCTGGCCCGGCGGACAGGCGCACGAGCCGGCCGGGCTCGCCGGCGCCGCGGCGACCACCGCCGCCCTCCTCACCCGCGGCGACGCCCAGCGCAGCGGCGACGAGATCAGCCGCATCGTCGACGGCCGCGCCGCCGCGCTCGACGGCTTCGCCGGCCGCAACAGCCTCGGCCTGCGCTGGGAGTCGCTGGCCCGCGACGCCTCCGAGCTCCTCGGCCTCGCCCTCGAGTGCGCCCGCTCGCCGGCCTTCCCCAGCAATGAGCTGGCCGAGGAGCGCCGCGTCGCCCTGCAAGAGCTCGCCGCCGAGGCCGACGACCCCGCCAACCTGGCGATCCGCACCATGAGCGCCGCCTACTACGGCGCCCACCCCTTCAGCCGCCCGGTCCGCGGCACCCCCACCGGCCTGCGCGCCCAGACCGGCCCCCGCCTGCGCGCCCTGTGGGCCCGCGACTACCCGCTCGCCGACGCCGTCCTCGCGCTGGTCGGCGACATCGACCTCCCGGCCCTGCTCGCCCAGATCGAGCTGGCTCTCGGCACAGGTCGCAAGGGACATGTCCGAAAGGCCATCCCCAAGCCTCGCCCTGCCCGCCTGCCGGACGGCCCGCGCGAGCGCGTCATCTTCAAGGACCGCGAGCAGGCCCACATCGCCCTCGGCTTCCCCGGCCTGCGCCTCGCCGATCCGCACTCGCCAGCGCTCGACCTGCTGAGCGCCGTGCTCGGCGGCCAGAGCGGGCGCCTGTTCACCGCCCTGCGCGAGCGCGAGGGCCTGGTCTACGAGGTCTCGGTCAGCAGCCTCGAGGGCCGCGACGCCGGGCACGTGCTGGTCCACGCCTCGACCAGCCAGGACAAGCTCCCGCGGGCCCAGGCGGCGATCGCCGCGGAGCTGGCCCGCGTCGCCCAGCAACCGATCTCCGTCGACGAGCTGCAGCGGGCCCGCGCCTACCTCATCGGCCAGCACGAGAGCGGCCAGCAGCGCCGGGGACGGATCGCCTCGCAGCTGGCCCTCACCGCCGCCCACGGCCTCGACCACGCGCGCCACTTCCTCTATCCCGAGCGCGTCACGGCCGTCACGACGGCCCAGGTCTGGGCCCTGGCCCGCCAGATCTTCGACCCCAAGCACCAGGTCGCGGCGATCGTCCGGGCTCGCTGAGTTCCCCGCCAAAGTGACCACCATGGCCACGCTGGAGCGAAGCGCGCGGTATCGGCGCTCGGGCCGCGGACATGCAACGTACTGGCTTTGCCGACGCACGCCTTGATAGGCTACCGCGGTGCCACGTCCCCCCACGCTGCCCCGGGCGCTCGCCGCCGCATGCCTGCTCGCCCTGGCCCCGACGCCAGGCGCCGCAGCGCCTGCGAAGCCCGCGGACGCGAAGCCCGCGGACGCGAAGCCCGAGAGCGCACCCGCGAAGCCAGCCGCCGCGGTGGCCAAGCCGACCACCGCGAAGCCGAGCGCCGTCAAGCCGACCACCGCGAAGCCGACCGGCAGTGGGTCCACGGCGACCGCCGACACGGTCGACCCCTTCAGCCAGCCCGCCAGTGCGCCGAGCAACGCGGCCCTCACCGGCCAGGCCGGCGGCAACGCCCGCGAGAGCGAGATCTTCGGCGACCGCCTCGACGGCGTCGAGGCCGAGGTCGCGGCGCTCAAGGACAAGATCTTCCGCAGCAAGGCCCGCCTCGCCGTGCTCCGCGACACGGTGATGAGCGGGGTGATGGCCGGCGGCCGCGTGGTCGTCGCCCACCGCAACCTCATGAGCTCCGGCTTCCGACTGATCCGCGCCGCCGTGATCCTCGACGGGGCCCAGATCTACGCCCGCAGCGACGACACCGGCGCGCTCGACCAGGAGGACGAGCTGCCGATCTTCGACGGCAACCTGCCCCCGGGGCCGCACGAGGTCACCATCGAGCTCACCTACCAGGGCCAGGGCTACGGCGCCTTCAGCTACCTCAAGGGCTACACCTTCAAGTCGGCCTCGACCCACAGCTTCGCCGTCGGCGAGAGCGGCCAGTTCAAGCTCGTCAGCAAGGGCTTCGAGCGCGGCAACCTCACCACCGAGATGAAGGACCGCCCCGCCGTCGAGTGGCAGACCGTTAACATCGACGCCGCCGGCGCGCCCGTCCCCACCGCAAGCGGCGGCAAATAGATCGCTCCATGCCCCGCCGCCCGCCCACGCGCCTCCGCATCGCCGCGTCCCTCGCGGTCGTCGCGGGCCTGTGCGCGCCCGTCGCGGCGGTCGCCCGGAGGCCTGTCCCATGGGGCAGGCACCTCGTACATGTCCCTCGGGCCAGCCAACCTGTCTCTCGGGACAGCCGCGTCGTACATGTCCCTCGGGCCAGCCAACCTGTCTCTCGGGCCAGCCATGCTCGCGCCCGCCGACGCGTCCGAGGTCCCGCCCGAGCTCGCGGGCGTCGCCGCCGCGATCGCCGGCGCCGAGGAGGTCGCGAGCGCCGCCGAGGCGGCCGCCCGCCGCGAGGACCAGCGCAGCGCCAGCGAGCTCGCCCGCCGCCTCGTCACCGGCCAGGTGATGCTCACCCACAAGGACAGCGAGCGCGCCGCCGTCGTCTTCCTCGACCTCCTGGAGAACGCCCCCGGCACCCCCGCCGCCGCCCAGGCCCGCTTCTACCTCGGCGAGGCGCTGCTCCTGCTCGGCATGCGCCGCTGGGCCGCAGAGTGCTTCTCCGGCACCCTCGCCGACCCCAGCGCCGACGCCCGTCGCCTCCACCAGAGCGCCGTGGCCCGCCTGCTCGGCCTGGCCAGCCCGTCTCGCTCCGCCGGCCACGCGCGGAGGCCCGGCCTCGGCGCCCTGCCCGAGCTGCGGGCCCGCCTGCAGTCGCTCGGCCTGGTCAACGCTGCTCCGCAGATCCCCGCCGAGGCCCCCCGCGGCGAGCTCGGCCCCACCGATGTCCTGCGCCTGCGCGGCTGGGTCGCCGCCATCGCCCCCGATCAACGCAGCGCCGAGCTGCGCTACGCCCACGGCCGCCACCTGTTCCTCAGCCGCGAGTACTCCGCCGCCTTCGCCGAGCTCGACGCCGTCGCCCCGCTGGACCAGGCGCTCGACATCAAGGCCCGCGACGGCCGCTGGCGCCTGCGCGCGACCTACATCGCCGCCGCCGCCGCGCTCGCGCTCGGCCAGGTCGACCTCGCCTTCGAACGCTTCGACCGCCTGGTCACCACCCGCGTGCGCGCCCCGGACGACCGGGAGATCCGCGACCTCGCCTGGCTCGGCCGCGCGAGGATCCACAGCGATCGCGGCGAACCAGCCGAGGCCCTCCGCGCCTATCGCCAGATCGGCCGCGACTCGCCCCTGTTCGCCGAAGCGATGTACGAGGCCGCCTGGGCGCTGCTCCGCGCCGGTCGCCCCGAGGTCGCCGTCGCCGCCCTCGACCTCGTCCTGAGCCTCGCCCCCGACGGACCGATCGCCCCCGAGGCGCTGCAGCTGCGCGGCAAGCTGCAGATCCAGCAGCGGGCCTGGAAGGCCGCCGCCGTCGAATTCGCGGCCCTCCGCGGCGACTTCGAGGCCCGCGCCCGCGGCCTCGCCGGGGCCCTCAGCGTCGAGGCCGACGCCGCCGCCTACTACAGCGCCGTCGCCCGCAGCGACGGCCGCGAGTTCAAGCTCGACGCCCTGCTCCCGCGCGGCGCCCTCGGCCTCGCCCGCGGCCTGCGTCGCGCCGCCCAGGCCGAGCAGCTGGCCCGAGAGACAGGTGCCGTCGACCGCATGCTCGGCGAGACCCGCGAGCTGCTCGCCCGCATGGAGACCGCCGCCCAGGCGAGCGAGCGCCCGCGCCTGTTCGTCGACCTCGGCGCCCACTGGACCGCGATCGACAACAGCCACCTCGAGCTGGTCGACGCCGGCGAACAACTGCTGACCCGCACCGGCACGCGCCCCGACCCCGCCCAGCGCGTCGGCCTCGACGCCCTGCGCAACGGTCGATCGGCTCGCGCGCGCAAGATCTCCGACGTCGGCGAGCTCGTGCCGCCGCTCGCCGACGAGGCCGCGGAGCTGCGCGCCCGCGTCGTCGGCCTCGAGCGGGCCCAGCTCGCCTCCGGGCGCCCGCGCAGCGCCAGCTTCTTCAGCGAGGCCGCCGGCCTGCGCAGCGAGCTCGCCGACAGCGAGGCCGCGCTCGCCAGCCTCCACGCCCGCCTGACCCACGCCCGCGCCACCCTCCGCTTCACCGACCCGCTCGACAGCACCCGCCGGGCCGAGCTCGGCCGCTACCGCGGCTACCTCGCCAGCGTCCTCGACAGCGCCGCCGCGGCGACCCGCGAGCCCGCCGTCCGCGCCCTGTTCACCCGCCTGCGCCGCGCCCAGACCCGCCTCGACGCCGCCCGCGACCGCCTCGAGCTCGCCGCCAACAAGCGCCTCGCCGCCGCCGTGATCGTGCTCCGCGAGGAGCACGCGAACCTCGAGCAGTACGCCGGCGAGCTCGCCGAGCTGCGCGAGCGGGCCCTCCTCACCGTCGGCCAGACCGCGGCCGCGGCCATGAAGGACCTCAGCGCCGACCTCCGCTACTGGACCACGCGCAGCGAGGTCGGCCAGCTCGACGTCGCCTGGGCCGTTCAGCACGCCGAACAGGACGAGGCCGAGCGACTCGAACGCAGCCGCGACCAGGGCTTCAAGGAGCTCGACCGCGCCCTCGACCAGGTGCTCGAGGACATGGAATGAGGGACATGTTCAAAAAGACATGTCTCTTCGGACTGGTCGCCGCGCTGCTGCCCGCGCCGGCCGCCGCGCTCCCGCGCAGCGAGCTCCCGCGCGCCCAGGACCTGTGGGAGGGCCTGCGCGGCGAGCCCGGCTCGGGCGCCGCGCGCGAGCCCACCGGCAGCAGCGACGCCGCCCGCCTGGCCGCTCCACCCCCGCGTCAGGCCCGCGACGCCGAGGAGGCCGCCGCGCTCGCCGTCGTCGAGCAGGTCGCCGCCCGCTACCGCAACGCCGCCCGCGTCAGCGCCCACACCCTCGCGCTGGTCGTCGCCGTCGAGGCCGAGAAGGGCCGCATCGCGCTCGAGAAGCAGTACGGCGCCCGCATCGACCAGCGCCACGAGCAGGCCCTGCGCCTGCGCGCCGACGCCATCGCCCGCTACGAAAAATTCCTCGCCGAGCACCCCGACGACCCCGCCTGGACCCCGGAGATCCTGTTCCGCCTCGCCGAGCTGCACTTCGAGCACGACAGCGAGCGCTTCGCTCGCGAAGAAGATCGCTACGAGGACGCGCTGATGGCCTTCGAGGCTCGTCCGGACAAGAAGGAGGCCGACCCCCCGCCGAGCCCCCCGCAGGTCAGCTACGAGCGATCGGTCGCCCTGTTCCGCCAGCTCATCGCCCGCTTCCCCGACTACGTCCACAGCGACGCCGCGCTGTACATGCTGGCCCTGCTGCGCTTCGAGGAGGAGCGCTTCGACGACGCCCGCCAGTCCCTGCTCGCCCTCGCCTGCGCCAGCCGCTTTGCCGTGCCGACCGACGGCGCCCCGCCGCCGCCCCGCTGGCGCCGCGGCGACTACGGCGAGTGCACGCCGCGGCGCGCCGGCTCGAAGTACGTCGCCGAGGCCTGGCTGCGCATCGGCGAGATCCACTACGACCAGGACGAGCTCGACCCGGCGCTCGCCGCCTACACCGAGGCCGCCAGGGACACCCAGGGCCAGTTCTACGACGAGGCCCTGCTGCGCATCGCCTGGACCCTCTACCTCAAGCGCGACTTCTCCGACTCGGCCGTCAAGCTCGACGAGTTCGTCCGCTTCATCGCCGAGCTCAAGAAGACCGACCCCGACAACGCCGCCCTCGCCCTCCGCGACGACGCGATCCGCTACATCGCCAAGTGCTACGTCGAGGAGGACTGGGACCTCGACGGCAACCCCGACCCCGGCTGGGGCCTGCCCCGCCTCGAGCGCGACTACAAGGACCGCGGCGGCGAGCCCCACGTCCCCGAGGTCTACGCCGCCCTCGGCGACCTGTTCGCCAAACAGGACGACTGGAAGCTGGCGATCCGGATCTACGACACGGCCCTGTCGCGCTGGCCCACCACGCCCGCCGCCCCGGCGCTGCAGAAGAAGGTGCTCGACGCCCACGCGGCCCTCGGCGACGCCGCCCAGGTCCGCCGCGCCCGCGAGCTGCTCGCCAGCAACTACCTCCGCGGCACGCCCTGGTTCTTCGCCAACGAGTCCGACACCGACGCGATCGAGTCGGCGATGAAGCTCGTCGAGGACGCCCTGGTCGCCTCCGCCGTCGAGCGCCACGCCTACGCCCAGACCCTGCGCGCCGCCGGCGACCCCAAGGCCGCCGACGAGTACCGCGCCGCCGCCCTCGCCTACGAGGCCTACCTCGCCCGCTACCCCGACACCCCGAGCGCCTACCAGTACCGCTACGACTACGCCGAGAGCCTGTTCTACTCCGGTCAGCACCTGCTCGCCGCCCAGGCCTACACCGCCGTCCGCGACTCCAACACCAGCGCCAGCCGCCAGGTCGACGCCGCCGAGGGCGTCGTGCTCGCGCTCGAGGCCCACCTCGAGGACGAGCAGAAGGCCGGTCGCATCACCCTCCCGGACCTGCCCAAGCAAGGCGTCGCCAAGGGCCCCTTCGAGCCCCAGGAGATCCCCGAGCTGCTGGTCACGCTGCAAACCGCCTACGACCGCTACGTCGGCCTCAAGCCGACCAGCAAGGAGGCCGGCGCCCTCATGTTCAAGGCCGCCGCCCTGTCGCAGCGCTACTACCACTTCGACGAGGCCGAGGACCGCCTGGTCCAGGTCGTCGACACCTACTGCAGCGACAACATCGCGATCAACGCCGGCTTCGCGATCGTCGACGGCCGGGTCGTCCGCGAGGACCTGAAGGGCGCCCAGGAGTGGACCGACAAGCTGCTCGCCAAGTCCTGCGGCACCGGCGAGGAGTCGGCCAAGTTCGCCGGCGACCTCAAGACCCTCGGCAACGCCGTCCGCTTCCAGGAGGCCAACCTGCTGTTCGAGGCCGGCGAGTTCGAGGCCGCCGCCGACCGCTACGTCGCCCTCGTCACCGGCGCCCCGAAGGACCCCAACGCCGACCGCGCGCTCAACAACGCCGCCGTCGCCTACGAAGAGATCGGCCGCTTCGGCTCGGCCAGCAAGACCTACGAGCGCATCTACAAGGAGTACCCCACCAGCGAGTTCGCCGACGACGCGCTCCTGCGCTCCGGCCTGAACCACGTCCGCTTCTTCGAGTTCGACGACGCCGTCCAGAGCTACCTCATGCTCGCCGAGGACGCCCGCTACAAGGAGTCCGAGCACCGACTCATCGCCCTCAAGAACGCCGCCGACCTGCTCGACAACCTCCAGCAGTACCCCAAGTCCAGCGAGCTCTTCGTCCGCTACGCCGGCCAGACGAAGGACCCCAAGGAGGCCGTCGACGCCACCTTCCGCGCCGCCCAGGTCCTGCGCAAGACCGACAACCACCGCGCCGCCGAGGGCGCCTTCGCGGCCTTCCTCGGCAAGTACGGCGCCGACCCCAAGGAGGCCGCCAAGGCCGTCGAGGCCCACCTGCGCATCGGCCAGGCCCGCGCCGCCATGGGCGACCGCAAGGGCGCCGAGGCGGCCTTCCGCGACTGCATCGCCACCTTCACCGCCCGCGGCCTGCCGGTCAACACCGACGCCGCCGACTTCCCCGCCGAGGCCCAGTTCCTCATCTCCGAGTACTCGCTGGCCGACCTGCTCGAGCTCAAGCTGCAGGGCACCGGCAAGAAGCTCGCCGACAACACCAAGATCCTGTTCGACCGCGTCGTCCTCGCCTCCAAGTCCTACGACGGCGTGCTGCCCTACCGCCGCATCGACTGGGTGCTGCACGCGATGTTCCGCCGCGGCTACGCCTTCGAGATCACCGCGATCAAGATCCGCGAGGCCCCGGTCCCGCGCGAGCTCAAGGAGTTCAGCGAGCCCTGGTTCGCCTACAAGGACATGGTCGAGCAGGGCGCCTCACGCTTCGAGGCGATGGCGATCCCGCTGTACGAGGAGACCATCAAGCGCGCCCGCGAGTACGGCGTCGCCAACCAGTACACCCGCAAGGCCCTCGAGCGCATGAACATCTACAAGCCGGACCAGTACCCGCTGCTGCACGACCCCGCCGTCGAGCTGCAGGTGGAGGACCGGCGATGAGACGTGGGCATCAAGGTACCGACCGGCAACGCGCTGGCGCCGTCGAACTGCAGGTGGAGGACCGGCGATGAGATACCGATTCCTCGCAGCCCTGCTCGCGCTCACGGCCTGCACCCCGAAGCAGACCGAGACGGAGGCACCCGCGCCCGTCGAAGCACCCGCCGAGGCGCCGCCGGACGAGCCCATCCCCGATGCCGGCGCGACCGACCCCGCGAAGGCCGCGGCCGCCGCGGCCGTGAAGAAGAAGAACCGCGACCGCGACCCCGCCGAGGAGGCGCGCAAGATGGCCCTGTCGCGCCAGCAGAGCGCCCAGGCCAGCACGGCGCTGCGCACCGGTTCGCTGCAGCAGGCGATCGAGCTGTCGCGTGAGGCCCTGCGGATCCACGAGCAGAACGTCGACGCCATGCTGGTGATGGCCGAGGCCTATCTCAAGCAGGGCAAGCA
The DNA here is from genome assembly GCF_016714285.1 of Nannocystis sp. GTDB lineage: Bacteria > Myxococcota_A > Polyangia > Nannocystales > Nannocystaceae > Nannocystis. The sequence goes on along the minus strand of NZ_JADJNN010000005.1, from coordinate 87,318 downwards.
CGAGCTGGCCCAGACCGTCACCGGCTCGGCCCTCGCCGTCGACCCCAAGCTCCTCACCGCCGAGCAGAGCTCGAAGATCTACAACCTCAAGGGCTTCGCCTACCTCGCCGCCGACAAGCAGAACCTCGCCACCCAGTCGTTCCGCAAGGCCGCCGAGGCCGACGCCCGCAACGCCACCGCGTGGAACAACCTCGGCGCCCAGTACCTTCGCACCGGCAACTTCAAGACCGCCAGCGACTGCTTCACCTACGCGACCCGCCTCGACCCAAGCTTCTACAAGGCCCAGCTGAACCTCGGCAACGCCCGCCGCGCCCAGGGCGATGTCGTCAACGCCGAGCGCTCGTACCAGACGGCGTTGCAGCTGCGCCCCGACTACCCCGAGGCCTTCTTCTCGCTCGGCGTGCTCTACCTCGACGCCACCGAATTCCCCGGCCTCGACACCAGCGCCCGCCTCACCCGCGCCCTCAACTTCTTCAGCAAGTACCGCGAGCAGGCGATCGCATCGGGCGCCAGCGCAGGAGATCGTCCGGGCGATGACGTCGCCCGGGTCCGCTCCAACGCCCGACCCGCAAAGGCGCCGAAGTCAGCCCCCGGCAAGGAAGGGGTCTCGATCGCCCAGGCAGATCTCTACATCGACCTCGCCAAGAAGGCCCTCGAGCGTGAGAAGAAGCGCGAAGAGCGCAACCAGAAGCGCGGCCAGGAGACCAGCACGACCACCGGCAAGCCGGCCACAGCCGGCGGCACCCCGGCCGAGCCCGCCGCGAGCAGCCCCAGCAAGCCACCGCCACCAGCCGCCAACAGCGAACCAGTCGCTGAGCCCGCCGCGACCCAGCCGACCACACCGGCCAAGGAGCCACCGCCCGCGGCAACGCCTCCGCCGGCGGCCGGCAACCCGCCGGCGAGCTCGCCCGCGACGAGCAAGCCGAGCCCACCCGCGACGAGCTCGCCCGCGACGAGCTCGCCGAGCCCACCAGCGAGTCCACCCGCGACCAGCAAGCCGACCCCACCAACTCCGCCGACCAGCAAGCCGGCCCCGCCCGCGCCGAGCACCCCGCCCGCCGCCAGCGGCAAGCCTGCCGCGGGTGGCAGCCTTCCGGCGGCGCAGAAACCCGGCGCGAACAAGCCCAAGGGCTGAGTCCGCGCGAATCCACGCCGATCTGGGTTCCGGATATTCAGTCTGCGCGATCGCCACACGGGTGAGGAGATCTCCCCCGAGCACCTCACCAAAGTGCCGCAGAGAGCCAGACACAGCCTGTTCTCCGCCATCCGAGAAAATTCTGGCGCCCTCGTCAGATCTTTTGTGCGGCACCTCGCGTTCACTTCACCACGAGGCGCATGAAGGTCGGTTTCACGCACATTTCCCGGCCGACCACCCGCACGGCAGCTCCCGGCACTCTCGGCACAGCTCCCACCACGTCCGGCATCGGGACCCTCATCAACCCTCGCACACGTCCTCGCGAGCTCCGGACGAGCGCCTCACTCCGTCGACTCGCGACAGCATGGAACTTCGCCGCGGCTTCGCTGTATAACGCAGCGATGCTCCCACGCTCCCGTCCAGCCGCTGCCTGCATGAAGCACGGCATCCACGGCATCCAGGGCATCCAGGAGCAGGTACGGCCCGCGAGCAGGACGCCCGTGGCCCAAGGGCTGCTGCGGGGCTTGGCACCCGTGGTGCTTTTCAGTAGCATGGCGCTCGCTCCAGCTGCCCATGCGCAGGTCCCCAAACCCGAATCGGCAGCGAAACCAGACAAGGCGCCGGACCAAAAACCCGACAAGAAACCGACTCCGACCAAGGCGGGCAAGCTGGTCAAGGCAGGCAAGAAGGTGATCTCGGTCGACGAGGAGTTCCTCGTCGAAGGTCGGCTGGAGAAGCCGAGCGCCTTCTACGTGCTCCGTCGCTCGTCGACCGACTACGACTGGGCTCGCCTGGATGCAGTCTTCACACCTTTGGTGCTTGAGTCTGTCCAGGATCCTTTGTTCTAATCAGTGTTACCCTGGGGGTGGGCGCTCTCCGCGCGCGAAAGCTCCCATCCAACGTCGAGGCACCGTCAACAACCCCACCAAGATCCGGGATGGCTTGATCCCGGTCGAGACAAGACAAAGGCGGGCTCACACACCCGCTTCCTGAGGAGGATCAACGGCCATGGATGATTTTGCACAGTTTTATCAAGAAGGCGGCTTCTTCATGCACCCCATCGCCCTCAGCGCGGTGCTTGGGGCAGGCGTGATGGTGGAGCGCTTCATCTTCCTGTTCTTCCGTTTCAACATCAACGGCGGACAGTTCTTCAACCAGGTCCAGAAGCTGGTGATGGCGAACAACATCGACCGCGCCATCAAGCTCTGCAACGCCGCCGACAAGGCTGCGCTGGCCCGCGTGATGAAGGCTGGCCTGACCCGCGCCAACAAGAGCGAGGCGGACATCGCCTCGGCCATCGAGGAGGCGCTGCTCGAGGTCACCCCGGCGATCAGCAAGCGCATCTCGATGATCGCGGCCATCGCCAACATCGCCACGCTGCTCGGTCTGCTCGGCACGATCTTCGGCATGATCGAGGCGTTCAACGCGGTCGCCACGGTCGCCGCCGACCAGCGCTCGCAGGCACTTGCGAAGGGCATCTCGATCGCCATCAACACGACCGGCCTCGGTCTGATGGTCGCGATCCCGCTGCTCGCCGCGCAGGTGTTCATCCAGAACCTGGCCAAGAAGATCACCGACGAGGTCGATCTCTACGCGGTCAAGCTGGAAAACCTCCTCGCCGCGCGGGTGCGCCAGGGCTGAGTCACCACGAGCCCGGGACCTGGCTGAAGGGCCAGCCCCAGGCGACCGTGACGACTCGAGCTGGACCCCTAACAAAAGAAAGGAGGTGACGCGATGCCCAGAAAGAAGTTCGAAGAGGAGGATGTACAGGCGAACCTGCTCCCCGTCATGAACATCATGTTCCTTCTGATCCCGGCCCTGCTCCTGGCGATGGAGTTCGCGAGCATGGCGTCGATCAACGTCTCGCCGCCGAAGTTCTCGAGCACGCCGTCGGAGCCGAAGCCTGAGGAGGAGAAGAAGGAGAAGCCGCTCAACCTCAAGGTGTTCGTCATGGAAGACGGCTACCGGGTCTCAGCGGACGGTCAGCAAGAGGGCGCCGAGGCCGGCAAGGCCACGGACTCCAAGGCGCCGACCATCCCGCTGGCCAAGCCCGGCGCGCCGTTGAACGACTACGACCGCTACGACTACGCGGCCCTCGAGGCCTCGGTGAAGAAGTACAAGAGCCTGTTCCCGCACGAGACCATCGTGACGCTCAGCGCGGAGTCCAAGATTCCGATGCAGGCCATGATCAACACGATGGACGCGCTCGCTGGGCGCACCTGCAAGATCGGCAAGGCCCTCAAGGGCGAGGGCGTGCCGGATGACTGCTACTTCTGGCAGCCCGTCGTGGAAGGGGGTGCCGGCTGATGTCTCCCGACCAGGAAGCATTCCTCGCCAAGAAGAAGGAGAAGGCCGCCGCTCGCCGCCAGAAGCCCGAGGAGAAGGGCGAGCTCGGTATGACCTCGCTGATGGACATCGTGTCCATCATCGTCGTGTACCTGCTCAAGTCCTACGCCTCGGACCCGGTCGTCATCAACCCGACGGCAGGTCAGAAGATCCCGCTCTCCACGGCCGATGCGCCGATGCAGGACGGCATCCCGATCTTCATGACCATGCGCGGCATCACCTTCGACAACAAGAAGGTCGTGTCCATGACCCCGGAGGGAGACATCGATCCCACGACGGTCACCAACCACCTCATCGGGCCGCTCTACGACGCGCTCGCCGAGGAGGTCGACAAGGCCAAGCAGATGGCCGAGAACACCGGCAAGCCCTGGGCCGCCCGCGCTATCCTCGTCGGCGACCAGGACCTCAAGTTCAGCGCCCTCGTCGATGTCATGTACACCGCAGGCCGCGCCGAGTTCGCCGACTACTCGTTCTGCGTCATCCGCAAGAGCTGAGCCACAACCGCAGCAGGCGGTTCCCACGCGTGCGGGTCAGTGCCGAGAGGTGCTGGCCCGCTCGTCGTTGGTTGCGAGCTGCACAGCAGCTGGCGTTCGCGTTGTTTCCAGTCCGATCACGCTCCGGTCCGCAATCTGGCGCCGGGTCGCCAAATCCACTATAACCGCGGAAGATCGCGTCCGGTGGCTTCGAAGTTAAAGGTCCTGCGCATCGCCTCCATCACAGACGACCTCGTCTGCGATGAGCTGCATCAGACAGCGCCGGCCTCGGTCAGCGTCGGCCACCGCATCGACAGCGAACTGCTGGTCTTCGGCCCGCAGACGCCGGACCATCACGCGCTCTTCGAATACGGCAAGGACGGCGCCTACACCCTCGTGCTCCCGCCGTGGACCGGCGGCGTGCTGTCGCTGCGAGGGCGGGGCACCAAGGTCGCCGAACTGTGGCGCAAGCAGGCCCGCCGCGATCCGAAGGGCGGCTCGCTGCGCCTGCGCCTCGACCCCACCGCCAAGGGCAAGCTGGTGTTCGGCGAGACGGCGCTGCTGTTTCAGTTCGCCCCGCCCGCCCCGCCGCCGCGCAAGGACCCGTTCCCCGCGGAGTACCGCGCGCGGGTCTTCGCCGGCCTCACGCGCTTCGACCTGGCCACGCTGCTCTCGGGCCTGCTGATCCTCGGCCCCTACTTCATCTGGGCCGCGACCTCGCCGATCGACCCCACCATCGAGCACGAGATCGACGAGCGCTTCCTGCGAGTGATGGGCATCCCGCCGAAGCAGGACGTCCCGAAGCCCGAGGAGAAGGACGACGAGGAGAAGCTGCTCGCCGTCGAGGACGAGGAGAAGAAGAAGGACAAGGAGCCGGAGATCGTCGAGAAGATGATCAATCCCTCCAAGGCCTTCTCCAAGGAGGCGATCGCCAAGGCCCGCGGCGTCGGCGTCGCCCGCGTGCTCGGCACCTACGGCGGCCCCGGCGAGGGCACCGTCTTCGACGTCATCCAGAGCACCGAGAACAACCTCGGTGAGCTGTTCGCCGCCGGCATGACCCGCGTCGTCGATGCCGACGGTAACGAGGTCAGCACCTTCGTCCCCGGCGGCGAGGGCATCAGCGCGCTCGGATCTGCGGTCGGCACCAAGGGCTTCGACGTCTCGGCCGACGGCCCCGAGGTCGCCGGCCTCGACAAGAAGGAGCGCAAGATCTCCCTCAAGAGCAGCGGCGCCGATGTCGATGGCGACGCCGACAAGAAGGCCGTCCAGGCGACCATCCGCAACCGTATGGGCGCCCTCCAGAGCTGCTACGAGAAGGCCCTGCGCGGCAACACCGGGCTCAGCGGAAAGATCGTCTATACCATCACGATCTCGGTGATGGGCACCGTGACCAGTGTTCAGGTCCTCGACGACTCGCTCCAGGACGAAGGCGTCAAGAGCTGCACGGTCGCCAAGATCAAGGGCTGGCGCTTCCCGACCACCCCCGGCGCCGAGGCATCTTCGGACGTCACCTTTTCTGTGGTATTTTCGGGGCAATGACCCCGCCGCCGACCCGGACCCTCGTCGCGTGGAGCCTCGCCGTTGTGCTCGGCGGTTTGCTGGTGTCCGACTCGGCTGGCGCCGCGCCAGCGACCAGTCCCAAGGGACAGGTGGCTCAGAAGCCCCGTACGAGCGCTCCAGTGGCTGTTCTGGCGGCACCGACGGCGAGCAATGCGGGCGAGGCGACCGCCGATGTCAGCCCGGCGAGCCCCGAGTCTGCCCCCGCGATGACGGCCTCGCAGGCTCGCTCGGCGCTCGAGCGCGGCATGACGGAGCTCGGCGAGCTGGCCGGGCGGGCGCGCCAGAGCGGCGACATGCTGCGGATCGCCTGTGTGCAGGACAAGCAAGATCGCGCGGGCGCCGTGATGGAGGTTGCGACGGGCGACATGTTGGTAGTGCAAGACCCGGTGGTCGACGCGCCGACGCGCGCCTTCGCTGGCGAGAAGCTCGCCGAGGCGGCGCAGCAGATGAACGGCCTGGTCGGCCAGGCACGCGCCTGTCAGGGCAAGGAAGAGGCCGCGAGCGGCCAGTCGAGCAACGACGGCACCACGCCGCTCACCAACATGCCGCAAGACCCGACCGGCTCGGGTCCGCCGGCGCAGCGCGGCCTGCCGCCGATCGATCCGCGTCCGCCTGTCGCAAGCCCCGTCCTGTGAGGGGTCACGCACCTCTCGTGCGTCGGACTCTTTCCCGCGGTTTACTCGCTTGCCGGCACAGTTTCGGTAGGCTGTAGGCCCCTTACGTCCCTTGCGCCGGTCCTCGCAGTCCCCCCCTTCACCTCCCACCGGACGTGAAGCGGTGTCTCGGCCCTCCTCCGGGCCCGCGGGATCACGGCCAGGCCGGGGCGGCTTGGTGGTCGCCGTCATCGTCTACCTCGGCTTTGGGCACGCCACGGCGTTCGCGGCCCCCGGGACGCTGTCGACCGCGGGCACTGGCATCCCGCGCACCGAGGACGGCGCCGGCATCAAGCTCGGCCCGCGATCCCTGCTCCACCCCGGCTTCGCCCTGCTCATCGGCGGCGACAACAACGTGTTCTGGAACCGCAAGCAGGACGTCGGCGGCCTGCGTGCCGCGGCGATCGTGATGCCGGTCGCGTGGGTCGGCATCGGCAACCGCGAGGTCCGCGACAACACCCTGCAGAGCCCGCCCGAGGCCAGCGAGCGCAAGCTCGACTACAACCTCCGCGTCACCGCCGGCTACCGCAGCTACCTGGCCGGCGCCGAGGATATCCGCAAGATCCCCCGCTTCAGCGTCGACGTCAACGCCTTCGTCGTGCTCCTCCCGGGCCGTCGCTTCAGCGTCGCCCTCACCGAATTTCTCTCTCGCTTCGGCGACCCTCGCAACTACGACGCCGGCGTCGGCTTCAACTACAACCGCATCGACCACCGCGGCTCGCTCGGCCTGGTGTTTCGCCCCGGCGGCGGCCGCCTCAGCCTGTCCGCGGCCTACATCAACGAGCTGCTGTTCTTCCAGGCCCAGGACATCTACAACGGCGACCGCCTCGTCCAGGGCGCGGCGACCGAGGTCAAGTGGCGCATCCTGCCGCGCTCCTCGCTGGTGCTCGGCTACAGCTTCGCCAACAGCTACTACCTCAGCTGCGACGCCGAGGTCGACCCCGACTGCAACGAGGACAACAACGCCCACCGCGTGCAGGGCGGCTTTCGCGGGCAGCTGGGCAAGCGCTTCACTCTCGACGCGCTCGCGGGCTTCGGCGCCGGCATCTACTACGACGACCAGAACGGCCCCAATTTCAAGAACTTCATCGGCACCGCGCGGCTGGCCTACTACCCGACGCTGCGCACCCAGATCTTCGCCCAGCTCGATCGTCAGTTCAGCGACTCGCTGTTCGGCAACTACTTCGTCGACGCCGGCGGCCGCCTCGGCGCGCTGCACGTCTGGCGCTGGCGCATGTTCACCGAGGTCGCGATGTCGGTCTACGCTCGTCGCTACGCCGGCCTGCCGATCCCCGGCACGGAGTCGCGGGTGCAGGCCTACATCAACGCCCCGGGCTTCGTCCGCAAGGACACGATCTTCACCCTCAGCGCCCGCGTCGAGCAGCCCTTCGGCCGCTTCTTCGTGCTCGGCGCCCGCTACGACCTCATCCTCGACAAGACCGACTTCGCCGCCCGCTACCGCGGCGGCTTGCTCGACGCCGGCGGCTTCGCCAAGCACGTCGCCTACCTCGTCGCTGCCATCCGCTTCTAATACAATCTCCCGTCGTCATGCCTCGCCCCGTCCACCGCCCGCTCATGCCCGGCCTGGGCCTGCTCGGCGCGCTCGCGGCCTGCCACCCCGAGGTCCCGCCGGAGCCGCCGGAGTCGGCCCGCGCGGCCGCCAGCGCCGGCCTCGGGCCTGGTGACGCGCTCGACATCCGCGTGTTCGACGAGGACCGCTTCGGCGGCGAGTTCCAGGTCAGCGACGATGGCACCATCGACTTCCCGATGGTCGGCGGCATCGATGTCCGCGGCAAGACCAAGGACGAGGTCGCCCGCCTGCTCGAGCAGCGGCTCGCCGACGGCTACCTCAAGAACCCGCAGGTCAGCGTGCAGGTCAAGCAGCGGGGCAACCGCGAGGTCAGCGTGCTCGGCCAGGTCAACGAGGCCGGCTCGATCGACTACCGCGACGGCCTCAGCCTCGTGCAGGCCGTGTCGCTGGCCGGCGGGCTCAGTGCCTTCGCCGCGCCGACCCGGGTGAAGGTCACGCGCCGCACCGGACGCGGCGAAGAGACCGTCACCTTCGAGGTCTCGCTCTCGGCGATCTTCAACGGCAAGGCTGAGGACCTGGTCCTTCGGCCAGGTGACATCGTGTTCGTCCCGGAGTCGAGGATCTAGGAGCATGCCCGATACGTCCGTCTCGTCCCCCGTCCTCCGCGAGGCGCACGTCGAGCGTCGCACCCGCGAGACCCAGATCTCCGTGCAGCTCAGCTTGCCCGGCGATCTGCCGCCGCAACCGCCGCAGATCGACACGCCGGTGCCCTTCCTCTCGCACATGCTCACCGCCCTGGCCCGCCACGGCGCGCTCGGCCTGCGCGTCGCGGCCCGCGGCGACACCGAGATCGACGACCACCACACCGTCGAGGATGTCGGCCTCGTGCTCGGCGCGGCGATCGACCAGGCCCTCGGACAGCGCGCCGGCATCGCCCGCTTCGGCCACTGCTCGCTGTGCATGGACGAGACCCTCGTCGACTGCGCGCTCGACCTCGGCGGCCGCCCCTACCTCGTCTTCGAGCTGCCGGCGATCGCCGGACGCCGCGTCGGCGGCTTCGATTGCGACCTCGTCCGCGAGTTCTTCCAGGCCCTGGTCGTGCAGGCGCGCATGAACCTGCACCTGCACCTGCGCGCCGGCGGCAACGCCCATCACGTCATCGAGGCGGCGTTCAAGGGCTTCGCCCGCGCCCTGCGGATGGCCGTCACCCACGACCCCCTGAGCGCCGGGGTGGTCCCCTCGACCAAGGGCAACCTGGTCTAAGTCCCGGTGCCACGGCGATGAGCGACGAGCCACAGCCGGAGCACCACGCCCGCGTCCGCTGGGACCTGGTGCTGGCGGCGCTGGCCTTCGCCAGCCTGGTGCCGGTGCTCTACGTCGAGTTCCTCGAGCTGCACTGGCCCGACCCGCGCTTCCAGTGGGTCGCCGCGATCGACCTCGGCTTCGTGTTGATCTTCGCCGCTGACTTCGCGCTGGGCCTGCGTCGCGCCCCCGATCGCCGGGTCTTCCTGCGCCAGCGCTGGTACGAGCTGCCCGGTCTGGTCCCGCTCTACCTCGAGGCCGTCGCGTTCCTGCGGGTGGCCCAGATCCTGCGGCTGACCCGTCTGCTGCGCCTGCTGCGGACGCTCGGCGCCCTGCGGCGCACGCGAGCCCTGACGATCCTCGACAAGCTGATCCACCGCCACAAGATCCTGCACACCGGCCTCGTGGCGAGCATCGTGGTTGTCGCCCTCGCCACCGCCGTGTGGCTGCTCGAGCGCGGCACCAATCCGAGCCTGTCCGCCTTCGGCGACGCGCTGTGGTGGGCGATCGTCACGACCACCACGGTCGGCTACGGCGACATCACCCCGCAGACCGGCCTCGCCCGCCTCGTCGCCACCGGCCTGATGCTCATGGGCATCGGCCTCATCGCCGTGCTGGCCTCGAGCTTCAGCGCCGCCCTCATCTCCACCGACGCCGATCAGGCACCCGCGCCCGGCCTGGTCGCCGAGCTCGAGCGCCTGGCCGCCCTGCGTGAGCGCGGCCACCTCAACGACGCCGAGTTCACGGCCGCCAAGCGCCGCCTGCTCGGCGACGAGCAGCGGTAATCGACTCAGGACGGACCGCTCGCGCTGGTCTTCGAGGTCGTGCTGCTCGAGCTCTCGCCCTTCTTCTCGAACTTGCCGCCGGCCAGGCAGTCGCCCTTCTCGCCCGCTGCCTCGCAGGCCTTCGCCAGCGCGGCCTTGCAGGCCTCGTCCTTGCTGACCTCGGAGTCGGCCGAGCCGTCGAGCGTGGGGTGCTTGGCGCTGAGGGTGATGTTGGTGTTGTAGCTGGTCCCGGCCCCGGCGTTGGCCGAGCCGCCGGACTTGCTCACCTGGAACTTGCTCTCGTCCTTGCAGCTCGGGCGATCGGCCTCCGGCAGCTTGGCGCAGACATCGGCCCACGCGGCCTCCTCGACCTTGGCCTGGTCGTCGCCGTTGGCCGTGCCCTTGAACTCCTCGGCCTTCTTGCTGACCATGATCTTGCAGCTGTGCTTGGTGACCGACTTGGTCGCGGCCGCGGGGACCTCCTTGGCCCCACCGCAGGCGGCGAGGGCGACGAGGAGCAGCGCAGAGATGTGGGTGAGGGGGGTGCGGAGCGTCATGCGGGCGCGTGTAACACATCGGCGATGGGCGCCCAAGCGGCGCGCGTGAACCTGATATAAACCGGGCGCCATGTCCGAAGACCCGAGCAAGCCTCGCCCCTCCGACGACCCTCGCGCGGCGCTCGAGCGCCGCGAGCAGCTGGCCGACGCGTACGCCGGCCCCGGTCAGCTCGCCGCCGGCGAAAAGGGCCGCATCGCTGCCGAGACCAAGGCCCGCGCCGCCGAGGCCAAGCTGCACGAGGCCGGTCGACGCACCGCTCGCGAGCGCATCGAGCTCCTGCTCGACCCCGGCAGCTTCGTCGAGCAGGGCCAGTTCGTCACCCACCAGTGCCCCGACTTCGACATGCCGGACAAGAAGGTCTACGGCGACGGTGTGGTCACCGGCCATGGCACCGTCGACGGCCGCACGGTCTTCGTGTTCGCCCAGCAGGCCCCCGTGTTCGGTGGCAGCCTCGGCTGGGCCCACGCGCAGAAGATCTGTCAGGTCATGGACATGGCGACCACCGTCGGCGCCCCCGTCGTCGGCCTCAACGACAGCGGCGGCGCGCGCATCCAGGAGGGCGTCGCCTCGCTCGCCGGCTACGCCGAGATCTTCAAGCGCAACGTGCTCGCCTCCGGCGTGGTGCCCCAGCTCTCGCTGATCCTCGGGCCCTGCGCCGGCGGTGCGGTCTACTCGCCCGCGCTCACCGACCTCGTGCTCATGGTCGAGGAGAGCTCGTACATGTTCATCACCGGCCCCGACGTGATCAAGACCGTCACCCACGAGGAGGTCACGAAGGAGGAGCTCGGCGGCGCCGCGACCCACAACGAGAAGAGCGGCGTGGCCCACTTCGCCTGCCCCTCCGAGCCCGCCGCGATCGCCATGACCCGCGAGCTGCTCGGCTTCTTGCCCTCCAACAACATGGAGGAGGCCCCGCGCCGCCCGAGCGCCGACGACCCCACGCGCGCCTGCCCCGAGCTCGCCGACTTCGTCCCCGTCGACGCCGCCAAGCCCTACGACATCCGCACGATCATCACCGCCGTCGCCGACGACGGCCACTTCCTCGAGGTCCAGGAGCACTTCGCCCGCAACATCGTCGTCGGCTTCATCCGCATCGACGGCGAGAGCGTCGGCGTGGTCGCCAACCAGCCGCTCGTGCTCGCCGGTTGCCTCGACATCAACGCCTCGGTGAAGGCCGCCCGCTTCGTCCGCATGTGCGACGCCTTCAACGTCCCCCTGTGGACCCTGGTCGACGTGCCCGGCTTCCTCCCCGGCACCGGCCAGGAGTTCGGCGGCATCATCCGCCACGGCGCCAAGCTGCTCTACGCCTTCGTCGAGGCGACCGTCCCCAAGGTCACCCTCGTCACCCGCAAGGCCTACGGCGGCGCCTACGACGTCATGGCCAGCAAGCACATCCGCGCCGACGTGAACCTCGCCTACCCCACCGCAGAGATCGCGGTGATGGGCGCCGAGGGGGCCGTCAACATCATCTATCGCCGCGAGCTCGCCGAGGCCGCCGACCCCGCGGCCCTGCGCGCCGAGCTGCTCGCCAACTACCGCGGCCTGTTCGCCAACCCCTACAAGGCCGCCGAGCTCGGCTTCATCGACCAGGTCATCGCCCCCGAGCACACCCGCCGCGCCGTCGCCCGCAGCCTCGCCCTGCTGCGCAACAAGCGACAGGAGAACCCGCGCAAGAAGCATGGCAATATCCCGCTGTGATGCTCACGCGGGACCGCCTTCGCTCGCTCGCGCTGGTCGTGCTGATCGCGTCGCCGGTCGCGTTGCCAGCCGCGTCGCTGGTCGCTTGCAAGCCCGGCGGGCCGAACCCGCGGACCCTGCACTACGTGGGCCCGGACCTGGTCGCCTCGCCGCCCGCCGATCACCGCGCCTACGCGGCCTACGTGCAGGCCCAGCTCGCGCTGGCCAGCGAGCCACCGGACCTGCGTCGGGCGCTCGCGCAGATCGTGGACGCGATCGACTACGACCCGCATGACGCGCACCTGTGGACCGTGCGCGGGCAGATCGAATTACAGCTCGGCGAGCCCGAGCAGGCCCGCCGCGCCAGCGAGCGGGCGCTCAGCCTGCGCCCCGACTACCCGCCCGCGCGCGAGCTGGCCGCGAAGCTGCTGCGACCTGCCCTCCCGGACGCCAGCGGCAACGCCGGGGACGCCCGCCACGCCGGCATCTCGCGGCCCACGCCCTGACACATCCCAGGACAGGTCCCGGGACGCGCTGCAGGACGTCGCGGGCGCGTCCGCCAGACGCATCAACGCGTCCGCTGACCTGTCACAAGTAGGTCGCGAGGTAGACGACCAGGCAGTACCACGGCGTGCCCGCGAGGATGATCGCCCGCCGCGTGCGCCGCAGGTCGCGACGCGTGCCGCCGGCCAGCAACGCCGCCACCGACACGCACCACGCCACCGCCGCGACCGCGACCGCGAGGGCGAAGGCGCGGAGGATGAAGGGCGCGAGCGACGGCACGAACATCCCGGCCGCCGCGACGCCGGTGAGCAGCACGGGGATCCACGCGAGCACCAGCGCCGGTGTCGACAGCCAGCGCCGCGACTGATCGCCGGGCTGCCGCAGGTGTGAGAGCACCCAGGTGAGCAGGAACAAGAGTCCGCCGAGCAGCGCCAGGGCCACCCCGCCGAGGGTGATAAAGTCGACGATGCGCTTCAAGATCTCGCGCAGACGGTCGAGGTCGAGGGCCAGGGCCACCGCCGCTGGGATCTGCAGCAGCAAGGTCGTGACGGCGAGTGCAGCGAGGGCGGGCAGGCGCATCACCGGCAGTATACACCGCCACCTTCGGCCCGCTCCCGGCCGTCAACAGCCCGCCGACCCGGCTCCGCGGACTCCTCCCGGGCCGGTGCGGGTCTTGCCAAACGCCCGCGGCCTGGGGTACACACTTCGCCCCACGCGGGTGTAGCTCAGCTGGATAGAGCGTTGGCCTCCGAAGCCAAAGGCCGCAGGTTCGAACCCCGCCACTCGCGCAAACCACCGCAACGTCGCTCATCGCTCACCGCCCAAGTCTTGGCGGTGAGATGATGAGCGACGCTGCCGATTCGGCGTCGCGTGTACCAAGCTGCTCGCTGGCCCGTGAGCGCAGCGCCGCGGCTTACTTGCCCTCTTGCTTCGCCCACGAGTCGCGCAGGCCGATCGTGCGGTTGAAGACCCGCAGTTCGGTGGTTGAGTCGGGGTCGACGCAGAAGTACGCCAGGCGCTCGAACTGCACCCGCGTGCCCGGGACCGCGTCGGCCAGGCTCGGCTCGACGAAGGCGCCGTGCACCACCTCGAGCGCCCGCGGGTTGATGTTGTCCGTGAAGTGCCCGCCCGGGCCCACGTCGCCCGGCGACTCGCTGAGAAACAGGCGGTCGTAGAGGCGCGCCTCGATCGGCAGCGCGTGCGCGGCCGACAGCCAGTGGATCGTCCCCTTCACCTTGCGCCCCGACTGCGGCCCGCCGCTGCGGGTCGCCGGGTCGAGCGTGCAGCGCAGCTCCACCACCTCGCCCGCCGCGTCCTTCACCACCTCGTCGCAGCGCACGATGCCGACGTGCCGCAGCCGGACCTCGGCGCCGGGGCTCAGGCGAAACCAGCCCTTCACCGCGACCTCCTTGAAGTCGTCGTGCTCGATGAACAGCTCGCGCCCCAGCGGCACGCGCCGGGTCCCGCGCGCCGGGTCATCCGCGAAGTAGGGCGCGTCGATCCACTCGACCTGTCCCTCGGGCCAGTTGCTCAGCACCACCCGCAGCGGCCGCAGCACCCCCATCACCCGCCGGCTGGTCGCGTTCAGGTGCTCGCGCACAGCGTGCTCGAGCAGGGTCACGTCGACCACGCTGTTGTGCTTCGACACCCCGACCCGCTCGCACAGGTTGCGCAGCGCCTCCGGCGTGTAGCCGCGCCGGCGCATGCCGCTGAGCGTGGGCATCCGCGGGTCGTCCCAGCCCTTGACCTGCCCGCCCCGCACCAGCTCGAGCAGGCGCCGCTTGCTGAGCATGATGTACGTGAAGTTCAGCTTGGCGAACTCGATCTGCTGCGGGTGACACGGCACGTCCAGCTGGTCGAGGATCCAGTCGTAGAGCGGGCGGTGGTCCTCGAACTCGAGCGTGCACAGCGAGTGCGTGATGCCCTCGATCGCGTCCGAGACGCAGTGGGCGTAGTCGTACATCGGGTAGATGCACCACTTGTCGCCGGTGCGGTGGTGGTGCGCGTGCTTGATGCGGTAGATCGGCGGGTCGCGCATGTTGATGTTGCCGGCCGCCATGTCGATCTTGGCCCGCAGCACGTGCTCCCCGTCGGCGAACTCGCCGGCGCGCATGCGGGCGAACAGGTCCAGGTTCTCGTCCACGCTGCGCCCGCGGTACGGGCTCTCCTTGCCCTTGTGGTGGAAGTCGCCGCGGTACTCCTTGATCTGGTCGGCGCTGAGGCTGCACACGTAGGCCTTGCCGGCCTTGATCAGCGCGACCGCGTAGGCGTAGAGCTGCTCGAAGTAGTCGCTGGCGAAGAACAGGTGCTCGCCCCAGTCGAAGCCCAGCCAGCGCACGTCGGCCTTGATCGCCTCGACGTACTCGAGCTCCTCGGTGGCCGGGTTGGTGTCGTCGAAGCGCAGGTGGCAGCGCCCGGCGAACTCGGCCGCGCTGCCGAAGTTCAGGCACAGCGACTTGGCGTGGCCGACGTGCAGATAGCCGTTGGGCTCGGGCGGGAAGCGGGTGACCACGCGCCCGCCGTTCTTGCCGGCCTGCCGGTCCTCGACGATGCGATCCCGGATGAAGTTCGGCGGCAGGTCGTTCGGGGTCTCGTCGGTGTGGCTCATGGCCGGAGATCCCTACTCCAGCGCCTCACGGGGGTCAATTGCGGCCGCAATGCCCGGCCCGCGGCCACGGATCGCCCGCTCGTCGAAAAATTGCCCGGGCAAGGTCGGCGTGCCAGCGTCGCGTCGCGTGAGTGAGGTCGAGACCACGAAGCAGCACAGCACCCGGCCGCGCAACTGGACCGGCTGGACCGGCTGGACCAGCTGGATCAGCGAGCACGCCTATCTCCTGCTCGCCGCTGGCGCGGCGCTCGTGCTCACCCGCACCGTCGACTTCTCGCCGCCGCCGCTGGTGCGCCTGGACGAGTCGGCCCATGGCGGGGTGGTCGGATCGCTGCCGGTGCAGGAGTTCTCGGACCAGCTGCGCAGCCCGCAGGTCGCCCAGATCAAGGCGACCCTGCGCCGCTATGATGACCCCGACCTCAACGTCACCGCTGACAGCCACGAGTTCGACGACCGCGGCGAGCTGCTGTCGCAGCCGGTCGTCACCACCCCGCTCGGCACCGGCGCGGCGATCGAGCAGACGATCCGCCTCGAGCGCGGCAAGCTCGAGCTCGACCTGCAGATCCACGCGACCCCGCGCCTCGGTCGGGCCGCTGGCCCCTCTGGAGGTGCCGAGCCGGTCACCCGCCTCGAGCACCAGATCTCGATCCACAGCCGGCGCGAGGGCTGGTCCGGCCGCGAGCGCCGCGTCCACCTCGACACCAGCGGCACCCTCGACGACGTCGAGGCCCGCGGCCACCGCCTGGTCTTCTCCGTCGATCAGCACCTCTTCAGCCTCGACCTCGAGCTCCATCGTCCGCTCGGCGCGGTATAATCCGCCGCCGCTGACGCGGAGGTCGACATGCTTCAAGGGACAGCTGCGCTCGCGCTGGTGACAGTGATGACCACGCAAGCGGGCGCGACGCAGGTCGCGTCCGGGTCGCCGCTTGCGACGAGCGTTACGCCAGGGCCCGCGCCGATCGAGGCGAGCGCCGTGCCCCTCGCACCGGCGGGCCCGGTCCCACCGCCGGTCGTCGAGCTCGGCCCGACGCCCGGGGCGCTGCGCCCCGAGCCGCCGCCGCACGACGGTCGCGGCCTGCTGATCGCCGCCGGGGTGATGGGCGGCGTCAACATCGGCCTCGTCGCGGCGCGCCTGGCCCTGGGACTCGGCGAGCCGACCGTCGCTGGCGAGCAGGCGCGGCTGATCCTCACTGTCGTGGCCACCCCGATCGACGTCGCCGCCGGCATCGGCCTGGCGGCGGGCGGCGGTCACCTCCGCGGGCGCAGCGACGGCTACCGCAGCGCCTTCGACGGGGTCCCCAAGCTGCGCGCCTCGGCCTTCACTGGCAGCGGCGTCGTCTTGATGGTGATGGGCGCGGTCGGCTGGGCCTCGGCGTGGACGCCCTGGCACGGCGACGCCTCGCTCGAGGCCCGCGGCGGCGGCTCGCTGGTCGTCGAGTCCATCGGCAGCCTGCTGATGATGGGGGGCACCGGCCTGGTCGCGTACGGCGTGTCGTGGAAGCGGCACACGCTGCTGTACAGTCGCAGCCGACCACTCGGCCTGCGCCCGACGCTGGCCCCCGGCTTCGTCGGCCTGGCCCTCGGCGGCCGCTTCTGACGCCTGGCTTGACCCCAACTTGTTGACCCCAACTTGACCTTGGGGGACGACCGGGCGACACCAGGGATCGGAGATCGTTGACGATGCACTACTTCCGGCAGACATGGTTGATCGCGGCCCTCGGGCTCGCGTGCGGCGGCAAGGACGAGGGCACCGCCACGGACGGAAGCGAGACCGGTGCGAGCGCGGCGTCGACGAGCGATGCCAGCGCGGGTAGCACCACGGAGGCGCCGACCACCACCGCCGCGAGCACGAGCGGCGCGAGCAGCAGCGGCGCCGACGCGAGCACCGGCGAGCAGCCGGCCTGCGAGAGCTCGGGCGACGACTGCGGCGTGACCGTATCGGACGAGAGCTCCGACTGTGTCGACCCCCCGCCGGCCAAGGATGAGCTGGTCCTCGAGGTGCTCGGCCCCGGGATCCTGAAGATCACCGAGAAGGGCCGCACCTCGGCCTGCAACATCACGATCGGCAGCGAGGTGATCCTCGGCAGCAACAAGACGCTGATCGTCACCTACGTGATCAACGGCCAGCCCGACCGCGGCTGCACCTGCCCGCACGAGGTTACGTCGACGGTGAGCGGCCTGCAGAGCGGCCTGTGGACCGTACTCGTCGGCTCCTACGAGCAGAAGATCGACGTCCCCTGAGCCTCAGCGCCGGTACGGGTCGTGCGCGGCGGTCAGCAGCGTGGCCTCGAAGCAGCGCAGGTCGTGCATCGTCCGCCGCAGCGCCGTGAACACCCGCTCGGGGTCCGGCGCCGCCGGATACAGCGTCTGCTCCCACGGGTCGGCGCTGCGGTCGAACACCCCGGGCCGCAGCAGCGCGCTGTAGAACGGCGCCACCGACACGCCGAGCGCGTGCAGCACGTGGCGGTCGCGCTCGCCGAGGCGACGAAACAGCAGCAGCCACTCCCACAGGGCCCGCCGCGCGTCGCCGAGGGCGAGGTCGTACTCGTCGCAGCGGGCCCGCCGACCCCACGGCGTCTCGCGCAGCAGCGGCGGCTCGCCGCGCCGTAGCGGGGTCGCCAGCATCAGACGGACCACCCGCGCCTGCGCGGTCAGGTGCGCGAGCGAGGGGCTGAGGTGGGCCGCGCTGCCGGTCGGCGCGTCGTCGCTGAGCGCCTCGATCTCGGCCGCACGGGCGCGGCGGCGGCGATGAACGACGACACAGCGCGCCGCGAACGCGGTCGACATGGCCCCCGAGAGCGTCAGCGTCGCAAGCAACACCTGAGCATGCGCGAGGTCCCGCGCCCGCTCAAGCGCTGCCCCTGTGCGAGCCCGAGCCGCCCACGCCGGTCAGGCCGTGCTGCTCACGCTGATGCTTCCGACCGCCTGCTTGACCTCCTCGTAGTTGGGCTCGACCCCGGGGTTGGGCCCGACCCAACGGTACTGGAGCGTGCCGTTCGGGTCGATCACGAACACCGAGCGCTTGGCCGCGGTGTAGCCGGGCAGGCCCGCGAAGTCGTCGTGCGCCACGCCGTAGGCTCGCACCGCCTCGCGGAGGTAATCCGAGAGCAGCGGGAAGTGAGCTGGTTGCGCTCGGCGAACGCGGCGTTGCTGAAGGGCGCGTCGACGCTGATGCCGAGCACGGTCGCGTTGAGGTCGTTGAGCGCGGCGAGCGAGTCGCGAAACGAGCACAGCTCCTTCTCGCAGACGCCGGTGAAGGCGGCCGGGAAGAACGCGAGGACGACGGTCTTGCCGCGCAGGCTCGCGAGCGAGACGCGCTCGCGCTTGTGATTGGGGAGGTCGAAGTCGGGGGCCTTGTCGCCGATCTGAGGCATGGAGCATGCGTACCCAAGCCTCTCGCGCCCCGCAAGACCTGCGTGCCCGGCGCGGACCCTCCGGCAGCCTCGCCGCGAAATAAATCGTGCGCTCCGCAATCTCGCGGACCCCGGCCCGGAAGCGGCTGTGGCTATCATCGCCGCGAATGCGCTGCTCACCCTTGCTCCTCCTCCTCCTCACCGCGATGGCCTGTGGGTCGCCCCCCACGCACGACAGCGGGCCCAGCGAGGCCGGGTCGAGCGCGGCCGAATCGAGCAGCGGGGCGGGCAGCGGGTCGAGCGGCGGGGCCAGCACCTCCGCGCCGACCACCGGCGCGGCGAGCAGCAGCGGCGACCTGCCGCCCGAGGAGGGCCTGCGGCTCAATCACCTGCAGGCGATGGGTACGCACAATAGCTACCACGTATCGTCCGGCGACGCGGTCAAGGACATCGACTACACGCATTTGCCGCTGCCCGAGCAGCTGGACCACGGCGCGCGGCAGTTCGAGCTGGACCTCAATTTCAAGCAGCCGGGCGACCCGGTCGAGGTCTATCACCTCGCGCTGCTCGACCCGGGGACCACCTGTATGCTGCTCACGGATTGTCTACAGGCGCTGCGCGGCTGGTCGGACGCGCACCCGGGGCATCATCTCCTGTATGTGATGTTTGAGTTCAAGACCACGTACAACGCGGTGATCGGCCCCGAGCTGATGGCCTCGCTCGAGCAGCAGATCACGTCGATATGGCCGCGCGAGCGGATCGTCGCGCCGGACGACGTGCAGGGCGACGCGGCGACGCTGAGCGAGGGGCTCGCCGCGCGCGGCTGGCCGACGATCGACGCCACGCGCGGCAAGATCTTGCTGGTGCTGCACGACGGCGGCAACTGGCGCGCGACGTATGTGAAGGGGGGGCTCGCCGGCCACCTGCTGTTCCCCGACGCGTTCGGCGACCTCTCGCTGCCCTACGCCGCGGTGCACACCCTCAACGATCCGAGCGGCGACGCCGCGAACATCACCGCGGCGCTCGACGCCGGTCACCTCGTCCGCACCCGCGCCGACGCCGACAACATCGAGCCCCTCGCCGGTGACGACACCCGGGCCCTCGCGGCCCTCGCCAGCGGCGCGACCTTCATCAGCACCGACTATCCGCCGCCCAAAGGCGATCTCGATTATGTGTTCGAGATCCCCGGCGGTCAGCCCTCGCGGTGCAACCCTCGCACCGCCCCGGAGGATTGCACGCTGGCGGAGATCGAGGCGCTGTGAGCCGCCGGGGCAGCGAATAGCGCTTGTCGCGGTGGCGCCGGTCTGTCAGCCTGTGGCCCGCATGGCGAGCACAGCGAGCCCTCCCGGTCCCACCCTCTCCGAGCGGATGAAGGGAATGCTCGCCGAGTACGGCGGCGTGGCGCTCAGCCTCTATCTGATCATTTTGTGCTGGTGCTGTCTGGCTTCGCGATTGCGATCTCTCTCGGCGTGGCGACGGACTCGGCTGCCGGCAGCGCCGGCACTCTGGCGGCCGCGTGGGTCGCCACCAAGCTGACCCAGCCGCTGCGGATCCTCGCCACCCTGGCGATCACCCCGTTGGTGGCCGCCGGCCTCAAGCGGCTGCGCCGCGGGCGGCCCGAGCTGCCCCCCGGCTGAGCTCGTCCTCCGGTGACCGGGACGCTTCCGCGCGGACCGTGAATTCGCGGGCTGACGGCCCGATCGCCGGGTGATGTCCAGGTTGCTAGCCGGTTGCATTCGCAGTGTTCACCATGGTGAACATCGCGGGCGCGGAGTTCTTCGCTCCGGCCGCCGGGCTCCCTGTTATGGTCGATCCGATGGACCTCGCGTTGCCGACGGCTGTGTTGTGGCTCGCGCTGGGGAGCACCGCGGACCCGGTGGTGGCCGGGGAGGCGGCGACCGAGGAGCCCGCGCTGGCGACCTCCGAGGTGGTGCGGGTGAAGCGTGACTTCGGCAAGCCGCACTTCGATTTGGTGATCGACGCGTGGACCGACGCCGCGGCGGCGCGCCTGCACCGGGCCCAATTATGGTGGTCCAATACCAGCGAGGCGGACCGGCGCAAGCCGCTCGGCGCGTTGATCGAGCGCATGGTCAAGCTGCAATATCGGCGGCTCTCGAGCACCAGCCTCACGGTCGCGGTCGCCGGAGACGGCAAGGAATTCACCTTCACCGTCGAGCTCGCCAGCGACGGTCGAGTGCACGCATATGTGGCGATCGACACCGACGGTGGGCGCCACATCCCGCGCTGTCGCACGGACGGCGTCCGGCTGCTCGCGCGTCGGGTGCTCGGCATGCCGGTCGGTATCGCCAGCATCGCCGTTACTTGCACGGACGCCGGCGGCGCGGTCCACAGCGGCCAGGTCCGCCACCGCGAGGTGTGAGCGCCCGGGGTCTCAGTCGGCGTGCGCGCGCTGGAAGGCGGCCCGCTGTTGATGGATTGCGAGGTAGGTTGCGAGCTTGGGCGCCAAGGCGGGGCTCTACCTCGGCTCGATCGCCTGGGGGCTGGCAGGCCAACGCCAACGGGACCGCGGCCGTCCTGAACCCGAACCCGATCCGCCTGGTCAGCCGCGGGGCGCCCTCCGGGGCCTTCCGGGCAGCGGCGGCGCAGTGGAACCAGATCGGCGTCAATGGCAACCAGAACCTGGTCAATGTGCCCACCAACGCCGCGCCGGTCGCCGATCGGGCGCTGGCCGACATGACCGACCAGGAGGTGCAGGCCGCCATTGACGCCATCGACGCGCAGATCGCCCAGGCGGCGACGGTCGCGGGCGGCCGGCGTCAGCTCAAGCTCGAGAAGCAGGCGCTGTTGGCCGAGAAGACCCGGCGCGGCATGTTCTTCGGGATGGACCTCAATCTCGCGTGATGCGCTGCGACCCGGGCTGACTATGCGCCGTGCTTCGCCGGGCCCGGGGGTTTGGCTGCTCTGGCGCTCAGGTGCCAGTCCGCGAGGGCGAGCAAGATCGGGAGGTCGAGCGACAGCGTCGCGGCGATCGCTAACGACGCGGGGTACAGGATGATCGCCGCGACGCCGAGCGGAGGCACCATCGCGGCGACAGGCAAGAGCCGGGTGTGCGGGGTGACGAAGCTGGCCAGGGCGCAGATGCCGACGCCGCAGATCATCACGTCGCGCAGGACGACGCTCTCGATCGCCTCGCCGCCGCGGGCGCCCGCGAGGCGGCTGGCGAAGACGAAGCCGCCGGTGGTGATGAACATCAGGAGGCGCCCACGGTGCGCGGGGTTGCGGAGGATCGACTTGCGAAAATAGAAGCTCACGAGGCCCAGGAGGCCGAAGGCGAGGATTGCCGGCGGGAGCAGGTTGGCGCCGACGGAGGGGGCGGTGCCGTCGTCGGTCCAATCGTAGTAGAGCATCCAGGCGAACATGGCGCCGACGAGGAGCGCTGCGACGATCAGCCGCTCGCGGGCGTGGCTGGTGGGATCGGGCCGGCGCTCGAGCGCGTCGCACAGCGCCGCGACCGAGGGCCAGCGGGCGGCGGGATCGACCGCGAGCCCGCGCACGAGCAGCTCGCGCAGCCACGGGGGCGCCCGCGCGGGGTCGCGGGGCGGCGAGCGCTCGCCGCTGGTGATCGCCAGCATCAACGATGGCAGGGTGTCGCCATGGAAGGGGCGCTCGCCGTGGACGGCCTCCCACAGGGCGACGCACAACGAGAACTGATCGGAGCGAGCGTCCGCCGGGCGACGGTCCCACTGCTCGGGAGCCATGTACGCGGGCGTCCCGGGGACGGCGCCGACGCGCGTCAGCGAGGGCAGCGCGGCGGCTCCGTCCGGGCTCGCAGAGGACCCCTCGCGCACGCTGCCGGCGCTGCGCGCGAGGCCGAAGTCCATCACTCGCACGCGCGTGCCGGGGCCGACCATGATGTTCTCCGGTTTGAGGTCGCGGTGGACCAGGCCGGCCTCGTGGGCCGCCGCGAGTCCGTGCCCGGCGGCGACGAACAGCTCCACGACCTCGCGCCAGCTGCGAGGGCGCTCGCGCAGCCAGCGGCCCAGGGTCACGCCCTGCACGAATTCCATGGCGACGAAGACCTCGTCGCCGAAGGTCCCGACGTCGTGGACGGCGACGACGTTGGGGTGGGCGAGGCGGGCCATCGCCCTGGCCTCGCGGAGCAGGCGAGCGCGGGCGTCGGGGTCGTCCTCGCCGGGCTTGACGAGCTTGACGGCGACCTTGCGGTCGAGCTCGGGATCGAAGGCGCTGTACACGACGCCCATCGCGCCGGCGCCGAGCATCTCGATGATGACATAGCGGCCGAGCAGGGCCCCGCGCGCGAGGGTGAGGTGGGGCGCCGCCGGGGCGTCGGTGCTCCACGCGGAGGTGGTCGCGGGCAGGGTCGGGGCGGTGATATCGAGGTCGGCGGCCAATGGTCTGGGCCGGATGTTACGCCAGATCGAGCGGCCCCGTCGTCGACCCACCAAAAGCTCGCCAAGCAAAGCCTTGAGCTGCCGAGGGTTCGTCGCGGTCGGCGGTCGTGTACAGTCCCGCGCCGTGGGCAACGAGAGCTTCTTCATCAGCTGTGCGTCGCGCGAGGTGGCGGAGGGCTTCGCCCGCAGGACGCGGCCGTGGGGCGCGGCGCCGCGGCTGGATTCGGGCAAGTACATCATTCCGTCGTGGTGGCTCGCGGCGTTCGCACCCGAGGATTGCGTGGTCATGCCCGGTGAGACCGGGGCGCCGGCGTTCACGGTGTGCATCGCTGCGTCGGGGGACTGCGTCGCTCGCCTCGAGCGTCGCCGGGTGGCGACGCTCGACGCGTTCGGGGCCCATCTCGGCGATCTCTACGACGCGTGGGTCCGACTGGTCGCCGAGCGCTTCCCTGCCACGATCCTCCTGCACACCGAGGAGACCTTCTGGATGATGCCCTTCGCCCACGCCGACGCCGTGCTGCGGCGTACCCTCGCGGCGTACGCAGAGGCCGAGCTCGGGCATGGGGTCGACCCGGGGGCGCTCGCGGGCTTCGGCGGCGTGGGCGACGGTGAGGCCGACCTCGATCGGCCGTACATGTTCGTGGGCTGGGGCGAAGGCTGGCCGCCGAAAGCTCCACGTCCGCCGCGGTGGGAGGATTCATCGATCACCGAGATCTGCGCTCGCCTTACGGAGCGCGTCGGCGAGTCGCTGCGTCAGCGCTGGGTCGACGTGCTCCCGGATCTGGCGCTGGAGATCCTGTGGGCGGCGGGCGAGCACGATCAGGTATATGCATTGATCCGTATGCGAGGATTTCACCGGCGGGCGGAGACCCTCGCCTGGTATGCCGGCATCGATCCGGTGGGCGAGCGGGCGCACGCGGTGGCCCGCGAGGCGCTGTCGCTGTCGTCGGTCAATCTTGCGACTCTGGCGACGGTCCCGCTGGGCGAGCCCGGGCTGGCCCGGGCGGCCCGGCGCGCGGCGAAGCGGGAGCCCGAGAAATTGCTGCTCTCGCTGCGGCTCGCCCGGCGGGCCCCGAGCGAGCGGGAGGTGGCGCATCTGGGGGGCGAGGCCTGGGCGCTGGTGTGGGCGCTGACGGCGGTCCTGGCGGCCGAGGAGGGGCGCCGCGCGGACGCCGAGGCTGCGCTGGCGATCGCGTTCGCGGACGAACCGGGGCCGCCGGCGGCGCTCCTGTGCGCATTTCGGGTGTTCCTGCGCTGCGGCGGGTGGGTGGAGTCGATCCGCCCGGATGTAGCGAACGAGCGGGCGAAGTTCGCGGCCGTGCTCGAGGCCCGCCGCGATGGCGACGCGGCGCTGGGGCGGCTGATCGATCGCTTCGCGGAGGCCCTGAATTGGGTCACTGCAATTTGTCTCGGCCAGGACCTCGAGCGCGAGGCCGGGGGCCCCGAGGCGGAGGCGCGCCTGGCCGAATGCTACGCCGAGGGGCTCATCACGGAGTGGGAGCTGGAATACGCGCTCGCGCGTATGCGGCTGTCGCCGCGCGAGGCCGGCAAGGCGGCGATCGTCGAGCGGCTGGCGAGCGTGCTCCCGCGGGTGCACGAGCTCGCCGCGGCCGTCATCAGGGCCTGCGATCCAGCCGTGGGCGACGAGGCGCAGGTGGCGGAGCTCCGGGCTGCGCTGGCGCAGGAGGTGGCGGTGGCGGTCGCGGAAGGCAAGCCATCGCGGAAGCGGTTGGGGAACGTCCGGCGGGCGAGCCGGGCGCTCACGGAGCTCGGCGATGCCGCGACGGTG
The DNA here is from genome assembly GCF_016714285.1 of Nannocystis sp. Lineage (GTDB taxonomy): Bacteria > Myxococcota_A > Polyangia > Nannocystales > Nannocystaceae > Nannocystis. Next base: position 62,692 of record NZ_JADJNN010000005.1, on the reverse strand, counting down.
CGCACCGCCGTCGTGAGCCTCGAGCAGGCCTGGGGACCCGCGGAGCGCTGGGGTCGGGCGGCCAGTGGCGGCGCCCGGGTCGTCGACTGGACGATCGAGATCCTCGCCAGCGCGGCCGGCCGGAGCGAGGACGCGGCCCAGTTGCTCGCGGCCGAGGCTTCGGAGCTCACCCGCGCCTGCGTGGTCGCGGGGCTCGCCCGCGACGGACACGGCGAGGCGGCCCGGCTCGGGCTGGCGCGTCTGGTGGCCGATCCGGTGGCGCCGGAGGCCCTCCCGGTGCTGGTGGCGGGCGCCGTGCGGCTCGCACCGGGGTGGGCTGAGCGCCTCCGGGTCGCGGCCACGCAGGCGGCCGCGGCCTTGCCGGTCACGCGGGAGGACATCGTCGCATGGCTGCGCGCTCGCTGACGGCGCGGGCTCACGACTTCGGGGCTGTCGGGGCTGGTTCAGGGCTGGTGGGTGGGGCGGCCGCGAGGCGTCGCTGCAACAGCACATATGCGTAGCGGCTAAACAGCGCGGCGGCGACCCCGAGTACGACGAATGGTAGGATGCTGCGCTGGACGAAGCTGTCGCCGAGGATCACCGTGCCGACGGCGTAGGGCAGCTCGCCGACGGCGACCACGGCGATATAGCGGAGGAAGCTGTAGCGCACGACGCCGAGGAGATATCCTGGCACCTCGGAGGGCATGGCCATCTGGAACAGGATGACCACGCCGAAGGGGGTGTCGCGGTTGATCTTCTTTTCGTAGCGGGCGAGGCCCTTTGATGCGAGGGCCCCGGCCACCGGTCGACCGAGGAATCTCCCGAGCGCGTAGGTCGAGGCGCCGCCGAGGATCCACCCGAGCCACAGCAGGACGGCGCTCCACACCGGCCCCCATGCATAGACGGCGACTGGCACGATCACCGCGCTCGAGAAGAACGCGAGCATGCCGGAGAGCGCCGCGAACAGCACGAACAGCGCCGCGCCGAGGGTGGGATTGGCCGCGATGATCCGCTCCGTGACCGCGAGCAGGCGCTCGAGCGGGGCGAACAGCGTGTCCGCGGCGAGCACCAGCGCGAGCACGGCGCCGACCAGCGCGAGGATCACGATGCGGCGCCGTGATGCGGTTGAGACCTGCGACGCGGCTGGGTCCGAGGCGGTCAAAAATCAGGTCTATCACACGTCGTAGCGATCCAACGCGCTTCGTTCGCGCGCTGGGCGGGAGTTCGAGAGCGCGGTGGCTGGCATGTGCAACTCGAAAGGGCTCGCATCTCGCCGCAGAATCTGCCTGCAGTGGTGGCTTGACCGGGGTCTGGGGGTGGGCCCACGCTCCCGCCGGTCGACGTGAAGCCAGCCCCGATCGATCGCTCGCAGTTCGCCTCGCTCACCGCCGCGGAGGCCGCGGAGCGGCTCATCAAGGAGGGCGCGAACGTCCTGCCCGCCCAGAAGCGACGCTCGCCGGCGCGGCTGGTCCTCGACGTGATCCGCGAGCCGATGCTGCTGCTGCTGCTCGGGGGCGGGGTGGTCTACTTCGTGCTCGGGAGCCGCGGCGACGCGGCGCTGTTGATGGGCTTCGTCGTGCTCATCATCACCATCACGCTGATCCAGGAGCGCAAGACCGAGCGCGCGCTCGAGGCCTTGCGCGACCTCTCGAGCCCGCGGGCGCTGGTCGTGCGCGACGGGGTCGCGACCCGCATCGCCGGGCGCGAGCTGGTGCGCGGCGATCTCTGCCTATTGGCCGAGGGGGACCGGGTGCCGGCCGACGGTGTGGTGCTCGCGGGGCCGTCGCTGGCGGTCGACGAGTCGCTGCTGACCGGCGAGAGCGTGCCGGTGCAGAAGCGGCCAAGCAACGAGGAGGTCGCAGAGGATGCGAGCATGCCGCGGCCGGGCGGCGAGGGCGGAGCGCACGTGTATTCGGGCACGCTGGTCACGCGGGGTCAGGCGGTCGTGCGGGTCAAGGCGACGGGCCCGGCGAGCGAGCTCGGCCGCATCGGCGCCGCCCTGTCGGCGATCGATCCCGGCAAGACGCGGCTCGAGCGGGAGATCGCCCGCATCGTCCGGGCCCTGATGATCGCGGGCGTGGCGCTGTGCGGGGTCGTGGTGGTGTGGCTGGGCCTCGCCCGCGGCGACTGGCTCGCGGGGGTGCTCGCGGGCATCACCCTGGCGATGGCGCTGCTGCCGGAGGAGTTCCCGGTGATCTTCACCGTGTTCATGGCGCTCGGGGCGTTTCGCCTGTCGAAGCGGCGCGTGCTGACGCGCAAGCTGCCGGCGATCGAGGCGCTCGGCTCGGCGACGGTGCTGTGCTCGGACAAGACTGGCACGCTCACCGAGAATCGCATGACCGTCGCCGGGCTGTGGGTCGACGGCGGCGTGCACGAGGTCATCGGCAAGGACGCGCTGCCGGAGGAGCTCCACGCGCTCGTCGAATATGCGATCCTCGCGTGCCCGCGTGAGCCCTTCGATCCGATGGAGCGGGCCATCCAGGCGCTCGGCGAGCGCACGCTCGCGGGCACCGAGCATTTGCACGCCGGCTGGGGCATCGTCCGCGAATATCCGCTGTCGCCGGAGCTGCTCTCGATGTCGCATGTGTTTCGCTCGCCGGACGGGCGCGACCTGCTGGTCGCCGCGAAGGGGGCGCCCGAGGCGATCGTCGACCTCTGTCATTTGCCGGCGGATCGGGCCGCGGCGGTGCTGGAGGGGGCGCGGTTGCTGGCCGCGGGCGGCCTGCGCGTGCTCGGCGTGGCGCGAGCCCTGTGGCGCGGCGGAGCGGCCGGTGAGCTGCCGTCGGGGCAGCACGACTTCGACTTCGAGCTGCTCGGCCTGGTCGCGCTCGCCGATCCGGTGCGGGCCGATGTGCCCGCGGCGGTCGCCGAGTGCCACGCCGCGGGCATCCGCGTCGTGATGATCACGGGCGACTCGCCGGCCACGGCGCAGGCGATCGGGCGCAGCGCGGGGCTCGCGGGCGGGAGCATCATGACGGGCCCCGAGCTCGAGGCGGCCAGCGACGCGCAGCTGCGCGAGCGGGTCGCCGACGTCATGATCTTCGCGCGCGCGGCCCCGGAGCACAAGCTGCGCATCGTCCTGGCCCTGCGGGCGCGCGGCGAGGTGGTGGCGATGACCGGCGACGGGGTGAACGACGCCCCGGCGCTGAAGGCCAGCGACATCGGGGTGGCGATGGGCGGGCGGGGCACGGACGTCGCCAGCGAGGCGGCCGCGATCGTGATCACGGACGACAACTTCGCCTCGATCGTCGAGGCGGTGCGGCTCGGGCGGCGGATCTTCGACAACCTGACCAAGGCGATGGCCTATGTCGTCGCGGTGCACGTGCCGATCGCCGGGATGTCGCTGCTGCCGGTGGTGCTGGGCTGGCCGCTCATGCTCGGGCCGGTGCACGTGGCGGTGCTGGAGATGATCATCGACCCGGCCTGTTCGATCGCCTTCGAGGCGGAGCCGGCGGAGGCGGACGTCATGCGGCGGCCGCCCCGGCGCTCCGACGCGCCGGTGCTCGGTCGGCGAACGATCGCCCGTGCGGTCGTGCAAGGGGCCTGCTTGCTGGCGGCGACGCTGGTCGTGTTTCGCGTGAGCCTGGGCGCTGGCGAGGACGTGCTCGTCGCGCGCACGCTGGCCTTCGTCACGCTGGTCCTCGGCAACGTCGGGCTGATCCTCGTCGGTCGCTCGCTCACCCGCACGGCCTTCGCGATGCGAGGGGTCCGGAACATCGCGGCGTGGGCGGTGGTCGGCGGCGCGACGGGCTTCCTCGGGCTGGCCCTCGCGGTGCCGCCGCTGCGCCACGCGCTCGGCCTGGCCGCCCCGGCGCCGCTGGCGATCGCGGGCGCGGCCGGGCTCGGGCTGGCGAGCGTGCTGTGGTTCGACCTCGTGAAGTGGCTGCGGCGCGAACGGGAGCCCGCCGCGGGCGGCGGGCGCTGAGCGCTCTCGCGCGGGGGAGGAGAGATCCCCTCCGAGATTGCAGAGTGCGCTTGTGTTCACGCAGTCCACAGATCAGCGGGCCCGCGAGCTTTCCGCTGGGGGACGCCGTTTTTTGCGGTTGTAGGCGGATTCCATGGCTGGGCATCCCTCATTGCAGGAGGCACTGGCATGCGCGTTGGGTCACGTTTCGAGGCCACGGGCCCCGCGATCTTTTGTTAGGGTCCGCCCCGACATGGCACGCAACGTCCTCCCTCGCATCATCCTCTCCTCGCTGCTCATGGGCAGCTTTGTGCTCGCCGCCCCGGGTTGTAAGAAGAGCTCCGGTGATTCGGGCGCCCTGACGCCGCCCGCGGCCCCCGAGTACGAGAACCCCTTCGCGGAGCTCAACGACCTCCCGAACCAGATCAACGCCCAGGTCGACTGGGTCTCGCAGCCGCTGCGCGACGCGAGCGCCCTCGGTGACGAGTTCACTGCGATCCAGGCGAAGTACAGCCTCGACGCCAAGGCCCTCGGTGGTCTGGCCAAGGTCGCCTTCACCGACGGCAAGGTCGAGATCACGGCCGACGTGTCGATCGCGGCCGAGGCCAAGGGCGACGTCGAGGCGCTGCTCGGCAAGATCAAGGCCGCCGGCGAGGCCGTGCTGACCATCCCGAAGCGCGCCACCAAGGCCGCCGGCGCGATCAGCAAGCTCACCCTCAAGGTGCCCGCCCTTGGCGGCAAGGCCACCTCGTGGCTCAAGAAGGAGATCTCGGCGGCGACCGGCGAGGCCAAGGCGTCGCTCGAGGCCAACCTCACCGCGGTGCCCGAGCTCACCGTCAAGATCAAGGCCGTCATCCCCGAGTCGGTCAACAAGGTGAAGGCCATCCCGGCCGAGGCCAAGACCACGATCACCGAGCTGACCGCCGCCTTCGCCGGCGACGGCGCCTTCCCGAAGCTCGGCACCCCGCCGAACGCCGGTGGTGAGGCCGGTGCCGAGGGCGAGGCCGGTGCCGACGCATCCGCCGAGGGCGAGGCAGAGGCCTCCGCCGAAGCCCCCGCCGCCTGAACCCAGGCGTGTGCACAATGGCGGCCGTGGGTCTGACCCGCGGCCGCTTGTTTATTGGTTGCGACGACGGGCTCGCAGCAGGGTCTCGGCCAGCAGCAGGGCGGCGGCCAGCAGCACCAGCGGCCGCCAGCGCGGGTGCAGGGCGGCGGCGAGGACCTGGTCGCCGTCGCGGCTGGGCGGGCGCGGGGCGACGTTGCGGGTGTCGCTCTCGCCGGGGTCCAGCTGGACCGCGAAGGTGAGGGGCGCCGCGTCGCCGCGGGTGACGCGGTAGTGGCCGGGCACGTAGGTGTCGCGGAGGACGGCCTCACCGGCGCGCTTCGGGCGGGAGCACGAGCTCGCGGCCGTCGGGGGTGTGCACGGTGACCGGTCCGTCGGCGGCGATCCGGCGCGGCTCGCCGGCGACGATCTGCCCGGCGGCGGCGCCCGGGTGGCCAGTGTCGAGCCAGCTCAGCACGCGCTCGGCGAGCGGGACAAAACCTGGCCGAAGGGGCAGGTCGGACCAGTCGCGGTCGATCGAGGTGGTGAGCAGCGCGACCCGGCCGCGCCCGAAGGGCCGCGAGATCAGGGCCGGCGCGCCGCTGGTGAAGCTGAGCGCGACCTCGGCCCCGCGCGAGGGGTCGGGCTCGAGCAGGAAGACCCGCCGCGTGCGCGTGCCGAGCAGGCCGAGCTCGCCCTGCAGGCCGAGGAAGATCGGGTGGGTGAGGTCGGGCGGGGCGACGCCCTCGCTGTGCGCCTCGCTGCGGCCCGGCGCGGTGCCCACGACCAGCGGCTCGCGCAGCAGCAGCGGCAGCAGCTCGCCGAGGCGCTCGTTGTAGGCGCCGGCCTCGACGCGGTCGCCGACCGAGATCCACAGGCCCATGCCGGCGGCGACCCGCTCGCGCAGCGCCGGGGCGATGTCCTCGGCGGGGGCGCGCAGGTTGGCGAGCACGAGCACGTCGACGTCGGCGAGGCGGTCGCCGTCACGCAGGCGGGCCGCGAGCTGATCGGGGGCGAGGCTGTGGATCCGCAGGCGCCGGGCGCTGGCGCTGGCGGCCAGGGCGGTGGCCAGGAAGTAGACCTCGTCGTGGGCCCGCATCTCGCTCGGGTCGCCGTTGACGATCGCCACCTCGACGTTGTCCTCGCCGGTGAGCCACAGGTGGCGCGCCTCGTCGCCGGGCAGCGGGTCGTCGGCGAGCTCGGCGAGCTCCACCGAGGCCGGGGTCGGGCCGACGCCGGCGCCGATGTGGGTGAACTCGAAGGCGGCGAGGCCGTCGGCTGGCGCGACGACCTCGACGCGGGCCGCGACCTCACCGTCGACCCGCAGGAGCACGGCGAGGCCGCGCTCGCCGGCGCCGCCGTGACGCCGCACGGCGCCGGAGATCCGCACGGCCCGCGGGTCGATCTCGCGGGCGGGGACCCAGCTGGCTGACTCGAGGGACATGTGCTCCGGGACAGGCGGCGGGTCGTCGAGGCGACCGGACGCGGCGACCGGGAGGACCGGGATGTCGGCGGCGGCGGTGGGCGGCAGGCTGGCGAGGCCGCGGCCGGTGAAGTCGCCGATGGCGTAGACGACCCGCCGCCCGGCCGCGCCGGGCTGGCCCTCGCCGGCCTGGCGCAGCAGGGCGACGGCGCGGGGCAGGCCGCTCTCGAGGGTCCAGGCGCCGGCCCGCGGCGCCGCGGCGACCCACTCGGCGATCGCGGCGCGCACCCGCTCGGGGTCGGCGCCGAGCTCCCGTCGCGGGCCGCCCGGGTCGGTGGTGACGAGGCCGACCCGGCTGCCCGGCGGCAGCGCCTCGAGGATCGCGGCGGCGGTGTCCTCACTGGCGCTGCGCAGGCTGACGCCGTCGCGGGCGAGGTTCATGCTGAACGAGGCGTCGAGCAGCAGCACGGCGTCGTGCGGCTCGCCCAGCACGGCGACCCGCGCGTCGCCGGTGCTCACCGGGCGCGTCAGCGCCAGCACCAGCAGGAGCAGCAGGGCGAGCCGTAGCAGCAGCAGCAGGCCGTCGCGAACGCGTCGGCGCTGGGTCACGACCTCGTCGCTGGCCCCGAGGAAGCGCAGGCCGGCGAAGCGGACCCGCTTCGGCTCCTCCCTGCCGCGCAGGTGGGCCAGCAGCGGCAGGCCGAGGCCGAGCAGGCCGAGCAGCATGAGCGGCGCCAGCAGGCTCACGCGCGGGGCTCCCTGGGCGCCGGGGGCAGCTCGGCTGTCCCTGGGGACATGTCGACTATCCCTTGGGACAGGGGTACGTGATATGTCCATGGGGACAGCTCGGCTGTCCCCATGGACATGCTTATTGTCCCCGGGGACAGGTGTACGTGAGCTGTCCCTGGGGACAGCTCGGCTGTCCATGAGGACATGTGTGCGTGAACTGTCCCTTGGGACAGGTGGTTCATGGGCGGGCCTCCGCGGGCTGCGGGCGGCCGGCGAGGCGGGCGAGCAGGCCGAGCAGGGCGGCGGTCAGCGGCTGGTCGCTGACGCAGCGGTGCAGGTGCAGGCCGGCGTCGGCGCAGCCGTGCTCGAGCCGCGACAGGTGCGCGCCGAGGCGCTCGAGGTAGGCGGCGCGCAGGCTGGGGGCGTGGCCCTCGCGCGGCTCGCGGGCGCCGCGGGGGTCCTCGAAGCGCCACAGGTCGCGGCCGCTCCACGGGAACTGGAGCTCGTCGCGGTGGAGGACCTGGACGAGCACGACGTCGTGGCCGCGGCTGCGCAGGGCGGCGAGGTCGTGCAGCAGGCGGGCGTCGGAGTCCGGGTCGGCGGGGTCGGGGTCGAGCAGGTCGGAGAACAGGAGGACCAGGCTGCGGCGGGGCAGCGCGGGGGCGGCCGCGGCGATCAGGGCGGGCCAGGGGCAGGTGCCGGTGGGCTCGCGCAGCAGCGCCTGGGCGAGCGCGGCGAGGCGGGGTGCGCCGCCGTGCGGGCGCAGCTGGGCCAGCTCGAGCGCGCCGTCGCGGCCGCAGGCGAAGCCGACGCGGTCACCCTGGCGCAGGGCGAGGTGGGCGATGGCGCCGGCGATCGCGGCCGCGTGGCGCTGCTTGTTGCCGGGACCTGTCCCATAGGCCATGCCGCCGGAGGCGTCGATCAGGAGGACGGTGGCGAGCGCGTCCTCGCTGTCGGTCTGGCGCAGCACCAGGCGGTCGCGCCGGGCCACCGCGCGCCAGTCGATGCGGCGCGGGTCGTCGCCGGGCGTGTAAGGGATGTGGCCGCGGAACTGGTCACCGAGCCCGGCGCGGGTCGAGGCGTGCCGGCCCGCGTGCGGTCCGCCGACCGGCCGCGTCAACACCAGCTGGCGCCCGCGCAGCAGCTCGCGCAGCTCGGGCGGGACGACGGCGGCGAGCGCCTGGGCGGGATCTTCGGACATGGCGCGAAGGACAGGTCAGCCCGGCACCACCGCCAGCACTTTTTGCAGGATCTCCGCGGTGGACACCGCGCGGCTCTCGGCGGCGAAGCTGCGGACCAGCCGGTGCTCGAGCGCGGCCCCGGCGAGCGCGCGCACGTCGGCGATCGTGACCGCGGGGCGGCCGTCGAGCGCGGCGCGGGCCTGGGCCGCGGCGACCAGCTGCTGGCCGGCGCGAGGCCCCGCGCCCCACTGCAGCAGCTCGCGCAGCGCGGGCGAGCAGCCGGGCTCACCGGGCCTGGTCGCCCGAAGGAGGGCGACGACGTGGCCGATCACCGACTCGGGCACGGGGATCCTTCGCACCAGCGCCTGGTGAGCGCGCAGCTCGGCCGGGCTGAGCACGGGGCTGAGCGCGGGCCCGGTGTCGCTGGACAGCGCGACGATCTGCCGCTCGGCGTCCTCGTCCGGGTAGCGGACCACGATCTGCAGGGTGAAGCGATCGAGCTGGGCCTCGGGCAGCGGATAGGTGCCCTCCTGCTCGATCGGGTTCTGGGTCGCGAACACGTGGAAGGGCTGCGGCAGCGGGTGGGTGCGGCCGCCGGCGCTGACGCGGGCCTCCTGCATCGCCTGCAGCAGCGCGGCCTGGGTCTTCGGCGGGGTGCGGTTGATCTCGTCGGCGAGCAGGAGGTTGCAGAACACCGGGCCGGCGACGAAGCGAAACTGCCGGCGTCCGCTCGCGGGATCCTCCTCGAGCACCTCGGAGCCGGTGATGTCCGAGGGCATGAGGTCGGGCGTGAACTGCACCCGCGAGAACTGGAGGTCGAGGCACTGCGCCAGGCTGCTGACGAGCAGGGTCTTGGCCAGGCCGGGCACGCCGACGAAGAGGCCGTGGCCGCCGGCGAACAGGCACACGAGCAGGAGGTCGATCACGCCCTGCTGGCCGACGATTCGGCGGTGCAGCTGATCGACCAGCTGCTCGCGGCTGCGGGCGAGCGCCTGCAAGGCGGCGCTGTCGCTCTCGGGCCGCGGTCCAGAGGACGGTGCAGGAGGTGGCGGCGTGGCGATGTGCACGGAGGGCGCGGAGTATAGCAGCGAGGTTGCGTGAGCAGGGCCCGACCCACGGCCCGAGCCACGGTTTGACGACGGCGTTTGTCAGCCCCCCGGCGATCTCTGGTAGAACCTGCGACGCCGGCCGCGCGCGCGGCCCAGGAGTCTGCCGTGGCCAGCTTTAGCGACCTTCTCAGCCAGGTGAAGCGATCGATCCGCGAGGTGTCGGTCGACGAGACGAAAGCCCAGGTGCTGGGCGCCCCGAGCTCCGACGCTCGTCCGCTGCTCGTCGACATCCGCGAGCGCGACGAGTACGAGCAGGGCTTCATCCCCCGCGCCGAGTGGATCCCCCGCGGCTTCCTCGAGATGAAGATCGAGGACCTCGTGCCTGAACGCGGCCGCGAGGTGATCCTCTACTGCGCCGGTGGCAACCGCTCGGCGCTGGCGGCCCGCTCGCTGGCGGAGCTCGGCTACACCCGCGTCAGCTCGATGGCCGGGGGCTTTCGCGCGTGGAAGCAGGCCGGCCACGCGTTCGAGCGCCCGCGCAGCCTCACCGCCGAGCAGGTCAAGCGCTACAGCCGACACATCATGTTGCCCGAGGTCGGTGAGGTCGGGCAGGGCAAGCTGCTCGACGCGAAGGTGCTGTGCCTCGGCGCCGGTGGGCTCGGCTCGCCCTCGGCGCTGTACCTGGCCGCGGCCGGGGTCGGGACGATCGGCATGGTCGACGACGACCTGGTCGACGAGAGCAACCTGCAGCGCCAGATCTTGCACAACATGGAGCGCCTCGGCATGCCGAAGGTGGAGAGCGCCCGCATGACGCTGCAGGCGCTCAACCCCGACGTGAAGGTCATCGCCCACCAGACCCGCCTCACGTCGGAGAACATCCTCGAGATCCTCGCCGGCTACGACCTCGTGGTCGACGGCGCCGACAACTTCCCGACCCGCTATCTGCTCAACGACGCGGCGCTGAAGCTCGGCAAGCCGGTGGTGCACGCCAGCATCTTCCGCTTCGAGGGCCAGATCACGACCTTCCTGTCCAACTCCGAGGTTGGTACAGAAGCGGGTGATCACGGCCCCTGCTACCGCTGCCTGTACCCCGACCCGCCGCCGCCCGGGATGGCGCCGTCGTGCCAGGAGGCGGGCGTGCTCGGCGTACTGCCCGGCATCATCGGCACCCTGCAGGCCAACGAGGCGCTCAAGCTGATCCTCGGCGCCGGCCAGAGCCTCTCGGGCCGCCTGATGGTGTTCGACGCGCTCGGCGCGAAGTTCCGCTCGCTCAAGCTGCGCAAGGACCCGGAGTGCCGGGTGTGCCACAAGCGGCCCGAGGACATCGAGCTCATCGACTACGAGGCGTTCTGTAGCCTGGCGCAGTGAGCCGCGCGTGGGTCGCGAGGGCCGCGCTCGCAGCCGCGAGGGCGGCCTCGTCGCGTTGGTCGTTCATGGGTCGTTCACGGGTCGTCACGGGGGTCGCTGCACGGGTCGTCTCACGCGTCGTCGGATGCGCCTGCGGTCGTACGGTGGCTGTCCTGGAGGACAGGTCTCAAGGACCATGTGATATCCGTGCGGCGTCTCACTCCCCGGATGTCAGGCCCGCCGTGAATGCGTGGGGCAGCGACGTCGCGGGCTGACGCGCCGGGCCGCGTGAACGGCCGCAGAGCGGCGCGGAGAGCCCCAATACGGGCTTGGCATGCGGCGTGCTTGGTGGGCTGCGCTGCGCCGGACAACGGGCCCCCCGAACCTCCGTGGTCCTGCGGCCTTACCCACTTTGGAGAAATTGACCATGCATCGCTCTCTCTTCCCGCTCGCATCTCTGCTCGCCCTCATCGTCGTCGCGCCGGGCTGCGCCGACCGCAACCTGAACGGCCCCGAGCAGCTCGACCCCCGCGTCCTCTACGGCTTCGAGAGCTGCGACGAGCTGCTCGGCTACGCCAAGTCCAACGCCAAGGAGATGATCGAGGAGTACGGCAACCCCTGGGGCTACGAGGACGACGGCATCATCGTCGAGGACGGCGAGCCGGCTGGCACCGCGGGCGAGTCGGGCGGCGACCCGGTTGGCGACTCGGGCGGCGACGGCGGCCAGGCCCCCGGCGACGGCGAGAACGGCGGCGCCGACGACTTCTCCGGCACCAACGTGCAGGAGGTCGGCGTCGATGAGCCCGACCTGGTGAAGACCGACGGCGAGCGCATCCTGGCGCTGGCGCAGGGCAAGCTGCACTTCGTCGACGCCTCGGGCGTGACCCCTCAGCTGCGCGGCTCGCTCGAGCTCGGCGACGGCGGCTGGGACGCGCAGCTGTTCATGCACGAGGACCGCGCGCTGCTGCTGATGCGCAGCTACCTCTACGACTACGGCGGCGGCGAGCCCGGGGTCCCGGACGGTGAGTTCCCGCAGCCGCTGCCGGCCCCGGGCCTCGACCTCTCCAAGCACTTCCCGAAGAACACCGGCTCGATCGCCCGCCTGGTCGAGATCGACATCAGCGACCCCGACAACCTGCGCATCGTCAGCAACCTCTACGTCAACGGCGACCTCGTGAGCGCCCGCCTGATCGACGGGGTGGCTCGCGTGGTGCTGCGCTCGTCGGCCACCGGCCTCGAGTTCAAGGGCCCCTACGACTTCATGAACTGGGACGCGGTCAACCAGGGTGGCGGCGGCGAGGATCCGGGGACCGCGGTCACCACCGCGTCGCCGAGCGACGGCGGGGACGTGCCTCCGCCGGTGCCCGGCACCTCCGGCAGCTCCGGCGCCAACCAGCCGAAGGAGGGCGACGCCCCGGCCTTCCGCGAGGGCGAGCCGCAGGACCCGTGGACCATCGAGTGGAACAAGGCCAAGGAGCAGGCCAAGCTGTACAACCTCGCGATCGTCGAGTCGTCGACGGTCGAGGATTGGCTGCCGCACTACGTGCTCGAGGACCTCTCGGGCGGCGAGTCCAAGCTCAGCAAGGGCCTGCTGCTCGACTGCACCGACGTGCGTCACCCGGGCAGCTACTCGGGCCTGTCGACGCTGTCGGTGCTGACCGTCGACCTCGACGCCGCGCTGGCGCTCGGCAAGGGCGTCGGCGTGTTCTCCGAGGGCGAGACGATCTACGCCTCGAAGCAGAACCTCTACGTCACCACGAGCCCGTGGCGGCCGCAGCAGTGGACCGAGGAGGACATCGGCGCCGGCTTGCAGTCGTATGTGCACAAGTTCTCGCTGGCGAGCGCCGAGCAGGCCGAGTACGTCGCCTCGGGCGAGGTCCGCGGGCGGGTCCGCAGCCAGTGGTCCCTGTCGGAGCACGAGGGCGACCTGCGCATCGCCACCACCGACCAGCAGAGCTGGGACAGCGCGACCACCGAGAGCTTCGTCAGCGTGCTGCGCCAGACCGGCGACGAGCTGGGCGTGATCGGCCAGGTCGGCGGGCTCGGCAAGGGCGAGGAGATCCAGGGCGTGCGCTTCATCGGCGGCGTCGGCTACGTCGTCACCTTCCGCCAGACCGACCCGCTCTACACGATCGACCTGCACGACCCGACCAAGCCGGTCGTCGCGGGTGAGCTCAAGATCCCGGGCTTTAGCGCCTACCTGCACCCCGTGGGCGAGGACCTGATCCTCGGCGTCGGCTTCGCCGGCACCGACCAGGGCGACATCACCGGCCTGCAGCTGAGCCTGTTCGACGTGTCCGACCTGAAGGCCCCGAAGCGGATCCACCAGGCGCCGCTCGGCGAGGCCTTCGGCTGGTCCGAGGCGACCTTCGACCCCAAGGCCTTCCTGTACTGGGGGAAGACCAAGCTCGCGGTGCTGCCGGTGGAGTCGTACACCTGGGACGAGGTGGCGATGACCGAGTCGCAGTTCGCTGGCGCGATCGGCTACACGATCGACGCGCAGACCGGCATCACCCCGATCGGCCAGGTCGAGCACGCCGTGGCGCCGCAGAACCCCGACGAGCAGACCTGGTTGCCGTCGATCCGCCGCTCGATGGTCATCGGTGACCGCGTGCTCACCCTCTCGGAGCTCGGCCTCAAGGCCTCGCTGATCGGCGACCTCAGCGACGTCGCCTTCGTCGAGTTCTAGGAGGCGCAGGAGCGCTCGCCACAGGCCGTGCCGCGTGTCAAGCGCGGGGCGGCCTGCGGCCGTTTGGGCGGCGCTCCCTCGCGGCCGTGACGACTCGCGGTCGCTTGGGGATTCGGGTAGAGTCCGCCGGCTTTTTTACCATTCCGATTCGCCTTGTCCGCCTCGACCGCAAAACCTCGGTTCTCCGCCCAGGGCTTCCAGGCCTGGCTCTACCGCAACCGCTGGCTGATCGTCGCGTTGCTAGCGTCGTTCGCGGTGCGCCTGCACTGGAACCTGCTGGTCCATCCGCTCGGCGACTACATCTCCTCGGACATGCGCGGCTACACCAGCCGCGCTGATCAGCTGATCGACAAGTTCGGCGCCTCGATCGAGTACCACGCGTTCTTCCCCTACGGCACGCACTTCCTGCTGGCGCTGCTCAAGGTGTTGTTCGGGCGCGAGAACTACGCGGCGATCGGAGTGGTCTACGCGCTGCTCGGCACGATCATCGTCTACTACGCCTACCGCATCGCCGAGCGGGTGTCGTCGCGTCGCTGGGTCCCGCCGCTGCTCGCCATGTTCATGGTGTTCTACTACCCGCTGATCTCGCTCGGCGGCTACACCTTGAGCGAGGTCCCGTTCTCGGTGTTCCTGCTGGCCTCGAGCTACGCGCTGCTGCGCCTGGTGCAGGACGGACGGACGCGCGACGCCTGGTGGGCCGGCGTCCACGCCGGGATCGCCACCGCCTTCCGGCCCCAGATCTTGCTGTCGATCCTGGTGTTCGGCGTGGTCTGGGTGCTGCTGCACCGACACATGTCGAAGGTGCGGGTGAAGCACCTGGTGTGCGCCGCGATCCCGATCGCGGTGGTGCTGGTGTTCTCGTCGGCGCGCCTCTACCACCACACCGGGCGCCTCGGCCTGATCAGCGAGAACGGTCGCTTCAACCAGCTCTTCGGTCGCTGTCACAACAAGAAGGCGGTCGCCACCCCGGAGGAGCCCGGCCGCGGGCGCATCCGCTTCGGGCCGCCGCCGCTGATCCAGCTCGAGAAGCGGGCCAAGACCGCCCCGAACTCGTGGGTGCAGCTCGACCCGGCGATCGGGGCCGAGCTCAACTACGCGGGCTACATCTCCGACGCCAAGCCGCTCAACGACCTGATGCGCAAGTGCATCGCCAAGACCGGCTACCTCGGTCAGCTCAAGTACGCGGTGATCAACGTGCTCATGCTCGCCGGCTACAACACGCCCTGGCCCGACTCGGGCCGCGACCTGTGGCGTCACCAGGCCAACCGGTGGCAGGTGTTCTATACGGCGGTGTTCACGGCGCCGGCGCTGCTGATGATGTTCACCTGCTTCATGCGCCGGACGGTGACGCGCCACGGCATCCTGGCGCTGCACATCTGGGCGCTGCTCGTCACGGCGGCGATCTACTTCGGCGACACCCGCTTGCGCGCCCCCTACGACCCGATGCTGGTGCTGCTGGCGATCGAGGCGTACATCTTCGCGGGCTCGGCCCTGTGGGGCCGGCTGCGCCGACGCGCCGCGCCGAAGCCTGGCTGAGTCGGGCGCGGGAGACGAGACGGGGACGCAGCGGCGCTGCGCCGCGCCGAAGCCTGGCTGAGTCGGGCGCGGGAGACGAGACGGGGACGAAGCGGCCGGAGCCGCGACGTCCCCGCGCTGCGCCGGGCGGCGCTCGGCTTATTGCAGCTTGAACTCGATGCGCCGGTTCTTGGCCTTGCCCTCGGGCGTCGTGTTGTCGGCGAGCGGCTGGTCCGGGCCCGCGCCGCGGGTGGTGATGCGGCCGGTCTTGATGCCCTTGTCGACCAGGTACTTCTTCACCGCGTCGGCGCGGCGCAGCGACAGGTCGATGTTGTGCTGGCGGACGCCGTCGCTGTCGGTGTGGCCGGAGATCTCGACGTTCACGTCGGGGAAGTCGCTGAGCACCTTGACCGCGGCGTCGAGGGTGGTCTTCGACTTGGGCTTGATCACGTCCTTGTCGACGTCGAAGAAGATGCCCTCGATGACGCCGGTGAACTTCTGTACATCCTTCGGCAGCTCGTCGGGGCAGCCGTCGGCGTCCTGGTAGTTGTTGCGCGTCTCGGGGATGTCGATGCACTTGTCGTCGCGGTCGATGACGCCGTCGGCGTCCTTGTCGGGCGGCGGGCAGCCGTCGGGGGCGACGCCCGCGAGGGCCGGGCAGACGTCCTTGCTGTCGAGGAAGCCGTCGTTGTCGCTGTCCTTCTCCGGGCAGCCGTCGGGGGCGATGCCGGCGACGGTCGGGCAGCTGTCGTCGGCGTCGACGAAGCCGTCGCCGTCGCTGTCGGCCGGGGTCGGGGCCGGGCAGCCGCGCGGGGCGACGCCGGGCACGGTCGGGCAGTCGTCGCCGCTGTCGAGGAAGCCGTCGTTATCGCTGTCCTTCTCCTTGACGGGCTCCTTCTTGAAGCCGAGCGCGATGGAGAGGCCGAGGAGGATCTCGAGGTGGTGGGTGCGGCCGGCGGCGACATCCTTCTGCGCGGCCAGGTTGTCGCGCGCGTCGAGGCGCAGGACGATGAGCTTGTTGACGTAGAACTTCACGCCGCCGCCGTAGTGGATGGCGGGGTCGAGGTCCTTGCCGAGCGCGTTGGTCCCCATCATGCCGCCGCCGAACAGGGCGAAGGGGGCGATGCGGTAGGGCAGCTGGGCGATGGCGTAGCCGCGGAACATGCCGATCAGGGCGCCTTTGCCGTCGGAGGTCTTGGTCGGGGCCACGCCGCCCTCGACCTCGAGGCCGAGGAAGGAGAGCGGGTAGAAGCCGACCCGCAGGCCGATGTCCGGGGCGATGCTCTTGTAGGCCAGCCAGGTCTGGTTGGGGTTGTAGAGCTCGTGGTCCTTGGCCGGGAGGAGGATGCCGCCATAGATGCCGAGCTCCAGCGAGAGCGGTCGCGGCCGGTAGCGCTTGATCCACGGCGTGGTGTCGCGGGGCTTCGTGGCTGGGGTGGTCGACGCGGCGGCGGCGGGTGGGGCCGAGCTGGTGACTGACACCTCGCCGGACGCCGCGGCCGGGGGCTCGGCGGGCGCGGGCTCGGCGGGCGCGGGCTCGGCGGTTGCGGGCTCGGCGGTTGCGGCGGGCGCGACCGATGCAGGCGCGGCTTGTGCGGCGGCCGCGGTGGACGGAAGGGACAGGAGCGCCGCGAGGGCGGCGAGGGATAGTTGGCGTGTGTGCATGGGTCGAACGGCCCTATTCGCTGCAGAGGGTCTTGAAGTCGGAGCAGCCGACCCCATCCGGGAGCGGGTATATTGGCCGAATTTACAGATCAGGTTGGTGCTGTCCATCGCCATCTTCGGCGCGATATTGGCGTCCTGGGCCTGGTTCGGGCGTTGAACGCAATTTCGCCCGTCGGCCTGGGAGTGACTTCGAACAGGCCATTACGAACGCGAATCGTGGTGTCGCTATCGTGGCCACATACACCGCCGCGGGCGGGCAATGCGAGCAGTCTCGCGAAGATTCGCGGGACCTTCAGGCGGGCGGAGTCGCGGGCGGAGTCGCGGGCGGAGTCGCGGACGGAGTCGCGGGCGGAGTCGCGGACGGAGTCGCGGCGGTATGGGCGGAGATCCAGCTCGAGACCTCGTTCAGGGCCTCGGGCGCGAAGGTCAGCTCGATCTTGCTGTACTCCTCGATCTGGCCGGTGCTCGCGGGTTGAAACAGGTGGTTCAAGCCCGTGAGCGGCTTGACCGTGAAGTCCTTGTTGCGGGCGGCCTTGAGGGCCTTCTCGATCTCACCGAGGTTCTCCTTGACCGGGACTTGCAGGTCGAGGGTGCCGTTCAGGGCGAGCACGGGGATCTTGAGCTTGCGCAGCGATGGGCGGGGGTCGTGGCGCAGGAGCGAGCGGAACGACGGGGTGTCGAATGCGTCGAGGCTGGACTTGACGATCGCGTCGAGCTGTTCGGGCGTGACGGGGGTCGGCGGCTTGCTGAGGTCGAGCTGACGGCGGGTGAGGTCGCGAGCGAGGGCCTCGAGCTCGGGGCGCGGCTTCTTCTTCATGATGCCGGCGATGAGCTTCTTCTCGAGCGCGACGAGCGGGGCGAGCTCGGCCTCGGGCGCGCCGGCGGCCCGCAGCAGCGCGGCCATTTGCATCGGCAAGATCTCCTGGCCCGAGACGCCCATGCCGGCGAGCAGGACGATGAAGCGGACCTGCTTGTCGGCGGCGGCGGTGAGGATCGCCAGGTTGGCGCCTTCGCTGTGGCCGACGATGCCGACGCGCGTGGGGTCGACCTCGGGCTGGGCCTGCAGCCACGCGAGCGCGGCGCTGGCGTCCTTCTGCTGGGTCTCGTGGCTGGTGTTGCTGAGGTTGCCGCCGGAGCCGCCGACGCCGCGGTCGTCGAAGCGGAGCACGGCGACGCCGCTGCGCGTGAGGTGGTCGGCGAGCACGAGGAAGGGCTTGTGACCCATGATCGCCTCGTCGCGGTCCTGGGCGCCGGAGCCGGTGAGCAGGACGACGGCCGCGTGCTTGCCGGGGGTCGCGGGCGCGGTGAAGCTGCCGGCGAGGGTGATGTTGTCGACGGGGCTGGTGAAGCTGGCGTCGCGGACGCTGTACGGATACGGGGGCTTCGGCTCCTGCGGGCGCTTGGGGCCGAGGTCGGCGACGCTCTCGCCGGGCGCGAGGCGGCGCAGCTCGAGCGGGAAGCTCTGGCCGTTTTGGCTCAGCTCGCCCTTCGCGGTGGCGGCGTTGGGCTCGCGCGCGACCACGAAGACGGCGCGCTGGGCCTCGCTCGCACCGGGCGGGGCGAGGGTGAACTCGAGGCCCTCGGGGCTCATGTCGACGTCCTGCAGCGGGAAGTCCTTGACGCCCTGCATCGGGATGTCGATGCGCCCGCGCCAGGCGCCGGGCTTGGCGGGGTCGGGCTCGAGGTGGGCGATGACCTCGAGCGACGCGCCGATCAAGGTGACGCTGCCGACCCAGGTCTCGGGCGCGGCGATCGGGGCCAGCGGGTGCTCGGCGACGACGACGACGGGCGCGGGCTCGGCCGGTGGCGGCTGGGGTGGCGGCTGCTGCTGCTGCGGACAGGCGGCGAGCAGCGGGAGGGCGAGGGCGAGGGCGCGGGGCGTGACGAGGTGGGTGCGGCGCATGACGAGGGCTTCGAGGGCTTCTATGGGAAGAGCGGGCACATCTTGGTGTTGGGGTCGGGCTGTATGCGCGTGTTGTCGCCGTCCGGCGGGTCGCCGTTGCTGTCGTCGCCGCAGGCGCGGAGGGCGACGAGCAGCATGAGCTTGCAGGCCAGGCGCACGCCCTGTGGTATCGCGGTGGCGGTGCGGCTGTCGAGGGCCGCGAGGCGGCGGGCTTTCGTGATAGGGTGGCCGCCCAATGCGCGCTCCATCGCTGTTGTCGCTGCTATCGACTCGTCGTCTCGCGTGGACGGGTCTCATGTGGACAGGCCTCGCGTGGACAGGCCTCGTGTGCACGGCCTGCGGTGAGGCCCCGCCGCCGGCCGCTCCGAAGCCCCAGGCGGCGCCCGTGGAGACGCCCGCGCCGCCGCCGACGGTCGCGCCGTACGGGCGGGTGTTCATGGCCGCCAGCGAGACCGGGCTGGTGCCGATCGCCTGTCACGAGGCACATGTCCCGAAGTTCAGCACGGGCGAGGCCTGCCTCGCGCTCATGCCGGTCGGCGGCGAGGTGAAGCTGGACTCGGGGGCCACGGCGAAGGTCACGGGCACGGGCCCGGCGGAGTGCGGCGGCGGCAAGGCGCTGGTCGTGCAGGCGGCGCCCGAGGCCCTGCGTGGGCACGCGACGGCGCCCGCGGACGCGAGCTTCGTCGAGGTGCTGCCGCCGATGACCCCGGAGGAGGCCGCGAAGGCGGCGCCCGGGCTGGCGGCGCAGCTGGCCGCGGTGGTGAGCGCCGAGCACCCGACGCTGGGCGACGCGAAGCGCCTGCAGCTGCACCAGCTGGCCGAGATCGACCTCGACGGCGACCGTAAGCCGGAGCGCCTGGCCTCGGTGACGCTGCCGGGCGCCGACGAGGACGCGGGCCCGGCCTTCGCGGCGATCTACCTCGTGCCCGTCGAGGCGGAGGCGCGCCCGCGCAAGCTCAAGGGCGAACCAGGTGCAGGCGTGCAGTACACGGTGCTCGGCGCGCTCGACCTCGACGCCGACGGCCGCCCGGAGCTGTGGCTCAACAGCTACGACGACGAGGGCTTCGCCTGGTCGATCGAACAGGTCGGCAGCGCGATGCTCACCGAGCTCGGACGCTGGCGCTGCGACAGCTGAGGTGACTGGCTGAGGTGACTGAGGTGACTGGCTGAGGTGACTGGCTGAGGTGACTGGGAGGTACCAAGGGATGCACGGCGGCATGCAGGCAGGGTCCGGCCTCGAGCTCGCGCCAGCGGAGGTGGAGGCCAGCTACCGCGCCGACGGCAGCATCGTGCTGCGCTCGCCGCACGCGCTCGCGGCCTACCCGGCGACCCTCGGCGAGCGCCTGCGCGAGTGGGCCGAGCGGGCGCCAGAGCGGCCCTTCCTCGGCGAGCGGGCCGGCGCGGGCTGGCGGGTGCGCAGCTACGGCGAGGTGTTCGCGGCGGTGCGTCGCGTCGGCGCGGCCCTGCTGGCGCGCGGGCTCGGGCCGCGTCGGCCGGCGCTGCTGCTGTCGGACAACGGGGTGGACAACGCGCTGCTGCAGCTGGCGGCGATGCAGGTCGGGGTGCCAGCGGTGCCGGTGTCGCCGGCCTACAGCCTGCTGTCACAGGACCTGGCCAACCTGCGGCACATCGCCGGGAAGGTCGCGCCGGGGCTGGTGTACGCGCAGGGCGGGGCCCGCTTCGCCCGCGCGCTGGCGGCGATCGCCCGCGCTGACCTGCACGTGGTGGTCAGCGAAGATAGGCAGCCGGGTCAGAGCCTGTTTGATGAGCTGTCCGAAGGGACAGGTGATGTCAGCGCCGCGGACGCGGCCCACGCCGCGACCGGGCCGGACACCGTCGCCAAGATCCTGTTCACCTCGGGTTCGACCGGGCTGCCCAAGGGGGTGCTCAACACCCAGCGGATGCTGTGCAGCAATCAACAGGCGATCGCGCAGTCGTGGCCGTTCCTGCGCGCGCGCCCGCCGGTGCTGGTCGACTGGCTGCCGTGGCACCACACCTTCGGCGGCAATCACAACTTCAACATGGTGCTCTATCACGGCGGGGCGCTCTACATCGACGACGGCAAGCCGGCGCCGGGGTCGATCGAGCGCAGCGCAGAGAACCTGCGCATGCACGCGCCGACGCTGTACTTCAACGTGCCCCGCGGCTTCGACGTGCTGCTGCCGCTGCTCGAGGCCGACGCGTCGCTGCGGGCCGCGCTGTTCCAGCGCCTCGACCTCGCGTTCTACGCCGGTGCCGCGCTGCCGCAGCACCTGTGGGCCCGGCTCGCCGCGGTGGCGGCGTCGGCCCGCCCGGACGGCCCGCCGCTGTTCATGGCCTCGGCCTGGGGCGCGACCGAGACCTCGCCGCTGATCACGACGGTGCACTACGCGATCGACCACGCGGGGATCATCGGCCTGCCGGCGCCGGGCTGCGAGGTCAAGCTGGTGCCCCGCGAGGGCAAGCTCGAGATGCGCGCGCGCGGGCCGAACATCACGCCGGGATATGTGCAGGAGCCGGAGCAGACGGCGGCGGCCTTCGATGCCGAGGGCTGGTACCGCACCGGCGACGCGGGGCGACTCGCGGACCCGACCGACCCGCGCAAGGGCATCGTCTTCGATGGCCGCGTCGCCGAGGATTTTAAGCTGACCTCGGGGACCTGGGTGAACGTGGGGGTGTTGCGGGTCGCGGCGCTGGCGACCGCGGGGGCGCTGATGCAGGACGCGGTGGTCGCGGGCGAGGGGCAGGCCGAGGTCGGGCTGCTGGTGTTTCCGAACGTTTCGGCCTGTCGCGCGCTCGCGCCGGAGCTCGTCGAGGTCGATGCGTTGCTCGCCGAGCCGCGGGTGCATGCCGCGGTGAAGGCGGCGCTGGAGCGCTACAACGCGGAGCACGCCGTCAGCAGCCGCCGCGTCGGCCGGGCGCTGCTGCTGCGCGAGCCGCCGGCGCTCGACGCCGGGGAGATCACGGACAAGGGATATATCAATCAGCGGGCGGTGCTCACCCGCCGCGCCGCGGAGGTCGCACGCCTGTACGCGGAGCCGGCGGACGCGGCGGTGATCGTGGTGTGAGGGCGGGCTTGGCCGCAGCCCGTCGGCATGGTAACGATGCTGTCGCGATGCGGCCAGAAGACCACGACGAGATCCATCGCGGCGAGGGTCCTCACGTCGAGCGGAAGAGCTCGCACAAGGACCGAAGCGAGATCTTGCAGGCCGTTTGTGCTTTCGCTAATGACCTCGGCGGGAGCGGCAGGTCGAGCTTTTTGGTCGTGGGCGTCGATGATCATGGCGGGGCAACGGGGAGCTACGACAGCGCCAAGTCAGCGGATGACGCCCAAAAGGCGCTAGCGAGTATGCTGAGCTCAACACAGATTATCCCGCACCCGAGCTGCTCGATTCACGTGGAGGAGCATCAGGGGCATACGATCTTCATAATCGCGGTCGCGCCCCACGAGGTGCCGCCGGTCGTGAAGGTGAACGGTACTGCGTGGGTTCGCAAGGGCACGACGACACAACGTGCGAGCGACAGCGACCTGCGACGGCTGGAGGAGCGTCGCCCGGTTCACCTCCGACCTTTCGATGTCCGGCCAGCGGACGGTACGGGGCTGAACGACCTCGACGAGGCGTTGCTGCGTCAGCGCTATCACGCAGCTCGCAGCGAAGATGGCGATCTCGATTCGTTCCTGGAATTCGAACCATGGCTGATTCAGCAAGGGGTGGGCGTGCCAGGCCAGGCAGGATTCGTGCCGTCGATTGCGGGCTTGCTGGTGTACGGGCTTAGCCCGCAGAGTTACCTGTCAGGAGCGGAGATCGACGTGACGCGCTTTCGTGGCAGTGACTATGACGCCGAGATCATCGCCCGTAAGCGCTTCGGCGGACCTCTGCCGGCGCAGTTGCAGGGCTTGTGGGAGTATCTCGGGGCGCTTGTAGACGAGGAGGCGCAGCCGGAGCGCGGGGTGATCGCGGAGTTTGTTCCGAGCTACCCGCTTGATGCGCTCAAGGAGCTTGGGCGCAATCTGGTGCAGCATCGCGACTACGCCGCCACACGCGCACCATCTCGCATCGCGTGGTTCAGCGATCGTATCGTGCTGACGAACCCCGGCGGGCCCTTCGGTCAGGCCTCGCAGGGCGAGCTCGGAGAGCACTCCGATTACCGTAATCCATCGATCACCAATCTATTGGTGGAGCTCGGGTACGTTGAGCGAGCGGGCCGGGGGTTGCGGCGTGTACGCGCGCTGCTCCAGCGCCGCGGGCATCCCCCGCTGGAGGTCGAGACGAACGGTTTTACGTCGATCACGGTTCGGAGGCGCCCGTGAAGTCGCTTGCGTTGTTCAATAACAAGGGTGGCGTCGGCAAGACGACGATGACGTTCAACCTGGGGCACATGTTGGCGCGGCAGGGTCGAGAAGTCGTGTTGATCGACTGCGATCCTCAATGTAATCTGTCGGCGCTCGCGCTCACGGAGGGGGAGCTTGAGGAAGTTTTCGCGAGCGATGCGTCCATGGGGCGCACTGTTGCAGCGTGCGTCGAGCGGGTACGGATTGGCAATGGAGAGCTCTACAAGCCGGCGCTGCTCGAGTTAGCGGAGCATCTGTCGATCTTGCCTGGGGACCTGACGCTGAGCCGCTTCGAGGGCAAACTGGCGAAGGCTTGGCCTGAGGTTTTCTCGACCGACGCTGAGTCCGCGGTGTTCGTCACGACGGCGATTGAGCGGCTGGCCGAGGGGCTGGCGATCGAGCACGATGTCGATGTCGTGCTCTTCGACGTGGGCCCGAGCCTCGGGGCGCTCAACCGTGCGGTCTTGCTGGCCTGTGACGCGGTGTTGATCCCATTGGCCCCCGACCTCTTCAGCCTTCGCGGGTTGGAGAACGTCGGGGAGGCGATGCGGGATTGGAAGGACGACTGGGGGCAGGCGCGCATACGCATCCAACAGGCGCAGACGCGTACCGCGGGGCGACGGCGAGACGGGCGAGGTGCGCCGCGCGAACACGCCATGGAGCCGATCGGCTATGTGCTGCAGCAACACCTCGCACGCGAGGAGGTGCCGCTCAAGGCATATTCTCGCTGGGCCGAGCAGATACCAGCGTACTATCGTCGTTTCGTGCTCGGTCAAGAGAGTGAGCCCGCGCCTGGGCAGGCTGCGGATCCGCATTGTCTCGGTCACCTGCGGCACTTCGCCAGCCTGGTGCCGTTGGCTCAGGCGGCGCGCAAGCCGATCTTCGACCTCAAGCATGCGGACGGGGTGCTTGGTACGCAGTTTCAATTGGTGGAGCGGGCCCGGGCGGAGTTCAAGGCGCTGGCCCAGAAGGTGCTCCAGCGCCTCGATGCGGCGTGATCAGGGCAGGCGATCGACGATCAGGTTGAACTCGATGCGGCGGTTGTGGGCGCGGCCGGCGGGGGTGCGGTTGGTGTCGATCGGCTCGTCGGGGCCGGCGCCGCGGGTCTCGATGCGGGCGGTGTCGATGCCGGCCTCGACGAGGTAGCGCTTGACGGCCTCGGCGCGGCGGCGCGAGAGGTCGCGGTTGTGGGCGATGGAGCCGGTGCTGTCGGTGTGGCCGGAGATCTCGACGCGGATGTTGGGGAAGCTGGTGAACACCTCGACGGCGCGGTCGAGCACCGGGCGCGAGCGCGGCTTGATCGTGTCCTTGTCGAGGTCGAAGTAGATGCCCTTCACCGTGCCCCTGAAGACCGCGGGCGGGACCACGTCGGGGCAGCCGTCGTGGTCGTCGAAGCCGTTCCAGGTCTCGGGCTGATCGACGCACTTGTCGACATTGTCGAGGTATCCATCCCTGTCCGTGTCGGGGATCGGGCAGCCGTCGGGTTCGACGCCGGGGACATCGGGGCAGCGGTCGACGGAGTCGAGGAAGCCGTCGCCGTCGCGGTCCTTCTCCGGGCAGCCGTCGGGGGCGATGCCGGGGACGTCGGGGCAGGCGTCCTGGCTGTCCATGAAGCCGTCGCCGTCGCGGTCGCGCTCGGGGCAGCCGTCGGGGGCGCGGCCGGGCTCGTAGGGGCAGGCGTCGCTGCGGTCGAGGAATCCGTCGCCGTCGCTGTCCTTCGCGGGGGTTTTCTTGGGGGCGCTGCGGCCGAGCACGGTCGAGAAGCCGAGGAGAATTTCGGGGTAGCTGGTGGCGCCGGCGTCGACCTCCTTGCGGGCGGCGACGTTGTTGCGGACGTCGAGGCGCACGAGGGTGCGCTGGCCGAGCAGGACTTTCACGCCGGCGCCGAAGTGGGTCATCGGGTCGAAGTCGTAGCCGAGGGCGCCGGTGGTGCCGATGCCGCCGCTGCCGAGCACGATGAAGGGGACGACGCGCCAGAACGGGATCTGGCCGACGAAGTGGGCCCGGGCGCTGAACAGGGTCGCGCGGGCGCCGGGGCCGTCCTGCTCGACGACGCGGGTCGGCATGACGCCGGCCTCGACCTCGCCGCCGAGGAAGCGCAGCGGGAAGTAGGCGGCGCGCAGGCCGAAGGCGGGGGCCGCCGTCTGGTAGGGGCGCCAGAAGTCGGTGCCCATGCGCCGGGCGTCGCGCTGCTTGTAGGGGTCGAAGAGCTCGTGCGAGTGGGCGGCCGGGAAGATGACGCCGGCGAAGAGGCCGAGCTCCCAGGTGTTGCGCTCGGGCAGGCAGCGGCGGATCCACGTGACGTCGCGGCGGTCCTGGCAGCGCGCGGGGGCTGAGCTGTCCGTGGGGACATGTCCCGAGGGACTGGCTGTGCTGGCCGCGGGGACCTGTCCCGAGGGACTGGTGGTGGTCGCGGGGACTGCCGCGGGGCTGGTCGCGGCGGCGGTGGAACTCCCCGCGCCGGCTCCGGCGGGCGCGGCGGCGCGGGCGAGCGGGGCCGAGAGGAGGGCCGCGAGGGCGGCGATGCAGGGGACGAGGAGCGTGGTGCGGGTCATGGCGCCTGGTGAAGTACCGACCCCCCCGCGGTCGATCGGCGGCGATCGTCGCGGCGCCGTGGGTTGGCGTTTTGGGGCCGCTGCGGGCTGTTTGGGGCCAGATCGCAGTGGCGCGCGCTTGTGCTTTCATGCGGCCGCAGTGGCGGTGTAGGGTGGGCCATGGATCGCGCGATCGCCCGGCTCCGGAGTGTTGTGTTCGTGGCGCTCGGCCTCGTCGCGTGCGGGCCGAGGGACGGGGTCGGCGAGTCGGCGACGATGGGGGACGAGACCGGTGGCACGGGTGGCCCGAGCTCCGGCGCGACGGGCGAGCGGACGACGGGTGGGGCAACCGGCGCGAGTGAGGGCGAGGGCGCGACGACGGGGAGCGCCGGTGGCACGGGCAGCCCGACCTCGAGCACGGGCGGCGTGGAGCCGGGCATGTCGGCGGGATGCGGCAAGCCGCCGCTGCACGCGGCGGGCGGGGTGCAGGTCAGCATCGACGCGGGGCCGGCGGGGGATGGGACGCGGGGCTTCTTTCTGAGCCTGCCCGCCGACTACGATCCCGATCAGGCGCACCGGCTCATCCTCGGCTATCCCGGCACCGACTGGGTCGGCGAGCAGATCCAGCCGTATCTCGATCTGGAGGAGGGGGCGGCGAACGACGAGATCTTCGTCTATCCCGACCCGCTCTGGCGCGACTTTCCCGGCTGGGGCGTGCTCGGCGGGTGGGTGCTCGGGCCCAACGCTGCGCCCGCTGACGGCGATCAGGACCTCGTCTTCACCGGCGCGCTGCTCGATTACATGGAGGATA
This sequence comes from Nannocystis sp., assembly GCF_016714285.1. Classification (GTDB taxonomy): domain Bacteria; phylum Myxococcota_A; class Polyangia; order Nannocystales; family Nannocystaceae; genus Nannocystis. The sequence goes on along the minus strand of NZ_JADJNN010000005.1, from coordinate 36,609 downwards.
ATTACTGCATCGATACTGGTCGAGTGTTCGCCACGGGTCACAGCTGGGGCGGTGACATGGCGATGGTGGTGAGCTGCTTCCTCGGCGATCGCTTCCGTGCCTCGGTGCCGGTCGCGGCGAATCGGCCGTACTGGTTCGAGGAGGCCGGCGGCGGCGTGGTCAGCTGCGCGGGTGAGACGGCGGTGTGGACGATGTTCGGCGCCGGGGACGACCATTTCACGTGGCAGGATTACCCGGGCCAATTCGGCGATGAATGTCGGGACTTCTGGCTGACGGAGCGCGGCTGTGTGGGCGTGGACGCGGCGGTCGACCTCGGGATCGCCGCGGCCGGGGAGTGCGTCGAATACACGGGGTGCGCGCAGCCGACCCGCTACTGTCGATATGACGCGGCGTTCGGGCATCAGCGGCCGGACTACTACCCGGCGGAGACGATGAAGTTCTTTCGCGGGTTTTAGCCGCCCGTGGCGGAAGTCGGCGCGACGCCGACTTGCTAGCCGCTCACGGGTCGCGGGCGAGGACGACGATGCCGTGGGCCTCGCTCTGGCGGCGCAGGCCGCTGGCCTCGAGGGCGCGGAGGCTGGCGCTGGTGCGGGGGTTTAACTCGGAGCTGAGGATGACGGCGAGGTCGACGTCGTCGCGGTCGCCGAGGCGGACCAGGCAGCGGCGGCCGGCCAGGTGGGCGCCTGGTTTGCCGGTGGCGGCGACGCAGGCGTCCGGGGGGAGGCTGGCGGCGAGCTGGGTGAGCCAGGCGTGGCGCTCGCGTTCGGCGGGGCTGAGGGTCCAGGCGATGGTGGAGAAGCCGGCGCGGAAGGCCGTGCTGGGGCCGAGGGCGCCGAAGCTCCAGTTGAAGGCGAGGGCGGCGACGACGATCGCCGCGGCGGCCTCGCGGGCGAGCGGGCGGGCGAGCCAGCGCTCGAGGCGGATCAGCCCGAGCGGGGCCGCGGCGAACACGATCGGCAGGAAGAAGCTCGTGTAGTGGAAGCCGGGGTGGGCGACCGCCTTGTTGGCGCTGAGGGCGAGGATCGCCACGCCGGGGGCGAGCAGCAGGAGGATGCGGCCGCCGAGGGCGGGCAGGAGGGCGAGCGGGGTGAGCAGGGCCAGGAGCAGGCCGAACTTGGAGGAGCGCAGGAGCTCGAACAGGAGGAACAGCGGGTCGCCGAGGATGACCGCCGAGAGGTCGCCGTAGCTGGCAGATTGCGAGAGGTTGCCGTGGAGCGATTGAGGGTAGGCGCCGAGGCCGGCGTGGGGGGCGAGGACGGTGGCGACGAGGGTGAAGTAGAGCAGGGACGCGAGCAGCAGCAGGGCGCCGCGGCGGCGCTCGCCCTCGAGGATTGTGTAGAGGCCGAGGAGGAGGGCGACGAGGGCCATCTCCTCGCGGACGAACAGCAGGGCGGCGGCGCAGGGCCACAAGATCCGCGGTCGGTCGGCGGCGAGGGCCCACAATGTCCACAGGACCAGCGGGACGCCGAGGCTCAGGTCGTGGAAGTCCCACAGGGCGTTCGAGTGGACGAAGGGGGACAGGAGATAGGCGAGGCAGAGGGCGGCGGCGAGGGGCGGGTTGCCGTGCTTGCGGGTGGTCCAGCGCCACAGCGGGATCGTGGCGGAGCACAGCCACAGCGCCTGGGCGACGATCAGGGTCTCGGCGCGCGGGACGAGCGCGTAGAGCGGGGCGAGGGCGAGCAGCAGGGGGGCGAAGTGCTCACTATTAAAAGTGCCACTATTGAAGATGCTGGTGCCGAGGAGGTCGCCGTGGATCGTGTGCCACAGGATGTTCTCGAAGATGCCGAGGTCGAAGATGTTGCTGACGAGGGCGTGGTGGCGGATGACGCCGAGATAGGCGAGCAGGCCGGCGACGGTGAGGGTGGCGAGGGCGACGAGGACCGCGAGGGGGCGGGCCGCGTTGGGGGGTGAGTTGGGAGCGAGGTCGGGAGCTGTGGCTGGGCGCCAGGCGGCGGCCGTGATGGCGGCGAGCAGGGCGAGGGCGAGGCAGGTGAGCAGGGCGGCGAAGCCGTGGCGGTTGGCGAGCTCGGGCTCGGCGAGCAGGACGAGCAGCGGGGCGCCGGCGAGGAGGGCGAGGCGGCGGTTGTAGCGGGCGGCCCGGGCGGCGAAGGGCTCGGCGTTGCGGCGGCGGGTGAGCAGGAGATAGAGGCCGAGCAGGAGCAGGAGGGAGGCGAGGCCCCAGCGGACGGCGGCGACGCGAGGCCCGGCGGCGAGGCTGTTGTCGGCGAGGGCGGCGAGCTCGGTGTGGAGCAGGGCCCACAGGGTCCAGCCGGGGGCGAAGCCGAGGACCGCGGCGGCTGGGAGCCAGCGCCAGGTGCTGGCTATCGCGTCGGCGAGGCGGTCGAGGAGCAGCTTGTGGCTAATGTTCATTCGGAACCGGAGCGTTGAGCTGCAGCCAGTCGGCGTCGGTGTGGTGATCGAGTTGGTGGAGCCGTCCACGATAGGTTCAGCGGCCCGCGGGCGGGGGCGCCGGCTCCTGGCCTGCGAATGCGATATCGAGGACCTCACGCGGCGATCGTCCGGAGGCCGCGGCGAGGTCGGCGAGCGAGGCCGAGGTCGATGTGACGGTCAGGCCTGCGGCGCCGAGGCGCTCGACGAGCGCGGCCGGGGTGGTGTCCAGGAGCGGGGCGACCTCGTCGAGCGGCGCGCGCAGGACGACGCTGGCGAGCGCCCGCGAGCCGCCGCCCTCCTTCTGGGGGGCAGTGAGGGCCGGGACGATGAAGGCCGCCGCGGTCGCCAGGACCAGCGCCGCCGCGATCCACAGCGTCGGCCGCCGCGCGTAGCTGGCGAGGGCGCGCGCGTTGCGGGTGATGTGCAGGATGGCGGCGGCGACGAAGGCGAGGCCGATCCACTCGTGCAGCTCCTTGATCAGTCGCTCACCGAGGTGGAAGAACAGCAGCACGCCGGTGGTCGCGGACACGGCGAACACCGCGGCTGCGATCGGGGTGACGGCGCGTAGGAGCTTGCGTGGGGGAGCTTCGGACATGATCTTGCGTGCTGGTGGCCGGGTCGCGAGCCTGGGAGAATAGTGAAGCTCTCGCCGCGGTGTCGAGCGGGCGATCAGCCGTCTCGAGATGAGAGTACGATCTCGCGTCGGGGAGCCTTGGCGGCCGCCGGGGCCCCGGATGCCCTGCGCGGGGCGACTCCCGGGCGCTGACGAGCCCGGGGTCCGTGTGTTAGAAGCGCGGGGACACGGCCAGCGAGGTACCGTCATGCTCCGCAAGTTCGTCAAGAAGCTCGCCGCCAAGACCGCCCAGGTGGTCTACACCGTCGGGGTATGGGGTGCGGGCTTCGCCTGGATGGGGCTCGTCTCGGTGACCTGGGCGGTGGTGCGTCTGGCGATGCCGGGCCGCAACACCCAGGACATCATCGGCGCTCCGGGCATGGCGGTGTGCTTGCGCTTCACGCTGAGCAAGGTGACGATCATCTACGACCCGGCGTTTGTCCGCGGTCGCTGCAGCGTGTTCTGCCAGAACCACGTCAACCTGATGGACGCCCACGCCGCCTGCGCGGCGATCAAGCAGCCGTTTTGCGGGCTGATGAACGCGTGGCAGTTCCACATCCCCATGTATGGGTGGATCATGTGGCTGGCGGAGGGCATCCCGGTCCGCTCGGGGGCCAACCGTTACCGGGAGGTCGCGGACGCGGCCCGCGAGCGCGCGTCGCGTGGCATCTCGATCCTCACCTACCCCGAGGCCCATCGCACGCGCGACGGCAAGGTCCAGCCGTTCAAGAAGGGCGTGTTCCTGATGGCCCGCGAGGCCGGCCTGCCGGTAGTCCCGCTGGCGACGCGCGGCATGTCCGAGCTCAACCGCAAGGGCAGCTGGATGCTCAAGCCGAGCGACATTCAGATCTACGTCGGCGCCCAGATCGAGACCGCGGGCCTCAGCGACGACGAGCTGCGCGCCGTCATCGAGCGCACCGAGCAGATCGTCCGCGACTTCAACGAGCGCGGGCTCGCCGGGGTGCTGGCGCGCGAGCCGGGACCGACGGGTCCGGCGATTGACGCCTGATTCGCGGAGCTCCGCCGGATCTCGACGGGCTCGAGGGCAGCTTCTCCGGGTGGAGCGAGCCGATATCGCTGACCGCCCGCGGGTGCAGCATGGGGGGCCCGCTGAGACGCGAACTGCTGCGATCGGGTTTGGCAGGCCGAGTGTCACGGGCACGCGGGCGCGTAGGGGCGGTCGCCGATCAGTCGGGTCCATTCGCCCTGGCTGAGGTTGCGGCCGGCGCGGGCGCAGGCGTCGGCGAGCTGGTCGGCGAGGGTGACGGGGAAGACGCGGGCGAGGCCGTCGGCGCCGGCGGTGAGGAGGTGGCGGCCGTCGGGGCTGAAGCCGCCGGTCCACAGGGTGTCGTCGCCGGCGCTGGGGGCGGTGCCGCGGTGGGCCAGAAGGAGGGAGGTATATGTATCGTTGTGGCGGCGCCACAGGCGGGCGGTGCCGTCGGAGGAGATGGTGGCGATTCGCGTGCCGTCGGGGGAGGGCGTGGCGACCCAGACGGCGTCGGCGTGGCCGGCGAGGACCTGCGCGGGGCCGCCGTCGCGGGGCCAGACGCGGGCGGTGGCGTCGGCGGAGGCGGTGAGGACGGCGTCGGCGTGGGGGTGCGCGGAGATCTGCCAGATCGCCCGCAGGTGGCCGTGGAGGAGGCGTGGCGGGGCTGGTGGGGTGAGCGGCCAGAGCCGGGCGATGGCGTCATCACCGGCGCTGAGCAGGCCGTCCGGGGTGAAGGCGAGGCTGCGGATCGGGAGGCTGTCGGGGCTGAGGATCTCGGAGGCGATCGGGGTGGTCGAAGGGACAGGTGGGGTGGTCGAAGAGACAGGTGGGGTGTTTACCTGGGTCGAAGGGACAGGTGGGGTGGTCGAAGGGACAGGTGTGGTGATTGGCGAGCCGTCCAGGTGCCAGAGGCGCAGGGCACTGTCCTCGCCGGCGCTGGCGAGGCGGGTGTTGTCTTTGGAGAAGGCGAGGGCGCGGACCGGGCCGGTGTGGCCGCGGAGGGTGGTGGTGCTCGGGCCGTCGGCGGTGAGGGTGACGAGGAAGATGGCGCCGTCCTCGGCGGCGAGGGCGAGGTGGTGGCCGTCGGAGCTCCACTGCAGGTCGGTGAGCGAGGCGCCGCGCTCTGGTTCGGGCGGGAGGGTGGCGAGCAGGGTCGGGGGATCGCTGGTCAGCGACCACAGGCGGGCGAGGCCGTCGCTGGCGGCGGTGGCGAGGTGGTGGCTGTCGGGGCTGAAGGCGGCGGTGACCGAGCTGCCCTCGCGGTGGCCGCGGAGCAGGGTGGGGCGACGGCCGTCGCGGGGCCAGATGCGGGTGGTGCCGTCCATGCTGGCGGTGACGATGCTGCGGCCGTCGGGGGCGAAGCTCGCGTGTTCGATGCCGGCGTCGTGGCCGCGGAGGACATCGGGGTCGTCGGCGAAGCGCCACATGCGGGCGCTGCCGTCGGTCGAGGCGGTGAGGATGCGGAGGCCGTCGGGGCTGAAGCGGGCGGCGACGACGCTGCTGCGGTGGCCGTGGAGGACCAGCGGCGGGCCGGGGCGGTCGAGCTGCCACAGCCACGCGGAGCCGCCGGCGGGGGTGCCGAGGAGGAGGTTGCGGTCGGGGCCGAGGCGGGCGCCGCCGAGGGCGTCGGCGTGGCCGGGGAGGGCGACGCGGGTGCTGGTGCCGTCGCGCTCCCAGATGCGGGCCGTGTCGTCCATGGCGACGGTGACGACGCGCTCGCCGTCGCGGGTGAAGGCGGCGGTGTAGACCTCGTCGCTGTGGCCGCGCAGGCGCAGCGTCGGGCCGCCGTGGAGCGGGAAGATCGCGGCGGAGTGGTCGGCGGAGGCGAGCGCGAGCTCGCGGCCGTCGGGGCTGAACTCGGCGGACCACAGGCCGTGGCCCTTGCCGGGGAGTCGGATGACGCGCGGGGGACCGCCGCGGGCGGGCCACAGGCGGGCGCTGCCGTCGGCCGAGGCGGTGAGCAGCTGGCTGGCGTCGGGGCTCCACGCGACGCGGCGCAGGGCGGCCGTGTGGCCGCGCAGGACGGTCGGCGGGGCTGCCGGGCGGAGGACCACGGCGAGGGCGCCGCTGCGGGCCAGGAGGGCGTCGCTGTGCGGGGACCACTCGAGGTCGCGGAGGTCGGGGAGGGGGCTTTGCCAGGTGGTCGGAGGGACAGGTGAGGTGGTCGGAGGGACAGGTGAGGTGGTCTCGGGGACAGGTTGGTCTGGGCTGGTCGGAGGGACAGGTGATGTGGTCGGAGGGACAGGTGAGGTGGTCGGAGGGACAGGTGATGATATTGTGGGGACAGGTGTTTTTGGACTGTCCGCGGGGACAGGTGAGGTGGCCTCGGGGACAGGTGATGAGATTGTGGGGAGGGGCCAGACCAGGGGGCCTGGGTCGGCGAGGCGGAGGGCGGCGAGCTGGCGGCTGTCGGGGCTGAAGGCGAGGGTGTGGGCGGGGCGGCCGTCGCCGGGGTGGAGGGAGATCGGGGTGTGTGGGTCGGCGGTGGCCCACAGGGTGACGCTGCCGTCGCGCTCGCCGGTGGCGAGCCAGCGGCCGTCGGGGCTGCTGGCGACCGCGTCGACGAAGCGGGCGCCGGGGCGGAGGAAGGGGGCGCTGCGGACGGCGTCGAGGGCGTCGAGGAGGGCCTGCTCGGCCTCGGCGATCGGCTCGCTGCCGGCGCGGGTGTGGAGGGCGATCGCCTCGACGGCGAGCAGGAGGCGCAGCTGGGGGTCGGTGTCGGCGTGCAGGCCGGACTGGGTGGCGAGGCGGCGGGCCTCGCTGCGGCGCTGCTCGAGCGTGCGGGCGGCGTCGCTGCGGCGGAGCTCGGCGGTCGCGGCCGCGGCCCGGGCCTGCTCCTCGGCGAGGGCGAGGGCCTGCTGGCGCTCGCTGGCGCGGAGGATTGCGAGGACGCCGAGTGCGAGGATTGTGAAGACGAGGATTGCGAGCGCGAGGCGGCGGCGCCAGCGGGTCGGGTCACGAGCGAGGGCGGCGAGCAGGGGCTCCATCGCGGGCCAGCGGGCGGCGGGGTCGGCCGCGAGGCCGCGATCGATGATGCGTTGCAGCCAGGCGGGGAGGTCGGCGGCGCGGGGCCTCGCCGGGCTGGCGCGGGCGATCGCCGCGCGCAGCTCGCTGCGGGTCTCGCCGATGAAGGGGCGGGCGCCGTGGAGGGCCTCGTGGAGGGCGGCGCAGAAGCTGAAGATGTCGCTGCGCGGGTCGGCGTCGCCGCCGTCGAGCTGCTCCGGGGCCATGTAGGCGGGCGTGCCGATCACGGCGCCGGGGGTGGTGAGGCGGGCGGCGCCGGGGCTCTGAAGATCTGTCTCTTGGGACATGTAACCTGGCTCATGGGCCATGCCCGGGGCGCGCGCGAGGCCGAAGTCGAGGACGCGCGGGCGCTGGTCGTCGTCGCCGACGAGCACGTTCTCGGGCTTGAAGTCGCGGTGGACCAGGCCGCGGGCGTGGGCGGCGGCGAGGCCTCGCCCGGCCTGCAGGTACATGCCGACGATCGCCCGCCAGTCGCGCGGGGCCTGGTCTTGCCAGGCGCGCAGGGTCTGGCCGGGGACGAACTCCATCGCCAGGTAGACCTGGCCGGCGTACTCGCCGACCTCGTAGACCTGGACGACGTTGGGGTGGGACAGGCGGGCGAGGGCCTGGGCCTCGCGGCGGCTGCGGGCGCTGGCGTCGGGGTCGTGGCGGCCGGGGTGGACCAGCTTGAGCGCGACCTTGCGGTCGAGCTGCTCGTCGAAGGCGACGTAGACCACGCCCATGCCGCCGGCGCCGAGGCGGCGGAGCACGGCGTAGCGGCCGACGCGGGCGGACTCGGCGGGGGCGCCGAACAGGCGGGACTTGAGGTCGGCGCGGGCGAGCTGCTGGGCGAGGTCGGGTGGCGGCGCGACGGCGGCAGCGAGCTCGGTGCGGGCGCTGGGGCTTGGGTCTGCGAGCTCGGTGTGGGCGCTGGCGAGGTCTGGTTCGCGGGCGGGCACGGGCGGCGATCACTGTAGCGAAAAGCGAATGGCGAGGGTTCGTTGGGCTACGACGGTGCGGCGGGCGTGGCGGGAGGGGTCCCGCGGACCACGCGGTTGCGGCCGGCGTGTTTGGCCGCGTAGAGCCCGGCGTCGGCGCGGGTGAGGGCGTCGAGCAGCTTCTCGCTGCCGAGCTCGACGCCGGCGACGCCGACGCTGATCGAGACGCGCAGCGGGCCCTCGGCGGTGTCGATGGGGCGGGAGACGATGGTGTCGCGGAGGCGTTCGGCGACGATCTCGGCGGCGCTCTCGAGGTCGGTCTCGGGGAGCACGATGGCGAATTCTTCGCCGCCGTAGCGGCCGGCGATGTCGCTCTGGCGCAGGCCGGCGAGGATGCGCTTGGCGACGGTGCTGAGCACCTCGTCGCCGACTGTGTGGCCGTGGTTGTCGTTGACGTGCTTGAAGTGGTCGATGTCGATCATGAGCACGCTGATCGCGTGCTTGTAGCGGCGGGCGCGGGCGATCTCCTCCTCGCCGAGGCGGAAGAAGTGGCGGCGGTTGTAGAGATTGGTGAGCCAGTCGATCGTCGCCATGGTCTGGACCTCGGCGAGGAGGTGGCGCTGGGCGACCTGGGCGTCGAACTCGCTGCGCTCGAGGCGGCGGCGGTGGATGTGCGAGGCGACGGTGACGACGGCGGTGCTAAACAGGAAGAACTGGTTGGAGAGCATCACCGGCAGGGATTTGGCGCTGGTGATGCCGAGCAGCAGCGGGGCCATGTAGAAGGCGTAGATGGCGAGGCTGAAGGCGATCGCCATCGGCGTGCGCCACGAGAACAGCAGGCCGACGCAGAGCACGAGCAGGTTGATGCCGGCGTAGTAGGGCGACTCGTAGCCCTCGTGCAGGAAGCACATCAGGGCGATCGACCAGGCGACGAGCAGCGAGAAGCCGAAGGCGAGCACGGTGGCGCGGCGCTCGAAGAGCTCGGGGGCGAGGTGGCGCAGCAGCAGCAGGGCGATGCCGAAGGCGGTGGGGACGGCGCGGATCCACAGCAGGGTCCACACCTGGGCGGGCATCACGACCCAGTCGAGGGCCCAGAAGGCCGGGACGAAGAACACGCCGAGCCGGGCCTCGACCAGCAGCGCCGCCGCGTTGCGCGGGGCGAGGCTGGCCTCGAAGTCGGTCACGGTCGTGGTGCTCATCGCGGCTTGCGCAGGAGGATGAAGTCGTAGGCGCTCGAGTCCTCGCGCTGGATCTCGAGGGTGGCGCCTTGGCTCGTGAGCGGCGCGGCGAGGGTGCGCAGCTCGTCGCGGTCGCGGTAGATGAGGGTCCAGTCGAGGACCAGCTCGGCGAGCCAGTAGTGCTGGTTTGGTCCGAGGGCGTTGCCGATGGCCATGACGCCGCCGGGCTGGAGGCGCTCGTAGAGGCTGGCGAGCAGGGCCTGGGCGCGGCGCTTGTTGAGGTAGTCGAACAGGCCGACGCAGTAGATGAAGTCCTGGGGTTCGCCGCGGATCGCCAGCGGGTCGCGGATCAGCTGCTCGAAGGAGAGGTAGAGGCACTGGGCCGTGCAGTCGGCCTGGCGGGCGTCGATGCCGCGGAGGACGTCGTGGTAGGCGACGCTGAGGGCCTTCTCCTCCTGGTCGATGAGGGTCCAGTGGATGCCGGCGGGTGGGGTCTCGCACTCGTCGAGGTACTCGACGACCTCGCGGGCGGGGCCGCAGCCGAGGCTCATGGCGCGCAGTGGTTCGCCCTCGTCGCGGCGGCGTGCGTGCTCGCGGGCGGTGAGTCGCTTGATCAGGTCCTTGCGGGTGCGGACCCCGGCGCTGAGGGGCTCCTCGCAGGCGAGCTTGTGGAAGACCTGGCCGAAGGCGCTGTCGCCCTCGAAGCCGTCCTTGTAGATGTGGAGCATCACCGAGAAGTCGCCGGCGTAGCCGAGCGGCTTGGTGTAGGCGCGGTGCAAGACTGGGGCGGCGATCAGGCGGGAGGTCAGCAGCGTCTCGGTGGCGGCCTTGGCGGCCGCGAGCGCGAGTCGGTCGCCGCGCAGGCTCAGGGCGGCCTCGGCGGCGGCGATGCGGAGGGCGTGCCAGCGCGGGCGGATGCTGGCGACTGCGCGGCGCGCGAGGGCCTCGCGTTCGTCGGCGGCGACGGTGTTGGCGTCGTGGAGGCGGGCCTCGTGGTAGCCGAGCGAGCGCTGGTAGAAGGCGGCGAAGTGGACGGTGGCCAGGAGGACGTCGCGGTAGGGCTTGGGGATGCGGGCGAGCAGGCGCTCGGGGCCGTCGACCAGGTCCTGCATGAGCGCCTGCTCCTCGTCGAGGCGCTGCATCTCGTGGAGGTCGAGGAAGCCGGAGAGGAGCTGGAGGCCGACGCGGCGCTGGCCGTAGATCTGCTCCTCGCGGGCGACGCGGGCGCGGCCGAGGTAGGCGCTGGTGTCGTGGACGCGGATGTCGACCTCGAGGATGTCGTCGACCTGCCAGTGCGGGCCGTCGGGGGTGGCGATGAAGGACACGCCGTTCATGGCCATGTCGTAGAGCTGGTAGCTGGCGCCGGCGATGGTGATGGTGGAGGCCTGTTCGCGCAGGAGCTCCCGCGCGAGCTGCCGCCGGGCCCGGAATGCGATGGCGTGCCCGAACCCCCCCGTGAGCTCCTCGTATGTCCTCACCGCACGACCTCCCCAAGCAAGCGGCGCACGGCGTCAGGCGTCCTCGGCCGCCGCGCGAGCGTCCACTATAGACGATCCGTTCGGCGGCTCAGGCGTCGTGGCGGTGCCTGTTCGTTTGGGCAGGCGGCGCGCATATGCACGCAACAGCTCCGCGCGGCGCGATCGAGGCTCAGTGTTACTGCCAGCCCTGTTGCCGGCGCAGCTCGACGGCCCATGCATCGAGCAATTCGGGGGTGACGGTCGGGCGCTGCGGGGCGCTGGCGAGGAGGACCGCGATGCGTTCGCGCAGGCGCTGCTTGCCGCGGGCGAGGCGACCGCGGACGGTGCCCTCGGGGAGGCCGAGCACGCCGGCGAGTTCGCTGCCCGAGAGGCCCTCGAAGTACATCAGCTCGAGCACCACCTGGTCCTCGACGGGGATCTCCCGCAGGGCCTGCACGAGGCTCTGGGCCTCGCGCTTGTGCGCGACGATCGAGCTGAGCGACGCGGGGGCGAGCTCTTGTACGCACACGGTGGCGAAGTCGAGGAGCTCGCTGTGCCGCTTGTAGCGGCCGCGGATGTACTTGCGCAGGACGTTCTGGGCGATCGAGTAGAGGTACTGGCGGACGCTGGCGTCGCCGCGGAAGCGGTCCTTGCCGCTGGTGCAGCCGAGGAAGGTCTGGCTGACGAGCTCGGCGACGTCGTCGTCGCCGCAGACCTTGTTGCGGAAGAAGCGGGTGATCGCGTCGAAGTAGCGGTCGACCAGCTGGTTGCCTGCCTCGCGGTCGCCGCCTTGCCAGGCCAGGAGGAGCTCGCCGTCGCTGCGCACCGGGGCCATCGTACGCCCGTCTAGTGGCCCTTGTGGCCGAGCTCGCCGCGGCGCAGCTGCTTGTAGAGGTCGAGCGACTCGCGGATGATGCGGAGCGCGTCGGCCTGGCCGAGCATGCCGTCGATGACGACGGCCTTCTGCTCGAGGATCTTGTAGTCCTCGAAGAAGCGTCGGACCTCGCGCATGATGTGGGCCGGCAGCTGGGCCTGGTCGGTGTAGTCGGAGAACCAGGGGTCGTGGGTGCTGACGGCGACGATCTTGTCGTCGATGCCCTTGTCGTCGCGCATGCGCATGACGCCGATCGCCCGCGCGGTGACGATGCACAGCGGGTGCACCGGGCTCTGCTGCAGCACGAGCACGTCGAGGGCGTCGCCGTCGTCGCAGAAGGTGCGCGGGATGAAGCCGTAGTTGGCGGGGTAGTGCACCGCGCTGAATAGGACGCGGTCGAGGCGGAGGAAGCCGGTCTCCTTGTCGACCTCGTACTTGTTCTTGCTGCCCTGCGGGACCTCGATGACGGCCGGGAAGCCGTGCTCGATCACTTGCTCGTCGACGTAGATGTCGTGCCAGGGGTGCATGCGAGGGCCACGCTCGGGCACCGGCGCGGCGCTGTCAAGCTGCGGCCGGGCCTGTCCCGAAGGACAGGCTCTGCCGGGGCTGCGACTCGGGGGCCAACTCGGGGGCCAACTCGGGGGCCAACTCTGCGGCCAACTCGGGGGCCTACTCGGCCGCAGCGGCGGCCTCGTCGAGCGCGGCGTGCAGCTCGGCGAGGACCCGCGAGGGGCGCGGGCGCAGCGGTGCGGCGACGCGGGTCTCGTGGCCGGTGCGGCGACGGGCGGCGCGGTGGGCTGCGGGCTCGCCGTCCCGCGCGGCCCCGGGGGCTTGTGGGCGGGCCAGGGTGGTGCGCAGGGGCGGCTCCTCGGGGCGACCGGCGGCGGGCGCGTGGGCGAGGGGCTGCTCATCGGGGGTGGTGGGTCGGCCTCGGACGGTGGGGCGTGCGGGGCCGGGTTTGTGCTTGCGGCGGGGCCCTGGTGACGGACGGCTCGGGTCGAGCAGCTCGGGCGTCGGCGAGGCGCTGGCTTGGTCTGCCACTTGGTCTGCCACCTGGTCTGCCAGTGCCTGTTCGCTGAGGGCTTTGCGGACCGAGACGGCAGGGCCGACGTGGCGGTCCGCGGTGAGCGCGGTGGTGCGAGCGCGCGGGAAGCCGAGCATGCCGGGCGCGCCGGTGGGGGTGCGAACGCCGGGGCGGGCGACGGTGGGCGCGAGCGAGCGCAGCGAGCTGCGCGCGGTGGTGCCCACGACGCGCGGCGTCGGGGCGGTGTGGCCGATGATCTTCGGCGGGGTGCGACGGGGTCTCTTCGGGGTCGAGGGGGGGGGGGTCATCACTCGGGCTCCCAAGGTTGAGCATGCGTGCGGTCATTTCCGCGAGCGCAACGATGCCCGGAGTTTATGCAGCCGCTCCGCGTGGCGATACAGCGAAGGTGATGCGAAGGCAGCGTCACAGCGAGGCAGGGCTTGCGACGAAAGCGAGCCCGTGGCGTGCGGGGATGGCGATCTGGAGAAGTCGCGCGTGGGCCCGAACGGGGGCGAATGGTCGCTGTTCTCGATCTGTGGATAAGTCCGGCGGACGACTGTTCGCGACGCATTCGGACAGCGATGCATCTGTATTTTTTGTAAGCCAGAAAACATAGTGTTCAATCATAAATGGCGCGCGTGTGAGCCTGTGTTCACGCTCACGAGGCGATCCCGGAGGTCACTTCGCGGGGATCGATCGCGGGACGAACGATGAATGTCCCAAAGGACAGGTTACGAATGCGCGCTCAGGGCCGGCGGGCGGGGGCTCGTGGCGCGAGCTGGAGGTCGATCGTGACAGTGTCGGCGACGACGGCGGCGCGCACCGGGGTGGCGTCGTAGTCGATGCCGAGGAGCTCGAAGGAGGTCGCGCCGGCGACGGCCTGCGAGAACGCGAAGGTCTGCTTGCCGAGGCCGCTGTACCACGCGGCGATGCGGGCCCGGGCGGCGCCGGTGATGCGTTCGATCTGGGCGTCGGGGACGCGAAGGTCGAGCTCGCCGCGGACGGCGTCGACGCTGGGTGTGCCGGCGAACACGACGTGGGCGCACACGCCGGACTGCTTCCAGGCGTGCAGCCGCAGCGGGCGTGGGCCGGGCTGCCAGGCGACGCCGGCCGTGAATTCGCCGGTCGGGCTCGGCTCGCCCGCGAGGTCGTAGCGGGCGGGGATCTGGCCGCGGGCCATGGCCTGGTTGGCGAGCTCGGCGGCTGTCCCTCCGGACATGCGGACCTGGACCAGGCGGGGGTCGCCGCCGGGGGCGCGGGCGGGGCCCGGGGCGAGGCCGGCGGCGGGCAGCGAGGTGGAGAGCCACAGCTCGAGGTCGGCGCCGGGCGAGCGCAGGGCGACGCGGGTCAGCGGCACCGGTGGCAGATCGATCTCGAGGTCGACGAGGGTCTTGAGGTGGCCGAGCAGGCCGTCGCGCACGCGTGGGAAGCTGCGCTCGATGAACTCGCTGAGGGCCTGGTCGGCGAGCTTGTCGAGGCGGCCGCCGATCAGCGCGCGGGCGGCCTGCGGCAGCAGCTCGGCGATGAAGGCGGCGAACTTCTGGCGCTCGCCGGGGGGCAGGCTCGGGCGCACGCGCAGGAGGTCCTGCGGGCGCAGCGACAGGCGCACGCTGCCGGCCCCGGGCTCGATCTGCGGGGCGACCACGGCGTCGAGGTCGATCGCGGTGACATCGCGGCCGCGGCTGCGCAGGACGAAGCGGACGCGCAGGCCGAGCTGACCGTCGGGGGCGGGCACCACCTGCACGCTGCGCAGGGCGATCTCGAGGTTGCCGAGGTCGAGGTCGATCGGGAGGTCGAGGTCGGGCATCGGCACGCTCATCGCGGGGAGGCGCGCGAGCGGGAAGCTGAGGGCCTGGCCGAGGGTCGCGAGCGGGACGGCGACGACCAGCTGAGCGGCGTCGGCGGGGCCGCGGCGGTGGAGGAAGTCCTGGTGCTCGGCGTGGACCTTGCGGCACGCCGCGGCAGCGCAGCCGCCGATGCCGCCGCCCATGAAGAGCGTGGTGAGGGCGAGCGGGAGGAGCGAGGCGAGGGCGCGGCGGCTGGGCATGCGGGCGGGGCAGTCTAGCGCGGGTGTGGCGGGCACGTGGGGGCGTGCGGGTGCTGGTGAAGCGGGTGGGGGAGCGGGGCCCCGCGCGGGGGCGGGTGTGTGCGCGTACAATCGGCGGGTGCCCGTCGGAAACTGGCTGGTCCTGCTGGTGGCGCTCGCGGTGGTGGGCCTCGACGTCAGCATGACGGCGCCGTGGACGGGGCTGCCGGTGTTTCTCGGGATGTTGCTGGTGGTGCTGGCGGTGGCGGAGCGCATGCGGCAGCTGGTGGCGGAGCGGCGGGCGAGCGCGGCGGGCGGGTGGCTCGGCGGGGTGCTGTGGTTCGAGGGTGGGTTGTTGGTCGCGCTGGTTGGTTTTGTGATCGCTCGCGGGCTGGTCGTGTGGCACATGTTCAACCCCGACGGGGTGGACCCGGCCGGTCGGGTGGCGGCGGCGCAGACCTACGACATGGTGTTCACGGCGCTGGCCGGGCTCGCGGGCGGGCTGGTGATCGCGCCGGAGCGGACGGGGCGGGCCCTGCTGCACATGGCCCAGCGCCCGGCGCTGCTGCTGGCGGGGAGCTTCGCGGCGATGATCTTCGTCGGCAGCCTGCTGCTGACGCTGCCGCTGTCAGTGACGCGGTTCGGGCACGTGTCGTACGTCGACTCGCTGTTCACGATGGCGAGCGCGGTGTGCGTGACGGGGCTGACAGTCAACGACGTGCCGACGACGTACACGCTGTTCGGGCAGGCGGTGATCCTCGCGGGGATCCAGCTCGGGGGGATCGGGATCATGACGATCGCCGCGCTCGCGCTGACCTTCAGCCGCAACACCTCGCTGCAGAGCCAGCTGCGCTACGCGGCGATGCTGGACGCGCGCACGCTGACGGACCTGCGCCAGATCGTGGTCGGGATCATCGCGGGCACCTTCCTGATCGAGGCGGTCGGGGCGGCGGCGCTGTACTTCTTGCTGGTCGGCGACCCGCGCCTGGGCGAGTCGTCGGCGCTGTGGATGGCGGTGTTCCACGCGGTCTCGGCGTTCTGCAACGCCGGCTTCGCGCTGTTCCCGGGCAACCTCAGCGGCTTCGTCGGCGACCTCGGGGTGCAGACGGTGATCATGGGGCTGATCGTGCTCGGCGGGCTCGGCTTCCCGGTGCTCATGGAGCTGGTGCGCACGGGCTGGCGCCGGCTGGTCCGGGTCGTGCGCAAGCAGGCGCCGATGCCCCCGCGGCTGAGCCTGACGGCCCGCGTGGTGCTATCGACCACGCTGATCTTGATCGCGTTCGGGACGGCGGCGATCTTGCTGCTCGAGGTGGGCGGGGCGCTGGCGCCGGCGGCCGAGGTCGGGCCGGGCGGGCGGGCGCTGGCGGCGTTGTTCGCGTCGGTGAACACGCGGACCTCGGGCTTCAACACGGTGGACCTGGCGGCGATGAAGGACGCGACGCTGCTGCTGATGTGCGCGCTGATGTTCATCGGCGGCTCGCCGGCGTCGACGGCGGGCGGCATCAAGACGACGACGGCGGCGGTGGTGTTCGCGACGCTGCGCGGGGAGCTGCGCGGGCGGGAGCCGGAGCTCGGCGGGCGGGCGATCGCCCCGGAGGCGCTGCGCAAGGCGATCGCGGTGACGGCGATGTCGCTCGGGATCGTGATGACGGTGATCCTGCTGCTCACGCTGACCGAGGACCAGCCGTTCATCCGCCTCACGCTCGAGGCGGTGTCGGCGTTCGCGACCGTGGGGCTGAGCGCCGGGGTCACCGGCTCGCTCACGGTCGCGGGCAAGCTGATCATCACGGCGACGATGTTCCTCGGCCGCGTCGGGCCCTTCACCATCGCCCTCGCGGTGGCGGCCGGCGGCGGCGGGGCCCAGCGCTACCGCCTGGCCCGCGAGGACCTGCCGGTGGGGTGACAAGCGCCGCTCGCCCTGCGAGGATGCTGTCATGTCGACCAGTCAGCGCTACCTCGTGATCGGCCTCGGGCGCTTCGGGGCGGCGCTGGCCGAGTCGCTCAGCGAGCAGGGGGCCGAGGTCATCGCGGTCGACAACCGCATGCAGGAGGTCGAGGCGGTCAAGCGCAAGGTGGCCTTCGCGCTCGAGCTCGACGCGACCGATCCGCTGGCGCTGCAGTCGGTCGAGCCGCTGCGCTGCACCGCGGTGATCGTGGCGATCGGCGAGAACTTCGAGGCGACGGTGCTGACGATGGCGGCGCTGCGCGAGATCGGGGTGCAGAACATCATCGCCCGGGCCCGCACGGCCCGCGAGGCGAGGATCCTGCAGGCGGTCGGGGCCTCGGAGATCATCGAGCTCGAGACGGAGATGGGCCGCATGTTCGGGCGGCGGCTGGCGGGCAAGCCCGGCGAGGCCCCGGCGCTGCCGGCCAAGGGCTGAGCTTCGGGACATGTCCCGGCGGACAGCTGGGCGCGAGGCGCGGGGCTGCCAAGGGCTGAGCTTCGGGACATGTCCCGGCGGACAGCTGGGCACGACGAGGCGCGGGCCGCCACGACGCTTCGTCGAGGCGGCCCGGGCTCGTGGTAGGCCAGGTTAGAGGTAGGGCTTAAACGCGGCATCCCCGGCACAACCGAGGATGACGCGGAGGACGGGGCGCGGTCTGGAGGAGTCAGACCGCGACCGCGGCGGCCGCGGATGCACCAGCAGCGACGCGGCTGTCGCTGGCGGTGTCCATGATGCGACCACCCTCACGGTTCCAGCGGATGCCGTGCTTGATGATGCGCCGCTTGAGCGCGTGGCGGGTGATGCCGAGCAGCTTGGCGGCTTCGACGATGCTGCCAGCTGTGGTGAGGGCGGTCTCGCAGAGGAGGCGCTCGGCGACGGTGAGGTTGTAGTTGTCGAGGACGATGTGCATGCAGTCTATGTAGAGCAGGCGCTTGATCCAACGGAGACAAGGCGCGCGCCCAATGAACAGGCCGACGCTTGCGTCGGAGGCCGTGCGCGGGGCCAGCACGCCCGGACCTCGAGGTCAGGCGCGATGTCGACGCGGTGGGGACCGCAGGGGCATCGTGGGGCCTGGCGGTCGGCCGCAGCGCCTGGGCGGCAGAGGGGCCGTGGCGGGCCGCAGGGGGCCTCAGGCTGGGGTTTTCGCGGGGTGGTCGCGCAGCCACTTGCGGGTGAACTCGGTGGTGTCGCGGTAGCTGGTCGTGACCTCCTCGATGATGTGCTTCTCGACCTTGCCGCCGAGCAGGGGGACCTTGCAGGTGACCTCGGCGTCCCACGTGCGGCGCACCTTGTTGGGGCCGAGGGCCTGCACGCGGTAGCTGCCGCGGGTGGTCAGCTGGTCCGCCATGAAGCCGGGGATCGTGACGACCTCGAGGGTGTTGGTGCGGGCGGTGAAGACGCCCTGCTCGGTGTAGGTGATGGCGCCCTTGACGAACCTGGCGACCAGCGCCGGGACCTCGCGCTGGGGGCTCAGCTTGATCTTGCGGCGGATGATCAGCGCCTCGCCCTCACCCTCGCGCTGGACGTCGAGCACCTCGCGACCGACGCGCAGGCGCTGGTAGAGCGCGGCGTTGTAGGCGTCGTCGAAGAAGACCTGCCAGTAGTGCTCGAGGCTGGTGTCGAAGTCGTCGCTGATCGTGTAACGCATGGTGGCGCGACATTATCACGGGGTGTCGTGCGGGGCGTGCGGGGCCGGTGGGACGGCGCGTGGGGCCTTGCGGACCAGCACGGCGAGGGCGAGGCCGCCGACCAACTCGCCGTACCAGAGGGTGCAGGCGCGGATGAGCAGGGTGGTGGCGAGGGCGGCGGCCTGCGAGACGCCGCTGGCGAGGCGGGCGACGAGCACGGCGAGCGAGCCCTCGGTGGCCCCGAGCCCGCCGGGGAGGAAGCTGAGCGCGCCGATGAGGGTGGTGGTCGACCACAAGAAGGTGCACAGGGCCAGGCTGGCCTCGGCGCCGACCAGGCCGCGGAGAATGAGCCAGTAGCCGACGCACTCGAGGCCCCAGCCGAGCACGCTGATCAGGCTGAGGAGGAGCAGCGGACGCAGGCGCAGGAGGGCGGCGCTGCTGTCGACCAGGGCCTCGGCGCGGGCGCTGAGGCGGGCGAGGCCGGGCAGGCGGGCGAGCAGGGCGAGCAGGCCGCGAGCGAGGCGCGGCGTGCCGAGCACGACGACGCCGGCGACGACGAGGGCGAGGGTGACGAGCACGACCGGGAGGTACTCGCGAAACTGACTGACGCCGATGAGGCTGAGGATGACGAGGGCGACGAGGTCGCTGAGGCGGTCGGCGACGACGATCGGCGCGGTGCGGGCGAAGGGGACGCCGTCGGTGAGGCGCAGCAGGTAGCTGCGCAGGACCTCGCCGACCTTGCCAGGGGTGACCGACATCGACAGGCCGGCGAGGTAGATCAGGAGGGAGCGGGTGCGGGTGAGCTGGGGGGCGTCGCCCGGGCCGTCGCCGCGGACCTTGAGCCAGCCGAGGCAGAGCTCCCACTTGAGGAAGCGCAGCAGATAGTTGGCGCTCGAGAGCAGCAGCGCGAGGGCGACGGCCGACCAAGCGTAGCCGGCGAGGGCCTCGCGGATGCGGCCGAGGTCGACGTAGAGCACGGCGCCGACGTAGAGCAGCACGCCGAGGACGACGCCGATCAGGGCGCGCTGAACGAAGCGGCTCATGCGGGCGGGAAGCATAGCGAGTCGCGGCGCGGCGGCGGCAAATACCGGGCGCCGTCTCAGAGCGACGGATCACGGAGAGCGCCTGCGCCGAGCGGCGCTGTGGCGGCGTGCGGGCGATTTGCCGGCCGAGGGCCGCTTGTCAGGGCCGGGTGCGCGCGGCACCCTCGGGGCATGTCGACGAGCGAGGTCCTCTGGGTCGGTCGTGTCGCCACGGCCGCGGGCGCGCGGTGGGTGCAGGTGCAGGCGAGCGGCGGGGCGCCGGCCGCGGACGATTTGCTGGTGGCGATCGACGATCCCTTCGCCGACGAGGCGGGCGAGCCCTACGCGCGGGTGCGGGCGAGCGCGGGCGGGGCGGGGCTCGGGCGCGTGGGCGAGGCGCGGCTGCTGGCGCCGGTGCGGCCGAGCAAGGTGGTGTGTGTCGGTCGCAACTTCCGGGCCCACGCGGCGGAGCTCGGCAACGAGGTGCCGACGGAGCCGCTGCTGTTCTTCAAGCCGCCGAGCTGTCTGGTCGCCAGCGGCGAGCCGGTGACGCTGCCGCGGGGCTACGAGCGCATCGACATGGAGGCCGAGCTGGTGGTGGTGATCGGTCGCCGGGCCACGGCGATCGCGGCGACCGACGCCTGGCAGCACGTGGCTGGCTACACGCTCGGCAACGACGTCAGCAACCGCGACCTGCAGAAGCGAGACAAGCAGTGGACGCGGGCCAAGGGCTTCGACGGGTTCGGGCCGGTCGGGCCGTGGCTGCGCATGAGCCCGCCCGGCGCGGTGTTGCCGGCCGCGGCGCTGCGGATCCAGGGTGGTCTCAATGGCGAGCGCAAGCAGGACGCCTCGCTCGCGGACATGGTCTTCGAGGTGCCGTTCCTGCTGGCGTACATCAGCGCGTGCATGACCTTGATGCCGGGCGACATCATCTTCACGGGCACGCCGGAGGGGGTGTGCGCGCTGCGGCCGGGCGACGTGATGACGGTCGAGCTGGCGGGCTGGGAGCTGCCGCCGCTGGTGAACCCGACGCGTTGAGCTGTCCTCCGGGACAGGTGCGCTACTCGTGCTCGCTGGCGTTGGCAGCTGGCGTCGCTGCTTGAGCTGTTCTCCGGGACAGGTGCGCTACTCGTGCTTGCCGGTGGGCTTGGCGTCGGTGGGCTTGGCGTCGGCGGGCTTGGTTTCGGGCCGGTAGTCGGCGGGCTTGGTCTCCGCGGGCTTCTTGGCCTCGTTGGCGCTGCGGATCTCCGTCTCCTTGGTCGCGATCGACGACTTGAGCTGACCGTTGGGGTCGATGGAGAAGCGGATCTCGGCCTTCACGTCGACGACCAGGCCGGCGATCACGCGCTGCATGAGGTCGACCGTGTCCATGCCGTCGAGGAAGTTGCGGACCTCGGCGGAGACCATGCGGATGACCTCGGTCTTGGTCGCTTGCGAGACGCCGGTGACGAAGTCCTTGCCCTTGCCGAGGGTGCCCTCGGGGTCGAGGAGGCTGGTCAGTCCCTCGCTGAGCTTGCGGCGAAAGCCGCTCGACCCGAACAGCCGGTCCTCGCGCGGCTCGCGGGGTGGCGGGGTGTCGTCGTCGTCGTCCGGGTCGCGCATGGCGGGCACGGTACCGCCGCGGGCGGGCGGTGGCCAATCGGGCCGATGCAGGCCAATCTCCGACATTCTGCGATGGAGGGCCTCACAGGCGGGAATTTCGCCAGATCTCTCGTCCCCTGCGGATTTTCTTGGCCGAGCGGGTGCCGAGTGGGTGCCAATCGGGGGTCTGATGGCGGGCGGGGGCAAGCCCGGCCCGTGGCCTCGCGCGGGCGCAGGCTCCAGGCCGGGATTTCACCGGTGTAGGTGCAACGGTTCCCGTTGGATCTGCCGGATTTTATTGGCTCGTCGGGGCTTTCCAAGCTCGCGGGGAATGTGCTAACTGGGGCCTGACGTTTGAGCTGCGGGCTTTGTCCCCAGGGACGGCCCGGGCCTGAAGGTTCGGCTTAAGACCTCCTGCTTGTCCTACATGTCCGACTTTTTCCTTCACAGAAGCCCGCATGGTAACTAGCAGGCTCCCCAACAGGACTGGAGCAAGGTTTCATGACCGCGTATCTCGGAAACATCTGTGCTGCCCTCGTCACGATCGGTCTTCTCGTCGGCACCCTCCGCTTCTCGCGGCGCGTGAGCGGTTGAGAGTTGCTGGCTCTGGGGCTGGCTCTGGGGCCGACTCGGGAGTTGGCTCGGTGGGATGACCGGTGGGATGACCGGCAAGCCCGATAACCGTGAACCTCCGCTGCGCGCCGGGCCGGACTCTGGACCGCTGTGGCAGGGCAGCAACGGCACGGAGCTCAGCCTCCAGGACATCGGCGAGATCCAGCTGCTGCTGCGCGGACAGTCGGTGATCGACTGGCATCGCCTGGCCCTCAGCAGCGAGGCCGACGTTCGCCGCCTGCTCTCGCTGAACGCCCTCGACCTGGGCGACGCCGGCGACTGTGAGCGCCTCGCCGAGCTGCGCCAGCAGGCAGTGCGCTACATCGTCGAGGTGCTCAAGCTGCGCCTCGACGAGAGCGTCGCGGAGCGGACGCCGTGGGTCCAGATCCCGCTGCTGGCCTCGGGCAAGGCGGGGCCGCAGCAGCGCCAGGCCTGCATGCTGCTGAAGGTGATGCACATCATCCATCACCTCGACGCCCGCGAGCTGCGCACGACCCTGGCGATCAGCGACAACGACATCTTCTCGCTGGTCGAGGAGAGCGTGACGCGGATGTTCGACGAGCTGCGCACGGCGGGGGTGCCGGTGGTCGAGTTCTCGTGGTCGCGCAAGACCAAGGAGTCGCAGGTCACCAAGCTGCTGCTCAAGAAGGAGACCAGCGCGGCGCGGGTGTTCGACCGGCTGCGCTTCCGGTTGATCGTCCGCCACGCGGCGGACCTGGTGCCGACGCTGCGGATCTTGCTGCACCGCTGCATCCCCTTCAACTACGTGGTCCCGGGTCAGACGGTGAACACGCTGATCGACCTCGCCAGCCTCAAGGCGCTGCACGACGACGGCTTCGACACCGAGGACGGCGCGGCCCCGGTGGCTCCGGCGGGCCCGGCCGGGCTCGCGGGGGCCAACGAGTTCTCGGGCCAGAGCTTCCGCCTGCTCAACTTCATCGCCGACCTGCCGGTGCGGGTCGACTCGCTGCTGCCGCCGGGGGCCCGCGCGGACGGGAAGCACTGCGTGGTGTTCGTGACCGCCGAGTTCCAGATCATGGACAAGGGCACGGCCGAGGCGAACGAGCAGGGCGACAACTCGCACACGCAGTACAAGCACCGCCAGCACCAGCACGTGCGCGTGCGCCTGCTGCGAGAGCCACGCAAGCCCTAGCTCGCGGCGGCCAGGCTGCGCGACCAGCGAGTCACGCAGTTGCGGCCGCCGTGCTTGCAGCGGTAGAGGGCCTGGTCGGCGCGCTCGATGAGCTCGCTGGGGTCGCGGCAGTCGTGGGGGAACTCGGCGACGCCCATCGAGACCGTGACCTGAAAGGTTGTGCCGTCGGCGGCGGTCATGGTCTGGGCGGCGACCTCCTCGCGGAGCTTGTTGGCGAACAGCAGGGCGCCCTCGCCGTCGGTGTCGGGGAGGACGAGCACGAACTCTTCGCCGCCGTAGCGGGCGACGACGTCGACCTTGCGGGCGCGGCCGGCGAACACCGCGGCGACGCGCTTGAGCACGGCGTCGCCGACGGGGTGGCCGTGGGTGTCGTTGACCTTCTTGAAGTGGTCGATGTCGGTGAGGATGAGGGCGAACTTCTGGCCGGTGCGCTCGGCGAGGGCGTGGATCTGGGCCAGGCGCTCGCGGAAGGCGCGGTGGTTGGTGAGGCCGGTGAGGCCGTCGGTGGTGGCCCGCTCCTCCATGGCGCGGTACATGCGGGCGTTCTGCAGGCTGACGCTGACCTGATGCGAGATGACGCGCAGCATCTCGCGGATCGGCCGCGGGAAGCGGCGCTCGCGGGCGGAGGCGAGGCAGATCGTGCCGAGCACCTGGTCGCCGCGGACCAGCGGGAGCACCAGCAGGCTGTGGGCGTGGCGCATGCGGGTGTGGAGCGTGAAGACGACGGTCTCGGGCTCGACGCGCTCGTCGCCGGCGGGCATGTGGTGGCGGTTCTTGACGGCCATGGCGACCAGGCCGGCGCCGTCCTCGAACACGAGGTCGGTGAGCTGCTCGCTGAGGCCGCGCCAGTCGCCGCCGTACTCGCGGTCCGCCTGGCCGGGGGCGTCGACGGCGAGGACTCGGTGGGTGAGGGCGTCGGGGTCGAAGCCGGTGATCACGGCGAGGTCGTAGTCAGCGATCGCACGGATCGCGCGGAAGCTCTTGCTGTAAACCTCGTCGAGGCCGAGGGCGCCGCTCAGCAATTCGCTGGCGCGGTAGAACTGCTCCTGCTCGTACTTGCCGCGCTCGATCGCCGAGAAGACGCGCTCTTGCTCGACGATGCGCTGGACCAGCTGGGCGGCGGCGGCGACCCGGGCCTGCTCGTCGGCGGTGAAGGGGCGATCGCCGGTGCGGTCGGCGCAGACGATGCCGAGCAGCTGGCCCTTGCGCAGCAGCGGGACGGCGCAGAGGTCGGTGACGACGGGGCCGCCGCGGTCGTCGCGGTAGTAGGGCGGGAGGCGCCGCTCGGTCATGTTCTTGAGGGTGAGCGGGTGGGGGTCGCGGCAGATGCCGGCGAGCACGCCGGGGCCGGACAGGGTCTCGCAGAGCTCGTCCGCGGGACCGACGGCCTGCTTGAGCACGAGCGCGTCCTCGGACAGCCACAGCAGGGCGGCGCCGTGGAGGCCGAGAGCGTCGCGCAGGAGGCCGAGGTTGAAGGCGACCTGCTCGTGGATGCCGTGGACGGCGCCCTGGGCGAGCTGGAGCTCGTCGACCTCGCGGCTGCGGCCGCTGCTGCCGGCGATGAGGCGGAAGTCGCGGGCCTCCTGGCGCATGCGGGCGAGCTCGCCGGTGACGCGGTGCTCGTGCTCGCCGCGCAGGCGCGCGACGAGGCCGCCGAGGATGAGGAGGTTGCCGGCGGCGAAGAAGCCGATGAAGCCGAGGTGGTAGACGACGAGGGTGCCGTCGTTGGCGCCGACGATGAGCTCGAGCGCGGCGATGCTGGCGAGCCAGGCGAGCGCGACCCAGCGGGTGCGGTGGATGATGAGGAGGAAGGAGACGAGGGCGTAGACCAGCGGGTGGATCGCGCTGTGGAGGCCGCCGGTGAGGGCGACCAGCAGGTACACGCCGGTGATGATGAGGAGGCCGAGCTCGAGCTCGGCGCGGGGCGTGCGAGCGGCTGTCCTCGGGGACAGCTCGCGCCAGACGGCGCGGGCGAGGGTGGCAGCGTAGACGCCGAGGCCGAGCGCGAGCGGGAGGCTGCCGCGGGCCAGCGCCGCCGTGGAGGCGAGGCCGCTGGCCATGAGCAGCCACGCGGAGGCGAGCACGACGAGGGCCCAGCGGGTGCGCCAGAGCAGATCCGAGACGGTACGCAGGTGGGTCATGGTGTCTTCGCGGTGGGAGCGGGGCGCTGGACTTCGAACACGACCTCACCGGGGCGGATGAGGTTCAGGTCCTCGCGGGCGATGCGGGCGACCTCGGCGGGGTCTCGCTTGAGCGCGGTGAGCTCGGCCCGCAGGGCCGCGATCTCGCCGCGCAGGCGGTCGTTGCTGCGCTGCAAGGCGGCGTGCTCGCGCTCGACGCGACCGAGGTCGTCGGCGCCGCTGCTGGCGTAGATGTGCTGCGGCAGGTAGGCCACGGCGAACGCCAGCAAGGCGGCGAGCAAGATGCGATTGACCCACTGCATGCGAGAGGTTCGCAGGCTATCCGCGGGGGCCGTGGGCGCAACAATTCGGCGTTTTGTCGGGGGCGTGGTGGGGCAAGGCGCGGCGGCTCGCCGTGGCCATGGGCGCAACAAATCGGCGTTTTGTCGGGGGCGTGGTGGGGCGACAAATCAGCGTCTTGTCGGGGCGTGGTGGGGCAACAAATCGGCGGTTTTTTGGGGGCGTGGCGGGGCAACAAATTTGCGGGGCGGCGAGACACGAGGCGCGAACGCGACCGCGGCGTCGGGTCGTGGTATGGCGGCGGCATGCGCGTCGCGGCGATCCCCTTCTCTCTTGTTGTCGGCATGGTCACGGGCTGCGGCGCGGCGGAGGGGGGTGAGTCGGGGACGGTCGCGGAGAGCTCGAGTGGGGCGTCGACGGGGGCGAGCAGCGGCGCGACGGCGACGCCGACCACGGGCGAGGCGGCGAGCACGAGCGGCGGCGAGACGACCGCCACGACCAGCGGCGCGGCGAGCAGCAGCGGCGCGGGGGACAGCAGCGGCGGCTCCGGCGGGGACAGCACGGGGGCGGGCAGCACGGGCGGCGACGGGGTGATCGTGGTCGAGGGGCTGAGTCACCCGGAGGGGATCGCCCACGACCTGGTCGACGACGTGTACCTCATCAGCAATATCAACGGCGCGCCGGATGCGGTCGACGACAACGGCTTCATCAGCCGGGTCCTGCCGGACGGCACGATCGACGCGTTGACCTTCATCGACGGGGGCGACGACACGGTCGGGCTCGACGCGCCGAAGGGGATGGTGATCGTCGACGACACGCTGTGGGTGGCCGACATCACGCGGGTCCGCAAGTTTCACCGCGTCAGCGGCTTGCCGCTCGGTGAGGTGGTGATCGAGGGGGCGGTGTTCCTCAACGACCTCGCGGCCGACGCGGACGGCAACATCTTCGTCAGCGACACCGGCAGCAACATCCTCCACGCGATCGACACCAACGACCAGCCGGCGGTGATGCTGGCGAGTCCGGCGGTGTTCGGGCCGAACGGCCTGTGGGTCCACGCGGACCGGCTCTACCTGGCGACCTACAACGACAACAAGATCTTCAGCGTGACCCTCGACGTGCCAGTCGCGTTCCCGGAGATCACGCTGGCGGTGGGGCAGCTCGACGGGCTGGTGCACCTCGAGGACGGCGACTGGCTGGTGAGCTCGTGGGAGGCCCCGGGGGTGCTGCGGGTGTCGGCGGACTTCAGCACGGTGACGACGCCGGTGGCCGACCTGAGCTCGCCGGCCGATATCGCGGTCGATGAAGGCCGCAAGCTGATCTTGATCCCGCGCCTGCTCGAGGACCGGGCCGAGTTCCACCCGTTCTGAGCGCAAGCCGCAGGTTGATGCCGGTCCTGCTCGAGGACCGGGCCGAGTTCCGCCCGTTCTGAGGGCTCAGCGCCTGGTCGTTCAGCGCGGCTTGCGGGCGATCGCCGACTGGGCGTCGACGCCGGGGCCGAGGGCGCCGCTGCGGAAATTGCCGGTGTGGCTCTCGAGCTCGAGGCCGGCGCTGGCGATCAACAGGCGCAGCTCCTCGGGGAAGATCTGGCGGTGCGCGAGGTGGACGATGCGGCGCGGCTCGGGCGGCGGCTTGAAGGCCCGCGGCCGCTTCGGTGCGTCGTCGTAGTAGATCCGGACGTGGCACACCTGGGTGCTCGGGTCGTAGGTGTGGTTGGTCGAGTAGACCAGCGAGGCGCCGGTGACCGGGTGGGTGAAGTAGGTGACGCTGTGGCGCTCGACCGGGTCCCAGGTCAGCCACTCGATGTCGGGGAGCAGCACGTCGAGGGCGAAGCTGCCGCCCGGTCGCAGCACCCGGGCGACCTCGCGGAAGCAGGCCAGCAGGTCCTGCCAGCGGTACAGGTGCATGAGCACGTTGAAGGGGGCGATCACGAGGTCGAAGCGCGCCGCCGGCAGGGGCATGGCGCAGATGTCCCCGAGGACAGGTTCGACGCGGGCGCCGGCGCGGTGGTCGACGATCTTGGCGGCGAGCAGCTCGAGCATGCTCGGCATGCGGTCGATCGCGGTGACGCGGTGGCCGTCCTCGGCGAGCGGGATGGCGACGCGACCGGTGCCGGCGCCGAGCTCGAGGATGTCGATGCCGCCAGTGGCGATGCTGCCGGTGCCGAGGCCGCTGGTGGTGAGCGTGGCGGCGATGCGGCGGGCCTGGTTGCGGTACCAGGCGATGTCGTGGCGGTGGTCGCGGTACTCGAAGTCGTAGAGCTCCGCGTCCTCGTAGTGGTCGCTGGTGCCGCGGCGCAGCAGATCGTCGGGGTCGGGGCGCGGGGGCCCGTCAGCTTGGGTGGCCATCGCTACCTCGCGGGAGGAACCCGCCGAACACCAGCTCGACGACGATCGGCCCGTCAGCTTGGGGGGCCATCGCTACCTCGAGGAGCCGTCGCGCTCGCGGGCGGGAGAGGAGGAGCGGGGGCGGTCGTCGTCGCGGCGGCGCAGGCGGGTGCGCTTCTTGCGGCGCTTGGGGCCGGCGCCGGAGTCCTCGTCGCTGGCGTTGCCAGTCCCGTTGGTGGTTGCGAAGGGCCGCCGTTGCCCGCGGAGGCGGCGGCGAGGCGCTGCCAGTGGGTGAGCTCGTTGCCGTCGCCGCCGCGGGCCTTGACCGAGAGGCCGAGGAACACGAGGGCGTCGTGGAAGTACTGGCGCTGGACCAGGGAGGGCCGACGCTTGCGGCGGGTGACGGCCTCGACCATGCGGCGGTGGGCCATGAGGATCTGGCGGGCGAGCTCGCGGTCGCGGCGGGCGATGCCGAGGGCGCTGCAGAAGGGCAGCATGAGGTCGTCGATCATCTGGTCGAGGCCCTGGCGCGAGGCGGTCATCCACTGGTCGTCGATGAGCGGGGCGAACAGGACCGAGAGGAGGACGCCGTTGTCGGCGACCTGCAGGGTGGCGCCGGTGAACTCGTCGAGCGCGCCGAGCAGGTCCCACAGCAAGCGGCCGGGGGTGCCGGGCAGCGAGCGCGAGGGCGCCTGCAGGCCGGGCGGGGCGAGCTTGGCGAACAGCTCGAGGTAGCTGGGCATGAGGTGCTGCAGGAGGTGGGTCTCGAGCAGCAGCTCGAAGCTGCGGCGGGCCCCGCCGCCGCGCATGAGCTTGTAGATCTCCTCGAGCACGCGGGCGCGGGAGCACTTGGCGATGTCCTGGACGGTGGCGAGGAGGGCGGCCCAGGTCGCGGTCTCGATGGTGAAGTCGAGGCGGGCGGCGAACTTGATCGCCCGGATCATGCGCACGGGGTCCTCCTGGAAGCGCAGGAGGGGGTCGCCGATCGTGCGGATGACGCCGCGGTCGAGGTCGCTGAGGCCGTCGACGAAGTCGACGATGGCGTCGGCGTCGAGGTCGTAGAAGAGGCCGTTGATCGTGAAGTCGCGCCGACGAGCGTCGTCCTCGACGGTGCCCCACTCGTTGTCGTGGGTGATCAGCGGGTCGTCCTCGGCGGCCACCGGAGTGGTGCGGAAGGTGCTGGTCTCGATGACCTTGGGCCCGAAGAACACGTGCGCCAGCTTGAAGCGGCGACCGATGATGCGACAGTTGCGGAAGGTGCGGCGCAGCGCCTCGGGCGTGGCGCTGGTGGCCACGTCGAAGTCCTTCGGGCGGCGCTTGAGGTAGAGGTCGCGCACGCAGCCGCCGACCAGGTAGGCCTCGAAGCCCCCGGCGACCAGCTTGCGGACGACCTTGAGCGCGTCTGGATCCACGTCTCGGAGGGAAATGGCGCCTCTGGTGCCTGCTTTGCCGTCGGCCATGCGAATGCGACGCTGCTCTAACACACTCGCCCGGGCCCCGGACAAACCTCGCGCGTGTGCCCGCCCACCCGGGAGCCCCGTGGATCTGTGGCAGCCGGGAGGGCGGGGGCGCGCGCCGTGTTCAGGGGTGTAAACGGCACTTGATCTCGCTCAGATCAAGCGCGGCGTTGACTCAGGACTGGACGGGGGGCAGTTTACTGAACAGGCGAGCAAGCTGACCATGAGCACCGGATTC
The DNA here is from genome assembly GCF_016714285.1 of Nannocystis sp. Taxonomy (GTDB): domain Bacteria; phylum Myxococcota_A; class Polyangia; order Nannocystales; family Nannocystaceae; genus Nannocystis. Next base: position 7,736 of record NZ_JADJNN010000005.1, on the reverse strand, counting down.
CAGACCCTGAACGTGACCTCCTCCTGCACCGGGCTGCACGTGCTGCTGGGCAGCCGGGCCGGGGCCTCGGGCGACCCAGGCCGCCCCGAGCTCGCCCTGGCGACGCTGATCGGCGAGCACGAGGCGGCCGGGGAGGCGGTCACCGCGGTGACCCTGCGCCTGGCTCGCAGCGAGGACGCGTTCTGGGCCCAGGCCGCGCTGCGCTGGCTGGCGGCGCACGGGCGGCGGGCGATCATCCGCACGGCCCGGGTGATGCCGAAGGCGCTGGCGCTGGCGGCCCGCGACCACGGGGCGACGGTCGTGCTGGAGATGGCGCATCACAAGCTGGACATTCAGCGGGCCCTGCTCGGGCCGGAGGCTGACGCGGCGCCCGCGCTGCTGCTGCAGGCCCAGCACCTGCGCCGGCTCGGCGTGGGGGTGGCGGTGCAGTTGGGTCCGCTGGTGGCTGGCCTTCACGATCGGCCGGGGCAGATCGACCCGCTGCTGCGGCACATCGCGGCGGCCGACATTCATGACGTGCACCTCAGCGTCGGTCGCCTCATGCCGGCGACCGCGGCGACCTTGATCGCGGCGCTGGGGGTCGAGGCGGGCTTTGAGGTGTCGCGGCGTTATGCGGCGACCTCGAGCACTGGTTCGTGGCGGCTGTCGGCCCGCGCGGCGGACGGGTTGCGCGAGGCGGTCCGCAACGTCGCGCACGCGCAGGGGCTGGTGATCGACGGCTGCGGCTGCGCTCACCACTGCCACCTCGACCTCGCGGAGCGCCGGGCGTATGTGGCGGTGCAGGGGCCCGAGCTGTTCGCGGGGGTGCCGTGATGCGGTCGCGGCGACACACCCGGGTGATCCGCGGGCGCTGTCCTTTGCGACCTGTCGCGGAGGACAGGTCAGAGCGTCGCGCGGAGGGGAGCGCCAGTCGGGGGGCGGAGCTGCCGGGCTGGCGGATCGCTCTGGATGCCGCGCTGGCGGCCGTCGCCGGGGATGCCCACTATGATGTGGGTGACGCGCTGAGGGACGACTCGTTCGGCCTGTTCGGCCCGCTCAGTGGGCTCGATGGGCTCGACGACTCAGGTCGCGCTGTCGGTCTCGTCGGTGATCTCGATGGTCGTGACGGTGTTGATGCACGCCATGCTACCGGCGGCGATCATCATCGCCGCGAGGAGCAGCAGGGTGAAAAATTTACGGTTCATCCGGGAAAACTCCGACGAGGTCTGCGGACAGTATCATGGTTGGCGCGAACAGCTGCAAGGCGTCGCGCTGTCGCGCTATGAGCGCGGTCCGATCGATGGGGTCGGCGGCCAGCCAGGTTTGCGGGTGTGCGGCGAGCAGGTGTTTCGCGGCCACGGGTAGTCCCAGGTCGAGGAGCAGGGCGAGCTCTGCGAGCAATGGTTCGCCGCGTTCGGGGGCGAGGGTCAGGGCACGTCGGTAATGTTCGAGGGCCTGTCGTGGATCGCCGAGGCGATGGAAGATCTGTCCGGCGACGTCGTGGAGCTCCGGCGAGTAGGGGTATTCGTGGAGGCCGCGTTCGAGGGCGGCGAGGGCGAGCTGACGGCGTTCGTCCTCACTGTGGTTGGGGAGGTCGAGGCTGGTCTGGGCGAGGCCGGCGAGGATGCGGGCGTTGCGGTCGGGGCTGTCGGCCAGGGCGGCGGCGAAACGGCGTCTGGCCTCGCGCCAGTCCTGGCGGGCGGCGGCGAGGCGGGCGAAGCACAGCTGCGGCAGCTCGTAGTGGGGGTCAAGGCGTTCGGCGTGGATGCAGTGGGCCTCGGCGCGGGCCAGGACCGTGGCGCGGCGGGTCTTGTCGGTGGTGGTGTTCTGGCTGGCGATGAGGAGCTCGCCGGTGCTGGCCTGGGCGCGGGCGGAGCCGGGGGCGAGGGCGCGGGCGACGGCCCACAGCTGGCCGTTGCTGCGGTAGTTGAAGGCGGTGCCCGCGAGCACGGCGCCCTGGAGGATCGCGAGGGCGGCGAGGGGGGCGAGGAGGAGGGTGGGGCGGGCGAGGGAGGTGGCGAGGCGGCGGCCGGCGGCGAGGGTGAGGGTGGCGAGGCCGAGGCACACGGGCAGGCTCGGCAGGTACATGAAGCGGTCGGCCCGCATGTTGGGCATGGGGGCGAGGTTGCTGGTCGGCAGGGCGAGGATGAAGGCGCCGACGATCGCCAGGCAGGCCAGGGGTCGGGCGCGGGCGCGGGCGAGGCCGTAGAGGAGCAGCGAGAGGAGTGCCGCGCTGGCGAGCAGGGTGGCGGGCTCGTCCCAACGGGCGCCGCTGTCGACGTATTCGGGGGACAGGCCGAAGGGCAGGACGATCTGCTGCAGGTAGCCGAGGTGGATCTGGGTCGACATGGCCAGCACCGGGGCGAGGCCGGTGCGGGTGACGAACAGGCGGGGGTTGTCGAGGCCGTAGGGGCTGAGGCCGCCGTAGAGCCAGAATGTGAAGGCCGTGAGGGCGGCGGCGCCGAGCAGGAGGGCGCCCGCGAGGCCGAACAGGCGGGGCCAGGGGCGGCGGGTTTGCCAGGGTGCGAGGGCCTCGGCGAGCAGCCACAGCAGGGGCAGGGCGGCGGCCGACTGTTTCATCGCACATGCCCCGAGGGACAGGAGGGCGGCGAGCGGGGCGAGGGGCCAGGCGCGCCGCGAGCGGACGGCGGCGCTGGCGACGGTGCAGGCGAGCAGGCCGAGGAGGGCGGCGAGCAGATCTTCGCGGAAGGACACGACGGCGATCGCCTCGGCGTGGATCGCCAGCAGGCCGAACAGGGTCATGGTGCCGGCCCACAGGATCAGGGGGGCGCCGAGGCGGCGCAGCCAGGCGGCCAGGGCGGCGCAGACGCCGAGGTGGAGGGCGATCGAGACGGCGTGGTGCCAGCGCGGGTCGAGGCCGAGGAGCTGGTAGCTGAGGACGTCGAACAGCACCAGGCCGGGGCGGAAGGCGTCGGGGATGTTGCGGGTGACGGCCTCGGGGGAGAACAGCGCGCCGAGCTCGGTCGGGACGCGGAGGAAGCCGTTGGTGACGAGGGTCCAGCCGTCGTCGTAGACCAGGCCGAAGCCGAGCTGCGGGAGCAGGACCAGGCCGATCAAGGTGAGCAGGGCGGCGAGGACGACGCCCGGGCGCAGGGGGTCGGCGGGCGCGGGGGTCGGGGACTCGGCTGTCCCGGGGGACAGGTGCGGCGCGGGGCTGGCCGGGTCCATGGCGGCGCCGGTGTTACTTGTCGTCGGCGTCGGCGCAGCGGCCCGGGGGGGCGTTGGCGCGGCGGCGCTTGGGGGCGAGCGGGCCGCAGCGGGTGTAGTCGACGCCGTAGCTGGTAAGGGCGAGGACGGCGCCGATCACCGCGATCGCGGCGCCGGCGATGCTGGCCTTGTTGAGCTTGTCGCCGCGATCCTCGAGGTCGTGGATGTCGCTGACGTTGGCGCCGTCGCGGTAGCCGTTGGAGATCTGGCGCTGGGTGGCGAAGCCGGCGGAGGCGGTGCCGATGGTGCCGACGCCGCCGACGGCGGCGAGGCCGATGCCGAGCCAGAAGAGGATCGGCGTGACGGGGCGGCGGCTGCTCGGCGCGGCGTCGGGGCCAGCGTTGGGGCCAGCGTTGGGGGTGGTGGAGCTGGCGCTGGCGCGGGCGGCCAGTGCCGCGGCGGTGCGCAGCTCGAAGCCGTTGCGCTCGCTCATGTTGCCGATGTTGAGGCGCGGGTCGATGTGGATCTGGGCGGCGGGCTGGAGGCTCGCGCAGGCGCAGGTGAGCGAGAGCAGGGCGGCCAGGGCCGAGGTGGAGGTGGGGGTGCGCGGGTGCATGGGCCCTTGTTCAGGTGGTCCCGCTCGAGCTGCCGCCGGAGTCGGTGTCGATGCTGATGGGCACGCAGATCTTGAGGTTGGCGTCGCATTCGAAGCTGTCGGCGCAGTCGACTGCGCCCTCACCGAGGCAGGTCGGCTGGCACACGTCGAAGCCGGGCACGCAGACCTGGCCGACGCCGCAGCTGTCCGGGGTGTTGGGGTCGCACTGGACGAGGCAGCTCGAGTAGCCGGCGAGGGCGATGCAGATGCTGCCGTCGGCGCAGGGGGTGGCCTCGGGGTTGTCGCAGCCGGGCAGGCAGAGGGCGCCGCTGCAGTACTGGCCGGCGGGGCAGGGCGGGGCGTCCTTGGCGTCGCAGCGCTGGCCGCAGAAGCCGGCGCCGTCGGCGAGGTTGTTGAGGCTGCCGCCGCCGCCGAGGGAGTCGAAGATGGTGGGGTCGATGCCGTTCTCGGCGTTGAGGGGGACGCAGGTCTGCGGGTCGGTGCAGAAGTCGTCGTTGGACTCGTAGCCCTTGTACTTGGTGTAGTCGTCAGTGCCGCAGAGGTTGGCGCAGGCGCCGTTGAAGCAGAACGCGAAGCCCTCGGTGGAGGGGCAGTCGGTCTTGAAGGTGAGGAGGTCGCAGGTGTACTCGCAGAGGTTGGCGCGGCAGGTTTGGCGGTAGCCGACGCCGAGCGAGGGGTCGCTCTTGACCTCGACGGAGTCGCAGCCCTCGATCAGGGTGGCGGCGTCGGCGAGTGAGATCGCCTTGCCGTCGCAGTCGAGGGCGAGGCAGTCGTCGTCGGTCTCGCAGGAGTAGCGGAAGCCAGGTGCTGGCGCCGGTCGCAGGTAGCAGCCACCGACGACTCCGGCGACAAAGGCGGCGATGAAGAGGCTGCGACGCATGGGTACCGGTGGCTTATAGCAGCGGCCTGCGCCCGTCGGGGACGCGGCGGGGGCGCGCGACATGTGCGAGGATGCGCACGGGCCTTGGACCCGCCCGGAGTGGACCCTGGTGGCACGGGAGCCTGTCGGCCGATCGGAGCAGGCTCACGCGTGGCGGCTCTCGCCTTGCAGGGGCGGCGGGGAGCGTGTTACAGGGCCCGCCCGAACTCAAATCCACATGCCCTTGGAGGGTCCCGTGGCGTCACCTCGCGGTCGTTGACCGCACGGTGGAGCGAGACCCAGTGAAGAGGGCAGAGGCAACAACGCCGAAAGGTCCGAACAGTCCGATGTCCACTCAAGCTCAAGAAATCTCGTCGCCCGAGCTGCACACCCAGCTCGAAATGAGCGACGGCCAGCGCGTCATCACCGTCCGTCAGCTGCTCGAGGCTGGCGTCCACTTCGGTCACCGCACCGAGCGCTGGAACCCGCGAATGAAGCCGTACATCTACGGCGCGCGCAACGGCATCCACATCATTGACCTGCAGCAGACCGCGGTGATGTTCCGCCGGGCCTACGCGTTCATCCGCCAGTGCACGGCGGAGGGCAAGCCGGTGCTGTTCGTCGGCACCAAGAAGCAGGCCGCCGACGTGATGGCGCTCGAGGCCCAGCGCGCCGGTCAGTACTACGTGTGCAGCCGCTGGCTCGGCGGCACGCTGACCAACTGGACGACCGTGCGGCAGTCGGTGGACAAGCTGCGTGGCATCGAGCGGATGAGCCAGGACGGCACCTACGAGCAGATCACCAAGAAGGAGGCGCTGATGCTCGAGCGCAAGCGCGGCAAGCTCGAGCGCAACCTCGGCGGCATCAAGGACATGCCGAAGCTCCCGGGGGCGGTCTTCGTGATCGACCCGGTGAAGGAGCACATCGCGGTGGTCGAGGCGAACCGCCTCGGCGTGCCGGTGGTGGCGGTGGCCGACACCAACGCCGACCCGCGGCTCATCCAGTACGTGATCCCCGGCAACGATGACGCGATCCGGGCGATCAAGCTGTTCTGCGCCCGCATCGGCGACGCGTGCGTCGAGGGCACCAAGCTCGGCAAGTCCCGCGCGGTCAACGACCCGGGCGAGGGCCGCGACCCCGAGCCGATCCGCGTGACCACCGGCGGCGACGGCCCGCGCGTCGAGATCGTCTCGCGTCGCACCCAGCTGCCGCAGCCCGAGGCCGCCGCCACGCCCGAAGAGGACGTGGTCCCGGCCTACGATTCGGAGAACTAAGATCATGTCCGTCACCGTCACCCCCGCAATGATCAAGGAGCTCCGCGAGCGCACCGCCGCGGGCCTCATGGACTGCAAGAAGGCGCTCGTCGAGACCGACGGCGACCAGGACAAGGCGGTCGAGTACCTGCGCAAGAAGGGCCTCGCCGCCGCCGCCAAGAAGGCGGGTCGCGTGGCCACCGAGGGCGTGATCACGGCCTACATCCACAGCAACAACCGGGTGGGCGTGCTGCTCGAGGTCAACTGCGAGACGGACTTCGTCGCGCAGACGCCGGACTTCAAGCAGTTCACGGCCGACGTGGCGATGCAGATCGCGGCGATGAACCCGGCGGCGGTCCGCCGCGAGGAGATGGACACCGCGAAGGTGGAGTCCGAGCGGGTGCTGCTGCGCGAGAAGGCCCTGGCCGAGGGCAAGCCGGAGAAGATGGTCGACAAGATCGTCGACGGGCAGATCGCCAAGTTCTACGCGGAGAACGTGCTGCTCGAGCAGAAGTTCGTCAAAGACGACAAGAAGACGATCGAGCAGCTCCAGATGGAGATCGTGGCCAAGCTGGGCGAGAACATCAAGATCCGCCGCTTCGTCCGCTACGAGCTGGGCGAGGGCCTCGAGAAGAAGAGCGAGGACTTCGCCGCCGAGGTGGCCGCGCAAGTCGCGGCCGCGAAGGCCTGAGAGGGCGCAAGGGCGAGGGACAGCACCTCGCCCTCTTCGTTGCTCGCAGCGGAAGATCGAGTGTCCGGCCGTGGGGTCGGGAAGGTGCTTTGGCATGGAAGCAGCGCCGCGTTACAAGAGGATCCTCCTCAAGCTGTCCGGTGAGGCGCTGCAGGGCGCCCAGGGCTATGGCATCGACGCCGAGGTGATGCGAACGATCGCCGAGGAGATCGAGGATCTCGTGGCGCTGCGGGTCGAGGTCGCGGTCGTGATCGGCGGCGGCAACATCTTCCGTGGGCTGAGCGCGGCGGCCTCGGGCATGGACCGCGCGAGCGCCGACTACATGGGGATGCTGGCGACGGTGATGAACTCGCTGGCGCTGCAGGACGCGCTCGAGCAGCGCGGCGTGCACACGCGCGTGCTGTCGGCGATCGAGATGAAGGAGGTCGCGGAGCCGTACATTCGGCGCCGGGCCGAGCGGCACCTGGAGAAGGGTCGGGTGGTGATCTTCGGGGCCGGGACCGGCAACCCGTACTTCACGACGGACACCGCGGCGGCGCTGCGGGCGATGGAGATCCACGCCGAGGTGCTGCTCAAGGCGACCAAGGTCGACGGGGTCTACGATATGGACCCGCACAAGCATGCGGGGGCGGTGCGCTACAGTCGGCTCACCTACCTAGACGTGCTGTCGCGCGGCCTGAACGTCATGGACAGCACCGCGATCTCGCTGTGCAAGGAGAACAATCTGCCGATCCTCGTATTCAACATGCTCGAGCGGAACAACATCCGCCGGGTGGTGTGCGGGGAGGAGATTGGTACACTCGTCTGCCCCGACGGCGAGAGCGTCCTCGCGGGCCAGACCTGAGAGAGACAAGGAGCGAACGACGATGGACGAGGTACTCGAACTCGCGAAGGAAGGCATGGAGGAGGCGATCGACCGCCTCCGCAAGAGTCTGACCAAGGTTCGCACCGGTCGGGCCAACCCGGCGATGCTCGACGGCGTGCGGGTCGACAACTATGGGTCGATGATGCCGCTCAATCAGGTCTCGACCGTCAGCGTGGCCGACGCGCGGCTGCTGGTCGTCAAGCCGTGGGACCGCAACATGGTCGGGCCGATCGAGAAGGCGATCAACGCGCAGAACCTGGGCCTGAACCCGCAGAGCGACGGCACGGTGATCCGCCTGGCGATCC
>NZ_JADJNN010000004.1 GCF_016714285.1 Nannocystis sp. | reverse complement strand
CGGTCGAGGCGGGGCTGCGCGCGTGCGGGCTGGCGCGGCGGGCGGGTCGGCTCGATGTGGCGGCGCGGCACCTGGCGGCGGCGCAGACGCTCGCGGCCGGGGCGGAGGATGTTGAGCAAGCGCTGGGGTTGGGGCTCGAGGCGCTGGCGCTGGCGGCCGTCGCTGGCGGGCGTGAGAGCTTCGCGGCGGCCAGCGCCGCGTTGGCCCGGTTGCCGGGTCCCGAGGCGCTGGTGGCCGCGGGGCGGCTCGAGCTGGCGTGGCGCTACGACCAGGTGCTCGCGGCGGTCGTGCCCGCGGGCGACCGTCGCCGCGGCGCGCTCGGGTTGCGCATGCAGGGCAGCTGGGACGCGCTCATGGGCAAGGTCCCGCCGCTCGAGCGCGCGGCGGTGCGGGCCGCGCTGTACGCAGAGGCCGGCGAGCGCGGGCGCGGTGCGGTGAGCGGGGCGAGGCGGGGTGAGGCGAGTGACGTGGAGGGTGGCGCGCTGCGGGCTGGCGGGCGTGGTGGGGTGGGGCGGAGCGAGGACATTGCAGACGCAGGGCCCGGGGCCCGGCAGGAGCGAGACATGGCCGAGGCGCAGGATGACGCGGTTGCGGGGGAGTCGGCGCGTGGCGGCGAGCCGCTGGCGGGGTTGGCGGATGTCCTTGGGGACATGTCCGAAGCGCCAGCCGAGGCGCCGCGGGGGAGCGAGCGGCACGAGCGATTGATCCGGATCTACCGCCGCCTCGCCCGTGAGGACGACCTGCGGCGGCTGCTGGCGCAGGTCGTCGACGCGGTGATGGACCTGTGCGACGCGGAGCGCGGAGCGGTGGTCGTGGTGGTGGGCAGCGAGCGCCTCGAGGTGGCGCGCGAGCTGGCGGGCAGCGCCGGGGTGGCCTTCTCGCGCTCGATCATCGAGCGTGTGCTCGAACAAGGGGCGCCGGTGCTGAGCGTCGACGCGGTGGCCGACGACCGCTTCGACGGGTCGCGATCGATCAGCCACCTGAACCTGCGCAGCGTGCTGGCCGTGCCGCTGCTGCACCGCGGGGAGGCGATCGGGGCGGTGTACGTCGATCATCGGCTGCGCCGCGGGGCCTGGGGCGAGGCGGATCTGGTGCTGGTGGAGGAGTTCGCGGAGCTGGCGGCGCTGGCGATCGCCCACGCGCGGACGCTGGCGGAGCAGCGGGCGCAGGCCGAGGCTCTCGCGGCGCAGGGGCGGGAGCTGGCGCGCTTGCTCGAGGAGCGCGAGCTCGAGGTGCGGGGGCTGCGAGAGGCCGCGCGCACGCCGGAGCGTCGCAGCTACCGCGGCATGGTCGGCGGGACGGCGGCGATGCAGGCCGTGTTCCGGTTGATCGATCGCCTGGCCGACAGCGACGTGTCGGTGGTGATCTACGGCGAGAGCGGGACCGGGAAGGAGCTGGTGGCGCGGGCGATCCACGACGCGGGGGCGCGCAAGGGTCGGCCCTTCGTGGCCGAGAATTGTGGGGCGATCCCCGAGTCGCTGCTCGAGAGCGTGCTGTTCGGGCACGCGAAGGGGGCGTTCACCGGGGCGCATCGGGCCACGCCAGGGCTGTTCGAGGCCGCCGACGGGGGCACGATCTTCCTCGACGAGATCGGCGAGATGAGCCCGGGCATGCAGACCAAGCTGCTGCGCGTGCTGCAGGAGGGCGAGCTGCGGCGCGTGGGCGACACGGCGACGCGGAAGATCGAGGTGCGGGTGATCGCGGCGAGCAACCGCGACCTCGAGGCGATGGTCGCGGCCGGGCAGTTTCGCAAGGACCTCCTCTATCGCATCCGCGTGGTGAAGATCGACCTGCCGCCGCTTCGCAGTCGGCCCGACGATCTGACGCCGCTGGTCGAGCACTTCCTGGCGCGCTTCGACAAGCAGCGGCGCCTGACGGTCAGCGCGGCGGCGATGCGGGCGCTGGCGCGTTACGCCTGGCCGGGCAACATCCGCGAGCTCGAGAACGAGGTGCAGCGGTGGGTCGCGCTGGTCGAGGCCAGGGTGGAGTTGGCCGACCTGTCGCCGGCGATCGTCGAGACGAGGGCGGGTGGGGGGAGCGACCCCGACGACCTGCGCCTGCGGCCGCGGCTCGAGCGTCTCGAGCGTGAGTTGATCGAGCGGGCGATGGCGGCGGCGCAGGGCAACCAGACGCGGGCAGCGACGGTGCTCGGGCTGTCGCGCTTCGGCTTGCAGAAGAAGCTGCGGCGCCTGGCCGAGGGCGGGCCGCTGACGGAGGAGGAGGAGGTCTGAGGCCACGGCTCGGGGCTCGTGGGCGCCAACCGTGTTGGCGATCACCCCAGGTGCACGCCACCGCGGTTGTCGAGGCTCGCGGTGGGGAGACGGACTCGCTGGGTAATTTCCCGGTCTGAATTTTGCTTAGACTGGGGTGCCCCGCCAGAACGACGCCACGGTCCGTGCGTACCGAAAGCTCCATCATGCCTCGCCTCGCCGCTGCCAGTCTCGCTGCGCTGTACATGGCCCTTGGGACAGGTTGCAACGACCACCCGATCGGCAACTTCGACGATGGTCCGCAGATCGAGCGGCACGGGATCTCGGTGCCGGTGCCGCCGCCGAGCCTCAAGCTCGCGCCGGTGCAGCGGGTCGACATCGACGGGCAACTCGGCGTCCACGACCCGGAGCCGGGGACGGTGGTGTACCTGCTCGACGCTTACCGCGAGCCCGGTGCCTTCGTCGACGCCGAGGCCGACGGCAGCTTCCGCTTCGAGGGCATCGAGGTCGACCTGACGAAGAACTGCCTCGAGCTGTGGTCGGAGGAGCCGGGGGCGTACGGTGCGATGAGCGTGCACTCGTTCTTCACCGCCAGCATCGACACGGACGACCAGAGCGTGGTGACCACGCAGTTCTTCAGCGGCTGCCAGGGCTGACCGACGGCGAACGCCGGCGGGTGCGGCGATGGCGGGGCTGACAAACGCGAACGCCGGCGGGTGCCGGCGGGTGTGGCCCTGGGGGCCCAACGAAGGCGGGGCGACTACTTCTTCTTGGCGCCGGTCTTCAGCTCGGAGCGCTTGGCCTTCGGCGGGAAGTAGAAGGTCACGCCGAGGGACATCATCACGTTGTGGTTCCAGTTGCGGTCGCTCTTGTCGACCGTGGGCGGAACCTCGGTGGTGGTGCTGTTGAGGCCGGCGATGTTGTTCAGGGACATGATGTCCTGGACATCGACGTTGATGGCGGCGAAGTCGGCGAGGAAGATGTGGATGCCGCCGCCGAAGCTCGGGCCCACCTTGATGCCGGTGTCGGCCTTGACCGGGTGCAGGAAGCACTCGCGGTTGACCTCGCTGGTCGGGTCTCCCGAGGTGCGGCAGTAGGTGCCGTCCTTCTTGGAGGCGTCAGTGACGTTCAGGTTGCCGAGCGCTTCGGTGGTGCTCTTCGAATCCTTGTAGTGCTTCTGCCAGTTGGACAGGCCGAGGCCGCCGAACAGGTAGAGGTCGTACTCGGTGAAGATGCCCGAGAACAGGCCCAGCTTGCCGCTGAAGGGCGTGAACACCACGTCGAGCGAGGCCAGGAACTGGTTGCGGGTGAGGCCGGCCTTGAAGTCCTGCTGCAGCGGCGCGGGGTTGTTGAAGTCGTTCGGGCTGCGGACCGGCGCGAGGGTGTTGTTCCCAGGCGTCATCGGGTCGATGCCGACCGGCAGGCCGCCCTCGGCGTTGAGGCCGCGAAGCAGCTTGGCATCCTTGTTGATGATGCCCATCGCAAACATGCCCCTGATCCCGATCCAGTCGGTGAAATCGAAGTGCAGCTTGCCGCCGACGTAGCCCTTGTGGACGAAGGGCTGCGAGATGCTCATGCCGACGAAGGGGGTGATGCCGACGCGGAGCTTACGCAGCTCGAGCTTGCGGACCACCACCGGCTTGCCCTCGAGCGGGCTCTTGCGCTTGGCCTGAGCGGTGTCCGGGAGCAGCATGACAGCGGCGAGGGTGGCCGCCAAAACAGTGAGCGTTCGAATCCTATGCATGTCGAGGGCTCTCACCGGCGGGTGGTGTACTGGAAGGAGGTGGGGAAGTAGAAGCTAACGCCGAGGAAGAACACGACGTTGAAGGCGAGCTTCTTCTCGGCGTTGCTCTTCGCAACGTCCTTGTCGTCGAGGTTGGCCATCGACACGGGGCCGGGGCCGCGGCCCACGGGCTCGAGCTTGTCCTGATAGATCCAGGTGCGGACGCCGAAGTTGACCGAGATCCAGTCGGTCTTCGGGCCGTAGAAGCGGGCGCCGAGCGCGAAGTTGCCCTGGCCGGTGACGGTGCGGAAGGGCTCGTGGAGCGCCTCGTAGCGCGGGATCACCTGGGTCTGGACGGCGCCGCCGCCGGCCTGGATGAACGACTCCCAGTGCAGCAGGGCCCGGTTGAACACCGCGATCTTGCCGTAGAAGGGGTTGTAGAGGACGTTCAGGCTCGCCTGCCACAACACCTTGTTGGCGGTGAGGAGCACGCCCTCCTGGAAGCGGATGTTGTTGTAGCGGGAGGTCTTGTTGCCGATGAAGCCGGTACCGGTGAGGCCGACCGCGAGGCGGTTGGTGATCCAGTAGTTGAGCTCGGCGCCGATGGCGATGTGGCGGACGAAGGGGTCGTTGACCGAGATGCCGACGTTCGGGCTGAACTCGAAGCGCTTCTTCTTGAGGAAGCGCTGGCGCTGGACCACCGTGATGAACGCCTTGTCGGCCTTCAGCTGGTTGAGTTCGCTGTCCTTGCTGACCTTGCCACCTTCGCCGGGAGGGGGCTCGCCGCCCTTCGGCTTTTCGTCGGCGAAGAGGTCGCCTCCGGACGCAGCGGCGCCGGCGTCACCGCCCGCTGCCGGCTTGTCGCCCGCCGCGGGCTTGGCCGGCGTATCGCCTTCGGCCTCGTCCAGGACGATGTCTTCGTCCTCGCCCGCTGGCTTGGTTGGAGCTGGGGGAGCCGCCGGGGCGGCATGTGCAGAGGCAGGGATTGCCCAGGCTGTAGCGAACAGTACAGCCGAGCCGGTCAAGAATCGTCGCATGCTCACCTCAAGGTCTACGGGCACTGGAGTCGCTCTGGGGTAGCTAGGGGGAGGGAGAGCTTCAGGAGCCCCCGCGCTGGGGCGAGGCACGTACCGTTCGTCGGTCCCTTGCAGGACATCAGGCGGTAGCGGTGTCGGACGGTATCACAGCGAACCACTAGGTAACAACAGGACAAGCGGCACTCGCCAACAACTTTGCGGTGGAGCAAAAACACGCATGGATCGCGGGTCTGGGGGTGCTTGGGGGCGCTTCGAGCGGCTCGTGGCCGTGTGCTCGCGGGGAGGCATCACGCGGGGGAGCGGGTCGTGAGGGGGAAGGGACGCTGTCCTGGCGGCGGTCCTGCGGCGGCGATCTCCTGCGGCGTGGGGGATGCGATCGCGGTGACGCGGCGGGGTGCGTGTACACGGCTGCGGGGGGCGGGCGAAACTGCGTGCATAATGCGGTTTATGGCCGGAAAACCCCGTGTGTGGCCGATCTGCACCTGGCCCTTGCGACCTGTCCCGAAGGCCAGCGATGGGCCAGCGATCGGGTCAGCGGTCCGGCGGCTGGCAGACCGGGCGTGGCGAGTGCGCTGTTCCTCGCTATCAGGCGGCTGGGTTGTCGGTGGCGCCATCGCTTGCGAAGAGTGCGTCGCAGAAGGCGTCGGCGTCGAAGGGGCGGAGGTCGGCGACGGCCTCGCCGATGCCGATGAAGCGGACCGGGATGCGCAGCTCGTCGACCACGCCGAGGACCACGCCGCCCTTGGCGGTGCCGTCGAGCTTGGTCAGGACCAGGCCGCTGAAGTCCATCGTCTCCTTGAAGAGGGTGGCCTGGGCGAGGGCGTTCTGGCCGATGGTGGCGTCGAGGACGAGGAAGGTGTCGTGGGGGCCGCGGATCTCCGACTCGGGGCGGCCGTGGGCCTTGGCGAGGGCCTTGGCGCAGGCGCGGCGGATCTTCTGCAGCTCGTCCATCAGCTCCTTCTTGGTGTGGAGCCGGCCGGCGGTGTCGCAGAGGACGACGTCGAAGCCCTCGCGGTGGCCGCGGAGGATGCCCTCGAAGATCACGGCGGAGGGGTCGGCGTTGTCCTTGCCCTGGTGGATGGCGCAGCCGACCCGGCGCGACCAGATCTCCAGCTGCTCGCCGGCGGCGGCGCGGAAGGTGTCGCCGGCGACCAGCAGGACCTTGCGACCGGCGGCCTCGTGGAGGGCGGCGAGCTTGCCGAGGGTGGTCGTCTTGCCGACGCCGTTGACGCCGATCATGAGGAGGACGTAAGGGCCGGGGTTGGGCGAGTAGTCGAGGGGGGCCGCGGGTTGGTGGAGGATCTCCCGGGCCTCGCGGCGGATGACGGCCCAGACCTGCTCGGCGTCGGCGACCTGGCTGCGGTCGAGCAGGGCGGTGACCTGGTCGAGCAGCTTCTGGGCCGTCTTGGCGCCGATGTCGGCGGTGAACAGGACCTCCTCGATCTCCTCCTTGAGCTGGCTGCTGACGCGGGGCTTGCCGCGGAACAGGCTGGCGAGGCGGGCGACGAAGCCGCCGCGGGTGCGGGCCAGGCCGTGCTCGTAGCGGCGGCGCTCGGCGAGGCGGGCGGCGTCGACCGGGCTCGCGGCGGGCAGGGCGGGCTTGTCCTGCGGGAGCGGGACGCTGGACTCGCTGGCGGGGGTCGTTGATGCGATCGGGCGCGCGGGCCGTTCGCGGGGCCGCTCGTTTGCCTCGGGGAGCTCCTTGGCGACGGGGGGGGCGGGCAGGGCGGGGCGAGTGCGGCGGTAGAGGACGACGGCCCCGCCGGCGAGCAGGAGCACGCCGAGGGTCACCAGGATGACGAGCAGTTCGAGGGACATCGTCGCGGCCCTCCTCGTAGCACACGCGGCGCCCGGGGGGCACGCGAGATCTCGGGCGATCTCCGGGATGGGGGGCGCGGCGGGCCTCGGGTCGCTGTGGATAAGTCGCCGGAGTGGCCGATCGGTGGGGCCTTTGGGGCAGATCTCGCGGTGGCTTCGGGGGCATTCTCCAAACCCGCGGCAGGTGCTATCCGGTGGGCGTTTAGCGATGCGGATCAAGAAGATCGAGCTCAGCGGCTTCAAGTCCTTCGCCGACCGCGAAGTGGTGCACATCGACGACCACGTGACGGCGGTGATCGGGCCGAACGGCTGCGGCAAGTCGAACATCGTCGACGCGATGCGCTGGTGTCTGGGCGAGCAGCGGGCCAAGCACCTGCGCGGCAGCGGGATGGCCGACGTGATCTTCGCCGGCTGCAGCGTGCGCGGGCCGGGCAACGCGGCCGAGGTGACGCTGACCTTCGAGAACGCGGGCAACGTGCCGCTGGCGTACCTCAACTACGCAGAGATCGCGGTGACGCGCCGGCTGCTGCGCGACGGGACCAGCGAGTACCTGATCAACAAGGTGAACTGCCGCCTGCGCGACGTGCAGGAGCTGATGACGGGGACCGGCGCGGGCACCCGCGGCTACTCGATCATCGAGCAGGGCCAGGTCGGTCGCATCGTCAGCAGCAAGCCGGAGGAGCGCCGCTACATCATCGACGAGGCGGCCGGCATCACCCGCTTCAAGGCGCAGAAGCAGGCCGCCGAGGTGAAGATCGGGCAGACCCAGCAGAACCTGCTGCGGGTGCGCGACGTGCTCGGCGAGCTCGAGGGGCGGCTCGGCAACCTGCGGCGCCAGGCCCAGAAGGCCGAGCGCTACAAGCGGTACCGCAGCGAGCTGCGCGGGCTCGATCTGTGGATGGCGAGCCACCGCTACCTCGAGCTGACGATGGCGGCGCGGGTGCTCGAGGCGCGGCGGGTCGACCTCAGCGAGCAGGCCCTGGCGCTGCGCGGGGCCCTGGCGGCGCAGGAGGCCCGCGGCGAGGCGGCCCGGCTGGCGGCGACGCAGGCGGAGCAGGAGCTGGGCGAGCGCCAGCAGCAGGTGTTCGACCTCGAGAACCGGGTGCGCCTGGCCGAGACGGAGGAGCAGTACCGTCGGCGCGAGCAGGAGCAGCTGCGGGTGAGCGCGACGCAGGCGCGGGCGGAGGCGGGGGTGCTGACGCGCAGTCTGGAGGCGCTGGAGCAGGAGCTCGCGCAGGTGCAGGCGCAGCACGAGGACGTGCTGGCGGGCGGGGACGAGGGGCACGCGGACGCGGCGGAGCGGCTGCAGGAGGAGCACGACTCGCTGGTCGCGCGGCTGCGCGGTGAGAGCTCGGAGCACGAGCGGCGGCGGGGCGAGCTGTCGCGCCTGCAGTCGCGCGAGGCCAGCGTGGCGGCGCAGCTGGGGGCGCGGGCGGAGGGGCTCGTGGAGCTCGAGCAGCGGCTGCAGGGGCTGGCGGCGGAGATCGAGCTGCAGCAGATCCAGGCCGAGCGCGACCAGAGTGATCTCGAGGTCGGGCTGGCGGCGCGCGACGTGGCGGCCGAGCGGGTGACCGAGCTCGGCCAGCGGCGCGGGGTGATCGATCGCGAGAAGACGGAGCTCAAGCAGCGGGTGCGGGCGTCGGAGGCGGCCCTCGACGCGGCCCGCGGCGAGCTGCAGAAGCTGCGCTCGCGGGCCCAGTCGCTCGAGGAGATCCAGGCGCGCTACCGAGGTTGCGCGAGCGGGGTGCAGCTGATCATGCAGCACCGCGAGCAGCTCGGGGTGCTGGGGATCCTCGCGGATCAGCTGAGCGCGCCGGCGCGGCTCGAGGCGGCGCTGTCGTCGGTGCTCGGCGATCGATTGCAGGGGGTGCTGGTGGCCGCGCCGCAGGGCGGGGCCAGCGGGGTGGCGCTGCTGAAGCAGAAGCAGGAGGGGCGGACCAGCTTCCTGCCGCGCGCGGCCCGGGCTCCGCAATTGGCTTCCGGGTTGGCGAGCGGGCTGGGGACGGGGCTGGCTTTGGGGACAGGTGCTTCGGGACCGGTCGCGGAGGACATGTCGCAAGGGACAGGCGGCGGGCTGGCGATCTCGCTGGCCGAGCGCTCGGCGCTGGGTGCCCCGCCGGCGGGGGGGGTGCTCGGGCGGCTGCTGGATCTGATCGAGGTGCCGGCGGAGTACCTGGCGCTGGCGCAGGCGCTGCTGGCCGACACCCTGGTGGTCGAGACGCTCGACCAGGCGCTGGCGCTGTGGGAGCAGGGCCATGCCGGGCCGATGGTGACGCTCGAGGGCGACCGGGTCGAGGCTTCCGGGGTGGTGGTCGGCGGGTCGGCGAAGGGACTCGACGCGGCGCTGCTGCAGCAGAAGCGGGAGATCCGCGAGCTGCACGCGCAGATCGAGGCGGGCGCGGCGGAGCTCGAGCAGGCGCGTGGGGTTCACCACGGGCTGGTCGAGCGGCAGTCGGCGCTCGAGCACGAGCGCGAGCACAGCGAGGCGGCGCTGCTCGAGGCGGAGAAGATGAAGCTGACGCGGGCGCAGGAGGTGAGCCGCCTGCAGTCGGAGATCGTGCGGCTGGGGCAGCGGGTCGAGCAGGCGAACCGCGAGCGCGAGCGGCTGGCGCAGAGCCTGGGCAGCCGTCGCGAGGACGGGCACCGGCTCGGTGAGGAGCTCGGCGAGGCGCGGGCGCGGCTGCCGGCGCTGGAGCAGGAGTGCCGCGAGGCGGAGGGCCGCATCGAGACGCTGCGCGAGCAGCAGGCGCGGGTCGCCGAGATGTTGACGGAGGCGAGGATCGCCCTGGCCCGGTTCCAGCAGCAGCGCGACGCGCTGGCCCAGGCGCGGGCGCGGCTCGAGCGGCAGGTGGCCGGCGAGCGCGAGCGGCTGACGCGGCTGACCGAGAGCTTCGAGGCCGGCGAGGCGCGGGCGCTGGTGCTGCAGGCGGAGGCGGAGGCTGCGGGCGAGCTGCGGGCGACGCTGATGATCGAGCACCGGGCGGCGGGCGAGCTGCTGCAGGCGGCCCGCGAGGCGCACGAGGCGGCGCGGGTGGCCCAGAGCGAGGTCGACCTGGCGGTCCGCAACCTGCGGGGCAGCTTCGACGTGCAGCGCGAGCAGCTCGCGGAGGTGGAGCTCGGCTTGAAGGAGCTGCAGCTCGAGCGGACGCACCTGACGGACGACATCCGCGAGCGCCAGGACGCCGACCTGGCGCTGGTGCTGGCCGACCACCACGACCGGCCGATGGCGGGCCCGGAGGAGGTGGAGCGGCAGAAGGAGCTCAAGCGGGTGCTGGCCCGCATGGGCGAGGTGAACCTGACGGCGATCGAGGAGTTCGAGGAGGTGTCGGGGCGGGTCAACTACTTGACGACCCAGCGGGACGACCTCGAGACGGCGATCGCCCAGCTGCAGGAGGCGATCGACAAGATCAACAAGACGACGCGCGAGCGCTTCGTCGAGACGTTTAAGCAGGTCAACGACATGTTCCAGCAGGTGTTCCCGCGCCTGTTCAGCGGCGGCAAGGCGGAGCTCAAGCTGACAGATCCGTCGGACATGCTCGGGACCGGGGTCGAGATCGTTGCCCAGCCGCCGGGCAAGCAGGTCCGCAGCCTCGAGCTGCTGTCGGGCGGCGAGAAGGCGCTGACGGCGGTGTCGCTGATCTTCGCGATCTTCCTGATCAAGCCGAGCCCGTTCTGTCTGCTCGACGAGGTCGACGCGCCGCTCGACGAGGCCAACGTGGGCCGCTTCGGGGCGATGGTCGCGGAGATGGCGGAGCACACGCAGTTCATCATCATCACCCACAACAAGCGGACGATGGAGATCGCGGACCGGCTCTACGGGGTGACGATGGAGGTGAAGGGCGTGTCGAAGCTGGTGAGCGTGAACATCCGCCGCGCGGTCGAGATGGCGGTGGCGTGACGGCTGGCGCAGCGGCGCGGGCGTGAACGTGCCCCGGGCGGTCGAGAGGGCGGTGGCTTGATGGCTGGCGCGGGTGGGCGAGCTGGGTTACACGAGGGCGCATGACGAAGCCCTGGCTGCTGTACGGCGCGAATGGTTACACGGGTGCGCTGATCGCTACGGCGGCGGCGGAGCAGGGGCTGCGGCCGATCCTCGCGGGGCGCAACAAGGCGGCGATCGAGGCGCTCGCGGGCAAGCTGGGGCTCGAGCACCGAGTGTTCGGGCTCGAGGATGCGGAGCGGGCGGCGGCGGCGATCGAGGGCGCGGCGCTGGTGCTGCATACGGCGGGGCCGTTCTCGGCGACCAGCGAGCCGATGCTGACGGCGTGCCTGCGCAGCCGGGCGCATTACCTCGACATCACCGGTGAGATCGCGGTGTTCGAGGCCTGCAAGGCGCGCGACGCGGAGGCGCGGGCGCGCGGGGTGGTGGTGCTGCCGGGGGTGGGCTTCGACGTGGTGCCGTCGGATTGCCTGGCGCGCGCGCTGGCGGAGGCGCTGCCGGGGGCGGTGAGGCTGGAGATGGCGTTCCAGGCGCTGGGCTCGATGAGCCGCGGGACGCTGAAGACGATGCTCGAGCACATCGGTCGCGGGGTCCAGGTCCGCCGCGGCGGGAAGATCGAGACGATCGCGGCGGGCTCGCTGCAGCGGACGATCGAGTTCTCGGGCAAGCCGCGGACGGTGGTGGCGATCGGCTGGGGCGACGTGTCGACGGCGTATCACTCGACGGGGATCGGCGACATCACGGTGTCGATGGCGATGCCGCCGGGGCAGCTGCGCGGGCTGAAGGTGCTCGGCCTGCTGGCGCCGCTGCTGCGCCGACCGACGGTGATCAGGCTGCTGCAGGCGATCGTCGGGCGGGCGGTGCACGGGCCGAGCGAGCAGGTGCGCGAGTCGGCCCACGCGGAGCTGTGGGGCCAGGCGACGGCGGCCGACGGGCGCACGGTGGAGGGCCGACTGCGCACGCCGGAGGGCTACAAGACGACGGTGATCACGGCCCTGGCGTGCGTGCAGCGGCTGCTCACGGACGGGGCGGAGGCGGGCTATCAGACGCCGTCGTCGGCGTTCGGGGCGGGGCTGGTGCGCGGGCTGCCGGGGTTCTCGCTGGAGATCGGGGGCGTGCGGGCGGGGGGCAGGCGTAGCGCGGGGGCTCCGCACGTGGGGCGTCGTCGCGGGGGGCATGCGCGGGTGGTCGGGACTGAGAGGCTTCTCAGGGAAGTCTCAGGTGAGCCGGGGCGAGCGCTGTTATTCGGGGGGTATGCGCTGGCGGAGCTTGGTCGTGGGCCTCGGGGTCGTGAGCGCGGGCTGTGAGCGGCCGGCGGCGGAGAGCTGTCCGCAGGGACAGGTCGAGCGGCGGGCCGCGGCGAGCTCGGCGAGCGCGTGGGTGCTGGTGACGGCGCCGCAGGACGTCGCGCTGCTGCAGGCGACGGCGCGGGTGGTGCTGCCGGGGGCGCACCAGGCGGTGATCCGGCCGCTGTTCCGGGCGCAGATCGTCCGCTTCCACGCGCAGGCGGGGGACCGGGTGCGCAAGGGCGACCCGGTGGTCGACGTGATCATGCCGGAGGTGGTGGCGGCGGCGGCGAGCTACCGCGGGGCGCTGCTGCGCGGCGAGGTGCAGGCGGCCCGTCGCGACAAGCTGCGCGGGCTGCGAGACGAGGGGCTGGTGTCCGAGTCGGCGGTGTTCGATGTGGCGTCGAAGGCGGCGGAGACCGAGCAGCAGGCGTGGACGGCCGCGGCCACGCTGCGCGCGGCGGGGGTCGATCCGGCGCGCGCGAAGCACCAGCTGCGCTCGCCGCCGCTGAGCCTGCGCAGCCCGATCGACGGGGTGCTGCGCGAGCTCGGGGGGCAGCTCGGCGAGGTGGTGGAGGGGCAAGGAGCGCCGGTGGCGGTGATCGTCGGCGAGGGGCCGCCGCGGGTCGAGGCGAGGTTCCTGCACGCGCCGCCGGCGGGCTGCGCGATGCGCTTCGTGGCGGTCGACGGGGCGGTGTGGCCGCTGAACCCGACGCCGGTGGGGCGGGTGGTCGAGGCGGACGACGGGGCGACGGTGCTGTGGTTTTCGGTGGCGGACGATCGGGTGGCGTTCGCGGGGCTGCGCGGGGCGGTCGAGTGCGTGAGCGACGACCCGGCGATCGTGCAGGTGCCGAGCGCGGCGATCGGGCACGCGGCGAGCGGGCTGGTGGTGTATCGCCAACAGGATGGGGCGGTGACGCAGGTGCCGGTGACGCTGCTGATCTCGTCGGGGGCGTCGGCGCTGGTGCGGGCGAGCGACGGCGAGGGGCTGCGCGCGGGGATGCGGGTGGCCGAGGATGCCCGCGCCGTGGCGCGCTCGCAGGAGGGCGGCGGGTGATCGAAGCGATCGTGGTGTGGTCGGTGGCGCGGCGGCGGCTGGTGCTGGTGTTGACCGCGATCGCGGCGCTGCTGGCCGCGTTCGTGTGCACGCGCCTGCGCTTCGACGCGCTGCCGGACGTGACGACCAACCAGGTGCTGGTGTTGACGCGGGCGCAGGGGCTGACGCCGGAGGAGGTGGAGCGGCTGGTGACGCGGCCGATCGAGCTCGGGCTCGGCGGGATCCCGGGGATGAACAAGCAGCGCAGCATCTCGCGCTACGGGATCTCGGCGATCACGGCGGTGTTCGCCGACGAGGTCGATCCGTGGCTGGCGCGGCAGATGGTGCAGGAGCGGCTGGCGCTGGTCGGCGATCGTCTGCCGGAGGGGGTGGAGGCGCCGGAGCTGGGACCGTTAACCGGTGGGCTCGGCGAGATCTTTCACTTCACCGTGGGCTCGCCGCAGCGGACACCGGCGGAGCTGCTCGAGCTGGTCGAGCTGCGGGTGGTGCCGCTGCTGCGCAGCGTGGCGGGGGTCGTCGAGGTCAACACCTGGGGCGGCGAGCGGCGCACGCTGGATGTCGTCGGCCAGCCGGCGGCGATGGCCCGCTTCGGGGTGAGCCTCGGCGAGCTCGAGGCGGCCGTGATGGCGGCGACGGGGACGGCGGCGGGCTCGAGCCTGGCGGACGGGCCGGAGCAGGTGCTGCTGCGCGGGGTGGCCCGGCCGACGACGCCGTGGGCGCTGGGCGGGGCGCTGGTGCGGCCGGCGCGGGCGGGCGCGCCGGCGCTGCGGCTGGCGGACGTGGCCACGCTGCGCTGGGGCGCGACGCCGCGGATCGGCGCGGCGACGGCGAACGGGGCCGGCGAGACGGTGTACGCGATGGTCCAGATGCTGCGCGGAGACAACGCGCTGCAGGTGATGCAGCGGGTGCACGAGCGGATGGCGGACGTGCGCGCGGCGCTGCCGGAGGACGTGCAGGTCGAGGTCGTGTACGACCGCTCGAAGCTGGTCCACGCGACGCTGACGACGGTGGTGAAGAACCTGCTCGAGGGCGGGGTGCTGGTGATCGCGGTGCTGTTCGCGCTGCTCGGGAGCCTGCGCGCGGGGCTGTTGGTGGCGCTGGTGATCCCGCTGTCGATGGTGTTCGCGCTGGCCGGGATGGCGCTGCTGGACATCCCCGGCAACCTGATGAGCCTGGGTGCGATCGACTTCGGGCTGCTGGTCGACGGGGCGGTGGTGATGGTGGAGGCGGTGTTCTGCGGGGCGCTCGGGGCGAGCGCGCTGGGGCCGGAGCGGATCGCGACGCTGACGCGGCAGGTGGCCCGGCCGGTGTTCTTCTCGGTGCTGGTGATCCTGCTGGTGTACGTGCCGATCGTGACGCTGACCGGGGTCGACGGGAAGATGTTCCGGCCGATGGCGGCGGCGGTGATCATGGCGCTGCTCGGCTCGCTGGTGCTGGCGCTGACCTTCGTGCCGGCGGCGGCGGCGATGCTGCTGCGCAGCCGCGACATCCCGGCGCGCGAGCCCCTGCTGGTGCGGGCGGCGGAGAAGTTGTATGCGCCGACGCTGCGGGCGGCGACGCGGTTCCCGGCGGCGGTGGCGGTGCTGGCCGTGGCGGCGCTGGTCGGCGGCGGGCTGATGTTCGCCGGGATTGGTGCGGCGTTCGTGCCTCAGCTCGACGAGGGGGATCTGGTGATCCAGACCGAGCGGGCGCCCAATATCTCGCTCGAGTCGGCGGCGCAGGAGGCCACGGCGCTCGAGCGGGTGCTGCTGGCGGGGATCCCCGAGGTGCGGGCGGTGGTCTCGCGGATCGGCTCACCCGCGGTGGCGACCGACATCATGGGGATCGAGCAGGCGGACGTGTTCGTCGAGCTGGCCCCGCACGCGCAGTGGCGGCCGGGGCTGGGGCGCGACGAGCTGGTGGCGGAGATCGGGGCGCTGCTGGCAGAGAAGGCGCCGGCGGAGGCGATGGTGTTCACGCAGCCGATCCAGATGCGCTTCAATGAGCTGCTCGGCGGGTCGGTGACGGACGTGTCGCTCAGCATCTTCGGCGAGGACCTGCACGAGCTGCGCGGGCTGGCGGAGGCGGCGGCGGCGGTGATCGAGCGGCAGGCGGGGGCGGTGGACGTGCGGATCATGGCGCCGCCGGACGCGGCGCTGGCCGAGCTGCACCCGCGGATGCTGGACGCGGCGACCCACGGGATGACGGCGCGCGAGGTGCTGCGGGTGATCCAGGCCCTGCGCACGGGGATCGTCGCGGGCTACACGTATGAGGGGTCGCTGCGCCTGCCGATCCGGGTGCGCCTGGGGGAGACGCCGGCGGCGGCGCTGCTCGAGGACGTGCGGGTGCCGGCGCCGGACGGGGCGCTGATCGACCTCGAGCACCTGGCGGACATCGTGCGCGGGCCGGCGGCGAGCCTGGTGAACCATGACGATGCGCAGCGAAGGATCAGGTCGGCTTCAACGTGCGGGGGGCGGCGCTCGGCGAGGTGGTCGAGGGGCTGAAGACGGCGCTGGCGGCCGAGGTGCCGGCGCCGCGAGGGGTGCGGATGGTGTGGGGCGGGCAGTACGAGTCGCTGGCGGAGGCGCGGGCCCGGCTGGCGTGGGTGATCCCGGCGGTGGTGGTGGCGATCCTGGGGGTGCTCTTGCTGGCGTTCGGGCGCCTGCGGCCGGCGCTGCTGATCTTCACGCACGTGCCCTTCGCGTGCGTGGGTGGCATCCTGGCGCTGACCATGCGCGCGCTCCCCCTCTCGCTGTCGGCCGCGATCGGCTTCATCGCCCTCAGCGGGATCGCGGTGCTCAACGGGGTGGTGCTGCTGTCCCAGATCACGACGCTGCGCGCGGAGGGGATGCCGGCCCGCGAGGCCGCGATCGCGGCGGCGCACTCGCGGATGCGGCCGGTGCTGATGACGGCGATGGTGGCGGCGCTGGGCTTCGTGCCGATGATGCTGGCGACCGGCACGGGGGCCGAGGTGCAGCGGCCGCTGGCGACGGTGGTGGTCGGCGGGCTGGTGACCTCGACGCTGCTGACGTTGCTGATCTTGCCGGCGCTGTATCCGTTCTTCGCCGGCCGGGAGGCGAAGGCGTGAGGAGCGTGGCCGTCGCGGACGTGTCGCGGCGCGGGCTGCGGGAGGCGGAGGCGTGAGGATCTTGGCCGTGGAGGACGACGAGCGGCTGGTCGTGCTGTTGCAGCGCGGGTTGCGGGAGGAGGGGCACGTGGTCGACGCATGCTCGTGCTGCGCCGACGCGCTGGGGCAGGCGCAGACGATCGCGTACGACGTGATTCTGCTCGACTGGATGTTGCCCGACGGCGACGGGCTGTCGCTGCTGCGGAGCTGGCGTGACCGCGGGGTGGCGACGCCGGTGCTGATGTTGACGGCGCGCGGGGCGGTCGGGGAGCGGGTGCTGGGGCTGCGCTCCGGGGCCGACGACTATCTCGTCAAGCCCTTCGACTTCGCGGAGCTGCTGGCGCGGATCGAGGTGCTGGGGCGACGTCGCGGCGGGGAGGCGGCGCAGCTGCGGGCGGGGGCGGTGCTGCTCGACGGTCGCAAGCGGGCGCTGATCCACGGGGCGCAGGAGGTGGCGCTGACGGCCCGGGAGTTCGCGCTGTGCTCGCTGCTGTTTCGCCGGGTCGGCGAGGTGCTGACGCGGTCGGAGCTGCTCGCGGGGGTGTGGGGGCCGAGCTTCGACGGCGAGCCGAACGTGCTCGACGTGTACATCGGCTACCTGCGCGGCAAGCTGGCGGAGCTCGGCGAGGAGGCGCCGACGATCCGGGCCCAGCGCGGGGTCGGCTTCCGTCTGCAGCTGGCGGAGGTTCGCAGGTGACGCTGCAGCGGCGCCTGCTGATCTTCGGCGCGGCGCTGCCGGCGAGCCTGCTGGTGCTGGCGCTGGTGGTGATCGGCTTCGTGCTCGAGCACCTGCTGCTCGAGTCGGTGGACCGCGGGCTGGTGCTGCAGGCGGCGAGCGAGTCGGTGAGCCTGTTCGACCGCCCGGGTCAGGACGCGCACCTGCACTTCGAGGAGTCGACGCTGATCGCGGACCTGCAGCGGCTGCAGCACCGCGGGGCGCTGTACGGGCCCGACGGGGGGCGCCTGCTGGCGTTCCCGGACGACTCGGTGGCGCCGCCGCGGATCGAGCTGGCGACGGTCGGGGCGACGCCGCAGCTGGCGACCCGGACGCTGGCGGACGACCACCGGATCCGCGAGCTGCGGGTGACGATCGGGTCGCCGCGCGGCGAGCCGCACGTGATCTGGCTGGCGGTCTCGCTGGCGAGTCACGACGCGGCGCTGGCCGCCTACGCGCGGGCGGCCGGGCTGATCGGTGCGGCGCTGACGCTGGTGATGCTGGCGCTGCAGATCGGCCACGCGCGCGGGCTGGGAGCCCGGGTGCAGCGGCTCCACGCGCACATGCAGCGCCTGCGCGACGGCGACTTCACGGCGCAGCCGGAGTCGGACGCGGGCAGCGACGTGATCGCGGGGCTGCGCGACGCGATCGCCGACGCGACCGCGAAGCTGCGGGCGGCCGCGGAGGGCCAGCACCGCTTGATCGCGGACGCGGCGCACGAGCTGCGCACGCCGCTGACGGCGATGCGGATGGAGATCGACGTGACGCTGCGGCGGCCGCGGAGCGAGGATGAGTTGATCGAGGCGCTGACGCGGGTGCGGGCCGAGGTCGACCGCCTCGGGGCGCTGGCCAGCAAGCTGCTCGACATGGCGAGCCTGCGCCGGGCCGACTGGGAGCGGGTGCCGATCGACGCGGCCGAGCTGGTGCGCGCGGCGATCGACGGGCACCGGGCGCCGGCCGAGCGCCGCGGCGTGACGCTGCATGTGCACGGGCCGGAGCAGGCGCCGCTGCGCGCCAACCCGGGGCCGCTGCGTCAGGCGGTCGACAATTTGTTGGCCAACGCGATCAAGTTCTCGCCGCCAGGCGGGGCGGTCGATGTGACGCTGCGACCCGGCGAGTCAGGGCTGACGATCACGGTGGAGGACCGCGGACCCGGGGTGCCGGCGAGCGAGCGCGAGGCGATCTTCGCCCCGTTCCACCGCCTGCAACGCGGCAGCGACGGGGCGGGGCTCGGGCTGGCGATCGTGCGCGAGGTGGCCGAGGCGCACGGGGGGCGGGCCTTCGTCACGGCGCGCGAGGGCGGGGGGGCCTGCTTTCATGTGGTGGTGGCGCGGGGGTAGGGGGGCTAGCTAGAAGCCGCGTTTGTTAAATCCGGGCAGGCAGAGCGACAGCGCGCTCCCGGTCGTGCCGGCGAAGAAGCAGGCGAGGCGGGCGCAGAATGTTGGTAGATCGATGCAGCCCTGAAAGTACGCCGGGTCGGCGAGGTGCCATAGCTGGGTGTCGCTCACATCGCCGCTGAGGTCTTGCCAGTAGACGTCCTGGCGGATGGCGCGGCGCCCGGAGACGATGTGGAGGAAGCCATCGTGTGACGTGAATCCGCCGTCGGCCGAGAGGTACCACCGGAGCGTACCCTCGAGGCCATCGCGGGCTGCCGCGAGGGCGCAGTCGAGGGCGGCCTCGTCGTTGCCGCCGATACTCGGACAAAGCGGGGAGTCGCACAGCAAGGACCCCTGGTCGTCGACGCACGCGCACTCGGGCGCGACATCCGGCGTCAGCGGACCCTCCGAGGTCGAGCCCGGGTTTGTGCAAGTGGGGTCGATCGGTCCGGAGGTCCAATCGCCGCCGGTCGTGTCCACCGCCCCGGTCGTGGTGCCGCTGGTGTCACCCGCCGTGCTGCCCGACGTGCTGTCCGCTGTGCTGGTGGTGCTGGCGGTGCTGGTGGTGCTGGTGGTGGTGCTGGTGGTGCTCGCTGTGGTGCTCGCCGTGGTGCTCGTGGGCGTCGTGCTGCCCTCGCTCGTGCCCGTCGACGTGCTGCTGTCGTCGCTTTCTGACTGTCCTGGACAGCCTGCCATCAGCAGCGAGAGTAGCGAGGCCAGCGAGGTCAGCGATCGCGCGTCGAGCATCACCATGTCCCCCCCCCCCCCCCCCCCCCCCCCCCCCCCCCCCCCCCCCGCGCGGGGCTCCGGGGCCCTCACCCCCTGCGGCCAGACGCGCCGGGTCGACAGGCATCGCAGAGTGTTCTCGCATTGGGGCCCACCCGGGTGCACCTCGCGGTGGACCTTCCGGCGCGACCTCTCCCCCTTGCCCCCGCCCGGGGGGGGGCCGCGTGCGCCGGCCGTATACCGGTGAGGAAGGCGCCGAACGAGAGGAGGACGATGGTGCGAAGGTTCATGGTGCTTTCAGTGGAGAATGCCGCGGGGCGCGGCGGGTAGCAGCAGCAGAATCTGCGCACATCATGGGCGCGCCGCTCGAGCAACGGCCGCAGCCGATGAAGCGCTTGCACGGAGGTGCAAGCCATTCGCCGGCCACCGGCGGCGGTCATCGAAAGCCCACAGATTACAACCCGGCCCGCTGGCACAGGCCTTGCTCTGGGATTGCCAACATTGCCATGGACCACTGTCCCGCCCGAATTCCCAAGAGGCGCCACGGCGCCGCGGCGCCTCTCCTAGCGTGTGCGCTGATATCTCTGCTCGTCCTCGGCTGCGCCGCTGGCGATCCGCGCTTCACCGTCGACGCGCCGGCCGGCTTCTGGCAGGGGCTGTGGCACGGGATGATCTCGTGGGTGACGCTCGTGATCGGCCTGTTCAGCGAGCAGGTCCGCGTCTATGAGCTGCACAATACCGGCGGGTGGTACGACCTCGGCTTTCTCCTCGGCATCGGCTGCATCTGTGGCGGCGGCTCACGCTCGTATCGCCCCAGGCCGCCGAAGCGATCGCTGCGCGACCAGAAGGAGTGGGAGGAGATCGCCAAGAAGGTCGAGCACAAACTGCAACACAAGATCCGCCAGTGGGCCGAGGCCGAACCGGACGAGGACTGGGAGCACGTCGGCAGCAAGGCCGAGGCGAAGCTCAAGCAGAAGCTGCGGGCGTGGGCCGAGGAGGGCGGCGAGGCCCAGCGCTGAGGCGAGACGGGTTCGCGGGGTCCTCCACGCTTCCAGGTGGTGCCGCGCGCCCGTGATCAGAATTCCCGATCGTAGAAGCCGGGCAGGCACAGGGACAGCGCGATTGCCTCCGTGCCCGCGAAGAAGCAGGCGAGCCGCTCGCAGAATGTCGGCAGATCGATGCACCCTTGAAAGTACGCCGCGTCCTTGAGCTGCCACAGTTGCGTATCGCTCACCTCGCCGCCGAGGTCGATCCAATTCACGTCCTGGCGGATGGCGCGGCGCTCGGAGACGATGTGGAGGAAGCCATAGTGCTCCGAGAATCCGTTGTTGGGCGCGAAGTACCAGTACAGCGTGCCCTCGAGGCCATCGCGGGCCGCCGCGAGGGCGCAATCCAGTGCCGCCTCGTCGTAGCTCCACGACCCGTGACATTGCTGCTGGAAGATGTCACCGCCGGAGCACTTGCCGCTGATAGAAGGACAAAGCGGGGACTTACAAACCAGAGACCCCTGCGCGTCCACGCACGCGCACTCGGGCGCGACATCCGGCGCCAGCGGACCCTCCGAGGTCGAGCCCGGGTATGTGCAGGTGACGTCGATCGGCTCGGAGGTCTCATCGCCGCCGGTCGTGTCGACGGCCCCCGTGGTGCCGCTGGTATCACCTGCCGTGCTGCCTGCCGTGCTGCCTGCGGTGGTGGGGTCCGGTGTGTCCGCGGTGCTGCTGCCCGTCGGGCTGCTGTTGGTGGTGCTGTTGGTGGTGCTTGTCGGCGTCATGGTGCTGGCGCCCGTACCCGTCGACGTGCCGCTGTCGTCTCCGCCGGGCTGTCCAGGACAGCCGACGAAGAGCAGCACAGCGAAGGGGGCGAGGATGCGCGCGTCGAGTATCACCATCTCAAGATGATGCCGCAGAGCGGGGCGGGCCGCCGCAGCAGGATCTGCGTGCATACCTCCTGCAAGACCCGCAGCGGCGGCCTGGATCACGGGAGCTTGATCATGGGCGCCCAGCCGACCTCGGCGGGGAGCAGATCGTAGAGTGGCGTGGGGTTTGGCCGGGCGCTGCAGTTGAAGGCCGGGCCATCGTCGGGCTGGCCGTTGCGGGTGTAGGTCGGGCCCTCCACCGCGGGCAGCGGCATCACGCGCAGGGGCCCGTCGGGGCTGCCGACGGCGCCGGGCGGCGGCTTGCAGCTATTCTCATATTCGGCGCCGAGTCGGACCAGGCACTCGGGGTCGGAGAATACAGAGTGCATTTGCGCGGCGGAGGCCTCACATTGGAACTGGCCCGGGCTCGCCTCGATTGCGAAGCAGGGCGTCTCGAGCACCGTGTCGTAGAAGTACCCGTCGGGCACGAGCAGGGTATCGGCGTGGCGCGCCCACGAGAGCTGGAGTCGACCCGCACCGACCTGCAGCGGCTCGTAGAGCAGCGGCGGCCGGAGCTCGACGACCTCGTAGCACGTCGATCCAGGGCCCAGCGTGATCGCCATGCAGGTGTCGCCGGCATAGCCGTCGACCTCGGTGACGCCGAGGCGAGCGACGTCCGCCGCGCACAGCTCATCGTCCCAGAACAAGGTGACGCCGCCGCGGCACGGCGTCCCGCAGGCCGCCGGGGTCGTGCAGCCGGGATCGGAGAATGCCTCGGCCTGGCCCCCGACGGGCGGCAGCAGGCGGCCGCGGTCGGGGTAGACCTCGTGCTTGAGCTCGGGGTCGTAGCCGCGCCAGACCTGACGGCTGCCGTCCTCGCCGACGAGGGTCTGGCGTTGTACCGCGCCGACGGGCTCCGACAGGGTGTCCGCGCGGACGAAGTCGGCGAGCGGCGCCTCGCTGTACTGGCAATAGTTGGCGGTCCAGTCGGGCGAGGGCTTCCACTGGGGGACGCACGCGCCTCCGTCGTTGCGATAGCCCTGGGTGATCGCCAGCTTCTGGCCGAGCTTGATCGCGCCGTATTCGGGGAACCACTGGCCGCAGCTCTCGTCCGCGGTGGGGGCATTCTGCCAGTAGGTCACCAGGCCCTGGTCGCAGTCGAATTGCTGGGCCGCGATGATCACGATCTCGGTGCCCGGCGCGCAGTCGGGGCTCGAGAAGCCGCGGATCGCCAGGGTGTCGATCGGCACGCAGCGGATGTCGCCGTCGACGGTGGTCGCGAAGCTGCAGTCGAGCGCGAGCGTCTGGTCGTGCCAGCCGAGCAGCTGGGCGACGCGGGCGGGGTCTTCGGGGCTCGCCACGGCTCGCGGGATCAGGCGCGAGCCGGGCCGGCATGGGCCCCTCTCTTCCCCCCTGTCGCGGGCCGCGGGGGGGGCGCCGGTGTGCCCCCCCCTGGTCCGTTCCCCGCCCTTCCCGTCCCCCCCCCGAGCGAACCATCCTACACGGGAGAGCCGGACGACAGTGCGACGAAGCGGGGTGGGACGATCGTGGCGGTCGCGGCCAGCAGGCCGGAGCGCCGGGCATCGGCGCGCTTGCCTCAGGGCCGCAGGACGACCTTGATGCAGTTGTCCTGCTTGTACGCCGCCGGCGCCGAATGGCAGCTGATCGACGGTGCCCACATAAGCGCCGGGGATCGACGACGCATGATCTGTGATTCGCTGCCGGGGTCATCGGGGACGCGGGGTGATCGGGGCAAGTCCGGTCTTCGAGCGCGGACCCACGTGGTGGGCGGGACCTGTGATACACTTTTTCAGTCGGTGGGGGTGGTGTGCTGATAAATCGATCGCTACGGGTGATGGCGTTGGCGGCGGCGATGGTTGGTTGCCGAGGATCGACGTCGGGTGCGGGCGAGGCCGACGTGCGAATGCCAGAGATCGGCGAGGTTCCTGCGGGGGTGCTGCTGCGCGAGCAGCAGCTGCGTTTCGCCCCCGAGATAATGACGCTGGGGTCGCGCGAGGCCGACGATATCTGGATCCCGCTGGCCTTGTTGAGCGAGATCGAGGGTGAACTCGCGCTGATCCGCAAGACCTACCCGGTGGTCGCCCAGGTCGAGCTGGCGATCCTGCCCGCCGATATGCTGCTCGTGACTCTCAAGCCGGGCGTGGCGTTCGCGGACGCGTGGAGCGCGGGGCGCCTGGAGACCGGGGAGGCGGAGCTCGACGCCCTCTTACGGTACTTCAATGCCGTCAGCGTGCGCTGTTCGTTCGGCATGAACTTCGAGGTCACCTTTGCGCAGTGGTTAAACGTCGGTCGGCTGAGCTCGGTCGTCCAGGCGACTTCGACCTCGGTCGAGTTGGCGTACAGGAACTTCTTTGTCGGCGATCCCGCGGAGATCCGGCGCTTGAAGGCCGCCGGCAACCGCGTCTACACCTTCGTCCGTGGCTGCAAGGATCCCGATGGCTGCTCGAGTCGGCCCACATGGATCGTGTGGATCGCGCGCGATGGATCGCTGACGATGCGAGAGACGACGACCTGACGGCCGCGAGCGCAGCAAGGGCGCTCGTGGCCGCGGTGGAGCGCGTCGCGCTCGCGTTCACTGTGGATCGGGGTTGATGATCTTCGTGCCCGTGCCGGCGAGGTATCCGTAGCTGTCGTGTTGGTCGTAGCCGACGACGATCACGCTGAAGGGGGTCTCGTCGCCTTCGAGGACGTGGATGCCGTCGGCGAGGGGGACGCGGGCGACCTCGAAGCCGGAGTTGCCCACGGGGTTGAAGGCCATGTCGGGGATGGTGACGCCGTCGATCTTGATCATGGCGCCGGCCATGCGGGTGAAGACGCCGACGTCGTTGATCCAGGTGCCGGGGACGAGGATGACGTAGCGGGGGAGGTACTGCTCGACCGCGGGGATCTGGACGGAGAGCGGGTCGCCGGTGGTGTTGAGGTTGCCGGGGAGGTTCTCGGCGCCGGTCATGTAGTTCATGACGGCGATCGGCTTGTCGGACGTGATCTCGAAGTCGCCGGGCTCCTTCGTGGTGCCGCCGGCGTAGAACTCGACGACCTGGCCCTTGTTGAGCTTGATCGGGTTCGGCGGCAGGCCGGTGACCTGGGGGTCGGCGACGATGTTGACGACGGTGTTGTCCTCGGATCCGTAGAGCTGCCAGAGCGAGGTCTCGGGCATGGCGGGGTTGCGGACGGGGACGCGGGCGGCGACGAAGTTCTTGCCCCACAGGCGGACGCCGGAGATCTGCTCCTCCATGTGGTCACAGCAGCAGGTCTGGGTCGGGATGAGGGCGCACTCGAGGCCGGCGAACATGGCGAAGGGGGTGGCCTTGTCGCTCTCGAAGGTGGTGCCGGACAGCGAGGTGCCGATGTTGTTGATGGCGACGCTGAGCACGTCGCCCTCCATGAGGACGACGTCGAAGGGGACGCCCGGGGCGCCGGCTGGGACACCGGCGCCGGCCTTGGTGGCGACGCTGGGGGTGACGGTGATCTTGGTGTTGTCGACGAAGGCGACGGCGCTGGCGTAGCTGCGCTGGGGGGTGTTGGTGTTGTCGGTGGTGGAGGTGAAGGTGATCGCGTGGTTGATGTGGTCCCAGGCGGTCACGGGGTAGAGCATCGCGGCGTCGGAGAGGAAGGAGTTCTGGCCGTCGATCGGGTTAAACTGGTAGGCGATGACGGGGACGTCCGACTTGACGCGGTAGGCGAAGCCCTTGCCGAGCTGGCTGTCGTCGGTGTGCTGGTCGGGGAGGTTGAAGGTGCCGAGGTTCAGGGCGGTGATCTGGGTCGGGCCGGCGATCACGTTCCACACGTTGCCCTGCTTGCGCTCGATCGTGACGTTGGCCGGGGTCAGCTTCTGGACGTTGGCGACGGCGACGGCGTACTGGCCGGTCTCGGCGAGGTCGTGCGAGTCCATGTCGATGGCGTAGAAGAGGCAGCCGACGGTGCTCTTGGACAGCTCGGACTGCTCACAGGTCTCGGGGATCTGGCCGAAGTTGGGGTCCTCACCGGTGCTCGACTCGGCCCCGGTGCTGGCGGTGCTGGTGCTGCCGGTGCCGGTGTCGGGGTCGACGGCGCCGGTGCTGGTGCCCGGGCCGCTGGTGGTGGCGGTGGTCGGGTTGGTGGTGCCGGTCGAGGGCTGCGGGTCGGTGGTGGCCATGGTCGCCGAGCCGCTCATGCCGCTGTCAGTGACGTCGCTGGTCGGGGTGGTCGGGCCGACGCTGGTCGGGGTGTCGGTGGTCGGGCCGACCGAGGCGCCGGTGCTGGCGCTGGCGGTGCCGGTCGCGGTCTCACTGGTGCCGCTGGTGCTGTCGCCGCAGGCGGTGAGGAGGAGGGCGGCGAGGAGGGGTGGGGTGACGGCGGGGCGCAGGCGCATGGGGGTGGTCCTTGGAGGGCCCCACGCTATTACATCGCGGCGTTGGCGGGCACCGGGGGTCCGGGTGACATGTCTGAAGGGACATGCTCTATTGGCCAGCTGCGCCGCGGGTTCCAAGTGGACGCCGTTCAGGGTGACGAGAGGAACATCACTGTAATGAGCCGGTGCTGGGGACGAAATCTCGGGTGGGAGGCGGACACCCACGGCCAGCGGGCTTTTTCCTTGTGTGTTCACGGTCCGTGCACGATCGGCCGAATGCGCCCATCGTGGCCTGCGGGGTCAGCCGCCCCCGCGCGAGGCACTGGATTGCCCCAGCCTTGCCGCCTTACCCTGCGGTGAATTCACAGCTTTCGAGGTTTTGTCATGCCCCACACTCCCCCCGTTGGCGGCCTCCGCCTCACCCTTGCCCCCCTGACCCTGCTTTCTCTCCTCGCTCTCGCGGGAGCGTGTTCCGACGACTCGGCTGGCTCGGTGACCGAGTCGAGCACGGGCGGGATCACGGCCACCACCACCGAGGCGTCGTCGACCTTGCCGACGACGACGTTTGATAGCCAGACCGACACGGTCGACCCGAGCCATCCGGACAGCGGCGTCACGCACACCACGGGTGACCCGCCGACGACGACGGCCGTGACGGTGTCGACGACGGACGTCACGACGACGACGACGGTCGACCCGAGCACCACCACCGGCGACGGCAGCACGACGGCGACCTGCGACACGGACGGGCCGCTGTGCGACATCCCGCCGGAGGAGCAGGTGCCGACGGAGAAGCCGGACGGTCTGCCGAGCCCGCTGCCGGGGGTGTACGACGACCAGGGCGAGGCGCCGCTGGACAACCAGGTGCGCGGGCTGATCGGGTTCCCGACCCGCAGCTTCGGCACGCTCGAGGGCAAGGTCGCGGCGATGTACGACCCGAACAGCCCGAGCTTTGGCGAGTACCTGACGGTGGCCGAGTGGATGGCGGCGCACGCCCCGACGCAGGCGGACTACGACCTGATCAAGGAGTGGCTCGAGTTCCGCAACTTGGCGGTGACCTTCGACTCGAGCAACCGCCTGGTGGTGGCGTTCAAGGGCAGCGTCAAGGACTTCAACGACACCTTCAAGACGACGCTGCACATCTGCCTGCGCAAGAACCCGCAGCAGGGCAACCCGCCGTTCGAGGTGTACTGCACGGTCGACAGCTTCACGCTGCCGAAGTTCGTGGCCGACCGCACGACGGGGCTGCTGACGGCGGACCTGCCGGCGGCGACCGGGAGCCTGCCGGGGGAGGCCGGCGCGGTGATCAACGATCCGCCGGGGCCGGGCGCGCTCGACCCGAAGGAGGTCGCGGCGGCGTACGAGGTCGATGATCTGTACGCGGTCGGGTTCAACGGGCAGGGCATCAAGATCGGGGTGATCGCGGCGGCGACCTACCACAGCAAGGACCTCCAGACCTTCTGGAAGACCTTCGGGATCACGCGGGCGCTGCCGAAGCGCAAGCAGATGATGGAGCCGGTGGTCACGCGCATCACCGAGACGATCCTCGACGTGCAGTGGTCGTCGTCGATCGCGCCGGGGGCGGAGATCATCACCTACGAGGGCCCGGACTCGCGCAACACCTCGCTGCTGTACGGCTTCAACGAGGCGATCGCGCTCGGCGAGGTCCAGGTGCTGACCGACTCGTTCGCCCACCGCGAGGACTCGGAGCCGCTGCCGCTGCGCCACCAGTACAACCACGCGGCGCTGATGGGGGCCTCGCTCGGCATCACGGTGATCTCGGCCAGCGGCGACTCGGCGCGGCCGGACATCCCGTGCACCAGCCCCTACGTGGTGTGCGTCGGCGGCACCGACCTGCTGACCAACGGCAACGGGGGGTGATCAGCGAGACGGCGTGGGACTCGTCGGGCTCGGGCGACGCCAAGACCTTCCTGGTCCCGGACTGGCAGGTCGGCATCGTGCCGAACGATCGCCGCGCGACGGTCGACGTGGCGCTCAACGCCGGCTTCTCGAGCGGCGGCTACTGGATCCGCCGCATCGGCGCGTGGGAGAGCTACGGCGGGACCTCGTTCGCGGCGCCGGTGTTCGCGGGGCTGATCGCCACGGTGAACAGCTACCGCGCGGACCAGGGCCTGCCGCCGGTGGGGCTGCTGACGCCGGTCATCTACACGGACGCGCTGGTCAAGGCGAGCTTCCGCGACGTGACGATGGGCGCGACCGACCTGTTCTCGGCCAAGAAGGGCTGGGACTACCCGACCGGCTGGGGCGCGCCGCGGGCCAAGAAGCTGGCCGACTCGCTGCCGTGATCGGCGCGCGTGTGACTCGCCCGTGACCGGGGTGCCCTGACGGGCACGCAGACTGTACCGATGCCGATCTCCGCCCGACCCTCGCACCGCCTCGTCGCCATCGCCGGCCTCGCCGTGGCGGCGGCGTGGTCGTGCTCGGGGCTGTTCGTGGCGGCCGAGCGGGGGTTGCACGCGCGCTACGCCCGGGCGCTGGCGGGGCCGAGCCGGACCCAGGCGGCGCTGCTGGTGGCGATCGACGACGCGGCGCTGGCCCGCTGGGGCGGGGCGCCGCCGGCGAGCGAGCGGGCGGCGCTGGCGGCCGCGATCGCGGGCGGGGCGCCGCGGCTGGTGGTCTGGCCGAGCGGGACCTGGCCTGAGGGACAGGTCGGCGAGGCGGTGACCTGGCCTGAGGGACAGGTGGGCGAGGGGGCGGTGACCTGGCCTGAGGGACAGGTGGGCGAGGGGACGGTGACCTGGCCTGAGGGACAGGTGGGCGAGGGGCGGTGACCTGGCCTGAGGGACAGGTTGGAGATCCGGGCTACGTCCGCGGCGAGGGGCCGGGGGGCGGGGTCGATCCGCTGGTCGGGGCGCCGCTGCGGCGGGTGGACGACCCGCAATTCCCGGGCCCGGTGCTGGCGGCGCTGGGGCTGGCGGCGCGGGGCGGGCCGCTGCCGACCCGCTACGTGGCCCAGCTGCCGACGGTGTCGGCGCTGCGGGTGGCGGCGGGGGAGATCCCGGCGGGGACCTTCCGCGACCGGGTGGTGGTCGTCGGGCGCACGGACGCGGCGGCGAGCACGGTGACGACGCCGCTGGGGCTGATGAGCCCGGCGCAGGTCGAGGCGCAGGCGCTGCTCGGGGCGCTCGACGGGGCGCTGTGGGCCCCGGCGCCGGCGTGGTGGCTCGGGCTGCTGGCGACCACGGCGTGGGCGCTGGCGTTGACGGCGGCGCTGCGCGGGCGCGGGCTGGCGGCGGTGCTGGCGATCACCGGCGCGGCGATCGCGGGGGCGCTGGTGCTCGACGCGG
Source organism: Nannocystis sp. (assembly GCF_016714285.1). Classification (GTDB taxonomy): domain Bacteria; phylum Myxococcota_A; class Polyangia; order Nannocystales; family Nannocystaceae; genus Nannocystis. The sequence goes on along the minus strand of NZ_JADJNN010000004.1, from coordinate 553,950 downwards.
GGCTGTTCGCCGCCGGGCTGCTGCGCCTGGGCGCGGGCGTGGCGGTGACGGTGGTGCTGGTCACGGCGGCGGCGCGCCTGCTCGGCCTGACGGAGCGGGCCTTGCCCGCGGACCTGCTCGAAAGGACAGGCGTCGCGGGCTCGGCGAGCGGGCTGCACAAGGTGTCCGACGCGTGAGCCCGGTGCACGAGCTGCTGCCCCCGGGCGGCCTCGATCAGTCGATCGTGCTGGCGGTGCTGCTGGGCGTGTGGGTGACGCTGCTGTTCACCGAGACGCTGGGCTGGGTGTTCGTCGGGCTGGTGGTGCCGGGATATCTCGCGTCGGTGCTGGTGGTCCAGCCGACCACGGCGCTGGTGATCGTGGCCGAGGCGTTGCTGACGTACTTGCTGGCGCGCGGGCTGGCCTACGGGTTGGCGCCGACGCGGGTGTGGGCGCCGTTCTTCGGGCGCGACCGGTTCTTCTTGATCGTCGTGGCCAGCGTGCTGGTGCGCCAGCACGACCAGCTGTGGCTGCTGCCGGCGCTGTCGGGCTGGCTCGAGCGCCAGCTGGGCTACGCGCTGCCGCCGGTGCGCGAGTTCTACAGCATCGGCCTGGTGCTGGTGCCGCTGACGGCGAACCTGCTGTGGAAGCCGGGGGCGCTGCGCGGGCTGTCGCAGCTGGCGGTGGTGACGGGGCTGACCTACCTCGGGCTGTCGGCGGTGCTGCTGGCGTACACCAACCTGTCGCTCAGCAGCTTCGAGCTGCTTTATGAGGACACGGCGCTGGACTTCCTCGGCAACGCGAAGTCGTACCTGCTGCTGCTGACGACCGCGGCGCTGGCGGCTCGCTTCAACCTGCGCTTCGGCTGGGACTTCGGCGGGATCCTGGTGCCGGCGCTGCTCGGGCTGCTGCTGTTCACGCCGACCGAGCTGGCGATCACGATCGGCGAGGCGCTGCTGCTGTGGGTCACGGCGCTGGCGCTGCTGCGGCTCACGCCGCTCGGGCGCATGAACCTCGAGGGGCCGCGCAAGGTGGCGCTGGTGTTCACGCTGTCGGTGGTGCTCAAGTGGTTGCTGTCGCTCGGGGTCGGCGATCGCCTGGTCGGGCTGCGGCCGCGGGATCTGTTCGGCTTTGGGTATCTGCTGTCGAGCTTGCTGGCGCTGCGGATGTTGCAGCGCAGGTCGGCGGTGCGGGTGCTGCTGCCGACGCTGACGACGGCGGCGCTCGGGTGGGCGCTGGGCAGCGCGATCGGCTTCGGGCTCGACCTGGTGGCGCCGCTGCGGGCGTCGGCGCCGACCGGGCCGCAGGCGGCGAGTCAGCGGCTGCTGCGTACGCCGCTCGGGGCGACGGCGCTGGCGCGGGTCCAGGCCGAGCTGGCGCCGCCCGAGCCGGCGCCGCGCAGCTCGCAGGCGCGGCTGGCCCACGCCGACGCGTTCACGGCGCTGGCGCGCTGGCAGGCCGTGCCGGACGAGGCGGGGCTCGCAGCGGCGACGCGGGCGGCGGAGGCGGCGGATCTGGTGGTCGTGGCGCTGGTCGAGGATCCGCGGGGTGGTCACGCGGTGCTCGGGGCGGAGCGGGGCGGGGCGGACGGGCAGGGGGTGACGGTGCTGTGGCCGCAGGGCGGCGAGGTGGGGCCGGTGATCGTGGTGCCGCGGCCGGTGGCGGAGGCGCCGGCGGCCGAGGTCGCGGCGCTGCTGGCGGAGGCGATCGGGGCGCGGGCGCTGGTGGTGGCGGAGCGCGACGCGAGCGCGGAGGAGGACGATCGCTTCACGCGGGCGCGCGAGCGGCTGGCGCCGCATGGGGACCTCGAGCTGCGCGGCGACGCGGAGGTGGAGCGCGGCGGGCCGTTGCTGCACGTCGAGCGCGAGCTGCCGGCGTCGCTCGACCTTCAGCGGCTGGCGGCGGGGCTGGTCGGGGCGGGGTCGTTGCCGACGCCGCGGCTCGAGTGGTCGGAGCCGCCGCGGCTTGACGGGTCGGCGTGGGGGAGCGGGGAGCGGCTGGTGCTGCGGGTGCATCCGGACGACCTGCGGGCGGCGCTGGCTCGCGGGGCGCCGGCGCGGCGGACGGCGCCGGCGCTGCTGCCGTGGCTCGGGGCGCGCGAGCGCGGGGACGGGGTGCGCCCGCTGGGGCCGGCGGCGGCGCCGTCGACGGCGGAGCTGGCGTTCCTCGAGCGGCGGGTGGCGGCGCCGCTGCTGGCGGGGGCGAGCGCGGAGGAGCTGGCGATCGCGGGGCGCATGGCCGGTCTCATCGACCATGTCCTTTGGGACATGCAGGTGTGTGACGCGGGGCCGTGCCGGGTGCTGGCCGAGGCGTGGCGGCCGGCGGGGGTCGGCTGGGGCACGCTGGTGGTCGGCGGCGGGGACTCGGGGTTGGTGGTCGAGGCGCCGCACGCGAGCGACGAGCCGGGCAGCGGGCGGCTGGCGGCGGAGCTGTGGGCGGCGAGCGGCGGGCGGGCGCTGGTGATCGGCGGGGCGGCGCCGCTCGGGGCGCACGCGCCGGTGCAGGCGCTGCATCAGGCGGCGGTGGCCGCGGGGGCTGGCGCGGCGGTGCTGCAGATCCGCGGGCTCGGGGCCCGGGCCGGGGCGGACGAGGTCGTGATCGGGCTCGGGCAGCCGGCCCTCGATCCGCGACCGCTGCCACCTGGCCTCACGGACATGTTCTTGCCGGGCGGGCCGCTGGCGTGGGTGCCGGCGCGGCGGGTGGCGGACGGGTCGGCGGAGCTGGCGTCGCTGTCGGGCGTCGGCAACGCGCAGCTGGAGTACGCGCGGGCGCTGGTCGGGGCGTCGGCGGCGGTGCTGTGGTTCCCGCCGGGGCTGCGTCGGGCCCATGTGCCGCACGATCCCTGCGTGGAGCTGGCCCGGGTGGCGCGGCTCGGGCTGACGGGGCCGGTGTGCGCCTCGGTTGATGAGCTGGCTGTGCTGGCGACAGCGGCGCGCGACGAGGATGAGCAGGGCGAGGCGAGGCTGCGCTTCGCGGCGGCGCTCGAGCAGGTCGAGCGCTTCGCCGACAACGGTGACCTGCACCTGCTGCGCGGGGTGATCGCGGGCGGGTGGACGCTGCGGGCGGGGCTCGGGCAGGCCACGGGTCGCGGCTTCGTGGTGCTGGCGCGTCGTCGCGGGCCGCGGGCGCTGGTGTGGCTCGGGCCTTCGCTCGGCGGGCGGGCGCTGCTGGGGGTGGCGCCGAGCGCGTGGCGGCGGGCGTTGTGGCTCCGCGGGCGCAGCCTGATCCTCGGGGAGGCGGCGCGATGACGGCGAAGCAGCCAGGCGCGGCGACGTCGTCGCGGTGGAGCGTGCGGTGGCCGAGCCGCGGGGAGGCGACGCGATGAAGACGCGGGTGCTCGCGCTGCCGACCTTGCTGCTGGCGCTCGTGGGCGTGGCCCAGGCGACGCGCACGCTGGTCGACGGCGACGCGAGCGAGGCGCTGGGCGGCGGCAAGCTGGCGCAGGCCGACCGGGTCGTGGTGTACCAGCTCACCCGCGCGAGCGGGCCGCGCTTCCGCCTGCCGGGCGGACCGGAGGAGGTGCACCTGTTCGTGCACCTGGAGCTGCCGCAGGCGCTGACGCAGGCGGCGCCGGAGGGCCGCTACCGCTTCGGGGTGGTGGCGACGCTGCGGACCGGCGCGGGCGAGCCGCTGTGGGAACGGACGTTGACGGAGCGGACCCGCCAGACCCGCGACGCGGGCAGTGGCGAGGGCTGGAACTACGAGGCCGCGGTGGCGCCGGAGGGGCGCCTCGAGCTGTCGGACAGCGTGAGCGTCGAGCTGAGCGTGCCGGCGGCGCCGGTGGGTGCGGTGCTCGAGCTGCGTCTGGCGGACGAGGCCGGGCTGCTGGCGGACGACGCGGCGGAGATCGCGACGGCGATCGCGGGGCCGACCGCGCTGGTGCGAGCATATCGACGGATCGCGGTCGACCCGGCGGAGACCGAGCTGCGGCGGCTGGCGCTGGCCGGCGACGCGGGCGTGCGGCGGCTGGCGGCGGCGACGTACTTGCCGTGGTACGCGCTGCCCGAGGGTCAGCAGCTGCAGCGGCTGGCGAGCGCGTGGGAGCGGCTGGCGGCGGAGGGCCGCGCGGGGGTCGACTACGAGGTGCGCAGCATCTACCTGGCGCCGCCGCATCCGCCCGTGGCACCGCCGCCGGTGGAGCCGAGCCTGACGATCGGGCGCGGGCAGCCGGTCGCGCTGCAGGTGGTCGGGCCTGGCGCGCTCGAGCTGCACGCCTGGCCGATCGGACAGGTGACGGCGGGGGCGATCGAGCTGCGGATGCGGCGGATCTCGGCGGGGCCGACGGCGGCGAGCCTGGCGGAGGCGGCTGGCCTGGGGGACAGGTCTGGAGAGGCTGGCTTTGGGGACAGGTCTGGAGAGGCTGGCCCGAGGGACAGGTCTGGAGAGGCTGGCATTGGGGACAGGTCTGGGGAGGCTGGCTTTGGGGACAGGTCAGGGGAGGCTGGCCCGAGGGACAGGTCTGGAGAGGCAGTCCTGGGGGACAGTTTGGCGGCCGGTGCGGGTGAGGCCGTCGAGGAGCGGCGGACATTGGGCCTGGCGGGCAACGAGCGGGTGCGCGAGGCGATCGCGCTCGGGCCGGGCTGGTGGACCATCGAGCTGCACACGGAGCTGCCGGCGGTGGCGGTGCAGCTGCGGGCCGACGCGGTGGAGCGGCACGCTGGGCCCGATGTGCACGCGCAGCACCGCGACGACGCCGGGCGGGCCTTCGTGCCGGTCGACCTGCGGAGCTTGCCGCTGTACCGCGGCGGGCCGGGCTCGGCGCCGCTGGCCTTCGCGCTGCAGGCGGCCGGGGATGTCGACGCGCGCCTGCTCGAGGTCGAGCTGCGGGCGCTCGCCACGATGGCCCCGGTGGAGCTGCACTACCGCTTCGTCGACGGCGAGGGGCGGACCCTGGCCAGCGGGGCGACGCTGACGGCGACGGGCGTGCCGGCGCCGTTCGATCGGCTGCGCCCGGTGCGGGAGGCTGTCCCGGAGGACAGGTCTGGCGCGGTGGGGGTGGCTGGCTTTGCGCTCGCGGAGCTCGCGGTGTCGGAGCCGGCGCGGCTGCGCCTGCTGGCGCCGCTCGGGGCGGCCGGCGTGCAGCTGTGGAGTGTGGCGCCGTCGCTGCTGGCGGTGCACGGGCGGCTGCCGGCGCCGGCGCTGGCGAGCGACCTGGGGCCGCGTTACACCTGGCCTTATGACCAGGTCGAAGATCCGGCGCTGCGCTGGCGCTACGTGGCCCGGGCGGCGCCGCGGGGGTTTCCCCGGCGGGCCGACGATCACGCGGCGCGCGTGGCCGCGGGCGAGCTGATGCTGTTGCAGGCGCAGGTGCGGGCCGAGCCGGCCGTGGCGGTGGAGGGTGAGCGCTCGCAGTGGCGGGCCCAGCACCCGCGGGGCGGGCGCGCCAGGTGGCGGCTGCTGGAGCGGGTACCGGCGGAGCGGCGCGGCGAGACGCTGGCGCACTGGGGTCCGGGCACGTACATGCGTCTGCGTCGCGGCAGCGCCGAGGTGATCGATCTCGGGGCGGGCGGGCCGCGGCCGGCGCGGGCGTGGTATCAGGCGACCGGGTCGGGGAGCGCGGTGGTCGGGGCGAGCATGGCGCTGGCGCTCGGGGGGCAGGCCCTGCGCTGGACGATCAGCGCGCGCGAGGGGCGGCGGCCGTTGCCGGGTCGCGGGGCGGTCGAGCTGCGGTGGAGCGAGGGGCCGGACGATCTGCTGGTGCTGGTCGATCGTCCGCCGGGCGGGCGCAGCGGGGCGCCGCTCTACGAGCACCGCCAACTCCACCGGCTCGGCCCCGGCGGGCTCGGGTTGACGATCGAGAAGCCCGACGCTGCGCCGGTGGTCGTCAACGCGGTGCTGTACTGGATCGGCGGGCCCCCGGGCGAGCCGACGACGCTGCGGGTGGAGATCGACGGCGGGCAGCCGCGGCGGCGCGAGGGGTCGACCGTGCAGGGGGTCACGGCGGGCAGCCGGGTGTTGCGGGCGCTGCCGACCCGGCGGGTCGAGGTGGTGCTGCCCGACCGCCGCGGCGTGGCGACGGCAGGGGTCGCGCGGGTCGCGGTGGCGCTCGGCGACGACCTCGCGCCGGGGCGGCACACGATCAAGATCACGGCGATCGGCGGGCCTGCGACCTGGCTCCGCTTCTTCCGCGTCGGCGTGGCGGATGTCCGCGGCGGCGCCTTGCAATGGAACGAGCGCCGTGATGGCGTCAGCCTGGAGGACAGCGATGACGAGGAGGAGTGAACGCAGCCGTGGCGCCGCCGGGCGCCCGCCGCCGGTCGTCGAGGGCGCGGGGATGTCTGAAGGGACAGGTTGGATGTCTGAATGGACAGGTGAGCGCGGGATGTCTGAAGGGACAGGTTGTGTGTCTGCAAGGACAGGTGGGCACGGGATGTCTGGAGGGACAGGCGACCGCGCGGGCGCGTGGGCGATGCTCGCGGCGCTGGCGACCGGCTGTTGCGCGCCGCAGCCGGGCCTGAGCGCGCCGCCGCCGGCCGTCGCGGCGGGGGCCGAGGTGGGGGTCGGGGCGGGGCCAGTGGAGGATGGCGAGTTCGTGGCGATCGACCTCGCCGAGGCGCGGCGGCGGCTGTGGCCCGATCCGCCGCCGCGGGCCTACCTCGCGCCTGACGCGGCCCAGCAGGCGGCCGTGGCGGCGCTGATCCGGGGCATGCTGGCCGAGCCGTCGCCGGCGCCCGCGGCCCTCGCGGAGGCGGCCCGCGCGGCCGGCTTCGTGGTCGAGGGCTGGACGATCGCGGGCCAGCGCTACCTCGCGGCGCGCGAGTTGGCGGAGCGGCGGGGCGGCGGCGGGGCGTACCTGGTGCGGGCCGAGGCGCGCGCGAGCTCGGCGGTGATCCTCGAGGCGCCGCACGGCTTCTTCGACCTCGGGACCGAGCGCATCGCCCTCGAGCTGTTCGTCGCCGGTCGGGGCTGGCCGCGGGCGCTGTTCGTCAACACGGTGCACCGCTACCTCGGGGCCGACGGGGTCAAGCGGCGGCAGGCCGAGAGCCCGGCCGACCCGTGTCACAGCCCGGGGCACTTGCTGGCGGTGGCGACGGCGGCGGCGGTGGAGTCGCTGCCGGGGGTCGAGGTGGTGCAGCTGCATGGATTCGGCGACGACGAGGCGGAGGCCGGGGCGATGCCGGCGGCGATCGTCAGCGGCGGGCGTGCCGAGGCCGCGACGCCGCGCAGCCGGGTGGTGGCGCAGCGGCTCGCGCAGGGGCTCGGGGTCGCGGTGGGGCTGTTCCCGGTCGACACCGATCGCCTGGGCGCGACCACCAACGTGCAGGGGCGGGCGGTGCAGCAGCGCGAGGGCGCGAGCTTCGTGCACCTCGAGATGTCGGCGGCGCTGCGTCAGCGGCTGCGCGACGACCCGGCGGCGCGGGCTCAATTCGCGGACGCGCTGCGCGTCGACCCCCCGACAGGCAGGCCGTGATCTCCTCGCCCGCACGCGCTGCGCGTCGGCTCGCGCCGGAGGCCGGGTCGCAGGGTCCTGCGCGCGCGCGGGGGCTGGCGCTGCTCGTCGCGGCGGGGCTGGTCGTGCTCGCCGGGGTGGCGCGGGCCGACGAGGGCGGGCCGCGGACGCGGCGGGCCGCGGCTGTCCTCGAGGACAGCGAGCGGCGGGCCGCGTACGCGTGGCAGCCGGCGTGGGTGCAGCACCCGGTCGCGGTCACGGCGGTCGGCGTGCCGGCGGCGCTGCGCGAGCTCGCGGCCTTGGCGGCGCCGTCGGGCGCCCAGCTGCGCGGGCCGGTGCGGATCGGGCCGCGCACGGCGGTGATGCTGCGTCTCGAGGCGCTGGGGACCGCGCGCGTGCGCCTGGCCGCGGGCGCCGACGCGGAGCTGCGCTTCTTGCGGGTCAGCGGGGAGGCGGGCGCGGCGTGGACGGCGGCCGAGGAGCAGCCGGCGAAGCTGTCCCCGGGGACATGGCTCTTGGAGCAGCCGCCCGGCGGGCCCTCGTACTGGCTGGTGGCGGCGGCGCGCGAGCAGCAGGTGGTGCTCGAGACGGTCCAGCCGCGGACCGGCGATCTGATCTGGGAGCACGCGATCGCGGCGGCGCTGGCGTGGGTCGACGAGGGCGGGCCGGTGCCGCCGCTGCCGGCGGTGCACGGCGCCGAGGAGGCCCGCCGCGAGCTGCTCGCCGACGCCGAGATCGCGGCGGAGATCGGCCGCCTCGACCCCATGGACGAGCCGCTGCGCCAGGCGGTGGCGGCCTGGCGCGCGGCGGCGGCGGTGCAGCGGATCGACGCGCTGCGCCGGCCGATCCGCCCGGCCTTCGCGCTCGAGCGGCGGCCGCGGGCGCTGGCGGACGCGACGCCCTTGCCCGAGCTGCCAGGCTGGCAGCGGGTCCGCGGGGAGCGGCGCGCGGTGTGGACGCTGACCGGGCCAGGCGTGCTGTGGATCGAGGCGCGCAGCGTCGGCGCTGGCACGGACGGGGCGCTGCGCGTGCACGCGGCCGGGCGACGCCTGGGCAGCGCGGCGCTGCGGCGGCCGGTGGTCGGGCGCGAGGAGGGCGAGCTGGGCCCCGAGGCCGCTGCGGTCGGGGTGTCTGAAGGGACAGGTGGCGGGGCGCCAAGCGGGGTGTCCCAAGGGATAGGTGGCGGGGCGCGGAGCGGGGTGTCCCAAGGGACAGGTGGCGGGGCGCCAAGCGGGGTGTCCCAAGGGACAGGTGTGAGCGGCGACGGCGGCGAGGGGGCGGCGGGCTCACGCGGGGTGGCGCCGGCGCGCAGGTGGGCGGCGGGCGGTGGCGGTGCGGAGGACAGCGACTTCGGCGGCGGGGCGGCGGACGGCGATGCGCCGGAGCTGGCGATGGGGCTGCGCCTCGCGGCGGCCGTGGGCGCGCCGGTGGGCCCGCGGGCGGCGCTGCAGGTGGCCCTGGCGCCGGGCAGTCACGACTATACGATCGAGCTCGACGGCGCCGACGCGGTGCTGCTGCTGCGGGTCGGTCAGCGCAACGAGCGGCTGGCCGGGCTGCTGCGACGCGAGGACGTCGCGGCGCTGCTGCGCGGCGGACGGCGGGCGCTCGCCGCCAGCGCGTCGCCGCGGGCCGGGCTGGTCGACGCGCTGCTGGCCGCGGTCGAGGGGCGTCCGGCGCCGCAGCTGCGCGGCGGCGAGGCGAGCCCGGCCCTCGCCCTCGCGCGCAGCTGCCTGGCCGCCGAGGCCGAGGGGCTGGAGCTCGCGGCGCGCGTCGATCTGGCGCGGACGCTGGCTCGTCGGGCGCGGCGGGCCCCGGCCGGGGCGCTGGCGTGGCGGGCCCGCCAGCGCGGCCTCGACCTGCTCGAAGGGACAGGTGAAGCCGCGCTCGCGCGGACGCTGGTCGGGCCGCGCCCGGCGGAGGCGCCGGTCGAATTGCTCGAGCGCCTGGCCCGGCAGATCGGCGGTCCGGCGGTGGCGCTGCGCAGCCCGGCGGTGGCGCTGCTCGAGCTGGCCCGTCGCCGCGCGCCGCTCGACCCGCGGCTGCGCGCGGCCTATCGCGACCACTGGCGCGCGGGCACCCGCTGGGCCGCGCTGCGGGCCGATGAGTCCGGCGGCGCGGCGTGGACGTGGATCGAGCCGTGGACCCCGAGCGACGACCGGGCGCCGGGCACCCGCGCGCTGTGGCGCTGGCCGGTCGGGCTGGAGCGGACCCTGGTCGCGCCGCCGATGCCCGGGCGGGCGGCGCTGCTGCGCATGTATGTGAAGCTGGCCGAAGGGACAGGCGGGGAGGGAGCGCTGGCCGAAGCGGACGTGGGCGGGGCGGGCGGCGGCGAGACAGGCCTGGTCGAAGGGACAGGTAACCGCGCGAGCGACGGGCGGGGCTATCAGGGGGCGATGGACGTGGCCGGGGGCTCGGAGCTGTCCGGAGGGACAGGCGCGGAGGAGCTGTCCGGAGGGACAGGTGATTCGCCGGCGCGCGGGGTGCTGGGCGCGGCGGGGCTGTCGCTGGCGGTCGGCGCCCGCGTGTGGCACGGGGTCGCGCTGGCGGGGCTCGAGACGTGGCGGGCCGCGCTGCCGACGGGGTCGCACCGGGTGCGGATGACGGCGCCGGCGGGGACGCGGCTGTGGTCGTCGCTGCCGCCGGCCGAGGGCGGGCCGCCCGACGCCCACCTGCTGCGCATGTGGCCCGCGGCGGGGGGGTCGGCGCTGCGCTTCCTGTTGCCGGCGGGGGCTGAGCCGGGCTTCGTGCGGGTCGAGCTGCGGGCGGTCGGTGACAGGACGGCCCCGCAGGCGGCGCGGGTGTACCTGGCGCGCGACGACGGTGACGAGCGGGCGGTCGACCTGTGGCTGCCGGCGCAGGCGCCCGAGGTGGTGCCAGTCGACGCGCCGGCGGGGGTCGGCGGGCGGGCGACGATCGTCGTCCCGATCGGCCCGGACACGCGCACGCTGCGGGTGCGCGTCGCCGAGGGTGCGCCGCAGCTGGCGATCGCGGCGTCGATCCGGGCGACCCGCGGCGACGACGAGCCGGCGGCGACGTCCGCCTCGCGGGCGCGCGACGAGCTGCCGATCGATCGGCTCGCGCAGCTCAGCGCGGCGATCGTGCAGGCGCCCGCGGACATCGGGCTGCGCCTCGACCGCGCCGAGCTGCTCCTCGACCTCGACCAGCCTGGCTACGCGCTGGTCGACTGGCGCGAGGTGACCGCGGGCGGGCCGCTCTCGCGGCCGCTGACCGTCCGGGCGACCGCGCTGGCGGAGCGCCTCGACGCGCTCGACGCCCCCGACAGCATCGACCTCGCGATCCCGGGTCCGGCGCTCGTCGAGCCGGCCCTGGCCGCGGCGATCGGCCCCGATCGGGCGCGCCGCGACCGGCTCTTGCCCGCGATCGCGGCGGCCCGCGCGGACGGCCCGGCGGCGGGCCTGCGCGCGCTCGATCGCCTCGGCCTCGACAGCGAGCCGCGCTGGCGCGGGCTCGCCGAGGCTGGCCCCGGGGACAGGTCCGGAGGGACAGGCGGGAAGGACGGCGCTCGGGACAGCCCCGAGGGGACAGGCGGTGATGGCTCGGAGGACAGGTCCGGAGGGACAGGCGGTGATGGCTCTCGGGACAGGTCCGGAGGGACAGGCGGTAGTGGCTCTCGGGACAGCTCCAGAGGGACAGGCCCGGAGACCGCGCCCGGCGGGCCCGCAGCGGCCGGCGCGGGCGAGCTGTCCGGAGGGACAGGCTCGTGGTCCGCGGAGTCCGGGGCGCTGGTGGCCGCGGCGGCGCTGCGCGCCAGCTGGCTCGACGCGCAGGCCCAGCCGGGCGCGGCGGCGCGGGTGTGGGCGCGGCTGGCGATGCGCGCGGGCCTGTGGCAGGCCGGGCTTCGCGGCGTGCGCAGCTACCTCACGGTGCTCGACGCCGAGGCGCCGACGGCCGACGGGGCGGGGCTGGCGTACGGGCTGGCGCTGTCGCTGCAACCGCTGGTGCGCACGCCGGCGCTGCAGCGGCTGGCGACGGTCGCGGCGACCCGCAGTCGGTGGTCGCGGGTCGGCGGCAGCGAGCGCGACGCGGGCAGCGAGGCGCTGCAGGTCCCGCGCCTGCCGAGCTTGCCGAGCCCGAACGCCGCGGTGCGGCAGGCGCTGATGGTGACGCCGTGGGACCCGCAGGACGCGACCCTGCTGCGGCCGGGCTACGCGACGGTGCTGGAGCTGCAGCGCGCGGCCGCGGGCCCGCTGGCGGTCGACCTGTGGTGTCAGACGGTGCGCCCGGACCTCGCGGGCGCAGGTCCGCCGCGGGTGCGGGTGGTGCTCGACGGGGCCGTCGTGATCGACGAGCCGGTCGCGGTCGAGGTGGTCGGCGGCGCGGCGATCGAGGCGGTGCCCGCGGGTGGTCACCGCCTCGAGGTCGGGCTCGACGCGGCCAGCCGCGGCCAGCTGTGCTCGGTGCGCCTGCGCGACGAGCTCGGTCCGGTCGGCAGCCTGCGACCGACGCGCTGGCGCGTGGCCCGGGCCCGCAGTCCGGCCGAGGTCGTGGTGCTGGGGCCGACCATGGTGGCGATCGAGGCCCGCGCGCTGATCGGCCGCGGCGGCCCGGCGGCGCCGACCACCGTGCAGGTGTCGATCGCCGAGGGCGACGGACCCTTCGTGCCGCGCGGCGTGATCACCGTCGAGGCCGCGGAAGATCCGCGGGCCCAGGTCGAGAGCTCGCGGACGATCCGCGCCGGCGCGGCCCGCAGCGCGCTGTTCAACCTGCCCGAGGCCGGGCCGCAGCGCGTGCTGCTGCAACCAACGAGCGGCGCGGTGCTCGTGCGCCTGCAGCAGCGCCTCGACGGCGAGCCGACGCCCGTGCCGCGGCCGCCGATCCGCACCCTCGATCTCGGCCTGCTGGTCGACACCGTCGCGCCGATCGGCCTGCCGCCGGCCGCGTTGCCGCCGATCGCCTCGCCGCCGCTGCCGCGGCGCTTCGGCACGGTCTGGGCCGAGCTGCGCGGCGGGGTCGACGACCTCGAGCAGAGCGACGACCTGCGCCCGCGCGCCGGCACCCGCACGCGCCTCGGCTACGCCCGCGAGTTGCTCGCGCGCCGGCTGTGGATCGCCGCGACGCCCGAGCTGCGCACCCGCGAGGGCACTGCTCCGGCCGGCGGCGGCGGTCTGGCGCTGCAGGCCGTGTTCCCGCGGGTCGGCCTGCGCACGCGGCTCGCGGGGGTCGGGCTCACGCAGGCCTTCGCCGACAGGCAGGCGTGGACAGCCGGGGCTGAGCTGTACGTCGACCGCCTGACCTGGGTCGCGCCGCGCTGGCAGGTGCTGCCCTCGCTGGGCCTGAGCTACCGCCACGTGTCACTGACGCCGGCGCAGGCCGCTGTCGCGCCGGTGCACCCGCAGATCTTCACGCCCTACGCGGCGGCCCACCCCTTCGCCCTGCGGCCCGGCTTCGAGGCGCGCTGGCAGCCGCTGCAGGACGCCCGCGTGTTCGTCGCTACCGACCTCGTGCCAAACTCCGACTTCCGCGGGCTCGACCAGTGGAACCTGCGCGGCGGGCTGCTCGGGGCGGTGGCGCTGGTCCGTCGGGTGGTCCCGGAGTTCGCGCTCACCTACGAGGCCTCGCTGCGCCTGCGCGACGCGGACCGTCGCAGCAGCTTCGTGCAGAGCCGCCTGGCCGCCGCGATCGGGCTGGCGATCTGGACCGGGCAGGCCGCCCGCGTGGTCCTCGGGGCCAGCGACACGCTCTACGCGGCCGCCCCGTTCCCGCTACGCAACGTCTTCCAGGCCTGGCTGCGCGTCGACCTGGTGTTCGGTCGGGCGCTGCGAGACTATGGCCCCCTGGACCTGTCCTTCCGGCCAGTTCGTGAGCACCGCCTGTGGACCGGCGAGGGGGGCTCGCGGTGAGCGAGACGGAGCTGATCGCGGCCGCGATCCGGGCCCAGCAGAGCCCGCTGACGGCGCGCCTGCGCGGGCCGGCGATCGCGGCGCTGGCCGGGCGCATGGCCGCGGCGGGCGCCAGGCCCGGGCTCGGCGGGCTGGTGGCCGCCGCCCCGCGGGTGGTCGCCGGGCTGCGCGACGAGCACGCGGCGGCCCAGCGCCGCCTGGCCGCGATCGAGGTCGAGGTCCACGCCGCCCCGGACGCCGCCGGCCGCCGGCAGGCGCTCGCGCGGGCGATCCGCCGCGAGGTCAAGCCGCGCGGGCGTCGACGCGGCGACCTGCGGGCGCTGCGACGCGACCTCGACCTCGAGGCGATCCGCGAGCGCTTCGCCGGCGAGCTCGACGAGCTCGAGACGCAGGTCGAGCTGACCCTCGCGCTGATCGGCAACGCCCCGGCGGCCCTCGCCAGTGAGCCGAGCGCCGGGCCGATCCTCCGCCGCGCCGGCCTGCCCGCGCTGCTGTGCGCGCAGGCCCTGCCGCAGCCCGGCTGGCGCCCGCGCTTCACCCTGCGCCTCGCGGCGCTCACGGCCCTGCAGCGCGTGTGCGAGGCGCTCGGCCCGGCCGACCCCGACGCCGCGATCGCCACGGCGATGGACGCCCGCGTGCACGACCCCGACGAGCACCCGTGGGTCCAGGCGGCCGCCCTGGTGGTGCTCGTCGCGGTCGCCCCGGCCGCGGGCTCGCGCCTGGGCGCGGCGATCCTGCGGGCGCCGCACGACCTGTCTGGAAGGACAGGTGATGGCTCTGTGGGCGACCTGGCCGAAGGGCCATGTGAACCCGCGCCCGCAAGGGGACCCGCGCGATCTGTCTGAAGGGCCAGGTGATCGCGCGGCGCCAGGGCCCGGCGAGCCCGCCACCGATCTGTCCGAAGGGCCAGGCGATCGCGCCCCCGCCCGGCGAGCCGCGCTTCCTCGGGCGGGGCGGCTTCCTGCTGCGCCGCCTCGTCGTCGACTGGCTGGCGCAGCAGGCCGGCGGGCGTCACCACGACGAGGCGCTCGCGCTGCTGGCCGAGGCCGCCGCGCGCGGCGATCCCAGCGAGCACGTGCGCGTCGGTCTGGCCCGCGCCGCCGGCTCGTGGTCGCCGCCGGGGCCGCGGGTCGTGCGGATGCTGGCGACCCTCGCCGACCCCGCGCGCGAGCCGGCGCCGGCGGTCCGGGCGGCGGCGCTGCTGGCCGCGGCGGGCGGTCCGGCGGCCGAGCTCCTGCTCCTGCGCAGCCTGTCCGAAGAGACATCCGAGCTCGTGCTGCAGGTCGCCTGCGCCGCGGCGGGCGAGCAGGGCGGGGCGGCCCTGGTCGCGGCGCTGACGCGGCTGGCCGCGCGCGACGATCGTTCGCCGGCGCTGCACGAGGCCGCCGCCGCCGCGCTCGAGGCGATCGACTGCATCGACGATCCAGCGCGCGCCGCCTGGACCCGGCTGTTGGCGACGGAGCTGGCGGCGACCCGGCCCGGCGGGACCCGGCGGGTCGCGCTGCGCCGCGCCGACCTGCCGCCGCCGGGTGACGCCCGCTGGTTCGGGCGGATCCTCGCCGCCCTCACGCGCGACGACTGGGGCGTCGACGTCGACCTCGCCCGCGATCGCCTGACGATCCGCCGCGGCGACCGCTGGCGCGGCCGCCTGTGGCGCCTGCTGCACGAGCTGCGCACGCCCTCCGCGAACAAGCGCCAGGCCCACTCGCACACCCGCGGTCGCGTGCTCCGCGGGGCCCTGCGCGCCCACTCCGGCCGGCTGCACGAGGTCACCGCCACCGGCGTCCCGGGCGAGCCGGTGCACTGCGAGCGCGAGGGCGGCTGGGGTCGCCACCTCCCGACCGTCGACGACATCCTCGGCATGCCGCTCCTGCGCGCCCGCCCGATCCTGCTGTTTAGCAGCCACGGCGTCACCAGCCTGCGCTGGTGCGTCGGTCTGCCGGGGCGCCTGGCCGCGCGCGCCCGCCTGCAGCTGCACTACGCCTGGCTCGCGGCCCTGCGCGACGAGTGCCTCGCCAGCGGCGAGCGGGCCCAGCGCGGCCGCTACGCGGCGGCCCTGCGCGCCAGCTTCGGCGTCGAGCTGCGCTTCGCCCCGCACCCCACGCCCGGGCTGTCCCCGGGGACAGCCACCACTGACATGTCCCAAGGGCCAGCTCGTCGCCCGCTGCCGCTGCAGCTGCGCGCGCTGTTCCCCGGCGGGGTCGCGGTCCCGCGGACCGCTGCGATCGGCCCGCCAACGGACCCACGCCCAGGCCCGCCGAGTGGCCCCGTTGGCCCCGTTGGCCCCGTTGACTCCGCTGGCCCTGGTAGCCCGTCGGTTGGCCCCGTTGGCCCCGTTGGCCCCGTTGCCCCCGCAGCCCACGCGGCCGTGCTGCTGAGCCCCGACCTGCTCGACTGGCTGTGGCTGCACGCGCCCTACTTCATCAGCGTGAGCAGCAACAGCCAGCAGGCGCTGGCGCTGTTCCTGGCCGGCGTCGCGGCGCTGGGCCTGCTCGCGGCGTACCTGCGCAGCCGCGGCATCGCCCGCGACCGGGCCGCGATCCCGCTGGTGATCGGCGGCTGGGGCACGCGCGGCAAGTCGGGCACCGAGCGGCTCAAGGCCGGCCTGCTGCACGGGCTCGGCCACCGCGTGTTCGCCAAGACCACCGGCTGCGAGGCGATGTTCATCCACGCCCCGCCCGGCGGCCCCGCCCGCGAGATCTACAGCTTTCGCCCGCAGGGCAAGGCGACGATCTGGGAGCAGCGCACCCTGCTGCACCTCGCCCGTGCGCTCGGCAGCGAGGTGTTCCTGTGGGAGTGCATGGCGCTGTCCCCCGCCTACGTGCAGATCCTCCAGCGCGCCTGGATGCGCGACGACCTCTCGACGATCACCAACGCCTACCCCGATCACGAGGACATCCAGGGCCCCGCGGGCGTCGACGTCGCCGCTGTGATCGCCGGCTTCGTGCCGACCGACGCGACCCTCATCACCTCGGAGCTGAACTTCCTGCCGCTGCTGCGCGCCGAGGCCGGACGCCAGCGCACCCGCGTCATCGAGCTGCCCGCCCTCGCCGGCGAGCTGCTGCCCGCCGACCTGCTGGCCCTGTTCCCCTACGAGGAGCACCCCCGCAACGTCGCCCTCGTCGCCCGCCTCGCGGTGGAGCTCGGCCTCGATCCCGACCTCGCGATCGTGACGATGGCCGAGCACGTGGTCCCGGACCTCGGCGTGCTCAAGCGCTTCGGCCCGGCCCGCGTGCGCGGCCGCCTGCTCGAGTTCATCAACGGCTGCTCGGCCAACGAGCGCACCGGCTTCCTGTCCAACTGGCGCCGCACCGGCTGCGCCACCCAGGACCTCGCCGCCGAGCCCGACCACTACCTCATCACGGTGGTCAACAACCGCGACGACCGCGTCGGCCGCTCGCAGGTGTTCGCCCGCGTGCTCGTCGAGGACGCCGCCGCCGACCGTCACGTGCTGATCGGCAGCAACACCCACGGCCTGCTCGGCTACATCCGCGACGCGCTCGACGAATTCCTCGCCCGCCAGGTCGTGCTGCGCCGCGAGGACCTGTCCCTCGGGACAGCCGGTGAAGTGGCCGCGGCGCGGCGCCTCGATGAGCTGCTGCGACGGCTCCGGATCGTGCCCGGCGAGCCGGGAGCGCTGGCGCAGCAGCTCGAGATCTTCGCCCGCGGGGCCGGGCGGGCGCTGCCGGAGGCGACCCTCGCCGCGGCCGAGGAGCGCAGCGCGCCGTGGCTGCGCGGCGACCGGATCGGCGAGCTGGCGCTGGCGCCGGCCCTCGGCGACGGGATCGGCGAGCTGGCGCTGGCGCCGACCCTCGCCGCCGTTCAGGCGGACCTCGGCGCGTGGATCGAGGCGGCCCTCGCCGCGGCGCCCGTGCTCGAGCTGCGCGACCCGCCCGAGGTCGACGAGCCCGCCAGCTTCGCCAGCGTCGCCGCCCACTTCGTGCGCCAGCTGGCCCGCAGCGCGATCGCCTGCCGCCTGCGCGCCGGCCTCGCGCGCACGATCCGCGGCGGCGAGGCGGCGATCGACGAGTTCCACGTCCACCTGCGCACGGCCTACCGCGGCCTCTTCCTCGAGCTCATCGACCTCGTCGAGGACCCGGCCAGCAGCGGCGACCAGGTCGTGCTGCGCTGCGCCCTCGCCGTGCCGCCCGGGGTCCGCGTCGCCGCCATGGGCACCCAGAACATCAAGGGCACCGGCCTCGACTTCGTGTACCGCTGGCTCGCCCTCGACGCCGCCCAGCAGGCCCTCGCCGCGCTGCAGGCCCGTGACCCGCAGCTGCGCCGCGCCGCCCTCCTGCGCCTCGAGAGCCCCGACGACCCCGGCCTGCTCGACGCGGGCCTGGTCGCCCACGCCCTCGCCGTCCGTCGCCCCGCGCCCGGCGAGGCGGAGCTGCAGGAGCGGGCCCGGGCCCGCGCGCACGAGCGTCATGCGACCCACCGGGCCGCGCTCGCCCAGCGTCGTCGTCGCGGCCGCGGCGAGGCGATCCTCGGCTGGCTCGAGGGCTTCGTCGACTTCCTCGACGGCGCCCGCCGCCACGCCCGCGCCCGCGAGGTCATGCGTGACCTGGTCGCCCGCAGGATCTCCCACGCCCGCGCAGCCCAGGCGATGCGTGAGCTCGACGCGCGGGCCAAGGGCGGCTGGCTGGCGAAGGCCTTGCGTCGCCGGTAAAACCAGCACCCGCGACTGGAATCCGGATCGCCGCGTCGCTTACACTCGCGGCTTCATGCGTTTAGCAACTCTCCTGATCTCCTCGCTCTTCGTCCTCCCGCTGGTCGCTCCGACCGTCGCCCACGCGGACGTGCCCCCCGACGCCGACAAGTACATGGCCTGCGACGGCCTCGCCGTCGACGCCGCGTGCCAGGTCAGCACCATCGACGAGTTCTACACGGGCACCTGCCAGAACCTCCCCTGCGACAGCGACCCGCAGATGACCTGCCTGACCTGCGTCAACGCCGAGGCGGTCACCACCAGCGGCGGCACGGCGGGCGAGAGCGGCGGCGGCACGGCGGGCGAGAGCGGCGGCACGGCGGGCGAGAGCGGCGGCACGGCAGGCGAGACCTCCGTGGGCCAGATGACCACGGCGGGCGAGACCGGCGGGGGCGGCAGCACCGGCGACGGCAACACCGGCGACGACAAGGGCGGCTGCGCCTGCCGCAGCGACCGCAACAACAGCCTCGGCGGCGGCCTGCTCATGCTGCTCGGCGCGGTGCTCCTGCGTCGGCGTCGGCGCTAGCACTCACTCGGCGCGCTCCCTGCTCGCCGCGCCCGCGCAGTCACGCGGCGCGCTCACGCTGCTCGCCGCCATGTTCCTGCGTCTGCGTCGCCACGAGCACTCACTCGGCGCGTAGCGCCGGCCCGCCAGTCGCCTCACCGCTGAGCGCCGCGGCGCGATCGACCAGCGCCAGCATCCCGCGGCGGTGCCCGTTCGGATCCTCCCCGAGGGCCCCCGCGGCGAGCTCACGCACCGCCGAATAGCCGAGCGTCCCGGCGTACTTCGAGCCCCGCAGCTTCATCCCGAACAGCGCCACCGCGGCCGCGAAGCGCAGGTCGCTGGAGGCCGCATCGAGGCTGCTGCCGCGGTCCGCGACCGCGAAGGACAGCAGCTCGCTGGTCTCGCTCTCGGGCTGCTTGAAGCGCAGCTTGACCTGCATCAGCTCGTCGCTCGCCGCCGCCGGGGTCGCCACCGCCCGCTGATACTTGAGCGGGTCGACGCCCGGCGCCGCTGCGCCCGGCGGCAGCACCTCGTACAGCGCCGTGACCGTGTGCCCCGCCCCGATCTCCCCCGCGTCCTTCTTGTCGTCGTTGAAGTCGCTGTGGGCCAGGACCCGGTTCTCGTAGCCGATCAGCCGGTAGGCCCCGACCCGCGCCGGGTTCCACTCGACCTGGATCTTCACGTCCTTGGCGATCGTCACCAGCGTGCCGCCGGCCTGCTCCACCAGCACCTTGCGCGCCTCCATCAAGCTGTCGATGTACGCGTAGTTGCCGTTGCCCTTGTCGGCCAGCAGCTCCATCGCCCGGTCCTGCAGGTTGCCGGTGCCGAAGCCGAACACCGACAGGAACACCCCGCTCTTGCGCTTCTCCTCGATCAGCCGCTCGAGCGCCCCCTGGCTGCTCGGCCCGACGTTGAAGTCGCCGTCGGTCGCCAGGATCACGCGGTTGATCGCGCCGGCCTTGAAGCTCTGGGCCGCCAGCGCGTAGGCCAGCTCGATGCCCGCCCCGCCGTTGGTCGAGCCGCCCGCCTCGAGCTGCCCCAGCGCCGTCACGATCGCGTCGCGCTCGCTGCCCCGCGTCGGCGGCAGCACCACCCCCGAGGCCCCCGCATACACGACGATCGCCACGCTGTCCTCGGGCCGCAGCTCGGCCACGAGCAGCGTCAGCGAGCGCTTGAGCAGCGGCAGTTTGTCCTCGGCCATCATGCTGCCCGACACGTCGAGCAGGAACACGAGGTTGCGCGGCGGCACCGCGGCCGGGGCGATCGTGCGGCCCTTCACGCCGATCTGGACCAGCCGCGCCTGCGCGTTCCACGGGCAGGCCGCGACCTCCGTCTGCACCGCGAAGGGCTGCGGCCCGCGCGGCTCGGCGTACGCGTAGCTGAAGTAGTTGAGCATCTCCTCGATGCGCACCGCGTCGGCCGGCGGCAAGCTGCCGTCCTCGAGGAAGCGGCGCACGTTGCTGTACGCCGCGGTGTCGACGTCGACCGAGAAGGTCGAGCGCGCGTCGTCGGCGACCTGCTTGAACGCGTTCTCCTCGATCGCCGCGTAGCCCTCGCCGCTGGCGTCCGGGGCCGCCGTGGGCCCGTACGCCGCCGCCATGCCCGGCGCCATCGAGCGCGTCGAGTGGTCGTAGTGCCCGGCACGCTTGGCGCAGGCGGACAGCGCGAGGACGAGGAGGGTGAGGGGCAGGGCAGGGCGGCGGGTCAGCATGGCAGCGACCGAAACGCCGCCCTCGCGGGCCGACTTACAGCGCACCCTGACAACAAGAAAGCCCCGCAGGCGTACACCTGCGAGGCTGCTTTGCGATCACGATCGCGATCAATTGGCGACGCGCTGCGCCGGTCGGGCGAAGATGCGGTCGAACGCGCCCTGCACCGACTCCGGCATGTCGGTCGGCGAACCGATCCCGATCAGGTAGAAGGTCCGCTCGCGGATCGTCACCCGCCACAGCTGCAGCGGCTGGCCCTCGGCCAGATCCTCGAGCATGCCGGGGCGCAGGGTCGCCGGCTCCTCCGCGAACACCGGCGCGACCGCGGCCAGGCGGTTGCTCAGGTGCTGGTCGCCCGTGCTCGAGAGCAACAGGCCCTCGCGGGTCGCCAGGGTCAGATGATCGAGCCCATGGTCCTCGGCCACCGCCTGCAAAAACAGGTCGCCGGCCATCCAGGGGTTCTCACTGCGTGCTTGACGTCGTTCCTCCATGGTCTCTCCTCCGTGTGCGAGATGTAGGATAAACGCCTTCCTTCTCCCACGCCAAGAAAGCGGCGAAAGCTCAGGGGGGCCCCGTCCGTGATCCTCCTGGGCTGGGCTGGGCTGGGCTGGGCTGGGCTGGGCTGGGCTGGGCTCGGGAGGATCATGGGCGGGGCCCGGGCAGCGCGGGGCGAGGACGCGATCCACGCCGGGCGGGGCCCGGGCAGGGTCCCTCGCGACGGCGGCGCCTCCCGTCAAGGCGGGTGCTCGGCGCTCGTCGGCTCCGTGCTCACCCTGTCATTCGCACACGAGGTCGGCTTCGATAAGTTGACGCGCCTGCGCGCCCACCTCGCCGGGACCCTCCGCCTGCGTCCCTGCCGCGCCCCGCCTTGCGCCGAGAAAATCGTCTGCGCCCCGCTTGTGGGTTCGCAGGCATGCTGTCCCGAAGGACAGCTGCTGTCGCCCCGGTAGCGGGTTCGTGGGCATGCTGTCCCGAAGGACAGCACGCTGTCGCCCCGGTAGCGGGTTCGCGGGCATGCTGTCCCGAAGGACAGCTGCTGTCGCCCCGCATGCGGGTGCGTGGGCATGCTGTCCCGAAGGACAGCTGCTGTCGCCCGCTCGCGGGTTCGGCGGCATGCTGTCCCAACGGACAGCTTCGGTCGCCCCTGTAGCGACTTCGCGGGCATGCTGTCCCGAAGGACAGCCAGTCATTCGCGTCGCCCGTTGTGGTCCCGACGAAGGTTCCCCGCGGATCGACAAGCGGGCGCCCCCCCCCCCCCCCCGGCGGGGGGCGCCGCCGTCGCGAGGGACCCTGCCCCGGGCCCCGCCCGCCGTGGATCGCGTGCTCGCCCCGCGATCCCCGACCACGCACGCACCCAACACGCGCACCGATCCACGACCGCGATCAACGCTACCCGAGGTCCCAGTCAATCCCCGCGCAGCCGAGCTCCTCGAGCGCCGCATTGATCGCCGAGAACGGCCGGCTCCCCGCGAATTTGGGCCCCTTGCCGATGATCGGCGAAGGATGCGGCGCGAACACCACTCGGTGGCGCTCGCGGTCGACCAGGCTCGCCTTCTTCTTCGCGAAGTCCCCCCACAGCGCGAACACCATCGGCTCGTCGCGCGCGCCGAGGGTCTTGATCACCGCGTCGGTGAACTTCTCCCAGCCCTTGTTCTTGTGCGACCCAGGCGCGTGGGCGCGGACCGTCAGCACCGTGTTGAGCATCAGCACCCCCTGCGAGGCCCAGCGCTCGAGGTGTCCGTGGCCCGGCGGCGCGTGGCCCTGGTCGGCCTCCAGCTCCTTGAAGATGTTGGCCAGCGACGGCGGCGGCTTGGTTCCGGGCAGCACCGAGAAGCACAGCCCGTGCGCCTGGCCCTCGTCGTGGTACGGGTCCTGCCCGAGCAGCACCACCCGCACCTGCTCGAAGGGTGTCAGCTCGAAGGCGCGGAACATGTCCTCCTCGGACGGGAACACCACGCCCTGCTCGCGCTCCGCGTTGACGAACTCCATCAGCTCCGTGAAGTACGGCTTGCTCGTCTCGTCGCAGAGCACCGACGCCCACGAGCCCGGCAACGACCAGCTGCTCCCGTAATACATCGCGCCTCCTCCTGCTACTCGATCCGACGCACCACCTCGGACAGCAGGGCCACGCCGAAGCCCGTGCCGCGGTTCTTCGGGAACGACGGCCCGGCCAGGTCGACGTGACACCAGCGCACCGGCGCGTCGTCGATGTGCCAGTACACGAACTGCGCCGCGCAGGCCGACTGCGCGTTCGCCCGGTTCTTCACCGAGTTGCACATGTCGGCCACCGCGCTCTCGAACTCCTGCTTGTAGAACTCCGGCGCGAAGGGCAGGGGATGGACCAGGTCGCCGCTCGCCTTGCCGGCCGCGATCACCAGCTGCTCGAGCGCCTCGTCGTTGCTGACGATCGCCGCGTGCAGCAGCCCGGTCGACACCAGCTGCGCCCCGGTCAGCGTCGCCGCGTCGAGGATCACGTCGGCGCCGAGCACCCGCGCCGCGTAGCTGACCCCGTCGGCCAGCAGCAGCCGGCCCTCGGCGTCGGTGTTGTTGATCTCCACCGTCTTGCCCGAGTGCATGCGCAGCACGTCGTCGGGCTTGTACGCCGTCGGCCCGACCGCGTTCTCGGCGATGCACAGCACCAGCGACACCCGGTGCTGGCAGCCGCTGCTGGCGAGCACCTTGAAGGCCCCGAGCACCGCCGCCGCCCCGCCCATGTCGCCCTTCATCGACACCATCGCCCCGCTGATCTTGATGCTGAGGCCGCCGGTGTCGTAGGTGACGCCCTTGCCGACCAGGGCCACGTGCCGCCCGCCGCCGGCCTTCGGCGTGTAGCTGGCGACCACCATCCGTGGATGTTCCACCGCGCAGCGACCGACCGCGTGGATGCCCCCGAGCTTCTCCACCAGCAGCTCGTCGCCCACGATCTCGCGCAGCTCCACGCCCGCGAGCCCCGCCAGCTCCTCCCGCACCCGCGCCGCGAAGGCCCCCGGGTGCAGCTCGCTCGGCGGCGTGTCGACCAGGGCCGCCGCCGTGCGCGTCGCGTGCAGCGTCGCCAGGACCTCCGGCCCGATCGGGATCGGCTGGCCGGACCGGTCGAGCGCGAGCAGCTGCACCGCCAGCGTCGAGGCCGGCGAGGACTTCGCTGTGTACACCGGGATGGCCCGCCCGACCGCGTTGACGGCCGGCAGCAGGTGCGCCGCGTCGGTCAGCACCAGCACGATCCCCGCCTTGCCCGTGCTCCCGAGATCGGCCCCCGCGACCACCCGACGCACGCTCTCCGCCCGCGCTGGCGAGTTGTAGCGCGAGCCCTGGTCCGGCAGCACCCCCGTGAACAGCTTGCGCGGCCCCACCGCGGCCCCTGCAGCCGGTGCAGCCTGTGCGCCGGTCAGCGTCGCCGCGACCACCCCGAGGTCGCCCGGCTTCTGCTCGCGCGCCAGCTCGAGCAGCAGCGCCTGCTGCGGCGCCGGCAACAGCTCCGGGAAGCCCTCCGCCGCGAACACACCGGCCGGCGCGACCACCAAGAGGGCGCGGCAATCCTGGACGAGCGAGGCGATGTTCGGGGCGAAGCTCAGGGTCGGCACGGTCGGCAGTATGCCCGAAGAGCCCTGGGGGTTGGGTGCCGCACAAGGCCCGCCTGCTGCACCGCAGTCCCGTGGTTTCGTGCAGAAAATCCCGGACAACTCCCGTGCGTGATAGGGTCGGCCCGCGCCGAAGATGCGCCCCTGCGGGCCAAGGTGTGTTAACGTCACGCCTCTCCTCGCCCTCAGGGGCCTCGCAGCGGCCTCCACCGCGATTCGCGACCCGAGCGACCTCATGAGCAACACGGACGACCACCCGCAAGCAGACCCCCTGTTGGGGCAGACCTTCGCGCGCCGCTACCTGATCGAGCGACGGCTCGGTCGCGGCGGGATGGGGGTCGTCTACCAGGCCACCCAGATCGATCTGAACCGCCAGGTCGTCCTCAAGGTCCTCGCCCCCGACTGGATCGGCGACGCCGAGGCCCTGGCCCGCTTCGAACGCGAGGCCCGCGGCCTCAGCAGCCTCCAGCACCCCAACATCGTCACCATCCACGACTTCGGCCGCGTCGACGGCCGCGCCTTCATCGTGATGGAGAATGTCTCGGGCGACACCCTCGACCGCTTCGTCCGCAAGCGCACCCGCCTCGGCCTCGCCGACTTCGTCCCGATCGCCGCCCAGGTGCTCAAGGGCCTCGGCGAGGCCCACTCGCGCGGCATCATCCACCGCGACATCAAGCCCGCCAACATCATGCTCTGCGAGCGCCAGGGCCGGGCCAACTACGTCAAGATCCTCGACTTCGGCCTCGCCAAGCTGGTCTCCCGGCTCGTCCGACATCACCAAGCAGAACGTCCTCGGCACGCCCACCTGCCTGTCGCCGGAGCAGATCCTCGGCGAGAAGGTCGACCAGCGCGTCGACGTGTACGCCGTCGGCATCCTGTTCTACTTCATGCTCTCCGGCGTCATGCCCTTCCAGGCCGACAACGACGCCTCCGTGCTCTACAAGCACGTCCACGAGAAGGCCACCCCGCTGGTCGACATCCTGCCCGCCGACCACGGCGTCCCCGAGGGCGTGCTCGACCTCATCGCCCGCTGCATGGAGAAGTCCCGCGAGCGTCGCCCACGCGACGCCAACGAGGTCGTCGAGGGCCTGATCGACCAGGTCCCCTTCTCGATGTTCCGCCTCCCGCGGGCCCAGCCCAAGTCCGAGGAGACCGCCGACACCCAGCAGCAACAAGAGGAGCCGCGCGACCCGACCGGCGAGCGCAGCAAGCCCGTCCTCGCCGCCCACGAGATCCAGGTCGGCAGCTTCGGCCGCGACCGCGACGCCGCGCCTGTCTCGGTGTCCGCCACCATGCCGCCCAACGTCATGCCCGCGATCAACAGCGGGAGCCTCAACAACATGGGCGGCAACATGGGCGGCAACGCCGGCAATATGGCTGGCAACATGGCTGGCAATATGGCTGGCAACATGGCTGGCAATATGGCTGGCAATATGGGCGCCGGGGCGCTCCGCGACAGCCGCCCCAGCACCCTGCCGCCGATGTTCAGCAACGCGGCCCTCGCCGACCAGCTCAAGGCCCAGGGCATCGCCGTCGACAACTCCTCGGTGTTCCAGGTCCAGGACGGCCGCACCGTCGTGCTCGTCGGCAACCAGCAACAGCAGGCCCTCGAGCGCCGACGCAACATCATTTACGGCGGCGCCGCCGGCTTCGCTGTGATCTGCCTGGCCCTGTTCGCGTTCACCAGCCGCGGCGACGAGACCCCGACCCCGGACGCCAACGACGTCCGCGGCGCCGACACCCGCGGCGGCGACGGCGAGGACAGCGAGGCCCGCTTCGACGACCTCCTCAGCTCGGCCGAGAACCTGGTCGACGACGGCAAGTTCAGCCAGGCCCAGCGCATGCTCGACGCCTACGAGGAGGACTTCAAGCGCTACCCGCCGCTGATGGTCCGCGCCACGGAGCTCAGCGTCCGCCTCGAGACCTCGCGCATGCTCGCCAGCGGCCGCGGCTTCGAACAGAGCGGCGACAAGGTCTCCGCCCTCAAGATCTACCGCAGCGTGCTCGACACCGACGCCGGCAACGCCGAGGCCACCGCCCGCATCCGGGCCCTCGTCGGCGACGCCAACTTCGCCCTCGTCACCTTCACCGTCGACGACGTCACCGCCACCGTCAGCATCGACGGCGCCGAGATCGGCGTCACGCCGATCACCCACCCGCTCACCGTCGGCAAGCACCAGCTGATCGTCAAGGCCGACGGCTACCGCAACTACACCACCACGTACCCGGTCACCGCCGGCAAGGACGAGACCCTCAAGATCCCGCTCGAGCCCCGGTCCGCCGTCACGCCCCCGACCAAGCGCGGCCCGACGACGACCCCCCCGCCCACCAAGAAGCCCCCGCCCACCGTCAGCGACCCGCCGCCGATCAAGCCCAAGCCCAAGCCCAAGCCCGACGACGACGACATGCTGATGCCGATCAAGCGCGGCAAGTAGACCGCCCTCCACTCGCGTTTCGCTGGCCTCTCGCTGACCCCCCGCTCGCCCTCCGCCCGCCCTCGTGATCGCCATGCACAGATTCGTCGCCACGCTCCTGGCCGCTTCGCTCCTCGCGTCGAGCGCGGACGCCAAGGCCGCCTCGCTCCCGGTCCACCGCAACATCTCCATGGGCTCGCTGACCACGACCGGCCTCGTCGCGTACGCGTACGCGCCGGCGGCCACGGCCACACTGGCAGCCCCGGCCACACCGGCCGCACCCGCCAGCTCTGGCGGCGAGACCGAGACCTTCGACACCCTCGTCGGCCAGGCCACCGCCAAGTTCAAGGACAAGGACTACGCCGGCGCCGTCGCCCTGTTCGAGCGCGCCTACGCCGTCCAGCCCGAGCCGGCGATCCTCTTCAACATCGGCCGCATCTACGAGGAGGCCCAGAACGCGGAGGCCGCGATCGGCTACTACGAGAAGTTCATCGCCGACGAGAGCCTCGAGCTCAAGGACCGCGAGAAGGCCGTCACCCGCCTGCAGATGCTGCGAACGATCGTCGAGATCCGCGAGAAGGAGAAGAACCGCAACAAGCCCAAGCCGGCCGAGCCCGCTCCCGTCACGGAGCCCGCACCCGTCGTCGGCCCGCAGCCGCCCGCCAACAACCCGCCCCCGACCGACAGCAAGCCCGGAAAGTCCGGCCGCCTGCTGCGACCGATCGGCGGCGTCATGCTCGGCACCGGCGCCGCCCTGGTGATCGGCGGGGCCATCGCTGGCGGCGTCGCTCGCGGCGCCCACAACGACTTCGTCGCCGCCAAGACCCTCCCCGAAAAGGAGACCGCGGCCACCCGCGGCCGCTCGCTCGCGGCCACCGCCGACGGCCTGTTCATCGCGGGCGGCGTCATCGCGGCCGTCGGCATCGTCCTCCTCATCGTCCCCGCGGTCCGCAAGTCCCGGGCCGCCCAGGCGCTGCAGCCCCAGGTCTCGCCGACCCACGTCGGCCTCGGCTTCACCCACCGGTTTTAACATGTCATCGCTCACCTCCCTCCGTAGCGTCCTCTTGCTGTCTCTGGCCGCCGGGCTCGGGCTGGTCGCGGGCGCCTGCTCCGCGGTCCTCGACTTCACCGAGTGCCGCAACGACAGCGACTGCAGCGACTTCTTCGTCGACAACAAGCCGATGCACTGCGTCGCGGCCCAGTGCGAGCCGCGCAAGTGCAGCTCCAACTCGCAGTGCGCCGGCCTCGGCGAGGAGTTCATCTGCGGCCTCTCGGGCGCGTGTGCGGCCACCACCAACGCGCAGTGCGCCGCGCCCATCTACGCCGGCGGCAAGCCCAGCGACGACGTCGTGTTCATCGGCTCGATCGTCGACAAGAGCGGCGAGGAGAAGGAGCTCGGCCTCGCCGCCGAGGCCGCCTTCGTCCAGGCCCTCAACGACTTCCACGACGGCGGCGGCAGCCTCCACGACAACAAGCAGGTGGCGATCATCCCCTGCGACTCCGCCGGCTCGGTCACCACCGCCGAGTCGGCCGCCAAGCACCTCGGCCAGACCCTCAACGTCCCCGCGATCCTCGGCCCGCTCGCCGACGACGAGTTCACCCGCGTCGCCGAGAAGGTCAGCGTCATCAACGGCGTGCTGGCCTACACCAACAGCCCCACCGCCGCGATCCCGCTCGACTTCAGCGACTCGAGCGACCTCATCTGGCAGTCGAACGTGAGCGTCACGATCCAGGGCCGGGCCTTCGGCACCTACCTCAAGCACGAGATCGACGCCGACACCTTCAGCACCGCCTCGCCCAAGGTCACCCTGTTGTTCATCCTCGACGACTACGGCTACGCGATGTACTACGCGCTCGCCACCGACAAGAAGGCCGGCGAGATCAACCGCATCCCCGAGGTCAGCAGCCAGGTCATCTCCTCGTACCGCGACCTCGAGGACGGCAAGGCCAAGCTCGACAGCTTCGGCGACACCGACGTCCTCATCGTCCTCGGCGGGGCCGAGGTCGCCGACCTGCTCGCGCACTACAAAGAGAGCGGCAAGCCGTGGCCGACCCGCGTCTACGTCGCCGAGCGCTCCTTCGCCGCCATCACCAAGTCCCCCGACACCAGCCTGCTCCCCAACCTGCGGGCGATCGGTCCGAACCTCGAGACCGCCAACTACGCCGCCGTGAAGGCCCGCATCGGCGCCGCCGCGACCCGCGTCGAGGCCGGACTCGCGTACGACGCCGCGATGGTCACTCTGCTCGGCATGAGCGCCCATAACGGCTCCGACACCATCACCGGCCTGGCGATCCGCAGCGCCATGAGCCGCCTCAACGACGCCACCAGCACCGCCGTGTCCTTCGGCGACCCGCCGGCCACCTTCGTCAAGGCCGCCATCGCCGAGATCAAGGCCGGCAAGACGATCGACGTCGTCGGCGCCAGCGGCCCGCTCGACTACCGCTCCGACGGGACCATCTGCGGCGATCTCGTCGCCTTCGGCCTCGCCGACGACGGGACCTCCCTGGTCCCCGTCGACCAGTTCACCGCCATCTGCCCCGACGGCCTCACTGGCACCTGGGCCCCCGCAGGCTGAGCCCGCGGGCTCGGGTCGTAGCGCAGCGCCTCACGCGGCCGCTCAAACAGCGACGGGTCGAGGCCTCACGCGGCCGCTCAAAACAGCGACGGGTCGAGGCAGCTCTGCGCCTCCGCGCGGCCGCTCAAAACAGCGACGGGTCGAGGCAGCTCTCGTCGCCGGACTGCACGGTCTTGCCGAGCGCGATCGCCTGCGGCAGCAGGGTAGCGACGAAGAACTCGAGGTTGCGCTGCTTGCCCGTGAACAGCGCTGACTCGCCGCGCTCGCCCGCGAGGCGACGGGCGACCATCGCCTGCTCGATCGCCTCCATCCCCAGGAGCACCGTGCCGAACATCCGCAGGAAGGGCGAGGCCTGCAGCATCGCCGCCTCGACCTTGCGCGCCTTGCCGAGCCCCGCCAGGTGCATCGCCGAGCCGGCGAGCATCTGCACCGCCTTGCCGAGCGCCTCCGCGGCCGCGCCCAGGCCCGCCGCCGCCGCCTCGGCGAGCGTCGCGTTGGCCGCGTTCATCCACTCGATGAACAGCGCCCCGCCGCCGACCCGCAGCTTGCGGCCGACCAGGTCCATCGCCTGGATCCCGTTCGTGCCCTCGTAGATCGACGCGATCTTGGCGTCGCGCACCAGCTGCTCGACAGGGTACTCGCCGATGTAGCCGTAGCCGCCGTAGGTCTGCACCGCCAGCGTGGCGACCTCGAAGCCGAGGTCCGTGCAGGTCGCCTTTACGATCGGTGTCCACAGGTCGACCCGACCCTTCAGGCGCTCGCGCTCGGCCGCGTCGGCGGACTCGTGCATCAGGTCGAAGTCCAGCGCCAGCTTGCACAGCAGCGAGCGCATCGTCTCGCTGTACACCTTCTGCAGCATCAACATCCGCCGCACATCCGGGTGCTGCACGATCGCCACCGGGGGCGCGTCCGGGTTCTTGCCGCTCTGCAGCGCCTGGCCCTGCACGCGGTCCTTCGCGTAGGTTCGCGCGAAGCCGTACGCCGCCGCCGCGATCGCCTGGCCCTGCGCCGCCACGCCGATGCGCGCCTCGTTCATCATCAGGAACATCAGCTCGATGCCCTGGTTCTCCTGCCCGACGAGGAAGCCCTTGCACGGCCCGCGCGAGCCGAGCCCGAGCGTGCAGGTCGCGTTGCCGTGGATGCCCATCTTGTGCTCGATGCCCAGCACGTGCGCGCCGTTGCGGGCGCCGAGCGCACCTGTCTCATCGGTCAGGTACTTGGGGACCACGAACAGGCTGAGCCCCTTGGTCCCGCGGCCCGCGTTGGGCGTGCGCGCGAGCACCAGGTGGCAGATGTTCTCGGTGAGGTCCTGGTCGCCGCCGCTGATGAAGATCTTCTCACCCTCGAGCAGGTAGACCTCGGGGTCGTCGGTCGGCGTCGCCTTGCAGCGGTTGTCGCCGACCGAGCTGCCCGCGCCCGCCTCGGTGAGACACATCGTCCCGCCCCACTTGCCGCTGAACATGTTGCCCGCGAAGGGCACCCGCAGCCGCTCCGGCGCGTGCTCAAGATCACCCGCGCCGCCCCGGCCGTGAGCCCCGGATACATCATGAACGCCATCGAGGCGCCGCACAGGATCTCGTTCACGATCATCGCCATCGTGAACGGCATGCCGCCGCCGCCGAGCTCGCTCGGGGCCGACACCGCCACCCAGCCGCCCTCCGCCATGATCTTCCACGCCTCCTTGTAGCCCGGCGGCGTGGTCACGTTGCCGTCGCCGTCGAGCTTGCAGCCGACGCGGTCCCCGGTCTTGTTGATCGGCCCCAGCACCTCCTCTGCCAGCCGCTTCGCCTCGGCCAGCGTCGCCTCGTATACGTCGCGGTCGAGCTCGGCGTAGCGGCCGTGCTGGCCCAGCTTTCGCTGCATCTCCAGCTGGTCAAACAGTACGAAGTGGATGTCCTGCAGATCGACGGCGAAACTGGTGCTGCTCACCCAGCCTGCATACTTCGCATTGCCAGGGGCGTCCAGTGGCCGCGCGCGCTGGTCTTGCCGCGCGCGGGCTACAAGTGCACGCTTGCCGCGCCACAGCCCAGCTGCGGCCCAGCTGCAGCCGGAGCCCGAAGCGCCGTGGCCACCATCGTCCTCTTCAACAAGCCCTTCGGAGTGCAGACGCGCTTCACCGACGCCGCCGGTCGGGCCACCCTCGCCGACTACATCCCCGTCGCCAACGTGTACCCCTGCGGCCGCCTCGACGCCGACAGCGAGGGCCTCGTCGTCCTCACCGACGACGGACGCCTGCAGCACCGCCTCAGCGATCCGCGGCACAAGCAGGCCAAGACCTACTGGGCGCAGGTCGAGGGGATCCCCGACGCCGCCGCGATCGCGCGCCTCGCCGACGGCCTCGAGCTGCGCGACGGCTGGACCGCTCCGGCAGGCGCCCGAGTGATCGCGCCCCCCTCGCTGTGGCCCCGCGATCCGCCGATCCGCTTCCGCGCCGCGATCCCGACGACCTGGCTCGAGCTGGTCCTGCACGAGGGCCGCAACCGGCAAGTCCGGCGCATGACCGCCGCGGTCGGCTTCCCGACGCTCCGCCTCGTGCGCTGGTCGCTCGCCGACTGGGACCTCGAGGGCCTCGCCCCCGGCACCTGGAGATCGCTGCAAATGTGACGCCGGGGCCCAAAACCTCGCCGTGCTGCCTCATACTCGCCCACACACGCGCACGGGCTGGCCCGCAACAAGCCGGCAAAAGACCCCGCAAAACCGGGTCAGAGCGCCGCCCCGGCGAGGAAGTGTTCAGCTTTTCCGCCCGCGAGCACCGTGCTAGCGTGCTGCCAGTCCGATGGGCACGACTCCCGAAGGCCGCCGCGAGGGCCGCAAAAGCGACGATGCGCCCGCGCGACCTTTGAACGCCGTGCCAGGGGCCCAGCCCGCGTCCACCCCGGCCACGCCGGCACCGCTCGCACCACCTTTGGTGCCGTCGCCGCCCGGCGCATCGCCGCTGCTCCCACCAACCATCGGACAGCCGCCCGCGCTCGGGCAGCCACATGTCCCCGCGTTGCCGCGGCTCGGCCCCTCGTCGCGGCCACTCACGCCGCCGAACCAGGCACCGATCCAGGCACCGATCCAGGCGCCGAACCAGGCACCGAACCAGGCACCGTCGTTTCATCCCCCGAACCAGGCGCCGAACCAGGCGTCGGTCACACCCGCTGCACCTTCACGCGGACCAGTCATGCAACCCGGCGGTCAGCCAGGCCTCACGAGCCGCCCCTCTGGTTCTGGCAGCCCGTCAGGCAGCGCATCAGGCAGCGCAGGCAGCGCATCAGGCAGCGCATCAGGCAGCGCATCAGGCAGCGCATCAGGCAGTCAGTCAGGCAGTCAGTCTGGCAGCCAGCTGGGCCTGCGTCGCGGACCGACTGGCACGCAGCCCGGCACGCTATCGGTCGGCCCGACCGGTACGCAGCCCGGCACGCTATCGGTCGGCCCGACCGGTACGCAGCCCGGCACTCTCCTGGTCGGTCCGACTGGCACGCAGCCCGGCACGCTATCGGTCGGCCCGACGGGCACGCAGCCAGGTACCACGCCCGTCATCGGTCCGACCGGCACCGTCGTCGCCAGCGTCGGCCCGACCGGCACGCAGCCCGGCACACAGTCCGGCACGCAGTCCGTTCGGCGCGCCGGGTCCACGCAGTCCACGGGCACCGGCACGCAGCCGGGGACCACACCGGTGGCGGGCCCGACCGGCACGCAGCCGGGTGCCTTCATCGACCCGCCGAGCACCGTCTCCGGCCTCGTCACCCTGCAGCCCTCGGTCACCCAGGTCGTGCCAGCGCCCGACAGCGACGCGGTCCCCGACTCGCTTGCGATCCGCGGCTGGCAGAGCGTCAGCGGGATCACCGACGCCGCCGAGCTCGACACCGATCTGGAATTCGACTCCGACCCGGACACCGTCGGGTACAGCGAGGCCAGCGACGAGGGCGACGTCGAGGACCCGCGCGACTCGCTCGACACCGCGATCGAGGTCGACGAGGACACCGACGACGCCCGCTACGACGACACCGCCGACGTCGACGCCAACCCCGACGACGTGGACGACGCCGACAACGTGGACACGGGCACGCACGACGAGGCCTCCCGCGACGACGACGGCAACGACGGCAACGACGGCAACGACGGCAACGACGAGGACATCGACCCCGACGTCGGCCTCGGCGGCGATGACATCGACGAGGACGATCGCGCCACCGGCACGCCCACCAGCTTCGAGCGCGGACGTTCGGGCGGTGACTCCGGCGACGTCGTCATCCACATCACGCAGAACGGTCAGGCCCCGCCGAGCCGCGCGCGCGACTCCTCCGACGACGGCACCCGCGTCGAGGCCACGCCCAGCGGCGAAGGCGAGGCCGGCTCCGGCTCCGGCTCCGGCTCCGGCTCGCACTCCGGTTCTGGCTCCGGCTCGCTGTCGCCGCGGCGCGACGCGCTGTTCGGCCAGGTCCTCGCCGACCGCTACCGCGTGCTCGACCTGATCGGCAAGGGCGGCATGGGCAAGGTCTACCTCGCCGAGCACGTCGCGCTCGGCAAGCGGGTCGCCGTCAAGGTGCTCAACCCCGCCTACACCCACCGCCCTGATCAGGTGAAGCGCTTCCTGCGGGAGGCCCAGGCGGCCTCGAAGATCGGCCACGAGAACGTCATCGACGTCATCGACTACGGCGAGATGCCCAACGGCGCGGTGTTCTTCGTGATGGAGCACCTGCAGGGCGAGGACCTCGGCAAGCTGCTTCGCCGCAGCGGCTCGCTGCCGTGGTCGCGGGCCCGACGGATCTTGCTGCAGATCTGCCGCGCGCTGCAGGCCGCCCACGCCAAGGGCATCTTGCACCGCGACATGAAGCCGGAGAACTGCTTCATCATCCACCGCAACGGCATGCGGGACTTCGTCAAGGTCCTCGACTTCGGCATCGCCAAGATGCACGAGGAGAACCGCCAGATCTCGCACACGCTGACCCAGGCCGGCGCGCTGATCGGTACGCCCGAGTACATGGCCCCCGAGCAGGTCCAGGGCGAGGCCGGCGACGTGCGCATCGACATCTACGCGCTCGGCTGCATCATGTACCAGCTGCTCACCGGTCAGCTGCCCTTCAGCGACAAGACCATGTTTGGCGTCCTGTCGCAGCAGGTCAACGTGCGCCCGGTGCCGCCGCGTCAGCTCGCCCCCGACGCCGACATCCCGGTCGAGGTCGAGACCATCATCCTCAAGGCCATGGAGAAGGACCGCGCCATGCGCTTCCAGACCATGGCCGAGCTCATCGAGGGCATCGTCGCCGCCCCGCGCGGCCTCTCGGACGGCCGCTCCGGCACCACCAGCAACCTCGACGCCGCCGCCTCCGCCGCCCGCATCGCTGCGGCCATGAACGCCGCCAGCGCCCAGGCCCTCGCGGCCGCCAACAGCGGCAGTGCCAGCAGCGCCAACGGCAGCAGCACCCCGCAGGACGTCACCTTCCCCGGCAGCCCGACCGGCCCGCTCAGCAACAGCAACATCGCCAACCAGGTCACCGTCGGCTCCGGTGGCCACTGGCCCGAGGCCGTGCGCGACCCGCAGCTGCTCACCAAGCTGGTCATCGGCCTGCTCGCGGCCGTGCTCCTGCTGGTGGTCGGGCTGGTCTTCGCGCTCAACCGCGGCGGCGAGGCTGGTGACACGGTCGCCGCCACCGGGGCCCCGGTCGACAAGCAAGGCCCACCGGAGCCGGTCCAGGTCGTGACACCGCCGCCCGAGCCGACCGTGCCCGAGCCGGTGCCCACGCCGGTCCCGGGCGAGGAGACCGCGGACATCATCGTCGACGACGACGATCCGGAGGTGACGAAGAAGGGCCCACCGATCAAGGACCCGCCGCCGCGGATCAAGAAGGACCCGCCGGTCAAGAAGGACCCGCCGGTCAAGAAGGACCCGAAGACCGAGCCGCTGGCCTCGCCCACGCTCGAGAAGCTCGAGCCCTTCGATCAGCGCCGCGTGCTGACCAGCTCCGCCATCGTCAAGGACGTCGAGGCCTGCCGGGTCTCCGCCGGGGCCGTCCGCGGCGCCGTCGCGCTGGTGAAGATGAAGGTCGAGGGCGCCACCGGCCGGGTCCTCGAGATGTCCCCCGCCGACACCAGCTCCGCTGCCCGCTGCATCGCCAAGTCGGTCAAGTCCAAGGTCAAGTTCGACCGCTTCAAGCAGAAGACGCAGGAGTTCGTCTGGCGCTTCTCGCTGTGACGCGATGCGCGTCGCCTTCGCCACGCTCGGCTGCCGACTGAACCAGTTCGAGACCGACGCGCTCGAGCGGGTCGTCCGCGCCGCCGGGCACGAGGTCGTCGGCTTCGACGACCGCGCCGCCGACCTCTACGTCGTCAACAGCTGCACGATCACCCACGACGCCGACGCCGACACCCGCCAGCTGGTGCGCCGCGCGGCCCGGCAGCGTCCTGGCGCCCGCATCGTCGTCACCGGCTGCATGGCCACCGCCGACCCTGACGCGCTCGCGGCCATGCCCGAGGTCTCGCGCGTGCTCGGCAACCGCGAGAAGGAGCGCTTCCTCGAGCTGGCCCTCGGGACAGGCGACGATCGCGTGCACGTCGCCGCCGTCGACCTCGCCCGGCGCCAGCGGATCGCCCGTCTGCAGCCCGCCGCCGACCCCCGGCGCAGTCGGGCCTACCTCAAGATCCAGGACGGCTGCGACTACCGCTGCAGCTTCTGCATCGTCCCGCAGGTGCGCGGGCGCAGCAGCAGCCTCCCGCTCGCCGAGGCCCGCGCCCAGCTGCGGGCGCTGATCGCCGCCGGTGTCCCCGAGGTCGTGCTGACGGGCGTCCACCTCGGCACCTACGGCCGCGACCTCGCCCCGCGCAGCGACCTCTGCGGCCTGCTCGCAGTCCTCCTCCCCGAGCTCGGCCCGGCCCGCCTGCGCCTCGGCTCGGTCGACCCGCACGAGGTCGACGACCGTCTCATCGCCCTGCTGGCGGGCGATCGCCGGCTGTGTCGCCACCTCCACCTCCCGGTCCAGAGCGGCGACGACGGCGTGCTGCGAGCGATGCGTCGCGGTCACAGCGTCGCCGACCTGCGCGAGCTCCTGCCCCGGCTCGCCGCCGCGGTCCCGGGCATCCACCTCGGCACCGACGTGATCGCCGGCTTCCCCGGCGAGAGCCTCGCCGCCTTCACGCGCACCGTCGATCTCCTGGACGCGGCCCCGCTCGCCAGCCTGCACGTGTTCTCGTACTCGGAGCGCCGCGGCACCGCGGCCGCCGAGCTCCCGGACCCCGTGCCTCCCGGCGAGCGCCTGCGTCGCACCCGGGTCCTGCGCGCCCTCTCGCAGCGCAAGGGCCTCGCGTTCCGCGGATCGCAGCTCGGCGTCCTCGCCCCGGCGGTGGTCTACCGCGCCCGCGACCGCCACAGCGGCCGCCTCGTCGCCCTGACCGACAACTACATCAAGGTCCAGCTGGACGGCCCCGACGCGCTGCTCGGTCGCGCGGTCCGTCTGCGCCTCACCGCCCTCGACGGCGAGCGCAGCCTCGGCGAGCTCGTGGAATGACCTGTCCCCGGGGACAGCCCGTCAGCCCGCGGCCGCAGCGGCCAACCCGGCCGCGCGCGCCAGCCCGGCGATCTGCGGCGCCGCAGCGCGCAGCTCCTCGCGGCTCTTGATCGGCAGGAAGCGCGCGCGATCCACCAGCAGGCAGGTGGTCGCCACGAACTCGCTCAGCTGCCCGATCAGCTGCTCGAACTGCAGCACCTCGCGCGCGCCGCCCTCCGGCAGATCGATCGCCTTGCGCACCGCGAACCAGGTCAGCGGGTGCGCCTCGGTCAGGGCGTCGAGCGCGACCCACAGGGTGTTGGTGTTGAAGTGCGGGTAGTGCTCGATAGCCACGCCAGCCGGCAGGCGGAAGCCCTCGATGATCTGCGGCCTGCCACCCACACCCGCCACGCAGCCGCCGGCGTCGTCCGGGCTTCGCAGCACCACCTCCACGCTCAGCGAGTTGCCGCGCTCGTGCGCCTCCAAGTGAGCCCCGAGCAGCAGCGGGTCGAGCGTCGCCCCGAGGTTGTCCACGTTCGACACCAGCAGGTGCCGCACGCCACGCGCTCGCAGGCTCGCCAGGGTGCCGCTGTCACGCAGGCGGCGCAGCGTGTCGCCGTGCCCCGGCGCCGCGTAGACCAGCGTGTCGCCCCAGCTCTCGGCCTCCGGCAGCGCCGGCAGGGGCGTGCCGTCGGCCAGCATGCGCGGCAGCAGCGACTGCTCGAACACCAGGCGATCGCCGTGCGGCACCCCCGACCAGTCGATCGCCGCGAGGTGCTCCGCGCTCGCGGCCGCGGTGGCGAAGCTGTGCATCAGCACCACCGGCACGCCGCGCAGCCCGGCCAGCTTGACCGCGAGGAAGGACGGCGCGCCCGGGCCCGCGAGCACCGGCACCACGCCCTTCACCGCCCCGCCGAAGCGGGTCGCCATCCCGCCGTTGAGCACCAGCGCCGCGACCTCACGCCCACGGATCGCCGCCTCGCCGCGCGCCGTGAGACGGGCCCGCGTCGCCGCGTCGAGCCCCGCCACCGCGGTCATGGCCTCCGGTGTCAGGCGCTCGGGCGCGTGGCTCAGGCGCGTGCGCTCCGGGCTCAGCGCCCCGCGCAGCAGCGCCGCGCGCAGCTCGGCGAATTGTTCGGGGTCGAAGGCGGCGTGGGCGACGGAGGGGCGGAGCATCCGCCCGCATCATAACCAGCGTTGCTCGCGGAGCCAGCGGACCGTGTGCTCGAGGCCCTGCTCGAGCGGAAATTGCGGGCGGTACCCGAGCGTCCGCACCGCCTTGGCGTCGTCGCACCACCAGCCCGGCGCCAGGCTGCCGCGGGCCTTGTCGAGCGAGAGGGCAGGGGCCTTGCCGCGCAGCTTGCCGAGCCACGTGTTGATCGCGGCCACCGTGATCACCGCCGGTCCCGGGAAGCGCAGGGCCAGGGCGCGGCGCCCGAGCGCCGCCGCGGCGACCTGGCCGAAGGTGGTGACCGTGTGCTGACCGCCATCGCTGAAGTAGTAGATCCCGCGGCCCGCCGGCTCGTCGGGCTGTTCGGACACGTGGTCGTGCGCCGCCCCGTGTCCGGCCAGCACGTGCCCACCGACGTCAGCCAGGATCGGCAGCGGGACCCCGCGCTCGCCCGCGAGGATGATCCCCTCGACGAGGTCGAGCGCGTGGATCGCTGACAGCCATGCAGGTCGTCCGAGGCCCGGCTGGGCGATGATCCCCGCCCCGGCCGACTTGATCATCTGCAGCACGTCGGTGTCGCGCGGCCCGTAGACCAGCGGCGGTCGCACGATCACCGCCTCGATCGCCCCGCTCTGGGCCTGCTCCCACGCAATCGCCTCGCCCCCGAGCTTGCTGTCGCCGTAGCGCGTGAAGCCGACGCGGTGCGCGTGGTGTTCGCGGCGCGCGACCTCCGGGTGCGAGGGCCCGGCCGCCATCAGCGACGACACGTACACCACCCGCCGCACCCCCGCCGCACGCGCCGCCGCGAACACGTTGGCGGTGCCGGTGGCGTTGGCCCGCTCGAACTCCGCGCGAGAGAACGCCGCCGTCAGCCCGGCCACGTGATACACGACCTCGACGCCCGCCATCGCCGTCGTCATCGCCGCGACGTCGTCCAGCGCCGCGTGCACCCGCGGCGCCGCGCAGCCCTCGAGGTGCGCGAGCTTCGAGCTGCCCCGCACCATCGCTTGCACGGCCTCTCCGCGCTCGTGCAGGCGTTCGACGAGGTGGCTGCCGATGAAGCCGTTGGCGCCAGTGACGAGGACTTGCGTGCTCACGCGGCCGAGATAGCCGCCGCGCTGCGGGTGCGCAAGCCCAGTCGCGGCGACACGCGTCCGCGGTGCGCAGGCGAATGCGCAGGCGAGTGCGTTCTCTTTGTACATGCGTGTGACACTCCATTCAAACGCGTGTGTAAATAGCGGTGCAGCGCTGAATTTCCGTGACACCCACGCTACTTTCGCTGTAACTACGCCCTGACTCCTCTTGGGGACCGCGCATGGGCCGCGAAGCCGAATCTAGCCTCGCAGACTTCTATTTCTCGGACAGCGACGATCCGCTGATCCCGCCAGAGAGCTTCACGCGCTGGGCCGAAGAAGGCGCGTGGGCCATGGCGATGTACGAGCCGCAGATGCTCTCCGGCGTCGCGCCGCGCATGGACATCCGCCGCGACGGCGTCACCCGCCGCGTCGTCAACCTCAGCTCGTACAACTACCTCGGCCTCGCCATGCACCCCGAGGTCATCGAGGCCGCCCAGAAGGCCCTACGAGACTACGGCACCGGCGCGTGCGGCTCGCCGCTGCTGTCGGGCATGAGCGACCTGCACCGCGAGCTCGAGCACAAGCTCGCCACCTTCACCGGGCGCGAGGACTGCATCATCTTCAACAGCGGCTTCGCCGGCGGCATGGGCACCCTCACCGGGCTGCTGCGCAAGGGCGACGTGGCGATCCTCGACGCCAAGAGCCACCTCTGCTCGATCGACGGCGCCAAGCTGGCGCGCGCCCGCCTGGTCTTCTTCGACCACAACGACCCCGCCTCGCTCGAGCAGGCCCTGCAGGCCAGCGAGGGCCAGCGCCGCCTCATCGTGCTCGAGGGCGTCTACTCGATGGACGGCGACATCGCCGACCTCCCGAACCTGCTGCCGGTGGCCGAGCGCCACGGCGTCGGCGTCTTCATCGACGAGGCCCACTCGATCCTCGTCTACGGCGCCCACGGCCGCGGCGTGCTCGAGCACCACGACGCCGAGTCGCGGGCCGAGTCGCGGGTCGCCCTCCAGTTCGCCACCTTCTCCAAGGCCTTCGCCGGCGCCGGCAGCTTCACCGTCGGCCCGCGCAAGCTGCTGCAGTACATCCGCTACTACATCAACCCCTACGGCTTCAGCTGCGCGCTGCCGCCATCGGTGGTCGCCGGCGTCAGCAAGGCCCTCGACGTCGCCACCCGCGACAACAGCCTGCGCGAGCGCTGCTGGGCCAACACCCGCTACTTCCGCGAGCAGGCGCTCGGCCTCGGCCTCGACCTCGGCCACTCCACCAGCCAGGTCGTCCCGATCATCATCGGCTCCGACCGTCGCCGCCTCTACGAGCTCACCCGCGAGATGCACGAGAAGGGCCTCTTCCTCGCGCCCGTCGACTACCCATCGGTGCCCGAAGACGGCCTGCGCTTCCGCGTCGCCATCACCGCGGCCCACTCCCGCGAGGACCTCGACCTCGCGCTGCAGATCCTCGAGGACACGGTGGTCCGCACCTCCAGGCAGGCATGACCCGGCGATGACTCTGGTCTTCATGTTCCCCGGGCAGAGCTCCCGGTACCCCGGAATGCTGGACAAGCTGGCTCGTCTGCACCCGCGCGCCGACGAGGTGCTCGCGCAGGCCGGCGAGGCTCTCGGCCGCGACCTCCGCAGCCACTACAGCGAGGACAACCCCGGCGCATTCGAGCGCAACGTCGACGTCCAGCTCGGCGTGTTCATCGCCAACCACATGATGCTCTCGATCCTCCAGGCCGAGGGCGTCGACGCGGAGCTCTCCCTCGGCCTCAGCCTCGGCGAGTACAACCACCTCACCCACATCGGCGCGCTCGACTTCATCGACGCCCTGCGCCTGGTCAAGGCCCGCGGCGAGGCCTACGACGCCGGCCCCCGCGGCTACATGGCCTCGGTCCAGCCGCTCGACCTCGGCACCCTCGAAGAGGTCGTGGACTCGGTCCGCGCCCGCGGCCTCGGCGTGCTGGAGATCGTCAACCTCAACTCGCCGCGCCAACACGTGCTCTCGGGCGAGCAGGCCGCGGTCGAGGCCGCCGTCGCCGTCCTCGAGGACGAGCACTACGTGGTCCCCGCGATCATCGAGCGTCAGGTGCCGATGCACGCCTCGATCTTCGCCCCGGTCGGCGAGGCCCTGCGCCCGCACCTCCGCCGTGCCCGCTTCCGCACCGCTCGTCGCCCCTACCTGCCCAACCGCGTCGGCGCCCCCGTGCTCGCCGCCACCCACGACGACTACGTCGCCATGCTCTCCGCCCATGTGCACACCCCCGTGCTGTGGCGCCGCTCCATCGAGCACGTCGTCGCCCTCCACCCCGACGCCGTGCTCGTCGAGGTCGGCCCGCGCCAGGTGCTGTTCAACCTGCTCGACCGCAAGTGGGTCGCCCGCCCGCGCTACTG
This sequence comes from Nannocystis sp., assembly GCF_016714285.1. Classification (GTDB taxonomy): domain Bacteria; phylum Myxococcota_A; class Polyangia; order Nannocystales; family Nannocystaceae; genus Nannocystis. The sequence continues at coordinate 513,122 of NZ_JADJNN010000004.1, read as the reverse complement.
CACCGACAGCCGCGACGACGCCGCCGGCCACCTCGCCGACGTGCTCGCGACCTTGCGCTCCCATCGCGCCACCACCGGCGGCGCCGCAGCGATGCCTGGCCCCATGGCTGGTTCTATGCCTGGGCCGATGTCTGGTTCCATGCCCGCGCCCATGTCCGGGTCGCTCGAGGTCCGTGAATGGCCGCAGGCGTGACGACCCTCGAGTCGCTCGCCGGCGCCTTCGACCCCGCCAGCGACCTCCTCGATCTCGTGAAGACCTACCGTCGTCGGCCGGTCTTCGCGCCCGGCGAGCACAGCCTGCGCGTGGAGCTCGGCCGCCCGCAGCTCGAGCGCATGCTGCCGCACCGCGACCCCTTCCTGCTCGTCGACACCATCGACACCGTCGACTTCACGCAGGCCGCCGTCGTCGGTCGCCGCAGCATCGACCCGCACGACCCCGTGCTCGCCGGCCACTTCCCCGGCGACCCGGTCTACCCCGGCGTGCTCCTGGTCGAGGCCATCGGCCAGCTCGGCATCTGCCTGCAGCACCTGCTGGCGAAGGGCCGGCCACAGGTCGCTCCAGGGGCCGCCCAGCTGGTCGACGCGGCCGACCAGCCCGCCCGCCTGCGCCTGCTCAAGGTCCACCACGCGCTGTTCCAGGGCGCCGTGCGACCCGGCGAGCGCGTCACCTTGCTCGCTCGCTCGCTCGAGCAGAGCGACTACGTCTCGACCTGCATCGGCCAGGTGATCCACGGCGACGAGGTCAAGGCCCTGGCCGTGTTCGAGGTCATCCTGCTTGACTAGGGGCTTGACTAAGGGCTTGACCGGGCTTGACCAGGGGCTTGACCAGGGGCTTGACCAGGGGCTTGACCAGGGGCCAGGACCGAGGCTTGGGTGTGATGCTGGACCGACGGCGGACTGAGTTCGATTGACCCGGAGTGATTGTTCATGGCGAATGACAGACGCATCGTCATCACCGGCCTCGGCATCAACACGCCGATCGGCGACGATCTCGAGACCTTCTATGCCAGCTTGCTCGCGGGCAAGTCGGCGATCACGCGCTGGAAGTGGCTGCGCAACGACGCCGTCTACTCCAAGGTCGGCGGCGACCTCTCGGAGTACGACGTCAAGGCCAAGCTCGGCCGCCTGCGCGACCGCCTGCCCGCCGAGATGCACCGCCGCGCCCGCGTGCTGTGCAACAAGGCCCCGTTCTCGACCTCGCTGTCGGTGCTGTGCGCCGCCGATGCCTGGCTCGACGCCGGCCTCGGCGAGGGCGGCGATCCGACCCGTCGCGCCGTGCTGGTCGGCGGTCACAACCTGAACGAGCGCTACTTCGCCAGCAACTACGAGACCTTCCTCCACGAGGAGCCCGACTACATCGACTCGATGGCGGCGCTGCACATGCTCGACACCGACCACGCCGGCTCGGTCTGCGAGCTGCTCGGCTGGCAGGGCGCGGCCTACACCCTCGGCGGCGCCTGTGCCAGCGCCAACGTGGCCCTGCGCTCCGCCCTCGACGAGATCCGCCACCACGACCACGACGTGGCGATGGTCGTCGGCCCGGTGCTCGACTTCTCGCAGATGGGTGTGCACGCGATGGCCCTGCTCGGCGCCATCACCTACGAGAGCTTCAACGACGAGCCGCAGCTCGCCAGCCGCCCCTACGACGCCCGCCGCGAGGGCTTCGTGCCGTCCCACGGCGCCGGCGTGCTGGTCCTCGAGGAGCTCGGCCACGCGCTCAAGCGCGGCGCCAAGATCTACGCGGAGATCCTCGGCTGCACCTCCACCTCCGACGGCAGCCACCTGCCCTCGCCCTCGACCGACGGCCAGGCCCGCACCATCGAGCGCCTGCTCCGCCGCGCCGGCGTCCGCCCCGACCAGATCGACTACGTCAGCGCCCACGCGACCTCGACCCCGCTCGGCGACCTCTCCGAGCTCAACGCGATCAAGCGGGTGTTCGGCGACCACGCCAAGCGCCTCAAGATCAACGCCCCCAAGTCGATGCTCGGCCACACCTGCTGGTCGGCCCCCGCGGTCGAGACCGTCGCCGCCATGCTGCAGATGCAGGGCCGCAAGCTCCACCCCTCGATCAACATCGAGAAGCTCGACGCCGAGGTCGACCTCGACGTGTGCGCCAACGTCCCCGTCGACCACGAGATCCAGCTCATGGTCAAGAACTCCTTCGGCTTCGGCGGCCTCAACTGCTGCGCCCTCTATCGCCGCTTCGACCCGAGCAAGCTGTAGGCCCCAGCGCCCGGGCCCCTTAAGGATTATGAGGATGTCATGAACTACTTCGTCACCGGCGGCTCTCGCGGCATCGGCGCGGGCATCGTCCTCCAGGCCGTCCGCGAGGGCCACGACGTCGCCTTCGCCTTCAAGGGCAACCGCGAGGCCGCCGCGAAGGTCGAGGCCGAGGCCCGCGCCCTGCGCCCCGGCGCCCTGTGCAAGGGCTACGTCCTCGACGTCGGCGACCCCGAGGCCGTCGCCGCGGTCGCCGACCAGGTCCTCGCCGACTTCGAGAGCATCGCCGTCGTCGTCAACTGCGCCGGCATCAACCGCGCCAACCTCGTCATCTCGATGTCCGACGAGGAGTGGCACAGCGTGTTCGCCACCAACCTCCACGGCCCCTTCTACGTCATTCGCGCTTTCCTCTCGTCGATGCTCGCCAGCCGCTTCGGCCGCATCATCAACGTCTCGTCGATCCAGCACAGCGGCGCCGCGGGCCAGGCCAACTACGCCGCCAGCAAGGCCGGCCTCCACGGCCTCACCCTCTCGCTTGCCAAGGAGTACGGGCGCAAGGGCATCACCGCCAACGTCGTCGTCCCCGGCTTCTTCGACACCGACATGACCCGCGAGTCGATGCCCGCCCAGGCCAAGGAGTACTGGGCCCAGTACTGCCCGATGCCCAAGGGCCGCATGGGCCGCATCGACGAGCTCGCCACCGTCGTCACCTTCCTCGCCGGCCCCGGCGGCAGCTACATCAACGGCCAGGTCATCCCCGTGACCGGCGGCCTCGACTGGACCTACTGATGGCCGTCGGCATCGAGCGCATCGCCGCCTACCCCTGCACGCTCGCCCTCGACATGCGCGTGCTGGCCGAGGCCCGCGACCACGACCCGAACCACCCGATCGGCGAGCTGTGGGTCCGCGCCCGCTCGCTCAACCCGCCGTGGGAGGACCCGGTGACCATGGCCGTCAACGCGGCCCTGCAGGTCGTCACCCCGGAGGACCGCGAGAACATCGAGCTCGTCATCGTCGGCAGCGAGTCGGCGACCGACTTCGGCAAGCCGATGTCGACCTACGTGCAGCGCTGGTGCCAGATCACGCCCAACTGCCGCAACTTCGAGACCAAGCACGCCTGCTACGGCGGCACCTCCGGCCTGATGATGGCCGCGCACTGGGTCGCCTCCGGGGCCGCGCCCGGCAAGAAGGCCCTCGTCGTCACCAGCGACCAGAGCCGCATGCACCTCGGCCAGCCCTGGGAGTACGTGCTCGGGGCCGCCGCGACGGCGATGCTGGTCAGCGCCACGCCGGACGTCCTCGAGCTCGAGCTCGACAAGACCGGCTACTGGACCCACGAGATCTTCGACACCTACCGCCCGACCTCGATGCAGGAGGTCGGCCACGCCGACACCAGCCTCTACGGCTACCTCGAGGCGCTCGAGGGCGCCTACGAGCACTTCATCCGCAAGGTCGGCCCGATCGACTACGACAGCTACTTCGCCAGGCACATCTACCACGTGCCCTTCGGCGGCATGACCTTCCGCGCCCACCGGGCCATGCTCCGCCACTGGCGCGCCGACATGGGCGTCAAGGCGGCCCGCGAGCACTTCGAGCGCAAGTCGAAGTCGGCCCTCATCTACAACAGCCAGTTCGGTGGCAGCTACACCTCCGCGACCTTCATCGCCCTGATGGGCCTGATCGACAGCTCGCCGGAGCTGCAGGCCGGTGACCGGGTGTCGATGTTCTCCTACGGCTCGGGCTCCTGCGCCGAGTTCTACGCGGCGAAGATCGGCGCACACGCGCACGCCCGCGTCGCCGCGGCGGCGCTGCAGGCCGGCCTCGACGCCCGCCTGCAGCTCAGCGTCCCCGAGTACGAGGCGGTCGAGCGCCTGCGCATGAGCCTGGTCGACCAGCCCGACTACAGCGTCGCCAAGACCGGCCTCCACGACCTCTACGAGCGCGTCTACGCCGGCAAGGGCCGCCTCGTGCTCGACGGCGTGACGGCCTTTCAACGCGCGTACCGCCTGAGTTAGGCGCCGCCGAGGACATCATGCACCTGCGCTGTGAAGCCCTCGACACGCCCGTCTGGCGCGCCTGGCTCGGCGCCGACGAGGCTGGCGCTGGCTCTGGTACTGGCTCTGGTACTGGCTCTGGTACTGGCTCTGGTACTGGCACTGGCACTGGCACTGGCACTGGCTCTGGCACTGGTGTCGTCGCCCTCGGTGGCCCAGGCCTCGCCGCGCTCGAGCAGCTGCTCCTGCGCGCCGAGGCCGACCCTCGCTGCCGCGTGCTCGTGCTCGCCAGCGAGGCCGAGGAGTTCTGTCGCGGCATGGACCTCCAGGCCCTCGCCATCGCACCGGACGGCGACACCGACGTGTCCACGCGCGACAGCAGCACAGTCGAGATCACGGAGCGCGATCCATCCGCCGCGATCGCCTGCTACGCCCGCGTGCTCGGCCTCCTGCGCGGCTCCCGCTTCGCCAGCGTGTGCCTCGTCGAGGCCGCGGCCTCGGGCGGCGGGGTCGGCCTCGCGGCGGCCTGCGACCTCGTGATCGCCGGACCGCGCGCGAGCTTCCGCCTGCCCGAGCTGTTCCTCGGCCTCATCCCCGCGGTCGTGCTGCCGGTGCTCGGCGAGCGCGTCGGCCCGGCCCGCGCCCGCGCCCTCGCCCTCACCGGCGACGCGATCGACGCGGACGTGGCCCTCCACATCGGCCTCGTCGACGAGCGCAGCGACGACCCGGCCCGCAGCCTCGCCGCCCGCCTCAAGTACCTGCTGCGCTGCAGCCCCGACGCGGTCGCCCGGCTCAAGCGCTTCTCCGCCGAGATCGCCGGCCTGGCGCTGCCCGAGGCGCTCGCCGCCGGCGTCGCGCGCACCAGCGCCGATGTCCTGCGCCCCGAGCTGCGCGCCGCGATCGCCGGCTTCCTCGCCGGCGAGCTCCCACCCTGGGCCACCCGCCCCGGAGCCCGGCCATGAACCAGCCACAGCAACCTGTCCCCGAGGACATCCTCGACATCCGCGTCGACGAGGCCGGCTGCGCCGTCCTGCGCATGCAGGACAGCGCCGGCAAGAACGCCTTCAGCCAGCCCTTCGTCGCCGCCCTGGTCCAGGCCCTCGGCGCCCTCGGGGCCCGCGCCGACGTCAAGGTCGTGGTCCTGTGTGGCCTGCCCGATCTGTTCTCCGCCGGCGGCGATCGCAGCGTCCTGCTCGGCCTCGCCGAGGGGCGCATCGCCCCCTACGACCTCCTGCTCACCCGCAGCCTGCTCGAGCTGCCGCAACCCAGCATCGCCGCCATGGCCGGCGCGGCCGTCGGCGGCGGCCTGGTCTTCGGCCTCGCCTGCGACCTCGTGTTCATGGCCCGCGAGAGCCGCTACGGCTGCAATTTCATGGACCTGGGCTTCACGCCCGGGATGGGCACCACCCGCCTCCTGCAGGCCGCCGTGGGCCCCTACGTGGCCGCCGAGATGATGCTGGGCGCGCAGTACTTCCGCGGCCAGGAGCTCGCGGCCCGCGGGGCCCAGGTCAACGCCGTGTTGCCCCGCGCCGAGGTCGAGGTGCGGGCGCTGGACGTCGCGGCCCGCCTGTGCGAAAAGCCGCGCGCGGCCCTGCTGCTGCTCAAGCGCACCCTCGGCCTGCCGCGCCGCGTGGCCTTCGAGGAGGCCCGCACGCTCGAGTCGCTGATGCACGAGCTCTGCTTCGCCGACCCGGCCACCAAGGCCCTCATCCGCGAGAACTACCGCCCCTAGCCCGAGGTACCGACCGATGCACTTCAACGACTTCACTGGCAAGGCGGTGCTCATCACCGGCGGCACCCGCGGCATCGGCCTCGCCTGCGGCCTCGCCTTCGCCCGCCACGGGGCCCGGGCGATCCTCACCCACCGCTGGGGCAGCGCCGACGAGGACGCCCTGCGCGCCCGCTTCGCGGCGATCGGCGCCCCCGCGCCGATGATCGTCGAGGCCGACGTCTCGCGCGACGAGGACACCGCGGCGTTGCTCGAGCGCGTCAAGGCCGAGCACGACCACGTCGACGTGTTCATCTCCAACGTCGCCGTCGTCCAGCGCGGCGAGGGCACCCTCGAGCTCAAGCGCCGCTCTCTCTACAAGAGCCTCGAGTACAGCTCGTGGCCCTTCGTCGGCTACCTCCACGCGATCCACCGCGCCTTCGGACGCTACCCCCGCTACGCCGTCGCCATGTCCTCCGACGGCCCCGACGCCCACTACCCGGCCTACGGCTACGTCGCCGTCGCCAAGGCCGTGCTCGAGACCTTCGTCCGCTACATGGCCACCCACCTGTTCGCGGATGGCTGCAAGGTGCAGGCCCTGCGCTCGCGCCAGGTCATGACCGAGTCCTACAAGGACATGTTCGGCCCGGAGCAGGTCGAGCTCGGGCGCCGCTTCGCCGAGTTCGCCTGCACCCCCGAGGAGATCGCCGACACCACCCTCGCGCTGTGCAGCGGCATGTTCGATGCGATGTCCGGCCAGGTCGTCACCCTCGATCGCGGCGCCGCCTTCGTCGACAACATCGCCACCCTCGGCCCCCGCCTCCTGCAGCCCGAGACGGAGGCCACCTGATCATGTCCATGCTCAAGAACGACCTGAAGGACCAGGCGGTGATCATCACCGGCGGCACCGACGGCATCGGCCGCGCCTGCGGCCTGCTGTTCGCCCGCCACGGCGCCCACGTGTACCTGACCCACCGCTGGGGCAGCGCCGACGAGGACACGCTGCAGGCCGAGTTTCGCAGCGCAGGCGCCCGCGCCCCGGTCATCGTCGAGGCCGACGTCTCGCAAGACGAGGACACCGACGCGCTGATGACCACCATCAAGCGCGACCACGACAGCCTGTTTGCGATCCTCAGCAACGTCTCCTTCGCCCACGTCAGCCAGCAGCACGAGGACCTCGACAAGAAGAGCTTCCTGCGCAGCCTCGGCTACAGCGCCTGGCCCTTCGTCGGCTACCTGCAGGCCGCCCACGCCGCCTTCGGCCGCTACCCGCGCTACGCGATCGGCATGTCCTCCCGCGGCCCCGAGTACTTCCTCCCGGGCTACGACTTCGTCGCCGCCAGCAAGACGGTGATGGAGACTTTCTGCCGCTACCTCACTGCAGATCTGCTCAGTGAGGATATTCGCATCAACGTCGTGCGCGCCAACCCGGTCGAGACGCGCTCCCTGGAGGCCACCTTCGGCCCGGATTTCGCCCCGTTCTGCAAACAATATTACGGCGAGGGCTTCTTCGTGAGCCCCGAGGAGGTCGCGGCCGCCGCCCTCGGTCTCTGCAGCGGACTCATGGACGGGGTCAAGGGCCAGGTCCTACTACTGGACAGGGGCTTCGGTTTCGCCGACAACGTCGTCCGCCTGTTCTCGCAGCGAGAGCAGCGCGGGCTCAAGGTCCTGTACCCCCAGGATCCTTCGTTGAAGGAGAAACGATGATCAGCACACGTGAAGAAGTCCTTGCCGTCGTTCGACGCCACCTCGCCGACACCGTCGAGGGCATCGAGGGCAAGGAGATCGACCCGTCCAAGTCGATGAAGGAGCTCGGAGCCAACAGCCTCGACATCGTCGAGGTCGTGTCCTGCAGCATGCGCGAGCTCAAGGTGAAGGTCCCGCGCGACCAGCTCAACAAGCTCACCAACATCAACGAGCTCGTCGACCTCCTGCACCTCAGCGTGACCGAGAAGGCGGCGGCGGCCGCCGCTAGCTGAGCTGCGCGTCCTTGCGTTGAGACGGTCGATGGCCCACCGGCCGTCGACCGTCTGCGTTCCGTCAACCTGTCCTTGGGGACAACCCGCGACCCGGCTAGCCGTGCAGGCTGAGCACGTACACGTCGTAGAGGGCGTGGGTCCAGGCCGCGACCGCGAAGCCGCGCAGCTGATACACCAGCGCGAAGAACACCCCCGCGAGCGTCCGGTAGACGAAGGCCGCGAAGGTGAAGGCCTCGCCGGCCGGCCCGATGTGGTGCGCCAGGCTGAAGACCAGCGATGAGAGCACGAGCGCGAACACCCACGCGCGCCGCGGCCCGGTGATGCCGGCCAGCAGGAAGCCGAGCCCGCCCATGCCGATCACCCGGAAGATGAGCTCCTCGTGCAGCCCGGCGCCCGCCGAGATGACGACCACGTCGGCGAGCGGCACCTGGGCGAGCGCGAGCTGGGGCATCACCTCGGCGAAGCGGTGGATAGCGAACAGGATCAGCGTGCCCATGGTGCCGGCGTAGAAGGCCGACTCGGCGAGCATCGGCAGGAACACCCGCGGGTTGAAGCGGCCGTACTGGCGCAGGATCACCAGCAGCGCCGCGTAGGCGAGCAGGCCCGCGCCGAGCACCCCGAGGTAGTTGCCGAGGTCGCGGGCGCACAGCTCGATGAGCTCGCGGGTGAGGAAGTCGACCCCGTTCTGGCCGCTCCCGCCGCGGCCGAGGATGCCGAGCTGGTAGGTGAGGAACAGCGGGAACACCAGCACGGCGCTGGTGAAGGGGTCGATGCGCCCGCCGAAGTGCGCCCCGAGGGCGCTCGGCGGGCGGCGGCGGGGTGGGGGCTCGGGGCGAGCGTCTCGGGGTGCGCGGGCCATGCTGCGGTGGAAGGGTGCGCCCACCGGCCGGTCCCGGCAAACTTTCACCCGCGACGCGGACGGGTTATAGCCGCCAGGTGAAGACGTGGCCGCAGTGGGCCGGGCTGTTCGCCGCCGGGGGCGCCGGGGCTTGCCTGCGCCTGGTCCTGAGCGCTCGCTTCGACGCCGCGCTGGCGGCCCGCCTGCCGCACGTCGGCACCTTGCTGGTCAACCTCCTCGGTTGCCTGGCGATCGGCGCGCTGGCGGCCGCGCTGGCGCCTGGTCCCCTGCGGACGATCACCCTCGTGGGCCTGCTCGGCGGCTTCACGACCTACAGCAGCTTCGCCCTCCTGAGCGTCGAGCTGGCGCAGGCCAGCCGCTGGGCCCCGCTGGCCACCCAGCTCGCCCTCCACCTCGTCGGCGGCGTCCTGATGGTGGTGATCGGCGCGGCGGTCGTCGGCCTGTTCGGGCGCGCGGCGTAGGCACCAATAGCGACGCCCCGCGACGCGTGGGGCGTCGCAAGGGACAGGCCCGATTCATCTTCGGTCGGCACAAATAGCGACGCCCCGCGACGCCGGGGCGCGCGGGGCGGGGTAGGGGACAGGCCCGCTACTTCTTCTTCGGCTTTGGCTTGCCCTTGGTGGGCTTCTTGGCCGCCTTCGCGGGCTTCTTTGCGGGCTTCTTGGCAGAAGGCTTCTTGACCGGCTTCTTGACCGGCTTCTTTGCCGGCTTCTTGGCGGCGGGCTTCTTGACCGGCTTCTTGGCCGGCTTCTTTGCCGGCTTCTTTGCCGGCTTCTTGGCAGCGGGCTTCTTGACCGCCTTTGCGGGCTTCTTGGCGGCGGGCTTCTTGCCCGGCTTCTTGGCGACGGCCTTCTTTGTCGGCTTCTTGGCGCCAGCCTTCTTGGCGGCCTCCTTCTTTGCCGCTTCTTTGGCCTTCTTCGCCCGCTCAGCTTCCTTGGCCTTCTGCTTCTTCTCGGCGTCCTTCGCCTTCTTGGCCTTCTCGGCGTCCTTCGCCTTCTTGGCCTTCTCGGCGTCCTTCGCCTTCTTGGCCTTCTCGGCGTCCTTGGCCTTCTTGGCCTTCTCGGCCTCCTTCGCCTTGCGCTGGCTCTCCTTCTCGTGGAGCTTGCGCTCGCGCTCGGCCTCGGCGTCGCGCTTGCGATTCTCGGCGTCCTGGCGGGCGGCCTCGCGGGCGGCGACGGTGTCGTGCTTCTTCTGCTCGGCCTCGGACTTCTTCTGCTCGGCGAGGCGGGTCTTCTCGTCCTCCTTGCGCTTCTTCTCATCCTCCTTGGCCTGCTTGGCGGCGCTGCGGGCGTTCTCTTTCTCGAGGCGGAGGCGCTCGCGCTCTTCCTCGCGGCGCTTCTTCTCGTCCTCCTTGGCCTTGCGCTGGGTGTCCTTCTCCTGCTGCTTGCGCACGCGCTCCTCCTCGCGGCGTTCGGCAGCGGCGGCGCGGGCCTGCTCGGCAGCGAGGCGCTTCTCCTCCTTGCGGCAGGAAGCCTCGGCCTCTTCATCAGCCTGACGCTTCTCGCGTTCGGCCGCGATCTCTTCCGGGCCCGGCCCGAGCTCGAGCCCCAGCAGGTTCTTGACCTCGTCGGGCGGGACGCGCTCGCCGCGGCGCTCCTCCTCGTGCTCGCCACGGCCGTGCAAGAACAGGCGTTGGAGATCGTTGCGGAAGGTCAACTCCACCTTATTGTCGCCCATCACTTCGCTGACGAAGCCGACGCCGAAGGTTGGATGTACGACGATCTGGTGGATCTGGAACAGGGTTTTGGGGCTGTAACGTACGGCGTCTTCAACGTCGTACTGGTGCACCCCGTCGTGCCAGGACAGTTTCTTCATGCTCTTGCGCCGACTGACGCTCAGCGGCTCCGGGCTCTCTTCGTCCCGGCCCCGCGGAGGCTTGAATGAGTGGATATCGCCACAAACTCCGCACTGGACGCGGCGGACTTCGTCGCCGTAGCTCTCGAGGATAACGTGAGTGGTGTCTGCGCGACACTTCGGGCAGTAGCCCTCAGTTTCGCCGCCGTTGGAGCTTTGATTGCCACCGAAATGGCTCTCGAAGATCTGGTCCATCGTCAATCTCCGAACTCTACGGTGCCTTCAAACTTCAACTAGCACGTCCAGGTTTGCGAGTACAAGTCAAAACCCCGCAGAGGCACGAGAAAACGGTCCCATGTACGGACCTGGGGCCTCGCGTGGCCTCCGTGGGGGCCCACCTTCGCGCCGCCCGGAACCCGCGAGGAAGGCCATCGCGACCGCCTGGGAGGTGGCGGGGATCAGGCGCAGACGGGGACCTAGGCGGCTTTATCGGCACGAATAGGCCAGAATAGGCTCGGCAAATGACGGCTCGGAGAGGCCGGCTCCGGCCGTTGGCTGGAGATCCTGTCCCGGAGATCCTGGCCCGGAGATCCTGCCCTGGAGGCCAGGGACGATCTCGACGTGGGCTGCGCCGATCGTTGTCACCTGGCCCCGGGGACACCTGCGCCGGACGACCAAAGAGCTCACTCGGAGCCGCCGCGACCCGTCCCTGTGGTCGTCCGCGCGCCCCCGGGGCGCTCCGCCCGTCCCCGGCTGTCGCCGCTGGTGACGGAGCTCGCTGTCTCGTTTCGCGGCGTTGAATCGGGCGATTCACCGAGGGCGTGGGCGTCGGCCGCCTCGAGCCCCATCGTGTGCATCAGCTTGCGGACATCGGTGACGGTGCCCTTGGCCCGGTCGGCGAGGATCCCCAGCTCGCGGCAGACCACGCGGAATGCCCGACCATATTCACCGGCCTGTGCGGCGATAATGTTGCCATTGAGCGCCAGCAGCTGGAGGCGACGGGCGACGTCGTCGAGGAAGTGGATCACGCCCTCCATGCTGTCGGCGGCCTCCTCCTGGGCCGCCGAGCGTTGCTCCGCGCTGATGCGGGAGGCCGCCGCGAGCGACTCGAAGAAGGCCTGCTCATTGATGAAGGCCTCGAGCATGCCGATCGGGCCGGCCTCGTCGGGGCTGTCGCCGAGGTAGAGCGGGCGGGCCATCGATAGCACCGCCTGGCCGCCGCGCTGGATGGTGCCCTTGAACACCTCGCGCTTGCGCAGGACGATGTCGACCAGCTCGGCGTCGGCGTAGGCGCCGATGTCGCCAGGCTTGCCGGCCCCGAGCACGCTGACCGACGAGATCCGGCGGTTGCCGAGGTAGAGCGAGAAGCCGAGCGAGGTGGCCCGCGCGAGCGTCGGCAGGATGATGTTGCCCTCGTCGAGGACGGTGTCCCCGGCGCACAGCTTGCCGTCGACGCGGTGCAGACGGCCGTGGCTGCGGATGACCTGGTCGCACAGCTCGGTCGCTGCGATGCCGCGGTCGAGCGCTCGCCGCCGGATCACCGACCATACGGCGCTGAAGATCTGAGTATCGGTCGTCATATCACTCACGCGCTCGCAGTGTAACGGCCTTCCGGACGGCGTGGTAGGCAGGTCGGCATGACCGAGGCCCTACACGCGGTTTCGACCGCACAACGGCCGCTGCGCGTCCGCATCGCCCCGAGCCCCACCGGCGACCCGCACGTCGGCACCGCGTACATCGCCCTGTTCAACTATGTGTTCGCCCGCAAGCAGGGCGGCACCTTCATCCTGCGCATCGAGGACACCGACCAGGAGCGCTACACCGCCGGCAGCGAGGCGGCGATCTTCGAGGCGCTGCGCTGGCTCGGGCTGCGCTGGGACGAGGGTCCGGACGTCGGCGGCCCCTGCGGGCCCTACCGGCAGTCGGAGCGGCTGGCGATCTACAAGGAGCACGTGGAGCTGCTGCTCGCGCGTGGCGGGGCCTACCGCTGCTTCTGCACGCGGGAGCGGCTGGAGAAGCTGCACGCCGAGCAGACCGCGAGCAAGTCCTCGCACCTCGGCTACGACGGCCACTGCCGCGACCTCTCGGTCGCGGACCAGACCGCGCTGCTGGTCGCCGAGACCCCCTTCGTGGTCCGTCTGCGGGTCCCGCGGGACGGCGTGACCCGCTTCGTCGATCACCTGCGGCCCGAGCCGATCGAGTTCGAGAACCGCCTGGTCGACGACCAGGTGCTGCAGAAGTCGGACGGCTACCCGACCTACCACCTCGCCAACGTCGTCGACGATCACCTGATGGGCATCACCCACGTGATCCGCGGCGAGGAGTGGATCACGTCGACGCCCAAGCACGTGCTGCTGTACCAGGCCTTCGGCTGGGAGCCGCCGGCGTGGCACCACCTCGGGCTGCTGCGCAACGCCGACAAGACCAAGCTGTCGAAGCGCAAGAACCCGGTCTCGATCTTCCACTACCGCGAGCTCGGCTACATGCCCGAGACGCTGCTCAACTTCATGGCCAACCTCGGCTTTAGCATGGGCGCGGACGTCGAGCGCTTCACCGTGGAGCAGATGATCGAGGCCTTCGAGTGGTCGAAGGTCAGCGTCGGCGGCCCGGTGTTCGACCCGGCCAAGCTCGAGGCGTTCAACGGCGCCGACATCCGCGCCATGTCGATCGACGCGCTCTACGATCGCCTGCAGGAGCGCGTGCTGGCCCCGGCGCGCATCAAGGCGCTGCTGGCCCAGGCCCAGGAGCGGGTGCATCGCCTCGACGACTTCATCCCTTACCTCAGCTTCTTCTTCGGCGGCAGCCTCGACTACGCCCCGGTGCTGGACAAGATCAAGGCGCCAGCCGGCAAGTCGAACGCCGAGGCGGCGCAGCTGCTCGACGACTACGCCCAGGAGATCGAGCGGGACAACCAGGCGCGCAGCTTCACCGCGCCGGCGCTCGAGGCCTTCTCGCGCGACTTCTGCCAGCGCCACGCGGTCAAGCCCAAGGAGCTGTTCATGCTGCTGCGCCTCGGCGTCAGCGGACGCACCGCCTCGCCCGCGCTGTTCGACACGATGGCGCTGTGCGGCAAGGACCGCTGTCGCACCCGCCTGCGCGACCTCAGCGGGCTGCTGCGCCAGCGCGGGTGAGCCCAACGCGGCGAGCCAGCGCGCTGAATTCAGAGAGCGGGCTGCTCCACGTCTGGCCAAGAAGTTCAACCCCTACACATGTGTAGGTGGGGACTATGGTACCCGCGTCGGGCTTCTCGTCGAACGAGCCTGCACACCTGCGGACAGAGACGGACCCCTGGCTGAACGATGTAGGTAGAACTTGTGGCCTCCGTCTGAGCAGCCCGCTCGAACACCACCATAGCAGCGTTTGATCGGGATGAAACCAGGCAAGTTCGCGCCGTGATCATTGCAGCGGGTAGGGCGTGAGGATGTAGTCGGCGCCGCCGCCGTGACAGCCGGTGCAGAGGCCGACGCCGAGGTCGCCGCCGTAGGTGGTATCGTTGATCCGCTCGTACCAGTACCAGGTCGCGCCGCCCTGGCTCGTCGGCGTCGTCTTGCGTGAGACGGCGTAACCGATGATCGTGTCGACGCTGGCGCCGTAGAGCTCCTTGACCGTCGCGGCGTCCTGCGGGTGCTCCGGGTTCGCGGCCGCCAGCGAGTCGAGGGCGATCGCGTTGACGTAGGTGCGCACGTTGCCGCCGTGTGGGCCCGTCGATGGGTGCACCTGCGACTCGACGGCCCATTGCTTGTACTCGCCAGCGGCGAGCCAGGCCTCGAGCACCAAGGCGCTGTCGATCGGCGGGAGCGACTCGGCGGCGCCGGTGGTGGTATCGCTGGTGGCGGACGTGTCGCCGCTCGAGTCGCTGGTGGCGCTGGTGCTGACCGGATCGGTGCTGGTGGTCGGTGCGCCGGTCTCGGTCGCGGGCGTACTCGTGCTCGCGTCGACGGTCGTGGTCGGCGCGTCGGTGGTCGGGTTGCCGGTGGTCGGGTCGCCGGCGGTCGACGTGCTACCATCGGCCGAGGTGGTCGCGTCCGAGGCCCCGTCGTCGGGAGCGCCGCAGGCGAGAGGGAGGAGGGCGAGTGAGCGGAGCAGGGCGCGGCGCATGCGTTCGCCAACGGCTCGCCGCGGGCGCAAGTTACAACGCGTCGCGGCGATTCGCACGAAGTCAGCGTCGCTCGTTCAGGCCCCGGCGAGCACGCGCTCGGCCTGGTCGGCGAGCGCACGGACGCCGACGATCATCATGGCGAAGCGGGCGTCCTGCGAGTGGCCGCGGACGTAGCGGAGGTAGATCTGCTGGGCCACGACGGCGGTCTTGTACAGGCCAAACGCGCTGTAAAACGGCAGCTGCGCGAGGCTGCGGCCGGTCACGCGGGCGTAGTGCTCGGCGAACTCGCGGCGGGTGTAGCTGCCCGGCAGCGCGGTCGGGCCGAAGGCGAAGGCGCGCAGCTCTGGTGGGTCGCTGGCCTCGACCCAGTAGCAGAGGGCGGTGCCGAGGTCCATGAGCGGGTCGCCGATCGTCGCCATCTCCCAGTCGAGCACGCCGCGCACCTGCGTGAGGTCGTCGGGGTCGAGCACGAGGTTGTCGTACTTGAAGTCGTTGTGGATCAGGGTCGGCGGGCCCGAGTCGGGGAGGTGCTCGGCGAGCCAGGCGGCGACGCGCTCCATCGCTGGGATCTCGTCGGTGACGGCCGCGGCGTAGCGTCGGGTCCAGCCTTCGACCTGACGTCGCACGTAGCCGTCGGGGTGGCCGAGCGGCGCGAGACCGGCGGCGTGGATGTCGAGCGCGTGCAGCTCGGCGAGGGTCTCGGCCGCGGCGACCGACAGGCCGCGCGCGAGCTCCGGGCCGATCGTCAAGCCAGGCGGGAGGCGGCTGCGCAGCACGACCCCGCGGACCCGCTCCATCACGTAGAACCTGGCCCCGAGGACAGCCTCGTCGCCGAGCAGCAGCGGCCGCGGGACCCGCGGGTAGACCGGCGCCAGGCGGCTGAGGAACGCGTACTCGCGGTCCATGTCGTGGGCCGTCTTGATCTGCGCGCCGAAGGGCGGGCGGCGCAGGACCAGCTCGCGCTCGCCGATGCGGACGAGGTAGGTCAGGTTGGAGTGGCCGCCGGGGAACTGCAGGGCGCTGACCGGCGCGCCGGGCATGTCCAGGGCCTGTTGCAGGTACGGCGCGAGGCGATCGAGGTCGAGGGCCTCGCCGCTGCGCACCGGCCGGGCGGCGTCGATCCACGCCGCGCTCATGGGGCGCCTGCCTTGCTGTAGCGGTGGAAGATCCGGCGGGCGACGACCATCTTGTGCACCTCGTCGGGCCCGTCGTAGATGCGAGCGCCGCGCTCGCGGGTGTAGAACCACGCGAGCACGGTGTCGTCGGTGAGGCCGAGCGCGCCGTGGACCTGGATCGCCCGCTCGAGCACCTCGGCGAGCACCGCGGCGACGTGGAACTTGATCAGCGAGACCTCCTCGCGCGCGGCGGCGAAGCCCTGCTGGTCGATCAGCCAGGCGGTGCGCAGGACCATCAGGCGGGCGGCGTCGATGTGGGCGCGCGACTCGGCGGCCCAGACCTGGACGATCTGCTTGTCGGCCAGCGCCTCGCCGGGGCCGAGCTGGCGGGCGACGGCGCGGCGGCACAGCAGGGCCAGGGCGCGCTCGCAGATGCCGAGCCAGCGCATGCAGTGGTGGATCCTCCCGGGGCCGAGGCGCTCCTGGGCGATGGCGAAGCCGGCGTGCGCCGG
Source organism: Nannocystis sp. (assembly GCF_016714285.1). Taxonomy (GTDB): domain Bacteria; phylum Myxococcota_A; class Polyangia; order Nannocystales; family Nannocystaceae; genus Nannocystis. The sequence continues at coordinate 496,842 of NZ_JADJNN010000004.1, read as the reverse complement.
GCCGAGCAGGTTCGCGGCGGGGACGCGGCAGTCCTCGTACGCGATCTCGGCGTGCGAGTCGTAGTCGGCGCCGGCGTGGCCGAAGATCGGGATGTTGCGGACGACGCGAAAGCCGGGGGTGTCGGTGGGGACCAGCAGCATGCTGGCGCGGCGGTGCGGCTCGGCCTCGGGGGCGGTGATCGCCATGACGATCGCGAAGGCCGATCCGTCGGCGCCGGAGGTGAACCACTTGCGGCCGTTGATCACGTAGTCGTCGCCGTCGCGCACGGCCTGGCAGGCGAGCTGGGTCGGGTTGCTGCCGGGGCTGTCCGGCTCGGTCATCGAGAAGCAGCTGCGGATCTCGCCGGCGAGCAGCGGGGCGAGGAAGCGCTGCTGCTGCGCGGGCGTGCCGAACTTGTGGAGGATCTCCATGTTGCCGGCGTCGGGCGCCTGACAGTTGAACAGGTAGTGACCGAGCGGGCTCTGGCCGAGCTGCTCGCTGACGAGGCCGTGCTCCTGCAGCGAGAGGCCGAGGCCGCCGAGCGTCGCGGGCATCTGCGGCAGCCACAGGCCGGCGGCGCGGACCTCGGCGCGCAGGGCCGCGAGGCGCGGGAGCGCGGCGGGGAAGCCGAGGGCGAGCAGCTCGGCCTCGACGGGGAACAGGTGCTCATCGAGGAATCGCCGCACGCGGCGGAGCAGCTCGGTGGTCGTTGCGGGGATCGAGAAGTCCATCGGGGCCTCGCTAGCGCAGCGTGATCTCGGCGGGGTCGTGCAGGTGGGGGATCGAGACGTCCATCGGGGGCACGCTAGCGCAGCGTGATCTCGGCGGGGTCGTGCAGGTGGGGGAGGGCGTTGAACATGGTCAGCACGGGCTCCTCGCCGCGGGTCCGCAGCTCGCTGATCGAGCTGTTGTGGACGACGAAGCTGGCCTTGAGGCCAGCCCAGAGATCGAGGCCGAGGCCGAGGCGCAGGCCGATGCCGACCGGGCCGGCCGAGCTGACGACGAGGACGGTGCGGCCGCGCGGCGCGAGCAGCTCGACGAGGCCGCGCTCGACGCGGGCCGCGAAGGCGGCGGCGGGCTCGATCTCCGGGTCGTCCAGCTCGTCGTCGTGCCAGCGTCGCATCATGCGCTGGAACGCGGCCTCGAAGGCCCGCCGCTGCTCGCGGCTGCCGCGGGGGTGTCGCTGCAGCTCGGCGAGCGGGGCGGCGAGCAGGTCGTCGGCCTGGGCGAGGCGCTGGAGGTGACGCTGCATGATCACCAGCGCGGGGTACTCGTCGAACTCGGCGCGCTCGATCGGGTCGGGGTAGTCGGCGCCGCGGGCCCGGGCGGCGCCGACGAGGTGGGCGGCGGTGTCGCGCTGGCGCAGGCGGGGGCCGGTGACGATGAGGTCCGGGCGCAGCATGCCGGCCAGGTGCTCGCCGAGGCGGCGGGACTGGGTCACGCCGAGCGGCGAGAGCACGTCGTAGTCGGCGGCCCCGAGCGAGGCCTGGCCGTGGCGGATGAGCAGCAGCGAGGACACGCGCGGCCATGGTGGCCGCGCGTAGCGACCGGGTCAACCGGTGGGTCTTCCGCTCGGTGGTCCCGGTGGTGATCGCCGCCGCGATTGCGATCGTCGGCCGCGAGCTCGTGCCTGCGTCGGACCGTTGGGGGCACGCGAGGTGGCTGTGTCGGGGCCATGCTGCGTGAGTCTTCGCGGTGACCCGATTTGCCCGATTCTGAAAGGCGGTTTCAGGGGCAAGCGGCAAGAATGTCCGGTGGGCGGGGCTTGACCCCCACAAAACACGGTGCTACACACGGCAAAAGTAATGAAAGTCATTATCAAAATAGCCGTGATGCTCGCTCTTGGGGCGCCGCCCGGCTGTGTTGGTTACGGGCCGATGGGGGTCGACCCCTTCGACGGTGACGGGCTGCCGGAGGCGGTCGCGCTGTGCGAGGGCTGCCTCGCGGAGCAGTCGCTGCGCGGCGAGCTGATGTTGTTCGTGAACACCAAGCTGACCGGCGCCGACGCGAACTTCACGTCGAACTACCCGCTCGACAACGAGGGCCGCTACGTCGGCAACGCGCTCTACCTCTACGATCCCGACGCGGTGTGCGACGACGGCGGCGCGGGCTGTCGTCTGGCCAAGCTCGGCAATCTCTGGCTCGACGATCGCATGGGGCCGCTGTCGCTCGACGACCAGTCGCTGCAGCGCTTCAGCGTGCGCGACCTGGCCTGGCACCCGCAGCGCGGGCTGTGGGGGCTCAGCTACGACCCGCTCAACGACGAGTGGGGCCTGACCGACCTGCAGGTGCCCGACTGGACGCGCAGCGACAACCGCGTCGCGGTCGAGCGCTACGCGTTTCGCTACGGGCAGGTCGACGCGGAGGACACCGACGCCTGCTACTGGCGGCAGAGCATGACGGCGCTGGGCTTCGTCGGCGACGAGCTGTGGGCTGGCTCGGCGGGTAAGCCGGGCAACGGGCTCGACGCCCGCGGCGCGGTGTTCCGCATCGACCCGGACTTCGTCGCCGCGCCGGAGCACTGCGTGCTCGCCAGCGACGTCACGCAGGACCCCGAGTACTACGCGTGTCGATCGATCTGCTCGGTGTGGACCAGCTTCGACGAGAAGGCCGGGGTGGCCGGCGACCTCGCGGAGGCGCCAGGTGGCGGCATGCTGGCGATGGTGCGCGCCGAGGATCCGGCGGTGCTGCCAGCCGGGCAGAACCTGCTCTTCGCCGTCGACCTCGCCGCGCCCGGGCGCCCGCCGGTGGCGTCGGGGCCGTACATCGCCGACATCGCCGCGGGGCTCGACGTCGAGGGGCTGGCCCGCGTCGGCGGCGTGCTCTACGGCATCAACACGGCGGGCACCGTGTACCGCATCGACGAGGGCGCGGGCGAGGCCGCCACCTGGAAGGTCACGGTCCACGACGAGCTCGCGCCGCTGTTCACGGCCAGCGAGATCAGCCTGCGTATCCGTGGGGCCACGCGTGTGGTCGTCGAGTGAGCGCCATGATCCGAAGGTCCCGAGACGGCGGAATGGGCCAGGGCTAGCGGCTCATGGCGATCGTGCTGCACACCGCGCTCGTGGTGGTCGCGCTGGCGACGGCGGGACCGCGCCCCTACGACGGTCCGGTCGGGGTCGCCGAGCGCCCGCGGCCGGCCCGGACGGTGCCCGGCTGGCCCGCGTCGGCCGGTCCGCCGCCGGGCGCCGGGCGGGACATGTCTCCGGGGACATCCAGATCTGGCGGGGAGGACATGTCTTCAGGGACAGCCTCGGATGGCCAGGCGGACATGTCCGCGGGGACATCCGGGGCTGGCGTGGTGGAGTTCGGGGCAGGTGACGCGGAGGCCGCGAGGCTGCCGGGTGCGGCCGCGCCCGGCATCGAACGCGAGGTGCGCTACATCGAGGTGACGAGCAACATGCTCGGGCGCAGCAGTCGCCTGGATGTCCAGCGGCACGCGGGCGGGCGGGCGATCGTCGACACGCAGAAGGCGATCGAGCAGGGCGCCAGCAGCGTGGCGGAGATGCTCGACAAGGTGCCCGGGGTGCGGGCGGTCGAGGGCAACTCGGGGCTCTCGACCTCGTCGACCAAGCTCAACGTGGCGGTGCGCGGGGCCAACCCGCGGCTGTCGGAGCAGGCGACGGTGCTGCTCGACGAGGTGCCGATCGCGCCGGCGCCGTACGGCAACCCGTCGCTGAGCCTGTTCCCGCTGTCGCTGTTTCAGATCGCCAGGATCGACGCGGTGCGCGGCGGGTCCTCGGTGCGCTTCGGGCCGTGGACCTCGGGCGGCGTGTTCAACCTGGTCTCGCACCCGATCCCCGAGAACCCGACGATCGCGGTGACCGGGCAGACCGACCAGTTCGGCGACTCGGGGGTGGCGGCCTCGTACGGCGGGACCCACCGCAAGCTCGGGATGTACTTCGAGTACGCGCCGCGCTTCGGCAAGACCTACCGCGAGAACAGCAGCTTCTCGAGTCAGGGCGGGATCATCAAGTTCGCCTATCCGGTGACGAAGCGGCTCGACCTCGAGTCGAGCTCGCACCTGTTCTGGGAGCAGACCAAGCTCCCGGGCGGCCTGCGGACCAAGGACTACGAGCTCGATCGCTTCCAGAGCCTGCGCCCCAACGACCGCTTCGACGGCCACCGCGAGGCGACCAGCGTGAAGCTGCGCTATCGGCCGAAGGAGCAGCACGAGCTGCAGGTGATCAGCTTCTACAGCCACAGCTTTCGCCGCAGCGTGATGGCGACCAACGAGGACCGCAACCTGGCGATGGAGCAGACGCTGCTGACGGTCCAGCCGCGGCGCTTCGACGTGTTCGGCCTGGAGCCGCGCTACGTGCTGCGGGTCAACCACAAGAAGATGTTTCAGGACCTCGCGTTCGGTGTGCGCGGGGTGTTCGAGTGGGCCAAGCTGCGCGAGACTTGGTCGTGGGACGCGAGCCAGCCGGTGAAGTACCTCGGCGACGCGACTGGCTGTGAGCGCGGGATCGGGGTCGCGTATGAGCGGCTCGGGCGGCGCTGCCTCGACGGGCGCACCGCCGGCTTCTCGCTGTACGCGGAGGACAAGCTGTACCTGCTCGACTCGCGGCTGGTGATCACCGCCGGTGTGCGCGGCGAGATCATGCAGCAGGGCTTCTACGACCTGCTCAATCGTCGCTCGGTGCCGCGGCCGCTGCAGGGCGGGGCGCTGCCGGGGCTGTCGCTGTGGTACGGCAGCGACGAGGTGGCGGGCTTCATCGGTTACGGGCGCAGCTTCGGCGCGCCGAGCTACTTCTCGGCGACGATCAACATGCCGACCAGCGACAACAGTCGGTGGATCCAGCCCGAGCTCGCGGACATGGTGGAGGGCGGGATCAAGCTGATGGAGCTCGGCGGGGTGTATGCGGACGTGACGGGCTGGTACAAGTATTTTCGCTTCTTGCGCGACGAGGGTGACAACTCGATCGCTATCATCCCGGCGGCGCACGCCTACGGGGTCGAGGCCGACCTCACCTGGGAGCCGGGCGAGGTGTGGGAGAAGGTCGACGGGCTCGAGCTCAACGCCGGCTACGCGTATACGGGCAGCAAGGTGCTCGCCGATATCTATCAGGGCAACCGGATGCCGTGGTATCCGGTGCATGAGGCGTGGGGCAAGGCGTCGTACAGGTTCCCGTTCGGGCTCAAGTTCGGCAGCACGCTCGACTACACGGGCAAGCAATTCACGGACTACGGCAACATCACCAGCTGGGCGACGGGCGAGCTGGGGATCATGCCGGCGTATACGCTGATGAGCGCGTTCATCGGTCTCCAGGCCCCGCTGCCGCAGGGCTGGCGGCTCGAGTTCACGGTCGGGGCCAAGAACCTGCTCAATCACGTGTGGTTCACCCGCAGCGACGATCTGAACGGAGGCATCCTGGCGATGCGGCCGCGGACCTTCTACTTCAACCTCGGCTTCGCGCACGAGTTCATCCGCGGGCGGGCGGGCGAGCAGGCGCGCCGGCGCGGGCTGGCCGCGGGGACAGCTCGCCCGGACCCGCGGCGCTGGACGGCGACCGAGCGGCGCAACCAGCGGCAGATGATGCGCATGATCGGGGCCTGGCTGTGAGGGCAGGTCTGGTGGGACATGTCCGAAGGGGCAGGCCGTCAGCGGCAGAGCCGGACGATCGCGGTATGGCTGTGAGCACAGGTCTCGTGGGACATGTCGGGAGGGACAGGCGATGAGCGCGCGGCGGCGGCTGTTTCGCCTGCACCAGGCGGTCGGCGTGGCGGCGGCGGCGTTCCTGCTGCTGGCGGCGCTGACGGGGGCGCTGCTGGTGTTTCGCGGCTACTTCAAGGCTGGGCCGCCGCCGTCGGCTCCGGTGGTGGCGCGGCCGCTGGCGCTCGAGCAGTTGATAGCGCGAGCGGTCGCGGTCGGGCCGGGCGACCCGGTCACGGACATCACGCTGCCGGGCGCGCCGGACCGGCCCTACGAGTTCTTCCTCGACGACGACGCCGAGACGGTCGTGTACCTGGCGGGGGACGGCGCGCTGCTGGGCTCGCGGGCGACGGCGGGCGGCTTCACGCAATTCGTGTTTCGCCTGCACACGGGCGAGATCGCGGGCACGCCGGGCGAGGTGCTCAGCTTCCTCGGCGGGGCCTCGCTGGTCGTGCTGGTGATCAGCGGGCTTTCGATGATCGTTTCGCGCCGCCGTGCGCGGCGGACGTGATGGGCTGAAAGTGATAGGAGATCGACCAATGCACATCGTGCTGCAGGAACCGGAGATCGACGGCGTATCGATGCAGATCGGCATCGACGAGATCGTGGCCAAGCGACGGACCGCGGCGGGGCAGGAGCTGCTGATCGCCGACACGCCGGCCTACGGGCGCATGCTCTTCCTCGACGGGCTGGTGCAGTCGGCCGAGGCCGATGAGCCGCTGTACCACGAGCCGCTGGTGCACCCGGCGCTGGTGATGCACGGGGCGCCGCGCCGGGTGCTGGTCGGCGGCACGGGCGAGGGCGCCAGCCTGCGCGAGATTCTGCGGCACCCGAGCGTCGAGCGGATCGTCAGCGTCGACCTCGATCCCGAGGTGGTCGCGCTGTGCAAGCAGCACCTGCCGGCGTGGAGCGCGGGCAGCCTCGACGACCCGCGCGTCGAGCTGCGCACGGAGGACATCCAGGTCACGCTGGCCGCGGCGGCGCCGGGCGAGTACGACGCGATCTTCCTCGACATCACGGACCCGGTGGAGGACGGCCCGAGCGTGGCGCTGTTCTCGACCCGCTTCTTCGCCGAGGTCGCGCGCGCGCTGGCCGACGACGGGATCGCGGTGCTGCAGTCGGGCGAGCTCGACCCGATCGACCCGCACATGTCACGGGCGGTCCGCAGCACGCTGCAGGCGGTGTTCCCGTGGGTCCGCTTCGCCTACACCTACGTGCCCTCGTTCCACTGCCTGTGGGGCTTCGCGCTGGTCGGCAAGCGGCCCTTCGCCAGCGAGCCGGCCGACCTCGTGGCCCGCATCGCCCGCCTGGGGCCGCTGCGGGTGTACACGCCGACGGCGCACCGGGCGATGCTGGAGCTGCCGCCGTACCTGCAGGCGCGCCTCGACGAGCCGGGCCGGGTGCTCACCGGCGAGGGCGAGCCGCTGACCTATACGACAGGTGCCTGAGGACATGTCCCGATGACCAGGTGGAGCCGGACCAACCAGCTGATCGTCGCCGCGGCGGAGCGCCTCGGGGCGCGGGCGCTGCCGCTGGGGTCGCGCCACACCGACTACTTCGTGCGCCTGGTCCACGGCGAGCGCTCGGTGATCGTGAGCAAGACGCGCTCGCCCTTCCTGACCCAGGTGGCGCAGGGGCTGGCCAACAACAAGCACGTCGGGCGCGAGCTGCTGGCCGCGCACGGCGTCCCCTGCGTGCAGGGCCTGCTGCTCGACGAGGGCGACGACCCGCGCGGGCCCACGGTCGCGGCCATGCTGGCGCAGCACGGGCGGGTGGTGGTGAAGCCGAATTGGGGCAACCGCGGGGTCGGGGTCACGACCGACGTGCGCACGCTCGAGCGGCTGGTGCGGGCGCGGGCGCGGGCGCGGGCGCTGGACCTGGACGAGGAGGTGGTGGTCGAGCCCTTCGTGGCGGGCACCAACCTGCGGGTGGCGGTGATCGGCGGGTGCTTCGCGGCGGCGTGCGAGGTGCAGCGGCCGCTCCTGCGCGCGGGGCTGGCGATCGCCGCGCAGGTGGCGGCGTGGAACGAGGACCCGCGGCGCGGCTCGTGGGACGCGCCGGGGTTGCAGCCGCTCGACCGCATCGAGGCGGAGGAGGATCTCGCGGCGCAGCTGGCGGTGTACGGGCTGAAGCTCGGCGGCGTGGTGCCGGAGGGGCTCGAGATCGAGGTGACGGCGGAGGAGAGCGCGGTGATCGATCGCAGCGAGGCGCTGCATGCCGGGTGGATCGAGCTCGCGGAGCGGGCCTGCGGGCTGCTCGGGGTCGACGTCGGCGGGGTCGACCTGCGCGGGCCGATCGACGCGTTCATGCGGGCGCCCGAGCCGGCGTGGCGACCGGGCGGGGCCTGCCTGCTCGAGGTCAACGTGCTGCCGGCGCTGCACCTGCACGCGCTGCCGACCGAGGGGGCGCCGCGGCCGGTGTTCGACGCCTTCGTCGCGTACTGCCTGCAGCTGCCGGGGGCGCCGTCGCCGTGCGCGCAGGTGCGGGTGTAGCGGGTGTCGTCAGGGGCGGGCGGGGCTGCGGTGGCGCGGCTCGCCGGGGTCGTCGAGCACGCCGGGGAGGGACGGCTCGCGGGGCTCGGGGGCGGCGGCGCGGCTGTCTGGAGGGACAGGCTGGCTGTCCGCGGGGACAGGTCGTGCCCGGATGTCCGAAGGGTCAGGTGAGCTGTCTGCGAGGACAGGCTGGCTGTCCGCGGGGACAGGCTGGCTGTCCGCGGGGACAGGTCTCGCACGGCTGTTCGACGGGGCAGCTGAGCTGTCTGTGAGGACAGGTTGGCCGTCGCGGGCTGGCTTGGTCGCGGTCGCGGGGGACATGTCCGTGGGGACATGTACGGCGACGAAGCTGAGCGGGCGGGCGGGCGCGGGGAGGGGCTCGGAGGCGTCGCCGTGGCCGCGCCAGCGGGCGACGGCGGCGGCGAGGCGCTCGTCGCGGGTGCTGCCGAGGGGGCCGCGGAGCTGGGGGCGGCCGTGGCTGTGGGGGTCGAAGACGCCGAGCAGGGCGCCGACGATCTGCTCGCTGACGAGGTCGGCGGGGTCGCCGGCGGCGTGCTCGAGCATGGTGGCCTCGACCTTGTCGCGGTTCATCTCGATCGCGGCGGCGGCGGTGGCGGCTCGCACCGGCGGGCTGGCGTCGCGCAGGCCGAGCGCGAGGGTGTCCCAGTGGCCGCGGCGCAGGAGGATGCCGTGGGCGGTGGCCCTGGCGAGCGGGTCGATCTCGCCGGCGGTGGTGAGGCGCACGAGGAAGGCGTCGAAGCGGGCCGGGTCGAGGGTCGCGAGGCGGGCGCGGGCGGCGAGGGCGTAGTCGCCGAGCGAGCGGTAGACCAGGTCGTCGCCGTGCTCGACGGCGACGCTGCGGTCGCCGACGGCGGCCTCGATGAATTCGAGATCGAGGTGGCCGAGGTGGCAGCCGCCGGTCTTGGTGGTCGCGAGCCAGGTCCAGACGTAGGCCCGCAGGGTCGGCGCGTCGGCGCGGAGCAGGCTGGCGACCTGCGCCGGCGAGAGGCTGGCGAGCAGCTTGCTGACCCTGGTGAACTCGCGCTCGCCGAGGCGGTCGACGACGCGGGCGGCGGCGATGCTGGCGAGCTGGCTGCGCACGCCGGTCGGGAGCTCGCGCAGGACCTGGTCGCTGGGCGTGAAGGCGGGGTCGGCGACCTGCTGCGGCACGGGCTCGGCGAGGTCGAGCGATCCCTCGAAGAAGCGGGCCATGTCGGACCAGTAGAACTCGCGCAGCGAGTCGCGGGCGCGGCCGTGCTGGCCGAGGCCGACGGCCTCGAGCGGGTCGAGGGCGCAGCTGGCGGCGGGGTGGCGGGCGAGCAGCGGCTCACGGCGCGGGCGCAGCGGGCGGGCGGTGGGCTTGGTGCGCGGGGCGTCGGCGGCGGGCTTGCGCGGGGCGTCGGCGGCGAGCTTGGTGCGCGGGGCGTCGGCGGCGGGCTTGGTGCGCGGGGCGTCGGGCTTGGTTTGCGGGGCGTCGGCGGTGAGGCTGTCCTTGGGGACAGATGAGCCGGGCTTGCTGCGCTTGCGAGCGGGGCCGGCGGAGGGGCTGTCTTTGGGGACAGGTTGATCGTCGGTGACGCGCGCGCTGTCGGGGGCGGGACGGTCCTTGCCTGGCGATCGATCGGTGGCGGGTTTGCGGGGGGCTGGATCGGTCGAGGGCGCCGGCTGCGCGGTGGCGCGCCGGGGCGCGGCCTGGGCCGGGGAGGCCAGGATGACGGTGCCCAGCAGCGAGGCGAGGAGGGAGACGGTACGGCGCGTGGCGGGCATGAGAACCGGGGCGAGGCTACCGGTCGCCCGTCGGCGCAGCAAAAAAACCGACGATCGACGGGCAGAAGCCGGCGCGGGCGGGGACTTCCTGCGATGCGGGCGCCAGGGGCTTGGCATACAATCCCGGCACCTTGAGCGACCCCAGCGACCGTTTCGGTCTGGTCGGCACGATCGTCGCCGACAAGTACGCGATCGAGAAGGTCGTCGGCGAGGGTGGCTTCGGTGTGGTGTTTCGCGCGATGCACCGGATCTGGGACGAGCCGGTGGCGCTCAAGTGCTTCACGGCGCTGTCGAACGCGCCGGTGGAGATGCGCGACGAGCTGCTCGATCAGTTCGTGCAGGAGGGCAAGCTGCTCACCGCGCTGTCGAGCCGCACGACCGGAATCGTGCAGGCGCGAGACATCGGCACGCTGACGACGCCGGGCGGGGCGTGGCTGCCGTACATGGTGCTCGAGTGGCTCGACGGCAAGACGCTCGAGGACTTCCTCGGGCACGCAGATGGCAAGCCGCTCGGTCCGCCGCGGAGCGCCGTGGAGGTGTTCCAGATCATGGACGGGGTGGCGCGGGCGCTGGCCCTCGCGCACGCCCGCGGGGTCGCCCACCGCGACATCAAGCCGGCCAACTTCTTCGTGCTCGGGCCGGAGCTGGTGCCGGGCGTGGTGATCAAGGTGCTCGACTTCGGCATCGCCAAGGTGATGCAGTCGCAGTCGGGGGCGGCGCTGAAGGCCACCGGCACGCAGATCTCGAGCTTCACCCCGAGCTACGGCGCGCCGGAGCAGTTCGACCGCAGCTACGGCGCGACCGGGCCGTGGACCGACGTGTACCAGATGGTGCTGGTGATGCTCGAGGTGATGCGCGGCGGGCTGCCGGCGCTCGCGGGCGACGCGTTCATGCAGCTCGCGTTCGCCTCGCAACACCCCGACCGTCGGCCGACGCCGCGGACCTTCGGGATCGAGGTGAGCGACGCGGTCGAGGCGGTGTTCCAGCGGGCGGTCGCGCTGCAGGTCAGCGATCGCTATGCGAGCATGGCCGAGTTCTGGATGGCGCTGGCGGCCGCGCTGGGCTACCGCGACTACGCGCCGCTGCCCACCGGCGACGCGCTGACCTCGACGATCACGACGGTCACCGGCATGAGCGGCATGGGCATGGGGCCGAGCACGGCGCGGGCGGTCACGACGCTGCCCGGGGCGCCGCCGTCGACCGGTGTAGCGTCACCGACCGCGTTCCCGCCGGACCTGATCGGGCCGCCGACGATGCGCGGGCCGCCGACGGTCAACAGCACCGGGCCGCGGGTGCGTCGGCCGCGGGCGCGGGGCTCGATCGTCGGCTACGTGATCGGCGGCGCGCTGCTGGCCGCGGGCGTCGCGTTCGCGGTGGTGCAGCTGCTGAGGCCGCCGACGCCAGGCGAGTCGGTGACCGGCGACACGGGCGCTGCGGTGGTGCCACCGCCGTCGGGTGACGCCACGACGGACACCAAGGTCGCTGTGGTGCCAGCGACGCCGCCGACGCCGTGCCCCGCGGGGATGGTGCTGATCGAGGGCGGGCGCTTCTTCATGGGCACGGACGCGGGCAAGGCGGTGCTGGCGATGGCGCGGCCGGCCCACAAGGTGGAGGTCGCCCGCTTCTGCATCGACAGTCACGAGGTCACGACCGAGGACTACGTGAAGTGTTCGGACAAGGGCGAGTGCAAGCGGGCCTTCCCCGAGAGCTTCTGGCCGCAGGGGTCGATGAAGAAGTCGGAGTGGGAGAAGGCGCGGGCCGCGTTCTCGCCGCTGTGCAACTTCGGCGCGGAGGACCGCGGGCGTCACCCGATCAACTGCGTGATGTGGGCCCAGGCCAGCGAGTACTGCAAGGTGCTCGGCAAGCGCCTGCCGAGCGAGGCGGAGTTCGAGTACGCGGCCCGCGGCTCGGATGGCCGGGTGTATCCGTGGGGCGACGCGCCGCCGAGCGAGCGCCACCTCAACGGCTGCGGCCAGGAGTGCGTCGACTGGCGCGCCGAGCAGGGCCTGCCCGCGGTCGCGCCGCTGTACCCCGGCTCCGACGCCTACGTCGGCACGGCGCCGGTCGGCAGCTTCCCCGAGGGGCGCACGCAGGCGGGGCTGTTCGACCTCGTCGGCAACGTGTTCGAGTGGACGGCCGACCCGTTCCGCGCGTACCCGCAGCCGGATGTCCCCGCGGGGGTGGAGCCCGTGACCAACAACCGGGTGATCCGCGGCGGCGCGTTCAACAGCTTCGAGCCCGAGCACACCGACCCGGCGCTGCGCCTGCCTTACGACGCGGACGCGTACACGCACGGGATCGGGTTCCGCTGCGCGGCCGATCCGCGGAGCTAGGACCTCGGGACAGGCTGGCTCTCGGGCCAGCTCACTCGGCGAGCACGCGCTGGGCGACCTGGCGCAGGGTGTCGCCGTCGATGTCGTCCTTGTGGGCCTTCATGACCAGGCCGACCAGCTTGCCGATCATCTTCGGGTCCTTGATCGCGTTGGCGGCCGCGATCTCGCGGACGATCGCCTCGGTGGCGGCGGCGTCGAGCTTGCGCGGGAGGAACTGCTCGCAGAAGCCGAGCTCGAAGCGGGCCTCGTCGATCATCTCGAGGCCGCGCTCGCCGGCCTTCTCGTACTCGGGGATGGCCTTGCGCACCTGCTTGGCGTAGCTGGTGATGGTGGCGAGCCACAGCTCGTCGTTCTCGACGGCGCCCGAGCCCGACTTGAGCTCGACCAGGACCTTGCTCTTGAGCATGCCGATGACGTTCTTGGCCCGCTCGTCGCGGGCGATCCGGGCCTCGCGCAGCTTGGCCTCGATCTGCTCTTTGATGGTGCTCATGGGAGCGCGACGATAGCCGAGATCCCGCGGCGCGAGCAGCCCTCAGGCGCCGGTGAAGCGGGGGGGACGGCGCTCGCGGGTGGCCAGTCGACCCTCGCGGTGGTCGTCGCTCAAATAGGCGGCCCGGCGGGCGTCGTCGTAGCGGCGGGCGTCGTCGGCGGTGAAGGGGTGCCCGGCCGCGAGGGCGCGCAGGCGGTCGCGGTGGGCCTGCAGGCTCAGCGGGGCGCCCGAGCGCAGCTTGTCGGCGACGGCCATCACGGCGCCCTCGAGATCGGGCGGCGAGTGGACGCCGTGCAGGCAACCGGCGCGCATGGCCTCGTCGGCGCTGACCGACTCGCCGAGCAGGAGCAGGCGCTGGGTCAGGGCGGCGCCGAAGCAGCGCTGCAGCAGGGCGACGCCGTCGGCGTGGTAGACGACGCCGAGGCGCGCGGCCGGGATGACGAAGCGGGCGTCGGCGCGGGCGATGCGGAGGTCGCAGCTGCATGCGAGCTCGACGCCGGCGCCGAAGACGTGGCCGTGGAGGATGGCGACGGTGGTGGCGTCGGCGCGGCGCAGGGCCGCGGTGGCGGCGAACAGCGGGGCGTCGGGCGCCTCGGCCAGGGCGCCCGGGTCCTGCTGCGGGAGGGCGTCGAGGTCGAAGCCGGCGCAGAAGCTGTGCTCGCCCTCGCCGGTGAGCAGGACGACCTCGCCGCGCAGCTCGCCGGCGCGGCGCTCGAGCCAGGCGAGCATCGCCGGCGTGAGGGCGTTGCGCTTGCGCGGATGGTCGAGCGTCCAGCGCAGCAGGCCGGGGGCGAGCTGCTCCTCGCGCACGCGTCCGTCGGCGGTGGATCGCTCGCTCATGGCGTCTTCGCGGGGGCGGGGGTCGGCGTGGTCGCGGGGGTGGGCGTGGGCGTGGGCGCGGGCGTGCTCGCGGGCGTGCGCGCGTGCAGGGTGAGGCCGGTGTCGGCGGACTTGCTGCTGTCGGGCAGCTGGGGCTGCAGCTCGCCGCGCTCGTAGGCGAGGCGCAGGGCCTCGAGCTGGCGCGCGGTCGGCGAGTCGGGGTTTTGCAGGATCTTGCGGCGCAGCGCGAAGGCCCGTTGACGCCGCATGTCGGGGGTGAGCGTCGCCGGGTCCGCGGCGATGAGGTCGATCTCTTCCTGGGTGAGCGGCGGCTCCTTCGCGGGGGCCGGGCTGTTGACCGCGGGCATGAGGTTGACCTTGCCGTCGTTGGCCGGCGGGGGCGCGGCCGGGGGCGTGGCGGGACTCGTCGGCGTGGCGGAGGTCGCGGCGGGCGCGGGCTGGGCGGGGCCGCTGCAGGCGACCAGTCCGCAGAGCACGAGGGCGGAGACGCGGATCGACATGGGGCGCACTGTAGCAGCGGCGCGGCTCATGCGGCGTGGCTCATGCGGCGGGGCCGTGCAGCGGAGCGCCGCGGAGGTGGGCCAGGGTCTCGCGCCAGCCCCAGCGCAGGCGCAGGCTGGCGACCAGGCCGAGCGCGACGATCAAGGCCAGCTGGCAGACGTAGAGATAGAACGCGAACACGGCCCCGCGGTCGGCGATCAGCCCGGGCGGGAGGAACAGGGCGAGGCCACCGAGCACGCCGAGCTGGAAGGTGCCGAGGTGCGCCGGCGGGCCGGGGACCAGCAGGGTGAGGTTCAGGACGGCGAGCACGGCGAAGGTCTCGGCGAGGCCGAGCGGCACGCCGCAGCCGACGGCGAGCAGCCACATGCCGAGCGCGTTGGCGGCCCAGTAGGCCAGGGTCAAGAGGATGAAGAGCAGCAGCGGACGGGCGGAGGGCAGGGCGGCGAGGCCCTCGGCGACCCCGCGGGCGAGCCCGGCGAGGCGCTCGGCGAGCCCGGGGGCGAGGCGGCCGAGGCTGCGGCGGACCAGCTCGCCGGCGGCTCGCGGCCAGATGGCGAGCGCGAGCAGGACCAGCAGGGCCGCGCCGAACAGGGCGGCGACGCCGAGGCAGGCGGTGTAGAGGGTGGCGAGCGCGGGCGCGGCGGGCAGGGCGGCGGTGGCTGCGAAGAACATGCCGCACACGAGCAGGCCGTCGACGACGCGCTCGAGCGCGACGGTGCCGAGCGCCTGGCTGAAGGGGATCGTCGAGCCACGCGCGAGCAGCAGCGGGCGCACGAACTCCCCGAGCCGCCACGGGAGCAGCAAGATCCACAGGAAGCCGGCGCAGGCGATCGCCAGCACGGTGGCTGGCGGCACGGCGCCGAGCGGGCGGACCAAGAACCACCAGCGGCCGGCGCGGGCGACGAAGTAGAGGAGCAGGGTGCCCAGGTAGGTCGGCACGACCCACAGCGGGACGCGCAGGTCGTCGGGGATGGCGTCGACGCGGCGGCTGACGAGGACGACGATCACCGCGGTGATCAGCAGCGAAAAAACGAGGCGAAGCCCGAGCCGCGGAGAGGCGGCGGGGCTTCGCCCGGGACTGGCGAGTACGGGGTCGGGCGCGGCGACCATCAGCAGGGTGCTCGCGCGACGCGGACCTGCGGGCCTATCCCTTGCTCTTCTTGCGGAAGTGGCTGAGGTCCTCGGTGAGCTTGTCGACGGCCGGGAAGCTCTTGTCCTTGTGCAGCTCCCGGGCGCGCTCGAGCAGGAGCTCCTCCGCCTCGACGATCTTCGGGTCGGGGAGGCAGCACTCGACCGGACACACGGCCTGGCAGGCCTCGTAGCCGTGGAAACCGACGCACTCGGTGCACAGGCTCGGGTTGATCACGTAGGTGTCTTCGCCCTCGGAGATGGCCTCGTTGGGACACTCCGGCTCACACGCGCCACAATTGATGCACTCTTCGGTGATATGGGTTGCCATGGGGTCGGACGGGCTCCTTGACCGTTGCTAGCCGCGGACGAGTCTAGGGAAACCTGCCTGTAGGTCAAGTTCGCCGGCCCGCCGCGAAGGTCGGCACTTCTAGACCAGCGCGGCGCTGATGTCCATGCGCTCCGCAAGGTCACGCGATCAGATCGGCCACGCGGCGACGCAGCGCGGCGAAGCTGGCGAGCAGGCGCTCGGGGTCGGCGTCGCGGGTGGGGCGCTGCAGGCTGGAGAGCACGCAGCCGGCGCCTGGTGAGGTGCTGAGCACGATGCCGTGACTTGCCTCAATCAGGATCTCGCAGCGTCCGAGGCCGCGAAAGCTGCACCACGCCTGGGCGCGGAGGGTGGTCTGCTCGATCTGCGCGCCGACGATCTGCAGGTCGAGGGCCGAGACCTCGGCCGGGCGGTGGGCGAAGTCGACGGGGTCGCCCTCGGCGTCCGTGAGGATCGCGCCGCGGGCCGCTGGCTCACGGTCGACGTAGGCCGCCAGCACCTCGCCGAACTCGCTAAAGCCCGCGAAAAGCGGCTCGCCGTCGCGGGCTCGCGGTGCTTCGGGGCTCGGGTCGGCGGGTGGTTGAGACATGACCGAAAGGACAGCCAAGAGCAGAGGCGGGTGAAGAGGCGGCCAACGAGGCGGGCAACGAGGCGAGTTGTTCGGTGAGCGATCAGAAGGGCACGGAGAAGGCGAGGCTGCCGAGGCGGGCGTTGCCGAAGCGGTTGGTCTGGAAGATGTGATTGTAGGTCGCGGAGACCCACGCGCCTTGCAGCCAGCGCAGGCCGCGGACGCGGCTTGCGAGGCCGTCGAGCTCGAGCACCAGCTCGGCGCCGGGGGTGTGCGAGTGGAACTTGCTCATCTTCGGGTCGGCGGTGCGGTAGGCGACGTCGGGGCCGTAGTAGCCGTCCGCGGCCCAGAAGGACGCGCCGCTCTGGGTGTAGTAGCGGTAGCGGGCGCGCAGGACGACGCGCTTGAGGAAGCGGACGTGGGCCCGCAGGTCGAGGCCATGGGCGACGATGCCCCAGTCGTCGCCGTAGAGGCGGTAACGCGGCTCGAGCACCAGCGGGGTGCGCGGCACGGCGAAGCGCAGGAAGCCGCTGATGGCTCCGCGGTGGCGCAGCAGCGGGTGGGTCTCGGGCAGGCCGTCGCGGACCTGGCGGTAGGGGTTGTCCTGCGGGCCCGTGGCGATGATGCCCTCGAGCAGGACCCCGCCGAGCAGGCGGCGGGTGAGCGCGTGGGTGTAGCCGAGCGAGAGGAAGTTGACCTGCTGGAGGTTGGTGTCGCCGGTCGACTTGTGGGGCAGCACGCGGCCGGCGAAGATCTTGTTCACCGAGTCGAAGTTGCCGGTGTAGCTGACCGCGACGGTGCCGGCGCGGTCGAACACGTCGCGTGCGAGCGAGAGGCCGAAGCTGCGCGAGATCCAGTCGCTCTCGGTGGAGTAGCGGAAGAAGCCGCCGAGGCTCCAATTGCGCAGGCGCGAGGCGAGGCGCAGCGTGGTCTCGTGGCGGAACTCGGTGAACAGATAGTCGCCGCCGGTCACCGCCGCCGCGCCGGCGCCGATCGAGGCCGAGGTGACGGCGTCGAGGAGGTACTCGGCGCCGACCGTGAAGCGCTCGTCGGGCAGGTCTTTCTCGATGTAGACGACCGGCGCGAGGACCCGCGTCGACTGCTCGCGGTAGTAGTTGCCGCGCAGGACGATGCGGTCCTCGGCGACCAGCGGGCGCGCCGACAGCAGCACGGCGGCGCCGAGGCCCAGTGCGCAGCCCACCCCCGCGAGCCTGCGGCCGCGTACACGGCGCGTCGGCGTGGTCAGCCGCAGCCGCATCCGCCACCCGCCGCGCCGTGCCCGCCCATGCCACCTTCGCGGGCCGACTCCACGTGCGACTGGAACTGCTCCTCCAGGCCCTCGCTGGCCGGGTTCATCTCGGGTCGACTGAGGACCTCGCGCTCGGAGGGCTTGACGGTGGCGCAGCCGGCCATGAAGGCGGCCACAGCCACGGTGAGTATCGTTCTGCGGGCCGTCGACATGGGCGAGAAAGCTGCCGCAGGCGGCGAGTTCCCACAAGGGGGTCGGCGGGCCTTGTCGCGGGGCGGGCGTTGTGGTCTAAGGCCCTGCGGATGGCGGGCGGTCTGCTCATCGTGATCGACGGGCCGGCGGGCGCGGGCAAGAGCACCGTGGCGCGCCGCCTGGCCGAACGGTACGGCCTGCCGGTGCTCGACACGGGGGCGATCTATCGCGCGCTCGCGCTGTTCGCCAGGGAGCGCGGGGTGGCCTGGTCCGACGCGAGCGGGCTGGCCAGGCTCACGACGGAGCTGGCCTCGGACGCGAACGCGGCTTCGGACGCAAACGCGGCTTCGGACGCGAACGCGGCTTCGGACGCAGCCGTGAGCTCGGACGCAAACGCGGCCTCGGACGCAAATATCACCGCGGAGGCGGCGACGCCGGGGATCCGCTTCGTGCCGGCGCACGCGCCTGGCGCGGCGCAGCGGGTCCTGCTCGCCGGTCGTGATGTCACCGCCGCGATCCGCACGCCGGAGATCTCCGACGGCGCCTCGCAGGTGTCGGCCCACCCGGCGGTGCGCGAGGGACTCCTGGGCATCCAGCGCCAGCTCGGCGCGCGGGGCTGCGTCGCCGAGGGTCGCGACCTCGGGACGGTGGTGTTCCCCGACGCCGCCTTCAAATTCTTCCTCACGGCCGACGACCGCGTCCGGGCCGCGCGTCGCCAGCACGAGCAGCGCGAGCAGGGCCGCGAGCTGCCGCTCGAGCAGGTCCTGCGCGACCTCCAGAGCCGCGACGAGCGCGACCAGAGCCGGGAGGCGGCGCCGCTGGTCCAGGCCGCCGACGCGGTCCTCGTCGACTCGACTGGCAAGGACCTCGACGCGGTGGTCCACGCCATCGTGGCCGAGATCGGGCGCCGCCAGGCTGAGGCCGGGCCGAAGGCCAGGCTCGCGACCAGGTCGAGGCCGGGCCAAAGCCCAGCGTAGGGCCCGTGGAAGGTCGGTTGACCTTTTTTGGGAAGGGCCCTACGGTCCCCGCGCTCTTGCGGGTGGGATGATGACGGGCGCCGCTGGCGGCTCGTCGTCACCGCGTCCGCCTGGGACTCCACGAGAAAGAACCCAAACTCCAACATGCAACAACAACAGAATTTTTCCGCGGACGACGACGACTTCGCCGCGCTTTTTGAGAAGAACACCCTCGAGAACGGCGAGATCCGTGAGGGCAGCATCGTCACCGGCACGGTGGTCGACATCATCGGCGACTACGCGGTGGTCGACGTCGGCTGCAAGGCCGAGGGCCAGGTGCCGCTGCGCGAGTTCGCCGAGGAGGACGGCAGCATCAACGTCCACGTCGGCGACAAGATCGAGGTGCTGCTCGAGGCCACCGAGGACGCCAACGGGCTCGTGATCCTGTCCAAGGACAAGGCCCGCAAGCGCAAGGTGTGGGACGAGATCCAGAGCGCCTGTGAGGCCGAGGGTCTGGTCAACGGCATCATCCAGGCGCGCGTGAAGGGCGGCCTCGCGGTCCTGCTGCAGGGCGGCGTCAAGGCCTTCCTGCCCGGCTCGCAGGTCGACCTGCGCCCGGTCCGCAACCTCGACACCTTCATCAACAAAGAGTTCAGCTTCAAGATCATCAAGTTCAACAAGAAGCGCGGCAACATCGTGCTGAGCCGCCGGGTGCTGCTCGAGGCCGAGCGCGCCAACTTGAAGAGCGACACGCTCAATCGCCTCCAGGAGGACCAGATCGTCGAGGGCGTGGTCAAGAACCTGACCGACTACGGCGCCTTCATCGACCTCGGCGGCATCGACGGCCTGCTCCACATCACGGACATGTCGTGGGGCCGCGTGAACCACCCGTCGGAGCTGTTCCAGGTCGGCGACAAGGTCAAGGTCAAGGTCCTCAAGTTCAACAGCGACTCCGAGCGCGTCTCGCTGGGCCTGAAGCAGATCACCGCGGACCCGTGGGTCAACGCGGAGACCCGCTACATCCCCGGCACCGTCGTCGAGGGCAAGGTCGTGTCGATCAAGGACTACGGCGCCTTCGTCGAGCTCGAGGAGGGCATCGAGGGCCTGGTGCACGTCTCCGAGATGTCGTGGACGCGCCAGATCAAGAACCCGAAGCAGATCCTCAAGATCGGCGACGAGGTCCGCGCGGTCGTCCTCGACATCGACGTGTCGCAGAACCGCATCTCCCTCGGCATGAAGCAGCTCGAGGAGAACCCGTATGACAAGGTGCTCGAGACCTACCCGCCCGGCGCGGTGGTCGAGGGCGTCATCCGCAACATCGCCGACTTCGGCGTGTTCGTGGAGCTCGAGCCCGGTATAGACGGTCTGGTGCACATCACCGACCTGTCGTGGACGCAGCGCGTGCGCCACCCGTCGGAGCTGTTCAAGAAGGGCGACAAGGTCCGTGCGATGGTCCTCAACATCGACAACACGGGCGAGAAGCCGAAGATCAGCCTCGGCCTCAAGCAGCTCGCGCAGGACCCGTGGGACCGCATCCCGTACGACTTCCCGATCGGGAAGATCGTCGAGGTCAAGATCCTCAAGCTGACCGACTTCGGCGCCTTCGCCGAGCTCGAGCCCGGCATCGAGGGTCTCATCCACATCTCGGAGATCTCCGAGGAGCGCGTCGAGGACCCGCGTACGCACCTCGAGCCGGGCCAGAAGGCTCGCGCCGAGATCATCCAGATGGACCCGCAGGAGCGCAAGATCGGTCTGTCGATCAAGTCGGCTCGCCGTCAGGACGACCTCGCCGACGCCCAGGGCTTCACCAACGCCTCCGAGGCGGGTGCGACCCTCGGCGACGTGTTCGCCGGTCGCTTCAAGGACCGCAGCTAAGGCCGCAGCGGCCGGTGAACGCCGGCCGGTGAACGCCGGCCGGTGAACGCCGGCCGGTGAACGCCGGCCGGTGAACGCCGGCCGGTGAACGCCGGCCGGTGAACAAGGGGGGCTCCGCGATGCGGGGCCCCTTTTTTGTTCGGTGAGAGGAAGGTGGGAGCGTCCCGATTGTTCTTGCCGGATAGGCAAGCGTGGGTCGGGATCGGAGCCGTGCGCTCGCGCTGTCGCTGCTTGGCTCGGCTGAGCTACTCGAGCGGGTTTGTGATCCGCAGGCCCGCCTCGGCCTTCACGCCGCTGATGTCGGCGTGGCCGCTGCGCTCGTACACCGACCAGATGCCGTCGCCGTCGAGGTCGGCGGTGGCGCGCACGGTGAAGTCGCAGGCGCCGTGGCCGTCGGGCGTGATGATGTTGCGGAAGCTGTAGCTGTAGTGGAAGTAGTGGCCGCCGGTGTGGCGGAAGCCGATGCCCTGCCACACCGGGTCGGCTGTCCATTCGGACAGCTCGTAGGTGCCGGGCGCGTCGGCGCCTTGACGCGGGGTGCAGCGCCCGCTCGGGCCGTCGGCGCAGGCGAGCGCGAGCGCGGGGGTCGGGGCCTGCTCGCCGGCGAAGGGCGCACCCTCGGGGTGGGGGCAGCGGTGCGGCGGCAGGCCGGCGGCGACGCCGTAGTCGGGGCGCAGCTCGTTGAAGTAGGCGGCGACGCCGTTGAACATGTCGGCGAGCCCACGCACCGCCTCCTCCGTCTTGCTGCGACGCGACAGCGTCGTCAGCTCACCGACCGCGAGCACCGCGAGGATGCCGAGGATCGCCAGCACGATCAGCAGCTCGAGGTGCGAGAGGCCGCGGGAGCTTCGGCGTGGGAGGTGGGAGGGCATCCTAGGTAAACGGATCCTGAACTTCGTCTACTGTGGGCCGTGGCGCAAGGATCCTGCCTGTACAGTGAGGCCATGTAGGTCGCTTGATTACGCGCCGGGACGCGGGGGTCGGTCGGCGTCCTCGTCCTTGCGCAGCACGACCAGGAGGTGGGCCCCGAAGCCGCGGAGGAAGCTGTCGCGGGCCCACCACTCGCCCGCCGCGAGCAGGCGGCCGAGCACCGGGATCCGCAGGGCGCGGGCGATCGGGACGAGCACGCGGACGCCGTAGACGGCGACCACATCGAGGCACGCCGGGGCGATGCGGAGCAGGCGAGCGAGGGTGTCGTGGCGAGTCACGCGGCGCTGCTCGTCGGCGACGACGCCGCCGGTGGCGACCACGGTGATCGGATGGCGGATGCCGTAGAAGAAGCCGCGCAGGCTGCGGGGGTTGTTGATGTCGACGAGGACCACGCCGCCCGGGACGACCACCCGCGCGGCCTCGGCGAGCAGGCTGCGGACCCCGAGATCGGAGGAGGCCTCGTCGTGGCCGAGGTGGGCCACGGTTCGCAGGGCGTAGACCACGTCGTAGCGCGCGCCCTGCTGCGGCAGCCGGATCTCACCGGCGTCGGTGGTGCACAGGCCGAGGTCGACGCTGTCGAGCGAGGCGCAGAGCGGACGAACCCAGTGGGCGATCTCCGGCGAGCCCTTGCCGAGGTCGAGGACGCGGCGGCCGGGCACGTGACGCAGCAGGGCCTCGCCGACCAGCGCCTGGGCGAGCCCGGAGAGGCGATCGGAGGGGTTGCCGGCGCGCTGTGGGCCGCCCCACCAGGTCGCGCTAACACCCGGCTCGCGCGCGCCCGGGGGCCCATGGGCGGCCTGGATCGGCACTTTGGCGGGATCGTGCCGGCCCGCGGGCACTGGTTTCGTTGACCCCATCATGGGCTCCATGGTACCCCTGCTGCCTCGAAGGAGCCTCGATGCCGACCAAGATCCTAGCGATCGACGACAGCAAGACCATGCGCCTGGCCATCAAGATCACCTTCGCGGCCGAGGACTGCGAAGTGGTCGCCGTGAGCAAGGGGTCGGAGGCCGTCGCGCGCGCCAAGCAGATGCCGGCCGACGTGCTGATCGTCGATTCGGTGCTCGCGGCCGGGGAGCCGTCCGGTTACGAGGTCGCCCGCCAGCTGCGCGCCGATCCCGAGACGGCCCACATCCCGGTGCTCATCCTGGTCTCGAACCAGACCGGCATCGACGAGGCCCAGGTCCAGGCCAGCGGCGCCAACGGTGCGATGACCAAGCCCTTCGACACGCAGGAGCTGATGGAGAAGGTCAACGCGCTGGTGTCCGGCAAGGCGGTCGTCAGCAAGGCCGCGCCCGCGCGCCAGCCCGCTGCCGCCGCCGCGACCCCGCAGGCGCGGCCCGTCGCGGCTCCGATCGCGGCTCCGCCAGTGGCAGCGGCCCAGCCCGCGCAGCCGGCTCAGGCCGTGCGTCCGGCCCAGCCCGTCGCGGCGCCGATCCCCAAGCTCGCACCCACTTCCCCGGCCAAGCCGGCCGCCGCCTCCGTCGCACCCTCGCATTCCGGTCAGGGTTCGCGCCTGCCCGCAGCCTTCACCTCGGTGGAAGACATGGCCAACAAGATCCCGATCGCTGTCCCGATCCCCTTCACCTCTGCCGGCTCGGCCACCCCGGGCATGCTCAAGCGCCTGCAAGCCGCGGGTGGTGCCGCCTCGGGTCTCGACCCGCGGGCCGTCGAGGCGCTCCTCGCCCTCAGTCGTGATGTCGTCGAGCAGGTCGTGTGGGAGGTTGTCCCCGACCTGGCCGAGCAGGCGTTGAAGAGCAAGGCGTAGCGCTCGGCGCTGGGCCGCCTCAGGCTCGCCGCAGGGGCGAGGCGAGAGCCGCCTTCATTGCTGCTGCACGTACGGGACGCGGGTCGACGAGGCCTGGCGTCCTGTATTTTTTTTGGCCTTCGGCCCTGATAAAGAACGCTCGAGGAATGCGCATGGAACCGCTCCGCACTGTCTACGATCCCAAGGCGGTCGAGACTCGACTGTACGAGGGCTGGCGCGACGCCGGTCAGTTCAAGCCCGCCGCGGACGCGGGTCAGCCGACCTTCACCGTGGTCCTGCCGCCGCCCAACGTCACCGGGCGCCTGCACATGGGCCACGCGTTGACGGCGACGATCGAGGACGCGTACGTCCGCTGGCACCGTATGGCCGGCGACGCGGCCCTGTGGCTGCCGGGCACCGACCACGCCGGCATCGCCACGCAGGTGATGGTCGAGCGCGACCTGGCGAAGGAGGGCAAGACGCGCCAGGGCATCGGCCGCGAGGCGTTCCTGGCCCGCACCTGGCAGTGGAAGGAGCGCCACGGCGGGATCATCGACACCCAGCACGCGGCGCTCGGGGCCTCGCTCGACTGGTCGCGCGACCGCTTCACGATGGACGAGGTGTCGTCGCGGGCGGTCCGCGAGGCGTTCTGTCGCCTGCACGAGGACGGCCTCATCTACCGCGCCTACCGCCTGATCAATTGGGACCACGCGAGCCAGACGGCGCTCAGCGACCTCGAGGTGGAGCACAAGGAGGTCGACGGCTTCCTGTGGCACCTCGCCTACCCGGTCGAGGGCAGCGACGAGCGGCTGGTGGTCGCGACCACGCGCCCGGAGACGATGCTCGGCGACAGCGGCGTGGCCGTGCACCCGGACGACCCGCGCTACCAGCACCTGATCGGCCGCCACGTGATCCTGCCCCTGACCGGTCGGCGGGTGCCGATCGTGGGCGACGCGATCCTGGTCGACATGACCTTCGGGACAGGCGCGGTGAAGGTCACGCCGGCCCACGACTTCAACGACTTCAAGACCGGCAAGCGCCACGAGTTGGCGGTGATCACGGTCATCGGCTTCGACGGCAACATGAACGCGAACGCGCCGGAGGCGTTCCGCGGGCTCTCCGTGGCCGCGGCGCGCACCGCCGTGGTCGCGGCGCTCGAGGCCGCCGGGGCGCTGGTGAAGGTGGAGCCGCACAAGCTGAACCTCGGCGTGTCGCAGCGCACCGGCGTGGTCTGCGAGCCGCTGCCCTCGGACCAGTGGTTCGTGAGCACCGCGCCGCTGGCCGCGAAGGCGCTGGCGGCGGTGAAGGACGGGCGCACGCGGATCCTCCCGGAGCACCGCACGGCCGACTACTACCGCTGGATGGAGAGCATCCAGGACTGGTGCATCTCGCGTCAGCTGTGGTGGGGCCACCGCGTCCCGGCGTGGCACTGCGCGGCGTGCAAGGGCATCACGGTCGGCCGCGAGGACCCGAGCGCATGCCAGCACTGCGGCTCGGCCGCGATCGCGCAGGACAACGACGTGCTCGACACCTGGTTCTCGTCGGGCCTGTGGCCGCTCACCACGCTCGGCTGGCCGGAGAAGACCGCCGACCTGCAGCGCTTCTACCCGACCGACCTGATGGAGACCGGCTGGGACATCCTGTTCTTCTGGGTCGCTCGCATGATGATGCTCGGCCTGCACTTCACCGGCGAGGTGCCGTTCAAGACCGTGTTCCTGCACAGCATGGTGCTCGGCGAGGACGGCAAGAAGATGTCGAAGACGCGCGGCAACGTCGTCGACCCGATCGAGCTGATTGATCAGTACGGCGCCGACTCGCTGCGCTTCTACCTGGCGACGATGGCCGGGCAGGACCAGGGCATCATCTTTAGCCGGGCGCGCGTCGAGGGCTACCGCAACTTCTGCAACAAGCTGTGGAACGCGGTCCGCTTCGCGGGCATGAACCTCGAGGACTTCGACGCGGCCGAGCTGGCTAGCTGGCGTGCAGCGGTGATCGATCGGGGCGACGTCTCGGCGCTGGCCACCGCCGACCGCTGGATCCTCGCGCGCGCGCTCGAGACGGCGATCCAGGTCGGCGAGCTGCTGGCCAGCTACCGCCTCGATCTCGCGGCCCACGCGATCTACCAGTTCGTGTGGTACGAGCTATGCGACTGGTACCTTGAGGCGGCCAAGCTGAGCCTGCGCGGCGACGCGGCCGATCCGCTGCGCCGCGCCGCCCAGGGCACCCTGGCCACCGTGTTCGACCTGGTGCTGCGCACGCTGCACCCGATCACGCCGTTCATCAGCGAGGCGCTGTGGCAGACGCTGCCGCGGCCGGCCGGCGAGGGCGACAGCCTGATGCTCGCCGCCTACCCGCGGGTCCTGACGCGCGACGCCGCCGGGGCGCCGCTGACCATGGCCGGGCCGGTGCCCGGCGCGGGCGCGCTGCTGGCTGACAGCGGCGTGCAGGCGGCCCGCGAGGACATGGCGGCGATCATCGAGGTGGTCACCGCGACCCGCATGCTCAAGGCCGAGTTCAAGCTGCCGCCGGCGCAGCGGGTCGAGATCCTGCTGCGCGCCGAGGACCCGGCCGCGCAGGCCCGGGTGCTGCGCATGCAGGCCTGCGTGGTCCACCTCGCCCGCCTGCAGTCGCTGCGCGTGGTCGAGGCCGCCGAGGTGCCGCGCGAGTCGGGCAGCGCGGTGGTCCGCGGCGTCGAGGTCGTGCTGCCGCTCATCGGCCTGGTCGACCTCGCGGCCGAGCGCGTGCGCATCGGCAAGGACCTCGAGAAGCTGGGCAAGGAGGGCGATAGCCTGGCCAGGAAGCTGGACAACGCCGGCTTCCGCGCCAAGGCCCCGCCCGAGGTGATCGCCAAGGACGAGGCCCGCCTCGCCGAGATCCGCGTCGACATCGAGAAGCTGGGGCGCACGCGCGCGCGCCTCGGCGGCTGAGCGCGGCCGCGGAAGTTCAGGGCGCCGGACCATCCGCACGGGGTGGGGCTGTCCCGGAGGACAGGTCGTCCGGCGTCGGCGCGGGGGCTGTCTCTCGGGACAGGTCGCTCGGCGTCGGCGCGGGGGCTGTCGCTCGGGACAGGTCGTCCGGCGTCGGCGCGGGGGCTGTCCCCGAGGACAGGTCATCGGGCGCCGGCGTGCAGCCGTTGCGGCTGGTCGGCCTTGTGATGCGCGGGTCGTGGCGCCCGGCGACCCAGCGGCGCACGCCCTCGCGGTCGCGCGGGAGGTCGTCGGCCCAGCGGATCGCCCGCCCGTCGAAGTCGACCGAGATCACGCTGGCGCCGTCGGCCGCGAAGCGCAGCACGAACACCTGTGCGCGGTGACCCGCGAGCTCGCGCGGCTCGAGCAGCGCCTCGGGCCCGGCGGCGAGGTCCCACAGCAGCAGGCGATGGTCGTGGGTGCTGATGACCAGGCGCTCGCCGTCCGGCGACAGGCTGGCGATGTTGCCGAGCGGCACCCGCGGCGCGAGGGTCTGCTGCAGGGCGCCGGTCTCGCGCTCGAACACGCGGACCAGGTTGTCGCGGCTGATCGTGGCGACCCGCCGGCCGTCGCCGGAGACGGCGATCACGCTGAGGTTGAGGGAATGCCCGGGCAGCGGCCAGCGGCGCCCTTGCTCAAGGTCCCACACCTCGGCGATGCGATCGCTGCTGACGACGACCTGGCGCTGCCCGGGCACCGCCACGATCGTGTGCACGGGGCCGTGGTAGTTGTGGATCTCCCGCATGGGGCCGCCCCGGGGCGTTCGGACCACCAGGCGCCCCGCCTTGCCGCCGATCACCAGCTCGCCGCTGGTCGCCACGAAGGCGGCTCGGGCCGCGAGCGCGGCCACCAGATCGACGCGTGTACCATCGCGGAGATCGACGGTGTGGACGCCCTCGGCGCAGATGAGCAGCACCTGCAACGGGTCCGGCAGGCCGCGGCCGAGGTGGCAGAGGCCGTCGCTCGGCGGGACGCGGTAGCTGTGCAACAGGGCGCCGCTGCGGGCGTCCCAGGCGGACAACTCGAGGCCGCGGCGGCCGATCGCCACGCTCGCGTCGGGCGCCAGCGCGAGGTCGTCGAGGGCGCCCGAAAGCTTGAGCTGCAGGCGGGCCTGGAGCGTCGCCGTGTCGAGCACGACGAGGGCCTCACCGCGGTTGATCAGGACCTCGTCGGCCGCAGGCGCGTCGGCGAGGCGCACGGCCTCCGCGCCGCCCGGCATGCGCCAGCGATCGCCGCGCTGCTCGCTCGCGGTCCACAGGAACACCCGCGGATCATTGCCGGCGGTGGCGAGGTAGGTGCCATCGCGCGAGAATTGGACGTCGATCATGAGCGCCTGGGCGCCCGCGAGGCTGCGCTCGTCGAGCTTGTCGGGGTCGGAGAGCTTGACCCCGATGTCGCCGCCCACGGAGGCGATCTGGGCGCCATCCGGTGAGAACACGGCGCGGCGGGTGTAGCCCTTGTGTGGCTGCAGCTCGACGACGGTGTCGGCCACCAGATCGTGGACAGCGAGCACCGTCTGGGCGGTGGGCACGAGCATGCGCCGGGAATCCGCGGAGAAGCGGATCTCTCGCGGCTCGCCCGGGACCACCGTCGGCATCGAGAGCCGCCGCGCCGCGCCGCTGTGCCGGTCCCACAGGAGCACGGTCGCATCGTGCGCGCCGCCGGCGGCGATCCAGCGGCCGTCCGGCGAGGTCGCGCCGATGCGACCCAGCGGCGGGCCGTCGCTGCGGTAGCGCTCGAGCTTGCCGCTGCGCAGGTCGTGCACGTGCACCTCGCTCGGGTCCTCGGCGATGCACGAGATCTGGCGCTCGTCCCACGGGAAGGCGCTGCCGATGCAACGATCGAGGACCTCGCTGGTGCCGCTGGCGAGGTCCCAGCGAAACAGGCCGCGGCTGTCGTCGACCGAGTAGAGCGTGCGCCCGTCACCCGAGAACGAGACGTTGCGGATGCCCGAGCGGTGGCCGACCAGCACCTGCGCCGCGCCGGTCTCGAGGTCCCACACGCGCACGGTGGCGTCGCGGCTGGTGGTCGCGACCCGGCGCTGGTCGGGCGACCAGGCGGCGCGCCACACCTCGTCGCTGTGGCCGAAGTAGGCCCGGGATGTCCGATCGGCCAGGTTCCACACGCGCAGGGTGCAGTCGTCGCTGGTGGTCGCGAGGCGCTTGCTGTCGGGGGAGAACACGGCGCGGCTGATCGAGGCCTCGTGCCCGTAGAGCACGGTCGGGATGCCGCGCTGCTCGATCGCCGCGGCGATCTGACGGATCCGCCGCCAGTCGGCCCCGGGCGAGGTTCGATGCAGCAGGTCGAGCACCAGCACCGGGTCGCTGTCGATGCGCAGCTGGGCCTGCGCGAGCGCGAGGTCGTCGGCCCGCACGACGGCGTCGTTGCGCGCGGTGACGGCGTCGTTGCGGGCCTGCAGCGCCTCAGCTTCGGCGGCGCGGGCCTCACGCTCAGCGATCACGGCGAGGTCGCGCTGGGTCGTGACGCTGCGGTAGCTGACGCTCGCCGTGATCACCACGATGAGCAGCGCCACCGCGGCCACCGCCAGCGGCGCGCGGTAGCGCCGGAGCAGCCGCCGGAGCAGCTCCCACGCGGTGTAGCGGTGGGCGCCGACGATCTGTCCGGTCTGGAAGCGGCGCAGGTCGTCGGCCATCGCCTTCGCGGTCGGGTAGCGCGCGGCGGGATCGCGGGCCATCGCCTTGTCGGCGATCGCGGCGAGCTCCTCCGGCGCCTGCGGCTCGCGCCGCAGCAGCGGGACCGGATCGTCGTAGACGGCCTTGTAGAGCAGCTCGGCGGCGTTGTCGGCGTCGTGCGGGAGCTTGCCGCTGAGGGTCTGGTAGAGGATCACGCCGAGCGCGTAGACGTCGCTGCGGGCGTCGACCGGCGCGCCGGTGGCCTGCTCCGGGGACATGAAGCCGGGGGTGCCGACCACCGAGCCGACGCGGGTCAGCTCCCCGGCGCTCGCGGGCTCGGGCCCGGCCTCGCCCGGCTCGTCGTCGGGCTCGTCGATCTGCTTGGCCAGGCCCCAGTCGATCACGACGGTCTCGCCGAACTCGCCGACCAGCACGTTGCCCGGCTTGAGGTCGCGGTGGATGATGCCCTGCGCGTGCGCGAAGGCGAGGGTCTCGGCGATCGCCAGCACGTGGGGCAGCAGCGCGA
This sequence comes from Nannocystis sp., assembly GCF_016714285.1. Classification (GTDB taxonomy): domain Bacteria; phylum Myxococcota_A; class Polyangia; order Nannocystales; family Nannocystaceae; genus Nannocystis. The sequence goes on along the minus strand of NZ_JADJNN010000004.1, from coordinate 467,685 downwards.
GCCGGGCCGGGAGGTCGTGCGCCTCGGCGATGACGCGGTCGAAGGAGCGGCCCGAGACCAGCTTCATCGCGTAGAAGGGCTCGCCCGAGGGCCAGCGTCCGGCGGCGTACACGGGCACGATGCCGGGGTGCTGCAGGCGCGCCGTCAACAGCACCTCGCGGACGAAGCGACGCTCGTCGGTGCGGCGCCCGGCGACCAGCAGCTCCTTGAGCGCGACGGTGCGGCCGAGCACCGGGTCGTGGGCGCGGAGGATCCGTCCGATGCCGCCCTGGGCGAACTTGCCGGCGATCTCGTAGCTGCCGCGGCCGGTGATCGGCAGGCGCGCGGACTCATCTGTCCCCGGGGACAGGTCGTCGTCGCCTGGCAATGTCGCGGGTGGGGTCGCGTGCTCGAGCTCGGGGCTCGGCAGCGTGTCCCGCGTGGCCAGGCCGTCGCCCAGGCCGGTGCCGAGGCCAGTGGCCTGACCGTCGCCCAGGCCGGCGTCCAGGCCGTCGCCGATAGACACGCGACCTGGGAGCGACATGACTTCTTAGGTCAGCGACGAGGCGTCGAAGCCGTGGGGGAGCAGCTCGCGCACGCTGGTGCGCAGCAGCTGGCCATCCGGCACTGCGCTCGAGACGGTCGCGGCGGCGGCGAACTCGAACAGGATCTGGCGGCAGGCGCCGCAGGGGCTGCTCGGCGCCGCGGCGCCGGTGACGATGGCCACGTGCTGGATGTCGCGGGCGCCGTGGGCCAGCGCGTAGAACAGGGCGACCCGCTCGGCGCAGAGGCCGAGGGTGTAGCTGGCGTTCTCGACGTTGGCGCCGGTCCACACCCGACCCGCGCCGTCGAGGATCGCGGCGCCCACGGGGAACTTGCTGAAGGGGCACAGCGCGCCCGCGCGGGCCTCGGCGGCCGCGGCCAGCAGCTCGGCCTCGCGGGGATGGGGCTCAGCCGCCTTCATCGAGTACGTCCTCGAAGTCGTCGATCTCCTCGACGATCTCGGGCTCGCCGGTGGTCTTCTGGCGCGATGTGGTGAGCTTGGGGATGACGACGACGCCGCGGGGGTTGGTGTCCTCGACGTTGTCCGGGGTGTCCATCGCCTCGTCGATGTCGACGACCATGGTCTTGTCCTCGCCGAGGGTCTTGCTCAGCTGGATCTGGGCGTCCTCTAGGCGCTTGCCGAGCTCGCTGGCGAGGTTCCACAGCAGCTTGGAGGCGAGCGCCTGATCGCGGCGGAGGATCTCGAGGATGTCGCGGCGGGCGATCTTCAGCAGCTTGCCGGTCTTGTCCGAGATCGCGGTGGCGCGCGAGATGTCGCCGGCGATGAGGTCGGTCTCGCCAAAGCACTGGCCGGCGTGGATCGTGGCGATCGTGGTGCCGCCGCGCGAGAGGGTGACGGCGCCCTCGAGCACGGCGTAGAGGTCGCCGCCGCTGCTGCCCTCGCGGCACAGCACCTCGCCGATCCGGCACTGCTGCATGCGCGCGATGTTCATGATCTTGACCAGCTGCTGGTACGAGAGCTGGTCCATCAGCGGGATCCGGCGCAGCGTCTCGACCGTGAAGTTGAGCTGGGCGGCGCGGCTGGCCGAGCTCTCGTCGTGCGAGACCTGGACGACCAGCGCCGTGATGTTGTCCTTGCCGCCGCGGCTGTTGGCCAGATCGATGAAGCGTCCGGGGATCTCCTCGATGTTGGTCAGGGCCAGGTTGCTGGCGATCTCGGCGTCGTCGAGGTAATCGTAGAGGCCGTCGGAGCAGAGCAGGAACGCGTCGCCGGGCAGGATCTCGAAGTCGAGGATGTCGACCTCGACCATCTCGTAGACGCCGACCGCCCGCGTCATCGCGTTCTTGAAGTTGGCGTAGGGGCTGACGGCGAACTCGTCGGCGCGGACCTTGCCGCTGCGGATGAGCTCGTTCATCAGGCTGTGGTCCTCCGTCAGCGGGTAGACCACGCCGTTGCGGCTGAGGTAGATGCGGCTGTCACCGACGTAGGCGATAAATCCGCGGGCGCCGATCGTGAGCAGCGCCACCACGGTGGTGCCCATGCCGCGCTTCTCGGGCTCCTGCTGGGCCTTGTGGAAGATGCGTGCCGAGGCGCTGTGGACCGCGTACTCGAGCAGCGCCACCAGCTCCATCTGGCCCGTGCCATCGACGTCGGCGGTGCTCAGCAGGTCGCGTTCGGTGAACACGACGTCGCGGATCGTGTGCACGGCGATCGCGCTGGCCACTTCGCCGGACGCGTGACCTCCCATGCCGTCGGCGACGACGTAGAGGTTGAGGTTCTTGTCGATGAGGAAGTTATCCTCGTTCTGGGACCGCTTACGTCCCACGTCGGTGGCTGCCCAGTGCTTGATCTCCATCGTGGTGCGACCTGCTTCAGGGGGCTTCGGGGGGACTTCGTGGGAGCGCCGCGTTACAGCTCCGCGGGGGCCGCCGCCGAGAATACGGCATCAAGCGGGCGCTGGGCGGCCTCCAAGCCGACGATCCGCACGCCGATCGCCTCGAGATCGCCCTGACCGACGGCGGTCCCGTCGAGCCAGACGCCGTCCGGCAGACCGCGCGCCCCGGCGGGTCCGGGCTCGAGCTCGGGCTCGTCCTGCTCGCAACTGTGGGCCTCGGCGGCCTCGTCGAGGCGCTCGGCCAGGGGTATCGGCTCGGCAGCGCTCAGGCCCCGGGTCATCGGGTCGCGGGCGAGCCGGCGCAGGTACTCCAGCTCCAGCCCGAGCTTCTGCGCGGCGCACAGGCGCAGGCGCAGCTGCCGGGCGGCCATGGTCGTGCCGCGGGCGATGACCTGGACCGCGAGCTGACCCGGGTGCTGGCGCCGGTACTCGAGCACGGGGGCCAGGTTGGTGAGGTTCGGATGCTCGTCGTGCTCGACGAACAGCACGAGGCGGTGCGGCAGGCCGACCCCGCCCACCAGCATGCCGGCGGCGGCCGGCGGCCGGATCAGCCGCAGGCTCACCCCCGGCCGTGACGGCGGCCAGCTGCCGCGGCCGGGGAGGGGACGGCCGGCGTGCAGGCGTTGGAGCTCACGCGAGACCTCACCGCGGACGCGCTCGAGCGCGACGGTGTCCTCAAAGGCGAGGCGATCCCCGAGCACGAACAGCGGTGGTCGCCCGAGATATCCGCCGGCGCGCTGCACCTGCACTCTCAGCGCCAGCTGGGCGGCTTCGAGGCGGCGCTCCAGACACAGCTGCGGGCGGGTGGTGGTGGGTCGACCGATCTCGGCTGCCAGGGCGGCGGCACCCCCCGGCCGGGCCAGGCGCAGCGCCAGCCGATCGCGGCCGTCGCGGTCGAGCAGGCGCAGCGCGGCCTCCTGGGCGCCGTCTTCGCTGGCGGCGACGAACCAGCGCAGCAGCGCCAGGGTGTTGGGGTCACGGACCATGCCGGTGGCGACCGGCTCGATGCGCACGTGCAACGAACCCCGGTGATCGCTGACCAGGCGCCGCAGCTCGATCCACAGCGCCAGCGGCGGCACGGGGTCGCGGCTCAGCGGGTCGAGGTACACCGTCAGCTCGAGCGGGGCGTCGACCGGGCCGAGCCCGGGGTCGGCCGCCGCGCTGCAGTCGGGCGCCGACGCGGGCGCGCCGGCCAGCAGCGCGAGGAGCAGGGCTGCGAGCACGGGACCCACTTTGGCGGGAGCCCCGGTCGCTGACAAGAGGGTGGGTTCCGGCGCGGCTCGTCGGGGCGGTGTGATAGCTTGGCGCCGCTGATGCTCGCCCTGATCCTGCGCAGCTCCATCGCCCTGGCTCTGGCCGCGCCCCCCGAGGCGAGCCCGCAGCCTCGCGACTATGCAGGGACCGAAGCCAGCGAGGCAGCCGCCACGGAGCCATCAGGCAGCGATCTCTCGCCGCCGTCCGAGCTCGCCCCGACAGCACCGGTTTCGCCGCCCGTCTCCGTTCCCGCGTCGACGACCCCTGATGTCGTCGAGGGTCCCGTCGAAGAAGAGGATGCCGCCGACGAAGTGCCGTACGACCCGCTGGTCGACAGCCCCGAGGCGATCCGGGCCCGCCACTGGGTGCGCAGCGGGGCGGTGTTCCTGGCCCTCGGGGTCGTGCTCACGATCGGTGGGATAGCGATGAGTCAGGCCAAGATCAACAACCCCGAGACCGGGGTGATGAATTGCAATCGACTCGGTGACCCGGCCGGGAATGGTTGCACCGAGGGCGGCCGCAATCGGGCCACGGCGGCGCTGGTGGTGCCCGGAGCGCTGTTGCTGGGCGGCGGCATCGCCATGCTCACCGTCGGCAAGCGGCAGCAGAAGCGCCTCGCCGCCAGCGTGCGGGCCGACCGCCAGAGCTTCGCGCTGGGCCTCACGCTGCGCTTTTGAATTCGCCCGGCATCGGCCGGCATTTGCATTTTCGCGCTTGCTCTCCCGGCCCGTCCAGGCATCCTCGCCGGCATGCGCGTCTTCGCACTATCTCTCTCCGTGGTTCTCCTGCCGTTCGCCTGTGGTGACGACGAAGCCACCACCGAACCGGGCAGCACCGGCGCCAGCGTGAGCGACTCCGCTGCCAGCACGGGCGGCGTAGCCACCGACGACACCGCCAACCCGACCAGCGGCGATCCCAGCGGCGATCCGACCGGCGATCCGACCGGCGAGGTCCCCCCCAATTGCGGCGACGGCAACGTCGACCCCGACGAGCAGTGCGACGCCGGAGCCGCGAACTCCGACCAGGGCGCGTGCACCAGCGTCTGCAAGAACGCCAACTGCGGCGACGGCCTGGTCGAGGCGGGCAAGGAGGAGTGCGACGACGCCAACGTCAATTACCAGGACGACTGCGTCGCCGGCTGCAAGTTCGCGACCTGCGGCGACGGCTTCCTCGCCCCCGGCGAGACCTGCGACGACGGCAACGACATCAACGACGACGACTGCGCCAACGACTGCGCGCCGAGCAGCTGCGGCGACGGCCAGACCCAGATCGGCGAAGCCTGCGACGACGGCAACGAGATCGACGGCGACGACTGCCTCAACACCTGTCAGGTCGCCAAGTGCGGCGACAAGGTGGTCCACACCGGGGTCGAGGAGTGCGACGACGGCAACGTCGTCAACGACGACGGCTGCACCAACGCCTGCACCCTCGGCGGCGTGGCCCCGGGCTGCGACGACAAGCTGAAGAACGGCGACGAGACCGACATCGACTGCGGCGGCAGCTGCGGGCCCTGCGTCGACGGCCAGACCTGCGGCGGCAATGACGACTGCCAGAGCGGCGCGTGCAAGGGCGGCGTGTGCGAGCCCAAGGGCGGGCCGACGCTGATGCCGGGCAATTGCGCCGAGGCGATGGTCGGGATCGACGCGGCCTTCGCGGGTGCGATCATGGGCAACTGCGGCTGCCACGGCGGCGGCTCGGGCGGCCTCAAGTTCAACGACGCGGCCACCTTCAAGGCGGCGACCGTCAACGTGAAGGCGACCAACGCCGACATGAACCGGATCACCCCCGGGAAGATCGACGAGAGCTACCTCCTCTACAAGGTCCACGGCCAGCAGGCCAACGCGCCGGGCGGCGGCGGCAGCCAGATGCCTCTCGGTGGCATGAAGCTCGCCGACGACAAGCTCTGCTTGCTGATCAACTGGGTGAAGAGCATCAAGTAGGCGTGCACCTCGAGGCCGGCCACCCCGACGCCGCGCACCCGCTGCTGGCCCTCGCCGCGCGCGTCCTCGAGGACATGGGCGGCGAGGTCGTCATCCACACCCGGGACGACAACCTGGTCCGCAGCCGCCGCGACGGCGACCCCGGTCGTGCCCCGTTCATCGTCGAGGCCGCCGGCCTGCCCAACCTGCTGCACGAGCTCGTCCACGTGCTGCAGTTCGGTCGCCTCGCCGACGACCACGGCGTCGACTACGGTCAGATCCCCTTCGACCTCGCCGACCCGGCGCAGCGCCGGTTCTTGTGGGAGGAGCTGGCCTGCTGCGTCGTGTCCTGCGCGTACCTCGAGCCCGCCGCCGAGGCCCCGTGGTTCGCCGAGCAGGTCGGGATCCAGGGCGTCTTCTTCGGTCACGAGGACGATGAGCCCGGCTTCCTCGCCGTCGTCGATCGCATCGTAGCGGCCCACGGCGCTGAGCTCGAGGCCGTGATCGCCGCTGCCTACGCCGAGGTCGAGCGCTGTCTGGCCCGGGTCGGGGCCGGCCCGGGTGCGAGCCCGCGGGCTCACCTGCAATTTTCTCCGCTCTGGGCCCGGTTTCGCGCCGATCACGCCCAGTAGCGCTTCCAGCTGGCTGCAGCGACCTTGTCAGCCCGTGAAACCGCGGCGAGACTCGCCGGGTCCCACGCTGGCTGCCCCTATGCGCTGTGGTCCATATACCCCTTCGATCGTGCTCGCTGTCGCCTCGGCGGCGTTCGCCTTCCTCGGCGCCGCGACGGAAGCCCACGCGGCCGTGCCGACGCTGGCCCTCGACCTCGAGTGGAGCGGCCTGCACCTCAGCGATCTGGTCTCGGGCGTGGCCGGGTCGATCCGCGGCTGTCTCACCGACGCCGGCCTGCTCGGGGCCTTCTGGGGCGGCGTCGATCCCTCGCGCAGCCCGGGCGCGTGTAACAGTGGCGGCTCGCTGGTGCTGGACGTCGCCTTCTTGTCGCTGCTGGTGATCGGCGTGATCGCGGTGGTCCGCATCCGTCAGCGCACCGAGCAGAACCGGCTCGAGCTGGCACGCCAGTACATCGAGAAGGGAATGAACCCGCCGCCGGCGCTGTTCCCCTCCGCGGCCGGCAACGACCTGCGCCGCGGCATCGTGCTGGTGTTCACCGGCCTGGGACTCCTGGTGGCGTCGCTCGCCGCGAGCGGGTGGTCGAACGGCGTGCAAGGTCTCGGACCCGCGGGGCTCATCCCCGGGTTTATCGGCCTCGGCTACCTGGTCTCGTACGCCTGCGCGGTACGAGGGAAGAAGGTCCCATGAGCAAGCTGACTGCAACCGCCGCGCTGACATGGTTCGGCTTCGGCCGCACCGTCAAGGCGCCCTCCCTCGCCGACTGTAGCGACGAGGATCTGGTCGCCCGCGCCAGTCACAGCGAGGGTGACCGCGCCTTCGCCGAGCTGCTGCGCCGCCACCAGGGCAAGGTCCGCGGGCTCTTGCTGCGCCTCGCCAGCGACCGCACCCTCGCCGACGACCTCGCCCAGGAGGTGTTCCTCCGGGCCTACCGCGGCCTCGCCGGCTTCGAGGGTCGGGCCCGCTTCTCGACCTGGCTGTACCGCATCGCCTACAACGTCTACCTCAACCACCGCACGCGGGTCCGCGAGCTGGCCTCCTTGCCCGAGGGCTTCGAGTCCGGGGCCATGGCGCCCGAGACGGCGCTCAGCGCCTCACGCTCCGATCTCCGCCGCGACCTCGACGTGGCAATCGCCGCGTTGCCCGAGCGCTACCGTGCCGTTGTCATGCTCTACTACCTCGAGGACGTCTCGTACCCCGAGATCGCCGAGATCCTCGACCTCCCGCTCGGGACGGTGAAGACCCACCTGCACCGCGCCAAGCGCCTGCTCCGCGAGCACCTCCACGGCTGGGGCGACCCGGCGCCGGTCGCCGGCGAGGCCGAGGTCGATGGCTGAGCTGCCCGCATCGGTCGCTCGCCTGCGCGGCTTCCTCGAGGAGGCCGACATCGCCTCTGGCGTGCTGCGTCGCGACCCCGAGGGCACGACCTGGCTGCCGACCGAGCTGCGCGCCCTCGTCGACGCCGAACCAGCCTGCCGCGACGAGCTGCGCCGCTTCGTCGACCGGGAGATCGAGCTGTTCGGCAGCGTGCGCCAGCGGAGCGACGCGCTGTTCACCGACCGCGTCCTGCGAGCTGCCGCGCCGGTGCAGATCGCCGGCGCCGGACTCGATCGTCGGTACCGCAGTTACATCCTCGCCTTCGCCTACGCGCTGGCCACCGGCGTCGCCTACCTGATGCTCGCGCCGCTGCTCGGCGTCGCGGCGCTCGGCACCTGGAGCGGACAGCTGGCCGAGGTCGTCGGCGCGGACGATGGCGGCAGCGCCGGCCTGCGCGCCGTGGCGGTGATCTTCGGCGCCGTGGTCCTGGTCGCCGCGGTCGCGTTCGTGCCCTGGCGGCGGCATACTACGCCGCCTGCATGACCGACCCGCGAACGGCCCCCGAGCACACGCCACGCCACCCGCGTTGGGCCGCCATCCCTGACGAGCAGTGGAGCGACTGGCGCTGGCAGATGCGCAACCGCGTCACCACGCTCGCCGAGCTCGAGGGCCTCGTCGATCTCTCGGCCGACGAGCGCGCCGGCATCCTCGCCCGCGCCGACGCCTTCCCCTTCGCGATCACCCCCTACTACCTGTCGCTCGCGCAGGGCCCCCGCTGCCCGGTGCGCCGCCAGGCCGTGCCGCACATCGACGAGACGATCACCACCCCGTGGGACCTCGCCGACCCGCTCGCCGAGGAGGAGCACAGCCCGGTCCCTGGCCTCTCGCATCGCTACCCGGACCGCGCGCTGCTCTACGTCACCCACAACTGCCCGGTGTACTGCCGCCACTGCACGCGTCAGCGCAAGGTCGGCGACGCGACCTCGAGCCCCGACCGCGCCGCCCTCGCGCTGGCCCTCGACTACGTGCGCCGCACCCCCGCGATCAAGGACGTGCTGATCTCGGGCGGCGATCCGCTGAGCCTCAGCGACGCGCGCCTGGTCGAGATCGTCGCCGACCTGCGCAGCATCCCGAGCGTGGAGATCCTCCGCCTGTGCACGCGCAACCCGGTCACCCTGCCGCAGCGGATCACACCGGCGCTGCTCGAGGCGTTGCGCCCCTTCCACCCGATCTTCGTCAACACCCACTTCAACCACCCGCGCGAGTGCACCGCCGAGGCCGCGCTGGCGCTGAACCGCCTCGCCGACGCCGGCTTCGCCGTCGGCAATCAGATGGTCCTGCTGCGCGGCATCAACGACGACCCGGAGGTCGTCGAGACGCTCAACCGCTGGCTGCTGCGCCAGCGCTGCCGACCGTACTATATCCTCCAGTGCGACCCGGTCGGCGGCACCGCGCACCTGCGCACGCCGGTGCAGGCCGGGGTGGAGATCCTCGACGCGCTGCGTGGCCGGGTCAGCGGCCTCGGCGTCCCGCAGCTCGTCGTCGATCTGCCCGGCGGCGGCGGCAAGGTCACGCTCGTCCCGGAGCGCCTCGTCCGTCGCGAGGGCACGCGCATGGTGTTCCGCAACGGCGAGGGCCGTGAGTTCACCTACGTCGACTCGCCCCTGCCCGAGAGCTAACCCGCCTGCGCCACACAGGCGGCGTTTGGCGGCGAATCTGCCAGTGCGGCGCCCGCGGCCTGGCTTGCGGTGCATCACGTCCATCGCCACAAAATGGCTCCGATCGCCCCTCCAAGGCATCGCTGAGCCCATCCGCTTTATTCGGCGGGACCCGCGACCCGTGCATACTTCAGGGCATCGGGCGTCCAAGGCCGCCCAGGAGACCTCCAAGTGCGATCTTCACGAATTCACCGTGCCCTCTGCCTCGCCGCTGTCCTCCCGTGCCTCGCCCTCGCTGCCGGTCCAGCGCAGGCCGGTGACACGGTCCATGTCCTGGTCATCAAGGAGCAGGGCGTCGGTTCGGCGGCGCAGGCCCAGCCCTTCGTCGACAAGCTGGTGGCCGCCGCGGGCAAGGCCAACGGCTGGGCCGGCGCGGTCGGCAAGTACGCGACCACCCGCGAGGCCGCCGAAGTCGTCATCCACGGCGACGACCCCCACTACGGCATCATGTCGCTGGGCGCCTTCCTGGGCCTGCGCGGCAAGCATCGCCTCGAGGTGGTCGGCAAGGCCGAGGTCAGTCAGGCCGGCGGCCGCGAGTATCACATCGTCAGCAAGACCGCGACGGACCTCGCCGGCTGCAAGGGCAAGACCCTCGCCAGCAACCACGCCGGCGATCTTCGCTTCGTCGAGAAGGTCGTCGCGGGCGGCAAGTTCGCGCTCGCCGACTTCACCATGGTCGTCACCACCCGCCCGGTGCAGACGATCAAGAAGGTGATCGCCGGCGAGGCCGAGTGCGCCCTCATCGACGACGCTCAGTACGCCGAGCTCAGCAAGATCGAGGGCGGCGCGGCGCTCAAGTCGGTGTGGAAGTCCGACAAGCTCCCGCCGATGGTGGTCGTCGCGTTCCCGTCGGCCCCGGCCGCCGAGCGTGCGACCTTCAAGGGCGCGCTCGCCAAGGTGTGCAGCGGCGAGGGCAAGGCTGCCTGCGGCGAGGTCGGCATCAAGGACCTCAGCGCGGCGGGCAGCGGCGACTACCAGAGCGTCATCGACGCCTACGGCAAGTGAGGCGCAGCGCCCCGCGGGCTCACGAGGGGTCGACGTACGCGTCGGCCCCTCGCGCGTTCGGTGGGCGTCTCACCGCGGCTGGCATCGCGGTTGGCATCGTTGGCGGGGTCGTCGGCGGGATCGTTTGCGGTGGTCGCGGCGCCGCGACAGCGCGTGCGGGGCGTGGTATGAGGGGGCGGCATGCGTCGTTCATTCCTCGTCGCAGTCTTCGCTGCCGGCCTCGTTGCAACGCTCGCCGGCCCGGGTTGCAAGCCCCACGGCGGCGATCTGAACAACCCCAGCTTCGCCAGCACGAAGACCGCGATCGAGGTCTACGAGCAGCTCGAGCGGTTGATCGACGCCCAGAAGGACAGCAAGCAGGACCGCGAGGACGCGTACGCCCTCGTGGTCCAGCGCGCCGAGACCAACACGGACTATTACTTCGCGCGCGCGGCCGTCGCGGGGCGCCTCGCCGAGAACCGCGGCTTGCAGGCGCTGGGCCTCGTCACCGAGACCGAGGATTACGCCCGTCGCGTGCGTGCCGCGGATCCTGACTATCGCGAGGGCGCCGCGACCCGCATGCTCGGCACGCTCTACGTGCTCGCGCCGCCGAGCCTGGTCGCGCACGGCGACTCCGAGACGGGCCTCGAGCTGCTCGAGGCCGAGGTGAAGGCCCACCCCGATCGCGTGCTCGGGCGTCTGCGTCTCGCCGAGGCGTACATCGCCCTCAACGACCCCGAGCCGGCCAAGGAGCACCTCTGCGTGGTCCAGCAGCACGCGGCCACGCTCGCGGCCGGCGACGCTCGTCTGCTCGCCAAGCTGCTGCCCGGTGTCGGCGAGCTCAGCTGTGCTCCCGTAGCGCCAGCGGCCGCGCCCGCACCTGCACCTGCACCTGGGCCTGGGCCTGGGTCCGCGGCGGTGCCGGCCGGCTGATAGGGAGACCACCGTGGCGACCCGCGAGCCCAGCCAGCCCCGCACGAGTCGCAGCCGCGGTCTCGGTCTTGGGGTGGCCGCTGTGCTCGTCGCGCTGCTCGCCTGCAACCATCAGCTGCCGCGCCTGAACGCTGCGGGTCAGCACGAGGAGGTCGTGCAGCGGGCCGCCAGCGCCCGCTACTTGCCGCGACGCAAGGCGGCTCGCGCGTGGGCCAGCTCGCTGGTGGCGCTCGGCCGCGTCGAGGAGGCCCGCGCCGTGCTGCTCCGCGACTTTCGCACCGGCGCCGAGCTGGCCTCGCTGGTCGCCCTCGCCGACCTCGAGCTGCGCGAGGGCCTGCGCGGCGTCGCGGCGGCCCACTATGCCCGCGCCGCCAGCCTCGAGGTCGATGTTCTGCGCGGCCGCGACGACGTGTGCGCCCTCTTCCGCGACCGTGCTGCCCGCTACCTGGCCCAGGGCGAGGCTCTGGCGGCCGACCTCGACATGCGCCGGATCGCCGTGATCTGCCCGCAGCCGCGCGGTCCCGACGCGGCCGCGATCGAGGCCTCCGACCGCGCCCTGCACCTCGAGATCGTCGCCGCCGCGAAGCGTCAGGCCCGGGCCCAGCGCACGCTCGTCGGTTGCAAGGACGGCGCGTGCCGGGCCCCCGCCAGCGACGCCGAGCAGCGCACGCTCTCCGCGGAGCTCGCGGTGGCCCGCGGCGCCGGTCCGGGTCCCTTGCGCAGCGCGGCTCGGCGCCTGCGCGTCCAGCTCGCGGCCGGCGACGTCGCCACGCTCCTCGGCGCCGAGCTGCAGGGCGAGCTCGGCCTCGACATCGTCACCCACGACGAGCTACGCGCGTGGATCGGCGAGTCCTCGCCCGCGAGCATCCACGACGCCGTTAGCACGCTGGCCCCGGCGCTCCAGACCTACGCCCGCATGCGCCTCGCCCAGCTCGGCCCCGACTACGAGCTGCCCGGCGGCGACGCCACCCGCTCGACCGCGAGCCTGGTGGTCAAGCTGCTCGAGCTCTTCGACGCCGACCCCGAGGCCGCGGCGATGAGCTGGCGGGTCTTCGTGCTGATCGGCGATCTCGCGAGCGCCGAGCTCGCGCTGACCGCCGGCCTCGGCGTCGGCGCCGGATCTCCGCCAGCTTCGGGCTCGCCACCCCTGCTCGAGGACCCCGCCCGCGAAGCGCAGCGCTCGAGCTCCAGCGCGGCGGCTTCGCGAGCTGACCCAAAGACCAGGTCAGCCGCGGGAGCTTCGCGAGCTGACCCAAAGACCAGGTCAGCCGCGGGAGCTTCGCGAGCTGACTCAAAGACCAGGTCCAATCCCGGCGCGCAGGACGGCGCGCCCGAGCTCCCCGAGCCCGCGCGTGGCCCCGGCTTCGCGCCGACCCAGCTCGCCGTGCCTGTGCCCTCGCTGTGGTCCGCGCGCCGCCGCGTCGACGCCGGCAGCCTGCCCAAGCTGCTGCTGCTCGCGCGTCTGCGGGCGCTCGGCGGCCACGACGATCAGGCCCTCGAGATCGCTCGCTTCGCACTGGCCGAGGCGCACGCGCAGGGCCTCGCCGACGCGGAGGCGCTGGCCCGCGCGGAGGGCCGCCGCTACCTCGCGGCTGGTCAGCCCTGGGCCGCGCTGGCCGTCGCAGCGGCGGTGCCCGGCGAGACCACCTCCGAGCTCGGCCGGGCCGCGGGGGCCGCGATCTTGCTGTCCGCGGCGGCCTGCGAGGGCGGCTGCGGCGGCGAAGGCCCGCGGGACCGCGTCGCGGTGCGTCAGGTGCTGGGTGAGGCGTGGCTGCTCGCCGAGGAGGCCCGCGTCCGCGACCTCGCCCTCGCCCGCGATCATTTGCCGGGGCACAACCTCAGCGCGGGCAGCGGCTGCCCCGAGCTCCCCGAGCTGCTCGCAGCCGACGCCCGGGGACCGCTGCCCGAGGCGCTCGCGCAGATCCGCGACGAGCTCACGCGCTCGCATCGCCTGTCTGCCGGGACAGGTCTCAAGGGACAGGCCGGAGGGCAGGCATCGGGTCAGCCGTCGGGTCAGCCATCGGGTCAAGCATCGGGTCCGCCGTCGGGTCAAGCATCGGGTCAAGCATCGGGCCAAGCATCGGGTCAAGCATCGGCCCCCCCCCCCGCCCCCCCCCCGGCCCCCCCCCCAGCCATCGCAGCCATGGGTCAGCCATCGACTCAACCAAACGGGCAGCCCCCGACCGCGAGCAGCGGCGCGGGCGAGTCCCTGCGCCGCGCCGTCGAGGCCGACCCCACGCTCGCGTGCGCCGGGCGGATCGCCGGGCCGCTGTTCTATGCCGGCGATCACCGCGTCGCCGCGACCGCGCTCGCCGACGAGCTGATCCACGTCCCGCAGGAGATCGCGGGCGGCGTGCTGACGCTGCAGGCCGAGCTGGCCCTCGGCCTCGGCCGCCGCGACCAGGCCGAACAGATGCTGATCGCGGCGGCGGGCGCCGCGAGCGACCCCGTCGCGGTGTGGGGCCGCGCCGCTCGCCTCGCGGCGCGGGTCGACGCGCGCCACTATCAGCTGCTCGCCCTGCGCCAGAGCCTCATGCACGTGCCCGCCCGCGACGCCGCGCCGCTGCGCCTGGCCCTGATGGTCCGGGCCCTGCGCGACGCCAACGACGCCTGGGCCGTGCGCGAGTCCGATGTCGGCCGCGAGGCGCTGCTGCGCAGCGTCGAGAGCTACCTCGAGGCGGAGCCCCCGGCGCGTCGCTGGCAGGCGCGCGACGATCTGGCCGCCGCGCTCTCCGAGTACGCCTGGGTCGACCTCCACGCGGCGCTGCTGATCCGCGCCGCGCTGTGGCCCGAGCCCGCGCTCCAGCGTCAGCACCCCGCCGCCGCGGCCCGCCTCGAGCGCGCGCTCGGAGGCGCCGCCGAGCCGCTGTCCAGCTCGCCGCTCGCCCCGGCCGAGCTCGCGGCGGGGCTCGCCGTGCTCGCGGGCCCCGGAGACGCCGCCCCGGAGCTCCCCGCGGCGGCGCTGGGCTTCGTCCCTGTCGACCAGCTCCAGCCGGTCCGCCTCGAGCTGGCCCGTCACCACGCCGATCCGCAGCAGCGCCTGCGCAGCGCCATCGCCGTCGCCACCACTGGCGAGCCCGCGGCCCGCGTGGAGGCCCTGCGCCTGCTCCTCGCCGAGCTCGCCCGCCGCGACCCGGTCCGCCGCGACGTCGTCGTCGACCTCCTGCTCGCCGGCCTCGACGCCGCCGGCGAGCGCAGCGAGGCGATGGTGCCCGGCGAGGACGAGCTCCTCGCCCTCGTCTTCGGCCTCGTCCGCGAGCCCGCCCGCGCCCCGCGCGAGATCAAGGGCCAGTGACCGTGGGCGGCGCGCCGCAGCAGCCGGGGCGCAGATCCTGTCCTCCGGGACAGCCGCCTGCTGCGCCCACAACCTGTCTCACGGGCCAGCCCGGCCCCGCGCGCCCGACCTGTCCTCCGAGACAGCCGATCTCGACCTGGCTCACGCGACATGTCCTCCCGGTCAGCCTGGTCCTCGCCGCCTGCAGCGCGCCGGCGCCGGCGCTCCCGAACGCAACGCCGGTGCCCGGCACGCCGAGCCCGGAGCCGGCGCCTGCCGCTCCGCCCTCGCTCGCGCCGGTCGCCCGCATCGAGGCCGCCGACCGCTGGCAGGACCTGCTCGCCCAGCGCCCGAGCGCGCTGAGCTTCGCCGACGATCGCCTGGTCGTGGACCTCGGCCGGGCCAGCGCGCGGGCCGTGCTCGAGCTTGTGCCCACCTCACCGTGGCGCCTCGCGCAAGATCTGGGCGACGCGCGCACGGGCCTGATCGTCGGCGCCGGCGGCAGCCTCTCGCTCCCGCTCGACGGCGACCTCGCCCCCGCGCTCCACCCGGACGTCGGCGACCAGCCTGGCCTCGCGCTGGCGCTGACCCTGCGGGCGCTGCGTCCCGGGCAGGCGATGACCGTGCTGTGGAACGAGCTGCCGCTCGCGCACCTGCAGGTCGGCGAGCTGTGGGAGCGCCGCACCTTCTCGTTGCCGGCCGCCGCCGTGAAGCCCGGCGAGAACCGCCTGCGCCTGCACTTCGCCCGCCCGGCCGGCGGCGGCCAGGCGACCGCGGCGATCCAGCGCGTCGAGCTCGGCCCGCGCGCGGTCATCGTCGCCGGTCCGGCCCGCAGCGCGCCGAGCTACACCGTCGCCACCGCCGTCGCCACCACCGTCGCCACCACCGTCACCGCCGTCACCGCCGTCACCCCCGTCCGTGGCGACTCCGATGAGCTCGCCCTCGACCTGTCCCCGGGGACAGCCCTCGTCTACTACGTGCAGCCGCCCCGACGCGGCCGCCTGCGCCTCGACATCCGCGGCCGCGGCAGCCTGCGCGTGCGCGTCAGCAGCGACGCCGACCACCGCGAGGGGCGCCCGCCGACCGCCCTGCTCGAGGAGCCGCTGCGCCCGACCGGCGCCCGCCACGAGCTCGACCTGTCCGGCTACGGCGGGGTCCCGCTGCGCCTCGAGATCGCCGTCGGCGGGGCAGGGGAGGGCGCCGGCGCCCGGCTCCGCGCCCTCGATCTGATCGCCCGCAGGTCGACCCCGGTCGACCACCGCAGCCGCAAGCTGCGTGACCTCTACATCTTCGCCGTCGAGGGCGCCCGCCCCGACGACCTCCTCGGCGTGCTCCTCCGCGGCCCCCGCTTCGCCGCCGTCGAGCGCCTCAGCCACTCGGCCCTCGTGTTCGAACGCGCCTACGCCTGCGCCCCCTGGGCCGTCCCGAGCCACAGCGCCCTGCTCTCGGCCATGGCCCCGCCGGTGCACGCGACCGTGGGTGGCACCTACGTCGCCGCCGGCCAGCAGCTGCTCCCCGAGCTGCTCGACCGCGCCGGCTACCACGGCCTCGTCGTCGCCGCCAACCCCGACCTGAGCGGCGAGCGCGGGCTGACCCAGGGCTTCGACGCCAGCGTCAGCCTGTCCCGTGGGACAGGTGCGGGCAACGACGCAGAGGCCGTGATCGCCGCGGTATTGGCGGGCCGCGGCGCCCGTCCGCCGCGCTTCGTCTACGCCGACCTGGTCGACCCGCAGGCCCCCTACGACCCGCCGCGCGAGCTGCTCGCCGGCCTGCTCCCGCCCGAGGGCGCCCCGCTGCCGCACCTCACCCACCTGTGGCTCGGCCGCGTGCGCACCGGCGCGATCGTCCCCGACGCGGCCCAGCGCGACTACCTGCGCCGCCTCTACCGCGGCGAGCTGCAGCGCGTCGACGCGGCCCTCGGCCAGCTGCTCGACGCGCTCGAGGCGGACGGCAGCCTCGACGAGGCGATCGTCGTGCTCGTCGGCGTGCACGGCGAGGAGTTCTTCGAGCACGGCAGCGTCGGCCACGGCTTCACCCTCCACGAGGAGAGCCTGCGGGTGCCGCTGGCGATCCGCGCCCCCGCGCTGCTGGCCCCCGGCCGCGTCTCCGCCCCGGTCGACCTCCTCGACCTCGCGCCGACCCTCGCCGACCTGCTCGGCCTGCCCTTCCCCGCGGCCTGGCAGGGCGACACCCTGGTCCCCGTGATCGACGACCCCCAACCCCCGCCCCGCCTGGTCGTCGCCTACCTCGGCGACGGCTCGCGCGCGGCGATCGTCGGCGACCTCAAGCTCATCCTCGGCAGCGGCCGCGACAGCCAGCGCTTCTACGACCTCGGCCTCGACCCCGGCGAGCAGGTCGACCGCCTCGGCAGCGGCGGCGTCGGCCTCCGCATCGTCCGCAGCGCGCTGGCCTGGGAGCTGGCGGCGCCCGGGCAGACCTGGAAGCGGGCCCGCTGGGGCACCGGCGCCGACCTGCGCCCCGCCTTCGCCGTCGACCACGGCATGTGAGGCCGGCCGCCACCGGATCGCCATCGCCGTCGACCACGGCATTGAGGGCTGGCCACCGAACGCAATCGCCATCGCCGCCCGAGGCCCCTTGTCGGCCGCGGCGATCGTGCGGTAAGGCTGCGGCCGCCATGGCCCACAGCTCCGCCCAGATCCTCCAGTCGATCCCCGGCCTCGTCGCCGCCCGGGACGCGACCGCCCTTGTCGCCCTCCACGACCACGAGGATCGCGAGGTCCGCAAGTCGGCGCGCAAGGCGATCCACGCGCTGCGCAGCAAGGGCGTGGCGATCCCCGCCGCCAGCGCGGCGCGCAGCTGGGTCGCCCCTGACCCCGAGGCCCAGCGCGACCAGGCCGAGGTGGCGATGCTCGACCCGACCTCGAGCCCCGGCCTCACCAACTTCATGCTCGCCGCCCCGCGGGCCGAGGGCCGCGGCTTCCTCTGGGTCGCCGCCCTCACCGGCCACGACCGCGTCGCCAACTTCACCGCCTACGTCCAGACCGACGGCCAGCGCACCCGCCTCACCCGCGAGTGGGAGCGCGACTTCAAGGGCCGCCGCGTCCCCGCCGAGTGGGCCCGCGCCCGCATCCGCTGGGCCCGCGAGCAGACCCTCTCCTCCGGCTTTGGCGTCCCGAACCAGCTCGACGACATGCTGGTCCACCTCGGCCCGGCCCCCGCCGCGCGCCCGCCCTGCTTCCTTCAGCTGGCGACCGACTTCAAGGGCGCCCGCGACAACGTCGAGGCCCCGCTGATGGCCGCCCGCGCGCTCGCCTGGCCGCCCCTCTTCGACGTCGAGCCGACGCTCAAGAAGGTCAACGACGCCCACCCCAACATGAGCGCCGAGACCCCCGAGTCCGATCGCTACGACGCCCTGATGTCCGCCGTCGCCGGCGACACCGTCGTCCGCGAGGCGCTCCAGGGCATCGTCGCCAACCTGCTCGAGGATGCCGCCAGCGGCCTGTGGCTCAACGGTCACGACGAGCCCGCCGCCCAGGTGCTGGCCCTCGCCGGCGAGCTGCGCAGCAGCGAGTCCGCCGAGACCCTGCCCTGGGTCGGCCGCCTGCTCGGCTTCCAGATCGCCACGACCCTCGCGTACATCCAGCGCCAGCAGCAGCAGCAGCAGCAGCGCCAGGTCGGCTGATCGCAGGCCGCGGCCGCGACGGCGGTGTGCGAGGGTGGGCCTCGCAGGCGGCGCGTCGCTTCAGGGTCGCGGACCGAGCGTCTGCAGGGGCACCGTCTCGCCGCGCAGCCAGCGTTCGACGAGGCGGTCGTCCTGCAGCAGCGGCGTGACGAAGTACCCGGCCGCGCGCGAGTTGGCGATCACCTCGGCGCTCGCCAGCGGCTCGTCGCTGACGACCTGCTCGCCGGTGTAGCTGGCGTGGATGATGCGCACCTCCTCGCCGCGCACGTCGACGAAGCCGATGTGATTGTTGAGGCCGATGATGTAGAGCCCCTCGCCGAGCCCGGCGATCTTGCGCGCCAGATCGTCGCCCGGGATGCTGAAGAACACGTACAGGTCGCGGGCCGCCGGCGCCAGCGAGCGCTGGGCGTGCAGCGCCGGCGCCTGGGCGAAGCGAAAGCGGGTGCCCAGGCGCAGCCCGAGGTTCTCCAGCGCGCTCGACACGAAGTAGCCGCACGCGATCACCGTGCCCGGCTCGTGCGGTCGCGTCGGCGTGCTGTTCGGCCCGAGCCCCCACGCCATCCCCAGCCACGCCGGCAGCACCACCTCGCGCATCGCCGCCAGCGCGGCGACCCGCGCGTCGGCCAGCACCGCCGCCCGCCCGGCCCCGCTGTCCGCGGCCTTCAGCCGGCGCGCCAGCGCCAGCCGGCGCGCCTCGATGCCCGCCAGCGCCGCCTCGTAGGCCGCCGCGTCGTGCGGCGCCGCCACGGCGGCCGGCAGCGTCGCGGCGGCGGCGGGAGACTCGGCGCAGCCGGCGAGCAGCAGCAACAACAGCACGAATCGCATGCCGCACGAACGCACGACCCGGACCCGCGATTCCCTCACCGCGCCCAGCTCGTCCTGCCGCGATCATCTGTCGGCAAAGCCAGCTCAACGCGGCCACGATCATCCGTCCGCAAAGCCAACTCAACCCGACCGCGATCACCTGTCCCCAAAGCCAGCTCAGCGCGACCCGCCAGCGCTGGCTATACTCGCCGGCCCGGCGCCGCGATGAACCTCATCCTCCTCGACCCCTCCGACTTTGTCGCGACCGACCGCGTCGTCCTGCGCGACCGGCGACGCGCCCACGTGCAGCAGGTCCACCGCGCGGCCGTCGGCGACAGCCTCCGCGTCGGCCTCGTCGGCGGCCGCGTCGGCCGCGGCACCGTGCTCGCCCTCGACGACGCCACCCTCGAGCTCGCGGTCTCGCTGCACGACGACCCGCCGCCGCCGCTGGCGCTCACCCTGGTGCTCGCGCTGCCGCGGCCGCACTCGCTGCGCAAGGTCCTGCAGCAGGCCACCGCGATGGGCGTCAAGCGCTTCGTCTGCTTCCGCTGCGCCCGCGTCGAGCCGAGCTTCTTCACCGCCTCCGCCGCGCAGCCGCCGGGCATCGGCGAGGAGCTGCGCCTCGGCCTCGAGCAGGCCCGCGACACCGTGTTGCCCGCCGTCGAGGTCCACCCGCAGCCCTTCCACCGCTTCCTCGCCGAGGTCTGGCCGACCTTGCCCGAAGGACAGGTACTCATCGCCCACCCCGGGCCCGGCGCGGTCGCCTGCCCGCGCGCCGTCGCGGGCCCGATCACCCTGGTCGTCGGCCCCGAGGGCGGCTTCCTCCCCGCCGAGGTCGCGCGCCTGGCCGAGCTCGGCACCAGCATCGATCTCGGCCCGCGGATCCTCCGCGTCGAGACCGCGGTGGTGGCCCTGCTCGCGCGCCTGGCCTGAGCGCGGCGCCTCGGCGCCGCGGGTCGGCCCAGCCCTGCTCGCGCGCCTGGCCTGAGCGCGAGGGTTGATTCGCCGACGCGCCTGCGCCACCCTCCCGGCACATGCAGCCCCGCGTCCTCATCGGCCTCGGCGCCGTGGCCCTCGGCCTCGCGGGTTACGCGATCGCGGTCATGCCGGGCCCCGGACCTGCGCCGGTCCGACCTGCAGCGGGCGCCGCCCAGAGTCCCATCGCGGGCGAGCGATCGGTCCGCGACGACCCCGAGCGCAGCGTCGCCGACGCCCTCCAGCGCGTGCTGCTCCCGCCGCCCGAGCCCGATCTGAAGCTCCCGCCTGCGGCCGCCCGCCGGGCCGCCGAGGAGAGCTTCGAGTCGATGATGCAGACCCTAGAGTCGCTCGCCGACGCCGGCAAGCGGGTGCCCCGGGCCCGCCGCGAGCAGATCTACCGCAACACCAACGACGCCTTCGCGGCCTTCTCGGCCACCCTCGACGCGGAGAACAGCGCGGAGGATCGGCAAGCGCTCGAGGACGCCAACATCCGCATGAAGGCCATGCTCGGCGAGCTCGGCGTGCGCGTGCCCAAACGGCCCCCGCAGCAGCCCGAGTGAGCCGGGCGAGCTAGAAACGCATGCGAAACGAGCCGCCGGCCTGGCTGCTCGGGAAGCTCTGCATGGCGATCAGCACTCGCATACAGGTCAGCGCCTCGCCGCCGATCTTGCGCGAGCCAGGCGCGGCCTCCACCAGGGTCGCGCGCCCATACGGCCCGAGTTGCAGCTGCAGCTCGAAGCCGCCGGCCTCCTCATCGTCCGGCCCGCCCGCGCTGGCGCAGCCGCGCAGCCGCTCCGCCAGCGGCCGCAGCACCGCCTGACACGCCGCCACGTCGAGCGCGGCAGGGCCTGCGGAGGCTGTCTCTGGGGACAGGCCCGGGCGATCTGCGGAGGCTGTCTCTGGGGACAGGCCCGGGCGATCTGCGGAGGCTGTCCCTGGGGACAGATCCTGATTGTCTGCCGAAGCTGTCCCCGGGGACAGCTTCGCGGGGGACCTTCGTTCCACCGGAGTCACGCCGGCGGGCCCGCTCGTCCTCGCAGTTCGCCCCGCGTCCGACGGCTCGGCGTCGGGCCCGAGCCACAGCCGCAGCGCCGCGAACACGGCCAGCGCCGCCCCGCCAGCCAGCAGCGCCGTGCGCAGCGGGACCCGCGGCCAGCGGCGCTGGGCCAGTGTCTCCGGGCCGTGGCGCGGGCTGGTGTCGGCGTGGGCGAGGTCGACAGGGAGCTCGCGCACCAGCGCTGGCGCGGGATCTGGCGCCTCACCTGCCGCAGGGGCCGCGGGGGCCCCCGCGGGGGCGTCGCGCGAGCCCTCGAGCCAGGCGCGGGCCGAGGGCTGTCCGGGCAAGCTCGCCGCGATCGCGTCGGCGAGGGCGACCATGCTGGGCCAGCGGTCGTCCCGCTCCTTGGCCAGCGCGCGCAGCACGATCGCCTCGACCTCCGGCGTGATCGCCCGCTCCGGGGCGCGCTCGCGCGGCGGCTCGACCGGGTCGAACATGTGCCGGGTCAGCACCGCCATGTAGCCCTCGCCGGTGAACGGCGCGCTGCCGGTGAGCAGCTTGTAGAGCAGCACGCCCAGCGAGTAGATGTCGACGCGCGCGTCGGCACGCAGCCCCTTCGGCAGCTCGGGCGCCATGTACTCGGGTGTGCCGAGCAGCGAGCCGGTGGTCGACTGCGGGGCGCCTGGCGCCGCCGGCCCCTCGAGCACCTTGGCGATGCCGAAGTCGAGGACCTTGATGACGTCGGGGTTGCCCGCGACGCGCACGCGGAAGCAGTTGGACGGCTTGACGTCGCGGTGGACGATGCCAGCGCGGTGCACCGTCGCCAGCGCGGCGCAGATCTGCAGCGCGATCGGCCCCAGCCGCGACCATGGCAGCGGCCCCTCGCGCTCGAGCGTGGCCGACAGGTCCTCGCCGTCGAGCAGCTCCATCACCAGGTACACGGTGCCGTCCGGCGTGACCCCGTGGTCGGTGACGTCGACGACGTTGGCGTGGCGCACCCGCGAGATGGCCCGCGCCTCCTGCGAGAAGCGCTGCACCACCTTCGGCTGCAGCGCGTACTCGTGGTTCAGGACCTTGACCGCGACCGCCTTGCCGAGCCGGGTGTCCTCGCCGAGGTACACGCAGGCCATCCCGCCTTGCCCGAGCAGGCGGCCCAGGCGATAGCGCTGGTCGAGCATGTGCCCGCTGCGTTCCATCCCGATGTCCTCGGGTATACCGCAGGCAGGTGCGCGACCGCAGCCCGCTTAACGGGCGACGGGCGCCCCTCGACGGAGCGCCCGGACCCTCTCTGCTGCAGCGGCGCCGTCGACCGGCCCGCTTCAGGCCCGCTTCAGGGCCGCCGCAGGCCCCTCAGGGCCCACTGCGGACGTCAGGGCTTGTCGGCGCCGGCGTAGTCGGTGCCGCCGTCGGTGTTGACGCGCGGGGTGCCGTTGAAGTCGGCCTTCGGATCGCCGGTCTTCCACACCGCGAGGTCCTTGATCGGCGAGTCCATCTTGGCCGGGTACACGCCAGCGGTCGGCATGTCGAAGAAGTTCATGATATCGGCGTTGACGGCGATGAGGTTGGTATCACCGTCCATCGCGCCCTCGTCGACGGCCGAGTTGGTGATCACCGCCTGCGGGCAGTCCACCGAGGGCGGGGCGAAGCCGATGATCACCGAGTTGCGGACCTCGACCGGGCCGTCGTCGACGCACTGCAGGGAGCGCGGGCCGGTCTGGCTCAGGTTGTTGACCACGCTCGAGAACACCAGGTGCATCTCGTTGCCCTGCGCGCTGCGGACGCCGCCGTAGTCGCCGAAGTTCTGGGTGCCGTTGCCGCTGATGTAGCTGTTCATGACGTGGGTGGTGCCCGCGCCGTACGAGGCCAGGCCGCCGCCGTCGTTGTCGAACAGCACCGAGCGGTTGATCTTGGTGTTGCAGTCGGTCGACTCGTAGCCCTGCAGGCGGTTGGCGGTGAAGCGCACGTCGTCGGCGAACACGTCGGCGCTGGCACACACCACGCCGTTGAAGTCGGCGTTGCTCTTGAACTCGAGGCGGTCGAGGAAGACCTTGCTCGCGTTCTGGATCGTGAGCGTGTCGCCGGCGTCGTCGGCCGCGCGGATCTTGACCGCGCCGTCGCCCCAGCGGGTGAAGGTGACCAGCGCGCCGTCCGGCACGACCAGCGGCACCTCGATGTAGTTGCCGGGCTTGATCTTCACCGTCCAGCCGAGCGTGACGTCGCCGTCGATCATCGCCTGGAAGGAGTCGGCGATCTTGCAGAACGGGGCCTCCATCGTGCCGAGGGCGCCGTCGCAGGGGGCCGTGCGGTCGACGTAGAGCACGTACTCGAGGCCGAAGCAGGCGCCGGTCTCGAGGTTGCAGGCGCTGTCAGGACACTCGGCGTGCTCGGTGCACGCGCTGCAGGCGTTGTCGACGCAGACCGGCGTGTTGCCCATGCACTGGCTGGCCTTGTCGGTCGTACACTCGACGCAGGCCGTGTCGGCGCACACCGGCGTGCCCGGGTCCTCGCCGGCGCAGGCGACGTCGCCGTCGGGCGTCTGATCGCAGGTCACACACTTCTCGGCCTCGCAGAACAGGCCCGCGCCGCACTTCTTGCTGTCCGAGCACTCGGGCTCGACCATGCCAGTGCTGGGGTCGCCGCTGATGCTCTCGCTGCTGGTGGCCGACTCGCTGGCCGAGCTGCTCCCCGAGGTCTCCGTGTCGGCGGTGGTCGTGACCGGCGGGCTGGTGTCGGTCGGCTGAGTGTCGCTCGCATCGTCGCTGGTCGTGGCCGTGCCGCTCGCACTTTCGGTCTCGGTCGCCGTCTCGCTGGTGGTGTTGTCGATCGGCGGACAGCCCGCGAGCATGAACAAGGTGGCCACAGAAACAGTATGAAGGTGCACTCTCTGCATGGTTTTACGTCCTAGGGATCAGGGGTCGGCGCAGTATTCCCTGCCTCCCCTCGCTTGTCCAGGCGCCGCCGTACGGCGGTCCTACGAGTCAATCTTCGGAGCTATCTGCGGATTTGCCCGCGGACTTGTCTGCGAGTTTACGCCGGCATGCGCTCGGCTCAACCTGACCTTCGGGACTGGTGCGGATGGCCCGTGACTTGGGGGCGTGTCGCCCCGAGTGAGGCTCACGTGAGGCGCCCTGAGCTCCGTTGCACGATCGTTGGAGGCCCGTTGGAGGCCAGCTGGAGGCGAGCGAGGCCCGTGGGCCCGGTGCCGAGCTCAGGGTCTACCTGGCGACGCGGTCGGCACCCGCGAAGTCGGGGGCGTCAGCGGTGTTGGGCCGGGCATCACCGTCGAAGTCGATCGCCGGGTCGCCTTGCTCCCACGCGCCGAGCTTGTCGAGGCCAGCCCCGACGATCACGCGGTACACACCAGGCAGATCGGGGTCGACCTTGAGGTACTTGCCGAGGTCCGCGGAGGCGATGGCCATGTTGCTGCCGGCGACCATGTCGGTCGACCACCCGGTGTGCGCGACGCTGGCACCGTCGCACAGCGTGTTGAAGCCGATGTTGATCGCAAGCGAGTTGCGCACGCCGACCTTCTCCTTGGGATTGTCGTCGCTGCAGGCCACCGCGTAGGGTGTGCCCGCCTGGCCGCGGTTGTCGACCCAGGTGCTGTACACCGCGTCGAGCGCGGCGCCGTCGGCGAGATAGATCCCGCCCTCGCCGGTCTGCGGGTTGCCGTTGCCGCTGAAGTAGGTGTTCTCCAGGCGCAGCTTGCCGCCGTTCAGGCGGGCCCCGGCGACGGCGTTTCCGAACAGCACACCGCGGCGCAGCACCAGCTCACAGCCCTCGGCCATGACGCCTCGCTGGTTCGACGCGGTCACGGTGAGGCGGTCGAGCAAGGCCGTCCCGTTCGTGCACTCGAGCGCGTCGCCGCCGCTGTCGGTCAGGCGCAGCGCGTCGACCAGGAGCTTGGCGCCGGGGTCGATCGCGATCGCGGCCGAGCTCTTGGCCGCGATCGTGACAGTGGGGTCGCCGGTCTGGCCGGTGGCGTGCACGAGCGCGACGACGTGGTCCGCCGGGGCGCGCAGCGGGCTCTTGACGGTGTAGCTGCCGGGTCGCACGCGCACCGCCTGGTGGCCCGGGCCGGCGGCGTTGATCCGCTCGAACGCAGCGTCGAGGCTGCACAACGGGGCGCTCGCGTCGCCCGGGCCGGCGTCGCTGCACTCGCCGCCATCCTCGACCCAAAGCGTCGCGGCGGCCGGGAAACAGGCGCCGGTCCACAGATCGCAGGCGCTGTCGGGACAGTCGCTGTGGGCCGTACACACGCGGCAGCTGTGCGTGTCCGGGTCGCACACCGGCTTCGCGTCGGTGCACAGGCACGCGACGCACAGGCCGCTGGCCTCGTTGCACAGCGGCTGCGCTGGCGAGAGCGCCTCGCAGTCGAGCTGCGCGCAGCCGAAGCAGGCCCCGGCGACGCAGTACGGCTGGCTCTCGGGACAGGCCGGGTCGACGCTGCCGTCGCCGTTGGCGTCGCAGTCGCCGCCCCCCGTGCTCGGGTCGCCGGTGGTGGGGTCGAGGCTGGTGCTGGCGTCGCTGGTCGAGGTGTCGCCGTCCAGCTTCACGCAGCGGTCGGAGGCGCAGACCAGGCCGCTGTCGCACGACTTGCCGGTGGTACACAGACAGTTGAGGCTGCCGACGGGACACTCGCCGCCGGTGCTGCTGCTCGCCGTGTCGCTGTCGCTGTCACCGTAGGGCCCGGTGCACGCGCCGAAGGTGACGCCGGCGGCGAAGAGCAGACCGAGCAGACCGGTGGACCGCGTCATGATGGGGCAAGTATTGCCCGAAGGCCCACAGCCTTACAATGCGGCCGCAAGGACGGCGTGAGCGCGCGAGCGCGCGTGCATGCACGCGAGCTCGCGGCGCGGGTCCAGCGCGCGTGAACACGTCCTCGGCAGGGCCGCGGATCGATCACTTCGGGCGATCGGCGCCCGCGTAGTCGGGGTCCCCATCGGCTTTGGGTCGCGGGTCGCCGTCGTAGTCGACGAGCGGATCGCCGGTCATCCACACGGCCACGTCCTCGAACGGCATGCCGGCCTTGATCTGGAAGTTGCCCGTCTCTGGGCTGACGAACCACGCCGGGTCGAGGGCGTCGATGAGCTGGGTGTCGGCGCCCTTCAGCGCCATCGCGTCGACGACGCTGCGGATCGCCGTGGCGTTGGCGCAGTCGACCGAAGTCGCGGCGCTCTGCCCGAACAGGATCGCGTTGCGCAGCGTCACCGGTCCAGCGTTGCTGCAGTCGAGGGAGTCCTCGACGCCGGCCTTGCCGTCGTTGTCGGCCAGCGTGGTGTACAGCCCGTTGAGGGTCGCGCCGTTGCTCAGCACGACCCCCGACACCGCCGCGAAGGAGCCGCCGTTGCTGACGATGAAGCTGTTCTCGAGGTAGACGCTGCCGCCGGTGAGCTTGAGCCCGCCGCCGAGGTTGAGGTAGATGCGCGACTGCCGGAGCCGCAGCGCGCAGTTCAGGCCCTCGACGCCGAGGCCCTTGCGGTCGACGATCTGCGTGCGGTCGATCCACATCGAGCCGCCGTTGCAGAAGATGCCCTTGCTGACGTCGCCCTTGCTGATCTGCAGCTGGTCGAGATAGACGACGGAGTTGTCGTTGACCACCAGCGAGTCGAGCGCGCCGACCTCGAGCTTGGCGGTGCCGCTGCCGAGGCGGACGATCGCCAGGGTGCGTTCGGCGGCGACCTGGATCTGCTCCGAGTACGCGATCGCGTTGGCCTTGACGAGCACGGCGGTCGGATCGCCGGCGCCGATCTTGGCGACGGCGTCGTTGATCTCGCAAAACGGCAGCTCCATCGAGCCGTCGGCGCCGTCGCAGGGCAGTCCGCGGTCGACGTAGAGCACCTGCTCGAAGCAGGCGCCGGTCTTGAGCTGACAGGCCTTGCTGTCGCACTGGTCGTGGCGGGTGCAGCCGACGCACTTCGCGGTCGCGGCGTCGCAGATCGGGGTGGCGCCGCCGCAGGCCTCGTGGGCCGCGGCCGTGCACTGCACGCACTTGCCGGAGGCGGCGTCGCAGCTCGGGGTAGCGGGCGTCACGACCCCGCAGTCGATCGCGCCGCAGGGGACGCAGCTGCCGTCCGGGCCGCAGTACGGCAGCGCGGGGTCGGTGCAGGCCGGGTCGAGCGGCGTCGCGGCGTTGCACTCGCTGGTCCCAGTCTCCGAGGCTCCCGTCGAGTCCCCGCTGGTCGTGGTCTGCACCCCCGTGTCACCGGTGTCGTTGGTGGTCGTCACCGGCGGGTGCGTGTCGGAGGTCGTCACCGAATCGTCGGGCACACAGTGCTGCGAGGCGCAGCGCAGGCCCGGCTCGCAGCTTTCGCCGTCGGCGCAGGCGCAGTTCGCGAAACCGGGCGTACAGCCAGTCTCGCTCCCCTCGGTGGTCCCCGCATCGGTGTGTTGCCCGTCGGCGGGCTGACAGGCCCCGCCTGCCAGGATCCCGACACAGAGCCCTAGACCGCAGAGAATCAGGGGAATTCGCATCACGCGGCAGTATTCCAGAAGCGCCGCGCAACAATCAATGCAACCTTCCGCGCGCTGGCCGTGCAAGCTCGGGCACAGCAGATGCGCGCAAGCGCCCTCGTCCAGGCATCGCGTGGCCGCGCCCGCGTGCGGCCAGCGGGCGCCCCGTCCAGGCCCGCAGTCCGCAGTCCGGCGACGCGGCGACACGCCAGGTCACGCGCCACGAGCGACGGATCGCGGCCGCGACAGGCGATCGCTGGCAGCGGCGAAGGGCCTGGCGATGTCGTGGCGATGGGCCGCCACCCGCGCCACCCAGCGCTCGTCGGTGTGCAAGCCGCGGCGAAGGCTCGCCGAAACCCTGGCGATGGGCCAGCCGGGTCAGTTGGAGTAGACGTCGCCGCCGGCGTAGTCGAGGCCGCCGGGGACGGCGTTGCGCTTGTTCATGTCGTAGTCGTAGTGGGGGTCGCCGGTGTTCCACTGGGCGGCCATCCAGAAGTACTCTTCACCGGCGGCGCTGTCCTTGATGCGGAACACGCCGAAGTTGTTGTCGAGGACCAGCGCCATCAGCAGGTCCTCGGCGGCGAACTTGCTGTTGTTGTTGCCGTCGACGAGATCGAGGTTGCTGTCGATGACGGACCAGGTGACGTTGAGCGTGCTGCCCGGGCAGACGATGCTGGGGTTGGCGCCGGTCGGGCGGCGGGCGAGGATCGAGTTGCGCAGCTTGATCGAGACCTTGTCGTCGCAGTGGATCGAGTCGCCGAGGTTCTTGCCGGCCTCGTTGCTGTTGTCGGCGATGGTCGTGTAGAGCATGTCGACGGTCGCGCCGGCGCGGAGGTGCAGGCCGCCGCCGCCGAGGTTCGGCTTGGAGAGGTTGGTGGAGATGAAGCTGTTGACCGTGTGCAGCGAGCCGCCGGTCATGTCGATGCCCTCGGTGCTGCCGAACGCGACCGAGGTGCGGCGCAGGTGGATGTCACAGTTGTTCGAGCGGATGCCCGGGCCGCGGGCGTGGTGCACCCGCGAGTCGTCGAGCCACACCGCGCCGTCGCTGCACGAGACGCCGATCGAGGAGTCGGCCTGACCGTTCTCGACGACGATGCCGAAGTTGTTGATGTAGAGCGTGACGTTGTTCGGCACGGTGACCATCGGGCCGATGCCGATCAGCTGGGTGTGCTTGTCGAAGGGGGTGCCGAGCTCGTGCACGAAGGCGTAGGAGACCGCCCCGTCGCCGCCGGTGATGTTGACCGCGCCGGGGTAACCGAGCGCGTCGTCGTTGCCCATCTGCACGAAGGTGTAGTCGCTGTTGAAGCCGCCCAGCTGGGCGGCGGCGGCGGCGAGCGCGAAGTCGCAGTAGGGCAGGTCCTTGGAGCCGCCCATGCCGGGCTTGTCGGAGCACTTCAGCTTGAGCGAGCCCTGGCGCACGTAGAGGACGTTGTCGGTCGGGAAGCACTTGCGGGCCGCGACCTTGCAGGCGGTCGCCGGGCACTCGCTGTGCTCGAGGCAGCCCTCGCACATGTTGTTGTCGAGGTTGCAGTGGGGCATCTCCTCGCTGCACTGGCCGGCGTCGACCGCCGCCGCGACGTCGCACTGGCCGCAGGCGCCGCTCTCGAGGCACAGCGGGCGGGCCGCGCCGGTGCCGAGCTTGCAGGCGTCCATCGCCAGCTCGCCGCAGGGCACACAGGCGTCGTCGACGCAGAAGGGGCGGTTGGCGTCGATCGCCACGCACTCGGCGCTCTCCTTGCCGTCGCCCTTTGCGGTGCACTCGGGCGCCGCCGTGTCCCCGGTGCTGGTGTTGGTGTGGCCCGGGTCGGTGTTGGCGATGCTTGTTTCCGGTGGATCGCCGGTGGTGTCGCTCGCGCTCGTGCCCCCGCCCGCCTCGCAGATCATCGTCTGAAGGTTGCATGTGAGCCCGAGGTCGCAGCCGCCCCCGCCCGTACACGCGCAGCCCTCCGAGCCGATCGGGCAGGTCTGGGTGGTACCCGACGGATCGTCGGTGGTCTGCAGCGCGGTCTCGGTCTGTGAGTCGTCACCGGTGCCCATGCCGACGGTTGGGCAGGCGGCCATCAGGAGCGAGGCGACGACCGCGAGGCGAGGGCGAGCGAGAGGCATCACCACGCCAGTATCGCTGAGCCCTCCGGCGGAGACAACCGCCTCCGCGCCTCGGCCGGGACCCGGGTCGGGATAAGCGCCAGAAGCAATTCGGCGAGCCTTTGGATGTGCAAGCTCTGTGAACTGGATGACACTATGTACAGCGACGATCGCTGACTACATGTACGCGGTCGTCGCCGCTGTGTCCGTGTCTCTGAACAGACGGCCAGATCTGTGGGCCAGCGGTGGGGCCATATCTGGGCGACATCTGGGCGACATCTGGGCGACATCTGGGCCTGTCGGCCCTGGCCGGAGGAGCCCAGCGAGCTCAGCGGACCGGGCGGTCTGCGCCTGCGTAGTCGGCGGCGCCGTCGACCTTGGGCCGCGGCGTACCGTCCTGGTCAACCTTCGGGTCGCCGGTCTTCCAGACTGCGCCGTCGGTCAGCGGCCCGTCGATCTTGGCCTGGAGCTGCCCGCCGTTGAACGTGGAGAAGGTGCCGATCAGCTCCGGCTGCATCGACTCGGTCGACTCGTACGTGGTGGTGATGGTGACCTTGCCCATGCACCCGGCGCCGAAGCGCGGGTCGGGGCCGATGACCGCCGAGTTGCGGACGTTGATCGTGCCGGAGAAGCCGCCGATGCACTCGAAGGGGGGGACGACGCTCTTGACCAGGGCGATGGTGCTGTAGAGCACGTCGGCCTTGACGGCGCCGATCAAGCGGACCGCGCCGAAGATGCTGCTCATCATCGAGGTGATGTAGCTGTTCTCGAGCCACAGCTGGGCCTTGTTGATGTCGGTGCCCTGGATGTCGAGGCCGCCGAAGGTGTGGCCGAAGATGATGCTCTGGCGCACGTGGACCTTGCAGTCGAGGGCGTGCAGCGCGGTGCGGGTGTTGGAGATGCGCTGGTTGTCGAGCCACAGCGCGGCGCCGGTGCACTCGATCGCCGGGTTGGCGGTCGGCGGCGAGTTGGTGATGGCGATGCGGCGCATGTACACCCGGTTGCCGGCCTGGACCGTGAGCGCGGGGTCCATGGGGACCTGCAGTGAGGGCAGGGTGTTGCCGTAGTGGATGATCGCCACGGTGATGTTGCCGGCCGGGATGATGGTCGGTGCGGTCTGGAATTGGGTGCCGGCCTTGACCTTGATGGTGCAGGGCTTGTCCACTTGCAGCAGGGTCGCGGCCTTCTGCAGCGTGCACAGCGGGGTCTGCTGGGTCGTGCCGGCGCCGGCGTCGTCGCAGGGGAACTCGCCGCTCTTGGTCAGGTCGACGTAGAACACGCACGACTCGGGCAGGCACATGCCGGTCTCAAGGTCGCAGGCGGTGGCGGGGCACTCGTCGTGATCGCTGCAGGCCTTGCAGGTCGCGGTGTCCTTGTCGCAGGCGGGCTTGTCGTCGTTGAGGCAGTCGCTGTGCTGGAGGCACTCGACGCACAGCCCGGAGGTCTCCTCGCAGGCGGGCTTGCCAGGCTCGATGAGGCCGCAGTTCTGGCCCATGCAGCCGACGCACTTCAGGTCGATGCAGTAGGGCAGGTCGCCACCGCACATCGGGTTGCCGACGACGTCGCCCATGCAGTCCGGGCCGACGGTGGTCTCGCTGCCGGTGAGGGTGGGGTCCTCGGTGGTGACCGTGTCGTCGGTGGTCGTGTCGCTGGTGGTGGTCGGGCTGACCGCGGTGGTGGTCCCGGTGGGGTCGACGGTGCTCTCGGTGGTGGTCGGGGAGGTCGAGCTGGTGAGCGGCTCGGTCGCGGTGGTTGGGCCGCTGGTGGTCTCGCCGCCGAACATGCAGGCGGCGTCGACGATCTCGTCGGGCTGGACGCAGCCGTTGTTGTCGACGGCGCACACGCTGCACATCAGGCCGTCGCCGCAGGCGCCCTGGTTGAGGCCGCAGTGATTCTTGTTGGTCACGAGGCAGCCGGCGAGTCCGGCGAGCGAGCCGGCCAGAGCCAACGCGCGCGCGAGGGTGGGGGCCGAACCGGCCGAACCGATGCGGTGCTTCAACGTCTTGGTCCAAGTCGATCGCATGGCAGTAGGCTCGCTAGAATGGCATAAACGGGCGGCGCGGCCCGGGTGGCACAAGGTGCGGGAGAAGGCCCGCCGGAGTGACTTTAGAAGCGGGTCGACCAGCTGAGGCCGTAGGCCCCCGAACGAGCAGCCCCCGCGCTCGCCCCCGTGCCCGCGAGGTCGACCATCGGGCTCAGGCGGCTGAGCTGCTTGCTCGCCTGGCGGCGTCCGAGCACGAACAGGACGACACCGGTGACCAGCGCCGCGCCGCCGACGGCGAGCACCGCGTAGCCGGGCTTTTGCGTCTCCCGGGTGTCCCAGGCCATCATCGCGTCGGGCACCTGCGGCTTGCGGACGACCAGTCCGACGCCCACGCCCACACCGACCGCGCCGGCGATCATCAGGCCGATGCCGGCCTTCTGCTTGCCGTTCATGCCGGTCGGCGGCGGGGCGGCGAGGCTGGCGACGCACTTGTGGCTGTCGGTGCTGCAGTAGGGTCCGACGGGGCTCTTGACGCAGTCGGCGTCGAGCTTGCAACCGGGGCTCAGATCGGCGACGCAGCGCTTCTCGATCCGGTGGCAGATCGGGAGGTTCGGGTCCTTGCACTGCGCGTTGGCCTCGCACTCCGGGGGCGGCGCGACCTCGCAGGCCTTGTTGTTGAAGTCGGCGATGTAGCCGCGCAGCTTGGGCATCAGGGCGCGGGTCGAGCCGGACACCTTCTCCAGCAGCTCGCTCTCGGTGCACAGCTTGCACTCGCCGACCGAGCTGCCGTCGCGGATCGGCTTCTCGGCGGCGTGGTTGATGTCGATCGTGAAGCTGAAGCCCTCGTCCTCGCCGGTGATGGGCACGACCTTGACGACGATGACGGGCAGGCGCGCCGCGTCCGTGCCGACCAGGACGTCGAAGCTCTGCATGGCCTGCTCGGCCTTGGCGCGGGTGCGGCTGCCGACGCCCTCGGCGTCGTCCGCGAGGCTCGTGGTGTCGACCTGCAGGACGGCCCGGAACTCGAGCTTGTCGCACTTGCCGGGCGTCCCGGCGGGCCCGGCCCCAGCCGGCGCTGCTGCCATCCACGCGTGGGCCCGCGGCCCAGCCCACACGTGCTGGCCGCTCTGGGCCAGCGTGGTGACAGGCGACAGTGCGAGCGAGAGGGCGAGGGTAGTGGCGACGAACATGGGCTGCGAGACCACCTGGGCGGCTGCGGCGCGGGCCGAGCGAGAGACGGCCCGGAGGCCGCGAAGCGAAACCGGCACGCATGATGCCCGCTCGTCGGGGCGGCGTCCACCCCCGCCCACGGCCCTGATCCCGGCCAGATCAGCCAGGTAGGGGGGTCTTGGGCGCGCTAGCGAGCGCGACCGTCGCATGTGCAAGTTGCTGCGCGTGGGCCCGGTCGACAGCGCGGGCCGTGAGCGTCAGCCCGACTCGGCCCGCTTCTCACAGAGGCGGACCCACTTGACCACCTCGGGGTCGGTGTTGCCGCGGCCCGCCGCGGCGCACTCGCGGAACTTGCCGAGCTCCTTGTACGCGAGGGTCTTCAGCTTGCCGTGCTCGCCCTTCGACTGCCAGCAGCCCTTGTCGTTGAGGAGGCGCAGCATGTCGTGGAAGTTGAGGGCGTTGCGGGCCGTGCCGACCTTCTCGCGGGTCTTCTTGCACTGCTCGCTGGCCGGGTCGAGCTTGGGCTTGACCGGCGGGACCTCGACGCCCTTCTTGTTGGGGTCGGTCTCGCCGGGCTCGAGCTTGGTGGGGTCGGTCTTCGTCGGGTCGAGCTTGGTCGGGTCGAGCTTGGTCGGGTCGAGCTTGGTCGGGTCGAGCGGCGGCACGATCTTCTTGATCGGGTCGACCTTCACCGGCGGCGTGGGCTCCTTCGTCGGGGGCTCGGGCGGCTGACCCTGCGAGGTGTTGCTCGCCAGCTTGGTCGGGTCCTCGCCGGGGCCGCCCGAGAAGGCGACGTACAGCAGCGCGACGGCGGCGAGGGCGATGGCGCCGATGCCGAGCAGGCGCTTGGGATCGCCGTAAGGGGAGGGTGACTGGGGGGACCGGGTGCGGCAGCGGGACCGGGCCCAGCTTGGCGCCCAGCTTGGGGCCGGAGGGCTTGCGCGAGGCCCCGGAGTTGCCGCGTGGGGCGGGCAGGGGCACGCCGACGAGCGAGGTGTCGGAGCTGATGTCGGAGGGGTCGCCGTCGGCCGGGAGGACGCGGATGACCTCCTCGAGGCGCTGCAGGAATTCGCGGGCCGACTGCGGGCGGTCGGCGGGGTTGACCTCGAGGCAGGAGTCGACGAGGGTGACGAGGGCCTTCGGGACATCACGGCGGCGCTCGCCGAGCGACGGGGCCTTCTCCGTGCTCTTGCGGGCCATGATCTCGACGAGGTTGTTGGACACGAAGGGCGGCTCGCCGACCAGGCACTCGTAGAGCATCACGCCGAGGGCGTAGATATCGAAGAGCTCGGTGGCGTCCTTGCCCTTGGCCTGCTCGGGGGCCATGTACTCGGGGGTGCCGAGCGCGTGGCCGGGGACGGTGAGGCGGGCCTCGGCCTCGGTCCGTTCGGCGCCGGCGGAGATGCCGAAGTCGAGGACCTTGACGGTCTCGCCCTCGCCCTCGGGCAGCGGCACGAACATCACGTTGTCGGGCTTGAGGTCGCGGTGGATGATGCCGACGTCGTGGGCGGCGCGGATGGCCCGGGCGACGGCGCGGATGATGCGACACGCGCGGCCGACCGCGAGGGTGCCGAGCTCCTCCATCTCCTCGTAGAGGTTGCGCCCGGTCAGGTACTCCATGACCAGGTAGAGGCGGCCGTCCGGGAGCTGGCCGGCGTCGAAGACCTCGATGATGTTCGGGTGACCGGCGGCGGAGGCGGCCCGGGCCTCGGCCCGGAAGCGCTTGGCGACCAGCTCGCTGCGCGACCACTGGTGGGTGAGCACCTTGATGGCGACGCGGCGACCGACGGTGGTGTGTTCGCCGAGGTACACGGTGCCCATGCCGCCGCGGCCGATGCGGCTGACCACGCGGTAGCGGTCGGCGATGATGGTGCCGGCCTCGATGTGCTCGACGTCGTTCTGCGGGTTCTCGTAGCCGAGCTCGTCCTTGGCCCGCGGGCGGCGCACGGCCGAGTTGGGGGCCTTGTCGGCGGCGCTGCGCTCGAGGCGATCGGGGCGCTCGGGCAGCGGGATGATCTTCATGTTGGCGCGGTCGCCTGCGTCGTCGTCGTCGTCGTCGGAGAGCGAGAGGTCGAACTCCTCGTCGGCGCTGAAGGCGTCGCCGAGGGTGTCCTTGTTGGCCTCGGCGCTGCGGTTCGGGGCTGCCGTGGTGGCGGCGTGGCTGAGGTCGCCGAGCAGGGCGTCGCGGCTCTCGCGTTCGCGGGCGGCGGCGTCGCCGAAGAGCATGGCGAGGAACTCGGCCATCTGCTCGGTGCCGGCGTTGCCGACGATGCCGCGCTTGGCCAGCCAGACGCCGAGCGCCTCCATGAAGTCGTGGGCCGAGAGGTAGCGGTCCTCGCGGTCGCGGGCGAGGGCCTTGGCGACGATCGCGTCGAGCTCGGCGTCGACGCGGCTGCTGTAGCTGCTGGCCGGCGGGGCGTTGAAGTTGGACACGTCCTCGGTGTCGACGCCGTCGCCGCCGCGAAGGGGTCGGCCGGTGAGCAGCTCCCACAGCACGGCGCCGCAGGCGTAGACATCGGCGCGGCCGTCCAGAGTCTCGTGGCGGGCCTGCTCCGGCGACATGTAGCCGACCTTGCCGAACACCACGCCGGGGACGGTGAGGCTGCCCTTCAAGGTGGACGTGGCGAGGCCGAAGTCGGCGAGGCGGACCACGCCGGTCCAGTCGATCAGGAGGTTGGAGGGCGAGACGTCGCGGTGCACGAGGCCCAGACCGGGGAAGGTGTGGGCGTAGTGCAAACCGCGCAGGATCTCGCGGATGATGTGGACCGCGAGGGGCACCGGGAAGGCCTTGCCGACGGCGGCGCAGCGGTCCCAGATGTCGGCGAGATCGCGGCCCTCGACGAGGGCCATGACGATGAAGAGCTGCTCGTGGAGGTCCCCGGCTTCGCGGACCTCGACGATGTTCGGGTGGTGCAGGCGCAGCACCAGCTTGGCCTCGTCCTTGAAGCGGGTGCGGTAGTCGTGGTCGGGGAGACCGGGGCGCAGCAGCTTGACGGCGACGAGACGGGCGGCCGCGCCGGTCCCGATCGAGGCGAGGTACACGGTCGCCATGCCCCCCTCGCCCAGAACCGCAAGCAGGGTCACGTTGCCCAGCTGGCGCGGGGGATCCAGTCGCTCAATCTCGCCCATGACCATGGTCTGGACCAAACGCTACCACGACTCCGGCAAATCCGAGTATCCTTTGCTGCATCCATGGCCTCCCAGCCCCCTGCTTCTGGCCTCCATCCTGGCCCTGTTTTGCCCGGAATCCTGTACTACGACCCGAATACGACGGCTGCGAGGCTCGCCACGGCGGGGCTGCGACTCGCCGGTTTTCAGGTGTTTAATGCCCACGCGCTGGCAGAGGCGGTCGAGCTGTGTAAAAAGCACGGTCCAGCGGGGGATCGATCGGTCAACGCGTTGTTGCTCGACGCGGCCAGCGATCCGGTCGCGGCGGCGGCGGTGCTCAAGGCCCTGGTTCAGATCCCCGGTGGTGCCCAGCTGCCCGGCATCTTGCTGGTGAGTCGCAGCAACCCGACCCCGATCCCGGGGGCTGAGGGCCTGCCCTCGCTGCGGCGCCCGTTCAGCACGCCGGCGCTGGTGAAGGTCGTGCACGAGGCGCTCGAGGACCAGGCGGGGGCCAGCGGATCGTCGAGTCGGATCTCGGTCGACCTCGCGGTCACGCGGCTCAAGCAGCTGCTGTTCGAGCACTTCCCTGGCCAGGATTTCACGGAGGCGGAGATCGAACACTTCGCCAAGGCGCTGCGCAGCGACGACGAGCTGGCGCTGCCGAGCGATCGGCCGGTGATCCGCGGCGCGCTCGGGGCGGCCCGGCTCGAGGCGGTGCTTGAGATGCTCGGCAACTCGGGGGTCCGCGGGGTGCTCAAGGTCGAGGAGGGCAACCGGTGGGGCAAGCTGCACCTCGACGCCGGACGCATCCGCCTCGCTGAGGTCAAGGGCACCGAGGAGGATCTCAAGCTCGGGCGCTTCGTGGTCGAGGGCGGCTTCATGCGCGACGAGCAGCTCGAGGCCTTCATCGTCGGCAAGGACCCGGAGCAGCGGCCGCTCGGGACCCGGCTGCTCGAGGCGGGGTTCATCAGCGCGGCCGATCTGGCCCAGATCGTGGTCGACCAGGCGCGGGCCGTGACCTCGCACCTGCTCACGTGGAAGGCCGGGACCTTCACGTTCACGCCGACCACCGAGCTCGACCCGATGGCCGCGGCGGCGCAGGCCCAGGGGCGCACGGAGCTGCTGGTCTCGGAGGCGCTGCTCGACGGCCTGCGCCTGCTCGACGAGACGACGGTGATGGGGCCGCACATGCCCGACGTGGAGGACGTGTACCTCCGCGTCGACGAGCAGGTGGCGAAGCTGGCCCGCGAGGCGCTGCCGCGCGACGAGCTGGCCGTGCTCGAGCTGGTCAACGGCCGCAACAGCGTCAAGGAGATCGCCCGCAAGACGCGGACGGGCACCTTCGCGGTGGCGCGGGTGATCTACCGCCACGCGAAGGCCAACCTGGTGCGCAAGCGGGTGATGCCGGTCGCGGTGTGAGCGGGTGGACAGCATGGCGGAGCCGCGTCACCTCGTGATCGCCGACCCGGACCCGCGGGAGCGGGAGCGGGCGATCGCGGCGATCGAGGCGCTGCTCGCGACGGCGGACGCCGGGCTCGGCGAGCTGGTGCTGCACAGCGCGAGCGACGGACGCGAGGCGCTGGCGCTGATCGAGGCGCACCAGCCGGCGCTGGTGCTGTGCGAGGTGCTGCTGGCGGGCATCAGCGGGCTGGCGCTGCTGCGGCGGGTCCGGCGGGCGCGGGGTCCGACGGCGCCGCACTTCATCCTGATCACGAGCCTGGCCCGCGAGAGCGACCGCTACTGGGGCCTGCGCAACGGGGCCCACGGCTACGTGATGAAGCCCTACGAGGATGACCTGCTGCAGGCCCGCATCCGCGAGGTGCTGGTCGGCGGGGGCGACGGCGAGAAGCTGGCGCTGTGAGGTCCGCCGGGCTCTGGTCCGGGTCGCGGGCGTGAGCGGCGGGGCCGATTGTCGGGCCTGCGGGGCTGATGTTCGGGCCGAGGTTCGGCCGATGTCGGGTCAGTGGCAGAGGTCGGGCAGGGCCTCGAACTCGGCGAGGAGCTCCTCGTAGCTGTCGATGCGGCGGCCGCCGAACATGGTGTCGGTGAACTGGAAGAAGAAGCGGTGGTCGGGGGGTTCGACGCCGGCGTTGTCGAAGGCGAGGGCGTCGCTGTCGCGGTTGCCGAACACGAAGGTGGGGACCAGGCCCTTGGCCTTGAGCTGGGCGAACTCGCCGGTCTTGTAGGCGGCCGCGGGGGCGCCGGTGGCACCCTCGTAGATCGTGGTGGTGTGGATGATGCCCTGCGGGAAGTTGTGCATGGTCACGAACTCGCGGGTGCGGCGGTCGAGCCACTCGGGGCGGGCGGTGATGTACATCGGCCGGTAGCCCTTCGACGCGAGGATGCCGAGCGCCTGCGCGGAGAAGGGGTTGGCGTCGGGGAGGTTGTCGAGGAGGAAGTCGTAGGCCTCCTCGTTCTCCGAGGTGGTGAGGGTGCCGTCGACGTCGCTGACGAAGAAGGGGGCGCCTTTCGGGACGATGTCGATGATCGCGGTGGCGGTCTCCCACTCGTCCTCGTCGACCATGTGGACGCGGTGGCGGCCGGGGCCGAGGAGCTTGTCCGCGGGGATCTGGAAGTAGACGCGGCCGCCGGAGTCCTCGACGCCCTCGACGATCGCGTGCTCGCCGTCGTCGGTGGTGACGGTGGTGCCGAGCTCCTCCCAGGCGCCGGCGCAGTCGCGGTCGAGGAAGATGTGGACGGTCGATCCGACGACGTCCTTGTCGATCGGGAAGCCCCACTTGGTGAACTTGGCGAGGACCCACTGGGGCTGGCCCTCGACGTAGAACATGTCGCGGCCGCGCGAGTAGCCGCTGCTCTCGGCGCCCTGGCCGGGGAGCGTCGGCGGGGTGGCGTCGCACTTGGGGATCGGCGCGCAGAAGGCCCCCGGGACGGGGCCGCTGCCGCCGGTGGTGTCGTCGCCGGTGGTCGTCGCCGGGTCGGCGGTGGTCGGGGCGTCGCTGGTGGAGTCCGGGGCGCTCGCGCCGGTGCTCATGCCGGCCTCGTCGCCGCTGGTGCTCGGGAGCTCGCCGCTGGTGCTGGTCGGGGGAGCGTCGCTGGTGCCGGGGTCGGTGGCGGTGGCGGTGGTGGTGGCCGCGTCGCTGTCGCTGGCGCGGGAGCTGTCGCCGCAGGCGGTGAGGACGAGCAAGGGGAGGACGAGGGCGCTGCGCATAAGTGGGGCCAGTCGTACCGCAGACGTCGCGGCGTGCCTACGGCTCCCAATCGCGGGCCGGTCGCGGGCCTCAGCCGGGCCGCTTCTGGGGCATGCCGGCGGGGGGCTTCTTGGTCGAGCCGTACTTGTCGATGCAGACCTGCATGATCTTGCGGGTCTCGTCCTTGAGCTCGGGGCCGGCGCTGTCGAACATGTTCTGTTGACACACGGCCGTCTTGACGCTGTCGGCCTGGGTGCACTGGACGATCGTCATCGGGATCGCCTTGTCCTTGCCGCCGGCGTCCCACGCGGCGATGGCCTTGGCGTCGCCGAGGCGGCGGACGAAGGCGTCCTGCGCCGTGCCGACGGTGTCGCAGGTGACGCCCTTCGGGAGCTTGTCGGGGAGCACGGAGAGGCGCTCGAGCTCGGCGGCGATCTTCACCTCGGCCTCGGCCTTGAGCTTGTCCTCGGCCTCGCGCTTGGCCTTGCGCTCGGCGACGCCGGCGGCCTCCTTGGCGTCGTCCTCGGCCTGCTTGGCGGCGGCCTGCTTCGCCTTCTGGTCGTCGGCGTTGGGCCCGGCCGGGCCGCCGCAGGCGAGCGCGAGCGCGGTTGAGCAGAGGAGGAGGAGGCGGCGCGGGGTCGGCATGCTCGGCGACTCTACAGGGCTTCGGTGGCGGGGTCGATCCGGGGAGCGACGGGCGACGACGGTGAAGGCGGCGGGGTCGATCAGGAGCGACGGGCGACGACGGCGGCGACGAAGGCGGCGAAGATGGCGTGGCCGCGCGAGGCGGCGTTTGGGTCGTCGGGGTCGTCGGCGGTCTGCCACTCGGGGTGCCACTGGACGCCGACCAGGAATTGCTCGGCGTCGACTCGCTCGACGGCCTCGACGACGCTGTCGGGGGCGACGGCGACGCAGCGCAGGCCCGGGGCGACGCGGCGGATGGCCTGGTGGTGGACGCTGTTGACGGCGTGCTCGCCGGCGCCGAGGGTGGCGGCGAGCCAGCTGTCGGCGGCGATGGTGACGCGGTGGCCGTTGCGCTCGTAGCGGTCCCAGTCGCGGTGGGTGAGGGCGCCGGGGAGCTGGGCGCGGATGTCCTGGTAGAGGGCGCCGCCTAAGCTGGCGTTCAAGATCTGGGCGCCGCGGCAGACGCCGAGGATCGGTCGGCGGCGGGCGAGGGCGGCGGCGATGAGGGCGCGCTCGTAGGCGTCGCGCTCGGGGTCGCCGGCCCAGGCGGGCTCGAGGGCGACCTCGCCGTAGACTTGCGGGCTCACGTCGGTGCCGCCGCTCAGGACCAGGCCGTCGACCAGGTCGAGCAGGGCGGCCAGCTGGGCCGGCTCGGCGAGCGCGGGCAGGAGGATCGGCAGGGCGCCGGCGCGGGCGACGGCGGCGCCGAGGCTGCCCTCGCAGTAGTGCAGCGGCTTGCCCTTGAAGAGCGGGCTGGTGGGGTTCGGCGGCAGGATGCCGCACGACAGGCCGAGGACGACGGGGCGGGCGGTGGACATGGGGCTGGTCGTTGGGACAGGTCGGGCTGGCGCTTGGGACAGTCTGTCTCTTGGGACAGGCTGGCTCTTGGGTCAGGCTGGCGCTTGGATCAGGTGGTGGGGAGCAGGCCGGCGCGGGCGAGCAGGGCGTCGGGGTCGGGGTCGCGGCCCATGAACTCGCGGAACAGGTCGGCGGGCTCGCGGCTGTCGCCCTGGCTGAGGATCGCGGCGCGGAAGGCCTCGCCGACGGCGCGGGACAGCACGCCCTCGCGCTGGAAGCGGGAGAAGGCGTCGGCGTCGAGGACCTCGGCCCACTTGTACGAGTAGTAGCCGGCGGCGTAGGCGACGGGGGCGGCGAACAGGTGGGTGAAGCGGGCGATCATCGCGTGGTCGGGGAGCAGCGTGGTCGCGCTGAAGGGGGCGGCCAGCTCGCGGGCGCGGGCGAGGATCTCGTCGCCGGTGGGCG
This sequence comes from Nannocystis sp., assembly GCF_016714285.1. Taxonomy (GTDB): domain Bacteria; phylum Myxococcota_A; class Polyangia; order Nannocystales; family Nannocystaceae; genus Nannocystis. Next base: position 426,960 of record NZ_JADJNN010000004.1, on the reverse strand, counting down.
GCGGGGCGCCGGTGTGGAGGCCGAGGTCGGTGGCGGCGAAGCCGAGCTGGCGCATGGTGGCGTTGGCCTCGCGGAAGTTGCGGGCGCGCAGCATGCGGGCCAGCAATTCCTCGGGCAGCGGGGCGCCGGTCTGCCAGTGGTGGGCGAACAGGTCGAGGGTCTCGCGCTGCCAGCACCAGTTCTCGAGGATCTGCGAGGGCAGCTCGACGAAGTCCCAGGCGACGTTGGTGCCGGCGAGGCTGCGGACGGGGACGCGGGTGAGCAGGTGGTGGAGCAGGTGGCCGAACTCGTGGAAGAGGGTGAGCACCTCGTCGTGGGTTAGCAGGGCCGGGGCGTCGCCGACGGGGGCCGTGAGGTTGGCGCAGATGAGGCCGAGGTGCGGGCTGAAGTCGCCGCGGGCGTCGGGTTCGCCGGTGATGAGGGCGTTCATCCAGGCGCCGGCGCGCTTGTCGTCGCGGGGGTAGAGGTCGGCGTAGAAGTAGCCGATGACGGCGCCGTGCTCGTCGTCGACGCGGTAGGTCTTGACGTCGGGGTGCCAGGTCGGGAAGTCGTCGACCTCGGCGACGCGGACGCCGTAGAGGTGGCCGGCGACGGCGAACAGGCCGGCGAGCGCCTGCGGGGCGGGGAAGTAGGGGCGCAGGGCCTCGTCGTCGAAGTCGTAGAGCGCCTGGCGCTGCTTCTCGGCGTAGTAGGTGATGTCCCAGGGTTGCAGGGGCGGGGCGTCCGGGCCCTCGAGGCTGCGGCGGAATTGTTGGAGGTCGTGGTTCTCGGCGAGGAAGGCGGCGGTGACCTTGTCGCGGAGGGTGGTGACGAAGTCACGGGCGGTCGCGCCGCGGCGGGCCATGCGGTTGTGGAGGACGAAGTCGGGGAAGTCGGCGAAGCCGAGGAGGGTGGCCTCCTCGTGGCGCAGGCGGAGGATCTGGGCGAGCAGCTCGCGGTTGTCGTGGGGGCCGGGCTCGGCGCAGATGTTGGCGGCGCGGTAGAGGCGTTCGCGCAGGTCGGCGCGCTCGCTGTAGGTGAGGAAGGCGAGCAGGCTCGGCTGTTGGAGGGTGAAGCGGTGGCCGGCGAGGCCGCGGGCCTCGGCGCTGGCGCGGGCGGCCGCGAGGGCGGAGGCGGGCAGGCCGGCGAGCTCGGCGGGGTCGTTGAGGAGGATCTCGTAGCTGTTGGTGGCGTCGAGGACGTGCTCGGCGAAGGTGGTGGTGGCCTGGCTGAGCTCGACCTGGATCTCGGCGAGGCGGGTCTTGCCGGCGGGCGGGAGCTCGGCGCCGTGGCGGCGGAAGTCGTCGAGGGTGCGGGTGAGGAAGCGCAGGCGGGCGCCCTGGAGGGCCTTCGCGTCGTCGCTGGCGGCGTAGCTGCGCAGCGCCTGCCAGAGGCCGGGGTCGAGCGGGATCTGGGCGTAGAACTCGGCGACGGGGCCCTGGACGGCGTTGTGGGCGGCGCGCAGGGCGGGGGTGGTGGCGACGGACTCGAGGTGGCCGACGACGTTCATGGCGAGGTCGAGGGCGCAGGTGAGGCGGTCGAGGGCGCCGAGGGTGTTGTCGTAGCTGCGCGGGCCGGGCTCGGCGACGATGGCCGCGAGGTCGGCGCGGGCCTGGGCGAGCAGCGAGGTGATCGCGGGCTCGATGTGCTCGGGGCTGATGCGATCGAAGGGGACCCGGAGGGGGATCTGTAGCAGGGGGCTTTCCAGCACGCGGCGAAGATAGCAGGCCCCGGGCGTGCATCGCGGTGCGGGTCGTGGCATGGTCGCGCGCCCGAATGCCCGTGCAGCGCGAAAATGCAGGTTTGGGCGCAGGGACCACCTCGGGGGCCAGTACGGGGGCCAGTGGCGGGGCCGTCGGGGCGCTGCTCGGGCCGACCAACACGGGCAAGACGCACCAGGCGATCGGGCGGATGCTCGAGCATCGCAGCGGGATGATCGGGCTGCCGCTGCGGCTGCTGGCGCGCGAGGTGTACGACCGCGTCTCGGCCCAGGTGGGCGAGGCCGCGGTGGCGCTGATCACCGGCGAGGAGAAGCGGGTGCCGGCGCGGCCGCGCTACTGGGTGTGCACGGTGGAGTCGATGCCGGTGACGCAGGCGGTCGACTTCGTGGCGATCGACGAGGTCCAGCTGGCGGCTCACCGCGAGCGCGGGCACGTGTTCACCGATCGCCTGCTGCACCTGCGCGGGGCGCTGGAGACGATGTTCCTCGGGTCGGACACGATGACGGCGATCGTGCAGGAGCTGGTGCCGGGGGTGCAGGTCGAGCGGCACCCGCGGTTCTCGCGGCTGAAGTCGCTGCCGGCGTGCGAGCTGGCCCAGCTGGCGCCGCGCTCGGCGGTGGTCGCGTTCTCGGCGGCGCAGGTGTACGAGCTGGCGGAGAAGCTGAAGCGGCGGCGCGGCGGCGCGGCGGTGGTACTGGGGGCCCTGTCGCCGCGGACGCGCAACGCCCAGGTGGCGATGTATCAGGCGGGCGAGGTCGCGTACCTGGTGGCGACCGACGCGATCGGGATGGGGCTCAACATGGACGTCGACCATGTCGCGTTCGCGGCGCTGAGCAAGTTCGACGGCAAGGTGATGCGGCCGCTCGAGCCGGCCGAGCTGGCGCAGATCGCCGGGCGGGCGGGGCGCTACACGAAGGACGGGAGCTTCGGGCTGCTGAGCGGGTTGCCGGCGCTGCCGCACTCGGTGGTGGCGCAGATCGAGGGGCACCGCTTCCCGGCGATCGAGCGGCTGGTGTGGCGCAGCAGCGAGTTCGACTACGCGAGCGTGGCGGCGCTGCAGGCCTCGCTCAAGCGGCGGCCGACGCTGCCGCAGCTGCGTCTGGTCGAGCGCAGCGACGACGCGGACGCGCTGGCCGAGCTGGCGCTGCTGCCGGAGGTGCAGGCGCTGGCGCGGGGGCCGGAGAAGGTCGAGCTGCTGTGGGCGGTGTGTCGCATCCCGGACTTTCGCAAGCTGCTCGAGGGCAGCCACGTGCGCCTGCTCGCCGGGGTGTTCACGCAGCTGGCGCGCGATGGACGGCTCGATCCGGCGTGGATGGATCGGCGGATCCGTCACCTCGACAACGACGAGGGGGACATCGAGGCGCTGATGAGTCGGATCTCGTTCGTGAGGACCTGGACGTACATCAGCCATCACGGGCACTGGGTCGCGGATCCCGAGCACTGGCAGGGGCTGACGCGGGCGATCGAGGATCGCCTGAGCGACGCGCTTCACGAGCGGCTGACCCAGCGCTTCGTCGATCCGCGGGGGCGCAGCTTCTCGGCGGCGGCGAGCGTGGAGCCGCGGACGCCGGCGCGGGGGCGGGTGGTGGACGCGGGGGCGCGGGGGCGAGTCGTGGAGCCGGACCATCCGTTTCGCCAGCTCGCGGCGCTGCGGCTGGCCGAGGTGGTCGAGCAGGGGCCGCTGGCGGACGAGGCGGCGCGGATCGTCGAGGCGCCGCACGAGGCCTTCGCCGTCGACGCGCGCGGGCAGATCCGGCTGGGCGAGCTGGTGGTCGCGAGCATGAGCCGCGGCGCTGATCTGCTGCGACCGGAGGTGCAGCTGATGCTCGCCGAGGGCTTCGGCGCGGGGGCCCAGGCGCAGGTACGGCGGCGGCTGCTGGCGTGGACGCGCGACCTGGTGGCCGAGCTGCTGGCGCCGCTGCGGGCCGAGGCTGCGGGGCGGCTGAAGGCGGCGGGGAAGGGGCTCGTGTACCAGCTCGAGCAGGGGCTCGGCTCGCTGCTGCGGGCGCGCTGCGAGGCGCAGGTGCAGGGGCTCGACGCGGACGATCGCAAGCTGTGTGGGCAGCTCAAGATCCAGCTCGGGGCGCTGGTGGTGTTCGTGCCGGCGCTGCTCGAGCCGGCGGCGCTGCTGCGGCGGGCGGCGCTGTGGTCGGCGGCGAATGGGCGTCCGCCGGCGCTGCCGGCCGCGGGGCGGGTGTCGTTGCCGGTGGACGAGGAGGTGCCGGCGTCGTGGTACCACGCGATCGGCTACCCGCCCTTCGGGCCACGGGCAGTGCGGGCCGACCAGGCCGAGCGGATGTTCGGCCGGCTGCTGCAGGCGACCAGCGCGGGGCCGACGGCGCTGCCGCCGGAGCTGGCTTCGTGGCTCGGCTGCTCGCAGGCGGAGGCGGGCGAGGTGGCGGAGGCGATGGGGCTGACGCGGGTGGACGACGAGCGCTACGTGTTCGTGCGGGCCGAGCGGGGGCGTCGCGGCAAGCGGCGCGGGGCGCCGCGCTGAGGGCTGTCCGATTGGATAGGTGGGGCTGTCCCGTGGGACAGGTGGGCTGGCCGATGGGACAGGCGTAGCTGTCGTTCGGGACAGGTGGGATGACCGAAGGGACAGGTCAATCGAGGGCGGCGAGCTCGCGCTCGAGCTGGCGTTCGAGCTCGCTCTGCGGGCGCGGTGGGGGCGGTGGGGCGTCGAGCGGGCGGGTCTGCGGGCCCTGCGGGGGCTCGCCGCGGCGGACCCGCTCGAGGTCGTCGATGAGGGCGGCGGCGTGCTCGGGGTGGACGAGGGTGAGGCTGGAGATCCGGCGGCGCAGGTGGCCGTCGCGGAGCTCGAGCACGGTGCCGCGTTGGACGTCAGCGACGGGGAGCATGGCGATCGTGTAGCGGACGCGGACGCGGGTGAGGTGGAGCTGGAGGGTGCGCGGGTCGAAGCGCAGCGGCTGGTCGCCGGGGCCGGGGACCTCGACCGCGTCGAGGCCGACGCGGATCTGGCCGCGGGCGCGGTACTCGGGGGTGCCGAGGATGTAGATCGGCGGGAGCGCGACGAGCACGGCGGTGAGGAGGGTGAGGGTCCAGGGGCCGCCGTACAGCAGGGTGAAGCCGATGGTGGAGAGACCGAACAGGCCGATCGCCACGAGCACCGCGACGACGACCCAGTAGAGGGGGCTGGTGCGGACGGGATAGTCGATCGTGGCCATGACGGAGGAGAAGCGGGGCGGAGTGTCGGCGGACCGATGGCGTTCGCGGAGGCGCGTCAGGGCGGGGTGCGAGCCGGGCGCAGCGGGCGGGTGCTGGGGTTCGGGGTCAGCCAGCTGTCGTCGAGGCGCAGGCCGTTGCTCATGTAGCTGTGGCGGTCGCCCTCGAAGCTGCGGCGGGCGGTGCCGATGAGGAGGGCCATGTGGTGGCCGTCGGGGCTGATGAAGGCGAGGCCCTCGTCGAGGTTGTAGTCCCAGATCCACGGTCGGCGGCGCGCGCCGGACTCGACGACGCGCGGGGCGGCGTCGCCGTCGGCGCTGAGGGTGAGGCGGTAACCCGCGCCGCGCTCACCGACCTTCTCGCGGTCGCCGTCCAGGACCTCGATCTCGGCGCGCAGCTGCTTGCCGGAGCGGAGGTCGATCGTGGAGGCGCGCGCGGTGCCCTCGATGGTGACCGCGGGGCGGGGCACGATCGCCGGGCCCTGGTTGCCGACGACGATGCCGTGGCGGTGGAACAGCTCGTCGCGGTGACGCGAGAGCTCGGCGCGGAGGTCGGGCGGGTCACAGCGCTCGGCGTCGGGCTGGCGGTGCTTGAGCACCAGCGGGAGGCCGTCGACGAAGGCGTCGCGCCCGGCGTCGACGATGAAGAGGCTGGCCTCGCCCTCGCACTTGACCGCGCCGGGGCCGCTGTCGAAGGTCTCGAAGGCGTAGCGCAGACCGTCGGCGGAGAAGCCCCAGAAGCGCAGCTCGTCGCGCTGCTCGGCGGGGTCGCCGGCGCGGGAGTACGGCTCGGGCGGCGGCGGCGGCGGGGCGTCGGGCTCGGGGGCGTCGGGCTTGCCGGGGGCCTTGTCGGGCTCGCGACGCTTGGCCTCATTCAGCGGCTGCAGGTCGGGGGCGCCGCAGGCGGCGAGGAGGACGAGGGCGAGGGCGACGCGGGGCACTGGGCGCGAAGGTAGCAAGGCGGGGGGCGTCAGTGCGAGGGGCGGAAGGGGTTGCGATCGAGGGCGACGGTGGCGGGGCCGCTGTCTTCTTCGTCCTCGTCGTCCTCGGCGATACTGATCTCGGTCGGCACGACGGGGGCGACGACGGTGCGGGTCGGGCCGGTGGCGGGGCCCGGGGTGGCGTAGGTGGGGTGCGCGGGGAAGTTGGGCGCGGCGAGGTGCGGGTCGGCGAGCTGGGGCTGCGCGGTGGGGCGGTGCGGGGCGGTGATGGGGCGTGGGGTGCCGCTGGCGAAGGCGGCGCGGGCCTCGTCGCTGGCCTCGCGCTCGTCGCGGACGGCGTAGTGGGCGGGGGCTCGGGAGCTGGCGAGCTGCTCGGCGAGCACGCCGGCGATCACGAGCTGGCTGCCGACGATCGCGGCGAGCAGGCCGAGGGCGAAGGCGAGGGCGCCGAGGAAGGGGGCGAGGAGGAGCAGCAGCAGGCCGGCGGCGGCGCAGAGCAGGCCGGGGACGGCGAGCAGGCGCAGCGGGCGGTGCGGGTGGCGGGTGAGCAGGACGATCTGCAGGAGGTCGGCGAGGGCCGCGAGCAGGCCGCCCTCGTCGTTGCGGCGCTTCGGGTCGCGCGGGTGGACGACCAGCTCCTCGACGCGGAAGCCCTGGGTGTGGGCGAGGAGGGGCAGGAAGCGCTCGCCGCCGGGCGGCTGCGGGAGCGCGAGCAGGCAGCTGCGGCGGTAGGCCCGGAGCCCGCAGCTGGGGTCGTGGAGCTCGATCTCGGCGAGGCGGCGGAGGAGTCGGCTGCGCAGGTCGGGGCCGACGCCGGGGCGCTGCCGCCAGCCGGTGACGATGTCGGCGCCGGCGTCGATGCGGGCGACGAAGTCGGCGATCATCGCGGGGTCGTCGTCGTCGGCCTCGAGGGTGAGGACGATGTCGCCGCGGACGCGGGCGAGGCCGGCGGCGAGGGCGATGGGGCGGCCCATGCGGCGGCGCAGGTGGACGACGCGGACGCGCGGGTCCTCGTCGACCAGAGCGTCGAGGATGTGGCCGGAGCCGTCGCGGGCGCCGTCGTCGACGAGGAGGAGCTCGTAGTAGCGATCGAGGCGCTCGCAGGCGGTGGTGACGGCGATGTAGAGCTCGGGGATCGCGGCGCCCTCGCGCAGGGGCAGCACGATCGACAGCGCGGGCTCGCGGAGCGAGGGGCTCACGCGTGCCCCTCGCGGCCGGTCACGAATTGTTCGGCGTGGAGCGAGGGGCTCACGCGCCGCCTTCGGGGCCGGTCATGGTCTCGGGGCGGACCCAGGCGTCGAACTGCTCGGCGCTGAGCAGGCCGAGGGCGAGCGCGGCGGCCTTCAGCGAGGTGCCGTCGTGGTGGGCCTTCTTGGCGATCTTGGCGGCGTTGTCGTAGCCGATGTGGGGGTTCAGTGCGGTGACCAGCATGAGGCTCTCGCGCAGGTTGTGGGCGATGCGCTCGCGGTTGGCGGTGATGCCCTCGGCACAGAACTCGCGGAAGTTGCGGCAGGCGTCGCCGAGCAGGCGCAGCGAGTGGAGGACGTTGTGGATGATGAGGGGCTTGAAGACGTTGAGCTCGAAGTTGCCGGAGGCGCCGCCGATGTTGACGGCGACGTCGTTGCCGAGCACCTGGGCGCAGACCATGGTGAGGGCCTCGGACTGGGTCGGGTTGACCTTGCCGGGCATGATCGAGGAGCCGGGCTCGTTCTCCGGGATGCTGAGCTCGCCGAGGCCGCAGCGCGGGCCGGAGGCCAGCCAGCGCACGTCGTTGGCGATCTTCATGAGCGCGCAGGCGAGGGTCTTGAGGGCGCCGTGGAGGCCGACCAGGGCCTCGTGGCCGGCGAGCGCGGCGAACTTGTTGGGGGCGGTGATGAAGGGCAGGCCGGTGAGGCTGGCGATGTGGCGGGCGCTGGTGACGGCGTAGTCGACGTGGGTGTTGAGGCCGGTGCCGACGGCGGTGCCGCCGAGGGCGAGCTGGTACACGTGGGGCAGGGCGTGGGCGACGGCGGCGAGGCTGTAGTCGAGCTGCTGGACGTAGCCGGAGAACTCCTGGCCGAGGGTCAGCGGGGTGGCGTCCTGGAGGTGGGTGCGGCCGATCTTGATGATATCGGCGAAGTCCTGGGCCTTGTCGGCGAGGACGTCGCGCAGGGCGGTGACGTGGGGCAGGAGGTGATGCACGACCTGCTCGGCGGCGGCGATGTGCATCGCGGTCGGGAAGGTGTCGTTGGAGGACTGGCCGCGGTTGACGTCGTCGTTGGGGTGGATCGGCTTTTTGCTGCCGAGGACGCCGCCGGCGAGCTCGATCGCGCGGTTGCTGATGACCTCGTTGGCGTTCATGTTGGTCTGGGTGCCGCTGCCGGTCTGCCACACGCGCAGGGGGAAGTGCTCGTCGAGGCTGCCGGCGATGACATCGTCGGCGGCGCGGAGGATGAGCGAGACCTTGGCCTCGGGGAGCATGCCGAGCTCCAAGTTGGCGAGCGCGGCGGCCTTCTTGAGCAGGCCGAGGGCGCGGATCATGGGCCGCGGGAAGCGGTCGTCGCCGATGTTGAAGTGGTGCAGCGATCGCTCGGTCTGGGCGCCCCAGTAGCGGCTCTGCTCGACCTCGATGGGGCCCATGCTGTCGGATTCGCTGCGCGTCGTTCCGCCGGTGCTGCTCATGCGGCGGGGAGGCTAACACGGACTTGACCGCACGGCGGCGCGCGGGCGAGGGTCGGCGCATGCGAAAGGTCGTGATCCACCGCGCCGGCGGCCATGAACGGTTGCAGATCGAGGAGGCGCCGACGCCGACGCCGGGGCCCGGGGAGCTGCGGATCGACGTGGCGGCGATCGGCGTGAATTATGCGGACTGCGTGATCCGCATGGGCCTCTACGCGTCGGCGCGTGAGTACGTGGGCTGGCCGATCACGCCGGGCTTCGAGGTGGCGGGGGTGGTGTCGGCGATCGGGGCCGGGGTGGAGGGACGAGCGATCGGCGACGCGGTGATGGCGGTGACCCGTTTCGGGGGCTACGCGACTCAGCTTGTCGTGCCGGCGTCGCAGGTGTTCGCGGTGCCGCAAGGGCTGTCGCTGGCGGAGGCGGCCGGGCTGCCGACGATCTTCCTCACCGCCGACCACGCGCTGCACTCACTGGCGCGGGCGGTGGCGGGCGAGTGGGTGCTTGTGCACGCGGCGGCGGGCGGCGTGGGCTCGGCGCTCGTGCAGCTGGCCCGGCAGGCGGGGTGCCACGTGGTCGGGGTGGTCGGCGGGGCGCACAAGGTCGCGGCGGCGCGGGAGCTCGGGGCGGAGGTCGTGATCGATCGATCGTGTGAGGATCTGTGGGGGCGGGCCCGGGCCGCGGCGCCGGGCGGGTATGCGGCGATCTTTGACGCGAATGGGGTGAGCACATTGCGCGCGAGCTACCAGCATCTGGCGCCGGCGGGGCGGCTGGTCATCTACGGGTTTCATTCGATGCTGCCGCGGCGCGGCGGGCGGCCGAACTATCTTAAGTTGGCGATCGACTATCTGCGGACGCCGTGGTTCTCGGCGATGGGGCTGGTGAATCAGAACAGGTCGGTGCTGGGGTTTAATCTGTCGTATATGTTTCATCGCGGGGATCTGCTGCGCGAGGCGATGGGGCGGATCCTCGGCGGGTTCGCGGCGGGGGAGCTGCGCATGCCGGCGGTGAGCACGTATGCGATGGACGAGGTGGCGCGGGCGCACGCGGACCTGGAGTCGGCGCGGACGGTCGGGAAGCTGGTGCTGCTGACCTGAGCGTCGGGGGGTGAACTGATCAGAGTGGGGCCGGGTCACAACTTCACAGGCAGGAGACCGACCCGTGAAACAGATGTTCGTGGCTAGCCCGAGATGTGTTTGGACCGCTGTCGTATTGGGACTCGCGCTGATGTCCGGCTGCGAGCCGCCAGACGACGATCCGTCGGAGACCTGAGCGTCCCATGGCCTGCGCTGGCTGGCTGATGAACGCCAGGCTCTGGCCTTGCGGCGCGGATCACAGGCGGGCCCGCCAGAGCCGCTTGAACTTGAGGTCAGGGCCTGGTCGGCCCTCCGCCATCCAGACTTTCGGTGTGGCCGCGATGAACATCGGGATCCCGACCAGGAACAGGAGGGTGAGGGTACCGGCGACCATCAGGCCGCGGCGGGTCGTCTGCACCTTGAGCGTGATGTGACCCGCGAGGTTGTTGAGGCGAAAGGTGTTGGACACCGGGGTGCCGTCGCGGACGAAGAAGAACATCGGCCGCTCGGAGACATCGACCGCGACGTCGCAGGGCTCGGTGCATAGCTCGTCGAAGTAGGTGCTCATGACGACCGTATTCCCCGCTGGGACGGTCGTCGGCCGCGCGCCGCGATAGCGCGCGAGCTTCACCGGGCCCTTGTCCGGGTCCGCGTTCTTGACGACGACGTGCACGATCGGCCCCCGGATCGGGGCCGAAGGCGCCGCGGCGGGCGCAGGCGCAGGCGCAGGCGCAGTGGCCTTTGCGTCGTTCGCCTCGCTCGTGGGCTCCTGGGCGCCGGCCGGCTGCGGGCTCCCCAGCAGGGTCAGCGCGGCGGTCAGCGCGGGGAGTCGACGGGCCAGCAATGGATGCACTTTGCCTCCTTACAGGCAGATGCAGAGCCCGCACTCGTCGGGCTGGTCCGGGGTGTCCATGGCCTCGCAGGGGGTGAAGCCGGTGGGCACGGGGCCGCAGCTCTGGATGAGCTCGACGGTGCCCATGTTATCGCGCCAGTATACGGGGTCGACGTCCTGGTTGGCGCAATTGGGGTAATCGGTGTAGTGCACCTGGGTGCAGGTGTTCTTGTCGGTATCGGTGGCGGGCAGGCACTTGGTCTTGGCCTGCTTGACCTCGCACTTGTCGTCGAAGGGGCCCTCGGGGGCGACCTTGAATTCGTGGCAGACCGGGTTGCCCTTGAAGGTGGCGTTGCTGCAGCCGATCTCCGTGATGTTGACGGCGCAGAACTCCTCGAGGCGGTCGGGGCAGTCCTCGGTGACGGAGGTGCAGAGGCAGGCGAGCGGGCCGTCGCAGTCGCAGGGCTTCCATTCGGCGCCGAGGCACTCGGGGGTGTAGGCGAACTCGAGCACCTGCTGGCCGCCGCCGTCGAGGTCGCGGTAGAGCGCGGTGGCGACGCCGGTGGGCTGCTTGGCGACGCAGAAGCTGGCGATGCTGCCCTGGCAACCCTGGGCGCTGTAGCCGTAGCTGACGACGCCCGCCCACTTGCACTCGGGGGTGTTGACGCAGTCGATCTCGTTGGCGAGGGCGAGGCAGTCGACGCAGGCGCCGCCGGTGGTGGCGTCCGTCGTGGCGTCGGTGGTGCTGGCCGCGGTGGTGGCGACGGTGCTGTCGCTGGTGCTCGCGTCGACGGTGGTGGTCGGGAGGGTGGTGGTGGTCAGGTCCGGGGTGGTCGTGGCCTCGGCGGTGCTGCCACCGCTCGAGCTCGCGTCGCTGGCGGTGCCTTCATTGCCCTTGGGACAGGCGGGGAGGAGCGAACAGGCGCCGACGACGAGGAGCAAGCGAGGGAAGATCATGGCGGCATGATACGAGAAAACTACAGGCAGCGGCAGCTGCACTCGTCGGGCTGCTGCGGGGTGTCGTCGGCCTCGCACTTGGTGAAGCCGATCGGCTGGGGGCCGCACGCGACGGTGATCTCGACGACGCCGTTGACCTCGCGCCAGAAGATTTCCTGGTTGAAGCCGGCGCAGCTGCCGAAGGTGTAGGCGGGCGGCGTGCAGGTCTGGGCGCTGGCCATGTCGGCCGGGAGGCAGAGCTCGACCTGGGCATCGTCGGCGCAGTTGGCATCGAGCGGGCCCTCGGGCGAGACCGAGAGCCAGGCGCAGCGGGCGTCGCCGAGGACGTTGGCGTTGCTGCAGCCCATCTGCGTGCTGATGCCGCCGCAGAACTCGCCGAGGCGCGCGGGGCAGGACTCGGTGACGGAGGTGCAGAGGCAGGCGAGCGGGCCGTCGCAGGTGCAGGGTTGCCAGTCGGCGCCGAGGTCGTCGGGGGTGTAGCCGAACTCGAGGACCTGGGCGTCGCCGTCGACCTCGCGGTACCAGGCCGAGGCGACGCCGGTGGGGGTCTTGTCGACGCAGAAGTTGGCGATGCTGCCGCCGCAGCCCTGGGCGCCGTAGGTGTACTGGACGACGCCCTTCCAGGTGCAGTCTGTCGCCATCGCGCACTCGGACTCGGTCTTGATGTAAATGCAGGAGTCGCTGGGCGGGGCGCCGGTGGAGGAGCTGGCGTCGCCGCTGGTGGTGGGCGTCTGGCCGCTGCTGCTCGCGGGTTCGCCGGTGGTGGTGGCGGGCGCGGTGGTGGAGCTGGTCTCGCCGGCGTCGCCGGAGTCGCCACAAGCGGGGAGCAGCCCGGGGAGCAGGCAGGGGAGCAGGAGCAGGGCAAGGCGCGCAGGTAGGGTCATGCGGCGATGATACGCGAACCGGCGGGGCCGGCGGGGGGTCGGCCGTGGCGGGTGCGTGGGCGCGTGGGCGCCCGGCTCAGGCGTCGCCCTCGTCGCTGACGACGCCGGTGCTGGTGACGTGGAAGACGCGGTCCGTGCGACCGCCGCTGAGGGTGACGGCGATGGTGTCGTCGTCGACGCGGCTGAAGCCGAGGACGGCGGTCTTGCCCTTGGGCGTGGTGAGGGTGTAGCTGCCCGCCTGCGGGACCGGGTCGATCCAGCGCAGCTCGACGCCATCGATCGCTAGCTTCCAGTTGCCCTTGTCGTTGTCCCAGTCGCGCTCGCCGTTGATCTCGATGCCGCCGAGGAGGCCGGCGGCGGGGTCGAGGAGGGTCTGCGTGCGGTCGGAGCTGGTGTGGGCGGTCTTGCCGTCGCGCTCGACGTCGAGGTCGCTGACGACGTGGCGGGCGGCGTCGGTCCAGGTGACGAGCTTGCTGCCGTTGAGGGTGACGACGCCGTTGGTGAGGTCCTGGTAGCTGTGATCGACGGTGGTCTGCTTGCTGGCGGGGTCGTGGGCGATGGTGATGGTGACGACGCCGGCGAAGGTGTGGCCGTTGTAGACGCACTCGTCCCCCAGCACGCCGAAGTCGATGGTGAGGGTGTCGTTGTCGGCGGTGATCGTGGAGCAGGGGATCTGGCTGGCGATCGCGTCGCGGAGGGCGGCGGCGGCCTCGGCCACGCCGGCGCCGATCGTGAAGTCGGTGGTGATCTCGATGATCTCGTTCTCGACGGACTGGCCCTGACCCTCGAGCACGACCTCGTCGAGGGCCTCGCGCATCTCGATGTTGCTGAGCTGGTCGCTGTTGGCGAGGAAACACCCCGGGCCGGTGAGGAGCAGGGCGAGCGGGGCGAGGGACAGGCTGCGAGCGAGCGACATGGTGGCGGTCTCCGGGGCGGATGGTAGCAAGCCGCGTGTCGGTCGCGCGGGCGAGGGATGTCGCGGACTTGGCCGGTCTGGAGGCAGGCGAGGGTGGTGGTCCGCGACGCGGCGGATCGCCACGCAGCGCGGGCCTGGTGGCGGATCGGGGGCGGATCGCAGGGGGGCTCGACTGTCGTCCAGGTCCCGCAAATGCGGCCGCTCAGATGTGGCCGAGGACGGCGAGGGAGCCAGGCGGGAGCTCGAGCCAGAACGGGCCGCTGCGGGCGAGGGCGAGGTCGCTGGCGGCGAGCTGCTGGTGCTCCCCGGGGGCGTGCAGGTCGAGGTGGCCGCGGGCAGGGATGACGAGGGTGGGGGCGCGCGGGCGGTCGCGGCGGTGGGCGCCGGGGCCGAGGATCTCGAGCTGGAGGTGGCGGCCGCGGAGCGTGGCGGGCGGGCTGCCTGGTTGCCAGACGTGGGGTTGTTGCTCGAGGTCGACGGCGGCGAGGGCCTCGCGCGGCTGGATCGGGCGCTCGCTGCCGTGGTCGTGGAAGCGGTAGGTGCAGTCGCTGGGCTGCTGGATCTCGGCGAGCAGGATTCCGCCGCCGATCGCGTGGACGGTGCGGGCGGGGACCAGGACGACGCTGCCGGTGACGACGGGGATCGCCCGCAGGAGGGCCAGGAGGGGCGCGCCAGCGGCCACGGCGCTGCGGAAGTCGGCGGGCGTGCAGGTGTCGGCGAGGCCGGCCCAGACGGTCGCGCCGGGGTCGGCGGCGAGGATCACCCAGGCCTCCTCCTTGCCGGGGCGGTCGGGGCGATCGGGGATGTTGGCCGTGTCGCCGGGGTGGACCTGGACGCTGAGCGGGAGGGCGGTGTCGATCAGCTTGGCGAGGAAGGGCAGGGGGCCGCCGAGGAGCTCGGTGAGCGGGCGATCGCCGACGCGGCTCGTGTGATCGGGGAGGGTCGAGAATTCCCAGGACTCGCCGACGCGAGCGGTGGGGTCGGGATGGTCGCGGAGGGCGGCGAGGCGGGTGCCGCCCCAGCGGGTGAGCTTGAGGGTGCTGGGCCCGGGGGCGGGGCGGAGGAGGCGCTGCACGCGGCGATGGTAGCGCGCAGTCACTGCGCCGTCGCGTACGGGGCCGCACGCGGGACGTTGTTCCAGGTATGCTGCGGCGACCGAGGTGCTTGCATGAGCAGCAGCGATGATCGAGGGGCGCCGGACGGCGCGGCACATGACCCCGAGGACAGGTCGCCCGAGGCGGCGTCGCGGCGGGGGCTGCTCAAGCTCGGCGTCGGCGTGCTGGGCTGTGGCTTGGCCGCGATCCCGGCGGCGCCGGCGGTCGGGTATCTGCTGTATCCGCTGGGGCGCGAGCGGGCGGTCGGGGCGTTCCTGCCGGTGGGGGCGCGCACGCAGTTCTCGGCGACGCCGGTGCGGATCGATCTGCACGCGGACCGGGTCGACGCGTGGAGCCGCGAGCGCGACGTGAAGCTGGGGTCGTGCTGGGTGGTTGAGGTGGACGGGAAGCTGCAGGCGTTCTCGACGGCGTGCCCGCACCTGGGCTGCGCGGTGGATTACGAGCCGGGGGAGGCCAAGTTCAAGTGTCCGTGCCACCGCTCGGCGTTCACGGCGACCGGGGTGGTGGAGGGCGGGCCGTCGCCGCGGCCGCTCGACACGCTGGAGATCGAGGAGAAGGACGGGTTGGTGGCGATCCGCTTCCAGCGCTTCCGCCAGGGCGTGCCGCACAAGGAGCCGGTGTAATGCGCATACTCGACTGGATCGAGGCGCGCACGGGGCTAAGGACCCTGATGGGCCACGCGCTGAATGAGGAGGTGGAGGGCGGGGCCCGGGTGCAATATGTGTTCGGGTCGGTGCTGACCTATCTGTTCATGCAGCAGGTGGTGCTGGGGATCTTGCTCGGGTTTTATTACAGCCCGTCGGCGAGCGCGGCGTGGGCGAGCACGGCGTATTTGAACGACCAGGTCGCGGCCGGGTGGTTCCTCCGCGGGCTGCATCACCACGGGTCGTCGGCGATGGTGGTGGCGGTGATCCTGCACATGCTGCAGGTGGTGTGGGCGGGGGCCTATCGCGCGCCGCGTGAGGTGAACTGGTGGACGGGGCTGGCGATGGGCGGGCTGGTGCTGGCCTTTGCGCTGACCGGATATCTGCTGCCGTGGGACCAGAAGGGCTACTGGGCGACGCAGGTGGCGACCGGGATCATGGGCTCGGTGCCGGGCGGCGAGCCGATGCAGCAGGCGATCCAGGGCGGGCCGGAGTACGGCAACCTGACGATCACCCGGTTTTATGCGCTGCATGTGTTCGTGCTGCCGATATCGCTGACCCTGCTGCTGGTCGGCCACCTGGCGCTGTTTCGCCGCCACGGCGTGACGCCGCCGGCGGGGCTCAGCGCGGCGGAGTTGAAGCGCAAGGCGCAGCCGTTCTGGCCGAATCAGCTGTTCCTCGACGTGCTGGCGATGGCGCTGTGCGGGGCGGCGCTGGTGCTGCTGACGTACCAGACGCACGGGGCCGACCTGTTCGCGCCGGCCGATCCGGCGAGCAACTTCGTGGCCCGGCCGGAGTGGTACTTCCTGTTCCTGTATCAGCTGCTCAAGTACTTCGAGGGGCCGCTGCAGATCGTCGCCACGGTGCTGCTGCCGGGGGCGGTGGCGGTGACCTTGTTCGCGCTGCCGTGGATCGACCGGGCCAAGACGCGCAAGGCCAGCAGCCGCTGGCCGGTGCTGACCATCGTGGGGCTGCTGATGGCCGGTGTGACCGCGTTGACGGGGATCGCGATGGCGGAGGACGCGGCCAACGAGAGCTATCAGCACGGGCTCGAGGTGGCCGAGAAGGAGTCGGCGCAGGCGCGGGCCCTGGCGCTGCTCGGGGTGCCGGTGGCGGGCGGGGTGGCGGTGTTCGACAACGACCCGAAGAACCAGACGCGCAAGCTGTTCAAGGAGCACTGCGCGACCTGTCATACGATCGAGGGCAAGGGCGGGGCCGAGGCGCCGAGCTTCGTCGATTACGGCGGGCGCGCGTGGCTGACGGCGCTGATTCGTGATCCGGGCGACAAGCGCTTCTACGGCGGGACCAAGGCGCACAAGACGATGGAGCCGCTGTCGGTCGAGGCGGTGAGTGACGCGGAGCTGGCGGCGGTGGTCGAGTATGTGCATAGCCTCGGCGGGCCGGAGCTGGGGGCGAGCGACGCGGCGCTGGTGGCGAAGGGCAAGGCGCTGTGGGACGGCAAGCTCGAGTGCAGCAGCTGCCACGAGGTCGAGGCCGGGAAAGACAGCACGGGGCCGACTCTGGCGGGTCGCGGGACCGCGGCGTGGATCGCCCGTAGCATCGCGGACTCGAGCGCGAAGGACCTGTACGGGGATACGGCGGAGATGCCGAAGTTCGCGGGCAAGCTGAGCCCGGCGGAGATCGAGGCGCTGGCGCAGTACGTGGCCGAGCAGCGGCCGCGCGAGTGAGCCGGGCCGCGGTGCGCCCTGGAGGGGTCCCGGTCGCCGTCGATCGCCAGGGGCCCCCCCCCCCCCCCCCCCCCCCCCCCCCCGGCCCCCCCGCCCCAGTCGGCATCGTGACCGTCGCGGCGAGGTCTGGTAGCTTCGCGGGCATGAAGATCGACGCCGAGAAGTTCCTCGCCATGACCGTTCTGCTGGCCACCGCTGCGGGCGCCCCCGGGTGCAAGGGCGAGGAGAAGAAGGCCGACGCGAAGGTCGAGGCCAAGGCCGCGACGCCGCCGGCTGCGCCCGCTGCCACCGCGCAGCCTCCCGTCGCGCCGCCGGCTCCGGCGGTGGCGCCGGTCGATCCGGCGGCGGCCACCGCGGGCGCGGGGGCGACGGCCGGGGCCGCTGCGAGCGGCGGTGGTTCGGCGAAGCCTGATCCGGGGCCCGAGGTGGAGAAGCCGAGCTGGTGAGTCGGCTTGGCCGCGGCGTGCTGCCCCCCCCCCCGCCGGGGCGCGGATCAGCCGCCGCAGAAGTCCCAGGAGGCGTCCTTGACGACGGACAGCTTGACCTGGAGGTCGCGGGTGATGTCGCCGTCCGGGGTGTGGAGGACGACGTGGAGGGCCGCGTAGAGGCCGTTGAGGGCGGTGAGGTCGGCGAGGTTGTCGAGCGGGAAGATCGGGACGACGCCGGAGACGCCGCCGTCGAGGGGCTCGCAGCCGAGGTAGTAGGCGATCGGGTCGGCGCTGTAGAAGTGGCCCTCGGGGTTGGTGTTGAAGCCGTCGACGTCGACGACCGCGGCGAAGTCGATGAGGTCGCTGGCCGGGGTGAAGCCGCCGAAGGTCGGGTAGAGGCCGAACATGAAGATGCCCTGGGCGCCGCACTCGAGCGGGAGGGTGCTGCCGTCCATCAACTTGTTGCCGTCCTTGTCGTGGAGGACGAGGTCGGGCTCGCCGTCGTCGCCTTGCCAGCCGTTGCAGAAGGCGGCGCCGCCGGTGGTGCCGGACTCGTCGCCGGTGGTCGGGGCGGCGGTGGTCGGGGTGTCGGTGGTCGGGGTGTCCCCGCTGCTGTCGCCGCTGCCGGTCGCGGCGGAGCCGGTCTCGCTGGCGGTGGTGGTGGCGGTCGAGGCGTCGGTGGTCGAGGCGCTGCTCGAGTTGGTGTCACCGCCGCCGCAGGCGACGAGCAGAGAGAGGGCGAGGACAAAGCCAGGGCGGAGCATGGCAGCAGGATATCCTGCTCGCGGGGCGACGCGGGCGGCCTGGGGGCCCCTGGGGCATCGACCGAGGCAAGGCCACCGCGTGAGTCGGGCGCGCTGTCACTGCTGCAAGCGCAGGCCGCAGTCGACGCCCAGGTCGCAGCCGCTGCAGGTCCAGCGGAAGTTGTCGACCAGGAGCGCGGAGTCGAAGATCGCCTCGTTGAGGTCGAAGGCGGCGATCGCGAGGGTGAGGCTCTCGCCGGGGGTGGCGGGGCCGGCGACGGTGAGCCAGCGGGTGCCGCCGCCGGGCTTGTCCTGGCCGTGGAAGCCGGTGCCGGCGAGCTCGGGGGCCTTGGTGCCGTCGAGGGTCAGCCAGCCGGCGGCGACGAGCTCGGGGAGGCGCATCGGCTCGAGCTTGTCGCCGTCGCGCAGGTAGGTGACGTTGCCGACGTAGCGCTCGCTCTGCGACCACAGCACGAAGATGTCGTTGTGGTCGCTCTCGTTGTAGTCGGGGTAGTGGGCGGTGAAGAAGGCGAGGTCGAGCTCGTAGCCGTGGGTGCCCTGCGGGACGACGGTCTCGAACTCGACGTAGAAGAGGTCGTACACGTTGCTGGTGTCGTCCCACTGGCCCTGCAGGGTGTTGGAGCAGTCCTTGTCGGGGGCGCACTGCATGAGCGCCGGGTTGCCGCCGGGCTGGGCCTTGACGATCACGCTGTCGGGGAGGCCGGTGTTCGAGTCCGGGTTACCGTTGTTGACGCCGGGGCTCATGCTGCCGGGGTCGAGGGTGAGCACGCCGGTGTCGGGGTCGACGGGGGGGAGGCTGCTGGTGCTGATGAGGAGGGCGCGCTCACCCGCTCGCGGGGTGAAGGCGCTGGGGTGGTTGCCGTAGCGGGACAGCACGCGGAGGGCGGTGGGATCGCCGGAGTCGAGGTTGCGCGCGCTGAGGGAGACCGAGTTGCCGTGATCCCAGCCGGGGTTCAGGTCGCAGTCGAGCTCGATCGCGTTGAAGGGGTCGTCGTTGTCGGCGTCGCAGGGGGCCAGCTCGGGGGCCTCGCAGCGCACGCACATGCTGATGTCGTACTGACAGTCGGGGCCGCACATGGCGGTGCCGCCGTTGTACTCGGGGTCCAGGTCGGTGCAGTTGGTGGGGTTGAGGTTGCCGTCGCAGGCCTCTCCGGGGTCGATATTGCCGTTGCCGCAGAGGTTCGGGGCGCCGCTGCTGCTGTCGGCGTCGCTGTCGTTCGCGCCCGACGAGCTGCCGCTGGCCTCGGCGCCGCTGCTGCTGCTGCCGGTGTCGCCGCTGCTGCTGTCGGCGCCGGAGATCTGGGTGGTCTCGCTGCCGGTGTCGAGGTTGATGTCGGTGGTGCCGTTCGGCTGCTGGAGGACGCAGGCCCCGCAGGGGAGGCACAACAAGACGGTGATATAGGAGCCGCTGCCCAGTCTCGTCCGGATCGTTCGCATGCCGAGCCTCCGCTAGTTCCCTTGGTCATACAAAGGGCGAGGTCGCGCGGTCAAGCTGGCATGTACATGGATCGCAGGGCGAGGTGCGGCGGCGCGGCTCACGCAGGTCGGCGAGCCCGGGTCTGGTGGGACCGGGGCTGCGCCCATCTTGCTGTCGGTGATTGGGCCGCGGAGGGCCGTGGGCGGGTGCTAGCGGCGTTGCGGGGCGGACGGGGTGATCTGCAGATCGATCGGCTTGCCGGCGCGGAGCACCTGGGCCGGGACGGCGACGCCGGGCTTCAGCTCGGCGAAACACGCCATGTAGTCGTCGAAGTTGTGGATCTCCCGCGTGCCGAGCTTGGTGATGATGTCGCCGGCCAGCATGCCGGCGGCGGCGGCGGCTCCTCCAGCGCGCACGTCGGCGAGCTGGACCCCGTCGACCTTTGCGGCGTAGTCGGGGACGGTGCCGAGGGACACGCGAAACCCGCCGGCTCGCGGGGCGGCGGCGCTGACCTTGAGGTAGTCGAGGGTGGGCTGCTCCTGCATGAGCGTGGCGATCACGCGGAGCGAGAGATCACCGATCGCCACGGCGCCGGGGAAGTTGATCTTGTCGAGGTCGTCGCTGGGCTTGTGATAGTCGGCGTGGGTGCCGCTGAAGAAGTGGAGGACGGGCAGACCGGCGGTGTAGAAGCTGGCCTGGTCGGAGGCGCCGAAGCCGTCCTCGCTGGGGCGCACCTGCAGCGGGGCCGCGACCTTGTTGAGGAGGGGCGACCACACGGAGGAGGTGCCGACGCCGGAGACGACGACGGCGTCGCCTTGCAGGCGGCCGACCATGTCGAAGTTGAGCATGGCGACGATGCGGGCGCGGGCCTCGGGCGTGAGGGCGCCGACGTAGTGCTTGGAGCCGAGCAGGCCCATCTCCTCGGCGCCGAAGGCGACAAACTCGAGGTCGTAGGGGCGGGCGGCGGCGGGGACCCTGGCGATCGCGGCGGCGAGGGCGAGCAGGGTGGCGACGCCGGAGGCGTTGTCGTCGGCGCCGTTGTGCACGGCGGACTCACCGGGGGCGAGCGAGCTGCCGGTGCCGAGGCCGAGGTGGTCGACGTGGGCGCCGATGACGATGCGTTTGCCGCCGCCGCTGCCGGGGAGGACGGCGGCGATGTTCTGGGTGGTGAGCTCGACGCGCTCGACCGGGGTGTGGAGGCTGGCTTTTTGTTTGGCGCGCTTGCCGGGGACGAGGCCGTGGTGGACGTCGTCGGGTTTGCTGGTTGTGGGCTTGCTAGTTGTCGGCTTGACGTTGAAGGCGGCGAGCAGGGCGGGGGTGCCGGCCTTGCCGACGGCGAGGGCGGGCAGCTTGAGGTCGTTGGCCTCGCCGTGGTTGGGGAAGGCGAGGTCGCTGTCGGGGTCCCAGAGGATGAAGCCGACGGCGCCGTGATCGCGGGCGGCGATCAGCTTGCTCTGGGTGCGCGTGCGGGTGGGGTCGAGGTGAGGGTCGTCGGGGGCGCCGGCGCGGACGACGACGATCGCGCCCTTGGTGGCCTTGTGCAGCGCGGGCGAGTCGTCGACGCCGTGGCCGAGGTAGACCAGCGGGGCGCTGATCGGGGCGGTGGTCGACTGGGTGAAGGGGAGCAGATCGACGGGCAGATCGGCGGCGCCGATGCGCAGGCTGGGCCGCTGGTCGGGGAGCAGACGGACGCCGTCGGTGAGGGTGAAGGGCTGGGTGTAGCTGGCGCCGAAGGCCGGCTGCAGGCCGAGCTGGGTGAACGCGGCTTGTACGTGGGCGGCGGACTCGCGATCGCCGTCGCTGCCGGGGGCGCGGCCCTGGCGGGCGTCGTCGGCGAGGTAGTTGAGGTGGGCGCGGACGGTGGGCTCGTCGAGGTGGACGGCGAGCCAGGGGTCGGCGGCGGGCTGGGTGGCCTGGACGGGGTCCGCGGGCGGCGGCGTGGTCGACGCGGCGGGGCGGCAGGCGAGGAGGAGGAGGAGGGCGAGCAGCGGGCGGCGCATGCGGGGCGGAGTATGCCAGCTTCGGCGCGGGGTCGGGTCGATGACCTGGGGGTCAGGCGGCGGGGAGCCTCGACCGGGGCACGGACGCGGGGCGGAGGCGGAGAAGTCGGGCGCGAGTGCCAGGATACGTGGCGATGGAAAATGTGATGATATTCTGTGGAGATATCGTGGGCGGGTGGTGTGATGATATCGCCAGGTCACTCGAGCTGGGCGAGCTCGGCGCGGATGAGGTCCATCAGTGATTGCAGCGCCGGCAGCGAGAGATCGAGCTGCAAGCCGGTGGCGGTGAAGAGGTCGCGTAATCCGGCGCGGGCGCCGAGGGCGAGGCCGCGGCGGTAGGCGGCGATGGTGGCGACCGGATCGCGGCGGTGGTGGGCGAACAGCTGGAGGGCGCCGAGCTGGGCGATGCCGTATTCGATGTAGTAGAAGGGGAGCTCGAAGATATGCAGCTTGCGCTGCCACAGGGCGGCGCGCTCGCTGGTAAGGCCGGACCAGTCGACGGTCGGGAAGAAGCGCTCGTGCAGCGATTGCCATATCTCGTCGCGCTCGCGGCCGCGGGCCTGCTGCGGGTGGGTGTAGAGCCAGTGCTGCAGGGCGTCGACGCAGGCCATGGAGGGCAGGAAGAGGACGATCGACTCGAGCTGCTGGCGCAGGGCCCGGCGCTGCTCGGCGGGAGTATAAAAAGCGGCGAGGTGATCGCTGGCGAGCAGCTCCATGCCCATGCTGGCGACCTCGCAGAACTCGAGCGGGGGGCTGCGGTTCCAGATCAGCGGGTCGTCGGCGCAGGCGAGGGCGTGGAGGGCGTGGCCGCCCTCGTGGAGCAGGGTCAGGAGGTCGTCGTGGCGGCCGACGGCGTTGGCGAAGATGAAGGGCAGGCGGCTGGCCTCGAGGTTGACCTGGTAGCCGCCGGGGGCCTTGCCGGGGCGCGCCAGGAGGTCGAGGAGGCCGCGGTCGGCGAGGCCGGCGAACTGGCGCCCGAGCTCGGGGTCGACGGCGTGAAAGACCTGACGGCAGCCGGCGACGAGGGTGGCCTCGTCGGTGAAGGGGCGCAGCGGGGTCTCGCCCGGGAGCGGGGCGAGCAGGTCCCAGGGGCGCAGGGTCGGCTGGCCGAGGGCGGCGGCGCGGCGGGCCAGGAGCTCGCTGGCGAGGGGGACGACGGCGGCCTCGATCGCGGCGTGGAAGGCGAGGCAGTCGGCGGGGCTGTAGTCGAGGCGGCCGAGCTTGCGGAAGCGGTAGTCGCGGTAGTCGGGGCAGCCGGCGGCGGCGGCCTGGGCGAGGCGGAGGTCGAGGAGGCGATCAAGGAGATCGTCGAGGGCGGGCTTCTCGGCGAGGAAGCGGGCGGACAGGCTGCGCCAGGCGGCCTCGCGGCGGGCGGGGTCGGGGTGCTCCTCCTCGGCCTCGAGCGCCTCCAGAGTGCACAGCTGGCCGGCGAACTCGGCCTGCATACCGCCGCGCAGGGTCTGGTGCTCGGCGCAGAGGCGCTGCTCGGCGGCCTCGAGCGGGACGATCTCGTCGCGGAAGAGGGCGACCTGATTGGCCAGCTCGCGCAGCATGCAGGCGTGGCGCTCGGGGGCGAGGGCTGCGGCGTCTTCGTGGGCGACGAGGCGGCGGGCGAGGCGGTCGCGCAGCGGCTTGCAGGGCGGGGCGACGCGATCGATCCAGTCGAGGTAGGCGGCGAGCCGCGCGGGGTCGTCGGTGTCGCGGTTCATGGCGATCTCTCGCCGCGTCTGCTCCTCGTGGAGCAGCGCCTCGAGCTCGCTCCAGTCGTGCAACCATTGCTCGAGCGCCCATAAATCGCCGGGCGGGAGGGGCCGCGTGGCGAGCTCGTCGTAGCAGCCGGTGAGCGCGGGCAGCGAGGCGAGCTCGAGCTCGGCGGGGACGTGACGGCGCGGCGGCGGCGGCAGCGAGGCGAGCACGCGGATTACTTGTGGCTAATCCCGAGGTAGGCCGCGACGGCGCCGAGCAGCGGGACAACGATCCACATGATCTTGGCGCTGCTGGGCTTGCGGGCGATGACGCTGGGCGCGGCGGCGAGGAGCAGCCAGATCAGCAGCTTGGGGTGGATCCATCCCGGGATGCCGGCGCTCATCGACTGGATGCGGGCCAGCATGCCGAAGCCGGCGACGATGATCAGCAGGAGACCGATGCCGCTGAGCGCCGCGATCAGCTTGCGCGAGGTGTTCTGCTCGCGCGTGCCGCCGTTGGCCGCGTGGAGGATGCTGGCCCCGAGCGTCATGAACACGAGGATGATGCCGACGACGTGGAGGACCTTGTAAAACTCGTAGGACACGCGAGGAATCGTTGGCATTACCCGGAGGAATTGACAAGCGTCGCGCGGGGTCTGGTAGACTGCGCGCATGGCAATCCCGGGGTTCGCCCAGCAAGAGTTCACGCACGGAGGCGTCGCCAAGGTCGTCTATCGCAAGGGGAAGGGGCCCGGGGTCGTGGTGATCACGGAGGTGCCGGGGATCCACCCGGGGGTGATCGCATTCGCCGAGACGCTGGTGACCGCGGGCTTCACGGTGTTCTTGCCGGAGCTGTTCGGGACCGCGGGCAAGGAGGCGACCGGTGGTTATGCGCTGGCGACGATGTTCAAGCTGTGCGTCAGCCGCGAGTTCAAGCTGCTGGCGGCGCACGAGTCGAGCCCGGTGACGGACTGGCTGCGCGCGCTGGTCCGCGACATCCACGCGGAGCTCGGCGGGACCGGGGTGGGCGCGGTCGGGATGTGCTTGACCGGCAACTTCGCGCTGTCGCTGGCGGTCGAGCCGGCGCTGATGGCCCCGGTGTTGTCGCAGCCGGCGCTGCCGCTGCCGACCAGCAAGGATCGGCGGGCGGCGCTGGCGGTGTCGTCGGGCGAGCTGGCGACGATCCAGCGGCGCGTCGAGCAGGACGGTTACAAGGTGCTCGGCCTGTGCTTCACGCACGACGGCAAGGTGCCGCGCGAGCGCTTCGCGACGCTGAAGCAGGAGCTGCGCGGCGGCTTCGAGGCGATCGAGATCGACTCGGGGCCGGGCAACAAGCACGGCATCAAGGCGGGGGCACACAGCGTGCTGACGATCGACCTCGTGCGCGAGGCGGGGCACCCGACCGAGCAGGCGCTGCAGCGGGTGATCGCGTTCCTGCACGAGCGGCTCGATCGCCGGAGCTGATCGCGGGCGCTCGGCTCGCTTGTCTCGCTTGTCTCGCTTGTCTCGCTTGTCAGGGGCCGCCGGAGAGGCTGACGTAGAGGACGGGCACGGCGACGCCGAGGGCGACCAGGAGGCCGCCGCGGCCGATCAGGCCCTTGCGGCCCGGGATCATGAAGAGGCCGCTGGTGGCGAGGATCAGGAGGAAGGCGGCGTAGCCGTCGGCGATGTAGGTCCAGGCCTTCTTGCCGCGGTTCAGGTGCAGCCAGTTGGCGACGCGGATCAGGAAGCGCTCGCGCTGGCCGTCCTCGAGCACGGCGCCGGTGTCCGTGTTGACGTGGAAGCTGCGGCCCTCGAGCAGGACCGAGACCTCGTTGCTGTCGCTGCGGTAGACCTCGGTCGGCGGGGCAGTGACGGCGAGCTCGCGCAGGAGCTGGTCGGCGATCGCGGCGTCGCTGGCGGGGAGCGGGAGGGTGAGCTGGTGCTGCGCCTCGTAGTTGTCGAAGTTGGGGTCCCAGTCGGCGATGTGATTGACGGCGATGCCGCTCAATGCGTAGACGACGGTGAGGCCGACGGCGAGGTAGCCGAGGTCGCGGTGGAGGGCCCGCAGCCACGGGCGCAGGCGGGTCATGGTGGTGCGCCGATTCGGCGCGGGGCGGGCCTGTCCTTTGGGTCAGCCATAGCGTTCTTCGAGCCAGGGGTCGGCGTGGTTGTGGTAGCCGCGGGTCTCCCAGTAGCCGGGCTCGTCGCGGGCGACGAATTTGATCCCGCTCAGGTACTTGGGGGACTTCCAGAAGTAGAGGCTGGGGACGACGGCGCGGACGGGGGCGCCGTGGGGGCGGGCGAGCGGCTTGCCGTCGTGGCGGTGGGCGATGAGGACGTCGGGGGCGAGGGCCTCGGCGAGGCGGACGTTGGCGGTGTAGCCGGCGGCGGCCTCGAAGATGACGTGGCGGGCGCTGGGCTTGACGCCGGCCGCCCTGGCCAGGTCGGCGAGGCGGACGCCCTTCCAGCTGGCGCCGAGCAGCGACCAGCCGGTGACGCAGTGGACGTCGAGCTCGAGCTCGGCCTGGGGCTGGGCGAGCAGGCCGGCCCAGTCGAGCTCGATCGGTTTGTCGACCTCGCCGTGGATCTTGAGGCGAAAGTCGCTGATGCTGGGCGAGCCGGGGGTGCCGCCCATCGGGCGCAGGGCCTCGAGCGCGCGCTGGCCGGGCGGGAGGCGCGGGCGGCCGTCGATGGTGGTCATCGCTTTGGCCTCGCGGGTGAGGCGGTCGCTGAGGGTGTAGAGGAGGCCGCCACCCATCGCGGTGATCACGGTGCCGGACGCGGCGCGGGCGATGAAGTTGCGGCGGGTGAGCGACGCCTGGACCTCGGGGCTTGGCTTGGACATGACGACCTCGGGGAGCCCAGCGTACGTGAGCTTCGGCGATCTGGACCACCGGAGCTCGCGCGCGGGGCGACAGGGCTGCAACGCAGGGCCGGCGGGCGGTGTTACCGGGGCCCACGCGGGCGCAGCTGGAGGCGGCGGGTGCCGTCGGCGGCGAGGCTCTCCTCCAGATCGAGGTCGGCGGCGGCGGCGAAGCTGCGGGCGCGCGCGGTGGTGACGGCGGCGATGAGGGGGGTGACGAGGCGGCGCGTGAGGAGGTTGCGATCGAGCTCGCCGCAGATGAGGGCGAGCTGGCCGTCGGCGAGGCTGAAGCCGAGGTCCTCGATGGCGCCGAGAGTGCCGGCGGGCAGGCGCAGGTCGACGGGCTCGCCGGCGCACTCGAGGCTGCCGGTGAGCATGAGGCCGAGGGCGGGGTCGGCCCACTCGGGCACGAGGCCGAGCTCGGCGAGGCCGGCGGCCAGCTCGTCGCGGGTCTGGGGGGCGAGCTCGACGCGCTGGTAGCGGCTCACGGCGGCTCCGGGCGGACGCGGCGACGCGGCGGCAGGCGCAGGACGGGGCCGTCGCCGCAGGCGGGGCAGGGGGCGAAGCCCTCGCGAAACCAGCCGCAGGCGGGGCAGGCGTGGGCGAGCCTGGGGGTGACCGGGGCAGGCGTGGGCTCGGCGGCGAGCGGTAGCTCGAGCTGCGCGGTGCTGGCGGGGCGACGCACGCGGGCAGGCTAACACGCCGAGATCGCGGCGGCGATTTTCTCGTGGATCTGTCCGGGGGGACAGATCGATGAGGTGTCCGTAGGGACAGGTTGGGATGGCCTTTGGGACAGGTCGATGGTGGGTGAGGATCAGGCGGGGCGGGCGAAGCGGGTCGCCCAGCTGCGCAGGGCGGCGACCTCGGCGGCGCGGCTGCGGGACAGCGGGATCGTGGCCGCGAGGGCGCGGTGGAGGTCGGCGGCGGCGAGCGGGCGGGCCTCGGCGAAGGCGTCGAGGCGGGCCTCGGTGACGGCGCCCTCGATCTCGGCGCCGCTGAGGCCGTCGGCGGCGCGGGCGGTGGCGAGGAAGTCGGGCAGCGGGTCGGCGAGCGGCGGGGCGCGGCCGAGGCGGCGCTGAGGGGCGGCGAGGAGGTGGATCTCGGCGATCGCGGCGCGTTCGTCGGGGCCGGGGAGGTCGACGAAGAAGGTCTCGTCGAGTCGGCCGCGGCGCAGGAGCTCGGGCGGGAGGGCGTCGACGCGGTTGGCGGTGGCGACGACGAAGACCGGGCGGGCCCGCTCTTGCAGCCAGGTGAGCAGGCCGCCGAGCACGCGGGCGGCGGTGCCGGCGTCGCTGGCGGCGCCCTCGCTGCCGACCAGGCCCTTGTCGAGCTCGTCGATCCACAGCACGACCGGGGCGAGGCGCTCGGCGGCGGCGGTGAGGCGGCGCAGGTTGGCCTCGCTCTCGCCGACGGTGCCGCCGAACAGGCGCCCGGGGTCGAGGCGGACCAGGCCGAGGCCGAGGATGTCGGCGCACACGCGGGCGGCGAGGCTCTTGCCGCAGCCCTGGACGCCGACCAGGAGGACGCCGCGCGGGTCGGCGATCGCGGCGGCGCGGGCCGCGGGGCGGAGCGCGAGGGCGCGGCGGCGCAGCCACGCCTTGAGGCCGGGGAGTCCGCCGAGCATGTCCTCGGGGACAGCTTCGGCGAGCTCGAGCAGGGCGCCGCGGTGGAGCGCCTCGGCCTTGGCGGCGACCAGGCGGGCGGCGGCGCGGACCGGGTCGCCGGCGCCGGCGAGCGCGGCCTCGCGGAGCAGGCGGCGGGCGGCGTGCTCGGACAGGCCGAGGGCGAGGCGGAGCAGATCGAGCGGCGCGGGCACTGGGGACAAGTGGGCGGGCGCGTGGGACGGTGGGCTGGCTCTTGGGACAGGTGGGCTGGCGCTTGGGACAGGTGGGCTGGCGCTTGGGACAGGTGGGCTGGCGCTTGGGACAGGTGGGCTGGGACTGGCTCTCGGGGACAGGTCGGCGAGCGTGTCGGCGGCGGCGTGGTGGCCGGCGTGGCGTAGCGAGTCGGCTTCTGCGGCGGCGAGCTCGGCGAGCTCGGCGAGCTCGGGCGGCGCGAGGGCGTGGTCGGCGAGCTCGGGGATCTGGGCGAAGGTGGGTGCGGGTTCGCCGAGCACAATGGCGGCCGGGCCGGGGGCGTTGTGCTGGGCCAGCTCGCGCAGGGCCCGGGCCGCGAGCGGGTCGGCGGGCGGGTCGAGGAGCAGCCACAGGGCGGGCTCGCGGCGGCCGGCGAGGTCGCGCAGGAGCGCGGGCAGGGGTGCGGGGGTGCCGATGCCGTCGCAGCCGGCGACGGCGCTCCAGGTGTGCACGGGGCAGCCGAGTTGGGCGCCGAGGTCCTCGAGCAGGCGGATCGCGCGGGCCTCGTCGTCGCTGCGCAGGACCAGTCCGCGGGCGCCGGCGCGGAGGCTGCGGGCGAGGGCGGCGAGCGGGGTCTCGGTCACGCGCTCGGCCCTCGCTCGGCCCAGCGCAGCCAGGCCTGGAGGAGGTGGCCCTGGGCCGTGGGGCCGAGGCGATCGTCGCTGTCGAAGCGCCAGCCGCCGAGCCACAGTCGGCTGCCGCGCAGGCGCAGGAGGCGGGCGTGCAACCAGGCGAGGTCGAGGTGAGCGGCGCGCAGCTGGGCGGCCAGGGCGGCGGGCGGGCAGCGACCGGCGTGATAGGCGAGGCGGTAGTGGCGGCGGCCGTCGACGTCGAGGGCCGCGAACTCGGCGGCCGGGCCGCGGGCGGCGAGGGCCTGGGCGCGGGCGACGAGGTCGGGGAAGCCGCGGGCGCGCGAGCTGCGGAAGTCGAGCGCGAGCAGGACGGCGAGGCTGTCCGCGAGGACAGGTGAGGTGGGGCTGTCCGCGAGGACAGGTGAGCCGCGGGCGACGCCGCGGCTGAAGCAGCGCAGGAGGGCGTCGAGCTGGCCGGGGGCGCCGGGTGGGAGGTTGCGCAGGGCGATCACGGCGGCGGGGCTGGCGGCGCGCGCGAGGGCGGCCGTGACGGCGCGTACGCGGCCGGGGACCACGGCGGCGAGTTCGGCCAGGCGCGCGCAGGCGAGGTCGTCGAGGCCAACGTGGTCGCGGGCGAGCAGGGCGTCGAGCTCGGCGAGGGCCGACGCCGGGACGACGACGGCGGAGATCGGCGGCGGGGCGAGGCGGAGGTGGAAGACGAGGCTGTCCGCGGGGACAGGTGTGGCCGGGCTGTCCGCGGGGACAGGTGTGGCTGGGCTGTCCGTGGGGACAGGTGTGGCCGGGCGGAGGCTGTCCGTGGGGACAGGTGGGACGGTCGCCGGGCTCGGGCTGTCCGTGGGGACAGGGAGGGCCTCGCCGGGGCGGACCAGGCGGAGGCGGGGCTGCGTCATTTGTGCTCCCGGACGGCCCGCTGGATCTCCCGCTTCTGCTCGCGCTCCTTGATGGAGGCGCGCTTGTCGTAGGTCTTCTTGCCGCGGCACAGCGCCAGGGCGAGCTTGATCTTGCCGGCGCGGGCGTGCATGTCGAGGGGGATGAGGGTGAGGCCGGACTGCGCGACGGCCTCGGCGAGGTGCTCGAGCTCGCGGCGGTGCATCAGCAGCTTGCGCAGGCGCAGCGGGCTGTGGTTGCGGGCGTGGGCCATCGGGAACTCGCCGATGTGGGCCTGGTGGAGGAACAGCTCGCCGCTGGCGTTGAACTGGCAGAAGGCCTCGGCCAGGCTGGCCTTGCCGTTGCGGATCGACTTCACCTCGCTGCCCATCAGGGCGATGCCCGCCTCGTGACGCTCGAGCACCTCGTACTCGAAGAGGGCGCGGCGGTGCTGCACGAACGCGTGCCCATCCTTGATCTGGGGTGTCTTGCTCACGGCGGAGCGGCCACGCTACGCAAGCGAGCGCAGCAGGGCAAGCCCGGCCGCCTCGCGCGCCCCGGCCGCACGCAGGGCCGTGATGCAGGCCGCGAGCGTGGCGCCAGTGGTGGTCACGTCGTCGAGGACGAGCAGGCGCAGGCCGGCGACCGCTGGCCCGGCCGCGAAGGCGCCCTCGAGGTTTCGTCGCCGGGCGGCGGCGTCTTGCCCGGTCTGCGGGGCGGTGGCGCGGACCCGGCGGAGCAGCCGCGGGCGCAGCCGGTGACCGGCGGGGAGGGCCCAGCGGGCGAGCAGGGCGGCCTGGTTGTAGCCGCGGAGCAGCGCGCGCCAGGGGTGGAGGGGGACCGGGATGAGGGCGTCCCAGTCGCGGTGGAGGAGATCGGCGGCGGCCAGCAGACGGCCGAGCGGGCCGGCGAGCTCTAACTGGCCCTCGTACTTGAGCGCGGCCACGGCGCGGGCGAGCGGGCCGTGGTAGGCGTGCACGGCCTCGACGCCGCCGACGTGGCGTTGCGCCGGCGGCAAGGGCTGCTGCTCCGGACGGCACAGCGAGCACAGCGGCAGCGCCTGCGGGCCGCGGAGGAGCCGGCGGCAGGCGACGCACACGGGGGGGAAGAGCAGATCGGCGAGCACGCGGCCGCTTCGGCCGGAGGTCCGCGATCGTTGCAGCTGCAGCGGTGCGGAGATCTTGCAGGAGATCGCGCGAGTTTCGCCGGGAGATCGCGTGTATGGAGCTGATGTTACGGTTGCTGACAAGTGCCATGATTGGCCAGGTTCACGCGTGAACGCGTGAATTTGGCGGTGTAGCTACGAATCGCTGAAAATTTGCCACGCCTGCGCAGGTCGCTTCGCGTGGCTGCGATGTCGCGTGCATCGGGCGCGGTCGGTCGGCATCGTTCAAGAGGAGGAGGCGATCCATGACCGTGCACGATCTGGGCTCTCTCGGCGTCGGCAAGACCTTGACGACGCAGGAATTCGCGGTACGTCCCTCGGACCTCACCGCCCACGTGGAGTCGAGCTTTCTCGGGCAGGTGATCGGCACCTGCGAGGAGTGCCTGTCGACCGGTTCGCTGGCGGGCGACGGCGGCGGCGGCTCGCCGTGGGGCCGGGTGTGTCCGACCTCGGTGGCGATCGACCGCATGCTGGCGGCGTTGGCCCGGCATGAGGCGCTGCGCGAGCACTCGATGGTGGTCCGCAGCGTGGGCCGGGTCCGCGCGCTCGGCGAGCTCATGGTCGGCGAGCCGATCACGGGCACCGCGGAGGTTCGGTTCCGCAGCCAGCGTAACCCCGGCTCGACCCACCTCACCGTCGAGGTCGAGCTGCACCGCTGGCAGGGCGGGCGGCGGACCACCTTGCTCGGCTTCGAGGCGGGGCTCGAGCTGCGGCACGCGGCTCCGGCCGCGGCCTGAGCACGCGGGTCCACTGGGCGCGTGACTTCGGCGAGCGATCCGGCGCTGCGGCT
This sequence comes from Nannocystis sp., assembly GCF_016714285.1. Taxonomy (GTDB): domain Bacteria; phylum Myxococcota_A; class Polyangia; order Nannocystales; family Nannocystaceae; genus Nannocystis. Next base: position 395,960 of record NZ_JADJNN010000004.1, on the reverse strand, counting down.
CGGGCTGCTGGGGAATTGTCGGCCCGCGGCTTGGCCCGGCCTGTAGTATCGTGGAGCCCGCTCTGGACAGCTGGCGCCCTGCATGCGTGACCCGGTCTCCGATCCCCCCGCTCGCGGCGACAAGCCGTCGTCGACCAGTCTGCTGCTCGATCGCCTCGTCGATGACGGCCGCGAGCTGAGCCACGAGGAGCGGATCCAGCAGCTCGTGCTGGCGGCGATCCCCGACCCGGAGCGCCGCCTGCGGCTCGAGGGCGAGCTCGCCCGCGGCGGCATGGGGGCGGTGCGCGCCGCCTTCGACGCGACCCTGCAGCGGCGCATGGCGGCCAAGACCATGCACGCGTCGACCTACGAGCACCTGATGCTCGTGCACGGCTTCCTCCGCGAGGCCCAGGTGACGGGCCAGCTCGACCACCCGAACATCGTGCCGATCCACGAGCTCGGGCGCGACGCCAGGGGCGAGCTCTACTTCACGATGAAGCTGGTCGAGGGCCAGAGCCTGAAGATGATGATCGGCGGCGGCGTGGCGCTCGACTCGGATCGCCTGCTGAACTTGCTCGAGATCTTCGTGAAGGTGTGCGACGCGCTGGGCTTCGCCCACGCGCGGGGCGTGCTGCACTGCGACATCAAGTCGGCCAACGTGATGGTCGGCGAGTTCGGGCAGGTGTACCTGATGGACTGGGGCGGGGCGCAGCTGCTGCCGCCGCGGCCGGGGGTCGACGCGCGCAAGTGGGTGCGCGACTCGCTGCCGCCGCTGCCGGCGTCCGAGACCAAGGGGCTGGTGTTCGGGACGCCCACGTACATGTCACCGGAGCAGGCCAGCGCCGGGCGTGAACCGATGGACGAGCGCAGCGACATTTTCTCGATGGGCGCGCTGCTCTACGAGATCATGACGGGGCGGCCGCCCTACCACGGGAGCACGGCGCTGGAGGCGATCTTGCTGGCGCAGCTGTGCGACATCCGGTCGCCCGACGAGCTGCCGCATGTGCCGCCCAACACCTTCCCGCGCGAGCTGGTGCGCATCGTGATGAAGGCGCTGGCCAAGCGCCCGGAGGACCGCTATCAGAGCGTGGCGGGGCTCAAGCTTGCTATCCTCAAGCTGATGCGCGGCGGCGGCAACTTCTCGACGATCCGCGTGGCTCGCGGGGCGCACGTGATCCGCCAGGGCGAGGTCGGGGACGCCGCGTACATCGTGGTGTCGGGCAAGCTCGAGGTCTACAAGACGATCGACGGCGAGCGGGTCGCGCTGCGGATGCTCGGGCCGGGCGACATGTTCGGCGAGACGGCGATCTTCGCCGCGTCGCCGCGGACGGCCAGCGTCGTGGTGGTGAGGACGCGTCGCTGGTGGTGGTGACGAGCGAGGTGATCGAGCAGGAGCTGACGTCGATGAAGCCGTGGATGGGGGCGTTCATCCGCACGCTGGCCAGCCGCTTCGGCGGGCTCGAGGAGGAGCGCCGGGCCCGTACGCACGCGGTGCCGTCGGTGTCGGCGGCGCTGCCGATCGTGCCAGGCGTGCCAGGCGGTGGGCCTGAGCCGGTGGTGTCGCCGGTGGTGTCGCCGCTCAACACCACTTACCACTCGCCGCCGAACTCGAAGCTGAGCGGGCCCTCCGATTCGCCGCTCAACGCGCGGCCAGGGACGCAGTGGCACACGAGCGCCACGAGAGCAGGCGGGAATTCGGGCGCGGAGCCGAGTCGGGAGCTCGACACTGCGGCTGTCCCGCAGGACAGGTCGGACGTCACCGTCGTCGCGGACCTGATGGCCGAGACGGGCGGGAGCGACGACGACCCGAGCCTGGCGGCGACGGGCGAGAGCGTGATGATCGACCTCGCCGACGACGACGACGATGCGCCGCGGGCGGCTGTCACGATCTCGACGATGACGGACGCCGACGTGTCGTGCGTCGAGGACGAAGCCGAGGACGAGGTCGATGACGCCGATACGCGGCTGGTCGGCCCGTGGACCCGCAAACCGCCGCCGCCGCGGGAGTGAGGCGAGGCGCGTGGGTCTCAGGCGTCGGTCGGCCACGGGAGCGCGCTGAGCAGACGCGTCAGCGGCGGATCCATGACGCGGTGGTCCCGTCTCAGGCGCCGGTCCGCCACGGCAGCGCGCTGAGGGCGGCGGCGAGGGCGGGCGGGACGGCGGCGAGGCGGACGGAGAAGATGCCGTGGTCGGGCGAGCCGCTCTGGACCTTGGCGTAGGCGTGCTCTTCGTCGAGGCCGTCGAGGCTGAGCTTCACGTTGGCGAGCAGATCGGGCACGTAGGCGGCGGCGATCTCGGCGTCGCCGCGGTCGTCGAGGCTGAGCAGGGTGCCGGGGAGCGGCTCGCCGCTGGCGTCCTTGCCCTCGAGCACGGTGAAGCGCACGGGGACGCCGGCGGCGAGGGTGCGCTTGCTGGCGGCGCGGTCGGGGAGGGCGAGGTCCTCGCCGCCGACGTTGCAGATGCCGACGACGTCGTAGATCGTGAGCGCCTCGCGGGCGCCCTTGGGCAGGACCTGGAAGCTCCGACGGGTCCGCAGGCGGTCGCCGATCTCGCTGGCGCTGGACTGCGAGATGAGCACCTGGCCGCCGACGGTGTAGCTCTCGATGCGGCTGGTGAGGTTGACGTGGCTGCCGACGACGCCGTACTTGGCCCGCTTCTGCGAGCCGATGTTGCCGACGACGACCTCGCCGGTGTGGACGCCGATGCCCATCTCCAGGCCGGGCAGGCCCTGCTCGCGGAGGGTGTCGTTGACGGCGCCCATGGCGAGCTGCATGGCGAGGGCGCAGGCGACGGCCCGCTCGGGGTGATCCTCGCCGGCGATCGGGGCGCCGAAGACCGCGAGGATCGCGTCGCCGATGAACTCGTTGATCGAGCCGCGGTAGCGCTCGATGACCTCGGCCATCGCGCCGAGGTAGATGTTGAGGATCGTGACGACCTGCTCCGGGCTGAGGCGCTCGCACAGCGAGGAGAAGCCGCGCACGTCGGAGATGAGGATCGTGATCTTGCGCTTCTCCCCGCCGAGCTGGAGGCCGGCCGGGGAGGCGAGCAGGGTGTTGACGACGTCGTCGGTGATGTAGCGGCCGAAGACCTCGCGGATGAAGCCGTTGCGGAGCTCGAGGTTGACGACCAGCGCCTCGACCTCGTCGATCTTGACGGCCAGAAGGTCCTCGATCTCGTTGGCGTGCTCGAGCGTGGCCTCGTGCAGCATGGTGAGCTCGGCGTGCTCGCGGCTCAGCTCGGCCATGGCGCGGACGAAGGTGGCGAGCGCCTGCGGGTCGGCCTGGAGCTCGGCGGCGGCGGCGTCGGGGTCGTCCCACAGGCGCTGCCACGGGTCCTCGGCCACCTGGGTCACTTGGGCCTCTGGGGCCCCTGCGTCCTCGTGCTCGTCGTCCGCTTCCGCCATCCCGCCGTCCTCTCCGTCCGCGTCAGTTCATCGTCAGGGTGATGGTCGGCAAGAACTTGCGCAGGTTGGGCAAGGACTTGCTCTGCCAGGAGATCGTGGAGGAGGCCTGGACGTGGACCGCGAGGCCGCCGAGCTTGCGGATCGCGATGGCGAACTTGTAGAGCGTGTTGATGCCCGAGCTGTTGAGGAACACGAGGTCGGTCATGCGCAGCGTGATCGCCTGCGGGCGCTGTTCGAGCACCGAGTTGAGGAGGGCCGCGATCGGCTCGTACTCGGCGGTGCCGAGGCGGAGCGAGCCCTCGAAGTGCACGGTGGCGCTGTTGGCGTCGTAGAGCACGCGGTAGCCTGGACCCTTGATCTCCGTATCACTCATTGGTTCCTCACCTGTAACCGTGCCATGGTCTTGAGGAGCACGTTGTGGGGGTTGTCCTGGACGGCGTCGAAGCGCCAGCCAAGCTTGGCCCCGTAGTCTGACATCATCGTCAGAAAGCCGAGGCCCGAGGCCCCTGACTCGGGGTTCTCCGCGTTGGCCTCGACCCGCGCGAACAGCATCTCTTGCGGGTCGCCCGAGACCAGCTCGCGGAACTTGTCGACCAGCGCCTCGACCGTGGCCGCGAGGATCTGGTTGGCGACCAACGCGACCAGCTCGTCGTCCTCGACCACCACGGTGACCTCGACCGTCTCGCCGACGCTGAACTTGACCGCGTTCTCGACCAGCTCGTTGACGATGTAGCTGATGGTGCCGATGAACTCCGAGCGGGCGCCCTCGTCCTCGTTGCGGCAAGCGTGGACGGCGGCGAAGTACTCGGCGAAGAAGTCGGCGGTCGCGCTGCACTGGCTCCACCGCACCGCGAAGTCGCCCGGGTAGAAGACGAGGGACACCCGGGCGCCGCCGCCCGAGAGGTCCCTGAAGTCACCGATGCTCTCGTTCATGGCTGTCGTCCCGCGTGCTGCTGGTCGGTGCTGGCCGGACGGTAACACAGCCGCCGCAGCTGGGGTCACGCAAGCGCTGGGCGGGCGCTCGTGCGCGGGCCCGACCCTTTGGCGCCCTGGCCTGCTACGGCCAGGCGTGTGGTCAGGTGGAGCGCGTGGGCAGGGGCTTGCGGCCGGAGGCGACGAAGATCGGCCAGATGGCGAAGCCGCGGCGGCTGCGGATCGCGTAGACGTGGTCCTGGAAGCCGGCGTGCAGGCGCTCGACGACCTCGCGGGGGGTCTGCGTGGCGGTCGAGAGCTCGCCGGTGATGTACTCCTCCCACGACTCGATCACGCGGGCGAAGTCCTCGACGACGGTGTTGGTGTTGGTGATCCCGATCTGCTCCATCTGCACGTCCTCGAAGCCGAGGTCGGTGAGCAGCGAGTACATCTTGGGGCCGATGCTGAGGTCCATGCCGAGGCTGGCGAGCATCTTGAGGGTCTGGGCGTAGGTCCAGCTGACCGACTCGTGGCGCGGGTAGCCGTAGTTGTGGCTCATCATCTCGTTGGTGAGGTACACGCGGCCGCCCGGCTTACAGATCCGCAGCAGCTCGCGCAGGATGAGCTCGGGCCGGTTGAAGATCTGCAGCGACAGGCGCGAGGTGACGAAGTCGAAGGTGTTGGAGCTGAGGAACAGGTTGGCGGCGTCGCCGTAGTGGTACTCGATGTCGGCGATGCCGAACTCCTTGGCCATCTGGATCGCGTACTGCAGGAAGGGCCGGGAGTGGTCGACGGCGACGATGACCTCGGGCTTGAACTCCTTGTGCAGCAGGACCGCGAAGTCGCCGATGCCGCAGCAGATGTCGGCCACACGCAGGCCGTGGCGCAGGCCGTGGCGGTGCAGGAGCTCGCGCTCGTGCGCCCACACGATGTTGGTCTGGGTCCGCAGGACAGGAATGAGCTGGTCGTTCTCGATGACGCCCTGGCCCGGGTAGAAGGCCTTGTCGTACTGCTCGACGATCGCGTTGGGGAAGCGCTCGGTGAGGTGGCCGAAGCGGATCGGGGCCCACGGGACGGCGCTCGAGACGACCAGCTTGAGCCGCAGGTCGGGCCACTCGCGCTGGCAGTGGTCGAGGAAGCGGGCCAGCTCGAGGAAGGCGAGGTGGTTCAGGTAGCGCAGGCGCTTGAGGTTCAGGTAGAGGGTGCCGCGCACGCTGGCGGCGGCCTCGGCCAGGCACTGGCGGACGGGGTCGAGGTCGCCCGCGTGTTGCGGTCGCAGCGAGCCCTCGAGCGCGACCTCCTGGTTGTTCTCGTGGTAGCGGATCGAGTAGGCCTGCGCGCTGTCCATGGGCGGGGTCGGGCTCGTCATTCGTGCGGGACGATCAGGCGGAGCACGACGGCGTCGCTGCCCTCGCTCAGCTCGAGGCCGATGCCGTGGAGGGCGACCAGCTCGAGCAGGCCGGCGTCGGCGCCGTTCTCGCGGGTGCCCTCGTCGGTGCCCTCGCGGGTGTCGGTCGCCGTGTCGCGCAGGAGCTGGGAGAAGTCGCGCCGGTAGGCGGCCGCGGCGTCGGGCTCGGCGGCCCGGCGCATGCCGCGGCGCAGGCGGGTGACTCCGGGTCCGGCGGGCGCGCCGCTGGGGTCGGCATGGCTGTCCAGGTCCGCGGCCGGTCCCGCGGGGCATCGAAGTTCGACCTGGAGGCGGTCCGGGAGCCGGTGGATCGCCACCACGATCTCGCCGGGGGCGCCGGGTGCGGGGGGGATCGGCTGGCTGCGGAACACCAGCTCGAGCGCCTCGTTGAGGTAGGTGGAGAGGCGGGTGGTCAGCTGGGCCGGGTCGAAGCGGTCGGAGGCGGCGAAGCGGGCGAGGTAGTCGGCGACGTGCTGGCAGTGGATCCAGCCGTCGATGAAGCCCGCAATGGAGAGGGTGGCGGTCACGACGGGGGTCGCGGCGCTGTCCGGCCCGTCGCGCTGGTCTGCGAACGCCGCCCCGGGCACGGACCCGGGGGTCGAGGAGGGGTCGGGCGAGAGGTCATGCGACATGGCGGCGGGTGCGGGTCGGCGGTCGAGCCCCGTGCGGTTGGCGAGGGCCCAGGCCCAGGCCCGTTCGCTACGCGAGATCCTAGCAATACCGGAATCGGCCCGGGGAGCCAAGGTGCGGCTTCGCGCCGGGCCGCCGCCAGACCTGGCCAGACGTGGCCAGGGCCATGTGGGGACCCCTGGGGCCGTGAATTCGCTCGGATCCACGCCCCCGACCGGCCGCCGTGGCGGCCGGCGTGGATGTCCCTTGGGACAGGTACATGCCGACCTTGCCAAGACTCGGGGGTGTGTGTGACCTTGGGCGGCAACGAGGCCGGTGGTTGGGCCCAGCGACATGATCTTCGCGGATCGCTACAACATCATCCTGTCCGCGTGCCAGGACCTCAGCCGACACCGGGAGCAGCTGGTCGGCCCGGTGATCGCTGGGCAGCTCTTGCACGAGGTCGGGATGGACGTGCCAAGCGACATGTTGCTCTCGCACATCGTCTCGGAGGCGCTGCTGCGGCGGGTCGACCGCAACCTGTTGGGGGGCAGGAACATCTACCTTCAGTCCTACGAGGTCGCGCAGATCGACCTCTTCGACCTCCTACGCAAGGCGCTGCCGCCGCTGGTGCAGGGCTACGCGATCGCCAACCAGCACCTCGCCCACGCGCTGGCGGAGCTGGACAGCGCGGCGCTGCTCGACATCGGGATCGGCAAAGGGGCGCAGATGGCGATGTTGATGCCGATCCTGGCGGCGGCGCCGGGGCGGCTGCGGCGGCTGCGGGTGGTGGCTCTGGACCCCAGCGCGGCCAATTTGATCGAGGCGCAGATGGTCATCGACGCGGCGGCGCGGGGGTTGCCCTTCAGCGTCGAGGTGGTGGCGCTGCGCGGGCTGGTCGAGCGCTGCGAGCCGTCGATGCTGCAGGCGGCGGTGGCCGGGGTCGACGGGGTGGTGATCAACGCGGCCTACGCCCTGCACCACACGGCGCACGCGCCCGGTGACCAGGGCCTGCGCACCGACCTGCTGCGCCGGCTGGCGGGGCTGCGGCCGCGGGTGTTCACGCTGGTCGAGCCGAACGCGAACCACGACACCGAGCAGCTGACGAAGCGGGTGCACAGCTGCTGGCAGCACTTCGGCGCGGTGTTCGACCTGGTCGACCGCAGCGATGTTTCGCCGCTCGAGAAGTTTGCGATCAAGGCGAAGTTCGTCGGCCGCGAGGTCCGCGACATCCTCGGGACCAGCGACATCTTCCGCTGCGAGCGCCACGAGCTGTACGACTCGTGGCTGCTGCGGCTGGCGAAGGCGGGCCTGCGGCCGTACCCGGCGATCCCGCTGGACATCGAGCTGCCGGACTACTGCTGGGCGATCGAGCGGCAGGGGCTGGTGCGCCTCGGCTACCGTGGGGAGGCCCTGATCGCGGCCTTCGCCTACCGCTGCCCGGAGGTGCTGTGATGGCCGCTGACCCGGAGCCGATGGTCCATGGCACGCTGATGGCGGGCTTCGCCCAGGCGTGCATCAACCTCAAGATCGTGGCCGGGAGGCAGGTCGGCGAGCTGCTGGCCGACCTCGACGTCAGCGAGTGGTACCCGCTGCGGCGGTGGGTCCAGCTCGAGCAGATGATCGGCGTGACCTACCAGAACGTCGATCCGATCCGGCTCAAGCTCGGGATCGAGATGATGTCGCTGTGGTATCACCGCGGTCCGGGGCGCGACGTGATCCGCCGTGGGGTCGACTTCCTGCACTTCCAGACCGGCAGCACCGGGATCGTCAGCGTGATCCGGGGGCCGCAGGATCTGGTCGGATCGTTCGACCTGCGCGAGTTCGACGCGGCGGCGGGCCGGGCCGTGATCCACTCGACAACACCGTTCCATCGCAAGATCGAGAGCGGCGTGCTCATCGGCGGCCTGCTGGCCCCGGGCGACCTCGACTACGTCAACGTGCATAATGACGGGGACCCCGACCTGCTCGTGGTCGAGTTCCACTGACCACTCCCCCGCCAAGGACGCCCCGGAACATGGCCCGCCTCGAAGATGTGCTCGATGAAGGCGACGCCGCGGCGGTGCACGAGCTGAGTCGCGCCGAGCTTGAGCGCCTGCTGTGGAAGTACCGCGGGCTGCGCAAGCAGGTCGAGCGCGACACTGCGTTCTGGCAGGCGACCAACGACACCTTGAAGACGGCCTACGAGCGCCTCGACGAGCAGGAGCGCGAGCTGGCGCATGCGTACCAGACGATCCGCCAGGACCTGGAGATCGCGCAGCAGGTCCAGCACGCGCTGCTGCCGAAGCAGCCGCCGGACATGCTGGCCCAGCTCGACCTCGCCGTTTATCACAAGCAGCTCACCGAGGTCGGCGGCGACTACTACGACTTCTTTCGCACGCGCGAGGGCCACCACGCGATCGGGCTGTTCGACATCTCCGGGCATGGCGTGTCGGCGGCGCTGATCATGGCGTTCCTCAAGGCGCAGTTCATGCAGACGATGGAGCAGGTGGCGCGGCCGAAGGAGATCGTGGAGTGGGTGAACCAGGCGTCGCTGGGCTTCCTCCGCGAGGTCCGTCGCTATGCCACGGTCAACTTCGTCGTTTTCGGCGAGCGCTCGATCCGCTACGTTTGTGGCGGAGGGTACGGCGTTCTTGTGCGTGGCGGCGAGATCTACACCTTCAGCAAGGGCGACCCCTTCATCGGCATCCGCCGCCGGCCGTACACGGAGTTCGAGCTGTCGTTTTACACGGGGGACCTGCTGGCGCTGTACACGGACGGGCTGGTCGAGGCCCAGAACGCGGCCGGCGAGAGCTACAGCTCGCGCCGCCTCAACGCCCTGATCTGCGCCCACGCGCACGAGCCGGTGACCGAGATTCTGCGCCGCTGCGTCGACGACTACCACGGGTTTCGCCGCAGCGACGCCGACGACATCACGCTGATCCTGCTGCGGAGGCGCGAGGCATGAGCGAGGCGGAGCGGGTGGCGGCCCCGTCCACGCGGATGGGGGTCTCGTTCCGCGTCGCCCCGCTCGGCGACATTCGCGGCAACCTGGCGACGCTGCTCGGCGAGTCGCTGCCGGCGCTGATCGGCATGTTCTACCCGCCGAGCGTCGGCAAGAAGGCCAACGTCGCGGTCACCGAGCTGATCCAGAATGTGGTCGAGAACATCGTCGATCCGGACAGCGAGCTGCAGCTCGAGCTGCGCGTCGACGCCGAGGCGCTCGAGGTGCAAGTGCGCAACAAGGCGACGCAGACGCAGTACGAGGCGGTGCGCGACCGCATCGACGCGGTCGCCCAGACGGCGGATCCGCGGCGCCTGCTCGGCGAGACGCTGCGCGCCCGCCGGGCCGACCGCCTCAAGGGCGGGCTCGGCCTGCTGCGCCTGGTCTCGGAGAACCGCTTCCGGCTCTCGGCTCGCTATGAGCAGGAGCATCTGACCGTATATGCGGTTTTTCCGCTGGGAGGTATCGTATGAACATCCTTACCTATTGCGAGATCATGGACGGCGGCGCCAGCGTGTTCCACTGCGTGGCGCGCGAGGACGAGGGCTCGCTGCTGGTGACCTTCAGCGGGGTGGTCCGCGTCGACAACCCGGCGCGGCACCTGTCGGAGATGCTGACGGATCTGCGTCAGATCTTGCCGGGCCGGGCGATTGAGCGCACGGTCATCGACTTCACCGAGCTCGAGTTCTGCAACTCCAACGGCTTCTACAGCATCATGGATGTGATCGAGCTGGTCTATGCGACCGTCCAGGGCCCGGTGCTGGTGCGCCGACTCGAGGAGGACGACTGGCAGCAGGAGACCCTGCCGATCCTGCTCAACCTCGATGAGGCCACGGTTGCCGCTCGCACCTCGTTCGAGGACGTGCGAGAGATCTAGGCGCGTGTCCCAGATGCCCACCGTCCTCGATCTGATCACCCCCGTGCTCCTGCGCATCGACGCCGACGGCGACGTCCAGGCGGCGGACGAGCCGTCCGCGGCGTGGCTCGAGGCGCAGGAGATCGCGGGCCTGGCCGGCCCGGTCGAGGCGTGGGACCGGTCGCTGCTGCGCCTGTGCGGCGTCGCGGACCCGGCGGCGCTGGTCGGCGTCGACGGCCCGTGGCGCTCGCTGCCGCTGCCCGGCGGCGAATACCTGGTGATCGGCGGGGCGTGGCAGAGCGGGGAGACGATCGCGGAGCGGGTCGGCCTGTCGAGCCTGCAGACCAAGCAGGCGATCCTCAACGTGCTGCCAGCGGCCACCGCCGAGGCGATGGCGGGGCGCGGCCTGCAGCCCAAGGCGTACCGCGAGTCGACGATCGTGTTCGTCGACGCGGTCCAGTTCTCGCGCCTGGCCGGCCGCGTCGACCCGGTGAGCTGCATCCGGCAGCTGGACTTCTACTTCTCGCTGTTCGACCAGATCACGGCGCATTCGGCGTCCAAAAGGTCACGACGATCGGCGACACGTACCTGGCGGTCGCCGGCGTGCCGCAGCGACGAGCGGCGCACGCGGTCGACGCGACCCTGGCGGCGCTCCGACTGGCCCAGGCGGTGGCGACCCGCCCGGGCCCAGTGGTCGATGAATGGGAGTGGAGCTTCCGCATCGGGCTCCACTCGGGACCCTGCATCTCGGGCGTGACCGGGGCGCGCCGGCACGTCTTCGATCTGTGGGGCGATACGGTGAGCGTGGCGGCCCACGTGCAGCGGGTCGGTCGCGCCGATGTGGTGTCGGTGTCCGGGGCGACGGCGGAGCTCATCGATGCATTCTTCGAGCTGAGCTTCGATGCGATGACGGTGGTCCGCAACGCGGGCGAGGTCGCGGTCTTCGTGGTCCGGGGGATCCGGCCGGAGCTGGTGGATGCGGAGACGGGGCTGGTGAACGCGGCGTTTCGCGAGCGCTATCTGGCGATGTTCGGGGACGAGTGCCCGGCGGCGGCTGGGGATGTGCTGCTCGGGGCGCTTTAGCGGACCCAGGCTTCGAGGGCGTACTCGCGGCCGAAGCCGGCGAGACGGACGATGTCGAGGCTGTCGTCGCCGTTGAGGTCGCCGACGTCGATGCCGTAGGCGGTGTCCATCGCCACGCCGTTGAAGGTGTAGGTGAGATCGGGCAGGCCCGTGGCCTGCGGCGTCCAGGCGGTGCCAGTGCCGTCGCCGAGGTAGACGGCGAGGCCGGTGCCAGGGTCGTGGGTGACGAGGTCGAGGTGGCCGTCCCCGTTCATGTCGGCGAGGTGAGCGATGTGCGAGCCGTCGACCATCGCGGCCAGCGACCAGCTGTCGCCCTGGCCGAGGTAGATCGATCCGCCGGCGGCGATGTCGAGGGTACCGTCGCAGTTGATGTCGCCGACACCACCCTGCACCGGGTCGGCGTTGAGCTGATTTGCGGGACCGGCGGCGAGCGCCGCGGCCTCGCTGAAGCTGTCGCCGTCGTTGCGAAATACGTGGACGTCGAGCGCCACACCGCTGCCCTCCCCGAAGGCGAACACGTCGAGGTCGGCGTCGGCGTCGAGGTCGGCGAAGATGAAGTGGCCCGTGTTGTGCGCGTTGGCCGACTGCGGCCCCGCCATCTCGGACCACGCGCCGCCGCCGTCGCCGCGATAGGTCCGCAGCCCGACGCCGAACTGGTCCGCGCCGAAGATCGCGTCGAGCTTGCCGTCGCCGTCGAGGTCCGCCAGCCCACCCCCGCTGAACAGATTCGATGCGTCCGGGAACCCGGTGATCGCGGCCGCGAAGCCCGGACCGGTCCACGCGTAGGCGCCGCGCACGTGATCGCCGACCAGCACGTCGAGCACGCCGTCACCGTTGAAGTCGCCAGCGTCGCCGCCCCAGCCGCCCGCGAACAGCCCGCCGCTCAGCACCGACGGCGCGCCGAGGTCGAAGCTGCCGTCCCCGAGCCCGTGCAGCACATACGCGGCGGCGGCCTTGCGCATGTTGACGAACAGGTCGAGCGTGCCGTCGGCGTCGAAGTCGGCGAGCAGCGGGATCGACCGCGGCGCCTCGGGGTCCGCGAGGCCGGTCATCCCGACGCCGATCGACCACGCCGCAGTGAAGGAGCCACCGTCGCAGCCGAGCGGGACCTCGCTGGTTCGACCGACGCCGGCCGGCAAGGGGGCGGGCTTGTGGCAGCCAGGGGTGAAGGGGCACGCCAGCGGCGCGCCGGTCGTGCTGTCATCGCTGCTCGCGGTGCCGCTCGCGTCGCCGCTCGTCGGTATGCCGGTGCTGGTGCTGTCGTCGGCGCCGCTCGTCGGCCCCGAGCTGCAGCCGCCGCCGACACAGCCGCCCGTGCTGCCCCCGCTCGTGCCGGGCTCGCTGCTGCCGGTCTGCGCGGCGCTGCCGGCGGTGGAATCGCCGCAGGCCGCGAGCAGCAGGAATGCGAGAGGGAGGCGGCGAGGAGGCGCGATCATGCGCGTAATCAATCACATGTGTCCGTGCCGGTAAAGCGCGACCGACGGGTCGTGCGGTGTGCACGGCTCGGACCCGTGGATTCACCCGTGGGTGGCGTGCGGGGAGGAATGTCCTGCCGGTGATGCCACCTGCGATCAGAAGTCGCTGGGGTGGCGACCGAAGATATCGATCTCCTCGTCGATCGCGCAGATCCACACCCATTCCTCGCACTTGTTGGCGGTGCAGCGGCGGGACGCGCACTCCTTGTTATCGGTGCAGGGCGCGTCGGCGGCGGCGCGGGCGAGGCACTTGCCGTCGCCGGCGCAATAGAGATCCTGGCGGCACACGCCGTTGTCGAGGCAGGCCTCGCCGACGCCGCGGAGCGGCTCGCAGAGCTTGGAGCCGGCGAAGTCGCAGGCGGCGTTGGCCTTGCAATTGGCGAGCGGGGTGACGCATGGCTGGCCCTCGGCGACGGTCGGGAGGGGCGGGGAGCACACGTCGGCGCTGCAGTTGTCGGGCGCGGCGCACTTGTCGGCGAAGAGGGTGGTGAGCAGGACGGACGAGGAGGTGCAGGCGCCGGCGGGGGCGACGGCGCCGCGGTAGACCAGGCAGTCGAGGGTGCAGGAGGGGCTCACGTCGATCTCGGAGGCGTGGGCGCAGCCGCGGGACTGGACCAGGCCGGCGAGCTTGCGCGCAGCGCAGGCGCCGTCGTAGGTGAGGCCGAGGTTCTGGCCGTCGTCGCGGATGAGGGCGAAGCCGTCGAAGAAGTCGAGCGAGCAGGTGACGTTGAGGTTGCAGCCGCAGGCGAGCTTTTGTTCGCAGATGGTCTCGGCGAAGCGCTCGGCGAACTCGGCCTCGGGGATCGGCGGGAGGGCGGGGTCGCAGGGGTCCGGCAACGGGCCGCCGGTGGGCTCGCCGGTGTCGGCGCTGCTGCCCGTGCTGGCGGACTCGCTGGTGACGGCGCCGTCGTTGCAGGCGGCTGAGACGAGCAGGGCCAGGGCGAGCGCGAGCCGGCGAGGCGACATCGCGGGCATCCTACGCGATCCCTCAGTCGTGGTGGTAGGGGTGGCCGGCGAGCATTGTGGCGGCGCGGTAGAGCTGCTCGAGCAGGATGAGGCGCGCGAGTCGGTGGGGCAGGGTGAGGCGCGAGAGGGCGAGCAGACGGTCGGCGCCGTCGCGGTCCTCGCCGGTGAAGCCGTCGGCGTCGCCGATGTAGAAGCTGACCTGGCGGGCGCCACCACTGCGCCAGGTGTCGATCCAGCGGGCGAGGCCGCGGCTGTCGATCTGCTCGCCGCGCTCGTCGAGGAGGACGCGGGGGCCGAGACCGCGGCTGCGGTCATTCCAGCGGGCGCGCAGGCCTGGGGCGTCGCGCAGCTCGAGGTGCTCGAGCGGAGCGAAGGGCTGGATCCTGCGGACGTAGTCGTCGCAGAGGGCCTGCAGGCCGGCGTCGCGCAGCTTGCCGGCGGCGACGACGGCGAGCCGTGTCACTTGCGGCGGGCCGGGCCGGCGGGCGCGGGAGGAATTGTGTCGTCGGCGTCGGGCACTGCGGCTTCGGGAGCGTCGTCGTCGTAGTCGGCGTCGTCTTCGTCGTCGAAGTCGTCGTCCTCATCCTCGTCATCGAAGTCATCGTCGGCGTCCACGGCGGCGTCGACGGCGTTGGTGTCGAGCTCACCGGTGATGCCGACGAGGTCGGGGTCGTCCTCGTCGAGCTCGCCCTCGAAGGCGCCGAAGCTGCCGCCGCGGAAGTTGGGCATGGGGTCCGGCGGGGTGAGGCCCTCGAGGCCGGAGGTGTCCATGACATCGGCCGGGAGGTCGAGCTCGACGCGGGGGGCGTCGTTCCACATGCTCTCGAGGTCGTAGTGCTTGCGGACCGGGTGATAAAAGATGTGGATGAGGAAATCGTCGTAGTCGAGCAGGTCCCACAGGTGCTCGTCGAGGCCGTCGCTGCCGATCGGTGACAGACCCTGGGCCTTGAGGCCGGCGAGCAGCGCGTCCGTGATGCCGCCGACGTGGCGGTCCGAGCGGCCGGAGACGATGAGGGCGTAGTCGGTGTAGCCGGCGACCTCGGTGAGGTGGAGGATCACGGGGCCGACGGCCTTGGCGTCGATGGCGATCTCGAGGGCGCGTTGCAGCAGCGCGGGCAGTTCAGCCTTGGTCACGGGGGGCCTTGTAGCGCGGCTTCGGGCCGGGGACAACCGGCCTTTGTCACGCGCCGACGAGGCCGTGGAGGAGGTGCTGGCGCTCGAGCTCGGGGCGGGTGCGTTCGGGGAGGGGGGTCGCGAGCGCGGGGGCCTCGATGACGAGGTCGGCGGCGGCGGCGGGCTCGACGGTGGCGTGGAGCTCGGCCTTGCCTTGCTGTGGGCGGTCCAACACGTCGCGCACGACGTAGGCGACGGACAGCTCGGCCTTGCGCCACAGGCCGGTGGCGCGGTCGAGGCTGATGCTGCCGTGGATCTCGCCGATCTCGCTGCGCTGGCGCCACTCGCGGCCGTGGCCGGCGGCGACCAGAGTGGGGTCGAGGGCGTCGGCGCGGCGGAGGGTGAGCTCGAGGGTGTCGCCGGTGTCCTGGATGTCGAGCGCGAGCGCGGGGGCGGCGAGCTCGACCAAGTCGTGCACGCAGTGCTGGGCCTCGTCGAGCCAGATCTGATGCAGCTCCGAGTCGAGCGCGCGCGCGTGCCAGCTGCGGTAGGCGAGGCGGGTGTAGACCTGCTCGTCGAGGATGATGACCTCGCGGCCCTCACCCTTGTCTGTCTTTTGGGACAGGTGCATGCGCAGCGGATCGCGGAGGGCGGAGCCGAGGATGAGGGTGAGCTCGTCGCCGACGACCTGCTCCTGCTGGATCGGCTGGTCGACGACCGGGCGGGTGGGGGCCTCCGGGAGGAGCGAGAAGCTGGCCTTGTAGTGGAGGCGATGCGGGCCGAGCAGGGCGCGGGCGCTGGTGTGGCTCTGGGCGAGCGCGGCGAGCAGGGTGCGCGGGCCGGGCTCGGCGAGCAGGGCGTCGACGCGGGCGCGGGCCTGCTCGGCGCGCGGGTCGGGGTGGTCGCTGGCGAGGGCGAGGGCGGCGGCCTCGGCGGCGGGGTCGACGGACGCGCTCGCGGACTCGGTCGCGGGCTCGCTGGCGCAGGCGGCCAAGGTGAGGGCCAACGCGAGGGTCGTGCTGCTGGCCGCGATGCGTGGGGACAGGGCCAGCGCGAGGGCCGTGCTGCTGGCCGCGATGCGTGGGGACGGGGCCAGCGCGAGGGCCGTGCGCGGGGCGGGGCGGGTCACGGGGCGGGAGCCTAACACGGGGCGCGAGTGCGCGGGCGCGGCGGGCGAGCTACAGTGCGGGCCTTGCCGGACACCCTGCCCGTCGACGTCGATCCTGCGCTGGTGTGGCTGTTGCTGGCCCCGTGGGCGCCGATGTTGGCGTTCGTGTTCGGGGCGCTGTGGGGCAGCTTCGCCAACGTCGTGATCTATCGCGTGCCGCGGGGTCTGAGCGTGGTGCGGCCCGGGTCGCGCTGCCCGGCCTGCGAGGTGCCGATCGCGTGGTACGACAACATTCCGGTGCTGTCGTACCTGCTGGTGCGCGGCCGTTGTCGGCGCTGCGGCGAGCGGATCGCCCTGCGTTATCTGGTGGTCGAGCTGCTGGCGGGGGTGCTGAGCTTCGCGTTGTACATGCAGCACGTGATGCGGCCGCTGGTGCTCGGCGGCGGGCCGGCGATCGGGGCGTGGTTGCTGTGGCTGGTGTTCGGGCTCGGGCTGCTCATCGTCACTTACACCGATATCGACCTGTGGGTGATCCCGGATGAGGTCGTGCTGCCGGTGGCGGCGCTGGGGCTGCTGGTGGCGGGGATCGACCGGGATGTGCTCGGGGTCGGGCTGATCGAGGCGATGGCGGCGGGGGCGGCGGGCTATCTGCTGGTGGCGGGGCTGCGCTGGGTGTACCTGCGCTGGCGAAAGATCGAGGCGCTCGGGCTCGGCGACGGCAAGCTGCTGCTGATGATCGGGGCGTTCTGCGGGGCGAAAGGGCTCGTGTGGGCGCTGGCGGCGGGGGCGATCCAGGGGCTGGTCGTCGCGGTGCCGCTGCTGCTGCTCGGCAAGCGGGTGGCGAGCAGCGAGCTGCAGGAGGTGCACGGCGACGACCCGGAGCTCGGCGAGGACGGCGACGGGGTGATGGGCGCGCGCGTGCCCTTCGGGCCGTTTTTGGCGATCGCGGCGTTCGAGTACGTGCTGCTGCCGGAGCAGATCGAGGCGCTGGTCGAGCTCGTGCTGCCCTGAGCGCGCGCGCGTGTGCTATCAGAGGCGCGGGCCATGGGCGACATCCCGTTCCTCAACGACCTCTACATGGCGATCGCGCGGGCGCTGCCGCGGGCGCTGCGGGGCTACCTCGATCCGGCGCTGGTGCTGATCGCGGCGGCGGTGATCGGGGTGGTGGCTCGCTTCACGCTGTTTCGCTGGCTCAAGCGGCTGACGGCGTCGACCACGCGGCCCTACGACGACATCATCCTCGCCGGGCTCATGGGGCGGGTGGTCGCGTGGACGATCCTCGGCACGCTGTATGTGCAGATCGAGGAGCTGCCGTGGCGGCCGCGGATGATCGCGTGGGCGCAGGACATCGTCGCGGCGATGCTGGTGGTGTCGGTGACGCTGGTGCTGATGCGCATGGTGTCGGCGCTGGTGCACGCGTACGGGCAGACGCGGGCCGCCGGGGTCGGCGGGACCACGCTGGTGCGTTATATCGCGACGGTGCTGCTGCTGTTCATCGGCGTGGCATCGGTGCTGGCGCTGTTCGGTGTTTCGGTGGTGCCTGCGATCACGGCGCTCGGGATCGGCGGCCTGGCGGTCGCGCTGGCGTTCCAGGACACGCTGGCCAACGTGTTCTCGGGGCTGAACCTGACGCTGTCGCGGCAGATCCGGGTCGGCGACTATGTCGAGCTCGACACCGGCAAGTTCGAGGGCTTCGTGGTCGACATCGGCTGGCGGGCGACGGCGTTGCGCTCGTTGACGGGTTTGCGGGTGTTCATCCCCAACAAGAAGCTGGCCGAGACGGTGATGATCAACTACACGCGCGATCCGGGGATGTCGGTCGAGCTCGCGTTTCGCACGAACTTCGACGTCGACCCGGAGCGGGTCGAGGCGGTGGTGCTCGACGAGGTGGTCCAGGCGGCGGCGGTGTTGCCGGGGATCCGCGGCGACGCGCCGGCGGTGGTCCGCTTCCGTGAGTTCGGCGACTGGGGCCTCGAGTGGAAGGCCTTCGTGGAGATCCTCAATTTTCAGGACCGCTTCTTCCTCCGCCATGCGCTGATGAAGCGGTTACATCGGCGCCTGCACGCCGAGCAGATCGCGGTGCCGATGGCCGGCGTCGCCTCGCTGACCCCCCGTTCGTGATGGGAGAGCCGACATGACAGCGCCGCCGACGATCCACGTGTTCACCTACAAGGACGGGCTGCTCGCCCGCCTGGCCCACGACCTGCGTCTGTCGCTGCACCGCTTCGAGGTGGTGCGCGCAGGGGACCGGATCACGGGGCGCTTCTGGCCCGCGTCGCTGGTGGTCGACGGGGTGGTCGAGCGCAGCGGGCAGGTCGACACGCGGGCGCTGTCGGAGGGCGACCGGGACAAGATCAAGGCCAACATCGCCGACAAGGTGCTGCTGCTGGACCGCTTCCCGGAGTTCGGCTTCGTCGGGTCGATCGGGGCGGGCGGGGCGGTGGTCGAGGGCAGCCTGACGATGGTGGGCCAGGCGGTGGCGCTGAACGTGCCGATCGAGGCGGCCGACGGGCGCCTGCGGGCCAGCGTGTCGCTGACGCCGAGCCGCTGGGGGATCGCGCCGTACCGGGCGCTGGCGGGGGCGATCAAGCTGCAGGACCGGGTGCTGGTGCGGCTCGACTTCCCGGCCGATGTGCAGCGGTGGGTGGTCGGCTGAGCGCGATCGCGGGCGCGTTGTCGCGTAGGGCGAACATGCGTGCGGGGCTGCGCGCGCTGGTCTCGGCGGGGGCGCTGTGAGGGCGGGAGATCTGGTATGGATCGAGGATGCGAGCCCGCTTTTTGTTGCTGTCTCTCGGGACAGGTCTTGTCCTGATCGCCACGCCTGCCCGCGCCGACATCCCGCCCGATCCTGACTCGGCGGACGCTCACTGCACGCAGGCGGAGCAGTGCAGCGCGGGGGTGTTCTGCGACTACGCGTGGCGGCCCGGGGCGAAGGACGGCGAGGCGGAGAAGGTCGGCGAGGGCTGTCGCAGCGAGGCGGAGGCGAAGGGGCTCGAGCTGCGCTGCCGCAACGGCGGAAACTACAGCGGGCAGAACCTGTACTGCCCGAAGGGGGCGACTGGGACGTGGTCCGCGGGTGGGGGGACGCCGACGCCGACGCCGACGCCGACGCCAGAGCCGGTGAAGCCGGTGACGCCGGAGCCGGTGAAGTCGGAGCCGGTGAAGCCGGGGCCGGTGCAGTCGGAGCCGGTGAAGTCGGGCGGGTGTTCGCTGCACGCGGAGGCGAGTCCGGCGTGGTTGCTGCTCGGCTTGTTCGGGCTGTTGCGGCGCCGTCGTTGAGTTCAGCGCGGGTCGAGGGTGGCCTCGGTACCGCGCAGGCTACGGGCGAGGTCGGCGAGCCAGCGCGCAGGTAGGCTGGCGGTGGCGAGGGCGCGCCAGCCGAGCGCCTTCAGCCGGCGCGCGCGTGCGGCGGGGCGCGGGGGCGTGAGCGGCTGCAAGGCGCCGCCTGCGAGGGCCCTGGCGACGCGCTCTCCGACCTGTTCGCCCGAGGCGAGGGCGCCCTCGACGTAGCCGGTGAACTCGCGGGCGTACTCGGAGGCCGCGAAGTGGACGCGGCCCTGCGGGCCCTCGGGGGCGTCGAAGACGTCGCGCAGCGTGCTGAGCACGCCGGGGCCGAGGCAGGTGTTGGGGCCGCCGCGGACGAAGGGCTGGTCGCGCCAGTCCCAGATCTCGACCTGGATCGGGTCGGCGGCCCGCGGGTCGCCGCAGACCTCGACGGCGGCGGCGAGCACAGCGGCGCGACGGGCCGCGGGGTCGTGACCGGCGGCGTCGAGCAGGCGGTCGCTGACGAAGCCCGAGAGGGTGAACTGGTGACCTTCTGGGTGCGAGGTGTCGAGGAACCACTCGAGGCGGGTGGCCGCGGCGCCGGCGGAGTAGACGTTGAAGTGCTCGCCGAGGGAGTCGCGCCACCACGGCTCCTGGTAGCGCAGCACGACCTTGGCGGAGTGGCCGACCGGCTGCGCGTGGAGGCGGAGGCGCTCGGGGCGAAGGTCGGGGGTGAAGGCGATGCGGCCGGCAGCGGCGGGGGTGGTTGCGACGATGACGTGGTGGGCGAGCAGCGGCTGCGCTTCACCGATGTCGACGCGGACGAGCTCGGTGGCGTGGTCGATGCTGCGGACGGGGGTGGCGCAGCGGGGGGTGGTGCGCAGCTCGGCGGCGTGGCGCAGCAGCAGGCCCTGCATGCCGATTGTCAGGGCGAACTCCTGGGGGCCGCCGATGAAGTCGTTGGCGACCTTGAGGAAGCCGCCATTGCTGGCGGTGTACCACAGCCAGTAGAGCAGGGAGATCTGGTCGGGCCAGACGCTGAGGATGTTGAGGACGCCGAGTGTCCACATCTCGTGGATCCACCGCGGCAAGCGCTGGGCGGTGATCCAGTCGGCGACCGTGAGGCCGTCGAGGGCGGCGGCGCCGGGCGTGGCCCAGGGGGCCTGGACGTCGACGCGAGCCTCGAGCTCGAGGTAGCGCAGCAGGGACTCGAAGATGCGGACGCGGTGCTCCCAGCCGACGCGCTTCGACAGGCCCTGAATGTCGAGGTAGCTGTCGCTGCGCCGCACGGCTCGCCACTGTCCCTCGAGCCAGGTGCGGCTGGCCGGGTCGGCGCCGTAGCAGGGCAGGTGGCTGTACACGGTGTCGGGGGCGAGGCGCCCGGCGAGCGCGCCGACACGGCGGTGGTCGGCGCCGAAGTAGTGGGCGCCGAGGTCGAGCGCGCAGCGCTCACCGCAGGCGACCGAGCGGGCGCGCCCGCCGAGCTCGGGCGCGGCCTCCAGCACGAGGACGCGGGCGTGGGGTCGCAGCTGCTCGAGGGTCCACGCGGCTCGCACACCCGCGTAGCCGCCGCCGATAACAATGGTGTCCCAGATCATGGCTGGAGAGCGACGCGCGGGCCTTCTTCGATCACGCGGGAGGGTGTGCGCTGACCTTCGTGCGGGGGGCAATTGATCGCGTCGCGAGGATCACGGGGCGGCGGCCTCGCGGAGGAAGTCGGCGACGCGGTGGCCGATCATCATGCTCGGGGCGTTGAGGGCGGAGACGGGGACGACGGGCATGATCGAGGCGTCGGCGACGCGCAGGCCGGTCACGCCGCGCACGCGCAGCTGGGCGTCGACGACCGCGTCGGCGCCGCGGCCCATCGCGCAGGTGCCGGCGTAGTGGTAGGTGGTCATCGCCATGCTGCGGATGAAGGCGTCGGTGGCGGCCCGGCTGCTGGTCCAGCGCCCGGGCAGGAGCTCGCGGTTGCCGTAGTCCTTGAGCGGATCGGCGTCGGCGATCCGGCGGGCCCGCTCGACGCCGGCGATCATGGTGTCCATGTCCTCCGGGTCGGCGAAGTAGGCCGGGTCGACGATCGGGTGGTCGCTTGCGCGGGCGGAGGCGAGGCGGACGCTGCCGCGGCTGCGCGGCTTGCCGAGGATGACGACGAGGCCGTAGAGGCGGCGGACGATCGATCGTACGAAGCCGGGCTTGAAGGCCAGCGAGACGCCGGCGCGGACGATCCGCGGCAGGCGGGTGCGGTGGTAGAGCGCGGGCGGGACCATGAGCGCGGGGAGCATGCGCATGAAGGCC
Source organism: Nannocystis sp. (assembly GCF_016714285.1). Taxonomy (GTDB): domain Bacteria; phylum Myxococcota_A; class Polyangia; order Nannocystales; family Nannocystaceae; genus Nannocystis. The sequence continues at coordinate 374,506 of NZ_JADJNN010000004.1, read as the reverse complement.
TCGCGGAAGCTCGAGCGCGCGGGGTAGACGACGTAGCAAGTGTCGGCCTGGTCGGGCGGGAGCTCGCTGGCCCGGTTGGCGCGGTGAAAGCCGTAGACCTGGGGGTAGAAGCAATCCACGTCGCGGCGGGCGAGGTGGAAGAGGGTCACGTTGGGGTGGTCCTGGAAGTTGGCGCCGACGCCGGGGAGGTCGAACACGGGCGGGACGCCGTGGGCGACGAGCTGGGCGCGGGGGCCGACGCCGGAGAGCATGAGCAGCTTGGGTGACTCGAGCGCGCCGGCGCAGAGGACGGCCTCGCGGCGGACGCGGGCGGTGTGGCGGGCGCCCTCGTGGATGAACTCGACGCCGGTGAGGCGGCGGCGGTCGTCGAACACGAGGCGCTGGACGGCGGCGCCGGTGAGGACGACGAGGTTCGGGCGATCGAGGTGGGGCTTGATGAAGCCGACGTAGGCGTTGCGGCGCTCGTCGTCGCGGTAGTTCATCCACTCGTAGCCGAGGCCGCCGAGGAAGTCGCCGTCGTTGAGGTCGTGCTGGCGATGGAAGCCGGCGTGTTCGGCGGCCGTGATCGCGGCCTCGGTGAACTCGGTGGGCGGCCGGCGGTGGACGTCGAGGGTGCGCTCGATCGCCGTGAAGGCGGGCTCGACGGCGGACCACGACCACGTGGGCTCATCCCAGGCGCGGAAGTCGGCCGCCGATCCGCGGAGGTACACCATCGCGTTGATCGAGCCGCTGCCGCCCATGCCGCGGCCCGAGCCCATGAACAGCGGGCGGCCGCGACAGCCGGGCTGCGGCACCGAGAAGCGCTCGAACATCAGGGCGTCGTTGATGAAGGCGTCCTTGTAGCCGTCGGCGCGCAGGGTCTCGGGGTGTTGTTCGGCGCGGTCGCCGAGCTCGAGCAGGAGCACGCGCGCCTGGGGGTCGGCGGAGAGCTGGCCGGCGGCGACGCAGCCGGATGAGCCGCCGCCGATGATGACGTAGTCGAACTCGAAGTTGCCGGCGCGGGCCTGGGTCATGGCGGGCGCGGACTTTATCACGGGCGCTCGCTCGGGCATGCTGCGGGGGTGCTGGAGATCGTGACGAGGGCGCTGATCCTCGGGGTGCATGTGCTCGGCGGGGGCGTGTGGATCGGGGCGATGGCCTTCAGCGTGTTCGTGCTGCACCCGCGGGCGGAGCGGTTCTTCGCGGGCAGCAGCACCTTCGAGGATCTGCTGTTCACGGTGGTCCACGGGGCGCGCTGGAAGGTCGTCGCGGGGATCGTGGGGATCGTGGCGAGCGGGGTGGCGCTGGCGCTCGCGGGCAGCGGGTCTGGCTTGGGGCCTGGCGTGGGGCCGGTGTGGACGGCGATCGTGGCGGCCAAGGTGGCGCTGCTGGTCTGCTCGCTGGCGCTGTTCTTCTACGTGTCGTGGGTGCTGTGGCCGCGGCGTGTGTTCGCCAGCCCGGCGGAGCTGCCGGGGCTGCGCCGGCGCTTTCGCGTGGTCGGGGTGGTGATGATCGCGTGTAACACGATCAACATGGGGCTCGGGATCCTCGCGCACTCGCTGCGCGCGGCGGGCTAGCGCCGGTGTCGATCACGACGATGCGAGCTCGGCGGCGTGGGCCTCCCACCAGGCCGTCCATTGCAGCAGCACGTACTTGGCGGTCGGCTTCTCGCCGTCCGGTGGGGGCGCGATGCGGTGGCCGGTGATGCGGACCAGCTCGTCGGCGGCCCAGCGGCGCACGGCGGTGTCGCGGTGGCGGAGGGCGTCGAGGACCCACTCGATGCGGGTCTGCTCGCCGTGTTCGGCGTACCACGACTTCCACTTGGCGGGCCGGTAGCCGTGGTGTTTGGCGGTGATCGAGCACAGCGACTCGAGGGCGGTCTCGCGGAGCTGCTTGTCGCGGACCGACAGGAGGTCGATCAGCACGGGCACGGCCCGGGTGTCGCGCAGGGTGCCGGCGGCCTCGGTGGCGAGCAGGGCCCGGTCGCGGTCGCGGGCCTTGAGTTCGGCGCGGACGATCTCGGTGGCCGGGGCGAAGCCGGGGGAGCGGCTGTACGACTCGAGCACGCGGGTGGCGATGAGGCGGACGTCGGGGTCGGGATCGAAGGCGTGGGCGGCGAGCGGGGGCAGGCAGCGGGGGTCGCGGAGGTCCTGGAACAGGAACGCGGCGTAGAAGCGGATCTGCGGGCGGGGGTGGTCGATGAGCTCGAGGATGAAGGGGGTGATCGCCGCGCCGATCTCGACGCAGGCGCGCAGCAGCGGGCCGTGGGCGCTGGGCGGCGGGAAGGAGCGCACGTCGCTGTGGCTGCCGGGGTCGATCGGGCCGGGGAAGCGGGCGGCGAGGCGGGCGAGGCCCTCGATGTCGAAGGCCCGCAGGCGGGCCAGCGCGCTGGGGTCGTCGGGCGTCTGCAGGTACGCTTCGATCGCGGCGTCGACGTCGGCGCCGGGCAGCGGCGCGGTCTTCCGCTGGCTCGCGGGGACCGGGGTCGCGGGTTCCGGGGCCATCGCGGCGGTCGGCTCGCTGGCGGGGGCGGGCGAGGGAGTGGCCGAGGGGGCGGTGACCTCACTGGCTGTCTCTGGGGACAGGTCGCTGGGGGCGCGGCGACTTCGGCGGTCCCGGGGACAGGTCGCTCGGGGCGGCGGCGGGGGTTGATGCGGTGGGCTCGGCTGTCTCTGGGGACAGGTCGCTGGGGGTCGCGGCTGGGCCCCCGGCGGTGGGCTCGGCTGTCTCTGGGGACAGGTCGCTGGGGGTCGCGGCTGGGCCCCCGGCGGCGGGCTCGGCTGTCTCTGGGGACAGGTCGCTGGGGGTCGCGGCTGGGCCCCTGGTGGCGGGCTCGGATGTCTCTGGGGACAGGTCGCTGGGGGTCGCGGTGGTTTGGGATGTCTCTGGGGACAGGTCGCTGGGGGTCGCGGTGGTTTGGGCTGTCTCTGGGGACAGGTTGCTGGGGGTTGTGGCGACCGGTGGGCCGCGCTGGGCGTCGGCATCGGCGCCCGGCGTGAGGCCGGCGGGTTCGCTGCTGCGGGCCTCGGAGCGGACCAACCGCGGCATGTTGAGCGTGATCTCGTCGGCGCGTGGGGGGACCGGGTGGAGGCCGGTCTTGCTGCCGCGGCGCTTGGCCCCGGGGAGCGGTGCGGGGGCGATCAGTGAGGTCGGGATCGAGAGGGTGGTAGGCGGGTTGGTGGGGGCGTCGGGGCGGCGCAGGTCGGTCGGCACGACGTGGCCGGGCTCGTTGCCGATGCGTGCGCGCTCACCCTTCTTGCCGGCGATCCGGCGCGCGCCTGGCGGGGCGACCAGGTTCGGCACGTGCAGCACGCTCACGGGGGCCGGCGCGGTGGCGATCGGGGTGGCGATCGGGGCATCCGTGGGGGCAGGTGCGGTGGGGCTGTCCGAGGGTACAGGTGCGGTGGGGCTGTCCGAGGGGACAGGTGCGGCGATCGGTGCATCCGCGGCGACCGGTGGCGCGGTGGTTTCTGTGGCGGCGGGCGTGCTGGCGATCGCGGCGGCGGTGGTCGGGTCCGAGGGGTGTTCGCTGCGGGTGATGGAGCTGTCCTCGGGGACAGGCGTCAGCGCGCTCTGGCTGGGATCGCGGGTGGGGTTCGGGCCCGAGTCGCGGCGGATCGGGTTGACGAGGGCGATGACCTGGCGCTTGCTGGCGCGGCCCGAGCGTTCGCGCGGCTCGGGCTCCAGGCGCGGGCGGTCGCCGACTGGCGGCAGGGTCGGCTCGGGCTCGCGGGGTGTCGCGGCGGTGGTGGCCTCGCTGGTGGGGTGCTTCGCATCGGCGGCAACAGCGGGGCCGGTGCCGACGCGGACGAGGCCGCTGTCGACGACGACGCCGGCCGAGCGCGAGCCGGCGAGGCCCATCAGGCGGAGCAGGGCCTCGAGGCTGCCGCGGGCGAGGTCGCAGAGCTGGCGCGCGGCGTTGTGGTCGGCGACGTCGAACAGGCCGCCGTCGCGGTCGATGTACAACATGAGCACGCCGCGGTCCTGGGCGTAGACGGGCTCGAACAGGCAGGGGATGCCGAGCGGGCGGCCGACGGCGGCGGCGAGCTTGGGCTCGGTGAGCAGCTTGAGGCGGATCTGGCCGAGGACGGCGCGCTCGAGCAGGCTGGCCTCGGGGACCGGGATGACCACGTTGGTCGCCAGCTGCAGGGCGCTGCCGGGGGCCGCGAGGGCGCGCAGGCCCTCGCGCTTGACGCCGAAGAGGGCGACGCGCGGGGCGATCTGGATCGCGGCCTGGACGATCGCCTCGGTGATGCGGTCGCGCTCGCGGGCCTGCGCGAGGGTGGCGAGGGCCGGGGCCATGCGCTCGGCGAGGCGCTCGGCGCGGCCCGGATCGTGGGCGATCGGTGCGCTCAGCGAGGTGCCGGGGTCGGTGTCGCGGGCGTGGGTCTGGCTGTCCGAAGGGCCAGGTGACGCGGCGAGCGGGCCGCGGGTCTCCCACGCGGCCGGGAGCGGGCGCGTGTCGGCGAGGCGGCCGCGCGGGTCCGCAGGCGTCGGCGCGACAGCTGCGGGGCTGGGGCCGGAGCCGCGGGCGGAGGAGGGGCCGCCAGGCGCGGTGGGGCTCGGCGCGACAGCTGCGGGGCTGGGGCCGGAGCCGCGGGCGGAGGAGGGGCCGCCAGGCGCGGTGATGCGGCTGTCCGGAGGGACAGGTGTTGCGGAGGCGGGGCTGTTGATGCGGCTGTCCGGAGGGACAGGTGTGGCGGAGGCGGGGCCAGCGGGCGTGGTTGTGCGGCTGTCCGGAGGGACAGGTGTTGCGGTGGCGGGGCCAGCGGGCGTGGTTGTGCGGGTGTCCGAAGGGACAGGTGTGGCGGGGCCAGCGGGGGTGGCAGCGCGGGTGTCCGAAGGGACAGGTGTCGCGCGGCGTTCGCTGGGCGGGAGCGCGGCGCGGGCGTCGGCGCTGCGGCGACTGGACTGGGCGCCGACGCTGCGGAGGTCGGGGAAGCTGCCGGAGTTGGAGATCGGGAAGCTGCCGGAGTCGTGGGCGGCGGCGAAGCTGCCCGAGCTGGCGGCGTTGAAGGCCGCGCTGATCGGGTAGCTGCCGGAGCTGCTGGGGTCGTCGGTGGCGGCGGGGCGAATGATCGTGGCGCTCAGGCTCTCGGCGGCGTCCGCCGGGGCGACCGGCAATACGACGGTGGCGGCGGCGCTGTCGGCCGGGGGCTCGCGGAAGGAGTTCTCGAGGTCGGGGAGCGGGGCGCGGGGCGCCGCGTCGACGGGTCGGCGGGCGCTCGTGTCGGCGAGCGGACGACGAGCGGTGGTCTCTTGCGGGGCGCGTGCGCGGGGGTCCTGGAGCGGGGCCTGCGAAGCCGGGCCCTGGGGTGCGGGCGCGCGTGCGGGTGTGGGCGGGTCGGGGAGCGGCGCCGCGGACTGGGAGCCGGCGATCTGCGGGACGCCCAGCGGGATGTCGCGGGTGTCGCGGGCCTCGAGGGCCTCTAGCATGTCGAGCAGGAGCATCGCGTGGCGCGGGGCGACGATGCCTCCGCTGCGCTCGGCGGCCAGCTTGGCGAGGCAGCACTCGGGGGCGACCATCGGCATGAAGCCGCGGATCTGGCGGTAGAGCTGGCCGAGGCGGGCGTCGGGGAGGTCGGGGTGGACGGCGACCAGGACGTGGCCGTCCTCGAGGGCGAGGGGCATGGCCCAGCCGATGTCGACGAGGGCCCTGGGCACCAGCGACCATGGACGCGTCGGGCCCGTCTCGAGCAGGCGCGCGGGCACCGTGGGCAGGCCGCAGGCCTTGCTGAGGTGCGCGTCGAGCTGGGCGGCGGTGAGCAGGCCGAGCTCGAGCAGGGCGGTGTCGAGGCTGCCGCCCTGAGCTTGTTGGTGACGCGCCGCGACCTCGAGGTCGGCGGCGCTGAGGATGGCGTTGGACTCGAGGTAGCTGCGCAGGAGGCTCAAGTTTCCCTCACGACGTAGGTGCCGGTCAGGTAATCGTGGAACGCCCGCTTCTCGCGGTCGAAGGCCATCCATAGCGATCCGAGTCCGCCGGGCGCGAGGCCGAGGGCGGTGCCTGCGAGTCGGAGCATCGCGCGCCAAGGCCCGGGGGGGCCACCGGCACGGTTGATGACGCGGATGCCGACCAGCTTCTGTCCGGGTGTCCGACCCGACAGGGCGATGAAGAGGATGAAGTAGAGGGCGGCCATGCCGAGCAGCGGGGCGGCCCAGAGCAGGATGTCGATCGGATCGACGGCGAGGAATTGCAGGACGCCGTCGAGGCTGAGGCCGCCGCGCAGCGGGCCCGGGTTATCGGTGACGCGGAGCAGGATGTAGAAGAGGGGGCCGGCGGTGACGAGGAGGACCAGAGTGTCGAGGAGGGCGGCGATCGATCGCCGCCAGAAGCCGGCGACGCGGACGGGCACGAGCGACTGGCCGCAGGCCGGGCAGCGCGGCTGCGGCTGGGCGATGACGGCGGCGTCGAGCGGCGCGTCACAGGCGGGGCAGGGCCCCGGCACGCCCTTCTTGGAGCCGAAGATCATGGGGCTCGCACAGTAACACGGCGATCCTCGCGGCGTGCCTGGGTGGCCGCTTCAAGATCGGTGCAGATGCGACGGTCGAGCGGTCAGCGAGGCGCTGACGCGAACATCAGGCGCGCGAGGCCGACCAGGGCGGCGGTGCCGGTGCGCAGGGTGTGAGGGCCGAGGCCGAGAGGGTGCAGGCCGGCGGTGGTGAGCGCGTCGGCCTCGTCGGGGGTGAGGCCGCCCTCGGGGCCGATGAGCAGGCGGGCGCCGTGGCTCAGCGCGAGATCGTCCGCGAGGCCGCGGCGCTGCTCCCAGGCGAAGAATCCGGGCAGCTCCGGGCGCAGCTGCGGGACCGCGATGAGCTCGTGCTCACCGAGGAAGATCGGGGCGCAGGGGCGGCCGCACTGGCGCTGGGCGGCTCGCACGACGCGCTCGAGGCGGGCGGCGCCGGGCGGGCCGGACTGGCTGCGGGCGCAGCGGACCCAGGCGATCGCGGCGACGCCGATCTCGATGACGCCGGGCAGCAGCTCGAGCACGGCGGCGGGGTCGGGGAGGCCGAGCAGGAGGACGAGCTCGCGCGCGGGCGCGGGGACGTCGCGGCGCTCGAGCAGATCGACCTCGCTGCGGCGGGCGTCACCGCTGCGAACCTGGGCGCGCCAGAGGTCGCCGTGATCGTCGATGAGCTCGAGCGCGGCGCCGTCGGGTGCGCGACGGACCCGGCGAAGATAGTGGCTCTCGTCGGGGCCGAGCACCGCGGGCTCGCCCGCGGGTGGCCGCGGGGCGAACACGCGGAGGCTCACGCGGGATCTCCCGCGCGCAGCTGCAGGGCGCACCATTCGTTCAGATCGGCGCGCAGGTGCAGGTGCAGGCCGACGGCCGCGTAGGCGGTGAGGACTTCGTCGGCCTCGTCGCCGAGGATGCCGCTCAGCACGAGCAGGCCGGCGGGAGCGAGGAGGGCGGCGACCTGATCGGCGATCGGGATGAGCACGGAGGGGCGGATGTTGGCGAGGATGAGGTCGTGGCGGCCAGGCAGCTCGGTGGCGGTGCCGGTGTGGATCTCGAGGCGAGCGCCGAGCTCATTGTGCTCGGCGTTCTCGCGGGTGGTGTCGGTGGCCTCGGGGTCGTTGTCGACGGCGGTGATGCGGGCCGTGGGGAACAGTCGGGCGGCGGCGAGGGCGAGGATGCCGGAGCCGCAGCCGAGGTCGAGGACGCTGGCCGGGGCTGTCCCGACGGACAGGTCGACGAGGGCGTCGACGCACAGGCGGGTCGTCTCGTGTTGACCGGTGCCGAAGGCCCGCCCGGGGTCCAGGACCAGCTCCAGCGCGGGGTCGCCGGGGCGGCGCGCGAGCCAGCTGGGGCGCAGCAGGAGGGCGCCGTCGCCGAAGATGATCGGCGCGTAGAACTGCTTCCAGGTGTCGCGCCAGTCGTCGTCGTTGCGGACGGTGGGGACCAGGGCGAGGTCGAGGCGGAGGTCGTCGGCGAGGCGGGTGGCGAGCTCGCCGAGGCCCTCGAGCGCGTCGGGGCGGGTGTAGACGACGAGCTCGGGGTGGAGGGTCTGTTGCCCGAGGGTGGACATGTCGCGGGTCTCGACGCCGAGGGCCCGGTCGTCGTCGGCGAGCAGCGCAGCGAGGGCCTCGAGGCGCTCGCCGGCGGCGTTCCAGTCGCCGTCGCCAGCGTCGCGTAGGCGGATCTCCAGGGTGGCCCAGGGTTCGGCGTCGGTGCTCATGCGGCGCGCAGTGTAGCGGCAGGTGGCGCGGACGGGTCGGTCACGCGGGCGCTGCGGTGAGAGGCCCGAACGACGGGCCAAACGACGGGCCAGAACGACGGGCCAAACGACGGGCCAAACGACGGGCCAAACGACGGGCCAAACGACGGGCCAAACGACGGGCCAAACGACGGTCCGAACGACGGTCTGGCGATGGGCGGGTTGTGAACGGGATTACTAAAAGTGCAGCGGGTGTTTGGTGGTGAGCGTGGGCGGGGTCCGGCGTGGCGGAGCGCCAGGGCGAGAATTTGGTCTTTTGTAAATTCGCGCAGGGGTGTATGCGAGGAGGGACGCAGGCGCATCACCCCCAAGCCTGCGGCGGGGAGAGGATCAATGGTGGCGTTTACCGGAGTCAAAGTGTTCTCGGCGACCAAGGCTTGGGAGCGCGAGCAGATCAGTGATCGTATCAACGAGTGGCTGGAGACCAACCCGGGTGTCGACATCGTCGACAAGGTGGTCACCCAGAGCTCGGACAGCGAGTTTCACTGTCTGACGATCACGCTGTTCTACGTGCGGCCCTCGGCCAGCAACCAGCACCACGCCGCCCACGCGGTGTGAGCCCAAGCGCCGGTCGCTGCGAGGCCGCGGTCTGCGGGCTCGCACTGGCCGGTTTTTTTATTGCCGGCTTCAGTATTGGCAGACGCAGGCCGCGGCTCAGGTAGGCGGCACTGGCATGGGCGGCTGCGGCGTGGGCGTGACGGTGGGCGTGGGCGTGACGGTGGGCGTGGGCGTGACGGTGGGCGTGGGCGTGACGGTGGGCGTGGGCGTGGGCTGGGGTGGGCGCTCGATCGTCAGCCGTGACTTGGTGCCGTCGGCGAACTCGCGGGACACGGAGCCGTCGGCGTTGATCACCGTGCGGGTGCCATCCTCCGCGGTGACGACCGTCGAGCCGTCGGCGCGGAACTCGGTGCGCTCGACCGTGAGGGTGGACTTCGAGCCGTCCGGGAAGACGCGCACGCGGCTGCCGTCGGGCATGACGATCGTGCCGTCACGCTTGACCTGCATCTTGCTGCCGTCGGGCTTGATGATCGTGCCGTCGCGCTGCAGCGTCACCTTGGTCCCGTCCGGGGCGGTGAGCACCCGCGTGCCGCGGGACTCGGACTCGGTCTGATAGGTGGCGCCCTTGTCGTTCTTGACCTCGACCTCGTCGAGATCGCAGCCGAGATCGCAGGCGAGTAGCGCCCCGGCCAACATCCGCGTCCATCTCGCATGTGCCGTCATCGGTGCGCCAGCCTATCACAGCCGGTCGCAACCCGCTGGCGGGCCGCAACCGCGCGGGCTCGCGCGAGGCCCCGGCGCCGCGCCGAGCTTCCGCGGCGTCGGACAAACTGGCTAGGATGGCCGCAATGGCGGGCAGCGTCGGCGAGGACACAGTCCTTATCCGGTCCTCGACGACGTACCTGTCGGTCGAGGACCGGGGGCGCAAGATCAGCGACGTGCGGCTCGGGCCGCGCCCGCTGCGGATCGGCCGGCGCCCGGACAACGATGTGGTGGTGGCGGCGCCCGGGGTGGCGCCCTACCACGCGCGCATCGAGCCGGTCGGCAGCGGTCATCGCATCGTCGACCTCGACAACACGACCGGGCTGCTGTTCCGCGGCAACCGGGTGCGCAGCCACGTGTTCGCCGACGGCGATGTGATCCGCATCGGCGACCGGGCGACCGGCAACTTCATCAGCCTAGTCTATCAGGACCTCGGCAAGCGGGCGCAGACGCAGCAGTCGGCGCCGGTGCAGCGGGTCCACCTCGACCGCGAGGTGACGACGATCGGGCGCGAGGCCTGCGACCTGACGCTGCCGAGCCTGCAGGTGTCGCGCATGCACGCGGAGATCCGCCGCGCGGGCAACGGGCACGACGTGGTCGACCTCGGGAGCACCAACGGGACCTTCGTCGGCGGGACGCGGGTGCAACTGCACCGCCTGCGGCCCGGCGACGTGGTCCAGATCGGGCCGTTCAAGCTGACCTACACCGGGCGCTCGCTCGACCAGCTCGACCAGGTGGGGGTGATGCGGATCGACGCGCGCGGGCTGACCCGCGTGAACGCGGCGGGCCGGGTGATCCTCGACCAGGTGTCGCTGGTGATCGAGCCGCGGGAGTTCGTGGCGATCGTGGGGCCCTCGGGCTCGGGCAAGTCGACGTTGATGGGCGCGCTGGCCGGGTACCGCCGGGCCGACCGCGGGGCGCTGCGGGTCAACGGCGACGACTTCTACAAGAACTACGATTGTTACCGCGGGGTGCTCGGGTACGTGCCGCAGGACGACATCCTGCACGCGACGCTACGCGTGGAGGACGCGCTGACCTTCACGGCGAAGCTGCGCCTGCCGGCGGACACGACGGCGGCGGAGATCTCGGCTCGCATCGCGCGGGTGCTCGAGGAGGTCGAGATGAGCGCGCATCGCCAGCAGCGCATCGTCGACCTGTCGGGCGGCGAGCGCAAGCGGGTCTCGATCGCGTCGGAGCTGCTGGCCGACCCGAGCCTGTTCTTTTTGGACGAGCCGACCTCGGGGCTCGACCCGGGGCTGGAGAAGCGGATGATGTACACGCTGCGCTACCTGGCGGACTCGGGCCGCACGGTGGTGCTGGTGACCCACGCGACCGCCAATATCATGCAGTGCGATCTGGTGGCGTTCATGGCGGCGGGGCGGCTGGTCTACTACGGGCCGCCGGCGGCGGCGCTGCAGATGTTCGGGGCGAACAACGACTTCGCCGATATCTATACACGCCTGAACGGACGCGCGAGCGAGGAGTATGTCGGCACCGGCTGCGAGCTGGCGGTGGAGTACGCGGTGTGGCGGCAACACCACCCGAAGGCGAAGGGGCCGCCGACGATGGCCGAGCTGTGGGAGATCCGCTATCGCAGCTCGGAGCACTATCAGACCTATGTGTACGATCGCCAGCAGAGCCGCGGCCGGCGGGCGGACGCGGAGGCGTCGGGGATCGGGGTCGCCTCGATCGCGCCGGGGCAGTACCGCTTCAGCCCGGACGACGCGCCGCCGGCGATCGACGCGCCGCCGCCGACGCCGCCGCCGAGCGCGTCACTGCTGCGTCAGCTCGGGATCCTGACGACCCGCTATATCCGCCTGTTGGCGGCGGACCGGCGCAATCTGATGATCTTGCTGATGCAGGCGCCGATCATCGGCGTGGTCATCTTGCTGGCGGCCCGCGCCAACGCGCTGCAATCTCCGGTGTCGAGCAATGGCCGCCTGGTGCTGTTTCTGCTCAGCGTCATTGGGGTGTGGTTCGGGGTGCTCAACTCGGTGCGCGAGGTGACGAAGGAGGCGAAGATCTATCGCCGCGAGCGCCTGGCGAACCTGCGCATCGGGGCGTACCTCGGCTCGAAGCTGGCGGTGCTGGCGGGGCTCTGCCTGGTCCAGTCCCTGGTGTTGTTGGCGGTGATCGCGGTGCGCGTCGACTTCGCGCCGGCATTCGCGGCGTTGACCCCCGAAGGCTTCGTCGACGTGATCCGGGCGCCGCCGCTGGGCCTGTGGGGGGCGTCGCTGGTGACGGTGTTCTTGACGACGCTCTCGGGGGTGGGCCTGGGGCTGCTGATCTCGACGGCGGTGTCGTCGTCGGACAAGGCGATGAGCGTGGTGCCGCTGGCGCTGATCCCCCAGCTGGTGTTCGCGCTGGCCCTGATGCCGCTGCCGGCCGCGCTGGCGCCGTTGTCGTACGCGACCGGCGCGCGCTGGGGCATGGAGGGGCTCGGGTCGATCGCGCAATTGCTCGAGCCGCGAGACATGACGACCTGCCTGGTGCCGGGGGACGTGTTCAGCTGTGAGGCCTATGCGACGGTGAACTACGACCCGGGATCGGGGCATATCCTGATGGTGTGGGGGGTCCTGCTGGCCTATGTGCTGATCTGCCTGGCCCTGACGGCGTGGTCGCTGCAGCGGATCGATCGCGGGCGCTGAGGCCGCGCGGTCATCGCCGGTGGCGCGCAGAATCAGCGCTTTCGTCGGCGTTCGCAGGGCCCTTAGCGTGGCTGATATGCACCCGGCGCCGACCATCCCGCTCGCTCGCGAGATCATGAATTCCCCGGTGAGCTGTCTCGGTTGTCATGAGCCGATCGAGGCGGCGATCCACACCCTCCTGCGTCGGGGCTTCTCCGGCGCGCCCGTGGTCGACGCGGACGGCAAGCTCTGCGGCGTGGTCTCGGAGCGCGACTGCCTGCGCGTGCTCGCCAGCGCCGCGTTCCATAACCAGCCCGAGGGGACGGTGGAGGCCCACATGACGCGCGAGGTCCTCAGCGTCGAGCCGACGGCCGAGCTGTTTCGCATCATCTCGATCTTCGAGGACAACGCCGTGCGGCGGGTCCCGGTGGTCGAGGACGGTCGCGTCGTCGGCCTGATCACGCGGCGCGACCTGCTGCGCGCGCTCAGCCACATCGGCGAGGCCCGGGTCGCGCACGGACGCGAGCCGCGGGACATCGCCGCCGGGCGCTCGGCGGTGTGAGCTCCGCGGGCTTTGTGTCACGATAGCGATCGACGCCCGCGATTCTTCGGACTCGCGGGCGTTCGAGTTGCTGTCAATGTCCGCGGATCTGGCGGACAGCGCCGACCTCGAGCAGTTGAAACGAGAGAGCCGCGGCTGTGACAGGGCTGTAACATGTCGTCGCACGGCCGTTTGTCGTCGCGGGTTGTAACACCGGCGGGGCAGCGGGCACTGAGGCGAAACCGCTTGGAGCACCGTCATCGGGGGGCCACGCCGCGTTCTGCGGATCGTGGCCCGCCCGCTGGCGCTGCTCACGCCTCGCCTCGCGATGTCGACCTCGAACCACCAACGCCTCCGGCTCCTGACCACCGTCGTCCTGGCGATCCTGATCCTGATCCCGACGGCGGCCTTCATCTACAAGGTGACCGTCCTCGACTATCGGATCGCCAATATCCTGCCCCGGACCGAATACCGGGTCGGGCTGCGGATGACCCTCGACGGCGGCGACGGGCGGGTCCGGGTCGCCACCTACGCGCCCGTCGACGATGTCCGGCAGACGATCCGCGAGGAGAGCCAGACGGCGCCGCAGGCCCTCCACTATTCGATCGAGGCCGAGGGCCTCAACCGCCAGGCGATATGGCTGGGCGCGCCGGTGCCCGACGGGGTCGAGATCCGCTACGAGTTCTCGGCCCTGCTCTCGGCGGTCAGCTTCACGATCGCCCCGGATCTCGAGGTCCCGGAGAGCTACCCCCGGGCGGTCCGCGAATTTCTCCAGCCGACCGAGGATATCCAGGTCGATGCCCCGGAGATCCGTGAACGCCTGCATGCGATCGGGGCCGATCGCGGGCCGCTCGGAGAGCGCGTCCAGCGGATCTACGATGATACCGCCGGGCTCGGGTATCGTACCTTCAAGGGGACGACCGACGCCCTGACCGCGCTGCGCCTCGGTGAGGCGAGCTGCAACGGCAAGAGTCGGCTCCTGGTTGCGCTCGCACGGGCGACGGGGATCCCTGCGCGCCTGGTCGGCGGCCTGGTGCTTCAGGCGGGCAGCAAGCGGACCTCGCACCAGTGGGTCGAGGCTTATGTCGCCGGTCACTGGATCCCCTTCGACCCGACCAATCACCACTACGCCGCGCTGCCGGGTCACTACCTCGCGCTGTACCGCGGCGACGAGGCGCTGTTCCGCCACACCGGCGAGATCAACTTCGACTATTTGTTCACGACCCGCGAGCGCCTGGTGCCCTCGCCGGAGGCGCGGGCGTCGTTCTCGGCGTTCAACGTCTGGGACCTGTTCGCCCGCCTCCGCTTGCCCTTCTCGCTGCTTCAGACGGTGCTGATGCTGCCGATCGGCGCCCTCGTCGTCGTCCTCTTCCGCAATGTGATCGGCGTGCCGACCTTCGGCACCTTCCTGCCCGCCCTCATCGCTGCCTCGGTCGCGGCCACCGGGCTCCTGTGGGGGATGGTCAGCCTGGTGATCGTCACTGTTTCGGTGCTCTTCGCCCGCCTCGGCCTCCAGCGCCTCCAGCTGCTGCACTCGCCGACCCTGGCGATCCTCCTGACCGTGGTCGTGATGTCGATGCTCGGCACCAGCCTGCTCGCGGATTACCTCGCGCTCGAGGAGCTCGCCCGGGTCGCCTATTTCCCGATCGCGGTGATGGCGATCACCTCGGAGCGCCTCTACCTCGTGCTGACCGAGCGCGGGTTTCGCTCGGGGATGATCCACTACGGCGGCACCCTCCTGGTCGTCCTCGCCTGCTACCTGGTGATGAACTCGACGGCGATGCAGGTGCTCGTGAGCGGCTTCCCCGAGGTCCTCTTGCTGGTCATCGCCGCCAACATCTACCTCGGTCGCTGGGTCGGCGTCCGCCTGATCGAGATCTGGCGTTTCCGCCGGCTGTGGCGGGGCGCGGAGGTACGGACATGAATGATGCGATGGCAACTGCCCCGCGCGAGGGCTGGTGGCGACGGCTGCAGCGGGCGCGTGAGCGCCTCGCCCCGGTGTTCGGCATGAACCGCCGCAACGTCGAGCTGGTGTACGCCCACAACGAGCGCCGCCACTACCCCCTCGCCGACGACAAGATCGTCTGCAAGGAGCTGCTCCAGGCGATCGGTGTCCCGGTGGCGCCGACCATCGCAATCGGCCGCGGCCTGTTCGAGGTCGACGCGCTCCTGGACCAGCTGCGCGAGCGCGAGGACTTCGTGGTCAAGCCGGCCAGTGGGAGCGGCGGCGACGGGATCGTCGTGGTCGGCAAGCGGACCGAGAGCGGCTGGCGGACTCCGAAGGGGCGGGAGATCGCGTTCCACGAGATGCGCCAGCACCTCGCCAACATCACCTTCGGGTGCTTCTCGAAGGAGATGGAGGACCGGATCCTGATCGAGGAGCGGATCGAGCCCCACGCGCTCTACCACGCCTTCTGGTCCGACGGCGTCTGCGACCTCCGCCTGATCGTGCTGCGTGGGCGGCCGATCCTCTCGATGGTGCGGGTGCCGACGCATCGCTCGGGGGGACGGGCCAATCTCCACCAGGGTGGTATCGGCGTCGCGGTCGATCTCCGCGAGGGCATCACATACCGCGCCATCTCCCGCGGCGAAGCGGTCACGATCCACCCGGAGAGCGGCGAGCCGCTGATCGGCCGCCAGCTCCCGGAGTGGGCGACCTGCGTCAAGGTCGCGCTCGGAGCCGCGTCCGCGGTCCCGCTCGGATACCTCGGTGTCGATATCTGCGTCGATCATCGCTGGGGACCGGTGATCCTCGAGATCAATGCCAGGCCGGGCCTGGAGATCCAGAACATCTGCGGCCAGACCCTGGGCGAGGCGCTGCGGCGCGAGGGGATGTCATGAAGAGCACACGCCTGTGGCCGATGGTCACCGCCCTCGTCCTCTTCCTCGGCGGCACCGCTGCCATCGAGGTCTTCGCCCGCAACGCGGAGGGCCGCGTCATGACCTGGGAGATCAGCGGCGACGAGGTCGTCGTCGACGGTGAGGGCCAGGATGACGACGAGGCCGACGAGGCCTGGCAGGCCGGCGAGGCGGTCAACGAGGCCCACGCCGAGGCGCGCCTGTTCGCCCGCCGCGGCGACTATGAACAGGCGCTGGTCCGCTTCACCGCGGCCATCGCCGGCGCGCCGGAGAATGCGGCCCTGATCGCCGAGTATGGTCATTGGCTGCGCCGCGCCGGTCGGCGCACCGAGGCCGATGAGGCCCTGGGGCGGGCGCTCGCGCGAAACCCCGAGAGCGCGCCAGCCCACCTCGACCGCGCCCTGCTCGCCCGCGATCGCGGCGACAGCAAGGCCGCCCTCGCGTCGTTCGAGGAGGCGCTGCGCCTGCGGCCGATGCACGCGGCGACCCGCATCGCCTACGCCCGCGAGCTGCTCGAGCAAAAGCGCCACGACGAGGCGATCGCACTGCTGCGGCCAGTGACCGAGGCCGGCAGCAACGACGGCCGGGCGCGGGCGTTGGCCGCTCTCGGCCAGGCCTACGCGGTCGCCGGACGCGGCGCCGAGGCGCGCGACGCCTTCGAGAAGGCCGTCGAGCGGGCCCCGGCCGTCGCCTCGATCTGGGCCCGCGCGGCCCTCGAGTTGAGCCAACTCAGCGACGAGAGCTCGGCCGCCGAGGGCCTGCGCTACGCGCAGCAAGCGGTTCGTCTCGCGCCCGACTCGGCCTACATCGCCGACGTGGTCGGCCGGGCCTACGAGCGCGCAGGCCTCGAGACGGAGGCCTATGCCGCCTACCAGCAGGCGCAGAAGCTCGACGGCGGGCTGCGCCACCCCCGGCAGCGTCTGGTCCACATGGCGCTCGAGCGCGAGGACTTCGTCTCCGCACGGCGCAGCGCGCAGGGGATCCTCGCCCTCGACCCGCGGCGGCCCGAGTCGAACTTCCTGGTCGGCCTGGTCGAGTTCAAGGCGGGCCGCCTCGCGGAGGCCCGCACCCACTTTCAGGAGGCGATCGCCGCGTCGCCCACGCCCTACGCCGAGGCCTGGTACAACCTCGGCCTGCTCGAGCGGACGGCGGAGCGCCCCGAAGAGGCGATCGCTGCCTACAAGAAGGCGCTCGAGGCCCGCCCGAAATACCTCGCGGCGATCAACAACCTCGGTCTGGTCTACAGCGACCTCGAGCGCCACGACGAGGCCGAGGCCCAGTACCGCCTCGCCCTCGACATCAAGCCGACTTACACAGGGGCCTGGGTCAACCTCGCCCGCGTCCACGCGGCCCGCGGTCACAACGACGAGGCGCTCGCCGCCTATCGCCGCGCCCTCGAGATCGACCCCGGCGATCGAAGCGCCCGCTTGCAGGTCGCGGTCACCCTCCGCAAGGCCGGGAAGGTCGACGAGGCGATCGCCGAGTACCGGACGCTGCTCGAGCAGCACCCCCGTTATGTGAAGGCCTGGTTCAACCTCGGGATCGCCCTCGCGGCCGAGGGCAAGGACGACGAGGCGGTGGCCGCCTATGAGCAGGCGCTGGCCCACGATCAAGCCCACTTCGGCGCTCGCAAGAACCTCGGCCTCCTGCTCCACCGCCGCGATCGCGTCGAGCCAGCGCGTGAGCAGCTGATGGAGGCCCTCGAGCTCCGCCCGGCCGATGCGGAGATCCGCCAGGCGCTCGCCGACATCGCCCGTCGGGCCGGCGACCCGACCACATGCAAGACCCACGTCGAGGCGGTGCTCCGCCAACAGCCAGATGACCGCGCGGCCCTGGAGCTGCTCGGAGAAGTGCGCAACCCCGGATTGAGAGAAGCCATGAATCGCCCAACCATCAACATTGTGTCCACGAAGATTGCCCACTTTGCCCTCCTCGGCGGTTCGCTGCTCGCGAGCGCATGCCTCACCCCCGAGACCACCACGACCTCGGACACCGACGCGAGCAGCGGCGCGACCGACCCCACCGCCGCCCCGACCTCGAGCGCGACCGCGACCGACAGCGGCGGTGAGACCGACGGAACGAGCGGCGGCGGGATGGAGGCGACCACCGGCGGCGCCATCGACCCCAACGGGGACGACGAGATCCTGTTCCAGAAGGCGCTCGCCCTCTACAACGCGGCCGACTACGCCGGCGCCGACCCCCTGTTCCAGCAGCTCTACACCACGTACCCGATGTCGGCGCGCCGCGACAATTCGGGTTACCTCCACGGCCGCTGCCTCTACGCCCTCGTCGACTACGCGGGCGCCGGTACCGCCTTCCAGACGGTCATCACCGACTATCCGAAGTCGGTTTGGGTCGACGAATCGCAGTACTTCTGGGGCCGCGCGCTGTTCCGCCTGCTCACCTACCCGACCGCCCTGACGCACTTCGACGCCTCGTTGACCGCGGACCCGGCCGGCACCTACGCCGACAACGCCTATTACTACGGCGGCCGCACGAAGTTCGAGCTCGCCGACTACCCCGGCGCCGAGACGGTCCTGGCGAGCTTCGAGACCAAGTATCCGGGCAGCTCCTACGCGGACAACGCGGCCTACTACCTCGGTCGCGCCCGCTTCGCGAAGGGCGACGCGGCCGGGGCGAAGATCGCCCTCATGCACGTCTTCGACTTCGCCGACTCGATCTACATCAATGATGCGACCTACTACCTCGGTCGCTCGGAGTACTCGCTCGGGGCGCTGCCCGCCGCCCTGATGTGGTTCAAGGACGTCGTCAGCAAGTTCCCGGGCGGGGTCTTCGAGGACAACGCCCTCTACTACGAGGTGCGGATCTACGTCGATCAGGTCGATTGCCCGGCCGCCGTCACCGTGCTCACCGACCTCCAGAAGCGCTTCCCCGGCGGCACCTACACCGTCAAGGCCCAGGACTACGCCCTCGCGGGTGGGTGCTGACCCGATGCGCTCGCCGTCGATCGTGCCACCTGGCCTCGCGCGCTGGGCGGTGAGCCTCCT
This sequence comes from Nannocystis sp., assembly GCF_016714285.1. GTDB lineage: Bacteria > Myxococcota_A > Polyangia > Nannocystales > Nannocystaceae > Nannocystis. The sequence goes on along the minus strand of NZ_JADJNN010000004.1, from coordinate 356,015 downwards.
CGTCGCATCGCTGCCGGGCCTCGCCCGGGCCGCGCCAGCCGGTGACGCGCCGCCAGAGGACGCGCCAGTCGCCAGATCCACCGCCGACGCGGGGCGCGTCTATCTCGGCCCGGACCTGGTCGAATCCCCCGTCGCCACCGACCCACCCGCGAAGCCGACCAAGAAGAAGAAAAAGAAGAAGAAGAAGAAGAAAAAGGCGCCGAAGAAGCCGACAGAGAAGCACAAGGTCAACCGGGGCGCCGACTATCACCTCGGTCTGTTCCCCGGGAGCTACGCCCAGGACCAGACCGTGAGCGTCGGCGCCCAGGCCGGCCTGCGCCATACCCTCGACCCGCGAAAGAACCAGCGGATCGTCCTCGGCCTCGGCTACGAGTATGAGCCCTTCTCGACCAAGACCCTCGGCTTCCCCGAGGAGGACGAGACCCAGGGCGACCTCAACCGCACCCTGGTCCAGCCGATCCACATCATCGAGGGCAACGCCTCGCGCCGGATCGTGTGGGGCAAGCTGGTGACCACCAGCCTCGATCTGCACGCTGACGCCTGGTGGCCGAGCAAGGAGCAGCACGATCGCTGGGCGGTGCGGATGAACTCCGGGATCCACATCGGCAAGACCACCGGGCTCTTCGGCGAGCTCGAGAATCAGCTCTTCTTCAAGAAGTTCCCGAACTACCTCGTAGCGACCCGGCGGATCGATCAGGAGGGGGCGATCCCGGTCGCACGGATCGGCTACAACTTCGCGAAGCTAGCCCGCCTCGCCGCCGGCTTCAGCATCGACTACACGCATTACCTCGATTCCCGCTACAACGCGATCGCCCCCGATGGCACCTTCGTCCGGGCCGCCCAGAGCAAGAACTACATCGACTACATCCCCTTCGCCGAGATCCAGCTGCGCCCCACCCGGGGCCTGCGGATCCGCGGGCGCTACGCCTTCGAGCGCCAGAAGACCCAGCACTACAACCGGGTGATGACCGGCCGCGACGAGTTCGCCTCGTTGGTCCCGTATTTCTTCCGCGGCTACTACGATTACCGGCGTCATCGCGTGAGCCTGGGGATCACCTGGGACTTCCGCGATCGCCTGCACCTGGCGGCCTCAGCCGAGGCCTGGGTGCGCCACTTCGACGTCTACGAGGCCCGCGACGTCGACAATTTCTGGACCGGCCAGCTGCGCCTCGACACCGAGATCGAGGCGAGCCTCGAGGCCGCGGTGCGGGTCCACACGATCAAGGGCAAGTACCGCGAGCACGACTTCTTCATCTCGCTCCTCGGCGCCCACGTCTCGCGCAACTCGAACATGACGCACGAGATCTCGCTGGCGACCAACTTCGATATCACCCGGGTCTTCCTTGGCTTCGAGGTGCGCGGACATTAGCGCCGCTCGCCAGCGCTTCGGCGCCGAAATTGATCGAAGCCCGTGAGTCCTTGGGGGACTCACGGGCTTTCATGGTGTAGGGCCCGTCAATGGCCGCGGGTCACTGCTGGAAGCAGTAGATCGGCGCGGTCCAGCTGCAGGTGCCGCCCGAGCACCAGGCGGTCCAGCCGGTATCCGTGACGGTGGTCCGGCCCCAGAGCGAGCCGTTGTTGGTCGAGGTCCAGTTGGTGCAGGTGCTGAGGGCGTTGGACAGGGTGCCGTTGGCGTTGGTCGCGGTCCACACGGTCGGGTTGCCCTGCGGGCAGCCGACGTTGCCCTGGGGCGCCGGGCCGTTGAGCTCGGTGACGTCGATCGGGCTGAGGAGCGTGCCGTCGATCAGGTCGGCCCAGTTGTTGGCGACCTTGACCCCGTTGACCTTGACGTAGGGCACCGCGGCCTGGGTGAAGCGGGTCGCGGGGGTGCCGTTGACCTGGTCGGTGGAGAGCCAGGCCTTGTAGGTGCCGGCGAGGCCGCCAGCGGTGGCCCGCGCGGCGCAGATGGCGTCGGCGCCGGCGAGGCCGCCCATGTTGCCGGTCTGCAGGGTGCTGGTGACGAACACGATCTTCGCCGCGGACTTGCAGGTGTTCGAGCAGGCGTCGTTGTCGACCATGTTGCCGTCGTCGCACTGCTCGACGCCCATCTGGACCTTGCCGTCGCCGCACTTGGCGGTCTTGCAGGTGTTGATGCACATGTCGGTGTCGACCATGTTGCCGTCGTCGCACTCCTCGACGCCCATCTGGACGATCGTGTCGCCGCACTTGGCGTTCTTGCAGCTGTTGAGGCAGGCGTCGGTGTCGGCCATGTTGCCGTCGTCGCACTCCTCGCCCATCTGCTTGATCATGTCGCCGCACTTGGGGGCCTTGCATGTTGCTGCAGGCGTCGTCGTTGACCATGTTGCCGTCGTCGCAGTCCTCGACGCCGGCCTGGATCGCCATATCGCCGCACTTGGCGTTCAGGCAGGTGACGAGGCAGGCGTCGGTGTCGTCGGCGTTGCCGTCGTCGCACTCCTCGACGCCCTCCTGGACCACGCTGTCGCCGCAGTCGGCCGGGGCGCACATGTTGGTGCAGTCGTCGGTGTCGACCATGTTGCCGTCGTCGCACATCTCGCCGGGACCGACGATCATGTCGCCGCAGATGGCGTTCTTGCAGGCGTTGGTGCAGGCGTCGGTGTCGTCCTGGTTGCCGTCGTCGCACTCCTCGACGCCGAGGATGACGAGGCTGTCGCCGCAGATGGCGTTCTTGCACAGGGCGGTGCACACGTCGGTGTCGTCCTGGTTGCCGTCGTCGCACTCCTCGCCGTCGTCGACGATGGCGTCGCCGCAGACCCCGGGGGTGCCGGTGGAGGAGACGTCGGTGGTGCTCCCGGGGCCCGACGAGGTGCTCAGGTCGGTGGTGGCGCTGCTGTCGGTGGCGCTGCCTTCGGTGGTCGGTGTGTCGGTGGTCGGTGTGTCGGTGGTCGACGCGGTGGTCGTGGTCTCGCCGCTGGTCGCCACGTCGGTCGTGGTGCCAGGCAAGGTCGTGGTGCCGGTGTTGTCATCGCCGCAAGCTGCGAGCATCGCCGCGAGCGCGGCCCCCATCCCCATCCAAGAAGCGAATTTCATGGAAGGAGGGTCGTACAAGGGTCCCTTCGCTACAAGGGCGGCCAATGCGGACGCGGGCGCTGGAATCGCGCTCAGAAGCGGCCGACGAGGGCGACGCCGTAGCCGCTGCCGAGGAGCGTCGGCGTCGCCATGAAGGAGGCGCGGCGGCGGCGACGCTGGGGCTCGCGCAGATCGCCGAGTCGGTAGCGCTTGAGGTCGCGGACGAGGCCGTGTGGTTGGGTGAGGATCATGAGCTCGCCGACGGCGATGCTGCCGAGGCCATTGGCGATGCCCGAGCCCCAGCGCTCGTAGCCGAGGCCGAGGACCAACATTGCGCCCACGCCGACGAGCACGTTGCCGCTGTGGATCAGCCAGCCGCGGCCGAATGCCTCATTCTTCGCGTCGGCGATGAGTACGGCCTCGGCGTGGGCCAGCAGGGCGCAGCGATCGGCGCCGCGGTCGGCGGCGATGCGGGCCTCGAGGGCCTCGCGGTCGTGGATGACCTTGAGCGGGGAGACGGCGATGAGGCCGAAGCCGATGATCGCCGAGAAGCCGCCGACGTACACGTCGGGCACGGAGGCGCGGTCGCGCATCAGCGGCGCGGCGACGCCGGAGGCGGCGGTGATCAGCGCGTAGCTGGTGCCGAAGGCGAGGCTCCACTGGCGCGCGCGCCAGGCGTCGTGGCGCATGCGCTCGCGGATGAAGGCGAGCCGCGCCGCGGGATCTCTGCCGGCCAGCGTGGCGTCACCGCCGGCGATCGTGGGGCACAGCGGTGGGGCCAGCGATGGGAGAGCGGTCGCGGGGACGGCTGTCGATTCGGCGGCTGGTGAAGGGGCGGCCGGCGATGCGGCGGCTGTTACAGCGGTGGCCGGCGAAGGGGCGGCCGGCGACGCAGGAGGTGCCCCGGCGAGGCTGCGCGCGGGCAGCAGGGACACTGCCATCAAGGCGAGGCGCGCGAGGGGGCCGGGGCTGCGAGCGCGGGGCAAGCGAGCCCGACGCTACCAGAGTTCTTAGCTGCGTGAGGGGTAGATGCCCTCGAGGGCGATGATGAAGCTGACGACCGTGTAGGGCGGGAAGGCCGAGATGCCGCCGTCGCCGGGGCCGAAGCCGTGGCCGGGGGCCTTGACGGTCTCGGGGTTCTCACTGCCGCCCTGCTCGCCGAGCACGCGATTGCTGAGGCCGGGACCCTGACCCTCGTGCATGGCGAAGCGGCCGCGCAGATCGGGGAGGCCGAAGGTGGTCCGGCCATCGCCGCCGTAGGTGGTGCCGAGCAGCGAGAACAGGGCGGTGTTCTGGGCGATAGACATGAGCTGGCCGTTACAGAAGGCCCAGCCCCTCGGGGCGAAGTTGCCGCCGAACATCTTGATCTCTGCGATGAATGGTTCCATGCGCTGTCGCTTTCTGCGGCTCGTCGCCGCGGCGCCACCATAGCGGATCGCGGCGGGCGAGGGTGCGCCGATTGTCGGTAGACGAGGAGCACTTGCGAGCTCGACGAGAGTGCGATAACGGCGAGGCGCTACCCGCCGCGATGTGATTGCGGATGCATGGATATGCAGGCGCAGATTCGTCGGATATCGCTCCCCGCGTTCACGCGGGCGATCGCGTGGCACGGACGACCAGCCAGATCGCGGCGCCCATGGTGAGGCTCGCCTGCATCAGGCTGTGGGCGAGATACACCGAGATGCTGGTACCCGGCGTTGGCAAGGTGAGCGCGAGCCAGAGCAGCACCAATCCGACGCCCCCGCGGAATCGCTGCACTTCGACGCTCAGGAGGTTGATCGCCCAGAGCAGGCCGATGGCCGTGTATCCGGGGGCGAAGGGGCTCTGCAGGGAGGCCAGGACCAGCAGCGCCATCCAGGTCAGGGCCTGGCTGCGGCGGTCGCCCTGGCGGCGAACGGCGATGACGGCGAGGATGACGAGCACGGCGGAATAGACGTGGCCCAGACGCCGACCGACGACCCAGGGATCGCCGACATCGAGGCCCATGAGCTGGAGCTTGAAGGGCAGTCCGAAGGGGGCCATGTTGGTCAGGATGCTGAAGTCGCGGTCGTCCATGAAGGCGAAGGTCTCGCCTGAGCTGATACGGGGGAGCGCGTAGGTCAGGAAGGAGATCGTCGGGTCGGTGCCGATGAGGAGCAGCGACAGGGCGAAGTACAGCAGTCCGAAGCCCGCGGTCCAGGCGGCGGCACGCCAGCGGCGCTGGGCCAGGAGGACGATACCGAGGATACCGGGCGAGATCTTGGCCAGGATGGCGAAGGCGAGCAGGGCCCCGCCCAACGCGGGGCGGTCGCGGTCGAAGGCCACCATGGCGAGGACGGCGAGCATCACCACCGCGATCTGGAAGTTGCCGACCTGGAGCGTGACGAGCACCGGCATGCTGCCGAGAAAGAGGGGGGCCAGGAGGAGCACGCGGTGGGCGTTCGGACCGCCGATCCAGCGCGCCACGATCCACAGCGCGGCGGCCAGGAACAGAGCGTTGAGGCCGAACCACAGGGCGCGCTGGGCCGCGAAGTCCCCCTCGAAGGCGGCGAGCGGCAGCATGCCGAGCAAGAACGGGGGAGGATAGGCGTAATAGTCGAGGGCGAAGGGGTGGTAGGGATTGACGACCCCGGCGGCGAGCGGTGGTAATCCCTCGGAGCCGTGCCACCATTGCGTATCGTAGAGGTTCGGGGCGCCCGCGCGGCTCAGGGTGTCGGCGCGGACGTAGGCGGTGAGGCAGCTGTGGGTCTCGAGGAAATCGATGCCCGGGATCACCTGGTGATGGACCTGGGTCCCGTCGCCCATGAAGATACTCAGTCGGGCGGTCGAGGCGACCGCAGGCAGGGCCAGCAGCACATACAGCGCGGTCAGGAGCTTGTGGCGTTTGGCCAGGCCATCGAGGGCCGAGGGGAGGCGAGCGGGAATCCGCTGGATCACGAGCGCGAGGCTCGCGGCGACGAGCAGCAGGGTCAGGAGGCCGGGGGCGCCGAGCGAGAGGCCGAGCGAGGCGGCGAGGGCGGCGAGGGCGCCGACCGCGAATGACAGCAGGGGGGAGCGAGCCGGAGCGAAGTAATTGGCGACGACGAGTACACCGCTGATTGCGAGGGCGGCGACGGTGATCGTGGCGGCGTCGCCGGACGGCCCGAAGATGTGGACCAGGGGGCGCCACAGGCCGTGGGCGAGGACCGGCGCGAGGAGGCAGGCCACCAGGGCCACGAATGCGTGGCGTTCCAGGCTCCGCGTCGGAGGGTCGGGTTGCGCGTGGTTCATGGGTGCTCCTGGGATCGCGATCGCGGTCCCGGCGAGTCGGCGAGGGCAGGTGTCGGGTGCGGCTTATCGCGCTGGCAGGTCGGGCGGGCGCGCGCGCGGGGTGTGAGTCGAGGTCGATGCGGTCGGGCAGGCGGGCGGGTAGAGTGGCGCCATGGTGGCACGCTGGACGGGGTGGATGGTGGCGTTGGCGGTGGTGGGGTGCGGCGGCGGCTCGAGTGGCAGCTCGGGGAGCAGCAGCGGCAGCGGGAGCAGCGGGTCGGAGCTGACGACCAGCGGGAGCGGGGTGCCGACCAGCGGTTCGCCGACTGGCGCGAGCGAGACAGGGGGCGGGGCGACGCAAGGGGCCGAGTCAGGCACCGGGGCGGCGAGTACGGGATCGGGGCCGACGACGGACGTGGCGTCGAGCGGTGGCGTCGGTGAGACGACCGCGGGGGTGTCGGCGACCGACACGGGGGGTACCGGGGCGGAGAGCACGGGTGCGGCGGACACCGGGAGTACGGGTGCGGAGAGCACGGGTGCGGAGAGCACTGGGTCGGGGAGCACGGGGGTCGTGGATACGGACACCGAGATGGGGCCGGTGGAGGGGTTGTGGCTGATCATGCTCGAGGACACCTCGAGCCCGACGCGGCTCTACAAGATCGATCTGCTGGACGGGCACGCGACGCTGCTGTGTTCGCTCGACACCACGAACGACTACAACACGAGCACCTTCGGGCGCGACGGGACGCTCTACGCGGCCAACGCGGTCACCAAGAACCTCGAGTCGATCGATCCCTGCACCTGCGCGCGGACGGTGATCGGGCCGACCAACGTGGCGGCGCTGCCGGGCATCACGACCGACCAGGCGCTCGGGCTCTACGGGCTCGAGACGACGGTCGACCAGTTCATGGTGATCAGCACGGTGAACGGCAACGCGAGCGCGGTGGGGCCGCTGGGGATCGACTGGGGGACCGGCGGGCTGACGTGGTCGGATGACCTGAAGGACACCTTCGCGATCAACGGGACCGACGACCGGCTGTACACGATCAACCACCTGACCGGGAAGGCGACGTTCTTGGTGCAGACGAACTACAACTTCGGCAGCGTCGGCATCGAGTGGCACCCGAAGACGCACGAGATCTTCGCGTGCTCGAACCCGGCGGAGCTGCTGCGGGTGGAGCAGAAGGACGGCACCGTGACGGTGGTGGGACCGATGAACCTCGAGAACAAGCAGGCCCACTGCGACAACCTGGCGGCGCCGTGGGTGCCGGTTGCGTGCGTCGAGGACAAGTAGATCAGGGGGCGGCGGCGGTGACGACCGGGGCCTTGCCGGCCTTCAGGGCGGCGCGGCGGCGCTGCAGCATGAGCTCGGCGGTGCGGGCGATGCGGTGGCTCTTGCGGTCGCGGGCGAGGCGGTCGATCTCGGGGAGGTAGATGACGCCGTCCGGGTCGAGCTGCTCGAGCGCGAGGAGGCCCTGGAGGCGGACATCTCGCTCCTCGTCGTAGAGGGCCTTGAGCAGCACCTCGCGCGACTGGGGGAGCTTCAGCATGCCGAGCGCCTGGACGGCGGCGGCGCGCAGGTCCCAGTCGGTGTCGAAGGTGCTCGAGTAGAGCTCGGTGAAGAGCTCCGGGCCCTGGCGGCTGAAGCCGGCGGTGCGGGCGGCGGCGACCTTGATCTCGGGGTCTTCGTCCTTGAAGCCGAGGCGCAGGCCGTGGACGCTGTGGGGTGCGTCGGCGTAGCGCATGATCTCGACCAGGCGCTTGCGTACCTGCGGGGCGGCGTCGATGCCGACGAGGGCGGCGGCGCCTTCCTGCCAGTCGCCGCCGGTCGTCGGCAGGGCGTCGACGAGTGCGCAGCGGACGGCGATCGGCTCCTCGCCGCGCAGCAGGCGGCGCAGCAGCACCGCGGCGGCGCGCGGGTCCTGCAGCTCGGCTTGCCCGAAGGACAGGTCGTCGTCGCGACCGCTGCGGGTCGGCTGCAGCTTGTCGAGGCGGGCGAGGCGGTCGGGGTCGGCGGCCTGCAGCGCCTTGATCGCGATGGCGAGGCGGGCGCGCCAGTCGAGCGCGATCGGCTGGGCGGGTTTGCCGGCGTTCGCTCGCGCGGTGGGGGCCCGCGTGGTCGGGGCCGAAGAAGTTGCGGGCGGCGCAGCGGCGACCGGGGTGGCGAGCAGGACGGCGAGGGTGTGCACGAGCATGAGGGCCATCGCCCGCGAGGGTGGCGAGCTTCACGGGGGCGTGCAAGCGCGCGCGCAGGGGGACGCCCAGATCGGCGGCGTATCGGCGTTTCTCCGGCCGCGGGGCCGCGGCCTGGGGGGGTCCGTGGGTGGCGCGTTCGGCTTAACTCCAGAAAGGTCGCAGGGCCTCGTCGCTGGTGCCGCAGGGCCGCATCTGTCCTCATAGACATGTCGCAAGGGACATGCCGTCGATCAGTTGAGGAGCTCGCGGCGCGGGCGAGTGAGGGTCCGGAGGATCGTGGCGGTGCGGACGACGAGCACGGCGGCGCGGTCGTCCGCGGTGGCGGCGGCGAGGCTCTGCTGCTGGACGGCGGCGAGCTCGTCGAGGTCGAGCTCGGCGTCGCGGTGGGGCAGGAGCTCGAGCACGGGGAGGCAGGCGGTGAGGGCGTAGAGGAAGACGCGGTCGTCGCGGACGTTGAGGAGGGTGCGGAGGTCGACGCCGGACTCGCCGCCGTCGGCGAGGATGCGCTCGACCTGGGCGCGGAGGATATCGAGCTGGCGGCGGTCCTGCGGCCTTGGCTCGCCGAGCGGGCGCACGGAGAACTCGCGAAAGAGGTGGCGTTGGGGCCGCTCCGCGACGGTCTCGACGCGGCCGAGGCCCTCGACGCGGATCAGGCGGCGATCGCCGGCGAGGTGGACGTTCGAGAGGAGGCGGGCCAGCGTGAACACGTGCGGCAGCGCGGCGCCCTGGAGGGCGAGGGGGACGCCGAGGTGATCGCCGTGGCTGCGCACGTGGTCGACGAGGGCGCAGTCGGCGGGCGTGTGCAGGTTGACCGGGAGGGTCATGCCTGGCAGGAGGACCACGCGCGTGAGCGGGAGGATCGGGAGTTCGGCGAGGTGCTGCGCGTCGCCGATCGAGGGGTGGTTCCACATGGCAGCGATCGGTCTATACCCGGGTCTGCGCGGGGCGCCAACCGCGGTACGGCCGCCGGATGAAGCTACCTGTCCTGCGGGACAGGTAGCTTTGGGGGCGGTGAAGCAGGCCGCCGGGGGCGACCGCGAGCGGCTCGCCGCCGATGCTGCGCGTCCGGCCTGTAATGGGCCGTAATAATCCCGCTCCCGCGTCGCGTCGCTACCAGGACAAGAGCGACACGGTCCCTCAATCACGGAGGCCGCTCGCAGAAAGAAGACCACGGTCATGAAGAGCTCCACCTTGAACCTCCTGAGCATCCTCTGCGGCACCCTGGTGTTCTCCGGCGCCTGCGACGTCCCCGAAGGGCCCGAGCATACGACGCTGGATACCCTCTCGATCACTGCATTGGCGCCGTTCACCGTGAATCCCGCCCAGCGGCAGCGCCCATCGGCGTCGAACGACCTCCAGCCGCGGCCAGTGTCGACCCTCAGCATGGAGTGCGATGCGTATCAGCAGGACTGCCCGGAAGGCCAGAAGTGCGCCCCGTTCATCGACGACGGTGGGCCCGCGTGGAACGCGAACAAGTGCGTCGCCGTGACCGGCATGGACCAAGTTGGTCACCCGTGCCACACCGATGATATCGCCAGCGGCAGCGATAGCTGCGTCGAGGGCGCGATGTGCTGGAACGTCGATATGGACGGCAACGGCACCTGCGTCGCGCAGAGCTCGGGCAGCCCGGAGGCTCCGAGTTGTGAGCCGGGCACCTCCCCCATCACCGAGAACGACGGCGTGCTCAACCTCTGTCTCCCCGACTGCAACCCCCTCGCGGACGACTGTGGTGCGAATGAGGTGTGCATCGCGTGGGGGGGATTGGACAGTTTCCTCTGCGTTGTCGATGCGGCGCCCTATGATAGTGGGCAGGCATTCGATCCGTGCGAGTTTGTCAACGTGTGTGATCCTGGCCTCGCGTGCGTCGACACGGCCATCGTCGGGGCGGGCTGCGATCCGGGGTCTGTGGGCTGCTGCACCCCGTTCTGCGACACGTCGCTGGCCAACAACTGCCCGGCCGCGAATCAGCAGTGCGTGCCGTACCTCGACCCGATGTGGGTCGCGTTGCACCCGACCCCGTACGGTGAGGATCCGTTCAGGGAGACGCTCGGGCTCTGCCTGGTCTGGTAAGGGTCGAGGGTGGGTTGCCGAGGAGACCCGCCCGATCGGCTCATGAGCGACGCTAGCCGCACAGCGCCGGGCCGGCGCAGTAGGGGCCCGAGAAGGCGCCGACGAAGTGGAGGCCGCCGTCGAAGCTGAGGTCGTAGGTGCCGCTGACGACGTCGTTGGCCCAGGACTCGAGGACGAGGGTGCCCTCGGTGGCCTGGATGAGATTGCCGGAGCCGTTGTCGTACTGGGCGTCGCCCTCGTTGGGGAACACGAGGGGGTATTCGCCGGGCGCCGCGGGGACCATCGTGTAGACGTGGATGAGGAGCTTCTCGTCGCCGGGCCAGGTGGCCTTGCACATCGCGGCGGTGAGGCCGACCTCGACGCGGAAGGCGGGGCCGTCGTTGGGGGCGCAGTCGTTGTAGATGGCCGCGTCGCCGCCGAAGTCGCCGCCGGTGGTGGTGTCGACGCCGGTGGTGCTGGTGGTGCTGGTGGTGGTTCTCGCTGCCGGTGTCGCTGGAGCTGAGGGTCTCGACGCCGATCGTGGTGGTCGCGTCGGTGGTGGCCGCGCTGGTCGTGCTGCCCCCGACGTCGCTGGTCATGGTGGTCGTGGGGGCGCCGGTGTCGGTCGCGGTCGGGGCGGTGGTGGCGAGCTCCGTGGTGGCGTCGGTGGTGGCGTCCGTGGCATCGCTCGTGGCGTCGGTGCTGCCGGGCTTGCCCCCGCAAGCGGCGAGCAGGAGGGCGGGGAGGAGGGCGTGGCGAAGGGTAAGTCCAGTCATGATGCGGTGATTTACCGCCGGGCCAGCGATCCGTCACGAGATTTGTCGGCCGCACGAAGTGGCGGCCGGGTGAGGTGTCGCGGGCTGAGTGCGGGGAGCGAATGAGCCGCTGCTACCCAATAGGGACGGGCGTGAAGTGAAGGGGAGCGCTGCGGCTCAGGCCTGATCGGGAGCTTGCAGGTTGCCGTTCCAGGCAGTGAAGGTGATCCCGCCGGTGAGGCCCTGCAGGGCCGCCTGGACCTGGATCAGCGTGTTGATCTCGTCGAGCGCCTCGTCGAGGTCGTCGATGGCGATCTCGAAGCGGGCGTCGCAGTTGGCGAGCATCGCGGCGTGCGGGGTGCCCTCGCCGATCTCGGCGGCCTCCTCGGCGACGTGGGCGGCGCGCGACAGCACGACCCGGAAGCTGGGGCTGGAATCGTCGTACGTGACCGTGAGCTCGTCGTCGTCACGCTCGACGCGTAGACCCTCGGCGGTCAGGGCCGCGGCTGCGGCGGTGAGATCGTGGGGGCCCCGGAACAGGACCATGCAGCAGTCAGACATGCCGCGACGCTAACCTGAAATTCGCGTGTGCGGGACGAGTCGTCGCCGGCCCGGATCACTTGGTGTCGAGCCAGTGACCGCCGTCGGCCGGGTCGAAGTCCACGGGTGCGCCGTCGATCGGTATCTCGACCCCGGCGGTCCAGAGGATGCCGTTGACGACGACGCGGCGCAGCTTCGCGGCGTCGGGGGCGTCGACGCTGTCGGTCCAGTTGCCGTGCCAGTGGCCGCCGGTGAGGCCGAAGCCGCGGCCGCCGTCCTGGCGGTCGAAGGCCCAGGCGGTGGTCTCCGAGCGGCCCGGGTGGGCCTGGGTGTCGGGGGTGGTGCGGGTCTCCTCGGGGGGGACGGACTGCAGGATCGAGGTGACACCGACCATGCCGTCGATCCAGCGCATATCGTAGTACCATTCGTCGTTGACGGTGAATGCTGGCACGCCGTTGGCGATCGGGTGCGCCGGGAGGGCGGCGTAGGTGGCCTTCCAGATCGGGTTGACCGAGTAGCCGGCCTCGTAGTAGCCGCCGAGCCAGGGGAGGATCTGGGCGCCGACCGGGGGGTTGTAGTCGACCGCGTAATGCAGGTTGACGAAGCCGGCCCCGGCCTCGATGTGTGGCTTGAGGGCCGCGTATTTGGCCGGGTCGGCGAGCGGGTGGGTGTCGCGGCCGTCGAGGTAAAACACGATCGAGCTGGCGCCGGCGAAGATCGTCTCGTCGGTGGGCCAGCCGTTCTTGACGATGACGGGGGTGACGCCGGGGGTCTGGCACAGCAGCTTGGCCAGGATGGCGCTGCCGGCGAAGAACTCGTGGGCGCCGGGGGGGTGGTCCAGGCTGGGTGCGCCGGCGACGAGCACGATCTTGGTGGCGGCCGGGTCGTGCGGCGGGACCTCGATCGGGACCACCGATTGGTCGAAGGGGTTGGCGGGCGCGGGCCAGGGGGCGCAGATTGCGTCGATGGGGTAGGTGTGGCCGGTGCTGTCGGTGGTGCTGGAATCGTCGGTGGTGCTGGTGCTGGCCGTGCTGGCCGTGCTGGTGGGCGTGCTGGTGCTGGCGGGGTCGCTGGTGCTCTCGCTGGTGCTCGTCGGCGTCGGGTCGCTCTCGCCGGCGCTGCTGCTGCTGGCGGGTGTCGAGGACGCGGTGGTGGTGCTGCCGGTCTCGCCGTCGCCGCTGGCCGGGGTGCACGCGGCGAGGGGGAGCGCGAGCCACAGCCCGGCGGGGAAGAGAGCGCGGGCGGGCGGTCGTGGGAGCATTCGCGGGTGCTACCACGATCGCCCGCGGGGCGGGTCCGGCCCCCGCCCCCCGCCCCCCCCCCCCCCCCGCCCCCCCCCCCCCCCCCCCGGCCGCCCCGGGCGCCCCCCCGGGCCGCGCCCGCCCCCCCCCCCCCGCCCCCCCCCCCCCCCCCCCCCCCCCCCCCCCCCCCCCCCCCCCCCCCCCCCCCCCCCCCCCCCCCCCCCGCCCCCCCCGCCCCCCCCCCCCCCCCCCCCCCCCCCCCCCCCCCCCCCCCCCCCCCCCCCCCCCCCCCCCCCCGCCCCCCCCCCCCCCCCCCCCCCCCTGCTATTCGACGATGACGCGGTCGGACGCGGAGCGGCCGAAGGTCTCGGGTGCGTACATTTCCTCGGCCTTGGCCGGGGGCACGACGAAGGTGCCCGGGGTGGTGGCGCGGGCGGTGTAGCTGTAGTCGTGGACGCCGTCCCACAGCAAGGTGGTGAAGGCCTCGACGCGCTCGTCGCGGAGGTTCTGGTGGTCGTACCAGGGGCGCCACCACCACCACCAGCCGCGCTTCATCGGCGAGGCGTCGTCGCCGGTGCTGGCGCCGGCGGTGTCCATATTCCCCGTGGTCGCGAGGGCGGGGTTGATCGCCTCGAGGCCGGCGGGGAGGGGGTCGACCAATGCCACGTGGTAACGGCGGTCCTGGGCGACCATCGAGAGGGCCACCTTGACGCGGGCGCCGGCGCGGATGTGCCAGGTGCCGTCGGGGTCGCGGCGGACGTCCTTGGGGTCGTCGAGGGCCTCGTATTTGCGTTCGACCACGAAGCCGCGCTCGAGCGCGGGGAGCTTCAAGTCCTTCGGCGCGTAGCGGAGGCCGAGGCGGTAGTAGAGGCGGCCGGGGCCGTCCTTGCTGAGCACCAGGTCGGCGGCGCCGGCCTTGAGCAGATCGGGCATGGCGACGAAGGTGCGCGATTGCTCGGTGGTGCGGCCCTTGAAGCGGTGTTCGCCGGCTGATTTGGGGCCGAGCCAGGCGCGGGCGAGGAAGTCGGGGGTGACCTTTTCGTAGGTGTTGAAGTAGCGGTCGAGGGCGAGGAGGACGAAGGCGTTCTCCTGGGTGTTATTCCAGCGACCGGCGACGCGGTGGGCGAGCAGGCCACGGACCAGCTTGGGGATGAGGTCGGAATTGGGGTCGGCGCCGATGAGGGCCTCCAACAGGACGCCGTCGACGCGGCGTTCGGAGTGGAGGATGAGGTGGGCGCCGTCGCTGTAGCTGGTGGTGAAGTGGGCGGCGCCGGCGGTCTCGCGGACCTGGTTCTGCAGGTGGCGGAGGATCGCCTTGGACTCGCCGCCGTCGCCGAGGACGGGGAGCAGCCAGCCGAGGGTCTCCAATGAGTGCTTGTCGAGGGCGACCTCGGAATAGAGGGTGCGGGCGCGGGCGGTGTCGCGGACGCCGAGGCGGGCGCGGGTGTAAAGCGCATAGGCGATGATCGGGCGCTTGATCTCCGGCATGTACCAGGATTCGAACTTGGATTCGATGTCCTTGAGGTAGTCCTGGGCCCGGTCGAGGGTCGCCGGGGGGACAGGGAAGCCCTTGCTGCGGGCGCGCTCGAGGGCGTGGGCGACGTGGATGGTGAGGTAGGGCCAGGACGGCTCGCCGCGGCGCCAGAACGACCACCCGCCGTCGGGGTTTTGCAGGCGGCTGAGGCGTTCGATGTCGGTCTGGACGAATGCGAGGAGTTCGGCCTGGGACGGCATGCTCTCGGCCTTGAATGCCGAGAGGACGTCCTTGAGTGCCGCGATCGTGATCATGCGCGAGCTCAGCTGCTCGCTGCATTCGAAGGGGTAGCGGACGAGGTAGAGGACGGCGTCGGTGAGCTCGGCGAGGGCCGTAGAGGAGGTGCTGAGCTCGAGGCCGCCGAAGCTGGGGACGGCGTCTTGCGGCGGGAGCACGGGCTGGCTGATCGCGCCATTGTCGATCTGGCCATAGGTGGCGAAGGCCTCGGTGGTGGCCGGGGTCCACACCGGGAGCGCGCCGGAGGCGGCGTCGCTCCACTTGCCGGAGGCGGCGACGACCTGGAAGCGGGCGGTGCCGGCCTTGACGGCGGCGGCGGGGAGGCGGACCTCGACGCGGTCGTTGGCGGGGACGGTGACCTTGCGACCTGCCCCTTGGGTCAGGTCGAGGTTGGCGGTGCGGGCGGCGAGGTCGACGGTGAGCGGCGCGTCGGTCTGGTTTTGGAGGACGATCGGGAGCTCGAAGCGGTCGCCGAAGTTGAGGAAGCGTGGGGCCGAGGGGCGGACCATCAGCGGCAGGCGGGCGGTGATCGCGGACTCGGCCTTGCCGAAGCGGTCGGCGCCGGCGACGGCGACGGCCATGATGCGGTAGCGGGTCAGGTTGTCGGGGAGCTTGATGTCGACGCGGGCGCGGCCCTGGGCGTCGGTGGGGAGGGCCGCGGCGAACAGGGCGAGGGCGTCGAAGTTGCTGCGCAGGGCGATCGCGGGGCCGGGGGCGGTGGCGTGCTTGGCACCGGCGGAGGCCCGGGTCATGGAGGCGTTGTCGGCCATCGGCTCGGACGGCGGTGCGGGCGGTGGCGCGGGGGCTGGTGCGCTCTCGGGCATCGGGACGCCCGTGGTCGCAGCGCCGCCGCCGGGGGCGTTCTTCGCGTCGAGGGTGCCGGCGCCGGACTTGTCCTGCGCGGCGTCCTCGGGGTTGGCGAGGACGATGCTGGCGCGGCTGTGGTGGTCGGAGACGCCGGCGTCGAGGGCGGGGAAGAAGGCGGCGAGGGGGTCGGCGAGCTGGTAGTTGCTGAGGGCGAGGACGGCCTCGTCGACGACGACGACGGCGACCTCGCTGCCGCGGACGGGCTGGTTCTTGGCGTCGAGCACGAGCACCTCGAGCGAGGTGCTGCCGCCGGGCTCGAGCTTGTCTACACCTGGCTTGAGGGACAGGTTCAGGGTGCGGCTGCGCGGCGGGACGGCGAGGGTGATGTGGCCGGCGGCGAAGGCGGGGCGGCGCGGGAGCTTGGGGTCGGGCTGGCCGTTGTCCTGGTTGCGCGGGGCGCTGCCGACGAGGTCGAGCTGGAGCTCGAGGGCCGGGGCGTGGGCGTCGTCGATCGGGACCTCGATGGTGGTCGAGGTGGCAGCGAGGCTGACGCGGCGAGTCTCGACGATGCCCTCGCGGCGCAGGGTGAGCACGCCCTCGGAGGGGGCGAAGGGGGCGAGCACGAGCAGCTTGGCGGACTCGCCGGTGGCGTACTCCTTCTTGTCGGGGATGAGCTGGACCTGCTCCTGCTCGACGCCGCGGCTCGGGGGTTGATCGCCGCCGGCGACCCACAGGGTCAGCTGACTCTCGTTGCGGCGGCCCTGGTCGTCGGCGATGCTGGCGGTGACGCGGTAGGTGCCGCCCTCCTTGGGGATGAAGCTGCAGCGCACGGGGGTCGCGGCGGAGCCCTTCTTGCAGTCCTGGGGGTCCTTCTCGGTCTCCTTCCACTCGCCGGCTTCTTGCTCGTAGGCGACGCGGACGGCGCGGACGTTGATGTCGCGGCCGGGCTGCAGCTTGCCGTCGAGGTCGGTGATGATGCTGTCGACGTCGAGGGGCTCGCCCTTCTGAACGAACAGGCGCTGGCTCTTCATGCCGACGTAGAGGTTGGCGGGGTGGACCAGGAGGTCGGTGCTGGACGTCCAGGACTGGCGGTTGACGTCGACGACGCTGGCCTCGGCGTGGAGGCTGGTGGCCTGGATCGGTGTGACCTTGATGAAGTCGGCGCGCAGGTGGTGCTCGCCGGCGGCGTCGGTGTGCGCGGTGAATTCCTGCGGGGGGCGGTAGTTGGACGAGTGGCCGCCGTCGAAGCGGGAGAAGAAGTCCCACCACGGGACCCAGCGGCCGAAGGTGAAGTCGTCGTGGCCGGGCGGGTGGTAGCTGCCGGGGCTGCTGGTGACCGACCAGTGGACCTCGGCGTTGGCGAGCGGGCCGCCGGCGAAGTACTGGGCGGAGACGGTGAGGTCGGCGTGGCCGCCGACGAGGTGCGGGCCCTCGCCGGCGCTGGCCTTGACCTCGTACTCGGGGCGGCGAAACTCCTGGATCTGGAGGTGGTGGCTGTAGCTCTGATCTTTCATCGTGCCGGACGCGACCTCGAGGTTGAGGTAGGCGTCGCCGAGGTTCGGGGTCTTCGGGAGGGTGAGGCCGAGGTCGAAGCCGCCGAGCGCGTTGGGCTTGACGGTGCCGGCGAGCAGCTTGTTGCCCTGGCTGTCGACCAGGCTGTAGCGCAGCTCCGAGGCGGCGCCGGCGGGCAGGCCGAGGCCGCCGCGCAGGCCGGGGCTGCGGGTGCGCAGCCAGCCCTTGATCTTGATGGTCTCGCCGGGGCGGTACATCTGGCGGTCGTCGAACACGAACCAGTGGAGGGTGTCGCCGCGCTTGTAGGGCTTCCAACCGGCGTCGTCGTTGTCGCCGTACCACCAGCCGACCGCCTGTGGGAGGAAGGCCCGGTCCTCGCCCTGGGTCGCGAGCAGGACGCGGTTGCTCTTCGCGGGCAGGGCAAAGCTGGCGAGGCCGTCGGCGCCGCTGCTGGCCTTGGCGCCGCTGGGGGAGAGCTCGAGGGCGACGTTGGCCTGGGGGGCGCCGTCGACGAGGCGGGTGGCGAAGGCGACCATCTTCTCGCCGTCGACGAAGGCGTCGAGGCCGATGCGGGTCGACTGGGCCCAGGTGATGACCTCGCGGCGCATCCACGGCTCCTTGGGCTCCTTGGTCGGCTCGACGAGGACGATCGCGTGGCCGAGGCCGCCGGGCAGGGCGCTGCGCAGATCGATCGCCGTCTCGGTGAGGATGTCGGGGTCGCCGTCGATCTTGACCTTGTCGTTGAAGACCTGCTTGCCGGGCGGGGCGACCTTGGTGAGGCGGTCCTCGTTGTGGGCGCGCTGGAAGGCGAGGTAGGCGTCCCAGTCGCTCGGGGTGACGGCGTAGATGCGGACGCGCAGCGACTTGTGGCCGGTGGTAAAGACGGAGACCTTGCCGGCGGCCGCGGGGTCGAGGACCGTGAGCATCTCGAGCGGGGCGTAGAGATTGTCGGGGGCCGGGCCGACGGTGAAGCTGCGGGTCTCGCTGCGGCCGAGGCGCTGGCCGTAGGCGTCGCGCAGGGCGGGGTCGACGGTGACCGTGTACTTGGTGCGGGCCTTGGTCGCGCCCTGGATGTAGAGCTCGTTGCCGCTGACGGAGACGGTCAGGCCCGGGACTTCGGGCTCGACCTTTACCCACTCCTTCTTGAAGCGGCGGTCGTCGAGCGGGTTGCTGAAGCCGAGGCGGAAGGGCACGCCGGGGTCGCACTCGCTGCCCCAGCCGCACTCGGCGAGGGTGAGGTTCAAGGGGCCGTAGGTGTGAAAGCTGAAGTCCTGGGCGGTGACGGTCTTGCGCGGGCCCTCGGCGGAGGGCAGGCCGACGGCGAGGGTGACGCGGACGTCGACGTCGCCGGGGAGCGCGGCGGTCGGTTGCACGATCAGCCAGCGGCCGTCCTCGGCGGACTCGATCAGGCCGCGCAGCTCGCGATCCTTGACGGCCTCGTCGCGCGGGACCAGGCGCAGGGCGGCCGGGCTGCCGCCGGCGGGGGTGACCTGGATCGAGGGGAGGACGGCGGCGGGGTCGATGCGCTGGTCGAAGGCGAGGAAGATCCGCGGGGCGCGGGTGGTGGTGGTGTCGCGCGGGTAGCTGCTGAGGAGGCGCGCCGGCGGCGTGGCGAAGGTGAAGGCTGTCCCTTGGGACAGCTTGCTGCCGTCGGCCGCGGCGACGCCGGCCGGGACCTCGACGCGGAACTCGGTCGCCATCGGGAAGCGGGTGGTCGGGCGGAACACGAGGGTGCGGGTGCCGAGCCACTGCCAGCTGCCGGGGGTCGCGGGGCTGAGGCGGACCGGGACCTCGGCGGCGGCGAGCTGGGCGAGCGAGGTGACGGCGACCATCGGCTGCGAGAAGGTGACGGACAGGTCGGCGGCGACCGGGACCTCGCCGTCGGGGCTGTGGCGCAGGACGCTGAGCGGGGCGGCGGCGACGGCCGGCGGCTGACCGCGGGTGGGGAAGCTGGCGAGGACGGTGGTGCCGGTCTTCGGCGGCGGCTGCGAGGCGGGGCGCAGGGCGAAGTCGGCGACGTCGCCGACCTCGGGGGTGAGCGCGGGGGAGGCGGGCGAGCAGGGCCTTGATGTCGCGGTCGGGGAGCACCGTCGCGGGCGCGGGCGGGAGGCGCTGCGAGGCGTCGGCGGCGGGCTTGCCCTCGTGGAGCGTGAACTCGAGGCCCTCGTCGGGGGTGGCGAGCTGGGCGTTGTCGCCGAGGTCGAGGTCGTCGCCGGGGTCCGGCCCTTGCACCGGGTTCTGCTTGGCGGGGCAGCTGGCGAGCAGGAGAGCGACGCCGGAGACGACTAGCGGGGTGCGACGAGTGGCCATCGCTGCGAGCCATAGTCTGCGGGCGCGGCGAATACAAGCCCCGCGGCCGCGCATGTTGCTCGCGGGCGCGCCTTGTTCGGGCGCGGTGAACGTTGTTGCGGGTTCGTGGCGGGAGCGGAGAGCGCGGGGCGAGGATATCTGGGCCGGGGAGCGGGGGCCGATGGCTGTGGGGCCCTGCGACGCGGGTCCTCCCGGGGCACGTGCTCGCCGCCCATCTGTCGTGATCTCTCGGGTGGTTTCACCGACCCTTGTTATCGACGGTGGAGGGCCGAGGGGCGGCTGCGCGCGAGCCCCGGGTCCTCCCGCTGCGCCCTCGCCATCGGCCCCTTGCTCCCCGGGCGGACACCGTCGGCGCCCCGCTGGTCGCGGCTCGCGGGACGTCGCGCGGCCGGGCATTGCCGAGATTGTCGCCTGGGTACGATATGTTGTCAGCGGGCGTCGGGCCGAGCCTTGGTTCGCGGACACGATATGCTGTCAGCGCCCAGGGGTCGGTGCGAGCGAGCGAGGCGTTGTGGTCGAGCCTTGGTTTGCGGACACGATATGTTGTTATGTTCATATTTCCCAGGCGGGAGGCAGTGTGCACATTCACCACGAGCGGGGCGCCGACGGTGCTCGTCCGGGGAGCAGGGGCCGGAGGACGTGGGAAGCAGCGGGAGGACCCAGGGCTCGCGCGCAGGCGCCCCCTCGGGCCTGCGGGGTTGCGATCCAGGGTTGGTGAAAGTGCGATGATTATCGGGACAGATGGGGCGGCGAGCACGTGCTCTGGGAGGACCCGCGTCGCAGGGACCCACCGTCCGCCGGCCCCCGCTCCCCGGCCCAGATATCCTCGCCCCGCGCTCGCCAGACGAGCCCCGGGTCACCCGATCGGGATGTTCTCGCAAGCCTCGACGAGCGCGGACGCGAGGGCGGCGCCGACGACCTCGGGGTATTTTTCCTTGGCCTCGATGTCGCGCCAGATCGGGTCGTCGCCGAAGGCGGTCATGAACTGCCACAGGCGCTGGTTCTCGGCCGGGACGCAGGCGCGCAGGAGGCCGGCCGTGAGCACGCATTCGGGGCAGTTTTGCTTGGCGGCGAGGACCTGCTGCTCGTAGCTCTTGAGCGGTTCGAGCGAGCCGTCGGGGTCGTTGGTGAGGAAGACGATGAGGAGGATCGCGTCGGTGTCGCGGACGAAGCCGGCGTTGCTGGCGTCGTTGACGGGGTCGAGGGCGTAGGCGGAGGCGGCGACGGGCATCTCGAGCGAGGAGCCCTGCTCGCCGGCGGCGATCGCTGCGCCGGTGAACCATTGTTTGAGCGGCGCGGGGTCGTCGGAGGTGTTGCCGTCGAAGAAGGGTTTGCCGTCGTGGTTGAAGAGGCGGCCCTGCCCGCCGTTGACGCCGTTGTTGCCGGCGGTCGGCGGGTGATAGAAGCTCATGAGCAGCTCGACCTCCTCCGGGGTGCTGCCGATCTGACACTGGGTGTTGCCGACCGGGCAGGCGTCGGGGCAGCAGGGGTCGCCGGGCTGGGTGCAGGAGAAGTCGGTGGTGGTGATGCCGACGTGGAGGCTGATGTCCGCCGGGAGGTTGGCGAACATGGCGTCGACGAACTGCGGGAAGGCGTCGGCGAGGGCGGCCTGGTACTGGCCCATCGACTTGGAGTTGTCGACGACGAAGAGGATGTCGACGGCGCCGCAGCCGGGGGTGAGGACGCCGAGGTCGGCCTCGGGCGGGAGGTCGAGCTTCTGCGGGTCGCCGGTGCTGGCGGCCTCGCTGGTGGTGCCGGCGCTGGTGGGGATGACGATGCCGCCGCTGCTGGTGGTGCCGGGGCCGCTGGGGTCGGCCGTGGTGGCGCCGGCTGGATCTGCGGGGTTGCAGGCGCTCAGGAGGGCGAGGAGGGCGAGCGGAGGGGCGAGGCGCACGGCGGGCAGTATGGCGCAGGATCGGGCGCGCGAGCACGGGCGCGCGCGTCGCTGCGGGCGTGAGTCTCGGCGCAGACCGGGTCCGCTGGGTGTCTCGCAGATCGTGCGCTGCGGGTCGGGGGCGATCGGCGGTCTGGAGATCCTGGGTCGCGGGGCGGAGCAGGTCGGCGATCAGGTCGGCGGCGGGGCGATCGGCTGCTTGGGCGGCTGGGGCGGCTGGGGCGGCTGGGCTGCTTCGCTGCCGGCGGCGTTGAGCTGGTTGAGGGCGGCCGAGAGGGCGTTGATCTCGTCCATCGTGAGGGCGGCGGTCATCACGACGCTGGCGTCCTTGCTGGAGAACTTCACCTTGTCGACGGCGCTCTGTGGGACGCCGAACAGGCCGGCCAGCGGCTTGACGGTGTCGAATTGGGTCTGGACCTCGCCGAGGGTGGCCTTGGCCTTGTCGGGGCTGTCCATGCCGAAGGCGAGGGTCAGGCCGAGGCCGGCGCTGAGGTCGAGCGAGCCGGCGACGGATCTGAGGCCGGCCATGCTGGCGACGCCGGCGGAGGCCAGCGCGGCGAGCTCGGGTGGGAGTCGGCCGGCGAACCAGATGTGCTTGCTCTGGTCGGCCGCGGCGAGGATGTCCTTGAGGCCGCCGTCGCGGACCGAGCTGCCCTTACCGGCGATGAGGCCGAGGACGGCGTCGCTCCACGCGCGGGTGGTGATGACGATGGCGTCGTCGCCGGCCGGGTGACCGAAGCGTTCGCCGCCGGCGAACACGACGCGGGTGGTGCCGTCTTGCTCCTCGAGCTTCATGTCGCCGGTGTTGAGCCTGGCTTGCAGGCAGCGGAGGTTGTCGGGCTTGCCGACGCCGCCGCCGGAGACCACGAGGACCAGCTCCTGGCCGTCGCTGCCGACGCCGATGTCGAGGCCGCGGAGGCCGGAGAAGGGCATGTTGCAGGCCGCGAACGAATTCATCTGTTTGGTGAACTCGGGGTCGGCGTCGAGGATGGCCTTGTTGGCGGCCCACAGCGGCGAGCCGGCGAGGCCCTGCATATCGATGTGGGCGAGCAGGGCGGCGTCGCCGGGGACCAGGCGATCGGCGGCGCCGCCGGAGATCACGGGCGGGGGCTTGATCAGCGCTGGCGGGGGCGCGTCCGCCTCGCCGGGCTGGCCGCGGAGGGCCTCGGTGCCGGGCTTGGCGTCCGATGCGGTGCCGGGCACAGTGCCTGATTTCGTTGCATCGGCGGCCGGGTCGGGCTTGTTACACGCGACGCTGGCGGCGATCAGGAGGGCGAGGGTGATCGTGCGCATGAGGGGCGGGTATACGGCGGATCTTTTGCCAGCGCAAACGTCGGAGGGGTCCGGTGTTCGCGGGGTGCGGGGAATATTCTCTCGCGTCAGCGCAGCCAGGAGCGGGTCGCAAGCACGTGGGGGTGGGTCGGGCCGAGCAGGCGCTCGAGGGTATCGGCGGCGCTCTGCATTTCGTTGAGGCCCCAGGGGTCGCCGAGCTCGCGCATCGCGGTGCCACAATTGAAGCGGGAGGTGGCGGTCTGCCAGTGGTCGGGGCCGAGGGTGCGCTGGCGGATCTCGAGGGCCTGGTGGTAGTGCTCGAGGGCGGCCTTGAAGTTGCCCTCGCTGTAGTGGACCTGGCCGATCGCGTTGAGGGTGCCGGCGACGCGGGGGTGATCGCTGCCGGCGCTGCTGCGCAGGCCGTCGAGGTTGTCCTGGAAGGCGACGAGGGCGGCCCGGGCGTCGCCTTGGCGGTGGAGGGCGCGGCCGAGGTCGAGCTGGACCGCGAGGGTGTCGTCGTGCAGCGGGCCGCGCAGGTTGGCGAGGTGCTCGAGGGCGCGGCGCAGGGTCGCGACCGATTCGCCGTGTTGGCCCTGCTGGTAGAGGATCTGGCCGATGCTGGCGAGCAGCGGGCCCTGCCGCGGGCTGTGCTCGCCGTGCAATTGTTGGAGGCCCGCGAGGGCGCTGCGCGCGTAGGTGAGGGCCTCGGCGAAGTGGCCCTGGCTCTGGAGGATCTCGGCGATCGCCCGCTGGGTCGCGATGGTGCGCGGGTGCTGCGGGCCGAGCAGCTTCTGTTGCACGGTGAGGGCGCGCGCGAACGAGGCGAGCGCTTCGGTCTTTTGCTCGAGGGCCTGGAGGGTCTGGCCGAGGTCGAAGAGGGTGAAGGCGGTGTAGATGTGGCCCGGGCCGAGGTACTCGCGCTTGAGCGCGAGGGCCTGGCGGTGGTGCTCGAGGGCCTCGCTGTGGTTGCCCTGGGCGTGGAGGATCTGGCCGATCGCGGTGAGGGTGCTGGCGGTGTGGGGGTGCACGCTGCCGGCGAGTCGGCGCTGCAAGGCGAGGGCGCGGCGGTAGTGCGCGAGGGCCTGGGCGTGCTGACCGCGACGGTGCAGCGCCTGGCCGACGGCGTGGAGGGCGATCGCGGTGTGGCGAGGCTCGGGCAAGCGGGGAGTGCAAAGGCCGGGTGTACGCCGTTGCAGCGGTATCGTAGGCCG
This sequence comes from Nannocystis sp., assembly GCF_016714285.1. Classification (GTDB taxonomy): domain Bacteria; phylum Myxococcota_A; class Polyangia; order Nannocystales; family Nannocystaceae; genus Nannocystis. The sequence continues at coordinate 332,241 of NZ_JADJNN010000004.1, read as the reverse complement.
GTTCGGGTCGACAACTCAACGGGCCCGGCGGGCGCGCTTGCGCGCCACCTCGGCGGGATCAGATTCCGTCGCGGCGGCCGCGGCCGAAGTGCCAGGCGACGTTCAGGCCGATCTCGGCCAGGAGGACGAGCGAGCCGCCGCCGGTGCTGCCGAGCGCGCCGACCTCGGCGTGGCCGCCGAGGCTCCACCGTGGGGTCAGCTTGGCGAGCACCACGAGGCCGCCGAGGGCCCAGCCGGCGAGCGCGTTGCTGGTGAGGTCGGTGGTGGTGGTGCCGACGCGGACGCTGCCGCGGGCGGCGTGGAGGCCGAGGCCGAGGCGGGCGGAGAGCAGGCCGACGACGCGCTGCGAGCCGCCGCCTATCAGGAGGTTGCCCTCGGGTCCGAACTGGTGGATTGCGAGGGTCGTCTCGTTCGAGTCGGTGCCGTCGGTCTCGTGGTGACGCAGGCCGCGGTAGTGCAGGCGTGGGCCGCCGCCGATGTAGCCGCGGTCGCGCTTGCCGAAGCGCTGCGAGGCGTGGAGGCCGACGCCTAAGTGGCCGCCGTGGAAGCCGCCTTGGGGGAGGGTGGAGTAGCCGCCGAACAGGCGCAGGGCCCAGTCCGGACGGTGCTTCTTCGCGGTCGTGGTGGCGACGGACGGCGGAGGATCGACGGTGGGGGCGGCGGTGGGGTGGCTGACGGAGGCGCCCTCGGAGGGGAGGGTGTCGGCGCCGGCGGTGACGACGAACACGGCGCGGCGGTTATGTTGCCAGGTGGTGTGGCATTCGCTCAGGCGATCGACGGGGACAGTGTCCTCGGAGTGGTTGCGGCAGAAGGCGGGCTCGGGGCGGGTGGGCTTGTTCTCGCCGTAACCGATGGTGCTGAGGCGCTCGCTGGCGACGCCGCGGCGGACCAGGGCGCTTTGGATGGCGCGGGCGCGGTCGTCGGAGAGCTTCTTGTTGGAGGCCGTGCTGCCGCGGCTGTCGGTGTGACCCTCGATGCGCACGGCGAGCCCGGGGAAGCGGGCGAGCACGCCGGCGAACTCGTCGAGCACGGCTTCGGTGCCGGCGCCGCGGAGGTTGTCAGAGTTGGTGGCGAACTCGATCTCGCCGTTCTCGTAGATGAGCTTGTCGCCGCGGCGGACGATGTGGACGGCGGTTTGTGGCGGGGCCGGCTCGGCCGGGGTGTCGGATGGCGTGGCGGTGCTGGTGGTGTCGGCGCTGCCGCCGAGCTTGAGCTCGCCCGAGACCTTGCACGCGCCGAGGGTGAGCGTGGTGAGGGCGGCGAGGGCGGCGAGGGGGCCGGCGCGGAGCATGGGCTGAGGGTACCGGAGTCCTGTCGGGCTCACAGCACGCTCAGCGCGAAGGTTCCGGTGAAGCCGGTCACGCCGCTGACGCACACCTCCATGAGGGAGCCCTGGTTGTAGCTGATCTCGGTGGACGCACTGAATTTGGCGATCGCGCGATTCGTGCCGCTCTTGCCGCCCTTCACGCCCATCACGAGGAGCTTCGGCGCCATCGGGACCTTGAGGTCGGAGAAGAGGACCACGCCGTAGCCGTCGCCGAGCGAGGTGTGGCAGGTGAGCTGACCCGGGAGCGCGACCTGGCTGGGGAGCATCAAATAGTCGTACTTCGCGTCCTTGGGGACGATGTGCGCCATCTGGACGATGCGCTTGTGGCTCAAGAGATCGAACTCGAGGCTGGGCTTGGGCTGGCCGATCGTCAGGTCGCTGGTCATCCAGACGGCCATTTCTTTGTTGCCCTTGGCCATGTACACGACGTTCTTGCTGTCATCGAGGAGGGTGACGACGACGATCTTTCCGGGGGCGCCGGCGCAGGCGTTGAGCCAGGTGTTGTTCATGAGGGGCGGCTCCTCCGCGTTGGCCTCGTTGTGGACCTTGAAGCAGGTCTTGAGGAGGCACTTCTCGCCGCACACGGGGGCGTCGAGGCTCTTGAAGGGCTCGACGGTGGGGTCGCACTCCTCGTCCGCGTCCTTCTCTCCGTTGCCGCACTTGACGGTCTGGCACTCCTCGCAGCCGTCGGCTGGGAGCATGTTGCCGTCGTCGCAGGTCTCCTTGTTTTCCCACACGATCTTGTCGCCGCACGTCGCCTTGATGCAGCCGGTGAGGCAGGCGTCGGTGTCCACCATGTTGCCGTCGTCGCACGGTTCGACGTTCTGAAACACGATGCCGTCGCCGCAGACGGCCTGCTTGCACTGGTTCGTGCACACGTCGGCGTCGACGCCGTTGCCGTCGTCGCACTCCTCGCCGAGCTGCTCGAAGCCGTCGCCGCACTGGGGTTTCTGGCACAGCATGGTGCAGTCGTCGGTGTTGTCCGTGTTGCCGTCGTCGCACTCCTCGCCCGGGTCGAGCAGGCCATCGCCGCACTTCTCGGACATGCACATGTCACAGCCGTCGTCCGGGTTGTTGTTGCCGTCGTCGCAGGGCTCGACGCCCATCTGGACGAAGCCGTCGCCGCACTTCGCCGCGTGGCAGTTCGTCAGGCAGGCGTCGGTGTCATCGGGGTTCTTGTCGTCGCATTCCTCGCCGTCCTGGACGATGCCGTCGCCGCAGTAGGGGCCGAGGCAGAGGTTGTTGCAGCTGTCGTCGTCGACCTGGTTCTCGTCGTCGCACTTCTCGCCATTTTGCATGTCGACGACGCCGTCGCCGCAGGTCGGCGAGATGCAGGCGGCCGCGCAGCCGTCGGCGTCGTTGTGGTTGCCGTCGTCGCAGGCCTCGACGCCGACCCACAGCAGGTTGTCGCCGCAGCTCGCCGGCTCACAGTTGTTGAGGCAGGCGTCCTCGTCGACCGCGTTGCCGTCGTCGCAGCCCTCCCCGGGGTCCTGCACGCCGTCGCCGCAAACGGGGGGCGGAGGGTCGGTGGTGGCCTCGGTCGGGGTGGTGGGGCCGCCGCTGGTGAGATCGGTGGTCGCGGCGGTGGTGGGGCCGCCGGTGGGCCCGCTGGTGGCCTCGGTCATGGCGCCGGTGCCCGTGCTGGTCTCGGGCGCGAGCTCGAAGAGCGGGTTTTGTATCGAACAACCGGCGCAGGCCAGCGACGCGAGGAATAAGCCAGAGCGAACCATGGCCGGACGATAACCCGCGGGCGTGTCGGCGTCGACGGCCGCGGCGTCCGACCACGAATGTTGCATCAGTGGCGATCTGGACAGCGCGCGCATGTGCACGCGTATTGCTCGGTTGAGCCGGCGTCAGGCCTGGATCGCGGACAGGGGCGTGGTCGAGAGGCCGATGTCGGAGCCGACCTGGGTCGCCTCGGGGACGACGGTTTGTAGGCAGGCGAGCAGGATATCCGAGGTGTTCTCCTGACTCGGAGATTCGTAGTGGATACCCGGGTGTTTGAGCGCGCCGCCGCCGCGGCCGGCGATGATGCAGGGTTGATTGAACACGTCGTGGGTGTAGCCGGAGGAGGCGTCGCTGCCGAGGATGATGCAGCTCTGGTCGAGCAGGTTGCCGTCGGCCTCGGGGGTGGCCTTGAGGCGCTTGAGCAGGTAGCCGAAGGCCTCGATGGTATGTGCGGTCGCGGCGTCGACGCTATCGTTGTAGTTGGTGTCGTGGGTGAGGTCGTGGTGGCCGAGGGTCTGGCCGAGCATATGGAACACGGTGTAGCCGACCGAGCCGGTGTACTGGAAGCTGGCGACGCGGGTGATGTCGCAGCGGAAGGCCTCGACGAGCAGGTCGCACATGATCTGGTTGACCTCGTCGAGCGGCTCCTTGCCGTCGGTGTCCTCGTTGGTGTTGACCGGCTGCATGGGTTGCATGCATTCAGGGGCGAGGGCCTCGATCTGCTTGCGGATCTGGGCGACCGAGCTGAGGTGGGCGTCGAGGCGGATCTGGTCGGCCTTGCCGACGCGCAGCTTGAGGCGTTTCACGTCCTCGGCGACGGCGTCGAGGGCGTTCAGACGCAGGGGCTTGGTGGGGTCGTCCTGGGGGACGAAGCTGTCGAACAGCTTTGTGTAGAGATCGAGGGGGCTGAAGATCTGCGGCAGGGAGACATCCGGGCTCTTGTGCGACAGGAATTGCAGGGTGGGGCCCTCGCTGGTGATCACGCGCTTGGACGCGGCGATCTGGACCGAGGGGAGGAAGGTCTGGCCGCCGATCGCGTCGGCGGCGACCTGGTCGATCGTGGGTCCGCCGGACTTGGACGAATAGCTGTTGTCGGCGTGGGGCAGCTCGATGAAGGGGTGGCCGGAGAAGAAGCCGGCGACGCCGTCGTGGTGGCCGCGGCGGTGCATGGCGGCGGCCTTGATGTCGAAGCCGGTGAGGAGCGAGCAGTACTCCTCGACGCCGGCGAGGCCGGCGAGCTGGGGCGTGAGCGGGTACCCCGGGCCCTGCTCGGCGGGGCCCCAGCGCAGGCCGGCGCCGGGGTTGGTCGCGTCGACGAGGGCGACGCCGTTGCCGAAGAACCAGGTGACGAGGCGGCGCGGCAGCGGCTCACCGGCGGCGAGGGCGGTGCCGTTGCTGTTGAGCATGGCGTCGAGCATGGGCAGGGCGAGGGCGACCGAGGTCCCGCCGATGGCGCCCCGGAGCATCGTGCGACGGCTGAGGTGAAAGCGTGACATTGGCTGTTTGCTCCTTTCTTTATTCGGGGGTGCCGACGCGGAGGAAGGCGGGGCTGGCGACCAGCTCGACGAGCAGGTCTTTCATGCGGTAGCCGGCGTCCTCGAAGGCGAGGTCGAGGTTGGTGAGGGCGGGGTATTCGCCCTTGATCTCGAGGTGGCCGGTGGCGTGGCGGAACAGGTTGCGGACCATGCACTCGGTGACCTCGGGGCTGTCGCGCAGGAGGGTGCCGAGCTCGCGGGCGCCGTCGAAGTCGCCGAGGCCCTCGATGGTCTCGGAGGTGTCGAGGACGACGCCGTTCTCGACGGCGCGGAAGATGCCGATGCCGTCGAAGTTCTCGAGGCCGAGGCCGATCGGGTCCATGAGCGAGTGGCAGCCGACGCAGGGCTCGCTCTTGTGCTGGGCCAGGCGCTCGCGCATGGTCTTGTATTCGGCGCCCTCGGGCAGCTTGGTGACGACATCGGGCGGCGGCGGGGGCATGCCGATGCACATCAGGGCCTCGCGCACGAACTTGCCGCGCAGGGTCGGCGAGGTCGAGGAGACGTGGGCGTAGGCCGAGAGGAAGGCGGCCTGGCCGAGGATCCCGCCGCGCTTGCTCTCGGCGGGGAGGTCGAAGCGCTGCCAGGTGTCGCCGAGCTGGTTGGGATCGGGGATGAGGCCGTAGAGCGCGGCGAGCGGGCCGTTGACGAAGGTGTAGGGGGCGTCGAGGATGGCGCGGAAGTCGGTGTCCGCCGTGAAGGCGACGTCGTCGACGAGGGCGAGGGTCTCCTGGCGCATCGCGGCGGCGAGGGTCGGCGAGAACTGCGGGTAGGTGTTGGGATCCTTGGCGAGGGTCTCGATGGTCCGCAGCTTGAGCACCTCGGCGTAGAAGTTGCCGAGGGCGAGGCGGGCCCCGGGGGCCTCGACCATGACCTCGGCGACGGCGCGCACCTCGGCGGGGCTGTCCAGGCCGCCGCTCTCGGCGAGGGTGAGGATCTCGGCGGTGGGGGTGGTGTCGAGGAGGAAGAAGGAGAGGCGGGTGGCCATCTCGATCGAGGTGAGGCCGCGCTCCTCGGGGTCGTTCGGGTCGGGCTCGCCGACCTCGACCTGGTAGAGGAAGTACGGCGACTGCAGGAAGGTGAAGATCGCAGCCTCGACGCCGGCGTCGAAGTTGCCGAGCTGGAGGGCGGCGTCCTGGGCGACGGCGGTATATCGGTCCTGCTCGTCGCTGGTCAGCGGGCGGCGCCAGACCAGGCGGCCGAAGGTGGTGACGAAGCTGCGGTGGCAGGCGGCGTCGTCGGGGCCGGTGGGCTGGCAGCCGAGCAGGCCAGCGATGCGCACGGGGTCCTTCATGGCCTCGGCGGCGACGGCCCGGGCGGACTTCTCGTAGAGGTCGACGGCGGCGTCGGTGAGCGCGACCTGGGCGGCGGCGATGGCCTCGAAGCCGTTGAGGGCGGTGTCCACCGGTGGGGTGGCAGCGGCCGCGGCGGCCTCGCCGAGGAGGTCTCGGACGGCGTTTTGGTAGTGGCGCGCGAGCAACAGGCGCAGGCGGACGGGGGCCGGGTCGAACTCCGCCGGGGTGGCGCCGGTGTCGTCGCTGCTGGTGTCGTCGCCGGCGCTGGTGGTGGGGGCGCCGTCATCGGCGGTGGCGCTGGCGGGGCCGGCGGTGGGGCCGGAGTTGCTGTCGGTGTTGCCGTCGGCGCCGGAGTAACAGGCGCCGCCGAGGGTGAGGAGGACCAGCGCGGCGGGGCCCAGAGTGCGCCGGCGGGGCCAGAACGAGGTGATTTCCATGCCGAGAACCTCCACGAGACGGCACCATAGCCGCTGGTGGCGACGCGGGTCTACGGTCTCCGGTAGCCCCCACACCGTGGGGGACGTGGGCGGTGGACGCGGGCGGTGGCTTTTCGCACGGGGCAGACTTTTTCGTCGACCGGGGCCGCCGATCCGCTACAAACGGCAGACACAGGCGCCGATGCAGCTGCTCAATCCGACGTACATCTGCCTGGATGTGCCCGAACCGCAGGCCTCGCAGGTGCTCGAGCTGCGTCGGCGACACTGCGAGCGGCTGCACAGCTTTCCGGTCGAGCTGACGATCGCGGGCTCGAGCGGGGTGGGGGCGATCCGGGCGCAGCTCGATCCCGAGGATGTGGCGGCGCGTCTGAGCCAATTCTGCGCCCGGACGCCGCCGATCTGCGCGGAGTTCGGGGCGGTGGTGCGGTTCCCCGGCACCGACATCTTCGTGCTCAGCCTGGCCGACCCGATCCCCTTCGAGGCGATCCACGACGGGCTCAAGCAGACCGGGCTGCGCTTCGAAGCCAGCCGCTTCCCGTTCTTCCCGCACTGCACCCTGCGCATGGCGGGGCCGTTGTCCGCGGCCGCGGTGAGCGAGCTGTTCGCGCTGCGCCTGCCGGGTCGCTTCATGCTGGGGTCGCTGGCCCTGTACCAGCGCACCCCGGACGACGCGATCGAGAAGGTGTGGTCGGCGCCCCTCGCCGGTGCTGCAAGCTAGCGGGCAATTGGTGTAGTGAAGGTGGATGCGCTCTCGTGTCCTGACCCTCGCGTCCTCGCTGTTGTTGCCGGCCTGTCTCTCGCCCACCGGGGGCGGCGACGCGAGCGATACACCGGCGAGCGAGGCGAGCGGCACGGGCGAGGCGAGCACGGGCGAGGCGAGCACGACCGCGACGCCGACGACCAGCAGCGGCGAGACCGACGGGGTCTGCGACGCGTGCGCGGCCGAGGAGGCGTGCGTGGGCGGGACCTGCGAGGACATCGGGCGCGCGGACGTGGAGAAGGGCTGTCACCCGCTGGGCGATCCGGGGGGGCGCGGGCAGTGCCTGTATCCGTGGCCCTCGGACCTGACGCTGGTGGCCGACGCGGGGACCAAGACGGGCCGACGGGTGAACTACGACCCGGAGCTGCTGCCGAAGAACAACAAGATGCAGCCCTTCGCGGTCGACGACATCACCAACGACGTCGACGGCTTCTCGCCGAACTCGCAGATCCGCTTCGCGTTCAAGGCGGGGGTCGACGGCGCCGACCTGCCGCCGATCGACGACATCGGCCGCTCGCTCGCGGACGACGCCCCGATCGTGCTGATCGAGGTCGAGAGCGGGGAGCGCTGGCCGTACTTCGCGGAGCTCGACGCGACCGCGCAGAAGGGCGAGCCGGTGACGGTGTTCGTGCGGCCGATGCGGCGGCTGAACTACGAGCGTCACTACGTCGTCGGGCTGCGCGGGCTGCACGACGCGAAGGGGCAGGAGCTCGCGCCGTCGCCGCTGTTCCGGGCGCTGCGCGACCACCTGAGCACGGACGTGCCGCAGCTGGAGGCGCTGCGCAAGGATCAGGAGGACGTGTTCGCGGCGCTCAAGGCCGCGGGGGTCGAGCGCGAGTCGCTGCAGCTGGCGTGGGGCTTTCACACCGCGAGCGCGGAGCGGATGCAGAGCGACCTGGTCGCGATCTCGCCGCAGGTGGAGGAGTTCGCGGGCAAGGGCGACCTCGGCTACGTGATCGACGAGGTCCAGGTGCAGCCCTCGCCGGAACTGGCGCGGGTGATCCGCGGGCACTTCAACGTGCCTAGCTGCCTGACCGACGACTCGGGTCCGGGCACGGTGATGCAGCGGACCGCCGACGGGACGCCGGACTGCTCGGGCAGCGCGGAGGCGAAGTTCTACATCGGCGTGCCGCAGGCGGTGTGGGACAAGGGCACGCCAGTGCCGTTCATCGTCTATGGCCACGGCCTGCTCGGGAGCGGCGAGGAGGCGATCAGCATCGCCGAGCGAGCGACCAGCGTGATCGTGGCGGGGACGGACTTCTGGGGCATGGCGCAGGAGGACGTGCCGCGGATCTTGCAGGCCTTCGGCGAGAACTTCATCGGCGGCAACACGGTGCCGGACCGCCTGCTGCAGTCGGCCGTCAACTTCACGACGCTGGCCTACCTCGGGCAGGGCGACTTCCTGGACGAGGCGGAGATGCAGGTCGAGGTCGACGGGGTGATGACGAGCCTGATCGACCCGACCTCGGTGCAGTACCTCGGCGGCTCGCAGGGCGGGATCATGGGCGGGACCGTGGTGGCGATGGCGCCGAACCTGCCGCGCGGGATCCTGGTGGTCGGCGCGTCGAACTACTCGCTGATGATCTGGCGCTCCAGCGCCTTCTCGGCGCTGTCGGACGCGTGGGCGGTGAACCACAGGGACCCGCAGGAGCGCGAGTTCCTGTTCGCGCTCGTGCAGTCGGCGTTCGACCGCGCCGACCCGGGCATCCTCGCCGAGCTGATCACGAACCCGATCGGCGGTGGTGACCCCAAGCGGCTGTTCTTGATCGAGTCGATCGGCGACTCGCAGGTGCCGAACATCGCCAGCGAGGCGATGGCCCGCAGCTTCAAGATGCCGCTGCTGACCCCGAGCCCGAAGCCGGTGTGGGGCCTCGAGGAGTCGGCCGAGCCGCTCCAGACCGGCCCGGCGCTGCTGATCGTCGACACCAAGAAGCTGCCGCTGCCGCCGACGCAGAACCTGCCGCCGCCGGACGGCGACAACGGGGCGCACGGCTCCGCGGTCGACGACCCGGCGTTGCTCGAGATCATCGAGCGCTTCATCTTCAAGGGCTTCGCCGAGAACCTGTGCGACGGGGCGTGCGACCCTGGCTGATGGTGGGGGGCTGATGGTGGGGGGCTGATGGTGCGAGGGGATCTCCCGCCTGGAGGCGCTCGGAGGCTGGTCGGGCGACACGGTGGTCGCCTGTCCCATGAGACAGATGACGATCGACGCTCGCGCGGGCTCGCAGGGCCGGTCAAAAGCGCGCTGGCCGGGCCGTGATCGCGGCGCTGTGAGCCACGCGCGCGGCGAGTCGCCGGGGAGGCCGCGTTGACACTCGTTTGCGCCGCTTGCTAGTGTCTCGCCCACGCGTGCGGGGGCTCCGCTGCGCGGCTGGGCCGGCCAGCGACATCAGTCCAGCGTGAACGAGAGGCAGACAAGGTTGACGGACCGAACGCCGGGGATCGAGGTGCGGTGGCTGCGTTGGGAGGACGCCAGCGAGGCGATCCTCGAGCTGCGACGCAAGGTCTATGTCGAGGAGCAGGGCATCGCTGCCGACATCGTGACCCACCCGCGCGACCCGAAGGGGCTGCACCTGGCGGCGGCGGTCGACGGCGAGCTGGTGGCCTGCGTGTCGCTGTGGATCTTCTCGGGAGGGGCGCCAGGGGAGCCCGAGCTGGCCGAGTGGGGGCTGGCGCCGATCGACGGGCTGACGGTGCAGTTCGGCAAGCGGCTCGAGCTCCGCAGCCATCGCGGACACGGCATCACCGAGGTGCTGGTCGCGGGGCTGCTGCGCTACGTCTACGAGAGCCTGCGGCCGGGCCGGCTGTTCATCGTGCTGCGCGACGTGCACCGCAACCTGCAGGCGCACTACAGCCGCCTGTTCAACGCCGAGTTCCACGCCGAGGTGATGCACGACGGCGAGGCGATGGTCGTGATGCAGCTGGAGGGCGAGGCCAAGCTGCGCGCGCTGTACCTGAAGGCGCGCGAGATGGCGGAGAGCGCCCTGCGGCGCTGTCCGGTGCTGGTGCCCTCGCTGGTGCGCTTCCTGGCCGACGAGGGGCGGGGCGAGCTGTTCCCGCGGGCCCGGCTGGCGGCCGAGAACCTGTACGCGACGCCGCTGTCGCTGGCCGACGAGCTGCCGCGCCTGGCGGCGCAGAACCGGCTGCTGTTCGCGGAGCAGCGGCCGCGCCTGGCGGCGACGCCGTTCCCGCGGTCGGACGCGCCACACACGACAGACACGGCCCCCACGGTAGACGCGCCGGACGCAGTGGGCGCGGCCGGTGGGCGGACCTTGCTCGACGTCGGCACGGGCACCGGCGTGTACCTGGCGCTGATCGCCAAGGAGCCGGCGCTCGCGGGCTACCGCGTGAAGGGGGTCGAGCCCTCGCCGCAGCTGATCGCGTACGCCCGCTTCGCCTACCCGGACCTCGAGTTCACGGAGGGCAGCGCCTACGCGACCGGCGAGCCCGACGAGGCCTACGACGTCGTCACCGCGAATTTCGTGTTCATCCACCTGCGCAACCCGGACCTCGCGCTGCTCGAGCTGCGGCGGATCTTGAAGCCGGGCGGGCTGCTCTACGTGGTCGACGTGAACGACACGACCTTCACCGGGCCGGACGAGATCCGGGCGATGGTCGAGGCGCACCACCGGCACCACGAGGGCGACCGCACGGTGCTGGCCAGTTTGCCGCGGCGGGCCGCGGAGTTCGGATTTACGCCGGTGTGTCACTACCGGACGACGGTGCGCAACACCGGCGGGGTCGAGCCGAGCTTCGCGCCGAATGAGGTCCGGCTCGGGCGCATGGGCATGTGGGGCATGCTGTCGTTCATGGGTCACCGCGAGGAGATCGACGAGGCCTTCCAGGTCGCGCAGGAGCTCTACCTCGGCAGCGACTGCGAGATCAGCCTCGACGTGGAGACCCAGGTGTTTCAAAAGCCGCCGTCGACCCGCGCTGCGAGGTGAGCCCGGGCGATGACACCGATCGACACCAGCAGCGACCTTCAGCTCTCCGGGGAGCGCGGCGCCTCGCAGCGCGGCCTGACGATCGGCGGCCGCGATGCGCTCGAGGAGGCGACGGAGATCCTCGAGGAGCCGTCGAAGAACATCAAGCGCAAGATCTTGATCTCGATCAACTTGATCGTCGGGTCGGTGGTGCTGCTGCACGTGGTGATCCAGCTGGCGACGCAGGGCCACCTGCCGGCGCCGGCCCGCGACAACGTGGTGCTGCCGCTGATCATCGCGGTGAACCTGGGATCGGCGGCCTACAACCTGTGGGTGCTGCGCGGCGAGCACCGCGAGCGGCCGCGCCTCGATCGCCTGACGCGCTGGGTCTCGATCGGGCTGATCCAGCTGGCCTGCCTGGTGTTCGTGCACCTGAACCCGAACACGGCGACCAGCGTGCTGTTCGACCAGACGCTCAGCATCCTCACCGTGTTCCTCACGGGGATCATCATCGGTCGCGGCGCCGCGATCGCGTGGTTCGCGGTGACGATCGCCAGCTTCGTGTTCGCGGTGCAGACGCGGGGCGTGGAGTTCGAGTACGTGCTGATGACCCGCAGCGAGCTGGCGGCGATGCACGGGCTGGCCCCGGCGGCGGCGCAGGCCCGCGAGGCGGCGGCGACGGCCGAGGGCCTGACGCCGCTGCCGCTGGCGCTGTTCGCCATCATCTCGCTCGTGTACACCGGACTGACGCTGGCGGCGACGTACTTCGAGGCGGGCCTGATCGGTCGGGTCACGGCGGCGATGCCGGTGGCGGTGCAGAAGATCCAGATCGCGGCGCGCGAGAAGCAGCGGCTGGCGCAGGAGAACCTGCGCATGGGCCTGGAGCTGGACGTCGCGCAGCGGCTGCAGGCGATGATCCTGCCGCGCGGGGCGGAGCTGCAGCGCCACGCGGGCCTCGAGATCGCGGCGCACATGGTGCCGGCGTCGGAGATCGGCGGCGACATCTACGACGTGCTCGAGGGGCCGGACGGGTCGACCTGTCTGGTGATCGGCGACGTGACCGACCATGGTCTGGCGTCAGGGGTGGTGATGCTGATGGCCCAGGCGGCGCTGCGCACCGCGCTCGAGCAGACCGCGGGCGACCTGGTGCCCTCGCTGGTGCGGGTCAACTCGGTGATCTACAAGAACGTCTCGGAGCGGATGGGCGACGCCCGCAACCTGACCCTGGCGCTGCTGCGCTACCACGACGGCGAGGTGCGGGTGGCGGGGCAGCACGAGAGCGTGATCATCGTCCGCGTCAGCGGCGAGGTCGAGGAGATCGACACGCTGCCGCTCGGCATCAACGTCGGGCTGCTGCCGGAGGTCGACGACATGATGGTCGAGAGCCGCTTCACGCTGGCGCTGGGCGACCTGATGGTGCTCTACACCGACGGCGTGACCGAGGCCGAGAGCCCGGCGAAGGCCGAGTTCGGGACCGGGCGCCTGAAGGAGTCGGTGGCGAGCCGGCGCAGCTTGCCCTGCGACGAGATCGTGCGCGGCGTCTTCGCGGACATCTACCGCTGGATCGCCGGCGGCATCGTCCACGACGACATCACCCTGGTCCTGGTCCGGAGGACCGCGTAGAGGCTGTCATGAGCAACAAGATCTACGGCGATTTCGACTTCGTCCCCGACGTGCTGGTGCCCGAGGCCCAGCTCGCGCTCACGCTGTCGCCCAGCGAGCTGACGGCGCACTGGCAGCGCTGCGGGCTGCTCTCGGACTTCGTGGCCGGCTACATCTCCACGGTGTACTCGGGCGACCATCGCGACGCGATGAGCTCGATCGACACCGCGATCTCGACGGTGTTTCAGGAGCTGATCGAGAACGCGGCCAAGTTCTCGCGCAAGCGCGAGGCGCAGATCAACGTGCGCATCAAGCACTTTAGCCGGGTGCTCATGCTCGAGGTGGAGAACGGGACGACGCCGGCCTTCGCCCAGCGCTTCGAGGAGTATCTGCGGGCGATGCAGGAGCGCGCCGATCTCGACGCGGTGTACCTGCAGATCCTCGAGGCCAAGATCGAGAACGCCGCCGCGGCCCAGCGCTCGGGCATCGGGCTGCTGGTGCTCCGCAAGGACCACGCGGTCCGCGTCGGGGTTCGCTTCAGCGAGGACGAGCAGGGCCGCCCGACCGTCACGGTCCGCGCGTTTCAGACCTTGGAAGGGGTGTAGAGCATGGAAGTCCGCGAGACCGAAGCCGTGGTGCGTTTCTCCCCGGAGACCGCGACCGTCTATTTCAGCGGGGCGCTGCGCCTGGCCAACGTGAAGGCCTACGACAACGTCGCCAAGCTGCTGCACGCCGCCGCGGCGCAGGTCGGGGAGCAGCCGCTGGTGCTGGACTTCAAGGAGCTCAAGTTCCTCAACAGCTCGGGGATCACGGCGCTCAGCCTGTTCGTGGTCGGGGCGCGCAAGGCCGGGAAGCCGCAGCTGAAGCTGGTCGGCTCGAAGGCGACGGCGTGGCAGCAGAAGTCACTGGCCAACTTTCAGATGCTGTGGAAAGAGGTGCCGCTCGTCATCGAGTGAGCGCCGCGCGTGGTGTCTGGGGCTCGCGCTGGTCGCCTGCGAGGGCGGCGGGGCGGGTGATGGAGATGGGTCTGGCCCGGGCTCGAGCTCGGGCGCGGGTGGGAGCTCGGAGGCGGCGCCGACGACGGGGGACGAGGCGAGCACGTCTGGAACGTCGGGCGGGGCGAGCACCGGCGAGGTGGAGGGGAGCACGGGCACGGCGAGCACGGGCGAGGCCGACGATTGTCGGGCCGGCGATCTGCTGGTCGCGCCGCTGCCGGTGATGGTCGACGGGGCGCTGGCGGTGCCGATCGACGTGCTCGAGCTGCGCGGGGAATTTCGCCTCGACGTCGCGGCGCAGACGACCGAGGCCTACGCGCGCCTGCGCTTCGCGATCGCCGAGGCGGGGCGGCCGATCTTTGATCTTCGGCAGGGGACGGTGACGGAGGCGATCCTCGACGGGGAGGCGATCGATGCCGAGGCGATGCCGGAGCGCGACCTCGGGGGCGGGCCGGGGGCGGAGATGCGGGTGCTGGGGGTCGAGCTGCCGGCCTGCACGGAGCACACGCTCGAGCTGCGCTACCCGGTGACCAAGCTGGCGGGCTTCGCCGCGGCGCCGCCCGACTTCGCCGTCGACGGGGTGACCTGGGACTTCGGCTTCAGCGACCTGGCGCCGCGCATGTTCCTCGAGCAGTGGCTGCCGGCGAACCTCATCCACGACCGGCATCCGATCGCGCTGACGCTCGAGATCGTGGGGGCGCCGGCGGAGCAGCGGGTGATCAGCAATGGGGAGATCAGCGAGCTGGGGCCGGACCGCTGGGCGATCGATTTTCCGGCGTACTCGACGGCGCAGTCGACGATGCTGGTGGTGGTCCCGGCGAGTCGGGTCGAGTCGAGCAGCCAGATGCTGATGGCCGGGGACGCGCCGGCGATCGCGGTCGAGCTGCACCGCACGCTCGCGACGCCGGAGAGCTCGGCGCAGCTGCACGCGCTGCTGGCGGACGCGTTTCAGAGCTTCAGCATGTCGACCGGGGACTATGCATATCCTCGCTTCACGGCGTATGTCGCGATCAACAAGGGGATGGAGTACGACGGGGGGACGACCGCGGCTGTGTTCGCGCTGCCGCACGAGCTGTTCCACAGCTGGTACGGGCGCGGGGCCCGGCCGATGCACGCGCGCGACGGGTGGATCGACGAGGCGTGGGACGAGTACAACACCGGCGATCCGATGTTCCCGGTGGTGGCGCTCGGCATCGACGATCCGGTGGTGCGCCTGCACGACGGCAATCCCTGGGGGCGCACGACGCCGCTCGCGGCCTACGACGACGGGAAGTTGTTATTCGCGGCGGTCGCGGCGGAGGTCGGTGTGCAGCCGCTGCGCGACGGCATGCGCGACTTCTACGAGGCACACGCGCTGGGCCAGATGACGACGGAGGAGTTGGAGCAGCACCTCGTTTGTTCGCTGGCGGCGCCGACGGTGCGCTGGTTGTTTCATCGCTTTGTGTACGGACTCGCGGGGGACCCGGAGCCGGCGCCGGACGGGTATTGCCGGTGAGCGTCAGGCGGTGGTGGAGGCGCGGGCGGCCACGATCGCCTGCATGTCGAGCAGCAGCTTGGCGTCGGCGAGCCGGGCGAGGGCGGGGCCGGCCTGGCCGGCCTCGGTCTCCGGGAGGAGGCGGGTGAAGGCGAGGCTGGCGGCGAGGTTCAGGGCGGCGGTGCGTGACAGCCCGGCGAAGGTCGTCTTGAGGCGGTCGCGGAACTCGCTGACGGTGGCGACGATCTTCTCGACCGGCCAGGCGATAAAACAGAGGATCGCCAGCTCGTCGTACTCATCCTCGCCGATGCGGGTGCCGGTCTCGCGGAAGCCGGCGAGGATCGTGGCGTAGCGCTCGACGATGACGCCTGGCTCGACGCCGGTGAGGTAGAGCAGGTTGGCGGCGGTCTGCAGCGAGTCGCCGCGCCACAGATCGGCCCGCTTGTGGAGGGCCCGGTAGAGGGCATCGGTGCCGGCGCCGATCTCGCCGGGGGTCCCGGGGTGGGTGACCAGCATGGCGCAGACCGGGAGGTCCTCCGGTCCGGTGAGGAACCAGTGGTGGCGCTTCATGGCCTCGTAGATGTCGCGCAGGCGCAGGACCTCGGCCTGTTCGACCGGGCGGCCGGCGAGGACGCGGCGCAGCACGAGCACGGCGAGGGCCTCGTAGGCGGTGTCGCGGCGGAGATGGGCGGCGCGGAACATCACGCGCACGCGTTCGGCCTCGTCGATGAAGGCGTTGGCGTCGTCGCCGTACTTGACCATCTGCGCGGCCAGGAGCACGCGCAGGGCCGGCGCGATGTCGGTGAGCCAACCGAGGCGGGCGCGCAGCTCGGCGTCGCGGCGGTGGGTGGCCGACACGAGCAGGGCGGGGTCGCCGGGGCTGGTGATGAGCGAGGCGGCGGCGAGGCGCAGCGGGATCTTGTCGGTGAGCCAGGAGCTGTTCGCGGCGAGGGCGGCGTAGAGCGCCTGGAAGCGCTCGAGCGGGTCGGGCGGGACGAACAGGTCCGGGCCAGGGTCGGCGTCGCTGCGAAACGGCATGCGGCGAGGATAGCCCTCGCGCGAGGGATGCCCAAGCCACCGGGGCCGGGCTCAGGCGACGCCGCGCTCGCGCAGGAGGGCGAGCACTCGCTCGACGCACTCGTCGGGGCCGAGGAGGTCGCTGGGGAGCACGAGGTCGGCGCGGATCGGGGGCTCGTAGGGGGCGCTGACGCCGGGGAAGGCCTTGAGCTCGCCGCGCTCGGCGCGGGCGTACATGCCGGTCTGGTCGCGCGCGCGGCAGACGGCGAGGGGGGCGGAGAGGTGGACCTCCAGCAGGCGGTCGGCGCCGATCAGCTGGCGCACGCGCTCGCGGACGGCGGCGTGTGGGGCCACGAAGGCGCAGATGCACACGACGCCGATCTGGTTGAAGAGGCGGGCGACCTCGGCGCTGCGGCGGAGGTTCTCGCTGCGGTCGTCGGCGGAGTAGCCGAGGTCGCGCGAGAGGCTCTGGCGCATCGCCTGGCCGTGGAGGACGGTGACGGCGCGGCCGGCGTCGAACAGGCGGCGTTCGAGCGCGTAGGCGAGGGTGGACTTGCCGGCGCCTGGGAGGCCAGTGAGCAGGACGGTGAGTCCGCGCTGGCCGAGGCGGGCCTCGCGTTCGGCCTGCGGGATCTGGCTGCCGGGGTCGCGCGGGCCCTCGTCGACGCCGGGGGCGCTCCAGGCGTCCTCGCGGGCCAGGAGCATGCCGGCGCCGACGGTGCCGTTGCTGCTGCGGTCGATGAGGATGAAGGCGCCGGTGCTGCGGTTGCGGGTGTAGGGGTCGTGGAAGATCGGTCGGTGGAGGGCGAGGGTGACGCGGCCGACCTCGTTCATCGCCAGGCTGTCGGCGGGGCGCTGCTCGAGGGTGTTCACGTCGATCTTGTGGTGCAGCGCGGCGAGCTCGGCGGGGACGACCCGGGTGGTCTGTTTGAGCAGGTAGCTGCGGCCGGGCACCAGCGGGCGCTCGGCCATCCACACGACGGTGGCATCGACCTCGTCGGACTGCTGCGGGAGGCTGTGCGGGTGGACGATCATGTCGCCGCGGCTGACGTCGACCTCGTCGGCGAGGGTGAGGGTCACGGCCATGGGCGCGTGGGCGTGCTCGCGGTCGCCGTCGAAGCTGACGATGCGCTCGACGCGGGTGCGCGCGCGCGAGGGCAGGAGCATCACCTCGTCGCCGCGGTGCAGCTCGCCGGAGGCGATGGTGCCGGCGAAGCCGCGGAAGTCGTGGCTCGGGCGCGAGACCAGCTGGACCGGGAAGCGGAGCTCGCCCTGGTCCTCGTCGCCGGCGATGGCGACGGTCTCGAGCTGGGTCAGGAGCGGCGGGCCGGGGTACCAGGGCATGTTCGGCGCCGGGCGGACGACGTTCTCGCCGGTGAGGGCGGACATCGGGACGAAGCGCAGGTCGGGGATCTCGAGCCTGGCGATGAAGTCGCTGTAGTCGCGGCGGATCTGGTCGAACACGTCCTGGCGGAACGCGACGAGGTCCATCTTGTTGATCGCCACGACCAGGTGCTTGATGCCGAGGAGGGCGCAGATGAAGCTGTGGCGGCGGGTCTGCGGCATGACGCCGTGGCGGGCGTCGATCAGGATGATCGCCAGGTGGCAGTTGCTGGCCCCGGTGGCCATGTTGCGGGTGTACTGCTCGTGGCCGGGGCAGTCGGCGATGATGAACTTGCGGCGCTCGGTGCTGAAGTAGCGGTAGGCGACGTCGATGGTGATGCCCTGCTCTCGCTCGGCGCGCAGGCCGTCGGTGAGGAGGGCGAGGTCGACGCCGCCGCCGGTGGTGCCTTGCTTGACCGAGTCGCGCTGGAGGGCGGCCAGCTGGTCCTCGTAGATCTGGCGGGTGTCGTGGAGCAGGCGGCCGATGAGGGTGCTCTTGCCGTCGTCGACGCTGCCGCAGGTGAGCAGGCGCAGCAGCTCCTTCTGCTGGTGGCGCTCGAGGTAGCGCTCGATGTCGAGGCCGCCGAGGGGATCGGGCCGCCTGGGCCGCCTGGGCCCCCTGGAGTAGCGCTGTCGGTGGGCATCAGAAGTAGCCCTCCTTCTTCTTCTGCTCCATGCTGCCGGCCTCGTCGTGGTCGATGAGTCGGCCCTGGCGCTCGGAGTGGGTGGCGACCAGCATCTCCTCGATGATCGCGGGGACGGTGGCGGCGGGGCTCTCGATGGCGCCGGTGAGCGGGTAGCAGCCGAGGGTGCGGAAGCGGACGGTGCGCAGCACGGGGGTCTCGCCGGGGCGCAGCGGCATGCGATCGTCGTCGACGACGATGAGGGCGCCGTCGCGGATGATCGATCGCCGCGGGCTGGCGAAGTAGAGCGGGGTCAGCGGGATCTGCTCGCGGTGGATGTACAGCCACACGTCGAGCTCGGTCCAGTTGCTCAGCGGGAACACGCGGATGCTCTCGCCGGGGTTGACCTTGCCGTTGTAGAGGTTCCACAGCTCGGGCCTCTGGTTCTTCGGGTCCCACTGCATCTGCTTGTTGCGGAACGAGTACACGCGCTCCTTGGCGCGGGCCTTCTCCTCGTCGCGGCGGGCCCCGCCGAAGGCGGCGTCGTGGCCCCCGGCCTTGAGCGCCTGGACCAGCGCCTGGGTCTGCATCGCGGCGCTGTACTGCGGGGTCGGGAAGTCGAAGGGGTTCATGCCCTCGGCGAGCGCGCGCTCGTTGGTGTAGACGACGAGCTCGAGGCCGTGCTCGCGGCAGAAGCGGTCGCGGTAGTCGAGGAGGTCGCGGAAGTCCCAGGTGGTGTTGATGTGGAGCAGCGGGAACGGGGGGCGCGCGGGGTAGAAGGCCTTGCGCGCGACGTGCAGCATGCAGGCGGAGTCCTTGCCGCCGGAGAACAGGAGCACGGGGCGTTCGAACTCGGCGACGACCTCGCGGATGATGTGGATGCTCTCGGCCTCGAGCTGGCGCAGGTGGGACAGCGAGCGGGGGATGGTCATGCGGGCACGCTGGTATGCAGGAGGTCGCGGACGGCCTCGGCGCTGCCCCACGAGAGGGTGACGCCGGCGCCGCCGTGGCCGTAGTTGTGGACGACGAGGCCGCCGGGGCGCGGCTCGCTGGTGAGGCGCAGCGGGGAGCGGGCGGGGCGGAGGCCGACGGCGATCGAGAGGACTCGGGCGGATGCGAGGGCCGGCTCGAGGGCGGCGCAGCGGAGCACGATCTCGCGGGCGAGCTCGGGGTCGGGGCTGGTGTCCTCCTGATGGTCCTGCGAGCTGCCGCCGAGGACCACGTCGCGGCTGCGCGGGACGATGTACGTGATGTTGGGGCCGCTGTGCTCGTCGATCCACACGCGGGTGAGGCCGGGGTTCTCGACGCGCACGACCTGGCCGCGGACGGGGTGAAGGAGCGGGTCGTCGAGCAGGGTGCGGGCGCCGAGGCCGGCGCAGTTGATCACGACGGGGCGCTCGCGGAGGGCGGCGTCGAGGCTGGCGATCGATCGCAGGGCGATCCGTCCGCCGAGGGCGCGCACGCGGTCGGCGAGCCAGGGGAGGTAGATCGGGGTCTCGATGACGACGGTGCGGAAGCGGTGGCCGAAGCCGTAGCCGGGCGGGAGCAGCTCCGGCTCGGCGTCGCGGAAGTCGGTGGCGGCGCTCGCCCAGGCCGGCGCGGCCACGGCCTCGGGGTAGATCTCGAGCGCGTCGCGTTGGAGCACGCCCGCGAGGGGATCATCGAGGAGGGTGCTGAACCTGCGCAGGCTGACGGCGGCGAGGCGGGTGATCTGGTCCTCGGGATAGGCGCGGTAGGGGTACCAGAACGCCGCCGCGACCGCGGAGGTGGTTCCTTCGCCGAGCTCGCGTGCGGCCACCAGAACGTCGTAGCCCGCCTCCAGCAGGATGACCGCGGTGCTCAGGCCCGCGACGCCGCCGCCGATGATGAGGACCTCGCGCGCCACGGTGCCGGGGTTTGTATCACGGTGAGCGCAGGTTGATGCGGCCTCGTCGTCGGCTTGGGGTCGCAAGGCACCAAGCGTTCGCAGTGGCTTTCATGGCGCGTGATGTGCGTGTGGTGCATCACGGGAATCGTAGGGGTGTCCACTTTGTGCTTGTGGTGCCTGCGACAATTTGTCTAGGTTGAAACTGACCGGACCTTCCGGGAGGTGCGCTTCGATGCTCATGCAACGCAAGGATCTTGTTGCTCCGCTGTACCTGGCTCTGGGTACCTGGCTCTTCGGACAGGTGGCCTGGGCCGCCCCGGCTTCGGAGGCGAGCCAGCAGCTGGTGCCCTACGGCGTGCGGGCCGACCCGCGGCCGGTGCCGCCGGGGCTGCTGACGAGCAAGCTGCCCGACGAGGTGCCGGCGAGCGCGATGAGCAACGTCTTCTATCTCAACTATGACGGCGTCACGATCAAGTTCACGGGGCAGGAGGACGACTCGTCGCAGAACATCAGCCAGTTCCCCGACTTCGCGATGGCGTACCAGCCCTACGGTCAGGGGGCCAAGCGGGCGGCCAGCATGCAGGCGGTGAAGGCCGACTGGGCGAAGTACAAGGTGGTGATCACCGACGCTCGGCCCAATTCCGGCAACTATACGATGTGCGTCAATACGCCGACCAACCCGTTCGGCGGGGGCGTGCTGGGCATCGCCCCGCTCGACTGTAACGATCAACAGGGGCGCAACATCGTGTTCGCCTACCACGACGCGAACGACCAGTTCCCGGCGGCGACGCAGGCGACGACGATGAGCCAGGAGATCGCGCACGCGTACGGGATGGAGCACGTCTCGGAGCCGAACGACATCATGAACCCGTACAACGCGGGCGGCGATCCGGCGTTCCTCGACAAGTGCCTCGCGCTGGATGGTGGTGGCGGCGGCATCCTCTGCAACGGTCAGCACAGCATGTTCTGCGGCGGTAACGGACAGAACTCGCACGCCGAGGCGGTGTGGCTGTTCGGCCTGGCCGAGCCCGACCCGACGCCACCCACCGTGGCGATCACCTTTCCCACCGAGGGACAGATGTTCCCGGCCCTGCCGAAGTTCAGTCTGCTGGCGGAGGCCAACGACAACGTCGGGGTGGCGAGCGTCGAGTTCTTCCTCGACGGCATGTCGATCAAGGTCGACCCGTCCGCCCCGTACGATCAGCCCCTCAATGGCGTGCCAGCCGGTGATTACACGGTCTGGGCCGTCGCCACCGATACCTCGCAGAACGTCACGAAGAGCACCGAGGTGCACTTCACGGTGGGCGGCAATGACAACCCCGATCCGACGGCGACGACCGATCCGACGGCGACGACCGATCCGACGGCGACGACCGATCCGAGCGGCACCGGAGGCAGCGACAGCAACAGCAGCACGCCGACCGAGGGTGGGGGCAGCGCGAGCGCCAGCGCGGGGGACAGCGGACTGGACACCGGCGGCTTCGAATCGGGCCTCGAGTCCGGGCAGGCGCTGCCGCCGGGCTACGGCCAGGACGGCGAGGGCGCGTGCAGCGTGGCGCCGCGATCTGGCCTGCGAACTGGCCCGACGGCCAGCTTGTTGATGCTCGCGCTGGCGGGGCTCGGGTTGCGCCGACGAGCGCGCGACTGAGGCGCGCAGGCAGTCGCAGCTCAATCGAGCGGCTGCGGACGCAGGCGCAGCTCAGTCGAGATGGGCCACGCGGGCAGGCGCGGCTCAGTCGAGCGCGGCCGCGGCGCTGGGGCTGGTGACGGCGCGCGTCAGCCAGCGCATCAGCGTGGTCAGGTCGTCGCAGCCTTGCAGCCGCGCCGTGAGGCTCGGCGTGAGGGTGAAGCCGCGGGCGTCGAGCTGGGCTTGCAGAGCGGCGCGGGCGGTGGCGAGGGCGCGCTCGAGGCCCTCCTGGCGACCTTCCTGACGACCTTCCAGTTGGCCTTCCTCGCGGGCTTCGCTGCGGACGGCGTCGAGGCTGGTGTAGCCCTCGCGGGCGAGGAGGTTGCGCAGCGTGGCCTCGTGGGCGGCGTTGCGGTCGATGAGGGCGCGCACGGGGACTGGGTTTTGTAGGATGCCGGGGGCGTGCAGTTCGCCGTCGCCGTGGACGATGCGGAGGGCCATGCCGGGCTCGTGGACCTCGACGCGGAGGGGGCCGGTGAGGCGGACGACCCAGATGATGCGGGTGCCGAATTCGAGGAGCTCGGCGATCTTCTCGCGGAGCTCGGCCTCATCCTGGCCAGCGTCGGCGTACTCGACCGCCAGCGGCGGGGCCTGCTTCGCCCACCCGGGGGCGCGCAGGTCCATGCCGACGACGATGTCAGGGGCGCGGAGGTTCTTGCCGTTGTTCCACTCGATGCCGACGTCGACGCCGACCTGCTGGGTGACGCCGGGATCGCTGTCGAGGACCCCGCTGCCGAGCACGTGGGCGCTGCCGTGGCGTCCCCCGGCGGTCATGCAGTGGATCGCGTGGCCCTGGGACAGCTCGTAGTGCGAGCCTTCGTGGATCTGGTCGGCCCGGAAGGGGCCCACGGGGTCGCTCCAGGGGCGGGTCATGGGCCCAGGATACTGCGCGAGGGGGCGGGGAGCCAGCGGCCAGCCGAGCGCCAACCCAGTGTCGAGCGCCGAACCCGAGTGTTTAGGGATGCCGCACGACGACGCGGACGCTCGCGCCCTTGGGGATCGTCAGGACGCCCTCGGCCAGGATCTTCTGGCCGTCGCGCACCTGCAGGTCGTGCTTGCCAGGCCCGAGCGTGAGGTTGGCGACCGGGGCGGTGCCGGCGAGGCGACCGTCGACGAAGACGCTGCCGCGGCCGTCCTCGATCGTCACGCTGAGCTTGCCCGGGGCGCCCTTGCGCTTGGCCTTGAGCTGCTTGCCCGAGAGCGAGGCGTCGGGCTCCCACTTGCCGCCCTTGATCGGCTCGAGGCACAGCCCGCTCAGGTCGGTGCAGCCGGCGTGGGCCGGGCTCGGGGCGAGCACCGCGGCGGCGAGGGCGGAGGCGAGGCAGAGGGGCAAGGTGCGCAGCGACATGGGGAGATCCTGCTTCGAGGGCCAGGTAGGAAGGGCCAGGTAGGAAGGGCCAGGTAGGAAGGAGGTAGGAAGGGCCAGGTAGGAAAGGCCAGGTAGGCTAGAAGCGGCCGCTCAGGACCAGGCCGGCCGAGTCGCGGCCGAGGGCGGGGAGCAGCATGGCGCTCGGGCTGTCAGACGCGCCGCCGTGCTCGGCGCGGTACTGCTTGCGCTTCTTGATGCCGACCACCAGGAGGGCGATGCCCGCGGCGAGGCCGACGGCGCCGACGCCGATGCCGGCGTAGGTGAGGACGTTGCCCCGCTTGCCCTTGTCGTCGATCGCGGTCTTTTCGGCATCAAATTGTGCCTGCATGATGGTGCCGTTCTTGAGGCTGTCAGCGAGGGTGTCGATGTCCTTCTGGGCGCTGGCGCCGGTGGCCAGGCCGGCGCCCATGATGCCGAGGCCGCCGACGCCGACCAGGGTGAGCAGCGAGCCGACGGCGATGTAGCCGCGGCCGTCGCGGGGGGCCTTCTTGCGGCCCTTGTCCTCCTCGACCGGCGGCGGAGCCTCGACCTTGGTGTCGAGGTCGGTGATCGCCTTCTCGCTGTCCTCGACGAGCTTCTCGCCGCGGCGGATCTCCGCGCTGACTTCGCTGCTGTCGACGAGCTGCCAGTCGGGGTCGCAGCGGGGGTCTTGCAGGAAGTAGAGGATGTCGAGGCCGATCTTCGCCTCCTCGATGCCGCTCGTGAGGTCCGCCTTCGACTTGTTCTTCACGCCGGCGGTCTTGTAGGCGTCGGCCGCGTCGAGGTGGAGCACTGGATCGCTGCGCTTGCTGGCCTCCTCGGCGAGCAGCTCGGCGGCGGAGTCGGGGTTGCCGGCCTTGAGCAGCCCCTGGGCCCGGTCCTGCACCGGCTTGCGGGCGCCGCTGGCCTGGGCCGGCGTGACCGTGCCGGCGTCGGCGAGCAGCGAGAGGGGGGCCACGAGGGGGGCGGTGAGGGAGGCCGCGATCGGGGCCGCGGCCGCTGGTACCGGCGCCAGCGGCAGCGCCACGGCGATCGCGGCGGCCAGGAGGCGCGTGTGCACGGGTCCCGCGGCCCGGGTGGACCAGGCGTGCCCGGCCGATGGCGACGGAGAGGACGGGCGCGAGAGCTGCGTGGCGGACATCAGGCCCACACTACCAGGGCCACGGGGGCATGGGCCAGCACGACGGCCATGCCCGCGTTCGCGTCGAAGGTGATCAGTACCGGATTTTTCCGTGAACTGGATAACAAGGATTTCATGCGAGGACGCGTTGTGGCCTCGGTGCCTCAGCGCGTCCTGCTTCCACGTCGCGGGCCTTTGTCTTACAGTGGGCCGGTGCAACCGCGCGGCCCTCGAACGCTGGCCTGGTCCTCGACTCCTGCGAGCGGGGGGGCTGTATGGGGGCTGGCGCGTATGCTGGCCTGTGGACTGCTGCTCGCCCTGGCGGGGTCCTGCTACGACGGGCCCGGGCCGCTCGAGCCGGAGCCGGGGGTGCCTGGGGGGCTGTGCCACGAGCCCGAGGGCACCTGTGACGCGGGCTTCTGGCTCTGCGACCCGGTTGGCCGCTTCTGCTACGACTCGGCGGACGTGTGCCGCGGTGTGCTGTGCGGGGGTCATGGCACGTGCAGCAAGGACAAGGCGACGGAGCTGCCGGTGTGCACCTGTGAGCCGGGCTACGTGAACATCCAGTACGCGCTGTACTGTGAGCCCCTGTGAGCGTGTGAGCGGGTCGCCGGTGGCCGGTCGCGCCGCTCGCTGTGGGGCCGGGCTTTCGTTATGCTCGCGGCGCCCATGCGCTCGCTGATGTTTCGCCTGTTGTCCCAGCCGCTGCGCTTGCCGGCCTTCCTCGGTCCGGCGCCGCGGCCGGACGACCCACAGATCTTCCGCTTCAACAGCGAGCGGGGGACGATCATAAGTGACGTCGTGCGCCGGGTGGCCCAGCACTATGCGGGCCAGCCGGACCGGCTGCTGTACCTGCTCAACGAGGCGGGCAACGCCGAGGTCCGACGCCTGGCCAGCCAGGGTGACCTCGAGGCGAGCGACGCGCTCGGGGCCTGGCGCCGGCTGATCAAGCGGGTCGGGAAGATGAGCGAGGAGGAGCGGCGGGCCGAGCTGCGGGAGATCGTCGCGCGCATGACCGGCGACATCGCCGGCAACTTCGACGTGCGGGTCTACGGCCTGGCGACGAAGATCATCCCCGGCCTGCTGACCGCGATCATGAGCCCCGGCGACCTGCCGCGGCAGCTGCTCTCGGGGTTTCGCGCGCTCGACGAGCGCATCATCGCGGAGGGGCCGATCGACAAGCTGCGGCGGCTGGCCAAGGTCGGGACGCTGGTGCTGGTGCCGACCCACTCGTCGAACCTCGACTCGGTCGCGCTCGGCTACGTGTTGATGCGCGAGCAGCTGCCGCCGGTGGTCTACGGCGCCGGCAAGAACCTGTTCTCGAACCCGCTGCTCAGCTTCTTCATGCACAACCTCGGCGCCTATCGGGTCGACCGCCGCATCTCGGCGCAGCTGTACAAGGAGACGCTCAAGACCTACTCGTGCATGATGATCGAGCGCGGGTACCACTCGCTGTTCTTCCCGGGCGGGACGCGCTCGCGCTCGGGGCTGGTCGAGCGCCGGCTCAAGCTCGGGCTGGCGGGCACCGGGGTCGAGGCCTTCGCGCGCAACCAGGCCCGCGGGATCAGCCGGCCGGTGTACTTCGTGCCGGCGACGCTGAACTACGCGCTGGTGCTCGAGGCCGAGACGCTGATCGACGACCACCTGAAGGGCGCGGGGCAGAGCCGCTACATCATCGACGACGACGAGTCGGGGCAGGCCGAGCGCTGGTTTCGGTTCTTCACCAAGCTGAGCCAGCTGCGCTCGGCGATGGTGCTGCGCTTCGGCGAGCCGCTCGACCCGTTCTGCAACCCGATCGACGACGAGGGGCGCTCGCTGTCGCCGTCGGGGCGGACGGTGGACCCGGCGAGCTACGTGAAGTTCCGCGGGGTGGCCACGGTCGACGCGGCTCGCGACGCCGGCTACACGCGTGAGCTCGGCGACGCGATCGCCCGCGAGTATCAGCGATCGACGGTGATCCTGTGGACGCAGCTGGTGGCCCACATCCTCTACCGTCAGCTGGTCGCGCAGACGCCGGAGCTCGACCTGTTCGGGCGGCAGCGGGTCCGCGGGGCGACGATGCCGCGGTCGCAGCTCGAGGCCGAGGTCGGTGAGGCCCGCGACCGCCTGCTCGCGTTCGCCGCGGCGGGGCTCGTGCACGTCGGACCGGTGCTGCAGTCGCAGTCGCCGGAGAAGATCGTCGCGGAGGCCCTGACCGCGTGGAGCGGCTACCACACCCGCCCGGCGGCCAGCGCCAAGGGCGGGGACATCGTGATCGAAGATCCCAACTTGCTGCTGTTTTATCAGAACCGGCTGGTGCCCTTCGCCGAGGAGCTCGCCACGCCCGAGACGCTGACCGCTGCGCGCACGATCGCGGCGCTGGGAGGTCGGACATGAAGATCGGGGTGGTCGGCGGCGGCGCGTTCGCCTGGGCCCTGGCCCACGCGGTCCGGCGCACGGGCAGCGAGGTGCTGATGTGGAGCCGGCGGCCGCAGCGGGAGGCCGGGGCTGGCATCTCGCTGGTGGCCCTGCCGGCGCTCGCGGCCGCGGAGCTCATCTTCTTCGCGGTGCCCTCACCGGTGCTGCCGGAGCTGGCGCGCGAGCTGGGCCAACACCTCGACGGTGGGCACTACCTCGTGCACGTGAGCCGCGGGATCGTCGGCGACGGGCTGATGACGCTGTCGCAGGTGCTGCGCAGCGTCACGCCGTGTCGGCGGGTCGGCGCGCTGGCGGGGCCGCTGGTGGCGGCGGCGCTCGAGAGCGGGGCGCCCGGGGGCGGCGTGATCGCCAGCCGCTTCCCCGAGGTGCACGCGGCGGTGCGCGAGGCGATCGGCGGCAAGCGGCTGCGGATCTACAGCAGCGAGGATGTCATCGGGGCCGAGTTCGCCTCGACCGCGGTGGGGCTGCTGGCGATGGCGGTCGGCTACGTGCAGGGGATCGGGCTCGGGCCGGCGACGCTGGCGGTGATGGCCTCGCGCGGGATGGCCGAGTGCACGCGCATCGGCGTGCAGCTCGGCGGGCGCGTCGAGACCTTCGCCGGGCTCGCGGGCCACGGGGACCTGCTGGCAGCGGTCGCGGGCGACGGTCGGCCGGAGCTGGCGGTCGGGCGAGAGCTGGCCGCGGGGACGCTGCTGGCCGACATTCGTCGCCAGGGCGGGGCCTACGTCGAGGGCATCGAGAGCGCGCGGCGGATCGCCGCGTACGCGCAGCGGACCGGGGCCCGGGCGCCGCTGGTCTCGATGTGCGCCGACGTGTTCGACCGCAAGATCGGCAGCGCCGAGGTGGTCGAGCTGTTGATGAGTCGGGCGGTCGGCGGCGAGTAGCTGGCGCGAGGCTCAGCGCGAGCTGCCGGGCTGGCGGCGAGCCTCGGCCTGCGCGAGCGCGTGGACCAGCCCGGGCGGGCGCTTGCTGAGCGAGAGCTCGAGCGGGTCGACGTAGGGCAGGCGAACGGTGAAGATCGTGCCGGCGCCGAGCTTGCTCTGGACCTCGATGTTGCCGCCGAGCATGTCGGTGAAGGCCTTGCTGATCGCCAGGCCGAGGCCGGTGCCGCCGAAGCGGCGCGAGGTCGAGGGGTCGGCCTGGGAGAAGGCCTGGAACAGCTGGGTGACCTGGCCCTGGGTCATGCCGATGCCGGTGTCGGCGATGGTGAAGACGAGGCGCGGGCCGTTGGCGTTGTGGCGAGCGACGCTGAGACGCACGGTGCCGCGCTCGGTGAACTTGGCGGCGTTGGAGAGCAGGTTCAGCAAGATCTGCCGGATCTTGGTCAGGTCGGCGTGGATGAAGCCGATCGCGGGCGGGCAGTGGACGACCAGCTGGTTGTTGTTGCGGGCCAGCATCGGCCGCACGGTGCCGAGGACGGTCTCGACCATATCGGCGACGTCGAAGGTCTCGAGGTGGATGTCCATGCGGCCGGCCTCGATCTTGGACAGGTCGAGGATGTCGGAGATGAGGCCGAGGAGGTGCTTGCCGGCGAACTGGACCTTGCGCAGCTCGTCGTGCGAGCTCCGGAGGCCGCGCTCCTCGGACTCCTCGAGCAGCATCTCGGCGTAGCCGATGACGGCGTTGAGCGGGGTGCGGAGCTCGTGGCTCATGTTGGCGAGGAAGCGGCTCTTGGCGAGCGAGGCCTCCTCGGCGATCTGCTTGGCCTCACGCAGGCTGCGCTCGGCCTCCTTGAGCTGGCTGATGTCCGAGGCGACGCACACCGAGCCGATCAGTCGGCCGTTCTCGTCGCGCAGGGGTGAGCGGGTCAGCAGCACCGGGACGGCCCGGCCGTCGTGGTGGCGATAGCTGCGCTCGATCGAGTCGTGCTGCGGTCGGTGGTCGAGGAGTTGGGCCCCGTAGTCGGGCAGGATCGCGGTGAAGGGGCGGCCGACCAGGGCCGCGGCGTCCTGGCCGAGCAGCTCGCTCGCGGCCTTGTTGACGGTCTGGATCACGCCGCGGGCGTCGAGCACGACCAGCGACTCGGCCATCGAGGAGAGGACGTTGTTGGCGTACTCGCGGGCCGCGTTGGCCTCGCGCAGGAGGATGTCGGCCCGGGCTTCGCCGGCGCGGGCCTGGCGGCGCACGTCCTGCAAGGTGCGCACGGCGAGGTGGAGGAACAGGCCAGCGGCGCCGAGCTGGACCGAGCGGGCGAGCAGCGCCAGTTCAGGCAGATCGGGGGTCGTCCGCGCGGGCATCGAGCCGCTCCACTCGAGCGCGAGGAAGGCGAGCACGGTCGACAGGCAGAGGCCGAACAGGGCGAGCAACAGCCACCGCGAGAGCAGCAGGGTGGCCATCAGGACGAGCACGCCCTGGCCGCCGAGGCTCGGTCCGAGGAGGCCGCCGTCGCTGAGGGAGAGGAACACCGTCAGCAACCACAGCATCACCGGCAGCGCGAGCGCGACTCGCCGCGTGTGCCCGCGCCGCAGCGTCAGGAGCAGCACTGCCGAGGTCAAGAAGACGGGCAGGTAGGCGTGGCGCGTCGCGCCTGCGCCTGCGAACGCGAGCAGGTGGAGGACGCCGGCGACCACCGAGATGCCACAGATGCCCAGCAGGACGGCGTGCAACAGGCGAGCGGTCCGTTGCTCGTCCTCGTCGGCGACGATCGGCGGTGCAAGCCAGCGCAGGGCGGGCTGCGTCGGGCTCGGAGCCTCGGCCACACTCGACGCTACGGAGCACGCGTGGGGGTGTCAAGGCGAGTCAGCGCGGGCCTGGCGAGCGGTGTGGCGCGCATCTGCTCGCTGTCTCTCAGGACATGTCGCGTTCGCGTCGCTGTCATGCGCCGCGCGGGGGGCCCTCACCGCCGGGCCGTGCGGCGATGAGTCCGGCGCGGGCCGCTGCCGCGCGCGCGGCGTCAGCGATCTCGGGCGGGAGGGCGGTGGATCGCTTGCTGCCGGACAGGTCGCGCGGGTTCACGAAGGGCAGGCGGACGACGAACACGGTGCCGGCGCCGAGCTTGCTCTGGACCTCGATGGTGCCGCCGAGCATGTCGGCGAAGGCCTTGGTGATGGCGAGGCCGAGGCCGGTGCCGCCGTAGCGGCGGGAGGTCGAGGAGTCGCCCTGGGAGAAGGCCTGAAACAGCTGCGTGACCTGGCCCTGGGTCATGCCGATGCCGGTGTCGGCGATGAGGAATTGGATGGTCTGGGTGCCGCCCTGGAGCAGCCGGGAGACCGAGAGGCGGATCGATCCCTTGTCGGTGAACTTGGCGGCGTTGGACAGCAGGTTCAGCAAGATCTGGCGGATCTTGGTCAGGTCGGCGTGGACGAAGCCGATCGAGGGTGGGCAGGAGATCGAGATCTGGTTGCCGTTCTTGGCGATCATCGGGCCGACGGTGCCGAGCACGGTGTCGATCATGTCGGCGACGTCGAAGGTCTCGAGGTGGATGTCCATGCGGCCGGCCTCGATCTTGGACAGGTCGAGGATGTCGGAGATGAGGCCGAGGAGGTGCTTGCCGGCGAACTGGATCTTGCGGACCTCGTCGGCCGAGGACGCGATCTGGCGCTCCTCGGCCTCCTCGAGCAGCATCTCGGCGTAGCCGATGACGGCGTTGAGCGGGGTGCGCAGCTCGTGGCTCATGTTGGCGAGGAAGCGGCTCTTGGCGAGCGAGGCCTCCTCGGCGATCTGCTTGGCCTCGCGCAGGCTGTTCTCGGCGTGCTTGAGCTGGGTGATGTCCGAGGCGACGCACACCGAGCCGCCGCGCTCGCCCTGGGCCTCGGGCAGGCGCGCGTGGGAGAACAGGACCGGGACGGGGCGGCCCTCGGCGTTGCGATAGCTGCGCTCGACGGGCTCGTGCGCGCCGACCGGTGGTTCGGCGTCGGTGGCGAGGGCGCCGAAGTCGGGCAGGACGAGCGTGAAGTTCTTGCCGAGCAGGAGCTCCGGGGTGTACCCGAGCAGGTCGAGGCTGGCCTTGTTGACGGTGACGATGGTGCCGCGGGGGTCGAGGACGATCAGCGACTCGGCCATCGAGGCGAGGATGTTGTCGGCGTAGTTCTTGGCGGCGGTCGCCTCGCGCAGCAGCTCGGCGGCCTTGCTGGCGCCCTCGCGGGCGCGCTGGCGGGCGTCCTGGAGGTTCTTGACGGCGAGGTAGAGGAAGAAGCCGGCGCTGAAGAGGTGGATGAAGTGGGCGATGAACGCGACCTCGGGGGTGTCCGGGGTGAGGCGCTCGGGCAGGTAGCCGAGCTCCTCGACGGCGAGGATGCCGGCGAGGGTGGCGAGGCTGAGGGCGACGAACATCAGCACCAGGCGGCCGCTAAACAGCAGGGTGGCGATGATGACGATGAGGATGTGGCCGCCGGCGCTGGGGCTGCGGATGCCGCCGTAGGTCAGGGCGCCGAGGGTGATCGCGGCCCACAGGAAGATCAGGAAGACGCTGCCGGCGAGCTGGAGCCGGCGGCGGCGGACCAGCGCCAGCAGGCTGACGCTGCACAGGAAGGCGGCGGGGTAGATGAGGAGCGCGAGCTGGGTGTGTTCGAGCGCGATGACCTGGACGAGCAAGGCGACGACGCTCATGCCGGCGCAACCCAGCAGCATCGTGTGGAGGATCGCCGCGACCCTCGTCTCTTCCTCATCCGCGAACGTGGGCGCAGCCAGGAGTCTGCGGAGAGCGTCCAACATCCGGCCTGGTTTCGACGCTACGGTCCTGGCGCCTGGGTGTCAAGGCGCGCGGCGCCGCAGGATGTGCTCGCAGGTGCGCGCTTGCAAACCTCGGCCGCTGCCGTGCGTGCTGTGCGTGGCCGTGCGTGGGCCCGGGCGTCAGCCTGTGCTTTGGGACAGCCTGGGTGGCCCCGCTTAGAAGCGGACCTTGAGGTGGCCGGCGATGGTCGCGATGAAGAGCTTGTACTGGCCGTTACCGAGGTCGTGGTCGGAGGTGGTGACGGTGCGGGGGACGATCCCCTGGAAGCGGGCGTCGGCGTAGAGGACGACGCGCTGGCTGACCTCGTAGCCGCCACCGACGCCGCCGATGATGCGGTGGCCGTCGGGCGAGGCGGTGTCGATGGTCTTGTCGGGCGAGGCGGCGGACTGGTAGCCGAGGGTCGCGGAGGTCAGGAGGCGGGTGGTGGGGCGAAAGCGGACGCTGCCCTCGACCCACACGGTGTTCTTCCAGTTGCGCGGGAGGGTGACCTTGAGGGTCTCGCCGATGCCGAGGGCCTTCTGGGCGAGGTCGGGGGAGCTGGTGGTGACGACGAAGCTGTTGAGCTCGGAGTAGGTGACGAACTGGAAGAAGCCGTCGACGCGCCACTTCTCGTTGATGTCGTAGGCCGCGCCGAGGGTGATGCGTTTGGGCAGGTTGAATTGCAGGCTGGCGTCGCCCTGGACCAGGGGCTTGTACTTGAGGCCCTGGGCGGCGAGGTCCTGGGTGAAGAAGGGGTCGTTCATGTCGATCGCGAACTTGCCCTTGTAGTTCATCTTGGCGCCGTGCTGGTAGGTCAGGGCCAGGGTGAGCTTTTTGGTGGGGTTGATCGTGACGCCGATGTTGAAGGTGACGCCGTGCGAGAAGGCCTTCTTGAGGGCGATCGGGCGCGAGAGGGTGCCGAGCTCGCGGACATCGGTGGGGGCGTTGGGGCCGAAGTCGTTGGTCTGGCCGAGCTTGTTGAGGCCGGCGCCGAACTCCTTGACCGAGCCGAAGTCCTGCAGCTTGGCCAGCTCGGCGAAGCCGAGCACGTAGCTGACGCCGGCGCCGATCGAGATGATGTCGTGCAGGCGCACGGCGGCGCTGGCGGTGACGTTGGAGGCGACGATGAAGGCCTGCTGCAGCTGCAGCGCCTGGGGTCCGTTCTTGTCGAACTTGAGCGGGGCGCCGTAGGGCACGTAGACGCCGACGCCGAAGACCAGGCGGTTCTTGATCGGCGGGAGGACGACGAAGATGTTGCCGAGCGGGGCGAGCGGGTTGGCCTTGACCTGGTCGGCGTAGCCGCTCTTGGTCATGTCGATGTTGCCGGCCGAGATCGGGGTCTTGAACTCGAGGGTGTCCGGGGTCTGGTAGGTGCCGGTGTAGTTGCGCTGGTAACGGATGTCGCCGGCGACCAGCATGAGGCCGCCGAAGAACTCGCCGCGCTTCATGAAGGCGAGGTTGGCCGGGTTCCAGTGCACGGCGGCGCCGTCGCGGGTGGTCGGGCCCGACTGGCCGCTGCCGACCATCGGCGCGTCGAGGCCGGAGGCCCGCGCCGATGCGGCGGCGGACAGGACGGCGAGGGCGGCCAGCGAGGGGGCGAGCAGGCCCGATGCGGAGGATGGGGAGGAGCGTGAGTGGCGGAGCATGAGGAGCGTGCGGTGCGGGAGGTGGGGCGCAGTGGAGGCGGGGGCGCGGCGGAGGCGGGAGCTGCGAGCAGGGAGGCCCGCGAGGGAGCGAGCGGCGGAGACGGAGGGCTACTTGACGCGGGTGAGGGTCAGCGAGAGGGCGCTGCGGGTCGGCTTATCGCCCACGGCGACCTGGTAGACGTGGCCGGCGTCGTCCTCGGCGAAGATGACCTGGCCGGGGCTGACCTTGAGCTTCTCGTGGGTGTCGTCGTCGTCGATCTTGCTGGTCTTCGAGAGCTTGTTCGTGAGGCCGGCGTCGGCGAAGAAGCCGGGGTGCTTGTAGGCGTAGGGGCGGACCGGGGCGCCGTCGGCGTCGGTGCGCAGGTCGTCCTCGGTGATGAAGTAGAGGTAGTCGCCCTGGAGATCGGCGGGGTTGCTGGCGTCGGGGCGGTAGTAATAGAAGTCGGCGTCGCCGTCGGCGTTGTTGTTGAGCAGCTCGGCCAGCTTCGCCAGGGCCTTCGGATTGGCGCGGATGTTTTCCTTGACGGTTGCGATGATCCCCTCTTGATCCAACGAGACTTCTACGTCGCGCAACGTGAACTCAACGTTACCGTCTCCCTCGGCGAGTCCGCCGTCGTGCAAGCGCACCTGCGCGACCTCGGCGAGGATGTCCCAGAAGTAGGCCGGCGGTGGAGGGTTGCCGATATCGGTGAAGGTCTCCATGGTCGTCCAGCCGGTATCGTCGATGCAGGCTTCAAAGGCCGTAACCTGGGTAGCCAGCTTGTACGTATCGCAGTGGGGATCGACCGTATCGGTTCGCCGCCTTGCCATCTCGATCAATACATGCTCGAATTCCCACTCGGGGAGGTCCCAGATCGCCGAGTTGCCGTTCGGCGAAGGGCTCTTGCTGTCTCCTCCGGGGACAAAGGTCTTGTGTTCGACGATCGTCACCGTGATCGCGCCAATCTTGACAATGTCCGAGAGGCCCGTCACGGTCAGCCAGTCCGGGCTATCAAAGTCGAAGAGCGTGTCGATCTGGGAGGAAGTACTATTGACGCTGGCGACGTAGCCGCTGCCGAGGTCGATACCCTTGTAGGGGAGGGCATTCAGATTGGCCCGGATGTGCAGCGCCATGGCGCTGCCGACCTCGATGCCTTCGATCTTGCTGATGAAGCCAGGGTGGTCGCCGGAAGGGCCGAAGCGTTCGCTGAGGTCCTTGAAGTCCGAAACTACGTCCCACATGGTGATCGGGAGGGACCGTGCGGCGATGGGATACTGCCCATCGGGGTGCTCTTTTGTGACCGGGCCAAGCCGCTTTGGCGTTGGGGTGGAGCCGAGTACGAGATCGAGGAGGACCTCCGCGCCGAGCGCGAACGGGATAGAACGCTCGGAGACTTGCACACACATCAAGGCAGCCAGGACTTTTGCCGGTGGGATGCCGACCGAACCGGCGAGGCCGATCATTTTCTCGAGCTTGGTGCCCTCGAGGTTGACGTTGTCAGCCGTCATGTTGAGCAGGCGACGCATGTTTTGAGCGGCGACAGGCAGCTTGTCTGCTTCGCTTGGTGGCAGGTCGGCAGTGCTGGAGGACCTGCTGACCGAGTCCGTCAGCGAAGTCCAGGAGCCACACATCCTCGAGGGTCTGGGGCTGCCTGGCTTGTAGGTCTGTCTGGGTGAGTACCTGTTCGTAATTCTTGACGTCGAGGCGGAGGAAGCGAAGCTCGACGGTCTGGGGCTGGCCGATCGCCAGGAGCGTGGGCGGGGCTTCGTCGGGGACGGTGATGTCCTCGACGCAGCCGGTTTGCACGGCCGGCAGCGCGAGCGCGAGGCCCAAGAGTAGGCAGCGGAGTGGGGACCAGCGGTACGTGAGGGACAGACAGGGCACGGGACGACCTCCTCGAAAATCCCGCCTCAATCGACGCGGGTGACCGCGAGCGCGACCTTGTGGCGCCCGGGCTTCTCCTCGACCTCGATCTTGAACACGCTGCCGGCGTCGTCCTCGATGTAGAGCACGTCGCCGGGGTGGACCTGGACCTTCTCGTGGGTGGTATCGCCGTCGACGGCGGTCAGCGACGAGACCTTGGTGGCGAGCCCGGGGTCCGTATAGAAGCCGGGGTGGTCGTAGCTGTACTTGCGGACGGCGTCGCCGCTGGTGTTGTTGGCGATGTCGTCGGGGGTGATGAAGTACAGCCAGTCGCCCTGCTGGGACTTCGGGGCGTCGGGGCCGGCGACGTAGTAGTAGAAGTCGGCGGCGCCGTCGGTGTTCTCGTTGAGCAGCTCGGCGAGGGCGGCGAGGGCGGCGGGGTTGTTTTGGATGTTCTTGCGGATCTGCTGCTCCAGGGCGGCGGTGGTGATGCCGGCCGGGATGTCGCGCAGGGTGAAGGCGATGTTGCCCTCGCCCTCGGCGAGGCCGCCGTCGTGGAGGCGGACTTGGGCGACCTCGAGGAGGATGTCCCAGAAGTAGGCGGGCGCGGGCGGCGGGCTGTCGAGGAGGACGCTCTCGTCGACGGCGATGGTGGTCCAGTGTGAGGGCTCGTTGCCGTCGTCGGCGACGCCGTTGTCGCCGGTGCACACCTTGACGGCCTCCAGCGGCATCTTGACCTCGCCCTTGGGCGGTGGGCACTTGACGTTGCCCTCGGGCGAGTAGATGGTGCAGTGGTCGGGGATGTCGGCGGACTTGCGTCGGGCGACGTCGGCGATGAGGGCCTCGAATTCGTAGAGGGGCAGATTCCAGGCCTGGGAGTCGCCCTGCTGCTCGGGCTCCTGCTTGGTACCGCCGGCGATGAAGACCGGGTTCTCGTGGATCGCCATCGTCATCTCGTCGATGGTGAGCTCGGGGATGAGGCCCTTGATCTCGAGCCACTTGTCGTTCGAGAAGTCGAACACGCCGCCGATCTGGCTCGAGGTGCTGTTGATGCTGGCGACGGCGACGTTGGTGAGGTCGACGCCCTTGTAGGGGAGGGCGTTGAGGTTGACCTGGACGGTCATTGAGAAGTCGTCGGTGGCAGCGACGATCGGAGAGGCGCTGGCGACGAAGCCGGGGTGGTCGGAGGTGGTGTATTCCTCGCCGTCGTAGCGGATCGTGCTTCCGAGGCGGGGCCGAAGTTCTTGGGCAGGTCGGCGAAGTCGGTGAGGACGTCGTAGAGGCTGACCGGCATGCTGTTCTTGCTGACCGGGTAGAGGCCGTCTGGGGCCTCGGTGGTGACTGGTCCGCGGCGCCACAGGGCGTTCGGGTGGGTGGCGATCACGTCGGCGAGCACGGCCGTCTTGGTGAGCGGGATCGTGATGATATTCGCGTTGGGATCGAGGTCGACGAGGTCCGAGAGGATGAGCGTGGGGGCGAGGCCGACGGCCTTGCCGACGCCGAGCAGCGGCGCGAGGCTGGTGCCGTCGAGCACGGTGTTGGCCGGCGTCATGTTGAGCAGCTTCCACATGTTCAGCGACGGCTGCGGCAGCGCGTAGGCCTCCTCGGCCGGGGTGTTGACGAGGATGTCGAGGGCGTTGCCGATGAGCGGCTCGAGGTCCATGTCGAGCAGCCAGGTCTCGCGCAGGACTCGCTCGGGGAACTTGGTCTTGAGGTCCTCCTTGGTGAGGACCTGGACGAAGTTCTTGGCGTCGAGCCGGAGGAAGCGCAGCTCGACGCTGCGGGTCTCCTCGCGGGCGAGCTCCTCGGGGGCGGTGTCGTCGGGTTCGGAGAGCGCGGGGACGCAGGCCAGCGTGGTGACGAAGCGAGGGCGCGGCCCGAGGTACCCGGGACGCCTCGGGAGGTGATGCCAGGGAGAGAGGGGGTGCGAGTGGCGCATGGCGCGGGGAGGGGGGGCGGCTCAGAGGGCGTGCACGTGGACGACGATCTCGGTGGGGTCGCTGGACTCGGGGACGAAGAAGCGGAGGCGGTAGCGCTGCTGCTCGTCGTCTTGCATGTACAGCACGGTCTCGCCTTCGGGCAGGCGGAGCTTCTCGTGGTCGGCCTCGGGGACGCCGTCGATCTGGGTCGAGGAGACCTTGGTGTTGAGGGCGGCGTCCGCGAAGAATCCGGGTTTCGGTCGTAGGCGTAAGCGAGGAGGGCCTGCCGGCTGCCGTCCAACGGTCGGTCGGGTCGACGGCTGCGGACGAATACCAGCAGTGGGGGCGCTGGCTGGGCTTGCCCGCGTGGCCGCGAGGCTGGTAGTAAAAATCGAGGCGAGCGTTGTGCTTCCAGAACTTGCCGAGGATGACGTTGGCGATGTACTCGGCCTGGTCCTGCAGGTTCGGGCGGATCTGGGCGATCATCTCCTCGGCGGTGAGGCCGATGGGCACGCCCTTGAGCGCGTAAATAGGTGCTGCGTCACCTTCTGCGATGTTGTTACCTTTGTTGGCGAGCTTGTTTTCGAAATCGTCATCGCCGGCCGGGTCGTGAATGGCGACCTGAGCAATGCCGAGGAACATTTCCCACAGGAACTGGGCGCCCGGGGACGTGGTAGTCGAGCACCTTGAACTGCGTCCAGCCGAGCGGGCCGCCCTTGCCGGATGGCGGTGGCGACGGGATCTTGTGCGGGCCAATCCATACGCCGGCATCGCACTTGGGTTTGGGCAGGCCGAAGATGAGGCAATCTTCGTGGGCTACCTTGCCGTAAGCGAAGTAACCCGCGGTGCCGATGATGCGCTCGAGCGACCACGCCGGGGTGGTCCAGATGTAGTCGCCGTCGACCGGGGTGTCGGGGTAGTTGGCCTGACACTTGTCGTCGTTTTCGCAGGACGGCACGAAGGTGTCGAGCTCGTGGATCGCCATGCGCATGTCGACGGTGGGGGCGTCGGCGATGCCGAGCATCTGGACCTTCTCGGGGTCGTTGAAGTCGAACGCGAGCGGCGCGTCGGGGTCGCTGCTGATGAACATCGAGCCGGCGCCGATGGAGGCGTCGACGCCCTCGACGAGGCGGAGGTTGGACTTGGCCTCCGCGCGCATGAGAAACGCTGGGGTGAGTGCGTCGCTGTGGGTAGTGAACTCGGGTTTGCCATCACCGTCGGAGTCGTCGGGCACCAAAATGCCAGGATGGTCACCATTCTTTGCCTTGCTGAACTTTTCGGCCAACGGTTGCATGTCCATGACGGCGTCGTAGAGCGTGACAGGCAGCTTGCCCTTGGGATCGCCATCGAGCTGGGGTCGTCGGATCCGAGCGGGTGGGCCCGGGGTGCGAGGCGATTAGGGTCTGCTGGAGGGCCAGCATGAGCTGCTCGAGCGGGATGAAGCCGGCGTTGATCTTGATGCCGAGGCTGTCGGCGAGCAGACCCTCGAGCGTGAAGGGCACCGCGGGATTGATCGCCAGGTACTCCTTGGTCGTCTGCAGGTCGGTGCCGTCGACGTCGACGGTGCCGGGGGTCATGCTGAGCAGGCGGACCATGGCGAACTGCGGCGTGGTCTTCCAGTTGGGGCCGAAGCTCTTGCCGAGGTCGTTGCCCTTGGTGCAGTCGGGCGGCGCGGGTTGTTTGACGATCTTCTCGAGCTTGTCGCCGTCCTTGTCCTTGTCGTTGGTGTCGGCCACCCAGGTGGCGCCGTTCCACCAGTCGCCGCAGGCGTTCTGGATCTGGCCGAGCACGGTGGTGAGCAGCTTGTCGGTCTCGACGTCGAGCAGCTTGATCTTCTTGGCCGCCTCGATGCCGAAGACCTCGAGCACCTTGGCCTTGTCCATCTCCAGCTTGACGGGTGGGACGGGGCTGTCGTCGATGCGCAGGAAGTAGCGGGCCTCGCCCTCGGCGGGCACGCCGGTGTCGTCGCTGCTGACGCTGGTGGGGCCGGCGCTGGTCGGGTTGGCTTCGGTGTCGCCGGTGCTGCCGGTGCCGGTGCTGTCACTGTCGCTGCTGGCGATGGATCGCCGAGCGGCCTGCGCAGGCGCCCGCGAGCAGGACCAGCGCGGCGAGGGAGAGGGGGCGGGTGCTCGAGATCATGGCGGCTCGCCGCCAGTATCGCACAGCGAGCGCGAGGCGTGCGAGCCCAAAGCTCAGCGACGGCCGGTGGACGGCGGCGTGATCGGGGCTTCGCGCGGCTGACAGGCAAGGGCGATGGGCGACCGGAACGCTGTCCCCGGCGTTGGCCCTGGCAGAGGCTCTGGGTGCCGAGGGCCCCAGGACCTGGCCCTCGGAACAGGTCGCTGCGAACGCGGGGGTGCCTACTTGTTCGGGTTCTTCGGGCTGAACACTGGCGGCGGCGTGCCAGGGCCACCAGGAGACGGGCCGGGCGGCGGGGCCGGTGGGGCTGGTGACGGGGCGAGGCGAGAGGGTGGATCCTGGACCGGGGTGATGCGCTCGACTTCGACGTTGGTGACGCAGTAGGCGCCGGGCTGGCGCGCGTCGGGTGACTTGTCGAGGATGAGGAAGAAGCCGCCGGGGTTGCTGAACGCGGTGTGCAGGGCGGCGAAGGTGCGGTCGCTGATCTCGGGGCAGCCGCGACCCCACTGCACGCGGGCCGGACTGTCGGGGCCGTTGGTGCCGAGCGTGCGCCAGAAGGCGTGGAGGTAGCCGGCGCCGTTCTCCCAGACGACCATGTTGGTGAAGGTGACGGCGTACATGCGCTTGACGTCGGCGCTGGCGCGCGGGGACGGTCCGATCGGTGGCGACGGCGGAGGCGTCGGCGTTGCGGAGAGCGTGGAACTCACCGACGGTGCCGCCTGCACGCCGGGCGCGGCGAGGACAACCGCGAGGGCGAGGAGCAGGCGAGGACGGATGCGAGTTGCGGAGCGCATGCCCCGATTTGACCAATGGGTGCGCAGCTTGGCAAGCCGTTGCCGGGGATTGTCGGACCGGGCGCGCAGCCGTTATGCTGAGGCGTGCCTGTGGCTCTTGCGATGTGGCTGGGGTGCGCGGACGTCGCGTCCGCGCAGGGCGCTGGCGTCGAAGCGGCGCCGATGAATGCGAGCGGCGAGGTGGCCGCGGCGACCATCGCCGCACCGGAGGGGCCGGTGGTGCCGAGCACAGGGGCGCGGGCACCGGCGGTCGAGGTGGTGACGGCGAAGAAGGTGCGACACGACTGGTACCTGGGCTTCGCGTTCGGGCTCGGCGGCGGCAACCTGCGTGCGAAGGGGACGGGCACGGGCCCGGGCGTGGCGCTGACCGGGCTGCTGCGCGCCGGCGGGCGCCTGAGCGACAAGATAGCGCTCGGGGGGCTCGGGGTGACGAGCTTCGGCGGCGACAAGACGGCGCTGGTGGGCTTCTCGAACCTGCTGGCGGAGGGGCTGTTCTTCCCGATCAAGGGCCGCGGGCTCGGGCTGTCGCTGGGGCTCGGGTTGTCGTCGGCGTGGGTGCGTGTGCCAGGCAACGACGGGATGCTGATCGACAAGCAGACCAAGTTCGGCGCGGCCTTCGGGCTCGGGGTCGGCCACGACTTCTGGCTGGCGCGCCGCTTCAACCTCGGGCTGTGGCTGCGCGCCGACGGCAGCGCGGGCGGCTTCGGGGTGCGCGCGTCGGGGACGCTCGGGCTCGCGTTCTCGTGGTTTTGAGGACTCACACGGGCGCTGGCGCGTGCTCGCCGGGGCTCGCGTGCTCGTGGTTTTGAGGGCTCACACGGGCGCTGGCGCGTGCTCGTGGTGCTCGTCGTGGTTGTCGGCGATCGGGCGGTCGGCGCGGCGGCGACGCTCCTCGTGGATGAGGTCCATGAAGGTGATGGCGCCGAAGATCTCGCGGACGCTGCTGTCGAGGCGGGTGAACAGGGCGGTGAGGTGGTCGTGGCGCGAGACGTCGACGTCGCGGCTGGCGAACAGGCGCATGATCTCGAGGACCGTGAGCTGGTCGAGCGGACGGCCGGGCAGGTAGGCGGCCTCGGGGGCCTCGACGTGGAGCAGGATGCCGACCTGCTCGAGGCGGTTGACGACGCTCGAGAGGCGCGGGGCGTCGACCTGGAAGCGGGCGCCGAGGGTGCGCGCGGACAGGCCGGCGCCGACGCGGTCGTAATAATCGCAGATGGCGAGGACGAGGCGGCAGGCGAGGCGGGCCGCGCCGACGCCCTCGTCGGCGTCCTCGCGCAGGTTGGGCGGGACGTAGCCCTCGCGGCGGACCAGCGGGAGCAGCTGGACGACGCAGGCGAGCTCGACGGAGAAGAGGACGATGAGCCACGAGACGTAGGCCCACACGCAGAACACGGGCAGCGCGGCGAGGGCCCCGTAGGTGCCCTCGTAGCTGGTGATGTTGGCGAGAAAGAGGGCGAAGCCCCGCTTGCCGAGCTCGAACAGGGCGGCGCCGGCGAAGCCGCCGATGAGGGCGGCGTGCCAGCGGACGCGGGTGGCCGGCATGAGGCGGTTGAGGAGGATGAAGGCGAGGCTGGTGCTGAGGATCGGCAGCAGGCTAAAGCCGTGCTGCTCGGTGATGGTGGCGACGAAGGGGCGACCGAGGCTGAAGAAGATGACCAGCGGGGCGAGCGTGGCCAGGGTGTAGAACATCGTGAACTTGGCGACCGCGCTGCGGCGAAACTTGACGCGCCAGATGTCGTTGACGGTGCTCTCGATGGTGAGGAAGAGCAGCGAGGCGCCGGCGAGCGAGCCGAGGAAGCCGACGATGCCGAGGTTCTGTAGGGTGACGTTGCGGGCGAGCTCGTAGATGCCCTCGGTGATCGTGCCGGCGCGCTCGGGCTCGGGGATCAACATGCCGGCGATGCGGTTGAGGAAGTCGCGGGCCTGGTCCTTGCCGAGCAGGCCGAGCAGGGTGAGCACGAGGCCGGCGAAGGGGACGATCGAGAGGACGGTCTGGAGCGCGAGGCTCGAGGCGAGGGTGGCGGAGCGGTCGACCTGGATCCACCGGCGGGCGGCGTAGACGAGGACCAGCCAGGCCTCGCGCGCGCGGCTGACCTCGACCTGGGCGACCCGCGGGACCAGGAAGCGCGGCAGCCGGCGCAGGCGGTCGCGCACGGCGGAGTGCCGGGGCGGGTGCGCGAGGGCCGGGGGACGTGGCGGGTCGGGGTCGGACATGGCCGCGCCGCGACTCTAAACCATCGCGGGGCGGTGCGCTCTGGCGGTGCGCTCTGGCGGGCGCGGCGCTGTGGTGGGACGGCGCAGTGGCAACATCGCGGGGCGCGGCGCTCTGGCGGCGTTGGGGTGCGGCGCTGTGGCGGGACGGCGCTCTAGCGCGGCCCGAGCTTGTGCGGGTCGACGAGGTCGTCGAGCAGCGCGAGCAGGGCCTCGCCGGCGGTGCGGATGTTGGCGACGTCGTGGGCGAGGTCGTAGAGCTCGAGGGCCTCGAGGTCCTCGGCCAGCAGCTCGCCGTAGCCGATGATGGCGTCGAGCGGGCTGCGGACCTCGCGGTTGACGTCGGCGAGCAGCTGGGCCCGGGCGTCGCGGGCTCGCAGCATCTCGCTGGTGCGCTGCTCGACGGCGGCGGCGAGGCGCTCGTTGATCCGGACGAGCTCGCGGTTGGCGGCGCGCAGCTGCGAGAGCTCGGCCGCCATCGCGGCGGGGCTCGGCGGCAGACCCTCGGGCTCGTGCGGGCCGCTCACGCCGCACCGCCCGCGCGCGAGCGAGGCGCGACCCGGTGCTGGTCCCGGGCGGCCGGCGAGGTGCTCGACTCGCTGTTCGCGTTCTGTGTCACGCTCCGACCCTCGCCCGAGGCGGCATCCTATCAGCTCGGGCTGTCGCGCGGCGAGGCGGCAGCGTGCGCGCAAGCGAGCCCGTGTGGCGGTAACCAGGACGGGCACGCGAAGGAGCAGCGTTCGCACGGTGTTCGCCGCGGTGAGGTCGTCAGGCGACGCTCCCCGGGGAGCGATCGAGCGGCGAGGCGATCAGGCGGCGATCGAGCGGCGATGGCGAGGCGATCGGCGATGGCGAGGCGATCGGGGGCCGGCTAGACCGCCTGCGCCGCGGGCATCTTGGGCGGCTTCTGCATGCGCTTCTGGGCCCGGGCGACCTGCTCACGCAGCGGCTCGGCGAGGCTCTCGAGGTTCTCACGCAGGGCGCCGAGCTCCTCCTCGAGCTTGCGCACGCGCTTCTCCGGGAGGCCGTCGATGTCGGGCAGCAGCTCGGCGAGCTTGCGGGCGCAGGCGGATGCCTTGGTGAGCAGCTCGAGGTGCTCGGCGCCCTTGGGTCGCGGGTGCAGGACGGAGTCGAAGCGCTTGCGCAGCTCGGCGACGGGCTGGCCCTCATCGAACACGGCGGCCTTCATCTCGCGGACGAGCTCGGGGTCGCGGGGTGCGGGGGCGCCCCTGGGCTTGCCCTTCGGCTTGCCGTCGGCGTCGCCGTCGAGCTCGTCGAGCTCGTTGGCGGGCGGACCGACGGCGCGGGAGAAGTAGTCGACGGCGTCGTAGCTTGGGATCGCCTTGGCCACGCCGTCCCACTCGAGGACCTCGGGGGCGTGGGTCTGGATGGTGTTGTAGCTGATGGTGAGCTTGTCGACGGTGGCGCGCTTGAGCGTGAGCTCGCGGCTGCAGTAGTCGTAGAAGTCCTCGAAGCCCCAGCGCGCGTAGCCCTTGCTGGCGCGGACCTTGGTCAGGGCCTCGGCGAGCTCGATCCAGGAGCGCTTGAACTTCTGGGTCCGCCGCACGACCTCGAGGCGCTGGGCGTCGCCGCCGGTCTTCTCCAGGAGCGCGGCGAGCTCGTCGATCTTCTTGGTTCCCGTGGCCACGGGCCGCGATATAGCACCG
Organism: Nannocystis sp.; assembly: GCF_016714285.1. Taxonomy (GTDB): domain Bacteria; phylum Myxococcota_A; class Polyangia; order Nannocystales; family Nannocystaceae; genus Nannocystis. The sequence continues at coordinate 288,835 of NZ_JADJNN010000004.1, read as the reverse complement.
GCGCGCGCCGGATGATACCGTGGCCGACGCGGTCATGGCGGGGCAAGGCGGCGAGATCGCGGGCACGGCCGCAGCGGTGAGGTTGGCTTCGACGACGCCTGCGAATTTGCCGGACGGCGATCCCCCGTTTGTCACGGTGACGATGGCTCCGGCGACGACCGTGAAGCTGGCGCCGAGTCTGCCGGCCGGCGATCCCCCGCTGGCGCCGGGGACGGTCATCGACGGGCGCTACAAGGTGATCGCGGAGCTCGGGGCCGGGGGGATGGGCCGGGTGTACGCGGCGGAGCACATGTTCCTGAAGCGACCGATGGCGCTCAAGCTGCTGCGCCGCGGGCTGGCGACCGCGCCGGAGGCGACGGCGCGGCTGATCCAGGAGGCGACGCTGGTGGGGCAGGTGCCGCATCCCGCGGTCGTGCGGGTGTTCGACTGCGCGGTGCTGGCGGACGGGCAGGTGTACCTGGCGATGGAGCTGCTGCGCGGCGAGAGCCTCGAGCAGCGGCTGCGGCGGCCGGGCGACGCGGCGGAGGTGGTGCCGCTGCTGGCCGAGCTGGCGCGCGGGCTGGCGGCGGTGCACCGGGTCGGGGTGGTGCATCGCGACATCAAGCCGGCGAACGTTTTTTTGGCGAGCAGCGAGGCGGGGGTGCAGGCGAAGCTGCTGGACTTCGGGGTGGCCAAGCTGCTGCCGGGGGCGGAGATGTCGGCGGAGGCGTCGGTGCGCACGCAGGCGGGGGCGGTGCTCGGGACGCCCTACTACCTGGCGCCCGAGCAGGCGCGCAGCGGGACGATCGACGGGCGGGCGGACCTGTATTCGCTGGGGGTGATCCTCTACGAGACGCTGACCGGGACGCTGCCGTTCCTGGGCGAGAGCTTCATGGCGATCCTCGCCCAGCACCTGCACAATGTGCCGCTGGATCCGCGGCAGGCGGCGCCGGAGCGGGGGATCCCCGACGGGGTCGCGCAGCTGACGATGCGCCTGCTGAGCAAGGACCCGCAGCTGCGGGCGCGCGACGGGGACGCGCTGGCCGACGAGCTGACGGCGCTGATGATCGCGGAGGGGGCGGCGCTGCGGCGGGTCGTGATCGGGGGCGGGAGCCTGTCCGCAGGGACAGGTGCGGCGACGATCGGGGTGGCGACGATCGGGCTGGCTGAAGGGACAGGCGCGGCGACGCAGCAGATTGACGCTGGGCTGTCCGGAGGGACAGGTGCGGCGACGCGGCCGATCGACGCTGGGCTGTCCGGAGGGACAGGTGCGGCGACGCGGCCGGTTCGGCGGGGGCTGGGGCTCGCGGCGGTGGTGGTCGTGATCGTCGCCGGGATCGGCTGGACCGCGGCGCGGACGATGCGGGGCGCGACCGAGGCTGGGAGCTCGGGCCCCGCTCCGACAGGCGAGGCCGTGACGCAGGCGGCTTCGCCAGCGGAGGGCGGGCCGCGGGCCGGGCCGCGGTCGGGGGCCGCGACGCCCGAGGCTGGGGTTGCGAGGGTCGGGAACAGCGCGGCGAAGGACGGCGCCGGGGAGATCGCGGGGGACGGCCCGGCGAAGGACGTCGGTTCGGCGGGGGCGGCGAGCGGGGTGCAGGAGGTCGTCGGGGCGCCCGCGACGAGGCCGAGGCCGGGCAAGAAAAAGCCGCGCGAGGGTGGTACAAAGCGGACTCCACCGCCGAGCACCGGCGGCGATCCGCCGCTCAAGCCGGATGTCTATGACCTCTAAGCCGTGTTCGTTCGTCGTCTGCCTCGCCCTCGCGTTCAGCCCGGTCACGCTGCGAGCGGCGGCGCCGACGGGCGAGGCAGAGCCGGCCAGCGTGGCGGCGGCGCTCGCCAGCGGTGACCTGACGGCGGCGCGCAGCCTGGCCGAGTCGGCCCGCAAGGCGGCACCGAGCGCGGCGAGCTGGGCGGCGGAGGCGGAGGTGTGCGAGCGTCAGGCGGACTTCGCCTGCGCCCGGACGGCGCGGACGCAGCAGCGCGACCTGGCGGCCAAGGGATCGCCGGAGCGCAGCGAGGCGGCGGCGGAGCTGGCTGACCTCGAGGACATGTCCCGGGGGACAGTCGCGGACGAGCCGGCGTCGACGCGGCGCGCGGCGCTCGACCAGGCGCGAAGCGAGCGCGAGCAGGCGCTGCTACCGAAGCCGGAGCCGGTCAAGCCGAAGCCGGCAGCGCCGCCGCCGAAGGAGAAGATCGCGAAGAAGTGGTACTTCTGGGTGACGATCCTGGCGATCGCGGCGAGCGGAGCGGCGATCACGGCGTTCGCGGTCAAGGCGGCGAAGGACGATCGGCCCGATGACCTCGACGCGAACGCGGGGCGGGTGCGGCCGCCTGAGCAGGGGTTCGGGATCAGGTTCTGAGGTGGCGGATGGGGCCGCCGATGAGACGGGGAAAGGCACGTCGGGACCGTACTGCGGGAGGGCTGGCGCGACGAGAGGTGTCGGGGTTCGTGGCGGTGGGGATTATTGCCTGCGGCGGCTCGCGCTGGCGGATACTGCCTCGATGGATCTGCCGGCGATCGAGAGCCTGCGTTGCTTCGTCGCGGCGGCGGAGCGGCTGAACTTTCGGGCGGCGGCGAAGGTGGTCGGCCTGACGCCGGCGGCGCTCAGTCAGCGGATCCGCGTGCTCGAGGAGCAGCTCGGGGCGGGGCTGTTTCAGCGGACGACGCGGTCGGTGCAGCTGACGCCGGCGGGGTTGGCCCTGCTGCCGCGGGCGCGGGCGTGCCTGGGCGAGGCGGCGGCGTGTGTGCGCGCGGCCCGGGGCGAGGGCGCGCCGGCGCCGGTGGAGCTGACGCTCGGGACCCGCTTCGAGCTGGGGATGTCGTGGATCGTGCCGCTGCTGCCGGGGCTGCGGGCCGCGCTGCCGCAGCTCACGATGCACCTGTTCTTTGGGTCAGGTCATGAGATCACCGAGCGGCTGCGGGCGGGGCTGATCGAGTGCGCGGTGACCTCGACGCAGATCCACGATCTGCGGCTGGTCGGGGCGCGCCTACACGAGGAGCGCTACGCGCTGGTGGCGGCGCCGGGGCTGCTGCGGCGGCGGCCGCTGACGCGGCCGGAGGAGGCGGCCGGGCACGTGCTGCTCGACATCGACGCCGGGCTGCCGCTCTATCGCTACTTCAGCGAGGCCGAGGGGGCGCCGACGCTGCCGCGATTTGCGGGGCACCGCTGGCTCGGGCTGGGGGCGGCGGTCAAGGCGATGGTGCTGGCGGGCGAGGGGGTGGCGGTGCTGCCGGAGTACATGATCGCGGCGGAGCTGCGGCTGCGACGGCTGCGGCGGCTGTTCCCGCGGGTGGTGCTGCGCGCCGATTATTTTCGCCTGGTATATCGCGGGGACGATCCGCGGGCGGAGATCTATGGGGCGCTGGCGGGGCTGCTGGCGGCGGCGCCGATCCGCTGAGCGGCTCGCCACGCGCCCACGGCGTCGAGGCCGTGGGCTTGCAGGCCGGGGACGATGATCTGCTCGACGGTGGCGAAGAACAGCTGGCGGGCGCCGAGGCCGTCGCAGACGCCGATCGCCTCGGCGGCGGGCGAGGGGGCGGGGCGCGCGGGGAGGTGGGCGAGCTCGTGCTCGACGAGGTGGGCGAAGGCGAGGACGAGGTAGTCGTCGAGGCGGGCGCGGAGGTCGGGGCCGAGGCGCGGGGCGCAGTCCTCGAGCAGGCGCCAGCCGGAGCGGGCGTGCTGGACCTCGTCGGCGACGATCTGGGCGAGCAGCGTGGCGAGGGCGGGCGGACCGGCGGCGCGGCGCTCGGCGTCGATGAGGGCGACGGCGACGGTCTCGCTCAGGCAGGAGATCGAGAGGACGTTGCGCAGGGCGGCCTCGAGGGGGTCGGCGTCGGCGTGCTCGGGGACCGCGGGGAGCTCGGGCAATTCGGCCGCTGGGGCGCCGCCGAGGGCCTCGACGACGGCGGCGCAGAGCTCGGCGTGGCGGTGCTCGTCGCCGACCATGCGGGCGGCGGCGCGGGCGTCGGTGGGGCGACCGGCGCGGGCGAGCTGGCGCTCGAGGCTGGCGAACACGCGGGCCGAGACGTGCTCGTTGATCATGCGGCCGCGCCAGGTGGCGATCGCGGACAGGCGAGCGTGGTCGTCGAGGCCGGCGAGCTCGGCGGTGGTGAGCGTGAGGCCGACGCGTCGGGCGGCGCCGGCGAGGTCGAGGTGGGCGCGTCGGGCGGCGCCGGCGAGGTCGAGGTGGGCGCGTCGGGCGGCGTCGGCGAGGTCGAGTTGGGCGCGACGGGCGGCGCCGGCGAGGTCGAGGTTGGCGTTCACGCGAGCACCTGCCGGGCCCGGCGGGCGGCCTGTAAGCGGCCGTCGGCGACCGGGGGCGCGGGGGGGCCCCAGGGGGTGCACTGCGGGCTGGGCATCCAGTTCTGGGCCTCGCAGCAGGCCCAGTCGACCTCCATGGTGGTGCGGTCGAGGAAGCAGTCGTCGAGGCCGCCGGTGCCGGTGGCGTCGCTGGTAGTGGCGTCCGTGCCGCTCGTGGTGGTGGCGTCGGTGCCGCTCGTGGTGGTTAGGGTCGTGCTGGCGTCGGTGAGGAGGGTGTCGCCGCTGGTCGTGCTGCTGGTCTGGGCCGGGTCGTCGTTGGTCGAGCCGGGGTCGCCGGTGGTGGGGGCGAGGCTCGTGCTGCTGTCGGCGGCGGTGAGCGAGGTGTCGCTGTCGCCGATGCTGTCGTCGTTGCCAGCGCCGTCGATGGGGCCGCAGGCGCAGGCGAGGGTGAGGAGTAGGCCGGCATGCAGGCGGGGTCGACCGACGAGGCCAGCCGCGGCCGAGAGGGCGCGCTGTTGATGGGCGAGCAAAGGGCGAGGGTGGAAGGACATAAGCGAGGCTCCGATCGCAGTGTGGGCCGCGCTGTGGGGCTGGGGAAGCGATCTTTGGTTGCCGGGATTGTTCGGCGGGGGTTGATAATCGGCGTGATGTCCTGCGCGGGTGCCGTGGGGGTCTTGCGGGCGTGGCGTCCTGCTCTGGACAGGGGGCGCGGCGCGTGATGTTCTGCGCGTGGGTGCTCGTGCGTAGGTACATGGCTTCGTTGCTGGTCGGCGTGGTCGCTGGTTGTGGCGATGACGTCGCGGCGCTGGCCGAGAGCCCGGCCGAGCCGACGAGCTGGGCGAGCGGTGAGTCGTTCGCGGGGGATATTGTGTTTTTCGAGGGGGTGCGGGTCGGGGCGCGCGTGGTCTCGCCGGCGCGGGTCGAGCCGGGGTCGGCGGTGACGGTGCGGGCCGGGTTGACGGGGCTGCCGGATGGAGTCGAGGCGTGGGTCGGATTGCGGGCGCCGCGGGCTGCGGGGCGGCAGGAGGTCGCGGGGCAGTCGCGGCGGCTGGTGGCGCCGGGGGCCGATCGGCGCGACCGCTGGGTGCGGGCGACGGTGGTGGATGATGTGATGACGGCGACGCTCGAGCTGGCGAGCGAGTGGCACGCGGAGCAGGCGGTGCTGGTGCTCGAGTTGCGGCGTGGTGCGTCGACCTTGATGGCGCGCAGCGGGCCGCGGCTCGATCGTGGCGCGGGCGTGCTGGCGGTGCTGCCGGTGGTGACGCGGCCGACGCGGGTGACGGCCACGCGGGTGCGCGGCGTCGTGGTCGACGGGACGATCACGGAGGCGGCGTGGGTGGAGCGGCCGACGCTGTTGCTGGCGCAGAGCCTCGATGGTGAGCCGGACCCGACGGCGACGGCGGTGGAGCTGCAGGCGATCGGGGACGATGCGCTGGCGCCGGGGCGGGGGACGATGGTGCGGATCGGCTGGGATGACGCGGCGCTGTATGTGGCGGCGAGCCTGCCCGATTCGGATCTGTGGAGCGAGTACACGGCGCAGGACGATCCGTTGTACAGGCAGGAGGCGTTTGAATTTTTCGTCGCGGCGAGCGGCGAGGGGACGCGATACCTCGAGTATCAGGTGTCGGCGCGGGGGGTCACCTTCGACGCTCGCTTCCCGCGTTACCGGGCGGGCGACGAGGCGTGGGACTCGAGCTTTCGTGCGGCCGTCATGGTGGCCGGGACGGTCGGGGCGGCCGACGATCGTGACCGCGGGTGGTCGACGGAGCTGGCGATCCCGTGGTCGGAGCTGTGCGCGGAGACTGGGCTCGTGTGCCCGCCGGCGCCGGGAATGCGGCTGCGCGTCAACGCGTTCCGGCTCGAGCGGCCGGATCGCAAGCGCACCGATGCGCTGGCGTTGAGCCCGACCCGCGCGCCGGACTTTCACGCGTGGGGCAACGCGGCGGAGCTCGAACTGCAGTGATGCACCCACGAGACGAAGCACGTATGGTGGGGGTTGTGACGGCGCGACGCTGGGGGCTGATGGTGGCCCTGTCTCTCGGGACAGGTTGTGCGGGTGGTCCGGGCGGCGCGAGCGGGGCCGGGTCGGGCCGCGGTGGTGGTGCTGGCGAGGCGCTGGCGGACGGGGCCACGGCGGCGCCGGTGGTCGCGGGGATCTCGGTGGAGGTGGTCGAGGTCAAGCTGCCGGGGCCGGCGGCGCAGCGCTACGGGGTGCCGGTGGCGCAGACCTTGACGGCGGCCGAGCAGGCGCTGGTCGATGGGTTGCAAGGTGGGGACGTGCGGCACGAGCCGGGGCTCAGTCGGGCGGCGCGGGAGCTGGCCCGCAGCGCGCCGGACGGGAGCACGGTGCCGGGCTCGCTGGTCGACGGGGTGATGGCGTGGGCGGGGCTCGTCGATCCGCCACCGCGGCTGGCGGTGGTCGAGCTGCCGGCCGGCGGGGCGCCGTGCGGGGCGCAGATCAGCGAGTCGTGTCGTGAGGCGTTGCGCTCGGTGATCACGGCGACGCGCGCGGGGCTGCTGGGGAGCGGGCCGCGGTGGATCGGCGCGGGCGCGGCGGCGCAGGCGGACGGGACGACGCGGCTGGTGGTCGCGGTGTCGGAGCGCGGGGCGCAGATCGATCCGTTCGCCAATCAGGTCGCGGTGGGCGGGACGATCGCGCTCAAGGGGCGGCTGCTCGGCAAGCGGAGTCAGCCCTCGCTCGAGGTTGTCGACGCCGAGGGGCGCTGGACCACGCTGGCGGCGCGGGTGAATCGCGGCGAGTTCGCGGCGCAGCTGCGCTGCGATCGCGGGCGCGGGGCGTATCAGGTCGAGCTGCTGGCGGAGGGGGCGTACGGTCCCGAGGTGGTCGCCAACTTCCCGTGTACTGCGGTGTCAAGGCGCCGCTGTCGTTGCGGGTGGAGGTCGAGCGGATCGGGCCGGAGGTGAGCGCGCAGGACGTCGCGCGCTCCAACTTCGCGGCGCTGAACAACACGCGGGCGCGGCAGGGGCTGGCGGCGTTGCAGTGGGACAACGCGGCGGCGGCGGTGGCTCTCGGGCACAGCCAGGACATGCTGTCCCACAACTTCGTGGGTCACGACTCGCCGACGAGCGGCGACGTGGAGGCCCGGTTTCGCCGCGCGGGGCTCAGCATGGCGGTGGTGCGGGAGAACGTGGCGCGCGGCTACGGGCCGCGGGGGATCCACGAGAGCTTGATGGCGAGCCCGGGGCATCGGGTCAACATCCTCGCGGCCGACGTCACGCACGTCGGCATCGGCGCGGTGATCGGGGCGCCGGAGACGTCGGCCGCCGGGGCGCCGCGGCCGATCTTTCTGACGCAGAACTTCTACGCGAAGCTCGGGGCGGACCTGCCGGCGGATCCGGTGGCCGGGTTGCGGGCGCGGGTGGACGGGCTGCGGGCGGCGGCGGGGCTGCGGCCGGTCGTGTGGGACACCGCGCTGTTCGGGCCGTCGCAGGCGCTGGCGGAGGGCATCGCGGCCGGCAAGAAGGCGGCGGCGGAGCAGCGTTACGACGCGGCGATCGAGGGGCTCGCGTACCAGACCATCGCGCATCACGAGGTGCTCGCGCCGAACTTCGCGGCGCTCGACGGGCTCGCGGTGTGGAAGCAGGCGTCGCTCGGGGCGGCGGGGCTCGGGGTCGCCCAGGTGAAGCAGGGCAAGGACAGCGGCTCGCTGGTGGTGATCGTGACGCTGGGGACGCGCTGAGGCGGAGCGGGCACGCGCTGTGCACTCGCGCGCCTTGACCCCTGTAGGGCCCCGTGGCTAGCTGGCAGGCCATGCATCCACGGGCGATGGTCGAGGGTTTCGCGGTTACGGAGGTTGCGGCGGGTCTGGTGTTGCGGCACCCGCAGCGAGAGCCGGTCCAGCTGGTCGGCGTCGCCGCGGCGGTGTGGTTGCACGCCGACGGGCTGCGGTCGGTCGATGACCTGGCGGTGCTCGTCGGGGCCCCGGTCGACGCGGTGTGGCGGGCGCTCGACGAGCTCGCGGACGCGGAGCTGATGGTCGCCCGGGTGGCGCCGCCGGCCGCGAGTCGCGGGCTGTCGCGGCGCGAGGTGCTGTCGCTGGCGGCGGCCGGGGCGGTGACGGCGGGGCTGGCCCCGCTCGGCGCGGCGGCGGCGGGCGAGCAGAAGGGTCAGGTGCAGGCGGAGCAGCTGTTCAAGGCGAGCGAGCAGGCGCGGGCTGACGAGCAGAAGGTGAAGGAGGGGGCGGCCCAGCAGGCGCAGGCGGAGCGGCAGGCCAAGGTGCAGCAGCACGAGCTCGCGGCGCGGGAGCGTGAGGCCGAGCAGCAGCAGAAGGTCGCCGCGCAGGAGCAGGAGCACAAGACGCCGATGCAGCGCGAGCAGCAGGCGAAGGTGCAGACGCAGCAGCAGCAGCAGCAGCGGAATGAGCAGACCAGCAAGATGGAGCAGCACAACAAGCTGGAGGCGCGGCCCGTGCAGGAGCAGGAGGAGAAGGGGAGCGCGATGAAGGAGAAGCAGAAAAAGAAGGACCTGGCGCCGCAGGAGCAGGAGGACAAGGCGAGCGCGGTGCAGAGGCAGGAGCAGGACGTCAAGGCGGGGCCGGCGAAGGAGCAGGAGGAGAAGGCGAGCGCGGTGCAGAAGCAGGAGCAGGCCAAGAAGTCGCCGGGGGCGAGCGAGCAGGACGAGAAGGCGAGCGCGGTGCAGAAGCAGGAGCAGGACGTGAAGGCGGGGCCGCAGAAGGAGCAGGCGCAGAAGGCGAACGTGCAGAAGCAAGAGCAGGAGTCGAAGGCCAGCGCGGTGCAGAAGCAGGAGCAGCAGGTGAAGGCGGGGCCGCAGAAGCAGGAGCAGGACGGCAAGGCGAGCGCGAAGGAGCAGGGGCAGAAGGTGAGTGCCGAGGAGCAGGCGCAGAAGGTGGCGCAGAAGCCCGGCAGCGAGTGAGTCGCGGTTGATGCCGGTGGGTGAGTCGGCGGGGCTGATGCCGATGGGCGAGTTGTCGGGGTTGCTGTCGCTGCGCGGGTCGCCGCGGTTGTGGCTCGCGGAGGGGCTGGTGGCGCCGGCGGAGGTCGAGAGGTTGCTGGCGCTGGCCGGGGATGCTGCGTGGCGGGCGGCGCGGGGGGTCGCGAGTCGGCACGACCGCACCGGTTTTTCGTGCGAGCTCCCGATCGCGGGCGACCCGCTGATCGCCGCGGTGGCAGGGCGGATCGAGGCGACGGTCGGGCTGCGCAACGAGGTCGGGGGGACGCTGCGCTTTCGTCGCTACGCGGTCGGCGAGGGGCATCCGCCGCACCTCGACACCTACGAGTTCGCGGGGCTGCATCTGGTCGCTACGGCGATGCTCTGTCTGGTGGGGCCGGAGCTCGGCGGCGAGACCTGCTTCCCGCGGGCGCGGCCACCGGCGACGATCGGGCTGCGCGCGGGGCAGCTGCTGCACTGGTACAACTACACGCCGGAGGGCGCGGAGGATCGGGCTTCGTGGCACCTCGGGCTGTCGGTGCTGCGCGGGGCGAAGGTGACGCTGACCGCGTTCATCTACGCGGCGATCGAGCGGGCGTGCGGGGTGTGAGGCGCGTGCGTCGGCGTTGCATGAACACGTGGCGGGTGTGGGGCGCCGTCAGGCGCAGCGGTGGTCGGCGGTGTCACTCGTGCACGTGGTAGGTCTCGCCGCACTCGCTGACGCGGGGGCTGGCGCGGTTCTCGTGCGGGACCATGCGGGACTTGAGCGGGCGCAGGTAGGGCGGGAGCTCGAGCTGGCGCCAGACCGACATCATGGCCTCGACGACCTCGGGGTCGAACTGGGTGCCGCCCAGGCGTGCGACCTTCTCGGCGGCGACCTGGGGCTCCATGCCGGCGCGGTAGATGCGGTCGGAGACCATGGCGTCCCAGCAGTCGGCGACGCTGACGACGCGGACGCTCTGGGGGATGTCGACGGAGGCGAGGCGGTCGGGGTAGCCGGTGCCGTCCCAGCGCTCGTGGTGGTGGAGGGCGAAGCGGCGCAGCTCGGCGAGCTCGGGCGACTTCTCGAGGATCTGGCCGCCGAAGATCGTGTGCTGGCGGATGATCTCGATCTCGTCGAGGGTGAGGGCGCCGGGCTTGTTGAGGACGCGGTCGGGGATGCCGATCTTGCCGACGTCGTGGAGGAGGGCGCCGAGCTCGATGGTGCGGACCATCGGGCGCGGCAGCTTCAGCTGTTCGGCGATGCGGACGGAGAAGAAGCTGACGCGCTCGGAGTGGCCGCCGGTGTAGGTGTCCTTGGCGTCGATGGCGGCGACCAGGGTGCGCACGGTGTCGACGAAGAGGCCGTGGACGCGGCCCTCGAGGGTGTTCTTGTCGGCCTCTAGCTCCTCGTTGAGCCGGGTCATGTAGCTCTCGTAGTGCTGGTGGCGCAGGAGGTTGTCGACGCGGGCCTTGAGCTCCTCGGGGAGGAAGGGCTTGATCAGGTAGTCGCTGGCGCCGCGTCGCAGGCCGCGGACGCGGTCGTGGCCGTCGGCGCGGGCGGTGAGGAGGAGGACGGGGAGGCGGGCGGTCTCGGGGTCCTCGCGCAGGCGCTCGACCAGCTGGAAGCCGCTCATCTTGGGCATCATGACGTCGGAGATGACGAGGTCGGGGCGCTCGTCGTGGACCTTCTGGAGGCCCTCCTCGCCGTTGCTGGCGGTGATGATGTCGTGCACCGGGGCGAGCAGGCGGGCGATGAGGCGGACGATCTCCGGGTGGTCGTCGATGACGAGGATGCGCGAGCGCTGGACGCGGGCCTGGGGCAGGTGTTCGCCGAGCAGCGGCGTTGCGTCGGGGATGCGGCCGTCGTCGAAGTTGCCCGCCTGCGTCGGTGATAGCGGCGGGCCGACGACGTCGACGCGGCGGGGCTCGGGCTGCAGCAGATCCTCGGTGACGAGGATCTTCTGCGAGGGCTCGGAGAACTGCAGGACCGGGGCGAGGATGCTGGCCCCAGCGGCCATGTCGACGCCCATGTCGACGGCCAGGTCGCTGCGGAGGTCGGGCCCGGTGCTGATGCTGGTGTCCATGCCGGCGTCCATACCAGCCTCCATGCCGGCCAACTCGGTGGGGTCGAGCGGGCTGCGCGGGAGGGTGACGGTCATGGTGGTGCCCTGGCCCTGGGCGCTGGTGACGGCGATGCCGCCGTCGTGGCGATTGACGATCGTCTTGACGAGGGCGAGGCCGATGCCGGTGCCCTCGAAGGCGCGGGTCGAGGTGGCGTCGCCCTGGTAGAAGGGGGTGAAGAGCTTGGCCTGGACCTCGGGGCTCATGCCGATGCCGGTGTCGACGACCTTGAGGGTGACGGCGAGGTCGTCGCCGCCGAGGGTGACGCTGATGCGGCCGCCGAACGGGGTGAACTTGACGGCGTTGGAGATCAGGTTGCGGACGACCTTGCCGAGCTCGCGGGCGCTGCCGCGGGCGATCAGCGGCTCGGCGGGCGGCTCCCACTCGAGGGTGAGCATGCGCTGGCGGGCGGTCGGCTTGAATGATCGGACGTGCTCGTCGACGACGGCGCGGAGGTCGACGGGGTCGCGCTGGGTCGGCTGGTCGCGCGAGCCGTACTTGGAGTAGTCGAGCAGGTCGTTGATGAGGTCGTAGAGCTGGCGCGAGGCGCTGTGCATGTCCTCGAAGACGCCGCGCAGCTCGCCGCGGGCGTTGCCGGCGAGCAGGCCCTCGAGCGGGGTGAGGATGCAGGTCAGCGGGGTGCGCAGCTCGTGGGAGATGTTGTCGAGGAACTGGGACTTGCTGCGGTAGGCGTCCTCGATCTCGCGGTTCTTCTCCGAGATCTCGAGGTAGCTCTGCTTGACGCGCTCGTTGACGAGGCGGAGCTCCTCGGAGGCCCGCTCCTGCTCCCAGGCGGCGTCGAAGGCCTGGCGGCGCAGGCGGTGGTTGATGAAGGCGCCGATGACGACGACGGCGGCGGTGACGATGAGGAAGATGCTGTTGGCGACGAAGACGTTCCAGTTCCAGTCGGCCAGCGGGGTGGGATCGAGGAACTGCAGGAAGACGATGAAGCTGAGGTAGATGGCCAGGGCGGCGCCGGCGAGCGAGGCGGGGCCGACCGGGACCAGCACGCCGATCGCGACCAGCGTGAGGCTCATGCCGGCGTAGTAGTAGCTCTCGTGGCCCATGTAGAGGGCGCTCATCAGGGCGATTACGCCGCCGGTGGAGGCGGCGCCGAGCATGGCGATGAACTCGACGTGGGGGGCCAGGCGCGGGTGCTGGCTGACGCGCAGCAGGGCGAAGAGCAGGGCGCAGATGCCGGCTCGCAGCGCGAAGAAGGTGTACATCAGGCCGGCCTGCGCGACGGTCGTGGCGTCGAGGATCGCGAAGCCGAGGATGAGGGCGATGCTGAGGTAGGTGGCGCGCTGGTAGCCGGCCCGGATCTCGCCGCGGAGCTTGCGCGTGAAGGCCTCGTCCCGGGGCAGGGGCGCGGCGAGCAAGCTGAGATCCGGGGCCTGGCTCATCGCAGTCCGACGGTGATGTGGGCCTGGGCCGGCTCGCCGAAGGCGAGGTGGCTCTCGACGCGGCGGAAGCCGGCGCGCTCGCAGAGGTTGCACATCTCCTCGCGCGAGAAGAAGGCGAACTGGCCCTCCTCGGCGAGCATGAACAGGAAGGCGGCGGCGCTGAGGAAGTGGCGCATCTCGCCCGCGAAGGTGGCGCGGTCCATGCCGGGCGGGAGCGGCAGGGCGGGGTCGGTCTCGATGCGTCGCAGCAGTCGCTGGTAGATCTTGCTCATGTCGGTGTCGGGCAGCATCGACGACATGACGATGCGGCCGCCGGGGCGGAGCACGCGGTGGAACTCGCGGAGCAGCTCGAGCGGGTTGCTGAGGTAGCTGAGGACCAGGCTGCAGTTGATGCGGTCGAGGCTAGCGTCGGCGAAGGGGAGTCGCTCGACGTTGTCGCTGGTCTTGAGGGTGAGGCGGCTGAGCTTGAGGTCGCTGGCGAGCAGCGCCTCGCCGCGGTCGACGCGGCTGCGGCCGTCGCGGGTGAGGTCGTCGGCGCTCCAGCGGCCGCGCAGCCAGCGGGTGAGGCGGTTGGTGTCGAGGATGACCTCCTGCTCGTCGGCGGGGAAGTTGGCGCGGACGTAGGCGAGGTCCTGCTTGTCGAGCTCGCGGCCGCGGACGATGTCGTGGAGGCGCCAGTCTTCGTGGGCGCGCCAGGTGTCGATCGAGTAGTCGCTGAGGCCGCGGATGATGCCCTTGAGGGCGTCGTAGCCGAACAGCTCGCCGGCGACGAAGCGACGCAGGGTGCGCAGCGGGGAGATGTCGAGGTTGACGAGGTGGCGCGAGACGGCGGGGAGCGAGAGGTCGCGCTCCTGGGCGAGGGCGTGGAGCTTGCGCTCGGCGTTGTCGAGGGCGTCGGGGACGAAGTCGACGAGCGCGAGGCGGGCGCAGATCGGTCGGGTCTTGTGGCCGCGGCGGCGCAGCAGGCGGGCGGCGAAGTTGCCGGTGCCGCAGCCCATGTCGGCGATGACGTGCTCGGGGCGGAGGTCGAGCAGCTCGGCCTCGCGGTCGAGGAAGGCGAGGTAGTCGTCGGAGGCGTTCAGGACGTCGTAGCCGACCTTGTGCTCGGCGTTGCCGAGCAGGTACTCCTGCCAGTAGGAGCGGCGGTCGGGGAGCGGGCTCTTGGGCACGCGGCGCCACTCGGCCTGGCGCACGCGGACCAGCTCGCGGGGGTCGGGGATCGCGGGCTCGAGGTCCTCGTGCAGCAGCTGTTTGCCGATGCAGCGGACGATCTGGGAGAACAGGGTGAAGGCCTCGAAGGAGGTCAGCGGGAGGTGGCCGATGTCGAGCTCGATGAGCTCGCGCGGGGCGCTGGCGGGGACGGCGATGAACTCGCGGATCGTGGCCGGGTCGATCCAGGCGTCGTGGCGGCCGAGGAACCATGTGACGGGGATCGGGATCGCGGCGATCTCTCGCTTGGCGTCGCCGACGAAGGCGAGGCCGTTGCGGATGAGGTCGTCGGCGTAGGGGTCGCCGTCGAGGGAGATGCCGAGGATCGAGGCGGGGCCGATGTGGCGGCCGCTGGCGCGCTGGGCCACGTAGTCGATGCCGCCGGAGGCGTTGCGGATCATCTCCTGGGCGGCGACGGCACCGTTGACGCCGATCAGGTAGTGGAGGCGCTTGCCCTGGTCGATGAAGGCGGCGCGGCGGCCCGGCACGCCCTGCAGGCTGAAGCAGCACAGCACGACCTCGCTGGGCGAGAAGATCGGGTTGTTGTAGACGTAGTCGATCGCGGTGTTGATGTCGTCGACGGCCTGCGAGAGGGTCGAGCGCATCGCCTCGCGGCCGGGCTCGCGACAGTCGGGGTCCTTGTAGCTCTCGCCGATGTTGCGCACGCCGTCGAAGCGGAGCACGACGACGTCGCGGCGGGCCTTGGCGAAGGACTCGACCAGGATCTGGGCGAGCACGCTGGTCGACTCTTTGCGCTTGCCGTGGGCGGGCGGGATGATGATGACGGGCGCGTGCAGGCGCCGGCCGGCGCGCGGGGTGGTGTTGATGAGGGCGACGACATCCTCGCGCCGCTTGTTGGGCATGCGCACGACCTCGACGCCGTTGCCGGAGGCGAGCGAGGCGGTGGTCGGGCCGCGGCGCGGGACCAGGCGGCCGATCAGGAGGCCCATCTTCTCGACGAAGCTGGCGGAGCGCTTCTCGCCGGCGGCGCGCGGGCGGGCGCCCTTGGCGAAGGCGTCGTCGGTGATCCCGAAGTCGATGCCGACGCGGAGGTGGTCGATGTTGCCGGCGGCGTCGTTGACCGGGGTGATGTGCATGACCTGCGCCGACTTGCGGCGCTCGCCGTCGCCGCGGGCGCCGAGGATCGCGACCTCGCGCAGCGGCGTGCCGGGGAGGAAGTAGGGGGCGTCGCGCTCGAGCTTGAAGGCGAGGCCGGTGCTCGAGATGTCGAGCACCTCGCAGCGCAGCTTGCGGCCCGGCGGGTAGGGCACGGGGATCGCTACGTACATCTCCTCGGCCGTGGGGGCGCGCCTGGGGGCGCGGCGCAGCTCGAACACGGTGAGGGTGGTGGGGACCTCGAGGCTGACGCGCTCGCCGCTGCGGCCGCGGACGGCGGCGTGGGCGTGGGCGTTGAAGGAGCCGCGGGTGAGGGTGAGGTGGACGTGGTCGCCGGGCTCGGGCCTGCGGGCGGCGGGGTCGCGGAGGAGGACGACGACCTCGCGGTGGTCGGCGGCGACCAGCTGGATGTCGACGAGCTCGCCGACGTCGCGCTGGAACAGGTTGCCGGGGACGGGGCCCTCGCGCTCGATCATCTGGCGCATCGCGGCGGCGACGGACTCGACGGAGTGCACGACCTGGACGTTGCGAGGATCGACGGGGCGCGGGTCGCCCTCCATGATCTCGGCGATCTCGGCGAGCAGGCGGGCGAGCACGAAGCGGTGGATCTGCTCGCTGGCGGTCTCCTGGACGCCCTTCCATTGCACGGCGAGGCCGATGCCCTGGGGCGCGAGGGTGGTGACGCGGACGACCTCGGCGGGGAGCTCGATCGGCGGCTCGCTGATGCCGAGGCGGAGGTGGATCAGGCGCGGCGGGTGGACCTGGGTCTCCGGCAGGGCGACGAAGGCGCCGCCGTCGGACACGTTGAGGACGCGGCCCTCGCCGAGGCCGGCGACGGCGCAGGACAGCGTGCACGTGACGCGGGGATAGGCGCGGCGATCCCCCGGTCGACCGAGAGCTTGAAGGTTCACGATCCTCTCCTTGGATGAAGTCTCGCCGGGCCTGACAGCGACGCGGCGAGCGAGGATGGTAACACCGGTGTGCCGTGCTCCGTGGCGATCGTCGGGGCCGGCGCGATCCTGTGCGCGCGCAAGGGCGCCTGCTCGCAGCGGGGCGCAGCGGGGCGCAGCGGCCTGGGAGCGGCCTGGGAGCGGCGCCCGGTCGGGTGGTGGCGGGATGTCTCAAGGGACAGATCGGACGAGCTGGCGAAGTGCCCACGAGGTGCCCACGAGGTGCCCGCGACGCAGGCTGATCCACGGTGGGTTTTGGCATGTGGGCTGGGGTGAGCCCTGCCGCAGCACATGATGTCGCCGCGAGGTCCGGTGACGATCGTCGCAGGTCGCCGCGGCGGTGGCGGTGGCGTTGCGGTGATGGATCGACGATCGGCTCCCGCCGGGCCTTGAGCCGAGATAACGGCGTTTATCTGGCGGTTACGCGGGAATGGCGAATTTCGTGCCCTGGCTCGGTGGCTGTGGCATAAGATGGGCCTCGAACCAGGATTGAGGCCTCTCCCATGCTCCGTACTTTCGCCGTCCTCGCCCTCGCCACCACCGCCCTCAGTGCCGCCGCCTGCAAGAACCAGGGCTCGAGCGCCCCTGGCGGCTGTGAAGCCGGGTATGTCATGACCCAGGGCAATGTCTGCGTGATGCAGAACATCGTCGATTACAACCAGTGTGTGGAGAGCGCGGCGGCCCGGGAGAGCATCAATGTCGGGCTGACCAAGGAGATCCTCGGGCGCTTGCAGCTGGTGTGGGTCGAGCCGGGGATCGGGCCGACCCCGGAGGCGCGGGCCAAGGCCGCGAAGTTCATCGAGTTGAACCCGGGCTCGTGCCGCGAGCTCGAGGTCGTGTGGGGCTGCTATCAGGTCGCCAACAAGGTGCAGGAGGACGCCAGCTCGGCGCCGATCTGCACGCCGAGCACCGGCTCGGCCGCGCCTGCGCCTGCGCCTGCGCCTGCTGCGGTCGCTCCGGCGGCCGAGGCCGCGCCCGCGCCGAACCCCTGAGCGCGTGCGAGTGAAGTCGTGAAGGCGGTCGACCGGGTGGTCGACCGCCTTTGTGCGTTGGTCTTGTGGGGACTCAGGTGCCGAGGACGAGCGTGGCGAGCAGTCCGACCAGGAAGAGCAGGCCGAACACGCGGTTGTGGCGGAAGGCGTAGGCGACCAGGTAGGTCGGCCAGATGTGGGCGGGGAAGCGCTCGGGGCGGGTCTTGGGGCGCGGGCGCAGGAACACGGCGATGGTGTCGCGCAGGCTGGGGAGGGCGAGCAGGACCAGCAGGAGCGGCCAGCCGAGGGCGCCGCGGGCGACCAGGCCGACGGTGAGGAGCAGCTGGGTGACCAGCATGGCGATGACGACGAGGCGCGCGAGCGGCTCGCCGAGCAGGACCGGGAGGGTGCGGATGCCCTTGGCGCGGTCGGCCTCGAGCTTGTCGGTGTGCTTGCCGAACAGCACGGCGGTCGGGCCGAAGGCGTAGGCCAGCGAGATCCAGGTGACGCTCGGGTCGTAGTGGCCGCCGCTGACCACGAAGTAGGTGCCGCCGACCATGAGCGGGCCCCAGACCAGCAGGACCGCGGGTTCGCCGAGGCCGATGTACTTGAGCGGCCAGGTGTAGAACAGCACGAAGAACACGCCGGCGGCGAGCAGGCTGAGGGTGACGCCGCCTGTCTCGAGGACCAGGTAGATGCCGGCGGCGAGGGCGACGGCGCCGGAGAAGGCGGCGTAGCGGAGCACCTGGGCGATGCTGAGGAGGCCGTGCTCGAGCGGCTGGGGGCCGTACTGGGCGCGGAAGTAGTTGTCCTTGTCGACGCCCTTGAGGTGGTCGGTGAGGTCGTTGAGGAGGTTGTTGGTGGCGTGGGCGAACACGAGCCCGAGCAGGCAGGCGAGGAAGCGGGGGCCGGAGAACACGCCGTCACGCAGGGCGAGCAGGCCGCCGATGCCGGCGGACACGGCGGTCATGACGAACACGGCCGCGCGGGTGGCGATGAGCCAGCGGCTGACGAGGTCGAGTCGGGCCCACTCGTCCTTGCTGACCCGCGGGATCACCCGCAGGGCGCGGGACCACATGCGAAGGTTGAGCATCGCGGGACGCTCGCACGGGACCCGGGGATCGGCAAGGCCGGGCGACGGTTGCGAAGGCGGCGGTTGGGGCCGGTTGGGGCCGGCGAGACCCGGCGAAAGATCGCCGGGGCGGCGCGTGGGGGCAGTTACACTGGGCCGATGATCGTGGCGACGCGGTGGCTGGGGTGGGTCTCGCTGGGGTTCGCGCTGGGCTGTCAGAACGGTGATGACGCGAGCACGGGCGAGGCCACGGCGAGCGTGGCGAGCACTGGCGGGAGCACCGGCGGTGACGAGACGACGACGCCGACCGGCGGGGTGATGACGACCACCGTGGACACCGCGGAGCCGGTGGTCTGCGACACGCCGGAGGGCTGCACCGCGATGGCGGAGGGCGACCTCGCGGACGTGACGATGCCGTTCTTTCGCGGGACCTTCTGTGTCAGCGACGCGGTGAAGCCGGGCGACAAGCTGGCGATCTCGGTGACGACCTGCGCGCACCCGTGCCTGACGCTGGCGAAGTACGCGTTCAAGTGGGCCAACCGCTGCGACGCGGACGGCTGCGAGGCGGCGCTGGCGTTCTATCACCCGGGGGTCACGGGCGCGGCGTGTCCGGCGGATGTGTTCGGCGAGTTCGACCCGGCGGCGTGCGTGCTGGCGGGGCCGTACACGCTGGGCATCCAGCCGCCGGCGATGGAGGGGCAGGGCTCGCTGCTGCTGCCGTTCCTGACCAACGCGGACGCGGCGGCGATCGCCGGCGGTGAGGAGGGTGCGGCGCTGTGGGCCCGGGTCGACGCGCACGCGCAGGCGGCTCCGCGGCGGATCGCGATCAGCTACGCGGCGGGCAACCAGAGCGCGCCCGCCAGCTGCGGCGAGGGCGTGGCGGGTTGTACGTGCAGCAGCGTGGGGCTCGAGTAGGTTCGCGGAGGGCTACCAGGCGGCGGTGAGGCCGCCCTGCAGGATGTCCCTCGGGCCAGGTTCGTGCTCGAGCAGGGCTACCAGGCGGCGGCGGTGGTGAGGCCGCCGTCGACCACGATGGTCTGGCCGGTGAGGAAGTGGGCGCCGCTCGAGGCGAGGAAGGCGGCGAGGCCGGCGATGTCGTCGGGGGCGCCGATGCGGCCGAGCGGGGTGCTGCGCTCGAGGCGGGCGAGCAGCTCGGGGTTTTCCCACAGGGCTTTGGCGAAGTCGGTCTTGATGAGGCCGGGGGCGATGGCGTTGACGCGGATGTTGGCGGGGCCGAGCTCGACGGCGAGGCCGCGGACCAGCTGCATGTCGGCGGCCTTGGAGATGTTGTAGGCGCCGAGGAAGGCGTCGCCGCGCAGGCCGCCGATGCTCGAGACGAGGATGATGCTGCCGCCCTGGCGGTCGCGCATGCCGGGGGCGACGAGGCGCGCCAGCCAGAGGTTGGCGAGCACGTTGTTGTGCATGATCTTGGTGAAGACCTCGTCGGGCACCCCGGTGATCGGGCCGAAGTAGGGGTTGCTGGCGGCGTTGCAGACCAGGGTGTCGACGCGGCCCCAGGTCTGGAGGGTGAAGTCGACGAGGTGCTCGACCTGGGCCCGCTCGGAGATGTTGCAGGGGACGACGATCGCCTGGCCGCCAGCGTCGCGGATGCCGGCGCCGACGGCCTCGCAGGCCTCGCGCTTGCGGCTCGAGATGACGACGCGGGCGCCGGCGCGGGCCATGGTCTCGGCGATGGCGCGGCCGATGCCGCGGCTCGAGCCGGTGATGATCGCTACCTGGTCGCGGAGGTCGATGAGCGGTGCGGACACGGCGGCGACGATGCCCGGCCGGGGCGGCGCGGGCAAGCCGGGGCGGGTGCCCGCGAAGACAGTTGAGCCCGTGCTAGTGGCCGCGGGCGCGGCAGCGGGGGTTGCCGGGCTCGCACTGGAAGCGGACGTGCATGTGGTTGTGGTGGCCCTTCCAGTGCTGCAAGGTGGCGTGCGGGCTCTGCTCGGTGCGAGGATATTCGAAGAGGGCGGCGAGCTCGGCCTCGGGCAGGCTCTTGGCGGCCTCGGCGTGGAGCAGCTTCTGCAGCTTCTTGCTGATGTAGATGGTCTGGACCTTGCCGGACGCGAGGATCTCCTGGATGAGGTACCAGTTCTTCTCGGCGTCGAAGTTGCTCTCGTGCATGAAGCGCCAGCGGTCCTCGCCATCGTCATCGCCGCGGAAGACGTAGCCGATGTCGACGTCGCGGCCGGAGCGGTGCGAGGCGTGGGGGGAGATGCGGCCGCCGGTGCGCTTGGCGAGCTCGCCGACGCGGATCTTCGGGCCGTCGGGGAAGTGCTCGCCGTAGGACTCGAAGGCCTCGACCAGCGAGGTCACGGTGGTGTGGGTGCCCCAGGCCCGGCGCCGGACCGGGCGCAGGCGCCAGGCGTCGCCCTCGGGCAGGGGCATGGCGTTGCGCAGCTTGCCTCGGTTCGGCGAGCCGATCGACTGCGGAGGGTTCGCGGGGTCGTGCTGGTAGACCTTGAGGCGGGTGCCCTCGGCGAGGGTGGTGGCCGGGTCGA
Organism: Nannocystis sp.; assembly: GCF_016714285.1. Lineage (GTDB taxonomy): Bacteria > Myxococcota_A > Polyangia > Nannocystales > Nannocystaceae > Nannocystis. Next base: position 268,354 of record NZ_JADJNN010000004.1, on the reverse strand, counting down.
GCTCCGGGTTCAGGGCGGCGAGGTCGCTGAACTTGAGGCCCCACTCGGTCGCCTGCTGCTGCGGGGTCTTGGGTTCGCGGGCGGTCCAGAACACCTCGGCGAGGACCGGGGTTGTCTCCGCCGTGGTGGCCATCGTGGTGGTCCGGTGCTGGGCGGTGAGGGTGGGCAGGGCGGCGGCGTTGGGCTCGAAGTGCATCGCCTGGACCGGGAGGTCCGGGTGGTCGATGAGGTGGAGCCCGCCCAACCGCTGGCCCGGTTCGCCGGGGTCGCAGGCGAGGCCGAGGAGGGCGCCGAGGGCCAGCGAGAGCCGTGCAAGGCGTTGCACGTGGGAGCTTCGGGTTGTTGCGGTTGTCGAGTCGCGCATGTGCCTGCTTCTCCTGGACCGGGGTTTATCGGAGCCGTGGTTGGTAGGAATGCGCGATTTTCACATCACGCGGGAGAATCTCACGGTAGGCGGTGGGCGGGGTGGGGCGCAACCACTAGATCGCGGGGCTGGGCAAATTTTGTGCAGAACGTGGATATGGAGGCGCTGTGGGGCAAGGGAGCACAAGCCCGGGAGCCGCCCTGTGGGCTCGTTCGGAGGGCAAAATTACGGCGGCCCGGGCGCCGTGAGGCGTCCGGGCCGGTGGGGTTGCAAGTCTTGCGGGCCTTGGTGGGCTCGCGGGAGATCGGCCGGGTAATGCCCAGGTCGGGCCGGGCCCGGGGCCCGGGTCAGGTGGGGAGCCGGCGGGCCGCGGTGGGGTCGTGCGAGTAGGGCACGTGGTGTTCGAGGCCGATGACCTTGAAGCTGCGGCCGGCGGCGGCGAAGTCGGTGGTCAGCTCGCGGAGGTACTGCATGACGCTGTGGTCGACCAGGCGGGCGCCGCTGAGGTCGACGACGATGCCCTTGCCGGGGTCGACGGCGAAGATGCGGCTCTTGATCCCGAGGTAGTTGCTGAAGATCGCGGCCTTTTGGGACCTCGAGGCGGACGTGGTCGCCCTCGTCGTGGGCGACGATGGCGGGCTTGAACAGGGCGGAGATGGGGGCGCCGCGGACCAGGTGGATGATCATCTTGGTGACGATGCCGGCGATGATGCCGAACAGGAGGTCCTCGACGACGGTGACGACGATCGTGACGAGGAAGATGAACAGCTGCTCCTTGCCGACGTGGAGCATGTGGGCGAACTCTTTGGGCGAGGCGAGGCGGAAGCCGGTGAACACCAGCATGGCGCCGAGGGCCGCGCGCGGGATGTAGTGGAGCACGCCGGGGACCAGGGCGAGGACGCCGAGCAGGAAGATGCCGTGCCAGAAGTTGGCCCAGCGGGTCTTGCCGCCGTTGTTGACGTTGGCGCTGCTGCGGACGATCTCCGAGATCATCGGCAGGCCGCCGACCAGGCCGGCGGCGGTGTTGCCGATGCCGACGGCGAGCAGGTCCTTGTTGAAGTTGCTCTTGCGCTTGTAGGGATCGAGGGTGTCGATGGCCTTGGCGCTGGCGAGCGACTCGATGCTGCCGATCAGGGCGAACAGGATGATGTACTGGATCGAGGCGCTGGTGAGGATGTGGCTGAAGTCGGGGAAGGCGATGGCGTCGCCGATGTTGGCCGGGAGGGTGATGAGCTGCTCGGTGCTGACGATCTTGTGTTCGCTGCCGAACATCATGTAGCTGTGCGTGTGCTCGAGCTCGAAGAAGAGCCCGAGCGGGATGGCGACGGCCAGCACGAGCATGGGCGCCGGGACCTTGCGTGCGAGCTGGTGTTTGATCCGCGGCATCACGATCAGGATGAGCAGGCTGATGCCGCCGATCAGGGCGATCTGCGGGTTCATGTGCGTGAAGCTGTGGGGGATGTCGGCGATGCGGCCGATCGCGGACTTGGCCGCCGAGGTGACGCCGAGGGCGGCGTGGATCTCCTTGGAGATGATCAGGATGCCGATCGCGGCGAGCATGCCGTGCACGGCGGCGGTCGGGAAGAAGTCGGTGAGCTTGCCAGCGCGGACCAGGCCGAACAGGATCTGGAGGACGCCAGCGACGGTGACGACGGCGAGCGCGGCCAGGTAGGGGTTGCTGACGGTGGGGTCGGCGCGCAGGGCCTCGATGCAGCCGGCGGCGATCGGGATGAGGCCGGCGGCGGGGCCCTTGATCGTGATCGGGGCGCCCGAGAAGAAGCTGACGATGACGCCGCCGATGATCGCGGTGAAGAGGCCGGCGACCGGAGGGAAGCCGCTGGCCATCGAGATGCCGATGCACAGCGGGAGGGCGATCAGGAACACGAGGAAGCCGGAGATGAGGTCGGCGCGGAGGTTCTCCGTGAAGCCGGCGAGGCCGTCCTTGGGGACTTTGAGGTTGTTCATGGGGCTTTCGAGGGGCACAGACGAGAGGACGAAGCACCTGTCTGTTGGGACAGATGATGGTGGGACCTCTAGATCTGCGCGGGGGGACCCCTCGAGCTCCGGGGCTGCCAGGTGACGCTGCCGAGGGCCGCGGGCGGGCCGCGGATCCTGTGCACGCCGGCGATGCCGGGGGCGAGGATGGCGAGGCCCGGGCGTGGGCCGTGGGCGAGCTCGTCATCTTCCTCGGCGCTGCGCGGGTCCTCGCTCGACTCCTCGACCACGGCCGGGCCGGGGACGGGGAGGCCGACGGCCTCGGCGTGGGCCGGTCTGGCGGCGAGCTCGGCGATGCTGGCCGCGAGCTCCGGGAGGCCGCTGCGTTCGCCGCGGGATGCGGCGCCCAGCAGGCACACGCACGCCGCCACGAGCAGCATTCGCAGCGCCGCGAACCACCGGCGGCATCCCCGGTCCATGGGTTGCGAGTATATGGCCGGGGGTCAGGCGTTCAAGCGGGTTGTTACGCGAATGAGGCGTCGCGTTTTTGCCGAGGCGTGACCGATCACTCGGTGCGGGCCAGGACACGTGTCCGCAGGGCGCCGCGGGAGAGGTGGAGGTCGAGCTCGTCGCCGGGCTGGACCTGGTCGGCGTCGCGGACGATGCGGGCCTGGGCGTCGCGGACCACCGTGTAGCCGCGGGCCAGCACGGCGAGCGGGCTGAGCGCGTGCAGGGTGCTGGCGGCGGTGGCCAGGCGGAGGCGGGCGGCGGCGGGGAGCTGGGAGCCGCGCTGGGAGAGGGCGAGGAGGGCGTTGGCGAGGCGGCGGCGGTCGAGGTCGAGGCGGTGGCGGGGGTGTTGCTGGTGGAGGCGGGCGAGGAGGGCGGCGAGGCGCTTGCGGTCGAGGTCGAGGCGGTGGCGGGGGTGTTGCTGGTGGAGGCGGGCGAGGAGGGCGGCGAGGCGGCGGCGGGTCAGGCCGAGGCGGTGGCGGGGGTGGTGCTGGTGGAGGCGGGCGAGGAGGGCGGCGAGGCGCTTGCGGTCGAGGTCGAGGCGGCGGCGGGGGTGGAGGGCCTCGAGGCGGGCGAGGAGGGCGGCGAGGCGGCGGCGGGGCGGGAGGAAGACGCGGCGGGCGAGGGCGTGGAGGCGGTGGGTGGCGCGCTCGCGGCGGCTCTGTTCGTTGAGGAGGCGGCGGTGGGCGGCCAGGCCGAGGCGGCGGCGCAGCTGGGCGAACTGGGCGAGGCAGGCGTCGCGGTCGGGGACGACGAGCTCGGCGGCGTGCGAGGGGGTGGCGGCGCGCAGGTCGGCGACGAGGTCGCAGATCGTGGTGTCGACCTCGTGACCGACGGCGGACACGACTGGGACGCGGCAGGCGGCGACGGCCCGGGCGACGGCCTCGTCGTTGAAGGCCCAGAGGTCCTCGCTGGCTCCGCCGCCGCGGCCGAGGATGATGACCTCGACGCCGGGCATGGCCTGCAGGCGGGTGAGGGCGCGGACGATGCTGGCCGGGGCGTCGTCGCCCTGGACCTGGGCCGGGGCGAGCAGGATGCGGACCGGGCAGCGGCGGCGGGCGACCTTGAGGATGTCGTGGATGGCGGCGCCGGTGGCTGATGTGACGACGCCGATGACCCGGGGCCAGCGCGGCAGGGGCCGCTTGCGTTCGCGGGCGAACAGGCCCTCGGCGGCGAGGCGGGCCTTGAGCTGCTCGAGCTGGAGGAGGAGGGCGCCCTGGCCGGCGGGTTCGGCCCGTTCGGCGTAGAGCTGGAACTTGCCCTGGGCGGCGTAGATACCGGGGCGGCCGTAGACGCGGACGCGCTGGCCGTCGTGGAGCTGGAAGCGGAGGCGGACGAGGGCGGAGCGCCACATCGCGACCGGGAGGAGGGCCTCGGGGTCGCGGAGGGTGAAGTAGGCGTGGCCGGAGCTGACGATGCGGAGGTTGGTGACCTCGCCCTCGACGTGGACGCCGTTGAAGTTGTGTTCGATGCAGCGGTGGGCGCGGTTGACGAGCTCGGCGACGGTGTAGATCTTCGGCGCGGGCGTCGCCACGGCGGGGCTTATACCACTCGTCCGGCGCCGGTGTGGAGCTTCGGCGTGGTCGTGGCGGGGCTGATGGCACGCAGCGGGCGACGGCTTTGGCGTCGCCCGTGGCGGGGCTGATGGTACGCAGCGGGCGCCGGCTTTGGCGTCGCGGTGGCGGGACTCACCACACCGTGACGGGGCCGAGCTCGGCGAACTCGTGGTTGCTGCCCGGGAAGTGGACGGCGAGCTCGGGGTCGTCGGTGGTGGGGAACGAGATCTTGTAGTTGCTCGACTCGCTGCGGCGCAGGCCGAGCACGACCTCGTGGGCGCCGGGGAGGACCTCGAGCATGGGCACGGCGACGGTGAAGCGGTGGAGGATGTAGTCGCCGGCGCGCCAGTGCTGCGCGGGGTAGAGGCCCTCGGCGAGCTCGTGGGGCATGGGGTTGATGCGTGAGAGGCGGCCCTGCTGGAGGCGGAAGTAGAGCTTGCTGCCGGCGATCAGTGGCTTGAGGACGTGGAGGGCGACCTCGAGGGTGGTCTCGCGGCCGCGGACGATCGGCTCGTGCCACTGCCAGCCGAGGACCTCGACGAAGTCTTCGAAGCGGACCAGGGTGCTGTGGGCGAGCTCGGGCGGCGCGTCGCGGAGGACGCGGAGGATCGGGTTGGCGTCGACGGCGCCGGGCGGGAGGGTGTTGGCGAGGAGGACGATGTCGCGGTTGCTGGCGTCGAGGACGTACAGCGGCCAGCCGTCGGCGCGGGCCTGCTCGTGGAGCGAGGCGAGCTCGCTGCGGCGGACCAGGGCGGCGGCGGGCGCCTGTCCCTTGAGCCAGGTGAGTATGCTGTCGCGGGAGGCGAGGGCGCTGCGTCCGGCGGCGGGTGGGCCGTAGAGGGCGACGCCGGGGTCGCTGATGCGGTGGATCGCGAGCGGGCTGATGAGCGCGCCGGCGTCGCGCCAGGCGGCGTAGCGGGTGAGCGGGCGGTGGAGCGAGAGCAGCTCGGAGGTGCGGGGCAGCAGGCTGTGGCCGTAGCGCAGGGCCTGGTGGGCGAGGGTGGCGAGCAGGAGGGCGACGGGGAGCCAGGGCGGGAGGCGGGCCTGGAGGCGCTGGAGGCGGGTCTGCGCGCCTGATGGTGGGACCGGGCGGCGGGTCAGGACGGCGAGGAGGACGGCGAGGGCGGCGAGCTGGGCGAGCTGGGCGAGGAGGTCGGGGGCGGCGAGCTCTTTGGCGGGGTAGTTGTGCTCGCTCTGGGTGTGGACGAGGACGGCGCCGATCGATCCGGGGGTGCGGCGGGCGTCCTTGGCGAGGATGAGGCCGCCGGCGAGGGCGAGGGCGAGGCCGAGGCGGCGGGTGGCGGTGGACGTGCTGGGGGCGAGGAGGTGCTCGACGGCGGCGGCGCAGACGAGGGCGGCGGGGACGATGAGCGGGAGCGGGGTCGGGCCGTAGCGCAGCGACCAGGCGCTGACGAGGACGAGGCCGGCGAGCAGCCACAGCGCCGGCCAGCGGGCGCGACCGGGGTGGAGCAGGCCGACGACGAGCAAGGGCAGCCAGGGGAACAGCTGGTTGCTGAGCTCCTGCAGGCTGGCCGCGAAGTCGCGGTAGTAGGGGCGCGCGGCCAGCGGGAGGTCGCGGGCGGCGGCGAGGGCGGGGATCCAGCCGTCGCCCTGGTGGTAGGCGAGGGCGAGGAGCAGGCCGACGACGCCGAGGATCGCGGCGGCGAGCAGGGCGGCGAGCCAGCGTGGCGGGTGCTGAACGAGGGCTGGCGCTTGGGACAGGTCGGCTGGCTGTTGGGACAGGTTGGCTGGCGCTTGGGACAGGTCGGTTGGCTGTTTGGACAGGTCGGTGGAGGCTGGCTGTTGGGACAGGTTGGCTGGCGCTTGGGACAGGTCGGGCGGGCTCGGGCGGCGGGGCCAGGCGAGGGCGATGGCGAGGAGCGGGAGGAGGACGCCGAGGAGCAGGCCGGCGCTGAGGAGGGCGAGGGCGAGGGTGGCGAGGGTGGCGAGGGCGAGGGCGAGGGCGGTGCTGCGGCGGGGGCTGGTGAGGGCGGCGGCGCCGAGGAGGGCGGCCGTGGTGGCTGCGAGCTCGCCGATCGGGTTGCCGAGGGCGAGGCGGGCCTGGCTCTGGAGCACGGGGAAGGCGAGGGCGAAGCCGCCGGCGAGGAGGGCGAAGCGGGGTGCGGCGCCGAGGCGGCGGGCGAGCAGGACGGCGAGGCCGACCAGGAGGGCGGCGGCGAGGGCACCCGGGAGGCGGATCGCGGCGGGGTCGCCGGTGAGGGCGAGGGCCTGCGTCCGCAGGGCGTCGGGGAGGATCGGGGCGCGCTCGAGGCCGCCGAGAGCTGCGCCGAGGGCGGCCTGGGCGCGCTGGAGCACGCTGATCTCGCCGGTCGACCACAGGCCGTGGGCGCGGTAGCCCGGGACTGTGATGGCGAGGGCGACGAGGGTGGCGAGGGCGGCGAGGGGGGCTGCGGCGCCGAGGCGGGTGAGGCCGGTGGTGGCGCCGTGGCTGGTGGCGAGCTCGGTGGTGGGGCCGGTCGTGGTGGCGCCGTGGTGGCCGTTCGGGGGCGGTGTCGGGGGCGGGGCCACGGGGCGGGCGAGCTTATCAGCAGTCGGTGTGGCGAGCGGTCGCGGACTGGCGCGACGGCTCACGCGCTGGCGATGCTGGCGGCGTGGGGAGCTCGCGGGGCTTCGTGGGCTCCAGGCCAGCGGCTGCGGGGCGCTACACGGGGGTGCGAGGCTTCCGGTATGCTGGCCGCGATATGCAGCCCAAGGCCTGGAAGCGTTGTGTCTGGTTGGTGGCGGCGTTGCTCGGGGCGCCGGTGCCGGCGCAGGCGCAGGTGGCCGGCGGGGCGCCTGCAGCTGGGCCTGCGACTGGGCCTGCGACTGCGCCGGCGAGCAAGGCGGCGGCGTTCCAGTACCGGGTGGCGATGGACGACCCGGAGCGCCACGAGTTTGCGCTTGAGCTGGGCTTCTCGGACATCCCGGGGAACAGCGTCGACCTGCAGCTGCCGAAGTGGAACCCGGGGGCGTATCGGCTGACGGAGGCGCACCGCAACCTGCGTGGGGTGGTGGTCGAGACGCCGGCGGGCAAGCCGGTGCCGGTGGTGAAGGTCGACGAGATCACGTGGCGGGTGAGCCACGCGGGGCAGCCGTTCCGCGTGAAGTACCGGGTGTACCGCGGGAGCTACAACGGCATCGCGGGGGCCTACCTGGACGACGAGTTCGGGTTCTGGAACGGGGTGTATCTGTTCCTGTACGCGGTCGGGCACAAGGACCGGCCGATCGATCTGAAGATCGAGGACGCGCCGGGGCAGGGGGCGCAGGTGATCACGGCGCTGCCGCGGTCGGGGTCCAGCAAGAGCTACCGGGCGGCCAACTACGACGTGCTGGTGGACTCGCCGGTGCACGCGGGCAAGGTGGACCTGATCCCGTTCGCGGTCGGCAAGACCAAGTTTCGCGTGGCGATGGCGGGGATCGGGAACTACAGCGAGAAGAAGATCATCGCCGACCTGACGAAGATCGCCCAGGCGACCTTCGCGGTGTTCGGCGACGGGCCCGACGCGGTGCCCTTCGACGACTACACGTTCATCTACCACCTGCGCCCGGGCAACCGCGCTGGGCTCGAGCACCTGAACTCGACGGTGATCGGGGCGGAGCCGTTCGTGTTCAGCGAGCCGGAGGGCTACCGGAGCCTGCTGCGGCTGTCGGCGCACGAGCTGTTCCACGCGTGGAACGTGAAGCGGATCCGGCCGACGGTGCTGGGGCCCTTCGCGTACGAGCGCGAGGTCCACACGAGCATGCTGTGGTTCTCGGAGGGCTTCACCCGCTACTACGGCTGGGTGCTGCTGGCGCGGGCGGGGCTCAGCGACGAGGCGGACGCGCTGAGCTACCTGGCGGAGACGATCCGCAAGCTGCAGGAGTCGCCGGGGCGCAAGACGATGACGGTCGAGCAGGCCAGCTGGGAGACCTGGCTGAAGCCGGAGGACGCGGGCAACAGCTACGTCGACTACTACGGGAAGGGCATGCTGATCGCGGCGGTGCTGGACCTCGAGATCCGGCGAATCTCTGGCGGGCAGCGCAGCGTCGACACGGTGATGCGCGAGCTGTGGGCGCGGCACCTGCGGCTCGGCACGGGGCTCGGGCCGGCGGAGCTCGAGCAGATCTTCGTGTCGCAGGGCGGGGCGGCGGGCACCGAGATCTCGGACCTGTTTCGCCGCTACGTGCACGGCTTCGACGAGATCGACTACAACCGCCACCTCGGGCTGGCGGGCTACCGCGTCGAGCAGTCGCAGGGCGAGTCCGGGGGGGACATCGAGGCGACGATCACGGAGCGGCCGGGGGACCTCGCGGCGGTGCTCGACCTGGTGCGCGCGGACGGGCCGGCGGAGAAGGCGGGGCTCAGCAACGGCGACGTGCTGGTGGCGATCGACGGGCTCAAGGTCACGGCCAGGGACGCGCCGAAGCAGATCAAGGCGATGGCCGGGGGCAGCAAGCACACCTTCACGCTGCTGCGCGGGCCGCGAATGTTGACGAAGACGGTGGTGCCGGTGACGGCCGCGGTGACGCAGTACAAGGTCAGCTCGCTGGCGAGTGTCAGCTACGAGCAGAAGTTGACGCGGCAGGCGTGGCTCGGCTTCGTCGCGCAGACGGCCGCGGCGCCCGGGTCGAACGACCAGCTGCGCGAGGCGGCGCTGCGGCTGTTCACGACCGACCCGACGGTGGTCGAGGACGCGGCGCCGACGACCACGCCGGCGAGCGGGGCGAAGGGCAAGAAGACGAAGAAGGCGAAGAAGCCGGCGAAGGCGCAGTAGGCGGTGAAGTGGTCGGGGCAGTCACTGCAGTGGTCGGGGCCGTCGTCGGTGGCGAGAGGGGGCGTGATGCGGTTGTGTCTGCGCTTGTTGGGGCTCCTGGGATCGCTTTGCGGCTGTTTCGTCGATCCGGGGAGCGTGACGGTCGGCGCGGTGGGCAGCACGAGCGCGAGCACCGGGGGGGGCAGCTCGAGCAGTGGCGGGCCGGTGGTGACGGGGACGGGCGGGACGAGCGGCGGGCCGGAGCCGACCTCGACGGTGACGCTGAGCAGCGGTGAGGTGGTGAGCACGAGCGACGTGATGGCCACGACGGGCACGACGGTCACGGCGGGGACGACGGCGACGACGGGCGGCGCGGAGGGCAGCACCGGTGGGACCAGCGGTGGCATCCCGGAGCTGCCGGTGCCGGGCTGTACGCCGCTGTTCTATACCGACTTCTCCGAGGACCCGGCGAGCGTGCTCAATCTCTCGGGATCATGGGCCTGGAACCAGAAGTCGGGGACCGTGACCGCGGGGACCGACAAGGGGCAGAGCACCTTTGCGAGCACGATGGAGAGCTGGGCCGACGCCACGGCGTACACGCGGGTGCGGGTGACGGCGGGCTTTGCGACGCTGCGGCTGCGGACCAGCGAGGCGCTGCCCGGGTTCTCCTACTACTACGCGACGATGCATCCGGCGCAGGACCTGCAGCTTGGCCGGGTGGTCGGGGGGCAGGTGGCGGGGCTGGACAACACGCCGTTCGCGGTCGATGTGCAGGCCTGGTACACGCTGTCGTTGCGGGTGCACGGGACGGGGCTGCAGGCCGCGGTCGACGGCCAGGCGATGCTGATGGCGCAGGACGACCAGCTGATGAGCGGGACCGCGTCGATCGGCGGCTACGGGGTCGGGCTGGCGGAGTTCGACTGGTTCCTGGTGTGCGCGAACTGAGGCGCCAGTCTCGGGGTCAGCGGCGGCGCGCGGTCAGCCACTCGCTGATGCGCAGGGCGGAGGGGACGACCAGCAGCGAGCTGATGAGGCAGAAGGTCATGCCGATGCAGGCGGTCCAGCCGAGCGAGCGCAGGCCCTGGTGCTGGACGAAGAGCATGCTGGAGAAGCCGATGACGGTGGTGAGGGTGGTGAGGAACACGGCGCCGCCGGTCTCGCGGAGGACGAAGCGGAGGCTGCCGGGGCCCTCCTCGCGGTAGCGGTGGATGATGTGGAGGCTGTCGTCCTGGCCCATGCCGATGAGCAGGGGGAGGGCGATGAGGTTGAAGAGGTTGAGCTTCCAGCCGAGCAGGACGAACAGGCCGGCGAGCCAGAGCAGGGCGAGGACGACGGTGAGCAGGACGAACAGCGTCTGGCCGACGCGGCGGAACATGAGGAAGGCGGTGAGGATGAGGACGCCGAACACGGCGCTGATGACGAGGGGGCCGTCGCCGGCGATGGTGTCGACGATCTCGGGGATGACGTAGTAGTTGGCGACGGCGGGGACCGGGCCGCGGCTGGTGTCCAGGGTGTCGAAGGCCTCGTGGATGCGCTTGGCGTGGACGTAGTCGGCGGTGGGGCCGACGTGCCAGAGGGCGACGAAGCGGCCGACCTGGCCGTCCATGTCGGTGAACTGGACGCGGACCCAGGCGGGCAGGTCGGCGACCTCGACCGGGCGATCGACCTCGAGGTAGCGGTCCCAGGTGGCGAGCTTGCGGGTGTCGTCGTCGCTGAGGGAGCCGCGCTTCTTGTCGATGCGGCTGCGGATGTCGCGGATGACCGCGAGCTTCTCGGCCTGCAGCTCGGGGATGAAGGTGTAGATCGAGAGGACGCTGGCGAGCAGGTCGTCCATCTCGCGCAGGCGCTCGGGGGCGTAGTGCGCGAGGGCGGCGCGGGTCTCGGGGGCGAGCTGGGCGTGGTCGTCGGCGACGCGGGCGAGCTCGATGAAGCGGGGGTCGTCGGGTTCGACCTCGAACTCGAGGTCGTCGGGGTCGTCGTCGGCGACGTGCGGGGCGGGCCTCGGGGCGGGCTTGGGCGGCGGCGGGCCTTCGTCCTGCGTGAGCTGGGGGAGGCCGGTGATGGCGGCGATCTCGTCGTGGCGGAGCTCGTGGATCGCCTGGAGTTGGCGGTGCAGCTCGCGGGTCTGGGCGAGGTCCTCGGTGAGGACGACGGTGGGGTCGGTCGACTGGACCTTGCCGACGGCGCCGCGGAACTCGCGGGTGCGGGCCAGCTCGGCCTCCGTGCGGTCGTCGGGGACGTCGAGCTTGTTGAGGTCGTACTCGAAGCCGATCTTCGCGGTCTGGGTGGCCCCGAGGACGCCGAGGCCGAGGCAGGCGGCGAGCACGGTGAGGGCGAGCGCGGGGACGGGGCGCGGGTCGCTGCGCTTGAAGCTGCCGGCGGGGGGCTTGCTGCGGACCTTCCATGGCCACACGGCGTCGAGCACGAGCACGAGGGCGGGCAGCACGACGATCGCGGCGAGGTAGGCGACGAGGATGCCGACGAAGGCGACGACGCCGAATTGGGTGAAGCCGCGGAACTCGGCGAGCGCGAGCAGGAGGAAGGAGAAGGCGGTGCTGAGGGCGCCGCCGGCCGTCGACACGCCGGTGGTGGCGATCGTGGTGGCGATGGCCTGGCGGTGCGAGCTGCCGCGGGCGAGCTCGTCGCGGTGGCGGGCGAGCATGTGGGTGCCGAAGTCGATGCCGAGGCCGAGCTGGACGGCGAAGATGAAGGCGCTGACGAGGTTCAGTTCGCCGTAGACGGCGGCGGCGAAGGCGAGGGCGGTGAAGGCGGAGATGAGCAGCGGGGTGAGGACCAGGGGCACCGCTCGCAGGCCGCGGAAGTAGGCGGCGACGGTCAGCAGGAGCAGGGCGAAGGCGACGAGGCTGCCGTTGATGATGTCGCGCTGGAGGTCGCTGGCGAGGCGGGTGTGGAGGGCGTAGCTGCCGTCGATCTGGACGTCCATCGCCGGGTGGTGGGCGGCGGGGTCGGTGGCGGCGATGACCGCGTTGACGTCGGCGAACAGGCCGCGGGCGCGGGCGATGTCGGTGTTGGGGTAGGTCGGGCGGGCGCGGACGACGAGCACGCGGCCCTCGTCGGCCTCGAAGTAGGCGGGGGGCTCGTCCTCGAGGTGGTAGCGGCGGCGCAGCTCGGTCTCGTCGAGGTGGAGCTCGGTGTCGGCGAGCGGGGGCTCGTCCTCGGGGAAGGCGCTGAGCTCGCGACGGACGCGGGCCTGGATCGCCGCGATGACGCGGGCGCGGATCTCGAGCAGGTCGCCGAGCTTGGCGTAGAGGAGGGCGTTCTGCTTGAAGAAGCTCGGGTCGCGGTGGAACAGGACGTAGCGCATGTCGTCGCGCTGCTCGAGGGCGGCGGCGAGCTTGCTGCCGAAGGCGATGTTGGCGGCGCGCGAGGGGCTGCGGATCGTGACGTAGAGGTCGGACTGGTTGCCGAGGCGGGCGGCGGCGGCGTCGAGGCGGACCACGCTGGGGGCGTGGTCGGGGAGCATGGCGCGCAGCTCCTGGTTGATGCCGAGGCGGCGCGCGCCCTGGAAGGCGAGGACGCCGAGCAGCAGCGCGAGGACGACGATGAGCGCGGGGCGGCCCGTGATGAAGCCCGTGATGAAGCCGGTGAAGCCAGTGAGGCGGGCACCTGGGCCGCGGTGCGGGTGCTGCGGGTCAGGCTGCGGGTCGGGCATGCGCGAGGGGTCTTATACCAGGGCGCGCGGTGGGCCGGGCGGGTCGGGCACGCGCGGGGGTCGCTTGGCAGGGAGCTGTCTGCGGGGACAGGTTAGCTGTCCGCAGGGACAGGTGGGATCAGCGGGGGGATCAGGGGCCGGGGGCGAGCTGGACGCGGGTGGCGGCGAGGGTGGCGGCGCCGCTGACCCCGGGGACGTCGACGGGCGGCGCGAGGGTGTCGCCCTGCAGGCGGGCGTGGCGGAGCTTGCCGCCGGCGGTGTAGAGGATCTCGAGGTCGGCGCCGGTGGCCCCGGGGACCAGCAGCGGCGGGGTGGTGGCGGAGGGCGGGAGCTCGACGGTCTGGGGGGCGTCCCAGACGTCGAAGTCGGCGGCGAGGGCGAGGTAGATGCCGTCGTTGTCGAAGCCGCGCCAGGCGAGGGCGTGGCGGCCGTCGGCGAGGCGGGCGAGGCTGATCGCGGAGCCGGTGATGGCGTCGGGGTGGACCAGAGCTTCCTTCGTCCAGGCGTTCTGCGGGGTGAGCAGCTTGATCACGGCGAGCTTGCCGTCGGCCTTGCGGACGTAGGCGACGAGCAGGTCGGCTTGCGGATCGACGAGGCCGACGGGCGAGCCGACGACGCCGGCCGGGGGGGCGGCTTGCGAGGCGACCCAGGCAGCGTCGGGCGCGGGCTTGCTGCTGTAGTAGATGCGGGCGTCGTCGCCGGTGTAGACGGCGTAGGTCTCGGCCTGGCCGGGGATGACGACGGCGGCGCTGGGACCGAAGGCCTGGATGTCGAGCTTGCCGGCGGGGATCTTGGCGAAGGGGGCCCAGGCGTCGCCGCTGAAGAGGGCGCTGTAGTGCTTGTTGTCGGTGCCGAGGAAGGCGAGGGTGACGGTGTCGGCGACGGCGGCGAGGCTCGGGCCGTCGCTGGCGATGCCGAAGGCGCCCACCTTGGTGAACATCGGGAACAGGGCGGCGTCGCCGGGGCTCCAGCGCGAGAACCACAGCTCGTCGTCCTCGGCCGGCACGGCGCTGGTGCGGCGGATCGCCGCGAGCGCGCCGGTCGGGGTGGCCTCGAGCTCGGCGCTGGCGAGGGCCATGGTCGTGGGCTCGCTGGTCCAGCCGAGCTCGGGGTCGTAGAGGAGGGCGAGCGCGGGCTTGCTGGCGAGGCCGGCGAGGACCAGGAGGGCGGTGCCGGGGTGACAGTCGGCGAGGCAGGCGTCGTCGTCGCTCTGGTTGCCGTCGTCGCAGAACTCGCCGCGATCGATCACGCCGTCGCCGCAGGCCGCGGGGGTGCCGGTGGTGTTGGCGGTGGTGTTGGCGGTGGTGCTGGCGTCCGTGGTGGTGTTGGCGTCGCTGGTGCTGGGGTTCGTGGTGGTGGTGCTGGTGCCGGGGTCGTCGGTGGTCGGGAGCTCGGTCGAGCTGTTGGTGCCGAAGCTGTCCGGGCCGGGGCCGCCGGAGGTGGGGGGGCCGGACTCGAAGCCCGTGGTGGTGGCGCTGGTGGCCTCGCCGCCGGTGCTGCAGGCGAGGGGGAGGGCCAGCAGGGGCGCGAGCAGGCGAGGGCGCGGCATCGGGGCGATCTTCTCGCCGATCGCGGGGGGTTTGGCCAGGGCGAACGCGCGCCGGTGATCGCGCTATGGTGGGCGGATGTCGGGGCGCACAGAAGTGGCGGCGGCCGGACAATCACGACCGGTGAGCGCCACCACGACCGTCGATGCCCCGCCGCGTGCCGCCGAGAGCGAGCGCGTGGCGATGAGCCTGGCGGAGGTGTACCGGGCCCACGTGGGCTTCGTGTGGCGGGTGCTGCGGCGGCTCGGGGTCGCGGACGCGGCGCTCGAGGACGTGGTCCACGATGTCTTCCTGGTCGTGCACCGGCGGCTCGCTGAGTTCGATGGGCGGGCCGCGCTGACGACCTGGCTGTTCGGCATCGCCCGGGGGGTGGCGAGCAACCACCGCCGCGGGGTGGCCCGGGCCCAGCGCAGGTTGAGCGTGGCGCCGTCGCCGGGCGGGGCGCCGGACCCGGAGCAGCGGACCGAGCAGCAGCAGCTGGCGGCGTTCGTGCGCGGCTTCCTGGCCGGGCTCGACGAGGATCGCCGCCTGTTGTTCGAGCTGGCGGACCTCGAGGGGCTGAAGGTGCCCGAGATCGCCGAGACGCTGGGGATGAACCTCAACACCGCGTACGCCCGGCTGCGAGCGGTGCGTGAACAACTGAGCCGCGCGCTCGCCGACCGTGAGGCGGGCCCGCGAAGGAGTGTGCTGTGATGAACGAGGTCCGCAACATCCACGACGAGGGTCTGTCGCCGGCGGCGCGGGCCGCCCTGGCCGCGCTGCGGGCCGACGACGACGTGCCGGACGCGGCGCGCGAGCGGGTGTGGGCCCGCGTCGAGCGGGCGCCGGCGCTTTTGGACATGTCGCAAGGGACAGGTTCATCGCGGGGGCGCTGGGGCGGGGCGGCGATCGTGCTGGCGATCGCGGCCGGGCTGGCGCTGGCGGTGGTCGAGCTCGGGCGCGGGGCGCTGGCGATCGCCCAGGCGCCGCGCGGCGAGGCGGCCCGCTACGACGGCGGGGCGGCGGGCGAGCGGACGGCCCAGGTCGGCGCGGCGGGGCCCGGGCGGGCGGTCGGGTCAGGGCTGTCTGAAGGGACAGGTGCGGCTGGCGCGGCTGGTGCGCCGGGGCTGTCTGAAGGGACAGGTGTGGCGGGGCCGGGCGTGGGTGTGGCTGTCCCGGAGGACAGGTCGTCGGAGGCTGTCCTGGAGGACAGGTCGTCGGAGGCTGTCCCGGAGGACAGGGCGCGGGGCGGCGCGGGAGCGCGGGGCGCGGGCGCGGCGGAGGCTGTCCCGGGGGACAGCTCGTCGCTGGCGGCCGAGGCGGCGCTGCTGCAGCGGGCCCAGACGGCGCTGGCGGCGGGCGATCCGGAGGCTGCGCTGGCGCGGCTCGGCGAGCACGCGCGGGGCTTCAAGGACGGGGTGCTGGCGCGCGAGCGCGACGCGCTGCGGGTGACGGCGCTGTGCGCCGCGGGGCGGGTGGGCGAGGGCAGGGCGGAGGCGGCGGCGTTCCTCGCGGCGCACGCCGGCTCGCTGCTGGCGGAGCGGGTCCGCGGGGCCTGCGAGGGGCGCTGACGGGCTGACACGGAGGTCGTGCGCGAGGTCTCCGAATTGAATCTTCGCGGCGGACACAGAGCGCGGGCGGGCTGGACAAACACCAGCCAGAACCTGAGAGCGACACCATGACCAAGCTTATCTCCCTGTTCTCCACCAGCTCCCTCCTCCTCGCCGGCGCGATCGTCGGCCTCAGCCTCGCCGCCTGCGACCTCGGCCCGAAGAAGATCGGCGAGGAGCCGATCTGTGAGGAGGGCGAGGAGAAGCCGGCGGACGACGCCTGCAACTCGTGCAGCTGCGTCGATGGCCAGTGGGCCTGCACGGCGATCGCGTGCGGCGATCTGCCGGAGGAGTGCAAGGACGGCGACATGCAGCCGGCGCCCGACGGCTGCAACACCTGCACCTGCGGCGGCGGGCAGTGGGCGTGCACCGAGATCGGCTGCGAGGAGCCGCAGTGCATGCCCGGCGACGTGAAGATGCAGGACTGCAACACCTGCGAGTGCGCGGGCGACGGGACCTGGAGCTGCACCAAGCTCGGCTGCGTGCCGGGGGAGTGCACGCCGGGTCAGCAGAAGCTGGAGGACTGCAACGCCTGCGACTGCACGCCGGAGGGGACCTGGGCCTGCGACACGCAGGAGTGCCCGGCGCCGGAGTGCGGCAACGGGATCGTCGACGCGGGCGAGCAGTGCGACGACGGCAACGCGGTCGACGACGACGAGTGCAGCAACGCCTGCGTGCTAAGCGGCGTGCAGGAGTGCGTCGGCAGCGGCACGCTCACGGTCGACAACGCGGTGATCGTCGGCGACGAACTGGTGGTGGACGTGAGCTACGGCGGCGGCTGCGAGACCCACGACATCGGGCTGTGCTGGGGCGGCGAGGTGGCCGAGTCGTTCCCGGTCCAGATCTGGGTCGACCTCAGCCACGACGCGCACGGCGACGCCTGCGACGCCTTCGTGATGGAGCAGCGCAAGCTCGACCTGGTGCCGATCAAGACGGCGCTGATGAACGAGGGGCAGGTGGCGATCCACTTGAACGGCTGGGGCGACGTGCTCCTCTACACCTTCTGAGGGATGTGTTAGACCCGGCGGCGATGCAGCACCACCACCGGGGCGAGGTCGTGTGGATCACTGGGGCGAGCGCGGGCATGGGCCGGGCGCTCGCCCTCGAGTACGCCCGGCGCGGGGCCGACGTGGCCGTGTCGGCGCGGCGGGTCGATCGCCTGGCGGAGGTGGTGCAGGAGATCGAGGCGCTCGGGCGCCGCGGGCTCGCGGTCGCCTGCGACGTCACGCGCGACGAGGACGTGGCGCGGGCGGTCGAGGAGGTGCTGGCGCACTTCGGTCGCATCGACGTGGCGATCGCCAACGCGGGCTTTGGAGTGATCGGCAAGCTCGAGCAGCTGAGCGACGCGGACCTGCGGCGGCAGTTCGACACCAACGTGTTCGGGGCGATGTCGACGGCGCGCCACGCCCTGCCGGCGCTGCGGCGCACGAAGGGGCGCCTGGCGCTGGTCAGCAGCGTGGCGGCGCTGCTGGCCTCGCCGCGCAGCGGGGCGTACACGGCGTCGAAGTTCGCGCTGCGGGGGCTCGGGCTGACGCTGGCGCAGGAGCTGTACGCCGAGGGGGTCAGCTGCACGCTGCTGAACCCCGGCTTCGTGGCGACGGAGATCGGTCAGGTCGACAACGTCGGGCGCTTCGACGGATCGCGCCGCGACAAGCGGCCGCTCAAGTTGATGTGGACGGCGGAGGCGGCGGCGCGGGTGATGGCGGACGCGATCGATCGCCGCAAGCGCGAGTACACCTTCACGGCCCACGGCAAGTTCGGCGCGTGGTTGGGGCAGCACATGCCGGGGCTGGTGCACCTGATCATGCGGCGCGGGAAGTCGGCGATGGTCGAGTCCTGAGTCCCACTCGACTGGGTGGGTGGTCGTCAGTCCTGGACGACCCAGTCGACGCGGTGGGCCTCGCAGGGGTCCGGGGGCTCCCACAGCCGGGCCATCCGCTGGATCGCGGCGAGCGGGACGGCGGCCTGGCGCTCGCGGTTCTGTCGCAGCAGGCGCTGGTAGGCGGTGTCGATGAACACGACGCGCACGCGGGCGTTGTAGGCGGCGGCGAGGTCGATCGTGCGGCCGCGGATCTCGCGGCTGAGGTTGGTCGCGTTCCACACGAAGGACTGGCCGCGGCGCAGGTGCTCGCGGGCCTGCTCGCGCGCGGCCTGGATGACGACGCCCTGGTCGCCGGTGCCGCGGTGCTCGTGCTGCTCGCGGAGGGCGTCGAGCGAGACGACGGGGAGGTCGAGGTTGCGGGCGATCCAGTGGTCCTTGCCGGCGCCGGGGAGGCCGCACATCAGGACCAGCTCGCAGCGGGTGTCGTCGTGGGCGGCGTAGCCGGGGTCGCGGTCGTCGCTGCGGAAGTAGAGGAAGCGGCTGTGGTCGCTGGCGAAGGCGAAGGGGCGGGCGAGGCAGGCGTGCTCGCGGCACAGCTCGAGGAAGAGGTCGATGTTGTCGTGCAGGCGCTGGGGATCGCGGCAGACCCGGCCGAGGGCGTCGGCGCGGGTGACGAGGGCGAGGTGGTCGCAGCGGGTGGTCTGGCTGACGCGGGCGAGGCGGCGCCGCGGGTCGGCCTCCTCGATGAGGAAGAAGGGGACCTGGTGGCTGCGCACGAGCGCGGCGATCTGCTCGCGCAGGGCCGGGGCGACGGCCATGCGCCACAGCAGCTCGCGCACCATGAGCGCGCCGCGGGGCGAGTGGCCGGGCTGGCGGATCCGTCCGTCGTCGTCGATGCGGGTGGTCGCGGGCTTGGCGATGTCGTGCAGCAGGCAGGCGGCGAACACCAGCTCGCGCTCGTCGGCGGGCAGGGCCTGCCACGCGGGCAGGGCGACCAGGGCCTCGCAGACCATCCGGGTGTGGGTCCAGACGTCGCCCTCGGCGTGGTGCTCGGGGTCCTGCGGGCAGGCGGCCATCTCGGCGATCGACGGCGCGAAGGCGCCGCGCCCGAGCGTGTCCCAGGCGATCGTGAGGCTGTCCGAAGGGACAGGTGGGCACGGATAGGGCAGGCGCATGGCGGCGAGCTCAGGCCTCGTCGTCGGCGAGGCGGTTGGCGACGATCGGTCGGTCGAGCCAGTGGCTGCCCGAGTCGGTGACGGCGCTGAGGAAGCCGGGGCGGACCCACTTGAGGCGCTCGAGGACGCGTTCGTCGTCCTCGACCTTGATGTACAGGCCCTCCATCGCGTCGTCGCGGTCGGTCTCGGCGACGACCTGGGCCGCGGGCACGCCCGCGGCGGCGCCGGCCTCGATCAGGGCGTCGCGCCAGCGCGGGCTCTTGAACAGCGAGGGGCCGACGAGGCCGGTGAGCTCGGCGAGCCGGGCGGGGCGGCCCTCCCACAGCACGGCGACCGAGACCACGGGCAGGCCGGCGAGCATCTGGCGGCGCCGGGCGGTCGAGAGGAAGAGGTCCTGCTCGCGGTCGTAGATGTCGAATTCCATGAAGTGGTGCGGGAGGCGATCGTAGAAGCAGGTGTGCTTGGCGTAGAGCCACTCGCCGTAGAGGATGTGGCGCTCGCCGAGGGCGAGGTAGAGATCCTCGGCGTGGCTGTGGGCCCACTGCTTGAAGCGATTGAAGTGACGCTCGCGCGGGCCGCCGGTGAGGTAGTGGCCGCGCGACTGCAGGAGCAGGGTCCCGTCGGGCGAGAAGCTGAGGCCCGCGTTGGCGCCGTCCATCTTCTCCTCGACGACCAGGTAGCGGCCCTGGATGTCCTTGAAGGGCACGGCCTCGAGGTCATGGTCGCCGTGCTGGAAGCGCGAGGTCTCGACGTGACGCGTGCGCGGGTACTTCTTGAGGATCGGCTGCATGACGGCGGCGTAGATCTTCGCCGCGGTGGCGGTGGCAGGCCGCGGACGACGGCGTGAGCTGACGCGGGGCGCGGGCTCGCGTGCGCGCGCCAGACGAGGCACGGCGACGCGGCCGAGAGCACGGGCGGCGCGCCTTCTCGCCGCTGGTTGACCCGCGCGGAGGCGGCCGATACGGTGCGTCTCCGTGCGTGCAGGCAATCTCGTCGGGTCTCGCGGCGCCGTGGTGCGCCTGGGTGGTTGATATGGACTGGTCGGCCTGGTTCATCACCGTGCTGTCGTCGATCCTCGGGGGCATCGTCATCCTGTGGGTGGTCGCGGGCTACTATCACATTCGCTACTACGTGCTGCGGCGGCACGAGCCGGAGACCTGGAAGTGCCAGCCGCGGCGTTTCCTGCGGCCCGACCAGCAGCGCCAGGCGATGCGGCTCAGCACGCTGAACCTGGCGATCGGCGGCCTGCTCTCGGGCACCTTTATCTACGCGCTGCAGCACGGCTGGGAGACCCCGATCTACTTCGATGTGGCGGAGTACGGCTGGACCTACACGCTGCTGAGCACGGTGCTGCTGTTCGTGATGGTCGACGGGCTGGCGTACTACGCCCATCGGATGCTGCACAACCGCGTGATGTTCACGTACATCCACCGCTGGCACCACCGCTACATCGCGACCACGCCCTTCGTGGTCACGGCGATGCACCCGGTCGAGCTGATCATCTTCCAGGCGGCGACCTTCATCCCGATGCTGATCGTGCCGGTGCACTACATGTCGGCGATCTTCGTGTTCGTCTACATCCTGGTGTTCAACATCATCGACCACTCGGGGGTGAAGCTGCAGTCGCGGCTGCCGTGGCAGGGTCCGAGCAGCTTTCACGACGACCACCACGTGTACTTCCACTGCAATTTCGGCCAGGTGCTGACCTTCTGGGACCGCTTCCACGACACCCTGCGCCGCGAGGGCCGGCGCTACGGGGCGGACGTGTTCGGCGGCAAGGGCAAGTCGATCGATGGCGCCGTCAAGGGCCGGCAGATCCGCTACTGAGGTGTCGTCGTGCTGATCGAGTCGATGACGCAGATCGCTGGCGCGGCGCCCTGGGACCTCGCGCTGCACCTGCCGTGGCAGGCGTTCACCAGCCCGATCACGAAGTGGGCGGCGCAGCCCTCGTTCGTGATCGGCGAGTACATGTTCATCGCCCTCGCGGCGCTCGGTCTGCTGCACGCGTGGCGCCAGGGCGAGGGCCGGCGCCGGCACCTGCTGGCGTGGGTCGGGGCGCTGCTGGCGGGCACGGCCAACGACATGTTCTTCATGGCGCTGCCGCTGGTCGACAACTTCTGGCAGGCGCAGGCGACGATCATGATCACCCCGCGGCTGCCGCTCTACATCCCCTGCGTGTACATCTGCTTCATGTACTACGCGACGGTGTCGGTGTGGCGCCTGGGCCTGCCGCAGTGGTCGCGGGCGGCGCTGACCGGGCTGGCGGCGAGCGTGTTCTACGGGCCCTACGACATCGTCGGGGCCAAGTTCTCGTGGTGGACCTGGCACGACAGCGACCTGCCGATCTCGAACCGCATCCTCGGCGCGCCGATCGGCAGCACGATGTGGATCATCATGTTCACGGCGAGCTTCGCGTGGCTGCTCAATCGCGCGATCGACCGCGACCCGGCGGTCTCGGGCAAGACCTTCGCCCGCGGGCTCGCGCTGGTCTGCGGGCTCAGCACCCTGACCTTCCTGGTCCAGATCACCGCGCTGCAGCAGATCGACGGCGGGATCCCGGGGCCGGTCGGGCTCGCGGTGGTGGTGCTCGGCTACGCCGCGGTGGTGGCCCTCGGCTGGCGTCGACGTCAGCCGCTCCCGCGCATTGGGGCCGACCGCCTGCTCAACGCGGCCGCGGTGATCTACTTCTCCGCGCTGGTCGTGATCATGGCCGCGTTCGCGCCCGAGACCCACGTCAACACGAGCATGCATCAGACCTACGGGGCATGTCACGTGGAGGCCAAGGACATCGCCGGGCTCACGCGCTACCAGTACCTGTGCGCCGAGGACTTCGACGAGGACTTCAGCTTCGCGTGCCCGGAGGCCCAGCCGCTGCCGGCCGCGGGCAGCGAGTGGTACACGGTCTGCGGCCGCCCGCACAGCGACTTCACGCGCTGGCTGCTCGGCGTGTCGGGGTTCGCGATCGTCGGCATTCTCCTGTACTCGTTTATGCTCGGCGGGCTGCGCCGAAACGCGCGCAGGCCCTGACTTGCAGCTGCATCGTCCGCGGGCGTAGCGTTCGCCTGGCGTGACCGCGTACCGCGACTCGCAGGACCACCTCGAGGACGAGCTGGGGCGGCTGCTGCTGCTGCTGCGGGCGGCGGTGCTGGAGCTGCGGCGCACGCCGCTGCCGGTACGCGAGACCTCTGCGCTGGCGATCCTCGACGAGGAGATCGACTGGCAGCTGGCGCGCCCGCTGCGACGCGAGCCGCCGGATGCCGAGGGGCAGGCCCTGCTGGCGGCGGCCGACCTGGCAGCGACGGCGATCGCGGGGCGCGTGGCGGACAGCGAGGCGGCCGGGGTGTCGCTGCGCCTGGCGACGCTGGTCCGCCGCTTCGCGCTGTCGCAGGTCGAGCAGGACGCGCTGCTGTTCGCGCTGGCGCCGGAGCTGGGGCCGCGCTTCGAGCGGATCGTCGGCTACCTGCACGACGACCTGACGCGCCGGCGCGTGAGCACCGGCCTCGCGTTGCAGGTGCTGGCCCGCGACGACGCCGGCCAGCTCGCGCTGCGGCGCAGCCTCGCGGCCGGCGGACGGCTGCTGCGCGAGGGGCTGCTGCGACGAATCGAGGCTGAGACGGGGAGCACCGCGCTGGCGAGCCCGATCGCGGTCGCGGAGCGCGTCGTCGAGTTCCTCCACGGCGACGACGATCTGGACCCGCAGCTCGGCGCGGTGGCCCGTCGCGGCGGCGCGGCGATCGGGCTGGCGCAGCTGGTGCTCGCCGAGCCGCTGCGCGCGCGGCTGACGGCGCTGCGCGGGCGCTGGGCCGCGGGCGAGAGCTCCGGCGTGTACCTGCACGGGGCAGCGGGCAGCGGGCGGGCGGCGGCGATCGAGGCGGTCTGTGTCGACCTCGGCCTCGGCGTGCTGCGGGTCGCGTGCGCGGCGATCGATCTACCAGGCTTCGCGGCGCAGCTGGGGCGCGTGCGTCGGGAGGCGCTGCTCGGCGGGCTCGTGGTCGTGTGGGAGGAGCTCGACGGCCTCGACGAGGCGCGGCGCCTGCAGGTGATCGCGTGCATGGCCGCCGCGCCGGCGGTGCGCGCCGCGTACACGGGCACGAGCGCGTGGGAGCCCGCGGGCGCTGCCGTGACGGCGCTGCGGGTCGAGCGGGCCGAGCTCGGTGAGCGCCGCGAATTGTGGCGCGCCGCGCTGGCGCGTCACGAGGCCAGCGTCGATGACGAAGTGCTGGCCGAGCTGGTCGGCCTCTACGGATTCGCGGCCGGGCCGATCCACGAGATCGTGGCCACGGCGCGGCGCCACGGCGGTGATGATGGCCGGCTGTCGCGGGCCGAGCTCGGCGCCGCGGTGCGTCGTCGTTCGCTGCGCGCGCTCGGCTCGCTGGCGCGGCCGCTGGTGGTCGCGCGCGGGTGGGACGACCTGGTGCTGCCGATCGATCGCAAGCAGATCCTGGTCGAGCTGTGTCGCCACGCGCAGCACCGCGAGCTGGTGCTGGGGCGCTGGGGCTTTCGCGGCGGCCTGGCCGGCGGTCGCGGGCTGACGGCGCTGTTCACCGGCGCCTCGGGCACGGGCAAGACGCTGGCGGCGGGTCTGGTCGCCGGGCAGCTCGGGCTCGATGGCTATCAGATCGACCTGGCCTCGGTGGTCAGCAAGTACATCGGCGAGACCGAGAAGCAGCTCGCGCGCCTGTTCGATGAGGCCGAGGCCGCCAGCGCGCTGCTGTTCTTCGACGAGGCCGACGCGCTGTTCGGCAAGCGCACCGAGGTACGCGACGCCCACGACCGCCACGCCAACATCGAGACGAGCTACCTGCTGCAGCGCCTCGACAGCTACGACGGGGTCGTGCTGCTGGCCTCGAACTTCCGCAAGAACATGGACGAGGCGTTCCTGCGGCGGCTGCAGTTCATCGTCGACTTCCCGGTGCCGGAGGCGCAGGAGCGCCTGCAGATCTGGCGCCGGGTGCTGCCGCCGGCGCTGCCGCGGGCCGACGACCTCGACCTCGCGGCGCTCGCCAGCCGCTTCGCGCTGCCGGGCGGCAACATCCGCAACATCGCGGTCGCGGCGGCCTTCCTCGCGGCCGAGGAGGGCGGGCCGCTGGCGATGCGCCACCTCGTCGCGGCGACCCGGCGCGAGTTTCAGAAGCTCGGCAAGGTCGTCGAGGCCTCGCACTTCGCGGGTCTCCCGGGCGCGTGAGATCCAGCGGGGGAGGGTGACCTTCGCGGTGGAGCGCGATGAATCGCGATGAATCGCGCCAAGCTCGCGCGATTCAGAGACTCGTGCGGCGCAGATTCGCAAACGCTACAGCGTAACGCTGTATCTGCAATGTCGAGACGACCGCAGGCGCGCGCGCTGGATCCATTGTGCGCGCATTCGTGGCGTTGACTGGCATTCTTTGGCCGCGATACGTTGCCGCGGCACGGCGCTGCGGTCCGTGAATGCGTGGTGAATGCTGCACGATCTCGATAGCTCGCTGGAGGCGCTGTTGCACGAGCAACTGCCGGTCGATCTGCGCGAGCAGACGACGATCAGCTTCGCTTCGCCGGGCAGCGATTTCCCGCCGCCATCGGTGACCTTGCCCGCGATCAGCCTGTTCCTCTACGCCCTCAGCGAGAACCACGACCTGCGCAGCAGCCGGCCCGACTGGGAGCTACGGCCCGACAAGACCGCGTATCGCAAGCCGAACGCGGTGCGCGTGGATTGCCACTATCTGGTCACGGCGTGGGCCCGCGACGGCGTTCCGAGCCCCGAGCAGGACGAGCACCGGCTGCTCGGCGCGGCGATGCTGGCCCTGCTGCGGCACCGCGAGCTGCCGGCGTCGGCGCTGCGCGGGGCGCTGGCCGCCAGCGACAAGCCGGTGCGCACCAGCGTGCTGCACGGTGAGCACGTGCGCAGCATCGCGGACTTCTGGAAGGTGTTCGGCGGCAAGCCGCGACCTTCCTTTAACCTCATAGTCACGGTGGCCCTCGACGTGATGCCAGTCGAGGAGGGCGGAGCCCTGACGAAGCAATCTGTGGTCAAGGTCAGCAGCAAGTGAGAGGGAGAACATGCCAGCATATCTGTCGCCAGGAGTGTACGTCGAGGAGGTCCCATCGGGCTCGGCGCCGATCGCCGGCGTGAGCACGAGCGTCGCGGGCTTCATCGGCGTGGTGCCCGACAACGTGGAGATGCCCCAGCGCGCCGACGCTGCGCCGGGTGCCAAGCATACGGTGGCGCCGGCCGGGGTCCCGCAGCTCGTGACCAACTGGAGCGAGTTCACCCGCAAGTTCGGCGCGGCGCCCAGTGACGCGGCCGGGGTGACGGAGGCCAACGTGCTCGCGCACGCGGTCCGCGGCTTCTTCAACAACGGGGGCTCGCGGGCCTGGGTCGCGCGGGTCACCACGGTGGCTGCGCCGGCCGACAAGGACCCCGACCTGATCGACGCGGCGCTGGCCGCCTTCGCGGCGATCGACGAGATCTCGCTGGTCGCGGCGCCGCTGCTGAGCGACGACGCGGTGCGGGTGAAGGCGATCCAGGAGCGCCTGCTGACCCACGCCGAGAAGCTCGGCGACCGGGTGGCGATCCTCGACGCGCCGCGCGACATCACCGGCGATCTGACGGCCGGCAACATCCTCAAGCTGCGCAACAGCGACTACGGCGCGTACTACTTCCCATGGATCGACGTCCGCGGCGACGGGGCCTACGCGCCGCCCTCGGGCCACGTCGCCGGGGTGTTCGCGCGGGTCGACGCGACCCGCGGGGTGCACAAGGCGCCGGCCAACGAGGCGATCCGGGGCGCGCTCGGGGTCCGTTACCGCGTCAGCAAGGAGCTGCACGACGGCCTGAATCCGGTCGGCATCAACGTGATCCGGCCCTTCGGCAACACCGTGAAGATCTGGGGCGCGCGCACGCTGGCCGACAAGAGTCAGGCCGCGCAGAAGGACTTCGTCTACATCAACGTGCGCCGCCTGTTCGCCTTCCTCCGCGAGTCGCTGCAGGAGGGCACCGGCTGGGTGGTGTTCGAGCCCAATACGCCCGATCTGTGGGCCCGCGTGACCCGCAACGTGCGCGCCTTCCTGACGACGGTCTGGCAGTCCGGGGCGCTGTTCGGCACCACGGAGGAGGAGGCCTTCGTGGTCAAGTGCGACGCCGAGAACAACCCGCCGGAGCTGCGTGCGCTCGGCCAGGTCGTGATCGAGATCGGCGTGGCGGTGACCAAGCCGGCGGAGTTCGTCATCTTCCGCCTGACGCAGAAGGCCGGCGGCTAGGAGCAGCACGATGCCAGCGAGCGCGTATCGGGTGCCCGGCTTGTCGCGGGAGGAGGTCCGGCCGGAGACGGTCGCCGACTTCCGCACCGGCGTGCCGGCGATCCTGGTCGCGGCCTCGTTGCCCGCACCGCTCGCGCTCGGCTCGCTCGGGCAGCTGCCGCCGGCGCTGCTGGCCTCGCTGAGCGCCCCGGCGTTGGCGGCCGTGCGCGGCTTCTTCGCCTGCGGCGGCCAGCGCTGTCACCTGGTCCCGATCGGCGGCGGGGCCCCGGACCTCGCGCTGGCCCAGGCGCTGGCGCGCAGCGACGAGGCCGAGGACGCCGACCTGGTGATCGCGCCGGAGCTGGCGTTCACCCACCGCTTCGATGTGCCCGGCGGCGAGCTGCTGCTCGCGGCCCAGCAGCGCCGCGTGCTCGAGCACTGTCAGCGCCGGGCTCGCTTCGCGATCCTCGACTCGCCGATGCGCGTGCAGCTGCGCCCCGAGGATCACCTCGAGGCGGTGCGTCGCCACAGCGAGCGCCTGGTCGGCGCGCCCGGCAGCGAGAACGGGGCGATCTACTTCCCGTGGCTGCGCGCGCTGCAGGGCGACGCCAGCTTCGTGCCGCCGAGCGGGCACGTCGCCGGGGTGTTCGCGGCCACCGACGCCGAGCGCGGCGTCCACAAGGCGCCGGCCAACGAGGCGCTGCACGGGGTCGTCGACCTCGAGCTGCGGGTCGACGCGGCCAGCCAGGCCGGCCCGCTCGCGGCGCTCAACTGCATCTGCCCGTTCCCGGGCCGCGGCCTGCGGATCTGGGGCGCGCACACGCTGGCCACGCAGGCCTCGGCCCGCCACATCGGCGTGCGTCGCCTGCTGCTCACGCTCGGCCGCTGGCTCGAGCGGCGGCACAGCGAATTCAACTTCGAGCCCAACGACACCGGGCTGTGGACCCGCATCCTGCGGGCGCTGCACGCCGAGCTCGGCGCGCTGTACCGGCGCGGGGCCTTCTTCGGGCAGACGCCGCAGGACGCGTACTACGTGCGCTGCGACGAGGAGACCAACCCGCCCGAGCTGCGGGCTGCCGGCATCGTCTGTGCGGAGATCGGCGTCGCGCCGGTCATGCCGCGGAGCTTCATCGTCCTGCGTATCAGCTACACGACGCAGGGCATCACCGTGACGACCTGATCAGGGAGACAAGCATGGCTATCGACAGGAAGGACCCCTTCTCCGGCTACAACTTTGCGATCGAGCTGGACGGCATCACCGGCACGGGCTTCAAGGAGTGCTCGGGGCTCGACCGGACCCAGTCGGCCTCCGACTACCGCGAGGGCACCGATCCGACGCTCAGCAAGCGCAAGATCCCGGGCCTCGTGAGCTGGTCCAACATCACCCTCAAGCGCGGCCTCAGCACCGACCACGCGCTGTGGGACTGGCAGCAGAAGGCGGTCTCCGGCAAGGTCGACCGCCGGGCCATCTCCATCATCCTGCTCGACGACACCGGCGCCGAGCGCATGCGCTGGAACGTGCGCGCGGCCTGGCCGGTCAAGTGGAGCGGCCCCGCCTTCGACGCCGGCAGCGACGCCATCGCCATCGAGTCGCTCGAGCTGGCGCACGAGGGCATCGAGGTCGCGAAATGGTGAGCGGCGCGCTGGAGTTCCCGCTCGTGCTGCCGCACGGATACTGCGACAGCGAGGGCGTGCTGCACCGCGAGGGCGCGATGCGCATGGCCACGGCCTTCGACGAGATCGCCCCGCTCAAGGACCCGCGGGTCCAGAGCAACCCGGGCTACCTGGTCGTCATCCTGCTGTCGCGCGTGCTCACCCGCCTGGGCTCGCTCGAGTTCATCAACCCCAAGACGATCGAGGGGCTGTTCGCGTGCGACCTCGTGTACCTGCAGGACATGTATCAGCGGATCAATCGCACCGGCCGCCAGCACCTGCTGGTCGCCTGCCCCCACTGCAGCGGCGAGTTCGAGGTGGAGGGCCCGCCCCCGGGGGAATGACCCGCTACCCCTCGGATCGGCTGGCCGAGGAGGTGGCATTTCTTTCTTACTACTTTCACTGGCCGTACGAGCAGGTCATGGCGATGGACCACCAGGAGCGCCTGCGCTGGGTCGGGGAGCTCTCCCGCCTGAACAGTCAGCGCAATCAGATCCAGCAGGAAGCGGCGCGGCGCCCGTGATGGCGGCCGCAGAGAGGAGCGTGATGTGCTCGGCCTCAATACCCTCATGACCTTAGGCGTCGGCGCCCTCGGGGTGCGCCTCGATCCGTTCACGCCGTTTAACTTCATCGTCGAGCTCGACGGCCTGATCGTCGGCGGCTTCTCGCAGGTCGAGGGGGTCGAGGGCACGATCGAGGTCGAGGAGTACGCCGAGGGCGGCCGCAACGACGCGCCGCACAAGCTGCTCAAGGGGGCGCGCTGGCCCAACCTCGTGCTCTCGCGCGGGATGATGGAGGTCGACAGCATGTGGCGCTGGTTCGCCGCCACGGCCCGCGGCGACATCAAGCGGCGCAGCGGCGCGATCGTGATGCTCAACGCCCAGCGCATGCCGGTCAACGGCTGGATCTTTCACAGCGCGGTGCCGGTGCGCTGGGTCGGCCCGAGCTTCGACGCCAGCCGCGACAGCGAGGTCGCGATCGAGAAGATCGAGCTGGTCCACATGGGCCTCGAGCGGCCGGAGTGGTTCGCGGCCTTCGGGGCGATCGCCCGCGCCAAGATCTTCGCGGAGTCGGGGCTCGATGGCTGAGACGCACGACACCCGAGCGTGGCAGGCCGGCGTCGACCCGGCCCTGGTGACGCGCCTGCAGCGACCGCTGCGGCGCTCCGCCGCGATCGCGTGCGCGTGGGCCCGCGAGGCGCTCGCGCGCGGCAAGCGGGGCGGGCTGCCGCTGTTCGCCAGCTGGGCGGTGCGCTGGGGGATGAATGAGGCGGCGGTCGCGGGGCTGCGACCGATCGTCCACGCGCTGCCCCACGAGCGCGCGCCAGAAGGTGTGGTCGCGCCGGCGATCGCCGCGGTGCAGGCCAGGCTCGCCCCCGAGACGCCGCGCACCGCGATCGTGGCGGTCGCTCGCGCCGCTGCGACGGGGGAGCGCGAGGCGATTCGCGGCGGGACACACGAGGGGTCGCAGCACGCTGCGAGCGAACGCGGCGCGCCGATCGTGGCGATGAGCGAGCGTCCGCACGAGGTCGTGAGGAGCGAGCCTGCGGCGTCGCAGCCCGCCGTGCCACGCGTCGACGGGGACCCGCGGGTCGCGGCGCCGACAGCCATGCCCGCTGCGACGACGGGCCTCGACCTGCGCGTCGACCCGGCGCTGCTGGTCGCGGCCACCCTGCCGTCCGCGACCACCGTGCCGCCGCGCGTGGTGCATGCGCCCGCGAGTGAGTCGGGGCCGCCGATGCGTCCGCGGACCCGGCCGCGCCTGCTGACGACGATGGACCTGGCGCGCGCGCAGCAACTCGCCGCGTCGTCGCAGCCGTCCGCGACGATCGCGGCGACGGCACCACCCGTGACTCCGCCACGCGAGGCTCCGGCGTCGATGGTCGTCGAGCACGGTCGTCGCACGCACGAGCTCGACGAGGCCGGCGCCGATCGTCGCGTCGCCCCGCAACATGACGGCCAGCGTCGACGACGACCCCGGGCGCGCCGGCGCCCACCGTCGTGCACGCGCCAGCCGAGCAGCTCCGCCGCGCCCGCTCTGGACGCCGCGTCAGCGACCATTGCCCTCGACCTGGCGACATCGTCGGCGGTCGCCCCGCTGCGGGTGCGCGGCCGCGTCGTCGCGGCGCCGGTCTCACCTGTCCTTGTGGACAGCCTCCCGAACAACCCGGCCGCGCGCCCGCGCGTCTCGCTGGCCTCGCCCACGCTGCCGTCGAGCCCGGGACTGACCGCCGCGAGCTCGATGACCGCGACCCAGCCCGCGGCCTCGCGCATCGACGTCACCCTGCCCGCAGCCCAGCCGAGCACGAGCCCGCCGCCCGCCGCCCGCACCCCGCCCGCGGCGCGTCCGGTGGTCGCGCGGGTCGAGACCTCGCAGCTCGACATCCCGGCGATCGCCCAGGCGGTGCACCGTCACCTCGAGCGCGAGCTGCGGTGGGAACGTGAACGCCGGGGAGGTCGCCCGTGAGCACCAACTACCGCGGCTCGCCCGACAAGGTGACCCTGCCGAGCTCGTGGCAGGAGATGGGCCGGCTCGTGATCCGCTACAGCACCGGCGCGACGCTCGGCGGCAGCGGCGAGATCCGGGCGCTGTTCAACCCCAACAAGATCAGCCTGCGCGGCAGCTCGACGATCCAGACCCGCGCCAACGCCTCGCCTGGCAAGCCGCTGGCGGTCGACCTGTCCGACTACAGCTACGAGCCGCTCACCCTCAGCGTCAGCCTGTTCTTCGACACCTCCGAGGCCGACAGCCCCGGCGCGCTGGCGTCGCTGTTCGGCGCGGGCGGGGGCAACAGCGGCACCAGCGTGCTCGTGCACACCACCGCCGTGGCCGCGCTGCTGCGGCCCGCACGCGGCATGACGCGCCCGCCGATCTGCGAGCTGTGGTGGGGCCGCTACCAGATCTTGCGCGGCGCGCTGGCCAGCGTGTCGCAGAACTTCACCCACTTCATGGCCGACGGGACCCCGGTGCGCGCGACCCTCGACTGCGAGTTTCGCGAGGTCGACGACACGCCGATCGCACCGCCCACCGGCGCGACCCAGGGCATCAGCCGGCTCCACATCGTCGGCCTCGGCGAGACCCTGCAGTCGATCGCGGTGGCCGCGTACGGCAGCGCCGGGCGCTGGCGAGACATCGCCCTCGCCAACAACATCTCCAACCCGCGCACGGTGCTCCCAGGCCGCCTGCTCAAGATCCCCCGATGACCCACCCAAGCACATCCTGGGACCTGCGCCTGCGCATCGACGGGCAGGAGCTGGCCGCGAAGTACATGCAATCGGTGGCATCGGTGAAAGTGCTGCAGGACATCGGCGCGGCCGGTTCCGTGGCGCTGGCGATCAACGCGCCCAGGGACGAGATCTACGCCTGGCTCGACGACGCGAAGGTCGACGAGGGCTCGCCGATCGAGGTCGAGATGGGCACGACCCAGCGCCGCGGCCTGGTCTTCGCCGGCGAGATCACGGGCCTCGACATCAGCTTCAGCGGTCGCCTGGCGGTCTCGCTGTCGCTGCGCGGCTACGACGGGCGCCACCGGATGATGCGCGCGCGCAGCCCCCGGAGCTACGAGCGCGTCAAGGACAGCGACATCGCCCTGCAGATCGGTCGCAAGCACGGCCTGCAGGTCCGCGCCACCGTCACCAAGATCGTCCACCCCTACCTGCTGCAGGCCGAACAGAGCGACCTCGAGTTCCTCAAGCAGCGCGCCGCGGCCAACGGCTTCGAGGTGGTGGTGATCGGCAAGACGCTGCACTTCCGGCCCTGTCAACACAAGTCGCCGCCGAGCCTGCGCCTGTCCGCCGAGACCGATCTGCTCGACTTCCACGCGGCAGTGACCTCGATGAACCAGGCCACCGAGGTGCAGGTCGGCGGCTGGGACGTGGTCAACAAGAAGGCGATCGTCGGCAAGGCCAGCAGCAGCTCGCTGGGCCGCGGCAGCGGGCCGGTCCGCTCGAAGGACGTGTTCGGCCCGGCGCCGATCACCGGCGGCGAATTTCCCGTCGCGTCGCAGGCCGAGGCCGAGGCCCGCGCCGCGTCGCAGCTGCAAGACCTCGCCCTCGCCCACGTCAGCGCCGAAGCGACGGTTCACGGCGACAGCGCGATCGAGGCCGGCATGGTGGTCGAGATCAAGGACGTCGGCTCGCGCTTCAGCGGCAACTACTACGTGACCTCGGCGGGCCACGACTTCGAGCTCGTCGGCTCGCGCCGCTACGAGACCCGCCTGACGATGCGGAGGGCGGCGTCGTGAGCGTGTTCGACGGCATCAGTGAGGGCGAGGCCGGCGGCGGCCGCTTCTTCGGCGTGATGGTCGGCCTCGTCACCGACAACCAGGACCCCGAGAAGCTCGGCCGCGTGCGCGTGCGCTTCCCCTGGCTCTCGGACGACGACGCCAGCCACTGGGCCCGGGTCGCCGCGCCGATGGCCGGCAAGGGCCGCGGCCTGTTCCTGCTGCCCGAGGTCGATGACGAGGTGCTGGTGGCCTTCGAGCACGGACGGCCCGAGTCGGCCTACGTGCTCGGCGCGCTGTGGAACGGCAAGGACTCGCCGCCGACCAGCAATGACGACGGCAAGAACAACCTGCGGGTGCTCCGCTCGCGCGCGGGTCACGAGGTCGTGCTCGACGACACCGACGGGAGGAGCAGGTGATCGTGCGCGACGGCAACGGCAAGGACAGCGTCGTCATCGACATGAAGAACGGCCGCGTCACCGTCACCGCCGACAAGGAGCTGGTGCTCGCCTGCACCGGCAAGCTCACGATCGGCGGCGACGGGGCGAAGCTCGCCATCACCGGCGCCGAGCTCAAGATCAGCTGCGACAAGGTCGACATCAACAACGGCGCGCTGGAGGTCTCGTAGTCGCCATGGCCCAGGAATTTCTCGGCGCAGGTTGGAGCTACCCGCTGCAGTTCGACCCGCGCGGCCGCCTCGTGATGGCCCGCGAGGAGGACGCGGTGCGGCGCTCGCTGTGGCTGGTCCTGGCGACCGCGCTCGGCGAGCGGGCGATGCGGCCCGAGTTCGGCTGCGGCCTCCACGACCTCGTGTTCGCGCCCGCCAACACCGAGCTGTTCGGGCGCGTCACCGAGGCGGTGCGCCGGGCGATCGCCCAGTGGGAGCCGCGGGTCGCCCTGCAGAGCGTGAGCCTGCTGCCCGACCCGCAGGACCCCGAGCGCCTCGTCATCGACCTGCAGGTCCAGATCCTCGCGACCAACAGCCCGCTCAACCTGGTCTACCCGTTCTACCTCGGAGGCGCCGCGGATGTCTGAGACGCCCAAGCTCGACCCCCGCGACGCGCCCACGCTCGTGGCCCAGGCCGAGACCCTGGTCGAGGCCTTCACGCCGTGGCGCCGCGACCCCGGCGGCGACCTCGACGGCATCGGCGCGCTGGTCCGCGTGTTCTCCCGCATGGCGGTGCGCGGCGTCGCGGCGCTCAACGAGGCGCCGCAGCTGCAGATCGAGGCGCTGCTCGAGCTGCTCGGGATGCGCCCGCGCCCGCCGCGAGCCGCCCGCGTGCCGCTGGTGTTCCGCCTCGCCGAGGGCACGCTCGTCGACGCCGCCGTGCCAGCGCGCACGCAGGTCGGGTCGAACAGCGACGACGAGGTGGTGTTCGAGACGGAGTCGGCGCTGACGGTGGTGCGCGCCGGCCTCGAGGCGCTGCGCGTGCGCGACCCGGCGGCCGATCGCTGGGGCGACCGCGACGCGCTGCTCGGGCCCGGCCTCGTCGCCCCGGCGGCGGCCTTCGTCGGCGACGCGGCGATCGAGCGCGCGCTGTACCTCGCGTGCGAGCCGCTGCTGCCGCTCACGGGCCTCGCGCGCGTCGAGCTCGCCCTCGACTTCACGCCGGCCCTCGGCGAGCTGGCCAAGCTGGCCGGGCTGCCGATCCGCCTGTACGTGTGGGACGGCGCGGCCTGGCGCGGCGTCGGCGGAGCTCCGGTCGCGTCGCTCGTGGAGGGCCGCCATCGCCTGCAGTGGACCGTCGATCCGGCGCCCGCGCTGGTGGCCTGCGTCGTCGACGGGATCGATGCGACCTGGCTCAAAGTACAGGTCGACAGCGAGGCGATGGTCGGCTGGTGGCGCAACGCCGGCAGCTTCCCACCGACCAAGGAGATCGGCGTCGCCGAGGCGCTGCGCGCCGTGCCGCCGCTGCAGCGCGCCGCCGTCCGGGTCAAGACCCGCAGCCCCGCGCAGGCCCCCGACGCCGGTCGCCAGAGCGGTCGACCCGTCGACGTCACCCGCGACCTCTACCCCTTCGAGGCCGCGCCGCAGCTCGGCGCCGTGCTCTCGCTCGGGCTCGACGCGGCCGCCGGCGCGCCCGTGGGCACCGTCGTCACCCTCGCGGTCAAGGCCCACCCCGCGCCGCCGATCGCCCCCACCGCGTCCGACAACCTCGAGCTGGTGTGGGAGATGCGTAGCGCCGCCGGCTGGCGCGAGCTGGGACGCAGCACCAAAACCAAGGTCACCCCGGCGCCCGGCAGCAACTTCAGCGACAGCACCGCGCTGCTGTGCAGCAGCGGCGCCGTGAGCTTCACGCTGCCCGCCGCGCCCGAGGCCGATGCCGACGGCTGCTGGCTGCGCGTGTGGATCGCCGCCGGCGACTACGGCAAGCCGCTGCGGGTCGACTACGGCATGAACCCGCCGAAGCCGGTGCCCGCGAGCTTCGCCCCGCCGCTGCTGCGACCGCTGAGCTTCAGCCTCGAGTTCACCAGCGCCGAGCTGCGCCCGAGCGCGGCCCTTCTCGCCGGCGACTTCACGATCGTCGATCGCAGCGTCCACCTGCGCGACGCGGGCCCGCCCTTCGCCCTGTTCGCCGCGCCGATCGAGCCCGGGCCGGCGCTGTACCTCGGCTTCGCGGCCCCGCCCGGCGCGGTGCCGGTGTCGCTGTACCTCGGGGTCGCCGCGCTGCGCCCCGCCGAGGCCGAGATGCCCGCCAGCGACGACCCGCCGCGCGTGCAGTGGGAGCTGCGCGGACCCTCCGGCTGGACCCCGATCGGCGTCGGCGACGAGACCGCGGACCTGACCATCAGCGGCCTGGTCCGCTTCACCGCGCCGGCCGACCTCACGGTCACCAGCGAGTTCGGCCGCTCACTGTGCTGGCTGCGCGCGCGCTGGGCCGGCGGGCTGTTCCGCGGCCCACCGCGCCTCACCGCCGTGCGCCTGAACGCGGTGTGGGCCCGCCACGCGGTGGCGATCGATCACGAGGTGCTCGGCTCGGGCGACGGCGCCGGCGGCCAGGTCTTCGTCACCAACCTGCGGCCCGTCCTCGAGGGCGAGCGCGCGTGGGTGCGCGAGCAGACGGGGGCCTCGCCAGCCGAGGCCGCGGCGCTGGTCGCCAGCGTGCCGCCCGGCGACGCGATCGTCGAGACCACCGCCGAGGGCGCGTCCGTGTGGGTCCGCTGGCGCCCGGTCGTCGACCTGCGGTCCTCGGGCCCCGAGGACCGCCACTACGTCTTGCGCAGCGGCACCGGCGAGCTCGAGCTCGGCGACGGCCGTCGCGGTCGCCTGCTCCCACGCGGCCGCAACAACCTGCGCATCAGCTACGAGTACGGCGGCGGCCCGTCCGGCAACAGCGGCCCCAACACGATCACCGAGCTGCGCGCCAGCCTGCCTTACATCGCCGGCGTCGATCACGACGAGCCGGCCACCGGCGGCGCCGCGGGCGAGGACACGCCCGACATCGCCGGCCGCGGCTCGGCCCTGCTGCGCCACGGCGACCGCGGCGTCGCCAGCCAGGACCTCGAGGACCTCGCGCGCGAGGCCTCCCCCGAGCTCGCGCAGGTCAAGGCGATCACGCCGCGCTTCGACCCGATCGAGGTCGCGGTCGACCTCGGCGCGCTCGACCGCAGCGGCGCGCCGCCGGTCCCAGGAGCCCCGGTGCTGCTGGCCAACGGCCGCGTGAAGCTGCCGCAGATCCCACCCGAGACCGCGAGCGTCAGCAGCGGCCGCGCCGGCCTCGCGCGCCTCCTCGTGGTCGCCCGCGGCGACGAGGACCGCCCGGTCCCGAGCGCCGGCCTGCTCGCCCAGGTCGAGCGCCACGTGCGGGCCCGCTGCTCGCCGCTGCTGCGCCTCGAGGTCACCGGCCCGCGCTGGATCGAGGTCTCGGTGCAGTGCCGCGTCGTCGCCGTCTCGCACGAGCGGGCCGAGGTGGTCTGCGCCGACGTGCAGGCGGCGCTGCGTCGCTTCCTGCACCCGCTGACCGGCGGCGTCGACGGCGTCGGCTGGCCCTTCGGACGCGCTCCGCGGCGCTCTGACCTCGGCCGCGTCATCACCGGCGTGCCGGGCGTCGATCACCTGCGCGGGCTGGTCGTGAGCTGCACGCCCGCGCTGCCGCCGATCGACCAGGCGCTGAGCGACGACCAGCTCGCCGACCTCCAGCGCATCATGATCTACTCCGGCACCCACAGCGTGACGCTGCACGGCGTGGTCGGGGAGGGGGGCCTGTGAGCACGCGTCCACCACCCGCGAGCGACGCCGTGGTCGCCGTGCGCGAGCACGGCAAGGAGCAGCAGCTGTGACCACGCGTCCACCACCACCGAGCTACGACGCCCTCCTCGCCGAGGCGATGACGCAGGTCCCCGGCCTGTGCCCGGAGTGGACCGACCACAACCCGAGCGACCCCGGCATCGCCCTCGTCGAGCTGCTCGCCCACCTCACCGAGATGCTGCTGTACCAGGCGCGCCAGGTCCCCGAGGACAACCTGCGCGCGCTGCTGCAGCTGGCCCGCGGCGCCGCCTGGCCGTTCCCGCCTGGCCAGCCGCTCGAGAGCTCGATCGACGAGACCCTCCGCGCCGTGCGTGAGACCTACCGCGCCGTCACGGCGGCCGACTACGTCGCACTCATCGCCGGCCCGTGGCCGCGTTCGCCCGAGGCCCGCGCGCTCAAGGAGTCGCAGGCGATCCGCCGCGCCCACGTGCTGGTCGAGCGCGACCTCTCGCGCGTCGGCGCCGAGCTCGGCCCCGCGCCCGGACACGTCAGCGTGATCGTCGTGCCCGACGCCGCCCCCGGCGCGCGCCGACCCGCCCCGAGCCCGGCCCTGATCGCCGCCCTGGCCGCCTTCCTCGAGCCGCGTCGCCTGCTCAGCGTGCACAACCACGTGGTCGCCGCCAGCTACCTCAAGGTCGGCGTCAGCGCCCGCGTGTACCTGCGCGACGACGCCGAGGCCGAGCGCACCGGACCCGCGTTCAGGCTGTCCTTCGGGACATGTTCGACCCGCTGATCGGCGGACCCGCCGGCGCGGGCTGGCCGCTCGGGCGCAGCGTCTACGGCTCCGAGCTGCTCGCGCTGCTCGACGCGGTCGCCGGCGTCGACTTCGTCGAGGGCCTCGACATCGTCACCGACGACCCGGCGCGCCGCATCCTCGACGGCCAGGATCTGGTGGGCGTGCGCCTGCGGCCGCACGAGCTGGTGGACTACGAACCCAAGGCCGGCACCGTCGAGCTGTGGGGGCAAACGGGGGGCTCATGGCAGATGATCGGATCGTGAGCAGCTACTCGCAGTACCTGCCGGCGGTGCTGCAGGAGGACCCGCTGATCGGGCGGCTCCTGCTCGCCTTCGAGAAGCTCCTCGCCGGCTTCCCCGTCGCCGTCCCGGGCGACCCGCTGCCGGGCCAACCTGGCCTCGAGGCCAGCCTCGACGACCTCGCCCGCCTGTTCCGCCCCGGCCCCGGCGCGCCCGAGCGCAGCCGCACCCCGGAGCCCTTCGTCCCGTGGCTCGCCGGCTGGATGGGCCTCACCCTGCGCGACGACTGGGACCCCGAGACGCGGCGTCGCTTCCTCGCCAACGCGGTCCCGCTCTATCGCCTGCGCGGCACGCGGGGCGGCCTCTTGGCGCTGCTGAACCTCTACGTCAACCAGCCCGACGCGGTCACGATCTACGAGTTCGACGCGCCGCCACACTTCTTCCAGGTCGAGATCGTCCAGACCCAGCGCGACCCGACCCAGCTCGCCCGCCTCGACCGCTGCGTGCGGGCGATCATCGACGCCGACAAGCCGAGCCACACCTTCTACGGCCTGCGGATCTTGTTCCCCACCATGCAGATCGTCGACGCGCCGGCCCGCGACAGCGACGGCATCTACGTCGGCGTCAACACCACCCTCGGATCCAACAGTCTCCACTGACCATGCCAGCGATCGTCACACAAGCAGATCAGGCCGTGTTCGAGATGGCCTGCGGCGCCGCCACCGTCACCGTCATCCCCGGCGTCATGACGGCCTCGGGCAAGGCCAAGGCCGGCGGCCTCACGGTCTGCGTCGCTGGCGACGAGGCGCAGGTCATGGTCGCGGGCTGCGCTTACTTCACCTCGACCCACAGCACGCCCGGCGTCGGCACCCTCAGCATCGACTCGCTCACCGCCGACCAGCAGGCCCAGAAGGTCAAGTCCGGCGGCAAGGCCGTGCTGCTCGCCGCCGGCAAGTGGAACGCCAAGTTCCAGGTCGCCACGCCAGCGCAGCAGCCGGCCGCGCCGAGCCCCATCCCCGACCCGATGACGAGCTACGCCGGGTTCGGCGAGTTCAAGACCACGAACCAGCGCGCCAAGGCCACCTAGGCGCACCCGCGGAGGCACACCATGGGCAACGAAGACAAGTACGCGCAATACCCCGAGCGCCCGAGCGACAGCCGCGTGCGCTACTTCGACGGCCAGTTCCTGGGCTCCCAGGACTTCATCGACGAGCAGCGCTACCACGTCGACCGCATGCGCCGACACACCGCACAGCTGCGCGTCCGCGGCGTCAGCGACGGCCTCGGCGTCAGCGCGACCGGCGTGCTCAAGGTCAAGATCGAGGCCGGCACCGCGATCGACGATCGCGGGCGCCAGATCGTCCTGCTCGCCGCCCGCGAGCTCACCCTCCCGGGCGACCTCGCCAAGCCGGCGCAGTACGTGCTCTGCCTCGTGTTCGCCCAGCCCACCGACCGCACCATGGGCGGCAACGCCGAGCAGAAGGGCACCCGCGGCGACACCCGCTTCCGTGACGACGCGACCGTCAGCGCCTACGCGGTCGGCAAGGCGGCCCCCGAGGGCGCCGTCGGCCTCGCCCTGCTCACCATCGACGCCGGCGGCGGCGTGGTCGTCAGCGCGCCGGCCGATGTCCGCGTGTACTCCGGCCTGCGCCTCGGCGGTCCTGCCGGCCCGACGCTGGTCAGCGGCGGCGACCCGCGCCCGAAGGACGCGCTGCTCGCCGGCAACCTGCGCGTGCTCGGCAGCCTCAGCGTGCAGGACGGCGTGATCTTCAACGGCCCGACCCCCGTCGAGGGCACGGCGCCGGCCCGTGACCCCCCCCTTCAACGACGGCGGCATCGGCAGCGCCAAGGCGCAAGAGTTCCACGCCAACGGCGACGTCACGCTCAACTGGCTGCAGAACCCGCTGCGCATCAGCGGCACCTGGAACGGCTTCGGCGACGGCAGCAAGAACGCGGAGATCTCGAACGACAGCAACCAGTACAAGTGCCTGATGGTGGTCGGCAACGGGACCGGCGGAGCCGGTCGTGTGGTCGGCGTGTGGGACCACCTCAACGTCGCCGGCCGCGCCCGCGTGGTCACCGGCCTCAGCATCGGCAACCCTGGCGCCACCCGCATGCTGCAGATCGGCGGCATCGAGAACGGCATCGGCATGGACGCCTCCGACGCGAGCCCCAACGCCGGCTACGTCCGCTTCGGCGACAACACCGGCTGGCGCCTGCACTTCGCCCGCGCCAAGGACAGCCCGGCCGGCCCGCTGAACCAGGGCCCCGGCGCCTCCGTGATGACCATCCACGACTCCGGCCATGTCAGCATCGGCACCGTCGCCTGGAGCGAGCAGGTCCGCCTGCGGCTCCACGGGGCCACCATCGCCAACCAGTGGTGCGGCCGCCTGGTCGCGGGCGGCGAGAACAGCGTCATCGTCGCCGGCGAGTTCAGCAATCAGGCGGTGCTCGGGGCCCACAACCCGGCGCTGAACGCCTGGGCCGACCTCGTGGTCAACCCCGGCGGAAAGGTGGCGATCGCCACGACCAGCCCCGAGAACGCCAGCCTCACCGTGCAGGGCACCACCGTGCTTCGCACCGGCGGCGCCAACAGCTGGGACCGCCTCGTCGTCACCACCACCAAGGACTGGGGCGACGGTGAGAACCAGTTCGTCACCCTCGGGGCGGGCGGGGCCGCCGGCGTCATGCTGTCCAACCCGCACATCACCTGGCGCGACAACAAGGCCTCGATCCGCTACGGCCGCACCGGCGGGGCGGCGAGCAACACCTACTGGGACGCGGGCGTGCGCGCCGACGGCAGCTTCTCCTTCCTGCCGCTGGACAACAACCCCGTGAACGGCCAGGAGCTGCTGAAGGTCGACCGCAACGGCTGGGTCACCTTCGGCGGCCGCGCCCCGCTGCGCTTCACCCACGGCTGGACCGGCTTCCCCGACGGCAACGCCGAGGCCTCGGAGATCAGCAACGACATCGACACCTACAAGTGCCTGATGGTCATCGGCAACAAGTCGGCCGGCGGTGAGCGCCGCGTCGGCATCTGGGACCGCCTCGACGTCAACGGCACGCTCAACGTCAACGGCGGCCAGGTCGCCAACGGCACGCTCACGGTCAATCAGGCCGGCAGCTGGGCCGGCCTGCGCGTCACCAACCACACCAACCGCGGCGTGTACATGAACCTCTGCTACGAGGGGGACAACAACACCTTCATCCTCTACCACCAGAACGGTCAGGGCCAGTACATGCGCCAGGACGGCGTGTGGAACCGGAACTCCGACCGCTCGCTCAAGCACGACGTCACGGCGATGGACGACGCGCTCGAGCTGGCCTGCGCCTGCGCCCGGTCCGCTTCAAGTGGAACGCGACC
Source organism: Nannocystis sp. (assembly GCF_016714285.1). Lineage (GTDB taxonomy): Bacteria > Myxococcota_A > Polyangia > Nannocystales > Nannocystaceae > Nannocystis. The sequence continues at coordinate 227,775 of NZ_JADJNN010000004.1, read as the reverse complement.
GGCACGCCCTGCCTCGGCTTCATCGCCCAGGAGGTCCTGCCGCTGTTCCCGGAGATCGTCAGCGAGAGCGTCCACGGCGAGGGCGACGCGGCCCGCAAGGTGCTCGGCCTCAAGTACGACACCTTCGGCGTGATCGCGATCGCGGCGGTGCAGCAGCTGAGGCAGCAGCTCGAGGCCAAGATCGCCGCCCTCGACGCCCAGCTGCGCGAGCTCGCGGGCGTGCGCGCCCGCTAGTCCATCGAGCACAGCGACGCCGCGGGGGCCCGGAGGGCGCGACATGGCCGCATGAACATGTCCCTTACGTCATGTTCAGTCGTCCGCGGACTCGTCGACGGCCGCGCCGTGCCGGCCCGCGCCGGCCGCGAAGCGCTGCGCCCCGGCGATCGCCTCGCGCTCGACCGCCGCGATCCCGCCGCGCGCCTCGGCGATCAAAGCTGACCGTTCGGACATGTCCCACTGGGCATACGCGGAGTGTCGGTCGGCGCGCATGCAGGTCTGCGGGAACGCGGCCAGCTCGGCCGCCAGCGCCTCGGCGGACGCGCGCGCCTGACCGCGCGGGACCACGCGGTTCACCAGCCCGATCGCCAGCGCCTCGTCGGCCCGCACCTCGCGGCCGGTGAGGATCAGGTCGAGGGCCCGACCGTGACCGATGAGCCGCGGCAGGCGGACCGTCCCGCCGTCGATCAGCGGCACGCCGAAGCGGCGACAGAAGACGCCGAGCACCGCGTCCTCCTCCATCACCCGCAGGTCGCACCACAGCGCCAGCTCGAGCCCGCCAGCGACCGCGTGCCCGGCGATCGCCGCGATCACCGGCTTGCCCAGGAACAGCCGGGTCGGGCCCATCGGCGCCCGCGGCCCCGGCGGCGGCGCGTCGTCGTCGATCACCAGCCGCGACGGGTCGTCGCCGGCCGCCAGCGCCTTGAGGTCGGCCCCGGCGCAGAAGCTGCCGTGCTCGCCGTGGAGCACCGCGACGCGGTAGCGGTCGTCGCCGTCGAAGTCGCGGAAGGCCCGCTCGAGCGCCGCCGCGGTGGCCGCGTCGACCGCGTTGCGCCGCCCGGGGCGCGCGAGCAGGACGGTGAGCACGGGGCCGCTGGCCGCGGTGGTGACGCTCATGCGGCCCTCAGTGGTGGTGGCCATGATCGTGGTGGCCGTGATCGCTATGGCCGTGATCGTGGTGGCCGTGATCGTGGTGCCCATGATCGCGGTCGCCGTCCGCGTGCCCGTGATCCTCGCTGTCCTGCAGCAGCGGGCAGGCCTTCTGCTCGCAGTCCGCGGCCGGCGCGTCGATCTGGATCGTGGTGTGCTGGATGCGGAGGAGCACGCGCAGCGCGTGCTCGGCCCGCGCCAGCAGCTCGGTCGGGTCGACGCCGGGCTCGGGCACCAGGTGCGTCGTGAGCATCGTCTGCGAGCCGGTGCTCCACAGGTGCAGCTCGTGCACGGCCTGTACGCCCGGGAGCCCGCGCAGGGCCTCCTCCACGCGCTCCTGCGGCAGATCTCGCGGCACGAAGTCGAGCAGCACGCGGGTCGAGTCGCGCAGCACGCTCCAGGTGCCGAACATGATCAGGCCGCAGATGAGCAGGCTGAGGATCGGGTCGGCGGCGTGGAGGTCGAAGGCGCCGGCCAGGACCGCCGCGAGGATCGCCCCGACCGAGCCGAGCGCGTCGGCCAGCATGTGGGCCAGGGCGCCGCGCACGTTGAGGTTGTCGCGGTCGCTGCGGGCCAGCATCCACGCCGAGCCGAGGTTGATCAGCAGGCCGATCACGCCGACGACCAGCACCGGTCCGGCGTGGAACTCGCTGTGACCGCTGAGCAGGCGGCCGATCGCCTGGCTGCCGAGCAGCACGCAGGCGGCCCCGAGCAGCAGCGCGTTGACGAAGGCGCCGAGCACTTCGGCGCGGACCAGCCCGAAGGTGCGGCCGCGGCTCGCCGGTCGTCGCGCCAGCTCGGCGACGAACAGCGCCAGCGCCAGCGCCGAGACGTCGCTGACCATGTGCGCCGCGTCGGAGAGCAGCGCGAGCGAGCCGCTCCAGAAGCCGACCGCGGCCTCGATCACCAGGAACACGCCGTTCAGCGCCAGCGACCAGCGCAGGGCGTGGCGGACGCGCTCGCCAGAGCCGCGCGTGTGGGCGTGAGCGTGGCCCATGGCTGTCAGGCTTGTCGTACGCGCCCGCGAAGTCAAGCGCGGCAGGCCGGGCCGGCAAGGACACAGAGGCCGGTCCCTCACGACAGCCCACGGAGCGCCAGCACCGAACATTCCAGCACCGACAAAGACACAGAGGCCGGTCCCTCACGGGGCCGGCCTCGGCGGTGCTCGTCGATTCGGAGGGTCTACCTCATGACCTGGGACATGGAAGGCTCACTGAAGTCGCCGCCATACTACGTGGCGCGGGGCGCACGGAACTACGATCGGCGGGGTTGTTCCAGCCCGTCGCCCCGCGCCACGTAGTATGGCGATCAGCGACTTCTGGAACAGCCTTCCTTGTGATGAATGGCGTGGAAGAAGCTCGGGCGGCGCAACGCCGCCCCGGTGCAGAGCACCGAGCTAGACCTGCCCTCCTGCGAGACGAAGCACGGCGCGAGACTAACATGGTTGCTGCGGGCCAAACAAAGGGCCAAACAGAGGCCAAGACAAAGGCCAACGAGCGGGGAGCTCGTCGGCCTTTGTTGTGCGGTGGAGACCGGAGGGTCTACCTCATGACCTGGGACATGGAAGGCTCACTGAACTCGCCGTCCGGACCCCGTACGGATGGCGCACGGAACCGCGATCGTCGAGGTTGTTCCAGCCCGTCGCCATCCGTACGGGGTCCGGACGATCAGCGAGTTCTGGAACAGCCTTCCTTGTGATGAATGGCGTGGAAGAAGCTCGGGCGGCGCAACGCCGCCCCGGTGCAGAGCACCGAGCTAGACCTGCCCTCCGGCTGTGGACCCACCTTGCACGAGGGCATCAGTATCACGGGCCCGCGGTCCCGATCAATGCCTGATCAACGCGAATCGCAACGCGAATCGCAACGCGAATCGCACCGCCAATTCACCGCCAATCTGGGCGATCTACCGCGATGGCGATCTACCGCGATGAATCGTCAATCCGGGTAGGCGCGGATCCGGACCTCGAGGCGATGGAAGCCGGCGATGCCGCCGAAGCTCGCGCCGATCTGCACGACCTCGACGGTCTCCAGCATGTCGGGGAACTTCACCGATGCTGCGGGCAGCTTCTTGACGGCGTCGGCGAAGGCCTCGTCGAAGGAGAGCTTGTTCGAATAGCCGATCGATTCGCGGTAGCGGACGGCGATGTCGGAGAGGATGCCGGCCTTCTCGGAGCCCGTCAGCGGGCGCGACTGGACCGGCACCCCTGCGGCGGGCCCTGTTGCGGGCCCTGTTGTCGGCCCTGTTGCCGGCCCTGTTGCCGGCCCTGTTGCCGGCTGGTCGGGCAGGGGGGCGGCGTGCGGCGGCGGCGGCGGGATTGCCTCGAAGCGGCCGGTCGCGGCCGAGTCCTCGTGCGGGCTGTCCTCGTGGGAGGCATCGGGGAGGCTGACGTCGACGTCGCCGGCGCTCAGGCTGAGCACGATGTCGACGAGATCCTGGCGGGTGAACTCGACGCTGACCTCGTTGAAGCCCTCGGCGTGGCGGACGAGGATGTTGTCCGGTGGGCGCCCGATGCTGAAGATCTCGCCGTAGCGGAACGGTGTCTTGGCCAGCGGGGCCGTCTCGGCTGCCGGACGCGGCCGTCGCATCAGCTGGAAGGTCGGCACGCCCTCGTCGTTGCTGTTCGCCTGCGAGATGTCGATCTCGTACTCGGGGGAGGGCAGCTCGCCCTCGGCGACGATGAGGAGCTGGCTGTGAGAGTAATACGCGTGGAGCGCGGTGCGGACGGCGTAGTCGCGTTGCTCAGACATGGGCCCCTCGTCCTCGACGGCCCGGCGAGGATAACAGACCCCGTCGACGAATTGTCTCCGGGCCAGGACTCTGCCGGCGGCCAGAGCCCGAGGGCCCCGAATGCCTCCAGGGCCCTGTGGGCGAGCGTCCACGCGAGATCGACCGGCAGCGGGGCAGGCACACGCGGTCGCCCGACCCCGCGAGACAGGTCCGGCAGCCTGAACGATCGGCGGTGACGCCAGGCCCACCTCGGCTGCCCCGGGGTCGACGACAACGGCCCCGCCGCTAGAACAGGCGGTTCAGGCCGTTGAGGGCGGCGACGCGGTAGGCCTCGGCCATCGTCGGGTAGTTGAAGGTGGTGTTGATGAAGTAGCGCAGGCTGTTGGCCTCGCCCTGCTGGGCCATGATCGCCTGGCCGATGTGCACGATCTCGGCGGCCTGATCGCCGAAGCAGTGGATGCCGAGGAGCTGCAGGCTCTCGCGGTGGAACAGCAGCTTGAGCATGCCGACGCGGTAGCCGGTGAGCTGGGCGCGGGCGAGGCTGCGAAACAGGGCGTGGCCGACCTCGTAGGGCACGCCCTCCTTGGTGAGCTCCGACTCGGTGCGGCCGATCGAGCTGACCTCGGGGTTGGTGTAGATGCCGGTCGGGATGTCCTTGATCAGGCGGGTGTCGCACTGCCCGGTGATCAGGTGCTCGGCGGCGAAGCGGCCCTGGTCGTAGGCGGCGGAGGCGAGGCTCGGGTAGCCGACGACGTCGCCGACGGCGTAGACGTGCGGGGCGACGCGGCTGCGGTAGAACTCGTCGACGTCGATCTGGCCGCGGCCGTTGGCGGTGATGCCGAGCTGATCGAGGCCGAGCTCGTGGGTGTTGCCGGTGCGCCCGTTGGCCCACAGCAGGATGTCGGACTTGATCTTCTTGCCCGACTTGAGCTGCACCACCACACCGTCGGCCTGGGCCTCGATGCGCTCGTAGGTCTCGTTGTGGCGGATGACGACGCCCTGGTCGCGCAGGTGGTAGCTGAGGGCGTCGATGATCTCGTCGTCGAGGAAGGCGAGCAGCTTGTCGCGGTTGTTGATGAGGTTGACCTTGACGTCGAGGCCGCGGAAGATCGACGCGTACTCGCAGCCGACCACGCCGGCGCCGTAGATCGTGACCGTGTTCGGGGTGTGATCGAGGCCGAGGATCGTGTCGCTGTCGAACACGCGGGGGTGGCCAAAGTCGACGTCCGGCGGGCGATAGGGCCGCGAGCCGGTGGCGAGGACGAAGCCGGCGGCGCGCAGGCGCGGGCGGGCGCCGCTGGCGGCCTCGACCTCGACGGTGTGCGGGTCGACGAAGCGGGCGTGGCCGTGGAACACGCGCACGTGGTTGCGCTCGTAGAAGCCGCGGCGCATCTCCACCTGGTTGTGGATCACGGCGGTGGCGCTGCGCAGCAGCATCGGGAAGCTGATCTCGCGGCCCTCGAGCGCCCCGGCGAACAGCGGGTTGTGGCGGAACTCCTGCAGCGAGCGCACGGCCTGGCGCAGCGCCTTGCTGGGGATCGTGGCCGAGTGGGTGCAGGCGCCGCCGACCTCGCGGTGCTTCTCGACCATGGCGACGCGCTTGCCGGCCTTGGTGGCCCGCATCGCGGCCCCCTCGCCGCCCGGGCCGCTGCCGAGCACGATGACGTCGAAGTCCTGCGGGTCGCTGGGGCTCTGCGTGGCTTGCATGTTGTGGTCGTTGGGAGTCGCTGCGCGGGGTCACTGACCGGGCGCTGTCGGGATCGTTGGGGGTCACTGCCCGGGGTCACTGGCCGGGCGGGATGTGTTCGGGCACCCAGCGCATGCCCATGCCGGAGGGCAGCTTGAGCTCGATCTCGCGGTCGAGCTGGATCGCGGAGATGCGCTGGCCCTCGACGAGGGTGCCGTTGAGACTGGCGGTGTCGACGGCCCACACGTCGCCGCTGTCGAGCAGCAGCACGAGGTGCACGCGCGACAGGCTGCCGGTCGCGCCGGCCAGCTGACAGCGCTCGTAGCGGCCGATCAGGACGCCGCGCTCGAGGTCCTCGTGCGACACGCGGTGGGCGATCTGGGTGCTCTCGGCCGACAGCAAGATCGTGCCGACCGCGTCGCCGCCGGCGCCCGGGCGGGCGCGCAGGTGCTGGGCCGCGGGCAGCAGGGTCATGTACGTGTGCCGGCGGTTGCGCTGCGGCGGGGCGGCGGGGCGGCCGACCATGCGCTCGGGCATGCGGTGGTCGAAGTAGACCCGCTCCGGGAACGACTGCCAGGTGGTCTCGGCGTCGTCGGACCAGGCGCAGGGGTTCAGGCTGCCGGTCGGCAGCAGGAACAGCTGGTAGCCGAGCAGGTTGATGAACATCGGGCCCTCGGCCATGACCGACTTGCAGGCCTGGTTGTCCTCCGTGTGGAAGGTGTTGCTCGAGCCCAGGTCGATGAGGCGGACGCGGACCTCGTCGCCGGCGCTGCGGGTGACGCGGACCAGGGCGTGACGCAGGGACACCTCCTCGTCGAGGAGGGTGAGGGCGCAGCACTCGTGGCGGCCGATCACCCCGAAGGCGCCCTCCTGGCTGAGGATCGGGAGGTGCACGTAGGACGCGATGGTGCCGTTCTCGCGGGCGGCGACGCAGAGCAGGCCGTCGCGGTCGAAGGCGGCGAAGATCGGGCGCAGCTCGTGGAAGATGGCCTTGAAGGTGCTGGCGAAGCTGGCCTTTCGGGCAGGCGGCGTGTTGATCACCCGCGTGGCCCGGCTGGCGTAGGCCGGTCGGGGAGCGGCCTGGAGGCCGTCGTCGTCGTCGTCGTCGCGCATGGCGGCTCATGATACTCGGCCGGGCTTTCACGGCGAGGGGACCCGTGATCTCAGGCGGATCGGCGTTCTCGGGCGAGGCTCGCACGCGCGCGTGGGCGTCCGCGCTGGCGCCGAGCCACGAACGGGGGCGCTTGACCTCCGCGGGCCCGGGCACGCCTTGCTATGCTGGCCCGGCGTGGATGGGCCGTCGTTGCCGCTCGCGGGGCTGACCCGCCGCTGGGAGGATGCGGCGCTGCGCCGCGGAGCGCGGTGGTTCGGGATCGCCTGTGCCTGTCTGCCGTTGCTCGACCTGCTCGACGGCCACAGCGTGATCGACGCGGTGCTGGCGGGGCTGGCGACCGGGAGCTGGCCCGGCGTGCCGCTGCGGGTCTGGGGGCTGCTGGCGTGGGTGATCGCGGCGGCGGTCGCGGCGGCGCGGCTGCTCGCGTGGCTGGCCCCGGGACCGCGGGCGTGGTTGTTCGCCGGGTGTGCTCTGCTGCACGGAGGCTATGCGATCGCGTCGGGCTCGCGGCTGCCGGCGCTCGCGGCGATGGCCTGCTTCGCGTACAGCTTCGTGGTCCTGCAGGGCGCGCGCGAGACCTGGCCCGAGGGACATCCCGCGGCGCCGCGGCGGTGATGACTCGGCGGTGCGGCTCGGACCGCGTCCTGTTCACCTCCCGCGGCGGTGACGACTCAGCGGTGCGGCTCGGGTTCGACGTGCGGGCTGCGGATCGGCAGGCCCTGCTCGGTGCCCTCGGGGACGGTGAAGCCGAGGCCCTCGACCAGCGCTCTGTCGTAGCCGCCCTCGACCCAGAAGCGCACGATCTTCGCCGTCGGTGTGAGGCCGAGGCTCGCGATCTGCTGGGGGTCGACGCCGAAGCCGAGGAACTCGCCGGCGCCGTCGACCCAGGCGGGGAAGCCCTGGGCGGGGGTCTCCTGGGCGTAGCGGCGGCCGGCCCAGTCCTGCAGGCGGGCGCAGGCGCGGGCCTCGGGCAGCAGCGCGAGCCACCAGCTGCCGGCGGCCCGCAGGCGGGCGAGGGTGGCGTGACAGACGGGGCCGTCGAACTCGGGGGTCTCGACGTCGAGCGGGAGGGCGACCCACGGCGCGGTGGGGTCGGCGGCCAGCATGTCGACGGCGACGCGGCTGTAGGAGCAGGTGCCGACGACGTAGACGCGGCCGATGTCGGCGGGGATCCAGCGGGCGGGGTCGAGGGCTCGTTGCACGAGCACGGCGACCCCGGCCCCGGCGAGCAGGCCGAGGATCAGGGCGCGCTGACGTCGGAGCCGATGCATCACAGGCTCATCCAGCCTTCGCGTTGCGACGGCAGCCAGCCATGCGAGCTGCTCCGGCGAGGCATCAAAGGCTCATCAGCCACTCGAGCTGCTCGAGCAGGTCGGCGTTGAGCGTGATGTTCTGGGTGATGATCGGGTCGTGCTGGTCGAGCCGCGAGAGCGCGAGGAGGTTGCGCTTGCACAGGTCGATGCCGTCCTGGAAGCCGGCGCGCAGCTCGGCCTTGCCGCCCTGCACCGGGAAGTGCACGTCGCCGGCCTTGAAGCCGTGCAGCGGCCCGGCGTCGGCGGGCAGCGGGCTCTCGCGGCCGAGCCAGGCGTTGCGGGCGACGCAGTCGGCGTAGGCGTGGCACTCGTCGTCGGCGTCGTCGGCGAGGTTCGGGCGGGCGTAGACGACGCGGCCCAGGCCGGGGGCGGTGCGCTCGACGACGACGTCGACGTCGTTTTTGCAGGTGTGCTCCATCCGCACCAGGTGCTGCATGGAGCAGTGCTCCTTGGCGACGGCGAACGGCGAGGCGCCGCCGTGGCGCAGCTTCCACGTCTGCGTGGGGATCCACTTCTCGTCGCTGCGGGCGAGCACGTCGAGGTCCTGGGCCGCGTCGGCGTGGGCCCGGACCAGGTCGAGGTCGACCTCACCCTGCACCCACGCGGCGCCGTCGCGGCGGCTGCCCTTGCTGACGCGGTCGAAGTCCATCGGCTTGACGCCGACGACCTGCAAGTACGAGGCGTACACCGGGGCCGCGCGCGCCTCGCCGTCGCGGCGGCCGCGGGCGCCGCGGCTGCCCGGCAGCGCCCCGTAGACGGCGAGCGAGACGAGGGCGCACACGCTGACGAGGCCAGCGGCGATCGAGAGGAGGCGCTTGCGCTGCATGGTGGCCCCGCGCTCACGGCGACAGGTCGGAGGGCGCGGGCGCGGTCTGGCCGGCATAGATGCCGCCGGGCTTCTTGCCGCAGGGGCTGCCGCCCTGGGTGCACTTGTAGCCGACGGCGAGGCAACCCCACCAGCCTGTGCCCGACGACACGGCGCAGTAGGCCGGCCCGCCCCACGGGTCCCACTCGCAGCGGAGGCAGTTGCCGAACCATCCGCCGACGGGCTCGGTCGGCTGAACCAGGACGGTGGTGCCGGCGAGGAGGCTGAGGGCGAAGCCCAGCGCGAACTTTGTGGTGCTGATCATCCTGACTCACTCCTTGAGAGGGAACGCCCGGGGACTCCCGGGGGCTCCCGGTGAGTGGCTCCTGGAGCCAGGTCTACGATTCTAGGGATCGCCCGACCTGGCGCAAGCTGGCCGTATATGCAGTGACCAGGCCCGTCCCTTCATTGCAGCTGCAAATTATTTTGGCGAGCGGACGATTGGGATGAATTTGTAATCTGCGGCACATGAATGACGCGGGCTGGTCGGGTGCCGCAGACCCCAGACGAGCGTGTTAGGCTGCGCGCGCCATGACGCGACGGGAATTGATCGAGTACGTGCAGCGCCAGCTGGGCGGCGACGAGGCGGCGGGTGAGGCGGCGGAGCTGGGCGGGCGACAGATCGGTCGCGTGCTCGACGCGGCGTTCGCGGGCATCGCCGAGGCGCTGCGCAGCGAGGGGCGCTACAGCCACCCGGGCTTCGGCACCTTCACGATCAAGGCCCAGCCGGCGCGGCCGGGCTTGCACCCGAAGACGGGCGAGGTGATCGAGATCGCGGCGGCGACGACGGTGCGCTTCAAGCCGGCGCGTGAGTTCAAGACGACGCTCGAGTGACTCCGGCTTGTGGAGGGCGCAGCGGGTGAACGATCGGCGGCGCGGGTGACGTCGCAAGGCCCGCTGCCTGAATGAGCGGCGCGGACGACGTCGCACGGGCCGCTGCGGTCCGGCTGGGCGCCCGCGCAGGCTCGAGAAGCCGGAGGGTCGACGGGGGTCCGGCCGTCAAACAGGGCGGGTTCGCCTCATGACAACTTCGTTGTCATCGGCGCCCCTGGACTCCGTCCGGACCCCCGTCGACCCTCCGGCACGGGAAGCCTCCGCTCAAGGACGGTGCGGTCGGCGTCGCCGAGAAGCCGGACCGCAGCGGCCCTGAGGGCGAGACATGGCCTCACGAACATGTCCATTACGACATGTTAGCTCGGAGAGCCGGAGCGCAGCGGCCCTGAGGGTGTGACATGGTCTCACGAACATGTCCCTTACGACATGCTCGTTCGGATGATGTGCTCAAGTAGCGGGGGGATCGCGGTGTCGAAGCAGGCCGGGCCCAAGCAGCAGTGGCCGCCCATGGCGCGCACGATCGATGCCGGAGATCCTGCCGACGTGGGCCTCGACCACGGAGCCTTCGAGCTGTCGCAAGGGACATGTTTGTGTGGCCAGGTTGCGCCCTCAGGGCCGGTGCGGTCCGGCTTCGGCGAGGCCGACCGTACCGTCCTTTAGCGGAGGCTTGCCGTGCCGGAGGGCCGAGAGGGGGGTCGACCGAGTCCGGCGTAGACCCGGATATCGCCCCGGCGACGGTGTGTCAGGCCGTGTTTGAGGGCGACCCCCCTCTCGGACATCCGGCTTCTCGAGCCTGCGCGGGCGCCCAGCCGGACCGCAGCGGCCCGTGCGACGTCGTCCGCGCCGCTCGTTCAGCCGGTCGCTCGTGCGACGTCGTCCGCGCCGCTCGTTCAGCCGGTCGCTCGTGCGACGTCGTCCGCCCGCTCGTTCAGCCAGCAGCTCGTGCGACGACCCGGAGCTAGCCGAGGCGGCCGCGGGCGGGCCGGCCGAGGGCGACGCGGCGCAGCAGGAGGTCGAGGAGGAGCAGCGGGAGGACCAGGGCCCACAGGACCTCGGGCCAGATCGGCCGGGTGCGCGTGCCCTTCGGGGCGCCGGGGGTCGAGAGCACGGGGCCGAGCGAGCCACTGTGGGTACCTGTCTCCGGGGACAGGCTGGCGAGCCACGCGGGATCGGCGTTTTGTTGATCGGGGGCGAGCTCGCGGGGGTAGGGGACGGAGACCTGGCCGATGGCCTCGGCGGCGAGGCGGCGCGGGCTCTGGCCCTCGTCGTGGAGCTGGGCCTTGAGCAGGCGCTGGCCGGCGTGGACGCCGAGGACGGTGGCCTCGTAGCGGCCGGGCGCGGTGAGGGCGATCGGGAGGCGGGCGGTGTGGGCGTCGCTGCCGGCGGGTTGTGAAGGGTCGATGACGAGGAGCTCGCCGTGGAGGTCGTTGACGAAGCCCTCGGCGGCGTCGACGTCGACGACGACGCTGTAGCTGCCCTCGTCGGTTCCGGGGGTGACGCGCAGGGTGGCGCCGCCGAGCGTGCCGGCGCCCTGGCGCATGGTGTCGCGGGCGAGCTGGGCCCAGAACTTGCCGAAGCCCTCCCAGGCGACCCAGCGGGCGGCCCAGCGGGGCTGGGCGTCGGAGGCGAAGGCGGCGGTACGGCCGAGGCCGCGGCGGCCGCGGACCAGCAGGGGGTCGCCGAGGTGGGTGCGGAGGATGAGCTCGGCGAGGGGCTTGAGCTTGAGCGGGATGATGCCGGAGAGGCCGGGGGCGCGCTCGAAGTCGAGGCCGCGCAGGAGCTGCACGCGCTTGGCGACGCGGGGGTAGAGGTCGCGCTCGACGACGGCGTTGCGGGTGACCTCGCGGGTCTCGCGGCTGAAGATGCGGGGGACGTCGGTGCCGTCCTGCGAGAAGTAGTAGCGGCCGCGGCCGCGCTCGGCGACGCGGGCGAGGAAGTCCTTGCCGGCGCCGGCGCCGACGCCGACGGCGGAGACGGTGATGTCGGCGTCGCGCATGTCGCCGAGCAGGGTGTTGACGCCGGCCTCGGGCGACTGGCCGTCGCTGAGCAGGATGACGTGCTTGACCAGGGCCTTGGAGCCGACGAGTTGGAGGTAGGCCTCGCGCAGCGCGGGCAGGGCGTTGGTGCCACCACCGGCGCTGAGGCGGCGGATGTCGCCAGCGATGCGGATGCGGTTGGCGGCGGGCTGCAGGCGGACGAGGGTGTAGGGGCGCGAGTCGAAGGCGATGACGCCGAGCTCGTCGCCGGGGTCGAGGGTGCTGGCGGTCGCGCGGGCGGCCTCCTTGACGAGGTCGAGGCGGTCCTCGCTGGACATCGAGCCGCTCTTGTCGATCACCAGGACGAGCGCGAGGGTCGGCTGCTCGCGCTGGCGCTCGCCCTCGAAGCGGACCGGAAGGATCTCCTCGATCACGGTGCCGCCCCAGCCGCCGACGCCGAAGGCTCGCTCGCCGCCGACCATGATGAAGCCGCCGCCGTCGTTGACGTACTTGGCGATCGCCTGCTGCAGGGCGCCGCTGGCCCGGCGGGCGGGGAGGTCGGAGACGACGACGAGGTCGTAGGGGCGCAGGCCCTCGGCGCTGGCGGGGGCGGCCTCGGGGGCGACGGCGTCGACCTGCAGGTGGTCGCTGCGCAGGGCCCGGGGGAGGGCGCTGGACTCGTCGGCGTCGCCGAGGTGGAGCACGCGCGGGCGGCCGCGGACCTCGCCGACGACGGCGGCGCGGTCGTTGGCGGGGCTGCGGTTCTGCTCGGCGGGGAGGGCCGCGGCGTCGAGGCTGGCGGTGAAGACGATCGGGCCGGGCGCGCTGGCGCGGGCGGGCAGCTTGATCTGCTGCGGGCCGCCGCGCAGGATCAGCTCGCTGCTGGGGGCGAGGGGGTTCGGCTGGCCGTCCTTGTCGAGGCGCAGGGTGAGGGTCGCCGGGGCGCTGGCCCACAGGTCGATCGTGACGTCGAAGGTCTGGCCGACGCGCAGCTCGGCGGGGAGGTGCAGGGCCTCGACCAGCACGTCGCCGCGGGCGCGCGGGGGGAAGCTGCGGGTGTGCAGGGTGAGGCCGCGTTCGCCGAGCTCGCGGGCGGTGGCGGCGAGGTCGGCCCGCTCGGCGACGCTGCCGGCGCCGTCGCTGATGAGGACGACGCGGCCCTCGGTGTCGGGGTCCAGCAGCGCCTCCGCGAGGTGGAGCGCGCCGGCGTGATCGCTGGCCAGACCGCCGCCTGGCTCTCGGGACAGGTCGATCGTGGCTGGCGTCGGTGTCGGCGCTGACGGGGACGGCGCGGGCGGCCGCGGCGTAGCTGAGCAGGCGCAGGCGGGTGCGGTCCTCGCGGTCGCCGGTCTCGGCCTGGACGGCGGTGATGGCCTCGCGGACCAGCGAGCGGGCGGCGGCGAGCTGGTCGTCGTCGACGCTGGCGGACACGTCGACGGCGATGACGACGGTCTTGCCGCGGCGCGGGGCCTGCAGGGTCGGGATGGCGAGGGCGAGGGCGAGGCCGGCGAGGACCAGCAGGCGCACGACGGCCTGGAGCGCGACCTGCCAGCCGTGGAGGTCGACCAGCGAGCGGCGAGCGACGACGATGAGGTAGGGCAGCAGCGCGAGCGGGAGCAGCCACAGGGCCGCGGGCTGGCTGAGGATGAGGTCCCGGTCGCCGCTGGCGGACAGGCGCGCGGCCAGCCAGGGCGGGAGCTGGAGCTGCAGCGGCGCGACCTCGGGGCCGTAGCTGTGCAGCGCAGCGGCGGCGGCGAGGCCGAGCAGGAGGGCGAGCAGCGGCCTCAGCACGCGGGCTCCTGGGCTGTCTGGAGGGACAGGTTGGCTGTCCGCGGGGACAGGTGGTCTGTCCGCGGGGACAGGTGTGCACCGGCTGTCTGGAGGGACAGGTGGGCTGTCCGTGGGGACAGGTGGTCTGTCCGCGGGGACAGGTGTGCACCGGCTGTCTGGAGGGACAGGTGGGCTGACCGCGGGGACAGGTGGTGCTGCGGGCTCATACTGTCACCCGCCGGTGGTAGGTGGCCCACTCGAGGGCGATGAGGGCGGCGGCCGCGAGCAGCAGGAGGGTCCACAGGGGGCCCTCGCCGACCGGGAGGGGCGTGGGCGGGTCGCCGGCGCTGGCCTCCGGGGGGAGCTCCAGATCGTCGATGCGGTCGTGGAGGTCGGAGGCGGGGGCGCTGGCCTGGTTGACGGCGAGCAGGACGGTGGCGCCGGCGGCGGGGCCGTCGAGGGCGGTGACGCGGTAGATGCCGGGCTCGCGGGCGCGCAGGCGGAACACGCCGCGGTCGACCGGGACGCGGGCGGTGGGGAGGGGCGCGTCGGCGGCGAGGTCGGGGCTCGTGCCGTCGGCGAGGGGTTCGGGGCCGGCGACCTCGACCGCGCCGAGGCCCTCGGGTGCCAGGCCGAGCTCGGCGACGGCGAGTGGGCGGGCGGCGCCGACGGGGACGCTGGCGACGAAGCCGGGGCGGGCCTGCTCGAAGTAGGTGACGAGGTTGGCGACCAGGAGCGGGAAGGCGGTGCGCAGGGGCAGGTCGCTCTGGCGCGGGTCGAAGCCGAAGCCGACGATCGTGCGGGCGCTGCTGCCGTCGTCCTGGCCGGCCTCGTGGCGCAGCAGCGCGACCGGGTCGCCGAGGCTGCGGATCAGCACCTGGTCGCCGGGCAGGGCGGCGAGGCGGGTGGCGCGGGCGAGGTTCACGTCCTTGAGGACGACGCCGTCGAGCAGCGGGTGGCCGAGCGCCTGCTCGGTGAGGAAGGGGCGGGTCAGCTCGCCGTTGCTGGTGAAGGGGCTCGGGCCGTCGGCGCGGCGCAGCGGGTCGAAGATCACCAGGTCCTGCGCGGGCAGCGGGCTCGGCAGGGCCTCGGCGCCGAGGTCGATGACGACGAGGTCGGCCTCGGCGAGCGCGGGGTTGCCCGGGACCGCGGCGGGGCCCATGCCGGTGAGCTGGATGTGGTCCTGCAGGGTGAGCAGGGCGGCCTCGAGGAACAGGTCGCTGCCCTCGGTGATGAGCGCGACCTTGAAGGGGCGCAGCGGCGGGACGATCGCGTGGGCCCGGTCGTCGCCGGCGGGGCCGAGGGCGGCGGCGCTGCTACCTGGCCCCGGGGACAGCTGGGCGAGCAGGCGGGTGCGGGCGGCGTCGAGGTCGCGCAGGACCTCGGTGTGGCGCTCGCCGGGGGCGAGGGTGAGGGTGCGGCGGCCGACGCTGAGGCCGTCGGCGCGGACCTCGAGCACGACCTCGGCCGCGGCGTCGCCGAGGTTGTGGACCTCGGCGAGCACCTCGACGTGCTCGCGGTCCTCGGGGTAGCGGCGGGCGGCGAAGGCGGTGATGGCGACGTTGTCGACCGGGCCGCCGACGCGGGCGAGCTGGCAGCGCGGGGGGCGATCGGGCTGGGCTTCGGGACCTGTGCCGGGGGACATGGCCTCGGGGACAGCTTGTGGGCCTGCGTCGGCGGGGCTGTCCTTGGGGACAGCTTGTGAACCTGTGCCGGTGGACATGTCCTCGGGGACAGGCGCGGTGCAGGCCGCGAGCGCGGCGGCGCCGGCGGGGTCGAGGGCGCCGTCGCTGAGGACGAGGATGCGCCCGCCGGGCTGGCCGGCGAGGGCGCTGCGGGCGAGGGCGATCGCGCGGCCGAGGTCGGCCTCGCCGGCGGCGGGGCGCAGGCCCTCGAGGCTGCGCAGGAGCGGGTCGCTGTCGCGGCCGAGCGGGCCGGGGACCGCGACCTCGGGGCCGGCGGTGATCACGAGGGCGCGGTCGACGGGGCCGAGGGCGGAGAGCTCGGCGCGGGCGCGGCGGACGGCGAGGTCGAGGCGGGTGAGGCCGGGGTTGGCGGGGTCGGCCGTACCGGTGGTGCCGTCGCCAGCGGGGCCGCCCATGCTGGCCGATCGGTCGATGACGATCGCCAGGGTGACCGGGTCGCGCAGCCAGGCGGAGGGGCGCGGGTCGCCGAGGGCGAGGCAGAGCAGCGCGAGCAGGCACAGCTGCAGCAGCCACGAGAGCATGCGCCGGAGCTTGCGCCACAGGCGACGGGTGTCGCTCTCGCGGGTGACCTGACGCCACAGCGCGGCGAAGGGGACGACCAGCTGGCGCCGACGCATGCGCAGCAGGTAGAGCGCCGTGATCGCGGTGGCGCCGGCGGCGAACAGCGGCAGCAGCTCGGCGAGGGTCCAGCCGGCGAGGTTCATCGCGGGCCTCCGGGGCCGGGCGCGTGCGCGGTGCAGCGGTGGTCGGGGCGCCTCATCGCAGCAGGCCTCCGAGGCGGAACATGCGGAGGACGAGCTCGTCGAAGGGGACGTCGATCTCGGCCCGGAAGTAGGGGATGCCGCGGGCGCGGCAGCTGCTGGCGAGGGCGCCGCAGAACCTCTCGTGGGCCTCGGCGTAGGCGCGCAGGGTGGCGGGGCTCAGGGTCACGTCGCGCGGGTCGCCGCCCTCGCAGTCGACCAGGCTGACGTCGCCGCGCAGGGCGCTGCGCTCGGGGTGGACCTCGGCGGGGTCGAGGATCTGGATGGCGACGGGCTCGTGCTTGCGGAAGCGCAGGAGGTTCAGGCCGTCGAAGGCGCCGTCCATGTCGTAGAAGTCGGAGAGGACGACGGTGAGGCCGGGCTGCACGCTCTCGGCGGCGAGGCGGGAGCAGGCGGCGCGCAGGTCGGTGGTGCCGCCGCGCGGGGCGGCGCGCAGGAAGTCGAACACGCGGAAGATGCGGCCCTTGCCGCGGACGGCGGGCAGGCTGTTGTGGACCTTGCGGCTCATGCAGGTGAGGCCGACGCGGTCGAGGTTGGCGAGGCCGACGTAGGCGAGGGCGGCGGCGACCTGGCTGGCGTAGCGCAGCTTGCCGCCGCCGGAGGTCTGCATCGACTCGCTGACGTCGATGGCGATGCGGATCGGGAGGTCCTCGTCCTCCTCGTAGAGGCGGATGAGCGACTGGCCGAGGCGCATGAGCACGTTCCAGTCGAGGTTGCGGATGTCGTCGCCGGGGGAGTACTCGCGGTGGTCGGCGAACTCGAGGCCGCTGCCGACCTTTCGCGTCTTGCGCTCGGCTCGCTGGCGGCCGCGGAACAGCCGGCGGGCGATGACCTGCAGCAGCTCGAGGCGGGCGAGGAAGGCGTCGTCGAACACGTCGTCGGGTCCGGCGGCGCGCCTGGGGCCCTGGTGATGGCTCGGTCGGGCGCCGGCGAGTGACCTGGCCTCGGGGACAGGTTCGTCGTTGAGGGCCGAAGGCGTCGGCGCGCTGCGCTTCCACCAGGCCATGGAGGGTCTCAGTCGGTGGGCACGCCGGTGAGCACCTGGGCGAGCACCTTGTCGATGGCGACGCCCTCGGCCTCGCCCTCGAAGTTGAGGATCACGCGGTGGCGCAGGGCCTGGGGCGCGACGGCCCGCACGTCGTCGATCGACGGGGTCTTGCGGCCGGCCATGAGGCTGCGGATGCGGGCGGCGAGGAGGATCGCCTGGGCGCCGCGCGGGCTGCCGCCGAAGCGGACGTAGCGCTTGACGAGGTCGGTGGCGTGGGGGTCGTCGGGGTGGGTGGCTCGCAGGACGCGGACGACGTAGCGGCTGATCGTGGGGGCGACGGGGATCGCCCGGACGAAGCTGCGCATGCCGAGCAGCTGCTGGGCGTTGAGCACGGGGCGGGCCTGATGGTTGCGCTGGCCGGTGGTGCGCTCGAGGATCTGCAGGAGGTCCTGTTCGCTGGGGAAGGGGACGTCGATCTTGAACAGGAAGCGGTCGAGCTGGGCCTCGGGCAGCGGGTAGGTGCCCTCCATCTCGAGCGGGTTCTGGGTCGCGAGCACGAGGAAGGGCTCGGGCAGCGGGCGGGTCTTGCCGGCGGCGGTGACGGTGCCCTCGGCCATCGCCTCGAGCAGGGCCGACTGGGTCTTCGGGGTGGCGCGGTTGATCTCGTCGGCGAGGAGGATGTTGGCGAACACCGGGCCGGGCTGGAAGTTGAGCTCGCGGCCGCCGTCGGGGCGGTCGATGAGGACGGAGGTGCCGACGATGTCGGCGGGCATGAGGTCCGGGGTGAACTGGACGCGGGCGAAGGAGAGGTCGACGGCCGACGCGAGGGTGCGGATCATCAGCGTCTTGCCGAGGCCCGGGACGCCCTCGAGCAGGCCGTGGCCGCCGGCGAGGAGGCAGGTGAGGATGCCGCGGAGCACGTCGTCCTGGCCGACGATGACCTGCTGGATCTCGCGGATCAGGAGGTCGAGGCTGTGCTGGATCGCTTCGAGCTGGGCTTGCGTCTCGGAGATCGTCATGTCGAGGGGCGGGCGGACAGCATACACGCGGACCACTGTCCGACCGGTCTCGATCGCGGGCCGATTTCTGCGACGACGAGAAATTGCAGATGCGACGACAGGGCAGCTGTCCGGGCGCGGTTTCGTCGCGCGTGAGCTCCCCCATGTCGCGCGCGGCCGTCCCGGCGAAATGGGCGCGTAGAATCGCCGGGACGCTGTTTGCGCCGTCTATGCGCTACGAAGGCAAGGTCTATCGCCCGCCGTCCGAGAGCGACGCGTACATCCTCCAGGCCACGATCGGCTGCTCCTGGAACCGCTGCACCTACTGCGACATGTATCGCGACAAGGTCTACCGCGAGCGCGAGCTGGCGGACGTGCTCGAGGACCTGCGCACGGCGGTGGCGATCGCGGGGCAGCGCCTCGACAAGCTGTTCGTCGCCGACGGCGACGCGCTCGGGATGGCCACCGAGTCGTGGCTGGCGATCCTCGACGCGGCGCGCGCGGGGCTGCCGAAGCTGCGTCGGGTGTCGTGCTACGCGACCGCGAGCAACTTGCTGAAGAAGTCGCCGGAGGAGCTGGCGACGCTGCGCGAGCGCGGCCTGACGCGGCTCTACATCGGCCCCGAGTCGGGCGATGACGCGACGCTCAAGCGCATCGCGAAGGGGGCGAGCCACGCGGAGCACGTCGAAGCTGCCCGGCGCGCGCACGCGGCCGGGATGGAGCTGAGCATGATCGTGCTGCTGGGGATCGCCGGCACGGCGCGGGCGCAGGAGCACGCGGCGGCGACCGCCGATCTGATCACCGAGATGGACCCGGAGTACTTCGCGGCGCTGACGACCACGGTGGTCCCGGGGACGCCGCTGTATCGCCTGCAGAGCACGGGGCGCTACGTGCTGCCGGGGGTCGACGGGATGCTGGCGGAGCTGCGCACGATCGTCGACCGGGCCCGCCCGAGCGACGCGGTGTTCCGCACCAACCACGCGTCGAATTACCTGCCGCTGGCTGGTCGGCTGCCGCAGGACCGCGAGCGCATCGTCGAGACGATCGACGGGGCGCTGGCCGGGCAGGTGCTGCTGCGGCCCGAGTGGGCGCGCGGGCTGTGAGCTTGCGGCTGGCCTCGCGGGACAGGTCAAGCGCCGGGGCGCGGGGCGATCGCGGGGGCGTCGTCGGGTCCAGCTAGCGGCCTGTCCTTGAAGACAGATCGATCGCGGATCAGGGCGCGGGCGCCGGTGAGGGCGGCCAGGGCGGCGCCGATCAGCAGGCCCGGGAGGCCGACCCACAGGACAGTGACGGTGGCGACGACGCTGCCGAGGGTGAGGCAGGTGAGCAGGCGCGAGCGCAGGCCGCGGGGGTCGTGGCGCGCGAGGCGATGGAGCACGAAGGCGCAGAGGGCGATCGCCGGGACGCCGAGGGCGATGCCGCAGAGCAGGCCCATCAGGAGGCCCCAGCCGGCGACGGCGAACGCGGCTCCGCTGGCGAGCAGCGTCGCCAGGTAGGCGTCGCCCAGGAGCGGGTGGTCGAGGCGGCGGACGAGGTAGGGGTCGCGGACCGGCGTGTCGCTCGTGTACACGAGCGACACGCGGGCGACGAGGGGGTCGGGCGTGCGCGGGCGCCGGGACGGGGGACCCGTGCGAGCACGTTGCCTGTGGGATTGGATCGAGTGCGACGGGTGATCGCCTGGCGCTGGAGGTCTCCTGACGAGGCGAGGGGGGGTTCGGGCTTGACGCTGCTGCGGGCGCGCGGCAAAAGGCGGGGTGATGCGGTCCAAGACGGTCCCGAGCGTGCGCGAGTCCCTCGTTTGTTGCGGCCTCATCGGCTTCATCGGCTTCATCGGCCTCATCGGGCTCGCGCTGGGCGGCTGCAGCTCCGGCGAGTACGAGGCCAGCCAGGGCTTCGGCGGGGGGCCCTTCGGCTACTCGGCGGACGACAGCGGGTCGGTTGCGACGGCGGGTGGGACGAGCGGGGCGCCGGACGAGCCGACGGGCGGGGGCGTCACGGGTAGCGGGGCGGCGACCGGCGAGGCGAGTGAGGGCAGCTCGGACAGCGGGCTCAGCGGGGGGAGCGAGCCGCCGCCGCCGCCGCCCGGGTGCGGGGATGGGGTCGTCGACATGGGCGAGGAGTGCGACGACGGGGACGTCGCCGACGACGACGCGTGCCGCAGCAACTGCACGCTGGCGGCCTGCGGGGACGGTGCGGTCAACGTCGGGGTCGAGGCATGTGACGACGGCAACCAGGTCGACGCGGACGGCTGCCGCAACAACTGTCAGGTGGCGAAGTGCGGCGACGGTGTGGTCCAGGTCGGGGTCGAGGGCTGCGACGACGGCAACCAGAACGACGCGGACGCGTGCAGCAACACCTGCCAGGCGGGCAGCTGCGGCGACGGCAAGGCGCAGCCGGGCGAGCAGTGCGACGACGGCAACGCCAACAATTTCGACGCGTGCCTGAACGCGTGCACGACGGCGAAGTGCGGCGACGGGGTGGTGTACGGCGGGGTCGAGCAGTGCGACACCAGCGGGGCGTCGCTGCAGTGCAACGCGAACTGCACGGTGTCGAAGTGCGGGGACGGGGTGGCGAACGCGGCGGCGGGCGAGGACTGTGACACCGGCGCGCAGTCGGCCAGCTGCGACGGCGACTGCACGAGCGTGAAGTGCGGTGACAAGAACGTGAACACGCAGGCGGGCGAGGAGTGCGACGACGGCAACGCGAACGGCGGCGACGGGTGCTCGTCGGGGTGCAAGAAGGAGGCGCAGGGGCCCAAGAAGTGCGACCAGGGCAACGATCCGGGGACGGGCTCGCCGTGGGTGGTGTGCACGGCGGACGCCAACACGGCGTGGATCTCGGCCAACTTCGAGGGCCAGTACCACCCGGTGAAGATCTGTCAGAACCTCGGCTACGCGACGGTCGGGCTGTGGGGCGGGACGGCGGGTTGGTGTGCGGGCTGAACCAGGGCAACACCAGCTGCACCAACCCGGGCAGATGGTGTTCACGCAGGGGCGTGGCAGGGCGCGGGCAACTGCGGGCAGGACGGGCTCGGGCCGATCGTGTGCAAGTGGGTGATGTGGACCTGCGTGAAGTGATCACTCGGCCGGGACCAGCACCGAGACGCTGCGCGCGGGCATGCTGTAGAGGAAGGCGTTGGTGGCGGCGAGCTCGGGGCCGGGGACGCTGGTGAGCTGCGGACCGGCGTCGCGCAGCTGCCAGACGGCGATGCTGCTGTAGTCGGCGTAGGCGGCGAGGGTGACGGCGGCGGTGAGCGGGCCTGCGGTCTTGTTGATGGCGACGATGACGGTGCGGCCGGGGTTCTGGGCGTCGTAGCTGGCGTAGACGGAGGTTGTTGCGGGGTCGCTGGTGAGGGCGGAGACGGAGGTGTCGCCGAAGTGGGCGCCGTTGTCGTCGTGGCTGGTGAACACGCGGAAGGCGGCGTCGATGTAGCTGACCTGGTCGGAGAGCTGCCAGTAGGCGGCGAGGGCGACGCCTTCGCGGCCGAAGATGCCGAGCACGTCGGCCTGGGCGATGGCGCCGGAGATGTGGCCGCCGCCGCCGTAGTTGTACTCGCTGAAGCCGATGCCGGTGCCGGGGTAGTGGGCGGCGATCTTGTCCTTGAGCCAGGGGATCAGGCGGATCGGGGCGTTCAGGACGTCGTTGGCGATCCAGGAGTCCTCCTGGAAGCTCGGGTCCCACAGCGAGCGTGGGGCCTGCATGCGGGCCTCGGCGGAGGCGTCGGAGTTGTCGTCGCCGGTGATGCGCTGGCCGTTGGCGTAGACCTCGCTGTACCAGTGGAGATCGAGGACGTCGATGAGGCGGAGGCCGGCGTCGCTGTCGGCCTGCTGCATGCGACCCAGGTAATACTCGATGGCGTCGCCCATCGCGTCGGGGGCGTCCTGCAGGTTCTGGTAGCCGGCGAAGCCGTAGGAGACGAAGCCCGCGATGGTGGCGTTGGGGGCGACGGCCTTGACGGCGGCCGCGAAGTCGCGGTTCTTGTCGGCGAGCTCGACGTAGCCGACGCCGTCCGGGTGGATCCGCGGGTGGGTGCCAGACCACAGGTCGGGTTCGTTGTCGATCGAGAACAGGATGTGCGCGTCGTCGCCGACGAAGGCGTCGGGGAAGCGGGACTTGAGGAAGGCGACGAACTCGTCCTGGTAGACCTTGTCGTCGTTGGCGTCGGGCGGGTCGCTGAAGGCGGCGCCCTTGGTGGCGATCGTCGGGTGGAAGCGGGTCTGCAGGTAGTTCGGGGTCTGGTTGACGTCGCCGCCGCCGTCCTTGTCGGCGGCGACGTGGCCGCAGACGGGGATCGTGAGCAGCATGTCGGCGCCGGCGTCGAGGGCGGTCTGGGTGGCCGCGCGCGCGACCTCGCCAGGGATGCTGCCGTCGACCATGAGCGCCGACTCGAGGAAGTCGTCGTTCTGATGCATGTAGTCGGAGCCGGCGTTGGAGGCGTTGTTCTCCCAGTTGTAGGCGGTCATGCGGTTGCCGCCCTGACGGATCATGCCGAGGCCGCGCTGGGCCTTGGCGAGGTCGTGCGGCTGGTTGGTGCCGTAGATCCGGGGGCTGATCGGGTGCACGTCGGTGTCGACGCGGATCGTGAAGTTGACGTCGCCGGGGCCGGGGTCGCCGGGCTCGATGACCTCGCCAGGGTCGACGCCGGTGGTGGCGGTGGGGTCGGTGGTCGCGGTGGGGTCGGTGGTGGTGCTGGGATCGGTGCTGGTCGGCGTGTCGCTCGTGGGGCCCGAGGGGTCGGTGGCGCTGCTGGGATCGCTGGTGGGACCGTCGCTGAGATCGCTGGTGGAGGTGCTGCTGTCACTCTCGCCGTCCTTGCAGGCCGGGAGGAGCAGCGCGACGATCACGGGGGAGAGCCAGCCAGTGCGCATGGCGGCAGGATATCGGATGCGGCCGCGGGGGTTCGCGCGCGGCGAGTGTGCTGCCCCGGGGGACGCTGGCCGCGCGCGCGGCCGCTCGATCGCTGTCAGCGGCGCGATCGCTGTCTCGTGCGCCGGCCTGATCGCTGTCAGCGGCGCGGCTGGATCATCTGGAAGTAGCGCTTGATGCGGCGGCGCTGCGGGGCGGGGACCGACTCGTTGTCGATGCTGCTCTGGGCGAAGCTCTTGTAGTCGGTGAAGACGTCGCGGTAGCTGGCGTTGGCGAAGCCCTCCTGGCTGGCGGTGCGGATGACCTCGGCCCGGGTGGTGCCCTGACCCTTGCGCGGGTTGACGCGCACGGCCTTGGTCTTGGCCTTGATGCCGGTGGGGTCGGCGAGCGGGTCCTGGCTGCCCTGGCCCATGCCGTCGCCCTGGCCCTGACCGTCGGCCTGGCTCTGGCCGGCGCTGTCGCCCTGGCCGTCGCCGTCGCCGTCGCCGTCGCCGTCGCCCTGACCGTCGCCGTCGCCGTCGCCCTGATCGTCGCCGCTATCCATCTCGATCGGCTCGCCGCTGTCGCCGATGTCGCCCTCGACGAGCATGGTCGGGCCCTTCTGCTTGTCGCCGCGCTTGCCCTTGGCGGCCTTGGCGAAGCGCTGCATCTGCTCGCGGCGCTTCTGGTCCTGCTTGTCGCCGTTGCCGGCGCGGCGCAGGAAGCTTTTGGCTTCCTCCATGTCGTCTCTCGCCTGGCCGAGGCGACGCGAGCGCTGGGCCTTGCGGGCGGTGTCGCTGGCGTCGCGGCGCAGCTTCTCGAGCGCTCGCTTCTGCTGCTCCTTGCCCTTGCTGCCGGACTTGGCGTCGTTGGCGTCGCGGCGCAGTTGATCGAGCTGGCGCTGGGCCTCCTTCTCCTTCTCGTGCTGACGGCGCAGCTGGTCGACGCGGTCTTGCTGCTTCTTGAGGCGGCGCTCCTGCTCCTCGGGGTCGGCGGCGGGCTGCTTCTGCTGCCGCTTGAGGCGGCGCTCGGCCTCGGCGAGCTGGGCGGCGGTGTCGGTGTTCTCGCCGGCGGCCTTGCCGAGGGCCTTCTCGGCGGCGGCCATGGCCCGCTCGAGCGACTGCATGTCGGCCTCGTTGCTGGCGGCGGCGTCTTCGGCGGCGGCGAGGGCCTGCTCGGCGCGGTCGGGTTCGCCGCGGGCGAGCGCCTCACCGGCCGGAGTGGTGATGGCCTCCTGCTCGAGCGCTTCGGCGAGCTCGCGCATGCCCTCGGCGAGGATCGCCGGGTCGGCGTCCTCGCTGGCCTCGAGCTCGGCCTCGGCCTGCGCGAGCTCCTGCTCGAGCTGCTCCAGGCGGGCGAAGGCGGCGGCGCGGTCGATCTCGCCGCGGGTGAAGGCGTCGAGCACCTCGAGCATGGCCTCGGCGATCTTGGCGGCGCTGTCCTGGCCGCCGACCAAGGTGCGAAGATCCTCGCGCAGGGGCTCGGCGAGGGCGCGGTCGGGGGCGGGGCGGAGCGCGACGGGGACGGCGGTGAGCGACGCGCCGGGGCCGTCGACGATAGCGATGACGGGCGCGGGCGCGGGCGGGACGAACATGGCCCCGAGGACAGCCAGGGCGCCGAGCCAGCCGAGCAGGAGGTCGCGCGCGCCGGGGCGGGGGAGCGGGACGACGGGGCGGGGGTCGAGGCCGGCGGCGGCGGCCTCGGCGTCGGCGCTGACGAGGGCGATGAGGTCCTGGCTGCGCGGGTCGGCGTCGGGCTTGGTGGTGGTGGTGGTGAGTTCGACGGCGCCGCCGAGGAGGTCGTGGAGGGCGTAGTGGTGGTCGAGGCGGCGGGCGGCGTGGCGGGCGTGGCGGGGGCGCAGCGCGGCCCACAGCAGCAGCAGCGGCGCGGGCAGCAGGCCGAGCCACGGGAGGTAGGCGAGGAAGGAGTCGGCGGCGTCAGGGCCGGCGAAGCGGCGCAGGCCGGCGATGGCGATGGCGGCGATCAGGAGGCCGAGCGGGAGGGCGACGCCGGTGAGCAGGCGGGTGGCCTCGGCGAGCCGCTCGCGCCGCTGCACGGCGCGCACGAGGCGGTGCACGGCGCGCAGGCGGGTCATGTCGGCTCCTGGCGCATGGGACATGTCGCGGGGGACAGGCTGGCCTGGCGCATGGGACATGTCGCGGGGGACAGGCTGGCCTGGCGCATGGGACATGTCCTCCGGGTCAGCTGGCGGCCCGGCCCGCGGTGGTGCCCGCGGGCGCGAGCTTGCTGGTGATGCGGGTGCCGGCGGGCTTGCCGGCGACGGTGAAGGCGGACCAGGCGTGGGTGGCGAGGGCGTCGCGGGTGGCGGCGTCGCGGACCTGGGCGGCGAACAGCAGCTGGTCGCCGCGGCGCTGGAGGATGAAGGCGTCGGGCATGGCCTTCTCGAGGTAGAGGCGGAAGGTGGTAGCGAACTCCTCGGCGTCGGCCTCGCTGTCCCAGGCGATCAGGCCGACGATCAGCGGGGCGGCGCCGAAGGGGTCGCGCTCGAGCGCGAGGTAGCGGTCGCCGCCCCAGCCGGCCGCGGCGGCGCGGGCGACCGGCGCGGGCTCGACGTCGGCGAGCATGGTGAGGAGGGATGCCTCGCCGAGGTTGTCCTGCCAGACGACGCGCTGGCCGGGCAGGTGGGCGGCGAGGGCGGCTGGGTCGGCGACGACGGCGACGGCGGCCTCGCGGGCGAGCAGCTTGTCGAGGTGGAGCATCTGCTCGGTGGTGGTGGGGAGGGTGGTGTAGAGGGCGTCGACGGCGGGCCAGCCCTGGGCGCGGACGAGGGCGGCGACGGTCATGGCGCCGTCGGCGTAGGGCAGCTGCAGCGAGCGGGCGAGCACGGGGTAGTCGACCAGGTCGGCGAGGTCGAGGGCCTGGTTGCCGGTGACGAGCATGACCTCGGGGCTGATGCTGGCGAGGCCGGCGGCGCCGCTGACCCAGGCGAGGTAGGCGGCCTGGGCGTCGCCCTCGACGAGGTAGGTGCGCGCGGCCTCGGCGTCGCTGTCGCCGCGGATCGGCTGCTGCAGGCGCTCGAGGCCGAAGTGCATGTCTTGCAGGCCGTGGGCGATCTCGTGGCCGACGACCATGTCGAGCTGGCCGTCGCTGACGTGGGTGCCGATGAAGAGGGTTTTCTTCTTGGGCTCGTAGAGGCCCATCACGCCGGTCTCGAGCATGTCGAGGAGGATGGCCTCGCCGTCGGAGCCGAGCGGCAGCACGCCCATCGCCGACTCGATGCGCGTGAACATCCGGATCTGCTCGCGGCTGTGGTGCTCGTACATCGCGGTCTTCGCGAAGTCGCGGATCTCGGCGCGCTGCATGACCTCGACCCCGACCTTGCCGGTCACGGGCAACGCGCGGGCTTTGGCCACGGCCTCCATGATCTTGCGGGTCTGCTCGGCGGCCCGGGCCTGGGCGAGGCCGGCCGGGGCGGGCGTCGCGGCGGTGGGGCTGGTGCCGGGGCTGTCGCCAGGGCTGTCGCTGGCCGGCGGCGTGGCGCCGGCGCAGGCGGTCAGGGAGAGCAACGAAGCCAGGGAGAGCAGCGAAGCCAGCGAGAGCGCGGCGCTCGTCCGCGAGAGTGAGGTGGTGGCGAGGGAGCGCGAGCCAGGCGCGGCCTCAGGGCGGCTCGTGCGGCGGTTGCGGTGGGCGTGTGCGGGCTCCCACTGGCTCGACTTGTCTCGCGGTCGCGTCACCGGCATAGGGTACCCCGCCGCGCGCGCAGACGGCTAGCCTGCTCGACCGCCCGCGTCCCCCCTCGCGCATGCGCAAGCCGCCTGTCAGTCATCACTCGTCGCGTGAACCTTCGTCGGGGCCAGGTGGGTCCGGCGGCATTGCCGGTGGGGTCGATGGGGCGGTCGGGCGGGTGCTGGCGGCGCTGCGCGAGGCCCGGCCGCTGCGGGTGGTCGGTGCGGTCGGCGGCTATCGCGGCTACTTGTTGGCGCAGGCGGCCCTCGATCCGCGCGCGGAGGGGCCGGTGTTCACGGTCGCGGCGGACGACGCGGCCGCGCGGGCGCTGGCGATCGACGCGACATTCTTCATGGGCGCGGGGCAGCGCGAGGTCGGTGTGGAGGGGCCGGTGCTGGTGGTGCCGGAGATCGACGTCTCGCCCTACGCCGACACCGGCGCCGACCCGCGGGCGGTGGCGCTGCGGCTGGCGGCGCTGCACCGCCTGGTCGACGCGCACAGCGATCCGCCGCGGCTGGTGGTGGCGAGCGTGCGCTCGCTGCTGCGGCGGGTGATCGCGCCGGCGGCCCTGCTCGGGCTGTGCACGAGGTGGTCGCGCGGGGACCTGATCGAGCGCGACGACGCGATCGCCACGCTCGAGCGGGCCGGCTATCTGCGCGTCGACGTGGTCGAGGACCCGGGCAGCTACGCGGTCCGCGGCGGGGTGATCGACGTGTATGTCGCGAGCCTGCGCTTCCCGGTGCGGATCGAGCTGGACGACGTGGAGATCGAGCGCATGCGGCCTGTTCGACCCGGACACGCAGCGCAGCCTGCGGCCGATCGATCACTGCCCGATCCACCCGGTGCGCGAGACGGTGGCGACGATCGCGGGGCCGCTGCGGCCGCGGGTGCTGGCGCTGGCCGACGCGATCGGGGCGCCGTCCAGCAAGAGCCGGCAGGTGATCGAGGACCTCGAGGGCGGGGTGTCGTTCTTCGGCCAGGAGGCCCTGACGCCGCTGTACCACGCGGGGATGGTGCCGCTGTGGGACTACCTGCCGGACGAGGCGCGCTGGTTCATCGATGAGCCGGAGGCGTTGACGGGGCTGGCCACGGAACAGCACGGCGAGTGGGTGGAGCAGCACGGGCGCCGCGTGGCCCAGCGCGACCTGGTGGCGGCGCCGGAGCAATTCTTCGTCGCGCCCGAGCTGATCGCTGAGCGCCTGCAGGCGGCGCCGGTGGTCGCGACCCGGCTGGCCTTCGCCGACGCGGGGGAGGGCGCGGACGAGGCTGGCTCTGGGGACAGGTCGGCTGGCTCCGGGGACAGGTCGGTTGGTTCGGGGGAGAGAGCGACTGGCCCGGGGACAGGTCGGATGGAGCTGTCCCGGGGGACAGGTCGGAGGACGCGGCGCGGCTGGGGATCCCCGGCGACCGGCCGATCGTGTGGCTCTCGCTCGAGCGGCACAAGGTGCTGCGCACGCAGCTGGAGGCGGCCCGGGCCGAGCGCGGGGGGGAGCTGCTGCGGCCGCTGGTCGAGCGCATCCGCGAGCTGTCGGCCCCGGCGGGCGGGACGGCGACGGCGAGCCTGGCCGCGCTGGCGCCGTGGACGGTGCTGCTGGTGGTGCCGGGGCAGACGCAGGTCGAGCGGCTGCGCGGGGTGCTGGCGGACTACGGGCTTTCGATCGCGGCGGTGCCGGCCGGCGAGGCGCCGGGGCTGCGCGCGCCGGAGGGCGGCGAGACGCGGCTGGAGATCGCGGTCGGCGAGCTCAGCGAGGGCTTCGCCAGCCCGGCCGACCGGGTGCTGGTGCTGGCCGAGGCCGACATCTTCGGCAAGGCGACGCGGCGGGCCCAGAGCCGGCGGCGCACGGGGCTGGCGAGCCTGTCGCAGCTGGGGGTCGGCGACTTCATCGTCCACGTGACCCACGGTGTCGGGCGTTACAACGGGCTCGTGCAGCTCGAGCTGCGCGGGGTGCCGGGGGATTACGTGCAGCTCGAGTACGCGGGCGGCGACAAGCTGTACCTGCCGGTCTATCGCCTGCATGAGATCGAGCGCTACGTGGCGGCGGAGGGCAAGCCGCCGAAGCTCGACCGGATGGGGGGCAGCACCTTCCTGGTCAAGGCCGGCAAGGTCAAGCAGGAGGTGCGGCAGATGGCGGAGGAGCTGCTGCAGATCTACGCCCAGCGCGAGTCGCAGCCGGGGGTCGCGTACCCGCTGCTGCGGGCCGAGATGGACGCCTTCGCGGACACCTTCCCTTTCGCCGAGACGGCCGACCAGGCGGAGGTGATCGCGGCGGTGCACGGCGACCTGTCGCGGGCGCGGCCGATGGACCGGCTGGTCTGCGGCGACGTCGGCTTCGGCAAGACCGAGGTGGCCCTGCGCGCGGCGTTCCGGGTGGCGATGGCGGGCAAGCAGGTGGCCGTGCTGGCGCCGACGACGGTGCTGGTGCAGCAGCACTTCCTCACCTTCAGCGACCGGATGGCGCCGTTCCCGATCAAGGTCGCGTGCCTCAACCGCTTCGCCAGCGATCGCCAGCAGAAGCAGATCGTGGAGGCGGTGCGCAGCGGGGCGGTCGACATCGTGATCGGCACGCACCGAATGCTCGGACGCGACGTGCGCTTCAAGGACCTCGGGCTGCTGGTGATCGACGAGGAGCAGCGCTTCGGGGTGGCGCAGAAGGAGCGCTTCAAGAAGTTCAAGGCGCAGGTCGACGTGCTGACCTTGTCGGCGACGCCGATCCCGCGGACCCTGCACATGTCGCTGCTGGGGCTGCGCGAGATCAGCATGATCCGCACCCCGCCGGTCGATCGCCTGGCGGTGCGCACGTACATCACGCGGATCAGCGACGCGGTGCTCGAGGAGGGGGTGACGCGCGAGCTGGCCCGCGGCGGGCAGGTGTTCTACGTGGTGCCGCGGATCCTCGGGATCGAGGAGCACGCCAACCGCATCCGCCAGCTGGTGCCGCACGCGCGGGTGCTGGTGGCCCACGGCCAGGTGCCGGACGAGCTGCTCGAGCGGACCATGGTCGACTTCGTGGAGCACCGGGCGGACGTGCTGGTGTCGACGGCGATCATCGAGAGCGGGCTCGACATCCCGCGCGCCAACACGATGTTCATCGCCCACGCGGAGCAGTTCGGGTTGGCCCAGATCTACCAGCTGCGCGGACGGGTCGGGCGCAGCCGACAGCGGGCGCACTGCTACTTGATGGTGCAGGCGCTCGAGCGGCTGTCGCCGGAGGCGCGGCGCCGGCTCGAGGCGGTGCAGCGGCACAGCGAGCTCGGCTCGGGCTTCGGGGTGGCGGTCCACGACCTCGAGATCCGCGGCGCGGGGGAATTGCTCGGGGGGCGCCAGAGCGGGCAGATCCAGGCGATCGGCTTCGACGCCTACGCGCGGATCTTGCACGAGGCGGTGGCCGAGCTGCGCGGCGAGCCGATCACCCGCGAGAGCGACCCGGAGATGGTGTTCGACGCGCCGGCGTACTTGCCCGAGACCTACGTGGCGGAGGTCGGGCAGCGCCTCGACTTCTATCGCCGGCTGTCGGCGGCGCGTGACCGCGACCAGGTGGAGGACGTGATCGCGGAGCTGGTCGACCGCTTCGGCGACCCGCCGCTCGAGGCGGAGCACCTCGGGCTGCTGATGGCGTGCAAGACCTACGGGCGGCGGCTCGGGGCGCTGGCGCTCGAGCTGCGCGGCGCGAAGCTGGGGGTCCGGCTCGGGCCGGAGACGCCGCTGCAGGCCGAGGTGGCGGCGCGGCTGTCGGCGCGCACCGGCGGGAAGTTTCGCCTCGAGGGCGGCGAGCGGGTGACGACGACGGTGCCCGAGCCGAATGGGCCGGACCGGCGCACGCAGCTGCGGGTGTGCCTGGCGGCGCTGGCCGAGCTGACGGCGCTGGCCGAGGCGCCGGCGGGGCGTACGGGGCGCAAGGCGGGCTGAGCGGGGGCTGTCCGCGGGGACAGGTTGGAGGCTCACTCGCTCGCGGCGAGGGCGGCGAAGACGGAGGCGGTGTCGGTGAAGGCGCGGCGGGCTTCGTCGACGATCGCTGCGGCGGTGGCGGCGTCGACGGGGAGGGCGTCGAGGCAGGCCCGCAGCTCGCGCTTGTAGGCGCCTGGGTCGGCGATCTCGGGGAAGTCGTAGAACTCGAGGCCGGGGCCCTCGGGGCCCGTGCCGAGGGTTCGCGCTGCGCCGCGGCGCAGGAGCTGGCCGCCCGAGAGGTCGCCCAGGTAGCGGGTGTAGGCGTGGGCGACGAGCAGGGCCGGGTGGTGGTCGGCGAGTGTGTGCAGGCGATCGGCGTAGGCGCGGGCGGCCGCGACGGGCGGCTGGGTGGCGGCGCCGAGGGTGGCGAGGTCGCGGGCGATCGCGGGGCGGCGCAGGAGCTCGGGGCGGGCGAGCGGGCCGACGATCGGGTGATCGGCGTGGCGGGCGAGGCTGGCCTCGAGGGCGGCGTAGATCGTCTCGAGGGCGCGCAGGTAGTCGAGGTAGGTCGCGCGGGCGAGCTGGCCGCGGATCAGCGCGTGCACGAAGGGGCCGCGCTCGGCGTCGCGGTGGGCGTCGCGGGTGCCCTCGCGCAGGGCGGTGGCCAGGCCCAGGGCGGTGTCATGGGTGGCCAGGTCGGTGGCCAGGTGGGTGACCGGGTGGGTGACCGGGTGGGTGGCCGGGTGGGTGACCGGGTGGGTGGCCCGCGGCATGGTGACCTGATGGGTGACGCGAGGAGCGATGGGCTCGGGCGTGCTGTGGACGGTGGGGGTCACAGGCGGGACATGACCTCGGTGGCGGTGGCGCCCTCGGCGACCCAGAACTGGGCGGCGTTGATGCGCTTGGACGAGCCGATGAGGAACTTGCAGTGGTCCTCGCCCATCGAATAGCACTGGATCTCGATGCCGCTGAGCTCGCGGCGGGCGAGGTGGCCGAACACGGCGGCGAACATGCCGGCGTAGTAGTGGCACACGACCTTGCCGACGTTGCCGATGCTGCGGGCGACGGCGGAGTCGAACAGGTCGATGAAGACGAGGCCCTCCTTGCGGTGCGAGAGGTCGTAGCGCCAGGCGCCCCAGCCGGCGGCCTGCAGCGGCCACCACCAGGTCTCGAGCATCATGCCGAACTTGGCGTCGCCGGGGCCGAAGCCGAACTCGGCGGTGAAGCGGGTCTCGAAGCCGGTGATGTCCTGGCGGCCCCACTCGAAGCCGCAGCGGTACATGATCTCACCCGCGGCGTCGCCGACCTCCTCCTCGAGCGCGACCTGGTAGCCGACGATGAAGTCCTCGCTGACGAGCATGGTGCGCTGGCCGAGGGCGTTGACGAGGCGGCCGGGGGCCTCGCGGCGGAGGAACTTGTGCGCCTCGTAATAATTGTGGAGCGTGGTGGAGGGCTGGTCTGCGTTGATGCTGACCTTCGGCAGGGTCATGGGGGCCTCGGCGACCAGCATATGGGCGAAGGTGAAGAATGCGGGGCGTGACCGTTCCGGCGTCAACGCACGATGCATGCCTGCGACGTCGCGCGCGTGCAGGGGCTGGGTGCTGGCAAGGTAATGGTCGCCATGAAGCGCGTAGCGATCGAGGGGTTGGTGGATCCGATCGACGTGCAGACCCACAAGCGTCTGCTCGATGTCCTGGTCGCCGCGGGCACGCCGGTGTTGATGGCGTGCGGGGGCAAGGGGCTGTGCGCGACCTGCCACGTGTATGTGCAGGCGGGCGCGGAGCACCTGTCGCCGCGGACGCCGCGCGAGCAGCTGGCGCTGCGCATGCTGAGCGACAAGCGGCCGAGCTCGCGGCTGGCCTGCCAGGCCAAGGTCTCGGGTGACGGCGTGATCGTGGGCTTGCCGGGCGGGCGCTACCTGACGGCGACGAAGGACCTCGAGAGCCTGGTCGGGCGGCGCGCGGAGGAGCGAGTGCTGCACCCGGTCGACGGTCGGGTCTTGATCGAGGCGGGGAAGATCATCACGCGCTCGCGGATTCGCGAGCTCTCGCAGGTCGACGTCGACCTCGCGGAGATGCGGACGCGTTCGCTGAGCATGGGCTGAGCGTCGGCGCCTGATTGCGGTCTCTGATTGGTGACTGATCGCGGTCTCTGATGGGTGACTGGTCGCGGTCGCTGATGGGTGACTGACAGGTGATCTGTGGGGTTGTTCTGTGGGGCTGATCTGTGGGCTGATCTGTGGGGCTGATCTGGGATCAGTATCTGGTCACTTGTACGGTCAACTGACCGGCGTAACGCGCGTGAGGCCAGGGAGAGCCGTCCACGGCAATTTGGCCGTCACGACGTGGACACGCTTGCTAGCTTGGCCGCCGATCATGCGCGTGTTTGCCTGGCTTGATGGACTCGTGCGCCGCTTCTCGGCGCTGCTCAGACGGCTGTTTGCGGACCGTCCGGCGGCGTTGCCAGCGGCGCGTGAGCTGTCCCGAGAGACAGCCACGGTCGCGGGGGGGCGGCCTGCCGCGGCGGTCGCCGTGCCCGAGCTGGCGATCATCGAGGAGGTCGAGGACGTGATGGCTTTGGCGGCGCCCGCGGTCGCGGCGCCCGCGGTCGCGGCGCCCGCGGTGGCGCCCGCGGTCGCGGTGGCGCCCGCGGTCGCGGTCCGGCCGGCGCCTGTGGCGGTGGTGCCCGAGGCGGTGGCAGCTGTGGCCCCGTCGGCGCCCGCGGCGGCACCCGTGACGGTGACGCCGGCGGCCCCGCGGACGCCCGCGGTGACGGTCGTTGCGCCGTCGGCGGCGGCCCGGGTCGAGGGCGCGAGTGGGCTGCTGGCCTCGCCGCTCGGGGAGAGCAGCGTGCGGCGTTTCTTTGGTCGGCTGGTGTCGGCGACGCCGGCGGGGCTGACGATCGACTTCACGCGCTGGCAGGCGGCGTCAGTGGAGCGCTTCTTCCTGGCGATCACCTCGCCGGGGTTGATCCGTCGCCGCGAGGCGCCGACCACCGGCATCGAGGCGCTGCGCCTGCCCAACGCCTTCGACGGCTTCGAGTGGGATTGAAAGGACTGGAGAGACCGCGATGAACCACGAGATCCAGGCGATGTTGACGGCGAGTGAGGGGCGTTACCCGACCCGGGCGGAGCAGGCGCTGCTGCGCGGCTGGGCCGAGCAGGTCGAGACGCGATTGGCCGCGCTCGAGGCGATCCGGGCGGCGGAGGAGGCGATCGTGGGGCAGACCCTCGACGAGGTGCTGGCCGCGTACCCGAACGTCGAGAAGTTCTACAAGGGCATCCGCACCAGCGGGGTCCGCGATCTCTCGCTGGTGCTCCGCTACTGCGCGCAGGCGCTGCTGCGGGACGACCTGCAGTACCTCGAGGACAGCCTGCTGACGTGGATGTCGACGATCCTGCGCGGGGTCGGGCTGGCGCCGCAGTTCATCGAGGACACCTACAAGGCGATGATGAAGGCGGCGGCGCGCGAGCTGCCGCCAGCGGTGAGCGAGCTGCTGCGGCCCTACCTCGAGCGCTGCGTGGCGGTGTTGCCGGGCAAGACCGAGGCGGCGACATGAACGAGCGGCGCAACCTCAACTACTTCACGAGCCCGGAGTTCGTGAAGCTGGACGTCAAGGCGGGGGTGATCCGCAGCCGCGGGGGCACGCGGATGATCGCCGTGAGCGACGACTTCCTGCGCGGCTTCGTGACCGCGTGTGAGCACGAGACGGGGCCGGCGGCGGCGCTGGTGCTGCGGCGCTGCGGCGAGTTCTTCGGGCGTCGGATGGCGCGCCGCTTCGAGGCGGAGCTCGGGCAGTACGCGGGGGTCTCGCTGCGCGACCGCAGCATGGCGGAGTTCGACCTGCTGGTCCGCGACCTGTGGCATGGCTGTGGGCTCGGGCGGCTGGAGGTCGACTGGGACCAGGGTCAGCACGGCTTCCTGGCGATCCGGCTGATCGACTCGCCGATGCAGGACATCGGGCCGAGCGGGCACGTCGGCGACGACATGTTCGCGGGGATCTTGTGCGGGTTCTTCTCGGGCTTTTGCGACGCCGAGATGCGCAGCGTGCAGACCGGCGACCTGCGCCTCGGGGACCGCGAGGGGACGACCTTCATCGTCGCCGCGACCGAGGTGGCGCGCCGGGTCGAGGGGATGCGGGCCAACAAGCAGGTGCACAGCGCGATCGTCAAGGCGCTCTCGGGCGCGCTGCCGACCTGAGGGGGCCGCGGTGGCCGAGCTGGAGGGCGACACGGTGCTCGGGCGCTACGTGCTGGGCGAGCGGCTGGCGGCGGGCTCGCTCGGCACCGTCGTCGCGGCGACCGACCCGCGCACGGGGCGGGCGGTGGCGGTCAAGTTCTTCGACGGGGCGAACGACAACTACGCGGCGTGGGTCGACGAGATGCGGCTGGCGCTGCGGCTCGTGCACCCGCACATCGTGCCCTGCCTCGACGTCGGCCACGACGCGGGCTTCGGGCTGTCGGTGCTGGTGTTTCCGCGGGCGATGGGCGGCTCGCTGCGGCGGGCGTTGGCCAGCGGGCGGCGCTTCACCGAGGAGGAAGTGCGAGGTCTGCTGCTCGCGATGGCGGCGGCGCTGGACCACGCGCACGCGCACGGGGTGGTCCACCGCGACGTGAAGCCGGAGAACATCCTGGCGTTGACGCAGGTGGGGGAGCCGCCGTGGGCGCTGACCGACTTCGGGGCGGGGCGCTTCCTGGCCCGCGGGGCGGCGCTGCGATCGCTGGCGGGCTCGCTGCCGTACATGGCGCCGGAGGTGGCGCTCGGGGTCGCGGACGCGGCGTCGGACCAGTACTCGCTCGGGGTGGTGGCGCTCGAGCTGCTGCTCGGGGCGCGGCCGGAGCTGGCGGGTCGCAGCGCGTTCCGGCTGCAGCCGGGCTGCGCGTCGGGGCTGATGGCGGTGGTCGCTCGCCTGCTCGACCCGGACCCGGGGCGGCGCTTCCCGGGCTGCGAGGCGCTGGTGCTGGCGCTGGCGGGGCTGCCGGGTGCCTTCGACGTCGGGCGCACGGCCGACGGCGCGATGCACCTGCTGGCGGGTGGCGAGGTGTTGCGAGTTTGTCGCGAGACGTCCCGGCTGGCGCCGGTGTGTCGGGTGACGCGGGGGCGTCGCTTCATCCACGAGGCCGACGAGGCGACGGCGATCGTGGCTTGCGATCGCCGCATCGTCGGACTCGACGGCCGCGCGACGACCTTGCTCGCGGTCGAGGACGATCTGCTGGGCTTCGTGGCCTCGCGTCGGCGCGGGGCGGCGTGGTTGCTCCGCGGCGAGCGGCTGGTCGTCAGCGATCTCGCGGGCGGACAGGCGGGGGCGCGGGTGCCCCTGCCCGACGAGTGGCGGCCGCTGCTCGGGCCGGACGCGCCGCTGACGGGGGTCACGCTGGATCACGAGGCCGCGCTGCTGGGGCTGCACGGGGCGCACACGCTGCTGCTGGTCGCGCGCGTGGGCGCGGGGGTGCGGGTGCAGGTGCTGCGCGCGCCAGCCCCGGTGTATGCGCTGGTGCGGCGCGACGAGGCGGCGCTGATCGTCTGCGGCGATGAGCGCGGGGCGGCGCTGCTGGGGCTCGTGGCGGACGGGCTGACGGTGATCGATCACGGGCCGCTGCCGGTCGACTGCTATGCGGTCACGCCAGGGCCGGGTCCGGCGCGGCTGCGGCGCTTGATCGTCGAGGATGCGGAGGATGGGGAGGCGGGCGATGGCTGAGCTCGAGTGGCTCCGTCGCAACCTCGTGGGGCCGGGCCTGCTGCCGGCGAGTCGGCTCGACGCGTGGCTCGTGGGGTGGACGCCGGAGCGGCCGCTGCTGCGGCACCTGGTCGAGCTCGGGGTGCTCGACGCGGCCGGGGTCGGGACGATCTCGGCCGCGATCAAGGGCTACCTGCGGATCGAGTCGGCGGCGCTGGTCGGGCTGTTTCGCGGGGTGGGCCTCGATGGGGCGGGGGAGCGGGCGGAGGTCTCGCGGGACCCGGCTGCGAGCGGTGGTGAGAGTCCGAGTGTCCGAAGGGACAGGCCGGCGGTGGCTGTCTCGGCGGACAGGCCGGCTGTCCCGGGGGACAGGCCAGCGGTGGCTGTCCCGGGGGACAGGCCGGATGTCCCGGGGGACAGGTCGGTGGTGGCTGTCCCGGGGGACATGTCGGCTGTCCCGGGGGACAGGTTGTCTGTGGCGGGGGACACCGACCGACCGGGCGTCGACACGGCGGAGGAGGAGAAGCAGGGCGGGGCGGACCGGTCTCAGCTCGGCCTGCGCTGGACGGGTTCGCCGGGCGCGAGCGCGGCGCACTCGTCGAGGGTGCGCGCGGCGGTCGACGCGGCGCTGTCGCCCTCGCCGGGGTTGCCGCCCCCGCCGGAGCGGCTGGCCGCGATGGGGCTGCCGGCGGCTGGTGAGAGCGTCGCCGGCTACCGTCTGCTCATGCGGCTGCGCGGCGGCGAGGTGACAGCGATGTACCGCGCGCTCGGCGGGGCGGGGCCGGTGCTGCTCAAGCTGCGCCGCGACGACGGTGAGCTCGCGGTCCAGGCGGCGGCCTACGCCCGGCTCGTGCACCCGGCGATCGTCCCGCTGGTGGCGAGCGGGGCGGCGCAGGGGCTGGCGTTCCTGGCGTTCGCGGATCTTGGCGGGGTCGGGCTCGAGGAGTTCGTCGCCGGGAGCGGGCCGCTGTCGACCCGCCGGGTCGCGCAGATCGGACTCGCGGCCGCGGAGGCGCTGGCGGCCGCGGCCGCGGCCGGGGTGCTGCACGGGGAGCTCGGGCTCGACCGGATCTTCGTGGCGCGGGCCGACGCCCGGGTGACGATCGTCGACTTCGCGGCGCCGACCGAGGCCGCGGGACGGGCCGTGCATCGCGCGCCGGAGCGGGCCCAGGGTGGCCCAGCGAGCGTCGCCGGGGACATGTTCAGCCTCGGGGTCGCGCTCTACACGGCGCTCACCGGTCGGCCGCCGCCGCCGCGGGTGGCGGAGTCGGGGCTCTCGAGTGAGCGCGGGCTGGCGTCGCTGATCGCCCGGCTGCTGCGGGCGCAGGCGGACAGCCGCCCGCGTGGCTGGGGCGAGGTCGTGGCGGCGCTGCGCGAGCAGGCGGGGGAGGGCAGGCGATGAGCGTGGCGATCGAGGCGGGGCTTTGCGAGGTGCTGGCGGCGACGCGGGCGTGGTCGGCGACGCTGGGGCTGCGACCGGCGCCGCTGCCCGGCGAGCTGGCGCGGATGGACGGCGAGCTGCGTGGGGCGCCGCTGCGGCTCGAGACGCGCCGCGAGCAGGGGGGACCGTTCGCGTCGCTGACCTGCGCGACGATCTGCGGGGCGGACGGCGGGCTGTGCAGCGTGACGGTGATCGGCATGCCGGCGGACGGCAGCGGGGGGCCGGTGCTCGGCGTCGATCTGATCGGGCTCGCCGGGGCGCTTAGCCTGGTCGCCGTCGACCTCGCGCCGATCGACGATCTGCGGTGGGAGGAGCGGGCGGCGGCGCCGCTGGTCGAGCTGCACGCGGCGATCGGGGACGGGGTGGTCGCGCGCCGGGTGCCGAGCTTCGCGCAGGGGGTGTTCTCGCCGCGGGCGCTGATCGTCGGGGCGCAGCGAGGCGCCGAGGCGCCGCTGCTCGCGGCGGTGCGGGACTTCATCGCCCGGCTGCCGGAGGTCTACGCGGAGGGGCCGATGTTGGCGCCGGCGCGTGCCGCCGCGGCGCGGGAGCGGGTGGCTGCGTGGTGCCGGGCCGAGCTCTGCAACCGCCGCGAGCACGACGCACTGGCCCGCATCTTCGGCGCCGGGCCGGCCGCGGCCTACCTCGAGCAGTTGTTCACGGCGCCGGGGTGAGCCCGCGGCGGCGAGCGAACGGTGGTCCAATGGAGGCCCGCGGAGGGCCACGGGGGGCAAGGAGGGCCACGGAGGGCAAGGAGAGGCCGCTGCAGATCAGCGGCGTCGCAGCGCGCGGAGCAGGGCCAGCTGGCTGCTCGCGGCGAGGGCGAGGGTGGCGTACGCGAGGCAGCCGAGCCACTTGGGCAGCTGGGTGCGCAGGCCGGTGACGACGAGGTCGGTCTGGGTGGTCGCGCCGGCGGCGACGAGCAGGATGTCGACGGCGAGGAACACCCCGGCGGCGGCGGCGATGAGGATGTAGGGGCGCGCCAGCAGGCCGCCGATCAGCGGGCGCACCAGCCACACGAGGTAGAGGCTGCCGGCGAAGGCGATGGCGTCGCACACGGTGCTGACGACGTTGGCGGTGGCGGAGATCCAGCCGGCCACGGTGGTGGGCAGGCCGCGCTCGGCGACCTCGAAGGTGTTGTAGGCGATCGTGGCGAGGGCGCCGACGGCGAGCACGCCGACGACGGCGGTGGCGCGCACGCGGTCGTCGCGGGTGCGCTCGGACAGCAGCTCGGAGCTGCCGAGCACGCGGCCGAAGGCCAGCATCGCGGCGACGAGGACGAAGTTGCCGCCGATGATGACGAGGTACGCGAGCGGGATGCCGCCGGGCTCGACGTGGAGGTAGCTGAGGAGCCGGACGATCGGGACGATGATCATCGAGACGAAGAACAGCGACCAGGGCAGGCGCGGCGGGTCGTCGCGGGCGAAGTGGAGGACGACGGCGCCGGTGACAGCGGCGGTGAAGACCTCGACGGCGCGCTGCCACAGCTCGCCGGCGCCGGGGCTGACCTGGAGGTCGAGGGCGATCCGACCGCCGACGGCGGCGACCAGGATCAGCAGGGCGACGGCGGGGCGCAGGCCGCTGCGGAGCACGAAGGATCCCTCGCTCATGACGGGTTGCCTCCGGCGTCGAGATCGGCGAGCACGCGGACGGTGACGTCGTTGCCGATGAGCGTGCGGAGCATCGGTCGCAGGGTGGCGTGCGCGACCGCCAGGTCGCCGGGGCCGAGCTGGTGGGTCTCCTTGCCGGCCTTCTTGCAGATCATCGC
Source organism: Nannocystis sp. (assembly GCF_016714285.1). GTDB lineage: Bacteria > Myxococcota_A > Polyangia > Nannocystales > Nannocystaceae > Nannocystis. The sequence goes on along the minus strand of NZ_JADJNN010000004.1, from coordinate 188,590 downwards.
CAGGGCGCGCTTGGCGGTGTGCGGGCCGAGGAGCGGCGAAAGCACCTGAACGATGTGGTCGGCGAAGCTCGCCGCCACGATGGGCTTGATGACTGACACGCCAGACGGGCCCGCGGACCGGGCCCGATGTTATCTGATTCTGCGCCCACGAAGCTTCGCCGCGGGCAGTGGCCGTCGCGGACGCGGTGTGGGGCCGTTGCGCGGGCGAGGACCGGGGCCTGAGCTAACGCACGCGAACGCGCCGCGGCACGGCGCTGAGGCGAGACCGGCCGGCTTGTCGCGCGAACACGCGGCCTTGATACTCCCGCCGGCATGGCGACCGAGATCAAGGAAGCGCTGACCTTCGACGACGTGCTGCTGGTGCCGCGCTACAGCGAGGTGCTGCCGGGTCAGGTGGAGGTCGGCAGCCGGGTGTCGCGGGGGATCACGCTGAACATCCCGCTGCTGTCGGCGGCGATGGACACGGTGACCGAGGCGCAGACGGCGATCTGCATGGCCCGCCACGGCGGCATGGGCGTGATCCACAAGAACATGACGCCCGACCAGCAGGCCCAGGAGGTGCGGCGGGTCAAGAAGACCGAGAGCGGGATGGTGGTCGATCCGGTCACGATCACGCCGGAGCACACGCTGCGTCAGGCGCTCGCGGTGATGCACGCGTGCGGCTTCTCGGGGCTGCCGGTGGTGCGCGCGGGCAAGCCGGTCGGCATCTTGACGAGCCGCGACCTGCGCTTCGAGACCAACCTCGACCAGCTGGTCGGCGGGGTGATGACGCGCGATCCGATCACGGTGCCGCAGGGGATCGCGCTCGAGGAGGCGCGCCAGCTGTTGCACAAGCACCGCATCGAGAAGCTGCTGGTCGTCGACCCGGCTGGCGAGCTGCTCGGGCTCATCACGGTCAAGGACATCCTCAACGCGCAGTCGCACCCGCACGCGATCAAGGACAGCTCGGGGCGCCTGCGGGTCGGCGCGGCGGTCGGCGTCGGCGCGGACCTGCAGGCCCGGGTCGCGGCGCTGGTGGCCGAGCACGTCGACGTGATCAGGTCGACACGGCGCACGGGCACTCGAAGGGGGTGCTCGACGCGGTTCGGGCGCTGCGCGCAGAGTATCGCGACCTGCAGATCGTGGCCGGCAACATCGCCACCGCGGCCGGCTACGCGGCGCTGTGCGACGCGGGCGCGGACGGGGTCAAGCTGGGGATCGGCCCGGGGTCGATCTGCACCACGCGGGTGGTCGCGGGCGTGGGTGTGCCGCAGATCTCGGCGATCCTCGAGTGCGCCGCGGAGGCGCGCCGGCGCGGGGTGCCGATCATCGCGGACGGCGGGATCAAGTACTCGGGCGACGTGGTCAAGGCGCTCGCGGCGGGGGCCGACAGCGTGATGGTCGGCTCGCTGTTCGCGGGGACCGACGAGGCGCCCGGCGAGCTCGTGCTCTACCAGGGGCGCAGCTACAAGGTCTACCGCGGCATGGGCTCGCTCGGGGCGATGAAGGCGGGCAGCAAGGACCGCTACTTTCAGGGCGGGGTCAGCGACGAGCGCAAGCTGGTGCCGGAGGGCATCGAGGGGCGCGTGCCCTACCGCGGGCCGCTCGCAGATTCGCTGTACCAGATGGTCGGCGGGCTGCGCTCGGGCATGGGCTACTGCGGGGCGCGCACGATCGCAGAGCTGCAGGCCAACGCGGAGCTGCGGCGCATCACCAGCCAGGGGCTGCGCGAGAGCCACGTGCACGACGTGATCATCACCAAAGAGGCGCCGAACTACCGTGTGGAGTGAGGCGCGTGGAGTGAGGCGCGTCGAGTGAGGCGCGTCGAGTGAGGCGCGTCGAGTGAGGCGCGTCGAGTAGCGTGTGGAGTGAGGCGTCGCGCAGGCGCGTGCAGTCGGCCCCCGGAGGATTCATGGCCCATCAGACCCTCATCGTTCTCGACTTCGGATCTCAGGTCACCCAGCTCATCGCCCGTCGGGTGCGCGAGCTCGGGGTGTTCGCGGAGATCTTGCCGTATCACACGCCGGTGGCGCAGCTGGCCGCTCGCGACCCGCGGGCGATCATCCTGAGCGGGGGGCCGTCGTCGCTGTACGACGAGGGGGCGCCGCAGCTCGACCCGGCGGTGCTGCAGCTCGGGGTGCCGGTGCTCGGCATCTGCTACGGGCTGTACCTGCTGGTGGCCGGACTCGGCGGCGAGGTGGTCGCGGCGAAGGAGCGCGAGTACGGGGCGGCGCAGCTGCAGGTCGAGCTCGCGGAGGGTCCGCTGGCACGCTTCGCGGCGGGCGCGTCGCTGCGGGTGTGGATGTCGCACGGGGACCGGGTGGCCGCGCTGCCGCCGGGCTTTCGCGCGGTGGGGCGGTCGGCGAACTGCGAATTCGCGGCGGTGTGGCACCCGCAGCGCAATTTGTGGGGCGTGCAGTTTCACCCCGAGGTGACGCACAGCGAGGGCGGAGAGGCGGTCCTGGCGGCGTTCCTGGCGGCCGCTGGCTTCCGCGGCGACTGGAGCACCGCGGCGTTCATCGACGAGGCGGTCGCCAAGATCCGGGCCCGCGTCGGGGAGACCGGGACGGTGCTGTGCGGGCTGTCGGGCGGGGTCGACTCGTCGGTGGCGGCGCTGCTGGTCGAGCGGGCGATCGGGCCGCGCCTGCACTGCATCTTCGTCGACAACGGGCTGCTGCGGAAGGCCGAGCGGGCGGAGGTCGAGCGCCTGTTCGCGGGGCGCCTGGCCCAGCCGCTGGTCACGGTGGACGCGAGTCAGCGGTTTTATCGCGAGCTCGCGGGGGTGATCGACCCGGAGCTAAAGCGCAAGCGGATCGGCGCCGCCTTCATCGACGTGTTCGAGGCCGAGGCGCAGCGGCTCGGCGGGGCCGACTTCCTGGTCCAGGGCACGCTGTATCCGGACGTGATCGAGTCGGTGAACCTGCGCGGGGCGTCGGTCACGATCAAGACGCATCACAACGTCGGCGGGCTGCCCGAGCGCATGCGCATGGGGGTGGTCGAGCCGCTGCGCGAGCTGTTCAAGGACGAGGTGCGGCGGCTCGGCGCGGAGCTCGGGCTGCCGGAGGACATGGTGTGGCGCCACCCCTTCCCGGGCCCGGGCCTGGCGGTGCGGGTGCTCGGCGAGGTGACGCAGGTGCGCTGCGACCTGCTGCGCGAGGCCGACGCGATCGTGATCGAGGAGGTGCGCCGGGCCGGGCTCTACCGCGAGCTGTGGCAGGTGTTCGGCGTGCTGCTGCCGGTCCAGAGCGTCGGCGTGATGGGCGACGGCCGCACCTACGAGAACGCGCTGGCGATCCGCGCGGTGACCAGCACCGACGCGATGACGGCCGACTGGGCGCGCCTGCCCTACGAGCTGCTCGACGTGATGAGCCGTCGCATCATCAACGAGGTCCGCGGGATCAACCGCGTGTGTTACGACATCAGCAGCAAGCCGCCGGCGACGATCGAGTGGGAGTAGCGATGCGAGTGCCGCACGACGACGGGCCGCAGGGACCGAAGAAGCCGCCGAGGGCGCCGAGAGCGGCGAAGGCGGGGGCCGTGATCGCGGAGCCGCATCGACCGGACGCGAAGGCCGCGCGGGCGGTGACCACGGAGCCGCATCGACCTGACCCAAAGGACAGCCCGGAGCGGGCGCTGGTCAGCGGGGCGCGGCAGCAGGGCGAGGCCGAGGTGGCGACGATCCGCCCGCAGCGCTTCGCCGAGTACATCGGTCAGGCGGCGCTCAAGCGCAAGCTCGAGGTGTTCGTGCGCGCGGCTCAGGGCCGCAATGAGCCGCTCGACCACACCCTGCTGCACGGGCCGCCGGGGCTCGGCAAGACGACGATGGCCCACATCCTGGCGCACGAGCTGGGGGTCAAGCTGCACCTGACCTCGGGGCCGGCGATCGAGCACAAGGGGATCCTGGCCGGGCACCTGACGGCGCTGGGGGCCCGCGATGTGCTGTTCATCGACGAGATCCACCGTCTGTCGCCGACGGTCGAGGAGAGCCTGTACTCGGCGATGGAGGACGGACGCATCGATCTGCCGGTCGGCGAGGGGACGCGCGCGCGGACCATCGGCTTCGAGCTGGCGCCGTTCACCTTGGTCGGGGCGACGACGCGGACGGCGCTGCTCAGCGGGCCGCTGCGCGACCGCTTCCAGATCCTCGAGGGCATCGAGTTCTACGGCGACGACGAGCTGGCGGCGATCGTGCTGCGCACGGCGGGGCTGCTGGGCTTTGCGATCAGCAAGGAGGCGGCGCTGGAGATCGGGCAGCGCAGCCGCGGCACGCCGCGGATCGCCAACCGCCTGACCCGCCGCGTGCGAGACTTCGCCCAGGTCGCGGCTGGACCGCGGCGCATCGAGCTGCGCGACACGAAGCAGGCGCTGCACGAGCTCGGCATCGACGAGGCGGGGCTCGACGCGCTCGACCGCCGCATGCTGACGATGATCGTCGAGAATTTTCGCGGCGGGCCGGTCGGGGTCGACGCGCTGGCGGCCAGCCTCGGCGAGCCGCGTGACACGCTCGAGGGGGTGGTCGAACCATTCCTGCTGCAGCGCGGCTTCCTGCTGCGGACCCACCGCGGACGGCTCGCCACGGCGAAGGCGGCGCGGCACCTGAACCTCGAGCTGCCCGCGCCAGGGCAGGGCGAGCTCGAGCTCTGATCAGGCTGCACCGTCGGCTCAACCTCGGGCGGGGCCGTGAGCTCGAGCTCTGAGCGGGCTGCACCGTCGGCGCCCGACGGCGAGGATCGCCTGGGCTCAGCGGCGGGTGTGCTCGACCGCGACGGCGATCCGCCACAGGCCGAAGCCGGTGCCGAGCACGGCGAGGCCGCGGATCAGCCACGGCGCCCACGCGGTGCCCATGCCGTGCACGGCGGCCAGGAGGATGCCGAGGGTGACGCCCCATTGCGCCGCGCTGAGCAGGGTGGAGCGCAGCCACAGGCCGGGGCTGACCTCGGCGACGGCCCGGATGAAGGTGCGAGGGTGAAAGCCGCGGGCGCCGTCCAGGACGACGCGGGCGCGGGCGAGGTCGACGACGAGGGCGCAGAGGCCGAGGCTGGCCGCGATCGCGGCGATCTCGAGTCCGAAGTGCAGGGTGCCGAGCGCGGCGGCGATGAGCGCCAGCAGGCCGCGCAGGATGAGGCCGTAGATCGCGATCACGAGCATCGCGGGGGACTGCACGAGGCTGACGCGGGCCTGCTCGCCGGGGCTGCATGGGCCGGCGAGGCGCGAGACGACGGCGCCGGCGAGCAGCGGGGCGAGCAGGAGGCCGAGCGCGCCGCTCACCGCGAGGCTGGCGAGCAGCGCGGCGCTGACGGCCGGGTTGTGGGCGAGCAGCTCGAACAGGGGGCCGAGCAGCTGGGTCTCGTCGCCGATCGTGAAGGGGCCCATGGCGGCCCGCAGCACGGCGCGCAGCGGCGCGGCGACGCCGGCCGCGAGGGCGAGTTGGAGGCCGGCGAGGGCGAGCCACAGCCAGGGCGCGGCGAGGACGCGACGCAGCGCGCTCACAGGCTGAGGCCTCCGAGCAGGGCGAGGCTGGCGGCCTCGGCGAGGTCGCCGACCGGGCGGCTGAGGCCGTCGCTGCGCGCGGCGTCGGTGGCGGCGCGGTGGTTGTCGAGGCGGCGCGACTCGAGGCTCAGCTTGTGGTCGGGGTCGATGCGAGCGGCGCGGACCCGGCGGCCCGGCCAGGTGTAGATCTTGTAGCGGTCCTGGCCGGCCCAGGTGCTGCGCTCGCGGGTGCCGTCGACGAACTCGACCTCGAGCTCGACCGGCAGGCGAAACTCGCCGCTGCGGTGGATCACGACCACGGCCTCGACCTCGGCGTCGGCGAGCTCGCGGACCGGCAGATCGTTCGACTCGGGGGCGGGCTTCAGGGTGAGGGCGCCGTGCTCATCGCGGTGCCAGCCGGCCGCGCCGACCCGGCGACGGTTCTTCACGACCTCGAGGCTGAAGTCGACCTCGTTGACGGTGTGCAGGGACTGCTCGAGGAAGTCGGCGACGTCGAGGCGGACCCCGTCGTCGCCGCGGTCACCCGCGCCGGCGAGCTGCAGCGTGGGGCCGAGCTCGCGGAGCAGGGTGGCGACGAGGTCGGCGCCGGTCGGGTGACGGAAGCGCCAGGTGAGGGCGTAGGACTTGAAGGCGGCGTCGAAGCGGGCGGGGCCGGCGAGGTTTCGCAGGGTCATGAGAATGGCGCCGGTCTTGCGGTAGACGACGTCGCCGTAGCTGCCGATGACGTCGCGGTAGGTCTCGGCGGGGGCGTCGACGGGGTCAAGGTGGACCTCGCCGTCGACGGTGCCGCGGACGAAGTCGTCGACGGTGATGCGCTGATTGCCGATCTTGGCGAACCATGGCTGCTCGCCGTGCCAGTCGGCGAGGGTGAGCATGTTGCTGGTGGTGTTGAGGCCCTCGTCGAGCCAGGGCTGGGCGGCCTCGTCGGAGGCGAGCATGCCCTGGAAGTACTGGTGGCCGAACTCGTGGACGGTGGTGAACACGCCGCTGAAGCGCTCCTCGAGGCCGAAGAGGGCGACCCAGGCGGGCGGGTGGACGACCTCGGAGGTGGTGAAGAAGGTCGGGTACTCCATGCCCTGGGCGCCCTTGGCCCGCTCGGGCGGGTGGACGACCGTGATCGTCGACCAGGGGTAGGGGCCGAAGCGGGCCTCCATGCTCTCGAGGGTGGCGACCAGGGCCTCGAGGTGGAGCGGGGCGTCGGCGAGGTGCTCTGGCTGGAGGAGCTGACGGATCCGTACGTCCTTCCACGTCGAGGAGGCCTCGACGAAGGCCGGGTCGGCGGCCCACGCGAAGTCGTGGACCATCTCGGCGCGGTAGTGCAGGCGCTTGCGGCCGTCCGCGGGTGGGTCCGCGGCGACGAGGATCCCGGTCGCCCCGACCACCATCGCCTCGGGGACGTCGAGGTGGACCTCGTAGTCGCCGAAGTCGGCGTAGAACTCGGCGTTGAGGGTGAAGACGTGGGTCCGCCAGACGCCGTCCGGCTGCAGCACGCCGAGCTTCGGGAACCATTGGCCGGCGATGTGGAACTGGTCGGCGTAGCCGGTGCGGGCGAACACCTCGGGCAGCTGGGTGAGGAACTCGAGCTCGACGACGACTTGCTCGCCGGGCTGGACCGCGGCGGGCAAGCGGACGCTGCCGACGGAGGGGTCGTCGCCTTCCCGGGCGGTGAGCGGGACGACCGGGCCGCGGCCCGTCTCGAGCTCGCCGAGCTCGGGTCCCGGGCCGCGGCCGAGCAGGCGGGCGGCGGTGACGTCGATGTAGCCCCAGGCGCCGGCCTTGGTCTGCTGCACGCCGCGGTGGCTGCCGCGAGCCTCGCTCATCCACGCGGTGTCCTCGGCGCGAAAGCTGTTCATGTAGAGGTGGAGCGGGAGCTGGTCGACGGCGCGGGTGCTGGTGTTGTGCCAGGTGATCCGCACGGTGCCGGTGATCCGGTGCTGCTCGGCGTCGAGGCGGGCGTCGATCACGTAGTCGACGACGCGGGCCCGGGCAGGTACTTCCCCCCGCAGCGCCTCGGGACGCAGGGCCTGGGCGGGCTCCGGGACCGGGGTGGACGCGGGCCCGGACATGGGGGTGGACGCGGGCCCGCAGGCGGTCCCAAGGAGCCAACATGCGAGCCCTCCTGCGAGCCGACCCGGAAGCCCCCGCGGCAGCACCCGAGGCAGCCCCCGACGCAGCCACGCAAGCCAACGCGGTCTGTTGGCGGGGGCCGCGGTGCGGGTGGCGGTCATGTCGACCATCTCGGACTGCATGCCTACCACCGGTGTTTCGCGGGGCACAAGGCCGCGGCCGCGTGTATAGTGCCGCGCCGTGAGCTCTGCGCTGCTCGACGAGGTCGCGCTGAAGGAGCGCGCGCGCGCGCTCGGGGCGCTGCTCCGAGCCAGCGCTGAGGGCCTCGTCGGGGATGAGTTCGCGGCGGTGCTGCTGCTCGATGGGCCGATGGGAGCGGGCAAGACGACCTTCACGCGGGCGCTGGCCGCGGGCCTCGGGGTGGCCCATGCCGAGCGGGTGTGCAGCCCGACCTTTACCCTGTGCATGGTCCACGCGGGCGCCGGGCCAGGGCCCGTGACCCTGATCCACGTCGACCTGTTTCGCCTGGCCGACGCCGATGACGAGGGGATGGGCGGCGTGGCGGGCTTCGACGCGCTGGACCTCGAGGAGATCGCCGGCGAGGCGATGAGCATCGGCGCGCAGGGGCGTCGCCGCGGCGCCGCGGGTGCTCGTCGTCGAGTGGGCGGCGAAGTGGTCGGCGCCGCCGCCCGACCACCTTGCGATCCGACTGGCGTTCCCCGGGGGCGCGGACGGGTTCGACGATTCGCGGCGAATCGTGGCCGTGGAGGCCCGAGGGGCCCGTTCTGCGGCGATCCTGGCCCGCTGGTCGGACCCGCGAGCGACGACGCCTCTCCTTTAATTAAGGATGCAGGTGCACCGCCTCGCGATCGGCGACGCGGATGGTTGGGCCGCGGATCGTCGACGGTGGCGATCCCCTGCGATGCCGATCGTCGGAGATCGTCGTCGTCGCTGCGAGGCCGCAAAATTCGGGGCGGGTGACCCGGTGGTTGGCGTCGTCGGGTTGGCGTCGGTCTGGCTGTCGTCGGCTCAGATCGGCGAAATTCACACGAATAACGCGGATCTCGGGCTGGCACGGGAGACGCGGAGGGGGCGAAGGGCAGGCAAATGATCGGTCGATGGATCGCCAGTAGAGATGCAGCTACACCGCCGCTGCGACAACTCCCTGAAAAAAAGTGCCGCACAAGCTGCAATTTTGCCTTTGCAAAGCAAATTTTCGGGTTTATGGTCCGTGGCGAGCAACGAGGTCGGTTTCTCCGATCCACTCAGAGCCTCTCCAAACGTCGCACAGCGACCTCACAGCGAAAGAATAGACAAATGGCCACCGCAAAGAACAAGGCACCCAAGGAAATTCTGGTCGTCGGTAGCAAGGTCAAGGACGTGATCCGTGACGCCGGCCTCCGCAGCGATGGCGAGCTCATCCAGGCCGTCTCGGACAAGGTCCACGAGCTGCTCGCCGACGCCATCGAGCGCACCAAGGCCAACAACCGCAGCACCGTCCGCCCGCACGACCTGTGAGCCGGATGCTCCGGGCCTCCTGCCCGGTGTGCCGAGTGAGCCGTCTCCTTCGTGGGGGCGGCTCTTTTTGTTTGGTTTTTGTTTGGTTTTCGTTCGGCTTTCGCGTGGCTTTCATTCGGTCCCGTCAATCTATCGATGTTGGGCTGCGATTCGTGCCCGCGATTTGTGGTCAGGCGGATATCAGCAGGGTCGCGTCGCCGAACTCGTGCTGGCGATAGCCAGACGCGTCGGCGTGGCGCCAGGCAGCGAGGAGCAGCGGCTCGCGGGCGAAGGCGCGGAGCAGGTGGAAGTGGCTCTCGCTGGGGTCGTGCATGCCGGTGAGGAGGCCGTCGACGACGCGCGGGACGAAGCCCGCGTGCAGGCGCAATGCGGTGACTCCGGGGCCCGCGAGCAGGCCGCCGCGCTCGGCGACGCAGCCCTCGAGCGCGCGCACGACGGTGGTGCCGGCCGCGACCACGCGTCCGCCACGGGCGCGAGCGCGGGCGATCGCGGCGATCGTGGCGGCCGGCAGATCGTAGCGCTCGGGCAGCGGCAGGAGGGCGTCGAGGGTCGGGTCGCCGGTCGAGCTCAGGCCCGCCGCATGGGTCAGCGACGCGACCTCGACGCCGCGCTCCCGCAGGGCGAGGAGGGTCGACCACGCGAGCGGGCGGCCGGCGGAGGGCATCTCGGCGGCCCAGGGCCGGCCAGCGAAGGCGGTCTGCACGGCCCACAGCTCGAGCGGGGCGCGCAGGTAGCTGTATTGCACCGGCCGTCCGAGCCGGTAGAGCGCGCTCCACAGCGACGCGCCGGCGCGGTCGAAGCGGATCGTCAGCAGTCGCGGGGTCCGCGGGTCGACGGCCTCGATGGTGACTGTCGTCTGGGACATGTCGTCTGGGACAGGTCCTTCGGGACCTGGCGCGAGGAGCAGCAGGCGATCGCCAGGGACCAGCACCGGCGGCGCGGGGCGGTGCTCGGTGGGGCTCTGCCAATCGCCGGCGCCGAGCAGCGCGGCGGTGGCGAGCTGCTCGTCGATCGGGCCGGTGAGGCGCAGCTCGAGCGACTCGCTGTGGCCCTGTCGGCGGGCACGCAGCGAGCCGGGCAGGGTGGCGGCGTCGTTGACGATCAGGAGATCGCCAGGCCGGAGCTGCTGGGCGAGGTCGGTGATGGCGAGGTCTCGCAGCGCGCCGCTGTCGCGGTCGACGGTGAGCAGGCGGGTGTCGTCGCGGGTGTCGCGGGGGTGGATCGCGGGGTGCATCACGACAGCTCCCAGCTGGTGGCGGTGAGGCGGCTGCCGGTCGGGGCGCGGGCCGGGTCGTCGATCATGGCGACGATCCGCGCCGCGGCGAGGGCGGGGTCGGCGAGGGTGTCCGGGTCGGCCTCCGGGATCGCGGCGGCGTGCATGGCGGTGTTCATCTCGCCGGGGTCGACGGCCAGCACGCGCACGCCGGTGTCCGCGAGCTCGGCGGCGAAGATCCGCGAGAGGTGGTCCTGGCCGGCCTTGGCGACGCTGTAGGCGCCCCAGCGCGGGTAGGCCTCAATCGCGGCGTCGGAGCTGATGTGGACGATGACGCCCTCGCCGCGCAGGGCCATCGCGCCGGCGACGATCTTGCTGAGGCGAAAGGGGCCGACGAGGTTGACCGCGAGGACCTGCTCGAGATCCTCGCACTCGCTGTCGAGGAGGAGGCGTAGCGGGGTCGGGCCGAGAGTGCTGGCGTTGTGGATGAGCAGGTCGATCGGGCCGACGAGGGCGGCGGCCTGACCGGCGAGCGGGTAGATCGCGCGCTTGTCGGCGAGGTCGGCGACGATGCCGTGGGCCTCGCCGCCGCGCGCACGGACCTCGGCGACGACGGCGTCGAGGTCGGCCTGGCCGCGGGCGACGAGCACGAGGCGGACGCCGCGGGCGGCGAGGCTGAGGGCGAGCGCGCGGCCTAGCCCGCGGCTGGCGCCGGTGATGAGGGCCGTGCGGCCAGGGACGATGAAGTGGGCGACGATGAAGTGGTTGGCGGACATGCGCAGCTCCTTGGGATGTCTGGAGCGTGGGGCGGCCCGGTTGATGTGTCGTCCGGGTTGATGATGGATTGGCAAGCGGTCATTGTGGCGACATGGACCCGGTCGCCGACCACCTGTCGAACAACATCCGCCAGCTCCGCGAGACCCGCGGGCTGACCCAGCAGCAGATGGCCAAGATCAGCGGGGTGCCGCGGCCGACCTGGTCGAACCTCGAGTCGGGCGCGGCCAACCCGACGCTGGCGGTGTTGGTCAAGGTGGCGACGGCGCTGCAGGTCTCGCTCGAGGAGCTGATCAGCCCGCCGCGCACGAGCTCGAAGTTCTATCCGGCGGCGAGCCTGCCGGTGCGTCAGCGCGGCAAGGTGACGGTGCGTCGGCTGCTGCCGGAAGCGATCGCCGGCCTCGAGGTCGAGCGGGTGGTGCTGCCGCCGGGCGCCAGCATGACCGGCATCACGCACACGCCGGGGACCCGCGAGTACCTGACCTGCGAGCGCGGCGAGGTCGAGCTCAGCGAGTCGGGGCGGCTGTGGCGGCTGGAGGCGGGCGACGTGGTGGTGTTTCGCGGGGACCAGAGCCACGGCTATCGCAACCCGGGGCGCGAGCAGGCGATCGCGTACAGCGTGATCGCGCTGGCGCCGGTGAGCGGGTGACCCGAATATGTGACCCAAGTCTCGGTTTTGCGGCGCGAAAAAGCGGCTTCACTTCGGCCGGGATTGGTGTACAAGGAGGCCCCTTTCGAGGGCGGGCTCGTAGCTCAATTGGCAGAGCAAGGGACTCTTAATCCCTGGGTTGTAGGTTCGATTCCTACCGGGCTCACGCAAGATATCAAGAGGTCAGGACGGCGACGTTCTGGCCTTTTTGATTTGGGGTAGGCTCGCGGGCATGTTTCGTTTGCTCTGCGCCGCTGTTTTCGCGCTCATGATGGCTGGTTGCGCGATGCAGCCGGTGGACGCCCGGTCGCTGGCGCCGAACGTGCCCCAGCCGCTGGACACCCGGCGCATCGAGATCCCGCTCTACATCGTCCTCGACCCGGTGAAGCTGCCCGACGCGATGACGGCCACCGGACAGGGGGTCAAGCCGATCGAGGTCTCGGGCCTGCATGCGTTCGTCGAGCGCGACCTGCAGCGGGCGTTGTCGCAGGTGTTCTCGAGCGTGACCGTGGCAGCCCCGAGCGCGCCGGCGCCAGCGGGGCTGTTCTTCACCGGCGAGGTGCTGATCGGCAGCCTCTCGACCTACGCCGGGCCGCCAGCGCCGGGTAGCACGGTCGCGGGGGCCTACGCACGGATGCAGTGGAGCCTGCATATCCGGGCCTACGGGGCCCCGGCGGACGCGTTCGTGTATCAGGGGACCGCCCAGGGGAAGGTCCCGATCGGGTCGGTGCGGGACACCTCGCCAGCGTTCCAGAGCTTGCTGGAGGACGCGCTGTCGCGGCTGATGGCGCACCTGGACGCGCAGAAGGTGTACGAGCGGCTGTCGCGGACCGGGCGCTAGCAAGTCGGCGCGGCGCCTCGCGCAGGCCTCGTCGCCACTGGCTACTTCTTGGCGGCCACGCGTACGCCGATCTCCACCGGGTCGCCGCTGTCGGGGACGTTGAAGGCGGCGCGGTAGACCTCGCCGGTGTCGTCCTGCAGGTAGAGGGTGGTCTCGCCGGGGGCGAGCTTGACCTTCTCGTGGGTGGTGTCGCCGGCGTCGCCCAGCTCGAGGGTGGAGACCTTGCAGTCGGCGCTCACGGCGGGGCAGCTGAAGAAGCCGGGGTTCTTGTAGAGGTCGGCGGGGGTGCCGTCGGCGAGGTCCTCGGCGGTGACGAAGAAGAGGTAGGGGACGCCGTCGGCGCCGCGGCGGTAGTAGAAGTCGACGGCGCCGTTGTTCTTCTTGTAGTCGCCGAGCAGCAGCTCGGAGATCTTGCCGGCCTGCTGCTGCAGGAAGGGGCGCACGGCCTCGGCGACCTGCGGACCGGTGATGCCGATCGGGATGTCGAAGAGCGTGAACTCGACGTTGGCCTGGCCCTCGGGGATGTCGCCGCTCGGCGGGGTGTGGAGGGCGACCTGGGCGACCTCGTTGATGAGCTCCCAGACGTACTGGTCCCTGGGCGGGTTGCCGAGGTTGAGGAACACGTCGAACTTGGCCCAGCCCGAGGGCGGTCCGATCGAGACCTCGGCCCCGAGGGCGCAGGTGAAGAGCACCTCGTAGCACTTCTTGAACATGCGGTTCTTGTACTTCTCGCGGCCGCCGGTCACGACGACGGCCTCGAGCAGCCACTTGTCGATCGCCCAGGCGGAGCCGGGCCACATGGCCTTGACCATGGCCTCGTTCTCCGGGAGGTTCTGCTTGCAGGCCTCGTCGCCGGCGCACGAGTTGATGAAGGTCGCGTGCTCGCGCACGGCGAAGCGCATGTCGACGGTGGGGTTGTCGGCGACGCCGGTGATCGAGAACTTGTCGGGGTCCTCGAAGTCGAACTCGAGCGCGTTGTCGAAGTCCGGCCCGGTGAGGTCGACGATCGTCGACATGTAGTCCTTGCCGACCGAGAGGTCGATGCCGTCGAGCAGGCGCAGGTTCGAGTCGGCCTCGGCCATCATGCGAAAGTCGGCGGTGAGGACCTCGCTGTAGGTCTGGAAGCCGGGAGCGAGGATGCCGGGGTGGTTGCCGACGGGGCCGAGCTTGGTGCTGAGGGTGGTGAGGTCCTTGAGCGCGTCCTCGAGGTTGACGGGCAAGGTGCTCCCGTCGCCGCCGACGGCCGGGTGCGTGGCCAGCAGGTTGCGCTGGAGGGCGAGCACCAGCTCGGGGGTGGTGATGAACTCCTCGGTGCGGGCGATGCCCAGCGACTCGGAGAGGATCTGGGCGAAGCCGCCGCCGATGCCGAGCGCGTCGGCGAGGCCCTGCATGCCGGCGATCGAGGTGCCCTTCACCTTCGAGTTGGCCGGGGTCATCGTGAGGATGCGGATCAGCGAATATTCGGGGCTGGACTTCCAGGTGTTGTCGGGGCCCTTGAAGGTCTTGCCGAGCTCGGTCAGGTCGCAGTTGTGTTTGGGATCGGGGTCGTCCGCGGTCCAGGCGGTGCCGCAGGCGTTCTTGATGGTGTCGAGGGTCTGGGTCAGGAGGGTCTTGGACTCGACCTCGATCAGCGCGATGTCCTTCGCGGTGTCGCCGAAGAGCTCGGCCACCTCGGCCTTGTTCATGTTGAGCTGGAGCGGATCGGAGGGCTTGTCGTTGAGGCGCAGGACGAACTCGGACTCGGGGCCGAAGTCGTCCGCGCCGCCACCGGTGGGCGTATCGGTGGTCGCGTCGCCCGTCGTGGGCAGGGTGCCGCCTGTGCCGTCCGTGCCGCTGCCGTCGGCGGAGCCGCGGGGGTCGTCGCCGCCGCAGCTCGCCGTCGGGAGCGCCACACACAGGGCCAGGAGGACGGGGAGGGTGGTGCTGCGAGGTGCCATGGCCGCGATCGTCGACGTTATCACAGGCCCTCGCAGGCGAACACCGCGCGCGGGAGTGGAGAAAAGACAGTGACGCCCGGGGTCCTCGTGGGGACTCCGGGCGTCAGCATTCGTCAGCATTCGCCAGGCTCGTCAGGGGCTCTGGCCCCTGGCTGAGGGTCCTAGAACAGCTTGAGGTCTTCCTCGGCCGGGATCGCCAGCGGATAGAAGTTCATCAGCTCGTCCTTGTCGATGCCGGCCAGGCGGCGCAGGTTCTGGTGGATGTGCTTGGGCTCGAGGCGGATGCCCTTCTCGTCGGGCGTGACCGTCTTGGTGTTGACGGTGAGCACGTTGTGGCGGTCGTCGGTGCCGCCGAGGACGCGGCCGCCCTTGATGCCCTTGCCGAAGGCGATGACGCTGGTGACCGCCCAGTGGTCCTTGCCGTCGGTGTCGTTGTAGCCGGGCGTGCGGCCGAAGTCGGAGCCGACCATGCACACGTAGTTGCCGCTGATCTTCTGGCGCTCGGCCTCCTCGCCGATGAAGTTCAGGCCCTCGAGCACCTGCAGGAGGCGCGGGATGTGGTTGGCGTCGTGGTGGCCGTGGGTGTCGAAGCCGCCGATGTCGAGGTTGACAGCGACGGTGATGCCGGCGCGGTAGGCCGCCATCGCGACCTGGATCTGGCGCAGCAGGCCGTTGCCGGAGTTGTCGAGCATCTCCGGGAGGAACTGCTGCAGCTTCTTGAGCTCGTTGGAGCCGGTGCGCGAGGCGTACATGACGCCGACGGCACGCTGCACGCGCGGGAGCTGCTCCCGGGCGAGCAGGCGGTCCTTGCGGGCGTTCTGCGCGTCGAGGATCGCCTTGGCGGCGTAGGTCGAGTGAAACTGCGACATCTCGTCGTCCGGGTTGGCACGGTCCGGATAGGCGATGCGGGCGAGGGCCTGCGTGTTGCCGCTGCGCGTGCGGGCGACCTGGCCCTGCGTCTCGTCGTAGCCGCCGAAGCTGAGGTAGCTCATCGCCAGGTCGCGGCCGTACACGGCGGCGACCAGGGCGGCGAAGCTCGGGTAGCCCTCGGCGAGGCGGCCCGACCAGGTGTGGCGGTTGCCCGTGTCGTGGCCGTTGGTGGCGACGTCGACGCCGTTCAGGACCAGGAGCTGCTTGTCGTGCTTCTCGAAGAAGTCACGGAAGTAGTTCGGACGGTCCATGTCGCCGAGCGGGGCGTAGCGGATGCCGCTCGGCGTGACGCCGATGTCCTTGGTGAGGTACGAGCGGTTCATCGCGTCGGGGTCGTCCGGGCTGGCCGACCCCTTCGGGTCGCACAGCGAGGTCGGGTCCCACCCGCCGCCGGTGTTGACCATGATGTACAGGGGGCCCTTGTAGGCCTCCGAGATCGGGGTCTTGCCGGCGCCGAGGGTGCCAGGGCGGCCGAAGGCGTCGGTCGATGCGACTGCGAGACCGGCAAGGGATGCAAGGCTGAGAAATTGACGACGGTCCATGGTCACACCTCCTATTCGTGCAAGAACTTGTAGTCCGACAGCATGTAGGTCAGCACGCCCATCCAGGCGCGGACCGTGTAGTCGGGGTCCTGAGTGATGGCGCGTTCCGCCAGGTCCGCGCCGGTCCAGTAGTCGTTGGTGGCGCGGCAGTTGCCGAGGTCCGCCGAGTAGGTGCCGGCGGCGACGTTGTTCTTGCCGTCCTTCCAGATGGTGACGAACAGGTTGTAGACCTCGGTGATCTCGGGATCGGAGAGGTCGTAGCGCTCGCCGAGCACGTGGTCGTAGAGGTGCTGGATGTTGGCGCGGATGGCGTCGTTGACGGCGGGGACCGAGAAGCCGTTGCCGTCCTCGGGGATGAAGCCGGTCTCGACGTACGGGAAGAGCAGGCGGTCGGACGGGTCCTCGGCGAAGTCGTGCGCCGTCGAGAGGCAGGACATCTCGTTCGCCATGCGCAGCGAGATGTTGGCCATGATGCCGTTCGGGTCGGTGATGCGCTGGGTGATCGAGTTGGAGTCGATGCCGCCGTAAAAGATGCGGTACTCGTTCTCGTTGATCAGCAGATCCTGGGCGTCGGGCTGGGGCCGCCACGGGTAGCCGGTGACCGCGGTGATCTTGCGGTTGAGCTGCTCCGGCCCGAGGTACTGGGCGGTGGCCAGGTCGGCGAGCTCGTTCTTGCGGGTCTCGTCGAGCTCACCCTTGAAGTTCTTGGCCCGGAAGTAATCCGTCTTGATGATCTCCTTGAAGACGATCTTGAGGTTGTAGTTGTTGTCGCGCAGCTTGCTGGCGATCGAGGCGATGACGCGGTCCTGGACCTGGAAGGCGTTGAGGGCCTCGACGTAGTCGGGCTGGGCGGCGTCGAAGGGCTCGGACAGGAAGTCCTGGCCGGTGAGGCCCTTCCACACGATGCGCACCGCGGAGCGGGCGAAGCGGTCGTCGGCGATGACCTGCTTGGCAAGCCACTGCTCGGAGGTCGACTCCTGGCCCTCGGGGAGCTGGATGTCGCCGAAGCCGGGCAGGCGCATGTCCGGGAACCAGGTCATCTGGTCGGTGGTCTTGAGCGGGGTGTAGGCGTTGTCGGCCTGGTAGTTCTGGAAGGTGGCCGCGAGCGGGTCGATCAGCTGGTGGCAGACGATGCAGCTCGGGTTGTTCATCGTCGGGTTGACCGTGATGATGGCGCTCGGGTCGAGCGGGCGGTCGCCGATCTTGAGGATGTCGGTGTCGAGGAAGAACTTGAAGACGACGCGGGCGCGGGCGCGGTTGCGGTTGGTCGGCGTGGTCGGGAAGCGGTTGAGGAACATCTGGGTCGTCAGCACGCCGGCGTGCGGGACGCCCGGGATCTTGCCGGGGGCGGCCTCCCACGGGTCATTCTTGTCCTTGAAGTCGACCTTGACGCCGTAGCTCTTCGCCGAGAAGGGCGTGAACATCTGGTAGTCGGCGGTGAGGATCTCGGTGTAGGGCCGGTCGTTGCGGACGACGTAGTTGATGAGGTTCAGGGCCTCGCGGGCGATGCCGACGTTGGTGTAGTAGGCGACCTGGTTGCGCTGGTCGTCGTCCTCGATGGTGTCGAACCAGTACGATGGGAAGCGCTCCGGGTTGAGCAGGCCGACGGCGTCCGTGTTGTTGATGTAGCGGTCGGTCAGGAGGGTGTCGTTGAAGATCTCGGTGAGGCGGTCGTAGAAGGCGTCCTCCTTCATGACCGCGTCGAGCACTGGATCGAGGGAGTCGATGCCGAAGTCGCGGACCTGCTCGACCTCCTCGATGGTCGGCAGGCGGCCGGCGAGCGAGAGGGTGGCCTTGCGCAGGGTCTCGACCTCGTTGAGCTGCTCGATGCCGTCGAAGTAGCTGCCGACGTTGATCTGGTCCTCGCAGTCGACCGGGTTGTCGAAGCGGTCGAGGAGCTCGACCAGCGCGTCGTACTCCGGGGTGCCGGTCTTGAGCTGCTCGCCGCCGCCGTGGGTGACGCCGCCGCCCTGGGTCGGCTTGATCAGCAGCAGCTTCGCGCCGTCGACCTCGTAGCGGGCGAGGTCCTGCATCACCTTGAGGTTGGCGTCGAGATAACCGGAGACCTCTTCGGGCTGGAGGATGAACTTGGTGTGCTTGGCGGCGCCGGCGCTGGTGTGACAGGCGAGGCACTTGGCGGCCAGCGTCGGCTTCCAGACCTCCGCGCGGAAGAACTCGGTGGTCGGGACGCAGGTCCCGTCCTTGTCCTCACCGCATCCCGAGAGCCCGAGTGATGCTCCGGTGCTGAACAGGGTGACGAGCGCGGCGCTCGTGACCAGGCCTCTGGCTCGTGTCGGATGCGAACGTGACATCATTCGGCTCCCATCGAAGAACTGGCGAAGAACTGGGTTAGTGCTGGCCCTACGCCGTTAGCGGGCGTGGAGAGCCACGACGCATCTTACGCAGGCTTTGTCCGGCGCTGCAAGTCGCCTCCGCCGCGCAGGGCCGCATGGGAGGCCGTGGAGCGCGGAGTCGGGGGTGGTCGGCGGCGCGCATGTGCGGCCTTGGTGCACATGAACCTGGCCTTTAGGACAGGAATTTTGGCGTCGCTGGGGGCAGTCGGCCACCGCAGCGCCGCCGGGGCGGCTCGGATTGGGGGCTCGGCTTGCGGGGTCGCGGCATGCGGGCCTGCGACCGCGTTCTAGCTCACAGGGATCGCGTGTACCGGCGTTCGGGCCGCTACGCGCTGTGATCAGAGGGTGGTAGTGCCAGTGCCACCGCTGCTGCCGCTGGTGGTGCTGTCGTTGGTGGTGCTGCCGTCACCGGTGGTCGTGCCTGGCATCCCGGTGGTGGTGCCGTCGCCGGTGGTCGTCTCGGGCGTGCCGGTCGACTCCGGCGGCGGGAGAGGTTCGCACTGGCCGTTGTCGTAGTTGCAGGTGTGGGTGTCGTTGTTGCAGCCGCCACACTGACCGCCGCACGCGTCGTTGCCACACTGCTTGCCCTCGCACTGGGGGACGCAGTCGCAGCTGAGGGGCAGGTCGCCGGGGGCGTAGCCGGGCTCACAGGTGCACGAGGCTGTGCCGCCGGAGTCGGCGCAGGTGCCGTGACCGGAGCAGCTCTCGAGGAAGCAGCTCGAGGTGTTGAAGGGGAAGTAGCCGGCGCTGATGACGAGGTCGCCGGTGCCGACCTGGACCTCGACGATGACGGGGCGCTCGAGCTTGCCGATCAGGAAGGGCAGGACCTCGATGGTGGCCTGCGGGCTGTTGAGCTGCAGGATGCCGCTGGTGAGGTTGCTCGAGCAGCCGCCGATCTTGCTGGCGCCCAGGACGGCGCCGAGTTGGAAGCCGCAATAGAAGGTGCCGTCGCCGTTGAGCAGGGCCTTGGACTCGCCGCTCATGTCGAAGGCGGTGAAGCCGACGTCGACGCTGCTGATGCCTTTCGGGGTGACCTTGATCTCGGCCACGTCGATGGCGGCGGCCTTGAGATCGGTGCCTTCGGGGGTGCGCGAGAGCTTGGGGCTGTCGACGATGACGCTGGGCTCGGAGCCCTTGGCGGCCGCGACCACGCCGAGCGTGCCGATGTACGCGGTGGGCTTGTCGTCGGAGGAGTTGTAGGCGATGACGCGGGTCTCGCCGGGCTTGAGCAGCACCGTGGGCTTCTCCGAGACGTCGGTGTCGAAGGTGAGCTCGGCAGGCACGCGGAACTCGAGGTCGCGGGGCTCGATGAGGTAGGCGTCGCCGACCTGTTCGAAGTTGCCGCGCGAGAGCTTCTCGTCGCTGGGACGGATGATGATCTGGCGGGTCACGAGCAGGGCGCCGGCCGGGACGGTGAGCGTGACGCCGTCGTCGTGGGCGACCACGCCGCCCTCGGGGCCGATGAGCGCGTCGGCGGTGTTACTGCCGCCGCAGCCGGTCAGCGCGGCCAGCGTGGTTGAGGCGAGCAGGCAGGAGCGGAGCGAGAAAGCCATCACAGAACACCTATACCTGAACTCGGTTCGGCTCGCAGGGGGTCGTCCGAGCCGAGGTCGAGAAGCCACAGGCCGGGGCGCGCGGCGAGGACGGGACCCGTCGATGTGGGCGCTGGTGCGGACTCGCCATTGAGGATGCTGGCGAGGAGGTCGAACCACCGCGCGCGGCTGCCCGCGGCGGCGCAGCGGTCCAAGATCCACGCGTCGCTGGTGGCGACGATGCCGGCGTGGTGGACCAGGATGGCGTCGGGGTTGGCCACGAGTTCGCAGGTCCAGGGCCAGTGGCGGCGCTCGGCGGTCTCCAGCAGGAGAGCGCGCAAACGGCCGCTGTTGGCGACGGGGCGATCGAGGTACCAGGCGACGCTGCTCGGGGCGTGTCCGCCCGCGTGGAGGTGGCGGCCGATCATCTCGATGGCGAAGGATGTCTCGGCGACCTGGCGGTAGGTGCCGTGGACGCTGGCGAGGTCGCGCAGGGCTCCGTCGCGGCCGCGGAGGACGACGCCGTGCGACAGGGCGGACTCGAGGATGATGAGGCAGTTGAGGCCGTCGATGGCGAGGCGCTGGTCGGCGAGCTGGGCCCGGGTGGCGCGGACGGCCGCGCGGGCCGTGCGGGCGGCGTCGCTGCAGCTGCAGCGGGCGACGGCCTGGCGCTGGCGGACGGTGAGCTCGTGGCGGTCACCGACGAGCTTCAGCGCGGAGAGCTCGGCGTAGCCGTGGGACAGCAGCCACGAGAGGTCGCTCGTGGCGGCGCGGAGGGCCGGCAATTCTTTCGCGGCGAACAGGCGATCGTCGCCGGGGTGGCGGCCGCGGTGGCGATCTTCGTGGGTCATCGCGCTGGGACGCTGGCGATGCTGCGTGGCGGTGGACCGCGGGTCTGGCAGAGCGAGTCGTCGGTCTGCGCAGGAGCCCGCATGAAGTGCAACCGGATCGCTATTGCGGCGCGAACGGGGCGCAGGTCGAGACGCCGGCGCCGACGATGCGGATCGGTGCCGCGGCGACGATGGTCGTGAGGTCCTGCTTGCCGTTCATGTCGCTGTCGTCGTAGTCGAACTGGGTGACCTTGGAGACGCTGGGGTTGGCGCTCTCGGTGAACATGTAGAAGTCGCCGGCGAAGAAGGAGAAGGCGAAGGCGTTGGTGAGCGGCAGGTTGGGCAGCGGGATCTCGTCGATGAACTGGCCGTTGGCCTTGTCGACCTCGACGAGCTTGGAGGGGTTGACGCCGCCGAACATGAAGGTGCGGCCGTCGCCGGTGCCCGTGAGCTCGGCGCCGTTGAACTTGGTCTTGGCGATCTTGGAGAGGATCAGGGTGTCGGGGTCGACGGTGAGGAAGTCGCCGAGGTTGGGTCCCTCGCCGAAGCCGCCGATGCCGTTAAAGGTGTTGCCGTAGAGCTTGTCGCACTGGTCGGACTCGCTGTTCGACACGAAGGCCATGCCGAAGTAGTTGACGCCCAGCTGGCCCTGGTTGTAGCCGGGGTCCATGCACTTGGCGACGTTGGTGACGTCGACCTTCCAGATGTCGCCCTGGGGGTTGTTGAACATCACCCAGGCGAAGCCGAGGCGGTCGACGGCCATCGAGAAGGTGCCGTTCATGCCGCCGCAGTTGAAGGCGCCGAGCATCTCGAACTGCTTGGTCTCGGGGAAGAACTTCCACATCTCGGCGTCGTCGGAGAGGACGAAGATGCCGTCGTCGAGGGGGACCTCGATGTCGGGACAGGCGCAGGGCTCGACGCCGTTGGTGGTGGTGTCGGTGGTGCCACCGGTGCTGCCGGTGTCGGCGGTGCCGGTGTCGGCCGCGCTGGTGCTGCCGGTGTTGGCGCTGCTGGTGTCGGTCTGGACGTTGCCGGTGGTGGCGGTGGGGTCGGTGGTGCTGGCGCTGGTGCTGGTGCTGGTGCTGGTGGCGGCGGTGGGGTCGGTGCTCGAGTCGGTGGCGCTGCCGGTCTGCGAGCCGCTGCCGCCGGTGACCACGTCGGTGGTGGCGGTCGGGTCGACGGTGGTCGTGGGCGTGGTGGGGTTGCCCGTGCTGCTGCCGCCGCTGCTGCCTGCGGAGATGGAGCCGCTGCCTTCCGTGGAGTCGCCGCAGGCGGCGACGAGGAGGCTGAGGACGGCGAGGGCGAGGCGTTGCGAGCCGGGGCTGTTCAAGGTCATGCTCGCAGGGTAACGAAAGTTTCGCGGGGTGAACACGGCGCGGGGTCCGGACGTTGGGGCCGGTCGGAGGTGCAGATGCTTGCAGGTAGGGCGGCCATCGTGGGCGTGGGTGTGTTGGCGGCGACGCTGGTGGCGGGCGCCTGGCTGGCGTCGGCGGCGTGGGCCGGGGTCGTGACGACCGGGCCGGGGCTGTCGGGGGGCGCGATCACGCGCCCGGCGGAGCGGGAGATCCGGGCGCTGGTGTTGCTGGTGGTGCTGGACGATCCACGGCCTGGCGCGGAGGGGGTCGCGGCGGCGCTGGTCGACGAGGTGGAGGCCGCGCTGCGGCGGGTGTACCAGGTGGAGGTGCGGCGCTTGCCGGCGATCACGTTGCCGCGCTCGGCCTACTACGCGCCGCGTCGGCGCTACCGCGCCGATCTGCTGCTCGATCATCTGGCGACGCTGGTGCCCGCGGAGCTGCCGGCGGGGACGCGGGTGCTGGGGCTGACGAGCGCGGACATCTCGACCAGCAAGCCGCCGCACCGCGACTGGGGGGTGTTCGGGCTCGGGTCGCTGGGCGGGACGGCGGGGGTGGTGTCGAGTCATCGCCTGCGCAAGAAGGCGCGTGACGCGGCGCAGGTGAGCTGGCGGGTGACGAACACGGCGGTGCACGAGCTCGGGCACGTGCTTGGGCTCGACCACTGTGAGGAGGCGAACTGCGTGATGCTGGACGCGCAGGGCGGGATCGCCAACACCGACGGCTCGAGCGGGGTGCCGGGCCCGAAGTGCCAGGCGGTCCTCGATCGCGCGGCGCCGCTGCGGCCGGCGAGCGAGCTCGGCGGGGCTTGACGCGGGCGGCCCGGGCTGCGAGAAGCCTTGGTGTTGTTTGGACACGAAGGGGTGAGGATGTCTGGAACGTCGCTCGCGCTGCTCACGGATCTGTATCAGCTGACGATGGCCTACGGGTACTGGCGGCTCGGGCGGGCCGACGACGAGGCGGTGTTCCACCTGTTCTTCCGGCGGCCGCCGTTTCGCGGCGGCTACGCGATCGCGGGCGGGCTCGCGGCGGCGATCGACTACCTGACGCAGCTGCGCTTCGCGGCCGACGACCTGGCCTACCTGGCGACGCTGACGGGCAACGACGACGCGCCGCTGTTCTCGGCGGAGTTCCTCGAGTACCTCGGCGGGCTGCGGTTTCGCTGCGACGTCGACGCGGTGCCGGAGGGCACGGCGACGTTCGCCCACGAGCCGCTGCTGCGGGTGCGGGGGTCGATCTTGCAGTGTCAGCTGGTCGAGACGCCGCTGCTCAACCTGCTCAACTTCTCGACCTTGATCGCGACCAAGGCGGCGCGGGTGTGCACGGCGGCGGAGGGCGAGCCGGTGCTGGAGTTCGGTCTGCGGCGCGGGCAGGGCATCGACGGGGCGCTGTCGGCGGCGCGGGCGGCGTACCTCGGGGGCTGCGCGGCGACCTCGAACGTGCTGGCGGGCAAGCGCTACGGGATCCCGGTGCGGGGGACCCACGCGCACAGCTGGGTGATGTCCTTCGCCGACGAGCGCGAGGCCTTCGCCGCGTACGCGGAGGCGCTGCCGAACAACTGCGTGTTCCTGGTCGACACCTACGAGACGATCGAGGGGGTGCGGCGGGCGATCGCGGTGGGCGAGCAGCTGCGGGCGCGGGGGCACGAGCTGGCGGGGGTGCGGCTTGACTCGGGCGACCTGGCGCGGCTCAGTCAGGCGGCGCGGGCGATGCTCGACGCGGCCGGGTTTCCCAACGCCGCGGTGGTCGCGAGCAACGACCTCGACGAGCACGAGATCGCGGCGCTGCGGCGGGGCGGGGCCAAGATCTCGGTGTGGGGCGTGGGCACGCGGCTGGTCACGGCCTACGACCAGCCGGCGCTCGGTGGGGTGTACAAGCTGGCGGCGATCCGTCGCGGCGCCGACGCGGCGTGGGAGTACCGGGTCAAGCTGTCGGAGGATCCGATCAAGGTGAGCAACCCGGGCATCCAGCAGGTGCGGCGCTTCGTGGGGGCCGATGGTTGCTTCGCGGGCGACGTGATCTACGAGGAGACGCTCGGTCGCGGCGGTGCGGTGCACCGACTCGACGCGCCGGACCAGAGCTTCGTGCCGGAGGGCGACGGGGAGGATCTGCTGGTGCCGGTGCTGCGCGGGGGTTCGCAGGTCTACACGCCGCCGCCGCTGGTGGAGTCGCGGGCGCGGACGATCGATCAGCTGCAGCGCATCGGCGCGGGGGTGCGGCAGCTGCAGGCGCCGGAGGCGTATGCGGTGGGGCTCGACGAGCGGCTGCAGGGGCTGAAGGATCGGGTGATCGCGGCGGCGCGGGGGGGCGCGTGAGCTTCACCTACCGGCATGCGCGGCCGGCGGTGACCGTGGACTGCGTGGTGTTCGGGCTCGACGACGAGCTGCTGAAGGTGCTGCTGATCCAGCGCGACCGCGAGCCCTTCGCCGGGCGCTGGGCGCTGCCGGGGGGCTTCGTCGAGGCGGAGGAGACGCTGGCGCAGGCGGCCCAGCGGGAGCTGACCGAAGAGACAGGTGTGGCGAAGGTGTACCTCGAGCAGCTGGCGAGCTTCGGCGACCCGGGCCGCGACCCGCGGGATCGGGTGATCACGGTGGCCTACTACGGGTTGGTGCGACGGTTGGACCATGCGCCGCGGGCCGCGAGCGACGCGCGGGCGGTCGGGTGGTTCCCGGCCTCGCGCTGTCCGCCGCTGGCCTTCGATCACGGTGAGATCGTGGCGCTGGCGCGGCGCCGGCTGCAGGCCAGGCTGCGCGAGCAGCCGGTGGGCTTCGAGCTGCTGCCGCGAAAGTTCACGCTGTCGCAGATCCAGGGGGTCTACGAGGCGGTGCTGGGGCGGCCGCTGGACAAGCGGAATTTTCGCCGGAAGCTGCTGGCGACCGGGGTGCTGCGCGAGCTGGCGGAGACGCAGCTGGGCGTGGCCCACCGGGCGGCCCGGCTGTATCAGTTCGACGCGCGCGAGTACCGGGCGCGGGTCAAGCAGGGCTTTCACTTCGAGGTCTGAGAGGTGCGGCGATGGGCGCGTTGATCGTGGTCGACATCCAGAACGACTTCCTGCCGGGCGGTGCGCTGGCGGTGCCGCGCGGGGACGAGGTGGTGGCGGTGGCCAACTCGCTGATGCCGCGGTTTCGCCGGGTGGTGGCGACGCAGGACTGGCATCCGGCGGGGCACAAGAGCTTCGCGGCGAGTCACCCGGGGCGTTCGCCGGGGGAGTTGATCACGCTCGCTGGGGCGGCGCAGGTGCTGTGGCCGGTGCACTGCGTGCAGGGGACGCGGGGGGCGGCGTTCGCCGCGGAGCTGCAGGCGGAGCGGGTGGACGCGGTGGTGCACAAGGGGATGGATCCGGAGATCGACTCGTACAGCGGCTTCTTCGACAACGACCACCGGCGCGCGACCGGGTTGGAGGATCGGCTGCGGGCGCTGGGCGAGTCGGAGCTGTGGGTGCTCGGGCTGGCCACGGACTACTGCGTGAAGGCGACGGCGCTCGACGCGGTGCGGCTCGGCTTTCGCACGAGTCTGGTGGTCGACGGCTGTCGTGCGGTCGAGCTGCAGGCCGGCGACGGTGCGCGGGCGATCGCCGAGATGCAGGCCGCGGGCGTGACGCTGGTGACGAGCGGCGAACTGCTCGCGGGCGGGTCCGCGGGTCGATAGACTGCGCGCCCGGGATGTCCGTCGTCCTCGCCCTCGTGCTCGTCGTCGTCGCTCCGGCCGAGGGGTTGCGTCTCGTCTGGGACGCGGCGCCCGGCGCGAGCTGCCCGGATCAGGCGGCGCTGCGGGGGCGGGTGGCGGCGATGCTCGGGCCGGGAGCGATCGAGCGGACGGACCTGACGGCGACGGCGAGCGTGCGGGCGGTGGCAGCGGGTTGGCGTCTCGAGCTCGAGCTGGCGCGGGCGGCGGGCAGCGAGCGGCGGACGCTGACGGACCGCGACTGTGCGGCGCTGGCCGACGCGGCGGCGCTGATGATCGCGGTGGCGATCGACCCGCTGGCGGCGCTCGCGGAGGCGCCGGTTGGACCTGTCCCACAGGACAGAGCCGCGGATCCGGTGGAGGTGGTGGTGCCGCCGCCGCCAGACCCGCGGCTGGAGCTGCCTGTCCCGGGGGACAGGGGCGTGGTCCCTGTCCCGGAGGACAGGTTATTGGGGGCTGTCCCTGAGGTCGAGCCGGCGGAGGCGCTGCCGCGGGCGGATGTGCCTGTCCCGAAGGACAGGCGCGAGGTATCGCCGCGGGGCCTGCAGCTGGGGCTGCGGGCGGGCGCGGGGGTCGGCTTCACGCGGATCTTGCCGCGGCCGCACGCGACGCTCGAGCTGGGGCTGTCGCTGGCGGGGCGGGGCTGGCGGGTCGAGCTGAACGGGGGCTTCGCGCCGCCGGTGCGCGCCACGGCGAGCGGGGAGCCGGCGATCGGCGGGGTGTTTCGCCTCGGCTTCGGCGAGCTGCGGGGCTGCGGGGTGCCGGCGTTGCTGCGGGCGCCGATCGTGTTCCCGCTGTGCGCGGGCCTGCAGGTCGGGGCGATGTATGGGCGCGGCGAGGGCAGCGGGCTGAAGGAGAAGTTGGCGGCTCGCTCGCTGTGGTTGGCGACGCGGCTGGGCGGGGCGCTGCGCTGGCGGCCGCGCGACGGTCGGGTCGGGCTTTGGCTCGGGCTCGACGCGATCGTGGCGATCACGCGGCCGAGCTTCGAGACGGCGGGCGGTGTGGCGGTGCACGCGGCGGCGCGGGTCGGCGGGCAGGCGTCGGTGGGGCTCGAGCTGCGGCTGCGCTGAGGTCTCGCGGGTCGGCGGGCAGGCGTTGGTGGGGCTCGAGTTGCGGCCGCGCGGAGGTGTCGCGGGTCGGCGGGCAGGCGTCGGTGGGGCTCGAGTTGCGGCTGCGCGGAGGTGTCGATCGCGGGTTGGGGAGGCCTCGCTCGTCGGCGCCGCGCTTGCCAGAGGTGGACCTGGCGGGCATGCTCGCGGCGATGCGACGGTCTGTGTGGGTGAGCCTCCTGGGGCTGTTGCTGCTGGTCGCCGGGCCGGCGCGGGCGCACGACTACTGGCTGGAGTTCTCGCCGCGGGCGCCGCGGCAGGGGGACGATCTGTCGCTGTCGCTGTGGGTCGGGGAGGACTTCGCGGCGCACGAGCAGAAGGCGATGGAGATCGAGCGCACGCTGTCGCTGCGGCACCTGAGCGGCGCGGGTGACGAGGACCTGCTGCCGCTGGCGCGCGAGGGGGCGGCGCCGATCGTGAGGCTGGCTTTGCGTGAGTCGGGGGGGCACTTGCTGGCGCTCGAGCGGACGCCGGCGCGGATCTCGATGCGGGCCCGCAAGTTCAACCGCTACCTCAAGCACGAGGGGCTGCGGGCGGCGTTCGCGGAGCGCAAGCGGTCCGGCGAGCGGTTCCAGCGGGCCCGCGAGCGCTACACGCGGTACCTCAAGGCCTTCGTGCAGGTCGGTGCGGCGGCGGACGGGGTGTCGACGCGGGTGCTCGGGCATCGCATCGAGCTGGTGCCGGAGCGCGACGTGGCGACGGCGCGGGCGGGCGAGCGGCTGGCGCTGCAGGTGCGCTTCGAGGGCGAGCCGCTGGCGGGGGTGATGGTCGAGGCCTTCGTGCGCGACGCCGCGGGCAAGCCGCAGGGTCAGCAGAGATTCAGCGACGCGAAGGGGCGGGTGGAGTTCACGCTGGGTCAGCGGGGGGCGTGGCTGGTGCGGACGGTGCACATGCAGCGATGCATCGGCTGCGACGATGCGGAGTGGGAGAGCTTCTGGGCGGCGTACAGCTTTGCGCTGGGTCAGTAGGCCGGCGATCGATCAGCAGACGATGTCCGCGGGTGCCAGTAGGCGGCGGGGGGCCAGCGGGCGATCAGTAGGGCACGTAGCAGGCGCCGACGGTCTCGAAGCCGGGGGCGGGGGCGGCGAAGAGGGGGCGACAGAGCGACGGGGAGGCGCACTGCTCGTCGCCTTGGTTGAGGTCGCAGACGTTGGTGCAGCAGGCGTCGCCGATGCAGCCGGGGATCAGGGCCCCATGCATGCAGGCGAGGTTGGCCGCGCAGCCGCGCAGGCCGACGGCGTTGCAGGGCTCGCCGGGCTGGCTGATGTCCGTGTCGGTCAGGAGCATGTCGCAGACGAAGCGGTCGGCGGTCTGGTGGCAGGCGAAGCCGTTGTCGCAGTCGGGGACGATCGGGTCGCAGGCGTCGGCGCAGAAGGTCGTGAGGGTGTAGGGGCTCGCCTGGCAGCCGCCGGGCTCGCAGTCCGCGTCGTTGCGGCAGGCGGGGAGGCAGCGGCCGAGTTGGTCCTCGGGGTTGGTGCGCAGGCAGACGTGGCCGGAGGTGCAGCCGTCCTGGCCGGTGCCCTCGGCGGGCTCGCAGTCGTCGCCGGGGATGAGCATGCCGTCGTCGGGGACGCAGTTGAAGTGGTTCTGCGGGCCGCCCTCGCTGATCGCGGTGCACTTCTGGCCGGTGGGGCAGGCATTCTCGTCGGCGGGCTCGCAGTTGAACTCGGGGCCGAAGCCGCCGTCGGCGTCGCCGGGGACGCCGTCGTCGGCGCTCTCGACGTCGGTGGCGCTGCCGGAGCTCTCGCCGCCGAGGTCGTCGATCGGGACGCGCTGGCAGGCGGGCACGAGCAGGCAGGCGAACGCGGCGCGGGCGAGGGTGCGGCAGTCCATGGGGGCAGGCTAGCGTGGATCGCGGGCGGCCGCGACCGGTCTGCGATCGGACCCATGGTCGAGCGCGGGCGGAAGGGCCCGCGGGCGTTCAGGTGACGTCGACCATGGCCGAGAGGGCGCCGGCCTTCGATGGTCCAAGTCCCCGGGGACAGGCCGCTCAGGGTGAAGTCGATCGTGAAGTTGCACTCGCAGTCGGCTTCGCTGCCGGTGTGCTCGTAGGTGATGCTGATGGTGTTGGGGGCGGTCTCCTCGGGGACGGCGGTGAAGCTGTAGCCGCAGTTCTCGACGTACTCGGTCTCGGTGACGGCGACCTTGCCTCCGCCGAGGGCCATGGCGCTGAGG
Source organism: Nannocystis sp. (assembly GCF_016714285.1). Taxonomy (GTDB): domain Bacteria; phylum Myxococcota_A; class Polyangia; order Nannocystales; family Nannocystaceae; genus Nannocystis. The sequence continues at coordinate 159,614 of NZ_JADJNN010000004.1, read as the reverse complement.
CCGGGGGCGGCGATCGGCGGGGAGCCGAGCTCTTCGGGGAGCAGCGGCGGCTGGCCGACGCACATGGAGCGCGAGTCCTCGGCGACGACGCTGGACTGGCCCCCGGTGGTCGCAGCGCCGGACTCGCCGGAGGCGGACTCGCCGGAGCTCGGGCCCGACGTGGGGCCCGAGGTGGGGGCGGTGGTCTCGCCGGTGGCTTCGCTGGCGGAGCCACTCGCGGAGTCACTCGCGTCGCTGGTCTTGTCTTCGGTGCCGCAGGCGGCGAGGCAGAGGGTCAAGGTAAGGGCAAGCGTGGTGCGCATCGCCGATCTGTAACACGACGCGGCGACGCGGGACGACGCGTGCGGGCGCGCGCTGCTGCGGGAGTGGCGAAGCTCGCGGCTGGCCGCGAGCTGCACGCTGACATTCTCGCCGGGCCACGCGCGGGGGCGCGCGGTATGTCAGCAGTTCGGGCACTCGCAGTGGATCACGGGGCCCTTCTGCTCGCTGCAGAAATTGTAGGGGTCCTTGCACACGAGGTCGCCGGCGCAGGCGCAGTCGGGGTCGTCGCTGCAGCCGGGCGGGATCGGCTCGCAGGTGGGCTGGGTGGGCCCGAGATCGATGTTCTGCACGCACAGGTGACCTTGCGGGCAGAAGCCGCAGTCGGGGACGACGTCGCAGTACTCGGCCGGGACGCACTTGCCGGTCCAGCACGCGGGGGTGATGGTTGGGAGCTGGCCTTCGGGACAGATCGGCGGGAGGGCGTCGCAGGCGACCTTGGTCTGATCGCACTGGAGGCGCTCCGTCTCGCACACGCCGAGGCGACAGACGGCGGCGTCGATGCCGAGCTCGGAGCACTTCGATTGCTTGCAGTCGAGGCCGCAGGGGACCGGGTTCTCGTCGCTCGGGACGCCGGTGCAGGTGCAGCAGTCGTCCTGCAGCTTGCAGTCCTTGTCGCTCTCGCACTGGCCGAGGACGGTGCCGCCGGTGCTGCTGGCGCTGGTGCTGCCTGGCTCGCTGGTGCTGGTGCTGGTGCTGCCGGGTTCGCCGGTGGTGGTGGCGGTGCCAGTCGCGGTGCCAGTCGCGGTGCCGGTCGCGGAGGCGGTGCTGGTGGTGCCGGGCTCGCTGGGGTTGGTGGTCGGCTCGCCGGTGGGCTCGGTGGTCGCGGGGCTGCTGGTCGAGGCGCTGGTGCTGGTGCTGCCGCCGGTGCTTGTGTCCGTGTTGTTGCCGCCGGGGCCGCAGGCGAGGAGCGAGGCGAGGATGAAGAGGCAAGGGTAAGGGCTGCGCATGAGCGCAGGTTTATCACTGGCGAGGCGATCTCGTCGCGCGAGGCAGCGGCGTAATGTTGGCGCTGCGTCGGCGATCGCAGGGCCCGGGCCGGGAGCTCGGCGCGGGCGCTCCGGCGAGCACGGAGCGCGGCTCACAGGGACGCGGTGTTGTCGTCGGGGTTGCGGTCGATGAGCTTGTTGTTCGGATCGATGCCGGCGCGGTCGGGTCGCTCGTCGACGCTGAGCTCGAGGGTGGTCTCGGCCTGGGTGATGTGGTGGCGCTGGAGGTAGAGCGGGCGGCCGAGGGTCTCGCCGGGGCCGGGGGCCGCGAACACGCCGACCTCGATGTCGTCGGCGAGCGGGACCTCGGTCTCGACGCCGAGCTCGTCGGCGCGCAGCTTGCGGGCGGCGAGGGTGAGCTTGACGGTGAACTTGCCGTCCTTCTCCTCGACGCTGGCCTCGCGGACCTTGTTGTCGAACAGGGTGATGGTCTCGAACAGGTCCTCGATGAGGTGGGCCTGCGCGGGCGGGGTGACCTCGCGGAGCATGGCGACCAGCTCCTTTGAGGTGGTGAAGGGGGGCGGCTGGAACGCGACCTTGCGGATGTAGCGGGCCAGGGTCGCGTTCAGGACGTCCTCGCCGAGGTAGTCGCGGAGGGCGTAGAAGACCAGGGAGCCCTTGTTGTAGTGGATGTAGGGCTGGTCCTCGCCGAGCATGATCGGCAGCTCCTTCTTGCGCTCGCTGCTGCGGCCGCGGAGGTAGCTGCGCAGCTCGTAGGCCAGGAACTTCTTCATCTTGTCGCGGCCGTACTCGCGTTCCATGACCATGAGGGCGGAGTACTGCGAGAGCGACTCGGAGAGCATGGTGGAGCCCTGGACGTCGGCGCCGATGACCTGGTGGGCCCACCACTGGTGGGCGACCTCGTGGGCGGTGACGTAGAAGGGATAGTCGAGGTCGTCGGGGTCATCGGGGCGGACGCGGGCGATGAAGCCGATGCTCTCGGAGTAGGGGATGGTGTTGGGGAAGGACTGGGCGAAGCTGGCGTAGCGCGGGAACTCGAGGATGCGGACCTGGCGGTGCTGATAGGGGCTGAAGTTGGCGGTGAAGTAGTCGAGCGACTTCTTCACGGCGTCGACCATGCGGGTCAGGTTGTACTCGTGGCCGGGCTGGTAGTAGATCTCGATGTCGACATCCTTCCACTTGTCGCGCAGGACGGCGTAGCGGGCCGACAGGAACGCGAAGAAGGGGAGGATCTTGCTGTCCATCTGGTAGGCGAAGCAGCGGCGGCCGTCCGCCTCCCACTCGCGCTGGAGATAGCCGGGGGCGATGGCGATCTGGTCCGGGGAGGTGCAGACGCTGGCGGCGAAGTCGATCCAGTCGGCGTCGCTGGCGATGTAGGTGTTCTTGCGGGCGTCCTGGTCGTCGACCTTGTGCATGCGCTCGCGCAGCGGGAGGCCCTGCTCCTTGCGGCGGTCGTCGTCGGCGAGCTCGTAGCTGCGGGAGTAGCCGATGCCGGGGAAGAACTCGACGTTGTTGAAGAAGGTGCCGTTGTCGACGATCGAGCTGCGGCGGCCGTCGTTGCCGAAGCCCTCGCGCTCGTAGGCGAGGTCGAAGTTCAGGGTGGCGCGCTCGCCGGGGCGCATGGGGGTGGCGAGGCGGAGGATCTGGTAGCGCAGACGGGGGTCGTCGGAGACGAGGGTGGTGGGGCGGTCGAGGGCGAGCTCGCGGATCGTGACCGCCTCGTCGAGGCGCAGGTGGAGCTCGCTGACGTCGAGCTCGTTGCGGTTGACGAGCTGGTAGCTGCCCCTGGCCTGCATGTGGCCGCGCTCGGGGAAGATGTCGACGTGGACATCGACGGCGGTGATGCGGGGCTGCGGCAGCGACTCGTATTGCTTGTAGCTGCGCTCGTACTCGGCCTGGAGGGCGTCGCTCGCGTCGCGGCTGCGGAACACGTGGAGCGTGTTGGTGTTGTGGAGGATGAAGGCGCCGATGCCGACCCAGGCGGCGAGGGCGAGGCCGGCGAAGGCGAACCAGCGCGGGGTGAGGCGGCCGCGGGCGGCGTGCAGGCGGGCGCGCCAGCCGGCGACGGTGCCGCGGACCAGCAGGAGGCGGGCGATCGCCAGGAGGACCATGGCCCAGGCGAAGTAGTAGGCGGTGAACCACAGGTTGGCGGCGACGTCGGGGCCGTAGCCGTTCATGTCCGAGTAGGTCGGCGTGGGGGCGTTGCCGAAGTTGTAGAGGCGGTGCTCGAGGCCCCAGGCGGAGAGGGCGATGGTGAGGATGTAGAAGACGACGACGAGGGCGTTGCCGAGGAACTTGTTGTTGGCGACGACGTGGATGAAGAAGGCGAGCAGGGTGGTGAGGACCACGCCGGGGAACACGAAGCCGTAGAGGTAGCCGAAGTAGACGCCCAGCTCGAAGTTCGTGTAGCCCTTGATCGCCTGCACGGCGACGCCGATGGCGATCAGGGCGAGGATGAGGACGGCCTGGGCGAGCACGAGGCCGATGATCTTGGCGGCGAAGACCCGCGGGGTGGAGACGGGGGTGGCGTCCTGGATCTGGTCGCAGTGCAGGCTGCGCTCGCGCCACACGAGCTCGCCGCTGTAGAGGGCGGTGATGATGAGGAAGAACAGGCCGAAGCTGGCGACGATCTCGATCATCGCGTACGTGACCGGGTAGGTGGTCGTGCCGTAGATGAGGTCGGCGTTGAAGGCGTTGATGACGGTCAGCAGCATGCCGCTGGCGACCAGGGCGCGGAACGGGCGGTCGCCGGTGATGCCGCGGTAGTAGAGGCCGATGAGGGTGCGCAGCTCGGCGAGCGGGCGGGGGCGCAGGGTCACTGGCGGGATGCTGGTGGCGACGCGCGGGGTCTGGTCTGGCTCGGGTTCGGGTTTGCCGCGGCGGCGGGCGCCGAGGAAGGCCTCCATGCGGAACATGCGGTAGGCGAGCGCGAGCACCAGCAGGGCGAGGCCGACCCAGAGCAGGCGGTTGTAGAGCAGGAGGTCGCGCAGCGGGACCAGGAGGTTGTTCTTCTCGACGACGGTCCAGCTCTCCTGGACGCTGCGGGTGGCCTGGATGCCGAAGGGGTCGAGGAGGGCGGCGCGGGTCTTGTTCTCGAGGTCGGCGATGAGGGAGAGGGCGAGCGAGTAACCGACGAACAGGACGATGCCCTGGACGTAGACGGCGATGAAGCTGCGGGTGAGGATGCCGACCGCGAAGAACAGGGCGCACGCGACGAGGGCGTTGGGGAGGACGTAGACGACGAGCGGCCAGAGGTAGTTGACGAGGCCGCCGGGGCCGAGCTTGTCGGCGTCGGTCCAGGGCCAGAACATGGCTGCGCCGATGCCGAGGGCGGCGCAGGAGAACACGAGGACGGTGACGGCGTAGGCGCCGAGGAAGCGGCCGAGCACGAAGCTGGGCTTGCTGAGGCGGGTGGTGAACAGCAGCTCGTGGGTCTTGAGCTCGAAGTCTCGCAGGATCGCGGTGCCGCTGATCGCGGAGGTGATGATCATGCCGACGAGGGTCAGGACCATGATCACGGTGTTGAGCGCCCACGGGGAGTTGAGGGCGATCTTGCCGCCGACGCCGCCGATGCTGATCGCGTCGGTGGTGCCGAACAGGAAGGCGAAGGCGAACATCGTCGCCATGAAGACGTAGGTGATCGGGCGGCGCAGGTGGTAGCGCAGCTCGAAGCCGGCGAAGCTGAGGAGCTGGCTCATGCGGGCCTCGCTGCTGGCTCGGCCTGGGCCTGGGCGACGTGGTGGAAGTACACGTCCTCGAGGCTGGGCTCGACGGGTTCGAAGTCGGGGCCCGGGCTGCCCTCGTGGTGGACGTGGACGACGGGGCGGCCGGTGATGAGGCGGGTGGAGATGACCTTGAGGCGGCGCTGGAGATCGGGGAGCTCGGCGCGGGTGCTGACGCGGCGCCACAGCTTGCCGCGCAGGGTGGCGGTGACGGCCTCGGGGGCGCCGGTGTAGAGCACGCGGCCGCCGGCGATGATCGCAAAGTTCGGGCACAGCTCGGCGACGTCCTCGACGATGTGGGTGCTGAGGATGACCACGACGTCGTCGCCGATCTCGCCGAGGAGGTTGAGGAAGCGGTGGCGCTCGGTGGGGTCGAGGCCGGCGGTGGGCTCGTCGACGATGACGAGGCGGGGGCGGCCGAGCAGGGCGATGGCGATGCCGAGGCGCTGCTTCATGCCGCCCGAGAAGCCGCCGACGGCCTTCTTGCGGACGGCGGCGAGGTTGGTCTGCTCGAGCAGCGCGGCGACCTGGGCGTGACGTTCACGGCGGACGGTGATGCCCTTGAGCACGGCGAAGTGCTCGAGGACGGCCTCGGCGGAGAGGTTCGGGTAGAGGCCGAACTCCTGCGGGAGGTAGCCGAGCAGCTTGCGCAGCTCGGCCTTCTGCGTGAGCACGTCGATGTCGCCGAAGCGGATGCTGCCGGCGTCGGGGTCCTGCAGGGTGGCGATCGTGCGCATGAGCGACGACTTACCGGCGCCGTTGGGGCCGAGCAGGCCGAACATGCCGGGGGGGATCGTGAGGTCGACGCCCTGCAGCGCGCGCACGCCGTTGGGGTAGGTCTTCGTGAGCTTCTTGATCGACAGTTCCATGGCGACGGTCCGCGGACCGTCACGATAGACCCATTCGCCGGGGCCGTGGTGTCAGACGCGGGGCGCCTGATTCACAGCGCCGCGTTCACATGACGAGCGAGAGCTCGTAAGGGCCGACCCAGAAGCTCTCGCCGTGGGCCAGCTCGGCGGGCTTGCGGATCGGGGTGTCCCCGATCTTGACGGAGCCGTCGCCGATGATCGGGCGCAGGTAGGGCTGGTTTGGGATCCCGCTCCACTCGAGCACGGCGTGGACGCGGCGGATCTGGGTGGTGTGGTGATCGGGGAGCATGATCTCGCAGCGCTCGCCGCTGCCGATGCGGTAGCTGCCGGGCAGGAACAGGCGCTCCTCGACGCCGCCCTCGGGCCAGCGCAGCTTGAGGGTGGCGGCGACCGGGATGCCGAGGTCGCGGTGCAGGACCTCGCCGAGGATGTTGGCGAAGGCGCTGGCGTCCTGCGGGCGGACCTCGGGCTCCTTGTCGAGGGCGCTCATCATGCCGTCGACGAGGGCGGTGGGCAGGTGCTCGCAGCCAGGGATGGAGTCGATCGGGATGACCGGCATGTTGGCGTGCGCGTGCAGCCAGCGGACGGGCTTCTCGCGGTACTCCTCGCGGACGGCGTTGAGCGGGCGATCCGGGTGGAAGGGCGAGTGGGCGGAGAGGAGTTCATAAAGGATGGTCGCAAGCGAGTAGACGTCGCTGGCGGGGGTGAGGACGCGGGTCTTGAGCTGCTCGGGCTGGCTGTAGTGGGGCGTGCCGACGACCATGTGGATCTGGGTCGCGTTGGCGCCGATGACGGGCGAGCCGTCCCACGAGCGGGCGAGGCCGAAGTCGAGGACTTTGATCTGGCCGTTGTCCTGGACGAAGATGTTCTCGGGCTTGACGTCGCGGTGGACGATGCCCTGGGCGTGCGGCTCGGCGAGGCCGAGGCAGGCCTGGTGGACGATGGTGACGGCCTGGGCGGGGTGGAGCGGCTCGTCGAAGGAGTGCCAGGTGTTGAGGGTGGTGCCCTCGAGGTAGTCCATCAACATGTACACGTGGCCGTCGGGGCGCAGGCCGCAGTCGAAGGTGCGGACCACGTGGGGGTTGGTCAGCGAGCGGAGGATCGTGATCTCTCGCAGGGCCCGCTGGGCGGCGTCGCTGGTGGTGACGGGCTCGCGCGTGAGCTTGAGCGCCAGCGGGTGGTCGTAACCGCGGACGTCGACCTTGTATACGCTGGCGAACGCGCCGGCCCCCAGCACGCTGAGGATCTTGATGTTGCCCGCGTAAACGTCGCCGGGCTGAAGTACAACGGCCATGTCGAGGGGGTACCTCGGACACTATCACGAGGCCGCGCCGGTCGAGCAAGCGCGCCCGTCACAATTCTGCGAATGCGCCCCATGAGCACTGATTCTCGCGTCCCTGCCCCAATTTCGCGCGTCGCTGCCAGCGAGGACCTCGGACGCGTGAGCCTCGTGGCGACCGACGTCGACGGCACGCTGACGCGGGGCGGCAAGCTCGACCCGGCGGTGTTGGCGGCGATCCGGCGGCTGACGGCGGCGGGGGTGGTGGTGTTGCCAGTGTCGGGTCGGCCGGCGGGTGAGGTGCAGGGGCTGGTGCGCTACGTGCCGGGCGTCACCCGCGGACTCGCGGAGAACGGATTGTTGGAGATCGTGCCGGACCACGCGCCGCGCTGGCTCGGGCGTGCGACGGACCGGGCCCGGCTGCGCGCGGCGGGCGAGCGGATGAACCTGGAATTCGCGGCCGGGCTGCGCGTCACGGGCGACGACTATTGCCGGCTCGGTGATGTCGCGTTCGAGCGCGAGGGTCGCGACGAGGCGGAGTTGTTGCGCCTTCGCGGGCACGCGGAGGCGCTCGGGGTGCACCTGGTCTGGTCGAACGTTCACGTGCACCTGGCCGAGGCGGTGCCCGACAAGGGGCTCGCGTTGTTGCAGCTGCTGCACAAGCGGGGGGTCGATCCGGAGCAGGTGGTGACGATCGGCGACGCGCCGAACGACGCGGGGCTGTTCACCGCCGGGCGCTTCGGGCTGACGGTCGGCACGGCCGACGTGCTGGCGCAGCTGGCCTATTTTCCGAGCCCGCCGCGGGCCGTGACCACAGGCGGTGAGGCCGATGGGTTCATCGAGCTGGCGGAGCTGTTGCTGGCGGCGCGCGGCGGGTGAAACCGGTGGCCGCGAGCGGGTGTCCAAGACCCCTCGCCGCGTGTGTGTCACGGCCGGGGTTCGCGGCGTGAGTTGAGGGCACCAGGCCCGATCCGGGTTCGACATTCCGTGCTATGCACCCCCGGCGCTGGTCGGCCGCGCCCCTTGCCCATGCCCGTCCTCCTCGTGATTGTTGTCGTGTGCGCCGCGCTGCTGTGCGTGCGTGTTGTTCGGTGTGTTCGTCCGGGGCTGCCGCGTGCGGGTGCCCTGTTGCTGGCACTCGCGGGGGCCGGCTGCGACGCCCGGGCGGCGCGTGACGGGAAGGCGGACAAGGACGGGGAGGCGGCGAAGGAGCAGCCGACGCCGGTGGTGGTCGGGGTGGTGGAGCGCGGGTCGATCGTGTCGACGATCTCGACGGCGAGCACGATCGAGGCCGAGCGGCAGGTGACGGTCCACGCCGAGTCGACGGGCCGCCTGGTCGACCTCACGGTGGAGGAGGGCGATCAGGTCAAGAAGGGGCAGCTCCTGGCCCGGATCCGCTACGACGCGCAGGCCAACTCGCTGGTCCGGGCCAACACCTCGCTGGAGAAGGCCCGCGTCGACTTCGACCGGGCGGAGCGGCTGTACAACGAGAAGGTGATCGGCCAGGAGGAGTACCTCAAGGCCCGCAACGCGCTCGAGGTGGCCCAGCTGGACCTCAGCGACCGCTCTCGCGAGATGCGCAACACCAAGGTGACGGCGCCGTTCGACGGGACGATCACGCAGCGCAAGGTGACCGAGGGGGCCTTCGTGAACAACGGGGCGGAGCTGCTGACGATCGTCGACTTCGACACGCTGGTGGCGCGGGTGTTCGTGCCGGAGAAGCAGCTCGACCGCATCCAGGTCGGGCAGGCGGCCGAGGTTGTCGGCAAGGCGGCCCGCGGGCGCCGCGGCGAGGGCAAGGTCCTGCGCATCGCGCCGACGATCGACGCGAGCACGGGCACGGTGAAGGTGACGGTGTCGATGCCAGCGTCAGCCGGGGCCGCGGCCGGGGCCTCGGCGTTCTTGCCGGGGATGTACGCGGAGGTCACGTTGACGACCGACAGCCGCAGCGACGTGCTGCTGGTGCCGAAGGCGGCGGTGGTCCGCGACGAGGAGCAGACCTACCTGTTCACGCTGGTGGGCGACGCGAGCGCGGGCTTCACGGCGAAGCGGGTGCGGGTCGAGACCGGCCTCAACGACCCGGAGCGCATCGAGATCGTCAAGGGTCTGGGCGCGGGTGAGCCGGTGATCCTGGCCGGCCAGACCGGCTTGAAGGACGGGGCGAAGGTGGTCCGCGTCGACGCGCAGGGCAAGCCGATCGACGCGGTGCCGGCCATCGCTGCAGACGTGCCGGCCAAGAAGGCGGAGTGATGACGAACCCGACCGCGCTGCGTCCGGCGGAGAACGAGTCGGAGCGCCTGGCCTGGGCCGCGCGCACGCGGTCGATGGAGCGCTTCCGCTTCACGGTGACGCGCCCGGTCGCGGTGCTGATGGTGTTCTTCGCGGTGATCGTGTTCGGGGCGTTCAGCATCCGACTGTTGCCGCTGAACCTGATGCCGGACATCAGCTACCCGCGCTTGACGGTCCGCACCGAGTACCCTGGGGCGGCCCCGGCGGAGGTCGAGAACAACGTGTCCCGGCCGATGGAGGAGATCCTCGGGGTGGTCACGGGCCTCACCAAGATCTCGAGCGCGTCGCGCGGGGGCTACAGCGACGTGATCCTCGAGTTCGCGTGGGACACGGACATGGACGAGGCCAACCAGGATGTCCTGGAGAAGCTCGACGCGATCAAGCCGGTGCTGCCTACCGAGGTGAAGCAGCCGCTGATCCTGCGCTACGACCCGACCCTCGACCCGGTGCTGACGCTGAGCCTGAGCGGCACGGGCGACGCGTTCGCGGGCATCGGCGGGCTCAAGTACCTGCGAAGGATCGCCGACCGCGACGTGCGGCGCCTGCTCGAGCCGATCGAGGGCGTGGCGGCGGTCAAGGTCAAGGGCGGGCTCGAGGAGGAGATCCAGGTGCGCCTGCTCGAGGAGCAGCTGCGGCGCACGAACATCGGCGTCGACACGGTGATCAAGCGGCTGCAGGCCGAGAACATCAACCTGGCCGGCGGCAGCATGCGCGACGGACGGACCCGCTACCTGGTGCGCACGGTCAATGAATTTCGCGATTTGGCGGACATCCGCGAGCTGGTGATCGTGTCGCGCGAGGGCCGCGACGTGAAGCTCAAGGACATCGCGGAGGTCGACGCGGGCTTCAAGGACCGCGACGTGATCACCCGGGTGGACGGGCGCGAGGCGGTCGAGGTCGAGGTCTACAAGGAGGCCGACGCGAACATCGTCGACATGGCGCGGCGGGTCACGGCGGCGACGGTGAGCGCGGTGCGGCCGCGGCTGCAGGGCGAGTACGGGGCCGACATCGCGGTCCTGACCGACCGCTCGCTGTTCATCGAGTCGAGCATCGACGAGGTCCGCGACACCGCGATCTCGGGCGGCATGCTGGCGATCGTCATCCTGTTTCTGTTCCTGCGCGACATCAAGTCGACGCTGATCGTGGCGATCTCGATCCCGATCTCGGTTCTCGTGACCTTCGCGCCGCTGAACATGGCGGGGGTCTCGCTCAACATCATGAGCTTGGGCGGGCTGGCGCTCGGCATCGGCATGCTGGTCGACAACTCGATCGTGGTGCTGGAGTCGATCCACCGCTGCAAGGAGGAGGGCGACGACTACATCACGGCGACCGTGCGCGGGACCTCGGAGGTCGGCAGCGCGGTGATCTCGTCGACGCTGACGACGGTGGCGGTGTTCTTCCCGATGGTGTTCGTCGAGGGCATCGCCGGGCAGATGTTCGGCGACCTCGGCCTGACGGTGGTGTTTAGCCTGCTGGCCTCGCTGGCGGTGGCGCTGTTCCTGATCCCGATGCTGGCCTCGCGCGGCTTCATCGGCGGGCCGGGGCTCGGCAGCGGGCCGGCGCCGCAGGTCCGGCTGCTGCGCGCGCTCGGTGGGATGATGGTGCGCTGGGAGTCGCTGCGCGAGCTGTGGGCGGCGATCCGGCGCCCGCGCTGGTGGTGGGTCACGCTGCTGCCGATCGTGTACCTGCTGCTGCGCTTCGCGCTGCACCTGGTCTTCGAGCTGGTGGGCAAGCTGCTGGCGGCGATCTTCATCGTGGTGGCGGCGCTGGGGGTGACGATCGTCGGCGCGGCGGGGTGGGTGCTCGGCTGGGTGATCAAGCCGGTGCTGTGGCTGTTCGACGCGCTCATGCGGGTGCTCGAGGCCGGGTATCCGCGGCTGATCCGGTGGAGCTTGCGCAACCGGGTGGTGGTGTACGGGCTGGTGCTCGCGGGCGGGGCGGCCACGGTGTGGGCGGCGCCGCAGCTCGACAGCGAGCTGATCCCGGAGCTGCATCAGGGCGAGTTCACGGTCGAGCTGAGCCTGCCTGTCGGGACGCCGCTGGTGGCGACGGCGGAGACGATGCTGCCGGTCGAGCAGTCGCTGCTGGCCGCGATCCCGCGGCTGCGCGGGCTCATCACGACCATCGGCAGCGAGCGCGACAGCAGCGAGTCGGGCGAGCGCGGCGAGCACACGACGCGGCTGCGCGTGGCCCTGACCTCGCAGCGCAGCCGGACCGATGACCCGGCGCTCGCGCCCGCGGGCGACCCGGCGCTCGCGGCTGCGGGCGCGGATGGGGCTGTCCCGAAGGACAGGCCGGCGATCGGCAAGCCGGCGCTCCCGACCGACCCGGCGACGGCCGAACGCGAGGCGCTGGCGGCGGTGCGTCCACTTGTGGAGCGGATCCCGGACGCGGTGGTCAACGTGACCCGGCCGGCGCTGTTCTCGTTCACGCGGCCGATCGAGGTCGAGATCCGCGGCTACGAGCTGGCCGAGCTGGGGGCGGCGACCGAGGCGGTGCGTGAGGCGCTGACGACGATCTCGGGGCTGCGCGACGTGAAGGCGTCGATCCTGCCGGGCAGCCCGGAGGTGCAGATCGTCTACAACCGCGACGCGCTGGCCCGCTACAACCTCGACATCCGCACGGTGGCCGAGCTGGTGCGCAACAAGGTGCAGGGCTTCGAGGCGACCAAGTACAACCGCAAGGACCGCAAGATCCCGGTGCGGGTGCGGCTCAAGGACATCGAGACGGCGGACATCGAGGCGCTGCGCGGGCTGGTGGTGAATCCGGGGCAGACGCGGCCGGTGCCGCTGTCGGCGGTGGCCGAGCTGACGCTCGGGCGCGGGCCGAACGAGATCCGGCGCATCGGCCAACAGCGCGTCGGCCTCGTGACCGCGAACCTCGAGGGCGCGGGCCTCGGCAGCGTGGTCGAGAAGATCGACCTGAGCCTCGGGCGCCTGGAGCTGCCGGCGGGGGTGACCCTGGCGGTGACGGGGCAGAGCGCGGAGTGGGAGACCTCGTCGCGCTCGCTGTACCTGGCGCTCGGGCTGTCGATTTTTTTGGTGTACGTGATCATGGCCTCGCAGTTCGAGAGCCTGCTCTACCCGCTGATCATCCTGGTGACGATCCCGCTGGCGGCGATCGGGGTGGTGTGGGCGCTGCTGCTGCTCGGGCTGCCGGTCAGCGTGCTGGTGTTCCTCGGGGCGATCTTGCTGGCGGGGATCGTGGTCAACAACGCGATCGTGCTGGTCGACTACGCGGGCCAGCTCAAGGAGCGCGGGCACAGCACGGATGAGGCGCTGGCGCTGGCCGGGCAGGTGCGTCTGCGGCCGATCTTGATGACGACGCTGACGACGGTGCTGGGGCTCATCCCGATGGCGCTGGGGCTCGGCGACGGGGCCGAGCTGCGCACGCCGATGGCGATCACGGTGATCGCGGGCCTCGGCTTCTCGACGCTGCTGACGCTGGTCGTGATCCCGACGCTGTACGCGGGTGTCGATCGGTTGTTCGGCGGCGCGGTGGCCGAGCCGCGCGATCTGGCGCTGGCGCGCGAGGCGGCCGCGGTGACGCCCGAGCAGCTCGCGCCCGAGGCGTCACTGGTGAAGCCGGAGACGGCGCCCGAGATTGCGGGCGAGCCAGCGCCGAGCCTCGATCCTGAGCCGAAGTCCTGACCCTGGAGGCCCGCATGTCGACCGACAAGCTCCGCGACACCAGCCTGGTTCACCTCTCGCTGGTGCGACCGGTGACGATGTTGATGGTGCTGCTGAGCTTCGTGGTGATCGGGATCGTCGCGCTGGTGAACATCCCGATCGAGCTGATCCCGGCCGGGTTCTCGCCGCCGTTCATGCAGGTCGAGGTGCCCTACGCGAACGCGACGGCGCAGGACATCGAGGACCGGATCACCCGGCCGCTCGAGCAGGCGCTCTCGACGACGCCCAAGCTCGCCGAGCTGAGCGCGACCTCGCGGGCGGACCGGGCGAGCCTGTCGCTGGTGTTCGAGGGCGACACCGACATGAACATCGCCTACCGCGAGGTCCGTGATCGGGTCGCGCGGGCGCGGGCCGACCTGCCGAGCGACGTGGAGCGGGTGCGGATCAACAAGCAGAGCGGGGCGAGCCTGCCGGTGGCGTTCTATGGCATCAGCTGGGACGACCGGGTCGAGCTGCCGCGTGATCGTTTGCAGAAGCACCTGGTCCGCGCCATCGAGCGGATCGACGGCGTCGGCGTGGTCAACGTGTGGGGCCAGGAGGACCGCGAGATCCGCATCGAGCTCAACCGGCCGCTGGCCGAGGCCGCGGGGGTCAACATCTTCCAGCTGGCGCAGACGCTGACGAAGGCCAACTTCAACCTCGCCAGCGGCGATATTCGCGACCCCGAGGGCAAGTACGTGATCCGCTCGCTGGCGACCTACCAGACGGTCGCGCAGCTCGAGGACACGATCGTCGGGACCAAGAACCTGCGGCTCAAGGACATCGCCCAGGTGGTCTACGACTATCCGGAGACCGAGCGTGTCGACCGCTACAACGGGCGCCCGTCGATGGTGCTGTTCGTGCTCAAGGAGTCGCAGGCCAACACGGTGGAGGTTTGCGATCGCATCCGTGCGGCGGTCGACGAGGCGCGCAAGGCCCCGGCGATGGCGGGCTTCCTGATCGAAGATATCTTCATGCAGGGCGACGCGATCCGCTTCAGCCTCGACCAGGTGACCAGCTCGGGCCTGCAGGGCGGGGTGCTGGCGATCTTCGTGCTGCTGTTCTTCCTGCGCCGGGTGCGGCTGACGGTGCTGATCGCGGCCTCGATCCCGCTGTCGATCTTCCTCGCGCTGCCGGCGATGTACTTCCTCGGGCAGTCGATCAACCTGATCTCGCTGCTCGGCCTGATGATCTGCGTCGGGCTGGTGGTCGACAACTCGGTGGTGGTCGCGGAGAACATCGAGCACTACCGCGGGCGCGGGATGGGGCCCTACGCGGCGGCGCTGCACGGGGCCAGCGAGGTGGCCCTGCCGATCACGCTGGCGACGCTGACGACGATGATCGTGTTCGCCCCGGCGGCGCTGCTGTCGTCGGGGGTGACGCAGTTCTTCATGATCCGGATGGTCACGCCGGTGTGCGTGTCGCTGCTGGCGAGCCTGTTCGTGGCGCTGGCGCTGGTGCCGATCGCCAGCGCGGTGGCCTTCCGCGACGCGACGCCGCTGCTGCGCTCGCGCCGCTGGCTCGCGCCGGTGCTGGCGGTCGACCAGGCGTGGAAGCGCTGGACGACGCTGGTGTACGAGGCGACGATGGGCCGGATCAACCGCCTGTACGGGCGCGTGCTGCGGGTCAGCCTGCGTCGGCGCATGGACGTGGTGGTGCCCTCGCTGCTGATGTTCGTGCTGACGATCGCGGGGCCGATGATGCGGGTGCCGTTCTCGGGCGGCGAGAACATGGGCACCCGCAACTTCTTCGCCTATTACTCAATGCCTGGCGATATCAGCAAGGAGGAGGCGGGCAAGTTCTTCCGCGAGGTCGAGGCGACGCTCGCCGAGCACAAGGATGAGTATCGCATCGCCGGGCAGTACATCGGCTTCGACGGCTCGCTGGCGCAGGTGCAGGTGTTCTTCGAGAAGCAGGCGGCGGGCGAGCGGCCGTTCCCGGAGGTGCGCCAGGCGGTCTACGACCTGATGCCGAGCCGACCAGGCTGGGTGAAGGAGGCGCGCTTCGGCGGCTCGGACGGGACCGAGGACGAGGCCTTCGCGATCACGCTCTACGGCGACGACCACCAGTCGGTGCAGGACGCGAAGGAGGCGCTCGAGCAGGCGCTGCTGGCCCAGCCGGGGGTGCTCGGGATCTCGAGCCGGGGGGCCGACTCGCTGCGCCGCGAGGAGCTGACGCTGGCGGTCGACCGGACGATGAGCGAGCGCTTCGCGGTGTCGGCCGGGACGGTCGCCAACACGGTGGCGTATGCGATCCGCGGGCAGTTGCTGCCGCGCTTCCAGAGCCCGGGCGAGGACCGCGAGATCAACGTGCGGATCCGGTACCGCAAGGACGACCGCGAGCAGCTGTCGCAGCTGCTCGAGTTCAAGGTGCTGAGCGACAAGGGCAAGGTGGTGCCGATCAACGTGCTGACCGAGACGGGCCTGCGGCGCGGCGAGTCGGCGCTGGTCCGCAACGACAAGCGGGTCGCGGCGCTGATCCGCTTGGAGCTGGCCAAGGAGGACCGGCTGGCCACGGAGGAGGCGCTGCGGGCGTTCCTGAAGCGCTACGAGCTGCCGAGCGGGCTGAGCTTCGACGCCGACCGCAACGCCCGCGAGGCCAACGACCTGATGACGGACCTTATCGGCGCGGCGGCGCTGTCGACGATCTTCATCTTCCTGCTGATGGGCTTCCTTTTCGAGTCCTTCGTGCTGCCGCTCAGCGTGCTGCCGTCGATACCGCTGTCGTTCATCGGGGTGTGGTGGTTCCTGATGTTCACGGGCTCGCCGATCGACTCGCTGGCGGTGATCGGGATCTTGCTGCTGCTCGGGGTGGTCGTGAACAACGGCATCGTGCTGGTCGACTTCATCAACGGGGCGCGGCGGGCCGGGCTGTCGCGCGACGAGGCGATCGTGCAGGCGGGGATGCAGCGCTTCCGGCCGATCATGATGACGGCGCTGACGACTGTCGGCGGGATGCTGCCGCTGGCCTTCTCGACGCCGACCGGCGAGGGGCTCAACTACGGGCCTTTCGGCAAGACGCTGGTCGGCGGGATGACGACGGCGACGATCTTGACGCTGGTGGTCGTGCCGGTCTCGTACACGTACTTCGATGACCTGCGGATCGCGGCCTCGGCGTGGGCCCAGCGCATCTTCTGGCGCCGCCGTCCCGGGGGTTGACGCGGCCCGGTTGCGTCTGCTGCCATCGGTGGATGGCGGCGAAGAAGACGGCGAGGAAGACGGCGAAGAAGCCTGCGAAGAAGACCGCGAAGAAGGCCGCCGTGAAGCGCGGGCAGAGCTTTCTGTTTCCGTTTCTGGGCGAGGGGGAAGCTTCGTACTTCGAGTGGGGCGAGATCCTCGTCTGCTTCGTGAAGCCGGTGCCCGTGCGCGCCCGGGCGGCGGTCAAGCGGGCCATCCCGGCGCCGTTTCGCGGCAGCGTGACCTGGGAGGGCCCGCTGCTGTACGCGGGCAATGGTGATCAGTGGATCAACTTTCACATCACCCAGGCGTACCCAGGCGAGGGGGACGACGATGACGACGACCTCGACGAGGAGGGCTTTGGTGACCTGCGCGACATCTCCCCGTCGCAGGCCCAGAGCGCGAGCTTCGAGCGCGACATCGAGAGCTGGCTGCTGCAGCTGAACTCGGAGCACCAGCTCGCGTTCGTGGCTCGACGCGAGGACGGCGAGGCCGGCGGGACCAAGCTCGGACAGTGGCACCGCTGGAGCGCGGAGCAATTCGCGGACCGCGTGCTGCCCTTCCTCGAGCCCTTCCCGGGGCCGGCGGACTCGACACGGGCATACGCGAATCGGGTGTGCATGCAGCTGATCGAGTCGAGCGCGCCGCACGTGTTCGCGGCGCTGCCGGCGAGGTATCGCAAGCGCCGCGGCTGAGCCGCTACCTGGCGTGTTGCATGCGTGCTAGGGTCCGCGCTGATGGACCACGCGACCTTCCGTCCAGCCACGCAGGCCGACCTGGCGGCGCTCCCCGAGCATGTGAAGGGGGAGATCGTCGATGGTGTCCTGCACACTCAGCCGCGCCCGCGCGGCGAACACTCGTCGATCGAAGGGATGGCCTTCGCGGACCTGCACGTGCCGTTTCAGCGTGGACGCGGAGGCCCGGGCGGATGGTGGATCGTCGTCGAACCCGGCATCGAATTGCCGCGTGCGGCGGAGTTTTCGCCGGATGTCGCGGGCTGGCGGCGGGCCCGGATGCCGGGCGGTCCGAAGGGTCGCATTCGCATCGTGCCGGACTGGATCTGCGAGGTGCTCTCGCCGAGCAACCGCACCTACGATCTGACGATCAAGCGCCGGTTCTACGCGGAGGTCGGCGTGCAGCACCTCTGGTACATCGATCCCGACGCGCGCACGCTGACGGTGAGTCGCTTGCACGAGGGGCACTGGCTCGAGCTCGGTGTATATAGCGACAGTGACCGCGTGCGGGCCGAGCCCTTCGAGGCGGTGGAGATCGACCTGGCGGAGTGGTGGCCCGCGCCCGAGCCCGAGCCGGAGCCGGGGCCAGCTCCCTGAGCCTTCACGCGTCGTTCGGGTCGAGGCCGGAGATGCGGTAGAACTCGCCGCTGGTGATCCACTCGTCGAGGTGCTTGGCCCGCATGATCGGGAAGGGGTGGGTGCGGAAGGCGGTGATGAAGAACTTGTAGATCTTGTTGAGGTTGGACTCGTCGGCCTCCTCGTAGGCCCGGATCTGGCGCATGAACTCGCCCTCGTCCATCTCGTGGAACAGCTTGTTGGCGCCGCCGGCGAGCTTCATGAAGCTGCGCATGGCGACCTGGCGGTCCTGCACGCAGAGCAGGGCGGCGCGGTCGGCCGAGAGCTCTGACTTGCGCCACCAGTCGTAGAGCGGCAGCTCGAGGCCCTTGCCGAGCAGCGAGCCGAGGCCGAGAGTGGCCTGGCCGAGGATCTCGACGAGGGTCGCGATGTTCATGGCCACGGCGGTGTAGAGGACGTGCTCGCACTTGATGTGGCCGACCTCGTGGGCGACGGCGTAGAACTGCTCCTCCTCGCCGAGCAGCTCGATGAGGCCGGAGGTCATGACGATGAAGGGGCGGGTGTGGCCGTAGGTGTAGGCGTTGGGGACCGGGTCCATGGAGATGTAGAACTCGGGCTCGGGGACGGCGAGCACCTTGCAGCTCCACTGCAGGTAGCGGTGGAGGCGGGGGAACATCTTGTCGGTCACGCGGACGTTGTCGGCGATGTTCTGCAGGAAGAGCACGCGCTCGAGGCCGTACTCCATCACCTTGGCGATGAGGCGGTCGAAGCCGGGGACCTTGTGCAGGGCCGCGGTGGCCTTGATGTCCCACGGGTGCATGAAGGCGGCGCGCTCGAGGTCGGGGTAGGTCCGCAGCTTGCGCTGCTTCTTGACGGTGTCGCTCATGGGGCGGGCTCCAGGCCGCGTTGCAGCTGCAGGTACAGCTCGCGGCGGACGACGGGCGGGATGGCGTGACCGACCTCGGGGTAGGGCTTGAGGGTGGCCGGCCAGCCGAGCTTCTCGAGGTGCTCGATGGCCTCGCGGGTCGGGGCGAGCTTGACGGCGTTGTCGATCTCGCCGTGCAGGGCGACGATCTTCGGCGGGTCTGCGGGCAGGGCCGAGGGCCACAGCGGCGGCGGCAGCCAGCCGCCGACCGGGACGGCGAGGTCGAGCAGCTTCGGGTGGTAGACCGCGAGGGCGAAGCTCAGCATGCCGCCTTGCGAGAAGCCGGTGACGACGCGGCGGGTGGTCGGGCGGGTGCGCTGCAGCTCGCGGAGCAGGCCGGCGACGCGGTCGGCGGCGCCGGCGATGCCGCGCGAGAGGCCGGCGACGTCGCTGCTGCGGGCGCGGATCGGGAACCATGAGTAGCCGTCGTCGTCGACCGGATCGAGGCCGCGGGGGACGATGATCCGGGCGGTGACGGGGAGGTCGTCGATGAGGTGCTTGAAGTTCTCCGGGCGATCGCCGAGGCCGTGGATCAGGACCAGCATCGGCAACCTGGCCTCGGGGCCAGGTACGCTCGTGGCCGGGGTGCCGCGTGGGGTGTGGATGAACTCGAGGTACTCGAGATCGGTGGTGGGCGCGGGCGCGGGCGCGGGTGCGGGCGCGGGCGCGGGCTCCTGGCGCGGGGCGCTGGCGGCGGCCTGGGGCTCGATTCGGGGCTCGCAGGCGAGGCTGCCGAGGAGCAGCAGCGTGACCAGCGAGCGGCGCGTGGATGCGGAGGGGCGGAGCATCGGCGGTCCCCCTCTACAGGCGGGTCTCGACGGCGACGAAGGCGGGCGGGTCGGCGGCGTCGACGTAGGCGGCGGCGTCCTGGTTGTCGCGGAGGTAGAGGTCGAAGAAGGCGAGGGTGTAGGCGCTGGCGATGCCGCGACCGATCTCGATGTCGAGGTAGGTGAAGGGCTCGCCGGGGACGGACTGGCGCAGGCCCTCACCGCAGCCGGCGGAGAAGCCCATGGTCAGGCCGCAGATGTCAGTGAAGCCCCAGTGGCCGGCGTCGGTGACACGGACCAGGCGGGCGGGTGGATTTTGGTTGGCGAAGTTGAGCTCGATGAGGTTGTTGCCGAGCTTGCCGATGCTGTTGTCCTCCTCGGCGAGGATCACGAGCATCGGGACGTGGATGTCGGCGACGTGGGTGCCCGGGAACAGCGGGTTCTCGACGGGGGCGGCGATCGGCAGGGCCGCGCGCACGCGGGGGTCGTCCTGGGCGACGCGGCCGCTGGTGGCGGCGCCGTAGCTGTGGCCGTAGACGCCGACGTGTGCGGGGTCGGCGAGGCCGCGCAGCGGGGCCGGGACGAGGGTGCTGTTGGGATCGAGGACGGCGTCGAGGACGGTGGAGATGTCGCTGGTGCGGACCTTCAGGAAGTCCTCGCCGATCGGGGCGCCCTCGCCCTTGAGGTCGTCGAAGAGGGTGCCGCCGGTGTGGTCGGGGGCGGCGATGAGGAAGCCGTGCGAGGCGAGGCGCTCGGCGACGCTGAAGGTGGAGAAGCGGACGCAGTTGAAGCAGTGCGAGAAGGCGAGGGTCGGCCACGGGCCGCCGGCCGCGGGCTTGGCGTCGAGGGCGGAGCGGGTCTGCAGGCGGGTGCCGATCTTGCCTGCGGGTGAGAGCGCGGCGAGCAGCCCGTCGAAGGCGTCGCGGTCGGGGCCGGCGGGCACGAAGTCGGCGATCGGGTGGCCCGCGGCGGCGGCGTCGGCCGCGGTGGCGTCGGCGGGGTACCACAGCTCGACCAGCAGATCGCGATCGCCGTTGGGGACGACGAAGCGGGCGTTGCCGACCGGGTGCGGGCCGGGTTGGGTGTAGTCGATCGCGGGCTCGCCGGTGCTGGCGTCGCCGGTGGTCGCGGTCGCGGCGGTGGTGCCGGGGTCGGTCGTGGGGAGCTCGGCGGTGGTGCCCGGGCCGGCGGTGGTGGTGCCCGGGTTGTCGGTGGTCGGAGCGCCGCCGCTGCTGCCGCCGGTACCGGCGCCGCTGCTCGCGGAGTCGCTGGTGTTGGTGTCGCCGCTGCAGGCGGCGAGCCGGAGGGCGAGGGCGCGGGCGCGGCGGAGCATGCCGCCATATAGGCAGATCGGCGCGCGGCTGGGAAGGGCCCGCGGGTCCGGGGTACCTGTCCCGAAGGTCAGGTACCGGAGCGGCGTCACGGCTTGCGACGCTGGGGATCTTCGGGCACGCGCCGGGCCAGGAAGTCGTCGATCGCGGCGCCGATCTCGGCGTGGTGCTCGAACAGGCTGGTGTGGGTGCCGTAGGGCAGGCGCAGCAGCTCGGCGCCGGGGATCTGGCGCTGCATCAAGGCGCCGACGCGGGCGCCGGGGGCGAACACGTCGCTGTCGCCGGCGACGATCAGGGTGGGCACGCGGATCTGGGGCAGGAGGTCGTGTGCGGAGTGGGCCTGGGCAGCGAGGGCCATCGCGCCGAGGGTCGCGGGGTCGATGTCTCGCACGAAGTGATCGACGAAGCGCTGGACGTCGGCGCGGGTGGCCGCGGGCCCGACGAGGCGGAGGCTGCGGCCGAGGCGGTAGGCGATCGGCGAGCCGACCACCCGCTGCACGCCGCGCAGGCCGAGGTTGAAGACCCGCGGAGACATGTGCTCGATGCCGAGGTGGAGCAGCTTGCCGAGCGGGCCGAGGGCGTTGTCGAAGACGCGGCCGGCGGGGCCGAGCAGGAGCACCAGCGCCGCGACGCGCTCGGGGGCGCGGCGGTAGGCCTCGAGGCTGACCTGACAGCCCATCGAGAAGCCGACGAGGGTGGCGCGGCGCTGGCCGGCGGCGTCGAGGACACGCAGGAGGTCGTCGGCGAGGGCGTCGATCGAGGCGGCCTCGGGGCTGCGCGCGGGGGCGGAGCGGCCGTGGCCCTTGAGGTCCCAGTTGATCACGGTGTGACGCGGGGCCCAGCGGCGGTGGAGGTAGGACCAGAAGAAGTTGGAGGTCGTGATCCCGTTGGTCAGCAGCAGGGCGGGGCCGCGGCCCTCGACGCGGTAAGCGAGGAGGCCGCCGTCGGGGCCGACGAGGCTGCGATCGTTGGCGAGCAAGGCCCTCATCGATACCGCAGATCGCGGGCGGCGGCCAAGACGCTGGCGGGGGTCGAGGCGTCACGCGCACGAGTCGACAGCAACTGGGCTCCGGAGCAGGTGTGGCTCGTGGGCGCGGAGGCCGAGCCGGAGGCGGTCGCGCTGGCACATGCGAAGGGGGTGCGCTGCTTCGCGCTGCGCGGCTGCGCGGTGGTCGAGTGATGGGGGGAGAACCGCAGTGCTATTGAAAGTTTGCCGTGGATCTGCCCATCGTGGTGGGCATGGGTACCTGGACTTGGATGAAGGGTGGATGGTTGGCGGCGCCGGCTTTGCTGGTGCTGGCGTGTGGAGACTCGGGCACGGCGACGGAGACCGCCAGCGCGTCGGGCGGGCAGAGCACGGGCGCTGAGACGTCGGCGGGCACGAACCCGACGAGCACCAGCGACCCGAGCGGCGGGACCGTCGAGGCGACCGTGGGCTCCGACTCGAACAGCGCGACGATGGCGACGACGGTGCCGACGACGGACGTGTCGGACGGGACGACGGCGACGACGCTGACGACGGGGCCGGGGACGACGGCGACGACGGGGCCCGGCATGACCGACACCGGCGACCCGCAGACGAGCTCCGGGGTGGTGCCAGATACCAGCACGGGCTCGACGGGGGCGGTCGATCCGAGCGCGGGCAGCACGGGGGGCTCGACCGGGGAGGCGCCGCCGTGCGAGCCGGGCGACGGCATGGGCATGGGCATGGTCGAGAAGAGCTTCATCTGGATCGCCAGCTACAACACCAACGACATCTCCAAGGTCGACACGCTGACGATGACGGAGCTGGCCCGCTACCGCACCGGTCCGGCCGGCGAGAACCCGTCGCGCACGGCGGTCAGCGCTGACGGCCGCTTCGTCGTGGTCAACAACCGCAACACCGGGCGTTCGACGATGATCGCGGCGAACGAGGCCGATTGCATCGACAAGAACAACAACGGGATGATCGACACCTCGCAGAACAAGAACAATCTGCTGAATTGGGACGCCGACGAGTGCGTGCGCTGGTCGATCGTCCACCCGGTGGCCGGCGGGACGGCGAGCGGGCCGCGCGGCGTGACCTGGACGCCGGGCGAGTGGAGCTACGACGAGTGCAAGTACGTCAACCCGAAGGTGTGGATCGGCTACCTGGCGGCCGGCAACAACGCCCACTTCGTGCGCGTCGACGGGATCACCGGTATGGTCGAGCAGACGCTGATCGCGGCCGGCTGGAAGGGCAGCAGCTACGCGCCCTACGGCGCGGCCCTCGACCCGCAGTTTCGTCCGTGGTTCTCGTCGCTGCGCGGCGAGTTCGTGCGCGTGAACACCGATGAGAACCCGGCCACGTTGACCCGCATCACCCCGCCGAACAACGTGCAGTCGTACGGCTTTACGATCGATGAGGATGGCAACCCGTGGTTCGGCGGCTGCAGCGGGCCGGTCACGGTGTACGACCAGAAGAACCAGAACTTCACGACCATCGTCGGGACGCAGGCGTGCCACCGCGGCGTCACGGCCGACGCGAAGTACGTGTGGGTGGCGTCCAACGGCCCCTGCGGGCTGGTCCAGATCGACCGGGAGAATCGCACGCTGATCAAGTTCCACAACACCAACCCGTGCAGCACGGCGATCGGGCTCAGCATCGACGTGGAGAAGAACGTGTGGCTGGTCGACCAGGGCGGCTTCGCCTGGAAGTTCGACCCCGAGAATGTGCCCGCGATGCAGAAGGTCGTCGTGGCGGGCAGCCACTACGTCTACTCCGACAT
This sequence comes from Nannocystis sp., assembly GCF_016714285.1. Classification (GTDB taxonomy): domain Bacteria; phylum Myxococcota_A; class Polyangia; order Nannocystales; family Nannocystaceae; genus Nannocystis. The sequence goes on along the minus strand of NZ_JADJNN010000004.1, from coordinate 136,263 downwards.
GACGGGCGGGCAGCTGCTGAGCGTGCTGCCGCAGTGAGGCCCGGGGGAGCTCCGCAGGGATGCGGAGCTCGGGCGCGCGTGAGCGCTTGCTTGCGCGCATATGATGAGTGAGCGGCGGGTGGAGCCCGTCGCGGCAGGTACATCCCCGTGAAAACCGTTGTGCGGCCCCCGGGCCTCGGTCAAGATGGGCGGCATGAATAGCCGGGTATGGATGGGGTGTGGTGCTGTGGCTTGGACGCTGGGGCTCGCGGGCTGCGGCGACTCGACGGGCACGACCGACGCCAGTGCGGGCGCGACCCAGGGGTCGACCGGCGCGAGCGTCGGGAGCGCGACGGACTCGCCGGCGACGGGGAGCAGCGACGGGCCGACGACGACGCCGACCAGCGGGAACTCCGAGTCGAACGGGATGACGACGACCGACGGCCCGACGACGGCGGGGCCGACGAGCACGACGGTCGATCCGTCGGCGACGGGGACGAGCGACCCGACGGCGACGGGGACGAGCGCCGGGACGACCTCGGGGGTGCTGCCGGATACCACGAGCACCAGCGTCGGGCCCGATAGCAGCTCGGGCGCGTCGTCGTCGTCGTCGTCGACGGGCGAGGCGCCGCCCTGCGAGCCGGGTGATGGCATGGGCATGGGCATGGTCGAGAAGAGCTACATCTGGATCGCCAGCCAGAACACCAGCGACGTGTCGAAGGTGGACACCAAGACGATGACGGAGCTGGCCCGCTACCGGACCGGCCCAAGCGGCAACGAGAGCCCGTCGCGCACGGCGGTCAGCGCCGACGGTCGCTTCGTGGTGGTCAACAACCGCCAGACCGGGCGCTCGACGATGATCGCGGCCAACGCGGAGGACTGCCCGGACAAGAACGGGAACGGGATGCTCGACAGCTCGCAGAACAAGAACAACCTGCTGGCCTTCGGCGCCGACGAGTGTGTGCGCTGGTCGATCACGCTGCCCTTCCTCGGCGCGTGGGACGACGGCCCGCGCGGCGTGACCTGGACCGCCGGTCACTGGGACTACGACCAGTGCAAGTACGTCGAGCCGAAGGTGTGGATCGGCTACATGTCGAACGCGGGCGGCGAGACGGTGCACCTGATCCGCGTCGACGGCGAGACCGGCGTGATCGAGCAGACGATCCCGGTGCCGGGCTGGAACGGCTCCGGCTTCGCGCCCTACGGCGCGGCGCTCGACCCCGCGTTCCGGCCGTGGTTCTCGTCGCTGCGCGGCGAGTTCGTGCGCGTCAACACCGACCAGAACCCGATCACGATCACCCGCTACACCCCGCCAGGCAACGTGCAGTCGTACGGCTTCACCGTCGACAAGGACGGCAACCCGTGGTTCGGCGGCAACTGCGGGCCGGTGACGGTGTTCGACACCAAGACCCAGCAGTACGTCAATGTGCCGGGCCTCAACGGATGCTGGCGCGGGGTCGCGGCCGACGAGAAGTACGTCTGGGTCGCCAACAACAGCCCCTGCGGCTTCGCTCAGATCGACCGTGCGACGCGCACGCTGATCAAGAACTGGAACACCAACCCGTGCAGCACGGCGATCGGCTTCAGCATCGACGCCGAGAAGTTCGTGTGGCTGGTCGACCAGGGCGGCTGGGCCTGGAAGTTCGACCCGGAGAACGTCGGCGGGATGATGAAGGTCGATGTGCTCGGGCAGCACTATGTCTACTCGGACATGACCGGCGGGCAGCTCAACAGCGTGCTACCGCAGTGATCGCGGAGCGGTGAGAGCTCGCGCCCCGCGCCCCGGAATTGGCGGGTCGGGGCGCTCGCTGCTTTCGGTCCCGGCGATGCGAGTCACAGCCCGCGCAGCAGGTGCGGCTTCAGCAGGTAGGCGAAGCCGGCGTTCTTGAGGCGGAGCATCAGGCCTTTGACGGTGTCGCCGAGGGCCTCGGCGCAGGCTCCCAGGTGCCAGTCGTGGTTGGCCAGCTGTTGCAGCAGGTAGGCGCGGCGGACCTGCGCGGCCGAGAGGCGGTAGGTCTTGAGGTACTCGAGGGAGCCGTCGTCGCGGTGGATGGCCTCGCCGATGTGGCCCTCGTGCTCGGGGTTCAGCTCGCCGATGAAGCGGCGCAGGTGGAAGGGGCCGGCGCGGTAGACGGACTGCCAGTGGGTCGTGCGGGCGAGCAGGCCGTGGCTGAAGAGGAGGGTGTGCTCGTGCCATTCGCGGCGGCCGGTGGCGACCGCGGCGCGCAGTTCGGCGAGGTCGCGGATCTGGGTCGCGTCGAGCTCGAGGTCGATGCGGGCGAGCTCGGGGTGGAGCAGGCCGTACTGGTAGAGCAGCTCGCCGTAGAAGTCGGAGAGCAGGCTGCGGTGGAGCTCGCGGTAGTCCTCGGGGCGCGGGAGCACGAAGGCGCTGGCGAGGGCGTCGGCGACGAGGATGAGGACGCCGACCTGGGTGTCGTGGATCTCGAACACACGCAGGGCCTCGGCGAGGCCGTCGATCCACATGCCGGCGACGCTGCGCTCGCGGCGGGGGCTGAGGCCGCGGCTCATGGCCTCGCGCGAGTACTCGGTCCAGGCGACGTCGGGGCCGCCGAAGTGCAGGGCGAGGAAGCCCTCCATGGCGAGGTGCAGGGGGACGAAGCGCAGCGCGTTGCGGTCCTCGCGTTTGGCCATGCGGTGGACGAGGGCGGTCTGGCGGGGCTTGGCGGTTTGGCTCCCGGGGCCGTGGAGCTGGCCGCCTGTGGCGGCGAGCGGGTGGCCGTCGTCGCTCCAGTCGAGCACGAAGGCGTGCGGCATGAAGGAGCAGTAGGCGGTGCCGTCGCCGACCGTGACGACGTGGGCGTCGAGCTTGCGCCGGGTGATGCGGAGGTCGTGGCGGACGTGCTCGCGGATCAGGGGGATCATGCGCACGCCGCCCCACTGCTGCGCGGGCGCGGGGCGCAGGCCGGCGAGGGCGATGCCGGGGGTGGTGGTGTCGCGGGCCCGGGTCACGGCGCGGCTCCGGGGGCGTGGCGGGACAGGAGGGCGTTGGCGCGGGCGGCGAGGTAGTCCTCGAGCTCGGCGAGGCTGGTGCCGCCGTCGGCGAAGCGGGCGAAGGCGAGGACGGTGGCGAGGTCCTCGGCGTCGCGCAGGCCGACGGTGGGGACCGAGCGGTCGAGTGGTTTGGGGCCGAGGTGGGGGGCGTCGAACACGGGGTTGACGTGGACGATGGTGGTGCGGCGGGCGGGGTCGAGGCGGCTGCGGAACACCCGGCACACCTCGCCGGCACCGCGTGGCGGGTCGTTGTCGAAGCCGTCGGAGACGATGACGACGAGGTCGGGCTGCCAGGCCAGGGCGTCGAGCAGCGGGGTCGCGAGGTCGGTCTGGCCGCGGGGCTCCAGCAGCAGCGGGTCGGCGGGCGGCGGACCTGTCCAGAAGGACATGTACTCGCGGGCGGCCGCGGCGAGCAGCTGGTCGACCGCGAGGGCGATCGCCAGGGGGCGACGCGGCTTGTCGCGCGAGCCGGCGGTGGAGTAAGAGCGGTCGAGCACGGCGGCGACCTTGCCGAGCGGGAGCGGGGCGGCCTGCAGGGTGCGGCGGGCGCTGGCGGCGAGGGCGGCGTGCAGGGCCTCGCTGCGGGCCCGGCGATCGTCGGGCGGGAGGGCGAGGATGTGGAGGGCGAGGCGGGTCAGCGGGGCGCGCTCGAGGTCGAAGTCGAGGTCGACGTCGGCGCGGGCGGCCGCGGTTTGCAGGCGCAGGCGCTCGTGGGCGGTGAGGCGCGGGGCGATGCGCTGGAGGAACAGGGCGCGGGGGATCTTGTGCTTGACGGCGAGGCCCTCGGCGACGGTGAAGGGCAGCTCGTAGACGGCCTCGGCGGCGTAGTGGGCCTTGCGGAACTGTTCGAGCAGCGGCGTGCTGTAGCGGCGGGCCTGCCAGCTGCGGGCGAGGAAGGGGCCGAGCTCGCCGGGCAGCGGCGGGTGGGCGTGGCGGACCAGGCCGTGCAGTTTGCTGCGGTACTTGAGGGCGTCGAAGGCGAGGTCACGGCGTTGGGCCAGGAACTCGCGGACGATCGCGCGGGTGCGGCGGTTGTTGACGCCGCGCTCACGCAGGCCGAGCAGCACGCGGTAGGCCCGCTGCGGCGGGAGCTCGCGCAGGACGGCGCGGCACAGCTGGCCCTCCTCGCGGCGGGTCTCGGGATCGAGGTCGCGGCTGTGGCTCAGGAGCTCGAGGACGATGCGGCCCTGGTTGAAGTGGTTGACGCCGGCGGCGAGCGAGCGGGCGTAGAGGCGGCGGTAGTTGCCGCGGATGTAGTCGTGCAGGAAGGCGATCGAGACGGTCTGCTGGTGGCCGTCGCTGTAGAACTCGCGCTGGCCGGAGCAGGCGAAGCAGGCGTTGAGGAAGACGACCAGATCCTCGTGGGCGACCCGCGCGGCGGCCTGCTGGATGGGGGTGGGCGAGGACACGGGCGTCGGCTCTCCACAGGGTGCCGCCCGGGGAGAATGGGCGCGACGGCTTGGACAAGCTGCAAAGGCTGGGTTCGGAAGTCGCGCTGAAGTCCCGCGGACGGCGGCCAAAGGTATCACGCGCGTGCGTTGGCCCGCGTGTGCGGCGTGAGCGGGCGCTGATACCATCCCGGGGTGGCGATGACTGGCGCGCGTGCGTTGCTGGCGAAGTGGGAGTTGCTCGCGGACCTCGACGAGGCGGAGGCGCAGCAGCTGGCGGAGCGGTTGCAGCCGTTCACGGCGGCTGCGGGGGAGCTCGTGGCGGCTCAGGGCGGACCCGCGGATCGGCTGTTCTTGGTCGAGACGGGGCGGCTCGACGCGCACGTGGCGGAGGTCGACGGGGCGCGCGAGCTGCTGTCTTCGGTGGGGCCGGGGGAGCACCTCGGGGAGATGGCGCTCAACCACGCGATGCTGCGCCTGGCGACCATCACTGCGCGCGAGGCGACTGGCGGGTGGGTGCTGCTGGCGGACGACTTCGCGGTGCTGCGGGCGGCGCAGGCCCCGGGGGCGCTCAAGGTGCTGCTGCGGCTGGCTCGGCTGCTGTGCGCGCGCCTGCGGCAGCGCACGCAGGGGATCACGGGGGTGGCCGAGGCGCCGGTCGACGTCGGTCCGGAGCTGTTCGACGGTCCGGGGCCGGTGGAGCCGGTCGCGCTGGCGGAGCTGCGGGTGCTCGAGTTCTTCCGCGACTTTGCGGATGCCGAGCTGGCGCTGCTGCGCGGGGTCTTGCGGCGCTGGCAGATCCCACGCGGGCGGCGGGTGACGACGGCGGGCAGCGCGGGCAGCTCGGCGTGTGTGATCGCCAGCGGGGCGATCGAGATCGAGGTGAAACGCGGGGACCGGCGGCAGCAGCTCGCGGTGGTCGGACCGGGCAAGCTGTTCGGGATGGTCGCGCTGGTCGACGGCGGGCCGCGGCGCACGACCTGCACGGTGCGCGAGGACGCGGTGCTGCTCGAGCTGCGGGCGCCGGACTTCGCGGCGATCATGGCCGCTGGTGGGCCGCTGGCGTTTCGTCTGATCGACCGGATCAACCGCAACTTGATCGCGTCGCAGCGGCACGCGAATCGCGAGGTCGTGCGGCTGTCGCAGGTGGACGCGCCGGGGCACGACGCGGCCCGGCACGCGGCGCAGACCCAGGCGGCGCACTATGTGGGGGGGGCGCCGCGGGAGTTCGATGCCAGCGAGCCGGAGACGGACGCGGCCGAGGCGGTGGCGGCCCGCGAGCTGTTCGAGCGCGAGGCGTTGATCGCGAAGATCCGGCGCTCGGTGATCGGCGACGACGTGGTGATCGACGGGCCCTTCGGGCCGCGTCGCCTGGTCTACGCCGACTACACGGCGTCGGGCCGCTCGCTGAGCTTCATCGAGGACTTCATCCGCAACGAGGTGATGCCGCTCTACGCCAACACGCACACCGAATCCTCGGGGACGGGGGCCCAGACCTCGCGGCTGCGCAGCGACGCGCGGGCGATCATCCACGCGGCGGTGAACGGCGGTGCGGACGACGTCGTGCTGTTCTGCGGCTCGGGGGCGACCGCGGCGATCGCCAAGCTGATCGACGTGCTGGGTCTGCACATCCCGGGCGACCTCGACGCGCAGTACGGGTTCGCGGCCCAGATCCCGGAGGGGCAGCGGCCGGTGGTCTTCATCGGGCCTTACGAGCACCACTCGAACGATCTGCAGTGGCGGCTGTCGATCGCGGACTGCGTGATGATCGACGAGGACGACGATGGCCGCATCGACCTGGTCCAGCTCGAGCGGGAGCTGCTGCGCTACGCGGCCAGGCCGCTGAAGATCGGGAGCTTCTCGGCGGCGTCGAACGTGACGGGCATCATCTCCGACGATGTCGCGATCACGCGGCTGCTGCACCAGCACGGGGCGCTGTCGCTGTGGGACTACGCCGCGGCGGGCCCGTACCTGCCGATCGACATGAACCCGGCGGGCGCGGCGAAGGACGCGGTGTTCATCTCGCCGCACAAGTTCATCGGCGGGCCGGGGACGCCGGGGGTGCTGGTGGTCAAGCGGGCGCTGCTGAAGAACAGCGTGCCGACGGTGCCGGGCGGCGGGACGGTGTCGTGGGTGAGCCCGACCGAGGTGACGTTCCAGCGCGACGCGGTGCGACGCGAGGAGGCGGGCACGCCGGCGATCATCGAGTCGATCCGGGCGGGCCTGGTGTTTCAGCTGAAGGAGGCGGTGGGGGCGGCGGCGATCCGGGCGCGCGAGTCCGAGTTCGTGCGCCAGGCGATCGCGGTGTGGCGCCGCAACGAGGCGCTGTGGGTGCTCGGCAACCTCGGGCTCGACCGCCTGTCGATCGTATCGCTGGTGATCCGCCACGGATCGGGGCACCTGCACTGGAACTACGTGGTGGCCCTGCTCAACGACCTGTTCGGGATCCAGGCCCGCGGCGGGTGCTCGTGCGCGGGGCCGTATCTCCACAGTCTGTTTCAGATCGACGAGGCGCAATCGATGGCCTATGACCAGCTCATCGGCGCCGGCTGCGGGGGGATGCGGCCAGGATGGTTTCGCATCAACTTTAACTATTTCATCAGCGAGTCGGTGTTTCAGTACATGGTCGCGGCGATCGACCTGGTCGCGCGCGAGGGCTGGAAGCTGCTGCCGATGTATCGCTTCGACCCGGCGACGGCCGTGTGGACGCACGTGCGGGGGCGTCCGCGTCCGCCGCTGTCGTTGCATGAATTGCGGTACGCGGGCGGTGAGCTCGAGTTCTCGTCGCTGCGGCAGAGCGAGCCGGAGGCGACGCTGGCGGGGTATCTGCGCCAGGCGGAGGAGATCCTGGCGCGGGCCGCAGCCCTGTGCCCCGAGCCGATCGTCGACCCGAGCCTGCCGGAGGCCGCGGCGTCGCTGCGCTGGTTCCCGCTGCCCGGCGAGGCCCAGCGCAGGCTCAGGTCCTGAGGTGCGCGCATTTGCGCCTCGATAATTACAGGTGCAGACGGCGCTGGGGCCGCGGTATGGTGCGCGCCATGTCCGAGACCTACTACAAAGTCATTGATGGCAAGCGCTACGACAAGCAGATGCTGGAGATCGCCGAGGCGACGACGGCCGGCAAGGGCGACGGCCGGATCTCCATGGCAGACGCGAAGCAGCTGATCGCGGCGGTGACCGACGGCGGCAAGTACACCGATACGGAGAAGGACACGATGGAGTACATCCGCGCGAACTACAAGTTCACGGATGAGGCGGACGTGTGGTTTCGCAGCGAGATCGCGAAGTTCGCGGCGCGCTGAGGTCCACGCCCGGGAAAGGCGGCGCGGTGCCGGCGTAGGTCGCCCGCGTCCGCGGCGATTCGGGCTTCCAGGACGCGCCCATGGCGTCGTAGGATCGACCCGTGCAGATCTTCGACGACGATGACGACGACCCGGCGCTGGTGCCGGAACGGCCCGCTGGCGTTCCTGCACGGGCTGTGGTGCGACGAGGTCAGAGGGTCGACGATCTGCATCCACGCCGGCCGGGACGGCGCGTCGACCGTGTACTGCCGCCGGCGGCGACGACGAGTTCACCGGTCGGTACTCGCACTGGGAATTTCACCGCGGACAGTTCTTCGCGCAGTTCCGCTGGAACTCCGGGCGCTTCAACGGCGTCGTCGTGCTCCAGCCGCGAGCCAGGGACCTCATGGTCGGCGGCTGGTGGCATTCCCACGATCTCACGCGTGACACCGTGCGGATGCTGCCCTTCGCGCCGGGCATCAACCCGTGCCGCTGGGTGCGTCAGGACCCGAAGCGAGCCTGGCCGCTGTGGGCCGCCGAGGCGCTCGGTCTGCCAAACGACGGATCGGTGACCTCGGAGAGCCTCGCCGCGGCATACGCCATACATTCGTCCGGGCTGCCCACAAAGCCCGTGCGGACCGGCGAATCGTCGACTGCCGAGAGCCGGTATCATCAGCGCCTCGCGCGGTGGATCGACCGCGACGGGAGCGTCGCCCGCCTGTCGGGACGGCTCGCGCACCGCAGCTGGTGGTTGTTCCACAACCTGGTCGCGCACCCGCTGCTCGCGCTCGCGGCGATCCGCTGGACCATCGCGCTGCACGACTGGACCAGCCGCCGCCTCAACCGCGACGAATCGCAAGGGCCCTCGCCCGCGCCGCGGATCGAGCGGCGCTTCTGGTGGCTGGTCCACAACCTCGCGGCGCACCCGGCGATCGGGTTCGTGCCGTGCGCGACCACCTTCCGCTGGCACGACGTCAGCGCCCGGCGAATGCGCGTCCCCAGCTGGGCGTGATGGGTTGCTTACGACTCGGACTATCGCCGTGATCTCGTCCGGGTTGCAGGGCCGTGGTACGGCAAGCGCTCAATCGCTGTCGTCGTCGTCGCCGAACAGCACGCCCACGCTGAGCTCGATGGCGGCGAAGGGCTCGGCGCGCACGCGTTCGCCGCGCTCGGCCGTCAACACCTGGAGGTATCCGTCCGCGTGCCAGCGATAGACCTCGAGGCGGCCGGCGAGGGGGTCCACGATCCAGTAATGGCTGACATTGTGTTGGTGGTAGATACGGCGCTTCTTGACCGTGTCATTGTTGACATTCGAGGCCGAGAGGACCTCGCAGATCCAGTCGGGGATCGCGTGGACGAGCGCGCCGCTGGGCGGCGCGGGTGACTTCTCCCGGCGCCAGCCGGCGATGTCGGGGCGCAGGCGTTGGCGCGGGCCGAAGTCGATCAGCACCTCGGTGGCGAACCACCAGCCGCCGGGGTGGCGCCCGCCGGGGCGGCGAGAGAAGGGATTCACGAGCTTGGCGACGAGGAGGCTCTGGGCCAGGCCGTGCTCGCCGGAGGTCTCCTTCTCGACGAGCACGCCGTCGACCAGCTCGCAGTCGTCCGCGATCTGGTCGTCGGTGATCGGATCCGGCGGCGCCTCGGGGATCAGCTTGTACCCGTTGGGCGCCATGGGACCGTGCTTTCAGGGCGCCAGCTCGAGGCCTGGCATGGCGAGGGCGCCGGGGTTGCCGGGGCCGAGGCCGAGGGCGCGGAGCTCGGCGGAGACGGGGCGTAGCTGCTCGATCAGGGCGATCTGGGCCTGGATCGAGACGGGGGCGTCGCTGTTCTCGGGGCCGTCGGCGAGCAGCTGCTCGAATAGCGACTTCTCGGCGGGATATGTGCGCAGTTCGATATCTGCGTCGGCGGCCAGGCCGGCGGCTTCGCGGGCGAGGCGGAGGGCGACGGGCCAGCCGCCGAGCTCGTCGACCAGGCCGATGGCCTTGGCGTCCTGGCCGGACCAGATGCGGCCCTTCGCGATCTCCTGGACCTTCGCCAGCGGGAGGCCGCGGCCGGCGGCGACCTTGGCGGTGAAGTCGGCGTAGACGCGGTCGAGCCAGGCCTGGAAGCGCTGCCAGCCGTGGGCGCTGTAGTCGTCGAGCTCGCTGAACATGTCGGCGTTGGCGGCGGTCTTGAGGCCGCCGTAGGTGACGCCCAGGCGCTCGAAGAGCTTGCGGGTGAGGATCTTGCCGCCGAGGACGCCGATCGAGCCGGTGATGGTGCCGGGCTGGGCGACGATCTTGGCGGCGTCCATGGCGACGAAGTAGCCGCCGGAGCCGGCGACGTTGCCCATGCTGACGATGACGGGCTTGCCGGCTTGCTTGGCGCGGACCGTCTCGCGCCAGATGGTGTCGCTGGCGACGTAGGAGCCGCCGGGGCTGTCGACGCGGAACACGATCGCCTTGACCTCGGGGTCGTCGATCGCCTGGCGCAGGGCCCCGGCGACGGTCTTGGAGCCCATGGTCGGGCCGCCGCCGAACAGCGGGTCGAAGCTGTTGCTGCCGCGCATGACCGGGCCGACGCCGTACACGACGGCGATGCGGGCGCCCTTCTGGTGCGGCTTGCCGGCGCGGGCGAGGTACTTGTCGTGGAACAGCAGCTCGGCCTTGTCGCCCGCCTTTTCCTGCACGCGGGCCATGAACTCGTCGCGGTAGCCGAGGTGGTCGACGAGCCTGGCCTCGAGGGCCTCGGGGCCGAGGAAGGGGCCGCGCTCGATGAGGGCGGTGACGGCGTTGGCGTCGAGGCCGCGGCCGGCGGCGACGCCGGCGACCAGCTGGCCGTGCATGCTGCCGAGGACGGCGCCGAGGGCCTCACGGTGGGCGGGGGTGTAGTCCCGCTCCGTGTACATGTTCATCGCGTTCTTGTACTCGTGGCGCTGGTCCATGCGGACGCCGAGCTCTAACTTGTCGAACACGCCGCGGAGGAACATGGTCGCGGCGGACAGGCCGTTGAGGCCGACGTCGCCGGAGGGTTGCAGCCAGACCTCCTCGAAGGCGGTGGCGAGGTAGTAGCCCTGGTTGCCGGGGCCGAACTCGCCGAAGGACTCGGAGAAGGCGAGGGCGAACTTGCCGGAGGCGCGGAAGGCCTGGACCGCGTCGCGCAGCTCCTGGGTGACGCCCATGCCGTAGCCGCCGGCCCCGAGGTGGCCGACGAGGCCGACGACGCGGTCGTCCTTGCTGGCGCGCTCGAGGGCGGCGACGGTGTCGGCGACGCTGGCATCGCCGCCGCCGAGGATGCGGGAGAGCGGGTCGCTGCCCTTCTGCTCGACGAAGCCGCGTTCGAAGTCGATCTCCAGCACGGTGCGGCGCGGCACCCCGGGGCCGCCGCCGAAGCTGCAGCGCAGGGCGGCGAAGCCGACGACCAGGAGGAACAGCGTGGTGGTGATGCCGCCGATGACGGCGAGGAAGCTGACGAGGCGTCGGCGCCGGGGTGCGGGGGTCGCGGGAGTCGCGGGGGTCTGGTGGGTCGCTGCGGGAGTGGTCATGGGGTGCCCGGCTCCACCACCGGCTTGCGTGAGACCGCGGCGCCCTCGCGCAGGGTTTCGCCGAGCGACTTGGCCCAGCCCGCGAGGTCGCCGAGGGTGCTCTCGAGGGCGGGCTTGGACAGGGCCAGGCCGGCCATGGTGTCGCGCAGCATCTCCTTGGCGCGGCGCAGGCGGCTCTTGACGGTGCCGGCGGGGATCTCGAGGACGGTGGCGACTTCGGTGGCGGACATCGCCTCCCAGTAGTGCAGCTCGAGGGCGATCTGGAGGTCGATCGGGAGCCGGCGCAGGGCCTCGTGGAGGATCTGCTGCTCCATGTGGCGGGCGACGATGGTGCTGGGCGAGGGGTCGAGGTCGAAGAAGGACCGCGACTCGAGCTCGATATGGCTGTCCATCTTGCGCTTGCGGCGGTAGTGGGCGAGCAGCTCGAGGCGGGCCACGCCGAACAGGTAGGTGCGGAAGCTCGAGGCGCCGCGGAAGCGGTCGCGGGTCTCGACGCAGGCCAGCAGGGTGCGCTGCATGACCTCGTCGGTGTCGTCGCCGACCTTGTTGCGCAAGAAGCGATGGATGCTCTCGAAGTGGCGATCGAAGAGCTGGCTGCCGGCTTGCAAGTCGCCGGCACGCCAGGCGTCGAGGAGGGCGAAATCGTCGACCATTGTCTGGCAGGCTAACACGGGCGCCGGGAGCCGTGGCGGGGGCTCTGGACCCTGGCTGGCCGTGAGTCGACGTTGGGCCACGGGCCGCGCGGCGGGTCACCGGGGACCGATGCGTTGGGGTCGACGACAGCGAGGGCGTCAGGGGGCGAGCACGCCGGCGAGGCGGTCGGGGTCGACGACGCCGAGGGCGCCGAGGGCCGCGGCGCCGGCCGGGTCGTGCAGGCGCAGGAGGGCGGTGGCGTGGTGGATCGCGCGGCCGCTGGCGGCGAACTCGTCGGCGGCGGCGCGCAGCAGCGAGGCGGCGGACTCGGGGTGGAGGCTGGCGCGCAGGAGGGCCGCGGAGGCGTGGGCGCCGTGGGCGTGGAGGTCGTCGACGGCGCGGGCGGCCGCGCGGCGCAGGGTCGTGTCGGCGGGTTGTTGGCGCCACGCGGCGACGTGCACGCGGGCGCCCAGCTCGGCCATGAGGACGCTGGCGGCGTGGGTCTGGGCGACGCCGGCGCGGGCCAGAGCGGGGGCGTCGTCCTGCAGGACGGCGACGGCGCGCGCGGGGTGGCCGGTGTAGAGGTGGAGGACGACGCGGGCGTGGGTGAGCTGGAGGTGCTGGTTGTGGTAGCCCAGCGCGGGCGGGTGGGGCCAGGCTCGCTCGGCGGCGGCGAGGGCCGCGTGGGCGGCGGGGAGGTCGTCGCGGGCGAGGCGGAGCCAGAGGTCGAGGCCGTGGAGGGTGACCTGGGCGCAGCGGTCGTCGTGCTCCGCGGCGGCGTGGAGGCGGGGGGGCAGGCGTTCGGCGAGCAGGGGTAGGCGGCCGAGTTGAAGCAGGGCGAGCAGGCCGTGGCCGTCGACGAGGTTGCGGGCGTGGGGCAGGGCGAGGTCGGCGTTGGCGGTGAGGGCCTCGGCGCGGGCGAGGACGGCCGCGAAGTCGCCGGTCTGGGCGGCGTCGAGGAGCAGGACCATCTCGACGAGGTAGGTGGTCTCGCGGTCGTTCAGGCGCTGGGCGAGGGCGCGGGCCTCGGCGAGCATGGCGAGGCAGCGGGGCCGGCCGGCGGGGCCGAGCTGGGCGGCCAGGGTGGCCTCGAGGGCGATCGCGCGGCCGATGTGGGATGGTTCACCTGTCTCGAGGGACAGCAAGAGATGCTGGGCCTGGATGTCGGCGGCGCTGCCGGGGTCGACGACGAGGGCGCCGACCGTCGCGGCGCGCAGGAGGTCGACGCGGGCCAGGGCGGCGCGCGGGACCTCGCTGGCGGGGCGCTCGCTCCACTGCAGGCCGCGGACGGCCATGCGACCGCGGCGCCAGAGCGCGGCGAGGCGGCCGCGGACGCTGGCGGCGGGGAGGGCGAGTCCGGCGGTGGTGAAGCCGTCGGCGAGGGCCTTGCGGCCGTCCTCGAGGTGGCCGGCGCTGAGGAGATGGAGGGCCGCGTGGGCGCTGCACTCGATCTGGGTCTCGCGGTCGACGCCTGTCCTTGCGGCCAGGTAGGCGTCGGCGGCGGCGCGGCTGCGGCCGGCGCGGGCGAGGGCCTCGGCGCGCTGGATGTGGAGGGCCGGGGCTTCGGCGGGGCTCCACTCGCTGGTGCGCAGGAGGATCGCGGCGGCGCGATCGAAGTCGCGGGCGGTGGCGGCGGCGCGGGCGGCCAGGCCGGCGTGGTGGCGGGCGCGGGGCACGTCGCCGGCGCCGCGGTACAGGCGGCTCAGGAGTTCGTGGTCGGCGTGGTCGTCGGGTTGGGCGGCGAGGGCGGCGGCGAGGGCAGCGGCGAGGGTGGCATGCAGGGCGCGCAGGGCGGTGCCGTCGAGGTGGGCGAGCACGACCTCGCGGGTGCGCTCGTGGTAGGCGTCGAGGCGCTCGCCGTCGGCGGCGGAGAGGCTGCGCAGGAGGCCGAGGCCGAGCAGCTCGTGGACGACGACGCGGGCGTCCTTGGCGACCTCGGCGGCGCGCAGGGCGGTGGCGGCGTGGACCGGGCCGCCGGCGACGGCGATGAGATCGAGGAGGCGGCGCTGGGGCTCGCTGAGGCGGGCGATGCGGATCTCGAGCAGCTCGTCGAGGGTGACCTCGGGGGCGGCGCCGCGGCCGTGGGCGACGAAGCGGGCGAGGTCGTGGACGAACTGCGGGCTGCCCTGGGCCTCGGCGGCGAGCTTGGCGAGGCGGGCGGGGGCCGTGTCGGCGCCGAGCACGGCGGAGGCGAGGGCGAGGGTCTCCTCGGGGTCGAGCGGGCCGAGCTCGATCGCCTGCACCGAGAGGCCTGGCGCGAGGGACATGTCCTGAAGGACACGCAGGGCGGGGCTGGTGTCGCGGTCCTCGCTGCGGTAGCTGGCGATCAGGAGCACGGGCGGCGGGTCGGGCGGGGCGAGCAGGGCCTGGAGGGCGCGCACGCTGCCCTCGTCGCCCCACTGCAGGTCGTCGATCCACAGCGTGAGCGGGCGCGGGGCGGTGAGGCGGGCGAGGAGGTGGCGCAGGGCGGCGAAGGCGTCGGGGCCGAGCAGGTGGTCGGCGGGGCGGCTCGGCGGCTCGGCTCCGGCGGCGGCGGTCTGCAGGACCGGGAACAGCGGGGCGAGGGCGGCGACGGCGGGCGCGAGCTCGGGGCGCGGCTGCTGGCGCAGGTGGCGGGCGAGGGCGTCGACGAGGCTGTCGAGGGCCTTGAAGGGGACGCCGTCGCGTTCGTAGCAGCGGGCGCGCAGGACCACGGCGGAGCGGCGCAGCTCGTCGGTGACGTGGCGGATGAGGGCCGACTTGCCGAGGCCGGCGCGGCTGCACAGGAGCACCACGGCGGGGCGGCCGTCGGTGCAGACGGAGGCGTAGGCGCCGCGCAGGCGCAGGGCCTCGGGGCCGCGGCCGATGAAGCGGCGGGCGCCGACGTGGGTGGCGGCGGGCGAGAGGTAGGCGAAGCCGCGGGTGTGGCTGACCTCGGAGCCCTGGTGCAGCCGCTCGAGCAGGTCGGCGCCGGTGGGGCGGTGTTCGGGGAGGGGCTGGAGCAGCTGCATGCAGAGCTGCTCGAGGTCCTCGGGGATGCCGGCGGCGAGCGAGCGCGGGGGCGTGGGGTGGTCGCTCTGCTTGCGCTCCATCAAGGTGGCGATGTTCTCGCCGTGGAACGGGACCTGGCCGGTGAGCGCCATGTAGAGGGTCGCGCCGAAGGCGTACCAGTCGCTCGGGGGGTGCGCGGGCCGCCCAGGGCCTGCTCGGGGGCCATGTACGCGGGGGTGCCGACGACCATGCTGCCGGCGGTCGACTCGAGGGTGCCGACGGACTCGTCGCCGACGAAGCCGAAGTCCATGAGGACGACGCGGCCCTGGTGGGTGACCATGACGTTGGTGGGCTTGATGTCGCGGTGGAGCTTGTGGGCGTGGTGGAGGGCCTGGACGCCCTCGGCGAGCTGGGCGAACACGGCGCGCAGGCGCGGGAAGTCGGCCACCGGCGTGAGCGGGAGTTCGGCCTCGTCGGGGCTCTCGGGTTCGGCGCCCCACAGGTAGCGCAGGAGCGGGACGCCGCGGACCAGCTCCATGGTGAAGAAGTACTGGTGCTGGTCGCGGCCGAGCTCGTAGAGGCCGACGAGGTTCGGGTGGGTGATGCGGGAGAGGGCCCGGAACTCGCGCTTGAACAGGGTGAGGGCGCGGGGGCTGTGGCCGCGGAGGGTCTTGAGGGCGACCTGCTCGCCGCGCTTGGGGTCGAAGACCTCGTAGACGAGGCCCATCGCCCCCGACCCGAGCAGGCGGACGATCTCATAGCGGTCGATGGTGACGGGCTGGCGCGGCTGGCCGAACACCGTCGCCCGCATCAGCGCGCGCAGTCTGTCCGCTTCGAGGTCCTGCACGGCGGCCGGCAGCGTAACACGCCCGGGCCTGTGTTCGGACGGTCCTCACGTCGAGGCCACGGTGTCACGACGGTGTGTCACGGCGGGGCCCGACGGACCACGCCTGGGGGCCGCGTTCGCGGGAGGTCGCGGTGCGGGTGGATCTGCGGCTGCACGCGGGCGACGAGGCGTGGTAGGCGAGGGGCTGCGAGGTGTTCATGCGATCTCGATCCGGTCTCTCTCGGGGTATTACGGCGCTCGCGTGGCCGGCCTTCGCTGCGCTGATGTTCGGCTGTAGCGATGATGGCAGCCGCGGTGACGGCACCGCGGCGTCGGCCAGCGTGACCATGAGCGGCGGCTCGCTGACGCAGACCGGCGGCGCGAGCGAGGCGAGCACGGGCGAGTCGCCGCCGACGACCGGCGCGCCGACGAGCACGCCGACGACGGTCGACCCGAGCTCTGGCGGCGGCGGTCCCGAGGGCGTGCTGGTGATCGATCCGGCGGCGGTGATGATCGTGATCGACAACGGCGCGGCGCCGGCGGTGCAGCTGACGGCGAAGCTCGACGGGGCGCCGGTGAAGGCGACGTGGAGCAGCGAGGCGACCTTCCTCGGCAAGGTCGACGACAACGGGGTGGTCACGGCGTCGGGCGGCTTCGGCGGGCACTTCGGGGTCGAGGCCAGCTACGACAGTCTCAAGGCCGACGCGGACGTCGAGGTGTTCCTCAAGCACGAGCTGGTGATCGGCGACATCACCGACGCCGACAAGCAGCTGCTGGACGGCGCGGTCGATCAGGACCCGACGGCGCAGCTGGCCTACCCGTACGACGGGATGGTGTTCCCGACCGGGCTGCCGGCGCCGGAGCTGATGTGGAACGGGACCACGGCGGGCGACAAGTACCTCGTGCATTACACGCACGAGCTGCTCGACGTGAAGATCTACACCACGGCCGAGCCGCCCTCGCGCTATCTCATCGACCAGGCGATCTGGGACGCGATGGCGAAGACGGTCGCGGGCGGCGAGCTCAAGCTGAGGATCCATCGCCTCGTGCTCGGTCAGCCGAGCGCCACGGTGATCAGCGATGACGCGTGGACGATCTCGGCGGAGCCGCTGATCGGCTCGGTGTACTACTGGGCCAACAGCCTCGGCCGGGTGCTGCGCATCAACCCGGGGGCCAACGCGCCCGAGGACTTCCTGGCGGCGGGCGGCCAGAACGGCTGCAGCACCTGCCACTCGGTGTCGGCCAACGGGCGCACGCTGATCCTGGGCGGCGACATCTCGGTGTCGAACTGGGACCTGGCGAGTAACGCGAGCAAGCTCGACATCACCGGGGTGGGCAAGCCGATCCGCGACTGGGCGATGGCGGGGGTCTCGGCCGACGGCGCGGTGGTGGTCGAGAACGGCGAGACCTCGCTGCCCGGGCCGCCGGGCGGTCACGACGGCATGTGGGACGCGCTGACGGGGACCAAGCTGGCCAACACGGGGCTGGACGGGGTCCTGCTCAACATGCCGGCGTTCTCGGCCAACAACAAGAAGCTGGCCTTCGTCGATCACAACAGCCACGCGCTGTCGGTCTACGACTTCGACGAGGCGCTGAAGCAGGTGACCAACCCGCTCGAGCTGGTGACGCCGGGCAACGACCCGGCGCTCAACGGAATCACCTTCCCGAGCGTGATGCCCGACGGCTCGTGGATCACCTACCACCGCGGCGCGTACCCCAACTCGCTCGACACGCGGCTGAGTCAGGGCTTCCTGTACCTCGCCAGCAGCTCGATGCCAGGCGCGGAGATCCGGCTGGCCAACGCGAACGGCGACGTGTACCCGTTCGTCGCCGGCGACCGCGACCGCGGCTGGAACTACGAGCCGACCTTCGCGCCGCGCAACTCGGGCGGCTACGCGTGGGTGGTGTTCACCTCGCGCCGGACCTTCGGCAACCGCAGCGTCGGGACCAAGGACGAGGTCAAGCAGCTGTGGATGATGGCGATCGACGAGAACCCGATGCCGGGGGTCGACCCGTCGCACCCGCCGTTCTGGATGCCGGGGCAGGATGTCACCACGCTCAACATGCGCGGGTTCTGGGCGCTCGAGAAGGACGATCCGGGCGGCTGATCGCGCGGGCGTGCGTGCGCGCTGGGTGGGCCCGATGCACGGCGACTGCGCTCAGCAGGGGCAGCCGTGGTACGGGATGTTGAAGCGCTGGAGCGTGCTCGTGGGGCCGCGGCTCTCGAGCTGGAGGCCGCCCTCGGTGACGGCCTCGAGGTGGCCGTCGCGCTCGAGGTCCATGACGGCGAGCGGGTGCAGGAAGCCGGGGTCGTCCTGCGCGACGGGCTCGCCGCTGTCGAGGCGAAACAGCACGGCGACCTGGTCGGAGAACAGGCCGCTGCAGGCCTCGCCGCCGTCGCCGATGACGACGTTGAGGTAGCTGCGGGTGCCGCTGAGCTCGTCCCAGCGGGTCACCTGCAGGGTGTCCTTGAGGTACACGGACCAGGCCGGCTGGTCCTCGCCGGACTCGGCGTTGTGCTGGCGGTAGGCGCGGGCGAGGGCCTCGATCTGCGGCATGCCGGCGAGCTGGGCGAGCAGCTTGGCGCGCAGGGCCGGGTCTTGCTCGTCCTGTTCGCGGGCGGCGAACACGGCGGGGGCCGGGAGCGCGGCGGCGCGGGCCCACACGCCCTCGCAGCGGCCCTCGTCGCGGTGGAGGCGAGCGCGCAGCAGCTGGGCCTCGGCGAACACCTGCTCGCGGACGGCGAGGCGCTGGGCGGGGGTGAGCTCGTCGTTGTCATCCTCGGGGTAGGCGAGCTCGCCGTCCTGGCGGCCGAAGATCGTGAGGCTGTCCGGGCGAGTGGTCGCGGTGCAGGTGCTGCCGTCGGCGGCGTGGACGATGATGCGGGCGTCGGCGAGGGCGCGCAGCGGGTCGGGGAGGCGGGCCGCGTCGACCCGCTTGCTGACCTCGACGGCCCAGGCGCGCGGGTGGTTGCGAAGCTGTCCCTTGGACCAGCTGAGATCGGGGGCGGTGCTGATGACCAGCTGGCCGTCGTACATGAGCATGCCGGCGCCGGCGAGCGCGATGGACGGGTCGATCGGGGACGGCGGGTCGGTGGCGACTGGTTCGACCGCGACGGGCTCGCTGGGCTCGGCGGGCTCGCTGGGTTCGGTGGTCGGGGCGACGGGCGCGGGCGCGGGACAGACCGACGCGGGCGCGGGCTCGACGATGACGATCGGCGCGGGCGTCGGTGCGAAGGCGAGGTAACCGGTCGCGACCGCCATCGGGGTCAGGAGGATCGTCGCGTAGATCAGGGTGTCGAGCTTGCTGCGGGGCATCGGCGCAGCAACGCGGGTGCGTGGGGCCGGGATTCCGGCGCAGGGACGCGCGGCGGGCTCACGGCGGGAGGGCGCGGGTGGGGAAGCCGGGGACCAGGGTGGCGAGCAGGCGCGGGATGTCGGCGACCTCCTGGGCTTGCAGCCAGGCGTCGGCGCTGCTGCGCCAGCGCTGGCCGTCGGGGCCGGGCTGGAGCTCGCCGCGGCGGCGGCGGGCGGCGGCGGCGAGGAGGGCCATGTCGGCGGCCTCGCAGCCGGCGGCGGCGTCGGCGAGGTGGTGGATGGCGCCTTCGATCTGGCCGGCCCGGGCGGCCGCGCCGGCGCGCAGCAGCTGGGCGAGGGCGTCGCCCCACGCGGTCTGCTCCGCCTCGATGGCACGGGCGTCGGCGAGGATGCGGCGCTCGGGGCCGAGGCTGGCGAGCAGGCAGCGGCCGCGCAGGTGGAGGGCCTCGACGCGGACCAGCTGGATCCGCAGGAGGGTGCCGAGAGAGCCCCAGGCGCGCTCGAGGCGGGCGAGGGCCCGGACCGGGTCGCCGCGGTAGAGGTCGATGTTGCAGCGGGTGTGCAGCTGCCAGTAGAGCTGGACGCCGCGGGCGGACCAGCGGCGCTCGGCCTCGTCGACGCTGGTGGCGGCCTCGTCGACGGCGCCGCGGGCGAGGGTGTGGAGGTGGGTCGGGCCGCCGCGCAGGCTGGCGAGCAAGTAGAGGTTGCCGCGGCTGTCGGCCTCGCGGAGCAGCGGGGCGACGCGCTGGCCGACGGCCGCGAGTTCGCCGCGGTAGACGAGGGCGGCGAGGCCGAAGATCTGGGCGTTGACGAGGTCCCACGCGCCCTCGGGGCAGCGGCGGAGGATCGCCTCGGCGGCGCTGCTGGCCTCGTGGGCCTCGCGGAAGCGGCCGCCGAGGTAGGCGGCGATGCCCGCGGTCATCGCCACGGTGCCGCGGAGATGCGGCTGGTCGAGGCGCTCGGCCAGGGTGCGGGCGGTGTGCAACAGGCGGGCGGTGCGACGCAGGCTGCGGGTGCCACCGACGGCGGAGAAGGCGACCTCGCCGGCGAGGGTCCGGCAGATCCGCAGGGGCTCACCTGCCCGAAGGGCCAGGCGCAGCGCGAGGCTCTGGAACTGGCCGGCGGCGATGTCGTCGACCATGCCGAGGCCGGAGGCGCCGACCGACCAGGCGACGTCGGCGCGGCGGAGCAGGGCGCGGGGGATCGCGGACTCCGGGCGCTCGCGGAAGCGCAGGCCGCGGAGCGCGAGGGCGATGCGGTGGCCGATCAGCGCGAGCAGGGCGCCGGTGCGGCTGGCCGCGAGCTGCATGCCGACGCTGGCGAGGACCTGGCGCAGCACCGTGATGCCCTCGTCGATCTGGCCGCCGCGCAGGCGCTCGAAGCCGGCGCGGCGCAGGAGATCGAGGGCGGGCTCACCGGCGTTGGCCGCGGCGGCGCGGAGGAAGGCCTCGGCGGCCTCGATGCCGCGGCCGTCGCTGGCGAGGGCCTCGCCGAGCAGGACCTCGAGGCGCGGGCGTTCGCTGGCGGGCGCGTGGGCGATGGCGGCGCGGTAGAGGGCCGCGGCGCGCTCGAACGCGAGGGCGGCGCTGGCCCGGGCCGCGGCCTGCAGGGTGTAGGCGGTGGCGCGCTGGGTCTCGCCGGCGGCCGCGAGGTGGACGCGCAGGCGCTCGATGTCCGGGTTGGCGGCGCGCTCGAGGGCGTCGGCGAGGTCGCGGTGGATCTGGCGGGTGCGGGCGGGGTCGAGGTCGGCGAGGACGGCCGCGGAGACGCGGTCGTGGAAGGGTTCGATGGTGGTCTGGCCGTCGGCACGGTGGCTGCGCAGGAGGTGCTCGCGCCGCAGGGCGGCGAAGATCGGCTGCGGGTCGCTCTGGTGGCGGGCGACGGCGGCGACGATGGCGGGGTCGATCGGGTCCGCGGCGATGGCGACGACCTCGAGGAGGGCGCGGCTGGCGAGGTCGAGGCCGGCGACGCGGCGGCGCAGGAGGTCATCGAAGTCGGCGAGCTCGGGGTCTCCCTGCGCGTCGCCGCGGTCGCCGACGAAGCGGCACAGCTCGGCGAGGAACAGCGGGTTGCCGCCGGCCTCGAGGGCGAGGGCCTCGGCGTCGCTGCGGCGCGGTGAGCCGATCAGCAGGGCCCGCGCGAGCTCGCTGGCGGCGGCGAGCGGGAGCGGGCCGAGCTCGAGCTCGCGGCGGACCAGGCGGGGCTGCGGCGGCAGGTCGAGGAGGGCCTGCACGCAGGGGCCGGGGCCGGCGTCGCTGCGGTGGCTGGCGATGAGGAGCAGCGGCGGTGGGTCCGGCGCGGCGAGCAGCTCGCGCAGCAGGGCGGCGCTGTCGCGGTCGCCCCAGTGGAGGTCGTCGATGGCGAGCACGAGGGTGGCGGTGCTGGCGAGTAGACCGGTGACGAGGTTGCCGAGGAGGGCGCGCAGGGCCGCGAAGGCGCGCTGGCGCAGCTCGTGGGGGGCGAGCGAGTCGTCATCCTGCTGGGCGGCAAGCTGGGCGGTGGCGCGGGCGATCGCGGGGACGCGGCGGAGCACCGGGAACAGGCGGGCGAGGGTGGCCAGGTGCGGCGGGAGCAGGCGGGCCACGACGGCATCCTCGCGGCTGTAGAGCTCGCGGGCGAGGGCGTCGATCAGGCCGTCGACGCCCTTGTAGGGCACGCTCTCGCGTTCGCTGCAGCGGGCGCTGAGGACGACGGTGGTGCTGCTGTCGTGCTCGAGCGCGGCGACGAAGTGCTCGAGCAGGGCGCTGCGGCCGAGGCCGGGGGCGCCGCGCAGGCGGACGAGGCTGGTGCGGCCGGCCCTGGCGTCGGTGAGCGCCTCGGCGAGGCGGGCGAGCTCGTCGCCGCGGCCGAGCAGGGTGGCGGAGACGTGGGCGCCGGAGCGGGCGGCGTCGAGGCTCAGGGTGGTGCTGCTGGCGGCGGGGTCGCTGCCGAGGAGGGCGAGCACCTCGGCGTCGCTCGGGCGGTGCTCGGGGTCGCGGGCGAGGAGGGCCATGCACAGCGCCGCGAGGTCGGAGGGGACCTCGGGGTTGCGGGCGCGGACCGAGGGGGCGTCCTGTTCGATGCGGTGGGTGAGCATCTCGAGGAGGGTGCCGGAGAACGGGAGCTCGCCGGTGAGGGCCTCGAACAGCATGACGCCGACGCTGTACCAGTCGGAGGCGGGGGAGGTGGGCAGGCCGGCGGCCTGCTCGGGGGCCATGTACTCGACGGTGCCGACGATCTGCGCGGCGTCGCTGCGGCGACCGTGGCGCTCGGCGACGAGGCCGAAGTCGAGGATGACGACGCGGCCGGCGGGGGTGATGAGCACGTTCGATGGTTTGAGGTCGCGGTGCTGCATGCCGCGGCGGTGCAGCGCGGCGACGCCGGCCGCGAGCTGGCGCAGCAGCGGGCGCAGGCGGTCGGGGTCGACCGGGGCGCGGGCCGAGCTGCGGGGCGGGGCGGCGCCGGTGCTCGGGTTGCTGAGCCTGGCGAGCTCGGCGGGGGCGAGGCGGACGGTGTGACTGAGGCCGTCGATGCTGCTGCGCGGGGCGGTGGTCGTGGGCTCGCTGCCGAGGGCGGCGAGGAAGTCGCGACCCTCGACGAGCTCCATGGTGAAGAACCACTGGTCGCCCTCGGAGACGAGCTCGTGGAGGCGGACGAGGTTCTCGTGGCGGACATCGGCGAGGGCGCGAAACTCCCGCTTGAAGCGGTAGAGGGCCTCGGGCTGGAGCTCGCGGAGGGTCTTGAGGGCGACGATGACGCTGCGTTCGCGGTCGAGGGCCTCGAACACGACGCCGTAGCCGCCGGCGCCGAGGCGGCGGCGCAGCTCGAAGCGGGCGTTGCCGCCGAACTCCGGGCCGGGTGCGGAGGCGATCATCGGGGCGCGAGTGTACCGCGGTCCGGCGGGCTGGTGCGGGGCGGCTCGGGCGGGGCTGCGACAGTGGGCTCGCGCCGTCGGGGCGGATGCGACCGCGGACGGATCACTGCGAGATCGGGGGCATGCAGAGGGCGCCGCCCGGGATGTGGATCACTGCGGGATCGGCGGCATGCACAGCGCGCCGCCCTCGATCTGGGCGTTGGTGCGGAAGGTATTGAAGACGTCCCAGTTGTTGACGGGGGTCTGCGGGATGGTGCTGTCCTCGCGGACGTTGGTCACGTAATAGGCGTGCTGATTCCAGATGCGGCGGGCCTGGATCCAGCGGTCGTCGGCGTCGCGGAGGACCTGCAGCGCGGGCTGACCGCTGAGCGAGACGATGAGGATCTCGGCGGAGCCGTCGTTGTCGACGTCGACGACGGTGGGGTACTCGCTGAGCGTGTAGCTGACGCGCGGCTGGTCGAGCACGACGGCGCCGGTCTTGCCGTCGTAGATGCGGAAGGCGGTCTCGTCGGCGTACATGGCCTCGGCGACGCCGTCGCCGAGGAAGTCGAAGGCGGTGCCGCCGGCGGCGCCCGAGGAGTCCTGGACGACGACCTGCCAGAGTACATCCGCCATGTTGGGGCCCTCGTAGACGGCGTAGAACTGCTGCGAGCTGCTGGCCCACTCGGGCTTGCCGTCGCCGTCGAAGTCGTGGACGGTGCCGGGGCGCTGCCACACGAGGTAGGCGTTGGCTGGGATGCCGGTGGGCGTGGCGGGGCCCCACTTGATCGCGCCGGTGTGCTCGACCATCCACAGGCCCTGGCCGGAGGTGACGAAGATCTCGGGCTCGGGGTCGTCGTCGAGGTTGGCGACCTGGGGGATCGACTGGCTGGTGATCGTCGGGTAGTTCTCGAAGTAGACGGTGCCGTCCCAGCGGTAGGCGGAGTGGCCGGTGATGACCTCGAGCTTGCCGTCGCCGTCGAGGTCGGCGGCGGTCGTGGCCTCGAGCTCGCCGGGGGTGGGGTTGACCTTCTCCCACAGCAGCACGCCGTTGTGGTCGTAGACCTCGTGGTTGAAGACGATCTCGACGTCGCCGTCGGCGTCGAGGTCGTGGAGGGCGATCGAGCCGCTCTCGCGCGAGAACTGCTGGGCGTTGCCGCCGTCGGTGGCGTTGGCCCACTTGAGCGTGCCGTCGTGCTCGAAGGCCTTGATGCGGTAGACGCCGCCGGCGTTGTAGACGGCGACGATCTCCGGCAGGCCGTCGTTGTCGATGTCGCCGAAGGCCGGGGTGGCGAAGCAGGAGATGGACTCGCTCGGGGGGATCTGGAAGTGCTCCGTGCCGGTGGCGCCGTCGAGCACGTGGATCGGGCAGATCATGCCGTAGCCGATCGAGGGGCCGGAGACGAGCAGCACGTCGGGGATGTCGCAGAGATCGATCGCGCCGTCGGCGTTGTCGTCGGTGAAGTTGCCGGCGAGCGGGGTGACCATGCTCTGCTCGTCGGCGCCGAAGCTCCACTGCAGCACCGGCGAGAAGCTGTCGGGTGGGGCCTTCTCGTCGCAGTCGCCGACCGCGTCCATGTTGTCCTGGACCTTGCACTGGTTCACCGGCGGGCCAGTGTCGGTGCTGGTGTCGCCGGTGCCGGTGTTGTCGCCGGCGAGGTCGAACTTGATGCCGGTGTCGCCGGCGGTCGGGTCGACCTGCGAGCTGGCGCTGTCGGTCGCGCCGCTGTCCGTGACGGTCGTGGCCACGGAGGCGGTACCCGTGACGTTGCTGGTGGCGTCGCTCGGGTCGCTGGTCGGGACGGTGGTCATCGTCAGCGAGGCGGCGCCAGTGGAGGCGTCGCTGTTGCTGCCGCCGCTGTTGTCACCGCAGGCGGCGAGCAGGAAGGTGGCGGTGAGGGCGGTGGCGGAGCGAGGGTAAGCCAGGAGCATGCGGGCACTACAGCCGAGGTGCGGGCGTCCTGGCAAGCGAGGATGTGCGGGGGGCCGGCGGCCTGGCGAAAATAGATGTGGTGACGCCGGGCTGGTCGACGGCATCCTTGTGCCATGACGCGACACATAGCTTGCCTCCTCTGTGCTCTCCTCTGGGGCTGCTCGCCGACGAAGGGCGACAGCGACAGCGGCAGCGACACGGGCGGCAGCGCCACCGGTGACAGCGCCAGCGAGACCGGCAGCGTGACCGATGGGGGCAACGCGCTGTGCGACGGAGAGCTCGTGTGGTCCGGGGCCACCTCGTACACGGTGCTGGCGGCGACGTGGACCGGGGACCTGGGCAGCTTCACGCGCAAGGTCTCGGGGCCCTGCATGGTGGCTGGCGACCCGCTGGCGGACGCGGATCTCCAGCTGCTGTGCGAGGACGGCGGCGGCGTGCAGCAGGACGTCGCGGTCCAGCCGAACCCGCACCTTCAGCTGGTGGCCGGGGATTCTGTGGTGATCGACTTTCTCGAGCTCGAGGAGGTCATGGCGGAGACGCAGAGCTGGCTGGCGATCCGCGGGCAGTCGGGCGCGATCGATCTCCACTTCCTGGCCCTGCACGCCACCAGCTTGCAGGCGCCGGTGGCCGGGTTCTTCGCCCCGATCGTCCTCGCCGAGGCGGATTCGTGCCCGCAGACGATCGACGCGGAGGGCTGCTACGGGACCACGCCGAAGCTCGTCGACGCCCAGGCCGACGGGGGGGCGGGGGCGACGATCGCATCGGGCATGTCCGCGACCGTCGCGGCCTCGTTCGGATCGTATCTGGTGAAGGTGATCTACGCGCTTCGCCTCGACGACCTGAAGATGTGCAACAGCGAGGATACGAGCGGCGATTACTTCGACCTCGCGGCGTTCTTCCAGTTTCCGCCGGATTGATCGGCGTCAGAAGTAATCGGCGTAGTGGGCCTCGATGCAGACTTCGAGCGACTCGGCGGTCTGGGGCGTGCGCAGGCAGACGAAGCGCTCGGCCGCGCTGGGCTTGGCGAGGCAATCCATGAAGTAGGCCTTGGTCTGCAGCGGCGAGTGCTGGACGGCCTCGACGTCGGCGCCCAGGTCCTGATAGTAATAACCTGTGCGGAACGCGGTGCCGTCGCCCACGGGCATCAGGACGACCTCGTGGCCGGTGAAACCCGGCAAGAGGCCGTCCTCGACGGTCCACTCGATCCTGCCGACCTTGCCGTCGATGAGCGCCTGCAATGCGCAGTCGATCGCCGTGTCGCTCGTGGTGGTGAGGAGCTCGACCGGGCAGCTGGGGAGAGGCTCGTCGCTGCAGGTGACGACGATGTGGCCGCACAGGGCGGTCGCCGGGCACACGTTCGCGGTGTAGCCGCTGTCCGTCTCGAAGCAGCAGCAGGCGTCGGTCGTCGGGTGCTCGGGGCACAGCTCGCCGCCTGGGCCGGTGGTGTTGCCGGTGGTGGGCGCGTCGGTGGTGGGCGCGTCGGTGGTGGGCGCGGGTCCGGTGGTCGCTCCGGTGGTTGCCCCGCTGGTTGCCCCGCTGGTTGCGGTGGTGGTCGCGGTGCTGGTGTCGGTCGGGTCCTCGGTGGTGCCGTCCTTGGTGGCAGGACACGCGAGACACACGCCGGCGGTGCAGAGGAGGAAGGTGTGTAGATAATGCATGGGACGATCGTGGGGAGGGTTCGAGGTGTCCAGCCGAGCGATTAGCCCTTGACGCCGCCGGCGGTGAGACCGGCGACGAGGTGGCGCTGGGCGATGTAGAAGAGCAGCATGACGGGAAGCGACACGAGCAGGGAGCCGGCGGCGAATTTGGGCCAGTCGGCGCTGAACTCGGAGATGTAGCGCTGGAGCACGACAGGGAGGGTGTAGAGCTCCTCGTGGCCGAGCATGGTGTGGGCGAGGACGAACTCGTTGTAGGCGCTCATGAACGCGAACAGTGCGGTGACGGCGATCGCGGGGCGGGCGGCGGGGAGGACGACCTTGATGAAGGCGGCGAAGCGGGTGGCGCCGTCGACCATGGCGGCCTCCTCGAGGTCGCGGGGGATGGTCTCGAAGGCGCCGCGCAGCTGGAAGATGGCGAAGGGGACGGAGGTGGTCGCGTAGCAGAGGACCAGGCCGGAGCGGCTGCCGAGCAGGCCGAGGGCGTCGAGGATGAGGTAGAGGGGGATCGCGCTGGCGACCGCGGGGAACATCTGGGTCGCGAGGAGGGTGCGCAGGCCGGCGTCCTTGCCGACGAATTCGAAGCGGGCGAGGGCGTAGGCGGTGGGCACGGCGATGAGGATGCCGACCGCGGCGGTGGCGAGGGAGACGACGATCGAGTTGAGCAGCTGGATGCCGAACAGCCAGCGCTCGGGCTCGCCGGGGGCCTTGAGGGTGCTGCCGACGACGCCGCGCAGGTGCTCGAGGGTGGGCTCGATCGGCAGCGGGAGGACGCGCGGCTCGAGGTCGGCGGCGCCGGAGAACGCGAGGGCGATGACCCAGAGGATCGGGTAGAGCGCGAAGGCGACGGCGACGACGAGCAGCAGGTGGGCGGCGATGGACTCGTGGAGGCGGACCTTGCGGCCGGCGGAGTGCAATGATTCGGGGCGGCTGGACTTTGTCATGGGTCGCTCCGCAGGCCGGGCGAGTGCGACGATTGCGGGCGCTGGGAATTTGTCATGAGTTGCTCCGGCGGCGCAGGCTGGCGAGGGCGGCGGGGATGCGGGTGCCGAAGAACAGGAGCAGGAAGATGAGGACCGCGTAGGCGGCGGCGTAGCCGTACTGGGCCTCGCGGGTGAAGGCCCAGCGGTAGGCCTCGGAGACGAGGATATCGGTGGTGCCGTCGGGGTCGCCGCCCGAGACGAGGAAGACGACGTTGAACATGTTGAAGGTCCAGATCGCGCCGAGGGTGACGGCGGGCGCGAGGGCGGGGCGGATGAGCGGGAGGGTGACGAGTCGCAGGCGTTGCCAGCGGGAGGCGCCGTCGACCTCGGCGGCCTCGAGCACGTCCTGCGGTACGGCCGTGAGGGCGCCGAGGGTGACGACCATCATGAAGGGGAAGCCGAGCCAGACGTTGGTGGCCACGTTGGCGGCGAAGGCGGTGCTGAAGTCGGCGAACCAGGCGATCGGCTTGAGGTCGGTGCCGAAGAGGTCGTTGATGCCGTGGATGAGGCCGGTGACGGCGCCGAATTGTTTGTTGAACATGCCCTTCCACGCCAGGGCGGTGACGTAGCTGGGGACCGCCCAGGGGATGATGAGGAGCACGCGGTAGAGGCCGCGCAGGCGCAGGGTCGGGCGCGAGAGGACCAGGCCGAGGCTCAGGCCGATGAGCAGGTGGAAGCCGACGTTGAGGAGGGTCCAGGCGATCGTGACGAGGAGGACGAAGTAGAACGATCCGCTGATGAGCAGGGGGCCGCCGCGGGCGCTCAGGATCTCGATGAAGTTGGTGAGGCCGACGTAGTAGCCGGCGCCGGGGCTGCCGGCGTAGAGCGAGGTGAGGGCGCCGATGACGAGCGGGAGGATCACGAGCAGGCCGACGGCGACGACGCTGTGGGCGACGTAGCGGTAGGCGGGCAGCGAGCGGCGCACGGCCTGGCGCAGCTGGGGGTCGCGGGCGCGCTGGACCAGGCGCAGGGCGCCGAGCAGGAGCAGCAGGCCGAGCAGGAGCAGGGCCGGGGTGGTGCTGGCGGGCGCGGGCGGGGGGCGGCGGACGTCGTCGAAGCGGAACTTGGCCTCGGCGCAGGCGTCGGCCGGGCTGGCCTGGCCGCGCAGGACCTTGCGGAGCGCCTGGTTGGCGGGGACCCAGGCGCTGCGCATGGCCGAGGTGGCGGGCATGGGCACGGCGACGCGGGCCTGCGCGGCGAAGCCGGGGAGCAGGGTGTTGCCTGGCGGAAGGGACATGTCCGAACGGGCAGACAGGGAGCCGGTGCCCTGCTGGCGCAGGTCGGCGGCGGCGGGTCCGGCGAGGTGGCGGGCGAGGGCGATGGCGGCGGGTTTGTTGGCGCCGGCGGGTGAGAGCATGACGCTCTCGACGGCGAGCGGCGGGCGCATGAGCTGGCCGTCGACGCGGGGCAGGGGGACGACGGTGTAGTGGACGTCGTCGCCGGTGAGGTTGCTGGCGAGCCAGGGGCCGGAGATGACAAACGCGGCGCGACCGCTGCGAAAGAGGTTCTGCACGAGGGCGCCGTCGGCGTCGCCGGGGACGACGCCGCGGTCGACGAGGTCCTTTGCGATCGCGAGGGAGCGCTCGGCGGCGGGGCCGACGAGGCCGAACTGTTGATCGTCGCTGAGCAGCGTGCCGCCGAGGGCGAGCAGGATCGGGAGGTGGCCGTAGGCGTTCTGGGCCTCGTAGGCGAGCGGGTAGACGCCGGCGGGGAGGCCCGGGCCGAGAGCGGCGATCGCCTCGAGGTCGGCGGGGACGCGATCGACGGGGATGAGGTCGGTGTTGACGTAGAGGGCGACCGACTTGAGGGACAGCGGGACGGCCCAGGTGACGCCGTCCTGGCGCACCGCTGCGAGGGCGTTGCTGGCGAACACGGCGTCGGACTCGATCGCGGCGTCGGCGGGGCCGAGCAGGTCGCGCTGGCGGTAGTCGCCGATGCGCTCGTGCGAGTCGATGAACAGGTCGGGGCCGTCACCCAGCGGGATCGCGGCGGCGAGCTTGCTGCCGAAGCTCTCGTGCGCGACCTGCAGGAGCTCGACCTTGCCGCCGCCGGCCTCGCTGTATTGCTCGACGATCGTGACCAGAGTGGTGAGCTCGGCGTCGCGGTAGGCGTGCCACAGGCGCAGCGGGTCGTCGGCGCGGGCGAGGCCGGGCGTGAGCGCGGCGAGCAGCAGGAACAGCGCGCACGCGAGGCGAGCCACCAGGCGGCGTGGCTCGGGCTCGGCGAGCAGAGGGCGCGGCGGCACGGGCCTGGAGGATAACGAAGTCGCGCGCCGCCGGGGCGGTGATCACGAGGCCGGGTAGCGATCGGGTCGTCGTCGCGGGCCTTCCGGTGCGGCGGGCGGGCCGGCGCTGCGGCGGGGTCGTCGGCTTCAGGCCTTCCAGTGCGGCGGGAGCGTGTGGTCGTGGTACGGGAGGGCGGCGAAGCGGCGCATGAACGCGGTGATGCCCGGGGGGAAGCGGTGGACCAGTGGATATTCGGGGACCCGCTCCTCGGCGCGCTGGACCAGACGCAGGTGCGGGTAGAGCGTGAGGTCGGCGAGGGAGAGGTGATCGTCGCCGAACCAGTCGCCGCGGAGGTAGCCGGCGAAGCGGCCGATCTCCGCGAGCAGGGCGTCGTGGGCGGCGGCGATGGCGGTGGGGTCGCGCTCGGCGGGGGGCTTGTAGAGGATCGCGGCGAGGACCGGGCGGACCAGCGGGGACAGGTAGGTGTCGGCCTCGGCGGCGATGCGGCGGACGCGGGCGCGGGCCTGCGGGTCCCGCGGGAGCAGCGGGCGCTCGGGGTAACGCTCCTCGAGGTACTCGAGGATGACGGTGGATTCCCACAGGGCGAGGTCGCCGTCGATCAACGCGGGGACCTTGCCTCGCGGATTGATGGCGAGGAACTCGGGCGTGCGGTGCTCGTTGCGATCAAAGCTGAGGAGCTTCAGCTCGTAGGGGAGCTGCTTGTGCTCGAGCGCGAGCCAGACCTTCCACGCGTAGGGGGAGCCGGAGCCGTAGTAGAGGGTGAGCGACATGGGGGAGGGATACACCCGGGTGGAGGCGGGCTGACAGGGGGCAGTGCCCCTACGGTGCCGTCTGACCGATAAGGCGGTCGTGGGCGCTGCCGCGGTAGGCGAAGGTTCCGTCGGGGGTCTGCAGCGACCATTGGAGCATCGGTGAGGCGAGGGGGTCGAGCTCGCGGAGTTGGGCCATGACGTTGGTGACGGTGAAGATGGACGAGTCGGTGACGAGGATCCGTCCGCTGGGCAGGGTGTCGGCGTTGCCGGCGATCGGGACCTGGATCGGCTCGCCGTCGTCGGTCCACACCAGCTTGGCGGCGAGCTTGCCCTGGTCGAGCGCGTAGCGGCGGGCGCGGGCGTGGTCGGTGCCGGGGGGGATGTCGGGGTCGCCGATGCCGTTGTCGTAGAGCAGCAGGGAGCCGTCGCTCTGCCACTCGGGGGCGTGCTGGTGGTGGAAGAAGGACGGGGCGCCGGTGAGGGTGAAGTCGCCGTCGTTGCCGAGCTTCCACAGGAGCTCGCCGGTCTTGTGGTCGATCAAGAGGATCCAGTCCTGGTGGCGCAGGGACAGCAGGAAGGTGTCCGTCTTCGGGTCGTGGACGATGGCGTTGCCGTGGGTCCAGTCGTAGGTGTTGGCGAGGGTCTCGGGGTGGATGACGGCCGCGTCGAAGGGCGCGAGCACCCGCTGGGGATCGAGGTGATCGAAGCTGTTCCAGCTCCACACCAGCTCGCCCGCGGGGGTGAACTCGACGATGCGGTCGCCGGCCGTCAGGCGCACGCCGTTCTTGCCGTAGTCGACCTCCTGGAAGGCGAAGGAGAGGGCGACGAAGTTACCGGACGGGAGCTCGATGACCTCGTGGTGGAGGCCGAGCACGCCGACGGCCTCGTCGTGGAGCTCGAGCACAGTCTCGCCGAGCTCGTCGCGGATCCACATCGTGTGATTGTGGAGATACATGAGCGAGCCGTCGGCGCGCAGGCGGACGGCGGAATAGACGCCCTCGGGGCCGGCGACGCCGGTGCTCGGGCTGCTGAACTGCCAGCGGGTGGTGCCGTCGGCGTCGACCATGAACACGCTGGCGATGTCGAAGGCGGGGACGGCGATCAGGTCGAACATGCGATACGGGACCGCGGGATCGACGGGGCCGCCGGTGCTCGGAAAGCTCGGGAGAAAGCCCGGGAGCGGGGCGTGGGTGGTGAACTGGACTGCGCTCTGGGTGCCGTCGACGTCGTAGGCGAGCTCGTGGTCGGTGGCGGGGGCGAGGCCACGGACGCGGTAGGTGGTGGCGAGGCCGTCGACGGCGAAGGACGTGATGACGACGCCGGGGTCGCTGGTGTGGCTGAGGACGACGGAGGTCGCGGGGGCGCTGGTCGTGAGGATGACGTCGACGACCATCGGCTGGGCCTCGTAGCGGAGGACCTCGGTGGTGACGATGAGCTCGACGCTGCCGGTGGTGGTGTCGGTGGTGGTTGTTGTGGTGGTTGTTGTGGCGTCGGTGGTGGTCGGCAGGTCGGTGGTAACAGCGGTTGTCGTGTCATCGTTGGTGGTGCTGCTCGCGTCGCTGGCGGGCTCGCCACTGTTGCCGCAGGCGACGAGGCACGCGAGGAGGCAAGGCGCGAGGAGATTTCGCCGGGTACCGACGCGGGTCATGATCCTGGCGTCGCACACTTTGACGGCCTCGTCGAGGACGTCTGGCGCCGCTGCGGCGGTACTCAGACGCGCAGCGACGCGCCGGTGTCGGCGGCGAACACGTGGACGCTGCGCGGGCGCAGGCGCAGGGTGTCGCCCTTCTTCACGCCGGTCGCGGTCTCCAAACAGAGGGTGACCGGGGTGCCGGCGAGGGCGCCGTGGATCTGCAGCTCCGGGCCGAGGAGCTCGACCAGGTCGGCGCGCAGGGCGAGGGCCGATTTGTCATCACCTGGCGCGAGGGACAGGTCGTGGGGGCGCACGCCGAGGGTGAGCGCCTGGCCGTCGCGCAGATCGGGGAAGGCGCGCGGATCGAGCTCGACGCGGCTGCCATCCGCCAAACGGGCCCCGCTGTTGTCGGCGGTGGCGGGCAGGAAGTTCATGGCGGGGCTGCCGAGGAAGCCGGCGACGAAGCGGCTGCGGGGGTGGTCGTAGACCTCGCGGGGGGTGCCGGACTGCTCGACCTGACCCTTGTTGAGCACGAACATGAGGTCGGCGAGGGTCATGGCCTCGACCTGGTCGTGGGTGACGTAGATGCTGGTGGCGCCGAGCTGGTCGTGCTGCTTGCGGATGTCGACGCGGACCTGGGAGCGCAGGGCGGCGTCGAGGTTGGAGAGCGGCTCGTCGAACAGGAACAGCTGCGGGCGGCGGACGATCGCGCGGCCCATGGCGACGCGCTGGCGCTGGCCGCCGGAGAGGGCGCGGGGCAGGCGGTCGAGCAGTGGTTCGAGGCCCAGCATGGCGGCGACCTCGGTGACGCGGGTGGCGATCAGGGCGGGGTCGGTCTTGCGCAGCTTGAGGCCGAAGGCGAGGTTGTCGCGGACGCTGAGGTGGGGGTAGAGCGCGTAGGACTGGAACACCATGGCGATGTCGCGGTCGCGCGGCTCGCTGCGGGTGACGTCGCGGTCGCCGAACTCGATCGTTCCGCTGGTGATCTCCTCGAGGCCGGCGAGCAGGCGCAGGAGGGTGCTCTTGCCGCAGCCGCTGGGGCCGACGAGCACGGCGAAGCTGCCGTCGGGGATCGCGATGTCGACGCCGCGCAGCACCTGGGTGGCGCCGAAGCTCTTGACGACCTGGCGGCAGGTGACCGCGACCATCGGCGCTACTTCACGTCCTGCTGGGGCACCAGCACCATGCCGGTGACCGGCGCGAGGCTGAGCTCGAGCGTGCCGTCGCCGGCGACGGTGAACTTCTGCTTGTCGCCGAGGACGTCGACCAGGACGGCGCCCTTGGGGGCGCTGACCTTCATCGTCATATCCTCGAACTTGGTGCTCGAGGCGTGGGTTTGGTTGGTGTTGAGGACGACGAGCGCGTAGGTCGGG
Source organism: Nannocystis sp. (assembly GCF_016714285.1). Classification (GTDB taxonomy): domain Bacteria; phylum Myxococcota_A; class Polyangia; order Nannocystales; family Nannocystaceae; genus Nannocystis. The sequence continues at coordinate 102,930 of NZ_JADJNN010000004.1, read as the reverse complement.
GTGTCGCCGCCGGTGCGCTCGAAGGCGAAGATGCCGGCGTCGGGCTCGTCGGCGGTGTGGGCCGTGCTGTACACGACCTTCGCGTCGCCGCGGCGGAGCGCGGGGTAGGCCGCGCGCAGGCCGGTGAGGCGCTGGACCCACTGGAAGGTGGGGCCGCCGGTGTCGTAGGGGCGGGGTGCGCTGGTCTGGCCGAGGTAGGGCAGGGGGCGCCACATATCTTCGCGGTTGCTGGGGTCGTTGCCGCCGCGGAACTCTTGCTCGGTGCCGTAGTAGAGGCAGGGGATGCCCTCGGCGGTGAACAGGAGGAGCAGGGCGTTGTGCAGGAGGGCGCGCTGGCGGGCGGGGGACTTGTCGACTTTGTTCTGGCTGGCCCAGTAGAGGAAGCGGGCGACGTCGTGGTTGTCGATGAAGTTGACGAGGACCTTGTAGGGCGCGATGCCGGCCGACTGGGCGGGCGGGGTGGTGCCATAGTTGGTGGTCTTCTGGGCCCACAGGTCGGCGAGCTCCTGGGTCGATCCAGCGTCGAGCATGACGTTGCGAAAGCCCCGGTAGTGCTGCGGGAAGTAGAAGGCGGAGTCGAGCTGGTCGCCGGTGATGGTGGGGCCCGGGTCCTTGTTGTCCGCGTATTGTTTGAGCTCTTCGGCGGACGGCGGGTCGTTCTTGGTGAACTGGCCGACCAGGACGTCGTCGCCGTCGAAGGCCTCGCCGAACATGAAGAACTTGGTCTTGCCCTGCTTGGCGAGGCGCTGGCGGACGCGCTGGGTGAAGTAGCGCCAGAACTCGCGCTCGACGTGCTTGACGGTGTCGATGCGAAAGCCGTCGGCGTCGCTGAGCTCGATCCAGCGGGCGTAGGCGTCGACCATCGCGACCTTGACGTCGTAGCGGGTGGTGTTGACGTCCTTGAGGCCGCCGGGGAAGTCGCCGGTGAGCAGCTGCTGGGGGTCGTCGTAATTGAAGGTGCGACCCTTGCGGTTGTAGGTATCCGGCCTGGCGAAGATCTCCGGCATCGGCGTGACGTGGCCGGTCTTTGGGTTGTAGGGGAAGATGATCGGGGCGATGCCGGCGGGGCCCAGCGAGGTGAAGGCCTGGATGCCGTCGGGGTTGAAGTCGGGGTCGTATTCGGTGAGGTGGGTGAAGCCCGACTGGTCGAAGCCGTCGGGCACGGGCGAGCCCTGCGGGCGCATGCCGGTGCCCGAGAGCTGGATGTCGGGGACGCCGTTCAAATTCATGTCGTAGAAGAACAGCTGGCCCATGTGGTTGGTGACGATGTCGATCACCACCAGCATGTCGCGGTCGTGGGCCGCGGCGACCAAAGAGCGCAGGGCGTTGAGGTCGCCGAAGTGGAGGTTTGGTTTGGTGAGGTCGACGGCCCAGTAGCCGTGATAACCGTCGACATTGGCGTCGGTCTCGATGTTCTTGATGACGGGCGAGATCCACAGGGTGGTGACGCCGAGATCCTCGATGTAATCGAGGCGCTGCTCGAGGCCGACCCAGTCGCCGCCGTGGTAGCGGGCCATGTTCTCGCGGTCTAGCAGGTAATTGTTGCCGTCGTCGCCGTCGCTGAAGCGGTCGATCAGGACCTGATAGATGACCTCGTCGCGCCAGTCGCGGGCGTGGGTCTGCATCACCAGCGTGTCCTCGAGGGTGTCGAAGTGCATGCAGGCCGTGAGGCCGAGCGCGAACAGGGAGAAGAGCGTGGTGCGGAGCATGGCGGTCCTCCTCTTAGTCGCGGAAGTAGCTGGTCGAGCCGAACCACCATTCGGCGCCCATGCCGATGAAGTGGTCGACGCTGCGGCGGGAGAACACGTCGTCGGCGGCGTAGAACGAGCGGGCGCCGGCGTCGCGGACGGTGAGGGCGTAGATGAAGCGGATGTGCGGGCGCTGGAAGCCGCCGGCGCCGCCGGGGGTGATGAAGGGGATGATACCGACGCGGCCGAGGCCGGCGATGACGGGCTTGAACGTGTTGGTGTCGATCTCCTGCAGCACGCCGCGCTGCTGCATCTGATACGAGCCCTCGAGCGAGAGGCCGGCGAGCTGGCCGAACCATACGGTGGGGCGGGCGATGACGATGCCCTCATTCACGTCGTCGAAGTCGAGCTGCTTGCTGGCGTTGCGAAACTGGCGGTAGTAGCCGCCGAACATCACGCCGACTGGGCCCTTCTCCCAGTTGCCGCTGAGGGTGACGATGAGCTCGTGGGCGCCGGTGGTGCGGCGGTTGGGCCGGAGCTGGGTCGGCGCGTTGAGCTCGCCGTAGGCGGCGAGGCCCTGGGCGAAGCGGCCGGTCACGGTGAGGTAAGTGCTGCGCTTGCCGGTGAAGGCGGTGACCTGGCCGCCGGCGACGAAGCCGAAGTCCTTGGGCAGCGCCTCGTAGACCTTGGATTCGACCTCGCGCTGGCCGTCGGGGACGTAGTGGAACTCGCCGTAGAGGATGCCCTTGACGCCGCCGGCCTCGCCGAGCGGCCAGGTGTGGGTGAGCTTGAGGCTGCTGATGAGCTTCTGGCGATCGAGGATGGCGACCTCGGTCTCGCCGAATTGGTTCTGGGGCGGGGCGCGCAGGACGGTCTGGCGATAATAGGGGTCGGTCGGCTGGTTCAGGCCAGCGTGGAATTTGAGGCTGGTGCGGCGGGCCTCGCCGAACGCGTAGCCGAGGCCGCCGCCGATGGTGTTGAGGTTGTCGAGCGGCCAGAAGTTGAGCAGGTAGATGTCGTCGCCGCGGTACATGCGGGAGCCGGCCCACACGCTGAGGCCCTTGGCGCCGAGGCCGGTCTCCTCGAGGTAGAGGTTGCGCAGGGCGATGCTGGCCGCGAACTGGCCGTTATAGTGGAAGACGGGGTTGGCGAAGGCGGTGGTCGCGACGATGCGGGTATAGGCGCCGGTCTTCTTCCAGTAGTCCTCGCGGCGCAGCTCGAGCTCGGCGTAGTTGGACTCGTCGAGGCGTGAGCCGCGGCTGACGATGTCGGCGTCGCGCCCGGGGCGACCGGCGGCGTCGCCGGCCGCGATGACGCGGCCGTAGGAGCCGAAGTGAAAGCCGTTGGCGTAGCCGGGCGGCTGGTTGGGGTCGTGCGGGTCGCTGGGCGGCGGCGGGGGATCGGCGGTGGCGCCCGCTGGCTTCGCGGACTCGTCGGTCGCGCGCGGGACGGCGACGGCGGCGGTGCTGGGGATCGCGGAGGTCGGCGCAGGGGTTTCGCTGGGCGCGGGGGCCGAGGCGTCGCCAGAGTCGCCAGGGTCGGCGGAGGGGTCCGTGATCGGCGGCTGCGAGGCGGTGGGCTGCGAGCTCGGCGGGGGTGGCAGCGGCGAGGGAGCGGGCGCGGCGGCTGGGACCGCGGGTCCGGCGAGGGCGGCCCGCGGGACCGTGGTCGGAGAGGAGGAGGCGGCGAGGGCGGGAGCGGCGAGGCCGAGGCCGCTGGCGAGGGCGCCGACGACGAGGACGTTGCTGGCCGCCGGGACTCTTCGGGGGTCGCGTCGCACGGGTGTACAGGCAAGGTTTGACCAGATCGGCGCGCGCTTGTCGACAGCGATCTTTGTTATGGTCTGCGACCGTGCGCGTGGTTCGGGCCTGCGGTGGTCGCTTGCTGTGGTCGTGGGTGGCGGCCATGACGGTCGTGCTCGCGGCGGCGACGGGCTGCGGCGAGGGGCCGCCGCGCCGCGACTGTGCGACGCGGGTGTGGGCCCAGCCGCTGCACGCGGGGTCGCGGGTGGAGGTGATCGGGAGCTGGGACGGGTGGCTGGTGCCGGGGATCGTGCTGACCGAGGCCGAGACGCCGGGCTGGCTGGCGGCCCGCGTCGACGGCGAGGTGGCGCCAGGGGAGTATGGGTACCTGATCCTCGAGGACGGCGAGCACCGCCTCGACGAGCACAACCCGTTGACGACCTTCTGGGCCGAGCAGGGGGACCTCGAGGTGTCGCTGCTGCAGGTGCCGGACTGCTCGCTGCCCGAGTTGACGGTGACGGAGCTGAAGGTGGAGGGGCAGGCGATGCGGGTGACGGCCAGCTTCGCGGCGGCGGCGGACGGGGCCGCCGCGGCGACGCTGACGACGACGCCGACGGCGCCGACCGCCGTGGGGGCGCTGGATCCGGAGCGTGGGACGGTCGAGGCGACGATCACGGGGCTGGCGCGGGGCAAGCACTCGCTGACGCTGACGGTGACCGACGAGGCGGGGCGCACGGCCCAGGCGCGGGCGTCGGGGTTTGTCCAGCCGGCCTCGGCCAGCTGGGCGGACGGTCTGCTGTATCAGGTGGTGACGGACCGCTTCCGCGGCGACGGCGGGGCGAGCCTGGCGGCGCCCGTGAGCCCGGGCGGGCGCGCAGGCGGGACGCTGGACGGGATCACGGCGGAGATCGAGGCGGGCAGCTTCGCGGCGATGGGGGTGACGGGGCTGTGGATCTCGCCGGTGTACACGAACCCGACGGAGGCCCGCGAGGGTCGCGGGGACGGGCACATGTACGAGGGCTACCACGGGTACTGGCCGCTGGCGTCGCGGGCGGTGGATCCGAGGATCGGCGGCGAGGCGGCGCTCGATCGCCTGGTGGCGACGGCCCACGCGGCGGGGTTGCGCGTGCTGCTCGACGCGGTGCCGAACCATGTCTACGAGGACAACCCGCGCTACGCGGCGCACCCGGAGTGGTTTAGCCGCAGCGATCCGACCTGTGTGTGCGGGCTCGGGAGCTGCGACTGGGGCACGCACATTCAGAGCTGCTGGTTCACCGAGTATTTGCCGGACCTGCGCATGCAGGAGGCGGCGGCGCTGCGGGCGGCGTATGAGGATCTGCTGTGGTGGCAGGATCGCTTCGATGTCGACGGGGTGCGGGTCGACGCGGTGCCGATGATGCCGCGGGCGGCGACTCGGCGGATGGCGCACGAGCTGCGGGCGGCGGTCGCGGGCGAGGCACCGTTTCTCATCGGCGAGGTCTATACGGGAGCGGGGACCTGGGGGGTCGACGTGATCCGCTACTACCTCGGGCCGGACGGGCTCGACAGCGTGTTCGACTTTCCGCTGATGTGGGCGATCCGCGACGTGCTGGCGCATGAGTCGGCCGGCTTCGCCGCGATCGAGGACATGCTGGTGGAGATCGAGGTGGCGACGGCGGGCTCGGGGGCGGTGCTCGGGCAGATCCTCGGCAACCATGACGTGCCGCGCTTCTTCTCGGAGGCGCACGGCGACGCCGGCGGAGATCCGTGGGCCGAGCCGGCGGCACAGGCGGACGATGCAGTGGCGTTCGCGCGGCAGCGCAGCGCGTTGACCCTGCTGCTGACGCTGCCGGGTCTGCCGGTGCTGTACTACGGGGACGAGATCGGGCTGGCCGGCGGCAACGATCCGGACAACCGGCGGGTGATGCCGGGGCCGGCGACGCTGGGCCCGGAGCAGCAGGTGACGCTGGCGCTGGTGCGGCGTCTGGGGCCGCTGCGCGGGTGTCTGCCGGCGCTGGGCACGGGCTCGCGGCGGGCCTTGGTGGTCGAGGAGGAGGTCTATGCCTTCGAGCGCGGCGAGGGCGAGGCGGTGGTGCTGCTGTCGCGTTCGCCGACCTCGGAGTCGGTGGTGCTGCGGCGGGCCGGGGCGTACGTGGACGTGATCAGCGGGGAGGCGATCGCGGTGGAGGCGGTGGGCACCGCGGTGTCGCTGGGGCCGCGGCAGCCGCGGGTGCTGGTGCGCGCGGGCTCGGGTTGCGCCGGGGCTTGACCGCGGGCGGGGCTGCGGCGAGCGTGGAGGGGATGCTCCGCTCGCGCTTGCTCGTGCCGCCGATGTTCCTCTTGCTCGCCGCCTGCGGCGATGCGCCGCTGCAATCCGAGTCGCAGGGGTCGATGACGACGCCGCCGGACACGACGCCCTACGATCCGTCGCAGGGCGGGAGCGTCGGGACCTACTCGACCACGGGGACGGCCGGCGAGACCGGGGAGACGCCGACGACGACGGACGATGGCACGACGGGCGAGCCGCCGCCGATGTGCGACGACGCGGAGAAGCGCTGCGATCACGTGTTCAGCTACCCCGACGGGGGCGAGAAGTCGGTCGACGTGATGGGCAACTTCGCGGCGGACGGGTGGACCGTGGGCGCGCCGATGATGAGCGACGGGAGCAAGTGGACGGCGACGGTGCCGGTGCCGTGGGACACGGCGGTGCAGTACAAGTTTCGCGTCGATGGTTCGGATGCATGGGTGGTCGATCCGGCGAATCCGGACACGGTGGACGACGGCTTCGGGGGCAAGAACTCGCTGCTGGCGGCGATGACCTGCGAGGAGTTCACCTGCGATTCGGCGCTGATCGGCAGCTTCGACTGGCGCGACGCGGTGATCTACTTCGTGTTCGTCGATCGCTTCGAGAACGGTAATAAGGGCAATGATAAGATGATCGGGGTTGAGGGACCGGCGGACTGGTCGGGCGGCGACTGGGCCGGCGTGACCAGCAAGATCGAGGCGGGGTATTTTAATGAGCTCGGGGTCAATACGCTGTGGTTGACGGTGCCGATGGACAATACGAGCGCCAAGGGGATCGGCACCGACGGGCACTTTTACAGCGCGTACCATGGTTACTGGCCGCAGAACCTCGACCAGCCGGAGGAGCACTTCGGGACGCTGCAGGATTTGAAGGATCTGGTGACGGCGGCGCACGACCACGACCTGAAGGTGATCCTCGATTATGCGATGAACCATGTGCACGACAGCTCGCCAGTGTACGCGGACCACAAGGATTGGTTCTGGCCGAACGACAACGGCAAGGGCGGCGACTGCGTGTGTGGGATGGGCTGCTCGTGGGACGATAACGTGCTGAACAAGCGCTGCTGGTTCACGGACTATCTGCCCGACTTCAACTTCGATAACGCGGCGGCGCGCAAGTTCTCGATCGACAACGCGGTGCAGTGGATCAAGGACACCGGGGTCGACGGCTTCCGCCTCGACGCGGTGAAGCACATCGCCGACAGCTGGCTGTTCGACATCCGCGCGCGGGTGAAGGCGGAGATCGAGCCGACGACGATGGAGCACTTCTACATGGTCGGCGAGACCTTCACGGGGCAGCAGGCGACCATCAAATATTATGTGCGCCCGGACATGCTCGACGGGCAGTTCGACTTCCCGCTGCGCATGCAGATGGCGGCGAGCGTGCTGATCCGCAAGGACACGATGCAGGCGCTGGCCGGCTTCATGGACCAGAACGACAGTTATTACGGCAGCGGGATCATGAGCACCTTCATCGGTAATCACGACATCCCGCGGGCGATCCACCTCGCGGAGGATTCGCCGGTGTGGGGCGATCAGTGGAGCGACGGCAAGGACAAGGCGTGGAACGGCAAGCCGGGGCTGCCGGCCGGGACCTCGGCGTTCGAGCGGATGGGGCTGGCCTTCACGATCCTGTTCACCACGAAGGGGGCGCCGCTGGTGTATTACGGGGATGAGGTCGGGATGCCGGGCGCGGGCGATCCGGACAATCGCAGGCCGATGCAGTGGAGCGGCTACTCGGCGGGGCAGGAGTTCTTGCTGCAGCACCTCAAAGACCTGGGGGCGATCCGGGCGGCCCACTCGGCGCTGCGTCGCGGGGCCCGCAAGACGCTGAGCGCCGGCGCGGACACCTTCGCGTACGAGATGAAGGACGCGATGGAGACGGTGTACGTGGTGATCAACCGCGGCGACGCGCAGGCGGGCGTGTCCGGGGTGCCGGCGGGCAGCTATAAGGATGAGCTTGAGCTCGGCGGCGGGATGATCGACGGCGGCGGCGACGTCAGCGTGCCGGCCCGCTCGGCGCGGATCCTGGTCAAGCCGTGAGGGCGCTGGTCTCGATGCTCCCCGGAGGGATCTCGGGGCTGCGGTCGGGGCCCGGGAGCTCGGGCGTGCGGGGCTGGGTGTTGGGGTCGGACGGGGTGGGGATGTCGGGGGTCGAGGTGTCCGGCTGCTGGATCTCGGGGCGTGTGCTCGGGGGCTGGATCTCGGGCGATGGGGGGGTGGGCATGCGCTGGCTTATGGCGTCGGGTGGATGAGGGTGCAAGGGTGCTTCGCGGGTGGTGGGATGGAGAGGGGCGCAGGCGTTGCGGCTCCGTGGTAGTCGTCGGGGATGAGCAGCTTTCGCGAGGATCTCCTGCGGGGACAGGTGGCGCTGGTGACGGGCGGAGGTTCGGGCATCGGTGCGGGGATCGCAGCGGCGCTGGCGGGCCACGGGGCGCGGGTGGCGATCTGCGGTCGCACGCAGGCGAAGCTCGACGCGGTCGCGGACGGCATCGTGGCGGCGGGGGGCGAGTGCCTCGCGCTGGCGGCCGACGTGCGCAGGCCCGAGGCGCTCGCGGCGGTGACGGCGGCGATCGAGGCGCGCTGGGGTCAGCTCGACGTGCTGGTGAACGGGGCGGCCGGGAACTTCCTCGCGCCGGCGGCGGCGCTGTCGGCCAACGGCTTCGGCACGGTCGTCGACATCGACCTCAAAGGGACCTTCAACGCCTGCAAGGCGGCGCTGCCGCTGCTCGAGCGACGCGGCGGGGTGGTCATCAATATCTCGGCGACGCTGCACTACGCGGGCACGCCCTTGCAGGTGCACGCGGCCAGCGCGAAGGCCGGGATCGACGCGCTGACGCGGACGCTGGCGGTCGAGTGGGGGCCGCTGCAGATCCGGGTCAACGCGATCGCGCCGGGGCCGATCGCCGGGACGGAGGGGATGGAGCGGCTGGCGCCCGGGGCGGTCCGCGAGCGCATGACGGCGCAGATCCCTCTGCGGCGCTTCGGCACGATCGCGGAGATCGCCGAGGCGGTGCTGTTCATGGTCAGCCCGGCGAGCGCGTACATGACGGGCGCCGTGGTGGTGGTCGACGGCGGGCAGTGGCTGACGGGGACCAACTTCGTCGGGCTGTTCGGGTAGGCTGGCGCGGCTCAGACCTGGCCGTGGAAGACCAGGCGGGCGGGGCCGGTCATCCACACGCGGGTTTCGGCGAGGCGGACGGTGAGGGGGCCGCCGGGGAGGCGGACCTGGACCGGGAGGCCGGTGGGCGCGAGGCCGGCGGCGACGGCGGCCGCGAGGGTGGCGCAGGCACCGGTGCCGCAGGCGGCCGTGATGCCGCAGCCGCGTTCCCACACCCACAGGGTGAGGCTGCCGTCGGGCTCGCGGCGGGCGAACTCGACGTTGGTGCGGCCGGGGAACTGGGGGTCCTGTTCGACGATGGGGCCGAGGCTGCGGGCGAGTTGTTCGGGGTCCTCGCCGGGCGCGACGAAGGCGACCGCGTGGGGGTTGCCGAGCGAGTAGGTGACGAAGCGGCGGCCGGCGACCTCGCGGAGCCCGAGGGACTCGGCGGGGCCCATGTCGACCTCGACCTGGTCGCCGTGGACGCTGCAGCGGCGGGGGCCGGCGTCGGTGTCGATCTGCAGGGTCGTGGGGTCGTCGGCGAGGTAGCGGGCCACGCAGCGCAGGCCGTTGCCGCACATCTCGGGGCGGGAGCCGTCGTGGTTGATGACCAGCATCGTCGCGCCGGAGTCCGGGAGGCGGGGCGGAGCGACGAGGAGGAGGCCGTCGCCGCCGACGCCGGTGCGGCGATCACAGAGTGAAGGGGCCCGGCGCTGCAGCTCGACGAGCCAGTGATCGAGGGCTTCCTGGTCCGGCTTGGGGATCGGCAGGGGGCGACCTGGCGAGCGTGGGCCCGCGGCTGGGCGCAGGAGGTCGATCAGGAGGAAGTCGTTGCCGAGACCCTCGACCTTGACGAAGGGGAGATCGCGGGCGGTCGGGCTGTGCGGAGCAGGGAGCCTGGCCGGAGGGACAGGCTGGCTGGTCACGGCGCGGGGGCCTCGGCGGGGGCCATCTCGGGGGCCATCTCGGGGGCCATCTCGGCGGCGTCGGGGGGCGGGGCATCGGCCGGGGCCGGCTTCTTGCGCAGTGGCTTCTTGGGCTCGGCCTTCTTGACGGGCTTGGTCTCCGTGACCGCGGGGATCTCGGCGGGGGCGGGGACCGGGGCGCCGGTTGCAGCGGCGTCGGCCGCGGGAGCATCGGCAGCGTCGGTCGGGGGAACGGCCGGCACATCGGCCGGAGCGGCCGGGACGTCGGCCGGGACGTCGGCGGGAGCGTCGGCGGGAGCGTCGGCGGGAGCGTCGGCCGGCGGAGCGTTGAGGTCTGTCGGCGTCGGGGTGGCGGCGTTGGGGTCGCGACGCGGGGGGAGGCGGAGTGGGTTCGGGCCGATCTTCTCGTAGTCGACGACGTCGTCCTCGCCGGCCGCGCGCTCCTCGACAGTGTTCTCGTCGCTCTTGGCCTTCAAGTTGGCCGAGCCGCTGTGGGCGCTGGCGTAGGCCAGGAACATGGCGAAGATCATGAAGCCTGCAGCGCAACTCTGCGTGATCTTTGCGAGAAGATCGGAGCTTCCACCCCCACCGAAGACGCTCTGGCTGGCTCCGCCACCCAGCGCCGTGCCCATGCCACCGCGACCGGCTTGCAGCAAGATGATGAGGATCATCAGGATGCAGATGATCACGTAGAAGACGGTGACGAGGGTGACGAGGATATCGAACATGGCTTAGGCCGCACTGACGACGAGGCGGACGATCTGCAGGAAGGCTTCAGCTTCGAGCGAGGCGCCGCCGACGAGGAAGCCGTCGACGTCGCCGGCGGCCATGAGGGCCGCAGCGTTGTTGGGCTTGACACTACCACCGTAGAGGATCGATCTGTCGGCGCCGGCGGGGCCGAAGTGCTGCTCCAGCCAGGCGCGCAGGCGGTGGTGCATGGCTGCGGCGTCGCGAGGGGTCGCGGTCTTGCCGGTGCCGATCGCCCAGACCGGCTCGTAGGCGACGATCAGGCGCTCGCTGACGAGCTCGGCCGGTAGTTGAGAGAGCGCGGCCGAAAGCTGCGAAATGACATGACTTTCGTGCTGGCCGGCTTCGCGGATCTCGAGTCCCTCGCCGACGCACAGGACGACCCGGAGGCCGGCCTCGAGGGCGACGTGGACCTTGCGGGCGACGGTCGCGTCGGTCTCGCCGAAGTGGATGCGTCGCTCGGAGTGCCCGACGATCGCCCCATGGGCGCCGACGTCGCTGAGCATCGCGGGTCCGACTTCACCAGTGAAGGCGCCCTCGTCCTGGGCCGCGACGTCCTGGGCGAACAGGAAGAGCGGGCCCTGCGGGCGGACCCACGGGCGCACGGCGTCGAGGGCGACGTAGCTCGGGGCGATGCCGACGCGCACCTGCTTGCCGCCTTCGGCGACCGGTTCCGGCAAGTCGCCGACCACGGCGGTGGCCAGGTCTTCCGCGGCGCCGCGCAGGAGGTTCTGCTTCCAGTTGCCGATCGTCCAGCGGGTACGCAGCACGGTCAGGCGCTCTCCTTGCCCGACCCGGACGAAGACCCGAGCAGGGCCTCGACGCCCGGCAGGACCTTGCCCTCGAGCATCTCGAGGGAGGCGCCGCCGCCGGTGGAGATGTGGTCGATGCGGTCGGCGAGGCCGGACTCCTGGAGCGCGGCGACGCTGTCTCCGCCGCCGACCAGGGTGAAGCCGGGGCAGGCAGCGACGGCCTTGGCCATGGCGAGGGTGCCGCTGGCGAAGGCCGGGCTCTCGAACAGGCCCATCGGGCCGTTCCAGAACAGCATCTTGGCCGACTGGACCGCGGCGGCGAAGCGGAGCTCGGTGTCGGGGCCGATGTCGAGGGCCATCTCGCTGGCGCCGAGGCCCCCACCAGCGAGTGTGGCGGCGAGCGTGTCGACGCGGACGATCCTCGCGCTGGTGGCCTTGAGACCGTCGCCGATGCGCAGGTCGGTCGGGAGCAGCACGCGGATGTTGCGGGCGGACGCGCGGGTGAGGAGGTTGCGGCAGTCGGCCAGGCGCTCGGACTCCTGCAGTGAGGCGCCGAGCTGGGCGCCGCGGGCCGCCAGGAAGGTGTTGGCCATCGCCCCGCCGATGAGGATCGAGTCGCCGGCCTTGAGGCGCTCGAGGGTGGCGATGAGCACCGGGAGCTTGTCGGAGACCTTGGCGCCGCCGATGAGGGTGACGAAGGGGTGCTCGGGGTGGTGGACCAGGCGACCGAGGGCGGTGGTCTCGGCGGCCAGCAGGAGGCCGGCCGCGCGAGCGCGGACCAGTCGGGGCACGCCGACCACCGAGGCGTGGGCGCGGTGCGAGGCGCCGAAGGCGTCGTTCACGTAGGCCTCGCACAGCTTGGCGAGGGCCTGGCCGCGAAGGCCGGGTCGTTCTTGGTCTCGCCGGGGTGGAAGCGGAGGTTCTCGAGCAAGACGACGTGCTGGGCGCGGGTGTCGAGGACCAGCTTGGTGACGCCGTCGCCGACGACCTCGTCGGGCAGGCGGACCTCGCAGCCGAGCAGCTCCGCCAGGCGGGAGCCGACCGGCTCCATCGAGTACTTGGGATCGGGGGCGCCGTCGGGGCGGCCGAGGTGGGACGCGAGGATCACCCGGGCGCCGCGCTCTCGCAGGCGCCGGATCGTGGGCAGCGAGGCCTGGATCCGGGTGTCGTCGCGGACCTCGCCGTCCTTGAGCGGAACGTTGAAGTCGACCCGGACGAAGACCCGACGGTTCTCGACGTCGAGGTCATCCAGCGCGGGCAGGGACAAGGGGCTGTCGGCGGCCGACGGCATGGCGCAAGCAATACCGACCGGCGTCAGGCAAGTCCACGCCGGGGGTCGTGAGCTTTCGACGGCTATTCAGCGGCCCAGCGAGCGTCCATCGCCCGCTCCTGCCGCAGGTCATGGCTGACGAGCTCGATGAGCTCGGACGAGAGAGCGATGACCTGCTCCGGCGAGTAGCCCTGCTCACGCATCTGGCGGAACAGCGAGCGAGCAAGGATGCTGAGTGCGCGTCGGCTGGTGTCCCGGGTTTCGGCGGTGGGCGTCATGGTCGGTCCCTCTTGCGGCCCGCGACTATGCAAGCCACAGGCGCGGGGCTCCATATCCCACGCGTTGGAAGTAAGATCAACAATCTTGATGGTTTAGTGCGGAACTGGCCGGGGGCGGAAGGCCCCTTTTGCACCAGTATGTGCACAGCAATGCGCGCACGATCACCCACATGGCGCGCAGATCGATGCACATGCGACGGCCTTGACCCGAACAATCGACGGGCCGGTCAGGCGGTCGGGGTCGAGAGGGAGATCTGGCCGAGCAGCACCTTCAGCAGCACTTGCAACCGCTGACGGACCTCGGGGCCCATCGCCGTGAACACGACGCCGATCTGCTGGGCGCCCTCGCTGGCGGTCAGCCAGGCGACCTGCCCCGGCAGCGCGAGCGCCTCGCTGGCGCCCCACTCGAGGACGAGGCGCAGCTGCACGTTGACCGCGGTGCCAGGCTCGATGGGATCGCGGGCCGTGAGACAGACGGCGCTCTCGCTGAGATCGCGGGCACGACCGGTGACGTGGAGTCGACCCGAGTCGAGCTCGACGTCGAGGTCACACACGAAGCGGTCTTGCGGAGCGCGTCGGGCTGTCACGCGGCGAGGGTACCAAACTCCGCGGCGGCGCCACCGAGGGATGCAGCGCGCAGTTTCGCCGATCACGGGGGCGGGCGCGCTGGTGCGGCTCGCGGCAGGCGCAGTCCGGTGAGCCCGGTGAGGACGGCCTCCACCTCGGCGAGCCGCACGTGGCGGCTGATCGCCTCGTGACCGTCACGCGCAGGCAGGCTGGCGATCTCGAGCAGGAGCTGCTGGCGCTCGAAGTAGAGCTGAGTGACGCGGACCAGCAGGCGCTCGCGGAGCTCGGCGAGGTCGAGCGAGGCCCGGGCAGCCCGCAACTCGTCGGCGTTGAAGATGAGTCGGTCGAGATCCCAGCTGGCCCGCAGCTGGATGACGCGGCCGGCCCCGAGGTCCTGGGACAGCTCGTCACCGTCGCCGACGGCCTGGTCGAGCTGCCAGCCCTGGTCGCTGCGCAGGCCATACTCGCCGGTGATGCCCGGCAAGATGGCCGCAGCGCGGGCGCGGCGGAGCCAGTTGCGAGTTGTCTTTGGGGACAGGGTCGCGCGGCGCAGGGCGGCCTCCTGCACCTCGGTGACACTCGGCCGGGTCGGTAGCTCGGCGAGCGCGCGCGCCAGCACGGCCGGGTCAGGTACCGGGGCGGGCGGCGGCGGGGCGAGCAGGGAGTAGAGGAGAGCGAGGGTGACTTGGGCGATCATCGGGCAACTCCGCAGACTGCAGTGCGCAGGGCCTCGCGTTCCGCGGCGACGAGCGGGCCGCGGCTTCGCGGCGGGGGCAGGGCGCGCAGGCCGGGTCGCGCCTGCGCATGGAGATCGGCTCGCTCACGGCGCTGCTGGATCCAGGCGGCGGGGTCGAGTCCGATGGCGAGGAGGGCGAGCAGCTGGACACCAGTGGTGGTGGTGCCGAGGCCGGGGTGCAGGCGCCAGTCGGCGAGGCCGCGCAGCTCGAGGCCGAGGCGCAGGCGCAGTGGTTGAGGGCGATGCAGACGCAGCGAGCGACCGGGGTGCACGCAGGTGTCGCCGCCGTCGCGGGCCTCGGGGCAGGGCCGGGCGATGAAGCGAAGGCCACCGTCATCGGCGATCGGCAGGGCGCCGGCGGGGCCGCAGGCGAGGGCGCGCGGGCTCTGGCGGGGCGTCGTGGACCAGGCCACGGGGCGCGGCCCGGGGTCGCCGCGCACGACCTGCCATGTCGCTTCGGACCTGTCCCCGAGGACAAGCGTGCTGCGGTCGACGAACTCGGCGCGCAGCGAGGAGAGATCGACGATGCCGGTGAGCTCGAGCCGCTGCCAGCAGGTGGGAAGCTCGGCGTCCCAGCAGATCCAGGCGTCGCCGCGCCACAGGGCGAGCCATGCCGTGGGCGCCGCGAAGCCGCCGTGAACGAGCGGGAGCTCGCGCTCGGCGGCGCTCGGCATGAGTTCGTCGGGCCCGGAGGCGAGGGCCATGAGCTCCTCGCTGCTGCCGGGGACCGGCGACTCGGTGGGCAGGGACGTCGGGTCGTTGGAGTGATTTGGTGATTTGGTGAGGGAGGAGCTGGCAGCGGGCGTGGTGGGCAGATCACGGGCCGCTGTGAGGGCGACGAGCAACGAGGCGAGGGCGGGGGCCATGGCGGCGTGTTCGCTCGCATCGGGTCCGGCGTTGCAGGGGGCGAGGTTTTTTCGCTGCGTGTGCAACGAGCTCGAGGGAGGGGTCGAGCAGCGGGCATGGATCTCTCTTTCGTACTGCTCGCGGGGGTCGTGCTCGGCCCGGCCGGGCCCGGGCTTCACTTCTTGGATGTCGGTCAGGGCAACGCGTTGTTGCTGGTCGGTCCCGAGGGTCAGGTCGTGGTGATCGACTCGGGACCGCCGGCGGCCGCGGAGGTGGTGATCCACGCGCTCGACGAGCATGCGCTGCTGCGCGTCGATCTGTGGATCCACAGCCATTTCGACGCGGACCATGTCGGCGGGGTGGCGCGGGCGATCGCGGGGGCGGACGGGATCGCGGGCAGCGAGGATGACGTCGAGGTCGCGGCGCTGTGGGACCGGGGTCTCGACGGGGCGCCGGAGACCGAGGCGGTCGCGGCGTACCTCGCGGTGGCGGGCGATCGCCGACGCACTGCGGTGGCGGGCGATCGCTTCACGGCGCCGGGGCTGTCGGTGTACGCGGTTGAGACCGGGGCGCCGCTGGGCCTCGCGGCGGAGAACGCCCGCGGGCTGGCGCTGTGCGTGGAGATCGGCGGGCTGCGCCTGCTCGCGCCGGGCGATCTGCCGGCGGACCAGGTGGCAGTGGCGGCGGCTGCGTGCGGGCCGGTCGATGTCCTGTGGGCGGCGCACCATGGCAGCGCCGGGGCGACCTCCGAGGCGGTGCTCTCCGCGGCCGATCCCGCGCTCGTCGTGATCTCGGCGGGGCGCGACAACCCCTACTGTCACCCCGCTGCGGTCACGCTGGCGCGGCTGCACGGGCGGGCCGTGTGGATCTCGGGCCTCGCTGGCGGTGGCCCCTTGGGCGCGTGCCCCGGTCTGGCAACGTCGTTTGGGCCGGAGCATCGCCTGCTGGCGGGCGATCTGTGGCTCCCCGCGACGCCCTGAGGGGGTGTGCTGCGGCGGGGACGAGTTTTCGTTGGGGTCGCCTTGCCCCCAGGGTGGCCGGATCCGCGGACACTGTTACACTGCGGCGCCAGTGCGGCCCCTCTGCTCACGCGCTCTCCTCGGCCTCGCGCTCCTCGTCGGGTTGTCCGCCTGCGGCGGGTGGAAGGGCCACGGGAACACCTACTACCAGCGCTGGGAGCGGGGCCCGATCAAGCATCAGGCGACCTATCGCTTCGGGATGCCTGGTGACGGCTGGAGCCCGCTGGCGCAGAAGGGCACGCAGGTCGCGTGGTGGAACTCGGAGCTCGACGCGGTGATCTTGCTGGACAGTCAGTGCGAGTCGCACGGTGACAGCGCGCTCGAGCAGTTCGCGGATCACCTGCGCATCGACTTCCGTGACTGGGAGGTCAAGTCGCAGGAGCGGGTGCCGATGGTCGGGCGCGACGGGCTGCACACGATCGTGCTCGCGTCGATCGACGGCGGCGCGCAGACGCAGCTCGAGCTCTACCTGACCAAGAAGAACGGCTGTCTCTTCGACCTCGAGTACATCGCGCCACCGGCCAGCTTCGAGCGCGGTCGGGCGGCCTTCGCCCGGGTCGTCGCCGGCTTCGAGTTCCCGGTGCGAGGCTAGGCCGCCGTGCGAGCCATCCTCGAGTCCATCGGCAAGGCGGTGAACGACGGGCTCGCCTGGGCCGGCGGCATGACGGTGATGTTCGTTCAGGCGGTGCTGTCGGGCATGCGCCGCCCGCTGGGCATCTACGACATCTTCTATCAGATCGTCGCGCTCGGCATCCGCAGCATCCCGCTGGCGACCTTGATGGGGATCTTCGTCGGCATGGCGCTGACATGGCAGTTCGGCGAGGCGCTGATGGGCTTCGGGGCCAAGAACGCGGTCGGGTCGGCGGCCGCGCTGGCCCTGGTGCGCGAGTTGGTGCCGACGATCATGGCGCTCACGGTGGGCGCCAAGATCGCGACCGGCATGACCGCCGAGCTCGGCTCGATGAAGGTGTCGGAGCAGATCGACGCGATCGCGTCGCTAGGCGCCGATCCGGTCAAGAAGCTGATCTGGCCGCGTCTGGCCGCGGCGACGGTCGCCCTGCCGCTGCTGTGCGTGTACGGCAACGTGCTGGCGCTCGGCGGCGGCGCCTTGATCGCGGACACCGTCTTTGATGTCCCGGCCGGGTACTTCTACGAGACCTACGTCGACGAGCTGTACCCGATGGACTACATCTCGGGCCTGGTGAAGGCGACGACCTTCGGCATGCTGACGGGCATCATCGGCTGCTACCAGGGCTTCCAGACCAAGTTCGGCACCGAGGCGGTAGGCATCTCGACGACCAACACGGTGGTCGCGACCTCGGTCACGATCATCATCATGGACTTTGTCCTCACCATGATCTTTCTCCCGGTGGGCTAGTCGCATGACCGCAGTGTTCGAGCTCAGGAACCTGTTCAAGGCCTTCGGGGCCAACGTCATCTACGAGGACATGAACCTCGAGGTGGAGCAGGGCGAGACGTTCACGATCATCGGCGGCAGCGGCATGGGCAAGAGCGTGTGTCTCAAGCTGATGATCGGGCTGCTGCCCTACGAGAAGGGGCACATCCTGTTCAAGGGCCAGGAGGTCGGCGACATGAACCGCGAGCAGCTGCGGGAGCTTCGGCGGCACGTGTCGATGGTGTTTCAGGGCGGCGCGTTGTTTGACTCCATGAACGTGTTCGAGAACGTGACCTACGCGCTGCGCGAGCACACCAAGATGTCAGACCAGGAGATGCTCGAGCGCGCCAAGGAGTGCCTCGACATGGTCGGCCTCGGCTACGACCCGGACATCATGTATCGCTTCCCGGCCGGCCTGAGCGGGGGCATGCGCAAGCGCGCGGCGCTGGCTCGATCGATCGCCATCAAGCCCGAGGTTATCCTGTACGACGAGCCGACCACCGGCCTCGACCCCGCGAACAGCAAGCGCATCGGCGAGATGATCAAGAAGTTACAGCGAGAGCTCCACGTGACCAGCATCGTCGTGACCCACGACATGCCGATCGCCTTCGGCTGCTCCGACCGCGTCGCCATGCTGTGGGACAAGAAGTTCCCGTTCATCGGCAGCGCCGAAGAGATCGAACACAGCGAGGTGCCCGAGGTCCGCGAGTTCGTCCAGGGCATCTTCCGCGAGGACAAGGACGATTGATCCGAGGAGACCACCATGCGCAAGAATGAAGCCCGCCTCAATCTGATCGTCGGGTCGTTCGTGCTCGGCATGGGCGCGCTGCTGGTGGTATCGATCTTCGTGATCGGCCAGGGCAAGGGCACGTGGAAGGAGAAGGCCACGATCGCGGCCGACTTCCGCCAGGTCTCCGGCCTCAAGAAGGGCAGCCCCGTTCAGCTCGAGGGCATCGAGATCGGCGTGGTGCAGGACCGTGAGTTCGTCGAGATCGAGTACCCCTGCAACGCGCTCACCGAGGACCGCGGGCGCTTCGGTCAGGGGCGCAGCGACGACTGCGACCGCACCATGTTCTGCGCGCCCGAGGGCAAGTGCGCCGAGCTCGAGGCCTACTCCTTCAACAAGGACCTCCACCCACCGTGTGAGGAGGACGCGCAGTGCCGCGAGGACGAGGTTTGTGTCACTGCAGACTTCCGGCGCCGGTATCGGCGCGTCAGCTGGACGGGCAACACCGGCGTGTGCGACGGCTACACCACCAACCACAAGCGCATCCGCGTGACGCTGTCGGTGTTCATGGACAGCCTCGTGCACATCCGCGACGACAGCCGCGCGACGGTCTCGCAGAACGGCCTTTTGGGCGACCAGTTGGTCCAGATCTCGGTCGGGCGCGGGGCGCAGATCGAGCCGGGCGGCCGCATCCAGACCACGCCGGCGCTGCTCGAGGAGCTCGACAACGTGAAGGAGCGCCTCGACGGCGTGTTCGCCAAGGTCGAGGAAACCATCGGCGGCATCGCCGAGCTGGCGACCGCGATGGGCGACGAGAAGACCGTGCGCAACGTGCAAGGCCTGCTCGCCAACGTCAACGAGGTCTCGCGCCAGATCGCCGAGGGCAAGGGACTGGTCGGCGCGCTGCTCAACGACGAGAGCTACGTCAAGGACTTCGGATCGACGCTGCGCAGCGTCCGTGACACGGCCTCGGGGCTCAACGGCTTCGTGACCAAGGCGCGCAGCAGCATGACGAAGATCGACGACAACCTGCAGCCGCTGGTCGACGACGGCCGCAAGGTGATGAGCGACATCTCGACGGTGCTCAAGGACGTCAAGGATCCGAACAACAAGAGCCTGGTGTCGAAGCTGCTCTACGACGACAAGGGCACGATGGTGAAGGACCTCGAGGAGACCCTGGCCAACGTCGAGAAGGTGATCGCCACGATCGAGAAGGGCGACGGCACCCTCGGCAAGCTGCTGAAGGACCCCAAGGCCTACGACGATCTGGTGAAGATCCTCGGCAACATCGAGCGCAACAACACGATCAAGCGGCTGGTTCGCTTCGTGGTCGAAAAGGACGAGGCCGCCAGCTCGGCCGCGCCGACCGCCAGAACGCCGTGAGCGGGCGGTTGCGCCGGTCGCTCGGTGTCCGCTCGGTGTCCGCTCGGTGTCAGGGCGAAGCGGCCGCAGAGGCGCAGGGGCGCGGTGAAATGGGTGTGCCTACATCGTCGGGCAAGGTGGGGGCTGGCCTTGTCGGCGCGGCGCGGCTCGTGTCACCCTGGGCGAGATGACGCCGGAGCCCGCGCCCAGTGACACCTGGGCGCCACCGCAGGAATTCGACGAATACCGCATCGTCCGCCTGCTCGGGCAGGGGACGATGGGCCGCGTCTACCTCGCCCACGACACGGTGCTCGACCGGGCCGTGGCGGTCAAGTTCATCAATCGGGTCGCCGACGCCGAGGATCGCGAGCGCTTCATCGTCGAGGCCCGCGCCGTCGCCCGGCTGCAGCACCCCAACGTCGTCACGCTCCACCGCGTCGGCGAGCTCGCTGGCTACCCGTACCTGATCACGGAGTACATCCGCGGCAAGAGCCTGAGCGAGCTGGTGCTGCCGGTGTCGTGGCGGAGGGTGCAAGAGCTCGGCGTCGGACTCGCTCGCGGGCTGGCAGCGGCGCACCGCCACGGCGTCCTGCATCGCGACATCAAGCTGGCGAATGCGCTGCTCACCGAGACCGGCGAGGTCAAGCTGCTGGACTTTAGCCTCGCCAAGCTGCTCGACGTGACCCACGCCGACTCGTCGCAGCCGCGGCCACAGCCCGCGCCCGCGGCGGCGGTGGATGCTGCGATCTCGGCGGTCGAGCGCTACACGGCCGAGCAGGCGCGCCGCAGCGGCAGCCACCCTGCGGCCAGCGACAGCGACGTGATGAGCGCGCTGACCAGCTCGCAGCGGATGCAGGGAGCGACGATCTCCGGGTCTTGGGGCGCGTCGTCGGACACCCTGTCCGCCCCGCCCACGGGGACCATCGCGCCCGGGGGCGAACGGCCCTCAGAGCTGACGCAGGTCGGCACGCTGCTCGGTACGCCGAACTACATGGCGCCGGAGTTGTGGCGCGCCGAGGGGGCGACGCGCCGCTCCGATGTCTACGCGCTCGGGGTCCTTCTCTACATCCTCGCGTGCGGCGGACCGCCGACCGAGGCGACCAGCACGGTCGAGCTGGCCACGAAGATCCAGGAGCGAGAGCCGCGGCCGCTGCTCGAGAAGGCGGCGCGCTGCGATGCCCGGTTGGCTGCGATCATCGATCGCTGTATCCGGCGCGATCCGTTCGAGCGCTACGCGTCGGGCGAGGAGCTGCTCGCCGCGCTCGAGTCGTTGTCGCCGACCAGCCGCGATCAGGCGATCCCCGATGGCAACCCCTACCGCGGTCTGCGAGCCTTCGAGTCGCAGCACCGGGCGCTGTTCTTCGGCCGCTCCTTCGAGATCCGCGCGGTGCTCGAGCGCCTGCGTGCCGACGCCCTCGTGGTCGTCGCGGGTGACTCTGGCGTCGGCAAGTCCTCGCTGTGCAAGGCGGGCGTCGCCCCGCTGGTCGAGGAGGGCCAGCTCGACCTGAATCGCCAGTGGACCAGCATCAGCATCACGCCGGGGCGTTACCCGCTGCCGACGCTGGTCGACGCCCTGGCGCGGCTGCTCGACCTCGCCGAGGACACCGTGCATGAGCTCGTGAAGGCCGGCGCGGACGAGCTGGTCCGCGCGTTTCGCAAGCAGCTGGGCGAGGCACGCGGGCGCCTCCTGATGATCGACCAGTTCGAGGAGCTGACGACCCTCGCCGACCCCGCGGAGGTCGCCGTCGTCGGTCCGCTCCTCGCCCACCTCGCGTCGGGGCTGCCGGGTTTGCGCGTGCTGGCGACGGTGCGCGGCGACTTTCTCACCCGGGTCGCTCAGCTCCCCGGCGTGGGCGACGAGCTCACCCGGGCGATCTACATCCTTCGGCCGCTGACGCCGGAGGGTGCCCGGGAGGCGATCGTCGGCCCGGCGCGGGTGAAGGGCGTCAGCTTCGAATCTGAGGAGCTCGTCCAGGAGCTGATCCAGGCCGGCTCGCATGGCAGCCTCCCGCTGCTGCAGTTCGCCCTCGCCGAGTTGTGGGAGATCCGCGATCCGGCCACCAACATGATCTCCGCCGCGGAGCTGAAGAAGATCGGCGGAGTGAGCGGGGCCCTCGCGCGCCACGGCGACGCTGCGCTCGCGGAGCTGATCCCGGAGCAGCGGGTCGCCGCTCGCCGGGTGCTGATGCGCCTCGTCTCCGTCGACGACACCCGCGCCGTACGCACGGAGGAGGAGCTGGTGGCAGGCTCGGCCGCAGCCGGGGCCGCACTCAAGGCGCTGGTCCGGTCGCGCCTGGTGGTCGCCCGCGAGGTCGCCGATCAGGCCGTCTACGAGATCGCCCACGAGGCGCTGCTCGGGGGCTGGGCCACCCTCTCGAGCTGGCTCGAGGAGGAGCGCGAGAGCCGGGCGGTCCGTCATCGCCTCGAGCTCGCCGTGCTCGACTGGGAGCGCCTCGGCCGCGGGCGGGATGGCCTGCTGTCGGGCGCGCCGTTGCAGGAGGTCCTCGCCCTCGAGGTCGCTACCCTGCGGCCGCGCGAGCACGAGTTCATCGCCGCGTGCCGCGGCGCGGCCGCGCGGTCGCGCCTGCTTCGTCGCGTCGCTGCGGTCGCGGTGCCGCTCGTGGCGCTGCTGACCTACGGTGGGATCTGGTTCAAGGGACAGCTCGATCTGCGCGCCCGGATCGACGCTCACGCCGCCGTGGCGAGCGAGGAGAATGCGACTGCTGAGGCGATCTCGGTCGAGGCCGAGGTGCTGCGATCGCAGGCGATCGCGGCCTTCGACGCGGGAGAGAGCGCGAAGGGCGAGGCTGTGTGGGGTCGCTACGTCGCCGCCGTCCCGGGGATCGAGCGCGGTCTGGCTCGGGCGGCGCAGCAGTTGGAGATTGCCCTGAGCCTCGATATTCGGCGCGACGACGTCCGGGCCCAGTTGCTCGACGTGCTGTGGAAACGAGCCATCCGGGCCGAGGAGGCGGGCAGGGACGAGCTCGCCATGGAGGACCATCTCGAGCGCATCAAGCTCTACGATCAAAGCGGCGAACGCATGGCGCAGTGGGAGACGCCTGGGGCGCTCAGCGTGACCAGCGAGCCGCCCGGCGCCCGTGTCACGCTCGAGCGCTACGTCGCCGATGGCGGCCACTGGCGGGCTGATTCGGTCGGGACGCTCGGGAGCACTCCGCTGCCGATACAGACACTGGCTCGTGGGTCGTACCGGTTGCGCCTCGAGATGCCAGGGAAGGTGACGGTAGGATATCCAGTCACAATCGGCCGCGGCGAATCGTTGGCGGTCACTGTCGCATTGCCGCCTACTGATTCGGTGCCTGATGGATTTATCTACGTCCCGGTGGGGCGGTTTGTGTACGGGTCTCGCGAGATCGAATCGATTCGTGGCTTCCTCCGCGCGGAACCGGCTCACACGGTAACGACGGGTCCGTATCTCATTGCCCGCCACGAGGTGACCTACGCCCAGTACATCGAGTACTTGGCTGCGCAGTCGCCCGAGCAGCGAGCGGCGCTCCTCAAGGCAGCCGCCGCCAGCCCGGCGCAGTTGCAGGAGCGACCTGAAGGTGGGTGGCGGCTGATACTTACAGTTGGCGCCCAGGTGTACACGCTCGACAGCGGCTCCCCGCTCAGCTACGAGGGCCGCAAGCAACGGGCCCGCGTCGCATGGGAGCGCCTACCAGTTTCGGGGATCGACGGTGCGGAGGCGCGGGCGTACTTGGCCTGGCTCGATCGCTCGGGGCGGGTTCCTGGGGCGCGGTATTGCAATGAGCACGAGTGGGAGCGTGCCGCACGTGGCGCTGACGAACGCCTCTTCGCCAGTGGGGACGTGTTGTATCCGACAGACGCGAATATCGATGATACGTATGGAAAGGTCGCCAACGCCTTTGGCCCGGACCCGGTAGGCTCCTACCCACACGTAGTCAGTCCGTTTGGGCTGTTCGACACGGACGGGAACGTATATGAACCCGCAGTGTCGTCGCACCGTGAGGATGTGCTGATGGTTCGTGGCGGGGCATATTTCTATTCGGCGATTCAGGCGCGCACCACCGCGCGCTTTGAAGTCCCTGCGAGCCTACGCGACACGACCCTCGGTTTGCGTGTGTGTGCGACATGGCCTCCTCCTGTCGCCACAAAATAGACAATCGTTGTATTTTTTCTTGATCCGATCGAGTGGCTGCGGTCACTATCGTAGTTGTGGGGGACGGGTCGATGCGCAATCTTTTGGTCGTCAGTTCAATGTTGGTGCTGAGCTCTGCGTGTGCCGAGCACTCTGAGGATCTTGAGCAGGTGTCGATGCGAGACCTCCAGGGCAATGACACCCAACTTCAGGGGCCCGGCTTGCTGCTTCAGGGGCCCGGCTTGCTGCTTCAGGGGCCCGGCTTGCTGCTTCAAGGGCCGGGGCTGCTTCTCCAGGGGCCGGGTCTACTTCTCCAAGGACCCGGGCTTCTCCTCCAGGGCATCGACTTCAACGGACCCGGGCTGCTGCTCCAGGGACCGGGTTTGCTGCTCCAGGGCCCGGGTCTGCTGCTGCAGGGCACGTCGTTCTCGGCGACCCTGGAGAAGGACGGCATCACGTATCAGGTGTCGGGCCTTGACTTCATCGGCGCGGAGATGGATCTGCGGCTGCGCTGGCAAGATGGCGACGTTGTGAAGACGCAGGACGTGGTTCTGCGCATCAACAATATCGAGCAGTCCGTCGAGCAGGACGACATCCTCCTCTACTCCCTGAGCTATCGCGAGAAGGACAAGAACCAGTGGCTGCCGTACTGCGGGAGCGACGGGGTCAAGGCCATCCCGATGAAGAACTCCTGGGATGTCCTGACCGGCGACCGGATCGACAATGACAAGGCCGTCACCTTCGCCTGCACCAACGCGGTGGTCGCCAAGTGTGCGCTGTGGGGCTACCGGCCGTGGGCGACCGAGACCCAGTGCGAGGGCAAGGGCAAGAAGAAGAAGTGTACGGAAGTCTCGCTGACGGACCACCACCAGGCCTGCACGCGGATGGCCCGCGCTGACTTCTGCGGCGACGGTACGCCCCACACCGTGGACGGCACCCAGATCGATGTCTGGGACAGCCTCGATATCCAGACCCGGTTCACGGACTGGCCGGTCGAGGCGGAGTGGACGCCCGAGGGCGCGAGCTGTGTCAGCTTCGTGCGCCACCCCGAGCTCGGCCTGCCGTCGTGCTTCTTCAACAACAAGGGCAAGGCGACCGATCCCTGCAAGAAGAAGGTCGATGATGATTCGCTGCTCATGAGCGGGTTTGGCCACGAAGACGGCGACAACTGCCACTAGAAGTGATCCTTGCCGCGCTGCCCGAGCGCCCGCGCCCGCGAGTCCACGCGGCGCGGGCTCTGCTGTTTAACCTCGCGGTGGCCGGACGACGAGGACGCTGATCTCGGCGCCGTTGACCACCTTCGCGGCGGTGGTGCCGAGCAGGCGATCGATCGGCCCATAGCCGTGGCTGCCGATCACGATGAGGTCGACGGCGAGCTCGGTGGCGAGCTCGACGATGACCTGGGCGGGGCGGCCGAGGCGGGTCAGGTGCTCGCCCCACTGGATCGGCGTGGCGTGCGGGTGCAAGTGCACGACGAGCTGGGCGAGGCTCTGCTTGGCGTGATCGAGCAGGCGCGCCTGGAGCTCGTCGAAGGTGAGCATCCAGGCGTCGGTGGGCAGGCCGAGGGGGACGTTGACCGCGTGGCACAGGTGCAGGCGAGCGCCGGTGTGCGCGGCGAGACCGGCGGCGTGGCGGAGGACCTCCGGGGCGCGGGGGGAGTCGTCGAGGGCAACGAGGATCTGCTTGTACATGCGTCCGTCATGGTAGTTGGGTGGCGGGCCGAGGTGGGCGCAAAAATGGCCGTGCCGCGATCACGCCCGGCGCTGCCGGGTTGCGTGGCGGCCGGCGGACATGGTCTCGTCGTGGCATGAGCGAGGTTCGCGGGCGGTACGGGATCCAGAGCTTCGACGGGCGCTGGCTGCGGGTTGACGTCACGGCGCGCACGCTGTGGCCGTCGCTTGCGGATGCGGCGGGCGCCGGGAGCTTCTACGCGGTGGTCAGCGACAGCGGTGAGCTGCGGCTGTGCGCCGAGGACGTGCAGGCGTGGGTGCGGGTCGGGCCGAGCGGGCTGCTGCTGGCCGACGTGGCGGAGTCGGGGGCGACTGGCTTCACCAATTCCCTGATCACGCGCAGCGATCAGCCGAGCTTTGCCTTCGGGGTCCAGGCGCCGGGGGGGCGGGCGCTGCGGGTCGCGGCGAACGGGTCTGGCGCGCTGACGACGGAGGTCGGCGAGGCGGACGCGAGCTCGATCATCCGCCTGACGAGTACGCGGCACCTCGGTGATGTGGCGCCGATGCCGGGTACGCGGGTGACTGCGCCGCTCAGCGTGACCGCGCCGCCGTTGCAACCAGTCGGGCAGCTGTCGCGCTCGGCGGAGCAGAAGCTCAAGCGGCGGCCATTTTGAGGCGGGTCGTCACTGGAAATTCTGCACGGCCCAGATCGATCCGTTCACCTCGGCGAAGCCGCAGGCGACCTTTGTGTACTGGGTGCTGCTCATGTTGATGTAGTGGCCGTGGGCCGAGAAGTCGGCGCCCGGGCCCTCGTTCCACATGAGCTCGAGGCAGCCATCGATCATCGACTCGGCGGGGGCGGGCCAGCCGGGGCACTCGTTCTGGGCCATCTCGCCGCACTGCGTGAAGGCGCCGTGGGCCGTGTTGGTCTTGCCGTCGCTGGCGGCCTCATCGTCGCTGCAGCCCTCGGCGTCGGTCCAGCGCTCGTAGGCGGGGAGGCCGAGGGTGGCGCGGTACATGTTGATGGTGTCGACGCACTGGCTGGCGGCGGCGTCGTACTCGGACCCGGACTCGTCGTGGCAGGCGGCGAGGGCGAGGAGCAGGGCGGCGAGCGTGGGGCGCAGGGACATGGTGACCTCCGGGCGCGGCGCGGCCCGGCGGCGATCGTGGCGGCTTCGTGCGCGCGGGGCAAGCGGTCTGGGGGCGCGCGGACGCTCGGCATCGGCGGCGCGGATGGCAAGACGCGGACGCTCGTGACCGGGTGGAGCGGATGGCACGATGTCGTTGCGGGTCGACGACTCAGGGGAGGCGCAGGACCAGGCCGCGTTCGCCGGCGACGAGGACCTGGCCGCGGTCGTCGCCGAAGACGCTTCGCAGGGGCTCGCGGACGGTGGGGTCGAGGGCCCATGTGAGGCCGTCGTCGCGTGAGCGCAGCAGGCCGGACTCGCCGGCGAGGTAGAGCTCGCCGCGCGCTTCGTCGCCGTGGATGCCGAGCAGGCGCATGGTCGTGGGCAGGGCGATCTGCTGCCAGTGGATGGCGTCGGTGGAGCGCAGGAGGGTGCCGTGTTCGCCGGCCGCGAGGGCGATGAGGCCGGTGGCGGTGGTCGCGACGAAGCCGGCGTGGAGCGGCTCGCGGGTGGGGCTGGTGCGACGGGCCCAGGTGCGGCCGCGGTCGCTGCTGTGGAGGATGAGTCCGGGGCCGCCGACGACGAGCAGGTGGTCGTCGCTGCCGCTGATGTCGAGGCGGTTGCCGTCGTCGCGGGTGAGCAGGTGGGCGATCGAGCTGCGGGTCCAGGTCTTGCCGTGATCGATCGAGCTGAGGATGACGTCGCGGTCGATTCCGTGGACGCCGCGATCGTCGCCCCACAGGGACCAGCAGCAGTCCCAGCGCGGGTCGCTGTCGTGGGTCTTCTTCCAGCTGCGGCCGTCGTCGCGCGAGCGCCAGACGAGGCCGTTGCCGGCGGCGAGGATCGTGCCGTCGGGGGCGACCCAGACATCAGTGCAGCAGCGGACCAGGCCGCGGGAGGTCGGGGCCTCGGTGTGGCCGCCGACCGGGAGCGTCGAGGTCGGTGAGAGGAGTTGCCAGTGATCGGCGCGGCCGCGCAGCACGGCGAAGGCCACGGCGGTGTAGATGCTGCCGTCGCGGGCGAGCGCGCCGCCGAAGAGAGGCTCACGTGCGCCGCCGTTTTGCACGGTCCAGGTGCGAGCGTGATCGGTCGAGCGCATCACGGCGCCGGCCGTGCCAGCGGCGTGGACGATGCCGTCGGGGGCGACCCACATGGCGCGCTTGGCCAGCGGGTAGGGCGACTGCATGACGGCGCTCTGCTCCGAGTCGGCCCAGCGCAGGCCGCCGTCCTCGGACCAGTGCACGGCGTAGCCGTCGCCCGCGAGGTAGAGGATCGGCGGGGCGCCGGTCGGGGCGCCGGTGACGATCGGGGGGGAGATGAGGCGGCTGTCGATCTGGGACCAGCCGGAGAGGATCGGGGCGGTGCCGGCGGTGCCGGTGCCGACGAAGTAGGAGGGGCGCTCGCTGCCGCGGTTGCGACCACTGACGACCCAGTGGGTGTCGCCGACCCAGAGGTTGGCGAAGCTGTCGCGCGGGGGCGCGGTGCGGGCGAGGACTCGCCAGGCGCCGGCATCGTCGGGGCGCTGCCACACGAGCTGGCGCAGGGCGATCCACAGCTCGCCGGGGCGCGGGGCGGCGAGGCCTCGCACGTCCTCGTCGGGTCGGTACATGCTGCGCACGATGTCGTCAGGGCCGGGCGGCGGTGGTCGTGCGCCGGGTGGGAGGCGGTCGCGCGAGGGCTTGCGCGAGGGCTCGGCGAGGGT
The DNA here is from genome assembly GCF_016714285.1 of Nannocystis sp. Taxonomy (GTDB): domain Bacteria; phylum Myxococcota_A; class Polyangia; order Nannocystales; family Nannocystaceae; genus Nannocystis. Next base: position 74,875 of record NZ_JADJNN010000004.1, on the reverse strand, counting down.
GGGCATGGCGACGCTGGTCCAGGTGTCGCCGTCGTCGCGGGAGCGGAGGATCGTGCCGTGGTCGCCGGCGGCGAGGATCTCGTGCGGGTTGCCGGCGAGGTGACGGAGCCAGTGCGGGGTGCCGCTCGTGCGCGCGTGCCAGGTGAGACCGCGGTCGCGGGAGCGGAGGATCGTTCCGTCGCTGCCGGCCGCGAACAGGCTGCCTTGCGGGCTGCGCCAGGCGGCGGCGAGGTGGCTCGCGCTGGGGCTTGCGACCTCGCGCCAGCTCTGGCCGTGATCGTCGGAGCGGAGGATCGTGCCGTGGACGCCGACGGCGAGGACGAGGCCGGCGTCGTCGCCGGTGATGCCGAACAGCTCGGCCGTGCTGGTGGCCGGATGCAGGCGCTGCGGGGCGACGGCGGCGAGCGCCGGTGTGGTTGGCGGCGTCGCTGCGCTGGGTGTCGCCGCGTCGAGGTTGGGCGGTGAAGCTGCGCTGGGTGTCGCTGCGCCGAGGGGGGTGGGCGGCGGCTCGGGGGTCGGCGACTCGGCGGGTGTCGCTGCGTCGGGGCCGATGGCTGGGAGCTCGCCGCTCGTTGTACAGGCGACGAGCAGCGCGCCGAGCAGCAGGCGCGGGCGGGAGGCGAATGCGAGCACGGGCACCGCGAGGGTATCACGCGGGATCGGTGGGTCGCGCGCGGCCGCGGGGTCGCGTGATAGGCTCGCGGGCTGCATGTCCGAGATACGTCAGCATCGTCCGACGCTCGCGGTGGCCACGATCGGCCACCACCGTCACGGCAAGACCACGCTCTGCTCCGCCATCTCGCGGGTGCTGGCGCGGCGTCGACCGGACGAGGTGCGGGCGGTGACGGTGGCGCAGCTCGACGCGCGCAGCGGTCGGCAGGCGGTGGCGCTGCCGTCGGGGCGTGTGGTGCGGGCGGGACTCCCGGATGAGCTGCCGGAGCCGGGCACGGAGAGCCTGACGACGGCGCCGAGCGAGCTGCGCTACGCGACGGCGCAGCGGTCCTATGTGCACATCGACAGCCCGGGGCGGCGGCCGTGGCTGAAGAACGCGGCGCGGGCCCAGGGCCTCGTCGACGCGCTGATCCTGGTGGTGTCGGCGCCGGACGGGGTGCAGGCGCAGACGCACGAGCACCTGCTGCTCGCGCAGGCGCTGGGGCTGCGTCAGCTGGTGGTGTTCCTCGGCAAGTGTGACCTCGTGCAGGACGGCGAGTGGCTCGACCTGGTCGAGCACGACGTGCGCGAGCTGCTGTCGCGCTGCGGCTTCGACGGCGACGCGACTCGCATCATCCGCGGGGCGGCGCTGCCGGTGTGCGCGGGCCCGTCGCCGTGGGAGGCGAGCATCGCCGATCTGATCGAGGCGCTCGAGACGGAGCTGACGGTGCCGCAGCTGCGCGGCGAGGGGGCGCCGCTGCTGTACATCGAGCGGGCGTTCAGCCGCAGGCCTGGGCTCGAGGGGGTGATCGTCGACGGCCGGGTCCGGCGCGGGCAGCTGCGCCGCGGCGACGCGCTGTGGATCGTCGGCTTCGGTGAGAGCTCGCGGGTGGTGGTGGCGGACCTCGAGACGCAGCGGCGCAAGGTGACGCAGGTCGGCGCGGGGGAGTTCGCGGGGGTGCTGCTGACCCGCTCGGGCGCGCCGCTGCGGCCGAGGGATCTGCGCTCGGGTCAGGCGCTGGTCGAGCCGACGACGCGGGCGACCGAGCTGCTGCGGGCGCGGGTCGAGCTGTTGCCGACGACGGAGGGCGGGCGGCGCACGGCGGTGCGCGACGGGCATCTGGTGTCATTGTTGTTCGGCGCGACGGTGGTGAGTGGTCGGCTGCGGCTGGGGGCGCAGGCGCAGCTCTGGCCGGGCGGCGCGGCGGAGCTGGGGATCGATCTGGTCGCGCCGGTGTACGTCGAGGCGGGGATGCGCTTCCTGGTGCGCGACGGCAATCAGGGGCCGGTGGGGCCGCGCGGGGCTCCGGCGCTGTGGGGCGGGACGGCGGGGCGCGGCGAGCTCGTCGGGGTCACGCCGATCACCAGGTGATCGGGCGGAAGTCCTTGAGGAAGACGCCGCGCAGCAGCTCGCCGTCGCGGAGGCCGCGGACGATCGGGTCGCAGACGCGGGTCGCGGCGTCGACGAGGTCGAGGGGTGGCATGAAGCCGCGGGCGTCCATCGCCGCGGCGATCGGGGCCGGGTTCTCGTTCGAGGCCCAGCCGGTGTCGACGCTGGTCATGTAGATGGCGTCGTCGGCGTAGTCGTCGGCGCTGGTGCGCGTCATCATGTTGAGCGCGGCCTTGGCCATGTTGGTGTGCGGGTGGAAGGGGGCCTTGTAGTCGCGGTCGAAGCGGCCCTCGGGGGCGGAGACGTTGACGATGAAGGCGGCGCCTGTCCTTCGGGACATGTGCTGACGGAGCCGGGCGTTGAGGACGAAGGGGGCGACGGTGTTGATGAGCGAGACCTCGAGCATCTCGACGGTGCCGACCTCGTCGAGGCGCAGGCGCCAGCTGTTGCGCTCGCGGAGGTCGAGGGGGCGGCCGAAGCCGTCGTCGCTGGTCTGGGGGAACAGCGGGGACTCGGCGGGCAGGGGTGTGGTCGAGGCGAGGGGGAGGGCCGGGAGGAGCTGGTCCAGGCCGGCGGGGAGGGCGAGCGGGGCGGCCTCGTCGGCGAGCAGGGCGGCGTAGTAGGCGGGCGGGCGGTGGATGGTCTGGGCGGCGTTGTTGATGAGGATGTCGAGGCGCGGGTAGCTGCGGATGAGGTGGGCGGTGAAGGCCTCGACGTGGGGGATGGCGCGGAGGTCGAGGGGGAAGACGTGGAGGCGATCGCGGAAGCTGGCGAAGTCGGGGTGGGCGGCGAAGCGGCGGACGGTGTCGCGGGCGAAGCGGGAGGTGACGATCACGTGGGCGCCCCAGGCGAGCAGGCGGAGGGCGACGTGGTGGCCGATCTTGACGCGACCGCCGGTGACGAGGGCGAAGCGGCCGCGCAGGTCGAGCTGGTCGCCGCGGCGGGTGTAGCTCTCGCCGGCGCAGATCGGGCACAGGCGGTCGTAGAAGAAGTGCAGGCGGTCGTAGGGTCGCTTGCAGACGTAGCAGGGGCGCGGGGGATCGAGGCGGTGGATCGTGTGCTCGGGGGGGAGCTGCGCGGTGGTGGTGGTCGCGGCGACGCCGGCGTTGCGGCGGCGGATCTGGGCCTCGTCGATGCGGGTGCGGGCGGCGGCCTCGCGTTCGGCGCGACGGCTGGCGGCGCGACGGGTGCGGGCGAGGCGGCGCTCGTCGCTGCGATCGCGGCGCTGGGTCGCGAGCAGGGCGCGACGGAGGTCGTGCACCGTTGGGTGATCGAGGTGGAGGAGCTCGGGGCGCTCGTTGAGGGTAGCGAGCAGGCGCAGGGTGGCGGCGAGGTCGGCGGGGTCGAGGGTCGCGGGCGGGAGCTCGGGGATCGCGGCGGTGATGGCGGGGAGCGAGCGGCGCAGGCGGGCGAGCTCGGGGGCGGGGTGGTGCTCGCGGTCGCGGTTGGCGTTGCTGCACAGCTGCGCGAGGGCGGCGGGCGGGAGCGGGTCGCCGAGCTCGAGGCGACGCAGGACAGTGGTGTGGCTGAGGGCGGCGAGCAGCGGGGTGGGATCGGGGCAGGCGGGGAGGCTGAGGCTGCGCCACGAGTGGTTGCGGCGCAGCAGGGCGGCCCACACGGCGGGGTCGCCGGGGCGGTTGGGGCGGGTGGTCGAAGGGACAGGTTGGGTGGTCGAAGGGACAGGTTGGGCGAGGTTGGGGCGGGTGGTCGAAGGGACAGGTTGGGTGGTCGAAGGGACAGGTTGGGCGAGGCGGAGGTGTTGGAGCGGGTGGTCGGCGAGCCGCTGACCGAGGCGATCGAGGGTGGGGCCGTCGAGGTCGTTGTCGGCGAGGCCGAGGGAGCGCAGGCCGGGGTGGGCGGCGAGGGCGGGGGTCAGGAGCGCGAGGCCGCGGGGGCCGAGGCTGTTGCCGGAGAGCTCGAGGTGCTCGAGGCTCGGGTGTCGGGCGAGGAGCTCGATGAGGGCCGGGATGGCGTCGGGGCCGAGGGCGCTGTTGCCCAGCCAGAGGCCGCGCAGGGGCCATTCGCGGGGGATCGCGGCGAGCAGCGTGGGGTCGGCGAGGCTGGAGAGGTCGAGGTGCGCGTGGGGGAGGATCGCGGCGTCGCCGGGGCCGAGCTGGCGGGGTCGGAGGTCGCCGGGGTCGCGCAGGGCGGCGAGGATCTCGGCGTGATCGGGGCGATCGGCGGGCGGCATGATCGGGGGCGGGGCTGTGGTGCTCGGGTGCTCGGGGAGCTCGGGTGCTCGCGGAGCGAGGGCGTGCTCGGTGCTTGTGGAGCGGCGCCGGTCGGGCGTGCTCGAGGTGGTGGCGGCGCGGCATCACGCGCGGCGGCGATGATACACTGCGGGGCGATGGCGGCGGCTGTGGCGGCGATCGAGGTGGCGATGATCGTGGCGCGGACCGAGGCCGAGGGTCCGGGGCTGCGCTTCGCGGTGTGGGTGCAGGGCTGTCCGCTGCGCTGCGCGGGCTGCTGCAACCCGGAGATGCTCGAGATCCGGGCCGCCGATCGTCGGGCGGTGGATTCGCTGGTGGCGGAGGCCTGCGCGGCGGGGGTCGAGGGGGTGTCGTTGCTGGGCGGCGAGCCGTTCGCGCAGGCGGGGCCGCTGGCGCTGCTGGCCGAGGGGGTGCGGGCGCGGGGTCTGTCGGTGATGGTGTATTCGGGCTACACGCTGGCGGAGTTGCACGCGCAAGGAGAGGCGGCGGCGCGGCTGCTGGCGGCGACGGACCTGCTGGTCGACGGGCGCTTCGAGGCGCGGCTGCGCAGCCAGAGGCGGCGCTTCATCGGCTCGGACAACCAGGGGCTGCACTTCCTCAGTGATCGCTACGCGGCGGACGATCCGCGGCTGCACGGGAGCAACCACCTCGAGCTGCGCCTGCGCGGCGGCGAGATCACGATCAACGGCTGGCCGCTGCTGGGGCCGCGCACGCGGGTGGGGTGAGGCGTGCGGGTCAGCGTCGACGAGGGGCACGCGCTCGAGGTGCTCGACATGCTGTGCCGCGGTCGGGCGGTGCGCATCGTGCCGGGGCAGCCGGTGGCGGAGCCGCGGACGGAGCTCGTCGAGCTGGCGGGGCGGCGGATCGCGGCGAGCTGCATGCGGGCGCTGGCGCTGTCGGGGCGGCGCGAGCGGGTGGTGCTGCGCGCGGGTCGACGGGTGCGCGGGAGGATCTGGGACGCGGCCCGCAGCGCGGGGTTTCGCCTGCGCTTCACGGCGGCGAGCTTCGAGCTGTGGGTGCAGACGACGCAGCGGCTGGCCGAGGTGACGCGCGAGTCGGAGGTGGTGGCCGGCGAGGGCGGCTCGAAGCGGGTGCGGCGGCAGATCCGTCGCATCATCAAGATCGCGGAGACGGACACGGGCGACTGGCTGCTGTACGCGCTGGCGGTGCGGCACCTCGGGCGGGTCGACATGCCGCCGGAGATCCGCGAGGAGCTCGGTCGGCGGCTGAGCCTGGGCTCGCCGCTGGCGACGCTGTTCGCGCTCGAGGATCGGGTGGTGGAGAGCGAGCTGACGCTGGCGGAGCAGCTCGATCGCCTGATCGATCCGTCGGCGGTGGTGCTGGTCGAGTGCCTCGACGATCTGCTGGCGGCGCAGTGGGCGGAGCAGGTGACGGCGGCGATGCGGGTGACGCCGGGGGAGCGGCGGATCGATCGACTCGAGGCGATCGGGCGGGTGTTCGAGGTGTGGGTCGATCGCCTCGACGCGCACGGGCGCCTCGATCTGTGCCGCTCGCTCGCCCTCGCGTTCGCGCGCCTGTTCGCGGGGGCGTGGGCGGGTGAGCCGGAGGAGGTGGCGCAGCGGGTGCTGGCGGGCGCGAGCCTGATCCAGCGGGCGCAGCGGGACGCGCTGCTGCGGGCGCTGGCGCGGGTGCTGCGGGTGGGTGAGCGGATGGCGGCGGCGCGCGAGCAGCTGGCGCGCGAGGGCTTCGGCGACCCGCGCTACGAGGAGGCGCAGCTGGTCCTCGAGCTGCACGAGGAGTTGTTGCGGCCGCAGCTGCGCCCGCTGGCCGCGCTGGTCAATCGTCTGACGGGTCGGATAGGATGACCGGCCCGGGGGAGCGTTCCGATGAGCCGAGGATACCGCGTACGACTGCCGGTGCCGACCTGGCGAAACACCACGACGCGGGTCGAGCGGAGCGACGCGCTGGCGCTGGACGTGGGGCTGCTGGCGATCCTGTCGGAGGCCGAGATGGCGGCGCTGCTGCGCGATCGGCTGGCGGAGGACGGGTGGTCGCGCGAGGCGGACGGGTCGATGACGCGGAGCTTCGGCGAGGTGAGCGTCGAGCTGGCGCCGGACGGGCGCACGGTGACGGCGCGGGCGACCGCGGGCAAAGAGGTGAAGGTGCGGGGGACCAGCGAGGCGGAGGCGAACGCGAAGCTGGCGCGGGCGGCGAAGTCGGCGGAGAGCGAGCTGTCGCGGGCGGCGGCGGAGCGGCTCGGCGCGGCGGAGGGCGAGATCCGGGCGACGCTGCAGGCGGCGCTGCAGAAGGTGTATGTCGAGGCGCTGCAGCGCAAGGCGGCGGCGATGGGGCAGGTCGAGAGCGTGCACGAGGGCCGCGGCGCGGACGGCGAGATCGAGCTGACGATCAAGGTTCGGGTGCCATGAGCCGCGGTCGAGAGCGTGCACGCGGGCGGCGAGCTCGAGCTGTCAATCGAGGTGCGGGGGTCGTGAGCGGGGCGGCGAAGCAGTTTTCGACGGCGGAGGCGGGGGCGGCGTGGCGATGAAGCGGAGCTTGCCGATCGCGGCGTTGCCGGTGGAGGTGCGGGTCGAGGACGCGGTCGAGATGGCGTGCGCGGAGGACGTCACGTTCATCGAGGAGCGGCTGCGGCGGGGGATGAGCGTGCTGGTGGAGTGCGACAAGGAGCTGGCGCTGCACGTGTATCTGGCGGTGCGCGGGCGGCTGCGGCGTTCGGCGGGGAGCAAGGAGCGGGCGCCGCAGATCGTGATCGTGGACGGGCGGCCGCGCGAGGGCGAGGAGGAGGGGCGGGGGACGCTGGCGAGAATGCTGACGCAGCTGACGACGGCGATCCGCGGGAGCGTGGAGCGGACGATCATCGTGATCTTGCACCTCGACGTGCTGACGACGACGCACACGAGCTTGACGATGGAGGCGCGCGAGGCGATCCCGCTGCTGTATGAGAATCCGGAGGCGGTGCTGCTGGGATTTCGTGATCCGAGCTTTTCGCTGCCGCGGGTGATCGAGGGCGTGTTCGCGGTGCGGCGGGAGATCGTGGGGGTGCCGCGCGAGTCGTTAGGAAAGATCGTGACGCAGCGGGAGGCGCAGGCGCTCGACGCCGAGAGCTTCGATCCCTTTGCTTTATATAAGTATGTGTCGGGGCAGAACCCGGTGCGGCTGCGGCGATTGATGGCGGCGATCGGGCTGCGGCGGCAGGCGCTGCCGGGGCGCTCGCAGGCGACGGCGGTGTATCGCGAGCTGCGGCGCCAGACGGTCAGCGAGGACATCGAGCTGCCGAACGTCGACCTCGAGCAGGACATCGGCGGCTATCCGGAGGTGAAGCTGCGGCTGCGCGAGGAGCTGCTGGACCTGCTGGCGCGCAAGGACAGCCTGGGCAGCGAGGGGGAGATCCAGGCGCTGGAGGGATTGCTGCCGCGGGGGATCATCTTTCACGGGCCGCCGGGGACCGGGAAGACCTATTTTGCGAAGGCGATGGCGACGGCGATGGACGCGACGGTGATCATCGTGTCGGGGCCGGAGCTGAAGTCGAAGTGGGTCGGGGAGAGCGAGGAGAACCTGCGGCGGGTGTTTCGCCAGGCGCGGCGGGCGGCCCCGGCGGTGGTGGTGTTTGATGAGATCGATGCATTCGCGCACGCGCGTGGGACCTACCAGGGCTCGGGGGTGGAGCACTCGATGGTCAATCAGCTGTTAACCGAGATGGACGGGTTTCGCGGCAGCGAGAGCGTGTTCGTGGTCGGTACGACGAATTTCCTCGAGAGCCTGGACGGGGCGCTGCTGCGGCCGGGGCGCTTCGAATTCTTGATCGAGATCCCGGCGCCGGGGGTGCAGGACCGGCGGGAGATCGTGGCGATCTATGATCGCAAGCTGGGGCTCGGGCTGTCGACGGCGCTGCAGGAGCACCTGGTGCGGCGCACGGAGGGGTTGGCGGAGCGCGAGCGCGGGCTGCCGTTCACGGGGGACCATATCTACGCAGTTTGCCGGGCGCTGAAGCGACAGGTGATCCGCACGGGGAAGGCCGAGTTCACGCCGGAGGACATCGACCGGGCGCTGCAACGAAAGACGCGGGCGACGGTGGTGCTGAGCCCGCAGGAGGAGCGGGTGGTGGCGATCCACGAGGCCGGGCACGCGTTGCTGGCGATGGTGATCGAGCACGCGACGCCGCCGGAGCGGATCTCGATCGCGGCGGACATGGAGGGGGCGCTGGGCTATGTGCTGCGGGCGGCGCGGGCCCGGCCCTACGCGATCACGGCGGCGGACATGCGGGCCGATATCTGCGTGGGGCTCGGGGGGCTGTGCGCGGAGCGGATGCTGCTCGGCGAGGTCTCGATCGGGGCGCACACGGATCTGCAGCAGGTCAATCGCATCGCCCGGGCGATGGTGGAGAGCTACGGGATGGGGGTGAGCACGGGGGTGCTGGTGCGGCTCGAGGAGGAGCAGCGGCACGATCACGGGCGCTCGGAGGGGCTGCGGGCGCGGGTGGACGCCGAGGTGGCGGGGATCCTCGAGAAGGAGCTGGCGCGGGCGAGCGAGCTGCTGGCGACGAATCGCGGGCTGGTCGAGGCGCTGGTGGAGTTGCTGCTGGTCCGCAAGGTGCTCGACCGCGCCGAGCTGCGGGCCTTGACCGATGGAGGAGGAGCTCATGGCTGAAGTCACGATCCGTCTGCGCCACAATCCACGCACGGGGGAGCGCGAGGTGGTGATTCATTACGAGTCCGAGAGCGACGCGCTGCCGCACGAGCACGAGCGCGACCACCGGGCGCTGGCGGAGGCGCTGCTGGGGCAGCCGCTCGCGGAGCTGCTCGGGGGGATCGCGGTCGATCGGGTGGTGGTCGAGCGGGGGCCACGGGCGGGCGAGCGCGCGGCCGAGGAGGCCGGGACGGCGCCGGCGGCGGAGAAGGTGAAGGGATAAGAGGCGTCGACGGCGTGGTGTTCGGCGTGCAGCTCGCGGGGACGGCGGCCGACGGCGCGGCGCTGGCCGTGCTGATGGAGTCGTCGATCGGGTCGGCGCTGGCGGAGTCGCCGTGGTCGCTGGCGATCGAGATCGATGGGGCGGGCAGCGTGCTGGTGTCGCCGGAGATGCCAGCGGCGTGGGCCGAGCCGCTGGCGCTGCGCGGGCTCGATGTGGTGACCTTGACGGAGGTCGACGGGGCGCTGGTGGGGGCGCCGCTGCGTGACGGGCACGCGGGGCTGCGTTGGGGGCGCTGGCGCTGGCGGGCGGCGCCGCGGCTGCTCGAGGCGCTGCGTCCGCGGCGGATCGCGGGCGAGCCGCTGGCGGAGGAGGCGTTGTTCGTCATGCGGCCCGATTCGCCGGGGCCGCGGCGATTGCTCGAGCGATTGTTGCTGCTCGAGCGAGGGGACGCGCAGGTGTGTAGTTTCGTGGGGGTCGACGCGGCGGAGCACGGGTGCTTCGCGGTGCGGGTGAAGGCGCCGCCGATGTATCTGCTGATGGCGGCGCGCGACGGGGAGGATGATATCGCCGTGTATGCGCGGGCGGGTGGGTCGCCGTTGTGGGTGGCGTGGTCGTACGAGCATCCGCTGGCGGGGGCGGCCGCGGCGGCGCTGGGGCGGGTGGGGCAGGTGGCGCTGTGCGACGGCGAGGGGGCGTGGCTGCGGACGGACGCGCAGTGGCGGGTGCGGGGGATCCACGACGCGGTGGCGCCGGAGCTGGTCGCGGGCGCGGTGGCGCTGCGCTCGGTGGAGCCCGATCTGCGCTTTCGCGTGCGCCTGCGGCTGGCGCCAGGGCCGATCTGCGACGCCGAGCTGTGGTTATTGAGCCCGGGGCAATTGCTCGAGCTGGAGCCGCTGATCGACGCGTGCACCGCGGACGAGCTGGGACGGCTGACGGTGGGGCGGCTGACGGGGGACTGTGGGACGGTGTATTTGCTGCGCGAGCGGGTCCGGCCGGGTGCGGCGCGGATGGCGGTGCGGGTCAGCGATACGCTCGGGGTCCCAGGATATGCGCAGGTGGCGGGGGCCGACAATCTATACATTCCGAGCGGGCGGCGGCTGGTGCCGCTATTGCGGCGCGATGACCTGCGGGCGCTGCTGGGGCTCGAGCGGGCGCACACGGTGGTGATCACGGAGGACCGCGACGGGCCGAAGGTGGTGACGATCGCGGAGGTGGACGAGGCGCCGCTGCAGCGCTGGATCGACTATGTGGCGACCGACCGGCGGCTCGAGCTGGACCGGCTGCTCGAGCGCAGCGTGTTCGAGTTCCCGGAGGTGTCGATCGCGTGGCCGGAGCTGCAGCGGGCGGCGCCCGAGCGGGCGCCGCGGGAGGCGAGGGCGGCGAAGGTGCTGACCAAGCCGCCGGCGCGGATCGAGGTGGTGACGGCGGAGCTGAGCGTGGACGCGGAGCAGGCGGCGCAGCTGCGGGCGCTGCGGGAGCGGGCGAGAGAGCTCGAGCGGGTGGTGATCGCGGGCGGGTGTGAGGATATCGCGGTGTGGCGCGAGCTCGGCGAGGTGAAGCTGGCGCTCGGGGAGGAGGACGAGGCGGCGGATTGCTGGCAGCTCGCGCTGCTGCACGGCGGGCCGCCCTACGCGCTGGTCGACGCGGAGCGGCTGGTGCTGGCAATGCGCGGGGCGGGGGCAGGGGCGGGGATCAGTGATGATGCATTGATCGAGCTGGTGGTCGCGGACCGGCGGACACCGGCGGACTCGGGGCGGCTGGCGGCGATGCTGGTGGCGCGGCTGGCCGCCGGTCGTCCGCCGCCAGATGAGGTGATGCAGCTGGCGCTGCCGGTGTTCCTCGACCCGCGGTTGCCGGTGCCGCGGCGGCTGGCGTGGACGGTGCTGGCGGGCTGGCATCATCACGCGCGCGACCGACTCGGGGTGACGCGGGCGAAGGAGGCGCTGCTCGGGGGGATCAATGTGCGCGGGCTCAGCGAGCTGCACGACCTGCCGCGCTTTGTCCGTTATGCGCTGACGCGGGAGGGCGAGGAGGCGGAGACGGAGGCCGCCGAGGCGCGCGGCGATCGGTTGCAGCAGGGGCAGCTGCTCGCGCTCGAGGCGCTGTGGCACGACGTGTACGCGGCCGGGCTGCCGGACCTCGACGCGCGGGCCAACTATCTGCGCCTGATCTTCGCGGTGGGATTTGCTCGCCTGGGGGCGCGGTCGCTGGCGCAGGAGCTGGTGGCGCCGATCGAGCTCGAGCTCGATGTGCACGAGGTTCCGAACCGGGCGCTGTTCCGGCTGTACATGGCGCGGCTGGCCCACGAGGGGTCGGGCGGGACGTCGGAGGTGTGGGCCGAGGAGGTGGCGCGGGCGCTGGCGGGGCAGCGGGAGGCGAAGCATCGCGCGGCGGTGCAGTGGTTGCAGCGGCGCTCGCTGTGGCTGCGGGTCGAGGCCGACGAGGCGCTGGTGGGTCGGCCCACCCGCTACGAGCTGCCGCAGGGGCTCGACGTCGGCGGGCTGGCGGAGCAGCTGGCGCGCGAGCTGGCGCCGGGCAGCGGCAACTTCGACTTCATCCTCGCGGAGGCGGTCGACCTGTGTCTGCGGCGGGCGCTGGCCAGCGGCAGCGAGGCGGTGGTGGCGGAGGTGCTGGCGAGCGCGGAGCCGGGGCTCGAGGGGATCCAGATCTTGAGTCACCGGGCCGAGGCGATCGCGGCGTGCATCCACGGGGCGGCGTGCCTCGGCGACGACGCGCTGCTCGGTCGACTGCTGGACGGGCTGGTGGCGATCGTCCGCAGCCCGCAGCTGGCCTCGGCGCAGGAGCTGACGCGGGCGGTGGAGCGGGGGCTGGTGGCGCTGCGGCGCTTCGGCGGGATCGAGCCAGCGCGGGGCCTGCTGGAGGCGCTGGCGGGGGTGCACGCGCAGACGGCGAGCGACCGCGTTCGTCTGCTGGCGACGGTGGCCAGCGGCTTCGTGCAGCTCGGGGAGGATCGCAGCGCGGACGCGCTGCTCGATCAGCTGTGCGACGAGGTGCTGGCGGGGGGCTTCGACTACGTGACGCGGGCGCAGGCGGGGATGGCGGTGGCGGGGGCGCTGCGGCACTGGCCGAACGTGGCCCGCATCGAGCGCTTCCGTCGCTTCCTCGCGGGGCTCGACGTGTTCCGCGATACGTTCACGGCGGGTCGCTATTACGAGACGCACCGGATCTTGATCCTCGAGGCTGTCGTCGACAGCCTGGCGGACAGCAAGACCCGGCACAGCGACCGGGTGCAGGGCTTCCTCGATCACGAGGAGCACGCGCTGCGCCGGCGGATCGTCCGCGACTGGGGAGAACTATGTGGACGTTAGAGCAGCTGGAGCCCGAGATCGATGATATCCGCGCGCGCATCGTGCAGCACCGGCGCGGCCTCAAGGAGTACTTCGTGGCCCGCGACGAGGAGATCGACCTGGCGATCCTGTGCGCGTGCGCCCAGGAGCCGCTGCTGCTGGTCGGGCCGCCGGGGACGGCGAAGAGCGACCTGGTGGTCAAGCTGACCGAGAGCCTGGGGCTGGAGACCAGCGACTACTTCGAATACATGCTGACCAAGTTCACGGAGCCGAGCGAGATCCTCGGGCCGATCGACATCCAGCTGCTCAAGGAGGGCCGCTATGTGCGGCGCACCCGCGGGATGCTGCCGGACTGCAAGGTGGCGTTCCTCGACGAGATCTTCAAGTCGAACTCGGCGATCCTGAACACGCTGCTGACGATCTTGAATGAGCGCAAGTTCTATCAGGACGGGCAGCCGACGCCGGTGGGGCTGGTGATGCTGTTCGCGGCGACCAACGACATCCCGGACCAGACCGAGCTGGAGGCGATGGCGGACCGCTTCATCCTCAAGATCGAGACGCGGCCGGTGAAGGACCGCCACTTCGCGGAGCTCATCGACGCGGGGGTGATGAACGAGGCGTACCGGGCGGCCGGGCAGAAGCCGTGGGCCCGCGGGGCGGCGACCCTGAGTGATTTCCTCAAGTTCAAGCGCTTCATGGACCTGAGCTTCGGGGCCTCGCGCGAGCCGGGCCGGGACCGCGAGATGTGGTTTCCGCGGCCGGTGTTCGCGGAGATGCGCCGCATCGTCCGCGCGCTCGAGACGGAGGACAAGGTGATGGTCAGCGACCGCAAGCTGGTCAAGCTGTACAAGGTGATCCGCACGCAGGCGTTCCTCAATCACGGGGGGGCGGTGCAGCACGCGGACCTGGGGTTGTTGGCGTATGTGGGCAATCGCCGCGACGAGCTGCCGGTGGTGGCGAGCAAGGTGAAGGCGCTGCTCGGGCTGGGCGCAGGCGGCTAGGACGATGGGACGTCGCCTCCAGCGCGAGGAGCTGCTGCCGGCGCTGCGGGCCTGGGCCGACCTGTGCGGCCACGGCGGGGCGCTGGCGGAGACGCTGCCGACGGCGCTCGGGTGGTTGCGGGCGCTGTGGGAGGCGGGGGACGACGCGCTGCCGCTGGACCTCGTGCACGACCTGGGGACGCTGCTGCTCGAGGGTCGGGGGTTTCGCTTCGCGTCGGGTCAGGATCTGGCGGCGTGGTCGGAGGAGGAGCGAGCGTCGCGGCTGGCGTACGAGGATCGGGTGCTCGGGCGCTGGGTGATGGACGCGAGCGTCGGCGACGCGCACGTGGCGATCTCGGGGCTGGCCGGCGAGCTGCGGGCGCGGGCGGTGGCGCATGCGGTCGGCCTGGCCCTTGGGACAGCTTCGCGGCGGGCCGGGCTGGACGCGGGCAACCCGGCGATCTTGCGCTCGTGCTGGCGCGAGGCGCAGGGGCTGCTCGGCGGGTGGCGGCGGCGCGAGGGTGAGGGGGGCGAGTCGCAGGAGCCCGGCTGGCGCGACTGGGCGCTGGCGCAGCGGGGCGCCTTGCTCGCCCAGCTGGGCGAGGGGCGGCTGTTCTCGCCGGAGGATCTGTGGGAGCTGGCGCATTTGTCCGAGCTGCCGAGCGAGTCGACGCGGCTGGCCTTGCGCGAGCTGCACGCCGCGGCGGGGGCGATCGGCGGGGTGGGTCCGGGGGTGGCGATGCTGGTGCGGCGGCGGGCGCAGGAGGTCGCGGTCGACGAGCCGGACGCGAGCCACTATCCGGCGGGGGGCTTCGACGCGCTCAGCACCCGCGGTCGCTTCGAGAATCTGGTGCGCAGCGAGGTCGCGTACGTGGATGAGGGCCGCGATCTGCTGGGGACGATCGACCTGTTCGACGTCCGCTTCGCGCAGGGCGAGCTGCTGTTCTACACCCGCGACGAGAGCCCGCTGTTTGATCAGCGGCGGCGCGTGACGGTGGTGATCGATCGGCCGCTCGAGCTGCGCCACAAGCACCCGGAGCTGGCGGCGCAGACGCTCGTGCTTGTCGACGCGGCGGCGCTGCGGCTGCAGGCCGACATGTTGCAGGTGTTCGGGCCGAATGGGGCGGAGCTGCAGCTTTGCTGGCGGGTGGTCGGCGCGGGCGACCGCGAGGCGGCGGAGGAGGAGGCGCGGCTGATGGCGCTGACGCTGGCCGACGACCTGGCGCACCGGCGGGTGACGCTGGCGACGATCGAGGAGTGGCCGGCGGGCGAGCGCGGGCTGGTGGTGTTCGCGGCGCAGCACGAGGACCCGCGGCTCGGGGCGCGGGCGTGGGTGCGGGTCGGGCAGCCGCGCTGGTGGCTCGGGGACGAGGGCTTCGCGGTCGGCGAGGCGGGCGGGCTGCGGGCGCTGCTCGACGCGATCCTGGCGCGGCTGTTCGCGTGACGGCGTGTCAGCTCTGGGGCGGGCTGGGTCGCTCGCGCGTGAGGGCGTGCGGGCGTGTCAGCCCTTGAGCAGGCCGCTGGCGCTGAGGTCGAAGGTGTAGGGCATCGGCGTGTCGGCGCCGGTGAGGCTGATGTTGAAGCGCCAGGTCTTGACGCGCTCGGTGATGCAGGCCTGGAGCTTGTCGTCCTTGAGGGTGCTGCGCTGGGCGTCGAAGCTGACGTCCTTGACGGTGCCCTGCGACTCGACGACGACGGTGACGCGGACGCGGCCGGTGGGGGCGTCCGCGGCCTTGCCGACGGTGTCCTTGTAGCAGGCGACGATCTCGGGGAGGTGGGTCTCGACGGCGTCGTTGAAGTTGGAGGAGTCGAGGTAGGGCGACTCCTCGGGGTCCTCGAGCTCGCCCTCACCGTCGGCGGGGGGCTTGTCGGCGACGGTGGTGGCGGGCTCGGGGGCGTCGGTGTCGGGCTTCTTGTTGCAGGCGAGCAGCGCCGACAATGCGAATGTGCACGCGAGACCACGGCCCGGGCGAAGTATCATGGCACGAGCACTATCATGAGTGACCGTGGGGGCACCAGGGCGGCTCACAAGTCGACGCGGCGCGCCGACTTCCACCAGGGCTGCTAATGCACGGAGCCGCGCTGGCTGGCGCCGCGCCAGGTGAACTCGTAGGGGATCTTCTTGCATTTGCTGCCGAGCTGGGCGGCGATCGCGGGCGGAGCTTTCGGCAGCTTGAGGGCGGTGAGGGCGTTGCGGATCTGGCCGTCGAAGTCGGGCCTGCCGGTGGACAGGCGGGTGCGGACCTCGGCGATCGATCCGTCGGCGCAGACGATGAGCTGGAACTTGAAGGAGGCCTCCTGACCGAGGCCGGCGTAGGAGCCGACGGTCATGCCATTGAGCGCGGCGAGCACGGCGGTGGCCCAGGGGTCGCCGTCCTTGGCGAGATCGGACCAGCCGTCGGGGGAGGCGAATGGGTCGCCGGGCGGGCGGTCCACGGTCGGGGGATCGTCGTAAGGGGTATTGCTGGCCTGGTTGTGATCGGACTTCGGGGCGCCCGTGCGGTGTGGGTCGGGCTTTTCGTGGGGCGTGATGTGTGGTGTGGGGTCGGCGGGCGCGGGATCGGGGGCGGGTGCGGGTGTGGTCGTCGAGGGTGACGGTGGGGCTGACGGGGAGCTCGGCGGCCTGGGTCTCGCGCACGACGGTCTTCACGGGGATGGCCTGCGGGTCTGGCCGCTCGCCGCGGCGCACCAGCTCGCCGGGCAGGAACTGCATGTCGAGATCGTCGGACTCGTCGGGCGAGCGGCCGTGGCTGGGACCCGCGCTGAGCAGGACCAGGCCGGCCGCGAGGGCGCAGGACAGGGCCGAGCCGAGCAGGCCGCCCGCGACGGCGCTGCGGTTGTGCAGGAGCGTGGCGAGCTCGCGGCCGATCGCGGTGAGCGGAGCGAGCAGGGCGTGCGTGGGGCGTGGGTTGTGGGGCATGCGGACCGGACAGGCTGGCAACGCGGCGGAGGGGCACGAAGATCCGGGGGCGCGGCGAAACCTGGATCGGGATGGGGCAGTGTACGCTGTACGCTGTGCGAGCGCGTACGAATGCCGAACCGACGAAGATTCCTCCAGGGTAGCGTTGCGCTCGGGTTTTCGCTCGGCTGCGGGCGCGGGCGGTCGACGACGACGCCGCGATCGGTGCCGGCCCCGCGCGAGCTGCTGGTGCTCGGCGGGACGGGCTTCATCGGGCCGCATCTGGTGCGGCACGCGGTGGCGCGCGGGCACCGGGTCACGATCTTCACGCGGGGGCGGCGCGAGGCGGAGCTGCCCGCGGGAGTGACGCGGCTGATCGGAGATCGCGACGGCAAGCTGGGGGCGCTGGAGGGTCGGCGCTTCGACGCGGTGATCGACGATTCGGCGACGCGGCCGGCGTGGGTGCAAATGTCCACGCAATTGTTGAAGGGCAGCGTGGGGCGTTATCTGTTTACTTCGTCGACCGGGGTATACTACCCATATTTGACGAACGGGGTCGACGAATCGACGCCGGTGCGGGTGGAGGCGACGGACCCCGAGGACGGGTCGGAGGCGTACGGGGTGGCCAAGGCGCAGTGCGAGCGCGAGGTGATGCAGACCTTCGGGGCGCGCGGCACGGTGGTGCGACCGACGTATATCGTGGGGCCGGGCGACACGACGGACCGGTTCCCGTACTGGCCGCAGCGGCTGGCGCGGGGCGGCGAGGTGCTGGCGCCGGGGCGGCGTGACGATGCTGTGCAGCTGATCGATGTCCGCGATCTGGCGGAGTTCATGGTGAAGCTGGTGGAGGACGATCGGCCGGGGATCTTCAATGTGGTCGGGCCGGCGCGGCCGCTGACGATGGCGGGCTTCCTCGCCGGGGCGCAGGCGGCGGTCGGGGGGACGGGGAGCTTCACGTGGATCGAGGATTATGAGTTCTTGAGCGCGCAGGAGATCACCGATTCGGTGCCCTGGGTGATGCTCAAGGGGAATGATATGGGGCACATGTCGGCGCGCAACGGGCGGGCCGTGGCGGCGGGGCTCGGGTTTCGGCCGCTGGAGATGACGGTGCGCGACACGCTGCAATGGTGGCAGTCGGTGCCGACGGAGCGGCGCGAGAAGCCGGGCTTCTCGATCACGCCGGAGCTCGAGGCGCGGGCGCTGGCGGCCTGGCGCGCGCGCGGGTCGGCGGCGTGATCAACTGCGCAGGAGGGCGCCCAGGAGCGTGTTGGCGGACGCGGCCTGGCCGTCGTGATCAGCCGCGCAGGAGGGCGCCGAGGGCGGTGCCGGAGAGCGCGTAGAGGAAGAGGTTGTAGAACCACAGGACCCCGGCGAGGGCGATGACGCCGAGGCGACCGACGCGGGCGCGGGCGCCCGGGTCCCAGAAGTCGACCCAGCCGACCAGGTAGGCCGGGGCGAAGCCGAACCACAGGCCGAGGTTGGCGAGCAGGGCGAGGGCGTAGAGCGGCCACGGGGAGGCGGTCTTCGCGGCGAGCAGGACCACGGCCATGACGCCGGTGATGATCAGGGCGGGGACGGTGGCGAGGACGAGGGCCACAGCTGCGTTGCGGTGCGGCGCGGGCATGCGGCTGCCAGTGTCGCAAGCGCGGCGCAGCGGCGCAAGCTCAGGCGCAGCGGCGCAGGCTCAGGCGCAGCGGCGCAAGCTCAGGCGCAGCGCGCAAGCGCGGCGCAGCGGTGAAAGCTCAGGCGCAGCGGCGCAAGCGCGACGCGGTGGCGCGAGATCAGGCGGTGGCGAGCGGGCTGGCGAGGATCGCCACCGCCTGCTCGACGGGGATCGCGGCGGTGCGGGCGAGGTCGAGGAAGAAGGCGCGGCCGAGGTCGGCGCGGCTCGAGGCGGCGACCAGGGGGGCGAGCGATCGCAGGACGCTGATCCGGCGCTCGCGGGGCAGGGCGGCCAGGCTGGCGCCGACGTGGTCGAGCGCGGGCGCGTTGGACAGCAGGCTGGCGGCGAGTTGGTCGCGGCGGTGCTCGCCGAGGGGGAGGCGATCGAGGAGGGCGCGGAACTGGGTCGCCTCGTCGGGGTCGATGGTGCCGTCGTGGTGGATCAGCACGGCCGCGAAGGCGGCGGTGTGCTCGGCGAGCTCGACGGCGTGTTCGGTCCACTGGCGGCGCCAGCCGGCGAGCTCGCCGGCGCTGATGCCGAGCTCGTCGGCGATCTGCTCGAGCTTGTGGAGCTCGGCGTCGCTGGCGTGGCCGTCGGCGAGGGCCATGGTCCAGGCCTTCTCGAGCAGTGGTTCGGTGAAGGCGGGCAGGGGCGGCGGGAGCTCGGCGAAGGCGCGGGTGAGCGCGGGGCCGTCGACGAGGAGGGCGGCCCAGCGCTGGTGCTCCTCGGGGGTGACGTGCTCGTCGAGCATGGCGAGCATCTGGTCGCTCTCACCGGGCGAGAGGTCGCCGTCGGCGTGGGCGATGAGGCCGCAGGCGGCGATGATCCATTCCTGTTCCGGGGTCAGTGGCATCGGCCCTCCACGCGCGAGGGTACCCCGATCGCGGAGGGTCCGGGCGAGGTTTTGCGGCTCTCCGCGCGACCGCTCGCTGGGCCCACGCAATGCCAGATCACGGCGACGATTCGGGCCGTGGGCTCAGGCCGGGGCGGCGCAGTAGCGGAGGGCGCAGTCGGGCGGGGTCGGCAGCTGGAACACGTAGTATGCGCCGCAGTTGCGGACGACGATGTCGTTGGTCCAGGTGCAGGGGTCGCCCTGCCAGGCGTAACAGACCGTGCGGGGGACCGGGCCGTCCTCGGGCAGCGGGTAGGCGCCCATCATCCAGCCGGGGGCGTCGGTGCCGCAGGAGTAGATGCTGGGCGCGGCGAGGGGCATGACGGTGCCGGCGGGCGCGAGGAAGCGGTGCCACTTGTTGGCGGTCTTGTCGCACTTGGTGATCTTGCCGGGGCCGTCGTTGAAGGTGACGGCGCGGTCGGCCTCCTTGAGCTCGACGTAGCCGACGCACTCGGGCGGGAGCTCGACCTGGCACTTGCTGTCGCAGCCGTCGCCGGGGTCGAGGTTGCCGTCGTCGCAGGTCTCGAACTCGTCGTCCTGGTTGCCGTCGCCGCAGCGGGGGCCGAGCTTGGCGCAGCCGAGGCCGCAGCCGTCGTAGGTGCCGACGTTCTTGCCGTCGTCGCAGAGCTCGACGCCGGCGTGGACGATGGCGTCGCCGCAGGTCGCGGGCTTGCAGGCGTTGGTGCAGTCGTCGGTGTCGACCTGGTTGGCGTCGTCGCACTCCTCCTCGCCGGCGTGGACGAAGCCGTCGCCGCAGGTGGCGAGCAGGCACTGGCCGTCCTTGTCGACGCAGTCGTCGGTGTCGTCGGGGTTGCCGTCGTCGCACTCCTCGAGGATCGCGTGCTGCCAGCCGTCGCCGCAGCTGTAGGGGACGCAGGTGTCGAGGCAGCTGTCGGTGTTGTCGGGGTTGCCGTCGTCGCACTGCTCGTCGCCCTCGAGGACGCCGTCGCCGCACATCGCGGTCTCGATGACGCACGCCAGGTCGCAGCCGTCGCCCGCGGTCTTGTTGCCGTCGTCGCAGGCCTCGATGCCGGCGTAGGTGAAGCCGTCGCCGCAGGAGGCGACGTAGCAGCCGGCGACGCAGTTGTCGTTGTCGCTGAGGTTGCCGTCGTCGCACTGCTCGAAGCCGACGTGGACGAAGCCGTCGCCGCAGACGGCGAGGGCGCAGCTGGAGAGGCAGCCGTCGGTGTTGTCGACGTTGCCGTCGTCGCAGGCCTCGCCGGGGTCCTTCACGCCGTCGCCGCAGATGGGGGCGGGCTCGCCGGTGGAGGGGTCGGTGGGGTCGCCGGTGGTCGGGACGCCGGTCTCGCTGCTGCCGGCGCCGGTGGATCCCTCGGAGGCGGTCTGGGTGAGGGTGGTGACGTTGGTGGGTTCGCCGGTGTCGTCGCTGCAGGCGGCGAGCGCGAGGCAAGCGAGCAGCCATGGTGCCGTCGCTGCGCGGTGGATCCGATCAATCGTGCTGCGCGGCGAGGCGACCCGCATACTCGCTTGCTACCATCGATCGCGGCGAGGTGGCAACGCGCGAAGCCCCGCGTGGTCGTCGCAGAGGCCGCGTAGAGGGCGCGTGGTGGCGGCGGCCAGAGAAGCAGCGCGCGTGACCACTTGTTTGTGGTCACGCGCTGGGATGCTTGGGTTGGTTGGGCCCGTGGGCCTTGTGCGGGCAGCGGCTAGCGGGCCCGATACGTGATGCGGCCGCGGGTCGGGTCGTACGGAGTGACGCCGACGGTGACGCGGTCACCGAGCACGACCTTGATGCGAAAGCGCCGCATCTTGCCGGCGAGGTGCGCGAGGACCACGTGGTCCTTCTCGACCTCAACGCGGAAGAGGCCTCCCGTGAGCACCTCGGTCACGGTGCCCTCAAATTCAATCAGATCGTCCTTGCTCATCGGCGAGGGACTCTAGGGGTGGGCCCTCGTGAGCGCAACAGGGCCGCGGCGATTTCGGGGTGAGTCAGCGGCGGGGCGCCGGGCGTGTGGCTGCGGTGGTGCGGTGATTTCGGGACGTGACACGGCTCCATGGGGCGCTGCCTCGGGCGCTGGTTCCCGCGATCGCGGGTACGTGCGTTTGCGCGCGACTCGCTCCGGTGTTGGCTCCGGTGTTGGCTCAGGTGCCGGCTCAGGTGCCGGCTCAGGTGCCGGCTCAGGTGCCGGCTCAGGTGCCAGTGAGGATGTGCTGCGCGAGCAGGTGGGCGAGCACTTGTTCGGCGAGGGCGTCGGGGCCGCTGCTGGGGCCGCCGACCAGGCGCAGCTCGGGGGCCTCGGGGCGCTCGTAGGGGGCGTCGATGCCGGAGAAGCCGGTGATCTCGCCGGCGCGGGCGCGGCGGTAGAGGCCCTTGGGATCGCGGCGCTCGCACTCCGCGAGCTCGGTGTCGACGAAGATCTCGATGAAGCGGCCGGCGCCGACGAGCGCCCGCGCTTGCTCGCGGTCGCGGCGGTAGGGGCTGATCGCGGCGCACAGGACGATGAGGCCGGCGTCGACGAACAGGCGGGCGACCTCGCCGATGCGGCGGATGTTCTCGGCGCGGTCGGCGGGCGAGAAGCCGAGGTCCTTGCACAGGCCGAAGCGCAGGTTGTCGCCGTCGAGGATGTAGCTGTGGCGACCGGCGGCGTGGAGGCGGTGATCGACGATCGCGGCGATCGTGCTCTTGCCGGCGCCGCTCAGGCCGGTGAACCACAGGGCCGCGCCGCGCTGGCCCTTGCTGCGCTCACGCTCGGCGGCGGTGATGGCGGCGGGGTGCCAGCGGATGTTGCCTTGGGCCTGGTTCACGGCCCGGCCATCCTATGGCATACCCACGCCGCCGTGCACGCGGCCTCGCGGGAGGGTTGACGGCGATCGTCGCACGGGTGACCTTCGCGCCTCGCAGCCGCCGCGGTCCGTTCGGGCCGGCGGGGGGCCGAGGGCCCGCTGCGGGCCGAGCGAACCATACAGACGAGGACTGCGCCGACGATGAGCCCCCGCGACTGGACCGAAGACCTGGCCAAGGACCCCGAGCTGATGGACGCGCGCAAGGCCGCGGAGGAGAGCGGCGGGGCGGGCGGTGGACCTGGCATGGGCTCTGGCATGGGCGCTGGCGGTGGTGCTGGCATGGGCGGCGTGATCGCCGGTGACCTGGCCGAGGAGGCGCGCCGCAAGTACCTCAACTACGCGCTGTCCGTGATCACGGCGCGGGCGATCCCCGACGTGCGCGACGGGCTCAAGCCGGTGCACCGCCGCATCGTGTACACGATGTTCGAGGACCTCGGCCTGACCCACGAGGCGCGCCACCGCAAGAGCGCCAAGGTGGTCGGCGACGTGATCGGCAAGTACCACCCGCACGGCGACACGGCGGTGTACGAGGCGATGGTCCGGCTGGCGCAGGACTTCGCGATGCGCATGCCGCTGGTCGACGGTCAGGGCAACTTCGGCTCGATCGACGGCGACTCGGCGGCGGCCTATCGCTACACCGAGGCCCGGCTGACGAGGATCGCGTCGGAGCTGCTGAGCGAGCTGCCGAAGATGCGGGGCGAGCAGGACAGCGCGGGGCTCAAGTGGTTCCGGCCGACCTACGACGGCACCGGTGAGGAGCCGATCGTGATCCCGGCGCGGTTCCCCCAGCTGCTTGTGAACGGCAGCACGGGCATCGCGGTGGGCATGGCGACCAACATCCCGCCGCACAACCTCGGCGAGGTGATCCGCGCGGCGGTGACGATGATCGAGCACATGCCGACGGCGGCGGAGCTCAAGGAGAAGGACGCGAGCAAGCAGGAGGACCTGGCGCGGGCGCGCCGGCGGGCGGCGCTCAAGGAGCTGCTGAAGGGCATCAAGGGCCCGGACTTCCCGACCGGGGGGCGGCTGGTGGCGACCCGCAAGGAGCTGGCGGGGCTGTACGAGGACGGCAAGGGCTCGTGCAAGCTGCAGGGCGAGTGGAAGCTGCGCGAGGAGGACAAGAGCACCTTCATCGTGATCACCTCGGTGCCGTACGGGATCGAGAAGAGCGCGCTGGTCGAGGAGATCGGGGAGATCATCCTCAGCAAGAAGATCCCGGCGCTGATCGGCGTGCAGGACCTCAGCACCCGCGACGTGCACGTCGAGCTCGAGCTGAGCCGCAAGTCGGGCACCGAGCCCGAGCTGGTGATGGCGTACCTGCTGAAGAACACGCGGCTGCAGGTGACGGTGAAGTTCGACTTCACCTGCCTGGTGCCGGTGCCGGGGTCGGAGGTGGGCCGGCCCGCGCGGCTGGGGCTCTCGCAGATCCTCGAGGAGTTCCTCGGCTTCCGCCTGCTGACGGTGCGCCAGCGCTTCGAGTACGACCTGCGCAAGCTCAAGGAGCGCATCCACATCCTCGAGGGCTTCGAGATCGTGTTCGACGCGCTCGACGAGGCGATCAAGATCATCCGCAGGTCGGAGGGCAAGCAGGACGCCGCCGGCAAGCTGATGAAGGCGTTTCGGCTCGACGAGATCCAGGTCGACGCGATCCTCGAGACCAAGCTCTATCGCCTGGCCAAGCTGGAGATCGAGAAGATCCGGGCCGAGCTGGCGGAGAAGCGGGCGGCGGCGAAGAAGATCGAGGCGATCCTGAAGAGCGAAGAGAAGCTGTGGGCGGTGATCCGCGGCGAGCTGGAGGAGCTGGCGAAGGCCTACCCCGATCCGCGGCGGACCCGGATCTCCGATGAGGATGTGACCGAGGAGTTCACGGCGGAGAGCTTCATCGTCGCCGAGGACGCGATCGTGCTGATCACCCGCGACGGGTGGATCAAGCGCCAGCGCTCGATCAACCTGGCCAGCACGCGGATGCGCGAGGGCGACGAGGCGCTGGCGCTGGTCGGCGGCAGCACCCGCGAGTGCGTGGTGTTGTTCACCAACAAGGGCTCGGCCTACACGCTGCGGATCCACGACGTGCCGCAGAGCACCGGGCACGGCACGCCGGTGCAGCAGCTGTTCAAGTTCAAGGACGGCGAGCGGGTGGTCGCGGCGGTCGGCACCGACCCGCGGGTGATGCCGGAGTTCGGCTTCGCCAGGCCGGAGCTCGGCGAGGAGTACGAGGAGCCGTACCCGCACATGCTGGCGGTGACGAGGGGGGGGATGGCGCTGCGCTTCACGCTGTGGCCGCACCGCGACCCGAGCACCAGCCGCGGGCGGATGTTCGGCAAGGCCCGCGAGGGCGACGAATTCATCGCGGTGTTCAAGGTCTACGCGGAGGACGACGTGGCCGCGCTGACGCGGCAGGGCCGGCTGCTGGTGGCGAGCTCGCAGGAGGTCAGCCTGCTCGGCGGGCCGGGGCTCGGGGTGATCCTGGTCAAGCTGGATGATGACGACGAGCTGGCCGCGGCGGCGCCGTCGACGGTGGAGATGCAGGTCGAGAAGGCGACGGGCGGGACGCAGAAGGTGGTGGGCAAGCAGTATCGGCCGGTCACGCGCGGGGGCCGGGGCGTCGAGCTGTGGAAGCGCGGGGCGGTGAAGAAGGTCGGGCTGCCGGAGCCGGCGGTGCCGAGCCTGGAGCTCGGCGCGGCGGCTCCGGTGGAGCGGGCGAAGAAGTAAGGAGGCGGCATGGCGAAGGCAAGCGGCAGCACATACGACGCGTCGGCGATTCAGGTGCTCGAGGGCGTGGACCACGTCCGCAAGCGGCCGGGCATGTACATCGGCGGGCTCAACAAGGAGGGCCTGCACCACCTGGTGTGGGAGATCCTCGACAACTCGGTGGACGAGGTGATCAACGGTCACGCGACGACGATCGAGGTCAGGCTCGAGAAGGACCACAAGGGCATCGCCATCACCGACAACGGGCGCGGGATCCCGGTCGACCTGCACCCGCAGCTCAAGGTGCCGGCGGTGGTCGCGGTGTTCACCAAGCTGGGGGCCGGCGGCAAGTTCGACGGGCAGAGCTACAAGCACTCGGGCGGGCTGCACGGGGTCGGGGCGGCGGTGGCGAACGCGCTGTCGGAGACGCTGGCAGTGAAGGTGTGGCGCGACGGCGCGGCGTGGGAGATCGGGTTCGTCCGCGGGGTCCAGGAGGGCAAGCTGAAGAAGCTGGGCAACGCGCGCGGGTCGGGCACGACGGTGTACCTGCGGCCCGATCCCGAGATCTTCGGGGCCAAGAACACGAGCTTCGATCCGGCGGTGCTGCACGAGCGCCTCGAGGCCAAGAGCTACCTGCACAAGGGGCTCAAGATCGTGTTCACCGATGAGTCGACCGGGAAGACCGAGACGCTGCTGCACGCGGACGGCATCTCGGAGTACCTGGGCAAGCTGGTGCAGGTGCGCGGCAAGGCGGCGGTGCACCCGGGCATCTTCTATCTCGAGCGCGCGGACGACCCGAAGATCGAGGTGGCCTTTGCGTGGACCGAGGCGAGCGACGACGCGATGCAGTCGTTCGTCAACGGGGTGCCGACGCCGGACGGCGGGACCCACGAGGCCGGGCTGCGCACGGCGCTGGGCAAGGCGATCCGCAGCTACATGCAGGCGCACAAGCTGGAGCCCAAGGGCCTGACGATCGCCATGGAGGACCTGCGCGAGGGGATGGTGGCGATCCTCAGCACCTACGTGCTCGAGCCGCAGTTCCAGAGCCAGACCAAGAACCGGCTCAACAACCCCGAGGTCGCGTCGCAGGTGGAGGGTGCGATCCGTCCGGCGCTCGAGCAGTGGCTGCACAGCAACCGCAGCACGGCGGAGGCGATCGTGGCGCGGGTGATCATCTCGGCGCGGGCGCGGGCGGCCTCGCGGGCGGCCAACCAGCAGGTCTCGCGCAAGGGCCCGGGCGGGGTGCGCCTGGGCCTGCCAGGCAAGCTGGCGGACTGTTCGGAGCGTGACCCGGGCCGCTGCGAGCTGTTCCTGGTCGAGGGCGACAGCGCAGGCGGCTCGGCCAAGATGGGCCGCAACCGCAAGACGCAGGCGATCTTGCCGCTGCGCGGCAAGGTGCTGAACGCCGAGCAGGCGAGCCTCAGCAAGGTGCTGGAGAACGAGGAGCTCGGCAACATCGTGAAGGTGCTCGGCTGCGGGGTCGGCAAGGACTTCGCGATCGAGGGCCTGCGCTACGGGAAGGTGGTCCTGCTGATGGACGCGGACAGCGACGGGCACCACATCGCCACGCTGCTGCTGACCTTCTTCTATCGCTACCTGCCGGAGCTGATCCGCCGCGGGCACGTGTACATCGCCCAGCCGCCGCTGTTCCGCGTCGACATCGGCAAGGAGACGTTGTGGGCCGCCGACGACGCGCACCTGCAGCGGATCCTCGCGGAGCGGCGCGGCAAGCCGGAGATCCAGCGCTTCAAGGGCCTCGGCGAGATGATGCCGGAGACCCTGCGCGACACGACGCTCGACCCGAAGCGGCGCCAGCTGATCCAGGTGGGCATCCGCGACGAGCTGGCGACCGACCAGACCATCTCGAGCCTGATGGGCAAGGACGCGGCGTGGCGCTACGGGTTCATCATGGAGCGCGCGGTGGAGGCTGACGCGCTCGATCTGTGATCGCGCTGTAGCGATCGATCCGCTGCCAGAGAGCCTGGCGGTCAGCTGCCCGTCAGCTCGCCCGCGGGGGCGGGCGCGTCGGCGGTCTTGCCGGGGATGATGCCGTGCTCGGCGAAGTCGCGGATGATCTGCTCGGTGCGCGCGATGACCTTGCGCAGCTCGTCGGTGCTGAGGCCGGCGGTCTCGATCTGGGCGCCGACGTAGATCGTGATCTTGGTCGGGGTGAACAGCCAGGTGCCCTTGCGGTTGAGCTCGTACATGCCGCGGGTGGCCAGGGGGACGACCGGGAGCCCGGCCTCGCGGGCCATGAGGAACACGCCCTTCTTGAACTCGTGGACCTTGCCGTCGACGGTGCGGTGGGCCTCCGGGAACACGAGGATCGAGATGCCCTTGGCGGCGCGGTCGCGGGCGGCGGCGGCGACCTCGCGATAGCGGTTGGCGCCGCCGGAGCTGACGGGGATGCCGTCGGCGAGGCGCATGATCCAGCCGTAGAAGGGGATCTTGAACTGCCAGGCGTTCATCAGGCCGCAGAAGGCGTGCGGGATGGTGTGGCAGGCGACGTGGGCGTCCATCAGGTTCACGTGGTTCTGACAGAACATGCTGCGCCGCTCGGGATCGAAGTCGGGGTCGTGGATGATCTCGACCTCGCAGAGCGTGAACTTCAGGCACACGGCCATGCCGCTGTTGCCGATCTGGCGCTGGTTCTCGACCGCGGGGCGAAACAGGGACGCGACGGCCCAGGTGACCGCGACGCCGCCCATCCACGCGAAGGAGAGGCCCCACACGCCCACGGAGTAGGCGACCTGCGCGGTCTTCTTCACCAGCTTCTTGAGCATGACTCAGGTCCTGACGTCGATGGCGCCCGGGACGACCTCGAGGCGCGTGGGGTTGAACTTCATCATCTCGCCGTCGATCATGACGTCGACCGCGTCGCCGAGGCGGAAGTCGACGGCGGGCGCCTGGAAGCAGCTGACGGCCGGGTGGTGCACGTGGGTGCCCTTGAAGATCTTTGGGAAGGTGCGCAGCAGCGCGATGCGGCCCATGCGGCCGACGCGGATGATGTCGAGGAGGCCGTCGCGGGTGTTGGCGTCGGGGGCCATCATCATCTTGCCGCCGGTGAAGCGGCTGTTGTTGACCGAGAGGAAGGTGAGGGGCTCGCGGTCCTCGCCGCTGCGCCCGGCGATGGTCATCGGGAACACGTAGGAGTGGAGGCCGGCGACCCGCAGGACGGTGCCGAGGGTGTAGCCGAACTCGCCGAGGCCGGAGAAGTGGCGGTTGCGGGTGGCGCCGACGTCGGCGACAAAGCCGATGCTGAAGATGTTGATGTAGTGGAGGGTGCCGGTGCTTCCACCGGTGGTGCTGACGCGGATGACGTCGCAGGGGCGGCGCTTGCCCTGGATGAGCGCCTCGATCGCATACTCGGCGCCCTGGTCGCTGAAGTCGCGGAGGAAGGAGTTGCCGGTGCCGAGCGGGAGGAAGCCGAGGCTCGGGCGGGCGCCGGGGATCGGCTGATCGAGGAGGCCGTTGACGATCTCGAAGGAGGTGCCGTCGCCGCCGACGGCGATGAAGTCGCGGCGGCCGGCGGCGAGCTCCTCGCGGGCGCGCACGCGGGCGTCGCCGGCGGCGCGGGTCTCGAACACGTCGACCTCGAGGCCCGACTGGCGCAGGCGGTCGATCGTGGCGACGGCGTGGCGACCACAGGCGCCGCCGCCCGCGGCGGGGTTGACGACGGCGAGGAAGCGGGGCTGGCTGGTCATGCGACGACCTATAGCGCGCGGACGGCGTCGCGGTCGACCCGGGCTCGCAGGGCCACGGCGAGGGGCTCGCGCTTGAGCTTCTGGGAGGCCGTGCGCGGGAATTCGGGCTCCCACAGGAGGTAGCCGGAGAGGCGCTTGTAGTCGGCGAGCCGGCGGTTGCGGGTCCGCAGCTCGGTGATGAGGGCGGCGCGCTGCTCCTCGCTGACGCCGGGCTTGGGGCGGACGACGATGAGGAGCTGCTCGTGGCCCTCGCCGAGCTTGCCGCTGGGCCACAGGTAGTTGCTGGCGAACACGGCGTAGTCGTCGCAGTCGTCGATGCCGGCGAAGGCGGCCTCGATGTCCTCGGGGTAGACGTTCTTGCCGCCCTCGGTGACGATCATGTTCTTGGCGCGGCCGACCAGCTTGAGGTGGCCGGCGGCGTCGATGGTGCCGAGGTCGCCGGTGCGCAGCCAGCCGTCGACGATCGCCTCGCGGGTGAGCTCGGGCTCGTCCAGGTAGCCCTGCATGACGGTGGGGCCGCGGACCCAGACCTCGCCGACGCCGGCGTCGTTCTCGTCGCGCAGCTGGAGCTCCACGCCGGGGACGGGCTTGCCGACGCTGTCGCCGCGGAAGGGCTTGAGGTCGTTGACGGTGAGGACGGTGCCGGCCTCGGTGAGGCCGTAGCCGATCGCGACCGGGAGGCCGAGGCGGTTCAGGAACTCGGCGCAGCCGCGCTCGACGAAGGCGCCGCCGCAGAACATGAACTTGAGCTTGCCGCCGAATTGGTCGTGGATCGGCCGCAGGAGGGCGCTGGAGAGCTTGTGGTTGGGCTCGCGGCGGGTGACGAAGGCGTTGAGGTCGATGACCTGATCGATGGCGAAGCGCTGCCACTTGGGGAGGTCGTCGAGGCGCTCGCGGATCTTCTTCTCCAGGGTCTTGAGGATCGTCGGGACGAGCGCCATGTGGGTGACGCCGTAGCGCTGCATGGTCGGGCCGAGGTAGGCGGGCCGGAGGGTGCGCTGGTGGACCACGGCGGCGCCCATGATCAGCGGGATGAGGAAGCCGCACATGAAGTCGATCGCGTGGTTGGTGGGGAGGACGGAGAAGTAGCGCTCGCCCTCCTTCATCGGGTACATGCGCCCGAGCACCTCGGCCTGGGCGAGGTAGTTGGCGTGCGAGAGCATGCAGCCCTTGGGGGTGCCGCCGGTGCCGGAGGAGTAGACGATGCAGGCGAGGTCGTCGCGCTGGCGCTCGTGGTAGGTGGCGGGCTTGTCGGCGAGGGCCTCGAAGCGGAGGGCCTTGCCGATGCGGGCGCCCTCGGGGGCCTCGCTGACGACGACGAGGACGCGCTCGAACACGGCGGCGGACTCGTGGCTGAGCTTCTCCCAGGTGGGCCACTCGGTGAACAGGACGCGGGGCTTGCAGTGGGCGACGAGGGCGGCCTGCTCGGGGGCGGTGAGCTTGTAGTCGAGGGGGACCAGGGTGGCGCCGGCCCACAGGGCTCCGGTGGCGCCGACGATCCACTTGCTCTGGTTCTGCATGAGGATCGCGCAGCGATCGCCGGGCAGGAAGCCGTGGGCCTGCAGGGCGCCGGTGAAGCGGTCGGCGGCGGCGCGCAGCTGGGCGTAGGTCATGCGCCCGTTCTCGCGGTGGCGGTCGGCCTCGATCAGGGCCTCGCGGCTCTTGAAGGAGGTCGTCGCGTCGCGCAGGGCGGCGCCCAGGCTGGGGATCTTGCCGAGGTCGAGCATCTAGCGCCTCTTGTCGATCTTCTGCGCCAGCGACTCGAAGGTCTTGACGCCTTGCAGCTCGTAGTCGGGGAGTTCGATGTCGAACTCGTTCTCGAGGTCCGAGATGAGCTCGACGGCCTGGAAGCTGTCGATGCCGAGGCGCTCGAACAGGTCGTCTTCGGGGCGCAGCTGGCTGAGGTCGGCGCCGAAGCGCTTGGCGGCGAGCTTCATGAGGGTGGTGAGGGTGTCGGCGGCCATGGTGGGGACGATCTGTCTCTTGGGGCCTGATTAGGGCAGGTAGGGGCGGAGCTCGCTGCTCTCGACGAAGCGTCGGAGGGCGGCGAGCATGGCGGGGCGCTGGGCGAGCTCGACGAAGAGGTCGCGCTCGCGGGCCAGCTCGGCGGCGGGCAGGGGCTTGATGAAGGCCTTGGCGGCGCGGCGGGCGGTGGCGTCGAACTTGCCGGACTGGGCGGCGAGCGAGCGGGCGGCGGCGAGGCCCTCGCCGCCTGCGACCATCTGGCTGATGAGGCCGACGGCGAGGGCCTTCTTGGCGCCGACGCTGCGGCCGCTGAGGAGCAGGTCGCGGATGAGGCCGTTGCCGACGTCGCGGCGCAGGCGGGGGATGCCGCCGAAGCCGGGGATGATGCCGAGGCGCAGCTCCGGGAAGCAGAAGCGGGCGGACTTCTCGGCGATGAGCATGTCGCAGGTGAGGGCGAGCTCGAAGCCGCCGCCGAAGCACACGCCGTGGACCACGCCGATGGTAGTGAGCGGGAGCATGTCGAGGGCGTCCATGACGCGGTGGATGCGGTCGATGAAGCCGCGGAGCTGCACGGCGTGCTCGCTGGGCGGCGTGGCTTGTAGGCCGTGGTAGAGCTCGCGCAGATCGGCGCCGGCGCAGAAGCCCCCGCGCAGGGTGCTGTGGATGATCAGCGTGTGCGCGGCGGGGTCGAGCTCGGCGAGGACAAGCTCGAGGGCCGTGAGCATGCGGGTGCCGATCTCGTTGCAGGGCGGGACGCCGAGGGCGAGCTCGTATGAGGTGGATGCCCGCGGCGGGGCTGTCGCTCGCGTCGGAGGTCATGACGCGTAGGCCCTGGCGATCGCGGCGTGGTGGTACTTCTCGACGGCGCGGCGGCGCAGCTTCTGGTTGGCGGTGAGCAGGCCGTTCTCGATGGTGAAGGCCTCGGGCACGCGCAGGTGGGTCTTGATCTTGCGGTAGTGCGGGACGCCGGCGTTGACCCGGGCGATCGCGGCCTCGATGGCGTCGTCGGGGACCTCGCCGGTGACGAGCAGGATCAGGTGCGGGCGGGCGTGGCCGATCAGCATGCACTGCGTGGCCGCGGGGCAGTGGTCGAGGAAGAGCTGTTCGATCGGCTCGGGGGCGATGTTGTGGCCCGACTCGGGGACCAGGATGTTCTTCACGCGGCCGATGATCTTGAGGTTGCCCTGGGTGTTGATCTCGCACTGATCGCCGGTGTGGAACCAGCCGCCCTGGATCGCCTCGGCGGTGGCCTCGGGGCGGTTCCAGTAGCCGGTGAAGACGCCGGGGCCGCGGACCAGGAGCTGGCCGTCGGCGTCGAGCTTGAGCTCGCAGCCGCGGAGGGCCAGGCCGACGTGGCCGGGCTCGATCTTCTCCGGCTGATCCATGGTGACGATCGCGGTGGTCTCGGTGAGGCCGTAGACCTGGTAGACGCGGACGCCGATGAGCTCGAACCACCACTGGGTCTCCTCGGCGAGGGCCGCGGAGCCGCAGATCAGGAACTCGAGGCTGGGGCCGACCTGGCGCTTGATCGCGGAGAACACGAGCTTGCGGGCGGCGGCGAGGGTGAGGCGGTCGAGGAGGTTGGCGGTGCCCTGACGATGCTTGCGGAAGGCGGCCTGGCCGCGCTCGTAGAGGGCGGCGGCGATGCCCCCGCGCTCCTTGATCTTGGCGCCGACGCCGTTGCGGATCCGTTCGAGCACGGCGGGGACGTTGAGGTAGTAGTGCGGGTCGGCGGTGGCCATCTCCTGCACGAGGTTCTGCAGGTCGGTGGACAGGAGGATCGGGTTGCCGCGGTAGAGCTGCGTCCACAGCATCACGCGCGAGCCGGCGAAGCAGAGCGGGAGGAAGTGGAACACGCGGTCGGGGGCGCCGCGGTTGCCGGTGATCGCGTGCACGGCGGCGACGGTCTGCGGGACCATGTAGTCGACGTTGGCACAGGTGAGCACGGCGCCCTTGGGCTCGCCGCTGGTGCCCGAGGTGTAGATGATCGTGACGGGTGCGTCGGCGGCGAGCGGGCGCGGGGGCTCGTGCAGCGGCGTGGCGGCGAGGAGCTCGGCGAACAGGGCGACGCGCACGGGCGCGTCGCAGGCCTTCTGCAGGGCATTGGCGAGGGTCTCGTCGCTGGCGAGCACGAGCGCGGGGGTGCAGTCGCGGACCATGACGGCGAGCTCGTGCGGGTCCTGGCGGCTGTAGAGCGGGACGACGATCGCGCCCTCGGCGAGGATCGCCAGGTCGGCGGCGACCCAGCGGCTGCTGTTGGGGGCGAGCAGGGCGACGCGGTCGCCGGGCTGGATGCCGGCGGCGCGGAGGAAGCCGCGGGCGCGGGCGACGTGATCGAGGAGCTCGGCGCCGGTGGTGGGCCGCTGCGTCTTGCCGTGGATCTCGATCACGAGCTCGCGGGCGGGGGCGGCCCCAATGGCGTTGAAGATCGTCTCGAGGAAGTTCATCCGTGGGTCTCCAGGAGGCGCTGCACGGCGGGCGGCAGGGGCGGCAGGTGGGCCTCCCAGGTGCGCGGGAGCTCGCGGCGGGGGAACTCGGGGTAGACGCGGACGACCTCGTCCATGAAGTCGATGCCCATCTGGCCCATGAGGCGCAGCTGGGTGGGGACGGCCTTGCCGATCTGGCTGCTGATGGACTCGGCGTCGCGGTGGAGGCGGCGCAGGGTGTGGAGCAGTTTCTCGCCGAGGCCGTCCTCCTCGACCTCGAAGAACATGTCCGGGTGGCCGCGGTCGGTCATGAGGTTGCGGATGCGCTCGTCCATGGTGACGCCGGCGGAGGGGACCAGGCCGGGCATCGAGGTGACGATGGCGTGGAAGCGCGAGCTGATCATCATGTTGCAGTTACGCAGCACGCTGACGAGCTCGTACATGTCGAAGGTGTCGCTGATGAAGAGGGCGGCCCGGTGGTCGAGGCGGGGGTTCAGATCTTCGCAGGCGTGGCGGTCGAGCTGCTCCATGCCGACCAGGATGGTGAAGATGTCCTGCTCCTGGGCGAAGGCGTTGACGCCGTCGGCGAGGGCCTGCAGGTAGGTGTCGTACTGGCGGCTGGCCTTGTCGCTGTGGTGGTGGAAGTAGATCGAACGGTAGTGCTCGTGCTTGTACTGGCCGCCGAGGGTGTGGGCGGCGGCCTTGAGCAGATCGGGCTTGACCGGCCACCAGAACGGGTTGATCGGGCAGACGACGAGCACGGGCTTGCGGCCGTCCCAGCCGGCCTCGCGCAGGAGCTGGGCGCCGCGGGAGAGGGGGGCGGGCTCGAAGGTCCAGGCCGTGTCGGCGCCGGAGGTGGTGCGGATGCCGAGCTCGTGGAGGACCGCGCGGGAGGGTTCATTGCGGCACAGCACGAGCGAGCCCTTGCACACGTCGCGGACGAACTCCTTGAGCGTGGGGGTCATGGCGCCGGCCTCGGCGCCGTAGCCGACGCTCAGCTTGCGCTCGGCGATCGCCATGCCCATCGCGCCGGCCATCATGGTCGACAGGGCGCTGGCGAACTTCGACTTGAACATCGAGCCCTCGCAGGCGACGACGCCGTGGTAGCGGGGGCAGTTCTCGTAGAGGAACTTGGGGAAGAGCTGGGGGAAGAGGAGCTGTTCGACGGTGCGGAAGTAGCCGGCGGAGAGCTTCTCCTCGGAGGTCATGATCGCCATCTCGAGCTGGTCGTCGCCGACGACGTGGCGGATCTGGCGGATCATCTCCTCGACGCGGACATCGGCGCCGGTGTTGCGGGTGCCGACGTAGCCGGCGAGCAGCAGCTTGAGCGGCTTGCCGGGGGCCCAGCGCTCCTGGTCGAGGCCGAGGACGTGCTTGACGGCGGCGGCCTCGATCATCGCGGCCATGCTGAGCTGGAGCGCGTAGTCGGGGTCGACGGCGTCCTTGAGGCGCTGCCACAGGCTGCGCTGCTTGGGGGCCCCGGGCTTGGGCTTGGCGGGGGATTTTTCGGCGATGACGGGCTTGCTGGACATGGTCAGGCGACCTGCCGGACCTGGGCGCCGCCGGGCCAGGGCAGATAGGGGTAGGTGAACTTGCCGTCGCGGGCGAAGTGGAGGAGGCCGGTGGCGTACTCGTTGAAGGGGCGGGGGGCCTCGCCGAGCTCCTCGACGACGCGGCGGTTGTCGAAGACGGTGTTGAAGTTGAGGTAGGGCAGGAAGACCTTGAGCAGCGAGGCGGGCAGGCTGAGGCCCCAGTTGCGGGGGGTGTTGCTGGCGGCGTCGACGGTGCGGGTGAAGGCCCGGTTCAGCCAGGGGGCGAAGCGGTGGCGCGGGGTGCCGCCGCCGGCCTCGAGGGCGTCGACGATCTGGCGGTACGTGAGGGAGGATGTCCCGGAGGACAGGTTGTAACTCGAGTGGCGCGGGCGCTCGGCCTGGTGGATCTGGACGATGGCTTTGCTGACGTAGTCGGCGGGGACGATGTCGAGGCGCCACTCCGGGTTGAACGGCAGCACCGGCAGCTGCGCGAGCATGACGAAGGCGCGGACCATGTCGAACTGGGTGGTCTCGGGGAAGCGGCTGTCGCCGAGGACGATGCTCGGGCGCAGGACCACGCCGGGGACGTCGGGCAGGAGCTCGTGCAGCATGTGCTCGCAGAACTTCTTGGTGCGGGCGTAGGGGTCGTAGTCGCTGCGCTCCCAGTCGACGATGTCGTCCTCCGTGACCACGGCGTCCTGGCGCTCGCCGCAGACGGCGACCGTGGAGATGTCGGTGAAGCGGCGCAGGCCGTGGTGGTCCTGGGCGTCGCGGGCGAGCTTGATGACGCTGAGGGTGCCGCGCAGGTTGACGTTGAAGCAGGCCTTGGAGGACTTGCGGTTGAGCGAGGCGGCGACGTGGAGGACGCTGTCCATGCTGCGGACCAGGGCGTCGCGGGCGGCGGGGGCGAGGCCGAGGCCGGGGAAGGTGAGGTCGCCGAGGTAGAGGTCGCAGCGGGTGCGGACGAGCTCGATGAAGCGCTCGAAGCCCATGTGCAGCTGCATCGACTTCCACAGCCGCTCCTCGGCCTCGGCCGGGTTCTTGGCGCGGACCAGGAGGGCGAGGCGGTCGTTGTGGCGCTCGAGCAGGCCGGCGGCGACGTAGGAGCCGATGTAGCCGGTGGCGCCGGTGAGGAAGATGGCCATGCGTTAGACCTCTGCGTGCTGGGCGGCGGCGGGGCGGCCGATGTCGGGGTGGAGGCTGCGGGGCGACGGGGTCGTCGGCGCGGCGGCGGGGGCTGGTGGGCGCGGGAGCTTGAAGGGGTGGCGCGGGGTGTAGCCGGGCGGGGTCTTGTTCTCGAACAGCGGGAAGCACCACTTGCGCAGGCCGGGGACGTGGATGTCGAGCCAGTAGTCGCGCCAGCGGATGTTGCGGGGGTCGCAGTCGAACTCGGGCTCGACGAGCGGGGCGGCGAACAGGGCCTGCGAGACGAAGACGTAGTGGTTGTCGTGGACGAAGGGCTGGTAGAGGTCGACCATCTTGTCGATGGTGTCGACGGTGTCGAGGGCGTCGTCGGTCTTGTCGGCCCACTCGTCGGTGGTGTCGCGCAGGAACTTCGGGAACTTGGACTCGCGCAGCCAGTCGCGCAGACCCTCGGCGGCGCTGCGGATGTTGGGGACGGAGAGCAGGTGGTCGATGTCGGTGGTGATCGCGTCCCAGCGGGACAGGACGACCCGCTCGAGCGCGGTGTCGCCGTGGTTGCGCAGGTGCTTGCGGTGGGCGAGGGCGGTCAGCTCGATGGCGCGGTCGATGGTGAGGAGGTTGCGGTCGCTGCTGCCGCACTGGTAGACCGGCGCGTGGCGGCCGAGCAGCAGCGAGGCGGCGGCGACGACGAGGCCGCGGCAGACGTAGTCGACGGGGATGACGTCGAAGGGGTTGCCGATGCGGGCGGGCAAGTGGCGAAACCAGCCGCCGAGCAGGTAGATGAGCGGGGTGCAGGTGTTGAAGCCCTGGTTCCAACCCGGGAACGGATACTCGAGCGCGCTCTCGACGATCGCCGGGCGAAACATCGTGAAGCGATCGGCGGGGAGGCTGCTGGCGATGATCGCCTCGGCCATCGCCTTGCTGTACGTGTAGATGTTGTGCCACTGCCAGCGTTTGGCCCGGCGCTGGCCCTCGGCGATGAGCTCGTCCTTGAGGCGCTGGCGCTTGACCCGGCGCAGGAGGTTGCGCAGGAGCATCGCGTTGCCCTCGTCCTGACCCTTGGCGCGCATCTGCTTGAGGGTCTCGGCGAGCGCGGCGGCCTCGGCGTCGGGCGACTCGTGGGCGGCGATGATCTGCTCGCTGGCGGTGGTGATCTCGGCGTATTCGCGGGTGACGTCGAAGGGCTCGCCGCAGGGCGAGAAGGCCGGGTCGACCGCCTCGGGTACGACGCCCTGGCGCAGGCCGGTGACGTAGCAGGTCGAGACGTGGAGGAGGCGAGCGCGGGCGCAGCGGAGCGTGAACTCGGCGGCGTGGCGGGCCCCGTCGACGTTGGTGCTCATGGCCTCGCGCAGGTCGGGGTCGAAGTCGACGAGGCCGGCGCAGTTGAGGATGAGGTCGAGGTCGCGGTGGAGGCGGGCGGCGAGCTCGGCGTCGCGAATGTCGAAGCCGGGCGTGGTCACGTCGCCCTCGACGACCTCGACGCGGGAAGCGATGAACTCGCCCATGCCGGCGCCGTGCAGCTCGTGCAGCGGCTTGAAGGCGGGCGAGGTGGCGACCATGCGCTCGAAGCGGTCGAGGGCGCTGCGCTGGGCCTTGGGGCGCAGGAGCACGTAGATCTTGCCGACGCTGGGGACGCGGTGGAGCACCATCGCCAGCCAGACCTTGCCGAGGAAGCCGGACGCGCCGGTGAGCAGGACGTGACGGCCGGCGAAGGTGTCCTGGATCGAGATGGCCTGACTGGGAGGCCTGACTGGAGGTTGGCATGGTCGCTCCTCTGGTGGCGCGGTTAGTCGCGATACTCGATGATCGGCCAGTCCGCGTCGCGGGCGCTGCGACGCAG
This sequence comes from Nannocystis sp., assembly GCF_016714285.1. Classification (GTDB taxonomy): domain Bacteria; phylum Myxococcota_A; class Polyangia; order Nannocystales; family Nannocystaceae; genus Nannocystis. Next base: position 37,888 of record NZ_JADJNN010000004.1, on the reverse strand, counting down.
CACGAAGTCGGGGTTGACGGCGCAGGGCTTGCCGACGGCGGAGAGCAGCAGCATGTCCGGGCCGTGCGAGCCGTAGGCGCTGCTGTGCGCGAGGTCGATGGCGTGCTCGGCGGCGTAGTGCTGCAGCCAGCGGCCGCCCGAGGCGCCGCCGATCACGGGCTCCTGCAGGCGGCCGGTGGCCTCGCCGTCGCGGAACTCGAGGTGGTTGCACACGAGGTCGTCGAAGTGGCGGAGGTGGCGGGCGAAGGGCTGCATGATCGAGGCGATGCCGTCGGACAGCAGGACCACGCGGCGACCCTCGCCCTGGGCGCGCTTCATCAGCTCGACGCCCTGATCGAGCAGCTTGCCCTTCAGGATGTCCTCGGCGTACTCGTCGGCGAGCACGGCGACGCGGTCCTCGCTCATGCCGCGGAAGGCGAGGTGGACCAGGCGGTGGGCGAGCGCGCGGTCGGTCTGACCGAGCACGGCGTGGACCGGCGCGGCGAGGGCGACCAGGCCGAGGCGGAGCGCACGCTCGCCGAACTTCTTGGCGTTCCCGGCGATGTACGCCGACGCGGCCAGCACTCCGCGGCTGAGCAGGATGCCCTCGACGCGGAAGAATGCGGCGGTGTTGCGGTGATTCATGGTCGATCGCTCTCGAGATTCCGCGGCGCTGCGGCCGACGACCAGCGTATGGCTGGCGACCCTCTGTAGCCCAGCCGGCAGCCGCAGCACAAGCCGGGTTTTGCGGCGGAGCGCGTGCGAGGGCCTGCTGTGCACGAGTTTTCGCGGTCTGTGACGGATCTGGCCCAAGGGACAGATCGAGGGCGCGAGCGGGTCTGTGGGCGCGAGGTGGGGCTTGTTGATCGGGTGTATAAGTTCGGGCGCGGGCGGTTGCTCGCCTGTGCAAGAAATTGCCGCGCGCGCTGGCCATGCGGCCGCAGGGGTCGTACGTTGGCGGCGTGCAGGACCGGCCGTGCATCGTGTGCGCCGCGGCGATCGAGTCGGGCGGGCTGGCCGACGCGATCGTCGGCGTGGGCAAGGCGGCCGCGGCGATGCACACGACGCGGCTGCTGCTCGCGCGTCGGCCCGCGTGGCTGCTGGTGATCGGGGTGTGCGGGGCCTATGCCGGGTCGGGGCTCGAGGTCGGGGCGCTGTGCGTGGTCGGCGAGGACGGTCTGGCCGACGAGGGGGTCGTGGTCACAGGAGGGTTTCGCGGATTGGCCGAGCTCGGGCTCGCGGACACCGGCCCCTTCGCGGCGGATCGCGTGCGCACGGCGGCGGTGGCGGGTCGCCTGGGCGTGCCGGTGGTCCGCGGGGCCACGGTGAGCAGCTGCTCGGGGAGCGACGAGCTGGCGGCCGCGCTGGCCAGGCGCAGCGGGGCGCAGGTCGAGACGATGGAGGGCGCGGCGCTGCTGCTCGTCGGGCGCGAGCTCGGGGTGCCGGTGGTGCAGCTGCGCTGCGTCAGCAACCGCTGCGGCGAGCGTGCGCGCGGCGGCTGGGATCTGCGCGGGGCCGTCGATCGGCTGCACGCGGGGGTGCGCGCGCTGGCGGCCGCGTACGCGTGGGAGGGGGTCGGATGAGCCTGGCGATCGGGTTCTCGCCGTGTCCCAACGACACCTTCATGTTTCATGCGCTGGTCACCGGCGCGGTCGAGGGGCCGGCGCTGGCGCCGTGGCTGGCCGACATCGAGGCGCTCAACGAGCGGGCGATCAGCGGTGAAGATCCGTTGCCGGCGACCAAGATGAGCGTGCACGCGCTGGCGCACGCGTGCGGGCGCTACGTGGCGATCGGCGCCGGGGCGGCGCTGGGACGCGGCTGCGGGCCGTTATTGGTGTCGCGGCCGGGGCTGCTGCCGACCGAGCCGAGGGCAGCCCTGCGGCGCCTGGCGGGTCTTCGGGTCGCGATCCCGGGGCGCTACACGACGGCGCAGCTGCTGCTGCGCAGCCTGGCGCCGCCGCCCCGCGAGACGGTGCAGCTGCGCTTCGAGGCGATCCTCCCGGCGGTCGCGGCGGGGCGCGTCGACGCGGGGTTGATCATCCACGAGAGCCGCTTCACCTACGCGGCGCACGGGCTCGTGGAGGTGGCCGACCTCGGGGCCCTGTGGGAGGCGGAGACGGGGCTGCCGCTGCCGCTCGGGGTGATCGCGGTGGAGCGAGCGCGCGGCGAGGCGCTGGCGCGTGCGCTGGAGGAGGGCATCCGGCGATCGATCGCGGCGGCGTGGGCCGACCCGCAGGCGTCGGCGGCGTACGTGCGGGCGCACGCGCAGGAGTTGGACGCGGAGGTGTGTCGGCGACACATCGCGCTGTACGTCAACGAGTTCTCGCGCGAGCTGGGCGAAGAGGGGCGGGCGGCGATCGAAGCGTTGATCGATCGCGGGCGGGCCGCTGGGTTGCTGCCGCCGGGTCCGTCCGTGTGGTGAGTGGCTGTTCTTACGGACATGTCCGTGGGGACAGGTCCGCGAGGACGCGGCGCGAATCAAGTGAGCGCGCGTGGGACCTGGAGGCCCTGGTCGTCGACGGTCTTCCAGAACTCGGGCCAGCGCGCGAGCTCCCGCAGGGTCGGGAGGACGTCGAGGGCGTTGTGGGGGTAGCTGCGGCGGATGTAGCGGACCGCGGCCTCGGCGGAGGGGGCGGCGAGGAAGCGGGCCTCGGTCAGCGGGAACTCGTAGCGGAATTTTTTGAGCGGCGGGGTCACGCGGGCCTCCGGCGTTGGGTGTCCCACAGGACCTCGGGGTGGCCGAGGCGCTGGGCGGCCGCGCGGGCGATGACGAAGAGGAGGTCGCTGAGGCGGTTGAGGTAGCGCAGCGCCTCGCCGCGGACGGGCTCGGCGCGGGCCAGGGTGACGGCGCGTCGCTCGGCCCGGCGACAGACGGTGCGGGCGAGGTGAGCGGTGGCGCCGACCGGGCCGCCGCCGGGGAGGATGAAGCTGGTGAGCGGGGAGAGCGGCTCGTTGAGGGCGTCGAGCTCGTGCTCGAGGCGGGTCACGTCGTCGTCGACGACGCACAGGCGGGCCTTGCCGGTGGCGGCCCCGGGCTCGGCGAGCTCGGCCCCGAGGTCGAAGAGCTCCTGCTGGATGCGCGCGAGCGAGGCGTCGAGGCCGGCGAGGAAGGCGGGGTCGGCAACCCCGGCGATGCCGGATGTGGCGCGGCCGACCTCGACGCGCAGCATGCCGAGCACGGCGTTCAGCTCGTCGACCTCGCCGTAGGCGGCGACGCGTAGGCTGTCCTTGCCGACGGTGTCACCGCTGGCGAGCATGGTGTCGCCGTGGTCGCCGAAGCGGGTGTAGACTTTGCTGATGTAGACCAAGCAGCGCTCCCCGATCGGGCGATTCGGCGGTCAAGTCGTGGGGCCGGCGGCGGCCAACAAGGGGGGCCAACGAGGGGGGCCAACAAGGGGGGCCAACGAGACGGCCAACAAGGGGCCAACCCCGGTCAGCGAGCCTGGATGGCCTCGACCAGGCGTGGCTGGATCTCCGGGATGATGACGAAGACCATCCCGAGCTGGGCCCGGGCGCCGTCGACCAACATGGCCCAACGGTGGCGCTCGTCGAGCTCGATCACGAAGATGTAGAGCCCGTTGTCGCCCTCGATGATGAACTTGTTGATGCCGCGGGCCAGCGAGTCCTCGGACTTGGTGAGGGCGGTGTGCAACTGCTCGGACAGGCGGTTGAACAGCGCGCAGGCCTTGGGCGCCGAGTTGATGCCCGCGAGCGACATGCCCGAGGCCTTGCTGATGATGTCGACGCTCAGCAGCCCACCCCCGAGGTGTTCGTCAATCTCCTCGAGAATCACCTTGACGGCTCGTAGATCCATGTCGGACAGCTCCTTGTCCGGCGGCAGCTCGGGCGCCGGCTCGGGGATGAATTCGGGAGGCGAGGGCACTGGCGCTTCGACCGGAGGACGCGGCGGCGCGGGCAAGGGCCGGGACGCGACGATCGGCGGCGTGAACTTGGGGGCGCTGCTGGTCGGCGTGGCGGTGTAGGGCGTTTGGACCGGAGGTGGCGGGGACGGCTGAGGGGGGGGCGGTCGGTCGCGCTGCTGTTCATCGCGCTGGCGGGCCCGGTCCATCAGCAGGGCGACGATCGAGGAGTGGCGTACGGTGGTCGGACAATTCTCGGGCAGCTGCGAGGATGAGACGCTGCCCTCGCGCCAGTCGAGGATGATGTTGACGGCGTCGTCGCCTTCGTTGCCGCCAGCGACCGCATGCAGCAGATTGCCACCCTGAAAGAACATTGAACCAGTGCCGTGCGGCGACTCGACCGACAGCTTGATCGACATGCGCGAGGTTTGGGCCAGCTGCAGGATGTCCCACAGTTCGAAGCCACCGATCTGGGCGATCGTCGTCGCCATCAGTGGTGTCCTCCGACCGCCGATCCGACTGGAGCCACACTCAAGCGTGCGGGTCGGGGCGGGCCGATCTGGGTGCGGAGGGCGCGGGCTCCCGCGACGCCACAAGCCTGATTACAAGCCTGATCACAAGCCTGATCGCTTGTCTCCCGCCTCACTCGGAATACGAGGTTGAACTTCCGAACTGGCATCCGCGCTCGCCGGGCAAGCCTACGGTCCTAGGCTTAGGCCGGGCCAAGCTAACACCCCAAATAGAAAAAAGCTACGACCCGGAGCCACGCGCGGTGAGCGCGACGCAGTGGGGGCCCGGGAAGAGTGCTCTGCGGGCCCGAGTCACCTGCGTACGGCCTATGGCGTCTCGTGTGGCCCGAGAGCCAGGTTCCACATCAGCGTGGCAAGGACCAGCGCGAGCACGAGGTATACGGCCCGTCGCGGGCTTTCAACGCGGAGCAGGAACCAGCAGGTCGCGGCGACCTTGGCGACCCAGGCAGCGACGCCGAGGCCGACCGCTGCGATGTGCGGCAGGCCCGGGGCAGCAGTCGTCAGCGGCAAGTCGGCGCCGCCGAGGCAGACGGTGGTCAACAGGGCGGCGAGGCCGAGGGCGGCGACACGAGCGGCGAATGGCGAGTGGGCCCGGGCGGCGGCAACCTCAGCGAGGGCGGCCAGAGCGAGTGCGGCGGCGGCGAATGGTTGCACCCACAAGCCCCAGTGCAGGCCGGTCTGGGCGGCCACGATGACCTGCGGGTCGAGGCTGCCGGTGGTGAGCACTGCCGCCAGGATCGCCAGCGCGAGGGTGAGCCTCGACCACAACGCTGCAGCAGAGATCCTGTCGGCCCCGGGGATCGCGGTGAACAGAAGGAGGGCGAGGAGCAGGCCGAGACCGTCCGCGTCGGGGAGCATCTGCAAGGGGGCTCCGCCACGACCTTCGCCGCACTGCTGGAGATCGGCAGGGCCGAGCGGGATGCCGAGGGTCCAGCACAGGCCGCTGGCGAGCGGGGCGATGGCCAGGGCGAGCGCGGCAGGCAGGGCGATCGTCCAGGGCACGCGGCGGCGGAGGGCGAACACTCCGGCGGCGAGGGCGGCGAGCAGGCCGAGCCGGAGCCATCGCAGGCCGGTCGGTGCGGCCTCGTCGGCGAAGTGGAGGGCGATGCGGTGGAGCGTCGTGTCGGCGTTGAAGGTGAGGGTGGCGCCGCCGCTGCGGTATTCGTGGCCGCCGCGGTGGGTGGCGAAGTGGTCGAGGTCGACGCGCAGGCGCAGCGAGACCTCGCCGTTCGCCTCGATCTGCCGCGGGAGCGCGGGGTCGACGACGGTGAAGGCGCTCCAGTCGGGGTCGCGGTGGTCGAGGCGGATCCGCGACAGGGGGAGCGGCTGGTCGCCCCTGTGGACCAGGCGCAGGGGCAGCTCGCGGCGGGTCGGGCTGAAGTGGAGCGCGCGTGGCTCGCTGTGCAACTCCGGGGCGGCACCGCAGCTGACGAGCAAGGCCAGGGCGAGCGTGAGGTGGTGCGGACCGATCATGGCGGGTCGACTGGTTGCCGAGGACGGCCGATCAGGGTGGATCGACCTCGCCAGCGCGGAGCAGCACGGTGATGAGCCCGAGGACGGCGAGGCCAGTGATCAGGAGGGCGAGCGCGGCCGGACTCTCCTGGGTGAGCAGGGCCAGCGGGGCGAGGAGGACCAGGCCTCCGGCGAGCGCGAGGCCGGCGCTGATGGGGGCCAAGCTGTTCTTTAGGCCAGGTACAGCGGCCGCCTGCTGGTGCGGGCCCTCGGCGGCCTCGGCGGATAGCGGGACCGCGGGGCCGGGCGCGCGGTCCCGCGGCAGGCCGATCTGGACGAGGGTCACGGGGGCGTCCGTGGCGTCAGGGGATGTTGCCCTCCATGGCCAGCTCGAAGACCTCGACGTCGTCGGCGTCCTTGGCCATGAGGAATGCCTTGAGCGGGCGGTCGCCGCGGTAGGCCTTGAGCTCGCTGTGGATGGCGCGGGCGGCCTCCTCGGCCGGGATGCCGCTGTCGAAGGCGCCCATCAGCGGGACGGCGATGCTGGAGAAGCCCTTGACGCGGCAGGCGACGAGCACCGCGGCGGTGGCCCGCAGGACGTCCTCGACCTGTACGCGCCCACCCGGCTTGTCCGTGTTGGGCACGTGGATCAGGTGACGCGCCTTCATCTTGCCGGCATGGGTGACGAACGCGGCGCCGATGGCCAGAGGCGTGTGCTCTTTGACGAGATCCTCGACCTCCTTGCCGGCGAGGTCCCGCAGCTTGCTGGCCGGGAACTGGCTCATGACACCCTCCGAGTTGGTCGGGGCGACGAAGGCGTCGACCTGAATCTGGTCCCAGGGGAGGGTGGAGATCTGGATATCGATGGACTCGTTGGTCTCGGCGGCCACGTCAGTCCTTAAACATGGAGTCGAGCTCTTCGGCAACCACGGATTCCGGGGTGGCCTTGACCGTGCTGAGCTCGCGGATGACGAGGTTGCGCGCGGTCTGGAGCATCTGCCGCTCGCCGTGCGAGAGGTTCTTGGTGCTCTTGAGCAGGGTCAGGTCGCGGTAGACCTCGCCGACTTCGAACAGCGAACCGGTGCGGATCTTCTCCATGAAGCCGCGGTAGCGCCGGTTCCAGGTCTGGCGGTCACACGGGACCTCGTGGTCGCGGAGGAGGTCGTAGAGCTCGTCGATCATGCCGTTGTCGGCGAGCGGCCGCATGCCGTTCTCCTCAGCCTTGGTGACGGGGACGATGATCTTGAGGCCGGAGCCGGCCACGCGCAGGTGGTAGAACTGCATGCCGCTGCCCTCGATGACCTTGGTCTCGAGTGCGACCACTTCGGCGACGCCGTGGGTCGGGTAGACGGCCTTTTCACCAACGTTGAACTGGGGCTGCATCATCGAGAGTCGTTCTCCAGGCGTGAGCGCGCGCCATTGTGCACCTTCCGTGCCGGAACTGTCACCGGCTTCCGACGTCGACGTGACCTGGATCGGGGTCACAGATAATTGAGCAAGTGCTGGAAGGCTGCATGTCAACTCGTTGAAAATAAAACGAATTGATCGCGCTGTGTAAATGTTGATGGAGGGCTGGGGAGGTTCGGGCGTGCGGTAGAGGGGGCCACTCGAGTCGCCGGTCGGCGACGAGAGTGGCCAGAGTGTGCGGGACGCGCGGGATCTGGGAGGACCGGACGCGCGAGTGAGCGCGGGGGAGTCCAGTCGGGCTCAGTATTCGTGGTCGGGGGGCTGTCGGCCAGTGAAAAATACAGCGTCAACCTCGCATAACTCACCAGGGACCGTGACTGGCTGGTGTCCGCAGGCCCGGTCGTCCGCGGACGTTCGTCCCGGGGTTTGCAGGTCAACCGCGGTCGTCCGTTTACGGGGGCCGGGCGCCTCCCGAGCCCATCAGAGGTGGGGCCTATTGCAGGGCGGTGAGGCGCCAGCCAGCGGGGCTCTGCTCGAGGGTGAGGGCGCGACCAGGCTCGTAGCGCAGGACGGCGCGCTGCATGTCGCTGCTGTATTCGATGGCACCCGGCTGATCGAGGAGGGCCTCGATGAGGGCGGCGCGTCGGCCCCAGTCGTCGCGCAGGCGGGCCGCGAGCTCGTCGCTGACGAGGGCCTCGAGGTCGCGTAGATCGGCGCCGCGGACGGCGGCGAGGAAGGCCCGGATCGCCTGGGCGGGGGTGGAGCTGTCCGGGAGGCCAGGGAGGCCCGCGACGATCTGGTAGTGGCCGGCGACCTCGGCCCAGGTGAGGACGAGGGCGCCGTGGGTGGTCTGCCCGCCGGCGATCGCGGCACGCTGAGCCGGTGGGAGTGCGGCGAGGGCGGCCTGGGCCGCGGCTCGCTCGGCGGTCTGGGCCTGCCAGCGGGCGCGGAAGGCGGCGCGCGGGGTGGCGGCCTGGAGCTCCGGGCTGAGGAGGGCGTACGCGGCGTCGGGGTCGTCGCGTCGCAGGGCCTGGGCATAGGCATCGCGGAGGGCCTCGGGACTGCGGGCGCTGCCGGCGCTGCGGCAACCAGGCACGGCGAAGGCAAGCGCCAGGAGGCCGGGGATCAATCGATGCAGTGCTGAAGGTTTGCGAGGCAACGTATTGAAATTATGTGATGAGTTTGTGGTCGGAGGCGCGAGGTCCTGTGCGTTTGTCGACCATGGTATTGTGGGCAAATTCTGGGAGAGTTTCAGGGTAATCGATGTTGTAGTGGAGGCCGCGGGTCTCCTTGCGCATGCGGGCACACTCGAGGATGAGGTGGCCGACCAGGGCGATGTTCCGCAGCTCGAGGACATCGCGGGTGACGCGGAACTTCCAGTAGTACTCGGCGATCTCCTCGCGCAGCAGCTCGACGCGTCGGCGGCCGCGCTCGAGGCGCTTGTCGGAGCGGACGATGCCGACGAAGTTCCACATCAGGGCGCGCAGCTCCTCCCAGTTGGCGGAGACCATGACGGCCTCGTCGGAGTTCTGGGCGGTGCCCTCGTTCCATGGGCTGACGATCTCGGGGGCGTCGCGCGCGAAGTCGTCAGCGATCTCGGCGGCGCCCGAGGCGAGGACGACGGCCTCGAGCAGCGAGTTGGAGGCGAGGCGGCAGGCGCCGTGCAGGCCCGACATGGCGACCTCGCCGATCGCCAGCAGGCCCGGGGTGTCGGTGCGGCCGTACTTGTCGACCACGACGCCGCCGCACATGTAGTGGGCGGCCGGGACCACGGGGATCGGGTCCTTGCGCATGTCGATGCCGACCGACATGCAGCGGGCGTGGATCGCCGGGAAGCGCTCGACCAGGAACTCGGGGTCGAGGTGGGTCATGTCGAGGTACACGCAGCGGACCCCGGCGCGCTTGAGCTCGGCGTCGATCTCGCGGGCGACCACGTCGCGCGGGGCCAGGCTGGCCATCGCGTGCCGGCCCGCCATGAGGTCGGAGCCGTCGCCACGACGCAGGATGCCACCCTCTCCACGGAGGGCCTCGCTGATCAAAAACGTATTGGCATCAGCGTGATACAGGCAGGTCGGGTGAAATTGCATGAACTCGAGGTTGGCCACCGTGGCGCCGATTCGGTAGGCCATGGCGATGCCGTCACCGGTGGCGACGCTCGGGTTGCTGGTGTAGCGATAGACCCGGCCGGCGCCGCCTGTGGCGAGCACGGTGAGCGGGGCGACGAAGGCCTCGACCCGGTCGTCGCGGTTGTTGAGGGCGTAGACGCCGAAGCAGCCGCGGCTGCCGTCGACCTTGGTCCAGCTGAGCAGGTCGATGACGGTGTGGTGCTCATGGACCGTGATGTTGGGGTGGGCGTGGGCGGCCGCGAGGAGGGCACGCTCGATCTCGGCGCCGGTCATATCGCGGTGGTGGACGACTCGTCGCCGCGAATGGCCGCCCTCGCGGCCGAGCTCGAAGGGGGCCGTCTCGTCGCCGTTGACCCGGTCGAAGCGAACGCCGTAGCGCTCGGCCAGGCGGCGGACCAGGCCCGGGCCCTTCTCGACGGCGTGGACGACCATGTCGCGGTCGCACAGGCCGGCGCCGACGAGCAGGGTGTCCTCGACGTGCTCGTTGGAGGAATCGTCGCCGGAGAACACGGCTGAGATCCCCCCCTGGGCCCACCGGGTGTTGGAGGATTCGGCGCGATGCTTGGTGAGGATCGTGACCGGGCCCCGATCGGCGACCTCGAGCGCGAAGTAGAGGCCGGCGAGGCCGCTGCCGAGCACGAGGTATCGGCTGCGGTGGATCGGGGTCGACACAGACATGGGGGTGGGCGCAGGGTAGCAGCCCGCAGGCGGGCTTTGTAGCTGCTAGGATGCGGGGTGTGCGGGCGGCGGCCTGGTGCCTTGGGATCGTGATGGCTGCGGCGGGCAGGGCTGGCGCGGCGGAGCCGAGTTATCGTCGATACACTGACCCGCAGGGGGTCGTGCATGTGACCGCCTCGCGGCGGGCGGCCGAGGCCCCGGTGAGCACGCCGGGCTTGCAGGGCAGCGGCGAGGCCGAGTTGCCGGATACGGCCGCCGCGGCCGACCCCCGCCTGGCCGGTCGGGCTCAGAATGCCGCGACCGAGGTGGCCGAGGCGCTGGCCGACGAGCGCTCGCGCCGTTACGAGACGACGATCCGCAGCGCAGCTCGCCTGTATCAGCTGCCGGAGTCGCTGCTGCGTGCGGTGATCCACACCGAGAGCAACTACAACCCGAACGCGGTGAGTCGCACCAACGCGATGGGGCTGACGCAGTTGATGCCGTCGACGGCGCGCTTCCTCGGGGTCGGGCAGCCGTTCGAGCCGCGGCAGAACATCTACGGTGGGGCCAAGTTTCTCCGGCTGCTGGCCAATCGCTTCGGCGGCGACATGGTGCTGGTGCTCGCGGGGTACTTCTCGGGGGCCGGGGCGGTGCAGAAATACGGGGGTGTGCCGCCGCATCCGGGTGTACGGGCGTACGTGAAGGCGGTGCTGCGGCGCTTCTACGCCTATGAGCGCGAGCTCCAGCGCCGCGACGCTGGCAACACGGGGCCGAGTCGAGACATCGCGGGCCTGCCCTGAACCGGGTGTGGCGGAGGTCCTGGATCGGGGCGGGGTTTGCGGGTAGGCTCGCGCGCGCCCGGAGCCGAGCCAGTCATGCTGCCAGCGACCATCATCTCGTCGGGTAGGCTCGCGCGCGCCCGGAGCCCAGGGCTGTCGGCCGGCGGAGACGGCCTCACGTGAAGCGCTACGAGCGATTTCGCCGGGAGGTCCTGAACCTCCCCAACATGATCACCATCGGCCGGCTGTTCCTGATCCCGCCGGTGCTGCTGTGGATGGACATCGCGGACCCGTTTCTCTGCGTGATGTCGTCGCTGGTGTTCATGCTGGCCGCGGTGCTCGACATCATCGACGGCTGGCTCGCGCGCCGGTCGGGGCTGGTCACGGTGTTCGGCAAGTTCGTCGATCCGCTGGCCGACAAGGTGATGGTCGCGGCGGTGTTGGTGTATCTGGCGGCAGACGGGCGGATGCCGCCGTGGCTGGTGGCGATCCTGCTGACCCGCGAGTTCTACATCAACGGACTGCGATCGCTGGCCTCGTCGGAGGGGATGGTGATCGCGGCGAGCGCGGGCGGCAAGGCCAAGACCGCGTTCCAGATGGTCGGCATCTGCTTCCTGCTGGTCCACTACCGCTATCGCATGCCGGGCTTCGACGAGATGATCGACTTTCATCGCATGGGGCTCATCATGCTGTCGCTGTCGGTGATCCTGTCGGTGCTCAGCGCGGTCGAGTACACCTTTCACTTTCGCGAGGCGCTGGCGCAGCACAAGCAGGGGGATTGATGCCGGGACGGGGGAGGTCCGGGCTCTGCGCGCGGATCGTGGGGCTGGCGGCGAGCGACCCCGGCGGGGCCTTCGCGTGGCTCGACGGCGGCGAGGAGCGCGGCTGGCTCGGCCTCGAGGCGGACCTCGGGGTGGCCGATGACAGCATGCGATCGATCGAGGCGATCGAGGCGCTGTGGCGGGCCGAGCCGCAGTTCGTGTGGATCGGGCACCTCAGCTACGAGCTCGGGGCGGACCTGCTGCTCGGGCGAGCGCCACGGGCGGGCCGCCTGCCGGGGCTGTGCCTGCGTCGCTACCGGGCGGCGCTCGAGCTGGGGCCGACGCCGCGACTGCACGGCGAGGCGCGCGCGGGGGCCCGCCTGATGCGGCGGATCGATGAGGCACCTGTCCTTGAGGACATGTCCCCCGGGACCTGGCCCTTGGGACCGCTGCGGGCGCTGTGGACGGCGGACGAGTATCGGGCGCGGGTGGCGAGGGTGCGCGAGTACATCGCGGCGGGCGAGACCTACCAGGTGAACCTCAGCCAGGCCTTCGCGGCGCCGTGGCGACCGGAGTGGGGGGCGCGGCCGCTGGCGGTCCGCGCGGCCGCGGTGTACGCGGCGCTGCGCGGGGCGACGCCAGCGACGATGGGGGCGCTGCTGGCGGGAGGCGAGGGCCTGGCGCCGCCGCTGTGGGTGGTGTCGAATTCACCCGAGACGCTGCTGGCGGTGGAGCTGGGGCGTGGGGTCGGGGGTGGCGATCTGGCCCGATCCTGGCCGATCAAGGGGACGCGAGCGCGAGGCGGCGATCCGCAGGCCGATGCCGAGGCGGCGGCCGAGTTGCTGGCCAGCGAGAAGGACCTCGCCGAGCATGTGATGATCGTCGACCTCGTGCGCAACGACCTCGGCCGGCTGGCGATCGCGGGCACGGTCGAGGCGCCGCGGCGACCAGCACTTGTCTCGCTGCCGACGGTGCACCACCTGGTCTCGGAGGTGCGCTGTACCCTGCGGCCGGGCTGGGGGCTGGCGGAGCTGCTCGCGGCGGTGTTCCCGGGCGGGAGCATCACCGGGGCGCCGAAGCGGCGCACGGCGCAGATCATCGACGATCTCGAGCAGCGTCGGCGCGGCTTGTACTGCGGGGCGATCGTGGCGTTGATGCCGGGTGGGCTGCGCTGCAGCATCCCGATCCGCACGGGTGAGCTCGACGAGGCCGGGCTGGCGCTGCAAAGCGGCGGCGGGATCGTGATCGACAGCGACGCGGAGGCTGAGCGACAGGAGACCTGGGCGAAGGTCCGGGCCTTCGATCGCGGCTGACTCAGGCGCGGCTGTCTGCAGGGCGGCGTGACGACGAATCGGAGCGCTTCGATCGCGGCGGACTCAGGCGCGGCTGCTCGCGGGGGTCGGCTGGGGCTCGGCGTGGAACATCAGGAAGGGGATCAGGAGGAGCACGCCGATCACGAGGGCGACGTCCGCGATGTTGAAGTTCGGCCAGGCCGGGCTGCCCTGGGCGTAGTAGACCTGGATGAAGTCGACGACGCCGTGCTTGGGCTCGCCGTTGAGGAGCATCTGGCGGAGCAGGCGGTCGTGCAGGTTGCCGAGCGCGCCGCCGATGATGCAGCCGATGGCGACGAAGCCGTAGAGGCGCTCCGTGGGCAGCTTGCGCACCAGCGTGGCCATGTACACGACGGTGGCGAGGGTGATGGCGATGAAGAGCGGGCGCGAGAAGTCATGCCCGCGCAGGAAGCCGAAGGCGGAGCCGGTGTTGAAGCTGAAGTCGAGGTAGAACCACTTCTTGATCACGGCGATCCGCGGCGCGTCGCGGAGCGTGTGCCAGGCCCAGTTCTTGGTCCACAGATCGAGCGCGAGGAAGGCGACGGTGGCGATCGAGGCGGCGATGACGGCCCGGCGGCGGCCCGGGTCGGCGGTCACGACGGGCGGCTTGGTGGCAGAGTCGGAGGCTTGCACGAGCATGCGGGTCGACGAGTGTAGCGCAGGGCTCGGATCAGGCAAAGCAGCGCGCAGAGGCCCGCTTCAGGCGGCCAGGGGCTTTTCGGGGCTGGCGGGGTCGCCGTGGCGACGGAGGTAGATCATGAAGAGGAGGACGCCGGCGACGAGGGCGGCGTCGGCGATGTTGAAGGCGGGCCAGCGCTTGCCCGGCCAATAGTAGACGACGATGAAGTCGACCACTCCGTACTGGTCCATGAAGACGCGGACGAAGCGGTCGTGCAGGTTGCCGAGGGCGCCGGAGGCGATGAGGCCGATGGCGACGAAGCCAGAGCCGGCGCGGGTGGTGAGGGTCAGGGCGAGGCGCGCCATGTAGACCAGCGCGGCGACCGTGATGGCGATGAAGAAGAGGCGCGACCAGCCGGCGTCGCGCAGGAAGCCGAAGGCCGAGCCGGTGTTGAAGGCGAAGTCGAGGTAGAAGAAGTCCTTGACGATCTCGCGGCCGGGCTGGGTGCGCAGATGCTCCCAGGCCCAGGCTTTGGTCCACAGGTCGAGGGCGAGGGCGGGGATGAGGACGCCGAGTACGAGGGCGATGCGTGCGCCGCGGGACGGGCCTCGGTCGACAGTGGGTGCGTCGGTCATGCGGGCGGGCGAGCATACCCGGCCCGCGCGAGTGGTTCAAACCGAGGTGTCGCGCAGGAGGTCGAAGAGGGCTGGGCGGCGGCGGCGGGGCCAGCTGGCGCGCGGGTGAGTGAGGCTGCGACGGCCGCGAGAGACCCGCTGGTCCATGGCCTGGCGGCTCATGCCATCGAGGGCGACGGGGCGCTCGGCCTGGAGGTCGACCAGCTCGCGGCGGTCGCCCCCGAGGAGGGCGGACAATGCGTTCTCCAGGAGGACGGCCTCCGGGAGCCGGAGCTCGCGGAGGGCGGCGCGCAGGCGGGCACGCATGCGCAGCTCCTCGCGGAAGTCGTCGCCGCTGGAGCGCAGCTCGTGGGCCCGCTCGGCGGCGTCGCGGGCGAGGGCGACGTTCGCAGCGGCGAGGATGACGGTGAGCGGACGGACCTCGGGGTCGCTGAGCTCGTCGCGGTGAAGCAGGGCGCCGACCTCAGCCCAGGCGATCGCGTCGACGTCGGACTCCTCGCCGCCGAGGAGCTCGAACTCGGCGCTGCCGAGGGCGGTGACCAGGAGGCGCAGGCGCACGGCCTCGAACACGAGGAGCTCGGCGAGCGCGGCCTGGAGGGCGGAGAGGTCGTCCTCGGCGCGGGCGCGGGCGAAGGAGAAGAGGGTGCGCTGCATGCCATCGAAGCGGGCGTCGCCGCGGCTGCTGGTGGCGGCGCGGGCCCAGGGCTCGAACTCTTGCGGGATCTCGACGAAGAGGGCGTCGCGGATGCCCTGGTGGAACTCACGCAGGCCCGGGTAGCGCGGATCCCAGACGGCCTCGAGTAAGGAGAGGCCAGCGCGACGGGCGTGCAGGGCCTCGGTGGCGACGCCCTCGAGCTCTGCCTGAAGCTCGCCGAGGTCGATGTGCGGCGCCATGGTGCCGTCGGTCGGCATCGGCAAGACGTGGGTGACGGCGGATGCGACTGGGAGGTTCATGGCGTGGCTTCGGGTTTAAGCACGGGAGGCTGGCGGGCAAGGCCGGGGCCGAATTTCTCGTCGGGGTGGTGGTCCGGGCGGGCCCGCCCGCGCGGCGCGGCGCCTGCGCCGGGTGGCAGTGGGGGCGACCTATACCTTTGTACATGTCTTAAAAGACAGGTTATAAAGGGGGCGGGAGGGCGTGCTGTGGGTGACGCAGGTGCAGGCCGAGGAGTTGCTTCATGCGATCGTTGCGAACTTGCTTGCCGCGGAGGGGGCCGGCGGGGTGCTGCCAGCGCGGCTCGGGGCGGTCCGCGGCGTGGGCGAGGGCGGCGAACATGCTGCGGCGCGGGCGGTGGTCGTCGTCACAGACGTTGACGATGGCGCTGTGGCGCGGGGGGAGGGCGAGGGCGGCGAGGCAGGCGGCGACGGCGTCGTCGCGGTGGATGAGGTTGGTGGCCTGCATGCCGTCGCCGGGTTGTAGCGCGCCGGGGTCGTCGCGGTAGAGGCGGAACAGCTCGCGTCCGGGGCCGTAGAGGCCGGCGAGGCGGAGGATCAGCCACGGCCAGCGCTGGGCCTCGCAGTGGGCCCGCACGAGATCTTCGGCGTCCCGTTGGACCTGGCCGCGAGGGTCGTCGGGGCGGGCGGGCTCGTCGTCGTCGATCCAGCCGTCGCGTTCGGGCAGGGCGGAGGTGGAGGAGGTGTAGACGACGCGGGTGAGGGCGAGGCCGGTGCAGGCGACGAGCAGGCGGCGCGTGCCTTCGAGGTAGAGGGCGCGGCGATCCTGGCTGCGTCCGGCGGCGACGCAGATCACGAGGCTGCGCGCGGGGGCGAGGGCAGCGGTGATGACGGACGCGTCGGCGTGGAGGAGGTCGAGGGCGTGAAGCTGAATGTCCTCGGGGACATGTCCCTCGGGCCAGGCGTCACGGCGGCCGCTGCGGGACAGGGCGAGCACGGGGCGCGGGAGGGCGAGCGCGAGGGGGCGGCCGAGGAAGCCGGCGCCGATGACGGCGACGGGCAGCATGTGGGCTGGGAGCGGCACGCGGGCACGCTAGCACGCGCTGGCACAGAGATTGTGCACCGACGTGGAACGGGCACGCGGTGTGGCGTGCCCGTGGGGGGAGCCGAAGCTCGCGGGGCTAGAAGGTGACGCCGCCGCCGAGGATGAAGTCCATGCGGGAGACGAAGAAGGTGCCGCAGTTGAAACCGGCGGCGCAGGCCCCGTTGGCGTAGTAGTAGCTGCCGGGGCCGATCAGGAAGTCGAAGTTGGGCAGCTGGGCGAAGACCAGCCAGCGGTCGTTGATGATGAGCTTGAGCGCGACGCCGAACTGAAGGTTGGCGGCGTGGTAGTTGGCGCCAGCGTAGTAGCCGTAGTAGGCGGGTCGGTAGTGCAGCAGGCCGTAGCCGAGTGAGACGCTGGGGGATACGTAGAGGGCGAGGCCCTTCTTGACCTGAATGTCGTAGGTGAACTTGGGGGCGATGTTGAAGCCGACGTACGGGCCCGTGAAGGTCTCGTTGAGGATCACGCCGAGCGCGGGGCCGGAGGAGTCGCCCTTGAAGTGGCCCATGAACTCCTGCGTGACCTTGAAGGCGCCGCCGTAGCGACCGCCCCAGCCGCCGTAGTTGCAGAAGCCGTCCTTGCAGCCGGGGCCGTGGGAGTAGTACCAACCGCTGCCGCCGACGCCCCAGGAGGGGCCGAGGCCGAGGAGGAAGGCCATTGGGCGGGTGCCCTCGCGCAAGATCTTGGGGGCAGCCTGGGCCTCGCTGCTGGTCATTGCAACGCCGGCTGCGGCGGCGCCCAGGCTCGCGGCGAGGCACAGGCCGCGGGAGAGGCGGGGGAGGCGGCGACGGCGAGGTGCAGAGGCGGTGGAGCTGTGGGTCATGGATGTCCTGGGCCTTGGGAGGGGGCGCAGCGGTAGACCGATGCGAGTGGCCGCATTCTAAACCGAGTCGCTGATGCCGGCGGAACAAAGCGGGCGCGCGAGCGGGCTGCGGGGCCGCTGTCGTCGGGGAGCCCCGGTGCTGCGGTAGAGTGCGGAGGATGCGAGGTGATGGGGACCCGCGTGCTGGCGCTGGCGCTGTGATTCGTGCGCAAACGCGCACTGCGCGCCATGAGCGGGGGATCGCGGCGATCGAGGCCCGGAGGGTGCAGTGGGGGCGCTGGGCCCGGCTCGTGCTGGCGTGGCAGGCGGTGGCGTGGATCGCTGCGGCGATCATCGCTGGGTTGGTTGGCTTCAGCTGGATCGTGTTCGGCTTCTTCGTGGTGGTGTTCAGCGTGTCGTGCCTGGCGCTGTTCACCCCCGTGATCGCCCGGCCGGGATGGTTGCTCGAGCAACAGCTGCGGGCGGGTGACGATGTGGCGCTGGCGACCGGGCACCTGCCGCCGCGGCTGGCGCGTCTGGCCCAGGAGACGCGGATCTTGCGGTTTGCGATCGAGGCGGCGGCGCCCGACGAGCCGGCGATCGAGGAGCTCGCGTGGGCGTGGGTGTCGGCGGTGCGCGAGCTCGGGGTGCTCGAGGCGGAGGTGATCGAGCGGCTCGGGGTCTCGCACCGCGACGTCGTGAGCGTGTTGCTCGGTGAGTCGCTCGCGGAAGATCCGGCGACGGTGAGGGAGCTCGATCGTGGGCAGCAGCGGCGGCGCATCGAGCTGCTGGCCGAGCACCTCGAGGCCTTCGAGCTGGCGCTGCTGCGCTACGACCCGGACCCGTATCGCGGCAGCTGATCAGCCGTCACGGAAGCCGCGCATGATCTCGTGGGCGTCGTACTGGTGCTGGAAGCCGGTGGCGGCGCGGAAGGCTGCGGCGTCGACGACGATCGGGTGCTTGATGTGGAGGGCGGCGCCGGGCGGGAGGTAGGCGAGGCCGAAGCGGCCGACGGCGTAGCGAAACAGCGGCTCGGGGATCGGGATGGCCTGGCGTCCGGTGCCGCGGGCGAGCACGGAGAGCGGGATCGGAGGCGGGCCGGCGACGTTGAAGACGCCGCTGAGCTGGTGGTCGATGGTGCGGATGATCGCCTCGACGGCGTCCTCGTCGTGCATGAAGTGGTAGAGCGGGTCGAAGCCGAGGATCATCGGCACGCGCTTGCCGTCGAGCAGGTTGGCGAGGGTGCCGCGGCGGGCCGGGCCGAGCAGGTAGACCAGGCGCAGGACCGCGGTCTTGAGCTCGGGCCAGCGCCACAGCGCGGAGCCGGCGTAGAGGTCCGCGGCGACGAGGTCGGCGAGCTCGGGGAAGGTGCTGACGGCGAGCGGGGGCTCGTCCTCGGTGCGGTAGAGCGGGGCGTCGGGGGCGGCGCCGTAGATGGTGTGGCGGCCGACGAAGACGACCTGCTTGACGCCGAATTCGTGGCAGTAGTCGAACACGAGGCGGGTGCCGTGGAGGTTGATGCGCAGGCGCTCGTCGGCGCGGGCGGAGAAGTGGGTGATGGTCGCCATGTGGATGACGACCTCGGGGCGGTGCTGGCGGAACACGTCGGCGGCGGGGCGCTTGCGGACGTCGGTCTGGAAGACGTGGATGTTGGGCGGGGCGTCGGGCCAGGGGCGGCGGTCGATGCCGAAGATCTCGTGGCCCTGCGCGAGCAGGCGCAGGGCGACCATACGGGCGTGGTTGCCGTTGATGCCGGTGATGAGGACCTTCATGGCGTGGGCTCCGAGAGGTTGGCGCCGGAGCGGCGCTGCTCGTGGACGGCGCGGCCGCGGGTGACGAGGAGGTTGATGACGCTCTTGACCTGCTCGACGTAGCCCTCGACGACCTCATCGGGTTCGTTGCCGTTGCCCGGGAAGTGCATCGGCTTGCCGTAGTGGATCTCGCAGCTGAGGGGGAGCGGGAAGGGCAGGAGGTACGGCGGGACGGGCCAGTAGGGGGCGCCGACGATGCGAGCGAGGCGCTTGGCGTGGAAGATCGTGGGCATGGCTTCCTCGCCGCCGATGAAGGCGAAGGGGACGACCGGGGTGCCGGTCTGGAGGGCGATGCGCATGAAGCCGGTGCCGAAGTGGCTGAGGTGGTAGCGGTCTTTGTAGAGCTTGCCGAGGCCGCGGGCGCCCTCGGGGAAGACCATGAGCAGGCGGCCGTCGTGGAGCAGGCGGATGGCGTGCTCGGGGAGGCCGGGGAGCTGGCCGACGCGGTTGAACCACTGGCTGACGAAGGGCCACTCCTGGGCGAACTTCTCGACCATGCCGTGGACGGCGCGGGGCGGGTTCAGGGAGAAGAACAGGGATGCGACGATCATGCCGCCGTCGGCTGGGATGCCACCGGAGTGGTTGCCGACCAGCATGCCGGCGCCGGTCTTGGGGATGTGCTCGAGGCCGAAGCAGCGGACGCGGAAGTAGTGCTTGTAGAACCCCTCGAGCAGCGTCATGAAGAGGCCGAGGTGGTGTCGCGAGATGCCGTACGGGTCCATGCCGTAGCGGTCGAACGGGAGGTCGAGGAACGGGAGGCGCTCGAGGACGTCGCGGCTCGTGACTTGTTCGAAGCGTGGCCACATGGGAGGTGGCCGCGAGTCTATCGTATGCGAGTGCGGCGCGCTGCGCTCACGGGCTGCAGACCAGGAACGCCGCCTGCAACACCTGGGCGACGCCGTGCGTGCTGGCGATCTTCGTCTCCTGGTAGTAGACCTCCTTGTTGACGCCGAACTCGGTGAGGATGCCGAGTTTCTGGCGCAGGTCGGGGTCGAGGACGACCTTTGAGTCGGAGCAGGGGAAGCCGCCCTTGTCAGAGGGCGGGCCGGGCTTGAACGAGGTGGCCTTGGCCTGCTTGTTGCCGGTGCGCAGCTTGCAGAAGACATCGGCGTCGGCCTGGTCGCAGCCTGCCGGGCCGGCCCAGCTGCAGGTCATCGTGCAGGACATCTGGGGCACGCTGGAGAAGTCGTAGAGGCAGCCAGGGGTGCAGCCCACGCCCATGAGGCCGCTGCTGCCGTCGCAGTGCTCGTACTGATCCTGGACCTTGCCGTCGCCGCAGCGGGTGGGGGAGAGCGCCTTGCAGCCGGGGGAGCAGCCGTTGTACTCGCCGTCGTTGAAGCCGTCGTCGCAGACTTCCTTGGTGGCCCAGAGGTAGCCGTCGCCGCACTTGGCGGCCTTGCAGCTGGTGAGGCAGGCGTCGGTGTCGACGGCGTTGGCGTCGTCGCACTCCTCCATCTCGTCCCAGACGACGCCGTCGCCGCAGCTGGCCTCCTGGCAGCTGTTCAGGCAGGCGTCGAGGTCGGACTTGTTGCCGTCGTCGCAGGCCTCGCCTGGCTCGAGGACGCCGTTGCCGCAGCCGGGGACCAGGCAGGTCTTGGTGCAGCCGTCGGTGTCGTCGTCGTTGCCGTCGTCGCAGGCTTCGTCGCCCTCAACGATGCCGTTGCCGCAGACGGGGGGGCCGTGCGAGGTGCTCGACTCGGCGTCGGAGCTGCTGCTGTCGATGGTGCTGGTGGTGCTGCTGGTGTCGGGGCCGGTGCTCGACGTGACGGGGTCGCTGGACCCCGAGTTGGTCTCGTCGGTGGCCCCAGTGACTGTCTGGACGGGAGGATTGGTGCTGGCGACCTCGGTGGTCGACATCGTCTCGAGGTCGACATCGCTGCTCGCGGTGCCGCCTTCGGGCGCACAGGCGCTGAGCGCCAGCAACAGTCCTAGTCTCCGCATGCCCGGACGGTAGGCGTGGCATGCGAAGATTGCAAGTGCACGGGACCGGCTCGGCGTGGGCCGCATGGGTGAGGCAAGCGGTGATCCACGACAACGGGAGGCGCAGGCTTGTGGTCGCTGTGCTTCTTGTGTGTTGGACCTTACGAATTTGGCTGTCGTTGATGTGCTCGAGAAAATAACGAAGCGGCCAGCAGACGGGCAGTCTGTGGCCGCTGAAGCCCCGGAGTGGGGAGTGTGGCGTCAGGCTCGGGCGTGGTGGCCGAGGATGCGGGCCATGGTGGAGCCGAGGTCGGAGGGGGTCTCGGCGATCGCCACGCCGGCGTTGCGGAGCGCCTCGAGCTTGGCCTCGGCGGTGCCCTTGCCGCCGGAGATGATGGCGCCCGCGTGGCCCATGCGCTTGCCGGGCGGGGCGGTGACACCGGCGATGAAGCCGACGACGGGCTTCTTGACGTGGGCGTGGATGAAGGCGGCGCCGTCTTCCTCGGCGGAGCCGCCGATCTCCCCGATCATGATGATGCCCTCGGTCTCGGGGTCGTCGTTGAAGAGGGTGAGGCAGTCGACGAAGTTGGTGCCGTTGACCGGGTCGCCGCCGATGCCGATGGCGGTGGACTGGCCGAGGCCGAGGCTGGTCAGCTGGTGGACGGCCTCGTAGGTGAGGGTGCCGGAGCGGGAGACGACGCCGATCTTGCCGGGCGTGTGGATGTAGCCGGGCATGATGCCGATGCGGCACTGGTTCGGGGTGATGATGCCGGGGCAGTTGGGCCCGAGCAGCCGCGACTTGCGGCCCTGCAGGTAGCGCTTGACGCGGACCATGTCGAGGACGGGGATGCCCTCGGTGATGCAGACGATGAGCGGGACCTCGGCGTCGGCGGCCTCCATGATCGCGTCGGCCGCGAAGGGCGGCGGGACGAAGATGACGGACGCGGTCGCGCCGGTGGCCTTGACGGCGCCGGTGACGGTGTCGAAGACGGGGACGCCGAGGACCTTCTCGCCGCCCTTGCCGGGGGTGACGCCGCCGACGACCTGGGTGCCGTACTTGAGCGAGTTCTCGGCGTGGAAGGCCCCGACCTTGCCGGTGATGCCCTGGACGATGAGGCGCGTGTTCTTGTCGACGAGGACGCTCATGACTTCACCTGGGCCTTGGCGACGAGACCGACGATCTTGGTTGCAGCGTCCCGCAGGTTCGAGGCGGTGACGACGTTGAGGCCGCTGGCGTCGAGCATCTGCTTGCCGAGCTCGACGTTGGTGCCCTCGAGGCGGACGACCAGCGGGACGGAGAGGCCGACCTCCTTCACCGCCGCGATGACGCCGGTGGCGATGGTGTCGCACTTCATGATGCCGCCGAAGATGTTGATCAGGATCCCCTTCACGTTGGGGTCGCTGGTGATGATCTTGAAGGCCGCGGTGACGCGCTCGGCCGTGGCGCCGCCGCCGACGTCGAGGAAGTTGGCCGGGTGGGCGCCGACGTACTGGATGATGTCCATGGTGGCCATCGCCAGGCCGGCGCCGTTGACCATGCAGCCGATGTCGCCGTCGAGCTTGACGTAGCTGAGGTCCCAGGCCTTGGCCTCGAGCTCGGAGGGGTCCTCCTCGTTGGGGTCGCGCAGCTCCTCGAGGTCGCGGTGACGGTACATCGCGTTGTCGTCGAAGGTGACCTTGGCGTCGAGGGCGATGACCTCGCCGGCGCCGGTGATCACGAGCGGGTTGACCTCGAGCAGGGAGCAGTCGAGCTTGTCGTACGCCGCGGCGAGGGCGAGCAGGAACTTGACCGCGCGGCCGGCGACGGGGTCCTGGAGGCCGAGGGCGTAGGCGAGCTTGCGGGCCTGGAACGGCTGCAGGCCGACGGCGGGGTCGATGCTCTCGCGGAGGATCTTCTCCGGGGTGTGGGCGGCGACCTCCTCGATGTCCATGCCGCCCTCGGTGGAGGCCATGATCGTGGTGCGACCGGTGACGCGGTCGAGGGTGATGCCGAGGTAGAGCTCGCGGGCGATGTCCATGCCCTGCTCGACCAGGAGGCGGTGGACCTTCTTGCCCTCGGGGCCGGTCTGGATGGTGACCAGCGTGTTGCCGAGCATCTTCTCGCCGACCTCGAAGGCGGCGTCGGCGGTCTTGACGACCTTGACGCCGCCGAGCTCGGGGTGCTCCTTGAAGCGGCCCTTGCCGCGGCCGCCGGCGTGGATCTGCGACTTGATGACGACGACGGGGTTGCCGGTCTCCTTGTGCAGCTCGTTGGCGGCGGCGCGCACGTCGGCGGGGCTGAAGGCGACCCGTGAGAGCGGGACGGGCACGCCGAGGCCGCGCAGCAGCTCCTTGCCCTGGTACTCGTGGATCTTCATGTGGCCGCCTGCGCGTTCTGGCCGTACGGCAGGATGGCGACGACCTCACGGACGGCCTTGGCCGAGACCTCGAGCATGGCCTTCTCCTTGTCGCCGAGCTTCATCTCGATGATCTTCTCGACGCCGCCCTTGCCGAGGACGCAGGGGACGCCGAGGAAGAGGTCGTGGTAGCCGTACTCGCCGCGCAGGAGGGCGGCGCAGGGGAGCACGCGCTTGCGGTCGCGGACGATCGACTCGACCATGGCGACGGTGGAGGCGGCGGGGGCGTAGTAGCCGGAGTAGCCGAGCAGGCCGACGATCTCGCCGCCGCCGTTGCGGGTGCGGTGGATGATCGCGTCGATCTTGTCCTGCGGGAGCAGCTCGGTCAGCGGGATGCCGCCGATTGAGGTGTGGGTCGGCAGCGGGACCATGGTGTCGCCGTGGCCGCCCAAGACCATGCCGTGGATGTCGTCGACGCTGACGCCGAGGGCCTCGGCGATGAAGGTCTTGTAGCGGGCGGTGTCGAGGACGCCGGCCATGCCGACGACGCGCTCCCTGGGGAACTTCGACTCCTCGTACATGACGTGGCACATGGCATCGAGCGGGTTGCTGACGCAGATGAGCACGGCGTTCGGGGAGCGGCTGGCGATCTCGCGGGTGACGCCGCCGACGATCTTGCGGTTGATCTCGACGAGCTCGTCGCGCGAGGTGAACTTGCCGGTGACGGGGTCCTTCTTGCGCGGGACGCCGGCGGTGATGACGACGACGTCGGAGTCGGCGGTCTCGTCGTAGCCGTTGGTGCCGACCAGCTTGAGGTCGAAGCCCATGACCGGGGCGGACTCGGCGAGGTCGAGCGCCTTGCCCTGCGGAAAGCCCGGGACGATGTCGACGAGGACGACGTCCCCGAGGTGCTTCTGGGCGGCCCAGTGGGCGGCGGTGGCCCCCACGTTGCCGGCTCCCACGATCGTGATCTTGTTGCGGCGTGACATGAAAACTTCCCCCTAGAAGGTCCGCGGGTCGTATACCAGCGGGCTCGTTGCGCGTGCAACGCAGGGATCGGTGGGGATTGGCGGGGGACGTGTGGGGTCACACTGCCCGTGCTGTCGGGCGGGATCGCGCCGCGATATTTGGGGTCAGTGGCGGGTGAAGCGGCCGAGCAGCTCCTCGCCGAGGCGCAGGAGCACGGAGTCGTCGGCGATGGCGAGGGCGTCGACGGTGAAGCGGCGGGCGAAGCTGGCGGCGAGCTCGTCGGCGCTGACGGTGAAGGGCGGGCCGCCGGGGCGACCGTGGGCGTAGAAGAGGCCGAGCAGGCGGCCGCCGGGGACCAGCAGGTCGGCGACTGCGTCGACGTATTCGCGGCGGCGTCGCGGCTCGATCGCGCAGTAGCAGCAGTGCTCGAGGACGAGGTCGAAGCTGGGGCTGCGGGGGAGGGCGAAGAGGTCGGCGACCTGGAAGTCGATCGCGAGGTGTGGCGGGGTGGCAGCGCGGGCGCTGGCGATGGCGGCGGGGGCGAGGTCGATGGCGGTGACGCGGGCGCCGAGCTCGGCGAGCAGGCGGGCCTCGTGACCGCGGCCGCAGCCGACGACGAGGGCGCGCTGGCCGGTCGGGGGATCGGCGGCGAGACAGTGGGCGAGCGGCGGGGTCGGGCGGCCGAGCTCCCAGCCGCCGGCGTCGGCGCGATAGAGGTGGTCCCAGAAGGCGGGGTCGGAGGGGGTGGTGCCGGGGAGGTCGGGGCCGCGGGGCTGGAGCTCGCGGACGATCGCGCGGGCGAGGGCGCTGATCTCCGGGGACATGTCCGAAAGGTCAGGTAGGGGGAGGACGAAGGGGCGGGGCGGATCGCCTTCGGTGGTGAGGCGGAGGACGCGGGTGAGGCCGTCGACGGAGAGGGCGCGGGGCTCGTGGCCGAGGCGATCGTGGAGGCGGGACAGTAGGGGGGCGGCGGCGAGGAGGACGCGGGCGAAGGGCTCGCCCTCGAGGTCGTGGGGGTGTTCGCCGCGATGGTCGGCGAGGACGGCACGGACGTGGCGGTCAGGGCGATGGAGCTTGAAGCTGCGCAGGTCCATGGTCGCGGGGACGATGCGCCGGAGGGGGGCGCGGGGCAAGCGAGTGGTTGCCCCGCGGGGCCAGCGAGTGGTTGCTGCGCGTCGAGGTTGTTGCGATGCTGGCGGGGCGATGGAGCTGCTCTCGGCGCTGTGGGACGACTACGTGACGCGCACGCCGCAGGCGCGGGAGATCCGTGGCGGGCTCGCGGCGCTGGGGGAGACGGTGGTCGACGATCACGTGGCGCTGCGTGGCTTCGCGGGGACGCGGATGGGGATCGACGAGCTGGCGGCGCCGTTCCTGCGGGCAGGCTGGCGGGTCGCGGGGAGCTACCGCTTCGTCGAGAAGAAGCTCGACGCGCGGCACCTGGCGCATCCGGAGGCGGGGCGACCCAAGGTCTTTATCAGCGAGCTGCGGGTCGCGGAGTGCTCGGATGGGTTGCAGGCGACGGTGAGGCGGATGGTCGGGCAGTTACCCGCGGCGCTGGCGATCGGGCGAGGTTGGAGCGTGAGCTTCGCGGAGGTCGAGGCGCTGCGTCGCGAGAGCGAGTACGCGGCGTGGGTGGCGGCGCACGGGCTGCGGGCCAACCACTTCACGGTGCTGGTGAATGCGCTGCGGGGGTTCGCGGAACTGGCGGCGCTGAACGAGTGGGTGGTGGCGCAGGGCTTCGCGCTGAACCCGGCGGGCGGGGTGATCAAGGGGTCCGCGGCGCAGGGGGCTCGAGCAGAGCTCGACGATCGCGGATAACGTGGAGGTGGAGTTCTCCGACGGGGTGTACGCGGTGCCGGGGTGTTACTACGAGTTCGCACGCCGGTACCCGGGGCCGGATGGGGCGCTGTTCGATGGGTTCATCGAGGGGTCGGCGGATCGGATCTTCGAGAGCACCGATCGGGCGGGTCAGTCGATGTCCTCGTAGAGGAGCTGGAGGAGGGCGCCGCAGCGGGTGCAGGCGCTGCGGCCGTCGGCGAGCCGGTAGACGGCGATGGAGCGGCACTCGCAGCACTGCGCGGTCGGGGCGGTGGGATCGCTGTCCGCGGGCAGTGGATCGGGCGGGCTGAGGCCGGGGAGTTTGCTGCCGAGGAATTCAGTGGCGGTCTGGAAGGTGCAGCGGCAGGCGGCGCAGACGTGGTTGAAGCAGCAGCGCGGCTCGCAGGAGTAGGCGATCGCGGGGCTGTGGCAGCGTGGGCAGGCGACGGCGAGCGGGAGGGTGGCGGTCATCGGGCGAGCTCGGGCAGGCGGGTGATCGGACGAGCGCGCGCACGCGATGACAGGCGGTCAGCGGGCGAGCTCGCGGAGGCGGGCGAGCTTGTGCTCGAACTCCTGCAGCTCGCGGCCCTTGAGGCCGGCGGCCGCGATCGCGGCGGGCTCGGGGTCGCCGGCGAGCAGGCGGCCGAGGGCGCGGGCCTCGAGGCGGCTGAGCGGGACGGCCTCGCGGCGGTAGTCGACGAAGGCCTCCCAGGCGTGGGGGACCCAGTCGCGCACGAACTCGGCCATGGCCTCGGCGAACACGCGGATCTCGATCTGGGCGTGGGGGTCGAGGCGGAGGTCGAGGAAGTGGAGGAGGTTGTGGAGGTCGATCTTCCAGATCCACTGGGTGTAGAGCGAGACCGGGAGGATGGTGCGGGCGAGCTCGCGGGCGATGCCGAGTTCGTTGGCGAGGTGCTGGTAGTCGGCGTAGGCGAGCTCGTTGCGGGCGCGCAGCAGCTGGCGCACCTGCTCGCGCTGCTCGGCGGGGAGGCTGGTGTCGTCGTCGCGGCCCTGCTTGTTGGTGGTCGACTGGAGGGTGACGGCCTCGAGCTCGGGGACGTAGAACTCGTCGGGGGCCTCGCTGTAGCGCAGCGACATCTCGTTGACGTTGGCGGTGCGGTGGCGGATCCACTGGCGGGCGACGAAGATCGGCATCTTGCAGCGGAACTTCACCTCGCACATCTCGAAGGGGGTGGTGTGGCGGTGGCGCATCAGGTAGCGCAGGAGGCCGCGGTCGTCGTGGAGCTTGCGGGTGCTCGGGCCGTAGCTCACGCGCGCGGCCTGGACGATGTCCTCATCGGTCCCCATGTAGTCGATCGGCTGGACAAAGCCGAGGTCGAGGACCGGGACCTCACGGCCGAGGCGGGCCTCGGCGCCGGGCGCGAGCGTGCGGGCGGTGGCGGGCATGCGGCGGGAGGGTATACCGGCCCAGGCCGGGGCCGCTATACTTTCTCGCCCTTCGTATGGCCCGCCGCGATGAGTCCTCGCCGATCGTCATCCTGGTGGCGACGCTGATCGCGTCGCTGCTGATGCACGTGCTGCTGTGGCCGCTCGGCGATCGCTTGATCCGGCTGTCGTGGAGCTCGGCGCCGGCGCCCTCGCGCGACGGGTGGATGCAGGTGGCGCTGGTCGACGAGGACGAGAAGCCGCCGGAGGATCCAGAGGCCGAGGCGCCCCGCGAGACCGACCCGCCCGGCAAGCTGATCAAGCAGGAGCGGGTGAAGAAGGAGGTCGTGCCGGACGAGGCGAAGCACGTCGCCGAGTTCGATCAGAAGGTGGAGAAGGAGACGAAGGCGCAGAACGGGCGCGAGCGGGCCGGGGCGAGGCCAACGACGCCAGGCGACGCGCCGGACGCGAACAACATGCCGCCGATGCCGAACCTGCTCGATCCGCGGCCGCAGCCGAAGGAGCCCAGCTCGGCCGAGGGCGAGGCGGACGAGGGGCGCGGCGATCCGGCGCTGCCGAAGGTGCCGAGCCCGGGCTCGCTGCTGCCGTTGCGCCCGCAGCTGGCGTCGCCGGGGCGGCCAGGGGTGCGAGGCGACCCGTCGTCGTCGCCGGGCGACCCGGGGCAGAACGGGAGCATGGACGATATCCAGGACATCGAGGAGGGCGATGAGAATCAGCTCAACTCGCGGCGCTGGAAGTACGCGAGCTTTTTTAATCGGGTGCGCGACCAGGTGAAGCAGCACTGGCACCCGGAGGTGGCGCACGCGGCCCGTGATCCGGACGGGAGTCGCTACGGCATCAAGACCCGGGTGACGCGGCTGCTGATCCGGCTCAATCCGGACGGCACGCTGAACAAGATCAAGCTCGACAGGAGCTCGGACGTCGACTTCCTGGACGAGGAGGCGATCCGGGCGGTGCGCCAGGCGGCGCCGTTCAACAACCCGCCGTCGCAGCTGGTCGACACGGAGACCGGGTTTATCGACTTCGGTTTCGGGTTCATCTTCGAGGTCGAGAGCGGGAAGCCGCAGATCTTCCGCTATCGCCGGTAGGTCTGCACGCCGTTGGGCGGGGGCGAGCGTGGGAGCGGGGGGTCGACGGGGCGTATGATGGCGCCGCGACCATGACGATGATCAAGCGGGTGCTCCTCCTGTTGCTCGCGCTGTCGCTGCTGGCGGTGGCTTACCTGGCGATCAAGCCGGCGCCGATCGATCCGGTGGCGTGGGAGCCGTCGCCGGTGCCGGCGATGACGGGGCCGCTGGCGCCGAACGCGAAGCTGGCGACGGCGGAGCTGATCGGGCAAGGCCAGGTCGATGGGCCCGAGGACATCGAGACGGACGCGCAGGGGCGGGTGTACGCGGGCACCCACGCGGGGACGATCGTGCGGGTGGAGGCCGGGAAGATCACGACCTTCGCGGACACGGGCGGGCGCCCGCTCGGCATCGACTTCGCGCCGGACGGGGCGCTGATCGTGGCGGACGCGAAGAGGGGGCTGCTGTCGGTGGCGCCGGACGGCGTGGTGACGCTGCTGACGGACAGCGCGGACGGGCTGCGCTTCGGCTTCACCGACGACGTGGTGGTGGCGAGCGACGGCGTCATCTACTTCACGGACGCGAGCGACAAGTTCGGCTTCGGCGACCACATGCTGGACCTGCTCGAGGGCCGCGCCCACGGCCGACTGCTGCGCTACGACCCGGTGGGCAAAACGACGACGGTGCTGGCGCAGGGGCTGTTCTTCGCCAACGGGGTGGCGCTGGCGAAGGACGAGAGCTTCGTGGTGGTCAACGAGACGTATCGCTACCGGGTGACGCGGTACTGGCTGCGCGGGCCGAAGGCGGGCACGACGGAGCCGTTCGGGGCGGAGCTGCCGGGCTTCCCCGACGGCATCAGTCAGAGCGGGCGCGGGACCTTCTGGGTCGCGATGTTCACGCCGCGCAACCCGGTCGGGGATTTCCTGGCGCCGCGGCCGTTCCTGCGCAAGATGGTGGCCAACCTGCCGCGCTTCCTGTGGCCCAAGCCGGAGCCGTATGGGCTGGTGATCGAGCTCGATGAGGCGGGCCAGGTGATCCGCAGCCTGCACGACGCGAGCGGGGGGTACGTGGAGCAGGTGGCGTCGGTGCACGAGCACGGGGACAAGCTGTACCTGGGGCACCTGAGCCGGGACCGGATTACGCGGGTGTCGCTCTGACCGCGCGCTGTGCGCGGATGCCGTGAATGGGGCTTCGCGGGCCAGCGGGGGCCGAGATCGCGGGGTAGGGCGAGCATTTGACACGCTCCGGGTTCCCGACTACCAAGGTGCCGCTTGCAAGCTGCGTCGACCGTCGCGGTGCTCCTGGCGGCGGGTGAGGGCACCCGCCTGCACCCGTATACGCAGGATCGACCGAAGTGTCTGGTGACGGTCGGCGGGCGACCGTTGCTCGAGCGAGCCCTCGCCGCGCTCGAGGTCGCGGGGGTCGATGAGGTCGTGATCGTGACCGGCTACCGCGAGGACGTGCTGGCCGACTTCCTGGCGACCTGGCAGGCCGCGCGCCCGCGTCGGCTGCGAGTGACGTGCGTGCGCAACGAGGTCTACGCGAGCACCAACAACGCCTATTCGCTGTGGACCGCGCGGGTCGCCGTTCCGGGGGCCGTCGTGCTGCTCGACGGCGACCTGCTGTTCGAGACGCGGGTGCTGACGACCGTGATGGCGGCGAGCGGCGAGGCGGCGCTGGCGGTCGAGCGTCGGCGTGACCTTGGTGACGAGGAGATGAAGGTGCTCGAAGCGGCAGACGGCACCGTTGCGGCGGTCAGCAAGACCGTCGACGTGGCTGCAGCGATCGGCGAGTCGGTCGGCCTGGCGCGTTTCACGGCCGCGGCCGCCCAGGCGCTGTGGGCCCGCCTCGGCGCGCAGATCGAGGCTGGGCAGCGCCGCGTGTACTACGAGCTGGCGTTCGAGCAGTTGATCGCCGCCGGCTGGTAATTCCACATCAGCGACGTCACCGGGCTCGTGTGCATGGAGATCGATACACCCGAGAACCTCACAGCCGCCCATGCTCTAGCCGATGCGATCGATCGCCTGCCCACCTGAAAGCCGCCATGAAAGACAGCGCCTCGCTCAAGCTCGTGCCTCCCCAAGCCGCCCGTTCGACCCGCGCGGTCGACCAGCCGCTCGCCATCGATGGCGGGCCCGCGGTGCGCAAGACGCCGCTGCCGGGGCCCTTACCGGGCGCGCTGCTGATCGGCCGCGAGGAGGGAGAAGCTGGTCCTCGAGGTGCTGCGCTCGAAGAGCCTGTTTCGTTATTACGGCCCGGATGTGCTCGGTAAGTCGGCGTAGTTCGAGCGCCGCTTCGCGGCCCGCATCGGCTCGCGGCACGCGCTGGCGCTCAACTCGGGCACCTCGGCGCTCAAGTGTGCGTTGCACGCGGTCGGGGTCGGTCGCGGTGATGTGGTGTTGGTGCCGGCGTTCAGCTACGTCGCCACCGCGGATGTCGTGCTCGCGCTTGGGGCCCGCCCGGTGTTCGTCGAGATCGACGAGAGCATGACCCTCGACCCCGTCGACCTGCGTCGTAAGCTGGCCGAAGGGACAGGTACGAAGCCGAAGGCGATCTGCGTGGTCCACCTGTTCGGCGTGGCCGCGGACATGGACCCGATCCTGAAGGTCGCGCGCGAGCACGAGATCCCGGTGATCGAGGACTGCGCGCAGTCTTGCGGCACGATGTACCGCGGGCAGACGGTCGGTCGCCTCGGTGCGCTCGGTATCTTCAGCTTCCAGCTCAACAAGGTGATCACGGCCGGGGAGGGCGGGGCGATCGTGACCGACGACGCCGCGCTGTACGACCGGGCGGTCCGCCTGCACGACCACGGCAACCACCGCGGCAACGAGGCGGCGGGGTCGCCGTGCATCGGCGAGGGGCTGCGGATCGGTGAGCTCAACGCGGCGGTCCTGCTGGCGCAGCTGGGCCGCCTCGACGACATCTTGTCGCGGATGCGCGGGGCCAAGCGCTTCTTGCTCGAGCGCCTCGTAGACATCCCGGGCTTGCAGCTGACCCGTGTGCCCGACGACGAGGGCGACGGCGGCGTCTCGCTCACATTCCTGACCGAGTCGCCTGAACGCACCCTGCGGGTTGTCGAGGCGCTCAACGCTGAGGGTATCCGCGTTCAGCGACAGTACGGCGGGCGCCTGCTGTACATGCAGCCGGCGATCCGCAGCGTGAACCTGCAGCCCGAGCCGCTGTGCCCGCGCTCGGCTGACCTGGTCGCGCGCTGCGTGTTCCTCGGCCTGACGACGACCTTCACGCGCCGCGATCTCCACGACGTCGTCACCGCGATCCGCAAGGTCATGCGCCAGGCGTGATGGCCGGCGCGACGGAGAGCACGCACGCTGCGATCGCCAGGGACGCCGGCGACCTGCGCCGCAGCCTCCGCTTTAACTTGATCGGGTACGTCGTCAAGTTTGCCCATCCCTTCTTGCTGATCGTGGTGATCGCGCTGTACGGGCCGGGGCCCTTCGGCGTGTTCTCGCTGGTCCAGGCGGTGTTGATGGTGCTGCTGCGGCTGGCGTTACTCGGCCTCGACAAGGGCCTGTTGTGGTGGATCCCGCGCCAGGTGCCGGCCGATGAGCGGCTCGGACTGCGCGCCGTGCTGGCGATCTCTGCGGCCACGAGCGCCGCGCTGGCGCTCGCCACGGCTTTGGCCCTCGCCCCGCTGATCGCTGCGTGGGCTGGGCATCCGGAGATCACGACCAGCCTGCGCTGGATGGCCGCCGGCCTGGTGCCGATGGCGATGCTCGAGGTGCTGTGTCAGGCCGCTGTCGGCAAGCGGCACATCGAGGCGCACGTCATCGCCAAGGAAGGCGTGGTGTCGCTGGTGATGGTGCTCGCGGCGCTGCTCCTCTACGCGCTCGGGCTGGCCGAGACCGGGTTGGCGCTGGCGTTCTTCGCCTCCTACGCGGCGGGGCTGGTGGCGGTGCTGTGGGTGTTTCGGCGCGCGTTCGCCGGGTCGTCGTGGCAGGGGCCGGCGTGGCGCCTGCCGCCGGCGCTGTGGCGGTACAGCTGGCCGATGTGGCTAAGCGAGCTGGCTCAGGCGCTGTTCGTTCGCCTCGACGTCTTTGTGCTGGCCGCGCTGACCGACGAGGTCGCGGTGGGCATCTTCGCGGGCGCGCTGCAGTATGCGTCGAATGTGACGGCGATCCGCGTGTCCTTCGACCCGATGGTGATGGCGATGGTCTCGCAGATCGGCCACACGAACGACCAGGGCCGCCTGCGCCGCGGCTTCGCGCATGCGTGGATCATGGTCGCTACCCTGCAGATCCCGCTGGTCGCGTTTATGGTCGCCGCGGCGGCGTGGATCGTGCCGCTGCTGGGCGAGTCGTTCTCGGTGGCCGTGCGACCCGCGCTGATCTTGATTGGTCTGTATTCGCTGCACGGCCTGTTCGGGCTCAATCAGCACATCGTGAGCGGGTTTGGCCACAGCCGGCTGACCTTCGTCAATATGCTGCTAGCGATCGCCAGCGGCTTCGCGCTGCTCGTCCTGCTGATCCCTGTCCATGGCGTCGATGGGGCGGCCTGGGGTATCGGGCTCACCTATGTCTTGCTGAACTTGCTGTGGGCCGTTGAGGCGCGTCTCATCACCAAGGGCTGGCACTACGAGCGCAGCATCGCCGCCGTGCGGGGGTTGACCGCGATCGCGGCCGGGGCCATGGCGGGGGCCTGGATCGGCCTCGCGGCGCTGTGCGGGCCGGGCGTGGCGGCGGACCTCACTGCGCGCATCGGCGGACTCGCGGCCTTCGCCGCGGTGTTCGCCCCCGGCATGATCGCGCTGCGCCGCAGCGGCCGTCTCTCGGGTGACGCCTCCCGGGCCAGCTCAGCCGGCGCGTGAGCGCAGCACCCAGAGATAGTGGTAGGGGTTCTCCGGCACGAAGCCCCGCTCGACGACCTCGAAGTATGTGCTGATTGTGCGCGTGACAGTGCGGATCGGGTGCTGCCAGCCGAGCTCCCAGTGGTGCTCGCCGTTGAAGCGCAGGCGCCATGGGAAGGGCACCGAGAAGCCGCGGCTGAAGCGGAGGCCGGCGAAGTTCCAGGCGAGTCGGAACTGCACGCCGAAGTGGGGGAGGCTCAGCAGGCACCACGGCGCGGCGCGGCGCGCCAGCCCGGCGAGGCAGGCCTCGAAGCGCTCGTAGGGCAGGTGTTCGAGCACCTGGAAGGCGGCGACGCAGTCGAAGCGGAGGCCGGGGGGCAGCGAGTTGTCGAGGTCGCTGACGTCGGCGACGTAGTCGGGCCGGCGGGTGTCGTCGATGTCGACCGATCGCACCTCGACGCCGCGGTTCTCGAGGTACGAGCGAAACACGCGGGTGCCGCTGCCGATCTCCAGGACCCGCTGCGGCGCGGTGCGCAGGGCGGCCCGGATCTGGTACCAGTACGAGCCCCAGCGCTCGAGGTCGTCGTAGCGGTGGAACTCGTAGTGCTGGGGCGGGACCTGAACGGCCATTGGCTGGCGTATACCACGGGGCCGGTGGTAGGGTGCGCCGCCCCTTCGGGTCGCCGCCATGCCCTCGCCGCCCCGCGTCTCCGTCGTCATTCGTTCGTTCAACCGGCACCGGGCGCTGTGTCAGCTGCTGCATGCGGTGCTCGAGCAGCGCTTCAGCGATTTCGAGGTCGTGGTCGTTGAGCAGAGCACGCGCCGGGATCCGGAGGTCGCCGACGAGCTCGCAGCGCTCACCCGTGACCGGCGAGTGCGCATGCTCTACCACCCGCCGCTTGGGGGTCCGCGGGCGCGCAACGTCGGGGCCCGGGCGGCTCGCGGGGAGATCCTGCTGTTCATGGATGACGACGACCTGCCGCTCGACGACGGCTGGATCGACGCTCACCTGCGCAACTTCTCCGACCCGGATTGCATCGCTGTCACCGGGCGGTGGATCCCAGAGGGGCCGGTGCATGGCCCGCCGTACCGCAACATGGAGGTCGCCCGCCGGCACGTCCTCAGCTACGTGCCGATCTTGATGTACCAGCGGGTTTACGCGCAGGCCGATCGCCGCCGCCAGGTCCTGGGGATCCACGGCGGCAACGTCTCGATCCGCCGCGACGCGCTGGCGCGTTTCGGCCTGTGGGACGAGTGCACCAGCGTCGAGGACGAGCTGTCGCTGTGCTACCGGTTCCTGCGCCTGCGTCGGCCTGGCGAGCACGCGGTGTTCGACCCCGAGGCTGTGATGGTTCGCCGGCTCGACATCGCGGGGGGCATGGACAAGCGCTTCCAGCCGCTGCATCGCTATGGCTGGCGCCACTTCGAGTTTCTGCACAACATCATCGGCCATTATTTCCCGGTCCGCTTCGTGCTGCTCTACCCGGCCTATGCGGTGTTGTTGTGGGTGCTGATCCTCGCCATGGCGTGGACCGACCCGCGCCGTAGCCTCGTACGCAAGCTTGGAGGGATCGTGGGCGTGACCGTCGGCTTCCCGCTGCTGTGGTTGCTGTGGCTCGGCAAGTTGCTGGCGCGGCGCCTCACGCAGGGGGCGCCGGTGCATGCGCCACGCCTGGACGGCGCGCCCTGAGCGGGTGAACCGGGCGCTGCGTGACAGGAGTCACCCGCGTGGGCTCGCGCATCTGCGGGGTGTTTCGCTACCTTTCCGCGGGCCGTGGCCCGCACCGATCCGCACGCAGTCCTGTTGCACAAGTTCGCTGATCGCAGCGCCCACATCGCCATCCTCGGGATGGGCTACGTCGGCCTGCCGCTGGCGGTCGCCTTCGCCGAGGCAGGCTTCACGCGGGTCACGGGCCTCGACATCGACGCCGGCAAGCTGGCGGCCCTGCAGCGCGGCGAGTCGTACGTCGAGGACATCTCGGCCGAGCGGGTGGCCCGGATCGTCGGCGTCAACCTGTTCACCTCGAGCGACTTCGACGCGACGCTGGCGAGCGCCGACGTGGCGATCATTTGTGTGCCCACGCCGCTCAACAAGACGCGGGACCCCGATATCCGGGCCTTGACGGCGGCCAGCGAGGCGATCGCCCGCGCGTTGCACCCGGGCATGTTGATCTCGCTCGAGTCGACGACCTACCCGGGGACCACCGATGAGCTGCTGCGGCCCATGTTCGAGGCCCGGGGTCTGCGCGCCGGACAGGACTTCTTCCTGGTGTTCTCGCCGGAGCGCATCGATCCGGGTCGCAAGGACTTCGTGGTGGAGACCACGCCGAAGATCGTCGGCGGGGTGAGCCCGGCCTGCTGCGAGGTCGGGGTCGCGCTGTACCGTCAGGCGATCCGCAGCGTCGTCGCGGTCAGCTCGAGCCAGGCCGCGGAGATGTCGAAGCTGCTGGAGAACACCTTCCGCGCCGTCAACATCGCCCTCGTCAATGAGATCGCGTTGATGTGCGACAAGCTGGGGATCGACGTCTGGGAGGTGATCGACGCCGCCGCGACCAAGCCCTACGGGTTCATGAAATTCACGCCGGGGCCCGGCGTCGGCGGCCACTGCATCCCGCTCGACCCGCACTACCTGTCCTGGAAGCTGCGCACGCTCAACTACAACGCCCGCTTCGTCCAGCTGGCCGACGAGATCAACAGCGGCATGCCGGCGTACTGGGTCGGCAAGGTGCAGGACGCACTCAACGAGCACGAGAAGGCGATCAAGGGCAGCCGGGTGTTGGTGCTCGGGGTCGCCTACAAGAAGGATATCGACGACGTCCGCGAGTCGCCTGCGCTCGACATCATCGAGCTGCTCCGGCAAAAAGGCGCCCGCGTCAGCTATCACGACCCGCATGTCCCGCGCATCGACCACGGTGGGGTCACCCTTCGCAGCGAGCCGGATCTGGCGGCGGCGCTGGACGCCGCGGACTGTGTCGTCGTAGTCACCGACCATAGTGCCTATGACTGGCCGGCGATCGCCCGCCAGGCGCGCCTGGTGGTCGACACACGGCGGGCCCTGCCGCGAGCTTGAAGGTCGCGTGCGACGACACGACGCCGCTCCACAGAAGCCCAGGTCGTCGATGCGTCACGAGCGCGGTCGATAACCGCGAGGCGGTGCGCGCGTCCGAAGAACGCGTTCGCAGTCCTTCGCGTCCGGCTCGTCACGAACGGGGATCGGATGACCTTCGTGTGAGGGCGGCTTCACGGCAACGGAGGAAGGGGACTCTTGGAGGCCGACTACGGCCGCAAGCAGGCCAATTTGCGCGAGTCTGGTACGGCGGGGCGCCAGCGGGTAACCTGGTGCGGGACCCATGGCCCCGGGGCAGCGCGGAGTGTCGGTGTTGTCCGGGTCGTCGTCATCATGGCCGGCGGGGGCGGGACGCGTCTGTGGCCGGCATCGACGCCGACGCGGCCGAAGCAGCTGTTGCAGCTGAGCGAGCGCCCGCCGAGCACCCTGCTCGCGGCGGCGGTCGAGCGGGCGCGTCGTCTGGTGCCGCTCGAGCGGATCTTCGTGGTCACCAACATCGCCCTGGTGCCGGCTGTGGAGGCTGCGGTGCCCGATCTGCCGCCCGCGAACGTGATCCCCGAGCCGCGGCCGCGCAGCACCGCGCCCTGCGTCGCGCTGGCCCTCCTGCACGTCCGCCAGCGCCTGCGGATCGGGCTGTACGGAAGAACAGGTCGCAAAGGCCACGTTGATGGTGTTGCCGGCGGACCATCACATCGGCGATCTGGATCGATTCACCGCGTTGCTGGAGCTTGCGTGAGCAGGCGGAGGAGATGAAGGGATCGACGCCGCTGGGGTCGAGCCGCGCGAGGCCAGTACCGCGTACGGCTACATTGAGCGAGGACCGGAGCCGCTACATGGCGCGGCGCGGCGCGCGTTCGTGTATCCCGCGCTGCGCTTCGTGGAGAAGCCGGATGCGTGCGGGCCCGGGATCTTCGTCGAGACCGGGCGCTCCCTGCGGAACGCCGGCATCTTCGTGATGCCGCTGGGGCGCGCCGCGGCGGGCTCGAGCGCCACGCGCGCGGCCGATGTGGCGGGCGCGATGGCGCCGGTAGCTGCGGCGCTGCTCGCCCCACTGGACCCGGGTCTGCTGCGGTCACCGCCTACGACGCGATCACGGCCGAGGCGATCGACATCGCGGTGATGGAGAAGCAGCGCGACCTCTGCGTCATTCCGATGCGCTTGCCGTGGACCGACCTCGGGTCGTGGTCGGCGATGCATGCCGCGTTGCCGAAGGACAGCCGCGACAACGTGGGTGGTGGCGCCGGCCACGGCGGGGGTGCAGCTGATCGACAGTCAAGGCGTGCTGGGTGTGGAGCGAGGGGCCGAGGTCGCGGTGCTGGGGATGCGTGACGTCGCCGTGGTGGTCAGCGGGGGCGGGTGCTGGTGTGCCCGCTCGATCGCGCCGAGGAGGTGCGCCCTGGCTCGGCGAGCGCCGCTCTTGACCAACTGGCCAGAACAGCCTCAGACCACCGCGGTTGACACCCAGGCCACTTCTCACTGCCGCGCGTGCGTGCCATCATCGTGCTGCCGGTCGCGGCAATCGCCTCGCTCCGCTGACCGACGACCGCCCCAAGCCCCTGGTCGAGGTCCTCGGGCGCTCCATGTTGCTGCGCACGCTCGACCGCCTGCGTGAGGTCGGCGTCCACGACAGCGCCGTGGTCATCGTTACCGGATATCGGGCGAATATGATCGAGGAACTCGTCAAGCGCGAGGGCCTGGCCTGCGAGCTGGTGTTCAACCCGCGTTGGCACGACTACAACAACTGCCACTCGCTGCTGG
>NZ_JADJNN010000003.1 GCF_016714285.1 Nannocystis sp. | reverse complement strand
GGTCGATCGTCGGGCCGCCGTGCTCGCGCCAGGTGCTGATGAACGAACGCTCGACGTCGGCGACCAGCGGGCCCTGTACCTCGATGTGAGCGTCGAGCCAGGGGATCCGCTCATGCGCCGTGTGATCGTGGATCGCTACCTCGCCAAAGCCGCGATAGTACCCGTCGGCCACGTTGCGCCCCGAAACGATCGCGTGGACCCGTCGACGATCCACAGCTTGCGGTGGTCCCGCGTTGCTTGAGCCGCGACGGATCGACGTCGCGACGCGACTCGATGCGCCGAGGACCAGCACGTCGATGTTGGGCTCGGCGGCCAGCGCGAGCAGGAGGGGGTTGTTGCGCCCGACGACCTCGGTCTCGGAGTACAGCGCGTCGACCATGAAGCGCACACGGACCCCCGCCCGGGCGCGCTGGATCAGCGCCACGACCAGGCGGTCGGCGAATTCATCCGGGCGCACAATATACACCTGCAGGTGCACCGAGCGCCGCGCCGAGCCCACCAGCGCCAGCAGGCGCTCACGCGCGCGCCCGTTGTCGAGCTCGGCGTGGAAGTCGTTGCCCGCGACCAGCTCCGATTCGGTGGCCTGATCGAGACGCCAGGTGATGCGGTCCGCTCGCTCGCGCTGCTCGTGGAACGCCAGCCCCTGCGCCCGATGAGCCACCGTGAACGCCGCGCTGCGAGTGCCCTCCAGGGCGGCGTCGGGCGTCAGGAAGGTCACCGCGGATGGGCCACCACGCGGGCTGGCCGCGAACTCGTCGCTCACGACCATCGTGATCGGCACGCCGCGCCCCCGCAGCCGACGCACGGCCGTGGCGATGAACATCGCGCCGAAATCGGCCTGCAGGTTGCCGAGGTCCTGCCGCTCGGTCGACACGGTCAGCATCGCGGCAGCGGGGAGCGCATGGGCGGCGAGCGCCTCGCGGATCTGCGGGTCACGGTTCTTGGCGTGGATGTCGAAGTACGCCAGCTCGAAGCCAGCAGCGACGAGCGCCCGCAGCGAGGCCAGCGCCGGGCCGGCGCCGACCTCATCGGCCAGCAGCAGCGCGGCGTGGAACAACACCACCGGGCGCGTCCCGGTCACTTGCAGCAGACGTTGACCGACCAGCGCCGAGGCCAGATGACCCGAGGTGCTGGAGAGCTCGACGCCGACCGGGTACACGCCCGTCGCGGGGGCTCGCACGACCGCGTGGATCTCGGACTCGCCAGCGACCGCGACCTCGGCGACGACGAGTCCTCCGAGAGTGAAGGTCGCCCGCTCGGCGAGCGTGCCCGCGACCCCGAGCCGGGCCCGCAGCTCGACCCATTCGCCGGGGCCGGTGAGCGCATCGTGCTCGAGCGCACCGATGAGCTGACGGATCGCCGGTGTTCGCACCCAGCGGTCGAGCGTCGAGTCGAGCGCATGCGTGGCCACATCGATCAGCCGCAGCTCGGGCTCTCCCGACGCGGCCTCGCCGGGTACGAGGTGTCCCAGGAGCTTCTCGATGCTCGCGCGCAGGCTGGAGCGCTTGGGGTCGGCCACGCGCAGCAGGATACCCTCGCAAGGCAAACAATTGCGGATCGCACCGGTGTGGGCGCCGATCGAGCCGGGCCTGTTTCCGCTCCAGCGCGGATCACGGGGGGATCGCACACACGCCGATATCCTCGTCGCCGGGAGGGATCGGCATCATCGGGTCGAACCATTGCACGCACGCCTGGTCGGGGTTCGGACAGGGGGCGCCCGGGAACTTGCAGTAGGGCGTACAGCAGCCGGTCGGCCCCTGCTGTCACGCGCTCGACGCCGTGGCGGTGTCACGACAGACGAGGCCAGGGTCGCAGCTGTTGGTGAACTCGCAGGGGTCGTTGACCTGCCCCTCGACGCCGCTGGCATCCGGCGCGCAAATAAATCCCTCGGGGCTAGAGAGACACAGATCGCCATTCAGGCAGTCCTGCAGCAGGGGGTCGCAGTCCCGCAGACACACGACTACCACGCCTTCGTTGACGATCACACAGCTGCTGCCCTCGGCGCACTGCGGCTCCGACGGCGTCCCGGTGCACTGGGCGATGCAGGTCCCGTGCAGCTGGTCATCGACCTCCCAGCAAATGTGACCGAACGCGCAGTCGTCGACGCCGCTGACCTTGTCGCCCTCGACCGTGCACGGGTCGCCCGCCACCCCGTCGCCCGTCACCTTGACGCATATTGTACCGTGCCAGGTGCTCCCCTTGCACCCCCAGGGGACACACTTTTCGCCTGCGCTACAGTTTTGCTCGAAGACATCGCATTCGGTGAGGCGCACCTTCTCGCCGTCCGGCAGGGCGCCCGCGAAGCACCCCATGCCGCCGCCGTCCGGCGTGACGATGAAGCCCGTCGCGTACGTGGTCTCTGTACTGGAGGTCGATACCTCGGTCCCCACCGACGCGGTGGTGGAGCCGCCCGTGGTGGGCGCGGCCGTGGACGTGTCCGTGACCTCACTGCCGGCCGCCACGGTGCTGCCGTCCCCGCTGCTCTCACCCGCGGGCACGGACGGAGGCCCGCAAGCCGCGAGTTGAAGGAGTGCAGCCAAGGGAATACTGCGTGGATAGATAGGCATGGCGATATGCGGCCAGCCAGCCGCGCGATTTCCACCATACCACAAACCGGGCCCCAGAAGCCACGCCCAAGTTGCCGGAATGGAGCTCGGGGCCCACGCCCGGCCGCCGCTCACCCGCGCGGGAACATATCCTCAATCCCCCGCAGCAGCGCCTCCGGCGAGCCCGGGAACGGGCGCTGGCGACGAAACCAGCTTTCATAACATTCTGCCAGCGGCAGCCCGGTGACTCCGCCGCATGGCGGCGCCAGAACGCGCCCCACCACCCCGGCGGCTCCTGCTTGCCCGCGCCGCCGTCGTCCCACTCCGTCGCGCGTCCGGTCTCGCCGGCGTCGACCAGCGAACCCACCATCTTCGCGTCCGCGTAGATCCTTTCGATCTGTGCCCCGATCTCCACGATCGCGTCCTCGTCGGGCTCGCCCTCGCTGGTCGCCTTGTAGATCTGCACCGTCACGCGGATCGGGAAGCGCTCGTCGCGTTCGATCGCCAGGCCGTCGATCTCCGTGAAGGGCCCCTCCACCGCCCCGTGCCCGATCACCGCCGCCTCGATGTCCGAGAAGCCGCGCTCGTACTCCATCATGCTCATGTCACAATCCAGGTCCATATCCTCCGCTACATACTTCAGCGGCACCTGGATCAGCAGCACCGCGCTCGCGGCCAGGGCCGCCGCTCGCTCGCCGGGCCCAGCCCCGCCGCCTGTCCCCGGGGTCAGCACGTCGCTCGCGCGCTGGCCCGTGAACGGCGCTCGCTCGCCCGCCTGGTTGAACAGCAGGCGCTGCCCATAGCTCGCGCCCGCGTCGTAGGCGTCGCGCTGATTGTCGATCACCGTCGCGCTGGTCCCCTCGCGCGTCACGACGATCGCCAGCACCGCCGGCTGACCGACCCGCGACTGATAATTGAAGATCACCGGCGTGAATGTAGCGATCCCCGCCCGCGGCACCGGCAAGAAGCACGCCTGCGCGGAGACCAGCACGTGGCTGTCGCGCGGCGCCAGCAGCGATCGCCGCGGCCCCGCCCACGAATCCCCGCGCGTCAAGAAGCGCCGCAGATCGCCGAGATATGTCCGCAGGTCGACCGTCTGCAGCGCCTCGCCGCGCTCGTTGCCGACGCGCAGCAAGATCGACTCGATCGGCAGGTCGCAGCTGCGGTCGCCGAAGTTCGGGAACCGGATCACCGGCATACACGTGAGATACGGCCGCCCGCGGTGCAAGCTCTGCACCTGGATCGTCATATCGCTGATATTGGGCCCGACCGCCGAATCCTTGTAGCGCGCCGAGTCCTCCCAGGTCACGTGCAGGACCTGCAAGCCGAGCTGCTCCAGCTGCCGCGCCGCCGGCCCCTCCGGCCGCATGCGCGCGACCTCCTGCACCACCGCGTGGAAGGTCTCTGACGTCGAAGCACCGCCTGCCATGCCGGCAGGATAACAGCGAATCAGCCCGTCCGATAGGGCGCCACAGCCCGCCGCCACCACGCGCAGATCTCGGGATCGCCCCCAGCCGCGCGCACATGCACGGTCCAGTCCTCACGACATCGCTCTTGGCTAAATCCCGTGCGCCGAGGCGCGAGGTCGTTTATCAGCCATTTGCCATCAATCAACGTATGGGCTCCGTCCAAGCTCTGCTCAATCGTGTGCCCGACTGCCGCATACTCTTTGGAGAACATCGCGTCGACATCCAGATTGGCGAGTTCGTGCTTCCCATCGCGAAACATCTCAGTGAACTCCTCCGGCTGACGGAGCGGCCGGGACCGGTCTGGCCTCAGGTAGCCGTCGAGGTCCAACCGCTTCATGCGCCCGCGCAACTCCGATCCCAGGCGGTTAAGAGCGACGTACGGGGCGTAGCTAGCCATTTCAGCGCGCCAGTCTGGCTCGACTCCCCATGCTGGTGGCCAGCCCGCTCGTGCGAGCAAGTTCTCGATGCAGTAACCCTTCCAACGAAACTGTGGCCCAGGATATGGTGCGTCGAACTGCATGGCTACCTCGTTCAGTCCCCGGCCGTCGCCGTCCAGCACGCCGAAGACGCCGACGACACCTGCCTTCCGAGCGACTTCGATACGCTGTTCGACTTCCTCAGACCCTCCCAGTGAACGGATCAACACACCATCATGGAGCACTCCATTCGCGGTCTCATCTGCATCGATCGCCCCCAAAAGTGCCAATAGGACCGGCGGATCGGTCTTGCCCTCCAGATAGACAATCACACCACGCCCAGGCGCAGCGCTCTGAAAATCGTCGACGATCCGGTCCAGGACTGCCTTACTGCTCATGGCCAGCCCTTGCGCAGCACGATCTTCGAGCCGACCTCGCCAAGTCCGAAAAAGTGGCTGCTCTGCGTGGCGAGTATCACCTGGCCGCCACGCTCGCGCTGGAGGTCACAGATGAAGCGGAACAAGGTCGATTGCCAGGCATCGTGAAGATGCAGCTCGGGCTCATCGATGAGCACCAAAGCCCCCGGACTCCAGCGTCGATGCAAATCGGCTGCAAATAGCAACACCTGTTTTTCACCGCTGCTGAGCTCCGGCATGCCATGCATGGTGCCATCCGCGGTGCGGACCATGAGATTGCCACGCTGCCAAATAAGCTGCTTGCCCCCTCCGACAAAGCGGTGGAACGCATCGGCGTAGGCCGCAAAATGTGTCGCGTGCTCGGTTGTACCTTCCTCCTTCGCGCTCAGGTCTTCAAACCGCTCCCACGTCAGAAAGTTGATCAGGGACTCCTCATAGGTGCTGGCCGGCACGAAGCGCCATGCCATCTGATTCGGATCCGCAGGTCGCTCCAGACTCCTTTTGTTCGATGTCGGAAATACGAGCTGCCGATCCGTTGGGAAATAAATGACGCGCGGCATCGCCCCCCGCGCAATCAGCACTGGATTCTTCGCGGCCTCCAAGAATTCCAGCCAACCATCGGGGGCACGAGCCTCTGGACCCCGCCTGCCGAGCGCGTAGCAGCCAGGAAGCGCGTGCGCGTGCTGGAATTTCTCATCCCCGATCACGAGGCGAAGCGAACGATGCCCCCCCAGTTCTTTGCTGCGTACGCTCAGATGGAGACAGAGCTCCCGCGCCCCGGGGAACATGGCGCGCTCGTTCAGGCGGGGATACTCCAGCCCCGCGAACACCCCGAACAACCCCTCGAGCAGCGTCGTCTTCCCGCTCCCGTTCGCCCCCGACGAGCACGACGTCCGGGATCTTGCCATCCCATCCCAGCCCATCTTCGGGCCAATCGAGCTTCTGGATCGACCGGTAGCCGGCGACATGCAGCCCGGTGATTTTCAGGCTCGGCGCCATCGCCTCGGGTGCCTGGGGTTCGTCGACCATGCCCGGCAGGGTACAGGCTCGGCCGCGAGCGCTCAAGCGCGCTGCCAGGTTACTCGCGAACCAATACCTCACAGCGGCCACAACCGGAGTCGCGGCCACCGCACGGAATCACAGGCGCCGTTCCCATCCCGCTCGTGATCCCGAATCAGCCCGGCGCCGCCGCGGCGCCGGGCCATCACGCCTCACAGCCGCAGCGCGCCGGTGCGCAGCAGGTAGGTCAGGCGCTTGCGCTGCTCTCCCGTCAAGAGTGCGTGGATCTTCGCCAGCGCCGCCTGCACGGCGGTTTGCAGGCGCCCGGCCGAGTGCACGCGCTCGCCCGAGACCTTGCTGGCGGCCGCCTCGTCGAAGCTCTCGCCCGCGAACAGGTCGGCGTAGGCCGCGGTGGTGCGCCGCTGGTCGACCTCGGCCTGGGCCCGCTCGGTCTTCACCGTGTCGAGCACGACCGCGAGATCGGCCACCTGGCGCTCGTCGAGCTCGAGGCTTGTAGGCGAGGAAGCGCAGCGGCCGGCGCACGCCGAAGGAGCCGCCGCCGTCGCCGTCAGGTCGCCGCCGCCGCCGCCGAATGAATGGCCGTTGCCGTGGTCCTGGCCGCCGCCGCCGCCATCGGACCCGCAGCGCCCGCCGAACCAACGCCGGCCGTGGTTGCGCTCGTCGCCAGACGAGGTGTGGCAATGGGAATGAGGTGTCCAGCAAACCGATGCGTGGCCCGTTGCCACGCCGCATAGAATGGATGCATCACGATGTTCTCCTCGTCAGGGCTGATCGCACCCGACGGGTAATCGACGCGGGCCCCATGCCTCGCGCCGCCTCCGAGTATTGGCCGGGCCTGGCGCGCTGTCAACGGCCCGTTGCCAGGTTGATCGATCGGCGCGCTTTGGCGCGAACGCCCCGCCGATCGTCCGCCCGGGTCGCGGAGGCGCGAGCTCACTCGTCGAGCACGAGGACATTGGTGATCTGCATCGCGGCCTCGAAGTCCTCCCATTGCCACACCAGCTGGTTGTCCGGCGTCAGCTCGACGAGGTGCGGCCCGGTCCCCACGCGTCGTGTCCGAGCC
This sequence comes from Nannocystis sp., assembly GCF_016714285.1. Lineage (GTDB taxonomy): Bacteria > Myxococcota_A > Polyangia > Nannocystales > Nannocystaceae > Nannocystis. The sequence continues at coordinate 791,580 of NZ_JADJNN010000003.1, read as the reverse complement.
AGTTGGCGACGACGATGTTGCCGTCCGCGAGCAGATCGAAGCCGGAGAACCAGTCGAGGCCGACCCGCGGAAACATCGCCTCGCCGCCGAGCTGCTCGACGACGTCACCGGCGGGCGACAGGCGGACCACCAGACAGCGGCTCGCCCGCCGTCGCCAGCGTGTCGCCGCCGGGCAGGCGCTCGGCCGTGTAGCCCTTGTCGGGCAGCGGCGCCTCCCACACCACCGCGCCGGTCATGTCCACCTCGACCACCCGGTTCGGCAAGATCGCCGTGAACAGCAGGTGGCCGTCGTCCAGCACGCGAACCAGGCGCAGCTCGAGCATGCCGGGCACGGTCAGCGTCTGCACGAGCGCGCCGCCCGGGTCGACCTCCGTGAACTTCACCTCGCCGTTGCCCTGCATGCCGAGCAAGGTGTTGCCACCCGGCAGGCGACGCGCCGTCTGCACCCCGGAGAATCCACCAGACCGACCAGCCCTCGCTGCCGTCGGCCAGCGCGAGCTCGAGGGCCCCGGCGCCGTGGCTCAGCAGCACCTGATCGTCGTCGACCAGCTGCAGGTCCCGCGCACCGCCGGGGATCGGCACGCTCCAGCCGCCGCCGCCCGGGTCGACCAGCAGCAGCTGGTTCTTGCCGTTGTCGACCGCGAGGAATCGCCGCGGCGTCGCGGCGCCAGTGCTCGCCTCGCCGCTGCTCGCCTCACTCCCGTCGCTCGTCGCAGCAGCGCCGCTCGTGCTGCCCTCCGCGCCGGTGGTCGGCAGCTCCGTCGTGGCGCCCGCGCTGCCGGTCCCGCTCCCGCTGCTCGCCGCGCCCGTGCTCGCCGCGCCCGTGCTCTCCGCCGCGGTAGTATCCCCCGGCTCTCCGCCGCAGGCTTGCGCGAGGAGCACGGACAGGACCAGGCCGAGAGGACGCACCATCGGCGCACGGTACCCGCCCGCCTGCCGAGCCGCAAGCGCCGCACCTGGCCTTTGCGACCTGTCCCTTCGAACCGCTGACACGTCCGCTGTGACGGGCCGCCCGCATGCGCCGCCCGCATGCGCCGCCCGCATGCGCCGCCCGCATGCGCCGCTGATACGGGCCGCCGCTACAGGCCGCGATCCATGCGCCGCTACGGACCGCGCCGCGTCGCCAGCGTCGCGGCCAGCAGCATGAGCCCGCCGCCGAGCGCGAGGCGCCGCAGATCGGCCTGCTCGCCGAAGATCGTCAGCGCCGCCGCGACCGCCAGCGGGATCTTCAAATTATTGAGCACCGCGAGGGCGCCCGGCGTCACCGTCACGGCCCCGCGGTTCCACAGGAAGAACCCCAGCCCCGAGGCGACCACCCCGAGGTAAAGCAATGTCCACACCTGGCCCGCGCCGAGCGTCGCAAGACCACCCCAGCCGCCCGTCGCGCTCACTGTCAGCGTGCACACCAGCAGCCCGCCGAGGTACAGCCACGCGAACACCGCGTGGTCGCGCACTGCCAGCGCCCGCCGCCGCATCTGGCGGTACGCGACCTGACCGAAGGCGAAGCACAGGCACGACGCCTGCACGAGCGCGAAGCCCAGCCACGCCGCCCCGACGTCCCACACCCGCGGCTGCAACACCGCCGCCCCGACCACCGCCAGCCCCGCGAGGAGCAGGTTGCGCGGGTCGAAGCGACGCGCCCACGCGTCGTGCACGAGGCACACGTAGAGCGGCGTCGTCACCGTGAACAGCGCGACCTGATGCGCCGCCGCGTAGCGGAACGACGCCAGGTAGCCGGTGTACATCAGCCCGTACTGCACCGCACCGATCAGCACCAGCCACAGCGCCTGGCGCCACGGACGACCTGGCCACAAAGACAGCTCACGCCAGCGCAGGAACGGCAGCAACAGCGGCAGCGCGAGGGCCAGCCGCGCCCACGCGACGAGGTTGGGATCGAGGCCCGCGAGCTGCTGCTTGATCAGCCCGAAGGACAGCGCCCACAGCAAGGTCGCAACGATCAGCAGGGGCATGCGCGCCGCGACAGTACGCCCCGATGCTCGCCCGCAGCAACCACCTTGACCCGCTCACTTCATTCGCCGCGGCGCACGAAGGGGTTCTTCCAGGTCGGTCCCCGTCGGCGCCTCAGGACGGGCCGGCTTGCGCTTGCTCGCCTTCGCCGGCGCGGCTGCCCGGACCGGGCGCACAGCCGGCGTCGGCTCCGGCTCCGGCGCCTCCGGGCTCGCAACGACCACGGGCTCCGGCGGCGCCACCACGGGCACCACCGCGGGCACCGGTGCCACCGGAGCTGTCTCTTGCGACATGTGCATCCAGACAGCCAGCGAGCCCGAACAACAGCCCACCGCCCAGGCTGACCAGCGCGACCCACGAGCGCGAGCGAGGCCGCAACGGCGGCGCCCCACGCTCGCCCATCACCGGCGTCCGCGGCGAGGCCACGGGCACCGGCACTGACACTGACACCGGCACCAGCACACCCCGCCCCGCCAGCGCCCCGCTGTGGATCGCCTGCGTCAGCCGCTCTGGCGGCTCCTCCGCCCCCGCACGCACAACATCATGCGAACGCCCCGTCACCGGCCGCCCCGCTGGCGTCTGCACCGGCCGCGCAACCGGCAGCGGCGCCGAACTCCCACGTTGTGGCGCCTGCAGCTTGTTCGCCGTCACCGGCCGCGCCGCGGGCTGCGGCGCCTGCAGCTTGTTCGCCGTCACTGGCCGCGCCGCGGGCTGCGGCGCCTGCAGCTTGTTCGCCGTCACCGGCCGCGCGCTGCGCCCGTTCGCCACTGCCCGCCGTTCGCCGTCACCGGCCGCGCCGCCTTCTCGACCGAGCGCAACGAGGGCGGCCGCGCCGTCGCCTGCATCACGTAGTCGAGCGCCTCCTCCATCGCCGCGGCGCTCTGGAAGCGCTCGTCGGGGTCCTCGCGCAGCGCCTTGTACAGCAGCCTGAGCAGCGCCGCCGGCAGCTCGTGCATCTCGCCGAGCGCACGGATCCCGCCCTCGTCGGGCAGCTTGCCGGTGAGCAGGCGGATCATCAGCACGCCGGTGCTGTAGAGGTCGACCCGCGGGTCGGGCCGCTGCCCCGCCTCGATCTCCGGCGCCATGTAACCCGGCGTGCCGAGCAGCACCCCGGCGACCGTCTGCGGCGCCCGCCGCTGCTCCTCCGCGCCGAACAGCTTGGCCAGCCCGAAGTCGACGACCTTGATGAAGTCGGGGTCGCCGTCGACGGTCACGCGGATGCAGTTGCCCGGTTTCACGTCGCGGTGGATCACCCCGCGGCGGTGCGCCTCGGCGATGCCCCGACACACGTGCCGCGTCATGTGCACGACCCGCTTCCACGGCAGCGGCCCCTCGCGTCGCAGCGTCTGCGCCAGGTCCTCGCCCTCGAGGTACTCCATCACGAAGAACATCCGCCCGTCCGCCGTGCGCCCGAAGTCGCTGATGCCGACCACGTTCTCGTGGTGGATCCGCGCGGCCGCCCGCGTCTCGAGGATGAAGCGCTCCTCCGTCGCCGCGTCGCCGCGGTACTGCGGGTGCATGATCTTGATCGCCACCCGCTTGCCCAGGCTCAGGTGCTCGGCCAGCACCACCTCGCCCATCCGCCGTCGCTCAGCCGGCGCAGCACCTGATAGCGGCTCTCGAACACGCCGTGCTCGAGGCGCAGGCTCGCCGGCCACAAGCTCGCGTCGTCGTCGTTGTGAGAGGGCTCGACCATCGCTCGCGTGCCGCAAGGATCTCGCGCACGAGCGCCGACGTTTGGCAAGCAGCCCCGCGCGCCCGCGCGCCCGGCCGCACCGCGCTCGCAGGTCGTGACCGGGTCGACCGAGCGCGCCCGCCACGCCGCGAGCGACGCCTCGCAAACTACGCTACCGTCCCGAGGTGCCGCCGCCCGTCCGCAGCACCGCCCCCGACCGCTGGCTCGGCGGCGGCCTCGTCCTCAGCGCCGCGCTCGCGGTCCTCACGAGCCCCGCCGCGGCCCAGGCCGACAGCCTGCAGATCGACCTCCAGGTCAACCCCGAGCGCGGCTTTCAGGTCGTGCAAGAGCTCAGCTACGAGGTCATCGTCGTCGGCAGCGACGGCTACCTCGCCGACCTGCGCCTGCGCGTCGCCCTGCACAACGCCAGCAACCGCGAGCAGGACACCGTCGTCAGCCTGGCCCTCCCGCGCGGCGCCGAGATCCACGGCCTGCAGGTCGCCCGCGACGGCGTGTGGACCCCTGGCAAGCCCGCGGGCATCGCCGCCGACCCGGGTCGCCGCGAGCCCGGCACCGTCGTCGTCCGACCGATCGCACCCGTCGCCGACGGCGACCTCCCCGGCGCCGAGCTCGTCGCCTTCAGCCTCGACCCCGCCACCACCACCCAGGTCGAGCTCGCCCTGCGGGCCCCCGTGCGCCTGCGAGGCGACCGCTGGGAGCTCGAGCTCCCGAGCCGCGGCGACGAGCGCGACGCCCTCGCCGGCGAGCGCCGCGTCCTCGTCAAGCTCGCCGAGCGCCACCCTGGCAAGCCCGCCGCGGCCGAGCCCGACGCCACCCCACCGTTTTGGGTCGACGGCAGCAGCAACGCCGGCCAGCCCTACCTCGTCACCAGGCCCGAGGACCGCGCCGTCGTCGCCTGGCCGATCGAACAGGGCGCAAAGGCCAGGTCACCGCGTCCGCTCGACGCCCAGCTCGCGGTCCTGCCGGACCCCGGCGACGGCCGCAGCGGCCGCTTCCGCCTCCACCTGCGCCTCGGCGCCGCCGCGCCGCCGCACCCCGACCACATCGTCCTGCTGATCGACCGCTCGCGCAGCACCACCCCGAGCATGCACCGCGAGGCGATCGCCGCCATCGCCGGCCTCTTCGACGCCCTCCCCGCGAGCCTCACCTTCGACGCCATCAGCTTCGCCCGCAAACCCCGCCCGCTGCTCCCCGACGCCGCTCCCGCGACCACCACCGCGAGCACCTCCACCACCTCGACCACCTGGCCCGGCGTCCACGACCGGGCCGCCCGCGAGCGCGTCGCCGCGACCCTCGACGCCGGCAGCCGCGAGCAGGGCACCGACCTCGCCGCCGCCCTCGCGCTCGCCGGCCAGCGCATCGTGCTCCGCGCCGCGAAGCGCCCGCTGGTCCTCGTGATCACCGACGGCATGCTCCCGCTCGGCGCGGGCGCCGGTCCTTTGGGACAGGTCTTTTCAGACAGCCTCGGCAAGCGCCGCGGCGAGCGACCCGAGCTCATCTTCCTCGTCGACGAGCCGATGCTCGCGCGCACCGGCATCGCCGCCGACCACCCGATCGCCCAGCTCGCCGCCGGCCTCGACGCCCGCATCAGCCTCGCCAACCTCGCCCAGTACAGCCGCGACGGCGGCGAGGCCTTCGCCCGCAACCTCCTGCGCGCCCCCGGCGTGCTGCGCGAGCTCAGCATCGGCCTCCCGTCGCAAGCTGTCCTCGAGGACAGCCCACCGACGGGCCTCGTCGCCGGCAACGCGATCGTCCTCGCCGGCACCTACAGCGCCGGACCGCCGCGCGTGCGCGTGCGCGGCAAGCTCGGCAAGACCCGCCAGCAGCTGCAGCCCCGGCCCGAGCGGATGGCCGCGCCCCCGGCCGCGCTGGTCGCCTCGGTGCGCCCCGCCGGCCCCGCACAGGCGGTCGCCGAGGGCTTCGCCCTGCCGCCCTGGTACAACCGCAAGCACCAGCGCAGCGCCCGACTCGGCATCACCTGGGCCGGCCGCGGCCGCGTCGACGACCGCGGCCACCTCGACGAGCGGATCTTCCGCCGCTACCTCGGCACCCGCGTCTTCCCGCGCGCCCGCGTCTGCTACAACCAGGCCCTCACCCGCAACCAGCAGCTCGGCGGCCGCGTGGTCTTCGAGTTCGAGGTCGGCAAGGGCGAGGTGATGCTCGCCACCACCGAGCTCGCCGGCCTGAGCGCCCGCGACGCGGGCTTCGAGCGCTGCCTGCTCGAGGCCGCGTGGATGCTCGACATCCCTGCCGGCAACCTCGACGACCAGATCTACCGCGTCCGCTACCCGCTCGTGTTCAACCCGCCGAAGACCGGCCGCCCCAGCCTCGACGAGGGCGCCCTCGGCAGCGGCACCGTCGAGCTCCTCCTCAACCTCGGTCGCTGACCAATGCAGGCCCCGACCACCATGACGAAGCCCAACCTCGCCGCGCACGCCCGCCGCATCGCGCTGCTGCTCCTCATCGCGGCCTGCAGCCCCACCCCGACCGGCCCCGCTCCCGCCGATATCAATGACCCCGCCGCGACCCTCGCCCGCCTCGCCAGCGAGCCCGAGGGCCCGGGCCGCAAACCACTCTTCATCGCCCTCCGCCGCGCCCCCGCCGAGCGCGCCCTCCCGGTGCTCGAGAGCGGCCTCGCCAGCCCCGACCCCGCCCTTCGCTCCGCCGCCGCCCTCGCCACCGGCCGTCGCAGCGACGGAGCGACCCTCGCCCCGACCCTCATCGTGCTGGCCACCGGCGACGCCGACAGCTCGGTCCGCGTCGCCGCCTCTCGCGGCCTCGCCAACCTGCGCCACGCCGCCGCCTTCGTCCCGCTCCAGCACAACCTGTCCCATGAGACAGCCATCGTCCGCCTCGCCGCGCTGCGGGCCCTCGCCCGCATCGACGCGACGCAGGCCGCCGCCTTGCCCGAGCTCGCCCGCCTCCAGCTCGACCCCGACAACCGGGTGGCCGCGGCCGCCACCAAGATCGCCCGCGGCATCGCCCCGCATTGACGTCGCATGACGATCGCGTGCAGCGATCGTCGCCGCGTCCGCTTGCCAGCCGCGAGGACCCCGGCTAGTACGCTCGCATGAGAACCTGCGCTGGGTCCCTGCTGTGCGCGATCGGCCTGCTCGCGGCGCCTGCCTGCGGCGATGACATCGCCTGCGGCGAGCCGCTCTCCTTCTCGATCGACGCGCTCACCCTCGAGTGGCAGTGGACCGCCGGCGAGCTCACCTCGATCCCGTTCGTCGCCGACGTCGACGACGACGGCGTCCCCGACATCGTCCTCAACATCGCCCGCGTCGACAGCAACCACAACGACGCCGGCGAGCTCGCCCTCCTCGACGGCGTCACCGGCGAGGTGAAGTGGCGCATCCGCCACGACCCCGCCAACCAGCGCTTCGGCTCGCACGGCCGCGCCACCGTCGTCGTCTCCGACGTCGACGGCGACCACGTCCCGGACATCGTCTACGCCGGCCGCGCCGACCTGCAGGACTCCACCTCAGCGATCCACGCGGTCAACGGCGCGGGCGAGCTGCTGTGGACCTCGCACCACCCGAGCGGACAGACCGCCCGGATCACGGCCCAGTACGGCGCCCCCGCGGTCGCCAACCTCGACACCGACCCCGCCGCCGAGATCGCCTTCGGCGCAGCGATCCTCGACAACGACGGCCTCCTCGTGTGGGACCAGGACGGCGACGGCGGCAGCATCGGCAGCCCGACCGACAACAAGGTCCCAGCCAAGGCGATCTACTCGGGCGGCCTCCCCACCTTCGTCGACCTCGACGACGACGGCAAGCCCGAGCTCCTCACCGGCCGCGACGCCTGGAAGATCGCCTGGACCCCTGGCGCGCCGCCCAGCGTCAGCCTCAGCCGCCTGTGGCAGAACCTCGACGGCAACGGCAACGACGGCTGGCCCGCCGTCGCCGACCTCGACGGCAACGGCAGCCCCGAGGTCGTGCTCACCGCCTGGCCGTTCATCCGCGTCCTCGACGGCCGCAGCGGCGAGCTGTGGTGCGGCGTCGACCCCAGCGGCAAGGCCTGCGTCGCCGACCCCGCGCTGCGCACCCAGCCGATCGCCATCCGCGGCGGCAACCTCGGCGGCCCCGCCACCCTCGCCGACTTCGACGGCGACGGCCGCCTCGAGGCCGCGATCGCCGGCGGCAACGCGATCGCCGTCTACGACTTCAACCGCCCGGAGGAACAGCTCGTCCTCGACGGATTCGATCCCCAGCCCGCCCCCGGGGCCATGTACGTCCGCTGGCACATCGACACCCAGGACCAGTCCTCCGCCTCGACCGGCAGCCTCGCCTTCGATTTCGACGCCGACGGCCTCCCCGAGCTGCTCTACCAGGACGAGTGCCACTTCCGCGTCCTCGACGGCGCCACCGGCCGCATCCTCGGCGAGATCGAGAACTCGAGCCTCACCGGCCACGAGTACCCGATCGTCGCCGACATCGACGCCGACGCCGAGACCGAGATCCTCGTCATCGCCAACAACTCCGATCCCAACCCCCTCACGGCCTGCAAGGTCCGGAGCCCCGACTTCACCCCGCGCCAGGGCCTCTTCGTCTACGGCGCCAAACACCAGCGCTGGGTCCCCGCCCGCCCGCTGTGGCCGCAGTACAACCACCACATCACCGACGTCGACGCGCGTGGCGCTGTCCCCATGGCCGAGTCCCCGCACTGGGCCGACCCCGCCACCAACGGCTTTCGCCAGGCCCTCCGCGACCCCAACATCGCGGCCACCACCTGCAACTGACACCCCCCATCGGGGCGACCTCTCCCCAGGTTTGACCATATCTGCCGATCGCCTGCGCGACCGGTGGCCCGTGTTACCGTCCCGCCCTGGGGGACGCCATGACCATCTCGCGTGTCTGCACGATCGGCCTGAGTCTCGTTGCCGCCTGCGGCCCGGGCACGGCCGCCATGACCGACGGACCCGCCACCGGCACCGCCACCACCGACTCCGCCACCGGCGATGTCCCGACCTCAACTGCGGTCCCCACGTCGACGGCGGCCGACACGACGATGGCCACAATGCCCGGTTCGAGCAGCGCCAGCTCCGGGCCGCCCGACCCCACCCTCCCGTCGACCACCACAGCATCCACCGAAGCGACCACGGATGCGACGGACCCCGTCTCGGGGACCGCGAGCACCGGCACCGCGAGCACCGGCACCGCGAGCACCGGCGCCGAGGCCTGCCCCGAGGACACCGTCGTCTGCATCGACGACGCCCTCCAGGTCTGCGATGGCAACGGCGGCTTCAAGGACCCGCCAGACGGCAATCAGTGCGCGTTCGGTTGCGCCGATGCATCCGAATGCACCACCTGCGCCCAGGGCCTCGCGGACAAGGACTGCCCGGCCGGCCTGCCGCGCGTGATGCTCTTGCTCGACGCCTCCTCGGCGATGCTCGCCCCACCCGCTCCGACCCCCTGGGACCAGGTCCGTGACAGCCTCGCCGGCGCACCATCGATGTTCGACGTCATCCTCGACAACAACAAGATCGTCGCGCACCAGGCCCTGATCGGCCTCACCGTGTTCGGCGACGACGGGGCCGGCAGCAAGCAGGTCGTCCAGTACGGCGCCTGCCACAAGGAGAACCTCGCGTGGGCCCTTGATCCGGCCAGCTCGTGCGAGGCGCCCGGTTGCGTCGACCCCCATGGGCTCCCGCCGATCAAGTGGACCTTCAAGGATGGGTCCATGCAGGATCCGCCAGGATTCGCCGAAACCACGATCAGCCACATGCCAAAGTGCGATTTCAGCGCTCAGAAACCGATGCAATGCATCGGCTCCAAACGCTTCCTGCACCTCGGCCTGGACCTGGCCCAAGACAACCTCGCGGCCTACAAGGTCGGGTGCAAACAGAGCAAGCCTGCGTGCACCGCCCAGACCCAATTCTTCAACATCGTGATCATCGTCGGCAAATACGACTCGACCGATGCCCAGGTCCAGCCACCCCTCCAGGCCATGTTCACGGCCGGGGTCACCACCCACGTGATCGGCTTCGGCGGTGCCATCGATCCCGGCCAGCTCGAGAAGCTGGCCGACTGGGGCTCCGGCAACCAGCTGAACGCCCGCCAGGCCGCCGATCAAGACCAGCTGGAGATGCACCTGGCACAGATCCTGGACACCCTCGACCTGTGTTGACGGTCGGTACCGCCCCGTGTCATCGAGGTTGACACCTGGACCCACAGGGCGGACCCTTCCCGGGCTGGAGGTTTGACCATGTCTGCCGAGACGACTGCCAAGGTGTTGACCCGGATGCTCGAGAACAAGCCCTTTCGTACGCAGGTCGCAAACGACCCGCAGGCGCTGGCCCAGCTCGACCTCACCGATGAAGAGCGCAACATGCTGGTCGGCACGGCGAAGGAGGGCGTCGACAAGCTGCTCCAGCCGGCGAGCGCTGGCGCGGGCAGCTCGGCCGAGGCGCTGTCGAAGTACCTGGGGACGTGCCGGGTCGGGCTGAGCAGCCAGGTGAAGAGCGACCTGACCAAGGCGGCGCTCGAGCGCGTGGCTCGCAAGACCGGGATGCTCATCGGCCACAGCTGCTAGACCTTCGCCGGGCCCGTCAGCGATCCGGGCCCGCAGGCGGTCACCGACAGCTCGTGGAGGCCCGCCTCCACGAGATCCGCCAGACCCGAGATCGCGTGTAACAGGTGGTCCCGGGCCTCGGCGCAGACCTCGGCGGCGCGCTCGGGGAACAGCTCCGGGGCGTACCGCAGCTCGAGCGTCACGATCACGGCCCGGCCGTCGCGGCGGAGATTGAAGCGCGGGGCGCCGACGTCGTGCGCGAAGGCGGCCCACGGGTAGAGGGTCTGGGCGACGTCGGGGAGCTCCGCGACGAGCTCGCCGACCTGCAACGCGCCGACGTAGATCGGCGCCGCGTGCGGGCGGGCCAGCGCGAGGCTGTCCGCCCGCCGCCCGCGGAAGCGGAAGCCGAGGTCGGAGATCATGCAGGGGCCGCTGATCTCGACGATGTCGTCGGTCCAGTAGCGCAGCAACACCTGCAGCTCGGTGAAGGGGCGCAGCTCGCTGAGCACGAGCACGCCGAAGCCCGACGTGATCGCGGCGCCGGTGTCGGCGTCGACGACCTCGGGGACGATCGGGCGCAAGAAGTGGTAGGCGCCGCACACCGGGCAGGTGAACGCCTCGCTGTGCTTGACCTCGCTGAGGCCGTAGATGTCCTGGTACTCGGCGCCCCAGCTGCGAGCGAGGCGGCGGCGCCAGGCCTGCGGCTGGATCGATCCGTAGCCGGACATGCCGGTGACACCGAAGCCGCCGGGGTCGATGCCCTGCTGCTGCAGCCAGGTGGTGAAGATCCGCAGGGCCGGGCTGAAGGCGTCGATGTGATCGATGCGCAGCAGGCCGGCCGGGGTGCGCCAGCCGTCGCGCAACAGGCGGAGGATCAGCTCGTAGTGCCACGGGACCAGGAATGGGGTGTAGAGGAGGCGGCGCTCGCCGACCGGGCGCTGCGCGGCGCCCTGATCGTAGGGGTGGATCACGAGGGTGACGCCGTCGCCGTCGCGGGCCGGCAGCAGGCTGCGCACGGCCTCGCCGTAGAGGTCGAACTCCCGCTGCAGGTGCCAGCGCGGGCGGCCGATCGCGCCGGTGGTGCTCGAGCTAAAGGTGATGAGCTCGGGCCAGCCGCCGGGCACCGCGAAGCGCTCGGGCGCGGCGGCGTAGACCTCGGGGCGCACGAAGGGCAGGCGCTGGAGGTCGCGGAGGTCGTTCAGCTCGTGCGCGTAGTCGGGGCCCTGATAGTGGGGGATCTGCGCCCGCGCGTAGGCGAGGGTCTCGCGCAGGGAGGGCAGCGGGTCGTCGAGCCACATCGGCGCGGACTTTATCATCGCGGCGCGCCGGCGTAGGCTGCCGCGGTGGAAGCGACGGCGCTGCTCGACTCGGTGCTCGCCGGGGACTTCATGACCCGCTGCTGGCGGCGGCGCTTCGTGTACATCCCTGGCGGGGCGGCCGGGTTGTTGCCGACGCTGCCGACGATCGCCGAGGTGGAGGCGAGGCTGGCGGGCGCGGTGGTCGAGCTCGGGGCGGAGCCGGCGTTCCTCAGCTTCCCCCGCGCGGGCGAGGTGATCGCCCGCCGCTGGCAGCACGCGACGCCCGGGGCCTGGCCGGTCGACGAGGCGATCAATGTGCCGCACGCGGAGCGGCTGTTCCCGCGGCTGGCCGGGCTCGCCGAGGCGCTGACGCGGCGCTTCGCGGCGCCGGCGAACCTGCAGCTGTTCCTCGGCCGCGCGGGCGCGGGGCTGCGGCCACACAGCGACATCCACGACAGCTTCATCGTGCAGATCGCGGGCCGCAAGCGCTGGGTCGTCGAGGACCCGGACCCGACCGCGTCGCTGGCGGGCAACGCCGGCGGGCGCTTCGGCGCTGGCGCGCGCGAGCTGCTGCTCGCGCCGGGGGATCTGCTGTACAAGCCCTCCCACGGGCTGCACGCGACGGTCAGCGAGGATCTGGCGACCCTGTCGCTGACCGCGTCGATCGTGACGGTCACCGCCGCCGACGCGCTGCAGCGCTGGCTCGCGGGGCTGGCCGCGGTCGACCCGGCGTGGCGCGTCCGCCTGCCGCTCGCGCCGGACGACACCGCGGCCCTGGTCGCCGCGCTCGCCGATCTGCCGGCGCTGCTGCCCGGGCTGGCGGAGCTGCTCGGCGTGGTCGACGACGACTGATCGCTCGTTGCCTGTGCACGCGGGCTTTGGGGTACACTCGCGGCGGTGCATCACGCCGCGAACTGGATCGCCGAGCTCGGGTTGTCGCAAAACCCCGAGGGCGGATACTTTCGCCAGTATCACGCCGCGGACTTCCCGGGCGGGCCGCGGACGCGGCCGCTGATCACGGTGATCTATTATCTGCTGACGTCCGAGGCGCCGCGCGCACGCATGCACCGCAGCTCGGCCGACGGGCTGCACTTTCATCACGCGGGCGGCGTGCTGCGGGTCCACAGCCTCGCGCCAGACGGCGAGCACCGGGCCGAGCTGCTGGGGCCGCCGCACGCATTTCAGGTGGTGGTACCTGGCGGGCGCTGGAAGGCGATCGAGCTGGTGGAGGGGCCGTGGGCGCTGATCAGCGAGGCGGTGGTGCCAGGCTGGTCGCCGGACGATCACTGCTCGGCCGACGCCCGGGTGCTGGAGCGGCTGTCGCCCGCGAAGCGCGAGCTGCTGGCGCCGTTTGTGCCGTCGGTCGGGGGTGGCGCGTGAGCCCGGCGGACTCGCTGATCGCGGCGCTCGGGCTGGTGCCGCACGTGGAGGGCGGACATTTCGGCGAATGCTGGCGCTCCGCGGCGACCCTCGCGAGTGAGAATGGCGAGCGTTCGCTCGCCAGCACGATCTACTATCTTTTGAGCACGCGCGCGCCGGTCGGTCGCTTTCATCGCAACACCTCGGATATCACGCACTTCTTCCACAGCGGGGGGCCCATCGTGTACGGCCTGATCTCGCCGGCGGGTGAGTGGCGCGAGGTGGTGCTCGGCCGCGATCCGCGGGCCGGGCAAGTGCTGGCATTCACGTGTCCGGGCGGGTGGTGGAAGTGCTCATATTTGCCGGCCGGGGTGGAGCACGGGCTCATCAGCGAGGTCGTCGCGCCGGGCTTCGATGAGACCGACCGGAGCTTGGCCGACGCGGACCTGTTCGGCCGCCTGTTCCCGCAGCACCGGGCGCGCTGGGCCGCGTACGTCGGAGATCCGCATGAGCGGTGAGGACGCGGCGCTGCTGGCTCGCGCGCGCGCCGTGATCCCGAACGGGGTGTTCGGGCACCGGCGCAGCTTCGCGTTCACGGCCACCCAGATGCGGACGATCCCCGAGGATTATCCGCACTTCGTCGCTGGCGCCCGCGGCTGCCGGTTCAGCGACGCCGACGGGCAGCCCTACATCGATTATTTGTGCGGCTACGGGCCGATGGTCTCGGGTTATGCGCGGGCCGAGGTCGACGCCGCGTTCACGGCCCAGCAGGCGCGGGGCGTGTGCCACTCGCTGCCCTCGCCGGTCGAGGTGGCGCTGGCCGAGGCGCTGGTCGCCCGCCACCCGGGGATGGCGTGGTCGGCGTGCTCGCAGAGCGGCACCGACGCGATCGACGTGGCGATCGCGGTGGCGCGGGCCCACACCGGGCGGGCCGCGCTGGTGGTGGCCCACGGGGCGTGGCACGGCAATCACGTGAACCTGGCCTTCGGGGCAGGTCGGGTGGCGCAGGAGCAGGGCCAGGTGCGAAGGATCGCCTGGGGCGACGTCGCGGCGCTCGCCGACGCTCTGGCGCGCGAGCCGGTCGCGGCGGTGCTGCTCTGCCCATACGACCAGCAGGTCGGCGCGGCCAATGCCCTGCCGCCCGCGGGTCACTGGGCGCAGGTTCGGGCGCTGTGCGATCGCCACGGCGCGGCGCTGGTGCTCGACGACATCCGCGCCGGCTTCCGCCTCGACCCGCGCGGATCTGCGGCGCACTTCGGCATCGCCCCGGACCTGCACTGCCTGTCGAAGGCGCTGGCCAACGGCTACCCGGTGGCCGCGACGCTCGGCAGCGCGGCGATGCTGGCCGCGGCGCAGCGTGTGTTCGTGTCGGGGACCTTCTGGGGCCTGGCGCCGGCGCTGGCGGCCGCCCTCGCCAACCTCGAGCTGCTCGACGCCGCCGCCTGTGCACACATGGCCGCGATGGGGACGCGGCTGTGCGACGGGCTGCAGGCCCTGGCCGCCAGGCGCGGGCTGGAGCTGGCGATCTCGGGTCCGCCGGCGCTGCCGCTGGTGGGCTTCGCCGGCGACCACGAGCACGCGCTGGCCTGCGCCTTCAGCGAGGCGATGGCGCGACGCGGCGTGCTGCTGCACCCGACCCACAACTGGTTCCTGTCGCTGGCGCATACGCCGGCCGACATCGATGAGACCCTCGAGCGCGCCGAGGCGGCCCTGGCCGCGCTGCCGGCGGGGCGGTGAGCGAGGTGCTCGCGGACACCGCCGCGCTGCGCCTGGCGACGCTGGCCCGGGCGCGGCTGAGCGGGCGACGCCTGGTGGCGGTGAGCATCGGGCCGGGGCAGCTCGCGGGCCTCACCGCGTTCGCGGCCGAGCTCGTCGGCGTGATCGCGGTGGTGCCGGCCGGCGGCCCGCAGCTGCCTCTCGGGACAGGTGGTGACGGACCGCCGCTGCTGTGGCTGGTCGGGGCCAGCCGCGACATCTTCAGCCACGTGGTCGACGAGTTCGCGGCCACGCTGGTCCGCGCACGCGTCGCTGTTGCGGCCTTCCTGGCGCAGATCGACCCCGACGCCCAGGCCACGGTGATCGCCTACTTACCTGTCCCTCAGGACATCTTCGGAGCGCGCCCGCTCTGGGCCCAGGACGCGGCGCTGTGTCGGTCGCTCGAGGACAAGGCCTGCGCGGCGCTGCCGACCGTGCTGCCGACGCCGCCGTCCGTGCCGCTGCGCTGGCCCTGCACCGCCGCGAGCTGGGCGGCGATGCAGGCCAAGCTCGGCGCGGCGACGCTGGTCGTGCAGGCGCTGGGGCTCTCGGGCGGCGGGGCCGGGACGCGGGTGTGCGAGGACTTCGCGGCCGCGCAGGCGCGCCTGCCAGCGCTCGGACCGGGGCCGCTGCGGGCCGCCGCGTGGGTGCGCGGCGAGCCGTGCAACGTCATGGGGCTGGTGACGGGCGACCGCGAGGTGCTGGCGCTGCCGCCCTCGCGCCAGCTGGTGGCGACCGACGAGCGCGGCTGTCCCGGTTACGCGGGCAACCGCTTCGAGGCGGCGGACTTCTCGGCCGAGGAGCGCGAGGCGATCGCCGGGGAGCTGCGCCGCTGCGGGCAGATGCTGGCGCAGCGCGGCTTCCACGGGCCCTTCGGGCTCGACTTCCTGCGCGTCGACGCGAGCACGCGCGTCTACCACGACCTGAACCCGCGGATGAACGGAGCCGCGGGGCTGCTCGCCGAGATCGTCGCCGACGCGGAGCCCAGGCGAGCGTCGCCGCTGCTGTCGCAGCCCGAGCGCGCGTCGCCGCTGCCGGCCGTGCCGCTGTCGCAGCCCGAGCTCGCGTCGGCGCTCCCGGCCGTGCTGTTGTCACGACCCCGGCTCGCGGGGGAGCTGCGTGCGCTGGAGGACGCGCTGGTGGCCGCGGTCGCGGCGCGGCCGCGCTGGCGCTGGTTCCTCGCCGCGACGTTGCCGGCCCCGCGGACGATCGCCACCGTGCCCCCCGCGGGTCGCTGGCACATCGCGCCGGTCGGGCCGGTGCTGCGCTGGTGCGGTCCGGACGGAGCCCTCGACGACGAGCACGCGAGCCTCGCGGTCACGCTGGTCGGCGGCGTCACGCTGGCGGCCGGCGACCGCGTGGTGCTCGGCGATCTCAGCTGTACACCGGCGCTCGGGCGGGCGCTGCTCGCCGCCCACGGCGAGCGCGCCGCGGCGCTGCTGCTCGCGGCCATGTTCCATGCGACATGTCCGAAAGACCAGCCATGGACCTGACGCACCGCCTCGCCGCCCTGCAGGCCGCGGCGTTCAACACGGCGCGGCTGCCCGCGAGCGCCGTGGTGTGCGACCTGTCGACCGACGTGATCGCCCCGCCGACGCAGCGCGCGCGCGGCGAGGCGGCGGCGCTCGACTCGGCGGTGGCGACGGTGCTCGGCGGGCGCGCATGGTTGGCCGCCCCGCTCGGACGCGCGGCCGAGGCGGTGGTCGCGACGGCGCTGGTGCGTCCGGGGCTGCGCGTGCTGTGCACCGAGGTCTATGTCACCGGGCGCTGGTCGATCGCTCGCTGCGGCGGGGCGCTCGTCGACCTGTCCGGAGGGACATGTGCTCCGGGTGGCCTCGAGACGATCGATCTGGCGCGGGCCGAGGCGGAGCTGCGCCGCGGCGACGTGGCCTGCATCTGGCTGTGCGCCCCGCGCTGCCTGCTCGGGCCGCGGGGCGGAGCTGGCCTGGCCGGCGCGACGCTGGCGGCCCTCGCTTCGCTGCGGGATCGGGTCGATCGCCGGGTGCCGATCGTGCTCGACGCGTCGCGCCTGGCCGAGAACGTCGCGCGCGACGGCGACGGTGGGGCGCCCGCCCTGCGCCGCCAGCTCGCGGCCGCGGACCTGGTCGTGCTGTCGGGCCGCAAGGACGCCGGTGGGGCGGCGCTCGGCCTGATCTCCGCCGCCGACCCGGCGTGGATCGATCGCCTGCGACCGATCTCTGACCTGCTCCTTGGGCCAGGTGATGGCCGCGCGCGACCCGGGCTCGGGGCGCTCGCGCGTGGCCTGCTCGGGATGCTGGAGCCCGCCGCGCAGCGCTGGCGAGCGCTCGACGACCTGGCCCGCGGCCTCGTCGAGGAGGGTGTGCCGCTACGCGGCTGGGGCGGCGGCGCGTTGTTCCTCGACGCGGCGGCGATGCTGCCGCAGGTCCCGGCCGAGCAGCTGCCGGCGTCGACGCTGCTGGCGCTGCTCTACCTGACGACCGGCGCACGCGGCCTCGGTACGCCGCCTGCCGAGCCCGGGGCGCCGACGCTGCGCCTGTCGCTGCGCGAGCACGGGCCATGGCTCGCGCGCACGCTCCCACGACTCGCACGGCTCCTCGCCGACTGGCGTGTGGGCCTGCGGCGCGCCCCGGACCCGACGCCGACCCCCTTCCTCGAGCCGATCGAGCCGATCGACGAGGGCGCGTGGGCCGGCTGTCCCGCGCTGGCCGAGGCGCCGCGGACGGCCGGGCCCGCGGTGCTCGGCGGCGCCGACGGAGCGGCGCTGCACGCCGCGCTGCGGGCCCGTCTGGGCCTGTCTGACGCCTACGCGCTGTTCCCCGCGATCGGCCCACGGCAGCGCCTGATCGCCGCCTGGGCCGGGCTCGCGCCGACGGGTACGGTCCGCAGCCATGACCCGGTCATCACGGCGCTGGCAGAGCTGTGGCGCGGACGTCATCCAGCCGACGCACCGCATGTCCTCGGGGACATGTTCTTCGAGACCTGTCGCGAAGGCCAGGCACACGACGCCGTCCGCGAGCTCGGGCCCCCGGCCGCGTGGGGGCCCGCGCTCGTGGAGCCGATGGAGCCCGGGGTCGACGTGGCGCTGTGCGCCGACCTGTGCGCCACGCCGGCCGCGGTCGCGGGGCCCGGTTTCACGCTGGTGCGCCGCGCTCACCCGCTGTGCGCCGCGCTGGCCGAGAGCACCCTGTTCACCGCCGGCCCGGTGGAGACGGGCGGCCTCGACGCGGACGACCTGGCCGCCGCGCTGGCAGCCGTCACGCGCCGCCCGCCATAACTGCTGCATCGACGAGTCTGGCCGCCTCCGCTATCGTGCGTGGTGATGGGGCGTGGCGTCGATGTGTGCCTGTGGGCGCTGGTGACCGGCTGCGGGGACGATGTCGCCGACAGCACAGCATCGACGACGCTCGCGGCGACCGCGAGCACCGTGGGCCTCAGCGACGACACCACGCCGACGACCGGACCCCAGCTCGACCTCGGCGCCACCGACTGCGGGCTCGACAACGGCGCGCTCGGTCTATCCTTCATCTGGATCGCCAACAGCACGCAGGGCACGATCAGCAAGATCGACACCGTCACGCTGAAGGAGCGCGGGCGTTATGTCGCGCGCCCCGACGCCGCGGGCAACCCGTCGCGCACCTCGGTCAACCTCGCCGGCGACGTCGTGGTCGCCAACCGCAACGGCGGCCTGACCAAGATCTACGCGCTGCCCGAGCGTTGCGCCGAGAGCAACGGAACGCCGGGGCTCCAGACCGCCAGCGACGCGCAGCACCTGCCGTGGGGCATCGAGGAGTGCATCGCCTGGCACACGCCGATGACCTACTTCAGCCAGCGCCCGGTCGCGTGGACGCCGGGCACCTTCGACGCCACGACCTGCCGATTCGCCGAACAGAAGGTGTGGACCGCGGGCCTGAACACCCCCGGCACGATCGACATCCTGCGCCTCGACGGCGACACCGGGGCGATCGAGGCGACGATCACCATCACCGACGCCTACATCGACGATTATGGGATCTACGGCGGGGCCGTCGACGCCCGCGGCAACTTCTGGGGCTCGCAGGTCGGCCAGGCCAAGCTGCACTTCGTCGACCACGACACCCTGGCCCACCGCAGCTGGGACATGCCCGTCGGTGGTTATGGCATCACCGTGGACTCGCAGGGATATGTATGGACCTGCGCCGGCAACGCCTCGCGCTTCGACCCCGCCAGCGAGACCTGGCAGGTCGTCGCGGCCGGCGAATATGGCGGCTGCATGGAGGACGGCGCGGGCACCCTCTACAAGGCGACGCCCGGCGGGATCCTGGCCTTCGACACCGCGACCATGACGATCAAGCGGACCTACTCGCTGCCGCAGCACGCCCACGGCATCAGCGTCGACTTCGACGGCTACGTCTGGGCCGTGTCCCAGGGCAGCGAGGCCTACCGGCTCGACCCCTCCGACGGCAGCTTTCAGACCGTCGGCGGCCTCGTCGGCGCCTACACGTATAGCGACATGACCGGCTTCGCCCTGAGCTCCGTCCACGTGCCGTGATTCTGTGGAGCAGCCCGATCTGGTCGCGGTGATATCATCGTCTCCTGGCGCGGGATGGCGCGTTGCCGCCCAGCGCGAGCGCAATTTTGGATGGAGGCCTCCCGGCCGCCGGGTCGTGCCCTGACGCGTCCCGCCTGCCTCGCCGTGCACGCGGCCGGCCACCGCTGCCGCGCCCGCTGTGGTACTGTGCCCCGGGATAGAAACGGGGGGATGATGGTGGCCACAATGAATCGTTATGCTGTCAATGTCATTGAATGCACTCTGGTTGCGACGCTCAGCCTGCTCGTGGGCTGCGGGGGTGACACCGCCACCACCGAGGCGACGACCGAGGCCACCGCCACGTCGCAGGCCACGTCGGGCGTGACGCCGTCCAGCAGCGACGCGAGCACCTCGGCGGCGAGCGATACGGCCCAGCCGACCGGCGACGGGAGCAACAGCGACAGCAACAGCGACGGCACCACGACCAGCGACACCGGGCCCGGCACCAGCACCGACCCGAGCACGACCGGCGGCGTCAGCGCGACGACCACGACCGACGGCAGCACCAGCGCCGGTCCGGGCTGCGGCGACGGGGTCGTCGACGGCGCCGAGGAGTGTGACGACGGCCCCGCCAACGCCGACTCGGCCGCCTGCACCGCCGCCTGCACCGTGAACGTGTGCGGCGACGGCAAGCTGTTCGCGGGCACCGAGGCTTGTGACGACGGCGCCGACAACGGCCCGGGCAATGCATGCAACGCGCAGTGCGAGGCCAACGTGTGCGGCGACGGCGACCAGGGGCCGGACGAGCAGTGCGACGACGGCAACATGGACAACACCGACTTCTGCACCGAGGGCTGCATGGCCGCATTCTGCGGCGACGGCTTCCTCGCGACCTTCGAGGACTGTGACGACGGCAACGCGATCGACGACGACGACTGCACCAACGCCTGCGTGGTCGGCCTGCCCGGCTCGTGCCGCCCCTCGGAGATCTATGGCGCTTCGGGCGGCTTCCCGGCGTTCACGGACCCCGCCTACAAGAACTTCCTCGACAAGAAGGTCGCCGTGATGACCTCCAATCAGCAGCAGGACGGCTGGGTGCTGCACGTCATCGACATCTCCGGCCCGCCGCCGCCGCCGAACCTCAACTACAACGCGCCCAAGTACCACAACCCGGCGTGGCAGCAGAACAACATCGGCAGGGTCTTCGGCCTCACCCTCGACTCGTTCGGCAACATCTACGTCGCCCCGACCACGGTCTTCGGCGCCAACCAGAGCCCCGCGACGATCAAGAAGATCGACAGCAAGACCGGCCTCGTGTCCAACTTCGCCACCCTGCCGAACAACGGGCCGGCGTTCGGCAACATCAACTACGACTGCGTCAGCGAGACCATCTATGTCAGCAGCCACGAGGACGGACGCGTCTATCAGGTCGACATGGCCGGCAAGGTCGTCAGCACCTACCGCCACTCCGACAAGAGCGTAACGATCGGGCTGCCCAACGACGTGGGCGAGCCCAACGGCGTGTTCATCCCGCTCGGCCAGCGCGTCTGGGCGGTCCAGTCGCACGCCGGGCGCCTCTACTACAGCGTCTGGGCCGAGGACACCGGCCGCAAGGACGTGGTGGCGAGCAACGCGGTCTGGTCGGTCGGTTACAAGGACGAGAGCGGGGTGATCGACCCGCTGACCGCCAAGCTCGAGTTCCTGGCGCCCGCGTACAACAACCAGAACTACTCGAACCCGATCTCCGACATCAGCTTCGCGGCGACCGGCTGGATGCTGGTCTCGCAGCGCTCGATGTTCGGCGACAACCAGACCACCGCGCACCAGTCGACCACCTACGAGTATCAGTACATGAACGGCGTGTGGGTCCTGAAGGGCACGACCTACCTCGTCGGCGAGCTGGTGGGCAGCGCCGCCGGCGGCGTCGACCACGACTTCGAGATGAACGGCTACGTGTGGATGACCGGCGACGCGCTCGACTTCTACACGCCCAACGTGGTCTACGGCCTCCAGGGCACGCCCCACGGCGGCGGTGACATCACGAACAGCACGCTCATCGATCTCGACGGCGAGATCAAAGATCAGGACAAGACCGCGATGGGTGACGTCGAGCTGCCGATCCCGGGCGATGTGCCGCCGGTCCCCGAGCCCCAGTGAGACCACGGCGCGGCGATCCTGCTCGCGGAGGTCGCTCCTCCTCCGCGAGCAGGGGCGCCCGCGTCAGGGGAACATCGCGGCGACCTTGGCCTGCACCCCGAGCAATTGGGCCTGGTCGCCGCGGACGTAGACCCAGACCTCCTGGATCGACGTGTTGCCGCGGACAATGCAGCGAAAGCCGCCCGTGATCGGGTGGCACTTGACCGCGGGCTTGCCCAGCCCGATCTGCTTGATGATGCCGAGCGAGATCTTCGTGACCTCGGGCAGGCGCTCCAGCATCGTCACCACATCCCTCGCCCTCTCGGTGATGGTCGTGTGACTCCTGGTGAGCTTTCGCCCGGTCTTGTGTGCAGGCATGGACGGTCGCGCCGGACCGACGCCGCGCACTTATACCTCGGGGCCAGCGCGGTGGCGCTGTCGGCCTCGGCCGCGGATCTGGACTTGACCCGCCCGGCAGAGCAAGCGAAGCAACCCCAGGAGGTCACCATGAACGCGATCGAGATCGAGGGCCTGTCCAAGCGCTTCGGCGCGGTGCGTGCGGTCGAGGCGGTCCGCCTCGCGGTCGAGCCCGGCGAGATCTTCGGGCTGATGGGCCACAACGGCGCCGGCAAGACGACGCTGGTGCGCATGCTGCTCGGGCTGACGCCGCCGAGCGAGGGCCACGCGCGCGTGCTCGGCCACGACATCGCCACCGAGGTGCTCGCGGTGCGGCGGCTCTGCGGCTACCTGCCCGCCGACTACGCGCTGCCGCCAGACATGACGGCGCGGCAGTTCCTCGCCTACGTGGCGGCGATGTTCTCGCTGCCGCGGGCCGAGGCCGAGGCGCGCGCCGAGACCTGGCTCCGCCGCTTCGGCCTGCTCGCGGCCGCCGACCGGCGCTTGCGCGGCTTCTCGACCGGCATGGCCCAGAAGGTCGGGGTGGCCCAGGCGCTGATCAACGAGCCGCGGGTGCTGCTGCTCGACGAGCCGACCTCCGGGCTCGACCCGCTCGGGCGCCATGAGCTGCTCCTGCTGCTACGCGAGCTCGCCCGCGAACGCGGGGTCACGATCGTGTTCTCGTCGCACATCCTGTCGGACGTCGAGACCCTGTGCCGCCGGGTCGGGGCGATGCACCACGGGCGCCTGATCGCCTGCGGTGAGATCGCCGCCCTGAAGCAGCAGCACGGCGTCGCCAGCATGGACGACCTCTACCTCGCGCTGGTGCGCCAGGAGGCCGCGTGATCCGCTTCCTGTGGCTGGACTACCGGGCCGCGCTGCGCGAGCGCAAGGTGTGGTTCGCCGTGGCGATCTTCGCGTACGCGGTGCTGTCGCTGCCCGTGTTGGTGGCGCGTCCTCCCGCGCACGTGCAAGCCGCGATGGAGGCGTGGTTCGGCGCCCGCGATCCCTTCACCCTGTTCATGTTCATGTGGACCGACCTGGCCATGAACAAGCTGATCGCCACGCTGGCGGTGGTCCTCGCCGGTGGGGTGCTGCTGCGCGAGCGCGACACCGGCGTGCTGCCTCTGCTGGCCGCCAAGCCGATCTCGCTGCCGCGCTACTTCGCGGTGCGCACGCTGTCCACCTGCGGCGTGATGGCGACGCTGTACCTCGGGACCCAGCTGATCGGCGCGCTGTACTTCAGCGCGATGGTCGCGGGCTTTCGCCCCGGGCCATTCCTGGCCGCGGCGAGCCTGCACGTCTGGGCCGCCGTGTTCGCCACGGCGCTGGCGGCGACCCTGCTGGTCGTCGTCGGCCGGCGCGGGCCCGGGCTGCTCGCGGGGCTCCTGGCGCTGTTCTCCCTCGTCGGAATGGCGTTCATCGGGTTTTACAACCCGGCCTGGGCGACGATCTCGCTGCTCAACCCGATCTCGCTGGGCGTGCAGTCGCTGGCCCATCTCGACGCGCTCGGACCGGGCGTGATCGTGCCGCCCGCGCTCGCGCTCATCCTCCTGACCACCGCGACGATCACAGCGGGCGCATGGTCCGTCCGCAAGCTGGAGGCCTGATATGCGCTCCCTGCTCCCCTCACTCGCCGAGTACCGCCGCGCCGAGCTGCGCCACGCCCCCTATCGAGTCGCTATATACGCCGGCCTCGCCGGCCTCGCCATGATCGCGAGCTGCCAGCTCCTGTTCCCGCGGCTACCCGCGCAGGTGATCGACTTCCTGCGCGTGGCCTTTCACCTCCGTGACCTCGGCGGCGTGGTCCTCTTCAACGACTACGTCGCCGTCTACTTCTGCGCCTTCTCGGCCGGCCTGTTCGGCCTCCTCGGCGTGGTCGTCGGTCCGCGCGAGGAGCAGCAGCTCGAGCTGCTGCTTTGCAAGCCCGTGCCCGCCGCCGACTTCCTGGCGGCGCGCACCTGGCCGGTCCTGGCGATGACCACGGTGATCGGGGTGGCGCTGGCGGCCGCCTGCGCCGCGGCCTCGCTGCCATACCTGGGCGCAAGCGGCAGCGTCAGCGCGGCCGGGGCGCTCGGGGCTGGACTGGCGATGACCGCACTGGTGCTGTTCCAGCTGACCGCCCTCAGCATCGTCTTCGTGCGCGCGGCGGACAGCATGAATGCGGTCCTGGTGGCGCTGGTGGTTGCGCTGATGCCGATGCTCCCCTCCGCGGCATTCCTCTACCGCCCCGACCTATTCGTCGACCGCCCGGAGCTCGCGGCGCTGACAGTGCTGGCAAACCTCGTTTGGTACGATGCCACGCTGGCGTGGCTGGGCCCGGCCCTGCTGCTGCTGGCACTGGTCGTCGCGGCCCTCGGCGTGCGCGTCGGAGGGCGACTGCTGACTCGCAGCGACCGACCATGAAATAGCCCCGTGCGCTTCATCATCCGTCGCCGGCCGCGGTGTTCACCCTCGCGCCCACACTGGTGCGAAAATCGCCCGAACGTCCAGCGACCGCTGCTCTGCTCGAACCTAACGGGAGCGCACATGAGGCCATCGACACGAATCCTCGGCATGAGCGTGGCCGCCCTGGCCGCGTGTTCGCGGCCAAACCCGGGCTTCGTCCCCGGCGACGATGACGGCGGGACCGAGAGCACGATCGCCGCGACCTCGGCCTCGTCGGACGCGAGCGTGACCATGGGGCCCAGCAGCGACCCCGGGACGACCACCACCGGCGACCCGGGAATGACGAGCTCGAGCACCGATCCGGCGAGCAGCAGCACCAGCGGCGGCACCGGATTCGACGGCGAGTGCGTGGGCCAGGAACTGCCGACCAGCCTGGACATCGCGCTCTTGAAGAACGACGTGGAGATCGCGGAGAAGCCCTGCAATACCTCGGTGTTCGTCAAGATCGCGTCGGTGGAGTCGGTGTCCGCGAACGAGGTGGTGCTGCGCACATGTGATGCTACCTGTTCACCGAACTGCGCCGGCGCCAAGTACACGCTCCAGCTTTATCTCGCCAGCGCCGCCGTCGACTACTCCCCCGATGTCAAAATGGGCGACTGTGTGACGATGACGGCGCACTACAACACCCTCCGGGACGAGGCGCAGTGCCCGCTCTCGCAGGTCGGGCTGGCCCGGGTGATGGGCAACATCAGCGACCCCGCCCCGCTATTCTTCGCCAGCACGCGCATGACCGGCCCGGCCAAGGTACCGGAGTTGACCGCCCTCAGCGCCACGCCGAGCTTGAGTGGAGAGTTGCCGACCTACTGTGATTGCGGCGATTGCTGCGCGAAGAACAAGTACAGGCCAGGTGACTACTCCCTGGACATCGTGGTCAACATGAATCTGATGCCCAAGGGCGTCCCGGTCGCCACCGAGGAGCTGAACTTTCCGATCGGCAACTACGGCGGGACGGACTGGCAGATCGACGTCAAGGTCGTGCAGGCCGCCGTGACCGGCGCCTGCCTCGAGGAGCCCCACGTCCAGTGGGTCGCGCGCGCGCACCCGGCCGACTAGCCCCCATCCAGGCCCCACGCAGGCCGCAGCCAGTCGATCGCGCCCCGCTGCTCGTCGTTCCAGCGCCGCGCATTGAGCTCCACCAGCCATCCCATGATCTCCTCGTCCGATCGATCGGTCGGCCAGCCGTACGCGTCGAGCGTCGCCCGATCGATCGCGTCGTGGATCGCTGCGAGGATGTCGACCTGGCCCTGGTCCCGGACCCGCTGCTCACCCGCGGCCAGCGCCTCGCCCGCGCGGAGCCTGCCCAGCACCCTGTAGATCTCCGTCAGGGTCAGTCCGGGCTGCTCGACCTGTCGGGCCTTGCGATGCGCGTCGAGCCGCTCGCCGAGCGCCCGCAATGTGGCGATGTGGGGCCCTGTTTGCCGCGGGAAGGGGAAGCGATCGAAGACCTCGGTATGATTGTAGGTCGGATCGTTGCCCACTCCCAGCCTGCCGCCCGCCCGCAGCGCCCACGCGACATGCACCCGGCTCGATAGCACGGCCAGATGCGCCGCGTCGGCCGTAGCGATCGCCACGATCTTCGTGTCCGGCAGGGTGTCCGCCGGGACAAACACGAACACCCGATGCCGCGACGTCCGCGACGTCGCTATATATCGCGGGAGCCCGACCAGCGCCCGGCGCAGCCCCGGCCGCGTGCGGCCGAACAGCCACCATCTGCGCCGCGGGAGCAGATCGTTCTGGGCCTCGCGGATCGGCCGCACCTCCCGCCGCACGTGCTCGAGCAGCCGCGGATAGCGAGCCCGGGCCTCGGCCTCGGAGAGGCCGTCCAATGCGATGATCCACTCCGCTCGCGGGCGCTTCATCACATACTCACCGATGAGATATGGCTTTACCACCGGGTGCGGCAGACGCACGCCGAGCCGCCGCAGGTCCGCCTCACCCAGGCGAAATCCATCCCCCAGCGGCGTCACCCCCTGCGAGCAGATACCCGCGTTCGCCCGCAGCGGCAGCGCCGACCGCACCCGCGCCCCGGTCGACAGATCGCCGTGGATCTCCTGGACCGTCCGCTCGTGCACATGCACGCGGCCTGGCGCCTCGTCCACCACCACCGCATGGATCGCCGGTGCGCCAGCGTCGCGACCTGCGACGGTCATGGCGATCCGCACCTGCGCGCCCTCGTCGTACCACGGGTGGTCAGGGAGCGCGTGGCTGAGCGCGATGCCGAGGTCGCGCAGCGCCGCCTCGACGACCGCCCGGTTGAAGGTCTGGGTGATGGTGTTGGTGGTCACGAACCCGAAGC
Organism: Nannocystis sp.; assembly: GCF_016714285.1. Classification (GTDB taxonomy): domain Bacteria; phylum Myxococcota_A; class Polyangia; order Nannocystales; family Nannocystaceae; genus Nannocystis. The sequence continues at coordinate 765,223 of NZ_JADJNN010000003.1, read as the reverse complement.
GACGGATCTCGGCGCGGGCCAGCAGATCCGCGCTGCGCCACCACCAGTACATCGCATGGTCCGCGCTGCCCGGGACCCCCGGGAACGCCGCCCGCACCGCCTCGACATAACCAGCGCCGAGCACGTCCCGCATCTTCTTGTTGCCCAGGAACGGGGGATTGCCGACCACGAAGTCGACCGCGGGCCAGGCTGCGACCCGGGCGCCCACCAGCCTGGTCAGCCCCACCCGGGAGCGCTGCCCCTGCTTCTCGGTCACGCCCCTCGCGCGGCGCACTGCGCCGCCGCCCGCGTCGACCACCGCCTCCTCCCGCGCCCAGGTGATCAGCGCGTCGCCGGTCCTGATGTTGAATAAGTCATGACATATCGGCCCTGGCCCCGTGCCGCGACGGCCGGCCGATACCTGCCACTGCAAATAGCCGATCCACAGCACGATCGCGGCCACCCTCGCCGCCCGCGGCTTGATCTCGATGCCATGGAACTGGGCCGGATGGACCGCCTCGCCGGGGATATCCAGCCAGGTCAGCGCATCGCCCAGCGTCGCCAGCATCCGCACGACCTCGGCCTCGAGCCGCTTCATCTCCTGTAGTGCGACGTACAGGAAGTTGCCGCTCCCGCACGCCGGGTCGAGCACACGCACTGTGGCCAGGCGCCGACGAAAGTCATGGCCCAGCCCGCGCGCCGTCGCCTCCGCCCCGTCCCGACCCCTCACCTCGATCTGGGCGCGGACCACCGCCCACTCCGCCCGCAGCGGCTCCATGATCGTCCAGCCGACCAGCCTTCGCATCGGCCCCTCGGGTGTGTAGAAAGCCCCGTGTCGCCGCTGCTCGGCCGGACCCATCGCCCGCTCCAGCAGCGTGCCCACGATCGCCGGAGACACACGCCGCCAGCTCGCTCCGGCGGCCGCGGCGAGCAGCTCGAGCTCCGCGAGCTCCAGCTCGATCGGCTCGCGCTCACCGACCAATTCCCCGACCACTCCGAGCCCCCGCATCCCCCTCCACAGCGCCTGGAGCCCCTCCACGAAGCCGCTGGGCCTCCGCTGGCGCAGCGCCGCGATCGCGGCATCGACACACGCGGTGAAGGCCCCGGGCGCGAGCAGCAAAGCCGCCTCCGCGAACATCGTGACGACGCACTGGACGAGGAAGTCGCCGACCCGCTCGCGGTCGAATCGTCGTTCGATCAGGAGCGCTAGCGCCCCGACCTTGCCGGCCACCTCGGCGGTGACGCGTTGACCCGCCGCGTCCTCGCCTGGCGCCGCGGCCTCGTCCAGGGGCATCACTCGTCGGTCCGCGCCGCCAGCACCTCATCCACCTCCGCCTCGCCGATCGGCCGACGACGATCCGGCACATCCTCCACACCACGGCGGATCCTCACCGTCGTCCCCGGCTCGTCCTCGTGTTCGTACACGAAGGTCCAACCGCCCGGCATCGCCGGCGCTGTCTGACCGAACACCCGCGCCGCGTCGCGCGGCGACAGGTTGATGCAGCCGTGGCTGCGCCGGCGCCCGAATTTGTTGTGCCAAAACGCCGCGTGGAACGCGAAGCGCCGGTGGAAATACTGCACCCACGGTACCTCCTCCACCGTGTAGCTGTCGGGGTCGCCCGGCAGGCTGCGCATATCGCCCAGGGCCTGCTTGTGCCAGATACGATACAACCCGCGCGGCGTCGGATTGTCGCCCGCCCCGCTCGAGATCAGCGTCACGAACAGCGGCTCCTCGCCGCGGCGCACCGTCAATGTCTGCTCGCTGAGCTCGACGTCCAGCCACAGCTCGTCGGCGCCGACCCCCGCCAGCGGCGCACCCGGGATCCACCGGCGGATGTCCTCGTCGGACACGAAGCCCCCCGGCTCGCCGTGCAGCGCATACCAGTCGACCCCATCGCGCCGCACCGGCGCAATGTCGACATGAACCTCGCGATGATACTCGACGCGCCCCACCACCTCGGCGTCCAGCCCCGGCTCGCGGCGCACCAGCGTCGGCGCCTCCGCCGACCACGCCGCGACCCTCCCCGCCGGCACCGGTCGCTCGCCCAGCTCGCGGCCCGCGAAATTGCTCGGTCGCTCGAGCTCGAGCGCGTCTGCCCGCACCGCCCGCCGGCTCCGATCCAGCAGCACCACCCCGACCTCCGGCAAGCGCCGCGACTCTACGAACGCGTATTGATGATTCGGCTGCAACCAGTCGAGCGGCGCCTCGCCACGAGCCAGCCCCGCCGCGCTGCGGTGGCGCGACACCGGCTGCAGCAGCGCCCCGCTGCGGTCGGCCCGCGGCTTGGCATAGATGAATGGCACCACCCGGTCCGCCGCCACCAGCGGCAGCGCCTTGCCCGGGCGCCGGCTCGGCTCCGCGTCGCGCAGGCACACGTGACCCAGCTGGTCGACCCGCGCCCAGCCCTCGCCCGTGCAGCCCTTGCCCGCGACAAACTCGTAGATCGCGAAGGGGTTGCCCATGTCCACCCGCCCCCGCATCGCCGCGCCCCAGCGCGGCTCGGCCAGCACCACCATCGTCTTGCGGGCGACCCGGTGCCCGATCGGCGGCTCGGCCTCCGCGATCGCCGGCGCAGCCGGTATCACCGGCCCTGTCTCCGCCTCAAGGGACACCACCGCCTCGCTCGCCAGCTCGCTCAGCGCCTCGCTGGCCGCGCTCGTGCTCCCCGAGCTCGAGCTCCCGCTGCTGCCCGCAGGCGTCCCCGCGTCCGGATCGCACGCGACCAGCACGACAAGCGAAGAAACAAGCGTTGCACGATACGACGACATCGGGCCTCCGCCGACCATGTCTCAGGTCGCGGCCCGCACCACAAATTCGCCGCGAAAACCGATCGCCCGCGGCGCTCAGCGTCCCGCGTCCGGACGCAGCTCGCGGATCATCAGCAACGCCACGACCGCGACCGCGAGCGCGACCGCGGCCGCCGAGGCCATCGGCGCCGCCGGGGTCACCATCTCGAACATCCCGCCGGCGATCATCGGCCCGATGATGCGCCCGAGCGCCCCGCCCGACTGCGTCAGGCCGATGTTCATCCCCTGCGTCTCGCTGGTGCTGTTGCGCGAGATCAGGGCGTTGAGGCTCGGCATGATCAGACCGTTCCCGCCGGCGATGAACACCGCGACGATCGGCAGCATCCACCCGTAGGGCACCACCGCCGCCGCCCCGAAGCCGATGCCCAGCGCGCATAACCCCGCGATCATCGTGCGCCGCTCGCCGAACGACGACACCGCCCGCCCGACCACCAGCCCCTGCACGATCACGATCACCACACCCACCAGCGAGAAGAACTTGCCCGTCTCCTTCGCCGTCCACGCGAAGGCCGCCTCGGTGTACAGCGCGAAGGTCGACTCCATCGCCGCGAAGGCGATGAAGAACCCGAACGACACCAGCACCAGCACCCCCAGCTGCGTCCGCCAGAACTCCGCCTGCCCGAGCGCCCGCAGCAGCGACGGCCGCGGCGCCGCCGGCCCCACCACGCGCGACGGCCGGTGGCTCTCCGGCAGCCAGAAATACGCCATCAACCAGTTCAGCGCGCTGAGGCCTGCGCCGACCAGAAACGGCAGCTCCGGGTGGTCGGGCCGCGACAGCAAGCCACCGATCGACGGCCCGAAGATGAAGCCGAGGCCCACCGCCGTGCCCATCATCCCCATGTAGCGCGCGCGCTGGCTCGGCGGCACCCGGTCGGCCACGTACGCGTGCGCCGTCGACACGTTCGCGTTGCACACCCCGCTGATGATGCGCGCGAGAAACACCATCCACAGCGCCTGCGCGAAGCCCAGGGTCAGCATCGCTGCCACGCTGCCCGCGATCGAGATCAGCATCACCGGGCGCCGGCCGTGGCGGTCGCTCAGGCGCCCCAGCACCGGCGCCATCACGAACTGCGCCGCCGAGTACCCGGTCGACAGCAGCGTCACCATCCACGCCGCCGCCCCGAAGTGCGTCGCATAGAACGGCAACACCGGGATCACGATCCCGAACGACACCAGGTCCAGGAACAGGGTGAACCACACCGTCGCCAGCGCCCGCGCGTGCCCCGTCAACGGCGGCTCGCCAGGTCCCCCCGGAAGCTGTGGCGGGGTGGTGGGGACGGTCGCGGGATCGGTCACGGGATGCCCCAGGGTAGCGCCACTCCCCACGCCTGTCGCTCACGCTCCGGCCAACACGCCATGCAGCAGCTGCGCCCAGCGCAGCGGTCCGTCGTTGCCGAGTTCCGCGAACAACAGCCCCGCCGCGGGCTCCGGACCGGCCCACCGCGTGCGAGCCGACAGCCCGCCCGGCCCCGTCGGGATCGCCGAGCGCCCGTCCCCAGGCCCCGCCGTTTCGCCTGGCCTCGCCGCCTCGCCTGGCCCCGCCGCTTCGCCTGGCCCCGCCGCTTCGCCAGGCCCCGCCGCCTCGCCTGGCCCCGCCGCTTCGCCTGGCCCCGCCGCTTCGATGGGCACCACGTCGCACAGCTGGACCAATCTCCGCGCCAGAAACGCCTCCTCGCGCCCGGCCGCCAACTTCTGCGCCAGCCCCTTCGCCCCGCGCAGCGCCAGCCCCTCGACGCGCCCGAGGTCGGCGTAGATCCCCTCGAGATCGCCGAACGCCTCGATCAACGCGACCGCCGCCCGCGGACCGATCCCGCGCACCCCCGGGATGTTGTCCGAGCTGTCACCCGTCAGCGCCATCGCGTCGACCAGCTGCCGCGGCGCCACCCCCATGCGCTCGCGCACGCCCGCTTCGTCACCGACGGTCCCCGTCTTCGGGTCGACGACCCACGTCGACGGCCCCGCGTCGCGCACCAGCTGGCACACATCCTTGTCCACGCTGCACAGCCGCGTCGCCATCCCCTCCTCACGCGCCACGCGAGCCAGCGTCGCCATCAGGTCGTCGGCCTCGAAGTCCGGCACCGAGTACGCCGCGAAGCCCAGCGCCTGGCCCAGCCGCAGCGCCAGCTCGAATTGCGGCACCAGCTCCGCCGGCGGCTCGCCGCGCTGCGCCTTGTAGCGCGGGTCGATGCGGTTGCGAAACGTCGTCCGCCCGGCGTCGTACACCAGCGCGATCTGCCGCGCCCCCTCACGGCGGACGATCTGAACGATCAGCTGCGCCAGCCCAAACACTGCTCCCACGGGCGTCCCGTCGGGGGCAACCCGTGGTCGCATCCCGAAGTACGCCCGAAACAGCAACGCCGTCGCATCGATCACCAGCAACTCGGGCTGCGCCTCCACCAGCGGCAGTGTCGGGCTCATGCGCCGCCGGTGTACCCCGGCCCGCATCGCGCCCGCAAGCCGACCACCCCGCTTACGATACTCTCGTGGCCATGCGCGCCGCTCAGCTCTCGCTACCTCACCCGGGACCACGACCACCGACACCAGCACGAGCTCGGCCGCGTCGACCACCGACCCCACGCCCACGACCACCGCCGACGTGCCGTCAACCACCGACGGATCGACCGCAGCGGTCACGACCACCACCGATCCAGGCACCACGAGCGGCACCACAACACCGCCCGACACCGGCAACGAAACCTCCACCGACACCGGCACCACAACCGGGGACTCGGCCTGCGGCGAGCCCGATGCCCCTGCCGTGATGGCCCTGTGGGACATCCACGTGAACGACGGACCGCCGCCCGGGACCATCTCGGCCCCGTGCACGGTGACCGCGTCCGACGTGGCCGGCCCGCAGTGGACCCTTGGCCTCGACTGCACGATCGACGGCCAGACCGCGGCGGTCGATCTGCTGATCACGCGGGCACCAGAGTCGGGCCCGACCCTCGCCGTCGGCGACATGCGGGTCCTCGAGTACCGCGCGGAGCAGATCTTCTGGACCAACGAGTGGTTTTCGATCCACCCCGAGGGCAACCCCTTTCTCGTCGCGCTCGCCGGCATCAAGGCCGACCACGTCGCCCCGCCCGGCATGACCGCCAAGGACTTCTTCGGCGTCGCCATCGCCGTCGTCGACGGACTCTGCGCACCGATCGACCTCGGCCCCTGCGGGCCCACCATCCGCCTCGCCCTCGACATGACCTGGTCGGCCGGCAACAAGCTGCTCTTCGACGGCCAGTCCGGCGGGCTCGTCGACCTCGGCGGCACCGTGGGCGTCTGGGTCGCAAAGGCGACCCGCCCCAACGACCGGGCCGCCTGCGACGACATACCCCCCGCATGGTTCGAGGTCGTGATGGCCGGCAGCTTCGGCCCCTGACCCCGTGCTATCAACCTGCCATGGACGACACCGTGCAGGTGCAATGCCCCTACTGCTTCGAGCTCGTCGAGCTCTACATCGACCCGCAGCAGCGCGGCGAGATGGTCCAGGACTGCGACGTCTGCTGCCGTCCCTGGCGCGTGCTCGTCAGCCGCCGCCGCGACGGCTCGCCCGCCGTCGTCGTCGACCGCGCCCAGTGACTACTTCCCGAGCACCTCGCGCTCAGCCGCCGCCGCGACGGCTCGCCCGCCGTCGTCGTCGACCGCGCCCAGTGACTACTTCCCGAGCACCTCGCGCTCGAGCGCCGCCGCGGCCTTCGCCGTCGCCGCCCGCCCCGCGTTGAGCTGCTGCACCATCTGTTCGACCTCGCGGTCGAAGCGCTGACGCGCCTCCTTCTCCTCCGCCTCCTGGTTGAACTTCACGTAGTCCGCGATCTCCTGCAGCACCGTCGCGATCGGCACCCGCTTCGACAGCCGGTCGATGACCCGGCGCCGCTCCTCGAAGTTGGCCCGGAAGTACTCGTCCGGGTACTCGAAGTCCTGGATCGTCGCGCGGATGTTCCCGGCCACGCTCTCCACCGAGCGCCCGCTCAGGTCCGCGGCCACCAGCGCGTGCCCCACCTCGATCCAGCGCGCATCCTCGCCGACCGCCACGAAGCCCCGCTGCTCGCGGAGCAGCACGTCGCGCAGCAAATGCACATAGTCCTCCGCCGTCGTCGGCCCCTTCACCGTGAACGGGTTCTGGGCGATGCGCGAGCGGGTCGCCTCATCCATCTGCATGAAGTTCGCGTCGCAGATCATGAACCACTTGCCGTCCTTGGGGATCAGCGTCCCGTCGAAGATCCCGAACACCGCCCCCAGGTTGTTCTTCTCCTCCGAACGCAGGTCCCCGCTGCTGCGCGACGCGAAGGCCGTGTCGATGTCCGGCCAGTACACCCCGCACACCCCCTCGAATCCGTACACCTCCTCTTTAAAGATCTTGACCAGCGTCGACGCGCTCGCGTTCTGATACGAGCTCGCCCAGTCGGTCCGACGGATCACCTTGAAGCGGGCCGGGATGTCGCGCTGCCGACAATACTCGAGGAAGTAATTGCCGATCGCGTGCGCCGTGATCGTCTTGCCGCAGCCCGGCCGACCGAGCCCGAACAGCACCGGATTGAGCTGCTTCGGCCCCCGCCGCGCCGCCAGGTCGAAGGCCGCCACGTCGCGCGCCAGCTTCAGCCCCGCCTGCAGATACTCCTGATTCCCGACCACCTCGTGCAGCTGCATCGGCTTCAGGTCCGACACCGCCTCCGCCGTGCTGCGCGCCGTGAACCCCTCATATCGCAGCTCCCCCACCACCACCTTGCGCTGCGCCAGCGCCACCCCGAAGGGCCGCAGCCGGCCCATGTGCGTCAGCCGACGCACCGCCCCGTGCAGCTGCAACACGAACGCGTGCAGGCTCGTCACCACCCACAGCTCGCGCTCCCCGACCGTCGGCGCCGCCGCTTCAGCCTGCCGCTTTGCCTGCACCTCGAGGTACTTCCCGGCCATCCCGAGCAGCGACGAGATCGCCGCCCGCGGCGCGCGACACAGCAGATCCTCCAGCCCCTCCGCCTCGAGGTCGGTCGTCGACTCCGGCGTCGGCGCCAGCTCGGCCAGCGTCGGCGCCAGCGCGTCGCCCAGCACCGTCAAGGTGAACGCGCCGATGAACAGCCGCTGATCCGGCGTCGGCTCCGGGATCGCCAGCGAGCCGGTGCGCGCGATGTCCTCGAGCAGCGCCGCGTGCATCGCCTCGCCCGCGTGCAGCGCCAGATCCCCCGCGGCGATCACCGCGTCCAGCGAGCGCAGCGTCAACACCGTGTGCCCGAACGGCGCCCGCACCAGCCGATGCAGCGCCGTCGCCAACCCCGACTCCTTCACCAGCTCCCGCACCCCCGCGCGGTCAAATCCCCCGACGGGCGGCGTGACGATGATCGCGGGCGGTGCAGAGCTGGGCGTCGACATGCCGGCCGAGCCTATCGCAGCCGGCCCGCCGCGGGCCAGCGAGCCCGCGCGCGACCGTGCCCTTCAGGCTCACGCACAGCCTGCCCCCTCGCCGTCACCTCGCCATCAGCTCGCCGGCCTCGCCCGCACCTCGCGATGAGCTCGCCGGCACCCGCTCCCTCAACTCCCCGGTACCTCGCCATCAGCTCGCCGGCAGCTCGATGCGCCAGCGGGCCCGGGCCCGGGCCACCAGCTCGCCGGTCGCGTTGAACAGCTCACCCTCGACCCACAGGTCGTGCGAGCCCGGCGTCTCCGGCAGCGCCGCGCGGGCCTCCGCCGTGATCGTGCCGCGAGCCTTCTTCAGGTAGGTCATGCCGAGCTCGAGCACGATGCCGCGGCCACCCGGGGGCACCGCGCTCATCACCGCCAGCCCCGTGCAGGCCTCGCCGAGGTTCATCAGCGCCACCGCGTGCAGGCTCTTGAGGTGGTTGCGCACGCCCCAGCGGTCCCGCATCTGCACGCGCGCGTAGCCCGGCGCGATGTCGACGATCCGCGGCGAGATCGTCCCCGTGTACGGCGCCATCAGGCCGACCGCACGCGACACCAGCTGCTTGCCGAAGGGCCTGTCGACGAGGTTCTTCCAGGTGTTGAGGATCGATGTCGGGTCGATGCGAAAAGCACTGGGAAGCTTCATGGTGAGCCCTCGGCGCCCGCGATACTGAACCACCCTCCCGCGCCACACAAGACCCGCGAGTCTCGCCAACGAAGCCAGCGGCGGCGCGACCAAGCGATGGGCCGCGTCGACTTTCGCCACGCGCTGCTACGTCGCGGGGGCCGCAGGGGCCACGGGGGCCGCGGGGGCCGCGGGGGCCTCGGGCTCCGCCGCGTCGCCCGCTGGCGCATCATCGTCTTCCGGCGTCGCCCCGGCCCCGCCCTCGAGGCAGAACTCCATCGCCCCGCCCTGGATCTGCCCGCACTTGCCGTTGTCCGCGAGCTCCATGCACAGCCGACACACGCGGTACATCTTCACATCACACGAGCGAGGGTCCGCGCCCACCGAGCGCAGCGCCTCCCGCCCGGTCGCCGCGACGCTCCCGTCCCGCAGCTGCTCACGCACCTTCGTGTCGTCCGCGAACGGCGTCTGCCACTCGCTCTGCTCGAGCCCGCAGACGTTGTCGATCGCCGTCTGGTCCTTCGCCGAGTGATGGTGCTCCGGATGGGCCGGGTTCTTCCCGGCACAGGCGAACAGCACGAGAGAAACACAAAGAGCCCAGGACCACGGCGAGGTTCGCATCCGCGAGACGCTACGCCCGAAGCTCCGGGCACCCAAGTTTCTCGTGGAATCGCTCCCGCCAGCCCCCAATGATCCACCCCCCACGCTCCGCCGTACTGCGCGGCATGTCGATGCGAATCGTTGTGGTGAGTGTCCTTGCCTTGGCCCTGTCGGGCTGTACCCCCACCGCTGATGACGGCGGCGGCGTTGAAGTCCGGGCCGCGGCCGAGAACCTCGATCGCCCGATCGACGCCGCCCCGACCCCGGACGGCACGGTCATCTTCTTCCTGCAGGACGTCGCTACCGGCCAGGGCCTGTTCGCGATCGACGGCGGAGGCGAAGGCGACGCCGCCCCGCGCCAGGTCGCCGACGGCCTGGCCGACGCCACCAGCCTGGCGATCTCCAGCGACGCCAACACGGTCGTGGTCGCCGACGCCACCGGCCTCACCCGCATCACCGCCGACGACGGCAGCATGGCCGCGATCGCGGAGGCCGCGACCTACCAGCCGCGCGGCCTCGACCTCATCCCCGGCGCCGCCGGCGATATCGTCGTGTTCACCGGCGTCGACCCCACCGACAACACCCCCGGCGTGTTCGAGGTCCCGCTCGCGGGCGGCACCATCGAGCGCATCGCCACCGGCTTCGACCCCGCCGCCGAACTCGACGGCGTGACCGTCATGGCCGACGGCACCGCCTGGGTCACCGACCAGCGCGGCATGGTCTATCAAGTCGAGACTGGCTCCGCCCCCGAGACCATCGTCACTGGCACGATCGTCGGCGACCCCGCCGGCATCGCCCTCACCCTCGACGAGACCACCGTCCTCGTCTCCTCCGTCTCCGCCGCCGGCACCAGCCAGGTCCTCCTCATCGACGTGGCCGCTGGCACGACCTCGGTCTTCGACGACGTCATCCGCGCCAACAGCGGCAGCGGCGGCGTCCACCGGGCCCGCGACCTCGCCACCTTCGCGTGGTGTGGCATCGGCGCGGGCGGCACGGTCTACCGCATCGAATTCTAGAGACCTCACGGCCCCGCGACGATCCGCCGGACCAGCGCCACGTGCTCGTCCGGCGGCGTCGGATGCTTGTCCATATATAGGTTCACCAGGTGGTGGGCATGCGGCCGCCTCCCAGCGGCCACCGGAAAGCGCTCGAGCAGCACCTTGAGCACGACTTTGCCCGTGACCCAGCACGGCAGCTCATTCGGCGGCGCCGCACCCAGCCACTCGAGACGCTCCCTGTAACAATCCCCGAGCGCCCGGGGCGCGCCCCGTGCCTTCCCCCATTCGCTCAACTCCGTCTCCGGCTGAGTCGGCATCGCCTTCGGATGCTCGATGTGAGACCGCCCATCGCGCGGCAGCCGCTGGTACTCCGAGCGCAGCGTATAGTTCCACGCCGCGAGCGGCAAGCATTCCCGATATGCACCGTCGATCTGCGCCTGGACCGCATCCGCCGTGTCCCACGGCGCCAGTGCAGTCCTGTTTATCACAGTGCTCGCCCGGAACCAGCCCTCCGCGACCAGCAGATAATTCTCGAGCGTGTACCAGCGCGTACACAGCACGCCGTCCGCCGGGATCGCCTCCGCTTGCGCGCTCACGGCCGCGTCGTCCGAGAAGTCCCGGTCACGGATCCCGTACACCTCGCGCGTCGGCGGCAGCTGCTCGCGCAGGTATCGCACCGCCTGCACGACCTTCTCATGCCCATTCTGCGGGCGGAAGGTCAACTCGCGCGCCAGATCGCCGAACCATCGCCCATAAAACCACGGATCCTCGTAGTCCGTCTCCCCCTCGACGATGACCAGCTTCCCGCGTCCCGCGCGGCACGCCGCCAGCAGCGCCTCCCCCTCCGGGTAACGGCTCACTCCGCACCTCCGGCCTGGGCCCGCTCCTCCAGCACCATCTCATCGAGGTTCACAAGCTCCTCGGGCGCGACAGCGGCGACGATATCCATCGAGTGCGTCGTCAAGATGATCTGCAGATCGTGTCGCCTCGCAAGCTCGCGCAGGCGATGCAGCACGACCCGCTGCAGCGCCGGGTGCAAGCTGATCTCGACCTCGTCGATCATCAACACGCCACCTGGGCGCAGCTGACGAATGATCTCCCCGAAGAGCGTCAATACCTGCTGCTCGCCGGAAGGTAGCTGGTGCAGTTCGACACCTCGTCCCGATTCCTCAATGCGCACACGCCCGTTACGAATGACGACCTTTCGACCACGCCCAAGGATCGCTTCGACCTCCGCCACGAACGGCGTCAGGTTCGGTCTCCCCTCGCGCTTCTGCTCGAGATCAAGATAGTTCTGCCACACCCATAACTGCGACAGGCTGCCGTCCCATTCATCCCGCCCCTCGAATCGAAACAACCATTCTTTGCCAGACGGAGGCTCCTTGATCGCTCCCTTCTGCTCGTGCTCCACCCAACGTCGGTGTGGAAAGTGAATCAACCCGCCGGCCAACGGTGCCCCGCCCTCGACCATCTGACGCACCCACCGCTGAAGGGTCTCCTGCTGGTCCGTGTGAGTGACCAGCGCATTCGCGTCCTGTTGATAGAGCGCTGCGATCTGCTCAATGCTACGATCTTCCCTATCAGCCGAGGGCACCTTGTGACCGAGCGCGATTCGTAGCGGATTCGGAACGACCTCCGGAAACTCCATCAGGATGTCCGCATATCCTTGGCGCCGCAATGCCTCCCGGGGATCACGTGCATTCAAACGCGCAAAATCTCCAACCGCAAAGCTCAGCAGCCCCTCGATCACATCCAGCACCGTCGTCTTCCCGCACCCGTTCGACCCCACAAGCACCGACAACGGCCGCACCTGCTGCGTCAGCGGATCGACGAACGACACTGCCCGCGCGTTCGCCCCGAAGTTGCGGAAATTGCGGATGCGGACCTCGCGGATCTTCATTCAACTCGCTCCTCGCTGCCCCGCGACCCTATCACACCCTCGCCTCACCCCGCCCCCGGCACCCAGCGCTCGCAGCTCACCAGCTCCACATACCCCTCCCAGTCCGCCCCGCCCCGCGCCGCCAGCAGCTGCGCCCGCGTCCGCGTCTCGAGCGCCCGCACCAGCCGCTCGAGCAGCGCCCCGCGGGCCAGCAGCGTCGCCTGCTCCGCCTCCGCCGCCTCGACCTCGGCCCGCGCCGCCTGATACTCCGCATACGCCGCATTGCTCGCGAGCTCCGCCGCGATGCCAGCCCGCTCGCTCGCCAGCATCGCCGCGAACTCCGGGTGCCACGGGTCGTCGAGCACCGGCCAGCGCGCGAGCAGCTGCGCCGCCGTGCGTCGGTACGCCGCGTCCTCGGCCGCGCTCGCCTGGTCGATGCGACCTGTCACTTCGGACATGTCCTCCGCGACCGCCTGCAGCCCCGCGACCGCCTCCTCCTCCCGCCCCGTCAGCCCGAGCTGCTCCGCCAGCGCCGCGATCACGACCTCCTCCTCGCGCAGCACCGCCGTCGCCGCCGCGCTCGCGACCGGCCGCCCGCCCACCTCAGGCGTCGCCCGCAGCCACCGCTCCGAGGTCGAGGTCGGCACATCGATCCCCCGCGAGGCGATCCGCGCCCGCGTATGCGCCTCGAGCAGCGACACCCGCCCATCACCATCCAGATCGATCGCCACGACCTTGCCAGCCCGGTCGCGCCCCTGCAGCGCCTGCAGGAAGTGCAGCCCGTAGCCCTCCTGCGCCGCCCGGTCCGGGTTCGGGTCGCAGCCCGACGCCTCGCGCTCCACCGTCGCCGCGAACAGCCCGCAGCGCCCCGGCGCCAGGCGTCGCTGCTGCGCGTCCGCCTCGACGAAGGCCAGCTCCGCAAAGCCGCCCGAGAAGCAGCTCGTGAGCACGATCCGCACCGGCCGCGGCTGCGCATCGAGCCGCTTCGCCAGCTCGCTCGCCGCCAGCACCTCCTGCCCCCACAGCTCGATCGTCGCATCGCCCGGCAGCTCGCCGCGCTGCCCGTGCCCCGCCAGATACACCAACAGCGGCTCCCCGGGCTCCCCCGTCGCCGCCTCGATCGCCGCCCGCAGATTCACCACCGTCGCCGCCGCATCGACCGCAAGCACCGTCGGCCGGTAGCTCGCCCCCCGACCACCGCGCGGCTCGAACAGGTCGGCGAGTTTCGCCATCAGCGCGTCCCCAGGCGCCTCCGCCTGGACCTGCACGCCATGGCTCCCGCGCCCGCCCGCGAACAGCAGCAACCCGCCCGCGCCGAGGCTCTCGCGCGCGAGCCCGAGGTCCTGCTCGATCGACACCTGATTGAACTCCGGCGTGCTACCCCCACCCGCCGCGATCCACCGCACACGCGTCGGCCACGGCCCCGTCGGTCCAGCCTCCACCTGCGTCCCGCGCCAGCGCGGCCTCACCTTCTTCTTCGCCCCCGAGATCTCCGCCCGCCGCGCGACCTTAACATCGTTCGCGGCGCCCACCACACGCTCAGGCGCACGCTCGCGATCCGGCGCCCCGCACGAGCCGAGCGCCCACACCACGAGGCCGCTCGTCCACGCCCGCACCGCGGCGAGGATACACGACCCGCCCGCCCGCGAGTGAAGCGCTTTCACAACCCCCGTCCGTGCCCCGCGATCGGGCCGCGGGCCGGCCCTCCCGCACCGGACCGCACCCGGGCCGAAGCTGACCCAAGAGACATCCCGCCCCCCGCGGTTGACATCCGGCGCCCGCTCATGGTGCCCTGTGTCACCGCGTAGAGCAGGTCCATTCATGCAGCAGCAGCAGCCCGGTTCGAACTTCAACCCGTACGCCCCTCCCACCGCCGACATCGACCAGGGCCTGCAGCAGCAGCAAGGCGAGTACGTCCTCGCCGAGCGCGGCACCCGTCTCGGCGCCGTGCTGATCGACGCGCTCCTCGCCGTCGCCGCCGCCGCCCCGGCCGGCCTCATCCTCGGCTTCATGGTCTACAACAGCCGCGGCAGCATGAGCTTCGGCGACGCCGAGCTCATGGTCTACGGCCTCATCGGCGTCATGGCGCTGATGGTCCTCGCCTTCATGATCTACCAGTGGGTCCTGATCGCGACCACCGGCCAGAGCATCGCCAAGCGCTGGCTCGGCATCAAGATCGTCCGCCTCGACGGCTCCCCGGTGGGCTTCGTCAACGGCGTCATCCTGCGCAGCTGGGTCGTCGGCGCCATGTCCAACATCCCGGTCCTCGGCATGATCGTCGGCATCGTCAACCCGCTGATGATCTTCGGCGAGGAGCGCCGCTGCCTGCATGACCACATCGCCGGCACCCGCGTGATCGTGGCGCCCAGGGCATGAACCACGCCCGCGCGCAGGCGAGCCCTCCCGGCGCCCGTACGCCGCCCCTCGACACCGTCGCCGAGATCGAGACGCCGGAGCACATCCGCTTCCGCTACCAGCTCGCGGGCCCCGGCCGCCGCATGATGGCCTACCTCATCGACCTGGCCATCCGCGGCATCATCGTCGTCATCCTCGGCCTCATCCTCCAGCTCTCCTCCTACGGCTTCGGCTTCGGCGGCGAGGGCTTCTCCACCGGCGCCTTCCTGCTCGTCGCCTTCGCCGTCGAGTGGGGCTACTACGTGCTCTGGGAGAGCCTCTGGTCGGGCCGCACCCCCGGCAAGCGATCGATGCACCTGCGCGTCCTCAAGGAAGGCGGGTACCCCACCGGCTTCCTCGACATCGCCCTGCGCAACCTCCTCCGCGCCGCCGACTTCCTGCCCATGGCCTACAGCGTCGGCCTCCTCGTCATGGGCCTCGACCCCCGCTTCCGCCGCCTCGGCGACATGGTCGCCGGCACCGTCGTGGTCGTCGAGGACCCCGGCCGCATCGGCCACGGCCTCGTGGTCCAACCACCTCCCTCCGCCGCCGAGCTCGCCTCCCTGCCCGCTCGCCCCGACCTCAGCTCCGCCGACCTCGAGGCCCTCGACCTGTTCCTCCGCCGCGTCGGCACCCTGAACCCCGCCCGCGAGCAGGAGCTCGCCGATATCATCGCCCCGGTCTACGCCAAACGCCTCGGCCTGCAATACACCCACTCCGCCCGCTTCCTCGCCCTCCTCTACCTGCGCGCCATCGGCCGCACCGCGTGACCCCATGCGCTTGTGGACACAGGACGAGTTCGTCAGTCGCCGCCAGGGCGAATGGACCGCGCTCAGCGATATCCTCACCTCCGGCAAACCACTCCACAAGCTCCCCGCCGCCGACATCTCCCGCTTCTCCGCCCTCTACCGGGGCGCCTGCGCCGACCTCGTCCACGCCCGCGACGTCGGCTTCACCCCCGACCTCGTCAGCTACCTCGACGGCCTCGCCGGCCGCGCCCACAACATCCTCTACGCCGCACCCCCCTACCGCATCGCCGCCGCCTGGGACCTCGTCGCCCGCGAGTTCCCCCGCGCCCTCCGTCGCAACGGCCGCTTCTTCGCCCTCGGCATGACCCTGTTCTTCGCGCCCATGGTCCTCTGCCTGGTCGCCACCCTGTTCTTCCCCGAATTCGCCTACCAGGTCCTCAGCCGCGAGCAGCTGCAGGGCATGGCCGATATGTACAGCGAGGCCCACACCGGCCGCGACGAATCCACCGACGCCGGCATGGCCGGCTTCTACGTGCATAACAACGTCGGCATCGCCTTCCGCTGCTTCGCCACCGGCATCCTCCTCGGCTTCGGCAGCCTGTTCTTTCTCATCTACAACGGCGTGGTCATGGGCACCGTGCTCGGCCACGTGATCGCCGCCGGTCACGGCAAAAACATCCTCACCTTCGTCTGCACCCACGGCACCTTCGAGCTCACCGCCATCGCCATCGCCGGCGGCGCCGGCCTGCAGATGGGCTACGCCCTCGTCGACACCGGCGGCCGCACCCGCCTCGGCTCTCTCCGCGCCGCCGGCCGCGACCTCGCAATCATCATCCTCGGCGCCGCGATCATGCTGTTCATCGCCGCCGGCCTCGAGGCCTTCTGGTCGCCCTCCGCCGCCCCGCCGCCCGCCAAGTGGGCCCTCGCCGGCGTGTTCACGATCCTCCTCACCCTCTATTTCGCGCTCGCCGGTCGCAGCACCACCACCGCCCGCCCGGGCCTCCGCGCCGGCAGCCAGGGCATCGTCGCAACGCCCACGCCCGGAGGTCGCCCGTGAACCTCGAAGGCGCCCGCGTGGTCCTCCGCCCGCGCACACCCTCGGAGATCTTCGACCTCGCGTTCCGCTTCTGCGCCGCCGTGGCCCTGCCGCTCTACCTCCGCCTCGCCGCCCTCGTCCTCGTCCCCTGCCTCGCCCTCTGCGGCTACGTCCACGCGATCACCGACGGCGAATGGCCGACCGTCTGGTGCTGCGCCATCGGCCTCGCCGCCTTCGCCCAGAGCGTCTTCACCGTCGCCGCCTCTCGCCTCCTCTTCGCCGCCAGGCCCGGCGTCCTCTCGATCATCGGCCACAGCCTCCGCCGCCTCCCCGCCCTGTTGGGCGCCCTGCTCATCCACAGCATCCTCCTCAGCATCGGCGGCCTGATCCTCATCGGCGCGTTCTTCGTCTGGGTCTGGCACACCTTCGTGTACGAGGCCGTCCTGCTCGAGCAACAGGGCCCCATCGCCGCCCTGCGCCGCGCCAGCGCCCTCGTCAAGCACAAGTTCGGCGCCGCCCTCGTCACCTGCACCGCCAGCACCGTCGTCGTCGCCATGGGCATCGTCTCCGGCGAGCTCCTCCTCGGCGGCCTCGTCGAGGGCGTCCTCCAGCTCGGCAAACCCTTCGGCGACCTCTGGGAGTACGGCGGCTCCGCCTACGCCCTCGTCGGCTTCTTCGCCGCCCTCCCGCTCGTCGCCACCGCCCGCTTCCTCGCCTACATCGACGGCCGCACCCGCCAGGACGGCTGGGACATCCAGCTAAGATTCATGGCCATCGCCGCCGCCAGCGAGGAGACCACGCCATGATCTCCTTCACCCTGCTCGTCGCCCTCGCCGCCGCGAGCCCGCCACCGGCCCTGGATGACGCCAACAACCAGGCCCGCGAGATCCTCGCCCGCGACAAGTACGGCTATTGCCACGACCCCAACTATCCCCTCACCGAGGTCGAGGCCGGCTGGTGCCCGCCCGTCGGCCCCGAACACAACGCCCGCTGCCAGACCTTCCCCAGCGCCTGCAAGGCCCCCCGCTCGCAGCTCCTGAACCCCGGCCGCCTCGACTTCTCCCGCGGTGACGGCGGCGACGGCAAGACCGGCGACGGCGACCGCGACCCCGACAAGTCCACCCCGACCGGCGACGGCAAATCCGACGGTGGCAACAGCGGCAAGCGCAAGGTCCCGAAGCGCCTGGTCGAGCCCGAGCCCGACCCCTTCGAGCTGCCCCCGCTCGGCGGCCTCGGCTACGCGATCTTCTGGGTCATCCTCGGCGCCGGCCTGCTGCTCATCATCTATCTCATCGCCCGCAACAGCACCCGCAACAAGCCCGACGAGGCCGAGCCCGTGCCCCCGCCGCAGGACGAGCTCGGCCCGGCCCCCGCCCGCGACGACCACAGCGAGCAGCTCGCCCGCGACGTCAACACATTGCTCGACCAGGCCCGCGCAGCCGCCAGCGCCGGCGACTACGCCCGCGCGATCCACCGCGCCCACGCGGCGCTCCTGCACCGCCTCGACCACGACGGCCTCATCCGCGTCGCCCCCTTCCGCACCAACGGCGACTACGTCCGCGATCTCCAGTCGGAGGCCGAGCTCCGCCGCGAGGTCCGCGACATCGTCCGCGACGTCGAGCAGGCCCAGTTCGGCACCACCCGCCCCGACGCCAGCCTCTACGAGCGCGTCCTCCAGCGCGTCGTCCCGATCGCCACCCGCCGCAGCGCCGCCCTCCTCGCCCTCCTCGCCGTCAATCTGCTGTCCTGCGACACCCGCAATTACCCCTTCGACCACTCCCCCTCCGGCGCCGACGCGGTCATCGAGCTCGCGGCCAAATACGACATCACCATCAAGTTTCGCACCACCGCCCTCGCCGATCTGAACCCCAACGAAGCCCTGGGCGACGACAACCAGGGCCGCACCCTCGTCCTCCTCCACGACTCCCCCTTCCCCACCAACGAGGAGTGGGCCCACCTGCTCGAGTGGGCCGACAACGGCCACCACCTCGTCATCGCCGGCCGCCCCGCCCCCTCCGATCTCGGCATGTCCTACGAGTCAGGTGCTCCGGGACATGACCTCAAGGTCAGCGCCGCCTTCAGCGATCGCCTCACCGAGCTCGACCTCATCACCGCCGACGACAGCTACCTGGTCCCGACCCGCAGCGACGGCACCACCCTCCTCGAGTTCGCCCCCGGCTTCCCCTACGCGATCCAGCACGAGCGCGGCTATCGCGGCGGCGACGTCACGGTGTTCGCCGACGACCGCCTGTTCACCGCCGGCGCCCTCATGCTGCGCGACAACCCCGAGTTCCTCATCCGCTTCCTCCGCGACCTCGGCCCCCGCGAGGTCGAGTTCGCCGACGGCCTCCTCGACCTCGGCGCCGACACCCCCGCCGAGGCGATCGCCAACACCCACCTCACCCCCGTCATCCTCCAGCTGCTCGCCCTGCTCGCCGTCTTCTACTTCTGCCGCGGCATCCGCTTCGGCCGCCCACACGACCCGCCCACCCGCTCGCGCCGCCAGTTCGCCGAGCACGTCGAGGCCCTCGGCCACCAGTACGCCCGCGCCCGCGCCAGCCGCCACGCCGTCCGCCTCTACGCCGTCTGGGCCCTCGAGCGCCTCCGCGAAAAGACCCTGATGTCGCGCACGCCCGGCATCTACCCGCTCGCCCAGGCGATCGCCGGCCGCACCGGCGACGACGAGAACCGCGTCATGGAGACCCTCGTCGAGGCCAGCTCCCTGCGCGACGCCACCTCCATCTCCGCCACCACCGCCACCGCCGACGACCTCCGCCTCATGCAAGACCTCGCCCGCCTCGTTCGCCTCGTGGGAGGACCCCGATGACACCCCAACAATTCGCCGAGATCTGCAGCAACATCCGCACCCAGGTCGGCCGCGTCCTGCTCGGCCAGGACGAGATCATCGACAACGTGCTCGTCGGCGTGCTCGCCCGCGGCCACGTGCTCATCGAGGGCGTCCCCGGCCTCGGCAAGACCCTCATGGTCCGCGCCCTCGCCCGCGTCCTCGGCTGCGTCGCCAAGCGCATCCAGTTCACCCCGGACCTGATGCCCAGCGACGTCACCGGCGGCAACATTTTCAATCAGCAAAAACAACAGTTCGAGTTCATGCCCGGCCCGGTCTTCACCCAGCTGCTGCTGGCCGACGAGATCAACCGCGCCCCGGCCAAGACCCAGGCCGCCCTGCTCGAGGCCATGGCTGACCGCAGCGTCTCCAGCGACGGCGTGACCCGCCCGCTGCCCCAGCCCTTCTTCGTCATGGCGACCCAGAACCCGGTCGAGTCCCAGGGCACGTACCCGCTGCCCGAGGCCCAGCTCGACCGCTTCCTGATGAAGCTCGACGTCACCCACCCCAGCCGCGAGGTCGAGAAGCGCCTGCTCGCCAATGTGGTCAAGGGCTTCGACGCCGCCGCCCTCGAGAACGTCGGCCTCGAGCAGGTCATCACCGGCGAGAACCTCGTGTTCATGCAGACCTACCTGAACCAGATCCGCGTCACCGACGACCTCCTCGATTACATCACCGATATCGTCGCCCGCACCCGCAGCCACCGCTCGGTGTTCCTCGGCGCCTCCCCCCGCGGCTCGATCGCCCTGCTCGCCACCAGCCGCGCCCGCGCCGCGATGGAAGGCCGAGACTTCGTCATCCCCGACGACATCAAGACCCTCGCCCCCGCCGTCCTCCGCCACCGACTGATCCTCCACCCCGACGCCGAATTCGAGGGCGCCTCCGCCGACGACTGCATCAAGACCGTCCTCAACGAGGCCCGCGTCCCCAAGACCGCCGCATAATCCTCGTACCTGTCCCAAAGACCACGCCCCGTGATCCCCTCGCGCATCTTCGTGCTGCTGATGCTGGTCCCCCTGGGCCTGGCCATGGCCGCGCTCGCCGACCGCAGCCTGCTGTGGCCGATGCTCGCCGCCGACGCCTTCATCGCCCTGCTGGTCCTCGCCGACGCCCTCCTCGCCCGCCGCCCGCTCGTCGAGGTCCGCCGCAGCAGCCGCGAGGTGTTCTCGATCGGCCGCAGCAATCAGGTCACCCTCGAGCTGCGCTCCCGCACCCGCCGCCGCCTCCAGGTCCAGGTCACCGACGACCTGTTCGAACACGCCAGCGCCCCCGAGCTCCCCCTCGCCCTCGAGCTGCGCCCCGGCGCCCGCGCCGAGGTCAGCTACCGCGTCGTCCCCCGCCGCCGCGGCACCTACGCCCTCGGCGACCACACGATCCGCTACCGCTCCCCCCTCGGCCTGTGGACCCGACAGATCACCCAGGCCGCCAATCAACCCGTGCGCATCTTCCCCGACGTCCAGGCCGTCCGCGACTATGAGTTGCTCGCCCGCCAGTCCCGCGACGCCGCCGCCCGGGCCACTCGTCGCCGCGGCGGCGCCAGCGAGTTCGAGGCCCTGCGCGAGTACCAGCGCGACGACGAGTACCGAAAGATCGACTGGAAGGCCACCGCCCGCCGCCACAAGCTCATCGCCCGCACCTACCAATTGGAGCGCGACCAGAGCGTCGTCTTCATGCTCGACGCCGGCCGCCTCATGACCGCCGAGAGCGACAGCCTCTCCCTCTTCGACCACGCCCTCAACGCGACCCTCATGCTCACCTACGTCGCCAGCCGCGGCGGCGACCAGGTCGGCCTCATGACATTCGCCGACCGCGTGCTCACCTACCTCCCGCCCGGCCCCGGCAAGAGCGCGTCCCAGCGCCTCATCCGCTCCCTCTTCGCCGTCCACCCCGAGCTCGTCGAGACCGACTACGAGGGTGCCTTCACCGCGATCGGCCCGCGCCTGCGCAAGCGCAGCCTCGTCGTCCTCTTCACCCAGATCCTCGATCACAACGCCGCTCAGCAGCTGCTCCGCCTCACCCGCGGCCTGCTCCCCCGCCACCTCCCGCTCATCGTCCTCCTCCGCGACCCGTCGCTCGAGGCCCTGGTCCAGATCTCCCCCAACCAGTTCGCCCTCACCGACCACCGCCCCTACATCACCGCCGCCGCCGCCGAGATGCTCAGCTGGCGCGACCGCCTCATCCGCGACCTCAAACGCGCCGGCGCCCTCGTGCTCGACATCCTCCCCCGCGAGCTCTCCCCCGGCCTCATCAACCGCTACCTCGAGGTCAAGGCCCGCCAGATGCTGTGACCGGCCACGCAGCAACGCGGCACAGCGCGACATCGCGGGCCCCGACGCGCTGACCCGCTCGTTGCCACGACGCGCCGCCCCGTGGCAGCCTCGCCCCATGTCCCTGCAATCCCCCGACGCCCTGTTCGCCCCCGACGCCGGCCCGGACATGCAGCCCTACACCTGCAGCTATCACACGCTGCGCCTCGCCGACGGCCGCCTGCTCGTCCTCGACATCGTCCGCAGCGACAACAACCACCGCCGCTGCCTCCGCGTCTTCCTCTCCGACTCCCACGGCAAGCTGCGCGCCCTCAACGTCGAGTCCGACAGCGCCGCCTGGTCGCCCTTCGCCACCGGCCCCGCCGACCTCGACCGCAGCCGCAACGTCCTCGGCCGCAACCCGCAGTGGGTCGCCGGCGACGTGCGCCGCGGCGACTGCCCCGACCTCGGCCTCCAGCACGTCGCCTTCGAGCTGACCCTGCGCGTCGAGTCCTCGACCCTGCGCAGCGACACCCTCGGCCTCGCCCTCCTGCGCATGACGGTCGAGGACCACCCCCGCGTGTACCACCGCGGCTGGGTCGAGATCGACGGCGAGCGCATCACCATCGACGGCCCCGGCGCCGTCTCCGTCCATATCGGCGAGCAGCTCTGCAACTACGCCTATATCGCCACCCCGCCGAGCGACGACCCCGCCCCCGCCGTCCTCCTCGCGTCCGTCTGCGGCGACAACTTCCGCCTCCTCGGCGACCTCCTCGGCCAGACCTGCGCCACCTACAGCTACGGCTGGCACGGCCTCCCCGCCCTCTCGATCACGGCCGGCAGCTTCGAACACCCGATCCACCTCCGCCCCGGCCACCGCCTCCACCTCCACCCCGGCCCGCCCGTCCTCCACACCCTCCTCGGCGTCCCCACCATCACGGCCCTCGCCACCGCCCGCTATCACCACCACAACCTCCTCGGCGACGACGATAACGTCGAGCTCGGCCAGGTGATTATCGAGGGCCGCGGCGAACCATTCTATGGCGTCCTCGCCGAGCTCGCCGCGCACCGCTGAGATTCACCATGTCGACGCCTCTGCCGATATACTACGACCCGCGCCAGCACACCGACGCCAACATCTCCAGCAGCCCCAGCGCCGGCAAGCCCGCCCAGGTGATGGCCCGCTGGAAGCGCTCCCACATACCGATCTCCCGCATGCCGGTCACGCCCGCCACGCCCGAGCAATTCGCGCTGGCCCACGACCGCGGCTTCGTCGACGGCATCCTCGCGTGCACGCACGCCAACGGCTTCGGCAACCGCTCCCGCGAGGTCGCAGCGACCCTGCCCTGGACCACCGGCTCGCTCGTCAGCGCCGCCCGCCACGTCGCCCGCCACGGCGGCGTCGCCGTGTCGCCCACCTCCGGCTTTCACCACGCCCGCCACCGCAGCGCCGGCGGCTTCTGCACCTTCAACGGCCTGATGGTCGCCGTCCGCGTCCTGCAGCTGGACGGCCTCGCCCGCAAGATCGGGATCCTCGACATTGATGCGCACTACGGCGACGGCACCGAGGATATCATCCGCCGCCTCGGACTCACCGATATCCACCACTGGACCTTCGGCGCCCACCACCACGACGCGTCCACCGCCGACGCCTTCCTCCGCGACCTCCCAGACGTCCTCGCCGGCTTCAATGACCGCGAGCTCGTGCTCTACCAGGCCGGCGCCGACCCCTTCATCGACGACCCCCTCGGCGGCGTGCTCACCCGCGAGCAGCTGCGCCTGCGCGACCGCATGGTATTCACACACTTCGCCCGCGCCGGCATCCCCCTGGCCTGGAACCTCGCCGGCGGCTACACCCGCGACGTCGCCGGCACCATCGAACCCGTCCTGCAGATCCACGACGCGACCCTCGAGGAGTGCCACGCGGCCTATTCGCAATCTACACCCGCGGCATGACCGCGAATGGTGCCACTTCGCCGGTCCCGTGCAGCTCGGCGTAACCGCGCCGCAGCCCCCAGCACACGCCATTCGCGGCACACCCCGCACACGCCGGGTCCTTGACGAACTCGCCGCTATCCTCGGTCGCCAGCGCCCGCGCCAACGCCCGCCCCCGGTGCCGCTCGGGCACGAAGCAGGCCGGCACCCCACACATCGACTCGAACCCCGTCACCCGCACCCCGAGCTCCTCCGCGAGGTCCAGCGCCCGCGCCAGCGACGGCGCGACCTCCGTCATCCGCGCGACCAGCGTCGTCGTCCGCGGCACCAGGTCGGTGTGCGACGCGACGAAGGAAACGGTGACAATAAACGCCGGCCAGCGCTCCGCGACCAGCCGCACGAGCTCCGGCAGCTCGTGGTGATTGCTCGCGGTCGCAACAAAGTTGACCCGCGTCAGGATCGCCGTCCGCGCCAGCTGATCGAGGCCCTCGATCGTGCGCACAAAGGTCCCCGGGGCCCGCGTCATCGCATCCGAGGTCTCTGCCGTCGCTCCGTGCAAGGACACCAGCGCCGTGTCGACCCCCGCCGCCGCCAGGCGCTCCGCGAGATCGCCCGCGCCCAGCCGCGTCGCGTTGGTCTGCAGCTCGACCTCCCGCGCCCCCGAGCGCCGCGCCAGCGCCACATAGTCGACGAGCCCCGGGTTCAGCGTCGGCTCACCCCCCGAGATCGCGACCACCGCGCCGCGCCGCCCGGCCGCGACGATCGCCGCCCGCACATCATCCTCGGCGGCCGCCGGCAAGTGCGTCGATACGAAGCAGAACTCGCAGGCCTGATTGCACTGAAAGTTGACCCGCACCGTGTGGCACAGCGCCAGCTCCCCGGTGATCGTGCGCACCTGCTCGATCGACACCAGCTCGCGGCCGATCTGCTCGGCCAGCGAACCCACCATCGTCAACCTCCGCCGAACCCGCTCCGACGTGATCGCCCGCGCCACGACCTCGCCCCGCGCCAGCGCCCCGACCGGCAGCCCCGGACAGCCACCCCGCGCCACGCACCCCTCGCACGCCGGCGTGTGACCGAGGCCCTCCCGCGGGCTCGCAACCCGACTGAGTGTCACCAATTCCGCCGCCTGCGACGCGCTCGCAAACAGGCACGGAGCCAATGGCGTCGCCGGATCGACGGCCACCTCCAACCCCAGCTCGCGACCCCGCCGAGCCGCCTCCTCGAGCGCCGCGACCGCGTCCGACAGCCGCGCCACCGTCGTCGCATCCGGCCCCGCAAACGGCACCACAAACAGCACCCGCCGCAGCGCCGGCTCCTCCGCAGCCAGGCGCTCGAGCAGCCCCGAAAGCGTCGCCAGATTCGCCGCGACCACCGGCACATGCGCCACAATCTCCACACCCGCGTCGACCAGCGCACGGATCCCCCGCCGCGTCGCCGCGAAGCCACCGTCATCCCGCGTGATCGCGTCGGCCTCGCTCCCCCATCCCGGCAGGTGCACCCGCGCCAGCGCGAGCCCGGCCGCCGCCAACGCCCGCGCGCTCGCCTCGCTGATCAGCGTCGCATTCGTATCGAGGATCGCCGCCGCCCCGCCCGCCCGCACGTGCCCGACGAGCCGCACGAGGTCGGCCCGCATCGTCGGCTCACCCCCCGTCAACACCACCTCCCGCGCCCCGCCGGCGATCAGCGCGTCGATCCGACCACGCACCGCGTCGAGCTGGATCTCCCGCAGGTCGTCGCTCGCCCGCCGCGCGTCGCAAAACCCACACGCCTGGTTACAGCGGCGGTTCGTGATGACAGATCCCCGGAGCACAAGCGACAGCCTACAGGGCCCCCGGCCCACGCGCGACACCCCGACGGAGGGATCCACTACGAATGGGAGGTCCAGCTGCGGATCGAGGCGGACCTCGAGGCCGCATCTCTCTTGGCCATCGCGTTTCGCCTTCGCAAACAGGGCTGAGCGGGTCCATCGCAGCGCCGGTTGACCAGCGCGCGCGCTTCGTGTAACGCGCACTATAGGCTACCCCCTCATGCCGATCACACCTGACTCGCCCGCTCCCCGCCCGGAGGTCCCCACCTGTGGACGATCATGATCTGATGATCAACGTCTCGCTCACGATATCTCTCGATTGGGTGCTGTTCTTCATTGTATGGTCCATTTGGCACACATACGTGTCGAACCTGCCGATAGACCCCGCCCTCCACGGGAAGGTCGCCGCTGCTCTTCCGCCCCAGGACCCTGCCACCCCGTTTCTCCTCGCCTACTTGCGCCGAGGACTGCCCGGCGCGGCCGAGTTGGCGGTCTACTCGTTGCTCATTCGCGGGATCGTGCGCTTCGTGGACGGTGCGGTGGACGTCATCCGTCCCAACGAGACCCTGCCGACCCTGTATGAGCAATCCGCCCTCGCGTGGGCGGTCACCCACCACCGGATGCGCCCTGACCCATATACATACTTCCAGCACCGAGATTTCGCTCCCCTCTGTTCGATGGAGTCGATCTTGCGGGATCGAGGGCTACGCGCCTCCATCCGCCCTCCGGCCGCGAACAGGAGGCGAACGCACTGGATCGCGCTGGTGTTCCTGGGCCTCGGCCTCGCGGCCGCAGCCTGGCTCGGCCCCCTGGGCGCCTCGAACGGGGCCGTGATCACCCTCGTCGTCTCGGGCGCAATTCAGTATCTCTGGATCCGCAGCGAGGAGCTCTCGACGACCTACCCGCTCTATGCGCTCGTACTTGGCCACCTCACCAGATCCAACCCGGGTAGACTGGGTCAGGCACACGCAGGGCGCCCCCTCTCGTGGCATGATCTCATGTGGGCCGGTGGACTTTATGGCGTCCCTGCCGTCTGGGGGGCCAAAGTACAAGTGCTCGGCCAGAACGGGCAAGCGATCACCCCGGGCGCGCAGGACCACTGGTTCGCGGATACTGCCCCTCGTGAGCCCGTTCGCAGCAGCTCATCCGACGCCGCGGATGGCAGCCACTGATCTCCGCCGTGTCACCGGTATGACAACGACGCGAGGCAGTGGAACCCCTCAGCACACCGCGTCCGCCTCGATCTCGATCAACATCGCCGGATCGATCAGCCCCTTCACCTCGACCATCGTCGTCGCCGGTCGGTGCTCACCAAAGAACTCCGCGTGCGCCCGCCCGAACTCGGCCCAGCGCGAGATATCGGTGACGAACATCCGCGTCCGCACCACCCGCGCCCGCCCGACCCCGAACGCCGCGATCGCCTGCTCAATGAGCTCCAGGCACCGCCGCGCCTGCGCATACGCATCACCCGGCGCATGCACCCCCGCACCCGACTCATCCACCGGCGCCGTCCCCGTCACAAACACCAGGTCCCCCGCCCGCAACGCCCGGCAATATCCGACCCGCTGCTCCCACGGCGCCCGCGAATACACCCGCTCAAAGTGCTCGTGCCCCATACCCCGCACCCTACCAGGCACGAAACCACCCGCCTAGCCCAAACTCCACCACTCCAGGCAAAGCGTTTTGGTTGTTGTGAAAGCTAAGCAAGTTATGAGACCCTGTGCGGTGCGCCATGCCCCGCCCGCTCCTGCTCGCCTTCGCCCTCCTCCTCAGCTGCCGCCCCGCCGCGGACACGGACGCCACAGGCCCCGCGGGCTCGAGCACCGACGACCCCACACCCACCAGCACCACGGAGACGGGCGCCACATCCGACCCCGAGCCGAGCACGGACACCGCCCACGATTTCATCACCAAGCTCCACGACTTCCCCACGACCATCGAGTGCGACCCCTACGCCCAGGAATGCCCGGAGGGTCAGAAGTGCGCCCCCTGGGCCTACGGCGGCGGCGGTGCCTGGAACTCGACGAAGTGCGTCGATATCACCGGCGACGGCGCGCCCGGCGACCTCTGCACCGCCGAAGGATACGGCCTCATCGGCATCGACGACTGCGCCCTCGGCTCGTTGTGCTGGAACGTCGACATGGATGGCCACGGATTGTGCATCGCCCTCTGCTCCGGAAGCCCCGAGAATCCACTATGCCCAGCCAAGTCCACTTGTAGCTCCGACGCCAGCGGCGTCCTCAACCTGTGCATTCCCAACTGTGACCCGCTGCTCCAGGACTGCCCTGACGGTGACCTGTGCATCCCCATCGGCGACGGCTTCATCTGCGTCCTCGGCTCGGGCGACGCGGGCCAAACCAACGACCCTTGCGAGTTCGCCAACAGCTGCGACAAGGGCCTCATCTGCCTCAACACCGCCGCCGCCTCGAGCGCCTGCGACCCGCAATTCACCGGCTGCTGCCAGCCCTTCTGCAAGTTCCCAAACGCCCCCTGCCCGAACCCCGACCAGGCGTGCCTCCAATGGTTCAACCCAAACCAAGGCCCCTTCCCGCCCGAATACAAGGACGTCGGAATCTGTGCCATCCCACTGTAATCCATGCGCCCCTCACCAGCTCGAAGTGCCCCATGCGCAACACCCTGATATTCCCCCTCACCGCCCTGCTCGCCTGTGGCCCCGTCACGGCGCCGCCTGAGGACGCCACGACGACCACCACCGCAACCAGCGAACCCGGCACGACCACCACCGCTTCGGCTCCGACCACAACCAGCCCCGAGTCCACCAGCACCAGCTCTGACGCGACGACGACCACCACGGCCACGGGCACCACCCACGCCAACGACTTCATCATTCAAGGCGATATCTTGATCCGCGAAGACTGTAATGTATTCACGCAGAACTGCCCCAGGGGCCAGAAGTGCGCCGCCTGGGCCGAGGGCGGCGGCGGCGCCTGGAACGCGACAAAGTGCGTCGATATCACCGGCGACGGCGCCCCTGGCGACCCCTGCGCCACCCAGGGCGGTGGCGTCTCCGGCATGGACGACTGCGGCCTCGGCTCGATGTGCTGGGACGTCGACGAGAACAACCAGGGCACCTGCGTCGGCCTGTGCACCGGAACCCCCGCCGAGCCGATGTGCCCGCCAATGTTCAAGTGCTACATCTCCTCGGAAGGCGTCCTCAACCTGTGCATCCCCACCTGCGACCCGCTGCTCCAGGACTGCCCCGGCACCGAGCTGTGCATCCCCAACGCCGACGAATTTATCTGCGTATCCGACGACTCGGGCGACGCGGGCCAAACCAACGACCCCTGCGAATTCGCCAACAGCTGCGACAAGGGCCTCCTCTGCCTCAACACCGCCGCCGCCTCGATCGCCTGCGACCCGCAAATCATCGGCTGCTGCCAACCCTTCTGCAAGTTCCCCGGCGCCCCCTGCCCGAACCCCGACCAGCAGTGCGTCCAATGGTATGACCCCATGATGCCGATCCCACCCGAATACCAAGACGTCGGCGTCTGCGCCATCCCCCTATAACCAGCTCTGCCTCCCCTGGCACGACCCCATGCTCCCCATCCCCCGCGACTACGAAGACCTTTGCGCCATCCCGGAGTGACCCATGCGCCCTATCTCCACACTCACTATATCCGCCCTCCTCGCCTGCGGCCCCATCCCGCCTTCCTTCGAGACCACCACCGACGACACAACCGCCACCACGCCGCCGGCCACCACCACCGCCGCGGACCCGACCGCTACGCCCACCAGCTCGACTACGACCGACACACCAGTCACCACCACCGACCCAAGCACCACAGGCACCACAGCCACCACCGACGCCAACACCTTCATCCTCATGCTCGACAACAGCGTCGTCGACGACGACTGCGACAACTGGGCCCAGGACTGCCCCCGGGCCAGAAGTGCGTCCCCTGGGCCGAAGGCGGCGGCGGCGCCTGGAACGCGACGAAGTGCGTTGATATCACCGGCGACGGCGCCCCGGGCGACCCCTGCACCGCACCCGAGGGCGGCGCCGCCGGCATCGACGACTGCGCCCTGGGCTCGATCTGTTGGAACGTGAACGCCAAGAATCACGGCACCTGTATCGCCCAGTGCACCGGATCCCCGATTCGCCCGATCTGCCCCCCAAAGAGCGTCTGCGCCATCGCGGCTGATGGCTACCTGGCCATCTGCATCCCCTCGTGCCACCCGCTGCTCCAGGACTGCCCCGGCGACGACCTGTGCATCCCCTACGGCGATAACTTTGTGTGCGCCCTCGACGCCTCCGGCGACGCGGGCCAAACCAACGACCCCTGCGAGTTCGCCAACAGCTGCGACAAGGGCCTCGTCTGCCTCAACACCGCCGCCGCCTCAAGCGCCTGCCAGCAAGGCCCGTCCGGCTGCTGCCAGCCCTTCTGCAAGTTCCCCGGCGCCCCCTGCCCGAACCCCGACCAGCAGTGCCTCCAATGGTTTGACCCCATGATGCCGGTTCCACCCGAATACAAGGACGTCGGAATCTGCGCCATCCCCCCATGACCCCCTGCGCCCCTTCGCACTTCCTCCTCACGGGCCTCGCCGCCACCCGCCGCCCAGCGCCTGGTAGATCGCAACGACGGCCTGCAGCTGCTGCTTCTTCGCCTCGACGAGCTCCATCTCGGCCTCCAGCGAGTCGCGGATCGTCATGAGGACTTCGTAGTAGTCCACCTGCGCCGACTGATAGAGCGCCTTCGACACCTCGATGGCCGCATGGAGCGCCTCCACCTGCTGGAACAGCTGCTCGTAGCGCTGCCTCAGGTTCGAGATCGCCGTCATTTGATTGTACACGTCCGTGAATGCCTGCAAGATCGAGCGTTCGTAGTCGAAGACCGCCTGGATCTGCCTGGCGTTCGCCGACCGGTAGTCCGCCTTGATCGCCGCCCGGTTGAGCAGCGGAGCCATCAGGTTGCCGGCCAGGCCGGCGACCAGCGACTGGGGCGTGTCGATGAGGTGACTCGGCTTGAAGGATTCGAACCCGACGCCCGCGTCGAGGCGCAGCGAGGGGTAGAACGCCGCCTTCGCGCTCTTGGTATCGAACTTGGTCGCATCGAGCCGCAGCTCGGCCGCCTTCACGTCAGGCCGGTTCTCCAGCAGCTCCGAGGGCAGGCCGGTGGCCACGACGTCGACGTTGGCGGACATGAAGTGCTGGGCGTTGCGCTTGACGGGTCGCGGGAAGCGCCCGACCAGGAAGTTGATGCGACTCTCGACGACGATCCGCCGCTGCTCGAGGCTGAAGCGCCGGCCCTGGTTCTTGAGCACCTCGGCCGAGAACCTCACAACCCCGAGTTCGGTGCCGCGCGCGGCCGCCTTCTTCAGCTTGACGACCTCGAGCGCGTCCTTCTGGAGCCCGACGGTTCGCTCGAGGATCTCGATCTGATTGTCGAGCGCGACGAGGTCGTAGTACGAATTGGCGATCTCTGCCACGATCTCGGTGAGCAGGAAGTTTCGCTCCTGGATCGTCGCCTCGTAGCGAGAGCTCGCGGCCTTCCTCGCGTTCCGCAGTCGGCTCGAGATATCGGTCTCCCAGGATGCCACGAAGCCGAAGGTCAGGTCCGGCAGCGGATTCGGCACGCCATGGGCGGCGTCGCTGGCTCCCTGCGAGGCGTACGTCGCTACCTTCTCGATCCCGCCACCGGCGCTCGCGTCCAGCCGCGGAATGTACTGGCCTCGCATGCCCGCGACGGTGTTCTGGGTGATGATGATCTCCTGCAGCTGGATGTTCAACTGCTGGTTGTTCTTCAGCGCCTCCTCGATCAGCTCCCGGAGGTCGGGGTCGGCGAAGAACTGGTCCCATTGCCGCTGCACCGCGACGCTCGGACCGACAGCCGTGGCGAGCGCGCCGAACGACTGGGGAACCGCCCTGCTCGCCTCCCTGGCCTTGTTGCCGCCCAGCAGGCTCGCGCAGCCGACCGTGAGCGACAGGGCGCTGGCGGCCGTCACGGCGACAACCAGATCCCGCCACTTACGCACCGGACTCCTCCCCCTCGCGCAGCTCCGTGCGCGACACCTCGGGGAGCGGCGACGGTGCGGGCGACGTGGCCGGGGTATCGGTGAGGAGCTCCGACAGCGACACCTCGGAGAGCGGCAACGGTGCAGACGGCGTGGGCGCTGCGCCCGGCAGCGACGGCGCGCCGATCCGCAGGAAGCTCTCGAAGCGCGCGAGGTGGCCAAAGATGAAGTAGAGCCCCGGGATGAGGATCACGCCGAACACCGTCCCCATAACCATGCCGCCGAGCGCGGACGAGCCGATCGTGTTGTTGCCGACGGCCCCGGCACCCTTCGCCACGACCAGCGGATACAGGCCTGCGACGAACGCGAACGAGGTCATCAGGATCGCCCGGAAGCGCGCCCTGGCCCCCGCGACGGCCGCTTCGAACACCGTGGCGCCCTCGCGCCGGGTCTGGACCGCGAACTCGACGATCAGCACCGCGTTCTTCCCGAGCAGACCCACCAACATGACCAGGCCGACCTGGGCGTAGATGTCGTTCGCCAGCCCCATGAGCTGGAGAAACAGGAACGACCCGAACGCGCCCGCGGGCAACGACGTGATCACCGCCAGCGGGAGGATGAAACTCTCGTACTGCGCCGCCAGCACCAGATAGACGAACACCAGCACGATGGCGAAGATATACACCGCCTCGTTGCCGCGCTGCGCCTCGTCGTAGGACAGGCCCTCCCAGGCGATGTCATAGCCGCGCGGCAGCACCTCCGCCGCCACCTGCTTGATCGCCAGGACGGCGTCGCCGGTCGTATACCCGGGCGCGTTGTTTCCGCGAATGGCCGACGAGTTATACATATTGTAGCGGGTGATCTCGTTCGGGCCCTGCCGCTTCTTGAGCGTCATGAAGGACGAATACGGGACCATCTCGCCGGCCTCGTTCTTGACGTACATCTTCAGGACGTCCGACGGCAGCGCCCGGAACTCGGGCGATGCCTGCACGTAGGCGCGATAGAAGAAGCCGAAGCGGACAAAGCCCGTCTCGAAGGAGCTGCCGATCATCAGGTCGAGGTTCTCCATGGCCCTGGCGATGGAGACGCCCTTCTGCATCGCCTTCTGGTTGTCGATGATGAGCTCATATTGCGGGTAGTTGGCCGCGTAGAAGGTGAAGAGCCCGGTCAGCTCGGGCCGCTCGCGCAGCGCCGCCATGAACTCCTGGTTGATGCGGTCGAACTCGTAGTAGTCGGTGCTGCCGGTCTTCTCGAGCATGCGGAAGGAGACGCCGCCGGCCGCGCCATAGCCGGGGACCGCCGGCGGCTCGAAGAACTCGACGACCGCGCCGATGTCCTTGGCCCGCTCCTCCAGCTCCTGGATGACCTCGTTGACCGACTTGCCGCGCTCGGACCAGTCCTTCAGGTTGATGAGGCAGGTCCCTGCGTTCGACGCACGCCCCTCGGTGAGGATCTCATAGCCAGCGAGCGACGAGACCGACGCGACCTCGTCCAGCTCCTTGGCGATCGCCTGCAGGTTCCTGGCGACCGCATTCGTCCGCTCGATCGTGGTCCCCGGCGGGGTCTGGATGATCGCGTAGATGATGCCCTGATCCTCATTGGGTACGAAGCCGGACGGGAGCACCCGGTTGACCGCGAAGATGCCGTACACGAACAGGCCGAGCACCACGATCGTCACGTAGGACCGCCTCAGGATCGCCCGAATCAGACGGACGTAGATCGACGTGACCCGGTCGAACACGCGGTTGAAGCCGCGGATGAACAGGGTGACCGGGTTGCGGGTCTTCGCGTGCCCGTGCACCGGCTTGAGGATCAACACCGACAGCACGGGCGTGAGCGTCAACGCGATGAAGCCGGACAGCACGATGGACGAGGCCATCGTGACCGAGAACTGACGGTAGAAGACACCGACCGGGCCGGGCATGAAGGCCACCGGCACGAAGACCGACGTCATCACCAGCGTGATCGCTATGATGGCGCCGCTGATCTCGTGCAATACCTCCTTCGTGGCCTCGTAGGCCGGCAGGCGCTTCGCCTCCATCTTGGCGTGCACGGCCTCGACGACGACGATGGCGTCGTCGACCACGATGCCGATCGCCAGGACCAGCGCGAAGAGGGTGATGAGGTTGATGCTGATGTCCAGCACCCCCATGAAGATGAACGCTCCGACGAGCGACACGGGCACGGCGAGCGTCGGGATGAGCGTCGAGCGCCAGTCGCCCAGAAACACGAAGACGACCAGCGCCACCAGCACGAACGCCTCGGCGAGCGTGTGGACGACCTGCTCGATCGAGGCGTCCACGAAGCTCGAGACGTCGTAGCTGATCGCGTAATCCGTACCCGGTGGGAAGGTGGTCGCCTTGATCTCCTCCAGCTTGGCCTTGACGTTGGCGATCACCTCCTGGGCGTTGCTCCCGAGCGTCTGCTTCAGCACGATGGCCGCCGAGGGGTGCCCGTCGAGGTTGGAATAGATGTTGAAAAACTCGCTGCCGAGCTCGACCTTGGCGACGTCCCGCAAGTGCAGGACGTGGCCGTCCGGGGTGGCCCGGAGGATGATATCCTCGTACTGCTCGGGCTTGTTGAAGCGGCCCTCGTAGACGAGCACGTACTCGAGCGACTGCGCCGTCTTCCCCGTGGCCTGTCCCACGCGGCCAGGCGTGGCAATGATGCTCTGCTCGCTGATCGCGTCCTGCACGTCCTTGGCAGAGATGTTGTAGGCCCGCATCCGGTCGGGGTTCAGCCAGATGCGCATGGCGTACTGCCGGCTGCCGAGGATCCGGGCTTGCCCGATCCCCTTGACGCGCATGACCTCCGGGAGGACGTTGACGTTGGCGAAGTTGAACAGAAATTTCTCGTCGGCGTCCTCGGCGGTGCTAAACACGTTGACGTACATCAACATGCTCGGCTGGACGCGCTGCAAGATGACGCCCTCGAGCTGGACCAGCCGCGGCAGCTGGTTCATCACCTGGTCGATCCTGGTCTTGACGTTGATGATCGCCTGATTGGGGTCCGTGCCGAGATCGAAGATGACCTGGATCGTCGCCTCGCCGGCGCTGGTCGCGTCCGAGATCATGTAGCGCATCCCCGGCACGCCGTTGATGGCGCGCTCCAGCGGAATGAGCGTCGACTGGATGAGCACGTCGGCGCTGGCCCCCGGATATGCGACGGTGATCTGGACCTGCGGCGGCGCGATCTCGGGGAACTGAGAGATCGGGCGGGCACCGATCGAGAGCAGCCCGAGGAGGACGATCAGGACCGAGATGACGATCGCGAGGACCGGGCGGTGAAGAATCTTGGCGAACATGTCGGTGCCCTCATTCCGCGTGGTACTGGAGCTGTGCGAACACCTCGGCGGGATCCTCGTACTTCACCTCGACCTGCTTGCCATCCTGGACCTTGCGCAGCCCCTCCAGGAGGATGCGGTCGGTGTCCGCGAGGCCGCCGTCGACGATGAAGGCGTGCGGGAGCTCGGCGGCGACCGAGATCGGCCGCGCGTGCACGACGCCGTCGTCGTCGACCACGAAGACGTAGCGACGATCGAGGATCTCGAAGGTCGCCTTCTGCGGGATCATCTGGGCATTGGGGTACTTCGTCGCCACGACGATATTTCCGGTCTCGCCGTGCCTCAGCAGCCCGGTGGGGTTGGGGAAGGTCGCGCGGAAGGCGATGTTACCGGTCGTGTTGTCGAAGTCGGCCTCGATGGTCTCGACCGTACCCTCCTGGTCGTACATCCGCTGATTCGCCATCCTGAACCTGACGTTCATCTTGTGGTCGGGGTCCGACTTGTAGTCGAGGTACGCGGCCTCGGGCACGTTGAAGTAGATCCACAGGGTCCGGTTGTCGGACAGCGTCGTCAGCAGGTCGCCCTCGTCCACGAGGCTGCCCAGCCGCACCGCGAACCGATCCATCAGCCCGGTGAATGGGGCGCGGATCTCCGTGAGGCGCATGTGGGTCTGGGCGAGCGACAGCTCGGCCTTGGCGCGATTGAGCTTGGCCCCGGCCAGCGCGAGCTCGGCCGGCGACACGATGTCCTTGTCGGCGAGCAGCTTGGTGTTCTTGTATTCGATCGAGGCCATATCAGCCTCCGCCTCGGCGCGGCGGAGGTCCGCTCGGTAGATGAGCGGCATGATCTGGAACATCTTCGTGCCCGCTTCGATCAGCTGCCCCTCGTCGACGAAGATCTCCGTCAGATAGCCGCGCTCCTGCGCACGCACCTCAATGTGCTGGATCGCCTGGACCTGGGCGACGTATTCGTGGGTGAGCTCCACGTCCTGCCGTCGCGGGGTCGTGACGGCGAAGACTCCCGCCTCCTCGTGCTCCTCGGGCAGCGGCTGGCATGCCCACATAAACAGGGCCACAAGCCCGCTCGCTAGCGATATGATTCGAGGCATGGATTTCTTCTCGTCAGGTTGGCCTGAATGGAGTGGGATTCGGCGTCGACGGCGTCCCGGCGGGACCGCGCTCCTCCCGCGAGGGACCGCGGATTCGGGCTTGGTTCACGCTGTTACATTTGTGGTGCCGAGCGCGCATCTATTTGAGATAGATGATGAAATTTCCAGCGCACGCGCCGTGATGGGAGATATTCCCATCGCACGCTGGGAGCCGCTCCCATCGTCGTCTCCGCGTGTGCCCGGGGCGCTGGCCTTGCAAGGCTCTCCCGGACCACAAGGGGCGTGCTCCGACGTGGCGCGTAGTTTGCAACCACCAGAATAAACTGCGCTACATTCCCCCGAGGAAGCCTCCGCGTGACCCGACAACCCTTCGCCCCCGCCGAGCGTAGCCGTGTACGGATCAGCGGCCTCGTGCTGCTCCTCGGCGCCATTATCAGCGTCTTGGCGGTCGCGCTGGTCGGGATCCGGTTCGAGGACGCGGAGTCCGAGCTGGCGATGCAGCGCGAGCAACGGCGCCTGGGGAACCTCGCGTCGCTGCTGTCCGTCGAGCTCGCGGCGGAGCTGGCGAACCTCGCGCGCGATCCCCCGCCCGCAGACCCACGGGCGGCAGAGTCCGGGGCCTGGACCATTCGGATTGCCGCCGACGATGGCCGCGAGATCGCCGTGCCGGTGCGGATCAGGGAGCTGTTCCACGCGGCCGATCACCTCGACCTGGCGGATGAGCGGATCTTCGTGCAACCGCCTGGCGCCGCGGGGTTCTTCGACCTGCACGGCCTGTCTGCGGGGCCAGGCGTACTCGCGGAGCTGGTCGCGCGCGACGAGGACGCGGGCATGCTGTCCGCCGCCCAGGCGCGGCAGCTCGGGTTGCCGGCCTACCCGGTGTTCGTCAGCGTCGCCGCGGCGGACGGCGGCGCCCTCGGGATCTGGCGCGTCGCCGTCGTCGGGAGCACCCGCGAGGAGGTCGAGCGCGACCGCCGGGGCATGCTGCGCGTGATCATCAAGGTCCTGCTGACCGGGATCACGACGGCCGCGTTCGGCTACTTCGCGTTCCGGGAGTTCCGCGCGCAGGTGATGGCCCGCCACCAGCTCGAGCTCGCCGAGCAGCGGCGGGCCAGTGAAGAGGTGCTCGCTCGCGAGAGCCGCACGGCGACGATGCTGACGCTCGCGTCCGGGGTCGCCCACGAGGTCGGCACACCGCTCGGGCTGATCCGCGTCAAGGCGGAGGCGCTGTGCGAGGCCCTGCAGGACTCACCCGAGGAGCAGGACGCCCGAACGATCGTCGGGCAGGTCGACCGCCTCCGCGACGTGGTCCAGGGATTCCTCAGCGCCGCCCGCGGCAGCATGCCAGAGCAGACGCGAGTGGCCCCCGCGACGCTGGCGCTGGCGGTGCGCGACTTGATCGCCCACCGCTTCCAGGCCGCCGAGGTCGAGCTGCAGGTGGAGATCACACCCGAGACGCCGGACGTGCGGGTCAACGCGTTGCTCGTCGAGCAGGCGCTGGTCAACCTGCTCGTCAACGCCTGCGACGCGTCCCCGAAAGGCAGCCGCGTCACGGTGCGTGTGCGCCCGGAGGGGAAAGACGTGATGTTCGAGGTGCTCGACGAGGGCGAGGGCCTCCGCGAGGAGGACCGCGAGCGGCTGCTCGAGCCGTTCTTCTCGCGCAAGGCGCAAGGCACCGGCCTCGGACTCGCGCTCACCAACGAGATCGCCCGCATGAGCCGTGGGTCGGTCACCCTCACGGCGCGGTCGCCTCGCGGCGCGGTCGCCACGCTGCGCCTGCCCCGGGAGGTCCCATGACGAGCGAACACAAGGTCCTGCGCCCGCGAGTGCTGCTGGTCGACGACGAGCCCGAGTGGGGCGATGCGCTCGGCCAGCAACTCCTCCGCCGCGGCTTCGAGCCGCACGTGGTGCGCGACGCCGACGCCGCGCTCGCGCTGCTCGAGTCGCGGGAGTTCGACGCGCTGGTCACCGACCTCCGGCTCGAGCGCGGCGACGGTGTGTCCCTGATGGTGCAGGCGCAGGAGCTCGTCCCGCAGCTCCCGACGATCGTCATGACCGCCTACGGGGCGATCGACACCGCGGTCGAGGCGATCCGACGCGGCGCGTTCCACTACTTGACCAAGCCGTTCGGGGTCGACGAGCTCGTGCTGTTCTTGCGCCGCGCGCTCGACGACCGCCGGCTCCGCCGGGAGACCGGAGAGCTACGCCGACGCCTGCACGACGCGGCGCCCGAGGGCCTCGTCGGACGCAGTACGGCGATGCGCGCGGTGTTCGAGGTGGTCGCCCGGATCGCCGACGCCGACGTGCCAGTCCTCCTCACCGGCGAGACCGGCACCGGCAAGACCAGGATCGCCGCGGCGCTCCACGCCCGCAGCCAGCGCGCGTCGGCGCCGTTCGTCGCGGTCAACTGCGCCGCGATCCCCGAGCAATTACTCGAGAGCGAGCTGTTCGGCCATACCCGCGGCGCCTTCACCGGCGCGACGCAGGCGAGTCCCGGGCTGTTCGCGGAGGCCGACCAGGGCACCTTGTTCCTCGACGAGATCGGCGAGCTACAGCCCGCGCTGCAGGCCAAGCTGCTGCACGTGCTCGAGCGCGGCGTGATCCGACCGGTCGGCGGCACCCGCGAGCGCCGCGTCAACACGCGGATCCTCGCGGCGACCAACCTCGACCTCGACGCCGCCGTGCGCGCCGGCGACTTCCGCGAGGACCTGTACTATCGCCTCGCCCTCGTCGTGCTCGAGATCCCGCCGCTCCGCGACCGTTGCGAGGACATCCCGCTGCTCGTCGAGCAGTGCCTCGAGTCCGCGCGCCGGCGCCATCCGACCGCGGCGCCGCGCCGGATCGGCGACGAGGTCATGGCGGCGTTCCTCGCCTACCGCTGGCCGGGGAATGTTCGCGAGCTGGGCCACCTGATCGAGCGCCTCGTGCTCCTGTCGCGCAACGAGGTGATCGTGCCGGCGGACCTCCCCCGTGGCTTCGCCAGCGAAGGTCCAGATGCCGCAGCGGGCGGGCCCGGGCCGTTCGGCGGCGCCGTGCTGCCGCTACGCGAGCTCCAACGGCGGTACGCGCGTTGGGCGGTCGCGCAGAACGGCGGCGTCAAGGCCCACGCCGCCCGCGCGCTCGGGGTCGACATCAAGACGCTGATGAAGCTCCTCAGCGAGTAATCGAGACATCAGCAAACCCGACAGTGCCCGCGCTCTCCGCCCGCGCACCCCTCAGAACCGAACAACCCCGCCGACGATCGCCCCCCCGCTGCGCAGCGGCATCGCCCCGAGCGTCAGCCCGTGCTTCTGCAGCTTCGCAACCCCCGGCTTGTCCTTGTGCACAAACAGCAGCGTCGTGAACACCAGCGTCGACGCAGCAAAGATACCGGTGGCGATGAAGCCCGCCGTCGCCGCGCTGGCCAGCCCGTCCGCCTTGTTGCAGATCTTCGTCATCTCCCCGTTCTTGACCCCGCCCGAGACCTGCTCACGCGCCAGGTCGCACAGGTCCTTGTCGGTGTACGGGCTGATGTCGTTGCTCCCGCTGGAATCGGTCTCGCTGTCCTTCGCCGCCTGCACGAGATCTTTCTTCAGCTTGCCGCCCGGGCGGATCGCCATGTACGTCCCGATCGCCACGCCGAGCGACACCACCGTCAGCGCCGCCGAGGCCGCGAGCCCCGCCTTCTTCCACTTCGGCGCGTCGTACTTGCCCCATACCAGCTTGCTCTCCGCCGGCTTCGGCTGCTCCTCCACCTTGGGCGGCGGCGCCACCACGGGCTCGGCCTTCTTCTCCGGCCCGATCATCTGCGTGACCAGGTCCTTCGCCGTCGCCTGCACCGCGGCGTCGCTCAGCGCGTCGGCGCCGAGCTCCGTGTTCACCGTCTTCTGCACCGACGAGGTGCCGACGTCCATCTGGCTCAAGATCAGCGCGTAGCCGCCGGACTTGGTCTTCGTCAGCGACCCGTAGAGCATCTGGTCGACGCCCAGCGTCTTGCCGCCGCTGGCGAGGCACGCCGCCGAGGGCGGCTCATCGCAGCCCATCGTCAGCTTCAGCTCCGCGAGCGACATGTCCCGTCCGCCGCCCACGCCGCGCGCCGCGAACTCCGACTGCAACGCCTTGCTCAGCGCCTGCACCTTGGCCGGGTCGTCGCCCTCGAGCGTGAGCACCGACGCCTTGCCAGGTGCGGCGACGACCGGGTTCACCCAGCCGATCGTCAGGGACAGCGCGGTCGCGGCGGCGACAAGGGACGAGGAGAGACGGCGTGCCGGCTTCGACATGGTCGAGCCAACGTTCGCACGCCTCCCGGCCCCGAGGAAAGGGGCGCGGCAAAACGCGGCGCCCCCTGGGCCAGCTCCCTCTGCCCGGCGATCGCCGGCGCCAGCCCCCGGGGCTGCGCTCACCTGCGCGCCCCTGTACCATCGCGGCTCGTGGACGCCGTCCCCCTCGCCGGGCCACCGCAGGGCCCAACCTCAGCCAGCGGCGGCGATCGGCCCGGGCCCGCGTCTGCACCCACCTCGGGGCCCGGCTCGGGGCCCGGCTCGGGGCCCACCTCGAGGCCCGGCGCCGTCCCCCTCGCGCCGCTGCGCCTGCGTCACAGCATCGCCGCCCGCATCACCGCCCTCGTCGTCCTGGTCCTGCTCGCAACCACCGCCGCCTCGCTGCTGATCGTCGCCCAGCTGCGCTCCCTGCAGGCGAGCTTCGACCTGCTCACCGCGGTCTACGTCGAGTTCAACAAAGATCTCACCGTCGCCTACCGCCAGTCGACCCGGATCGCGACCTACATGTCGCTCACGAACGAGCGCCGCGGCGAGGCCCAGCGCCCGCTCAGCCCCGCCGAGGAGGCCAACTTCGCCGAGGCCCTCGAGGCCCGCCACGTCCAGATCCAGCAGGCCCGCGCCGTCCTCGACAGCGCCTTCGCCAACCCCGGACGGATCGGCGGCGACGCGGCGATCACCCCGCTGCGCGCCCTCCAGGCCACCGTCGCCCGGCTCGAGGAGCTCGTCGCCCAGACCACCACCCAGCCGCCCGCCGAGGTCATCGTCGACGTGCGCACCCAATACGCGATCAACGAGAGCCTGCGCAAGCTCGACGAGCAGGTCAGCCGCGGCGTCGTCGAGCTCGGCAACCAGGTGCGCGTCAACGAGCGCGACACCGAGCGGATGATCATCCTCCTCACCGCGGCGATCGCCCTCCTCGGCCTGGTCGCCGTGCTCGGCGTGATCTGGACCGTGCGACCGCTGCGGCGCCTCGCCCTCGGCGTGCGAGAGCTCGCCCGCGGCGACTGGGCCCAGCGCGTCGCCGTCGCCAGCGAGACCCGCGGCGACGAGGTCAGCCAGCTCGCCCACGAGTTCAACCAGATGGCCGCCGCCCTGCAAGAGCGCGAGCGCCGGCTGATCCGCGGCGAACGCCTCGCCGCGGTCGGCCAGCTCGCCGCCCAGGTCACCCACGAGATCCGCAACCCCCTCTCGAGCGTCGCCCTCAACGTCGAGCTGCTCGCCGACGAGATCGCCGCCACCAGCCCCGAGGCCCAGCAGCTCCTCGCCAAGATCACCTCGGAGATCGACCGCCTCACCTCCGTCACCGAGGACTACCTCGGCTTCGTCCGCCGCAAGAACCCCGAGCGCGTCCCCCTCGACCTCGCCGCCGAGCTCCACGCCCTCCTCGACTTCATGGCCGGCGAGCTCGCGGCCGCCGGCATCCACGTCGTCCCCGAGCTGCGCCCCGCGTGGGTCCAGGGCGACGCCGGCCAGCTGCGCCAGGCCTTCATGAACCTGCTGCGCAACGCTCGCGAGGCCCTGGTCGACGCCTCGGCCCCGCCGAGCCCGCTCGGAGACCTCCTCGACGAGCTCCCCGCCAGCGATCTCCCCTCCGACCGCGCTCAGCCCGCAGGCCCCACCACCGCCACGGGCCCCCGCATCACCGTCCGCGTCGAGCAGCTCGGCGACCGCGTGCGCGCCCTCGTGGCCGACAACGGCCCCGGCCTCGCCGTCGCCGCCGACGAGGCCGAACACATCTTCGAGGCCTTCTTCACCCGCAAGCCGCAAGGCACCGGCCTCGGCCTCTCGATCGTCCAGCAGATCGTCCAGGACCACGAGGGCAGCGTCCGCGTCGCCTCCACCGGCCCCGCCGGCACGGTGTTCGAGATCGTCCTTCCAGCTTGCGATCCCCCGGCCGCCTCCGTATCCTCGCCCTGATCGCCATGACTTCGCTCCGCGCCCGCATCCTCGCCGCCTCGCTGCCCGCCCTGCTCTCCGCGGGCGGCTGCAACTTCATCTTCAACCCGGCGAACTCGGACGACGTCATCCGCTGCAAGAACACCACCGAGTGCGAGAAGGAGGACGTGTTCTTCGACAAGCTCAACACCGAGCGACTCGACGCCACCTGTGCCGCCCCCGGCGGCAGCGCCACCTTCGGCACCTCGAAGACGAACCAGGTCTGCTCCCTCGTCGATAAGGCCTCCGTCTCCTGCGCCACCGAGATGCTCCCCGCCGGCGACTTCGCCGACGCCGTCGCGGCCGCCGACACCAACAAGGCCGTCTACACCTCCTGCCCCGCCGACCAGCGCGGCAAACTCGGCTGCGAACCCACCAACTCCGGCACCTGCGACGCCAACCTCGAGAAGTCCGAGTTCGGCATCTGCGACGACGGCAAGGGCTTCCCCCTCTACGCCGCCAGCGCCGAGCTGCTGTACCAGGACATCAAGGATCAGCACTGCCGCTCGTACTTCTGCGACGACAGCTTCGTCTGCAACAGCAAGACCAGCAAGTGCGTCCGCTGCGACCCCGACGCCGACGCCAGCCAGGGCGGCTGCGGCGAGCTGGCCCTCGCCGGCGGCCCCTCCACGGTCTACCAGTCGCAGGACGCCCTGACCAAGGCATGCCCGGACGTCTCGACCTTCGAGGGCACCAAGTTCGGCCCCGTTGTCGTCGACCCCAATCTCTGACCGGGGCATGCTCCGCCTCGTCCGCAACGCCGAGGTCTTCGCCCCCGAGCCGCTCGGCAAGCGCGACCTCCTCATCGCCGATCGTCGCATCGCCGCGATCGCCGAGCAGCTCCCGCGGCTCCCGCAGGCCATCCCCCACGAGGAGATCGACCTCGCCGGCCTGTGCCTCTGCCCCGGCCTCGTCGACGCCCACGTCCACCTCATCGGCGGCGGCGGTGAGGCCGGTCCCAGCACCCGCGTCCCGCCCGTCTCCCTGACCCAGCTCTCGACCGCCGGCATCACCACCGTCGTCGGCGTCCTCGGCACCGACGGCACCACCCGCAGCGTCGCGGACCTCGTCGCCCGCACCCTCGGCCTGCGCGACGAGGGCCTCTCCGCCTACTGCTACACCGGCAGCTACCAGCTCCCAGTGCCCACGCTCACCGGCTCGGTCCGCGGCGACATCGTCTTCGTCGACCCGGTCATCGGCGTCGGCGAGCTCGCCCTCTCCGACCACCGATCCTCGCAGCCCACCCTCGACGAGCTCCTCCGCGTCGCCGCCGACGCCCACGTCGCCGGCATGATCTCCGGCAAGGCCGGCATCGTGCACCTGCACATGGGCGACGGCCCCCGCGGCCTCGACCTCGTCCGCCGCGCCCTCGAGCACAGCGAGATCCCCCCGCGCG
Source organism: Nannocystis sp. (assembly GCF_016714285.1). Taxonomy (GTDB): domain Bacteria; phylum Myxococcota_A; class Polyangia; order Nannocystales; family Nannocystaceae; genus Nannocystis. The sequence goes on along the minus strand of NZ_JADJNN010000003.1, from coordinate 721,980 downwards.
TGTTCCACCCCACACACATCAATCGCAACCGCCGCCTGTTCGCCGAGTCCGGCGAGCTCGTGGCCCGCGGCGGCTACCTCGACATCACCGCGTTCCCCCCCGAAGAAGACCCCGGCGACAGCCTCTCCGCCGCCGAGGCGATCGCCCGCTGGCTACACGCCGGACTGCCCCCCGATCGCCTCACCTGCTCGTCCGACGGCGCCGGCTGCATGCCCGTCTTCGACGCCCACGGCCACATCTGCGCGATGGACATCGGCCGCCCCGCCACCCTCATCGCCACCATCGCCACCCTGCTCGCCGAGGGCCTCCCGCTGGCCCGCTTCCTCCCGATCTTCACCCGCAACATCGCCGACCTGCTGCGCCTCTCGCACAAGGGTCGCGTCGCCGTCGGAGCCGACGCCGACCTCGCGATCCTCACACCCGACGGCCAGGTGTCCGCCGTGATGGCCCGCGGCTCGTGGCTGGTGAGGGACGGCCGACCAGTGGTATTCGGCCCCTTCGAGAGGTCAAGCGCGTGAGCCCTGCGAAAGTCGAAGACACCCACACCCGCGGCTGGATCGTCCCCGTCGGCGGCGCCGAGGAGAAGGAGCAGGACGCCGTCATCCTCCGCCGCTTCGTCGAGGTCAGCGGCGGCTCCGAGGCCCGCATCGTGATCATCCCGACCGCCTCGCGCCTGCCCGAGACCGGCCCGCGCTACGAGCGGATCTTCACCGCCCTCGGCGCGCGCAAGGCCACCAGCATCCCCTTCGAGACCCGCGCCGACGCCGAGCGCGATGACCTCCTCGACACCCTGGAGCAGGCCACCGGCGTGTTCCTCACCGGCGGCAACCAGCTCCAGCTGTCCACGATCTTGGGCGGCACCCAGGTCGCCCGCGCGATCCGCCGGCTCAACGCCCGCGGCGTCACCGTCGGCGGCACCTCGGCCGGCGCCGCGATCCTCTCCGAGCACATGATCGCCTTCGGCCAGGGCGGCGCCACGCCGATCGCCGGCCTCGCCTCCCTCGCCCCCGGCTTCGGCCTCACCAACCGCATCGTCATCGACCAGCACTTCCGCCAACGCGACCGCCTCGGCCGACTCCTCTCCGTCCTCGCCTTCAACCCCTTCGCCGTCGGCATCGGCCTCGACGAGGACACCGCCGCCTTCATTGACCCCAGCGACGTCCTCCACGTCGAGGGCGCCGGCGCGATCACCATCGTCGACGTGTCCCGCCTCGAGCACTCCTCGATGGGCCACAACAAGCCCGGTCAAGCCATCTGCCTCACCGGCATCCAGCTCCACATCCTCACCCGCAACGGCAACTACAACCTCCACACCCGCGTCGCCACGCCCCCGCCTCCGCCCGAGGACGACTTCGACTGACGCCTCCCGATCGCCTGTCCCAAGAGCCAGGTGATCCTCAAGTGTCCCAAGGGCCAGGTGATCCTCAGGTCGGCGGCGGATAGCGCGGCTCGGGCTCCGGTCGCGGACGCGGCCGCGGCTTCGGCTCGGGCTCCGGATCGACCCCCGGGAACGGCTCAGGCCGCGGCTGCGGCTGCACCCGCGGCTGCGGCTGCGGCTGCGTCCCGGGCCACGGCTCAGGCTGCACCTGCGGCTGCGGCTGCGGCCGCGAGTTCACGCCCGGGAACGGCTCAGGCTCGGGCTCCGGTCGCGGTTCGGGCCGCGACCTCGCGCCCGGGAACGGCTCCGCCTGGAACTCCGTCTGCGGCTGCGCCGTGTCCTCGGGGCTGCGCGGGTCCTGCCCCTGCGCGCAGCTCTGCACCGCCAACAGCCCCGCCGCCCCGACCAGCACCACCAGCGCGAGCGCCCCGACCCCGCCCTGCGCCGCCGACATCGACCGCCTCGCGTCACCCATCTCGCCACCGTATCACGCCGCGTTCGCCGACGATCGGCCGCGATCGAGCGCGATCTCCCGCGCGAAAACCCGAACGACGGCCCTCGCGCCGGCCGTGTTACCACAGGGCAGGAGAGGCGCGATGCCCATCTATTCGCTGCTCGGAGCCCTGCTGGTGCTGCTGCTGATCGCCGTCGCCGACCGGCTCCAGCGCGCCCACACGATCAAGCGCAACTTCCCGATCGTCGGCCGCTTCCGCTACTGGTTCGAGGCGCTCGGCGGCCCGATGCGCCAGTACATCGTCACCGGCAACGACGAGGAGCGGCCCTTCTCACGCGACCAGCGGCGCTGGGTCTACGCCTCCGCCAAGCGGGAGAACAACTACTTCGGCTTCGGCACCGACAACGACCTCGAGCAGAGCCACGGCTACGTCATCATCCGCCACGCTGCCTTCCCGCGACTCGCCCCGGTCAGCGGCCAGCCCGGCTACGACCCGACCTACGCGCTGCCCTGCGCCAAGGTGCTCGGCGGCTACCGCCAGCGCGCGCGCGCCTTCCGGCCGACCTCGATCGTCAACACCTCGGCGATGAGCTACGGCTCCCTCTCGAGCGCCGCCGTCGAGGCGATCAATCGCGGCGTCAAGATCGCCGGCGCCATGCAGAACACCGGCGAGGGCGGCATCTCCGATCATCACCGCAAGGGCGGCGACATCGTCTGGCAGATCGGCACCGGCTACTTCGGCTGTCGCGACGAGCACGGCAACTTCTCGATCGACCGCTTCCTCGAGAGCGTCGCCTCGGCCCCGGTGCGAGCCATCGAGATCAAGCTCAGCCAGGGCGCCAAGCCCGGGCTCGGCGGCGTGCTCCCGGCCGCCAAGGTCACCCCGGAGATCGCCCGCATCCGACTGATCCCCCTCGGCCGCGACTGCATCAGCCCCGCCGCCCACACGGCCTTCAGCGACGTCTCCTCCATGCTCGACTTCATCGAGCGCCTCGCCGACGCCACCGGCCTGCCCGTCGGCATCAAGTCCGCCGTCGGTGAGCTCGAGTTCTGGGCCGAGCTCGCCCGCCAGATCGACACCACCGGCCGCGCCCCCGACTTCATCACCATCGACGGCGGCGAGGGCGGCACCGGGGCCGCACCCCTCGTCTTCAGCGACCACGTCGCCCTCCCCTTCAAGCTCGGCTTCTCGAGCATCTACCGCAGCTTCGCCGAGCGCGGCGTGCACGAGCGCGTCGTCTTCATCGGCTCCGGCAAGCTCGGCTTCCCCGCCCAGTCGCTGCTCGCCCTCGGCCTCGGCTGCGACCTCATCAACGTCGCCCGCGAGGCGATGCTGGCGATCGGCTGCATTCAGGCCCAGCAGTGCCACACCGGCCACTGCCCCACCGGCGTCGCCACCCAGAGCGCCTGGCTCGTCGGCGGCCTCGACCCCACCGACAAGGCCGCCCGCCTCGCCAACTACCTCATCACCCTCCGCAAGGACCTCATCGCCCTCGCCCACGCCTGCGGCGAGCTCCACCCCGCCCTCGTCAGCCTCGGCCGCGTCGACATCCTCGACGGCCTCGCCCGCCGCCCCGCCCGCGAGGTCTTCGCCTACGAGCCCGGCTGGGGCCTCCCCAGCGCCGCCGACCAGGCCGCGATCCACACCGCCCTCGCCGACGCCCTCGCCGCCCGCGTCGCCACCCACAACCCCGCCGTCCGCCACTGAAGCCGCCTCGTGGGTATACTGCCGCGCTTGCTCGGCCTCCTCGCTGCCCTCTCCCTCGCGCCGACGCCCGACCTCGACGCGGCCCGCCTCTCGTTCCACACCGGCGGCCTCGTCACCCTGAACCTCGTGCTCGCGCTGGTGATGTTTGGCATCGCCCTCGACCTGCGCGTCGCCGACTTTCGCAAGCTCCTGCTCGCCCCGCGCCCCGCGATCGTCGGCGTGGTCGCCCAGGTCGTGCTGCTCCCGGCCGTCACCTTCGCCCTCGCCCTCGCCCTGCGCCCGCCGCCCTCGGTCGCGCTCGGCATGCTCCTGGTCGCCGCCTGCCCGGGCGGCCCGATGAGCAACTTCATGACCCACCTCGCCCGCGGCAACACCGAGCTCTCGGTCGCCCTGACCACCGCCACCACCGGCGCCGCGGTCCTCACCACCCCGCTGAACCTGGCCTTTTGGGCAGGTCTGCACCCCGACGCCGCCCCGCTCCTGCGCAGCGTCGCCCTCGACCCCGCCGACATGCTGAAGACGATCGGCGTCGTCATCATCATCCCGCTCACCCTCGGCATGCTGATCGCCGGCTACCTCCCGCGCCTCGCCGCCCCGCTGCGCAAGCCGCTGCGGATCCTCTCGATCGTGGTCTTCGCCGTGATGCTGGTGGTCGCCCTGCGCAGCAACTTCTCCGCCGCCGACGGCCACCTCCTGCTCATCCTCGGCATCGTCGTCGTCCACAACGCCCTCGCCTTCGCCACCGGCTACCTCGCCGCCACGCTCGCCCGCCTCAGCCCGCGCGACCGCCGGGCCATCACCATCGAGGTCGGCATCCAGAACGCCGGCCTCGCCCTCCTCATCACCGTCGACTTCTTCTCCGGCCTCGGCGGCATGGCCCTCATCGCCGCTTGCTGGGGCGTGTGGCACCTCGTCGTAGGCTTCGCCCTCGTCGGCTCCTGGCGCCTGCGCGACCGCGTGGCCGCCCGCGCCTGACCTGTCCCTTCGGACATCAGCGCTTGCCAGCCACGCAGCTGCGGGTTACCACCCCGGCCATGCGATCCCCCCGCGCCCTCCTGCCCCTCCTGCTCGCCGCCTGCCCGGGCGACAGCGGCACCACCGACGCCACCGCCAGCAGCTCCGGGCAGTCCACCACCGCCAGCAGCGACAGCAGCCCGACCAGCAGCCCGACAACCACGGACGCCACCACCGTCCCGACCACCAGCCCGACCACCGACGCCTCCACCAGCGCCACCAGCGACGCCACCACCGCCCCGATCACCAGCGGCGACACCACCACCGACGCCTCCACCAGCGGCTCCACCGGCCCCGGCACCACCAGCGACTCGACCACCGACACCGCCAGCACCGGCGCCCCGCTGTGCGACCCCGGCGACACCCAGCCCTGCTACTCCGGCCCGCCCGACACGCTCGGCATGGGCCTCTGCGTCGCCGGCGAGCAGACCTGCGACCAGGGCGTGTTCGGCCCCTGCGTCGGCGAGGTCCTGCCCGCCGCCGAGACCTGCGACAACCCCGGCGACGAGGACTGCGACGGCTTCGATCCGTGCACCGGCAACGGCGGCTTCCAGTGGCACCGCAGCTTCGGCGCCGCCGGTGAGGAGGCCGGCCTGCGCCTCGCCTTCGACGCCGCCGGCAACCTCGTGGTCGCCGCCCGCGGCACCAGCACGATCGACTTCGGCGGCGGCCCGCTCCAGAGCGCCGGCGGCACCGACCTCTTCCTCGCCCGCTTCGCCCCCGACGGCGAGCACCTGTGGAGCAAGCGCTTCGGCGACGCCGCCAACCAGTTCGATGACGGCTACGCCCTCGCCGTCGCCGCCGACGGACAGATCGCCGTGGCCGGCGACTTCGAGGGCACGATCGACTTCGGCGGCGGCCCGCTCGTCGCCAAGAACATCGGCGACCCCTTCCTCGCCCGCTTCGACCCGGACGGCAAGCACGTGTGGAGCAAGGCCTTCAAGACCGGCAGCTACGCCTACCCCCAGGGCCTCACCTTCGACCCGGACGGCAACCTCCTGCTCGCCGGCTACTTCTTCGTCTCGCTCGACCTCGGCGGCGGCGTCATGAACTCCGCCGGCATGGTCGACGCCTTCGTCGCCAAGCTCGACAAGAACGGCGCCCACGTGTGGAGCCAGCGCTTCGGCGACGCCGCCGGCCAGTACATCCTCGGCCTCGTCAGCGACGCCGCCGGCAACGTCCACGTCGGCGGCGGCTTCTCCGGCGCGATCGACCTCGGCAAGGGCGCCATGCTCAGCGCCGGCGACAACGACGTCTTCCTCGGCAAGTTCACCCCGCAGGGCAACGCCGTGTGGAGCAAGCGCTTCGGCGACGCCAAGCTGCAGGTCCTGCGCGACCTGGCGATCGACAGCCAGGGCCGCCTCGCCCTCGGCGGCGACACCCAGGGCGTCATCGACTTCGGCGGCGGCCCGATCGGCGACGCCAGCTCGCACGCCTTCGTCGCCCAGTTCGACGGCGCCGGCAAGCACCTGTGGAGCCACCTCGTCAGCACCGGCAAGGCTAACCTCCGCGGCATCGCCGTCGACGGCCCCGGCGCCATCCTGCTCACCGGCGACTTCTCCGGCGCCGGCGACTTCGGCGGCGGCCAGCTGGTCTCCGCCGGCAGCAGCGACATCTTCGTCCTCAAGCTCGGCCCCACCGGCCAGCACGTGTGGAGCCAGCGCTTCGGCGACTTCCAGGGCCAGATCGGCTACGACATCGCCGGCTCGCTCGCGGCCTCCGTCGCCGTCACCGGCAGCTTCACCGGCGGCGTCAACTTCGGCGGCGGCCCGGTCAACAGCAAGGGCGGCAACGACGGCTTCATCGCCGTCTTCGGCCCGTGAACGCGCCCGCTCGCGCCCCGCTCGAACCACGGTTTGACAGGCCCCGCAGCCTGCGCTCTCCTGGCCGCATGCGCTCGCCACTGCTGGTCCTCGTCCTCGCCATCGCCTGCACCCCGAGCGACGACGACACCAGCAGCGGCGCCAGCCATACCAGCACCCCCGCGACCACCGACGACCCGACCACCGACCCGGACCCCACCACCTCACCCACCAGCGCCGACCCGACTGGCGACCCGACTGGCAGCCCGACTGGCAGCCCGACTGGCAGCCCGACTGGCGACCCCAGCACCACCAACGATCCGGGCACCACGAGCACGGCCACCGCCAGCGATACCAGCGACACCAGCGATACCACCAGCGACACCGCCGGCGCGGCCTGCGACCCGGAGGTGCACATGGGCAAGGCCACCTATTACGCCGCCGACGGCAGCGGCAATTGCAGCTTCGACGCCAACCCGAACGACCCCCTGGTCGCCGCGATGAACACCACCGATTATGCCGCATCGGCCGTGTGCGGCGCCTGCGTGGCGATCGACGGCCCCGACGGCAGCATCACCGTGCGCATCGTCGACCGCTGCCCCGAATGTCCGCAGGGCAACATCGACCTCGCCGAGGGCGCCTTCCCGATGATCGCCGACAAGCAGCTCGGCATCGTCCCGATCTCCTGGCAATACGTCTCCTGCCCGGTCGCCGGCAACCTCGTCTATCACTTCAAAGAGGGCAGCAATCAATGGTGGACGGCCGTCCAGGTCCGCAACCACCGCAACGCGATCGCCAAGCTCGAATACCGCGCCATGGACAACACCTGGAAGGACGTCGCCCGCGTCGACTACAACTTCTTCATCGACGAATCCGGCATGGGCCCCGGCCCCTACGACTTCCGCGTCACCGACGTCGCCGGCAACACCCTCGAGGACCACGCCGTCCCCTTCATCGAGGCCGGCGACAGCCCCGGCGCCGGCCAATTCCCGGCCTGCACGCCCTGAGCCGCCGCCGCTCCTCCGTCCTGGACGGTAACTCTGAGCCGCCGCGCTCGGCTCACCCCACCTTGAGCCCCCACGCCTTCGTGATCTTCGCTTGAACGCTCGTCGCGATGCTCAACACCTGCGCCGAGGGCTGCGGCTTGATGCCGATCTGAAACGCGTAGTTCTCGGGCGACTGGACCTCCGTGGAAGCATCGTCGGCCACCGACAGGTTCAGGTCATCCCCGCGCTTCTCGAGCAGCCCCTTCATGTCCGTCAGGTTGCTGTGGAACGCCAGGAAGTACTTCTTGGCCACCGGATCGTAGTCGAACACCGAGTACTGAAACACCACATCGATGTTCGTCAGGTTATTGATGACGAGCATGGCGACGCTCTGGCGGTTCACCACCGAGATCTGCCCTGACAGGTACACCGCGTCCGTGACCCCGGTCCCCCACTGCACACCACTCAACACGGCGACCACCGCGAGGTCAGAGCTTGGGTCGGTGGGGTCCTTGCAGCGCTGGTCGGCCTTCAATCCCTCACCAGCGATCTGCAGCCCGGTGATGAACCCGACCGGTGTATGCTTGTCCTTCTTGAAATTGTAACCCTGGTAGATATCCAGGCTCCGGTGATATTCTGGCATGATGGTCTCCGTTCTTGCGCGACAAATCAAAAATCACCCGCGATACGGATGCCGCCCCACCGGCCCCGTCGCCGCCACCACGAACGGCGGCGCCCCCTCCGGCGCCAATGGCCATAGCACCTCACAATACGCGTCCGGCGCCACGATCGCCTCGTACAGGTCAAAGCTCCCGTCCGCGAGGAACAGCCCCCGCTCGCGCAGAAACCTGCGCTTCTGGTCCTCGTTCATCACCGGCCGCTCCACCGCCTCGACCGCCGCCCCGAGCGTCGCCCGGTCCGCCCCCACCTCGCGCCCGTCCACCTCGAACGCGCACGACCGCATCTCGCGGAGCACCCAGGTCGGTGGCCACGCGTCGCTCGGATGGTCGAACAGCACCGCGACCTCGTAGGCGACACAGGCCCGCCCGGTGAACGGCGCCTGCAGCAGCGGCCCGCTCGCCAGCGCCGGTCCAGCCGCCCGCCGCAGCGTGCCCGCCTTCGGGTCCGCGATCGGTAACGGCACACGCCAGCGCGACGGGTTACGCACCCCCTTCGCCATGAGCGACCACCCGAACCTCCTCCGCCCGAGCGCGTGGGTCAGCACCGTTCCAGCCCCCATCGCCCCGGCCCCGACCCCGACCAGCGAGCCGACCTCGACCGCCACCATCCCCGCCAGCGCCAGCCCCGTCACGCAGCCAAGCCCGAGCACCGCACCGACCGCCAGCGACGCCCCCCGCACCCGCCAGCGCACCTCCGGCACCGGGTTCTGCCGCGCCCCCTCCTCCACCTCGCGCAGCCGCTCCGCGTGGGCCCAGTTGTCGAGGTCGATCCACGCCGTGTGCGTACACGAGGGGCACGCCCCCTCCACGTCGCTGAGATAGCCGCAGTGATCACACAAGAACAGGCAATCGAAGGCCTCCTTCGCCGGCCCCGGCCCCCCGTTCGGCGGCTTCCGAAACCGCCGGTAGTCGAGGATCCTCCCGTTTTGTCGATCGCGCCGCATCCTTGCGAGCACGTCACTCATGGTTCCCGCTGCGCTCCAGGCCATGCCCGGCGAACATACCCCGGCACCCTCACCCCCGTCGCCGACACGTTCTCGCGCTCGCGCCGGCCCTCGTGGTAAAAGCCCGGCTCGCAATGCAGATCCTCGAGCGTCGCACCTACCGCGGTCCCAACGTCTACGCCCACTTCCCGGTGATCCGCCTGAACGTCGACCTCGGCGAGCTGGAACATCACCCGTCGGCCATGATCCCCGGCTTCGTCGACGGCCTCGTCGCCGCGATCCCGAGCCTCGCCCACCACACCTGCTCGTACGGCAGCCACGGCGGCTTCATCCGCCGCCTGCGCGAGGAGGAGGGCACCTGGCTCGGACACGTCCTCGAGCACGTCGCCATCGAGGTCCAGGTGCTCACCGGCGCCAAGGTCTCGTTCGGCAAGACCCGCGGCACCGGCACCGCCGGCCAGTACTTCGTGGTCTACGAGTACGAGGAGGAGCGCGTCGGCGAGGCCGCCGGCAACCTCGCCCTCGACCTCCTCCACTCGCTGCTCCCCGCCGTCCCCGCCTTCACCGAGGCCCGCGCCAGCGTCCCCGCCGGCTTCGACTTCAAGGAGCGCCTCGACGAGCTCATCGCCTTCGCCCAGCGCCGCCAGCTCGGCCCCTCCACCGGCTCCCTCGTGCGCGCCGCCGAGAAGCGCGACATCCCGTGGATCCGCCTCAACGATCAATCGCTCGTGCAGTTCGGCCACGGCCGCTTCCAGAAGCGAATTCGCGCCACCGTCACCTCCGAGACCCGCCACATCGCCGTCGAGATCGCCTCCGACAAAGAGGAGACCAACAAGATCCTCGGCGACCTCGGCCTCCCCGTCCCCCGCCAGCACCTGGTCCGCAACGCCGAGCGAGCCGTCGCCGCCGCCGAGCGCCTCAATTACCCCGTCGTCGTCAAACCCCTCGACGCCAACCACGGCCGCGGCGTCTCCATCAACCTGGAGACCTCCGACGCCGTCCGGGCCGCCTTCGAGAAGGCCCAGGAGCACTCCAGCTCCGTCATCGTCGAGACCTACATCCCCGGCTTCGACCACCGCATCCTCGTCATCGGCGGCAGCGTCATCGCCGTGTCCAAGCGCGTGCCCGGCCACGTCGTCGGCGACGGCGAGCGCACGATCTCCCAGTTGGTCGATGTGGTGAACAGCGACCCCCGCCGCGGCATCGGCCACGAGAAGGTCCTGACCCGCATCGAGATCGACTATCAGGCCCGCCGCCTGCTCGAGCTCATTGGCTACACCCCGGACACCGTCCCTGCCGCCGGCGAGGCCGTCTATCTCCGCAGCACCGGGAATCTCAGCACCGGCGGCACCGCCATCGACCTGACGGACGTCATCCACCCCGATAACCGCGAGATGGCCGTCCGCGCCGCCGGGGCGATCGGCCTCGACGTCGCCGGCATCGACTTCATCACCCCCGACATCGCCAGGTCCTATCGCGACATCGGCGGCGGCATCTGTGAGGTCAACGCCGCCCCCGGCTTCCGCATGCACGTCGCCCCCACCGAGGGCACCCCGCGCGACCCCGCCGGCCCGGTGATGGACATGCTGTTCCCGCCCGGCACCCCCGCCCGCATCCCCATCGCCGCCGTCACCGGCACCAACGGCAAGACCACCGTCGCCCGCATGGTCGCCCACATCCACAAGATGTCCGGCGCCACCGTCGGCCTCTGCACCACCGACGGCGTCTACATCGACGGCGAACGCACCGTCGTCGGCGACATGACCGGGCCCATGGCCGCCCAGATGGTCCTGCGTGATCCTTCCGTCGATCTGGCCGTCCTCGAGACCGCCCGCGGCGGCCTCCTGCGCGCCGGCATGGGCTACCGCGCCTGCAACGTCGGCGCCGTCCTCAACATCAGCGCCGACCACCTCGGCCTCGGCGGCATCCACGACCTCGACCAGCTCGCCGAGCTCAAGCGCATCGTCGTCGAGGTCGCCCGCGACTGCGCCGTCCTCAACGCCGACGACGAGCGCTGCCTGCGGATGGCCGACTACACCGAAGCCTCGCGCATCGGCTATGTCACGATGAGCGCCCGCCACGACCTCGTCCGCAAGCACATCCGCGCCGGCGGCCTCGCGGCCGTGCTCGAGGAGGGCATCAACGGGGATATGATCACGATCTACGATCGTGGCACCCACATCCCGCTGCTGTGGACCCACCTCATCCCCGCCACCCTCGAGGGCAAGGCGATGCACAACGTGCAAAACGCCATGTTCGCCGTGCTGATGGCCTACGCCATGGGCGTCAAGGTCGAGAACATCCGCCAGGGCCTGCGCACCTTCGATACCACCTACTTCCAGGCCCCCGGCCGCCTCAACGTCTACGACGAGCTGCCCTTCAAGGTCATCCTCGACTACGGCCATAACCCCGCCGCCGTGCGGGCGATGGCCGCCCTGGTCCAGCGCCTCGACGTCAAGGGCAAGCGCGTCTGCGTGCTCTCGGCCCCCGGCGACCGCCGCGACGAGGATATCCGCGAGATCGCCCGCGCCGCCGCCCCCGCCTTCGACCGCTTCATCCTCCGCGAGGACGACGGCCTGCGCGGCCGCTCCCCCGGCCAGATCACCGGCATCATCGCCGACGAGCTGCGCGCCCAGGGCGTCCCCGGCGATCGCATCACCACCATCCTCGACGAGCAGAAGTCCATCGACGCCGCCCTCGCCCTCTGCGTCCCCGGCGACCTCCTCCTCATCTTCGGCGACAGCATCTCCCGCTGCTGGAAGCAGATCGTCCGCTTCCGCGAACAAACCCTCCCCGGCCCCGCCCGCGGCACCATCCACTCCAAGGTCGGCAACCTCGCCCAGGGAGCTCCCCCCGCCGAAGCCGCAGCGCCCGTGACGATCGCCCCGGCCACTTCGACCGCCGCCCCGGTCCAGCACCCCACACCCGCCGTCGCCCCCCTCACGATCAGCCCCGGCTTCGTCGAGGACACCCGCGGCGTCCGCCTCGCAAAGCCGCAAGAAGCCGAGGACTAGGAACCTCCGAGCCCATGCTGACGAGCGCACATATCAAGAACTTCCGCTCGTGCAAGGACGTGAAGCTCGACAACCTCGGGCACATGGTGGCGCTCGTCGGCCGCAACGGCGCCGGCAAGACCACGATCTTGAAGGCGCTCGAGTGGGTCGCCACCACGGCGCTCGCTAGCGACGCATTCGACCGCCTACCGGAGATCGACCCGGGTGAGGCTCTGGCCGAGCCCTCCGTCGATATTGAGATCCATGCCGGCGATCACGCATATCGCTATTGCGTCGCCCGGACCTTCTGGGAAGAAGCCACCCAGGGTCGGCCGCCGCGCGTGAGGGACCAGGAGTCGCTGAGCCTCAGGAGCTCGGGCGACAACACCTGGCAGCGCCTCTTCGATCGCACCGACGATCGCGTCACCTTCGGCGATCGCCGGCCAACCGTCGAGCTGAATCCATCGACCGCCGCGATCCCCGCGCTCAGCTCCTTGCTCGCTAACAGCGATCCGCTTCAACCACACATCGTCGCGGTCACGGAGGTACTACAGCGGGTCCGCTATTACCCTGGCCAGCTCATTTTCCACCCCTTCGACCCGGTCGACAAGGAGCCGAGCGGCCCGATCTCCGAGATCATGTACGACCACTGGGCCGCCGCGCACGCCTCCGGCCAGCCCTCTACCTCTGTGCTTTTCCGCGTGATCTATGCCCACACCAACAGGCCGTCGATATTTGCCGAGCTCAAGCAACTCATGGGCCCCGGAGGCCTCGACCTGCTCCGCGACATCCGAGTCGTCACCATCGGCGACGTCGAGGAAGCCAGGCCGCAGCCCGGTCGACGCCGCAGATACTATGACGTGACCTTCTCGCCCACGCGCTCTGGCGCCGAGCTCTCGCTGGATCAGCTCTCCGGCGGCACTCGCCACGCCCTCTACCTCCTTCTCGGCCTCCTCTACGATGAAAGCAGCACGATGCTCATCGAGCAGCCCGAAGACGGGATCCACCCGGGGCTCCTCGCCAAACTCATCGATATCTTACGAGTCAACACCGATCCCACCCAGATCATGCTCGCCAGCCATTCGCCGGTCGTGCTCAGCAGTGTGCAGCCACGCGACCTCATCCTCGTCGATATTTGTGAGGGATCGACAGCCGTGCGAACGTTGACAGCCTCCGAGATCCAGCGCGCCGAGGACTACATGCAACGCGACGGCTCGCTCGCTGAGTACCTCGAGCTCCTCCAGGAAGAATAGCCATGGCGCGCTACGCGGTGCTCGGCGAGGACCGATCCGACGTCGAGACCCTGCAGGTCCTGATCCGTCGCCTCGCCGCCAACCCGCGCCTGCGCGTGAAGACCAAGGGCTACGACGGCTGCGGCGGCCTCCTGCGCAAGGGTGCACGGGACCTCGACGAATTCTCGAAACAGGGCTGCGACCGCTTCGTCGTCGCCTACGACGCCGACCGCGACGACCCTCTCACGCGCCGGGAGCTCGCGCGAACCCGCGTACTCGCCCCCTCGATCGTCGCCCCGGAAGCTTGCTGCATCGTCGTCCCCGTCCAGGAGCTCGAGGCCTGGCTGCTCGCGGACGTGTCGGCAGTCGTGAATATCTGGCCGACCTGGCGCCCCGACCCGATCGCCAACCCCGAGCGAATCGAGGACCCCAAAGAGCACCTCGAGAAGCTGAGCCGCGACTCCCAGCGACGCCCCCGCTACAGCCACAAACTCAACAACCCCGACCTCGCCAGGCACGTCGATCTCACGGTCCTGGAACGCAAGTGCCCGTCCTTCATCGCCCTGGCGGCCTTCGTGCGCGCTAACCCGTGACCCTGCGCCGGGCCGAGGACTGATATCTTCGGCCGACCATGGCCACAGCTCCGTCGCCCAAGCTCCCCCCAGGCCTCGCCCTGCTCCTGTGCCTCGCCAGCTGCGGCGACGCCGGCGGCGACGAGACGCTCAATGCCAGCACCTCCAGCGCCGCTGCCTCGACATCCACATCGACCAGCCCGACCGACGGCGGCGAGAGCACCAGCGGCGACAGCACCAGCGGCGACAGCAGCGGCGGCCCCGAGCTCGAGCACTTCAGCTTCTTCGTCACCAGCCTCAAGGCGATGAAGGCGCTGTCCGGCAGCCCGCTCGGCTTCGGCGGCGACCTGCGCTTCGGCGAAGAGGGCCCGGGCGCCGGCCTGCGCGGCGCTGACAAGATCTGCGCCGCGGTCGCCGAGATGAGCATGCCAGGCAGCGCCAGCAAACAATGGCGCGCCTTCCTCAGCGTCGCCTCCGACGCCGACGGCAAGCCGGTGAACGCGATCGACCGCATCGGCGAGGGACCCTGGTACGACCGCCTCGGCCGCCTGCTCGCCGCGAACCGGGCCGACCTCCTCCACGACCGACCCGAGGGCGCAGACCCGGCGATCCAGAATGACCTGCCCAACGAGGATGGTGTCCCCAATATGCAGCCCGAGCCGACCCTGCCGGAGGAGGACAATCACCACGCCATGACCGGCTCCGACCCGCAAGGCCTGCTGTTCGACGCGAACGCGACCTGCCTCGACTGGACCAGCGCCAAGGGCGACCGGGCGACCGAGGGCCGGCCCCGCGTCGGCCTCACCTTCCCGCGCCAGGGCGGCCCCGTCACCAGCATGTCGACCAACTGGATCTCCGCCCTCATCGAGTCCGGCTGCGCTCCCGGCGTGACCCTGATGCCGACCCCGCCGCCGGGCCCCGACGTCGTCGACGTCGGCAGCGGCGGCGGATACGGCGGTATCTATTGCTTCGCGCTCTCACCCTGAGCCGCGCCACCGGCCGCGGTCCGGAAATCACCGTAGATCGATGGCACCCACCAATGACGTCTCCACGACGCCCGCAGCGGCCTGACCCCCCCCCCCCCCCCCCCCCCCCCCCCCCCCTCCCCCCCCCCTCGCCGCCGGCCCCCCCGGCGACTGACAGCAGCGGCCCCGCCCCCCCCCCCCCCCCCCCCGCCCTCCCCCCCGCCCGCCCGCCCCCCGCGCAACAGCTGCCCATCAGCCACCCCAACGGACACCGACCGCAGCCCGACCCCGAGCGTACCAGGTCTGCCGGGAGCGAGCACCCCCCCCCCAACCCCCACCCACCCCCGTGGCGATGCGCTTGCTCAGGAGCCGACCCGCACCACCTCGTTGGCCCCCGCGTCCGCATACCACAGATCACCCGCCGGCCCGATCGTGATCCCCATGATCCGCTTGGCCGGCGTGCTCATGCGATCGATCTCGGCCCCGCCCAGATCGAACGCGATGATATCGCCGCTCCCGTGCTCCGACACGAAGATCCGCCCGTCCTTCAACGCGATCCCCGACGGTTCGTCGAGGCCCTCCACCACGACCTGAAAGTCGGCCCCCTCCACGCCCTCGTACACCGCCCCGTCCATGTCCCCGGGCAGCGCACCAGTGTTGGTCCCCGTCGCCGTGTCGAGCCGCATGACCCGACCGCCCCCGGTGTCCACCACGTAGAGCATCCCCGTCGCGTGGTCGAGCTCCATGTGCCCCGGGATGTTCGCCAGCCGCGTCACGCTCGCGTCCGCATAGCGCCGGATGATGCCGTCCGAATGGTCGCCGCCGCCCGGCCCGTGGTCGGCCTGAAAGTCGTAGCGGACGATGTTGCCGTGCATGCCATCAAAGGCCCAATATACATTGTCCACGTCGTGGGCGATGCCCATGCACCACGGACTCTGGTGCAGCATATCGAGGTGGCTGCCCTCCAGCGCCCCCGGCGGGAACTCCTGACCCACCTTGGCGAAGATGTCCAGGTCGCTGGACCACAGCGTCGGCCCCATGAAGTCGTCGGGCGCCTGCGGCCCGACGTTCCACTCGTCGCGCGACTCCTGACAGCTGGCGAAGTTGCCATTGTCGCCGAACGCCGCCGATGACACATACGCCATGAAGTGCTGCCCGTATGCATCATTGCGCACCTCGGAGCTCTGCTGCTCGGTCCCGGGCTCGAAGAAGATCACCGTCCCGTGGCTGAGCATGTTGAAGGTCCACAGCTGCTCGGGCGCGCCCGGATTGAACTCGAGGTCGCGGACCGCGTTGAGGCCGTCCGCGGCCGTCCCGATCACGGTGAGGGTGGCACCAAACTCAGGCACCACAAAGCCACCACCGGTCGTCACCACATCGCCGCTCGCCTCGCTGTCGCCGCTCGTGCTCCCGCCACCCGTCGCCTCGCCATCCCCGGAGCTGGAACCGGCACCGGAACCATCGTCCGCGCCAGGGCCGGCCCCACACGCGCCGACGAGCGAGATCCACAGACCGAATGAAAGCCATGTACGAGTCGACATCGCGGGGGAGCTTACACGAGCTCGCAGCGCCCCCGCGCCCCTTGACCCTCGCCGCCCCGCCCGCTATTCCGGGGCCCTGCGAACCCTCGACTCGCGCCGCCTCACCGGACCGAACCTGCACATGGGCGGGCCTGGCGCGATCGCCGAGGTCGCCTTCGATGCCGGCGAAGCCGCGGGGCCCGTCCTCGCGGCCTGGCGACTCGCCCTCACCGCTGCCCTGGACGCGCTCGGCTGGCCCGTCGAGCTCCACATCCGCCAGCACGACGACGGCCATGGCCACCCCGGCGCCGACCTCGTGTTCGCCGCCCCGCCCGATCACCTCTACCTCGCCACCGACATCAACGACTGGGCGATCCAGGCCGCCAATGCCACCACGCGCGACGCTGTCGGGGCCGCTGGCGCTGGCGACCCCGCCCGCCAGCTGCCCGCCTGGCGCGAGACCATCGCCCACGAGCAGCAGCCCCGCGTCGCCGCCCTGCGCACCGCCGCCGCCGCCCGCGACCTCCCGATCCTCGCCGACGACGATGAGCTCACGATCGGCCACGGACGCCGCGCCGTCAGCTACCCCGCCCGCCTCCCGCCGCCTCCCGAAGCTGTCCCATGGGACAGCCTCGGCCGCGTCCCCATCGCCCTCATCACCGGCACCAACGGCAAGACCACCACCGCCCGCCTGCTCGCCCGCATCGCCCTCAAGGCCGGCTTCACCCCCGGCAACACCTCCACCGACGGCATGTCCGTCGCCGAACGACCGCTCGAGGCCGGCGACTGGACCGGACCCTCCGCCGCCCGCACCGTCCTCCGCCACCCCGAGGTCGACCTCGCCGTCCTCGAGGTCGCCCGCGGCGGCATCCTCCGCCGCGGCCTCGGCGTCGACCGCTGCGACGCCGCCGCCGTCCTCAACGTCAGCGCCGACCACCTCGGCGAGTACGGCATCCACGACCTCGCCGCCATGGCCAGCGTCAAGGCCGTCGTCGGCAGCATCGTCGCCCCCCACGGCCGCGTCGTCCTCGGCGCCGAGAGCCCCCCGCTCGTCGATCTCGTCGCCCGCGGCCACCGCTTCCCCGCGGCGATCGCCTGGTTCGCCCGCGACGAGCATCACCCCACCCTCGCCGCCCCCCTCGCCTCCGGCGGCGAGGCCTGGTTCGTCTCCGCCGCTGGCCGACTCACCCGCGGCCGCGGCGACCACCGCGACGAGCTCGTCGCCATCGCCGAGCTCCCGTTCTGCTTCGGCGGCGCCGCCAGCCACAACGTCCGCAACGCCCTGGCCGCCGCCGCCCTCGCCAGCGCGCTCGGCCTGCCCGACCCCGCGATCGTCGCCGGCCTGCGCAGCTTCCACGCCTCCGTCAGCGACAACCCCGGCCGGGCCAACCTGGCGATCGTCGCCGGCGTCCAGGTCTTCCTCGACTTCGCCCACAACCCCGACGGCATCCGCAGCCTGCACGGCCTGCTCACCGCCCTCCGCGGCCCGCGGCGCCTGCTGTTGGGCATCGGCGTCGCCGGCGACCGCAGCGACGAGACCATCCGCGACCTCGCCCGCGCCGCCCACGAGCTCGCCCCCGACCAGGTCATCGTCCGCGACCTCGAGCACTACCTCCGCGGTCGCGAGCCCGGCGAAGTGCCGGCCCTCCTGCGCGACGAGCTCATCCGCCTCGGTCACCGCGCGAGCGCCCTGACCACCGCCAGCGACGAGGTCGACCTCCTGCGCCGCGGCCTCGCCTGGGCCGAGCCCGGCGACCTCGTGGCGATCCTCGTCCACGTCGAGCGCGACGAGATCCAGGCCGAACTCCGCCGCCTCGGCGCGATCGCGGACCCAGGCCCCGACCCTCGCCCGGCTTGACGGCCCCTCGCCCTCCGGGGGATCTTCGGCCTGCCACCTCTCGGCACACGGCACCCGTGGCTACACCGATCAGCGATCCAGAGCTCGCCGCCGCCATGGCCCGGGGCGACAGCAACGCCCTCGGCGTCCTCTACGATCGCCACGCCACCGTCATGCTCGCCACCGCCGGCCGCATCCTCGGCAACCAGCGCGAGGCCGAGGACCTCGTCCACGACGTGCTCCTCGAGGCCTGGGCGAAGGCCGCCGATTATGACCGCGAGCGTGGGAGCGTACGCACGTGGCTCCTGGTGCGCCTGCGTAGCCGGGCCCTCGATCGCTTGCGCCGCTCCGGTCGTATCAGGGTCCAGACCATGGAGGCGCGCACCATCGACGAGTCCCTGCCGGCCCAGGCCGACGACCCCGGCCAGTCCCTCGACCACGCCCGCGTCCGCGCCGCCCTGCAGGAGCTCTCCGAGCCCCAGCGCCGCGTGCTCGAGTTGGCCTACTTCGAGGGCCTCTCATCCACCGAAGTCGCCGAGCGGCTCGCCATCCCGATCGGCACCGTGAAGTCACGGACCGCCGCCGGACTTGCCAGGCTCCGCGCCGTCATGCACGACTACACGACTGGGGGGAGACCACGATGACCGCCGCCAACCACGACGCGCGCCTCGTCGAGTACGCGCTCGGCACCCTCCCCGCCGACGAGCGTGCCGAGCTCGAGCGCGAGCTCGGCACCCGCCTCCAGGCCGAGCTCCGCGCCACCCGCGAAGCCCTCACCGCCCTCTCCTCCTCCCTCCCGCTGCAGCCGCCACCCTCGGCCCTCCGCGAGCGCCTGCTCGCATCGGTCCACGGCCCCGCCCGCTTCTCCCCCTTCATCGACCGCCTCGCCCGCCTCATCGACGTCGCGGCCGAGCGCGCGCGCGAGCTCCTCGCCAGCCTCGAACACCCCGGCACCTGGCTGGCCTCGCCCGGCGCCAACATCCACCTCGTCCACCTCGTCGGCGGCCCCGCCTGCGCCGGCGCCGATGTCGGCTTCGTACGCGTCACCGCCGGCACCACCTTCCCGCATCACCGCCACCTCGGCGAGGAGCACGTGCTCGTGCTGCAGGGCGGCTATTGCGACAGCGACGGCAGCCACGTCGGCACCGGCGACCACGCCGACATGCCCGCCGACAGCGCCCACGAGTTCACCGCCGACCCCGGGCAGGACCTCATCTACGCCGTCGTCGTCCACGGCGTGGAGATCCCCGGCTTCGACATGGACGCCGTCCTCCCGCGCCGCGGCTGACCACGAACCTGGCCGCCCGCGAACCTGGCCGCGCTCGTGCGACACTGGCACGATGCGACCCGCGCTGACGCTCCTGCTCCTGCTCGCCGCCTGCAGCGACGACGCCGCGAGCACGACCGACGCCGCGGACAGCACCAGCCTCGCCACCACCGGCGATCCCAGCAGCAGCAGCGACAGCGGCGAAGCCCCGCCCACCACAACCACATCAACAACAACCACCACCGACCCCAGCAGCAGCAGCACCACCACCATCGACCCGCCCCCCGTCTGCCCGCCGATCCAGCCCTGCGAAGCGTGCACCTGCGACGAACTCGGTTGGGTCTGTGACTGCCCCCCGCTCCAGCCCGAGGCCGGCTTCATCGATCTCGAGCCCGTCGACTTCGTGGTCGGCGAGGACCCCAAGGCCCAGGCCCGCAGCTCCGACCCCACCCGTATCTTCTACAGCTTCCGCCCCGCCGACCCCGACGTCAGCGGCCCCCTCTTCGTCCTCTTCAACGGCGGCCCCGGGGCCTCGACCGGCACCCTCATGGCCTTCGGCACCGGCCCGGTCCGCCTCACCCCGGAGCCCGAGCCAAACCCCGGCAGCTGGAGCGCCCTCGGCGACCTCCTCTACATCGACGCCCGTGGCACCGGCTTCTCCTACAACCTCGCCGCCGACCCCGACGACCCCGCCGACCTCGACACCCGCCTCGCCGCCTTCGGCCTCCACAACTACAACAGCTACCTCGACGCCGCCGACTTCATCCGCGTCCTCCTGCGCTTCGTCACCGCCCACCCGCAGCTCGCCACGCGCGAGCTGGTGATCGTCGGCGAGAGCTACGGCGGCGTGCGGGCCACGCTCATGCTCGCCATGCTGCTGCGCCGCGCCGAGTACGACACCGGCGGCCCTGGCCGCTACGACGACCCCGCGCTGGTCGACGAGATCGACGCCTTCCTCGCCGCCCGCGACCCCGACCTCGCCTGGACCGCCGCCGAGGTCGCCGCCCTGTTCCCGCGCCAGATCCTCATCCAGCCCACTCTCGGCGGCGAGCAGCGCGTCCTCGCCGGCCAGCTCCTCGACCTCCCCGGCTCGCCCGTCTTCCAGCTCGCCGCCGAGCTCGGCCTGAACTTCCTCCCCTGCAGCGCCCAGGGCCCCGACTGCCTGCCCTGGCAGAACGCGGTCAACTTCGTCGAGAACAGCGCAGCCCGCAGCCGCTACGACCTAAAGGCCGCCAACACCTGGCTCGCAAACCTGTTCGCCGCCGAGAAGGCCGGCCTCAGCGACCTCGCCAAGCTCGAGCAGATCCTCGGCCTCCCGCCCGCCGAGGTCCCGCGCCTGTCCGCCGGCACCCGCGACGGCGCCTTTCGCATCGTCGGCCCCGGCAGCTACCCGCCCGACAGCGGCACCATCGCCCAGCTCGGCGCCCTCCCGGCCTGGGACCGCTATTACATCCCCTTCCTCGCCGAATCCAACAACGCCATCCGCTCCGCCATCGCCGACCACGTCGGCATCGGCCCCGACGACCCCCACTTCATCGACCTCTTCCTCCGCAACCTCGTCCACGTCGACACCTTCATCACCGCCGCCGCCCGCGACATCGCCATCTATCCCCCCTCGATCGGCCCCGCGATCGCCAGCCACGACGCCATCGTCGCCAGCGTCGACGCCCCGCCCGGCGCCCTCGTCGTCCACTATCAACCCACCGCCTTCCCCGACGACCCGGTCCAGGACCCCGGCCCGCGACAGATCCGCTTCCCCGCCTACGACGCCTCCCACTCCGTCGCCCTCGACCAGCCCCTCGCCTTGCGCGACGACCTCGCCGCCTGGCTCGACGAGCCCTGATTCACGCCAATGTATGCACGAGCACCTCCGCGTGCCCGCGCACCGCGATCGTCCCGTGCACCTTCAGCGCCGGCAACGGCACCCCGGCCGCCAGCGCCGCCTGCACCGCCGTATCCGACACCAGCAGCTCGACGTGCGTATCCTTGGTCGCCGACTCGAGCCGGCTCGCGAGGTTCACCGCGTCCCCGATCACCGTATATTGCATGCGCTCCGATGTGCCGATATTCCCCGCCACCATCGGCCCATAATGCACGCCGACCCCGTGCGCCAGCGGCGGCAGCCCGCGCGCCTCACGATCGCTATTGTGCCGTATCAAGGCCACGCGCATGCGATCCGCCGCCCGCAGCGCCCGCGCGGCGTCGTCCGGGCGCCCGCTCGGCACCCCGAACACCGCCATGATCGCGTCGCCGATGTACTTGTCGACCACCCCGCCCTCCGCGCGGATCTCCGCCACCATGTCGTGCAGATAAGCATTGAGCTCCTCGACCAGCCGCTCCGGCGTCAGCCCCTCCGCGTAGCGCGTGAAGCCTCGCAGGTCGGAGAACAGCACCGCCGCCTTCTTGTTCGACCCGCCGAGCGCCAGCTCGCTGCTGTCCATCGCCGTCGACGCCACCTCCTCGGACACGTACACCCCGAGCCGCTGGCGCGCCCGCTCGGCCAGCACCGCCGCGTGGGCCCCCTGCAGCACCAGCGCCCGCGTCCGCGTCGCCACGCTGTGGCCGATCATCGCCGCCACCGCGAAGAACGCCGCCACGAACACCAGCTCCATCGCCGTGTAGATCAGCCGCTGTGGGTTGTGCAGCTCGTCCATCGTCACCAGGACCACCAACCCGACCCCGTGCAGCAGCGCGGCGAACAGCGCCCCGCGGCGCGACAGCCGGATCCCCGCGCCCACGATCGCCAGGTACACGATCGCCAGCTCCGGCTCGCGCACCACCCCGACGTAGCTCGCGTGCGGCCACACAACCCCCGCCCCGAGCGTCACGTACACCACCAGCGCGTCGATCGCCACCGACAGGTCGAGCCGCCGCTGCGTCACCGTGCCCGCCGCGCTCCAGCGCAGCCCTAGCAGCGAGAACCCGATCCCGATCGTCAGCCCGCCGATCATCAGCCACGACTTCAGATCCCCCACCGTCAGCAGATGCGCCCGCAACGGCAGATGCATCGCCATGAACGCTAGACACGCGACCAGCCGCGCCCGCGCCACCGACGCCTCGCCGCGCTGCTGCGCCGTGTGCAGGAAGCCCTCGAGCAGCCGCTCCGAATGCTCGACATCCACGCCGCCGCGAGCCTATCACGGCCCGCACTGACCCGCGCCCGCCGCCGAAGCCCGCGCAGCTCCGCGCCGCAAAAACCAGCGCCTCGCTGACCCGCTCGCGAACGCCGCCGCAAACCCTTGACAGCCTGCGCCGCGCCGGGCCTCAATCGTCGCATGACGAAGCGCAGCGACCCGCCGACCCCCACGCCACCGCCGAGCACCCCGGCGCTGGTCCGCCGCGGCCTGCTCCTCGCAACCCTCGGCGCCGCCGCCTGCGGCGACGACAAGACCGGCACCACCGACGCCACCGACGCCAGCACCGTCGCGCCGACCACCCCCACCGGCACCGATGACACCAACAACCCCCCGCCGATGCCCGGCCCGACCACCGACGGCAGCGCCAGCGCGACAGCGACAGCGCCACCACCAACATCCCGCCGATGATCCCGCCGACCTCCAGCACCGGCGACACCGACACCGACACCGACACCGACACCGATACCGGCACCGGCACCGCCACGGGCACCGATTCAACCCCGCCGATGCCCCCACCGGACACCACCAGCGGCAGCAGCGGCGACGCGGACGGCAGCACCACCGCGATCCCGCCGATGCCCCCACCCATGCCGAACCCCAGCGGTCCCTGAAGTCACAGACGTCCTCGCACAGGGTGCGCCGAAGGGGCCGCGGCGCGCCGTAGCCGGAACGGCGTTTATCGCCGCCACGCCCGCTTGCCAGGCCCGAGCAAGTGCGGTAAGAAATGCTGGCTTGGCGAGCTTTCGCTGAGGGGTGGGCGTGGGTCCTCGTTCTCGTTTCCGCCCCTGCGCCGAGCAGAGCAGCGTACCCACAGTCCATCGGCCAGGCTCGTGTATGATACGCTCGTGAAGCGCGGCGACCACGACTTCGAACGTGTCTATGTGCCGTCGCAATTCAGTGACGTGGCCAGTTCAGCGGACATTGTTGCCACTCGACAGATCCCCGGTGGCGGGACCGTGGAGGTCACGGTCGCCACGGTGAAGCGGTGAGACGACGCTTCGCGACAACGATGTTGCAGCCGCCAAGCCGTCGGCACACAGCTATCACGTGCCGCCTGGCGCCTGCATCGAAGGGCATGTGCGCACCATGATGTCCAGCGGCGTCAAGTCGGCCGGCCCGGTGCTGACCCTCCCGATCGGCGCGGATGAGCCGATGTGGATCTTTCGCCGGATGGATGGTGCTGTCATCGACCTCGTGGCGGGATCACGATGATACGACGACGCACCATGGCGCTCGCCGGGCTGGGTCTGCTCGCATGCCGAAGGGGTGACGCGGGCGCTATCGAGGCCTCACGCGAGGAGATCCCCGATGAGTTGCTCGATGTGTCAGCACCGCCACCGCCCGCCGCTGCCATGCGTAGCCGCCCGATCCCTGCCAGCGGTGAGCTGCTGCCGGTGATCGGTCTCGCGGTCGGACCCGCGGTCGCGGATCCTTCGAATGCAGCGAAGGCAAGCACGCGCAAGGTCCTGCGAGTCCTCCGGAGCGCGGGCGGACGGCTCATCGATGCGCCGGCACGCAGTCCCGACGCCGAGACGTTCCTGGGCGAACTCGCCAACGCGGCTGAGTCCCCGCGGTCCAGCTTCCTCGCCGCGCGTGTGTGGACGAGCGGACGCGAGGCTGGTCAGGCGCAGATGGAACAGTCGCTGGATCGACTCCAGCGGCGTCGCATCGACCTCATGCAGATCCACGAGCTCACGGACTTCGCCATGCAGCTCGAGACGCTACGCCGCTGGCGGGTCATCGGCCACGCGCGTTACATCGGCGCGACCGTCAGCCGGGTCGCCAACATCGTTACCCTGGCGGAGAAGCTCCCCGATGCGCGCCTCGACTTCGTGCAGGTCCCCTACTCCATCCTCGTGCGCGCTGCCGAGGAGCGCCTGCTCCCGGCCGCCGCGGACCACGGCGTCGCCGTCCTGGTGGCGCAGCCGTTCGCTGGCGGGCGGGTGTTCGAGACGCTCCGCCGGCGCCCCCTGCCCGAATGGGCTGCCGAGCTCGAATGCACGACGTGGAGTCAGCTACTTCTGAAGTGGCTCCTCGCGCACCCCGCCGTGGGTTGCGTCCTGCCTGCGACCCACGATCCGCGCCACATGCTGGACAACACGCGGGCTGGCCTCGGGCCGCTGCCCGACGCGGCGCAGCAGCGCCAGCTGGCCGGGGTATTCGCCTGACCGCTCAGGGCGACGGCGACGCGTCGAGCTCGACGCGGGTCCACCCGGACGACACGAGCCAGGCGAGCGCTTCGCCGCGGTGATCGACATCGATCGCAAACTCCACGAGGTCCTCGCCGCGGGCCGTGGTCGCCAGGTCCACCAGATCGATCCGTTCACCGCGCCGGATCACCAGCGGCAAAATGTCGGGTCGCGGCGTCCCTGCCACCACGACAGCGTTCGCCTCGGCGGCGGTGCGGCGGTGCCAGGCCGTCTCGACGCCGTCTCGCCGCCAGCGCGCGAACCATGCCTGGAGCCCGCTGGCGCCGCCGAACAGCACGTGCGCGTGCTGGGCGAGCACCGCGTCCGCGGTGACGCCCACTGCGTCCGCCTCGATCGCAACGTAGGTCGCGGGGCCGCGAGACTCCTCGGCGATTCGACGAGCAAACTCGAGGTTGATCCCCTCGTTCGAGGTCAGGCCGACGCATGCGAGCCGCGAGTCGGGGCGCGCCCGGGCCAGTGTATCGGCGTCAAATGCGTTGCCGGGCAGCACCTGGAACCCGGCCGCCTCGGCCGCCCGGCACTCGTCAGCGTTGGCGTCGAGCAGGGTGACCTCCTCGCCGTTCGCGGACAGCTGTCGCGCCAGGTGACATGCGATCGGGTTGGCGCCGAGCAACAGATAGCCGCTGTTGGTGGCGCGGCGTACCCCGAGCAGGCTCGCCACGGGCCCGCCAGAGAGTCCCTGCAGGGTGACAGTCATGGCGATCACGAGGAACACCAGGGCCTTCAGCTCGACGCCGCCAGCGATGCCGGCGTGGGTCAACTCGAGCGCGAACAGGGAGGACACCGCGGCTGCGACGATACCCCGCGGCGCGAGCCAGGACAGGAACAGCTTGTCGCGCAGGCGCAGGTCGGTGCCAGCTGTGCAGAGGAACACCGTGAGCGGGCGGACCGCGAACATCAGCGCGAGCACAGTCAGCGCGCCGGGGAGGCCGAGCGCCAGTACGTCGGCGATTCGCACGTCGGCGGCCAGCAGCACGAACAGGGTGGCGATGAGCAGCACGGTCAACTGCTCCTTGAACGCGGCGATCTCACGCAGCGCGTGGCTACGGCCATTGCCGAGCACCATTCCCGCGGTGATCGCAGCCGTGATGCCGCTCTCGCTGACCAGCGCGTCGCTGAGCTGGTAGAGCGTCATGGCCATCGACAGCGCGAGGATGTTCTCGAGGCCACGCGGCACGATGTTGGGGCGACGCAGCAGGAGCGCCAGCGCCAGGCCGCCCAGGGCACCGACCAACGCGCCGGTCCCCAGCCGCGCTCCGATCCCGAGGACGGCGGCCCCGATCGCCTCGCCCGACGGGGCGATGGCGACTTGCAGGGCCACGACCGCGATCGTCGCGCCGATCGCGTCAATGAACACGCCCTCGGCCTCGAGGATGGTGGCGATCGGCTGCTTCAGCCGGATCCGTCGCACCAGCGGCGTGATGACGGTCGGCCCGGTGACGATCACGAGGGTGCCGAACAGCGCGCACAGGCGCCAGTCCCAGCCCAGCAACAGGCGGCTCGCCACGGTCGCGCCGCCCGCGGTGATGAGGCCGCCGATCAGCACGAGCCGCCGGATCGCCCGTGCCTGCCAGCGGAGCACCCGGATCTCGAGGTTGAGCCCACCCTCGAACAGGATCACGGCGACCGCGAAGCCGACGATGGAGGACAGGGCCGGGCCCAGCAGCTGCGGCCGGATCACGTCGGCGACGTCGGGGCCGAGCAACACCCCGACCGCCAGCAACACGACCACACCCGGCAGATAGACATGGCGTGCGATGCCCTGGGCGAACACCCCGGTGGCCATCGCCAGGGCAAAGGTCAGCGACGGATGATCGAACAGGGTGCGATCGAGGTGCACGGACACCGGGCAAGTATGCCCGGGCTGGTCGCCGACGCGGTGGCATCGTGGAGCTTGCGCACCGTCCTGCCGGGCTGCGGCCGAGGCGAGGCGCCGGGCCGGAGCATCAGCAAGCCGGCCAGGCGGCGGATCCGCCGGAGCATGCTACCTGCGCATGGGGAGCATTGACCTCAGCGGCCCGGCCATGGGCCTCCTGGCCCCGTCCGCGGGAGGGCTATCCGAGGTTACCGCTGATGAAGTGAGCGATCAGCCAGGAGACCGCCGCCACGACCACTAGCAGGAGCGAAAACCTGCGCCAGTCAGCCAGGCTGGCCGGCTCGTCCTGCACGGTCCGACCGCCGAATCGCACAATGTCGACTCGGCGCGCGCCGATCATGGCGAGCACGGCCGCACCGGCGATCACGTCCAGGTAGGACGGCAGCGGCGCATGCCGGCTCGCTATCAGGACGAGCGAGAGGTAGAGGAGCCCGTTACCCACGAGCATCCAGAAGAGCCGGAGCAGGCAACCTGCCGGCGCTGGAGCGGACGAAACATCCGACTGCGAATTCTCCATCGTGTCGTCTTCCGCGAATGCACGAGTGCATTCACAGAATGGCGGCCCGACCATTCCAGGTGCCTGTGACGACCCATCGCCACACCCGAGTCGACTTTATGAAGCCTCCCGGCGGCTGTCAACCCGCCTTGCCACGATCCACGAAGATTGTTGACATCTCGCCCACGATGGTTCGAATCCCCACAGGGGCGATCGTCGGTGTGGACGCGCCAACGCTATCCGGCCGCGCCCGGCGCAACCGCCACGTGCCAGCACGTGCGCGCCTCGTGAGCCGCCGCGACGCGCAGCAGCGTCGTCTCGTCGAGCGCCCTGGCGACCAGATGGAGGCCCACCGGGAGGCTCGGTCGCTCGGCGCTCGCGGGGGCGAACCCCGCGGGGACCGACATCGCTGGCAGCCCCGCGAGATTGGCGCCGATCACGAAGATATCGCTCAGATACATCGCCACGGGATCCCGCACACGCTCGCCGAGGCGAAAGCCGGGGAGGCGGGTGGTCGGGCTCGCCAGCACGTCGCAGCGCTCGAACGCCGCCGCGTGGTCGCGCACGATCAGGCTCTGCACCCGCGTCGCTCGCTCGAGGTATTCGCCGTCCCCCCGCAATACCAGCGTGCCGAGCAGGAGGCGGCGCCGGACCTCCTCGCCGAAGGCCTGCCCACGTGCTTCCGCCGGCAAGGCGACGCGGGCGAGGTGGGTGGCCGCCTGTGCGCTCGCCAGCGCGTAGTACGTCGGCACAGCCCGGCGGAAGTGCGGCAGGCTGACCTCGACCAGCTGGGCGCCCGCAGCCCGCAGCTCCGCCAGTGCCGCCATGAAGCAGGTCAACACCGCGGGATCGAGGCCGGGCAGGGCCAGGGCCTCGTGGTGAACCCCGATACGCATGCCGTCGATGCCGTCAGCGCGGCCGCGGGCGACGGCGCCCAGGTAGTCGGGGACCGGAGCACGGATCGAGTTGAGGTCGCGGGGGTCGTGGCCGGCAAGGCACCCGAGCACGAGCGCGGCGTCGCGGACGTCGCGGGTGAGCGAGCCCACGTGATCGAGGCCGGGCACCACCGGAATGAGGCCGTGACGCGACACCCGGCCGTAGGTCGGCTTGAGCCCGACCAGACCGCACAGACTCGCGGGCTGGCGGATCGAGCCGCCGCTGTCCGAGCCGAGTGAGAAGCAGACGGTGCGTGCGGCCACAGCTGCGGCCGACCCGCCCGACGATCCTCCCGGTACGAAGTCCAGGGCCCACGGGTTTCGCACGGGCTCAAAGGGTGTGTTCTCATTCGACGAACCCATCCCAAATTCGTCGAGCGCGAGCTTGCCGAGGATCACCGCTCCGGCGGCACGCAGGCGGGCCGCGTGCGCACCATCCTCGGCCGGTATCCAGCCCTGCAAGATCCGCGAGCCGGCGGTCGTCTCCATACCGACGGTCAGGAGGTTGTCCTTGAGCCCGGTCGGCACGCCCGCCAGCGGACCGAGCGGCTCGCCGCGTGCCCGCGCCGCATCGAGGCGCCGCGCCGTCGCCAGTGCCGCGTCCTCGTCGATCCGCAGCCACGCGTGCACCCTCACGTCGATCGCGGCGACCCGCACCAGCGCGGCCTGCGTGAGCATCACCGCCGAGACCTCGCCGCGGCGCAGCGCCGTCGCCGTCTCCCACGCAGTCCAGGCGGACCACGGCGCGTCATGGGCCCGCAGCGACGGCTCCGGCATGTGAGGCGGCTCTGCGTCCGGAGGCGCCGGTCCCGCCGGTGCGTGCAACCCCGCGATCACCTCGGCGACCGAGTGCGAGGCCACCCCAGCGACGTCGACCTCGCGGAGCGTCTCCAGCAAACCGATAATGTCCGTCAAATACTCGCGGGCGCGCCCGACCGCGTCGGCGCTCAGGTCGACCTGGCAAGCCCGCGCCAGCGCCACCGCGGTCGCGTCGGTGACCTTCGATGGACCGTTGCGGCTCACCGGGGCTCGGCGGGGACAAGGCGCAGGCTGGCGCCGGAACGTGGACCGAGGGTCTGCCGCTGGCGCACGCGCCTGCGCCTGATCTCGTCCATCTCCGCGGCGAAGAAGAACTCGCTGGCGCCGTGGGCAGGACGTAGCTCGTCGAGCCAGGCCGCGGTGCTGCTGTATTCTGCGAGGAAGATGCGCCCGACCCAGTCCGGGTTGCGCGCCTGCAGGAACTTGAGCGCGAAGTACGGGCGCCCGCCGACCTCGAGGACGCCGTCGACCACCAGCTTGCCAGGGGTGGCCGACATCGACGGTCCGCGGACGCTGCGACCGAGGCCCGAGACCTCACGATATGCGCCGCGGAAGATCGCGTGGGCGCGCGCGAGCGGGACCTTGAAATACTCCTTGGGCCCCGTGTCGCGCTCGACGAACATGTAATATGGCACGGCGCCCTGGCGGACCTGTTCGCGCCACAGCTCGGCCCAGATCGCCGGATCATCGTTGACCCGGCGGATCAGCGGGGCCTGACAGCGGATGACCGTGCCGGTGGCGCGGACCCGACGCAGGGCTGCCCGGGCCACCTCGGTCTGTAGCTCGCGTGGGTGGCTCGAGTGGGCCATCAGCGCCATGTGCATGCCGTGGTCCTGAACCTCCTCGAACAGGCGCAGCAGATCGTCCGCATCGGGGCCCTCGGTGAAGCGCTGCGGCCAGTAGGCGAGCGCCTTGGTGCCGATCCGGATGCTGGCGAGGTGGGGCAGGCGGGCCGCGAGGATCGGCTCGATGTATCGCCGCAGCAGGGCCGTGCGCATGACCAGCGGGTCTCCGCCGGTGAACAGCACGCTGGTGACCTCGGGGTGACGCTGCAGATAGGCCACCAGCTCACCGGCCTCTTTGCCCGCGAACTTCATGTCCTCGAGGCCGACGAACTGGGCCCAGCGGAAGCAGTAGGTGCAGTACGCGTGGCAGGTCTGGCCCTGGGCCGGGAAGAACAGCACGGTCTGGCCGTACTTGTGTTGCACCCCGCGGACCTCGCGACCGTCCTCGATCGGGACATTGAGGTCGACCTGGCCAGCCGGGTGAGGGTTGAGGCGGTGCTGGATCGCGCGCACAGCGGCCCCGACCTCCCGCGAGGAGGCCTCGCGGTGGAGCAGGCCCGTCATGGTCGCCAAATCGCTGGCGTCGAGCATGCCCGGCTGCGGAAAGGTCAATTGATAGATCGGGTCCTCGGGCACCCGCGACCAGTCGATCAGATGGTCGATGACGTAGCGGTTGACGCGGAACGGCAGCACGGACGCCACGGCCTGCAGTTGGAGCCGCAGATCGGGTGGCATCGCCGCCACTTGTGGGATTGTGGGCAGATCCCGTAGCGTGAACGCCCGGTACGAAGATTGTTGCAGCATGCCATCCGGCACGGGTCTCTCCTTGGTGAGGATTACCCGCGGCGCCCTGATGTCGAGCGATGATGCACATTGCTGCGCCGCGGGCCGTCGATGGTGCGCCTCGCCACGACCTTGCCACGCCACGCTGCATCGCAGCGCCACGCCACACGGCCGCCCCTTGCGTAGGCAGCCACGCCACCATAGACCGGGGTCTGCGGGCCACGCAAGCAGAAAATTCCTGATCCGCGAATTTAGGTTCCTGGAGGGGGCATACGCCGTTTCCGGGGCCCTGCGACACGGCCGCGGATAATCCACACATCGACATTGTGCAGGCGAGGCAATCCCCCGGACATGCAGCCTCCGAGCGCCTCGTCGGCGGGCGCGCGATCGAGGTCGCAGTGATTGCTTCCTGTCTTAATAGACAGGTTGCCAGATGTGCTGACGTTCATTACTATGCCGCGACAAGGCCCGAAGCAGGGCCCGAGGAGCGAACCATGTGTGGAATTCTTGCAGTATTCGGCGACGTCGACGATATCGTCGCCCTGCGCGCGGTCCGAGCGGCCGACCGGTTGGCGCACCGCGGGCCTGACGGGCGGGGCGTACATGTGCAGACGGGTGTCGGCGTGCTTTGCCACCGCCGCCTCGCC
Source organism: Nannocystis sp. (assembly GCF_016714285.1). Taxonomy (GTDB): domain Bacteria; phylum Myxococcota_A; class Polyangia; order Nannocystales; family Nannocystaceae; genus Nannocystis. The sequence goes on along the minus strand of NZ_JADJNN010000003.1, from coordinate 690,940 downwards.
ATCATGGACCCTGCATCCGGTCAGCAGCCCATCGCCAGTCGGCCCGCGGGCTCGAGTGAAACCGACGGTGCGAGCGCCGTCGTCGTGCACAACGGCGAGGTCTACAATTTTCGCGAGCTACAGCGGGAGTTGGCCCCACGGGGCCACAGCTTTCACACCGGCTCGGACAGCGAGGTCCTGGCGCACCTCTACGAGGTCGAGGGCGACGCCTTCGTCCCCCGCCTCGACGGCATCTTCGCGTTCGCGGCGATCCGCAGCGACGAGCGCGGCGACGACTGGATGGTCGCCCGCGACCCGATCGGCATCAAGCCGCTCTACTACGGGCGCGACGCGGCCGGCAGGCTGTGGTTCGCCTCGGAGCTCAAGGCCCTCAGCGACCACTGCGTCTGGTTCAAGCCCTTCCCGCCCGGGCACCTGTACACCCGTCACGAGGGGCTCCGCCGCTACTACGAGCCGAGCTGGCTGCAGGGCGCGCGGCCCGGCCATGCGGACGCGAGCGGCCTGCGTGAGCGGCTCGCGGCCGCGGTCGACAAGCGCCTGATGAGCGACGTGCCGCTCGGCGTGCTGCTCTCCGGCGGCCTCGACTCGAGCCTCATCGCCGGGCTCACGACTCGTTTGCTGCGCGCGCGCGACCCCGCGGCCGAGGTCCAGAGCTTCGCCATCGGCATCGGCCCCGACGCGCCCGATCTGCGGGCAGCCCGTGAGGTGGCGGCCCACCTCGGCACCCGCCACCACGAGGTCTGCTTCTCGCTCGAGGACGGCATCGCCGCGCTGGACGACATCATCCGTCACGTCGAGTCCTACGACATCCCGACCATCCGGGCGAGCATCCCGATGTACTTCCTCAGCCGCTACATCCGCGACCAGGGCGTCAAGGTGGTCCTGTCCGGCGAGGGCTCCGACGAGATCTTCGGCGGGTACTTGTACTTCTATCACGCGGAGGATCCGCAGGCCTTCCACCGCGAGACCGTCGAGCGCGTCGCCAACCTCCACCTCAGCGACGTCCTGCGCGCCGACAAGAGCACGATGGCCCACGGCGTCGAGGCCCGCGTGCCGTTCCTCGACCTCGCCTTCCTCGAGCTGGCGATGAACATCGCCCCCGAGCTCAAGCAGCCGCGGGCGGGCGACCAGAGCCACGAGGCCCGCATGGAGAAGTGGCTGCTGCGCGCCGCCTTCGCCGACCCGAGCGATCCATTGATCCCACCGGCCGTGCTGTGGCGGCAAAAGGAGCAGTTCTCGGACGGCGTCGGTTACCGCTGGGTCGACGGTCTGCGCGCCCACGCCGAGGCCCAGGTCTCGGAGCGCGAGCTGGCCGAGGCCGCCGACCGCTTCCCGCACGCCCCGCCGACCACCAAGGAGGCCTACCTGTACCGCAGCCGCTTCGAGGCGCTGTTCCCGGGCGAGCACGCGGCCCGCTGCGTCGCCCGCTGGGTCCCACGCTGGCAGGACAGCGGCGACAGCTCCGGCCGGGCCAACCCCTTCCATGCCAACCATACGACGCGGAGGACCACAGGATGACCGACCATGCCGGCCCGCCCCCGAGCCTCAACCTCAACGTCCGCGGTATGCACCCGTCGGCGACGGTGGCGATCAACGAGCACAGCAACGCGCTCATCGCCGCCGGTCACGCCGTGTACAAGCTGGGCCTCGGCCAGTCGCCGTTTCCGGTTCCGCCCTCCGTGGTCGAGTCGCTGCGTCAGCACGCGCACCGCAAGGAGTACATGGCCGTGCGCGGCCTGCCCGAGCTGCGAGCGGCCGTCGCCGAGTTCCACCGTCGTCGCGCCGGGCTTCGCCACGGCTACCAGGCCGAGGATGTGCTCGTCGCGCCCGGCAGCAAAGAGCTGATGTTCATCGCTCAGCTCGCCTTCTACGGCGACCTCCTGCTGCCTGCACCTTCGTGGGTCTCGTACTCGCCGCAGGCGCGGATCATTGGCCGCCAGGTCAACTTCCTGCCGACCTCGCTCGAGGACCGCTGGATGCTGCGACCGGACACCCTCGACGCGCACTGCCGACGCGACCGCGGGCGGCCGCGGGTCCTGATCCTGAACTATCCCTCGAACCCTACCGGCCAGACCTTCTCGCGCGACGAGCTCGAGGTCCTCGCCGCCGTCGCGCGCGAGCATCAGCTCATCGTCATCTCCGACGAGATCTACGGCGAGCTGCACCACACAGGCGCGCACGGCTCCATCGCCGAGTTCTATCCCGAGGGCACGATCCTCAGCGCGGGCCTCAGCAAGTGGTGCGGCGCCGGCGGCTGGCGCCTCGGCACCTTCCTGTTCCCGCCGCAGCTCCGCTGGCTGCGCGACGCCATGACGGCGGTGGCCAGCGAGACCTACACGACCACCAGCGCGCCGATCCAGTGCGCCGCCGTCACGGCGTTCGCGTGCGGCCCGGAGATCGACGATTACCTCGTCCACGCGCGAGACATCCTGCGGGCGCTGGGTACGTGGAGCAGCGAGAAGCTCGTGGCGGCCGGCGCCCGCTGCCATCGACCCGAGGGCGGCTTCTACCTGTTCCCCGACTTCTCTGGCCACGCGCAGCGCCTGCAGGCCCGCGGCATCGCCGACGGGGACGCCCTGTGCGCGCGCCTGCTGGCCGAGACCGGCGTTGCCATCCTGCCGGGCAGCGACTTCGGGCGACCGAAGGGCGACTGGACGGCGCGCCTGGCCTACGTCGACTTCGACGGCGAGCGGGCGCTGGCCGAGCACGCGCGCGATGCGACGGTCGACGAAGCGTGGCTGCGGCGAGTGACGCCGCGGGTCACGACGGCCCTCGATCGCATGTGCGACTGGCTCGTGCGCGGATGAGGCTGCACGGCGAACGATCGCTCGTCGTTGTGCAGCGACGTGGGCAGGTCCCAGCTGGCGACGACGCCCAGCGCCGCATCCAGCGAGTCGATGCGGTCACATCACGCGCAGCCCCGGTCGTGATCGATTCAGGAGGATCGCCAGCGAGGCACAGGCGCCGAGCACCCGGCCAGCGGCAGGAAAGCCGTCAGCAACGCCCCCCGCGTCGCGTCGAGGCCGATCCGCGCGACCATCTCCGTCACCGCCGGCAGCCGCAGCGCGCCGAGCACCAGCAGCAGTAGCAGCGCCGCTCGCAGCAGTCGCGCCCGGTGTGTTATCGTCCGCGGGATATGCTGAGTCCCATCGCCGACGAGCTCTGAACCATGCGAGGACGCCTGCGCCTAGTTACCCGACCTGACCGGGGCCACGCTCGCTGGGCGATCGCCAGACCCTGGCGCGTGTGGCTGGCCGACAACCTCCTTCGCGGCGTTGCGCGGGAATCGCTGCACGCCGTCCTGGTCAGCAACGGCGTCCCGCCAAAGCTCGCAGCCCGGGGCCTCGCAGCGGCCGCTCGCAGCCCCGAACTCGAGGCCGCCCGCAGGCGCCTGTCACTCACGGACCATGAGAGTCTAGGTGCCCGTCTGCGACGCTCGCTGCAGGCCCTCCGCGGCGCCGAGATCGAGCGCCGCAGGGCTCCCGGCCCGGACGAATTCCTGCGCCACTACTACAGCACCGGCACGCCCGTCGTCTTCACCGACATCATCCCGCGCTGGCCCGCCTTTCACCGCTGGAGCCCGGAGCATCTACGCCAGCACTACGGTAATGTCGAGCTGGAGATCGAGGCCGGGCGCGCCGACGACGAGACACCCGACCTCAACTTCGAACGCCACCGCAGCACCGCCACGATGGCCGACTTCGTCGCCCGGGTGCTCGCGGCCGGCGATACCAACGATCTCTATTTGATAGCGAACAACCGTAACCTCGCCCGCCCGGGCCTGAAGCCGTTGCTCGAAGACATCGAACTACCGGCCGGCTACTTCGATCCCAAGCCTGACCGCGCGGCACGGTGCGGCGCCTTCTGGTTCGGCCCCGCCGGCACTGTCACGGCCCTCCACCACGACACCTCCAACATCCTATTTTTTCAGATCGTCGGCCGAAAGCGCTTTCGCCTGTATGCACCCGACGAGCCGGCGCTACTGGCCCGCGCACGTGGCGTCTACAACAACCTCGACCCGGAGCGTGATGCCGCGGCGCTGGCCGCGGTCCCTGGCTTCGACATCGTGCTCGCTCCGGGCGAGGCTCTCTTCCTCCCGGTGGGCTGGTGGCACCACGTCCGCGCCCTCGACCTCAGCATCAGCATCGCCTTCAATCATTTCACCTGGCCCAACGACTTCGACTGGTACCGGCCCGGCACACCGGGCCGGTGATGCGGCACCTCATCACCTGTGACTCCGGCGGCCTGTGCCAGACCTCGACCCGCTCGCTAGCGACGGATCGAGGGTCCGCCGTCGGTACTGAGTCAGCCCGCGGTCGACGCATGGTTGTCCGGGTCGCGCGAGTTCCCGCCGGCGATCAGCGTCGCCTCCAACCACTTCCGCTGGAAGACCGACTTCGAGTGGTACAAGCCCGGCGCGATCCGCTGACCTTCACGGCGCCCGGGCCCGCGCGCACGCGACGACCGGATCGATCGAGAACCCGCACGCGCGCCCCGGCGCCGCCGATTCGTCGCGGTCCACCGCCGGCGTGCACGCGCTGTCCTCGAGCAGCGCCCGCGCGCCGTCCTCGCTGCAAAGCAGCACCACCACGTGCCCCCCGCGGGCCAGCAGCTTCACCTGATATCTCCCGAGCTCGCGCACCAGCGGGCCCAGGTCCGGATCGGCCTGCATCGCCACGAGCAGCTGCGCCCCGCTCAGCGCCGGCCGCTCCTGCGCGTAGGACTCCGCCCCCGCGCTGATGTCCGTCACCTGCCGCGCGAGCTCGGCCCGGGCCTCGTCACCGCGGCCGCAGCGCTCGCGCCCGCCGCTCAACGCCGCGACCAGCAGCAGCGTCGTCAGCCTCACGCCCGCGGCCCCCACAGCGCAAACCCGGCCGGGATCACCTTGCCAGTATTGAGATTGAGGTCCGGACGGGCCACCAGCGCCGCCTCGTCGCCCGCGACCGCGTCCGCGACGTCGACCCACATACGCCCGGTCTCCTCGACCACCCGGGCGAAGATAGCATCATAGTCCTGACGCCCCGCCGGCGTCCACAGCCCGCGAACAAAGGTCGGATCGACCTCCGAGAGCCGCGGAAATACGACCCCGCGCGCGTCGAGCAGCCCGCGCAGGAAGGTGAAGTGATGCGATTCGTCGGCCAGGTCGATCATACCGTGAAACGCCGCGAACCACCGCTCGGGGCTCGGCCCGTGGCCGGCCGGCCGCTCGCTGTACGCGCCCTCCAGGCAGCGGGTCCACAGCGCCGCCACTCCGCGGTCCAGCACCTCGCCCCCGGCACCGCGGCACTGCCCCGCGATCGCCCGCATGTGCGCCGCCTTGCCGACCTCGTCGAGCCCGAGCTGGCGGTAGATGAACACGTCCTGGTGCAGCTCGGCCTGCCGGTGATGATCGTAGGTCTCCCGGCTCGCCGTGTAGTCCCCGACCAGATGCTCGATGACCGGGTGAACAATCGCGTCCGCCACCACGTGCGAGGCGTAGCCCAGCAGCCACGCCAGCCGCCGCCGCCGCTCGTCCGGCGCGACCGGCCGCAGCGCCCTCGCCCCCAGCAACAACACCCGCATCGCCCCACCCTTGTGCTGCAGGTCGCCCCAGCGGGCGCTGCCCGGCTGCGCCATCGCAAAATACGAGGTATCCGGACCGAACGCGCCGAGCTCACAAAACGCCGTCGAGCGGGCCACCGCCGCCCGCGCCTCGGCGCCGAGCTCCGGAAACTCGCCCGCGGCCAGCCTGCTGCGCAACAGCTGCACCAGCGTGAGATGTGCGTAGGGACCGGGCATGCGCGGCGCCCATCCTATCATCGCTGGCCTCCCGCATATTAACGGGGATTCTCCCCGTATCTCCGCCTGACCAGGCCGCCATTCCTCAGCGATAATCTCCCCCGCGTCGCGGGCCGGCGCGCCGCGGTCACAGCTGACCGTGCGGCGCCTCTCGGCCGAGCGCCAGGCCGTCCACCACAAACGGCGAAGGCCCGTGCGATAATGCGCGCATGACCTGCGCTCATACAACACTTCCTCGACGGTGGCTGCGCGCGTGGGTCCTGGTCGGCCTCCACGGCTGTGCAGAGGCCGGCCGCCCAGGCGCCGACGCCGAGGGCACCTCGGTGAGCACCGCGATCGCTGACGCCACGACCGGGACGCCGACGCCGACGTCCACGAGCCTCACAACCACCGACGCGAGCACCAGCACAGCCACGACGACGACGACGACGACGACCTCAGCGGACACCACCGGCGCTGCCGGGACGGCGACCGACACGACCGGCCCCGGCGCGTCGAGCACGACCACCGACACGCCCGGCGAGCTCTGCGAGGCGCTGAGCTTCGGCGGTCCGTTCACGGTCACGGCCGACACCCCGAGCTTCGCGTTCGAGCTGCCGATGACGCCGGGCGTCGAGTATGCTCGCCTCGAAGTCCGCTTCAACTTCGACCCGGCCGACTGGGGCGGCGAATGTTACAACCCGTACTATCAGCCGCCCAAGCTGGTCCCGGTCTTCCACCAATTCCTGACGATCCGTCGCGGAGCACATTGGTGCAAGGGCGGCAACATCGGGGAATACGCGCTCACGGGCCCCGGCAAGCAGAAGCTGATCGCCGAGGTGTACTGGAAGGACCCGCCGTGGCAAGGCCCGGGCTGCGGCCCGGAGACAGCGCCGTTCAAGATCTTCGGCGGCGAGCCCATGGTCGTGCCGACTCCCGGCCAGATGAACCCCGTCGAGCTGATCTACGACGCGGCGGGCGCGGCGATCCAGCTGTCGATCGCCGACAAGCTGCTAGTCGGCGAGCCGCACCCCGACGCGCGGCTCCAGGCCGACGATGGATATCCCCTGATCCTCCACTTCAGCAACTCCGAGACCCTCGAATGCTACGACGTCGAGGGCAAGCAGTCCGACACGGCGACCTGCTGCCACGCGCCGTCGCTCGGATGGACCTTCGACGCCATCGAGGTCAAGCTCTGCCGCGCCGCCTGAGCCCGTCAGCGCCCCGCGTCTCGCCGCAGCACATAGATCTCCTGCTCCCATTGCTCCACCAGCACATAACCCCGACGCGTGAATCGCCCCACGTCCACCGCCCCGCCCTTCGGCTGCAGGTCCTTGCTGTGCAGCACCAGCCAGTCCGCGTCCTTCACCTGCGGATACATGGCGATCCCGTCGCGCGTCGAGAAATGCGCCCCGACCTGATTGCTCGCCGCCACGCTCGCCGTCGCCGGGATCCCGCGGGCCACCTCGCGTAACCACGCGATCCGCCCGCGCTGCGCCTCGCTCAGCCCATAGCTCAGCCCGTGCGGCCAGCCGCGGAAGCTGCCGTTGTCCACCAGCGCCCCCAGCCGCAGCGTCGCCAGCAGCGAGGCCACCAGCACCGCCACCCCGAGCCCCCGCAGCGCCCGCTCCCGGTCCCCGCCGAGCCGCCCGACCCAGCCCGCCGCCCGATCGATCGCCGCCGGCGTCGCCGCGAACAGCACCGGGAATATCATCACGGTATAATGCGACAACGCATAATAGTTCATCGTGTTGCTCGCCAGCAGCGTGAACGCCAGCCCGAAGCCGTAGGTCCACCAGCGCCGCCCCGCCAGCAGCGGCAGCAGCAGCAGCGGCGCCAGCAGCACCGCCAGGAACACCAGCTTCGGCCCCGACAGCACCTCGTAGACCGCGTGCGCCGGGTTGCTCAGCAGCGACGCCAGCACCTCCGAGAACCCGCCCTCGCCGTCCGGCAGGAACCCCGCATACCTGCGCGCATACCTCTCGGGCTCCGGCTGCACCAGCCCCTTGAGCAGCACGAAGTAGCTGAGCGCCACCGCGATCGTCGCCGCCCCGACCCGCCGCGCCCCGCGTCCCAGCGCCGCGTACAGCCCGAGCCCACAGCACCACAGCGCCAGATCCTCGCGCGTCGCCAGCAGCAGCGCCACCATCCCCGCATAACCCCACCATCGCTCCCGCTCGAGCAAATACAGCGCCCACAGGCACGGCGCCGCCGCGAAGGCCAGCGAGTGCGCGTCGAACAAGATCGTCCCGTGCACCGACGGGTACAGCAAATATGCGCACCCCAGCGTCAGCGCCAGCCACGGCCGCCCCAGCCGCCGCTGCGCGATCAGAAACACCGGCACCGCCCCCGACAGCACCGCCACCGCCTGCATCGCCAGCAAGATCTCCGGCCCCGGCGCCAGCCCGTAGATCGGCGTCAGCAGCAGCAGCACCGGGTCGACGTGCGCCGTCAGGTGATTCCCCCCGGGCACGAAGACGCTGACCAGCGGCCGCCCGTGGAGCGTGTTCCATAACAAGTTATCGTAGATCCCCAGGTCGTACACCCGCGACGACAGCGCCTCGTGCCGCAGCAGCGCCAGGTCGTACACCCGCGCCAGCACACCCGCACCCGCGACCGCCAGCAAACCACCACACGCCCGCGCCGACCCGAACACCGCCTGTACCTTCGACCATGCCCTCCCGGACATGTCCGAACAGGCATACGCCGACCACCCCGCCAGCCCGCCGCCCAGCACCACCAGAAACGGCGCCAGCAGCCCCGTCGCCCCGGAAGGCTCGTACCTCAGCAGCGGCAGCAAGGGCAGCCCCGCCAGCCAGCGCCAGCGCCCGACCACCAGCGACAGCCCCGCCCGCCAGCCGACCCGCCGCGCGAGCAGCCACCAAAGCCCCAGCACCAGCGCCGCGCTCCCCGCGAGGAACCACGCCACGCCGCCACGCGCCCCCTGCAGCTCGTCGCGCAGCACAAACCCCGCCGGCTCCGCCTGCACCACGGCCCACAGCGCCAGCCCCGGCCCCACGGCCATCGCCAGCAGCCACAACCAGGGGCCCGCACGCGGCGGTGTCTCGCGGGGCGACACCTCCGCGATATACCCTGTTCTCCACCGCCGCCGCGAGCCCGAGCTTGGTCATGCGCCGCAATCTCCTCCTCGCGCTCACCCTCCTCGCCTGTCACCCCGGCGGCCTCGGCCCCGCGCTCCCCGACGCAGGCGAGGCCCTGGATCTCCTCGATATCGACCTCGCCGAGCTCTCGCGCCGCATGGCCGCCGGCAGCCTCGACGCCCGCACCCTCACGCACGCCCACCTCGCCCGCATCGCCGCCCTCGACGACGCCGGCCCGCACCTCAACGCGATCATCGAGCGAAACCCCCGCGCCCTCGCCGACGCCGACGCCCTGGACCGCGAGCGCGCCCGCGGCCACATCCGCGGCCCGCTCCACGGCGTCCCGATCGTGATCAAGGACAACATCGACGTCCGCGGCCTCGTCAACTCCGCCGGCTCGCTCGCCCTCGCGAATCACCGCCCGCGCGCCGACGCCGAGCTCGTCACCCAGCTGCGCGCCGCCGGCGTCGTCATCCTCGGCAAGGCCAACCTCAGCGAGTGGGCCAACCTCCGCTCGCCGCGATCGACCTCCGGCTGGAGCAGCCGCGGCGGCCTCACCCGCAACCCCCACGCCCTCGATCACAACCCCTGCGGCTCGAGCTCCGGCACCGCGGTCGCGGTCGCGGCCGGCCTCGCCGTCGTCGGCGTCGGCACCGAGACCGACGGCAGCATCCTCTGCCCCGCCGCCGTGCAGGGCCTGGTCGGCCTCAAGCCCACCGTCGGCCTCGTCAGCCAGCGCGGCATCATCCCGATCTCCGCCACCCAGGACAGCGCCGGGCCGATCGCCCGCAACGTCCGCGACGCCGCGCTGCTGCTCTCGGCCATGGTCGACGGCGACACCGACTACAGCGCCGGCCTGCGCCCGGACGCCCTGCGAGGCCGGCGGATCGGCGTGCTGCGCCAGGCCATGGGCCACGACCCCGCCGTCGACGCCGTCAGCGAGCGCGCCTACGCGGCCCTGCGCGCCGCCGGGGCCGAGCTCGTCGACCCGGTCCAGATCGCCACGTGGGGCCAGTGGGACGGCCCCGAGCTCGAGCTCCTCCTCCACGAATTCAAGGCCGGCCTCAACGCCTACCTCGCCGACCTCGATCCCAACACACCGATCCACAGCCTCGGCGAACTCATCGCCTGGAACCACGCCCACGCCCGCGTCGTCATGCCCTTCTTCGGCCAGGAGCTGCTCGAGCAGGCCCAGGTCCGCGGCGACCTCGCTAGCCCGATCTACCTGCGCGCCCGCGCCGACGCCCGCCGCCTCGCCTGGGACGAGGGCCTCCGCCCCGCCCTCGAGCTCCTTCACCTCGACGCCCTCGTCGCCCCCACCACCGGCACCGCCTGGCCCACCGACCTCATCCACGGCGACCACTTCGGCGGCTCCGGCTACAGCATCGCCGCCGTCGCCGGCACCCCCAGCCTCACCGTCCCCATGGGCCACCACCGCGGCCTCCCGCTCGGCCTCACCTTCCTCGGCCCAGCCAACCACGAGGCCGAGCTCCTCGCCCTCGGTTACGCCTTCGAACAGGCCACCCACGCCCGCACGCCCCCGAGCTTCCGCGCCACCGCCTCCCCCTGATCGCCCTTGCGGCACCACGCCGCACCTGCGACACCTCGAGCATGAGTTCATCACCGACCGCCCGGCGCGCCGTATTCCTCGGCGCCCTCGTCCTCGGCGCATCCCTCACCGCCCGCGCCACGCCCCCCTGCCCGACCAGCGAGGAGCTGCTCCTCACCGTCGACGTCGCCCGGATCGACGGCGCCGACCAGGACCTCCCGGAGCTCGCGCTCGGCGACTTCTATCTCTTCCCCCGCAACGACCAGGACAGCGGCGTCTTCATCGGCGCCGTCTACGACCCCGACACTGGCAAGCCCCACAACGTCGAGCTCACGAGGTCGCCATGAACACTGTCCGCACCGTCATCCACGCCGCGCTCGGCCTGCTCGTCGGCGGCCTCGGCTCGTCGTTCTTCACCAGCTGCGCCTGCCCCGACAGCGAGCTCGTGCCCGTCCCCGCCGGCATCTACCTCCCCACCGCCGACAGCGCGCTCCCGGCCGACTATCAGCTCGAGATCTCGGCCAACTTTCAGATCGCCGTCGAGACCTACACCCGCGACGGCAAAGCCCACGAGATCCGCTACAGCGTCACCCGCGACGATATCTGAGCCCGTGCGCCGCCCGTGTTGGCAGCCGCCCCGCGCCTTGTTACCGTGGCCGACGCTCCAACCCGGCACGCATGCAGCTCGAACTCATCAGCCACGCCTCCGTCATCGTCCGCACCGCGGACGCCGTGGTGTGGAGCGACCCCTGGCGCACCAGCAAAGTCTTCAACAACTCGTGGACCCTCCTGGTCCCGGCCGCCCCCGTCGACCTCGACGAGATCGACCACCTCTGGCTCTCCCACGAGCACCCCGACCACTTCAACATCCCCACCTTGCGCGCCCTCCCGGAGCCCTTCAAGCGCCGCGTCGTCGTCCTGTTCCAGGCCAACAACTCCGACAAGATGTTCGCCGCCCTGCACAAGCTCGGCTTCGCCAACACCCGCGCCCTCCCGCACCGCCAGCAGGTCCAGCTCCGCGGCGACACCCGCGTCTATTGCTATCAGGTCGGCCAGATGGACTCCTGCCTCGCCGTCCTCGACGGCCACGCCACCGTCCTCAACATCAACGACGCCGAGGCCGGCCCGCGCGACTGCGCGATCATCCGCGGCGACATCGGCCCCACCCAGGTCGTCCTCAACCAATTCTCGCTCGCCGGCCACGGCGGCGAGGGCGACCCCGCCGCCGTCCTGCCCCGCAAGGCCAGCCAGATCCTCGCCAACATGATCGCCAACCACCGCGACCTCGGCGCCGAGCTCACCGTCCCAATCGCCAGCTTCGTCTATTTCTCCAGTGTCGACAATGCATACATGAATGCATATGCCAACACCCCGCGCCACGTCGCCGACGCCTTCGCCAGCGCCGGCCTCGGCCTCGCCGTCCTCGCCCACGGCGAGCGATACACCGTCGGCGAGCCGCGCGACAGCGACGATAACACCCGCGCCCTCCGCCGCTACGACGAGATCTACGCCGAGCTCCCCGCCCTCCCCAAGGACCCCGTCCCACCCGCCACCCTCGCCGAGATCAGCGCCGCCCTCGACCTCACGGCCGCGCGCCTCCGCGATCTTTATCCACCCTGGTTCCTCCGCGCCTGGCTGCGCCCAATATCCATCCAGATCGTCGACCTCGGCGCCACCATCGAGCTCGACCTCCCCCGCGGCCGCCTCCGCCTCACCCCGGGCGCCGCCCCCGACGTCTCCCTCCACGCCCAGCCGCTGCTCTTCACCCTCCAGCACCCCTTCGGCCTCCAGACCCTCGGCGTCTCCGCCCGCCTCCGCGTCCACGCCAACCGCGCCAACTGGCACCGCCACCGAATCCTCCTCTCCATGTTCAACGCCGAGCTCTACCTCCGCCCCGACCTCCTGTTCACCCGCCGCAACCTCGAACTCCTGCGCGCCCGCCTCCACGGCGGCCTCGGCCAGCTCCGCGACCAGCTCGCGCGCATGCGCGGCTGATCGCCGCACCTCGCCCCCTCGCGTCGCAACACCCGCTGCGATATCGTGTCATCCTTGCGCGCCCACGCCCCACTCACCCTCGTGCTCGCCCTCGCGTGCACCCGCGAGGAACTCGCGGCCAGCTCGGCCTCCGCGACCACCAGCGCCAGCGAGCTCGGCACAGGCGGCACCACCACCCCGACCACCGGCAGCCCCACCGATTGCTCCGCCACCCCGAGCGAGCTCTTTACGCGTCGCATCGCCCCGCTCCTCGCCAGCGACCGCCCAAAGACCTGCAACACCTGCCACCTCTCCGGCGTCGACCTCCAGCTCTTCGTCCAGGAGACCCCGTGCCAGACCATGGCCTGCCTCGACGCCCGCGGCCTCGTCGACCTCGAGGACCCGAGGAGCAGCACCGTCCTGCAGTGGATCTCCCGCGCCGATCCTGCCAGCCCGCTCATCGACCAGGGCGTCATCGACGAGGAGTACGCCGCCTTCCTCGCCTGGATCGAGGCCAGCGCAGCCTGCGGCCTCTGCTACACCGGCGCCACCCCCTGCGGCGAACCCGTCGCCGCCACCTGCCCCGCCGACGACCCCAAGAATGAGCCCAAGGACGACCCCGGCGACTGCTCCCCCCTCACCCGCGAGACCCTGTTCCGCCACCGCGTCTACGCCTGGCGCGACCGCTGCTACCCCTGCCACTTCGATAACCAGGACTTCGTCGCCCCCAAGTGGATCGCCAGCGGCAGCTGCGAGCTCGGCTCGCTCACCACCATGCGCAACGTCCTCGATGGCGGCCTCGTCGACCTGAACGACCCCGCGAACAGCCTGCTCCTCCTCAAACCACTGGCCGAGAGCGCCGGCGGCGTGAAGCACGGCGGCGACGACAAATTCGCCGACGTGAACGACCCCGCCTATATCGACTTCCTCGCCTGGATCTCCCGCGAAGCGGCCTGCACACAATAGCGGCCCGCGCTGATCGGTCAATCGGCCATCAATCGGCCATCAATCGGCCATCAATCGGCCAACAGCGCCAGCACGGCCGGCACATCGCGCGCACACAGCCCGTGGAGCTTGCGCGTACGCACCAGCTTCTCCGGGAACCCCGGCATCTCGAAATCGTCGTCGATCACCACGAAGCGCGCCGGCGCCTCGGCCTGCGCCGCCAGCCAGGCCTCGACCTCCACGCCGCGCCGTGGTCCATCGATATTCGGCGTCACATCGACGATCTCCGCCACACACCCCGCCGCCGCGAAGGTCGCCCGCAGCTCCGCGAACGGCATCGTCAGCCGCCACGTCGAGGTCACCACCACCACCGCGCCGCTCACCGCGACCACCGCGTTGAGCACGGCAACATTCGCAGGATCGAGGAAGTCGACCAGCCCCCGCGGGTCCTGCGGCCGCGTGGAGAAGCTGTTCATCACACCGTCGATATCGAGAAAGATCACCTTGCGCGCCATGGTTACCCTCACTCCGACCGCCCAAGCCGCCCGAAGATCCGCGAAAGCAGCGCCCGCGGTACCACCCGCCGCGCCAGGTCGTGCGCCCGATTGCCGAGCCCGGGAACGATGCGTCGCTCGCCGCGATAGAGCCCCTCGACCGCCGCCGCCGCGACCTCCGAGGGATCCATCGCGACCCGATCCGCGATCCGCCCGATCCCCCGCGCATCGGCCGTCGCCGCGATCCCGGCCCCCGCGAGGAAGGCCGTCCGCGTGGTTCCCGGGTGCAACACGCTGACCTGCACCCCGTACGGCGCCAGCTCCTCCGCCAGCGCCTCGGACAATGCCGCCACGAAGTGCTTGCTCGCCGCGTAGGCTGCCAGCCGCGGCAACGGCTGGAACGACGCCGTCGACGCGACATTGAGGATCGCCCCGCGACCGCGCGCCCGCAGCTTTCCACCGACCACCGCGCACAGGTCGGACAGCGCCGTCGCGTTCAGCGTGATCATTCGCCGCAGCGCCGCGCGGTCGATCTCCACGTGCTCGCCGAACAGCCCCACCCCCGCGCAATTCACCAGCAGCTCGACCTCGATCCCCGCCGCCTCACAAGCCGCCAGCAACTCATCCACCGCCCCCTCGCGGGTCAGGTCCACCGCATACGTCGCCAGCCGCCCGCCACCCTCCGCCCGCAAGCTCACCAGCTCCGCATCATCCAGCGCCGCCGCCATCACCGGCACCCCGCGCGCCAGCAGCTCGCTCACCAGCGCCCGCCCGATGCCGCTCCCGCCCCCCGTCACGAGCGCCCCGGCATACCGCGGAGATTCCGTCGCCATCCCGCAAGACCCTACCACCTCGTGCCCCAAATACGCGAGGCTCTGCGATACTCCTCCCGAGATGGGCGACCCGCTGCGCTGCGACTCCGGCCTGGCAATTCGTCCGCTCCTCGCCCTCATCGTGCTGTCCTGTGGCCCCTCCGACCCGCATGGAGTCGCGGCCGAGCCGGACATAACACCACCCGCATGCGAGCTCGCCGCGAATCTCCGCGCCTGGCAATCCGACAACGGCGCCGCTGCCATCGACGTCGCCCCGATCGCCGACAGCGACCCGAGCTGCACCCTCGCGATCTCCACACCCGGCCTCCGCGGGATCGTCGACCTCGGGCTCGCCACCCGGGAACTCGACGTCGCCGCCTATCGCGGCAAGCGCATCCGGGCCCACGCCGAGCTCCAGGTCGTGCCAGACCCCCGCAGCGGCTTCAGCCTCGCCCTCCTCGGCCTCCAGGCCCACGGCGCCACCCCCCACGCCGCGCAAGACGACCTCCTCGATGGCCCCGCCGGCGCCTGGCGCTCCTTCGACATATGCATGGATGTCCCGCCCGACGCCCAGGACCTCACCCTCGAGCTCACCCAGACCTGCCGCAGCGTCACCCGCCTGCGCCGACTCGATGTGGACATTGTCGACGCCGCACCACCCACCCGATTCACCCTCGATGAATCTATACACGAGAAACACCTCGCCGTGCTCGCCCGCGCATTCGGACACCTGCGCTACTTCTATCCCGCCCACGCCAGCACCCGCGCCTGGCACCAACTCGCCGCCGACGGTGTCACCGCCATCGCGCCCGCGACCACCCCGACGACGCTGATCGCAGCATTGAACGAATGGGTGGAGCAGATCGGCCCGGACATCGAATTTTCGCAGCGCTCCGGCGACGACCCCCCGCAAAACCCCGCCGCGCCGGGCTGGCACCATCACGGCGTCGCCGGCGCTCGCAGCCTCTTTCGCAGCGAGTTCACGCCACCCCTGAACGACCCGCCCGGCCTCGTCGACGCCGACATCGGCCTCGGCCTGCGCATCCGCTACCCCCGCGCCTTCGCCGGTGAGCCCACCCCTCGCAGCCTCCCGCCGCGGCCCGCGAGCTCGCCGTGCGCAGCCCTCGACAACCCGGGCAGCCAGCGCCTCGCCACCGTGATCTCGGTATGGGCCCTGCTCAATCAATTCTATCCCTACCACGCCGTCATGCGCAGCGAATGGGACCATGCGCTCACCCTCGCCCTGCCCGCGGCCGCCAAGGCCACCACCCAGACCGACCTCCTGCACGTATTGCGACGAATGCTCGCCAACCTGCACGACGGCCACGCCCGCGTCTTTCACGCCGCGCAGCGCCCCTGCGCCTTGCCCCTCCAGTGGCGCTGGATCGGTGAGCAGATCGTCATCACCGCCACCCCGGACACCAGCACCGGGCTCGCCATCGGCGATGTCGTCGAACAGATCGACGGTGTCGACGCAGCCCGCCGCCTCGCCGACGCCCTCGCCGAAGTATCCGCCGCGACCACCAGCTCGCGCCACGACCTCGCCCTCCGCCTGCTCCGCGAGGAGCCCACAAACCCAACCACCACCCTCCTCGTCACCAACCCCGCCGGGCGGCACAGCGTCGACCTCCCCTGTACCGCCGGGCCCCAGCCCGCGCCCCACCGCGACCCCGTCGAATCGCTCGCCGACGATATCATCATACTCCGCGGCGAGGCCCTCAATCCCCGCACCCTCGCCACCGAGGCCGCACGGATCGCCGACGCCGCCGGCATCGTCATCGACCTCCGCGGCTCCACCAGCGCCCACAGTGCCGCCCCCGTCGTGCCGCACCTGCTCGACACCCCGGTGCTCACCCCGGCCCTCGCCCCGCTCGAGACACGGTCCCCCGATCCCGGCGGCGTCACCCTCGACGAATTACATCGCAGCACGATCACCCCCGTGGCCCCGCGCTGGACCGCCCCGGTCGCCTTCCTCATCGACGAGCGAGCGATCAGCGCCGCAGAATCCGACCTCGCACCCGTGCATGAGCACCACCTCGCCCCGATCTTCGGCGCGACCACAGCCGGCACCACCTGCGACATCAACGAGGTATGGTTCCCGGACAGCTTCCGCGTCCGCTGGACCGGCTGCCTCGCATTCACCAGCGACGGCATGCTGTTCCACGGCCTCGGCATCACCCCCACCCACCCTGTCGCGCCCACCGTGGAGGGCATCCGCGCCGGCCGCGACGAGGTCCTCGAAGCCGCCCTCGCCTGGCTCGCCGAACAACACTGAGAACTCGCACCATAACGGGGCGGATCGTACTCGACATATCCCGGCCGTCATCTCGCGCCCTCAGGGCCGGTGCGGTCCGGCTCTCGGCGACGCCGACCGCACCGTCCTTCAGCGGAGGCTTCGCTTGCCGGAGGGCCGGAGGGCCTCTCGACCGAGTCCGGCGTAGACCCGGAAATCACCCCGGCGACGGTTTGTCAGGCCGTGTTTGAGGGCGAGAGGCCCTCCGGACATCCGGCTTCTCGAGCATGCGCGGACGCCCAGCCGGACCGCACCGGTCCGTGCGACGTCGTCCGCGCCCCCGATCGTTCGGACCGCACCGGCCCGTGCGGCATCGTCCGCGCCGCGATCGTTCCCGTGTGTCGAGCCCTGTATCGCTGCGCGCCCCCACGATATCCTCGCGAGATGCACCCGCGCGCCCTCGCCTTCGCCACCCTCGCCTCCCTGTGCGCCTGCGGACCGAACCCCGGAGGCACGACCGACACCGACACCGCGACCACCGACAACACCGCGACCACCGACACACCAACCACCGACGCCAGCGACACCAGCGTCGCCCTGACCGACCCCGAAGGCTACCAGCTGCAGCTCCAGGTCCACGGCATCGGCGTGCAGATCTATACCTGCACCGACCTCGGGGCCGACGAGGGCCTCGCGTGGGTCTTCACCGCGCCGCAAGCCACGCTGTACGACGACGCGATGAACCAGGTCGGGACCCACTATGCCGGTCCGACCTGGGAAGGCACCGTCGGCGACAAGACCACCGGCGTGCTGGTCAGCGAGCAGCTGTCCAAGCAGCCCAACACGATCCCGTGGCGCCACTACGCCGTCGCCGATCGCATCGGCGACGGCCCATTCGCCTACAACGACGACATCCAGGAGATCAACACCGACGGCGGGGCCGCGCCCGCCGACGGCTGCGACATGGCCAAGCTCGGCCAGACCATCGAGGTGCCCTACAGCGCCGACTATCTGTTCTGGACGGTCCTCGTGTGATCGCAGGTGTGCCGCGCCCACCCGCGCCGATTCGCGCTCGCCTGGCGGCCCGGCGACCTGTGGCCACGCGGCCCCCTGTGATACCGTGGCCGCCCGCGCCATGGCCATCGACGAGTACGACATTCCGCTGACCACGATCCGCGGCGTGAGCCGCCCGGACCGCCTCGACCCGCGCACCCAGGCGCTGCTCAACACCGTCCTCCCGGCCCTGATGGACCGCCTGCGCTTCGGCCCCGAGATCGCCGCTGGCGGCGTCGGTGCCGTGCGCGTCGCCTTCGACCGCAGCCTCCAGCGCCGCATCGCCGCCAAGGTCCTGCACGACCGATCGTACGGCCACTACCTGCTCGTCCACGGCTTCATCCGCGAGGCCCAGGTCACCGGTCAGCTCGACCACCCCAACATCGCACCGATCTACGAGCTCGGCCGCGACCCCGACGGCGGCCTCTTCTTCACCATGAAGCTGCTCGCCGGGCGCACCCTCTTCGAGCTCATCGCCGGCAAACCAGCCCGCGAACCCGAGCGCCTGCATCGACGCCTCGGCATCTTCCTCAAGGTCTGCGACGCCCTCGCCTTCGCCCACAGCCGCGGCGTCCTCCACTGCGACATCAAGCCCGGCAACGTGCTCGTCGGCGGCTTCGGCGAGGTCTATCTCATGGACTGGGGCAGCGCCAAGCTGCTCCCGCTGCGCCCCGGCGCCGACCCCGAGCTGTGGGTCCGCGAGGCCCTCCCGCCGCTCGACCGCAAGGAGCTCGAGGGCATCATCTTCGGCACCCCCGAGTACATGTCGCCCGAGCAGGCCATGGGCCACCACGACGCCCTCGACGAGCGCTCCGACGTGTTCCTGCTCGGCGCCCTCCTCTACGAGCTGCTCACCGGGCAGCCGCCCTACAGCGAGACCGAGACGCGACTGATCCTTCGCATGGCCGAGCTCGGCGACGTCGCCTCACCCGACACCGTCGTCGGCAGCGCCGTCACCTTCCCGCCCGAGCTCGTGCGCATCACCATGAAGGCCCTCGCGCCCAGGCCCGCGGACCGCTACCCCTCGGTCATCGCCCTGCAGGACGACATCCACGCGCTCCTGCGCGGCGGCGGCAGCTTCGAGGTCCGCAGCTTCCCCGCCGACACCCTCGTGATCCGCGAGGGCGAGGTCGGCGAGGCCGCCTACATCGTCCAGAAGGGCAAGCTGCAGGTCTTCAAGGCCATGGGCAACGCCCGCCTCGCGCTGCGCAAGCTCGGCCCCGGCGACGTGTTCGGCGAGACCGCGATCTTCGCCGCCTCCCCGCGCACCGCCAGCGTCATCGCCCTCGAGGACTCCGAGCTGATCGTCGTCACCCGCGCCGTGATCGACCAGGAGCTCGGCTCCATGCAGCCCTGGCTCGCCGCCTTCGTGCGCACCCTGGCCAGCCGCTTCGGCGGCGTCGACGACGAAGCCGCGACCCCTCCGCTCGACAAGAACGGCTAGCCATACCCGTGCTGCTGACGATCCGCACCACGCACAGCCCGGCCGGCGACCTCGGCTATCTGTTGCACAAGCACCCCGAGCGCGTGCAAGACTTCGACCTCGGCTTCGGCCGCGCCCACATCTTCTACCCCGAGCTCGGCGACGACGCCTGCACCGCCGCGCTCCTCCTCGAGATCGACCCGATCCGCCTCGTCCGCGGCGGCCCGGCGGCCCAGGCCGAGGGCCTGCTCAGCCAGTACGTCAACGACCGCCCCTACGTCGCCTCGTCCTTCCTCAGCGTCGCCATCGCCCAGGTCCTGCGCAGCGCCCTCGCTGGTATCTGCAAGGAGCGCCCCGAGCTCCCCGAGCTCCCGATCCCCCTGGTCGCCCGCCTGCCCTGCGTCCCCTGCCGCGGCGGCGAAACCCTGCTGCGCAAGCTCTTCGAACCACTCGGCTACACCATCACCACCCAGCGCCTCGCCCTCGACAACGACGACAACACCTGGGGCATGGCCCCCTACTGGTCCGTCGCGCTGTCTCGCAGCTGCCCATTGCGCGAGCTCCTCACCCACCTCTACGTGCTGCTCCCCGTCCTCGACGACGACAAGCACTACTACATCGGCGACGAGGAGGTCGACAAGCTGCTGCGATTCGGCGACGGCTGGCTCGCCGACCACCCCGAACGCGAGACGATCGCCACTCGCTACCTCAAGCACCGCGCCGGCCTCACCCGCATGGCCCTCGCCCGCCTCGCCGAGTCCGACGCCGACGACCCCGGCGGCGAGCTCCAGCTCGCCCGCGACCTCGCCGAGGACACCCTCGAGCGCCCCATGAACCTCAACGAGGAGCGCCTCCACGCCGTCGCCCTGCTGCTCCGCGCCGCCGAGGTCAGCACCGTCCTCGACCTCGGCTGCGGCGAGGGCAAGCTGCTCGCCCGCCTCCTCAAGCACAAACAGTTCACCCGCGTCGTCGGCGTCGAGGTCGCCCACGCCAGCCTCGAGCGGGCCGAGCGGCGCCTCCACCTCGATGAAATGCCCGAGCGTCAGCGGGCCCGCGTCGAGCTCCTCCACGGTTCGCTGGTCTACCGCGACCACCGCCTCGACGGCTTCGACGCCGCCGCCGCGGTCGAGGTCATCGAGCACATCGACCCCGAGCGCCTCCCCGCCTTCGAGCGGGCCCTGTTCGCCGGCGCCCGCCCGGGCCTCGTGATCGTCACCACCCCGAACCGCGAGTACAACCCGCGCTTCGAGCACCTGCCCGCGGGCGCCATGCGTCACAGCGACCACCGCTTCGAGTGGACCCGGGCCGAGTTCGCCGCCTGGGCCGAGGGCCTCGCCGCGCGCAATGGTTACACCCTCGAGCTGTCCGCGATCGGCCCGCACGACCCCGAGCTCGGCGCCCCGACCCAGATCGGAGTGTTTCGCCGATGCCCGTGACGATGCAGCTCAAGATCCCCGACCTCGCCGTCGTCGCCCTCGTCGGCGCCACCGGCTCGGGCAAGACCACCTTCGCCCGCCAGCACTTCAAGCCCACCGAGATCCTCAGCTCCGATCATTGCCGCGGCCTCGTCAGCGACGACGACAACGACCAGCGCGCCAGCGACGACGCCTTCGACCTGCTCTACACCATCGCCCGCAAGCGCCTCGCCCGGCGCCTGCTCACCGTCGTCGACGCCACCAACGTCCAGGCCGACAGCCGCCGCCACGTCCTCGCCCTCGCCCGCGAGTACCACGCGATCCCCGTCGCCATCGTCCTCGATGTCGGCGCCAAGCTCTGCCTCGAGCGCACCCGCAACCGCGAAGACCGCAAGATCGGCGCCCACACCGTCCGCCAGCAGTGCAGCCTCCTGCGCCAGTCCCTGCGCAACCTCAAGCGCGAGGGCTTCCGCTACATCTACGTCCTGCGCTCCCCCGACGAGCTCGCCGCCGTCACCGTCGAGCGCGTCCGCCTGTGGACCGACCGCCGCGACGACCACGGCCCCTTCGACATCATCGGCGACATCCACGGCTGCTTCGACGAGCTCACCGACCTGCTCGGAAAGCTCGGCTACGTCGTCGTCCGTGACGAGGCCGGCACATTCGTCGTGTCGCACCCGAATGGCCGCCGCGTCATCTTCCTCGGCGACCTCGTCGACCGCGGCCCGAAGATCGCCGAGGTCCTGCACCTCGTCATGGACATGGTCGCCGGCGGCGTCGCCCTCTGCGTCCCCGGCAACCACGAGACCAAGCTCCTGCGTCACCTCCGCGGCCACAAGGTCAAGCCGACCCACGGCCTCGCCGAGACCATCGCCCAGCTCGATCCCCTGCCCGACCTCCGCGCCCGCGCCGAGCCCTTCCTCGACGGCCTCGTCAGCCACTACATGCTCGACGACGGCAAGCTGGTCGTCGCCCACGCCGGCCTCAAGGAGAGCCTGCAAGGCCGCGGCTCCGGGGCGGTCCGCGAGTTCGCCCTCTACGGCGAGACCACCGGCGAGACCGACGAATACGGCCTCCCCGTCCGCTACAACTGGGCCAGCGAGTACCGCGGCCGCGCCATCGTCGTCTACGGCCACACCCCCGTCCCGCACCCCGAGTGGCTCAATCGAACGATCTGCGTCGACACCGGCTGCGTCTACGGCGGCTCGCTCACCGCCCTCCGCTACCCCGAGCAGGGCCTCGTCTCCGTCCCCGCCCGCGCGGTCCACTGCGAGCCCAAGCGCCCGCTCCAACCACCGCCCGAGAAGACCGCCCAGCAGGCCCACGACGACCTCCTCGACCTCGCCGACCTGCTCGGCCGCCGCAACATCTCCACCCGCCTGCGCCCGAACCTCACCATCGCCGCCGAGTACAGCAGCGCCGCCCTCGAGGTGATGAGCCGCTTCGCCGTCGACCCCCGCTGGCTGCTCTACCTCCCGCCCACGATGTCCCCGAGCGAGACCAGCGAGCGCCCCGGCCTGCTCGAGCACCCCGCCGAGGCCCTCGCCTACTACCGCGGCGCCGACATCGGCACCGTCGTCTGCCAACAAAAACACATGGGCTCGCGCGCCATCATCATCGTCGGCCAGCGCCCCTCCGCCCTGCGCCGCCGCTTCGGCGTCGACAGCGACACCCTCGGCGTCGTCTACACCCGCACCGGCCGCCCCTTCTTCACCGACCCCGCGCTCGAGCAGGCCCTCCTCGCCCGCATCAGCGCCGCGGCCCTGCGCGCCAACCTGTGGGCCGATCTCGACACCGACTGGCTGTGCCTCGACGCCGAGATCATGCCCTGGTCCGTCAAGGCCCAGAGCCTGCTGCGCGGCCAATATGCCCCCACCGCCGCGGCCGCCGAGGCGTCCCTGTCCGCGGCAGTCGCCGCCCTGCAAGCCGCGGCCGCCCGCGGCGCCGACGTCGCCGGCCTGCTCGCCGAACAGCACGCCCGCCTCGCGCGCGCCCGCAAGTACCGCGCCGCCTATCGCCGCTACTGCTGGCCCGTCACCGGCCTCGACGACCACCGCGTCGCCCCCTTCCACCTGCTCGCCAGCGAGGGCCGCGCCCACGTCGACCGCGACCACGTGTGGCACATGGAGACCCTCGCCCGCCTCGCCGCCGCCGACCCCCAGCTCCTGCTCGCTACCCCCTACCGCGTCGTCGACCTCGACGACGAGCAAAGCTGCAATCACGTCATCCACTGGTGGGACGAGCTCACCGCCGCCGGCGGCGAGGGCATGGTCGTCAAACCCTTCGACTTCATCGCCACCGGCCCCAAGGGCCTCATGCAGCCCGCGATCAAGTGCCGCGGCCGCGAATATCTGCGCATCATCTACGGCCCCGAATACACCGCCCCCGAGCACCTCGAGCGCCTGCGCACCCGCGGCCTCGGCGGCAAACGCTCGCTCGCCATCCGTGAGTTCGCCCTCGGTATCGAGGCCCTCGAGCGCTTCGTCCGCGGCGAACCACTCCGCCGCGTCCACGAGTGTGTCTTCGCGGTCCTCGCCCTCGAGAGCGAACCCGTCGACCCCCGCCTGTAGCGACGCCTATGCCAGGGTCCGCCCCGCGAGCTTCGACGGGTCCTGCAGCAACCTCGCCGGCTCGACGCCGCAAACCGCCGGGGTGCCCCGATCGATCACGCCGAGCTGCACGAGCACGCTGGCCTGATCCCAGTACAGCCGCTCGCTGCAGATCTTCCCGTCGTGAAAGCTGATCACGCCGATGAAGGCGAGCTCGACGCGACGCCCAGTCGGGCCCACACCCGGCAGCATCCACGCCATCGGGATGTCATGCGTGAACGAGATGACCGACTCCTCGATCAGCGTGTTCTCCGCGATCGTCAGCGCGACCTGAGTGCTCTGGATGTCGGCCGGCATGCCGGTGAAGAACTGCTCACCGTAAAAGCGCCGGACCCCCGCCTGCCCGTACCCGCCGTTGCCCACCGGCACGCACAGCACATAGGGGTCGTCGGTCATCGTCGACAGGGCCATGTCGACGTCCTTGAGGACAAACTCAGAGTACATGTGCTTCTGCCACATATCGAGCAGATGTTGTTGCGACGGGTTCCACTGGGTCATCACGCGTCCGTATCACCCTTCACCGACAAATTGCCACGACGAACGCCACAACGTACGCTCCGCCCCACAACCTGCCATTTTCGCCCCCACAATTGCGCGCCCAGGCCACACCGAGCCCACGCCCACGCTCATCCAGTGCCGCTGAGTCGATCTTCGCCTATAGACCCCGCATGCCCCGCTTCACCCGCACCCTCGACGTCGCCGCCCCCGCCGCGACCCTGTGGGCCTTCCATGAGCGCCCCGACGCCTTCGCCCTGCTCATGCCGCCGTGGGAGCGCACCACGATCCTCCAGCCCCCGACCTCCCTCGCCGTCGGCACCCGCGTGGTGATCCGCCAGCACCTCGGCCCCTTCTGGGTCACCCTCCACGCCGAGCACGTCGCCCTCGAGCCAGGCCACATGTTCGCCGACCGCATGTCCGGCGGCCCCTTTAAAAGTTGGCTGCACCGCCACATCGTCGAGCCCACCGCCACCGGCTCGCGCCTCACGGACGACATCGAGTACGAGCTCCGCGGCGGCGCCCTCGGTGACCTGGTCGCCGGCCGCTTCGCCGCGCACAAGCTCGAACGAATGTTCGCCTACCGCCACGAGGTCACCCGCCGCGCCTGCGAGCCCTCGTCCGCGCATTGACCTGCGCGCCCTCCCGGCAGCTGCTGCCCTCGCTGTCGTCGCCTGACCCCGCCCCGGCCTCCGCCCGGCGGGTTCGGATTGATCTTCCCGGTCCCCATCCCCCCGAGATACGCGCCCCGGCGTTGAAACCTCTTAGCCGCCAGGCACGCACGCCTGAACGGCGTTGTCGAAGACGGGGACGTTGCAGGCGGCGCTCGACGAGCAGCCGCACTTGCCGTCGACGCAGACGTCGATGTTCGTGCCGCCCGCGCAGTCGGCGTCGACGTTGCAGCCGCAGGTCCCCGCCACACACGCGACCAGGCCGGGCGTGCCGCTGGCGAGGCACTCGGCGTCGTCGTTGCAGCGGCACTCGCCGCTGCCGACGTCGCAGTGCGGGCGGCCCTGATCGGCCGGGCACTCGGCGTCGGACTTGCACGGAAAGAAGCAATTCCCGTCGACGCAGCGCGCCGCTGTGTCGGCGCAGACGGTCACGCCTTCGATGCTCCCGAACAGCATGACCTCCTGCGCAACCAGGCCCATGTCGGCGCAGCCGATCATATCGTCCTCGAGCGGCGCGCAGCGGCCCTCGCCCTCGAATTCGATGCACATGTAGCCGGATTTGGTGCACATCGAATTATCGAGGCAGTCGCCGCCCCACTTCGCCGCGCGCAAGTGGCAGACCTTGTCGCTCGCGCACGCCGAGAACTCGCACACGCCATCGATGCAGAGGAAGTCGGACGCGTAGCCGTCGACGCGGCACGGCTGGTCCTCCTGTTCGCAGAGGGGAGTGCAGAACCCCGGCCCGGCGGGTCCCCCCGTGGTCGGCGACGCGGTCGTGCCGGTCTCCGTGACGCCAGTGCTCGTGTCGCCCGCGCTCGTGTCGCCAGTACCGACGACGGTGGTGCCCGCGTCACCGGTGCCGCCATCGGTGGTCACGGGCGTCGGTGAGCAGGCCAGGGCGAGCGTGAGCGTGGGCGTCCAACGGTTGAGCATGACGATATGGATCGATCCAGTGCCCCGCGGCCAAGAATTTTCAAGCGGGAATTCTGCCGGCGGGTCGAGTACCAGAGCGGCGATGGTCCACGGACGCAGGCCGTTTGGTGAAGCTGGAGCGACCTCGGGCGGCTTCTTGCGCGCGCCTGGCTCCCGGGCGCCCGCAGGTCGCGCCCGAACCTCAGCCCGGCGGGTTCGGATTGATCTTCCCGGTCCCGGTCCCCCCGAGATACGCGTAGCTGTCATATTCATCGTACCCGACGATGATCACGCTAAACGGCTCATCGCCGCCGTCGAACACGTGCACGCCGTCTGGCACCGACACGCGCGCGACCTCGAAGCCGCTGGCCGCCACCGGGTTGAAGCTCGCGTCGGGGATCGCCACCCCGTCGAGCAGGATCTGCGCCCCCGCCGGCCGCGTCACCACCGCGATATCGTTGATCCACGTCCCCGGCACCAGCACCACATAACGCGGCAGGAACTGCTCGCTCGGCGCCATCGCCACCATCGCCGGGTCACCGATCGCGCTGCCGAACGCCTCCGACCCCACCATATAGCCGTACACCGCGATCGGCTTGTCCGCGATCACCTCGAAGTCCCCCTCCTCCCCGGGCGGGCCGCTCACGTACATCTCCGAGACCTCGCCCTGGTTCAGCACGAACTGCGGCGCCGGGATCCCCGTCACCCCGGGGTCGTAGTTGACCTTCACCGTCGTCCCGTTCTCCGCCGCGTAGATCTGCCACAGCGTCTGCTCCGGCGCGCCCGGGTTGCGCACCGGCATGCGCGCAGCGATGAAGCTCTTCCCCCACAGCCGCACCCCCGCGAGCTGCTCCTCCATGTGATCGCAGCAGCACACCGCCGCCGGAATCAACGCACACTCCTGGCCGGCGAACACCGCCACCGGGTGATCGGCGTTGCTGTTGACCTTGGTCCCCGTCATCGAGGTGCCGAGCGACTGCACCGCCACGTTGAGCACGTCGCCCTCCTGCATCGCCACCATGTAGGGCGCCCCCGGAGCCCCCTGCGGCACCCCGGCGCCCGCGGCCGTCACCGTCTTCGGATCGATCGTCACCATGGTCCCGTCCACCGTGGCGATCACCGTCGCGTAGCTGTGCTGAAAGCCGTTGGTGTTGTCCATCATCGAGGTCCACGCCGTCACGTGATTGACCGTGTCGAGCGACGCCGCCGGGTACAGCATCGCCGCGTCCGACAGGAACGAGCTGGCCCCGTCGACCGGGTTGAACTGGTAGGCCACCACGGGCACGTCCGCCGTCACGCGATAGGCCCCGCCCACGCGCAGCCCGGTGTCGTCCTGGTGGCGGTCCGGCAGGTTGAAGGTGAACAGCTGCAGCGGACCGACCGCCGTCGGTCCACCGACCACCTGCCACACCCCGCCCTCCTTCGTCTCGATCGTCACGTTGGCCATCCCGGCCAGTTGCACGTTGGCCACGCCGATCGCGTACTGCGAGGTCTCCACCGAGTCGTGCGAGTCCATGTCGACCGCGTAGAACTTGCAGCCCACCGTGCTCTTGCCGCTCGCCGCCTCGGCGCAGGTCGTCGGGATGATCGGCCCGTCCATCATCCCGAGGTCGTTCATCGGCTGCTCGCCGAGGTCGAACTTCGGCCCGTCGCTCGCCTGCGAGGTCACCCCGTCGCTGGTCCCCGTGCCCCCCTCCGTGACCCCGCCAGGCCCCGCGCTGGTCGGGCCGTCCGGCGAGGTCGTGCCCGCCACCGTCATGTTGGTGATCGACCCCACGCTGACGCTGGCGCTCGCGTTGCTCGTGACCTCCTCGTCACCGCCGCGCCCCGAGTCGCCGCAGCCCGCCGCCACCACTGCGATCGCAGAGACCAAACCACGTGCAGCCACACCGAACTTCATGGGCACCATCCCCGCACCATACGGAAAACACAGCGTCACGGGAAGCCGTACTCTCCCCCAACCCGCGCAGACACCCGCGTGGACCCCCGGCCGCAGATCGGCGGGTTCTCACACCTCGACGCCGCGGCCCCCGGTATACACTCGCGCTCGATGCTGCCCCTCTCCCGCGATCGTATCCACGGCCTCGGCCTCACCTGCGCCCTGCTCCTGCTCGCCTGTGGTGACAACGGCGGAGCCACCACCGCCAGCGCGGCGACCACCGGCGAGGCGGGCAGCAGCACCCAACCCTCGCCGACCACCGCCGGCCCGGCCACCAGCGACACGCCCACGGGCGGCAGCGGCAGCGGCAGCGACAGCGCCACGACCACCGGCGACCCCACCAGCCCCACCAGCCCCACCAGCAATGGCCCCGGCTCCGACCCGACGACCACCCCGCAGACCACCACCGACCCGTCCACCGGCGACGCCACCACCGACGCAACCACCGGCGACAGCACCACCGGCGGGACCGCGAACGTGGTCCGCTTCGTCGCCCTCGGCGACACCGGCGAGGGCAACGAGGCCCAGTACGCCGTCGGCCAGGCGATCGCAGCCCTCTGCGCCGAGAAGGGCTGCGACTTCGGCCTGCTGCTCGGCGACAACTTCTATGACAGCGGCGTGACCAGCGTCAACGACCCGCAGTTCCAGGACAAGTTCGAGCTCCCCTACGAGGACCTCGACTTCCCGATCTACGTCGTCCTCGGCAACCACGACTACGGCGGCGCCGGCATCGGCGTCGACTTGAACTTCCAGAAGTCGCAGTACCAGGTCGACTACACCAAGAAGAGCCAGACCTGGAAGATGCCCGCCAAGTACTACAGCTTCAAGCAGGAGCACGCCGAGTTCTGGGGCCTCGACACCAACCAGATCATGACCGACCCGATCAACGGCAACTCCGACAAGCAGGTGGCCTGGCTGGTCGCAGGCGTCACCGCGAGCACCGCCACCTGGAAGATCGGCTTCGGCCACCACCCCTATATCTCGAACGGTGATCACGGCAACGCCGGCGACTACGAGAACCTCGAGGGCATCCCCTTCGACTTCGTCACCGGCGCCAAGGTCAAGGCGGCCATGGAGACCGCCGTCTGCGGTAAGATCGACGTCTTCATCAGCGGCCACGACCACAACCTCCAGTGGCTCGAGCCCAAGTGCGGCACCGAGTGGATCGTCTCCGGCGCCGGCTCCAAGGCCGAGCCCCTGCCCGGCATGAACCCCGCCTACTACGCGGTGCCCAACATCGAGGGCTTCATGTGGGTCGAGCTCATGGACAACAGCTTCACCGGTATCTTCTACGACCAGACCGGCAAGGAGCTGTTTAGCAAGACGCTGATGAAGTGATCACTCGTCCTCGCCGCGGTACACGCAACCCGAGGTGCAGGTCTCGCGCACCTGCACCTGCGACAGCCCCGGCAAGCCCGGCTTGATCCTCCGCCAGATCCACCGCGCAAGGTGCTCGCTGGTCGGGTTCTCGAGCCCCGGCACCTCGTTGAGATACTGGTGATCGAGCACCGCCTGCAGCGGCGCCCACACGACCCCGATGTCGGCGAAGTCGACGATCCACCCGCTCACCTCGCCGATCGGCCCGCGCACGTGCAACTGCACCACGAAGGAGTGACCATGCAGCCGCTCACACTTGTGCCCCGGCGGCACGTTGGGCAGGCGGTGGGCGGCCTCGAAGCGGACTTCTTTGAAGATCTCCATGCGGGGCCGGGAAGGTAGCCGATCCACGCGCGCTGGCCGAGCTGCCTTCGCTCACACCCCGCAGCTACAACTTCCAGCGCCGGCCGTGCTCCACCAGCAAGGACCGCAGCGCCGCCTCACCCGCGAGCGACGGCCGCGGCTGCCCCGGCGGCGTCGCCCCGGCCAGCACCTCCACGCAGGCGTGCACGCTGTCCGCCAGCCCCCCGAGGTCGTAGCCACCCTCGAGCGCCAGCACCAGCCGCCCACCCGCCGTGTCCTCCGCGATCTCCCGGGCCACCGCGCACAGCCCCGCAAAGCCCTCCGCCGTCACCTGCATGTCGCCCAGCGGGTCGTCGCGGTGCGCGTCGAAGCCCGCCGACACCAGCACCAGGTCCGGACGAAAGCTCGCCGCCACCGGCCGCAGCAGCGCGGCGAACACCGCCGCATAGTCCCCGTCGCCCATCCCGCCCGGCAGCGGCGCATTGACGGTGTACCCGAGCCCCGCCCCAAAACCTTGCTCGTGCACGGCGCCGGTGCCCGGGTAGTGCGGCCACTGGTGCGTGTTGAACACCAGCACGTCGTCGCGGCCCGCGAAGATGTGCTGCGTCCCGTTGCCGTGGTGCACGTCCCAGTCGATCACCAGCACCCGCTCCACACCGAGCTGCTGGCGCGCGTGCTCGGCCGCGATCGCCACGTTGGCGAACACGCAGAAGCCCATCGCCCGCGACACCTCCGCGTGGTGCCCAGGCGGTCGCACCAGCGCGAAGGCGTTGCGAGCCGCCCCGCTGACCACCGCCTCGACCGCGTCGATCGTCGCCCCCGCGGCCAGATAGCTCGCGTCCGTGCTGCCTGCCGACATGCGCACATCCTCGTCGATCTCCACCTGCTGCCCGCGCACCTGGTCGATAAAATCGACGTACTCCGCCGCGTGCACCCGGCCGACCTGCGCTCGCAGTGCCGGACGCGGCGCCTGCCAGCGCGTGCCGGCCACCGGACGCGCCCGCAGCCGCTCGAGGATCGCCTGCAAGCGGGCCGGGCTCTCGGGATGCCGGGGCCCCTGATCGTGCGCCAGCATCGCCTCTTCGCAGAGCAGCAGGGTCGTCATGCGACCCCATCCTGGCCCGGCTCAGGGCACAAAGCCAAGCGAGATCTTGAGCAGCACCTCGTCCTTGATCAGGTCGTCCGGCTTGCCCGGGTACACGATCTGGAAGTCCTTGCGGTTGATCTTGAACTCCGCGTCGCCCTTGGCCCCGCGGTCGTCGACCGTGATCGTCGCCGGGAAGCTGATCGACTTCTTGACCCCGTGCAGGTCGAGGTCACCGGTGACCTCATAGTTGGCCGCACCGGCCACCTTCGCCTCGATCTTGGTCGAGCTGAACTCGGCCTTCGGGAACTTCTCCACGTCGAAGAAATCGGCGCTCTTGAGGTGCGTCGTCAGGTCCTCCGCGTCCGAGCTCACCGACGCCATCTCGATCGAGAACTTGACCGACTGCGGCACCGTCCCCGCGACCGTCGCCTCGCCCGTAAACTTCTTGAAGTCGCCCTTGTGGTCGCCCGTGATCTTGGCGCCGACAAACCCGATCGTGCTCGCCGCCGGGTCCGCCTTCAGCGTCCTCGCCTCCGCCTTCGGCGCGTCGGCCTTCGTGTCCGCCTTCGCGTCCGCCTTCGCGTCGGTGGCCGGCTTCACCTCGCCCTTGGCGTCGGCGACCTTCGCCACCGGCTTGCCATCGAGCTCACTCTTGCAACTCACCGACAGCAGCAGCGCCGCCAGCAGGACCTTGTTCGTGTACGTCATCGCCGCGGACCTTATCACCGCCCCCCGCCCGCGCGACAGCCCACAGCCCACAAGACAGCCCACAACAGCCCGTTGCACCCCGCGCAACAATCCCCACGCTGACCCTCACCCCCCCATCATCCGCTGCATCCACGCCGTCGCGCGATAGCGGTCCCACCCGTCCGGCAGCACCGTCACCACCGGCCCACGCAGCCCGCCGCGCGCCGCCACCCGCAGCGCCGCCACGACGTTGGTCCCCGCCGACCCCCCGACCAGCAGCCCCTCCTCGACGATCAACCGACGCACCATCGCGAAGCTCTCCTCGTCGCTCACCCGCTCCGCCGAATCGATCACCGCCCGGTGCAGGTTCACCGGCGCCTCGCTCGCCCCGATCCCCTCCACCGCGTAGCTCGCGTCCTTGCCGTCCGTCCGCCCCTCCACCCAATCTGCCAGCAGCGACCCGACCGGATCTGCCAGCACCACCTGCACCCCCGGGCACGCCGCCTTCAATCGTCGCCCGACCCCGCTGATCGTCCCACCCGTGCCCGCGCCGACCACGAAGGCCCCGACCTGCCCGTCCGTCTGCGCCAGGATCTCCGCCGCCGTCTCCTCCGCATGCACGTCCACGTTCACAGGATTCTCGAATTGATCGGTCAGGAACCACCCGCGCTCCGCCGCCAGCCGCCGCGCCACATTGCGAAAGTTATCGACGTGCCCCGGCGCCGCGTTCGGCGTCACGATCACCTGCGCCCCGAGGCCCGCCAGCGCCTGCCGC
The DNA here is from genome assembly GCF_016714285.1 of Nannocystis sp. GTDB lineage: Bacteria > Myxococcota_A > Polyangia > Nannocystales > Nannocystaceae > Nannocystis. The sequence continues at coordinate 659,329 of NZ_JADJNN010000003.1, read as the reverse complement.
TTGTCGACCGACATCTTCTCCGGCATCACGCAGACCAGGCGATATCCTCGCACCGCCGCCACCAACGCCAGCCCCATCCCCGTATTACCCGCGGTCGCCTCGATCAAGGTCATCCCCGGCCGCAACACCCCACGCGCCTCCGCGTCGCGCACGATCCCGCGGGCGATGCGGTCCTTCACGCTCCCGCCCGGGTTCATGTGCTCGCACTTCGCCAGCACCGTCAGCCCGCCGCCGATCCGCCGCAGCGGCACCAGCGGCGTACCACCGATATGATCGAGGATCGTCGTCACCCGCCCGCGAGCATACACCGCCGCGCGCACCGGCTATAACCCGGCGATGTCCTCCCTCCCGCTCGCGGGCCTGCGAGTCGTCGACCTCTCCCGCGTCCTCGCCGGCCCCTACGCCGCGCAGATCCTCGGCGACCTCGGGGCCGATGTCATCAAGGTCGAGCACCCCCGCGGCGACGACACCCGCCGCTGGGGCCCGCCCGACCACGACGGCGTCGCCGCCTACTATCTCAGCGCCAACCGCAACAAGCGCTCGCGCCTCCTCGACTTCACCCGCCCGGACGACCACGCCGCCCTGCTCCGCCTGCTCTCCCGCGCCGACGTCCTGATCGAGAACTTCAAGCCCGGCGACCTCGCCCGCCACCAGCTCGACTTCCCCAGCCTCCACCCTCGCTGCCCGCGCCTCGTCTATTGCAGCATCACCGGCTTCGGCCACACCGGCCCGCTCGCCCCGCGCGCCGGCTACGACGCGCTCATCCAGGCCATGGCCGGCCTCATGAGCGTCACCGGCCCCGACCCCGAGCACCCCACCAAGGTCGGGGTCGCCGTCGCCGACCTCAGCACCGGCCTCTACGCCGTCATCGCCATCCTCGCCGCCCTCCGCGAGCGCGAGCGCAGCGGCCTCGGCCAGCACTGCGACCTCGCACTCTTCGACGTCCAGGTCGCCGGCCTCGCCAACCTCGGCATGAACTTCCTGTGCAGCGGCGAGGTCCCGCGCCCGCTCGGCGACGCCCACCCGACGATCGTCCCCTACCAGAGCTTCGCCACCGCCGACCGTCCGCTCGTCATCGCCGTCGGCAACGACCCCCAGTTCGCCGCCCTCGCCCGCGCCCTCGGCGAGCCCGGCTGGGCCGGCGACCCGCGCTTCGCCAGCAACCCCGCCCGCGTCCGCCACCGCGAGCTGCTGGTCCCCGCGATCCAGGCCAGGCTGTCCCTTGGGACACGTGCCCACTGGCTCGCCCGCCTCGCCGACACCGGCGTCCCACACGGACCGATCCAGAACCTCGGCGAGCTCGCCCACGACCCCCAGCTCCTGGCCCGCGGCCTGTTCACCGCCATGGACGACGCCAGCACCCCCTGCCTGCGCAGCCCGATCCACCTGTCGCGCACCCCGATCGCCAGCTACCGCCGCCCACCCGCCCTCGGCGAGCACGCGGGCGCCGACTGGGACGAGTGACACTCCGAGCGCCGCCAGGCGTCCCGTGACTCACAGGCCCTCGCAGACCCACATCGTGCCGTCGTGAAAGACCTTCTCGGGGCACACAGCGACCGACGAGCAGCCGCACTGGCCGGCAAAGCACGTGTCGCTCTTGTAGCTGATGCACTGGTCGTCCGCGTTGCAGCCGCAGCGGCCGTCGATGCACGCGGCCGCGCCCTGGGTCATGCACTCGGCGTCGCTCTGGCACACGCAGTCGCCGGCGCTGCAGTGCGGCCGGTGGGTGCTGCCACAGTCGGCGTCGCTCTCGCAGGGGTTGATGCAGGTGCCGCCGTCGCAGGTCCACCCGGTCACGCCGCACACGGTGATGTCGGCGCCGCCTTCATACGGCGGCACCATGAGCTCCTGGGTACCGGCCATGCACCCGCGCTGGCCGGGGAGCGGCGCGCAGCGGCCCAGCTCGTCGACGCGGGCGCAGGCGTAGCCCATCGGGCACTCGGCCTGAGCGACGCAGAGGCCGAGCCATTCGCTGTGGACAACGGTGCACTCGAAGTCGATGGCGCACGCGTTCGGCGAAAACTCGGTGCAGGTGCCGTTTTCGCAGGTCGAGCCGATGTCCGTGCCCGCGATCTGACAGTCGATGTCAGCGGTGCAGCGCTCCTGGCAGTATGTGCCCGGCGGTCCCGAGGTCGGGTCGGTGGTCGGACCCGTGCTGGTCGGGCTGGCCGTGGCGGATCCGTCGGTGTCGGTGGTCGCTTCGGTGGTAGTCGCGAGGGTGGCGTTCGACGAGGACCCGCCCCTGTTGTCGCCGCAGGCGAGGACGAGGAGGCACCACGACGCGATGCGAGGAGCCGAGCGGCGCATGATCCAGCAGCATCGGCGGATCCCGATGTGCCTGTCAATGCGGTCAGCGCGGGAGCGCGAGGTCGGACTCGGCCGGAGGACAGCGGTTGAGCTTCGTTTGGAGCTCACGAACAGCTGCCCGGCATCGCCGCCGCCTGTCCGTCGAGCCAGGCGACCCGCGCGTCGATCCACTCCATCAGCGCCGTCACCTCCTCGTCGTAGGTCGGCCGCGAGAAGCAGTTGGGGAAGATCATCATCCCCAGCGTCGGCCAGCGGACCTGATCGCGGACGCGGGCCTTCGCCGTGTACGCCACCCAGCTCGCCACCCGCGCGGCGAAGCTGTCGCTGCTGATCGGCCCGCCTCGCAGCGCCTGCCAGCGGCACTTGAACGCGCCCTGGAACGCCGCGTCCGCGAACAGCGAGAGCCAATATGTGGGCATATCGTCGGGCGCGCCGCGCACGTTCTGGTAGGCCCAATTGTCGGTCGCGCAGTTGTAGCCAGTCACGTTGCCGTTGGCGAAGGCCAGGTCGTAGTCCCACAGCGGCCCCATCGCCAGCCGCCCGCCATCCTCCGCCGACGCCTTCGTCATATAGACGCTGTGCACATAGCCGTCCCAATTATTGGTCAGCTCCTCGACGATCGAGTGGTCCACCCACGACGGCAGGTCGATCCAGCTGGCGTGGTCCGCCGGATCTGCCTGCAGCGCGTCCTCAAAGTCCTGCATGTAGCCGCGCAGGTACGTGGATTGCTCGGCCGTCAGCTTTGACGCGTCGGGATAATGAAAAGTGTACACATACCCGTTGCTGGTCGCAAAGTCCTGCTCGTAGACCACGCCGTCCACCGTCTCGGGCCCCTTGCCGCCGCCCTCGTGGCGCAGGATGTACCCGCCGCTCACGTCGCCGGCCTTGGCGGTCGCCGCCGGCTTGTCGACGTCGCAGCGGGTCTCGTCGCGACGAATGCGCTCCCATACCATGTAGAGCCCGCGGTAATCACCGTCGATCACCAGCTCGACGAAGCGCGTCCGCGGGCTCCACTTCCCCAGCTCCTGCCCGAGCGCGAACACCAGCGCGTTGCGCATGCAGGTCTTGTCCGTATAACAAGCATAGAGCGCGAAGTCGCTGCCGGCGGGCAGCCCGAGCATCGTCTGGTCCAGCCCGTTGCCCGCGCCGTCCTGCAGCTCAAACGCGTAACCCTTCTTCGGCAGCGTCCACGTGAAGTTCCCGCGGCCCTCGAACGCGATCTTCGTGGTCAGCGTCGGCGAGATCTTGTCGAGGTCGGTGAGCGTCCCGTCGTGCTCCTCGAACACCTCGATCGTCCCCGCGATCTCGACATCCTTCTCGATCGTCTGCCCGCCCACGTTCACCCGCAGCACGGGCAGCACCTTGGGCAGCTCCATGCCCATCGTCACCGCATCGGGCACGTACGCGTCCGAACACTCGTTGGAGCAGCCGTCCCGGTCCTCCTGGTTGCCGTCGTCGCAGGCCTCGCCCTCGTCGACCACCCCGTCGCCACACACCGGCGCCAGCATCGTCGTCGCCTCGCCGCTCTCGCCCGTCGCCCCGCTCGACCCGGCGCTCGAGCTCGTCGGCGTGGGCTCCGTCGTGCTGCCCACTGCCGTTGTCCCGCCCGAGCTCGAGCTCCCCGCCTCCATCGTCGCAGGCCCGGCGTCACCGCAGGCCAGACCGGGCAACACCACCGTCCACGCGATTGCCAGCCAGGAAGCGCGCATCCTTGCGACCTTGCGGGCGGCCCGCGGGCCAGTCAACGCCACTCCCAGCCCAGGCACCGCAGCCCTACTTCCCGCCCTGGGCCTCGACGAAGAACTTCCCCGCGGCCTTGCCGATCATCTTCCCGGCCATGCCCATGCGCTGGTGGTCCGACGGGGTCGTCATGCTCGCCCCCACCATCGCGTTGGTGTCGATGATGTCGGTGAAGTTGCCGTCGCGGCCCCACGAGAAGCGCGCCGCGATCTTCGAGGGCAGGCTGTACACCGGGGTGTAGATGCCGGTCTGCACGTCCACGTACTGCACCACCACCGCCGGCTGGGCCGGATCGAGCGGCCCGGCCCCGGTGGTGAAGCTGACACCCGCGCCGACGGTGCCCGTCAACCCCTCGAGGATCGCCGCGTCGGTCTCCTGCTTGATCACCTGGAAGTCGGCCTGCTCCCCCGCGTCCTTCTCGGCCAGATACTCCGCCTCCGACTTGCCGAGCACGCGCACCTGCGACCAGTCGAAGCGCACCTGCACCTGCTTCACCCCCGCCAGTGCCGACGGCGGCCCCGACTTCTGCACCACCGTGTACGGCGAGCACGCGGGCACGATCGGCGCCGCGGCAGCGAGGAGGACGAGCGCGAGGGTGAGGTGACGGGACAAGGCCTTCATCACCGCCACTCTATCGATTGTCTCAGGCCCAGGCGACCACGACTTGCCGCGGCCCGCGATACGGCAGGCGCCCGTGCGACACCGCGGCGTTATCGATCACCACCATATCGCCCTGCTGCCACGGCTCCGCGATCAGGTGGCGCCAGATCGTGTCGCGCACATGCTCGAGATCGGCTTCCGCGATCTCGCGCCCGCCCCGGTGCGTGCAGTGCATCGCCTGCGCCTCCGACCCCTTGCTGCGCCGCTTCACCGCCGTCATCACCCGCGCGAAGCCCCACAGACCGAGGCTGCGCAGATCGCCGGTGCGCCCGTAGATCCGCCGCAGCTCGGCCGCCGCGGTCGACAGGTGGAACACCTGCACGTGGTTGAACCACACCGGCACGCCCGTCTCCGGGTGGGCCCGCAGCGCGTCGTGCTCGCTGATCAGGCGCAGGCGGTCGCCCGGGCCCCAGGCCAGGTCCGTGAACACCCCCTCGGCCGCGCACTTCGCCTCGACCGCCGAGCGGTCGGTGGTCTGGAACAGCTCGTCCCAGCGCTTGAGCTGCCACAGATCGAAGCGCCCCTTCCCCGAGGGCCCGCCATAGTTGCGGATGATGCGGATCCCCCCGCGCTCGAACCGCTCGCGGACCGCCGGATCGAGCTCCGCCGCCACTGTTCGCATGTCGCACAGCGGCGTCTCGCCGCCGCCGCCCTGCGGCGCCACCAGACAGGCGAACATCAGCCGTCGCGGCGGGGTCTTCACGAAGGTCATCTCGCAGTGCTGCGGGATCGGGTAGTAGGGCGGCAGCTCGCTCGCCGAGAACACGTACGGCGTCAACGCGTCGCGCGGCGAGGTCCCGAGGTACTCGTTCTGCAGCGTCGGCTCGACCGCGCGGGCCGCCACCTCGAACTCGGCCGGCGTGCGCAGGCCGAAGCCCCGCAGCAGCGCCGCCCCGCGGGTGTTCAGCTGATCGCCGAGCCACCCGCGCTCGTGCTCCACGAACTCCAGCAGCCCCGCCAGACCGCCTCCGCCGCTGGCCACCGGCAGGCTGTCGCCCGCCTCATTCCGGATCGTCGAGAACTGGGGCATCGGCTCAGCTCCCCCGCAGCTCGAGCCAGAGCTTGTCGACCAGGTTCTCGGTCTCACCGAACCAATGTTCGGACACGTGCAACTTCGGCATCAGCGTCTCGGGCGGGTACACCTGCGGGTCATCCTTGTCGGTGATGAGGCCGCGCTCGAGCGCGACCCGGTTCGGCGTGGCGAAGTGGAGGAAGTTGGCGTTGATCGCCGCGATCTCCGGGTCGAGCAGGAACTCGATGAACGCGTGGGCCAGCGGCGCCTGGGTGCTCGCCGCCGGCACCGCCAGATAGTCGACCCAGTACGCCGCGCCCTCCTCGGGGATCACGTAGCGCAGGCTCGGCTTGCTGCTGCGCGCCCGCATCAGGTCGCCGCTGTCGATCTGCGCGATCCAGGTCTCGCCCGTCACCAGCGCCCGCGCCGGGCTGCTGTCGTACGCCCGCAAGATCTTCTTCTGCTCCTCGAGCATCGGGAAGATCTTGTCCTGCAGCGCCGGCTTGTCGGTCGAGTTGATCCCCATGCCCGCGGCCAGCAGCGCCTGGTCGAACACGTCGCCCTTGCTGTCGATCACGCTGATCCGACCGGCGTAGCGCAGGTCGAACAGCGCCTTCCAGCTGGTCGGCGGCGCCGCGATCTTATCGCTGTCGTAGCCGATCCCCGTCGTGCCCCACAGATACGGGATCGCGTGACACGCCCCGCCGCGCTCGGCTCGCGCGCGCCACGGCGGGAACTTCTCCGCCAGGTTCGCCACCCCCGGCAGCTGCTTCAGGTCCAGCGCACGCACCAGCCCGTGCTGCTGCAACCGCGACATCTGGTAGTCGAGCGGCACGCACAGGTCGTAGGCCGCGCGCGCCTGCAGCTTGGCGAACAGCTCGCCCTCCGACAGATAAAAATCCTGCGTGACCGTCGCTCCGCCCTCGCGCGCCGCGAAGCGCTCCACCACCTCGGGCGCCAGATAGTCGCCCCAGTTGTACAGCGTCAGCTGCCGCGACTCCCGGCTGCAACCCGGGCCCACGAGCCCACCCAGCCCCATCACCCCCGGGAGCCCGCCGAGCAGCGTGCAGACCTTTCGTCGGCTCAGGCTCATCGCTCGCCACGCTACACCGCCCGCAGCCGCGAGCGCAACGTCACGGTCCGCCCGCTCGCCGCCACCCCAGGGCGTGGCTAGCCTGCGCCGGCCCGGGACCACGATGGCGAAGTACCTCATCACCGGCGACCCGGTCGCCAGCTTCCAGCCGCGCTTCGACACCACGCTGCGCGTGATGGCCGAGCTGCGAGGGCGCGGGATCGAGGTCGACTACTGCGATCTCCTCGCCTGCGACCCCCACGTGGCGAGCGCGACCTACCTCGCCGCGCTCCCGGTCAACGCCGTCGTCCACGTCGACCCCGCCCGCGAGCCCTACGCCACGCTCGGCCCACAGCGCCGCGCCGACGCCCGCGACTACACCGTCCTCATTCACCGCAAGGACCCGCCGGTCGACGCCACCTACCGCGCCCACGCCAACCACTTCGCTTGCTTGAGCCCTGGCTTCGCTGGCCTGCACGTCAGCTCCGCAAGCCTCCACCCCGGCTCCGCGGACCTGAGCACATGTCCCGGTCCTCCGCGCGAGCGCGGCCCGCTGCAGATCAACGACCCCGCCGAGGTGCTCCGCCACTCGGAGCACCTGCTCGCCGCCACCCTGTTCCCCGAGTTCGCCGTCCCCACCGTCCACTGCCCCGACCTCCCGGCCCTGCTGCGCGCCGTCCGGGCCCAGCCGCTCGAGGCCGTCGTCAAGCCGCTCGGCGAGTGCAGCGGCCGCGGCATCGCCTTCTTCCCGCCGCTCGCCCCCGAGGCCGAGCTCGCCGCCTACTGGGCCGCCCACGCCGACACCAGCGGCGTGGTTGTGCAGCCCTTCCAGCCCGCGATCTCCACCCGCGGCGATCTCCGGATCCTGGTCATGAACCGCCGCATCCTCGGCAGCGTCGCCCGGATCCCCGGCCCCGGCTCGCGCCTGGCGAACCTGCATCAGGGTGCGAGCGTCCGCGCCTTCGATCCCACCCCGCGCCAGCTCGCCGCCGTCGCCGCCGTCGCCGACGCCCTCAGCCCGCGCGGCCTCCACCTCCTCGGCCTCGACTTCATCGGCGACCTGCTCTCCGAGATCAACTTCACCAGCCCCTCCGCGCTGGTCCAGATCAACGAGGTCATGCACAAGCGCGCCGAGCAGGAGCTCGTCGACGAGATCGTCGGCATGAGCCAGATGCACGGCACGGTCTAGATTGTCGAGATCGAGCCGCGCGCCGGGCTCCGCCGCGCCGGGCCCGATGTGGCATGATGCGGGGCCGCCCGCTGCATGCACCCCGCCGACCCCAACGACCACGACGAGGGCGCGCCGCATGCGACGGATGCACCTGTCCTTTCAGACAGCCACGACCGCCGCGTCGTCGTCGGTCAGATCTACGAGGTCACGATCGCCGACGAGATCTCGCGCCCCGTGATCGGAGCCAACGGCGTGTGCAAGCTCGGCGACGCCGACATGCGCCTCCCCGGCGCCCGCAAGGGCGAGCGCTACCGCGTCCGCGTCATCGCCGTCGGCGTCAACCAGTGGACCGGCCGCATGGAAGCCACGGTCCAGAAGCTCGCGGGCCCGCTGTAAAAACCCCGAATTTCGCCTCCATTCGCCCGCCACAGCCCGTGCTCGCAAGCGAGCCCATCGACCGTCGACAGCGGGTCGCGGCGCGTCTACCGTCGGGGCATGAAAACTCTGGCCTGTCACCCAGCCCTTCGCCTCGGCCTCGTCGCCCTCCTGCCCCTCGCCTGCGGCGATGACACCGGCCGGACGGAGGAGAGCGCCGGGCAGACCACCTCCGCCACCAACCCCAGCACGAGCATCTCCGCCACCGACAACCCGACGCAGGGCTCGGTCAGCGACACGGTCCCGACCACCACCGACACCACCGCCGGCTCGGGCTCCGCCTCGCAGACCGGCACCGAGGCGACCACCGCCAACACCAGCGACCCGAGCGCGACCGCCACCGACAGCGCGACCACGATGCAGGTCTCGGTCAGCGACACCGACCCGAGCACGACCACCACGGCCAGCACCGGCGGCGGCGACAGCACCACCGGCGAGCCCTGCATCGACTTCTCCTGCGCCGACGACAACCAGTCGGTCCTGTGCGGCGGCGAGGTCGTCGAGGTGTGCGCCCAGGGCAACTACTGCGTCGACGCGGCCTGCGTCCCGCTGACCCCCTGCGAGGCCGCCGAGCTGTTCCAGAGCTCCGAGGGCTGTGAGTACTACGCCGTCAAGAGCGAGCTCATCGCCGAGGCCGCCGGCTCGTGCTTCGCCGCCTTCGTCGCCAACACCAGCGACCAACCGGTCAAGCTGACCGTCGAGTACAACGGCGCCGTCCTGCCGATCGCCAGCTTCACGCGCATCCCCTCGGGCCAGGGCAAGAACATCGTCTACGGCCCCTACGACGCCAACGTCGGCCTGCCCGTCGGCGAGGTCGCGATCATGTTCCTCTCGCGCGGCCCCGGCGGCTTCCCCAACTGCCCCGCGCCCGCCGGCATCCTGCAGGAGACCCACGTCGTCGGCACCGGCTTCGGCAAAGCCTTCCGCATCAGCACCGACTACCCGGTCGCCGCCTACCAGATGCTCCCCTACGGCGGCGGCTCGGTCGCGGCCACCTCGGCCACCCTGCTGCTGCCGACCAGCGTCTGGGACATCAACTACATCGCCATCAACGCCTACCTCAAGAGCCAGGCCGTGCCCCAGGCCAACCCGCTGTTTAGCGTGGTCGGCGCGGAGGATGGCACCGAGATCACGATCGATCCCAAGGTCGCGATCGTCGGCGGCAACGGCGTCCCCGGCGGCCCCGCCGGCGTCCCGATCAAGTACATGATCAACCGCGGCCAGACCCTCCAGTTTAGCCAGCCCACCGAGCTCACCGGCTCGCCGATCGTCGGCAACAAGCGCTTCGGCATGTTCGGCGGCGCCAGCTGCCTCAACGTGCTCCCCAACGCGATCGCCTGCGACGGCGCCCACCAGCAGATCCCCCCGGTCAAGGCCCTCGGCAACAGCTACGCCGCCGTCCGCTACCGCAACCGCGTCAACAACAACGAGGAGTCCCCGCCGTGGCGCCTCGTCGGCGCCGTCGCCGACACCAACCTGACCTACATCCCCGCCAAGCCCAACGGCGCCCCCGACGTCCTCACCCTCGGCCAGGCCGTCGAGTTCAACGCCGCCGGCCCCTTCCTCGTCTCCAGCCAGGACCTCGACCACCCGTTCTACTTCGCCGGCTACATGACCGGAGGCGCCAACTACGGCGGCACCGGCGACCCCGAGTGGGTCAACGTCATCCCCACCGCCCAGTACCTCGACGAGTACGTGCTCTTCACCGACCCCACCTACCCCGACACCTCGCTCGTCGTCGTCCGCAACCGGAAGGACGGCGCCTTCGCCCCCGTGAACCTCGGCTGCGCCGGCGACCTCGGCAACTGGACCGCCCTCGGCCAGGACCAGGAGTGGACCCGCGTCGACCTCGTCACCGGCAACTTCCAGGACCAGGGCAACTGCTCCAACGGCCGCCACGAGATGAAGAGCGACAACCCCTTCGGCGTGACTGTGTGGGGCTGGGGCTCGAACGCCAGCGTCGGCTTCAACTCGGTGTACGTGTCGTACGCCTATCCGGCCGGCGCCGCGATCAAGTCGATCAACGACGTCGTCATCCTCCCGCAATGATCTGTCCCTCGGGACAGGCGCCAATCAGCCCCCGCTTCGCGCCCCGCCAAGGCCCCGCCTCCGCGCGGGACCGGCCCGCGGGGCGCCGGCCCCGCTGCCGAATTTCCTGGCGAGAAGGCCTGATTTCTGGCGAAGCGATCGCGGGGCCGCTCGCGCGCGCATGTGCTACCTGTCCCTTGGGACAGTTTCATACGAGCGGGAGACGCACATTCCCCGGCGTGGGGGCGACCGCGAGCCAGAGCTCGCCGCGTGACGGCGCAGCGACGCGCCTGCTCGTGGGCCGCTCGACACCGTGGATCGGTTTAGCCTACGTTGATCCGCGATGACACCGCTGGCTCGCGCCTCAGTGCTCGCCGCTGCGTTGCCACTCGCTTGCGGCCAAACCGTCGGCGAGTGGACGGGTGACGTCGACGCGACCAGCGGCTCGAGCTCCGGCGTGCTCGTCACGAGCTCCGGTGCGCCGACCGGCGCACCCACCACGACGCCCGCCGCGAGCAGCAGCGACCCGAGCACCAGCAACGACACCAGCACCACCGACATCACCAGCGAGCCAGACATCACGACCACGAGCGGCGAGGAGCAGAGCAGCACCAGCACCGGCGAGCTCAGCACCAGCAGCACCAGCAGCACCAGCAGCACCAGCGGCAACGTCAGCGGCGGCTCCGGCACCGGCTGCACCCTCAGCTGCGCCCCCGAGTTCGACGCCGTCCTGTGCGACGGCGAGGTCATCGAAGCCTGCGAGCCAGGCAGCTACTGCCTCAACGACGGCTGCCAGCCGCTCAGCGCCTGCGACGCGGCCGGCCTGCTCCAGCGCTCCGAGGGCTGCGACTTCTGGGCCGTGAAGACCGAGCTCAACCCCGAGGCCGAGGGCGCCTGCTTCGCCGTGTTCGTCGCCAACACCGGCACCACCGCGGCCCACCTCACGGTGCGCCACGGCAACACCATCCTCCCGGTCAACAACTTCTCGCGGATCCCCAAGGGCCAGGGCCAGGACCTCGGCTTCGCCCCCTACAACAACGCCGCCGGCCTGCCCGTTGGCGAGGTCGCGATCCTCTTCCTGTCCCGAGGGCCAGGTACCTACCCCAACTGCCCCGCCGGCCCCGCGATCCCTGAGGAGACCCAGATCGCCGGGACCGGCCGCGGCCTCGCCTTCCACATCACCAGCGACGTCCCGGTCGCCGCCTACCAGATGCAGCCCTTCGGCGGCGGCTCGGGGGCGGTCACCGCCGCCTCCCTGCTGCTCCCGACCAGCGTCTGGGACCGCAGCTACATCGCCGTCAACGCCGGCCCCGCCGGCCCCTCGGGCACCCCGCTGCTCACCTTCATCGCCCGCGAGCAGGACACCAACATCACGCTGCGCCCCAACGCCGCCGTCAAGGCCGGCAAGGACGTCAAGGGCGGCCCCGCCGGCGTGCCCCTGACCTACACGCTGTCCCGCGGCGAGAGCCTGCAGATCAACCAGAACGACGAGCTCACCGGCTCGACCATCCTCGCCGACAAACCATTCGCCCTGTTCGGCGGCTCGACCTGCCTCAACATCCCGACCGACACCTACGCCTGCGACGGCGCCCACCAGCAGATCCCCCCGGTGCGCGCCCTCGGCAACGCCTACGCCGCCGTCCGCTACCGCGATCGCGACCCCAACAAGCCCGAGTCCCCGCCGTGGCGCCTGGTCGGCGCCGCCAAGGACACCCAGCTGACCTGGACCCCCTTCAAGCCGCCTGGCGCACCGACCACCCTCACCCTCGGACAGGTCGCCGACTTCAACGCCGCCGGCCCCTTCCACGTGCACAGCCAGGACGAGCAGCACCCCTTCTACGCCTCCGCCTACATGACCGGCGGCCAACCCTTCGGCGGCGCCGGCGACCCCGAGTGGGTCAACCTCATCCCGCCGGCCCAGTTCCAGCGCCGCTACATCTTCTTCACCGACCCGACCTACTCGGAGACCGAGCTGGTGGTCGTGCGCCGCGAGGAGGACGGCGGCTTCGCCGACGTGGTCCTCGGCTGCACCGGCCCGCTCGTCGCCTGGAAGCCGCTCGCCCCCGGCCTCGAGTGGACCCGCGTGCAGCTCGTCACCGGCAACTTCACGAAGGTGGGCAAGTGCGCCAACGGCCGCCACGAGATCGTCAGCGAGAAGCCCTTCGGCGTGACCGTGTGGGGCTGGGGCTCCGCCGCCAGCCAGCTCGTCTACACCAAGTTCGTGTCCTACGCCTACCCCGCCGGCGCCACGATCCGATCGATCAACACCGTCGAGATCGACTGACCCTCACAGCCGCAGCGCCACCGACGACCACCCCGCCGCCGACATCGCCGCCCCCTCGCCCAGCAAGAGCTCGTCCTCCGCCCGCCAGCGCAGCACGACCACCGCCCCGGGGCCCGCCGACGGCGCGGTCAATCCCCGCGCCAGCAGCCGCTGCCCCTCCCCGCGCAGCTGCAGCTCCCAGCGGTCGCCCAGGCACGCCACCCCGTCCAGGGTCGCGAGCGTGCGCCGCCACGTACCTGCCTCATCGGACATGTCCTCCGAGCCATCCACCACCAGCAGCCGCTCCGGCCGCAACCACTTGCCCGGCTGCCCAGGCGCCGGCGTCAGGTCGCCGAGCAGGCGCGCGCTCGTCATGTCCATCGGCCGCGCGTACAGCTGCGCCGGGGCCCCCTGCGCCAGCACCTCGCCGTGGTCCATCAACACCAGCGTGTCAGCCAGCGCCAGCGCCTCCTCGGGCTCGTGCGTCACGTGCAGGAAGCCGATGCCGCGCCGCCGCTGCGTCTCCTTGAGCAGCAGCCGCAGCCCCGAGCGCAGCGGCCGGTCGAGCGCCGCCAGCGGCTCGTCGAGCAGCACCATCGCCGGCTGCCCCGCCAGCGCCCGCGCCAGCGCGACCCGCTGGCGCTCCCCGCCCGACAGCTCGGCCGGTCGCCGCGGGTACAGCCGCGGGGGCAGCCCGACGTCGGCCAGCAGCGCCTCGACGCGCTCCCGCAGCGCCGCCCCGCTCGCGCCCGCGAGGCGCGGCGCGAAGGCCACGTTGTCCCACGCGCTCAAATGCGGGAACAGGGCGTAGCCCTGAAACAGCGTGTGCACCGGTCGCTTCTCCGCCGGCAGCGCGGTGATCGATCGCCCGCCGAGCACCACCTCGCCGCGCTCGGGTCGCTCGAGCCCGGCGACGATCCGCAGCAGCGTCGTCTTGCCGCAGCCCGACGCCCCCATCACGCAGGTGTAGCCCCTCAGGGGCAGCGTCAGCGACACCCCCCGCAGCGCCACCGCCTCGCGCGACCCCGCGGCCCCCACGGCCACGCTGCCCCGCTGCGGGAACGCCTTGTGGATGTCCCGCAGCTCGAGCGTCACGCCGTCACAGGCTCCACATCGCCTGGACCCGCTGCCGGACCTTGCGGCGCGCCTCGGCGAAGCCCGGCAAGCTGCGCAGCCCCTTGAGCAGCGGGCAGCGGTCGGTCCACTCGATGTCGATCAGCACGCGATCCGCCGCCAGCTGGAAGAGGCGCAGCGCCTCCTCCGGATACCCGCGCGACATGTAGATCTCGACGCAGTTCTGGCACATCAGCGTGTAGAAGCGCGGGCTCGGGGCGCGCGCCAGCAGCTCGGCGCACAGCTCATCGAGCCGCGGCTTGTCGAAGTCGCCGGCCACCGCCTTCGCGAAGTTGGCGACGTAGAGCCCGAAGCCGTCCGAGTCCTCGCCCGCCAGGCTGTCGCGGATGTCCTGCACCGTGTCCATGTCGCCGTACCAGGTCGCCACCCGCAGGCGAAACTGCAGCGTCGGGCTGCGAAAGCGCGAGTTGTGCTCCGCCATCTCGAGGTAGCGGTTGCACTCGTCCCGGTCGCCGCGCAGCGCGTTCAGCCGGGCCATGTCGTACAGGCACACGGTCAGGCTCGGCTCGAGGTCGTAGGCCAGCTTGGCCCGCTCGAGCCCCTCCTTGGTGTTGCCCGCCTCGCACTGCAGCTGCGCCAGGTACTGGTGCGCGTGCGCGTAGGTCGGCGCGATCTCCAGCGCCTTCACCAGCGCCTTCACCGCCTCGCGCCACTCGCCGAGCTGGACCCCGAGCATCGCCCGCGCCAGGTAGGTCTCGGCCGTGTCGGGCGCCTCCTCGAGCGCCCGCGCCACGCTCGCCCGCGCCTCCTGCTCCCAGTCCCGCGGCTTCTCGTCGTCGAGGAACGACGACGGCATGAACCACGCGCGCAGGCAGGCGATCGCGTGGCACGCGATCGCCGGCTGCAGATGCGGCGCCAGCTCGATGCATTGCTCGAGCAGCTCGATCGCCCCGTCGGGCCCGATCACCTGGAAGGCCAGCAGCTTGCGCCGGCCTCGCAGATACAACGACACCGCCTCGGCCGGCGCCTCGACAACGCTGGCGGTTGTGCTGAGCTCGACCCGCAGCGCCTCCGCGATCCGCTTGCTGATGCGATCCTGCAGCTCGAACAGGTCCTCCAGGCCGCTCTCGAAGCGCTCGCTCCACAGCTGCGTCCCGCTCGCCACCTCGACCAGCCGCGCCGCCACGCGCACCTGCTTCGCGCTCGCCTGCACCGTCGCGTCGACCACCGCGTCGACCCCGAGGTCCGCACCCACCGCCCGCGGGTCGCGGTCGCTGCGGTACTTCGCGGTCGCCCCGCTGCCCAGCACCCGCAGCCCCCGCGTCCGCGACAGCACGTCGATCAGCTCGTCCGTCAGCGCGTCACCCAGGTAGCTCTGGTCCGGCGGTCCCACGTAGCGAAACGGCAGCACCGCCAGCGCCCGCTCGGCCGTCGGCACCGGCGCCAGCGGCCGCAGCGACCGCGTCAGCGTCGTCCCCGGCCCGCCGCGGGTGCCCCCCTGCGTCAGGCCTCCCGACGTCATCGTCCCGGGCGCCCCCGAGGTCGACCCGGTCGTCACCTGCTGCTGCGTCGGCGTCAGCGTCCCGGTGCTCGGCGGAAATGGCCCGGCCCCGGCGGCCGCCGCCATCGCCCCGAGCATCGTCACCGTCGACACGCCCATCAGCGACTCGCCGCTCTGCAGCAGCCAGGCACGCAGGCGCTCGGCGACCTCGGTCGCGCTGGCCGGGCGATCCTCCGGCTTCTGCGCCATGCACTGCACGATCAGCTGCGCCAGCGGCTCCGGCAGCCCCGGCCGCACCGACCGCGGATCGGGCGGCGGCTGGGTCAGGCGCGCCAGCGCGGCCGCGATCGGCGTGTGCCCGGCGAACGGCAGCACCCCCGTCATCATCTCGAACAAGATCAGCCCGATCGCATAGATATCCACCCGCACGTCGACCGGCAGCCCCGACAGCTGCTCCGGCGCCATGTACAGCGGCGTGCCCACCACGCCCTGCGTGCGCGCCCCGGTGTTCTCGTCGCTGAGCGTGCGGGCGATGCCGAAGTCCGTCAGCACCACTCGACCGCTGCGCTCGATCAACACGTTGGCCGGCTTCAGGTCGCGGTGCACCACCCCCGCCGCGTGCGCCGCGGCCAGCCCCTCGCACACCGACAGCCCGACCCGCGCCGCCCGGGCCGGCTCCAGCGCCTGCCGCGTGCGCCGGCCCTCACCGTCGCCCGCCTCGCCGTCCCGGACCCGCAGCACCTCCTGCAGCGTGGTCCCCTCGACGAACTCCATCGTGATGTAGTGCGACCCGCCCTGCTCGCCCATGTCGTGGGTGCGGGCCACGTTCGGATGGGTGATGCGACGCGCCAGGCGGACCTCGCGGCGAAACCACTCGATCTGGTCCGTGGCCCCCGTCACCGCCGCGTCGAGCACCTTCAGCGCCACGACATCGCCGACCATGATGTCGAGCGCGCGGTACACCGTGCCCATCCCGCCGCGCCCGACCAGCCGCTCGATCTGGTAGCGGCCCGCGAACAGCCCCGACATCGACGGCGGCTCGCGGCGTGCCACCGCATCGGTCTCACCGATCAGGGTCGCGTCCAGGGGGTCGAACTCTTTGACCACGTCGGCCAAGCCTAACAGAGAGCGCCTGCGCCCGGCAGACCCCGCCCCGTCAGCCCTGGGCCCGCCGCCGCGACGCCGCGAAGGGTCGCCACGCCCACGCGGAGATCATCACCACCGCCACCGGCGCCAGCGACAGCCCCAGCGCCCAGCGCGGCACGACATCGACCTCGCCCCCGCGCGCCACGATCGTCATCCCGACCGCCAGCGTGCTGCCGCCGGGGCCCGCCGTGAACGCCGGCACGCTGCTGTCGGCCAGCGCGTGTGCGAACCCGACGAGCGCGAGGGCCAGCCCCGCGGGCGCCAGCAGCGGCCACCACACCCGCAGCAGCCGCGCGCCGGCCCCCGCCCCGAGATCGCGCGCCCCATCGATCACCTCGGGCTGCACCGCCGCCACCGCCAGCACCGCCCCCGCGTACGCCAGCGCCACCCGCATCGGCAGCAAGCCCAGCAGCGTCAGCCCAGGCCCGGGCATCAACCCCAGCAGCCGCCCCGCTGGCAGCATCAGCGCCCCGTACACCACCGGCGGCACCGCCAGCGGCAGCAACACCAGCGCCGCGACCGCGTCGCGCCCCGCCGAGCGCCGCCGCAGCAGCGCCAGCGTGAAGCCCAGCGCCGCCGCCAGCAACCCGCAGCCCAGCGTCAGCGCCAGGCTCCGCGCGAGCAGCCCGCGCAGCAAAAGCCCGCCCGAACCATCTGTCCGAAGAGACAGCTGACCGATCAACCCCGCGAGCGGCAGCGCCGACAGCCCGACCCCGAGCCAGCCGAGCGCGCGCAGCCCCGACCCCGCCCGCGGCCCCGGCCCGCTCACCTCGCCCGCCAGCCCCGCCAACCCGCGGGCGATCGCCAGGGCACACGGCACCGCCACCGCCAACATCACGACCACGATCGCCGCGGCCCGCCGCGGGTTCGCCTCGCTCAGCACCGCGTCGCGCAGCAGCAGCGCCAGCGTGTACACCTTGCCGCCACCCGCCAGCTCGAGCGTCGTCACGTCACCCAGCGCCCACAGGGCCGCCCACCCGGCCGCCAGGGCCAGCGCCGGGGCCAGCAGCGGCAGCTCAACCTCCCAGAAGCGCCGCCACGGCCCGGCCCCCAGGTCGGCCGCCGCTTCGAGCCAGACCCGGGCCCGCCCACGCAGCCGCAGCTGCAACACCAGCGCCGCCAGCGGGATCGCACCTGCACTTTGGGCCAGCAGCACCGCCGGCACCCCTGGCGCCATCCCCAACCCCAACACACCCAGCGCCCGCGCCAGCGGCGACACCAGCACCAGCACCAGCAGCACCCGCGCCGACACCGTCCGCGCCACCGGATAGGCCGCGACCGCCGCGATCACAGCGACCGCCGCCGCCAGCCCCAGCGCCCGCAACCCCGCCAGCACGAAGATCCACGGCGGCGCCGGCGGACCGACCACCGACCACGCCTCCTGCCCCAGCTGCACGAGCGGCAGCCCCAGCGTCAACAGCACCCACAGCCCCACTGCCGCCGCCACCCCGCGCGCGCGGCCGCTGGAACTAGCGAGGGCGAACGCGGCCATGCCCGCGAGGCTACAGCGCGGGCAACTTCCCGACCACCGCCCTGGCCCTCGCGCTGCCTCGCCTGCCCCTCGTATTGCCCGCGCAAGCCCTCGCCTGCCCCTCGCCTGCCCCGACCATCCCGGTTATAACCGCAGCATGAGCGGGCCGAGCCCGGGCCAGCGGGCCCCCGAGATCGACGCGATCGCCAGCAACGGCCGGCGCTTCGTGCTGTCGCAGCAGGAGGGCCTGTGCACCGTCGTGTACTTCTTCCCCAAGGCCTTCACGCCCGGCTGCACCGCCGAGACCAAGATGTTCCGCGACAACTACGTCGAGCTGCTGCTGGCCGGCGCCAACCTCATCGGCATCAGCACCGACGACGAGAAGACCCAGTGTGACTTCGCCGGCTCGACCCGCGCCCCCTTCCCGATCCTCCCGGACGCCGACCACAAGATCTGCCGCAGCTACGACGTCCTGTGGCCCGTGATGAACGTCGCCCGCCGGATCACGGTCATCGTCCGCCCGGACATGATCATCGACGCCGTGTTCCACCACGAGGTCCAGATCTCCCGCCACCGCGACGACGTCCTGCGCCACGTCAACCAGATGTTCAAGCGCAGCAGGGCCAGCGGCGACGCCCCGCTCGGCTACCGCTAGCTGGCCCGACGCCGGCCCCCTGACTACCTGTCCCCAGAGACAGATCTCCGCGACCCGACTTGCGTTACCCTCCGGCATGCCCGAAGACCCCGGCCTCCTCGAGTTCGCCCTGGCCGCCGCCCGTGCCGCCGGCGCCGTGCTGCTCGACCACTTCGAGACCGACCTGGCGATCGCCACCAAGTCCTCCGACATCGACCTCGTAACCCCGGCCGACCGCGCCGCCGAGCTGGCGATCACGTCGCGCATCACCGCCGCCCACCCCTCCCACTGGATCCTCGCCGAGGAGTCCGGCCGCGTCCGCGGCGACCGCGACAGCGCCGACCCGCGACCCCCGCCCGGCGTCCTCCAGTGGGTCATCGACCCGCTCGACGGCACCACCAACTACGCCCACCGCTTCCCCCACTTCTCCGTCTCCATCGCCCTCGTCGACCACCACGGCCCCCGCATCGCCGTCGTCCACGACCCCACCCGCGACGAGACCTTCTTCGCCCAGCGCGACCACGGCGCCTTCCTCGACAGCCCCCGCACCCGCGCCCGCCTCGGCAAACCCGAACAACTCCACGTCACCACCACCCGCGCCCTCCGCCTCGCCCTCGTCGCCACCGGCTTCGCCTACACCCGCGCGACCTCCCCCACCAACAACCTCCTCGAGTTCAACCGCGTCGTCCCCCAGGTCCGCTGCATCCGCAGAGCCGGCTCCGCCGCCCTCGACCTCGCCTACCTCGCCGCCGGCCGCCTCGACGCCTACTGGGAGTATCACCTCCAACCCTGGGACATCGCCGCCGGCGCCCTCCTCGTCCGCGAGGCCGGCGGCACCCTCACGCGCATCGACGGCGGCCCCTGGGACCTCCGCCACGGTGACCTCGTGGCCGCCGGCCCAGCCCTCCACCCCGTCCTGCAAGCCGAGCTGGCCAGCGCCCGCCTGCCCCACCCGTCGCACCTCTCCCATCCATCCCAGCCATCTCCACCGTCGCCACTGTCGCCGCCGTCGCCACTGTCTCATTCAACCTGTCCTGAAGGACATGCCCCGCGCTAGCAAGGGCCGCACGCGCCGCCTGTTGCTGTGGTGCGCCGCCACCGACCGCAGCTTCGAGCGCGCCGAGCAGGCCGGCCGCAGCGTGCTGTGCGGCAAGTGCATCCACTGCGGCGCCCGCCACGTGCTCGAGCAAGACGGCACGCCG
Organism: Nannocystis sp.; assembly: GCF_016714285.1. Lineage (GTDB taxonomy): Bacteria > Myxococcota_A > Polyangia > Nannocystales > Nannocystaceae > Nannocystis. The sequence continues at coordinate 639,613 of NZ_JADJNN010000003.1, read as the reverse complement.
CGCACCCGCGCCACCGTCGAGCACATCGTCCCGCGTCACCACGGCGGCCGCGACGACCTGGGTAACCTGGCGATCGCCTGCGCGCGCTGCAACTTCAGCAAGGGCCACCGCCTCGATGCCCGCCGCTGGGACGACCCGACCCTCCAGCGCGTGATCGCCACCCTGCAGGCCCGCCGCCGCGAACGCATGCGCCCGCCGCTGCCCGGCCTCGAGCTGCCGCCACCGCCCGACGACGCCGCCAGCGACGACGAGTAGCCCCCAACCCGTGGCGACGCGACCGCGACGCGACCGCGACACGGACCGCGAACGCGAACGCGACGCGGACCGCAACCGCGAACGCGACACGGAACGCGGACACGACGAAGAACGCGCGCGCGAGCAGCCGCACACCCGCATCGCCGACCCCTGGGATCCGCCGCAGCGATCTGCGACGCTCATCGTGCGCCGCCCGAGGTCCCGATGCTGACACCCGAGGGAAACGCCACCCTGCTGCCCGAACCCTTCGAGGTGCGCAAGGACGCCGTCGACAAGGCCGCCCCGGCCGCCCGCGCCGCCGCGGCCCGCATCTCGCAGGCCCACAAGCGCCGCCCCGCCGAGCCCGACCCCGCCGAGCCTGACCCCGCCGAGTCCGACCCCGCCGACGAGACCGCCGCCTGACCTCTCGACATGTCCTTGAGGACATGTCCCATCCGACCAGCAGTCCGGGTCGCCGCGACATGTCCTCAAGGACACGTCCGGCGCCGACCGCCCATCAACCCGAGCCGCCGCGACATGTCCTCAAGGACACGTCCAGCGCCCAGCTGTCAGTCCGAGCCGCCGATCTCGATGTTGTACTTCACGGTCATCGCCGGCCCGTCGTAGGTCGGGAACACGTGGTCGACCACCGCCTTGCGCGCGCACGGGATGATGCCGAACACGCTCAGCCCCGCTGGCGCCGCCACGGCGATCGACTCGACCTTGCCGGTCCCCATCAACCGGAAGGTGAAGTCGATGCGCCCGTTCGGCAGGCTCGAGCCCTGGTAGCACGCCGCCTTCGCCAGACAGTCGTTGATCGCGTACTCCACGTCGCGCATGTGCGAGTTGAGCACCGCCTCGTTGAGCTGCTCGTCGCCGCCGTTGCCGTTCAGGTCGACCCGCCGCGCCGCGTCCGGGTCAAACTGCGCGATCGACTTGTCGTCGACCGGCTTGAACTTCGGCATCGTGCTGCGGTCCTCGAAGCACTCGCCCCAGCTGGTGATCGGCGGCTTCATCGGCACCACCGGCGTCTCGTTCGTCTCCGGCGACGCGCAGATGTCCTGCGAGTAGTCGACCACGCACAGCTTCCCGTCGCAGCGCGTGCCCCGGCCGCACATCCCGTCGCACTCCCCGCTCGGGCTGCTGGTCTCGCTGTCCCGCTTGCACGCGGTTTGAGCCAGCGCTGCTCCGAGAATACCCACCGCAAATAAGGTGAATCGCATCGCGGGCTCCAGGTTATCAGCACGCCCCGGCTGGCGGGTAGACGCGGCTCGCTAGCCATTTTCGCGCGAGACACCCAGGGCGAGCGAGCAGCCCGTCGCGCCAGCATCATCGCCGCCGCGGCGACGCGTGGGGACGCGCATGCGCTGCCGCCATCGGCGGACAGCTGCCCGGAGATCGGCTCGCCCGATCGGCTCCGGTCCGGCCCGCGCCGGCTGGTCGGGGCCGCGATCGGCCGCCTCTCCGATCAGATCACGCGCGTACGCAAGCTGGTCGACAGCGCCGCGATCGCGGCCCCGAGCCGCTGCGCCTTCGGGTCGTCGGCCCGCAGCGGCACGTCCACGTGCAGCAGGCCGATCGACTCCACCGTGGCCAGGCTCTGCCCGGTGATGTTCACCTGCGAGTCCGCCATCAGCTGGTTCACCGCCGACAGCACGCCCGGCACATTTCGGTGCACGTTCAAGATCCTCGCCCCGCTGCGCAGCGGCGCCGCGTCCACGTTCGGCAGGGTCACGCAGCCCGTCGTCGAGCCGGTCCCCAGATACGCCGACAGCGAGCTCGCCACCTCGCGGCCGATGTTGGCCTGGGCCTCCTGCGTCGACCCGCCGATGTGCGGCGTCAGGATCACGGTGTCGAGCCCGCGCAGCGGGCTGTCGAACACGTCGCCCGCCTTCGCCGGCTCGCTCGGGAACACGTCGACCGCCGCCCCGGACAGCCGCCCCCGCTCGAGCGCCTCGCGCAGCGCCGCCAGGTCGACCACCATCCCCCGCGACGCGTTGATCAGCGCCGCCCCCGGCTTCATCACCGCCAGCTCCGCCACGCCGAACATCCCCCGCGTCAGCTCGGTGTCCGGCACATGCAGGGTCACGAAGTCCGCCAGCCCCAGCAGCTCGTTCAGGCTCCCGCACGGCTGCGCGTTGCCCAGCGGCAGCTTGGGCAAAATGTCGTGGTAGCGCACCTGCATCCCGAGCGACTCGGCGAGCACGCTGAGCTGCGAGCCGATGTGCCCGTAGCCGACGATCCCCAGCGTCTTGCCGCGGACCTCGTGGCTGCCCTCGGCGCTCTTGTGCCACAGCCCGCGGTGGCACGCCTGGCTGCGCGCGAACACCTGCCGCGACAGCATGATGATCTCCCCGAGCACCAGCTCGGCCACCGAGCGGGTGTTGCTAAACGGCGCGTTGAACACCGCGACCCCGCGCTCGCGCGCCGCCTGCAGGGCGATCTGGTCGGTGCCGATACAAAAGGCCCCGACCGCCAGCAGCGCCGGCGTCGCGTCGAGCACCGCCGGCGTCACCTGGGTCTTGCTGCGGATCCCCAGGAGCAGCGGCACGTCCTGCGGCAGCCCGCGCAACGCCGCCACCAGCTGCGCCTCCGACAGCGCCCCCGCGGCCGTGTGCACCGCGACGCCGTGGCGCGCGAACTCCTCGTGGGCCGTCGCGTGGATGCTCTCGAGCAGCAAGATGTTGGGGCGAGACACGGCGCGCACGATGCCCAAAGCCCCGACCCCCCGCAACCCCGCGGCACACCGCCCTCGCAGCTCGAACCTTCGCACCCAGGCCCCTCGCGCTCAGGCCCCGTGCCGCCAACCACTCGCCGCCGCGATCTCTCCCGCGCCACACGCCCTCGCGCTCAGGCCCCGTGCCGCCAACCACTCGCCGCCGCGATCTCCCGCGCCACACGCCCTCGCGCTCAGGCCCCGTGCCGCCAACCACTCGCCGCCGCGATCTCCCGCGCCACACGCGTGTGCCCGCACACCTTGTCGCCCGCGCGCGGCTTTGTTACGCCTGCCCGCCGTGATCCGCGAGAACAGCCTCCAGCGCCTCGAGCGGAACGTCGCCCCGCACCTCCGCCGCGGCTGGTCCCGCGCCGTGTTCGCCGCCCCGCAGGCCGCCGACAACGCCGACAACGCCGCCGCTGCCACCCGCGCGGAGCAGGTCCACCCCGGCCCCGGCGTCGGCGTCACGCCGAGCCCGGAGCAGCTCGCCGCCGTGTTCGCCGCGGCCCGCGACGCCGCCAACGCCGGCCTCGTCAAGCACACCTACGTCCTCGACGAGCAGCGCCGCGTGCAGGTCGACGCCCGCCACGGTCGCCCCAGCCTGCGCACCCTCGACGAGGCCGCCGCGCGCAAGGTGATGGGCGGCAAGCAGCGGCCGCTGCGGCCCGACACCAGCGGCGAGCTCCTGCGCGCGATCGGCATCATGAACGCCGACGGCAGCATCTCCGCCACGCACGCCCGCAAGTACAAGCAGGTCAACCACCTCGCCGAGCTGTGCCGGCCCACCTGGGAGCGCCTGGCCGCCGCCCGCCCACGCGACGCCGCCGCACCGATCCGCGTCCTCGACCTCGCCTGCGGCAACGCCTACCTCAGCTTCGTCCTCGCCGAGGTCCTCCGCCGCGAGGGCGTCGCCCTGCGCCTCCACGGCGTCGACATCCGCGACGACGTCGTCGCCCGCAGCCGCGAGCGCGCCGCCAGCCTCGGCATGGACAACCTCAGCTTCGCCGTCGCCAGCATCGCCGAGGCCAGCACCGCCGCCCTCGCCGCGCTCGCCGGCCCGCCCGACCTTATCGTCGCCCTCCACGCCTGCGACACCGCCAGCGACGAGGCCATCGCCCTGGCGATCCGCCTCGGCGCCCCGGCCCTGCTCTGCGTTCCCTGCTGCCAGCACGAGCTCGCCGCCCAGCTCGCCCACCAGTCCCCTGCCAGCGCCCCGGTCCCGGCCCTGCTCGAGCACGGCCTGCTGCGCGGCGCCTACGCCGACCTCCTGACCGACGCCCTCCGCGTCGAGCTCCTCGCCGCCTGCGGCTACGAGGTCGCCGTCGTCGAGTTCGTCGCCAGCGAGCACACCGCCAAGAACGTCCTGCTCCGGGCCCACCGCCGCCACCCGCACGCCCCCGTCGACCGCAGCCGCTGGCGCCTCGCCGCGATCGCCGAGCGCTGCGCCCAGCTCGGCGTCTCGCCGACCCTGCTGCGCCTGCTTCAGGCCGACTGAGCCGTCCACCGCCGCCGAGCGCGGCCGTCCCGCCCACCGCCACCGCCGCCGCTCGTCACGGTGCCGCGTGGCGAGCGAACTGCGTCGCCAAAGCCTCGCCTGCGCGCTTTCCCGGACCATGCGTCGGCAAACTTGACACGTCACCGGGACTCGACGCCCAGCCTCGCTCACGACGGCTATGCGTCCGCAGATCGAGCTTTCACGATTTTTTCAGACCCATCGTCAAGAAAATCGTCACCGGCGCCATGATCACCGGCATCGCGAACAGGGTCGCGTGGCCGTTGCCGCGGAGCTGCTTCGGGTCGAGCTCGAGCCGACCAGGAACATGAACGGGCCGGGACCCATGAGGTGTCCCGACCCCTGTTGTGGGTTCTCGCCACGCGACGCGATGCGCCGCGCCACCCTCAGTTCTGCGCGTCCGCGCAGATCTTCACGCCCTTGGAGTCCGCCGTCACCTGGCAGCGGAACTGCCCCGGCTTGGCCCAGGTCGTGTCGTACGCGTTCCAGCGGCAGTCCGCGTCGGACTCGCAGACCTTCTGACACACCTTGGTGTTGACCGTGACCCCGAGCGCCTTGGTCTCGCGATCGACCAGGGTCGTCCCCGCCGGGCAGTCCTTGAACAGGTCGTAGTCGCCGATCTTCGGCGGGCAGGCCAGGCCCGAGCACTTCTGGGCCGTCACCGCGCACTCGCCCTCGGCGAAGTAGCGCGGCGCCAGCTGGAACTTGGTGCTCACGTAACACACCGCCTTCCCGTTCGCCGGCACCTCCATGTTCTCGCAGCCGGTGAAGGTCCCCGAGGTCACGTCGGTGTCGCACTGTTGATTGCACATGCGCTTGCACGGCGCGTGGAAGCTCTTGTCGTTGATCGTGCACGAGGTCGTGCAGGCGTCGTAGCTGTCCGGGTTGCCGTCGTCGCAGGCCTCACCCGGGTCCACCTTGCCGTTGCCGCACAGCGCCAGCACCAGGCTGCAGTCATCGATGCAGGCCGGGGCGTCGTACATCAGCGGCGGCTTGGCCGACTTCGACAGCTCCGTCTCGACGTTGCTGTCGTCGCAGGCCTCGTCCCCTTCGATCGCACCGTCGCCGCACACGCCGCCGCCACCGGTCGTCGTCCCGTCCGTTGTGCCATCCGTCGTCGAAGCCCCCGTCGGGTCCGTCGTCGACGCCCCCGTCGGGTCCGTCGTCGATGCCCCCGTCGGGTCCGTCGTCGATGCCCCCGTCGGGTCTGTCGTCGCCGTCGGGTCCGTCGTCGACGGGTTCGTCATCGTCGGGTCCGTCGTCGGCGTCGTCGTCGGCTCGTCGGTCCCCGCCGACGGGTCGTTCGTCGTGCTACCGCCGGAGGTGGTGGCCGGGTCGCCAGTGGTGGTGGTGCCGCTGTCGCCGGGGCAAGCGGTCAGGACAAGGGCAGAGACAAGGAAATGGGCAGAAAGGCGCTGCATTGCGCCACTGTATGCGCGGCGCTTCGCTCGCCACTGTGATCCGCAGCACACAGCGCCGCTTGCGCAGTTTACGCTGGACACCTCGCCCGGGACGCGGGTAGCGTGGCCTTCACCATGTCAGTCAGCGTCGGCGGCGATGAGGGCGATTCGATGTGCGAGATCAACGTCACCCCGATGGTCGACGTGCTGCTCTGCCTGCTGATCATCTTCATGGTCGCCTCGCCGCCGCCGGCCAACACCCAGATGCCGCTGGACATCCCGACCCAGTCCAAGCAGCAGGGCCCAGCCGACCCCAGCGCCACCCTGCTGCTTAGCATCGACGCCAACGGCGGCGTCAAGCTCGGCACCCAGCCGCTCAGCGCCGACTACGACACCCTCGTCGGCGAGCTCAAGGCCAACGACAAGCTGCAGACCGACGGCAAGATCGCCATCGACGCGGCCACCGGCGTCAAGTACGGCCAGGTCATCCGCATGATGGCCGCCTCCCACGACGCCGGCATCTCGGCCGTCGGCATCGCCTCCGACCGCCTGTAAGCTCATCCGCCTGCAGCGCCCGCCTGCAGCCCGCCTGCAGCCCGCCTGCAGCCCGCCCGCAGCCCGCCCGCAGCCCGCAGCTCATCCGCCTGCCCCCGCATGGCGGCAGATGCTGCGGCGGGCTGGACGCTCCACGCCATTTCGTCGAGACTCCGGCGCATGAGTTTCATGTCCGAGTTCAAGGCCTTCGCCGTCCGCGGCAACGTCGTCGACCTCGCCGTCGGCGTCATCATCGGCGGCGCCTTCGGCAAGATCGTCGCGTCCTTCGTCGCCGACGTGGTCATGCCCCCGATCGGCCTCGCCATCGGCGGCGTCGACTTCTCGAAGCTGCAACTCGTCCTGCAGCAGAGCTCCGATCCGGCCAAGATCGTCGCCATCCGCTACGGCATGTTCCTCCAGGCCACCCTCGACTTCATCATCGTGGCCCTCGTCATCTTCATGATGGTCAAGCTGGTCAACCGCACCCGCCGCCAGCACGAGGTCGCCGCCCCGCCGCCAGCGCCGAACCCACAAGAAGTGCTGCTCACCGAGATCCGCGACCTCCTCCGCGACCAGCGCCGCTGAACCGGTGGCCGCGCTGCGGCCGACCTGACAATGGACCCTGGGTGACCCGTTCACGGCCAACATGACCGATAGCGGACCACATTTGGTCTGTTATTCGAGCACCGCTCAGTACCCGAGCAGCCGCCCGACCTGGAACACCCCGACCGCCATCGCGTACGCCAGCGCCGTCATGCTCACGAACATCAGCAGCGGCCAGCGCCACGACCGGGTCTCGCGGCGCACCACCGCCAGCGTCGACATGCACTGGCACGCGTACACGAAGAACACCATCAGCGCGAGCCCCGACAGCGGCGAGTAGCGCGGCCGTCCGTCCGCCGCCTTCGCCTCGCGCAGCGCCTGACGCAGCGGCTGGTTGTCCTCGTCGTCCGCCTCGATCCCGTAGACCAGCCCCAGCGTGCTGACGAACACCTCGCGCGCCGCGAAGCTGCCGACGATCGCCACGCCCATGCGAAAGTCCTGCCCCATCGGCGTCAACGCCGGCTCGATCAGCTTGCCGAACTGTCCGCCCAGCGAGTGCTCGATCGGCGACTCCAACGCCGCGACCAGCTCCACCGGATCGCCGGCACGCACGGCCTCCGGCGGCCGCGGGAAGCTGAGCAACGCCCACAGCACCACCGTCATCGCCAGGATCACCGTCCCCGCGTCGCGCACGAAGTCCGCCGTGCGGTCGTACACCTGCAGCAGCGTGTTGCGCACCCGCGGCAGGCGGTACGGCGGCAGCTCGAGCACCAGCGCTGGCGTCGGGCTGCGCAACAGCGTGCGCTTGTAGATCGCCCCCACCGCCAGCGCCGACACCGTCGACAGGACATACATCGCCAGCAGCACCAGGCTCGCCTGCGTGAACGGCCCGACCCGCGCCTCGCCGTCGAACAGCGCCGAGATCAGCAGCACATACACCGGCAGGCGGGCGCTGCAGCTCATGAACGGGATCATCATGATCGTGACCAGGCGGTCGCGAAAGCCGCTGATCGTCCGCGTCCCGAGGATCGCCGGGATCGCGCACGCGAAGCCGCTGAGCAGCGGCACGAAGGCCTTGCCGTGCAGCCCCACCCGCGCCATCAGGCGGTCGATCAGGAACGCCGCCCGCGCCATGTAGCCGGTGTCCTCGAGCAGCCCGATGAACAGGAACAGCAGGGCGATCTGCGGCACGAACACCAGCACGTTGCCGACCCCCGCGATCACCCCCTCGCTGAGCAGGTCGGTGAACAGCCCCGGGCCGAGCCCCGCCTTGACCTGTCCCGAGAGCCAGGCGATCGCCGCCTCGATCACCCCCATCAGCGGCTCGGCCCACGCGAAGATCGACTGGAACAGCAGCGCCATCACGACGAGGAAGATCAGCAGCCCCCACACGCGGTGCGTCAGCACCCGGTCGATGCGCGCCGAGTGGTCCATCGCCGGCGCCCGCTCGCCGCCGCGGTGGCCGATCTGCGCCAGCGCCCGGTCGACCTCCGCGTAGCGCCCGATCACCAGCGCCGCCGCCAGCGCGCGCAGCTCCCCCGCGTCCACGCCAGCCAGCGCCGCGCGCTCCTCCGCCGTCGCACCGGTCAGCCCCAGGGTCTCGCTCGCCTGCGCCGCCACCAGCCAGCGCGCCCGCGCCGGCGGCAGCGCGGCGAGCCCGGCTGGCAGCGGCGTACCAAACAGCCGACCCCGCACTTCGGCCATGTCCCAAGGTACCTGTCCGAAGCGACAGATCTCCTGGACAAGCGCCGCGATCCCCTCGCCCGTGCGCGCCACCGTCGGCAGCACCGGCAGCCCGAGCGCCCGGGACAGCGCCGCCGCGTCGACCGGCACCCCCGCCTCCGCCGCCACGTCCATCATGTTCAGCGCCAGCACCAGCGGCCGCCCCAGCTCGCACAGCTGCATCGCCAGGTAGAGGTTTCGCGCCAGGTTGGCCGCGTCCACGACGAGCACGATCAGATCCGGCGGCGGCCCCTCGTCACCGTGCAGACAGCGAAACGCCACCGCCTCGTCCTCCGACACCGGCGTGAGACTGTAGGTCCCCGGCAGGTCGACCACCGTCACCGACCGCGTCGGCTGCCAGCGAGCCGCCACCGCCCCCTCGCGCGTCTCGACCGTGACCCCCGCGTAGTTGCCGACCTTGTGCCGCGACCCGGTCAGCTCGTTGAACAGGCTGGTCTTGCCGACGTTCGGGTTGCCCGCCAGCGCGACGCGCAGCTCCGCAGCGACCGGCGCCGCGCTCATGCCGGCTCCGTGCGCACGCAGCTCGCCTCGGCCGCCCGCAGCGAGATGTGACAGCCCCGGATCATGCCGGCTCCGTGCGCACGCAGCTCGCCTCGGCCGCCCGCAGCGAGATGTGACAGCCCCGGACCTGGAACTCGAGCGGGTCGCCGAACGGCGCCCGCTTGACCAGCGTGACCACGGTGCCGGGCACGAAGCCCATCTCGAGCAGACGCAGCGTCAGGCCGCCACCACCCGCGTCCGCGACCGTGACCACGCGAGCGCGACCTCCCGGCCCCAGATCCGCCAGCGACGCCGACATGCGCCGCGAGCTTCGACCGCACGCCGCACCCGGTCAAGCCGCCCCACCGCGAGATCCTCCCGCACCCCGCACGCACGCGTACAAGTCGAGCCGCGGGCAAAGTCACACGATCGCCGCCGCTTCGATCCCCACGCCCCCCAACACCGCAGCACCCCACGCGTTGCCTCCGTGTTCGCTCGTCGAGGCGCGCCCCCTGCTTGTTATCCTCCGCGCCCCGTGGCCCCACCCCGCCCAGAGCTGCCGATCGACGCGGTGCTGCCCGACGTGCTCGCCGCCCTGCGAGTCGGCCGCTCGCTGGTCGTCGAGGCCCCACCCGGCGCCGGCAAGACCACGCGGATCCCCCTCGCCCTGCTCGACGCCGGGCTCGCCGGTGAGGGCCTCGAGGTCCTCGTCCTCCAGCCGCGCCGCATCGCCGCCCGCATGTCGGCCCAGCGCGTCGCCGAGACCATCGGCGAGCCGATCGGCCGCCGCGTCGGCTATCAGGTCCGCTTCGAGTCCGCCGTCTCGCCCGCGACCCGCCTGCGCTTCATCACCGAGGGCCTGCTCTCGCGCAAGCTCCACGCCGACCCGCAGCTGCGTGACGTCGGCGTGGTGATCCTCGACGAGTTCCACGAGCGCCACCTCGACGGCGACCTCGGCCTCGCGCTCGTGCGCCAGCTCCAGCGCGGCGCCCGACCCGACCTGGCGATCGTCGTCATGTCGGCCACCCTCGACGCCGCCCCGGTCCAGCGCTACCTGTCCGAAGGGACAGCCCCGTGCGCGCGCATCACCAGCGCCGGGCGCGTGCACCCGGTCACGATCGAGCACCAGGGCGCCACCAGCGAGGCCGAGCTCGCCTCCGGCGTGCTGCGGGCCTTCAAGCAGCTGCTCGACGACGACCTGGACGGCGACGTCCTGGTCTTCCTCCCCGGCGCCCGCGAGATCCAGCAGGCCGCGGCCGCCTGCGCCGGCCTGGCCGCGCACGCCCGCGTCCAGATCTTCCCGCTCCACGGCGAGCTCCCGCCGGAACAGCAGGACCTGGCCCTCCGGCCATGTCCGCACCGCAAGCTGATCCTCAGCACGAACCTCGCCGAGACCTCGGTGACGATCGACGGCCTCGTCGCCGTGATCGACGGCGGCCTGGTCCGCCTGCCCGCCCACGACCCCTGGACCGGCATCGCCACCCTCAGCGTCGCCAAGATCTCCCGCGCCTCCGCGATCCAGCGCGCCGGCCGGGCCGGCCGCACCCGACCCGGCCGCTGCCTCCGCCTCTACAGCCAGGCCGACCACGACCGCCGACCCGAGTTCACGCCCCCCGAGGTCGCCCGCGCCGACCTCAGCGCCGCCCTCCTCGACCTCCACGCCCTCACCGTCGCCGACCCCACCCGCTTCGCCTGGTTCGAGGCCCCGCCGCCCGCCGCCCTGCAAGCCGCCGAGGCCCTGCTCCACCGCCTCGGCGCCGTCGACCCCGACGGCCGCGTCACCCCGCGAGGCCAGCGAATGCTCCGCTTCCCGCTCCACCCCCGCCTCGCCCGCCTGGTGGTCGACGGTCAGGACCGCGGCGTCACGGCCCTCGCCTGCGGCGCCGCGGCCCTGCTCGGCGAGCGCGGCGTAAGGCCCGGCAACCACCAGGCCCACACCGACGCCGACGCCGACGTGCTCGTCGACCTCGCCGAGATCGACGCCATGCGCCGCCGCGGCCAGGCCGACGACACCCCCCGCGGCGGCCTGCTCCCCGGCCCAGCCCGCCGCGTCCTCCAGGTCCGCGACCAGCTCCTGCGCCTCTGCGATCGCCCTGACCGTGAGGACATGTCCGAAACGACCGGTCCCGAACGACAGGTCGCAAAGAACATGTCCCAAGCGCCAGCCGAAGCCGCGCGACCGACGGGCCCCGCCCGAGCCGAGCCCCGCCCACGTACGGCCGACCCCACACAGCCCGCCCGAGCCGAGCCCCGCCCGCCCGCGACCCTGCTGGCCCGCGAAGACGCCCTGCGCCGCGCGCTGCTGGCCGCCTTCTCCGACCGCGTCGCCCTCGCCCGCACCGACAGCAGCGGCGGCCGCGTGCTCGCCCTCGCCGACGGCGGCGCGGCCCGCCTGAGCCCCGCCTCGGTCGTGCGCAGCGCCCCCTGGCTGCTCGCGCTCTCCGTCGAGCAGCGCCAGGAGGGCCTGCGCGGCACCCAGGTGCTCGTCCGCAGCGCCTGCGCGATCGAGCCCGACTGGCTGCTCGACGACTTCACCGACGAGATCGTCGCCAGCGACCAGCTCAGCTTCAACCCGCAGCGCGAGCGCGTCGAGGGCCGCTCCGAGCTGCGCTACCACGGCCTGCTGATCGACAGCACCCCGCACCGCAAGCTGCCGCCCGGCGCGTCCCAGATCCTGCGCGACGCGGCCCTCGCCGCCGGACCCGCCCGCTTCGTCGGCGAGCCCGAGGCCCTCAGCGAGCTGTTCGCCCGCACCGCCTTCGTCGCCGCCCACGTCCCCGGCTTCCCCGCGCTCGACGAGGCCGCCGCCCGCGACGCCCTCGCCGAGCTCTGCGACGGCCGCAGCAGCTTCGCCGAGCTGCGCAGCGCCGACCTGATGAGCACCCTGCTCGCTCGCGTCGCCGGCCACAACAACGCCCTCGCGCGCCTCGCCCCCAGCCACCTGCAGCTCCCCGGCGGCCGCCGCCTCGCCGTCCACTACGAGCCCGGCAAGCCCCCGTGGGTCGCCTCGCGCCTGCAGGACTTCTTCGGCCTCGCCCGCGGCCCGAGCGTCGCCGACGGCCGCGTCCCCGTCGTGCTCCACCTGCTCGCCCCCAACGGCCGCGCCGAGCAGGTCACCACCGACCTCGCCGGCTTCTGGGACCGCCACTACCCCGACCTGCGCCGCAGCCTCATGCGCCGCTACCCGCGTCACCCCTGGCCCGAGGATCCGCGCAGCGCCGCCCCGCCGGCCCCGCGCCGCTGATCACTCGTCCTCGCTCGCAACCCCCTCCAGCTGCCTCCAGAGCCGGTTTCGCCGCCCTCGCCATGGCCTCGTCCCGCGTGCTATGTACGCTCCCCAGGCATGTTGACGCTCGCCTCCTTGCTGGCCGCGATGACCATCGCCGGCGCCTTCTGGGTCGGAATCCTCGCCGCTCGCCGCCTCCGCGACTGGGGCGACGGTCGGCGTCAGCTGTCCGAAGGGGAAGGTCAGCACGCCCCCCTCGCCCTCGCTCCGGGCACCAGCGGCAGCGGCAACATCCACAACGCCAACGCGGGGGGCGCGGGCGGCAGCAACGGCGGCCTCCTGCACGACGCCGTCAGCCGGCGGATCCGCGAGCGCGTCGCCCAGCGCTTGCAGGGCCGCGTCGGCCCGACCATCCCACGCACCATCGACGTCGACCCCGAGGCCGCCGACCTCGGCATCACCGGCCTGCGCCAGGGCGACGTCGTCAGCGTCGAGACCGGCGATCCCCAGCGCGACGGCGACTACCTCGTCGACGGCGTCATCAACCTCCGCGAGGGCGCCCAGGTCACCGTCGTCGCCGTGATGACCGACGCCGACCGCACCCGCTGGCTGGTCGGCGCGCCCGACCAGGACCGCTACCTCCTGTGCGAGCCGGTCCGCGGCCACGGCCTCAGCGGCGAGCCCCCGCGCCACATCCTCCACGCCGAGCAGGACTACGCGCTCGAGCGTCGCGGCCAGTCGAGCGCCGCCGGCGTCGGCATGCACGGTCGCCCCGCCCTGCCGCGCGTCGCCACCTACGTCTACCGCGCCGGCCCCGACCAGACCCTGTGGATCGAGCGCTGGGGCGAGCAGGTGCTGATGGGCGCCGCCACCTCCGTGTCCGCCCACGACGTCCACTTCCTGCCCGGCTCGTGAGCGCCTCCCCCGACCCACCGCCCGCGTCGGCCCCACACGTCGCGTCGCTCGCCACGCAGTCCAGCGACTTCGCGACCCGCCTGCGCGCCCCGCCCGGCGTCCCGCTGATCACCTTCACGATCTGCCGCTACCCGCCGGGCCAGCGCTTCTGGGCCCTGCGCCAAATGGGCCTCGCCCGCCGCCCGCTCGCCGCCACCCTCGGCCTCGACTTCCACCGCCTGCTCGGCTCCGGCGCCAGCCCCGGCTTCTCGCTGCGCCCCGACCTCGGCCGCTACGCCCTGCTCGCCGCGTGGTCCTCGGAGCAGGCCGCCGACGACTTCTTCGCCGCCGCCCCGCTGCTCCGCGCCTGGCGCGAGCACAGCTCCGAGCTGTGGACCGTCAAGCTGCTGCCCCGCCGCAGCCGCGGCAGCTGGGCCGGCCACTGCCCCTTCACGCCCTCCACCCTCGAGCTCCCGCCGCTCCCTGTCGTCGTGATCACCCGCGCCAGCCTGCGCCTGCGCGCCCTGCCCTCGTTCTGGCGCCGCGTCCCCGCGATCAACCGCGACCTGCTCGCCAGCCCCGGCCTGCGCCTCGCGCTCGGCGTCGGCGAGCTGCCGTGGCTGCGCCCGGTCACCGTCAGCCTGTGGGACGACGACGCCGCGCTCGAGCGCTTCGCCTTCCACGGCGCGCGCCACCATCAGGCCGCCCGCGCCGCGGTCGATCGCCGCTGGTTCCGCGAGGACCTGTTCGCCCGCTTCGCCGCGATCGCCAGCCAGGGCCGCGTCGACGGGCGCGACCCCTGCGGCTTTCAAGCTGTCCTTCCAGACATGTCCCGCGGGCCAGCCGCGATCACAGCGGCTTGAGAAGCACGGTCAAGCTGTCCTTCCAGACATGTCCCGCGGGCCAGCCGCGATCACAGCGTCTTGAGGTACTCGAGCACCGCCTCGCGCTCGTCCGGCGTCAGCGCGTCGCCGAAGGTGTGCCCGACCTTGCTGTGGGCGAACTGGGTCGTGTCGTAGATGAACTTCTTCTCGTCGGCGGCCGCGTCGGCGTGACCGTACTGCAGCTCGATGTAGGGCCAGCCTAGCGCCGCCTCGTCGAAGTGGGCGCTGTCATAGTCGACCCGGCGCCAGAACTTGGGCCGCTTGCTGCTGTCGAGCACCGCCGCGATCGTCGGCACCGAGCCGTTGTGCAGGAAGGGCCCGCTGGCCCACACCCCGTCGAGCGGCGGCGCCATGTAGCCCGGGAACGGGTCATTCGGCTCCATCCGCGTGATCGAGCCGTAGTACGACTCGTTGTACCACTCGACCAGCTGCGGCGCGTACTTGGTCCCGCCCTCGGCGACCACCGCGTCGGTGCCGATGATGTCGAGCGGGAACAGCAGATTCGGGTAGGTGTCGTCGGCGTCGTTCGCCGCGTAGGTCCCGTGGCAGCCGGCGCAGCTGGCCGCGAACACCACGGCCCCCTCGGCCGCCAGCGCCGCGTCGATCGCGAACGGATACTTCGGCGCCTGCACCGAGCGCACGAAGGCCTGGATGTCGTTGAAGTAGCTGTCGATCTGCTGCGCCTCGGCGACGCTGTCGGTGCACAGCGCGGTCGCCAGCATCATCGTCCCGCGGTGGTCGCCGCGGGCCATGCCGTTGTAGAAGAGCGCGTTCTTCTTGTGCGCGCGCCACCACGGCGGCGGGTCCGAGGGCACCACCAGCTCCGGCAGCGGCAGCAGCTTCTCGTCGCTCCACGCCAGCGTGTGCCGGTCGCGGTGGGCCACCAGCGTGATCGCCACCGCCTCGGCCGGGTTGGTGCCGACCGTGCGCATCACCGTCTGCGGCCCGAGCACCTTCACCCGGTTGAGGAAGCGGGTCATCTGCTCGATCCCCGGGATCGGGATGTCGGGGATCGGGAAGGCGTTGAGCAGCGCGCTCATGTCGCCCGTGAAGTCCGCGTCGGCCGTTCCGAGCCCGACGATGCGCTGCCCGTTGAAGCTGCCCGCGTGGCAGGTCAGGCAGTTCTGCGACACGATCTCGGCCCCGTCGACCTCGTGCACCGTCCAGTTGTAGGGCACCTGCGCGTTCTTGCCGGAGCGCCCGGGCAGCGGCTCACCATCGGTATAGGCCCCGAGCACCGGCTTCGCGAGCCCGAACAACAACCACGGGATCCCGCAGGTGATATACCCGCGGGTCAGCAGCGCCTCGTAGCCCTTGGTCGGGTCGCCCGGCGCCTGCGGCTCGGGCGGAATGAAGACCCCGTAGTCCCACGGCCCAGGCATCGTCGCGGGCCCGGTGCTGCTGCCGCTCTCGCCCGCGCTCTCACCGGAGCTCTCGCCCGTCACCCCGCCCGTCGTCGGCGCCGCGCCGGTGTCACTCCCAGGCCCCTGCGCCGCCCCGGTGCTGCTGGCAGTGTCCGTCCCCGCGCCGCCACTGCCGCCGCCCGCGTCCCCGCAGCCGGCCACCGCGATCAGCGTCGAGATCCCCGCCACACAGCTGCGTCGTTGCATCATCATGCTCCGACCGCACCGTAGGCCGGAGCCCGACCCGCGCGCAAGCCCTCGCTACGCCCCCTGGCTGCCCTGGCCGTGTTGGCCCAGGTTCGCCGTCGCGCTGCGCTGACGGTACAGATACGACGCCAGCGAGACAAACAGCGTCGTGTTGAAGCACACCACCACCAGCACGATCATCGGTGTCGAAAAGGCAAACATGCGAACACCTTAGCGGCCGCCGCGGGCCGCCCAAAGCGAAGGAATTTCCGCTCCGCTCGCCCCCTCCCGCAGTTCTTTCGAGGTCATCGCCAAGCTGACGCGACGAGAGCCTCGCGCGGTCGCCCAGCTGACGCGACGAGAGCCTCGCAGGGTCGCCAAGCTGACGCGACGAGAGCCTCGCGCGGTCGCCAAGCTGACGCGACGAGAGCCTCGCGTGTACCATCGGCCGCGTCGATGGCCACACCCCCGCTCTACATCGTCGGCGCAGGCGCGGTCGGCCTCCACCTCGCCGCCCGCCTCTCCGCCGTCACCCCCGTCACAGTGGTCGCCCGCGGCCCCCGCGTGGGCCGCCTCCTGCGCGACGGCTTCGAGCTATCCGGCGCCGAACAGGGCCACTTCAAGCTCCCCGTCGTCGACATCGCCGAACCACTCCCCGCCAGCGCCGACCTGCTGCTCGCCGTCAAGGCCACCCAGCTCGCCGACACCCTCGCCCAGCTCGCCCCCGGCCCGCAGCACACCCTCGGCCTGTGCCAAAACGGCCTCGGCATCGCCGCCCTCGCCCGCATGCACGCCCCCGCGGCCGCCCACGTGCGCGTCGCCTGCTGGCTCGGCGCCGGCCTGGCCTCGCCCACGAATGTCCGCGTCAGCGGCGTGTTCCAGCTCGAGCTCGCCGCCGACGACCCCGCCGCCCTGCGCACCCGCGACCGCTGGCAACGCCTGCTCGCCGCCGCCGGCTACCCCGTCCGCGTCGTCCCCAGCCTGGCCGCCTGCGAGTGGCGCAAGTCGCTGTGGAGCCTCGCCGTATGTGGTCTGTGTGCCAGCCTCGGCGAGCGCAACGGCGCCGTGCTCGACTCACCACCCCTGCACGCCCTCGCCCGCGAGCTGCTCCAAGAAGCCCGGGCCGTCGCCGCCGCCGAGGGCGTCACCCTCACGGACGACGACCTCGAGCGCGTGTTCGTCTCCACCCGCCACACCCGCGACAACCGCAACGCCATGCTGCAAGACCTCAGCCGCGGCGACACCACCGAGATGTACTTCCTGAACCTCGCCGTCGCCCGCCTCGCGGTCAAGCACGGCCTGTTCACCCCGGTCAACGCGGTGGTCGCCCGCCTCATCGAGCACTGCGAGCGCCGCGGCCCCACCCGCCCTGACGCCG
Organism: Nannocystis sp.; assembly: GCF_016714285.1. GTDB lineage: Bacteria > Myxococcota_A > Polyangia > Nannocystales > Nannocystaceae > Nannocystis. Next base: position 622,479 of record NZ_JADJNN010000003.1, on the reverse strand, counting down.
CCGGCCCGACCACCGCCGGCGCCGACGAGTGACCTCCCACGGTCCGTGACCGTCACCGCATGCGCTCCGCGGCGCAGGCGGTCACGGGGTTCCCCACTCAGTGACAGTAGCCGCAGCCGAGGCTCTCGACCTCGAGCGCGCAGTACGAGTCCCAGCGAGTCGCCTCGCAGAAGGGGTCGTAGGTGGCGACACAGCCGCTGACCGTCGCGTCGCCGCAGCCGGGGTTGCCGTTGTCCGCGCAGCAGGCCTCGTCCGCGGCCGCCAGCGACGCGACCTCGGCGACGCAGGTCCCGTCCCAGGCCGTATCGCAGCAGTAGCTGTCCTCAGCGCAGACGACGGCCTCGACGCCCGGATCAGAGCAACCGGGCTCGACCGACGCGACCGTGCACGCGTGCGACGGCGTGTAGGTGGTCGTGGTGGGCCCTTGCTTGGTCCACATGAACTGGTCGGGACCGGTGATCCAGTCCGACGCGAGCTGCGTGCAGTCCTCGGTCAGTGCGCCGCCGCAATCAAAGGTGGAGCCCGAGACGAGACGGTCGTTCGTCACCACGCAGTTCGACCCGTTGTCGCCCCACACCGCCTCGCTGGCCTCGGTCGCGTCGTCGAACCCGGAGAAGAAGCGGTCGCGCACCTGCAGCGGCGTGCCGTCGGCCGTGTTGCTCACACCGTCGCCGCAGATGTCCGCCCGCACCACACGGCTGGCCGCCTGCAGCTGCTGCACCCCGTTGCGACCGCCGTAGCTGGAGACCCACGACGGGTAACCCCACAGGCCCGCCTTGCCGATCGCACCCGAGGCACAGCCGATGAAGCCGACGGTCTCGTCCTCGGTCACCGTCCCCAGCTCGCTGACCCTCACGTTCGGGTAGAGCACCGCGGCGAAGCTGACCTTGAACTTATTGGCCACGCCCGGCGGCGTCTCCCCGACCTGCTTGAGCGTGACCCCGGACGCGCTGAGCGCGTCCAGCTCCGCACAGGCCGAGTACGGTCCGGGCACATGATAGTTCTCGCCCGGGACCAGCGAGAAGTTGTAGATCGGCAGGTCCAGCCCACCGGGGATCGCGGCGATCCCGACCCCGCTCACGCGCATCGTGAAGAAGCGCGGGGCGTGGGTGCTGTCGGCGATCTTGAAGCGCCACTCGGAACCCAGCAGCTGACCCGCCCGGTAGTTCACGCCGTTGATCTTCAGCGCCCCGAGATCCGGCTGGATGTTGTTCCCCGCGGCCGTATAGGTCGTCAGCGCGCCGCCCACGTACACCCGCACGTGAATGAAGGTGACCCGCGTGGCCGCGGCGTCGTCGTATGTCACGGTGTCGCCGTCGCGATCGAAGTGCCGTAGCGGCATGCCCTCCGGGAACAGCTGCGCCGTGTTCAAACGCGTCGACCCGCCGAAGGAGTCCGTGCCGAAGGGACGGAGCTGGACCAACTCCGGGTCCTGCGCCCCGCGGTCGACCGCGTCGGCCAGCACGGCGTCGTCACACGCGCCAGCGAGGAGGAGGGATACCAGGGGAAGATAGGCGGTGGGTCGCTGCATGGTGGTGTCTCGCCCGGCGTCCGGGCGCTCGCTCTCGTCGCTAGTTCAGTGGGGTGCCAGCGGATTTTCAATTGCCCCGCGCCGAAACTTTCTCGGCGGGAGCATCTGTGGACCGCTGCCCGCTACCAAGCTCGCATGATAGCTTCGCCGGGTCGATGGACGACGCGGTGCTCTTCGAGGCCTGGTGCCGCGGTGACCGGCGCGCTGGCGCGCAGCTGTTCGAGCGCCACTACGAGGCGATCGCCCGCTTCTTCCACAACAAGGCCAACCACGACGCCGACGACCTGATCCAGCGCACCTTCCTGCGCTGCATCGAGACCCAGGCCCGCATCCGCAACCCGCAGGCCTTCCGCTACTACCTGTTCGGCGTCGCCCGCAACGTCCTGCTCGAGTACCTCGAGGAGAAGGGCCGCCGGCAGCGGCGCGAGGTCCCGAACTTCCTGACCAGCTCGATCGAGGACATCGCGCCCACGCCCTCCAGCGCGCTGGTCCGGGCCCGCGAGGAGCGCCTCATCCTCAACGCCCTGCGCCGGATCCCCCTCGAGCTGCAGATCATCCTCGAGCTCTACTACTGGGAGGAGCTGCGGGCGCGCGAGCTCGCCGAGGTGCTCGACCTCCCCGAGGGCACGGTGCGCACCCGCATCCGCCGGGCCAAGCAGCTGTTCGAGGAGGAGATCGCCCGCGTCGCCGAGACCCCTGCGCTGGCCCGCAGCACCCTCTGCGACCTCGACGGCTGGGCCCGCCGCCTGCGTGGCGACCTCGGGCGCGCGGGTCGTGGCAATTGAAATCGCCGCGACACCCCACTTGCCCCCCGTGCATGCCCGACTCCCACGACCCGAGGCCCGCGTGACCGACGCCAACAATCCCGCGCCGCCCAGCGACCTCGCCGCGACCCACGCCACCGACGTCCGCCAGCTCGGCCTCGCCGCGACCCAGGGCTCCCAGCCGACCCTGCGCCGGGTCCCGCCCGAGCCCGAGCCCGAGCCCGCGGCATCGCTCGGACTGCTCGCCACCTCCGCCCGCCAGGGCGCCGACACCACCCCGGCCCAGTTCGGCGTCCTCGAGACCCTCGCATCCGGCCGCCACGCCCCGCTCGCCCGCCCCGACCTCGCCGACCCCGAGGAGCGCCGCCGCCGGCAGGCCCTCAAGTTTCGCATGTTCGGCGAGGCCGAGGACGCGGTGAAGATCGGCCGCTTCCAGGTCCTCGGCCGCCTCGGCGCCGGCGGCATGGGCGTGGTCTACACCGCCTACGATGAACGCCTCGACCGCAAGATCGCCATCAAGGTCCTGCGCAGCGAGGGCTCTGGCGACCAGAGCCGCGTCCGTCTGCAGCGCGAGGCCCAGGCGATGGCCCGCCTCTCACACCCCAACATCGTCGCCGTCCACGAGGTCGGCGAGGCCGAGGGCGGCGTGTTCGTGGCGATGGAGTTCGTCCGCGGCAGCAGCCTCGACCGCTGGCTCGAGACCAAACAGCCGTGGCGTCGCGTCGTCGAGGTGTTCTCCGCCGCCGGCCGCGGCCTGCAAGCGGCCCACACCGCCGGCCTCATCCACCGCGACTTCAAACCAGCCAACGCGATCCTCGGCGACGACGGCAGCGTCAAGGTCCTCGACTTCGGCCTCGCCCGCAGCGACGCCAGCCCCGCCGACGAGGCACAGGCGCCCGGCTCCCTGATGAACCTCCGCCTCACCCGCACCGGCGTCATGATGGGCACGCCGGCCTACATGTCCCCGGAGCAGCTCCTCGGCGAGCCCCTGACCCCCGCGAGCGACCAGTTCTCGTTCTTCGTCGCCCTCTACGAGGGCCTCTACCGCCGCCTGCCCTTCGCCGGCGAGAGCCTCACCGAGCTCGTCGAACATGTCACCAGCGATCGCCCCGCCGAGGCGCCCGCCGGCAGCGACGTACCCGCGTGGCTGTATCGCGTGGTCCTGCGGGGCCTCGCCCGCGCGCCGGCCGATCGTTTCCCCGACATGGCCGCGGCCCTCGCCGCCCTCGCCAACGATCCGGCGCGTCGTCGTCGTCGCCTCGCCGGCGCCCTCGGCCTGATGCTCTTCAGCGCCGGCGCCAGCGTCGGCGCCATGCAGCTCGGCGCCACCGACGGCGGCCGCTGCGAGGGCCTCGCCGCCGCGACCGCACCGGTGTGGAACGACGAGCGCATCGCCGCCGCCCGCACCGCCTTCACCACCAGCGCCGGCTCGCTCGGCAGTGAGACCTGGACCCTGCTCGAGCCGCGCCTCGCCGCCTGGGTCGAGCAGTGGGTCGCCCTCCGTGGCGACCGCTGCCGGGCCTACGCCGCCGGCGAGCTCTCGGACACCCTGCACGACCGCTCGCTCGCCTGCCTCGAGCGCCAGCTCGCCCGCGTCGACGGCCTCGTCAGCGCCTTCGTCGTCGCCGACCAGGCCCGCGTCGAGCAGGCCCCGGGCGCCGTCGCTGCCCTCCCGCCGCTCTCGCTCTGTGCCGACGTCGACGACCTGCTCGCCGAGGTCGCGCCGCCCGTCGACCCCGACGCCCGCGCCCGCGTCGCCGACGGCCGCGCCGTGCTCGAGCGGGCCCGCGCCGCGATCGACCTCGGCGACTACGACGGCGCCCTCGCGAGCGCCAGCCAGGTCGCAGCCCGGGCCCGCGCCCTCAACTACGAGCCCCTGGTCGCCCTCGCCGAGGTCGTCCGCGGCGACGCCCTGCAGTGGAAGCGCGACGTCCCCGGCGCCGATGCAGCCCTCGGCGCCGGCCTCGAGCTGGCCCTCGCCAGCGGCGACGATCGCAGCGCCGTCGAGGCCCTCGCGCGCCGCATCTTCGTGCGCGCCGAGCTCGCGGGCCAGCCCGAGCGCGCCCTCGCCGACGAAGCGATCGACCGCGCCCTGCTGCGCCGAATCAGCGACGACCCACGCCTCGCCTGGCTGGTCGAGAACAACATCGCCGTCGCCCACGACGCCGCCAGCGACACCGAGGCCGCCGCCCATGGCTACGAGGCCGCGCTGCGGATCGCCGAGAGCATCAACGACGGCGTGTCCACCGAGGCGATCGTCTCGCGCTACAACCTCGGCCTGCTCCGCGGCGAACAGCGGGACTTCGACCGCGCCGCCGAACTGCTCGCCGCCGCCGCTGCCGCGGGCGAAAAAATTAATGGCGCCAACCACCCCGCGTTGCTCCCCTTGCTCGAGGGCCAGGCCAACGCCGCCTATGCGCTCGGTCGCCTCGCCGAGGCGCTCGCACTGTGCCACCGCGCCCGTGCCCTCGCCGGGCGACTCCCCACCGCCAACCCGGCGTTGCTCCTTCCGATCGTTGAGCTCGAAGCACGAATCGCCAGTCAGCGGCGTGACCCCGCTGCGCCCGCCCTCGCCGACGAGGCCGCGAACCTGGCACGAACCGCCTTTGGCCCGAACAGCCCACGCGTCGCCCTCGCGCTCCTGCAGCCGCAACTCCACCGCGACGCGCGAGCCGATGAGCTCGATGCGGCCGTCCACGAGCTCGCCAGGCACGGTCCATCGCGCTGGGCGACCGCATTGTGGTCTCGAATGTATGGGCTCAACGCCGCTGGCCGCTCCACCGAGACCCTCGCGCTACTCGCCGAAGCCCAGGCCGCCCCCGCCTGGTCCGAGCTCCCCCCCGAGACCCGCACCGCGCTCGGGCTGATCGAGGCCGCAGCCCGGATCGCCATCGATCAACCAGCGCAGGCCGCCGCGATACTCGATGAGATCGAGTCGCTCGCCGGCCCCACTATCTCGGGCCCCCCACGCCACTACCTCGACTACCACCGCGGCCGCATCGCCCTCCGCACCGGCGACATCCCGGCCGCCCTCACCGCCCTGCGCCGCGCCGCCACCGGCTACGCCGCCACCTGCGACCCCGACTACCCCGAGCTCCTCGAGGTCCGCGCAGCCCTCGTCCAGGCCTTACGGGCCGCCGGCGAAACGTCCGAGGCCGACGCCCTCGCCACCGAACTCATCCGCAGCTACCGCGCCCTCGGCCCCGCCTTCGCCCCCGAGGCCGACGCCCTCGCCACCCGGCCCTGACACCGCTCTGGCCGCGAATCCTCGCACCGCAGAAGTTCATGTGTCGCGTCTGGGACCGCGACCCAGAGCTCGTGATCAGCGCTGACCCCCCTCAGCGGATCGCGGACATCGACATCGCCGTCGACCCCGGCGACGGCGAGCGAGCGATGTGCTTGTCGTCGCTGACCAGCAGCGGCGCCCCGATCGGCGCCTCGAGCACCACCCGCACCCCCGCCAGCCCCGAGCCCTCCGCCTCGATCCGCACCACCCCGTAGGCCGTGATCTCCTCGTCGAGCTCGAACAGGCTCTCGAGGAAACGCAGCCGCGCCCGCGGCTTGCCGTCGGGCGGATGGCTCGCCTGATGGCGGCGCAGGAACGCCTCCTGCGGCGCGTTCGCTGGCATCATCGGATCTGAGAACGACGCCTCCTCGAGGTCCGCCGAGATCTGCGAGCGAAGCATCCGGACCAGCACCCGACCGGTCCCATCGTCGAGGCAGAAGTCGCACCACTGCTCCTCGTACGCCAGCTGCACCCAGCCCTCGGCGTTGCCGCTCGGCCGCCACTCCTGCGCGACCGCCTGGAAGTACCCGCACGGCTGCCCCGACAGCGGCGCGCGCAGCAACGGGCCGCCCGCGGGCTTGAGCTTGCCGATCACGCGGGCCATCTTCCCCGGCACCGCGTCGACCACCCGCGTGACGGGGATCTTTCGCAGCACGCGGTTGGTCCGCTCGGCCCCCTTGAAGAACCACACCAGGCCGAACACCCCGGCGAGCACCGCCAGGATCGCCACGCCGAGCAGCACGAGCGCCGTGACCCACATGCGAGGCCGGACGCTACCACAGCCGCTGCACAGGCGCGCCGCGGCTCCCGCCCCCGCGTCGACTCACAGCTGTCGTCAGCTCCCCCGCGAGACCTTCAGGACCGGAGCGCCCGCATCGCCGCGGCCAGCCGCGGCAGCGCAGCCGTGATCTCGGCCTCGCTGGCCGCCCCCACGCTGAGCCGGAACCAGCCCTCGTCGCCTGGCACCCCGAAGGCCTGGAACGGCACGATGCCGAGGCCCGCCTCGTGCAACAGGTAGCGCCGGATCTCCTCGTTGGTGCGCAGCACCTGGCCCGCCGGGGTCGTCTGCCCGAACGGGCAGATCCGCACCGTCAGGTAGATCGCCCCCATCGGCGGGATGCTGTCCACCGCCAGGCCCTCGGCCCGCAGCGCCTGGAAACCGCGGTGCAGCAGGTCGAGGCGCGCCTCGATGCCGCTGAGGAAGCCGCGGTGGTACTCGCGGATCGCGTCCGGGTCGTCGAGCAGCGCCACCGTCGCGACCTGCTCCGGCCGCGGCGCCCAGGCGCCCACGTGCCCGAGCACCGCCGACATCTGCCGGATCACATCGACCGGGCCGACCGCCCAGCCCACGCGCAGCCCGGTCGCCGCGAAGGCCTTGCTGATCCCGTCGACGAAGATCGTGTAGCGGGCCATCTCCGGCACCAGCCCCGGCGGCGTCACGTGGTGCGTCCCGTGGAAGCACAACATCCAGTAAATATGGTCGTACATCAGGTAGACCGGCCGCGCCCCGTAGCGCTCGCGGGCCCGGTTCTCGGCCAGGATCGCCTCGCAGATCCCCCGCAGCGCGTCGGCGTCGATCGCCGTGCCCGTCGGGTTCAGCGGCGAGTTCAGGCACACCAGCCGCGCCGCCGGCAGCTCGTTCAGCAGCGCATCGCCGGTCGGCAAGAACCGCGTCTCCGGCCCGCACAGCACCTGCACCCCGCGAGCCCCGCTCATGTGCACGTAGTGGTTGTTGTTCCAACTCGGCACGGGATAAATGACCGTGTCGCCCGGGTCGACCAGCGTGCGATAGGTGCCGTAGATCACCGGCCGCGCCCCACCAGCGACCAGGAACGAGTCGAGCGGGTAGCGCAGCCCGAGGTCCCGCTCGTAGTACCGCTGCAGCGCGTGGCGCAGCTCGAGCATGCCGTTGGCCGGCGGATAGTTGGTCTCGTGGTTCTCGAGCGCCCGCTGCACCGCGCGCTGCAGGGCCTCGGGGATCGCGAACTGCTTGGGGTCGAAGTCGCCGACCGTCAGGTTGCAGATCTTGTGGCCCTGCGCGACCAGGCCGCGGATGTCGGCCGCGATCTTCAAGATCTCCGAGCCGACCAGCGCCCCGGCCATCGTCGACAGCCGTCGCGTCGGCGCCTCGCCGACGTGCGTCGCGTGAGCGGTGAGGTCGTGCAGAGCGGGCTTGGCAGCGTCCGACATCGCGCCGGACTATGCCACACTCGCCGCAGCATGAGCAGCCGTCAACCGCACCTCAGCGCCCGGCTTCAGGGCTTCGGCACCACCATCTTCACCGAGATGACCCGCCTCGCGCTGCAGCACGGCGCGGTCAATCTCGGCCAGGGCTTCCCCAACTTCGACGGCCCCGAGTTCATCAAGGACGCCGCGATCGCGGCCATCCGCGCCGGCCACAATCAATACGCCCGCATGGCCGGCGTGCCCGACTTGAACCGCGCGATCGCCGGGCACCAGCGCCGCTTCTACGGCCTCGACTACGACCCCGACACCGAGATCACCGTCTACTCCGGCGCCACCGAAGCCATCTGCGCCGCCTTCCAGGCCCTGTGTGACACCGGCGACGAGGTCGTCCTGTTCGAGCCCTTCTACGACTCCTACCGCGCCAGCATCACGATGGCCGGCGCCGTCCCGCGGGTCGTCACCCTGCGCGCCCCCGACTTCCGCTACGACCCCGCCGAACTGGCCGCCGCGATCACACCCAAGACCCGGGCGATCCTCCTCAACAGCCCGCACAACCCCACCGGCAAGGTGTTTAGCCAGACCGAGCTCGAGCACATCGCGGCCCTGTGCCGCGAGCACGACCTCCTCGCCATCACCGATGAGGTCTACGAACACCTGGTCTATGAGGGGACGCACGTGCCCCTCGCCGCGCTGCCCGGCATGCGCGAGCGGACCGTACTCATCTCCTCCTCCGGCAAGACCTTCAGCTTCACCGGATGGAAGGTCGGCCACACCTGCGCCCCGCCGGCCCTCACCGCCGCCCTGCGCTGCGCCCATCAATTCGTGACCTTCTGCACGGCCACGCCGCTGCAGCACGCGCTGGTCCCCGCCTACCTCGCCGACGACACCTTCTTCACCGGACTCAGCGCCGCGTACCGGGCCCGCCGCGACCGCCTGTGCGACGGCCTGCGGGCGATCGGCCTCGACGTGCTCACCCCCGCCGGCACCTACTTCGTCATGACCGACATCCGCTCGCTCGGCTTCCACGACGACGTCGCCTTCTGCCGCATGCTCCCGGAGAAGTACGGCGTCGCCGCGATCCCCCCGAGCGCCTTCTACATCAACCAGCACGAGGGCCGTCACCTGGTCCGCTGGGCCTTCTGCAAGACCGACGACGTGCTCGACGAGGGCCTGCGCCGGCTCCAGAAGCTGCGCCCGGCCACCTGACCTTGGGCTGACCTTGGGCTGACCCGAGCCTGACACAGCGAGGGCCGATGCGACGCACGAGCTCCCGCGACCTGACCCCGAGGACATGCACGAAAGGACAGCAGCAATGCGAGTGGCCGCGATCCAGAGCGACATCGTGTGGGAGGACCCCACCAGCAACTACGCCAACCTGCGCCCGTGGATCGCCGCGGCCGCGGCCGCCGGGGCCCGCCTCGTCGTGCTCCCGGAGATGTTCGCCTGCGGCTTCTCGATGGCTACCGAACGCGTGCAGGAGCCCGAGGACGGCCCCAGCGCCCGCTTCCTCGCCGACCAGGCCCGCGCCCACAACCTGTGGATCTGCGGCTCCGTCGCGCAGATGCCAGACCTCCCCGGCGCCAGCAAGCCCTACAACACCCTGATCCTCGCCGGCCCCGCCGGCCAACAGCACCGCTACCGCAAGATCCACCCCTTCAGCTTCGCCCGCGAGCACGAGCACTACGCCGCCGGCGACAGCCACGTCACCGTCGACATCGAGGGCCTGCGCTGCACCCTCTTCGTCTGCTACGACCTCCGCTTCGCCGACGAGTTCTGGGCCTGCGCCCCCACCACGGACGCCTACCTCGTCGTCGCCAACTGGCCCGAGCGCCGCCGCCTGCACTGGACCACCCTCCTGCACGCCCGCGCCATCGAGAACCAGGCCTACGTCGTCGGCGTCAACCGCGTCGGCCACGGCAGCGGCCTCGACTACAGCGGCGACTCCCGCATCATCGACCCCTGGGGCGAGACCCTCGCCTCCGCCGCCGGCGCCCCGACCATGCTGCTCGCCGACCTCCGCCCCGAGCTCGTCCGCGACGCCCGCGAGCGCTTCCCCGTGCTCAAGGACCGCCGTTGACCGCTGACACTCGGCCCGGTATGGCCGGTCCCGTCGAGGACGACCCCTCGCCTGACCCCCGTCTCACTTCGGCTCGGCCGCGCAGCGAAACCCGACCGCGTGGATGTGCGCCGTCGCGTCCTGCGGGAAGCGCAGCGCCGGCTCGGCGTGGTCCGCCACCGTGCTGTTGAACGCCCCACCCCGCATCACCTTGGCGCCCTCCGGCGGCGTCATCGTGTCCGCCGGCGCGTCCGGGTAGACCTTGAAGTCGTCCGCCGTCCATTCGAACACGTTGCCCACCATGTCCAAAAGACCAGCCTGGGTCTTGCCCGCCGGGAAGCTGCCCACCGGCGCCGTCCCCAGGTGCCCGTCGTCCACCTCGTAGAGCGGCTTCTGCTCCGGCAGCTTCGCCGTCGCCCGCCACGCCACGCACTCCTTGCCGCAACCATTGAGCTGGCGCGGACCCGGCGGGTCGTCGCCCCACGGGAAGCGCCGACCGTCCGAACCCCGCGCCGCGAACTCCCACTCCGCCTCGCGTGGCAGCCGCTTGCCGTGATTGCGGCAGTACTCGTCGGCCTGCTCCCAGGTCACACAATTGGCCGGGTGCGACTCGCGACCCGGCTGCCCGTCGTTACACAGCACGCTGTACGCCGCGCGGCTCTCCTCCCACGCCTTCTTCTTCTCCGACTTCCCCATCGGCCAGAACGCGTCGCGAAACGCCCGCTTGCACTCGCCCTTGTCCGAACATACCGCGTACTCGCCCGCCGTCACCTCGCGCAGGTCCATACAAAAGTCGCCGACCGTCTGCTGGTGCGCCGGTCGCGAGAAGCGCATCAACGCCGCCGAGTCGACGCTGTCCGAACCCATGAAGAACTTGCCGCCCGCGATGAAGGCCATCCCCTCCGGACAGCGCGACACCGGCTCCGCCGTCACGACTGGCGTGGCCGCCGGTGATGGCGTCCCGCCGACCATGGCCCCCGCAGCCGGCAGCCCCGCCGCCGGCTCGCCCGGTCCTCCGCGCCCCGGCAGCATCATCACCACGACCACCGCCGCCACCGCCACCAGCCCGGCCACCACCCCGCCGACGACCAGCCCCGTGCGCCGACCCTTCGCCCGCGACGGCGGCGAGCTGCGGGTGAAGATGTCGGCCCCGTCGCCGCCCGTCGCCGGACCCGAGCCGCTGGTGCTCGGCGGCAGATCTCGCAGCGCCGAGCTCCGGCTGCCGCTCCCGCTGCTCCCGCCGAGCCCACTACCGCTGGCGCTGACACCCGCGGCCGCGAGCGCCGGGGCCCGCAGCGACACGTCCGCGACGCGCCCACGCAGGCTCGCCCCGGCCCGCGCCTCGACCCCGACCCCGCGCCCGTCGGCCACCACTGGCAAGAAGTCCCGCACCTCGAGCGCCACGCCCAGCGCGTTCCAGAACGCCGCCATGTGCTCGTAGCGATCGGCGACCTTCACCGCCAGCGCCTTCGCGAACACCGCCTCGACCGCGTCGCTCGTCTCGATCCCCAGCGCCCGCGGCGTCGGCCGGTTGTTCGGATCCTGACAGGCGATCGCCAGGGCCATGAACTCCTTGCCGCCGAACACCCGCTGGCCCCCGCGCAGCACCTCGAGCATCACCAGCGCGAACCCGAAGACGTCCGTCCACGGCCCGGTCGCCCCGTGCTGGCGGTCGAACTGCTCCGGCGCCCCGTACATCGGCGTGAACTCGCTGAGCGCCCCCTGCGTGACCCCCTTGTCCGCCGGCATCACCTTGGCGATCCCGAAGTCCAGCAGCTTGAGCATCACCCCCGAGCTCAGGTCGTTGCCCAGCACGAAGAAGTTGCCCGGCTTGATGTCGCGGTGCGCCACGTTGGCCGCGTGCGCCACGGCCAGCGCCCGCGCCACCCCGTCGAGCAGGTAGAACGCCTCCATCCACGAATGCTTGCGCCCGCGCGCCGGGCTCTCCTTGTTGTGCAGCAGCCGCTCGAGCGACTCGCCCTCGAGCCACTCGAGCACCAGGTACGGCATCTTGATCCCGTCCTCCGTGACGAGCGTGCCGATGTCCCGCGCCTGCACGATGCTCGCCGACCGGGTCGACAGCGACGACAAGAGCCCGCCCTCCTGGGCGAAGCGGTCGTGCAGCTCCTGCTGCTTGTCCGGCGGCGCCTGGCTCAGCCCGGTGTAGAACTTGAGCGCGACCGGCACCCCGAGGATCTCGTGGAACGCGCGGTACACCAGGCCATAACCACCGCGATCGATCACGGCCTCGATCGTGTACTTGTCGGCGATCCTCGCCCCGACAAGCTTGTACGGATCGGTGATGGGGGCGGTCATGCGGGCGCCCAGCATGCCACACCTTCCGCGACCCCGACCCCGTCCACGTGCGCGCGACCCTGCCCATCACCGGACGCGCGCGAGCGCCAACCGCCTCACAGCCCGCCTCACAGCCCGCCTCACAGCCCGCCTCACAGCCCGATCTTCGGCACGGCGCCCTTGAGCACCCAGTACTGCGGACAGCCACGACCACCGCTCAGCTGCGAATACTCGTACTTCGGCATATACACCTCGTCCGCGACCAGCTCCCCGTCCCGCTCGATCTCCACGCGGGCCTCGGCCGGCCCGGTCCACACGTTGCTCTCGAGACGCGTCAGCGCCAGCCAAAATTCGTCCTCGCCCGCCACCGCCGAGACCAGCAACACCGCCGCAGCATCGTCGCCACCCCCGCTCGACCCATCGCCCGACCCGCCCGACCCGCCCGACCCGCCCGACTCGCTCGACCCGCTCGGCCCCCCGACTCGCCCGACTCGCCCGACTCCCGGGCCCGCCGGGCCCGCCCGCCTGCACATAATCCCCGGCGCAGCCGCTACCGACATCGTCGCCCGCCGCGATCGTGCACATCCACGTCAATGCCCCGAACTCGGTGGTCACCGTGAATGTGTAGGCGCCCGGCCGCGGGTGCTCGCGCGGCCCCATCGCGTCGTGCAGCACGACTTGCAGCCCCGCCGCCACCTCGACCTGCGCGCACACCCCCACCGCCTCGCCGCAGCCCGTCAGGCCCAACAGCAACAACAGCCACCGCCGCATGCAACTCATCACAATGACCCCGATCCGATCGCCCGCAGCAGCCCCTGCGCCGGCAGCAGCGGCCCACCGTCGAGCGCCGCCACGCTCTCGTCCTCGCCCGCCTCCGCCGCCCCGCGGACCCGCGGGTCGAGCAGATGCGAGGGCTTCAGGTTCCCCGCCGCCGCCAGCAGGTTCGCCCGCACCTGCGGGTTATGCTGCTCCAGCTGCACCAACAATCGTCGCACCTCGACGCGCTTGAGCTGCTCCTGCGAGCCGCACAGGTCGCACGGCACGATCGGAAAGCCCTGCTCGACCGCGAAGGCCGCCAGGTCCTTCTCCTCGCACAACACCAGCGGTCGGATGATCGTGTTGCGCCCGTCGTCCGATCGCAGGAGCGGCGCCATCGCCTTGATCTGCCCCGCGTACAGCTGATTGAGCAGCAATGTCTCGATCAGGTCGTCGCGGTGGTGCCCGAGCGCGATCTTGGTCGCCCCGAGCTCGACCGCTGTATTGTAGAGGATCCCCCGCCGCAGCCGCGAACACAGCGAGCAATACGCCTTGCCCGCCGGGATCTCCCGCTTCACCACCGAGTACGTGTCGCGCTGGACGATGCGATATTCGTGGCCCTCGCGCTCGAGGTAGTCGCGCAGCACCTGCACCGGGAAGCCCGGGTGACCCTGGTCGAGGTTGACCGCCACCAGGCTGAAGTCGAAGGGCAGCATCTGCCGATACGCCCGCAGCAGGTGCAGCAGCCCCCACGAGTCCTTGCCCCCCGAGATCGCGACCATGATCCGGTCCCCGGCCTCGATCAGCCCGAAGCGCCGATTGGCCTGAGAGATCTTGCGCAACAGGCCCTGCTGCAGCCGCGACACGTCCCTCGCATACCAGGCCCCGCCAAACCCGGCAACCACCTCGCACCAGCCCGATCAGCCCCGGCCTCAGCTCACCGATCGGCAACCACCTACAGCTGCGCCCGCACCAGCGAGATCAGCTTCGGTGCCAGGCTCACCAGCTCGCCGATCGCGATGTCCCGCCGCGAGCGGAACACGAAGCCGACCAGGTGGTCGCCCTGCCGCCACACCACCAGGTACGCCGTCTCGCTGATGCGGTGCCCGAGGTCGAGGCTCGTGAGCTCCTTGAACCCGACCTGCACCCCGTCGACCACCTCCACCCGCGTCATCCCGCGGATCGCCGCGTCAGCCTCTGCGCTGCCCACCCCCTCCCGCGCCACGGGTTGATAGATCGGCTCGATCATCGTGTCCGAGTCCACCGCGGCCGCCAGCGCCGAGCCGATCGCCAGCGCCACCGGCACCGCCTGCGAGCCCTTCGCCAGCACCGCCTCGATCCCCCCCTGCGACAGCTCCGACCCCTTGCGCAGCCACGCCTTCGCCGTCTCCGTCAGCTCACCGCGCTGCAGCATCTTCGTCGCCCACTCCGCCGTCACCCGGGCCGCCGCCGCCGTCTGCTCGCCCGCTGACGTCGCCAGCTCCCCCGCCCCCACCCGCGTCTTCTCGGCCAGCTCGGTCGCCTCCCGCTTCGCCGCCTCCGCCACCTCGCCCGCCCCCGCCCAGGTCTTCTCGGCCAGCGACCCCGCCTCCCGCGACGCCGCGTCCGCCATCTCGCCCGCCCCCGCCCGCGCCCGCGCGGCCAGCACCTCCGCCTCGCGCGACGCCACCTCCGCCTGGGCCCGCGCCTTCGCGGCCACCGCCTCCTGCGAGCTCGCGTCACAGCCCGCCACCGCCACGATCGCCATCACCAACGCCGTCGTCCGCTGCATCATCCCTCCGCAGCCGCCAGGATAGCCCGCCCCCGCACCCGCCGATAGCTCGCGCCTGGAGCAGACCCCGGCCACTTGCCCACCAGCGACCGCTCGCGACCAGCGGCCGCGCCAGGCGTGCGCCCGCCACCACGGACCGTGCCCCGCCGACCCCCGGCTGCCGGGCGGCCACGGACCGGTTACTCTCCGGCGCGTGTCGGTCCTGCGCACCATCGTCAGCTCCTCGCGCGCGCTCGTCACCGGCGCCAAGGACGTCGCCCGCTTCCGCGAGATCGCCACCGTCTTCGTCGGTCACGGCTTCGGCTGGTTCTTCGCCCAGCTCAAGCTGCGCCGCGAGCTGCAGATCGACTACGCCGGCGCCGACCTGACCCGCGCCGCCATCGGCAGCCCCGACACAGGCAAGCGCCTGGTCGCCGCCTTCGCCAAGCTCGGCCCGACCTTCATCAAGCTCGGCCAGATCCTCTCCACCCGCCCCGACCTGCTCCCGCCCGCGATCCTCCACGAGCTCACCCAGCTGCAGGACAACGTCAGCCCGCTGCCCTTCGACCAGGTCGTCCAACAGCTGCGCAGCGCCCTCGGCCCCGGCTTCCGCGAGCACTTCGAGACCCTCGACGAGACCCCGCTCGCCTCCGCCAGCATCGCCCAGGTCCACCGCGCCACCCTCAAGGACGGCACCGCCGTGGTGCTCAAGGTCCAGCGCCCCGGCCTGCGCCCCAAGATCGAGAGCGACCTCAACATCCTGCGCGCCATCGCCAACTGGGTCGAGGAGTCCTTCGTCGAGGCCGAGGCCATGGACCTCGGCGGCGTCCTCCGCGGCTTCGCCAAGTCGCTCGCCCAGGAGCTCGACTTCCGCTGCGAGCTGCGCAACATGGCCCGCTTCCGCCGCAACTTCGCCGACGACCCGCGCGTCCGCATCCCGCGGGTCTTCGAGGATCTCAGCAGCACCGAGGTCCTGTGCATGGAGTTCGCCGAGGGCCGCAAGTTCAGCGAGGTGCTCGCCAGCGGCGAGGACACCCGCCCATTGGTCGAGGTCTACTTCAAGACCGCCTACAAGATGCTGTTCGTCGACGGCTTCTTCCACGGCGACCTCCACCCCGGCAACGTCTTCGTCCAGGCCGACGGCGGCCTCGCTATCATCGACTGCGGCATGGTCGGCCGGCTCACCCCGGCGATGAAGGACCGCCTCATCGACATCCTCCACGCCGTCCTGAACGAGGACCTCGAGTCGCTCGCCCGCTGCTTCTACGAGCTGGCGATCCCCACCGGCAAGGTCAACTACAACGAGTTCGAGGCCGACGCGATCGAGATCGCCGAGCGCTACCTCGGCGGCGTCCCGCTCTCGGAGATCCAGATCGGCGTCCTGTTCGGCGAGCTCGTCACCGCCGCCACCCGCCACAACGTCCGCATGCCCTCGGACTTCACCATGATGTTCAAGGCGATCGTCACCACCGAGGGCCTCGCCAAGTCCATCGCCCCCGACATCGACCCGATCGAGCTCGCCCGCCCCTTCATCACCCAGATGGTCGCCGAACGCTACAGCAGCGACCGCATCAAACAGCTCCTCGTCACCGACTTCCAGCTGCTCTCCCGGGCCGCCCACGCCATGCCCCGCGTCCTCCCGGCGATCCTCAGCGACATCCAGGACGGCAAACTCGCCATCGGCATCGCCCCCGGCACCCTCAAAACCCACCACGAGGCCACCAACCTCCAGGTCAAGACCGCCGTCCGCGCCGCCCTCACCGTCACCTGCCTCGCCTGCGGCACCTACTGCCTCGGCCTGCAGCTGCCAACCTTCGGCCTGCTCGGCATCCCGATCGCGTCGGCCGTGTTCTACACGCTCGCGCTCTACGGCATCCTGCGCCTGCGCTGATGCGAGATGCGGAACGCGGCCACGCGGGCGCCAACGCGCCCGCAACCGCCCCCCTTGCCCCGCGAGCGAGCGCTGCCCTACACTCGCCCCCGCGAGAGGCTGCCACGTGGGCGTTGGCCACCCCATTTTGCTCAACTGGTAGAGCAATCGACTAAGGATCGATGCGTACAGGTTCAAGCCCTGTAATGCCCAGGCCGCCGCCGGGCAGCCTCTCGCGTTGAATACTGATGGCACCGCGTCGGGCTACACGCGGGGATTGCAGGGACGCCCATCACGCCGTTATCCGCGAGCTGCCTGACCTTCTCCTTGTCGGTGACAGGTGCGCAGCGACGCGCCGGTCATGTGCAAGGGCTGCGGGTGGGCGCGGAACATTCGCTCCCGCGTGGGGGCCGATGTGGTGGCCTGCGGGTCATCGTCATGGCACATGTCTTGCCTTGCTCCCAGCATGACTCCGTCCGTTGCGCCGCTGCTCAAACTCGTTGTCCTTGCATCCCTGCTCGCCGGCTGTCCGGGTACCGGGGACGACACTGGGACGACCACGGCGGGGAGCAGCAGCGACGCGCAGGCCACCACCGGGGACATGCCGACGACGCCGACGACCGAACCTGGGACGACGGACGTCGAGGCCACCGGAACCGGGACAACGACGGGCGGGACTACCGGCGGGACCACCAGCGGGACCACCGGCGGGACTACCGGCGGGACTACCGGTGGGACTACGGACGACGACGTCGACTTCGCCTGTGAGGATACGGGGGGCGACACGACGGGGGACACGGAAGGCCCGGTGTGCGCGTGCATCCTCGACGACCAGGAGGGGGGATGGGGTGATGCGCCCTCCCTGCCGACGTGCGGCGAGACGCTGTGTCCGATCGTTCAGGCCAAAGAAGAATTCGATTGCTTCCCAGACTGCGGGCCTGACGGCGGGCTCATGTTGGCAAACCCGGAGGCGCTCGTGTGTGCGTTGACGGCGCTCCGCGATCGCACGCCCGGCATCGTCCGCTGGAATTGGTCGAAGTTCGGGGGACAGTACTCCTACAACGGCTACGTCTTGATACGCGACGACGGGATGGCCGTCCGGCGCTTCTGGGGCGCAGCAGATCTGGACTATGTTGTGGGGGACGCTCTCTTTGGGACGATGCCCGAAGCCTGCGCCTTCGCGCAGTGCCTCGCCGCCTCATCGGCCATGGTGCGCTTCGACTGCTTGCAAAAGTTCCCGCTCGAGCCTCCCCTCGGCCAGTGCGACGACGGATGGACCGTGTATTCCCCGTAGTTGTAAGACGCGGTCACCGTTCCAGCCCGCTCGCGCGGAGCTTTGGGCGCGAGAGCTCAGACCCTGCTCAACCTCGCCACGACGCACATCGACCGCGGCGCCTCGGCCCCTATTGTTCCACACAATATATCCGGAGCTCAGAGCCGCACGGCCCCTGGTCAAAGAATGACCAAGTCCCATCGATGCTCGTACTCAGACCGGTGCCGCCAAATCTAAGAAGACCAGAGTCGTCGTCCCAATCCTCGCAAAATTCCGAGCCCAGCGCGGGTTGTCCGCTTGGCAGGGTCCCCGTCCATACGCCCCAGGCTTGCGTCTGCGAGTGCTCGTCGACCGCGATCGCGTTCTCTAGACCCCCCGAGGTCAGCGCGTCCCAGTTCTGCGCGACGACCAGCCCGTTGACCAGGACGTAACGGCCACGTGAAGGCAGCAGGCGGTCAGAGGCGGACATCGACGGTGTACTCAGCCACGCCCTGAATGTCAGGAATCTATCAAGCCCAGCCTTGGCAGCGAGGCTCTGGCAACGTAGATCTGCACCCTTTAATCCACCAAGAGCGAAGCCCTGATAGATCTCGCTGCTGATGAAAACGATCGAGTCCTTCGCGCACTCCTGGCATCCGTCATCCGGTACATCGTTGCCATCATCACAGGTCTCGTCGCCATCCACAACGCCATCGCCGCACACAGGCTGCGGGGCCCCGGTGCTGCTCTCGGATCCACTGCTCCCACTTGCGGTCTCGCCGCTGGTCGTCGACGATGTGGCCGAGTTGCCTGAAGAGGATGAGCCTGTGCTGGTCGTGGTGCCGGTCGAGGTCTCATGAGACCCCCCGGACGCGCTCGTGCTTGACGGACAGTCGGTGACTCCGCGTTGGTCGATGATCGTATCAATCTGCTCGACGGCGCAGGCCGTCGACAGCACGACGACGATCATCAAGAACGACAGCGCACCCAAATCATGGCAGCGTCGAAAATGTGTAGAGCAGTTCACAGGTTAGTCTCCGTTATTGCTCGAAGCAGTAGATTCGGTTGGCGTTGTTGCAATTGTAGCTGACGTAGCTCGTCCACTGCTTGTCCGCGTCCCACTGCATCCACGCCTGGACCTGCTGCTTGTCGACTCCGCTGAGCCCGACGCGGCTCTTGTCGAGCGCCGAGGAACTGCTCCACGTCTTGCATGTCGCGGCCGGGTCGAACGCCTTGCCGCTCGGAGCGGTGCCGGTCCAGACGTATTTCCCCACCAGCTTCTCCCCGGTATCCGTCACGATAATCCCATCCCCCGGCCCGTTCAGGATCAGATCATCCCAGTCATCCGCGATGCGCACCCCGTCCGGGCGCACGTACGCCAGCCCGACCGTACTCGGCGAATGATCAAAGTCCTGAAACGGGCTGTGCTCCCCGTCGCTGAGCCAGGCCTTGGATTTCGCCGAGTTATCGAACCCTGCCTGTTTGGCCAGCTTCTGGCACTTCAGGTGCGCGCCCTCGACGCCGCCGAGGTCGCCGCCCTTGTAGGCCACGCTGGACAGGAAGGCCAGCCTGGCAAGGAAGCGGCAGCCGTCGTCACAGGGCACGCCGTAGGGCGGGAATTCACCGTCGCCGTTGTCCTCGCCGAGGTCGCACTCCTCGGGGCCCTGCAGGATGCCGTCGTTGCAGCGCGGGCCGAGCTGGCATTGCGTGGTGCAGCCGCCGTACACGTTATCGTTGTTGTCTGCGCCGTTGTCGCAGGCCTCCTCGCCGTCCCAGATCAGCTCGTCGCCGCAGGTGGCGACCTTGCACTCGAGGGTGCAAGCGCCGTGATCGTTGTTCTCGGCCGCGCCCAGATCGCACTCCTCGCCGGGGCCGACCTCGCCATCGCCGCAGATCGGCGAGGGGGCATCGCCGGTCGTCCCGCTTGAGCTCGTGAGCGCTTGGCCCGTGTCGATGTTGCCGGTCGAGCTGCTCGTGTCCGGTTCGCTGGTGCTCGCCGAGGTGTCGGTCGTGATCGGGCTCGATGCGCCGGTCGTCGGGGTGTTGGTCGGGTCGATGCCGGTGCTCGAGGACGAAGTGCTCGCGGTCCCGGGTTCGCCCTCCCCGCTGCCGACATCGCCGCCCTGCTGGCACGCGACGGTCAGGAGGGGCCAGGCGAGCGGGTGGAGGAGTGCGCGGGGGAATGTCATGAGAGACCTCGATGGGGGAGTCGTGTATCTCGTGAGCGATTAGCGTGCAGCGCCGTCGTGTTGTGCTCGCCGGCCTCCGGCGACAGGCTCCGCGGCGGGGCGACGAGCAACGTGAGGAGAAGGTGCATCGGGATCACGTGCCTTGCTGCTCCACGCAATACAGGCGCAGCTCCGACCCACAGCCCCCCTGCTCAAAGAACGACCAGGTGGCGTCGACACTGGTGCTGAATCCAGTGCCAGCAAATTTCAGCAACCCGGAGTCGTCGTCCCAGTCCTCGCAGAACTCGGAGCCAACCGCCGGCTGTCCGCTCGCCAGTGTCCCGGTCCAAACCGCCGAGTCCTGCGACTGGGAGTGTTCGTCGACCATGATCGGGTTCTCCAGCGTCCCAGAGGTCAACGCATCCCAGTTCTGTGCGACGACCAGCCCGTTCACCAGCATGTAACGACCGCGAGAATGGACAAGCCGATCCGCGGCGGACATGGCCGGCGTACTCAGCCACGCCTTGTAGGTGAGAAATCGGTCGAGACCTGCCTTGGCAGCCAGGCTGCGGCAGCGTTGATCTGCACCGTAGAGCCCGCCGAGTGCGTAGCCCTGGTATACCTCGCTGCTGACGAACACGATGGAGTCTCGTGCACACTCCTGACACCCATCCGCGGGTATGTCGTTACCGTCGTCGCAGGTCTCGTCGCCCTCGATGACCCCATCTCCACAAACCGGCGGTAATGGCCCGGTGCTATCGGAGCCGGATGTACTGCTCGATGGCTCCCCGCTGGTCGACGATGTGCCGGAACCACTCATCGCTCCCATTGAGGTGCTGGTGCTCGCGTCGGCATTCGTTGACCTGTCAGGCTCTACGCTGCTTTCGCCGATGCTCGAGGGGCAGTCCGTAACCCCGCGCTCGGCGAGAATGTCATCAATCTGCTGGACGCCGCAGGCGTCGAGCAGCGGCACCACACACAGCAGGCCGAGACTCTTGTTGTTGATGCGGTTACTGTTCCACACAATAAAGGCGGAGCTCCGAGAAGCAAGGGCCATGCTCGAAGAAGGACCACGCAGCGTCGGTATTCACGCTGAGTCCAGTCCCTCCGAATTTCAGTAATCCTGAGTCATCGTCCCAGTCCTCGCAGAATTCGGACCCCAGGGCCGGCTCTCCGCTCGCCAGCGTACCTGTCCAGGCGCGCGTGTCTTGTGTCTGCGAGTGTTCGTCGACGGTGATCGTGGTTTCGATGGTCCCCGACGTGAGGGCGTCCCAGTTCTGAGCAACCACAAGCCCGTTGACCAGGACGTAGCGCCCGCGTGAATGCAGCAACCGATCCCCCACGGAGATGCTCGGCGTGCTCAGCCACGCCTTGAAGGTCAGGAAGCGCTCAAGTCCGGCCTTCGCGGCGAGGCTCTGGCAGCGTAGATCGGCTCCATCAAGTCCACCCAGCGCGAAGCCCTGGTAGACCTCGCTGGTGATGAAGATGATGGAATCTCTCGCGCACTCCTGGCAACCATCGTCCGGGGTCGCGTTCCCATCATCGCAGGTCTCGTCACCCTCGACCACGCCGTCGCCGCACACTGGCTCGGAGGGGCCTGTGCTGCTCTCGGAGCCCGTACTCGTGGCACTTGTCTCGCCCCCAGATGTCGTGCATTCAGAGCTGCTCGTCTCGCCTACCGAGGTACCTGCGCTCGTGCTCGTGAATGTCTTGGAGCTTCCACTGCTGTTGCCCGTGCTCGAAGCAAAGTCCGTAACCTCGCCGTCCCCAAGTATAGCGTCGATCTTCTCCACCGCGCACGCAAGCATCAGGATGGGGCTGCACAGGGTTACCAGCATGGCGCCGCCAGAATATGTGTGTTCTGGAAGTATGGTATTCATTGCAGCTAAACTCTTATTGTTCCACGCAATAGAGCCGGAACTCGGAATCACAGGGGCCATTCTCGAAGAATGACCAGGCGGCGTCAGTATTCACGCTCAGTCCGGTGCCTCCAAATTTCAGGAGTCCTGAGTCGTCGTCCCAATCCTCGCAGAACTCAGAACCCGCGGCCGGCTCACCACTCGCCAAGGTGCCGGTCCAGGCGCGCGTGTCCTGCGTCTGGGACTTCTCGTCGACCGTAATTGTGGTCTCGATAGTACCCGACGTCAGAGCCTCCCAGTCCTGAGCGACCACCAGCCCGTTGACAAGAACGTAGCGGCCACGCGAGTGCAGAAGCCGGTCCGCGACCGACATGCTCGGCGTGCTGAGCCACGCCTTGAAAGTGAGAAACCGCTGAAGTCCGGCCTTTGCGGCGAGGCTTTGGCAGCGTTGATCGGCGCCATAGAGTCCACCCAGCGCGAAGCCCTGGTACACCTCGCTGGTGATGAAGATAATGGAGTCTCTCGCGCACTCCTGGCAGCCGTCGCCCGGGGTCGCGTTCCCGTCATCACAGGTCTCGTCACCCTCGACGACGCCATCGCCACACACCGGCTCTGACGGGCCGGTGCTCTCCGAGCCGGAGCTGGTGCCGCTTGTCCCGCCCCCGGATGTGGTGGATTCAGCGCTGCTCGACGCGCCTGTGGACGTACCTGTGCTAGTGCTCGTGGATGTCTCGGAGCCTCCACTGCTGTCGCCGGTGCTTGAAGAGCAGTCCGTAACCCCGCGGTCCGCAAGAATCGCGTCGATCTTCTCCACCGCGCACGCAGCCATCAGAATGGGGCTGCACAGGGTTACCAGCATGGCGCCGCCCGAATACCTGTGTTCGGGATATGTGGTATTCATTGCAGATAAGCTCCTATTGCTCGAAACAGTAAAGGCGATACGAAACATCGCAGCCAAAACTCGTGTAGTTTGTCCACTGTTTGTCCGCGACCCACTGCATCCACGCCTGAGCCTTCTGCTTGTCGACGCCCGAGAGGCCTCTCCGACTCTTGTCGAGCGCGGACGAGCTGCTCCACGTCTTGCAGGTGGCAGCAGGGTCGAAGACCTTGCCGCTTGGCGCCGTGCCGGTCCACACCCCGACACTCAGCAGCTTCTCCCCCGTATCCGTCAGGACGATCCCATCACCGGGCCCGTTCAGGATCAGGTCATCCCAGTCATCCGCGATGCGCACCCCGTCCGGGCGCACGTACGCCAGCCCGACCGTATCGAGAGCATGATTGAAGTCCTGGAACGGGCTGTGTTGCCCGTCGCTGAGCCAGGCCTTGAAGGCGGCCGAGTTATCGAAGCCCGCTTGCTTGGCCAGCTTCTGGCACTTCAGGTGCGCGCCCTCGACTCCGCCGAGGTCGCCGCCCTTGTAGGCCACGCTGGACAGGAAGGCCAGGCGGGCCTGGAAGCGGCAGCCGTCGTCGCAGGGGACGCCGTAGGGCGGGAATTCGCCGTCGCCGTTGCCCTCGCCGAGGTCGCACTCCTCGGGGCCTTGCAGCATGCCGTCGTTGCAGCGCGGGCCGAGCTGGCATTGCGTGGTGCAGCCGCCGTACAGATTATCGTTGTTGTCGGTGCCGTTGTCGCAGGCTTCCTCGCCGTCCCAGATCAGCTTGTCGCCGCATTTGGCGATCTTGCACTCGAGGGTACAGACCCCGTGGTCGTTGTTCTGGGCCGCGCCCAGATCGCACTCCTCGTTGGGGCCGGGCTCGCCGTCGCCGCAGCCCGGCGCTGGGGGATCGCCGGTCGTATCGCTCGAGGAGCTCGCGGGGTCCGGGCCGGTGTCGACGTTGCCGGTCGAGGTGCTCGCGTCTCCGCTGGTGCTCGTGGAACCCGGGTCGGTCGTGACGGGGCTCGAGACGCCGGTCGTCGGTGTATTCGTGGGGTCGACGAGGGTGCTCGTCGACGAGGTGCTCGCGGTCCCGGGTTCGGGCTCCGCGGTCCCGACGTCGCCGCCCTGCTGGCAGGCGACGGCCAGCAGGGGCCAGGCGAGCGATCGGTGGAGTGCGCGGGGGAATGTCATGAGAGAGACCTCGAGGGGAGCGTCGTTGTATATCGTGCGTGGGTCAGCGTGCAGCGCCGAGCTGCACGCGAAGGGTCAGGCCGGCGCCGGAGGGCGACCACCAGGGCGCAGCGGACCAGCGTTTCTTGCCAGTGCCACGGCGGGCCAGCGCGAACAATGTTGCGCCGAGCGCGGTCGTCACTCCGGCGGCGATGCCTGTGCCGATGGCGATCCCGCGGCTGGTCACTGCATCCTTGCGCAGGCCCAGCAACTCCTCATGTTCGCTTGGGCTGAGCGGACAGTCGGGCGGCTTGTCGTCGATCTCGCTGACGCGCGCACGGATCTTGGCGTCACTGACGAGGCCGTAGGTCATCACGCCGAGGAGCGCCGCGCTGAGGCCCAGGGTGATGCCTCCGGCGATCCTGAGCTGGCGCGGCGGGATCGCGTCGGGACTCGCAGGCGTCGCGCTCGTCGGCGCTGCGGCGGGCGCCGGAGCGGGCTGGACGGGAATCGTGGCAGCGGGGACGACGGGCGCGGGCGCGGGTGCGGGCGGCGGCGGTAGCGGTGCACAGGGATTGTCGCCGTAGGCGGCGAGCTTCTGCGTCACCGCCTCGTGGCGAGCCCGGGCGTTGGCGATCTCCAGCATCTCGGGGTCCTCGGGGAACGCGGCCGCGAGCGCGTCGGCGTGCTCCTGCAAGATGCCCTGCAGGCGGCACAGCGGCGCCGCCTCGCCGGTCTGGTCGTGAAGATTGAGCAGCGTCATGTGCATCGAGCCGAGCAGCAGCTGGCGACCTTCGCGGTCACGGCGGGCGTCGGGCATGGCGCGATAGGCCGCGTAGAACTCGTCGACCGCGGGCGCGAACTGGCCGGCGTCGTAGAAGCGCATCGCCGTCGTATTGTGCTCGCCGGCCTCCGGCGACAGGCTCCGCGGCGGGGCGACGAGGGCGACGATCAGGGCGAGGTGGAGGTGCATCGAGTTCACGGGTGGCGAGGCGTCGCGCGCAGTTTGAAGGTTTGCACGAAGGACAGGGGCTTGAGGGGCGGCAGGAGGGGCGTGTGGCGCAGGGCCTGGTCGACGCAGCGGCTCAGGGGGGTGTCCACGGCGTCGACGACGTGCGCGGAGACGCGCCCTTCCATATCGATCTTCATCGCGACGGCCAGGCGATTGCTGCCGCCGGTGCTCGCGTCGGCGCAGCGCTGGACCGCGGAAGTACGCCGGGCGAGGGCGCGGCGGGCCGCGGCCGCGAGATCGTGCTGCTCGCCAGCCCTGGTCGTCGGGGCGGGCGCAGGCGGGGATATGTGGGCAGTCGTGTCACCCGGCGCTGGCGGGGATGTGGGCAGTCGTGTCGCGTGGCGCAGGAGTGGGGGATATGTGGGCAGTCGCGTCGCTCGACGTAGGATCTGTCGGCGGGAATCTGCGGGCGTCGGCGAGGACCCAGCTGCCAGGTGCCGGGACCGCGATTCGCTCGGGTCCGAGATTCACCGTCCGCGGGGACGCCGGCGCCGGGACGAACAGCCACGCGATCGCCACGGCGGCGGCGAGCACGAGCAGCAGCGCGTGCGGCCGGCGGCGCAGCGACGATTGCGTCGGGGCCGAGCCCGCGGCGGCGGCCCGCAGCGCCTCGGCGAAGGCCAGCATCGTCTGCGGGCGGTCCTTCGGGTCCTTGCGCAGCGCCGATTCGATGACGGCGGCGATCGCCGGCGGAATGTCGGCACCCGCGGCGGCCTCGCCGAGCCGGGTCGGTTCATTGTAGATATGCTTGGCCAGCACGACGAACACGGGCTGGCCGCGGGCGTCGTGGAAGGGGAGGCGCCCGGCGAGCACGCGGTAGAGGGTGATCGCCATGGAATACACGTCCGAGCGGCGGTCGACGGGGAGGCCAGCGGCCTGCTCGGGCGAGGTGTAGCCGGGGGTGCAGAGCATGCGGCCGGCCTCGGTGGTCGGCGGGCTGGCGGCGTTGCGGAGCGCGCGGTCGGGCTTGACCAGGCCGAGGTCGATCACGATGGCGGTCGGGGGGCAGCCGGGCTCGGAGGTGACGAGGATGTTGCCGGGCTTGATGTCGCGGTGGACAAAGCCCCGCTCGTGCACGGCGTGCAGCGCCGCGATCGCGGGCAGCAGCAGCTCCAGCGCCTCGTGCCACGGCAGGCGCTGCTGCGGGCGCGCGCGCAGGTATTGCTCGAGGTTCGGGCCCCGCAGCATCTCCATCGCGATATAGGCGGTGGCGTCGAGCTTGCCGGTGCCGAACACCCGCACGAGGTTCGAATGCCGGACCTGGGCCGCCGCCTGGGCCTCCTGGACCATGCGGGCGCGCAGCTCGTCGGAGGCCATGCGCGGCTTGAGCAGCTTGATCGCCACGTCGATGCCGAGCTCGCCGTCGCTGGCACGAAAGACATCGGCCATGCCGCCGCCGCCGATGTGCTCGCGGACCGTATATCGCCCGGCGATCACCCGGCCGATGAAGTCGTACTCGATCGCGTTGTCAGACTGCGGGTCGAAGTCGCCGACGGTGACGAGCTTGAGCTGGGTACGCTGGCCGGAGCTGGACATGGGGGTCTCATGGCGACGCGCGCCATCGCGCGGGACTGTATCGCGTCCCCGACCCCGTGACCATCCGCCGGCGAAGACCGCTACCAGCGGAGCTGGCTGACCCCGAACGCACCACCGATGGCGAGGACCACGGCAGCCCCGACGAGCAAGATCGTGGCCTTTCGGGTGCCTCCCGCGATGCGCTCGCGGATCATGGCATCCATGCGCTCGGCCAGCTCGTCGCGCACGCGGATGAGGTCGATGCCCCCGGCCGAAGCGGCGGCGCTGCGGAACCTGGTGACCGTCACCTGGGCAATGGCGCCGAGCAGCCGCGCCACGAGCTTGCGCTGCAGCCACACGCGGACGCCCGTGGCAGCCGGGTCCGGAGCAACGGCGCGATGCACCACCTGGGCGAGGCGCTGCTCCGCCTGGGCGAGGGGGAGCAGCTCGATCGTGGTGGCGACCACGCCACCACGAGCTCCGATCTCTGCGCGGTCGTCGACGCCAAGGAGCTGGGCGAACAACCATTGCGTCGTCTGCTTTCCCAGGTGCAGCTCGCCGACCCCACGGATCAGGCTGGCGGCGACGGCCCGCTTGGTCGCCACGATCACGCCGATCACCGTGCACGCGACCACGGCGATGCAGGCCGCGAGGAGCCCGTGGAGCGGCGAGACGCGAGCTGCCATGACAAACGCAGTCACCGCGAGCCCCGTGCCGAGGCAGACCATCCCGACGGTCGTGCGAAGAAACGCCGTCAGGAGCTCGCCGAGCAACGGCGCCAGGAGCTTGATCAGGGGAGCGACGGCGGCGCTGATGTCGGGCACGGCCGGCGACGATAACACCCGCCACTGTCCCACTCCCAGAGCCAAAGACCCGGCGCGCCACGCTTGTTCGCGCGGGAGCGTGCCGTGATAGCCTGCGCAGGCCGATGCGCGCCGAGCCGATCCTCCAGCCTGTGTGGCACGCGATCCTCACCCACGGCGCGGGGATCGTCGATCACTGGTTGTTCCCGGCGACCGTGGGGTTGCTGTCGTTTACCGTGGTCTGCCTCGGGTTCACGGTCAAAGATCTGCGCCGCCGGGCGCGCAACAAGATCGTCGCGGATCGCTGGCCCAGCAGGCAGGACATCGCGCGGGCTGCGGTCCCACAGATGCTTATCTACGTCGGCGCCAACGCTCTCGGCTGGTGGGCGGCCGACGAGCACATCGCCCTGCCCCAGCAGGCGCCCGACCTGTTCACGCTGCTGTGGCAGGTGCTGGCCTGCTTCCTGGTCAGTGACTTCCTGATCTACTGGGAGCACAGATTCATGCACGCGGTCCCGCTGCTCCGGCGCAAGGTCCACTGCGTGCATCACAAGTACCTCTACCCCTTCTCGTGGGCCGGGGGCTGGGTCCACCCGCTCGAGGATGCCGTTGTGATCGTCTGTGTGGTGACCCCGGCCCTGCTGTTTTCGGTGCACCCGCTGAGCTTCTGGATATTCGTCGCACTCTGGGTCGCGTGCCTGATCGAGGAGCACTCGGGATATGACGTTTTTTGGTCCCCCCACCGCTGGTTACCGTTCGCCTGGGGCGGCGGCGGGGCGCCCCATGATCCCCACCACAACATCCACGGGAGCAAGAATTACGGGTTTGTGTTCACGATCTGGGATCAGCTCTTTGGTACGTACATGAGCCTCGCCGAGGCCGCGCAGCGGCGGGCCCGGGCCCACCCGAGGGCCGAGCATTGATCCGGCCCGACTTTCCCTCCTCCTCGACGCGCAGCCACGAGACCAAGGGTCACCGGGACCGCCAGGGTCCTCCGAGCGCGGAGATTCGATCCGGATTGCATGGTCGCCAGACCTAACATCCCCGCATGAAGCCAGCATGAAGCCCCATCAAGTCCCCGCGGAGGCCGTCCCACGCCGCAGACTCCCGCTTGACCCGCGATCGCGCATGCCGCCGCGTCCCGACCCTGTTCCCATCCGCCGACATCATCGACGCTCGCAGCGCCGGGGCTTCACGCATGGATTGCAGGGAGGGACCCGGAGCGGGGCACGTAGACTGCGGCGATGTCTCTCCGCCGGGTCCTCGCCGCCTCGCTCGTTGTTTTCGCCGCCTGCGCGGACGAGGCGGTGAAGGGTGGCAGCGCCGTGGGCCTGCATGCCCGCGTACGCGCGGGCGGGGTGGAGCTGGTCAGCGAGGAGGCGGAGGTCCGGCTCGACCCGCCCGGCGACGCGGAGTTGACGGCGCGCTCGGCCAGCGTGGTCCGTCCGCAGCTTGACGGCCCGCACCGGCGCGCGGGCGGGGTGGCGCCGGTGCGGGCGTCCTGGGCGGCCCGCACACCGCCGGCGACGGCCGCGTGTGGGGTCGGCAAGCCGGCCGAGAAGATCGGCACGATCAACGGGTCGCTCTGCTGGGTGAGCGCGAGCCTGACCTCGGGTTCACTGGTCGAGGAGAACGCGATCTACGAGTTTCTCCTGCTCGGCCGCGACGGCATCTACAAGGCGACCCAGGTGTCGACCAACGTCTACTATCCGCCCGACTTCGGCCACTTCGGCGTGACCGCGGCGGTCGGCTGCGCCAAGAGCCCCGACGGCGACTTCATCACCACCGAGTATCTGTCGTCGATGTCGGCGTTCGCGGTGGCGTACAGCATCGGGCCATATATCGTCGGCTTCACGGCCTTCATCGTCCCGGGTCGCGCCTTCGTGCCGGCGATCGAATATGACAGCGGCTACGGCCTCACGGCGTCGCTGATCCCGTGGCCGATCGGCATCAGCCTCAACCTGATGGAGAAGTCGAACTACACCACGCCGCCGACCCTCATCGTCCCGTGGAACAAGTCCTGCGGGGCCCCGGCGCCGCTGCCCGGGCCTGGCTTTCGCGCCGGCGAGGACGACACGCTGGCGACCATCGCCGCCGGCCTGCACGGGCTGCAGAGCGCGCCGGGCGACGACAACATCGCGGTCCTGCAGCGCGAGATGGCGGCCTCGCTGCTGCCGGTGTTCGATATGCTGTCCGCGCCGTCCGGCGGAGCGCCGACCGACGACGCGCCGGCGGCGACGCAGGCCGACCTGTTTCGCGACTGGCTGGCGCGCGGCGACGGCGAGCAGCTGTGCGCCGACTGCCCGGCGACCTCGATCGATCACCTGCTGTACGAGTTCGATCGCCAGGTGCAGGCCGCGGGCGACGACAGCGACGCGATCTTGCTGGCGGGCATCGAGGGCGCCGACCGCCAGGTCCAGTTCTCGCCGCAGCTGCTCGAGCAGGCCAACCTGCAGCGTCAGCTCTCGCCCGGCGTGGCGCTCGCGGGGGTGATCGCCGACGAGGTGATCGCGGGCGGCGACGCCGGTCGCTTCGTCGACGCGCGGATCGTCGTCGTGCCGGCGCAGCTCGGGGTGGCCGCCGACCTGTCGATCGGCGCCGACGAGATCGCCGACCTGATCGGCGTCGACGCGGCCGCGCTCGCGGGCGCCACGGTCACCCTCGATGCGTCACCGGTGGTCGAGGCCGCCAGCTTCACGCTGACCGACGGCGAGGTCCAGGCCAGCTACACCCCGCAAGATCCTGCCCCGGTGCTGTTTCGCTACGCGGTCGACCTGTCCACCGCGGCCGGGCCGCTCCCGGCGGGCGCGGCCGACTGGGTCGTGCGGCCCGCGATGCGGCGCATGCAGCCCGCCTCGGGGCCGCCGGCCAGGGTGCTGCTGACGGCGCCGTATCGTGCCATCGTCGACACGCCGGTGGTGCTCTCGGCGATGGTCCTCGACGCCGACTACAGCCCGATCACGGGGCCGCTCGCGGTCGACTTCCTCGATGGCGAGGGCGAGCTGCTGGCCAGCGCCGAGGGCCAGTACGGGTCGGCGATGGCGGCGGTGGTGCCGAGTCCGAGCATTCCGGCGATCGCGGCGGTGATGCCGACCACCCTCAAATACGGCGATGACAGCACGGGCCCCGGCTTCGCGGTCACCGGCACCGGCTTCTCGCGCGAGGCGGTGGTCCGGGTCGACGGGGTCTCGCTGGCCGAGCGCGGGCTGCTCGTCGCGGTGATCTCGTCGCGCGAGATCTTGTTCGAGGACGACGGTGGATTCGCCGGCGATCACAAAATCGTCGTCGAGAACCCGCACGACACTCCGTCGAACACGAGCAGCTTCACCGGACCATAGGTGGCGTTGTGGCCCCGTGCACGCGCGCTGGTCGTGAAGCGTTCGGGTTCCACAGGCTCGTCAGATTGGGCACGCCAGCCCACCATCCGCCGAGGATATCCCAGGACACGACGCGAAAGTTCGGCGGCGGGCCGCGACTCGATGACGCCGCGTCCGCGCGCGAGCACTCGATCGCGTCCCCGACCCTGTTACCATCCGCCGACATGATCGACGCTCCCCTCGTGGCCCGGGCCGAGGCCGCCGCGCAGCTCATCCGCCCACACGCCGAGGCGATCGAGCGCCAGCGCCGACTGCCCGCCGAGGCCGTCGCTGCGCTGGTCGACGCCGGCATCTTCAAGTTGCTCGTCCCGCAACGATTCGGCGGCGCCGAGACATCCGTGGCCACGCTGGCCGCGGTGCTCGAGGCGATCGCCCGCGCCGACGGCTCCGCGGGCTGGTGCGCGATGATCGGCGCGACCTCCGGGCTGATGAGCGCATTCCTCCCCGAGGCCACCGCCCGCGAGGTGTTCTCACCGCC
This sequence comes from Nannocystis sp., assembly GCF_016714285.1. Taxonomy (GTDB): domain Bacteria; phylum Myxococcota_A; class Polyangia; order Nannocystales; family Nannocystaceae; genus Nannocystis. The sequence continues at coordinate 591,475 of NZ_JADJNN010000003.1, read as the reverse complement.
GGACGTGATCACCGGCGGCGTGTTCGCCCCGCTCGGCCGGGCCACCCGCGAGCAGGCCGGCTATCGCGTGCGCGGCCGCTGGCCGTTCTGCAGCGGCTGCCAGCACGCCGGCTGGCTCATGGGCGGCGTGCTCGTCGACACCGGCGACCCCGCCCGCCCCGAGCTGCGCAGTCTGCTGTTCCAGCGCGACGAGCTCGAGATCCACGACACCTGGGACACCAGCGGGCTGCGCGGCACCGGCAGCCACGATATCTCGGTCGACGAGCTCGTCGTCGCGCACGCGCGCAGCTTCTCGCTGCTGGCCGCCCCGACGATCGACGCCCCGCTCTACCGCCAGCCCTTCTTCGGAACCCTCGCCGCTGGCGTCGCCGCGGTCAGCCTCGGCATCGCCCGCAACGCCCTCGACGCATTGCTCGCGCTCGCGGCCCACAAGCAACCCGGCGGCGCTCGCAAGACGATCGCCCACCGTGAACTCGTGCAGCTGCACGTCGCCCGCGGCGAGGCCGAGCTGCTGGCCGCCCGCGCTGGCCTGCACGCCGCGATCACGCTCGCCGCCGATGAGGTCAGCGCGCTCGGCCACGCCGGCCTGCGCACCCGCGCCCTGCTCCGCGCCGCCGCTTGCCACGCGGCCAGCGCGAGCGCCAGCGTCGTCGACCACGCCTACGAGGCCGGCGGCGCCACATCGATCTACAGCGGCAGCCCGCTGCAGCGCTGCTTTCGCGACGTCCACGTCGCGACCCAGCACATCATGGTCGGCCCCACCAGCGCCATCCTGGCCGGCCGCGTCCTGCTCGGCGTCGACGGCGACACCAGCAGCCTCTGAGCGCCACGAATCGAGCCCACGCCAATGTCCGCACCTCTCAGCCCCGACCGTCTCCGCGGCGCCGTGGCGATCGTCACCGGCGCCAGTCGAGGCGTCGGCAAGGGCGTCGCTCTCGGCCTCGCCGAGGCCGGCGCCACCGTCTACGTCACCGGCCGCACCACGGCCGATTCCATCACCAATTCCACCGCCCCCGGGGGCCTCCCCGGCAGCATCGAACAGACCGCCGAGGAGGTCCGCGCGCTCGGGGGTGTGGGGATTGCGATCTGTTGTGATCACGCGAGCGACGAGCAGGTCGCGGCGCTGTTCGCCCGCGTCCACGCCGAGCAGGGCCGGCTCGACCTCCTGGTCAACAACGCGTTTGCGATCCCCGAGGGTCGCATCGCCGGTCCGTTCTGGGAGCTGCCAGTCGCCCAGTGGGACCTCATGCACCGGGTCGGCCTGCGCTCGCACTACGTCGCCGCCGTGCACGCCGCGCAGATCATGGTCCCGGCCCGCCGCGGCCTCATCGTCAACGTCTCGTCCTTCGGCGCCAAGATCTACGCGATCAGCGTCGCCTACGGGGTCGGCAAGGCCGGCGTCGACCGCATGTCGCGCGACATGGCCCGTGAGCTGCGCCCGCACAACGTCGCCGCCGTCTCGCTGTGGCCCGGCATCGTCCGCACCGAACGGCTGCTGCGCGAGCCCGAGCGCCTCGGCTTCGACCCGACCCACGGCGAATCTCCGACCCTCAGCGGCCGCGCCGTCGCGGCCCTCGCCGCCGACCCGCAGGTGCTCACGCGCAGCGGCGAGGCCCTGGTCGTCGCCGAGCTCGCCGTCACCTACGACTTCACCGACCTCGACGGCACCCGCCCGGCCTCCCTGCGCCGCGCCTGAGCCCGTGCGCGGTCCTGTGTGCATTGCTATTGGTACATGTCTCAACAGACATGTACTACGATTCAAAATCGTCGCGGGTCCGCGCCGTGCGAGCCTCACTCGCGGCGGTCGCTGAGGTCGACGCCGAGCAGCTCGGAGACGCGGCTCAGCTTGTGCATCCGCACCAGCCCGAGCTCGCGCAGCGCCAGCTTGCCGCTGGAATCGACGATCACCAGCGCGGCCTCTGCCGCCGGGATCTCGAAGGGCGCGCGCGACTCGTCGGCCGCCGCGACGGTCTTCCACTGCGACAGCTCGAGGCCCTCGAGCGTGCCGACCAGCGCGACATGGACCTTGGCGGCGGCCTCCTCGGCCGCCTTGAGCTTCTTGTCGCTGTCGGCGACGAGCCCCGCGAGGCGGACGCTGGGGTCCAGGAGCTGCTTCCAGGTGGCCTCCATGTCGCCGTCGAAGCCGCCCTCGACCCCGGGCAGCTCGGTCTTTTTCACCGGCCGGGCGAGGAACACAAACATGCAGGTCTTGCCCTCGCAGGCGGCGTTGTCGAGGTCACCGACCTTGAACGCGGGGGCGGGCGGGAGCACCGGCTCCTCGGCGCGCAGGGCCGCCTTGAGCTCCTTGAGGATCTTGTCGTCCTTGTCGACGGGGGGTCCGCTGTGGCGCAGGGTGACGGCGCCGTCGGGGCCGAGGACGACCACGCCGACGTGGCCCTTGGGCAGCTTGAACGCCTTGGTGATCGCGCCCTCGTAGTCGACGTAGAGGGGGAGGCGGATCTCCGGGCGCATCGGGCCGAGGATCTCGTCGATCTTGCTGGAGAACAGCTTGAAGCCCTCGGTGTCGGCGATCGCGTAGCCGACGACGTCGGCCGGGAGCTGCCAGCGGCCGAGCGCGCGGTCGAACAGCTTGCTCTCGCCGGCCTGCATGCTCTCGCGGTCGCCGACGACCAGGTACGCCGTCTTGCCCTTGAGGTCGGCGAGCTTGAGGTCCGGGAGGCCGGCGCTGCCCGGGATCACTACCTTCATCGGGTCGGCCTCGGCGACGTTGATCTCGGCGAGCTGCTCCGGGATCGGCTCGGCGCGCGAGCGGAAGATCCAGGCGACCACGCCGATCAGGACCAGCAGCAAGATCGTCAGGGCGAGGAGGATCCGCTTGAGGCGCGACACGGGCGGCCGAAGTATCACGGGCGGCCGCACGGCGCCAGACGAGCGCCTGCGCGGGCGCGCGCGGTCAAACGAGCGCCAGACGGCGCCTGCGCGGCGCGCGGGGCCAAACGAGCGCCAAGCAAGCGCCAGACGAGCGCCTGCGCGGGCGCGCGGGGCCCAGAGGCGACAGACGCCTACGGGCCCGGCGCCGGGTCGACCGCGAGCTGGCCGAGGCGCAGCTCCCCGTCGAGCAGGCAAGCGAAGGGCAGGACGGCGTGCTTCGGGTCGTTGCCGGCGAGGGTGACGGCGAGCGCGACCGCGTCGCAGTGGAGGTCGGCGAGCGGCTGGACGAAGCTGTTCTCGCCGTCGCTGGCGACGACCTGGACCGGCGCGGCGGCGCCGTAGGGGACGAGGAAGAAGGGGTAGCCGCGGGCGACGCCCGGGGCGAGCGCGCCGGTGGCGGGGACACCAGGCAGGGTGGCGGGCTTGGGCGAGGCGCGGCGCGGGGTGTTGCCGTGGCTGGTCTCGAGCATGCTGACGCTGACGCGGCCGGCGGTGTCGACGGCGGCGACCGTACGGCTGCCGAAGTTGCTGACGATCGTGGCGAGGGTGATGTCGCCGCTGACGTCGAGCGGGGCCGTGAGCGGCGGGACGGTGAGGGCGACTGCGCCGGTGTCACTGAGCTCGAGCAGGGCCGGGAAGGCGCCGCCGAGGCGAACGGCGAGGGTGTTGCTGTGATCCGACGGGATGTCCGGGAGGACAGGTGCGGGGCCGAGGGCGTCGAGGTCGGCGGGGGCGGCGGTGCCGATCTGCTGGGGCGGGGTCCAGCCCAGCGCCGGGCCGCGCCACAGGCTGGCGAACAGGCGGTGGTCGCCCGGGTGCGGCTGCTCGGCGTCCGGGGCGGCGTGCAGCTCGGCGATCAAGGCGTCGCCCACGACCACAGGGCGGCCGAAGGCGGCCCACTCGAACTGCAGCTCGCCGAGCGCGTCGCCCAGGTCGAAGGCGATGACCGGGTCCTGGATCTGCGGGTCGGCGCCCTGCTGGACCTCGCGGGTCACGACCTGCGTCGCCGGGAGGCCGACGTTGTACGCGACCCGCATGGACTTCGGCGCGCCGTCCACCGACGGTTTCGCGATCGCGGAGACGGCTGGCGTAAAGGACATGTCCAGGAGGACATGTCCTTCGAGCGGCACGAGCACCGGCTCCGTGGTCCAGCCGCGCGTGGCATCGGCGGGGAAGAGGCGCAGCTCGGGGTCGGGGTCGCCGGCGGCGAGCAGACCGAGCAGGCCGCTGGCGCCGACCCCCGAGCTGACCAGGACCTGTCCGGTGCCGACGAGCTCGGGCGCGAGGGTGGCGCTCCACATCGGCCGCGTCGCGGGCTCGGGCGCCTCGACCTTCATCTCGAGCTCCACCGAGTAGCGCGGAGCGTCCGCGGTGCGGGTGAGCAGCTGCAGGGTGTGGCTGCCGACCGTGAGCGCGCCGTGGACGGTGAGCGAGAGGGCGTCGGGGCCGAGGCTGCCGACCGCGCCGTCGCCCTGCAGGGTGCCGAGCGAGTGGCCGTCGAGCAGGACCTCGGTGACGCCGACGACGATGTCCTGGACGACCAGGAGCTCGGGCTCGGTCTGGTTGGCGTCGACGCGGAAGCTGCCGACGGCGGGGTTCAGGAAGTCGGGCGTGGGCGTCGCCTCGCCGCTGTCGCCGCTCGATCCGTCCGCGTCGGCGGTGTCGTCGGCGGCGCCGCCCGGGTGACAGGCGAGGATGCCAGCGGCGAGCAGGAGGGCGGCGCGACGCATGGCCCCGAGGGTACGCGGACGGGCGACGGACCGCCATGGGGCGAGGACGCCGCGCGCCGGGATCGGGTACGTTGGGGCACATGGGCGGACGCATTCTGGTCACCGGGGCGACGGGGAACACCGGGTCCGTGATCGCCGACCTGCTCCTGGCACGAGGCGTGCCGTTCGTGGCGATGGCGCGGAGCGCGGAGAACCGCACGAAGCTGGCCGCCCGCGGCATCGAGGCGATCGCGGGGGACTTCGACGACCCGGCGAGCCTGCGGACGGCGCTGGAGGGGGTCGAGAAGGCATATCTGGTCAGCACGCCGGACGAGACGCTGATCCGCAGGGAGCAGGCCTTTATCGCGGCGGCACGCGAGGCCGGCGTGCAACACATCGTCAAATGTTCGGCCTATATGGCCGACATTAACTCCGAGTCGCCGAACCTCCGCTCGCACGCGGAGATCGAGCGATCGCTCGCCGCCTCGGGGCTCGCCTGGACCGTGATCCGCCCGCACGGCTTTATGCAGACTTTCACCCTGTTCTCGTGGGCCATGATCGAGCGAGTCGGAGTGATCAGCGCGCCCCACGACGACGGGGCCATGCCGCTCGTCGATGTCCGCGACGTCGCCGCCGTGGCCGTCAAGGCGCTGCTCGAGCCGGGCCACGCGGGCCAATGTTATGACGTCACCGGCCCGACGGCGCTGACGATGTGGGACATGGCCGAGGTGCTGGGGCGCGTGCTCGGCCGACCTGTCAGCTATATCAACGGGTCACCGCGATCGCTGGGGCTGATGATGAAGATCTTGGGCGTGCCGGCGACCCCGGCGGAGCATGTGATCGTCATCTCCCGCTGGGTCCGCGAGCACCGACTCGAGCAGGTCCACCCGACGCTGCAAGCGCTGGGGATCCGTCCGACCAGCTATGAAGAATTCGTGCGCGACCTGGTCGCCGGACGCACCGGCGGCGGCAACTCGTTCAAGCCCCCGGACACGCGGCTCGCGCGGCTGCTGGGCGCCGTGATGCCGGTGATGCTCCGCGTGCGCCTGGCGATCGGCGGGCGGCCGCGCCGGCCAAACGGAGACTGATGCCGGCCGGGTTTGGCCTGCTTGGCTCGGGCGCTCGCTGCGAAATGTGTATAGATTCTCCGCCCGGCAATAGCGATTGATCCGCGGGACGGTGCCCCGCGATCAGCGATCACGCGACCGCGCTGACGACCCACACCAGCGCGAGCAGCCCGCCGTGTCCGAGGCCGAGGGCGAAGGCCGCCCAGCGCATGCGCGCCTGGCTGGCGAACAGCAGGAGGAATGCACACAGCGCCAGGCCCGCGAGCAATGAGGGCAGTGCGGTCGCCAGGAAGGGGCTGCGCTCGTGGATCTCCACGAGGGCGCGGCCGCCGAGGAAGAGCAGGACCAGGGCCGTCCACCACAGGGCGCGGGTGAGGAGGGCGAGGAGGAGGGCCTGATGCCGGGCGAGCGCGCCGGCCAGGCGGTCGCCGACGATCGTGCTGCCGCGGGCGAGGCCGCCGAGCAGCCACAGGGTCGCCGCGCCGATCGCGGCGAAGAAGCGGCCGAGCAGGCGCAGGAGCGGGCGCAAGTTGGCCAGGCGGCGGCCGGTGGCGCGGAGGCTCTGGCCGGTCGCGGCCGCGCTGCGGCGGGCGAGCGGGCCAAGTTGCCGGCCGAACTGTCGGCCGAGCTGGGCGGCCCTGGGCGCGAGCTCGCGGCCGAGGGCGAGGGCCTTCGGGGCGATCTGCTTGCTGAAGGCGCTGGCGCGCTGGAGCGGGCGCGGGGCGCGGGGAACGACGGGGGAAGGGGAGTTGCCGGAGTCGGCGGTGAGGGTCGCGGCGGAGTCGGCAGGGTCGCCGAGCGCGGCACTGGCGGGGACGGCCGGGGTGCGGAGGGTGCCGGTGGGGGTCGTCGCGTCGTCGTCGTCGAGGACGATCTGCAGGCCGGTGTCGGCGCTGCTCGGCGGCGCGGCGGGCTCGGACCAGGGCCGCAGCAGGCGGCCAGATCCGGCTGTGTCGGCGGTGCTGCGTAGGCGGGCCGGCAGGGCGCGCAGCCACAGGCCGGCGCGCTGGAGCTGGCGCGCCAGCCAGCGTGAGTGGCGGCGAGCGGCGCCGTGGGTCGCGGAGGGCCGCGGTCGACGGCGGTTGGCCGGGTGCTGGCGACGGCGATTTCGCGGCGGCGGGGTCACGGACGCAGGGTTTCATGGGCCGGGTCAGGGGCCAAATTTTTGCCTGTTCGCGTGGGGTATGCAGGGCCAGCGGTTGGCCGGAGTTGCCTCGCAGGGTGAGGAGGTCGCTCGCGCCGGTCGCCGACTTTCGTCGCGGGCTGCTACGATCGCCGACGATGTCGCTGCTGCTGGTGGGGTCGCTGTTGCTCGCGCCGGTCGAGGCGCCGGGGCCGACGGTGTGGGCGGAGGCCGGGGGACGGCCATGGACAGGCTGCCGCGAGCGTGAGCGCCAGGCGGAGGGGATCCTCCAGCGCGTCAGCACGCAATCCGAGGAGAGCAGCGGCGAGTCGCCGTGGGCGGCGCTGGCCCGCGACTGCCCGAATGCGCCGTCCGTGCTGGTGCTGGCGGCGATGCGCGAGCTGGTCAAGGTGCCGAGCTATCCGCCGCAGATCGACCTGATCGACGGACTGCCGCGGCTCGCGGAGATCTACCGCGAGAGCCGCCTGCAAGCCCGGACCTGGTTGACGCGGGCGCTGGTCGAGGCGGAGCGGCGCGGCGAGCCGCCGCCGGTGTTGACGTATTACTTCCTCGGCTACGCGGCGCTCGGGCTGGGTGAGGCGAGCACGGCCCGCGCCGCGCTGGCCGAGGCGGAGCGGCGCGGTGAGGTCGAGGGCTGGCGCGCCGACCGGGCGGCCGCGGTCGCGGCGTTGCTGGCGGGTGAGCTGCCGCGAGCGCTCGAGCTGGCCTACCGCGCCCGCGAGCTGGCACCGACGGCCCAGCGAGCGACCTCGGTGTACGTGCTGGCGCTGGTGTACGACCGGGCGGGCGCGCCCGAGACGGCCCAGCGCGAGCTGCTGGCGCTGCGCGCCCCGGGCAGCGAACGCGGGGCGGTCGACACCTTGTTGCCGCTGCACGAGCGGCTGTACCTGAATGCGCTCGAGCAGCAGGCCGCGCGCAACAACGGCAGCGCGGCGCGGCTGTGGGAGGCGTACCTCGCCCTCCCGGAGCCAGAGGCGCCTGAGCGGGCGCTGGCAGAACGGCGCCTGGCGGAGCTGCGGCCGCGAGGTTCGCTGGTGCCTGGCGTCGGGCGGTGACTACTTCTTCGCCAGCTTGATGCCGTCGGCCGAGCAGGTGAATGTGTAGGTGTCGGCGAGGATGAGCGGGGCGAGGTGCTTGCAGAGCGCCTCTGTATCGGTGCCGGCGACCGCGAACTTGGGGATCGCGGCGGGGTCCTGATCGCGGCTGGGGACGCCGGAGAGCATGAACTGCGGGGTGTTGAAGAGGAGGCCGGCGTAGCGGCGCGCGCCCTGCTCGAGCGCGACGCCGTCGTTGGCGCTCATCTTGCTCGCGGGGTCCAGGCCCATGATCGCGGCGATCGCTTCGAGCTCGCCGTCGTCGGCGATCACGGGCTCGGTGATCAGGCGATCCTTGATCGCGGCGGCGAGGTCTCGCACCGTGGTGCCGGAGGTCTTCGAGGCCGCGACCAACATGAGCTCGATCCACTCGTACTGCGAGCAGGGCTGGCCGAGCGGGCCGGTACACGCGCCCTTGAGCCCGGGGCTGCTGCCGTTGGCGAGCCGGTTCTCCCACGCGAGCAGGCCGTTGAAGTCGACGCCGTTGAAGCCGTTCTGGGCGTCCTTGAGGAAGATGCCGGTGTCGCGCAGGAAGTCGATCGCGGGGTAGTCGAAGTCCTGGGCGGCGATCTGGCCGACCGGGAGGTCCCACCACATGCTGCGCATCGCCGACTCGATGAGCACCCAGGCGCTGAAGCGCTGCACCCGGTCGCCGACGTTGTTGCCGCGGCGGTTGGGGTCGGCGGTGGTGATCGAGTAGGGCTCGTAGACCGGCTCGAGGAAGTAGGGCGTCGAGGTGTCGCAGAGGTCGGGGGCGTCGACGTTGAAGTAGGGGTGGACCGCGATCTCGGTGATCAGGGTGCGCAGCGAGTAGTCGTCGGCGACGAAGGCCTCGCTGAGGTTCTGGAGGATCTCGCGCTGCTTCGCGTTGCGCGGGAAGTTGTGGGCCAGCGTCAGCGGGTGGCCGAGCAGCTCCTTCCACACGTTGTTGACGATGTTGGTCGCGGTCAGGTAGGCGAGCGCCTGGTCGGGGCCGACGTCGAGGTTGTCCTCCAGCGTGAGGCCGTCGGCGGCGAGGCTGGCGAAGCCGGACTTGAACAGCGGGTCGATGTCGAAGAGGTGCTGCCCGGCCGGGAGCTTGCCGCCGAGGTAGCCGGGGATGTTCAGCAGGTCGCCGCCGCGGCCGGGGTCGAAGCCGCCGCACGAGGACATGCCCCAGGCCTGGACGCCGCCCTTCTCGACGGTGAAGCCGGTGACGCGGAACGCGGCGTAGAGCTCCTGCTCGGGGCGGCCCTTGGAGGCGCCGTAGATCGCGGCCTCGAACTTGCCGGGGATCGACCAGAAGTGGTTCTGCTTGGGGTCGGGGTTGAAGGTGACGGACTCCTCGCTGTTGTGACACTCGAGGCAGCCGCTGCGCCGGCCGAGGTAGGCGGACTCGAAGATCTCGCCGAAGTTCGAGCGGGCGTTGACCTCGAACTCCTCGGGGCTGATGTTGGCCCCGCTGAGCGGGCGGGCCATGCGGGCGAACATGTCGGCGCGGTAGAGCGGGCTCAGGTCGTCGAGGCGCAGGCTGCTCTCGAGGACGTCGGCCATGCTGAACTTCTGGCCGAAGCTGGTGCCGTTGGCGTCGTTGTCGCGGATGAACTTGGCGAGCTCGGGGCCGGCGTTGGGGCCGTTGGTGACCGAGTAGCAGTTGAGGTTCGACTTGATCTCGATGCGGTTGATCCGCAGCTGCTCCCACAGGAACTGACGCCAGCGGCCGAGGTAGAGCGGGCCGCTGGCGAGGCCGCGGGCGACCACGGCGCGGCCGTCGACGCCGGCGGCGTCGAGCTGTTCGATCATGCTGACGAGCAGCAGGACCTCGCGCATGCCCTCGGGCTTGCGGCCCTGGACGAGCGGGATCAGGCGCTTGATGAAGGCCTCGTCGCCGGCGTCGCAGTCCTCGGCCTGGTCGCCGGGCGGGGGCGGCTCGCCGCCGTCATCGCCGCTGTCGCTGCCGGCGCTGGTGGTGGGGAGGACATCGGTGTCGCCGTCGCCGGTGCCGGTCGCGGGGGGGTCGGTCTCGGCGGTCTCGGTGGCGGTGCCGGCGGCGTCGTCCTGACAGGCGAGCGGGGTCGTAGCGAGGCCGAGGGCGATGAGGCCGCGGAGGGTGCTGGGGGTGTGCGCGGTGGTCATGGGTGCCTCCGGATCAGGCCTTGAGGCCGAGGTAGACCTGGGCCAGGCGGGTTGCGGCCGCGAGCTCGTCCTTGACCCCGCCGGCGACGTCGCCGACGGCGAAGGTCTGCGAGCTGAAGGGGTAGATGCCGAGCGCCATCATGACGAGCATGCGGTTCTCGGCCGGGCTGATGTAGCTCTGGGCGAAGCCCTGGTCCTCGGTGATGGCGCCGTAGATGCCCTTCTCCTTGGCCGAGACGGGGCCGCCGATGAACACGTTGACCATGCCCTGCGGCCAGTGATTGAGGCCGGTGTCGCCCTGACGGAACGGGGTGCGGCCGAACTCGGTGTTGATGACGACCATGGTGGTGTCGAGGTCGAGCTTGTCGGGGTCGCCCTCGCCGGGCTCGTTGATGATGTCGACGAGCGCCTGCATGGTGTGGCCGACGTTGCGCGAGGCGTCGTAGACGTGGTTGTCGTGGGTGTCGTGGCCGCCGGCGCCGTTGGGGCGCAGGCCGCCGTCGATCCACTGCACGTAGCGGGCGCGGTCGGTGGTGCGGGTCAGCAGGTTGGCGGCGAGGCGGGCCTGCATGGCCGGCTTGTCGACGGCCTCGTTGTCGCCGCAGGCCTCGCCGGCGATCGGCTGGAAGCTGCTGGCCGGGAGCACGCTCTCGAGCTGGGCCGCGCCGTTGCGGGCGAAGTGGGCGAACTCGTAGTTGCTGCGCTCGGCGGCGCGGGTCGGGGCACCCTTGCCGCCGGGACGGAAGCGCTGCTGGTAGGCGCGGAGGTAGTGGTCGATCGCGGCGTCGAACTGCTCGCGGCGCCCGGCCACCGCGGGCCGGCCGAGCAGGAGGCCGAGCTGGGAGTCGGGGTCGACCGTGACGCTGAGCGGGCGTGCCGAGCCGGGATGAAAGCCCACGGCCGAGGCGGCGCGGACGTTGTCGGTGGGGAACTCGACGCCGGGGTAGAGCACGTAGGCGTAGGGGGTGGCCCGCAGTCCGCCGGGTTGCTCGAGGAAGTGGCGCTGGATCGCCGCGCCGACGCCGGCGAGGCGGGGCGAGCCGAGGCGGCTGCCGGTCAATGCGTAGGGGTTGGCGCCCTCGTGCGGGAGGAGGTCGTGGCGCTGCACGACGATGCGCATGCGGGCGAGGATGTCGGGGCGAGCGCGCAGGGCCGAGATCCACGGGCCGAGGTGGACCGTCTCGCCCATCGCGTCGTCGGCGAAGGCCTCGCTGAGCTCGCCGGGGTAGCCGCAGCTCTGGAAGCGGGCGCTGGTCTCCGGGAGGTAGGCGTTGAGGAACAGCTCCTTGCCCATGCCCCACTTGGGCACGGTGTAGAAGGTGTCGAAGGCGTTCATGCCGCCGTACATGTAAAGCTCGAGCACGCTCTGGGCCTGGCGATCGCCGGGGATCATCGCGTCCAGCTTGTCGGCGGGCCAGTCGCCCCAGGCGGCCTGCGCACGCCGTGGGTGGCGAAGGACGCTGAAGGCGGCGCCGGCGGCTGTGGCGACGCCGGCGGTCTTGAGGAAGGTTCTGCGCTGCATGCTGGGCTCCTTGGAGGCGGCTAAGAATTAGAACAGGTCGGGGTAGGCCCAGACTTCGGTGCGGGCGACGACGCGGAGGTTGCCAGCGGCGAGGCCGAGCTCGCGGCTGCGCTCGCGGGCGACGGTGAGGGTGGCGGGCCCGGCCGCGAGCTTGGTGAGCTCGACGGCGGCGATCGTGTAGCTGCCGTCGTCGCTGGCGTGGACGACGAGCTGGCGGCCGAACTGATCCCACATGCGGATGATGATGCGGTCGTCGGGGTCGTCGTCGGCGGCCCACTTGATCTCGAGGCCCTTGGCCTGCTCGAGCGGGAAGTCGAAGACGTCGATCGCGGGCGCGGTGACCACGAGCTCGCCCGGGGTGGTGATCGCGGCCTGGCGGGTCTGGTCGGCGAAGGCCTCGCCACCGTAGGCGGTGAGGTCGTAGGCGGTGGCGGGCTGCCACTGCGCGGGGTCGGGGGCGCAGGCCTTGTCAAAGAAGGCGGCGTCGTCGCTGAGGTAGACCGGGTAGCTGTCCTCCAGCACCTGCAGGCAGGCGAGCGCGTCGGCGTCGGCGCTGTGCAGGCGCAGGCCGTTGCCGAGCGTGATCCAGGCGTCGGCCTTGCCCCAATCGTAGGCCGACATGTCGTGGACCTCGAGGGTGTCGGCCTTGGCCGGCGGCGGCGGGAAGAAGAGGGCGAGCGAGCGGACGGCGTAGAAGTCGTCGGTGGTGAAGGGCTCCGTCCGCCAGGCGCCGGCCATGCCAAGCTGGGCCGGCGCGGGGCTGGCGTCGGCGGGATAGAAGGTGAAGCTGAGCAGGCCGAAGTTGGGGCCGACCTCGCCGCCGGCGGTGTCATCACTGCCCGCGCTGGGGTCGCTCGAGGTCGGCGCGTCGGTGTCGCTGGCGGCCGTGCTGTCGGTGTCGCCGCCAGATCCGTCGTTGTTGCCGTTATCACCGCAGGCGGCGAGCAACAGCAGCGCGAGGGTCCAGCGCGGGAATCCAGCGGGTGAGCTCACCTGCTCGCTAGCGCCGTGCGGGCGGCCAGAACGATGCTCCGCGCAGTGAAGCTGACAATTCGATCGCATCGCCTCCAGATTTGCCTGGGCACGTTCAGGAAGCCAACATACAAAGATTTCTCGATGCGCGATCGCGGTGATTTTACGCACCGGTTTGCGCGAAACTGTGGCGACTCGATCCCCGGGTCTGAAGGGGTGATTCGGGGTTTCTCGGGCGCGCTTCAGTGCCTTTGCGATATGCTCCGCGCCGCTCGCATGTCGACCCCGCCGAACCATCGCGGACCGGGAGAGATCCCCGTCCCCGCGCCTGATGCCGCCACCCCCCAGCCGAAGCGGGTGACGGTTCCCTCCCTCGGGCGGCTCAAGCGCGAGGGACAGGCGATCGCCATGGTGACGGCCTACGACGCCACCTTCGCCCGCCTGGTCGACGAGGCGGGGGTCGACATCATTTTGGTCGGCGACAGCCTGGGGATGGTGATGCAGGGCCACCCGCACACGCTCGAGGTCACGCTCGAGCACATGGCCTACCACGCGCGCTGCGTGCGACGGGCGGTGCAGCGGGCCCACCTGGTCGTCGACATGCCGTTCATGAGCTACCAGGTGAGCCCGGAGCAGGCGCTGATGTCGGCGGGACGGCTGATCCAGGAGGGCGGGGCCGAGGCGGTCAAGCTCGAGGGCGGGGCCCGCACGGTCGAGGCGGTGCGCAAGATCGTGTCGGCCGGCATCCCCGTGATGGGCCACGTCGGGCTCACGCCGCAGAGCGTGCACGAGTTCGGCGGCTTTCGCGTGCAGGCCCGCGACCAGGACGCGGCCGAGCGGCTGCGCCAGGACGCGCTCGCGCTGCAGGACGCGGGGGCCTACAGCCTGGTGCTCGAGGGCATCCCGGCGCCGCTGGCCCGCCAGGTCAGCGAGGCCCTGGCGATCCCGACGATCGGCATCGGCGCGGGGGTCGGCTGCGACGGGCAGGTGCTGGTCATGCAGGACCTGCTCGGCCTCGACGACCGCTTCAAGCCGCGCTTCGTCAAGCGCTACGCGGAGCTGGCCGGGGTCGTGCGTGAGGCCTTCGCCAGCTTCGCCCGCGAGGTCCGTGAGCGCCGCTTCCCCGGCGAGGAGCACAGCTTCGCCGCGGCCGACGCGAGCCGACCGGCCACTGCAGCGGGGCCCGGCACCTACGGGCCCGGCTGATGCTGTCCTCGCGGACATGACCCAAAGGACAGGAGGGTGGCGGTGGGCGGACATGACCCAAAGGACAGGATGAAACTGCTGCGCACGCGCGAGGCGCTGCTGGCCTGGCGCGCTGGACTGCCGGCGGGCACCTCGGTGGCCTTCGTGCCGACCATGGGCTACCTGCACGAGGGCCACCTGTCGCTGCTGCGCGAGGGCCGGCGACGGGCCGGGGCGACCGGGCAGCTGGTGCTGTCGATCTTCGTCAACCCGACGCAGTTCGGGCCGGGCGAGGACCTCGATCGCTACCCGCGCGACGAGGCCGGCGATCTGGCGAAGGCGGCCAGCTGCGGGGTCGACGTGGCGTTCTGTCCGACCGATGGCGCCGCGCTGTACCCGAACGGGACCCGCACCTGGGTCGAGGTCGAGGGCCTCGATCGCCACCTGTGCGGCGCCAGCCGACCGGGTCACTTCCGCGGCGTGTGCACGGTGGTGGCCAAGCTGTGGGGGCTGGTGCAGCCGAGCGTGGGGCTGTTCGGCGAGAAGGACTACCAGCAGCTGGCGATCCTCCGCCGCATGCACGCGGACCTGAACCTCGTCGGCGAGCTGCTCGGGCAGCCGATCGTGCGCGAGCCGGACGGGCTGGCGATGTCGAGCCGCAACACGAACCTCAAGGGCACGGCGCGGCAGGAGGCGCTGGCGATCAGCCGCTATCTGGCGGCGGTGCGCGAGCGTTTCGCGGCCGGCGAACGCGACAGCGCGGCGCTGCTCGCAGATCCCTCGCAGGCGCTCGCGCCGGGGCGGGTCGACTACGCGTCGCTGGTCGACGCCGACGAGCTGCAACCAGTGGCGAGCGTCGCGGGCCCGGTGCTGGTCGCGGTGGCGGCGTTCTTCGGCGGGGTGCGGCTGATCGACAACACGCTGCTGCGGCCGTGAACTCAGGCGAGCCTCGAGAGCCTGAGTTCCCGAGCGCCTGCGACCGTGAACTCAGGCGCCGGCGAGGGCGAGCTTGCCGGGCATGTCGGCCGACCAGAAGCGACGCAGGCGGCGACGCAGACCGCCGAGCTGACCCGCACGCACGCAGCGCTCGAGCCCGCGGATGAAGCGGAGGGCGACCCGGTTGGCGATCGCGTAGCGCTCGCGCAGGGACTCGCTCTGGCCGGGCAGCGGGCTCCACTGGCACAGCAGGCGATCGACGAGGCGGGGGAAGTCGTCGCGCGCGGCCGGCCAGCGGGCGAGCAGGCACAGGGCGAGCTTGTCGACCTCGGCCTGGGTCTCGAGCTCGAGGCCGCTGACCGGACGTTCGCGGCGGACGGCCTCGACGAGGTAGAGGAGATGGCTGAGGCCCTCGACGACGGGGAGGGTATCAGCGAGGGCGGCGTCGCCGAGGACGCTGGCGTGAGGGCGCCGCTCGAGGCGCTCGAGGGCGTGCTCGGCGAGGGCGAGGGCGATCTCCACGCCGTCCTCGGATTCACGGACCACGACCAGCTCCTCGCGCGGGCCGCTGCCCGTGAAGGGGACCAGGAAGGCCACCGGGTCGACGCCAGAGTCGGCGCCGTTGAGGGCTTCGAGGCCGCGGTAGAGGCCGCGCAGGGCCCTCATTGCAGGGTGTCCGTGCCTGGGCGATCGAGGACGACGCCAGCGGCACGGAGCCGGCGGGCGTCGCGGGCCTCGCCGTGACGGCGCCAGCGGTCGTAGAGGCCGAGGAGATCGCGGTCCGCTTCGCCGCGAGCGTCGGTCGCCTCCGAGATCACCTCGGCGGCGTCGGCGAAGCGGTCCGCCAGGGTGTGGAACACGGCGAGCGCACCGCGACCATCGGAGACCTCGCGATAGGCGCTGGCCCCGAGCGAGCGCACGTAGCGGACGTTCACGGGGCTGCGGTCGAGGCTGTGCGGCACGACACCGGCAATAAAGAGGGCCCGGTCCCCCAGCGAGCGCAGGGCCTGGGCCCGGGCGCTGCCCGCCTCTGCCCGAGCCGCGAGGTACTGCAGGGCGAGCGGGCCGCTGCGCCGGCCGACCGCGTCGGGCCGGTGGACGAAGGCAGCCAGCAGGTGAACGACGTACGCCTCGACTTCACGCGGGAGATTGGCGCCGGCCCGGGCCTGCGCCTCACCGACCTGGTCAAAGAAGAAGGCCTCGAGCGAACCATCCAACGCGAGCTTGTCGACCATCGCCATACCCCCCATCTCAGCAAGCTAGCAGGGTCTGCGGGCCACATCACGAAGTTATGTGAGCAAACCTGGTGGCCCTGGGCCAAAGCGAGCTCTGAAATTGGCCGCGACGGGGGTTGACGCTCACAGCCATGGTCCTAGACTCCGGCCGCGTTAGCACTCGCCCCATGGCGACTGCTAGCAATGTCCCCCAGGAGCCCGCCAAACCGGCGGCATGGGGGTTTGGTCCACGGCCTGCGAGCGCCCAATGTCGGGCCCACGCGGGCCAGGCGTCGCCCATTTTGACAAAAGCACCACAGGAGACTGCAATGACGAAGGTTCGTCCGCTCAACGATCGAGTTTTGGTGAAGCGTATGGCCGAGGAAGAGAAGACCGCTGGCGGTCTCTTCATCCCGGACGCCGCCAAAGAGAAGCCCGCACGCGGCGTCGTGATCGCCGTCGGTCAGGGCAAGTCGGATGACACCGGCAAGCGCACCCCGCTCGACGTGAAGGCCGGGGACAAGGTCCTGTTCGGCAAGTACTCCGGCACCGAGATCAAGCTGGACGGTGAAGAGCACATGATCCTCCGCGAGGAGGAGATCCTCGCCGTGCTCGAAGGCTAGTCCGCGCCCCTCCCCCCAAACTTCCAGCAGATACAAGCGAGAATTCCCATGGCAGCCAAAGAAGTACGTTTTGATGAGTACGCCCGCAACTCGATCCTGCGCGGGGTCAATGTCCTCGCCGACGCGGTGAAGGTCACCCTCGGGCCGCGCGGACGCAACGTCGTGATCGAGAAGTCCTGGGGCTCCCCCACGGTCACCAAGGACGGCGTCACCGTCGCCAAGGAGATCGAGCTCGAGGACAAGTTCGAGAACATGGGCGCCCAGATGGTCAAGGAGGTCGCCTCGAAGACCTCCGACATCGCCGGCGACGGCACCACCACCGCGACGGTGCTGGCCCAGGCGATCTACCGCGAGGGCCTGAAGATGGTCGCCGCGGGTCACGATCCGATGGAGCTGAAGCGTGGCATCGACCAGGCGGTCGAGTCCGTGATCAACCACATCAAGACCCACCAGTCGAAGGCCACCAGCAGCGACGACGAGGTCGCGCAGGTCGGCACCATCTCCGCCAACGGCGACGAGGAGATCGGCAAGCTGATCGCGCAGGCGATGAGCAAGGTCGGCAAGGAGGGCGTGATCACGGTCGAGGAGAACAAGGCCAACACGACCGACCTCGACGTCGTCGAGGGCATGCAGTTCGACCGCGGCTACCTGAGCCCCTACTTCATCACCGACCAGGAGCGCATGGTCGTGTCGCTGAGCGACGCCTACGTGCTCACCTACGAGAAGAAGGTCTCGACGATGAAGGACCTCCTGCCGATCCTCGAGCAGGTGGCGAAGCAGGGCCGCAGCCTGCTGATCATCGCGGAGGACGTCGACGGTGAGGCGCTGGCCACCCTCGTGGTCAACAAGATCCGCGGCACCCTGCAGATCGCCGCCGTCAAGGCCCCGGGCTTCGGCGACCGTCGCAAGGAGATGCTCAAGGACATCGCCGTGCTGACCGGCGGCAAGGCCCTCACCGAGGACCTCGGCGAGAAGCTCGAGAACCTGACCCTCAAGGACCTCGGCACCGCCAAGCAGATCACGATCGACAAGGACAACTGCACGATCGTCGACGGCGGCGGCAAGAAGGACGACATCAAGGCCCGCGTCAAGCAGATCCGCGCCCAGATCGAGGAGACCACCTCGGACTACGACCGCGAGAAGCTGCAGGAGCGGCTCGCCAAGCTGGTCGGCGGCGTCGCCGTGATCAAGGTCGGCGCCGCGTCCGAGGTCGAGATGAAGGAGAAGAAGGCCCGCGTCGAGGATGCCCTGCACGCGACCCGCGCTGCGGTCGAGGAGGGCATCGTCCCCGGCGGCGGTGTGGCCCTCATCCGCGCCCAGAAGCAGCTCGACGGCCTCAAGGCCCCGACGCACGAGCAGCAGGTCGGCATCAGCATCATCCGTCGCGCGATCGAGGAGCCCCTGCGCCAGATCGTCATCAACGCCGGCGGCGAGCCGAGCGTCGTCATGAACGCGGTCCGCGCGGGTGATGCCGGCTACGGCTACAACGCCCGCACCGGCCAGTACGTCGACCTGATCAAGGACGGCGTCATCGACCCGACGAAGGTCGTCCGCACCGCGCTGCAGAACGCCGCGTCCGTGGCCGGCATGATGCTGACCACCGAGGCGATGATCGCCGAGAAGCCGAAGAAGGATGCCCCGGCTCCGGGCCCCGGCGGCGGCGGCGGTGGCATGGGCGGCATGGACATGTAGTCCAGGCATCGACCGCCCTGCGGTTCGATGCGACGCCCCGCGGCTCCACTTCGGTGGGGCGCGGGGCGTCCCCATTTAAAGCCCTTCATGCCGGCGCACGCTGCAGCTATCTTCGCGGCCATGGATCTCAAGGACCACGTAGCGATCGTCACCGGCGCGTCTTCTGGCATCGGTCTGGCCGTCGCCCGCATGCTGGTCGCGGCCGGGGCCCAGGTGGCGATGGTGGCCCGCGGCGCCGAGCGCCTCACGCGGGCCTGCACGGAGCTCGGCCCGCGCGCGGTCGCCTTCCCGCTCGACGTCGGCGACCTCAAGGCGCTGACGGCCCTGCCCGACGCGGTGATCCAGAAGCTCGGCCGCCTCGACGTGGTGATCAACAACGCCGGCCTGCACCACCGCGGCGACATGCTGCGCCACCGGCCGCAGCAGCTCGCCGACATGTTCACGGTCAACCTCGTCGCGCCGGTCGTGCTGACACGCGTGGTCGCCGACCTGATGGCCCCCGGCGGGGTGATCGTCAACGTCGCCAGCCTCGCCGGGAAGCTCGGCGTGCCGGGCTCCGCGGTCTACTCGGGCACCAAGGCGGGCCTGCGCTTCTGGGCCCTCTCGGCCGCCGAGGACCTCGGGCGACGCGGCATCCGGATCGCCAACGTCAACCCCGGGCCGGTCGACACCAACTTCTTCGACGACGACTTCGAGCACGTCAGCGACCTGACCTTCTCGCAGCCGATGGTCACCCCGGAGCAGGTCGCGGCGGTCGTCATGGACTGCGTGCGCAGCGACAAGACCGGCCTCGACGTCGACATCCCGTACATGTCCGGCAAGCTGTCGACGCTCGGCTACCTCTCGCCCGGGCTCGGCCGCTGGCTGCGACCCCTGCTCGAGAAGCGTGGCGCCGCGGCCAAGCGGCGCTACCTGGCCCGGCGCGGCCTCACGGGGGGCTAGCGCATCAGGTCAGGGCCGCGAGCCCGTCGAGGTCGGTGAGCACGACCGTGCGCCCCTGCAGCAAGATCAGCTCCTTGCGCTTGAACGCCGACAGCGTCAGCGAGATCGTCTCGCGCGTCGAGCCGATCAGGTTGGCCATCTCCTGGTGCGTGATCTTCTGGTCGATCTGCAGCCCGTCCTCGGTCTCCTTGCCGTGCTCCTTGCCCAGCTCGAGCAGCAGCGCGGCCAGCTTGGCGTGCACGTCGCGGAACACCAGGTGTTCGATCTTCGTCTCCATCATGCGGCGGCGGTCGCCGACCACCTTGATGAAGCGGAACGCGATCTTCGACTGGGTCATCAGCAGCTCGCGGATGGCCTCGCGCGGCAGCACCGTGATGATCGAGTTCTTCATCGCCTCGGCCATCTCCTCGCGAGGTTGGCCCTCGAGCACGCACAGCTCGCCGAAGAACTCGCCCGCCGCCACGTAGGTCAGCGTCAGCTCCTTGCCGTCGCGCGACACCTTGCTGCACTTGATGCGGCCGCCCTGGATGAAGAACACCTGCTCGCCCGGATCGCCGGGCAGGTACACGATCTGGCGCCGCTGCAGCTCGCGGACCTCGACCTCCGGGACCAGGTCGCGCAGCTGCTCCGCGGATAACCCCTCCAGCAGCGGTATCTTCCGCAGGTACCAGAGCGCGCGCTTCTCATCCTTGAGCGTGGGGGGTGCTGCGACCATGGCTCACCGTACGGAAGCCCACGAATTCTCGCAACCGCGTGAACTGGGCGACGAAGCCTCTGGCAAGCGTAAGGCGCCGCACCCTGCGTCGGCGGGTCCAATGCAGATACCAATACACATAAAAAAACCAACTCATCGTTTCTGCGCGAATTAATTCAGCGATCCAGAACGCGATCACGGCCGCAGCCTGCGCCCCTGATAGGCTCGTGGGCCTCGCATGTCCCTCGCGTCCGGGCTCCCGACACCGATCCGCAAGCTGCTCGCCGACGCCGAGCTCGTGCTCGAGGCGCCGTACACCCGGCGCATCTTCACCAACCGCGACCTCGCCTTCGACCGCATCACGGTCATCGGCTTCGACATGGACTACACCCTCGCGCTCTACCGCCAGGACGAGCTCGAGGCGCTGTCGATCCGCTGCACCCTCGACAAGCTGCTGCAGCGCGGCTACCCCGAGGCCCTCCGCGAGATCCGCTCCGACCCGACCTTCGCGATCCGCGGCCTCGTCGTCGACAAGCGCTACGGCAACATCATCAAGATGGACCGCCACGGCTACGTCGGCCGCGCCTTCCACGGCAAGCGCCTGCTGCCCCGGCCCGAGCGCAAGTCGCTGTACCGCTCGCAGCGCCTCGGCACCGAGCGCGAGCGCTTCGCCCCGGTCGACACCCTGTTCGCCCTGCCCGAGGTCACGCTGTTCGCCGAGGTCGTCGACCTCATCGACCACCGACCCGAGCTGTGGCCGAGCGGACCGCCGACCTACGCGCAGGCCTGGCTCGACGTGCGCGAGTGCATCGACCAGGCCCACCAGGACGGCTCGCTCAAGGACCTGATCCAGGGCGACATCGGCCGCTACTTCCAGATCGACCCCGAGCTCGGCCAGACCCTGCACAAGTTCCGCAGCGCCGGCAAGAAGCTGTTCCTGCTGACCAACAGCCTGCTGCCCTACACCGACCACGTGATGCGCTACGTGCTCGGCGGTCAGCTCGCGGCCTACGACCACTGGCGCGACTACTTCGACTGGGTCATCGTCGGCGCGCGCAAGCCGGACTTCTTCACCGGCGCCGCCGCCTTCCAGGAGCTCGACCTCGCCGACCGCCCGCTCGGCAAGCCGGTGCCCGAGCCCAAGCGCGGGCGCATCTACCTCGGCGGCAACCAGCAGGGCCTGCAGACCGCCCTCGGCGTGCACAGCGACGAGGTCCTCTACGTCGGCGACCACATCTACGGCGACATCGTGAAGAGCAAGAAGAGCTCCGGCTGGCGCACCGCGCTGGTCGTCGAGGACCTCGAGCACGAGCTCGACGTCCGCCGCGACCGCCACGTCACCCTCAAGGAGATCGAGCACCTCACCTGGCTGCGCATCTCCCTCGCCGACGACATCAGCGCCCAGCGCTACCTCTCGCGCCTGCTCGCCCGCATGAGCCCCGAGGAGCTGGTCCGCCAGGGCGTCGCCGCGGCCGAGGCCGAGCACATGCTCGCCGACACCCGCGCCACCGTCCGCAAGCGCTTCGATCGCCTGCGCCGCTACGAGGAGGAGGTCGCCGACACCCTCGAGCGCCGCATCGCCGACGTCGACGAGGCCTTCAACCCCTACTGGGGCTCCGTGTTCGCCGCCCGCCGCGACACCAGCCGCTTCGGCGCCCAGGTCGAGAGCTACGCCTGCATCTACACCAGCCGCGTCACCAACTTCCGCTACGCCTCGCCCACCAAATACTTCCACTCCCCGCACGGCTCGATGCCCCACTGGCACGGCCCGCCCAAGTAAGCGCAGCCGTGCCCACCCTCCCCCGCCCGCACTGCGATCTGTACTACGAGGTCCACGGCGCCGGCGACCCGACCGCCCCGGCGCTGGTCTTCGCCCACGGCCTCGGCGGCAACCACCTCAGCTGGTGGCAGCAGCTCGCCCACTTCGCCGGCCGCCACACCTGCGTCGTGTTCTCCCACCGCGGCTTCGCCAGCTCGCCCGAGGCCCCCGGCGGCCCCGGCCTCGCCGGCTTCGCCGACGACCTGCTCGCCCTCCTCGACCACCTCGGCCTCCACGCCCCGGTGCTCGTCGGCCAGTCGATGGGCGGCTGGACCTGCACCCTCCTCGCCGCCGCCCGCCCCGACCGCGTGCGCGCGCTGGTCCTCGCCTGCACGACCGGCGCCATCACCCACCCCGAGCTCGACGCGATCTTCGCCGCCCACCTCGCCCGCGGCCTGCCTGCGCTCCCGCCCCACGTCAGCGTCGCCGCCGGCCTCCGCCTCGCCCGCGAGCAGCCGGCGATGAACGTCCTCTACAACCAGGTCGCCGCCCTCTCGCCCTGGCTCGACCGCCGGGCCGTCATGGCCACGCTCGTCGCCATGCGCACCGTCCCGCTCGCCGCCCTCCGCGGCCCGCTGCTGTGCGTCACCGGCGAGGAGGATCTCCTGATCCCGCCGTCGGCTGTCACCTGGCTCGTAGGACATGTCCCCGGGGCCAGGCTCCACCACGAGCCCGCCGCCGGCCACTCGGTCTACTGGGAGCGACCCGCCGCCTTCAACCGCGCCCTCGCCGAGTTCCTCGCCGCGCTCCCGCCAGTACGCTGAAACCAGTACGCTGAAATAGGACACCGCCGACGGCGCCCACACCAGCGTGGACGACGTCGGCGGATCGGTTCGCAGCACCCCTGACTCAGCACTCAACGGGCCCGGCGGGTGGGGATGGAGGCCATCCGCCCGATTCCGTTGTGATGGAATCATGTCCCTTATAATACCAACCGTCAAGCACAAAGTTGGCCCCCGGTCCCGGGCCGCCAGCCTATCCTCCGGCCATGGCCGACCAGAACCCGCTCATCTCGGACCGCGACGTGCAGTTCCAGCTCCACGAGGTCGCCGACGTGCTGGCCCTGTGCCGCCTCCCGGCCTTCGCCGAGCACGGCGCCGAGACCTTCGAGCTGTTCCTGCGCAGCGCTCGCGGCCTGGCCCGCAACCTGCTCTTCCCGGCCTATCGCCCGATGGACCTCGAGCCCCCGCGCTTCGAGCACGGGCGCATCCACGTGCACCCGAGCATGCGCGCGATCTGGGCCCAGATGGCCGAGCTCGGGGTCCTCAGCGCGACCCGCCCGCACGCCGTCGGCGGCCAGCAGCTGCCGCACACCGTGGCGATCGTCGCCGAGGCCTACCTCATGGCCGCCAACCTCGGCGCCTACGGCTACGCCGGCCTCACCGCCGGCGCGGCTCACCTCATCGAGGCCTTCGGCGACGACTGGCTGCGCGACACCTTCATGCGCCGCATGTACTCCGGCGAGTGGACCGGCACCATGGCCCTCACCGAACCGCAGGCCGGCTCGAGCCTCGGCGACATCACCACCCGCGCCACCGCGGCCGGCGACGGCACGTACCGCGTGCACGGCCACAAGATCTTCATCTCGGGCGGCGACCACGACATCGCCGACAACGTCGTCCACCTCGCCCTCGCCCGCCTCGACGACGCGCCCCCCGGCGTCAAGGGCATCTCCCTGCTCGCCGTCCCGCGCCGCCGCTTCACCGCCGACGGCGAGCTCGTCGACAACGACGTCCACACCGCCGGCCTGATCCACAAGGTCGGCTGGAAGGGCCTCCCGAGCCTCGTCATCAACTTCGGCGAACAGAACGACTGTCACGGCTGGCTCGTCGGCCAGCCCCACCAGGGCCTCGCCTATATGTTCCAGATGATGAACGCCGCCCGCATCATGGTCGGCGTCAACGGCATGGCCACCGCCTCGGTCGCCTACCACGAGGCCATCCGCTACGCCCAGGGCCGCCACCAGGGCCGCCTGCCCGGCGCTCGCGACCCCCGCGCCCCGCAGGTGGCGATCGTGGAGCACCCCGACGTCCGCCGCATGCTCCTGCGCCAGAAGGCGATCGTCGAGGGCGGCCTCGCCTTGCTGATCCACACCGCCCGCTACGCCGACCTCGCCGAGCACCACGACGACCCGGACGAGCGCCGCCGGGCCCAGCGTCTGCTCGACCTGCTCACCCCGGTCGCCAAGAGCTTCCCCGCCGAGCGCGGCTTCGAGGCCAACGCCCTGGCCCTGCAGATCCACGGCGGCTACGGCTACTCGAGCGAGTACCTGCCCGAGGCCTGGCTGCGCGACCAGAAGCTCAACAGCATCCACGAGGGCACCACCGGCATCCACGGCCTCGACCTCCTCGGCCGCCGCGTGTTCGCCGACGGCGCCTTCCTGGCCCTCGCCGACGAGTGGCGCCGCGCCCTCGCCGACGCCCGCGACGCCGGCCTCTCCACGACCTGGCTCGACGACTTCGACCGCGCCGCCCACAACATCGCCGACCTCACCCTCGAGCTCGCGCGGCGCGGCCAGGCCGGCGAGCCCGAGTTCATGCTCCGCCACAGCGCCGACTTCCTCGAGCTCTTCTCCACGATCGTCGTCGCCTGGCAGTGGCTGCGTCAGGCCAGCGTCGCCGCCCGCGCCCTCCCCACCGCCGCAGCGGCCGATCGCGGCTTCTACGAGGGCAAGCTGTGCGCCGCCCAGTACTGGTTCTCCACCGAGCTCCCCCGCATCGACCACTGGGTCCGCCTGTGCCGCGACGGCGAGGACTCCTACACCCGCATGCAGCCCGGATGGTTCTGACCTCGCACGCCTGCTATCGTCGCCGCCATGCCCTTCCCGCGCGTCGCCCCGGGCCCCTTCCGCGCCGACCAGATCCGCGAAGGCGACCCCTACGAGCTGAGCGACGGCCACGCCATCTACTGCGCGCCCGCCGGTCACCGCCACGGCGGGACCCAGAACGCCGGCGCGAGCGCCCTCGCCAGCGACCCGGCCGTCGACGGTCGCGTCAGCATCGACGTCGGTATCGCCTTCAACGACAACAAGAACCTCCGCGCCCCCGACCTCATCGTCACCGACAACAGCCCCCTGCAACCCGGCTGGCTGCGCACCGTCCCGCCGCTCGCGGTCGAGTACGCCGACATCGGCCAGGACGAGGCCGAACTCGCCGCAAAAATCTCCGAGCTGCTCACCCTCGGCGTCCGCTACATCTGGGTCGTCCGCCTCAACGGTCCCCTGCGCGTCGAGGTCCACGTGCGCGGCGAACCTGTGCGAATCCTGCGCGCCGACGACACGCTCACAGCGCCCGGGGTCCTGCAGAACCCTCTCCCCGTCCGCGCCCTCGTCGACCCTGCGACCTCCCGAGCGGTCACCCTGCACAACCTGTTGCAGCAGCACGGATACACCAGCATCGCCGAGATCCAGGCCGAGAGCCATGCGACTGGCAAGCTCGAGGGCAAGCTCGAGGCCACAGCCGCGAGCATCCTGACCCTCCTCCAGCTCCGCGAAATCGCCGTCCCACCCGCGGCCGCCGCAACCATCCGCGCCAGCCATGACCTCGAGCAGCTCGAGCGCTGGCTACGTCGCGCCCTCACCGTCACCACCGCCGACGAGCTGCTCGCCTGAACACCACAGCCTCGTCGCCCGCCACAGGTCCCACCGTCGACCATGAGCGTGACGGTCTCTCGGCGCCCGTCGCACCCGCCGCTCGTGCCGTCGACCACGAGCGCGACGGTCTCTCGTCGCCCGTCGCTCCCGCGGCGACCGCCCGCGGCGCTCTCTCCCTGCCCACGCGCCGCGATCCCACCGCCTACGAGCGCAGCCTCGACCCCCGCGCCCGCCATCGCCACGGCGCCCACTACACCGCCGAACCCGACATCCTCCGCGTCGTCGGCCCCACGATCGTCGAGCCCTGGCAGCGTCGCATCGCCGCCACCCCCCGCGACGCCCTCTCCGCTCTGGTCGACGCCTTCCAAAATTTCCACGTCCTCGACCCCGCCTGCGGCTGCGGCAACTTCCTGCTCGCCGTCCGCGACGCGCTCGCGCAGCTCGCCGCCGCGATCACCGAACGCTGCCACGCGCTCGCCCTCCCACCCCCACCCGGCCCCTACTTCACGCTCGGCCAGCTCCACGGCATCGAGCTTGACGCCCACGCCGCCGCGATCGCCCGCAACCTCCTCGCCGATCCTCAGCACCCCGACACTGCGCCCGACATCCGCACCGGCGACGCCCTCCTCCTCGACTGGCCTCGCCCCGCTGGTGAGTTGGCGATCGTCGGCAACCCGCCCTACCTCGGCGTCCGCAAGCTCCGCCGCGCCCTCGGCGACGAGCTCGTCCGCACCCTCTTCGCCCGCTACCCGGACAACCGCGCCGCCGACTACGCGACCTACTGGTTCACCCGGGCCCGCGAGCACCTTCGCCCCGGCGAGCGTGCCGGCTACGTGTGCACCAACTCGATCGCCCAGAACACCAACCGCATCGCCAGCCTCGACCGCATCCTCGCCGCTGGCGGCACGATCACCGACGCCTGGCGCTCGTACCCGTGGCCCGGCGACGCCGTCGTCCACGTCAGCATCATCAACTGGATCTCCGGCCCGCACGCCGGTCCGTGTCGCCTCGCCGGTCGCCCCGTCGCCGTCATCTCGGCCCAGCTGTGCCCCGTCGACAGCAGCCACGCCGAGCGCCTGCCCGAGAACGCCGGCCTCGGCTTCATGGGCGTCACCCCCGGCTCCGCGGGCTTCGTCCTCGCCCCCGCCGCCCACGCCAAGCTCCTCGCCCGCGACCCCGCCTCCGCCGCCGTCCTCGTCCCCTTCCTGGTCGGCCGCGACATCAGCCGCGATCCGCAGCAGCAACCCTCGCGCACGATCATCGACTTCGCGACCATGACCCTCACCGACGCCCGGCGTCACCCCGGCGCCCTCGCGCACGTCCGCCGCCACGTCCTCCCGCATCGCCGCGAAAACCCGCGCGAGGCCGCCATGCCGCACTGGTGGCAGTTCTGGCGCCCCGCCCCCGCGCTCCGCCAGGCCCTCGCCCGCGCCCGCCACGTCCTCGTCATCCCCTGCCTCGCCCCGCACCTGCTCGTCGTCCGCCAGCCCCGCGACCGCTGCTTCGATCACCAGCTGATCGTCATCACCCTCGCCGACGCCTACCACCTCGGCATCCTGCAATCTCGCTTGCACGCCCTGTGGGCCCGCGCCCGCGGCTCCACCCTCAAGGGCGACCTCCGCTACACCATCAGCACGATCCTCGAGACCTTCCCATTCCCCATCCACCCGGACGGCCACTACGATCCCCGCCGCCGCCCTCGCACAGCGCTCGCCGCCCGCGTCGCCGCCTGTGCCACCCACTTCGACCGCCTGCGCCGCGCCGCCTGCCGCGAGCACGACATCGGCCTCACCCGCCTGCACAACTACCTCGAGCGCCCGGCCCTCACCCAGCCCCACGAATCACTCGAGCTCCCCAGCGCGAACCCACGCCCCGCAACCCTCGACCTCGGCCCGCTGCGCCGCTCCTGGACCGCCCTCAACGACGCCGTCGCCGCCTGTTATGGCTTCCCGCCCTATCTCTGGCGCGACGACGACGCCGCCCTCGCCGCCCTCCTCGCCCTCAATACACGCCACGCCTCGCAGGCTCCGCCGCGGTCACGATAACTGCAAATATGCCCCAGGCGCCCAGGCCCCGCCCCACGCCGGTTGCTTGGCGTTTCGCGCCGCGGCGCCTAAGCTGGCGCTTCACGCATGGCCCAGTCGCAACACAGCCCGCAGGCCGAGGGCACCGGGGTCGACGAGGCCGACCGGGCGATGGAGCAGGTCATGCGCTTCGTCGGCATCCTGCGCCGGCGCTGGCTGGTCGTCGCCGTCACCACGGTCCTCGCGGTGGCCGGCAGCTTCGTCGCCATCTCGATGCTCAAACCCAAGTGGCGAGCCCACGCGACGATGGTGCTGCACCTCTCGGGCCCGCAGGTGCTCGACAAGATGAAGGGCGTCTCGGACGACAACGAGGGCCGCCTCTTCGCCTACAAGGAGTACTACCAGACCCAGCGTGAGATCATCGGCAGCCGCATCGTCGCCGAGCGGGCGCTCGGCGCCCTCGGGCTCGCGCAGGACCCGGTGTTCCTCGGCGTCGACGACATCGGCTCCGAGGCCGAGCGACTCGCCCGCACCCAGGCGATCGACCCCGTCGAGCGCCTGCGCGAGCTGGTCTACGTCGAGGAGGTCCGCGGCTCGCGGATCCTCCGCATCTCCGCGGATTACCCGGACCCCCAGATCGCCGCCGACATCGCCAACGCGATCACCGACGCCTATCTCGCCCATATCCTCCAGAGCCGCACCCGCACCGGCGTGGCCGCCAAGGACAACATGGGCGTCGAACGCGAGAAGGCCCTCGCCAACCTCAAGGCCGCCGAGAAGGCCCTCGCCGACTTCAAGCAGGCCCACGGCATCTCCTCGATCTCCCTCGCCGACCGCCAGAACGTCATCACCGAGGCGATCATCGCCACCAACGCCAACCTGAAGGACGCCGAGGCCGACAGCTTCGCCGCCCGCGCCGCCCACGACGAGGCCCGCCGCCTGCACAAGGCCGGCAGCCTCGCCGGCGCCAGCCTCCTGCCCCAGAGCGAGCGCGCCATCTTCGAGGACATGCGCAGCGAGCAGCTCACCGCCGAACGCGAGGTCGAGCAGCTCAGCGTCAAATACGGCGACAAGATGCCCGACCTCCAGCAGGCTCGCCGCCGCCTCGAGCTCATCGAGAAGCGCATCGCTCGCGAGGAGCGCGACCTGCTCGAGTCGCTCAAGGCCCGGGCCAACGCCGCCACCTCGACCGAGCACCAGCTGCGCGACTCGCTGACCACCGAGAAGAACCGCGCCCTCGAGCTCACCAGCCTCGAGCGCGAGTACCGGGAGCTCGAGCGCGAGTCGACCACCACCGCCGAGACCTACGCGCTCGTGTCGCGCCGCGACACCGAGATCGAGATGACCAACCGCGTCGAGGCGCAGGACATCGAGGTGCTCGACCGGGCCACCCGCCCGCGCGAGCCGGTGTTCCCGCCGAAGGCGCTGCTGGTCGCCGTGGCCCTGATCGGCGGCCTCACCCTCGGCTCGCTGCTCGCCCTCGGCGTCGACGTCCGCGACCACCGCATCCGCGGCCTCCTCGACCTCGAGCGGGCGATCGCCAACTTCGGCCTGCCCGTGCTCGGCCAGCTCCCGCTGCTCCCCTCCGAGGCCCGCCTCGGCGTCGGCAACCTGCGGGCCCAGCGACGCCACCGCGACCTCCACACCCTGCTCTACCCGCAGTCCCTCATGGCCGAGCGCTGCCGGGCGATCCGCACCTCCCTCAGCTTCGTCCAGGGCGAGTCGCCGCTGCGCACCCTCGTCGTCACCTCGCCGAACTCCAGCGAGGGCAAGAGCTCGACCGCGATCAACCTCGCGATGAGCTTCGCCCAGGCCAAGAAGCGCGTGATCCTCGTCGACGCCGACATGCGCCGCCCGCGGCTGCACCAGGTCTTCGACGCGCCGATCGGCAAGGAGAGCGTCGGCCTCGCCGGCGTGCTGTCGGGACGCTGCACCCTCGACGAGGCGATCCTCACCCAGAACGAGGATCTCCCCGACAACCTCCACCTCCTGCTCTGCGGCGAGATCCCCCAGAACCCCGCCGAGCTGCTCGACAGCCCCCAGACCCGCAAGCTCCTCGCCGAGCTCGGCGAACGCTACGACCTCGTCATCCTCGACTCACCCCCCGTCCTCCCCGTCACCGACCCGCTCATCCTCGCCCGCATCGCCCACGGCCTCATCGTCGTCGCCCGCTGCCAGGCCACCACCCGCAGCGAGCTCCAGCGCAGCCTCTCGCTGCTCCGCCAGGGCGATAACAACCTCCTCGGCGTGATCCTCAATGAGGTCGACACGCGCCGCGAAGAGGCCGGATACGGCGTCGGGTACTATGCTTACCACGCGCGTGAGACCAGCCCCGAACAGGCATAAAACGCCCGCCCGGCTCACTCCACGGCCTCCCGCGCGCTTACCTTGACGCCCGACGACGACACCCCCGCGAGCCTCACGCCCGCAGCAACACCCGAGCCCGCCGTCCCCGCGAGTAAGCCCGCGACCCCCGCGGCCCGCAGCGAACCTGTCCCTTCGATCGTGGTCCATCGGCAAGGTTCGATGCGACATGTCTCTCGGGCCAGCATCATCGCCACCCCCGAGGAGCCCGACGACAGCGTCCCCACCAACGAACGACCGGGCCAGATGCCGTGGTCGCGGCTCCTGCTCGCCCTCGCTGTCGCCGCCCCCGCGCTGTGGCTCGGCGGCGTGCCGGTCAGCGCCGTGCCGGTCTTCCTCGCCGTCGTGTGGCTGCTGTGGCTGCGCCTGTGCAGCCGCGGCGAGCCCCTGCGCATCCCGTATGGCAGCGCCATCGGCGGCTTCGCGGCCCTCGTCACCCTGCTGCAGTGGATGCCGCTGCCCCACAACCTGCGCGTGTGGCTCGCGCCCGATCTGGTCGCCATGTCCGAGGCGGCCCTGGCCGGCAGCGCGGCCGCGCCGTGGCCCGGCCTCTCCCCGGTCCCCGGCGACACCGCCCTCGAGGCCGCGCGCCTGCTCGGCCTGACCGCCCTCTACATCGCCGCGGCCCAGCTCTCGTGGCGCGTCAGCGCGGCCCTCGTGGCCGGCGTGGGCAGCCTGGTCGCCCTCCTCGGCCTCATCCAGGCCGGCCTCGGCGTGCGCCAGATCTACGGCTTCTACCACCCCAGCGACGTCGACCCCGCCCACACCCCCGCGCTGCTCACCTCCTTCGTCAACCCCAACCACCAGGCCGGCCTGTTCCTGCTCGGTATCTTCTGCGCTGGCGCCCTCGCCGTGCACTACCGCCTCCAGGCCCACGACACCGGCGACCCCGCCCGCCTCGCCCGGGCCCGCGAGCGCGCCCTGGTCGCCCTCGGGGCGCTCGCCGTGCAGGGCGTCGCCGTCCTGCTCTCGCTGTCCCGCGGCGCCATGCTGGCGCTCCTGCTCGTCGCACCGATCGGCCTCCTGCTCGCCTGGGCCCGCGAGGGCGAGGCCCGCGGCCGCCTGTGGCTGCGTCGCGTGGTCCTGCTCGGCGGCTTCGCCGGCGTCGCCGCCCTGCTCGCGCGCCAGAGCGGCGCCTGGGCCGAGCTGGCCACCCTCGCTCGCACCGGCGAGCCCGGCTTCGAGACCAAGTTCCGCGTCGCCCAGGACGCCGTCAACCTCGTGCCGCTCTCGCCGGTGCTGGGCGTCGGCCGCGGCGCCTTCATCGACCTCTTCCCCGCGATCGACAGCCAGCCCGCCGGTGTCCTGCACACGCACCTCGAGTCAGCGCCGGTCGCGATGCTGGTCGAGTGGGGTCCGATCGCCGGCCTGGCGATCGTGCTCGGCCTGCTGTGGTGGTGGATCGCCGCGATGTACAGCAGCGGCGGGCGGCAGGGCCGGGCCCGGAGGATCGCCCTGTGCGGCCCGCTGGCCCTGGCGATCCACAGCCTCGGCGACTTCAGCCTCGAGTTCCTCGGCGTCGCCGCCCCGCTGTGTGCCCTCGCTGGCGCCCTCTCCGAGCGCCGGATGATCGCCCGCTGGTCGCCCGGCCCCGGCCTCTACCTCGGCGGCGTCACCCTCCTCGCCGCGCTCACCCTGTCGCTGTGGGCCCTCCCGCACACCTGGCAACGCCGCGAGCGCAGCGAGGTCACCGGCCGCCCCGAGCACCCCGAACGCCCCGTCCCCGTCCCTGCCGACCTGTCCCCGGAGACAGCCCTGCGCATGCGCCCGCTCGACGCCGGCCTGCACACCCACCTCGCCTTCCAGGCGATCGCCACCGGCGACTGGAGCGAGGCCCGCGCCCGCGCCCTCGTGGCCACCCGCCTGCAGCCCAACGCCGCCGACCCGTGGTGGTTGCTGGCCGCCGCCGAGGAGGCCCTCGGCCACCCCGACGCCGCCGCCGTCGCCCTGGCCCGCACCCTCGCCGTCGTCCGCAAGCCGCTGTCACGCGAGGTCGTCGACGACCTGCTGCGCCGCTACCCGAGCGCCGAGGAGCTGGCCACGCGCATGCCCGACGCGCTCGCCCCCTGGACCCTGGTGATGGAGTCGATCATCCCCGTCGCCCCCAGCTACGCCGCGATCCTCGCCGCCACCCGCAACCAGGTCGATCGCCAGGAGCCCGAGGTCCTGCGCCTGCAGGTCCGCATCGCCCTCCAGACCCAGAACCCCGCGCTGGCCCGCTACCACGCCTCGCTGCTCCGCCAGCTCGCCCCGAACGACGCCAGCAGCCACCTCCTGCTCATCGCCGCCCTGCGCAGCTTCCCGGTCCCCCGCGAGGGCGAGCTCCAGGCCGTCGCCGGCGACGCCCTCGCCAACGACGCCCTGCGCGACCCCGCCGAGCGCGGCCTCATCGAGGAGGAGCTGGTCGCCTCGCTGCTGCGCGACGGCAGCCCCGAGTCCCGCGCCCGCGCCCGCACCCTCCTGCCTGGCCTGCTCGCCCGCCCCGGCGACCGCGCCGCCCTCCAGCGCCGCAACACCCTGCGCGAGACCGCCGAGGACTGACCTGTCCCCGGGGACATCCCCACGGACCTGTCCCGAGAGACAGCCCGTCAATCTGCAGACACGGCGAAGGCCGCCCCGCGACGCAACCGTCCGCAGGTACGGCTCACCTGCCCGGAGATACGGCCCGGACCATCCGCAGAAACAGCGAAGGCCGCCCCGCGACGCGGGAGCGGCCTTCTCCGGCCCGATGTCGGGCGGCCGGCCTCAGCCCTTCTTGTTGTCCGCGTACTTGCGGATGAGCTCGTCCTGGATGTGGCGGGGGACCGCCTCGTAGCGCTCGAACTCCATCGTGTACTCGGCCTTGCCCTGCGAGTTGGAGCGCAGCTCGGTCGAGTAGCCGAACATGTTGGCGAGCGGCACATGAGCCTCGATCACGCTGGTGCCCATGCTGCTCTCGGAGCCGACGATGTTGCCGCGGCGGCGGACCAGGCCGCCCTGGATGCCGCCCTGGAACTCCTCGGGCGTCTCGACCACCACGCGCATGATCGGCTCGAGGATGATCGGCCCGGCCTTGGGCATGGTCTCCTTGAAGGCCGCGCGGGCGGCGATCTGGAAGGCCATGTCGCTGGAGTCGACCGCGTGGGCGCCACCGTCGTTGACCTCCATCTCGATGCCGACCACCGGGAAGCCGATCAGCACGCCGCGGTCGAGGCCCTGGCGGAAGCCGTTGTCACACGACGAGATGTACTCGCGCGGGATCTTGCCGCCGACGACGTTGTCGACGAAGCGGTAGGTCTTGTCCTCCGCGTCGTCCGGGAGCGGCCGCATCGTGCCGCCGATCTTCGCGTACTGGCCCGAGCCGCCGGTCTGCTTCTTGTGGATGTAGGTGAAATGGATCTCCTGCGTGATCGTCTCGCGGTACGCCACCTGCGGCTCGCCGACGATCGTCTCCACCTGATACTCGCGCTTCATGCGCTCGATATAGATGTCGAGGTGCAGCTCGCCCATGCCCTGAATGATCGTCTCGCCGGACTCCTCGTCGCGGTGCACGCGGAAGGTCGGGTCCTCCTTCGAGAAGCGGTTGAGCGCCTTCGAGAAGTTCTGCAGGCCGTCCTTCTTGAGCGGCTGCACGGCGTAGCTGATCACCGGCGCCGGCACGAACATCGAGCGCATCGAGTAGACAGGGTCGCCGCTGGTGAAGCTGTCGCCCGAGGCGCAGTCGATGCCGAACAGCGCCGCGATATGCCCCGCCTCGGCGTCGTCGATGTCCTGCATCTCGTCGGCGTGCATGCGCACGAGCCGACCCACCTTGGACTTCTTGCCGGTCCGGGTGTTGTAGATGCTGTCACCCTTGTTGATCTTGCCCTGATAGATGCGAATGTAGGTCAGCTGACCGTACTTGCCCTCCTCGAGCTTGAACGCCAGGGCGCACAGCGGCTTGTTGGCGTCGCTGGCGAGGATGACCTCGGTCTCCTTGCCGCCGCTGCCGATCTCGAAGGCCTTGTTGGTGACCTCGGTCGGGTTCGGCAGGAACTCGGTGACGCCGTCCAGCAGGTGCTGCACGCCCTTGTTCTTGAACGCCGAGCCGACGAACACCGGCGTCAGCTCGAGCGCCAGCGTCGCCTTGCGGATCACCGGACGCAGCTGCTCCGCCGTCAGGTTGGCGCCCTCGCCGTCGAGGAAGGCCTCGGCGATCGCGTCGTCGAAGTCGCCCAGCGCCTCGACCAGCTTCAGGCGAAACTCCTCGACCCCGGCCTTCAGCGCCTCGGGGCACGGCTCCTTGCGGACCGTCTCGCCGTTGTCGCCGTCGAAGTACAGCGCCTCGCGCGTGAGCAGGTCGACCACGCCCTCGAACTTGTCCTCGGCGCCGATCGGGTAGGTCACGAGCACCGCGTTGTGGCGCAGCTTCTCGCGCAGCTGGCGGGTCACCTTGAACGCGTCCGCGCCGGCCCGGTCCATCTTGTTGATGAACGCCAGCCGCGGCACGTTGTAGCGCCGCATCTGCCGGTCGACCGTGATCGACTGCGACTGCACCCCGCTCACCGAACACAGCACGAGGATCGCCCCGTCGAGCACGCTCAGCGCGCGCTCGACCTCGATCGTGAAGTCGACGTGCCCGGGCGTGTCGATCAGGTTGATGAAGCAGTCGCCCCAGGTCACGAAGGTCGCCGCCGACTGGATCGTGATGCCCTTCTCGCGCTCGAGATCCATCGAGTCCATGGTGGCGCCCACGCCCGACTTGCCCTTGACCTCCTCGATCTTGTGGATGCGCCCCGTGTAGTACAGGATGCGCTCCGAGAGGGTGGTCTTGCCCGAGTCGATGTGCGCGGAGATCCCGATGTTACGGACCTTTGCGAGTTCCATGGTAGCTCTCTACTTGCTTTCGCCTGCGTGAATGCGCGAATGAAAAGGCCGGGCAAAGGCCCGGGTTTTGGCGCGCGGAGCATGCCACAGCGATGCTCCGCGAACGGCCTCGGACGCCGTTCGGGGGCGTGATCGTCCACACTTCACGGCAGCTCGAGCCAGCGAGCCACCACCGCGGCCGGCGTGAAGCCGAATTTCTCCGCCAGCAGCTTGCCCGGCGCAGAAGCACCGTAGTGGTCGAGCCCGTGCTGGTGCGCCGCGAAGCGACTCCACCCGAAGGTCGTGCCCGCCTCGACCGACAACCGCCGCGTCAGCGCCGGCGGCAGCACCTCGTCGCGATAACTCGCGGGCTGGGCGAGAAACGCCTCCCAGCACGGCATCGACACCACGCGCACCCGCCGCCCATGGGCCTTCTCCAGCGTGCGCGCGGCCTCCAGCGCCGTCGCAACCTCGGAGCCGGTCGCCACCAACACGCCGTCCAGATCGACGACCGCCACCCCCTTGGGCTGCCACAACACATACGCCCCGACCTCGATCGACTCGCGGCTCTCCGGCATCACCGGCAGATCCTGACGCGTCAGCAAGATCGCCGTCGGGCCGTCGCCAGGCCCCCGCTGCATCGCGTGCCGCCACGCCCCCGCGGTCTCACGCGCGTCCGCCGGACGCACCACGTGCAGCCCGGGGATCAGCCGCAAGCTCATCAGCTGCTCGATCGGCTGGTGCGTCGGCCCGTCCTCGCCGACCCAGAAGCTGTCGTGCGTGAACACGTGCACCACCGGCAGCTGCATCAACGCCGACAGCCGCAGCGCCCCGCGCATGAAGTCCGAGAAGACCAGGAAGGTCGCGTCGAACACCCGCACCCCGCCGTGCAGCGCCAGGCCATTGCACACCGCCGCCATCCCGTGCTCGCGCACCCCGAAGTGGATCGCCCGCCCGCCCGGCTGGGCCCGCGACTGACTGGCCACCGCCATCTCGACCCCGTTCGAGCCCGCCAGGTCCGCCGAACCACCGACCAGAGTCGGATGCGCCGCGACCAGCGCCGCCAGCACCTTGCCCCCGGCCTTGCGCGTCGCCATCGCCCCACCGGGCGGGAAACTCGGGATCTTGGCGAGAATCTCCGCCGGCACAAGGCCCTCGAGGTGGGCGAGGAACTGCGCCGCCAGCTCCGGGTGGGCCTGACGATACGCCGCGAAGTGGGCCTCCCACGCCAGCCGCCGCTCGCGCTGGCCCAGCTGCTGCTCGGCGAACACCGCCCGCACCGCCTCGGGCACCAGGAACTTCGCGTCCTCCGGCCAACCGAGCGCGCGCTTGGTCGCCGCGACCTCGGCCTCGCCCAGCGGCGCGCCGTGGCTCGCCGAGCTCCCGGCCTTGCCCGGACTGCCGTGGGCGATGACCGTCCGGCAGCAGATCAGGCTCGGGCGATCGCTCGCCGCCCGCGCCCGCGCCAGCGCCCCGGCCACCGCCGCCGCGTCGTGCCCGTCGACCCGCTCCACCTGCCAGCCATAGGCGGCGAAGCGCGCCGCCACGTCCTCGCTGAAGCTGAGGTCCGTCGGCCCATCGATCGAGATGTGATTGTCATCGTAGAGGTAGATGAGCTTGCCGAGCCCGAGGTGCCCGGCCAGGCTCGCCGCCTCCGCCGCCACGCCCTCCATCAGGTCACCGTCGCTGACGATCGCGTAGGTGCAATGATCGACGATCTCCAGCCCCGGCCGGTTGTAGGTCGCCGCCAGGAAGCGCTCCGCCAGCGCCATCCCGACGCCCGCCGCGAACCCGGTCCCGAGCGGACCCGTGGTCACCTCCACCCCGACCGTGTGCCCGTGCTCCGGGTGCCCCGGCGTCTTCGAGCCCCACTGGCGAAAGCGCTGCAGCTCCGCCAGCGGCAGGTCGTAGCCGCTCAGGTGCAACAGCGCGTACAGCAGCATCGAGCCGTGCCCGGCGCTCAATACAAACCGGTCACGGTCTGGCCACAGCGGCGCCTGCGGGTCGTGTACGAGGAATTGCCCCCACAACACGCTGCCCATCACCGCCGCGCCCATCGGCATCCCCGGGTGCCCCGAGTTGGCCGCCTGAACGGCGTCAATCGCCAGCGTCTTGATCGTATCGACGATCTGCGCCAGCGCAGCGGGTGGAAGGACGCGCGGGGGCAGGGATACGCGGGCCGACATCGCGGCCTCACCTATCACGCCAACCGCGGTCCTGGGTATGCCCAGCGGCGCCCTATCCCGGCCGCCGCTGTGTGAGTTTGAAGGTCGCCAGCGCTCACGCGGGCGTATAGCGGGTGCCGCGAGCGCGACCCGACCAGTGCACGGTCCCGGTCTCGATCAACCGCGCCAGCGAGGTCCGGATCTGCAGCGGCGAACCACCCGCCACGCGGGTCAGGTCCGAGGCCGACTGCGGCCCCGTCGAGGCGCGCAGCGCCGTCAGGACGGCGGCATCATACGCGGCCCGACCCTCGGCTGTGCGGGTATCAACCTCGGCCGGCGAGGCCTTGGCCGCGGGCTTCGCCGCCGCCTGCTTGGCCGGAGGCGCAGCGGCCGGCGGCGCCGCCGACTTGCGAACCTCGTTCTTGCTGCCCTTCGGACGCCCTGGGCCCGGCTTGGCCGGGGTCGCGGCGACGCTGCGGGCCAGCCCGCCGACGAGGTCGCCGACGGTGATCTGCCGCAGCAGGCCGCCGAGCTCCCCCGTGGACAGTCTACCGAGCTCCTGGAGGCTCATCTGTGGGTTTGCGCGGATCTGGTCGACGAGGACGTCCCGCTCAGCATTGGCGATCGCGGTACGGAATGTTGCTTCAAACCTGGACATGTTGGCAATCTGCAATAAAGCAGATCCGCCGTCAATCATTATCATGGCAGAATTCCATTACAGGCAACCCCGCCCCGACCTCGCCCACCACCGCACTCTCAATGCGAGGACCTCTCCCACCACCCAGAAACACCATTCATGCGCGAAAATGCGAGGCCACCACGCCACCCGCAAGCGAATCCGCGGACACCTGGCCGGGCCCATTCGCGTAGCTCGCTGGCCCCATTCACCACCACCCCCACGCGAAAGGCCCCACAGCAAGGGCCCGGCAGCGGCTCGGCTGCCCGCAGGGACAGGTCCCCGCGAACACCTTTGAGCCACCCCGAGCCCCGTTAGGCGCCGACCTCGGAGGAGGCCGAACGCCGAGGACTAGTAGCGATAATGCTCGGGCTTGTACGGCCCCTGCGGGGACAGCCCGAGGTACTCGGCCTGCTTGCTGGTGAGGGTCGTCAGCTTCACGCCGAGCTTGTCGAGGTGCAGGCGAGCGACCTCCTCGTCGAGGTGCTTGGGCAACACGTAGACCTTGCCGCGCTCATAGCGGCCCTTCTCACCGTAGAGCGAGAGCTGGGCCAACACCTGATTGGTGAAGCTGTTGGACATCACGAAGCTCGGGTGGCCAGTGGCGCAGCCGAGGTTCACCAGGCGCCCACGGGCCAGCAGGATGATCGCGTGACCGTCGGGGAAGACGAAGCGGTCGACCTGCGGCTTGACGTTGATCTCCTGGATAGCCTTGTCAGACACCAGCCCCGCCACGTCGATCTCGCTGTCGAAGTGACCGATGTTGCAGACGATCGCCTCGTCCTTCATCTGCCGCATGTGCGCCAGGGTGATGACATCGCAGCAGCCCGTCGAGGTGACGAAGATGTCGCCCAGCTTGGCCGCCTCGTCCATCGTCACCACCTGGAAGCCCTCCATCGCCGCCTGCAGGGCGCAGATCGGGTCGATCTCGGTGATCATCACCCGCGCCCCGAAGCCCCGCATCGACTCGGCGCAGCCCTTGCCCACGTCGCCGAAGCCGGCGATCACGACCACCTTGCCGGCGATCATGATGTCCGTCGCGCGCTTGATGCCGTCGGCCAGGCTCTCCTTGCAGCCGTAGAGGTTGTCGAACTTCGACTTCGTCACCGAGTCATTGACGTTGATCGCGGCGATCTTCAGCTCGCCGCGCTCGGCCATCTGATACAGGCGGTGCACACCGGTGGTCGTCTCCTCGCTGACGCCGTAGCAGCCCTCGAGCGTCTTCACGTGCTCGGGGCGGTGCAGCACAATGGTGAGGTCCCCGCCGTCGTCGAGGATGAGATTGGGCGGGCTGCCGTCGGGCCAGCGGATCGTCTGCTCGACGCACCACCAGTACTCCTCCTCGGTCTCGCCCTTCCACGCGAACACCGGCACGCCCGCGGCCGCGATCGCGGCCGCGGCGTGGTCCTGCGTCGAGAAGATATTGCACGACGACCACCGCACCTCGGCGCCCAGCGCGGTCAGGGTCTCGATGAGCACCGCCGTCTGGATGGTCATGTGCAGGCAACCAGCGATCTTGGCCCCGGTGAGCGGCTTGCTGGCCCCGTACTTGCTGCGCAACGACATCAGGCCTGGCATCTCCTTCTCGGCCAGGGCGATCTCCTTGCGGCCCCACTCGGCCAGGGACAGGTCAGCGACCTTGAAGTCTTGCGCGGCGGCAGGATGGATCTTCGTCACAGTGCTTGCAGACATCTCGAAAACTCGCCTCTCTTCAGGGGATGAAAACACACTCAAACTCGATACTCGGGCACCCAGCCGGCGGCGTCCTTGAACAGACGCACGCAGCGGATCTGCTGCCGTTCAGTCAGAAAGAACCGGTGATACAGGTCGGCCGGCACGACGATCAGGTCGCCCGCCTCCACCTCGACTCGCATCCAGCGCCCGTCCTGCGCCCGGATGTCGAAGATCCCCGCACCCGCGAGCACGAAGCGGACCTCGTCGTCGCGGTGCAGGTGCTCGTCCTTGAACTTGTCGCACACGACCCGCAAGTTCGGCAGCTCGGGGTGCAGCTCGACGATGTCCTGCGTGACATAGCCGCGCTCGACCTTCAACCGCTCGAGCGCGCCCTGATAGTCGTCCAGCGCCAGCCGCTCGTACACCACGCCCACGCGCGCCAGCTCGCCCGCGTCGATCGCCGCATCCGATTCCAGCCATGACAGTCGCATCGTCTGCTCCCCTCGCCTACGTCAAGCGCACGCCGAGGCGATTCGCCTCGACCACCGCGCGGAACAGATAGTCGTAACACTCGGCCTGCGTCTTGGCCTGGGCCCAACCAGACCCCCACACGTACACGCCGTGGCCCGCGACCAGCACCGCGTCGACCGCAGGATACGCGACCATCGCCGCCGCCATGCTCGCCGTCAGCTCCGACTCCCGCGCCGTGTTGGCGATGATCGGCACCCGCACGGCGTCGAAACACCCCATCCCGCGCAGCCCCTTCTGCATCTCCAACCCCTGACACACGAACTCGCCGCGCTCGGCAAACAGCCGCGACGCCAGCACCGCCCACAGCGAGTGGCTGTGCAGCACGGCGCCCGCGCCCCGCAGGCGAAACGCGTTGGCGAACAGCGGCCGACACTCGCTGATCTTCAACGTCGGGTCGGCCGGCGCACACAGCACCTTCACATCGTCGTGCGCGCCATCTAACAACCAAATATCCTCGGGCCGCAGGCGCTCCTTCTGCACCCCCGAGGGCGCCATATAAATGCCCTCTGCCCCGCGGATGCTGATCCCACCACCGGTACCGCTGACCCAGCCCAGCGCGTAGAACTGCCGGCACAGCTCGCAGATGAGCTCCGGGATCGGTTCGTGGCGGGCCGTCGACATGCGAATTGTGCCGGGGAAGCGGCCCGGGAGTGTACTCCGGGACCCCCACTCCGTCCGCGGGCCAACCCCGCGCGCCTACAGTGTGGAAGCTCGCACCTCAGGCCCGGCGCCGCCGCAGCCACAACAAGCACGGCGTCCACAACAGCCACGAACTCCCGCCTCCACCGACCACACAACCCCCGCACCCGCCGTCGCCCTCCATCGGCGTCGTGGTGGCGCCAGTAGCCTCGCCGCCACCGCCGCTCGAGCCCGTCGGAGTCACCCCGCCGCTCGAGCCACTCCCCCCGCTGCCGCCGCTGCCGCCGCTGCCGCCGCTGCCACTCTCACACTCCGGCGGGGTGATGAAGTTCATGCTGCTGTCCGCGCAATCGCCAGACTCGCCCCCGCTACCCTCGAGGATCGACGCCAGCGCCCCCATGTGCGCCGTGTAGCGACGATCCATCGGATCGATGATCTCGGCCTTCATCGCGATCTCCTGGCCGACCGACTCCGGCGGCGGCGAGAAGTCGAGCGCGAAGCTGTCGCCACTGACCGGCGTGTCGGCGGCGAAGGGCATCCACTCGAGCACGTTCGGCGTGTCATCGGAGGTCAGCGCCCAATAGCCGGTGATCGTCGACCCATCCATCGCGTCGACGCAACCGACCATCGTGAGCACCTCGTCGCTGTACTTGATCTCGTCCATGTTGGTGATCGCCAGCGCCGGCCCGCTCTTCGTCGGATCGGGATCGTCGATCACCTTCACCACCCCGGGCCGCTGCGTCCAGATGTTGAACACCGGCTCCCAGGTGTATCCGGAGATGATGTACGCCCCCGCCGCCAGCCCCGTGGTGTCCCATACCACCGGCTTACCCGCCTCCGCGAAGGTGATCAGCCGCCGCGCGTCATCGGCGGTGATGCGGGTGAAGCAGTCCTTCCACATCGCGTTGGTCTCGAAGATGTCCTCCGGCTTGAGGTCCGCCAGCTTGATCGTCCCCTTCGCCTCGGCCTGCATCACGTCCGCCGCCGACAGCCACACCGGCAGCGGCTGCTGCGGGCTGTGACCGGCGCAGAAGCCGATGAACTGGTGCCGCCGGCTGTCGTCGACCTCATCCGTCGAACTCTCCGGCCGCAGATCCTCGTAGGGGATCGTGTACGTGAACTCCAGCTTCGCATCGACCGTGCGGTCGACCACCGTCATGCACGCCGGCTCGGGCTCCCACACCACCGGCGTGCGCGGATGAACGCCGTTGCCCGCGCGCGCCATCCCCGACGCGGCCGACAATCCAAGCGCCGACCCGATGAGCATGAAACGGACGACGTTCATCGCCTGCAATCTACCCCCCAGACCCACCCCGTGAAAGCCCCCCGTCCCCGTCTCCCGGCGCAAAGTGAGCGCAGCGCAGCACCGGCAAGGGTGGATATTTCGGCCACGCGGGATCACGGTCATGCACACGACAGCGCCAGAAGCAGGACCCCCGCCCGCTCACGATCGTCTGCCCCTCGACGCAGCGGCGACACAACCCGGGATCGGGGGAACTCACGCAGCGCCGCCGCCCCGACCTTCGGCCGGCGGCAAAATCAACTGCTGCTCATGCGCCAGCATCCCCAGCGCCACCGCCAGCCGCGCCGCCAACATCGTGCGCCCGCTGACCAGCCCACGCCGCAAGCTCCACGCCCCCAGCAGCAGCGTGACACCCCACACCAGGAAGGTCGTCACCCGCGACATCGACAGCATCCACCACCCGAGCAATCCGCCCGCCATCCACATCAGGATCACCGAGCGCGCCGCCCCCTGCACCGCCGCGCTCGCCTCCGCCGCGTGGGCCGCGATCCGCAGCTCAAACTGCCCGTCGAACACCCGCGCCCGCGCCGCCTCGGGACCAATACGCAGGAACCGCAGCATCGGCCGCAGGCTCCGCTCGAGCTCCTCCGCCTTCAGCACCGTGCGCCCGCGCAGAACGATCGAACCATCCGCCGGGTCGCGCTCCTGCAAGCCGGCCTTGAAGCCCTCCGTATAAAGGTCGAGCGCCACCTGACTCGCCTGCAAGCCAGCCTCCTCGGCCGCCTGCACCTGCAGCTTGTGCTCATCGCCCCGCCAGCCCTCGCCCGTCCGCACCAGCGGCCCCGACTTGCCCGCGTCGCTCATGCCTGCCTCGCCTGCCGGCGATGCATCGCCTCGGCCACCGGCCTCGGCACGTAGCGCTCGAACTCACCGCCGTGGTGGGCGATCTCACGGATCAGCGAGCTCGACACGAACTGCTGCGCCGGCCGGGGCACAAAGAACACCGTCTCGATGTTCGGCGCCAGGTCGCGGTTGGCGAGGGCCATCTGGAACTCGGGCTCAAAGTCCCCGTGAGCCCGCAATCCGCGGACGATCGCACAGGCCCCCCGGGCGGCACAGAAGCGGACGACGAGGCCCTCGAAGTGGTCGACCCGGGCCCGCGGCAGGTGGGCGATGCTCGCCGAGATCAGGGCCAGGCGCTCCTCCACCGTGAAATACCCCGGCTTGGTCGCGTGCCGCCCGACCCCGACGATCACCCGATCGAAGATCTGCAGCGCCCGCTCGACGATCTCCACGTGGCCGTTGGTGATCGGGTCAAAGGAGCCGGGGTACACCGCGGTCCGCTGCGGCGGCAATTCAGGCGGGTCGACAATCACGGGCGCGCTCACGGACCGGAGTATAATCCGGACCATGCTCCGTCTTGCACCCGCTGGCGCGTGGTTTCTCGCCGCCGCACTCCTCGCCTGCAGCACGCCGCCGGCGCCGACGCCCACCAAGGTCAGCGAGAAGCCCCTCGCCACCGTCCCCACGCCCTCCACACCGATCCCCACGCCCTTCATCAATCCCAACAAGGAGCCCCCGCCCCCGCGTAGCGAGCCGCAGCTGCCCGCAGCTGAACTCGCCGCGACCCTGGCCAAGGCCGCGGCCGAGCGCCAGATCGACAGCAAGGTCGAGGCCGCCCTGACCCTCCGCGCCTGCGCCAACAAGGTGCCCCAGAGCGTGCGCTGCGAGGGCGAGCTGGCGGCCCTGCTGGCCGAGACCCCGCGCCACAAGTACGAGGCCGAGTACTACCTCAAGCAGGCGATCGCCGCCGACGAGCCCGACCTCGACGCCGCCTACTATCGCCACCTCGGCGAGGCGCTCCAGCTCAAGGGCATGTACGACGACGCGGCCACCGCCTTCACGCGGATGATCGAGCGCAGCAAGCCGACCGCCACAGCAGCCGATCACTTCCTGTTGGCCACCGTCCTCCAGGGCGTGCCCTCGCGGATCGCCGAGGCCAGCGATCGGCTGCACATGGCCTACGAGCTCGACCCCAGCCAGCACGCCTGGCTCCGCGACGAGGCGATCTTGCTGGGCCAACAGCCCGACAAGGTCGAGCAAGCGATCGCCCGCTTCGAGGAGTTTCGCAGCAAGATCACCGACCCCGCCCTGATCGCCGACACCGAGCGCCGGATCGCCGAGCTCCGGCCCGCCATCACCCCGCCGCCGACCGAGGCGCCGACCAAGGCCCCCGGCAAGACCCCCGGGCCCAGGCCCAAGCGCAAGCCCACCGGCTAGGACGACCAGGCCTGCGCCCGCGAGCTCGCGCTCCACGGCCCGACCGGGGTCGCCCCGCCCCGGAT
This sequence comes from Nannocystis sp., assembly GCF_016714285.1. Lineage (GTDB taxonomy): Bacteria > Myxococcota_A > Polyangia > Nannocystales > Nannocystaceae > Nannocystis. The sequence continues at coordinate 547,778 of NZ_JADJNN010000003.1, read as the reverse complement.
GACCCCATCAGGCCCCGCCGCTCCCCACCCATCCCCGTCCGCCCACCCCGCATCGCCGGCGACGACGGGCGCTTGTTTGACCTGCGCCGGGCGCCTATGCGACTCTCGAGCTCGCCCGTGGACAACAAGCGCAAGGGATCCGCGTCGCCCTCCGGGAGCGGCCGCTTCAAGTGGGATGCAGCGCCGGCTCGCGATTCCTTCACCTTCGCCGACGACGACGACGGGCCGCTGCCCGCCCCGCCGGAGTTCGACGGCCAGCGCGGCGGCGTCCCCGACCTGCTCGACGCCGAGGAGATCGTCGAAGCCGAGGCGATCGAGGACCCCGAGCTGCTCGACTCCGCGCTGGTCACCGAGCTGCGCCCCACCCACGCGATGCCGCCGCCGATCCCCGCGCCCGTACCCACGGGCCCGGCCCAGCGCGGCTTCCTCGACGACGGCGAGATCGCCCTCCCGCCCCGCATCTCTCGCCTCGCCCAGAGCTTCCCCTTCCGCAAGCTCCGCGCCGAACCCGACCCCGACGACGACCCGATCGAGCCCTCCACCTTCCGATCCGCGGCCCTCGGCGTCGACGCCGACGACAGCGAACCCGAGGAGCTCGACCCCGAGGAGCTCGAGGCCGCCGAGGCCGAGCTCGTCGACGACGACGAGCCGAGCCCGCCCCCGGCCCCCGCGCTTATCGAGCCCGCCCGCCCCGCTCCCGCGCGCAGCCGCCAGCAACCCCGCCCTCCGCTTCACCGACGACGACGAGCCCGCGCCCAAGTTTGTCACCGCCGCAGCACCCGACGACGCACCCACCCACCCGACCCCCGACGAGCCGCCACAACGCTTCGTCGACGACGAACCCGCTTACGACGAGCCGGCCCATGCGACCCCCGACGAGCCGCCACAACGCTTCGCCGACGACGAACCCGCCTACGCCGAGCCACCAGTCCACGCGACCTCCAACGAGCCCCTCCTCCGCTTCGCCGACGACGAACCCGCCTACGCCGAGCCACCAGTCCACGCGACCTCCAACGAGCCCCTCCTCCGCTTCGCCGACGACGACGACGACGCCGAGCCGTTCACCCGCGGCGAACAACCTCCGCCTCGCTTCGCCGACGACGCGCCCGCACCAGCACATCAAGCCCCCGAGCTGCGCTTCGCCGACGACGACGACCCCGGCCTCGAGGACCCCGCCCTCCGCTTCGCTGGCGCCCAGCCGAACCCAACCGACGACCACGACCCCGGCCCCGAGGACCCCGCCGTCCGCTTCGCCGCCGCCCACTCGCACGCGGCCGAGGACCGCTTCGCCGCCCACGCACCACCCGTCGACGACGACGACGACAACGACCCCACCGAGCTGCGCGATCGCTGGCAGCTCCGCGACCGCGGCGCACCGAGCCCCGCCCAGATGTTCGCCGACGACGAGCGCTCGGCCGACACCATCGCCGACGGATCTATCGGCGGCGTCGGCGTCGGCGTCGGCGTCGGCGTCGGCGTCGGCGTCGGCATCGGCGTCGGCGTAAGCGACGACGACACCGGCCTGTTCGGCGACGTGCGAGAGAACGCCCCGACCGGCCTGTTCGCGCGCGACGAGCTCCGCACCGCCGCCCGTCGCCTGCCACCGACCCCGACCCCGAGCAACGGCCTCCCCGACGACGACGACGAGCCGACCGGCATGTTCGCCGTCGATCGCCTGCGTGAGGTCGCCACGGCCGCCGGACAGCAGCCGCAACAAGTCAACGAGCAGGACGCCCTGCTCCCACGCGCACCCCAGCCCTCCGCCGCGATCGCCGTCGCCGCCTTCGACGACGACGACGACGACGCAACCTGGGCCATCCCCGTCCCAACTGGCACCAGCACCACCACCAACCCCGTAAGCGCCCCGGCCAGCCCGTCCAGCGCCCCGGCCACCTCCGTCCGCAGCGGCCCCACGAGCGCCCCGGCGATGGTGATCCCACCGGTCATGGCCTCCCCGCCGATGGTCGCCCCCCCACCGATCGTCGCCGCCACAACCAGTGAGGCCTCCGGTGTCGGCGGATGGATCGCCACGAGACCCGGCGCCTCGATGGCCTCCGGCGCGATCTCGGTCGCCGACTTCGCCGATGACGACGACTGGCACGCGCCCACAGCCGCCGGCACCGCCGCCACCGTCGAGCCCGAGCCGACACCCGAGGCACCCGAAGCAGCGGACGCCGCGGACGACGACGACGACGAGTGGGAGCCGCACGCCGCCGCCGTCAACCTCGCCCCCCCTCCCACCGACCTCGGCGAACCCTTCCCCCTCGACCTGTGGAGCGATCCCGACGAGCTGGTCGGCCGCGACCTCGGACGCTACCGCCTCGAGCAGCCGCTCAGCCGCGGCATGACCACCCGCGTGTACCTCGGCCGCGCCCACGATGATGGGCGCAAGGTCGCGATCCGCGTGCTCGGCCCGAACCACTCGCCCGCCGAGCCGCGCGCGCGCCAGTTCCTCTACGAGGCCCAGCAGCTGGCCAAGCTGCGCAGCGAACACGTCGTCGAGGTCCTCGCCACCGGCACGACCCACGACCACCTCACCTATTACGTGATGGAGTACCTCGAGGGCGAGACCCTCGCGAGCTCCCTGCGCAACGACGGCCCGCTGCCCTGGGCCGACGTCGCCGCCTTCGCCAACCAGATCTGCGACGCGCTGATCATCGCCGCCGACCGCGGCATCGTCCACAACGACCTCAGCGCCTCGACCTGCATCCGCCTCCCCGGCGGGCGCGGCGAGGGGCGCAGCGAGGGCGAACACCGCCGCGACAACATCAAGCTGCTCGGCGTCGGCGTCTCGCCGCTCACCAGCGTGTTCCGCAACGCCGACGGCGCCTGGACCCTGTCCCAGGGCACACCCATGGGCGCCGCCGAGTTCATGGCCCCCGAGGTCGCCAGCGGCGGCCGGGCCGACGCGCGCACGGCCGTCTACGCGGTCGGCGTCCTGATGTACGAGCTGGCCACCGGGCGCCCGCCCTTCCGCGGCGACTCCTTCATCGCCGTGCTCAAGAAGCAGATGTACGAGGAGCCCGCCTCGCCGCGCCTGCAGGTGCCCGAGCAGGAGATCCCCGACGTGTTCGAGGCCGTGCTGCTGCGAGCCCTCGCCAAGGCCCCCGGCGACCGCTTCAACGACCTGCGCGCGCTCGACGAGGCGCTCCTGGCCGCCCGCGCCCGCGAGGGCGAGCTGCGCCGCGTCACCCAGATCCTCGCGCTCGACCCGGCCTTCTGGGACGAGGACGGCAGCCGCCGCGTCAAGCACCCGAGCGCGCCGCTGGTCTCCGCCGACCCGACCCCGCTCGCCACCTTCGCCGCCGACCTCAAGCAGAACCAGCCCGAGCTCGCCGCCAAGGTGTTCCCCAAGCCCGAGCCCCCGCGCCAGGCCGGCCGCGCCGAGCCGTCGATCGCCCTCCACCTCACCCACCTCGCCGCGCCGATCGTCGCTCCCGCGCTGCCGACCCAGCCCGCGCCGCAGATGCCGGTCATCGTCCTCTCGCGCCCGCCGACCGCCAGCAGCGGCCTGTTCCGCAACGTCAGCCTGGCGATCATCATCGCCTCGCTGGTCATCGTCGCCGCCCTGTGGCTGAGCGACCGCAACCGCGGCCCCGCCAAGAAGACCCCCGAGGTCGCCGAGTCGCGCCGCCCATCCACGACCAGCAAGTCCAGGCAGCGAACCCCGCGCGACACCAAGGTCCGCCCCGACACCCCCGCCGCCCCCGTCGACACCCCAACCGTGCTCCCACCCTCGGACCCCGACCAGCCTGAGCCAGAGGTCGTCCAGCTCCCGCCCGCGCCAGAGCCAGAGCCAGAGCCCGTCCAGCCGCCGCCCGAGCCCGAGCTCAAGCAGTTTCCGCCGCCCGAGCCCGAGATCAAACAACCTCCTGCGCCCGAGCCCAAGCCCGTGACCCCGCCCGAGGTCGCCGTGATCAAGCCGGTCAAGCCGGACCCACCGGTCAAGCCAGTCAAGCCGGTCAAGCCCGCGACCCCGCCGCGTGACCCGCTCGACGACCGTCCCGAGAGCATCACCAGCGGTCGCCTGCAGGCCAAGCTCGCCTCCATGGAGGAGCGCGTGGCCACCCGCTGCCGCAGCAAGGCCGGCGTCCCCGACACCCGCGGCCTCAAGGTGAGCATCCGCGTCGTCGTCGACGTGAAGGGCGAGGTCAAGGCCAAGGCGACCGCGCCGTGGACCGGTACCCCCGTCGGTCAATGCATCGAGGAGATGATCGAGGCGATCCGCTTCAACGAGACCCGCACCGGCGGCGGACGCACGCACACGTTCACCTTCTAGCCCGTCGCCACAACCTGCCCCAAGGGACAGCTCCTCCGCGACCCGCCGCAACCTGTCCCAAGGTACAGCTCTCCGCGACCGCCACAACCTGCCCCGAGGGACAGCGCTCAGCGCCCCGCGAGCAGCAGCTCGGCCCGCGCCTCGCGGGTCGCCAGCGCCGCCCGATGCAGCGCCCACTGCCCGCGCGCGCGCAGCAGGTTGTGCTCGCCGGCCGCCGGGAAGCGCTCGCGGTCCCACCCGAAGTAGCGCTCGCGCAGCGCGTCCGCGGCGAAGCGCGCCGTCAGCTCGAGCGAGATCCACTCGACCCCGTGGACCAGCGCCTCCCGCTCCGCCCGCGTCAGCGCGAAGCTCAGCGCCCCGAGGTAGCCCGCCAGCGACGCCGCGAACACCTCGAGGTCGAAGCTCGCCGCCGTCTGGTCCTCGCCGCCGCGGTTACACCACGAGCGCCACGCGTCCCCCAGCTCATGGTGCAGCGGCATCCGCCCGACCGTGTCGAGGTCGACGATCCCCGTCGTCACCACCTGCTCTTCGGGACCTGTCCCGAGGAACAGCAGGTTGTTGAACTTCAGGTCGCCGTGACACACCCGCTGCGGCAGCTCGCCCGGCTTCGGCAGCGCGACGAAGCCGACCACGACCTGCTCCGCCAGCTCGGCCACCTCCGGCATCAGCCGGTGCTGCGGGTGCTCCGCCAGCGCCTGCGCCAGCGTGTGCAGGTGCGCCGGCGTGTCGTGCACGCCCTGACGCACCGCGCGAAACTCGTGCTCGAGATCGTCGAGCGCCACGTGAAACGCCGCCACCCGGGCACCCGCCGCGCTCGCCTGCGCCGGGCTCTGCACGGTGTCAAAGCTGATCCCCGGCAGCCGCGTCATCACCCGCCACACCCCCTCCGGCCCGAGATCCGCGTACAGCTGCCCGCCGCGGCTGCGCAGCAGGCCCGGGCTCGGCTGACCGCGCCGCCGCAGCTGCTCGCTGACCGCCGCGATGTTCTCATGCACCTCGGGCGCAAACACCGGGTTCACCCGCTGCAGCACGAACTCGCCGTCCTCCGCCGTCACCGCGAAGGACAGGTTGATGAGCCCGCCCGCCAGCGGCCGCGCGCGCGGGCGGACCAGCCCCGGGAACTCGGCGAGGGCCCGCTCGATCGTCGCCGCGTCCGGAGCTGCCAGCGTCATCGCTGCTTATCCGAGGTACTTCGCCATCACCCGCTTGAGCCGCGGCAGCATCGCCAGGATGAGCCCGCACGACGCCAGCGCCAGCACGCAGTTGATCCCGAACGCGTAGGCCTTGGTCTCGAACGCGTTGAACAGCGCCGACAGGATGCCCGCCAGCTTGTTCCCGATCGAGGTCGACAGGAACCACGCCCCCATCATCAGCGCCGTCAGCCGCGGCGGGCTCAGCTTCGACACCATCGACAGCCCCATCGGGCTCAGGCAGAGCTCGCCGATCGTGACCACGAAGTAGGTCCCGACCAGCCACATCATCGTCCCGCGGATCTCCCCGTTGTGGGTCATCACCGCCGCCGTCACCATCACCAGGGTCGACAGCGCCGTGATGAACATGCCGAGCGCGATCTTCCCCGGCGTCGACGGCTCCTTCTTGCGCCGCCGCAGCCACGCGAACACCCCGACCACCAGCGGCGTCAGGGCGACCACGAAGAACGCGTTGACCGACTGGAACAGCTCCGACGACACCAGCTTGACGCTCTTCTTGCTGCACTCGGCCTGCTGCGCCTCGCTCAGGTCCGCCCCTACTGGCAGGCACTCAGGCGTGGGCGCCGGCGCCGGCGTCTTCGAGTTCTTGAAGTAGGGCTCCGGCTCGAGCACCGTCTCCGGCTTGCCGTCCGCGCCCTTGATCTCCTTCTTGTTCGCGTCCAGCTTCGGCACCCGGCGCTGCGAGAACACCTCCTGCGCCAGGCCGACCTGGCTGGCCGCGCTGGCCATCGTCACCGGCATCTCGCGCTCGGTGTGCTCCTCGGCCCAGGTCGTCAGCGCGTCGCCGTTCTGGTGGAAGATCGCCCAGAACGCGATCACCGCCGCGCACAGCGGCAGCAGGGCCCCCAGCCGCTCCTTGTCCTCACCCTGCGCCTTGCGCCACAGCGACGAGTAGAACCAGGCCACCGGCACGCACGCGAACAGGAACGCGTCGTTGCTCTGCTTGCCGAGGAACGTGAACGGCTTCTCGCCGCCGTCCCCCAGCAGCAGGTCCGGCACGAACCACCCGACCGCCGCGAACGCGAAGGCCGGCACGAACACCTGCCCGAGGATCGACCCCACCGCCTGGTCGCCCGGCTGCGTCGGCTTCAGCACGTCGGCGTGGACCGTGTGCTTCTGCCCGGCCAGGAACCACGCCACCCCGATGAACATCCCGATCCCCGCGGCCAGGAACGCGTAGCCCCAGCCGTAGTTGATCCGCAGGTACGCCGCCACGAAGTTGCAGGCCAGGGCGCCGATGTTGATGCCCATGTAAAAGATGTTGAAGCCCTCGTCGCGGCTGCTGCGATACTTCTCCTCGTTGTAGAGGTTGCCGACCAGCGTCGAGATGTTCGGCTTGAAGAACCCGTTGCCGACGATGATCAGCAGCAGCGACAGGAAGAAGTGCACGCCATACCCGGGGATCGCCAGCCCGCAGTACCCGAGCCCCATCAGCACCCCGCCGATCACGATCGACCGGCGATAGCCGAGGATGCGGTCCGCCAGCAGGCCGCCGATGAACGGCGTCAGGTACACCAGCGCGATGTAGGTCCCGTAGATGTCCGACGCCGTCGCCCCGTCGAAGCCGAGCCCGCTCTTGGCCGGGTACGCCCCGTTCGCCCCCGCCTTCATGTACAGCGTGAAGATCCCGAGCATCAGATAGAAGCCGAAGCGCTCCCACATCTCGGTGAAGAACAGGACAGGCAGACCCTTGGGATGGTTCTTGAACATCAGCGATCCTCGGCCACGCGCGGCCGGCCCGACCGACGCGAGCGCCCACGATACGGCCCTTTTCCCCGCATGGGAAGCCGACTCACTGGCCCCGAGAACGCCACCGCGGGGCCACCGACAGCTTCACGGCGCCTCACCCTGTTTAGGCTTTTTAGGGCGGCTCACGACCCGCCGAGCCGGGCGTCCAGCGCACGGATCCTGCTCAGCACATCCGCGTGCTCGGCCGACCCGGCCCACGACGTCACCAGCGCCGCCATCTGCTCATCGAACTGGCGATACATCACCCGCGCCCGCCGCAGCCGCTCCGGGTCGGGCGTCACTTCGAAGCTGCGCTCGTACACCACCGCGAGGTTGTAGAGGATGTTGCCGAGGATCTCCGGCGCCTTCGGGTCCTCGCTGCCGTGGATCAGATCGTAGGCCGCCTTGAACTTCGCGATCGCCTCGTCGTAGTCGGTCAGCTCATAGGCCTTCTGACCCGCCTCGGTCAGCGCCCGCGCCTGCGCCATCAGGTCGCCCTGTGGGGCGCTCACCGGCACCGTCGGCACCGGCAACGCGACCGGCGGCGGCACACCCGGGGCCACCCCCAGCGCCCGTGCGCCGACCACCTGCGTCGGGTCGCCGTCCTTGCGCAGCAGCACCTTCATGTCGCGGTCGATCATCAACGCCGTCGCCAGCCGCTGACCATCCGGCCAGGTCGCAACGATCTCCGCCGCCGACTCCTGCGCCACCGACCACCGATCACCTCGCCCCGGGCTGCCATTCAAGGTCACCCGGGCCCCCGGCGTCGCATCTACCTGCACCACGTAGCGAGCACAACCCGCCAACGCCAACACCAGCAGCAGCAGACTCGGGCCGCGCATCGTCGCTTCAGGATACACTCCCGCCCGCATGTCTGCCCAGGGTCCGGGCCCCGCCCCCGAGCACGTCCAGGCGCTCCACGACCGCTACCTGCTCGAGGTCGTCGAGGCCCTCGCCCTGTGCCCCTTCGCCCGCCGCTGCCGCGAACAGGGCCGGGTCGCCCGCCCGCTGTTCTACGCGTCCGACGCAGCCGCGCCCGAACCCCCGGGGATCGACCCCGCCATCGTCGCCGCCGAGCTCGACCGCTGCACCCGGGCGAACCCCGAGCTCGAGGTCATCCTCCTCACCTTCGTCCTCCCGCCCGCCACGGACCACCCCTGGCACGACCTCGACGTCTTCGAGACCCTCGTGCGCGGCGTACGAGACGCCTACGAGGCCCGCGTCCCCGCCGGTCTGCGCTTCTACATGGTCGGCTTCCACCCGCGCCTGCAGGGCCCCGACCCGCGCCGACCCGCGACCCCCGACGGCCTGGTCCCGTGGCTGCGCCGCACCCCCGATCCCGTGATCCAGTGCATCCGCGCCGACCTCCTCGACCAGGTCCGGCGCCAGGCCCAGGCCGCCGCCAACGCCCGCTTCCTCGAGGAGATGGGCCGCCTCGGCCCCGAGTACCGCGCCCTCGCGGCGACCGCGATCCAGTCCGACCCCGAGCTCTCCGCGGACATCGCCCGCCACAACTTCGCCAGCGTCGGCACCGGCACCGGCCGCGCCGAGCTCGACCAGCGGATCGCCGCCCTCCTGGCCGCCCGCGCCGACCTCTGACCAGCCCATCGTCCTCGCGCTGAAGTCATCGCCACCTGTCCTTTCAGACAGCCACGCTGTCCAGCACCGTCCGGCACCGGCGGCCGTTCACCCTCGCAGCCCCGCCTCGCCCCGTGGTAGCGTCCGCGACGATGAGCGACATCCCACGGATCTCCCGTCGCAGCCTGTTTCGCGGGGTCGGCTCGGCCACCCTCGTGGCCGGCTGCGCCGCGAAAACCCCGACCCCGGCGCCCGCGCCCGGCCTCGACCCCGCCGCCCCGCCGCTCGCCGGCACCGCTCTCGGCCCCGGACCCGCACCGCTGCGCTTCACCCTCAACGGCGCCCCGCAGACCCTCGAGGCCGCCCCGAGCACCACCTTGCTCGAGCTCCTCCGCCACCAACTCGACGCCACCGGCAGCAAGCTCGTCTGCGACCGCGGCGCCTGCGGGGCCTGCACCGTGCTCGTCGACGGCGCCCCGCAGCCCAGCTGCATGACCCTCGCCCACGACGTCGAGGGCCGCGGCGTCACCACCGTCGAGGGCCTCGCCACCAACAACCAGCTCTCGCCGCTGCAGCGCGCCTTCATCGAGCACGACGCGCTCCAGTGCGGCTACTGCAGCTCCGGCATGTTGATGTCCTGCCAGGCCCTCCTGAACCGTCGCGGGGCGACCGACGCCGCCGCCGTCGAGCACGCGATCGCCGGCAACCTGTGCCGCTGCGGCACCTACCCGAACGTCGTCGCCGCCGTGCTCTCGGTGGCGAAGGGAGGCGCGTGATGGCCGACGGCACCCGCAAGCTCAAGGTCGGCTTCGCCGATCAGCTGCGCGACATCGAGGTCGCCCTGCCCGCGGGCGAGCCCCAGCCCTGGGACGCGACCACCAAGCTCGACGTCGTCGGCAAGCCCCACCCCCGCATCGAGGCCGCCGCCAAGGTCACCGGCGCCGCCCGCTACACCCACGACCAGCGCCCCGCCGGCCTCGTCCACGCCGCCGTGCTCCGCTGCCCGCACCCCTGCGCCGTGCTCGACGCCCTCGACCTCGAACCCGCCCGCGGCGCCCCCGGCGTGCTCGCCGTGCTCGCCGTCGCCAAGCCCGGCGACCGCCTCCTCTTCGCCGGCCAGGACGTCGCCGCCCTCGCCGCGACCACCCCACAACAGGCCCACGCCGCCCTCGCCCGCATCGCCGTCCGCTACAGCCCGCAGCCCTTCGTCGTCGACACCACCGCCGCCATGCAACCCGACGCGCCGCTGGTCCACCGCGCCCAGGTCCGCGAGCGCAGCACCGAGGGCGACGAGCCCGGCACCCCGACCGGCAGCAGTCAGCGCGGCAACCTGCGCATGAGCCCCTCGCAGAAGAAAGGCGACGTCGACAAGGGCCTGCGCCAGGCCAAGGTCACCCACGAGGCCACCTACAGCACCCAGGCCCACACCCACAGCGCCCTCGAGACCCACAGCATCGTGCTCCGCTGGGACAGCCCCACCTCGCTCACCGCCTGGTGCTCGACCCAGGGCATCTTCTCCGTGCGCGACGAGCTCGCCGAGGTCTTCGGCCTCAAGCCGCAGGACGTCCACGTCATCACCGACTACATGGGCGGCGGCTTCGGTGCCAAGTTCGGCGCCTCGGCCCCCGGCTCACGCCTCGGCTTCATCGCCGGCGAGCTCGCGCGTCAGGCCCGGGCCCCGGTCGCCCTCCTGCTCGACCGCCGCGAGGAGCACCTGTGCACCGGCAACCGCCCGGACTCGATCCAGCAGGTCACGCTCGGCGCCGCCGCCGACGGCAGCCTCACCGCGATCAAGGTCCTCGCCCACGGCAGCGGCGGCATCGGCACCGGCGCCGGCGTCGGCCGCAACGCCTTCGCGATCTACACGAAGTGCCCCAACATCCGCGTCGAGTCGCACGACGTCTTCACCCACGCGGGCCCTGCCACCGCCTTCCGCGCCCCCGGCCATCCGCAGGGCGCCTTCGCCATCGAGCTCGCCCTCGACGAGCTCGCGGTCAAGCTCGGCAAGGACCCGCTCGAGCTCCGCCTCGCCCACAACGAGCACCCCGTCCGCCGCCACCAGTTCGAGCTCGGCCGCAAGCAGTTCGACTGGGACAACAAACGCAAGCGCGTCGCCGACGAGCGCCAGCGCAACACCAGGCTGCGCCACGGCGTCGGCGTGGCCGCCTCGATCTGGGGCGACTTCGGCCGCGGCAAGGCCGTCGTCGCCAGCCTCAGCGTCGGCCGCGACGGCAGCATCGAGCTGCGCAACGGCCTCCAGGACATCGGCGGCGGCATCACCACCGTCGTCGCGCAGGTCGTCGCCGAGGTGCTGCGCCGCCCGCTCGCCGACATCCGCGTCCGCATCGGCACCAGCGAGCTCGGCCCCTCCGTCGGCAGCGGCGGCAGCAACACCACCTCGTCGGTCACCCCCGCCGTGCGCGCCGCCGCCGAGGCCGTCCTCCAGCAGCTGCGCGAGCTCGCCGGCAAGCAGCTCGCCGCGCGCCGCCCCGAGGATGTCCTTTGGGACAGCAAGGGCGCCCGCGTCGGCGGCAAGTCGATCGCCTTCGTTGACCTGTGCAAGCACATCGCGGGCGAGGCGATCGTCGCCACCGGCACCCGCCCCGACACCTACGGCGCCTACCCGAGCCGCTTCATGGGCGGCAACAGCGTGGCGATCGCCGGGGTCCAGTTCGCCGAGGTCGAGCTCGACACCTGGACCGGCCTGGTCCGCGCCACCCACGTGCTCGCCCTCCACGACTGCGGCCGCGTCATGAACCCCCTGACCTGCCGCTCGCAGATCACAGGCGGCATCATCCTCGGCACCAGCTACGCGCTCAGCGAGCAGCGCGTCATGGACAAGCGCCACGGCGTCATGCTGAACCCCAACCTCGACAGCTACAAGATCGCCGGCGCCCGCGACGTCCCCGCGATCGACGTCGTCTTCACCGAGGTCCACACCGGCGCCAACAACACCGGCGCGATCGGCATCGGCGAGCCCGCCACGATCCCCACCGCCGCCGCGATCGCCTGCGCCGTCTTCAGCGCGATCGGCACCCCGGTGCGCAGCCTCCCCCTCACCCCCGACCGCGTCCTCGCGGCCCTCGGCGCCATCCCAACCGCCGCCCCCGCTCGCGGATGACCACGCACCCCTTCGCCCTCACCCCCGACCGCGGATGACCATGCAACCCTTCGCCCTCCCAACCGCCCGCGGATGACCATGCAACCCTTCGCCCTCATCCGCCCGACCACCCTGCTCGCCGCCCGGGACCGCGTGCACGAGCACCCGCGAGCCCGGCTCTTCCGCGCCGGCGGCGTCGACCTCCTCGACCGCATGAAGGAGGGCCTCGACGCCCCCGCCGAGCTCATCGACCTGCGCACGATCGCCGACGAAAAGTCCTTGCGCGGCATCAACCCCGACCCCGCCGGCGGCTGCCAGCTCGGCGCCCTCGTCACCCTCGCCGAGCTCGCCGCCGCCGCCGAACTCGACGCCGTCCTGCGCGAGGCCGCCGGCTCGGCCGCCACCCCGGGCATCCGCAACCTCGCCACCCTCGGCGGCAACCTGCTGCAGCGCCCGCGCTGCTGGTACTACCGCAACGTCGACCTCGTGTGCCTCAAGAAGGGCGGCGACGCCTGCCTCGCCGTCACCGGCGAGAACAAGTACCACGCGATCTTGGGCGGCGGCCCGAGCTTCATCGTCCACCCGAGCACCCTCGCCGCCGCCCTCCTCGCCCTCGACGCCAGCGTCGACATCGCTGGCGACACCCCGCGCAACATCCCCCTCGCCGACCTCTTCGTCGGCCCCAAGCAAGACCCCACCCGCGAGCACTCCCTCGGCCCCGGCGAGCTGCTCCTGCGCGTCGTCCTCCCGCCCGCGCCCCCCGGCCGCCGCTCCGCCTACGCCGTCGCCAAGGAGAAGCAGTCGCACGACTGGCCGCTCGTCGAGGCCGCCGTCAGCCTGTCCCTTGCGACAGGTGTGATGACGCAGGTCCGCGTCGTCCTCGGCCACGTCGCCCCGACCCCGTGGCGCAGCCGCGAGGCCGAGGCCGTGCTCGAGAACCAGGCGCCGTCCGCCGATCTCTTCCGCAAGGCCGCCGCCGCCGCCCTCGCCCCCGCCCGCCCGCTGCGCCACAACGCCTACAAGCTCCCCCTCGCCCAGGGCCTGCTGCGCGAGGCCCTCCACCGCGCCGCCGACCTCCCGCTCCCGGAGTGACCACCATGCCCACCTACCTCCGCGTCCACGACACCAGCCAGCCCGTCTGCAAGCACCTGCGCACCAAGGCGCTGCACGTGTACGGCCGCGACACCCCCGACGCCTTCACCACCTCGCGCTCGAGCCACTACCACTGCCTGCGCACCCAGTTCGTCACCGGCCCCGACGGCGACCTCAGCGTCCCCGAGCGCTGCCAGCCCTCACGCGCCTGCTTCGAGCCCCGCTAGCACCTCGGCATAGCAGCTGTGAACGGTCGGCAGCGCGGACGACGTCGCACGGGCCGGTGCGGCTGGGTTCGATGGCGCGGACGACGTCGCACGGGCCCGTGCGGCTGGGTTCGATGGCGCGACATGGCGGTAGGGACATGGTTGTAGCGACATGGCGGTAGCGACATGGCGGTAGCGACATGGCGGTAGCGACATACTCGGGCTGCCAGTGGGAGGGCCGTGTCGTGGAGCGGCGTCGGGATACGGCCCTTCACCGTCTCGTGCGGCGGCCCATGCTGGGGCCTGGACCTGGGACCACGTCGCGGGTGGCCCCAAACCGCGAAGTCGCTCGGCTTCGCAGGTAGCATGTCGCAAGGGACATGTTCATGCAGCCATGTCGCGCCCTCAGGGCCGGTGCGGTCCGGCGCTCGGCGACGCCGACCGCACCGTCCTTGAGCGGAGGCTTCACTTGCCGGAGGGCCGAGAGGGGGGTCGACCGAGTCCGGCGTAGACCCGGGCATCACCCCGGCGACGGTGTGTCAGGCCGTGTTTGAGGGCGACCCCCCTCTCGGACCTCCGGCTTCTCGAGCATCCGCGGGCGTCCAGCCGGACCGCACCGGCCCGTGCGACGTCCCCCGCGCCATCGAACCCAGGCGCACCGGCCCGTGCGACGTCCCCCGCGCCATCGAACCCAGCCGCACCGGCCCGTGCGACGTCCCCCGCGCTGCGATGTCGGACGCGACGCGACCCAGCACTTCACGGCGCCGAGACGAGCACGCTCACCGTGCTGTCGCCGTTGTTCGCGGTCACCAGATCGGGCACGCCATCCTCGTTGAGGTCGCCAGCCGCCAGCGCGAACGGCATCATCCCGACCATGAACGACTCCGGCGCCCCGAGCCCGCCGGCCCCGTCGCCCTGCAACACGCTGACCATGCCCGTCGCGCGGTTGGTCACCCCCACGTCGACGTCGCCGTCGCCCGTCAGATCGACCACCACGAGCCCCAGCGGGTCCATCCCGCTCGGATAGGGGATCGCCCCGCCGAAGCCGCCGAGCCCGTTGCCCTGCAGCAGGTACACCGAGTTCTGCGCCGGCACCGTCACGACCGCGTCGAGCTTGCCGTCGCCGCTGATGTCCGCCAGCGCCAGGTTGTAGCCCTGCCCGCCGACCGGCGAGGCCGTCGCCGGCCCGAAGTTGCCGAGCCCGTTGCCGAGCGAGACACCGATCGTGCTCGCACCATAATTGGCGACCGCGAGGTCGAGCTTGCCGTCGCCGTTGACGTCGCCGATCGCCACGCTGCTCGGGTTGGTGCCCGCGCCCACCGCCGCCGGGTTCGGGTAGCCGATGCCGTCGCCGATGAACACCCCGACGTCCGCCCCGCCCCAGTTGGCCACGAAGATGTCGTCGTAGTCGTCCTTGTTGACGTTCGCCGTCGCCATCGCCCGCGGGTTCATCCCCGCCGCGATCGCCGGCTGACCGATCATCATCCCGACCCCGTTGTTGAGATAGATCGAGAGGTTCGAGCTGCCATAGTTACCCGCCACCAGATCCGGCGCCGTGTCGTTGTTGATGTCCGGCGTGGCGATCGCGTAGGGCCCCATCCCCGCCGCCAACGCCGACAGCGCCTTGAACGCGCCCGTGCCCTCGCCGAGCCGGATCGTCAGGTTGTTCGAGGTGTTGTTCACCGACACGATGTCGAGGTGACCGTCCTTGTTGAGGTCGGTCAGCGCCACCGCCACCGGCCCGGCGCCCATCCCCAGCGCCTTCGCCGGCGCGTAACACAGCTCGCCCGGCGCCGGCATCATGTCGCCGCACATCGCCATCACCGCGCCCGTCGTGTCGTCCCCCGTGCTCGTCCCGGGCTCCACCGTCGTCGCCCCGCTCGTGCTCCCCGTCGTCCCCGTCGCCTCGACACAGGCACCCTCCACGCACACCAGCGACCCGTCACACAGCTCGCCCGGCAGACACGGACAATCCAGCGTGCCCACCGGACACACCTCCGTCGTCGCCGGTGCGCTCGTCGGCGGCTCCGTCGTCGGCGCCTCGGTGGTCCCCGCGCTGACGTCGGTCGCGACCGTGCTGCTCGAGGGCACCGTCGAGGTCAGCACGCCGTCCGTGTCCTCGTCGCGGCCACCGCTCGAGCAACCGACCAACACCAGCGCCATCGCCACCGCACGCGTGTACCAAACCATGGCCGCAAGCTTGGCCGGCCGCCCCAGTGCCGTCAACCGGCCACGGACCGCGCAATTGGCCGCGCAATTGGCCGCACGGATGTCCACACCCCCCGCACGCCCGCGTCCGCGCCGGCCGTGCAATTGACCACGCCGCCTCGACCGCAGATTCGCGGCACTTCACAGCCTCCGCACAGCACCACCAGCGCTCGTCGATCTCGCGCCTCCACCGTCACGATCGCGTATCATCCCGCCGCGATGGGCAGCGACCTCCACGGGCTGTGGATCCTCGGCGTCAGCGTCGCCGCGCTGCTCGTCGGCCCCGCGATCCACCACGTCGCCCGCCGGCAACCGGTGACGATGGCCGCGCTCGACAACTTCGTGCTCGTCATCGTCGTCGGCCTCGTCACCCTCGAGATCTTCCCCGCCGCCCTCGGCCTCACCGGCCCCCTCGCCGTCGTCGCCCTCCTGCTCGGCGCCCTCGGCCCCGCCCTCGCCGACGGCCCGCTCCACCGCGCCTCGCACGGCACCCACAGCGCCGCCCTCACCCTGGCGATCGTCGGCGTCGCGCTCCACTCGGTCACCGACGGCGTCGCCCTCGCCTCGGCCCACGCCGCCGGCGGCCACACCCACGCCCTCGAGGCCGCCGTCATCGCCCACCAGCTCCCCGTCTCCGTCGCCGTGTGGTGGTTGCTCTCCCCCGCCGGTCCGCTCCGCGCCACCGCGGCGATGGTCGGCCTCGGCCTCGCCACCGTCGCCGGCTTCGTCCTCGCCGACCGCTTCCTCACCGCCCTCGACAACGCCTGGCTCGGCGCCCTCCAGGCCCTGTTCGCCGGCTTCCTGCTCCACGTCCTCGCCCACCGCTCCGGCCCCGCCGACCCCGCCCCGCGCACCCACCTCGCCGCCTCCCTCGGCGGCCTCGTCGGCGTCGTCCTGTTGGTCCTCCTCGCCCTCGACGACCACGGCCACGCCGACGAGCCCATGCCGCAGATGCTCGCCGCCCTCGTCGACCTCGCCCGCAGCTGCGCCCCGGTGCTGCTCACCGCCCTCGCCCTCGCCCTCGTCGCGGCCCTCCTCCGCAGCACCCTCACGACCCGCGGCACTCCTGCGACCCGCGGCACTCCTGCGGCCCGTGGCACTCCTGCGGCCCGTGGCACTCCTGCGGCCCGTGGCACTCCCGCCCGCAGCGCACCCGCAACCGTGCTCGCCGCCCTCGACCGGACCGCACCGTGGCTCACCGCGAGCCTGCTGATCTCCGCGGCGCTCGCACCCCTCGCAACCACCACCACCCTGCCCGCCCCAACCCTCCAGCTGCTCCTGCTCGCCGCCCTGTCGGTCCTCGCCCACAACCTCGTCCCCGCGCTCCTGCCCCTCGCCGCCCTCGCCGTCCCCATCGGCCTCGACCCCGGCGCCGCCCTGGCCTTCATCCTCGTCGGCCCCGCCGCCGCCGCTCCCGGCTCTCCCCGCGCCCGCGTCGGCCTCGTCGCCGCCAGCCTCGGCCTCGCCCTCCTCCTCGACCTCGCCCACAGCCTCGACTTCAGCGGCCTCGACTTCACGGGCATGAACATCCCCACCGCCGACCTCGCGGCCCTCGCCCTCGCCGCCGTCCTGCTCACGAGCCTCGTCCGCCAGACCCCGCAGCAGTTCCTGCGCCGCCTGTGGTCCCCACCGGGCCACCGCCATTCGCACGAGCACGAGCACAGGCACGGCCACACATCGCAGTAACCCCACGGTCGTCCCGGGCTTGCGTCGACAATCAACGGCCGCGAGCCCGCGCCGTCGGCGGGAAATTTGTACGCACCCCGCGGGCCCCGTGATATGGCTTTGTCATGCGCTGCCTTCGTTATCTCCCGCTCCCCATGTCGTTACTCTCGCTGCTGCTGCCGACCCTGGCGTCGGCCGAGCCGTGGATCGAAGACAAGGTGTTCTTCACCGAGAGCGCCAACGCAGGCTCGAGCATGGTCGACGCCGCAGACCTCGACGGCGACGGCTGGATCGACCTCGTGTTCGCCAACGGCGGCGGCTACGACAAGGGCGAGGTGAACTCGAACCAGCTGCAGCAGGCCTACAAGAACGAGGCCGGCCTCGCCACCACCGACATCAGCGTCAAGACCTTCGGCGACAACGTCCCCTTCAACGGCCGCGCCGTGAAGGTCCGCGACATCGACCGCGACGGCGACAACGACATCATGCTCGGCGTCACCTGGCAGTCGCAGAGCCAGCTCTTCCTCAACAGCGACGGCCTCGGCACCTTCATCAACGAGACCGAGACCAACCTCCCCCAGCTCGACGCCTCCATCGGCGACCTCGAGCTCGGCGACGTCGACGGCGACGGCGACCTCGACATGGTCCTCGCCGACTGGGGCCCCGACGCGCCCGTCGGCGACCCCGTCTCGACCGACGGCGGCATCACCCAGCTGTGGCTGCAGTCCGGCGAACCCGCCGACTTCGCCGCCGCCGGCACCGGCATGTTCGAGGACGCCACCCTCGGCAACATGCCGCTCGACAAGGTCCGCTGGTCCTGGGACCTCGAGTTCGTCGACATCGACAACGACTGGGACCTCGACGTCGTCGTCTCATGCTTCGCCTGCACCAAGCAGAGCATGTTCCTGTTCGCCAACGACGGCGCCGGCATGTTCGCCAACGTCACCACTGACAACATCACCCAGGGCCTCGGGGCCTTCGACGCCGAGGCGATCGACCTCAACGGCGACAACTTCCTCGACCTCGTCACGCTGCGCGACGGCACCGGCGGCCGCAACCGCGTCCTCATCAACAACACCAAGGGCGGCTTCGTCGACAACACCGACCTCGTGTGGCCCCCGATCCAGAACCCCCAGAGTTTCGACCACATGGGGGCCTTCCTCGACTACAACTCGGACGGCAGGCCCGACATGGTCATCGGCGCCTTCCACCCCGGCAAGGTCTACCCGGACCGCCTGATGGAGAACAACCTCGGCAAGTTCAAGCAGAACACCTTCGCCTTCAACACGCCCACGCCGGCCACCTACGCGATCGTCCTCGCCGACTTCAACCAGGACCGCATCCTCGACGTCGCGATGTCCCAGAACGAGAACAAGTTCGCCAAGTCGGTGTTCATCGGCAGCAACGTCGACCTCCTCGCGGACACCCACGCGCCGATCTTCGTCAACTACGAGAAGCTGGCCCAGGACATCGAGTTCGGCATCGACCACACCCTCAAGGCCCGCGTCCACGACAACAAGTCGCCGCTGATGCTCCACGACTTCCGCGACGTGGACGGCGAGCAGAACGGCCGCCCCTACATCGAGTCCTGGGACGGCGACCCCGGCGACCCCGACATGAACATGGGCGATATCTCGGCCCCCGGCGAGTGGTACGGCGAGTACCTCTGGCGCGTCACCGTCAACGTCCCCAAGAGCGTCCAGTCGTTCTACTACCGCATGTGTGCCATCGACGCCGCCGGCAACAAGGTCTGCACCGGCCTCGAGCACGTCGACAACCCCGACGACAGCACCACCACCGGCGATGACAGCACCACCACCGGCGACGACACCACCGGCGCCGTCACCTCGCTGAGCAGCAGCAGCGCCTCGATCTCCGACACCGACACCGACTCGGGCAGCTCGAGCGGCATCATCCCCACCACCGGCGGCCCGCCGATCACCACCGCCACCACCACCGGCGACGACGCCACCGCCGGCCTCACCACCCTCGACAGCGACAGCCAGCTCGACGACGACGGCTGCGGCTGCGACGTCGACCAGTCGCCCACCCGCGGCCTGCTCGCCTCGCTCGCCCTGTTCGGCCTGCTCGGTATCCGCCGCCGCCGCCACAGCTAAGGGCCACGCGCCCGCGGGACCTGACACCGCGGGGCGACGATCGCTCCCGTGACCGAGGCCATGGGGCCGCGCCACTCCGGCGTCGGCCCCTTCGTCGCGCCCGCAGGGCGACGATGACTCCCGTGGCCAAGCCTGTAGGGCCGCGCCACTCCGGCGTCGGTCCCTTCATCGGCCACGCGTACGCGCGACCCGCAAAGCGGCGCACGAGCGCGCCCTGCACCTGCGGCCCAAATGGGGGCTCGCGCCCCTTTGCAGCCGCTTCCGAACCCCCTACCGTTCCTGCTGTAGTGGAGGCCCCGATGATCCTGACAGCGACCCGCACCGCGCTGCTCCGCCGCGTCGCCCTGGCGGCGCTCGTCGGCGCCGGCTGCCCGAACGACGACTCGTCGAGCGACACCGAGGCGACCGACGCCAACACGGCCACGGTCGCCGACCCCACCGACGGCACTCCCACCGGCGGCAGCGACGACGGCGGCCCCGCGCCCGACGCCGAGGTCAGCATCGCCGGCGTCCGCCGCCTCAGCCGCGACGAGTACGACAACACCGTCCGCGACCTCCTCGGCGAGACCTCGCGCCCCGGCTCCAAGCTGCTCCCCCGAGGACATCTACGAGCCCTTCGACAACGACTTCACGCTCCAGTCCGCGACCACGCCCCTCATCGACGCGCTCGAGGCCCTCGCTCGCGACATCAGCGCCGCGACGATCGCCGACCCGACCCGCAAGGCGATGGTCCTCGGCTGCACCCCGAGCGGCCCGCAAGACACCGACTGCATGCGGTCATTCATCGCCAGCTTCGGCCGCCGCGCGTTCCGCCGCCCGCTCAGCGACGCCGAGGTCGACACCTACGCCGCCCTCGCCAAGCTCTACACCGACCAGACCAGCAAGTTCGACGAGGGCGTCGACGTGGTCCTCCGCGCGATGCTGCAGGCCCCCGAGTTCGTCTATCGCGTCGAGCTCGGCGCCGCCACCGACCAGCCCGGCGTGTTCCGCCTCAGCGACCACGAGGTCGCCACTCGCCTCAGCTACTTCCTGTGGGGCACGACCCCGGACGACCCGCTGCTCGACCTCGCCGGCAGCGGCGGCCTCGCCACCCCCGCCGACGTCCGCGCCTACGCCGAGAAGATGCTCGCCGACCCCCGCGCCCGCGACCGCTTCGACCGCTTCCACGCGATGTGGCTCGGCTACTTCGCCCTGCCCCACGCCGCTGACCTGACCACCGCGATGCGCGTCGAGACCCGCCTCCTCATCGAGCAGGTCCTGTTCGACGACAAGAGCTCCTGGTACGACCTCTTCACCGCGACCGGCAGCTACCTCAACGACCTCCTGGCGACCACCTACGGCCTGCCGTTGCCAGGCTCCGCCGAGCACGTCTGGGTCGACTACGGCGCCAGCGGCCGCCAGGGCCTGCTATCCCAGGGCTCATTCCTCTCGGTCGCCGGCAAGTTCGGCGACACCAGCCCGACCCAGCGCGGCAAGCTGATCCGCACCCGCCTGATGTGCCAGATCGTCCCGCCGCCGCCGCCCAACGTCAACGTCGACGACCCACCCTCGAACCCCAACAGCAACTGCAAGGTCGACCGCTACGCCGCCCACCGCAACGACGACGCCTGCTCCGGCTGCCACGCCCTCATGGACCCGGTCGGCTTCGGCCTCGAGAACTACGACCAGCGCGGCGGCTTCCGCCTCACCGACACCAACGAACCAACCTGCGTCATCGACGGCGCGGGCGATGTCGACGGCCAGATCTTCCACGGCCCGGCCGAACTCGCGAACATGCTCATCGCCGCCGATACCCTCGACGCCTGCGCCGTCACCCAGCTGTATCGCCTGGCCATGGGCCACCGCGAGCAGAACGAGGACATGCCGCTCATCGACGCCCTGCGCCAGGAGTTCGTCGACGACGACCACCACTTCGACCAGCTGGTCCTCGCCCTGGTCGCCCAGGAATCCTTCTTGTTTCGGAGGGACGAGCCATGAAGCCCCGCAACCTGTCCCGTCGCACCCTCCTCCGCGGCCTCGGCGGCGTCGCCATCGCCCTCCCCGCGCTCGAGATCATGTTGAACCGCCACGGCGACGCGCTCGCCAACGCCGACCCGATGGCCCGCCGCTTCCTCGTCGCCTTCAACGGCCAGTCGCTCGGCGGCGACAACGACACCGTCCATAACCTCTACGTCCCCGACAACGTCGGCCCCGGCTACGACCTCAAGGTCGCAACCATGCCGCTGGGCGGCTACGCCGGCATCCAGAGCGACATCTCGATCGTCTCCGGCCTGCGCATCCCCTACAACACCGGCATGGGCATCCCCGCCGCCGGCTGGGACGTCGGCTTCCACACCGAAGCCCTCGGCCCGCTGATCACCGGCGTGCGCAACAAGGGCCCCGAGGACTACCCCGGCGGCAACGGCCCCAGCGCCGACCAGATCGTCGCCGACGCGATCGGCCAGACCACCGCGTTCAAGTCGCTCGCCTACCAGGTCCAGGCCGCCTGGTACCTGTCCGGCGGCAGCGCCCCCTACGGCCGCGACATCCTGTCCTACAAGCTCGACGGCATGGGCAACCCGATCGCAAACCCCGGCCAGGTCAGCCCCAAGGCCGCGTTCGACAGCCTGTTCATGGGCTTCGTCCCGCCCGACCCCGGCGAGGCGCTCAAGGCCGCCTACGAGCTGGCCAAGCGCAAGTCGATCATCGATCTGGTCAAGCACGACTTCGAGAAGCTGATCCCGAAGCTCGGCAAGGCCGACAACCTGCGCATGCAGCGACACCTCGACGAGATCCGCGACCTCGAGATCAAGCTGATGGCCGTCCCGCCGGTCCAGACCGAGGCGTGCAAGATGCTCCCCGACCCCGGCCCCGACCCCTCCGTCGGCGGCGACAACGTCGGCGTCGGCGGCGACGACATGTTCGACATCAACGTCGGCTACAGCGACGAGGCCAAGCGCGCCCAGATCTTCCACGACCTGATCCACATGGCCTTCGTCTGCGACCTCTCGCGCTCGGTCGCGCTCCTGTACACGATGGCCCAGTCGCACATGAACATCTACCCGATCGCCGGCCACCCCTACGACCAGCACGAGCTCGGCCACTCGGGCCTCGGCACCGCCGAGGTCAGCAAGGTCATCGCCTGGCACGTCGACATGTTCGCCGGCCTGGTCGCCAAGATCCGCGACACCCCCGAGGGCGACGGCTCCCTGCTCGACCGCTGCGCCATGGTCCTGCTCCACGAGGGCGGCCACGGCTACGACCCGGCCGGCAAGGACAACTCCTCGCACTCCACCGAAAACATGGCCTGCATGATCGCCGGCCGCGCGGGCGGCCTCAAGGGCGGACAGCACATCGTCGCCACCGACATGCACCCGGGCAATGTGCTCAACACCGCCATGCGCGCGGTCGGCGTCGACAAGGACCTCGGCGAGGTCGTGGGCGTGATACCGGGCCTCCTCGCGTGACATCCCCGCGCCGCTGCAGCGACGCGTCGACAAGGCGCTCGGCGAGGTCGTGGGCGTGATACCGGACCTCCTCGCCTGACACGCCCGCGCCACGTCAGGCCGCGCCGCTGCGGGGCCGCGCCGCGCGGTGGACATGATATAGCCGCATCATGACATCGCTGCGTCGCTGCTCCTCGCCGCTCCTCGCCCTGCTCACCATCCCCGCGCTCGCCTGCGGCGACGCCGGCACCGCGACCGATGGACCGGCGACCGACGCCGCCACCACGTCGACCTCCGCCGGCCCGACCTCCGCCACCGAGCCCGCGACCACAGCCCCCACGAGCGAGCCAGGCACCACGAGCCCGACCTCCGTCGGCCCGGTCAGCGACGCCAGCAGCGACCCCACCACCGGCCCGAACTCCACCACCACCACCACCGACCCGACCGCCTCCACCAGCGCCAGCACCGGGGCCGTCAGCGCCTCCACCACCGACACCAACTCCACCAGCGACGGCACCACCGGCGACCCGCCCTGCCCCGCCGACACGATCTTCTGCGAGGGCGACACCGCCAAGGTCTGCGACGGACTCGGCGGCTTCAAGAGCGAGGAGGCCTGCCCCGACGCCTGCGTCGATGACATCGGCTGCACCCTCTGCGTCCCCGGCGAGGGCAGCTGCCAGGGCGACCAGGCCCTCGTGTGCAACAACAACGGCGACGGCTTCGACCTCGTCGACACCTGCGACGCCCTGCTCGGCCTCGCCTGCGACCCGAACCTCGGCGCCTGCGCCGGCGCCTGCGCCGGCCTCGGCCTCAGCTATATCGGCTGCGAATACTACCCCACCGTCGTCCAGCAGTTCGACGGCTACAACACGGCGCCGACCTTCGAATACGCGGTCGCCGTCGCCAACGCCTCGGACAAGGTCGCCAAGGTCACCGTCACCCGCGGCCCCAACATGGTCGCCCAGGTCGACGTCCAGCCGACCAGCGTGCAGCTCATCAAGCTGCCGTGGGTCAACGAATTGAGCTCCGGCTACGGCCCCAGCGTGGTCGTCCCGGACGGCGCATACCGCCTGCGCAGCACCAACCCCGTCACGGTGTACCAATATAATCCGCTGACGGTCACGTACACCAATGACGCCTCGGTGCTGCTGCCGACCAACACCTGGACCGGCAATTACCTGGTCGCCGCCTGGCCGACCTGGCCTTTCGGCAACCAGGCCGTCCCCGGCCTCTACGCCGTCACGGCCCGCCAGGACAACACCACGGTGACCCTGCACCCGTCGGCGACCGGCAAGATCGTCAAGCCCGGCGGCGGCGTCGCGGCCGACGGCACCGGCGTGGTCATGCTCAATGAGGGCGACGTGCTCGAGGTGCTCAGCAACTACAACGGCGACGTCACTGGCACGATCATCGAGGCTGATAAACCAGTGCAGGTGATCGGCGGCCACAAGTGCACCAACGTGCCGCTCAACGTCACCGCCTGCGACCACCTCGAGGAATCGATGTTCCCGATCGAGACCCTGGCCAAGGAATACGTGGTGGTCCCGCCGGTGCAGGTCCCCAACGACCAGGCCGAGAAGGGCCAGATCATCCGCGTGATCGCCAGCGAGGCCAACACCACCCCTCGTCTTCACCCCCGACCAGCCGGTCGGCAAGCTGCTCGTCAACGCCGGCGACTTCGTCGAGATCAAGACCACCACCGCCAAGTTCGTCGTCACCGCCGACAAGAAGATCCTCGTCTCGCAGTACATGGTCGGCCAGGACGGCGGCTTCGGCACCAGCGACCCCGCAATGCTCGTCACCGTCAACCCCCAGCAGTGGCGCAAGACCTACCTGTTCCACGCCGCCACCAACTGGCAGGCCAACTACGTCGATATCCTCGCCCCCAAGAACGCCGTCGTCACCGTCGACGCCGTCAACGTCGCCAACTGGCAGCCCGTCGGCGTCACCAACTACCAGGTCGCCCACGTCAAGCTCAGCAACCAAAATGGCGGCAACCACAGCGTCGTCGGCGACGTCGGCGTCGGCATCAGCGTCTACGGCGTCCAGAGCTACGGCAGCTACTGGTACCCCGGCGGCCTCGACCTCGACGTGATCCCGCAGTAGCGGCCCCGCAGCAACAGAACGACGTTGCGCACAACGGTCATCCGTCTCCACACAACGACGGGTTCAGAAAGAGTTGACCCTCATGGTCCACCTTGATACCCTGCCAAGAGTGGCTTCCGTTCGCCCACCGTCGCAAGCGTCGCTGACCATCCGCCCGATCGCCGATGGGCAGAGGTCTCGCCTATGATTGGCCTCCTCTTCGCCTCTCAGCTCGCCGTACTGGGAGTCCACCACGACAGGATCGAGTTCGCTACATGGCGCAGGGGTAGCCCCTGAAGTCGAGGTCGTTCCGCGACCCGGGAAAGACCTGAATCATGCCATTCTTTGTGGGCGTGCTTTAAGCTCTGGACTTCGTGTGATGGTGCATATGAATGTCACGAATCGAGATCCTGGATAGGATGCACATCCGGTACCTGTACTCCCGCAAGGCGTGAGAAGACGGACACCCCGTCGACGGAGCCACTAGCGAGGTAGAGCGATCGTTGTTCTTCCCGTGTAGCCCGCCCAATGCCTCCGAAATCCCGTGATGACTTCCCCATGCCTGACCACGAGACTGACACGGGGGCGACAGTACCGCCAGACATCCCAGGCGCACGTAGGTCTCGTCTGCCCATCACACGGCATCGCGCCGCTCTTATCATTATCCTGGGCTATTCCGGCCTGTCCTTGTCCGCCAAGTGGTTTCTCGCCTATCTCGAATCTACGCAGGGGTATGACGACAACCGAGACATACAAGCATCGCTAGTGTTCGCCAGCATCATGGCTGCACTTTGCATTCGCTCGCTTATCAAGATTTACCGGTGAGACGCTCTCACGATGAGCACACCTCTCAACACGCGCAAGCCGGATCTCCAACCGCGAGATTCATCGAGCCCGAGCGCCAAATTCACCGACAAATTTTCGACCTACTTAAAATCTGCGCATGATGAGGCACGCCGTCAAAGCATGGCCCTCGACGAATCGATCCTGCTCATCCTTGGATTTATCTCCGCAGGTATATTAGCAGGATCCATTATCGCCTACCTGTTATATACACTAGAATTGCGCCTCAATGCGATCGAGGCAATGGCAGCGAGCACGCCCGCCATTTTTTTAGTTGGCGTAATCGCATCCAAATTGCTAGCCGGTCGCACGTCGCGCATCTTGCCCTCCCGAGAAGCCCTGGATTTGGAGCTTGCCGAAACTGTATATAATAAGACATACAATGCTATCAACAGAGAGAACAGGCGGCGCCTTGAGACTGGTGAGGATGAATCCACTGTAGCCGCATGGGCGGAATACGAATTCAAGCTCGCAATTACATCGTATCTACGTCGCGCGGACCAGCTCTATCGTGGGCATCTGCCCCCATTAGGAGAGGCCGCACACCTCCATGCCGGGTCCGCTACGACCGCCGCTCAAGAGTCCACTTCAGAAAACGATCGCTCATCTCTGCCCATGACCAGCCCTATCAATCTCCCTCACTTGCTCATCACTGCAAAGCATGAAGGCAAACTCGTACCATTCATCGGCGCGGGCTTGTCGCAGAGCACGGGCGTGCAGGGGGGGTTTCCAGGCTGGCCCGACCTCCCGAAGCGGCTTCTCGAGGAGTGCGATCGCCACCTGGTCTGGCAGGATGACCACGACAAGGCCACCTCCTGGGCACGCTTCCGGATCGCCGATGCCGCGGACCCTTCCCGGGATGCGCCGCGCCCCATGCCGCTGCGCGAGATGCTGCGTCAGCTCGATCAGCTCAAGGACAAGCTCGACGCCGACTACGGCAAGGCGCTGGATGCGATCTTTCGCCCTGCCAACGCGGCGCCCGGCGCTGGTCACCAGGCGATCATCGATCTCCGCGCCCGAACAATCTTGACCACCAACTATGACCGGCTCCTGGAGACCGTGGCGGGGCAGCCGGACCGCACGATCCATGTCTGGCGATCGGCCGCGAACGCCATGAGGGACGTCCATGCTGGCCGGGATGTGCTGTTGAAGGTCCACGGTACCGTCGAGGACCCCGATTCGGTGGTGCTCACGCTCGACGAGTACCGCGTGGCTCACCAGCATGCGGCATACACCAAGGCCCTCGATCTGCTCCTCGGCACCCATTCATTCCTGTTCGTGGGCTACGGCATGGAAGACCCCGACGACCTCGACATCATCCTTGAGGACAACGCCGAGCAGCTGGCCAGCGCGAACCCGCTGCACTTCGCGCTGCTCCAGCGCCTCCCGGATCGACAGGCGGAGGCGAAGCGAGCCGATCACCTGCGAAGGACCTACCACGTCAAGGTGATCCCCTATCGCGACCACGCCGAGGTCGTGCCCTTCCTCGAGGCCCTCGCCCGAGCCTGAACGCTCTAGCGCTTGCGCAGGCGGACGCGGCGGACCCGGTGGTCGCTGGCCTTCTCTAAAATGAGATTGGCCCGCTCGCGGGTCGGCAGGATGTTCTCGCGCAGGTTCTTCAGGTTGATCTGGCGCCAGATGCTCTCGGCGATGCTGCGGGCCTCGGACTCGGACAGGTGGGCGTAGCGGTTGAAGTACGCGTGCGGCCGGCGGAAGGCGGTGCGCTGCAGGGTCAGGAATCGCTCGAGATACCATTGCTCGAGGTCGGCGGGGTCGGCGTCGACGTAGATCGAGAAGTCGAAGTAGTCCGAGACGAAGGTCGCGGGGGCCTTGGGGTCGGTGCGGCTCTGGAGCACGTTCAGGCCCTCGACGATGACGATGTCAGCGGTGCCGATGGTGATCACCTTGTCGGCGACGATGTCGTAGCTCTCGTGCGAGTACACCGGGCTGCGCACGCCGACGCGGCCGGCCTTGAGGTCGGCGACGAAGGCCAGCAGCTTGCGCGCGTCGTAGCTCTCGGGGAAGCCCTTGCGCTCCATCAGGCCGCGCGCCTGCAGGACGACGTTGGGCAGCAGGAAGCCGTCGGTGGTGATGAGCTCGACGCGGGGGCTGTGGGGCCAGCGGGCCAGCAGCTCGCGCAGGAGGCGGGCCGTGGTGCTCTTGCCGACCGCGACGCTGCCGGCGATGCCGATGATGTAGGGGACGCGCACGGACTCGGGGTGGCCGAGGAAGGTGCTGGTCGCCGCGTAGAGCTCCTGGCTGGCAGCGACGTGGAGATTGAGCAGGCGCGAGAGCGGCAGGTAGACCTCGGTGACCTCCTGCAGCGAGACCTTCTCGTTGAGGCCGCGGATCCGCGAGAGGTCGTCCTCGTCGAGGGTCAGCGGCGTGTCGGCGCGGAGGCGGCCCCACTGCTCGTGATCGAAGTCGAGGAAGAGGGAGCGACGCGGCATCGGGCGAGGGTCCGGGGGGAGCTATTCGGCGGGCGGCGGATCGAAGCTGACGCCCTTGGCGAGGAAGGCCTGCACGCCCAGCAGGTCGGCGTCTTTGCCAACCAGCACCCAGGCCCAGCCGGGCTCGCTGGTGCTGAGGTCGAGCCAGCGCTGCTGCCACGCGACGAGCTGCTCCGGGGTGGCGGCGAGCATGGCCTGGGCGTCGCGGGCCAGGGCGGCCGCGATCTCGCCGTCGTCGTTGGCGAGGTCGAGCGAGTCGCTCCACAGGGCGCTCCAGTCCTCGCCGGCGACGCTGGCCGCGACCATGCGCGCGCCGAGCCACAGCTGGGCGACCTGGAACAGGTCCTGCGTGGTCGGCCGCCCGCGCGTGAAGCTGCGGATCGCCGTCAGGTCGCGGCGCAGCCGGCGGGTCAGCGGGTCGGGCGGCGCGTCGGCGTCTTTCGGGGGATCTGTCCCTTCGAGCAGGTCCTGAAGCGGCTGCGGCTTGCCGCCGCCGAGCGGGAGCTGCAGCGTCAGCAGCGACCACGGCCCGGCGACCACGAGGCGCGCGTCGAACTGCTCCTGCAAGCGCCGCTGGGCCAGGCGGGCCAGGCTGCGCTCGCGCGCGTTGCCGGTGGGGATCGCCCTGCCGATCATCAGCAAGGCGCGGCCGCGACCCGGCGGGTCGACGCGGCGCAGCGGCGCCAGCGGGGCCTTGCTCAGGTGCTTGCCGGTGCTGCCCGGCGGCTTGCCGGGACGCAGGCGACGCAGCGCCGTGGGCTCGCTGCGGCCGTCGTTGCCGGGCAACAGGGTGACCTTCTGCCGCCAGCGCTGCGCGAGGTCGGCGGTCGCGGCGGCCAGGCTCGCGTCGGTCGCGTCGGCCAAACTCGCGTCGGCCAAACTCGCGTCGGCCAAACTCGCGACGGCCAGCCGCGTGCGCGTGTGCACCACCAACAGCGCCTCGCGCGGGTCGGTGAGGGCCCGCCAGGCGTCCTGCAGCACGGCTTCGTCCAGCGCCTGCAGGGCGGCCCGGTCGACGCGCTCGCGCTCCGGCTTGCCGCCGTTCAGGGCGGCGACCAGCTCGCTGGCGGCCAGCGTCTCGGCGTCGAGCGGGCGCAGCTCGGCGAGCAGGGCCTGGCGCGCGGCCCCGAGGGCGCGGGTGGGGTCGCCGGCGAGGACATCGGCGAGGCCGGCGAGGGCGGCGGTGGTCTCACCGGCGACGCCGTGGACGACCAGCTCGACGCGGTCGACGCGGAGGTCGAGCTCGGCGCGCACGGCCAGGCGCGGGCTCAGGGCCTCGAGCTCGAGCAGCAGGGCGCGCGCGACCGTCAGGGCCGGGGCGCCCTGGTGGGCGGCCTTGAGGTCGTGGGTCGGCAGGATGAGGCGCAGGTGCAGCGCCGGCGTGTCGACCTCGTGCAGCCAGTGGACCAGGAGGCCGTTGGCGAGGACGACGCGCTCGGGCGCCGGCCACGGCGGCGCGAGCGAGCCGAGCGCCTCGGTCTCGGCCGGCGTCGCCGCCTCGTCGAAGATCTCGACCTTCGAGGGCTCGCGCTTGCGGCAGCCCGCGCTCGCCAGCGCGGCCAACAACAGGCCGAGCGACGGGGCCAACAACAGGCGCCTCGTGGCCGGCCCAGACCCGGGCCGCAGCGACGAGGCCGACAACAGGCGCCTCATGGCTGGACCTCGGGGAGGGTGAAGACCACGGCGTCCTCGACCCGCAACAGGCCGGGCGCCTCGCGCTGCAGGCTCGTGGGGTCGGCCAGGGCGCTCACGCCGGTGAGATCTTCGACGCGATGCTGGCGGGTGAAGCCGGTCTGCGGGGTGGTCGGGTCGTCGACGGCGGCCTGGGCGAGCTGCTGCGCGAGGCCCTGCGGGGTGCGCTGGGCCAGGCGCAGCGCCTGGGCGATCGCCTGGGCCTGGGCCTGGAGCAGCGGGGCGTCGGCGCCTCCGGGGGCGAGCCGGGCCAGGCGCGCGCGGACCAGGGCCCAGGGGTCGTCGGCGTTGCTCGGGCGCAGGATGAGCACGCCGCGGCGCGGGTCGTTCTCGAGGTCGCAGCCGAGCCGGGCCTTGCGCGGCTCCTCGGGCTCGGGCGCCTTCTTCTGGCGGTTGATCGCGCGGCACAGGGCCGCCGCCCACGCGGCCCCGGCCGGGGTCGGCGGCACCGCCCACGCGAAGGTGTGACCGCGCTGGCGCGACAGCGGGACGGTGTTTGGACCTGACCCCGGGGACATGCTCTCGGGGACATGCGCGCCACTGGTGGCGGCGGGGCTCGCAGCGCCCGAACCGGGACTCGCAGCACCTGACCCCGGGGACATGCTCTCGGGGACAGGTGGCTGCGGGCGCGGGCCGGTCCGCCGCAGCGGCGCGGTGCGGCGGGTCTGCGGCAGCGCGGCGAACAGCGGGCGCAGCTGCCCTTGCAGCCGCTCGGGCGACTCGGGCGCGACCACCACCAGGGTCGCCCGGGCGTAGGTGAATTTCGCGGCGAGCTGAGCCGCCAAGGCCGCCTCCGCGAGCGCCTGCAGCGGCTTACCGACCGCGCGGCCGTCGTGGCCCAGGCCCATCGCGCCGTGCAGGTAGGCCAGCGCCTCGGGGCGCAGGCGCGAGCCGCCGCGCTCGTCGGCCGCGGCCCAGCCGAGCGCCTGCTGCCAGCGCTGCGGCGCGGTCGTCGGGGCGAGCAGGCGCTGCGACTCGACCCACAGCATCGCGTCGAGGCGGGTGACCGGGACCAGGCTCTCGAAGCGGACCTGGGCGAGGCCGGTGTGCAGGCTGTGGAGGCCGCCCGCGTCCTGGGCGACGGCGATGCTCTCGCCCGGGTGCAGCTCGCGGTTGCCCTGGAGCAGCTGGTAGGCGAGGGCGTGGACGAGGCCGGGGAGCTCGGGCGGGTCGTCCTCGCTGCCCGACTCGAGCGCGAGGACCACGGCGGCGACGGGCAGGCTCATGTCGCGGGCCGTGAGCACGCGCAGGCCGCAGGGCAGCACCGCGTCGACCACCACGTCGCTCGCCCCGGTGCCACCCACGGTGCCACCCGTGACCGCGGCGGCGGGCGCCAAGGCGGTGGTGGGTGCGGTGGTGGGCGTCGTCGCGGCCGGGGTCACTGGTGCGGCGGCGAGGAGCGAGAGGAGTGCGACGAGCATGAGGGTGGCAGGGTCCTGGCCGCGGGTGCGAGCCGCGGCAAGCGGGCCGAGGGTGGCCGAGGTTACTTGAACAGCGAGAGGCCGGCGAAGCGGGCCTGGTCGCCGAGCATCTCCTCGATGCGCAGCAGCTGGTTGTACTTCTCGACGCGGTCCGAGCGCGAAGCCGAGCCGGTCTTGATCTGTCCGGCGGCGGTGGCGACGGCGAGGTCGGCGATGAAGGTGTCGGCGGTCTCGCCGCTGCGGTGCGAGATGACCGCACGGTAGCGGTTGTGCTGGGCGAGCTGGACGGTCTCGAGGGTCTCGCTGAGCGAGCCGATCTGGTTGACCTTCACCAGGATCGCGTTGGCGATGCCACGTTCGATGCCGGTGCGCAGGCGCGTCTTGTTGGTGACGAACAGGTCGTCGCCGACCAGCTGCTGGCTGGCGCCGATGCGCTGCGTGAGCGCGTGCCAGCCGTCCCAGTCGTTCTCGTCCATGCCGTCCTCGATCGAGACCAGCGGGAACTTGGCGGTCAGCTCGGCGTACAGCTCGACCAGCCCGGCCGCGTCGAGCGAGCGCCCGCCCTCGCCGGCCAGCACGTAGCGCCGGGTCTTCTTGTCGTAGAACTCCGAGGCGGCGACGTCGAGGGCCAGGCTGACCTGCTTGCCCGGCTTGTAGCCCGCGGCCTCGATCGCCTGCAGCAGGGTCGCCAGCGCCTCCGCGTTGCTGGCCATGTCCGGGGCGAAGCCACCCTCGTCGCCGACCGCGGTGACCTTGCCCTGCTTGCGGAGGATCGCCTTGAGCACGTGGAAGATCTCCACGCCGGCGCGCAGCGCCTCGCTAAACGACGCGAAGCCGTGCGGCACCAGCATCGTCTCCTGGAAGTCGAGGTTGTTGTCCGCGTGCGCACCGCCGTTGATCACGTTCATCAGCGGCACCGGCAGCACATTCGCCTGTGGCCCGCCGAGGTAGCGGAACAGCGGCTGGTCGAGGTCCAGCGCCGCGACGCGGGCGACCGCCAGCGACACCCCGAGGATCGCGTTGGCCCCCAACTTGCCCTTGTTGGCGCTGCCGTCGGCGGCCAGCAGGGCGTGGTCGATCGCCAGCTGCTCGCGCGCGTCGAAGCCGAGCACCACCTCCGACAGCGTGTCGTTGACGTGCTCGACGGCCTTGCGCACGCCCTTGCCGGCGAAGCGGTGCTTGTCGCCGTCGCGCAGCTCGACGGCCTCGTGCTCGCCCGTGCTGGCGCCCGAGGGCACGGCGGCGCGACCGGTGTGGCCGAGCTCGCTGGTGACTTCGACCTCGACGGTGGGGTTGCCCCGCGAGTCGAGGATCTCCCGCGCTTGCACGTGAACGATGGTGCTCATGGGCCGGGATGGTAACGCGGCCTCGCCCGGCGCACCGCACTTTCGCGGGTTTCATCGCCCACACCCCGAGAATCTGCGTGCGTTTGCTCGGCGCTGCGGGGCGGGCTCGCGGTTAGATTGTGCGACCCGGCTCTGCCTCCGCGATGATCAAGTATCTCGGCTCCAAGCGCACCCTGATCCCGCGGCTGGTCGCGCTGATCTGCGGGCTCGCGCCGCGATCGGCGCTCGACCTGTTCTCGGGGACATCTCGCGTCGGCCACGCGCTCAAGCGGGCCGGGCTGCGCGTGCACGCCAACGATCACAACGCCTACGCGGCGACCCTGGCCCGCTGCTACGTGCAGGCCGACCGCGAGGCGCTGGAAGCCGACGCCGGGCGGCTGATCGCCGAGCTCAACCGACTGCCGCCGGCGGCTGGCTACTTCACCGAGACTTTCTGCGAGCGCAGCCGCTTCTTCCAGCCGAGGAACGGCGCGCGCATCGACGCGATCCGCGAGGCGATCGCCGCCAGGGGGCTGGCGCCGGAGCTCGAGGCGGTGCTGATGGTCGCGCTGATGGAGGCCGCCGACCGCGTCGACTCGACCACCGGCGTGCAGATGGCTTACCTCAAGCAGTGGGCCGCGCGGGCGCACAACGAGCTCGAGCTGCGCCTGCCCGAGCTGTTGCCGCAGGCCGCCGCCGGCAAGGGCTCGGCGCACCAGCTCGACGCGCTCGCGGCCGCCGCCGAGATCGAGGCTGACCTCGCCTACCTCGACCCGCCCTACAATCAGCACAAGTACCTCGGCAACTATCACATCTGGGAGTCGCTGGTGTTGTGGGACAAGCCGGCGACCTACGGCGTCGCGTGCAAGCGGGTCGACTGTCGCGAGCGCACCAGCGCCTTCAACTCGCGGGTCGGCGCGGCGGCGGCGATGCGGGCGCTGATCGCCGGGGTGCGGGCGCGGCACCTGGTGGTCTCGTTCAGCGACGAGGGCCACATCGGCCGCGACGAGATGGAGGCGATGCTGGGCGCGCGCGGCGAGGTGCTGGTGCTGGCCCACGACTTCAAGCGCTACGTCGGCGCGCAGATCGGCATCTTCAACCCGCGCGGCGAGAAGGTCGGCAAGGTCGACCACCTGCGCAACACCGAATATATCTACGTCGTCTCCGACCGCGAATCGCTGGCCCGCCTGCGGCCGCTCACCGAACTGGCGTCATGAGGGCGTCATGAGCCAAACGACCATGCTGACCGTCGCCCCCCACCCGCTGCTCGAGCTCGTCGCGTTCGTCGCCACCTTCCCGCGCCCGCTCGGCGAGTGCCCGTCGCCGCCGACGCTGCTCGCCGGGCTCGCGCTGGAATTCGCCGACGCCCCGCTGCGCAGCGACGACGGCGTGCGGGCCGCGGTGCGCGACCTGCTGCGCCACGGCGGCTCATTTAAACCGACCGGGCGCAGCAAGCCGGCCTCCGAGTATTTAATCAAGGCGGCGAGCGAGGGCCTGCAGGCGATCAACGCGGCGGTCGACGCCTGCAACGTCGCCTCGCTGCACAGCGGCCTGCCGATCAGCGTCGTCGACCTGGCGCTCGTGGTCCCGCCGCTGCGCGTCGAGCTGGCGCCCGCGGGCTTCGCCTATGTGTTCAATCGCTCGGGCCAGGAGATCGCGGTCGGCGGCCTGCTGTCGCTTTGCGACGCGCAGGGGCCGTGCGCCGGGCCGGTCAAGGACTCGCAGCGGACCAAGACGAACGCCGACACCACGCGCACGCTGTCGCTGGTGTGGGGCAGCGTGGCCCTGCCCGGCCGCGCGGCGGCGACGGCGAGCTGGTACCGCGAGCTGCTGCACAGCGCCGGGGCGAGCACCGCGGATCTGTGATCAATCCGCCAGCGGCCGCATGTGCTGCCGCGGGTCGCCGGGCGAGCACCGCGGACCTGTGATCAATCCGCCAGCGGCCGGGCGTCGCGCTGCATGTGCTGCCAGGGGTCGCCGTGGCGGGCCAGGCGGTCGCGGACGGTGCGCAGGGTGTGGCTGCGGGCGTGCAGCGCCGGGTCCTCGAGCTCCTCCCAGCGCAGCGGCGTCGCCACCGGTGCGCCCGGCAGGCCGCGCACGGTGTAGGGCGCGGCGACGGTCTGGGCCATGCCGTTGCGCAGATAGTCGACGAACACGCGGGTGCCACGGCGCTTCTTGCTCATCTCGACGGTGAACAGCTCGGGCTCGAGGCGACACAGGCGCTCGGCGATATTGCGGGCGAAGTGGCGGACCGCGTCGTGATCGTCGCCGGGCACGATCGGCGCGACCACGTGCAATCCCCGCGAACCCGAGGTCTTCACATACGGCACCAGGCCGGCCTCGGTCAGCATCGGTCGCAGCGCCTGGGCGCCCTGGCGGACCTTCTCGAAGTCGCTGTCCGACGGGTCGAGGTCGAGGATCAGCAGGTCCGGGCGATCGAGCCGGGGCACCCGCGCCGAGCACACGTGGAAGGTGATGCAGTTCTGGTTGGCGAGGTACACCAGGGTCGCCGCCTCGTCGGCCAGCGCGTAGGTCGTCTCGCCCTCGTCCTTGCTCAGCATCGTCGTCCGCGCCATCCACTCCGGGAAGTGCTCGCCAGTGTTCTTCTGGTAGAACTTGTGCCCGCCGATGCCGGCCGGATAACACTGCAGGGTGAGCGGCCGCCC
Source organism: Nannocystis sp. (assembly GCF_016714285.1). Classification (GTDB taxonomy): domain Bacteria; phylum Myxococcota_A; class Polyangia; order Nannocystales; family Nannocystaceae; genus Nannocystis. The sequence goes on along the minus strand of NZ_JADJNN010000003.1, from coordinate 512,687 downwards.
GGCGACGTGGGGCAGCATCCACGGCGCGACCTCGAGGTAATAATCCACCAGCTCCCCCTTGGTGATGCCATCGTCGGGGAACATCTTCTTGCTCTGGCTGGTGAGCACGATGCTCCTCTCGCCGACCTCGATCGTCGTCGTCGCTGCGGCCACGGGGTTGCTGCCTCCGCGGCGAGCGTCGCCCGGAAGCGCCGGCCCGGCAACCGCTCACTTGTACGCACACGAACGCGCGGCGCGGTCCCGGGCGCGGGCGCCGGCTCACCCGTCGCGGCGCAGCTCGAGCTGCAGCTCGCCGTGCGGGCTGACGCTCGTGACCCGCCAGCCGCCGGCGCGATAGAAGCTCTCGGCGCGGGTGCGGGGCCCGGTGCTGAGCGCGACGACGACGGCGCCGCGGGACCACAGCCATTGCAGGGCCGCCGTGAGCAGGCGCCGACCGTGGCCACGGCGCTCGTGCGCCGGGTCGACGAACAGGGCCCAGATCGTCTGGTTCTCGCCGTCGGCCGCGGCGAAGCCGACGATGACGCCGTCGTCCTCGGCGACCCAGCTGCGCCCGCGGCCCGCGACGTAATCCTCGTAGTCGGCGACGGTGATGCGGCCGGGGTTGCTGAGCTGATTCTCGCGGACCGCGAGGCGGATCTCCGACAGACGCGGGATGTCGGCGAGCGTGGCGAGGCGGATCTGGGACATCACGGAGTGATCTTCCGCAGGAAGACGCGCAGGTCGCCCTGCTGGTAGGGCACGCGCTCGGGCGGGCGCGCGGCCACCAGGGCGGCGGCCGAGGCCGGCGTGCCGGTCAGCGCGTCGGCGATCGTCCACGCCGCGGCGCCGCGGAGCTCGGCGACCATCGGCACGCCGTCGCCCGGCGGCCCGTGGATCACGACGACCCGCGCGTCGTCCGGGCCGCGACGCAGCTGCTCCGGGTCGAGCTTGCGCCCGCCGATCTCCAGCGAGACGAGCGCGCCCGCGGGGATCACCAGATACAGCGAGCGCGCGCCGGGCCGGGCCCGCAGCGTGCCGGTGACCCGCCGCAGCTCGCCGCGCGCCTCGCTGCCGGTCGCCGTGAAGCTCGGCCCCTCCGCGGCCTCGGCCGGCGCCGGGGTGAAGCTCAGCGCGCGCGTGCTCCACGGCAGCGAGGGGCCCTCCTGCCAGGCTGTCCCCGGGGACAGGTCCTTGGGCACGCCGTCGGGCGTGTCGAGCACGAAGCGGGCCGCGCCCTCGTCGAGGTCCTGCACGTGGAGGATGTTGAGCTTGCCGGGGGCGTCGAGGTCGAAGGGCGGGGCCCGGACCGCGAGCAGGCCGGCGACCGCGGCGGCGCAGGCGAGCCCGGAGACAAGCAGCGAGCGGACGCGGATCAGGGTCGCCGCGACCGCGCCCCAGGTCCATCCGACCAGCGCGCCGATCAGCCACGCGTTGACCCCGAGGGCGTCGACCAGCGCGGGGATCAGCGGCACCCACAGGGCCCAGGCCATTGCGCCGCCGAGGCCGCTGGCGAGGCCGTCGCGCCCGCAGACCAAGGCGAGCCCTGCCAGCAGCGCGGGGCCGATGAACAGCACGCTCGCGCCCGGCATGAGCGCCGCGGCGACGATCGCCAGCAGCGACCACACGAGCCACACGCCGAGCGCCTGCGCCCGCGCGCCGACGCGGTCGGCGACCCAGGCGAGCCCGAACACGGCGCCGACGCTGGCCCCCGCCGCGGCCGCGAGCAGGGCGATCGTCGGCGACCCAGGCCACAGCGGGACCGGCTGGCTGGCGACCCCCACCAGCCACAGCGCCGCGTAGGCCCCGCCCGCGCCGAGCAGCGGCCCGAGCAGCAGCGCCGACCCGGCCGCGGCGAGCAGCGCCCGCGGGCGCAACCTGTCCCCAGGGACAGCCTCGCCGCTCGCCGATGACCTGTCCCCAGGGACAGCCGCGCCGCTCGCCGATGACCTGTCCCCAGGGACAGCCGCGCCGCTCGCCGATGACCTGTCCCCAGGGACAGCCGCGCCGCTCGCCGATGACCTGTCCCCAGGGACAGATCGTGCGCCGCGCCAGGCGGCGCCCACCGTCAACAGCAGGGCCAGCCCGGCGAGCACGAGGTCGAGGCTGGCCGGCCAGCGCAGCAGGAACAGGCCGAACAGGTCGGCGTAGGTGGCGTTGCCGGCCGGGGGCGTGATGCCGGCGGCGAGCAGGGCCCGCGTCGTGCCGAGGGCCGCGTCGCCTTGCTGTTGCAGCGAGCCGAGGTCGAGGTGGGCGAGGTCGTCCTGCGGCGTGTGATAGCGACGGACGCCGCCGATGAAGGCGAAGCCGAGGCCCTGCGCGCCGGCCCGCTTGAACACCGAGAGGTCGGTGTCGTTGCCCAGGCGGCGGTAGACCTCGTAGGACAGCGAGTGGGCGCTCGGCCGCGCAGCCCCGGCCGCGTAGGCGGCGATCAGCGCGGCGTTGCCGTCGCTGGTCTCGAACATCCGCGCCGCCCCGCCGGTGCCCCGCGCCTCGAGGTTGATGACGGCGCCGACCTCGGCGAAGGCCGGGTGCAGGGCGAAGGCCCGCGCGCCGAGCAGGCCGGCCTCCTCGCCGTCGGTGAACACCGCCAGCAAGGGCCGCCGCGGGGCCCCGTCGGCCAGCACGGCGCGCAGCAGCTCGAGCATCAACGCGACGCCGTGACCGTCGTCGGCCGCGCCCGGACCCGCAGGCACCGAGTCGTAGTGCGAGGCCAACAGCAGCGCCGGCCCCGGCTCCTGCCCCGGCACGCGCACGAGCACGTTGACGACCGGCGCGCAGCTGCCGTACTCGGAGCAGGAGAAGGCCGGTAGCTCCTCGGGGCTGAGCCCGAGCTCGCGCAGCTGCGCGACCAGACGCCCGCGCAACGCGACGCCAGCGGCGCTCCCGACCGGGTGCGGCGCCTCGTCGGCGAGCAACAGGGCCAGGCGCGCGTGGGCCCGCAGCGCCGAGAATTCGTGCGCGGGGGCGTCGGCGGGGCGCGGCGCGGGCGGGCCGGCGCGCAGCAGGGCGAGGGCGCCAGCGCTGACACAGGTGAGGAGCGCGGCGATGCGGACGCGGGGCGACACGGGGCGCGAGCTTATCGCGGTCGCGGCGAGCGTGTCACTTCACGAACACAGACAGGGTGTCGAGGCCCCACGCCTCGTTGTTGGCGTCCTCGCTGAGGCTGGCGGAGAACTTGACGAGGGCGGCGTTGGCCGCGTTGGCGCGCTCGCCCGCGAGCGTGATGTTGCCGTCGTTCCACAGGATGTTGCCGCAGTGGTCCTTGGTCTGCGCGCAGCTGTTCGGGTCGGTGTAGTTGCAGGACTTGCTGGCGAGCTCGTCGCCGTCGAGCGTGACGACGATCGCCTCGTCGTCCCACGAGTCGATGATCGCCAGCTCGGCGATCAGGCGCAGCTGGGTGTGCGGCACCTGCTGGAGGTCGATCGACTTCTCGGTCGCCGCCCCCATGCCAAACTGGCCCGCCCCGCCGAGCAGGTTGCCGAGCTCGCCGCAGACCGAGACCTGGCCCGCGCTCCAGCCCTGCGGCGCGTCGAGGCCGTCGTAGTACACCTGCGTCCAGCCGCCGCCGCTCATGTCGCAGTAGAGCTTGATCGTGCTGCCATCGCTCTCGGGGTCGATGTCGTAGGACTCGTCCGCCGTGCCGGGGGCCAGCATCAGCAGCTCGAGGCAGCTCCGCGGGGCGCGGCACAGCGTGGTGCAACCATCGGCCTGGTCGGCGTCGCCGTCGTCGCACAGCTCGCCCGGATCGATGGTCGCGTCGCCGCAGATCGCCGCGCCGCCCGTGCTCGCGCCGCTGCTGTGACCGGTGCTGTCGGTGGTCGGCTCACCGCCCGTCTCACGGGTGCCGCCGCTGGTCACGACCGGGCCGCTGCTCGTGCCGCCGGTGGTCGGCGCGGCGCTGGTCGTCTCGCCGCCCGTGCTGGCCGCCGCGCCGCCGCCCGTGCTTGCCGCTGCACCACCTGCGCCCGTGCCCTCGACCACCTCGCCGAAGCAGGCGGGGACGAGCAGCGCGAGCAGCGAGCTGAGGCGAGTGAGGCGCGGCATGGTCGGCTCAGGCGTGCTCGTACTCGTGGATGTAGCGGTGCGCGTCGACGTCGGTGTTCACCCAGCGGATCGTCCCGGTGGTGCTGCGCAGCGCGAGGCTCTGGAGGTGCAGCCGATTGCCGATCCGGCGCACGCCCTTGAGCAGCGGGCCGGAGGTGACGCCGGTGGCGACGAACAGCACGTCGCCGCGCACGAGGTCGTGGACGTTGAGGACCTGGTCGGGGTCCTTCATGCCCATGGCGATGGCCCGGGCCCGCTCGTCGTCGTTGCGAAACTGCAGCTTGCCCTGGAACTCGCCGCCCATGCAGTGCACCGCGGCGGCCCCCAGCACGCCCTCCGGCGCGCCGCCGATGCCGTACACCATGTCGATGCCGCTCTTCGGGATGCAGGTCGCGACCACCGGCGCGACGTCGCCGTCGGTGACCAGCAAGATCCTCGCGCCCGCGGCCCGCAGCTCCTGGATCAGCGTCGCGTGCCTCGGCCTGTCGAGCACCACCACCGTGAGCTCGTCGGGCCGCAGACCCTTGGCGGCCGCCAAAGCCCACAGGTTGTCCCGGGGGGACTTGTCGAGCGAGATCTTGCCCCGACCCTCCGGACCGCACGCGATCTTCGCCATGTACGTGTCAGGCGCGTTGAGCAGGTGGCCCTTGTGCGCCACGGCCAGCACGGCCAGCGCGCCAGGCAGACCGTTGGCGCACAGGTTGGTGCCCTCGAGCGGGTCGACCGCGATGTCGACCTCGAGCAGCTTGGGGTCGCTGGGGCCGACCTTCTCGCCGATGAACAGCATCGGCGCCTCGTCGCGCTCGCCCTCGCCGATGACGATCGTGCCGCGGGCGGGCACCCGCTCGAAGGCGGCGCGCATCGCCTTGACCGCGGCCGCGTCGGCCGACATGCCGTCGCCGCGGCCGATCTGCGCCGAGGCGGAGATCGCCGCGGCCTCCGTCACGCGCGTGTACTCAAGGACAAGGGTGCGGTCCATCGTTCGTGTCTCCTACTCGGGCTCGGGGGGCGCGAGCGCCAGCAAGGTCGCTCGCAGGTCGTCAGGGAAGCGCGTCGGCCGGCCGTCGGCGAGGCGGATGCAACAGTGGCAGGTCTCGGCGTAGAGCACCGTCAGCGGCGCCTGCAGGCCGACCCGGTCGCCGGCCTCGACGGTGACGTGATAGCCGAAGCGCAGCCGCGCGAAGCTCATCTCGGCGACGCCGACCTGCACCGAGAGCAGGTCGTCGTAGCGGGCCGGCGCGATGTAGCTGATCGCCAGGTCGGTCAGCGGCATGCCGTAGCCCTGCGCCTCGGCCTCCGCGTAGGTGTGCCCGAGCGAGCGCATCAGCTCGACCCGCGCCGCCTCGAGGAAGCGCGTGTACGTGCCGTGGTACACGAAGCCCATCTGGTCGGTGTCGGCGTAGATGACCCGCTGACGCAGCGCGTGCCGCAACTCCGCGGCAGGTGGTCGGTTCATCCGGGGCGTGCGAGCCATCGCGTCCGCGAGGCTACCGGAGCCGGGGCGCTCGCGCGCACCCGCGTGGGCGCTGGCAAGTGAGTTAGACCGCGGCTTTGGCGAGCGTGCCGCGAGCTCCGGGCGGCCACGAAAAATTCTTCGCGCCACCCGGAAAGGCACCTCGTCCCGGTGATGAAGGCAGGCCGCGCTGGCCCGCCAAGAGCCGCCCACCCGAGAAACACCATGCCCCGCTTCAACCTCCTCGTCCTCGCCGCCCTCACCACCCTCACCGTCGCCGCCTGTGACGCCCCGGAGGACGCCCTGCCGCAGCTCGAGCTGCGCCTCGGCGACGCCCCAGCCGTGGAGATCGACCTGCCCGTCGCCGACGAGCTCGAGCTGCCCCAGGGCGCCGAGGCCCGCCCGTGCACGAGCCCCGAGCTGCCGCTCACCCTCACCGTCCGCGACCCCGACGAGCAGACGCTGTGGCAACACCACGGCTGTGCGAGCGAGGAGCAGTTCGACGAGACCCTCGAGAGCCTGCCCAGCGACGACGAGACGAGCTTCCGCGTGTGGCCCAAGGCCTACTACGACCGCTGCGCGATGGGCTCCGACTACTTCTGCTGCGTGGTCGGCGGCGGCGGCTGGGGCTGCATCCTCCTGCTGTGAGCGGGCCGCTCAGGGCGCCGCGTACTTGAGGAGATCGCCGAACTTGGCGACCAGTTCCTCGGCGGCCCGTCGATCGCGCACATCCTCCGGGACCGTGCGAATCTCGACCTCGTGCAGGATCTTGTTGATGGCGTTCAACCGGCGGAAGCGCTCCGCGGGTGTGCGGCGCAGGTTCTCCTCGAGCAGCGTCACGTCGATGCCGAAGTCGATCGCCGCCTGCCACTCGTCGCGAACTTCCGAGGCCATGACCCGCCCAGGATAACGCATCCCGGCCCACGCAGTCGAGCGCCCGATCACACCAGCGAGGCCGGCAACACGCGGATGCGGGTCGCCGGCGCCGCGAGGTCGGGCGAGCTCGCGAGCTCGCCCAGCGCCGCCTGCATGGCCCGCTCGCTGACCGACTCGGTGAGCATGATCATCGGCACCGGGCCGCGGCCGGGCCGGTCCTGGACCATCCGCGAGATGCTGACGCCGTGGCGCCCGAGACAAGTCGCGACCCGCCCGAGCACGCCGGGCAGGTTCGGCACCTGCACGCACAGATAGTTCTCGTGCTCGAGCAACTCGAAGGTCGTCGGCCCGCCATCAGCCCGCGGCGGCGGCAGGTCGCGCACCGCCGCCGCGACCGGCGGGGCCACGCCGGCGACCAGGTCGCGGGCCAGCTCGAGGATGTCGGAGACCACCGCGACCGCGGTCGGCATCATGCCGGCGCCGCGACCGTAGTAGAGACTGCGGCCGAGCGCGCGCGACTCGACCAGCACCGCGTTGTAAGCCCCGGTCACGCCGGCGAGCACGTGCCCCCGCGGGACCAGGGTCGGGTGCACGCGCAGGCACGGCCCGGCGGCGCTGTCGTGCGCGATCGCCAGGCTCTTGATGAGATAGCCGAGCTCGCCAGCGGCGCGGATGTCCTGCGCCGACACGCCGGTGATGCCCTCGACGGCGATCGCGGTCGGGTGCACGCGCACGCCCCACGCGACCATCGCCAGCAGCGCCAGCTTGTGCGCCGCGTCGCCGCCGCTGACGTCGAGCGTCGGGTCGGCCTCGGCGTAGCCGGCCGCCTGGGCCCCGCGCAGCGCCTCGGCGAAGTCGGCCCCGCTGCGGGTCATGGCGTCGAGGATGAAGTTGGAGGTGCCGTTGACGATGCCGGCGACCGCCTCGATGCGGTCGCTGGCGAGGCCCTCACGCAGGCTGCGGAGCACCGGGATCCCGCCGGCGACCGAGCCCTCGAAGTAGACCGCCCGCCCGTGCGCCGCGGCGGCGGCGAAGATCTCCGCCCCGCGCTCGGCGAGCACCGCCTTGTTGGCGGTGACCACGTGCTTGCCGGCCCGCAGCGCGGCGAGGATGTACGAGCAGGCCGGCTCGACGCCGCCGATGAGCTCGACCACCACGTCGATCATCGGGTCGGCGATCAGCGCCCGCGGGTCGGCGGTGATGAGCTCGGGCGCGACGTCCACGGCCCGCCGCCGACCCGGGTCGCGCACGCAGATCCGCCGCACCTCGATCACCGCGCCGAGCCGGGCCTCGATCGCGGCCCGCCGCTCGTGCAGCAGCCGCACCGTGCCCGCACCGACGTTGCCGAGCCCGAGGATGCCGACCGTGACACTGCGCATGTGCACACGACCGTAGCGGGCCGGCGCGCGCGCGGTCAACCACGGGGTAGAGTGCGCCCCCGATGCCGGACAGCGTCCCCCAGATCCCCCAGGGCAAGACCCTCGTCACCGGCGCGGCCGGGCACGTCGGCGCCAACCTCGTGCGCCACCTGCTCGCCGCTGGCGTCGACGTGCGCGTGCTGGTCCACCCGCAGCACAACAACCGCGGCGTCGAGGGCCTGCCGGTCGAGCGCTGCGAGGGCGACCTGCGCGACGCCGACGCGGTCCGCCGCGCCGTGACCGGCTGCGTCCGCGTGTATCACACCGGCGCCAAGGTGTCGGTGACGAGCCCGACCGCGAAGCAGACCCGCGAGCTGTGGCAGATCAACGTGCTCGGCACCCAGCACGTGATGCAGGCCGCGCTGCGGGCCGGGGTGGCACGGGTGTGCCTGACGAGCTCCTTCTCCACGGTCGGCTTCCACGCCGACGACCCGTCGCGGCCCTGCGCCGAGGAGCTGCCCTTCTTCCCCTTCATCGACTGGATGCCCTACTCGCGCACCAAGGTGCTGGCCGAGATCGAGGCGTTCAAGGCGATCGCCGACGGCCTCGACGTCGTGATCGCGATCAGCACCGGCGTGTGCGGGCCCAACGACTTCCTGCCCTCGCGCACCGGCAACGCGCTCCTCAGCTACGCCCGCGGCAAGTTCCGGGCGTACATCCCCGGCGGCTACGAGGCGGTCGGCGTCGACGACCTCGCCCGCGGCCACGTGCTGGCGATGGAGCGCGGCCGCAAGGGTCAGCGCTACACGATCTCGAGCCGCTACGTGACGATGGACGAGATGCTGGACCTGTTCGCCGAGGTCACCGGCAAGCCCCGCAAGGCCCGCGCCCTGCCGCCGAAGCTGATGGCCGGCGTGGCCCGGGCGGTCTCCGGGGCGATGACCGCGTTCTTCCCCGACGTGCCGCAGCACCTCACCCCCGGCGCCGTGCTCGTGCTGTCGATGCAGCGCCGCGCTGACATCGGCAAGGCCCGCGCGCAGCTGGGCTACGAGCCGACGGCGATCGAGCCGGTCGTGCGCGCGTGGTACGAGTTCTTCGTGCGCGAGCAGATGGTCTGACGCCGCGTTGACCCGCCGACGCGCCGCCCCTACCCTGCCGGCATGCGACTCCCCTGCCTGCTCGCGGCCCTGCTCGCGCTGTCCTGCGCCCACTCGCCGCCGCCGCCCCCGGGGCCTCGGCCGCTGGGTCACGACGTGAACCTGAGCCGCGGCGAGGCGACGCTCGGCCTGCGCTTCCGCTACGAGGTCGCGGCGGACCGCTCGCTGGCGCTGCTGGTCGAGGTGAAGTCGGGCGGCAGCGGCAGCGTCGGCGCGGTGGAGCTGGCGGTGCGAACGGAGGGCTTCGTCGTCGAGGGCGCGGCGAGCTGGCAGGGCGAGCTCCCGGCGGGCGGCCGCCACGAGCAGCGCTTCGTCCTGCGACCGACCAGCACCGGCGTCGCCACTGTCACGATCGATCACGCGATCGTCGGCGTGCTCAAGGGCGAGCCGGTGCTGCTGCGCTTCCGCGTCGACGGCGATGATGTACGGCCCTGCGCCGCCAGCGACTGCGAGTAGCTCAGCGCGGCGGCGACGGCGGCGGCGACGGCTTCACGATCGGCGTCGGCGCGCCGAAGACCTTGCGCCAAAACACGTCGAGGCCGCCGACCGCGGCGTCGCCGAAGTAAGTCTCGACCGTCCAGCGCGGCGCGAACTGGTACTCGACGCGCGCCTCGACCCGGTTCTGCCGCTTCGGCGCGTTCACCTTGTAAGCCGTCTCGATGTAGATCTTGCGGCTGACCCGCTTGCCGACCGAGAGGATCGGCTGGTTGACGTCGTCGCCGAAGCTCAGGCCGACGTGGTCGATGCCCAGGCGCGAGCTCATGAACGCCGCCAGCTGCGGGTTCTCGAAGGTCGCAAGCAGCGCGGCCGCCTGCGCGAGCACCCGCTGCTCGTCGGCATCATTGACATCGGGCGAGCCCGTCAGCAGCAGCGTCAGCACCTGGCTCTGCGTCAGCTTCGGCTCCGAGCGGAACACCAGCGTCGGTCGACTCAGGCGCCCGCTGAAGGTCGCGGTCACCTCGGCCACCGGCGTGCTGGTGTGCGCGACCACGCGGATGAAGGGGTCGATCGCGTCCTCGTCCGGCGGCAAGCTGACCTCGCCCGACTCGATCGTGAAGCGATTGCCGAGCAGGTCGAGGCGGCCCGACTTCGCGGTGAGCTTGCCGGTGACCTGGCGCGCCTCGCCGTCGCGGGTGGCCGCGACGGCGCCCTGCCAGCTCATCTCCGTGGCCGGGCCGCGGATCTCCAGCGGGTCCGCGAGCTTGATGCGCATCGCGAACTTGCCGACCGCGCGCGGAGCCTCGGCCGCGGTCGCCTCGACCTCGTTGCCGGCGGCGACCTGACCACCGGGCCCGTCGACGGCGACGGCGACGAGCTGCTTCTGATCCTTGTAGGTGACGGCGGCGTTGATCGGGATCTGCTTCGGCGGGTCGACGGTGTAACCGGTGACGCGGATCCTGGTGCCCCGCAGCTCGAGGTCGACGTCCGTCTCCTCGCGCGTCGAGACCACGGCGACCTTGAGCTTGCTGTCGATCTGCATCTGCGGCAGGCCGGGGCGGACCAGCGGGAACTTGCTCAGGATGACCGTGCTGCCGAGCTTCATGCCGCCGTCGCGCGGCAGGTCGAGGCGGGCGCTGGCCTTGAGCTGGCCGTCGCCGCTCTCGGCGGTGAGGGTCTCGAGCACGATGGTTCGCCCGTCGGCCCGCAGGTCGAGCTCGATCTTGCGGATCCGCTGCTGCAGCTCGAGCACCGTGATCCCGCCGTTGCGCAGGTGCAGCTCGCCGTGCACCTCGGGCGCGCCGAGCGTGCCGCGGGCGTCGACCTTGGCCGCGAGCTCGCCGTTGAGGTCGTAGTAGCTCTTCGGCACGAAGGCCTGGGCGAAGCGGGTGTCGAACTTCGGCGCCCGCAGCGAGGCGGTGAAGGGGATGTCGGCGGCCTTCGCCGCGCCGCGGATGAGCGCGACGAGGTCGGCTTGGGCGTCGACGCGGACGGCCATCTCGCCGGCCCAGCTGTGCGGACCGATACTGTACGTGAGCGACTGGACCGTGGGGTCGACCGCCGCCGTGATGTGCAGCGGGGCGCCGCCGATCAGCTTGTGGCCCATCTGGCCGTGGGCCTGCAGGTCGGCGTGGAAGGCCGTGAGGTTGCCCTTCGCGCGGGCGATCAGGCTCAGCTCGAGCAGCGCCTCCTCGGGCACCCGGCCGAGCGGCGCCAGCATCGTGCGGTCGAGGCCGTCGACCCGCAGCTCGACCTCGTGCGCGCCGCTGGCGTCCCCGGCGACGCTGCCCCGCCCGAGGTCGACCTGCAGCGGCCCGCTGCCCCGCAGCTTGACCGTGCCGCGCCCGAGCTGGCCGTCGAGCGCGACCTTCACCCGCTTCGCCGCGTAGTCGATGTCGACGTGGGCGGTGCCGACGCGGCGGTCCTTCCATACCAGCTCGTGGAGGTCGCTGTGCAGCTGCAGCACCGGGGCGCTCGCCGGGCCGCGCAGGCGGGCGTCGGCGTCGACGAGGCCGGTGAAGGCGGCGCTCAGCCCGAGCGCCTTGAGGGCGCCGAGGTCGAGGCCGGTGACCCGGGCGTCGGCGATCTGCGGCTGGTCTTTAAGCCAGGTGAACTCGCCGCGGTGGAGCGCGACCTGCAGCGGCGCCTCGGCGTGCAGGGTGACGTGACGGGCGACCGCGCCGCGCAGGTCGAGGTCGAGGACCGCCCGCTGCTGGCGCAGGCGGAGGTCGAGGCGGAGCGCGCCGATCCTCGCGTCGCGCATGCGCAGGCCGTCGCCGAGGACCGCGAGCTGCAGGTCGGGGTCGATCATCGAGCCGGCGAACTTGCCCTCGACCTCGATCTTGCCGGCGAACACGCGGCTCGGGTCGAGCGTGCCGAGCTGACGCCAGAGGTTGATGTCGCGGGCGACGATCGTGGCGGCGTGCTCGGCCTCGGGGCGCCAGTGGAGCGGCCCGTGCACGAGGTCGACGCGGACCGGCAAGCGCGTCACGTCGACGCGCACGCGCCCGGCGAGGCGCCCGAGGTCGAGGCGGGCCGTCGCGTCCGCGCCCGCGCGCTGGTCGAAGCGGAGCTCGAGCGTGGCCGGCAGGTCCTCGCCGTAGCTCAGACCGCGGCCGCTGACCTGCAGCGCGGTGTCGGGCTTCGCGGCCGGGCCGTCGACCGCGAGGTGGAGGTCGACCAGGCCCCGCAGCGGGCGCGGCAGCTTGAGCCACGGGCCGAGCGAGCTGAGGCGGAAGCTGGTGACGTCGACGGCGAGGTGGAGGTCGCCCGGGCGGACCGCGAAGGCGCCGCGCGACAGGTCGAGCGCGACTGGCAGCTCGGCGGAGGCGGTGAGATCGTCGGCCATGCTGCCGACCACGCCGAGGGCGACGCGGCCGCGGCCGTGCTCGAGGCGGGCGACGAGGTCGAGGTCGCCGAGGATGCCGTCGCGGAAGCGCAGCTTTTGTCCCCCGAGCAGCAGGGCGATCTGGGGCGCCTGCGCGGGGCCCTTGAGCGTCGCGCGGGCGGTGACGCTGCCGGCGATCTGTCCGCGCAGCGAGGGCACGAGGGCGACGAGCGGAGCGAGGCGGACGCGCGTGAGCTGGGCGACGAGGTCGCTGCGGCCCTCGAGGTCGAGGCGCCCGTCGACGCCGATCTCCCCGCCCGCGGCGCGCAGCCGCAGCGCGTGAACATCGACGCGACGACCGGCCACGACGATCCGCGCCGGACGCGGGAGCAGGGCCTGGAGACCGCGCAGGCGCAGGTCGAAGGCGTCGAGCAGCACCACCAGCGGCGGACCCGGGAGCACCCGCGCGGCCAGCTTGACGCGGTCGCCCCGGTTGCGCGCGCGGACCCACAGCTCGCCCGCGACGCCGACCTCGAGCGCGCCGTCCGGGTGCTCCGCGTCGACCGCGACCAGGCTGCTCTTGCCGAGCTCGGCGGTCAGCTCGAGGCCGGCGAAGCGCTGGCCCGGCACCCGCAGCTGGCGGGCCGAGAGCGTGGCGTGCAGCTCGGGCGGCGACATGAGCGGCCGGCCGTGCACCTGGGCCTCGAGGTGCCCGACGCCGACGCCGAAGCCGACGAAGTCATCGACCACCAGGCTGCCCTCGCAGCGCAGCGGGGCGCCGGTGCAGGTGCCGAGGCTGCGCACACCGGCGGCCAGCGGCGGCACATCGACGAACAGGCGGGCCACCCCGAGCGGCTCGGCGAGGTCCGGCGCGTGCAGGTCCCAGCGACCCGCCTCGACGCCGAGCGGCCCGGCCCGCAGCTCGGCGCTCAGGTCGACGCCGAGGCCGGTGAGGCGCAGGTAGGCGGCGAGGTCGTCGAGCACCGAGTCACGCGTGGCGATCGCGTGGAGGTCGAGCCGCGAGGCCGCGCCACACTCGCCGCAGTGCACCCGCAGCTCGGCCGCCAGCTGTGACCAGTCGAGCCCCGAGAGCGTCGCCTCGAAGCCCGGGCGGACCACGCCGAGGCGGGCACCGAAGGGCGGCGGCACGAGCTCGGCGAGGTCGAGCTCGGCGCGGCCGCGCAGCTCGAGGCGGGGCGCGCCGAGCGGGTCGCCGGAGAGCGCCAGGTCGAGCGTCGCTAGCCCGGGCAGCTGCGCGTGGACGCCGACGTCGATCGCCCCGGCGGTGCCGCGCAGGTGGACGCGCAGGCTCGGGTCATCAGCGACGAGCAGCTTGGCGGCGAGGCTCGCGGGCAACCTCGCGGCGAGCGCCTCGCGGCGGCCGTCGACGGCGATCGTCGCCTCGCCGCGGAGGTCGGCGGCGTCGAGGTCGAGGCGGTCGATCGTGACGACCCCGAGCTCGGTGGTGACGCTGCCCTGCAGCTGCAAATTCGGCTCGCCGTAGCTGGCCGTGAGCGCCAGCGCCTCGATCGCCAGCCCGGGCAGCCGCGCCGCGCCGTCGTCGATCTGCAGCTGCAGGGCCAGGCCGAACCACGCCAGCTCGCGCGCCGACAGCCGCGCCTCGCCGACGATCGTCGTGCCGTCGTCGGCCATCACCTCGACGCCGGAGATCTCGAGGCTCGCGACCTTGAGATCGATCGGCAGCGACGGCATCACCGTGTCGCGCGGCGGCGAGGACGGCCCGGGCATCGCCAGATCGGCGAAGCCCTCGCCGGCGACCAGGTGCAGCTGGGCGTCGCGCAGGGTCACGCTGCTCGCCGTCACCGCCCCGTCCAGCAGGTCCCACGGGCTCCAGTCGATCGTCAGCTCGCGCGCCGCGACCAAAACGCGGCCGTCGCCGTCCTCGAGGTAGATGTCGCCGAGGACGAGGTGATCGGCGAGCCGGCCCTCGACCCGCCCGATCCGGATCTCCCCGGGGATGCGGTCGTTGTAGAAGCCGAGCCCGAGGTTGAGCACCGCGTGGAGGAACCCTGGCGAGTAGAGCAGCAGCACGCCGCAGGCGAGCAGCGTGAAGACCAGCACCAGCACGACCCGCAGGGTCCAGCGCAGCGTCTTGCGCACGATCGTCCAGGCACGCGTGGCCATCAGAAGCTCTCCCCCAGGCCGAGGTGGATCGCCCAGATCCGCGGCTCGCGGCTCGACTGGTCGGTCTCGGCGAGGCGAAAGCCGAGGTCGAGGCGGAAGATCCCGATCGGGCTGTCGTAGCGCAGGCCCGGGCCGGCGGCGTAGTTCCAGCTGCGCGGCTTAAAGCTCGCGATGCCGGCCCGCACGTCGCCCATGTCGAGGAAGGCCGCCGCGCTCACCTTGTTGAACATCCGCACCCGCAGCTCGAGGTTGGCCATCACCATCGTCTGGCCGCCGACCGGCACGCCGCTGCAGTCGTCGCCGAGCCCGGTGACGGCGCAGTCCGGGAGCACGACCTTGGGCGAGAGCCGGCGCAGGCCCCAGCCGCGCACGCTGTCGGCCCCGCCGAGGAAGAAGCGCATGTCGATCGGCGTGCCGGCCCGCTTGCCGAACGGGAACATGAAGCCGACCGACGCCCGCGCCGCCACGGTGATGCGCTCGTGCGGCGTGTAGTAGAGGCGCAGGGTCGGCTGGAACTTGTGGAAGCTGAAGTTGCCGCCGAGCCCGGCGATGTCGTACACCGCGTTGATGATCGCCCCGTTCTTCGGGCGCAGGATCGAGTCGACGAAGTACAGGTTGAGCTCGGGCTCGAGGTAGCTGACGAAGTACGGGTCGCGGAAGTCGAGCCCGAGGATCGAGTCGCTGGCCCGCAGCGCCGGCGACACGTTGAAGAAGTCGACGAAGCGGGCGTTGTAGGTGAGCCCCAGCTCGACGTGCTTGCCGAAGAAGCGCGAGGGGCCCATGCGCAGCGACGGCGCGTAGAACTGATAGCCCTGCCAGATCCCGAGCTCGAAGCCCGGCGCGAGGGTCCAGACCGTGCGCTTCTCGAGGAAGCCCTTCTTCTGGAACCTCGGCTCGATGCGCACCAGCGGGCCGTGGGCCTCGGGGCGCAGCAGCGAGGGCAGCTCGGCGTAGCCGGCGGTGACGCGCAGGTCGAAGCGGGTGAGGCTGTGGCCGAGGTTGCGGTGCGAGTAGAGGAGGGTGCCGCGCTGCTCCCAGCGGACCGGGTCGATGCCGATGCCGGGGCCGAGCTTGATCGTCTGGGTCTGCGCCTCGACGACGTGGACCGTGAGGTCGACGGTGCCCCCGGGGCTGGCCGCGTCGTCGGTGTCGATCGAGACCGACGAGAACACGTCCATGCCGTAGATCGTCTGCTCGATGCGCGTGAGCAGGGCCGGCGAGAAGCGCATGCCCGGGGCGTAGTCGATCTCGTTGCGGACCAGGCGCTCGGGCACGCCGACCAGGCCCTCGATCGTGATGCGCCCGATCTTCACGTGGGGCCCGGGGCGCAGCGCGAAGTCCACCACGACGGCGCGGCCGGGGTCGACCACCGCCGACTCCTCGACCTTGGCGAACGCGTAGCCGCGGTCCTGCATGCGCCGCTGCAGCAGCTCGCGCGAGGCGTTCAACTTCGGGATCTCGAAGGCCTCGCCCTCGTGCAAGGTGCTGGCCTCCTCGATCGCGTCAGGCTCGGCCTTCGGATCGGGCGGGCCCGCGGGGAAGCCCTCGGGCCAGCGCATCGTCAGGGTCTCGACCCGGGTCGGCGCGCCCTCGCGGACCACGATCCTGATCCGCGTCTTGCCGGCAAACCGCTCACCCGCGTGCTTGCCGAGCAGGTGCGTGCGGCCGACTCGGGTGAACGGCACCATCGAGACGACCTCGGCCTCGTAGTAGCCGTGGGCCCGGTACAGCTCGAGGATCCGCGCCGCGTCGACCGGCAACATGGCCTCGGTGAACGGGTACTTCGGCCTCCAGATCAGGCGCGAGCTCTCGCCGATGTTGAGGTAGGCGAGGAGCTCTCGCTTCTTGAAGTGGTGCACCCCGTCGAGCTCGATCTTCGTGATGTACGACTCGACCCCGCGCACGTCCTCCAGCCGCTGCGCGCAGGCAGAGAGCTGCAAGGCGCCGCACAGGGCGAGCAGCCGGGGACACGAGCGAAGCACCGGCCTTCATGACACGGGTCGCACGAGGCGCCCTGCCGCACGCCGACGCCCGTGGCCGCTTCGGCCGCCTCGCCGCTCCGGCCGGCCCATCCTGGGGCTGCGCCCCGCGACACCCCGAGGACCTCGTCCAGGGCGCAGTCCGCGGGATCCCACGATCCGAGCACGCCAGCTTTGGCAGCTCAGCGCCAGTTCACGCCCCAGACCTGGCGCACCTCGCTGGGGATGTTGAAGGGCACGCGGTTGCCGCCGCGGTTGGCGAGCAGCAGGCCGTCGATCAGCAGGCCGCTGAAGCGACGGGCGAGCCCGCGGGCGAGGATCGAGTGGTCGGTGGCGAAGTCGGTGGTGTGGCCCACGACCTTCCACGCGCCGATGAAGGGGCCCTCGTGGCGCTTTGGCACCGCGAGCATGTCGGCGATCGCCTCGCCGACGAAGTGGCGGACGAACTGCGCCGGCACCTCGTCGAACACGGTGCCGGGCACCATCGCGGCCATCATGTCGAGCAGGGCGCGGGTCATCATCTGTCCCTCGGGACAGGCCTCGAAGTTGCGCTCGCCGATGCGGTCCGACAGCACCTCGCCCGCGGCGAAGTCACCGGGCAGCAGCTCGTCGCGCACGCCCATCACGTGACCGACCACGTTCCAGGTGTGCATGTACGCGTCGACCTCGGCGGCGCTGAGCTCCACCTCAAGGCGGGCGAGGCCCTTCAGCACCGCCACGGAGAAGGCGCAGAGCGTGCCCGCGAGGTCCTCCTGGTTGATCGGCAGGCCGAGCGCGGGGTCCCAGCTGGGGTCCTTGCCGAGCATGTGGCGGACCATCGCGTGCATCAGGCGCACCTTCTGGGCCGAGCGCAGGCCGGCGCCGCGCGAGCCGGGATCGAGGCCGCCGGGGCTCATCACGTCGATCACCAGCTGGGCCGTCTCGACGACGCGACGCCTCGGATTACTGTGCAGGCGATCGGTGCGGGCCAGCACCTGCACGCCGCGCCGCGCCGCGTAGCACACCGGCAGCGAGTAGCAGTTGAGCAGCAAGATCGTCAGCGGGCCGAAGCGGTGGAACAGCTCGGTGCCGAGAGCCAGGCGCGCAGGGTCGGCCCAGCCCGGCAGCGGGCTCTCGCGGAAGTAGTCGCGCACGTGCTGCGGCAGCGCCTGCGACGGCAGGTCGTCGTTCTCGACCAGGTCGCGCATCAGGTAGTTGACGGCCTGCACCACCGTGGCCCCGCCGGCGAACAGCTCGGCGACGACCGTGTCGGCCGGCGGATCTCCGACCTGACGCATGGATTCGAGGAAGGCGGGGGTCCAGGTGGTTTGCGGCATCAGTGGCAATTCTCGAAGGTGATGTCGGCCTTGAGCGCGAGCTCGGGGTCCTCGCAGGCGACGCGGACGTGCCCGCGGACGTTGGTGATGTCGTTGATCCGCGAGCTCTGGCGCTCGACGTGGACGTCGAACTGCGGACACCCGGGCCCGGGCTTGAGCGTGATCCCCTGGTCGGTGCCCGGGACGTTGACCTTGAGGACCGGCCCGTCCTTCGGATCGAGGATCACGCGGACCATGCTGTCTTCCCCGCTGTCCGCCCGCATGTCGACGCCGAAGAAGCCCTGGCGCTCGCCCGAGGCGCACTCGCTGGGGATCGTCGACCACTGCTTGCCAGCGGCGCGCAGGTCGACGCTCAGCGACCCGTGCAGCTCGTTGGTACACCCGCACAACAACAGCGCGACCACCCCGCCCCAGCCCGAGATCTTCATTGGCGCAGGCTATCACGCCGCTCGTCGCCCGCACCGGCGCGCCTGCGCCCTTGTACCGCGCGCGCCCGTGGCCTATGACTGCCCGCCCGTGCCGAGCACCACCACCGCGTTCCTGTTCTGCGTGTGCCAGGCCGGCGCCGAGGCGGCGGTCGCCGAGGAGCTGGCCAGCTCGCACCCCGGGCTGCGCCGCGCGTTCGCCCGCCCCGGCCTCATCACCTTCAAGGACCCGGGCGGCCAGGTCCCGGCCGAGGTCGAGATCACGGCCGTGCTGGTGCGGGCCTTCGGCGCGGCGATCGGCCCGGTCGCCGACGTCGAGGAGCTGCTCGCCGCGCTCGAACGCCACTGTCCCGAAGGACAGGCGGTGCGCCTGCACGTGTTCGAGCGCGACATCGCCAAGCCCGGCGACGAACCACCCGGGCACGCGTACGGGCCGCTCGCCGCCGCCGCCCAGGCGCAGATCGAGGCGGGCTGGCCCGCGAGCCAGCCAACAGCCAGGTGGCCGCTGCTGGCGGGCAGCCGCGCCGAGGCGGGCGACTGGGTGCTCGACGTGATCGTCGCCGCGGACGAACCGTGGTGGCTCGGCTTCCACCGCCACGGGCCCGGGCACGCGCCGACGCCGGGCGGACGCATCGCCGTCGACATGCCGCCCGAGGCCCCGTCACGCGCCTATCGCAAGCTCGAGGAGGCGCTGATCTGGTCGCAGGCGCCGCTGCGCCCCGGCGACACCGCGGTCGAGATCGGCAGCTCGCCGGGCGGGGCCAGCTACGCGCTGCTGCGCCGCGGCGTCGAGGTGATCGGCATCGACCCGGCCAAGATGGCCCCGGTCGTCCTCGACTACAACAAGGACCTCCCCGGCAACCACTTCGTGCACCTGCAGCGACCCATGAGCCTGGTCCAGCGCAGCGACCTGCCGACCACCCTGCACTGGGTCCTGCTCGACGTGAACCTCGCCCCGCAGGTCGCGCTCATCACGGCCCGCCGCCTCGCCGCCCACCCGCGCCCCGCGCTGATGGGCGTGCTCCTCACCCTCAAGCTCGACGACTGGAAGGCGCTGCGCCACGTCCCCCGCTTGCTCAAGAGCGTCGAATCGATGGGCATGCTCTCGGTCAAGGCGACCCAGCTGCCGAGCAACCGCATGGAGCTGTTCGTCTGCGGGCTGACCAGGCAGGGCCTCGCGCGCCATGAACAGGTGGCCGAGCGTGACGCGGTCGCCAAAGGTGAAGCGGTCAATCCGGCAGGCGCAGCTGCCACACCCCCGAGCGCTCGCCGTCGACACGCGAGTAGGTGACGACGCCCGCGTCGGCGTCGGCCTGCAGCGAGGGCGCGAACACCCGGTCGTCGAGGAGCTGCTCGCCGCCGTTGTTGAGGTCGACGCGGAGCAGGGTGCCGAGAGCGTCGGCGTCGATGTCGACGACGGTGACGAGCTGGTCGTCGACGATGCGGAGATATCGGCTGGCCCGCGCCGCCGCCCGCAGCGGCGCGCCGCCGGCCAGCGGCACGCGCCACACCGGGCCCTCCGCGTCGAAGCGGCTCGCCTTGCAGCAGCGCCGCAGCTCCAGCAGCCACGCCTCGGCACCCGCCCCCTCGAGCAGGCCCGACTCGTCACGACCGATCAGCTGGGCGGCGGCGGGGAACAGCGAGCGGACCTCCCCGGTCGCGAGATCGAGGAGCTGGGTCTCGTCGCTCCAGTCGCCGTGCAGCAACCACTGCCGCTCGTCGACTGGCCCCCGCGGATCGACGACCAGGCCCTCCGGCAGATCGATCACCGCCAGCTCCGGCAAGCGATAGACCTGCTGGTAGGTGCCGAGGGTCAGGACCAGCAGGCCGCGCCCGGCGAACGCGAGGCTGCTAGAGCTGTAGGCCAGGCTGGTCGCGCCGAGCGCGACGCTGATCCCGAGCTCGCGGTCGTTGAGCACCACCGGGCCCTTCGCCGGCACGCCGTCATCGACCTCGTGGCTCTGCCACAGCAAGTAGCGCGCGTCGGCCGAGACCTGGAAGGCCCGCACCCCCGTCTGCTCGACCCGCACAGCCCCGTCGCGCAGGTCGATCGAGACGACGCTCTCGTCCGGCGTGCGCACGAAGACCAGGTCCTCGAGCGCCGCGAAGGTCGGCCCGTCGAGGCCCGAGGTCGCGACCGGGCGAAGCAGCTCGATCGCCTCGGCCGGACCGCTGCTCAGGTCAGGCGGATCGGGGTAGAGGTAGAGACCCGCGCCCAGCTCGCCGTCATCGCGGCGACCGATCAACCCGTGCCCGCTCCACCCGAGGCCGCAGTCGGCGTACAGCGGCCACGTGGGCCCGCCCGCCTGCCCACCCGCCAGCTGAACCGCCACGAGCTGCGAATGCGAGTCGCAGGCCAGACCGACCCCGGGCCAGCGCGCGCGCACGCCGAGCGACCGGACCTGGTCGATGAATCGCGGCTCCTCGCCGCAGCGCCCGGCGGCCCACAGCGACGACGTGCCGAAGCTCGGGAGACCCGGCTCCGAGTCAGCCGCGAGCTCGGCGACCCGGTACAGCACGCCGCCCTCGACATACAGCGGCGCCGACACGAGCCGCTGCTCCGGCGCCAGCGCCAGCGCCAGCGTCGGCGCCTGGGCCCCGCACAGCTCACCCAGCGGCGCGGGCTCGGGCCCCTGCGCCACATCGCAGGCGAGCAACCCGCACACGATCACCAGCCCACGGACCCGTCGCATCGGCCGGAAGATAGGCCCCACCTGCGACGCGAGCAAGCGTCGCACATGGGGCCAACGCCGGCTCGCAGGCCCTTTCTCGGGCCTTTCGAGCTCAGCCCGCCGGCGGCGCCGCGGCCTTGGCCGCCTGCTCGCGAGCGGCGCGGTCGCTGTCCCGGGCCCACTCGTTGTCCTCCGGACGCGGCTTGCGGATGAACACGAGATAGATGCCCGCGGCGAGGATGATCAGCGTCGAGTATTGGGCCGTGGTCAAGCCGAGGTAGAGCTTGTCCTTCTCACGCATGGTGTCGAGGATGAAGCGGTACGGCGCGTAGAGCAGGGCCACGGTGCCCAGGAGAACGCCCGGCCGAGCCTTCTCCCAGTTGTACACGAGGTGCACGTACAGCGTGATCGGCACCAGGTACATGAACTCGAGCAGACCGAGGTCGAGGCGGTACTGGCCGTCGGGCCAGGGTCCGACCGCGAGGATGTGCGAGGCGTCGACGATGCTGCCGGGGTGGTCGTGGACCAGCGAGCAGCCGAGGCGGCCCATGGTGAACCCGACCAGCAGGCCGTACATCAGCATGTCGACATACACGAGGTATGGCTGCTTCATCTTGCGCAGGTACCAGATCATGCCGACCAGCGCGCCGAAGAAGCCGCCGACCGAGGACAGCCCGTTCCACACCATGATGAGGACCAGCGGGTTGGCCGCGACATCCTCCGGGAAGTAGAAGAGCACCGACACCCAGTGCGAGATGACGAAGCCGGTGACCAGCACCCAGAACATCATGTCGCGGGCGATGAACTCGTCGATGTTCTTCCGCTTCGCGTAGTGCAGGCAGCGGTGGTACCCGAGGATCACGCCGGCCGCGACGAGCGGGCCGAAGAACTGCAGCTTGAGCGGTCCGATGACCGGCAGGTCAGCGATCAGCTTTTCGGGCGGCCGGAGGTAGGGGATCAGCGCTTCGAGCATGGCGGCCCGCACCGTAACTCAGAGCGGCCAGCCGCGCAAAGACCCACAGGGCCTCGCGCTGATCGGCCGCCGGGGCCCCCCGAAGCTCCACGACCGCCGCGTCCACGCTCAGCGCTCATCGCCCGCCGGGGCCGCCCCGAAGCCGCCGCCCCCGGGCGTCTCGATGCGCAGGCGCTGACCCGCCGCCACCACCACGGCGACCCGCCCGGGCAGCGCGCGTTCGTCCAGGAGATTCCTGCCGACGGCCCCGGGCGACCCGCCCTCGAGCCCGAACGGCGCCCGCTCCCGCCGCTGCGAGAGGATCGCCACCTGCATCGGCCGCAAGAACTCGAGCTCCCGCACCAGACCCTCTCCACCGCTCCAGCGCCCCGCCCCGCCCGAACCACTGCGCAGACCGAAGCGCCACAGACGCACCGGGTAGCGCGCCTCCAGCACCTCGGGGTCCGTCACCCGCGTGTTGGTCATGTGCGTGTGCACGCCGCTGCGCCCGGCATGACCCGCGCACGCCCCGGCCCCGCCGCCGAGCGTCTCGTAGTAGCCGAAGCCCGCGTCGCCGAAGGTCAGGTTGTTCATCGTCCCCTGACTCGCCGCCGCCAACCCGAGCGCGCCGAGCAGCACATCGACCACCCGCTGCGCCGTCTCGACGTTGCCCGCCGCCACCGCGGCACCTGGCCCCGGGGACAGCAGACCTGGCGGAAGGGTCAGGTCGATCATCCGCAGGCAACCCGAGTTCAGCGGCATGGCCCGCCCGGCCAGCAGGCGCAGCACGTAGAGCAGCGCCGACACGGTGACCGCGCGCGGGGCGTTGAGGTTGCCCGGGTCCTGCGGCCCGCTGCCGGTGAAGTCGACGCGCAGGCGCCCACCCACGACCGCGAGCCGCACCGCGATCGCGGCGCCGTCGTCCATCGCGTCGACGAAGCTGCGCTCGCCCGCCGGCAGGCGCAGCAGCGCGGCCGCCACCGCCGCCGCCGCGTCGTCCTGGATCGCCTGCATCGTCGCCGTGATCAGCGGCTCACCATACTGCCCGCACAGCTCGAGCAAGAGCCGCGCGCCGGCCTGGTTGGCGGCGATCTGCGCCTCGAGATCCGCGAGGTTCTCCGCCGGCCGCCGCGCTGGCCACGGCCCGCCACCGAGCACCGCCAGCACCGCCTCACGCTCGAAACACCCCGCAGACACCACCCGCAGCGCCCGGAACACCACACCCTCCTCGTCGAGACTCCGCGCCTGCGGCGGCATCGATCCAGGCAGGGTGCCCCCGACGTCCGCGTGGTGCCCCCGGCTGGCCACGAAGAAACGCAGCACCCCGCCCGCGTCGTGCACCGGCGAGATGACAGTGATGTCCGGCAGGTGCGATCCCCCCGCAGATGGATCGTTCGTGACATACACGGCGCCCGGCGGCGGCTCAGGGTGCGCCGTGAGCACGCCGCGGATCGACTCGGGCATCGCCCCGAGGTGGACCGGGATGTACGGCGCGTTGGTCACGAGGTCGCCGCGCGCGTCGAACACGGCGCACGAGAAGTCGAGCCGCTCGCGGATGTTGGTCGACAGCGCGGTGCGCTGCAGCACGACGCCCATCTGCTCGGCGATCGCGGTGATGCGGTGACCCAGCACCTCGCGCAGCACCGGGTCCCGCGCGTCGCCGACCACCGCCGCCGCGCCCGCCATGACCCCACCCCGCCCGTCGCCGGCCGCGGCCCGCTCGTCGCGGGCGATCAGACAGCCGCCCGGCTCGAGCTCGGCGACGAAGCCAGCCTCGAGCACGATCGTCGCGGTGTCCTCGACCACGATCGCCGGCCCGCACACCCGCTGACCCGGACGCAGCGCCTCGCGCGGCCACACCGGCGCCGCCTGCCAGCGGCCCTCGATCCACAGCTCGGCGCGCGTCGGTTCACCTGGCGCTTGCGACATGTCCATCGCGACATGTCCCGAGAGACCATCACCGACCTCGACCAGCTCGACGCGCGCGCTCACCAGCTCGATCGGGTGACCCACCCGCGCGTAGCCGAACACCCGCCGGTGCTCGTCCGTGAAGGCCCCCACCAGCGCCGCCGCGTCGCCCACCAGCGCGACGGTCTGCGCCGCGTGCGTGCCCTGATAGCGGAGGTCGACGCGGCGCAGCGCGACCAGCTCGCCGACCTCGCCCTGCTCGCCCTGCCCGTCGGTCCTGCCCGCCGCCAGCTCGGCCCGCCCGCGCGCCTCGAGCTCGCGAAAGCAGCGCTCCATCCCCGCCAGCGCCGCGTCGTCGAGCACGACCTGACCCGCGTCCTGTTCGCCGTGCCAGCCGACCCGCGCGGCGCCCATGCCGAAGGCCGAGAGCACCCCCGCGAGCGGGTGGAACACCAGCGTGCGCACCCCCAGCAGGCGGGCCACCGCGCACGCGTGCTGGCCCCCGGCGCCGCCGAACACGATCATCGCGTGGTCGCGGACGTCGTGCCCGCGGCGCAGCGACACCTCGCGGATCGCCGCCGCCATGTGCTCGTCGGCGACGCGGCGCAGGCCCTCGGCGACCTGCATCGGCGCGCGCGCGCTGCCAGCCGCGGCCAGCTCGCTCGCCAGCTGCTCGAGCGCCGCCGTGACCCGCCCCGGCGCCAGCGCGAACGGGAAGCGGGCGCCGCTCAGGCGACCGAGCGCGAGGTTCACGTCGGTGATCGTCAGCGCCGTCGCGGCCTCGCGGCCGTAGCACAGCGGCCCTGGATCGGCGCCGGCGCTCTCGGGCCCGACCGTGAGGCGGCCCGCCTCCACGCGGCAGATCGACCCGCCGCCGGCCGCGACCGTGTGGATCGCCAGCATCGGCGTCCGCACCCGCACGCCGGCGACCTCGGCCTCGTGGCGCCGCTCGTACTCGCCGGCCCAGCGCGTGACATCCGTCGAGGTGCCGCCCATGTCGAAGCCGATCACCTGCGTGAGCCCGAGCTCGCGGGCCAGCGCGGCGCAGGCCACCACGCCGCCCGCCGGACCCGAGAGCACCGCGTCGCGGCCGCGAAAGCGCCGCGCCGGCGTGAGGTCGCCGCTCGACTGCATGATCTGCAGCAGCGAGCCCGGCAGCTCGCTCGTCAGCAGCGCCACGTAGTCGCGCAGCAGCGGCGTCAGATAAGCGTCGACCACCGCCGTCTCGACGCGCGCCAGAAACCCCTGCGCCCCGGCGACCTCGTGCGACAGCGTCACGTGCTCAAAGCCCGCCGCGAGCGCAGCCTCACCGATCCCCCGCTCGAGCGCGCCGTCGCGGTGGGCGTGGAGCACCGCCACGGCGAGGCTGCGCAGCCCCGTGGCCCGCAGCGCGCGCAGCTCGGCGCGCAGCCCCGCGGGCTCGGGCCGCAGCAGCACCGCCCCGTCCGCCGCGAGCCGGGCGTCGACCTCGAGCACCGCCTGCTGCAGCTGTGGTCGCGGCGCGATCGCCAGCGCGAACAGCTCCGGCCGGGTCTGGTCGCCGATCGCCAGCAGGTCGCCGAAGCCCCGCGAGATCGCCAGCCCGCACGCCGCACCGCGACGCTCGAGCAACGCGTTGGTCGCCAGCGTCGTGCCCATGCGCACGCGGCAGGGCGGCAGCGCGGCCTCGTCGCCGAGCCCGAGCAGGCGACGGATGCCGAGCAGCGGCGCCCGGTCCGACGACAGCAACTTCACCGCACGCAGCAGACCCGTGTTCGGGTCGCGCCCCACGCAGTCCGTGAAGGTCCCCCCGCGGTCGATCCAGATGTGCCAGGGACCCGCCACTGCGCGCATCCTAGCAGCGCGTGGCGGATTTCGGCGCACCGCCCTTGGCCGCGGCGTCGGGACATGCAACCACTGCAGCGAGCACGGACCCGCGATGTACGAGCCGAAGTTTCTCCGCAACCTGCGTCGCCGGGTCAACCAGGTGGTCGCCCGCTGGCGGCCGCACCCGGCCCGCTTCGTCTACGGGCCGCAGTATCAGTTCGCGTGGCCGGGGATCCCCTTCGACGAGGTCCGCGGCGAGCGGGTGTTGACCGCGCTGGCCAGCGAGGGCCTGGTCGAGGGCGAGCACATCAAGCAGCCCCCGCTGGCCTCGTACCACGCGATCTTGCGGGTCCACAGCGACGCGTACATCGAATCGGCGCAGACCCCCGCGACCATGAGTCGGATCGTCGCCACCCAGGTCAGCGACCGCGACACCCAGCGCATCCTCGATCTCCAGCGCAGCATGGTCGGCGGCACCATGCTGGCCACCGACATCGCCCTGTCCACCGGCAACATCGCGATCAACCTCGGCGGCGGCTTCCACCACGCGCGCGCGACCGCCGGTCGCGGCTTCTGCGTGTTCAACGACGTCGCCGTGGCGA
Source organism: Nannocystis sp. (assembly GCF_016714285.1). Lineage (GTDB taxonomy): Bacteria > Myxococcota_A > Polyangia > Nannocystales > Nannocystaceae > Nannocystis. The sequence goes on along the minus strand of NZ_JADJNN010000003.1, from coordinate 486,750 downwards.
TCGCCGAGCAGCGCGCGCTCGGCTTCCACGGGCGGGTCCTCGTCATCGACCTCGACATGCACGACGGCGACGGCACACGCACGATCTTCGCCGCCGACCGCACCGTCCACACCCTCTCGATCCACCACAGCAACTGGGACGACGCCCCCGCGGTCGAGTCGACCTGCGTCGCGCTCGGCCCCGACGTCGACGACGCCACCTACCTCGACGCCGTGCGCACCCACGTCAGCGTGGTCCTGCGGCAGTTCCGGCCGAACCTCATCTACTTCGTCGCCGGCGTCGACGGGGCCGACGACGACCCGATCGGCGACTGGTCGCTGTCCGAGGCCGCCATGCTCGCGCGCGACGTCGCCGTGTTCGAGCTGTGCCACCAGCTCGCCCCCGCCGCCGCGCTGGTCGTCACCCTCGCTGGCGGCTACGGCCCGCTCGCCTGGCGCTACTGGGCCCGCAGCTTCGCCTGGCTGCAGACCGGCCACCACCGCTTTCGCCCGCCCGAGAACGACGAGCTGACCCTGATGCGGGCGCGGCACCTCGCGCGCCTGCTGCACGAGGACGAGCTCACCGGCCGCGGCAACGACGGCTTCGGGCTCACCCTCGAGGACGTGATGCCCGCGCACGTCGGCCAGGAGTCGCGCCTGCTCGGCTACTACTCGCGCCAGGGCCTCGAGCTGGCGCTCGAGCGGCACGGCTTCCTCGACCGCCTGCGCGGCAAGGGCTTCAAGGAGCCGACGCTGGTCTGCGACTTCGACGACCCCAGCCGGCAGTCGATCAAGATCTTCGCCGACCCGGCCCGCGCCGAGCTGCTCATCGAGCTCGTCGTCCACCGTGAGCGCCGCGTCGTCCCCGGCTTCGAGCTGCTCTCCATCGACTGGTTGCTGCTGCAGAACCCGCGCGAGCGCTTCGGCGACAGCCGCCCCCAGCTGCCCGGCCAGCGCTTCCCCGGCCTCGGCCTGTTCGCCGAGCTGGTCGCCCTGCTCGTCGTCGCCTGCGAGCGCGTCGGCCTCGCCGGCCTGCTCGTCACGCCCTCGCAGTTCCACCTCGCCCTCCAGTGGCAGCGCCGCCTCCGCTTCATCGACCCCCGCGCCGGCGCCCGCCTGCGCGCCCTCCACGAGGCCCTCGGCGGCCTCCCCCTCGGCGGCATGACCACCGCGCTGCAAGCCGGCCGCGTCGTCGACCGCCGCAGCGGCGCCCCGATCGCTTACGAACCAGCGCCCATGGTCCTCCCGCTCTCACCGGAGCTCCAGGCCGCGCTCGACAGCGAGGGCTACGCGCGGGCGATGGACGAGGTCGCCGACGACTATCACTACACGCTGCTGCCCGCGCCGTGACGCGCTCTTGACTCGCTCGCGGCCGCGACCACAACGAGCCATAGCGATCGGCCCGCGCCCGGGCTCACTCCTCACTCGCCGCGCTTGGTCCCGCCGAGCGCCGCCTTGATGAAGCCCCAGCGCGACGCGGCGAGGTGCCGCAGCAGGCCGAGCTTGCTGGCCGGGCCGACGCCGTCGCCGAGCTCGCCGCGGGCGAACATCTCGGCGCCCTTGCTGCGCTGCAGCTTGCCGCTCGAGGTCTTCGGCAGGCTGCCCGGCGGCAGCAGCACGACCTCGTCGACCCGCAGCGCCAGCGCCTCGAGGATCTGCGCCTGCACCCTCGCCGCCAGCGCCGCCGTGGCCGCCTCCGTGGCCGCCTCGCCCTGGCGCAGCTCCGCCGCGACCACCACGTACTCGCGCCCGAGCGCCGGGTCGTGGATGCCGAACGCGATCACGTTGCCGCGGCGCACCCCCTCGACCTGCGACGCCTGCCACTCGAGGTCCTGCGGGTGGTAGTTGCGACCGTTGATGATGATCAGGTCCTTGCTGCGCCCGCACACATACAGCTCGCCGTCCGCGAGGTAGCCGAGGTCCCCCGTGCGCAGCCAACCGGCGTGCAGCGCCTCCGCCGTGCGCTCGGGGTCGTTCCAGTAGCCCCGCATCACGCTCGGCCCGCGCAGCTCGATGTGCCCGACCTGACGCTCCGCCAGCGGCTCGCCAGCGTCGTCGACGATGCGCAGCCCGTGCTCCGCGAAGGCCCGCCCGCAGCACACCACCGCGAGCGCCGGCGCCTCGTCGCCCCCCGCCGGCTCGGCGCGACCCAGGGCCAGCGCCGCGGCGTCGACCCGGTCCGCCTTGAGCCCGCCCGCGACCTCGCCGAAGGTCACGGCGAGGCTGTGCTCGGCCATCCCGTAGCACGGCAGGAGCGCGTCGCCGCGGAAGCCGAACGGCGCGAAGCGGTCGGCGAAGGCCCGCAGCGTGCCGTGCTGGATCGGCTCGGCGCCGCAGCCAGCGACCCGCAGCCGCGACAGGTCGACCCCGACCAGCTCGCTGTCCTTCACCCGCGTCGTGCACAGCCCGTAGGCGAAGTTCGGCGCGAAGGTGATCTCCGCCCCGGTCTCCGACAGCTGACGCAGCCAGATCGACGGCCGCTTGAGGAACATCAGCGGCGGGATGAAGCGGATCGACCGCACGCCGTACACGATCGGCGCGAACACAAAGCCGATCAGGCCCATGTCGTGATAGAGCGGCAGCCAGCTGAGCCCGCTCGACTCGCGCGAGATCTGCAGCCCCGCGCCGCCGCCGATCGCCGCGATGTTGGCCATCAGGTTCGCGTGCGTCAGCGTCACCCCCTTGGGCCGCGAGGTGCTGCCCGAGGTGAACTGCAGGAACGCGACGTCGTCCGGCCCCACCGTCACGCCCGCAGGCTCCGCGCCGACGGGCACGGCCTTGATCGCCGCCGCGTGGGTCTCGATCACCCGCAGCTCGGGCACGCCGCTCATCAGCTTGCCGAGGATCGGCCGCACCTGGGCGTCCGTGATCACCACGCTGCAGCCGGCCTGGCGCAGGATGTGGGTCGTGTTGGCCAGGTAGCTGTCGAACTGCCCGAGGTTCATCGGCGGATACACCGGCACCGCGATCGCCCCCGCCAGCATCGCCCCGAAGATGTCGTCGATGAACTCCGCCGAGTCCGGCAAGATCAGCCCGACCCGGTCGCCGCGGCGCACGCCCATCGCCTGCAGCGCCGCCGCGCTGCGCTGGGCCCGGCGCCACATCTCGGCGTACGACAGGAACACCGGCGGCTGCTGCTCATGCCGCAGGTGGCTGTAGCCGGTCGACTCGTGTCCGGCCACCGCGGCCAGCGCCGCGGTGAGCGTGGTGACCCCGGCCGTCATGACGCCCTGCCCGCGAACGCATCGACGATCACCCGGGCCACGTCATCGAGCGTGGTGACCCCCTGCAGCGCCTCCATCGCCACCGTGACGCCGTAGTGGTCCTCGAGGTCGGCGACCATCTCGAACGACTGCAGCGAGTCGAGGCCGAGGTCGGCGATCAGCCGCGACTGGGCGGAGATCGGCGCCACGGGCCGCTGCTGCAGGTGCTCGTCCAGGTAGGCGAAGATCTGGGCGAGCACCGACTCGTGGCTATGCGTGGCTTGGTTCATCGGGTCCCCTTCACAGGTCACGCTCGTAGACCCGGTAGGTCGCGACCTGGTGCCCGTCCATGCTCTTGATCGCGCTATTTACCTTGAAGTTGTCCTCGAGCGTCCAGCCGATCTCGCCGGAGGTCCAGCCCTGCGCCGCGCCGGCCCGGTGGGTGGCGAGGAACATCAGCGAGTCGATGCCCTGCCCGCGGAACTTCGCCTTGATGCCGAGCAAGATCAGGCGCCCGCCCGTGATCTTCTTGCGGACCTTCAGGTCCCACAGGAGGCGGAAGATCCCGAACGGGAACAGCTTGCCGTCGAGCTTCTTGAGCACCGGGTTGACGTTCTGGATCGTCAGCACGAACGCCGCCGGCTCGCCGTTGACCTCCGCCAGCAGCGCGAAGTCCGGGTGCAGGACCATCTTCAGGTCCTTGGCGATGTGCAGGTACTCCTTCTTCCCGATCGGCACGAAGCCCCAGTTCTTCTCCCAGGCGTCGTTGTAGATCTCGAGCGTGCGCAGCACCTCCGCGTCCCAGTCGGCGAAGCTCATCTTGCGCAGCTTCACCCCGCTGCGCGTCGCCATCTTCTCCGCCACCCGCACCACCCGCTCCGGCGTCGGCTTCTGCGGGTCGAGCTCCCAGTGCAGCAGGTCCTTGACCTTGCGCATGCCGCACTCGCCGAGCAGCCGGTCATAGTACGGCGGGTTGTACGGCATGTTGATGCCAGGGTCGCGGTCGAAGGCGTCGACCAGCACGCCCGAGATGTAGTTGGTCGACAGCTCGAAGGGCCCGATCATCGAGGTCATGCCCTGCTCGCGCAGCCACGCGCTCGCGCGGTCGACCAGCGCCTGCGCCACCGCGTGGTCGTCGATGCACTCGAACATCCCGAGGTAGCCGGTCTGCGTGCCATGAAACTTGATGTAGTCGGCGTCGACCACCGCGGCCACGCGCCCGACATCGCGGCCGTCGACCCGGGCGATCCAGAACGCCGCCTTCACGTGCTCGAAGAACGGGTTTTTGTCCGGGTTTAGGTAGTCCCGGCGGTCCATCAGCAGCGGCGGGACCCACTGCGGGCTCGGGTGGTGCTCGCGGTTCACGTACCAGGGCACGCGAATGAAGCGCTCGACCAGCTTCCGGTCGCTCAGGGGGACATCGATCAGCTCAGTTGGCATTGGCCCCGCTCTCCCGCTGCGGATAGCCGCCAGCGCGCCACTACGTCAAGTCCGCGCGCAACGCGCGGATCAGCCTCGCGAGGAATTGACGGCCCTCGCCCCGCGGGCTACCGCTATTGCGATGCTCTGCAGCCCGCTCGTCGCCCACTCCTGCCTGGTGGCCTGGTTGCCGGCGTTCCCATCGGCTCGCCCATGGGCCTGCTCATGGGCCTGCCTATTGGCCTGCCTGATGGCCTGCGGCGACTCCGGCCGCGCCGAGTCGGGCAGCGCCAGCGCGGCGACCCAGCCGACCGGCGCCACCCAGGGCACCAGCGACGGCGCCAGCGAGACAGGCGGCGTGCCGACCACCAGCGAGGGCACCAGCGAGGCCACCAGCGCCAGCAGCAGCGGCGTCGGCGAGACCAGCGGCGAGACCAGCGACGCCAGCAGCAGCGGCGACCCGAGCCTCGGCACGACCACCGGCTTCGCGACCACCGGCTTCGGAGACTGCGAGAAGGCGCTCCAGGCCACGATCCGCGACTTCAAGGCGGAGCACCCGGACTTCGAGGACTTCACCAGCGACCTCGGTCAGAAGGGCATCGTGTTGCCCGCGCTCGGCCCCGACAACAAGCCCGTCTACGCCGCGCCGGGCCCGACCGCCCAGACCGCCGGACCGGGCCCATTCGCCCAGTGGTACAACAACACGCCCGACACCAACATCCCCTTCGCCATCGAGATCCCGCTGACCGAGGTGATGCCGGGGGTGTTCTCGTTCGAGAGCAACGCCTTCTTCCCGATCGACGACCAGGGCTGGGGCAACGAGGGCAACCCGCACAATTTCCACTTCACCAGCGAGATCCACACCGTCTTCAACTACAAGGGCGGCGAGGTCTTCACCTTCATCGGCGACGACGACCTGTGGCTCTTCATCAACGGCAAGCTGGCGATCGACCTCGGCGGCGTGCACCCCGAGCTCGAGGCCTCGGTCGACCTCGACGCCCAGGCGGACGCGCTCGGCATCCAGGTCGGCGGCATGTACACGATGGCGATCTTCCACGCCGAGCGGCACACCGACATGTCCAACTTCCGCATCGACACCAGCATCGAGTGCTTCACCATCCCGGGCTGACCACGCGCGAGCACCTCACCAGCCCCGCTTGAGGGGCCCGGGCTGACGACGCGCTGCCCGCTCAGGACCCGGCCATGTACTCGCGCGAGCGCTTCACGTAGGCGCGCCAGCTGTGCGTGATCCAGTCGCGGTCGACCGCGGTCAGCGGGCGCGCCAGCTTGCCGGGGTTGCCCATCATCATCTGCCCCGTCGGCACGACCTTGTTGGGCGCGACCAGCGTCCCCGCGGCCACGAAGGCCCACGGCTCGACCACCGCGTTGTCGAGCACGCAGGCGCCCATGCCGATCAGACAGTCGTCGCCGACCGTGCAGCCGTGAAGGATCACCCGGTGGCCGATCGTCACCCGCGCGCCGACCCGCGTGTGCGACAGGCCCTCCGTCATGTGGATCACCGTGCCGTCCTGCACCGAAGTGTCGGCGCCGATCACGATCGGCCCGTCGTCGCCGCGCAGCACCACCCCGGGCCAGATGCTCGCGCGCGGCCCGATCTCCACGTCGCCGATCAGCGTCGCCGTCGGGTGCACATAGGCGCTCGGGTCGACCCGCGGGTGCTTGCCGCGAAAGCCCTGCAGCATCACATCCCGAACACGAGGAAGGCGACCACACCGCCGCCCAGCAGCAGCAGCCCGAGCACGATGATCCACGCCGAGCTGCCCTCCTTGCTGGTCGGCTGCGGCGGCCGGGCCGTCCGCGGGTCCGGCGGGATCGTCCGCATCGGCTCGGCCGGCTTGTCCGCCTTGCTCCCCTTCGCGGGCCCCTTCTCGGAACCCTTCGCCGACTTCTCACTCACCGGCGCCGGCGTCAGCTCGTCGCTCAGCTTCGACAGCGGCTCCACCGGCGTCGGCGACAGCGCCAGCTTGTTCGGCGTCATCGGCACCTTGCCCGGCACCGGCGTGAACACGTCGACGTCGAGCGGCCGCGACGGGTCGTTGTCGCTCATGCTCCCGCCCAGACTGCCCAGACTGCCCACGTTGCCGCGCCCGCTCGAGCCCGGCTTGCTCGCGCCCGACTTGTTCGGGTTGCTCGCGCCCGACGAATTGTTGCGGTCGACCGACACCGCCACCAGCGGCTCGGAGGCGAGGCCCTCCTGGGCCGGCTTCTCGCCGTCGCCGAGCGACCGGAAGTGCAGCATCTCCTCGTTGATGAGGTTGATGATGAGGTTGTTGCCGCCGGGGGAGCGCTCCTCCTGGGCCTTCTTCTCCTGGGCCCGCTTGTCGGCGTCGAGGTCCTCGCGGATCGGGCGACAGTAGTCGATGACGTCGCGGGCACCGATCTTGAGCCGGTTCGAGAACAGGAACTGCAGCAGCGCGTCCGAGAAGTCGTCGGCGTCGTCGTAGCGGTCCTTGATGTCCTTCGACAGCGCCTTCGCCAGCACTGCCTCGAGCTCGGCCGGGACGTCGGGGTTGTACGAGCGGACGCTCGGCACGTCGCAGGCGCGGACGAGGGCGATGGTCTGGTAGTCGTTCTTGCCGCGGAACAGGCGGCGCCCCGTCAGCATCTCGAAGGCGAGGATGCCGACCGAGAACACGTCGGCGCGGTGGTCGATCTCCTCGCCACGGGCGGCCTCCGGCGAGAGGTAGCTGTACTTGCCCTTGACCACGCCGGGGTCGGTCGACTCCAGCTGCGTGGTCGCCTTGGCCAGGCCGAAGTCGGTCAGCTTCACCTCGCCGTTCCACGAGACCAGGATGTTCGGCGGCGAGATGTCGCGGTGGACGATGCCGATCGGGCGGCCGGTCTCGGAGTCGGTGAGCTTGTGCGCGTAGGCGAGGCCCTTGAGGATCTCGTTCAAGATCCACACCACCATCGCCACCGGCATCGTCCCGCCCTTCTTGGCCTGGTACTCGAGCAGCGACTTCAAGTTGGTGCCATGGACGAAGTCCATGACGATGAAGTAGGTGTTCTCGCTCTCACCGATGTCGAAGACCGAGACGATGTTGGCGTGATTGAGGCGCAGGCTGAGGCGGGCCTCGTCCAGGAACATCCGGACGAAGCGCTGGTCCTTGATCAGCCCGGGAAGGATCCGCTTGATCGCGACCTTCTTCTTGAAGCCCGCCATCGACTCGGCCTCGGCGACATAGACCTCGGCCATGCCGCCCGCGTCGAGCTTGTACAGTGGTCGGTAGCGTTGCGCGGTCATGAGGAGAGGCGGGTCGTGGAGTGTAACAGGATCATCGAGCCCCGAAGCACAGCGGAGCAAACCAGGCTGTGAGACCAGCTAACCGCGTGTGGGGGCTGGTATACGCGCTCCGCTGGACTCGTGCGGAGGGTCGTACTGGGTCAAGATCAAACGCACGACACCGAGCCACAGGTCGCTCTCGATCATGAGCGGGATCCGTCGCCCCTCGTTGCTCACCCAGACGCGCATCTTGTACACCTTTTTTCCGGGGATTGCGGCCCCGAAGCGGTCGACGCGGGTGATGCTGCCGTCGTACGCGACGACCTGGTCCTGCGAGATCCCAAGCGCCGCAGCCAGTGGCGGCAGGTCGGAGGTGCGCGTCGGTCCCCGCGAGACGATGTCGACCCGCAGCAATGTGCCGCCGTCGAGACCATAAGCCTTGGCCTTCTCGCCAGCCGCGAGATCGAGCGAGCGGACCCACGCCATCACCGATAGCGGGTCGAAGGTGTCGATCGGCAGGCGCTTGCGCGCGCTCGTCTTCTTGCCGTCCTTGTCGTCCTCGAGCTCCACGAAGCCGCGACCGAAGAAGGTCGCCGTCGTCTCGCGACGCTTGTAACTGCTGGCCAGGCCCTCGCGCTTGGTGATCGCGCCGGTCTGCAGCGGCGCGCCGGTCTCGGCGTCGAGGTACGCGGCCATGTCGTACACGATCGTCGTCAGCAGCGCCGCCACGCCGCTCGTGCGCGCCGAGCCCTCGAGGCGGATGCGGTCCGGCGTGCCGAGCGGCCCGGCCTCGCGAGCCACGACCGCCGCCTCGGCGATGCCCGTCGGATTCCCGCCGAAGTAGACGTCGTACTTGAAGTGCTCGCCTGGCTTGAGCGTGTGGCCGAAGCTCGGCGGGCGGTCGACGTAGGGCACGCGGTGGTGGTGGTCGACGAAGCTCGGCTCGGCCAGCGCGCCGCTCCAGCCGACCAGCGGCAGCGACCGCGGGCCCCGGCCGCGCACCACCGCGGACGGCTCGATGCGGGGCAGTCGCGAGGCGTCGTCGGCCCACAGCCCGAGGTCAGCCTCCGGCGCGGCGGGTCGCAGCTCGAGCGGCACGGCGCGCGTCGACTTGCCAGCGCTCGCCACGGGCGGCTCCTCGGGCGCACGCGGGCCCTTCTTCGGCGCGATCGTCGGTGTGCCCGTCGGTGTGCCCAGCGCAGCGCCGGCCGACGTCTCGGGATCCGAAACAGTTGCTGTGCCAACTGTCGTGGCCGGTGCCGCTGCCGCTGCCGCTGCCGCTGCCGCTGCCGCTGCAGGTGCAGGTGCCGCGGCCGAAGCCGCAGCCGAAGCCGCAGCAGGCGCTGACGCGAGGAGAGCGGCGACGACAGCGAAGCTCGCGACAAGGATCGAGGAGGTCATGGTTCGTCGCGGCCCTCGTGGCCGGCGAAGCATGTTAGGATGCCCGGCCCTTGACGCCAACCGGCGATCGCCCAATGTCGTCCGAGCCAGGCATATCGGCCGCCGCGCCGCCCTCCGAGCTCCACGCCGTGCCGGCCCTCGTGGTCACACAAGGCGACCCTGCGGGCATCGGCCCGGAGCTGCTGCTGCGCCTCGGCGCGGCCGATCTGCTGCGTGCGGGCGATCGCGTGATCGCCGACCTGACGCCGCTTCGCGCCCTCGCCGACCAGCTCGCGGCGCGTCCCGGCGGCGAATGGGCCGCACACGGGCTCGCTGCGCTCGAACCATTAATCGACCAGGCGCCACGATCGGCCGGGCAGGTGTCCGCCCTGGTCCGCGGCGTCGACCTCGTGCTGGAAGATCCCCGCGGTCGCGCCCTCGTCACCGCGCCGATCGACAAGGCCGCGTGCCGCGCCGAGGGCTTTCCCTTCCCCGGGCACACCGAGTATCTGGCGGCGCGCGCTGGCGTCGACGACTTCGCTATGTTGATGGTCGGCCCGCGCCTGCGCGTCGTCCTCGCCACGATCCACCTGCCGCTGCGTGAGGTCCCGCTGCGCCTCGACGTCGCCAGCATCGTCCGCGCCGGTCGCCTCCTCGCCCGCGCCCTGCGCGAGCACTTCACCCGCGATTCATCCGCGCGACCGGTCATCGGCGTGCTCGGCCTCAACCCGCACGCCGGCGAACGCGGCATGCTCGGCGACGAGGAGCAGACCATCGTCGGCCCCGCGATCGCGGCCCTGCGCGAGTGGGCCGCCGCCAACGACGAACCAGTCAGCTTCCGCGGCCCCCTGCCCGCCGACACCGCCTTCCCCGCCCACGCCGACGGCGCCCTCGACGGCCTCGTCGCCATGTATCACGACCAGGGCCTCGCGCCCTTCAAGCTGTTGCACATGCGCGACGGCGTCAACATGACCCTCGGGCTGCCCTTTATCCGCACCTCGCCCGACCACGGCACCGCCCGTGACATCGCCGGCCGCGGCGTCGCCGACCCCTCGAGCATGTTCGCCGCGGTGGCCCTCGCGCGCGGAGCCACGCGATGAGCAAGGCCCCCGCCAAGCCCGCCACCACGCGAGGGGAGCCCGCAGCAGCATCGCCGCCCGCGGTGGAGTCGGCCCCCGCCAAGCCCGCCACCACGCGAGGGGAGCCCGCAGCAGCATCGCCGCCCGCGGTGGAGTCGGCCCCGGCCCCGGCCTGCATCCGCATCCGCGGCGCGCGGACCCACAACCTGCAGAGCATCGACCTCGACCTGCCGCGCGGCAAGCTGGTGGTGATCACCGGCCCCTCGGGCTCGGGCAAGAGCAGCCTCGCCTTCCACACGATCTTCGCCGAGGGCCAGCGGCGCTACGTCGAGAGCCTCAGCGCCTCGGCGCGGCAGTTCCTGGCCCAGCTGCCCAAGCCCGACGCCGACCTCATCGAGGGCCTCTCGCCCGCGATCGCGATCGAACAGAGCCCCGGCGGCCGCAACCCGCGATCCACGGTCGGCACCTCGACCGAGGTCCACGACTTCCTGCGCCTGCTCTACGCCCGCGTCGGCGAGGTCTTCAGCTGGAAGACCGGCAAACCGATGCGCCGACACAGCGTCGAGGACATGCTCGCCGCCACCCTCGCGCTCGCGCCCGGCACCCGCTTCAGCGTCATCGCCCCGGTCGTGCGCGGCCAGATCGGCGACCACCAGGAGCTGCTCGCCGACCTGCGCCGTCAGGGCTTCGCCCGCGTCGCCGTCGACGACGAGGTCCGCGACCTCGGCGAGAACATCACGCTCGCCGCCGACAAGCGCCACAGCATCGAGGTCTACGTCGACCGCCTGGTCCTGAAGGACGGCGTGCGCGGCCGCCTCGCCGACTCCTTCGAGGTCGCGCTCCGCCTCACCGGCGGGCTCATCAAGGTGCTCACGCTCGACGGCCAGGAGCTGCTGTTCAGCGAGCAGTACGCCGACCTCGACCACGGCCTCGCCTACCCGGAGATCACGCCGAGCCTGTTCTCCTTCAACAGCCCCGACGGCGCCTGCCCCGAGTGCGACGGCCTCGGCTCGCGCCGGATCTTCGACCCGCGGCGCATCGTCCCGAACGAGCACCTGAGCCTCAAGGAGGGCGCGCTGCACGTGTGGACGCGGCGCGGCGGTCGGGTCCACACCCAGGCCCTGCAGGCGCTCGCGGAGCACTACAAGTTCGACCTCTTCGCCCCGTGGATCAAGCTCCCGGAGGAGGTCAAGGTCGTGCTCCTCCAGGGCAGCGGCGACGAGGCCATCCCCGGCCTCGGCAAGAAGCCGATCGCCTTCGAGGGCGTGATCCCCTCGCTCGAGCGGCGCCTGCGGGAGGCCGAGACCAGCGCCAGCGAGGTCGACGACGAGGGCGGCGCGCTCGACGAGGTCGAGGCGCTGATGAGCGAGGTCGTGTGCCCGGCCTGCGCCGGCCTGCGGCTGCGCCAGGAGGCGCGCATGGTCAAGATCGAGGGCCACAACATCAGCGAGATCTCGGCCTGGCCGATCGAGCAGCTGCTCCCCTTCCTCGCCCGCCTCGAGCTGGGCGCCGAGCGCAACGAGGTCGCCGAGGCGATCCTCGGCCAGGCCCGCCAGCGCCTCCGCTTCATGCTCGAGGTCGGCCTCGGCTACCTCACCCTGGACCGCACCACCATGACCCTCTCCGGCGGCGAGGCCCAGCGCATCCGCCTCGCCACCCAGGTCGGCGCCGCCCTGGTCGGCGTCACCTACATCCTCGACGAGCCGAGCATCGGCCTCCACCAGCGGGACAACGACCGCCTGATCGCCGCGCTCGTGCGCCTGCGCGACCTCGGCAACACCGTGCTGGTGGTCGAGCACGACGAGGACACCATCCGCGCCGCCGACTACATCGTCGACATGGGCCCCGGCGCCGGCGTCCAGGGCGGGCGCGTGGTCGCCGCCGGACCGCTCGCCGAGGTGCTGCAGAACCGCCGCTCGCTGACCGCCGCCTACCTCACCGGCCGCATGAGCATCCCGCTGCCGGAGAGGTACCGCCGCTCGCTCGGCCCAGCCCTCGTGATCTCCCGCGCCACCGGCCACAACCTCAAGGACATCACCGTCAAGATCCCGCTCGGCGCGTTCACCTGCGTCACCGGCGTCAGCGGCTCCGGCAAGTCCTCGCTCATCATCGACACCCTGCTCCCCGAGGCCGTCCGCCGGCTCAACGGCGGCAGCGGCTTCGGCCTCCCCCACCACGGCGTCTCCGGCCTCGAGCACCTCGACAAGGTCATCCACGTCGACCAGTCACCGATCGGCCGCTCACCCCGCTCCAACCCCGCCACCTACACCGGCCTGTTCGCCGAGCTGCGCACCCTGTTCTCCAACCTCTCCGAGTCCAAGGTCCGCGGCTACACCCCCGCCCGCTTCTCCTTCAACGTCAAGGGCGGCCGCTGCGAGTCGTGCCAGGGCGACGGCGTGCGCCGCATCGAGATGCACTTCCTCGCCGACGTGTTCGTCACCTGCCGCGCCTGCAACGGCCGCCGCTACAACCGCGAGACCCTGGCCGTCACCTACCGCGGCAAGAGCATCGCCGACGTGCTCGACCTCGCGGTCAGCGACGCCTGCGAGTTCTTCGCCAACTACCCGGCGCTGCGCCAGAAGCTCGAGACCCTGCGCGACGTCGGCCTCGGCTACGTCACCCTCGGCCAGAGCGCGCTCTCGCTGTCCGGCGGCGAGGCCCAGCGGATCAAGCTGGCGCGCGAGCTGGCCAAGAAGAGCACCGGCAAGACCCTGTTCATCCTCGACGAGCCGACCACCGGCCTCCACTTCGGCGACATCCGCCTGCTGCTCAAGGTGCTCGACCGCCTGGTCGACGAGGGCAACACGGTGGTGGTGATCGAGCACAACCTCGATGTCATCAAGTGCGCCGACCACGTCATCGACATCGGCCCCGAGGGCGGCACCCGCGGCGGCGAGCTGATCGCCAGCGGCACCCCGACGCAGGTCGCCCGCGTCGGGGCCAGCGCGACCGGCCAGTACCTCGCGCGCGTGCTCGGCGAGACCCCGCCGAGCTCCTCGTAGCGCGCCGACCTACGCCCGCCAAGACCCCGCCGAGATCGGCGTGGCGCATCGACCTACGCGCCCGGCGAACCGCACGCGATCCACTGCCCGAGCCGCCGCAGATCGGCCGCAGGCACCAGCCCCGCCGGCGGCATCGGCGAGGCCGACGCGGGATCTGCCGCGAACTTGTGCCCCTCCAGCACCGCCCGCTCATACACCAGCCGCTCCTGCAGCTTGTAGAGGTCCGGCCGATCGAAGTTGACGTCGTCGGGCGCGTCCTGGCGATCCGCCGCCGCCAGCGTGCTGCTGTGACAGCCGGTGCACCACGTGCGCAAGAAGCCGGCGCCGAAGCTGCGATAGCTCAGCGCGTTGTCCTGCGGGCACGCCGGCAGCGGCGCCCCGCTCGCGGTCGGCTTCACTGGCTTCGCGGACTTCACCGGCGGAGCTTGCTGGACCCCCTGCCCAGCCTTCGCCGGTTCGGCCTTCGCCGCCTTCTCGGGCTTCGCCGGCTCGCCCTGCTTGGCCTGCTTCGCCTTCGCCTTCTCGGCCTGCCGCTCGGCGCGACGCGCCGCCTTCGTGTCCGCCACGGGCGCCGCCGCGAGCACGGCCGTCGGCGCCGCGGCCCGCGTCGCCACCGCGTCGCAACCCAGGATCAACAGCCACGGCGCCAGCCGCATCAGCTTAGACAAAGGGCCCATGGAACGGCTCCGCGTTGGTGATCCACCGCTTCGAGGACACGCCCATGAATTCGAGCAGGCCCGCGGCGAAGTTATCGAACTGCAACAATCTCCCGGTGTCGGCAGGGGTCCCGTCGTCCATGCGCACGCGCAGGGCCCCGAGCCCCTCGTCCGTCGCCCCGTAGCTGCCCGACCGGACCCCGCCGCCGAACAGCAGGGCGCTCGTCACCGGCCAGTGATTCTTGCCCGGCTGCGGCTGGTCGTTGAGCTTCGGCGTGCGGCTAAACTCCGACAGCACCGCCACCGTGGTCCGCTCCAGCAGCCCCGCCGCCGCCAGCTTGCTGGCGATCTGCGTCAGCTCCGAAAACAGCTGCTCGTGCGAGGTCGCCTGGTCGGCGATGTCGTCGTGCGTGTCCCAGTCGAGGCGCGTGTCGAGGAAGGCCGCGCAGGCCACCCCGCCGCGGAACAGCTCGACCGCGAGCGCCCCCTGCTGCGCCAGCGTGGTCGCCCTGCCCACGCTCATCCCGCGCATCTGCGGGTCACGGCGCAGCATCGCCGCGCGCCCCAGGCTGCTCGCGTAGCTCGCCACCGCCGCCCCGCCGGGCGCCCGCGCGGCCGCCCCGGCGCGCCGGGTGGCGAACTCCGACAGCAGCGACTGCTCGCCGTCGTCGGGCACGAAGCCCCCGCCAGAGCCGCGAAACGCCTTGCTGCGGTCGATCAGCGTCACCAGCTGGTTGGTGCTGCCGACCCGACCCATCACACTCGCCAGCGGCCCCGCGTACGCGCCGCCGCCGAGGTCGACGTACGGCAGGGCCAGCCTCGGCTGCTGCTCCGCCGCGGCGGCCGCGAAGATCGCCGCAACGTCCGGGTTGCGCGCGCTGCGGGTCCCCGTGAGCACGCGGATGCGGGCCGAGCCGTGCGCCACCGACCCGATCCACAGCCCGTTGACCACCGCGCAGCGCGATGCATTCGCCGCGAAGAAGCCCCCCACGCTCGGCCGCGACGGGTCGGTCAACACCTTGATCCCGTTCGCGTAGCTGGTCACGCTGCCCGCCGGCACGTCGCAGCTCGGCGCCCGCTTGGGGTCGAGCGCGTGGGTCACGTCCCAGCCGCCCTGGGCGAACACGATCAGCAGGAAGCGCTGCTGCGAGGCGTCCGCCCGGCTGTCCCTCGGGACAGCCAGCAAGCCGAGCCCCGCCGCCGCCGCCAAGAAGTTTCGTCGTTGCATGGTCATGAGCTCCGCCCTCCCCTCAGTGGTACGCGACCTGCGGGTCCTGCAGCAGCGCCGCGATCACCAGCGACCACGCGCGCCGAGATCCACCCGCGAGGCCGCGGGTGAACAATCCATACGCCGCGTCGACCTCGGCCGACTCCGGCGTCACCGCCTCGCCGAGCACGCGCCCGTACAACGCCACGATCTGGGCCCGCACGGCCGGCGCCGCCGCGTCGGCCTCGTCGATCTGCTGCAACAGGCGCCGCTGCGGCCGCGCCAGCGCGAAGTCCTGCTCGACCACATACGCCGCCGCCTCGGCCGCCAGCGTCTGCAGCACGAGCATCCGCGTCGGGTTGTACGAGAAGCTGGGCTCGGTCACCTGGAAGCCCTCGACCCCGCCGGCCATCGCCCGATAGCCGATGCGGTCGGTCCCGAGCAGCGACACCTCGCCGAAGTCGCCGCCCTTCTTGGCCGCATTCTTCCCGCCGCCCGGGGTGGCCCGCCAGGTGAACCCCGTCAGGTCGGCGATCAGTCGCTCCAGCTGCTCCGGCCGGGTCGTCTTGCGCCCGACCAGCCCCGCCGCCGCCGAGCCCGGGCGGGCCGCCACCGCCCGGAAGTCGTCCGACAGCACGATCGCCTTGATCAGCGGCTTCACTTGCAAGCCGCCGGCGATGAACGCGTCCTGCAGCGCCGCCGCGCTCGCGTCGGGCAGGTCGTCCGGGTCGACCTGCATGAGATAGCCGTAGAAGCGCCGCGCCGCGCACATCGAGAAGCGCGGGTCCTCGGCGATCTGGGCCGCCAGCGTGCGCAGGTCCTGGCTCGGCAGGCCGAAGAAGTTGGGCGCCCGCCCGGTCCGCTTGCGCCACAGCCCGGCCTGCTTCTCGCGGTACTCGCTCAGCGGATAACAGAACCCGCGCTCCGGGTTGGCACACTCGCCCCCGCGCTCGTACGCCTTGCGCACGTTGTTGGCGCCGATCTTCGGGAAGCCGAAGAAGTGGCTGGCGATCGGGTCGAGCGTCTGATGGCAGCTCACGCAGCCCGGGTCGGTGGTCAGCGCCCGCTTCACGACCTCCTCGTCGGACAGGTCGATGTTGTTGAACAGCGGCACGTCCCGCGCGAGGAAGCCGCTGCACAGCAGCGACTCGGCGACCAGATCGGCCTGAGCCCGGTGGTGGTTGGTGCCGTTGGACGGGTGGCGCAGCCACAGCGCGCCGCTCGAGAGGATGCCCGCCATCGGCTGCCCCGAGTCCCACGCGACCTTCTTCCAGCCCGCAGGCAGCCGCGCGCCGGGGTCGGCCGCCAGCGGCGTCGCGCCCCACACCGCGATCGCCAGCTCGCTGGCGATCGCGTACTCGGCGGTGACGATCTCGCTGAAGGGCCGGTCGTTGACCGCGACGTACTCGATCAGCCGCAGCGGCTCCTCCGGGACCTCGCGCAGGTACTCGGCGTCGCTCCCGCGATCCGCCAGCGGACCCACCGCCGGCAGCACGTAGCGGTTCACGTCGACGCGCAGCAGCAGCGCCTCGTTCCACACGTCGCGGACCAGCGCCCCGAACTCGGGCGCCGCCAGGTAGGCGTCGACGATGCCCGCGATCGCGTTCGCGTCGGCGCGGACCAGCGCCAGCTCGGCCGGCGTTGGCCGGGCCCCGCGCAGCGCCAGCGCGACCCGCTGCAGGTGGGCCTCCGGCGTCAGCAGCTCGAGCTCGGCCGCCGGCGCGATCGGCCGCAGCGACGCGGCCTGGATCGCCACCACGGGCCCCATCGCGGGCCCCGTCGCAGCCCCGGGCGCGGCGACCTCGGCCGCATCGACGCCCCGCTGCGCCCGGCCGCGCCCGGGCTCACGCGCGCAGGCGGCGAGCAGGCTGCAGGTCAGGAGGGCGAGGCTGCGTGAGGCGATCGACATGGTGGCTCCGTGGCGCGTCGACTCCGACGCTGACGAGGCCGCGACCTCCGTGACGCGGGTGTAAGTTCGCCGCAAAGCGGCGGTGAATGCTACTCGCCAGGCTCGCCCGACGCGTCCCCGAGCAGGTCCGCGTCGGTCGGCAGGCTCTCCCCCTGGTGCAGGATGAGCTGCAGCAGATCTGCGACGCTGCGGTGGCTCTCGATCGGGTGGCGCAGCGGATGGTTGCGGTGCACCACGTACGAATTGCGCCGGCCGTTGCGTCGGCGGGTGATAAAGCCGGCTGTCTCGAGCTCGGTCACGATGCGTTGCACGGCGCGTTCCGTGATCCCCACGCTGTCCGCGACATCACGCAGACGGATCTCCGGATCTTTGGTGAGGCAGAACAGCACATGGGCGTGGTTGGTCAGGAAGGTCCAGTCAGGAACTCGATCGGGCACGGGGCGGTGCTCCAGGTCGCTAGGCAAGAGGTTTCAGCACATGCAGAATAGATGTGCGATGTCAAGCGCATGATGAGCGCGTAGGCCTCCACTGGTCAAGCGGTACGACACCGTTCTTCTCACCCTGAATCAGCTCGATGCAGACCGCGGCCGAGCTGTCCTACGCTCGCACGATGCCCCGAACGCTGGTGCTCGCCTCGACCTCACCGTATCGCCACAAGCTGCTCGCGCAGCTCGACCTCGACTTCCTCGGCGCCGCCCCTGACTTCGACGAGCGCGCCGAGGACCACCTCCTCCCGCAACTCGGCGTCGATCGCTTCGCCCTCCACCTCGCCCACGGCAAGGCGCAAAGCCTCCGCGCCGCCCACCCGCGCGCCTGGCTGCTGGCCGCCGACCAGCTCGCGCTGCTGCCCCCGGGTGAGCTGCTGCACAAGCCCGGCACGCCCGAACGCGCCGTCGATCAACTCATGCGCATGTCGGGCCGCGTGCTCGAGCTGGTGACCGGGGTCGTGCTGCTCAACGCCGAGACCGGCGCGGCGCACGAGGCGATCGACCGCCAGCTGCTCACGCTCCGCGCCTTCGGCCGCGCCGAGGCCGAGGCCTACGTGACGCGCCATCGCCCGCTCGACTGCGCCGGCAGCTTTCGCATCGAGGACGCGGGCATCAGCCTGTTCGCGCGCATCGACGGCGCCGACTTCACGGGCATCATCGGCCTGCCCCTGCTCGCCGTCTGCCGCCTGCTGCGCGGTGTCGGCCTGCTGCCCGCCGACGCCGTCCCCTAAAGGTCACGCCCTCCCGCCGATTACGGCCCGCAGCGGCCCACAGCGGCCCACAGCGGCCGGCAGGCCCGTTTACGCTGATCAGCATGACCTCGCCTCGCCTGTGTTCTGGTTGCCTCGCGCTCCTCGCCCTCACCGCCTGCAGCAGCGCCGACCCCGGCCTGACCGAGAGCACCACCGACTCCCAGAGCGGCGGCTCCACCTTCGACCCCAACCTGCCAGGCAGCACCACCGGCCTCGAGCTCTCGACCACCGCCGACGCCCCGACCGGCGGCGTCTCGATCACCTCCACCACCGGCTTCAAGGACTTCGGCTCCTCCGCCACCGCCACCGACCCCAGCAGCGACACCGTCGAGGTCTCCGGCACCAGCGGCTCGACCGGCGACGAGCCGCCGCCCGAACCGGTGTGCGGCGACGGCGTACTCGACCCCGGCGAGGCCTGCGACGCCGGCCCCGCCAACGCCGACGACGCCGCCTGCACCCTCGCCTGCAAGACCGCGAGCTGCGGCGACGGCCTCGTCCAGGCCGGCGTCGAGCTGTGCGACGACGGCAACCAGCAAGACGACGACCTCTGCGTCGCCGGCTGCCTCCCCGCCGCCTGCGGCGACGGCTTCGTCGGCCCCGGCGAGGCCTGCGACGACGGCAACAACATCGACGACGACGCCTGCGGCAACGACTGCGCCCCGCAGAGCTGCGGCGACGGCAAGCTGCAGATGAACCAGGGCGAGACCTGCGACGACGCCAACAAGGACAACGGCGACGACTGCCTGACCACCTGCGTGCTCGCCAGCTGCGGCGACGGCGAGCTCCACCAGGGCGTCGAGACCTGCGACGACGGCAACGCCGACGACAGCGACGCGTGCACCAGCTTGTGCAAGCCGCCCGCCTGCGACGACGGCATCCAGAGCGGCGCCGAGACCGACCTCGACTGCGGCGGCCCGAGCTGCGCCGACTGCAAGCTCGGCCAGGGCTGCAACCTCGACACCGACTGTGAGACCGCCGCCTGCGACGCCGGCAAGTGCACCCTCCCGACCCGCTGCAAGCAGATCAAGGACGCCAAGCCCGAGGCCAAGGACGGCGTCTACACCATCGACCCCAAGGGCGGCGACGCCTTCGACGTCTACTGCGACATGACCGTCGACGGCGGCGGCTGGACCTCGCTGGTCCACCTCACCGACCTCGCGCGCCTCAACTACAGCCTCCCGCACACCCAGGTCGCCCTGTCCGAGGCCGCCCGCTTCTGGATCCTCGCCGAGAAGCAGAACCCCACCTACGAGGTGCTCGCCTACAACGGCCTCGCCAACACCAACTATCAGGCCGGCGGCCCCGCCCCCACCGACACCGGCTGGACCTGGAACGGCGTCCCCTGGAACAACCCCGGCGGCTGCCATGTGTACCAGCAGCTCGTGCTCGTCCAGGCCGAGAACCTGCCCCCGCGCTCCAACGGCAACCCGCACTACAACGGCGGCCAGTCCTTCAACGCCGCGCTGACCCCCGTCGCCCTCCCCACCGCGAGCCTGATCGGCGTCGCCACGGTCGCTAACTTCCCGTCGATCCACATCGGCTGCGTCGGCTGGAACGTGCTCAAGGACCCGATCGTGTGGGTCCGCTGAGCCCGTGACGAAGTGATACCCTCGCCGCCGATGCACGCCCCCGCCCCGACGATCCGCGCCCCGCGAGGCACCGCCCTGTCCTGCAAGGGCTGGCAGCAGGAGGCCGCCCTGCGCATGCTGATGAACAACCTCGACCCCGAGGTCGCCGAGGACCCGCAGCACCTCGTCGTCTACGGCGGCACCGGCAAGGCCGCCCGCTCCTGGCCCGACTACCACCGCATCGTCGCCAGCCTGCGCGAGCTCGGCGACGACGAGACCCTCATCGTCCAGAGCGGCCGCGCCCAGGGCATCTTCAAGACCCACGAGGACGCCCCCCGCGTGCTCCTCGCCAACAGCCTGCTGGTCCCCAAGTGGGCCACCCTCGCCGAGCACCAGCGCCTCGAGGCCCTCGGCCTCACCATGTTCGGCCAGATGACCGCAGGCTCGTGGATCTACATCGGCACCCAGGGCATCGTCCAGGGCACCTACGAGACCTTCGCCGCCTGCGCCCGCGAGCACTTCGGCGGCGACCTCCGCGGCCGCCTCATCGTCACCGGCGGCCTCGGCGGCATGGGCGGCGCCCAGCCCCTCGCCGCGACCATGAACGGCGCCGCGATCCTCTGCGTCGAGGTCGACCCCCAGCGCATCGAGCGACGCATCGCCTCCGGCTACCTCATGCGCCGCAGCGACGACCTGGACGAGGCCCTCACCCTCCTGGACGCCGCCCGCAGCAAGCGCGAGGCCCTCAGCGTCGGCCTCCTCGGCAACTGCGCCGAGGTCCTCCCCGAGCTGGTCCGCCGCGGCATCATCCCCGACGTCGTCACCGACCAGACCTCCGCCCACGACGAGCTCCACGGCTACATCCCCGACGGCCTCTCCCTCGCCGACGCCGCCGACCTGCGCCACCGCGACCCGGCCGAGTACGTCACCCGCAGCGTCGCCGCCATGGGCAAGCACGTCGCCGCCATGCGGGCGATGCAGGACCGCGGCGCCGTCGCCTTCGACTACGGCAACAACATCCGCGCCCAGGCCGTGAAGGCCGGCGTCGACGATGCCTTCGCGATCCAGGGCTTCATCCCGCTCTACATCCGCCCGCTGTTCTGCTCGGGTCAGGGCCCGTTCCGCTGGGCCGCGCTCTCGGGCGACCCGCAGGACATCTACACGACGGACCGCGCCATCCTCGAGCTGTTCCCCGAGAAGGCCGCCCTGCGCCGCTGGATCGGCCTCGCCCAGCAGCAGATCCAGTTCCAGGGCCTCCCCTGTCGGATCTGCTGGCTCGGCTACGGCGAACGCGAGCGCGCCGGCCTGCTCTTCAACGAGCTGGTCCGCAGCGGCAAGGTCAAGGCGCCGATCGTCATCGGCCGCGACCACCTCGACTGCGGCAGCGTCGCCTCGCCCAACCGCGAGACCGAGGCGATGAAGGACGGCTCCGACGCGATCGGCGACTGGCCGGTGCTCAACGCCCTCCTCAACACCGCCGCCGGCGCCTCCTGGGTCTCCGTCCACCACGGCGGCGGCGTCGGCATCGGCTACTCCCTCCACGCCGGCATGGTCGTCGTCGCCGACGGCTCCGACGGCGCCGCCCGCCGCCTCGCCCGCGTCCTCGTCACCGACCCCGGCATGGGCGTCGTCCGCCACGTCGACGCCGGCTACGACGAGGCCCTCGCCTTCGCCCGCGAACACGACGTCCGCATCCCCGGCCGCACCATGCTGGAGGACGCGTGAGCGTCACCGTCCTCGTCGAGGCCGCCCAGCTGCTCACCCTCGCGGATGGCCCCAAGGACAGCCCGCGCGCCGGCCCGGCCCAGCGCGAACTCGGCCTGCGCCGCGGCCACAGCGTCATCCTCCGCGACGACCGCGTCGCCTGGGTCGGCCCCGAGCGCGAGCGACCAGCCACCCCCGGCGCCGCCGAGATCGACTGCCGCGGCCGCGTCGTGATGCCCGCCCTCATCGACAGCCACACCCACCTCGTGTGGGCCGGCGACCGCAAGGACGAGCTCGAGCTGCGCCTCGCCGGCGCCGACTACGAGCAGATCTTCGCCACCGGCGGCGGCATCCTCGCGAGCGTCCGCCAGACCCGCGCGACCGACGACGACACCCTGCTCGCCGAGAGCCGCGCCCGCCTCGAACGCATGCGCCGCAGCGGCACCACCAGCTTCGAGATCAAGAGCGGCTACGGCCTCGACCTCGCCACCGAGCTGCGCCAGCTGCGGGTCGCCCGGCGCCTGGCCCAAGAGACAGGTGCCCGCGTCCGCACCACCTGCCTCGCCGCCCACGCCCTCCCCGCCGAGCTGCGCGAGCACGCGGACGGCCGCGCCGAGTTCATCCGTCGCATCTGCAGCGAGATCCTCCCCTCCGTCGCCGCCGCGGGCCTCGCCGACGCCTGCGACGTGTTCTGCGACCGCGGCGCCTTCAGCATCGACGAGGCCCGCGAGGTCTGCCTCGCCGCCCGCGCCCTCGGCATGCAGCTGCGCCTCCACGCCAACGAGTTCGGCCACACCGGCGGCGCCCGCCTGGCCGCCGAACTCCGCGCCCGCTCTGCCGACCACCTGCTCCACCTCGACGACACCGAACGCGAGGCATTGCGCGCGGCCGGCGTGGTCGCCACCCTGCTACCCGGGACCTCGCTGGTCCTCGGCAAACCCTACGCCGACGGCCGCGCCCTCGTCCGCGCCGGCGTGCCAATCGCCGTCGCCACCGACTGCAACCCCGGCAGCTGCGCCCTCGAGAGCCTGGCCATGGTCCTCGCCCTCGCCTGCTACGGCTGCAAGCTGTCGCCCGCCGAGGCGCTCTGCGCCGTCACCCACAACGCCGCCTGCAGCCTCGACCTCAACCACGAGGTCGGCCGCATCGAGCCAGGCATGAGCGCCGACCTGCTGGTCCTCGCCACCCCCGATTACCGGGACCTCGTCTACCACGCCGGCTCGCCCCTGATCTCCCAGGTGTTCCAGCGCGGCCACTGCATTTGGGCCGTCTAGCCGCGACTCAGCGCGATCACCACCAGCGCCAGCGTCCCGAGCAAGAACAGCGACAGCAGCCCGACCATCGCCCGTCGATGCACCCGGATCGCCGCCTCCAGCTGGTCCGACTCGACCATCCTGGCCGTGCGCACCACCACCGCGAGCCCCGCGATCACGAACAGGTACGCGCCCACATAGATCTTGTCCATCAGCACCAGGTAGTCGACATCCGGCATGTCCGCGTTCAGCGTGATCTGCAGGGCCACGATCGTCAGCAGCGCCGTGATCCCGATCGACAGGCGGGCGTCGACGTAGGTCGGCTTGAGCACGAACATCAGCGACGCGCAGGCGATCACGCACAGCACCGGCAGCAGCAGCTTGATCGCGTAGGTCCCGCGCGGCCGGTGGATCGGCAGGCGCAGCGTCACCCGCGAGTAGCTCTCGGGCTCCAGCGCCCGCGTGTCGCCGAACTTGGTCGGATACTGGAAGTCGCGGATCTCGAGGCTCGCCGCCTCGCTGCGGTAGCCCGGCAGCACCATCGCCGGGTTGACCGTGAAGCCCTCCGCGTCCTCCACGTAGCCGAGCTGCTTGCTCGGCCACACCGAGTCCTCGAACGAGACCTCGATCGTCTGGCGGTCGAAGGGATAGTTGTAGAGCAGGAACTTGCGCGAGAAGCGGCCCTGCACGTGCACCACCTGGTACAGGCTGCCGTCCGGCAGCAGCTTGGGCGCCTCCCAGTTCGCCGAGCGCACGTGACCCCAGCTGTCGTTCGCGTTGGTGAACTCGAAGGAGCTCGCCGGGTCGATGTCGGGATTTTTCCAGCGAAACCAGATGTACACGTCGACGAGATAGCTGTGCAGCTTGAGGTCGATCGTCTGGATGTCGTTGAGGAAGGCCCCGACGTGCACGGTCTGGTGCTCGGTGATCTCCTTCTCCGGCTCCGCCTCGGCCTCCTTCTCCGGCTCGGCCTCCGCCTTCGCCTTCTCCTCTGCCACGACCTCCACCCCGGGCGGCTCCGCCTGGGCGAAGACCTGCGTCAGCGGCACGCAGAACAGCACGAGGACCCACAGCAGCAGCGCACGCGACCAGAACTTGTGGTTCACCCCGCGATGCTGGCAACCCGCGCGCCCCCGCGCAAAATAACGGCGAACACTCGGGTCCACCTCCGCGGAGCAGGTCGCCGCGAGCTACCCGATCTGGACCTCGGTGAAGAACTCGCGGGTCACGGTCCGCAGCTTGCTGTCGACCATGAACACGTGCGCCCGCCCCATGTGCCCGTCGAAGTCGACCAGCAGCCACACCTCGACCGCCCAGTGCTTGCTGTTCGCCAGGCACGGCGGGGTCCAGCCGATCACGACCGGCGGCCCGAGGTTGTCGTGGCTGCGCTCCCGCATCGATCGCTCGTAGCCCGCGTGGCCGCGGACCGCCGCGAGCACGTCGCGGACCACCGGCTGCTGCACGCTCTTGCGCCAGTCGCTGAAGAAGCGCAGCTCCTCGACCTCGTGGCCGCCCGGGCGGACCAGGCCGACGTAGGTCTCGCTGGCGTCGATCTCCCCGTAGTCGGGCACATCGAACTCCGGGTACAGGTTGCCGGCGTCGATCTCGCGGTCGCGGCCCTTGAGCGCGTTCTCCACGTCGGCCGCCTCGCGGTCGGTGTAACTGAGGTAGAGGCGGATCAGGCTCGCCTCGCTCGGCAGGCGGTGGTCCCAGTCGAGGACCACGTGGGCGCCGGCGTAGCGGCGGTCGCCGAACGCGATGATGTCGGGGAGGGAGGCGGCGAGGCGCTTGCGCTGGTCGGGCGTCGGGCCGAGGCCCTGCTGCGCGATGCGGGTGTGGACCTTGAGGCGCTGGATGAGGGCCGCGCGGACCAGGGCCGGGTCGTCGTGTTTGCTCATGCGGTCCTTGGGGTCGACTGTGCCAGAGTATTCCGGGCCGCGACGGCCGCTCGCAGCGCGGCGATCGTGCGCGCGACGGCGGCCTGTTTGAGCTTGAGGCTCGCGGGGTGGACGATGAGCCTGCTGGTCACGTGGAGAATGGTCTCGACCTCCCGGAGCTCATTTTGCCGGAGCGTCTCGCCGCTCTCCACTAGATCGACGATCTGGTCGGAGAGCCCCGTGATCGGTCCCAGCTCGACCGAGCCGGCGAGCGGGATGATCTCCGGGTGGATGCCGAGGGAGCGGTAGTGGCTCCGCGCGAGGCGCGGATACTTGGTCGCGACCCGCAGCGCCATGCCTCGCCGCAGGGTCACCGGGCGAACCAGCGGCTCGGCGACGGCGAGCCGACAGGCCCCGATCGCCAGATCCACGGGCTCGTAGAGGTCGCGCGCTTCCTCGCACAGCGTGTCGTAGCCGGCGATGCCGAGGTCGGCGACCCCGTGCTCGACGTAGGTCGGCACGTCGACCGGCTTGACCAAAAGCACGCGCAGTCCGCCCGCGAGGTCGTGCAGCAGGCGGCGGTCGAGCTCGCCCGCGGCGAGCGCCGAGAGCTCGAGCCCGGCCTGCTGCAGCAGCGGGATCGCCTGGGCCAGGATGCGCCCCTTCGGCAGCGCCAGGGTGAGGCCGTCAGTTCGGGGCGCCATGGAACCTGCGGATCTTCGCGCCGACCTGGCGCAGTCGTTTCTCGATGGTCTCGTAGCCGCGGTCGAGGTGGTACACGCGGCGGATCTCCGTCTTGCCCTCGGCGACCAGACCCGCGAGCACCAGGCTGGCGCTCGCCCGCAGGTCGGTGGCCATCACCGTCGTGCCGCTGTACTTCGCCGGGCCCTTGATGATCGCCACGTTGCCGTTGACGTGGATGTCGGCCCCGAGGCGCACCAGCTCCGGCACGTGCATGAAGCGGTTCTCGAAGATCGTCTCGGTGAGGATGCTCTGACCGTGCGCGCAGGTCGCGAGCACCATCATCTGCGCCTGCATGTCGGTCGGGAAGCCCGGGTGGGCCCGGGTCACGATGTCGATCGGTCGCAGCGCCTCCGGGCCCTGCACCCGCAGCCCGCGCGGCTCGACGATGCAGCGCGCCCCGGCCTCCTCGAGCTTGGCGATGACCGCGTGCAGGTGGTCGACCGGCGCGTGCTCGAGCAGCACGTCGCCGCCGCAGATCGCCGCCGCGACCATGAAGGTCCCCGCCTCGATCCGGTCCGGGAGGATCGCGTGGTCGATGCCATGCAACACATCGACGCCCTCGATCTCCATCGCCGAGGTGCCGGCCCCGTGGATCTTGGCGCCCATCTTGTTGAGCACCAGCGCCAGCTCCTGCACCTCCGGCTCGCGGGCGACGTTCTCCAGCCGCGTCGTGCCCTTCGCCAGCGCCGCCGCCATCATCACGTTCTGCGTGCCGCCGACGGTGATCACATCGAAGGTGAAGCTCGCCCCGCGCAGCCGCTTCGCCTTCAGCTCGACGTAGCCGTGGGCCAGCTTGATCTTCGCCCCGAGCGCCTCGAGCCCGCGCAGGTGCTGGTCGATCGGCCGGGCACCGATCGCGCAGCCGCCCGGCAGCGACACCCGACAGCGGCCGTAGCGGGCCAGCAGCGGGCCCATCACCGTGACCGAGGCCCGCATCGTCTTGACCAGCTCGTAGGGCGCCTCGAGCGGGCCGGCGCCGACCCCCGCCGCGTCGATGACGAGCGTGCGGTCGCCGGTGACGACGCAGCCGAGCCCGGCCAGCAGCTCGCTCATCGTCTTCACGTCGCTGAGCCGCGGGACGTGGCGCAGGGTCGTGGTGCCGGCGGTCAGCAGCGCCGCGCACTGGATCGGCAGGGCCGCGTTCTTGGCCCCGAGGATGCGGATCTCTCCGCGCAAGCGCTGGCCCCCGTGAATGACGATCTTGTCCATCGGCTCCTAACGCCCCTGTCCGGTGGTTTTGTCCCGCCCCGCGAGCGCCGCGAGCAGCGCGTCGCGCTCCGCCAGCGTCGCCGCCTCGGGGCTCCAGCCCGCCGCCACGAGCCCGCCCGGACAGGCGTCGATCGCCGCCAGCCGGACCTCGCGCTCGATGCCCGTGTACCCGTGGTGGATCCTCGTCTCGCTGTAGATCAGCCGGCCCTGCGTGAGCGACACCAGGGCCACGCGCTCGCTCCAGATGCCCTTCGAGAGCGGCTGCCCGTCGCTCCAAAAGCTGGAGATCTCGGCGACCCGGTCGTCGCCGAGCTGTGACACCCCGTCGAGGCGCTCGCGCCACGACATCGTCGCGCACGGCCGCATGTGGTTCTCGGGCCCTCCGCCCCGCGTCTCCGGGTCGACGCACGCCGAACGGTTGCACCGCGCCTCGACCCGCGCCCCCCGCCAGGTCTCCCCAACTGCCACCATCCGCCCCGGCAGCGCCGGCCAGCCGAGCGCCAGCGCGTCCTCCACCGGATCCCAGGTGCGCTCGAAGCACGCCGCGTCCGGCGAGGCCGGCCCCGCCAGCCCCGCCGACAGCGCGAACTCCCGCTGCAGCGGGCGACCTTGCGTCTTCGGCCCGCGGAACAAGCTCCGACCGACGAACACCCTGTCCTCCGGGACAGGTCCCGAGGGCCAGGCCTCAGCCCCGTCCTCGGGCCCGGCCACGGCCAGGTAGCTGTCACTGTGCTCGGCCTGGGTGCGCAGCATGGCCTCGAGGCCGGGCGGATAGCCCTCGTCGATGCGCACGAGAAACACCTGCGTGCACCCGCTCGGCGGCTGCCAGGCGAGCGTGGTGACCCGCTCATCGCTGGCGACCGGCGCCAGCCCGAAGGCGTCGACGAGGGCAGCCGGCGGCGCCCGTTCGGGTGCCTCGGGCTCGCACGCGGTCCCGACCAACATCAACGAGGCCAAGGACGCGGCGCTGGCGACGACGGAGCGCATGCGTTTCAGGCGACCATGAAGGCGCCGAGGCGGCGGCGGATCTCGTCGTCGGGCAGGCCCGCGGAGTCCTCGTCCTGCGCGTTGAGCTCCGCGACGATCGCCTCGACCTCGGCGCGCGCATCGAGCTTGCGGTCGTCCGCGATGAACCCGGAGAACACGGTCTCACCGGCAGCGGCGCGGGCGATCTCTTTGCCGCGGTTGTGCTCGTCGAGGTCGGTGAAGAAGACGTAGCGGAAGGCGCGATTATAGTCCGTCTCGCGGTAGATCTCGAACATCGTCTTCTGGTCGACGGGCGCCATGGCGGCGAACCATGCCAGAGCTCATGCAGAAGCAAAAGCAGGCCGCAGATCCCTGCGACTCGCCACGCCCCCGACACCACCGCGGCCACCACCGCCACCGCCACCGCTGCGGTCACCCGCGCTGCCGCGGGCACCGCGGCCCCTGCGCAGGCCCCGCGCAGGCCTTCGGCGCACGTGAGGCCCGGACCACGGCGCCCCGATCACCGCGCCGCAGCGCCCAGGCCAGCATCACCCCGCAGCGCCTCTCACGACGCCTCCCACGCCCGGCCCCGCCGCTGCGTCCCTCCAGATCGGCCCTGTGGTTGACACTGCGCGCCCGGCAAGGCTATCTCTGGGCCCGCAGCGCGAGCGGCACGCAGCCGTCGCTCTGTCGAACCGAGCTTTCCCGTCGGTCTGTTCTGTCGGAAAACTTCCCCGCCCTCCCGGAGCCGCCTAACATGCGCGCCATGCTGTCCCGCCTGACTCCACATCTGCTCGCCCTCGGCGTCGCTGTCCTGGGCCTGTCGACCACGGCGTGTAAAAAGCCCGAGTACCCCGCGTGCAAGAAGGACAAGCACTGCAACGTCGACCTCGACGAGAAGTGCGTCGACGGTCAGTGTCAGAACTGCAAGATCGACACCGACTGCAACGGCAAGGGCCCCAACGGCGCCAACTGGAAGTGCGCCGAGTTCCGCTGCCAGGACCCCGCCCTCATCCCCGCCGGGGGCACCCCCGGCGCCGACATCGGCAAGCCCTGCACCCAGACCCTCGACTGCACCGGCGGCACCGTTTGTGTGGCCGGCTCCTGCGCGGCCTGCAACGACAGCCTGCAGTGCTCGCCCGGCACCTGCGACATGGGCACCGGCCGCTGCCTCAGCCCCGGTGAAGGCCCGGCCGGCACCCAGTGCCAGACCGACGACCAGTGCCCGAACATGGACGAGATCTGCGACAACGGGAACTGCGTGTTCTCCGGCGTCTCCGAGGGCGGCGGCCCCAACCCCTGCCCCGAGACCGAGACCCTGTACTTCGGCTTCGACTCGCCCAACCTCGAGCCCGCCGACCAGGACAAGCTCAAGGCCCTCGCCGAGTGCATGAAGTCCAACGCCACCCGCGAGGTCATCCTCGAAGCCCACGCCGACTCCCGCGGCACCGAGGAGTACAACATCATGCTCACCGACAAGCGCGGCAACAACGTCAAGGAGTTCCTGCAGCAGCTCGGCGTCGACCCGACCCGCATGAACGTCGTCTCCAAGGGCGACCTCGAGGCCACCGGCTCCGACGACGCCAGCATGCAGAAGGACCGCCGGGTCCAGTTCGTGTGGCAGTGACGCCGACTGCGGCAACCACGACGGCGACCGCGATGACGATGACACCGCGTCCCCGAACCGGCCTCCCGAGCACCACGCTCCGGGGGGCCGTCCTCGTGCTCGCCACGCTCGCTAGCACCGCCTGCCTCACCCTGAAGGCCGAGCACAACGAGCTCGCCGCCCGCGTCACTCGCCTCGACCAGGCCACCGGCGACCGCGGCGCCCAGCTCGACGAGAAGCTCGCCGAGGCCGACCGCAAGCTCGCCGAGCTGCAGTCCAAGCTCGACCAGGCCGAGACCCTGCTGCGCGGCAGCCAGGCGGGCATCGGCGCGCGCATGGACAAGGTCGAGGGCGAGACCGCCGAGCTGCGCGGCGCCGCCGAGAACGCCGAGTTGGTCGCGACCGCGGGTCAGCAGGCCCAGCAGGAGCTCCGCACCGAGGTCGACCAGCGCCTGCGCACCCTCGAGGAGAAGCTCAACGAGGCGACCAACATCCCCGAGGGCAAGGACGAGCTGTGGGCCGAGGCCGAGCGCCAGCTGCAGAAGAAGAACTACAAGCTGTCGCGCCAGCTGTGGCGCACCTTCATCTCGCGCTACCCGGGGGACCCCAAGCTCCCGGCCGCCAACTTCCAGGTCGGCCTCACCTTCTTCAGCGAACGCGACTACAAGAGCGCTCTCGGCCAGTTCTACCGCATCATCCAGGACTTCAGCGAGGACCCGATCGTCCAGGACGCGCTCTACTACTCCGGCCTCGGCTTCGCCAAGCTCGGCCAGTGCAAGAACGCCACCGCCTACTTCGAGGCCCTGCTCCGCCCCAAGTCCGGCGCCAGCCCGCAGTACCAGAAGGCCGCGAAGGACCAGATCGACATCCTCAAGAAGGACACCGGCGATCTCTGCTTCGACCGCGAAGATGTCAACGCCGGCGCCGCCGCCAAGCGCGGGGTCCAGGAGACCCAAAAAGAGCCGGCCAAGGCCCCCGTCCCCGCGACGAAGCCTCGCAAGTAGTCGCCCGCGGATGTCGCCGGGCGCGTGACCAAGTCGTCGCCCGCGAAGCCCCGCAGGTGCCGCCCGCAAACCCCTACGCACGGCGACCCGAGCGTCCACGCCACCGTCTCGCAGACGTGACGCAACTCGCAGCCCTGAGGGTTATCCTGACGGGCCGTGGCAGGTCCCAACCACCGCGACGAGCAACGCGGCTCCACCGCGGACAGCTCGTCGCGCCCCGAACAGCCGCAACGCAGCCCTGAACCCGGCCTCACGAGCACACAACCAGGGCCCACCCCGCTGCCGACCCGCATCGGCCGCTTCGCCGTGCTCGAGCAGCTCGGCAGCGGCGGCATGGGCCTGGTCTGCGCCGCCTACGACGCCGAGCTCAACCGCAAGGTCGCAATCAAGCTCCTGAGCCCGCGCCTCGCCGTGTCCGGCCGCAGCGACCTCGCCCACGCCCGCCTCCTCCGCGAAGCCCAGGCCATGGCCCGCCTGGCCCACCCCAACGTCGTCACCGTGCACGAGGTCGGTACCCACGGCGAGCTCGTCTACATCGCGATGGAGTTCATCGTCGGCGTCACCCTCAAGCACTGGCTGCGCCGCCGACGACCCTGGCGCGAGGTGCTCGCCGTGTTCCTGCAGGCCGGCCGCGGCCTCGCAGCCGCACACGCCGCCGGCCTCATCCACCGCGACTTCAAACCCGACAACGTGATGGTCAGCGAGGACCGCAGCGGCGCGGTCGAACGCGTCCGCGTGTTCGACTTCGGCGTCGTCCAGGAGACCCGCGAGGCCGCCATGCGCCAGAGCTCGTCGAGCCACTCCCTGCGCACCCCGAACCCCGACGGCCGCCGCCACCCCACGCCCGAACCAGAGCGCAACGACACCCCGAGCGAACCCCTGCGCCGCGCCCTCGGCCGCTCGCTCCCGCCGCAGACCGACCTCACCACCCCACCCGAGCCGCCCGACTCCCTGCTCTCCCACGACAGCCACAGCCTCCCCGGCGACGAGCTCTACGTCACCGGCCTCACCGCCGCGGGCGCCCTGGTCGGCACCCCGCTCTACATGGCCCCCGAACAGTACGACCAGGCCGCCGACGAGCGCAGCGATCAATTCAGCTTCTGCTGCGCCCTCTACGAGGCGCTCTACCGCCGTCGCCCCTACGGCGGCGACACCCCGGCGAAGCTGCAACAGGCCAAGCTGCAGGGCGCCCTCCGCCGACCCCCGCGGCAACACGACATCCCGACCTGGCTGCACGCCGCCGTCATCCGCGGCCTCGCCACCAACCCGACCCGCCGCTTCCCCTCCATGGACGCGCTGCTCGGCGAACTGTCCCGCGAACGCCGCCGCCGCGCCCCGCTCGCGATCGCGGCGCTGATCGCCGGCGTCGGCCTCCTCGGGCTCACCGCCGGCCTGGCCTGGACCTTCACCCGCGACCCCGCCGACGCCTGCCACAACGCCGCCGCCAGCCTCGACCCGCTGTGGAACCCCACCGTCCGCGACCAGATCCACGCCGCCTTCCGCGCCTCACAACGACCCCACGCCGAGACCGCCTGGACCACCGTCGACGCCCGCATCGCCGACTACGCCGTGGCCTGGAGCGAGCAACGCGTCGACCTCTGCCGCGCCGCTCGCGACCCACAGACCGGCCACCAGCTGGCCTTCCGCAGCCTCTGCCTCGAGCAGCGCCGCGAGGAGCTCGGCGCCCTCATCGGCCTCCTCACCCGCGCCGACGGCGAGGTCGTCGACAACGCCGTCCAGGCCGCCACCCAGCTCCAACCAGTCCGCGCCTGCGACGACCCCTCCTCCCAGATCGGCCAGCCACCCCCACCCGCCAGCGAGCTGCAGGCCGGCGCCCGCGCCCTCGAGCACCGAATCGCCGAGCTCCGCGCCCTCGAACAGACCGGCAAATACGCGATCGGCCGCGACCTCGCCGAGGCCGTGCTCCGCGACGCCCGCGCCCTCGCCCACCCGCCGCTGATCGCCGAGGCGCTCTACTGGCAGGGCCTGCTGCACAGCCGCGTCGGCGCGGCCCGGACCGCCGAGGCCGCACTCATCGAGGCGATGCAGCTCGCCGAGGAGAGCCGCCACGACCTCTTCGTCGCCCGCGCCGCCACCGAGCTCGTCCGCGTCGTCGGCGTCGAGCAGGAGCGCCACGCCGAGGGCATGGTCTACAGCACCATCGCCGCCGGCGCTCTCCGCCGCCAGAACGACACCCAGGGCGAGATCACCAGGCGCGGCTACCTCGGCCACCTCCACGAGCTGCGCGGCGACCTGCGAGCCGCCCTCGCCGAGTACACCCTCGCCCTCGAGCAAGCCCGCAACAGCTACCCCGCCGAGGACCACCCCCAGGTGGCCACCGCCCTCGACGACCTCGCCGGCATGCAACAAAAACAGGGCGACTACGCCGCGGCCCAGACCAACTACACCAGGGTGCTGCAGATCCGCGAGGCCACCCAGGGCCCCGGCCACCCCCGCGTCGCCGAGGCCCTCGGCCACCTCGGCCGCGTCGCCCTCGACCAGGGCCAGCACGAGCGCGCCCGCGGCCTGTTCGAGCGAGCCCTCGGCCTATGCGACGACCTGCGCGCGTGCAGCCCCGCCGACCGCGCCGAGGCCCTCGTCAACCTCGGCCGCGTCGAACAGACGATGCGCCACAACCCCGAGGCGCAGGCCCGGCACGAGCAAGCCCTCGCCCTCTACGAGTCGATCTACGGCCGCGAGCACGGTAAGATCGCCGCCCTCCTGGTCGCCCTCGGCGGCCTCGCCAGCCAGCAGGAGCGCCATGACGAGGCCGCCGCCTACTACCAGCGAGCCCTGGCGATCCAGAGCAAGCTGCACGCCGAAGACCACCCGGCGATGGCAGCGATCCACGCCCGCCTCGGCACCCTCGCCCGCCTCCGCGGCCGCCCCGACGAGGCCCGGCTCGCCCTCGAGAAGGCCCTGACGATCCACGAGCGCTCGACCACCTTCGAGAACTCCGACCTCGCGGAGATCCTCGACGAGCTCGGCCTCGTCGCCCGTGTTCAGGGGCGCCTGGTCGACGCCCTCGCCCTCCACGCCCGCGCCCGCGCGATCTACCGCCGCAACCTCCCCGAGGGCCACCCCGCGGTCGTCGCCGCCACCCTCCACCTCGCCGAGGACCAGCTCGAACAGGGCGAGAGCGGCGCGGCCGAGGCCCTGATCGCCGCCTCCCTGCGCGCCCAGGAGCAGGCCGCCGCCTCACCCGACACCCTCGCGCCCACCCGCTTCCTGCTCGCCCGCACGCTGATCGCCCCGCGCCCCCGCAGCCCCGACGAGCCACCATCGCCCCAGCAGCTCACCGCCCGCCGCCAACAAGCCCGCGCCCTCGCCGAGTCCGCCCTCGCCTCCGAGCGCCTCACCCCCGGCCACCGCCCCCAGGTCGACGAGATCTCCGCCTGGCTGCAGCGCCACCGTTGAGCGGAAACCTGTCCCAAGGGACATCAACACCTGTCCCACGAGACAGCCAAGCATGTCCCAAGGGACATCAACACCTGTCCCACGAGACAGCCACGCCCAGCATGTCCCGAGAGACAGCTCGACCTGTCCCGTGAGCGCCTACCCCCAAGCATGTCCCAAAGACCAGCTCCACCTGTCCCGCGAGCCAACCTCAGAAGCGGCCCGCGAGCGCCAACCCGAGCCCGCCGCGGCCCATCGTCGGCGCGAGCGCCAGGCTGTTGCGCTGGCGCTGCTGGTAGATCCGCGAGCGCACGAGCCCCGCCGCGGCGCCGAACACCAGGCCGCTGCCGAGCCCGAGGCCAGCGGCCGCGAAGGTGTGCTGGTTGGCGCGCAGCTCGAGCGCACGCATGTGGTTCGCGTCGCCCCAGCGCGCGTCCGCGGCGATCTCCCGCTCGAAGCCGCGGGCCGCGAGGGCCGTGGCGAAGCTGCCACCCGCCACCCCGGCGCCGCCGAGCACCAGCTCGAAGATCCACGCCCGCCGGCGCCGCCTCGGGTCATCGAACAGCCCGGTCAGGCCGGCGAGCAGCACCCCCGAGCCCGCGCCGATCAGCGCCCCCCCGACGCCGCGCCCCGTCACCGCCGCCGCCAGCGTCGCGTCGCAGCCGGACAGCTCGTCGCAGCTGCTGCCGAGCGCCGGCCGCACCCGCGTGAACTGCCACCCCACCGTCACCCCCGCGCCCGCGCCCAGCGTGACGCCGCCGAGCCCGACCAGCGCGCCCACCAGCCGGCGACGCTGCGGCTGCGGCAGCCCATCCGCCGGCAGGCGAAGGTCGAGCTGCAGCGGCTCGCCCGCCTGTGTCCCCACCTCGATCAGCAGGTCGACCCGCGCCAGCCCCGGCTCGTCGATCCGCACCCGCCACGGGCCCGGGTCGAGCTGCACGGTCGCCGCCCGCGTCGCCCCGGCCCCTGCCGGCACAAGGAACTCGAGCGGCGGCCGCTGCTCGCCCGGCGACTGCGCGAGGAACTCCGCACGCAGCCGCAGCGGGGCCTCGCCGCTTCGCGCTGGCATCTGCGCCCGCACCGTCACCGGCGTCACCGCCCCCTGCGCCGCCTGCAGCTCGCTGTACACCACCTGCGTGTCCGCGGCCGTCAGCTGCCCGCTCGCCACCAGCTGGCTGAGGTACGCCAGCACGTGCGCGTACTGCCCCGCCGCCGCCCGCGTGCGCGCAGCCGCCAGCAGCAGCTCCGGCGCGTGCCGCCCGTCGTACAGCGCCTCGTAGATCGCGGCCGCCTCCGCGAAGCGGCCCGCCGCGCGCAGCTCCGCCGCCGCCCGCAGGCGGTGCACCTCGTTCGCCAGCCCCGGCTCGAACGCCGGCGTCACCGCGCCCGTTCCCACCGGCGCCGCGCCACCTGGCCCCTCACGCCCCGCCCCGAACACCGGCGTCACCGCGCCCGTTCCCACCGGCGCCGCGCTGGCTGGCCCCTCACGCCCCGCCCCGCTCTCCGGTCCCCCGCTCCCCGACCCGCTCCCCGACTCGGCCGTCGCGCCGCTCCCCGGCGCGGGTCCTGGCGTCGCCGCCCTGGTCTCCGGCCCGACCCCCCCGGTTTCTGGCGCGACCACCCCGGCGGCGGGCGCCGCGAGCAGGAGTGCGAGTGCACAGGCGAGAGACATCCTGAAGCTCGGTCGACCGCCACTATAGGCCCCCGGCGCCGCCCTGACCAGCCGCCAGCTCACCTGTCCTGAAGGCCAGATCCATACCTCGACGCGACGAGGGGTCTGCGCCAGCGCGTCGCAGCTAGTCACGACGCGCCCACAGCGACGGACTCCGTCGCCGCCACCGCCGCAACGGACTCCGCGACCGCGTCAGCGTGTCGCCGCCAGCAGGCACTGCTGCGCCTGCGACAGCTCGGTCGCCGCCTCGACGCACACCAGCGTCTCACGCGTGACCTTGCCGGCCGGCAGCTCCTCCCGGCAGCGCGCGACGAACTCCACGTCCGCATCGCCCATCATCGTCACCGATCCGCGACCCGCCCACAAGCCAGTTCGCGTACGCGACACCACACATCCTGTCGCCACGCCTTATCGATCCGCGACCCACCCACAGGCCCGCGCTGCACCACGAATCACCAGTTCATGTAAGCGACACCACACATTCTGTCGCCGCGGCTCACGCGATATGTTCGTGTGCAGATAAATCGCCGCCATCGCGTGCACACGCACCGAGCATATGCCATCACCTCGGCCGACCGCTGTCTCGCAAGGAGTGTCGCTCATGCTGCTGCGCACCGACCCCCAGGCGCTCGTCCGCCGCCTCGATCCCGCCTGCACCCGCGCCCTCGAGGCCGCCGTCGCCGACGCCGCCGCCGGCCGCTTCCATCAGGTCGCCCCGGAGCACCTGCTCGCCGCCCTGCTCACGGCAGACGAGCCCCGCCAGCTGCTCACCCAGCTCCACCAGGACCCCGCCCGCAGCCTCGCCGCCACCCAGGCGATCGTCCAGCGCCTGCGCCAGGGCAACCCCGGCCGCCCCGTCCTCGCCGAGGGCCTGCTCCTGTGGCTCGAGGACGCCTGGCTGCTCGCCTCCGTCGAGCACGCCCGCGGCCGCGTCAGCCCCGGCGAGCTCCTGCTCGCCCTCCTCGCCCACCCCGGCCGCTACACCGGCGAATCGCTGGCCGCCCTGCAGATCCCCCGTCGCCCCGCTGCGAGCCCTCGTCGCCGACCTCACCGCCCCCATAACAACCACCACCAGCGAGCCCGACGCCCTCGCCCGCTACACCGTCTCCTTCACCGCCCGCGCCCGCCGCGGCGAGCTCGACCCGGTCCTCGGCCGCGACGCCGAGCTGCGCCAGCTCATCGACATCCTCGCCCGCCGCCGCAAGAACAGCCCGATCGTCGTCGGCGAGCCCGGCGTCGGCAAGACGGCCCTCGTCGAGGGCCTCGCCCTCGCGATCGTCGCCGGCGAGGTCCCGCAGACCCTCGCCCGCTGTGAGCTCCTCGGCCTCGACCTCGGCCTCCTCAGCGCCGGCGCCAGCGTCCGCGGCGAGCTCGAGCGCCGCCTCAAACAGCTCATCGCCGAGATCAAGGCCAGCCCCGCGCCGATCGTCCTGTTCATCGACGAGGCCCACATGCTCGTCGGCGCCGGCGAACACCGCGAGCTCGCCGACCTGCTCAAGCCCGAGCTCGCCCGCGGCGAGCTGCGCACCATCGCCGCCACCACCTGGGCCGAGTACCGCCGCTACTTCGAGAAGGACGCCGCCCTCGCCCGCCGCTTCCAGCCGGTCAAGGTCGAGGCCCCCGACCTCGCCGCCACCATCCGCATGCTCCGCGGCCTGCGCGACCGCTACGAGCACGAGCACGGGGTCGTCATCGCCGACGCCGCCATCATCGCCGCCGCCGAGCTGTCCGACCGCTACCTCGGCGGCCGCAAGCTCCCCGACAAGGCGATCGACCTGCTCGACACCGCCGCCGCCCGCGTGAAGATCGAACAGGAGTCCCCACCCGCCCCGCTCATCCAGCTGCGCGACCGCCTCGCCCACGCCCACAGCGAACACAGCGCCCTCCAGCGCGACCTCGACGAGGGCCGCGACCCCGGCACCCTCCGCCTCCCAGCCCTCGCCGCCGAGATCGCCGAGCTCACCACCCAACACGCCGCCCTGCACAACCACTGGCAAGCCCAGCAGCTCGCCGTCACCGAGCTCGTCCGCGCCCGCGAGGCCCTCCGCGCCGCCCCGCCGCCCGAACGCCCCGCCGCCACCGCCACCCTCGCCCAGGCCCGCGCTCACGCCCGCGAGCTCGCCGGCGACAACCCCCTGGTCCACGCCGAGGTCGACCGCGACGCCGTCGCCCGCGTCCTCGCCGACTGGACCGGCATCCCCGCCGGCAAGCTCCGCCGCGACGCCACCCGCCCCCTCCTCGATCTCGAGACCACCCTCCACGCCCGCCTCCGCGGCCAGGACGACGCCGTCCAGATCGTCGCCGAGGCGGTGCGCATGGCCCACGCCGGCGTCCGCGACCCCGACGCGCCGATCGCCGTGCTCCTGCTCGTCGGCCCCAGCGGCGTCGGCAAGACGGAGACCGCCCTCGCCCTCGCCGAACACCTCTACGGCGGCGAACGCCAGCTCCTCACCCTCGCCCTCAGCGAGTTCTCCGAGCCCCACAGCGTCGCCCGCCTCATCGGCGCCCCGCCCGGCTACGTCGGCCACGGCGAGGGCGGCCTGCTCACAGAGGCCGTGCGCCAGCGGCCGCACTCGCTGCTGCTCCTCGACGAGTGCGAGAAGGGCGACCTCGCCGTGATGAACCTGTTCTATCAGGTGTTCGACAAGGGCAACCTCGCCGACGCCGACGGCCGCATCGTCGACTTTCGCAGCACCCTGATCCTCCTCACCAGCAACCTCGCCG
Source organism: Nannocystis sp. (assembly GCF_016714285.1). Taxonomy (GTDB): domain Bacteria; phylum Myxococcota_A; class Polyangia; order Nannocystales; family Nannocystaceae; genus Nannocystis. The sequence goes on along the minus strand of NZ_JADJNN010000003.1, from coordinate 448,710 downwards.
CCGACACCATCTCGGAGCTCCACCGCCACGGCCACCCCACCCTCACCGAGCTGCGCGCCGCGATCGAGCCGACCCTCGCCCGCCACTTCCGCCCCGCGCTGCTCGCCCGCATGACCGTGGTCCCCTACCGCCCGGTCGGCTCCGCAATCCTGCGGGAGATCGCCGCGCTCAAGCTCGCCGCCCTCGCCGCCCGACTGCGCCGCGCCCACGCCATCGAGACCCTCTTCTCCCCCGCCCTCCTCGACACCCTCGTCGACCGCTGCCTCCACAGCGACGCCGGCGCCCGCTCCCTCGAGCACCTCCTGCGCGGCTCCCTCATGCCAGCCCTCGCCCGCGGCGTCCTCGAACAACTCGCCGCCGACCACCACCCCACCACCCTCACCGTCGACCTCGCCAGCGACCACTCCTGGTCCCTGCAATTCTCGAGCACCCCGGCCCGCGCAGCCTGAGCGCCATGCCCTCAGCGCCCACCCGGCCGCACCACCCGGGCCCGCCGCCGCTCGCGGCTGTCCTTCTTGATCTCGAGCTCCACCGTCAGCGCCCGCTCGCCGCGGCGCAGCACCAGCACCTCGTTGCGCTCGCCCAGGCTCTCGCGCCGCCCAGCTTGCAGCCGACGTCGCTCGCGCACCGCCCCGCGATAGCCAGCGGCCTCCCGGTACTCCGCCCGCGCCGGCAGCGACGCCAGGCGATAGCGGCCGTCCTCCGTCTCGACGAACCCATACGCGCACGCGCTCGCCTCACACGCCCCCGCGAACGCGATCCACAGGCGCGGCGCCCCGTTCACGCCGTCGCGGGCGACGACCTGCCCGGCGGTGCCCCGACCGACGATCTCCCGCAGCGGTCGCTCCCGCGTGCGCACGCGGATCTCCCGGTCGACCGCCACCGTCCGCTCGAGCGCCAGCTCCGGGTACTCCGCGACCAGCCGCTTGCTGACGTAGACCCGCACGCTCGTCGCCGCCGCACGCTCGTCGAGCTGCGCGAGCTCCCCGGCGGTGAGCGCCTGCCTGCGGGCGCAGCCCGCCGTACACACCAAGATCCCCGTGATCATCCATCTCCACATCATCGCCCCCAACCTGACTCGAGCGACACCTCGAGTCAAAGCAACTACGCACATATTGATCGCACCTCCCGCGGCCCACCCACAGCGCACAATCCCACGACCCGCCGCCGAATCACCACACCGACGATATCCCCGACCCGCGACCCGCCGCTCTCCCGGTCGCGCTCGGCGACGTCCATCGATTCGCAACCCGGGGGTCGCCGGCCCGTGAGGCCTCGCCCCCGCCAATGCCGGCACGCCGACCAGGGCTTCGCGGCGCCGATGAATTGCCCGGCGTGGGACAGCACCGCGACGGGCATAAATTCCCCAGACCGCCCGCCACCCTCACGCGTACGAGCCGCCGCATGCGCCTCGCCCACCGCTCCCCCGCCCTCCGTCTCCTCTCCGGCCTGGCCCTCTGCGCCCAGATCCTCCTGCCCGGACTCGCCGACGGCCGCAGCCCGCCCCGCGACGACAAGGAGGAGCGCCACCCCTACAAGATGGCCGCCCCCTCGCCCGCGGCCTACAGCTTCTCCGCCGACCTCGAGATGGGCGCCACCCCGGGCGGCGCCCAGGATATCAGCTACTTCCGCGACCGCGTCGCCGCCGGCGAGGTCCCCCACGCCAACACCTTCACCCCCGAGGGCCTGTTCAGCGAGCACGACCTCCCGCTCACCACCCGCAGCAAGTGTACGCAGACCCTGTGCGCCACCGGCGAGGCGATGGCCTCCGCCCTGCTCGTCCAGCCCGAGGTCCGCTACCTCGCCCAGCTCGGCTTCTCCTCCGGCCTCGACCCCAAGACCTTCAAGCGCAGCCCCGTCCACCTGGTCGCCGTCATCGACAAGTCGGGCTCGATGTCCGGCCAGCCGCTCGAGCTCGTCAAGGAGAGCCTGCTCAAGGTCCTCTCCCAGCTAAACCCCGACGACGAGCTCTCGATCGTCCTCTACGGCGACCGCTCGCACGTGTACATGCAGCCCACCGCCGTCCGCGACCGCCCCGCGATCGCCCGCCAGATCCAGGGCATCGCCAGCGCCGGCTCGACCAACATGGAAGAGGGCCTCGCCGTCGGCTTCTCCCTCGCCAGCGCCCACAAGTTCGCCGGCACCACCCGCGTCATGCTGTTCACCGACGAGCGCCCCAACGTCGGCCGCACTGACGCCCAGAGCTTCATGGGCATGGCCCGCGACGCCTCCCGCTCCGGCGTCGGCATGACCACCGTCGGCGTCGGCGTCCAGTTCGGCGCCGAGCTGGCCACCGCGATCAGCAGCGTCCGCGGCGGCAACCTGTTCTTCTTCCCCGACGCCCAGAAGATGCAAAAGGTGTTCGAGGACGAGTTCGACACCATGGTCACCGAGCTCGCCCACGACATGCAGCTCGAGCTGCGCCCGGCCAAGGGCCTCAAGATCGCCGGCGTCTACGGCATCCCCGGCAAGGCCCTCAAGTGGATCGACGGCGGCGCCATCTCCCTCTCGATCGAGACGATCTTCCTCAGCCGCAAGAAGGGCGCCATCTACATCGCCCTCAGCTCCGACACCGGCCCCGGCCTGCCCGAGACCCAGGTCGCCCTCGGCGCCGCCGTCGCCAACGTCAAGCTCGACTACCGCGAGCGCGCCGGCCAGCAGATCCGCAGCCAGGTCGCCCTCACCACCGTCACCCCCGCCGCCGCCAGCCTCGGCCTCGTCCGCGGCCGCCTGCTCGTTGACCAGAGCACCAGCCTCACCCGCGCCGCCACCCTCCACCACGAGAAGAACGACCAGGAGGGCGCCTACCAGGCCGTCCACACCCTCGCGTCGATCTACCGCCAGACCCAGGACCCCACCCTCGCCGACGAGCGCACCCTCGTCTTCAACCTCGAGCGCACCCTCGCCAAGCTCTCCGGCCACGCCGGCGAACCCAGCAGCCCAGTCGCCGGCATCGACCGCATCAGCGGCCTCCCCCTGCGCACGAACTGATAGCGACCTGTCCCCCAGGACAGCTCACATCCCCGGCGGCCGCGTCCCTCGCACCAGCACAAACCTGTCCCCCGGGACAGCTCACATCCCCGGCGGCCGCGTCGCACGCAGACTCGGCCGCTCCGCGTGCGCGGCCACCAGCGCGAGCAGACGCGGGTACGGCTCCATCGCCGCGACCGCCCGAAACTGCATCCACTCGACCGCCGTGACCACCGCCAGCTCGGCCAGGCCGAAGCCGTCGACCTCCGTGCACCACGGCCCGCGCACCCGCTCGTCGAGCCACGCCAGCGCGCGAGCGACCCGCTCCCGCTCGATCCGCATGTACGGGATCGCCTCGCTGTCGACCGCATCGCGGCGAAAGTAAAACAGCCGGATCGCCGACTCCGTCGCGCCGTCGATCGCATGGATCACGTTGCCCTCGGCGATCCGCGTCGCCGCTTGCGGCCGACGAAAATCACCAGCCTCACCGGCCCGCGCCAGCAGCAGATCGCAGATCGCGTGCGAGTCGAGCACGCCGACGCCGTCCACCTCGAGCACCGGCACCTTGCGCAGCGGGCTCAGCCGCTGCAACGACGCCTGCCCCTCCGGCGTCGTCGTATCGACCCACTCGAGCGAGAGCCCGAGCTCTTGCGCGACCACCCGGACGCGGCGAACAAACGGCGAGGTCACGGTCCCGTGCAAGCGCATGCCGCGGATGGTAGCGAAACCCGGCCCGCTCGGCGCGCGCCACCGGAGCGCATACCGCTGGCATTATCAGCCCGACCTGCCTAGAGTGGCCACCGCGTGCGCCCCCTCCCGCTGTCCCTCGGTTGTCTGCTCCTGGCGGGCTGCGTCGCCCGAGACTTCACGCGCAAGGCCCCCCTGTGGCCCGACGGCGCCCCCGCGGCCAAGGGCAGCCGCAAGGGCGACACCCCCGAGCTCTATTACTACCTGCCGCCCCCCACGAAGGCGACCGGCATGGCCGTGATCGTCGCCCCCGGCGGCAGCTATGCCCACACCGGCGGCCTGTGGGGTGAGGCCTTCCCGACCGCGCGCTGGCTGGTCGAGCGCGGCATCACGGCCGTCGTCCTCCGCTACCGCGTCAGCGGCGACGACTATCACCACCGCGACTTCCTCGCCGACGGCAAGCAGGCCGTCCGCACCGTCCGCGCTCAGGCGGCCTCCCTCGGCGTCGCCCCCGATCGCATCGGCATGATCGGCTTCTCCGCCGGCGGTCACCTCGCGGCCTTCGTCGCCTCCGCCTGCCCGCCCGCCGGCGATCGCTCGATCGACCCCGCCGACCCCGACCCGCTGCTGCGCGTCAGCTGCCGCCCCGACTTCATCGTCATGGTCTACCCCGTCGTCACCCTCGACGACCGCTGGGCCCACCAGCGCAGCAAGCGGAGCCTCCTCGGCCCCGAGGACCCGCCACCCCTCGGCCTCATCCAGCGCCTCTCCCTCGAGACCCAGGTCGGCCCCGACGCACCCCCCGCGTTCCTCGTCCACTCCCGCCGCGACCGCAAGGTCCAGTTCCACAACAGCGAGCTCTACTACGAGGCGATGCAGACCGCCGGGCGCCCCGCCGAGCTCCACCTCTACGACGACGGCCGCCACGGCGTCGGCCTGGCCCAGAGCAGCCGCATGCCGGCGATGCGCCAGTGGCCCGAGCAGATGCTCACCTGGCTGCGCGGCCTCGGCATGCTGCGCTAAACGCCACAGCTCGCGTGGCCTCAACGCATCGCGCGGGCCGTCGCGCGAGTATGACCCCGCGCCCGCTCCGCTTGTGAGCTCTTGCCCCATCTGCCAGTCTGGTCGCCATCGTGACAGCCAGCGGCGACGAGGCAGGCGCGCCCCGACGCCCCCCGCCGGGGGACGCCGCGCCGTCGACCACCAGCCGCTCCTCGCCCGCCGAGATCGAGGCCACCCGCGTCGACACCGACGCCCAGCCGCTCCCGGGCGACAGCCTCCCCACCACCCCCCGCCGCGCCCTCCTCGGCCGCTACTCCCTGCTGCGAAAGCTCGGCGAGGGCGGCATGGGCGTCGTCTACTCGGCCTACGACGAGGAGCTCGACCGCCGCATCGCGATCAAGCTCCTGCGCCCCCGCACCAGCCCCGACGGCGGCGCCTCCTCGGACCGGATGCTGCGCGAGGCCCAGCTCATGGCCAAGCTCTCGCACCCCAACGTCGTCCAGGTCTACGACGTCGGCGTCCTCTCGGAGCAGGTGTTCCTGGCGATGGAGTTCGTCCAGGGCAGCACCCTGCGCGAGTGGATCCACGGCACCCCCGAGGAGCCCCGACCCACCCCCAGGCCACTCCCGGAGATCCTCGCAATGTACCGCCAGGCCGGCCTCGGCCTCGCCGCCGCCCACGCGGCCGGCCTCGTCCATCGCGACTTCAAGCCCGACAACGTCGTCGTCGGCACCGACGGCCGCGCCCGCGTCCTCGACTTCGGCCTCGCCCGCAGCGACGCCCACCCCGACGACGCCACCCTCACCAGCGAACGCAGCGACGTCCACCCCCTCGAGTCCTCCCGCTCCGCCCGCCGCTCCCGCCCCACCGACCGCCCTCCCACCGCCGCCGGCTCCCTCCTCGGCACCCCCGCGTACATGTCCCCGGAGCAGCACCTCCGCGTCGCCGTCGACGCCCGCTCCGACCAGTTCAGCTTCTGCGTCACCCTCTACGAGGCCCTCTACGGCGAACGACCCTTCGCCGGCAAGACCCACCTCGAGCTGCGCACCAGCATCCTCACCTCCGCCATCCGCGACCCACCACCCGGCCGCAAGGTCCCCGCCTGGCTGCGCAAGGTCCTGCTCCGCGGCCTCCGCGTCACCCCCGACGAGCGCTTCCCCGACATGCACGCCCTCCTCGCGGCCCTCGCCGCCGACCCCGGCCGCGCTCGCCAGCGCTGGCTCGCCGGCCTCGCCCTCGTCGCCCTCGCGCTCGCCACCGGCCTCGCCCTCGCAGAGCGCCGCAACGCCGAGGCCGAGCTGTGCCGCGACGCCGACCACCTCCTCGCCGGCGTGTGGGACGACGCCCGCGCCGACGCCCTCCAGACCGCCCTCGCCGCCACCGGCCTCGCCTACGCCCGCGACACCTGGCCCCGCGTACATGAACAATTGGACCTGTTCGCAAGGACATGGCGCGCCATGCACGTCGAGGTCTGCGAGGCCACCAACCTCCACCACACCCAATCCGAGGCGCTCATGGACCTGCGCATGGCCTGCCTCGCCGACAGCCGCGCCGAGCTGCGCGCCGTCGTCGACGTGCTCGCCGAGGCCGACGCCAGCATCGCCGAGCGCGCCGTCCAGACCGCCAGCAACCTCCGCCCCCTCGCCCGCTGCGCCGAGCTCGACATCCAGGACCCCCGCCTCGCCCCCCGCGACCCCGCCACCGCCACCGCCCTGCGCGAGCTCCAGGCCCTGCTCGCCCAGGTCCGCGCCGAGGACGACGCCGGCCGCTACACCCGCGGCCTCGAGCTCGCCCACAACGCCGTCGCCACCGCCGATCGCAGCGGCCACGCCCCGGCCCGCGCCGACGCGATCTTCCACCGCGGCCGCCTCGAGGAGAGCTCGGCCGACTTCACCGCCGCCGAACGCAGCTACGAGGCCGCGTACTACCTGGCCGACGCCATCGGCGAAGATCACGTGCGCATCGAGGCCGCCCTCCGCCTGATCGACCTCGTCGGCGAGCGCCTCGGTCGCGACCACGACGGCATGCAGTGGGCCCACCAGGCCGAGGCCCTGCTCCACCGCCTCGGCGACCCGCCCGCGCTCGAGGCCCAGCTCCGGGCCCGCCTCGGCGTCGTACACACCCGCTACGCCCGCTACGCCGAAGCCCTCACCGCGATCCAGCGATCGATCGACCTCAGCCCCGCGAGCAGCGGCCCGCGCCTCGCCATGTACCAGCGCCACCTCGGCAACGTGCACTACCGCCGCGGCCGGCACGCCGAGGCCCAGGTCGCCTACGAGCGCGCCGTGGAGCTCGGCGAGGCCGCCCTCGGCCCGGACCACCCCGACATCGCCCGCACCATCAGCAACCTCGGCGAGGTCCATCGCATCCAGGGCCACCTCGTCGAGGCCGAGCGCTGCTTCCGGCGATCGATCGCCATCTGGGAGCGTGCCTTCGGCCCCCACCACTCCCTGCTCGCCCCGCCCGTCAACGGCCTCGGCACCCTGGCCTACGCCCGCGGCGACCTGCTCGCCGCCGCCGATTACTTCGAACGCGTGCGCGCCCTCCTCGAGCGCAGCAGCGGCCCCGACCACCCCGACGTCGGCTCCGTCACCGGCAACCTCGCCGAGGTCCACCTGCGCCAGGGCAACCTCGCCGAGTCGCGCCGCTACAGCGAACGCGCCCTCCAGATCCTCGAGCACGCCCTCGGCCCCGAACACGACAGCCTCGCCGACGTGCTCAGCAACCTCGCCCGCGCCCTCGTCCTCCAGGGCCAACTCCCCGAGGCCGCCGCCCACTACCAGCGCGCCATCGCCATCCTCGAGCGCGCCCACGGCCCCGACTTCCCCGGCCTCAGCAAACCCCTCACCGGCCAGGGCCTCCTCGCCCTCGCCAGCGCCCAACCCACCAGAGCCATCGCCCCCCTCGAGCGCGCCCTCACCCTCGCCAGCGCCCAGGACCCCAGCGAACTCGCCGAGCTCCGCCTCGCCCTCGCCCGCGCCCTCTGGGACAGCAAGAACGACCGCCCCCGCGCCCGCGCCCTCGTCGAGCTGGCCCGCGCCGAACTCCTCCCCGCACCCGCCAACCCAGCCCGCACCCGCATCACCGCCGAACTCGGCGCCTGGCTCATCGACCACCCACCCCCCTGAACGCCAGAGCACGCGATGAGCCTCCCCGCGAATCGAACCAGTCGCCGCGACGAAGAATCACCGCACCACCATCATCCCACCGCACACCATCCCGCGAATCACCGCACAACCTCAGCCCACGAATCACCACACAACCCGCATCCCCGCGCCACGAATCACCACACAACCCACATCCCCCGCGCGCGAATCACCCCCTCACCCCGCGCCGCGAATCACCGCACCACATCCCCCGCGCCGCGAATCACCCCCCTCACCCCCGCGCCGTCACCCGCCGCACGCCCTCCCCCGCGCGCTCGCGCCGACGCCCACCCATCCGCCCGCTCGCGGCCTCCTCGGCCCGCTGCGCCGCGATCACCTTCATACACACGGGACCGTGGGTGAACAGCTCGAGATTCGCCAGCAGATAGTCGCTAAACGCCCGCGCCTTGGCCGGCAACACCTTGGCCGCCGGGTGCACGAGATACACGTTGCCCGCGCCCACCGTGTAGTCCGGCAGCACCCGCACGAGCCGGCCGCCGTGGATCTCCGACAATGCGCGCATGTCCGGGAGCATCGCTATGTACCCACCCGCCAGCGCCGCCGCATGCAAGAAACCAAAGCCGTTGGCGCTGACCGCCGCACGCACCGATAACTCCTCCGTCGCACCGTCCAGCCCACGCAGCGCCAGCTTGCCGCGCCCGTTGTTCATCCGCAGCAGCGCCAGGTCGTGCCCCGCCAGCTCGGCCGGCGTCCGCGGCAGCCCGCGCGCCGCGACGTACTCCGGGCTCGCCACCAGAAACACCTCGAGGCTCGCCAGCTTGCGCCCCACCAGCGACGAGTCCGGCAGCGCCGCGGCCCCACGCAGCCCGAGGTCGAGCCCCTCCGCGACCAGATCGAGCGTGCGATCGGTCAACACCATCTCGACCGTCACCTCCGGGTATTCGCGCGTAAACCCGGCCACGATCGACGCCAGCGAGCCCGCCCCGATGTCGTACGGCGCCGTGATCCGCAGGTGCCCGCGCGGCGTCTCGCGCCCCTCGCGGACCGCCAGCGTCGCCTCCTCGAGCCCCGCCAGCGCCCGCCCGGCCCGCTCCTGAAACAGGGTCCCCGCCTCGGTCAGATTGATCGCGCGCGTCGTCCGGTGCAGCAGCGAAACCCCCAGCTTGTCCTCCAGCCGGGCGACCCGTCGGCTCACCGTCGACTTCGGCACCCCCAGCCGCTGCCCCGCCGTCGTGAACGACCCGGTCTCCGCAACCCGCAGAAACGCCACCAATTCCTCGATCTCCGGCGCCTCGGACTGTTCCGCTCCGTGCAACATAGCATCCCAAGCTAGCATCCTTGTTCGCCACGAAGCAACAGTGCACCCTCGTGGCATGCGACTCGTCGTCACCGTTGCCCGCGTCCTCTTCGGCCTCCTCTTCCTCGTCTTCGGCCTCAACTTCTTCTTCCACTTCCTGCCGATGCCGCCGCTGTCAGGCCCAGCCGCCGCCTTCATGGGCGCGCTGTTCGCGACCGGCTACATGTTCCCGCTGATCAAGGTCACCGAGATCGTCGCCGGCGTCCTCCTCATCTCCGGCCGCTTCGTCCCGCTCGGCCTCCTCCTGCTCGCACCGATCCTCGTCAACATCGCCGCCTTCCACATCGTCCTCACCCCCGGTGAAGTCGGCATGTCGGCCGTGCTCGTCGCCATCGAGGCCTTCCTCGCCTGGTCCTACCGCGACAGCTTCCGCGGCGTACTCAACGCCTCCGCCGTCCCCGGCGGCAGCGACCGACGCTAAAGCCCGAGGCTCGCGCACCCAAGCAGCGAGCCTCGCGCCCGATCGCACGCTCACGCGAGCAAGGCCCGCACCCCGCCCCGCAACCACGCATGCGCGTCGGGGTCGGCACGAAAGCCCAGCACCCCGAGACACGGCACGCCGCTACTCACCGCGATCACCCGCTCGTTGTGCTCCTGCGACGCGTCCCACTCCCCGCGCGTCTGCACCAACATAAAGCCCCGCGGCGCGAGCCCCAGCTCGCGCAGCCCCGCGAAGCAGAGCAGGCAGTGATTGATCGTCCCGAGCCCGAGCCGCCCGACGACCACCACCTCCGCCTCCATCGCCGAGATCCACGCCGGTAACCACGACCCACCCGGCATCGGCACCCACAACCCGCCCGCGCCCTCGATCACCGTCAACTCCGGCGCATACCGGGCCTCGAGCGCCGCCAGGCTCGCGCACGCCAGCTCGAGCGCCCCCGCGTCGCGCCGCGCAAGAAACCCCTCGACCCCGTCCGCCGCCAGCCCCGGCGCGACCGCCAGCGGATAACGCAGCGGACAGATCTCGCTCACCCCGAGCCCGGCGATCGCCGCCGCCGCAACCAACCGCTCTGGATCTCCCGTCGCATCGGCCACCCCGCTCGCCGCCGGCTTGAACGGCAGCGCCCGCACCCCCTCCGCCCGCGCCGCCCGCAGCAGCGCGCACGCCACCGTGGTCTTCCCGCAATCGGTGTCAGTCCCGACGAGAAACACGCGCCGCGTCACCGCCGACTTGTACACCAAAATCCCCGCACAACTCTGCCACCAAACACGACGAGGCGGCCGCAACCACGACCGTCCGCCGCGTGCCGTACTCGGTCGACACGGACAAACCAAACACGACGAGGCGGCCGCAACTACGACCGCCTCGCCTCCGCACCCAGCCCCGCGTCAGAACGCGTCGAGCAGCTTGGTCCGCTTCGCCTTGTACTCGTCCTCGGTCAGCAGCCCGGCGTCGAGCGCCGCCTTCAACTTGCGCAGCTTGCTCTCCAGACTGTTGTCCTCGGCCGGCGCTGGCGCGGCCTGACCCTGGGGAGGCGGATAACCCGGGGGCGGATATCCCGGCGGCGGATATCCCGGCGGCGGATATCCCGGCGGCGGATATCCCGGCATCGCCCCCGCCATCACGTTGCCCATCATGTTGCCCATGCCCATGCCCATGCCCATGCCCATGCCGGCCTGCATCACGCCGTTGCCACCACCCGGCTGCTTGGCCGCGTCGCGCATCGCCTGCATGCCCTCCCACGCCATCGTATTGTCGACCCCACGCGCCGACTGAGCCGCAGCCGCGTCGAGAGCCTTCTCGATCTCCGGCGGCAACGAGATGTTCTCGATCACGAAGCTGGTCAGCGTCAGCCCGAGCTTCTTGAACTCCTCGGCGATGTCACCCTTGACCACATTCTCGAGCACGCTGTAGTGCCCGGCCATGTCGGCGACGCTGATCTCGCTCTTGCCCGCCGCCTGGGTGAACTTGCCGACCAGCAGGCGCTTCAGGTAGCCCTCGATCTCGTCGGTCGTGTACATCCCCTGCGTCCCGACCAGCTCCTTGAAGAAGGTGCCCGGCTCGGAGATCTTGAAGTTGTATGACCCGAAGGCCCTGATGCGCACCCGACCCGGCCGCCCCGCGACCGAAAACTCCGGATCGCGGATCAACACCGGATTGGCCGTACCCCACTTCTGGTCGATGTACTGCTTCAGATTGACGAAGTAGACATCCACCTTGTACGGGCTGCTAAAGCCGTACTTCCAGCCCTTGAGCCGCGACAACACCGGCACGTTCTGGGTGCTCAGCGTGTGCGTGCCCGGGCCGAAGATATCGGCCATCTGCCCCTCGTTGACCAGGATCGCCGCCTGGTTCTCGCGGCAGACCAGCTTGGCCCCGTTCTTGACCTCGTGATCCTCGTCGGGGAACTTGTACACCAGCGTGTAATTGCTGTTGTCCGTCCACTCGATGATGTCGATGAGCTGGCTCTTGATAAACCCTAGAATGCCCATGTCTGCTTCCGTTCTCTCGCTCGCCGGTAAATCTGAGGGGTTGACTTCACTGCAGCTCGAGGCGCCGCGCCTCCTGCTCGAGATCGCCGAACTCGGCGTTGGACAGGCCGAACACGTCGGCCACCGTCCCGAGAGCCCGACGCTCCTCGTCGGTGTAAACCCCGTCGCTGTGCACGAGGGCGATCGCCGCCTTGACGAAGATCCGCCGCATGTACGTGGTCTCCAGCACCTGCACGGCCTCGTAGAAGCTAAACTGCCGGGTCTTCAGCTCCTCCAGCGTCAGCCCCGAGCCCGTCTCGCTGAGAAACTCCTCGATCAACTTCACCTCGCGCTCGTCGAGGTGGTTGTCGACACTGGCGAGGTAGTACAGCCCGCGGGCGAACACATCGACCTCTTCGGGGGTCAGCCCCGTGCTTTGCCGTTGTTCCATGGCCCGCAATGCTACGGGCAAGCCCCCACCGAGGCCAGCCCAGCAACCAACAAAGAAACGCCCGCGGTCGAAACCGCGGGCGTCGCACGACTCGACGCCACCAAGCAAGAGCGTCTAGAGAACCAGGAATTCGCGCCGGAACAGCAGTTCGCCGGCCCCACCCGCCGCATCGGCGCTGTACACCTCGACCTGCCACGGCTCACCCCGCGCCTGCTCGGGCTGCTCCGGCGAGCCCGAGATCACCGGGCCCCCCGAAATCGGGTGGCTCGCCGCGAGCGTCAGCGTGGTCGTGGGCGCAAGCACGCCTTGCACCTCCTCGCGCACCCCCGCGTGCGTCCACACGAAGAGCACCGGCCGCGCCTCCATCAAGCTGTCCGCCCGCAAGTGGAGGTGAACCGCCCCCACGTCGCGCGAGAACTCGGCCGCATCCTCGAGCGGACCATCCGCCTGCGCCGCCAGGACCGCCGCCACCTGCACCGCCTGCCCGGTCGATACCTGCGGCCGCGCCGAGAACGCGGATTGCTCGAGACCCGTCCGCAGCTGCCCGTCCGGGGCAATATGCGCCTCCGTGATCGGGGCATCGACGCAAGCCGGAAGCCCGACCGGAAGCAGGCAAGCAAGGGCGAGAGAAAGGGTACGCACGCAGAAAATTTGACATGCTGTTCCCATGCCACTCCCCCGCGCCACGATCTCAAACACTTGGCCCCTCGCCCGCGGCTCTGACGACGTGATGAGTAGCATCTAGCTACTCATCGTAGCTTTCAAGCGCGGTCAACCCAAGAACCCGTCCCCCGAACCCCAAACCCCGCGACCGCGTTCGCGGGCGCTATGCTTGCCGCCTCCATGGCCCCCAAGCGCCACCTCCTCCTGCATCTCTGTCTGGGGTGGCTGGCCGCGTGCGGCTCCCCGCCCGCCGAAACAAACCCCCGCGGCAAGACCGCCAAACCCGACGCCACCAGCGCCGAACCCGACGCCGAGCCCGACCTCCGCACCCTCCTGGCCCTCGACCAGCGCCGCTTCCCGCTCACCGTCTGGGCCGCCTACATCATCCAGCACGAGTACTTCGACAAGCGCCGCCTCGACCCACGTGGCCAGCTCGTCTCGGCCCTCACCTACCTCGGCCTCCACACCCCCGAGTTCTTCGCCAGCGTCCGCGACGACCAGGCCACCATCACCGTCGGCGAGACCAGCAAGGACTTCTCCCTCACCAACCTGCCCGACCTCGCCGCCGCCGCCGACCGCCTCGAGGAGATCCTGGGCTTCACCCAGACCCAGCTCAGCCTCGACCCCGAAGCCACCCACAAGCTCGAGTACGCCGCCATCAACGGCCTCCTCGCCCCCCTCGACCCCCACACGATCCTCCTCACCCCCGAGGAACACACCGACCTCGGCGTCAAGACCAAGGGCCAGTTCGGAGGCATCGGCGCCGAGATCCGCGAGGACGAACGCCGCATCCGCGTCGGCCGCGTCCTCCCCAAATCCCCCGCCGAACAGGGCGGCCTCAAGGCCGGCGACCTCATCCTCCAGATCGACAAGCAGTCGACCATCAACCTCCGCGTCGCCGAGGCCCAACAACTCCTCCGCGGCCCCATCAACACGACCGTCGTCGTCAAGATCCGCCGCGGCGACCAAGCCCTCACCCTCACCCTCACCCGCCAGATCATCCGGGTCGAGAGCGTCGTCGCCGAGCTCCTCCCCGGCCAGATCGCCTACCTCAAGCTCATCACATTCCAGGAGAACAGCGGCGAACAGGTCCGCGCCGCCCTCAAGAACCTGGCCCCAAAGACAGGTGAAGGCCTCAAGGGCGTCGTCCTCGACCTCCGCGACAACACCGGCGGCCTGCTCACCCAGGCCGTCGAGATCCTCGACGCCCTGGTCGCCGATGGCGAACTGGTGATCGTCCGCTCCGCCCTCGGCCGCGAGTCCGAACCCGCCAAACCAGACCTCGAGATCCCCCTCTCCGCCTCCGTCGTCGCCCTCATCAACGAGGAGTCCGCCAGCGCCTCGGAGATCGTCAGCGGCTCGGTCAAATACCTCGAACGCGGCGTGGTCCTCGGCCGACCCAGCTTCGGCAAAGGCACCGTCCAGCTCGTCAAACCCGAGAACCTCTACGGCCGCGAACTCGCCCTCAAACTCACCATCGCCGAGTACCTCGTCGCCGGCGACCGCTCCATCCAAACCTCCGGCGTCCAGCCCGACCTCACCCTCTACCCGGTCGAACTCACCAACATCCCCGGCGTCGCCAACTACTACGACCGCGAACGCTTCGAACGCCGCCGCGAGTTCGCCCAGGTCGCCCACCTACCCTCCGCCAAACACGAAAAACCCCGCGCCGACGCTGGCCCAGCCGCCCTCCAGCTGCGCTACTTCGCCAGCGACACCAGCCCCGCCGCCAGCACCAGCGAATCACCCGCCGCCCTCCGCGACCCCGAGGTCCGCATCGCCCACCAGGTCGCGCAAAAACTCGCCGGCGAGACCGACCCCAAGACCCGCATCGCCAGCCTCGCCACCCTCACCCGCGACCTCGCCCTGGCCGAGGACACCGCGATCACCACCGGCCTCGCCACCACCAAGGTCGACTGGAGCGGCCGCGTCGACGCCCGAGACACCGCCCCCCTCCGCCTCTCCGCCCGCATCAGCGAAAAATCGGAGATCCGCGCCGGCGCCCCCTTCACCCTCCACGTCGAGGTCAGCAACGACAGCCCCACCGCCGTCGACCGCGTCCACGCCATCACCGACTGCCTGCGCGACGAACTCGACGGCATCGAACTCCTCCTCGGCCGCATCGAGCCCGGCCAGACCGTCTCCCGCGACGTCCGCCTCCAGGTCATGGCCTGGCACAGCAACTTCACCGACACCCTCCGCGTCGACCTCCACGCCGGCGAACCCGACCCCACACCCGACGCCACCACCACAGTCCGCTTCGACGTCGCCGGCCTCCCCCGCCCAACCCTGACCTTCGACTACTGGATCGTCGACGACCCAACCCTGGCAAGCAAAGCCCCGTCCCGCCCCAAGACCCCCGTCTACCCCGGCGACACACCCTTCGCCGTCCGCGGCAACGGCGACGGCAACCTCCAACCCGGCGAACAGGCGCTCCTGGCGATCGAGGTCCACAACGCCGGCCCCGGCCCCGCCGCCGACACCCGCGCCCTCCTCCACAACCTCTCCGGCACCCAGATCCTCCTCGAGGAAGGCTTCGTCGAGCTCGGCCCCATCCCCGTCGGCGGCACCACCCGCGGCAGCCTCGGCCTCACGGTCAGCGCCTCCGCCGACCCGGCCACCCCGGTCTCCCTCGACCTCGTCGTCGCCGACGTCCAGCTCCGCGAGAGCGTCCGCCACAAGTTCGACCTCGCCGTCCTCGGCAACCTCCCCGCCTTCATCGCCGCCAGCGAGAAGGTCCGCGTCGGCCCAGCCTCCGGGGGTGACGACCCCGTCCGCCTCTACAACGCCGCAAACGGCAAGACCCCGCAGCTCGGTGAGATCCCCGCCAACACCCTGCTGCAACTCGTCGGCCGCGCTGGCGGCTGGGCGGCCATCGACGCCGGCCCCGGCCGCCGCGCCTGGCTACCGGCCGACCTCCTCCATCCCGGCGACATCAAGGGCAGCACAGACCGCCCAACGCGCGCCTTCAAGCTCGTCCAGCCCCCCACCCTCATCGTCGACCCGACCGCCCAGGTCACCCGCGACGCCACCATCGAACTCCACGGCAGCGCCCAACACCCGGTCCGCGTCCACGACGTCCTCGTCACGGTCAAACCCGCCGGCGTCGGCCAGGTCGAACAAAAGATCGACTACGAGGCCAACCCGGCGCGCCAGGGCGATGCCGCCCGACAGCTGAGCTTCTCCGCCCGCGTCCCCCTCAGCCCCGGCAGCAACCAGATCCTCATCACCGCCCGCGACGCCGACGACGTCGAGGCCACCCGCGAGATCTGGGTGTTTCGTCAGCAAGCCGGGAACCTCGGACCCGTGGATGAGTCCCTCCCCTAGACCGTGATAAGACGAGGCCCCCGTGGTTGAAACAGCAGCGGACGAAGCACCCCCTCCATCCTCGCCGCGTCGCCGGCGCTCTCCGCTGATCGACGTCGTGGTCGCCCTGTTCGGCGGCTACCTCCTCGTCACCATGTTCGGCGACGTCCGCTACTTCCTGCAAGGCGGCAGCCCGCGCGACCTCGGCGACGCCGCCACGCTCGTCGCCTCGGGCGGCCTGAACGACGACCTGCGCGAGCAATACGTGACCCTCCACGGCACCCCCGACGTCCAGCACGCCGCCCGCGCCAGGCTCGGCGAAAAGACCGTCGGCTACCTCCGCATCGTCGAGGGCGGCGGCAGCCTGTTCGCCGCGATCCCCCGCAGCCCCGACAAACCCACCGGCAACCAGTTCGAAGGCGAGTTCACCGGCCGCCTGCGCCGCGTCGCCGACGTGCGCATGTACGCGTGGATCACCCAGTACTTCGACGGCGAGCGCATCGTCGAGACCCGCGACCTCAGCACCGACCAACTCCTCGCCGCCCTCGACAACAACAAGCTCCAGCCCACCGACCAGATCAGCCTCAGCGTCGACCAACCCGACGCCCGCATCCAGCTCGGTCGCACCAGCTTCCGCTCGCTCGCCGCCGCCGAGGCCGCCGTGCAAGCGCTCGGCGTGCCCTCCTTCGCACCCGCCGAGCAAAACTCCTCCGCCTTCTACACCTTCGTCGCCCGCATCCCCGCCGACCAACGCGCCGCCGCCCAGGCCACCCTCAACGCCGCCGGCGAAGCCACCACCGACGAACAAAAGGCCAAACCCGATCCCCGCATCGGCGCCCTCGTCGTCCCCTTCTTCACCACCTATCTCGTCCCCGCCGCCGAGCTCAAGCACGAGGCCCAGAGCCTCAGCTTCCCCCTCCGCGACGACGGCACCAGCCCCGGCTACGTCGTCGTCGACGGCAAGCTCGCCCCGCGCCCACTCACCGACGGCCGCCTCCAGATCGACCTCTCCCAGCTCCGCGCCGTCGGCCGCATGCAGCCGGTCCGCGTCGACCCCGACGGCTACATCATTCAAGTCGGCGAACACCCCCGCGACCAGTGGCCCACCCTCGCGTTGTGGCTCGTCGTCCTCGCCGTCGTCGGCTGGAATCTCACCAGCCTGGCCCTGTGGTGGCGTCGCCGACAGGCTTAGGGCACACTCGCCCTCCGCCCATGACGGAGTCCGCCGCCCCCTCCTCGTTCGCCCCCCTCAGCCTCTACGACACCCTGAGCGCCACCAAGAAGCCGCTGGCGCTGCAAGAGCCCGGCCGCTGCAAGCTCTACGTGTGCGGCCCCACCGTCTATGACATGAGCCACATCGGCCACGCCCGCGCCGCCGTGGTCCCCGACATCCTCGTCCGCCTCCTCCGCGCCAGCGGCCTCGAGGTCGTCTACGTCCGCAACATCACCGACGTCGAGGACAAGATCATCAAGCGCGCCGCCGACGAGGGCGTCAGCCCCGAGGTCATCACAACCCGCTACACCGACGCCTACCACGACGACCTCGACGCCCTCCACTGCCTCCGCCCGGACATCGAACCCCGCGTCACCGACAACATCCCGCAGATCGTCGCCCTCATCGAGCGCCTCGTCGCCAACGAGCTCGCCTACCCCGTCGACGGCGACGTGTACTACCGCGTCGCCCGCTTCGAACACTACGGGGCACTCAGCAAGCGCAGCCTCGACGACATGCAGGCCGGCGCCCGCGTCGAGATCAACGAGCGCAAGGAGAGCCCCCTCGACTTCGTCCTGTGGAAGGGCGCCAAGCCCGGTGAGCCGCAGTGGCCCAGCCCCTGGGGCCCCGGTCGCCCCGGCTGGCACATCGAGTGCTCCGCCATGTCCCTGCGCCACCTCGGCGAGACCTTCGACCTCCACGCCGGCGGCCGCGATCTCATCTTCCCCCACCACGAGAACGAGATCGCCCAGTCCCAGGGCGCCTGCGGCCCAGGCACCTTCGCCCGCCACTGGCTGCACAACGGCTTCATCGACTTCGCCGGCGAGAAGATGTCCAAGAGCCTCGGCAACTTCTTCACCATCCGCGAGGTCCGAAACCTCTACCTCCCCGAGGCCCTCCGCTACTTCCTCCTCGGCGTCCACTACCGGTCCGGCCTCAACTTCGACGTCGAGGCCCCCTGCCCCAGCTGCCGCCACCTCCTCGACCCCGAGCAACAACAGGCCAGCCACTGCCCCGCCTGCGCCGCCCCGCTCGAGCTCGCGCGCCTGCGCGCCCACGTCCGCTTCCCCGGCCTCGAGGAGGCCGACGATCGCGTCGCCTATATCTACGACACCCTGCTGCGCTGCCAGCGAGCCCTCGCAACCACCAGCGAACCCGATGCCCCGCAACAGAACATCGTTGCATCGGCAGTCAGCGGCATGTTGCCCGGTTTCCTCGCCGCCCTGCGCGACGACCTGAACACCGCCGCAGCAATCGCCGCCCTGAGCGAGCCCCTGCGCGAGGTGAACCGCCAGCTCGAGTTCAAAAAGAAGCCCGAGATCGCCGGCCGCCGGCCCACCCTGGCCCGTTTCCTCGCCGACATGCCCGCCATCTCGCAGCACCTCGGCCTGTTCGCCGACGACCCCACCACCTACCTCCGCGAGCGCCGGGATCGCAAGGCCGCGCGCCTGCGCCTCGACGTGGCCGAGGTCGAGCGCCTCCTGCGGATGCGGGAGGCCGCGCGCGCCAAAAAAGACTGGAAAGAAGCCGATCGACTGCGAGCTGAGCTAGGCTTGCTGGGCGCGACCCTCCAGGACTCTGCCGAGGGCTCGACCTGGACCTTGTAACCTCACCGAACTGCTCCTCCCTTCTTTTGGCCCCTCGCTCGCGTGTCTGATCGCAGCCAAACCATGACGCTCCGCCTGTTTGGCGCTGGCGGAGCCTTCTCGCGGCGCTACGGCACCACGTGCAGCATGGTCACCCTGCGCTCCGGTCAGCGCTGGCTCATCGACTGCGGACGTCAGGCCCCGGACCAGCTCCACTCCGCTGGCTTCGCCTGGCACGACATCACCGGGCAGATCGTCACCCACGTCCACGGCGACCACGTCTACGGCCTCGAGGACTTCGCCTTCATCCGCTTCTACGAGACCCGCGGCCCCGACCTCGCCAGCTCCCTCGGCGGCGCCCTGCCCCGCCTCATCGCCCACAGCGCCGTCCGAGCCGAGGTCTGGGAGACCCTCGCCCCCTCCCTCCGCTACCTCAACGACGGCAAGGGCAACTGTCAGGCCGGCACCCTCGCCCACTACTTCGACCTCATCGAACCCGTCGCCGCCGAGCCCCCGCGCAGCAACACCTGGCACCACGCCGAACACTTCGTCTCCGACGGGCTCGCCCTGGTCGCCCGCGAGACCCTGCACGTCCCCGGCAAGCCGTCCTGTTCGCTCGAGTTCGTCGTCGACGACGACCGCGGCATCCAGCGCATCGCCTGGTGGTCCGGCGACTGCACCGTCGACCCGGAACTGCTCATCGGCCTCGAGCCGCGCACCTCGATCTTCTTCCACGACTGCACCTTCGTCGACTACCCCGGCCAGGTCCACGGCTTCTTCGAGCGCCTCGAGGCCCTGCCCGAGCGCGTGCGCCACAAGATGGTGCTGATGCACCACGAGGATAACCTCGACCAGAACCGCACCCGCGTCGAGGCCGCCGGCTTCCGCGTCGCCATGCCCGGCCAGATCTACGACCTGGTCTCCGGCCAGCGAATCGCCTGAGATCAGTCCTCGCGCTCGCCGCAACCGATCACGGACATGCTCGCGGTCAGGGCGACGCCCGCGAATCGCCTGAGATCAGTCCTCGCGCTCGCCGTGGATCCGCGGCAACAGCTCGACGAAGTTGCACGGCCGATGCCGGTGATCGAGCTGCGCCAGCAAGATCTTCTCCATCGCCGTGCGCACCGCCCCGGTCGAGCCCGGCAGCAAGAACACATACGTGGTGTCACACAACGCCGCCTCGGCCCGGCTCTGGATCGTCGAGGTCCCGATCTCCGCGTAGCTCAGCCAACGAAACAGCTCGCCGAAGCCGGGGATCGGCTTGCTCACCAGCGGCGCCAGAGCCTCGGGCGTCACGTCGCGCGGCGTCACCCCGGTGCCCCCGGTCGTGATGATCACGTCGACCTCGCGATCGGCGATATGCCCACGCAGCGCCTCGCGGATCTCATCCCGGTTATCGCGGACGATGTCGCGGCGGATCACCCGATGCCCCGCCCCGGTCAGCAACTCCGCGATCGTCTGCCCCGAGCGATCGGTCGCGAGCGTGCGTGTGTCCGAGACCGTGACGACCGCCACCTGCACCGGAATGAACGCGCGCTCGCCCATGCCGGCGACCCTACTACTCCTGGATCTCCGGGGCCACCACGAAGCTGTACTCCCGCGCCACCGTCGGCTGCTTGTACGTGTGCAGCTCGGCGCGAAGGGTCCCCTGCTGACCCGTCAGTCCCTGCGGATCGCTGACGCCGTCCGGCACCAGCACGGTGACATACAGGTGCTCGAGCGTGCCCTTATCGTCGATCGGCACGAAGCCGATCGGGTAGTCCGGCACCCGCGCGAAGTGACCGCCGAGGCCCACGTTGAAGCCCTCGATGTCCATCCACACGTCGATGTGTGGCATCCGCGGGTCGTCCCAGTCGTTCGGGTCCACCGGCACCTCGAAGCCCCGCCCGCGAACCCCGAGCGGCAGCATCAACAGGCCCTGCCCGCCGCGCACGATGGTGAGCGTGTCGCCCTGCTTCAACTCGCGGTACACGGGGTCCGCGAGCACGTCCTCCGGGTCGAACACCGCCTCACCCAGCGCGAACTCCACGGTGCCGACGATGTCGTCGTAGCGGCACGCCTGCGTGTCCGGGAAGGCGTCGCCGTACTGCCGCAGCTGCGCGTCGCAGAACGCGATGCAGCCCGCCTGCACCGCCTCCTCCGCCTGCCAGCAGCTGCCGTCCTCGCCGTACTTCGCCGCCATCTCGGCCGCCGTCGCCGGGTCGATCTCCGCCGTGCACAGGGTCCAGCGCGCGCACACAGCGGGGATCTCGCTCGCCCCAGTCTCGCCCCCGCTGTCCCCGCTGTCCCCGCTGCCCCCGCTGTCCGTCGTCTGCGGCAGCGTCGGACAGCCCGCGAGCAGCCCCAGCAGCGCCGCACCGCGCCAATAACTCACGAACACAGACCGCATCACGAGGCCCATCGTGGGCCAGCCCCGTGCGCCTGGCAACCCGCCGCCCGGCCCCAGGTCGCCGCACCGGGCCGCCCTCGGGCCACGCCCCCGGGAGGATTCTCCGCGCCAGCGCGGACGGCCCGCCCCGTCGATCGGCTATCATGGCCGCCCGCCGTGCCCCAGCTCTCTCACGCCCGCCCACGCCCGCGCCTCCGCAGGCCCTCGCGCGCGGCCGGCCTGGTGTTGTTGGCCTGCGCCGCCTCCTCCAGCTGCTACGCCGGCGACTTCTTCGACCGCCTCGTCGACCCCGACGCCACCGCCGCCTTCCGCATCACCGAGCTCACCCTCGTCGACCCGCACACCTACAGCGGCGACATGGTCCTGTGCCAGGACTCGACCGACACCTACAACCAGCTGTTCGCCGAGAACATCGGCAGCTTCGACATCAACACCACCCTGGTCCTCCACCCCCTCGACCCCTCGAAGGACAGCGAGACCACCCTCGACATCGTCCCCGCCAAGTGCGTCCCCGGCGGCGCCCTCGTCAACTGCACCGACAAGGACGTCCCGCCCGCCAGCATCGTCTCCGCCGACTTCAACAACTCCGAGGGCGGCACCTGCGGCAACCCGGTCGCCGGCACGCTGAACCCCAGCTATCAGATCGGCGACGGCGCGCTCAACAAGCCGACCAGCCCCTGCTTCCTCAGCGCCCTCATCCCCTCGCTCAGCCTCCAGCTCGCCCCCACCCTCGGCCTCCCGCTCTCCAACGTCCAGATCTACGCCGCCTACGACCTCGCCGAGCCGCAGAAGCTGGTCCAGGGCGTGCTGTTCGGCTTCCTCCCATCCACCGTGGCCATGAGCTCGATCGGCGTGCTCAACGGCGCCCCCTTCACGCCCTGGTCCGTGCTCGCCGGCGGCAACGGCTGCAAGACCTCCGTCGACGACATCGACACCGTCGCCGTCCCCAAGGACGGCGTGTGGATGTACTTCAACTTCACCGCCGAGCGCGTCGCCTGGTCGTCCGCCAGCGACCCTCCACCCGAAGACACCACCACCGCCACGACCCCATGAGCGCTGGCTGGCCGGTCGGAGGGCTCGCTCTTCGACACACCTGGCCGCCCTCCACCACCGCCACAACCCCCTGAGCGCTGGATGGCCGAAGCCCCCGTCGACACCACCACCGCGACCACCGCGACCACCGCGACCACCGCGACCACCGCGACCACCGCGACCACCGCGACCACGCCCCGGGCCGCACGCAAGTCGCCGCCCTCTCGCCCGACCTCGTCGCCGCCGCCGCCGACCTCGATCGCAACGCCGACGCCCCGCCGACCGTCGCCCTCCCCGAAGGCATCAGCGAGCAGGACCTCGCCGCCCTCAAGCGCTTCGCCAGGGTCCGCGCCTTCCTCGCTCGCCACGGCAGCAAGCTGTGGTGGCTGCACTCCGCCTACGCCCTGACCTTCGGCGCCTTCGTCGTCATGTACGCCAGCAAGGGCTACGACAACGCCCGCTGGATGGTCGTCCTCCTCGGCCTCGGCTGGCTCGTGCTCGTCCTGTTCTTCCGCGTCTTCGGCACCGGCCCCGGCCAGAAGGCGAAGGTCAAGGACACCAAATCCAAGGTCCGCTTCTACGTCATGACCCTGGCGCTGAAGAACCTCTTCCAGAGCATGCTCTTCTTCCTGGTGCCCTTCTATTACAAGACGGCCACCTTCGACGACCCCAACCGCTTCTTCGTCTACGTCCTCGCCGCCCTGGCGATCCTCTCCACCATCGACGTCGTCTTCGACCAGTTCCTGATGCGCTGGAAGGTCCCCGCCTCCGCCGTCTACTTCTTCATCCTGTTCGCCTGCCTCAACCTGGTCCTCCCCGCGCTCCTCCCCGACACCCGCACCCTGCTCACCCAGATGTCCGCCGCGGCGATCGCCGCCGTCGTGTTCTTCAGCATGCACGTGCCCGCGCGCAACCTGCTGCGCCCGGCCTGGGCCGTCCTCTTCGTCCTCTTCGTCGCCGCCTCCGTGTTCGGGGCCTACTTCGCCCGCCTCGCGATCCCACCGGTCCCGATGTACATCGCGACCGGCGCCGTCGGCCCCAGCCTGCTCCCCGACGGCCGCCTCACCATGCAGGTCAGCACCCTCCACCAGTCGCTCATCCAGGAGATGCACGCCCTCACCGACGTCGTCATCCCCGGCGGCCACGGCAACACCCTCCACCACGTCTGGCGCCACCAGGGCATCGCCGTCCAGATCGGCCCCGTCACCCCCAGCGGCGAACCTCCGCCCGGCACCGTCCGCCTGCGCTCCACCCTCCGCTCCTTCAACATCCCCGCCGCCCGCGCCGGCCACTGGAGCATCGACGTCGTCACCGAGGACGACCAGCTGGTCGGCCGCGTCCCCTTCGAGGTCATCGACTAGCGGCCCTCGCACCTGTCCCTTCGCACCTGTCCCTTCGCACCTGTCCCACGCGCCATCCCGAAGTGCAGCACGCCGCGAGCCGCATGTTCCACGCGCCATCCCCGAGCATCCGCGTGCGCCCGCCCCCCGGCCCGGTCGACGCCGAGCTGTCGCCGCCGGGCTCGAAGAGCCTGACCAACCGCGCCCTGATCCTCGCCGCCCTCGCCACCGGCCGCTCCACCCTGCGGGGCTGCCTCGACTCCGACGACACCCGCGCGATGCTCGCCGCGATCGCCCGCTTCGGCCTCGCCCACGAACTGCACAACAACGCCACCACCGTCACCCTCACCGGCAACGGCGGCCCACCCTCGCAACTCGCCGACCCCACCCGCCCGATCGACGTCGCCACCGCCGGCACCGCCGCCCGCTTCCTCACCGCCGTCCTCGCCGCGTCCCCACTCACCGCCCTCGTCGACGGCAGCCCACGCATGCGCGAGCGCCCGATGGAGGGCCTGCTCCGCGCCCTGCGCGACCAGGGCGCCCAGATCCGCTGCCTCGCCGCCGACGACCTGCTCCCCTTCGAGATCTCCGGCACCCGCCTCCGCGGCGGCGAGATCCGCCTGCCCCGCCCGCCCAGCTCGCAGTTCATCTCGGCCCTGATCCTCGCCGCCGCCCTCGCCGACGCCCCCACCCACATCGTCCTCGAACAAGGCACCCCCGCCCGCCCCTACGTCGACATGACCCTCGCCACCCTCCGCGACTTCGGCGGCGACGCCCGCTGGCACGACCACAACACGATCACCATCACCCCGGCCCCGCTCCGCGCCCGCGACTACACCATCGAACCCGACGCCTCGGCCGCCAGCTACCTGCTCGCGATCCCCGCGATCTTCGGCGGCCGCGTGACCGTCCCGGCCCTCGGCAGCCGCAGCATCCAGGGCGACGCCGAGTTCTGC
Organism: Nannocystis sp.; assembly: GCF_016714285.1. Taxonomy (GTDB): domain Bacteria; phylum Myxococcota_A; class Polyangia; order Nannocystales; family Nannocystaceae; genus Nannocystis. The sequence continues at coordinate 424,239 of NZ_JADJNN010000003.1, read as the reverse complement.
CAGGTCCTCGCGCGCATGGGCGCCGCCGTCGACCGGGCCCCCGATCACACCACCGTCACCGGCACCGGCCGCCTCGACGGCGCCATCCTCGACCTCGCCGACATGCCCGACATGACCCTCACCGCCGCCGTCCTGGCCCTCCACGCCCGCGGCCGCAGCGAGATCCACAACGTCGAGGTCCTGCGCCACCACGAGAGCGACCGCCTCGCCGCCGCCGCCACCGAGCTGCGCAAGCTCGGCGCCGCGGTCCAGGAGCTCCCCGGCGGCCTCATCATCGACCCCCCGCTCACGCCCACCCGCGACGTGGCGATCGACACCTACCTCGACCACCGCATGGCGATGGCCTTCAGCCTCGCCGGCCACCTGGAGATCCGCGACCCGGCCTGCGTCACCAAGACCTTCCCCCGCTACTTCGACGTCCTCCGCCAGCTCGGCATGATCGCCGCATGATCGCCGCATGTCCTGAAGGACATGTGGATAGCCCTCCCGGAGCGCGAGGACCGTGCTCGCCGTCGCGGCCGCTCCACATGTCCTTCAGGACAGATGCCAGACACGGGCACCTGGGCGAGAACACCTTGCCGGCGGCCCTCCGCCTTGGCATCGTCCGCGCATGAAAGCCGGCGACACCCTCGAGCTCGAGCTGGACGCCCTCACCCCCGGGGGCGAGGCCAGCGGCACCCTCGAGGGCCGAACGATCTCCGTCCCCGGCGCCTTCGCCAGCGAGCAGGTGAGCGCCCGCCTCACCCACGTCTCGCGCCAGCAGCCGCGCGCCCACGCCGAGCTCCGCGCCATCCTCCGCCCACACCCCGGCCGCCGCCCGAGCCCCTGCACCCACCACGACGACGGCCTCCCCGCCCGCACCCCTCGCTGCACCGGCTGCCCCCTGCTCGAACTCGAGGTCGCCGATCAACGCGCCCTCAAGCGCGACCTACTCGCCCGCCAATACGACCTCCACGTCGACGCCGTGATCGCCGCCCCGGCCGAGTTCGGCTACCGCGCCGCCAGCAAGCGCGTGGTCGGCGGCAGCACCGGCCAGCTCGTGCTCGGCAGCTACGTCCGCGGCAGCCACACGCTCGCCGCGATGCACGCCTGCCGCGTCGACCACCCGGAGATCGTGCTCGCCGCGGAGGAGCTGCGCCGCATCGCCGACTGGCTGAAGATCGAACCCTACGACGAGACCTCCCGCAGCGGCGACCTCCGCTACGCGTGGTTCAAGACCGACGGCAGCTCGGTCCTCCTCACCCTCGTCACCGCCAGCGCCGACAGCCGCGCCGCCAGCGAGCTCCCGGCCCACCTCCGCCGCCCCGTCGGCGTCGCCTGGTCGGTCCACGCCGGCGCCGACAACAACCTCCGCGGCGCCGCACCCACCCTCCTCCGCGGCACGAACCTCCACACCACGCTCGCCGGCGTCACCCGCGAGCTCGGCCCCCTCGGCTTCCTCCAGCCGAACCCCGCCGTCGCCGCCCTCGCCTACGCCGACCTCGTCCGCGACCACGCCGGCCACGAGCTCCGCGGCGCCCTCGCCCTCGACCTCTACGCCGGCGCCGGCGTCACCACGGAGCTCCTGCGCCCGCACTTCGCCGAGGTCCACGCCTGCGAGGCCTACCCCGAGAGCGCCGCCGCCCTCGGCCTCGCCCCCGAGACCGCCGAGCACTTCCTCGCCCGCCAGCAACGCCGCCCCGACCTCGTGATCGCCAACCCCCCGCGCGAGGGCCTCGGCCCGCAGGTCTGCGCCGAACTGCTGCGCCTCGCGGCGCCCCGCCTCCAGCTCATGAGCTGCGGCCCCGCGGCCCTCGCCCGCGACCTCAAAGCCCTCGCCAGCGGCTACCGCCTCACCGCCCTGCGCGCCTACGACACCCTCCCGCACACCCCCCACCTCGAGCTGGTCGCCTGGCTCGAATCAACCTGACCCGAGAGCCAGCCTGTCCCTCAGGCCAGCCCCGAGATCCAGCCTGTCCCTCAGGCCAGCCCCGAGAGCCAGCCTGACCCAAGAGCCAGCCTGTCCCTCAGGCCAGCCCCGCCTCGATCGCCGCCAGCAGCCCCGGCAGCGCCCCCAGGTCGGCCGCGATCCACCGCGCCCCGGCCCGCTCGAGCTCCGCCCGCGAGCCCATCCCGTGCAGCACCCCGATCGTGGCGATCCCGTGCGCCGCCGCCCCGACCACGTCGTGCTCGCGGTCCCCGACCATCACCAGCCCCTTCGCCCCGGCGAACGCCGCACACGCCCGCCCGACCACCGCCGCCTTGCCCTCGCTGTCGAGCACCAGCGATCGCCCGAAGATGCCGCCGGCGAAGCACCCGTCCGCGCCGAGCGCCGCCAGGATCTCCCGTGCGTACAGCTCCGGCTTGCTGGTCGCCACCGCCAGCCGCCAGCGCGCCGCCAGCGTCGTCAGCACCGGCACGAGCCCCGCCGCCGGCAAGCTCTCGCGGGCGCAGGTCGCCGCGTAGCGCTCGCGGTACGCCGCCACGAAGCGCGGCACCAGCAGGGCATCCGCCGCGCCGAGCAGCCGCGCCGCGCTCTCCTCGAGCGGCGGACCGATCAACGGCCGCACCTGCTCCGCACCGACCGGCGCCCTCCCCAGCCCGATCAGCGCGTGGTTCATGCACGCGAGGATCGACGGCAACGAGTCGATCAACACCCCGTCCAGATCGAAGAGCACCCCCCGCAGCGCCATCGTGACGCGGTCTATCACACACCCTCGTCGCGCGCGTCCTCGCCCCCGTGACGCCCATCCCCGGCCCACCAGCGAGGCCTCCGATGCGTCCGACGATCGCGTGCGAATGCACACAATTTTCACCACCGCGATGGTCGCCCGACGCACCACGCACAGCGACGCCCGTCGCCACGCTCTCCGCGATCGCGACGCCGTCGTATGCATCGCGTGGCGATCGCATGCATCGATCGCCAGCGTCATCGACCCACGCGCGTCGCGTCGCGGTCGCGACCTGGTCGCCGTCAACACGCGTGCGTGAAGTTCCGATCGAGCCCAGCGAGCGAAGCGATCAACACCCCGTAGAACATCGTTCTCGCCGCTCTAATCAGAGTCGGGCTTCCTCACATATCGTGTGTCGCCGCACGATCGTGGCGGCGCCACACACCGCGTCCATCACGCCTTCACGGCCCGCCGCATCGGCACGCGTGAGTCATGCACAGCCTGCATCCTCTCGCGAAGTGAGTGCGTGCGAGACGTACCGTGCGGAGCCACACGGCCTCGCCAGAGCCCCCCTGGATCGGAATTCGGGGTGCGCTGCTACGTTGCCAACTGTAATGGACAGCGCCCCGCAGACGCCGCAACCGCCCGTCGAATTCGAGACGGACCCCAGCCGCTACCGCCACTGGCAGGTCAGCTACGACGGCGCCATCGCCCGCCTGCGCATGTGCGTCGACCCGGCCGCCAGCCTGCGCCCCGGCTACGAGCTCAAGCTCAACAGCTACGACCTCGGCGTCGACATCGAGCTCGCTGACGTCGTCCGCCGCCTCCGCTTCGAGCACCCCGAGGTCCGCGTCGTCGTCCTCTCCTCCGGCACCGACAACGTCTTCTGCGCCGGCGCCAACATCCACATGCTCGGCATGTCGTCGCACGCGTGGAAGGTCAACTTCTGCAAGTTCACCAACGAGACCCGCTGCGAGATCGAGGACGCCACGGCCTTCAGCGCCCAGGTCTACATCGCCGCGGCCAACGGCACCTGCGCCGGCGGCGGCTACGAGCTCGCCCTCGCCTGCCAGGAGATCTATCTCCAGGACGACGGCAACTCGGCCGTCAGCCTCCCCGAGGTCCCGCTCCTCGCCGTCCTCCCCGGCACCGGCGGCCTCACCCGCCTGGTCGACAAGCGCAAGGTCCGACGCGACCGCGCCGACGTGTTCTCCACCACCGCCGAGGGCATCCGCGGCAAGCGGGCGAAGGACTGGAACCTCGTCGACGGCGTGTTCGCCCGCAGCAAGTTCGAGCAAGAGGTGATGAAGCGGGCCACCGCCCTCGCCACCCGCAAGGTCGAATTGCTGCCCGGCGAGCGCAAGGGCGTCAGCCTCGGCCCGCTCGCCCCGGAGCTCACCCCCGGCACCCGCCGCTACCGCCACGTCGAGCTGCGCTGGAGCAGCGAGTCCCGCACCGCCGAGCTGCTGGTCCGCGGCCCGGGCCCCGCCGATGTCGCCGTCGTCCAGGCCGGCGCCGCCGCCATCCACGACGCCGGCGACTCGCTGTGGGCCCTCCGCGCCTTCCGCGAGCTCGACGACGCCCTCCTCCAGCTGCGCACCAACCACCTCGACGTCGGCCTCGTCCTCCTCCGCACCGCCGGCGACCCCGCCCTCGTCGTCGCCCACGACGCCGCCCTGTGGGCCGCCCGCGAGCACTGGTTCACCAACGAGGTCCTGCGCCACATGGCCCGGACCCTCCGCCGCCTCGATCTCACCAGCCGCTCCTTCTTCGCCCTCGGCGACCTCAACAACGACCAGCGCCCGGCCTTCGCCGGCTGCCTGCTCGAGCTGGCCCTCGCCGCCGACCGCTTCTACCTGCTCGACCACCCGAAGGTCCAGGTCGGCACCAGCGTGCTCAACGAGGGCCCGCTGCCGATGAGCCACGGCCTCACCCGCCTGCACGCCCACCTCTACGGCGAGCCCGACAAGCTCGAGGCCCTGCTCGGCCACCACGAGCTGCGCAGCGCCGAGGAGGCCGACGACGCCGGCCTCGTGACCGTGCGCCTCGACGAGATCGACTGGGACGACGACACCCGGGTAGCGATCGAGGAGCGCGCGAGCCTCTCGCCCGACGCCCTCACCGGCATGGAGGCCAACCTCCGCTTCGTCGGCCACGAGAACGAGACCAGCAAGATCTTCGCCCGCCTCACCGCCTGGCAGAACTGGATCTTCATCCGCCCCAACGCCACCGGACCCGACGGCGCCCTCAGCCTCTACGGCAAGCCCCAGCGCCCGCACTTCGACTGGAACCGCGTCTAGCCGTTCCCGCCCGCGCGCCGCCCATTCGTCCCTCGCCAAGCCCGACAGGAGCACTCGCAAACCATGGTCAGCACCACCGTCGACCTCAACGCCAAGATCCCCAACAACGTCGGCCTGTCGGACGACGTCAAGCTGCAACGCGCCCTCGAGACCTGGCTGCCCAACTACCTCGAGTGGTGGAACGACATGGGCCCCACCGACTTCGCCGACAAGCCGGTGTTCCTCCGCACCGCCGTCTCCGTCGACAGCGACGGCTGGGCCCACTACGACCACGTGCGCATGCCCGACTACCGCTGGGGCATCTTCCTCAACCCCCGCGACCCCGAGACCTCGCACATCCGCTGCGGCGACGACGCCGGCAAGGCCGCCTGGACCGAGGTCCCCGGCGAGCACCGCAACGCCCTGCGCCGCATCATCGTCACCCAGGCCGACACCGAGCCCGCCAGCGTCGAACAGCAGCGCCTCCTCGGCCACATCGCCCCCAGCCTCTACGACATGCGCAACCTCTTCCAGGTCAACGTGGAGGAGGGCCGCCACCTGTGGGCCATGGTCTACCTGCTCCACAAGTACTTCGGCCGCGACGGCCGCGACGAGGCCGACGAGCTGCTCCAGCGCCGCTCGGGGGACCCCGACAAGCCCCGCATCCTCGGCGCCTTCAACCAGCCCTGCGACCACTGGCTCAGCTTCTTCGCCTTCACGATGTTCACCGACCGCGACGGCAAGTACCAGCTCGCCGCGCTGTCCCAGAGCGGCTTCGACCCGCTCGCCCGCACCACCGAGTTCATGCTCACCGAGGAGGCCCACCACCTCTTCGTCGGCGAGACCGGCATGGACCGCATCATCAAGCGCTCGGCCGAGCTGCAGGCCCTCGATCCCAACGGCGACATCCGCCGCCAGGGCGGCATCGACTTCGACCTCATCCAGCGCACGATCAACTACTGGTTCACCTACAGCCTCGACCTCTTCGGCGGCGAGATCTCGAGCAACGCCGCCGACTTCTTCGCCACCGGCCTCAAGGGCCGCTACCGCGAGGACCGCTACGACGAGCACAAGGCCCTCACCGGCACCTACCGCCTCCCCGTCGTCGAGAATGGCCAACTCGGCGAGCGCGACGTCCCCATGCGCAACGCCATGAACGAGGTCCTGCGCGACAGCTACGTGCAAGACTGCGAGCGCGCGCTCCGCAAGTGGAACCGCACCCTCGAGGAGGCCGGCTCGCCGAACCGCCTCACCCTCCCGAGCCGCCGCTTCCACCGTCACCAGGGCATCTACGCCGACCACCGCTTCGACCCCGTCGGCAACCTGATCGACAGCAACCGCTACGAGGCCAACCAGCGCCACTGGCTGCTCACCCCCGCCGACAACGACTACCTGCTCTCGATCATGAAGCCGGTCTACGAGCCCGGGAAGTTCGCCAACTGGATCGCCCCGCCGAGCAAGGGCATCGAGGGCCGCCCCGTCGACTTCGAGTACGTGAAGCTCCACGACTGAAGCGGGCTTGACTGGGCCGCGCGAATATGGCACTGAACACACATTCAGACCATGCCGACGCCCCACGCCGAATCCAGCACTGAGGCCCTCTCCCCGGCCATCCGCGAGCTCCTCTCCATCTTCGAGGGCGAGCTCGCCACGGTCCAGTTCCCCAACGTCAGCGCCAAGATCCTCAGCCAGCTGGCCACCCAGGTCAGCACCGAGACCCACCGCGCCGAGGCCCTCCGCCAACAACTCGACGCCGCCCAGGCCACCCTCGCCGAGGCCCAGGCCAAGCTCGTCCGCACCGCCGAGCTCGGCCTCGCCTACGCCCGCGTGTTCGCAGCCGACGACCCCGAACTGCTCCAGCGCCTCGCCGAGATCCACGTCGGAGCCGGCGACGCCAGCCCCGGCCGCCGCCGCAAGCTCGAGGTCGCCGCCCCCGAGGGCGCCATCCGCCTGCCCGCCAAGCGCGGCCGCAAGCCCAAGCAGCACGCCACCGGGGCCGACATCGACGCGACAGGCACCTGAGCAATGCGCTACGAAGAGGCCGTGCCCAGGCCCCTCCGTAGTCACGCCGAATACCGCGAGCGCCTCCGCGGCGAGCACCTCCCGCTCGCCTTCGTCGACCTCGAGCTGCTGCTGCTCAACGCCGACAGCCTGGTCGCCCGCGCCGGCAGCAAGCCGATCCGCCTCGCCTCGAAGTCGATCCGCTGCCGCGAGCTGCTGCGCCGCGTGCTCGCCCACCACCCGCTGTTCCAGGGCGTCCTCTGCTTCAGCGCCGGCGAGGCCGCCCACCTCGCCGCCCACGACTTTCGCGACCTCGTCGTCGCCTACCCAACCGTCGACGCCCACGACATCGCCGCCGTCTGCCGCCAGCTCGCCCGCGGCGCCCAGATCTGCCTGATGGTCGACGAGCCCGGCCAGCTCCCCCCGCTCGTCGCCGCCGCCGCCGAACACCAGGTCGAGATCGCCGTCGCCATCGACCTCGACATGTCGACCCGCGTCGGACCGATCTACTTCGGCGTCCACCGCTCGCCCGTCCACGACGTCCCCGCCGCCATCGCCCTCGCCGACGCCATCGCCCGCAGCCCCGGCCTCCGCCTCGACGGCCTCATGGGCTACGAGGCCCAGATCGCCGGCCTCCAGGACCACGCCCCCGGACAACAGCTGAGGAGCCTCGCCGTCCGCGCCCTCAAGCTCCGCAGCGCCCGCGAGCTCCAGGCCCGCCGCGGCGCCGTCGTCCGCGCCCTCCGCGAGCGCGGCCACCAGCTCCGCTTCGTCAACGGCGGCGGCACCGGCAGCCTCGAGTCCACCGCCGCCGACGAGTCCGTCACCGAGCTCGCCGCCGGCTCCGGCCTCTACGGCCCGCTGCTCTTCGATGGCTACGCAACCTTCGCGCCGCTGCCCGCCGCCGGCTTCGCCCTCCCCGTCGTCCGCCGCCCCGCCCCCGGCATCTACACCTGCTTCGGCGGCGGATGGATCGCCTCCGGCGCCGCCGGCCCCGACCGCCTCCCCAGACCCTACCTCCCCGCGAGCGCCCGCCTGCTCGCCACAGAAGGCGCCGGCGAGGTCCAGACCCCGATCACCTGCGACGAGCCCCTCGCCCTCGGCGACCCCGTCCTGTTCCGCCACGCCAAGGCCGGCGAGCTGTGCGAGCACGTCCACGAGCTCGTGCTGCTCACCCCGAACGGCCACCGCGAACGCGTGCCGACCTACCGCGGCGACGGCTTCGCCTTCGTGTGACTCCCTGCTACCATCCCGCGCCGTGTTCGGACGAAGGCCAAGGTGGACCAACTGGTCAGGCGCCGTGCGCTGCACCCCGCAGCAGATCCTCCGCCCCGCCAGCATCGACGCGCTGATCGCCGTCGTGCGTGAGACCGCCGCCCGCCAGGGCAAGCTCCGCGTCGTCGGCAGCGGCCACTCGTTCTCCGCCGTCGCCGCCACCGACGCCACCATGGTCTCGCTCTCGCAGCTGCGCGGCATCGCCGAGCTCGACCGCGAGGGCCGCTCCGCCACCGTCCTCGCCGGCACACCGATCCACATCCTCGGCGACCTGCTCGCCGAGCACGGCCTCGCCCTCAGCAACCAGGGCGACATCGACGCCCAGGCGATCGCCGGCGCCGTCTCGACCGGCACCCACGGCACCGGCGCCGGCTACGGCTGTCTCTCGACCCAGGCGACCGGTCTCACCCTCGTCACCGCCAGCGGCGAGCTCCTCTACTGCTCCGCCACCCGCGAACCCGACATCTTCAAGGCCGCCCAGGTCTCCCTCGGCAGCCTCGGCGCCCTCGCCCGCGTCCGCCTCCAGCTCGAGCCATCCTACGTCCTCCGTGATGTCCGCAAGAACATGTCCTTCGAGACATGTCTCGCCGAGTTCGAGGACAACTGCCGACGCCACCGCCACTACGAGTTCTGGTGGTTCCCCTACAGCGACCAGGTCGCCACCAAGGCCCTCGACGCCGTCCAGGAGCCCGCCCGCCCGCGCTCCCTGTTCAAGCGCGTGCTGGTCGACAAGGTCCTCGAGACCGGCGTCTTCTGGACCATCTCCGAGGCCGTCCGCCGCGTCCCCTCGCTGTCCCGCGGCGTCGCCCGCTTCTCCTCCGGCATGATGGCCGAGGGCGAATACACCGACTACAGCCACCGCGTCTTCCCCAGCCCCCGCGACGTCCGCTTCAACGAGATGGAGTACGCCGTCCCCGTCGAGCGCGGCGGCGATTGCCTGCGAGAGCTCCGCGCGTTCATCGAGCACAGCAAGGTCCGCGTCCACTTCCCGCTCGAGTACCGCGTCGTCGCCGGCGATGACATCTGGCTCAGCCCCTTCTACCAGCGCGACTCCGCCGTCATCTCCGTGCACATGTACGCCGGCATGCCCTTCGCCGAGTACTTCGCCGGCTGCGAGGCCATCTTCCGCAACCACCGCGGCCGCCCGCACTGGGGCAAGATGCACAACCTCGGCGCCCGCGAACTGCAGGACATGTACCCGATGTGGGACCGCTTCCACGCGGTCCGCCGCCAGCTCGACCCCGCCGGCCTGTTCAAGAACGACCACCTCACCCACATCTTCGGCGCCTGATCGCCGCGCCACCTCGGCCCGCGCGCGACGCCTGCGAAAATCCACTCCGCGATCCAGCGCCCCGCAGACATGGCACCCTGCCGCCATGTCCAAGCTCCCGCCGGGCCCGCGGATCAACGTCCTCCAGACCGCCCTCTACGCGCGCGACCCCTATCGCTACCTCATCGAGACCCAGCGCAAGTACGGCGACCCCTTCACCGTCCCCACGCTCAACGGGACCCTCGTGATCACCGGCGTCCCGGCCACGATCCAGCAGATCTTCAGCGCCGACCCCGACACCTTCCTGCCCTTCGGCTCCGCCTCGATCAAGCCGCTCCTCGGCAGCAACTCGCTGCTCACCATCAGCGGCGCGCAACACCGCCGCGACCGCAAGCTGCTCACGCCTCCGCTGCACGGCGCCCGCATGCGCGCGTACGGCCACACGATCCGCCAGGCCGCCCGCGCCGCGATGTCCCGCTGGCAGCCCGGCGCCCCCTTCGTCATGCAAACCACGACGCAGTGGATCTCCCTCGAGGTGATCCTCCGCGCGGTGTTCGGCGTGCAAGACGACGCCCACGTCGACACCTTCCGCGCCGCGATCATCGAGATGGTCGCCGCCGCCGTGCCGAGCCTGCTCTTCTTCTCGTGGCTGCGCCGCCCATGGGGCGGCCTCGGCCCCTACAACCGCTTCGCCCGGGCGATGCAGACCATCGACGGCCTCATCTACGCCGAGATCGCCAACCGCCGCGCCGACCAGGGCCCACCCCGCGAGGACATCCTGAGCCTCCTGCTCAGCGCCCGCGATGACAACAACGCCGGCCTCAGCGACACCGAGCTGCGCGACGAGCTCCAGACCCTCCTCTTCGCCGGCCACGAGACCACCGGCATCGCCCTCGCCTGGGCCTCGTACTGGCTGCACCGCGACCCCACCACGCTCGAGCGCCTGCGCAGCGAGATCGACAGCCTCGGCGACGACCCCGAACCCGACGCGATCGCCAAGCTCCCCTTCCTCGACGCCGTGTGCAACGAGACCCTGCGCCTGCACCCGATCGCCCCCGACGTCCCCCGCATGCTCGCCCGCCCCTTGGAGCTCGCCGGCTACCAGCTCGCACCACCGCTCGGCGTCGACGTCGCCACCACGATCCTCCACCGCAACGAGGAGCTCTACCCCGAGCCCGAGAAGTTCCGCCCCGAACGCTTCCTCAACCGCCGCTTCAGCCCCTTCGAGTACACCCCCTTCGGCGGCGGCCACCGCCGCTGCATCGGCGCCGCCTTCGCAACCTACGAGCTGAAGATCGTCCTCGCCACCTTCCTCCGCGAGGCCCACCTGGAACTCGCCGAACCCGCCGAGGTCCTCCCGGCCCGCCGAAACGTCGTCCTCGGCCCCGCCACCGGCGTCCGCATGCGCATGCGCGAGCGACGGACCCGCGCCGCCTGAGCACCTGTCCCTGCGGAGCTCGACGGCCACCTCGCCGGCCTCGGCCTCGACAGCGGCTGGCTCATCATCTTCGATCAGCGCGCCAACCTCCCGCCCATCGAGGACCGCACCCGCAGCGAGAACACCACCAGCCCCGGTGGACGCCGAATCACCGTGATCTACGCGTAGACAGTCGTCGCAAGCCGCCCCAGGTGCGAACGAACTCCGTCACTTGATGGCGGCGTTTTTGTACTTCGATTTGTGATCGGGAGTCTTCCACGGGCTCGTGTCGAAGCAGCACACTCGCCGCTTCCCCTTGCAGATCATGTCGCAAGCGTTCGCAATCCTGCGGGCGCGGGTTTCCGGCTTTTTGGCGGACGTGATCCAACGAATAAAGTCTCGACGCGCAATGCGCGTAAGACCCTCCCACAGGGTCTTCGCTTGTGGCGCCTCCGCAAGCGCCTTCTGTAGATCATCGGGCTCTCTGAGCTCGGAGTCTTCGACCGCGGTTGGCTCCTTACGGGTGGGCATGCGTGGCACCGATCATACCCTGCATCACCGCATGAGATGGCACTCTTTGGACCCCAACAAGTGAGAACCCGCGGGCGGGCTGCCGTGGCCGGTCAACGTGGCGCTCGGCATCCACGACGGGTTGTCGGAGGTGGAGGGCATGAACCGCCGGCTCTTGAATCTGCTGACCAACAACAGACCGTCGAGGCGGGTCGGGATCATCGCCATGGGCTTCCCCGACAAACCCTCGACGCTGCTCCGCGCGATTATCGCGTGCAACGGCCTCTCGCGGGGATAAATCGAGGACTCGCATGCGGCCGCCGCACTGCTGCGGACCGAATCATTCTGACTCTATATCGATCGGCGCTGCGCCACGATAGGACCCGCGACATGCGCGATCGACTGCGTCGAGTCATGCCGTCGGCCGGGGCGCGAGGCAGCCGGCTACGGGTCGGACACGTCGCAGCGCTCGAGATCACCCTCGGCCTCGCTGTGCCAGTGGGTCGGCGATCCGCTGGACCCAGGACGGCCTGGCGAATTCGACCACCGCCGATTCCCGGAGCGAGCGCGCCGTGGTATCCCAGATCCGTGATGCGGCGTCGTGACGTAGTGATCGCGCTGGGGACAGCTCTCCTCGGGTCGTCGATCTCGTGCTGCGTCTGCGCCGACACGCCGATCTGCACGCCGCACGGCCTGCGCCGCCTGGGCGACCTGCAGGTCGGCGACCAGGTGCTCGGATACGACGTCATCTCCGGCGAGGTGCTCGTGCGGACAATCGTCGCGCGCCGCTCGGCGCACCGCGAGTGCCTGCGGCTCGTCCACAGCACCGGCGAGCTGGTGTGTACGCCCGACCATCCGCTGTACTCGCCGGAGACCGGCGCGTACGAGCCCGCCGCGCGCTGGGCCGAGGGGACACGCAAGCTGCTGCTGGTCGCCGACGCAGAGTCCGGGCACTCCGCGCAGCTGCTGGACGCCGCGGCCTTCGCGGGCCTGCGCGAGGTCGTGGATATCACGGTCGATGAATCACCGCACAATTTCATCGCCGGCGGCGTCGTCGTCCACAACAAATCGTTCGCCTACCAGCAGTGCGAGGGCGAGGTCGAGGGTCCCAGCTTCGAGCTCACGCTGGATGCGCCCCTCCGTCGCTTCGAGATCCGCGCCTGCATCGCGGGGCGGGAGCCGAGCTCGGACGAGTACGGATCTGCCATGGGGATCTCGATCTCGTCCGCGGCCAACGGAGCGTCCGGTGCCGGCGAGATGCGCTACGCGGTGTACCTCGAGGGCGAGGGCGACCCCGAAGTCGTCGACCAGCGCGCCGGCGAGGAGCTCCACGTCGGGATCGACAACCTCGGGGGCATGTGCTCGACGCCCCGAGCGATCGTGTTTGAACGACTCGATGGCCTCACGCAGGGCACGATCGTAATCTCCTGGAATATCGCCGCCGGGTCCGATCCACCCCAAGGAACTACCATCGATGACCCCATCGATATCGAAATCCGCGAATAGCGCGCTCGCGCTGACGCTCCTGGCGTTCGGCTGCGGCTATGGCGACTGCAGCGACGATGTCGCGGACATCCACCTCGAGCCGGCCGGTCCCGGTACGGCCGCGGTGCACGTCCACGGCTCGACGTCATCCCGATATGCCTACGTCGACGCCTCGTGGTTCGGCACGGCGATCAACCGCGGCAGCGAGCCGTGCCGGATCGCTATCTACGAGCACGCGCAAGAGCCAGACGCGGCGAAGATCCCCGTGCTCACGCGCGATCAGCCGGCGCCTACCACCGCGGGTGAGGGTCGACAGGTGTTCGAGAGCCTGCTCCCGGGGGTCCGCGACGGACATGCGCTCGTGCGGAAGCTCGAGGTCGGGAACTCGCTCGGCGACTCGTATGACTACGGCGATTATCTCGAGCCGGACGACGACTCAGACCTCGCGCGTCTCGACGTCTGGCTGACGATCGCCACCTGCGAAGCGCCGGCCCTTGAGGTCAACCTCGAGATCCATTGCGAAGTGTGTCCGGCACGCGCCCCCGGCTCGGTCGAGGCGGACGTGTGGTGGCCCGCGGCCGGGCCTTGACGCCGCGGCATCGCGTGCAGCTCGAGCGCCACCTGCCACACGCCCCGCGCGCTGCGCCGCCAGACCCGCAGATAGCCGCCCGACTCGCTCTCCGCGTCCGGCCCGGCCTTGCGGGTCGCGGCGCCGTAGCTGTAGCCCAGCTCACCGCTCGCCGCGATGTCGCCGCCCATCGGCGTGAAGCTCATCGTCTCGCGCCCGACCGACAGCGTCGCCTCCACCGCCGCTCGCCCGACCACCGGCAGCGCGTCCGGCGGGAGATAGCGCAGGTCGGCCGTCGCGTGCGCCACCAGGGCCGCGCTGCCGCTGCTCGCCCACGCCGACACCAGCACCCGCTCGGCCGCCAGCATCCGCCGCAGCTCCGGGCCCACCGCCAGCACCGGCGGCTTCGACTTTTTCGGCGGCGCCGGCAGAAACTCGAGCTTGTTCGCCACCTGCAGCGGCGGCAGGTGCTGATTCCCACCGTCCGCCACCACCTTCCAGCGCCCGTCGGCCTGCTTGCGCCACACAGAGACGTAGTGGCCAAAATCCGTCCCGTCCGCCCGCGCCTGCGTGTACAGCCCCGTCGTGTAGCCGAGGTCGCCGCCCCGCGAGACCTCCGCGTAGCTCGGCGTCCACGACAGCCGCGCCCCGACGTCGCGCTGCGCCTCGTAGTACGCCCGCCCCGGCGTCGGCCCCGGACCGAACACCACCGCGTCGACCGCGAGGTTGTCGAGGAACGCCGCCTTCATGCCCCGCTCGAGCGACCGCTCGCTGAACGCCCGCTCGGCCTTGACCACCGGCAACACATGAGACTCCGGCAGCTTCTCGGCGCAGCCGACGAGCAGGACCGCGGTCAGCAGGAGCAGGCGCATCGCCGCGATATACCCCGGGCCTCAATTCCCCGGCCATGAATAATTCACCCCCACGTAGACCGCCGGCCAGCGCCGCCTCGTTGCAGCCGCCATACCCCCTCGAAGGAGCCCCGCCATGAGCCTGCGCCTCGCCCTCACGCTTTCCCTCGCCCTGTCCTCCACGCTCGCCGGCCTCGCCAACGCCGCCCCCGCCGGCAACCAGGACGCCGACGCCGCCGCCCGCGTCAGCGCGCCGAACAGCCAGACCAAGCAGTACATCTACGACGACGAGGACATCGACGGCGAGTCGCTGCGCCCGGACCACGAGCGCGTCGACTTCCGCCCGCCCGGCAAGCACCCGAGCCTCATCCAGGTGCGCGCCCACTTCATCCCCCAGCTACTGCGCATGGCGACCGACGTGTGATCATTCAGCTGCCGCACGCGCGTGCGGGCCTCACTGGCCCGCGCCGCGATCCGGTGGCGACCGACCTGTGATCAGTTCAGCTGCCGCACGCGCGTGCGGGCCTCACTGGCCCGCGCCGCGATCAGATGCCGATCGTCGGCCATCGGCGCGAGGCTGAGATAGTTGTTCAGGTCCTCGCTGGCCGCGCGAAACGCCCGTCGGCGCAGCTGCAACAGCCCGCGGTCGCGCAGCTCATCGACCTGCCCCGGCGCCAACAACAAGATGCGATCGCTCGCCGCCAGAGCCCGGTCGAGCGCCCCGCGGCGCAGGTGCGAACGCTTCAGGTTCTGAAGGATCCGCAGCAAGATCTGGCGCGAGCTCAGCGGGCTTAGCATCGATCGCTCGAACTCCACCGCACCCTGGGTCTTCTGGCGCAGCAGCGTGCGGCACTCGTGCTCGCTGAGCAGGCGACCGCCGTGGAACATGTCGATGTACACCTCCGGCAGCTCGGTGGCATGGGCCAGGAAGTGCGCCGGCAGCCCGACCCCGACCACCGGCAGCCCGACCCGCAGCCCGACCTCCATCAGCACCACGCTCAGCATGATCGGCAGCCCGACCCGCCGGCGCAGGACCTGATGCAGGCAGCTGTTGCGCGGGTCGTCGTACTCCGCCTCGTCGCCGTGCAGCCCCTGCTCACGCACGAGATACGCGAGCAAGAGGTCGACCCGCTCGCGCGCGCTGGCGAAGCCTCGCAGCCGCGGCGCCACCCCCTCGGCCAGCCGCTCCAGCCGCTCCAGCACCTCGTCCACCTCTTCCGTCGGGTCCTCCTCGACACCGATCACCGCCGCCAACTCGCCGAGGTCCAGCGCCTCATCAGGTGCGGCCGCGAGCGCCATGAAGCGGGCGCGCAATCTCTCGGTGGCGGCGTCCAGCATGGTCGTCGCCCACGATAGCCCAGCCCCGCCGCGACACGCGAGCGCCACACCCTGCGCGACCCGTGAGTGTGAGCATGACCGCGTCCACCGCGGCCTTCGCGGCCGCCGACCACCACCGATCACCAGCGATCTGCGGTAGAGCGGACCTCGATGCGATTCCACGAGACCCTCCACGGCGTCTACTTCGACGACCTCGACGCGTTTCACATCCTCCACAACGCGCGCTACCTGCTCCTCTTCGAGCACGCCATCGGCTCCTTCTGGCGCCACCTCGGCTGGGCCGGCGTCCTCGACTTCAACTCCCACCCCGACCAGTACCACCTCGTCCGCGCCAACCACCTCGAGTACAAGCGCCCCGTCGTCGGCACCGGCCAGGTCCGCGTGCGCGTGTGGGTCGACCGCCTCGGCCGCAGCAGCCTGACCTTCGGCCTGCGCGTCATGCCGCTCGACGAGGACGTCGACTTCGCCTCCGGCGAGCGCGTCGTGGTCCGTGTCGACCCCGAGACCAAGCGCCCCGTCCCCTGGACCACCGGCTTCCGCGAGCAGCTCACCGCCTACACCCGCGAGCTCACCAGCGAGTGACCCACCTGTCCCCTGAGCAGCGGCCACTCGCCCCGCCGGCGTGAAGACCCACCTGTCCCCGGGGACAGATTCGACCACTCGTCCCCGCCAGCGTGGAGGCCACCTGTCCCCGGGGACAGCTGCGACCGCTGCGTCGACACTCGCCCGCAGGTGAAAATCTTGCTCGCAGCCGCGACACCCGGGGCGGCTGCGCCACGGCCCCGCGGTGTTACCCTCCCCGCATGGAGATCCGCAGCAACCGCGACCTCTACACCTGCCTGACCGCCCTCAAGGTGCTGCGTGACCTCGAGAGCTACCTGCGCGCCCTGCTCGGCCTCGGCCGCGAGTTCGCAAGCCGGCACGGCGAGCGTGAGCCGAGCCCGGACGAGGTCGCAGCCCTCTTCATCGCGGCCGCCAGCGCCCCGGCGATCGAGCTCGAGCCGGCCTGGCTCGAGCGCCCGCCGCCGTGGCAGGAGCCGCGCCCCCACGGCCGCGACCGCTTCGAGGCGATCCTCGTCCACCAGATCGCCGACCTCCAGGCCATGCGCCGCCGCGGCCAGCTCGAGGACTCCAACCGCTACTTCGGCCTCGACGCCCCCAGCGGCGCCCGCTGGTACAACTTCGACCCGAGCTCCTATCTCGAGTGCGGCGCCTCCGGCAGCGTCGGCGGCTGGGCCGACGACGCCGAGCTCCTCCTCGTCACCCCACCCGAGCCCGTCCCCGACGACGACGAGTCCCGACGCGCCCTCGGCTGGGACGGCGTCTGCGACCTCCTGGTCTGCGGCCAGATCTACGAGTGAGCCGCGCTCTGGCACTGCCGAACCAGGCAATCTCGCTCGTGGCCTGCGGCCGGATCTACGAGTCAGCCTCGCTCTGGCGTACGATGGCGGCGATGCGCACCCCCGGGCCCCTCCTCGTGCGGCTTGGCCTCGCGGCCGTCGCCGTCTACTTCCTCGCCTACATCCTCGGCTGGCAAGACCTCGCCCTCATCAGCAAGCCCGTCCCCGTCGTCTGCCTGCTCGGCTTCCTCATCCCGCCGCGCACCCGCGACGCCGCCTGGATCGCCGCCGGCCTGCTGCTCTCCGCGCTCGGGGACGTCCTGCTCGAGGCCTCGCCGGCCCTGTTCGTGCCCGGCCTGGTCGCCTTCCTGCTCGCCCACGTCTGCTACGTCGGCGCCTTCCTCGGCCGCACCCGCGCGCTGCACCTGGTCCGCCTCGGCATCGTCGCCGGCTTCACCTGGGGCGCCTTCAGCGTGCTCGCGCCGCACCTCGGGGCCATGCGCGGGCCGGTGATCGCCTACGTCATCGTCATCAGCGCGATGCTCTGGCGCGCCGCGGCGCAGATCGGCGAGGACCCGACCGGCAACCTCCGCCCCCTGCTCGCCACCGTCGGCGCCGCCATCTTCGCGATCAGCGACATCATGGTCGCCTGGTCGCGCTTCGTCGACCCCGACGCCGGCCTCAAGATCCCGCTGATGCTGCTCTACTGGGCCGGCCAGCTCGGGATCACCGCCCGAGCCGCCGCACCTGAGAGCCCGCGCGAAAAAAATCTTGCGAGGCCGTGTCGGGTCCGGCCGACTTTCTGCGGACGGAGGGATGGAGACCCGTCATGCCCACCGCCCACCGCCCCCTCGGCCCGATCCCCGGTCACCTCAGCGTCCGCGCCGCCCGCGACCTCTACCTCGCGCACAACGGCTTCACCATGACCGAGTACAGCGCCCCGACCTTCAGCTTCCCGCTCCTCGGTCGCACCCTCAGCTTCCCCAACCCTCCGGCCCGCCAGCGCGTGATCTCCCGCCACGACATCCACCACGTGCTCGTCGGCTACGACACCGACTACGCCGGCGAGGGTGAGATCAGCGCCTGGGAGCTGCGCTGCGGCTGCAACACCTTCTTCCTCTACTTCATCAACCTCCTCGGCCTCCTCCTTGGCCTCAGCGTCGCCCCCCGCCGGACCTGGCGCGCCTGGCGGAGCGCCCGCGGCGGCACCACCCTCTACCGCGACGGCATCGACTACGACGCCGCCCTCGACATGCGCCTGGTCGACCTCCGCCGCCGCCTCGGCATCCCCGACGACGGCCTCGTCACCGCCCCCACGCTCGCCGCTCCCGTCCCGCACAGCGCACCGAGCCCGTCATCCTGATCGGCTCAACCCGCCTCGGTCACCGGCCCTGAGCTGTCCTCGAGGACAGCTTGGCGCTCAGAAGCGGCCGCTGAGCGACACGCTGCCGGGGCCGACGCCGAAGCGCGGCAGGTTGCGGCGCGCCGTCGCGGCGGCGCCGTCCTTCTTGGTCTTCTGGCGCGAGTTGACGAGGATGACGATCCCGAGGGTGAGCAGCGCCCCGCCGGCGATCGCCAGCGGGATGCTGAAGGGCTCGGTGCGCCACAGGCTGGCGCACTCATCATTCCCGGTGATCGAGTTGCTGCCCGGGATGTTGTTGTAGGGCTTGTTCGGGTCGCCCGTGTAGGTCGTGCTGCACTTGCCGCCGAGCTTGTAGGGCTTGTCGTCGAGGATCGCGAAGCCGATCGCCCCGCCGATCGCCGCCAGGCCGAAGCCGAGGGACACGTAGCCGAAGCGCCGACCCGGCAGCCGGCTCGGCAGCTTCTCGAGCGAGAAGTTGAGGTCCTCGTTGACGCCCTCGACGAAGGTCACCTCGCGCTCGATCGAGATGTAGCCCTCCTCGCTGACGCGGATCAGGTGCTTGCCGGGGACCACCGGGCGCTCGATCGGCGTCTCGCCGACCACCTCGCCGTCGATGGTGACGATCGCCCCCTTCGGGTTGCTCGTCATCTTCACCGAGGCCGGGCCCTTCGACAGCGCGTCGAGCTTGAGCCGCAAGGTCGCCGCCGCCGAGTCGATGAGCCCGCTCGCGTCGACCACGCCGCAGATCTCGCAGCCGTCCTGCGTCTGGGCCAGGCGCTTGCCGTCGGCGCCCGCCACCAGCTCGACCTTCACCGAGTAGTCGCGGTCCTTCACCGAGACCACCGCACGCACCACGTAGGCCGCCCCCGTGCGCGCCGCGATGTTCTGATAGCAGACCGCGTTGTTGCACTTGCTCGCCTCGGCGTCCGCCGCCAACACGTCCTCGGGCCCGACGATCTGGAAGCTGCCGCGCTCGAGCCCGGCGGTCAGCGCCTTCGTCAGCTCGGCCTGGTCCGACTCGCTGATCCCTCCCTCCACGGTGACCGGCAAGATCGCGAGCTTCGAGCTCGCCGCGGCTGGCGCCAGCATCGCTTGCGGCCTCCCGGCCGCTGCCTCTGCCACCCCCCAACCCGAAGAACTCAGGACCACACTGGTGGCCAGGACCACCGCCGTACCCCGATTTCGCCGCGCAGAGACCATCTCGTCGGCAGGCTATCACGCTTGACCCCGGCGCCACTACAGCCGACGCTAGCCCGATGCGAGGCGCTCGAATTTCACCGCGGCTCGCCTGGGCCGCCTTCGCACTCGCCTGCTGCGGTCCGCCACAGCCACAGCCCTCCGCCACAGCCCACGCAACCACCGCAACCGGGCCCAGACCCGCCGCCGCACCTGAACCCGCGTCCCCCTGGCGCTACGCCCCGGCCCTGACCGCCAGCGTGCCGCCCGGGCTGCAGGTCGAGCCGGTGCTCGAGCTGGCCGACGGCCTGCACGGCCGTGCCCGCGTCGTCGTCGCCGTCGCCGAGGCCGCGAACCCGGCCCGGCTCGAGGTCTGGGACTTCAGCCAGAACAACGAAAAGGGCCTGCTCACCCGCGTGGGTGAGCCGCAGATCCTGCTCGCGCTCTCAGGGTCGCAACAGGCAGACGCCCGCTGGGACCGCGAGGCGGCGGCCGCCCTGCGCCGCGAGATCGCCGGCCCCGGCAACGAGACCGTGCGCCCCCTCGGCCTCCCCGGCGAGCCCGCGACCCTGCTCCCCGAACTCGCCCGCCTCGCCGGCTCCTGCGACCAGGGCGACGCCGCGGCCCGGGCCAAAGCCCTCGCCGGCTTCACCCGCGGCCTCGACGACCGCCTGCTGTGGGAGCGCCTGCCCGAGCTGCTGCAGCGCCTGCGCGGCCCCGCGTGGACCCTCGATCCCCCGGTCCCGCTCGGCGCCCGCCGCATGCAGATCTCCGCCCACGACGGCGAGCGGCGCGTGCAGCTCGAGCTGGCCCGCAACGCCAAGGACCGCTGGGTGCTCACGGAGATGCGCGAGCAACTCGAGCCCGAGCCTCAGCCGCCGTCCGCACCATCCTCGACCGCAGCGCCCGCGGCCGATCCATCGCCCACCGCGCCCTGACGCATGTACTTCTCGACCGCCGCCTCGTGCTCGGCGATCGTCCGCGAGAACTGGTGGGTCCGGTCGTTGCGCGACACGAAGTACAAGAACCGCGACTTCTTCGGCGCCAGCACGGCCTCGAGCGCCGCCTTGCCAGGGTTGGTGATCGGCCCCGGCGGCAGCCCCTCGTGGGTGTAGGTGTTGTACGGGTTCTCCGTGTCGCGGAGATGGATCCGCCGGATGCGGTCGGTGAACTGCTGGCAAGCCGGCGACTTCTCGACCAGCGCCGTGCAGCCGTAGATGATCGTCGGGTCGGTCTCCAGGCGCTTGGGCTGGAAGTTCATGAAGCGCAGGCGGTTGAGGAACACCCCGGCGATCAGCGGGCGCTCGTGCTTGGCCGCGGTCTCCTTCTCGACCAGCGAGGCCATGATCACGATCTCGCGGTCGCCCCAGCCGAGCGTCTTCTCCAGCTCCTCCGTGGCCTCACGGTGGGCCCGGGCCACCCCCGCGTAGACCTTGCGGTGCTGCTCGACCATCCGCCGCAGCACCTGCGTCGGCGTGGCCCGGGTCGGGAACTTGTAGGTGTCCGGGAACAAGTAGCCCTCGACGCTCGGGCCGTCGATCTTCAGCTCCGCGAGCAGGGCCTTGTCGCGCATCGCCGCCAGCACCTCGTCGCGCCCGAAGCCCGCGGCGAAGCCCGCACCCGCGAGGATGTCGGCGACCTCGAGGATGTTGCGACCCTCGGGGATCGTGACGCGCAGCTCGTCGGCCCGCTGCGCCCGCACCAGCTCCGCGAGGATCTCCTCCGGCGTCATGTCGCCGCGGAAACTGTGCTCGCCCGCCGTGACCTTGCTCGCCGCCCCGCGGTGCAGCACGAACAGCTTGAAGTACAGCGCCTCGTCCGCGGGCACCACCCCGGCCTCCACCAGCTGCGCCAGCACCTGCGGGAACGAGGCCCCGCGCGGCACCTCGAGCGCGACCACCGACGCGTCACCGCTGCCCGCCCGCTGCGGGTAGCGCACCAGCTGGTCGTACGCCCGCCAGCCGAACCACACCGCCCCCGCCAGCGTCCCGAGCACCACCACCAGCGCGATGTACTGCCCCAGCCGCGAGCGCCGCAGCAAGCGACGCCGCCGCTTGCCGACGGTTGGCGTCGGCGTCACCGGCGGGGTGCCCTCGCCGCTCACGCCAGCTCCCCGCCCGGCGCCAGCGCAGCGCCCGGCGCACCACCGCGTCGCCGCGCCTCGAGCCAGCCCTGCAGGATGAACTGGGCCGCCACCGCGTCGACGTGCTGCTTGCGACGCGCCCGCGACAGGTCGGCCTCGAGCAGCGTGCGTTCGGCGGCCGCGGTCGAGAAGCGCTCGTCCCAGGTGTGCAGCGTCACAGGGCCCGGCATGTCCTTGAGGACAGCTCGCAGCACCGCCACGAAGCGCAGGACCAGGCGCGCGCGGTGGCCCTCGGAGCCGTCGAGCTCGAGCGGCAAGCCGACCACGACCGCGTCTGCGGCCTCGCTGCGGGCCAATTCAGCGATCGCCGCCGCATCGGCCGCGTGCCCGCGACGGGCCAGGACGCTGCGTGCAGTGGCGATCGTCCCGCTCGGGTCTGCGACCGCGACGCCGATGGTCTTGCTGCCCACGTCGAGGCCGAGTGCTCGCATGCCCGGCCGGCTGTATACCACACGCGATCCGCGATTGGGACCGGGCTTGCTGGCGACCTGCGGGGCCGCTTAGAGTCGGCCGGGGCGCCGTGGGGCGCCACGACGGAGAAGATAACGATGCAGCGAGACACTCTGAGTCGACGTGGCGTGATGGCCCTGTTCTCGTGGACTGGCACCGCCGCCCTGCTGGGCTGCGGCGACAGCAGCGGTGAACCAAAGGGCGACGGCCGCTCGGTGCTCGTGCTCGGCGCCGGCCTGTCCGGCCTGAGCGCCGCCTACGAGCTGCAGAAGCAAGGCTACGAGGTCACCCTCCTCGAGGGCCGCGAGCGCGTCGGCGGCCGCGTGTGGACCCTGCGCGAGGGCTTCGCGGACGGCCAGCTCGCGGAGATCGGCGCGGTCCGGATCCCCGATGTCCACGACCACACTCTCGGCTACGTCGACGAGCTCGGCCTCGAGCTCGAGGAGTTCCCGGGCGGCGACCCGCTCTACTACCTCGACACGAATCGCTTCATGCACAAGGAGGGCGAGGACTGGCCGCTGCCCGGCCTCAAGCCCAACGAGCTCCAGGCCACCCTCGGCGACACCTGGGCCGAGTACATCGCCGGCGCCTTCGAGGAGTTCGGCAACCCGCGCGACGGCAGCTTCCCCAAGCCCGGCATCGTCGAGAAGTACGACGACCAGATCTGGATCGACTTCCTGCGCCAGCGCGGCGCCAGCGAGGCCTACCTCCCGCTCTACACCGCCGACAACGGCGCCGAGGTCTACACCATCGGCACCCTCGCGTGGATGGTCGCCGAGGTCGCCGACCAGGACTGGGACAAGACCTACCACATCCGCGGCGGCAACGACCTCCTGCCCAAGGGCCTCGCCGAGAAGGTCGGCATGGACAACATCCTGCTCGCCCACAAGGTCATGCGCATCGAGCACGACGAGCAGGGCGTCACCGTCGTCGCCGAGCACGACGGCGCCGAGGTCAGCTTCAGCGCCGACCACCTCGTCTGCACCCTCCCCTTCACCACCCTGCGCGACGTGACGATCGTCCCCGAGTTCGCCGACGACAAGATGAAGACGATCGACGGCCTGTTCATGATGAACGCCGGCCGCGGCTACATCCAGACCAAGACCCGCTTCTGGGAGAAGGAGGGCATCGGCGGCCTCAAGATCGCCAAGACCGACACCGACGCCGAGCGCATCTGGGACCTCAGCCACGTCCAGGCCGGCAGCTCCACCAAGGGCATGATCGTCTCGTACACCCAGGAGAAGCACGCCGACGCCTACTGCGGCAAGTCGATGGACGAGCGCGAGGCCTTCGCCCTCACCGCGATCGAGAAGTTCTTCCCCGAGATCAAGGCCGAGAAGCTCGCCTTCTTCCAGTACTGCTGGGCCGAGGACCCGTGGGTCCAGGGCGCCTGGACCGACTTCCTCCCCGGGCAGTGGTGGATGGCCGCCGTCGCCAAGCGCGCCGAGGGCCGCGTCCACTTCGCCGGCGAGCACACCTCGATCTGGGCCGGATGGATGCAGGGCGCGATCGAGTCCGGCAAGCGCGCCGCGCAGGAGATCGTCGCCACCGTCTGAGCGCCGCCGCTGGCCGCGGGTGCGAGCCCGCATCTCCTGCGGCCTTGCGCGGCCCGCCTCGCCTCCCTGACACTGCGACGCCGATGGCCCGAGAGATCCCCCTGGCGCCGCAACACCTGCCGATCGTCGGCCACATGGCGCGCCTCGTCACCGGCGCGCCGTGGGACGTCATGGAGGGCTGGCTGCGCGAGCGCGGCCCGACCCTGCGTTTCAAGATCCCCGGCGCCACCTACATCGCCAGCTCCGACCCCGAGGTCGTCCGCCAGGTCCTGCTCGGCAACGCCGACAACTACGTCAAGGACATCCGCAGCATGGCCCCCTTCCTCGGCCTGCTCGGCAACGGCCTGCTCACCAGCGACGGCCCGCTGTGGAAGCGCCAGCGGGCCACCCTCGCCAGGGCCTTTCGCATCGACGCCCTGCGCAACGTCGCCGACGTGACCCGCCGCGCCGTCGACCGCAGCAGCGAGTCGCTCGCCGACCACGCCCGTCGCGGCACCGTCGTCGACGTCGGCGCCCTGTTTCGCCGCCTCACCCTGCAGGTGATCGCCGAGGCCACCCTGTCGATGACGCCGGAGGAGAGCGACGAGGTCCTGCCGCGCCTCTACGAGCCGCTCGTCGCCGAGGCCAACCGCCGGGTCTGGCTGCCCCTCCGCGCCCACCTCCCGATCCCCGCCCGCTTCCACTACGACCGCTCCCTGCGCGAGCTCGACCTGTTCCTCCGCGCCAAGATCGACGCCCGCCAGCGCCAGCGCCAGGCCGAGCCCGACCGACCCGCGGTCGACATGCTCGACATGCTGCTCGTCAGCCTCGCCCATGAGCCCTGGACCGCCGAGACCGCGACCCTCGTCAGCGACGAGCTGAAGACCATGCTCTTCGCCGGTCACGACACCTCGAGCGCGATGCTCACCTGGACCCTGCACAGCCTGATGCGCCACCCCGACTGCCTCGCCCGCCTGCGCGACGCCGCCGACGAGGCCTTCCGCGGCGACGCGATGCCCGACTACGAGACGCTCAAGCGCCTCGATTACGCTGGCGCCTGCCTCAAGGAGGCCCTGCGGATCTTCAACATCGTCCCGATCGTCACCCGCAAGGCCGTCGCCGACGACCACTTCGGCGACTACCTGGTCCCCGCCGGCTGCCTGGTCATGCTCCACCTCCAGGCCCTGCACCGCGACCCGCAGCAGTGGCCCGAGCCCGACGCCTTCCGCCCCGATCGCTTCCTCAGCGACGCCCCGGGGCAGGCCTGGCGCTGGCTCCCCTTTATCAACGGCCCCCGCAGCTGCGTCGGCCAGCACTTCTCCCTGCTCGAGGCGAAGATCGTGCTGTCGCTGCTGACCCAGCGCTTCGACTTCATCCCCGAGCCCGGCAACCGCGACACCCGCCACCGCTTCAACGTCCCGGTCGGCCCCGCCGGCAAGATCGGCGTCCGCGTGCGTCGAAGAACCTGACCCTTCGGCCAGGTTCCACCGCTCAGGCCGCCGCGTCCTTGCCGTGGCAGCGCCGGTACAGCTTGCCCGAGCCGCACGGGCACGGGTCGTTCTTGCCGACCCGCGGCACCTGCTTCTCGCGCGGGGCCTCCTGCGCGGCAGGCTGGCCGCTCGCCTGCCCGCTCGCCTGCCCATTCGGCAGCCCAGTCGCCTGGCCCGGAGCCAGCCCGCTCGCCTGCCCGGTCGCCTGGGTCCGGGCCTGCGCCCCGAGCAAGCGCTGCATCGCCTCGCGTGCCGCGTCCTGCAGCTTCGCGATCTGCTCGCCGCCCGCGGCGGCGCGCCCCGAGCCGGCGCGCCGGCGCGGCTCCTGGGCGTTGCGATTGGCGCGGGTGACCGCCGTCTCGTACTCGGCGCCCTCCTCGGCCTGCTGCTTCTGCTCCGCCGTCAGGCGCATCGACAGGATCTGCTTGAGCACCGTGTTCTCGATGCCCTCCCACATGTCCTTGAACAGGTTGAAGCCGCGCAGCTTGTACTCGTTCTTCGGGTTACGCGTCGCGTAGCCGACCAGGCCGATGCCGGTGCGCAGGTGCTCGATGTTCTTGAGGTGGGCGATCCACTGCTCGTCGATCTCCTCGAGGTAGAACTGGCGCACGTAGAACAGGAAGGTGTAGAGCCCGATCTCCTGCTCGCGCTGGCTCAGCAGCGCCTCGACCTGCTTCCACACCCGGTCGACCAGCTTGTCGATGTCCTGGATGTTGCGCAGGTCGACCTTGATCTTGAAGCGCTCGAGCAGCACCGCCTCAAGGCCGTCGAGGTCCCACTCGTCCGGGTGCACCGTCTCCGGGCACAGCTTGAGCACCTGCTCCTCGGCGAGCTTGAAGCTGAGGTCGTGCACGCGCTCGCGCTGCTGGATCAGCGAGCGGGCCACCACGTCGATCGCCCGCTGCACGATCTTGCGGCGGTCGTCCTTCACGTCGTCGAGCACGATCAGCGCGCCGTAGTGGCGGTACAGCTCGTGCGCCAGCTTCTCCGGGCGAACGCCACCCGGCGGGAACGGCTCAGCCCCGTTCGCCGGCAGCCCGGCCTCCTCGAGCATCGCCACGCAGTGGGTGTCGATGATCGCCGTGACCTTCTCGGTCACCGTCCGCGACAGCGACTCCAGCGTGTGCTGGCCCGACTTCTCCGGCGGCGGCGGCAATCGACCGGCCTGCTCCTTGCGCGCCTGGTCGTCGAGGATCTCCGGCTGGTAGCGGCCCTCGAGGATCTGCTTGCGCAGGGCGTAGATCGCCTTGCGCTGGTCGTTCATCACGTTGTCGTACTCGAACAGGTTCTTGCGCGTGTCGAAGTGCATCGCCTCGACCCGCGACTGCGCGTTGGCGATCGCCCGGTTGACCAGCGGCGCCTCGATCGGCACGTCCTCCTCCATCCCCAGCCGCTCCATCAGCCCGCTGATGCGGTCGGCCTGGAAGATGCGCATCAGGTCGTCCTCGAGGCTGAGGAAGAAGCGCGAGCGGCCCGCGTCGCCCTGTCGGCCCGCGCGGCCGCGCAGCTGGTTGTCGATGCGCCGGCTCTCGTGCCGCTCCGTGCCGACGATGTACAGCCCGCCGAGCGCCTTGACCTCCTCCTTCTCCTTCTCGAACTCCGTCTTGAGCGCGGCGTGCAGCGCCTCGAAGCGGGCCGGCTCCTTGTCGGGGTCGATCTGCGCGCGCGCCACCATCTCGGCGTTGCCGCCGAGCAGGATGTCGGTGCCGCGACCCGCCATGTTGGTCGCCACCGTGACCGCCCCCTTGCGGCCAGCCTGGGCCACGATGTACGCCTCGCGCTCGTGCTGCTTGGCGTTCAGCACCTCGTGCGGGATGCTCATCCGCTCGAGCATGGTGTGGATCACCTGCGACTTCTCCACGCTCGCGGTGCCGACCAGCACCGGCTGACCGCGCTCGTGGGCCTGCTTGATCTCCTCGATCACCGCCCGGAACTTGCCGCGCTCGTTCTTGTAGACGAGGTCGTCCTGGTCCTGCCGGATCATCTTGCGGTTCGGCGGGATGACCACGACGTCGAGGTTGTAGATCTTGTTGAACTCCTCGGCCTCGGTGTCGGCCGTGCCCGTCATGCCGGCCAGCTTGCCGTACATGCGGAAGTAGTTCTGGTACGTGATCGTCGCCAGGGTCTGGCTCTCCGGCTGGATCTCGACCCCCTCCTTGGCCTCGATCGCCTGGTGCAGCCCGTCGCTCCAGCGCCGGCCCTCCATCTTGCGGCCGCGAAACTCGTCGATGATGATGATCTCGCCGTTCTCGACGATGTAGTTGACGTCCTTCTTGTAAAGCACGTGCGCCCGCAGGCCCTGGTTCACGTGGTGCAGCAGCTCGTTGTGCTCCGGCGAGTACAGGTTCTTGCAGCTCAGCAGCTTCTCGATGCGGTCGACCCCCGCGTCGGTGAGCTGCACGCTGTGGGCCTTCTCGTCGATCACGAAGTCGAGATCGCGGCGCAGCGCCGGGATCACCCGGTTGACGGTGACGTAGGTGTCCGGCGGCTTGTTGGCCTCGCCCGAGATGATCAGCGGCGTGCGGGCCTCGTCGATCAGGATCGAGTCGACCTCGTCGACGATCGCGTAGTACAGGTCGCGCTGTACGTACTTCTCGATCGTCTCCTTCATGTTGTCGCGCAGGTAGTCGAAGCCGAACTCGTTGTTGGTCCCGTAGGTGATGTCACAGCGGTAGTTCTTCTGCCGCTCCGTGTGATACATGCCGCCGACGATCACCCCGCACGACATCCCGAGGTACTGGTAGATCTGGCCCATCCACTCGGCGTCGCGGCGCGCCAGGTAGTCGTTCACCGTGATCAGGTGGGTGCCGCGCCCGGCCAGCGCGTTCAGATACAGCGCCGTGGTCGCGGTCAGGGTCTTGCCCTCGCCGGTCCGCATCTCGGCGATGCGCCCCTGATGCAGCGCGATGCCGCCGATCATCTGCACGTCGTAGTGGCGCATCCCCAGCGCGCGCACCGAGGCCTCGCGCACCGCCGCGAACGCCTCCGCGGTCAGGTCGTCGAGCGGCTCGCCCTTCGCCAGCCGGGCCCGCAGGTCGGCCGTGATCGCCGGAAACGCGGCCGCGGGCAGGCCCTGCATCTTCGCCTCGAGCCCATTGATCCGGTCGATCAGCGGCTGCATGCGCTTCATCTGCCGCTCGTGCTTGGTGCCGAAAACCTTCTTGATGAACGCGTTGAGCATGGCGATATGGGGTTCCCGCGGGCCTGGGGCCACCAAACGGAAGCGGGCGGGCAAGGGTACGGGCCGGATACGCCCGTTGTCCACGGCCCAGGATGCTTTGCGGCCGGGGATTTCTGACGCCCTCGCCGACTGTTATTGTCCCGCCGCCGTGCCGCACCCACTGCGCCCGCGCGCCATCCGCCCAGGCGCCCGCATCCACATCGCCGCCCCCTCGGGTCCCGTCCCGCCCGATCGCCTCGAGGCCGGCATCATGGCCCTGCGAGCCGCCCTGGGCCCCGCTGCGGGTGAGTTCTCGCTCGCCCCCAACCTCGCCGCGCGCGTCGGCTACTTCGCCGGCGACGACGACACACGCCTCGCCGCGCTGGCCACCGCGCTGGCCGACCCCGAGATCGACGCGATCGTGTGCGCCCGCGGCGGCTACGGACTCACGCGACTGCTCGCTCGCCTCGACCCCGCTCGCCTCGCCGCCGCCCCCAAGCTCATCGTCGGCTTCTCCGACGTCACCGCCCTGCTCGCGTGGGCCCACGTCTGCACCGGCCTCGTCGGCGTGCACGGCCCCGTCCTCACCCAGTTAGGCGAGCTCGACAACGACGACCACGCACGCCTCGCCCTCCTCCTCACGGGCGACGACCCCGGAGCCCTCGTCGCCGGCTCCGGCGTCGTCCTCCGCGGCGGCTGCGTCGAGGGCCCGCTCGTCACCGCCAACCTAGAGCTCCTCCGCTCGCTCGTCGGCACCCGCTTCATGCCCAGCCTCGCCGGCTGCGTCCTCGCGCTCGAGGAGGTCGGCGAGCGGCCCTACCGCATCGACCGCGCGCTCACCCAGCTGCTCAGCAGCGGGGCCCTGCGCGGCGTCCGGGGCGTCGCCGTCGGCCAGCTGCACGCCTGCGAGGAGCCCGCGACCGGCAACCCCGACAGCCCGAACGCCGAGGCCGTCGTGCTCGAGCGCCTCGGCGTGCTCGGCGTGCCGGTCGTCACCGGCTTCCCCTTCGGCCACCTGCCGACCCGCAACGCGGCCCTGCCCTTCGGCAGCCGGGTCCGCCTCGACGCCGACAACGCCGCGCTGTACCTGCTCGAGCCCGTGGCCGACTGACTACCAGCGACCCTGGATGCTGCGCATGAACTCGTACGGGTATCCGAGCGGGAACGCCGAGGCCGCGTCGAGCCGCTGCGCCAGCTCGGGGCTCAGCACCAGCTCTGCCGACTTGAGGTTGTCGTGCAGCTGCTCCGAAGAGCGCGCCCCGAAGATCACCGACGTGATCCCCGGCCGCTGCAGGCACCACGCCAGCGCCACCTGCGACGGCGTGGCCCCCAACGCCTGCGCCACCGCCCGCAGCTCATCGATGATCTTCCAGTTGCGATCGTTGTCGAAGGCCGCGCGCCGCTCCTTCCACGCCGCCAGCCGCGACCCGCTCGGCGGCGGCTCGTCGCGGCTCAGCTTGCCCGAGAGGAAGCCACCCGCGAGCGGCGACCACGGCAAGATCCCCAGCCCGTGCTTCTGGCACAGCGGCACGTGCTCCCGCTCGATGTCGCGGACCACCAGGCTGTACTGCGCCTGGAACGCGACGAAGCGCTCGAGCCGCTCGCGCTCGCTGGTCCACAGGCTCTCCATCAGGCGGTAGGCCGCGTAGTTGCTGACCCCGAAGTAGAGCACCTTGCCCTGCCGCACCAGGTCATCGAGCGCGCGCAGGGTCTCGTCCTCCGGCGTGTCGATGTCCTGCATGTGCACCTGATACAGATCGATGCGATCGGTCTGCAGCCGCCGCAGGCTGTCCTCCACCGCCCGCACGATCCGGAGCCTCGCCGCCCCGGTCCCGTTCGGGCCCTTGTTCATGCGAAAGCGGAACTTCGTGGCCAGCACCACGTCGTCGCGCCGCTTGCTCGCCGCGAACCAGCGACCGATCACCTGCTCCGTGAGCCCGTCGTTGCCGTACACATCGGCCGTGTCGAAGA
Source organism: Nannocystis sp. (assembly GCF_016714285.1). Taxonomy (GTDB): domain Bacteria; phylum Myxococcota_A; class Polyangia; order Nannocystales; family Nannocystaceae; genus Nannocystis. The sequence continues at coordinate 393,966 of NZ_JADJNN010000003.1, read as the reverse complement.
AGTTGACCCCCGCGGCGAGCGCCTCGTCCATGATGCGCCCGGCCGTCGCCTCGTCGCAGCCGACGTTGTGCATGAACGAGGTCGCGTCCGCCTCGCCGAAGGTCATCGTGCCGAGGCACAGCGTCGATACTCGCAGGCCGCTACGGCCCAGCTGTCGGTATTGCATGGCGTCTCCCGCCCATCAGGGCGGGCGCCACCTTACGCCCACTCGCCATCGACCTGACAACCCACCGTGCTTGACCATCGCCGGCCGCCCACACCGTGCACCGGCAACGATCTCGCCGCGACCCTCGCCGCGCCCGCGATCACGGCTGTGCCAGCGCCAGCCCCTGCGAGACGCCCACCGGCTGGCGCGGCTCGCCCAGCGCATTGGCCGGCCACGCGTGCGGGAGGCCGAGGGCCAACCGCGCACCCGCCTGCGGCCACGCGTACTGCACCTTCAAGCAGAGGTAGACCCACGGGACTTCGGGCTTGGTCGACATCAGGACCCGAACCCCACAGCAAGATCCAGGCCAGCCTGAGACAACCAACCTGGCTCATGCGCTCGCGGTGCGATAGCGTCCCGACGCTGGCGCTGCCCCGGCGGACCACGACCACGTCGACGTCATGCTCGGCGCCCTCGCTGGCCTCGGCGCCTCACGCCTGCACCACCGCCACCGTTCGACCGACGACCGCACCTCGCCGCCGCGCTCGTGCGTCTCGCCCCGGACCGGAAACCCGGAGGGTCGCGTGCTCGAGTCCGAGAACCTGACCGATCGGCCATGTCCCAAAGCACAGTGAACGCAGTTCCTCGCGCATCGTCCCTCGGCCCGCTGGACCGCCGCACGGACGCTTGCCCGTACGCCTGTCCGAAGTGGCCGCCGCCGGACAGAATCGGCGCGCATGGACAATCTTGCAGGCGCCGACTTCAGCGCTCGCGCGCGCCGCTCAGCCCTCGGCGACCGGCGCCTCGATCTGCCCGAGCATGCGACGGATCAACCCCTCGACCATCAGCGCCCGCTCGCCCGCGTCGTACACCCCGTCGTGGTAGCGAGCCTGGATGTCCTCGAACTTCTCGCGCGTGTCGTTGATCAGCTGCTTGTACGGCTTGCGTCGGGCCAGCACCGCCTTCTGATTCGACCAGAAGAACGAGATCATCGTCGCCACCGTGAAGCCCGTCAGCGCCAGCCCGACCGGACCGCTGATGATGTAAGCCAGGCCGTAGCGCAGCGCGACCACCCCACCCACGCCCACCGCCAGCTCGCGCAGCCCGCTCTTCCGCATCCGTCCCCACGCCATCGGGATCAACTCGCCCGACGCCAGCACCAGCGCGACGAACTCCGGGCGCTTGGCCCCGCGCTCGTAGGTATCCTTGATCACCTGCTGCATGAAGCTGTCGAAGGTCTCGTAGACCTCGGCCGGGTAGGCCGTGTGGGTACTGGAGGACGCCGCCATGGTCGCCAGCATAGCAGCGACGCGTCCGTTTGACAGAGCGCGCGCTGACCAGCAGAATTCGCCGCCGATGCGTAGTCCCCGGCTGCCTCGCCTCACGCACCTCATCGGAGGTCTGTTCGTGGGCCACGTTCCTGTGCGCTTGCTCGCGGCTTCACTGCTCCTCGGACTCGCCTCGGGCACCGCCTGCACCAAGCGCCCCGCGACGATCGTGCCTGCCACGGGCCCCGAGATCTCCGACACCGACGACACGCTCGACGAGGGCTCGCCGCGCGAGGTCGAGGTCCCCGAGCTCGACGACGCCGCACCCGTGAAGGAACGTGCGAAGCGCCCGCCACCCACTCCCGTCGCCTCCCTCGCCGCCGCCCTCGATGCCCTCGCCCACGCCAACCCCGAGGGCGCCGCCACCTTCTTGAAGGACGCCCTCCGTCGCGCCCCCGCCGACGAGTCCCTCCGCCTCACCCTCGCCCACGCCCTCCTCTCCACCGGCGCCTACGACGACGCCGAGGCCCTCCTGTCCGAAAGGCCAGGCAAGGGCAAGGCGATGAACCCACGCCTGCGCATGCACGCCCGCCTGCGCCTCGTGCGAGGCGACCCCGCCGGCGCCGAGACCCTGCTCAATCAAGCCGTCGCCCACGACCCCGACGACCTGTCCGCCCGCGGCGAGCTGCTGGCGCTGCGCGTCAGCACCGGCCGCGGCTCCGACCCGACCGCGCGCGCCCTCATGGACGGCCTCTACGACGCCTACGACGCCGGCAAGGCCGCCAGCGCCGAGGCCCTCGTCGCCGTCGCCCGCGCCGCCCTCGCCCGCGGCAGCAGCGGCGCCTTCCACGACGCCAACATGGTCCTCGCCGAGGCCGAGAAGTTACCGGCCCCCACCACCGGCCCCGAGCCGGGCTTCGTCGTCCAGGACCGCGTGCTGCTCCTGCGCGGCGCCGTGTTCCGCGAGAAGTACGCCGCCAGCGAGGCCGCCGACACCTACAACGTGATCCTCGCGCGCGACGCCTGGCAGCCCGACGCGCTCGCCGGCATGGCCCTCGCGCACCTCGAGGAGCTCCGCCTCGCCGCCGCCAGCGAGGCCGCCGAGGCCGCCCTGCAGACCAACCCGCGCCACCCCGAGGCCCACGGCGTGCTCGCCCGCATCGCCCTCGTCGAGGGCCGCCGCGACGAGGCCATCACCCGCGCCCGCGACCAGATCCTCCGCGTCCACCCGCGCCACCCCGTCGGCCTCGCCGTCCTCGCCGCCGCCGGCATCTCCGCCGACGACGAAGCCGCCTTCACCCGCGCCCGCGACGAGGCCCTCACCCTCTCCCCCGCGCCCACTCCCTTCTACCTGGCCCTCAACGACGTCCTCGTCTCGATGCACCTCTACGAGCAGAGCGAGCGCGATCCTCAGCGAAGCCGTCGCCCGCGCCCCCGACGACCCCTACCTGCAGTCCGCGCACGGCCTCAACCTGCTCCGCCTCGGCAAGGAGACCGAGGGCCGCGCCGCCCTCGCCCGCGCCTGGAAGCGCGACCGCTTCAACGAGCGCACCCGCAACACCCTCGACCTCTACGAACAACGCATCGACCCCAACTACACCGACATCACCAGCGGCGACCTCAACCTCCGCCTCCCCAAACAAGACGCCGAGTTCGTCCAGGCCGACCTCGTCGCCGCCATCGAGCGCGCCCGCAAGGCCCTCGACGCCCGCTACGGCATGCACGCCGGCCCGCTCCGCATCGAGGTCTTCGCCGACCCCGACGACTTCAGCGTGCGCACCATCGGCGTCCCCAGCCTCGGCGCCGTCGGCGTGTGCTTCGGCAACCTCATCACCAGCGTCGGCCCCTACGCCGGCACCCACAACTTCCATCAGGTCCTCTGGCACGAGCTCGCCCACGTCTACGCCGTCAAGCTCAGCCGCGGCCGCGTCCCTCGCTGGTTCACCGAAGGCCTCAGCGAGTGGGAGTCCGAGCTCGCCGACCCCAGCTGGGCCCGCGAGAGCGCCGAGCTGCTCGCCCAGGCCCGACGCGAGGGCCGCCTGCGCAAGCTCGGCGAGCTCGACCTCGCCTTCCTCCGCGCCCAGAGCCCCGTCATGATGGAGGTCGCCTACGCCACCGCCGCCTGGGCCATGCGCTACCTCGGCGAGACCTACGGCCTCCCCAAGCTCATGCTCGTGCTCAAGGGCTACGCCACCGGCGCCACCAGCGAGGCCCTCTTCCAGCAGCACCTCGGCAAGCCGATGCCCACCGTCGAGGCCGAGTTCGACGCCTGGATGCACGCCCGCCTCGACCGCACCATCTCCGGCTGGCAACCGAGCCCGAAGGGCAAGATCGAGGCCCGCGACCGCACCCTCCACAAGGCCATCGAGGAGATCAAGCAGAAGGACTACACCACCGCCGCCCGCACCCTGCAGGAGCTCGTCCAGGGCCCCGGCGACGGCTTCCGCCCGCGCATGCTGCTCGCCGAGGTGCTCCTCCAGGGCCCGCAGTGGAAGTCCGCCGGCCCCCACCTCGAGAAGGCCCGCAGCTTCAACCGAGAGTCGATCGAGCCCGTCATCCGCCTCGCCGAGCTCGCCCGCCGCGCCGGCGACGTCACGGCCGAGAAGCAGCGCCTGCGCGAGGGCCTCGAGCTCGACGGCATGTCCTTCGACCCCGCCGCCCGCCTCACCATGCTCGCCGTCGTCAGCGACGACCCAAAGACCCTCGCCTACGCCCAGGACCGCGCCGTCGCCATCGCCCCGCTCCACCCGATCACCCTCGCCGCCCAGGCCCTCGCTGCCGCCAAAGCCGGCGACAAACCCCGCGCCGTCGCCCTCAGCAAGCGCGCCCTCAAGTCCGTCGACGAGAGCGAGGGCCGCGGCCCCGCCGACACCCTCGTGGTCCTGGCCCTCGCCAGCGAGGCCGCGGGCGAACTCACCACCGCCAAGATCCTCGCCACCCGCGCCGCCGCCGAGAAGGGCCTGCCCACCCCCGCGAAGCAGGCCATGGCCCGCATCACCGCCAGCACCGCGACCCCCTGAGCAGCGTTCGCCGACCCGAGCCGCAGGCGCATCACCGCGGCTGACCTAACCAGGCTTCGCCGCCCCGAGCCGCAAGCTCGAGATCACCTGATCGAAGCCCGCCTCGACGCTCTCGCGGTCCTCGTCGGGGATCGTCGTGAACAACAGCACCGTCCTGTCCTCGAGGACAGCCCCGATCAGCGCCACCGAGCTCGGCACCTTCTCGCCCAGCGCCGTGATCGTGATCGCCGCCTGCTTGCCGCTGCGCTTGGCCCCCAGAAACTCGCGCTCGAAGTCCGTCACCGCCCCGCGGGTGCTGTCCGCCAGCCCGCCGACCTGCTTCCCGACCTCCTCCTGCATCGCCCCCATCGTCAGCTCGATGTGCTGCGCCAGGTCGATCTCCACCGCCGGCTGAAAGCTCTGGACCATCAACAGCGCGTTGCCAGCGCTCTCGACGTTGATCGTTCGCAGCTCGATCCCATTCTCCTGCGCCGTCTCCTCCTTGACCGTCCAGTTGCCCGGATACTCGAACGAGACCCCGTCCTTCTCATACCGCTGCGGCGCGTCGACCTGCGCCTTCGGCTCCGAGAAGAAGCCCAGCACCCGCTCGCACCCGGCCCCGCCGATCAGCGAGCACGCGACGAGACAGCAGGACACGACGGTGGCGATGGACCGCATCACCCGACGATGCCCGCGAACCCCGCCGCGAGCAACACCCCCGCCGCGAGCAACCTGCCCCATGAACACCCTGCCCCGCGCGATCACTCGTCGGTCTCTTGCGCCGCCCCGGCGTACCACGCCCGCATGTCCGGCCGGGCCAGCATCGCCGCGCAATAAGCCTGACTCACCGGGTCGAGCGCCACGCCATAAGTGCGGAAGCGGGTCACCACCGGCGCGTACATGCAATCCGCGATCGTGAACTCGCCGAACAGATACTCGCCCGCGCCGCCGAAGCGACCCCGACACTCGCGCCACAACCCCGTGATCCGCTCGATGTCCGCGCGGGCCGCCGGCGACGGCTCGCGGACGATGCGAGCCCGCAGGTTCATCGGCAGCTCGCGCCGCAGGTCCGCGAAGCCCCCGTGCATCTCGTACGCCGCGCTGCGAGCGAAGGCCCGCGCCCCCGCGTCCGCCGGCCACAGCTGCGCCGCCGGGAACCACTCCGCCAGCGCCTCGCAGATCGCCAGCGACTCCCAGATCACCAGCTCGCCGTCGAGGAGCAGCGGCACCTTCCCGGTCGGCGAGGCCGCCCGCAGCTGGGCCTTCGAGTCGGCCCGATCGAGCCGGATCTTCCGCTGACGAAACGGGTACCCCGTGGCCCGCAGCGCCAACCACGGGCGCAAGCTCCACGACGACAGGTTCATGTCGCCGATGACGATCTCCAGCTCGGCGGACTGCGGACGGACTGCGTGCATGCCCCACCATTACCGGAAGGCGCGCCCCCGCGCACCACACCCCGCAGCCGTGGCGGAAGGTCGACGCCCCGCCTTCCGCCCTAGCCCCCGCCGCCCGCCCGTTGCTATGGTGGCGCCCGCATGCCACGCCGCTCGTCCCTGGCCCCCGTCACCCTCGCCGCTGGCCTCCTGGTCGGCCTCGCCTCCCTCGCCTGTCAGCAGGGCGGCGAGACCAAGAAGACCGAACCCAAGAAGACCGAGACCCCGGCCGTGACCCCGCCGCCCGCCGACGAGAAGCGCGACCCCGGCACCAGCCTCGACAAGGCCGTCACCGCGATCGACCTCGCCGGCCCGGTCCCACCCGACGCCAGCGCCGTGTTCTTCACCGAGGACGGCGCCCTCATCCCGCTCGCCTGCTACCTCCACGACAAGAAGAAGCTCGCCAGCGGCAAGGACTGCCTCAAGCTCGTCAAGCAGGGCGACGAGGTCTACCTCAAGTCCCGCAACAGCGAGATCGTCGACAAGATCGGCGCCCCCAAGGACTCGCTGTGCGAGGTCGGCAGCGGCGGCACCCCGAGCAGCCTCTCGGTCCCCGCGGTCGATGGCGGCGCCGCCTTCGAGTACGCCGTCTCCCCGAAGTCGCTCGCCCGCAACGTCGTCATGCTCCCCGAGGACAGCTGGAGCGAGAAGAAGCCCTCCCTCTCCGCCGAGGAGATCGCCGCCCTCACCGCCCTCGCCAAGGTCGAGGGCGAGCTGACGATCCGCCAGGTCGCCCTCCAGGACCTCGACGCCGACAACGCCCCGGAGAAGATCGTCTCCATCTTCCAGATCAACCCGAAGGACAGCGAGCGCTACACCTTCGCCGGCGTGTTCGTCCAGCGCAGCAGCGCCCCCGCCACCTGGATCCCCATCCAGACCTCGACCAACGACACCCAGACCTACACCGTCTACGGCGCCCTCGACCTCGACGGCGACCGCAACCACGAGCTGTGGCTCAACGCCGTCACCACCGACGGCTCCGGCGGCGAGCGCATCTTCCAGCTCACCAAGGACGGCGCCACCGGCATCGGCAAGTGGTCCTGCGGCCTCTGAGCGATCGAGCCCGCGACCCGCCTCGCGGGCCACCTCCCAATCGCGACTGTGGCGCGCCCGCGGCGCCGCGGCCACGCTTTGGGCACACTCCGCCCCCGTGTCCGCGCGCGCGCTCTGGCTGCTCCCCGCCCTGCTCCTGGCATGCTCCGGCGGCGGCCCCACGCCGACCGCCCCCACACCCCCGCCACCGGCCGCAGCACCATCACCGGCCGCAGCAACCGCACCTGTCCCAGCAGACAGCCCACCTGTCCCAGCAGACAGCTCACCTGTCCCAGCAGACAGCCCACCACCCACCGCGGCCACCGCCCCCCTCGCCGCGATCGAGCTCACCTTCGTCGGTGACATCATCTTCGGCCGCTACCGCGGCGACAACACCTTCGACGCGATCCCCGGCCCCGACGACCACCCCTTCGCCGAGATCGCCGAGACGATGCGCTCCGACCTCCTGATCGGCAACCTCGAGACCCCGCTGACCCGCGACCTCCCCCAGAAGAGCCCGATCGGCGCCCAGTACCGCTTCGGCGCCTCCAAGCAGATGGCCCAGCACCTCGTCGACGGCGGCTTCACGGCCCTCAGCCTCGCCAACAACCACGCCTTCGACCTCCGCGCCCAGGGCATGCTCGACTCGCCGGCCATCCTCCGCGAGCTCGGCATCATCCCGCTCGGCGCCTCGCGCACGGAGGCCCCCCTGTTCCGCGTCGAGACCATCGAACGCAGCAACTGGAAGGTCGGCATCCTCGCCGTCACCGCCCGCCGCAACGCCCCCCACTTCGACGGCACCCCCGAGCTCCCCTTCCTCTCCACCACCGACTTCGACGCCCTCCTCAGCCCCGTCATCGCCGCCGCCCGCTCCAGCCACGACCTCATCATCGTGTTCGTCCACTGGGGCGAGGAGTACGCCGACGACCCCGCACCGCACCAGCGCCGCGCCGCGAAGGCCCTCCTCGACCACGGCGCCGACCTCGTCGTCGGCCACCACCCCCACGTCCTCCAGGGCATCGAACGCCACGGCCGCGGCGCCGTCGCCTACTCGCTCGGCAACTTCCTGTTCGAGAACACCCACGACATCCCCCGCCTCACCGGGGTCCTGCGCGCCCGCTTCACCGCCGAGCGCTGCCTCGAGACCCTCACCTTCCACCCCGCGTACATCAAGCGCATCCCCAGCAAGCACCCCGTCCCGGCCACCCGCGGGCTCGGCAAGCAGGTCCGCGAGCGCATGACCACCCTCAGCGCCAGCCTCGACACCAGCTTCGAGCTGCGCGGCGAGGACCTCACGCTCAGCAGCTTCCCCTGCACCCCCGCGACAGCGCCGGCGCCACCAGCTCCCACGCCGGCAGCACCTTGATCGCGTCAAACAGCGGCGCCAGCCCGGCGTCCATGTCGGCCGCCATCCGCAGCCACTGCTTCACCCGCGCCAGCGCTCGACTCGCGACCACCCCGCTCGCCAGCAACATCGCGTGGTAGCGGATGAGCAGCTCGGCCAGCGCCGCCTCGCTCATCCGCTCGTCCACCTGCCCGCGGATCTGCGCGAACAACTCCGGCCGCGCCATCGCCCCGCGACCGATCATGAAGGCCTCGCACTCGCTCTGGGCCGCACACGCCGCGAGGTCCCCCAGCTCCCGCAGATCGCCGTTGGCCACCACCGGCACCTTCACCGCCGCCCGCGCCAGCGCCAGCGCGTGCCACACCACCGGCGGCTGATACAGCTGCGCCCGCGTGCGCGCGTGCACCGTGATCCACGCCGCCCCGCCCGCCTCGGCCGCCCGCGCGACCTCCTCGATCCCCGCGCACGAGTCCCACCCGACCCGCATCTTCATCGTCACCGGCACATGCGCCGGCACCAGCGCCCGCGCCCGCCCGACGATCGCCTCGATCCGCCGCGGATACTTGAGCAGCGTCGCCCCACCGTCGTGGTTGTTCACCGTCTTCGCCGGACACCCAAAGTTGAGGTCAACCCCCAGCGCCCCGAGCGAGGCCGCCGTCCGGGCCGTCTGCGCCACCGGCTCCGGATCCCCGCCGAGCAGCTGCACGAACACCGGCACCCCCGCCGCCGTCCGCCCGCCGCGCTCGAGCTCCGGCACCTCACGCCGCAGCACCGCCGCCGGCACCGCGTCTCGCGTGACCCGCACGAACTCCGACACGCACACGCTGATCCCGCTGCGCCCGTCGTACAGCCCGGTCATCAGCTCGCGATACACCGCGTCCGTCACCCCATCCATCGGCGCCAGCGCCAGGTACAGGCCCGCCTCGTCCGGCCGCGTCGCCACCGTCGCCCGCGTCGCCCACACCGCACGCCAGCGCGCCGCAGCAGCGCTCGCAGCATCACGCCGCTGCCCCTCCACGCCCTCGCTCGCAGCATCACACTCCGCCGCCCTCGTCATGTTGATGCAACCAGACACCCGTACGCCTCGCGCGCGAGGGTACCTCGCTTTGCCCGCCTCGCACGCCGCTGCTACCCTCCCGGCCTTGCGTTAACTTCCCATGAAAGCAGGCTCCGCATGCTCCTTCGCCATCTCAGCATCCTGGCAGTTTCGCTCCCCCTCGCCGCCTGTGTGATCGACAAGGGCAACGACGACAGCAGCACCACCGCCGCCACCGACACCGCCACCGACACCGCCACCAGCGACGAGCCCACCGGCACCGCCAGCAACAGCTCCAGCGCCGACGACACCGGCGCCACCACCGGCGAGACCGGCCTGCCCAACAACCCCTGCATCGACACCCCGACCGTGCTCGCCGTCGACGAGCCCTCCCCGCTCGGCTTCTCCGCCGCCGAGCTGCTCGCCGGCAAGCTCGGCCAGCGCAGCACCACCCTCACCTTCGCCGGCGAACCCACCACCCTCAGCGACGACCTCAAGAACAAGCAGCTCCCACTCACCCTCGACCTCCGCCACGAGGGCGGCGAGGTCCGCTTCATCGACGCCGAGCCGAACCCCGACTACGACGACAGCGGCAACGAGAGCGGCCTCGGCGGCGAGTGCACGGACCGCCTCGAGGTCGACGTCGAGATCGACTTCGTCACCGCCGCCAAGGAGTTCGACGAGCACCGCCAGGCCACCCTCACCGCCACCACCGTCGAGCGCGCCGACCTCCGCCTTGAGCTCGCACCCCCCGGCCTCATGGGCACCCTCGATCCCACCACGGTCTACTCCGACCCCGCGTGGGTCCTCACGGCCCTCGAGCTGGACGGCATCTGGCAGGGCAGCGCCGCCGGCGGCAGCGTCCTGAACGAGGTCCACGTCGGCGGCGACAACGGCACCGTCGGGTTCGGCCCGCTCGCCGCCTGGGGCGACCCCATCGGCCTCTGACTCAGACTCTGGCTCGGCCTGACCTGGCGCGCGGCCCCTCACTCACGCCCGTGACGATCGAGCCTGCAGCCGCGCGCCTCATGCAGTAGACTGCGGCCCTCGCCGGGGTCCCCCGCGCATCCAACCAATCGAGCCACATTGCACTCCTACCTGTCCCAAGCCACCACCCCTGCCCTCCACGCCCGATCGAGAGGTGACTCGTGAGCAACTACTACTCCCCAGGAAAGCGCCAGCGCGAGTCCGTCCAGGCCCGTAAGAAGCAGGAAAAGGCACAGGAGCGGGCAGAGAAGCGTGCGCGCGGACCCCGCGAGCTCCCCGTCGTCAGCGCCGACGAGATCAACGGCAACCTCCCCTCCATCGCCGACGCGATGAAGAACATCGAGAACCCCGGCCTGGTCGAGCGCTCCGCCTCCGGCATCCGCGTCCGCCTGTTCGTCGGCAGCCTCAGCTCCGCCACCTCAGACTCCGACCTCCGCGCCGCCTTCGAGGCCTTCGGCCCCGTCGTCGACGCCGTCGTCATGGTCGAGCGCGGCACCAACATCTCCCGCGGCTTCGGCTTCGTCACCATGGGCAACCGCAAGGACGCACCCCGCGCCATCGAGGCCCTCCACGGCTCCGAGCTCAAGGGCAGCCTCATCGTCGTCAACGTCGCCACCGAGCGCCGCTGAGCTGGCCACGCGTCGGCTGCCTAGTGGCCGCTACATAGTGGCCACTACACCGTGCCCGCGACACCGTGCCCGCGACGCGCCCCCTTCAACCTCTGGGCAGCCCCAGCTCGAGCTGTCGATCCTGCTCCGCCGACCACGGCACGAGCAACAGCTCGTAGCTGCGCGCCTGCACCGGCTCGCCAAACGCGTCGCGCCGCTTGACGATGCGACACACGAAGCCGCTCGGCGTCAGCCGACGGCTCGCCATCAGCTCCCAGATCGCCTGCTCCACCGCCTCCACGCCGTGCCCGAGCCCGACCATCGCGTCGACGATCTGCCCCATGGCGACCCCGCGTTCGCCCGCCTTCCCGGCCTGCTCGACGATCGCCTCGCTGAACTGCTCGCCCATCGGACGCGCAGCATGGCCCGACTCACGCCGCCTGGCAACCGCCCAGAACACCCGCGTATCCGCCAACAAACGCCGTTCCTACAACCTGTCCCAAAGGCCAGGCCATCGCCCGCTAGCGATCGCCGAAGCTGATCCCCGGCGCCCGCTAGCGATCGCCGAAGCTGATCCCCAGCGCCCGCGCGTGCCCGACGATCTGCGCCTCCGGCTCGACGCGACGCACCCGCGCCACCGCGCTCGCCAGCGACACGATGCGGATGTCCGGCGGCTGCGACGACACCAGCACCCCCGACTCGCCGCGCAGCGCCGCCTCGACCGCCTCCACCCCGAGCCGCGTCGCCAGCAGTCGGTCGTACGCGGTCGGCGTCCCACCCCGCTGCACGTGCCCCAGCACCGTGACCCGCAGCTCGACCCCCGGCAGCAGCGCCGCGATCCGATCCGCCGCCCGCTGCGCCGCGCCGCCGTGGATCTTCGCCCCACGCGCCCGCGGGCCGCCATCCGTCTCGCTCCGCGCCTGCGCCCCCTCGGCCACCACGATCAACGCGAAGCGCCGCCCGCCACCGAGGATCCGCCGCAGATCGCGAACCACCACGGCCGGCTCATACGCCAGCTCGGGCAACAAGATCACGTCGGCCCCGCCCGCCATCCCGGTGTGCAGCGCGATCCACCCGGCGTCGCGCCCCATCACCTCGAGCAACATGATCCGGTCGTGCGACTCCGCCGTGGTCCGCAGCCGGTCGAGCGCATCAGTGGCCACCTGCACGGCCGTGCCGAAGCCGAAGGTCTCGACCGTGGCGTCGAGGTCGTTGTCGATCGTCTTCGGCACCCCGATCACCGGCAGCCCGAGCTCCTGCAGCTTGAGCCCGATCGCCTGCGAGCCGTCGCCGCCGACCGTGATCAACAGCTCGATGCCCAGCTCGCGCGCCCGGACCAGCAGGGCCCCCGAGAGGTCCTGCACGCTGCCGTCCGCGCCGTGGTACGCGAAGGGATCTCCGCGGTTGCTGGTGCCGAGGATCGTCCCGCCCTGGGCCAACAGCGGGCGTACCTCCTCCGGCGTCAACTTGCGCACCACCGCCGGTTTGTTCGGCAGCAACCCGTCGAGCCCGTCCTCCACCCCGAGCACCTCGATCCCCCGCGCACACGCGTGCAGCACCACCGCGCGGATCACCGCGTTGAGCCCCGAACAGTCCCCGCCGCCCGTGTTGATCGCCAGTCGACGGATCTGCCGCATTGTCATCACCTGTCCTTCAAACCGCCATCTTTTCGCCGAGCCTCATCATTGTCATCACCTGTCCTTCAAGGCAGCATGCCCGGCGCCTGCAATGTCGGGTCGGCCGCCGGGAACCAGCGCGCCGCGATCCGCACCGCGTTGGTCGCCGCACCGACCCGCAGGTTGTCACCGGCCACCGTCAGACACAGCCCGCGCCCCAGCGCGTCGCGTGCGTCGAGCCGCATGCGCCCGACCAGCGCCCGGTCCCGGTCCTGCACGCACGCCAGCGCCGACAGCCCGACGCCCTCGCTGCCTGGAAACACCCGCACGAACGGCGCCCCGCGCTCATCGGCCAGCGTCGCCTCGGCCTCGGCCAGCGTCAGCGGCCGCTCGCACTCGATCCACACCTGCTCGTAATGCCCGACCGCCACCGGCACACGGCAACATTGGGCCGAGATCGCCAGCTCGGGCGCCGCGAGGATCTTGCAGCTCTCCGCCATCAGCTTGCGCTCCTCCGCCGAGAACCCGCCCTCGTCGGTCCTCGCGTTATGCGGCACCGTGTTGCCCACATAACCCGCGGGCGCCAGCTGCTGTCCGAGCCGGTCCGGGCTTTGATACCCGACCCGCGCCTCCAACAAAAACTGATCGAGCACCGCCAGCCCCGCCCCGCTGATCGCCTGATACGACGCCACCGTGACCCGCCCGAGCCCGAAGCGCCGACGCAATGGCCCCAGCACCAGCGCCAGCGGTATCGTCGTGCAATTCGGGTTGGCCACCAGCGAGGTCCCAGCATCGACCAGCCCGTCGTTCACCCCCGCGACCACCAGCGGCACCGCCGGATCGAGGCGATAGGTGTTGCTCTTGTCGATCACCTTGTAGCCCAGCGCCCGCAGGCGCGGCACGTAGCGCGCGCTGTGCTCGTCGTCCAGCGCCACGAAGGCCAGCTGCCCGCCGACCGCGTCCACCGCGTCGAGCGCCTCGGCCCCGCGCACCGCGTAGTGCCGACCCTCCACCTCGAGCGCCTGGTCGCGGCTCGCATACAGCTCGAGCGCGCAGCCCGGCCACGCCCGCGGCAACAGGTGCAGCAACTCGCGACCGACCAGACCCGTGGCACCGAGGATGCAGATACGCATGCGCCGCGCAGCCTAACAAACGCCGCGCCTCCACGCGAGCGCCTACACCAGCCGCCAACCGACCTCCGCACCCGCCCGCAGCGGCACCAGCTCCTCCGCGCCCAGCGAATAGCTCGCCGGCACCGTCCACGCCTCATCGATCAGCCGCACCCGCTCCGTGTTCACCGGCAGCCCGTAGAACCGCGGCCCGAACCGGCACGCGAAGCCCTCGAGCCGGTCGATCGCCCCCGCCGCCGCGAACGCCTCCGCGTACAGCTCGATCGCCGCGTGCGCCGTGTAGATCCCCGCGCAGCCGCACGCCGCCTCCTTGGCCGTACGCGCGTGCGGGGCGCTGTCCGTGCCGAGGAAGAAGCGCGGCTCCCCGCTGGTCGCCGCCTCGACCAGCGCCACGCGATGCGCCTCGCGCTTGAGCACCGGCAGGCAGTACGCGTGCGGCCGCAGCCCGCCCGCGAACATCGCGTTGCGACTGAGCAACAAATGATGCGCCGTGATCGTCGCCGCCACGTTGGCCCCCGCCGCGCGCACAAAGGCCACCGCCTCGCGCGTCGTGATGTGCTCCACCACCACCCGCAGCCCCGGAAACTTCGCCAGCAGCGGCGCCAGCTCACGATCAAGAAACACCGCCTCGCGGTCGAACACATCCACGCTCGCGTCGGTCACCTCTCCGTGCACCAGCAACGGCAGCCCGCACGCCTGCATGGCCTCGAGGACAGGTGCCAGCCCACGCAGCCCCGTCACCCCCGCCGCCGAGTGGGTCGTCGCCCCCGCCGGATACAGCTTGACCGCATACACCACCCCGCTCTCGCGGGCCCGCAGCACCTCCTCGGGCGTCGTCGCGTCGGTCAGGTACAGCGTCATCAGCGGCGTGAAGCGCCCGACCAGCGCCTCGGGCAGCGCCGCGACGATGCGCTCGCGGTACGCGATCGCCATCGCGGTCGTCGTCACCGGCGTCTTGAGATTCGGCATGACGATCGCCCGCGCGAACTGCCGGGCTGTGTGCGGCAACACGGCCCGCAGCGCCTCGCCGTCGCGCAGGTGCAGGTGCCAGTCATCGGGCCGCGGGATCTCGATCGTCGCCATCGCGGCGCGAGCGTACCGCACGCCCTCGCGACCCGTCACGCCGCGTCCGACCCACAAACCCCCGGCCCGCCCTGCCCCCAACCCCACCCACGAAACGTCACACCCGCGTGCTCCTCGCGTCATTCACCCGCGCCATAAACTGCCCCCGCCATGCCCGCAGACCTCCCGCGCCGCGACTTCCTCCGCCTCGGCAGCGCCGCCCTGCTCGCCCTCCACGGCTGCGGCGACGACGGCCCCGGCCTCGCCAGCGACAGCAGCAGCGACGCCACCACCGATGCCACCACCAGCTCCACCGGCAGCCCCCAGCTCCCCACCACGAGCGGCCCGACCGGCGACACCAGCACCGGCGAGCTCGACCCCACCACCACCACCACCGCCAGCAGCACCACCGACGCGACCACCACGCAACCTGTCCCCGAGGACATGGGCACCCCTGACGATCTCTGCCCCGGCGAGCCCCTCGACTTCGACCCCGAGGCCCTCCCGCTCGACCTCGACGCCTTCCCCGGCGCCCTCATGGCCGGCTCGATGCGCCCCACCTCGTTCCTGTTCGCGACCTGCTGCGCCACCCCGGGCCCCAGGCTCCTGCGCGTGTGGCAGCCCGGCGAGCGCCCCGGCAGCGTCTCACTCATCCGCGAGCTCATGCTCGAGACCGACGCCGACGGCTACGTACAACAGCTGGTCGACGGCCTGTGCCCCGGCACCTGGTACCACTACGGCCTGTTCAGCGTCGACGAGCAGGGCCAGCCGCTCACCCGCGCGATCCTCTGCGAGGTCCGCACCGCCCCCGCCGACGACGTCCTGGAGCCCCTCACGATCGCCGTCACCTGCTGCAACGGCATCGCCAACGCCCCCTGGCCCGCCCTCCTGCGCGGCGCCGACGAGTACTACGACGTCTTCCTCCACCTCGGCGACATGGCCTACAACGACGCCGCCGTCACCCAGGCCGACTACCGCGCCAGCTGGAAGAACTACCTCCGCGTCGACGACGGCGAGCCCCGCGGCATGGCCCTCGCCTACAGCCGCGCCGGCCTCTACTGCACCCTCGACGACCACGAGGTCACCAACGACTTCAACCCCGAGACCATCGACCCCGCCCGCCTCCAGACCGCCCTCGCCGCCTACTTCGAGGCCATCCCGATCACCGACGAACCCCAGGGCTTCCGCGTGTGGCGCAGCTACCGGTGGGGCCAGACCGCCGAGTTCATCATCCTCGACTGTCGCACCGAACGCCTGCCCTCGCAGGGCCAGTACCTCGGCCCGGAGCAGATGGCCTGGCTCAAGCAGCGCCTCACCGACAGCCCCTGCCACTTCAAGATCGTCCTCAACTCGGTGCCGATCACCAACATGCCGAACCTATGGGACCTCGTCGCCTACGATCGCTGGGAGGGCTACCCCGAGCAGCGCGACGAGCTCCTCGGCTTCATCCACGACCAGGCGATCCGCAACGTCTGGTTCCTCAGCGGCGACCTCCACACCTGCTTCGTCGGCCAGATCCAGCCCGGCAGCGACGGCGTGCTCGCCAAAATGCAGGAGATCGCCGTCACCGGCGGCAACACCAACCCGCTCGGCAACTTCCTGCCCGACCAGCAATTCCCCTTCCATTCGTCGGACGCCCACGCGCTGGTCCTCACATTCGACCCCGCCGCCGACGAGGTCCTGGTCCGCTTCATCGACCCCAGCACCGGCGAGGATGCCTACGCCGAGACCCTGGCGCAGAAGTGAGCCCGCGGCGGCCGCCACCCGGCGCCCCCCGGAGTCCTGCCATGCTCGTGTACGGGAGCTCCACTTGAGCGACAATACCGTGGCTACCCCGTTGCGGAGCGGTCGGCCTCGTAGGCAGCCGGCCTCGTCGACATCCGGCCTGCCTTCGGGATCACCTCATGAAACTCGTCAAGAAGCACATTCTACGCCCGGCCCCTGGAGCGACGCTGCTCGATTGGCTCCCTCGTTTACTCCTCGGAGCCTCTCTCGCCTGTGGCCCGCAGAAACCCGGTGGATCGAGCGCAAGCGGGAGTGAAGAATCAGGACCGGCAACGGAAGCCTCTGCCGACAGCGGAGCGACGGCGCAAATACCCACGAGCACTGGTAGCACCAGCACCGGTACCGGCCCTAGCACCACCACCGACGATCCATCGACCTCTTCGACCGCCAGCACTGGAGAACCGGTTCATGGGGAGTGGTTTGGAAGGTACTCCACAGGATTCTTCGGGTCTGTCACCTTTCATCCGTGTGGTGAGGACGACTTCTGGGATGTCGTCGATGGCTCCCTTCCAGAATTTGTGATATGCCCCCAGCAACCGCTGTGGCTACGAGTCATCGGCACCGTGACGAAGGACAAGGACTCGACCTTTATCTCGGTCGAGACGATTGTTGTAGGCCCCTGTGCAATCGGAAGTTGCGAACAGCCAGACGCGCTGGACAAGTGTGGCGATTTTGCGACATTGTGCGAATGAGCATAAAGCCACCGGCTCGGCCAACGCAGGCTGCGGCCCTGGCCTCAGCTCGAAGTGGACAACCTGCACCCAAGTGAGGATTTGAAGCTATGTCACGAAATTCTGCCAAGGCCTGCCTTCGGATCACTTCATGAAGCTCCTCAGGAAGCACGTTCTACGCCCGGGTCCTGGAGCGACGCAGCTCCACTGGCTCCCTCATTTCCTCCTCGGGGCCTCTCTCGCGTGTGGCCCGCAGCAACCTGGTGGATCGAGCGCAAGTGGGAGTGAAGAATCAGGACCGGCAACGGATGCCTCTACGGACAGCGGAGCGACTGCGCAAATACCCACGAGCACGGGTAGCACCAGCACCACCACCACTAGCACCACCACCGACGATGCATCGACCTCTTCGACCGCCAGCACTGGAGAACCGGTTCACGGGGAGTGGTTTGGAGAGTACTCCACAGGATTCTTCGGGTCTGTCACCTTTCATCCGTGTGGTGGGGACGACTTCTGGGATATCGTCGATGACTCCCTCCCCTACTTTTTAATATGCCCCCAGCAACCATTGTGGCTACGAGTCATCGGCACCGTGACGAAGGACAAGGACTCGACCTTTATCTCGGTCGAGACGATTGTTGTAGGCCCCTGTGCAATCGGAAGTTGCGAACAGCCAGACGCACTGGACAAGTGTGGCGATTTCGAGACCCTTTGCAAATGAGTATGAAACCGCCGGCTCGGCCAACGCAGACTGCGGCCCGTCGTCGTCGCTGGCGTTTTTTGCGCCGAGTATGTTGAATGTGTCCATCAATCTCTGGATGGGCGTCGTGTGCTCAGAGATCTGGCGCGTCCTGTTACTTGCAACCATACTCTCGCCCGTGAGCCTCGCACCGAATAGTGCCAACCTGAGCGTTGGAATCTGCTCCCGGCTCAGCATCCAGCTGGAGCTCGCAATCATCGGCGCTATCAAACAACCATGTGCGACCACGTCTATATACATATTCGCAGATCCGATCACAATTGATCCCCATCCGGTCGTCTAGCTCCAAGGTCTTGAGCAATTCCTCGATGTCTGACTCATGGAGCACCTCCTCAAGCACAACGTCTTCCGTGGGCGGATTACATGGTTCGCTCGTCTCACACCCAGCGATGTATGGCAAGAGCGTGGTAATGATGAGTGTGATGACACGCATCTGAGGATGCTGCCATGGACCGCGCTAGCCGACCAGGGATCGCGTCAGGGCCCCGCACGTCGCGGCGGGAACGCCCCGCTCACCCGCTCGCCACCCTCGAATCGAAGCAGCGGGTCGTGAGGCGAATGCTTGGGCCATGGCTCGCGGGATCGCTCGCCCAGTTTGGGGCTGCCGCCGTCCAACTCCGCGCTCCCTTGAGCTTGCGCACGAACACCTGGGCACCCCTGGGCATGCCCAGCGCCGCTCATTGTGCCTGACGATGGACGCCACGCGGATGGCCGACCCCAAAGACGACACCCCGCTGACCGCGGACACACCGATCCCCGTCGGCCCCTGGCGCGCCATGCCCACCTCGATGCTGAGCACCGGTGGCGAGGAGGTCATGGCGACCCACCGCACCCTCGAGCTGCGCCCGCTCGGCGGCAAGCTCCCCGCCGACCTCGACGGCCACGTCTTCATCGCCGGATCGATCGCCACCCCCGGCCGGCCCGCCTTCTCCGGCGAGGGCACCGTCTACCGCCTCGACCTCGGCGACGGCAAGGTCGCCCTCAAGCAGGCGGTGTTCCGTCCGCCCTGCTTCCTCCTCGACCACGCCCTGCAGGCCACCGGCCACCACGGCATGCTCGGCTTCCACGACCTCGGCCTGACCCGCCTGTCGCCGCTGCTCGGCGTCCGCACCGTGCTGAGCAACTCGCCGATCGCCCTGCACGACCGCATGATCATCACCACCGACGCCGGCCGTCCGTGGGAGTTCGACCCGATCTCGCTCGAGCTCGTCACCCCGATCGGCAAGACCGACGAGTGGATCGGGGCGATCCCCGCCCCGTGGGTGTTCCCGCTGCACCTCGCCTCCGCCCACCCCGCCGAGGACCCGCGCACCGGCGAGTTCTTCACCGCCAACTACGTCAACCCCGGCGCCGGCCAGGCCGGCCTCACCCACCTCATCCGCTGGCACCACCGGGCCCACCTCGAGCACTTCCAGCTCATCGACGACAACGGCGACCCCGTCGTCATCGCCCAGTGCATCCACCAGATCGCCGTCACCCGCAACCACGTCATCCTGCAAGACTCGGCCTTCGTCGTCGAGATGGGCCAGATGGCCCTCGACGCCGCCGCCCTGCTGCTCCCCGGCATCCCCGTGCGCGAGCTGTTCGGCGACAATCAGATGGAGGCCCAGCGCCCCACCACCGTGCTCTACCTGGTCGCCCGCAGCGACCTGCGCCCGCGCAGCGGCGGCCCGGCCTCCGAGCCCACCCCGGTCCGCTGCATCCGCGTCGAGATCCCCGGCGAGTCGGTCCACTTCTTCGCCCAGTACGACGACGACGAGAAGCTCGAGATCATCATCCCCCACACCCCCACCCTCGACGTCTCCGAGTGGGTCCACGAGGGCGAGCTCATGCTCGACGGCTCGCGCGCCAGCGAGGACATCACGGGCATGCAGGTCCCCTGCGCGCTCACCCAGGGCACCCTCGCCGTCCACACGATTGACCCCCGCACCGGCGAGCTGCTGGCCGCCCGCCTCACCCGCAGCGACGAGACCTGGGGGCTCGCCCTCGGCACCCACGCGCCGCCGGTCAACGGCCGCATCGAGACGATCTACTTCAACACCAGCGGCTTCGCCCCCGAGCTGGTCCCCCAGCGCATCCTCAAGACCTATCACGACCGCGTCGACGCGGCCCTCATGCCGATCAAGACCGGCAAGGCCCCGCGCCTGCTCGCCTTCGAGGTCGCCACCAGCACCCTCACCAGCTACCTGTGCCCGCGCGGGTGGAGCATGCTCTCGCCCACCTTCGTGCCCCGCCGCGGCGGCCCCGGCGGCCCACACGACGGCTACCTCCTCTGCCTCGCCCACGCCGCCGACTCGGTCCCACGCCCCCACGACACCAGCGGCGAGGAGGTGTGGATCTTCGACGCCGCCGACATCACCGCCGGCCCGCTCTGCCGCCTCGGCCACCCCGAACTCGACTTCGCCTTCACCGTCCACAGCACCTGGGTCCCCGAGCTCCGCCCGAGCCCCCGCGACTACCGCGTCCGCATCTTCGAAGACCTCGACCTGAACCAGGTCACCCGCCGCTCCTTCGGCCAGCTCGCCTTCTGGGACCTGTTCTCCGCCGCCGTCTCGGCCGCCATGCAGCACGACAAGATCAACCGCCTGATCATCGACGAGGTCCTGCCCCAGTTCCCCGGCGAGCCGAACCAATCTGTCCCCAGAGACAGCGACGAGACCTGAGCGCCGCACCTGTCCCCGAGGACAGCCACAACCTGGCACACCGCACCTGTCCCCGAGGACAGCCACCTCCCGCCGCACCGCGCCCCACCGCACCGCCATCTGGGCGCGCGGATGTGTTAGCGTCCCGCGCATGGCCTCCCCGCGTGGCCCCGCCTCACTGCTCATCGCCCTCGCGCTGCTCGCCGTCAGCCTCATGTTCGTGCGGGCCCGCCTCGAGCCCCCGCCCGCGCTCCCCGTCGACGCCCCGCAGGACCGCTTCTCCGCCGGCCGCGCCCGCGATCTCCTCGCCGACCTGATCGGCGACGACCACCCCCACCCCGTCGGCTCGCCCGCCGCCGACCGCGTCCGCAGCAAACTCCTCGCCGACTTCGCAGCCCTCGGCATCCCCGCGGAGATCCACCACGGCTTCGCCTGCAGCGCCCGCGGGGCCAGCTGCGGCCGCGTCGGCAACGTCGTCGCCCGCCTCCCCGGCCGCGAACCCGGCCCCGCGGTCCTGGTCTCGGCCCACCACGACTCCGTCCCCGCGGGCCCCGGCGCCGGCGACGACGGAGCCGGCGTCGCCGCAGTGCTCGAGCTGGCCCGCGCCCTGTCCCTCGGGCCAGCTCCCCGCAACCCCGTCGTCTTCCTGCTCGTCGACGGCGAGGAGGCCGGCCTGCTCGGCGCCCAGGCCTTCGTCGACACACACCCCCTCGCCGCGCAGATCGGCGTCGCCGTCAACCTCGACGCCGGCGGCACCCGTGGCGTCACCTCCGTCACCCGCACCAGCCCCGGCAACGCCCGCGTCATCGACGCCTTCGCCGCCGTGGTCCCCCGCCCCTACGGCGCCTCCGTCATCGGCGCCGTCTACGGCCTCACCCCCTACGACACCGACTTCAGCGTCTACAAAAAAGCCGAGCTCCCCAGCATCGACCTCGGCTTCGGCGAGGACAAGGCCCACTACCACACCCCCCTCGACCGCCTCGACAACCTCGACCCCGCCAGCCTCCAACACCTCGGCGACACCGCCCTCGCCCTGGTCCGCCGCCTCGCCGACGACGACCTCAGCACCCCACACCCCGGCGACCGCGTATTCCTCGACGCCCTCGGCGTCACCATGCTCGCCTGGCCCGCGCTCCTCACCCCCCTCCTCGCCCTCCTCGCCCTCGCCCTCCTGTCCCTCGCAACATGGCGCCTACGACATGTCCCGAAGGACAGCACAAACACCGCGAGCCCTACCACCGGCCCGCGCCCGAACTCGGCCCGCTCCGTTACGCACGCCGACCCCTCGCTCCCCATCCCGACCACCGCTCCACGGCCCACCGCCCGCCGCTGGCTCACCGCGACCACCGCCCCGCGCTGGCTCGCCGCCCTCGCCTTCCCGCTCCTCCTCGCCGTGCCCACCCTCCTCGCCAGCGCCCTCGCCTGGCTGCTCGCCACCCTCACCGCCGCCGAGGTCCCCGGCCACGCCGACCCCCGCCCGACCCGCCTCGCCATCTGGGCCGCCACCCTCGCCGCCAGCGGCCTGGTCGCCACCTTCCTGCTCCGCCGCCTCGGCCCCACCCGCCTGAACCTCGCGATCTGGTGGAGCCTGGCGATCGTCGCCACCGCCCTCGCCCTCGCCGCCCCCGCGGCCGCCGTCGGCGTGCTCCCTCCCGTCTTGCTCACCGCCGCCCTGCTCGCCTGGTCCTCGCGCCATGTCTCGAAGGACATGCCCCATTGGCCAGACGCCCCCGCGCTCCTGCTCGCCCTGATCGTCCCCGCCCTGATGTGGCTGCAGGCCGGCGTCCGCGTCGAGGCGATCTTCGGCCTCGGCCCGATCGCCGTCGGCGTCCTCGCCCTCCTCTTCGCCCTGCTCGCCCCGCTGTGGCCGACCCGCCCGCGCGTCCTGCTCGTCGCCCTCGCCCTCGCCTCCCTCACCGGCGCCGTCCTCACCCTCGCCACCCCCGCCTTCAGCGAGGCCCGCCCGCGCCGCCTCAGCCTCGCCTTCCATCAGGACCCCGAGGGCGCCCGCTGGCTCCTCGACGGCGAGCTCCCGCTCCCGCCCACGCTCCGCGCCGCCGCCGACTTCAGCTCCACCCCCGCCTTCCCCTGGACCCCGAGCGACGAGCCCAGCTGGATCGCCCCCGCCCCAGCGATCTCCACCCCCACACCCGAGCTCACCCTCGAAACAAACACCCCGACGATCACCGGCCCCTGGGGCCGCTACCTCCGCCTGCGCCTGCGTTCACCCCGCGGGGCCCGCAGCGCCGCCCTGGTCATCCCCGACACCGCCGACCTGCGCTGGCTCGCGATCGCCGGCCACACCGTCCCGCCGTACCCCGAGCACCGCAAGGCCTGGTACGAGGGCGTGCGCCACCACCCGATCGTCGCCCTCCCGCCCGAGGGCGTGCTCATCGAGCTCGTCCTCCGCGACCCCGATCCCGTCACCTTCACGATCCTCGACGCCAGCGAGGGCCTCCCGCCCGCCGCCGACCCGCTCCTGCGCGCCCGCCCGGCCTGGGCCATCCCCAGCCACGCCGGCGACCGCACCCTCCTGAGCCGCAGCGTCGCCTATTGATCTGTCCCAAGGGACACCTCATCAGCTCAGCCCAGGCAATCGCCATGCGGACCACACCTGTCCCGAAGGACAGCTCATCGGCCTCCACCACGGCAGTCGGGCTCAACGTGGCGCCAGGCTGACCTGTCCAGAAGGACAGATTCTCAGCTCCGCCGCCGTCGCCACAACAACCCAAGCGCCAGCAACCAAGACCCACCGCCCCGCGCCCCACCCTCGCGACACCCGCAGCCCCCGTCCTCGCTCACCGTATCGAGACAGTCCCCGTCCTTGCACCCCTCTGGCAGCAGATCGACCCCCGTCTCCTCGCGCAACCACGTCAGCGCGAAGTACGGCACGCCGTAGTACCCGTACCCCGAACCGCAGGGCCTTACCCCGCGCGAGGTCACCCCGACCTGCCGCCAGCTGCCGTCCTCGACCTGCACGAACGCTGGCCCGCCCGAGTCCCCGCCGCAGGTGTCCTTCCCCGGGCTGCCGGCGATCACCTCCTCCCCGTGCGCGGTGAACTTGTCGATGATCGTCACCACGCTGCGCTTGTAGCCCCGCTCGTCCTCTCGCAGCGGCGCCGCGCCCTTCACCTCGTCGTCGCGCACCGCCCCGAAGCCGACGAGCGTGATCGGCTGCTGGCGCACCATCGCAAAGTCCCAGTCCGCCTGGCTCGTCAGCGGCGGGATGAACTTCACCCCGGCCACGTCCTGGGCGATCTCCACGAACGCGAAGTCCATCGCCTCCGGCTCGCACTCGTCGACGCACGCGTCCGGGTGGAGGCCGAAGCGCTTGCCCGTGGCCCGCTGGTGGCTCGTCATCTGGGTGCCGAAGTACACCTCGATCTTGCTCGCGTCGGCATTGGGCGGGATGCAGTGCGCCGCCGTCAGCACGATCCGCGGCGCGACCAGGGTCCCGCTGCACAGGTGACCGAAGGTCTTGTCGTCCGGGTCCGGGGTCAGCACCGCGACCACGCTGGCCCACTCGAAGCCCTCCGCCGCCTCGCCGCCGACGATCGGCACCGGCTGCGTCGGCACGCCCGTGCTCAGCGGCAGCGCCACCGTCATCGTCGCCACGAGCACACCCAGCCCCGACATCGCCGACCACCCTAGCAAGCCCCTCTCCCCCTCACAAGCTCACCGCCCGCGCCCCTGCCTGTGTTAGCGTCCGCTCGCCGCATGGCTCGCCGCAGCGCCACCCAGGTCCGCCACGAGACCCTCGCCGAGCCACCCTCACTCGCCGAACAGGCCGACCGCCACGCGCTCTATCAACAGGCGGTCAACGCCCCCGTCGCCCACATCGACTTCATCCGCAAGGTCTATCGCGGCATGCGCAAGCGAGAGCCGCGCGTGCTCAAGGAGGACTTCTGTGGCACCGCCCTCATGGCCGCCACCTGGGCCCAGCGCTCGCCGCACAACCGCGCGATCGGGGTCGACCTCGACGCCGAGGCGCTGGCCTGGGGGCAGCGTCACAACCTCGAGCTCCGCGGCCCCGCCCTCGCCCGCCGCGTCGCGCTCGTCCACGGAGATGTCCTCGAGGACAGGCCCCACCGCGCCGACATCGTCTGCGCCCTCAACTTCAGCTACAACCTCCTGCTCGCGCGCCACCAGCTGCTCGCCTACCTCCGCGGCGCCCGCCGCAGCCTGCTGCCCGGCGGCCTGTTCCTGCTCGACTGCATCGGCGGCACCGAGGCCGTGATCGACTTCTCGGAGGAGCGCGGCTGCCAGGACTTCACGTACATCTGGTCGCAGCAGGACTTCAACCCGCTCGACCACAGCGCCCGCTGCTCGATCAGCTTCGCCTTCCCGGACGGCTCGCGCATCGAGCCGGCCTTCGCCTACCGCTGGCGCCTGTGGACCATGCCCGAGCTGCGCGACTGCCTCGCCGAGGCCGGCTTCACCGGCGTGCGCATCTTCTGGGAGTACAGCGACGAGGCCGGCGAGGCCCGCCACGTCGAGATCGACCGCGAACAGAACCAGGAGATCTGGCTGGCCTACGTGGTCGCGTGGTGATCGCATGAACCTTCGCAGCGACAACAACGCGGGCCTCATCCCCGAGGCCCGCGCCGGCCTGCTCGCCGCCGCCGAGGGCGACGCCATCGGCTACGGCGACGACCCCTTCACCGCCCGCGCCGTCGCGGCCCTCCGCGCCCTCTTCGGCGCCGCCACCGAGGTCTTCTTCGTCGCCACCGGCACCGCGGCCAACACCCTCGCCATCGCCGCGCTCAGCGAGCCCTGGCAGCGCGTCCTCTGCCACCGCGAGAGCCACTGGTACGAGGACGAGTCGACCGCCCCCGAGCGCATCACCCTGTGCCGCTCGACGCCGATCTCCCCGCGCCACGACCCCACCCGCATCGCCCCCGACGACCTCGAGCCCGTGCTCGCCCGCCCCGGCGGCGTCCACCACCCGACCCCGGGCGTCCTCACCCTCACCAACACCACCGAGTTCGGCACCCTCTACAGCCCCGCCCAGCTCGCCGCCCTCGCCAGCCTCGCCCACGCCCACGACTACCGCGTCCACATCGACGGCGCCCGCTTCGCCAACGCCGTCGCCCACCTCGTCGCCACCAGCGAGCTCGACCCCGCCGCCGCCTGTCGCGCCCTCAGCGTCGACGCCGGCATCGACGCCCTCTCGCTCGGCGGCACCAAGGCCGGCCTCGCCTACGGCGAGGCGATCCTCCTGTTCCCGCAGGTCTCCGCCGCCGCCGCCCGCGCGGCCGAGCGCCTGCCCTTCCTGCGCAAGTCGACCGGCCACCTGCTCAGCAAACACCGCTTCGTCACCGGCCCCTTCGCCCACGCCCTCGCGGACCACGCCTGGCTGCGCCACGCCGTCCACGCCAACGCCATGGCGCAGCGGCTCGCCGCCGGCCTGGCTTCCCGAGGCCTGCCCCCCAGCTTCCCGCGCGAGGCCAACGCCGTGTTCGCCGAGCTCCCGCCCGCCCTCGACGCCCACCTGCGCGCCCGCGGCCACAGCTACTACCCCTTCAACACCCCCCTGGGCCCCCGCGCGCGCCTGATGTGCAGCTTCGCAACCACCCCCGCCGAGCTCGACGCCTTCCTCGCCGACTGCGACCTGACGCAGGCCTGACGCACGCCTGACGCAACCGAGGCCAGCCGACCACATCATCAGATCCACGCCCCCGGCATTCTTGCAACCCCGCGCGAACGGGTGTGCACTGCGAGCATGTCCTGCACGCGCCTCGCCGCCGTCCTCCCCCTCCTCGCCCTCACCGCCTGCGGCGACGACAGCAGCAGCCACTCGACCGGCGATGCCACGAGCGCCGGCCCGACCGCTGGATCGATCAGCGCCAGCGCCAGCGCCACCGACAACCTCCCGACCACCGACCCGACCCAGAGCGGCAGCGATGGCCTGTCCTCGGGGACAGGTGCCGTCTCCGACGGCGTCACCAGCAGCCCGACCAGCGCGGCCGACACCGGCGGCCCCAAGTTCGACCTCGGCGTCCAGCCCGACGCCGGCACGCCCGGCTGCGGCGACTCGGGCGGCGAGCCCGACACGATGTTTAGCTACATCTGGATCGCCAACAGCGGCCAGGGCACCGTCAGCAAGATCAACACGAAGACCGGCATCGAGGAGGGCCGCTACTACGTCGAGGGCGCCAGCCCCTCGCGCACCTCGGTCAACCTCCAGGGCGACGTCGCCGTCTCGGCCCGCGACCCCGGCGGCGTCACCAAGATCGCCGCCGTCAAGGAGCACTGCGTCGACACCAACGGCGACGGCATGATCACCACCTCCACCGGTCCCAACGATGTGCTGCCCAAGGGCACCGACGAGTGCGTCCTGTGGTTCAAGCCGATCCCCTCCCCGAGCTACACCTACGGCCCGCGCGCGACCGCGTGGGAGGGCGTCAAGGCCGACCCCGACACCTGCATCGTCCCGACCCCGCGCCTGTGGTTCGGGTGGATGGATGCCAACTTCACCGCCCACTTCATGCGCGTCGACGGGGCCACCGGCGCCACCCTCGACGAGGTCACCTACCCCTGGCAAAACGGCGACGGCTTCGCCCCCTACGGCGGTGCTGTCAACGCCGCCGGCGACTTCTTCGCCACCGGACTCAACCAGGGCCCGGCCGTGAAGATCGACGCCAAGACCCTGCAGATCACCGACTACGGCATCCCCGGCGGCTGCAAGTACGGCATGACCCTCGACGCCGACGGCAACATCTGGAACGGCGGCTGCATCGGCGGCAACATGTACGTCTACGACATGCAGATGGGCCAGTGGTTCGACATCGGCAACGCCGCCGGTTCGCGCGTCAACGGCGTGATGGCCGACCGCGACGGCAACATCTGGGGCGCCGGCAGCGACCCCTGCCGCCTGGTCCACGTCGACGCCAAGACCCGCACATACATCAACCCGAGCATCCCGCTGCCCGGCTGCGGCAGCCCCTGGGGCGTCAGCATCGACGTCGACGGCTACGTCTGGGTCGTCGACATGAGCGCCAACCTGGCCTTCAAGGTCGACCCGGAGACCTACCAGGTCCAGCTCACCGTCGGCGGCCTGATCAACCCCTACACCTACTCCGACATGACCGGCGCCGGCCTCAACCTGCAGGTCAACCCGCCGAGCTGAAGCCTCCTCACACCGCGAGACAGCGCCGCAGCGCCGTGTACCGGGGCCCGCGACCGCGAGCCACCGCGCGAAGACGCCGCCTCGCGAGGTCCCCGCGCACCGCGTGCAGCATCGCCGCTGCTGCCCACGCGTGCTCCAAACGCGCCCGCCGGAGCGCGCGCCACAATGTGCACAAGTGAGCTCATGCGCGGCGCGACGCGGCCGCGCGTTGCATTGCTCGCGCCGCTTCTGCGAACCTGTCCGCCCGCGATGCATCGACCGTGTGCGCTGCTCCTGCCGCTGCTGCTCGCGTCGCTCGCCTGCGACTTGCGCGAGGCGCCCGTGCCTCCGCCGCAACCTCGCACCCTGACCCCGCCACCGTCGCGAACCAGCGGCCCGCGTCGCCACGTCGCCCTGCTCGACGACCCGAACGACCCCCCCACCGCGAAGCCCCCCGCGCCCCGCGGCCCCAAGCTCGCCTGGAGCGCCCGCACGGCGATCGCCATCGCCGATCTGCAATTCCGCGACCCCGCGCTCTACAAAAAGCTCGCCGCCCTCCAGCCCAACCACCGCGTCGGCGACGAGCTCTCCTTCAGCCAGCCCGAGCTCGCCGACCCCCGCGCCGCGCCCGTCCTGCTCCAGCGACTCCTCAACGGCAACGACCCCGTCGCCGTCCGCCTCGCCCTCGTCGACGCCCTCCCCAACACCGGCGGCGACTGGCAAGAAGGGGCCGCCGCCCTCGTCGCCGTCGACGCCTCACCCCGCGTACGCAAGAAGCTCGTCGAGGTGCTCCGCTACGTCCCGCCGCCGCACAACCTCAGCGGCCTCCGCCTAGCCCTCCACGACGAGGACCTCAGCGTCCGCGTCGCCGCGGCCCGCACCGCCGGCTTCACCCGCGACGGCACCGCCCTGTTCACCGAGCTGGTCTCCGCGACCTTCGACGAGGACTGGGACATGCGAGCCGCCGCCGTCCAGGCCCTCGGTCAGCTCACCGGACCGCGCGGCACCCCGCAGCAGAACCCGGCCCGCGACCGACTCGTGCGCATGCTGACCGACGAGCGGGCCGAGGTGCGCTTGCAGGTGTTGCTGGCGCTCGAGCGCATCGACCCGGCGGGCCTGCGGCGCTTGCCAGATCTGGAGCGGCTCGCGCGCGACCGCCGGAGCCCGCAGGTCGCCGAGGTGGCCAGGCGCCTGCTGCGGGAGCGGCCAGCCGAGCCCGGAGCGGCGCTCCCGGGCGGCGCGGCGACCACGGGCGGCGGCAACGTGGTCGCAAACCCGTGAGCGCCCCTCGCCGCACCTGCTCCGAACCAGATCACGTCCAGGCGTACCGTCGGCGGGCCAGGCCGGGTATAACCCACGCGCCTTTATGTCGAGCCCACGCATGCCCCTCCCGTCCGTCGAGGAACTCGGCCCACGCTTCGCGGAATTCGTGGCCGGGCTCAAGCGTCCGCTGATCTTCTTCGACACCGAGACCACGGGCACCGACCCGGCCAACGACCGCGTCGTCGAGATCTCGATGATCAAGATCTCGCCCAGCGAGGGCCTCGGCGCCCCGCGCACCTGGCGGATCAACCCCGGCGTCCGCATCCCCCTCGAGGCCAGCGAGATCCACGGCATCTACAACAAGGATGTCGCCCACGAGCCCCACTTCGCCCAGGCCGCCGACGAGCTGCTCGCCTTCCTCGCCGGCTGCGACATCGCCGGCTTCAACATCGGCCGCTTCGACATCCGCGTCCTGCAGACCGAGTTCATGCGCTGCGGCAAACTGTTCGACCTGAGCGGCGTCCGCATCATCGACGCCCAGGTCATCTACCACCAGAAGGAGCCGCGCAGCCTCACCGCCGCGATGCGCTTCTATCGCGACAAGGAATTCAACAACGCCCACGGCGCCGAGGCCGACACCGTCGCCACGGTCGAGGTCTTCGCCGGTCAGCTCGCCCGCTACGGCGAGCTCTCGCTCGCGGTCGACGCCCTGCACGACGTCTCGAACGCCGTGAACAACGGCTTCGTCGACCTCAGCCGCCGCTTCTCGTGGCGAGACAACGAGCCGGTGTTCAACTTCGGCAAGCTCAAGGGCAAGTCGCTACGCTGGGCCGCGAGCGAGCCGACCGAGCGCACCTACATGCGGTGGATCCTCGACGGCAACTTCGAGGAGGACACCAAGCTGATCATCCGCGAGGCGCTCTCAGGCAAGATCCGCCAGCGCGTCCGCGGCCAGCCGCGCGACGAGGGCTGAGCCCTCAGCGAGGCGCTCTCGGGCAAGATCCGCCAGCGCGTCCGCGGCCAGCCGCGCGACGAGGGCTGAGCCCTCAGCGCTCCCCGAGGTTGAAGAAGCGCAGCGACGGCGTGTCGAGCACCACCGTGGTCCCGGCCGGCACGCTGCGCGTGAGCCACACGTTCCCGCCGATCGTCGAGCCGCGCCCGATCACCGTGTCCCCGCCGAGGATCGTCGCGCCAGCGTAGACCGTCACGTCATCCTCGATCGTCGGGTGACGCTGACCGCTCTGGTGCTCGCGCGACTTCACCGAGTGCGCGCCGAGGGTGACGCCCTGGTACAGCTTGACGCGGTGGCCGATCTTGCAGGTCTCGCCGATCACCACGCCGGTGCCGTGGTCGATGAAGAAGCTCGCGCCGATCGTCGCGCCCGGGTGAATGTCGATGCCCGTCCGGCTGTGAACCAGCTCCGACATCATCCGCGGCAGCAGCGGCACGCGGCGGCGATACAGGTGATTGGCGACCCGGTGCACCGCGATCGCGGCCACCCCCGGGTAGCTCATGATGATCTCCGCGTCGCTGCACGCCGCCGGGTCGCCGGCGAGCGCCGCCTGCACGTCCGACGCGACCTGCTCGCGGATCTGCGGGATCGCCTGCAGCAGCTCGAGCGCGTGCTCGTGGGCGCTGGGACCGCTGTCGCCCGCCCCGTCGCAGTGGACCGCGAGCGCCCGGCCCGTCACCTGCTCCATCCGCCGGAGGATGCGCGCGCAGCGGGCCCCCACGAAGTAACGCGAGGTCAGCTCGTCGAGCTGCTCGCCGTTGAAGTAGCCCGGAAAGACCACCGAGATGAGGTCGTCGAGCAGCTCCGACACCTCGCTGCGCGCCGGCAAGTTGCTGCCGTCGAGGTGATTGATGTTCCCGTGCTCGCGGTACGAGTCGAGGATGCCCTCGACCACCAACGCCAGCCGTCGCTCGTGCTCGTTCACCGGCCAACCATAGAACATCGTCCGCGCGATCCACCATCCGGCCGACGGCCCGGATCGGCCGGGATCGGGGTTTTTTGGCCGCCTGGCACGCTCGCGATAAGCTGACCACGCGTGACCGCTTCCATCCCCCTCCACCTGGTGGTCCAGCAGCTGCTCCTCGGGCGCACGGAGGGCCTCTCCGCACCGCAGCTGGCCGCCTTCGTGGGCGGATGGACGAGCCTGCTCGACCTGCTGCGCCGCCCCGAGCTGTGTCTGCCTGCCGCGTCCACCGAGGTCCACGAGGCGCTGACCGAGCTGGTGGCAGCGATCGAGCGCGCACAGGCGACCGTGCTCGACGACGACGACACCTGAGCCGCCTACGGGAGAGATCCCCACACAGGTCCTCCAGGCTCCCTCATCGCCAGGTTCAGCACCGCGCGCCGCTGTTGAGCCTGATTCAATCCCCACGCGACGCCTGGAATGCCCACGGCCCCCTCTCAGTCTTTGATTATAAGAAATTTAAGTAATACAAATTACTCAAATTTTGTATGATCAAATACATACATAACAGATCCCGCGCAGCGCGCTGGCGCCCACACCACGCAGACCGAGGCAACTCAATGCGCGTGGGCGCTCAAGCTTGCAAACTGTCAAAACTCCATCGAACGACCCCGAGCCGATCTGCGGACTGCGCGCAGTGGCCGATGAGCCGCGTCTGAAACCACACAAACATCGTTCACCTTCGCTGCGCGCTTGCGCGCCACGTGCGAAAGTACGAGATCTCCGGTGAGATCTCCACACCGCCACGAAGCTGGCGTCCGAGGCCCCCTGACGATCATTGCGCGCATGCGCCCATCACGACATCCGGCGACCCGAGCGGCCTCGACCTGGCGTGCCGCGGAGCGCTACCGATCTCGCCAGCTCCTCCGCCTGTGCGCCCGAAAATGCGCCGGCTCGCACCCCCCGGCCAAAACCGAGCCGGGATGTGCAAGCCGACGCTCAAGATTGCCCGCCAGAGCCGAAAAGACGGGCTCGGACGCGTGGCGATCAACCAAAACAGCAGCGCGCGCCAGGGTGAGGTTGCCCTGTCGCGCGCTGTTGCGGTGAGACAGCCCCCAAAGGGGCCTGGAGCTCACTCTGCGGTGACCGACGCGGACGCGCTGGTGTTGGCCGTGGCCGAGTCACCGGCCGAGGCGCTCGAGCGCGGCCACTCGATGCGATGCTTGATGATGCGACGCTTGAGGGCGTGGCGGGTGATGCCGAGGAGTTGAGCGGCTTCAACGATGCTCCCCGCGGTGGCAAGGGCTTCCACGCAGAGCAGTCGTTCAGCAGCGTTGAGGTTCCAATCTTCGAGGACGAGGCGCATGGCGGCAGGATAGGAGAAAACCGCGAGACATGGAAGGACGAAACTGTAATGGCCCTTGGCAAAAATACTGGATTGTA
Source organism: Nannocystis sp. (assembly GCF_016714285.1). Lineage (GTDB taxonomy): Bacteria > Myxococcota_A > Polyangia > Nannocystales > Nannocystaceae > Nannocystis. The sequence continues at coordinate 361,717 of NZ_JADJNN010000003.1, read as the reverse complement.
AAGCCAGAGAAGATTAGTTAGTTTTGAATGAATAAATAGTTTTAGAGGAAAACCGCCCGGCCTGATGCGCGGCCCTGCGCACTCTGCGTATGACCAACCACTGGATTTTCCCTACATACAGTCTATGATTCGCCGCATCGTTACCCTTGGCCTAAACAAACAAAACTAACCAAGCCATGGCCGCCACGGTGCTCTGCAACATGGTGGATGGGCCAAACCAGCTTGGGGACAACTTGTGTGGGCCCGAGGCATCACTCCTAGGTTGTTAACCGGCCCGTCGCAGCGATGCGCGGGGTAAGATCGGAAGCCGCGTGTCGCAGAACCCGAAGTCCAACCCGCCCACCGTGATTCACACCCTCGTGGTGGTGGGCGATCAACTGCTGCAGGCGGCGATCGAGCAGCGGTTGCAACAGGCCGGGCACGCCTCGGCGTCCGCGCCGACTGTACGCGACGCGATCGATCTGATGCGCCGCGAGCCCTTCGACGTTGTGCTCTGCGAGCTGCACCCGGCCGGCAGCGACGGCAACGAGCTGCTGCAGTACATGACCAGCTACTACCCGTCGACGCCGGTGGTGGTCATCTGCGAGGCGCTGAGCCCGGAGTTCCGCGGCCAGTACGAAGGCGGCGGCTCGGTGCGCATCGTCGAGAAGCCGATCGACCTGCGCAAGCTGGTCGGCATCATCCAGGAGTGCGGCCCGCACAAGGGCTTCTTCGGCAACCAGATCGAGGTCGAGTTCTTCGACTACGTGCAGATGGTCGCCGTCTCGGCGCGTGACAAGCAGCTGGTCGTGACCACCCGCGCTGGCACCGGCTACATCTGGTTCGAGCACGGCGACATCGTCCACGCGCAGTACGGCGATTTTCGTGGCGAGCAGGCGTTCTACAAGATCCTCGCGGTCGGCCGCGGGACCTACCGCGAGGTCCTGTTCCGGCCGCCCCCCCAGCGCACCATCGTGCGGCCGAGCATGCACCTGTTGATGGAGGCCGCCCGCCAGGCCGACGAGGGCATCCTCGGCACCACGGCCGAGGCGGTCGAGGCCCCCGAGGAGAAGAAGTCGAAGAAGCCGGCGCCCGAGCCGACACCCGAGCCGAGCGAGTCGCTGTCCATGATGGACGACCTGTCCGAGCCGCCGACCGTGCGAGTCGCCGAGCCCAAGCCGGAGCCGCCGCGGACGCGGGCACCGATGCCGAAGCCCGACCGCCCGAGCACGCCGGCCAAGCCGCCACCGGCCACCATCGCCCCGACCCCGAGTCCCTCCGCGCGCCGACCTGACTATTCCCGGCCCGACAGGCCCGACCGGCCCGACGCCAGGCCCGGCGACATCGACATGGCCGGTGTCGCCGACTCGGCGATCGCCCGCTTCGACGAGCTCACGATGCCCGACGACGACGACGAGGTCGAGGCCAACCGCGAGCGCAACGGCGGCGGGGGACCGACACCAGCGACGGCGTCCCAGTGCTGCGGCGCCGGGTCCAGACCCTCGAGCGCGTCGTCGGCCGGCCGACCCCGGTGTCGATGCCGGCGATCGGCGGGCGCCCGACCCCGGTGTCGATGCCCGCCGTCGGCCGGGGCACCGGCTCGATGCCAGTCGGCCCGAACCCTATCACCAACCCGGGACGCGTGACCCCGGCCTCCACACCCGTGGCGCGCCCCTCCGGCGGCCCCGCCTCGCGCCCGCCGCAGAAGGCCGACGCCAAGCCCATCAAGAAGGCCGCGACCGTCGACCTGCTCGACGACCCCGAGACGCGCGACCTGATGCTCGGCCAGTTCTGGCAATTCGAGGGCGTCAACGGCGTGGCGATCATCTCGAGCACCGGCAAGGTGATCGCCGAGGACATGCGCAACAACAGCACCGTCGTGACCCTGGCCGGCTTCTACATGCGCGGCGCGGCCCGGATCGCCCGCACCCTCGGCTACAACGTCTTCGACGGGGTGATCGCCCGCGCCGCCAACGGCCAGCAGATGATCATGGTAGGCATGGGGGCGACCTCGGCGGTCCTCTCCGTCGCACCGGGCCACGACCCCGAGGTCATCCGCGACGCGATCATGGGAGTCGAGAGTCACCGATGAGCTCCGAGCCGAACCGTCCGCTTGTCTCGCTGCTGGAAGAACTCGACCGCCTGCCCGGCGTGCGCGGCTCGCTGGTCGCCACCGTCGACGGCGCCTACCAGGCCAACGAGCGCGGCGCCTTCGACGTCGCCACCGCCACCGACATCGCCAAGACCGTGCGGCGCATGGTCGTCGCCTCGGCGACCGTCGGCTCGGCGATCGAGGAGCTGCTGATCACCTTCGGCAGCGCGCGCATGATGATCGTCCCGGTCCGCGAGGAGGCCACCCTCACGATCATGCTCGAACGCGACTCGGCGACCCCGCTGGTCCGCGCCGCCCTGCAGTCCCGGCTCGGCGGTCTGCGCCAGTCACTCGGCTCCAACGGGGGCGCCGGCGAGAGCAGCGTGTCCAACGCCGTCGTCACCGAGCCCGAGGACGAGGTTGAGCGCCTGATGACCGGCGACCTCGGCCCCGTGCTGCGCGACGTCCAGGCCGTGTTCACCACCTACGTCGTCCGCGCCGGTCGCGACAACGAGGACGCCAACGGCCTCATGCGCGAGCAGATGCGCGAGTGGCTGCTGTGCTGCAACCCCTCGCCCTACACCTTCCCGCTGCTGATCGACGGCCTCTCGCAGGTGCTGAGCGACCGTCAGGGCGAGCGCACCACCTTCATGAACGACGTCCAGGCGGCGATGCGCAACTCGAAGCTGTGGGCCGGCAAGCGCTGAGGCAGCGGGTCCTCCGGGACATGTCCTCCGGGCCAGATTGCCTGCCCTTCCCGAGCGAGTGAGGAAGATCTCCAGCCCAGCTCGGGCGCACCACGCCCGCCAAGCCCGACCCGGGCCCCCTTGACGTCCCCGCGGGAATCTCGTACCACTTCGTCCCCTCGCCCAGGTAGCTCAGTCGGTAGAGCAGTGGACTGAAAATCCGCGTGTCGGCGGTTCGATTCCGTCCCTGGGCACACAAGAAGAAGAGGAAGAGGCCAGCAGCTCCCGAGCTCCTGGCCTCTTTTTTACGCCCGCACCCAGACCTCGAGCTGACCCATGAAGCCGCCCATGTCGAGCGGCTCGGCGCGGCGACACACCAGGCCGGCGCCGCGGGCCGCGGCCTGGGTGACCCGCGGCAGCGGGGAGATCCACACCAGGCGACCGCCGGGCTGCAGCAGCGCGCCGGCGCTGGCCAGGAAGCCCGTGAGCAGCGGGCCCACGTCGCCGCGCTGGACCCGGCGACCCATCGGCGGGTTGCAGACGATGAGCGTCACGCCCGGCGGCCGGAACTCGCTCGCGTCGGCCACGTGCAGCTCGAAGCGCTCGAGCCCGGCCGAGCGCAGGTTGGCGGCCGCGGTGTCCAGCGCCTTCGCGTCGAGGTCGCTGCCGACGAGGCGAGCGTAGGGCCCGAGCAGGCCGCGCTCGACCAGCTCGAGGCCGGAGCCGGTGAAGGGGTCCCAGACCACGTCGTCCGCACGCACGCCGCCGAGGCGGGCGATTGCCGCGGCGATCGTCGGGTGCGAGGCGGCCGGGACCTCGCCGACGCGGTAGGCGAAGCGATCGTCGTGCCAGCGCGGGCGCAGCTCGACCTGCAGCGCGCCGTCGGCGTCGTCGACCACCACCTCCCACGGGCTCGCCGTCGGGTCGTTGACCAGCTCGGGCTGCGTCCGGGCCACCGCCTCGGCGACCCGCCACACCACCGAGCGCCGGTGCCCGCCGCGGGCCCACGCGAGCCGGTAGCGGACCTGTCCCTTCGACCATGTTCTAAAGATCTCCTGCGCCTCCGCCCCGGTGAGCGCCGCGCAGAGGCCGGCCACCAACGCGTCGGGCCCCGGCCGCAGGGGCACCCGCGCCAGGCGAAACCCCAGCGTCAGCAGCGTGCGCGCCTGACCGAGCCGACGCAGCGGCCCCGCGCTGCGCAGCGCGACCCGCCCGGGCCCGGCGACCGCGGGGCCGTCGGCCGCGTCGAGGCTCGCGCACAGGATGTCCTCGAGGCCAGGTCGACACGTGGCTAACATCGGCCGCGGCGCCGCGGCGACCGCGTCGTCGTCGATGTCGGCCAAGGTCTCATCGCGACCGAGGCTGCGGCGCAGCATCAGCTGAGCCCGCGCGCGCAGCCGCTGCAACTCCGGGTCGGGGTGGTCGAGCGCGTCGAGCCAGGCCAGCGCCGCGACGTCGCCGCACTTGCCGAGCGCCTCGACCAGCGAGCGCAGGTGCGGCACGCTGGCCTCGACGCGGGCGTGGTCCGCCAACGCCGCGCTCGCGACCGGGTCCGCGAGCTTGCCGAGCGCGACGATCGCGTTGCGGCGGGCCTTCGGATCTGCGTCGGCCAGGCCGGCGATCAACGCGGCCCGCAGCGACTCATCGCCGGGCGCCAGCCGGCCGATCGCGCGGACGATACGAGCCCGCAGCGGCGCCACCGACTCGCCGAGGCGCCGCAACAACGCCGGCCCCGCGGGCCCCCCGGCGCGCAGCAGGGCCCGCTCGGCGTGCCCGGCGATCGCCTCGTCTGCGTCCGCGAGCAGGTCGATCACTCCGCCGAGGTCATGCCGCCCGGGCGTGAAACCAGGGTCCGCGACCGCGACCGCGAGCAGGGCAGACCCGGCGCTGGGGATCGACACGCGGCGAACCATGGAGGAGTCCGGCCGCCCTGGCAACCGCACACCCGACCAAGCGCAACCACACGCGCAGGCAGCGCGAGGCCTCAGCGCTTGCCGTTGGTGCCCTGCTCCATCAGCACCGGGATCACGTTGGTCCCGCGGCTGACCTGGAACGAGCTCATGCCGGTGCGATACCCGGGCGCGTTGAAGCGGAGCAGCAGGGTCTGGTCGTCGGCCTTCAGGGGGATCGCCGGGAAGCTCTCGATCGGGTGGGCCTTGGTGTCGGGGCAGGGCCCGCTGACGCACTGCACCGTGGTCCCGGCGGGGGCGCCCTGGAAGGTCACGACGGCGCTGTCGGGCGCGGTCGGGCGCGACGACTCGAGCGTGAAGGCGATCTGGTTGGTCCCCGGATACAGGGTGTAGTTGCCGATGAAGGGCTTGTGCCCCGCGGCGTGGAACTCGAACTGAATCGCCGTGCCGCCAGGCGCCGCGAGCACCGGAGGATAGGGGGCAGAGATCAGCTCGGCGGTCGCCACCGGGCACGGACCGCTGCGGCAGATCACGATCGTGTTGGCCGGCCCGGGCGCGAACACCAGAGTCGCGTTGCCGCTGGCCGCCGGCTGCGGTGGCGGCGTGACTGTGCCGCCCGTGCCGCCCGTATCACCGATCAGCGCCGGCTCACTCGTCGCCGGCGTCGTGACAGCCGCGTCCCCCGCGATCAGCTCGCAGCTGCAATGCGCCGCGTCGACCTCCTGGCAGCGCACGCCGGTGGCGACCCGCTGGACATAGGCGGCGCAGGAGTCGCTGCCGGGCCCGGCGGCGACCTGCGGCTCCGGGAGCTTGGTCGGCTCGGACCGGTTGCAACCCGCCATGAGGACTGCGCAAAGGCTCAGCGAGGCGAGGGTGAGGGCACGCATGACAGCCCGCCTTCTAACACCGGTCGGAGGCGTTCGCCAGGAAGCGGCGCGGCTCGCTTGCGATCGGCGGCCGATCGGCCGCCGATCGGCCGCCGCGACCAGGTCCAGGCTATAGTCGGCCCGCGACAGGAGGAGGAACAGCCGTGGAGATCCTCGACAGACTCAAGAGCATGGTCGGTGTGGGCGCCCCAACGATCGCCCTCGCAGAGCTACCCGGCCCGGTGCGCAGCGGAGAGCTGCTGCGCGGCACCGTGATCCTGCACGGCGGCGACTACGACGCGCCGATCAAGGACGTCCAGGTCCGGCTCGACGAGGAGCGCCTCGTCTACCCCACCCCCGGTCGCCCCGATCGCCAGTTCTGGCGCCGCCTCGCCGAGGTCGTGATCAACCTCGACGGCCGGGTCCTGCACAGGCACGAGCGCCTCGAGCTGAGCTTCGAGCTGGTCGTGCCCGCCGACCTGAGCCCGACCGACACCGCGATCGGCTATGAGCTGTTCGCCGAGACCGAGGTCCCGGGCCTGAACCCCAAGGCCGAGCTCGTGGTCGTCGTCGAGGCCTGATGCAGGGCGGCGACGACGAGCGCGCCGCGATGCGGGCGATGCACCTGCGCTTCGAGCAGGCCGTCCCGCACAACCGTGCGCTCGGCCTGCGCGTGATCAGCATGGAGGACGCGCGCGCGGCCTATTTGCTGCCCTACGCCCCGCACCTGGTCGGCAACCCCGAGACCGGCGTGCTGCACGGCGGGGCCATCAGCGCCGCGATGGACGCGGCCTGCGGCGCCGCCGTGTTCCAGGCCCTGCCGCGACCGATGATCATCGCCACCCTCGACCTGCGCATCGACTACCTCAAGCCCGCCACCCCCGGGCGCGACGTGACCATCCGCGGCCACTGCTACAAGGTCACCCGCAGCGTCGCCTTCGTCCGCGGCGTCGCCTTCCACGACGACGAGGCCGACCCGATCGCCAGCGGCGCCGGCTCCTTCATGCTCGGCACGAGCAGCCGCCTCCGGGCCGCGGAGGACGGCGCGTGAGCCTGCGGCTGATCGAGCTCATCACCGCGGCCAAGCAGGCCGGCGACATCTCGCGCCTGGTCAGCGCCGTCCCCTACGCCCGCTTCCTCGGCATCTCGGCCGTCCACGTCGACGGCGAGCTGCGCGGCTTCCTCCCCTTCAGCGAGCACCTGGTCGGCAACCCGATGCTCCCGGCGCTGCACGGCGGCGTGATCTCTGCGCTGCTCGAGTCGACGGCGATCTTCCAGCTGATGTGGGAGGCCGAGGCGATCGTGCTGCCGAAGACGATCACCCTCACCGTCGACTACCTGCGCTCCGGCCGGGCCCTCGACACCTTCGCCCGCGGGATCCTCACCCGCCAGGGCCGCCGCGTCGCCAACGTCCGCATCGAGGCCTGGCAGGACGACCGCAGCCGCCCGATCGCGGTCGCCAGCGCGCACTTCCTCGTCGACGCCACCGGCGAGCCGACGCCTGCCCTGAGGCCGCACCGGACCCGGCGAGCCGCTACACTGGCCCCGCGGTGCAGCGGCCAGGCCAGACCAGGGAACAGCGCGGTGGCTGACGCCGCCCCGGGCGACTTCCGGGCCCGCGCCCGCGCCGAGGCCGACCGCTACGGCCCGGACCCCTGGGTCTTCGTGCGCGAGCTGCTGCAGAACGCCCGCGACGCCGGCGCCCGCAACGTCGCCTTCACCGCCGAGACCGTCGACGGCCTGTGGCGCCTGCACTGCCGCGACGACGGCGAGGGCATGAGCTACGAGCACGCGCGCCGCTACCTGTTCGCGCTCTACGCCTCGAGCAAGGAGCAGCGCCGCGACCAGGTCGGCCGCTTCGGCGTCGGCTTCTGGTCGATCCTCCGCTTCGAGCCGCGGCGCATCGTCATCCGCTCCCGCCCGCGCCTGTCCGCCGGGACAGGTCCATCCGAACATGGCCCCGAGGACAGCCCGTGGGAGCTCGAGCTCAGCGGCGACCTCGAGTCCGCCGCCCGCCGCACACCCACCATGGAGCCCGGCACCGAGCTCCTGCTCGAGCGCCCCGCCGCCGACGCCGAGCTCGAGCGCCGCGTGTTCGAGGCCGCCTGGCAGAACGCCCGCTTCCTCGCCACCCGCGACCACCCCGAGCTCCCGCTGCGCATCACCGTCAACGGCCGCTCCGCCAACGCCCGCTTCGAGCTGCCCGCCCCGAGCTCGGCCTTCCGTCGCGGCTCGGTGCGCGGCGTGGTCGGCCTCGGCAGCGCGGCCCGGGTCGAGCTGTTCTCCCGCGGCCTGCGGGTCCGCGCCGCCGCCTCGCTGGCCGACTTCAGCGCCGGCGGCGGCCGCCACACCGGCCGCAGCCGCGTCCAGTTCGCCGAGCTCCCCGGTCGCCTCGCGCCGCAGGCCCTGCTCGAGAGCGACGCCCTCGAGCTGCTGCTGTCGCGCTCCGACGCCCGCGAGAACAAGGCCCTGCGCCGGCTGATCCGCCTGGCCGAACGCGAGCTCGGCCGCCTCATCTCCCGCCAGCTCGACGCTGTCCGCCCCTTCGCCTGGTGGCGCCGCCTGTGGCTGGCCCTGCGCCTGCGCCTGCGCGAGTCGCTGGCCCTCCGCACCGCCCTCGCCGCGGCCGCCGGCGCCATCGTGGCCCTCATCGTCGCCTGGAGCTTGTGGGGCGAGCACGTGTTCGCCCGCCTCCGCGCCGACCTCGCCTTCCTCACCGGCGACCCCGACGCGGCCCTCGCCGTCGGCTCCGCCGGCGACCTCTCGCCCCGCTACACCGACCTCGGCCGCCTCTACCGCGGCCCCCAGGTCGACGTGCTCAGCGGCAGCGGCGTCCCCGTCGAGCTCAGCTACACCCCGCCCGAGACAAGGCACTACTTCTCCGCCCTCACCCTCGAGCGCTTCGACCAGGCCGGTCAGGACGCCGCCGCCGACCCCTCCCGCCTCGGCCCCTACGCCGGCGCCGACGCGTCCACCTGCACGCTCGCCAACAACTGCCCCGCCGCCGACCCCTCCTGCACCACCCTCGCCAACAACTGCACCGCCGTCGCCCTCGTCGTCGAGTCGCCCGCCGGCGTGCTCCGCCTCCCCGTCCCGACCGGCCACCGCGTCGACAAGGCCTCCGTCCGCCTCACCCCGCGCCAGCAACCAGACTCCGCCCTCCAACCCGAGCTGCTCGCCACCCCCGCCGACGAGCCCGCCCTGCTGCTCCGCGAGCCGACCCGCGGCACCCTGCGCTACACCACCGTCCCCGCCGCCCCACCGACCTCCGCCGCCCCACCGACCAGCTCGGGCCTGCTCCCGCCCGAGCTCCGCCTCGGCGCCGAGGCCCAGCGCGGCCGCCCCGTCAGCCAGCGCGTGCAGGCGATGCTCGAGCTGACCCGCGACCTCGTCGTCTACAGCAACGCCCCCGACATCGCCGCCCAGCACCAGGCCCCCGAGCTGCGCGAGCTCCACTTCATCGAGCGCACCCTGCAGATCGGCGCCGGCGACTGCGACATGCAGAACGCCCTGCTCGTGGCCCTGCTCCAGGACGCCGGCGTCCCCGCCCGCATGGCGATCGGCTTCGTCGGCCAGGACGGCCGCACCAACTCGTGGCTGCACGCCTGGGCCGAGTACCGCGACGGCGACGGCCCCTGGCAGATCGCCGACGCCAGCGCCAGCGCCAGCCCGCTGGTCCTCCCCGGCCCGGGCTCTCGACCTGTCCCCGCGGACAGCAACCCTGTCCCCGCAGACAGCACCCCACAACCTGTCCCCGCGGACAGCGAACCTGTCCCCGCGGACAGCACCCCACAACCTGTCCCCGCGGACAGCGAACCTGTCCCCACGGACAGCACCCCTGAACCTGTCCCCGCGGACAGCACCCCGCTGCCGCCCGCGCTCGACCCCAACGCGCCGCCGCTGACCCACACCCAACCAGCCCCCCGCGCCCTCGCCTCCCCCGTGGCCCGCCTGTGGATCGGCCGCACCGCGCTGCTCGCGATGGCCGGCGCGCTGCTCGGCCTCCTCACGCTCGTCACCCGTCGGACCCGCCGCCAGCTCGCCCTCGACACCGGCCACGACCTCTCGCGCCTGCTCCAGGGCGCCCTCCAGCAGCCCGAGGCCTTCCGCAGCGTCCCCGCCGTGTTCCAGCGCCCGCTGGTCCCGACCGCCCGCGGCCGCGCCCTGTCCCTCGACGAGGCCCGCGCCCTCGCCAGCCAGGGCCACCTCTACCGCACCCGCGGCCACAGCGAGCTGGCCCGCCGCGCCGTCGCCGGCGGCGCACATGTCCTCGAGGACAGCAGCCCCGAGGCCCGCACCGTCGCCGACGCCCTCGGCGCGATCGACCTCGACCCCTGGGACCCGATCCTCGCCAACGCCGACGCCAGCGCGACCCCGCTGCTCACCGCCGTCAACGCCGCCCTCCGCGACGCCGATGAGCGCCTCCACGTGCTCGCCGTCGCCGGCGCCAGCGAGGAGGTCAAGAGCCTCGACCTCGCCCCCCTGCGCCTGCGCGGCACCCCCTGGCACCGCCGCCGCGTCGTCGCCGTCGCCCGCGACAACCCGTGGATCCGCGACGCCGCGGCGGCCATGCCGACCCGCCCCCGCGCCGCCGTCTTCAGCGCCCTCGACTACCTCTGCGAGCGCCTCGGCCTGGCCGCCGAACGCCGCGCGCAGATCCTCCACCACGCCGCCCGCGCGGCCATCCTCGAGGCCGCCCCGTGACCACCGAGCTCCTCCACCACGCCATCCGCGAGGCCGCCCCGTGACCACCGTCGACCTCCGCGAGCTCCTGCGCATCGACATCGAGGCCGAGCTGCGCAAGCTCACCGTCGCCCAGCTGCAAGGCCCGTGGCAGATGCCCGCCGAGCTGGTCCGCCGGGCCGTCCGCGCCGGCGCCAGCGAGATCGACGTCAAGCTCGGCCGCGGCAGCTGCAGCGTCCGCGACGACGGCCCCCCGCTCCCGGTCGAACAGCTGCGCGAGCTCGCCGCCATGCTCGACCCCAGCGTCCCCGCCGAGCGCCGCCACCACGCCCTGCTCGCCCTCGAGGCCGCCGGCGGCCTCGCCCTGCTCGCCCTCGCCGGCCTCGGCGCGACCCAGCTCGACCTCCGCGCCCACAGCGGCGGCAAGTGCCGACGCCTCACCTGGCGCGCCAACCAGGGCCCCCCGACCCTGTCCGAAGCGACAGACCCATCCGGCCCCCGCGGCACCGAGCTCCACCTGCGCGGCGCCGAGATCGACCCGACCCAGGCCCGCAGCTGGCTCCGCGACGTCGGCCGCTTCGTCCCCGGCGTGCTCCGCCTCGACGGCGAGGTCATCAACACCGGCCTGCGCAACTACCTCGCCTGCGAGCGCTTCGCCCTCGGCCCCCGCGGCGACCCCCCGCGCATCCACGGCCACGTCGCCGTCGCCGCCCAGGGCGAGCAAGCCCGCGTCTGGCTCCTGCACGGCGGCGTGGTCGCGACCCACCTCGGCCTCTCGGCCGTCCCCTGCTTCGACGCGATCGTCGAGCTCGGCGGCAGCACCCCGGTCCAGGCCACCGCCGCCGACCTGCGCGCCGCCCTGCAGCCCCACGTCACCGCCCTCGCCGACCTCGGCATCGGCCTGCTCATGCACATCGCCCGCCGCCTCCCCGAGCTCGCGGCCCCCGCGATCCAGGCCCGCATCCTCACCCTGCTCCTCCAGGCCCTGCGAACCCGTCGCCGCCTCAAGGAGCTCATGCAGGTGCCGATGCTGCCCTGCTGGACCCCGCACGACCCCGACGCCCGCCACGCCCTCCCCGCCCGCTGGCTCAGCCTCGCCGAGCTCACCAACAACCGCGAACCCGGCAGCAAGCTCGTCGGCGAGGCGCCCGTGATCCTCGCCCTCTACCCCGAACAAGACCCCGCCGACCACGCCCTCCCCGACTCCCCCGTCCTCCGCCTCGACGCCGCCGAACGCAGCGCCCTCACCGAACTCTTCGGCCTCCGCTTCCGCGCCCCACCGCCGCGCAGCGAGGGCGTCGGCCGCCTCCGCGCCCGCCTCCGCCGCGGCCTGCGTCGCGTCGGCCAGGCCCTCGCCGGCGCCCTCCGCCTCGGCCCCGGCGCCCCGCTCCCCGACGCCGCCCTCCGCCCCGACGAGCGCGCCCTCCTGGACAACCTCCGCGCCGTCCTCCCCGGCGGCCCGGAGTCGATCGTCCTCTGCGCCGGTGACGGCGGCCCGCAACAGCACGGCGGCCCGCGCGGCCAGCTCCGCGTCGGCCGCGACCACCCCGACCTCCTCGCCTGCCTCGCCGCCATGCGCCGCGGCCCCGCCTGGACCTACCCCGCCTGCCTCACCCTCCTCGCCGGCCACGCCATGCCCGCCAGCTCCGCCCGCGCCAGCTGGCTCCGCCACTGGCAAGACCCGGACCCCCCCTGACGCCGCGCAAGCACCGCGACCCACCGCGTTGACGTCGCGGCACCGCCTCGTCACCCTGCCCCGCCCGTGCCCGACCGCACCGTCATCGTCGACCCCGCCGACCCGCGCCTCGGCAGCTTCCGCGACCTGCTCACCCGCCGGCCCGACCCCGCCGTGTTCTTCGCCGAGAGCGAGGTCGCCGTGGCCCGCCTGCTCGCCAGCCCGCACTTCCACACCCACGCCGTCCTCGGCACCGCCCCCCACCTCGCCCGCCTCGCCGCGCGCACTGCCAGCTGCTGCAAGCCGACCACGCCCTGCTCCGCGCCGTCCTCGGCTTCGACCTCCACCGCGGCGTGATCGCCTGCGCCGCGCGCCCGCCCGCGCTCGCCCGCGACCTGTCCCTTGCGACCTGCCCGATCGGACCTGTCCTCGGCGCCAGCTCGCTCGACGCCCTGCTGGCCGCCCCGCGCTGGACCGTGCTGCTGGTCCAGGGCCTCGCCGACCCCGCCAACCTCGGTTCGGTGATCCGCAGCGCCCGCGCCTTCGCCGTCGACCTGGTCCTGCTCGACCGCCGCGGCGCCGACCCGCTCGAGCGCCGGGCGATCCGCGCCGCGATGGGCCACGGCTTCGCCCAGCCGATCGCCCAGAGCTCCGACCTCCTCGCCGCCCTGACCCAGCTCCGCAGCCTCGGCGGCTCCGTCTGGGCCGCCACCGCCTCGCCGCAGGCCCGCCCGCTGCACGCCGTCGCCCGCCCACCACGGCTGGTCCTCATGGTCGGCAACGAGGGCACAGGCCTCCCGCCCGAGCTGCTGGCCGCCGCCGACCTCGAGCTGACGATCCCGATCGCCCCCGAGGTCGACTCGCTCGGCGTCGCGGCGGCCACCGCCGTGCTGCTGCACGGATTGAAAGCGAGCCCCGCCGCCCGCGGGGATTGTCTATGATGGGCCCAGCGCCCCGCGTACCGCCGGACGCCCGCGTGCGGAGCCCCCGACCATGGACGTAGTCCTCAGCGCATCCCTCGGCATCCTGTTCCTGGTCCTCGGCTTCACCACCGTCTTCTTGATGTACCACCTGTGGGGCTACCCCTTCGACGAGGTGAAGAAGCTGAGCTCCGCGCCGCCCTCGCTGATGCGGCTGCACCGGATCCTCGGCTACCTGTTCGTCCTGCTCTACATCGTGATGATGGTCGAGATGGTGCCCCGCATGTGGCACTACCAGGTCGAATGGCCGGCCCGCACGGTCGCCCACATGATGTTCGGCATGTCGATCGGCATCGTCCTGCTGATCAAGCTGTCGATCCTCCGCTTCTTCCGCCACTTCGAGGAGTGGATGCCCGTCCTCGGCACCCTCCTGCTCGGCCTCACGATCACGCTCTCCGCCCTGTCCATGCCGCACGCCTTCCGCGAGATGGTGCTCGCCCGCGACGCCGCCGGCGGCGACGTGTTCAGCGAGGACAACCGGGCCCGCGTCGCCAAGCTCCTGCCCGCCGCCGGCCTCCCCGACGAGGCCCCGCTCGGCGAGCTCGCCACCGTCGGCTCGCTGCAGGCCGGCCGCAGCGTCCTCCTGCGCAAATGCGTGGTCTGCCACGACCTCAAGACGATCCTCACCCGCCCCCGCTCCCCCAGCGACTGGGTGAACACCGTCGAGCGCATGGCGATCAAGCCCGCCTTCACCGCCCCGATCTCCGAGCTCGAGCAGTGGCAGGCCTCCGCCTACCTCATCGCCATCTCCCGCGAGCTCCAGCGCTCCGCCCGCGAGCGCCGCCAGGCCGGCCTCGACAAACAGAGCGCCCAGCAGGCGCAAGCCGCGGATCCCGCCGCGCCCGTCGCACCGATCGACGAGGCCCAGGCCCTCGCCACCTTCGAACGCGTCTGCTCCCAATGTCACGAGCTCGCCGACATCGAGAAGAACCCGCCGCACACCGCCGATGAAGTCGCCGCCGTCATCAAGCGCATGATCGACGAAAACGACATGCAGGCAGAAAAGACCGAGCTGCAGCAGATCGAGTGGTATATGACGAAGAAGTTCGCCCCCGCGAATTGACCGCCCATCCCCGGGCCAGGGCCGTGATTCGCCCGACCCGCGGATCGGCCACCGGAGCCCCGTCATGCCCCACTCCACCATCGACCTCACCGGCCGCCACGTCGTCATCACCGGCGGCGCCGGTGCCCTCGGCACCGCCGTCGTCGCCCGCCTCCTCGCCGCCGGCGCCACCTGCCACGTCCCCACCATCGACGACGGCCCCGGTCCACACACCCTCCCCGGCGCCCACTACATCCCCCGCGTCGACCTCGCCGACGAACGCCAGGTCCACAACCTCTACGCCAGGCTCCCCGGGCTCTGGGCCTCCATCCACCTCGCCGGCGGCTTCACCTGGGCCCGCATCGCGGACACCACCGCCGCCGCCGCCCGCGCCCAGCTCGAGATGAATGCCATCACTTGCCTCCTCTGCTGCCGCGAAGCCGTCGCCCGCATGCGCACCCGCGCCACCCAGAACCCCGGCGAACCCGGCGGCCGCATCGTCAACGTCGGCTCCCGCGCCGCCGCCATCCCAGCCCCCGGCCTCGCCGCCTACGCCATGGCCAAGGCCGCCGTCCACGCCCTCACCCTCCAGCTCGCCGAGGAGCTCCGCGACGAGCAGATCCTCGTCAACGCCGTGCTGCCGTCGATCATCGATACCCCCGCCAATCGCGCGAGCATGCCCGGCGCCGACTTCGACCGCTGGCCAAAGCCCGCGGAGATCGCAGAGGCGGTGCTGTTCCTCGCGAGCCCCACGAATACGCTGAGCTCCGGGACGCTGCTGCCGGTGTTCGGCCGGCATGTGTGAGTGGGGTGGTGACCGGGCTGCGAGGCTTGCGTCATCCTATTTCATATTGATGAATCGTGGTCGGCAACGACCAACCACATGAACGTCGGCGTCACAACATCAAATGAACGCTCCACCATGCCCGCCCCTTCACCGCACCGCCGAATGGATCCGCCGACGATTGCGGGTCGGCTGCACATTGTATAACTCCGCCGGAATCGCCGCCTGATCGCCGACGATACGCCCGTCCGCGGCCATGACCCGCCACGGCGGCGGGTGATTGGCCTGGTGGCACTGCAGCAGCGCGAACACGGGCTGGTCCACCGGCCACACGTGCACGCTGAACGCCGCCGCCTCGTCCGGGTGATAGAACCCGGTCAAGGCGGTGTGCGCCCGCACCAGCGTGTCCCCGCCGACCCAGCCGTCACCGTCGACCGTCGCCGTGCCCCCGCGCAATTCGTCCCAGACCCCGCGGAGGGCAGCATCCTGCGCCGCCTGGGCCCGGTCCGGGGCGGCCTCGCTGCGCAGGCGGGCCCGCGCGGCGACCTCGATCGGGGTCAGCTCGCCGACCCGCGCGCTCCGCCCGAGATACACCAGCCCCACCGACAGCGCCGCCGCGCCCAGCATGGTCCACACCGCCCGCGAGCGCCCGGCCAGCTGAAAGCCGACGATCGTCACCGCCAGCGGCATCAACAAGGTGATGAGCAGCCCGACCTGCAACACCAGGGTCGCCAGCATGCTGGCGACAAATTTGCCGACGCCGATCTCCGGCCACCACAACAAGAAATAGTCGACCACCCCGAACACGACCAGCAGCACGACCCCGAAGATCGTAAACCCGCGGTACAGCCCGAACTCCTCCCGCGCCCGCCGGTTGATCAGCCAGTACGGGAAGAGCAGCAGATAAAACATGTAATATACGAAGGGCCGCGGTGGATGGGCCCGATAGTATTCGGCGTAGCGCAGCTGCCGCGCAAGCAGACGGGCGATCAGCGGGTGGCGCCCGGTCGCGCCGCGCAGCAGCTCGACCGCGATGAACCCACCGACCAGCACGACGATATTGATCCACACCCCCGTCATCGGCACGACGTCGCCGGCCGACAGGATCGTGAACGGCGCGAGCAGGAAATACAGCAGGCGGACCGCGAAGCCGAGCTGCACCATGGTCAGCTCGCGCGCCTCGCTTGGCGGCACCGGCGGTTCGGGACAGGGCAGCGCGACGACATCGGCGGCCATCATGCCCGCAGTCCCGCCCGCCCCGCAATCGCCGCAACAGCCGCAGACCGGGCCCCCGCCGATCGCCGGACCGCCAAGGTGAGATCACGATCGCGTCGCGTCAGCGATCGAGCGGGGTTTCAGCAGCGATGTGCGGGTAGAGCATTATCGCGCTCGCGCGAGTGGTTCACCGTCCCTCCGCGGGCTCCGCGGGCCCCGTGATAGCCTCCGACCCGTGCATCGTCCCCTGCGCTTCGTCCTCGCTACCAGCCTCGCCGCGACCGCGTGCGTCCGCGACAACCCCGCGTTCGACTCGAACGGCGACCAGGGCTCCGCGAGCGCGACGTCGACGACGAGCGCCGTGACGACCACCGCGACGAGCGCCGCAGCAACGACCGCCACCCCCACCACCTCGACCTCGGCCGGCTCCGCCGACGCCAGCTCGGGCGCGGTCAGCAACGCCGACGCCAGCGCCAGCGACGGCAGCAGCACCGCTCCGCTGACCACCACGGGCACCGGCGACATCTCGACCACCACCGCCACCACCGGCGCGCCGGAGCCGATGACCCACGAGCTGAAGCACTACCCCGACCTCGCGCAGTGCGACTTCCCCTTCTGGTGCGTCTTCGGCGACGACATCAACAACCCCAGCAGCGCCGAGAACTGGGACGCCGAGTGCTTCGCCTCGCCCATCGCTCCGCCCTTCACGGTCAGTCGGGTGGGCTTCGCGGTGTTCGGCACCAAGGGCGGCCCGTCCGCGACGCTCGACTTCCACGAATACGACAACAACACCTCCCACCCCGTGATGGCCCCGTTCCAGTCGGTCAACATCGGCGTCATCGACAGCACCGGCTACAAGAGCTTCCCGATCGATCCGCCGGTCGTCGTCAACGTCCAGCGCTTCTGTATCAGCGTACATTCCGGCCAGCAGTTCGGCCCGGAGCTCGGCATCGCCGTCGATGATGTCCTGGCCCCCGCCGGCCAGACCTTCGTCGGCATCAAGGGCCCGCCGGGCTGTAACATCAACACCTTCACGGACCTCACGACCGTCAACAGCTCGACCAAGACCCAGTGGTGCATCGACGCGACGATCGCCGAGGTCCCGTAAGGCCCTCGCCATGCAGCGCCTGTATCACCGCTTCTTCGCCCGCCTGCCGGTGCGCCCGCTCGCCAACGACGGCGAGCTGCACATCCTGAACCCGGCCGAGGTCCGCTTCATCCGCCGGCGCCACCGCCAGGCGCTGGCGATGTCCGCGGGCCTCAGCGTCGCCGGCTTCCTCGCCTACTTCCTGCCCGTATACCTCCTCCCCCAGCTCTTCCCGGCCGCGCCCGTCAGCCTCCCGCTCGTCGGCGCGATCGTCCTGCCCTGGGCCGAGCTGCTGTGGGGCGTCTTCCTGATGGTCGTCGAGATCTACGCGCTCGTGCTCCTCAACCTCTGGGGTGTGCACGAGATCGCGGTCGCCACCGGCCTGATGGGCCCGCACAACAAGCACCTGCTGGCCGCGGAGATCGTCGGCATCGGCATCGAGGACGAGCACCGCGGCCTGCTCCGCTACGGCATCGACCCCTTCCTCGGCATGAACCGCGGGGTCCTCTTCGTCTTCAACCTGGTCCTGCGCCTCAAGGGCTTCCTCGGCAGCAAGCTACTGCGCTACCTGGTCCAGCGCCTGCTCGGCCGCCTCGCCGTCCGCGAGGTCCTCGATTTCATCGGCATGCCGATCTACATGGCGATCAACGCCTACAGCACCCACGTGGTCCTGCGCGAGGCCCGGGTCATCATCATGGGCCAGCGCCTGCTCGAGCACCTCGCCCGCCGCCTGCCCGCCCGGTTCGCCGGCCACGACCCCCGCGAGCTGCTCTACGCCACCTGCCAGTTCATCGCCGTCAGCAAGCGCGACTTCCATCAGAACCACTATCTCCTCACCAAGACCCTGGTCGAGCGCTACGCCATCACCGTCACCGCCGCCCCCTCGCTGCCCCCGGATTACCTCGACCGCCTGCGCGCCGCCGACCCCGAGCTGCGCCGCGTCTGCGTCCTTTTGCTGGTCCTCGGCTTCATCCTCGACGGCCAGGTGTCGTGGCGCGAGTACCGACGCATCACCGCCCTCCGCGACGCCGGCATCCTCGAATATACCGCCGATGAAGTCCGCACATTCGCCCGCGCCTTCCTCAGCGGCGAGGGCATCGAGCCCTTGCTCGCCCGCCAGCTCGCCGCCTGAGCCGGCGAGCCGGCGCCCCTGCGCGCCCCTGCCCCACATTGCTGCCGATCAGGGGGCCGTCACCGCGTTCATGTCGAGGGCGACCATCGTCTGGGCCAGCGCGCGGCCGTGCAGCGTGGCGTCGGTCTGGAAGGTGATGCCCGTCTTGGACAGGATGATCCCCTCAAAGTGCGCATTGACGTGAATCGTCGCCTGACCGGCGACCTGCCAGAACACGTTCTTGGCCTGCGCGCCGCCCTTGAGCAGCACGCTCTTGCCGGTGCTGACATCGAGGTCGTTGGAGATCTGCAAGATCCACACGTCGTCAGGGCAGCCCTCGAGCGTGACATCGTCCGGGATGAGCACCGTGCTGCCCCAGGTGTAGATACCCGGCTCGAGGGTCAATCCGCCGAGGTTGCCGCTCGCGAGGTTGAGGAAGTCCGTGGGCACCCGGCCGGCGGCATCGATGTACGCGGCCTGCATGCCGAGGACGGCGACCGTCAGGTTGCCGGGCGTGGGCACCACATAGTTCGCGGCGTAGACCTTCCACGGGGCGACGACCGCGGGCGAGGTCGCAAACACGCCCGAGGGGTCGAGCACCAGAGCGAAGCCCGTCATCGAGGTCGAGGCCGCCGGGCTCACGCCGACGTGCCCGCCCGAGATCGCCGACCCGGGCACATTCGTGATCGCCGCCTTGGCCAGAAGGACGTAGGCGCCGGGCGCCGCGAGGTCGTTGGCGGAGCCGAGCTCGACCGGCGCGGGGCCCATCTGGGCCATGCATTCGCCGGTCGTCGTGTCACCGGTCGTCGTGTCACCGGTCGTCGTCTCGCCGGTCGTGCTCGTGCTCCCGCTCGTGCTCCCGCTCGTGCTCCCGCTCGTGCTCCCGTCGCCGGTGCTCGACGTGGCGACCTCGCCGGTGTCCTCCGCCGGGCCGGTCGCGGATTGCGAGTCGCTGTGGCTGCCAGATTGGACCTCATTCAGCGAGTCGCTCGCCTCGCCCCCGCCCGTCGACGTGGTGGCAGCCTCGGAGGAGCTCTCCGCGTCGCTGGTCGACGCGAGGCCCGACCCGCTCGTGGCCTGCGAGGTGCCGGCGCTCTGCGAGGTGTCCGAGCCATCGGTATCGGCCTTCGGCGAACCACCACAGCCGGCGACGATGAGCAGGAGCAAGGAAATACGTGCGGTCATGATGACTCCTGACAAATCGGCGGGATACTAACAATGCGTCAGGCAAGCGAACATTCCTGGAAACGTCGACAACCTGCGCACGCAATGTGCACCGGAAGCAGCACCCCGGGGAATCGACGCACCCGCAACCCGCACCAGCGGCCACCGGGGAACGGCTGCGTCGCCGCCGCAAGCCTTGCAGGCGCCGATTGCGTGGGCGACGCCGGGGAGCCCGGGCCTGCCAGGCGCGATCACGATGTATGATCTTAGCCCGGGGTGCCGGGCTGCAGGACCGTGCCGATGCGGATCGTTCCGTCGCCAAACCGCGTCCACACCCGGTCCGGAAGCGCGGGCTCGAACGCGATCGCCTCGATGTCGCCCGGCTCGTAGCCCGGCGGGAGGCTGTAGCTGCCGCTGCCCGCCGCGGCCAGGTCGCTCGCGGTCCCGGAGCTCCAGGTCCCGTCGGCGTACCAGGTATAGACGACCCCGTAGCTGGCGATGGCGACCGCGACGATGTCCATCGGCGTCTGACCCTCCGCGCACGTGAAGCGCAACGGCGCGGCGCTGGCCGAGAGGTCGCGGACATCGCCGGCGCTGTAGCGGCCGTCGTTGTACCAGGCGAAGACCTCGCCGTCGGGGGCCATCGCCACGCCGAGCACATCGGGGCCGATCCGCGTCGACGGCAGCGCGTAGGGGCCCGCGAGCGGGCTGGCGATCACCGTGCCCGGATCGTCCTGCGCGCGCCCGGGGAAGCTGCCTGGCAGGCCATTCCAGACGACGTGGTGATCGTCGGCGAACCAGAAATGGGTGAAACCGTCGCGCAACGCCATACCGACGACCTGGTCGCGCTGCTCGGCGAGCAGCGCATCGACGGCGCTCCAGTCGACCCGCGAGAGCCCGAAGAGGACGAACTTCCGCAGCATCGAGTACTCATCGCCGCAGCCCTCGGCGACGACGTCCGTACAGCGAGGGTCCCCATTCTGATTGACCGCGACGGAGAAATCGACGTTGCCCGGGATGTCCAACCGCACCGACTGGAGGTGATCGAAGTCGTCGACCATGTGGCCGCCGACCAGCGGCGGGAGGGCGTTCATCCCGGTCTGGGCGACCAGCTGCGAGACAAAGGCGCGAGCCCCGTCGAGCGCCCCAGCGTGCCCGCCACTCACCCCCGCGAGCGGCCCGACGCGCTCCTTCCCGTTGCCATTGTCGAGGCGCGTCGATCGGCCGGAGATGTAGTATTTGCGGGCAAACTCGAGGTAGACGGGCATCTCGACGACGAGCCCACCCGGCGCGTGGCCGAGCTGCGCTCGGTCGGCCGACCACCGAGGAGCCATCGCAAAGCCGAGCTCGTCGTCGAGCAGTTGAAAGTCCATATTTGGGCGAAGCCTGGTGTCGGCGTCGCGGCGACGGCGCCAGGGGCCGAAGTCGCAGCTATCGCCGCGCCACACGCAGAACGGCCGCTTGACCTCATAAGCCTCGGGTTCATAGCTCTTCTTGTCCCAGATCCGCGGTACCGGGTGGCCGAGCGTCTCAAGGTGCTTGTAATCGCCTTGAAACGCGAAGATACCCTCGGGCGACTCGACGCCCTCGTGGATGTCCAGCTTCTCGGCGAAGAACTCGGCGAGGGCGCTGTGCCAGTGGCTCTGCGGCTGGCCGTATGCCGCGTGATACCGGCCGCCGCTGCGCGCCGCGTAGATGTGATCGATGATCCGCCCGACGATGGAATACCCGTGATTCGAATATTCTCCGCTCTGCCCGAGCGGGTCGTAGAGCCCGTCGTCGTCGGTGTAGACCCCGGCGGCCCCCGGCGTATATTCCATGCAAGCCCCGGCGTTGAGCTTGAGCGTCTCCTCGATCGGCTCCTCACCCGCGAGGATGTTGTAGCGATTGACGAAATATACGGGGTCGTCGCCCTCGCGCGCGCCGAGCCACTCGGCGGCCGCGTCGATCGCCGGACCGAGCGCGGAGTTGGCCGCCCGCACCGACGCATCCTCGGCGATCCACGCCGCCTCGTCACCGTCCGCGTAGCCGCGCATCTCGGCGAAGTACGGGGCGCCCTCGACGTTGTCGACATAGACGACCCCGCCCCGGCCCAGCCCGGCCTGGTGCGAGAACAGGTTGGTGACCGTGAGGTCCCGCCAGCGCGGGTCCGCGAAGCCCGGGTCGTGCCCGTGCGTGCAGGGCTCGTCGACCAGCGGGAACGGGAGCGGCACATCCCCGCGGTAGATGTCGGCGAGCCCGGCGGGGAGCAGATCGTTGGCCGGATCGAGGAGGCGGAGGTCGGCGGAGGTCGGCTCGCAGGGCGGCTCGGCGCAGCTGCACAGCTCGCCCTCGCACGGCGGCGGCAGCAGCTCCGGGTGCGCGGCGACCCGCTCGTCGAGCAACCAGCGGAGCACCGCGGCGGCGACCGGCTTGGAGTTGCTGCCGAGGAACATCGGTGTATCGGGCTGGACCAACGCCGCGTCAGGATCGTAGGGGTCCTGGCTGTCGTCGCCGCACCCGGGATAGGGCGCCTCACTGGCACGTCCGTGCATTCGCCCGAACCCGCGCTTGTAGATCCGGCGCCCCTTGTACGAGACGGCCAGCGCGCTGGCGCCGACGCAGCGCCACTTGACGAACTGGCGCATGGCCACATCGAGCTCGGCGAACAAGGGGCTGGCCTCGCCGGTCATCGGGATGTCCTCCGCGACGTCCTCGGCGTGATCCACGGGCGCGCGCAGCAGCACCTCGGCCTCGGGCTGACCGCAGCCAGCGACCATCGCGGCCGCCAATAACAACAGTCGCCGCGCCCGCGGCCTCAGAGAAGCATGCACTGCTCGAAGTCCTCCGTGTCGTGCTCGCTCAGGCGCGGGCAGTCGAGCACCGCCTCGTTGTACGCCTTGACGCAGACGTCAAGCCCGTCGAAGTCTTCGCACCCCAGCGGGTGCAGGCAAGCGGCATAGTCGGACTCGACCGCAGCCAGGCACTCGAGCGGGGCGCTATAGTAGGTGTATTGGTCCGCAGGATGATCGTCGAAGATGCCGCCAATGCAGCCCTTCTGCGCGCCCGTCAGCGCCTGCGCCTCCTCGCAGGCAACCGGGTCGCCGGAGCCGACCAGCTCGTGAAAACAGCCGCAGAACGTGGACGTTCGCGCGTCGCGAGCCTCGAAGTAGGGCTCGAGGACCGGCATGCTCCCGGTCTCGGAAGTGCAGGCGCCGACGGCGAGACCGTTGCCGGCCGCGACGAAACAGACGAGGAACTGGAAGATCGCCCGCATACCTCCAGACACCTTAGGCCCATCGTCGACCGACTGTCCACTGGCCGATCGAGCCCGGGCCCGGGCCCGGGGCCGGGGCCGGCGTGCCGCCGCCGCAGGGCTGCCGGTGAGCGTGCCGCCGCAGGCCCAGGGCCGCGTGCCGGCGCGGCCCTCACATGAACTCGCCCGAGCTCGCGCACACGTCCACCTCGTCGAGGCGGCCCTCCTCGTCGCTGCGCCGCATCGCCTCCATCAACAGGTGCGTGGTGCTGGAGCCCACCTCGTCGCGCATCTCGACCGGCAGCGACTTGAACTCGAACACCCCAGCCGACCACCCCACGATCGCGTAGAGCAGCTCGCGGTGGACCCGACTCGGGTCGCCGTCGAGGAAGGCCGCCACGATGTGCCCCTCGCGCAGGAACAGCCGGCAGCGCTCACGCGAGCCGCGGCGGCTGAGCACCAGCATCCCGGTCTTGTGCTCCATCTCCAGCAGCACCAGCAGCGACGCCAGGCTGATGTCCTCGATCGCCCCCGAGAAGCCCCGCGCCTCCACGGGGCCCGGAGCGCCGCGCGAACGGCTGCGCCGCAGCGCGTTCGCCACCCGGAGCGCCAGCTCGCGCGGGTCGCAGGGCTTGCCCAGATAGTCGTCGGCGCCGACGCGAAAGCCGTGACGACGGCTCGCCGCGTGGGTCATGTCCGTGAGGAAGATGAACGGCGTCGCCGAGAGGCGTCGGTGCGCACGCAGCTTGCGGACCAGCCGCCACCCGCTCATCCCTGGCATGCGTACGCCCGAGATCACCAGCTGCGGCGGCTCGCGCAGCGCCTTGGCCAGCGCCACACAGCCGTCGCGCGCCGTCGAGAAGACGTAGTCCCCATCGCGCAACGCGGAGCTCACCACCTCCGGGGTCCACGGGTCATCGTCCACGATCAAGATCCTGGCTTCCATGTCTCCCTCCTCCGGGCGCCGGGCCCAGGCGCGTCGCCGCGAGGTCGGCTCGACCTCGCTGCGCGCCTCGCCATCGCCCACGCCGTCGCGGCGGCGCCGCGAGGTCGGCTCGACCTCGCTGCGCGCCTCGCCATCGCCCACCCCGTCGCCGCGGCGCTTCACTGCGGGATAGGGTCGCTCCCGGTCGTCTCGTCCCCGCCGCTGCTCTCGCCGCCCGTGCTCTCTCCACCCGTGCCCTCACCAGGACCCGTGCCCTCACCGGGACCACCATCCTCGTCGCAGGGCGGCGGAGGAGGGGGCGGCGGCGGCTTGCCGCAACCGCAGCCCGGCTTGTCACCCTTCGGCGGCTTCTCACCCTTCGGCGGCTTCTCACCCTTCGGCGGCTTCTCGCCCTTCGGCGGCTTGTGACCGTGCTCGCCCTCGCCGCCCATCGAATCGCAGCCCTCATCGTCGGCGCCCTCGCCGTCCTCCTCGTCCTCGCCGTCGATGCTGCGATCGTCGACATCGCCGTCACCCGCATCGCAGCCAGGCACGAGCCCGAACAGCGCGGCGCCGATGATAAGCCCGAGGAAACGACCATGACCTGTCCATTGCTTGATTTGCATCTGCCACTCCGTTGTTGCCCGCATGGGGCTTCGAGGATGAGTGACCCGACGCGATCGGCGATTACAACGCGTCGCAGAATTTCTCCGAGCGCCCGCACCGCTGATCTGTCCCAAGGGACATGCCGGCAACAACCGCCGAGCGAGCCGGGCCCCGATCCGGCAGACTCTGCCGATCGCTCAGCCCTGGCGGCCGGGCCGCAGCCCGTACTTGTCGAGCAGGCGCAACAGGTACACCCGGTCGATCTCCGCCGCCCGGGTCGCGCGCGTGATGTTCTGCCCGAAGCGCTGCATCAGCGCCTCGATGTAGCTGCGCTCGTACTGCTCGATGAGCGCGGCCTTGCCGGTCTTGAACGGGATCGTCGAGTCGACGACCGCGGCGCGGCTCTCCGTCGCCGACGACGCGGACGCCTGCCCCGGTGCCTGCGTGAACGCAGCCTCGACCGGCGCCTGCAACTCGCCCAAAATCACCGCCCGCTCCACCGTGTTCCGCAGCTCGCGGACGTTCCCCGGCCACGGCTGCGCCTGCAGGCGGGCCACCGTCTCCGCGTCGATCTGCGCCGGGCTGCCCGCCTCCGACCACTCCGCCAGCATCGCCGCCACATACTGCGGGATGTCCTCGCTATGCTCGCGCAGCGCCGGCATGTGCACGTTCATCACCGCGAGACGAAAGTACAGGTCGGCGCGGAAGCTGCCGCGGTTGACCTCCTTCCGCAGGTCGCGATTGCTCGCCGCGATCACCCGCGTGTCGACGCTGCGCGGGCGGTTCGAGCCGAGCGGCTGGACCTGGCGCCGCTCGAGCACGCCGAGCAGGCGCGTCTGAAGCTCGAGCGGCAGCTCGCCGAGCTCGTCGAGGAACAGGGTCCCGCCCTCGGCCGCCACGAAGGCCCCGTCGCGCGGGTGGGTCGCGCCGGTGAAGGCCCCGCGCTGGTGACCATACAACTCGCTCTCGATCAGGTTGGCCGGCAACCCGCCGCAGTCGACCACCACGAAGGGCTTGTGGCGCCGCGGACTCGCGTCGTGGATCGCCCGCGCCGCGACCTCCTTGCCGGTGCCGGACTCGCCGGTGATCAGCACCGTCGCGTCGCTCGGCGCGATGCGACCCAGCACCTCGAACAGCCGACGCATCACCGGGCTGCGCCCGAGCAGCGGCCCGAAGCGCTCGGTGTCCCCGACCGCCAGCTCGACCGCCGCCCGCACGGGCTCGAGCCGCAGCTGCGTCCCGCCGACCTGCACCCGGGTATCGCGGCTGACGATCACCTCGCGCACGCGCAGGTCGCCGACGAAGGTCCCGTTGCGCGAGTCCAGATCGCACAGCGCCCAGCCCTGCGGCACCAGCGAGATCTCGAGGTGCTGCCGCGACACCGTCGGGTCGGTCAACACCAGGTCGCAGCTCTCGTGCGTGCCGACCACGATGCGCTCGCCGCTCAGCTCGCGCACCAGCTTGCGGTCGGGCCCCGCCGTGACGCTGATGCGCAGCGGGTGGCGGCGGAGGCTGACGACCCCGCGGGCGTCACGGAGCTGCTCGGTGTGCGGACTGGCGGCGGACATCGGTCGCCCGGACCTTACCACTCCGTGATGTTCAGCTCGGGAATTCACCGTCGCCGTTGTCCTCGCCGAGGTCATCGCCCGGACCTTACCACTCCGTGATGTTCAGCTCCCCGCCGCGGCGCACCTCGATCTCGCGGCTGCGCCGCTGACCGCTGTCCGGGTTGCGCAGCTCGAGCGTGTGCCGTCCCGGCGCGACGCTGCGGTCGATCGGTGTGCGCCCGATCGCCACTCCGTCGAGGCTGGCCTCCGCCCACGGGATCAGGTTGACCCGCAGGCGCCCACCCACCAGCGCCGGCCGGACCCGCTGCGACCGCTCCGCCCCGACGGGCGAAACCATGCCCGTCTCTCCGCTATCGATCGCCACCCCGGCGACCGTCTCTCCGCCACCGATCGCGGCCCCGACGACCGGCCCGTCATCGATCGCTACCGAGGCGACCGACCCCACGCTCATCGCGGCCGGCCCCACGCTCGGCCCCGCCGCCTCGACCGCGCTCGCAGCGAGCCCTGGCGACTCCAGCCCCTCGCGCATCGCCGCGACCACCGCCCCGTCCGCGTCACCGCGCGCGTCGGGCATCAGCAGCGCCGCGATCGTCCCCGCGATCACCACCCCCGCCAGCCCGAGCCCCAGGCTCCACCGACTCGCCCGCCCTCGCGCCGGCGACCCGACCAGCGCCTCGGTCTGCGCCGCCCGCCCGCGCATGCGCAGCGCCGCGTCCACGCTCTGCGCGACCCGCAGGCGCTCGCCTTGCAGTCGGCGCACCCGCGCCGCCAGCTCCCCCGCGCCGCGCGGCACCGCGGAGCTCGCACGCAGCTGCTCGAGCTCGCGACCCAGCGCCCCCGCGTCGGCGATCCGCTCGGCCACCGCCGTCCGCGTCGCCCGCTCTGCCAGCGCCACCAGCCCAGTTCGCAGAGGCGGCTCCGCGACGCGCTCGGCCAGCTCCGCCACGACCACCCCGAGCGCATATACATCGGCCCGACGATCGACCTCCGCCCCCGCCTCCTGCTCGGGTGCCCGATAACCCGGCGTCCCGATCGCCCGCCCCTCCGCCCCCGCCGCCGCGCTCAGGCGGGCGATGCCGAAGTCCGTGAGCTTCACCAGGCCCTCACGCGACACCAGGATGTTCGCCGGCGTCACGTCGCGATGGACCAGCCCGAGCGGCTGCTCCGCCTCGTCCACCGCGCAGTGTGCATAGTCGAGGGCCGCGCACACCGACTCGACCACGAACAACACCGCCGACGCGTCGATCGCCGCGTCGCGCTCGCGAGCGTCGCGCAGCAGGTCCGCCAACGAAACCCCGTCGACGTGCTCCATCACCAGATACGGGACTTGCGCGTCGACGCCGAAGTCGAACACCTGTACGATGTTCCCGTGCGACAGCCGCTGGACCAGCTGAGCCTCGGCCAGCAGCAGGGCGAACGCCTCCGGGTGCGCATGCAACTCGCTCCGCAGCTGCTTGATCACCAGCCGCTTGCGAAACCCCTGCGCCCCCTCCACGTGCGCCACATACACGTCCGCCAGCCCACCGCTGCCGACCCGCTCGCCGACCTCGTACCGACCCAGCCGCCGCGTGCCCACCTGGCCATCATACGGCACCGCGCCCGTCCCCTCGCCCACCGCGTCGGCTTCACCCGCCGCACCGCGCTCGCCCGCCTCGCCCGCCTCGCTCGCCTCACCCGCCTCGCTCGCCTCGCTCGCCTCGCCCGCCTCGCCTGTCTATTCTGGACAGCGCTGTGCGCACTCGCGCCCGCCGCCGCGCACGCTCGCGAGCTGCTGCTCTGGCCGCGGACCCCGACCACCCCCGTGCACGGGGCCAGCGCCGCCGCGACGGCCGAGGGCCACCAGCTGCGCGAGCTCGGCCCGCTGCGCGATCGCCTGCTCGCCGAGGCCGCCGCCAGCAGCGAGGCCACCGCGAGGACCCTCGGCGCCGTCGAGTCCGGCCTCGCCACCGCCCGCCGCGCCTACCTCGAGCAGCGCTACGACGACATGATCGCCGGCCTCGAGCGCCTCGAGACCGACGCCGCCCTCGCCCTCGACGGCGACCCGCTGTGCAGCGCCACCCTGTGGGACATCGAGTTCCAGCTCGGCCTCGCATACGGCGCCCGCGCCCGCCCCGGCGACGCCCTCCGCGCCCGCGACCGCTACACCCTCGCCCTCGCCCTCGACCCGCAGCGCCGCCCCGACGGCGCCCTCTACGGCCCCGACGTCGGCTTCGCCTTCTTGCAAGCGAGTGACAGCCAGCGCCCGCTTCGCCCCATGCGCCGCGCCGTGCTCCCCGTCGACGCCAGCGTGCGCGTCGACTGTCGCCCGCTCGCCGAGCTCCCCGGCCTGCGCCCCGGCCTGCACCTGCTGCAGATCGACGCCCCCGGCCACGCCGCCGACGCTCGCGTCCTCGATCTCCCCGCTGACGCCCCGATCGCCGCGACCCTCCGTCCCGACCCCACCGACCCGATCGGCCCGCTGTGGGTCGCCGGCCGCCTCGACCCCGCCGAGCCCAGCGCCCGCGCGGCCCTCCGCAAACTCGCCGACGACCGACCGATCCTCTGGCTCGCCGCCACCGCGGACGGCCACCTCGCCCGACTGATCCTCGAGGACGGTATCCGTGACCCCGCCCGCGGCGACTCCCCTGGTCAGGCCGTCACCGCCGCCCTCGCCAGCCTGCGCAGCAGCAACAACATCCCGCCGCGACCACGCGACGAAAAGCCCCGCAACAACCGCCGCACCCGCCTGTGGGTCGGCCTCGCCGCCGCCGCCGTCACCAGCGTCGCGCTCGGCCTCGGCCTCGGCCTCGGCCTGCGACCCCACGACAGCGGCCACCTCCAGCTCATCGTCCCATGATCGCGGCCCGGCCCCTCGTCCTCGGCCTCGTCCTCGGCCTCGCCGGCTGCAGCCCCGAGCCCACCATCATCGCCCTCGAGCTGAGCGGCGACGCCAGCTGCACCCCCGAGCGTCTCGGCGCCCTCGCCAGCGTCTCGGTCGAGGTCTACGGCGACGCCGACGGCGCCCCCTGCACGCTCGCCCGCCGCTGCGTCACCGTCGACGCGCCTACCGAGCTCGCCGAGATCGAGGCGACCCTGCGCGCCGCGATGCAGCCGATCGTCGACATCGAGCTCGCCGGCACGCGACAGATCGCCGTGCTCGGCCACACCCGCCTCGGCTGCGGCGAGGACGACCGCCGCCTGTGCGGCTTCGCCGACCTCGCCGACGCCGACGACGAACTCCTCGTCCCGATCCGCTGCGACGACGCCGACGCCACCCTCTGCCCGCTCACCGTCCCACCCTTCTGTCCCTGAGCGCACCACGACCGGCGAGGGCGAACACCTCGACAGTCGACCCTTGACAGTCGTCAACACCACCCGCCCAGGGCCCGGGCACGCCCACCCATGTCCGCGAGATCCCTCGCGTGTCGCTGGCTCGAAGCGTGCTGTGGGTCTCCCGTGGGCCCACTCCGGACGGCACTGTCACTCGCGGCGATCCTCGCCGCCTGCGATCCCGACGCCCCCGCGGCCGACGACAAGCCGGTCACCAACCAGACCCTCACCGCGCTCGACACCGACGTCGCCCAGCTCCGCGTGTTCGACCGCATGCTCCGCCCGGTCGGCCTCCGCGACCTCGCCGCTGACGACGTCGCCGCCGTCGCCCTCGCCCAGGTCGAGGATCGCCTGCGCCAGGACCTCGTCGACCCCGACTGCCTGACGCTCACCCGCACCGCCGACAGCCTCAGCCTGCGCTTCACCGCCTGCGACTACGCCGCCAACCACGAGCTCGACGGCCTCGTCCAGCTGCACATCGCCCCCGAGACCGGCGACTGCGACGGCACCGCCTGCATCGTCGCCGTCGTCTACACCCTCGAGATCGACGCCCTCAAGCTCGGCGAAGTGGAGCTGCTCGCCGCCGACTCCACGCTGCGGATCCCCACCGACAAGTCAGCGCGCGTCCATCACGGCGAGGCCGAGCTCATCGGCCCCGACGGCGACCACCTGAGCGCCCGCAGCGACTCGAGCTGGACCACCAACCTCGGCTGCTTCACCGCCGACTTCGGCCTCGAGATCGCCACCGATACCCAAGAGATCAGCGCCGCCGGCCACGACGTCCACGTCTGCGAGGCCAACTGCCCCGACGCCGGCGAGGGCCTCATCGCCTGGGGCGCCGGCTCCACGCTCGCCTGGCGCTACACCGGCAAGGGCCAGCTCGTCGTCCGCGGCCCCAAGGGCCGCGTCTTCGACGTCACCCGCGCCTGCGCCGACAAGTGACCCACCCAGCCGCCCACCGACCGCGAGGAGACCACGCATGACACCGATCCGCAGCCTCTCGCTCTCCGCCGCCCTCGCCCTCGCAGCCTGCAGCGACGACACCGGCAACGGCAGCAGCGACACCACCAAGTCCGCCACCACCGACGCCAGCGCCACCGCGCCCACCAGCGGCGACAGCGACAACCCCACCACCACCGCGAGCAGCGACAGCGAACCCGGCACCACCGCCGGCACCACCACCGCCACCACCGCCGATGACCCCACCACCGACGGCCCGGCGCCCACCACCGTCCCGCTGTCCCCCACCGACCACCTCGTCCGCGTCTCGATGGCCCTGCGCGGCGTCCGGCCGTCCGCCGACGACCTCGCCGACGTCGCCGCCGACCCGACCCTGCTGCCGATGTTCGTCGACGACTACCTCGCCGACCCGCGCTTCGCCGAGACCGTCAAGGATATCTACGCCGAGGCGCTGCTCGTGCGCGCCCAGCTCAACGGCTCCATGCTCGCCTACCGCGGCCCGCTGCTCGACCTCGACGACGCGACCTACATGGCCTCGACCCCCGAGGAGCCGCTGCAGCTCATCGCCTGGGTGGTCTCCGACCCCACCCGCTCCTTCAGCGAGATCGTCACCACCGACACCGTCATGGTCGACGAGATCGGCGCAACCGCCTGGCACGTCAGCGGCTACGACAAGCAGACCGGCGGCTGGCAGCCCGTGCAGTGGAGCGACGACCGTCCCAAGGGCGGCGGCGTGCTCGCGAGCTCCGCGCTGTGGCACCGCCACGCCTCCAACGGCAACAACTACCAGCGCGCCCGCGCCAACCTCGTCAGCCGCGTCTTCCTCTGCGACGACTACCTCACCCGCGACGTCCCCCCCTTCAACGACGTCGACTTCTCCGACCCCGACGCCGTCAACAACGCCCTCCAGCAGAACCCCGGCTGTCAGGGCTGCCACCAGACCCTCGACCCCCTCGCCGGCTACTTCTGGGGCGTCGCCTCCCGCGGCCGCGCCGGCCTCGTCCAGGCCTACGACGCGATGGACGGCGTCACCTGCCTCAAGCCCGACGTCTGTTATCCCACCACCGAATACGAGCTCGACTTCGAGGACGACTGGAAGACCAAGACCAAGCGCACCCCCGGCTACTTCGGCGTCCCCGAGGCCGAGGGCGGCGTCGACAAGCTCGGCCTACGCATCGCCGCCGACCCCCGCTTCGCCCAGTGCACCGCGCGGCGCTTCTACAGCTACATGGCCCAGGTCCACCAGGACGCCGTCCCCTTCGCCCTGGTCGCGCGCTTCACCGACGCCCTCGACCAGGACGGCAAGCTCGACGTCCGCGCCCTCGCCCGCGAGATCGTCCTGTCCGACGAGTTCCGCGCCAGCCACAGCCTCGACGCCGAGGAGGCCGAGACCCTGGTCGGCTACAAGGTCGCCCGGCCCGAGCAGCTCGCCCGCATGTTCAAGGAGCTCGCCGGCTTCGACTGGTACGGCATCCGCACCGCCGACGACATCAACGGCGAGTTCTCGCTGCTCGGCAGCGACGCCTTCGGCTACCGCGCCATGGCCGGCGGCATCGACGGCTACTCGATCACCCAGCCGACCCACACCTTCAACCCCACCCGCACCCTCGTGCTGCAGGCCCTCGCGGCCGAGGCCGCCGGCTACGTCGTCGACCGCGACTTCGACCTCCCCGCCAAGGCCACCCTCCTCACCGAGCTCAAGGACAGCACCGGCGACGAGCCCGGCGTGCGCGCCCAGATCGCCCTGCTCCACGCCCGCGTCCTCGCCGAGCTGGTCGCCGCCGACAGCCCCGAGGTCGACCAGTCCTTCGCCCTGTGGACCGCCGTCGCCGGCGACAACCGCCAGAAGTGGAAGATCTTGCTCACCGCCATGTTCCAGGACCACCGCCTGACCTTCTACTAGGAGGGATATCTCATGCGATTCAATCGTCGTTCATTCATCGGTCTCGGCCTCGCCGGCCTCGGCGCGCTCGCCCTCCCCCGCCGCGCCGCCGCGGCCGGCGCGAAGAACCTCCTCGTCGTGTTCGCCCGCGGCGCCTGGGACCCCGTGTGGCACATCGACCCGCAGGACCCGCAGAACAAGAGCATCGACTCGCCCGCCGGCACCGTCATCCCGTACAGCAAGGGCATCGAGGTCCTCAGCCCCGACGGCCACCCCAACATCGACCTGTTCTTCAAGGACTGGGCCAGCGGCTGCGCCGTCGTCCGCGGCATCAACGTCGGCTCGATCGCCCACTTCAGCGCCCACGTGCGCATGATGACCGGCACCCGCACCGAGCTGAGCCCCGACCTCGGCGCGATCACGGCGGTCAGCCTCGGCGACGGCCTGCCGCTCCCCTACGCCGACATCGGCGGCGGCGCCTATGCCGGCCCCTTCGCCGCCCAGATGGGCCGCCTCGGCAACCACAACCAGATCGCAACATTGCTCGACCGCGCCAAGAAGAGCTACAAGCCCGCGCCCACCAAGGTCGACTATACGCAGACTCCATTGCTCGTCCCGGGCCCCGCCGAGGCCCAGCAGATCCACGATTACGTCGAGGCTCGCGCGGCCGCGGCCGCCAAGCTCCGCGGCGCCCTCGGCGACAACAATCGCCGCCTCGGCGACTACCGTGATTGCTTCCACCGCGCCGACGACCTCCGCGCCATCCCGGCCCTCCAGACCCTCAAGCTCAGCGCCTCCTCGGCCCTCCCCGGTCAGGTCGACCTCGCCATCACCATGCTCGACCAGAGCTCCTGCGCCGTCTACCTCGACAGCGGCCAGGACTGGGACACCCACACCACCATCGCCGACCAGGGCGACAGCGCCGACGCACTGTTCGCCGACCTCTCCCTCCTCATGGCCAAGCTCGAGGCCGCCGGCCGCCTCGCCGACACCGTCGTCGTCGTCATGTCCGAGATGGGCCGCACCCCCAAGCTCAACGCCCCCGCGCCCCAGGGCGGCAAGGACCACTGGCCCATCACCTCCGCCATGGTCCTCGGCGCCGGCGTCCAGCCCGGGGTCTACGGCGGCACCGACAGCAGCCTCAACGGCCGCAACGTCAACCTCCTCACCGGCAAGGCCGACGACAAGTCCCTCGAACCCCTTCGCTACGACAACTTCGCCGCCGGCGTCCTCAAGCTCGTCGGCGTCGACCCCCAGGAGTGGCTCCCCGATGTCCCACCGATCGAAGGCTTCATCGCTCCCTGAGCGCCTCCTCCTCGCCGCCGTCCTCGCCGCCTGCGGCCACGAAGACAGCGACAGCGAAAGCACCACCACCGCCGCCACCACCTCCTCCTCCAGCGCCGCAACGCCGACCACCACCAATACCACCACCGAAGCCGCCACCACCACCACCGCCGAGAGCACCAGCGGCGCCGCCGATACCACCGCTGCGACGACCCATACCAGCAGCACCGGCGACGCCGTCCACTGCGACAATATGCTCACCTGGGAGAACTTCGGCGAGGCCTTCATGCTCAGCTGGTGCACCGGCTGTCACAGCTCCGCCCTGCCGACCGCCGACCGTGCCGGTGCCCCCTGCGCCGTCAACTTCGACGCCCACGCCGGCGTCGTCCCCTTCGCCGCCAGCATCGAGGTCCGCGCGATCGACTGGCAGAAGTACGACAGCAAGCCGATGCCGCCCGCGGCGATCGTCCCCGACGACGAGCTCGCCCTCCTGCGCGAGTGGATCGACTGCGGCGCCCCCGGCCCCGACACCGGCCAACCCCCGCCCAAATGCCCTGACCCGTGAACCCGCGCCCGACCGCGAGCCAGGAACATCGCCGCGACCCGGTTGTCCCCCGGCCGATGCGCCCGCACCACAAAGCCGCCGTGCTCGCGCTCGCCGTGCTCGCCCTGCTGGTCGGGGCGCCGACCCACGCCGCGCCTCCCGAGGCGCCCAGCGCCCAGCCCACCGACCCCGAGCTCGCCCGCCGCGCCCTCGCCGAGCTCGCCCGTGGCCACGAGGCCGTCGGCCGCTACGCCGACGCCGCCGACTTCGCTGAACAGTACGCCGCCCGCTACCCCGACGACATGCAGACGCCAGACCTGCTCCGCGACGCCTACCGCATCCGCGTCGGCCTCGGTCAGCGCGACCAGGCGCTCGCCGTGCTCGACCGCCTCGAGGCGCGGTACCTCCGGCGCGACCCGGAGCAGGCCGCCCAGATCTTCTGGCGCCGCCGCGACCTGCTCCGCGGCGATCACGAGCACCGCGAGCACGCCATCGCGTACCTCAAGCGCCACGGCAAGTCGGGCCCGCAGGACCTCCTGATCGTCGCGTCGGCCCGCGTCGGCCAACTGCAGTGGCAGGCCGCGTGCGAGAAGGGCCCGCTCCACGACCTGTGCATATCCATACAGCGCCCTGGCGGCAAGACCTCCGACGAGGGCCCCCGCGACCGCGCCCGCATGCTCCGCGATCGCACCCGTCACCATCAGCGCCCCAGACCCCCCGAGCCGCCGACCTGCAAACAAGCCACGACCCCGACGCTGACGGTCTACCCCCGCAACCCAAAGCTCGCCGCCGAGGCCCGCCGCTGGCTCACCGAGGCCCTCGAGCTCGCCCGTCGCGCTCCGGTGGCGATCCCCGCCGACGACGTTCCGCGCGCACGCGCCTACCACGACGCCACGGCGATGGCCGCCCTCCACCTCGCCGACGCCAAGCTCGAGGAGCTGCTCGCGCTCCCTGTGCCCTCGGGCCTCCGCTTCGCAAGCGAGCCCGCGGACCGCAAACAGCAGCGCGTCCGCGAGGACTCGCTCCGGCGCCTATCCAAATACCTCGCCGACACAGGCGCGCTGGCGCAGACGCTCGAGCGGCAATACGCAGAGATCGCGGCCTCCCGCACCAGCCCCGAAGCGACGATCGCCGCGCTCACCCGCCTGGGGCAGCTCGCCGAGTACCGCGCCGCCGCCCTCCTGCTCGCCGAGCTCCCCGCCGAGATCGACGCCCCCCCAATCGTCGCCGCCTACTGCGAGGCGATGCTCACCCAGGTGCAACCACTGCTCGCCGCCGCCGTCGCCGCCCACGGGCGCTGCCTCGAAACCTCGATCACGACCGGCCATTTCACCGACTTCTCGCGCCTCTCCGAGCAGACCCTGCAGACCCTCGATCGCCGCGGCTGGCCCGAGCTCGTCGAGATCTTCGGCACCGCCCAATACACCGAGAGCCGCCCCGAGACCATCGGCGTCGTCGAGACACCCCCCCACCTCAGCGCGGTGGCCAGCGACGCCGCCTCCCGCGAGTAATATCGTCGCACTCTGCACGGCCGCCCCCTCGTGAGCGAAGCGCCTCACAGCTCCCGCGCCACTTCGAGTAGCCTGCCCCGCGTGTCCGAGCTGTTCGCCGCCGCCGTCTCGATCGCCCCGACGAAGCGCCGCCGCTTCCTGTGGGCCGCGTGGTGGACCGCCCCGCCGACCCGCGAGCCCTTCCGCAAGCCCGACGCCTCCGAGGGCGGCGCCCGCACCCGCGACGAGGCCCTGCGTGCCGCTGAGCAGGCCGCCGGTCGCAGCCTCGTCGAGATCGAGGCCCGCTGGGCCCGCGCCTGGGCCCGCGTCCTCATGGGCCAGGAGCCCTTCACCAGCCCCGCCAGCGACACCACGAGCACCGCCCCGCGAGCCACCCGCGAGGCCCCCGCGTCGATCTGGCAGCTCCTCGGCCTCACACCCCAGGCCACCATCCCGGAGATCCGCGCCGCCTTCCGCCAACGCGCCCTCCTCACCCACCCCGACCACGGCGGCGACCCCGAGGCCTTCCGCGCCCTCCGCCGCGCCCACGACGAGGCCCTCGCTCGCCGCAGCCGGGCGAGCAAGCGACCCCGCCGCAAGTGACCACCGACGCGTCATCGTTGTATGCTGCGCGCTCATGAGCGACAGCTACGCCGGCATCGTCGAGCAGTGGGTCCGCAGGGTCGTCGACGAATACGGGTCCCGCCTCGCAGCACGCGGCGTGGACGATCCAGGTCGGCGCAAGTCCAATGCATTCTGCGCGCTCTGCGTCGCGGCGCTCCTCGAGCTCGACGAGGGGAAGGCCGTCGACTGCCTCACCGATGGAGGTGAGGACGGCGGGGTCGATGCGATCCACGTCGGCGAGACGCTCCATGACAGCTTCACAGTATGGCTATTTCAGGCCAAATATCATGGCAGTCTCGATGGCACAAAGGCGTTCCCGGCCGGCGAGCTGTCCAAGATCATCCAGACTGTCACGACCATCTTCGACCCCGAGAAGCCTCTCACCGGCATGCGGGACATCGCCCACGCGGTCGAGGACGCCCGCTCGCGGATCCGCGACGGCGCGATCCCCCAGGTCCAGGTCGTGCTGTGCAACAACGGCGTACGCTGGCAGAAGGACGGTGACGCTCGCATCGCCCAGGCGGACCTCGATCCCCGCCAGGTGCAATGGGAGCACGTCAATCACCGCCGCCTCGTCGAGCTGAAGGTACCCCGCGAGATCAACACGGTCCTGGCCTTCGAGGGCGACGCCGCCGTCGAGGACCTCAGCTTCCGTCGCGTCCTCGTCGGCCGGCTCAGCGTGCGCCAGATCGCCGCCCTGATGCACGAGCACGGCGACCTCCTGCTCGAGCGAAACATCCGCCGCTTCCTGGGCCCGAACAATCGCGTCAACCACGACATGCTGACGACGCTCGCAACGCCCGCGCTGCGCCCCAATTTTTACTTCTATAACAACGGGGTCACGATGGTCTGCCGCGGCTTCCAGCATAACTCGCTGCAAGCCCGGAACTTCGCGGTACAGGTCAAGGGGCTGCAGATCATCAATGGCGGTCAAACCTGCAAGACGATCCAACGCGCGCTGGAAGCCCGCCCCGAGGACGACTACTCGCAGGCGCACGTGCTGGTACGCCTGTACGCGCTGGGGGAGGACGACCAGGAGATCGTCGACAAGATCACCTACGCGACCAACAGTCAGACGCCGATCGAGCTGCAGGACCTCCGCGCCAACGACGAGGTGCAGCGCCGGCTCGTCCTCGACGTCCAGGCGATCGGCTACACCTACGTGTCCAAACGCGGCGGCGCCCGCCGCATGGAGGGAGCGATCGGCTCTGCCGAGGCCGCCGAGGCGATCATGTCGGTGTGGCGCCAAAAGCCCCACGTGGCCCGCACCGCGGGGATGAAATTGTTCGATCAGTACTACAGTCAGGTGTTTACACCGACCTTGACCGGCGCAGAGCTGGTCGCCGCGGTGTTGGTGCTCCGTGACGTGGAGACCCGGCGGCGGACGCGTGCCTACCCCGCGTGGGCGGAGATCTTCATGCCCTACGCCTCCCACCACCTGACCATGATGATCTGGATGCATGTGCTCGCCACATCCGCGACCGGGCAGACCCTCGCGCACACCGGCTTCGCGCGGGCCATCGAACGCTGGCAGGCGCAGGCGGAGCAAACCTACCTGGCGATGGTCGATGACCTCGCTGTCGTGCTCAAGGTCTGGATGGCGCTGTCCCTCGATCAACCCCAGGTGCTCCGCGATATCGCCGGTGCGTTTCGTGGCGGACGCCTGGGGGCGGGGCTGGCGCTGTGGTTCGCTCCCGACGGGGCGCAGCGGCGCGACTCGATGCGCGGCCTGGCCGACCCCGAGCTCGCCAGCTGGAAGCAACGCCACGCCGGACGTGGGCATCAGCTCCCGCTGTCGGGCTCCGAGCCCGGCGAAGATTGATCACTGCGGGATGAAGTTCAGGTCGAGCCCGCCCGGGTACCAGTAGCTCGTATATTGCCCGTACCCGTAGATCATCACGCCGAACTTCTGGTCGCCCGCGAACAGGTGATTGCCGTCGCCCGCGTTCGACAGCGGGATGCGGGCCACGCTGAAGCCGGTCGCGCCGATCGCCGCGAAGCCGCCGACCGGGGCGCCGTCGACCGTGATGTTGGCGTTGGGCGGCGCGACGATATTGGCGAAGCTGGTGTCGTAGTTGGTCGGCGCGTGGATGAGATACCCGGTCCGGAACTGCTCGGTGGTCACCGCGATCGCCATCGCCGGGTCGCCCGAGCCGCCGCCGCCGTTTTGACCGATGAAGTACTGCGCGACCAGGATCTTCTTGTCGCCGGTGATCTTGAAGTCCGCCTGGGTGTTGGCGATCTCCGCGTAGTCGCCGGCGTTGACCAGCATTGCCGGCGCGCCGTTCTGCGGCGGATCGTAGGTCAGCGCCGTGTTCGCCTCGGTAGCGATGATGCGGACCATCTCGCCCTTCTTCGTGTTGGCGTTGATCAGCGGTGCGGTGACGATGTACTCCTTCGACAGCACGTCGATCGGCGGGATCGACTCCTCCAGGCGGTCGCAGAACTGCACGTTGAACGGCACATTGGTGCACTTGTGGCCGCCGATCACCTGCACCGGCTTGGTCGACTCGATGCGCGTGCCGGTCAGGTCGGAGCCGTCCGGGCCGCCGCCCTTCGCCTGCGTGAACACCTCGAGCACGTCGCCCTCGTTCAGCATGACCACGCCGGTCCCGTCGGCCGCGACCCCCGCGCCCGCGTACACCTTGTTGCCGGTCGCCGACGGCGTCAGCGTCACCTGCGTGCCGTCCTCCTTCGCCGTCACCGCGTAGAAGCCGGGGATCTGGTAGTTGGCGAAGGTCCAGTGGTTGCGCGACGCGACCCGGAAGTCCTGACCCCAGGTGTTCACCGGCAGCAGCAGCCCCGCGTCGTTGATGTACGAGAAGGCGTTACCGACCTTGTACTGCAGCGGCTGGTATTGATAGACCGTCACCGGGTTGTCGGAGCGCAGGCGGTAGGCCCCGTCGGCCAGCATCACCGTCGGGCCCTGGGTGGCGATGGCCGGGATGTTCAGCGCGTCGATGTACGGCAGCTTGATCACCTTCGCCGTGTTCGGCCCGACCATGTCGTTCACGATCAGGTTGGCGCCGCGCGTCACCGTGATCTTGGTGTTCTTCGCGGTCGTGTTGGCGACCACCACCGCGTAGTCGAACACCCACGGGTTCGTCTCGTGCAGGCCGGCCGTCACCGT
The DNA here is from genome assembly GCF_016714285.1 of Nannocystis sp. Taxonomy (GTDB): domain Bacteria; phylum Myxococcota_A; class Polyangia; order Nannocystales; family Nannocystaceae; genus Nannocystis. Next base: position 322,886 of record NZ_JADJNN010000003.1, on the reverse strand, counting down.
CGGGTAGTAGTCGCAGCCGATGTAGCTGGTCCCGAGATTGGCCGGCGCGCAGTCGCCCTGACAGCTGCCCGCCATCGCGTCACACAGCTGGCCCTGGATCGGGTCGCAGGTCTCGATGTCCCCGTAGGCGCCGCCCTGATCGTCGCACTTCTGGACCTTGTCGCCCTCGCACTTGAAGCTCCCCGGCTCACACGCGACGCAGCCGACCCCCTCGAGGCAGAAGCCCGGGCAGACCTCCTCGTCCTTGAAGCCGCCCACGCCGTCGCAGACCTTCTTGTTGTTGCCCTCGCACAAGATCGTCCCGTCCGCGCACGGCGGGTCGCCGCTGGTGCTGCCCGGGCCCGTGCTCGTCGACACGTCGGTGGCCGTCGAGTCGCTCGTCATGCCGGTCGTCGTCATGCCGGGCCCCGTCGCGCTCACGTCGCCCGTCGTCCCGGTCGCGCTCGTCACGTCCGTGGCCACCGTCGAGTTCGACTCGCTGTCGCCCCCGGTCGGCACCTGCGTGGTGCTCCCGCCGGGACCCGTCGCGCTGGTGTCGACCCCCGAGGTCACGCTCGCGACACCGGTCCCGGTGCCCGTCGCGGCGTCAGTGCCCTGCGTGCCTGCGGAGTCGTCACCGCAGGCAGATGCCAGCGCAGCGACAGAGATGAGTGAGAGGTGACCGGCAGAAATCCATGAACGCATACCGGGCATCGTAACGAAAATGTCGCCCGACAGCGTCGGTGTAACCTGTCCCGAGGGACATGTCGGCGCCGGGCGAGCGACACCGCGCTGCCCGAAGATCCGCGCCCTCCGGGGAGGCGCGAAGCCACGCCAATGGCGCCACGGCCCAGCCAAGAATCGTCACGCGGCCAGAAATTCGTTCATACCGGGCGACTTTCCCAAAAAACGTTCTCGGCAGACCCAATACGTCGAGGTCGCGTGGGGTCGCCTCCCCCCTGCAACCCACAACCATCCCCATCGTCGACGCTGCCGCCGCATGCAGGTGTACGATCATTCCGATCGGCGCCCGCTCATGACCCCTACCTTTCGCCTGCTCCCGATATCTGCCCTCCTCATCGCCTGCCCCGGTGACACCGGCTCGTCCACCACGACCGATGCCGGCTCCACCGGCGACGCCACCGGCAGCTCCACCACAAGCTCGACCACCACCGCCAGCGACAGCTCCACCGACACCCCGACCAGCTCCGCCCCGACGACAGGCAGCGACGCGAGCACCAGCGGCATGCCCGACAGCACCGGCAGCACCGGCGCCGCCGACAGCACCGGCGCCGCCGACAGCACCGGCGCGAGCGAGGACGAGATGGTCACGCTGCTCGACATGCCCTGCGAGAAGTCGCCGCCGGCCGCGACTCGCTGCGAGCGCTACGAGGTGACCTGCGCCGGCCTGGCCCCGGCGATCGTCGACCTCGCGATCTACGGGGCCAAGAACGGCGTCCCATCCAGGGGCACCGTGCTGTTCGGCAGCGGCGGCGACGGCACTGGCTTCTACAACTTCACCCAGACCAAGGCGCTCAACAACACCGGCTACACCGTGGTCGAGCGCCGCTGGCCCGCGGGATGGTTCACCGGCGGCACCGACGGCCCGCAGCATGCCGCCTGTCGCCTCGCCGCGCTCATCCGTCACCTCCGCACATCGCCCCCCGCCCGCGGCCCGCTGTGCGCCACCGGCAATTCGGGCGGCAGCGCCGAGCTCGGCTATGCCCTGACCTGGCAAGGCGCCGCGCCCTCCCTCGACTTCGCCATGCCGACCTCGGGCCCGTTTCACCGCCTCGATCTCGCCTGCCAGGGCGAGGCGGACGCGGATTGGCCGGACCAGTGCGACGCCCTGCGCCAGGCGACCTGCCCCGATTGCGCGAGCACCGGCTGCCAGCTCGGCAACGGCCCGCGTTCGCTGATGGACATCGCATTCGCCGACACCCCGCGCTGCACCAAACCAGGCCCGGGCGACCTCGCCCTGCTCGCCGAGCGCGGCCCCGAGCTCGGGCCCGACGTCGCTGACCTCGGCGATCTCCCGATCCACTTCATGATCGGCAAGGACGACCCCGGCGCCTACGAGCCGCTGGCCACCGCCTTGCACGACTCGCTGCTCGCCGGGGGCGCCGCGGTCGACATCGACTACATCACCGGCGCCCCGCACGAGATGGACAGCGTGCCCGCCGGCGGCGACGCGATCCGCGACGCGATCCTGACCCGCTGCGTGCCGCTGCCCTGATACATGTCCTGAGAGACATGTACGATCAATCGCCCGGGCCCGCGAGCGCTCCAGCGACGCTCGTCCTGGAGAACTCAGCGCACACCCCCAGGCGCGATGGCGCCGATGCTCGCAGGAGCTGCGAGCACCGGCGACCTGATCGCGCTGGTCGCGACGCGGGCCGCGTGCTACGTGCTGCCCGTGCGCGACGCTCCGCCCTGCGACCTCGACCTCCCGGCCCGCGGCGAGCGCTGCGAGGTCCTGGTCGAGTACCCGCGGTGGAGCATGGTCAAGCGGCGCAGCGACGGCTCCGTCGACTTCATCGCCCCGCTCCCCTGCCCATACAACTACGGATCGATCGCCGGCCGGCGCTCCGGTGACGGCGACCTCCTCGACGCCGTCGTCCTCGGCCCCCGCCTGCCGCACGGCACCCGCCGCTCGCTGGTCGCTGTCGGCGTGATCGGCTTCCTCGACCTCGGCGTGCACGACCCCAAGGTCATCTGCAGCGAGGGCCCGCTCTCGCCGCGCCAGCGCGTCGGCCTCGAGCTGTTCTTCCGCTCCTACGCGACCTTCAAGCGGGCCCTCGCCGCCGCGCGCCGCCAGCCCGGGGCGACCTGCTACCTCGGCTGGCTCCGCTGACGCGGCCTCACCGCGTCAGCGCGGCGAGCAGCACCAGCAAGCCACCGAGCAATCCAAGCGCCAGACCCCACAGCCACGTCTGCATGTACCACTGCGCTGGCGGCCTCGCGCGCGCCGCAGGACCCGCGGCCGCGGGTCGCTGCATCGGCCGCGTCGGCAACGAGTCGAGCGCCTGCGAGGGCTTCGCCCCCACGCCTCCAGGACCTGGCCGCGCCGCCCCGGGCCCCGTCGGCCTCGCCACCGCCGGCTGCGCCACCGTCGGCCTCACCGCGCCGGGTGCACCTGACTTCGCCGCGACGGCGACCGGCTTCGCCGCGGGCGCTGCCACCGGCGCGCCTGGCTTCACCACCGCCTGCGCTCCCGTCGTCTTCACCGCCATCGGCCCGGCCGGCTTCACCACTCCCGCGGGCGCCCCCGGCTTCACCACCGCCTGCGCCCCCGTCGTCTTCACCGCCTGCGGCCCGGCCGGCTTCGCCACTCCCGCGGACGCTACCGGCTTCACCACCGCCTGCGCTCCTGTCGTCTTCACCGCCGCCGTCACCGCGGCCTTCACCGCCGCCTGCGCCCCCGTCGTCTTCACCGCCCCCGCAGCCGACATGTCCTTCGGGCCAGCCCCCGCCGCGCGCTTGAGCTCCGCCGGACCGGCGCGCTCGAACGGCGCCAGGTCAGCGAGCAGCGCCTCGGCCGACGCGTAGCGGTTCTTCGGCTCGCGCTGCAGGCAGCGCGTGATCACCTCGGCGAGCCCGCGCGGCGCCGTGGGCAGGTACTGGCTGAGCGGCGGCGGCTGGTAGCTGCGCAGCGCGACCAGGGCGTCGGCCACGTTCTGGCGCGCGAACAGCTGCACCCCCGTGATCGCCTCATACAGGATCACACCGATCGACCACAGGTCGGCCCGCGCGTCGACCCGCGACGCGCCCTGCAGCTGCTCCGGCGCCATGTAGTGCGGCGTGCCCATCGTCGCCCCGGCGGCGGTGAGGAAGTGGTGGGCGAACTTCGAGATGCCGAAGTCCATCAGCTTCACCACCCACTGCCCGCGGATCGCCCGGCACAGGTAGATGTTCTCGGGCTTGAGGTCGCGGTGGACGATTCCCGCCTTGTGCGCCGCCGCCAGCCCCGTCAGCGCCTGGCGAACGATCCACACCGCCAGGCCCGGGTCGAGGCGGCGGTGGGTCTGGATCAGCTCCGCCAGCGACGCCCCCTCGAGCAGCTCGAGCACGATGTAGGGCCCGATCTCGCTGGTCCCGAAGTCGAGCACGTCGCAGATGTGCGGGCTGCCGATCCGCCCCGCCGCGGAGGCCTCGTTGCGGAAGCGGCCGAGCAGCTCCGCGTCGCTGGCGAAGCGCGCGTGCATCAGCTTCAGCGCCACCGACCGGTGCACGAAGGTGTTGGTCGCCTGCCACACGCTCGCCATCCCGCCGTCGCCGATCTTGCGGTCGAGGCGGAACTTGTTGTCGAGCAGGCGGCCCTCGAGCGGCAGCAAGGTCCCGTCCTGCGGGCACTGCAGGCGCTCCGCCGGATACACGCGGCCGCAGCTGCGGCACGGCGCGAGCGCGGCGGCGAGGGACACGGGCGGCGGCAGGGCGGGCACGGCGGGCCAGTGTACAAAAAAACCGCGTTCCCGCGACGCCCGCCGCGCGCGCGCGATCACATCCACGCCGCGGCCCCCGCATTAGAACGCGTGTTCGGTCATCAGATAGAACCCGGCCGACTCGCGACTGAAGCCGCCGTCGACGCGGATCACCGCGAAGCGATCCCAGGTGATGAGCAGCCCCGGCCCGCCCGACACGTGCCAGTTCAGCGGCAGGTCCCGCATCCGCTGCGCCACCAGGCCGATGTCCACATAGCCCTTGAGGCCGATCCCCAGCGTGTGCTTGCGGACCTTGAACTCGATCGGCTCGAAGCGCAGCTCGACGCTCGCGAACGCCTTGTGCTTGCCGATGAAGCGCCGCCGCATCCACCCGCGCCCGGTCACCACGCCGCCGAGCCCGTCCGAGCTCACCAGCCCGCCGAACTCACCCAGCGGCACGAACGGCGCGTCGCCCCACAGCCCGTCGTAGGTCAGCCGGTGCGCCAACACCAGGCTCGGCACGCCGAGCGTCCAGTAGTGGCGCAGCGTCGCGTGCACCCGCCCCCACGCGTGGTTCGACCCGGTCCACGGCCCCGCCGAGTCGACCGTGATGTCGTGCAGCGCCCCGCGCTTGGGGCTCCACTCATTGTCGCGGCGGTCCCAGGTGAGGCCGAGGCGCAGCACCCCGCGGCGCGTGGTCCCCTCGTCGTAGGCCCGCTCCGTCGCGAACAGCGAACCCTCATATTTGCGGATCTGGTCGACCCAGTAACCGAACCCGGAATACGATCGCAGCGTCCCCATCGGCTGCGGACCGGGCGCCTTGTAGGTCCACAGCGGATGCTGATACGTGAAGGCCCCGCCGATCGTCCGCACGAAGGTCTGGAAGTGGCGCCCGCGCAGATCCTGCCCGCGCAGGTACGCGTTGTTCGCGACCCCGAAGTACGGGAACACCGGGTCGATGATCACCCCCGTCGACACCTCGAAGATCTCGCGGTAGCCGAGCAGGTCGCGCAGCCGCAGCGAAAATCCGTGCTGCTGCACCTTGCGCAGCGACACCCGCGACTCGATATACAGGTACACACGATTCGGCTCGTCGTCACGCGTGCGATACGCGTAGTTCAGCGACGCCCCCAGCATCAGCCCCACCGACGGCTGCGAGCGCAGGCTCGGCAGCGGCAGGAAGCGGTGCGGGTTGCGGCGCTTCGCCGTCTTCGCCCCGCGGGTCTTCGGCGCCAGCGGGTTGCCGAGCCACTCCCAGCGCGGCACCTCCTGCGGCGCCGCGGTCAGCCCGTCCTCGCTCGGCAGCGCCGCCGCGGGGATCGCCGACACCGGCGGCGCCGGACTCGACGGCGCTGGCGCGGCGTCGCCGGCCGCGACCTCGACCGGACGTCCGTGCTCCAACGACACCGCGTCGCCAGCCTGCGCCGCGTCGGCGCCGATCGGCTTGTCCGCCGCCTCCGGCTCGAGCGACGCGCCCGGCGACGCCGAGGCGACCCGCGAGAGCAGATAGATCGTTGTCGAGATGAGCACGGTGACGTGCCGCGCAGGGGACCCGCAAAGCTAACCCAAATTCATGCTCACCGGGCCGCTGCAACCCCGCCAGCTCGCGACCCCGGACCTGTCCCAGGGCCCAGCACCCCGCATCTCCGGCTCGCCGCGCGATTGAGTTTCACCGCCCCGCAGCCTATGGTCCGGCCATGTTGCCCGCGCCCGTCCGTCGGCTCATTCCCCTGCTGCTCGCCCTCCCGGCCTGCAACAACCCCGTGATCTCCGCCACCGCCGACGACCCCAGCAGCGGCACAGGCGCAACCAGCGGCGCCAGCGACCCACTGCCGACCACCGGCGAGGCCACCAGCAGCGGCGACACCGGCAGCACCGGCGAGCCCGCCGCCGGCCTGACCCACGGCCCGCTCCGGGCCGGTGTCGCCGTCGGCCACATCACCGGTCCGGTCGGCGCCTCGATGGCCGGCTACGGCGGCCGCAAGAAGACCAACAACACCCCGTGGAACGACGTGCTAAACGGCGCTTCTGGCTTCTACGGCTACGGCGCCGCCAAGGCGATCGCGCTCGAGGTCGAGGGTGAGCGCCTGGTCCTGCTGAAGATGCCGACCATGAGCTCCGAGGCCTCGCTCACCGAGGGCACGATCGCCAAGCTCAAGCAGCTCCACGACATCGACCTCAGCGGCCGCCTGATCACCGGCGCCACCCACTCGCACCACAACATCGCCCGCTACTGGCGCCTGCCCAAGCTGCTGGCCGGCGTCGGCGCCGACTCGCCCGACGAGGAGATCATCGACCGCATCTCGACCGAGCTCGCCCAGGTCGTCGCCGACGCGATCGCCGACCTCGGGCCCGCCGAGTGGGGCACCACCGAGGCCGAAGATTGGGACGCCGATGATCTCATTTATCGCGACCGCCGCGGCGAGAATGACCCCACCTACGGCAAGGACCCGCGCCTCACGATCCTCGCCGTGCGCCGCCCCGGCGGCGATCCGATGGCCGCGATCCTCAACTTTGGCATGCACGGCACCGTGTTCGACAGCGACAACGAGCTGTTCACCGAGGACGCCCCCGGCGGCCTCGAGCTCAAGTTCGAGGAGCACTTCTTCGCCCGCAGCGGCAAGCCGATCTTCGGCATGTTCATCCAATCCGGGGGCGGCGACGCCTCGCCCGGCGGCGACCGCTTCAACCACCCCGGCGCCGCCCGCATCGAGCTGCTCGGCGAGGACGCGGCCCCGAAGATCTACGACGTATATCAGCAGATCACCTGGAAGACCGAGCTCACCCTCGGCGTCCGCTCGCGCCGCATCGACCTCACCTACGCCGGCATCGGCTACGACGAGCTCCCCGAGTTCCAGAACGCCGCCAACTTTCCCTACACCTGGGGCGGCTGGCAATGCAAGGGCCCGCTCCCCGTCGACGACGGCAACCCGGCCACCAGCATGCAGGGCATGCCCAAGGACTGCATCGATATCAAGGGCCTGCTCGCGGAGTTCGGCGAGACCGTCCCCCACGGCGAGGTGCACCAGATGTACACCACCGTCGCCGCCCTCGACGACTTCTACCTCGTCACCCTCCCCGGCGAACCGACATACTCCGTCATCAAGCACCTGCGCGAGGAGCTCGCCGCCCGCGATGTCCGCGGCATGGCCTTCGGCTACTCGCAGGACCACATGCTCTACCTGACCCACCCCGACGACTGGTATCAGGGCGGCTACGAGGCCGAGATGAGCCTGTGGGGCCCCCTCGCCGCCGACCACCTGATCGCGCGCCAGATGGAGCTCGTCGAGGCGCTCAAGGCCGGCGAGGGCGCCCCGGTGTGGAGCGAGGAGTCGCCGAACCTCTCGCTGCCAAAACCCTTCGAAGCGCGGGCCATCGAGCGCAGCGACGACGCCGGCGAGCGCCTCGTCGACACCGCCGCCGACGTCCAGCGCGGCGACACCGTGCGCCTCGCCTGGGGCGGCGGCGACCCGTCGCTCGGCGACCCGCACGTCGTCCTGCAGGTCGAGGCCGCGCCCGGCGAATTCACCGACGTCGCCAGCCCGAGCGGCTGGCCCGGCGCTGTCCTCGACAACAGCCGCTACCACATGCTCACCCGCTACACCCCCGACCCCAAGCCCAACGGGAAGATCCTCGCCAGCCGCAAGCATCACTGGTACGTCGATTTCCAGGCCCCGCTCGACCTCCCCGCCGGCGCCTATCGCCTGGTCGCCCGCGGCCCCGCGAAGCAGGACAGCCTCACCGACTACGAGGTCGCCTCCTCCCCCTTCGTCGTCACCGCCGGCAAGGCCGACCAGCTCGCCGCAACCCTCCACAACGGCACCCTCACCCTCGCCTGGACCCACGAGCAACCCCAGCCCACCAGCATCGAGACCTGGCCCGTCGACGCATATCGCCTGCTCGACGCCACCGTCCCGCCCGACCAGCCCGCCACCATTCGCGCGGCGATCACGGTCGACTTCTTCATCGACGGTGAACCCGTCGGCGACAGCTTCGAGGTCCCCTACACCCCCGGCAAGGGCCACATCCTCGACTTCGCCCGCACCGGCCTCAGCGCGGACGGCCTGTCCGTCCGCGCCCACCAGAGCAGCGACATCCTCCCCACCTTCGTCGAGGCAGAGGTCATCAGCGGATGAGCGTTCAGTCGCATCCGGAGAACGTGTTTCATCTAAGCATCCGTTCAGTATTGGTGTAGATCGAGGAAATGCGGATCCCCCTGCTGCTAGCGACCGTGATCGCCAGCGCCGCCTGTGCCCCCAACCCCGCCTTCGGCATCAACGACGGTGCCATGACGGGCGGCCTCACGGGCGGCCTCACGGGCGGCCTCACGGGCGACCCCACGGGCGGCACCACTGGCGACCCCACTGGCGAAACCACGCCCACCACCGGGCCGCTCACCACCGCGGGCGGCACCACCGGCCTCACCAGCGACACCACCGACGCCAGCACCGCCACGGACGCCAGCACCGGCGGCGCGCAGGACTGCTGGTCGCAGGGCGCCGAGGGCTGGCCGACGATCGGCGCCCCGCTCGACATGTTCCAGGACCTGAACCCGGGCGACCCCTTCATCACGCCCGACGGCCTGCGCCTCTACTACATCGCGCTGAACGAGCGGCGTCCCTTCCTCAGCACTCGTGTGAGCCGCGACCTCCCCTTCGGCAACGGCGTGCAGCTGGCCATCTGGGACACCAACCCGGCCTACGTGCCCGCCTACCCGGCCTTCGTGCTCGCCGAGACCGAGATGTTGATGTCCAACTTCGACGACATCGCCTTCTCCGTGTACCAGGGCGGCAACTTCGACAAATACAGCGATCCCGTGCTCATCGCCGGCACCAACACCGCCGATCCGGAGCAGCAGGTCACCGCCACCGCCGACGGCGAGGTCCTGATCGTCGCTCGCAAGGACGGCCCCCCGCTCCTGCCCTACTTCCCGCAGGAGTCCCCGCGCTTCCATCAATTCACCCGCGTCAAGCCCAAGCCCGGCGACGCCTTCAGCGGCGACACCGACGTCTCACCGCAGGTCGGGACCCTGCACCTCTCGATCTGCCCGGTGCTCTCGCCCGACGGCCTGCGCCTGTTCTTCGCCAGCACCGAGGAGGCCTTCCTCGACGACAACAACGTCGATACGGCCGTGGGTATCTACTACACCACCCGCGACGCTCGCGACGCCCCCTGGGGCCCGGCCACCCGCATCGCCATCGCCAGCGGACATCGACGGCGCCACCTGCCCGAACAGCGTCACCGCCGACGGCTGCGAGCTCGCCTACCACCAATTCCGCCTCAAAGGCGGCACCTACCAGAACTTCCTCGCAACCCGCGCGCCCTGACGCCGCACCCACCAAGCCGCGAACGATGCGCCCCGCCGTCACCCACGTCCTCACGATCCTCGCCGTCGAGCGCCTCCGCGAGAGCGTCGAATTCTACCGCGCCGCGTTCCCCTGGGACACCAGCGTCGAGACCCCCGTCTATGTGGAGTTCACCCTCCCCGGCGGCGCACGCATCGGCCTCTACGAGCGCGAGGCCTTCGCCCGCAACACCGGACGAGTCCCCGCGAAGATCGCCGATGGCGAGCTGGCCCCGACCGAGCTCTACTTCCACACCGACGATCTCGACGCCGCGATGCAGCGCCTGCAGGCGGCCGGTGCCCGCAGCTTGAGCCCGCTCGCACCCCGCCCCTGGGGCGACGACGCCGCCTACTTCGCCGACCCCGCCGGCAACGTGCTCGTCCTGGCAAGGCCCAGCCGCTGACATCTGCGGCGCCGTTCCGCGGCATCCGCGAATACACTAACCTCCGATCTCTCACCGCCACCGCGGCGCCAACAATCTCCGCTTCCCGTCCTGCGCCAGCGTCACGTCCGGCGCGTCCAGCTCCTTGCGGTCCCACAGCTGACACGTCACCTGCTTGTGCCGCGTATCCAGCGCCTCGCAGTAGTTCGTATATTTGCAGCGCCGCACCTCCTCGCCGCGCCCGAGCGACACCTTTAAAAACCAGTCCGGGTCCGCCAGGCTCTGCCGCGCCGCCGCGACGATATCCGCGTGCCCCGCCTGCAGCGCCGCCTCGGCCTGGTCGAAGCTATTGAACCCCCCCGCCGCGACCACCGGCGTCGTCAGTCCCTCGTCGCGGATACCCGCGCGGATCGCCGCCGCCAGCGTCACGTTGCGCCCGAAGGGCCCGCGCTCGTCGCTGATCACCGTCGGCATGCACTCATAGCCGCTCGGCCCCGTATATGGGTAGACCGCCTCGCCCACCCGCGGCTGCTCGGCGTCATCGAACTTGCCGCCCTTCGACACGCTGATGAAGTCGAGCCCCGCCCGCGCGAAGCTCCGGGCAAAGTACACCGCGTCCTCGAGGTCGCTCCCCGCCGCGATCACCTCGTCGCCCAGCATCCGGCAGCCCACCGCGAACTCCGCCCCGACCCGCCCCCGCACCGCACCGATAACCTCCAGCGGCAGCCGCACCCGCCCCTCCAGATCGCCGCCGTAGCCGTCACTCCGCGTGTTCGTGCGCGAGAGGAAGCTCGCCATGGTGTACGCGTGCGCGTAGTGCAGCTCGACCCCGTCGAAGCCCGCCGCCCGCGCCCGCCCGGCCGCATCCGCGAACAGCCCCGGCAGCACCGCCGGCAGCTCGCGCACCTGCGCCAGTTCGAGGTCCGTCACCTGCTCGCGGTACCCGTACTCGAGGTCGCGCAGCTCCCTGGCCGTCAGGACATGTCCCCAACAACCTGGCCCTTCCGCCAGCAAGCGCTCGCGCAGCGCCGCCTCCGGCGCGTCGCGCCAGGCCGGGTCCCCGAGCCGCGCCGCCAGGCGCTGACGATGCCCGTCATCGACCACCAGGAAGCGGGCGAAGAACTTGTCGGCCGGCGGCCGGCGCTTCACCGCGAGGAAGTCGATCAGCTGGATGAGCAGCCGCGTCTGCCCGCCGCTGGCGACCCGCACCGCCTCGACCAGCGCGCGCAGCCCCGGCACGAAGCGGTCGTCGCCGGCCCGCAGCAGCGGCCCCGACGGCACGTCGCGGATCCCCGTCGCCTCGACCACCAGCGCCCCCGGCCGCCCCGCCGCGAAGCGGGCGTACCAGTCGATCACGTCGCGCGTCACCAGCCCGTCCTCGCTCGCCCGCCACGGCACCATCGCCGGCACCCAGGTGCGCTGCCGCAGCGCCAGCGGCCCGCAAGCGATCGGCGAGAACCACAGGCTCCGCGCCGCCTCCTCGGCCGAAGGCCAGCGCGCCGCTGCGACCACGTGCCGCTGTCTCTGAGGCGGATTCCACATCGCGCCGCAACCCTAACACAGCCCGCGCAGGCCCCGAACACCTCGACATAGGGACCGTCGTCCGCGCCGCCGATGGACATTGCCGCATGTGTGCCCACGACGTCCAAAGCGCGTTGGCACCACTCGCACCGCCCGGAGCATGTCGCAAGGGACATGTCCGTGCCGCCATGTCGCCCGCTCAGGGCCGGTGCGGTCCGGCTTCTCGGCGACGCCGACCGCACCGTCCTTGAGCGGAGGCTTGCCGTGCCGGAGGGCCGAGAGGGGGGTCGACCGAGTCCGGCGTAGACCCGGGCATCACCCCGGCGACGGTGTGTCAGGCCGTGTTTGAGGGCGACCCCCCTCTCGGACCTCCGGCTTCTCGAGCCTACGCGGACGCCCAGCCGGACCGCACCGGCCCGTGCGACGTCATCCGCGCCACCGAGATCCCGAGGCCACTACCCACAGTCAACGATCGTCACGCTGTACGCGATCGCCGGGTTCACGCCGCCGAGCTTCACGTCGTAGGTCTTGCCCGCCTGCACCTTCCAGCCCTGCGGCACGAAGCGGACCGCCGAGCTCGAGCCGTAGCCGCCGCCGAGCGCGTTCACCGTCACCGGCTTATCGACCCCGCCCTCCTTCACCGACACGGTCGCGCTGTTCAGGTCGATGCTGTCGCTCTGCACCGTCCAGCCCGCGAGGTCGACGTCCGACCAGCCCACCGTATCCACGTGCATCGCCTGCAGCGGCACCAGCCCCGGCGGCGGCCAGGCCAGCCACTGCTTGCCGGCGTTGCCCGCCCCGCCGATCACGAACAGGCACGAATACTGGGTGGTCGAGCCGAGCCCGATCGGCCCGAGGCTGTTCGACAAGATCCAGCGTCGGTGCCCCATCGTCGTCTCGTTGCCGACGTCGATCATGTACAGGTCGACGCTGAACACCCCCGCGCCGCCCGAGATGTTGCTCTTCCCCGCCGCCTCCGCCCCCTCCGCGCTGTAGCACTTCCAGTTCATCGGCGGACTGTGACTGAGCTGCCCGTTCGCGTGCATCATCAGCGCACACGCCTGCGCCTTGCCCGTCTTCGTCGCGTCCTCCGCCACCGGAGGCAGCTCGGCGATCCATCGGTACAGGTTCACCAGGCGCAGCGCGTTGTCCCGACCGTCCTGCGACACCGCGCCCTTGTTGCAGCTGTTCACGTCCCCGCTCCAGCTGCCCTCCCCCAGCTGCGCCCGGTCGCCGTTCCAGCGCTCGCACAGCAGCGCCGCCTCGTCCGGCGGCGGGTCGCCGCTCGTGCTCCCAGAGTCGCTCGTCCCCGGACCGCTCGTCCCCGGACCGCTCGTCCCCGGACCGCTCGTCTCCGGCCCGCCCGTCAGCACCGCACCGGTGCTCTCCAGCCCCGTGCTCGCGCCGTCGCTACCTGGCCCTGCGGACATGTCCGTCGAGCCAGCCGAGCTCCCCGGCCCCGCGCTGGTCGGCGCGTCGCTGTCGCTCCCCGGCCCCCCGGCCCGCCCGAATTCGAGGTCGCACCCGTCGGCCCGCCGCCGCTGCTGCCCGCGCCGCTGCTGCTGACCAGCGCGTCCTCGTCGAGCCCGACGTAGCAGGCCGACACCCCCAGGACACCAGCGACGAGCAGCACGCGAGGCGACATCCCGCCAGGGTCACCCGGGCCCGCGCGACGCGTCAAGCCGGGCCCGACGACCGCGAATTCGGCCAGGCCCGCGGGGCCTCCGAGCCCCAGCTCGCGCGCTGGCTCGCGCCGCCGACCTTCGCTGCTGCGTCCATCAAGGAGCGCCGACCTCCGCTGCTGCGCCCTCAGTCGTAGAGCGCCGCGCCACGCACCCCGACCGCGACGCGCACGACCCCGTCAGCGGCCAGCTGCGTGATGTAGATCGAGCAGGGGTCGAAGTCCGGACCGCGTCCGAACACGAGGCTCGCCGGATACTTGAGCGACGCCACGAGCTCGCCCTCCTGCAGCTCCGTCGCCGCCCCGTCGACCCGCCAGATCGCCCCGCCCAGGTTCGCCGCGACGTACACGTGATTGTCCTCGGACACCGCGATCCCGTCGGGCGTCGAACCAGCGCCGACGTGCAAGATCTCGAGCCCACTGCCCGCGACCGGCATGCCCTCCGCGTCGACCGCGAAGCGGGTCAGCGGCCCATCCTTGGTGAAGGTCGACGCGACGTAGAAGGCCTCGCCATCGGGGCTGTAGGCCATCCCATTCGGCGAGTCCACCTCGAGCACCACGCTGACCTCGCCGTCCAGCGTCACGCGAAACACCCGCGTGTCGAAGTCGTCGGAGACCAGAGCGCTGCCGTCCGGCGCGATGGTGATGAAGTTCGGATCGGCGATCCCCATCGCGATCACGCTCGCCTGGCCGCCCGCGTCGACGCGATAGACCGCACCGTCCGGCATCATCGCCTTCCCGAACCCGGCGACGATGAAGCCCCCGTCGGCCAGCCCCGCCAGCCCGACCGGGTCCGGCATCATCGCGAACACGCTGGCCTCCCCGGCCGCGTCGAGCTGCCACACCGTCCCGTCCGTCGTCACCCGCAACAGCCCGTCCGCCCCGAACGCGATCCCCTCGCTGCCGCCCGCGAAGCCGCGATAGAAGAACTCCTGCTCACCGACCGCCAGGTCGCTCCAGCACGCCGTCGGATCGACCACCTCGCCGGTGCTGGACGCCCCGCCCTCGCCCGTGCTCCCCGTCGTCGTCGGGCTCGCCCCGGTGCTGCTGCCCACCTCACCCGTCTCGCCCGAGCCCGACCCACCCGTGCTCGACCCGGCGCCCGCAGAGCCGTCGCCACAAGCACCCAGGAAGACCACCGCGGACAGGAACCAGAGTCGCTGCATGCGCAACGACCATACCTCGATCAAGCCTCGATCAAGCCCTCGATCAAGCCCTCGATCAAGCCGGTAAACGAAGGTGGCGGACGATCTGCCGCAGCGCCGCCTCGTCCTCGCTGAGCCCCACCAGCAGGTCCCCCGCCGCAACCATCGTGTCGTGCGGGGGGTTGATCAGCAGCCGCGTCCGCAGATCCGCGTGCGCGCTCGGCCGCCGCGTCTGCTCGCTCAGGCTCGCACGATAGAGCCCCAGCGGCACCGCCCCCGCCCCACGCTCGGGCGCCGTCACCCCGTACAGCGCCCGTCGCAGCGCACGCCAGCTCTGACCCTGCCACGCCGCCGGCAGCGGCACCGTGTACACCTCGGCGTTGGCGTCGCTAAACGCGACGATGCCGCTGAAGAACTCGGCGAAGGCCGGGTCGCGGCAGGCCGTGGCCAACCAGGTGTAGCCGAGCTGCTGGCTGTCGACCGGGATCAGCCAGCCGCTGAAGGGCTCGAAGATCTCGTCGGGCTCCGCCTCCGAGGTCTCCACCAGCGTGACCGGCAGCTGCAACGGCACCCGCGTCGCCTGCTCGCCCGGCGACCAGCTCGTCGCCACCGTCAGCTCGCGCCCCGCGTGCCCGCTCTTGCCCTGCAGCGCGAGGTTGTGCGGGTCGCGGGCGCAGGCCTGATGCACCGCGCGGGCGATCCGCAGCGGGTCGTAGCTGCTCGCCTCGCCGCCCCCGAGCCCGCTGCTCCCGCCGCCCAGCACGATCACCCGCGACGCCCGCGGCAGCCGCAGCACCCCGAGGTTCTCCGGCGCCTCGGGGTTGTCGTAGTGGATCGTCAGCGCCTTGATCTTGCCGAGCTGCAGGCGCACCCGCTTCGGCAGCGCGTCGGGCACCACCACGTGCAGCGAGCGCAGCCGCGTCGGCCCCGGGCTGCGCAGCAGGCGGATCAGCGGCAGCATGTCCTCGCGGAAGTTGAGCACCACCAGGTGCTCGTGCGTGCGCCGCCACAGCCGGGTCTGGTCCTGGGCGAAGATGTTGGTCAGCGCCGCCGTGAACCACGCCAGCAGCCCGAGCCCGAGGATCGTCGCCACCGCGCCGATCAGCCGCGCGCCCGAGGTCTTCAGCGCCTCCGCGCTGAAGTTCCCCGTGGCGAACGTGTTCATCTCCCAGAACGAGTCGTTCAGCGTCCGCAGCCGCGTGTTCGAGTCGTGCTCGAGCCACCACACCACGTAGGTCGAGCACACCACCACCAGCACGAAGGCCGCGAACGGCACCAGCGGGTTCGACAGCTGCCCCTCGAAGCCGAAGCCCGTGGCGATGCCGCGCCGCCGCAGCGCCCGACGCAGCAACCACAGCAGCAGCCCGAGCCCGAGCAGCGCCGCCGCCCCCTCGAGCGCCCCGGTCCAGTTGGCCCGCCGCTCGCGCTGCGCCGCCGCGTGGTGCAGCGGGATCGGCTCCTTCTCGGCGAAGTCGCGGAAGCGCGGCTCGAGCCCCAGCGCGTGCTGCTGCGGGTCCGCGGCGACCCGCCCGAGCGCGTCCAGCAGCTGCCCCACCGC
Organism: Nannocystis sp.; assembly: GCF_016714285.1. Taxonomy (GTDB): domain Bacteria; phylum Myxococcota_A; class Polyangia; order Nannocystales; family Nannocystaceae; genus Nannocystis. The sequence goes on along the minus strand of NZ_JADJNN010000003.1, from coordinate 306,854 downwards.
CACGTCCTGGGCCGCCTCGGCCCGCACATCCCCGACCTTCGCCCGCGGCATCGCCGTCAGCAGCACCGCGCTCACGCACACCGTCGGCAGGCTGTACTCGAGCCCCCCGCGGTAGTGCTTCGGCTCGATCGGACAGACCCGGTAATACGGATAGCCGTCGATCAGGCGATTGATCACGTCCTCCGGCAGGGGATTGAGCGCCGCCAACCCCGAGTCGAGCACGTCCTGCACGTCGGCGTGGCCGCGGCTGGTCGTGCGCATCATCATCAGCAGCTCGCGCCTGCCCATCGCCTCCAGCGCCTCGTCGGCGCTGCCCGTGAACAGCTGCAGGTGCTCGAGCGGGTGCCCGCTGGCCCCGAGGATCACCCGCGCCGTCTCGAAGCTCCCCGAGCCGTCCTTGCCGATGAAGATCGGCGCCAGCCCGATCGCGTCGAGGTCGGCCAGGCGCACCGGCCGGCGCACCAGCATGTGCACCGCGCTGTCGCTCACCGCCGAGATGAGCCGCAGCTCGGCCTCCCGCGCCAGCTTCGGCGACACCTTGCACATCCACCCGCCCAGCCGGGTGTCGGCCTCGGTCCCGTGCGCCTGGCTCGCGCGGTACGCCTCCGCCGCCACGTCGTACTGCACGAGCGCGAAGTCCAGCGTCCCGTCGAGCAGGCGCCGGATGTTCTCGCACGACCCCTTCGTCGTCTCCGTCGCCAGCGTCAGCCCGGTGCCCGCAGCCTCGAGATCGGCCGCCAGCGCCGCGCCCAGCAGATCGTAGTCCCCCCCCTTGCTGCCCGTCCCGAAGCGCGCCGGCTCGGCCCCCGCGACCCCACCCGTCAGCAGCACCAGCCCCGCCACGAGCCAGCCCGACCACCTCCGTGACCCGCTCCCCGCCATGTCCCCCGCGACCTGTCCCTCACGACCTGTCCCCACGGACCTGTCCCTCACGACCTGTCCCTCACGACCTGTCCCCACGGACCTGTCCCGACCGCCCTGTCCCCCGCGCCATGTCACAGGCCGCGTCATGTGTCCTGCCCCGTGAGCACCAGCAGCCCGGTCGCGCCGGCCAGCGAGCGCCCTGGCCCGGGGTTGACCACCATCGTCCGCTCCGCGTCGAACAGCCCGAGCAACGTCACCGGCCGCCCCTCGGGGTCGGTCTCGACGGCCAGGCACGCGTCACGGAAGCTGCGCTCGCGCAGCTCGGGCGGCAGCGGCCAGCTCTGCACCCGCAGCCCGCCGCGCAGCAGCGCCAGCATGAAGCGCAGCACCCCGAGGTCGAGGCACGCGTGCGCCAGCAGGGCCGCGCGCAGGAAGCCCGGGTAGAAGATCGTCGTCACCCCGAGGCCCGCGAACTCGTGCGTCGCCTCCGGGTCCTCGACCGCGACCACGATGCGCGGCGGCTGCCCCCGACACGCCCGGTGGATCGCCGTGCAGGTCAGCCGCGAGAACGCGTCGGTCTCCCCGCGACCCCGGTGCGGCAGCACGATCACCGAGCCCGCCGTGGCCACCGACGCCGCGCGCCCGAGGAACTCCGCGAACACCTCGACCCCGTCGCCCACCGACGCCGCCAGATACTCCACGGACCCCCGCGCCCGCGCCGCGACCAGCGAGGCCTCGACCGCCGCCGCCGCGTGCGTGCCGATCAACACGAGCGACGCGGCCCCGAGCCCCTGCAGCGCCCGCACCAGCCCGATCGCCTCCGGCGCCCAGTTCACCACCACCAGGCGGCCGAGCCCCTCGCCGTGCGTCGCTGCGAGCTCTGCCATCCGCAGCGCGACGATGCCGCCCGCCGCGCCCCGGTGTCAAGCCACCGGCGTGCTAAGGTCGCCCGCGCGCCATCGGGCGCGAGGCCAGCGTGACCGCCGACCCGCTCTTTCTGGGCCTGATCGCCCTCGTCTCGCTGTTGCTCAGCTACATCGGCGCGACCGTCGGCCTCGTGCTCGGCCAGCTGCGCGTCGCCCTCCTCGCCTACGCCCTCGGCAACGCCGCCGTCGGGGCCGCCACCAGCCTGGCGATCTCCACCGCCGGCACCCTGATCGGGACCCTGCGCCACGCCGTCGACGGCCGCGTCCAGCCGCTGCTGCTGCTCACGATCGGCGGGCCCTCGGCCGCGGCCGCCTTCTTCACCGCCCGCTACGCCCACTTAATCGACGCGCGCCTGCTCAAGCTGGCGATCGCGATCGTCCTCATCCTCACCGGCGCGTCGATGTTGATCCGCCGCAAAGCCCCGGCCGCCGCCGACCCACCGCGGGTCGCCCCGATGCTCGCCGAGGTCGTGGTCGGCGCCGTGCTCGGCGCGATCTCCGGCCTCATCGGCCTCCTGCTCGGCTCCCTGCGCCTGCCCGCGATGATCCGCTACGCCCGCGTCCCGACCCCGATCGCGATCGGCACCAACATGGCGATCGGCACCCTCACCGGCCTCTCCGCCGGCGTCGCGACCTTCCTCGAGGGCCAGGTCGACCTCATCGCCTTCGCCGTCATCGCCCCCACCACCGTCCTCGGCGCCCACCTCGGCGCCCGCAAGACCGGCCAGCTCGCCCCCGAGACCCTCCTGAAGATCATCGCCTGGGTCCTGGTCGCCACCGGCCTGCTCATGCTCGGCGAAAATTTGATCAAGCGCCTCCTCGCCCCCTGAGCCCGACCTGTCCCTCCGGACACCCCGACCTGTCCCACACGACCTGTCCCTCCGGACACCCCGACCTGTCCCACACAACCTGTCCCTCCGGACACCCCGACCTGTCCCACACGACCTGTCCCTCCAGACACCCCGACCTGTCCCTCCCGCCATCCACCCCGCCGTGCCCTCCGCCCCCTCCACTCCGCTGACCGCCCGCGCCGAGCCCCGCTTCCTCGCCTGGGCCGCCGCCGCCCTCCCGCGCGCCTTCCCCGGCCTCCCCGCGCTCACCGCGACGACCCTGCGCGCAGCCTGGACCCTCGCCGCCCGCGAGATCGCCGCCCGCCTCGCCCTCGCCCTCGCCCGCGAGGACCTCGTCGCCGTCGACCACGACGCCCTCCGCGGCCGCGCCGGTCCGATCTCCGTCCCGCTGCGCCGCCGCGGCGCCTTCGGCCTCCACCAGCCCGACCTCGACGCCCCCCGCACTGCACCGCTCGAGCACCCCCACGCCCTCCTCACCGCCCTCGACCTCGGCCTCGCGCCCGCCACCCGCGCCCGCCTCGAGCTCGAGCTCGCCGACAGCGTGTTCCACCTCGCCATGGCCCGCGTCATCGCCGAGCTGCGGGTCCGCGCCCGCCTCGCCCGCGCCCCCTGGCCCGCCCCGCTGGACCCCGAGAACCTCGTGATCTCCGGCCACCCGTGGCACCCGATGTGCAAGACCCGCCTCGGCCTGCACCTCCACGAGGTCCTCCGCTTCGCCCCCGAGGCCCTCGCCGCCGCCCGCGTCCACGCCGTCGACGTCGACCCCGCGCTGGTCCACACCAGCGGCGCCTTCGCGGCGATGAGCGCCGAGCTGTTCCCACCCGCCGCGCCCGGGTGGCTGCGCCCTGCTCGTCCACGCGCTGCAGCTGCGCCGCCTGCCCCGCCTGCTCGCCCCCCTGTGGGGCAACGCGATCCGCCCCACCGTGCTCGCCCCGCTCCCGGCCCGGGCCCTGCTCAGCCTGCGCACCGTCGCCGTCGCCGACCTGCACCTCAAGCTCGCCGCCGACCTCCAGACCACCAGCGCCCGCCGTCAGGTCTCACCGATGAGCAGCCGCAACGGCCCGCCGCTCGGCGCCCTGATCGCGAGCATCGCCGCCGCCGACCCGCAGGTCCGCCGCCGCCTCCGCCTGCAGCCCGAGCCCGCCGCCGCTGGCCTCGCCCCGGAGGCCCTCGCCGAGCTCGCCCCGCGCGCCGGCCAGCTCGGGGCCATCTTCCGTCGCGACCTCCGCCAGCCCGCCCGCGAGCTCGCCGACGAGCTCCACCCCTCCAGCGACGAGCCCACCGTCTGGGTCTGCGCCGCCCTCGGCGAGCGCTGGCCCGGCGACCCCGCCGAGCTCCGCGCCGAGCTCACACCTGTCCCAATCGACCTGTCCCAACGATCATCCTCACCTGTCCCGAGCGACCTGTCCTCCAGGACATCCCCTCGCGACCTCACCCACGAGTCCGCCCTCCTCCACCGCCGTGAGGGCGACCCGCTCCTGCGCACGATCACCGCCGCCTACCCCTCCCCCGAGGCCGCCCTCGCCCACTACGTCGACCTCCTGGTCCCGCCCGCCCTGCGCCTGTGCAGCGCCCACGGCGTCGCCCTCGAGTTCCACCTCCAGAACACCCTCGTCGTCCACCGCCGCGGCCGCCTGTGCGGCTTCATCGTCCGCGACCTCGGCGGCGTCCGCCTCCACCGCGCCCGCCTCGCCGCCGCCGGCCACAACCCGACCCTCGCCCCCGGCTTTCATCGTCACCGACGACCTCGCCGAGCTGCAGACCAAGCTCGCCCACACGCTCTTGCACGCCCACCTCGCCGCCGTCTTCACCTGGGCCGCCGAGCTGCTCGGCGCCGACGAGCGCGCGTTGTGGGCCCACACCCGCGCCACCATCGACGCCGCCCTCACCGCCTGGGCCGCCGCGCAGCCGCGCCTCGCGGACGCCTGCGCCGCCGACCGCTCCGCCCTGCTCGCGCCCGAGGTCCAGGCCAAGGCGCTGCTGCGCATGCGCATCGACGAGCGCGTCAGCGACTACGGCTACACCCGCGTCCCGAGCCCCCTCGCCGCAGATTGATCCGCCGCTCGCATGCAGCCGAGCCCGGGCCCACAGATTGATCCGCCGCTCGCACGAGCCCGCTCGCCGCAGAGGGATCCGCAGCCGAGCCCGCTCGCCGCAGATTGATCCGCCGCTCGCATTGAGCCGCACGCGCGCCCCGGGCTATGCTCCCGGCCCGGCATGCAGCGCCCCCCGTCCTCGGCCCCGTCCCTGGTGTTCGCCATCCCCGAGTACCGCGACATGCAGGCCCAGCTGTGCGCCGCCGGTCACGAGCCCGGCGAGCTCCACATCGACACCTTCCCCGACGGCGAGCGCTACATGCGGATCGCCTCGGAGGTCGACGGCCGCGACGTCGTCCTGCTCGGCGGCACCATCTCCGACGCCGCCACCCTCACCGTCTTCGACCTCGGCTGCGCCCTGGTCCGCTGCGGCGCCCGCCGCCTGACCCTCATCGTCCCCTACTACGGCTACGCCACCATGGAGCGCGCCGTCCACCCCGGCGAGGTCGTCACCGCCAAGACCCGCGCCGCCCTGCTCTCCGCGATCCCCTCCGCCTCCTACGGCAACCGCATCCTCCTGCTCGACCTCCACGCCGAGGGCATCCCGCACTACTTCGAGGGCGGCCTCACGGCGTTTCACGTCTACGCCAAGCCGGTCCTCCGCGACGTCATCACCCGCCTGGGCGGCCCCGACTTCGTGCTCGCCTGCACCGACGCCGGCCGGGCCAAGTGGGTCGAGTCGCTCGCCAACGACGTCGGCGTCACCGCGGCCTTCGTGTTCAAGCGCCGCCTCTCCGGCGACCACACCGAGGTCTCCGCCCTCGACGCCCAGGTCCAGGGCAAGCGCGTCGTCATCTACGACGACATGATCCGCACCGGCGGCTCGCTCGTCGGGGCCGCCCGCGCCTATCAACGCGCCGGCGCCACCAGCCTCGCCGCCGTCGCCACCCACGCCCTCCTGCCCGGCGACTCCCTCGCCAAGCTCCAGCGCTCCGGCCTCTTCACCGACATCGTCTGCACCGACAGCCACCCCCGCGCCCGCGAGCTCGCCCCGCAAGGCCTCGAGGTCGCCGCGATCGGCCACCTGTTCCTGCCCTACCTCTAAGAACCTGTCCGAAAGGCCATCCGCAATGCAGCTCGTCAAGGTCGCCGCCGCCGCGCTCAACCAGACCCCGCTCGACTGGGACGGCAACCAGGCCCGCATCGTCCGCGCGATCCGCGCGGCGAAGGCCCAGAACGTCGCCCTCCTGTGCCTGCCGGAGCTGTGCATCCCCGGCTACGGCTGCGAGGACGAGTTCCAGAGCCGCGGCGTCACCCTCGAGTCGTGGCGGATCTTGCAAGAGATCCTTCCAGAGACGCAGGGCATCGCCGTCGCCCTCGGCCTCCCGATCATGCACCGCGGCGTGCTCTACAACGCCGCCTGCATGATCGCCGACGGCGTCGTCCTCGGCCTCGTCGCCAAGCGCTTCCTCGCCGGCGACGGCATCCACTACGAGCCGCGCTGGTTCAAGCCCTGGCCCGCCGGCAAGCACATCCAGTGGAAGCACGCCGGCCAGAGCTACCCGCTGGGCGACCTCCTGTTCGAGATCGGCGGCCTGCGCGTCGGCTTCGAGATCTGCGAGGACGCCTGGGTCCCCGGCCGCCCCGGCCCCGAGCTCGCCGCCCAGGGCGTCGACATCATCCTGAACCCCAGCGCCTCCCACTTCGCCTTCGCCAAGCACGAGGTCCGCAAGCAGATCGTCCTCGACGCCTCCCGCACCTTCGGCGCCACCTACGTCTACTCCAACCTCGTCGGCAACGAGGCCGGCCGCATCATCTACGACGGCGAGGTGCTCATCGCCTCGTGCGGCAAGCTGCTCGCCGAGGGCCCCGCTTCGGCTTCGACGACGTCTATCTCACCACCGCCGTGATCGACATCGACCACGTGCGCATGAGCCACAGCCGCACCACCTTCACCCCCGCCGTCGACGACAGCCTCCGCGCCGTCGTCCGCTCCGAGGCCGCGCTGCCCGCCGCCGAGTTCGTGGTCCCGCCGCCCAGCCAGGCCAACCAGTGGCCCGAGCCCCGCTACGAGAAGCACGAGGAGTTCACCCGCGCCCTCGCCCTCGGCCTGTTCGACTACCTGCGCAAGAGCCGGTCCCGCGGCTTCGTCATCTCGCTCAGCGGCGGCGCCGACTCGGCCGCGATCGCGTACCTCATCTCCGCCATGGTCGAGCTCGCCTGCCAGGAGCTCGGCCTCGCCGCCGCCTGCACGCGCCTGGGCCAACCGCCCGCCGAGACCCCCCGCGACCTCTGCCACGCCCTGCTCGTGTGCGTCTACCAGGCCACCGCCAACAGCGGCCCCGTCACCCTCAGCGCCGCCCGCACCGTCGCCGCGGCCGTCGGCGCCGAGTTCCTCCTCTTCGACGTCGAGCCCCTGGTCCGCGGCTACCTCGGCATGGTCGAGGGAGCGATCGGCCGCCAGCTGTCGTGGAAGACCGACGACATCGCCCTGCAGAACATCCAGGCCCGCGTCCGCGCCCCCGGCGTGTGGATGATCGCCAACCTCCGCGGCGCCCTCCTGCTCGCCACCAGCAACCGCAGCGAGGCCGCCGTCGGCTACGCCACCATGGACGGCGACACCTGCGGCGGCCTCTCCCCGATCGCCGGCATCGACAAGGCCTTCCTGCGCGAGTGGCTGCGCTGGGTCGAGGCCAAGGGCCCCACCGGCCTCGCCCCCGTCCCCGAGCTCCACGCCGTCAACGCCCAGCAGCCCACCGCCGAGCTGCGCCCCGCCGAGCAGGCCCAGACCGACGAGGCCGACCTCATGCCCTACCCCCTCCTCGACGCCATCGAACGCGCCGCGATCCGCGACAAGCGGACCCCGCAGGAGTGCCTGCAGGTCATGGCCGCCCGCTTCCCCGAGTACGACCGCCCCCAGCTCATCGTGTGGGTCAAACGCTTCTTCCGCCTGTGGTCCCGCAACCAGTGGAAGCGCGAGCGCTACGCCCCGAGCTTCCACCTCGACGACCAAAACCTCGACCCGAAGACCTGGTGCCGCTTCCCGATCCTCAGCGGCGGCTTCGAACACGAGCTCGAGCGCCTGGTCTGATCACGGCGCCGCCACTCGCTCGCCGCCACTCCACGCGCCGTTCGCACGGCAGCTCCCGCCTGTCCGATCGGACAGGTCACTCCGCCGCGCCCCGCGGGGTCACTCCACCGCGGCGGGCTGGCGGCGCACCATGTCGACGCGGCGCCACAGCGCCTCCATCAGCTCTGGCACGCCCTCGCCGGTGAGCGCGGAGATCGGGAACAGCGGGATGCCCTGGGCCCGCAGCGCCTTGCGCAGCGGCTGCAACGCCTCCTGGCTCTCGCTGGTGTCGATCTTGTTGATCGCCACCACCCGCGGGCGGCCCTCGAACATGTCGCCGTAGTGCTTGAGCTCGTGCTCGAGCGCGGCCAGGTCGCGCAGCGGGTCGCGGTCCTCGGCGAAGTCCGGCGAGAGGATGTGCAGCAGCACGCGGGTGCGCTCAAGGTGGCGGAGGAAGTCGAGGCCGAGGCCCTTGCCCTCGCTCGCGCCGCGGATCAGCCCCGGCACGTCGGCGACCACCAGCGAGCGCTCATCGGGCAGCGCAGCCACGCCGAGCTGCGGCACGAGCGTCGTGAACGGATAGTCCCCGACCTTCGGCCGCGCGCGAGAGATCGCCCGGATGAAGGTCGACTTGCCGACGTTGGGGAAGCCGACGATGCCCACGTCGGCCAGCAGCTTGAGCTCGAGGCGCAGCCAGTAGGCGTCACCGGGCGTGCCCGGCTCGGCGTGGTCCGGCGCCCGGTTGGTCGAGCTGCGAAAGTGCACGTTGCCGCGCCCGCCGCGGCCGCCCTTGGCGATCACCAGCTCTTGCCCCGGCGTCGTCAGGTCGGCCAGCAGGTCCCCCGGCTCGGGCGGCAGCTCCGGGTCCTTCTGGCCCTGGCGCCGCTTCCTCGGCTTCTGCGGCTTCTCCGGCAACACGAGCTCCGGCGGCTCGTCCTCCTCGTCGCGCGGATCCTCGACCCAGTGGACCAGGCCGAAGTTCTCCATCGCGTCCGCGTCCTCGCCCGCCTCCGCGAGCCACGGCGGGCGCTCGCCGGGCTCGCCCGCGAGACCCTCGAGGTACACCATCGTGCCGAGCGGCACGCGCACCCGCAGGTCGTCCCCGCTGCGCCCGGCCATCTTGTTCGGCCCGCCGTTCTTGCCCGACTCGGCCGCGAAGTGCTGGCGAAACTTCAGATCCAGCAGGGTGGTTAAATGGTCGTCGGCGACGAAGATGACATCGCCGCCGCCACCACCATCACCGCCCGCGGGACCGCCGTCGGGCACGAACTTCTCGCGTCGCCAGCCGACCAGGCCGTCGCCGCCCTTGCCGGCGCGGACGACGATGCGCACCTGGTCGACGAAGCGCATCGCTACTCGGCCGCCGACGCGAGCTCGGCCTCGTTCGCGCCGACCGCGACCGGGTCGATGGCGACGAAGGTCTTGCGCTCGTGGCCCCGCTTGTAGAAGCGGACGGTGCCGTCGCTGAGGGCGAACAGCGTGTAGTCCTTGCCGGTGCCGACGTTGTTGCCGGCGTGGAAGCTGCTGCCGACCTGGCGCACCAGGATGTTGCCCGCGCGCACCAGCTCGCCGCCGAACTTCTTGACGCCGCGCCGCTGCGACTTGGAGTCGCGGCCGTTCTTGATCGAACCTTGACCTTTTTTGTGTGCCATCGTCGTCTCTCCTGCCGCGGCCTGCCCCGAAGGACAGACACAAGCGGCTGTCTCTTAGCCGTGGATCCCGGTGATCTTGACCTCGGTGTAAGCCTGGCGGTGGCCCTGCTTCTTCCGGTAGTTGGTGCGCTTGCGGAACTTGTACACGACGATCTTGACGCCGCGGCCGTGGCTCACGACCTCGCCGGTGACCTTGGCACCGGCGACGAGCGGCGTGCCGATCTTGACGGCGTCACCCTGACCGACGAGGAGCACCTCGAAGTCGACCGCGGTGCCCTGGGCGACCGCCAGCTTCTCGACCTTGAGGACGGAGCCGGGGCTGACGCGGTACTGCTTGCCGCCGGTGCGGATGATGGCTTGCTGAAGCTCGCTCACAGAAACTCTCAGTTCTTCAGGTGATGCGCCCACCCGGGCGGCGACCGTCGAGCCGGCCGCGTCTGCTCGGAGTGGTGAAGCCCCCGCCGAGCGCGAAGGGACAAGGCGTATAACGGGATCGACCCCGAAGGGTCAAGCCGCGCACACACGGCCGCGGTCCCGTCGCGCGTGACACGCCGACCCGGGCCCCCTGCAGCGCCACCTCGCCTCGCGCCAGAACCCCCAACCGGTGCTGCTCCAACCCTCGGCTGTCCTGTCCTGGACGGGAAAAACTTGGAAGCCACATCGCACCATGTAAGATGAGGCTTACATATGCCCACTTCAGCTCCCGGTCGGCGGTTGCGCACAGTCGCACGGCATCTCTGGCGCAACAGCCTCGTGCGGGCCATCGGCCCGACGCCGTGGACGGTCACATGGCTGTTGCTGGGCCTGGCGCTGACCAGCGGGGCATGTGCGGGCTCACGATCGAGCGCAGCGCGATCTCCCGGCATGGTCCACGGCAGCGGCGGCGAGCCCTCGTGGCCCGCGGCGCAGCGGGAGCAGATCGCCGCCGTGCAGCCCGAGGTCCAGGAGGCCGCGCAGCGCTTCCAGATCGACCCTGGCCTGGTGAACGGCATCATCTGGGTCGAGAGCAAGTTCAACGCCCGGGCTCGCGGTCCGGGCGGCACCCAGGGGCTCATGCAGCTGATGCCGGCCACCGCACGCGAGCTCGCCAAGAGCCTCGGTGAGCGGCCCCGGCCCTACGACCCCGGCTTCAACATCCGCGCCGGCAGCCTCTACCTCTCGCGCATGATCAAGCGCTTCGGCGACGTGAAGCTCGGCCTCGCCGCCTATCACGGCGGCCCCGGCCACGTGCTCAAGTGGCAAAAAGCCGGCAAGCGCGGCATCCCCGACGGCAGCAAGAAGTACGTCGAGAAGGTGTTCGCGGCGCGCGACCGGTTCTAGTGCCACTCTGAGACCCTCGCCGTCGCTGGCGAGGCGGCACATCGAAGCTGTACCGGGCGAAGCCAGCGCCGACGAGGCCAGGCGAAGCGGTGTGCCGACTTGCGAGGCCCCGGCCCTGAAGTGACAGCGTCCGCGGGCGCTGTTACGGTGGCACGATGCGCTTACGCCTGCTGGTCACCTCGCTCGTGCTCGTCGGCGCCTGCGGTGGCCCGACCCCGCGCCCGACCCCCGAGGTCATGCCCGAGGTCGCCGCCGAGTACGGCGCCCTCTACAACAACTGGGACGAGGCCCGCTTCCTCGCGCTGTTCACTCCGGAAAAGGCGGCGAAGCTGTCCGCGTTGCCCGATCCAGTCGGGCACTCCCGCGAACACTTCACGTGGCTGCGCGAGCAGCTCGGCGCCTGCGGCGAGCCGCGATTCATGTGGGTCGCTGACAAACGCAGCGCCCGCTGGAGCTACCCCTGCGAGCGCGGCGCGCTCGAGGCCCACTTCACCCTCGACGCGGCCGGCCACATCGTCCGCGTCCGCTCGGGGGCCGCTGGGATCCCCACCCCGCCCGCGCTGCTCGCCGCCGCCAAGACGCTGCTCGCCTCGCTGCCCTGGGCCTGGAACACCAGCCACCCCTTCAAGCACAACCTCACCCTCTCGCCCGCGACCAAGCTGGGCCACTGCACCCTGCTGCAGCCGTGGGTGGTCGGCGAGCGCGGCGGCCTGTTCCACGCCCGCTGCGACAACGGTGAGGACGCCGTGCTGCGCCTCGGCCTCAACGCCGACGGCACCATCTCGCTCGCCGAGCTGTTCTCTGCGCAAAAGCTCTACAAGGGCCCGCCGATCGCAGGACCGGCCGAGCCCGCCCAACCTGACGAGCCAGCCGCAAACCAACCGGACGAGTGAACCGACGCGCCCGTCGGTCTAGCGCTTGTCGTTCTTCCCGGTCTTCTCCAGGAACTCCTCGTAGCTGCCGGGGAACAGGTCGTAGCCCTTCTCGCCCTTGAGCTCGAGCACCTGGGTCGCAACCTCGGCGATCATCGCGTGGTCGTGGGTGACGAAGATCAACGTGCCCTCGTAGCGCTGCAGCGCCTCGGTGAGCGCGCGGATCGACTCGAGGTCGAGGTGGTTGGTCGGCTCGTCCATCAGCAGCAGGTTCGGCCGGGTCAGCGTCAGCTTGGCCAGCAGCAGGCGGACCGTCTCGCCGCCGCTGAGCGCCTTGACCGGCTTGTCGGCGTCCTCCGAGGGGAACAGCATGCGCCCGAGCAGCCCGCGGATCTCCTCGACCGTCGACTTCACGTCCCACTGGTACAGCCACTGGAAGGCGGTCATGTTGTCGGCCTTGCCAATTCCCTCCTCGTGGTCCTGCGGTAGATACCCGAGCACGACCTCGTGCCCCTGCACGATCTTGCCGCGATCGGGCTCGTAGACCCCCGCCAGGCACTTGAGCAGCGTCGTCTTGCCGATCCCGTTGGGGCCCACCACCGCGATCTTCTCGCCGCGGGTCGCGTTGAACGTGAGGTCCTTGATCACCGGGCGATCGAAGGACTTGCACAGCTTGTCGACCGCCAGCGCCAGCTTGCCGCTCGGCACCTTCGGGTCGAAGCGGATGAAGGGGCGCTGGATGTTCGATCGCTTGAGGTCGACGAGGTCGATCTTGGTGATCGCCCGCCGCCGCGACTGGGCCTGGCTGGCCTTCTTGGCGTTGGCGCCGAAGCGCTGGATGAAGTCCTTGAGCTCGGCGATCCGCTTCTGCTTGCTCGCGTTACCCTTCTCGGCCGAGATCCGGTACTGGATCTTCTGCTTCATCATCTCGTCGTAGCCGCCGGTGTACGTGATGATGTTCTGGTAGTCGACGTCGGCGGTGTGGGTGCACACCTCATTGAGGAAGTGACGGTCGTGCGAGATCACGACCAGCACGCCGCGGTACTCCATCAAGAACCGTGACAGCCAGTGGATCGACTCGAGGTCGAGGTGGTTGGTCGGCTCGTCGAGCAGCAGGATGTCGGGCGTGCCGAACAGCGCCTGCGCCAGCAGCACGCGCAGGCGCATGCCGCCGGTCAGGACCTTCAGCGGCTGGTCCTGCTGCGCCGTCGGCAGGCCGAGGCCCTCGAGCAGCTGCTCAGCCTCGTGCTCCGCGCCGTAGCCATCTTCCTCGGCGATCGTGCCCTCGAGCTCGCCGAGCCGCATGCCGACCTCGTTGCTGTCGTCGCCCGACGCCAGCAGCTGCTCCTTCTCCTGCATCGCCGCCCACAGCTTGGCGTTGCCCATGATCACGACGTCGCGGATGCGGTCGTTCTCGTAGCGGTAGTGGTCCTGATGCAGCACGCTGAGGCGCGTCCGCGGCAGCCGCGACACCGTGCCCTTGTCCGGGTCGAGCTGACCCGCGAGGATCTTCATGAAGGTCGACTTGCCCGCCCCGTTGGCCCCCGTGAGGCCGTAACGATGTCCCGGCTCGAAGCTGGTGGTGACATCCTCGAACAAGGTCTTGCCGCCGTAAGACTTGGTGACTTCCGATACCGTGAGCATCGCTACCCCTCGCCGCGCCGCCGATGTGGCCCGCAGGCGGCGCTATGTAAGGCACTTCAACGCCGCTTGACCAGCGCCGCGACGCTTGCCGACGCCAGCCCGCAGGGGTTAGCGTGCGCTCCTTGACCCGGCAACCTCTCCCGCGACTCGCGGTCGGCCTGCTCGCGCTCACGGTCTGGGCGCTTCCTCACGCCGCACGCGCCTGCTCGTGCCTGCAGCCGCCCGCCCCCGCGGTCGCCATGGAGCGCGCCGACGCGGTGTTCGAGGCCCGCGTCGAGAACGTCAGCGCCGACCTCGCCAGCTCCTCCGGCCCCGGCCTCGTGCGCTACGACCTCGAGGTGCTGCGCCAGTGGAAGGGCGAGCTCAAGGCCGCGGTGCAGCTGAGCTCGCGGGCCAGCAGCGCGGCCTGCGGGCGCAGCCTGACGATCGGCAAGGTCTATGTCATCTACGCGAGCAAGCAGGACGACGGCCAGCTGACGGACAACCTCTGCTCACGCACGCGGCTGGCGAGTTCGGCCGACGAGGACCTCGCGGTGCTCGGCCCAGGCAGCGCGCCGGGCAACCGTCCGGTGGCCGAACCAACCAGCCGCGAACCACCGCGGATCGCCCCGCCACCGCCCGACCTCGGCGGTCCGGCGCCGATCTCCCGCAGCGGCTGCGCCGTCGCCAGCGAGCCGGTCAGCCTGGCTCGCCTCGTTTGCCTCGTTTGCCTCGTTTGCCTCGTTGGGCGCGCCCGGCGAAGCCTCCCGTTGCGCCGCCGAGCCTGACCCGGCGCGAGCGGCGTCGCACGGCCCCGGGGCGTCGCCGACGCGCGAATTTCCGGGCATGCTCTCGCCACCCCCGGAGTCGAGCGTCGATGTCCTTTGGTCTGTTCCGCGTCCCCGAACCAATCAACGAGCCGGTGCGAAGCTACGCGCCCGGGAGCCCCGAGCGCGACCAGCTCAAGGCCGTGTACCGCCAGCTCGCCGGCGCGAGCTTCGACATCCCGCTGTGGATCGGCGGCAAACCGGTGCGCACCGGGAACACGGCGCCGCTGATCGTCCCGCACCACCGCCGCAAGCCGATCGGCGTGTTTCATCAGGCCGGCACCAACGAGGTCAACGACGCGATCGCGGCGGCCCAGGCCGCGCGCCCCGAGTGGGCCGCGCTCGCCTGGCAGGACCGCGCCGCCATCTTCCTGCGCGCCGCGACCTTGCTGCGCGGCGAGTTCCGCGACCGCCTCAACGCCGCCACCATGCTCGGCCAGTCGAAGACGGCCCACCAGGCCGAGATCGACGCCGCCTGCGAGCTCATCGACTTCTTCCTGTTCAATGTCCACTACCTCACCCAGCTCTACCGCGAGCAGCCGATCTCGCCGCCGGGCACGTGGAACCGCTCGGAGTACCGCCCGCTCGACGGCTTCGTGTTCGCGGTGACGCCCTTCAACTTCACCTCGATCGCCGGCAACCTGCCGACCGCGCCGGCGCTGTGCGGCAACACGGTGGTGTGGAAGCCGGCCTCCACCGCGGTGCTGAGCGGCAGCGTGATCATGGAGCTGCTCACCGCCGCCGGGCTGCCGCCGGGCGTCATCAACTTCGTGCCGGGCTCGGGCGCCGCCGTCGGCGACCCGGTGATCGCCCACCGCGACCTCGCCGGCGTGCACTTCACCGGCTCCACCCCGGTCTTCAAGCAGATGTGGCGGAACATCGCCCAGAACATCGACGGCTACGCCGCCTATCCGCGCCTGGTCGGCGAGACCGGCGGCAAGGACTTCGTGTTCGCCCACCAGAGCGCCGACGTCGAGTCGCTGGCGCACAACCTGCTGCGCGGCGCCTTCGAGTATCAGGGCCAGAAGTGCTCCGCAGCCTCGCGGGCGTACATCCCGGACAACCTGTGGCCGGAGCTGCGCGAGCGGCTCGCGGACGGCCTCGCTCAGCTCAAGGTCGGCGACGTGGCCGACTTTCGCAACTTCATGGGCGCCGTGATCGACAACCGCAGCTTCAACAAGCTCAAGGAGGCGATCGACGAGGCGAAGCAGCGCCAGGGCGGGCGCATCGACGAGGTGCTGGGCGGCGACTGCGACGACAGCGAGGGCTACTTCGTGAAGCCCACCGTGATCGTCGCCCGCGAGCCCGACTACCGGACCATGCGCGAGGAGCTGTTCGGACCGGTGCTCACCGTCTTCGTCTACCCGGCCGAGCGCTACAAGGAGACCCTCGCGCTGTGCGACAAGGGCAGCGAGTACGCGCTGACGGGGGCCATCTTCGCCGAGGACCGGGGCGCGATCGCCACTGCGACCACCGTGCTGCGCCACGCCGCGGGCAACTTCTATATCAACGACAAGCCGACCGGCGCCGTCGTCGGTCAGCAGCCCTTTGGCGGCAGTCGAGCCAGCGGCACCAACGACAAGGCCGGCAGCCTGCTCAACCTGATCCGCTGGGTCTCGCCGCGGACGATCAAGGAGAACTTCGCGGCGCTGCGGACCCACCGATATCCCTTCATGGATGCGCCGTAGATTGGGTGCGAACGCGCACAATCCCTTCATGAATCACGCGCGAATCGGCGCCGCCTGGGCCTCCGCTGGCAGATGTCGGGTGCTTGGGCGACGCCCCAACGGGCGCGCGGGCCGGCGAAAGAAACGGTTGTGGAAGCTGTGGGCGTGCGTGTAGCCTCCCCAACGATCGGTTTGAACCCCAGAAACCGCACTCGTTTCACGGCCCTCCGTGCCTGATCAGAAAAGGACACCAATGCGCAAGAGCTACGCCATGTTCATCGCCGCCGGCTTCACTGTTTCCCTCGCTGTGGGCGCCTGCGGCGGCAAGCCCTCCGAGGACGACTGTAAGAAGTTCGCCGATCACTTCGCCACCCTGATGACCAAGGGCCAGGAGGGTCCGGCTGCCGAGATCACCAAGCAGGTGGCCGACGGCATGAAGGGTGATCTGGTCAAGGAGTGCGTCGACAAGGGCACCCGCGCCGAGATCGACTGCGCCCTCAAGGCCGCGTCGATGGAAGATCTCGAGAAGTGCGGCGGCTCCAAGTCCAAGTGAGCCGGTGATGCTGGGCCGGCCGTGAGCTCATCAGATCCTGGCCGGCGACCGAGCGCGACCATCCCAGAGGTGGCGCGCTCGACTCGTTTAAGCCGCTACACTCGCGGCCATGTCGACGGGACGCGTCGTCCAGATCAACGTGGCGCCGGAGGGCGGCGTGCCGAAGCGGCCGGTGGTCGCGGCCCTGCTCACCGCCCTCGGCGTGGCCGGTGATCGTCAGCTCGACCTCAAGCACCACGGCGGGCCTGAGCGAGCCGTCTGTCTCTTCGGACAGGAGTGCATCGACGCTCTGGCCGCCGAGGGTCACCCGATCGTCCCCGGCGGCGCCGGTGAGAACCTGACGATCGCCGGGCTACCGTGGTCCGAGCTACAGGCCGGCGATCGCCTCGCCGTCGGCGAGGTCGCGGTCCTCGAGATCTCCGGACCTGCGCCGCCCTGCACCACGATCGCGGGCAGCTTCACGGGCGGCGAATTCACCCGCATCTCCGAGAAGCTGCACCCGGGGTGGAGCCGCCTCTACGCCCGCGTGCTCACCGAGGGCCTCGTGCGCGAAGGAGCGCTCGTGCGTCGCTTGCCCCGCGAGCTGGGCGCTTTGGTGTAGACCAGAGCGATGACGGACGACGTGCCGAATGACAAGCCTCTCGTCGCCAAGTGCGAGCCCACCGTGGTGACCCTCGACCCGGGCATCTACTGGTGGTGCGCCTGCGGCCGCTCGAAGACCCAGCCCTTTTGCGATGGCACCCACGAGATCACGGACATCAAGCCGGTCAAGCTGCGCATCAAGGAGTGCAGGGAGGTCGCGCTGTGTAACTGCAAGCACAGCGCCGGCAAGCCGTTCTGCGACGGCACCCACAGCAAGATGGACAGCGGCGCCTAGCGCTTGCGCTTGCGCAGCGAGCTGAAGAAGCCCTTCTTCTCGCTGACCGCCTCACCGAGGCTCTCTGCCAGCTCGCGGAGGATCTCCTCCTGCTCGCCCGAGAGCTTGCTCGGCACCGTGACCTCGACGTGGACGTGGTGGTCGCCGTGGCCGCGGGCGCCGAGCACCGGGATGCCCTTGCCCTTGCGGACGATGATGTGACCGGGCTGGGTGCCGGCCTCGATCTCGAGGTCCTGGTCGCCGTGCAGGCTGGCCGCCTTGACGGTGCAACCGAGCGCGGCCTGGACCATGCTGATCGTCACCTTGCTGTGGATGTCGAACTCGTCGCGCTGGAAGCGAGGGTCGGCCTCGACGGCGACGACCACGTAGAGGTTGCCGGCCGGACCGCCCTTGCTGCCGGCCATGCCGCGGCCGGGGATGCGCAGGGTCTGGCCGTCATCGACGCCGGCGGGGATCGACAGCTTGAGGGTGGTCTCCTTCTGGACCACGCCGGTGCCGCTGCAGCCGCGGCACGGGCTGGCGATGATCTGGCCCTCGCCGTGGCAGCGCGGGCAGGCCGTCTGCACGGTGAAGAAGCCCTGGCGGTGGATCACCTGGCCCTGGCCGTTGCAGGTGCTGCAGGCCTGGGGCTTGGTCCCGGCCGCTGCGCCGCTGCCGTCGCACTCCTCGCAGGGGTCCCGGCGGGGGATCGTGACCTCGCGTTCGATCCCGACGACGGCCTCGCTGAACGGGATCACGACGCGGGTCTTGAGGTCCTGACCGCGCTGCGGACCGCCGCGTCGGCCGCCCGCGAAGCCGCCGAGGTTGCCGAACAGATCGCCGAACAGGTCGCCGAAGCGGCTGAAGATCTCATCCGTGCCCTGGAAGCCGCTGAAGCCCGCCCGGGACGGCCCCTCGTGGCCGTACTGGTCGTAGAGCTTGCGCTTGTCGTCGTCGCTCAGGACCTCGAAGGCCTCGGCCGCCTCCTTGAAGCGCTCCTCGGCCTCCTTGTTGCCCGGGTTGCGGTCCGGGTGGTGCTGCATGGCCAGCTTGCGATAGGCGCGCTTGATGTCCGCCGTGGCCGCGCCCCGCTCAACGGATAAAACCTCGTAATAATCGCGTTTTGCGGTCACGGCGCGCGTGAAGCTAAACACCCCGGTCTGGCCTGTCAACCTGCGAAACGGGGTGTAATTCCACGGTGTGGGCGGCCTGTGGTAGCGTGGCCGGAGCCTCCATGTCGACCCTCAAGCGCAACCACAAGCTTCGGCTCCTCCTCAGGTCTTGCGGAGCCATCTGTGCCCTCGCCATCGTTCCCGCAGCGGCCTGCAACGAGGACCCGGTTCCGCTCTTCGATGAGCAGGGCACCTGGGCGCTGGTGCTGTTTGACATCGACGGCACCGGCCTCGTGAAATTCGACATCAGCGCCCGCCTGGACCAGTTCCTCATCCACTTCGATCAGGAGTCGAAGATCGTGGCCGCGTCGGGTTGCATCGACTCGATGAACCGGACCGACATCACCGAGACCCTGTGTGACGCCGACACGTACCAGTGTCGCTGCTTCACCTACGAGTTCGAGGAGACGCAGATGACCTGGACCGAGTTCACGCCGAAGGGCGGCGTCAAGGTCGAGGACCCACCCAAGGACTCGACCGCGCCGAAAGTCGGCGAACCCTATTCGATCGCGGTCGAGGAGTACCCCGACTCGAACCAGACCTACCGCTACTCGACGCTCCCCTACGGCCTGTTCAACAGCGACGGCGAGACCACGAAGTACGTGTTCCAGACCCGCGGCGACGCGGTCTTCGAGGTCACGGGTTGCATGGACTACTGCGGCATCCCGGCGGTGATGCCCGCCGAGTAGGCCCGCCGAGTCGGCCACCGAGTCGGGGCAGTTCCAAGCCAGCGCGCCTTCCGCTATGCTCCGCCGCGGAGGTGCTCGGCGCGCTGGTGCGGCCCCCGGTCTTCAACACCGGTGCGGGATGCGAGGAGCTTCCTGGGCAGGTTCGATTCCTGTGCACCTCCGTTCTAGTGTCCTGCGGAACACGACCTCATGCTCGCCCTCATCCCCGCGGCCCTCGGCGGCCCCCTCGACCTGCTGGCCCGGGCCCTCGTCTTCGTCGTCTTCACCGCCGGCGCGCTCGCTGCCCTCGCGGCGATGTTGGGCCGACCCGGCTTCGGCTCTGGCTCCGGTCCGCGGGCGCCAGTCACCCAGGTCGCCTACGCCAGCTTCTCGGGCATCGTCGCCGCCCTGCTCGCGGTCGGCCTCGGCGGCCCGGGGGCGCTGCTCTGGCTCGTGCTCGCCTGCATCGCCGGCGCCTTCATCCACAAGCTCGAGGTTGGCCCCAAGGCTGGCCCCGAGGACAGGGCCTCCGAGACAGGTCCTTTGGGCCAGGTAGTCCGCGTCGGCCACGCCCTCGCCGTCGTGCTCACCGCGCTGTCCGCCGGCGCCCTGCTGCTCAGCCAGCAGGCCAGCGAGCTGCTGCGCGCGTCGGGCGGCACCGCTGCGCCGGTCCTGCCGTGGGCGATCGGCCTCGGACTCGCCGCGGCGACCGGCATCAGCATCCGCCGCGCAAGGCCTCGCGCAGAGCAGGGTGACGGCCGCTGGCTCGCGCCGCTGACCTTGCTGGCGCTGGGCGTGTACACCGCGCTGACGGTCTCGCTGCTGTTCAACGGGCCCGGGCTCTCGGCGATCGTCTTGGACATCGTCCGCGCCGCGTTCGACGGTCAGGCCGCGCTCGCCGGCGGGCTCGCGGCGGCGGCCCAGGGCGTGCTGCGAGCGAGCGTGGCAGGTGCGGTCGGCGGCGTCGCGGCGGCCCAGCCGAATCAACGCGGAGCCTGGGGCGAGTCGCTGGTGGTCGCCGCGGTGGCGCTGCTCACCGGGCTGGCCGCGCACGCGGGCAAGCTGAGCACGCCGACCCCGAGCGTCGGCCGCGAGCTCCACGCGCTCGAGCACCACCTGCGCGACGGCCTCACGCCCAGCGACTACGGCCAGCTGATCGTGCTGCCGCGTGACAGCGAGCTGCAAGCCGGCCAGCGCTACCGCATGGTCCTGCGCGCCGACCCCCGCGGGCACCGCTACGGCGAGGCCTTCCGCGAGGAGAACGTGGTCGCGGCGCCGGCCTGGGACTTCACACGCACGGTCGACACGGTGATCCTCCGCGACAAGGACCCGGAGCGCAGCAAGAACGCCGGCTTCGACCTGCGCATCCCGGTCCGCCGGGAGATCGTCGAGACCCGCCTGGGGCCCTTCCTTCAGCTCCACCCGATCGACCCGAACCTCAACTTCCGCCAGCTGATGGCGGCCCGTGACCTCGAGGGCCCCTTCCTCAACGTCGCCGACTACACCTTCGAGGCCGGCGTCGTCCGCAGCTTCCACCTCGACGAGGGCGAACGCTTCTCGCTCTACGCAGAGCCACCACCCCCCGACGCGCCGAAGAACCCCGCGCTGCGCGACTTCGTCACGTTCAACTACACCGGCCCCTTCGCCGCTGGCGAGCGCCCGCCGGTGGTCC
The DNA here is from genome assembly GCF_016714285.1 of Nannocystis sp. GTDB lineage: Bacteria > Myxococcota_A > Polyangia > Nannocystales > Nannocystaceae > Nannocystis. Next base: position 286,225 of record NZ_JADJNN010000003.1, on the reverse strand, counting down.
TCACCGCACCCACGAGCAGCGGCCTCACGCCAGGTAGCATCGTCCACCTCCGACTCGACACCCCCGCCCGCGGGCTCGAGCTCGGCTTCATCAACCGCCTCGGCGAGCTCGAGGTCCCGGCCTGGGACTTCCTCTCCGGCACCGACACCGCGGTCCTGCGCCACAAGACCGACCCCGAGCTCGACCGCCCGATCAGCGTGCACAGCCGCCTCGCCTTCGGCCGCCTCCGCTTCACCTCCCCCGAGCTCGAGCTCGACAAGCTCGCCAGGCTGCTGCCCGAGTACAGCGGCCCCTACCTCCTCCCGGCCAGCTACCACTTCGCCGTCGAGGTCCACCACGGCGCCCGCCTGCACGGCGACCTGGCGAAGACCCACCTCGCGCTCATCCCCGTGCACCCGCAGACGGCACCGATCGGCAACCCGGGCCTGCGCACCTACAACCCGCACCCCGGCGAGGTCCTGCTCACCGGGATGCAAGGGCCCTTCCCCGACCACGAGGCCGCCGGCACGCTGGTCGCCGCGCTCGCCCACCGCTTCGGCCCGGTCACCGCAGCGGTCGGCGCGCTCGCGCTGCTGGTGCTCGCGCTCGCCAGCCTCGTGCGCTGGTACAGCGTCGGCCTGAGATCGGCACGCAGCTTGTTCGGCAGGGCCCCGGAGTTCGGCTTCGGCCTGGCCTTCCTCGTGTGCGTCGCGCTCGCCCCGACGGTCGGGCTACCCCAGCTCATGCGCGCAGTCGATGCCATCGCCGCGATGGCGGTGCTGCTGGGACTGGCTCGCCTGCTCGCCCGCCTCCCGCGCTCACGCCCCGCCAGCTGAAATGGCGGCTGATGCACATGCACGGCGGCCTGGCTCCACGCCGGCCCCTGGGCAGCGCGTGAGGGGGGGCGCGCACCGGGGCGCGCACCGCTTGTCGGCTGGCCGGGCAAAGGGTTAGGGTTTTTCCATGCTGTCCGCTCCGACTCGCCTGGCTTCGTTCGCGCTCCTGGCCCTCTTCTGCGCCGCCTGTGGCGACGACAAGACCGAGGAGACCGCCGCGGGCTCCACCAGCTCTGCTGCTGAGACCGGCGACACCGGCGAGCCGACCACGAGCGCGACCGACACCACGGGCGAGCCCGTGCCCTTCGTGCCGATCCTCGCGCGCGGCGGACTCGAGATCGAGTGGATGGAGGCCAACCAGGGCGTCGGCGTGGCGATCGGCCGCGACGGCAAGGGGCTCGGGGGCGCCGACCGCACCTCGTACCTGATCCAGAACCGCTTCACCCTCATCCGCGCCTTCTGGAAGGACCTCCCGGCCGACTGGACCCCGCGCAAGATCGAGGGCCGCCTGACGGTCAAGTACCCCGACGGCACCGCGCTGACGCAGAGCAAGACGGCGATGGTCGACCAGAACTCGTTCATCGGCAACCTCGACCGCAGCTTCTACTGGCCCCTCCAGCCCGAGCAGGTCCTCCCCAACATGACCTTCAACGTCGAGCTCTACGAGACCGGCCCCGGCCAGGAGGAGCTGGCGGAGGGCGTCAACCCGCCGCGCCTGCCGTACAAGGGCAACGCCTTCGTCGGCATCGAGAAGAGCGACCAGGTGATGAAGGTGACGCTGGTGCCCTTCAATTACGACTCGGGCGACGGCTGCAAGACCAAGCCGGACACCTCCGAAGAGGTCATGCAGATCTTCCAGGACCAGATGTACATGATGAACCCGCTGGACAAGCTGGAGTTCAAGCTGCACGCGCCGATCGACTGGAACACCAAGCTGAGCGACTTCAACGAGCTCAACGAGTACATGAGCGGGCTGCGCTTCGACGAGGGCGCCGAGGACGAGCGCTACTACTACGGCCTGGTCGACGTGTGCAGCGGCGGCCTCGGCGGCGCCGGCGGCAAGGCCTTCGGCATCCCCCAGGGCGGCAAGGCGAGCGATGCCTATGCGCGGGTGTCCTCGGGTCTGTGGATCGACATCGACTTCTCGAGCGAGACCTTCGTGCACGAGGTCGGGCACTCGCAGGGCCGCTACCACGTGTACTGCAGCGGCGAGGAGGGCGGGCCCGACAACAGCTATCCGACCTACCCCGACGAGGGCCAGACCCACGGCGAGATCCACGACTGGGGCTTCGGCGTGATCAACTACAAGCTCTACCACCCCACCGTGCACAAGGACTACATGACCTACTGCCACCCGGTGTGGGCCTCGAGCTGGGGCTGGAACAAGGTCTATCCGGTGATCCAGGCGCTCAGCAAGCTCGACGACGCGGGCGCGCCGAAGCCCGACGACATGGGTTCGATCCTGGTCGGCTCGGTCTACCCCGACGGCCACGAGACGTGGATCTCGGTGCCCGGCGCGGTGAACCCGGAGGACATCAGCGCGGTGCACAGCGTCGAGTTCATGATCGACGGCGAGCTCGTGCAGCAGCCGGCGGCCCACCTCACGCAGCCCGAGGGCGACGTGGTGCTCGTGGTCACCGCGCTGCCGGATCGCTGGGAGCAGGTGACGCAGATGACCCGCGTCGCCGGCCCGAAGCGCGTCACGGTGCCGGTGCAGAAGATCCGCCAGCACCACCAGCGCAAGCTCAAGGCCGCGGACTGAGCCGATCGCGGCGGGTGCACAGCTCGATCGCCTCGCGCAGGCTGGCGAGCGTGCGCACCCGCGGGAGCGCCGCGCCCGCGGCGAGGAAGGCCACGGCGACCTCGGGGCCGATGCCGACGACCAGGCCCTCGGCACCGAGCAAACGGACGGCCGCGAGCAGGTCGCCGAGGTGGCTCGCGGTCGGAGCGTCGGCGCCGGTGAGGCCGGTGAGGTCGAGGATGACCGTGTGGGCGCGGCGACGGCCGACCGCCGCGAGCACCGGGCCGAGCAGCGCCTGTGCGCTGACGCGGTCGAGGGCGCCGAGCACCGGCACCATGATCACGCCGTCCCACACCTCGAGGACCGGGAGTGACAGCCGCTGGATCTCCGCCTGTTGCTGACGGATGAGTTCGAGCTGCGCGCGCAGCTCGGCCTCACGGCGCTTGATCTCCGTCAGCTCGTGCCACACCACCAGCAGCGCCGGCCCACCGGGCAGCAGCACCGGCGTGAGCGTGACCTCAACCGGGAAGTCCTCGCCGCTGACGCGGCGGTGCGTCCACTCGAAGCTGTGATAGCCGCGCTCGCGGGCCAGGGCGTCCATCTCGGCGCTCTTCTCGAGCGAGCGGCGCCCGTCGGGCTGGAACTCCGGCGACAGCACGGCGGGGTGCAGACGCAGCAGCTGGGCCTTGTCGGCGCAGCCCAGCATCTCCACCGCGGCCCGGTTGCAGTCGAGGATCCCGCTGTGATCGAAGATCAGGTGGGCGTCGGAGGAGTGCTCGAAGAGCACGCGAAACTTCGTGTTGGCCGCGGCGCTGTCGCTGGCCTCATCGCGCAGGCGCTGGTTCTCCGCCCGCAACTGCACGAGCTCCGCCGCAAGCTGCGCCTGTTCGTCCACCGCCGGCAACAATTGCAGCAGAACGCCTGTCGTACAACGTTCTCAAGGTGTGACCGGCATGCGCACGATCGCGCATGCCGCTCAAATACCGACCACGTCGCCGTGCTTGCGGACGAGGTAGCGCAGCTCGAGGGTCTTGCGGCCGAAGGCCGGGAGCTCGAGGCGCCAGTGCACGAAGCCGTTGCTGTCGGGCTTCTGCTTGTCGCTGGTGGCGGCGGTGTCGACCTCGATGCGAAGCTTCTCGATCTCCGATACGGGCACGCGTTCGGTGACGTGGACGGTCCGCTCCTGCGCGGCGAGGTTCGAGATCTTCACCTTGACCACGTGCGCCTGGGTGACCCACGAGCTCATGACGCCGCGGTCCTCCTTGGCCAGCTCGACGCTTCGTTGCACGCGCACGGCGCCGTCGGGGCCCCAGCCGATCGCAAAGTTCTCGCCCGGGGCGATGAACAGCAGCGAGCTGCGGCCGACGAAGCCGCCCTCGCGCACGAGGTCGACCGGCCCGGCGAGGATCGGCAGCTGCGAGCGGTTGACGTGGCTGCTCTTCAGCACCACCGCCTCCGCCAGCTCCGGCATCAGCACCGACTCGATGCTCGTCGGCGAGGTGAAGGCCATCAGCGGCACCCGGTGCGGCCGGCCGTCGCCAGGCACGCTCGCCTTGGTCGTCGAGCGCAGCTTGAGCGCCTCGCCGCCATCGTCGATGCCCGGCAGCTCCGCCGTGCGCTGCTTCGGCGCGACCCCGAGGCCCGTCGTCTGGACCTCCTGCTCGCGCGCCTCGACCACCAGCACCTCGCTCTTGCGCTGCGCGTGCAGCACCTCGGTGCTGAGCGGCGGCGGCTCCATGCCGAGCGACGGGCGCTCGGTGGAGAAGATGAACTGCACGTCGGTCCAGTCCTCGCCGGTGTTCTGCCAGACGCAGCCCTCGCTGGCGAAGTGGAGCAGCGGCTCCTTGCCCTGGACCAGCTCGACCAGCTGGGCGCGGTGGTAGGGCCGCCAGCAGGCGCCGGGCACCACGTAATCGACCTGCACGGTGTAGTGGCCAGCGGCGGCGGCCCAGACCTCGACGATGACCTCGGCCGCGGCCGCGTCGCTGACCGTGGCGGTGACGGCCATGCGGGTGCGCAGGCGCTGGATGAGCTGCTCCTGCTCGGCGATGTCGAACTCGAGGGCGAGGCGCTGGTTGCGGACCGCCTCCTCTTGCCCGGAGATCTGCGCGAGCAGCTGCAGCCAGGCCTCCGGCGCGGCCTCGCCGTAGCTGACGTCGACGCCGATGTCGGTGACCGTGACATCGGCGACGCCGTCGAGGGCGGCCTGCTCGCCGCGCAGCTGCTCGTGGCGGGCGCGCTGGGCCTCGAGCACGCGCTGCTGCTGCTCGAGCTCGGCCTCGAGGGCACGGCGCTGCTCCGGCTTGTCCTCGCCGAGCACCAGGCGGGCGCGCTTGACCCGGACGTCCTTGATCTGCTCGCGGGTGGTGTCGGTGGTCTTCTGGCCGGCCTGCACCACGGAGGCGCACAGGGTCTTGTCGGCGAGCACCGGCGCGACGCCGCGGACGCGCAGGCGGGTGATGCCGCCGTGAAGATCGACCACGCCGCGGCGGACCACGTGGGCGCGGTCCTCGAGCACGGTGACCTCGACGACGGGGGCCTTGAGGTCGAGGATCAGCGCGCCCAGGCTGGCCAGGTCCTCGGAGGGTTTATCGACGATCTTGGGCTCAGGCATGGCTCATTGCTCCCGACGGTTGCCGCCGACCAGTTCCTTCTTGGCGGAGATCTTGATCACGTAGACGACACGCAGCTTCTTCTGCTGAGCCGCGGGCACCTGGATCTGCCAGCGGTGGCCGCCCTTGAGCGGGTAGTCGTCGGGCTCGAACGCGGTCCAGGCCGGATCGACGGCCGCGAGGTCGAGCTGGATCTCGTCCTCGCGCTCGCGCAGCGTGGGCAGGCGCTCGTGGACCTCGACGTTGACCGGACGCTCGCGCCGGTTGGCGACCTCGATCGTGATCTCGTGGCGCAGCGCGAGCGAGCCGCCCATCAGGCCGGCGCTCTCCTCGGCGAAGCTGGTGTTGCGCGAGACCTTGATCGCCTGCTCGACGCCGAGGCCGATCTTCAGCTCGCCGCGCGGCGGGGCGAGGCGCAGGTCGGTGCTGAGCAGGTAGTCGCCGCCGATGTAAATGTCGGCGGGGCCGGGCAGCAGCGGGGCGTCGAGCGGGTTCTTGAGCTTGACGTGACGGAACACGTCGGTGCTCTCGCGCGGCACCACGATGTAGCCGAGCTCGATCGGCGCCGAGCGAGACATCAGCGGGATGCCGTGGAAGACGCCGTCGCTGGGGATGTCGACGGTGCCGTCGGCCGCGTACACGTAGTCGAAGCCGCCCTGCGAGCTCGCGAGGTGATGCCGCGGCGGCGGCCCGCCCTGGCCGGCGCGGTGGGCCGTGTGGATCGCCCCGTCGATGAGGGCGACGACGTCGATCTCGCGGGTGACCTCGCGGACCCACAACATCTCGAGGTAGCGCTCGCGTCGCTGGCTGACGATCAGGCTGCCGCGGCGGCTGTCCTTTGGGTCAGGCATGCGCAGGTCGCCGTACGCGAGCTGCTCCGGCGCAGCCTCGTGCTCGGGCTCCGGAGCCAGCGCCTGGAACCCGGCGGGCCCGCCCCCGCCTCCGCCCTCGGGGAGGCCGCCGAAGCCGCCGCCGCGCCCGAGCGCGCCCGGCAGAGGCATCGCGCCCTTCGGCGCGGCGACCGACGCCGCCTGGGCCCGCATCGGCGCGTAGCTGGCGGATACAGGCGCGGCCTGCTGGGGGGGCATCGGTGCCGGCGGGGCCATCGGCGCTGACGGGCATCGGCGGGGCCGACGGCATCGGCGCCGGCCTCGCGACGATGGCCTCCTTGCGCCGCTCGACGCTGCCGCTGCGGGTGCTCATCGGCGCCGCGCCGTCGAAGGACGGCTGCTCGTCGTCGTCGCTGAGCATCGCCAGCGCGTCGAGGTCCGGGCTCGGCTCGGCGCGCGCGTGGCCGACGGCGGGCCGCGGCTTCGCCGGCGGGGGCGTTGAACTCGGGCCCGCGGCGAGGAAGCGGTCGAAGTCGGCGTAGAGCTCGGCGGCACCGGCGGGCGGGGCCCGCCAGCCGCGGCGCTGCACGGGCGGCTGGCGCCGACCGATGCGGAGCACCTGCAGCTCGGGCAGCTCGGTCCAGCGCTGGATGTCGGCGGTGGACAGGGTGAGCTTGGCCGCGTGCCAATCCTCGCCGGTGCTCTGGGCGACCACGGCCCGCACGGACACGCTGGCCTGGGTCATGTCCTTGCTGAGGGAGATCGCGTACGACGGGGCCCAGCGCGCCCCCGGGACCATGTACTCGATCACGATGCGGACCGGGGCCGTCGGCGTGACGTGGCCGCGGAGGGCGATGAGCGCCGCCTTGCGCAGCTCGTGCGGCTTGGCCTGGCGGGCCTTCGACGCGGCCCGCTGGCGGTGCTCGAGGTCCTCCTTCACCTGGACGGCGCGCCGCTCCTGCGCGAGCGCGTCGTGGATGCGCTCGTCGAGCCCGGCGATCGCCTTGGCCCGGAACTCGAGCAGAGCCAGGCGCGCGCGCACCGGCGAGGCCAGCGGGGGCTGCCCGCGCTTGTTGGCCGGGCGCTCGAACACCTGCAGCCGCTCGAAGCGGCGCCGCTGCCCGCGGAGCTGCGCGAGGCGCTCGGCGATCTCCGCCACGGCGCGCCGCGCCGCCTTGAGCGCCTCGTCATCCGGCGGCGGCAGGTCTTGCTCGGTCACCGCGAGGTCGAGCGCCACGCGCACGTCGCTGGCCACCGGGAGGTCGCTGCCCTCGCCCTCGACCCGCACGCGCACGCTGCCGTCGTCGAGGCTGAGCGGCAGGTTGACCAGCTTGATCTGCGGCGGCACTGGCTGCGCCGCCAGCACGATCGCCGTGCGACAGACCAGCGCCCCCTGGCGATACACGGTCACCGAGTCGATGCGCGAGGTGAGGACCGGGATGTTCATGCCACTCCTTGCCGCGACGCCGGGCGCCGGGGCGAGGGATGGTACCGCATCAGTGCGGCCCGGGGACCGGCCCTTCGCCGCGCCCGGCCGCGCCCACCACAGCCTCGTTCGCCCGAGCGACGCGCGCGAATACCGATCGCCCGTGCTCAACCTCGCGAGGTCTCGGTCATGCCGACCCCGACAAGGCCGCGCCCCCGCGCAGCCTCACCGGTCACGGGAGGCCGCACGAGGGACGACGCCTGGCCTGCGTCGGCTCAGTGCATCTTGACGGTGATCTGGCGCGGGCCGGCCTTGCCGGTCTTGGGCAGCACGAGGTGCAGCACCCCGTCGACCAGCCTGGCCTCGATCTTGTCGGTGTCGACCGTCTCCGGGATGCGAAACACGCGGCGGTAGTCGGCGTCGACGATCTCACTGCCGAGGTAGTCGCTGGCCTTGTCGTCCGGGCGGCTCGCGGCGAGGCTGAGCTCCCCGCCCTCGAAGTGGATCTGCACGCCGTCGTGCGCCACGCCGGGCAGGTCGGCGAGGACCAGGTACTCGCGGGCATTCTCGTAGATGTCGACCGCGGGGGCGACCACCGGGCGGTTGGTCGTGGGCTCGGCCGCAGACGGCTTGTGGGTGACGATGTTGTTGACCTGGGACATGACGAAATTCCTCCTCAGATGGGTGAAGCGGGGCGAATGGGACGCGCTCACTGGGCCTTCACGGTGATGGCCTTGGGCTGCGACTCCGGGTGCTTCGGCATGGTGACCGTCAACACGCCGTGCTTGAGGCCGGCGGTGATCTTCTCGACGTCGATCTTCGCCGGCAGGGCGAAGCTGCGGGCGAAGCGGAGCGCGCCGCGCTCCTCACGGTGGACCGCGTAGCCCTCGGGCGCGCCGGTCTTGCGCTCGCCGCTGACGGTGAGGCTGTCGTGGGTCGCGGTGATCTTGAGGTCGGCCTCGGCGACGCCGGGCACCTCGGCGGTGAGCACGAAGGCCTCCTTGGTGTCGCGCAGGCTGGCGTGCGGGTAGCTCGCGCGGGCACGCGGACCGGCGCTCTCGTCGTAGTCGCGGAGCACCTGGCCCATGCGCCGACGAACGTTGTCAAAGGCGCGGAACGGGTCGTTGAGGTCCATCCAGTAGGTGAGCATGGTGTGCGTTCTCCTGGCCCGTCGCGCGCAGCGCGGACGAGCGATGATCAGTCGGTGGCTGCGGGCGGCCTGCGCTCCGGAGCATCCGGTCCGCGCGCTCGCCTCGTCTCGGCCGCCAAACTAAAACCGTCGCTGGACCTGTCAAGGGCCCGATTTACTCGGCCCGCGTCACTCGCCGGAGTCACTCCGCCCGAGGCGGGCCCGGCCTTAGAACTCGAGCCGGACCCCGAGCGACGGGATGATCGGCAAGCCGGCCTGGACAGTATTCTGCTGCAGGTTGTAGCTGTACACGATCGCCTCGGGGTTCTGATGGTTGTACACGTTGATCACGTCGAGGTAGACGTTCACCATCACGCGCTTGTACGTGAAGGTCTTGTCGACGCGGAGGTCGAGCTGGTGGAAGGTCGGCAGCCGGCCCTGCGTGCCGCGGGCATTGAGGTAGCCGCCGTCCTCGCTGTTGAACACCCCGTCCTTGTACAGCGTGGTCGGGTTGCCGCTGACGAGGCGGAAGCGGCCGCCGACCTGCCACCCGCGCGGCAGCTTGTACACCGCGATCACCGTGAGGATGTGCGGCTGGTCGAAGGCGAAGGGCGTGTACTTCGCGCCCGGCTTCTCCTGCACGACGCTGCGCATCAGCGTGTAGCTGACCCAGCCGAAGAACTTCTTGGTCAGCGCCTTGCGCAGCAGGAACTCGCCGCCGAAGATCTGGCCGATCCCCTGGTTAGCGAAGTTCTCGAGGCGCAGCGTGTCGTCGGGGGCGCGGATGATCCGCGTCGACTGCGTCGAGCGGTCGAACACATACTTGTAGAAGCCGGTCACCTCGACGCTCAGGCCGAGATTCGAGAAGGTGTGCAGCACGCCGAGGCTGGTGTGCACCGCTCGCTCGACGCTGGCCCGCGGGTTGCCCCAGATCGGGTTCAGGCTGATGAGATCGGGGATCTGGCTGTAGAGGCCGACGCCGCCCTTGATCGTCGTCTCCTCGCCGACCTGCCACATGAAGCGCAGGCGCGGGTCGACCGTGGCCTTCTTCACCAGCAACGCGTAGTAGGCCGTGCGCACGCCCGGCAGCAGGGTGAAGCGCTCGCCGAGCTGGATCGTTCCGGTCGCGTACATCGCCGGGGTCGCGTAGGACTGGGCGAGGTCGCCGACGTTGAACACGCCGGTGCCGCCGAGGCCCGCCGCCGCCGGGAAGCCCGGGGCGCGCGCGTCGATGTTGTAGCGGCCGGCCTGCAGCTCGGTGCCGAGGCGCAGCGCGAAGCGCTCGCTGATCTGCCGCGCCGCCTCGCTGCGGAACGAGAAGCCGGTGTTCGGGAAGTCGAACTCGAACAGGTTGCCGAACTTGCCGCTGAGCCGCTGGTAGTTGAACGACGGCGTGATCAGGAAGTCCCACGGCCCCTGCTGCTTGCGGTAGATGACGTCGAAGCGGTGGAACAGGATCGCCGTCTGGGCGCTGTTGCTGCCGGTGTCCGCGGTGTCGTTGGGCGGGGTGGCGATCAGCTTGAAGCGGTCGTCGGAGCCGAACCAGCGGATCGAGAACTCGCCGCCGCCGAGCGGGTAGTCGAACAGCGCCTGGTAGTCGTAGTAGCGCGGCGCCTGCGTCAGCCCGAGGCCCGCGTCCTTCGGCACCGCCACCTTGAGCACCCCGTCGATGTAGCTGCGGCGCCCCGACAGCGCGAAGCTCCCCTTGCCGACCTTGCCCTCGAGAAGCACGCCGGCGTCGAACAGGTCGGCGTCGACGTAGCCGTGGACCCCGTCGCGTCGGCCCTTGCGCGGGTTGACGTTGATGATGCCGCCGATCGCGTCGCCGAAGCGGCTGTCGAAGTTGCCGGGCAGGAAGTCGATCTGCGCGAGGATGTCCGAGTTGAAGGTCGAGGACAGCGCGCCGAAGTGGAACAGCTGCGGGATCTCGTGGTAGCCGAGGTAAGTGCGGGAGTCGGCCGGCGCCGCGCCGCGGATGACCAGCAGGCCGGCGCCGAAGGGCGGCCGGGCCACGCCGGGAAAGTTCTGGATCGCCTTGAGCGCGTCGCCCTGCGTGCCCGGCAGGTTGTTGATCTCCTGCACCGTGATCGTCCGCCGCGACACCTCCTCCGGCTCGTTGCGTCGGCTCGCCACCACCGTGCGGTAGGGGTTCACGACCATCCGCCGCTGGAAGTACTTGACCTCGAGGCGCCCGCCCTTCGCGATCTCCTCTACGTACTCGAGGCGCTCGAAGCCCTGCGCCAGCACGATGACCCGGACCTTGCCGTCCGGCAGCCCGCGCAGCTCGAAGCCGCCGTCCTCGCCCGTGAACACCCGCTGCTGCCAGGCTGGCGTCGGCGCCTCGCCGTAGTCCTTCTTGCGCACCTCGCCGACCTCGGCGTCGGCCTCCGCCGGGATCACCAGCACGCTCGCGCCCGACACCGGCGTGCGCTGACCGGCCTCGAGCAAGAGCCCTTGCATGCGCACGGGTCCCTGCGCCACCGGCTCGGGACCGGCCGCATCTGGCTCGATCGCGGGCCCCGGCTCCGCGGCGGGCGGAGCTGGCTCGACGGGCTCGGGCGGCAGGGGCGGCGGCGCGGCGATGTCGATCGCCACCGACAGCACGACCTCGATCGGACGTCCCTTGTAGAGACCCGGGCTGTAGCGCAGCGCCCCCGCGGCCGCGAGCGCGAGCTGGTCGAGCTCCGGGTGCACGCGCAGGGCCAGCTCGAGCTCCCGCGGCACGCCGTCGACCCCGACCACCAGCTTGATGAGCACGCGCCCCTGCGGCGGCGGGTCGAGGCGCCGCAGCGCCTCCGGATAGCTGATCTCGGCGCTGTTCTGCAGGACAGGTTGGACCAGCTCACCGGACCCCGTAGGCAAGGCGTCCTGGGCCCGCGCGTGCGCTTGCAGGGCGGGCCCCATCAGGGCCGCGATCACCAGCCATCGAGGGGGGCCGCGCACGGTGGCGAGAGCATCGCTCATGCGGCTCGCGTCTGCCTAGGCCTCGAAGCGCAAGAATGCGCGCCATCGCTGCACACCCGCGGCGCAGGTGGGCGGCATGCGGGCGCAGCTCTGGAAGCCGACGCGGCGTCCCGGGCGTAGACAGCACCCTGGCCTCGTGCCCCCCCAACCGGGTAGCAGCAGCTGAGGCCAGCGCGTCACAACCTCCGATCACCCGTCGCGGCGACGATCCTCATCATCGCTGATTGCTGCGGCCCTGCGCCGGACAATCACCGCGAGAACGCCCCTGCCCTGCCGCACACATCGCGGATGATACACTCCGAAGCTCTTGGTTATGCGCTCCTTCGGCTGGCTTCACTTCACAGACCTCCACCAGGGCCTCGACGCCCAGGGGTGGCTGTGGCCTGGCGTGCGCGAGATCCTGTTCACCGACCTCGAGAAGCTGCACGAGCGCTGCGGCCCGTGGGACCTGGTCCTGTTCTCTGGCGACCTCACCCAGCGCGCCGCGCCCGAGGAGTTCAACCGCCTCAGCGACACCCTCGCCCAGCTGTGGGACCACCTCAAGGCGCTCGGCTCGACGCCCAGCCTGCTCACGGTCCCCGGCAACCATGACCTCGTGCGCCCCGACCCGCGCCGCCCCGAGACCCTCGTGCTCGCGCGCTGGCCCGCCTTCCCCGAGGTCCAGGTCGAGTTCTGGCGCGACGCCAGCTCGCCGTACCGCAAGCTGGTCGAGCAGGCCTTCGCCAACTACAGCGCGTGGCACGAGCGGCACCCGTTCTGCGCCCTCCAGCGCCAGCCCGGGATGTTGCCCGGCGACTTCTCGACGGTGCTCACCCGCAACGATCTGCGCCTCGGCATCATCGGCCTCAACAGCGCCTTCTTGCAGCTCACCGGCAGCAACTACGAGGGCAAGCTCGCGGTCGACGTGCGCCAGCTGCACGGCGTGTGCGACAGCGACGGCCCGGCGTGGGTCAAGCGCTGCGACTTCACCCTGCTGATGACGCACCACCCGCCCGACTGGCTGTCGTCGGAGGCGCGCGAGCACTTCTTCGGCGAGATCGTCCCGCCGGGCCGCTTCGCGGTCCACCTGTTCGGGCACATGCACGAGCACATGACCACCTCGCTCAGCATCGGCGGCTCGGCGATGCGGCGCCAGATCCAGGGCAGCTCGCTGTTCGGCCTCGAGAGCTTCGGCGACGGCAAGCTCGACCGCCGCCACGGCTACGCCGCCGGCCGCATCACCGTCGACGACCGCGGCGAGGCCAGCCTGCGCCTGTGGCCCCGCGTCGCCAGGCGCCACGCCGCCGGCCACTGGCGCATCGTCCAGGACCTCGACGCCTTCGAGCTCAGCGACGACCAGGGCACCCGCCCCGAGCCGCTGCCCTTCGCCCGCAAGCCGCCACCGCCGCCTCCGACGGCCACCGCCGTCACGCCACCGCCGCAGCCCGCGACCCCGGACCCGCGCGCCGCCGCCTCGCAGGTCGCCCCCGTGCCGGAGTTCATGACCTCGCTCTCGGGCGGCAGCGTCGGCGACTCCGGCATCTACTTCACGATCGCCGCGCGCGTGCAGCCGCCGGGCGCCCCCTTCAATCACAGCTGGCACATCGGCCGCGCCGAGGAGGAGCGCACCGCGCTCAACTACCTCGACCAGCCGGGCGCGCCGGTCGTGCTGTGGGGCCCGGAGAAGTTCGGCAAGACCTGGACCGCCCAGTTCCTCACCAACTGCGTGATGCAGCAGGACGGCGGCGACTGCCGCGTCATCGCCATCAACCTCGACACCTTCGACCACGAGTCGCGGGCCGACTACCCGAGCTTCATCCGCGAGCTCGCCTTCCAGATCGTCGGCGCGCTCGGCGGGCCGGAGGACTGGGTACCGACCCTGTGGCGCTCGCACGGCAGCGTCAACCAAAAGCTCGGCCGGCTGATGCGAGAGAACGTGCTGCCGCTGGTCAACACGCGGGTGATCATGGCGCTCGACCGCGTCGACGCCGTGTGGGGCCTGCCCTTCAAGGACGACTGCTTCGGCATGCTGCGCGCGTGGGCCCAGGACGCGCGCCTCGGCAAGCTGCGCTTCATCCTCGGCATCAGCACCACGCCGCGGCGCCTGATCGATCGGCCGACCCAGTCGCCCTTCAACCTCACCCCGCCGATCGTCCTCGGCGACTTCAACCGCGCGCAGATCGAGCAGCTCGCCGGGCTCTACGGGCTCAGCTGGTCCGACAAGGACTTCACCGCGCTCACCGAGCTGCTCGGCGGCCACCCCTACCTCGTCCGCCACGTCATGCACCGCGCCAACCTGGCCGGCGGCGTCGCCGTCAGCGAGCTGCTCGACGAGGGCACCAGCCTGTTCGACGACTTCCTCCAGCGCTACGCCCGGCGCCTGCACAACGCCCCCGAGCTGCTCGCCGGCATCCGTCGCCTGCGCAGCGAGACCCTGTCCGAGCTCGACCCGGAGATCTCGACCCGCCTCGAGGCCGCCGGCCTCGCCGTCGAGGAGAAGGTCGGCTTCTACCGCCTGCGCTACCGCCTCTACGAGCGACTCCGGCTATGACGGCGCGCTCCGGCTTCCAGGTCGGCGGCGCGGTCCAGCAGGGCGCGCTGTACGTCGCAAGGCGGGCCGACCGCGAGCTGTTCGAGGCGCTGCGCCACGGCGAGTTCTGCTACATCCTCGCCCCGCGGCAGATCGGCAAGTCGAGCCTGCGCGTCCGCGTCGGTCAGGCCCTCGCGCGTGAAGGCGTGCGCTGCGTCAGCATCGACTTCTCCGGCATCGGCTCGACCTCCGTCACGATCGACGAGTGGTACTACAGCATCGCCGACGACATCGCCCAGGCGCTCGGCCTGCCGAACCTCGACCTGTTCTGGACCACGCACCAGCACCTCACCCCGGTCCACCGCTGGTACCGCTTCATCCGCAACGAGCTGCTCGACCGCGTCGCCGGCCCGGTGGTCGTGTTCATCGACGAGGTCGACTCGGTGCTCGCGCTGAGCTTCGCCACCGACGACTTCTTCGCCTCGATCCGCTCGGCCTACAACCTCCGCGCCGACGACCCCGACTACGGCCGCCTCACCTTCTGCCTGCTCGGCGTCGCCGCCCCCGCGGACCTGATCCAAAACTCGGTCCGCACCCCCTTCAACATCGGCCGCGAGATCCGCCTCGACGACTTCTCGCGGGCCGAGCTCGCCACCCTCCGCCCCGGCCTCGAGGGCCTCGGCTGCGACGCCGACGCCCTCCTCGACGCCGTCTACGTGTGGACCGCCGGCCACCCCTACATGACCCAGCGCCTGTGCGACGACCTCGAGCGCCACGGCCCGGTCGAGCCCGGCAAGGAGGCCGCGCGGGTCGACGACGCCGCCTTCAACCTGTTCATCCGCAGCGGCCGCGGCGGCGACGCCAACCTCGCGTACGCCGAGAAGCGCCTCGACATGAACGCCTCGCGCATGCGCGTGCGCCAGATGCTGCACCTCTACCGCAAGCTGCTGGACGGCGAGCGCGTCCCCGCCGAGCCCAACAGCCAGATCCAGACCGAGCTGCGCCTCACCGGCCTCGCCGCCGAGTTCCTCGACGGCGGCGAGATCTACCTGCGCACCCGCAACCTCATCTTCGCCGAGGTCTACGACCACAAGTGGCTCAAGACCAAGGAGAAGGAGCAGCGCCTCGCCGAGCTGGTCGACCGCTGGGCCAGCTCCGGCAAGCTCGACGACTACCTCCTGCGCGGCGCGGCCCTCGAGGACGCGCTCGTGTGGTCGCAGGGTCGCGGCGACCTCACCGTCAGCGACCACGAGTTCCTGCTCGCGGGCGTCAACTACGCCCGCCGCGAGGCCGAGAGCCGGCACCGCGTCGAGGAGACCGCGCGCAAGGAGGAGGCCGCGGGACGCAAGGCGATCGAGGAGCAGCGCAAGGCCGACCGCGAGCGCTACCGGGCCGACATCGAGCGCGAGCGGCGGGAGCGGGCCGAGGAGGGCGCCCTCTCGCAGCGCCGGACGATCAGCATCCTCACCGGCACCGTCGCCCTTCTCGGCGTCCTGCTCGCGCTCGCGGCCTGGCAGTACATCGTCGCCGAGCGCAGCAAGTCGATGCTCGCCGACCTCAACACCCGCAACAACGAGATCACGGAGATCGAGCGCGACGGCGCCGAGGCGCTGCTGCTCGCGCAGCAGGCCGGCAAGGAGCGCGAGGCCCTGCGCATGGCGATCCGCGCCGCCAGCCGCAGCATGCAGAAGGGCCGCCAGGTCCCGCCGCGGGTGCTACAGGGCCTCGCCGCCGCCGTCGCCACCCCGGTGCAGCGGCCCGGCGTGCTGCGCCACGCCGAGGCGATCGTCGACGCCGACTTCTCGCACGACGGCACCCGCGTGCTCACGGCCAGCCGTGACAACAGCGCCCACCTGTGGGACGCCGTCTCGGGGCGATCGATCCGCGTCTTCGACGAGCACAGTGGACCTGTCCTCGAGGCCAGCTTCTCGAAGGACGACTACCGCATCCACACCGTCTCGGGCGACCGCAACTTGCGCCTGTGGAACGTCTCGTCCGGCGACCTCATCGAGGCCTACAAGCTCCCGCCCGCGGCCCGCCCGATCGCCAGCGTCGCGCCCGATCTCCTGCGCGCCGCGCTGACCCAGACCGACCGCACCCTGCGCCTCGTCGAGCTCGACGGCAGCAAGCGCAGCGAGCTCCTGCGCGGCCACACCAGCCCGATCACCGCCGCCACCTTCTCGCCCGACGGCCTGCGCCTCGTCACCGCCTGCAGCGACGGCAGCGCCCGCCTGTGGGACACCAGCACCGCGCGGATGATCGCCGTGATGCGCCGCCACGCCGGCCCCCTCAAGGGCGTCGTGTTCGCGCCCGATAGCCAGCGCATCCTCACCATCGGCGAGGACCGCACCGCCCGCCTGTGGAGCGATCAAGGCGTGCACATCGCCGGCCTCACCGCCCACACCGGGGCGATCCTCGGCGCCGTCTTCTCGGTCGACAACGCCACCGTCGCGACCCACAGCGAGGACCGCACCGCGATCCTCTGGGGCGCCCAGAGCGGCAAGGAGATCGCCGTCCTCGGCGGTCACACCGACGCCGTGCTCGACCTCAGCTTCTCGGCCGACAGCCGCCGCCTCGTCACCGCCAGCGCCGACACCACCGCCCGCGTGTGGCACAGCCGCGGCGACCTCGTCGTCGAGCTCATCGGCCACACCGACCACGTGCGCATGGCCCGGTTCTCGCCCGACGGCGCCCGCGTGCTCACGGCCAGCGACGACAGCACCGCCCGCCTGTGGAACAGCAGCAGCGGCAACGTCGTCGCCACCCTCGAGGGCCACACCGCCAAGGTGAGGATCGGCCGCTTCTCGTCCGACGGCGCCCGCGTGCTCACCGTCGGCGACGACAACACGGCCCGCCTGTGGGACGCCTCGCTCAGCAACGCGATCCCGACGCTGAAGGGTCACAGCGCGCCGATCCGCCTGGCCCGCTTCTCACCCGATGGCACGCGCATCGTCACCGTCAGCGAGGACAAGACCGCCCGCCTCTGGGACGCCTCCTCGCCGAGCTACAACCTCGTCAGCACCCTCTACGGCCACACCGGTCCGGTCGCCGCCGTCGTGTTCTCCGGCGAGGGCGCCGGCCGCATGATCACCCTCGCCGAGGACGACCCCACCCTGCGCCTGTGGGACAGCCAGACCGGCGCCCTGCTCCACACCGCCAGCCACGTCGGCCCCGTCCTCGCGGCCACCTTCTCCCGCGACGGCGCCCGCATGATCTCCGCGGGCGCCGACGACACGATCCGCGTCTGGGAGGTCGCCACCGGCCGCGAGCTGCCGGACAAGGGCTGCCAGGGCATGCACGGCCGCATCGACGTCGCCGCCCTCGCGCCTGGCGGCAGCTTCGCCCTCATCGCCAGCCGCAGCAGCAACCGCGCCATCCTCGTCCCCGCCGCCTGCGGCGGCGACATCGACCTCATCGGCCACTCCGGCCCCGTCACCAGCGCCGCCTTCTCGCCCGACGGCTCCGTCGTCGCCACCATCTCCACCGACAACACCACCAAGCTGTGGTCGACCCGCTACGGCACCGACATCGACACCCTCGACACCGGCTCCGGCTCCGTCCACAGCGTCAACTTCTCCCGCGACGGCGCCCGCCTCGTCGTCGCCACCGCCCGCGACGCCTGGGTCTACAACCTCGAGGAGGGCCACAAGCCCGAGGTCTTCGCCACCCTGCAGGGCCACTCCGCCGCCGTCCTCCACGCCAGCTTCTCGAGCAACGGCAACCGCATCGTCACCGCCTCCTCCGACAACACCGCCAAGCTGTGGGCCCTCGCCTCCCCCGGCTTCGAGCTCATCGCCACCCTCCACGGCCACTCCGCCGCCGTCAACCACGCCGACTTCTCCCCCGACGGCTCGCTCGTCGTCACCGCCGGCCGGGACAGCCGCGCCAAGGTCTACCCCACCACCCTCGAGGCCTTCTTCAAGAAGGCCTGCGAGGCCCTCCGCAGCCACCCCGAGGACTACGAGGAGGTCGCCATCGTCTGCGGCGGCGCCTGAGCGCCCGCGCAGTGTTCCCGCCGACGGGCCATCCGTGCGATAACGCGCCCTGTCATGCCGACCCCTCGCACCGCACGTAGCGCCCCCTCCAAGCCGCCCACCCCACCCGCACGAGCACCCGCAGTCGTCGGACCTGTCCCCAAGGCCAGGTCCACCCGCAGCCTCCCGGCCACCCCGCGACCTGTCCGCAAGACCAGGTCCACCCGAAGCGCCCCCAAGCTGGCCCGCCCGGTCCGCCAGGTCGTGCAAGAGCGCGAGCCCGACGCCGTGATCCGCACCGCGACCGGCCGCAGCTGGGCCCAGTGGTTTCGCCTGCTCGACCGCTTCGACGTCGCCGCCGCGGGCCGCAGCGCCACCGTGCGCCACCTCGCCGAGGCCCACGACTGCCCGCGCTGGTGGCGACAACACATCGCCAGCGCCCACGCCGAGGCGCGTGGCCTGCAGGCGCCCGCCGCCCCCGGCCTCGCCGCCAACACCAGCCGCACCCTCTCGGTCTCGGTCGACGACCTCTACCGCGCCTGGCAAGGCCGCGCCCCCGGCAAGTGGCTGCAGACCAAGTTCAAGGTCCACCGCGCCAACGCCAACAAGTCGCTGCGCCTCGACTGGCCCGACCACACCAGCGTCGAGATCTACTTCTGGGCCAAGGGCGAGCGCCGCAGCCAGGTCAACGTGATGCACCGCCAGCTCAGCGACGCCAGCGAGGTCGCGGCCAAGAAGGCCTTCTGGTCCGAGGCCCTCGACAAGCTGCAGGCCGCCCTCGAGTAACGCCCCGCGCCTCCGCGCCGCCCCCCTCGGTGCCCCGCGGCGCGACCACACCTCCACGCCGCGCCTCCACACCGCGCCTCCACGCCGCGCCTCCGCGACGCGATCTGCCGCGCCCGGGAACAACCACGCCCCGCATCCGTGGCACCATCCCGTGATCGCCACCGCCCCCACGGCCGAGGCCCCCGTGAAACCAGCACCGCCGGCCGAACTCGACGAGCTGACCCTGCTGCGGGCCCAGCGAGGCGACGCCCGGGCCCGGCGTGACCTCGTCGTCCGCTACCAGCGACCGGTCTTCGCCCTGCTCTCGCGCATGCTGTTCCACCGCGGCCAGCAGCTCGCGCTCGAGGACCTCGCCCAGGAGACCTTCCTCCGCGTCTTCAAGGCCCTGCCCGGCTTCCAGCGCAGCGGCCCCGCCCGGCTCTCGACCTGGATCTTGACGATCGCCACCAACCTCGCGATCGACCACCTGCGCCGCCGCAAGCTGCCCACCGACTCACTGAGCGACGCCAGCGAGCCCGAGGCCGACGCCGCCACCGACAGCGACGCCGAGCGCCGCCGCCTCGCCGCCGTCCTGCGCCGGGCGATCGACGAGCTCGCCCCCGAGTACCGCGCCGCCTTCCTGCTCCGCGAGTATCACGAGTTCGAATACGCCGAGATCGCCAGCACGCTGCAGATCGACCTCGGCACCGTCAAGTCGCGGCTGAGCCGCGCCCGTGCGGCCCTGCGCCGCTCCCTCGAGGAGGTGTACCGTGCACGATGAACCCCGCAGCGACCTCGAGCAGCGTGCGCTCGCCGCCTGGACCCCCGCCGAGCCGCCCGCCGACTTCGCCGACCGAGTCCTGCGCGCGGCCGCCGAGGACCCGCGCCTGCGCGCCCCGACCCCATCGTCGACCCCACCGATCGACCTCACGGTCTCCACGATCCGCTGGCCACGCTTCGCCGTCGCGGCGATCGTCGCCGCCGCGATCGCCGGCGCCGCAGCGGCCACCGCCAGCTTCTGGCCCGCGAGGAACACCAGCGGCGAGACCCGCCGCAGCTTCCACGACGACGACGAGCACCGCGAGTCCATCCCGCTCACTGCTGCCGCCGCCCAGGCCCCGGTCGCCGCGGTCCCGCTCGACCTCGGCGTCCAGATCGAACGCCACATGCGCAGCTACGGGGTCCACCACGGCGACGCCTTCAAGTTCAGCGGCAGCGTGCTGGTCGCCCGCGACGGCGAGCTGCTGTCGATGGGCCACTACGGTCGCGCCGACATCGCCAGCGACCGCCCGATCACCGCCGACACCCGCTTCAAGATCGGCAGCCTCACCCAGCAGTTCACCGCCGTCGCCGTCCTGCAGCTGCGCGACGCCGGCAAGCTGCGCCTCGACGACGAGCTCCGCGTCCACCTGCCCGGCGACTACACCCGCCCCGGCGTAACGATCCGCCACCTCCTCACCCACAGCTCCGGCATCCCCAACTACACCGACAGCCTCGCCAGCGCCGGCGTCGAGCCCGGCACCCGCTACACCCCGCAGCAGGTCGCCGCGATCTTCAAGGACGCCGCCCTCGAGTTCCCACCCGGCAGCGAGTTCGACCCCAGCAACTCCGGCTACTTCCTGCTCGGCATGGTGATCGAGAAGCTGTCCGGCCAACCCCTCGGTCGTTACATGCACGAGCACATCTTCGCCCCCGCCGGCATGACCCGCAGCGCCCTCGGCGAGCACACCCGCATCGACGGCCGCGAGTCCGTCGACGGCGGCGAGCTGGCCACCGGCTACCAGTTCAGCGAGGACGAGCTGCTGGTCCCCGTCGCCGGCTTCAACCTCTCGATCTACGGCGGCGCTGCCGGCATGGTCTCGACCCCCGCCGACCTCCTGCGCTGGGACCGGGCCCTGCGGATCCCGAACCTCCTGCTCTCCCAGGCCTCCCTCGACGAGATGTTCCGCCCCGCGCAAAACCCCGCCATCGCCGGCAAGTACGGCCTCGGCTGGGTCGTCTCGCAGGAGCGCGGCCAGACCATGGTCGGCCACCCCGGCGGCGTCGCCGGCTTCAACGGCGCGATCGCCCGCTACCTCGGCGACGGCATCACCATCCTCGCCCTCGCCAACACCGAGGCGATCGACTGCCGCAACGTCCTCGACGCCGTCGCCGCGATCGCCCACGGCGAGCCCGTCGACCCCTACCCCGAACCCGTCGAGGTGCATGTCTCTCCGGCCATGTTCTCACGCTACCTCGGCGACTTCCGCCTCACGCCGACCGCCAGCGCCGAGCTCGCGAAGGTCGTCGACGCCGAAGATCTGGGGCGCATGCAGCAGGTGAAGATCTACGACGACAACGGCCGCCTCTTCATGCTCGTGCCCACCCACGGCGCGAAGTGGATGCACGGCCTCGGCGAGGACCGCTTCTTCTTCAAGGACCAGGCCGCGACCCTCGCCCAGTTCGGCCCGCCCGGCGCCCCAGTGGAATGGCTGCGCCTCACCCAGGGCGAGCTCGTATTCCTGCTTGCCCGAGCCCACCCAGGTGATGCGCCGCCCGCCGAGCCCGCCCAGGTCGTCTTCCCCGGCCCCTTCCGCGAGGACCTCCGCGAAGGCCCCCCATGACGCACCCCCAACGCACCCCAACGCACCCAGTGACGCACCCGCCAAAGAACTACGACCTGCCCCAAGAGACAGCGACATCGAAGCTGCGGGCGATTTGACACCCTCCGCGCCGCGCGCGTATAGTGCGCCGCTGGAGCACCTGGACCATGAAGCACACCCTCGCAGTCGTCGCCCTGAGCCTGTTCCTCGGACCCGTCACCGGCTGTGACAGCGGCGACAAGAAGTCGATCGCCGACCAGATCGGCCCCGCGACCAAGGGCGTCGCCGACATCAAGAAGGGCCCCGAGGTCTCCGAGGAGGAGCTCCAGCGCCGCCGCAAGGAGGCCGGCTTCAAGACGAAGGAGGAGGTCGACGCCGAGCTCGCCGCCGAGAACGCCAAGATGTTCGAGAAGGGCGACCGCGAGTACATCAAGGCCCGCGTCAAGGACTACCGCAAGCTCACCGCCGACACCCGCACGCTGCTCGCGGACATCGAGAAGGAGGCCGGCAAGTGGGCGAGCGCCAAGGACCCGCAGAAGGCCTTCGACAAGACCGGTGAGGCCCTCGGCAAGCGCGCCAAGGACCAGCAGAAGCAGCTCGACAAGCTGTCCGAGAAGGGCATCAAGGGCGGCAACACCCAGGTGATCCTCAACAAGGCGTTCCGCCCGCTCGAGGAGCTGCAGGGCGCCCTCGGCCCGGAGCTCGGCAAGGACGAGAAGTTCGCCGAGGCCCTCAAGACCATCCGCGCCGCCCTCGACGAGGCCGAGGCCGCCTTCACCGAGATCGAGAAGGACGAGACCCTCATCGCCAGCAAGTTCGCCAAGGTCGAGGGCGAGGAGGGCGCGGAGGGCGAAGACGCCGAGGCTGAGGGCGCGAAGCCGGACGAGGGCAAGCCCAAGGGCAAGGCCAAGGGCAAGTGATCCCGAGCGGTGCTGGCGGGGAGCACGTCGAGGCCGATCAAGGGCAAGGCGAGGGGCAAGTGATCCCCGGCCACCCTGCCTGAGCGTGGGCCCGCGCGGCCGCTTCGTGCGGCCGCAGGCCCGACCCGGCGTACAATCGCGGCCGGCATGTCCGCGCTCACCCTCGTCTTCTTCATCGTCGGCCTGGTGCTGCTCGTGGTCGGCGCCGACGCCCTGGTCGCGGGCGCCTCGCGGATCGCCGGGCGCCTCGGCATCTCCTCGCTGGTCATCGGCCTCACCGTCGTCGCCTTCGGCACCTCCGCCCCCGAGCTCGCCGTCTCGGTGACCGGCGCGCTGACCGGCCAGACCGACCTCGCCCTCGGCAACGTGGTCGGCAGCAACATCTTCAACATCCTCCTGATCCTCGGCCTGTCCGCGCTGGTCGCCCCGCTGATCGTCCAGCGCCAGCTGGTCCGCCTCGACGTCCCGATCATGATCGCCGCCACCGGCCTGTGCTGGCTGATGGCCCTCGACGGCGTGATCAGCCGCATCGACGGGGCGATCCTCGCGCTCGGCATCGTCCTCTACACCACGATCCTCATCCGCATGGCCCGCCAGGAGAGCACGATCGCCGCGGCCGGCACAGAGACCCCCGTCGCCTTCGGCCTGAAGGACCGCATCCCGGTCCAGATCGCCATGATCCTCGCCGGCGTGGCGATGCTCGTCCTCGGCTCGCACTGGCTCGTCAACGGCGCGATCGCCCTCGCCGAGACCCTCGGCCTCAGCAAGCTCATCATCAGCCTGACGATCGTCGCCGCCGGCACCTCGCTGCCCGAGCTCGCCACCTCGGTGCTCGCCGCCTACCGCGGCGAGCGCGACATCGCCGTCGGCAACGTCGTCGGCAGCAACATCTTCAACATCCTCTGCGTCCTCGGCATCTCCTCCGTCATCGCCCCCAGCGGCGTCGGCGTGGCCCCGGCCGCCCTCGCCTTCGACATCCCGGTGATGACCGCCGTCGCCCTCGCCTGCCTGCCGCTCTTCATCACCGGCGGCGTCGTCTCGCGCTGGGAGGGCGCCGTCTTCGTCGCCTACTACGTCGCCTACACCGTGTACCTCGTGCTCGCGGCCCAGCAGCACGACGCCGTCGCGACCTACGGCCTGGCGATGCGCTACGTCGTGCTCCCGCTGACCGCGATCACCGTGCTGGTCCTGCTGCTCCGCGACTTCCACGGCCGCAAACGCGGCGGGCCCTCAGCGCCGACGAGCGCTGGCTAGCGGGTCGGTGATCGCAAACACGTGGACGCCGCCCTCGGGGTCGTCGACCCACGCCAGCGCGCCGATACGCGACCAGTCGCCGGCCACCAGCTCGAGCTCGACCCGACGCAGCAGCCAGCCCGGCACGCCCGCGCGGCGCAGGTGGTACCACGCGTGATGGCCGGCCTGCACATAGCGGCCGGCGTAGCGCGGCATCATCTCGTCGATCGTCGCCGCGTCGCAGCCGGACGCTCGCAGCAGGGCCAGCGCTCGCTCGGGGGCGCGACTCGGCAGCGGCGGCGCCTCACCGCTGGCCACGAGCTCGAGCCAGTCGTTGTCTCGCGACCGCGATGAACGCGACCACAGCGGCCGCGCCCGGCGAGCCCCGGCCCGTCCACCCGGACCACCCGGACCGCCATAGCGATCGACCGCGAAAGCGTGCGTGAGTCCGTCGGCGTCGACGGTCCAGAAGCGGCCGCTGATGTGGAGATCGAGCCCGGCCTGGGTGAGGTCGACGTAGCCGGCCCACTCTTCGGGTCGTCCGGGGTCGAGGCAGGCGTGGGCGAAGGCCTCGAAGGTGGGGAAGGCGCCGAGGTACTTGCCGTGGTGGGCGAAGGGTCGGACGGCGGGCGGCAGCAGCTCGGCGCCCTCGCGCTCGCCGCGGTCGCCGCGGCGGTTGATGCGGCTGTCGTTGAGGCGACGGTGGAAGCTGCGAAACTTGCCTGTGATCGCGTCGAGCTCGTCGAAGAGCGCGACCGGATCGGGACAGCGCGCCGCGAGGCTGGTCTGCTGCAGGTACGCGAGCGCGGCCGCGATGACCTCATGCACGAAGCCGCTGGTGATCACGCGCGCGTCGCGGTCGATCTCCCGTTCGATTCGCTCCCTCATGCCCCGCACACTTCCCTTGTAACCCCTGTTCGACACCGCGCACAAGGGGCACCCCTGCGCGCGATCTCTTCGCATCTGCACTGATTGCCCAGCTGCGGTGAAACCCGCTAGCCTCGCCGGGTGGCACTGAAGCTTGAACTCGAATGGACTCTGGTCGCTTGTGGCCTCGTCGCCCTCGCCGACGGCGTGCTCAAGGGTGGCGAGGCCAGTCGCGTCCTCGACATGGTCCACGAGGCCCTCCCGCCCGACGAGCAGGACGAGTGGATCGACCTCGTCAGCGACCGCGAGCGGCTGCTCACCCACGTCGCCCGGCTCGCCCCGCCGCCCGCCGACACCCACGAGCAGATCCTCCGTCGCGCCTGGTCGATCGCCCTCGTCGACGGCGAGGGCAGCACCGATGAAGCCCGCGTGCTCGAGCAGATCGGCCAGCGCCTCGGCATCGAGCGCGGCCACGTCGTCACGTGGCGCAAGCTGTGGACCAGCGAGGCGATCGAGACCGCCGGGCACATCGCCAGCTTCGCCGCCCTCCTGCTCCACCGTCGCGGCGCCGCTGCCCCCGAGCCCAGCAAGCAGCTGCCCCCCGCCGACCGCGAACAGTTCCTGCAGCTGCTCGCCCGCATGCCCCTCAGCGACGCCCGCCGTCAGCGGCTGCACCGCCTCATGGACGAGTCACCGACCGTCGAGGAGCTCGGCAACGCCCTGCTCTGGCTCAGCGCGGAGCGCCGCGACGAGGTCCTCCGCGAGCTCGCCAGCCACATCCGCACCGGCGGCCACGGCTCGCTCGGTCGCCAGCTCTTCCTCGCCCTCGCCGCCCGCATGGCCGTCGCCGACGAGGCCGCCCGCGCCTACCTCGACTGAGCCCACCCGCCGCGCCGCGCCGGGCCCAACTCGCCCCCCCGGTCCCCCCGTTTCCCCCCCCCGGCAGCTCCGCGCCCGCTCTCCTGAGCCTCGTGTCCCGCTGGGCAAGCTCGTCGCCCCGCGCTACCGTCCCGCCCGCATGCGCCGCGCGTGGGCCCTCGTCGTGCTCCTCGGCTGCGCACGCGGCCCCGGCCGACCCGCGCAGCTCGCCCACGACCACCCCGAGGTCGCGGTCCAGCCCGACGCGCAGGACCTCGCCACCCGCACCGCCCTGCACGCCGTCGTCACCGCCGCCGGCACCCTCTACTGGCGCCTGCCCGGCCCGGACGGCCCGCGCTGCGAGCCCTGGCAGATCGAGCCCGACCCGGGCGACCCCACCCGCGGCCAGCTCGGCCACCGCGACGGCCCGCTGCACTTTCGCTTCGCGTACCGACTCATCGACGACCAGCTCCAGCTCGCCGCTCCCGTCCGCGAGCGCGAGCTCCCGCCCGCCCCGGGCGCCGTCGGGGTCGCCTCGCTCGCCCTGCCATGTGTCTTTTCGGGCATGTCCTTCGCGCCAGACGACTCGAGCGACGCCCGCCGCCTGCTGCTCATCGGCCGCGAGCGCTGGTTCATCGACCCCGAGCGCTGCGCCGCCGCCGACCCCGACGGCGCCCTGCGATCGATCGGCGAGCTGCGCCCGATCGGCTGCGCCTCCGCCCTGGCCGACCCGGCCACCCGCACGCAGCCCGACGACCCCGGCCCGCCCGGCCCCGCCGCCGCCCGCCTGGCCCGCACACGCCGCCTGTGGCTGCTGCGCCGCCGCGGCGATCGCAGCGTCTGCGAGCCCTGGCAGCACGAGCCCGCCGACCCGCTCCGCGGCACGCTCAGTCACGCCGAGCGCGACGAGCCCCGCAGCCTCGCCTACGGCTACGCGATCGCCGGCGACAGCCTCACCCTGCTCGGCCCCCACGAATTTCGCCGCCAGCGCAAACCCCCCGGCGAGCTCACCCGCGCCGGCGGCTGCCTGATCTCCCGCTCCTTGCGCCTGCAACGAGACGCCCTCGTGTTCGGCGACGACCACTGGTACCTGCGCCGCCGCGCCTGCGAGCAGGCCCTCCGCGCCGGCAGCACCCCGCAGCCAGACCCCGACTGCGGCGCCGCCCCGCTCTCAGAAGCCCAAGCCCAATCAGAAGCGAATTGACAGCGACAGCCCCGCGCCCGCCCGCACCCCGCCGAGCCACGGCCGAACCGACAGCTGATGCTTCTCGATCGCCTGCTGCTGCATGTACGCGCGCCGCATCTTGACCCCCTTGCGCAGCAGCACCCCGCCGGCCGCCGCGATCGGCACCGCCAGCGCGAAGCTCAGGGCGCTCGACGCCGTCGCCGTCGCGAACGGGTCCATCCCCAGCGGGTCGGTGCAGGTCTCCTCGCGCTCCGGGTTCGGCAGCTCGGTGGGCGGCCAATTGTTCGCCGAGCAGTAGCTGCGGACATACGCCGCCTTGTGAGCCGCCACCGCCCCGAGCACCACCAGCGTCGCCGCCACCGCCGTCGTCACCGCCCCGAGAGCGATCTCGATGTCACCGCGGTCGCGACCCAGCGACCGATCTGCCGCGGTCTCTACCCTCCCCGGCAGCACCACCCCCGGCGGCGTCCGCCTGGCGCAGCCCATCAGCGTGCAGCCGATCAACGTGCAGCACAGCGTCAGCACGACGAGGCTCCGCGGCACCAGGACATCCCCCCGCATCGCGTCGCAGCCTACCAGAGTTCGCGCGGCCCTTCCCCCGCGCCCGCGCCCGCGGCTACCCTCCCGACATGCTCGCCCTCCGCCGTCCCGCCCTGCTGCTCAGCGCGCTCGCCACCCTGCCCGCCTGCGGCGACAGCGGGCGGGCCAGCGACAGCGACCCCACCGCCGCCACCGTCCCGATCACGATCTCCGACCCGAGCGCCGCCAGCACCGGCGTGCAGCCGACCGAAACCACTGACGCCCCGACCGGCGGCACCGACGCCGCGACCACCAACCCCGCCAGCGGCACCACCACCGACCCCACCATCACCGACCCCACCATCACCAGCGCCGACACCGGCAGCAGCGGCGGCGACGCGACCACCGGCGGTCCCTGCGTCAACCTCGAGTGTCAGGTCCCCGTCTGTCCCAACGGCAGCACCACCCTCAAGGGCACCGTGTACGCGCCCGAGGGCACCTTGCCGCTCTACAACGTCGTCGTCTACGTCCCCAACGCCCCGCTCGACCCGATCCCCGACAGCGTCACCTGCGACACCTGTAAGACCGGCCTCTCGGGCCAGCCGATCACCGCCGCCCTCAGCGACACCAAGGGTGAGTTCGTCCTCGAGAACGTCCCCGCCGGCGCCAACATCCCGCTGGTCGTCACGATCGGCAAGTGGCGCCGCGAGGTCGTGATCCCCAACGTCACCGCCTGCGCCGAGAACCTCGTCGACCCCACCCTCTCGCGCCTGCCGAAGAACCAGGTCGAGGGCCACATCCCCCGCATCGCCATGGTCACCGGCGGCGCCGATGCGCTCGAGTGCCTGCTGCGCAAGGTCGGCATCGAGGACAGCGAGTTCACCCCCGAGAACGGCCCCGGGCGGATCAACATGTTCGCCGGCAAGGACGGCGGCAACAAGTACACCGCGAACCTCAACGGCGGCGCCGTGTTCCCCGGCGGCAAGACCCTGTGGGACGACCCCTTCAAGCTCAAGAACTACGACATGGTCATCATGGCCTGCGAGGGCGGCACCGACGAGGGCAACAAGTCGGCCATGGCCCGCCAGAACATCGTCGACTACGCCGGCATCGGCGGC
Organism: Nannocystis sp.; assembly: GCF_016714285.1. GTDB lineage: Bacteria > Myxococcota_A > Polyangia > Nannocystales > Nannocystaceae > Nannocystis. Next base: position 258,177 of record NZ_JADJNN010000003.1, on the reverse strand, counting down.
CGCCTGTTCCTCTCGCACTGGCACAACATCTGGATCGAGAAGGGCGCCGCCCCCTTCCCCACCGCCGCCACCTTCGACCACCAAGCCGACCTCAAGGACCCCTTCACCGCCAAGCTCCAGACCGACTTCCCCAAGGGCATGGCCCTCGCCGACTGGCTGGTCAACGTCGGCGGCTCGATCGTCTTCGGCGAGATCGCGATCAAGGCCGGTCAGAACACCATCGCCGCGATCAACGACATGGTCTCGACCCGCTGGATCTACGGCGAGAACCCGACCTCGGTCCAGTACTTCACCTTCAACGCCCCGATCGGCGTCGCAGAGGAGCAGCAATGCGGCCGCGTCGTCGACACCGACATCCACGTCTCCTCCGGCGACGCCCCCGGCAAGGCCTTCCCCAACGGCTGCACCACCCCCCAGCTCTCCCCGCAAGAGAAGGTCCTCATCTTCATGCTCTTCGAGCTCAGCTCCTGCCTCATCCCCGACGACGAGCCGCCGGTGATCCCGGGCTGACGCGACAGCTCACCGCAGCAGCATCAGGGTCGGCCCACCCGCCCGCACCACTCAATTGCCGGGCAACTTCACCGGCTGCGCCGCCGCGGCCGTGGCACCCGGCCGCACCGCCTCGGGTGCGCTCGCGTCGCTGCCATCCGCTGCGCCTGGCTTCGCAACCTCGGGCTTCACCTCGGCCTGCTCGTTCGCCGCCGTCGCCTCGACCTTCGCCGCCGCCTGCGGAGGCAATTGCACCGGCTGCCCGACCATACGCTTGCGATAATCCACGTACCCCGCCACCAGGGCCCGATACAGCATCCCGCCGACTACCTTGTGCCCGTGGTGCGTCAAATGCGACAGGTCGCCCGACCCCAGCGCCGGCGAGGAGCGGACCCAGCGGCCCATCGAGCCATCGCCGCCCATCGCCGCGAAGGTATCGAAGAACGCGCAGCCCTCGGCCTTGGCCACCTCGCGCTGCGCGTTGACCAGCTTCGTCACGATCGGCCGAGTCACGATACGCGCCCCGTCGCGCTCGCCGTGGTCGAGCGGCGCCATCACCAGGCAGGGCAGCGGCTGGGCCCCGCGAAACAGTCGGATCACCTCCGTGAACTCCTCGCGATACTTCGCCATCGTCCCCTGGGTATTCATGTCATTCCCGCCGAACATGAACACCACCAGGTCCGGATCGCGGCGGCGGATCTGGCTGTGCAGGTGGTCCTTATTAAAATTGCTCATGCGCCGCGTCAGCGCGCCGATCTGGCTCATCTCATCCCACACCACCCCGGGCACCGAGCGCTCCATCACCACCCCGTATGCACGTACTTTGCCGCTGCCCGCCGCGCGCACCGTCAGCGAGTGCTCGCCGTCCTCCGCGTCCACCGCGTACCAGCGGTCCTCCAGCTGCTCCGCCGCCGTCGCCAGCACCACCGGCTCCTGCTCGTCGAGCTGCACCTTCAGGTTCCCGCCGCGCGGCGCCCCGGCGTACCACACCTCGAAGTGCGACGCCTTGCGCCCCATCGCCCCCTTGTTTGCTGTGCTCAGCGTGATCTCCGCCCCGCCCACCGATTCAAAGGTCGTCCCGCCGAGGCCGTAATGGCCGTCCTTCTCGCGGCAGCCGAAGATGATAAAGCAGTGGTTCCACGGGCTCTTCTCCGCGAAGCGCACCCCCTGATGCCGGTAGCTCGCGTTCGGCTGGCCCAGCAGGTGAAAGCCGTGGCCCGCGTCGCCGAAGCGGGCCTGCATCTTCATCCGGATCGCCCCCGGGATGCCGTCGTTCCCGATCGCCGAATCACCATAATGCATCACCCGCGTGATCGCCCCCGCGTAGCCCAGCTCGCTCGCCGCCAGCGCGCCATAGAACGTCTCCAGCGCCTCCGCGTTCTCGAGCGTCATCTCGACCCGCTCGGCGTCCTCCGGATTGTCCACATACTCCGGGAGCCGCTCGCCGAGCTCCACCGGCGTCCGCACCGCGCGGTCGACGAAGGGCTCCGCCTTCTCGTCCGCCGCGACCTCCACGCGCGCCAGCTCCTGTACCTTCGCCAGCTCGACGTTCACCTGGTCGGCGACCTCGCCCTCCCCGAGCAGCACCCGGCCGATCAGGTTCCAGAACGGCACGTAGTCCATGTCGGGCGTCCACGGCCGGGCCCAGTGCCAGCGCGGCACCAGGTACGTCAGCCCGATCGCCATCACCAGCGTCAGCATCGCCGTCACGATCTGGCGGAAGGTCCCGCGCGGGTAGGGCCCATTCGGCTCCGCCGCGCCGCGCAGCTCGACCCGGAACTTGCGGTCCTCCCCGTCGAGGAGCCCAGCGTGTTGATCGTTCGCAGGCTTGGTCATGGCAGGCATCAGAACTGGAAGTAAATGTTGGCCCGCGGTCCGCCCGACAGCAGCAGGTGCACGGCCAGCGCCGCGGCCGCGAACAGCAGCCCGATCACCGGCCCGGGCAGCGCCCGGAACAGCTTGTAACCGTGCGCCTCGACCCAGCGCTTCGGCGTCATGTGATACGCGATCCCCCCGATCAGCAGCGCCCACGCCAGCGGCGACAGCAGCCCCGGCCGGACCCCGTGGGCGTCGAATCGCAGCAGCCCCGCGATCATCGCCCGGCTCGTCTCGAGGTCGTCCGCGCGGAAGAACACCCGCGACAGCACCGTGAAGTGGAAGGTCAGCGCCACGTGCAACGCCACGTTCCACCACGCCTTCGTCTCCGGCAGCCACGCCACGATCACGAACATCGCCGCCGCGAACCCGGCCAGCCCACCCGCCGTCCCCGCCTCGAGGTGCAGCACGTCCACGCCCAGCCCGAACACCGCCGCCGACAGCAGCAGCACCCCGACCACCCACGGCGCCGAGCTCGTCAGCGTGATCGGCTCGCTGCGCCGCCGTCCGCGGTTCCAGCGGTTGAACAGCATCGCCAGCGCGTGCACATTGCTGTAGATAATGAAGTTCCAGCTGGCCCCGTGCCACATGCCGACCAGGAACATCGTCAGCCACAGATTGAAGTACACCCGCGCCGGCGAGCCGCGACTGCCGCCCAGCGGGAAGAACACATAGTCCCGCAGCCAGGTCGACAGCGTCATGTGCCAGCGCCGCCAGAACTCGCCCAGGTTCTGCGCCTGGTACGGTCGATCAAAGTTCTCGGGGATCGTGTACCCCAGCAGCAACGCCACCCCGATCGCAATGTCCGAGTAGCCGCTGAAATCCGCGTACAGCTGCAGCGTGAACGCGTACAGCGCCAGCAGGATCTCGAGCGAGGTATACGTGTCCGGCGCGGCGAACACCGCGTCGGTGAACTGCGCCGCGATGAAGTCGCCGAGCACCGCCTTCTTGAGCACCCCGCAGAGGATCCGGTACATCCCCTGGCTCATGTTCGCCGCCGACAGCTGCGGCGGACGGTGCAGCTGCGGCAGAAACTCGTGCGCCCGCACGATCGGCCCCGCCACCAGCTGCGGGAAGAACACCACGAACAGCGCGAAGCGGCGAAACGACGGCTCCGGCGTCAGCCGCCCGCGCCACACGTCGATCGTGTAGCTGAGCGTCTGGAACGTATAAAAGCTGATCCCGATCGGCAGCAGCAGCCGCAGGTGCGGCACCACCACCTCCACCCCCAGCGCCGCCGCGATGTCGCCGAAGGCCCCGAGGAAGAAGTTGGTGTATTTGAAATACCCCAGCAGTCCCAGGTTGCCGACCAGGCTGACCCCGAGCCACGCGTTGCAGGCCCGACGCGCGCCCGCGTCCCCGGCCTCCTGCGCCGGCCGCCGCGCCGCGATTCGGTGCGAGCACACGAAGTCCAGCACCGTCGACAGGAACAGCAGCCCGACGAAGTACCAGGGCGGCTGGATCGGGTCCGTGTGCGGACCCGCCATGTAGAAGAAGTAGCTCGCCGCGATCAGGAACAGCACCCGCAACGCGGCCACGTTCGCCAGCGCCCACGCCAGCAGGAGCACCGGGATGATGAACAGCAGGAAGTCGAAGCTGACGAAGAGCATCGGTGCGCGGGCCGGCACGCTACCCAGCCGCGCCCGTGAACGCGAATTTCAGGCCCGGAGTTCCCTTTGATGAAAATTCTACACAGCGCCGACCCCTCCGCGGTCTGGTGGCCCGTCCCGCCGCGCCGTACACTCGCGCCATGCGCACAGGCAGCCCGATCTCCCCCATCGCGCGCCCGACCGCCACCCTCGTGGCCCTCGCCGTCGCCCTCAGCACCGGCCCCGCAGCGGCGCAGGCCCCTCCCGCCGAGACCCTGCCCACGCCCGTCCGTGTCGAGGGCACCCACGGGCCGGTCCCCCTCGCCGTGCCCCCGAGCGCCCCCCCGCCCGTCCTCTACGCCAACCAGGCCACCCCGAGCCCCGAGACCAGCGGCGTCACCCTGCGCAACGGCCAGGTCCTCTCGGGCACCATCGTTCAGGTCATCTCCGGCCAGCAGGTGGTCCTCGACACCCCGGACGGCCAGCGCCACATCATCCCCTGGGACCAGGTCGCCGACCTCCGCTACGCCGCCGTCCCGACCGAAGCCCCAACGGTCGCCCCCGCCGGCCCCGGTCGCCCCACCCTGCACATCGAGACCACCCGCCCGGGCAACGTCCGCCTCTACGAGATCAGCAACCAGATCCTCGTCGCCCCCAGCATGAACTGGGGAAACTACGCCCAGGCCCAGCAGGCCGTCGCCGTCTGCGGCGCCCCCTGCGACCGCGTCGTCGACGGCAGCCGCGGCCAGACCTTCTTCTTCGCCGGCGACCGGATCACGCCCTCGCGCCGCTTCACCCTCGACGAGCACGACGGCCCCATGCTCGCCCGCGTCCGCCCCGGTCGCATCGGCGTGCTCACCGGCGGCATCCTCTTCACCTCCCTCTCGATCGCCCCGCTGGTCAGCGGCACCCTCTACCTCAGCCTCAACGCGCACAGCAACCGCGGCGGCCACAGCACCCGCGACGCCGGCATCGTCCTCTCCGCCGTCGGCGTCAGCATGCTGGTCACCGGCATCATCATGCTCGCCCTCGGCCGCACCCGCGTCGAGCTCTACCGCCGCTACACCGGCGCCGCCCAGCGCCGCCCGAAGCCCGCGGCCGCCCTCTGAGGACCCGGTTCGCGCGAGCCCTCCGCCGCATCGCCGCATCGCCGCAGCGCCCGCGCCTGAAATTACATTCACACCCCGCGCCGGGTTAGCCTGCGTGCGATGCGTCCCCACGTCCGCCTCCCGCTCTGCGCCGTCTCCCTGCTGCTGCTGGCTTGCGACCGCCAGCCGACGGCCGAGCGCGTCGTGACCCGCCCCGCCCCGGTCGCCGAGATCACGGACGCCGCCCCCGAACCCTTCGTCGAGCAAGTGATCGCCCCCGTCGGCGTGCACAACTTCTCGGCGCGCGACCTCCTCGCCCTCGACCGCGTCGGCGACCCCCAGGTCAGCCCCGACGGCCGCCAGGTCCTGTTCACCCTGCGCAAGACCGACCTCGAGCAGAACCGCGGCCGCAAGGACCTGTGGGTCGTCCGCCGCGACGGCAAGCCGCCGATCCAGCTGACGACCGACCCGGAGAACGAGGACGCCCCGCGCTGGCTGCCCGACGGCCGCAAGTTCCTGTTCCTGCAGAAACACGCCGGCAGCGTGCAGGTCTGGCGCGGCTCGCTCGACGGCGACGCCCCGGCCGCGCTGACCAGCTTCCCCGTCGACCTCGCCAACTACAGCGTCAGCCCCGACGGTCGCCTGCTCGCCTTCTCCGCCGATGTCTTCCCCGACTGCGACGCCGACAAGATCCTCGCCTGCACCGCCGAACGCCTCGCCGAGCGCGGCAAAAAGAGCCACAGCTCCGGCCAGCTGTACACCCGCCTGTTCGCCCGTCACTGGGACACCTGGAAGGACGGCCGCCGCAGCCACCTCTTCGTCTGGCCGATCGACGGCAGCCGCCCCCCCGTCGACATCAGCCACGCCCTCGACGCCGATGTCCCCTCCAAGCCCTTCGGCGACAGCGACGAGTACGTCTTCAGCCCCGACAGCAAGCAGCTCGTCTTCTCCGCCCGCGAGGCCGGCAAGACCGAGCCCTGGTCGACCAACTTCGACCTCTTCGTCGCCCCCGTCGACGGCTCCGCCGCGCCGGTCAACCTCACCCAGGACAACCCCGCCTGGGACACCGGTCCCGTGTTCTCGCCCGACGGCAAGACCCTCGCCTACCGCGCCATGACCCGCCCCGGCTACGAGGCCGACCGCTTCCGCGTCATGGTCCGCAGCTGGCCCGAAGGACAGGCCAAGGAGCTGAGCCCCGACTGGGACCGATCCGCCGACGAGCTGATGTTCTCCGCCGACTCGCAGCTCATCTACCTCACAGCCCAGCAGCTCGGCCAGACCCCCCTCTTCGTCGTCGACCTCGCCGGCGGCCCGCCGCGCGCCGTCGTCAGCGACGGCGCCGTCAGCCAGCTGCGCCGCGCCGGCGACCGCGTGGTCTTCCTGCACAACAGCCTCCACGCCCCCGACGAGCTCGCCAGCGTCGACCTCAGCGGCGGCGACCTGCGCAACCACACCGCCATCAACGCCAGCAAGCTCGCCGCAGCGCGCATGGGCGAGGCCCTGCCGCTCGAGTTCATCGGCGCCGACAAGGCGAGCGTGCGCGGCATGATCGTCAAGCCAGTCGACTTCGATCCGACCAAGAAGTACCCCGTCGCCTTCCTGGTCCACGGCGGCCCGCAGGGCTCGTTCGGCAACCGCTGGAGCTTCCGCTGGAACCCGCAGACCTACGCCGGGGCCGGCTACGCCGTCGTCATGATCGACTTCCACGGCTCGACCGGCTACGGCCAGGCCTTCACCGACGCGATCCAGGACGACTGGGGCGGCAAGCCGCTGGAGGACCTCAAGGCCGGCCTCGCCGCCGCACTCGCCCAGCAGGACTGGCTCGACCCGACCCGCGTGTGCGCGCTCGGTGCCTCCTACGGCGGCTTCATGGTCAACTGGATCGCCAGTCAGTGGCCGGACGCGTTCCAGTGCCTCGTCAACCACGACGGCGTCTTCGACAACCGCATGATGTACTACGCCACCGAGGAGCTGTGGTTCCCCGAGTGGGAGCACAAGGGCCCCTACTGGGAGCAGACCGCCCGGCACGAGCTGCACAACCCGGTCAACTACATCGACCGCTGGCGCCTGCCGATGCTCGTCATCCACGGCGCGCTCGACTACCGCATCCCCGAGACCCAGGGCCTCGCCACCTTCACCGCCCTGCAACGGCGCGGGATCCCCAGCCAGCTGCTGGTCTTCCCCGACGAGAACCACTGGGTCCTCAAGCCCGCCAACAGCCTGCTGTGGCACGACAGCGTGCTCGCCTGGCTCGACCTCTGGCTGCGCTCGCGCGCCTGAGCGTCCGCGCCAGCGAGCGCCGAGGCTCGCGCGCGCGCGGCCCCCCGCGCGCCCTGTGTCCCGCCTCGCCTGCAGCCGCCAGCTCGGCGCCGATCGCCGCGCGCCTTGACACCCTCATTGCGCCCGTTGTGTCATGCCCATGATGCTGGCCGGGGACGGGGTGATCGACGGCGGCAGCTACGAGCTGCGCGAGCAGGGCAACCTGGCGATCCCCGTCTTTGCCTTCCACGCCCCCGACCTCGCCCGCGCCGAGGCTGTCCTCAAGGACATGTACGTCGACCTCGACGTCCGCTTCAACCAGGCCGGCCGACTCGCCTATCACCTCGGCGTCCCCGACCGCCAGCTCGCCCCCGTCGCCATCCCCCTCGACGAGCGCGACCTCATCCGCGTCACCGCTGGCGCCGCCACCCTCAACACCTGCGTCACCCTCATCGTCGACGGCAAGGGCGGCAGCCTCCCGCTCGACCGCTTCTGCGTCGACCTCGTCCACGACTGGACCCGCAACTACGCCACCGGCCTGCGCGAGTTCTCGGCCGGCAACCTCGACGCCGCCGTCGCCCCCCTGCAATTCCTGGTCGACACCAGCAGCCGCGCCCCCGCAGTCCACCACCTGCTCGGCCGCTGCCACCGCGCCCGCGGCGACCTCAACGCCGCCGTCCACCACTACCTCGGCGCCGTGCGCCACGCCTGCAGCAGCGTCGACGACCGCATGCTCCCCGCCGCCGCCGGCCCGCTCTCGGACATGGGCGTCGCCCTCAAGAAGCTCGGCATGACCGGCAAGGCCGCGCACTGCCTCCTGCATTCGTTACACCTGCGCCCCAACCACCCCGAGGCCCTGCTCACCTTCGTCACCCTGTTCCCGCAGACCGAGGCGCTCGTGCTCTACGGCCTCGGTCGCGTCGTCGCCATCGGCGGCCGCGAGCCCCTCGTCGACCAGGTCGTCGCGGGCATCGCCGGCGCCAGCGGACGTGCCCCGGCCGACCTGCGGCGTCAGGTCGACGACGCCGCCGCCCGCGTCGACCTCGCCATCTGGCCGCTCGCTCGCCCCGACCTCGCCCAATACACCACCTTCCACGACGGCCTCGATCGCCTCGGCACACACCCCCACCCGAACGGCCCCGCCGCCGCCACCACCGACGAGAGCCCGCCGCGCCCCTGGTGGAAGTTCTGGTGAACCTGCAGGCACCAAGCACTTGAAGCCCGGCACCGCTCCTCGTCTGCACACCGCCCCCGCGTAGCCTCGCCCGCTTGCCCTCCGCCCCCTCGCGGGCGCACGCTCGATCCCCGGAGCGGAGTCCTCGTGCAGATCATCGCCTGGTCGATCCCCGGCTTTATCCTCTTCATCGGGCTCGAGCTGCTGCTCGCGCGCCGTCGCGGTCGCAACGTCTATCACCTGCCGGTCGCGCTCAGCGACATCAGCTGCGGCATCACCCAGCAGCTCTTCAACATCATCAGCTTCGGCCTCGGCCTCGCCGTCTACGCCTGGGTCTACCAGTTTCGCGTGGTCGAGCCGAGCACCGCCGGCGTGTGGCTGATCGGCATGATCGGCGTCGACTTCTTCTACTACTGGTGGCACCGGGCCAGCCACGAGGTGAACATCCTGTGGGCCTCGCACATCGTCCACCACCACAGCGAGGACTACAACCTCGCCGTCGCCCTGCGCCAGGCCCTGTTCACCAACCTCAGCATGGTGCCCTTCCTGCTCCCGCTCGCGCTGCTCGGCGTCCCGCCGCTCGTGTACGCCGCCTGCAAGGGCATCAACTCGCTCTACCAGTTCTGGCTGCACACCGAGCTCATCGGCAAGCTCGGCGCCTTCGAGCGGGTGTTCAACACGCCCTCGCTGCACCGCGTCCACCACGCCGTCAACCCGCAGTACCTCGACCGCAACTACGGCGGCATCTTCATCCTCTGGGACCGCCTCTTCGGCAGCCACGCGCTCGAGCGAGAGCCACCGATCTACGGCACCACCAAGCCGCTGCGCAGCTTGAACCCGCTGTGGGCCAATTTTCACTACTACTTCACCATCGCCGGGCTCGCCGCGAGCACCTCGCGCTGGCGCGACCGCCTCCACGCGATCGTGGCGCACCCCGGCTGGCGCCCCGGACAGCCCTCCGTCACCACCACCCGCGACGAGCCGCGCTACGAGGTCCCGACCTCCCCCGGGCTCACCCGCTACATCCTCGTCCAGGCCGCCCTCGCTATCCCGGCCACCATGCTGCTGGTCCTGCACGGCCTCTCACTCTCGCCAGCCCTCCGCCTCGCCGGTGTCGGCCTGGTCGCCGCCGGCGCGATCGCCTGGGCCGGCCTGCTCGAGCGGCATCGCTGGGGCTGGCCGCTCGAGCTGCTGCGCCTCGCCGGCAGCCTCGCCCTCCTGCGCGTCCTGTTCGCGGGCCCTTGACCGCGCCGCATGTCCCTCGCGCGCTCGTCTCGCCCTTGACCGCGTCCTGTTCGCGGGCCCCTGACCCGCCGCTCCGCGTTGCGCCGCGTGACATCGCCCGCCGCCCCTGCGATGCTGCGCCATGCGTCGCCTCGCCCTCCTCCCCCTCCTCCTCCTCGCCTGCAGCCAGGGCGGCGACGGTGACGACGGCACCACCGCAGGCCCCGTTAGCATCACCGCCACCGCGCCCAGCAGCAGCGAGTCCACGCCGACCACCGACAACCCGGGCGGCACCACCGCCGCCTCCGGTACCACCACCGCCCCCGGCACCAGCAGCGGCCTCACCAGCGACGGCCCCACCGGCGGCCCCACCAGCGACGCCACGACCGACCCCACGACCGACCCGCCCGCGAGCACCAGCGACGGCGACAGCAGCACCGGCGCGCCGCTCGACCCCAACGTCAACGTCGACCCCTCCAACGGCATGGGCGGAACCATCTCCCCGGGCAGCTCAAGCCTCACCCCGCTGGGCGCCGAGATCTATATACCTACCACCTACGACCCGCAGCAATTGGCCTCACCGGTGATCTGGCTGTTCAACGAGACCCTCGACCAGTGGCAGAACGCGACCCTCGCCGACGCCGCGATCCTGGTCGACCTCCACGAATACAACGACACCAACAAGATCGTCGCCAAGCTCAACGAGACCCTCGAGATCCTCGACGCCCAGTACAACGTCGACCGCGGCCGCTACTACTGGGCCGGCTGGTCCGCGGGCGGCAACCTCGTCATTATCATCGGCTCAGAGAATCAGGACACCCTCGCCGGCACGATGGTCTTCCCCGGCACCGGCGGCAACTTCGCCCAGGACGCCCTCGCCAGCTGGAACGGCCACAAGCTGCGCATGTACTACGCCTGCGGCTCCGAGGACCCCAACTTCGACGCCAACGCCGTCCAGTTCGAGGCCGAGACCTGGAAGAACAAGTACGGCTATACCACCCGCTTCGACCTGGTCCCCGGCGCCCCGCATTACCTCGACGAGCCGACCTACAAGGTCCGCGACGCGGCCTGGCAGTGGATGCGCGGCTTCAACCTGAAGAACTGAGCCCTCAGAACACGCTGAGATAGAAGGTCCCGGCGAAGCCGGTCACGCCGGCGTTGCACACGCTCATCGGGTCGCCCGCGGAGTAGCTGATCTCGCTGGCCGCCGTGAATTTGACGATCGGCCGCGGAAGGCCGGTCTGACCGCCATTGGCCCCCATCACCAGCATCCGCGGGAACTTCGACTGGTAGACCTCCGGGAAGATCGCCACCCCGTAGCCGTCACCCATCGCAGTATGGCAATCGTAGGGGTCCTTCTGCACCGCGACCTGACTGGTCAGCATCAGCCAGTCCTTCTTGGCGTCGTTGGGGATCACCCGGGTCATCAGCACCAGCCGCTTGTGATTCTTGACATCAAACTCGGTCCCCGGCTTCGCGACGCCGATCGTGATGTTATCCGTCGTCCAGTCGACCATGCCGCGGTTGCCCTTCGCCGCGTAGACGACCTTCTTCTGCTCGTCCACCAGGATCGCCACGACGATCTGGCCCGGCGCCTCGGTGCAGGCCGTGAGCCAGGTGTTGCCGATGAACTGCGGCTCCTCGTTGGGCCCGTTGTGCACCTTGAAGCAACTCTTGATCGTGCAATCACTGCACACACTGTTGCCGAAGTCCTTCCACGGCGCGATCATGGGGTCGCACTCCTCCCCGATGTCCAGCTTGCCGTCGCCGCACACCGCCATGTTGACCTCCTTGACACAGTCCGACGTGCAGCCGTCGTCCGGCAGGTTGTTCCCGTCGTCGCAGGTCTCCTTCTCCGGCCACACCACCGTGTCGCCGCAGACCGCCACCTTGCAGTTGTTCAGGCACGAGTCCTCGTTCACCAGGTTCTTATCGTCGCACTCCTCCTTCTCCTCCCAGACAAAGCCGTCCCCGCACTTCGCTAGCTTGCAGTCGGCCGTGCACGCGTCCGTGCTGATCGCGTTGCCGTCATCGCACTCTTCTCCGGGCTGGTTGACGCCGTCGCCGCACGCGGGCATCTTGCACTTGTTGGTGCAGGCATCGTTGTCCACGTCATTGCCGTCGTCGCACTCCTCCCCGGCCTGCACCTTCCCGTCGCCGCAGCTGGTCAGCACGCACATGTCGCAGCCGTCGTCCGCCACGTCGTTGCCGTCGTCGCAGGTCTCCTCCATGTCGACGATCTGGTCGCCGCAGAAGCGCGTGCCGCTGCAGTCCTCCTTGCATAGATCGTAGCCGCCGTTGTCGACCCCGTCGTCACAGCTCTCACCCGGCTGCTTGAAGCCGTCGCCGCAGGCCGGCCCCTCGCAGGTCGAGCGGCACGAGTCCGTCTCATCGGTGTTCCCATCGTCGCACTCCTCGCCCGCCTGCTTGATGCCGTCGCCACACTTCGGCAGCGTGCACACGTTGGTGCAGCCGTCGTAGTTCACCTGGTTGCCGTCGTCGCAGGTCTCGCCGGGGTCGACCATCCCGTCGCCGCAAACCCCACCCGAACCGGTGGTCACCGGCCCGCTCGTCGGCCCCGAGTCCGTGTCCGGTCCGCTCGTCGGCGTCACCGTCTCGCTCGCCGGCCCCACCGATGTACTCGCCTGCCCGATCGTCCCGCCCGTGTCGCTGTCGTCGACCTCGAACAGCGGGTTGGGCATCGAACACGCAGCGACCGCGAGCACCAGCGAGGGCAAGCCATGGCGAATCATGCCCGGAGGGTATCCGGCGCCGGCAAGGCCGTCGACCGCCGCGCTCGCCGACCGTCGCGTTGCATCAGCCGGCGTCGTCGCTGCCGGCACGAAACGGCAGCAGGCTCGCAAGCTCGCGCATGTGCCCCTGCACCGCCGCCGTCTCGTCGACGAGGAAGCGCTCGATCGCCGCTGAAAAGCCCGGGTGACGGACCCAGTGGCTGCTGTACGTCGACGCCGGCACGAAGCCGCGGACCAGCTTGTGCTCGCCCTGCGCCCCCGCCTCGAACAGCGGCGTCCCGCGGGCGATGCAGCGATCGATCGCCGCGTAGTACGCCGTTTCGAAGTGGAGAAACTCGATCTCCTCCTCGCAGCCCCAGTAGCGCCCGTACAGCCCCGCCGCGGTCTCAAAGAACAACGCCCCGGCGATCGTCCGCTCGCCCCGCCGCACCCGCGCCCACTGCACCCGCTCCGGCTGCTCGGCCACCACCGCCGCGAAGAAGCCCGGCTGGAGGTAGTCCTGCCCGAAGTGGTTGTGCGTCGTGACGCGATAGAAGCGGTCGATCGTCGCGCAGTCCTCGGCCGTGAGCGCCGACCCCGAGACCCACTCCACCCCCGGAGCCGCCGCGTGCACCCGCGCCCGCTCCTTGCGCAGCTGCTTGCGCCGCCGCGAGGTCATGCGCGCGAGGAACTCATCGAAGCTCGCGTAGCCCGCGTTGTGCCAGTGATACTGGAAGCTCGCCCGCGGCATGAACCCGTGCTCACGCAGCTCGGCCTGCTCCGCCGCGGTCGTGAACAACCAGTGGATCGACGAGCAGCGCCGCCGCTCCGCCAGCGCCCGCACCCCCGTCACCAGCCGCGCCACCACCGGCCCCCGCGACACATCCTTCGCGACCAGCAGCCGCGGCCCGGTCGCCGGCGTCATCGGCACCGCGACCACCAACTTGGGATAATAGGCCAGCCCCGCGCGCTCGGCCGCCCGCGCCCACGCCCAGTCGAAGATGTACTCGCCGTAGCTGTGCGCCTTCACATAGGCCGCCACGGCCCCGACGATCCGCCGCCCTGGGATCTCCCCGGACCCCGCATCGACACCCGCAGCTCCGTCTTCAGCGCACGCCGCGCTCACACCCGCTGGCGCCTCCACCAGCACGTACGCCGGCTCCCACCCCGACTCCGGACCCACCGATCCCGAGCGCTCGAGCGCCCGCAAAAACCCGTACTCGCTGAACGGCGAGGGCCCGTGCTCGAGCGCGTTCCACTGTGCGGCGTCCACGCTCGCCAGCGACGGCACGATGCGGGTTGTCAGATCGGACACGACCTACGTTTACGCTGGGTCCGGGCGCCTGACCAGGGTGCGCTATAGTCGACCACCGTACTGCGATGGCCAGCCGCGACAAACATAGCCCCCAGGGCAGCGTCGTCCTCAAGACCCGCACGCAGCGCAAGACCACCCGGCCGCGGATGTACCGCGTCCTCATCCACAACGACGATTACACGCCGATGGAGTTCGTCGTCCGCCTGCTGCAAGTGGTCTTCCACCGCAACGAGGCCGAGGCCACCACCATCATGCTCCACATCCACAACAACGGCGTCGGCGTGGCCGGCGTCTACACCCACGAGATCGCGGAGACGAAGGTCGCCCAGGTCCACATGCTGGCCCGCCAGCAGGACTGCCCGCTCGTGGCCTCGATGGAGCCCGAGGAGGACCCCGATGCTGAGCACTGAACTCAAGCAGACCATCAACGCCGCGATCGCCGACACCCAGCGTCGCCGGCACGAGTACATCACCCTCGAGCACCTCCTGCTCGCACTCCTCGACGACCCGAGCGCCCGCAAGATCATCCTCGCCTGTCAGGGCGACGTCGAGAAGATCCGCGGCGAGCTCGAGGCCTTCATCGAACAGAACACCGAGCGCCTCCCCGACATCCCCGCCGACACGACCACCGACGCCAAAGCCGACGCCAAAGCCGCCACCACCGCACCACCACCAGGCGCCGTCCACCAGACCATCGGCGTCGGCCGCGTCCTCCAGCGCGCCATCCTCCACGTCCAGGGCACCGGCCGCAACGAGGTCAACGGCGGCAACCTCCTCATCGCCATCTTCGCCGAGACCGAGTCCTTCGCCGCCCACGTCCTCCGCGAACACGGCGTCACTCGCCGCGACGCGACCATGTTCCTGTCGCACGGCATCCCCAAGGGCGGCGAGCGTGCCCCCACCTCCCGCCCCGCAACCAATCCCGTCGGCGGCCCCGACGACGACGAGGACGACGAGCGCCTCGCCGACGACCCGCTCGCCGCCTACGCCGTCGACCTCAACGCCAAGGCCGCGGCCGGCCGCATCGAGCTGCTCATCGGCCGCGACGCCGAGGTCCAGCGCGTGATCCAGGTGCTGTGTCGTCGACGCAAGAACAACCCCGTGCTGGTCGGCGAGCCCGGCGTCGGCAAGACCGCCGTCGTCGAGGGCCTGGCCCTGCGCGTGCACAACGGCCAGGTCCCGCCGGCCCTCGCCAGCGCCCACATCTACGCCCTCGACATGGGCGCCTTGCTCGCCGGCACCCGTTTCCGCGGCCAGTTCGAGGAGCGCCTCAAGGCCGTGATCGCCGCCATCCAGGACGACCCGGACGCGATCCTCTTCATCGACGAGATCCACACCATCGTCGGCGCCGGCGCCACCTCGGGCGGCACCATGGACGCCAGCAACATGCTCAAGCCGGCCCTCGCCTCCGGCGAGCTGCGCTGCATCGGCGCGACCACCTACAAGGACTTCAAGTCCTCGTTCGAGCGCGACCAGGCGCTCGCCCGCCGCTTCCAAAAGATCGAGGTCTTGGAGCCCACCGTCGCCGAGACGATCGAGATCCTCCGCGGCCTCCAACCCGCCTACGAGGCCCACCACGGCGTGCACTACACACCCGAGGCGCTGACCCTCGCCGCCACCCTCGCGCACAAGCACCTGCGCGACCGTCACCTCCCGGACTCCGCGATCGACGTCATCGACGAGACCGGCGCCGCGGCCCGCCTCGCCGCCCCCGCGCCCGAACCGGCCCCCGCGAAGGCCCTGGTCGAGGACACCAGCAACAGGTCCGCCGAGCCCACCGCACAGGCACCGATCGTCGTCGACGGCGCCGCCGTCGAGGCCGTCATCGCCCGCATGGCGAGGATCCCCCCCAAGTCGGTCTCCACCTCGGACCGCGACGTCCTGCAGAACCTCCGCGACGGCCTCGCCCACCTCGTGTTCGGCCAGGACGAGGCCGTGGCCACCGTCACCGCCGCGATCAAGCGCGCCCGCGCCGGCCTCTCGCGCGCCGACAAGCCGATCGGCAGCTTCCTGTTCGCCGGCCCCACCGGCGTCGGCAAGACCGAGCTCGCCAAGGCCCTCGCCCAGATCCTCGCCGTCCCGCTCATCCGCTTCGACATGAGCGAGTACATGGAGAAGCACAGCGTCTCCCGCCTCATCGGCGCCCCGCCCGGCTACGTCGGCTTCGACCAGGGCGGCCTCCTCACCGACGCCGTCACCAAGTCACCGCACTCCGTCGTCATCCTCGACGAGATCGAGAAGGCCCACCCGGACCTCTTCTCCATCCTCCTCCAGGTCATGGACCACGCGACCCTCACCGACTCCACCGGTCGCAAGACCGACTTTCGCAACGTCATCCTCATCATGACCAGCAACGCCGGCGCCTCCGAGCTGACCAAGCGGCGCATGGGCTTCGACGAGGAGGGCGACAAGCTCGGGGACCCCAAGAGCGCCCTCGACCGCACCTTCAGCCCCGAGTTCCGCAACCGCCTCGACCGCATCGTCGTCTTCAAGTCGCTGCCCCCGGACATCATCCTGCAGGTCGCCGGCAAGATGCTGCTCGAGCTCGAGGTCCAGCTCAGCGAGCGCGGCGTCCACTTCAGCTTCAGCGACGCCGCCCGCGCCTGGGTCGCCCGCAAGGGCTTCGACAAGCTCTACGGCGCCCGCCCCATGGCCCGCCTCATCGACGAGGAGATCAAGGGCAAGCTGGTCGACGAGCTCCTGTTCGGCGCGCTCGAGAAGGGCGGCCACGTCGCCGTCGACGTCGGCGACGACGACAAGCTCCGCTTCACCTACCAGGCGACGGACCCCGCTGGCCCAGGCGACCCCACCGACCTGGCCAACTGAGGCCCGGCCATTCCAACCCGGGCCATTCCAACCCGGGCCATCACAACCCGGGCCATCACAACCCGGCCATCACAACCCGGCCGTTACAACTCGGCCGTTACGACGCGGGCCGTCGCAGCTCAGCGACCGATCTGCCCTGGACGTGCCTCGCACTTCCAGTTGCCGACGAACATGTACTCCCGCTTGCAGGTCGCCACGTAGCTGCCCGCCTTCGCGTTCCACTGGTAGTTGCGCGACATGATGTCCGTGACCCGCACGTTCGCCTGCGACCCCGCCACCAGCCCGCACTCCTTGTCCAACGCGCACACCGCGTCGCGCGACATGGCCTCCGTCTCCGGGTCGTCCTTCGAGTTGACGTAGCCCTGGTAGCTCACGAACACCATGATCGCGAAGAGGAGGTACCAGATGAACTGCTTCATGCGCGCATCGTCGCACGGCCCCGCAGCCCCGGCAAGCCGGCGCGCGCCCCGTGTTAGGCTCGCGCCGCCGTGCCCGCCCGACGCTTCTTTCTCACCGGATGTGCCAGCGGCATCGGCCGTCACCTCGCCGAGGTCCTGCTCGCCGCGGGCCACGAGGTCTTCGCCACCGACCTCGACGAAGCTGGCCTGCGCACGCACGCGGCCGCCAACCCTCGCGCCTGGCCGGTGGAGCGCGTCCACCTGCGCCGCCTCGACGTCACCCAGGCCGGCGCCTGGCAGCTCGTGTTCGCCGAGGCCGAGCGCGTCATGGGCCGCGTCGACGTCCTGATCAACATCGCCGGCTATCTCCTGCCCGGCTTCGTCGGCGACTTCGACCCCGAGTCCGTGCACCGTCACCTCGACGTCAACACCAAGGGCGTCATCTTCGGCACCCACACCGCCGCCCGCCACATGCTCGCCCGCGGCGACGGTCACATCATCAACATCGCCTCGCTCGCGGCGCTCGCACCGATCCCCGGCATCTCGCTCTATTCGGCCTCCAAGTACGCCGTGCGCGGCTTCTCGCTGGCCGCCGCCCAGGAGCTGCGCCCGCGCGGCGTCGCCGTCAGCGTCGTCTGCCCCGACGCCGTCCAGACCCCGATGCTCGACCTGCAGGTCGGCTACAAGGAGGCCGCGCTCACCTTCTCCGGCTCGCGGATCCTCAGCGTCGCCGACGTCGCCGACGCGATCGTCCACCGCGTGCTCCCGCGCCGCCCGCTCGAGCTGCACCTGCCGCGCTCCCGCGCGCTCCTGGCCCGCCTCGCCGACCTGTTCCCGGGGACAGCCCTGTGGCTGCGCCCGATCCTCGAGCGCCGCGGCCTCGCCCGCCAGCGCGAGCTCGCGAAACACCGCGGCTGACCGCGCGGACATGGCCGCCGCCCTGGCGCTACGATGGCCGGCAAATGCCTCGAGCGTACCTGCCGCAGCACGACCCCGACCCCGCGCTCCGCCAGCCCGGCCTCGCTACCAACCGCGAGCGCTACGTCTACGACGCCACGATCGTCCCGCCCTTCGTCGTCTACCGCAGCCTCCCGGCCGCCGAGATCTTCACCGCCGGCTACTTCACCGACCGCCTCTCCTCCTCGGTCGGCGTGCCCGCCAACTTCGCCGCCGTCAAGCTCGCCAGCCTGATCGACCGCTTCGACGAGCTGCAGGACTACGAGGACCTGTTCAAGCTGTTCGACCCGCCCGCGATCGTCCGCAACTGGCGCGACGACGCGATGTTCGCCGAGCAGCGCGTCGCCGGCATCGAGTGTCGGCTCCTGCGTCGCATCAGCCGCCTGCCCGAGAACCTCCGCCTCACCGCCTCCGACTTCGCCGCGATCACCGGCATCGGGCTCGACCACGCCGCCGCCGAGGGCCGGCTCCACCTCGCCGACTACGCCCTGCTCGACGGCATCGAGGCCGGCGAATCCCACGGCCTCACCAAGTTCCTCTACGCCCCGCTGGCCCTGTTCTGCTGGGTCGACCAACCTGGCTCTCAGGACATGCGCCGCGAGACCCCCCGCGCCGGCCGCCTCGTGCCCGTGGCGATCCAGCTGGACCAGCGCCCGGGCCCGCACAATCTCTACACCCCGCGCGACGGCGCCGAGTGGCTCCTCGCCCGCACCGCCGTGCAGGCCGCCGAATACGCCCTGCACATGATGGGCCACCACGTGGCGATCGTTCACCTGGCGATGGAGAACTTCGCCATGGCCACCGCCCGCCAGCTCGCCGACAACCACCCGCTCGCCGCCCTGCTGCGGCCCCACCTGCGCTACATGATGGCCCAGGACGAGCTCTCGCGGCGCACCTTCGTCAACCCCGGCGGCTACATCGACCGCCTCCTCGCCCCCACGCTCGCGGGCTCGCTCGAGATCGCCGCCCGCAGCTTCAAGCGCTGGGACCTGCGCGCCTGGGCCCTCCCGCGCGACCTCGCCGACCGCGGCGTCGATGACCGCGAGACCCTCCCCCACTACCCCTTCCGCGACGACGGCCTGCTCATCTGGAACGCCACCGCCGAGTACGTCGCCGCCTACCTCGATCGCTTCTATACCAGCGACGCCGAGCTCCACGCCGACCCCGAGCTGCGCGCCTGGCTCGATGAGCTCGGCGACCCCAGCCGCGGCAACCTGCCCGGCCTGCCCGCCTGGCCGCCGACCCGCGCCGATCTGGCCGAGCTCGTCACCAATGTGCTCTTCACCAACGGCCCGTATCACGCCTCTCTCAACTACCGGCAATGGGAGTACGCGACCTACGTGCCGAACTATCCGATGGCGCTCTACAGCCCGCTGCCCCCGCGCGGCAGCCTGCGCGACGCCGCCGAAGCCGAGCGGGCCCTGCTCGAGCTATTGCCGGCGCAGAAGCAGTCGCTGGCCCAGCTGGAGATCATCAATCTCCTCACCGCCTACCAGCTCGATCAATACGGCCACTACGGCGATGACGACCCGCTCCTGGGCGAGCCGCGGCAGATCCGCGAGATCGTGACGAACTTCCAGGAGCGGCTCGCCTCGATCGAGGCCGAGATCCACCGCCGCAACGACGACCGCGCCGTCCCCTATCACGGCATGTTGCCGTCGAAGATCCCCAACAGCGCCAGCGTGTGATCACGCCGCGCGCGGACCCACGGCCTCGGCCTCCGCCTGATCACGCCGCGTGCGGACGAATCTCCACCGTCGCCCCGGCCTCCACCAGCTGCGCCTTGATCGCCTCCGCCTCCTCCTGACTCACGTCCGCCTTCACCACCCCGAGCGCGTCGACCAGATCCTTCGCCTCCTTCAGCCCCATCCCCGTCAGCGTCTTCACGATCTTCACCACATTCAGCTTCCCAGCCCCGGCGTCCTTCAACACCACGTCGTATTGCAGCGCCGGCCCGGGCGTCGGCGTCGGCCCCGGCGTCGGCCCCGGCGTCGGTTGAGGAACCGGCGCCCATCCCCCGTGCGGACGGATCTCCACCGTCGCCCCGGCCTCCACCAATTGCGCCTTGATCGCCTCCGCCTCCTCCTGACTCACGTCCGCCTTCACCACCCCGAGCGCGTCGACCAGATCCTTCGCCTCCTTCAGCCCCATCCCCGTCAGCGTCTTCACGATCTTCACCACATTCAGCTTCCCAGCCCCGGCGTCCTTCAACACCACGTCGTATTGCAGCGCCGGCCCCGGGCGTCGGCGTCGGCCCGGGCGTCGGTGTCGGCTGAGGCTGGGAACCGGCGCCCATCCCCGTGCGGACGGATCTCCACCGTCGCCCCGGCCTCCACCAGCTGCGCCTTGATCGCCTCCGCCTCCTCCTGACTCACGTCCGCCTTCACCACCCCGAGCGCGTCGACCAGATCCTTCGCCTCCTTCAGCCCCATCCCCGTCAGCGTCTTCACGATCTTCACCACATTCAGCTTCCCAGCCCCCGCGTCCTTCAGCACCACGTCATATCGCAGCTCCGGCCCCGGCGTCGGCGTCGGCCCGGGCGTCGGTGTCGGCTGAGGCTGGGGAGCCGGCGCCACTCCGCCATGTGGACGGATCTCCACCGTCGCCCCGGCCTCCACCAGCTGCGCCTTGATCGCCTCCGCCTCCTCCCGGCTCACGTCCGCCTTCACCACCCCGAGCGCGTCGACCAGATCCTTCGCCTCCTTCAGCCCCATCCCCGTCAGCGTCTTCACGATCTTCACCACATTCAGCTTCCCAGCCCCCGCGTCCTTCAGCACCACGTCGAAGGTCGATGGCGCCTCCGGGGTCGCGCTCAACTTGAGCCCGGCCGGCGTGAGTCCTCGGCTGGGAACAGCAATCTTCGAAATGCGCCGCGGGACCAGGGCCATGCTTCACCTCCAAACGCGACGATACACCTGCGCGCGACGAGGCGACTACCCTGCCGGCCGCACAATGACCGCTGCGCCGCAGAATTTGACCCCGCGCGCCCACCGGCCTAGCATGCCGCATGCGCGCATTCTTCAGCCCCCTCCTCGGCGTCTCGCTGCTCCTCACCGCCTCCGCTTGCGGCAAGGGCGATCCCATTCAAGAGCTCTGCGAGCTCGCCCTCAGCTGCGACTGCGCCCCGCCGCCCTTCGTCGACATGGACGCCTGCGTCACCGAGTTCAACAACGAGATCGAGCAGTACAAGATGCTCGCCACCGCCAGCGGCCTCACCTACGACCAGAGCTGCGTCGACCGGGGCACCGCCATCTTCACCGACAAGGTCGAGTGCGGCCTCGACTTCCCGGACATCACGGAGTGTAGCTTCTGCGCCATCATCCACGGCAGCCAGCCCGAGGGCGCCGCCTGCGTGGACCAGGAGAACTTCAGCGACTGCGCCAAGGACCTCCAGTGCGCCGACGGCGTGTGCGTCGACCCCTGCAAGCGGCTGTCGGCGGGCGCCGTCTGTGCCATCGACACCGGTGGCGACATTCAGGGCATCGGCATCTGCGCTGACGGCCTGTACTGCGATTATGGCGACACCCTGACCTGCATCCCGCTGATCGCCGAGGGCGGCGCCTGCCCTGGGTTCACGGGCTGCGCCGAAGGCCTCACCTGCGACGCCAACGTCTGCAAGGCCACCCCCGGCGAGGGTGAATCATGCACCGTCGAGTGCAAGGAGGGCCTCAGCTGCGACGGCGGCGTATGCAAGCCGCCCCCGGGCGAGGGCGAGCCCTGCACCTTCGATTGCAAGGAGAACTTCGTGTGCGACGCCATGGTCTGCAAGGCCGCCCCGGGCGCGGGCGAGCCCTGCATCAACTTCACCTGCGACGCGAACAGCGAGTGCGACGACAACACCAGCCAGTGCGTCGCCCGCCAGCCGCTCGTCTGCGACATCAACCCGTGACTCGCCGCGCCATCGACCGCCGGCCGTAGGTCGTATGCATCCCCCTGTCACGGGCTGGTCCACCATCCACGCGGGCGTGGCGATCGCGGTCACGCTCGCGGGCGACGGCTCGCTCCTCGCCGTCGACGCGGCCGTCGTTGCGCCGGACGACGGCCACGCCGACGTCGCGCTCGAGCGCCTGCTGGCGGCCCTGCGCCACGCCTCGTCCCACGCCGAGCTGAGCGCGCACGGCGTCGAGGGGCCCTTCCGCGTCGAGGACCTGGTCACGGTCGTCGTCACCATGGCGGACGCGGAGCTCGCACCCGCGACCCGCTGGCTGCGGCGTCGCCTCGCGCGTGACACCGAGATCGAGGTCCGCGGCGGCGACCGGCCCCGCGTCGTCGCTACCTTCGCCCGCCGCGGAGCCCGGCCCACCTCGCAGCGCCAGCGCTACGAACGAATCGCCGGCCGCATCCGCGTCGAGGCCTTCGAGCTCCACGTGGTCGAGCACTGCAACCTGCGCTGCACCGCCTGCTGCAACATGTCGCCGTACCTCGCCGAGCACACCCTCGGCGTCGACGAGATCGCGGCGATGTGCCAGACCATGGCCCGCCACCTCGACGTCGACGTGTTCAAGATCATGGGCGGCGAGCCGCTGCTGCACCCCCAAATCGCCGAGGTGCTTCAGGCCGTGCGCCGCAGCGGCATCAGCCAGGCGGTGCGCCTGTTCACCAACGGCCTGCTGCTGCACAGCATGTCCGACGATTTCTGGGCCGCCCTCGACGAGCTCACGATCTCGAATTACACCAGCGCCCCGGTCAAGCCGGCCCTCCTCGCCGACGCCCGCGCGAAGGCCCGCGCCTTCGACGTCGTCCTCAACGTCAAACCAGTCGCCGAGTTCAGCGAGGTCATGCGCGGCGAACGCGAGGACGACCCCGCCGAGGTGCAGCGCACCTACGAGGGCTGCTGGCTGCGCCACCGCTGCATGGTCGTCCGCCGCGGTCGGTTCTATATGTGTACACGGGCGGCCTACGCCGAGGAGTTCCACCGCGACCTGCTGCACGGCGCGCACCCGGACGACCTCGCCGCGGCGCGGGCCGGCGACGGCGTCCCGCTGACCACCCCAGACCTCGGCGAGGCGATCCTCGCCTACCTCAATCGCAGCGAGGCACTGGCGTCATGCCGCTTCTGCCACGGCGGCGCCGGCCCGCTCGCGGCCCACACACAGCTCGCCGGGGCCGACGTGCGCGCGGGTCGGCTGCGTCCGCTGCGCGTGCTCGGCCCATGAACCCTCGCCTCGCCTCGCTGGTGCAGTGGCGCGGCCACAGCGGCCCCTCGCTGCGCGGCCTCATCGGCGCAGCCCGCGTGCGCCTCGACCCGGAGGGCGTGCGCGCTGCGTTCGGAGAGACCGAGCCGACCGGCGCCACCTGCATCCTCGGGGCCCGCCGCGAATGGCCACAGAAATGGCCACATTTCGGGCGCAGCGCGCCCGCTCGCCCGCTGCGCGACCTGCTCACCGCCGCCTGCGCGCAGCTCCCGGCCGGGCCCGCCGCGCTCGCGCTCAGCGGCGGCGTCGACTCTGCCGTGCTGGCCGCGATCCTGCGTGATCGCGTGGTCGCATACACCCTCGCGCCGGAGCTGCCCGGATACAGCGAGGCGAGCGAGGCCCAGACGATCGCCGATCAGCTCGGCGTCACCCTGCGGTGGGTGACGGTCCGCGAGGACGACTATGTCACGGCCTTGCCCGCGGCGATCCGCGAATGCGAGTGCCCGCTTTACAACCTCCATCCGGTCAGCCGCCACCTGCTCGCGCGGGCGGTCCGCGCCGACGGCTTCGATGTCCTGATCTCGGGCGACGGCGCCGACGAAGTGTTTCGTGGCAGCGACGGCGCCGACTATCTGCCGATCGTCGGATCGATGACCCGCGCCACCGGGCTCGTCGCCTGTGCGCCTTTCCTCGACCCCACCATGGCCCCGTGGGTCGCCGCGGACCCGGACAAGCGGGCGCTGCGGAGCCTCGCCTGCGAGCTCGGCGTCCCCGAGGCGATCGCGTGGCGAGCCAAGGCGCCGCGCTTCGCCCCGGCGATGGACCTCGCGCGCCACCACGACCCCGCGCAGATCGCCGCGCTCGCCCGCAGCCTCGGCCGCACGCCCGCGACCACCACCGACCGCGAGCGCGTGGCGTGGACGACCCTCGCGCTGTTCGCCCGCGAATTCCCCGGCCTCGACCTCTCATGTGTGGGATCGCCGGACTGATCCGCCGCGACGGCGGGGCCCTGACCGGGCACAACCTGGCACGCGCGCGCGCCATGCGGGCCGCGCTGCGTCACCGCGGACCGGACGGCGAGGGCGAGGTCCTGCACGCCGACGCGATCCTCGAGCACACCCGCCTCGCCCTGCTCGACCGGGCCGGCGGCGCCCAGCCGATGTCGACGCCCGACGGCCGCTACTCGATCGTCTACAACGGCGAGGTCTACAACCACCGCGAATTGCGCGAGCAACTATCGTATCCGTTTCGCACCCGCTCCGACGCCGAGACCGTGCTCGCCGCCTTCGTCGAGCGAGGCCCCGAGTGCGTGCATTCCTTGAACGGAATGTTCGCCTTCTTCGTGTGGGACGCCGTGGCCCGCCGCGGCTTCGCGGCCCGCGATCCGCTCGGCGTCAAGCCCCTCGCCTACGCGTGGGACGACGGCGAGTTCCTGTTCGCCTCCGAGGCCCACGTGGTCGCCCGCGCCCGCGAGCGGCCCGTACGCGCGAACATCGGGGCGGTCCTCGAATATCTGGTCGCCCCCTGCTTCAGCGGCGTGGAGCGCCCCATGTTCGCCGGCGTCGCCTACCTGCCGCCGGGGCACTGGCTCGAGATCGGACCCGAGGGGCCGGAAGTGCGGCGATATTACCGGTTCACGGTCGGCGGTGCGGACGATCCGGGGCCGGACGACGAGGCCCTACGAGCCGGGCTCGAGCGGGCGGTGCGACGCAGCTGCGTCGCCGACGAGCCGGTCGGCGTGTTCCTCAGCGGCGGCCTCGACTCGAGCGCGATCGCTGCGCTCGCCGCCCGCGCCATGCCCACGCCGCCGCCGGCCTTCACCATCGCCTTCGCGGGGATGCCGGACTTCGACTATGCACATTCGACGATCGTCGTCTCCGACGACCTGCCCTTCGCCGAGCTCGCCGCCCACTCGGTCGGCGCGCCGCTCACCGTCGTCCGGGCGCCGCGCGGCGAGCTCGCGGCCGACCTCGAGCGGATCGCCGCCAGCAACGACGCCCTACCCGCGTGGGAGCAGGAGCTCGCGCAGGACCGCCTCGCCCGCGCGGCCGCGGCCGCGGGCCTGAAGGCGGTGCTGGTCGGCGACGCCGCCGACGAGACCCACTTCGGTTACCACTTCCTCCTCGACCCGGCGGCGATCGCCAGCCCGCGGGCGATCCTCGAGCGATTCGCCGCGGTCCCGGTGCGCCGCGATGTCCTCGCAGATCCGCTGACCGTGTTCAGCGACAGGTACCGCGCATGGATGCGGCCCGGGTTATCCATGCACGAGCAGATCGCGGGGACGACCGCCCTGATCGTCGAGCGCTGGCTCCCGCGGCTGCTGCACAACGGTGACATTCACGGCATGCGCGTCGGCCTCGAGGCGCGCGTGCCCTTCGCCGACACCGAGCTGCTGGCGCTCGCCGCCACCGTCTCGCCCGCGGCCGGGCTCGCCGACGGCGAGAAGACCCGGCTGCGCGCGGCCCTCCGCGGCGCGCTGCCGGAGTCGATCCGCCTGCGCCGCAAGTCGGCGCTGCCGAAGGACCAGGCCTGCGCCGCCATCTATCAACAGGAGGCCGCGCGCTTGCTCGCCGAGCCGCCGGAGCTCGTGCGCGAGCTGATCGACCTCGGCGCATTGCGCCCGCTGCTGGACCCCGCCCGCCCGCTCGGCGAGTGGGAGCGGGCGGCCCTGTTCCGCGTCATCGTGCTGTGCCACTTTACGCGTCACCACGGGATCTCATGAGCCGCGTATTGTTCGTCGTCCTGGCCGAGAAGGGGCACGTCCACCCGTTCATCGCGCCTGCACAGGAGCTGGCGCGGCGCGGCCACCAGGTCGGGTTCTACGCGCCCTGTGACCTGCGCGGCCCGCTCGCCCGGGCCGGCATTCGCGACGTCTTCGTCGGCGGCTCCGAGCCGGTCGAGGACGCGGGCCGCGGGCCGGCCTTCGCCGCGCTGGTGCGCGACGCGGAGCGCCTGCGGCGATGGATCTCCGCGCTGCTGATCGACAGCGTCCCGCTCGAGGTCTCGCGCCTGACCGCCGTCGTCGACGGATTCCGACCGCAGGTGATCGTCGCCGATCCGATGGCCTACGCCGCGCCGATCGTGGCCACGCGCGCCGGGCTGCCGTGGGCGGGCGTCTCGACCTCGCTCAACGCGCTGGTCCCCGACGGCTGGCGCAGCGAGCTGATCGCCACCACCTCGGCGCTGCCGCGGGCCGAGCTGTTCGCGAAGTACGGGCTCCCCGGGGCCAGCTTTCGCGTGAGCGATTGCCTGTCACCGCATTTGAACGTCGCCTGGACCACCCCGGAATTGGTCGGTGCTGCGCCGCCCGGGGTGCTCCTGGCCGGGGCCTCGCTGCCGCAGGTCGCCCGCGGAGACGAAAGCGACGTCTTGGGGCCGGAGCCAGACCCGGCGCGGCCGCTCGTGTTCATGGCGCTCGGCAGTCAGATCTACCATCAGCCGCGAATGTTCGAGATCGTGATCGAGGCGTCGCGCGGGCAGGCCTGGCAGCTCGTGCTGGCGATGGGCGAGCTGGCAGGGAAGGCCGCGCTCCCTGCCCACGTGAGGGCCATGGCCTACGCGCCGCAGCTGGCCGCGCTCGCGCGAGCGCGGGCGATGATCTCGCACGGCGGCGCCAACTCGGTGATGGAGGCGCTCGCGCACGGCGTGCCATTGCTGGTCTCGCCGATCTGCAACGATCAGCCGCACAACGCGAGATTCGTGGCCGCGGCCGGGGCGGGGCATATCTGTGATCTCTCGCGGGCGACGCCCGACGAGGTGCGCGCCACGCTGGCGACCCTGTGCGCCGACGGGCCCGCCCGCGCGGCGGCGGGTCGCATCGCCGACAGCTACCGGCTGGCGGGTGGCGCCATCCGGGTCGCCGCCGCGATCGAGGATTTACTGCGGTGATCATTCCCCTCACGGTCGCCGCGAAGAACGAGGAGCAGAGCCTCGGGCCCTGCCTCGACGCGCTCCTCGTCGCCGTCCGATATGCCGCGGATCAGGGCATCGCCTTCGACCTGCGGGTCGTGCTCGACGATTGCACCGATGATACCGAGGCGGTCGCGCGCGCCCGCGGCGTCCGCACGCTGCGTGCCAGCGGCGGCAAGGTCGAGGCCCAGCGCGCCGGGCTGCGCGAGGCGCTGGCAAACGGGCCACCCGCGCCAGACGGGCCAGACGGGCCACACGGGCCACACGGCCCACACGGCCCAGCCGGGCCGATCTGCGTGTTCATCGACGCGGACGTGCTCGTGACCCCGCCCACCCTCGCGGCGCTGGTGCTGGCCCTGCTGGCGCGGCCCGAGCTCGTCGTCGCCTCACCGCCGCGGCGGCCGCTGCCGCCGGTGTCGCGCGGGTGGCTCGCGTGGGCGCTGCACATCTACAACCGCGAGCGCGGCTTCTCGTCGCAGCGCACCTGGTTCAACGGCAAGTGCTTCGCCATGCGCGGCTGGAGCGTGCCGACCCGCGCCGAGCTCGCGCCCCGGATCGCGCGATTGCCGGTCGACCGCTTCTACGATTATTCCGCCGGGATGCGGGTCGACGATATCTACCTGTCGCGCCGCGTGGTCGCCGAGCGGGGGCCCACGCCCCTGATGGAGACGGCGGAGGGCTGCGTGGTCTATCGCGCGCCGGAGACCTGGCGGGGGATGTACCGCTATTATCGGCGCATGCGCATGGAGCTCGAGCGGGTGAGCGCGCTGTTCCCCGAGTACGACGCCGCCGCCGCCCGCTACGGGGTCCGACGCGCCGATCGGCTGGCGACGGCGCCGCTGTCGGAACGCGTCGCCTACCATACATTCACGCTGGCGCTGGCGCTGTGCCGGGTCGCGTACCGGATCGAGCGGGCCTATTATCAACACTTCTCGCGGACCACCTGCCCGGCGTGGCCGCCCGTGGAGGAGACCAAGTGCTCGCTCGCCACCGAGATCCACGAGTAGCGCCGCTGGAGCTGTGGGACCTCGTCGTCGACGGCGCGCCGCTGTATCGCGTGGACCGCGGCGCCGGCTTCGGGGCGGCGCTCGGACGCGCGGTCGAATCGCTGATCGACGGCGTCGCGGTCAGCGAGTCGGGCGCGCGCTTCCCCGCGGAGTGCCACGATATCCGCGAGGTCGTGCTCGTGGGTGGGGCCGCCGGCGAGGTCGTGTGGACCAGCGATCGGGTGCCAGCGCGGCACGCCGCGGACCCCGAGCATTGCGCCGAGCAGGGCGGGCGGGCGCTCCTCGCCGAGCTCGGCGCGCGTGGCCTGGTCGTCGACCTCGGCCAGAGTCGGCTCAAGGTCAGCGGCGCCCGCCGCCGCGTCTACCCGCGGGACCTCGCCGAGATCCCTGTGAGCGCGCGCCCGGTCGACGGCAACGGACGCGCTGCGCTCGTCGGGTTCGTCGCGGCGGCCCTGCGCGCGGCCGCGGACGACGAACGGCCCGCGGCGATCGTGCTGGCGCTGCCCTGCGAGATCTCGCAGGACGGCGAGCTCGGCACCTGCTCCTATCCATGGCGCGCGGGCGACACGATCGTGCCGGAGATCCTCGCGGCGGCGGGGCTCGCCAGGGTGCCGACACTGCTGCTCAACGACGCCGAGCTCGCCGCCATCGGCGTCGCCACGCGCCCGCCGATCGCCGCGCCCGCGCTGGTCCTCACCGTCGGCTTCGGCATCGGCGGCGCGCTGCTGCGGAGCAGCGCATGACCACGCTCGTCGTCTCGCCCCACCTCGACGACGCCGTGCTCTCGCTGCCCGGCTTCATTCGCGCGCGGGCGCTGCGCGGCGAGCAGGTCGTCGTGCTGACCGTGTTCAGCGAGGGCGACGCCGGGCACGCGACGCGGCGCGTGGAGGACCTCGCCGCGCTCGCGCTGCTGGGCGCCATCCCGCAGCATCTCGGGCTGCGCGACGCCCCGCTGCGTCGCGGCGTCGCGTCCAGCTTCCGCGAGCTGGTCCTGCGCGAGCTGGCGGACGACGACATCGACGCGGCCACCGTGACCCACGCGCTCACCCTGGCCATCGCCGCGATCGACGCGTCCTCGATCTTGCTGCCGCTCGGCGTCGGCGAGCACATCGACCACCGCATCGTCCACGCGGCCCACACGGGGCTCGCCGGGCGGGTCGGCTTCTACGAGGACCGGCCCTACGCGCTCATCGAGCACGCGGTTCGGGCCCGCCTGCTGCGGCTCGGCGCCGTGGTCGACGGCGCCGCGGTCACGCCCTGTCCCGCGGCCGTCGACGAGTTCCTGGCCGCGGCCCGGGTCGCGCCGCACATCCACGCGTACCTGCCCGCGGACGAGCGCGAGCTCTGCCTCGCTCGCCTCGCCGCGGCGCTGACCCTCGCCGCGCCGCCATCGGGTCTGGCGCTGCGGAGCGAGCGACTGGGCTTCACGCCCGAAGCGCGCTCGGACGCCGCGCGGGCGGTCCAGGCCTATGCCTCGCAGCTCGCCGACCTGTTCGGCGCCGACGACGTCGCGGCCCGCTTCGCAGAGCCCTACGCCGAGCGCATCTACTGGCGCGCTGACGGCCCGGCTGACGCCTGACCTCAGATGTCGTCGTGCAGGACACAGATATTGTTGGTGCCGATGTGCATACCGCAGTACGGCGTCAGGCCGGCGCACTGCGGGTCGCTGCAACACCCCTGGAGGACGATGCTGCCGTCGACGCAGGGGTATTGATCGTCGCAGACCGGCTCCTGACCGCAAGGCGCCCCCTGACAGGTCATGCACTCCTCCAGTGTCAGGTCGGGCGACACCTCGACCAGCGCCGCGCAGTCGGTCGATCCGACGATCGCCTCGCAGGCCGCCGCGCCCGTCGTCGCGTCCGAGGTCTCGCCGGTGGTCGCGCCCGTCGCCCCGGTCGTCTCGCCGGTCACGACGCCCGTGCTCGCCTCGGTGAGCCCGCCGCTGCTCGCGTGGCCGGTGCCGGCGTCGCTGCCCGTGGGCACCGCGTCGGTCGCCGACCCCGTGCCCGCGCTCGCCGTGCTGCCCGTGGTGCCCGTGCCACCACCGGAGCTCGTACCGTCGCTCGAGCTGGTATCGAGGGTGAACGGACAGGCCGGCGCGAGGAGCAGCGAATAGACGAGAGCGCCGCGAATCTTCATGGCCGTCTCTGCATAACACACGAGACCCCGCCGGATTGCCCGCAGATACGAGGTCCGGCGGCGACAAGTCGCACACCGAGGGTCCGCAGTCACATCGATATGGAACTTGCGGACAATATCCGGCAAGCGATCGACGCCTCCGTCGCCGAACACTAAACACCCCGTATCACCCAGACCGTCGCCCAGCCCGCGCCGATGACCGCCAGACCGAGCTAGCTAGCGAGCGATCCGCGAGCCATTGACCCGCCCGCACAAACCGGCGATCTCTGGCCCGCCGATGCCCGCCGCGCTGCCGATCGTCGACATGAGCCCGCTGCTCCGCCCCGGGCCCGACGCCGAGCAGGACGCGCTCGCGCGAGCGATCGCTACCGCCTGTCGCGAGCGCGGCTTCTTCTACGTCGTCGGCCACGGCGTCGACCCGGACCTGCTCGCCGCCCTCGACCTCGCCTGCCGGCAATTCTTCGCCCTCCCCGCGGCCGCCAAGCAGGCGATCGCCATGGCCCGCGGCGGCCGGGCCTGGCGCGGCTACTTCGCTCTCGGCGACGAGCTCACCGCCGGCGTCCCCGA
The DNA here is from genome assembly GCF_016714285.1 of Nannocystis sp. Classification (GTDB taxonomy): domain Bacteria; phylum Myxococcota_A; class Polyangia; order Nannocystales; family Nannocystaceae; genus Nannocystis. The sequence goes on along the minus strand of NZ_JADJNN010000003.1, from coordinate 227,494 downwards.
TCTCAAGGAGGGCCTCTACTTCGGCAGCGAGCTCGGCCCGGAGCACCCGCGCGTGCGCGCCGGGGTCCCGCTGCACGGCGCCAACCTGTTCCCGCTCGAGCTGCCCGCGCTGCGCCCCGCCGTGCTCGCCTACATCGACGCGCTCACCCGCGTCGCCCACGCCCTGCTCCGCGGCGTCGCCCGCAGCCTCGGCCTCGCCGACGACTACTTCGCGGTCCACTACACCGCCGACCCGACCGTGCTGTTCCGCGTGTTCCACTACCCGGCCGTGGCCGACGCCGCGGGCTGGGGAGTCGGCGAGCACACCGACTACGGCCTGCTCACCCTGCTCGCGCAGGACGAGGTCGGCGGCCTCGAGGTGAAGACCCCGGACGGATGGATCGACGCCCCGCCGATCTCCGGCGCGATGATCTGCAACCTCGGCGACATGCTCGACCGCCTGACCGGCGGCGAGTACCGCTCGACGCCTCACCGCGTGCGCAGCAGCGGCGGCCGCTCGCGCCTGTCCTTCCCCTTCTTCTTCGACCCCGACTTCACCGCCGAGCTGCGCCCGCTGCCGGACCGCCCCCCGCGCCCGGACGACGCGGTCGATCGCTGGGACCGCAGCAGCGTCCACGCCTTCACCGGCAGCTACGGCGACTACCTGCTCGCCAAGGTCGCCAGGGTGTTCCCGGCGCTCGTCACGGCCACCTGAGGCGCCGCCGCGAGTTGCGTCGGCGAAGCTCGCGGACGTATCCTGCGCGGATGCAGCTGTGCGCCGCCTGCTCTCGCCACGTGTTTCACGACGCCCCGGCGTGCCCCTTCTGCGGCGCCTCGCTGCGCGCCAGCCCGGCCCCGGCGACGACGCTGATCGGCCTCGCGCTGGGCGTCGCGCTGGCTGGTTGCGGCGGCAAGACCGGCAACAGCGAGGGCGGTAGTAGCAGCAGCGGCGACACCACATCCACCAGCGAGGGCTCGGTCAGCGCGTCGACCACCAGCGGCGGCGACACGGACGGCCTCACCGGCAGCACGGTCGCACCGACCAGCAGCGCGAGCGACAGCGCCACCACCACCGGCACCACCAGCGCCACCGCGACGAGCACCAGCGACGACACCACCGGCACCGGCGGCGACACCACCGGCGACACCACCGGCGACACGAGCACGAGCACCACGAGCACGAGTACCGGCGACACCACCAGCGACACCTGGGACACGATCCCCCTGCCCTACGCGGGCGCCGTGCCAGACGACGGCGACGGCCTGTAGCCGCGGCTCACTGCTTCGCGGCTCACTGCTTCAGCGGCGAGCCAGCCCCAGCAGGCTCGTCGGCGCGGGAGCTGCGGGGCTCATCGACCTGCACCGGTCCGAGCCGCTCGCGCAGCGCCGGGTCCTTGTACTCGCGGATCAGCCGCAGCAGGCCGTGGTCGAAGGGCTCCCCCGGGGCCGCGCGCACCGGCTCGAGCCGCTCACGCAGGCCCTCCGCGTCGAGCCCCAGCGCGCGGTGGATGCACATCGGGTTATTGCCCGGCCGACCCAGCAGCGGCTCGCTCACCGACGTACAACCGCCGAGGCACACCGGCGCGTAGTAACAGCTCGCGCACAGCCCCCACAGCGTCTCGACCCCGCGGCCGCGGTTGTACGCGAGCTCCGGCGCGCGCTCCCACAGCGCCGCCAGCCCGTGCTCGCGCCACTGCCCGCCGTCGTTGGCGCGGCCGCCGAGGCTCGGGCAGCCCTTGAGCTTGCCGTGGCTCTCGATGCCGAGGCCGACCACGCCCGCCTGGCAGCCGAAGTAGTGCCCGCGCTCGGTCGAGTTGCGGCGCAGCCTGGCCTCGAGCGGCCCGAAGTAGCCGACGCTGTTGCCCGGGTAGAGCCGGATCTTGAGCGCCTCGCAGCGCGCGAGCAGGCGCTCCAGCACCGCGTACATCTCGATCATCTGATACGGCTGCAGCAAGATCTCCGGGTGGTCGGCCGCGACCCCGTGGGCCAGCGTGAGCTGCACCTGCCACGCGTGGATGCCCTCGGGCGCCAGCAGCTCGAGCAGCGCCTCGAGGTCCGGCAGCGTGCGCGCGTTGATCTGCGAGTTGCAGGCGATCTGCGAGCCCGCCGCCCGCATGTGCCGCAGCGCCGCGAAGGCCCGCTCGAAGCTCTGCGGCCGCCCGCGCAGCGCGTCGTGGCAGCTCGCGAGCCCGTCGATCGACACCGACACGCTGCGGATCCCCGCCTCCACCAGCCCGTCGGCGAGCTCGCGGCTGAGGTTGTATCCGCCGGTGGTCAGCGTGGGCGTCATGCTGCGCTCGCGGATCCTCCGCACGATGAGCAGCAGGTCGGCGCGCAGGTACGCCTCGCCGCCGATCAGCGTCACCTCGCCGACCCCCGCCGCGGCCAGCTCGTCGACCAGACGCAGGCTCTCCTCGGTGCTCAGCTCGTCGTGACGCCGGGCCCCCGAGCGCGGCCCGCAGTGCACGCAGCGCTGGTCGCAGGCCGAGGTCAGCTCCCACACCGCGTGCCGCGGCCGCGGGGCCTCGCCCGGCGCCAGCGGCAGCACCCGCCGCGTCCGCGTCGGCGGGGCCAGGTCGACGATCGGCAGGCTGCGGCGAGCTGCGTCGTGGCGCACCGGGGCATCATACACGTATCCTCGCGCCGTGCAGCCCGGGCGCCCCCGCATGCTCCCCTTCGCTCTGGCGACGGCGCTGATCGTCGCGATCTCGGCGATCGTCCGCCGCCCTGGCTTCACCGAGGGCGGCCTCGCCTCGCACGACGTCGGCGGCATCCTCTACAACGCGATGCTGCTGCGCAGCGGCGGCCTGCCCTACGTCGACAGCGTCGAGTGGAAGGCCCCCGGCAGCTTCTACCTCGCCGCCCTGCTCGCCGGCCCCGAGGGCACCGACATCGCCGCCCTGCAGATCGCCGCGAACTGCGTCGCGCTCGGCTCCCTCGCGCTCGTCGCCGTCCTCGCCTGGCGCCTGTGGGGCCCCGCCGCCGCCCTCACCGCGGCCGCGGTGTTCGCCCTCCACGACGCCCACCTCGACAGCATGGACGCCAACTACGTCACCTGGGCCCTGCTGCCGCAGCTCGCCGCCGTGCTCGTCGCCGTCCTCGCCGACCGCCGCCGCCGCGCACAACCTGTCCCTTCAGCCATGTCCTCCACGGCGAGCCAAGCAAGCGGAGCACCCGACGACGCGGACCCACAACCTGTCCCTTCGCGCAGGTCCTTCACGGCGAGCCAAGCAAGTGGAACACCCGACAACGCGGACCCACAACCTGTCCCTTCGCGCAGGTCCTTCGGGACATGGCTCATGGCGGGGGTGCTGTGCGCCGCAGCCACCCTGTGCAAGCAACCCGACGGCATCGTCCTGGTGCCGGTGCTGGCGCACGCGCTGTTCGCCGGTCCGCGCCGCGACCTCCGCTCCGGGCTCGCGGTCCTGCTCGGCTTCCTCGGCGGCCACGCGGTGGTCGGCGCCCACTACCTCGCGCACGGCCAGCTCGGCGCGCTGGTGGCCAGCTACACCGGCATCAACTGGGGCATCGCGTACATCGGCCACCACGCCGACACCCCGCTGCGCAGCGCCGCCTGGGAGGGCGCCGCGGCGAGCCTGTACTTCCTCGCGCTGCCGCTGGTGCTCGCCGGCTTCGCGATCGCCGCCCGCCCGCGCGAGCCCTCCCCCGAGACGCGCGCCACCCTGCGTCTGCTGGCGATCTGGAGCGCCGCCGCGCTGGTCTCCGCGGCCGTCGGCCTGCGCTTCTACAAGGGCTACTTCCTCGCCGTCCTGCCGCCGCTGTGTCTGCTCGCCGCGGCGCCCTGGGGCCTGCTCTCGGCCGCGACCTGGCGCCGCGGCCTCGCCCGCTGGTTCGCCGCCCCGGTGCTCGCGCTGCTGGTCGCCCGCGCCGCGCTGCAGCTGCACGCCACCCGCGTCGACCGGGCCCACCCGCACGACGACGGTGCCCGCAAGATCGCCGCGCACATCGCCCGTCACAGCCAGCCCGGCGATCGCATCTGGGTGTGGGGCTGGCACCTGTGGGGCGTCTACGCGTACAGCGACCGCCTCTCGGCCAGCCCGCTCTACAAGACCCCCGGCCTGCTCACCCGCTTCGACAACGACACCTGGCGCCGCCCGAGCACGCCGGTCCAGTTCATCCCCGACAGCCCGCACGCCGCGCGCCTGCTCCGCGACCTCGAGGCCGCGCCGCCGATCTTCATCGCGCTCGGCGGCACCGTCCCGCGCGAGCAGTTCACCGGCCTGCGCCGCTTCCTCGCCGCCCGCTACGAGCGCGACCGACGGATCCAGGTCGGCAAGGTCGAGATCTGGCGCCGCCGCGAGACCTGACCCAAGAGCCAGCCTCGGCTGTCCCGAGAGACAGCCGCTCACGGTCGAGTCCCGGCCGGCAGCCGCTCACAGCCACATCGACACGGCGACGAGCGTCACAACGACGGCCCGCAGCTCACCACGAACGCGGCCTCGCTGGCCGCCCGACGCTCGTCGCCCGGGGCCAGCGCGGCGCGAGCCTCGGTCAGCAGGTCGCACACCCGCTGGCGCGCCTCGCCGCGACCCGCCAGCATCCGCGCCAGCGACAGCGTCGCCGTCAACCGCCGCGCGTCGCCCTTCGCCGGCCCCGGCGTGGCCGCCAGCACCTGCTCGAACCACCCGATCGCCGCCGCCGTGTCGCCCAGCTTCGCCGCCATCTCGCCGGCCCGCAGCGCCGCCGACAGCCCCAGCGCCCGGTCCCCGCCATACGCTCTCACCGCCCGATCGAACAGGTCCAGCGCGCGCCGCAGCTCGCCCTCGGCAGCCGCCAGCTCGCCCAGCCCCTCGAGCGCGAGGGCCCGTTGTGGGTGCACATGATCGTCACGCTCGGCGATCGCCACGGCGCGCTCGAAGTACCGCTTCGCCTCGGTCATATCGCCGCCGCGTGTTGCCACCTGCCCGAGGCCCGTCAGCGGTGTCAGCAGGTGCGGGTGTTCCAGCCCGTGCACCGCCTCCATCAGCGCCAGCGCCTCGGTGTAGCGCGCGCGCGCCTCGACCAGCGCCCCACGCCGGAGCGCCACGTCGCCGAGCCCGCTCAGCGGATGACCCGCCAGCGGGTGCCGTTCACCGAGCAGCTGCACGAACAGCTCGTAGGCCCGCGTCGAGTTGCGCTGCGCCGCGTCGAGGTCGCCGCGCTCGAGGTCGACGTTCGCGAGGTTGTGATGCACCACCGCCAGCAGCGGGTCCGGGGTGCCGGCCCGCTGCAGCAGCGTCACCGTCCGCTCGAAGTGCCGCTGCGCCGCCGCGTCGTCGCCGGCCAGGTCGAACACGATCCCCAGGTTGTTCTCCAGCAGCGCCGCCAGCGACCCGTCGTCGCGCGCTCGCTCCACCAGCGCCGCCGCGAACGGCTCGCTCGCCAGCGCCGCCTCGTGGCGTGCCAGCCCGTCGCCCAGCACGAAGATCCGCTTCACCGCCGCCTCCGCCGCCTCCGCGTGCAGGTCGTGCGCGATCGCCATACGCAGCGCCTCCGCCAGCGCCGCCTCCGCGTCCACCGAGCGCGCCGACGCCGACAGCAGCCCCCCCTCGACCAGCGCCGCCTCCGCCTGCAGCGGCGCGTAGCTCAGCGTCCGCGCCTCGCCCCGCACCTTCGTCGCCAGCGTCAGCCCCTCCGCGTAGCCGCCCGTCGCCTCCAGCGCCCGCGCCCGCACCAACCGCTCGCGCAGCGTCTCCACCCGCTCCGCGGTCGCCACGTCATCCGGTGGCGCCACCGCGTTGAGCAGGCCGTCCTCGTCCTCGCACGCCTTCACGCTCGGCAACGCCGCCACCGCCTGCACCGCGTGCTCCACCACATCCCGGTCCGCGCCCGCGAAGATCTCGACAAGCGCCGCCACGTGCTGCTTGCGCCGCCCCAGGCACGCGTTGCGCAGGTCCAGCATGTGCGCCGACGTCGAGCCCCCCGCGTGCGAGCGACACGCAGTCACCTGCGCCGACTGCCACGCCTCCGCGTACTGGTCCAGCCGCGCCTCGGCCCGCGCCAGCACGTCCCCCGCGTACGCCTGCCCGGTTTGTGTGAACGCTCGCCGCACCACGGTCCGCTGCGCCTCGCCCCACACCGCACCGATCTCCTCTGCCCCCCCCGCGCAGCGCTCCTCCGTCGACATCCCCATCGTCGCCGCCGCGAAGCTCCCCGCCGATGCCACACCGATCAACCCCACCAGCGCCGCCGCCCGCACCCGCGCCCGCCCGGGGTCGCGGCTCAGCGCCGCCAACATCTCGTCCATGCTGCCAAAGCGCCGCTTCGGGTCCGTCGCCAGCCCCCGCGCCACCACCTTGAACAGCCGCCGCGGCGCCCGCGACTCCGGCGGCGGTGGCGGCACCACGCCTCGCTCCACCTGCGCCTTGATGCTCGCCCACGTGTCCCCCACGAACGGCCGCGCCCCGTACAGCGCCTCATACAGCGTCACCGCGAAGCTGAACTGGTCCGAGTAGGGTCCGCTCGGCTCGCCGAAGTGCTGCTCCGGCGACATGTACGCCGGCGTCCCGAGCACCTTGCCCATCTGCGTCAGGCGCACGGACCAGTGCACGTTGGACCGCTCGATGCCCTCGGGCAGGGTCGTGTTCACCGCCGCGTCGTCGGCCGTCTCGGTGGTGTCGTCCTCGGGCTCATGGCCGTTGTGCTCGGCTTGCACGAGCCCGAAGTCGAGGACCCGGGCCTGGCCGCGGGCGTCGACCAGCACGTTGTCGGGCTTGAAGTCGCGGTGCACGAGCCCCGCGGAGTGGGCCGCAGCCAGGCCGCGTCCGGCCTCGCAGACCACGCGGAGCACGGACTGCCAGCTGCGCGTCGCGGCCCGCAGCCACGCGCCGAGCGTCTCGCCGTCGATGTACTCCATCGCCACGTAGATGCCGCCGTCGTGCTCGCCGACCTGATAGACCTGAACCACGTGCGGGTTGGAGAGGCGGGCCATCGCCTGCGCCTCACGGGTCATGCGAGCGCGCACCGCCGGCTTGTCGAGCAGCTGACGGCGGACCAACTTGAGCGCCACCTTGCGGTCGAGGGCAGTGTCATAGACCGCGTATACGACGCCCATCGCGCCCTCGCCGAGCTTGTTCAACACGACGAAGGGGCCGATCGCGGACGGATCGGCGCTGGCGTCAGTCATGGCCGCGGCTCACAGCACCTTGCCGCTCTGGAGCAGCCCGCCGGAGGCGAAGGACGACCCGCAGGCCGGGATGTCGCACTCGATCATGATCTCCGCGTGGCGAGCGTTAGCGTAGTTGAGGCACGTGGCACCGTCAGGGCCCCACTCCGCCTCGACCACGTAGCTCACGCCGACGTCGACGTTCTGCACGCCGAGCTGGTCGAGCACGTGGATCGGCGTGCCGTTGGTGGTGTGCGCCTGGCCGTCGCCGCAGTAGTCGGCCCGGACCATGCGTGTGCAGGCCTGGTGATGGTCGCGCAGCGCCACGCCGCCGACGCTGGCCCACGGGCGGTAGCCGAACTCGACGCACTTGGCCAGGGCAGCGCCACGACAGGCGAAGGTCAGCGCGTCCGGGTAGCTCCCGATCCGCTCGCCGCTGTCGGGGTCCCACACATCGCCGAGCAGGATCGCCTGGGCCCCATCCTCGCACAGCGGCTGCCAGGCACCGTCCTTGACCTCGAGGTCGTAGACCGCGACGTCCGAGCCCGGCGCGAGCAGCCCGTAGCCCACGATCTTCAGCTGCTTCTTGTGCTTGCCCTTGCCGTCGCCCTGGATGTCGAAGTCGATCGTGGCATCGTCGAGGCCGAGGCCCGAGAGCACGGTTTTCTTGGTGCTCACGAACAGCTCGCTGCCGGTCAACCAGGTGTTGATCACCTTGTCCTTCCCCTTCACGTCGACCTTCGTGATCTCGATGTAGTCGCTGGTGCCGGCGTCGCCGTTCAACCGCGTCCCGTTCAGCCGCGTCCCGTTCAGCCGCGTCCCGTTCAGCCGCGTCCCGTTCAGCCGCGTCCCATTGTCCTCGAGCTCTCGCAGCTCGACTGCCTCGGCGACAACATCCTCCGACTCACACGCGTTCAACAGCAGCACCGCTGAAGCACCCACAAGCCCACCCACAAGCCAGGTCATTCGCATCGCCATGGTCACCCTCCCGCGCTACGACCTCACCACTGTATCAGCGAAACCGCCGCAGAGGCCCAGGAAGCGGCGAATGGCGGCGAATTTCGAGGTAGGACAGTTCCCCCTGCGAGCAGACAGCGGGCCTGATCGCTGAGCCCGAAGTGCCCCCGAGGGATGCCAGAGTTGCAGGGCACATGCTGTGATGTGTGCAGGTGTTGCGTGCACTCGCGCGCGCGCTCCCTGGCCTCGATCATCGGTCGCCACCGCCTGGTGGCCGCCACGACCCGGGCAGCGGATCACCCGTCGACATCAGACCGTGACAATCACCGCTGGACCGATGCGACCTCAACACTCGGGACCCGCCGGTCAGCTGTCCGAAGACCAGCGACCTGGCGCATGCGACAGCGCCATCGAGGTCGCAGATTGTGCTTTGCAAAGCGGGCTCGCTCGGTCATCTTACGCGCCGCGTTGACCATGGAAGCCGCCGACCCGCCCGCTGTTGCTCCCGTGCCGCTCGCCGAGGCATCTCGGCGCTGGCTGCTGTTTGTGGCGCGACGCGCCCTGCGTCACGCGATGGCCCAGCGCGACCCGGCGGCGCTGGACCTCCCGCTCGGCAGCGCCGAGCGCCCGGATGATCCGCGCCTCGACGCCCCGGCCCGCGTGTACGTGTCGTGGTACGACGGCGCCCAGGCGGGGCCGATCGGCAGCCTCGGCTCGCTCGAGCCGTGGCTGTCGCTCGAGCAGGCAGTCGCTCGCTACGCCGTGCCCGCCGCTGCAGGTCCACGACTGCCCGCCGCCCGGGCTGCACGCTGGCATCGTCTCGTCGGCGAGATCTCCATCCTCGGCGCGGCGCAGGAGCTCGTGGTCCACGGCCTCGATGCCATCAGCGCTGCGCTGGTGCCGAACCGCGACGGTGTCATCCTCGGCCGCGGGCTCGCGCAGGCCGTCGAGGTCCCGCGCCAGCAGGCGGTCGCCTTGCCCTCCGCGTGGCGGCACTCGCCGCGTCCGCGCGACTTTCTGGTCGCCCTCATGCGCACCGCAGGTCTCGCGCCGGAGCATGACGGACCGCGCCTGCGGGTCCGCACCTTCCTCGCCGAGAGCTTCGCCGCGCCGGTCGCCGCGCCGGTCGCCGCGGGCCCGAACCCTGGCGAGCAGGTCCAGCCGGACTCGTCCGGTCTGCTGGCTTCACTGGCCTAACGTATGGCTTGACGTATGGCCTGACGTACGGGCGCTCGAGCGGTCGACGCCGGGCGCGTGCCGCATACCACCGCGTCCAGCAGCCCGTCCGACGACGGGGCAGGGCTTGCGAGGCCGAGCAGCGGCGTGCCACACTGCGCCCCGGTCGTTCTCGCGCCACGAGCAGCGACCATCTTTTTCACCGCAGCGAGAGCCCTCATGCGAATGATCCTCATCGGCCCGCCAGGCGCAGGCAAAGGCACCCAGGCCCAACGCTTGGTCCAGACCTTCGGCATCCCGCACATCTCGTCCGGGGACATGCTGCGCGAGGCGGTCGCCGCCGGCACCCTGCTCGGCCAGACCGCCGCGGGCTTCATGAAGGAGGGCCTGCTGGTCCCCGATGAGGTGGTCATCGGCATGGTGATCGAGCGCATCGCCCGGGAGGACTGCGCGCGCGGCTTCATGCTCGACGGCTTCCCGCGCACGCGGCCGCAAGCCGAGGCGCTCGACGAGGCGCTCGCGCGCGCCAGCGTTGCCCTCGACGCGGTGGTCCTGATCGAGGTGCCCGACGCCCTGATCCTCGAGCGCGTCACCGGCCGCCGCTCCGACCCGCAGACCGGCACCATCTATCACCTCCGCTTCAGCCCGCCGCCGCCCGAGGCCGAGGGTCGCCTGGTCCACCGCGCCGACGACACCGCCGAGGCCTGCAGCGCGCGGCTGGAGAAGTACCACCGCGAGACCACCCCGGTGGTGCCCTTCTACGAGGGCAAGGGTCTGCTCAAGCGCGTCGACGGGGTCGGCTCGCCGGACGAGGTCCTGCTGCGCATCAGCGCGGCGCTCCAGACCGTGCAGACGGCGAACTGAGCCCATGGCGACCAGCAAACTCCGCTACTGGGCCCCGCAGCTCGCCACCCTGGCGGCGATGTTGTGCGGCTTCCTGTCCATCGTCGCGGCCACCCAGCTGCGCTTCGTCGAGGCCTCCTGGCTGATCCTCCTGTCGACCTTCCTCGACCGCGCCGACGGCCTGCTCGCGCGCTCGCTGCACGCCACCAGCGAGTTCGGCGTGCAGATGGACTCGTTCGCCGACTTCTTCGACTTCGGCGTCGCCCCGGCGGTGCTGCTGTTCATCGCGCTCACCGAGACCCCCGGGCTGCCCTTCGCCAGCGGTCAGGGCTACGCCCTCGCGCTGGGGGCCTGCGCCTTCTGGATCGGCGCCGCCACCTTCCGCCTGGCCCGCTTCAACGTCCTCACCGACGTCGCCCCCGACAAGAGCCTGTTCAACGGCATCCCCACCACCCTCGCCGCCGGCCTGCTCGTCAACTGGTTCCTCGTCTGCCTGAAGTACGCCGCCCCCGGCAACCCGCTCGGCGCCGCGGCGCAGTTCAGCGAGGCGCGCCTGTTCGGCCCGCTGCAGCTCGGGCCCGGCGCGTGGTCGGTGTTCCCCATCGCCATGCTCATCGGCGGCGTGCTGATGGTCTCCAACCTGCGCTGTAAGAAGTTCGTGCTGTTCAAGAGCAAGCTCGGCTCCGCCACTGTCGTGCTGCTCACCCTCGGCGCCTTCGTCTGCCTGCTCCTGCGCGTCTTCCCCGAATTCATGGTCCTGCTGCCGAGCACCTGGATCGCGTTTTGGCTGGTCTACGGCCAGCTCGCCCCGAGGTACCGGGCCCTGCCCTCGCCACCGCTGTTCCCCGTCGGCGACGACGAGTAAGCCCGCAACGTCAGCGAGGCCGCGGACGAATCGTCGGCGTGCCCTCGCTCGCCCACCATGCGCTCGTCGACCTGTTCCGCGAGCAGCCCTCGCTCGCGCCCAGGCTGCTCGCCCGCGTGCACGGCCTGAAGCTCCCCCGCGGGGTCCGCTACCGCCTTGGTGACACCAACCTCGACCACGTACACCCGGCCGAGCGCCGCGCCGACCTCGTGCTCGAGCTGCGCCGCGGCAGCCACACCTTGCTGGTGATCGTGCTCGAGGTGCAGCGCCGCATCGACCGCCACAAGCACCTCGCCTGGCTCGAGTACCTCGTCTCCGCCCGGCGCCGCGGCCCGGCCTGCGTCCTCGTCGTCAGCACCAGCGCCCGCGTCGCAGCCTGGGCGGCCCAGCCGTTCGACCTCGGTCCGGGCAATGAGTCACTCCGCGTCTGGGTCCTCGGCCCGCAGCAGATCGAGGCCGTGACCGACATCGACGCTGCCCGCGAATCACCGGGTCTGGCCTTCCTCTCGGCCCTCGTGCACGCCAAGCGCGAACCGGCCACACTGAGAGCCGCCGTCGCCTGCCTGCCCAGCCTCGGCGAGGAGCGGGCCGAGCTGTACTACAATCTCCTGACCGAGCACCTGCCACCTGAGCTTTACCCGGACCTCGAGCTGCAAATGCTGAACATCGCCGACTACAACTTGCCCCCCTCGCCGTTGTTCAAGAACCTGCGCCGACTCGCCAACGACCTGGGTCCGGACTTCTTCCTCAACCTGCTCAAGGACAAGATCAAGGAGGAGGCCCACAGCGAGGCCCAGAAGCTCGCCCAGACCCTCGCCCCTCGCCCAGGACCTCGCCCAGGACCTCGCCCAGGACCTCGCCCAGACCCATGCCCTGGCCGCCAGCCGCAAGACGCTGCTGCGCCTGCTACGAAAGGCCGGCTTGCGCCTCTCGGAGGCCCAGCAGCGCCGTGTCGAGCGCTGCGTCGACCCGCATCAGCTCGACCGCTGGACCGACCGAGTGCTCGCGGCCGAGTCGGCGCGCGAGGTGTTCGCCGCGCCGAAGAAGCGGATCAAGAGGACCGCAGAACAACCCGCGAAGAAGACAGCGAAGCGGACCACAAAGCAGCCAGACGCCGCGCCCAGGCGGGCGCGGCGTGCGTAGCTCGCCTGGCCTCTCAGCCCTTCTTGTCGAGCCGGGCCGCGCTCGGCACCGCGGCCGCGGCCGGGCGCGGGGCCAGACCGGCGGCCGCGAGCACGACATCGGGCGTGTGCGCCTGCTCGTGGGCCAGGCGGGCCTGTGCGGCCTCGATGCGGCGCAGCAGCTCGGCCTGATACTCGGCGAGGCGAAGCTCCACCCGCTGCTCCTTGGCCATCCGCTTGCGCATGTCCTCCTGGTAGCGCTTGAGGAAGTAGCCGATCGTCTCGATGCGGATCTTGATCGACCCGGTCGGCTTGTTCTCGTCGATGTCCTTGAATGAGAAGTACGGCGTCCCCGAGTTCTCGACGATCTCCTCGATCACCGTGTAGATCGGCGCGTCGTGGCCGCACTTGAAGCTCGACAGCTCGAGCGCGACCAGGTTGGGGTGACGCGCCGTGAACTTGGCGGCCCACACCTTCTGGTTGGTGTTCTCGCTGTAGCTGTTCTTCCACACGTCGCTGACGTCGAAGGGGTCCTTGATGAAGCCGGCGTCGATGTCGGCCTGGAACAACGGGCGGACGATGTGCTCGTCGAGCGGCAGCGACTGCACGGTGAGGATCGGGTAGCCGAGCTTCTGCAGCTCGTCCGGGATCTCGTGGTTCATGCCCGGGTCGTTGTGGTACGGGCGCGCCAGCAGCACGACGCCGATCTTCTGGTCGCGCTCGAGCTGCTCGAGGATCGCCCGACCGTCCTTGCGGTGGTCGACGAAGAAGCGGTCCTGGGCGATGAAGCCCTGCTCGACCGCGCGGCTGTTCTCGTCCTCGCTGAGCCCGAGGACCTCGTGGAAGTACTCGAACATCTGCCGCTTGCACAGCTTGCGCTCGGCCATCTGCACGAAGGGGATCACCAGCTTGATGCCCTTCTGGGTGAAGATGTCGCCCTCCTTCACGAACGCGGCGCGGGTGGTGTCGGCCGAGCCGACCACCGTCGGGCACGCGCGCGAGCCAGCCGTGCCCGACAGCCAGGTCTCCATCGAGTCGACCTGCGGGAACACGATCATGTCGAGCGCGCGGCGCTTGTGCTTGACCTCCAGAAGGTTGTGCATGTGGGCGATGCACACCTTGGACGGGAAGCAGGGGTCGATCGCGCCGCGCTTCGAGCCCTCCTTGTACAGCTCCTCTGAGGTGAAGTCGGAGTAGACGAGGTTCTTCGCCGGCACGCCCAGCGACTCGAAGTAGGCGCTGAAGAACGGGTTCTGCGAGTACTGGTTCAGCACCCGCGGGATGCCGATGCGCAGCGACTCGCGCTTCTGCATCACGGCGACGCGGCGCTGCTGGTGCTCGAGGCGCTCGCGGGCGGCCTTCTCCAGCGCGCCGGCGGCGTCGATCCTGCTCGCCACCTGACCGAGCCGGTCCGCCGCCTTGCCGAGGAAGCCGGCGACCTTCGGGCTGCGGTTGACAAGCTTCAGCAGCTCATCGACCTTGCCCTGATGCCCCGCGAAGGCCGGCGGGAGGTCGATGTGCTCGCGCAGACCGAGGCCGATGTCGTCCTGCTTGTCGGCGACCTTCGGCGGCTCCTGGGCGTCCCAGATGTCCTTCGCGGCCTTGGCGGCGAGGTTCGGGTAGTTCTTCTTGAGCGCGTCGAGGCCGCCCTTGATCTTCTTCATCGACTCGATGTCCTCGACCTCGCCCTTCTCGCAGGTGGCGATGATGAGGCGCTTGGTGCCGACGGCCTCGTCGGCGCTGTTCTCCTTCTTGCGGATCTTCAGCAGCTGGCCGAGCGCCATGCGGCGGTCGGCGTCCTGCTGCTGCATCTCGAGGTCGACGTCGATGAAGGTGCGCAGGCACTTGTTCTTGCAGAAGTAGCAGCGGGTGCTCTCGTCGCGGCGCTGGGTGAAGCCGATGCTGTCGATCTTGTCGATGCCGATCCACTCGGTCTGGTGGCCCAGCTGCTGATGCATGCGCCGGACCTCGAGCGCCGCGCCGATCGCCCCCGACTCGCCGCAGTGCTGGTGGACGATGACGTCGGCCTTGAGGCCCTTGGCCTTGAAGCGCTCCTGGATGAAGTCGACCTGGGCCTTGACCGCCGCGAGGTTGTGCTGGGTGCCGCCCTGCAGCACGAAGCGCTGGCCGAGCTTGGCCAGGTTCGGGATCTGGCTGACGTACAGCCAGATGTTCTTCGGCAGCACGTTGGCGAGGCCCGCCATGATCTCCTCCGGCGCCCAACCCTGGCGCTGGAAGTCGACGATGTCCGACTGCATGAACACGGCGCAGCCGTAGCCGAAGCTCGGCATCGCCTTGGCGTCGAAGGCCAGCTTCGCGTAGTCGCGGACGTCGTGGCCGAAGCCGTCGGCCGTGCTCTGCAGGAAGTAGCCGTTGCCCGCCGAGCACTGGGTGTTCAGCTTGAAGTCCTTCACCTTCCCGTTCTTGAGGATGATGATCTTGATGTCCTGGCCGCCGACGTCGCAGACCACGTCGACGTTGTCGTAGAAGTGCAGCGCGCTCTCGCAGTGCGCGACCGTCTCGACGATCGCCGCGTCGGCGCGAAGCACGTCGCGCAGGATGTCCTTGGCGTAGCCCGTCGTGCCGACCCCGAGGATCGTCAGCTTGGCGCCGGCGCCCTCGACCTGCGCGCGCAGGTCGGCCAGCAGCTCCTTGGTGTCGACGATCGGGTTGCCCTTCGACAGCTGGTAGACCTTCTTGACCACCTCGCCGGCCTCGTCGATGAGCACCGCCTTCGAGGAGGTCGAGCCGCCGTCGAGGCCGAGGTACACGCGCACGTCGTCGCCCGGCTGGAAGGTCTTGGGGATGAACTTGATCGGCTTGTAGTCGCTCATGAACCCCGCGAGCTCCTCGGGGTCCTTGCTGAGGCCGGCGCCGCCGGCCTTCTTCTTCTCGGCGATGCGGCCCTCCGTCAGGTACCACTCGAGCTTCGCCGTGCCGGTGTACACGCCGACGTTGTCGTCCTCGGTCTTGCCGTACTCGACCGCTCCGAGCGCCGCGAAGTACTGGGCGTTCTGCGGCACGATGATGAGGTCCGCCGGGTCCTTGCAGGGCGGCAGCTCGACGCCACGCTCGGCCCAGATCGGCGGGATGTTGGCCTTCCAGCACTCGACCATGCCCTGGATGTACGTGTTCGGGCCGCCGAGCAGCAGCACGTAGGGCATCAGGGTGTGCCCGCGCGTCAGCACCGACAGGTTCTGCTGGATGATGCTCTCGAACAGCGAGGCCATCAGCTCGTTGGGCGGCACGCCGAGCTTCTGCAGGCCGTTGATGTCGGTCTCGGCGAACACGCCGCACTTGCCGGCGACCGGGTGCAGCTTCTGCCCGTGGTAGCCCTGCTGGCACAGCTGGTCGGCGGGGATCTTGAGCTTGGCGTTGACCTTGTCGATGACCGCACCAGTGCCGCCGGCGCACTTGTCGTTCATCGACGGGACCTTCTTCTTGCGACCGGTCTCGGGGTCGGGCTTGAAGATGATGATCTTCGCGTCCTGGCCGCCGAGCTCGATCACCGAGTTGACCTCGGGGTGCAGCTTCTCGACCGCGAGCGAGACGGCGTTGACCTCCTGCACGAACTTGGCGCCGACCCAGCGGCCGACGTTCGAGCCGCCGGAGCCGGTCATGAACATGCGGGTGTTGCCAGCGCCGAGGCCCGGGACCTCGGCCTCGATCTGCTTCAGCATCTTGAGCGCGCGGTCGGCCTGCTTGCTCTCGTGGCGCTGGTAGTCCTTCCACACGATCTCGTCGCTGGCGACGTCGACGACGACGGCCTTGACGGTGGTGGAGCCGAGGTCGAACCCGATCATGTACTTGAACTGCGACATGGAAAATTCTCCTGCGAGACACGGCTGGCCAACGCGGGGCGCAACCGGGGCCAGCCGCCCCGTGCGCGCCCTCGGGCTCACTGCGCGGCGACGGCGTTGGCGTTGGTGGTTGCGCGCGACGGGCGGATGCCCTCGGCCTGCATGCGCTCGGTCAGGTGGATCGCGAAGTGGGCGGCGGTGCCGACCACCTTCGGGGTCTTGCGCGGGAACTTGTACAGCGGCCGCTTGAGCTCGGGGTTGAGGTCGACGTAGGCGCGCAGCTCCTCGAGGCTGTAGGGCAGGCTCTCGAGCACCTCGGCGAACTCCCGCTTGGCCTTGGCCTTGGCCTCGCCGAGCGCCATCTGGACGCGGCTGTGGGCGTTGATCTCGCCCTCGCCGGAGGTCTCGATGGGCAGGAAGATCATGTCCTTGTAGCGGTTGACCACGGCCGACTGGGCGCCGTCGGACTGGGTGCTGGGCATGCAGCCGAAGGGCTTCAGCGAGAGCACCATGTGCGCGTAGTACTTGTGCGAGTAGTAGATGTTCTTGGCGACCTCGAGGTGGCCCTCGCCGCCCTCGGAGCGCGAGTGATAGAAGTCGTGGGCCAGCGCCTCCATCTCGTCCATGTCGACGATCTCGTGGGCGGTGCCGCCGAGCGCCTCGACCATGCGCGCGTACTCGCGGCGGAACACGGTGTCGGCGAAGCCGGCGATCGCCCGCTTCTTGAGGTAGGTGGCCTCGATCTGGGCGCGCTTGCCGAGCTCGTACCACTTGGGCTCCTCGCCCTTCTCGACCAGGTCCTTGCGGTCGCGGGCCTTGATCTTGGTCTGCCACAGCATGTACGCGATCCAGGTGGCGATCGGCTCGGTGATGATCTCCGCGCCCTCGTTGGTCAGGAAGCGGAACATGTTGAAGTTGCCGTCGCCCTCGGTGGTCTGGGCCCAGAACTCGCCGGTGATCTTGACGATCGGCTTGGGCTGCAGGCGGTCGACCTCGACCTCGTCGAGCCGGCGCGAGACCTGGCGCAGCGGCTCGAGGTAGTCGTCGGTGGTGAGCTGGTCGAGGAACTTGATCGCCTGCTCGGCGATGTCGAAGGTCTTCTTGCCGCGGCTGCTGACGAGGTCGGCGACCTTGCCCTCGAGCTTGGCCGGGCGCTTGCTCTTCATCACCTGGTACATGAACTCGGTGCTCTCGGCGAGCGCCTTGTCGGTCGCGCCCGGCGTGGTCTCGAAGGCCCGCACCTGGTTGGCGACCTCGTTGAGCAGGTCGCCGGCGTTGAAGGCGTTGAGCATGCCCATGAAGAAGTCGAGGTCCATCTTGAGGCCGGCCTCGAGGTCGCCCTGCTTGAGGCCGCCCTTCTGCTGGAACAGCAGCACGCGGAAGCCGTCGAAGCCGGCGTTGCGCAGCGCCAGCCGGTACTCGGCCTCATACATGCCGAAGCGGCACGGCCCGCAGGCCCCGGCCGTCAGGAAGATGTACGAGTCGATGATCTCCTGCGTGCTCATGCCCTCGACGTCGCGCAGGTGCTGCACGTACTGCACGAGGTTGCCGACCGTGAAGTAGGTCGGGTTGCACTGGCCGTTGTTGCCGTACTCCTTGCCGAGCTGGAACGCGTTGACGTTCGGCGTCGGCACCACCGCGGTCTTGTAGCCCAGCGACTCGAACACGCCCTTGAGCAGGTGCTCGTGGCGGAAGGTCAGGCCGCCGAACAGCAGGGTCGTGTGCGGCCGCTGCGGCGCCACGAAGTCGTGCTCGAACGGCTTCTTGAAGTGGCCGTTGACGCTGCGGAAGCTGACGCCCTCCTCCTCGGCGAAGCGCTGCTTGGCCTCGCTCGAGCAGCGACTTCACCTGGGGTTGCGACACGATGTTGAGCAAGGAGCTGCGCTGGCCGGCCGGTGGGGTCGTGGTCGTGGTCGTCATGTCGGGTCTCTCGGGTCGAACTTCGCTGACACTCTCGTCACTGACAAGAGTGTCAGTCAACTTTGGGCCAGTGACGCATACTTCCCGGTGGCCCGCAAGAACTGCCTTAGCCCGCCGCGACTCGGGGCCAAGCGGGCCCCAGGGGACTACAGGCGCGCCGCCGCGGTCACGGGCCCGCGGCGCGCCTCCGGGCGGCCGGCCAGGATCAGGACGGCGTCAGCTGCGGCGAGGAGATGCCCTTGATCTGCGGGATCCGCAGCTTGAGCTTGCGCTCGATGCCCTGGCGCAGGGTCGCCTGCGAGCTCGGGCAGCCGATGCAGTTGCCGGTCAGGCGCACGCCGACCACGTCGTCGATGATGTCGAGCAGCTCGATGTCCCCGCCGTCGCTCTGGACCATCGGCCGCACCTCCTCGAGCACCTCCCGCACCCGCGCGACGAGGGCGTCGCCGGTGAGCGGGGTCCACGCGACGATGCCCCCGCGCAAGCTGACGACCCGACCGAAGCCCCGCTGACGCAGGAACAGCATCGCCTCGTGCGAGCGCTTGCCCGAGTGGCAGTAGGTGATCCACACGCCCGCGGGGTCGAGCTCGGCCTGGCGCCGCTCGAGCTCGCCGAGCGGGATCTGATGGGCGTGCGGGAGGACGCCCGATCGGTCGCGTTCGTCGGCCTCGCGGACGTCGAGCAGCAGGACCTTCGCGCCCTCGCTGATGCGCGTGCGCAGGCTGCGGGCGGTGATCTCGTCCTCGCTGTCGTCGTCCTCCTCGTCGAAGGGCGGCAGCACCGGCCGGCGCGGGCTTCACCTCACCTGGCTTTACGAGCATGTCCTTGAGGGCACCCGAGAGGTCGAGCTCACGCAGCTCGTCGTAGCCGCCGATCGACCTGTCGTGGATGAACACGTGCGGCGAGGTCTTGCGCCCGGTCTGGCCGCGGATCGCCCGGCGCAGGTCGTGGTCCTCGCTGTAGTCGATCTGCGTAAAGGCGATGCTGCGCTCGTTCAGCAGGTCGGCGGCGGCGCGGCAGTAGGGGCAGCCGCGCTTGATATAAAGCTTCACCGCGGGCTCGGCCGCCTTCACCGGCATGGTGGTCCCGGCCGGCGGCTTGACGATGCCCTTGTCGACCCGGTGCTTGTGCAACTTGTCGCGGTCGGACTGCCACATCGGCTGCTCGGGCTGGGCGCCGTCCCACGCCGGTGGCGTGGTCCGCAGCTCGATGCGGTCGAGCCCCACCCAGCCGCGCACCCGGTCGAGGCCCGTCGCCGCCAGACGCACGACCGTGCGGTCGGACTCCTTGCCGCGCTCCACCACGACGTCCAGCGTCCGCACCGTCAAACGCTTGAAGATGGTCCCGATCACCGCGAGAACGGGTACCCGCATTGTCGCGGCCCCGTCAAGCCCACCCACGCCACGGAGGGCCACGCAGCGGGCGCGAGTGCGAACCGTCGGACTCGAACCGACACACCTTGCGGTACTGGAACCTAAATCCAGCGCGTCTACCAATTTCGCCAGGCTCGCGGGACGCGGAGGGTATCATGCCGCCGTGCGCATCAACACCCTCCCGTCGGTTCGCCTGGCCGGCCTCGCCCTGCTGGCCGCGGCGTGCGGCAACCCGGCTCCGCCCAGCGGAGCTACGCCCGTGATCACCCCGGCGCCGGCGAAGGCCGCGAGCCCGGTAGCGACCACGGCCACGGCCGTGCCCCTCGCGCAGCTCCGCGAGGACGTGCCCTTCCCGCTGACGCGGATCGTCGGGCGCCCGGTCGCGGAGGTGCAGGCGGAGCTCGGTGAGGCGCTCGGCAAGGGCATGGCTCGCGAGTCGTGCGTGCGCTACGTGCCGGCGCGTACCTTCTTCAGCTGTCACTACACGCTGCAGAGCTACGCCGACCGGACCGGGAACTTCGCGGCGGTGCAGGTGGGCTACGAGGACGGCATCGCTACCGAGGTCGCGTACGACGGCTGGAAGTCCGGCACCGGCGCCTTCACCCCGGAGGCCCTGCTGACAGCGGTCGGGCTCACGTTGCCAGAGGCCGGCAAGCAGAGCGCGCCCGCCGAGAACGTGCGCCTGTGGAGCTGGTTCAACTCGCAGGCGCGGCTGAAGATCGCGGGCAAGCAGTACCGCGTCGAGGTCTCGATCGTCGGCGACGACTGGGCGCGCAGCCGCGTCCAGGTGCTGCAGAACGATCCACTCACGCCGGAGCAGCAGGCCAAGACCCGCGAGCTCGGCCCGCTCGTCAGCGAGTCGCCCTGATCAGAAGATCTGATCAGAAGATCTTGCCGGGGTTGAACAGGCCCTGCGGATCGAGGGCCGCCTTGATCCCGCGGAAGATCGCCAGCTCCTCGGGGCTGCGGCTGTAGTGCAGGTGCTCGCGCTTGAGCAGGCCGACCCCGTGCTCCGCCGAGATGCTGCCGCCGTGCGCCCGGACCAGCGCGTAGGTGACGTCGTCGAAGCCGTGGACCCGCGCGAGGAACTCGGGCAGCTCGAGCTCGTCGGGACGCAGCAGGTTGAGGTGCAGGTTGCCGTCGCCGACGTGGCCGAAGCACAGCGCCTCGATGCCCGGTAAGCCGGCCGCGACCGCCGGTCGCCAGGCCGCGAGGAACTCGCCGACGCGCGCGACCGGCAGGGCGATGTCCGCCTTGTGCGGGGTGTGACGGTGCAGCGACTCGCTGATGTCCTCGCGCAGCGCCCACAGTCCGCGAGCCTGCGCCGGGGTGCCGGCGATCGTCGCGTCGTCGATCTCGCCGGCCTCGCTGGCGTCGCCGAGCAGCGCGGCGAGCTCGGCCTCGCTGTGCTCACGCGCCGCCGCGCCGGCGATCGGCACCTCGACCTCGACGAGGGCGTAGCGCGGGCTCGCCTCGGCGAACGGCGAGGCGCCGCCGCCCCCCCGACGGTGGTGCAGCACGTGGCGCAGGCAGCCGTCGTCGAGGCACTCGAAGGCCGAGAGCAGCAGGCCGCTCGCGCGCAGGCGGGCGAACAGGGCCAGCACCGCGGCGTCGTCCGGCACGGCGCACAGGGCCACCAGCGCGTCCGCTGGCGGTCGACACAGGCGCAGCGTGACCTCGACGATCACCCCGAGCGTGCCCTCGGAGCCGATGAACAGCTGGCGCAGATCGTAGCCGGTGTTGTTCTTGATCAGCGCGCCACCGAGGTCGAGGCAAGCGCCGGAGGCGAGCACCGCCTTGAGGCCGAGCACCCAGTCGCGGGTGAGCCCGTAGCGCAGCACCTTCACCCCGCCGGCGTTGGTGGCCAGGCTGCCGCCGATCTGGGCCGAGCCCTTCGAGGCGTAGTCGACGGGGTAGAGCAGACCGTGCGCCGCCGCGGCCTCGTGCACCGACTGCAGCGTGACCCCCGGCTCGCAGCGCAGGGTCCGTGCCGCGGCGTCGATCTCGAGGATCGCCTTCATCCGCTCGAGCGAGAGCACGACCTCACCGGCCGTCGCGGTCGCGGCTCCGGCCAGCCCGGTGCGCCCGCCCGACGGGACGATCGCCACGCTGTGCGCCGCGCAGGCGCGGACCACCGCCTGCACCTCGGCGATGCTCCCGGGGAACACCACCAGCGACGGCCGCACTGGCCAGCCGCCGCGGCAGCGGTCGCTGCCGTAGTAGGCGAGGTCATCCGGCGCGTCGCTGCAGCGCGCCGCTCCCACGGCCGCGATCAGCTCGCGGTGCAGGGCGGAGAGGTCTGCCTGGAGACGTTCCATGGGGTCGTGGCGCGCGTTCGCGCGCTCCGCTCAAACGATCGCCGCAGCCGCCGCCGAGGACGGGCGCATCAGCTGGCGAACCATGCGCACCACCGACTTCACGACCGGGTGACCCTTGATGAACACCACCCCGACCACGTGCTTCTCGTCGCCCGCGATGAGGATCGCGTGCTCGCCGACGAGGATGCGGACCGACGGCTCATTGGCGACCTGCCGCAGGCGCACGGCCTCCAGCACGATCGGCTTCCAGCGCTCCTCGCCCACCCACGACGGGTCGCCGGCTTGCGCCTGCTCGGCCGTCATGTCGAGGACGGCGACGATGCCGTCGTGGCGAAGAACCCGCTCAATTCGTGTCGATGACATGGAATTTCCCTGACCTTGCCGACTTCTAATCCGGACCTGGAGGTCGCGGGCGCCGGGCGAGAGGTTGTACAAAAAGGCTCCAGGTGCGTCAATGCCGCAAGTCACGGATCAATGTTTCGTGCGCCCCCCGTCGCAGCTTGCCGCTATGCCGCTCTTCGACACCCATGCCCACATCGACCTGGCCCGCTTCGGCGACGCCGCAGCGCAGCGTGAGGCGGCCCTGCGTGCGCAGGCGGCCGATGTGTGCGCCGTCGTCGTGCCGGGGATCGAGCCGGCGACATGGGCATCGCTGCTGGCGGTCGCCGAGCGGCTCGGACGCGAGGTCCCAGCCGTGTGCTTCCACACTGCTCTTGGGATCCACCCCCAGGTCTTGCCAGATCTCGAAGCGAGCCGCGACGGCGAGGCCTGTGCGGCGCTCGTCACCTGGCTCGACAGCAGTGCCGTGGTGGCGATCGGCGAGTGCGGCCTCGACTTCACCCCCGAGATCGAGGCCGGGGCCCCGCGGACGCGCCAGATCGCGGTGTTGCGGGCCCACCTCGCGCAGGCCCGGCGGCGCGGGCTGCCGCTGCTGCTGCACTGCTTGAAGGCCCACGCCGCGCTGCTCGAGCTGCTCAGCGAGGCGCCGCTGCCCCCCTCGATCCTCCACAGCTGGTCGGGCAGCCCCGAGCTGGCGCTGCGCTTCTGCAAGGCCGGCCACTACATCTCCTTCGCCGGCTCGATCACCCTGCCCCGCGCGCGTCGCCCGGCCGAGTCGGCCCGGGCTGTCCCTGCGGACAGGTTGCTGATCGAGACCGACAGCCCCGACCAGACCCCCTTCACCCGCCGCCCGCTGCGCAACGAGCCGGCCTTCTTGCCCGACATCGCCGCTGCCGTCGCCGCCGCCCGCGGCGACTCCTTCGCGCGGATCGCCGAGCTCAGCACCGCCAACGCACGTCGCGTCCTGCGCCTCACCTAAACTGGCATCCTGCGGTCGACGTGCGCCTCGCCCCTGCCCTCGCGCTGACCCTGCTCGCCGCCTGTGGCGCGGAGGTCGTGACGCCGCCGCCGCCAGCGAGCGCCCCGGTGGCGGTCAAACTCCCCACGCCGCCCGCAACCCCCGCGCCCGCGCCGAGCACCCGGCGCGTCGCCTTCCACCCGGACGACCTCGTCGGCGACCTCAGCGTGACCACCGAGCTCGACCTCGCCTTCTCGGCCACCGACCGGCTCGAGCGGCGGACCGACATCGACGACACACGCAGC
Organism: Nannocystis sp.; assembly: GCF_016714285.1. Lineage (GTDB taxonomy): Bacteria > Myxococcota_A > Polyangia > Nannocystales > Nannocystaceae > Nannocystis. The sequence continues at coordinate 204,435 of NZ_JADJNN010000003.1, read as the reverse complement.
TACGACCAGGCGTGCGCCGGCCTCGACCTCGTCGACCTCGCCACGCGCGCGCCGCAGCTGCAGCGCTTGCGGCTGAGCGGCTGCCAGACCGCGGCGCACGTCGGGCTCGGCGCCTTCACCGGGCTCACGGCGCTCGAGCTCGTCGACCTCCAGCTCGACGGCGTGACGATGGGCCGCGTCGCCAGCCTGCCGCGACTGCGCGAGCTGACGCTGACCCGCGTCAAGCCCGGCAGCGAGCCGGTCGCGGTGCTCGGGCGCCTGGCGATCGAGTCGCTGACGCTGCGCGAGCTCGACAACGACTCGCCGCTGGCCGCGATCGCCGGGCAGGCGCCGCAGCTGCGCTCGCTCGCGTTCGTGGGCGCGTGGGCCGGACACGACGCGATGCTGGCGATCGCCAAGGCCGTCAAGCTACGGGAGATCCGCCTCGTCGACACCCGCATCGGCAACTTCTCACTGCACCAGCTCAAGCCGCTGCTCGAGCTGCGCAACATCGTCTGGCAGGGAAGCACCTTCAACGACCACAGCCTGCTCTACGTGCGCGAGCTGGCGATCGAGTCGTTCACCTGCGCCTGCCCGGGCCTCGGCGACGCCGGCCTCAAGGTGCTCGGACGTCAGCTGCAGCTGCGCGCGCTCGAGCTGCCGCAGTCGCGGATCTCCGGCGCCGGACTCGTGCACCTCGCCAAGCTCGACCAGCTCACGCGCGTGCAGATCGGCCGCCGCGACCCCGGCCCCGAGGGGATCGCGGCGCTCGCCGCCCTGCCCGCGCTCCGCGAGCTCACGCTCGAGCTGCCCGCCCCCGCCACGCTCGCCGACCCCACGCTCGCGCCGCTCGGTCAGATGCTCGGCCTGCGCCGGCTCCGGCTGGCGATCCCCGGCCTCGACGACCGCGCAGCGCCGCAGCTCGCCACCCTCGTCAACCTCGAGCAGCTCGACCTCGGCGACACCCAGATCTCCGACCTCGGGCTCAAGTCGCTCGCCGGCCTCGTCAAGCTCCGCGAGCTCAAGCTGCACCACACCCGCGTCACCAACCGCGGCCTCGCCCACCTCGCCGGCCTCACTCAGCTCGAGCTGCTCGAGCTCGACCACACCGACCTCGTCGACGCCGGCGTCGCTCACCTCAAGGGCCTGCACGAGCTGCGGGTGCTCCGCCTCGACAAGACCCTGATCACCGACGCCGCCCTGCCGAGCCTGCTCACCATGGACCGCCTCGAGCAGCTCAACCTCGCCGACACCGTCGTCACCGCCGAGGGCGTCGCCGTGCTGCGCCGCCTGCCCGCCCTGCGCGCCGTCAACCTCGCCCGCACCCGCGCCGAGCTCGAGTGAGCTGTCCGCAAGGACATGTTCATGCAGGCAGCGGGGGACCGGCGTCGGGCAGGTGCGGACGGCCGTCGGGGCCGGGGTTGGTCCAGCTGCGGACCGCGTCGAGCCAGGTGACCCCGACGGCGACCGCGTGCTGCAGCGGCCGCCCGCGGGCCAGGCCGCAGGCGATCGCCGTGGCGAGGGCGCAGCCGGTGCCGCGCGGATCGGGGCCCGGCTGGCGCGGGCGGGCCAGCGCGTACACCGTGCCGTCCTGCCACAGGCGATCGCGCACCTTCGCGGGATCCCCACCGCCGTCCTTGAGCAAGATCGCCGCGCCACCGAGGCGATCCGCCAGGCGCGCGAGCAGGTCGGGGTCATCGACCGCCACCTCCGCGAGCGCGGCCGCCTCGGCGTGGTTGGGGCAGATCAACCAGCGCGAGCCTGTCACCGAGGACATGTCCCAAAGGACATCTCGCAGACGAGGCGCCGAAGCCCCGAGCTCGCCGCCGTCGCTGGCCAGCAGCACCGGATCGAGGACCACGGGCGCGCCGGTCTCGGCCAGCCGCGGCAACAGCTCGCCGACCAGCGCCGCCGGCAGCAGGCCGATCTTGATCGCCGCCGGCCGCTCCTCATCGGCCGCGAGCAGCTCGAGGTCCGCGAGCACGTGGGCCACGGGGCGCGCCTGCGCGGTGGCTGGGACCCCGGCACCCTGGCGCGTCCACGCGGTGACCACGGCCGCCTGCAGCAGCTCCGGGGCGCACGCACGCGCCGTGGCCTGGTCGCGCCACAGGCCCGCGCCGCCGCTCGGGTCGGCGCCAGCGAAGATCCACAAGCCACGCGCCCCGGACACGCCGCACCATCCCACGCACCGACCGTCCGCGGCAACCCATGGCGCGCCCCGACGGCTCGGGTATATTGCCGGACATGGCGACCTTCACCGGCACTGTGCGCTTCAACGACCTCGAGGGCGGCTTCCATGAGCTCGTGACCGACAAGGGCGACACCTACCGCCTGAGCAAGTGCGCGCGCGAAGGCCGGTGACCGCGTCAAGGTCAAGGGCAAGCTCGAGGGCGGCGGCTTCGGCATCCACATGAGCGGCCCGAGCATCGCCGTCGACAGCATCGAGAAGGCATAGCGCTCGCCCGCGGCGAGCGGGACTCCCTCGGCAGCGAAACAACTCCTTCCGCGACGAAGCCGCGAAACAACAAAGCCCTGGACCGTGAGGTGCCAGGGCCTTCTTGTTCTCTGGTGCGAGGAAAGGGACTCGAACCCCCACGTCGTGAGACACACGGACCTGAACCGTGCGCGTCTACCAATTTCGCCACCCTCGCAGAGCGGAGACGCAAGCTAAACGACTGCTGCGGCCGCGTCAAGCCCAATTTGAGCCGCTGTATCCCTGCTGACGCCCGGGCGACGCGCACGATGCGCGAGCTCAGGAGCTACGCGAGGGGTCGCTGGGATCGTCCTCGGGCCAGGCCTCGTCCTCGAGGACTTCGATGACGATGCGAGAGTTCGAGTGGTCCGTGAGCTTCTGGTCGAAGCCTGGCCGGTCCGGCACCGGCGGCGGCGGCGTGGGCGTGGCGAGCTCGATCGCGTCGGTGTCGATCGAGAACACGTCGTCATCGTCGTCGAGGAAGGGCAGCGTTCGCAACACCTTGGGCAAGGGGGCGCGCCGGGGCGGCGGCGGCAGCGGTGGGACGGGGGTGCCGTCGTCATCGTCGTCGTCATCATCGAGGTCGATCTGCACCTTCAGGTCGGAGGGCAACACCACGCTCGGCGGCTCGTCGTCGTCGAAGTCGATGTTCAGATTGGCGGTCTGAAAGCTACCCGTCAGCTCATAGCTGCTGCCAGCGAGGCGCACCGCGAGGCTCTCCTCGTCGTCGTCGAAGTCGATGCCCGCGAGCGGGTCCGGCTGGCTCGGGTCACGCTGGATCTGCGGCGCCACCTCCATGCCGCTGTCCTCGTCGCGGTCGATCACCAGCACGTCGAAGCTGCTGGCCTCCGCCTCTTCGTCCTCGACATCGATGCGCACGCCCGAGTCGAGGGTCAAACGCGCCAGCTTGGCCCGGTCGCTGGCCTGCTGCCGCTCGAGCTCGACGATGTGCCCCTGCGCCTCGGCCAGCAGCGTACGCGCCACCTCGAGCTGATCGATCAGATCCTCGTACTGCTCCTTCTGCTTGTCCAGCTGCGCCAGCCCGGCGGCCAGGCGCGCCGCGCTGCGGTCGGTGGCGTCGGTCATCTCCCAGATGCGCTGCTCGGCCGTGTCGAGCTGGAACAGCAGGTACTCTTGCTCCTCGCCGCGAATGCTCGCCTCGAGCGCGACCCGCTGCAGCCGCTCGCGCTCGAGCTCCACCGCCTGACGCTGCTGCTCCTCCTGCTGCGACAGCCGCTCCGCGAACTCGCTCGCCTGTTGAGCGAGCAGCGCCCGCAGAGCCTGCAGCTCGTCGTCGCCGCCGCCGGTGCTCCCGGTGCTCCCCGCGCCCAGCGCAACCAGCTGCTGCAGCTGCTCGACCGCCCGGCGCTTGGCATCCAACTCCCCACGCAAGCGGTCGAGGTCGGACTGCGCTGCGTCGCGGACCTGACTCGCCGACTCGAGCTCCTGCTTGTAGCGCCGCAGCCGGTGGCGGAGCTGCTGCTGCTCGGCGATCGCCTCCTCGAGGCGACGCTGGAGGTCGAAGCTCTCCTCCTCGCGCTCCAGCGTCTTGCGCTGCTGCTCGCGCAGGCGCTCTTGCAGGCCCGGCACGCTCGTGGCGAGCTGCTCGACCTCGACTTGCATCACCGCCAGCTCACCGCGCAGGTTGGCGGCGATGCTGGCGTGCTCGTCGAGGTTGCGCCGGAGCTCGCGGATCGTCTTCGCAGCGTCACTGAGCTCGCGCTCACGGCGGCGCGCCAGCTCGTTCGCCGCCCGCTCCAGCGCCTGCGCCTGATCGCGCTCCGCGGTCATCTCGCGCAGCTGGTCCTCCAGTTCGACCACCTCCGGCGGGTCGTTGTCGCGGTCGATGCTGGCCTCGAGCTCGCGCAGCCGATGATCACCCGTCGTGTACAGGCCCTGGAGCTCCGCGTATGACAGCTCGAGCCTGCGCAGCTCGTGCCCGAGGCGCTCGAGCTCCTGCATGCGCTCATGCTCGACCACCCGACTGCGCTCGACCTGCTCGCGCAGGCGGTCGACGTCGGTCACGAGCCGGACGTTCTCGAGGCGCTCGCGCTGGACCTCCTCCCCGCTCTGCCACAGCCGACTCTCGAGCGCCTGCAAGTCCGCGGTGCGGCGACTCAGCTCCTCTCGCAAGCGGTCGCGATCCGTCGCCACGTCGGCCGTCGGCCGCGCCGGCTCTGGCGTGACCATCGGCGCGACCTCGTCGACCAGCACCCGCGTCAACGAGGTCGCTTCGTCGGACCCGGCCAACCCCGGCATCGGTGCGTTGGCCTCGTCGACCCGCTGACTCTCGACCCGCCGCCGCAACTCATGCAGCTCGGCCCCCGCGTCAATCGCCTGCGCGTGCGCGTGCCGGAGCTCCTGCGTCAGCATGCCCGCTCGCTCGCGCAAGCTGTCGCGCTCGCGCTTCACCGCGGCGAGCTCCTCCTGCAACGCGAGCTGCGCGGCCGGGACCGGCGTCGGCGCCGAGCTCACGACCAGCGCGGCCTCCACGACCTCCGCCGGGTCGAACAGCGCCGCGAGCACGTCGCTGTCGTCGATCGGGCCGAACGCTCGCACGGGCGCAAGCACGGGCAAGGAGGGCGTCGATGTCGGCGTCGATGTCGGCGTCGATGTCGGCGTCGATGTCGGCGTCGATGTCGGCGTCGATGTCGGCGGCGAGGTCGACGAGGTCGGCGTCGATGTCGGCGTCGATGTCGGCGTCGATGTCGATGTCGGCGTCAGCACCGATGTCGGCGCCGATGTCGACGGCGAGGTCGACGGCGAGGTCGGCGTCAGCACCGATGTCGGCGTCGACTCGGCGCGCTCCATCGGCTCGCTCGCCACGACCACACCCTCACGAACCATCGGCTCGAGATCCCCCGCGCCTGCGAGCACGAGAAACGGCCCCGGACACACGCTCGCTGACACCCGCTCGTCGACGAGCCGCACGCCCTCGGCCGCGTCCAACGGACCGAGGCTGACCCCGGACCACCGTCGCTCGCCCAGCGCCACGACCTGCGAGAACACGGGCCGTAGCAGCGCCTCGGCGGCCGGTAGCGACGCGCTCCACACCGCGAACACCCCCGTGGGCCGGAGCACACGCCGCGCCTCCTGCACCAGCGCTGCCTGGTCAGCCTCGGCCAGCATGGCGTACCCCTCGATGCACACCACCGCGTCGACGCTCGCGTCGCGCAACGGCAGGCGCAGCGGCGTCGCCAGCGGCCCGGCCCACACCTCGATGCCCGGCGACGGCGCCAACGCGGTCCCCATGACCAACACGCGCCTGGCCCCGGCAGCAACGAGCCGCCGGGGGCCCTCGAACGCTGTCGGCGACAACACGGCGACCCGCTTTGCGAGCACCCATCGCTCCAAAGCTACATATGCGGGCAGGTAGGACACTGAGGCGACGTTTGGAGGCCGCCCATCATACTTCAGGTCCGGCCTGCGCCTCACCTGTGGAGCAACAGCGACGAGAAGCTTGCAGGGGCAAGGAGCAGTGAGCGCGAAAAGAGGCGCATGGGATCTCCCCGCTCCTGGGCGACTACCACCGCGGACCGCTCCGAACAACAACAAGGCCTGGTAGCAGACCTGTGGCCCGTACGCCGCGATCTACGGGATTGCAGACGGGGCTCGAAGCAGCGCGAAGCCCCAGGAGTTAGGTTGATCCCGCGAGTTCACTGCCCTACGATGCCGAATTGTCGATGGCAGCGAAGCTCATCCTGCTCGGGGGGGATCATCCGGTCGAGCACGTCCTCTCCTCGTTTAATACCCTTGGGCGCCATCCTGACAACTCGATCCAGGTCCTCGACCGCATCGTGTCGAAGGAACACAGCCGCATCACCCCCTGGGGCCCGACGGCCGCTATGTCGTGCGAGACGTCGGTAGCCTGAACGGCACCTTCGTCAACGGCGAGAAGGTCAGTGAGCGGGTCCTGAAGTCGGGCGACCAGATCTCCCTCGGCAACACGACCTACCGCTTCACGGAGGATCGGCCGCAGGACAAGCTCCCGATCCGCAAGGTGACGATGACGCCGGACCAGGTGCAGAGCCAGGTCCAGAGCACGCTCGCCGCCAGCTCCACCTTCTTGCCCGAGAAGGACATCAAGGACATCACGGTCCTGCGCGCCGACTACGAGAAGCTGCGCGTCGCCCACGAGCTGTCGCAGAAGCTCTCGATCGACGCCGATCTCGACACCCTGCTGCAGAAGATCGTCGACGAGGCCTTCCTGCTCATCCGGGCCGACCGCGCCGTCATCCTCCTGCTCGACGCCGAGACCGAAGACTTCGTCCCCCGCTACGTCCGGCAGAAGCGCGACGAGGAGATCAAGCTGTCCAAGAGCATCCTCGACGAGGTCCGCACCAAGAAGCGGGCCGTGCTCTCCTCGGACGCCATGGTCGACGAGCGCTTCAAGGCGGCCAAGAGCATCATCATGCAGGGCATCCGCTCGACCATGTGCGTGCCGCTGCTCTACAACGACAAGCTGCTCGGCGCGATGCATATGGACTCGATGCTGGCGACCGGCGCCTTCACCGAGAAGGACCTGCTGCTGTTCTCCGGCATCGCCACGCAGGCCGCGGTCGCCATCGAGAACAACATGCTGGCCCAGAAGATCGAGCACGAGGCGACCGCCCGGGCCCAATTCCAGCGCCTGCTCTCACCCAACCTCGTCGAGCAGATCGTGTCCGGACAGCTCACGCTCAACCAGGGCGGGGCGCGCCGCGACGTCACCATGCTCTTCGCCGACATCCGCGGCTTCACGGCCATGAGCGAGCGCCACGCGCCCGAAGAGATGGTGGTCACGCTCAACGAGTACTTCGAGGTCATGGTCGACGTGCTGTTCCGCCACGGCGGCACGCTCGACAAGTACGTCGGCGACGAGATCATCGGCCTGTTCGGCGCACCGGTCGACCTCGTCGACGCCCCGCTCCGCAGCATCCGCTGCGCGCTGGACATGATGCGAGCGCTTGAAGAGTTCAACCGCCTGCGCGTCGACCAAGGTCGCGAGAAGGTCAGTATCGGCATCGGCGTCAACACGGGCTCCGTCATCGCCGGCGCGATCGGCTCGTCACGTACGCTGCAGTACACCGTCATCGGCGACGCGGTGAACATCGCGGCCCGCCTGTGCAGCCTGGCCAAGCCGGGGGAGATCATCATCTCCGAGACCACGCTCGAGCTGGCCGGCCCGCACATCCTGTCCGAGCCGCGCAAGCCGGTGCAGGTCAAGGGGAAGCGCGAGGCGCTGCAGATCTACTCCGTGCAGGGCATCCGCGACACGGCACCTCCGAGCAACCGCAGCGGCTCGCTGATGTCCACCTGAGAGCCGGCGCTGTGGTGCGACGTCCGACCGGCTCTGCCGCTCGAACCACTCGTCGTGCCCGAAGGGCTTAACGCCCGAAGGGCGGCCGCTCCCGCGGTCCGCCCTCCGTGCCTCGCGGCGTGGCTCAGGCGACGGCGATGCCGATGCCCTTGCGCGCCTTGAAGTAGTCCTCGCTGATGCTGTAGAGGACCAGCTCCTTGATCTTGTCCTTCGGGGTCATCGACGACCCGAAGGCGCTCTGCTCCTGCGAGATGATGTGCGCCGCAACCGTGAGGTCGTTGCACAGCAGGAACCCGACGCGGTAGCCCGCGATCTCGGTGGCCAGCGCCCACTTCTTCACGTCCGTCGAGCCGCCGGCCTCGACGAACTTCCGCATCAGGCTGCGCATCTGGTCGCGCGCGCCACCGGGGAGCCGGTTGAAGATCTGCTGGGCGTAGTCCTCCAGCTCCTTCTTGGGCATGCCGGTCTCCATGTCGCAGACGTACATGCAGGTCAGGAAGATCTGCTTGAGGTTCTGCGGCGAGCGGTCGAGCGCCACGTAAGCGTAGTGCGGCAGGTACAGGTCGAGCATGTGCCGACCGAGCGCGAAGGCCAGGTGCTTCTCGTTCTTGCCCTTCAGCAGGTTGGAGAACAGCACCATCGTAGGCGCGACCCGGTTGTCACGCACCGCGTTCAGCAGGGCCACGTCGCCCGGCTCGTCCGGACGCAGGTAGAGGTCCGGCTGACCGACGTTGAGCACGTTCATCACGTACTTGGCCATGCGCGCCACCAGCGACGGGTCGCTGTTGATGTCGGTGCGGTCGTTCGGCTTGAGGTAGGCCGGCAGCGGGTTGGCCCGCCAGGCGGCCAAGGCCGGGGCGATCGAGCCGAGGATGCCGGTGATGAACAGATCCTCGTCCGGATGGAAGACGTGGCGACGCAACGTCTCCTCGCTCAAGCGCTGACGAGCCTGCTGGAACTCCGCGACGTTGAACTTCTCATAGACGGCCTGCTCCTCCGGCGTGGCCTGCTTCAAGAAGGCGAGCGTGCGCGCGACGCAGAACGCCTTATCGACCTGCTTGCTCTTGTAGTAGATGTTGAAGAGCGCGTGATAGGAAGCGTAGCGGAACGGCTCCTGGGCGATGAGGATCTGGTGCTCCTTGACCGCCTGGGTGGCGAACTCGGTCGGGTTGTCGGCTGACAGTGCCTCGTAGAGCTCGGCGAGCAGGAAGTGGCGCTCCACGTTGCTCGGGTCGAGCTTCGCGGCGACCTCGAAGGCGGCTGCGGCGGCCTTGAAGTCCTTGAGGCGAGTCCGGTAGATCTCCGCGAGGTTGCTCCACAGCGTGACCTTCAGGTCGTTCGCGTCGTTCTGCGGCAGGCGCTTGAGCATCTTGCGGTAAGACCGCTCGAGGGTCTTCCAGTCCTTGCTCTTCGTGACCATCGTGTCGATGGCCTGGAAGGCCTTGAGGAAGCTCGGGTCGTCGTCGAGGACCATGTTGAAGCGGTCGATCGACTCGTCGTGCGCCTTGATCTCGTCGCGGAGCAGCACCGCGGCGGTGTAGTTGTAACGAGACTTGCGCTTCGGGTCCGTCTCGATCTCGACGATGCGGTCGATGATGCGGACCGCGTCTTCCCACTGCTTGTACTTGGTGTAGATGTCGAGCAGCGTGTGAAGGAGCGGGTAGTCCTTGGGCTGGAGGTCGAGGGCGCTCGAGTACGCCGCCGCCGACTTTTGCCAGTTGCCGAGCTTCTCCAGGTAGAACTTGCCGATCTCCTTGAAGATGTCGGCCTGCTTCTCGCCGTCGGCCACGTCGATCATGGCCCGCTTGGCCTGGATCACGCCCTCCCAGTCGTTCGCCGCGGTCTGCAGGTCGATGACCGCGTTGAGGGTGTTCAGGTCGTGGGCGTCGACCTCGAGCGCCTTCTCGAGGTAGTTGAGCGCCTTGCGCGGCTCGTTCTGCCGCTTCTTGATCATGCCGAGGCGGTAGTAGACGAGCACCGTCTCCTCGGAGCTCTGGGTCTCGCGGTGCTGGACCAGGATCGTCTGGTACAGCTTGAACGCCTTCTCCCAGTCCTCCTTCTCGAACAACAGGTCGGCCATGCCCACGAGGACGTCGCGGTTGGTCGAATCGAGGTCGTAGGCCTTGCGGTACTGCTTGAGCGCTTTGTCAGCGTTACCGAGCTTGCGCGCCACCTTGGCTGCGCGCAGGAACAGATCCCGCTGCTCCGGCTCGCTGAGGCCGAGCTGCTCCGTCTTGCGAGTCAGCACGTCGTAGATCGGATCGGCGCCAGCGAAGTTGCCGTCGTCGTAATAGATCTGGCCGAGGACGCGGCCGACCTTCACGTGCTCCGGATCGATCTCGAGGACCTTGGCGAACAGCGCCACGGCCTTGTCCTTCTTGTCGAGCTCCTCGAAGTAGATGAAGCCGGCCTCGGCGGCGAGGTTCGTCTTCTCCAGCTTGAAGGTGGAGTACTCGACGGCGGACTCGAGGTTGCGAGCCGCCTTGAGCCAGTCGCGCCGACCCTTGTAGAGCTCGGTGAGGCTGATGAGCGCGGGCACGTAGCCCGGGTTCAACTCGAGCGCCTGGGTCAACCGGAACTCAGCCTGGTCGGGCTGGTCGAGCTTCTGCAGGTACACCTGACCCATGCGGGTGAGGTGCTGGACGCGCAGCTCCGGATCCCTGGCCAACTCCACGAGCTTGCCGAGGGTCTTGATCGCCGACTGCCAGTCCTCGATCTGCTCCTGCAGGCGAGCGAGCGTGACGGCCGCGTCGTACTGCTGCGGGTTGATCTCGAGGATCTCCGCGTAGGTCTCGATCGCGCGGTCGGTGTCCTGGATCTGCTTCTCGTAGGTCTGGCCCATCGCCAGCAGCAGCTCGATCTTGCCAGCCGGCGCCGCGGTCACCTCGATGTGGTTCCGGTAGGTCTCGACCAGCTCCGTCCACTTCTCGAGCTTGATGTAGAGCTCTTCGAGCTGGCGGTAGGTGACGTCCCGATGCTTGTCGAGCATCAGGATCTTCTCGAGCATCTCCGTGGCGCGCAGCGGGTCGCCAGCGAGGTTGACGAGGGCTGCTGCCATCCGATCGTAGATGCCGATCTGCTCGTTCTTGTCGTTGGTCGCGTCGAGCTCGGCCTCGAGTACGTTGAGGTACTCGGGGATCGCGTTGCCAGCGAGGTAGAGGCGCTCGAGGGCGCCGAGGGCGTCGCGGTCGGTCGGCTCAGAGTCGAGGATGCTGCGGTAGGTCTCGATCGATGCCGCCGGGTTGTGGATCTGCGCGTCTTGGACGCCGCCGATCCGCTTCTTGAGGGCAATGACCCGCTCGGGCTCGTCCAAGGTGCCGACACGCCGCTCGAGCATGTTGACGAGGTCCTGCCACTGACCCTGGCTCTCGTGCAGACGCGCGAGGTGATCGAGCGCAGCGACGTTCTCCGCGTCGATCTCGAGGACTCGGCGGTAGCTCTCGATCGAGGCCGGAATGTCGGCGAGCCCGACGTCTTGGACCTCGGCGAGTGCGAGCAGCGTCCGGACCTGGACGTTGGGATCGACCTCCAGCGGGACGACCCGGGTCAAGGTCTTGGCCAGTTCGACGTTGTTGCTCGAGCGGCGGTAGAAGCTGGCCATCTCGCGCAGCGCGTTGACGCTGTTCGGGTTGAGCTTGAGCGCCTCCTCGAGGCTCTTGAGGCCGTAGTCAACGCGGTTCAGGTGCTCGCCGTACCAGCGGCCGATCTTCACCCACAGCTCGCTCTGCTCGGTCTTGTCTTCGATCGTGCGAACGATGCCGTTGTACTCGTTGAGCAGCTCGCCCCACTTGTTGGCGGCCGTGGCGAGGCGTTCGAGCTCGCGGCTGGTGTCCTCGTTGGCGTAGTCGATGTTGAACGCGTACTTGAGGGACTCGAAGGCGCCCTCGGCGTCGTCGAGCTTGCTCTCGTAGATGTTGGCCATCTTCTGCGAGACGAGGACCTTGAAGGCCGTGTCCTCGAAGATCTCGACCTGACGGAGGAACAGCTCGATGAGCGGACCCCAGTCCTCGGTGTCGCGGTAGATCGCCTCGAGAGCCTCGTGCGCCGGCATGTAGGCCTGGTCGAGCTCAAGGATCTCCAGATAGACGCCAGCAGCCTCCGTCTTGTTGCCGATCTGCTGCTCCCAGGTCGCGGCAACCTGCATGAGCACGTCGATCTTCTCGGGCACAGTCTGCACGACCTTGCCCTTGCGCTCGAGCACCTGGACGACCTCCTGCCAGCGTGTCTCGCCGCTGTACAAGCGCTCAAGCGCTGCGAGAGCTTCGAGGCTGCTCGGCTCGAGCTCGACGACGTGGCGCCACGCGTCGATCGACGCGTTGGTGTCCATCAGGTACTCCAACTGGATGCGGCCGACCTGCGCATAGTAGTCGCGGGTCTGATCGGCCCCGAGCACCCGCGGCCCGAGGTTGATCAGGCGCGTCAGGATGTCGTTGAGCTCAACCCACGACTCGTTCTGCTGGTAGATGCGGTGCAGAGCCGTCAGCGTCTCAACATCGCGACCATTGAGCTCGAGGGCGTTGAGCCACGAGTCGAGGGCGTTACGTTCCTTGCTCAGGCGCTCGCCGTAGACGCGGCCGAGGGTCTGGTAGATCGACACCTTGTGGTTGTTGTCGCTGACGGCGTAGACCTGCCGCTCGAGCACCTCGGCCAGCTCCTCCCAGCGCTGAGCCCGCTCGTGCAAGCCCGCGAGTTCGCCGAGCGCGAGGGGATCCTCGCCGCGGAAGTCGATGACCTTGACCCACAGGTCGACGGCCTCGGGCTCACGCCCCAGCGCCTCCGAGGAGAGCTTCGCCATACGCTGGTAGCAAGCGGCGGTGTCCTCGTCGGTGTTGGCGATCGACGCCATCTTCTCGTACGTGTTGTAGAGGTCCTGCCAGCGCTGGGCCGCCATGTACAGCGCCTCAAGGCGCTCTAGCGCGCGGATGTTGGCGGCGTCGATGTCGATCGCCCGGTTGTAGGCTGCGATCGCGGCCTCCGGATTGGCCAGCCACTGCTCGTAGGCCGAGGCGAGGCGCATCTCAAGGTCGACGAGGATCTCGCCGTCCATCGTGCCCTTGATCCGCCGCTGCAGGACGTCAGCGAGCTGCTCCCACTGGCCCGACTGGGTATACAGGCGATCCAGGGCCTGCAGCGCCTCGGCGTGCTCCGGGTTGATCGCCAGCACCTTGTTGTAGGCCACGATGGCCCGCGCCGCGTCGTTCATGCGGCGATCGAGCACCTGGCCCGAACGCAGCAGCACCGCAAGGCGCACGTCCTGGTTGAGCTCCGCGTTCTCCAGCACCTGCTCGCCGACATCGACGATGTAGCCCCACTCCTGTGTGAGCTCGGCGAGACGATCGAGCTGCTCGTTCACCGTCTCGCTGGTCGGGTCGTCCATGTATGCGCGCAGCCACCAGTAGAAGCCCTGGCCGGCGTCGCCGAGCTGCTGCTCGCAGATCTCGGCGGTGCTGCGGATGATCTCGAGACGCTCGGCCACATCGGCCGTCGCGTTGAGCTTGACGTCCGCGAGCTTGATGAGCGCCTCCCAGTTGCGCCCCGCCTGGTAGAGCGGCTCGAGGATCGCGGCGATCTCAGCTTGGTGTTCACCTTCGGTGAAGATGAGCTCGAGCGCGCCGCGGGTCTGGCTGTGGTCAGGATCGATGTCGAGGATCGCCCGGTAGGCCTCGATGGCCTGCGGGAGGTTGCTCATGCTCTCCTGATAGATCTGGCCCATGCGGTGCTGCAGGGCGATGATCTCCTGCTCCTCCGCCGTGATGCTGATCTGGCGGCGCAGGTTCTCGACCAGCTGTGGCCAGCGCTCGAGGCTCGTGAAGATGCGGTCGAGCTGGGCGATCGCCTCGCGGTTCTCGCCATCGATCTCGAGGATGGCCAAGTAGCGAGCGATGGCGTCATCGACCCGATTCAGCTTGGCCTCGAGCACGCGTGCGAGGCGGTGCATCATGCCGACCTTGGTGGCCGGATCGAGGATGTTCTCGGCCTGCTCCGCGAGCAGCTTGGCGAGCTTCTCCCACTCGCCGGTGACGTCGGCCAAGCGGTGCAATTGATCGATGGTCGCTTCGAGCGTCGGATCGATCGCCAGGGCCCGGGCATAGGCCGCGAAGGCATGGTCGTACTGGCTGAGCTGCCGCTCGTAGATGGCAGCGATCATGTGCAGGCGCTCGATCTGTCCGGTCGGGTCCTGTGTGTTCTTGACCATCACCTCGTAGATGTCGACGAGCTTCTCCCACTCGGCGAGCTGGTCGTAGAGCGGTGCGAGCACCTCGGCAGCCAGCATCGGCTCGCTGGTACCGTGAACGATGCGATCGAGCGCAGCGATCGTCGGCGCATGGTCGGGGGCATGGGCGAGAGTATCGCGGTAGGCCTCAACGGCACGCACCATGTCGGCCAGCTGGTTCTCCCACAGTGAACCGATGCGGTGGCGCAACTCGGTCTTCTCTTCGCGCGCGGGGGCGACGTCGACGGCCCGCTCGAGGATGCCGAGCTGATCGCTCCAGCGCTCGGCCTGACCGAACAACCGATCGAGCGCCTGGATCGCGTGATAGTCCGCGGGCTGGATGTCGAGAATCGCCTGGTAGGTCTCGATCGCGTGCTCGACGTCGCTGAGCTTCTGGTCGTAGACTTGGCCGAGCAGGTGCAGCCAGTGGACCCTGTGCTCGGGCTCGGCGGCCAGCTCGGTCTTGCGGCGATAGATGTCCCGCAGCGGCTCCCACGCCTCGGTCACGACGTAGAGCTTGTCGAGGGCGTCGAGCGCCGCGACATCGGCGTCATCGATGGCGAGGACCTGCTGGTACAGCGCGACTGCGCCAGCCAGGTCGGTCATCTGCACCTCGCGGATCTGGGCCGCGTACAGCAGCAAACTCTTGCGGTCGTCAACCGAGTTCACCATCTCGGACTTGCGGACCACGGCGGTGACAAGGGCCTCGAAGTTGTTCTGGTTGATGTGGACCTGGATCAACGCGTCCACGGCCTCGAAGTTGGCCGGATCGATGCCGAGGATGCGGTCGTAGGATGCTGCGGCCTTGGCGGCGTCGGCGAGGATCGTCTCGTGGATCTGCGCGATCTTCACGAGTAGGCGGATGATCAGCTGGTCGTCGACGATGTCAGGGATCGACTCGTCATACAGCGCGACCAGCTGCTGGTACGCGCCCATCTGGCGCGCGAGGCCCTCGAGGCGCTCCTGCGTCAGCGGGTTGGCCGGGTCGACCTTGAACGCGCGGCCGAGGGCCTCGAAGGCCTTGGCCTGATCGTCCTGACCGCTCTCCTGCAACTCAGCGATGCGGTGCAGGAGCTGGATCTTCTCCTCCGCCTCCTGCGAGTGACTCACCATGATCTCGTAGCTCTGGATCAGCCGCGGCCAGTTGTTGCTTGCGCGGTAGAAGGGCTCCAGGGTCTTGGCGACGGTGAGCTGCTGCGACTCGTTGGTCAGGAGGGTCTCAAGCGCAGCCAGGGCGGTGGCGTTGGTGCCGTCGATGGCGAGCGCGCGGTGGTAAGTCTCCACGGCCTGCGCGGCCTGGTCGAGCTTGGTGAGGCGCAACTCGCCAAGACGAAGGTTCAGCTCGACCTGCTGCAACGCGTCCTGCGACAGGGTCAGCTGACGCTCGAGATTTTCCGCGAGCAGAGCCCAGTTTCCGCCGGACAGGTAGAGCCGATCGAGGGCGACGATCGCTTGCAGATTCTCGAACTCATCGGCGAGGATCTCATTGTAGGTGGCGATCGCCTCCTCTTTCTGGCCGAGCATCTCGTCCTGCAGGTAGGCGATGCGGAAGCGAAGATCCTGACGCGCCGCAGGCTCCGCAGTGAGCGCGACCTTGTTGCGATAGACGCCAAGCAGCTCGCCCCAATTTTGGTCGCGGCTGTAGAGCTTATCGAGCGCCTCGAGCGCGGCGACGTTGTCGGCGTCAACCTCGAGCGCCTTCTTGAAATTCTCGATCGCCTTCGCGGCGTTGCCGAGGCGCTGGTCGTACAGCGCTGCGAGCTTCATCAGAAGGTCCTTGAGCAGGTCGCTCGGCAGGTCGCCAGCGACAGCCTCCTCATAGAGCGCCGCGAAGTCGGCGAAACGATCTTCGATGTGGGCGATCTTCTCGAGCTCGGCCTGGGCCGTTTCGTTGCGCGGATCCTGCTTAAACGCCCGGCTGTAGGCGTCGAACGCGGCCGCCGAGTTGCCGATCGTCTGGGCCAGGATGGCGCCGATCTGCAGGAGCAAGTCGACGCGAGCACCGACAGAGTCGGCGGCGGCGACCTGGATCTCGAGGGTCTGAACGACCTGCGGCCAGGCCTGCAGCCGCTCATAGACAGGCAGCAGGATGGTCGCCACGGTCAGCTTGAGACCATCGTCGCCGAGCCAACCCTCGAGGCGACGCCGTGCCTCTTCGTTGGTCGGGTCGACCTCAAGCACCTGCCGGTAGAGCTCGACCGCGTCCGCGGCGATGCCCAGCTTGTCTTGCGTAAGGATGCCGAGGCGGAGCAACAGGCCACCGCGGGCCGAAAGGTCGTCGGCGCTCGTGGCCGCGAGCTCACGGCGCAGGATATCGGCCAACTCGTTCCACTTGCCCTGCGTGAGGTACATGCGGTCGAGGGCCGCAAGCGCACCGAGATCTTCGACGCCGGTGGCCAGCACGGCCTCGTAGGCGCCGACTGCCTGCTCGATGTGGCCGGCCTGTTCAAGGATGCTGCCGATGTGGGTCTGGATGGCGCGACGCTCGTCGTCGCGGTCGGTGAGTGAGAGCTTGGTACGGAGGATGTTGAGCAGATCCTCCTCGCGACCGAGGGCGAGGTAGAGGCGCTCGAGCGAGGTAAGCGCTGTCGGCTCTTCCCCGTTGATCTCGAGGATCGCCTGATTGGCCGCGAGCGCGGCGTCAAGATCGTTGACCCGCTTTTCATAGATCTCGGCCAGCTTGAGGCGCTGGGGGATGCTCTCGGGATCGGTGCCGTACTTCTCGATGCCGCCTTTGAGCGACTCGACCAGCTCACCCCATGCGCCGATCTCCTCGCCGAGGCGGAACATGTGGTCACGGATGTCGGCCTGGGTGTGGTTCTCAGTGAAGGCCTGGCGGTAGTATCCGAAGGCCAGGGCGTGATCACTTGCAACGCGCTCGGCGAGGTCCGCGAGGCGACGCAGCAGTAGGTTACGCTGCTCAGGATCCTCGCTGTGGTTGAGCTGGATCTTGAGGGGCACCGAGATGTGCCGCTCATCGTGCGCCTCCTCGTAGAGCGCGATCAGGGCATTGGCGATCGTCAGGTTGTTGTCGTCGAAGCCGAGCGCCTTCTCAAGCGCCTTGATGGCCTTGTCGGCCTTGTCGAGTCGCGTGTGATAGAGGTCGGCGATCTTGAGCAACAGGGTGGTGCGCTGGCTCCCCTCGGCGGTCTCGGACTCCTTCTCGAGCACGCGAACGAACTCGCCCCACTTGTCCTGCTTGGCGTAGAACTCCTGCAGAGACTCCATGTCGCCGACGACGAGGTAGAGCTTCTTCAGCGCGTCCTGGGCGCGACGGTTGTCGGGCTCGAGGCGGTAGAGCTGTTCCCAAGCGTTGATAGCTGACTTGTGGTCGTCAAGCTTGTCGCTGTAGAGCGAGCCGAGCTTGATGAGGTACTGGACCCGCTTCGCGTGGTCCTTTTCGACCTCGGTGAGCGTACCAAGGACACGGGCCAGCTGCGCCCACTCCTTCTCACGCTCGAGCAGACCCTCGAGCTGCTCCAACGCCTCGTGGTTGCTGGGATCGCTGACGAGGACCTGATTCCACAGCTCGATCGACAGCGCGTTCTTCTTGATCTTCTGAACGGCGGTGCGAGCGATGTCCAGCAGCTGCTCCATGCGCTGGGCGGGGTTCGCCAGCAGGGTCAGCTCTTTCTGCTGGACGTGGACCATCTTCTCCCAGTCGCGCCGCTTGGCGTACAGGTCCTTGAGCTTTGTGATGGCCTCGGCGTTGAACTCGTCGGCCTCTAGCACGCTCTCGAAGCTCTTGATCGCCTCGGCCTGATTGTTGAACTTGTCGAGGAACAAACGACCGGCCTCGAGGTGGAGGGCGGTGCGACCCACTGGATCCTGAGTGAGCTCGGCACGGCGACGGATGCGACCGATGAGATCGGGCCAGCGCTTCATCGCGTCGAACTGGGCCTGCTGGGTCTCGACGACCTTCAACAGAGCCTCATTGTCGTTGGCATCCTCGAGCACCTTCTCGAGCGCGGCGAGAGTGGTGACGACGAGGCCAGGCTGACGCAGGTGATCGCGATAGATCTCGATGAGCTGCCAGTACGCGGCCTTGGTGTACTCCGGGTCGCGGGTTGGATCCTGCTTGAGCTCGTCCTTCAACAGGTCTGCGACGTTGCTCCACTTGCCAGCCTCGGCATAGAGCTCACGCAGGCGCACCCGTGGGTAACGCTTGCCTGACAGCTTTTGCGACGCATCACGCCAGGCGTCGATCGCCTTGTTGCCGCCCGCGCTCTCGGCATTGCGGGCGATGTTGAGTAGACGCTGCTCATCCGGGCTGTAGGTCTCGCCGCCAATCTCGATCGTCTCGCCCGGTGTCGCCGCGGCTGCCTCAGCTGCAGCACGCTCCGCTGCGGCGGCCTTTTCGGCTGCCGCGGTCTTCTCCGCTGCGGCGCGCTCCTTAGCGGCGGCCTTCTCCGCTGCGGCATGTTCGGCCTCCTTCTCGGCAACGGCCTTCGCCGCAGCCTCGAGTCGAGCGGCCTCGGCTGCCGCTGCATGCTCCGCCGCTGCGTGGTCGCCCGCGCTTGAGTCCGCTGCACGCTCTGCCGCTGCACGCTCTGCCGCTGCACGCTCCGCCGCTGCACGCTCCGCCGCTGCACGCTCCGCCGCTGCACGCTCCGCCGCTGCATGCTCCGCCGCTGCACGCTCCGCCGCTGCATGCTCCGCCGCTGCACGCTCGGCGGCCGCACGCTCCGCCGCTGCATGCTCCGCCGCTGCACGCTCGGCGGCCGCACGCTCCACCGCTGCACGCTCGGCGGCCGCCTGTTCGGCAGCAGCGCGTTCAGCCTCCGCGGCGCCAGTGTCTGCAGCCTGGATGGCGCCGTGACCGGCAGTGAACTCGCGGATGAGTGGGTGGTTGGCTGCGACGTTGGCGGCCCAGCCGAGCAAGCTACGCGCAGTGTCAACGTCCTGACGGAGCTTCCACGCGATCTCACCGGAGACGAGAGCGATCAGGGCCGCGTCGATCGGGTCAGAGATCACGGCGAGGCCACGAGCGCCGAGCTCCACAAGTCCGTCACTCTGGCCTGTCCGCTCCGCGGTCTTCTTGAGCAGGTAGAAGGCTCCAAGGTGCCAGTCGCTGCCCTCCGCGTCCTTCAAAGTTCCGCCGCCGATCGAGTAGGCGTACTCGAGGGCCTGCCGGTAGAAGTAACTCGCCATGTCGGCGTTGTTGAGCCGCACCTGCCAGATGAGGGCGAAGTCGCGGAGGATGCTGACCTTGGCCTCGGGCGACTGCGCGAGCGCGACGCGGCGGTCCTGCAGCTTCTGGATGTGCTGGAGGTGGCCTCCCGCTGCCAACTGTGTCTCAGCGATGTAGCCAGCCTCATCGTTGAGCGGGTCCGCATCCAGAGCCTTGAACAGCAGCGGAAGCAGGCGCTGATCATCGGGCGCCTCCTGCTGCAGGATGCGAGCGCCCCGCAAGTAGAGCGTCGACAGGGTGTGGCCGAGGTTCTCGACGTTGGCGGCGAGCGGGTCGGCCTGACCCGTCAACGCGGCGAGCTGGTTGTAGACGTTCTGGAGCGCGAACTGCCAGTTTCCGCGATCGTACAGGGTCTCCTGGAAGCGGTCCTGGTACTCCTGGTTGCGGCCCTCGGCGCTGGCCGCTGCCTCAAGGTAGGCCCTGGCGTTGTCGATCTGCCGCAAGTTGAGCAGGGCACGACCGTAGGCGTAGTTCAGGGCAGGTGCACGGTTCGGATCCCGGTTGGCACGCAGCTCCAACGCCATCAGCTTGATGACCATCTCGAGGTTCGCCATCTGCTGATAGATGGAGCGAGCCTGCTGCAAGGCGAAGAGGTTCTCCCGGTCCCGCTTGACGGCCGTCTGGTAGAACGTCATCGCCTTGGCCTTGTCGAGGAAGATGCCCTCGCACGCCTGAGCGAGCTGGAAAAACGCGGCGGACTGCGCCTGAGGCGTGCCGGCGGAACTGGCTTGCGACTCGAATTCGTCGATGACCCCGTTCCACTCGGTGACCTCGGTGAGCCGTGACTTGATGCGCGTCGTTACTTCCATCTGGGACCCTATTTTTGAGCGTTCTCGGGGAATTAACCCAGCTCGGGAGACGGCGGATATACCACGCCCCACGGCGGCGCTTCAACGCGTCCAGCCTGCCGGGAAGATGAGGACGAAGCGGACCCCACAGGTCACAACGAAGCGCCGCGGGGTCGGGGAGATCGGTGTAGGTGAACAGATGTGCCCGGGACGAGGAGCGTCGATGAACTCCTGGCTCCGAGGGCGGCCAGCAGAGCCGCGGACAACAGCGTTTTGGCAGGCTCGGCGTGGCCGTTCCTGCGTTCAGATGACGTCCGCCATCCGGGCGACGGTGTCGCGCGCCGCCTTGATCAGGTCGGGACGGGTGTCCTGGCCCGCCTTCGAAATGAAGAGCTCGAGGTTCTCCTTGGCCTCCTTGCGCTTGCGCAGCTCGGCGTACGCCATTCCAAGGCCGTAGAGGGCGTCGACACCATCGGGGTCGATCGCCTTGGCCTTGGAGTAGGTGTCGATCGCCTCCTGGTACTGCCCGAGTTCGAAGTGCGCCCGGCCGAGCCCGTTCCACATGCGTGAGTCTTTGTCATTGATCTGCGCGCCAGTCTGCAGCACGACCATGGCCACGTTAGCGAAGCCGTAGTCGATGTACATGTTGCCGAGCGAGACGAAGGCCGGACTGTAACTGGGCTTGAGCTCGATGGTCTTGCGGTACGCGGCGTCGGCCTTCTCTGGCTCATCGAGCTTCTCGTACAGAGTCCCGGTCCGATAATGCGCCTTGTAGACCTTCGGGTCGAGCTTCAGAGCCTCCTGGAACGAGTTGATCGCGGCGCGATACTTGGTCTCACGCTCGTTTGCGGCGACGCCATCGGCTTCACCCTGTGCGGTTTGCACCGCGCCGATGTCGTAGTAGTACTCAGCGTTGGGCTCCGACTTCATGTTGTCGATCGCGCCCTGAAAGGCTTTTTCTGCGTCGACGAGCTTGTTCTGCTTCTTGTAGATCTGACCGAGCGTGTGGTACGCGGCGCCGTAGGTCGGATCGAGCTGAATCGCGTCCTGTAGGGCCTTCTCAGCACCTGCCGTATTGTTCTTGTCGAACAGTTGGATGCCCTCGTTCATCCGGTTGATCGCCTGAACACGGTTGCGGCTCGCCAGGTTGCAACCAGGCAGGACCATGACGAAGGAGACGAGGAGTGCGGCGAGGAGCGGAAGACGACGCATCAGAGGGACCTTTCCAGAACGTGCGGGATGATAACGGGGGTACCTTCTGGAAACAAGACCGGGACGAAGTCATCCGTGGAATGGCTCCCATGAGCTTCTGCTCGCAACGTAAGCGATTTTACCCAGTTTGAAGCGCTACCATCTCGCGCGACTGGACGGATCCATCCGAGATCTCTTGAGAACCAACGCCAGAAGCCTGGCTTTGGCCAGGCTTCTGACTGTGGTGGAGGGCCCGCGTGGGCCCGGGCATCAGCCTGGCTCGAGCACGAAGGGGTAGGTCACGATGACGCTGCCGCCGCCCTCGGGCTTGGGGAAGGTCCAGCGGCGGACCGCCTGGGCGATGCAGTTGCCGACCGCGGCGTCCTTCATCGTCGTCTCCTGGACCACCGCCGAGGGCACCTTGCCGGTGCCGCCGATGGTGAACTGCACGGCGACGCGGCCCTTGGCGTTCGGGTCGCGGGCCAGCGCCTGGTTGTAGCAGTAGCGGACCTCGTTGATGTGCGCGCGGACGATGCGGCGGATGATGTCCTTGTCGAGCGCGCCTTGGACCTCGGCCTTGGCCTGACGCACCGTCGGCACGCGGGTGCCACGACCGCCGAAGCCTGCGCCCGCGCCACGGCCGTAGCCCGAGCCCGAACCGCCGCCGCCGCCCTTGCCGATGAGACCGGTGTTGCCGAGGCCGATGGTGCCCTCGCCGGTGCCACCGCCGCCGCGGCCGGTGCCGACCAGACCGAGGCCGCCGACGCCGTAGGCCTCGCCGATCTCGGTGCCGGTCAGGCCGCCCCACACGTCCGCGTCGTCGTTGCCGACCGCGAACGCGCCGCCGTACGGCGAGGCGAGGAAGTGGCCGCTCTGCTGCTGCATCACGCCGAGGATGCCGGCCTGACGGGCCGCCATCTCCGGGTCGAAGTTGCGGGCCATCTGCGGGATCGCGTCCTTCGGGCCCTTCATCGCGTAGAGGCCGGACTTGCTCTTCGAGGTGGGCTTGCCCATCTTGCCTTCCTCGCCCTTGTGCCGCTGGCCGGTGCCGCCGGCCTCCTCGTCGGTGTTCTCCTGATCCTCGGGCGGCGGCTCCTCCTCCTCCGGCGGCTTGTCGGGCGCGTTGAGGTAGCCGACGAAGCGGTTCTCCTCGCCCATCCGTCGAGGCTGAGCTCGCCGGCCTCGTTGGGGATCAGGTGCGTGAGCACCAGCAGCGAGCCGATCACCGCGAACGAGGCGCCGTTGTAGAACCAGAACGGCTTGTCCGCGTCGCCGCCACCCTTGATCACGGCCCCGGGGGCGACCGAGTTCACGAAGAAGGTGACGTCGTTGTACTTGACCCGGCAGTTGGCCCCGGGCGGCAGCGGGAAGGTGTACGACGAGCCCGCCGAGCCGGCGCGGCCCGAGCTCACCAGCTGGCCCAGCGACACGCTCTGGCCGTCGAAGGTCACCTCGCCGGTCATGCCCTGCGTGAAGTTCAGCGCGAACTCGTGGTCGCTGCCCCGCACCAGCGGGAACGCGGCGCCGTCGGGCAGGCCCTGCGGCGGCACGTGGAACGAGGCCCCGTGCGACTCGCCGATCGTGTAGCTGCGGTTCACGAAGTCGCCGAGGCGGATCAGGCCGAAGCCGAACGGCACCAGGCCCAGCAGCGCGAGGCCGACGCCGAGCCCAGCGAGCCCGTTGCCCGGCTTCTGCGGGCGCACGCCGCCCGACTCGTTCGCCTCGGCCAGCTTGTCCTGGTAGCCCGACCAGTCCTGGCCGACCTCGTTGAGGAACACGCCCGTGCCCGCGATCATCAGCAAGCCGCCGATCGCCAGGAACATCGGCGCCTGCGACTTCTTGTTCTTCAGCTGGCCGACGTGCTGCACATCGAGCACCGTGCTGCCGAACATCGCCACGACCTCGGCGACCCGCGAGCCGTTCTGCACCTCGAACTCGCTGGCGTCGATCTGGATCGGCGCGCGGTTCATCATCGGCGCGGCGGCGGCGGCGGCCATCGGCGCAGCGGCCATCGGCGCGGCGATCGGCGCGGCGTGGACCGGCGCCGCGACGGCGGCCTGGCGCACGAAGCCGATCTCGAGGCGGTACGGCCCGAAGTTCAGCACGTCGCCGTCGTTCAGCACCGCGTTCTTGTCGACCCGCCCGCCGTTCAGCGTCGTGCCGGTCGCGCTGCCGAGGTCGATGACTCGGACCTCGTCGCCCGAGACCTCGATCACCGCGTGCATGCGGGCGACGGCCTCGTCATCGAGACAGACGTGGCTGCTCTTCAACTTGCCGATCTTGATGACGTCCTGGGAGAGGGTCTGGGTGTCGACGAGCTGGTCGCCGTAAAACACCTTGATTGCGAGGGTCTTGGTGGACATGGGTCGGGTCCTTGGGCTCTGCGGTTACACCGGCAGAGACAGCGGGCTGCAGCAGAAGTTCCGCGGTTAGAAATTCACTCTCTACTCGCGTGTGCGAGGGCGCGCCCGCCAGCACACACACGGGCGCACGTTCGCAGGACCGGGGAGTCGCTGTCGGACGTGCTGCGAAAGCTGAGGAGCACGAACGGCTTGCGACGCGCTAGACGTCCTGGGCCATCTTGATGAGTTCGGGGATGAAGTGCGGGCGGATGGTGATCAAGCTGGCGTGCTTGGTCCGTCCGCGGGAGGCGATGTTGGCACCTTCCGGCGAAAGCAGCTCGCCATCGACGTTGTCGTCGTCGAAGTCGTAGACGGTCGTTCCGCTCGATCCCTTGCCCTTCGCCGCCGACGAGTCCGCGTCGGTGTCGGTCGCAGGGGCTGCCCAAGCGTTCGTGGAGGCCAAAAGAGTCGTCAACAGCGTGACCAGTGCGAATCGCATCGTGAACCTCGATCTTCTCGCCTGCGAAAACAGGACTTTCGCGCACCATACCTCGCGTGCCCCCAGCTTGTAAACCGTCTCGCCAGCCCGCTTCCGGCCGTGTACTCGTCAAGAGCGCTTTGAGACGGCGAGAGGGCCGCTGGCTCGACGAGCCAGGACCCTCTCTCAGATCGCTACCCCGGGGAACCGAGATCACTTCTTCGGGGTAGCCGGGGCACCCGGCCGGCGCACCGCCTGCCGGCGCACCTGCGGCAGGTGCTGCGCCCGCAGCAGGTGACGGCGTCGGTGCCGAGCCAGCATTCTCAGCCTCCATCGCCTGCTTCTCGAGCTCGAGCAAGCGCTTGCGTTCAGCAGCATCCTGCTCAGCCTGGAGCTTGGCCATCTCTGCGGCCTTCTTTTCGAGCTCGATGCTGATCTTGTTGAACTCGAAGGTCTGATCGATGGTAGCGATGCGGTCCTTCGCCTCGAGCACCCTCGTGGCGTAGGTCTTGTTGGCGCCCGCAGCCTCGATGAACTTGTTGTAGTGGCCCTTGGCCACATTGATCAGCTTCTCGCCCTCCTTCATGGGGTCGACGCCGTCCTGCGTGGACAGGTGGTCCTGGTAGAGCACGCCGAGGTTGAACCACGCTCGCGGATCAGTCGCCGCCAGCTTGAGCGCCCTCTTGTACGACTCCTCCGCTTCCTTGAACTTCTTCAGGCCGCGCTGGGCAACGCCGAGAGCCAGCCACACCTCGATATTCTTCTGCTGCGCCGGCGACTTGAGCGCAACCTGAAAGGCCCCCTCAGCGGTGGCGTAGTCGCGGAACCGGATCGAGATGAAGCCGATGTTGAGGTTGGCCTCGACATGGGTGGGCTCGACCCTGACGGCCTCCTTGAAGGTCTTGAGCGCGTCGACCTGGTTGTCCCTCTCCAGCAAGAGCAGGCCCTTGATGTTGAAGATGTCCGAGCTCTCCTTGTTGTTGTCGTTCTTGAGCACCCGGATGCCCTGGGTCACCACCAGATCGGCGAGCACCAGGTACGACTTGTCCTTGAGGTGGCCACGATCGTAGTAGATACGGGCCAGATTCTCGTAGGCGGCCTGGTTACCGGAGTCGAGCGCCAAGACCCCCTGGATCGACTTCTCGGCCTCGCCGAAGACGTTGAGGTCCGTGTTGCCGATGTACTGGTTGCGCATCAGCCCTGCGACGTTGTTGCGCGCAGCACGGGCGCTGAGCTTGTTGGCCTCCACACCCTTCTTGAACATGTCGAGGGCCTTGCTGTCCTGGCCCTTCTTCCAGTAGATGACGCCGAGGTTGTTGTAGGGGAGGTCGAACTTCGGCGCGGCGCTGATGAGCCCCGAGTAGATAGGCTCCGCCTTGTCACTCTGGCCGCACTCGTCCCAGACGACGCCAGCGTTGAACTGGGCGATCGCCATCTGCACGCCATGGGCCTTGTAGACCCGCGTGAACTCGGCCGAGACCCGCTCACACTCATCGCCGCTGACCTTGCCGTCGCTCTTCGCGGAGAGGTAGCCCTTGACCGCCTTTTCGAAGTCGGCTTTGGCTTCGGCGGTGGCAGCTGCCGGGTTCGCGCCGCCTTGCGTCGCGCCAGCTGGACCCTTGCCACCTGGACCGACGCCGTCTGGATCTGTGGTGCCGTCAGGCTTCTTGCCGCAGGCCGACAGGGCGACCGCGAGAGCACCGATGCTTGCGAGTTTGATCAGATTACGCATGGTGGTTCCTCACTCGGCCGCGTCGCTGGCCTCTTCCTTGGTCTCTTCGGGCTTCTTCTCTTCGGGCGGCTTCTCGGCCGGCTTGGCACCGATCTCGGGCTTGCGACGCTCGCCCTCGAGGTCCGTCTGGACATCGACGCGATCGGGGCGGCTCGCCGTATACTGCGACTTTCCGAAGATCTCGGAGGTCGACGGGTACTTGTCGGCGTCGCGCTGCTGAAGCTCCTCCTCGCAGAGGCGCGAGAAGTCGTTGAAGAACTGGAAGGTCGTCGACTTCTCGAGGCAGTACGAGAACTTGGCGACCGCCGCCTCCTGGTGGGGCTGCGCCTTGTCGCTGAGCTCGTCGCAGAAGGCGTAGGCCTCCTCCTCCGTCTTGAACTCCGCCGGCACCTCGGCGCGGTAGAGCTGGTCGGCATAGTTCTGCGAGACCATGGCCGAGCGAGCGGCCGCGGCGAGCATCCAGTACGGCGACTGCTTGGCCTCGACGATCGCGTCGTAGCTCTTCTGCAACTCGGCGCCGATCTTGTTCTTCTTTTGATAGAACTCAGTGAAGCGCTTGACCGAGTCTTCCTTCTTCTTGAGCTGCTCCTTGTACTCCTTCTCCCACTTGGGAACGCCGGACTCCTTCTTGTAGTCCTCGACGAAGAAGCTCAGGCCACCGGGCATCTCGATGACGACGTACTCCTCATACTGAACGTCGGCCTTGTAGACCTGCGACATGGCCACCGCGTTACGGAAGTCCTCAGCCCGCTGACGATCGTCCTCGGGGATCGAGATCTTGTTGCGCGCCTGCTTGATGACGCTGTCGAAGTACTTCTGCGCTTCGTCGGCCCGCTTCTTGTTGCGCGGGTAGACCGTGATGATGCCGGAGGTTGCGCTGCCGCAATTCTTCGGCACTTCCTGCTTGGCCTTGGTCCCAGCCTTCTTCTCTTTGAGCTTCTTGTCCTTACGCTTCAGTTCTGCGGCGCGCTTACGAGCCGCGTCACCCGCCTGTGCCACCTTGCGCTGGATGCTGAGGCAGGAGTCGTGGAGCAGGCCCTTGTCGCAGGATTGCCGCCACAAGATCTGACCGATCGAGGCCTCGGCGACGATGCGACGGTCGGTGCCACCAGACTTGCCGTAGGTCTTCAAGTACTCCTCGGCGTGCTTGAGCTTCTCCTCGTCGGTCTTGAGGATGTCGTGCTTCGACCAGAAGATCTTGGCGGCGAGCTCCGGGTTGTCCTTCTTGTACAGACCCTCGTACTTGGCCAGGTTGGCGCTGGCCTTGTCGTCCTGGCCGAGGCCGAGACGGAACAGGTAGGCGTTGCGCAAGAAGTCCGGCGACTCTTTGTCCTTGACGTACTTCTCGGCGTAGGCCTCCATACGCTCCGCGGCCTTGTCGTACATCGCGATGGCCTGGTAGTTGCCCGCGAGCTTCGACAGCGTCCCCTGGAAGTGCTCGCTGTTCGGGAACTTGTCGAGCAGCAGCTTACGCATGCGGACCGACTGACCGAGCAGATAGGCGGCCTCGTAGCACTCACCGGCGTTGAAGATGAGCGTCGACGCCTTCTCATGCTCGTCGCCGTACTCGTTGTAGAGGGCGAGGAACTGCTCAGCGCACTGGCGGAAGCCGTTCGGGTCGCCCGCGGCGCCCGCGTCACGATAGGCGATACCCTTCTTCCAGCCGATGCCAGCGAGCAGGCGCGGGATGGCAGCCTTCAGCTCATCGGCCTCGGGATGGGTGTAGACCTTCATCTTCTGCATCTTGGTCGCCCATTTCTCGAGGTCGTCCGATGCCTTGACGGTCTCCTCAGGGGTCGCGCCCTTCGCAGTCCACCGGATGGTGAGCAGGTCGAGGAGCATCTCGGAGCACCAGGCGGCGTAGATCGTTCCGTCGAACTTGACGACCATCTCCTCAAGCAACGGACGAGCGTCCGTGAACTTATTGTGGATCATCATGATCTTGGCCCGGTGGTACACGATCTTCGGCAGCTCCGGGTCCTTCGCGTCCTTCACGTACTTCTGGTACGTGTCGTACGCATCGAGCATGCCCTTCTCGTCCTCCGTGTACTCGCTCTCAGGGTACTCGGCGTTCGTGTCCGTCGAGGTCTTCTCGTCGCGCTTGACCTTCTTCTTCTTCTCCTTTTCCTGGAAGACGCAGATGCCCTCGGAATTGGTCTTGCACGCCTTCCCCTGGCCGCCCGTCTCGTCGTACTCGAGGGCGTTCTTCATCGCCAGCATCTGCGCGAAGGCTGCGTCCTGCGTGAACTTACCCTCCGGGTTGATCTCGAGAACCTTGATGAACTCGTCGTGCGCCTTGCGGAACTTGGTGAGGCCCTCGGCCTTGGACTTCTTGTCGTTGACGAGGGCGCCGGCGCGAGCCCAGAGGAGCTCGGCGTAGAACATCTGGATCTCGTAGGCATCCTTGTCCTTCGGGAAGGTCTTCAAGAACCCTTCATAGGCCTGCTCCGCCAGCGCATAGGTGGCCTCGTTCTTGGTCTTCTCGGCCTCGTCGTGCCAGACGGTCGCCATCTGCTTCATCGTGTCGAGCGTCTCGTCGCGGCACTTGCGCTTGATGGCCTGCTTGTAGTCGCCGTCCTTGAACTTGGTCCAGTACTCGCCGAGCTGGGCCGTCTCCGTCCACTGGACCGACTTGTTGTCGGTGGCCAGCGCGTTGATGACGATGCGCCCCTGCCATTCGCAGGTCTGCGGGTCCTCGGGGAAGAGTTCTTGCAGCTTCTCGTAGACGAAAGTCGACTCGGTGTACATGCCCTGTCCGAAGTAGCGGACGGCGAGCAACTCCATCATCTTGCGGGACATGTTCTCGTCGTCCTTGGGACCGTCGCCGATCTTCTGGAAGAACTCCCATGCCTTGGTGGGCTTGCCGGCCTGCGCGAAGGCCTGGACGAGGTCGCGACGGGCGTCGCGACGCAGCTGCCTGGCGTTGGCCTCGGAGCCGGCGCGACCCTCGAGCGTCGCGGAGATGGTCTTGACGAAGAAGTCGAGGCTGAGGTCGTAACGCGGGTCAGCCGTGCCGACCGGGTTCAGGTGACACCACGCCATCTTGTAGAGGGCGTAGGCGTAGACCGGGCTGTCCTTGAAGGTGATGACCTTCTCGTACAGCTGCAGCGCATCGCCGATCTTGCTCTGGCCGAAGTAGTAATCCGCGAAGCTGAGGTAGGCGTTCGGGATGTACTGGCTGTTCGGGAAGTCCTGGATGAGGCGGATGTACGCCTCCTTCATCTCCGCCTCGCGCTTGAGCTGCCCGAGCTCGAACGCGTAGAAGTACAGCGCCTCGTCGAGGCGCTTGAACTTGCCGAGCTGCGGCGAGCTGACGAGCACCTTGTAGATCTTGACCGCCTGCTCCGAGGCCTCCTTGGCCTGGCCCTCGAACTTGGCCTGCTTGGCCTTGAGCTGGTCGGCCTTGGTCTTGTTCTTGGCCTCCTCGGCGGCATAGATGTCCTCGTAGAGGGCGCCGACCTGATTCTCGAAGTAGGCCTTCTTCTCGAGGAAGTGGTCGGAGAGGCGGAAGAGCAGATCCGGGTAGTCCGCGTGGCTTGGATCGGTGGCCTTGAGGAGGCGCTTGAGCTGCTCGATCTGCGTGTCCGCGATCTCCTGGGCGACGGCCGAGCGCTTCTTGGCGAACTCGGCGCCCTGCATCATGTCGACCTTGCGCTTGCTCTCCTTCTCTTGAGCTTCCTTCTGCGCCTTGAACTTGGTGTCGAGCGTGTCCTTCGTGCGCACCTTGCCGGATTTGCGCGTGTAACGGACGTTGCTCTTCTCGTCACCGCCAGCGGCCGGTGGGGGCTCTTGGGCGAAGGACTCGCCGGCGGAGGTGACGACCATCGCCGCGAGACAGATGCCGCTCAGGGTGCTCAGCTTGCGAAACTTCCGGGATGCGTTGTGCGACTTCATGGACCTCTCACCTCTGTTTGGCGGGACCAGCAGGTCACGCCGCGTGAACGCTCTGGGTTCGCAGGAGAGGCCGCGCGCTGACCCCTCCTGCGAGGCGGCCTATTCCTCTTTGCAGAGGCTCGTGACCTTGTAGTTGTAGTAACCGAGCTCGTCCTTCCAATACTCGCCGTTGTAGTTGTAGATCTCGTGCTCGGAGTCGATCTTCGGCTTCTGCGGGCGGCCCTCTTTGGGGGCGCCGCCACCCTGGGCCTTGATGCGGTTCAAGATCTCGTACTCGATCTTGATGGCCTCGCGCTCCAGGTCGTTGATCTCCTGGATCTGCGTCATGAGGCGCTGACGAGCCAGCGCGCCGGTGCTCTCTTTGGCGATCGAGAGCAGACCATCGAGGTTCTCCGTGATCGTGTCCGAGAGCGGGCTGCTCTTGAAGTCCGGCTTCATCTCGTCGAGCTGAGAGCTCTCGCGCTGCAGCTCGTTGACGTAGGCGTAGTTCTTCTCGAGGGTCTTGTCCTGCAGCGACTTCTGGGCCACCTCTTCGACGAACGGGTCAAGCTTCGACTCGCTGTTGCGGATCTTGACGCTCAGGTCGAAGAGCGCGAAGTCCTCCGGAGCCTTGGAGAGCAGGTCCTTGAGGTCGTCGCGGGTCTTCGGGTAGCGGCGGTTGAACTCCTCGATGGCGAGCTTGGCCGGCTGGTAGCGGCAGTTGAAGTAGTAGGTGACCGCCTTCAGGATGACCGACTCGGGGTACAGGTAGTCGTAGAAGAAGGGCGCGTTGAGGGTGTGGATGTACCCGAGCGTGCGCTGGTAGTGGAGGTTCGCCTTCTCGGGCTCGAGCTCAACGAGACGGAACTCCGACCAAGAGGCCGCGAGGATCGAGTCGAGCCAGTAAGGCGACTCGAGCGGGATCTTGTCGAAGTACTTGTTGGCCGTCTCGAACTTGCCGACCTGATAGAAGATGTAGCCGAGCGCCAGATTGGCCCGCTCCTCGTAGCGCTGCATCTCCTCCTCGAAGCTGAGCTCCTCGGTCGTGCCGCCGAGGAGCTTGCCGCTCTTCGCCAGCTTCTTCTGGGCCTTCTTCTTCTTCTTGGCCTCCTTCTTGAGCTTCTTCTTGTTCTTGTTGGCGACCTCCTGGAGCGTGATGTTCTTGCGGAGGACGCTCTTGAAGGCCTCGACCGCCTGCGGTCCGTGGAACTCGCGGGTCTCGGCGACACCGAGGAAGAACTGGGCCGGGATGTAGTAGTCGCTGTCGTCCGGGACCTGGCCGAACAAGGCGATCGACTGACCCAGGTCGCCCTTCTGGTAGTAGAAGCGACCGAGCAGGTAGTAGAGCTCGTCGCGGACTTCGTCGAAGGCCGAGTCCTCGAGGTCAGCGGGCTTGTAGGTGCCGACCTTCTCGAGCACGCCTGCACCCTCAGGCAGCTCGCGGCTGAGCGAGGCGAGCCACGGCAGCGTGAGCTTGTGGTACGGGTGGCTCGGGCCGGCGGCGACGATCTCGTTGAACACGCTCAACGAGACCGCGTAGAACTCGAGCTTGTAGAGCGTCTTGCCGAGCCAGAACTTGGCGCGGTAGGTGTCGCCGGGAGTCTTCCCGCTGGCCACCGCGTCGAAGATGATCGCTGCGCCCTGGTAGTCCTCCTTCTTGTATTTCTCCTCGGCGTCAACGAGGACTCCCGTGGCGGGGCCACTTGTCGGCGCTGCGTTCACCGGGCCGCCGGAAGGCGGTGGCACCGCAGCACCCGACGGTGGAGGCACAGCTGGGCCGCTCGAGGGCGGCGGCGGCGGAGTCTTGCCCGCGGGCGGAGGTGGCGGCGGACCGGCCTCAGCAGGTGGGGAGAAGAGGGCCCACGTGGCGCAAAGACTGAGAAGAGTGAGTGACGTGAGGTGTCGGAGCGATTTCATGCGGTCGTTGCGTCCTCAGCGAGCGGGGTGTTGCCAAGCGGGAGAGCCTGGCTTCGGCCTCGAATTCTCGAAGTTCGAAGTGACTCCGGCGCTGGCGCCGGGGCAGTTCGCACTCATAGAGGCTTGGACATTACCAGCGGCCAGCTTCGAGTCGCAAGGGCCTCTCGCCGTGCTTGTGCTGGCGAGAAGGCTGCCGGAGAATTTCGCGCGGCGGAGAGACATGGGCAGATCCGGCGCACCGTGCCCCGTTCAGGCGGCGAAGGGGCGTGTACCAGCGCGGACGACGTGGCTATTCCCCGTCGGTTTGCGGGGGTGGAACGAGCTGTATGCGAGGGCGATCTGTGGAGATCTCGACGCCGTCGCAGAAATTCCGGCTGTCGGCCGCGAGAGGGTCGTGACTATTGTTACAGGGTCCACGGGAGACACGGTGGCAGGGGTGGCCCACGTCCAGTTGGTGAGCTCGGTGGAAGGATCTCCGCCGGGATCGCTAGGTGAGCCGGCAAGGCCCTGCGAGGTCTGGTCCGGATGTTGGGTAAACCGGCGCCAGAAGGCCATTTGCGCCCGATTGCGCGAGTTCTGGCCTGGGTCCGGGACGCTTGACCCTATGGCCTGGCCGTGTACGATGGAGGCCCTTTCCGGCCGTCACGACCGAGATCCCACATGCCAGCCAACCGCACGCTCGCTCTCCTTCGCACCGCCGCCACGTTGCTGGGCGCCACGCTCCTCGTTCCGCTGCTGAGCGCCTGCCCCAAGGGTGACATCGGGGCGCCCTGCAATCACGGCGACGTTCAGGCGCCTGAAAGCCAGGTCGTCACGTTCCCTGCGCTGAGCTGCAACGACCTGCTCTGCGTGTTCGCGCAGAAGGATTCGCCGCCGACCAAGCCGTGCAAGAGCGACGTGGAGTGCAACACCACGGGCGACGGCATCACGCGCTTCACATGCACGAACAACGACTGCCAGCTCGACTCCACGTACGTTCTGCAGCGCTCGATGTGCTCACGAGCCTGCAACGACGACACTGACTGTGAGGACGGCGGCATCGGCAAGAAGGTCCTGGCCAAGGAGACCTCGTGCGAGAGCGGCTTCAAGTGCGCACAGCTGCAAAAGCTCGGCGAGTTCTGCTGCCAGACCTTGTGCGTGTGTGGCGACGACCTCTCGGAAGGTACGCTCGCGGACCTCAAGACTGCCTGCGACAAGTTCCAGAAGGACGCCGACGGCAAGCCGATGTGCAACACGATGGAAATGCCGCCGACGATGTGATGGCGTGACGCTCAGCCGTCGGTGCCGAAGGCCCCGGGGATCCAGGTGATCTCCGGGGCTTTGTCGTCGCCGAAGACGATCGCCACCACGTCGAAGCGAACCTCGACCTGCTCCCACAACGAGGCTCGGACCAGCCATGCGGTCGCTGCTCGCAGCAGGCGGCGCTGCTTGTTCAAGCTGATCGTCTCGAGCGGGTGACCTGCGAGGGCGTCCGCTCGGCTGCGCACCTCGACGAAAACCAAGGTGTCCGGTGCACCGGGAGGTCCCGCGATCCGGGCCACGAGGTCGAGCTCCGCGCCGGCGAGGGTGACGTTACGGTCGCAAACGACGAGGCCGCGAGCCTCCAAGAAGCTCGCGGCCAGATCTTCGCTCGCGCGTCCACGGGCCCGTGGTGACACGGGCGGCTGCACGGAGCTTCAGGCCTCGTTGGTGTTGTTCGGCTCGCTGTCGCCGGAGCCGTCGAGGAGACTGGCGTAGCCGCCGAGGCGCGCGCGGATGCGGGCCGCGTTGCCGCTGAGCGTACGCAGGTAGTAGAGCTTGGCCTTGCGGACGCGGCCGCGGCTGACGAGCTCGATCTTCACGACGCGGGGGGAGTTGACGGCCCACACGCGCTCAACACCGACGCCATGGGAGATCTTGCGGACCGTGAAGGCACCGCGGGCGCCGTTCCGCTTGCGATGGATGCACACGCCCTGGAACACCTGGATGCGGTCCTTGCCGCCCTCGGAGATCTTCGCGTGGACACGGATCGTGTCGCCGGGGCGAAACTCCGGGAGGTCGCTGCGCTTGTAGGTGCTCTCAATCTTCTCGATGAACGGGCTGCTGTTGCTCATGACAGGGCTCTGAAGGTCGGGGCCGGGTGGGCGCAGGCTAGCGAGCGGCGGGCGTACGGAGCTCGCTGAGCGCCGCGGCGGCAATGGTGATTGCCGACCCACATACCGGCTGGGGGGGCGAAGAGTCAATCATTGGGGCCCATCGCGCAAGCTCTAAAGCAGCTGCCTCGACTGAGAGAGGATCCAGCGCGAACACCGCTCGCAGCGCTGAGGGCCAGCTTGAGGCGTCCTGGGGCTCCTCGCGGGCACTGGGGCTCGCAGGTGTGAGATCTCCCAGAGCTGTCGGTGTCGGGCACAACAGCAGGACGAGGGGTGCGGAGAGATCTCCGGAGAGGGCGAGCAGATCGAGGAGCGCCGCGCCGCTGTGGGCCTGCGGCAGCGAGGTCTCGATCGGACCCACGACCACGGCGACAAGCTCCGGGGCGACGCCGTGGCGGCGCTTCAGGGTGCGGCGCAAGGTCCGGAGGTCGGCGGTCCTGGCGTGCGTGAGGAGGCCGCTGACGCCCGGCAACGCAGCTGCGCCTTCGGGCAGGTCTCCGAGGCCAGGTTCGCGGGCGAGGTAGATCGGGGTTGTGGCGGGCAGGACCCGCCGCGGGCGGAGGTCCGGGCGCAGGGCCCAGGTCCGTCGCCAGGCCTGTGTGGCCCGCCAGCGGCCGGCGGCGTCGTGATCTCCGGCGAGCAGGACGGGGGGCACGGCGACGCCGCGAAACACAGGCGGGCGGGTGTACTGGGGGCCCTCGAGCCAGGTGCCTGTCCCTTCAGACAGGTCCGTGGTGGCCATGAAGCTGTCGCGGGCAGCGGACTCCGGGTTGCCGAGCACGCCTTCGCAGAGGCGAGCGACGGCCTCGACGATCGCCAGCGCGGCCACCTCGCCGCCGTTCAACACGAAGTCGCCGAGGGAGAGGCACTCGTCGACGTGGGCCTCGCGGACGCGATCGTCGATGCCCTCATAGCGGCCGCAAAGGAGGGCGATGCGCGGGAGGGCGGCGAGCCTGCGGGCGGCGCGTTGGTCGAAGCGCGGGGCCGAGGGCGTGAGGAGGATGCGGTGCATCGGGCCCCGGGCGGCGGTGACCGCCTCGAGCGCGGCGGCGACGGGTTCGATCTTCATGACCATGCCGGGGCCGCCGCCGTAGGGGGCGTCGTCGACGGTGCGGTGACGGTCGTGGGTGTAGTCGCGGTAGTCGGTGCAGTGCACCGTGACGAGGCCTTGTTCGGCTGCCTTGCCGATCAGGCCGCCGCGCAAGAAGCCGGAGATCGCGTCGGGGAAGAGGGTGAAGACCTCGAAGGTCGGGCCGCTCACGACCGGGACCCCTGGTCGTCCTCAATGTCGTCGCCGTCAGCGAGCGCGTCGGGGAGCATGCCGAGCGGGAGTTCGACGCGCAGGCGGCCCTCGACCTCGGCGATGAAGTGCGGCAGCACGGGCAGCAGCCAGGTGTCGGGGCGCCGACCGGGGATCTCGTACTCGACCTCGAGGAGGTCCTGGGCGCCGTTGCTGGTCAGGCCGACGACCTTGCCGAGCGGCTGGACACGGCCACCTGGGCGCAGGCGCTCGACGGCGAGGCCGATGAGGTCAGCCAGGTAGAACTCGTCGGGCTTGAGCGCCGGGAGGTCGCTGCGGGCGAGCCACAGCTCGCGGCCGCGGAGGGCCTCGGCCTGGTCGCGGTCGGTGACGCCGGCGAGCTGGACGCGGAGCATCGGCTTGCCGGGGATCGGGTCGACGGCGACGAGCTTGAGGCTCAGGTCGTCGCGGCCGGCGGCGCGGAGGTTGACGACGAGACCCGGGCGCAGGGCGCTCGAGCTTGGGGAGTGCAGGTGGACACGGACCCAGCCACGGACGCCGTGCGGGCCGACGATGACGGCGACCGCGAGCGCGTCCGCGGGTTGTGACGGCGATGCGGCGGGGCGCACGGGGGGTTACTCGAGGATCTCGAGGTCGGCGCGCTTGCGGAGCTTGGCCGAGGCGGCGCTGAGGAGGGCGCGCATCGCCTTGACCGTCCGGCCTTGCTTGCCGATGACCTTGCCGAGGTCGTCCTTGGCGACCTTCAGCTCGAGGACGATGGTCTGCTCGCCGGAGATCTCGGTGACGACGACCTCATCGGGGTGATCGACGAGGGCACGCGCGAGGTACTCGATGAGGTCCTTGAGGGAGATTTGGGCGGCGGAAGGTGACATGGATGCCTCCAGGGGAGCGAGCGGGCGCGAGATCACGGGCGCGGGAAGGGGGTCGCGGCATCACGACCCGGAGAGCATTTCACACCCGATGCGGCTCGGCAAAACGGGCCGCGAGCGCCTCCGCGGCGCTCGCAGGCTCGTGTTTGGTGGAGGTCTCAGGCCTTGGCGCTGCCGGCCGTGCCCTTGCGGGCGCGACGAAGCAGGCGGGCGACGGTGATTGTCGGATGCGCGCCCACGCCTTCCCAGTAGCTGATACGGGCCTCGTCGACGACGACCGACTCGGCGTGCGGATCGTAGGTACCGATGCGCTCGAGGAAACGACCGTCGCGGGGGCTGCGGGCGTCGGCGGCGACGATGCGGTAGTAGGGGCGCTTCTTGGAGCCCATCCGGGCGAGCCTGATCTTGACGGCCATGATTGCTTGCTGTCCTGCGTAACTCGAGAGAGCGGGGGCGAAAGGGTGCGAAGGCTAACTGCCGGGGTCCCGACGGTCAAGTCGGGGGAGCGCTGGCCTGCGCGGCCACCGCGACCATGACGCCGCGGGACAGGTCTTATAAGGCCAGAGGCCTCGAGACGATCGTCTCGAGCCACGGGAGGGCCGTGCGCTTGGTCGCGTCGCAGCGGAGGTCGACACGGCGGCCGACGACTGAGATCGTCGCCCGCGCGGACCATGCTCACGCCCCTGCCCTCCCGACGCACCCCTCTCCGTACCCACCGGGGGAGATCGCCCCTACTCGCGGCGGTCGGCCTCGCCGCCTCCGCCGTGCTCGCCTGTGCCACCTGCGGCCCGTCGGACCCGGGGCCCATCAACGCGAGCGCCGGCGAGAAGGGTGAGGCGATCGCCCCGGCCGAGGCCCCGCGTCTGGTGATCGACATCTTCGCGTTCGCTCGTGTGCTCGGCACGGTCGCGCCGTGTGGCTGCACCACCGAGTCGCTCGGCGGCCTGCAGTACGCGTTCGGCTACATCGAGGCCAACTCGCAGGCGCAGTCGCGTCTCGTGCTCGAGCCGGGGTCGTTCCTGTTCCCGGACCCAGCCGGGCCGGAGGCGCCGAAGGACGAGGCGACGTGGGCCCAGGCGGAGCAGCGTGCTGCGGCGCTGCAGACCCGCTTCAGCGGGCTCGCGGAGCATCTGGTGTCGGGGCTCGGGCCCACCGACCTGAGCTCGCCGAAGTCTGACCTGGCCCTCGAGACATGGCCGCTGCCGCGAGTGCTGGCGAACTGCCGCAGCCTCGATGGGCGCGGGGTGCAGGCGCACCGGGTCGTGCGCCTCGGCGACGCGACCTGGGCGATCGACGCCGGCGTGACGGCGGTGATCGAGCCGGGGCTGGCGCCGGGCCTGCACGCGGAGCCGCCCGCCGAGGCGCTGCGCCGGGAGATCGCGGCGATGCGCGAGGCCGGCGTCGACCTCACGGTCGTGCTGCTGCAGGGCTCGCGCGCCACCGCCGAGGCGCTGGCGAAGGAGGTCGCGGGCATCGACCTGATCGTGGTCGGCATGCCGGTGGGCCTCGATCGCACGCGGCTCGGCGGTCCGCCGGCGCGTCTCGGCGGGACCTGGGTGGTCGAGCCTGGCGAGCAGGCGCAGACGATCACGCACATGCGCCTCGAGATCGCGGCGGCCGCGGTGCAGCAGTTGCCCGCACCGGCGACGTGGACGCTGGTGCCGACAGCGGCGGCGCAGCGGCAGGAGCTCGCGCGCCTCGACGCGCGCCTCACCAAGTTCCGGGCCGACCCGAGCGCCGACCCCGACTTCATCGCCCGCCTCGAGCAGGAGCGGACGACGCTGACGGCGAGCATCGAGCAGCCGGCGCCGGTCACTGGCGCCGTCGCTGTCACCGTCGAGCAGAGCAAGATCTCCTGTCACCTCGGGGCCTCGGACGCCGACGCCGCGGCGGCGCTGCGCAAGTACGACGACTGGGTCGCGACCCAGAACCAGAAGGCGATTCGCTGGTGTGCGCGCGCCAGCGCCGGCGAAGGGCGAGGCCAGCTATGTCGGCGCGGAGCAGTGCGCCGCGTGTCACGCGGACGAGGCGGAGCACTGGGCGAAGACGCGGCACGCGGACGCGTACAAGACCCTGGTCGACGTGAACAAGCAGTTCGACCTCAGCTGCGTCGGCTGCCACGTGACCGGCTTCCGCGCGCCGGGCGGGTCCGAGGTGGTGGAGAACGCGGCGCTGCAGAACATCCAGTGCGAGCAGTGCCACGGCCCGGGGAGCCTGCACGTCGCGGTGCCCGAGAAGCGCGGCAAGGCCAACGCGATCCGCACGGATGCGCCAGTGGAGCTGTGTCAGCAGTGCCACTCGCCGGAGCACTCGGACACCTTCGACTACGCGGCGTACTTGCGCGACGTGCTGGGTCCGACGCACGGCCCGGAGCGGCGTGCGGCGCTCGGTGAGGGGCCGACGGGACGTGAGCTGCGCGCCGCGGGGCTCGCTGCGGCCGGCGGTGGTTGCAAGAAGATGTAGACCAGTGCGCAAGGTCATGGGGTACGCGTCGTTGACCTCGCTGGTCGAACGTGCTCCCCTCCCCCGGCCCGCATGACCGCCACGACCCCGCAGAACCCGACCGCCAAGAAGGTCTACTTCGTCTCGCTTGGCTGTCCCAAGAACCAGGTCGACACCGAGATCATGCTCGGGGTGGTGCGCCAGCAGGGGCACCAGCTGGTCGACACCGCGGAGGAGGCCGACACGCTGGTGGTGAATACCTGCGGCTTCATCGAGGAGGCCAAGCAGGAGTCGGTCGAGACGATCCTCGAGCTCGCACAGGCCAAGGCGGCGGGTCAGGGCAAGCGCTTGGTGGTGGCCGGCTGCCTGAGCCAGCGCTACCCCGA
Source organism: Nannocystis sp. (assembly GCF_016714285.1). Classification (GTDB taxonomy): domain Bacteria; phylum Myxococcota_A; class Polyangia; order Nannocystales; family Nannocystaceae; genus Nannocystis. The sequence continues at coordinate 165,868 of NZ_JADJNN010000003.1, read as the reverse complement.
CGAGCTGGCCAAGGAGATGCCCGAGGTCGACAACTTCCTCGGCTCGGCCGACATGCTCGGGCTGGCGCAGGTGCTCTCGGGCGGGGCGCAGCGCATGGGCGTGACGCCGCTGAGCCGACGCGCCTACCTTTACGATCACAACACGCCGCGGCAGGTCAGCGGCCGCACGCACAGCGCGTACGTGAAGATCGCGGAGGGCTGCGATCGGCCGTGCGCCTTCTGCATCATCCCGAAGCTCCGCGGGCCGCAGCGCAGCCGCTCGATCGCCAGCATCGCCGCCGAGGCCGAGGCGCTGGTCGCCAGCGGGGCGCGCGAGCTGTGCCTGATCGCCCAGGACCTCACGACCTACGGCAGCGACCTCGACGATCGCCCGGATCTCGAGCGCCTGCTCGATCGGCTGTGCCAGGTCCCCGAGCTGCGGTGGATCCGCCTGCACTACGCCTTCCCCACTACGGTCACGGACGGCCTCATCCGCCAGATCGCGAGCGAGCCCAAGATCGCCACGTACATCGACGTGCCGCTGCAGCACATCGACAGCGAGGTCCTGAAGCGCATGCGTCGGGGCTACACGGAGAAGGTCGTGCGCGGCATGGTGGAGCGGCTGCGGGCGCAGTCGAAGTACATCTACCTGCGCACGACCATGCTGGTCGGTCACCCGGGCGAGAGCGAGGCGGCGTTCCAGCGGCTCTACGACTTCATCGAGGAGGGCCACGTCGACCACCTCGGCGTGTTCCCGTGGTCGCGCGAGGACGGCACGCCCTCGGCGTTGCTGCCCGGTCGCGTCGACCCGGAGCTGGCCGAGGAGCGCCGTCTGGCGCTGATGGAGCTGCAGGAGGAGCTGCGTCTGGCGCGGCAGGAGGCGCTGATCGGCGAGGAGATCGAGGTGCTGGTCGAGGGCGTGAGCGACGAGAGCGAGTTCTTGCTCGACGGCCGCCACGAGGGCCAGGCGCCGGGCATCGACGGCAAGGTCATCCTCACCGATGGCAGCGCCGAGCCGGGCAGCTTCGTGCGCGCGCGCGTGACCCAGGCCGAGGCGGTCGACCTGGTGGCCTCGCTCGAGCTCTGACGTCGTCGACCGAGTTGGCGAGGGCGGCGACCTCGGCGATCTTCTGCGAGCGCTGCGCCCTTACTTGAGGGCGATGACGTAGGCCAGCCAGGCTTCCTGGTTCTCGATCTCGGTGTGCTCGACGAAGTCGCCGGTGCCGGTGAGGAATTCGTCGCCCTCGTCGCCGTCGACGCGCTCGAAGTAGAATTTGACCGCCTTGAAGCCGGCGGCGAGCAGCAGCTCGTGCAGCTCGGGGAGGGTCCAGAGGCGCCAGTCGTAGGTGAAGGCGCGCGTCATCTGGCTGCGATCTTTGAACCGCCAGCTGATGTGGCACATCGTCCGGTGGTCGATCGGGCAGAATTTCTCCTGCTCCCAGACATAAGTCGCGCCGCGGACCGGGCGCTCCTCCTCGAGGACGGCCATGCTCTCGGTGCCGCCGTAGACCTCGAGCGCGAGCACGCCGTCGCGGACCAGGCCCTTGCAGGCGGCGGTGAAGTACTCGCCGAGCTGCTCGCGGGTGTGGAACACGCAGTAGCTGAAGTTCATCGCCAGGGTCAGGTCAACCTTGGCGAAGCGGGTCTCACGGACGTCGGCCTGGGCGAGCTTGACGCGGCGCGCGACGTCGGGGCCGGCGGGCTCGAGGTTGTGTTCGCGGCCCCAGGCGAGGGTGGCGGCGTCGAGGTCGACGCCGAGCGCGGTGCGCTGGGGGTCCGACTTGCACCACTCGGTGGACAGCAGGGCGGTGCCACAGAAGTCCTCGCGCATGCGCAGCGGCTTGCGACCGCGGTACTTGGCGAACTGCTCCTCGAAGAACTCGATGTCGACGCCGGGCGACTGGACGCTGACCTGGTAGAGCGCGTGCTTGTCGGCGCGCGCGGCCAGGGTGGGCCTCGCGGCCTTCTTCGCGGCGGGCTGCTTCTTCGCGGCGGGCTGCTTGCTGGTCTTCTTCGCGGGGGTGGGCTTGGCTGGCTTTTTGGGCATATGGATTCACCGTTCAGCGGCGAGGTAGGTCCACCAGATCTCCTGGTTCTCGACGTAGTCCGGCTCGTAGAAGACGCCGGTGCCCTCGCCCTTGGCGTCGGTCTTCTCCCAGTAGAAGTGGACCTTCGAGAAGCCGGCCTCGAGCAGGAGGTCGCGCAGCTCGGGGGCCATCCACAGGCGCCAGTCGTAGCTGAAGGCGCGGTAGATCTTCGAGCCGTCGGGGAACAGGAAGTGGATGAAGCACTGGAAGTCGTGCGAGAAGGCGTCGAACTTGGCCTGCTCCCAGCGGTAGATGAAGTCGCCGTGGTCGTTGTCGGTGTTGCCCTCGAGGATCGCCTCGGTGCCGCCGAGCATGTCGAGCAGGAACACGCCGTCGCGGTTGAGGCCGGCGTGCACGCTGGTGAAGTACTCGAGCAGCTCGGCGCGCTGCTTGAAGCAGTAGTAGGAGAAGTTGAGCGCGCAGGTGAGGTCGACCTTGGGGCGCTTGACGGCGCGCACGTCGTCGCAGATGAGGGTGACGCGGCTGGCGACGTCGCGGCCGGCGGGGACGATGTGGTGCTCGAGGCCCCAGTTCATGGTGTCCTGCGAGAGGTCGACGCCGAGGGCCGTGCGATCGGGGGCGCTGCGGGCCCACTCGCAGCACAGGGCCGCGGTGCCGCAGAAATCCTCGCGCATGCTGATCGGGTCGTGGCCGCGGATCTTGCGGTAGGTGCGGGCGAAGAACTTGACGTCGCCCTCCGGGTCCTGGACCGCGCGCTCGTAGAGGGCGTGGCGGTCAGCCTGTTGGGCGAGGGTTCGGGCGGGCTTGGGTTTCGAGGCGGCGCTGCTGCGGGGCACGGGGACCTACGCGCGGCAAAATACGCGAGGACCGCGGGCGCGGTCCACTGCAACTGTCAGGCGCCGAGGAGGGTGGTCAGGCCGTCGTATGCCTCGGTGATGTTGCGGGTCACCTCGGTGGCGGCCTTGTACTTGTCGGGGTCCTTGGCGAACTTGTCGGGGTGGTACTGCTTGAGCAGGCGGCGGTAGGCCTTGCGGACGGCGGGGAGGTCGGCGCCGGGCTCGAGCTCGAGGGTGCGGTACCAGCGGATGCGATCGGCCTCCGGGGACGGGCGCCCGCCGGGCTGGCCGCCGCGGGCCTGGGCGGCGTCGTAGGCCTTGTCCCACGCCTCCTCGGCGGCGTCGCGAAACTGCCGGGCCTTGCGTCCAGCCTTGGCGCCGACGGTGTCGCTGGTCTCGTCCTCGAGGGTGCGGCGCTCCTGCTCGCTGAGGCCGTCGAGCGCGTCGGGCTTGAGGGCCTCGCGGAAGTCCGTGATGTTCGATCGGGCGATGTCCCAGAGGCGCTTACCGAGGCTCACGCGCTGACTATGGCGCTTCTTCGCAGCGCTGCAAAGGGGCTCAGAAGTCCTCGTACTCGTCGTCCTTGATGGGAGCGAGCGGGCGCTGCGAGGCCGCCGGCTTCGGCGGCGGTCCCTTCGGCGCGGCGCGGCGCATCGCAGCCGCGGAGGTGGCGGCCTCGATGTCCGCGGGGCTCAGCTCCTCGACGCTGGCGTGGAGGGAGCCGCTCTCAACGACCAGGTCGCTGGTGCTGAGGGTGGTCACCGACTCGGTGGCCGGGTCGGCCTCGACCTCGTCGCCCTCGTCGCCCTCCTCGTCGATCTGGGCCAGCTCTTCGGGGCTGAGCTCGCGGGTGCGGAAGGCCCGGTCGACCTCGACACCGGCGAGCGCACGCGCGCGGTACCAGTTGATCGCGTCGATGACCCGCAGCTGCATTTCCGCGCTGAGCTTGACGAAGTTCACGCCCATGCCGCGCGGCTCATCCTGGTGATGGACCACGCGGCCCGGGCCGTGGATCACGACCGGGTCGTCGAGCAGCACGGTGAAGCGCAGGTCGACCGCGGCGCCGACGGGCAGGCGCACGCGGGTGTGGATGAAGACGCCGTACTCGCTGAGGTTGCTGACGTAGGTCAGGGTTCCGGCGTCGAGGGCGGCGAACTCGGGGTTGATGCTGTGGCGTTCGCCGCGACGGCGGTCGTCGTTTGCTCGGCTCTGCACTGCCATGGCCCGGTCCTCCCCTCGGCTCGCGGTCGCGGGGTCAGTCGTTGCCGCGACCCTTGTTCTTCGAACGTATCTCGAACTTCTCGATGTGGAAATCCTTGCGGCTCTGGACCTCGATGCCCCGCTGGATGCGCTTGACCATGTTGTCGATGGCGGCGGTCTCGGGGCCGTTCATGAGCTCGGCGACGGGCGCTGCGGCCTGAACGAGGACGCTGTCGCCGGTCATGTGCGGGGCTTCGCGCCGGATCTCGCGCAGGATCTCGTAGCAGACGGTGCTGGCGGACTTGGTGTAGCCCTTGCCGTTGCAGGACTCGCAGGGGGCGGTGAGCAGGCGGCCGAGGCTCTCGCGCGTGCGCTTGCGGCTCATCTCGACGAGGCCCATCTCCGAGATCTTGGTGATATGGGCCTTAGCGCGGTCTTTTCGCAGGACGTCTTGCAGCTTGCGGTAGACCTTGCGGCGGTTGGACTCCTTGTCCATGTCGATGAAGTCGATGATGACCAGGCCGCCGAGGTTGCGCAGGCGCAGCTGCTCGGCGATCTCTTCGGCCGCCTCGAGGTTGGTCTGGGTGATCGTCTCCTCGAGGGTCTTGCCCTTGGCGCCGACGAACTTGCCGGTGTTGACGTCGATGGCGGTGAGCGCCTCGCCCTGGTCGAACACCAGCGAGCCGCCGCTCTTGAGCGGGACCTTGCGCTCGAGCGCGCGGTTGAGCTCGAGCTCGATGCCGTAGCCGTCGAAGATCGGCTCGCGACCGCTGTACTGCTCGATCTTCTGGGCGCAGTCCGGCATGAAGGCCGAGACGAACTTGGCCAGCTTCTCGTGGGCGACGCGGTCGTCGACGATGACCTTGCTGAGCTCGGGGGTGAGGTTGTCGCGCACGACCCGGAGCATCAGGTTGAGGTCGCGGTAGAGCAGCACGGGCGCGCGGTGGACCCGCTCGTTGACCTTGATGTTGGCCCACAGGCGCAGCAGGTAGTCCATGTCGCCGCGGATCTGGCCGTTGGTGGCCGACTCGGCGACGGTGCGGACGATGAAGCCGCCGCCGGGCGGGCGCATCTGGTCGACCAGACGGCGGAGGCGCCGACGCTCGCGCTCGCTGGAGATGCGGCGCGAGATGCCGATGTGACTGACCGTCGGCATGAACACGACGTTGCGGCCCGGCAGCGAGATGTACGTGGTGATGCGGGCGCCCTTGCTGGAGATCGGGTCCTTCACGACCTGGACGAGGATCTCCTGGCCGGGGCGGACCAGCTCGGTGATGTCCGCGTGCTTGCCTGTGCGACGCGGGATGGTCTCGCCGTCGTCGTCCTCGATGGGCGGGGCAGCGGCAGCGTTGGCGTTGGGGCTGACGATGTCGCCCGCGTAGAGGAACGCGGCCTTCTCCTCGCCGATGTCGACGAAGGCGGCCTGCATGCCTGGGAGCACGCGCAGCACCTTCCCCTTGTAGACATTGCCGACGGTGCCACGCTCGCGCTCGCGCTCGACGTAGAACTCGGACAAGATCCCGCTCTCAATGAGGGCGACCCGGGTCTCCGGGCCATCGGCGTTGACTACAATGACGGAATCAGACACGGCGGCCGTGCCTTCCTAGCACAATCGGGCGGGGCCGTGACAAGGAGCGAGGGGCCTGAAGCGAGACAACGGGCGTGATGGCGAATGCCACCTCATCGGCGAGGGAATGAGGGCCGATGGATTCGTCGCCGACTGTCGGAACGTGGCGCTTTGGCCTTCCCCGGAGACACGGCTTTCTGTACTGTTCGTCGCCGTATGGCCTTCCAGTACCAAGCGGGGATCTACAAGACGACGAAGTTTCTGCCCGGGCATGAAGCGACCGTCGCCCCCAACATGTTGATCCTCATCCGCACCGACGCCGAATTCGCGCCGGCCTCGGTCCTCCTGCCCGTGAACAACGTGCAGAACCAGTGGCGCTTCCAGATGCCGGGCGTGAAGATTCCGTCGTCGTCGTTCGGCTGGGGTGACTCGCTGATCAAGCTGCCGCACGAGGGCTTTTACCGGCTCACCCGCGAGTTCAGCTTCGGCGACACCGGTCGCTGGCTGAAGAACGCGATCGTGCAGCTCGGCTACACCCGCGGCGGCGACCCGATCCTCTTCATCGCCCAGCGGCGCAGCCCGCTGGTCAGCAACGACCTGTTCTTCAGCGACAAGGGCGTGAAGGTCGAGCTGTCGGAGCTGGAGAAGATGACCGAGTCCCTGACCTGGTATCAGGAGCCCGACAAGAAGGTGAACTAGGCCGTCTACCTGTCCTGATGGACAGGTGTTGCTCTGAACCACTGAGCAGGGCTCCGCGAGGTCGCGGGGCCCTTTGTGCTCGAGCGCCCCGCGTCGAGTGGTCAGCCGCCAGCGTTGTCGTCGGAGCTCTCCGAGGTCTCGGAGATCTCCTCACCGACCTCGACACGGATCATCTCGCCGCGGGTGCCGCGGGCCTGCACGCGCTGCAGGAACACGGCGCTGAAGCCCCCGGTGTTGATCCAGCCCTCGTCGGACTCCGCGACCACGGCGCCCCACACGACGATGCGCAGCGGCACCGGCGGGGTGACGCGCAGGCCGTCCTTCTTCCAGTAAAAGAAGGGGCTGTGCCAGCGGGTGTCGATGGTCTCCCACTGGTTGTCGGCCTTGAAGGTGTGGGTCGTGATGTGCAGTTCCATGGCCGCTCGCCGGGGGTTTTACGCCGGGCCTGCGGCTCAGGCAAGCGATGGGTGGCGCGCTAAACTGTCGCGGATGGAGGTCGCGGTCGTTGGCGCGGGGATCGTCGGCTGTGCGATCGCCTCGGCGCTCGCGCGTCGCGGTCGCGATGTCGTGGTGCTCGAGCGAGCGGCCCGCGTCGGCACCGGCATCACCAGCCGCAACAGCGGGGTGATCCACAGCGGGCTCTACTATCCGCCGGGCTCGCTGAAGGCCGAGACCTGTGTCCGCGGACAGGCGCTGCTCTACGCGTGGGCCAGCACACACGGGGTCGCGCACGCATGCACCGGCAAGCTGGTGGTCGCGCGCGACGAGCTCGAGGTCGCGGCGCTCGCCGAGCTGCACGCGAACGCGGCGGCGTCCGGGGCCGGTGGGCTCGCGTGGCTCGACGCGGCGGAGCTCGCCCGACGCGCGCCGAGTCTGCCGCCGATGCGCGCGGCGCTGTGGTGCGAGCGCACGGGGATCATCGACGCGATGGCGCTGACCGCCTCACTGCGCGCCGACGCGGAGCGGCACGGCGCGAGCTTCGTGTTGCAGGCCGAGCTGCTGGCGGTGAATGCGACGGCGACGGGGTTTCGCGTCGAGACCACGCGCGGCGAGCTCGAGGCCGGGTCGCTGGTCAACGCGGCGGGGCTGGAGTCGGACCGGGTCGCGGCGCTGATGGGCCTCGTTGACCCGGCGAAGATCTACCCGTGCCGCGGCGACTACTTTCGTCTGCACGCGCCAGGGCGCTACCAACACCTCGTGTACCCGGTGCGCCGCCGCGACGCTGCGGGGCTCGGCGTGCACCTCACGCTCGAGCTGGACGGCGGGGTGCGGCTCGGGCCCGACGCGGAGTACGTCGCCTCGCGCGACGACTTCGGGCCGGCCGAGCACAAGCACGCGGACTTCCTGGCGGCGGCGCAGGCCCTGCTCGGGCCGATCGCGCCGCTGCTGCTGCGCTACGACGGCTGCGGGATCCGCCCGAAGCTGCGGGCCCCCGACGAGCGGGAGGAGCGGGACTTCATGCTGTGCGAGGGCCCGCCCGGCTGCGTGCACCTGATCGGCGTCGAGTCGCCGGGCCTGACCGCCGCGCTGGCGCTGGCAGAGCGGGTCGTCGGGTTGCTGTGAGGCTCAGGGCTTCTCGACGCGGATCAGGATCGCAGAGATGTTGTCGTTGCCGCCGGCGTCGTTGGCCGACTTGATGAGCTCGTTGCAGGCGTTGTCGAGGCTGTTGGTGGCGGTCGAGATCTCGCGCATCTGTGGGTCCGTGAGCATGCCGGAGAGGCCGTCGGAGCAGATGAGGAAGAGGTCGCCGACCTTGAACTCGTCGTGGATGACGTCGACGTGGACCTGCTCGTTGAGGCCGAGGGCGCGGACGACCACGTTCTTGTGCGGGAGGTTGATGCCCTCGTCGCTCGACATCTCCTTCATGCGCAGGAAGTCGTTGAGGAAGGAGTGGTCCTCGGTGAGCGCCTGGATCTGGCTGCCGCGGATGCGGTAGACGCGGCTGTCGCCGACGTGGCCGATGTAGAAGCGGCCCTGGCTGAAGTACATGGCGTCGACGGTGCAGCCCATGCCCTTCTTGGAGCCGTCGGCGGCGGCCGTCTCGAAGATGTTGGAGTTGGCGAGCTGGATGGCCACGGCCATGCGCTGGCGCTCGACCTCGAGGTTGGGCAGCTTCATCGGCCAGGTGTTGGGGCCGCTGCGGGCGGTGTCGCGGTAGTACTGGTCGATGGTCTCGACGGTGATGCGGCTGGCCACCTCGCCGCTCGCGTGGCCGCCCATGCCGTCCGAAACGACCGCCAGGGCCATCTCCTTCGGGACCAGCACGTTGTCTTCGTTTTGAGCCCGGACGCGGCCGATGTCTGTCTTGCCGGCGAAGCGGACGCGATGCGGGCCGACCATGAAGCTGATGCTCATGCGCAGCGACCGTAGCAGGCCCGCGTCCCCGAGTGCTAGCATCTCGGACGGATGGGGACGCCAGGCGCAGCGACCGCGGAGGTCGTCGATCTGCAGGCGATCGGCCTGCCCCGGCTCGTGTTCGCGCTGCTGCGCCAGCGCTTCAGCGGGCTGGTCGCGCTGCAACAACCGGGGCCCGACGCGGGGGAGCGGTCGGTGTGGTTTCAGGGTGGGATGCCGATCTTCACCGACTGGGTCAGCGCGACCGACTCGCTCGGGCAGATCCTGGTCGAGACCGGGCAACTCACGCCCGATGAGCGAGATCGCGCCACGCTCGCCCTGCAGTCGCCGCAGACCGAGCTGGCGGACGTTCCGGCGACCCGCGAGCGGCTCGGGCACTACCTGGTCCGGCGGCGTCTGCTGACCACCGCGCAGCTGCGCAAGGCGCTGCGGATCCAGTGCGCACGCAAGCTGGTCCACAGCTTCGCGGTCCGCAGCGGCGAGGCGCACGTGACGGGCGGCGAGTCGTCGGCGCCGGTCGACGAGCACACGCTCGGGGCGCAGGTCAACGCGCTCGAGCTGATCTTCGCCGGGGTCTCGGCCCACTACGACCTGGCCCGCGTGGCCGCGGAGATGGGCCGGCTGTTCGAGGCGCCGCTGCGGGTGCGCTCGTCGCTGCTGCGCTACCGGGCCCACTTCCACTTCTCGCCGGCGGACGAGGCGGTGCTCGCTGCGTTCGAACCGAGCGCGACGATCGCCGAGGCCGCGCTGCGCTGCGGGCAGAGCCGCCTGCGTGTGGCCCAGATCGCGTACACGCTGTGGGCCTGTCAGATGCTCAAGGGCGCCGACTCGGCGCGCGACACCACCACGGGCGGGCACGCGGTGGTCGGCGCGGAGCCACCTGTCCGCAAGGCCAGCATCGGCGCGGGCACCACGGATCCGGCGCGCCTGGCCAGCTTCACGGCGGAGCTCGAGCGCCTCGAGGCGGGGGTGCGGGCCGGGGCGCACGCCTTCGAGCTGATGGGGGTGCCGCTGTCAGCGGGGCGAGCCGAGGTGAAGGCGGCGTGGCACGGGCTCAGTCGGCGCTTCCACCCGGACGCGCTGGCGCACCAGGAGCTCGGCCACCTGCGCGAGCGGTCGGCGGCGGTGTTCGCCAGCCTGAACGAGGCCTATCAGATCCTCAACGACACGCGGCAGCGCGAGGAGCTGTCCTCGCTGCTGCGGGCCGGGGGCCGCCCGGGCGGCGGGGGCGGGCCGAGCACGCCGGCGCCCACCACCAAGGAGATCCTCGAGAGCGAGATGCTGGCGCGGGAGGGCGATCGTTCGCTGCGGGCCGGGCACTTCGATCGGGCGCTCGAGCGCTACCGTCAGGCGGCCGCGCGGAGCCCCGACGAGGTCGAGCTGCAGGCGGCGATCGCCTGGTGCGAGTATCAGCGCAGCCCCGACAAGACGGCGCTGCGCGGGGCCACGGAGGCGACGCTGCGCGGCGTGTTGGCCCGCCAGCCGCGCTGCGCCCGGGCCCACTACTACCTCGGTCTGTTGTACGTGCAGGCGCGCGACGACGAGACGGCGCTGGCGTCGTTCACCAGCGCGCTGGCGGTCGAGCCGGAGATGCTGGACGCGAAGCGGCAGATCCACGCGATCGAGCTGCGCTACTCGTCGCCGGGGGAGCCCTGACGACTGAGCCCTGACTGGTCCCTGACTAGAGGCCGTAGCGACAGCCCTTCACGCAGGTTTCGTTGTGGCGCTCGCTGGCGGCGCGCAGCTCGTCGGGCTTGAAGTCGTCGCGCAGGATGTCGGCGGCGTCCCAGTCGCGGCGGAGGTAGAGGCGGGCGGCGAGGCCCATGAGGTCGAAGTCGAAGCTGGGCTGGGCGGCGCGGGCGTTGTCGCGGACGTGATAGACGCCGCGGCGCTGCGGCTCGGCGGAGGCGACGAGGGTGGTCTGGTTGCCGCCCTCGCTGACGAAGCTGTAGCGGGCGGGGAACGCGGCGGCGAGGGTCTCGCGGTCGTGCGGGTACATGCGAGTGGCGTTGTGCAGGTTGGCGACGACGACGCCCTGGGGGGCGAGGCGGGCGAGCACGGCGCGGTAGAACTCGACGGTCTTGAGGTGGTAGGGGACGAACACGCCGCGGAAGGCGTCGAGCATGATCATGTCCCACTGCGCGGTGGAGCGCTCGACGAACAGGCGGGCGTCATCGACGTGGCAGCGGTAGCGCGGGTCGGCGGCGGGGACGTCGAAGTAGGTCTGGGCCAGGCGCACGACCTCGGGGTCGATGTCGACGGCGTCGATCTCGAGCCCGGGCATGCGACCGCTGAGGTAGTTGCTCATACCGCCGCCGCCGAGGCCGAGCATCAGCAGGCGCCTCGGCTTCGGCTGCAGCAGGAAGCCGGCCATCATCGTGCGCGTGTAGTCGAGGTCGAGGCTGGCCGGGTAGGCGCGGTCGACCCGCGACTCGATGTACTGCATGCCGTTGTCGCCGACGAAGTACATCGTCCGCACGCTGCCGCGCTCGGCGACCCGCACGTGGTTGTACTGCGAGCGGGCCTCGGCGAGCACCTGCTCGGGCGCGGCGGCGGCGGCCGAGCGCCCGCAGGCGAGGCCGACGCTGGCGCCCAATCCGAGGCCCAATCCGGCCCCCAATCCGCAGCCCAATCCGGAGCGAAGCAGGCCGCGGCGTGACCACTGGTTGTCGGCTGCGGGCATGGCCCTGCTTAGCATGTAGAGACTCAGCGCTGGTAGCGGCAGCCGTGGATGCAGGTCTCGTTGTGGCGGAGGACGGCGGTGTCGAGGGCGTCGGGGCGGAAGTCGTCGCGCAGGACGGGGGTGTCGGCGGGCCAGTCGCGGCGGAGGTAGAGGCGGGCGGCGAGGCCGAGGAGGTCGAAGTCGAAGCTCGGCTGGGCAGCGCGGGCGTTGTCGCGGACGGCGTAGGGGCCGAGGCGCTGCGGGTCGGCGGCGGCGACGAGGGTGGTCTGGTTGCCGGCCTCGCTGAGGAAGGCGTAGCGGGCGGGGTAGACGGCCGCGAAGGTGGCGCGGTCGTGCGGGTACATGCGGGTGGCGTTGTGCAGGTTGGCGACGACCACCCCCTGCGGGCTCAGGCGGGCGAGCACGGCGGCGTGGAACTCGGCGGTCTTGAGGTGGTAGGGCACGGTGACGCCGCGGAAGGCGTCGAGGAAGATCATGTCCCAGCGGCGGTCGGCGGGGGCGCGCTCGAGGAAGAGGCGGGCGTCGGCGATGTGGCAGCGGTAGCGCGGGTGCTCGCGCGGGACGTCGAAGTGGGCCTTGGCCAGACGCACGACCTCGGGGTCGATGTCGACGGCGTCGAGCTCGAGGCCGGCGACCCGCGCGTGCAGGTAGTTGGCGATCGCCCCGCCGCCGAGGCCGAGGATCAGGGCGCTGGTCGGCCGCGGGGCGAGCAGGAAGCCGGCCATCATCGTGCGGAATACGTCGAGGTCGAGGCTGGCCGGGTAGGCGCGGTCGACCCGGGTCTCGATGTACTGGGTGCCGTCGTCGCCGACGAAGTACATCGTGCGGACGCTCCCGCGCTCGGTCACTCGCACGTGGTTGTAGCGCGAGCGGCCCTCGCCGAGCACGCGCTCGCCGGGGTCGCTGAGAGCTGTCCCCGGGGACAGGTAGGCGAGCAGGCCGGCACCGGCCGCGCGCAGCAGGGTCCGGCGGGTCGGGCCTGGCTGGTGCACCGGGAGAATCTAGCGAAGGTCGGAAGGCCCGGCGAGGGCTTCATGATGGCGAGCTGTTGGCACGTGCCGCCGAACCCTGACGAGTCTGGCGGGGCGCTCGGCACAGTCCAGGGGACCCGGCAAGTTCGCCGCAATTTTGCTGGCGACGCGCAGCTGACATACACTCGGGGGGTGCGGATCGCTGCGTGCCTCGGACTCCTCGCCTTTGCGACCTTCCTCGGCGCGCTGGTGATCGGCTACTGGGTGGCGCTGCCGGGGCTGGCGAGTTCGCCGCTGATCGACGCCAACCTCGGCAAGGCGCTCGCCGGCCCGCTGGGCCTGCGGCTGGCGGAGATCCTGGTCGGTGCGGGGGTCGTGCTGGTGATGACCGTGCCGGGCTGGCTCGCGTCGCGGGCGGCGAGCTGCATCGCCTTGCTGCTGACCGGCGCCGCGCTGGCCCATCGCCTGTTGCTGCTGCCACACCTCGGGCGCCTGTGGGCCCGCGTCGATCTGATCGCCGGGCGCCCGGTCGACACCCTCGCCGAGGCCCAGCGCTGGACGCAGCATCAGGAGTGGCTGTTGCTCGGCATGGGCGTGCTGCTGCTCGCGCTCGCGGGCCTCGCTGCTGCCCGCGGGGGCGGCCGGGCGCTGGCTCCTTCGCGGGGCTCGTGATAACTCCTCGGGCGCGCTGGTCCGGAACTTGCTCGGGCCGCCCTCTCATGCCCGCTCTTTGTCCACGCGCCCGCCCTGCCCGCCTCGCCTGTCTGCTGGCGGGGCTCGGGCTTGCCATTCCGTCAGCGGCGGACGCGAGCCCGGGACTCGGTGGCACGCGCAACCTCGGGATGGGTGGGGCCTCGCGGGCCTCGACGAGCGGCGCCGAGGCGATGCTCCTCAATCCGGCGAACATGGGCTTCACCCGCCAGCTGGAGATCCAGCCGGCGTACCAGGTGAACATCGAGAGCAACACCCACGGGATCGGCCTGCTGGCGATGGACTCGCTGCTCAACGAGCGGGTCGCGCTCGGCCTCGGCTACATCTCGACGATCGGCGCGCCCAAGGTCGCGTACGTCGACGGCAAGGGTGACGCGCAGAAGCTGACGATGGCCCACGGCGGCCACGAGGTCGGCCTGGCGCTGGCGATCAACGTGGTCCGCGGGTGGCTGGCCTTCGGTGTCCGGCCCAAGTTTCAGTCCTCGGTGCTGCGCTTCCGCGACACCGACGGGCAGCGGCAGGACGCCCGCAAGGAGCAGCTCGCGTTCGGGCTCGACCTGGCGCTCAGCTTCAGCGCTCGCCGTTATGTGACGCTCTCGGTCGTCGGTCAGAACCTGGTCGGACCGGCCATCCCGGCGACCGACCTGAACCTTGCGCCCTACGTGATCGCGGACGGCAGCCTGAATCGTGCGCGGGTCAGTGCGCTCTCCGACTACCCGCGCAGCGTGGCCCACGGCCTGGCCGTGTTCCCGACCCGCAAGCCCGGCTTCTCGATCAACTTCGACGGCATGTACGACTTCACGTCGTACCGCGCCGACAACAAGTACACGCGCATGGTGTTCTCGGGCGGGGCGGAGTACACGATTCGCGACGCGGTGCCGCTGCGGATCGGCGGCTACTGGGACAGCCACGGGCGGGGCACGGACGACGACCGCGGCTACATCGCGTTCGGCGGGGGTTACTTCGCTAGCCCGGGCAAGGGTCAGGTCGGCCTCAACTTCGGGCTCGGCTTCTCGCGCCAGATCACCGGTCCGAGCCCGGATACTGTGCTCGCGCTGACGCTTGGGGTCCTGCTGAACCCAAACCGCTGAGGCCGGGCCGGCGTGCTGGCGCGATCCCGGACGCGCTTTGTCTGCCCTGGAACCTTGTGCGCGCGGGGTGGTCTGGTCGAAAGTGAGTCGCGTGACCGACCCTGACCCCAGCGCCGCGACGCCCCGCGTCGTCGACCTCGGCACGGTGGTCGAGCCCGACGAGCCGGAGCCGCCGCCGCCGGACGACGCGAGTCTCAGCCCGCAGGCCCGCGAGGAGGCGGCCCGTCGGGCGGAGCAGGATCGCCGCGATCGCCGGCTCGTACGCAAGCTGAAGGAGGGCGACGAGCGGGCCTTCCAGGAGCTGGTTACCACCTACCAGAACCGCATCTTCGGCCTGATGCTGCGGATGATCGGCAACCGTCAGGAGGCCGAGGACCTCGCGCAGGAGGTCTTCATCATCGTGTATCGGGCGATCGGCAGCTACCGCGGCGAGGGGCGCTTCTACACGTGGCTGTATCGCATCGCCAGCAACACCTGTAAGAACCGCATCAAGTACCTCAAGGGCCGCAACTTCCACCGCAGCGTGGAGATCGAGGACTCGCCGCAGGCGCAGCTGCCGGCCTCCGAGGGCGGCGCGGTGGTCACCTTCCAGAGCCAGGTGCCGGGGCCCGAGGCGACGGTCGAGGGCTCGCGGATGGAGCAGGTGATCCAGCGCGAGCTGGCGGCGCTCGACCCGGAGCACCGCCTGCTGATCGTCCTCCGCGACATCCAGGGCCTCAGCTACCAGGACATCATCCGCATCACCGGACTGCAGGAGGGCACGCTCAAGTCGCGCCTGCACCGGGCCCGCCTCGCGCTCAAAGAGCGCCTCCAGCCGTACCTGCGCTAGGGCAGCGTGCGAACCACCCGTCCACCCTTTACCCTCGAACGAGCGCCATGGCCGAGCCAAGCACCACCGATGCCGACGCGCTGATGAGCGCCTACCTCGACAAGCAGCTCGCGCCCGAGGAGGCGGCGAAGGTCGAGCAGCTGCTCGCGGCGTCGCCGGAGGCGCGCGAGGAGCTCGACGGCCTGCAGAACATGTTGAAGCTGGTGAAGGGGCTGCCGGAGGTCGAGGCGCCGCCGGACTTCTACGAGAAGGTGGCCAAGAAGCTGCGACGTCGCCGTGGCCGCGGCGAGGTGCTGTGGATGCTGGCGCTGCCGTTCCAGGTGCTGAGCGTCGTGATGATCCTCGTCGTCGCGGTGACGTACATGCTGCTGCACCTCGAGCACGACCCGAGCGTGAAGCTCGAGCGCGACCCGGCCGCGAAGAAGACCGCCGAGCTGGCGCCCGAGCTGGCCCCCGTGGTCCCCTGACTCACTCGCTGCATCGCTTCGGCGAGATCACTTCTGCGAGACCTCAAGGACGATGCGCGCCTGCCCGCCGCCGGGCGTGCCGGTCAGGGTGTAAGTGCCAGCCGGGCCGTTGATGTCGCCGCTGAGGGTGTTGCTGCCGAGGTCGAACACGGCGCCGACGCTGCGCTGCAGGTAGCTGGTCCAGGCCGGGCCGCTCTCGGGTAGCACGTTGATGTCGTAGTCGAACTGGATGTCGGGGCAGGCGCCGCCGAAGGTCGGGCAGTGGTTGCCGTTCTGCAGGCCGGGCGTGCAGCTCACCGGGGCGGCGGCGCAGTAGGTGGTGCACAGCGGCGAGTTCCAGGCCGCGAGCGCGGTGCAGGCGTACTCGGCCGGCGGGTCGCGGTCCCACAGGCGCACCGAGATGGCCACGTTGCTGCCGGCCTGGACCTGGCGCTCGACCGTCCAGCCGGGTTTGTAGAGGTTCTTGTTGCGGGGGAACAGGCGCGAGCTGCTGGCGGGGGTGGTGGCGTCGATGCTGACGTCGATGCCGAAGTCGGCCTGGCGATTCTCGGCCCGGTCGCGCTCGGCCCCCAGCGCCTCGATCTGCTTGATCGTGACGACGACGGTCTTGAGCGGGACGCGCGGCGAGGGGACGTCGAAGTACAGCGTGTAGTCGCCGCCGCGCGGGCTGTGGCTGAGCGCCAGCTTGTGCGGGAAGGGGCTCGGCTGGGTCGGCGCGACGTACAGCGCGTCGTACTCGGCGGCGCTGATCGTTCGCACCTGGATCGCCCGTGCGTCCCAGTGCTGGGGGTCGGCGAGGTGCAGCAGGTCAAGGGCGTCGTCGAGCTCGCGCCGCAGCACCGCCATGCGGTCGGGGTTGTTGTCCTCGCTGGCCTCGGACTCGGCGAGCGCGAGCAACAGGGCGAGCTCCTCCTTGCGGGCCTCGAGGTCGCCGTTGTCCTCGATCACGGCCGAGACGAACACGATCCCGCTGTTCCACGCGCCCGGCCAGTAGCCGCTCGACCACAGCTCGCCGGCGCTGGCACCCGAGCTGGCGCCGTTGGCCACGCCGAGGGTGCCGGTCTCCGGCAGGCTCCGCGTCGTCGAGCGGTAGGGGTCGGCGGGACCACCCGGCCAGAACACGGCGGTGAACACGACCGGCTCGTCGGTGCCGTCGGCGTCGGCGCCCTTGCTGACCTTCATGCCGCGGTAGATGAGCTCGTACTGGCTCTTCTCCCGCGGGTCGACGGGGTCGGGCGCGAGCACGGTCTTGGTGACGAGCAACGAGCGCGCGGCCGCTGCCTCGGCGAGGCCGCTGCGCCAGCGGTCGAAGGCGGGGCGATCGAAGGGGCGAGTCGTGAGCGCGTCGAGCCCCACGTTGAGGCCCGCGACCTCGGTGAACAGGACGGCGCGATCGGCCACGCTCATGGCCTCGTAAGGGGCGACGATGCGGCGGGCGATCGCCTTGCCGTGGCCAAACCTCGCCAGCGCCGCGGCGACGCGGCGGTCGTAGCTGGAATCTCCCAAGGTCCCGTTGGCGAAGCGCGCGAGGGCGGCCAGCGACTTGGCCGCGCCCACCGGATCGCGCGCGGCGAGCCTGGCAGCGGGGACCGGCGGCCTCGCCGGTGCTGCCTGGACCTCGCCGTACGCGCACAGAGCAGCCACCAGGGCGGCCGCCCTCCACTGCGATCTCCGAGTCCGCTGCGTCATCGCTGTCCTCCGGGTTGCCGGTGCGAACCTTGTTGTCGCACAGATCGCGGCGCTGCGCGTCGGTGAAGCCACGCGTGTCATGTCCGCGCGCCGCTGCCGGGTGCTGCGGGCCTCACTTGCGCTGGTAGGTGATCACGCCGTCCCACTCGGGCGGCGCGACCTCGCCGAGGTCTGCGAGGCGCTCGTGATAGAGACCGACGACGAGGTCGTGCGGGTTGGCGGCGGCGAAGGCCGCGAAGCCGGCCCGCGCCGCCGCGAAGTCGCCGGCGCGGTAGGCCGCGAGCGCCGGTTGCCACAGCCCGAGCTCGCGGTACTCGGCGACCACGACATCCGGCCCGGCGAGCAGCTCGTGGATCGCAACCGGCTGCGCCTTGCCCTTGACGCGCACGAGGTCAAGCTCGCGAAACTGGTAGCCCGCTGGCGCGGCGTCGCGGGTCTGCGGGCCGAGCACGCAGAACACGCCGTACACCTTGGTCAGGCCCTCGAGCCGCGACGCGAGGTTCACCGCGTCACCGACCACCGTATAGTCGAAGCGCTCGCGCGAGCCCATGTTGCCGACGACCATCTCGCCGGTGTTCACCCCGACACCGATCTTCAGCGCGATGCCCCGCGCCCGCAGGCTCGGCTCCAGACGCGTCAGCGCGACCCGCATCGCCGCCGCCGTGGCCAGCGCCCGCGCGGCGTGGTCAGGCTTCGGCACCGGCGCGCCGTAGACCGCCATCACCGCGTCGCCGATGTACTTGTCGAGGTAGCCGCCGCGCACCAGCACCTCCTCGGTCATCGGCGTGAGGTACACGTTGAGCAGCGCGACCAGTTCCTCCGGCGTGAGGCGCTCGGCCAGGCCGGTGAAGTCGCGGATGTCGGAGAACAGCACGGTGAGCTCGCGCCGCGCCCCGCCGAGGTCGAGCAGGCGGGGGTCGGCGAGCAACTCCTCGAGCACCTCGGCGCCGAGGTAGTGGGCGAAGGTGCGGCGCAGGCGGACGCGCTGTACCGCCTCGCCGACGTAGGCCAGCGCGAGCCCGACGCCGCCGACGAGGGCCACCGTGAGCAGCGGCCAGACCAGGCCGTGCCAGCGCTGGAAGCCGAGGAAGAGGCCCCACGCGAGGGCGAGGTCAGCGGCGGCGACGACGAGCACGCCGCCGACGCGCAGGCCGGGCCCGAGGCGCAGGCGACCGGCGAACAGCAGCGCGACCAGCAGCCCGGAGAGCAGACAGGTGAGCGCGTCGAGCGGCGGCGACGAGCGCACGAGCGCGTCGCCGGCGAGGATCGTGTCGATCGCGGTGGCGTGCAGCTCGACGCCCGACACATCGCCGCCGAAGGGCGTGCGGACGGTGTCGTGACCGAAGTACGTGACGCCGACGAGGACGATCTTGCCGCGCAGCGCCGCGGGGTCGATGCGCCCGTTGACCACGTCGACCGCCGAGACCTGCGGGAAGCTGCGCACCGGCCCGCGGAAGTTGAGCAGGAGGCCGTCCCAGCGGGTCAGCGGCACCCGCAGCGGCCCGATCTGGACCCGCCGCGCGTCCGGGAGGTACGCGGTCTCGGCCTGGCTGACGCCTTGCTGCAGCGCCAGCAGCGGGACCACGAGCGGCCCGTAGACCGCGTCGCCGACCCGCCGCGCGAACAACATCTCGCGCACGGTGTGGTCGTCATCCTCGTAGATCGTGACCACCCCGAGCGCCCGCGCGGCCGCGTTGAACTGCGGCAGCGACAGGGCGCCGCGCTGGGTCGCGCTCGGCTGATGCCGCCCGAGCAATTCCTGACCGTAGCGACCGCGGGCCAGCGCGGGGTCGTTCGGCAGCGGATCGCGGTCGTCCGCGAGGTGCATCGACAGCACCACGTTGCCGGCGTCGGCGATCGCGGCGACCAGCGCGGCGTCGCCAGCGGTCTCGGCCTCGACTCGCCGCAGCAGCGCGCTCGCCGGGTCGGTCGCATCTGGCCTTTCGGACAGGTAAGTGGACACATCGGCGACGAGCGCCTCCGAGAGCAGCTGCTCCGGGCTGGTGTAGAAGCCGTCGATGCCGATCGCCACCGGCCCATAGCCGGCCACCGCGCGGATCAGCCGGGCGGTGCCCTCGCGCCGCTCGGCCAGCGCCGGCATCTCCGCCAGCGTCTTGTCGTCGAGCGCGACGATCACGGTCGCGTCGCGAGTCGGCAGCGGGCCACGCCACTGGAAGCGGAGATCGAGGGTGTCCCGCTCGAGACGCTCAAGGAAGCGCAGCTCATGACCGACGCGGTGCAGCGCGCACAACCCGGCGCACAGACACGCGAGCAGCGCCCCGACCAGCGCCGGCGAGCGGAAGATCCGGCGCAGCAGCTGGTTCACGACTTCACGCGCAACTCGAGCCAGCCGTCCTCGAGCGCGACCGTCTTGCCGACCAGCGCCGGCACACACTTGCTGGCCGCGCCGCCGACCTCGAGCTTGCTCAGCTTGCCAGCCTTGACCTGCGCCCGGATCTTGGCGCCCGCGCCAGCGCAGGTCGCCAGGGCCTTGCGCTCGGCGATCAGCGGCCCGGGCAGACCGACACGCCGCTTCGCGCCGCCCTCCGCCACGAAATCGACGCTGTCCGGCAGATCGAGCGCCAGATCTTTCGGCAGCGGCACCGGTGCGCCGCCCGGATCGCCCGCAGAGGGATCCTCCGACTCGGGTGGGCCGGGGTCCTTGGGGGGCTTGCTCGGCTCGGACTTGGTGTCGGGCCTGGGCGGGGGCTTGGGCGCCGGCTGCGGCTCCGGCTCACCACCGCCACCAGGGAGCCTGGTGTTCTCGAGATGACCGTGCTTTCCGCTGCTCTTGTTCTTCGCCGAGCCCAGCTGGTCGGACTTCTTCGCCTCGCTGATCGGATCGCTGGCGGGCTGGAGCGGCGGCGGCGACTCTGCAACCGGCTCGTCATCCCGCTCGAGTTGCCCCTCGTTGCCCCGCGACTTGGACTCCTCGATCGAGACGGGCGCGGACACCGGCTGCACGCCGAAGGTCTGCGCCGAGCTCATGCGCATGTTCCAGCCGGCGACCCGCGCCGCGACCTGCAGCCGCGGGTCGCGGCTCTCATCCGGGCTCAGCGCGACGGCGAGGCGGTCCGCGAGCTCCCCCGCGGCCGCGGGCTCGGCAAACGCCGCCGTCCGGTCGACCCGCAGCCCGTCACCCGAGCGCACGCGAATGACGTGGCCGTTGTGCAGCTCGAGCATGATGAAGCCGTCGGCCTCGGTGGTGATCGTGTCGTCGGCGAGCAGCTCCTGGTCGGGATCCGCCGCGAACGGCGTCCCCTGACTCGGCGTGATCGTGGCGCGACCGTTGACCGCCACCACGACCGCGGCTCGCAGCCCCTCCGAGGCCCCCGCAGGACGGCCCGCCGCGGGCTCGCTCGGGGCCGTCGCCGCCGCGTCGCACCCGGTCCCCGCCAAGCCCATCGCCAGAGCCCACACCGCCAACATCGATGAAACACGCATCATGACCCCCTCAGAAACTCCCGCGGCGGCTTGAAGGTTTACCACGACGCCAGGCCCCCTTGCGGCAACACGCCCGCCCCAAGCCTCGGCCCCAGACACCCAAAACCGCCAGAATGCCCGCTCCGTGGCCCTCTGCGAGCGAACCGGCCCCGCAAGCCACGACGAGGCCAATGGCGAAAAATCGGCCGCCGTCCGGCCGCGGACCTGTGGTAAAACGGCCCTCGTTCCGATGCCGCGCGAAGTCATCCTCGTGGACAGTCAGCTCGGGAACCTGGACAGCGTCGAACACGCGCTCATCCAGGTCGGCGCCTCGGTGCATATCACGAACGACCCAGATCGGGTCGCTACGGCCCGAATGGTGGTATTTCCCGGCCAGGGCTCGTTCGGCCCCACCACCCAGGCGATCGTCGACGGCGCGATGGGGGCGGCCCTGCGCATGGTCGTCGAGCGCGGCGACCCCTTCCTCGGCATCTGCCTCGGCATGCAAATGCTGTTCGACAGCTCCGAGGAGAACGGCGGTCACGCGGGCCTCGGCGTGCTCCCCGGCTATGTCCGGCGCTTCCCCGCCGACATGCCGGCCGGCGAGATGCCCGGCGCACGCATGCTGAAGATCCCGCATGTCGGCTGGAACGATGTCCAGCCAACCAACGAGCACTTCTACTTCACCCACAGCTACTATGTGATCCCCGGCCAGGCCGAGGACGTGATGTGGTCGTGCCGCTACGGCCGCATCGAATTTCCGGCAACCGTGTGCCGCGGCAACGTGTTCGGCTGCCAGTTCCACCCGGAGAAGTCGCAGTGGTCGGGGCTCCGCTTCCTCCGCAGCTTCATCCTCGGGGGCCGGGGATGAGCGCCACCCGGACCGGGTCGGTCGCCCAGGGGCTGCGGGACATGCGAGACACCCCGCCCCTCCCCGCCCTGCTGGCGATCCCCGCGATCGACCTGCTCGGCGGTCAGGCTGTCCGCCTCGCCGAGGGCGACCCCGCGCGCGCCACCGTCTACGCCGCCGACCCACTCGCCAAGCTCCGCGAGTTCATCCGCGCCGGCGCCACCCGCATCCACGTCGTCGACCTCGACGGCGCCTTCGCTGGCCACCCCGTCCAGACCGCGCTGATCCAGACCCTGGTCGAAGCAGCCCACAGCCTCGGCGTCGAGGTCGAGGTCGGCGGCGGCCTGCGCGACCGCGCCGCCGTCGAGGTGGCCCTGGCTACCGGCGCCGACTACGTCGTGATCGGCACGCTCGCGGTCCGCGAACCAGACATCGCCCACGCCCTGTGCCGCGCCCACCCCGGCCGCGTCATCGTGGCGATCGACGCCCGCGACGGCTGGGTGGCGATCTCCGGCTGGCAGGAGACCTCGCGCGTGCCCGCGGCCGCGCTCGCCCGCGCCGCCGCCAGCTGGGGCGCCGTGGCCCTGCTCTACACCGACATCGCCCGCGACGGCCTGCAGGTCGGCGTCGCCGTCGAGTCGACCGCCGCGCTGCAACGCGGCCTCGAGATCCCCGTGATCGCCAGCGGCGGGGTCGGCAGCCTCGCCGACCTCGATGCCCTCCGCAAGCAGCACATCCAGGCCGTGATCCTGGGCCGTGCGCTCTACGAGGGCAGCTTCACCCTGCAGGAGGCCATCGCCCGATGTTAAAGCGCCGCATCATCCCCTGCCTCGATATCAAGAACGGCCGGGTCGTCAAAGGCGTCCACTTCGCCGGCCTGCGCGACACCGGCGACCCCGTCGAGGCCGCCCGCGCCTACGACCTCCAGGGCGCCGACGAGATCTGCCTGCTCGACATCACCGCCACGGTCGAGGGCCGAGAGACCTTCATCGACGTGGTCCACCGCGTCGCCGACCAGATCTTCACCCCGCTCACCGTCGGCGGCGGTGTCCGCCGCGAGGCCGACGTCCGCCGCCTGCTCACCGCCGGCGCCGACAAGGTCGCGATCAACTCGGCCGCCGTCGCCAACCCGCTGCTCATCCGCCAGCTCGCCGACAAGTACGGCAGCCAGTGCATCGTCGTCGCCATCGACGTGAAGCAGATGAAGCCGATGCCCGGCGACACCACCCCGCTCTACGAGGTCGTCATCCACGGCGGCACCCGCTCCACCGGCCTCGACGCGCTCGCCTGGTGCGACCACGTCGCCAAACTCGGCGCCGGCGAGATCCTCCTGACCAGCATGGACAAGGACGGCACCCGCGACGGCTACGACCTGTGGATCACCCGCGAAGTCTCCCACCGCGTGCCGATCCCGGTGATCGCCTCCGGCGGCGTCGGCCAGCTCGAGCACCTCCGCGAGGGCCTCGCCGTCGACCAGGGCGGCGCCGATGCGGCGCTCGCCGCCTCCATCTTCCACTTCGGCCTCTACACCATCTCCCAGGCCAAACAATACCTGCACGAGCACGGCATCCCCGTCCGCCAGCAAGAGTCCCCCCGCGGCGTCACGATCTCCTCCAACAGCTTCGGCTGAGCCCCGCGAGGTCCCCCTGACCGCCGCGCCCCACAGCGACGCACGGGCCCTGTGGGCCACCCTCAAGCCCGACGCCGCTGGCCTCGTCGCCGCCGTCGTCCAACACGCCCTCGGCGGTCAGGTGCTCATGGTCGGCCACATGAACGCCGACGCCCTCGCAGCCACCCTCACCAGCGGCCGCGTCACCTTCTGGAGCCGCAGCCGCGCCCGCCTGTGGCAGAAGGGCGAGAGTTCAGGCCACACCCTGGAGCTGCGCGGCGTGTGGGTCGACTGCGACGCCGACGCGCTGCTGGTCCACGCCGAGCCGCGCGGCCCGACCTGCCACACCGGCGCCGTGAGCTGCTTCTCCACGCCGGTGCCCGGCACCGACGACGCCTCCGCGGCCCCGGTGCTCGCGCGCCTGTCGGCCGAGATCCTCGCCCGCAAGGCCGGCCGCGGGATCACCAGCGCCACCGGCAAGAGCTACGTCCGCGGCCTCATGGACGGCGGCGTCCCGGCGATCGCCGCCAAGCTGCACGAGGAGGCCGCCGAGCTCGCCGAGGCCCTCGCCAGCGACGACCGCGAGCACATCGCACGCGAGGCCGCCGACCTCCTCTTCCACACCCTCGTCGGCCTCGCCCATCGCGACGTCGAATGGACCGCAGTCCTCGAGGTCCTCGCGCGTCGCCTGGGTCGCAGCGGCGTCGACGAGAAGGCGAGCCGAGCCCCGTCGCCCGGCCCCACCTGAGATCTGGTCAGCCAGCGCAGCGAGCGGTTATCCTCCGAGCGTGGCACTGCTCGGCCAAAGCGTCCTCGCCTGGAGCCTCCTCGCCTACCTCGTCGCGGCGATCCCCATGGGCGTGCTCGTCGGCCTGGCCCGCGGCGTCGACATCCGCCAGCTCGGCTCCGGCAACATCGGAGCCACCAACGCAGTGCGCGTGCTCGGGGCGAAGTGGGGCGTCGTCGTGTTCCTCCTCGACCTGCTCAAGGCCTATCTGCCCATGCGCCTGGCCATGGCCGACGCCGCGCTCGGCGGCCTCCCGGCACCCGAGGCCGGCCTGGCGATCGTCGGCCTCGCCGCCACCCTCGGGCACATCTTCCCGGTGTACCTCCGGTTTCGCGGCGGCAAGGGGGTCGCCTGCGCCCTCGGCGTGTTCGCGGCGCTGATGCCCGTCGGCGGCCTGTTCACGGCCCTCGTGTACGTGCAAACTCTGGCCCTCACCCGCGTCTCGGCGATCGGCTCGCTCACCGCCATCAACGCGCTCACCCTCCACCTGTGGATCTCCGGTGCACCCGTCGCCTACCGCCTGCTCGCGCTGGCGATGGCCGTGATCATCTGGATCCGCCACCGCGGCAACCTGCGGGAGATCGCCCGCATCGCCGCTGAACGCAAGCGCCACGCCGGGTCATGAGCTCCACCTCTCGCACCCTCTACGTCGGCGGCTTCGGCTCCGCCCTCGATGCCCACGAGCTCCGCGCCCTGTTCTCCCGTCACGGCACCATCGACCAACTTCGCCTCGTCGAGCGCGGCGATGCCAGCGTCGCCTACGTCACCTTCGAACGCGACACCGACGCCGACCGCGCCCGCCGCCAGATCGACGGTCTCCAGCTCGCCGGCCGCACCCTCCGCGTCGCCATCGCAAAGTAAGCACGCGTCGATCAACCGCCGCCGCGAGCGAAGAGATGCACGCGTCGATCACCCGTTGCCATCGCCTCGTGAGCAACAAGCGCATCAACGCGTCGATCACCCGCCGCCGCGAGCGATACCGAGGAGCTTCATCTTCTTGTGCAAGTGCGTGCGCTCCACGTCGAGCGCCTCCGACGTCTTCGACACGTTCCAGCCGTGCTCGCCCAGGCGCTGCAGGATGAACGCCCGCTCGACCGAGTCGCGGAAGGCCTTGAGCGACATCCCCGGCGGCACCGCGCCCTCCCCGAACTGGACCAGCGCGTCGCCCGTGCCCGACTCCTCGCCCGCGTCGCCGCGGATGTCTTGCGGGACGTCGTCGAGCTCGATGTCACCGTCCGAGAGGATCGCCATCCGCTCCATCACGTTGCGCAGCTCGCGGACGTTGCCCGGCCAGGCGTGGGCGTCGAGCGCCGCCTGGGCCGCCGGGGCGATGCGCTTGGGGCTGATGCCGTTCTCGCGGCAGCCGATGTCGAGGTAGTGGCGGCACAGCAGCGCGACGTCCCCCTCGCGCTCGCGCAGCGCCGGCACCACGATCGGCACCACCGCCAGGCGAAAGTACAGGTCCTCGCGAAACTCGCCGGCCTGCACCTGCTCCTTGAGGTTGCGGTGGGTCGCCGCCAGCACGCGCACGTCGACCTTGATCGGCTTCTCGCCGCCGACCCGCATCAGCTCGCCGCTCTGCAGCACCCGCAGCACCTTGGCCTGAGCGTTCAGATCCATGTCGCCGATCTCGTCGAGGAACAGGGTGCCGTCGTGGGCCAGCTCGAACAGGCCGCGCTTCTGCCCGGTCGCGCCGGTGAAGGCCCCGCGCTCGTGGCCGAACAGCTCGCTCTCGATGAGCTCGCGGGGGATCGCCGCGCAGTTGACCTTGATGAACGCGTTTGCCCGCCGCTCGCTCGCCTCATGGATCGCCCGCGCCACCAGCTCCTTGCCGGTCCCGCTCTCGCCCTCGATCAGCACCCGCGCCCGCGTCGCGCCCACCTTCGTAATCTGTCGCTGCAGCTCGAGCATCGGCTTCGACTCGCCGATCAGCTCACGCCGCGCCCGCGCCCGCAGGCTGCGCAGCTCCGCCTCCGACGCATGGTGCCGCAGCGCGTTGCGCACGCTGACGACCACCCGGTCGCGCGCCAGCGGCTTCTCGAAGAAGTCGAACGCGCCGAGCCGCGTCGCCCGCACCGCGTCGGAGACGGTCGCGTGACCGCTGATGAGGATCACCGGCAAGGGCGGCACCCCCTCACCGATCGCGCTGAGCTTCTCGAGCAGCTGCAGGCCCGACATGCCTGGCAGCAGCACGTCGGCCATCACCACCTCGATCCCCGGCAACCCGGCGGCGCTGTCGGCCAGCGACTGCTCGATCAGCTTGAGCCCGGCCTCGGCCGTCTCCGCGTCAAGCACCGTCGCCCCCTCGCCCTCCAGCACCATCCGCAGGGTCCGCCGGATGTTGCGCTCGTCGTCGATGACGAGGATCGTCCCTGCGAGCCCCGTGTTCGCGTCGTCCACCATGAAGCCCGCATCCTAGCCGGCTCCCCGCAGACTGTCCCTCACGCAATCACCACTCGGCGAGCGCTGCGGCCACCGTGGTAGCGCCGACGGATTGATCGATCCAGCGATCGAGCATTCCGAGCTCCGTGCAGGTAGCGATCCGCTGCGCCTCCTCGGGCGTGGGCCGCAGCCCCGCACGCGCGAGAAAACGGAGCAACGCCTCACGCCGCCCCTGAGCTAGCCCCTGCTCAAGCCCCTGCTCAAGCCCCTGCTCAAGCCCCTGCGCACGCGCCTGCTCCCGCACCGCCTCGCGGCGCAGCTCCTCCTCCCAAATCCTTCGCCCGAACCGCAGGGCGCGCTCGACGAACTCGGGGGTAATCTCGGGATCGTCAGCTTCGGCAATTGGGGCTTCGGTATCCAGCATGTTGACCTTGAGTGTGGCCTGCAGCGCCATATCGAGGGACCTGATGAGCACGGAACCATAACTCCGCGCCCGCGCGCTGTCCAAGCCCTCGAGGCCGGCGAGCGCGACGTACACGAGCGCGGGGTCACCGTCGGCGGCCGCGTGGGTGAGCGCCGAGAGCACGGCCAGCTCGGGCTGGCGGCGAGCCGCCTTCGCCTCGGTGACGCGAGGGATCTGCGCGGGCCCGAGGACGTGCACGCGAAAGCCCTCGTTCCCGGGCCCGAGGTCGATCGGACGGGCCGCCCAGCGGGCCACCCGCGAGTCCGGCGTCAGGACCACGAGCAGCGCCCGCTGACACGCGCCCCGGCGCAGCGAGGTCAGGTAGACCGGCCAGCTGCGCAGCTTGTCGGCGTCGATCGCCAGCTGCACCTCGAAGCCGATCGCCACCGGACCCAGCCCGGGCACCTGCACCTCCATCGCCAGGTCGACGCGGCGCTCGAGCTGGTCGAGCACCGCGTCGAGCGGACGCACCGACTCCACCGCCGCCGCAGCGCCCGCAGCCCTCAGCAGCTCCGGCACCAGCCCAGGCGAGTGGCGGAGCAAGTCGACCAGGGTCTGGTGCAGCGACGACGGCACGCCGCGAGGTCGCCACCGCGGCCCTCGCCGTTGCAGCTACACGTGGCCGCCCTTGAGTAGCACCCGCGCCGCGCCGCCCGCGTCCGCGATCGCGACCCGCGTCTGCTCACCGCTGCCGAGGTGCTTGAGCGTGATCTCCCCCGCCGCCAGCTCCGTCTCGCCGAGGATCGCCGCCAGCGGGGCCTTCACGCCCGGCGCGTCGGCGTACTGCAGCTGCTTGCCGAGCTTCGCCTCTTCCGGGAACACCTCGACCCGCAGCCCCTGCGCGCGCAGCTGATGCGCCACCGCGATCACCTTCTCCGGCGCCACGCCCATCCAACACAGCAGCAGCTCCGGCCCCACGGACAACGCCGGGAACATCCCGCGCTCCTCCATCACCACGAGGATGCGCTCGAGCCCGATCGAGAAGCCGACCGCCGGCACCTGCTTCTTGCCGAACATCCCGACCAGGTCGTCATAGCGGCCGCCGCCGCCGAGGCTGCCCGCCAGGTCCGGCACCGCGATCTCGAAGATCGCGCCGGTGTAGTAGCCGAGCCCGCGCGCCAGATCGAGGCTGAGCTGCACGTGCGGCCCCGCGGGGCTCGCCTCCAGCAGCCCGACCAGCTGCTCCAGCTCGGTCAACGCCTGCAGCCCCGCCGGGTCCGCGATGTGCTTGCGGATCGCCGCCAGCCCCGCGCGCGGCCCCTGCGGCCCGCGCGTCAGCGGGATGCCGAAGATCGCGTCCGCCTCGGCGAACAGGATCAGCTCCATCAAGCGATTCGCCGAGTCGCCAGGGATCCCGCGCGCCGCCAGCTCCTCGCGCACGCCGCCGTCGCCGATCTTGTCGAGCTTGTCGACGGCGATCAGCGCCGCCGCCTCGTGCGCGAGGTCGATGCCCGCCGCGTGCATCATGCTGCGCAGCAGCTGGCGGTGGTTGATCCGCAGCTTGAACCCTTGGAAGCCGAGCGCGTGCAGCACCTCGCAGACCGCCGCGCACACCTCCGCCTCCGCGATCAGCGAGCGCGTGCCCGTGATGTCGACGTCGCACTGATAGAACTCGCGAAACCTCCCCTTGCCCGGGCGATCGGCCCGCCACACCGGCTGGATCTGGTAGCGCTTGAAGAACTTGGGCAGCTCGTACTGCGCGACCACGCGGGCCAGCGGCACCGTCAGGTCGTAGCGCAGGCCCTCCTCCGCCAGCGCGGCCTGGGCCAGCTGCGGCGTGCGCCACGCGTCCGACGGCGGCCCGATCTTCTCGAGCGCCGTCTTCAGCGCGTCGCGCCGCTCGAGCAGGCGATACAGCAGCTGGTCGCCCTCCTCGCCGTACTTGCCGAGCAGCGTCGACAGGTTCTCGATCGTCGGCGTCTCGAGCGGCAGGAAGCCGTGGCGCCCGTAGACCTCGCGCACGATCGCGATCACGTGGTTGCGCCGCGCCAGCTCGGCCGGCAAGAAGTCGCGCATGCCGCTCGGCGGCTTGGTGGAGATCTTCGGACTGTTCACGCTGCCTCCCTCGCCCTGATCGTGATGCTCAGCGCCTCGTCATCGACCGTATCGGTGAACGACCACGCCCCCGACGTGGGGTCGCGTACCGAGCCGCCGAGCTGCTCCGCCGCGCGATGCACCGGGTCTGGATGATCCTCGCTGGCCCCCCGGGGCGCCTCGCCCGGCAGCAGCTCGAGCGTCGTCGCCAGCGTCTCGCCGCGGATCAGCTCCTCCCACTGACTCGCCGCCGCCGCCAGCGCCCCGCCGCAGCGCAGGGTCAGGCCGATCCGCTGGCTCACGTCGAGGTCGGCGGCCTTGCGCAGGCTCTGCACGCGATTGACGATCTCCCGCGCCAGCCCCTCGAGGCGCAGGTCCTCGCTCACCACCGTGTCGAGCGCCACCGTCAGCGCCCCCTCGCTGGCCACCACCAGGCCCGGCTTCGGCGCCCGCACCAGCAGCACCTCCTCGGCCCGCAGCGCCTCGCCCGCGATCGTCAGCGGCCCGCCCGCGGCGAAGGCCCGCAGCTCCACCTGCGCGAGCCCCTGCAGGCCCGCAGCGACCTCCTTCAATTTGGCCCCCAGGCGCTTGCCGAGCAGCTTCAGGTTCGGCTTGGCCGCGAGGTCGACCAGCGCCGTGTCGTCGCTCGAGACCTCGATCCGGCGCACGTTCAGCTCGCCGAGGATGTCCGCGTGGTCGCGCCCCTGCAGGCGCAGGACCACCGCCGGGTCATGGCTCACCACCGCGACCGCGGCCAGCGGGCGACGGGCGCCGATGTGCTCCCGCTCGCGCAGCGTCAACCCGAGGGCGACCACCGCCCGCGCCAGCTCCACCTCCGTCTCGAGCGCCAGGTCGCGGGCGAAGTCCTCGGCGCGGGGGAACTCGCAGAGGTGCACGCTGTCCTCGCCCGGCCCCGCCAGCCCCGCCTCGACGACCAGCCGCTGATGCAGCACCTCCGCGAGGAACGGCAGCACCGGCGCCATCGCCCGCGAGATCGTGACGATCGCCCGCAGCAGCGTCGCGTAGGCCTGCTGCTTGTCGAGGTCGCTGCCGGCCCCCTTGGCCCGCCAGTAGCGGCGACGCCCGCGGCGGATGTACCAGTTGTTCAGGTCGTCGCAGACCCGCAGGAACGCCGGCACCAGGTTCGACAGCTCGTAGGTCTCGTACTCGCTCGCGAGCTCCGCCACGAAGCCGCCGACCCGCGACGAGATCCAGCGGTCCTGCGGGTTGTCCAGCGCCTGCGCCGACAGGTCGGCCCGGGTCGGCGACCACCCGTCCGCCCGCGCGTAGGTGACGAGGAAGTTGAACGCGTTCCACAGCGGCAGGATCGCCACGCGAACCGTCTCCTTCACGCACTCGCCGGTCAGGTCCTGCGCGTTCTTGCCGAACTTCATCGGCTCGCCGCGGACCACCGCGCTGTTGATCAGATAGGCCCGCAGCGCGTCGGCCCCGTAGCTGTCGATCACCTTCGCCGGGTCGGGGTAGTTCTTCAGCCGCTTCGACATCTTCTTGCCGTCGGCCGCCAGGATCAGCCCGTTGACGATCACGTTCTTGAACGCCGGCCGCCCGAACAGCGCCGTCGACAGCACGTGCAGCGTGTAGAACCAGCCGCGCGTCTGGTCGAGCCCCTCGGCGATGAAGTCCGCCGGCAGGTTGTCCTCCACGTACTGCTTGCGCGCCGCGTCGAAGGGGTAGTGGTTCTGCGCGTAGGGCATGCTGCCCGACTCGAACCAGCAGTCGAACACCTCGGCGATCCGCCGCATCGTCCCGCCCGCCTTCGAGGGCCAGGTCAGCCCGTCGATGCTCTCGCGGTGCAGGTCCGTCAAGCTGCCCGCGGGCAGCCCCGCGAGACCCTCGAGCTCGGCCACCGAGCGCACGCAGACCATGTCGCCCGGGTCCCTGTCACAGCGCCAGATCGGCAGCGGCGTGCCCCAGTAGCGGTTGCGGCTCAGGTTCCAGTCGCGCGCGCTCTCCAGCCAGTTGCCGAAGCGCCCGCTGCCGACGTGCTCCGGGACCCAGCGGATCTTGTGGTTGTTGGCCACCAGCTCGTCGCGGATCGCCTCGACGCGCATGAACCACGTCGCCAGCGCCATGTAGATCAGCGGCTGCTCGGTGCGGTAGCAGTGCGGGTAGGCGTGCACGATCGTGTCCTGGTCGACCAGCGCGTGCTCCCGCTTGAGCCGCTCCACGATCGCCTTGTCGGCGTCCTTGACGAACATCCCCGCGAACTCGCCGACCCGCGCGTCGAAGATCCCGCTGAGGTTGATCGGGCACACCAGCGGCAGCCCCTCGGCCTGACCGACCTGGAAGTCGTCCTCGCCGAAGGCCGGCGCC
The DNA here is from genome assembly GCF_016714285.1 of Nannocystis sp. Classification (GTDB taxonomy): domain Bacteria; phylum Myxococcota_A; class Polyangia; order Nannocystales; family Nannocystaceae; genus Nannocystis. The sequence goes on along the minus strand of NZ_JADJNN010000003.1, from coordinate 134,861 downwards.
TGGTGGACGATGCCGGTGCCGCTGTCGGTCGACACGTAGCTCGCCGCGACCACCCGGAACGCCCAGCGGCTGCCGTCCGGACGCAGCCGGTACTGGGCGAAGAACGGCAGCAGCGGCGCGTAGGGCCGCCCCACCAGCTCCCGCCCCTTCAGCCGCGCCAGCTCCTCCGTCGCCCCCACCCGCTCACGCGCCTGGTAATCCGCGAGGCGCCCGGGCTCGAGGTAGGCGATCTCCCCGGTCGCGAGCACGCGGATCTTCACGTACTCGACCTCCGGATGCACCGCCAGCGCCAGGTTGCTCGGCAAGGTCCACGGCGTGGTGGTCCACGCCCACAGCCAGGCGTCCTCGTCCTCGAGCTTGAAGCGCACCGTCAAACTCGGGTCCTGACGCCGCTTGTGCCCCTCCTTGCGCGTCACCGGGTCGCGCTCCTGCGGCCCCTGGGCGACCTCAAAGTTGGACAGCGGGGTCCCCAGCGCCGGCGACACCGGCTGCACCCGGTACCCCTCGTAGATGCGTCCCCCGTCCCACAGCCGCCCGAACACCCACCACACGCTCTCCATGAACGAGAAGTCCATGGTCTTGTAGTCGTTGCGAAAATCTACCCAGCGGCCCATTCGCTGCACGACCCGCTCCCACTCCGCCGTGAAGCGCAGCACCCCGGCGCGACAGGCCGCGTTGAAGCGAGGCACCCCGTGGGCCTCGATGTCGGCCTTGCCGTGCAGCCCCAGCTCGGCCTCCACCAGGCTCTCGATCGGCAGCCCGTGGCAGTCCCAGCCGAAGCGCCGCTCCACCTGGTAGCCGCGCATGAACCAGTAGCGCGGCACGATGTCCTTGATCGTCCCGGCCAGCAGGTGCCCGTAGTGCGGCAGACCGGTGGCGAAGGGCGGGCCGTCGTAAAACACGAACGCCGGCCGCGCCGACCCGTCCGCCCGGGTGGTGGTCCGCAGGCTGCGACCCTCGATGTCCCTGGCCCGCCAGAGGTCGAGGGTCGCCATCTCCAGGGCAGGCAAGTCGAGCTGAGCCGGGGGCGCGGCGAAGGTGGAGCGTGGCATGGGGCCCGACGTGCATGGCCCGCCCGCAGCCCTGGGGTCAAGGCCAATCCTCCGCGCCACCCGCCGCCACGAAACCCGACGCCGATCAGACCCGTCGCTCGCGGCGAGCTCGCCGACATTGTCGCCGGGACCGGCCCCGGATATCCTGTCCGAACCGATCGACCCGCAGGGTCCAGCACGGCACTCCAGATTCTCCCCGGAATTCGCGATGAAAAACCCTTCCCTGGCACTCTCCCTCGGTTTGACGCTCGGTCTGTCCCTGTTCACTGCCGGCTGCGGCGACAACGGCAGCAGCGACGACAGCTCGGTAGAAAAGCACCCGCAGGAGACCAAGTGGAAGAAGGTCGTCGACAACCTGCCCTTCCCGCTCTCCGGTGACGGCCAGATCTACTCGATCTCGGTCGGCCGCCTCGACTACAACAACAACTTCGCCAACCGCGGCGACGTCGAGGTCTTCCTCGACCAGGACGCCGAGGTCATCAGCGTCGAGATGCAGTACTACGACTTCTCGGACGACATCACCACCCTCGGCGACGAGGCTCAGGGCGTCGTCGGCACCTTCGATCGCATGTCGCTGTGGGCCTTCGTCAACTCCGGCAACCCCGCCAAGCCCGACTCGATGCCGCCCGAGGACAACTGCACCGTCGACACCTGGAAGAGCGGCTGCACCATCTACGTGTACTACGACGGCCAGAGCCAGCCAGCCCGCGCCGGCGCCCACATCCGCGTCCATCTGCCCAAGGCCTACCGCGGCGAGCTCAACATCACCACCGAGGACAACGTCGCCGAGTCCACCTTCCCGCGCGTCGGCAACATCACCGTCGACGGTATCTGCGGCAGCGGCAGCATCTACCTCGCCCAGGGCAACGCCAACATCAAGATGTGCCGCGAGCTCACCCCCGCGCCCGCCTGCAGCGCCGAGCAGATCAAGGGCTGCGAGGACTTCGTCGACCCGGACACCATGATGCCCGCCGCCTGGTCCAACCTCTGCCCCTGCCCGGCCGAGAACTTCGGCCAGCTCAAGATCGAGGCGCTCAAGCCGTGGGCCGGCAACATCACCGTCGACATCCCCACGACCACCTGGCTCAACGCCAACCTCGCCAACGAAGAGACCGACAAGCCCCACGAGTGCAAGCCCGAGCTCCCCGCCTGCGCCGGCAAGATCTGCTCCCCCGTCTCCGCCGACGACTACACCATCTCCGGCGAATTCAACTACCCGAGCAAGGCCGCGGCCTCCGGCGCCGGCTTCAACCTCACCGTCAAGTCCGCCGGCTGCAACCCCGTCACCTACTTCAAGAGCGCCGACGACTGGAGCGAGGTCGAGGCCGACAGCAAGCCCACCACCGAGACCCGCGGCCACATCACGGTCTGCTCCGGCTGCATCAAGTAGCCCGGCATCCCCGCCCTCGCGGCCACGCTCGAGCCGCCCGATCCCCATCGGGCGGCTCGCCGCAATTCACGGCCCCTTGTTGGCCGCCCCGAAGCTCGGCTTGCAGTCGACCGTCCAGGCCCCGCCGGGCCCGTCGGGCAGGCGGCAGTACGACAGCGCCGCCTCGTCCGGGCCGTACGACACCTGGTCGACCACCGCGAGGTTCGGGCGCAGCAGCGTCACCGTGTCCCCGGCAGCGCCGAGGCCGAACGGGTGCTCACCGACCTTCATGCCCTTGGCGACCACGAGGAACTGCTTGGCCGCGAGCGAGCTCTGCGGCGGGAACACCAGCTTCTCGGGATCCGCGGCGGGGTCGTAGTCCTGGTCGACGACATCGTCGGTCAAGATCCACCCCGAGACGTCGATCGCCTGGTTGCCCGCGTTGTACAGCTCGATCTGATCGTCGGTCGCCTCGAGCTCGTTGATCGCCATGCTCTCCGACTCGCACATCGACGCGTCGAACATGCAGGTCGGAGCGCACGCCAGCGTGCCCCCGGTGAAGCCGAGACCGAGCCCCTCGCAGGTCTGCCCGGCGAGCTCGACCCCGTCGCAGTCCTCGCCCGCGCCGACGACCCCGTCGCCGCACAGCTCGCTCACGGCCGCGTTGGCGGCCCCGAAGGTCTGCGCACACACCGACCACCCGCCGGTCCCATCGGGCAGCCGGCAGTACGAACCGACCGCGTCGGCCCCGTTCACGATCACCTGGTCGACCGCCCCGTCCCCCGCGTCCACCAGCGTGATCGTCTCCTCCTTGTCATCGGCGATCCCGAACGGCAGCTCGCCCGTCATCGCCAGCTCGTCGAAGGCCACCAGCACCATGAACTCCCCCGGCGCCAGCATGGTCCCGGCCGGGAACACGTAGGTCTTGTCGACCGGGAAGCGCGGGTCGTCCGACAGCTTCCACCCGCCGAGCTCCGCCGCCGCCCCGCCCGCGTTGTACAGCTCGATCGCGTCCCCCTTGTCGGCGTAGGGCCCCTCGCTCGCCCCCTTCGCCGTCAGCTCGTTGAGCGCCACCACGGCCGCCTGCGGGTCCAGCTCGCAGCCCGACGCGTCGAAGGAGCCGCAGTTGGCCGCGCAGGCCAGCGTCCCGCCGATGTAGCCCGGGTCCAGGTCGCCGCACTGCTTGCCGTCCAGATCGGCCCCGTCGCACAGCTCCCCGTCGTCGACCTTGCCGTCGCCACAGCTGCCCTGTCCGCCCTCCGCCGTCCCCGTCCCCGTCCCCGACGGCCCTCCGCTCGTCGGCGCCGCCGTCGTCGGCGAGTCCCCCGTCGACGCCTCTCCCCCGCCAGAGCCCCCGCTCCCGCCGTCGTCCGCACCCGGACCCGCAGCCCCGCTGCACGCGGCCAGCAACAACAAGGACAGCAACGAACCAGTGGTGATACGCATGGTCGACCTCACAGCACCCGGAACAGCCCCTGCGCCGTCAGCTGCAGCATGAAGCGGTGGGTGTTCGCCGCCTCGGGCGCGCCGGGCACCGGCCCGGCGTCGGGGCCGTAGCCCTCGTACTGATAACCGGCGTACAGGCGGACCCGACGACGGTTGCGAAAGCTGTAGCCGAACACGTCCGAGAACAGCGCCGCGCTGACCACGTGCACCTGCGTGCCCGCCGTCGCCACGTCCTGGCGCACGTGATCGTACTTCGCCATGAGCCCGACCCACGGCTGATACGCGTACGCGCTGGCCCACGCGCCGATGACATCGCTGACCAGATCGGGCCGCACGTTGAAGCCGAAGGCCCGCACATACTCGATCCCCGCGAAGGCCCACGGACTCTGGAAGGTCAGCGCCGCGCCGGCCCGGTGATTGCGACCCGGCGACCCGGCGACCGGCACCCCGTACGACCCGTCGCGGTACATCCCGTGCACCGCCAGCGCGATCGGCCCGCGCGCGTGCCGGGTCCGCCACGGTCGCACGGTGGCGATGAGCGTCGTGTTCTTGCCCTGGTTCAGCTCGAGCTGGGCCCGACCCTCACCGTTCGTGAAGCTCGCGTCGACGTCGAAGCGACCCTTCCACCCGCTCAGCGTCAGCGTCGCCCCGAGGTCGGCGCGGTCGAACATCACCACGCGGTCTGAGGCCAGCGGGTCCGCGCCGCGGGTGTCGTAGCCCTTCTCGAGCTGCTCGATCCACCGCTCCGGCACCTGACCGAAGCGGGCGCCGATGTCGATCGGCCCGAGGTGCACCGCCGCGTGCCCGTACGCCTGCGCCAGGCGCAAGATCAGCGAGTTGCCGTCGACACCGATCAGGCTCTGCGGACCCGCCGAGCGCACCGCCTCCACCCGCAGCGCCACCCCCGTGTCGACCCGCCAGTGCGGCCGCCACCACAGCTGCGTCCCCAACTCGCCACGGTCCAGCGCGAACTCCGAGAGCTTGCGCCCACCCGCCAGCGCGCTGTGGCGAAAGCCCGTGAACACCTCGCTGTCGAGCGTCATGCACACGTCCTTCCCCTTCGGGTCGAGGTTGCAGTACGGCGCCGACGGCCACTGGTTCTGCAGCACCTCGCCCGGGTCGAGCAGCAGCTCGCGCCGGGCCGCCCGCCGCAGCGCCGCCCGCTCGCCCACCGTCAACCCCGGCTCACTCGCCGTCGTCACCGTCGCCCGCGCCAACCGGCCTCGCTGTCGTCGCCCCGGGCCCGTCGTCGTCGTCGTCGCCGCCACCGGGCCTCCGCGTCGTCGTCGTCGCCCCGGGGCCGCCGCCCCCGTCGTCGTCGCCGCCGGAGCCGACTTGGCGCGTCGTCGTCGCCGCCGTCGTCGCCACCGCTGGCGAGCTCGGAGCCGCCACGGTCTCCGTCACCGCCGACCCCGACCCCGGGATACCCACGGGCACGCCCGGGGCCTGGAGGGTCACAGCGAGGGCCAGCGCGATCGTCATGCCTCACGCCCCGCGTCAGCCTCGCGGCGAGTACCCGAGCGCGGGCCCGTCCGCCGCGATCGCGGCGACGAAGCGCTCGTAGTCCGCCGCGAGCACCGGCGCGTAGTCGCCGACGAACGCCACCGTCTCCGCCACGAACCCCTCGGGCTCGCTCGCCAGCGCCGCCGCGATCGCCGGCAGCCCGGGCTCGCCGCTCTGCCGGGCCGCCCGCGCGTGACTGCGGGCCAGCAGATGACCCGAGCGCTCCGCCAGCACCTCGAGGTCCGCGGCCGTGAAGTCGCCCTCGTCCAGCTTCTCCGCGAGCTTCGCCAGGTCCACCCCGCGCTGGAACTTGCTGCGGTCGCGCACCCGATAGCTCGCCCCGCCGAGGTTCGCGTACCCCAGCAGCGGGTCGTCGGTGGCCGTCGTCTGCAGCGCCCGCTGCATCGCCACCACCCGCGCCCCGTTGTCCGCGAAGGGCCGGCTCGGCAAGCGCTGCAGCCCCGGCAGCGGCGGCGGATCGTAGACCCGCTTGATCTCCAGCAGCACGTCGTCGTCCAGCGCCGGCGTCGGCCCCTCGAGCAGCACGTAGAAGCGCGGCGCCGCGAAGCTCGCCACCCCCGCCCCCAGCCGCCGCGAGGTCCCCTTGATCGTCATCGCCGGCGCCGACATCACGTCCGCGTCGTGCAACGTCGCCGGCCACGCCGAGATCAGCCGCGCAACATCTTGCAGCTCCGCCGCGCTCGCCACCGCCACCGCGTCGCGCGCCACCGGCATCGCGTACTCGCCGACCTCCCACGCCACCGGCGGCTCGACATCCCCGAAGAACATCTCGCGCCGCTCGCCCAGCACCCGCGTGTAGTCGTCCAACTCCTCGCGCGCCGCCCCGTCCTCCGCCGCCTTGCGCAGCGTGTAGTTCAAGATCTCGCCGTGGTCCTCGCCCGCGGCCATCGCCGTGTCCGCCGCCCGCCCCTGCGCCATCGCCCCGACCTCGGCCACGTAGCCCCGCGCCGCCGCCTCGGCCATCGCCAGCGGCTCGCCCGCATCCAGCTCCACCGCCGCCACATAAAACCCGAGCGCCAGCCGCCGCACGTCGAAGTGGTAGGGCCCGTAGGTCGCCGCGTCGAAGTCGTTGAAGTCGATCACGAGCGTCCCGTCCGCCCCGCGAAAGCTGCCGATGTTCTCCGGGTGCGGGTCACCCACCAGCGCCACGTCGGCCGTCTCCGCCGTCGCGTAGCGGCTCGCGCCACGGCCCGCACCGCCGCCCTCCGCCAGGTCGCGGGCGAACTGCGGCATCGTCCCGCGAAAGAACGGGTACAAGCTCATGCTCATCCGGGCGAACTTCGCCTGCGCCTGCGCCATATCGGTGTCGAGGAACACCTGATTGTCGAGCACCAGCGTGGTCTGCAGCCACGCCGCCCGCGCGTCAGGCGGGGCATCACAGGCCGCGAGCAGGCCCCCGAGAGCCAGGCTGACCAGTGACGCCGCGCGAAACACCTCGCAACCCTACCGGCGCAGGGTGACAGTCACGTTACCGCTCGCCGACCACCTCGCGACGCTCTCTCAACGATACGGATCTTCCGCCCCGCGACCCAGGGCCAGCTCCAGCCGCTCTAGCTCCTCCACCATCGCCGTCAGCCGCGCCTGGGTCGCCGCCACCTCGTCCACCGGGAAGGCCTCGAGCGCCCGCGCCCGGACCGTCGTCCGCACCACGCGATGCAGCCCCGCGTGCAGGTCACGAAACCCACCGTCCGTGTAACCCACCCCCTCCAGCCGGACCCGGTCATCTTCCACGACCCCCGCCAGCTGCTCCAGCCACACGCACGCCGCCGACCACGCCCTGGCTACCGCCACCCGGTAACGAAAGTCGCGGACAAAGCCCAGCGGCGCGTCCGGGTCGGTGATCAACACGACGGCGATCGCCCGCACGCTCTCGACCAGCGCGACCCGACCGACAAAGTTCCGCTCGAGCAGCAGCGCCAGCCCCGGGCTCACATCCGCCGGCCGCGACCACGTCCGCGGCGCCACCGGCAGACGATCCTTCGCCGCCGCCAGCCGGACCTGCCCACGCAGCCACAGCGCCACGCGAAGACCCAGATACCCGAGCAAACATGCCGTGAAGATCCAGGACACTGCGACCCCACCATCGCACGCAGCACGCCCCTCCACCAGCCCCCCAGCGCGACCCAGCACAGCCCCGGACCCCCGGTTCATTGGCCACTGTGGCCGTTGTCGGTTGTGCCCGCCTTGATGATCTCAAACGGCTGCACAGCCCGGGCCCCCGGTTTCACCAGTTACTGCGCGCAGGTATAGTCCCGCGCCGATGCCCCCGCGAAACCAGACCTTCCTGCAAGCGTGCCGCGGCGAACGACCCGCGCGCACACCGATCTGGCTCATGCGCCAGGCCGGCCGCTACATGCCGGAGTACCGGGCCATCCGGGCCAAGGTCAGCTTCACCGAGCTGTGCCGCAGCCCCGACCTCTGCGCCGAGGTCACCCTCCAGCCGGTCGACTACCTCGGCGTCGACGCGGCCATCCTCTTCTCCGACATCCTCGTCGTCTTCGACGCCCTCGGCATCGACGTCCGCTTCGAGCCCTCGCCCGTGATCGCTACCCCGGTGCGCACCGCCGCCGACGTCAACGCCCTGCAGTGGGGCGACCCCCACACCGAGCTCAGCTACGTCTACAACGCCGTGCGCGCCTGCAAGCGCGCCCTCGCCGACCGCGTCCCCCTCATCGGCTTCTGCGGCGCCCCCTTCACCACCCTCAGCTACCTCGTCGAGGGCCAGACCAGCCGCGAGTTCGAACACATCAAGGGCATGATCTTCTCCGCCCCCGCCGTGTTCGCCGGACTCATGGAGAACATGACCACCCTCCTCTGCGAGTACCTCCGCGGTCAGGTCCTCGCCGGCGTCGACGCCCTCCAGGTGTTCGACAGCTGGGCCGGCGCCCTCGCCCCCGCCGACTACCGCGAACACGTCCTCCCCCACCTCGCCCGCCTCGTCGACTTCACCCGCAACCTCGGCGTCCCCCTCATCCTGTTCGTCCGCGGCAACGCCAACCTCCTCGCCCTCGCCGCCGAGCTCCCCGCCGAGGTCATCGGCGTCGACTGGTCGATCGACATGGACCAGGCCGTCGCCATCACCGGCCCCAACCGCGTGGTCCAGGGCAACCTCGACCCCATGCTCCTCCTCGGCCCCGCCGCCCTCGTCGAACGCAAGGCCCGCGAGGTCGTCGCCGCCGCCCGCCACGCCAAGGCCCACATCTTCAACCTCGGCCACGGCATCTCCCGCCACACCGACCCCGCCCTCGCCCGCCACCTCGTCGAGGTCGTCCACAGCGCATGACGCCCGCCACCTCGCGCGCCCGCCTCCTCGCCCTCGTCGCGCTCGCGACGATCGTCGCCGGCGCCTGCCAAACCACCCCGCACAAGCCCGGCCCCACGCAAGCCCCCGAGCCACCCGCGCCCCTCCCGGACCCCGTCCACGCCCCCGTCAACCGCGAACCCGGCGAGCTCCTCGAGGCCACCGTCCCGCTCGTCGACGGCGCCGGCCTCCCGCTCGACGAACTCCGCGGCCGCGTCGTCGTCCTCGAGCTCAGCGCCACCTGGGCCGACCGCTGGTCCGAGTCCTTCGCCTTCTACAACCGCCTCGTCCAGCTCCACACCCCCGAGCGCCTCGCCGTCGTCGTCATCGCCATGGACAGCGAGCGCGCGACCCTGAGCCCCGAACCCGGCCTGCGCACCCGCGGCTTCGACCTCGGATGGGACCCGCAGGGCGCGCTCGCGGCCCGCCTGCAGGTCGCCGCGCTCCCGACAGTCGTCGTCCTCGACCGCGCTGGCCACATCGTCTTCGTCCAGGGCGGCTCACCCCCCGGCGCCACCCAAGCGATCGAGGACGGCATCCGCCAGGCCCTCGCCGCCCCCTGAAACCAGGCCCCGAAGCCCAGCCCTTGTCGGCTGCCGACGCCGGGAGCATCCTCGGGACCCCGCGCCACCCCATGCTCGTCGAACGCCTCGCTGCGCTCACCGCTGACCCGACCTTGCAGGCCTTGATCGTCCTGCTGGTCTCCTTCTTCGTCGCCTTCCTCGTCGAGGTCCTGTTCCGCGGCGTCCTCCAGATCTTCGTCCAGAACACGAAGACCCACCTCGACGACGTCATCGTCGCCAACCTGCGGCGACCGATCTTCCTGAGCGTCGTCTTCACCGGCCTCGACATCGCCGTCGACCTGCTCGGGCCCGGCAGCTGGCTCGACTTCGTCGTCACCGCATGCCTCGTCAGCGTCGCCATCCTCCTGTGGATCGGCGCCCTGATCCGCATCTCCGGGGCCGTCCTGCACCACCTCTGCGAGCGCCCCGACGCCAGAGGCGTCCTCCAGGCGCGCACCCTCCCGCTGTTCGACATGCTGGCCAAGATCCTGCTGGCCAGCGCCGGCATCTACATGATCATGGTCGCCTGGCAGCTCGACCTCACCGGCTGGCTCGCCTCCGCCGGCATCGTCGGCATCGCCGTCGGCTTCGCCGCCAAGGACTCGCTCGCCAACCTCTTCGCCGGCATCTTCATCATCGCCGACGCCCCCTACAAGCTCGGCGACTTCATCATGTTCGAGGACGGCCTGCGCGGCCGGGTCACCGAGATCGGCCTGCGCGCCACCCGGATCCTCACCCGCGACGACATCGAGATCAACATCCCCAACCAGATCATCGGCAACTCGCGCGTCGTCAACGAGTCCGCCGGCCCGCACGAGAAGGAGCGCGTCCTCATCAACGTCTCCGTCGCCTACGGCTCCGACGTCGACGTCGTCCGCAACGTCCTCCTCGAGTGCCCCAAGGGTCAACGCTGGGTCTGCGAGGAGCCGCGCCCGCACGTCCTGTTCCGCCTGTTCGGCGGCTCCGGCCTCGAGTTCTCCCTCTGCGTGTGGATCCAGCAGCCCGCCCACAAGGAGGATGTCATCGACAACCTCAACACCCGCATCTACAAGGCCTTCGCATCCGCCAACATCGAGATCCCCTTCTCCAAGCACGACCTGTACATCAAGGACATGCCCGCCCAGCTGCTCGCAACCCTCAGCGACGCGCAGCCCGCCGCCACGACCCCGCACCTCGGCCCGTCGCCCGCGAGCACCACCCCCCAAGCCGCCGCCACCCAGGTCGCCCACGTCCTCGCCCAGACCGGCCCCTCCCTGATCGGCCCGCCCCGCCGCTACGGCGCCAACACCCCCGGCTGACAACCGCTATCCTCCCGCGCCCATGCCCGCCGACGCCAACACCCGGCCCGCGCGCGAGAAGCTCTGGACCGTCGCCGAGCTGCTGCAGTGGACCTGCGACCGCTTCACCCGCGAGGGCCTCGACGAGCCCCGCACCGACGCCCTCCACCTGCTCTCCCAGGCCCTCGGCTGCGAGCGCATGCAGATCTACCTCCGCTTCGATCAGCAGGTCGACGAGCCCGCCCGCGCCACCCTCCGCGACCTCATCCGCCGTCGCCTCGCCCGCGAACCCGTCGCCTACATCGCCGGCAAGCGGGGCTTCCACGCCCTCGGCCTCGACCTCCACGTCGACCCCCGCGTCCTCATCCCCCGCCCCGAGACCGAACACCTCGTCGACTGGCTCCTCAGCGGCCTCCCCTTCGCCCAGAGCCCCGTGCACGTCCTCGACGTCGGCACCGGCTCCGGCGCCATCGCCCTCGCCGTCAAGCACAACCGCCGCGACGTCCACGTCGTCGCCTGCGACCACTCCGACGATGCCCTCGCCGTCGCCCGCGACAACGCCACCCGCCTCGGCCTCGAGCTCGAGCTGCTCCGCTCGGATCTGCTCGCCAGCGTCCCGCGCCCCGAGGCCGGCTTCGACGCCATCGCCGCCAACCTCCCCTACATCCCCACCGCCGACATCGCCGGCTTGCAGCCCGAGGTCGTCCGCTTCGAGCCTCACCTCGCCCTCGACGGCGGCCCCGACGGCCTCGACCTCGTCCGCCGCCTGATCCACGACGCGCCGCCCCTCCTCGCCCCCGGCGCTCACCTCTACCTCGAGATCGGCGTCGGTCAGGCCGAGGCCACCCGCGCAGCCCTCGCACAGCGCGGCTTCATCGACATCGCCACCCGCCGCGACCTCGCCGGCATCGAGCGGATCGTCGCCGGCACCTGGCCCTGACGCGCTCCGCCGGGCCAGTCGACCCGCCCAAACCCGTGAAAATCGCGGCCCCGCCGCCATCGGTTATGCTGGCCGCGAATGCCTCGCCCTCGACCCCGGCGCCGCGCCAGCCGCCTCGCGTTCGGCCTCGCTCTCGGCCTGGTCGCCACGCAGGCCGCCTGTCTCGGTCCGGGCACCAACCGCATCGTCCGCACCGCGGTCCCGGCCGGCATCGAGGAGACCCTGCGCGCCCTCAACGACCCCGAGAACCAGGAGCTCATGCGGCGCCTGGTCAACGACCCGGAGCTGCGCCAGGCCGCCCACGACTTCACGGCCGCGATCACCGGCGGCGCCCTCGACGGCCTCACCGAGGAGGCCCGCCACCAGAAGATCCGCGAGCTCAGCGAGGCCTACATCCGCACCGTCTCCACCGCCCTCTCGCGGGCCCTGGGCGAGGAGATATCGCCAGCCGCCACGCGCGCGGTCGAGGCGATCGTCGGCGGCGCGATCGCCTCGGCCGTCAGCCCCGAGAACAAGCGCCTCACCAGCAGCTTCGTCGACGGCGTCATCCGCACCGGCATGACGGCGCTCACCCAGTCGACCGCCCGCGGCCTGCGCGACGACCTCGGCCCGGCCCTCCACAAGGTGATCGCCGAGGACCTGAGCCCCGCGCTCAAGAAGATGATCGCCGAGGACCTCGGCCCCGCCCTCGGCCACGCGATCCGCGACGACATCAAGCCCGCCGTGCACGACCTCCTCGGCGCCCAGACCAACCAGGCGATCGGCGGCCTCGTCCGCCAGATCACCAAGGACGCCGTCCTCGGCGCCAACGACGGCATGAGCGAGCTCGGCATCTCGCTCGCCCCCAAGGACGGCCTCAGCCTGTTCAACTGGTTGACCATCATCCTCAGCCTCGTCGTCGCCATCCTCCTGATCTGGCTCGGGCGAACGATCTACGACCGTCGCAGCCTCGAGAAGGAGCGCGCCCGCAGCGAGCACATGCTGCTCAGCGTCCTGCAGACGATCCAGCACAACGACACCGACGACCCCGCGCGCCCGCCCGACCTCGACAGCCTCATCGCCCGCGCCCGCCAGAACGCCATGCCGGACCCCGCCCAGGACGCGTGGCTCAGCGGCATCGTCGCCCGCGCCCGCATCGCCCCCCGGGCTCCCACCGCCGCGAAGCCAGTCGCGGCTCCGCCGAGGTCCTGAGCGCGTCCTGCGCGACAAACAGCCCGCGCTCGACCGCGACGAACCCTCGCCAGATCGCATGCGCCACTTCACCGACCCTGTGATCGGTGAGGCTCACCACCCGCGTTCGCGATCCGACACTCCTCCCCACGCCCAGCAATCTCGGTGACCCCGCTCGCACGATCTGCGAGCCCACAAAAATCCGCAGCCAAACCGCTGGCGACCACTCGCATCGCGTGACAGGCCATCGCCGCTGTCATGCCGATCACCGATCGCACCGCACCGCGCGGCCTCCTCACCCGCCTGCAGGGCCTCCCCGGCGACGACGAGCTCAGCTCGGTGCTCGCCAACCTGCGCCTCCTCTTCAACACCCGCCCCGGTGACAGCCCGGCCGCCCCCGACTTCGGCGTCCCCGACCTCGCCGATCTGCTGCACCAATTCCCCGCCGCCAGCACCGCCCTGCAGCACGGCCTGCGCGCCGCGATCGCCCGCCACGAGCCGCGCCTGCGCGGCGTCCAGGTCCGCTCCGGCGGCCCGCACAGCCTCGAGATCGACGCCCAGCTCGCCGGCGTCCCCCTGCGCCTGCGCGCCCTCCTCACCCCCAGCGGCCGCATCGACCTCGGCTAGCAAAAAAATATGAACCACCTCGACCTCTACAAGCGCGAGCTCCAGCACTTCCGCGGCGCCGCCCGCAGCTTCGCCGACCTCCACCCCGGCCTCGCCGGCACGCTCGCGACCGACGACCCCGACCTTGAGCGCCTGATCGAGGCCCACGCCTTCCTCACCGCCGGCGTGCACGCCCGCCTCGACGCCGCCGCCCCGGCCTTCATCGACGCCCTCGGCGACCTGCTCCTCCCGCAGATCCTCCGCGCCATCCCGGCCGCCACGATCGTCGAGTTCACGCCCAACCTCAGCGCTCTGCGCACACGCCAGCGGATCGCCCGTCATCGCCCGCTGCTCGCCCGCCCCGTCGACGGCGCCGTCTGCCGCTTCCGCACCTGCTTCGAGCTCGACCTCTACCCGCTCGAGCTCATCGACGCGACCCTCGACGACCGCCTCGCCGCCCGCCCGCAGATCCGCCTCACCCTGCGCACCCGCGACGCCTGTCGCGGCGTCTTCGCCGAGCTCGAGCGCCTCCGCCTCTACCTCCACCACAGCCTCCCCGCCCAGCCCGCCACCCTCATGCAGTGGTTCTGCCGCCACTGCGACGGCCTCGCCCTCGTCGTCGACGACCGCGAGCTCGCCCGCCTCCCCGCCACCGCGATCGACCCCGTCGGCCTGCGCGGCGACCCGCCCGTCTACCCCTGGCCCGACACCGCGCCGCCCGCCCACCGCCTCCTGCTCGAGCGCTTCACCCTCCCCGAGCGCGCCCACTTCCTCGACATCCTCGGCCTCCACACCGTCGCCCCGGCCACCACGGAGCTCACCCTCGTCTTCTCCTTCGACCGCCCGCCGCCCCTCCCCGCGGCGATCGACGCCAGCAGCTTTCGCCTCCACTGCACCCCCTGCCGTCAACCTCTTCGACACCACCGCCGCCCCGCTCGCGCACACCCCCCTCACCCGCGAGCACCTCCTGCGCCCCGACGACCACGACCCGCGCCACGCCGAGGTCCACGCCGTCACCCGCGTCGTCGGCAACGACCGCGCCCGCGGTCAGCGTCGCGTCTACAGCCCCCTCCACGACCTGTCCTTCGAGCCAGGTGCGCCGCGCTACGCCCTGCGCCGCGTCGCCGCCGTCGACGGCGGCGTCGACACCTACCTGCTCCCGCGCGACGCCCCGAACCACCCCACCCTCCCCGACGAGCTGCTCAGCGTCGACCTCGTGTGCAGCAACCGCGACCTCCCGCTGCAGCTCGGCGTCGGCGACCTCCACGGCGCCCCGCCCGGCGCCCTGTTCCGCGGCTACCAGAACCTCACCCCGATCACGCCGCCGATCCGCGCCCCGCTCGGCGACGACGCCCAGTGGCACCTGCTCGCCCACCTCGGCCTCGCCGCCCGCGGCCTGCACGAGCCCGCCGCCCTGCGCGACCTGCTCGCCCTGCACAACGCCCCGGCCCGCCTGCACACCCCCCTCGGCCGCAGCAACGCCCGCCAGATCGACGCCGTCCGCGGCATCGAGCGCGACCTCGTCACCCGCGTCCACCGCGGCGCCCCCGTGCGAACGATCCGCAGCAAGGTCGCCCTCGACGAGGCCGGCTTCGCCAGCAGCGGCCACGCCTTCCTGTTCACCGCCCTCCTCGACCAGCTCCTCGCCGGCGCCGCCCCCTTCCTCACCGCCAGCGAGCTCCACGCCGTCCTCCACCCCTCCGCCGCCGAGCTCCGCTGGCCGCCCCACCTCGCCGCCTAGAACCCCCGCATGCCCACCCCCGCCCGCTGGCTCGCCGAGCTGCAAGCCCACCCCACCCGCCACAGCCTCCTCGCCGCCTTCGACCTCCTCACCCGCCTGAACCACCTGTCCCAAAGTACAGCCACAAACAACCTGTCCCTTCGACCAACCACCGACCACCTGTCCCTTCGACCACCCCCAGACCCCCCGATCCGCTTCACCCACAGCGCCTCGCTCGGCCTCCCCCTCGGCGAGCTGCAGGCCGTCGCCAGCGACCCCACGGGCCCCGCCCGCCAGCTCGTCACCACCGCGATCGCCGGCCCGCTCGGCCACGACACCCCGCTCCCGCTCGCCCTCGCCGACGCGCTCGACCGCCCGCTCCCGCACGCCCTACTGGACCGCTTCCACCACCGCCGCACCTTGCTCCTCTGCCACGGCCTGCTCGCCGCCGACCTCGCCGCCAACCTCGACGGTCACGACCCATGGTCGCGGCGGATCGTCGCGCTGATCGGCCTCGGCAGACACGAGCCAGCGAGCGCGCTGCGCCTCGCCCCGATCTTCGCCGCCACCGCCCGCTCCCCGCGGGCCCTGACCGTCGCCCTCCGCCGCCTCCTCCCCGAGCTCGGCCCCAACCTTCACCTCCGCGTCGAACCCCTCCCCGAGCGCCCCACCCCGCTCACCAACGATCAACACACACGACTCGGCGCCGCCACGGCGCGCCTCGGCGACACCGCCGCTCTCGGCCTCGGCGTCCTCCTCCCCGGCACAGCCGCCCGCCTCGTCCTCGGCCCCGTGCCCGCCGCCGCGCGAACAACCCTCGACCCCGCCAGCCCGACACACGCCCGCCTCTGCGAGCTCCTCACTGCCTTCATCCCCGAGCCCCTCGCGCTCGAGCTCCACCTCGAACTCGAGGACATGTCCCTTCCGCCAGCCCGACTCGGCCAGCGCGCGCTCGGCCGCGACCTCTGGCTGCGCCGCTCCGCCCACGCCACCGCCCCCGTCCGCGTCCAGCTCCCGCTCACCCCCGCGAGGACCCCATGCCCCAACCCTGCCACCAGATCCGCGTCCACGACCGCCGCAGCGGCGTGACCAGCGAGCACCGCTTCACCGCCACCTGCGTCCGCATCGGCCGCGACCCCGCCTGCGAGCTCCAGCTCGCCGACCCCTTCGTCTCGGCCCAGCACGCCCTGCTCGAGGCCGATGAACAGGGAGTCCGCCTGCGCGACCTCGGCGGCACCAACGGCCTGCGCGTCGCCGGTCGCCGCCTCAGCCCGCACACCGCCGTCCCCTTCGACGCCCGCCTGCGCGTCAGCCTCGGCCCCTTCGACCTCGACATCGTCCACACCCAAGGCCGCGACCGTCGCGTCGCCCACGGCGCCCTCGACGACATCGGCCCCGACAAGCTCGACCAGCTCCACGCCCGACTCCGCCAGCTCCGCGCCCTCCACACCCCCTTCGTCGCCGCCCGCCAGGCCTTCGAGGCCGCCCTCGCCGACGCCCTCCACACCACCGACGACCCCGCCAGCGCTCGCCGCCTGCTCAGCGAATTCCCGCCCGAGGACCACGCCCACCTGGTCCTCCCCGACCTCAGCACCCCGCGCCCCACGCCCCACGCCCCACCACAGAACCTGTCCCAAGGACCAGCCACCAACAACCTGGCCCAAGGACCAGCTTACACGCCCCGGCCGCCCGACCCCGAGCCTCCAAACCTGTACCAAAGACCAGCCGACACAAGCCCGGCGCAAGCCCCTGCCCTGCCTCAAAACCTGTCCCAAAGACCAGCCTCCACGCCCCCCGGCCTCCAGCTGATCGCCGCCGCCGCCCGCGACCTGCTCCCGCTCGCCCGCCCGCCCGCCAGCCTCGACGAGGCCCGCCGCTTCCTCGCTCGCCTGGTCGACACCACCCGCGACCTCGCCACCGGCCTCACCGCCCTCCAGCACCTGCGCCGCCTGCAGATCTCGGAGCTCGGCCTCAGCGCCACCGCCGACATCAACCCGCTGCTCGGCATCACCAGCGCCGACGAGCTCCTCGCCGAACTCCTCGCCCACCCCGAGCGCCACGCCGAACTCCACCCCGAACGCCGCGCCGAACTCCACCCCGAGCGCCACGCCGAGCTCCTCGACTGCTTCGCCGTCCTCACCGCCCACGCCCGCGCCCACACCACCGCGGCCCTCGCCGCCGCCCGCCACCTCGCCGCCGAGCTCGCCCCGCCCGTCGTCATCCGCCACGCCGCGCCCGGCCTGCTCCGCACCCGCGCCCGCTGGCGCAGCTACCTCGACCGCCACGCCGCCTGCCTCGGCGACCAGCACAGCCCCGGCAGCCTGCGCACCAGCTTCCGCGCCGCCTACCTCGCCGAGCTCGACACCCACATCCCACCCGCCTGACCCGCCCCTGCAACACCCGGCGAGCTCTGGCCGACCTCAACACGCCCCACCATGCACCGCCCCGCCCCCCTCCTCCTCGCCCTCGCCGCCTGTCACCCGGCCCCCGCGCACGACCTGCCGATCTGCCCGGTGCTCGTGACCGCCGCCCGCGCGACCGAGGCCGACAGCCGGGTCCTCCCGCCTGACCTGTGGTTCGCCCTGCTCGCCCCCGGCTTCGAGCGCAGCACCGGCACCCCCGCCAGCGACCCCCGCGACTGCAGCCAGCGCCCGCTCCTCGCAGCCGACGAGCCCACCCTCCCGGCCCGCTCCCGCACCCCCGACGACCTGTCCTTCGGGACATCCAGCGACGGCGCCCTGCTCGTCTGGGCCCGCCTCGTCGACTACCCCGACGGCAGCGCCCGCGGCCCCGTCGTCCTCGCCCGCTGGGTCGCCCAGGGCCTCGAGATCCGCGGCGTCGGCAGCCTCCGCGCCCCCGCCCGCCGCGTCCGCCTCCACCTCGAGCGCCTCGCCGACGGCCACCCCCTCCTCATCGCCGAGGGCGAGTCCTGTCCGTCATCAACCACCTGGCCTTCAGGACAGGCCACCTCCTGCGCCCGCGAGGCCGTCCTGCTCCCGCTCGTCGACCAGCGCTTCCTCGCCGCCGACATCATCGAGGGTCGCGAGCCGCCCCGCCCCGCCCGCCTGCGCCTCGACGATCGCCGCGAGCTCCCGCGCCCCGGCGGCGGCGTCCGCCGCATCGAGGTCCGCCGCCGCATCGACCTCCGCGCCGCACCCGCCTTGCACGCCGCGATCCGCATCCGCGATTGCTCCCCCGCCGCCGCCTGCGACGACCACCTCACCCTCGTCGACGCCCGCCCGCTCGAGCTCTCCGGCCTCACCTTCGTCACCGCCGAGGACCCCTGGCAACAGCTCCTCGCCCAGCAAACAACGCCCTGATTGTAGGCAGGACCAGGCAATGAAATTAACGCGATTCACATCACCAAAACTACATTCGCAAGCCCCATTGCCAGCGCCGGCTCTCCTTCGCTATGTTGCGAATCGATCGCAGCCTCACGATGAGGTAACGGCGCACAGGGACGTGCGGCGACGATCTCCCCCAATACCCTTCGGGGTCGGACGCACCTCCCCCGCTCACGCAGCCCTCGCCATGATGGTGTGGCTGGTGAGCGGGGTAGGCTTTTTGTTCGCCGCCTGCCGCCACGCGCCGCCCCTGGCGACATCCGCGAAGCGCAGCGCGGTGCAGCTGCTCATCCAGGCCGGCCCCACCACCAACCCTGGTGACGACGGCCAGCCCTGGCCCACCACGCTCACGCTCTACCAGCTGCGCGGCGACCCCGACGCCAGCGAGCGCGAGCCCATCGACGCCCTCGCCGTGCTCACCCGCGGCGACGCTGCCTTCGGCGACCTCCTCCTCGACAAGCGCGAGTTCACCGCCTTCCCCGACACACGCGCCCGCGTCGTCCTCCCCCTCGGCCCCGAGACGACCCACCTCGTCGCCGTCGCCCACTTCCGCGAACCACTCGGCGACGCCGCCCTCCTCCGCTACCCCGTCCCGAGCACCCCGGACGCCTGCCTCTACCTTGGCCTCGAACGCAGCGAGCTCGACGGCGGCGAATTCCCGCCCCCCGGCTTCGACCCCGCCGCCTTCGCCACCACCTGCCCGCCACCCGCCGCCCTCACCCCACCTGTCCCCGAGGCCAGCCCAAGACCATCTGTCCCCAAGACCAGCCCCACCACCGCTCACTCCGCACCTGTCCCCAAGGCCAGCCCCACCACCGCTCCCAAGCCACCTGTCCCCAAGGCCAGCCCCACCACCGCTCCGGTCCCCGCCGCCCTCCCGCGGAGCCAACCATGAGCCGCCCCGTGTGGACCGAGGGCACCCTGCTCTGCCCCCAGCACATGCAGCAGCAGGACCGCTACCACGAGCAGCAGCTGGCAGCGCGCCTCGCCGTCGTCACCCCGCACGCGTGGGGCGTGCTGGCCCTGCGCTTCGACCTCGCCGCCCTGCAAGCCGGCCAGCTCGCGCTCACGCACCTGCGCGCCGTGCTGCCCGACGGCGCCGCCCTCGACCTCGACGACACCAGCCCGCAGCGCCCCGCGAACCGCCCGGTCGCCCCGCACTTCCCCGCCGGCATCACCCGCGTCCCGGTCTACGTCGCCGCCGCCAGCCTGCGCCCCGGCGCCGCCAACAGCGCCCGCGAACCCGACCAGCACCGCTTCCGCACCGTCACCCGCGCCATCTTCGATCTCACCCTCACCCGCAGCGCCCGCGACATCGACCTCGACGAGCTCCACATCACCCTCAAGCTCGGCGACGAGCCCCGCGACGACCAGGTCTCGCTCCAGCTCGCCGAGCTGGTTCGCGACAGCAGCGGCGGCTTCAGCCTCGACGAGAGCTACATCCCACCGATCGCCTGCCTCGCCGCCGCCCCCAACCTGCGCGGCGAACTCCAGGCCCTCTGCGCCCTCGTCGCGACCCGCCAACGCAGCCTCGCCGACGACCGCCGCCGCCAGCACGAGCTCCCCCGCGCCCTGCTCTTCCACAGCCTCTGCGGCGCCCTCCCGCTCCTGCGCCACCTCGCCGACGCCCCCGAGTGCGCCCCCCACCCGCTCTACCGCGACCTCCTGCGCCTGCTCGGCGAGCTGCGCAGCTTCGCCGCCGCCGACCCGCCACCTCCTCCGCCCTACTGCTTCACCGACCTCCGCGCCAGCCTCGGCCCGCTGCTCACCGAGCTGCGCCAGCGAGTCCTCGACACCCTGCCCGACCGCTGTCTCCGCGTCCCGCTCGAGCCCCGCCCCGACGGCCTGTGGATCGGCGAGCTCCGCGACGATCGCCTGCAACGCTGCACCAGCTTCATCCTCGCCGTCGAGACCGACGCCGACCCGCAGCTGCTGGCCAGCGAGCTCCCCGCCCTCACGCGCATCGCCGCCTGGCGACGGATCCACCTCATCGTCCGCCAGAACGTCCTCGGCGCGCCGATCCGCCACACCACGCACCCGCCCGCCCTGCTCCCCGTCCTCCCGCAACACAGCTACTTCACCATCACCGCCGACGACCCGTCGTGGCTCGAGGTCCTGCGCGAGCGCAACGTCGCCGTCTACCTCCCGCGCCCCTACGACCCCGACCACGCCCGCATCTCCCTCCTGGCGATCCCCACCCCGGAGCCCTGACCGGCCATGCAAGACCTCCGCGCCGCCGCGGCCTGGCTCGACCGCCGCTCTGCCCCCTGCTTCCACCACGCCCTGCTGCTCCAGCGCAGCGAGGCCCGCCCCTGCAGCGACCCCGCCGCCGACCCGATCCTCACGTCCGTCCTCGCCGCCCTCGCCGAGCTCCGACTCGACGACGACGCCCGCACCCTCGGCCTCCGCAGCGAACACATCGCCGCCGTCCGCTCCGCCCTCGCCGCCCTCCTCGACGAGTCCGCCGCCCAGACCCCCGGCAGCGAGCCCTGGCGCGACCACCTCTTCTCCCGCGTCGGCCTCCCCCGCAGCGCCAACGTCGGCCACGAATTCTTCGTCGAGCTCGAGCGCCGCCTGTCCCTCCCCACGCCCGACCCGGCCGACCTCGCCGTCCTCCAGATCCACGCCCTCTGCCTGTTCCTCGGCCTCCGCGGCCGCTACGGCGCCCGCATCGACGCCCCCGAGGCCGAGCTCGAGCACCAGCTCCGCCGCCTCCAACTCAAGCTGCGCCCCCTCCTCACACCCCGCCCTCCGCCTCCATCCGTCCCCGCCCCACCGCGACTCCCCGCCCCGCTCCCCCGCAGCACCCTCCGCGCCGCCGCCCTCCTCGTGATCTTCACCCTCGCCCTCCTCGCCGGCCTGCGCACCAACCTCGAGCACCACGCCGAGACCCTCCGCGACCACCTCGCCGCCCTCCCATGACCTGTCCCAAGGGACAGCCCATCTGCGATGACACACCTGTCCCCAGGGACAGCCCATCCGCGCTGACGCACCTGTCCCCAGGGACAGCCACGCTACGCCGACACACCTGTCCCCAGGGACAGCCACGCCCACCCTGTCCCCGCACGAGCACCCATGCACCGCCTCCGCGCCCTCGCCCCCTGGCTGCTCGCCCTCCTCGCCCTCGCCTGGGCGCTCGCGCCACATGTCTCTCGGGACAGCCTCCTCGCCCTCGCCCCCTGGCTGCTCGCCCTCCTCGCCCTCGCTCTGATCGTCGCCCTCTCCCTCCGCTGGCGCCGCCGCCCTCGCCTCCCGCGCCCGACCCCACCACCCGACCACCGCCACCTCCTCGCCCGAGCCCTCCGCACGGCTCGCAGCGCCCGCCCGACCCAGATCTGGCTGTGCCTCGGCCTCCCGGGCCACGGCAAGACCACCCTCCTCGCCGCCGCCGGCCCGCACCAGCGCCTCGCCGATCTCCCGCAGCTCCACCTCCTCGACACCACCCGCGAGCTCCTCGTCGAGCACCCCGGCGGCGCCTGCGAGCTCCCGCTCCAGCTCGCCCGCCCGCGCCAACCACTCGACGCCGT
This sequence comes from Nannocystis sp., assembly GCF_016714285.1. GTDB lineage: Bacteria > Myxococcota_A > Polyangia > Nannocystales > Nannocystaceae > Nannocystis. The sequence continues at coordinate 113,022 of NZ_JADJNN010000003.1, read as the reverse complement.
CCTCCTCGTCCTCCGCCTCCCCGACCTCCTCACCGCCAACCTCACCGCCCTCGCAACCACCCTGCGCTCCCAGCTCGCCACCCTCGCCCCGCTCGCCGTCGAGGTCCCGCTGATCGTCGTGTGCACCCACCTCGACCGCCTCGCCGGCCACCGCGAGCTCGTCGCCGACGACCGCAGCCCCTGGGGCTTCGAGCTCCGCCACGCGAACGAGCTCGCCGACCACCTGCGCGCCTGGTCGACCTGGGTCAGCGCCGAGCGCCTCACTCGCATCGCCAACAATCCCGACCCCTCCAGCCGCGCCCGCCTCCACACCCTCGGCGCCGAATTCTCCCGCGCCTGCGATCGCCTGCTCGCCCTCTGCGAGCTCCTCCTCCCCACAACCCCCAGCGTCCACCTGCGCGCCGTCCACTTCACCGCCCTGAAGCCCACCACGCACCCACCGACGGACGCCCTCCTCACCACGCACCCGCCCACCGCGCACCCGCCCGCCGACGCCCTCCTCACCGACCTCGCCGCCGCCCTCCACCTCCGGCTCCGCCCACAACCCACCCCGCACGCCACCGCCACGCTCACCGACCCCGCGCCGATCTTCACCGCCGTCCGCCGCCTCGCCCGCGAGGCCACCCGCACCCCGCCGATCGTCCGCGCCGCAGCCCGCCGCCGGCACCTCCTCGCCGCCGGCCTCACCCTCGTCACCGCCACCCTCGCCCTCGCCGCCCGCGACGCCGCCCGCAGCACCCACGATCGCCTGCAGTCCGTCGCCGACCTCACCGCCACCCTCGCCACGCCCGACCCGATCGCCCCGCTGCTCACCCTCCGCCGCGAGCTCGAGCTCTGGCCCGCCACCGCGACCGCCCGCGACCCCTTCACGCCCGCCCTCCACCCCGCCCTCCGCGACGCCTTCCGCCGCCTCGTCCACGCCCGCCTGCTCGCCCCGATCGTCCGCGACCTCGAGCTCGCCCTGCCCACCCACGCCAGCCACGACCAGCTCCGCGCCTACCTCCTCCTCACCACCGCCGAACCTGTCCCCGGAGACATGTCCCTCGCGCCCGGTCCCTTCGACCCTGTCCAAAAAGACTGGCTCCTCGCCGAGCTCCCCCGCCTCGCCTCCACCCCAGACCCCACGACAACCTCGGCCGCGCCCGACCCCGCCAACACCTTCGCCACCCACGCCCCCGACCTCGCCCTCCTCCTCACCACCTTCTTCACCCACGCCACCCCCGACGACCTCCGCTTCCCCCGCGACCACGCCGCCGTCGAACGCGCCCGCGCCCGCCTGCGCGCCGACGACGACGACGACACCCTGGTCCAGGCCGCCCTCACCGCCGTCGACGCCACCTGCGAGCCCCTCACCCTCCCCGCCCTCACCCACGCCCGCCGCCTCGTCAGCGCCCGCGCGCTCCCCTGCAGCTTCACCCGCGACGCCTGGCCCCGCGTCCACGCGCAGCTGCTCCGCGCCGCCGAACACCGCGACGCCTGGGTGCTCGCCCGCCCCGCCTCCCCCAAGCAAGCGGCGCACACCGACCACGAGCGCCTCACTCGCCTGCGCGGCCGCTACGAGGCCCTCTACATCGCCGCCTGGACCGACTTCCTCGCCGGCCTCCGCGTCCGTCGCCCCGCCGACCAGGACGACGCCGCCCGCCTGCTCGCCGAGCTCACCAGCGACGAGCGCCCGCTCACCCGCATCTTCACCGCCCTCGAGCACCACACCCGCGGCCTCGCCCAACCACAACTCGATCGCGCCGTGCTCACCCACCTCCTGCAGGGCAGCGACCACCCCGCCCTCAGCGCGGCGATCGTCCGCGCCTTCGCCCCACTGCTCTCCTTCGCGATCGGCACCCAGGGCCGCCAGTCCGGCCTCGACCGCTACCACGCCCGCCTCGCCGAACTACAGCTCGCCCTCGACGCCGCCCGCCGCGACCCCGCCGAGCTCCCCGCCCTCCAGACCCAACTCGCCATCGCCCTCGCCGACACCCACGCCCTCCTCCAGCACGCCGACCTGCGCCGCTTCCGTCCGCTCCTGCAAACCCTCCTGCTCCCCCCGCTCGACGCCCTCCAGGCCGCCCTCCGCGACCGCGGCAAGCTCGCCCTCAGCGCGGCCTACTGCGCCGAGATCGACGCCCCACTGCGCCACCTCGTCGCCCGCTACCCCTTCACCCGCAGCGCCCGCGACGAGCTGGGCCTCGCCGAGTTCACCGCCTTCTTCCACCCCGACACCGGCACCCTCCGCCGCTTCCGCGACGCCCAGCTCGCGCCCCTGCTCGAGATCCACGGCGACGAGTTCTCCGCCCGGCCCACGCCCCACAACGACGACCACCCGATCTCCCCCGCGGTGCTCACCCTCCTGGCCCGCGCCGCCCGCCTCGGCGCCCTCGCCTTCCCCACCGGCGAGCTCGGCCTCGACCTCGACCTCGACCTCCACTGCAACGCCGACATCGGCCGCGTCACCCTCTCGATCGACGGCGCCACCCACAGCTACAGCTGCGGCCCCGACCACCACACCCGCATGCGCTGGCCCGGCCCCACCAGGACCCCCGGCGCCACCCTCGAGCTCCTCGGTCGCGACGGCCGCCGCGAGACCATCCCCGGCAACGGCCCCTGGGGCCTGTGGCGCCTGCTCGAGAAGGACGGCCTGGTCCTCCCCCCGCGCGACCATACCAGCCCCCGCCTGGTGTTCCGCTTCGACCTCCACGCCAGCCGCCTCGGCGCCCTCGACCTCGCCGTCACCGCACCGCGCACCCGCAACGCCACCCTCCTGTTCGGCGACCCCACCCACGACCCCGACCCACCGCTGCTCGCCCCCCTCCGCGACCCCGCCATCACCACCCCTCCCACGTCCCTCTTCACCGGCCTCCCCGCCTGCAACGACCTGACCCCCTGACCTCGCCGCAACACCCGCCCGCACCGCACCGACCTCTGCTCAGGCAACGCCATCGCCACCTGTCCCTCACGACCTGTCCCTTCCACCCTGTCCCTCACGACCTGTGCCTTCCGCCCTGTCCCAAACGCCATCCCGCCCCGCCGTCGACGCCGCCATCGCCGAGCTCGACCGCCGCCTCGCGCGCGTCCTCGACGCCCTGCTCCACCACCCGGCCCTGCAGCGCCTCGAGGCCCTGTGGCGCGCCCTACATCGCCTCGTCGTCCCGTTGCACCCGCACGACAACATCCGCGTCGACATCCTCCCCCTCCGCCGACACGAGCTCCAGCACGACCTCTGCGCCCGCGAGCTCGCCCACGCCGGCCTCCACCACCACGTCCACGACATCGCCTACGCCAGCCACGGCGGCCGCCCCTACGGCCTCGTCTGCGCCGCCTTCGAGTTCGGCCCCGACGCTGACGACCTCGCCCTGCTCCACCGCGCCGCAGCCCTCGCCGCCCTCGCCCACGCGCCCTTCCTCGCCGACGCCGCCCCCGCCCTGCTCGGCCTCCACGACCTCACCCTGCTCCCGCAGATCCACGACCTCGCGGCCGCCCAATCCGGCCCCCGCTTCGCCGCCTGGCACGCCCTCCGCGCCAGCCCCGACGCCCGCCACCTCGCCCTCTGCCTCCCCCGCTTCCTCCTCCGCCCCCCGCACGACAGCGACCGCCAGCCCGCCACCCTCCGCCACCGCGAGATCGTCGACCACCCCGAACACCGCCTGTGGGGCCCCGCCTGCATCCTCGTGGCCATGCGCGCCGCCGCGGCCTTCGCCGAGCAGCGCTGGTGCCTCGGCCTCGTCGGCACCCGCCACGGCCCCGCCCTCCTCCAGCTCGCCCACCCCGCCACCGCCCACACCCTCGAGCTCCTCCTGCCACCCCGCTGCGAGCGCGCCCTCGCCGACGCCGGCCTCATCGCCCTCACCGTCGACCGCGCGACCGACCGCGCGATCGTCCGCGAGGCGCCCACCCTCCACCGCAGCGACGATCTCGCCGCCCAGCTCCCCTACCTCCTGCTCGTCGGCCGCCTCGCCCACTACCTCCAACGCGTCCAGCGCGAACGCGTCGGCCGCTGGGACGACCACGCCGCCCTCCTCCGCGAGCTCGAGCTGTGGCTGCGCCAGCTGGTCGCCGACATCGACGATCCCCCGCTCGAGGTCCGCGCCCGCAAACCCCTCCGCAGCGCCTCCATCACCCTCACACCGCTCGCCGACCAACCCGGCTGGCACCGCTGCCACCTCCGCGTCGTCCCCCACCTCACCCACCTCGGCCGCCCCCTCACCCTCGAGCTGAGCTCCCGCCTCGACCTCGGCCACCGCTGAGACCACCTGTCCCTCCGGACAGCCACACCTATCCCTCCGGACAGCCCACCGCGCCACACCTGTCCCTCCAGACAGTCACCACCCGCACCCCACCTGTCCCTCCGGACAGCCACAACACCTGTCCCTCCGGACAGCCCACATGGAGCCCGCATGCCCGACCACGCCGCCACGCCCCGCGGCCTCCTGCCCGAGGTCCGCTACACCTTCACCGCCCGCGACCACAACGTCGCCTGGCGAGTCCGCCGCGTCGCCCTGCGCGAGGCCCTCTCCGAGCTCTACGAGCTGCGCATCGAGCTCGTCAGCGACGACCCCGAGCTCGACCCCGAGGCCCTGCTCGGCGCCGACGCCTGCCTCACCCTCGCCCGCGACGACCACCCCGCCCGCGACCTCCTCGGCCTCATCCTCCGCGTCGAACAGCTGTCCCGCCGCGGCGATCGCCAGCGCCTCCGCCTCACCGTCGGCCCGGCCCTGGCCCTCCTCGGCCACCAGGTCGACACCCGCGCCTTCCAGCACCAGAACGTCCCGCAGATCGTCGAGGCTGTCCTCGAGGACAGCCTCGCCGCCCTCGGCCGCAGCCTCCGCCAGGACCTCGACCCCGCCGCCTACCCCGCCCGCGAGTACTGCGTCCAGTACCGCGAGAGCCACCTCGACTTCGTCCGCCGCCTCCTCCACGACGAGGGCATCGGCTTCCGCTTCGCCCACCTGGGCGAGACCGAGACCCTCGTCCTCTTCGACGACAACGCCCGCTGCCCCGCCCGCGAACCCGTCCGCTTCCTCCCCCGCGACACCACCGTCGCCGCCGACGAGTCCGTCGACCAGCTCGGACGCTCCCGCCACCTCACCGTCACCGGCGTCACCCAGCGCGACTGGGTCCCGCTCGCCGCCGCCTGGGCCCCCTTCACCCACACCCGCTGCGCCCGCGACGACCGCAACCGCGAGCGAATCCTCTACACCCACGACGACCACCGCAGCGACGCCGACGACGCCGGCACCCGCGCCCGCCGCAGCCTCGAACAACACACCCTCACCCGCGACCACTGCACCGGCAGCGGCGACCTCGTCGACTTCAGCCCCGGCCTCCGCTTCGCCCTCCACGGCCACCCGGAGCCCGCCCGCGACCGCAGCTACCTGCTCCTCCGCGTCGAACACCACGGCGAGGTCGTCGACGCCGAGCGCCTCGGCTCCGACCCCACCGCCCCCCGCTACCACAACCGCTTCACCTGCGTCCCCGAGGAGGTCCCGTTCCGCCCCCCGCCGGACCCACACCTGCAGCGCCCGCGGGTCCACGGCCCGCACACCGCGATCGTCATCGGCCCCGAAGGCGAGGAGATCCACACCGACGAGCACGGACGGATCCAGCTCCGCTTCCACTGGGACCGCGACAGCCCCCCCGATGACCGCGCCTCGTGCTGGGTCCGCGTCGCCCAGACCTGGGCCGGCGCCGGCTGGGGCGCCCTCTTCCTCCCCCGCGTCGGCATGGAGGTCCTGGTCCACTTCATCGACGGCGACCCCGACCGCCCGCTCGTCGTCGGCTGCGTCTACAACTCCCTCAACACCCCCCCCGTCGCCCTCCCCGACGACAAGACCTGCAGCGTCCTCGCCTCCGAATCCAGCCCCGGCGGCGGCCTCGCCAACCAGATCCACCTCGAGGACGGCCGCGGCCGCGAGTCCCTCACCCTCCGCACCCGCCGCGACCTCCACACGATCGCCGGCCACGACCACAGCGTCCGCGTCGCCCACGACCTCACCGCCCAGATCGGCCAGAACCACACCACCTTCGTCGGCGCCAACCAGATCACCGCCGTCACCGCCAACGCCGACCTCACCGTCAGCGACGGCGACCTGCGCACCACCGTCCTCGCCGGCACCCACACCCTCGACATCCACGGCGACCAACACACCGTCGTCCGCGCCGGCAACCATCACGTCGACGTCGAGTGCGGCGGCCACCACACCCACGCCCAGCAGATGCTCGAGCTCGTCTCCCACGCCGCCAACATCCACCTCCAGGCCCACGGCCCCATCTACGCCGAGTCCCAGGCCGACGAGCTCATCCTCGACGCCCAGAAGGAGCTCCGCGCCCGCTCGCGCAGCGCCGCGATCGTCCTCGACGCCGCGACCCGCCTCAAGCTCAAGACCGCCGCGCAGGACATCACCGTCCACGCCCACACCGACCTCCACCTCGCCGCCACCACCGGCGACCTGCTCGCCAGCGCCAACAACAACCTCGCCCTCCACGCCGAGAGCAACGCCCAGCTCACCGCCGACAAGATCTCGATCGTCGCCAACGACACCCTCGAGCTCCGCGTCGGCGGCACCTCGATCGTCCTCAAGCCCGGATCCATCGAGATCAAGTCCCCCGTGATCACCAGCACCGCCACCGGCGAACACACCATCTCCGGCGCCCTCATCCGCCTCAACTAAGGCCCACGCACCCGCGCGCCGCCACGAATCACCACCATGCCCCACGCCCGCCTCGACGTTTTGCCGCGCCACCACCGATACCCGCCATGCCCCGCGCCCGCCTCGACGCCCTGCACACCCTCCTCGCCGGCTTCGTCGCCCGCCCCGAGCCTGGCGTCCTCGTCATCGCCTGCGCCGACTGCGAGGTCCTCTATCTCCTCCACACCCTCGCCACCCTCGACCGCGACAGCCCCGCCGACCGCTTCCACACCGTCGCCGCAGCCTTCACCGACCTGCCCACATATCTAACCAACATTAGCGAGTCCCTCCCCGCCCATCTCTCTCCCGCAAACCTCGCACCCGCCACTGTCATCACCCCCCAGCTCGCCGCGCGCCACCTCACCGCCCTGTGGACGAAGCTCCTCGCCGACCTCCCTGCCGGCGATCACCGCCTCGTCTGCGCCCTCACCCCCGTCGAGATCGCCGACCCCACCACCTTCGCGGCCCTCACCACCGCCCTCCTCACCACCCCGCACGACCCCCGCCTCCGACTGCTCTTACGCGACGACGCGCTCAAACCACACACATTCGATGCCGCTGCCACCTGTCCCTCCGAGCAGGTCCTCGCATATCGCTTCTCACTCCCCCCCGCCCGCTTCATCGCCGACCTGCACGCCACCGCCAGCGACTCTCAGCGCCCGCCCGACCAGCGCGCCCAGGCCCTCCTCCAACTCGCCGGCCACGACCTCCACCATCGCCGCCACGCCGACGCCATCGCCCGCTGCGACCTCGCCGCGACCCTCGCTGTGACCCCCACGCTGCAGTCCCTCGCCCTCGCCCTCAAGGCCGACGCCCTCCGCCACAGCGGCGACTTCGAGGCCGCCCTCACCCTCGGCCGCGTCGCCCTCCAACGTGCCGCCGCCGTTGACGCCTTCCCGGTCGTCGTCCACGCGGCCCTCGCCCTCGGTGACCTGACCCGCTCGCTCGGCCACCGCCGCGAAGCCATCGCGTGCTTTCACGCCGCCGAGCGAGCCGCCGCGCACAACCACCGCATCGCCGACCACGCCCGCGCCGCCCGCGTCGCGCTCGAGGAGCCCTCATGCTAGTGCCCGACCCCTTCGCAGAGCCGCGTCCCGAACCCGCCGAGGTCTCGCTCGGCGAGGCCCTCCTCCGCCTCCACGATCGCCACCACGCCCCCTTCGCGGCCCCGACCACCCCCGAGGAGTCCCGCGAGCGGGAACGCGGCGGCCTCCTCGGTTCTGCCGCCCGCGTCGGCGGCGGGCTCCTCGGCATCGTCAGCACCCCCGGCGACCTCCTCGACACCATGATCGCCTTCGAGATGAAGTCGATCAGCGCCGCCATCGAGTGGCCCGCCGCCACCGACGGCACCGTGCACCTCGGCCTCACCCACTCCCACCTGCGTGGCGGCGTTCCGACCCCGGCGCTCCCAAGTATCGGACCCGTCTCCCTCGGCACCTGCCTCTCCGTGCTGATCCACGGCCTCCCCGCCGCACGCGTCGGCGATCTCGGCACCGCCCTCTCCTGCGGCACCTTCACCCCGCCCTACGAGATCACCACCGGATCGAGCAAGGTCTTCATCTCCGGCGCCCGTGCAGCCCGCGTCTTCGACCTCACCCGTCACTGCGGCACCATCGACCTCAAGGCCGCGGTCCCCTCGCTCGCCAAGCTCGCCATCGAGGTCGTCACCAGCACCGCCATGGACACGGTCGGCATCCGCTCCGAACAGCTCGCCGCTCGCGCCTCACACGAACGCTCCGAATACGCCGCCGAGGACGCCGCCGCCGAACCCGACACCGCCCGTGCCGCCACCCTCGCCGCCGACAGCCGCGGCCACGCCCTCGCTGCATCCCTCCACGGCAGCCAGGCCACCGCCAACACCGTCGCCATGTTCGCCCGCCTGCTCGTCGGCAAGGACCCCGGCCTCCCCCAGTGCATCGGCGCCCTCACCACCGGCCACGCCGACGTGCTCATCGGCGGCTTCCCCGTACCGGCCTCGCTCGAGCTCATCAAGCTCGGCATCACCAAGCCCCTCTCCCTCGTCACCCGCAACAACCGCCTCCTCGCCCGCTTCACGCACATGCTCCGCGGCCTCCCCACCCACGGCCGCATCACCAACGCCCTCCCCCAAAACCTCTGCACGTACACCGGCCACCCCGTCGACGTCGTCACCGGCGCCCTCGTCTTCACCGCCTGCGACCTCGACCTCCCCGGGTCCCCCGCCCTCCGCCTCGAGCGCCGCTACAGCTCGACGTGGAGCGACCGCCCCTCCCCGCTCGGCCGCGGCTGGTCGCACAGCCTCGACGAGGCCGTCTGGCTCGAGCCCAACCAGCTCGTCTACCGCGCCGACGACGGCCGCGAGCTCGAGCTCCCGATCCCCGACAACGACGACCCCCTCTACGTCCCCCTCCATCGCCTCACGATCCGCCGCCTCCCCGACCACCACTGGCAGATCTCCGACCACGACGGCCTCACCCGCCACTTCGCCCCGCTCCCCGGCGACCCCACCCGCGCCCGCCTCATCACCCGCCGCGACCACCTCGGCCGCGCCCTCCACTTCCACCACGACGACCACGCCCGCCTGATCCGCGTCCACGCCGACGACGGCCGCGAGATCCACCTCCACTACCAATCTACGCACCCCGAAGCCCTCACCCAGATCGACCTCCCCGACCCCGACAGCGACGGCTTCGTCCCCCACGTCCGCTACCACCACGATCACGACGACCTCGTCGAGGTCCACGACGCCCTCGGCCACCCCACCCGCTACCGCCACGACAACCACCGCATCATCGAGGAGACCCTCCCCGGCGGCCTCCGCTTCCACTTCACCTTCGACGGCCCCGGCAGCGACGCCGCCTGCACACGCACCTGGGGCGACGGCGGCATCCTCGACCACCGCCTCATCTTCGACCGCCCCCGCCGCACCACCCTCGTCATCAATTCTTGCAGCGAGACGACCACCTACCGCGCCGACGAGCGCGGCCTCGTCGTCGAGATCTGCGACCCCCGCGGCGCGACCACCCGCCACCAATACGACGCCCTCCTCCGCCCCACCGAGACCGTCGACCCCCTCGGCCACGTCACCCGCATGACCCACGACCCCCGCGGCAACTGCACCCGCCACGAGGCCCAAGGCGGCGCCATCACCCTCACCCGCTTCCACCCCACCCTGGACCTCCCCGTCGAGCGCATCGACCCCGCTGGCGGCGTCACCCGCTGGACCTACGACCCCCTCGGCCGCCTCCTGCACCACACCGACCCCCTCGGCCGCAGCACCGTCCACCACCACGACCTGTCCCCAGGGACATCCGACACCATCGTCCACCCCGACGGCCGCAGCACCGTCCACCACCGCGACCTGTCCCCAGGGACAGCCGAGACCATCGTCCACCCCGACGGCCGCAGCGAGCTCCACCGCCACGACCGCGCCGGCCGCCTGATCCACGTCCAGCGCTCCGACGGCAGCAGCCTCACCCACCACTTCGACCGCCGCGGCCAGCTGCGCCGCAGCGTCGACGAGCGCGGCCGCAGCGAGACCCGCGACCACGACCTCCTCGGCCGCCTCACGCGTCACCAGCTCCCGGACGGCGAGCTGCGCCTCGCGACCCACGACCCCCGCGGCCGCCAGCTCCGCGCCAGCGACCACCACGGCGAGCTGCGCTGCAGCTACACCGGCCTCGGCTGGCTGCACACCTGTAGCGACGCCACCACCGCACCGATCACCCTCGAGCGCGACCTCGAGGGCCGCCTCTCCCGCGTCGCCGGCCCCCACGGCACCCTGCTCCGCATCGAACGCGACCCCGCCGGCCGCGTCCGCAGCACCGTCGACGCCCTCGGCCGCGCACATCGATACACCCGCGACCTGCTCGGCCGCGTGACGGCGATCCGCCGCCCCGACGGCCAGCACACCCGCTTCACCCGCGACCCCGCCGGCCGCATCAGCACCCTCGACCACGGCGATGGCACCCGCGACCACTTCACCTACCGCAGCGACGGCGCCCTCCAGGCCGCCACCCGCCAGCACCAGGGCGGCCGCGTCACCACCGTCCGCCGCGAGCTCGACCCCGCCGGCCGCATCGTCCGCGAGCACCAGGACGAGCACAGCATCACCCTCGCGTACGACGTCAACGACCGCCTCCTCCGCCTGACCTCCTCCCTCGGCGCCGACCTCCGCTTCAGCCACGACGACCGCGGCCTCGCCCGCCTCGAGCTCCCCCGCGCCGAAAACCCGGACCACCCCGCGACCCGCGAGCCCTGGGCGATCAGCTTCGAGCGCGACCGCGACGGCCGCGAACAGGCCCGCCACCTCCCCGGCGAGCTGCTCGCCTGGTGGCACCGCGACGAGCACGGCCGCCCGCTCGAGCACGGCCTGGTCGCCAGCCGCCCGCCGCAGATCTACCGCCACCGCCGCTATCACCGGAGCGGCCCCCACCTGCACATCGACGAGGCCGCCCGCCGCCGCAGCCCCGTCGCCCTCCCCGTCCCCACCGACACGATCTGGCACTACACCTGGAACGCCGCCGGCGAGCTGCACACCGCCACCGCCACTCCCGGCCCCGCGATCTCCTACCGCCACGACGCTCTCGGCCGCCGCATCGCCCGCGTCCGTGACGGCCACGAGACCCGCTGGCTGTGGCACGGCGACGTCCTGCTCCACCAGTGGACCCACCACCGCGACCTCATCACCTGGGCCTGCGAACCAGCCCACGGCGCCCCGCTCGCCCGCCTCACCGCCACCACCCGCCACGCCGTCGTCACCGACCACCTCGGCAGCCCCCTCGCCCTCGTCGACGCCCACGGCCAGCTCGCCTGGTCCGCCGAGCTCGACGAGCGCGGCCTCCCCCGCCCCGTCCGCGGCGACCCCCACCTCTGCCCCTTCCGTCACCCCGGCCAGCTCGCCGACCCCGACACCGGCCTCGCCTACAACCGCCTCCGCGACCTCGACCCCGCCACCGGCCGCTACCTCTCCCCCGACCCGCTCGGCCTGCTCGGCGGCCTCGACCTCCACGCCCACGTCGCCGACCCGCACACCCAGACCGACCGCCTCGGCCTCAGCCCCGAGCTCCCCCACGGCGTCCACGCCCGCGTCGCCGCCGAGCTGGTCGCCGACTTCCCGCTCACCGACCTCCCGCCGCACCTCGCCGAGCTCGCCCGCCACCCCACCGCCCCTGGCGACCGCCAAACCGGCATCGCAACCATCTACGCCACACCCCCACGCGCCCCCTGCGAGTGAGCAGGGGAGCCCGCCGGGTCCATCGGCCCAGCGGGTCGAATCATCACAGCACAAAAAACCCGCCAGGCCCAAGGCGCCCGGCGGGTCGAATCATCACAGCCCGATGAGCCAGATCATGCCGCGTCGGAGCTGCTCCAGCTATCCACGTACTCCGCCCCGCTCGGCTCGTAGATCCACTTGATCGTGTGATACACGAGCCGCACCGTCTCGAGCGGCGGCGTGGTCGCGGCCGCCGGGTCGATCGCGCTGGCCGAATGGCGCTCGATCGAGTCGACCCGCCCGTCGCTGATCTCGATCGTGAAGAACTGCTCCGTCGTCCCGTCCCCGCTCGGGCTCGGGCGATAGAAGCGGAAGCAGCCCTCGATCTTCTCGTTCTTGCACAGCGCCTTCGCCAGCATCGGCGAGCTCGCGTCGATGCGCTTCACCAGCTCCAGCGGCTCGTGCACCCGCCGCCCCACCGGGGCCCGCGTCCCGAGCTCCCGGGCCGTGCGCACCTTGTCCTTGAACTCGAGGCACTCGATCGTCTTGTCGCGCCCGAGGTCGTGCTGCGAGCTCTCGCCCGCGATCTGGTTTCCGTTCGCCTTCAATGTCAGATGGATGGTTTCAGCCATGCCGGCAAGCTAGCAAGCGCCCAGGCGAACGCCCGCGCGCAGCCCCGGCGCCGACTCACGGCCGCAGCTTCCGTAATCCCCAAGACATATTCTGTACACATCGACAGCCCGCCGATCCTCCGCACATATTTATTTGCACCGAGCCCTGGACACCCATCAATCACCGATCCATACCCTGCACCCATGAAAAACCACGTCGGTTCGGTCGCCCCCCGCGAGCGCGTCAATATCACCTATCGCCCGGCCAGCGAGGGCGCCCAGGAGGATGTCGAGCTCCCCTTCAAGATCCTCGTCCTCGGGGACTTCACCGGCCGCGACGACGACCGCCCGATCGAGGAGCGCCCGCCGATCTCCGTCGACAAGGACAACTTTGACAAGGTCATGGCGGCCCAGCAGCTCGGCGTGGAGATCTCGGTCCCCAACGCCCTCCACGACGGCCCAGATGCCAGCGCAGAACCCGGCCCCGACGCCGGCGAATTGGCGGTGTCCCTGCGCTTCGCCTCGCTCGCCGACTTCCGCCCCGAGGGCCTGGCCCAGCAGGTCCCCGAGCTGCGCCGCCTGCTCGAGCTGCGCGCCGCCCTGGTCGCCCTCAAGGGCCCGATCGCCAACGTGCCCGGCTTCGTCCGCAAGATCCGCGAGCTCCTGAAAGAGCCCGCGCAGCGCGAACGCCTGCTCCGCGAGCTCGAGCTCGAGGACCAACACACCTGAGGAGCCAACCGCCATGTCCACCGCCACCGCCACCTCGCCCCTCCTCTCCACACTCCTCGCCGAGACCCGCCTCTCACCCGACGACGGCGACGCCTACGCGCTCGTCCGCCGCGGCGCTCGCACCCTCCTCGACGACCTCCTCCGCGCCAGCGAACCCACACCCCGCGTCGACCGCGACCGCGTCCACGCCCTCATCGCCGACCTCGACCGCCGCCTCTCCGCACAGGTCAACCTCCTCCTCCACCACCCCGCCGTCCAGCAGCTCGAGTCCGCCTGGCGCGGCCTCAAACACCTCGTCGACCACGTCGACTTCCGCGAGAACATCCGCCTCGAGCTCGTCAACGCCAGCAAACACGACCTCGCCCAGGACGCCGAGGACGCCCCCGACATCACCCAGTCCGGCCTCTACAAACACCTCTACGCCCGCGCCTTCGGCGTCCTCGGCGGCAAGCCCTACGGGGTCGTCTGCGCCACCTTCGACATCAGCACCAACAGCGAGGACCTCGCCCTCCTCCAGCACTGCGCCGCCGTCAGCGCGATGGCCCACGTCCCCCTCCTCGCCAACGCCAGCCCGCGCATGTTCGGCCTCGCCAGCTTCGCCGAGCTCAGCCGCATCAAGGACCTCGAGGCCGCCTTCGAGGGCCCACAGTACGCCCGCTGGAGCAGCTTTCGCGACCACGAAGATTCGCGCTACGTCGGCCTCTGCGCCCCCCGCTTCCTCCTGCGCGCCCCCTACGGCCGCCGCGACAGCGAGCTCGCCGTCAAGGCCTTCGACTTCAGCGAGGCCGTCATCGACCACCACGACCGCTACCTCTGGGGCCCCGCGTCGATCGCCCTCACCGCCCGCGTCGCCGAGTCCTTCGCCCGCTACCGCTGGTGCCCCAACATCATCGGCCCCCAGGGCGGCGGCTCGGTCCACGGCCTGCCGCTCCACCAGTACGAGCAAGGCGGCGAGCAGAAGACCCGCCTCCCCTGCGAGACCGCGATCACCGACCGCCAGGAGCTGCAGCTCGCCAACCTCGGCTTCATCGGCCTCGTGCTCCGCCAGGACAGCGACAACGCGGCCTTCTTCTCCGCCAGCTCGGCCCAGCGCCCGCGCAGCTTCACCCGCACGCCCGAGGGCTTCGCCGCCCAGCAGAGCGCCCAGCTCGGCGCCCGCCTCCCCTACATGTTCGTCATCACCCGCCTCGCCCACTACCTCAAGGTCCTGCAGCGCGAGCAGATCGGCACCTGGAAGGGCCGCGCAGACCTCGAACGCGAGCTGACCCGGTGGATCCGCCAGTACGTCGCCGACATGCCAGACCCCTCGCCCGAGACCCGCTCGCGCAAACCACTCCGCCGCGCCCGCATCGCCGTCGAGGACGTCGAAGATCAAGTCGGCTGGTACCGCTGCAGCCTGCAGATCGAGCCCTTCATCCAGTTCGAGGGCGTCTCCTTCACCCTCTCCCTCGTCGGCAAGCTCGACAAACAGTGAGCCCCACCATGCCCGCCCTCCACCGCACCCCGCACGACGACGAGGACGGCGAGACCGTCCTCTACCAGCGCCAAGCCCCCGCCTCCCGCTGCCCGATCTGCCCCTACCGACATGTCCTCGAGAACATGTCCCAGGACACCTCCGCGATCCCGGCGCTCGGCATCCTCCCCCTGCCCTCCCACCATCGCAACCCCCCCGCCACCCTCCCGCGCCCCGCCCTGCTCGCCGAGCCGCGCGGCAGCGGCACCCTGCTCCTCCCCGACGCGCTCAAACCCGGCGGCCCCGAGGCGGCGACGGTCGCCGGCCCGCTCGCCACCGCCGCCGCGCCCACGCACCACACCACACCCGCGCCCTTCGACGAGCTCGCCTCCCCCGACATCACCGTCCTCCAGATCCCCGCCGTCACCCCCACCCCCACGCGCCCGCGACCTCGCCGCGCTCCACCCGACCCGCACGCCTTCTTCGTCCTGAACCTCTGCCTCGGCCTCGCGATCGTCATCGGCCTGCTCGCCCTCGCCGCCCGCGCCCTCCAGCCCCCGGCCGCAACCGCCGCCCCGGAGCCCCATGCGAGCCAATAACCCCGGCGGCCCGCCCCGCGCCACCCTGCGCCAGATCGGCGACGACGAGCGCCTGCTCGTCCTCGATCGCCCCGTCCTCCACATCGGCCGCGCCCACGAGCGCTGCAGCCTCGTGTTCGCCGACCCGGAGCTCGCGCCACAACACTGCTGCCTCCGCCTCCGCGGCGCGCAATGGTGGCTCCTCGATCGCGGCGCACCCGCGGGCACCTACCTCAACAACCAGCGCTGCCGCGAACCCACCGAGCTCCGCGATGGCGACCGCATCTCCGTCGGCCTCCGCCTGCTCGAGTTCCGCTGCGCCCCCATCCGCCCGCTCACGCTCGCCAGCCCGGACCCCCTCGAGCTCACCCTCGACAACCCGCCACCGCCACCGCGCGCCGCGCCCTTCGTCGCCCGCCGCCCAGGCCTGCTGCGCACCGCCTGCCTGACCGCCCTCGCCGCCTGCGCCGCGACCCTCCCCGTCGCCGCCAACCTCACAACCCCTGTCCCTTCGGACATGTCGGATCACACCTCGCCGAACACCCGAGACACACCCCTCGACCACATCTCGCCGACCAACCGCGACGCCCCACCCCGCGACCACACCTCGCCGACCACCCGCGACACCTCTCCCCGCGACCACACCTCGATCGCCCACACCGCGACCCACCCCGAGTTCGTCACCGAACCACCTGCCCTCGAGCTACCCCCCGACGCCCGCACCCGCGGCCGCCCCGACGCTGGCACCCTCGAGCACGCGCTCCAGCTCCCGCCCTCGCCCGACTACACGATCCGCTGCCCCGCCCATGCCTACGCCAGCTCGACCACCGCCAGCGAGCTCATGCAGGCCCTCGCGAGCTTCCGCAACCACAGCGGCTACCGCGGCGAGCTCGTCGTCGGCGACCTCAGCCTGCCCGCTGGCGGCCGCTACGGCCCGCACCGCTCGCACCAGTCCGGCCGCGACGTCGACCTCTGGCTCCCCATCGTCGGCGGCCGCTACCGCCGCGGCTGCGTCCGCTGCGGCACCGACCTGTGCCGCCCCGCGCCGCACGAGGTCGACTGGCGCGCCACCTGGCAGCTCGTGCACGCCCTCGCCACCAGCGGCCGCGCGCAGGACATCTTCCTCGCCTGGGAGCTCCACCCGCAGCTCCGCCGCGCCGCCCGCTCTCTCGGCGTCCCCGAGCCCGAGCTCGCCCAGGCGATCCAGCACCCCGTCCGCGGTCGCGCCGCCCTCGTCAAGCACGCCGCCGGCCACACCCACCACCTCCACGTCCGCTTCCGCTGCCCACCCGACGACCCCAGCTGCGTGGCATCGCCCTGACAGCAACCCGGCTCCTATACCTCGCACGCTGCCACCCTCACACGCACCCGGGCTGCGACCACCCCAGCGCCCGACAGGCCCGCCGCCGAAGCCCCGCCTCGGTCTCATCGGTGGCCTCGGTCTCACCTGTCCCATCGGACAGCTCCCAGGCGCGCACCACCCCGTCCGCCCCGCCGCTCACGACCCAGCCATCCACCGTCGCCAGCGCCGTGATCGCCCCCGCGTGCCCCGCCCGCAGCGTGGCCGGCAGCCGACGACTGCGCTGCTCGAGGTCCCAGCGGACCAGCGCCCCGTCGCGGCCGACCCCGATCAACCACCGCCCGCCCCCACCCACCGCGAGCCTGTCCACCGGGACAGGTGTCTCCGCGACCAGCACCAGCGGCGGCCCACCACGTCGGACCCTCCGCGCCAGCTCGGACACCCGCAACGCATCGTCCTCGCCGACCGACGCCACCGCATCACCGACCCACGCCACCGCCTGCACCGCCCCCGCGTGGGCGGTCAGCGTCTCAGCTCGCTGGCCCTGGCCCTGGCCGCGCGCGCGCCGTCCAAGCGACCAGCGCGTGACCAGCCCCGCGGCGTCGCCGACGACCACCTGCGAGCCGCTCGCATCCAGAGCCGCCGCCGTGATCACCGCCCCGGTGCGCAACACGAGCCCGGGCCCGCGACCGATCTGCCACACCGCCGCCCGCCCCGCCCCGAACCCCAGCACGCGATCCCCCGCGACCTCCAGCGACGTCACGCCAGCCCACGCGCGCCACTCCTCGGCGATCGCCCACACCCCATCCGCCCCGACACGCCACACCGAGATCCGCCCCCCGGCCTCCGCGACCACCAGCCGATCGTCACCAGCGAAGCTCAACGCCAGCACCGACTCCCCGCGCATGACCTCCCGCAGCGGACCATCGAGCCCACCCACGCGAACACCCCCGTCCGCCCCGGCCACCGCCACCCGCCCCTCGCCATCAAGCGCCACCGCCTGCACCCCATCCACCTCGATCCGCCGCCCCGGCCGCTCGCGCTCCCACACAAACAAAGCGCCGTCCTCGTCGAGCCCCACCACCTGCCCGTCGGCCCCCGCCAACAGCGAGCGCAGCCCCGCCGGGTGCTGCCCGAGCCGCTGACTCTCGCTGCGCGCCAGCGCCGAACGCAGACCCGCCGCAGCCCGTGACTGCCCCGCGCACGCGGTCCCACGCACCCGCTCAAGCGCCCGCAGCCCCTCACGCAGCGCCGACTCGACATCAGGCTCGAGCGCCGCCGCATCCGCGACCGCGTCCGCCTCGAGCAGCGCCGGGTCATCCGCCCGGCAGCTCACCGCCACCACCGCCGGCATCACGATCGGCCGATCCCACGCCCACGCCGTCGCCCACCCGCCGAGCACCGCCAGCATCACGCCCACCACCGCCACCCCGACCCGAGCGATCGCCCTCCCACGACCTGTCCCATGCGACATGTCCCCAGCGCCACCTCGTTTGTCCACCCGCACCTCTGTCCGAACCACCGCCGTCGACGCCCGGACCACCGCCGCCACCACCGCCGCCACCACCGGGACCACCGTCCCCGCCGCCGCCACCGGCCGCGCCCCACGACGCGCCACGATCTCGAGCCGCAGCTCACCCAACGCGATCGCCTGCCCCGGCTCCACCGAGCAGCTCCCGACGATCCGCCGCCCCGCGACCACGGTCCCGTTGACCGACCCCAGATCTTCCACCACATAGGACCCCTGCAGCCCGCAGGAGATCCGGCAATGGCGCCGCGAGAGCGACGGATCTTCCAGACACAGCTCGCAGTCCGTCCCGCGGCCCACCGTGATCGTGGTGGCAGCAAATCGATGCACCCGCGGCGCCTGCCCCGGGCATTCCAGCTTGATCTCAATCATGACGCGACGGCCAGCATAGCAGCCACCAACGCCCTATCCAGCCCTCAGCACAATCCCTCAACGCCCCGCCACAACCCACATTCATGCACGCGCAACAGCCCGCGTAACGCACCCCACACAAACTGCCATCAACCCCGCCTCACCGCCTTCGCCACCTTCTTCTTCACCGCCGCCTTCTTCTTCACCGCCACCTTCGCCACCTTCTTCTTCACCGCCACCTTCTTCTTCACCGCCACCTTCGCCACCTTCTTCTTCACCGCCACCTTCACCACCTTCTTCTTCACCTTCACCTTCGCCACCTTCGCCACCTTCGCCACCTTCGCCGCCCCCCCCCCGCCCCCTGCCCGCTCGCGCCGAGCTCCGCCACGAGCTTCTTCGGCGCGATCGCCCGGTAGCTCTCGTCCACCCACTCCCGCAGCAGCTCGAGCGGCGCCTCGTCGCGCGGCCCGAAACGCGAAGTCACCCACCCGCTCTTGCCGAGCCCGTACCCCGTCGGCGACGCGAAAGGCAGCATCTGCGCCACCTCGTGCGAGCGCGGCAGCTTGCACGACATCGACAGCTGTCCGCCCCCCGCGTGCATGAACATGAAGGCCTTGCCGTTCACCTTCACCGCCACCTCGCCCCACGGAAACTCCTCGTACGCCCCGGGGTAGCTCATCGCCATGGCGCGCAGCGCCGCCGCGTTGCTCTGGATGTGGTCCTGGTTCGCCATCGCAAGCTCCTCCTCGCGCGCCCCCGAATATCTGTCAATCCATTTCACCACACCACTGAACATCACCGCCCGGCCACAGCGACGCCGCCACGGCGTCATGCCGCCCAAGGCCGCCGCGAAGCGCCCCCGTCGTGCGCTCGCGCAGCCCCGCGTCACGGCGCCGGGTGAGCCGCCCGGTACGCCCGCCCCATCTCCGCCAGCTCCGCGAAGCGGTACAGCGGCCGCACCACGATCGGCTGGGTACACACGAAGCTCCGCTTCTCCGGCACCTCCGCGTTCAGCAGCCCCAGCACCGTCGCCACCCGCGCCTTCTCGAGGTTCCCCGCGACAAACGCCACCACCCGCCGCCCCCGGTGCCGCGCCTCCCAGATCTCCGAGAACTCGAGCGCCAGCTCCGGATGCTCGCGCAGCAGCTTCTCCACCACCGGTATCGGCCCGTCCTTCGGCGCGTCCGCGGGCAAGCTCATGAACGTGGTCACCAGCCCCGGCCCGCACATCTCCTCCTCGCCGAAGCCGAAGTCCTTCGCCGCCCGCTCATCCAGCAGCTCCAGCCGCAACATGTCGTCCGACGGCAACCCCAGCGGCGTCGCCACCGCCCGCGTCCGCAGCACCACCTCGCGCGAGTACTCCGTGGCCCCCAGCCGCCGCCCCGCCCCGGTCACGCCCGCCACCCACACCTCCCCGTCGCCCGACCACACCTGATTCGGCGCGACCCGGTGCCGCTGCGCCGCCGCCTCCGCGTCGCCGTACACCTCGCTGTAGTCCGACTCCGCCGTGAAGTACTCCCAGTGCTTCTCCGCCATATCCGCGAACTGCACCGTCGGCAACGCCACCTTGCGCCACTTCTCGCCGTCGCTGCTGCGCCACAGATGCCCCTGGTCCGCGGCCTCGCCCTCGTAGCGGTAGCGCTCTGGACTCGTCACCGCCCACAGCACCCCGTCGTCGCCGGCCGCCAGCGAGCGCAGCGGCTCCTTCGTCGGCAGCGAGCGCAGGCTCCACGCCTCGCCGTCGAAGCGCGCCAGGTACGACCCCTCCGCCAGCGGCGCCGCGATCCACAGCCCGCCGTCCGGATGCGCGACCAGCTGCAGCGTCGCGTACTCGCCGGGCAGGCTGTGCTCCGCCATCGGCAGCGGCGAGCGCTGCGGCTCGCTCGCCCCCTTCGCCCAGCGCAGCAGCGTCAGCGTGCCCTGCTCATCCTTCACCACCGCGTCGATCTCCCCGCTCACCCGCGCCGTGAAGGCCCGCGCTGTCGACCCCGCCGGAAAGCTCGGCGGCGCCGCGCTACCCGGCCTGGCGTCGAGCACATCGAAGCGGGGCCTCGCAGCGGCCAGCGCCGCGTCGTGCCGCTTCTGCGCCGCCGCCGGCACCTCCTCGCCGCTGCCGTACTTCGCCAGCACCCGCGGGTCCAGCGACTGCACCCGCAGCGCCAGCGTCTGCCCGTCCGTCCACGCCGCGAAGCCGCTGTAGTACCACTGAAGGATCCCCTCCACGTTGGCCTTGCGTTGCCAGCGCTCGCCCTTGCGGTAGTACACGTAAAATTGACTGTCCCAGCGCTGCCCCGAGAAGTACGCGCTGATCCACGTGCTCTCCGGCCAGCGCCCGCCGACCGTGCCCGTGTGCCAGTCCGTCAGGTACAGCTCGCCTGGATCGAGGAAGCCCCAGGTCATGCCCGGCCGCCGCGACAGCGGCTCTCCGCCCGCCGACTCCGCGATCGCCTGCGCCCCGACCACCAGCAGCACCCCGTTGCTCATCGGATACAGCCCGAGCCGCCCGTCGCGATACGCCGCCAGATGAAACTCGCTGGCCACCGCCTCCACCGCCTCGGCCGGCTCCGCCTCCCGCTCTGGCTCCGCCTCCCTCAGCTCCATCGGTGGCGCCTCCCCCTTCGTCGCCACCGCCTTCGTCGCCTCCCCCTTCGTCGCCTCGCCCGGCTCCGCCTTCACCGGCTCCGCCTTCACCGCCGCCGTCTTCGCGGGCGCCGCGACCGGGGTCCCCGGCGAGGCCACCTCACCGCAACCAGCGAGGAGCAGCGACACAAACACGACACCACGAGCCGGACGCACCATTCCGCAAGGATACCGCCTCTACTCGCGCGATCGCGCCCGCCCCGACGATCGCTGATCGCTGATCGATGCATCGCCACCGATCCACGCCGGGGGTCGCCCCGTACAGCCGCCGACCGGGCACGCGGATGTGCGGCGCTCCGGACCCTGACAGTGACAGCCAAGCGAGATGCATGATGATGTCGAAGCACATTGCGACGAGTGTGATCGCGTTGACCCTCACGATCGGCTGTGACGCCGATCCCGAGGCCCGGGCCCATGATATCGCGGCCCTCGCCGACGACGATCTCGACCCGGAGATCCGGGCCCAGATCGAGGCCGAGCTCGCCGACGATGACGCGCGCCCCGAGGCCGTCGGCGATCTCAGCGACGACGCCGCGACCCCGGGCGGCTGCTTCTTCTGCCCGCCGCCGCCGGCGAACGACCCCTCCACCTACACCCCCGTGGTCCTCGGGCCCTACGTCCAGGTCAACGCCCAGAGCAACCCGATCCTGTACATGCAGGCCGCGAGCTCCTTCATCGTCCTGCCCGGCGCGACGGTCCGCCTGCAGGTGCCCAACAGCGTCCAGAGCTACGGCCCCTACGCCCTCTCCTACGACGTCTCCGGCACCCAGATCCGGGCCAACGTCAGCGGCGGCTTCCCCAACAACAGCTGCCGCATCATCACCGTCACCAACCCCAACAACCACGTCTCCTCGCCCGTCCAGCTCTGTCGCTGACGCGCCGCCCTGCCGCGAAGCGTGATAGCTTCCCGCCGCGGTGTCCGCAGCGACCACCACCGACGCGGCCAACGGGCGACAAGACCCGCGACAAGACCCGCAACGAGACCCGCAGCCGCCACACGGGCCACCACAAGACCCGCAGCCCACCCCGCTGGTCCGCGCCCGCGACCTCGACCTGCGCTACCCGGGCGGCCTGCTCGCCCTCGCCGGCGTGGCGCTCGAGCTCCACGCCGGCGAGTTCGTGGCGATCGTCGGACCCTCCGGCTCCGGCAAGTCCTCCCTCCTCCGCGCCATCGCCGGCCTCACGCCCACCTCGCGCGGCGAGCTCCGCGTCGCCGGCCTCACCCCCGCACACGCCCGCACCCGCTGGGCCCGCGCCGCCTTCGTGTTCCAGGACCCCACCCTGCTCCCCTGGCGCAGCGTCCGCGACAACGTCGCCCTCCCGCTCGAGCTCGGCCGCTCGCGCAGCACCACCCTCGATCACCGCGCCGAGGTCGACCGCGCCCTCACCCTCGTCGGCCTCGCCGACTTCGCCGAGGTCCACCCCGACCAGCTCTCCGGCGGCATGCGCATGCGCGCCTCCCTGGCCCGCGCCCTCGTCACCCGCCCCGAGCTCCTCCTCCTCGACGAACCCTTCGGCGCCCTCGACGAGCTCACCCGCGAACGCCTCGACGACGAGCTCCTCCGCCTGTGGCAGCGCGACCGCTTCGCCGCCCTCGCCGTCACCCACAACCTCGCCGAGGCCGTCCTCCTCGCCGACCGCGTCCTGGTCCTGTCGCCCCGCCCCGGCCGCGTCATCCACCAGCAAGCGATCGAGCTCCCACGCCCGCGCCCCCCGGGCCTCCAGCACACCCCCGAGTTCGCCGCCCAGCTCGCCACCCTCCGCGCCCGCGTCCAGGAGTCCGCATGACCCGCGAACCCCTCCGCGGCCCGTATGACCCGCGCCCGCGTCCAGGACCCCGCATGACCCGCGCCCGCGTCCCCCGCCAGTCCTGGGAGTCCGCATGACCCGCGAGCCCCTGTGGACCCGCCTGTGGCCGCCGCTGCTGCTGTTCGCCGGCTTCCTCCTCGCGTGGCAGCTGCTGTGCGTGCTGCTCACGCCGCCGGCCTACCTCATCCCGGCCCCGACGCGGATCGCCGCCGCCGCGATCGCCGAAGCCAGCGCCCTCGCCACCGGCACCGCCCTCACCGCCCTCGCCGCCCTCCTCGGCCTCGTCATCAGCCTCGTCCTCGGCACCGCGATCGCCGTCGCCTTCTCACAGTCACGCGCCCTCGCCCGCAGCCTCTACCCCTACGCGATCTTCCTGCAGACCGTCCCGATCGTCGCCGTGGCCCCGCTGATCGTCATCTGGTTCGGCACCGGCCTCACCAGCGTCGTCCTCGTCGCCGTCATGATCAGCCTGTTCCCCGTGATCACCAACGGCACCACCGGCCTCACCCGCGTCGACCCGCAATACCTCGAGCTCTTCGCCATGCGCGACGCCTCGCGCCTCCAGGTCCTGCTCAAGCTGCGCCTCCCCGGCGCCGTCCCCTACCTCGTCACCGGCGCCAAGATCTCGAGCGGCCTCGCCGTCATCGGCGCCATCGTCGGCGAGTTCTTCGCCGGCTACGGCGCCGCCGGCTACGGCCTCGGCTACCTCATCGTCCAGAACTCCGGCCGCCTCAAGACCGCCGACCTGTTCGCCGCGATCTTCGCCTGCACCCTCCTCGGCCTGCTCCTCTTCGCCGCCGTCTCCCTGCTCGGCGAGCTCGTCCTCCGCCGCTGGCGCGGCCGCGAACACGAGGCCTGACCATGCCCGGCCCGCTCACCGCCGACCTCGAGGTCGCACAGCTCCTCGCCGACCACCACAAGCACGTCGTCGGCGACCTCCACTGGCGAACCGACGACGCCGGCGGCCACGACTTCGTCGCCCCCGTCCGCTCCAGCACCGGCGAGCTCGTCGTCCGCGGCCAGCGCTGCCCCGCCGCCGGCTCCCTCCGCTTCGCCCTCGTACTCCGCGGCGTCGGCCGCATCCTCGCCCTCGACCTCGGCCACACCCACCTCGGCCCGGACGGCCGCAGCACCGGCGAGCTCCACCTCCACCGCTGGCAACCCGGCCACCGCGACCGCCTCGCCGAGACCCCAACACCACACCACCCCGCCGACCTCCACGCCGCCTGGCAGCTGTTCTGTCGCCTCGCCCGCCTCACCCACGACGGCCAGCTCAGCGACCCACCTCCGGCAC
This sequence comes from Nannocystis sp., assembly GCF_016714285.1. GTDB lineage: Bacteria > Myxococcota_A > Polyangia > Nannocystales > Nannocystaceae > Nannocystis. The sequence goes on along the minus strand of NZ_JADJNN010000003.1, from coordinate 88,855 downwards.
AGGAGACCCTCCTGTGACCGAACCTGTCCCCGAGGCCAGCCCACATGTCCCTTCGGACAGACAACATGTCCCCGAGGACATCTCACAACAAGCTGTCCCCACGGACATTCAACCTGTCCCATCGGACAGCCAACCTGCCCCCGAGGCCAGCCAACCCCCCGACCTCCGCACCGCCCTCGCCGCCCCGATCTTCAGCGCCCGCGAGCACGGCCCCCACCTCCGCGTCACCACCCCCTTCACCCTCCCCGACGGCGACCTGCTCACCCTCTTCGTCCTCCGCCACAGCGACCCCCCGCTGCTCGGCGACCTCGGCGAGACCCTGCGCTGGCTGCGTTCCCACCTGTTCCACGACCCACCCGAGCGCCAGCAGCAGCGCGTCGCCGAGGTCTGCGCCGACCTCGGCGTCGAGCTGCGCTCCGCCGAACTGCGCACCCACTGCCGCCCGCACGAGCCGCTGACCCGCGCGCTCACCCGCCTGGCCCAGGCCTGCCTCCGCGTCGCCGACCTGCGCGCGAGCCTCCGCCCGCGCAAGCCCCCGCCCTTCGCCGACGAGGTCGAGGCCCACCTGCGCGCCACGCTGACCGCACGCCCCCTGGCGATCGTCCGCGGCGACCGCATCGCCGGGATCTCCGCGACCACCTGGAGCGTCGACTTCCGCGTCCGTACCCCCGAACGCCACCTCCTGATCTTCCTCCTGGCCAGCGAGCGCCGCGACCACGCCCGCAAGCTCGCCGAGCACGTCGTCGCCGCCTGCACCGACCTCAGCCACCTCCGCAAGCTGCGCCGCACCCCGGTCCAGTTCATCACCGTCTTCGACGACCGCGGCTCGGCCTGGAACGACGCCGACGAGCGCCTCGTCACCCCCTTCGCCACCCCCTTCCGGTGGAGCGAGCGCAACACCTGGGTCCCCGCCCTCGAGGCCCCCGACGACGACCCTGACCTCGACCTCGACGATGGCGACCCCAACGACGAACCCGACCCCCCCTTCACCCTCGTCCCCGACCCCGAACCCCACGGCCGCATGACCCTCCACGCCCGCCCCGCGACCCCCGCGGACTTCCCGAACTTCGCCCGCCTCTTCACCGAGCTCGGCACCGGCGACCCGGTCCCGCCCGAGGCCACCTGGCAGGTCGACCAGCGCCCCTCCACCCTGTTCTACGAGCAGGACGGCGAGCTCGTCGCATACACCTACTTCGAGGTCATGCGCGACCTCGGCTACCTGCGTAACCTCGTCGTCGCCCCCGAACACCGCGGCCGCGGCGTCGGCACCGAGGTCATGCAGATCCTCGCCAAGCACCTTCGCGCCCGCGGCTGCACCCGCTGGTGCCTCAACGTCGAGCCGGACAACACCGCCGCCGTGCGCCTGTACCACGGCGTCGGCCTGCGCACCGTCCACCGCGCCGCCGCCCTCCGCTTCGCGTGGGACCTGGTCGACGCCCTACCCGGCGCCGACCTGTCCCTCACGACATGTCCGATCGACCCGGCCGAGGACGCCGCGATCGAGGCCGCCTTCGACCTCCCACCCGGCCAGCTCGCCACCCAGCGGGCCCAGCGGCGCGTCATGCTGCGCCTGCGCGACCCCGCCGACCCCGGCGACCCCGGCCTCGGCTTCGCCTGCTTCAACCCCGACTTCCCCGGCGCCTACCCGTTCCGCGTCGCCCACCTCGCCCACGCCAGACCCCTGCTCGCCGCCCTGCGCCCGCACGCCCTGCCCGACCCCGCCTACATGCAGCTGGTCGCCGAGGCCGACGAGCCCCTGCACAACCAACTCATCGCCCTCGGCGCCACGCTCCGCATCGAGCTGCTCTACCTCCGCGGCGACCTGCCCTGAGGGACAGCCCGCGAGCCGCCGCGACCTGCCCTGAGGGACAGCCCGCGAGCAGCCGCGACCTGCCCTACGGCGCAGCCCCGAGCCGCAGCGTGAAGCGCGTGTGCAAGCTGCGAGCGTTCGGCCCCGCCGGGTCGGGCTCCTTGTCGAACGCCACCTCACCGCGCAGCCCGGTCAACCGCAGCATCAACCGCTCGACCGGCGAGTCGGCGATCGGCAGCGGCACGAACACCGGCGCGATCGTCGTGCCGAGCACCGGATCTCCCGCACCGCTCGCGTCCAGCGTGAAGCCCGAGCCCCCCTGCGTGGTCACCGGCGCGAAGCCGAAGTAGTCGAGCCCGCGCGCCGCCAACTGCTGCGCGTCGGCCCGCCCCGCGTCGGCCTGCCCCGCGACCACCAGCGCCGGGTCGCCGCGCAGCAGCACCTCCGCCGAGCGCCGCGCCCCCGCCTGGGCCCCGTTGGCCTGACCCTGGATCGTCCACAGCAGCGCCGTCCACAGCGGCGCGCCCGGCTGCGAGCTGCCCTGCAGCACGAACTGCGAGCTCCCCTCCGGCCCGCTCGTCGGCAGCTTGCCGTCGAGCAGGCGATCGACCGCGCTCTGCAGCGTCGCCACGTCGAGCGCCAGCACCACCGCCGTCCCGGTCTGCACATAATGCAGCGCGACCGCGTCCGCGATCTCGCGGTTCGGCAGCAGCGGCGCCGTCTTGCTCATCCCCACCCGCACGATCGACAGGTCGCGGTGCTTGCTCACCTCGCCCCACTCGATCATCCCCGGCGCGACCTCCCCGAGCATCGCCCGGATCGCCGTCAACGTCGCCACCAGCATCGCCGGGTTCTTCACCTCCGCCGCCGCGTACACCGGGAACTTCCCGACCTTGCGCCACAGGTCGACGTCGTTGAACTCGCCGCCCGCGAACTTCTCCGGCGCCAGCTGCACCTTGTCGTCGAACTTCGCCAGCATCTCCACCAGCGCCGCCCGGTCCTCGAGCCCGACCAGCACCCAATCGCCGAGCCAGCCGATGCCGATGTCCGACTTCCCGGTCGCCGCGCGCATGATCCCGTCGAGGTCGCCGCGCAGCCGCGCGTCCTTGCCGACCGCCCACACCGCCAGCAAGCCGCGGTCGTGCGGCCCAACCTGCACCCGCGTCCCGCCAACGATCGCCTCGATGTCGCTGTAATCCGTCGCCGAGATCAGCGGCAAGATGCGCACGTCGACCTCCGCCGCCGAACCCCCCGCCTCGTCCTTCACATCCAGCCGGATCGCCACGGGGTCAATGAACTGCTTCCAGTATTGCTGATAACCCCGCACGAAGTTCTCATACGCAAGCTTCTCCGCCTCGCTCACCTGCGTCACCGCCGGCAAATCAATCAGCGGCGTCAGGGCCGAGACCTGACCCCAGCTCGAGCGCGCCGGCCCGCCCGGCGTGAACTCGATCGCGGCACCGTCCGCGTGCTTGAGCTCCTCGCTGGCCAACAACCCACTCTTCACCAGCGCCTCGGTGCTCGCCGGCGCCTGTCCGAACAGCCAGCCGTGCAGCAGCGCCGCGTAGCCCGGCGTCAGCAGCTCCGCCAGCGCCTGCTGCCGGCGCGCCGCCTGGACCTTCTGCTGCGGCCCGATCACCCCCGCGATGAACTTGTCGCTGAGGAACGCAAAGGCCTGATGCGCCCCCGGGTCGCGCGCCAGCATGTAGCGCAGGTCCGCCTCGTCCGCGAGCCGCGGTGTCCGCCCGCCGAGCGCGTCGAGCACCCGCTCCGTCGCCCGCGGCGAGTTCGACACGATCGCCAGCTCCTTCACCTGCGCCCGCTGCTGCCGCACCTTCCCGCTCGGATCGCGGCTCTCCTGGATCTGCACGCCCTGGTAGTCGCGCGTGGTCGTCGTCAAGCCCGGCAAGTCGCGCCCGTACGCCGCGAGGTGACCCGCCATCTCCTGGTCGAAGATCGCCTGCTGCTTCACGCTGAACAGGATCGTGATGTCGCTGCCCTCGCGCAGGTACGGGTCGCTGCCCACGATCGCGACCTGGCCGACCACCGTGTGCCCGAACAGCTTGGCCAGCTCGGTGCGCCGCAGCCCCAGCTGGGCCTGGTAGCGGTCCGCGAGGTGGCGGTCCTCCGGGTTCTGCTGCAGCACCTGAACGATCGGCGTGATCCACGTGTCCGCCTCGTCGAGCAGGCGCAGCAGCAGGCGGATGTCATCCACCCGCGCGTACCAGAACTCGGCCGGCACCGCCGCCGCCAGCGGCTCCGGCGCGCCCGCGCCCGGGTCCGGCAGCTTGGCCTGCATCGCCGCGAACGGGTGGGCGTCGAGCGCCGGCAACACCAGCTCACTCACCGCGATCGTCCGCTGCTCGTCGCCGCGATCGAGGCGCAGCCCGCGGTCGTGCTGCAGCGCCTCCTGCATCGACATCACGCCGGTCGTCGTGTCCATCAGCAGCGACAGATCCGTGCGCCGCTCCGGCCGCACGAGGCCGCCGTCCAGGCCCGCCATGCCGCCCTTCAAACCACCCGGCAGCAGCGCCCGCACCCGCCCCGCCGCGAACTGATACCACGGGTGCTGCGTCCGCCAGCGATCGCCAAACTGCTCCGAAAATGCGTCGACCCAGCGCCGCTGCAGCTCCTTGTCCGCCGGCGCCGCCTTGCGCTCCCCCGCCGTGAACGGCACCCGCACCCACTCCCGCTTGCCGTCGCTCCAGCGCTCGCCGAACAGCGCCCCCGCGACCTCGTCCCCGCCACCGAGCTTGCGCCGCACCAGCACCCGCGACTCCACTCCGCCCATCCCCGTCGCCACCACCGCGATGTCCCCCGCCACGCCGCCCGTCAGCTCCACGTGCGTGCGGTCGAAGTCGAGGCTCGACTCCTCACTCGACAGCGGCAACACCAGCTCGAGATACTCGTGCGTCGCGTCGACACCCGTCGCCGCCACCTTGCCCGCCAGCTGCTTGCCCGCGACCACCGCCCGCGTCCCCGTGCGCAGCGCCGGCAGCGGCTCCGCCGGCGGCAGCTTCGCAACCTCGTCCGGCGCTCCACCCCCCGCGCTCGTCGGGCCCGTGCTCGTCTGCGGGTTGCAAGCCCACAGCCCGGCAGTGAGAGCGAAGGGGAGCGACCAGCGACGACGACGAGCAGTGTGAGTCACGCGCGAGAGCTTATCAGCCCGCCCCACAGCCCACCGTCCCCGCGTTGTCGTGGTTGCGTCGCCGCGACCCGCGTGCTCGTGCACGCGAGCAATCCCTCCGCGCGACCACCCGCGTGCGCGTGCACGCAATAACCCCTGTCAAACCCAGCCCAGCTCCGCCGCCACCCGGTCCTGCTCGGCCAGCAACTCCACCTTTCGCGGCTCGCTCATGAAGCTGTGGCGCACCCCCGCGGCCGCCAGCGCGCGCAGCTGCGCCGCGTCCCACCCGTACGCCGCGGCGCAGCGGCGGTACTCCTGCACCAGCGAGGTCGCGAACATCGGCGGGTCATCGCTCGCCAGCGACACCGCCAGCCCGGCCGCGAGCAACCGCGGCAGCGGATGCGCCGCGAGGTCCGGGTACAGACCGATCCCCAGGTTGCTGGTCGGGCACACCTCGAGCGGCACCTGATGCAGCGCGAGATGCTCGAGCAACGCCGGCTCATCGACCGCCCGCACCCCGTGACCGATGCGGTCCGCCCCGAGCACCGTCAGCGCGTCCCAGATGCTCCGCGGCCCCGCCATCTCGCCCGCGTGAGGCAGCGAGCGCAGCCCCTCCGCGCGCCCCCGGGCGAACACCGGCCCGAACGGCGCGATCGGCCAACCCGCCGCCTCGGGCCCCGAGAAGCCGAGCCCGATCACCCCCTGCTCGCGCCCTCGCAGCGCCAGCTCGAGCGTCGGCGCGGCCTGGTCACCGAGGCTGCGCACGATGTCGAAGACCCACGCGAGCTCCACACCGTACTGCTCCCGCGCCCGCGCCCGACCCTCCGCCAGCCCGGCCAACATCACCGCCGCATCGACCCCGCGAGCGACATGCGTCATCGGCGTGAAGGTCACCTCGGCATAGACCACCCGCTGCGCCGCGAGCTCGCGCCCCAGCGCCACGGCGATCTCACAGAAGTCCTCCGCATCCACGAGGCACGCCGAGATCGCCAGGTACATGCGCACGAACTCCGTGAAGCTCGCGAAGCGGTAGTGCTCCCGCAGCCCCGCAGCCCCGTCGGCCATCCCCGGCAGCCCCCGCCCGTGGCGCCGCGCTAGCCGCAGCGCCAGCTCCGGCGGGATGCTGCCCTCGAGGTGCAGGTGCAACTCGACCTTCGGCAGGCGCCCAATGAGCTCCCCGAGCCCCGCGTCGAGCCCATCGTCCAGGCCACTGTCGGAGCCACTTTCAGAGCCACTCACAGCGCCGACCATAACCGACGCGCCCCACCGCTGGCCACCGCCACCGCCGCGGGCCCAAAAAATTCGCGAGGCCGCCGTTCCGGCGACCCCGCGCAGTCGTAAAATCTCGGCCCCGCGTCGCGCAGGGCCCCGCGACTAACCCGAGTTCGGGCAGCGGTACTGAATGTCGATCATGCCGGTCATCTGGAAGTCAGCGCAGGCCTGACCGCACAGCTCGATGCGCACCGGATCGTCCGGGTTCACCTTCTCGAGGTAGTGCCAGCCATCCTCGGTCGCGCAGTCCATGACCTGCATCTTGCCGTACTTCTCCTTCACCGTGACCTCGACGTAGTCGAGGTACACCGGCGACGGATCGAGATCGAGGGTGCAGCTGAGGATCTGCATCGAGATCATGTCCAGCGCGGCCTGCAGCTCGTCCTGGTTGGTCGTGTTGAAGAACTTCTCGGCGCCCGCGCGCGGCACACCGCCGGCGATCGCCACCTCGTTCAGCTTGTCGTAGGTGTTGGTGCTGTCCGGGTTGCCGTCCTTGGTCGTCCCGCTCACCTCCTGCGAGATGTCGATCCCGACCACGTAGGTCTTGATCCCCTTGGCCGCCGCGTCGGCCAGCGTGGTCGCCAGCTTGTCGTCGTACACCTCGAACAGCGCCGCGTTGTCGGGCGCGCCGTCGGGGCAGTTCGCCGCGCCGTCGGTCACGAGGATCATGAACTTGGGCTGGTCCGCCGGTGCCGCCTCCAGCTCCGTGATCGCCGTGTTCACGCCCTTCGTCGCCGGCGTGCCGCCCTGGATCACCGTCTTGTCGGCCTTCGCCGCCGGGATCGCCGCGATGATGTTCGCCGCGTTCATCGCCCCCACCGCCACCTCCGGCTTCGCGTTCACGACGCAGGCCACCGCGCTGTAGTCGGCCTTCGCCGCCTTCGACGGGAACAGCACCACGCCCATGTTCATCGAGCCGTTGAAGCCGTTGGCGATCAGGTCGACCACCGACCACAAGCTCTCCCAGCGCGTGATCTTCGGGGTCGCCGGCGACACCATGTCGGCGTCCTGGATGCCGTCGTCGTCGGCGTCGTCGGCGTCGTGGTCCCAGAACCCGCCCGGCGTCGCCACCATCGAGCCCGACTTGTCGAGCACCAGCATGACGCTCGGCGTCACGATCGGGATGTTCACCACCGACTCGCCGCAGTCGTTCGGGTCGAAGGTCGTGTTACCCCCCGTCGGCTCCGTCTCGCCGCCAGTCGGGAGCACCGCCGTCGTCGCCTCCGTCGCGCTCGCGCTGCCCGAGCCCTCCGTCGCGCTCGCACTCTCCGTCGCCGTCACCGTCGCCGTCGCCGTGATCGTGATCGTGTTGGAGTTCGAGTTGGAGTTCGAGTTGGAGTTCGACTCCGACTCCTCGCCACTCCCCTTGCCGTTGTCGCCACATGCCCCGGTGAAGCCGACAGCGAGGCCGGCAGCGAGGATGGACATCACGGACAGTAAACGCGCGCTGCGCTTCATAAGCTGGTAGTTCCTTCGAGGATGAGTTGTGGATGCCGGCCCAGTGAGCCAGGCGCACCCCACTATAGCCGCCACCCCGCGAAGGTGTCAGCAGCTTCCTGCGGGCAGATCTGCGCCGCGGACCGCCACACCCCCGGAGACCCGTTGCGGACAGCTGACCGGCTCTGACCCGCTCCGCCGGCCTCCCCGCGCGGCAGGACGACGCTCACCTGTCCTATGAGGCAGACGAGATGGACCGCGCGCAACCCCGTGCGCGCCCGTCACGCCCAGACCACAACCGGGTCGCAGTCAGGCCAACCGGTCAGAAGCGAAACCCGAGCGACAGACCACGCTGACCCGGACCCAGCAACGGCCCGACCGCGAACCCGCGCTCCCGCATCCACTTGCGGTGCCGCTGCCGCTCGATCAACCCCCAACCAAGGAAGGTCGCCCCCGTCGCCGCCATCAAGCCACCGAACGCGATCCCGACGATGCCGTAGATCCGCAGCCCCGCGCAGGTCTGCTCCGACACGCCGCTGCCGTATACGCCGCTGCAGAAGCGTGGCGTCGCCGTGATGTAGCTGCTGACCCCGCCCCCGGTCTGGATCAGCCCCAAGGCGAACAGGACCGACCCCAGCGTGACCTTCTTGTCGCCATCGACCGGCTCGTCGTCGCCTCGCAGATCCATCGCCTCGTGGTAACCCCCGGGCACCTCGGACTCCTCCATCGCCCGCGGCGGACCCGCCAGCGCGAGCCCGAGCGCAGCTGTCCCTACGGACAGGTGAGTCGCCAGCGCAGCGATCACGCGCCCCCCGCGAGCCCGCCGGACTCCGCGGCTGCGAGCCCCGCGAAGCGCCGGACCTGCCGCTTATAAAACGCCGAGTCCGGCTCGAGCGCCGCCGCCTCGCGGATGCTGGCCAGCGCACCCGCGAGGTCGCCGAGCTGGTGCCGCAGCTCGGCCCGAAGGTAGTGAAGATCGGCGCTCTTCGGGTCCTGCAACACACCCGCGTCCACCGCCCGCAGACCGTCCGCCGGCCGGCAGCGCTCGCGGAAAGAGAACCACCCGTACGCCGACTTGAGGTCGATGTTCCCCGGCTCGGCCGCGACCATCGCCTCGAGGCTGGCGATCGCCTCGTCGTCACGCCCGAGCTTGTGCAGCTCCCGACCGATCTGCCGGTAGGCCCGCAGGCTCTCCTTGGCCTTCGGGTACTTCTGCTGCAGCTCGCGAAAGAGAGCGATCGCCCGCTCCGGGTCGCCGTCCTGCTTGGCGACCAGAAACGCGGCGCGGTCGGCCATGGCCTGCGCCGCCAGCCCGCGCGTGTTGTCCGGGTCGCCCGCGATCACCTTCGCCAGCTCGGCCTCCGCGTCGGTCCTGCGGGCCGCCAGCGCATACGCATTCCCCAGCCGATAGCGCGCCTCCAGATCGTCCGGGGCCGCCTTCACCGCCGCCTCGAGCCCGGCCAACACGCTCCCCCCCCGGGCGATCTCCTCCAACCCCTTGAGCAGCTCCGCCGGCTCCATCCCATCGACCAGCCGACCCCGCTCCAACCCCTCGCCTTCGAGCACCAGCAGCGTCGGATACGCCTGCACCCGGTAGCGCGCCGCAACCTCCGGACCCTCGCCCTTCTCCGCGTCAATGTGCAGCGCCACGTAACCAGCGGCCAGCGCAGCGCCCACCTCCGGCCGCGTGAACACCTCCTCGTCCAGCTTGCGACACGGCGGGCACCAGTACGCCCCCACGTCGACGAACACCCGCTTGCCCCCGAGCTTCGCCGCCGCCAGAGCCTCGTCGAGGCTGCCCGCGAACCACTCCACCGCCGACACCACCTCGCCGTCGACCTGCACCCCCGGCCTGCCCCCCGGCCTGACTGTTGGGACAGGTTGCTCCGGGCTGTCCTTCGGGACAGCTACCGCCGCGTCCACCGCAGGGGCCGGCGCCGGCCCGGCGCATGCACAAACCAGAGCGAGCGGTGCGAGGCGACGCGTGAGTCGATACACACCGAGACACTGCCCGCTCCCGCGAGCCGCCGCAAGCCACACGAAGTTTGCCGCCTCACGCCCACCACTCATACCTGGCCCAGCGCTTGCCACGACGAAGATCGTGCCCAGCTTTCCGGGCGAACCAAAGGAGCCACACCCCATGGCCGTCTTCAACCCCGAGACCGCGACCGTCAAGACCCGCCACGCCATCGCCCACGCCCAGGCGATGACGCGTGAGCTCGGCCACCCCGAGCTCACCAGCCTGCACCTGCTCATGGCGGCCTTGCAGCAAGAAGGCGGCCTCGTCACCCCGCTGCTCGAGCGCACGGGCGTCCACGCGTCGGCGGTCGAACGCGCCGTCAAGGCCGAGCTGGCCCGCCAGCCGCGCACGCAAGGCAGCGAACCCCGCCCCTCGCGCGAGCTCAATGAGCTGCTCGACCTCGCCGCCGACGAGGCCGAGACCCTGCACGACCGCTTCGTCAGCAGCGAACACCTGATCCTCGCCTGCTTCAACCCGAAGGCGATCAAGCAGAAGATCCGCGCCGCCGAGGTGCTCACCAAGCTCGGCGGCAGCCGCGAGCTGCTGCTGTCCGCCCTCTCCGAGATCCGCGGCACCCAGACCGTCCAGGACGACTCCCCCGAGGACAAGTACGAGGTCCTCAGCAAGTACTGTCGCGACCTCACCCAGGCCGCCCATCAGGGCAAGCTCGACCCGGTCATCGGCCGCGACGTCGAGATCCGCCGCGCCATCCAGGTGCTCTCGCGCCGGACCAAGAACAACCCCGTGCTCATCGGCGACCCCGGCGTCGGCAAGACCGCCATCGCCGAGGGCATCGCCCTCCGCATCGCCGCCGGCGACGTCCCCGAGAGCCTCAAGGACCGCAAGCTCATGCAGCTCGACCTCGCCGCCCTCGTCGCCGGCGCCAAGTACCGCGGCGAGTTCGAGGAGCGCCTCAAGGCCGTGCTCAAGGAGATCGCCGCCGCCGACGGCAAGATCATCCTGTTCATCGACGAGCTCCACACCCTGGTCGGCGCCGGCAAGGCCGAGGGCGCCCAGGACGCCGCCAACATGCTCAAGCCGGCCCTCGCCCGCGGCGAGCTGCGCTGCATCGGCGCGACCACCCTCGACGAGTACCGCAAGCACATCGAGAAGGACAAGGCGCTCGAGCGCCGCTTCCAGCCGGTCCTCATCGACGAGCCCAGCGTCGACGACACCATCGCGATCCTCCGCGGCATCCGCGACAAGTTCGAGGCCCACCACGGCATCCGCATCATGGACGCCGCGATCGTCGCCGCCGCCCGCCTCAGCCACCGCTACATCCAGAACCGCTTCCTCCCCGACAAGGCGATCGACCTCGTCGACGAGGCCGCCGCCCGCCTGAAGATGGAGATCGAGAGCGTGCCCCTCCCGATCGACGAGCGCGAGCGCCTCGTCACCCGCCTCGAGATCGAACGCCAGGCGCTGCTCCGCGAGGACCGCACACCCGCCACGAAGGCCCGCCTCGAGCAGGTCGGCGCCGAGCTGGCCGCCCTGCGCGAGGAGGTCACCGCCCTGCGCTCGCGCTGGCAGTCCGAGCGCGACCGCATCAGCGAGATCAAGCAGCTCAGCGAGCAGATCGAGAACATCAAGGCCGAGGCCACCCGCGCCCAACAGGCCGCCAACTACGAGCGCGCCGCCGAGCTCACCTACGGCACCCTCCGCGCCCTCGAGCAGCAGCGCAGCCAGGCCCGCGAGGCGCTCACGAAGGCCCAGCAGAGCCAGGATTCGTTCCTCCGCGAGGCCGTCACCGACGAGGACATCGCCGGCGTGGTCGCCCGCTGGACCGGCATCCCGGTCAGCAAGATGCTGGAGAGCGACCAGGCCCGCCTGCTGCAGATGGAGGCCAAGATCGGCGCCCGCGTGGTCGGCCAGAGCGAGGCCGTCGCCCGCGTCTGCGCCGCGGTCCGGCAGTCGCGCGCCGGGCTCGGCGACCCCCACCGCCCGATCGGCAGCTTCCTGTTCCTCGGCCCCACCGGCGTCGGCAAGACGGAGCTCGCCAAGGCCCTCGCCGAGTACCTCTTCGACGACGAGCGCCACGTGGTCCGCGTCGATATGAGCGAGTACATGGAGAAGTTCTCCGTCTCGCGCCTCATCGGCTCGCCCCCCGGCTACGTCGGCCACGAAGAGGGCGGCCAGCTCACCGAGGCCGTCCGCCGCCGCCCCTACAGCGTGGTCCTCCTCGACGAGATCGAGAAGGCCCACCCCGAGGTCTTCAACCTCCTGCTGCAGGTCCTCGACGACGGCCGCCTCACCGACAGCCAGGGCCACGTCGTCGACTTCAAGAACACGATCATCCTGATGACCAGCAACATCGGCAGCGAGCTGCTGGCCCAGAACCTCACGGGCAAGGCGCTGGAGACCGCCCGCGACCAGGTCCTGCGCCGCCACTTCCGCCCCGAGTTCCTGAACCGCCTCGACGGGATCCTGAACTTCCACCAGCTGCGTCGGGAGGACATGCTGCAGATCCTCGAGATCCAGCTCGGACGGGTCGCCAAGCGCCTCGCCAACCGCGACATGGACCTCGAGCTCACCCCCGCCGCCCGCCTCCTGCTCGCCGAACGCGGCTACGACCCCGCCTTCGGCGCCCGCCCGCTCAAGCGCCTGGTCCAGCAGACCCTGCTCGACCCGCTCGCCACCGACATCCTCTCCGGCAAGCTGCGCCCCGGCAGCAAGGTCGTCGCGGATGTCCAACCAGACGCCGACGGCGAGCCCCAGGTGGTCCTCCGCCCCGCCACGCCCGAGCCCGCCGCCGCCGCCTGAGCCCCGCACCAACACAGGCCGCCACGCCCACCCGGCGCGGCGGCCTTCGCTCGTCCACCGACCCCGCTCGAACCAACCTCCCCGCGACCGCACGGCGGCCTTCGCTCGTCCACCGACCCCGCTCGAACCAACCTCCCCGCGACCGCACGGCGGCCTGCACACGATCGCTGACCTCAGCATTGCCCGCGCTGGCGCTCGCCAGCTAAGGTGCCGCCGCCGTGACCGCCCCGCCGCCGAGCCGCCGACGCACGCTCCTGCTGTGGTCGACCTCGCTGCTCGGCGCGGCCCTCCTGCTGTGGCTGGCCTCGCGCCGCGTCGCCCTGTGGCCGACGAGCTTCCACCTCCCGCGCCCCGAGCTGCTCGCCGCCGCCGTCGCGCTGCACCTGCCCTACAGCCTCACCCGCAGCCTGCGCCTGCGCTACGCCCTCGACCCCCGCGTGCGCGCAGCCACCGGCGACCCGCAGGCCCGCCTCCCGCGCGACCTCCTGTACGGCAGCGGCCTCGTGTCCTCCCTGGTGATCTTGCTGCTGCCGCTGCGCCTCGGTGAATTGTCGCGACCGCTGCTGCTCACCCGCGCCGCGGTCCCCGGCGTCGGCCTCGCGGAGTCGATCGCCGCCGTCGCCAGCGAGCGCGCCGTCGACGGCCTCTTCGTCGTCGGCCTCCTGCTCGTCGGCGTCGCCCAGGCCACCAGCACCAGCGCCGACGACATCACCCACATCGGCCGCGGCATGGGCCTCGTGTTCCTCGCCCTGCTCGCCGGCCTCGCCACCCTCGCCGCCCTCCCGCCGCGCCTGCTGCAGCGCTGGAGCCCCGCGCTCCCGGCCCGGCTCGCGCGCTTCGTCCTCCACTTCGCCGCCACCCTCCGCGGCCTCGCCGCCCCGCGCACCGGCCTGCCGCTGCTCGCGTGGTCCGCCGTCTACTGGTCGCTGACCGTCCTGCAGCTGTGGCTCGTCCTCCACGCCTGCGGCCTCGCCCTCGGCCCCGCCGAGGCCGCCGCGATCGTCGGCATCGTCGGCCTCTCGATCCAGCTCCCCGGCGGACCGGCCCAGGTCGGCAGCTACCAGGTCGGCAGCGTCCTCGCCCTCGGGCTCTTCATCCCCGCGGCCGATCTCGCCGGGCCAGGCTCTTGCTTCGTCGCCGTCTCCTTCCTCCTCGGCCTCGTCGGCGCCGGCCTCCTCGCCCTCCCCGGCGCGTGGCTGCTGGCCCGCGCCGCGCCCCCCAACAGCCCCCCCAGCAGCCTCCAGAGTTCCGAATCCTGAGGGGTCCGGTGGATTGCTGGCCGGCGCCAGGGTCGGGTATGCTCCGCCCGCGGACCGCCTGTCCGCCCCCGTCCGGAGAACTCATGTCGCTCAGTACCCGCGTCCTCGCTTTGGTCGTACTCACCCTCGCCGTGCCCGCCTGCAAGAAGGCCGGCAGCACCGCCCCCGGCGGCGGCAAGGGCCTCACCGTCGAGGAGTCCGACAAGAAGCGCGCCGCCGCCCAGCAGGACGCCAAGGCCCGCACCCTCGTCGGCCTGGCCAACGAGGACCTGTCCAAGGGCCGCTGGGTGTCCGCCCGCGAGCGCGCCAAGCGGGCCCTCGAGGCCGAGCCCAACAACGCCGACGCCTTCGCCGTGCTCGGCGCCGCCAACTGGCGCGCCGGCGACTACGACGGCTCGACCAAGGCCTTCAAGGAGGCGCTCGAGCTCGACGCCAAGAACTTCGGCGCCGCCGTCGGCCTCGGCCGCAACTACCAGGCCGCCGGCGACCACAAGTCGGCCATCGCCCTGCAGGACACCATCCTCGCCGCGGACCCCAACCAGTTCGACCCGCTCGTCACCAAGCTGTGGAGCTACTACGCCATGGCCGACGCCGACAACGCGGTCAAGACGCTCGACACCTTGTTCAAGCAGGTCGAGGGCGACAACCCGCTGCGCCCGCTGCTGCTCGCCCACGCCGCCTTCATGCGCCCGCTCGAGGGCAAGGGCGAGCTGATCAAGGTCGAGGGCGTCAAGGGCAGCTCGGACCTCCAGGTCGACCCCAACCAGGGCATCAAGCACGCCGGTGGCACCGTCGGCGGCGAGTTCACCCGCATCGTCTTCTTCGAGCTGCGCGAGGAGGCCCGCATCCACAAGGCCCTGGCCGACCAGCTCAAGCTCAAGCCGCTCGGCAAGATCACCCCGATCGGCGGCGCCGAGACCAACGTCGTCCTCATCCCCGAGATCAAGTTCGGCGACCTCAAGCTCACCAACGTCCCGGCGATCGTCGACGACCTCACGCCCTACACCGTCGGCGAGGTCCCCGGCGTCGTCCTCGGCCGCCAGGTCATGAACAAGATCGGCGCCATCACCTTCGACTTCCCCAACGCCTCCCTCGAGCTGACCGCCGCCGCCCCCACGGCCGCCCCCGCCGGCGCCTCCGAGGCCCCGCTGCTCCTCATCGACATGCACATCCTGCTGGTCCCCGTGACCACCCTGTCGATCGACGGCTCCGAGTTCAAGTTCTACGCCTGGCTCGGCGGCAGCTACGGCTCCGCCCTCGCCATCGCCCGCAAGGAGTTCCTCAAGAGCGGCCACCTCCCCCGCGAGCTCGAGCAGCTCGACGACCCCACCAACGGCCTCAAGATGGTCTTCATCGAGAAGGTCAAGGTCGGCGACACCCCCGTCAACGGCGGCCTCGGCGGCCTCGTCCTCGCCAACACCCCGCCCGACGCCGGCCTCGGCCAGATCGTCGAGGGCTCGAGCTTCGAGCTCGGCGGCTACATCAACTACCCGCTGCTGCGCACGATGAAGGTCACCTACGCCCTCGCCAAGGGCAAGGTCTACCTGGCAGCCAAGGCCAAGTAGGCCCGCTCAGCGAGCCACCGCGTGCGACGCGGAGCCCCTCACTTCACGCCGCGCACTCGCCCCGACCGATCGCCACGTCGAACACCTTCTCCTGCCCGAGGTCGACCAGGTCCTGCTCGCGCAGGTTGTCGAAGCTCATGCCGATGACGTGCTCGCCCAGCGCCGCGGCCACGCGCTCCTTGGTCACCCGCTTGAAGAACGCCCGCGCCGCCTCGCCCGGCTCGCGCTCGTCGCGGTAGAGGTCGAGCAAGGCCAGCAGCGCCTCGCCGCTGCGCTGCGCGGGGATCTTGACGATGTGCCGCCCGAACTCGACGCCCTCCTCATTAAACCCGCCGCCGAGGTGCAGCTGGTACTCGGGGATCTGCCGCCCGTCGCCCGCGTGGCGCACGGTCCCGTGGAAGCCGATCGCCGCCACGTGGTGCTGCCCGCACGAGTTGGGGCAACCGGAGATCTTGATGTCGGCGTCGCGCGCCAGCTCGACGCTGTCGGCCGACTTGCCGGGGTTCTTCAGGTAGCGCGTCAAGTGAGCCGCGAGCTGCATGCTCGAGGTGACCGCGAGGTTGCAGCTCTCCGCGCCCGGGCAGCTGACCACGTCGGCGATCGTGTTCGACCCGGTGTCGGCCAGGCCGATCTCCCGCAGCCGCGCGAACAGGTACGGCAGCGCCGAGCTACGCACCCAGCGGACCAGGATGTTCTGGTTGTTCATCGTCCGCAGCGTGCCGTCGCCGAACACCTCGACCAGCTCGGCCAGCTGCTCGAACTGCAGCGCCGTCAGATCGCCGCGGTACAGCTTGATCGTCACCGCCGAGTAGCCCGCCTGCTTCTGCGGGTCGACCGTGCGCAGCCAGGTCCGGTACTCCGCGTCATCCTCGGCCGCACGCGGCCCCTGCAGCGCCCGCGGGTCGCTCGCCGGCGCCGTCTCGTCCGCCGGCAGATCGAGCGGCTGCACCAGCCGACCCTCGGCCGTGATCGCCGCGACCTCCTCGTTGTACGCGGCGACGAAGCCCTCCTCGCCCAGCGTCTTCATCACGTACTTGAGCCGCGCCCGCGCCCGATTCTTGCGGTTGCCGAGCCGCCCGAACAGCCGCACCGTCGCCTCCACCCGAGCGAGAACCTCGTCCGCAGGAATGAAGGAATGCAGGCGGTACCCCGGCCGCGGGCTGGTGCTGAGGCCGCCCGCGACGAACATCTCGAACCCACGAACGCCGTTCTGAACGCGTGCACGCAGACCCACGTCGTTGATGGCCGTCTGCGCGTGGTCCGCGTGGGTGCAGCCCTCGAGCGCCATCTTGAACTTGCGCGGGAGGTCGTTGGCCCAGCCCGCCCGCAGGCACATGCGGGTGATCGCGTGGGTGTAGGGCGTGATGTCGAAGGGCTCGGTCGGGCTCACCCCGGCGTAGGGGCAGCCGGTGATGTTGCGCACCGTGTTGCCGCAAGCCTCGACCGCCGTCGACCCCGCGACGTCCAGCTTGGCGAGCGCGTGCGGCATGTTGCCGAGCTCGACGAAGTGGAACTGCACGTTCTGCCGGGTCGTCACGTGCCCCTTGCCGAACCGCGTAAATTCGCGGGCGATCGCCGCGCAGGCCCGCAGCTGCGGCCCGTTCAAGATCCCGCCGGGGAACTTGGTCCGCAGCATGTTCACGTCCGTCTGCCGCTGCCCGTACACCCCGCGCGTCAGCCTGAACTGGCGAAACTCCTCCGACGACAGCTCGCCCTTCTCGAAGCGCTCGAGCACCCCGATGAACTCGTCGATGTCCTCGGGCCGGGAGAAATGATTGTCGTAACGCGCTTCGAGGACCATGACCGAGAGCTCCAGCGGCGCCGCAGCACCGTTCAGCAAAGTGAATCTGCGTTCAGACTAAAGCACGATGGCGCCCGTTTCAATCGAAAATCGGCCAACCCGCGCGGCGGTGAAGCGCCCCACGACCACAGTGAAGGCCCTGTTTAGCCCAGCCCCCGCGCCTACCGCCCCGCCCGTGAGCCCTCAGCCCAGCGCCCGCGCGAGCCGCCCCGCCAGCACCGGCGCCCCGTGCAGCGAGACCCGCCCGTCGGGCGCCACCTGCAGCTCGACGCCCGCGGACCCGCGCCACAGCGCCGGGTCGGCGTAGCGCGGGCTCAGGTGGAGCAGCCCCTGGTTGCGCGAGCCGATGAAGCGACGCCCGCCCGCCGGCTCACGCTGACTCGCCTCGAAGCGCCCGTCGATCAGCGTGTCGACCGCGGCCAGCAGCGCCGCCCCGCCGGCCAGCGCCGCCAGCTCCCCGCGCGTGCGCCCGCTGAACAAGATCACCCCGAGCCCGAGCTCCCGCGCCGCCTCGCACAGCGCCGTCGCCCCCGCCAGCTGCTCGCTCGGCTCGCCGCCGAGCACGGTGAGCCCCTCGACCCCGTGCAGCGCCCGCGCCTCGCCCAGCTCGGCCCGCAGCTCGCTCACCGCCCGCCACCGCCCGCCCGCCGCCGGGAACAGCTCCGGGTTGCAACACCCCGGACACGCCAGCGTGCAGCCCTGCACCCACAATACATGCCGGCGAAACGGCCCCTCGACCTCGCTGCAGGCCACGCTGTGCGCCACCCGCAGGCCCAGCATCACGCCCCCTCGACGTCCGCCTCGCCGACCGCGAGCGGCCGCGGGTGCATCCCGGAGAACATCGCGTGCAGGTCGAGCGCCTCATACTCACCCGCCGCGAGATCGTTCGGCAGCACGAGCGGCCCAAAGGCGACGCGACACAGCCCGAGCACCTCACTGCCGAGCGCCGCGAAGATCCGCCGCACCTCGTGGAACTTGCCGCCGACGATCGTGATCGCCGCCAGCCGCTCCGTACCGTCCGGCACCTCGAGCCCCGGGTGCCGCTCCGCCTCGTCCAGCGCGCGCAGCTCGGCGATCTCCGGCACGTGCCCGTCGTCGAGGGTGAAGCCCGGCGGCGGAGCCTGCCACGCCCTCGCCAGCGCCGCCTGGTACACCCGCGGCACCGCGTAGCGCGGGTGCGTCATGCGGTGCAGCAGCGGCCCCTCCGTGGTCCACAACAACAGCCCCGAGGTCTCGCGGTCGAGCCGCCCCACCGCCCGCAGATCGCGGTGCAGCGGCGCGTCCTTCAGCAGCTCGTAGGCGGTCGGGTGCCGGTCGTCGCGCAGCGCCGTCACGACCCCGAGCGGCTTGTGCTGCATGAGGTGGAAGCTGACCCGCAGCGTGACCAGCTGCTCGTCGACCACCACCGTCCGCGGCAGCTCGGCCGGGGCGATCTGCAGCCCTGGATCCGTCAACGCCACGCCCTCGGGCGTGCACACCCGCCGACCCCGACACAGCCGCGTCACCACCCCCCGCGACAGGCCGAGGTTGTGCGCGATGAGCAGATCGAGCCGGGGCACGCGGCCGGCTTATACCGCCCCGATCGCCGCCCCGCGAGCCCCCGCCCCGACCTGCGAGCCCCGCCCACGAGCCCCGCCTCCGGAGTCGGCCCCGACCACCCACCCACAAACCCCGCCCCCGACCTGCGAGCCCCGACCCCGATCGCCGACCCGCGAGCCCCGCCCCGATCGCCGTCTCACGCACCGTCCCGGCGGCCCGAGACTGCGCGCCCGCCCGGGCCAAAGCGCGATACCCTCCGGGCCCGTGGGTCGCCGCGAACCGATGCCCGAGGAGCAGGCCGTCGTGGCACGCGCCGCGACCGGCGACCGCCGCGCCTTCGAGCAGATCTACCGCGCCTACGCCCCCACCCTGTTCTCCTACGTGCTCGTGCCCATGCTCGGCGACCGCGACGACGCCCACGACTGCCTCCGCGAGACCTTCCTCGCCGCCTACCGCCACCTCCCCACCTTCACCTGGCAAGACGGCGGCCTCTACCCCTGGCTCAAGACCCTGGCCAAGAACAAGGCCCGCGACCTCCTGCGCGCCTCGGGTCGGCGTCAGCGCCTGCGCGGCGCCTTCGAGGAGCACCTCGGCAACGCCGGCGGCAACGAGCCCAAGAACCCCGCCGAGGAGGAGCTCCAGCGCGGCGCCCTGCGCGTCCGCATCGAGGCCATCCTCGTCGAGCTAAACCCCCGCTACGCCCAGGTGCTGCGCCTGCGCCTGCTCGAGGACCGCAGCCGCGAGGAGTGCGCCGCGGCCCTCGAGGTCAAGGTCGGCACCCTCGACGTGCTCCTGTTCCGCGCCTGCAAGAGCTTCCGGGCCGCCTGCGACAAGCTGGGGCTCGTGGTCGCAACCGAACTTTAGGCCCCATGCTTCGACCTTGTAAGCAGACCCGAGTGACCCGCGTTCAGACCGCAACCCACCCGTCAGGGGGTCCCCATGTCGCCGCGTAACGCCGAGCAAACACCCGTCACCACCCGCCCCGGATCTGGCTCTGTCCTCGATCCAGCGTGGGAGGACGCGCTGCGGGCCGGTCAGGCCGAGGACGGCGAGGCCGGCTCGGTCGACGCCGAGCTGGCCGTGCTCCACCTCCTGCGCCACGCGCGGGCGCCCGAGGCCCTCGCGCCGCTGAAGCTCGAGCAGCTGTGGAGCGCCGAGCTGGCACCCGCGATCTCGCCGCTGCCGTGGTGGCGGCGACGATGGCTGTGGGGCGTGGTCCCGGCGGCCGCGACCGCGGCGCTCCTGATCGTCGTCCTCCGCGAACAACCAGACGACACCAACCTGGTCGCCTCGCGCCCCGCCGCCGGCGAGACGATCCTCGCCGCCGCCTCCCCGCCGCCCTCCCCCGCCCGCGCGCTCGAGCAGCAGTTCGCCCAGCTCGAGGGCGACGCCCGCCGCGAGCTCGGCGACGACGTCGACCGCGGCCGCGGCGTCCTCCGCTCGCAGCTGCTGGCCCACGCCAGCGCCGGAGAAAAACCATGATGACTCGTCGCACCACCTCCGGGCTGTCCATGCTCGCCGGCACCCTGCTCGGCGCGGTGCTCATGCTCGTGGGCCTGGCCCAGGCCGGCCGCCTCGCGCCCTCGCGGCCCGAGGTGCTGGTCGCCCTCGCCCAGACCCTCGAGGTCGAGCACCAGCACGTCGACCTGCTGCTCAAGCAGAAGGACATCGCCGGGGCGATCGCCGCCCTCGAGGCCCTGCGCAAGCTCGAGTGGCCGACCCGCGAGACCGCCGGCGAGTCGGCCGAACAGCTGCGCCACGACGTCTACGGCCGCCTCCTGCGCCTGCGCCTCGACCACCCGAAGGTCGACCCACGCACGCCCGACCAGCTCGCCGAGATCGCGAAGGAAGGCCTCGGCGACGACTACAAGTCGCTGGCCATCAACGCCTTCACCGCCCGCATGGTCGCCCTCCGCGGCGAGATCTCCGAGCTGCGCGGCGACGACGACGCCGCCCTCGGCGCCTACGAGGAGGCCCTGACCATGAACCGCGGCCTGCTGCAGCAGGCCCTCGCCGGAGCCGCCCCATGACCGCCCGCACGGCACCTGTCCTTTGGGCCATGTCGCTGCTGCTCGCGTCCGCCTGCGCCAAGCGAGCCGCGCACGACAGCAGCATGGCCCCCGGCGAATACAACGACGCGAGCGACGACCTCGCCGCGCTCGAGCAGCAGCTCGGGCAGCGTGAGGATCAGCTGCAGGCGATCGGCGTCGCCACCCCGCCGCGAGGCAGCGCCGCGAAGACGGCCGGCGACCTGAGCGCGGGCGCCGACGCGACCGGCCCCGCCGAAGCAGCCGAGCCCGCGACCGCCAGCGCCCCGGTCAGCCCGACCCGCACACCGACCGAGCGGAAGCCCGACGCGAGCGGCGATCGTTGCGTGCAGGTCTGTGACATCACCACCGCGATCTGCGAGCTCGAGGATCAGATCTGCGGCCTGCTCCCGCGGCACCCAGGCGACGCCCGCTACCAGGCCGCCTGTGATCGTTCGAACGCCGACTGCCAGCTCGCCACCGAGGCCTGCCATGCCTGCTCCGCGACATAAGCCCCTCGCCCTCGCGCTGCTGCTGGCCTCGGCGTGCGCCGCCAACCCGCCCGAGCTCGCCGGCCCGGCGACCCCGAGCGTCACCCAGGAGCTCGCGCCGGTCGACCGCTACGCCCCGCCGCCGCCCGTCACCTCGCCCGCTGGATCGCCCGTGGAGGAGCTCGAGCAGCTCGAGCAGAGCCTCGCCGCCTACGAGGCCCAGCTCGCCCAGAACGAGGCCCGCCTGCAGGCGATGGGCGTGCGCATCGCCCGGGCCGAGCCAGCCGCCGAGAAGCGCGACGCCGACGACAACCGCTTCGCCCCGCCGCCACCCGCCCCGGCCCAGCGCCCCGGCGACGCCCCGAGCGCCGGCGCCACGACGCGCCAGGCCAAGGACAAGACCAGCGAGCGAGTCCTGGCCAAGAAGTCGCGCGAAGCCCCACGCCCGAGCCCGCCGCGCTCCGACAGCGCCGGCCTCGGACGCGCCCAGGGCAGCGCCGGCGAGGCCGCCAAGGCCCCCGCCCGCGACGAGGCCGACGGCGACCGCGGCCGCTGCGCCGACCTCTGCGACCTCGCCCACGCGACCTGCGACCTCGAGGCCAAGATCTGCGACCTCGCTACCCGCCACGTCGACGAGCCGCGCTACGCCGAGGTCTGCCAGCGCGCCGGGGACGACTGCCGCGCCGCCGCCGACGCCTGCACCCTCTGCTCACCGTGACCTGGCCGTGACCTGGCCCTTCGGTCAGGTCACATGTCCTCTCGGTCAGGCGACCACCAGCACGCACCTACCTGCCCCTTCGGTCATGTCATAACGTTCGCAACCTGTCCCCCCGGTCAGGCGACTACAAGCACGTCCGCGAGCCGCCGCCGCAGCGAGCGCGCCGGCGTCGGCTCGGCCTGCGACACGCGGAACAGCAGCACCTCCGCGGCATCGTCCGCGACCGGGAACAGCCGGAGATACGGCGCCCGCAGGCGGCGCGCCTCCTCGGCAGTGGCGGGATCGAGGCCCTCGCCGCCACCACGCAGCACCCGCGCGAACAGGTACGGCAGCGTGGTCATCGGATGCACGGCGAGCCCGTGGCTCTGGGCGCTCAGCCACATCCGCTCCATCGCCCGCCCGCCGCAGACATAGCTCGCAGGGTCGGCCCGCGGCATCGTGATGAGTCCGACGGCGGCGCTGGTGGTGATCGCCGTGAGCCCGGCCTTGACGAAGCCACGCCCGCCGCCCCACGCACGAAGCAGCCGCAGGGACGGCCACGAGCGGAGCATCTGCAACGCGGCCTGGTCACCGCGGCTCAGCTCGAGCACGTTCATGTCGAGCCCGTCCCGTCGGCGCTCGGCCTCCTCGGCCGTCCAACAGATCTCCCCGAGCAGCTCGCGGTTGCAGCTCTCGTCGAGGAAGCGCAGGCGATCGGCCGCGCCCACCAGCTCGCCGACCGCCGTCAACGCAGCCTCGCCCTCGAGAATGTGCACATCGGCACCATCAATGCTGCGGATCGCCGCGACCAGCTCGGCGAGCACCGGCGGCGCCAGCCGTTCGCGGGCCGACCGGCGGTTGGTGTGCCGTACCGCGATCATCGGCGCCAGATCGTCACGCCAGTGCGGCTCGACGCCCGCCACGACCCGGTCATGGCACGCGACGCTGGCCACCAGCTCCTGAGCCTCACCGAGCGGAAACAGCTGGAGCGCCGCCTCGAGCCCCTCGGCGTGGGCCGCCAGCACGAGGTTCTCGAGCGCCCCGCCGAGCGCGACCAGGGCCCCGTGACCGCGGAAGTCAGCCAGCGACGACGCCCGCGCCGGATCGCGGAACAGGTGCAGCCGATCCGCGCTCGCCAACCACCGCCAGGGCTGGGAGTTACCGCCGGAGGGGGCGGCGATCGCCGCGGCGAGCAGGCGGTCGCGCTGCGCGAGATCTAGCTTCAGGGGCGCGACCGTCGGCGCCGGCCCTGCGCTGGCCATCTCGAGCATATCGGCCGCCTCCAGCGAGGGTGGCCGCGGCCGATCGGCGCGCGGCACCACCGGCTCGCAGGTGCTGGGCACGATCGTCTCGATGTCGGCCCAATAGCGACCCGAATGACGGATCGCCCCGAGGTTCATGCGGCGCGCCACGTCCGCCGCCGCGCCGCCGCCGAGCGCGACCGCGGAGGCGAGCTGCGGCCAGGTCTTGATCGAGTAGCCGACCTCCAACATCGACGCCCGGGCCCGGTCCGACATCGTCGGCTCACCGATGATCTGCAGGATATACGGGATCTTGTCGCCGGTAGACAGCCCGCTCAGCTGCACAGGGTGCAGATCGCCGACGAGGCCGTGAAACAGCGGGCGCTCCGGCTCGACGTCGAAGCGCTCAATGTCGATGAGGCCGCGATCGCTGGTCTCCATCAGCACGGGGATACGATGATAGCGAGCGTGGTACCGCAACCACACCTTGATGTCGAGGCTGTCACATTCGTCGACCAAGAGATCGAGCGGTCCGCCCGAGAGCAGGAAGTCATCGATGGTGTCCTGGGCGACGCCGTCCGGGTAACACTTGACCACGATATACGGGTCGATCTCCGCGATCTCCCGCGCCGTGATGTAGACCTTGGGCACCCCGAGGTTGTGCAGGCCGGCGCGCAGGCGGTTGAGGTTCGACAGCCCCAGCGTATCGAAGTCCGCCAGCCGGATCTCCCCGAGGCTGCGCTCCATCGCCATCGTCAGCGCCACCGACTGCCCGACCGATTGCCCGACGATGCCAACCTTCTTGGTGCCGAGGATACGCTGCTCTTCAGCTGTGATCTTGTGCTGGTTACGATTTGTCCGCAGCTCGATGAATTCGGCGCGGTCGAGGATGTGGACCAACCGCCGTGACCACGGGTAATATACCCATACTCCATAACATAGCGGCGACACGCCTCCGAGCATCTGCTCGATCACGCGCGCCAACTCCTTCGGCGTCAGCGCGCGCCCAGGGCTGCGGGTCTCCGCCAGCTCCTTCAACTGGGCCCCGAGGGTGTCGAAGACGGCGATCTCTGCGCTGCTCCGCAGGAGCTCCACCAGGCCCTCCGCCTCCTCCGCGGACCCCGCCCGGAACATCCGGGGGCGCCACATTTCGCTCCCGTGATGCCGCTCGACGCACAGATGTGCCAGCTCGTCGAGGATCTGTCGCTCCGGGCGAGCGGCCAAATCGTCGCCTGATGGGGTCTGTGACGCGTCGTCTCGAATATCCGCCATCATGCGTCCTCACGCCGGACGGGCCGGCCCCTCGCGCATATGCGCCCTCTACGCCCACCGATACACGCCGACGTGGTGCTACGACGCCCTTATAACCAAACCGGCCCGCCACTTCAACGCTGACGATGGCTCGAAAATACGCACTCTCGGGCTTCGGCTTTGCCAGTACTAATCGCGCCCACCCGGCGTACCGGGTCGCAGCATCGGGCCGCAGCATCGGGCCGCATCAGGTCACAGGATCAGGCCGCAGCATCGGGCCGCAGCATCGGTGGGTCGCAGCATGGTCCCGCAGCATCGGGCCGCAGCATCGGGTCGCCCATGGGTCGCCGCATGGTCGCCGCCAGCGAGTTGACCCCCGGACCGACCTGGGTCGGGGGTGCCTGGCCCAGGTGCCGGGCTTACGCGCGGTCTCGAGCGCCGGCCTGACCGCCTTCTCGGGCCTGTGGCTGGGCCTGGCGGGCCCACCAGGGCGTGGACAGGGGGTGTGTCGTCGCCACCAGTCTTGCGTTACACTCGGGCCCTTCACCGGGACCCAATCAGGCCAGGACCGCGACCATGCCAGCCACAATGTCCTTCACTGTCGTTCGGCAGAAGTTGTTCCTCGTCGTACACACGAAGGACAACCCAGATGAGAAGGAGTGGGCGGACTACCTGGGCGGCATCCGCAGCGCCTGCGGCAAGGTCGACTCGATCTTGATCATCTCCGATGGCGGCGGCCCGAACACCATGCAGCGCGGCCAGATGAACGACCTCCTGGATTCGCTAAAGTTCCAGGGCAAAGTCGCGGTGGTCACGATCAATCGCATCGTCCGCGGCATCGTCACAGCGATCAGCTGGTTCAATCCTACTATCAAAGCCTTTAGCACCATTCAGATCCCGGCTGCGCTCAAATATCTCGACATCCCCGAGACACAGCACGACTATTTCAACATCGAGATCAAGCGCCTCAAGACGCAGCTCGGCATCACGAGCTGAGGCCCGTGACGCGAGGGCGGTCGCGGGCCCGAATCAGGGCTGCCCAGGCAGGGCCACCGCGCTGAGCGCCACGGCATCCTCGATGTGGATCTGTTGCGTGATGCTCTCGTTCTGCGGCGACCACAGGATGCGGCGCCCCTGCGCTGTGCGCATGTCGTGGACGACCTTGATGTAGGCCGGGTCTGCGCCGCGCAGATCCTTGGGGTCGACCCAGAGCACATAGGACTGATAGCGCTCGTCCGGGTAGGCGAAGAAGCCGAGCTTCTCGTCGAGGCGAAAGCCGAGCGGGGTCCAAAACAGCAGATGGTGGTGCGTGAACCCGCAGCCGTGCTTGACGCCCAGCGAGGGCGTGATGGCCACCGCGAGGCACGAGAGCACCCCGCTCAGGCCGACGCCACGCACGCTGGGCAGCGCCCACAGGCCGGCGTACTCGGCCACGCCCTGCGGCTGCAAGCGGTCGAGCGCGGCGCGCAGGCGGTCATCGTGCAGCAGCGCCCGCTCCATTGGCAGCGGGCTGTCAGGGCGCCGGACATGGATGCGCGTGCCGCCGACGAGCTCACCCGAGGGCGCGACGGCGACGATGAAATGAACCGTTCCGTCCAGGATCGCCTTGCGAGGAATCGCGACCTGGTTCACCGCGTTCTGGACCTCGTACCGCTCGTAACAGCGTCGTTGCTTGGTCTGAAACTCGTCGACCAGCCGCGGCTCCGTTCGGGGATTGATGCGGCGAATCTCGTACATCGGCACGAACCCTGCTGATGGTAGTGAAGGCGCCGCGAATGCAGCCGCTGGCAGGACGGTGGACGGATAGTGCATGCAGCCCGGGGACGGCTCGCTTTCCGGGCGCACGGAACCCAACAATGCGAGCCATGCGCGGAAATGTCAAGCACGAAGCTTGTTACTGTCAGCGATGACTGCGACGGCGGACACGCTAACGGATCACCTGTGTGGGTTCCTTACGCGCACGCAGAGGTAGGCGGGTTCGACACGGTATTTGTACTGCCAATAATGCAGTGCAAATTACAAATTTCACAGACCGCGATCATGACGAGGCTGGACAAACTCGCCTGGAGCGGCCCTGGGGCCTTCTTGCAGATGCGCCCGAATGCGGACCTCAAGTCGGGGCCACGACCGTGAGGACTTGCTCGACGGGGCGTCGGAGGCTGCGCTGGGTCGGGGGATCTGCCTGGAAGAGGCGGATCACCATGACCTCGGCGTCGTTGAGCGAGGTCTTGAAGCAACGGGAGAAGCGCTCGCGCTGCTCCATCACGGCGCTGATATCCGCGGCGTCGAGGCCGGCACCGTTGCACCGCTCGAGCCGGGTAAACAGCTCGATGAGGCCGTTACAGGGCTGCACGGCGAGGTTCAAGGCCGTGGCCGTGAGCCATATCTGCTGCAGGGCCTGACCGCCGCGCACGTAGCTGTGGGGGGCTGGGCCAGCCATCGTCAGGTACGCGACCGCGGCGGACGAGCTGACGGCCTGGGTGGTGCGCATGGCGATCGCCTCGCCGCCATCGACCGCGCGGAGCACCTGGGCGACGTCCGGGGAGCGGACGATCTGCAGGACAGCGCGGTCCATCGGCGAGAGCTCGAGGCAATCGAGGTCGAGGCCGTCGCGAGTCTCGCGCGCCTCGGCGGCGGTCCAGCGGATCTCGCGGAAGTACGATTCGTGCAACTTGGGCGACAGGCAGCTGCGCCGTTCGGCCTCTCCCATCAGCAGGGCCAGCTCCTCGATCGCGGCGCGGTCGGTGCAGATTTGCAGCCGAGCGCCGTGATTCTTGGCCGCCTCGATGAGCACCTGCGCGTGGACCGGGCTGAGGTTGCCGCGGGTCCCGGGCCGGTAGTTGGTGGCACGCCGCGTGATCTGCTCGAAGAGCGGGTCTGCGGCGGCGTCGCCCGGGAGCTCCGTGAAGCGCAGGCGGGCGACCAGGTGCTCCGCCTGCGGATCAGGGAACAGGTCGATCTGCGCCTTGCGCCCGGCCGCCAGCGCCGCGATCTGCAGGGTCTCGAGCGCCGCACCGATCGCCACCAGGGCCCACGGCTTGCCCACCTCGAGGTCAGCGACGCGGCTGCTGTCGAGCTCGACGTGGAGGGCGCCGTCGCTGTGATGGAAGCGCCAGGGCTGGGCGTTTCGCGGCGACGGGGCCATGGTCGCATATTGAACCACCTCACGAATGAAGGCGGCCTCCTTCTCGGCGCGCGGGTTGCCCTGGGCCCGCGGGAGCTCGGGCGAGCGGACGGTCTCCAGGGCCTTGCTCACGTCGATGAACACGCGGCCCGAGGCGAGGGGCAGGCCGAGGGCGAGGCGGCGGACGGCGATCGATGTGGTGGCGCCGCCGAGGGTGACGTCGGAGCCGAGCTGAGAGAAGGCGCGGACGGTGCGGCCGAGCTCGAGCATCGAGGCGGCGGCGCGGGGCGACATGGTGTCCTGGCCGACCACGCGGAGGATGAGGCCGATGCGGGCCGGGGGCGGCAGGGTGTCGGCCTGCTCGGAGGTCAGGTCGCCGACCAGGCCGTGGAGGAGCGGCCGGTCGGGCTCGAGGTCGAAGCGCTCGATGTCGAGGAGGCCGCGGTCGCTGGTCTCCATCAACACGGGGATCCGGCGCGCGCGCGCCTCCTCGCGGATCTTGATCTTCGCGAACAGGCTGTCGCATTCGTCGATCAGGATGTCGAGGCGACCGCCCTCGTCGATGAACGAGGTGACGTTCTCGCGGGTCAGGCCGTCGCTGTAGACGGCGACGTTCGCATACGGATTTTGCTCGAAGATCTGGCGTGCGCAGATAACGGCCTTATTGATGCCGATATCGTGGACCGCGCAACGGATGCGATTCATGTTCGAAAGGTCGAGGTGGTCGAAGTCCGCGAGGCGCAGCTCGCCGAACAGGCCCTCGAGCGCGAGGGTCACGGCGACCGCGTTACCGACGCTGAGCCCGACCAGACCGATACGAATCTTGGCCAGGCGCGCCTGCTCGGCGCGGGTGATCTTGTTGCGGTTGCGATCGGAGCGCAGCTCGAAGAACTCCGCCGGCGGCAGCAGGTGGACCAGACGCCGCGACCACGGGAAGAAGGCCCAGCGGCCGTAGTCGTGGAGCGCGGTGCCCCCGAGCTTCTGGTGGATCTTGTCGGCCAGATCGGCCTCGGTGAAGGCCGGCTGGCGCGGGTGGCGGGTCTTGATCAGGTCACCGACCTGGGCGTCGATGGTGTCGTGGACGAACACGACCTCGCCCTTGGCCATCAGCTCGTCCATCGCCTCGCGGTCCTCGCGGAGGCCGCGGTCGAAGAACAGCGGGAACCACGCCTCGCGCTCGCCGAGCTCCAGCACCGAGCGCCAGGAGGGCCGCTCCCGGGGGATCCGGCGCAACATCAGGCGAATCTCCGATCGCGGTGACGGGGTCGGGCGGGGGGCATGACCGAGCGGAGCATATCGCACGCCCGTGCCAGCCCCGCAAGCATCGCGGGGCTGGAAGATATCTCAGCGGATGCCCGCAGAACTCGCCAGCGCGGCCATCACGGGGTCCGCGACAGGGTCCGCCATGCGCCATCGGTCCGCCACGGGGCACGCTATCGGGGTCCGCCACAGGGCCGCCGCCACCACGGGCCACCACGGGCCACCACGGGCCACCACGGGCCACCACGGGCCACCACGCGGGCCACCGGCGACGACCCCGTCACGGGACCACGCTGACGTTCGGCGCGATGAAGGTCATGGCGCGCTCGGCCAGCGCGGCGATCGTCAGCGAGGGGTTGACGCCGGGGTTGGCCGAGACGGCGGAGCCGTCGATCACGTAGAGACCCTCGTAGCCGAACACCCGGTGGCGGTGGTCGATCACGCCGGTCGCGGGCGAGTCGCCCATGCAGCAGCCACCGAGGATATGCGCGGTGGTCGGGATGTTGAATATGGTCTCCTGGACCATGGACATCGGCAGGCCGTCGATCTTGGCGGCCA
The DNA here is from genome assembly GCF_016714285.1 of Nannocystis sp. Taxonomy (GTDB): domain Bacteria; phylum Myxococcota_A; class Polyangia; order Nannocystales; family Nannocystaceae; genus Nannocystis. The sequence continues at coordinate 59,616 of NZ_JADJNN010000003.1, read as the reverse complement.
CGCGCTCGGCGATATCGGTGGCCTCGGGGATCGTGGCGCTCGGCGCCTTGCCGGTGCTGACGGAGCTGCCCAGGCTGTCGCCGACGCCGAGGCGAAAGCGCAGGGTGCCCTCGGCGCTGCGCATGTACAGCAAGATGATGCTGTACTTCGACATGTCCGAGACGGTCAGGGCGCGAGCCAGCTTGATCGGGTGCCGCAGGGCCGAGCCGATCATCCGGGCGACGCGCACGAAGCTGCTCTCGCCGCTGACGTGCGGGGCCATCATCGAGCGGAAGAAGTTGGAGCCGGCGGGGTAGCGCACCGGCTCGACGTGCGACTGCTCGTCGGTCTGGATGATCGAGCCGATGGCGATGCCACGGGACAGGTCCTCGTCGCGCTTCTGGCCGATGACGCCGATCAACGACTCGCTGTTGGTCCGCACCGTGTCACCCAGCCGCGGCGAGAGCTTCGGCAGGCCCTCTGGATCCGCTTGCATGCGCAGGAGCAGCTCGACGGTGCCGAGCACGCCGCCGGAGAACACCACGTTGCGCGCGGTGAACACCCGCTGCTTGCGCCCGAACAGCGAGCGGCCGACCTTCGCCTCGACGCGATAGCCGCCGCCAGGCAGCGGGCGCACGGCGGTGACCTCGGTGTCCGCGAGCAGCTGCATGCCCTGCTTGCGCGCGAAGTGGAGATAGTTCTTGTCGAGGGTGTTCTTGGCGCCGAAGCGGCAGCCGAGCATACAACCGCCGCAGAAATTACAGCCGGTCCGCTCGGGGCCCTCACCGGCGAAATAGGGGTCGGGGACGGTCTTGTCGGGCTCGCCGAAGTACACGGCGACGTGGGTCTTCTCGAACTCCTTGCCCATGTCGCCAGCGACGGCCTTCATGATGCGGTCGACCGGGGTGAAGCTGGGGTTCGGGACGGCGCCGAGCATGCGCCGCACCGTGAGATAGTGCGGGCCGAGCTCCTCCTCCCAGCGGGCGAGGTGGGTCCAGCTGGCCTGCTGAAAGAACGGGCGCTTGGGGATCGGCAGGGTGTTGGCGTAGACCAGCGAACCACCGCCCACACCCACGCCCGACAGCACCGTGACGTGGCGAAAGAAGCTCATCTGAAACAGGCCGCGCCACCCGAGCTTCGGCATCCATAGCCAGCGCTTGAGGTTCCAGTTGGACTTCGGGAAGTCCGCGGGGCCAAGCTCCATGCCCTTCTCGAGCATCAGCACGCGGTAGCCCTTCTCGGTCAGCCGCAGGCCAGAGACGCTGCCGCCGAAGCCAGAGCCCACGACGATGTAGTCGAAGTCGAAGTCGGTCACAGTCCCGTGATCTACCACAAGTGCGCGCGATCGTCGCGCGCGCTAGGAGTATGTACATGCGACATCTGAGCCCAGAACAGCTTGCGACCCTGCGCGACCAGCTCGAGCACGAACGCGAGGCACTGCTGCGTCTGCGCCATCAAGAGACGGTCGACCTGGTGGCGGCGGCCGAGGAGACCCCGGACGTGGGCGACCGCCAGGACGCCGCGGCGAGCGAGGCGGCGCAGCTGGCCCACTGGACTCTGGCAGACCACGAGCGGGTCCGGCTGGCGGAGATCGAGGCGGCGCTGCAACGGATGCAGGCCGGCAGCTACGGGGTCTGCGAGCTCAGCGACGAGGCGATCCCCTTCGCGCGCCTGCAGAGCGAGCCGACCGCGCGAGCCACCGTCGAGGCGCAGGCCGAGGCCGAGCGCGAGGGCGGCCGCGGCCGCCCCGACGCCGACGATCGCCGACGCGGCTACTGATACGAAGCGCTGCAAGATGTCGGCGCCGGCCGCCCCGACGCCGACGATCGCGGACGCCGCTATGGATGCTGCTCGCCCACGGGGTGAGGCGCTGGCGCGTCGACGAAGCGCTCGCGGATCGCCAGCACCTCGGGCAGGGCCGCGAAGAAGACGTCGATCAACGTCGGGTCGAAGTGCGTGCCGCGGCTGGTACGCATCAGCTGCAGGGCGTCGTCCAGCAGCCACGCCGGCTTGTACGGGCGTGCGCTGGTCAGGGCGTCGAACACGTCGGCGATCGCGGCGATGCGGCCAAACAGCGGGATCTCTTCGCCCTTGAGGCCGCGCGGGTAGCCGTTGCCGTCCCACTTCTCGTGGTGGGTGTGGGCGATCGTCGCGGCCATCTTGAGCGGCGTGGCGTCGGAGCCGACGAGGATGCGATAGCCGATCTCGGCGTGGCCCTTCATGATCGTGAACTCGTCCGGGGTGAGCCGGCCAGGCTTGAGCAGGATGCGGTCGGGGATGCCGAGCTTGCCGACGTCGTGCATCGGGCTGGCGATCCGCAGCAGCTCGCAGGTGACCTCGTCGAGGCCGATGTGGCGGGCGATGATCTGGCAGTAGCGGCTCATTCGCTGCAGGTGCTGGCCGGTCTCGTCGTCGCGAAATTCGGCCGCGCGCGAGAGGCGATAGATCGTCTCCTCCTGCGAGTTGCGCAGGTCGAGCTGACTCTGCGTCAGCCTGGCGATCGCGTCGTTGAGCGCCGCCGTCCGCTCGTTCACCGCGAGCTCGAGCTGCTCCTTCTGCTGCGCGAGGTTGTCGTAGTAACGCTTGACCCGCACGCAGTTGCGAATGCGGGCCAGCAGCTCGACCTCGTCGAAGGGCTTGCTCAGGAAGTCATCGGCGCCGGCCTCCATGCCACGGCGCCGCAGCTCGCGGTCGTTGACCGCGGTGATGAAGACCACCGGCGTGTGCAGGCCGCGTCGATGGGCGCGGATCTGCCGACAGACGTCGAGGCCGGTCATGCCCGGCATTCGCATGTCGAGCAGCACCGTGTCGGCGCCGTGCTTCGACAGCTCGGCGAGGGCCTGCTCGCCGCTGCTGGCGAGCGCGACCTCATATCCCTCCATTCGTAGCAGCTTCTCCAGCAGCCGACGCATCATGGCCTCGTCATCGACGACGAGGATCCGACCGGTCTCGGGCCGCGATGCGATCTCCATGGGTACTCACCAAGTTACCGCGATCGCTGCAAACGGGGGTATCGATTGTCGCTATACAGCCACGGCCAGCGCGCACGCGGCGCGTCGCAACAGCGCGCAACTGCCCGGCGGCGCTGCTAGCATGCCCGCGATGCGCTGCCCCTCGCTCGCCCTGCTCCTGCTCCCGCTCCTGGGCTGCGACGCTCGCCCGCCGGCGGCCGCCTCCGCGCCGGTGAGCGAGGGGAAGGCGTCGCTACCCGCGGCCGCGAGCTCACCCGCGGAGCCGGCCCAGGTCGCGCAGCGGGCCCAGGTCGCGCAGCGGGCCCAGGTCGCGCAGCGGGCCCAGGTCGCAGCGCTCGCAGACGGAGCGAGCCGGCTGCCGGCGCCGGCCCGGCTGGTCGCGCTCGGCGACCTGCACGGCGACCTCGCGGCGACCCGCGCGGCGCTGCGGCTGGCCGGGGCGATCGACGAACAGGAGCGATGGATCGGTGGGTCGCTGGTGGTCGTGCAGACCGGCGATCAGCTCGATCGCGGCGACGGCGAGCGGGCGATCCTCGAGCTGCTCGAGCGCCTCGAGGGTGAGGCGCGCAAGGCCGGCGGAGCGCTGCACGTGCTCAACGGCAATCACGAGCTGATGAACGCGGCCGGCGACCTGCGCTACGTGACCGCCGGCGGCTTCGTCGACTTCGCCGAGGTGCCGGGGATCGACCTTGCCGACCCCCGGGTCGCGCGCGTGGAGCCGGCGATGCGCGGGCGCCTGCTCGCGTTCACGCCGGGCGGCCCCTATGCGCGCAAGCTGGCGACGCGACCGGTGCTGCTGATCGTCGGCGACACGGTGTTCGCCCACGGCGGCGTGCTGCCGGAGCACGCCCGCAAGGGCCTCGACGCGATCAACACCGAGACGCAGCGCTGGCTGCGAGGCGAGGGCGAGATCTCGCCGGAGCTGCTGCAGGGCGACGAGAGCCCGCTGTGGTCGCGGCGCTTCTGCCAGGATCCAGGCCCCGAAGACTGTACCGTCGCCGAGGAGTCGCTCGCCTTGCTCAAGGTCCAGCGCATGGTGCTCGGGCACACGGTGCACACCGACGGGATCGTGAGCAACTGCGGGGGCAAGGTGTGGTGCATCGACGTCGGGATGGCGGCCTACTACAACGGCCACCCCGAGGTGCTGGAGATCGTCGGCGATCAAGTGAAGGCGCTGCGCTAGCCGCTGAGCACGGGCAGGCGCACCGGACCGGACGCGGGCGCTGCGGGGCGGCCGAGCAGGCGCGGGTCGAGCAGGTGGGTGGGGCTGACGTTCTTGAGGGCGCTCAGCATGACGGCGCGGATGTTCGGCGAGTCGCGCTCGAGCGACTCGAGCAGGCGGGCCATGGCGTCGCGGCGCAGGCCGTCCTGCGAGCCGCACAGGTTGCACGGCAAGATCGGGTAGCCGGCGTCGCGGGCGTGCGCGGCGATGTCGGCCTCGGCGCACTCGATCAGCGGGCGGATGACCTGGAAGCGGCCGTCGTCGGTGGTGTAGCCGGCGGGCATGGCCTGCAGCTTGCCGCCGTAGAAGAGATTGAGCAGGAGGGTCTCGAGGGCGTCGTCGCGGTGGTGACCGAGAGCGATCTTGTTGCAGCCGAGGCGCTCAGCGGCGGTGTAGAGGATGCCGCGACGCAGCCGTGAACACACCGCGCAGTAGGTGCCGCCGGCCGGGGTGCGATCGACGACGACGGAGTAGGTGTCCTCGCGCAAGATCTGGTGCGGGGCGCCGAAGGCCGCGAGCCAGGCCGCGAGCGGGCGACCGTCGTAGCCCGGCTGGGCCTGGTCCAAGTGCACGGCGGTGAGGTCGAACTTGAAGGGGGCGCGGGCGCGGGCGTGCCACAGCAGGTCGAGGAGGGTGTAGCTGTCCTTGCCGCCGGACACGGCGACGAGCACGTGGTCGCCCTCGGCGAGCAGGCCGTAGCTGGAGATCGTGCGCGTCATCTGCTTCGAGAGGGCCCGCTTCGAGAGGGCCAGCCTCGCGGAGCCGTGGTCGCGTGAACTTTGGGACATGTCAGCTGCCGATCACGGTCACGGTGAGGCGTCGCTGGTGGGCGGCGTGGCGGTGCTCCCACAGGTAAATGCCCTGCCAGGTGCCGAGCTCGCAGCGACCGGCCCGCACCGGCACGCCGAGGCTGACCTGGGTGAGCGCGGCGCGGACGTGGCCGGGCATGTCGTCGGGGCCCTCCTCGGTGTGGCGAAACAGAGGGTCGCCGTCGGGGACGAGGCGGGCGAAGAAGCGTTCGAGGTCGCGTTGGACCTCGGGGTCAGCGTTCTCGGTGATCAGCAGGGAGGCGCTGGTGTGGTGGATGAAGACGTTGCACAGGCCGACCTGGACGCCGCTGCGGGCGACGACGGCCTGGACCTCTGCGCTGATGTCGACGAGGCCGCGGCCGCGGGTCGCGACCTCGAGCTGCTCGCTGCTCATCGCTGGTGCTTGGCCTTCCACTCGCTGTACGGCATGCCGTACACGAGCTCGCGGGCCTGGTCATTGCTGAGTTCGAGGCCGCGGGCCTGGGCGGCCTCGTGGTACCAGCGCGAGAGGCAATTGCGGCAGAAGCCGGCGAGGTTCATGAGGTCGATGTTCTGCACGTCGTTGCGCGTGCGCAGGTGTTCGACGAGGCTGCGGAAGGCGGCGGCCTCGAGCTCGAGGGTCTGCTGGGGGCTGAGGTCGGCGGGGGTCATGGCTAGAAGAAGATGCCGTGGACCAGGGTCAGGGGTTCACGTCGGAGGGTGCGCCAGGTGAAGTCGAGGAGGACGCGGTCGAAGTTGCCGCGCGGGTGGCGGACGAACACCTGCTTGACCGCGTCGGCGTCGAGGCCGAAGCGCAGCAGGCCGCGCGAGTGCTCGATCTGGACGGCGCGGCGGAAGGCGTCGGCCTGGGGGCTGAGGTTCGGCACGGCGAGGATGCGATGGTTGTAGATCATGCACTCGTCGATGATGCGGGCCGGGGTGCCGGCGAGGTCCTGGCCGGCGGTCTCGCGCTCGAACAGCGCCCGGCTGCGCGCGAGGTAGGTCGGGCCGGTGTCGTCGCGGCTGACGATGCCGAGGTCGTGGCACATCGCCACCGCGTAGGCGACGTCGCGGTCCATCGCCACGTCGGCCTGGCGCATCAACATCTCGCTGAAGGTGAACAGGCGGCGACAGTGGTTGCGGAAGCCGACGCCGTCGTAGGGGCTGACGCGCTCGAACACGGCCTCGGCATGGCAGGCGAGCGAGCCACTCGGGAGGCCCTGGCCAGCATCGGGGACGGCGCGCAGCGCGGAGGGAGCGTCGGGGGCCGTGAACATGTCGGGCATGTACATCGACCTTAGCCCAGTTGCGGCGAGAGGATGAAATCGCGGGCGAGTGAGGGGGGCCACGGCAGCGGCTTGCGCACCCGGGGCTTCAGGTGGGTGGCGCGCCACACCAGCTTGTTTGTCCTCACGGCAGCGGCCTGTGCACCCGGGGGTTCAAGCGGACAGGGGTCGGACGCCGAGGTCGTCGAGGAGGAGCTCGACGACGCTGCGCTGCATCTCGACGCGGCGGGCCTCGACGAAGCCCATCCAGGTCTCGACGCAGAGGCCGACGCAGCCGGTGGCGGCGACGATGACCTCGGTGGAGGACGTGGCGACGGGATAAAATTGTGGGTCCCAGCGCTCGTTATCGCCGGTGAAGCGGGCGTTCAGCCGCGCGAGGATCCGCGGGACGATCTCGGGCATCGGGTCGACGCCGTAGACCAGAGTCTGGCCGAAGGAGGGCGTGACCGCGGGGTCGTAGCGCTTGTGGCTCTCGTGGAGCGTGGCCATCAGCGCGGGTCGCTCGGCGAGCACGAGGTCCATGAAGCGACGAGCGAGCCGGCGCTCGGGCTCGGGGGCGTCGGCGTCGCCGGGGAAGCAGCGGTTCAGGTCGAGCCCGCCGGGGGCGCAGCGCTGGCGGGCGCGGTAGGCGGCGGGGTTCATCACCGGGACGACGATGAGTCGACCGCGGGTCGGGCGGATGCCCTCCTCGAGCAGCTCTTGCAGGGCATGCACGCCGGCGATCTCGTCGCCGTGGATGCCGGCCTGGATGAGCGCGGTGGGGCCGGGCCCGGGGGCGTCGAAGACGTGGATCGGCAGGGTGGGCGTGAAGTGGTGGAGGCCCGGGCTGAGGCGCGTCACGCCGCGCAGCTTGGCCCGGGGGCGCGGCGGCTGGCAAGCGGCGGCGCTGGCTCAATCGACGCCGAGGGTGCGGCAGGTCGCGGAGGTGGGGACCTTGTGGTGGTCGGGCAGGGTGCCGAGGACGCGGTCGGCGAGGTGGGTGGTGACGCCCTGCCAGTAGTGTTCGTTCTTGAAGTGGTGGAGCCGGTGGAGGCGCCACAGGTGGCGGTAGAGGCGGGTCCGTGGGCGGTAGGCGGTGTGCGTGAGGTAGTGGATCCACTCGTAGGCGAAGCCCATCAGGACGCTGCCGAGCACGGCGGTGGTGAACAGCGGGATCGTCGGCATGGCGAGGTACCAGGCGGCGATCAGGATCGCGAAGCCGACGTAGCCGGCGCGACGCGGGATGAACACGACGTCGAGCTTCCACGGGTCGCGGTGGTGGGCGCGGTGGAACTGGGCGACCTGCAGATCGAGGACGCGGCCGAAGATCTTCTTCGGCTTGAAGTGGAGGATGTAGACGTGGATCAGCCACTCGGCGAAGGGCTCGACGGCGAGGATCAGCGGGACGATCGCCAGGTCCCACCAGCTGAAGCTGCCGAGCTGCAGGCGCAGCGCGACCAGCAGGGCCGTGACGACCAGGAAGGATCGCGGGCTGGGGAAGCGGAAGAACACCCGCAGCGTGGTCCACAGCGACGGGCCGGGGCCGAGCTCTGAGCTGGTCTTTGGGTCAGGTTCGTTCGACATTGTCGTCTCCCTCCTCGATGGCGGCGATGAGCTGGAAGATCGCGCTGCTGCCCTGCTCCATCAGGGTGCGAGCGACGGCGGCGGCGGAGAGGTCATCCTGGCGCTGGACGGCCTCGGCGATCGCCCGGTAGGCGGCGAGGTCGCGCAGCTCGCTGGCCAGGACCTCCACCAGGAGCTCGCGCAGGCGCTCGTAGGCGTCGCGCAGGCTGTTGAAGACGAGCTGGTAGGCGATGTTGTCGCTGCCCTCGACGAGCACGTCCCAGAACTGGAGGGCGAGCAGCTGGAGGGCGGGCAGGTCGTCGGCGTGGTCGGCCATGGCGGCGACCAGCTCGAGCAGGCGGTGCAGCTGCTCCGGGCTGCGGCGGCGGGCGGCGAGGCGGGCGATGTCTGGCGCCATCGCGGCGCGCATCTCCATGGCCGAGCGGGCGACCTTGAGGTCGACGGTGCCGTCGCTGTGGAAGAGGAGGCGGGTGAGGAGGTCGAGGTTGCCGGACTGGCGGAAGTTGAGGACGCGGGCGGCACCGCCGTGCTGGATCGTCACGAGGCCGGCCTGGGAGAGGCGCTTGAGGGCCTCGCGGACGGCGCCGCGGTTGACCCGCAGCATGTCGCAGAGGTTGCGTTCCGAGGGCAGCGGGGCGCCCGGGACCATGCGGCCGTGGACGATCTCGTGCGAGAGCTGCTCGAACACGGCGTCGGAGAGGGACTGGCGGGCGACGGGCTTCAACACTCACTGACCATGACAGCGAGTGAGATGATGGTCAACTGGTATGACCAGTTTGTGACAATGAGGGTGTTCGTCCGCAGACAGGTTGGGTCGGCGTCGTCAGCGACAAGCACTCGGGCACGCGAGCTCGTCAGCCCTCGATGCGTTGCCAGCTGCCGTGGAGGAGGCGCTCGTGCGGGAGGTAGGTGGCCTTGTAGGCCATCGAGGGGCACTCGGCGATGTAGAGGCCGAGGTAGAGGTAGCGTAGGCCCCAGCTGCGGCAGAGTTCGACCTGCTTGAGGATGGAGAAGACGCCGGGGGACCAGGGTTCGAAGGTGGGGTCGAAGTAGAAGTAGACCGCGGAGAGGGCGTCGTCGGAGCGGTCGACGATGGCGACGCCGACGAGCTGGCCCTTGTGGCGGTAGCGGATCTCCAGGGAGTCGCAGCAGGTGTCGACGAGGAAGGCGCGGTAGCCCTGCTCGTCGATGTCCTGGCCGTCGGGGTTGAGGTCGCGGCCGGTCTTGTGGAGGTTGTAGAGGGCGACCTTCTCGGGGCTGAGTTCAGGCGGGCCGATCTCCACGTCGAAGCGCTCGAGGCCGCGGCGGTAGATCCTTCGTTGGGTTCGGGTCGGCGCGAAGTCCTCGACGTCGAGGCGGATCGGCTCGCACGCGCGGCAGCTCGGGCAGGCGGTGCGGTAGAGGAGGACGCCCTGGCGGCGGTCGCCGCTGCGGAGGCGGGCGCCGAACTCGGCGTGGGTGAGCATGCGCGTCGGGACCCGCAGGGGCATGCGAGCCTGGCGACCGCTGAGGTAGGGGCAGGGCGTGGGTTCGTCGTAGACGAGCAGCTCGGGGGGGTCAGCCGGGAGCAGACGGGGGCGCCAACGCATGCCACGCGAGTATATGCCGCGGTGCTAGAGTTCGCTGGTGCGGGGATTCGAGGCGATCGCGGAGGGGGTGAGGCTGGTCGCGTTACGGACCCCGACGCTGCTGCCGGCGACGGCGACGAACACGCTGGTGGTGGGACAGAGGCGGCTGGCGGTGATCGAGCCGGCGACGCCCTTCGCCGATGAGCAGGCGGCGCTCGACCAGTTGCTCGCGGGGCTGGTGGGGCTCGGGGCCGAGGTCGCTGCGATCTTGCTGACGCACCACCACCGCGATCACACCGGCTACGCGGCGGCGCTGCGCGAGCGCACGGGTGCGCCGATCCACGCCCACGCGGCGACGGCGGAGCGGGTCGACTTCGCGGTCGACGTGCTGCTCGTGGACGGGGCCGAGGTCGACCTCGGGGAGGGGTTCGTGGTCTCGGCGATGCACACGCCCGGGCACGCGCCGGGGCACCTGGTCTACACGGAGCGGCGCACGGGGCTGGCGTACGCGGGCGACATGGTGGCCGGGGTCGGGACGATCCTCATCGACCCCGAGGATGACGGCGACATGATCGCGTATCTGGCCTCGCTGGAGCGGATGGCCGCGGCGAGGCCGAGGGCTCTGGTGCCCGCGCACGGACCGGTGCTGGACGACCCGCAGGCGGTGCTTCGGCGCTATCGAGCGCACCGACTGATGCGTGAGGACCGGGTCCTGGCGGCGATCCATGCGGCGCCGCGCGATCTCTCTGGTGTGCTGGCCGAGGCCTACGCGGACACGCCGGAGGCGCTGTGGCCTCTGGCCATGCGCTCGCTCGAGGCCCACCTGCGCAAGCTGGTCGTGGAGGGCCGAGTGCGGCGCCTGGGCGATTCGCTGGCCCGGGCCTGAGGGTTCTTGCCGGGCGCCGAAGCAGGCCGCGCCGCCCGGGCCATCCATGGTGCGGGGCGCGAGCGCGCATCGCGGGCTCGCAGGCGGTGTTCCTCCCGCAAAAAAGCCGTAAGATGGGGGCCTCGCTCCTGGACCTTGCGAGCGACCCCCAGTACTGCCACGGCAAGCGAGCCAACAGCCATGCCCAAGATCTTGATCGTCGAGGACAACGAACTTAGTCGCGACATGCTGTCCCGGCGGCTGCGTCGCAAGGGTTACGAGGTGCTGGTGGCGACCGACGGGCAGGAGGGGATTGCGATGGCGCAGCGCGAGCTGCCAGACCTGGTGCTGATGGATCTGAGCCTGCCGGACCTCGACGGCTGGGAGGCGACGCGGCGGCTGAAGGCGAACGCGAAGACGCAGGCCATCCCGGTCATCGCCCTGACGGCGCACGCGATGTCGGGCGACCGCGAGAAGGCGATCGACGCCGGCTGCGACGAGTACGACACCAAGCCGATCGACCTGCGTCGCTTGCTGTCGAAGATGATCCGCTTCGTCGAGGACCCCGAGGCGAGCGGCAGCGGCGGCGAGAAGTCCCTGGCCTGAAGGTCAGCGTGGACGGGCTGCGCGCCCGTGGGGCGCGACGGCGGCGAGAAGTCCCTGGCCTGAGCTCAGCGTGGACGGACTGCGCGCCCGTGGGGCGCGATGGCGACGGTTGTGTACCGGGCGCGGCCGTCGATGGGAGTCCCCGATCGCTGCCTGTTGGCTGCCCGATCGCCGGGTCTTGCTCGAGCGGCGCGAGCGGCGGGCGCGCCAATGGTCGAGGTGCGCGGTGGCGGCGAGCCGAGCCGCGAAACCCGCGTAGAACCTCGTCCCGTGGGCACTGGCGTACGACCTGTGATTGACACCTGCGGGCGCTGGCTGTAACGCTGAAATGCTGGCGCGGAAACCTGCGCGACCAGCATGGAGCGCTGCGATCTCGGAGACCACGACCCCAAGCAGCGACGTCGCTCCGGCCTGGAGCGAGGCGTCTGCCGAGGCCACCCGCAAGTCGGGTCGAGTGATCGCGTCGTTGCGCGCGCAGATCGAGCTGCGCATCGGCTTCGTCCCGGCGCTGTTCGACCCGACCCTCGGCAGCCCCGAGCTGCTCGAGGCGATGTGGCAGCAGACGCGCGCGGCGTACCTCGACAACCCGCTGCCGGGACGCTTCAAGGAGGCGCTGCTGCTGGGTGTGATGCGGCGCTGCCCGACGCCGTACGGGCTGGTGGGCCACGCCGCAGCGCTTGCGCGGCAAGGCGTGCGCGCGGCGGAGATCCTCGCGTTGCTCGAGGACCGCAGCGGGCCGCAGTCGGAGTTTCGCCGCAACATGGAGTTGCTGACCGGTTGCGCCGAGGCGTGGACACAGTGGCCAGGTCCAGGACCGCTGGCCGACGCGGTGCTGGCCGGGTCGATCGCCTACACGCTCGAGCCGACGAATTGTGTGTCGCTGCAAGCCGAGCTGCGGCGGCTGCTGCCGGCGGAGTTGTATATGCGGTGGTCGGCGCTGCTGGCCTACGCGTGGACGCGCTGGCAGTGGTGTGCGGCGTATCCGGAGCTGGCGCTGCGGACCGAGTCGGCGCTGGCGGAGTCGCGGGCGCAGCTGCTGGAGGAGGAGCCGCGGCTGGCGGCGCATCTGAGCCCGGCGGAGCCGGTACCCGAGCACGGGGCCGAGCACGGGGTGAGTCGGCGGGCGACGGCGACGCCGAACGCGCTGAGCCAGATCATCGACGCGGTGCCGACGGGGATCTTGCAGCTGTCGATCGACGGCGCGGTGGTGATGACGAACGCGCCGGCGCAGCGGATGTTCGGGCTGACGGCGGACGAGTTCTCGAAGCTGACGGTCAGCGACCTCGAGCTGGCGGTGGTGTTCGAGGACGGACAGCGCTGCCCGCCGGATGCGCTGCCGATGACGCGCTGCCTGCGGACCCTGACCCCGCAGCAGCCGATCGTGCTGGGGGTGCGGCGCAAGGATGGGGGGCTGTTCTGGGCCGTGTTCACGGCGCTGCCGCTGATGGACCCGGGGGCGCAGGAGACCACCGGGGTGATGGTGACGGTGGTCGACATCAGCGAGCGCAAGCGGGCCGAGCGGGCGCTGCGAGAGAGCGAGACGCAGTACCGGCTGCTGGTCGAGGCCAGCGACGTGTACGTGGTGTGCCTCGACCGCGAGGGGCGGATCACGCGGGCCAACGAGCAGGCGGCGCACATGCTGCACGCGTCGGCCGAGGCGCTGCTCGGGCGGAGGTTGAAGGACGTGATGAGCTCGCCGGAGCTGGCCGAGGCGCACCACGCCCGCTACCTGCACGTGATGGAGACCGGGCAGAACATCGACATCGAGGAGATGGTCGAGTTCGAGGGGCAGACGCTGTGGTTCGCGTCGACGGTGATGCCGCTGCGCGACCACGCGGGCGACGTGATCGGCGCGCAGATCGTGGCCCGCGACGTGTCGAGCAAGCGACGGGCGGAGATCGCCCTGCGCGACCGCGAGGAGCGCTCGCGGCACGAGTCGCTGCACGACCCGCTGACGCGGCTGCCGAACCGGATGCTGTTCCTGGACCGACTCGAGATGGAGGTGATCCACGCGCGCCAGTCGCCGCGCGAGTCGCACTTCGCGGTGCTGTGCCTCGACCTCGACCGCTTCAAGAACATCAACGACAGCCTCGGCCACTCGGCGGGCGACCGACTGCTGATCGACTTCAGCCGGCGGCTGCACGAGTGCATCGGCGCGGAGGACACGCTGGCCCGCCTCGGCGGCGACGAGTTTGCGATCTTGCTGCGCCGGGTGCACGACGCGAGCGACGCGATCCGGGTCGCGGACCGGGTGCTGAACCTGCTCAAGCAGCCGTTCTCGCTGCGCGGCCAGGATGTGTACGTGCCGACCAGCGTGGGGATCGCGTTCAGCACGCCGGAGTACGAGCGGCCGGAGGACGTGCTGCGCGACGCGGACACGGCGATGTACCGGGCGAAGCGGCGCGGCAAGGGCCGCTACGAGCTGTTTGACGCGGGGATGCACACCGAGGCGGTCGCGCTGCTGACGCTGGAGAACGACCTGCGGCGGGCGATCGAACGCGGCGAATTCCAGGTGTACTACCAGCCGGTGATCGCGCTGGAGACGGGGCTGATCATCGGCTTCGAGGCGCTGCTGCGCTGGAACCATCCGGCGCGGGGGATCGTGCTGCCGGGCGAGTTCATCGGCTGCGCGGAGGAGACCGGGCTGATCGTGCCGATCGGCGAGTGGGTGCTGCGCGAGGCGTGCCGGCAGATGCAGCGCTGGCACGAGAAGTTCCCGGTGGGGGTCAAGCTGTCGATCAGCGTCAACCTGTCGGGCAAACAGTTCTCACACCCGGCGCACATCGGCATGGCGCTGCGAGACAGCGCGCTGGCGCCGTCGAGCTTGAAGCTGGAGATCACGGAGAGCGTGATCATGGAGGACCCGCAGGCGGCGTCGAAGCTGCTCGAGCAGCTGCAGCGGCAGGAGGTGCAGAGCTACGTCGACGACTTCGGCACCGGCTACAGCTCGCTCAGCTACCTGCACCGCTTCCCGATGTCGGCGCTGAAGATCGACCGATCGTTCGTGACCAACATCGGGCCCGGAGGCGAGAACGCGGCGATCGTGCAGACGATCGTCAACCTGGCGCACAACCTGGGGATGAGCGTGATCGCGGAGGGCGTGGAGACGGCGGCGCAGCTCGATCTGCTGCGCCAGATGGGCTGCGAGTACGCGCAGGGCTTCTTCTTCTCGCGGGCCGTCACGGCCCCGCTGGCGGAGGCGATGATCGCCCGCCAGACGACGACCAGCACCTGGCAAGAGACCGCGTAGAAGACGAGGCCGATGCGGACCACGCGAGGGAGCTGCTCGGAGCCGGCTACGCGAGGGCGTCGAAGGCGGCGACCACCGCTGGTGGGGCCTGCACGAGCTCGATGAGCACGCCCTGACCGCCGAGCGGGGTGGTGGCGTCGCCCTTCGGGTGGATGAAGCAGACGTCGTGGCCGGCGGCGCCGCGACGCACGCCGCCGGGGGTGAAGCGCACGCCCTTCGCGGCGAGCCAGGCGACCGCGGCGGGCAGGTCGTCGACCCACAGGCCGAGGTGGTTCAGGGCCGGGTCGTGCACGCGGGGCTTCTTGTCGGGGTCGACGGGCTGCATGAGGTCGACCTCGACGGCGAAGGGGCCGCGGCCGGCGACGGCGATGTCCTCGTCGACGTTCTCGCGCTCGCTGCGGAAGCTGCCGGAGATCGGGAGGCCGAGGAGGTCGGACCAGAGGTGGCGGAGGCTGGCCTTGTCGGGGCCGCCGACCGCGACCTGCTGGAGGCCGAGGACGCGGAAGGGGCGGGCATCGCTCATGGTTGCGACTGTAACAGCGGACCGGTGGCGCTGTGGAGGCGGAGCTCGCCGGGGGGCTCGCGGAGGACGGCGGCCTCGTGGGCGGCGAGCTCGCCCAGGCGGGCGTTGAGATCGAGGTTCGGGAATTCGCCGCGGGCGAGGTCGATGTAGCTGCCGAAGTGGCGGGCCTCGCAGGCGAGCAGGCCGCGGTAGAGCTTGACGAGCGCCGGTTCGGCGAGGGTGTCGGCGAGGATCTGCATGCGTTCGCAGGAGCGGGCCTCGATGAGGGCGCAGCACAGCAGCGTGTCCTGCAGGCGGGCGGGCTCGTGCTTGCGGACGGCGCTCATGAGGCGGGCGGCGTAGGGGCTCGGGGTGAGGCGGCGAAACTCGCCGCCGCGGGCGCGCAGGACCTCGATCACCTCCTCGAAGTGGGCGAGCTCCTCGCGGGCGAGGCGGGCCAGCGGGATGGCCAGCGCCGGGCGCTCGGGGTAACGGAAGATCAGGGACATCGCGGTCGATGCGGCCTTCTTCTCGCAGTGCGCGTGGTCGAGGAGGATCTCGTCCAGGTGCTCGCGGGCCTGGGCGCCCCAGCGCGGGTCGGTGATCGAGGCCAGGTGCAGCATGGCGACGCGGGAGGGTAGCCGATGTTAGGCTCGCGGCGTGCCCTCCCCGCTCCGCCTCGCGCCGCTGCTCGTGCTGGTGACGGCCTGCTTCGGCGCGGCGATGCCGGGTCCGCGGCGACGTCACGCCGAGCCGCCAGCAACGCCGTCGGCGGCTCCGGTCGGGCCGCCGACGGCGTTGCTGGCGGCGCAGGTGCAGCCGCCGCGGCCGGCGGATCGCGAGCAGGTGCTGCCGGTGCGGGCGGCGGTGTATCTGCTGTTCTCGCGGCCGGTCGACCCGCTGACGCTGGTGCCGCAGCAGTTCGTGCTGGCGCTGGCGGACGGGCGGCGGGTGGCGCCGGTGGCGGTGCTGATCGGTGCGGAGCCGGGGGCGCAGCGGAGCGTGACGCTGCTGCTGGCTGACACGCCGCCGCCGCCGCCTGACGGTGGCAAGGCGATCGCGCCGCTCACCGACCCGATCAGCGTGACCATCACCGGGCTCTTGCATGACGTCGACGGGCGCGTGCTCGAGGGGCTGGCGGCGGACGTCGTGCCGCGCACGCAGCCGGTGTTCGCGGTGCTGGCCGAGCCGGTGGCGCCCGGTCCCGGCTGTGAGGGCCGCGGGCAGGCGTTGCGAGTGTTGTGGAGCGCGCCGGTGCATCGGCCGGATGCGGCGCCGTGGCCGGTGCTGGTGCGGACGGACGGGACGCGCGGAGCGGCGGATGCGGCGGCGCTGCTCGACGTGGACGAGGTCTTGCTCGAGTTCTGCGCGCCGGGGACGACGGCGGTGATGCAGGTGGAGCTGCCGGCCGGGGCGGCGCAGGATGGTCGGGGTCAGGCCACGGCGGCTGGCGTCCTGCCGGCGGCTGGCGTCCTGCCGGCGGCTGGCGTCCTGCCGGCGGCTGGCGTCCTGCCGGCGGCTGGCGTCCTGCCAGTGACGGCGAGGTAGGCGGTGCCGAGCATCACGCGTTCGATATCCCTGCCGATCGTGCTGTCGTCGGTGGCGGTGTCGCTGAGCGTGGCGCTGCTGGTCGGCTGGACCCTGCTGATCGCGCGCACCAAGCCGTTGGCCGACGACATCGTGGCGAACACCTGGCTGCTGGTGATCGGCATCGTGTCGCTGGTGGTGATCATGCTGGTGCTGGTGCTGTTCTCGGTGTTCCTCGTGCGGGAGATCCGCGAGGTGCGGCGGCAGACCAGCTTCATCGACTCGGTCACGCACGAGCTCAAGAGCCCGCTGGCGGCGCTCAAGCTGTGCCTGGAGACGATGGCGCGGCCCGACCTGCCACCGCCGCAGCACACGCGGCTGCGCCAGATGATGCTCGACGACGTCGAGCGCCTGACCGGCTTCATCGACCGCGTGCTGGCGGCGACCCGGCTGCCGGCCGAGCGCAGCTCGCAGCCGCTGCAAGAGATCGCGTTGGCGACGCTGGCCCGCCGCTGCGTCGCGGTCGTCACGCGCCGGGCGCACCAGCCCGAGGAGGTGGTCCGCGTCGACGTGCCGGCCGACTTGACGCTGACCACCGACGAGCTCGCGCTGGCGGCGGTGCTCGAGAACCTGATCGACAACGCGGTGAAGTACTCGCAGCAGGGTGTCGACGTCGAGCTGTCCGCGCGGCCAGGTCGCAAGGGACAGGTCGTGATCGAGGTCCGCGACCGCGGGATCGGCATCGAGCGCGCCGACCTGCGGCGGGTCTTCGACCGCTTCTATCGCGCGCCCAACGAGGACGTGCGCTCGCGTCGCGGCACCGGGCTCGGGCTCTTCGTGGTCTCGACGCTGGTGCGCTCGCTGGGCGGCCGGGTCACCGCGGAGTCCGCGGGCGCGGGTCAGGGGACGACGATGCGGGTGGTGCTGCCGAGCCGACCACGGACCCGAGCGCTACGCCTGCGCGGGTGACGAATTTTGCAGGCGTGGGCGGCGAATTTGAGTAGGTTCAGCGGGAGTCGTGACAGCGCTCCCCGCACCGCCTCGCCCGCCGCGCCTGCTCGTCGTCGAGGACGAGCAGCACCTGGCGGCTGCGCTCAAGCTCAACTTCGAGTTGGAGGGCTACGCGGTCGACATGGCGGCGTCGGCTCGTCGTGCGGGTGAGTGTCTGCTGCAGGCGGGCGGCTACGACGCGATCATCCTCGACGTGATGTTGCCGGACACGACGGGCTTCGAGCTGTGCAAGAAGCTGCGAGACGGCGGCAACTTCACGCCGGTGCTGATGTTGACGGCGCTGGACTCGACGGAGGACCGGGTGACGGGGTTGGAGGTCGGGGCCGATGACTACCTGGTCAAGCCCTTCGAGCTGACCGAGCTGCTGGCCCGGGTGCGTTCGTTGCTGCGGCGGCGCAGCTGGGAGCGCCAGAAGCCGCCGACGCGCGGGGCACTGGCGGCGGAGATCCGCTTCGGCGGGGCGAGCGTCGACTGCGAGCGGCAGGAGGCGCGCATGAACGGGCAAGAGGTCAAGCTCACGCGCCTCGAGTTCGACCTGCTGCGCTACTTCGCCGACCACCCCGGGCGCGTGCTGAGCCGGCAGGAGCTGCAGGAGCGGGTGTGGAAGCTGGCGAATTATCCGAACACGCGGATGGTCGACAACTTCATCATGCGTCTGCGGAGGCACTTTGAGCCCGACCCTGCGATGCCTGCGCACTTCGTGTCGGTGCGAGGTTCGGGCTACAAGTTCGTGCCTGAGGGCGTGGCGGGTCTGGTCGCGGACGGGGCGGAGCCCGGAGATTAGTGCGTCGGGCGCGTGAATTGGGCTGCGCGGGGCGGGTGATGACACAACGATGACGGGCGGGGCGCGAGGGCCTTTGCGACATTGGGTCGGCCATGTCGTCGCCGATGCCGATCCCCGAGAAGTACCGCGACCTGCCGTTACCGCCGCCGAGCCAGGGGTACGACTGGGGACCCTTCATGCCGTTCATCGCTATCCACCTGGCGGTGTTCGGGGCGCTGTGGACGGGGGCGAGCTGGGTCGACTGGACGGTGTGTGCGGTGCTCTACGCGGTGCGGATGTTCGCGGTGACGGGCGTGTACCACCGCTACTTTTCACACCGCACCTACAAGACCAGCCGGTGGTTCCAGTTCGTGCTGGCCTTCCTGGCGCAGACGAGCTCGCAGAAGGGCGCGCTGTGGTGGGGGGCGCATCACCGGACGCACCACAAGTTCTCGGACCTGCCGTGGGACGTGCACTCACCGATCCAGAAGGGCTTCTGGTACTCGCACGTGCTGTGGCTGGTCGACCGCGGGACCGAGGTCACGGACTACAGCAAGATCAAGGACCTGGCGAAGTATCCGGAGCTGGTGTGGCTCAACAAGCACTGGCTGGTCCCGCCGGTGTCGCTGGGCGTGGCGACGTGGTGGCTGTTCGGGTGGTCGGGGCTGTTCATCGGGTTTTGCCTGAGCACGGTGCTGTGCTGGCACATCACCTTCTTCGTCAACTCGCTGGCGCACGTGACCGGCAAGCGGCGCTTTGACACCGGCGACACCTCGCGCAACAGCTGGTGGATCGCGCTTATCACCTTCGGTGAGGGCTGGCACAACAACCATCACCACTACATGGGCTCGACGCGGCAGGGCTTTTACTGGTGGGAGCTCGACATCACCTACTACGTGCTGCGGGCGCTCAGCGCTGTCGGTCTGATCTGGGACCTGCGTCCGGTGCCGGCGGCGATCCTCGCGGAGGGGCGGGCCCGCGACGCGGCTGCGCGTCGTGGCGAGGCGATGCCGGACTCGGTCATCGTGCCGATGGCCGAGCAGGCCTGAGCTTCAGGCCGGTGCTTCAGGCCCCGGCACCTTGAGGCCCCTCTCAGGAACTACTCGCGCGCCGTGGTGGCCACCACGGGGTGGTGGTGCGGGTGGGCGTGGAGCTGGGCCTTCTGCTCGCGGCGCAGGGTGATCTTCAGGATCGCTGGCAGCAGGAACATGGTCATGAGAGTCGAGGCGCCGATGCCGAACACGACGGTGGTGGCGAGCGGACGCTGGACCTCGGAGCCGGCGCCGGTGGCCAGGGCCATGGGCAGGAAGCCGAGGGCCGCGACGGCGCCGGTGGTGAGCACGGCTCGCATCGTGTGCACGGAGCCCTTCACAAGGGCGCTGTCGAAGTGGCCGCCCTCGTGGAGGGCGTGGCGGACATCGGTGGCGAGGACGACCCCGTTGAGCACGGCGACGCCGGCGAGGGCGATGAAGCCGACAGCGGCGGGGATGCTGAATTCCATGTCGCGGAGGATGAGGCCGACCATGCCGCCGGTGAGGGCGAAGGGGACCACGGCGAACACGGAGATGGCGTAGCGGACGTCGCCGAAGTTCCACAGCAGCATGCCGAAGATGAGGGCGAGGGCGATCGGCACGACCACGGCGAGGCGCTTGCTGGCGCGCTCGAAGTTCTCGAACTGGCCGCTCCACTGGATCTCGTAGCCGGACGGGAGGACGACCTTGTCATCGACGGCGATCTGGGCGTCGGTGACCCACGAGAGCAGGTCGCGGCCGCGGAGGTTGACCTCGACGCGGACGATGCGGACGCGGTTCTCGCGGCGGATCTGGGCCGGGCCCTCGGCTTCGGTGATGGTCGCGACCTCGGAGAGCGGGACGCGGTGGCCGTCGTCGGTCTCGACCAGGAGGTCGCCGAGCGCCTCGGGGACCGGCGCGCGTGGGGGCACGAGCAGGCGGGTCTCGAAGCGCTTCTGGCCCTCGTAGACCCAGCCGAGCGGCATGCCGACGCGGGCCGCCTCGATCGCGAGCAGGGCGTCCTCCATGTGCACGCCGTAGCGGGCGAGGCGGGCGCGGTCGGGCTTGACGGTGAGCTCGGGCATGCCGAGGACGCGCTCGACGCGGACGTCGCCGGTGCCCGCGATGCCCTTGACGGCGTCGCGGATGGCCTCGCTGACGCGCTTGAGCTCGAGCAGGTCGGTGCCGGTGATCATGATCTGCACGTCCGCGCGGGAGCCGCTGATCATCTCGTTGGTGCGGTCCTCGATCGGCTGGGAGATCGAGAAGAAGGTGGAGGGGACCTCGCGCTCGAGCGCGTCCTTGAAGGCGACGCTGAGGCCGTCGAGGTCCTTCGCGGTGGTCCACTCCTTCTTGGGCTTGAGGCGGACGAAGGTGTCGTTGGTGTCCTTGCCGACCGGGTCGATGGCGACCTCGGCGCGGCCGGTCATGGCGAGGGTGGTGATGACCTCGGGGAACTGAAACAGGGTCTTCTGGACCAGCAGGTCGAGGCGCTTGGCCTCCTCGAGGTTGATCGAGGGGGCGCGGCGGATCGTGACGACGGCGTCGCCCTCGTCGATGCGGGGCACGAAGTTGGCGCCCTTGTTCTTGAACACGTACCCCGAGACGACCAGGGCCGCGGCGGCGGCGAGGATCAGCGGCCAGCGCAGGCGCAGCGCCGGGGACCATGCGCCCGTAGAGGCGGCCGATCGGCTGCAGCCAGCGCGCGCCGTCCTTCTTCATGGGCGGCACGAACACGGCGAGCAGGGCCGGCAGGAACAGCAGGGAGTAGACGAGCGCCCCGAGCAAGGCGAAGGCCATGGTGGTGGCCATCGGCCGGAACATGCGGCCCTCCACGCCCTCGAGGCCGAGCAGGGGCACGTAGACCAGCATGATGATGGCGACCGCAAAGGCGACCGGGCGGATGACGCGCTGGATCGTGCTGATGTAGGCCTCGACGCGCTCGTCGGGGCTGAGCTGCTTGCCGATGTAGCTGGCGAGCAGGGCCTCGAGCACGACGATCGGGCCGTCGACGAGGAAGCCGAAGTCGATGGCGCCGAGCGACATGAGGTCGCCGGTGACGCCGGCCCAGTGCATGCCGAACAGGGCGATGGTCATCGAGGCGGGGATGCCGATGACGCAGACGAGGGCGCCGCGGATGCTGCCGAGGAAGACCACGAGGACGATGAAGACGACGATGGCGCCCTCGACCAGGTTGGTCATGACGGTGGTGAGGGTGCGCTCGACGAAGTCGGCGCGGTCGTAGATCGTCTCGATGAGGACGCCGGGGGGGAGGCTCTGCTGGATCTCGGCGACGCGGTCCTTGACGGCGTAGATGACGTCGCGGCTGTTGGAGCCGAGCAGCATCATGATGACGCCGGTGACGGCCTCGTCCTCGCCGTTGTGGGTGATGACGCCGTGGCGGAGGGCGGCGCCGTCGCGGACGGTGGCGACGTGCTTGACGAGGACGGGCTGGCCCTCGGGGGAGGTCTTGACGACGACGTTGCCGATGTCTTCGAGGCCGGCGAAGGTGCCGACGGCGCGGAGGGTGAAGGACTCGGCGCCGCGGTCGAGGTAGCCGCCGGAGACGACGCTGCTGGAGCGCTGGAGGGTGTCGGTGAGCTCGCGGATCGAGAGGTTGTAGGCGGCGAGCCTGGCGGGCTCGACGACCACCTGAAACTGCTTGAGGTCGCCACCCATGGTGTTGACCTCGATGACGCCGGGGATGCCGCGCAGGCGCGGGACGATCTCCCAGTCGAGCATGGTGCGCAGCTGCTTGCGCGAGTGGACCGGGGAGCGGACGACGAACTGGTAGATCTCGCCGAGGCCGGTGGTGAGCGGGGCGATCTGCGGCGTCGGGATGTTGGCCGGGAGGTCCCCCTTGGCCTGCAGCATGCGCTCGAAGACCAGTTGGCGGGCGAACCACGGGTCGGTGCCGTCCTGAAAGACGATCGTGATCGCGGAGATGTCGGCGCGGGACACCGAGCGCAGCTCGACCATCCCGGGCACGCCGTTGAGGGCGTTCTCCATCGGGAAGGTGACGTTGCGTTCGACCTCCAGGGCGGACAGACCGGGCGCGTCGGTGAGGACCGAGACCTGGATGCCCGAGATGTCGGGGATGGCGTCGATGGGGAGCGTGCGAGCCGCGAACACGCCGCCTGCGAGGAGCACCCCGAGCAGCGCGAGCATCATGTAACGCAGGCGGATGGAGAGGTCGATCAGCGAGGCGAGCATGGGCGGGGCTTCATCGGAACAGCTCGGACTTCAGGGCGAAGACTCCCTCGATCACGACCTTGTCGCCCTCGTTGAGTCCGCTGGTGATCTCGACGAGGTCGGCGCCCTGGACCCCGAGCTCGACGGGCCGGGGGACCACGCCGGTGTCGTCGATGGCGACGAAGACGGTGGGCTTGCCGTCGACCTGCACGACGGTGTTGCGGGGCACCGCGAGCGCACGCTTGCCGGCGGCGCTGGGACGAATGCGGGCGTTGACGGCCTGGCCGACGCGCAGGCGGCCCTTCTCGTTGGGGACGATGACGCGGACCTCGGCGCTGCGGGTGACCGGGTCGAGCACGGTGTTGATGAAGGTGACGGTGCCGGTGAGGACCTCGTCGGCGCTGACCTGGGCGGACAGCTCGACGATGTCGCCGACGCGGACGTTGCCGACCTCGCCCTCGAACACGGACAGGCGGACCCACAGCGAGCTGCGGTCGGCGATGGTGAAGGCGGTGTAGCTGGGCTCGACGGCCTGGCCGCGGAACACGTGGACCTTGACGACGTCGCCGTGGATCGGGCTGGTGAGGGCCATGACGCCGAGGGCCTTGCTGTTGTCGCTGCCGCCCAAGGCCTGGACGCGCTGCTTCGCGGCGCGGAGCTCGGCGCTGGTGACGAGGGACTCCTGCGAGGCGAGCTCGAGCGAGCGCTGGGAGGCGATGCCCTCGGCGAGCAGCTTCTTCTTGCGCTCCTCGTCGGAGCCCGCGTACTGGGCCCGGGCCTTGACGGAGAAAATCTCGGCCTGGGCCTTGCCGAGTTCGGCGCTCTCCATGGTGGCGAGGGTGTCACCGGGCTTCACCTTGGTGCCCTCGATGACGCGCACCTCCTTCACGCGGCCGGAGATGCGCGAGCCGACGGCGGCGATGAGCTGCTCGTCGAACTCGAGCACGCCGGTGACATAGACCACCGGCGAGATGTCGGTGACGCTGGCGACCTGGGTCTTGAGGCCGATGCGGGCGGCGAAGGCGGGTGGGAGGCGGACGACGCCGTTGTCGAAGTAGGGCAGCTCGGGGGCGGCCGCTGGCTGGTCGTTGGGGGATGCCGCGCTGTCGGAGCAGGCGCCGCCCAGGAGCAGGCCTACGGCCCAGAAGACGCAGGCACAGGAGGCGAACGACGCGAGCGGAGCCTTGCTCGGCGGACGAGACGGCGACGTGGAGGGCATGCTGAGAAACACAGAAGGACGTACGACGCGAGAGTCAGAAATGCGGCTCTGCGCGCGCGCCGGTCCATGCAATACCGCAGCAGGCGATGAAGTCAAGAGATGACCCTCACGCGAAGGAACGCGGTTTGCGGGCCGTGGAGACCGGCAAAGATTCGGGGCTCGAAACACAGCATGTTAGAGTCGCTCACGGCCCGGCCACCTGGGTCTTGAGGCCTCAGCATCAGACTCTCATGAATTTCATGTCTCGCGGCTCTCGTGCGCTGGTGACTGCGCTGGTCTCGTTCGCCGGAGCGACCGCCTCGTACCCGGCCCACGCGCTGCACGCCGCGCCGGCGCGGGGCACCACGACTGCGCCGCCGCCGCTGATGGACGCGCCGACGGCCAAGCTCGACCCGCTGGACCCGCTCGATCAGGCTTCGCCCAGCCGGGGACAAGGCGCCGGCGATAGCCTGCTGCCCGGGGCACAGATGCTGCCGCTCGACGTGGTCATGAGGCACGCGCGAGACAATGCGATGCGGGTCCGGGTGGCCCGCTCGCGCCTGCAGATCGGCGACGCGGCGATCGCCGGGGCCAAGCCCTTGATGGTCGACAACCCGCAGCTGTACGTCGGCGCGGGGGCCCGCTGGAACCAGCTCGGCACCAACTTCGAGCTGCAGAGCACGCTGAATCAGCCCTTCGAGTTTGGCGGCGAGCGTGGGCTGCGGATCAAGGCCGGGCGTCGCTACCGCGAGTTGCTGGACAAGGAGCTGGCGCAGATCCAGTGGGAGACCTACGCGCAGGTGCACTACGCGTACAACATGGCGCTGCTGGCGAGGGCGCGGGCCCAGACGGCGGAGCGCACGGCGACCTTCTCGGCCCGCCTGCTCGATGTGGCGTCGCGGCGGGCGCAGGCGGGCGAGATCTCGAACCTGCGGGTGCGGGTGGCCACCGGCGAGCTGGCGCAGGCGCGGCAGAACAAGCTCAACGCGGACCTCGAGTATCGGCTCGCGTGCATTCATCTGACCGAGATGGCTGGTTGGCCGCCGCCGCAGCTGGTGGCGCCGGCGGGGGTCCTCGAGCCGCCGGTGCGGGTGCGGGACGCGGCCGATCTGATCGCCCGGGTGCAGCAGGAGCACCCGGCCTTGAAGGCCCGCGAGGCGGCGGTCGGGCTCGGTCAGGCGCGCACGGTCTCGGCCCAGCGCGACCGCCTGCCGGAGCCGCAGCTCGGGGTGTACCTCGGCCGCGAGTGGGAGCCCGGCGCGACGATCAACGCCTCGAAGATCGCCCTGGTGATGTTCACGCTGCCGATTCCGCTGTGGAAGCGCAACCAGGCCGCGCGCGCGCAGACGCGGGCGGAGCTGACGGTCGCGGAGCAGGAGCTCGAGGCGACCCGCTACACGCTGGCCCTCAGCGCGCGGCGGGCGGTCGACTCGGTGAACACGGCGGCCGAGCGGGTGCGGACCTACTCGGTGGAGGTAGTGCCGCGCTTCGTTGAGAACCTGAACCTGCTGCAACGGGCCTTCGAGCTCGGCGAGGTCGACATCCTCGAGGTGTTCGTGGCCCGCGAGAACTTCCTGCGCATCCAGAACGAGGCGCTGGACGCGTACCGGGCCTACTACGACGCGGTGTACACGCTGGAGTCGATGCTCGGCAGCCCGATCCAGACGATTGTGGCAGGTTGAGGGCCGTTGCTCGTACTAATTTTTACGCTTCTTATACTTGTACTTTCCGCGAAATGAGATGCCCGCGCCAGTGAACACCTCGTTGTGGGTGCCGACGATCGTGCCGCCGCCGCGCAGGTCGATCTGGATGTTGGGGGTCAGGTAGATGTAGAAGCCGACGCCGCCGTTGTGTTGGTGCGTGCGCTCGGCGCCGTGGTCGTAGAAGCTGAACCATTCGAGGTACATGCCGAGGCGCTTGACGACCTGCATGTAGGTCACGACCGACTGGTGGAGGTCGAAGACGGTGCGGGCCGAGCTGGGCTGGAGCGTCTCGACGCCGTCGACCAGCCGGTGCTGGGGCGTGACGATGACGATCTCCACGCCGGTGCTGCCGCGCAGGACCATCCACTTGTTGATCTGCCAGCCGTAGACCCAGTTGACGCCGGGCTGGATCAGGGTCTGGGCTGGGCCGCCGGTGCCAATGCGAGAGGTGAGGGTGCCGAGGAAGGTGTGCCCCGGCAACCAGCCGGCCTGGGGCACCGCCAGCCACTTGAAGCCGACCAGGAAGTCCGAGCCGTAGGCGCTCTTGCCCTCGTTGGTGCCGCCGTTCGCGGTGCCGGTCCGCTGGGAGAACATGAAGCTGTCCCACTTGATGCGCAGCTCGAAGTGGTCGCTGACGCCGAGGCGGAGGGTGGTCTCCGGCACGGACGTGCGATTGAAGCTGTAGCCCTCGCCGACACGGTGACGAAATGCGGTTCCGGATTCGGTCTGCCAGACGTGCTTGCCGACGGTCGGGAGGACGTCGGTGAAGTCCGGACGGTCGGTGTTGATGATCTTCTCGGGATCCCACTCGCCGGAGATCTTCTGATTGAAGATATTGTTGCGCTCGCTGGCGTCGAAGGGCTCGTGCGCCTCGGGCGGCGGGAACTCCTCGGGCTTCGGGGGCGGATACGGGGCCCAATAGCTGGGCGCCCTCACCTCGGTGGGGGCTTCCGGCCGCTGTGGGGCGGACTCATGGACCACGGGCTGCGCCGGGCCCTGCGGGGCCGGGGCAGTCGGGACGGTCGGCCCAGAAACAACAGGGGCGACAGGAGCGCCGGGGGCGGTCGCCTCGCGCAATAGCGGGCCCGGGGCGGGCTCGGGCGAGGCTGGGGTGGTGTCGGAAGCGGGGATGGAGATCGGCTCAGGAGGAGGCGGAGCGGCGCTCGTGCGTGGGACGTACGACGAAACCAATGCAGCGGCGATCGCTGCCCCCAAGATCGGGGTCAGAGACGGGGGAGCCATGAAAGGCAGCTCCTTGGCGGATTTGGATCACGGGCGCAGGTCATTCATCGGAGCACGGGGCTCCGATCGATGACCGCAGGATGAGGATCTCAAATCACCGACGGGGGGCCGCGTGGCTGCCACGGCGACCATTTCACGCTGTCATGGCGGACCCAGGCCTGCGCCACCGCGGGGGCGAGGTCAGCGGCGCTCGGGCCGGACAGCGTCAACGCCGGTTGCAGGTGCAGGCCCGCGTGGAGGCGCTGCGGGCTGGTCTTGTTGGACTGGCCGGGGTTTAGCTCGCCGGTCTCGCGCCGGACCGCCTGTGGGGTCACGGGTGCGGCGCGCTCGACGGTTTCTTCCTGGGCGTGATGGACGCGATGCAGATCCAGACCCAGCACGCTCAGCATCGGCATGAGCAGCAAGATCCAGAGCAGGCGCAGCCTCGCCCTCGGAAACATCTGCGACAATCTATCTCACTGGCAGATCAACGAAGCAAGGACGAAGATACGAGATTCATGTGTGATCACCCCGGAGGGCAGCTGTCCGCGGCGCCGAGGAGCACGCCGCGATCGCCCAGGTCGGCGAGGAAGCTGGCCATCGCGGCGAGAAATTCGTCGCTCATCACTTCGCCGCAATCCGTACAGGTGTCCGTGAGCGCGGTCTGCAGGCAAGCGCCGGCGAAGAGATGACTGCAGAGGGCCGCGGCACGCGGGGTCAGCTCGAGCAGGCGCATGCGCAACGAGTCGCGGTCGCGATAGGCGAGGAGCGCCGTCGGCTCGCGGGTCGGGGGGTCGTCGTTGCGGTGGACCGCGAATGCGTAGCGGCGCAGGCGAACGCTGCCGTCGAGCTGGACGGGGCGGTCGAGAGCGAGCGGCAGGCCGCTGGCTGCTTCACCGCCGGCGACGCTGTCGTGGACCTCCTGATCGAGCAGCTCGTGGCTGGCGAGGTCGACGAGGTGGGCCGGGAGGGCATCGTCGAGGCGCCAGCGCGGTGCGGCCCAGGCGAGGAATTCGCCAGGCACACAGCGGAAGTACACCGAGCGCGGGGCCTGCTCGGCCATGAAGGCGCTCAGTTCCCGGTGCAGACGCGGCTTGCCGAGGATCGCCACGGTACGCGGGAGATACTCGCTGATCACGCCGCGCAGGCGGCTGTGGACCATGGCGCGGTAGACGAGGAGCTGGTCGCGGTGGCGAGTGAGGATCTCGCGGTCGGCCGGGTCGACGCCGTGCTCGGCGAGGTATGTGGGCAGATCGTCGCGAATGCGCGCGGGCGCGTCGGGCTCGCACATCGCGGCGGCGAAGGCCGCGATCGCGGCGCCCTCGCGGTCCTCGGTCATGGCTGGCCTCCGGCCGCGAGCTCCCGGCGTGCGAGCGCGCGATCATAGACTGCCTGCAGTCGGTCGCGCTCGGCCAGGAGCTCCGGCAATGCGGGGATGTTGTTGTCACGCTCGAGCAGGACCGGCAGCGGGCCGGTGCGCTCGATGACCCAGGCGAGCAGCTCGTCGACCTCGGTCCGCACCGGCGCGCCGTGGGTGTCGATGATCAGGGTCTGCTCGACGTCATCCCAGAACTCGTGCCCGGCGATGTGCAGCTGGACCACCCGCGCGAGCGGGATGCGGGCCAGCCAGGCGCGGGCGTCGAAGCCGTGGTTCGTGGCGTTGACGAAGACGTTGTTGACGTCGAGCACCAGGCCGCAGTCGGCCCGCTCGAGCAGCTCGGCGATGAATTCAGGCTCGTCGACGCTGGGCACGCCGAGCGGCAGGTAGTAGCTGATGTTCTCGACCGCCATGGGTCGCTCGAGGCGGTCGGCGGCCTCGCGCACGCGGGCGGCGAGGCGGCGGGCGGACGCGCTGGTGAAGGGGACGGGCAGGAGGTCGTGCAGCTGCTTGCCGTCGACGCCACAAAAGCAGAGGTGGTCGGAGTGCCAGTGCTCGCCGAAGGGGGCGAGGAACTCGCGGAGGGTGGCGAAGTAGTCGGAGTCGAGGGGCTCGAGGCCGCCGATCGACATGGACAGGCCGTGGGTGAGGACGGGGAAGCGTTCGCGGATGCGGGCGAGCCGCGCCGGACCGGCGCCGCCGCGGTGCATGTGGTTCTCGGGGGAGATCTCGAAGAAGGGGACGCGGCCGTCGGCCGCACCGGCGTCGACCTCCGCGATGAAGCTACCGCGCAGGCCGAGGCCCACGCCGGTGGGCGCGGTGGCTGAACGAAGGGACAGGTCGCTCGGGACAGACATGGCTCACAGAGGAGAACAAAAGGCCAGGGCCTCCGGAGAGACCCTGGCCCGCGGTGCTCGACTCAGGGAGTCGGCGCGACTCAGGGAGCCGGGGCTTCGGCCGGAGCTTCGGCGGGGGCTTCGGCCGGGGCGTCGGCGGCGTCGGCCGGCTTCTTGTCGCCGGCGCACTTGCCGTCCTTATTGGCGCCGCAGCTTTGCTCTTTGCCGGCGCCGTCGCCAGCGGGGACTTCGGTGCCCTCCGGCTTCTTGCCGCAGCCGGCGATGGCGAAGGAGGTCGAGCCGAGGATGGCGAGGGTGGCGGCGATGTGCTTGACGTTCATGATGGTTTTCTCCTGTGTGTGCTTGGTGGGGTGTGACGCGCCATCCGTACGTGGCCCGGATTGGTCACCTGGTTTCATCTGGCCGAGGGACCACGCGCCTGCGATTCGCCGCGCTGCTAGCCAATACCTGGTCTGGTACGGGGGCAGACGCGGCGACAACCCGGCGAACGATCGTCAGCGTCCCGGCATTACGGCCGGGGCTGCGAGAAGATCGCGCGACGGAGATGGGCGACGGGAGCGGACTCATCCAGCGTTGGCTCCCCGTCTACCATACTCACCCCGAGCTTCCTATAGACAGGCGTCAAGTCGGGGAAGGCGGCGCTGCGCAAGATCGGACTGGCAAGCGCCTCAAGTTTCGGGGCCTCAAGTTTCGGGGCCTCAAGTTTCGGGGCCTCAAGTTTCGCCTGCCCTGATGAGCCTTGCAGCGCGGGCCCGGAGTCGTCCATTGCCTGCAAGATCTGCCCCGCTGGCCACACGCGCAGCGTCGAGGCGCAGCAGCGCTGCAGGTGACGCATGGCGGCGTCGAGCGAGCTGCCGGCCTCACGCAAGGCGACGTCGGCCAGCAGCGCGATCGCGGCCCCGCCCCAATACACCCGCTGATACGCGAAGTTTTCGTGCATCTGCCGGCTCTCCTCGGCGAGGCTCTGGCCCGCGCCGGAGCGGCTGCCGCGGTCGAAGCCGGCGAGCAGCGCCTGCCAGGCGTCGCGCTCGCTGTGAAAGCCTGCGCGGGCGCGCAGCACCTCGGTGTAGTAGGTGACGAAGCCCTCCGAGAGCCAGGCGTCGTCGCGCTGGACGAAGGGCATGCCGTGGTGGAGAAGCTCGTGGATCGCGACCCACTCGCCGGGGAATTCGTCGTCGCCGGCGGCGGCCGAAATCAGCAGCTGGACCGCAGGCCCGCCCCCGCGGAGGGCCATCCCGAAGTACACGGGATCTCCCCCGCCCGGGTAGGGCACGACGATCACTTGCATGTGCGACGCCGGGAATTGTCCGCCGTAGAGCCCGGCGACGGTGGTGGCGGCGGTGTCGAGCCAGCGCTGCAGGCCGGCGTCGGAGATCTCGCGCGGCAGCTTCATCACCGCGACGTCGAACTCGGTCCCGGCGCTGGTGAAGTGCAGCGCGTCGAACTCGCCGAGCACCACCTGCGAGGCCCAGCTGAAGGCGGTGTAGGGCAGGCGGTGGCGGCCGCGGTCGTCCACGGGCCAGGGCGCCGAGGCTTGCACGCTGGCGGGCAGCTTGAAGGCCAGACTGACATCAGCCTCGCGGATCAGCTTGCCTGGACGCCACAGCCACAGGTGCGGGCTGGTGGCCACAACCCCACCGACGCGGACCATGTGCTGCTCCTCGACCTCCTCGGCCATGCGCGCGAGGTCGACGGCGTAGGCGAGGCACTTGCCGGTCGCGCCGCGGGTGTCGAGGGTCTCGCCGTCGGGCGCGAGGGTCAGCGGGTGGCCGTTGGCGACTGCGCGAGGGCTGAGGATGTAGCGGGCCGCGCCCGCCTCGTCGGCGACCAGGCTGCGGGGGATCGCGTCGTGGAAGCACAGGGTCACGTCGAGGCGGTCGAGCTGCGGCGTGGGCGTGACCTCGTAGTCCCAACCGTGCGACGCGTCGCCGGGGCGCTGGTGGGCGCAGGCCAGCGCAAGCGGCAGCAGCACCGCCCCCAGACGCTCCGCGCCGGCGCCCTTGATCACGCCGCCATGGTAGCCTGGGCGCCGCGATGCATGTGGAGGCCGAGGTCGCGCTCAAGGAATGGGCGGTCGTCTGCGCCGCCCTGCGTGACGGGCGACAGTGCGTGCTGCTGCGCAAGGGCGGCATCCGCGAGGCCAATCCTGCCCGCGACTTCGCGGTCGAGCATCGGGCCTTCTGCCTGCTGCCGACCTACTTTCATGCGCAAGATCCCGGCCGCGAGCGCGACCTGGTCCCGGAGCAGCACGCGGCGCTCGCCGAGCTGCGCCCGCCGACCTCCGGGCTGCTGCGCTTCGAGCTGCACGCCGAGGTCACGGGGCTGTGGTGGGTGGCGTCGCTGGCCTCGCTGGCGGGGCTGGCCGGGCTGCACGTGCTGAGCGAGCGCGCGGTCGCCGAGCGCTTCGCCTACCGTCGGCCGGGGCTGTGGGTGCTCCACCTGCGGACCCGACGGCTGACGCAGGCGGTGGAGCTGCGCGATCGGCCAGGTTACGCCGGTTGCGTGTCGTGGGTGCGGCTCGACGCGCCGGTCGGCGGCGAGGCTGTAGCAGTGGCGAGCGACGAGGAGCACGCCCGCCAGCGTGCGCGCCTCCATGAGCTCTTGGGCGAGGAGACGGGCGCATGAACGGGACGAGCGGTGGGGTCCGGAGCTGGCCCGTCTACATCATGATCGTCCTGACGACGGTCAACTTCCTCAACTACATCGACCAGCGCCTGCTGAGCGCGGTGCTCGAGAGCATCAAGACCGAGTGGGCGCTGACCGACGCGCAGGGCGGCCTGCTCGGCAGCATGTTCGTGATCGTCTACACGGTGGTCGCGCCGGTCGGCTTCCTCGGCGACCGCATGCGGCGCAAGAACCTGATCGCCGGTGGGGTGCTGCTGTGGAGCCTGGCCACCGTCGCCGCGGCCTTCGCCCGCGACTACCACGAGCTGCTGGTCGCGCGGGCGCTGCTCGGCGTGGGCGAGGCCTGCTACGCGACGATCGCCCCGTCGATCATCGCTGACCTCTACAGCAAGGACCTGCGCAGCCGCAAGCTCGCGTACTTCTACCTCGCGACCCCGGTGGGCTCGGCGCTCGGCTACATCCTCGGCGGCTACATCGGCGAGTTCTACGGCTGGCGCGCCGTGTTCCTGGTCGGCGGCCTGCCGGGCCTGCTGTTCGCGCTGCTGGCCTTTCTGATGGTCGAGCCGAAGCGCGGGCAGTACGACGACGAGCCGCTGTCGTCGGGTCCGGGCATGTCGCTGGGGGCCACGATCAAGCGTCTGTTCAAGACCCCGGCGTGGCGGATCAACACCGTCGGCCTCGCGCTGCTGACCTTCACGATCGGCGGGCTCGCGCTGTGGATGCCGAGCTACCTCGAGCGCGTGCACGGCATGAGCGCGGGCCAGGCGGGGACGATCTTCGGCGGCGTGACGGTCATCGCCGGGATCTGCGGGACCCTGCTCGGCGGGCGCCTCGGCGACCGCATGCAGGCGCGCTCGCCCGGGGGCTTCTTCCGGCTCAGCGGGATGGGTCTGCTGGCCAGCAGCCCCTTCATCGTGCTGATGACCGTGATCGGCTGGCTGCCCGGCATCTTCATCGTCGTGTTTGTCGCCGAGATGTTGCTCTTCCTCAACACCGGGCCGCTCAACGCGGCGCTGATCGGCTGCGTGCCGGTGCAGATGCGGGGGGCCGCGTTCGCGGTCAACGTGCTGTGCATCCACGCCTTCGGCGACGCGCTCTCCAACGTGCTGCTCGGGGTGGTGAGCGACGCGGCGACGCCGGTGCTCGGCAGTGCCGCGGCCGGGCTCAGCCTGGCCGTCGCGGCGACGGCGATCCCGGTGGCGGTCGGCGGCGTCGTGCTGCTCCGCGGTGCGCGCTGGATCGCCCGGCAGCCCAACGGGCTGATGACCTACCCCGGCTGAGGCCTTGGGCAGATCCGCCCGCACGAGCTGTCGGCCGCAGCCCACAGCTCGCGGCCTCGCCGGTGCCCCTGGTCGGTGGCTCGCAGCGCGGCCGCTCGTTCACGCTCGACTGAAGTAGACAGCCGGACAGCGGCTCCCGTATGGTGTTCTGGCGCCGCGGCACGAAAGTCTCGCTGCGTCGTCAACTTCTTTCACTCGCATTAATCATGATGTCAGGAGCTCGTATCATGCGCCTTCACCTCTTCGTGGCGGCCGCCGCACTCTCGTTCACAGGGTGCTCCTTCGACGCCCTGGGCATCGGCGCCGAGAGCACCGGGGAGACCACCGAGTCCGACAGCACCGGCCCGGTCGTGACCACCACCGTCGACCCGACCACCGGCGACCCGACCAGCAACCCGGCC
The DNA here is from genome assembly GCF_016714285.1 of Nannocystis sp. Taxonomy (GTDB): domain Bacteria; phylum Myxococcota_A; class Polyangia; order Nannocystales; family Nannocystaceae; genus Nannocystis. Next base: position 26,849 of record NZ_JADJNN010000003.1, on the reverse strand, counting down.
GACTGCGGCAACTCGCAGCTCGACCCCGGCGAGGAGTGCGACAACGGCGAGCTCAACAACGGGATGAACGGCAGCATCTGCAAGATCGACTGCACCAAGAACGTGTGCGGTGACGGCTACGTCGCCTCGAACGAGGGCTGCGACGACGGCAACCAGAACAACGGCGACGAGTGCAGCAACAGCTGCAAATCGGCCGGCTGCGGCGACGGCGAGGTCGTGCCGCCGGAGGAGTGCGACGACGCCAAGGACCCGAGCGACGCCTGCAGCGACCTGTGCAAGCTGCCCTTCTGCGGCGACGGCGTGATGAACATGGGCGAGGCCTGCGACGACGGCGTCGACAACGGCGACGACAAGGCCTGCAAGATCGACTGCACCGCGGCGACCTGCGGCGACGGCAAGGTCCAGGTCGGCGTCGAGGCCTGCGACGACGGCAACGACATCGACGATGACGAGTGCAGCAACAACTGCACCCTCGCCACCTGCGGCGACGGCAAGATCCAGCCCGGCGAGGACTGCGACGACGACAACGCCGACGACACCGACGCCTGCACCAGCCTGTGCAAGAACGCCGCGTGCGGCGACGGCAACCTGTGGGCGGGCATGGAGGAGTGCGACGCGGGCGCGGACAACAGCGACACCAAGGCCTGCACCACAATGTGCAAGAACGCCAAGTGCGGCGACGGCCTCGTGCTGGACGGCGTCGAGGAGTGCGACGACGGCAACCCGGACAACGACGACGGCTGCGTCGACATGTGCAAGACGGCCGAGTGCGGCGACAAGTTCGTGCAGGCAGGCGTCGAAGACTGCGACGACGGCAACGCCACCGCCGGCGACGGCTGCACGATGTGCGCGAAGGACTGCGGCAACGGCAAGATCGACAAGGACAACAAGGAAGAGTGCGACGACGGCAACGCCATGGGCGGCGATACCTGCGACCCCGCGTGCAAGCGCCTCGCGTTCATGACCTTCATCAGCAGCATGAAGTGGAAGGGCGACCTCGCCGGCCTCGCCGGCGCCGACTCGAAGTGCAACACCCTGGCGGCGGGCAAGCAGCCGGGCATCTACAAGGCCTGGCTCAGCGACGGGACCGACGACCCCGTCTCCCGCCTCCACATCTCGACGAAGCCCTACATCCGCCCCGACAAACTGACGGTCGCGGACGACTGGGCGAAGCTCATCAGCCTCGACCTCATTAACCCGATCAACCGCACCGAGACCAACCAGGCGGTAACCGGAAACTCGTGCAACAGCGAGGCCCTGGTGTGGACCAACACGATGAAGAACGGCACCGCCAAGGGCACCGACCACTGCGACGCCTGGAGCGACGCGACGATGGGCCCGAGCGGCGCGGGCGGCCTCGCCACCGCGAAGGACGCCAAGTGGACCGACTTCTGCACGCCCAAGTGTGACGTCCCGGCCCGCATCTACTGCATCGAGCAACCCGCACCCTGAACGGAGCTCGGCTCCGTACCCGACCGCGCAGGGAGGCGCACCACGAAACCCCGCGTCCATGCTCCTGCGTCGCCACCGAATGCTCGTCCTCCTCGCGCTGCTCGCCTGCAAGTTCGACGCGGGCGGGCTCGGTGAGGAGGGCTCGGGCGCCGCGAGCACGAGCACGAGCAGCACCGCCGGCTCCGGGCCGCTCACGACCAGCGGCGACCCGTCGGGGCCGCAAAGCACCTCCACGACCCCCGCGACCGACGTTGGCAGCGTCAGCGACAGTGACAGCGCGACCACCACCGGTGACCCGCCAGGGTCGTGCGGCGATGGCCGCCTGGACGGCGGCGAGGCCTGCGACGACGGCCCCGCCAACGGCCCCACCAAGCCCTGCACGCCGCTGTGCCAGGCCAACGTCTGCGGCGACGGCTACCCGCTAGCGAAGGCCGAGGCCTGCGACGACGGCAACCAGGACGACGCCGACGGCTGCCGCAACGACTGCACGCTGCCGAAGGGCTGCGGCAACGGCGAGATGGACGAGGGCGAGGCCTGCGACGACGGCAACCAGATCGACACGGACGGATGCATCGCCTGCAAGAAGGCGGTCTGCGGCGACGGCTACGTGCAGGCCAACGTCGAGAGCTGCGACGACGTCAGCGAGACGGCCGCGTGCAACGCCGACTGCTCGCTGGCCCAGTGCGGCGACGAGAAGTTCAACGCCAGCGCCGGCGAGGTCTGCGACCTGGGCCTGAAGAACGGCATCTACGACAGCGGCTGCGGCGCCGACTGCAAGACCATGGGCCCCTACTGCGGCGACGGGATCGTCGACATGCCGGACGAGAAGTGCGAACCCGCGGCACCCCCACCCTTCGCCACCTGCGCCGGCGACTGTCAGTCGATCAGCTGCCTACCCGACCGCGGCAACTGTGACGGCAACCCCGCGAACGGCTGCGAGATCGACACCAACACCAACAAGAATCACTGCGGCGAGTGCGACCATGACTGCGCCGTCAAGTGCGTGGGCGGATCATGCGCGTTTTGACGCCGCGTGAGCCTGGCGTGATGCGGCGCGTGACCGCATGGAGCAGCCTGCTCGCGCTCGTCGCCGGCTGCTTCGTCGACGCCGGCCACGTCGGGGGTGGCCCTGATGGCGACACCAGCGGGGCGGTCGAGACCAGCAGCAGCACCGGGACCAGCACCGGCGAGGCGCCGACCGGCACCAGCGGACCTGTCACCACCACCGCCCCACCGACCTGCGGCGACGCGATTCAGGACCCCGACGAGGAGTGCGACTACGGGGCCGCGATCAACGGCGTCGACGGCTCGTTCTGCCGCGGCGACTGCACCTCGAACCTGTGCGGCGACGCCTACCTCGCCAGCAACGAGAGCTGCGACGACGGCAACCTCGCGCCCGGCGACGGCTGCAGCGCCAGCTGCAAGCTCGAGTCCTGCGGCGACGGTGCTCCCGGCCCCGGCGAGCAGTGCGACGACGGCAACCTCGACGACCATGACGCGTGCACCAGCCTGTGCAAGCCGGCCGTCTGCGGCGACGGTGTGATCTACACCGACGTCGAGGCCTGCGACGACGGTAACCTCGAGGCCGGCGACGGCTGCACGCCGGAGTGCAAGCTCGAGGTCTGCGGCAACGGCGTGCTCGAGGGCAGCGAGGCCTGCGACGACGGCGACCTCACCGACGGCGACGGCTGCAGCGCGACCTGCCAGCGCGACGCTTACTTCGTGTTCGTGACCAGCCAACGCTACGTCGGCACCTTCGGCGGGCTGATAGAGGCCGACGCCCACTGCGCCGAGCTGGCCACCGCCGCGGCCCTGCCAGGGATCTACATGGCCTGGCTCAGCGAGGACAACGACTGCCCCGCCACCCGCTTCATCCACTCGCCGATCCCCTACGTCCTGCCCGACGGCTCGCCGGTCGCGAGCGACTGGGGTGACCTCATCAGCGCGAGCCTCGCTCACCCGATCGACCAGACCGAGTCGGGGATGACCCTGCCCGCCTCGCAGGCCTGCTCGCCCGAGAGCGCCACGTGGACCAACACCCGGACCGACGGCACCCCCGTGAACCTGGACAACGACTGCCTCGGCTGGGCCTTTCCGGTCGGCAGCAGCCGCGCCGGCGACCCTCACAGCCAGGCCAGCGGGTGGACCAACAACTGCAGCCTCACGTGCCAGACCGCGCTGCGCTTCTACTGCTTCGAACAGGGCACCTGAGCCGCCCATGACCGCCGCACCCGCTCGCCTGCTCGCCTGCGCGCTGGGCCTCGCCAGCTGCTTCGTCGACGACGGCCCGTCCGAGACCATGACCGGCGGCAGCTCGAGCAGCTCCTCCGGCAGCGAGACCGACGAACCCACTGGCGAGCCGCCGATGTGCGGCGACGGCGAGATGCAGGGCGGTGAGCTGTGCGACGCCGGCCCGCTCAACACGCTCTACGGCGCCTGCACCCCGCTGTGCCTGCCGAACTTCTGCGGCGACGGCTTCCCCGGCCCGAGCGAGCCCTGCGACGACGGCAACAAGATCGAGGACGACCTGTGCCGCAACAACTGCAGCCCCGCATTATGCGGCGACGGCATCGTCCAGCCCGGCGAGGACTGCGACGACGGTAACGGCGCCGAGGACGACGCCTGCAGCACCATCTGCGCCGCGCCCCGCTGCGGCGACGGCCTGCTCGGCAAGGACGAGCAGTGCGACTACGGCGAGCGCAACGCCGACGACGGCCAGTGCACCACCACGTGCCTCAAGCAGAGCTGCGGCGACGGCATCGTCCAGCCCGGTGAGGCCTGCGACCCCGCCGGCGCCACCTGCAACGAGCAGTGCAGGATCCCCAGCTGCGGCAACGGCATGCTCGACAACGGCGAGCCTTGCGACGGCGCCAGCGACACCTGCACCGACTTCTGCAGCGTGCCGCGCTGCGGCGACAACTACAAGCAGGCCAATGAGCCCTGCGACGACGGCAACGGCGTCTTCGGCGACGACTGCACCCCCGACTGTCAGCTCTCCGTCTGCGGCGACGGCGTGCGCGCCAGCGACGAGCTGTGCGACGACGGCATCGACATCCCCGGCGACGGCTGCGACGCCCTGTGCGAGCGCGACGCCCTGTTCGTATTCGTCACCAGCGAGACCTACCAGGGCGGCGGCGTCGGCGGCCTCAGCGGCGGCGACGCCCACTGTCAGGAGCTCGCCACCCAGGCCGGCCTGCCCGGCACCTACATGGCCTGGCTGAGCGACGGCACGGCGAGCCCGGCGACCCGCTTCCACAAGAGCGAGCTGCCCTACATCCTGCCCGCGGGCGAGCAGGGCGTCGGCTCGGTCGTGGCGCTGGACTGGATCGACCTCGTCGACGGCGTGCTCGAGCGCCCGCTCCAGGCCACCGAATACGGCGCGACGGTCGGCCCCGGCGAGTCGTGCGACGCCCCCGATCTGCTCGCATGGACCCACACCGACGCCACCGCCGGCGCGCTGCCGGGCGCCACCCACTGCGGCGGGTGGAAGTTCCAGGACACCGAGAGCACCGGCGCCGCGGGCATCATCACGCGCACCAACCTCAGCTGGACGAGCGGCTGCCCGAGCGTCAGCTGCGCCAAGACCCTGCACCTCTACTGCGTCGAGCAGCCGCCCTGACCGCGCTCGCGCGCCTCAACTTCCGCGACGCCCGGTGATAGCCTGGTCGCCTGCGATGGTGAGATCGATGGTGTACAGGCTCCGCGTCGCCCTGCTCCCGTGGGCGCTGCTGTCGTGCTTCAGCGACAGCGAGGTCGGCGACGCCGGGTCGTCGTCCGGAAGCAGCGGCGAGCCCGTCACCAGCGAACCCGCCGCGGTCTGCGGCAACGCGCTGCTCGAGCCCGGCGAGGCCTGCGACGACGGCCCCGACAACGCCCCGACCGCCGCCTGCAAGCCCGACTGCAGCCCGGCCGCCTGCGGCGACGGCCTCGTCGGCCCGGGCGAGGCCTGCGACGACGCCAACGCCGTCGACGACGACGCCTGCTCCAACCTGTGCGCCTCAACCTGCGGCGACGGCCACATCAACCCCGGTGAGGCCTGCGACGACGCCAACGACGACGACGACGACGACTGCACCTCGCTGTGCCGCCAGCCCACCTGCGGCGACGGCATCCTCCAGAGCAAGTTCAACGAGGAGTGCGACGACGGCCCGAACAACGGCTACAACGCCGCCTGCACCGGCTACTGCAAGGACGCCCGCTGCGGCGACGGCTTCGTCAGCCCCACCGAGGAGTGCGACGCCGGCGGCAACAAGGAGACCGTCGACTGCGACTTCGACTGCCGCGCCCCCGTGTGCGGCGACGGCAAGGTCAACGAGGCCGCGCTCGAGAACTGCGAGGGCGACGGCCCCTTCGTCCACGCCCTCTGCCTCACCTGCCACTTCGCCTGCGACCAGGGCTTCGGCGACTGCAGCCACGACGACCTCGACGACGCCGGCCACGACCTCGGCTGCGAGACCGACACCCGCGTCACCGCGGCCCACTGCGGCCAGTGCGACAAGCCCTGCCCCGACGGCCAGAAGTGCGTCGATTCGGCCTGCGTCCCATGATCTGTCCCCAAGGACAGGTGCTTCAGAACAGCCCGAACTCGAGCATCACGTTGCCGACCGGCGCCCCGAGCTGCAGGCTGCTCGGTCCGGCCCAGGCCTTCGCCGCGACCAGGCGGTAGCCGAGCCCGAGCGCCAGGCGCACGACCGGGGCCAGGCGGACGTGCAGGCCCACGCCCGGCTGGCCCACGAACATCGCCGTGCGCGCGTAGCAGCTGCCAGTCTTCGGGTTCTGCAAGCAGGCCCCGCCCCCGCCGACGATGCCCTCGATCGTGAAGTCGACCCGCTTCGTCCGCGCGACCACCACCGCCAGCAACAGCCCGCCGAAGTTGACGTTGAGCCGCTGCTCGGCGCCCACCTCGGTCCTGCCGGCCGCGACCGGGTTCAGCAACCACAGCGCCGTCGCCCCCAGCGACACTCGCTGGCGGATCGTCAGGCCGCCGGCCAGCCCCACCATCGCCGCGAAGGACCGCGTCAGGCCCGTCAACTGCAGCACCGGACCGCCGAAGCCCGTCAGCTTCGGCCGCGGATACGGGCCCCACCACTTCGGCCGCGGCGGCTCACCGGGGGGCGGCCGCTCGAGGGCCGTCCGCGCCGCTCGCCCCGGGCTCGGCGCGCCCGGCATCACCGGCTTCGCGGGCGCCTCGCGCGGTGCCGGCTTCGCGGGCGCCTCGACCACCTCGACCACCTCGATTGGCCCCGCCGCCTCGACTGCCTCCGCGCCGACGTAGTCCCGGTCCTCCGGCGCCGCGAGCACGAACAGGGACAGACTGACGCCGACGATCACGCGGCACGGCCATAACACAATTGAGCGCCACGCGGCCCTGATCAAATGTTGCGATGGGCGCGCTCGCCTGCGTCGCCGTCGCCCTAACCGTTACCTGTCCCTTCAGCCAGGCTCGACCCCAGCGCCCCGCCGTTCACCCCCGGCACGACATGACTCGGCCCCAGCCCCCAGGCCAGCGGCGAGCGCACGAAGGGCGACGAGCACAGGATGTTCGGCAGCTCCCCGCCGCCCGCCCCGCGGTCGACCAGCGCCTTCTCCAGCACCATCGAGCTGTACTGCGACAGCGCGCTCTCGAGGGTGTTGCCGTTGAGCACGACCTCGGCCTCGTACTTGCGGGCGTACTCTCGGAGCGCACGGATCTGCGACGCCGCCGGCAGGTAGCACTCGGGCGCCACCCCGTTCTCGGAGATCGCATACACGCCTCCGTCCGGCGCGTGGAACACGATCGAGTGGTTGCCGAGCGTGTGCCCCGGCGTCCACACCAGCGCCAGCCCCTTGCCCAGCCACACCGAGCCCGCGAGCGCGACGACCCGCTCCGCCGCCACCCCGTCGAGCGCCCCGTCGATCCACCACGGCCGCTGCAGCGGGTGGATCGCGGCCAGCGTCTCGAGCTCGCGGCGATTCACCAGCAGCTTCGCGTTGGGGTACAGCGGCGGCCGCCCGCCCTCGCCCGCCAGCCCGCGCCGCAGGTCCTGCACGTGGAGGTGGTCGAAGGTCACGTAGTCGACGCGCGCCGGGTCGACCCCCAGCCGACGCAGCAGCGCCGCCGGACCCGGCGCGCGCGTCAGCAGCGAGGCCGGCACGAACGGCAGCAGCTCGCGCCGCGCCTGCTCGAAGAAACCTGCCCGCGCGGACAGGTCCGCCTCGCTCGGGTTGACCAGCAGCACCTTCGTCGCGCCGCTGAAGTCCTCGAACTCGATCAGCTGACAGCGGTTGCGCATCAGCAGGTACTTCGCCCGCGTCGGCGCGGCCTGCCAGAACGCGAAGGCCACCGGATAGGGGAACGGCAGCAGGTCGATCGTCCGCACCGCCCGCACCGGACCCTGCGCCTTGAACACTGGCGCGAAGGCCTCGCCTCGCGCCCGCAGCTCGCACAGCCGCGGCCCCGGCCGCAGCTCCCGCCAACCATCGTCGATCTCATCGATCGTCCGCCACGCCGGTCCGAAAGGCTGCGGCGACACCCCGAGTGCGCTCGTCGACATCTCGCCTGTGTAACACCTCAGCGCGGCGCCGCGGCCAGGTTGCCGCCGTCCACCGGCAGCACCGCCCCGGTCGTGCTCCCCGCCAGCGCGAGGCACAGGAACGCCTCCGCCACGTCCTCCGCCGTCACCTCGCGGCCCAGCAAATTGGCGCGAAAGTACGCATCCGGCGCCAGCCCCCGCGCGGCCGCCCGCGCCTCGACCACGCCCGGCGCGAACAGGCCGGTGCGCACGCGGTCCGCGTTGACCGCGTTGGCCCGCACCCCCACCCGCGCCCCCTCGAGCGCGTACTGCTTCATCAGCGCGACCAGCCCCGCCTTGGCCACCGCGTAGGGCCCGAAGCCCTCGCCCGGGTTGAACGCCGCCTTCGACGCGTTGAACAGCAGGAAGCCGCCGCTGCCCTGGGCCGTCAGCACCCGCATCGCCGCCGCCGCGACCCACTGGTGCGACAGCAGGTTCAGCTCGAGGCTGGCGCGCAGCTGGTCTTCGGGACAGGTTGCGATCGGCGCCTGGAAGGCCGCGCCCGCGTTGGAGACCACCCCGTCGACGCCGCCGAAGCGCAGCACCACGCGATCGAGGCTGGCCTCGACCGCCGCGCGGCTGGTGACGTCGACCACCTCGCTCGCCGCCTTCAGGCCCGCCGCGACCGCGTGCACGCCGGGGTCGCGGTCGACCAGGTAGAGCGCCGCCCCGGCCGCCGCGAAGCGCCGCGCGCAGGCCAGGCCGATCCCCGAGGCCGCGCCGGTCACGTACACGACCTGCCCCGCCAGCGCCCGCGGCGTCGCCTTGCCGAGCTTGGCCTGCTCGAGCGACCAGTACTCCATGTCGAAGATGTCGCCGTCCGGCAGCGCCTGGTAGCGGCCGATCTGCTCGGCGTCGCGGATGACCGCGATCGTGTGCTCGTACAGGTCCGCCGCGATCTTCGCCGCCGCCTCGTCGACGCCCGCGGCGACGATGCCGAGCCCCGGCATCAGCACCACCCGCGGGTCCGGGTCCAGCATCACCCGCGTCACCCCGCGCGCCGCCTGCTGCGCGTGGAAGTACGCGGCGTAGCGCCCCCGGTACTCGGCCAGCGCGCGCTCGATCGCCGCCGCGTCGGCCCCCGCGTCCAGCACCAGCGGCCGCTGCTTGGTCCGGATCACGTGGTCCGGCGTCACCGGCCCGCGCCCGCACAGCTCGCGCAGCGCCGGGTCGGCCGCGAACGACATGGCCTCCGGGACAGGTCGCCAGTGGAGGATCTCCCGGCGACCGAGACGTCCGCGGAGCAGCGGCGCGACCCGCAGGTACTCGCGTTCATCCGGGGTCGGCGCTGGCACGCTCACCTGCACCCGCCTCGCCCGCGACTCCGCCCGCGTCACCGCCTCGACGTGCCGCTCGTAGCTCTCGCGCGCGTCCTCGCCGAAGCTAAACAGCCCGTGCCCGAGCAGCAGCAGCCCGCGGCAGCCCGGCGCCGCCGCCTGGGCCTCCGCGGCCCGCAGCGCCAGCGCGAAGCCCGGCATCACGTACGGCACCACCGCGTAGTCGGCCCCGTAAACCTCCTCGCACAGCTCCGCCGCGTGCGCCTGGTCGACCACCGCGAGCACCGCGTCCGCGTGCGAGTGGTCGATGAACTTGTGCGGCAGGAAGGCGTGCAGCAGCGCCTCCACCGACGGATTCGGCGCCGACGGGTCGAGCAGGCGCGCGCGCAGGGCCGCCACCATCGCCTCGTCGCTGAGCCCCGGCAGCCGGCGCAGCGCCTGCAACGGGGCCAGCCGCACCGCTGGCAGTCCTGGCGGCTCGAGGCTCGCCAGGTCCCAGCCGCTGCCCTTGATGCACGCGACCGCGGTGGGCTCGCCGAGGTCATCCGGCAGGGTCGTCTTGACGGACGTATTGCCGCCGCCGTGGAGCACCAGCGCCGCCTCGCGGCCGAGCAGGCGCGAGCTGTACACCCGCAGCGCCACGTCTTCGTTGCAGCTGCGCGGATAGCGGGCGGTGTAGTGGGAGACGGCCGCGCGGGCGTCGGCGTCGGACCAGGCGCTTCTCATGGCGGTGACCTTACAGCCCGCGCCGGCAGCCGAGAAGCCCGGCACGAGCTCACAGCGCGTAGTTCTGCTCGAGGTACTTCACGATCTGCGCCGACTCGAACATCGCCGTGCCGTTGTTGGGGTCGATCAGGTAGGGCACCTGCAGCTTGCCCGCGAGCTGGCGAAAGTCATCGCGCTTGCCGCTGCCGCGACCGACGTTGTGCAGCACGTACGGCAGCTCCAGCTCGCACAGCGCCTCGCGGACGATGCGGCAGTACGGCGAGCCCTCGAAGCTGTACAGCTCGAGCGGCCCCTCCGGCTGCCGCGAGCTCCGCACCCAGGTCCCGCGAGGAAACCGCAGCAGCGACCCCAGCGACCCGCTGAGCACCGTCAGCGGCCCGAGCCGCAGCGACAGCGGCACCGTGCCGTCGCCGTAGCGCTCGGCCAGGTAGCGCACGATGCTGTCCGACTCGAACAGCTCGGTGTCCGTGTTCGGGTCGATCATGAAGGGGAACTGCAGCTTGCCGCGCCGCTCCACCTCGCCGCGGAAGCGCGTCCCGCCCTTCGGGCACGGGAAGATCGCCGCGTCGAGGTCGAGGACCGTCAACATCTCGCGGACCTTGCGGCAGAACGGGCAGGCCTCGAACTCGTACAGGCGGATCCGCGCCTCCGGCCGGGCACCGACGCCGCGGACGAACACGCCAGCGCCGAGGCGCAGCCCGGAGGACAGATACGAGGTGGAGACATCGAGGACGCGCGACATGGCCAGCGTGTAGCCCGAGTGCGACGAACTGGCCAGCCACCATCGCGGCTCGACCCCATCGACCCGCAGACCCCCCCCCCCCCCCCCCCGTGTCCGCCAGGTGCGCGAGCTCCGGTGCCTCGCAGCCAGGCCCCGCGAAAACTCCGCTAAGCTCGCCGCGTGTCCAGCGACCGCTCACCCGCCCACGCGTGGATCTCCACGCGGCTGGTGCTCGAGACCCTGCTGATCTACCTCGGCCTGTGCGCCGCCTCGGCCGCGGCCTTCCAGCTGGACGGCTGGCCGCGCCTGCTCGCTGCCCCGCCGCTGCTGCTCGCCCTCGGCCTGTGGCTCGACCGCCTCTTCAACGTCGGCCACGAGGCGGTCCACGGCAAGCTCTTCCCCGACCAGCCCCGCCTCAACGACCTCCTCGGCGCCCTCATGTTCGCGCCGCTGCTCGCCCCCTTCGCCGTCGTCCGCAAGATCCACGGCTTTCACCACGGCCACAACCGCCGCGCCCCCGGGGTCGCCACCCTCGACGTCGTCCTCCTCCCGCCCGGCCCTCCGTGGCGTCGCCGCCTCGCCCGCGTCAGCGGCTTCACCCTCTGGCTGCTCGCCGTGTTCGCCGGCGGCTTCTTTATCCACTCGCTCGTCTCGGTGGTGCTCTTCCTCCTGCTCCCCACCGCCGTCGCCCGCCGCGTCTCACCCGCGTTTCACGGCTGGCGCCCGCGCCACCGCCTGCGCGCCTGGCTCGAGCTGCTCGCCGGCGCCGCGCTGCACCTCCTGGTCTGGCGCCTCGGCGGCCGCGAGCTCTGGCTCGCCACCCTCGGCCTGCCGCTGTTGGCCTTCGCGTGGCTGTGGTCGCTGATGCTCTACATCTATCACTACGACACCACGCTCGGCGGCGAGGTCCGGCACAACGTCCGTTCGCTGCGCCCGCGCAGCCGGCTGCTCTCGTGGGTCATGCTCAACTTCAGCGAGCACGCCACCCACCACGCCGACCCCACGCTCCCGTGGTACCTGCTGCCGACCCTGCGCGTGACCCCGGCCCACCCGGAAAACCAGCGCGTCGACACCCTCGCCGCCGCGATCTTGCAGCAGCTGCGCGGCCCGAGCTTCGTCGAGCGCCCGCCGCCGGAGTCCGCCCCGTGAGCCGCGTGCAAGCTGTCCCCGAGGTCATGTCCGACCAAGCTGTCCCCAAGACCATGTCCGTCGATCTATCTGTCCCCGAGGCCATGTCCACCGCGCCCGCCCCGCGCCTGCGGCCCGCCGTCGCCGACGACCTCCCCGCGATCCTGGCGATCAAGCAGCGCCTGCGCCTCCAGGCCGACGCGCCCGGCCGCGGCGGCTTCCTGCTCGGCACCTCGCCCGCGCAGTACGCCCGCCTGATCGCCCACGGACGCACCCAGGTGCTCAGCTGCGGCGGCGCCGTCATCGGCTTCGCCGCGGCGCTCGCCGACGCCGAGCTGCGGGCCTCGGAGCTGTGGCGACGCCGCGAGCAGATCGACCTCGGCCCGCGACGCGCGCTGCTCGGCGAGCTCGAGCGCCTGCCCCTCGCCTACCTCGACCAGCTCGCGCTGCTCCCCGAGCCCGGCCTCGCCATGTTCGGCGTCCTGCTCGCCTACCACGCGCTCGCCACCCTGTTCGCCGAGGGCTGCGCCGTCGTGGTCACGACCGTCGTCGACGAGCCAGTGCGCAACCTCGCGTCTCGCCCGCTGCTGGCCGCCGTCGGGGCGCTGCAGGTCGGCCGCATCGACGAACACTACGAGGGCGTCGGCGCGATCACCTCTGACATCTTCGTCGTCCCGCGCGCCGCCCTCGACCCCGACGCGCAGACCGACCCGCGTCGCCGAGCCCGCCTGCTCCGCCTCGCCGCCGCGGCGCACAGCCTCACGCGCAGCCCATAGCCCCGCACCCGGGCCAGGCGCCGCGCCAGGGCTCGCGCTCGTCGGCGTCACCGCGACTCCCCGGGCGTCCGCGGCTTGTGTCACCATGCGGGCCTCGGCCGCACGCGTCGCCGCGCGGGCGTCTCACGAAATCGCGCAGCCCGTCCTCATGCTCAGCGCCCTGCGAGTCATCCTGCTGTACCTCCAGCCCTACCGGGCTCAGGTCTGGCTGTTGCTCGCGGGCCTGCTGATCGACCTCGCGTGGGCCGTGCTGTTCGGCATGAGCTTCCAGTACATCGTCGACGAGGCGATCGCCAAGCACGACGAGGCGCTGCTGTGGTCGGTGCTCATCGGCCTGGTCGCGGCCGCGCTGCTCTCGGCGATGGCGGCGATCGGCCGTGACTACCTCTACGCGCGGCTCGGCACCAGCGTGATGAACGACCTCCGCCTGCGGATGTTCGAGCACCTGCAGCGCCTGTCCGCCGGCTACTACTCGAAGGTCCAGATCGGCGACATCATGTCGCGCTTCTCCACCGACCTCTCGGCCGTGCAGAACGCGGTGATCCTCGCCATCCCGGAGACCATCCTCGGCACCCTCGGCCTGATCACGATCTCCACCCTGCTGTTCATCTTCTCGTGGCAGCTCGCGCTGCTCACCGTGCTCGGCCTCCCGCTCGCCATGCTCGGCCCGCGCATCCTCGGGCCCCGGGCCGAGCGCGACAGCTACCTCGTGCGCCACGAGGAGGCCAAGATCGCCAGCACCGTGCAGGAGAACGTCAGCGCCCAGCCGGTCATCCGCGCCTTCAGCCTCGCCCCGCTGCAGCTCGGCGCCTTCCGCAGCCAGCTGCGCGGCTTCTACAAGATCAGCCTGCGCTTCAACCTGCTCGCCTACCTGGTCGAGCGCACGCCGAACCTCGCCTTCTTGCTGCTGCAGATCGCCGTGTTCGGCTTCGGCGCCGTGCAGTGCTTCAACGGCGAGCTCTCGCTCGGCTCGCTGATCGCCTTCAACGTCCTGCTCGGCTACCTCAGCAGCTACGTCACCTCGCTGACCCGCGTCATGCCCCCCCTGCTGCTCGCGGCCGGCGGCATCCGGCGCATCCAGGAGCTGCTCGACACGACCCCGCACGTCGCCGACGCCGCCGCCGCCGCCGCCTTGCCGCCGATCGCCGACGCACTGGCCTTCGCCGACGTGAACTTCTCGTACACCGGCGAGCACAAGAACCTCGACCACGTCAGCTTCACGATCCGCCGCGGCGCCAACGTGGCCGTGGTCGGCGGCAGCGGCTCAGGCAAGAGCACCGCGCTCGCCCTCATCGCCCGCTTCTACGACCCCGACACCGGCGCCGTCACCCTCGACGGTCGCGACCTCCGCAGCGCCACGCTCGGCTCGCTGCGCGGTCAGCTCGGCATCGTGTTCCAGGAGAGCTTCCTGTTCAACACCACGATCCGCGAGAACATCCGCTTCGGTCGGCCTGACGCCAGCGACGAGGAGGTCGAGGCCGCCGCGCGGGCGGCCGAGATCCACGACCTCGTGGTCAGCCTGCCCGACGGCTACGACACGATCGTCGGCGAGCGCGGCGGCCGACTGTCCGGCGGCCAACGTCAGCGCGTGGCGATCGCCCGGGCGATCGTCCGTGACCCCGCGATCCTCCTGCTCGACGAGGCCACCTCGGCGCTCGACCCCACCACCGAGGCCGCCGTCAACACCACCCTCGAGCGCCTCGGTCGCCAGCGCACCGTCATCTCCGTCACCCACCGCCTCGCCTCCACCGTCAACGCCGACCAGATCCTCGTCTTCGATCGCGGTCGCCTGGTCGAGCAGGGCAACAGCAACGAGCTGCTGGCCCAGGGCGGCATGTACAAGAAGCTGTGGGACAAGCAGCAGGGCCTCGTCATCAGCGAGGACGGCGCCCGCGCGGGCATCGAGCCCGAACGCCTGCGCGCCGTGCCGGTGCTGTCCAAGCTCGCCGACGCCATGCTGGCCAAGCTGGCCAAGATGTTCCTCAGCGAGCGGGTCTCCGAGGACCGCAAGGTCATCCGCGAGGGCGACACCACGGTCGACAAGTTCTACATCATCGCCCGCGGCAAGGTCGCCGTGCTCAAGCGCCAGCCCGACGGCACGGACGTACAGGTGGCCACATTGCAGGACGGCGACCACTTCGGAGAGGTCGCCCTGTTGAAGGACACCCCGCGAAACGCGACGATCCGCACGCTCACCCCCTGCATCTTCCTGACCCTCCAGCGCCGCCAGTTCATGGAACTGATCCAAAGTGACCCGCGGCTACGCAGTCAGTTCAACATCGTGTCGGAGCTGCGTGGCACGGTCCCACAAACTCTGGTCTAGTCATTGGGCTAGGCCCGGGTTTAGGCTCTCGGTCTAAAGATTGGAACCCATGGATGCTCGTATCGCCCCGTTGCCGCGGGCTCGCACCTGGTCGAGCCCGAAGATTGAGTTACGCCCCGGCGCCGAGGGACTGGGAGTCTTCGCCGTGGAGGCGATCTCCGCCGGTGAGGTGTTGATGGCGATCGCCGAGGTCTTCGTCGAGCAGCGGGCGCAGCACACGATCCAGATCGACGAGCACCGCCACCAGGCCGGGACCGGCGAGATCGACGACTACCTCAATCACAGCTGCGACCCCAACTGCGCCCTCGTCTTCGATCGCCTGGAGCTGGTCGCCCTTCGCCCGCTGGTGGCCGGCGAGGAGCTCAGCTTCAACTATCTGAGCTCCGAGTGGGACATGGCCGCGCCTTTTCGCTGCGGCTGCGGCGCGGCCGGCTGCATGCGCTCGATCAGCGGCTTTCGCTGGCTCGCACCCGCCGAGCAGGACGCCCTGGCCCCGCTCGCCTCGCCCTACCTGCGTCAGCGACTCGCGGCCGAGCGCACCAAGGCCTGAGCGGGCCTGACCCAAAGGGCAGCTAGGCCCGGCCTGCCTTGGCGGGCGGGTGTACTTGCCTCCCTGGACGCTGCGCCCCTATACTGGCGCCATTCGCGGCCCGGCCGCCCCCAGGTTCGCATGAAGATCCGAGACAGCGCTGTCCTCCTCCTGAGCCTCGGCCTCGCGTTCGCGCCGCTCCGCGTGTCGGCGCAGGCGGTTGCGAGTGCGCCGCCTGCGGGCGACGAGAGGGCCGCGAACCTCAAGCGCGCCGAGGAGCTGTACCGCAACGGTGAGCGCCTCTACACCGAGGGCTCGTACGAGTCGGCGATCCTCGCGTTCCAGGAGAGCTACGAGCTGTCGAAGGAGCCCCAGCTCCTCTACAACATCGGCAACGCCTACGAGCGCCTCGGCGACTTCGCCAACTCGCGGCGCTACCTCGACCAGTACCGGGCCTTCGCCCCCGAGAAGGAGCGCGAGGCCCTCTCACGCCGGATCCAGGCGCTCGATCAGAGACAGAAGGAGAAGGAGCAGAAGGAGCGCGACGCGGCCGCGGCGAACCAGACCAACCCGGTCACCAACCCGCAGCCCGACCCGAATCCTCCGACCAACAACCCGCCGACGGACCAGCCGCCGCCCAAGAAGGACCGCCTGTTCGGGCCCGCCGCCATCGCCCTCACCGCGGGTGTCGCCGTGGGACTCGGCCTCGGTGTCGGCTTCGGTCTCAAGGCCACCGGTCAGAAGAAGGACGCCCTCGACCAGTGCATGGACGCTGGCGACGGCCGCTTCTGCTCCGACGCCGGCCAGAGCGCCCTCGACGGCCGCAAGACCTCCGCCCTCATCGCCGACATCGGCTTCGCGGTCGCTGGCGCGGCTGCCATCGGCCTCGTCACGGTGCTCGTCCTCAAGGCGACCAAGAAGAACAAGGGCAACGCCGAACAGAAGGCCCAGCTGGCGCCCTACGCCGGGCCACGCGGAGCCGGGCTCACGCTCGGCCTGCGCTTCTAGAGCGCGGCGACGCCTCGCAGATCGGGGGGCCATGTCCTGCAGGACATGTTCGCCGAGCTGCGGGGTGACGCCCAGATTCCTCGGACCGGCGACAGAAAGGGACATGTCCTGCAGGACATGTCCCTTCTGCCATCAGGCCCTCACTTCTTGCCGAAGGGGTTCTTGAGGTCGCTGCCGAGGCCGCTGTCGTCGCCGGGGTCGACGGCCTTGGTCTCGGTCGGCAGCTTGGTGTCCGGCTTGCCGACCTTGGGGTCGCCCTTGGGTCGGACTGGCTTGGAGGTGCTGCCGGCCTTGGTGGCGGCCAGGACCTTGTCGAAGCGCTTGTCCTGGTTGGGGATGATGGAGAAGCGGTTGTCCTCGAAGCCCTTGGCGCGGAGGATGAGCTCGAGCGGCTCGTCGGACTTCTTGACCATCACACCGGCGGCGTCGTTGGTCATGCCGTAGATGCCCTCGTCGCGGGCGTCGAGGATCTGCGCGTTGACGCCGGGCGTCGTGATGGTGAACTGGACCTTCTCGACCTCGGGCGGCAGCACGACCGGCTTGGGCGCCACCTCGGGTGTCTCGCTCGGCTCGACCGGCGCAGCCACGACGGGTTGCATCGGCTGCACGGGCGCCGGGACGGCGTCGGGCCACATGGCGAACACCAGGGCGCCGACGGCGATGACCGCCGAGAGCACGCTGAGCCACACCCAGCTGCGCTGCTGCGGCATGACCACCGGCGACACCGAAGTGAAGCGGGCGGTGACGGGCCCCCAGGGGGTCTTGATCTCCTCGTCGACCACGGTGACCGGGCTGGCCCCCGTGCCGACGGCCTCGATCGCCGCGCCGAGCTCGTTCATCGACTGGAAGCGCAGCGCCCGGTCCTTCTGCATCGCCTTGAGGATGATCGCGCCGACCTCATCGGGGATGTTCGGGTGCTTCACGTCCGGCACCTCGAACATGTGCCGGTTCAGGATCTCCATCATCGTCGAGCCCGAGAACGGGATCTTGCCGGTGAGGAGCTCGTAGATGATGACGCCGAGGGCATAGATGTCGCCGCGGTGGTCGACCGGCTGGCCCCAGCCCTGCTCGGGCGACATGTACTCGGGCGTGCCGACGACCATGCCGCTCTGGGTCAGGCCCTTCACCTCGCCCTCCTGACCGAGCACCTTGGCGATGCCGAAGTCGAGGACCTTGACGTGCTCCGGGGTGTTGCCGCGCTTGACCAGCACGACGTTGCCCGGCTTCATGTCGCGGTGGATCACGCCCTGGTCGTGGGCGGCCTGCAGCGCGTGGCAGATCTGCAGCGCGATCAACCGGACCCGCTTCCACGGCAACGAGCCCGCCTCGGCGAGCACCTGCGAGAGGTCCTTGCCCTGCAGGTACTCCATCACGAAGAAGGGCTGGCCGTCCGGCGTGACCCCGAAGTCCGTGATCTCGACGACGTTGGGGTGGTTGATCATCGAGGCCGACCGGGCCTCACGCATGAAGCGGTCGACGTGGTCGGGGCGCACCGATAGCTCGGCGCTCAGGACCTTGACCGCGAACTTCTTGAGGATCGTCGTGTGCTCGGCGAGGTACACGGTGCCCATGCCGCCGTCGCCGATATGGGCCTGGACCTGATAACGGCCCAGGAGGGCCACCCCGACGAGATTGGCGCCCATACCGGCGCCCATGCCATCGCTGCTGCGGGCCACGAACTCACCCGTCATCGGCTGCGGCACGCCGGCGGCAGAGATGATCGTCCGCGCTGGATTGGGTGTTTCTTGGCCTGCCACGTACTTCAACCTCTATCGTGCCGAGCGTACACGATCCATCGCCGTGGTACGAGTGAGGGCCTCGGAGGGTCCGACCGCTCGGGCCCGCGCCTGGCCACAGCACGCGCACCGGCTGGAGCCATGAGCCCGCACACACCTCACGGCACGTTCTCGAAGGCGGTACCGTCCGGCTTGATCTGCCAGTAGACGACGGTCGCGGTGGTCTCCTCCGTCTCCGGGTCGTACTGGAGATCACCCGAGGCGCCGGTGATGTCGATGCTGTGCCCGGCCTTGAACTCGCGCTTCACGACGTTCCAGCCGTCGCGGCTGATGTCGACCGCGACGCCCTTGGTGTCGCTGATGCGCTGCAGGCCGAAGGCCACGTTCAGGCCGGTCAGCTCGCCCTTGCGCTGGTACTCGGCCCAGGCCGTGCCATAGATGGCCAGCCAGGTGGCATCGTAGGTCTGCGACGAGTACGAGGCGTCCTTCGGGTTCTGCTTGAAGACCGCGAGGTAGCGCGACACGAACGAGTCGTAATTGTCGCCGGCGGGCGCACCCGGAAAGACCCCACGGACCCGCGGATAGAGGCTTGCCGCCTCCTTGGTGCCGTCGAGGAAATCTTTGTTGTAGGCCGCGTCGCCGAGGTAGATGCGCGACATGGCATAGAAGGCGTAGGGCTGGGCCGCGTTGAGAAAGGCCGTCGCCTGGGACACCTCCGAGCCGATGAACACGACGCCGACGTCGTCGCCCGGAGCCTTCTTGCTGACCGTCTGCACGTGGGCCAGGATGTCGTCCTGGGTGGTGAAGGCGAGCAGCTCGATGGTGCCGTCGTAGTTCTGCTGCAACGCGGTGGCGAGGCCGCTGCCGTAGGCGTCGTTCGCGTAGATGACCGTGGCGCTGGTGACGTTCTCGGCGGTCATGTGCCCGGCCAAGTTGGCCCCGAGCTGCCCGTCAGGCGGAGCGGTGCGCCAGAACAGGCCCGGCTTGTCGCCGTCGCGGACATCGATGTCAGTGAGGCTGTCGCTGGTGGCCGAAGGCGAGATGATGACGGCGGTGGGATCGTGCTCGGGCCTCTGGAGCTCCTTGAACAGCGCCTCGGCGAGGCTGGAATAGCCCGGGCCGATGATGGCGATCGCGCCGAGCTCGTCCACGAGGTACTTCGCAGACGCCACGGTGGCCTCTTCCGAGGTCAGCGCGTCGATCTTCGGGTCTTCCTGATAGTCGCAGTGGACGATGCCAAACAGCCGCCCTTCCGTGAGGCCGGAGGCGTTGGCCTCGTCGATCGCCAGGCTGGCGGCGTTGACCAGGATGAGGTCGCCGTCCGCTGTGTTGTGGTCGAACAGCGAGCCGAAGATGATCGCGTCGCGGTAGGCATCCGGGTTGGTGAACAGGTCCTCCGGGAACACCCTGTCGCAGCGCTTGAGGGTCTCCACCTCCTGGCACAGCCCCGCGTCGCCGCAGACCCACCCGAGCCCGAACGCGCCGCGACACTCGTCGCTGCTCACGCATTCGTTGTAGTCGACCTTCGTGACCACGGAGCAGGCGACGGTCAGCGCCGCGGTGGCGACAGCGACAGCGACCAGACCAGAGGCGGTGAGGCAGGTCCGAAGAAAAGCGCGTGACATCGGCGGCATCTTAGTACCAAGGCGGCCAAGTTCCTACCGCCCCAACGAGGCTCCTGGTCGCGGTGCAGTGGCGAAAAGTTGGCCTCGTGCCCCACTGATACAAATATACGGACGATCATGCAAAATAACGCCTCGGGGGCGCGCGAATCAGCCTCGCCTATCCGTTAGGACATGTTCGATCGCACAGGTCGCAACGGCCATGTCGAACCCGACAATGGCACGCGTACGCCGCGCGAAGGCGCCCGCCGGGGCGCATGGATGAGGGTGGTACACTCGCCGCCGTGGACCCCCGCGACGCCACCCTCGTCCACGAGGCGCCCTCGGTCCTGGGCGCACGCGGCCAGGGCGCGGAGGAGATCAGCATGGCGCGCACGATCGGCGGCAGCGGCTCGACCTTCACGCGCACGCCCGAGGAGATCGGCCACGGACAGCTGGTCGGTCGCTACGTGGTCCTGAACCCGCTCGGTGCCGGCGGCATGGGCGTGGTCTACGCGGCCTACGACCCGCAGCTCGACCGCAAGGTCGCGCTCAAGCTGCTGCACAGCGAGGCCATCACCCGCGGCGGCGCGACCCAGTCGCGCGTCGACGGCCACGCCCGACTGCTGCGCGAGGCCCAGGCGATGGCCCGCTTGCGCCACCCCAACGTCGTCGCAGTGCACGACGTCGGCTCCTACGGCGACCGCGTCTTCATCGCCATGGAGTTCGTCGAGGGCTCCACCCTCAAGTCGTGGCTGCGCGCGCGCCCGCGGACCCGCAAGGAGGTGCTCGCGGTGTTCATCCAGGCCGGCCGCGGCCTGCAGGCCGCGCACGACGCCGGCCTGGTCCACCGCGACTTCAAGCCCGAGAACGTGCTCGTGTCCACCGCCGGTCAGGCGCAAGTCCTGGACTTCGGACTCGCCAAGTCGACCGAGGAGGGCGGCGAGCGGGCGGACAAGCCGGAGCGCAGCGCCCTCGAGCTTGCCAGCAGCATGCAGTCGCTCAGCCGCGAGCTCACCCAACAGGGCGCGGTGATGGGGACGCCAGCGTACATGTCTCCGGAGCAGCACCTCGGCCTGCCGACCGACGCGCGCACCGACCAGTTCAGCTTCTGTGTCGGACTCTATGAGGCGCTCTACGGCACGCCGCCGTTCCCGGCCGACACCATGGCGAGCCTGGCGATGGCGGTGGTCGGCGGCAAGGTGGCCGAGGCCCCGCGCGAGTCGCAAGCCCGGGTGCCGCCGTGGCTGCGCAAGGTCCTGCTCAAGGGCCTGAGCTGCGACCCCACCCACCGCTACGCGACGATCTCCGAGCTCATCGACGCCCTCGCCCGCGACCCCAGCAACCAGCGCAAGCGCTGGCTCGCCGTGGCCACCGGCCTCGGCCTGCTCGCCCTCGCCGCCGTCGGCTACGCGCAGTACCTGGCCCAGTCGTCCCAGCGCTGCGCCGACGCCGAGCAACACCTCGCCGGCGTGTGGGACGACGACACCCGCAAGGCCGCCCACACCGCCTTCCTCGCCGCCGGTGACAGCACCTTCGCCGAAGATACCTGGCAGCGCGTCGCCCGGACCCTCGACAGCTACACCAACGGCTGGGTGCGCGTGCAGACCGCGGCCTGCACCGCGACTCACATCGACCACACCCAGAGCGTCGAGCTCCTCCACCTCCAGAACGCCTGCCTCGCGCGCCGCCTCAGCGAGCTGAGAGCCGTCACCGCCGTGTTCACCCGCGCCGACGCGCCGGTGCTCGAGCGCGCGGTGCAGATGGTCGCCGGCCTCAACGACCTGCGCAGCTGCACCGACGAGGACGCGCTGACATCCGCCGTCGTGCCGCCCGCCGACGTGCAGACGCGGGCCGCGGTCGACGGCGTGCGCGTGCAGCTCGACTCGGCGCGAGCGCTCGAGCGGGCCGGCAAGTACGGTCCGGGCCTGCAGACCGCGAGGGTCGCCGCCGAGACCGCACGCGAGCTGGCCTACGCGCCGGTGCTCGCGGAGGCGCTGGTGATCGAGGGTGACCTGTTGTTTCAGTCGGGCAAGATGCGCGAGGCCGAGGCAGCGCTGTCGGAGGCGGTGCGGACAGCCGCGGTGGGCAAGCACGCGACCGCCGCCGCCGAGGCGTGGATCGAACTCATCCACCTCGTCGGCGTCGAGGAGGCCCAACCCGAGCGCGGCCTGGCCATGCGCCTGGCCGGCGAGGCCGCGATCGCCTGGGCCGGCGACGACACGGTCCTCACCGCTCGCCTGCTCGCCGCGATCGGGGGGGTGCTGCACGCGCAGGCTCGCTTCGCCGAGGCGATCGAGATCAGCGGCCGCGCGCTCGCCCTGTACGAGGGCCTGCCTGCCGACAACGAGACCCACGCCCGCGACCTGGCGATCGCCGACGTGCTCGCCGCGCTCGGCACCACCTACAACAGCAAGGGCGAGTTCGAGGCCGCAGACCGCTACTTCCGTCGCGCCCTCGACACCCGTCGTCACACCCTCGGCAACGATCACCCCGACGTCGCCTCCTCGCTGCACGACCTCGGCAACAACGACTACCGCCTCGCCCGCTACGACGACGCCGAGTCCCACCTCGGCGAGGCCCTGGCGATCCGCACGCGCGTGCTCGGCGGGCAGCACTCCCGCGTCGCCGACACCGAGAACAGCCTCGGCGCCGTCGACTACGCCCGCGGCGAGTTCGCCCGGGCGCGGGACCACTATCAGCGCGCGCTCACGATCCGCGAGCAGAGCCTCGGACCCGACCATCCGAACACCGCCGCCTCGTGGGTCAACCTCGGCAACGCCGAGCTGATGACGGAGGACCTCGAAGGAGCCCGCGCCAACTACGAACACGCGCTGGCGATCCACGAGAAGACCCTCGGCCCCGACCACCCGACCGTCGCCTACTCGCTGACCAACATCGGCCTGGTGCTGCGCAACCAGAGCAAGCTCACCGAGAGCCTGGTCTACTACCAGCGCGCGCTGAAGATCCGCGAGCAGGCCTTCGGCCCCGAGAACCCCGACGTCGCCTACAACCTCGACAACCTCGGCGAGATCGAGACGGAGCAGGGCGACCTCACTTCGGCGGTCACGCATCAGGAGCGGGCGCTGCAGATCCGCGAGAAGACCCTCGGCGCCGACCACCCGCTGGTCGCGACCAGCCTGTTCAACCTCGGCGCCACCCTCACCCGTCAGCGCCGCTACCCCGAGGCGCGCGAGCGCCTGACGGCCGCGCTGGCGATCCGCACGCGCGCCCTCGGGCCGCAGCACCCCGACGTCGCCGCCTGCCTCGCCGCGCAGTCCGAGCTCGAACGACTCGCGGGCGGCGACGCGACCACGCCGGCCGAGCGCTCGCTGCAGATCTACGAGGCCAGCAGCGAGGCGCTGCCGCAGGACGTCTTCGAGGCCAAGCTACGGCTCGCCCAGGCGCTCGCGGTCCGCAAACCAACGGACCGAGCGCGCGCCCGGGCCCTCGCCCTGAACGCGCGCGAAGGCTTCGCCGGGCTCGACCCGGCCGAGTTCGCCAGCAAGCGGGCCGACGCCGACGCCGTGCTGGCGAAGCTTCGTTGACCCGCCGCCGACTAGGGGAGGGTCGACCAGAACTTCGTGCCCTCGTAGGTGCCGAGGTCAGCGCCGACCTTGCACGGCTCGATCTTGTTGCCGTTGCAGGTCACGTCGCTGTAGCTGTACGTGCCCTGCCAGCGCGGCGTGCCGAGGCAGGCCGCGCCGTGCTCGCCCCAGAGCGCCTCGGTCGGGCCGGGGTTGTTGTTGAAGCTGCTGTAGCCCCACTTGTCCGCGAGCTGCAGCGCGTTGCCGACCGTGGTCCACGAGTCGCCGTCGCCGCAGTAGTCGGCGCGGACGACCCGCACCGCGGTGGTGAAGTTCTCGACATCGACCTGCGCGTCGTAGGGCGTGAAGCCCCAGAGCGTCGCCTTGCCGACCGCCGCGGAGACACAGGCGATGTAGATCATGCCCTTCTTGCGGTCGATAACCCCGGTGGTGGTGTCGACGACGATGTCCTCGATCGCTACGGCCTTGGTGCCAACGTACTGGCCGGTCACGGGGTCGAGCGTCTCCTTGCAGGCCGGGACCGTCAGGGTGTCCTTCGGGCCGCTCTGGTCGGTGTTCGGATAGTCGAAGGTGTAGAAGTGGAAGCCGGGCTGCTCCTCGTACTTGTTCACGGTGAGCGTGACCTGGTCGTTCTGCTGGCCGTTCTCGTAGAACGCGATGTCCCACTCCGACTTGAGGAAGTCGGCGCGCCCGAACTCGAGGCCCTCAGCCTTGCCCTTGAGCTCACCCCGGTCGGACCACACCTCTTCGAGCTTGAAGGTCGGCTTCTCCTTGCACGACTTGGGGAAGCGCCACGCCTGCTTCCCATCCTTGGTGCACAGCAGGCGCACCTCGGCGAGGCGGGTGTCGTTGTAGATCTCGGTGAAGTCGCGGGCGAGCTCGCCAGCCTCCAGCTTGCCGAACAGGAAGGTGTTGAGCTTGATGCCGCAGCCGTTGGTGCAGCGCTCGGTCACGTCGCCGGCGCCGAAGTCGGCGTCGTCCCCGGTGTCACAGCCCGTGGCGGCTGCCACGGACATCAGGGCCATCGCAAGGAGGTTGTTGCTGTTGATAAAGGTCTTCATGGCTGTCTCCGCTCCCACCGCACCGCGCTTCAGGGGACTAGTGATCCTCGATGCCCGACCAATTGCCTGCAAGCCGGAGAATTTTCTATGGCTGACCATGGTTCGAACCGGGGTCCTCACCCGCGCTGGCCCAGCGCTCGCGATTTTGGCTAACATGCGGCCCCGTGATGGATGATCAGCAGCTCCTGGTGGCCTGGCGAGGCGGCGACGAGGATGCCGGAGAGGTGCTCTTTGAGCGCTTCTACGACGCTTTATCGCGGTTCTTTCGCAGCAAGGCGGGCGAGCACGCGCCGGACCTCATCCAGCGGACCTTCCTCGTGCTCCTGGAGACACAGGCTCGGATGCGCGAGGGGACCAGCTTCCAGGCGTACCTCTTTGGGGTCGCGCGCAACATCTTGCTCGAGCATTACCGCGGCAAGCGACGCGACGGGGATCGCTTCGACGTGGCCGAGCGCTCGGTCGAGGATCTCGGCCCGACCCCTACCACCCTGCTGGCCCAGGCCCAGGAGACACGGCTGCTGCTGCAGGCCATGCGCAAGATCCCGATCGAGTCGCAGATGATCCTCGAGCTGTACTTCTGGGAGAACATGACAGCGCGAGACATCGGCGACGTGCTCGAGATCCCCGAGGGCACCGCGCGCACGCGCATCCGTCGGGCCAAGCAGCTGCTCGAGGCGCAGCTCGAGCAGCTCGCCGCGTCACCGGCGCTGCTGCACAGCACGGTCTCGGACCTCGAGAGCTGGGCGCGGCATCTTCGCGACGACCTGAAGCAGCGCAAGTGAGGCGCGCGCGGCCAGCCTGATGTTCTTCTTGATCAAGGCAATTGTTTCCGCCGCGGACGACACTCGTCCCCTCGATGCTACGGGTGATCCGGAGGGTGGCCATGAATGACGAACCACGCGAGCTCAGTCTCGACCAGACGCTCGCGTCGTCGGATGGTCGTGGCCCCCACCCCGAGCTGGCGCTCGCCAAGACTCAGACCCCGCTCCCCCCTGCCCTGGAGAAGACGCTCACTCCCCTGCCAATCGACCTCGACGAGACCCGCACTCCCCTCCCTGACTCCGACCCCCGCGACGAGCACCACGCTTCACCGCTCCTCGCCCCCACCATGCTCAGCAACGGCGACGGCGCGAGCCGCCGCCAGCTCGCGCCGCCTCCGAGCGACGAGGACCGCCGCGCCCGCGACCTCGTCAAGGCCCGCCTGTTCCGCAACCGGGCCCAGCCCGTCAAGATCGGCCGCTTCACCGTTCTCGACCGCCTGGGCGAGGGTGGCATGGGCGTCGTGTACACCGCGTACGACGACCAGCTCGACCGCAAAGTCGCCGTCAAGGTGCTGCGCGGCGAGGCCACCCGCCACGACCAACACGGCCGCACCCGCCTGCTCCGCGAGGCGCAGGCGATGGCCCGCCTCTCCCATCCCAACATCGTCACCGTCTACGAGGTCGAGCCGCTCGACCACGAGATCTTCATCGCCATGGAGTTCGTCCGCGGCCACAGCCTCGACGCCTGGCTCAAGAGCGAGGCGAGGCCGTGGCGCTCCGTGCTTCACACCTTTATTCTCGCCGGTCGCGGCCTCGAGGCGGCTCACCGCGCCGGCATCGTCCACCGCGACTTCAAGCCCCACAACGTGCTCGTCGGCGACGACGGCGCGGTCAAGGTCCTCGACTTCGGCCTCGCCCGCGCGCTCGAGCACGCCGGCAGCGAGGAGCTGTCCGCCACCCCCGAGAGCGGGGCTTACAACCAGCAGGGCGCGCCAAAGGGCAGCCTGCTCGACACGCCGCTCACCCGCACCGGCGCCATCATGGGCACGCCGGCGTACATGGCCCCGGAGCAGCACGAGGGCCGCATCGCCAACGCGCAGAGCGATCAATTTAGCTTCTGCGTCAGCCTGCACGAGGGCCTCTACGGCATCCACCCCTTCGACTGCAGCTCGCTCGGCACGCTGATCGCTGGCGTGACGACCGGGCGCCTGCAGGAGCCCGGACCGAACAACCGCGTGCCGGGCTGGCTCCGCCGGGTGCTCGTCCGCGGCCTCGCCGTCGACGCCAGCAAGCGCTGGCCGTCGATGACGGCGCTGCTCGCCGAACTCGCCAAGGATCCGGCGCAGACCCGGCGTCGCTGGTTCGCCTCGGCCGCGCTCGCCGGCTTCGTCGGCGCCGGCAGCTTCGGCGCGGCCACCCTGCTCCCGGCGGCCGCGCCCGTGTGCCAGGACATCGACGCCGAGCTCGTCGGCGTCTGGGACGACGCCCGCAGCCAGGCGGTCCAGACGGCGATCGCCGGCACCAAGGTCGCCTACGCGGCCGACACCTGGGCACGGGTGCAGCCCCGCCTCGACACCTACGCGCAGGAGTGGCTGGCGATGCGCACGGAGGCCTGCGAGACCCACCACGGGGCGCGCCAGTCAGATCAACT
>NZ_JADJNN010000002.1:85000-830869 GCF_016714285.1 Nannocystis sp. | reverse complement strand
CGGTGGCGCTCAGGCTCTCCGCGGCGTCGGGCGCTGGGACCGGGAGCATGACGGTCGCGGCGGCGCTGTCGGCGGGGGGCTCGCGGAAGGTGTTCTCGAGCTCGACCTGCTTGCGAGGCTCGGGGCTCGCGGGGGCGCCAGGCGGCGTCGCGCGGCCCTGCAGCGCGTCGAGCATGTCGAGCAGGAGCATCGCGTGGCGCGGGGCGACGATGCCACCGCTGCGCTCAGCGGCGAGCTTGGCGAGGCAGCACTCGGGGGCGACCATCGGCATGAAGCCGCGGATCTGGCGGTAGAGCTGGCCGAGGCGGGCGTCGGGGAGATCGGGGTGGACGGCGACGAGGACGTTGCCGTCCTCGACGGCGAGCGGCATGGCCCAGCCGATGTCGACCAGGGCCTTCGGGACCAGCGACCAGGGGCGCACGGGGCCGGTCTCGAGCAGACGCGCGGGGACCGTGGGCAGGCCGCAGGCCTTGGCCAGGTGCGTGTCGAGGTCGGCGGCCGTGAGCAGCCCGAGCTCGAGCAGGGCCGTGTCGAGGCTGCCGCCCTGGGCTTGCAGGTGACGCGCTGCGCCGTCGAGGTCGGCGGTGCTGAGGATGTGGTTGGATTCGAGGTAGCTGCGCAGGAGGCTCAATGTTCCCTCACGACGTAGGTGCCGGTCAGGTAATCGTGGAACGCCCGCTTCTCACGGTCGAAGGCCATCCATAGCGAACCGAGACCACCGGGTGCGAGGCCGAGGGCCCGTGCCTGCGAGTCGGGAGCATCGCGCGCCATGGCCCAGGGGGCCCACCGGCACGGTTGATGACGCGGATGCCGACCAGCTTCTGTCCGGGCGTACGGCCCGACAATGCGACAAATAGGATGAAGTAGAGGGCGGCCATGCCGAGCAGCGGGCGCACCAAAGGACGATGTCGAGCGGGTCGACGGCGAGGAATTGCAGGACGCCGTCGAGGCCGAGGCCGCCGCGCAGCGGACCCGGGTTATCGGTGATACGCAGCAGCGCGTAGAAGAGGGGGCCGGCGGTGAAGAGGAGGACCGCGGTGTCGACGATCGCGGCGAGCGAGCGGCGCCAAAAGCCGGCGACGCGGACCGGGACCAGCGACTGGCCGCAGGCGGGGCAGCGCGGCTGCGCCTGGGCGACGACGCTGGCGTCGAGCGGCGCGTCGCAGGCGGGACAGGGGCCCGGTACGCCCTTCTTGGAGCCGAAGATCATGGGGCTCGCACAATATCACGGCGATCCCCGGCGGACGCTCGCCGCGATCGATGCAGATGCGACGGAACGCGGCGTCAGCGAGGTGATGGCGCGAACATGAGGCGCGCGAGGCCGACCAGGGCCGCAGTGCCGGTGCGCAAGGTGTAGGGGCCGAGGCCGAGCGGCTGCAGTCCTGTGGCGGCGAGGAGCTCCGCCTCGGCGGGGGTGAGGCCGCCCTCCGGGCCGACCAAAAGGCGGGCGCCGCCGGTCAGCGCGAGACTGTCCGCGAGGCCGCGGCGCTGCTCCCAGGCAAAGAATCCGGCGAGATCGGTGCGTACACTCGCGGCCGTCTCGAGCTCGTGGGGGCCGACGAAGTGCGGGGCGTTGGGGCGGCCGCACTGGCGCTGGGCGGCCCGGACGACGCGGTCCAGGCGGGCTTGGCCGGGCGGCGGGGATTGGCTGCGGGCGCAGCGGGTCCACACGATGGTGGTGACGCCGATCTCGATGAGGCCGGGGAGGATCTCGAGCACGGCGCTGGGTTCCGGGGAGGCCGAGTAAGAGCACGAGCTCGCGCGAGGGCGCGGGCACGACGAGCGGCGTGAGTAGATCGACCTCGCTGCGGCGGGCGTCGCCGCCGCGGACGCGGGCGGACCAGAGCGCGCCGCGATCGTCGATGAGCTCGAGGGCGGCGCCGTCGGGGGCGCGACGGACCCGGCGCAGGTAGTGGCTCTCGTCGGGATCGAGGACCGCGGGCTCGTCGGCGGGCGGCCGCGCGGCGAACACGCGGAGGCTCACGCGGGATCTCCCGCGCGCAGGTGCAGGGCGCACCATTCATTCAAGTCGGCGCGGGCGTGCAGATGCAGGCCCATCGCGCGGTACGCTGCCAGGACCTCGTCGGCCTCGTCGCCGAGGATGCCGCTGAGGACGACGAGGCCGCCGGGGGCCAGGTGGGCGGCGATCTGGCCGGCGATCGGGATCAGCACGGAGGGGCGGATGTTGGCGAGGATGAGGTCGTGCTGGCCGGTGAGTTCGGCGGCGGTGCCGGTGTGGATCTCGAGGCGATCGCCGAGGTGGTTGTGGTCGGCGTTCTCGCGGGTGGTGTCGGTGGCCTCGGGGTCGTTGTCGGCGGCGCTGATACGGGCGGCGGGGAACAGCCGGGCGGCGGCGAGGGCGAGGATGCCGGAGCCGCAGCCGAGATCGAGGACGCTGCTCGGGGGTGTCTTTTGGGACAGGTCGACGAGGGCGTCCATGCACAGGCGGGTGGTCTCGTGCTGGCCGGTGCCGAAGGCACGGCCGGGGATCAAGGATCAGCTCGAGCGGTGGGTCGCCGGGGCGGCGCTCGATCCAGCTGGGGCGCAGGAGCAGGGCGCCGTCGCCGTACACGATCGGGCTGTAGAACTG
This sequence comes from Nannocystis sp., assembly GCF_016714285.1. Classification (GTDB taxonomy): domain Bacteria; phylum Myxococcota_A; class Polyangia; order Nannocystales; family Nannocystaceae; genus Nannocystis. Next base: position 828,279 of record NZ_JADJNN010000002.1, on the reverse strand, counting down.
CTTCCAGGTGTCGCGCCAGTCGTCGTCGGTGCGCACGGTGGGGACCTGGACCAGGGCGAGGCGCAGCTGCTCGGCGAGGCGGGTGGCGAGCTCGCCCAGGCCCTCGAGCGCGTCGGGGCGGGTGTAGACGACGAGCTCCGGGGTGCAGGGTCTGCTGGCCGAGGGTGCTCATGTCGCGGGTCTCGACGCCGAGGGCCCGCTCGTCATCGGCGAGCAGGGCAGCGAGGGCCTCGAGGCGTTCACCGGCGGCGTTCAGTCGCCGTCGCCGGCGTCGTGCAAGCGGATCTCAGGGTTGCCCAGGGTTCGGCGTCGGCGGTCATGCGGCGCGCAGTGTAGCGGCACGCCATGCTCGTGGGGCCTCCAGGCGGAGTGGGTGATGGGCCGTTCAGTGCACAATGGGCGACGTGTTTGTGATGCGAATTACATAAAGTGCAGATGGTGTTGATCGCGGCCAAGGACCCGCCGTGGAATTTGGCCTTTTGTAAATTCGCGCAGCGGTGTATCTGATGCGGGACGCAGGCGCATCACCCCCTGCCTGCGACGGGGAGAGGATCATGGTGGCGTTTACCGGAGTCAAAGTGTTCTCGGCGACCAAGGCTTGGGAGCGAGAGCAGATCAGCGAGCGTATCAACGAGTGGCTGGAGGCCAACCCAGGCGTCGACATCGTCGACAAAGTGGTGACTCAGAGCTCGGACAGCGAGTTCCACTGCCTGACGATCACGCTGTTTTATACGCGGCCGTCCGCCAATTCGCATCAGCACGCCCACGCGGTGTGAACCGGGCTGCGGACGTGGCGCCCTCGTGGCGCCGCTGTTGTCAGCGCCGTCAGGTCGGCGGGATTGGCAGAGCAGGAGCGGGCGTCGGCGAGACAGTTGGCGTCGGTGCTGGTGTGGGCGGGCGATCGATCGTCAACCGTGACTTGGTGCCGTCGGCGAACTCGCGGGACACGGAGCCGTCGGCGCCGATCACGGTGCGGCTGCCATCGTCGGCCGTGACGACCGTGGCACCATCGGAGCGGAATTCGGTGCGCTCGATCGAGAGGGTCGACTTGCTGCCGTCCGGGAAGACACGCACGCGGTCGCCGTTGGGCATCACGATCGTGCCGTCGCGCTTGACCTGCATCTTGCTGCCGTCTGGCTTGATGATGGTGCCGTCGCGCTGGATCGTGACCTTGGAGCCGTCCGATGCGGTGAGCACCCGGGTGCCGCGCGAGGCTGACTCGGTCTGATAAGTGGCGCCCTTGTCGTTCTTGACCTCGACCTCGTCGAGGTCGCAGCCGAGAGCCAGGACCGAGGCGCAACCGAGCAGCGCCCCGGGCAACACCCGCGTCCATCTCGCATGTGCCGTCATCGGGGGGCCAGCCTAACACAGATCGTGGAGCGGCCCGAAGCGCGATCAGGCCCGCGCGAGCCCGCGCGAACCGTGCAGACCTGCGGATGCGCTGGATTTCTCGCGGCTGTGCAAACTGGCTACCATGGCCGGGAATGGCGGGCGGCCTCAGCGAGGACACGATCCTGATCCGGTCCTCGACGACGTACCTGTCGGTCGAGGACCGTGGGCGCAAGCTCAGCGACGTGCGCCTTGGGCAGCGCCCGCTGCGGATCGGCCGCCGTCCGGACAACGATGTTGTGGTGGTGGCGCCCGGGGTGGCGCCCTATCACGCGCGCATCGAGCCGATGGGCAGCGGGCACCGGATCGTCGACCTGGAGAACACGACGGGGCTGATGTTCCGCGGGACCCGGGTGCCGAGTCACGTGTTTGCCGACGGCGACGTGATCCGCATCGGTGAGCGGGCGACCGGAAACTTTGTCAGTCTGGTCTACCAGGACGTGGGCAAGCGCTCGCAGGCGCAGCAGTCGGCGCCGGTGCAGCGGGTCCACCTCGACCGCGACGTGACGACGATCGGGCGCGAGGGCTGCGACCTCACCCTGCCGAGCCTGCAGGTGTCGCGCATGCACGCGGAGGTGCGCCGGGCAGGCAAAGGCCACGAGGTGCTCGACCTCGGGAGCACCAACGGGACCTTCGTCGGCGGGACGCGGGTGCAGCAGCAGCATCGCCTGCGCGTGGGCGACGTGGTCCAGGTGGGGCCGTTCAAGCTGACCTACACCGGGCGATCGCTCGATCAGCTCGACCAGGTCGGAGCGTGCGGATCGACGCGCGCGGCCTGACCCGCAAGAACGAGGCGGGCCGGGTGATCCTCGATCAGGTGTCGCTGGTGATCGAACCGCGGGAGTTCGTGGCGATCGTGGGGCCCTCGGGGTCGGGGGAAGTCGACGCTCATGGGCGCGCTGGCCGGCTATCGCCGGGCGGACCGCGGGGCGCTGCAAGTCAACGGCGACGACTTCTACAAGAACTATGACTGCTACCGCGGGGTGCTCGGCTACGTGCCGCAGGACGACATCCTGCACGCGAACCTGCGGGTCGAGGATGCGCTGGCCTTCACCGCGAAGCTGCGCCTGCCTGCGGATACGACGGCGGCGGAGATCTCGGCGCGCATCGTCCGGGTGCTGGAGGAGGTGGAGATGAGCGCGCACCGCCAGCAGCGCATCGTCGACCTGTCGGGCGGCGAGCGCAAGCGGGTGTCGATCGCGTCGGAGCTGCTGGCCGACCCGAGCCTGTTTTTCCTCGATGAGCCGACCTCGGGCCTGGACCCCGGGCTCGGAAGCGGATGATGTACACGCTGCGCTATCTGGCCGATTCGGGGCGCACGGTGGTGCTGGTGACCCACGCGGACGGCCAACATCATGCAGTGTGACCTGGTCGGCTTCATGGCGGCGGGGCGGCTGGTCTACTACGGGCCGCCGGCCGAGGCGCTGCTGATGTTCGGGGCGAACGGAGATTTCGCGGATATCTACACCCGCTGCACGGGCGTGCGAGCGAGGAGTACGGGGACGGGCGGGGAGCTGGCGGCGGAATATGCGGTGTGGTGTAAGCACCACCCGGGCGCGACGGCGGCGCCGATGATGGCGGAGCTGTGGGAGATCCGCTATCGCAAGTCCAAGCATTATCAGACTTATGTGTACGAGCGGCAGCAGGCGCGTGGGCGCCCGGCGGACTCGGAGACCTCGGGGATCGGGGTGGCGGCGTTCGCCCCGGGGCAGTACCGATTCAGCGTGGAAGAGACGCCGCCGGCGATCGAGGCGCCGCCGCCGGTGCCACCCAGCGCGTCGCTGATCCGTCAGCTGGGGATCTTGACGGCGCGTTATGTGCGACTGTTGCTGGCAGATCGGCGAAATCTGCTGATCTTGTTGATGCAGGCGCCGATCATCGGGGTCGTGATCCTGCTGGCGTCGCGGGCCAACGCGCTGCAGTCGCCGGTCTCGAGCAACGGCCGCCTGGTGCTGTTTTTGCTCAGCGTCATCGGGGTGTGGTTCGGGGTGCTCAATTCGGTCCGCGAGGTGACGAAGGAGGCGAAGATCTATCGCCGCGAGCGACTGGCCAATCTGCGCATCGGGGCGTATCTGGGGTCGAAGCTGGTGGTGCTCGCGGGGCTTTGTCTGATCCAGTCGCTCGTGCTGCTGGCGGTGATCGCCGTCCGCGTGGACTTTACGGCGGAGTTTGCGATGCTGACGCCCGACGGGTTTGTCGACGTCGTGCGGGCGCCGCCGCTGGGGCTTTGGGGGCGTCGCTGGTGACGGTGTTCCTGACCACGCTGTCGGGCGTGGGGCTCGGCTCTTGATCTCGACGACGGTGTCGTCGTCGGACAAGGCGATGAGCGTGGTGCCGCTGGCCTTGATCCCGCAGCTGGTGTTCGCCATGGCGTTGATGCCGCTACCGGCCATGCTGGCGCCGTTATCGTATGTGACGGGGGGCGCGCTGGGGATGGAAGGGCTTCGGGTCGATCGCGCATCTGTTAGAGCCGCGGGATATGACGACCTGCGAGGTGCCAGGGGACGTGTTTAGCTGCGCTGCGTACGCGACGGTGAACTACGATCCAGGGACCGGACATATCCTGACGGTGTGGGGGGTGCTCGTGGCTTATCTGCTGATCTGCCTGGCGCTTACTTCGTGGTCGCTGCGGCGGATCGATCGCGGGCGCTAGCCTGCTGTCGCGGGCCAGCGCAGTGCTAGCGTCGGCCTCGCCGCTGTGACGCCAGCCACGCCTCGATGCGCGCGTGTGTCCCGTGTCGTCCGCGCCGAGCCCTTCAAAGCCCGTCCGCGCCCGCTCGGCCTCGGCCAGCGCCAGCGCCCGATCACCGCCGGTCGCCACCAGCGCCCGCGCGAGCACGAAGCGCGCCGCAAACTCGATCGCGGTCCCCGGCGGCTTGGCGGTGAACACAGTCATCGCCCGGCTCACCAAGCCCAGCGCCTCGCGGGATCGCCCGAGCTCGAGCAGCACGCCGGCCAGGGTCGTCTGCGTGGTCGCCACATCCAGATCGCCTGGCGCCAGCAGCTTCTCGCGGATCGCCAGCGCCTGCTCGAACAACGCCCGAGCCTGCGCGAGCCCCCTGCGCGAGCTCCGTGCTGGCGAGGTTATGCATCGTCGTAGCGACGTTGAGGTGATCGTGCCCGAGCGCCGCGATGTAGATCGCCAGGCTGCGCTCGAACAGGGCCCGCGCCTCCTTCAGCTCGCCGGTGCGATCGTAGGAGAGCGCGAGGTTGTTGAGCGTCGCGCTCAGCTCGAGGTTGTCGCGGCCATACACCCGCTCCTGGATCGCCAGCGCCCGCGTGAACAGCTCCCGCGCCCGCGCGTGCTCCCCCTTCTCGGCGAGCATCGTCGCCAGGTTGTTGAGGTTGCGGGCCACGTCGGGGTGGTCGTGCCCCAGCGCCCGCTCGCGGATCGCTAGCGCCTGCTCATACAGCCGCTGAGCCGCGTCGTGCTCGCCCAGATCCGCGAGCACCGGCGCCAGGTTGCCCAGGCTGGTCGCGACCTCGGGGTGCTCCGGCCCGAAGCAGCCGCTGCGAGAGCTCGGGCTGCGCTCCTGCAACCCACGCGCGCGTGTCAGGTCGCCGCTCAGGTAATGCATCACCGCCACATTGTTGAGCGCGTTCGCCACCAGCGGTGCTCGATCCCCAGGGCCGCCTCCGTCAGGCGCAGCGCCGACTCGAACCCGGCCAGCGCCGAGGGGATGTCGCCCGCCGCGTACTCCACCTCCGCCAGCGCCGACAGTCGCATGCTCTCGGTCAACCGCTGCGGGTCGACGGCGTGGACCGCCACGGCCTCGGCGTGCCGCGCCCACGCGCGCGCCTCGGCGTGTCTTCCCGACTTGCCGCCGATCACGTTGATCAGCTGGATCGCCGCCTGCTCGGCCGGCTCCCACGCGCCGAGCCTCACCGCGGCGTAGTAGGTGTCCGTCAGCAGCCTCGGCCTGCGAGTAGTCTGCGGTGCGGATCAACATCTCGGCCTCGCGCGCGCGGGCCACCACCGCCAGCGGCGGCCACTCGCTCTCCGCCTCGGCCCGCGCCCGGGCCTGCGAGGCGACCGTCAGCGCCTCCTCGTAGCGCCCGGCGAGCTCGAGCGTGTGGACCCGCGCGAGCTCGCCGCGGATCTCCTGAATCACCACACTGTCGTCCGGTGGCTTCGGCTGACGCCGCAGCGTGTCGACATCGACGCACGGCCACGGAGCGTGCAGAGCCGCCGCCGCCGAGACCGCCTGCTGCACCGCTGCCGCGTCGGCCCGTCCGAGCATCGCCACCAGCGACTCGAGCTCGATCCGCCGATCCTCGAGGCACCACAGCGATCTGCGCAGCGTGTCCGCGTCCCAGGCGGCGCGCAGCTCCGCCTGCGCGCACGCCTCGCTGCGCGCCGCCTGCCAGGCCTCGGCCTCACGGTCGATCCACGGCATCACCCGCTCCGCCGTCGTCACGGCGTGGCTGACCCCGGTCGTCACGAACGCGGCCCGTACCCGCGCCCGCGCCGCATCGTCCCATACCGTCGCAATCTCGGCCCCGGCCGCCGCGCATCGGGCCTCGCGCTGTGCGAGGTCCCATCGCCCCAGGAGCACCCCGGTCACGGTGATCGCCACCACCCCGCCGAGCGCCGCCAGCGGCCCGCGTAGCCGCGCCCGTCGCCGACCGCGGGCCAGCGCCGCCAGCAACTCGGTCATGGTCGGCCAGCGCCGCGCAGGTGCCAGCGAGAGCCCGCGCTCGAGCACCTCGCGCAGCCACGTCGGCACCTTGCGACCCCGCCGCGCCGGCCTGCGTTGCCCGGCCAGCACCGCGGCCGCCAGCGTCACCAGGGTGTCCCCGGCGAAGGGCCGCTCGCCGTACAGCAGCTCCCACGCCATCACGCACCAGCCGAATTGGTCCGCCGTTGCCTCCGCCTCGTGGCCCTGCCACTGCTCCGGGATCCATATACGCCGGCGTACCCTGCACCGCGCCGAGCTGCGTCAGCTGGGCCGCCAGCGCGTCGAGCTCGGGCCGGGCGCGGCCGTCGGCAGCCGCCGTCGACGCGAGCTCGAGGCTGGCGTCGGTGAGCGCGCGCCCATGCGCGAGCCCAAAGTCCATCACGCGCACACGTCCGTCGCCACCGATCATCACGTTCTCGGGCTTGAGGTCGCGGTGCACCAGCCCGACCGCGTGCGCCGCGGCCACGCCCTGCGCCGCGTCGACGAGCACCCGCAGCACCTCTGGCCACCCGCGTGGGCGCTCACGGGCCCACGCGTCGAGCGTCTGCCCGGCCACGAACTCCATGGCGATCCACACGTCCCCCTCGAAGGTGCCCACATCGTGCACCGCGACCACGTTCGGATGCGACAGCCGGGCCAGCGCCTGCGCCTCGCGCAGCAGCCGGGCCCGCCCCGCCGCGTTCGGTCCGCCGTCGCGGACCGGCAGCAGCACCTTGAGCGCCACCTTGCGGTCGAGCTCCGGGTCGTGCGCCGCGTACACGACCCCCATCCCGCCCGACCCGAGCTTGCCAAGCAGCGTGAAGCGACCGATGTCCGCCCCGCGGGTCAGCAGGCTCTGCACCGCGCCCGTCGAGCGTGCGCCGGTCTCCCAGCCGCTGTTCCCCGCGAGCGGTTTCTCGAGCGCCCCGCCGCTCCAAGATACCGGAGCGGGCCATCGCCCGCGCCAGCGATCGACCGCGGATCTTCACCGTCGCGGGCAGGTCCGTCATGCTCGAAGGCGCGGATGGGGGCGTTGCGGGCGACGAAGGCCTGCAGGTCGTGGGTGGATCGTAGCGAGAGGAGTCGGCGCGCGGCTGCGCCTCAGGCGAGGGCGTCCGCGAGCGACGTGAAGAAACGATCACCTGCGCGTGCCGCTTCAACGCGCACCCGGAGGCCCGCCGCGCGGCAGCCGCTCCACGACGAACCGAGAGCCCACGCCAGGCGCGCTGGTCGCCGGAGATCGTGCCATCGGATCGCCGCGAGGCGACGGCAGAAACGTCAGGCCCAGTCCGGTCCCGCCGTAGCGCGACGTGATCTCGGCGCCCGCCTGCGTGAAGGGCTGGAAGATCCGTCCGAGCTGCTCCTCGGTCATACCGATCCCGTTGTCCTCGACGGTGAGTCGCAGGAGCCTCGTCTCGACGGACACATCCACGCGAACCGTCACCTGGCCGTCGCGGGTGAACTTCGTCGCGTTTCCGATGAGATTGAAGAGGATCTGGCGCACCTTGGTGCCGTCGGTCTCGATCCGTGGCAACGACCGGTCCGCGGGCGTCGAGATCTGCGTCTTGCTGGCCTCTGCGATCGGCGCGAGCGTGGTGACGACGTCGTCGATCAGCTCGGCCAGGTCGATGGTCTCGATCGCCACGTCCATCTTGCCGGCCTCGATCTTGGAGAGGTCGAGGATGTTGTTGATCAGGCCCGAGAGATGCCGCCCGGCGCGGCCCATCTTCACGGCGAGCCCGGCCTGCTCGGCCAGACCTTCCTCGGTCAGATCATCGGCCAGGAGCTCGGCGTAGCCGAGGATCGCGTTGAGCGGCGTCCGCAGCTCGTGGCTCATGCTCGACACGAAGTCACTCTTGGCCCGATTCGCGTCCTCGGCGGCCTCGCGCGCGCGGACGTTGGCGGCGGCCGCGTGCTCGCGCGCGATCACCCGGCTCGACTGGACGGCCAGCGCGTCGTAAGCGGCGGCGACGAACTGCTCCTCCGCGGCGCGGTCGCGCGGCTCCGCCTCAGCGCTGAAGACGATGCACCCGCCGAGGCGCACGCCGTCGACAAGCACCGGGATGTGGAGGGCGCGGCGCAGGCCGGCGGCCAGCGCTTGGCCATGCCACTCGCCGGCCCAGAGCGGATCGTCGAGTCTGAACGCGCCGGGCGCCCTCTCGCGGCTTATCGCCGCGATCCACGGCGAGCCCTCAAGCGACGCCAGGGCATCGCCGAGCGCCGGCGCGTCGAGCGGCGAGGCGACGAAGTGCTCGCCGAGCTCGCGGCCGATCAGCGCGAGCCCGCAGGCCATCTGCAGCCCCGTGCACAGCGGCCGTAGGCACAGATGGAGGATCTCGAGCAGCGAGTGGGAGGCGTTCGCGGTGCTGGCGATCGACGAGAGCATCGCCAGCATCCGGCTCTTGGTCTCGAGCTCGCGGTTGCTGACCTGATGCACGAGCCTCCTGAGGCGGCTCAGGCGATCCTCACTGCGTAGCATCGTGCGCCTCAGGTCGGCCAGCTCCCGCTCGCGCTTGCCGGCGAGGTTGCGGCCTGCCGGGCCTGCTGCGCCGACGCGCGCAGCCGTTCAACAGCGCGCTCGCCTGGAGAGCCGAGCCGTGGGCACTCGCTGCAGCGCTCGACAGCTGCGATCAAGTCGTCGTCGGCGAGCTCGGCGAGGCGATCGAAGGCGCAGGTCTCACATCCCTTGCGCGTCATTCTTGGTCCTCAATAGCACGGCCGTGAACGTCTCGTCGTGATGGATCGTCCGGCCGGCATGCGGCGCCAGTTCGCCGTAGGTGAAGAAGCCGATCTTCGGCAGCGCCGCGGGTAGGACCGCGAAGGCCGCCCGCAGTTCGTCCTGGTAGCGCGAGCCGAGGACCACCTTGCGTCCGGCGCAGTCGAAGATCAGCGCGGCCTCCGGCGGGTGAAATGCTCGACGGCCGAGCTCACCTCCCGCCGCTGCGCTGGCGATCAGGGCGTCCCGGCTCGCGTGCATGATCCGCACCCGCGAGCCCTCGACGATGTCGCCGCTGACCCGGACTCCGCGGCCGTCCGCGGTCGCGCCCTGGACCGCACGGATGAACCTCTCGCCCTGCGCCGCGTCGCCCTCAGACGGCGCCATCACGCCGATCGGGAACTCGAGCCCGGCGTTGTCGAGGTCGCGGCCGAGCTCGCCGAGGTAGTGCTGGTACACCGACAGCGCCGGCGTGCCGTCGAGCTCGGCGATCGTCTTCGAGTCGGACGCCCGGGTGATCACGCGGTCGCTGCCGAGCGGCTGCCAGCCACCGGCGACGATGGTCCGGATCTCGAGCGGGCCGGAGAGCGCAAGCGCCACGGCAGCGCCGCTGAGCACCTCGCGGTCCATATACTCCTCGGTCCGGGTGAAGGTGAGGGCGTCGGCAGCGACGCCGCCGACGATCGGTGCGCTCGCGCCGAGCACCGACTGGATCCCCGCGAGCAGCGGGGTGCTGTTGAGCACGATACCGTCGACGAACAGAATGACCAGCGACGCACCGACAGGCGCCAGGGCTGCGCCGAGCCGCCGCCCGATCGCGGCCGAGTCGTGGTGTTCGTCGCTCGCGTGGACGACCGTCGCGACCAGGTCGCCGAGCAACAGGCCCATCGCGGTCACCGAGCCCGAGGTCGCCTCCTCGCTGTTGATCTCGGCGCAGCTCGAGCACCCGACCACCCGGACTTGCGGTGCGAGGCGCTCGTAGAGGCCGGCCAGCACCTCACGCGCGTCATACTCGGCCGCGCAGAAGAGCAGGACCAGGTCGGGGTCGGTCCCCAGCGCCTCCCTCATCTCGGCCGCAACATCCTTGCCGACCTGCCGGGAACTACTGCCGTAACATGACACTGAGACCGCCTGAATCACGCCGCCAGGATACCAAGCGGTTGAGGCCAAGAACCCCCTGTATTCGCAGACGGGTGGCCCTGGTGCTGCTCAGGTTCGCACGCGAGGCCGCAGCAGATCGGCGGCGACCCTGCACGCGCCGCGCGCGGCGGCGCCATGTCGCCACACGGTCACCGTACTGCGCGGCCGGGCCCACGTGCTGCATACCGGCGGGGGGGCCTCGCTGCGGCGCGGGGGGCGCCGCAGCTCACAGCGATGAATGCGACGGGGTGTTTCGCCGCAGGACAACTGCCATGATTCACCCGGTCGGCCCGGATCGGCTCCGCAGATTGCGGCGCGACCGGAGATTGGCCGCACACCTGCCGACCGTCGCCACAGCGCTGGCGCACGTCGAGAGCGACGACGGCCACCCCGGTCGTCACCGAGGTCAGGCTCGCAAAGCGGGAGCCTCGACGCGAAACAGGCGGCTCACAGGCGCCTGCGGGGCGCTTGAAGGTGAGGTCCTTTGAGGCCCTTGAATTGTGGAGATCCGCGGCGCTTCACGTTTCTTGGGGATGGCCCAGGGGCGTGCGCGCAGGGGGCGACGTTCCCAGAGCGCCGCAACCGTGCCAGGCTCCTGCTCTCGTTTGGCCTCCGCATGTCTAACTCCCTCGATCGGACCCTGATCTCGTCCCACGCGGCCCTCGGGCACGAAGCCGTCCACGCGGCGCTGCTCGAGCCGGGCGTGAAGGTTGCACAGCGCTACGAGATCGAGGCGCTGCTCGGCGAGGCGGCATGGGAGCGGTGTACCGCGCCCGCGACCTCGAGCTCGACGAGGTGATCGCCCTGAAGACGTTGCGGGCCGAGATCTCTAGCGATCCCGCGGCGATCGAGCGCTTCCGCCGGGAGGTCAAGCTGGCGCGCAAAGTGACCCACCCGAACGTCGCCCGGACCTTCGACCTCGGCTCCTGCGGGGCTTTCGCTTCATCACGATGGAGCTGATCGAGGGCGGCTCGCTGGCGCGGCGGGTGGAGGCCGGGGCGATGTCCCTGTCCGATGCGCTGCGTGTGTGCGGCGACATCGCTCGCGGGCTGCTCGCCGCCCACTCGGCAGGCGTGATCCACCGCGACCTGAAGCCCGACAACGTGATGCTGGCCGGGGCCAGCGCCGATGGCCCGCTGACGGGTCAAGAGCGGGTGGTGATCACGGACTTTGGCATCGCCCGCGCGGCCGAGGAGCAAGCGGGCTCCGACGAGCGCGCGACGGCCCACCGCGGGGCGGCCCTGACGGTCGGCGGATTGATCGGGACGCCGGCTTACATGGCGCCCGAGCAGCTCATGGGCGAGACGCCCGACGGGCGCACCGATGTGTACGCCCTCGGTGGTGCTGTTCGAGCTGCTGACCGCGCGGCCGCCCTTCGACGGCGACAGCCCGGTCGCGATCGCCATGGCCAGGCTCAAGCAGCCGCCGCCCGACGTGCGCGAGCTCTTGCCGGACTTGCCGGAGGCGGCGGCCGACCTCCTGCGCTCGATGCTGGCGATCGACCGCCGCGAGCGACCGGACGCCGCGCAGGTGTTGGACACGATCGAGAAGCTGCGCGGGGGTCGCGAGCAGCGGCGAGGCGCCCAATATGCTCTCGGGTCTCGGGCTGGCGCGGGCGCCAGGGACGACGACGATGCTGCTCGACGCGACGAGCGCGCCGAAGCTGCGCGCCGTCGCGGTGCTGTCGCTCGGCAGCGCCGACCCGGCGCTCGGGTCGCTGGCGTATCAGCTCGCGGCGACCCTCGCGGACGCGCTGGCGCGGGTCCGGGCGATCAAAGTGGTTCCGCCAGCGCTCGCCGGCGAGGACCTGGCCGCGCTGACCCGGCAGGGGGCGCGTCGACCTCGCGCTGACCGGGACCGTGCGCGCGGAGGGAGAGCGCCTGCGCGTCAACCTGCGTTACCTCGACCTGTCCCTTGGGACACAACGCTGGTCGGAGCGCTTCGAGGGCACGCTCGCGGCCCCGTTCGCGCTCGAGGACACCTTGACCCGCGCGGCCGAGGCGGCCCCTGCGCGGGCTGGCGGGTCGGGGCGACGCGGCGACGGCGAACGGCCCGAGCGACCCCGCCGCACGGGCGCTGTACGACCGGGCGCTCGAGATGTCGCACCGGATCAACGACCAGGAGGCGCTCGGCAGCGGCGTCGAGATGGCGCGCCGGGCCCATGCGCTCGCGCCGACGGACGCGTGGGTGATGAGCCTGCTCGGCCTCTTGTTGGTCCGACTGGCGCTCGCACGCCGCGGCACGGACCCCCGGTCGCAGGTCGCCGAGGCCGAGGACTGGGCGCTGCGGGCCCTCAACGCCGACGCGGGCTCGGCGGCGACCTTTGACACACTCGGCCTGGTCCGGATCCACCAGGGCGACCTGCGCGGCGGCGTGCGGGCGTTCAAGGAGGCGCTCACCCGCGACCCGCGGGACGCCGAGGCCTCGGCCTACCTCGGCCGCTTTCTGGTTGAGTCTGGCCACCTCGACGAGGGGATCAAGCGCCCGAGTTCGCCCTGAGGATCGAGCCGAACGTCCAGCATGCGTGGTGGAACCTGGCCCGCTCGTACGCGCTGTCCCAACAATGGGACCGGAGCCAGCAGGTGCTCGAGCAGGCGATCGCAGCGACCGGCAGCGAGGCGACCGCCAACCTCATCCGCGCGCGCGTGGCCGTGTGGAAGGGCGATCGTGTGTTCGCGGGGTTCACCGCGGATCGCATCGACATCGTCACCCCTCCGGACCACTTCACGCGGGCGATGATCGAGCCGCTGCGGGCGTTCGCCCGCGGGGAGCGGGTCAAGCAGACGCTCGACGAGCTGCTGGTGACCGCCGGATCCATGTCCGCCGCGTCGCTGAAGGTGTTCTGGTGCAGGTCGGGATCGAGCTGTACGCGGCGTCTGGGCTGATCGAGGCCGCGCTCGACGTCCTCGAGAGATTGCCGGGGCAACCGTTTGTCGACGTCGGGTGGATGGATCACTGCCCGGCGCTGGCGAAGATCCGCGGCGCCGGGCGCTTCGGTCAGGTCCGTGCGGTCATCGCGGCCCGCGCGGCGAACCTGTGGAAATAGCTGGCCCTGTCAGCAGGCGGTGACGCGCGAGGGCATCAGCGCGCGGACATTCTACCGGATGCGGGCCAAGGCCGATCCGCACGCTCGGCGGCAGCGTCGCACCCCGCGAGCGCCTCGACAAGGCGCACGAGTTTCGCCGCGTCGAATCCGGCGCCGACGCGGAGCTTCATCCCGGAGGACCGATCGCGTTCATATCCTGCAAAAGGAACGGTACGGCGAGCTTCATTTGCACGCGCGCATTCGTTTGGTCGCTGCCATCGCCGTCGATGCGATACGTCCCGCTCGTGATCACGGTCCCGGCAGTTGCAGGGATGGTCATGTCCCCATGCTGCCTGCCGGAGACTTCCCACGTTCGCTCGTAGGGAGATACGACGGGGGAAAGGGACACCGCCATCTTGACAATGTGGTAGGGCAGCTCCTCCGAGTGCCATGCGTTCCATACAAGGCACGTATTGTTGGTCACGAGCTCCGTGACCTTGTATTCGGTGAAGAGCTTGACGCGGCCTTCAAGAGTTACGCCGATGTTCTTGACCGCGAGGTATACGCGCTCTTGCGGCCGTCTTTTGTACAGACGTCCGCATCACCACCCTGATCCACGCCAGGGCTCCTGAAGTAATATCGAACGTCACATTCTGCAGGGCCTCGGGCATGACCTTCGTTCTCCTGTTGGTGTTGGCTCATCGCGGGTCATCCGGGAAGCGTGACCCGCACCGGCGATGCGGTAGTCCTGGGCACTGACCGTTGGAATCGTCGTTGCGTCACCGACCTTGTCTTTGGCGAGATCGATCTGTTACGCCGGGCAAGCATGGCGCTCACGTGGAAGGCTCGCGTAGAGGTCCTGGAGCGGCGTGGTCTTGACCGCCCGGCCGGCTTTGAAACATCCTGGGAACCGAAGCGCTGTCCGGTTCCCAAGTTATTTCAATGCCTTATGGCTCGCCTCGCTACTGTTGGAAACACGATGACGCGGATTTTCACAACCCCTTGTAAGCGCTCGCCTTTCGCCACAAGTCCGCGTCGTCATTTGTGAATTCGCCCAGGGGCTGAATCATGACCCTCTCGTCGTCCACGATCGTTCACACGGCACTGGGCCCAGTCAAGGCGATGCGACGTCATCTGCCGCACGAACGGCCACGGATCTCGAGCGCGGCGCGGTCGTTGGCCGTTACCTGGTGCTCTCGAAGCTCGGGAGGAGCTTGAGCGCCACCTGCGTCGAGCTCGGGGTGGCGCGGTTCGCCGCCGACTCCGACCCAAGTCGCGGCGGCCGAGGCCCGGACCCGCCTCGTGCGGGCTGGAGTCTCGGCGACCGTCGCCAGGAGCGACTGGTCGTACCGGAGGCGCACGGCCATCGAGCCCACGAACAACAGCACCCACTGTCGATAGCCGAATGCAGGCAGCACATGGTCGACCAGCAGCGCTGCGCCCTCTGCCATTCGCCGCCCCAGCGCGCCATGGGCGGAAACTGGCTCGAGCGCCTGAATCTTAAAGCTCATTGGCCCAAACGTACCGGGTCTTGAGCGCGTTCAGGTGTGACCATGGGATCCATGTTTCCTTCTGCATCCGCCCAACGACGACTCCGGGCGCGATACCAATCTCCTCCGCGAACTGGATGATCTTGGCCTTGGCGACATTAGGTTTTGCGATTTCCTTCAGGCGCCGAGCGTCGTCCACGGAGATGAGGGTCTCGCCAGCGAAGACGTCGGCTTCGCGCTCCAACGCGGGGTCCAGTCCGTTGATGCCTTCGATGAAGAGCATCCGCTTGCCGTGCAGCAGCAAATGAGCAATCTCGTGAAACACGGTGAACCAAAGATGATCGTTCGATTTATGACGCATGCTCAGCAAGAGCATGGCCTTGTTTGGCGTTAGCCATCGGGTTGCTCCGCTTACGGGGCAACCCGTGGGCGCAGGCACGAAAGCTAGCGACACGCCGCTCGACGCGCAAATCTGCACCAGTCGAGGCATGAACACGCCTGGGTCCGGTTCGGTCGTGAGGGCGCGAATCTCGGCGAGGCTGGCGCGCAGGCCGCTTTTGTCGAATGTCTCACATTCGACTTTGCTGGTCTCGATCTCGCCTTTTCGCAGCCAAGCAGCGATGGCGCCGATTCGCTTCTCGTATTTATCGGACGCCCGAAATGCGGTGAGCGGGGCGGCATACTGTTCTCGCCAGGCAGGGACTGACGCAACACCGAAGTAGCTCAAGCACTCGAGGACCTGTTCGCCTTTGTCACGCCGACCCAGGACCCACCCCTGCTTTCGCATCCATGCGAGCGGCAACTCGCACAACCAGCCTGCATCCTCGACCGCAGACTTGATCGCCCGTTGTCGCTCGCGCGCAGCTTGATACTGTGCGTCGCGAACGAGCCAGAAATCCGATGTCGATCCCAGCACCCGCGAAAGGCGCTCGGCGGCGTCGGCCGTGATTGGAACACGGCCCTTGACCAATTCGTTGACGTGCTTGGCAGTGAAGCCCGTGCGCTCGGCAAACTCGGCCTTCGACCAGCCCCTTTCTGCGAGCAGATCTTCGATGGTATCGCCAGGTGGTGAGATCCAGTCGGGCGCGAACGTACTTGAGTCAGTCATCGTGATAGTCTCCAATGAAGACGATACGCAGCGCGGACACTTGCTGCCAGTCGAT
This sequence comes from Nannocystis sp., assembly GCF_016714285.1. Lineage (GTDB taxonomy): Bacteria > Myxococcota_A > Polyangia > Nannocystales > Nannocystaceae > Nannocystis. The sequence continues at coordinate 812,698 of NZ_JADJNN010000002.1, read as the reverse complement.
GGCTCCGTCTGTCGTGACGGGGGTGGCCGCGTGCGCGGACTCGAAGACCAAGCGCATGCCGCCATGGAGATCCAGGGCGAACTGACTACTTCGATCGCCTTTGAGTGGGTGGGGCCGTCCCGCGATCAAATTGCTCACCCGTGCAGCGGCACGGAGATCGGCGAGGCGTGTTCTCAACTTCTTGGCCGAGTTCGCTCCGAGTTGCTTCTTCGCTTCGCGCTCGCTTGAGCACAACGTCCGCAGAGCCTCTGTTCTGAAGAGAATATCCATGGCGAGCTAGTGAGTCAAGAAGTCTTCTACCAAGATGGTGAAGGCTTTTATCACAGCTCCGTATCGCCCGTCCACAGCTAGAGAAGGGTTGAGCGCCGCCTCGGCGCGGCGGCAGGGCCGGTGGGGCGCGAGCCGTTTGGGATCCGGTGGCGTCGCAACCGGCGCCCTCCTGGATGTATCTCGGCGGGCGCGCGGTCGGCGCGGCGTCGCCGGTGCCGCGATCGTTGCCACACGCCTGCGGTTGCGCAGTGGTAGGTCCACGGCGGTGGCTTGCCTGGCTTTTTGTCGTCGACGACCTCGAGGACGCGCATCCGGCCGCCGCACTTGCGTCGACGGCGAAAACGCGGGCGAGGAGCACCGGGTTGCCCGCCCGTTGGGTGGCGGTCAGCCACAGGGGCGTTCCGGAGCAATCTCACCGGCTTCCTGAGCGCCTCGCCCTCGATTGGTGGGGCCAACTCCCGCGGCTTGTGTTGGTTGAGCGGGTGCGCGTCTTCGCCGACCGCCACGACGAACCACGGTGGTTATTGGCACCGCCCGCATTCCCCCTGGGCGCATCTCCCACAACCTGGACAACGAAACTGTCGAGGTGCTTGTCGGCAAGGCTGCGCCCATACATCGCGCCCGAGCACTCTGTCGGGCCATTCTGCTTCGGCAACGCTGCCGGCCGTCTGTTGGAGGTCAAGCCCGATGCCTGGCGTCAGTGCCCGGTAGCGGACGCCACAGCCCCGGCACAGCCGCAGCCCCCACTCACGCTCGCACGCGGTGCAGTGGGCCCACCATGTTGCGTCGGAGCCGTCGGCTCCTTGCCGGGTCGAGCCTCGACGTGGCCGCCTTCGCCGCAGACCGGGCAGGTCCCCAGGTCGCCGACGCTGGCGGCCTGGTCGACCCACGGGCTGAACTTCTTGATCGCGGCGATCGGCGCGACATCGATGGGTTGCCTCGCGGCCTTCGCCACGCGCGCCTGGACCTCGCAGGCGGCCTCCTTGGCGGCTGCCCATGTAGCCGCGGCGTCATGCTCGTTCTGAGTGGGAGCCTGCAGCGCCACGAGGTGGATGCCGTCGTAGCGGAGCCATCGCCAAGTCGCCGGGGGGGTCGGCAAGGTCGCGTACTTTCTCGTGCGCGGGGTAGCGGGGGACAGTGGTCCGATGGATCCAGCCGTTGAGCATCCGCGTCATGCGCTCCTCGCTGTCGATGGCCCAGGGGGAGCACCCGAGAAGCGCAGCTCGTTCGGCGAGGATCCAGCCGCTCGCCCGATCGGGATCCAACCTCTCGAGCGGGATCTGGACCGCCTCTGCTCCAACGTCCACGCCCACCCGCTCGACTGGGGAATGCACGTAAACCGCGACGAGGGCGCCGAGCCGGTCCCAGCTCCGGAGCTGTGCGAGAAGACCAGGGCCGTCCTCTTCCGCGAACGAGGCGCAGAGCGGCAGCAGGCGGAGCGCGGCCCCCTCGGCGGCGGGCAGGACGATCACGCCTTGATCGTCGCGTGTCAGGTCGACGGTCGAGTGGCCATCGCGCGAGAGCGTCCAGCCCGCTCGCGTGCAGGTGGCGCTCCACGAGAGGCTGGAGAAGGCGCGGATGACGAGGTGCAGCACGAAGCGGTCCCATGCACGCGCCTCGAGCTGTCGCCGGGCCGCGCGCTGCTCGTGCGTCTCCTGCCGCCTGTGGCCGAGCTTGACCCACGCCCGCCAGAGCGCCGCGACTTTGCGGTAGTGAGCGTCGTTGACGAGGATGTTCGTCGGTTGCAGCGAGAGGGCGACGCTCACTCGCCGGGGCACTTGCTGGTACAGTGGCGCGTCGAGCAGGGCTTGCAGTTCGCGCCTCGCGTGCTCGATCTGCTGCCGGGTCGCGCGCAGGTCGTCCTCGATCTTCGAGTCGAGCGCCCCTGCCCAGAGGGTCATGATCCGGCGCGCGCGCCAAAACGAGGTCGTGCCCTCGTCGACGTTCTCCTTGTGGGCGCGGAGCGAACGTTCGACCTTGTGCAGTTCCGTCAGGCGTCGGGCGACGTAGGCGAGGAGATGATCGACGAGCCGGGCGGCGACGCGGTTCTCGTAGAGGTTCCACTCGTCCTCGATGAGGCGGGCGAGTACCGAGAGGGCTGGATGCTGCGGAGCGTCCGGTGCTCCCAGTCGCCGGGGTGCGACACGAGGTCGGCGACCGCACGGACGGGGGTCCGGCGCGCACGTGAGACCGGGAACGCGCTCCTCGTCGACGCGGAGGTGGAGACGGGGTCGGTGACAGACGTGCTGGAGGTGCGGGAGATGGCGGAGGATCTCGCGGTCGAGCGGCTGGAGGCGGGCGCGCTCGGCGATCCCCTGGACGACGGCTGGTACGCCGGCAAGGTCGTCCCACGCTGCGTCGTCGCCGAATGTGATCGCCAGGCTGGTCGCCGCCTCGGTCTCGAGTTCGTCGGGCCAGCGCCCCAGCACGGCGTCGCCGGCGAGAGCAGGCCATTCGTCGCCGAAGCGCCGGTCGTCGGCCGTCCATGCGTCACAGACGGCTGGCCGGGGGAGCGTCGACGAAGCGCCGCCGAGGCGGTCGAAAAAGCGTGTCACTCGTTGGTTTCGACTTTCTTGGCGGCGATTTCCCGCCCGAGGAGGTCGATGCAGCGCTCGGGCTGCGTGCCGTCGAGCCCTTTCCAGTCCTCCGTGAGCTGCGCCTGGAGCTGCTCCAGGGCGTCGACGCGGATGTCGTGGCGGTCCTTGAGCTTGCGCAGGATCTTGGTGACGAGCAGGTGATCGATCGCCTCGCCGATGGTGCCGCCGGCGTCGACGATGACCGGCAAGTAAGCGGCGAGCTGTTGCTCGAGCCGGTTGCCCCAGCCGATCCGGAACTTCTGCTCGATCGTGCGGGCGAACGAGGCGTGCTGCAGCCAGGTCCACGCCTGCTCCGCCGCGTCGGCTTGCCGACCGCGCGCCCCTGGAACACCTCCATCAGCGCCTTGTAGGAGATCGGGGCGCGGTGCCCTGTCGTTGATCCGAAGCGGGCCGCCCCGGTGTTACGCGGCATCTCCATCACGTGAGCACGGTCGTAGGTCTTGTCCGCGAACTCGGCCGTGCTCTCGTCGTGGTTGGCGGTGCCGATGAACCAGACGTTCGGCGGGATCGGCAGATGGCGCCCGTCGACCAAGAGGCGCGGCGCGTCCGCGACGGGATCGCTGACGAGGGTGAGCCGCCGGTCCTCCATGGGCTGCTCGAGCGCGGACAGGAAATCGGCGAAGAACTGCTCCGGGCGCGAGAGGTTGATCTCGTCGAGGACGATCAAGAACAGCCGATCACGGAAGGCAGGTGTGCCGGCACGGTAGAGCGCCTGCAGGAAGTTGGTCGCGTAATAGTGGCGGTGGAAGGCGTTGTAGTAGCCGACGAGATCCTGGCGGTCGCGCCAGCCGGCCTGCACTTCCACGACCTCGCGGCCGCCGTCGACGGCGCTGGCGAAGGCGAGCGGGAGGCTGGTCTTGCCGGTGCCCGAGATCCCCTGCAGGAGCATCAGGCGGGTCATGGCGAGGCCACCGAGGAACGCGCGGACGTCTCGCGCGGCGTAGTAGAGCGTCCGCCCGTCGATGCCGGTGGCGATCCGGTGCCGAAGGTCGTCGGCGATCCGCGGAGTGTCGGCGTGGCCTGGCGGAGCGGGGTGATGGTCCGTTTTTCGCTCTGGAGCGCCTCGACGATGTCGAGGCTGGTGAGGGCCGTCATCGGGTTTCGGTGGTCCTCCTGCCGGGTCAGCTCCTGGACGCGGGCGCGGAGCTCGTCGAGGGCGCCGTCCAGAAGCTGCTTGTGGACCTCGAGGGCCTCCTTCTCCTTCCGCAGCGATTCGAGCTCGATCGCGGCGAGCCGGCGGGTGGCGAGCTCTCCCGCGGCCTTCGCCAGATCGCCGCGAAGGATCGCCTGCTCCTCCAGCCAGGCCGAGCGCTCGCGCAGGAGCGCGGCGAGGCGCTCGCCGTCACGGGCGTCCGGACGATCGCGGAGCTGGCGGACGAGTTCCTCGCGCTCGCGCTCGAGGTGGTTCATGTCGGCGAGGATGTGTTCGGGGGCCTTCTCGCCGAAGCGCCGGTCTAGCTCGCGACGGGCGTCGATCTCGGCCGCGTAGGCATCGCGCTGGGCGCGGGCGTCGGCGAGCTGTCGCTGGATCGATGCGGCCTCGTGACGCAGGGTTTCGGTGCGTTCGGCCACCAGGCGCTCGACCTTCTTCGCCAGTGCGGCTCGGTCCTCGGCGAGGATGTCCTGCTCGGATTTCAGGTCGAGCTCGGTGCCCCGGAGGGCCCGCTCCTGCTCGGCGAGCGCCCTCGCCTGTGCTTCGAGGGCCGCAGCTTCGTCATCGAAGGCAGCGCGGCGGGCGCTCAGGTGCTTTTGCAGCTCTGCCTCGGCCCGGGCGCGCCGGTCTTGCAACTCGGCGCCCAGACTGGCCAGCCTGGTCTCCCGCGTGCCAGCGAGTTCGGCGCCGAGGGCGAGGCGGGCGTCGGCAGCCGCCTGGATCCGTCGGGCGTCGTCCTGCGCCCACCTCGCGGCGCGCTCGTCGGCGGCCCTTCGTGCGGCCTCCTCGGCGATGGCACGCCTGGACGCGAGCTCTTGCGTGAGGCTGTCACGTTCGTCGCGGAGACGGGCAGCGTCGGCCTCGACCGTGGCAAGAATCCGAAGCTTCTCTGCGAGGAAGCCGTGCTCGGCGTTGAGCTCGCGCTCGGTCAGGACGGCCGACGTCTTGAGGAGGAGGGCCTCGCGTGCGTCGAGCTCGGAGGATCGCCGATCGGCCGCATGTTCGCGGGCGTCGCAGGCCTCGATGCGGTGCAGGATCTCGGCGTCGGCGCTGTCGAGCTCGGTCTTGCGGGCAGCGAGCTGCTCGTCGGCAGTGCGCCTGGCCTGCCGGAGCGCTTCGTCCTGCGCCCGCTTCTCGCTGACGACGCGGTCCTCCTCGGCCCTGGCGGCTGCCTCGCGTTGCTTGGCCCTCTCGAAATGGGTCCGTGCGTCCCGGAGCAGGGGTTCGACGCGACGCAGACACTCCGCGAGGGTCGGGCCAGGCGGCTCAGGAGGGCATTCAACGACGGGCCCGGGCTCGGCGGTCAGCGCTGCGACCTGGGTCTCGACCTGATCGAGGCGCGCGAGCTGCTCGGTCGTCGGTTCGATCGCCGGGGTCGCCGCGGCCGTCGGGGTGGATGGGGGCCGCGGGGTGGGGTTCGGTCGGTTCTTGCCGTTCTTCTTGCTCATGCAGGTATATCTCGGTCGATTCAGCGGGTGAGGAGGAGGGTCTCGACGAGGAGGAATACGGTCTCGCGGTGGCGCTCGACCGTCCTGGACGGGGGATCGTCGTTATCGTGGGCGACGCGGTCGCGGGCCTGTGCGAGCCGATCTAGGCGCTCGAGCAGGCCTGGGTGCCTGCCTGCGGCGCGGTACAGGGGGTGTGCCCGGTCCCGGCCGGCGCCGAGCAGCGCCACGATCACGAGCGGGCGCAGGCTGCCGTGGCCGCTGTCCTCGGCGTGCTGGACCTTGCCGCGGCGGACCGACGCGAGGGTCGGCGGCAGGGGCGTGGTGAACCCGAGCTCGCCGGCGATCGTGTCGAGGAGCTGCTGGTTGAGCGCCTTGTCGGACTCGGCCAGCTCGGTGAATAGCGGCGGAGCCATGTCGCGCCAGGGATCGTGGGCGATGCGCAAGGTTCGTTCGGCGGCTCGCTGAGCCTTCACCAGCACGTCGTCCAACTTGTCGCCCGGAGCACCGTCCAGCGATGCCCGAGCCACGCGCGCTGCATGGCGACCAGGCGCTCGTGGACGGGTTCGTGCTGGCGAATCGCCATGGTCAGTCGCTCATCGATGTCGAACGTCGCCTGCGCCTGGAGCTGGGTCAGCGACGGTGAGCCAGAATCGTCGCCGATGATCCGAGAGATCCGTCGGCGCAGCCCTGGTGCCGATCGAGGATGGCGTCGATCTGCGCCCGCATTTCGATTGACTCGCCGTGTCCGAGGGGTCGTCGACCATCCAGTCGCCGGACTCGTGCCGGCGCACGCATACGGCGAGCCAGTACGGCTGAGGGATCTCATCCACGAACGAGACGCGTTGCAGCCGCGGGATGTCCCGCCCGTCGTCGTCGTCGAGCGCGTGTTGCCGACGGGTCCGCCGAGCGATGCGAAGTACGTCGCGGGCGTCCGGCTGGACGATCCTCTGGGTGCCGGGGGTGACGCTGTACGTCCAATCTTTCCACGGGTCGCCTGCGCTGCCGCCGAGGAGCACGGGCCAGCCTTCCTCGTCGGGCTCGACATCGGCGATCGGGAGGTCGCCGGTGCAGAAGCGGGGCCAAAGCTTGCCCGTGGTAGGGTCGGAGATGACGTGACCGAAGGTCGCGTCCTCCGGAGGATCGAACTCGATATCATCGAGCGTCTGCAACCCGCGGTGAGTGGGGCGATCGGAGTGATCGAGCAGCCCCATGCCGCGCAGCTCTTGGACGACGAGACCGGTGAGGTCCGGGCCGATCATCAGACGCTCGGCGACGTCGACAACGCGGACCACACCGGCGCGCGCGAGCGCCAAGACGGCGCGCTGGAAGAAGTTGAGGACCTGCTCGCGCGGCACCGGCGCGACTACCCGCCAGACCAATACGGGCCAGAGGAGCCACACGGCGCCCGGCACCTTGCCACGCCGGAAGCGAAGGACCGGGGTGGCCTTATCGAACGACGCCATGGTGTCCTCCGCAAAGTTCGGTGAAGGCCCGCAGGGCCCGCAGGGGTTCGGCGGCCTTGACGAAGCCGAGGTCCCCGACAGCGATCAACAGGCGCTGCTGGCGGCTCATGGCGACGCAGAGGCGATTCTCGAGCATGAGGTGGCCGTACTTGCGGCGCTGCTCCTCGTCGGTCGCCGCCGGGAGCTCGTTCGACCGGGTGACCGAGAGGAAGACGACGTCGAACTCCTTGCCCTGAAAGGCGTCGACCGTGCCGATCCGCAGGCGCTCGACCGGTTTTCCGCTGGCGTCGAGGGTCCGTGCCCAACGATCGGCGACCCGCCATCCTCGCTCGTTGTTTGCGCGTTCGGTCAGACCGACCTTGAGCATCGCCTCCCCGATCGCGTCGACCTGAGCGGCGTAGAAGGCGATGACGCCGAAGGTGAGCGTCGTCGTGGTCGATCAGGCGGAAGACCTCGCGCGCGATCACCTCGGCCTCGACAGGGCGCGACTTGCTGCGACCGCTGCGCTCACGCGTCCGAAGGCCGCCGGGGACGTCGATCCACGCAGCCATGCACGGCCCGCCTGCCTTGACGTAGCCGGGCAGACTGTGCGTGAACTCGCCGGCGCGGCGCGGGCTCTCGATCTCACCGTCGTCGTGGATCTCGTAGAACTCGCGGCTGACGAATCGGCCGAGCTCGGGGTGCATCCGGTACTGGGCATTGAGGGTCACAGTGCGGCGGATGCCGTCGCGCTGCTCGAGCTTTCGCAGGACGACCCACAGGCGCTCGAAGAGGCTCGCCTGTACCGCCTGGAGCGTCTGCGAAGCAACGGTACCCTGCTCTACGCCTTCGGCGAGCTGCCGCTCAACGTCCGGCTCGAGGAGGTGCGGGAGCTGGCGGTGATCGCCGACGAGTACGACGCGACGCTTGGCCATGCTGAGCGGGATGAAGAGGTCGAGCGGGTTAGCCCGTGCTGCCTCGTCGACGATCACGGACTCGAAGGACGTCTGGCCATCTTCAATGCCGCGGACGCGACGCATCTCCTTCCCCGCGGACTGCTGGAGGGTGGCCGCGAGGACGACGGTGTAATACTGGAGGGCCTCGCGCACACCGTCGGGATCGGTCTCGAGATCGTGGATATACGCGGCGATCGCCGCGTCGTCCCCAACACGGGTAGCCGCGAGTCGACGGTCAACGGAGTCGAGGATGTCGAGCAGGAGGCATCGCGTGTCCTCGTCGAGGCGCGGCTCGGAAACTGCTGCGGGCCGGGCCAGCCGATCGATCAGCGCGTCGCGGTGGGCCCGTCCCTCGGCGAGCCATGGGGGTACCGGCTCGGGTTCGACAGCGGCGCACCGCTCGAGAAAGGCGCGTTCGGTCGGGGTGAGCACAGAGTCGAGCCGCCGTAGCGCCTTGCGAGCCTGGATGGGTCCGTCGTCGGAGAATGGGCCATCATCGACGCGGATCGCTCGCGCAGCCTGGAGCATCAGCTCGAGCGCCTCGGGATCGCCAGCGCCAGCGGGTCGCTCGAGTGCAGCGACGCGCTCGAGCGCCCGATCTCGGAGGTTGTTCGGGACGAGATCGCCGAGGTGGCGGACCAGTTCGGTGATCCGGCTGGCTTGTTCGGCAGGGTGCGAGCGGGCGCGCATGCAGGCGACAGCGAGCCGGCGGGCTGCACCGAGACGCTCGGCCTCGGGCTGAGCGCCACCACGAGCACGGAGGGCGTTGAGGCGCTCGTCGGCGAACACCTGCGCAGGATCGACGGCGGCGTCGGTGCCGCGCCGTCGCCGACCGACTTTCATCGCCGGGAGGCCGAAGACCTCGCTACGCTGGACGACGTTCTCGACAGCGTCGTGCTGGGCCGCGGTGACGAGGATGCGGTGCGAGGGTTCGACGCCCTCGTCGGCGAGCTCGGCGAGACGACGCTCGATCGCCGTGATCACCTTGGTCTTCCCTGTGCCCGGCGGCCCCTGGATCAGACAAATATCGGGGGTGTTGAGCGCACGCTCGATCGCCTCGATCTGACGCTGGGTCGGGCGGGCGTCGCCGAAGCTCTCGCGTACGCCCTGGCTCATCGCGTCGCGGCGTGGCATCCGCGCGGCCGGTGCCGGCTGGCCCTCCATCAGCAGGCCGAGCTGCGGGAGCGGGCAGTTGCCGGTGCGTAACGCTTCCTCGGCTCGACGACGACGGTCGAGGCGCGCCTTGTCTCCACCGATCGCCAGATAGAGATAGCCGGACCTGGGCGGGGTCGGTTGCTCGTCATCGTCGTCAGGTGCGGCGAGATCGACGATCCGCCTCGCTTCGTCGACCCGAAGCACTCTCGCGGTGAAATTCGAGAGCTTCGGGGCCGACTTGCGCGGGGCCCCGACCGAGCTTCGCTCGCCATCGAGAATGGGGGGAGCATTCCCGGCCTCGAGTTCGAAGCGTTCGGCCTCACCGAGCAGAGCGAGGCGACCGGCAAGGTCGTCGATCGGCGCCAGGGTGAACCGCCACCCCCCGTCCTCGCGCCGACGCTCACGCGTGGTGTACTCGAGGGCGCCGAAGGTACGCGCGCGCCGCAAGACGGTCTCTTCCTCGATCTTTTGGTACGTCTGCCAGGTCTGAAGGTACCGGTCCCCGCCGGTGACCGCCTGGGACAGCGTCGTGCGCACGCTGCCATGGAGCTCGGCCGCTAGCGTGGCGTCGACAACCGACGCAGGCGCGTATAGCAGCGTGAGACGCTGGTGGCCGGTGCGTCCCCCGCGAACGACTTTATCGATCCGTAGCTTGTCGTCCGCGCGGCGAACATCGGCGGCGATCCGATGGCCGTAAATTCGGAATGCGTCGAGCCTGTCCTGGGCGTCGCCGGAGATAATTATCCGTCGGAGGTGGGCTGGTTCGCCGGGGACGGACGGCACCAGGAGGCGATCCTCGAGCCACGCACTGACGTCAGCGACGGTGCCGCTGACTCGATGTACGAGGCGGATCTCGTCGAGCACCTTCTCGTCGACCCCGAACTGCAGCGGCTCGACCACCCGGAGCTCCTGCGTGAAGCGGCGAGTCTCGAGGACGAGGCTCCCGGCGGAAGCCTGCACGACGAAGGCGACCATCGGCAGTCCGCTGCCGACGACCGCGACCAACGCGGTGTCATCAACCGGCGTGACGCCTATGACCGGCCAGACGGATCCGCCGAACGAGAGCAGCGTCTGGTCGGCTGAGCGCGTGACCCGGACCTCCTCCTCGCGCGACGGGAGCAGCTGAAACGAATCACTGGTGGGGCGGACCCGCAGCGTGGCGGCCTGGCCGCCGGTGACTTCGGAGATCTTCATGTGCTCCTCCCGAGCAGGGCCACGCGCTGCGGCTTTGTGGGATCCTCAAAGAAGATCATCCAACCACTCGGCGGGACGATCCGGGGGCGCTCGGCGAGCGAGAATCTCTCGGTATTCGCCTTGGCCATCGGCGCGATCCATGCGTCGAACCCGGGTCGAGCGCGTACAGAGATCCCGCGTTCGACGAGCGCGAGCTCGACATGCGTCTCGCGGGCGAGCACGCCGGTTTGCCCGAAAGTGTCGCGTCGGGTGAGCGCGAGGGCCCGGTGGTCAGCGGAAATGGCCGAGCTTAACCGCGCCCGCGACGACGCCCCGGTCCGGCTGCCACCGGCAGAGCCGCACGGGGACCACTGCGGGCCGCGGCGCGTCGCACCACGGGCAGTACGTCTCGGGACGAAGTAGGTGCCTGCGCATCCGGGGCACAAGACGGTCAGGTCGGCCGCGGCGTGCAGGCGTTCGACCCACTTCGGCGACACCCGGGCGCTGCTTGCGGTCGGCGAGGCCCTGCTCGAAGGTGCGGGCAGCGAGGTCGACCAGGCGGCTGCCCAGGACCTGCTCGGGGGAGGCCCCGGGTACACGCGTTTCGCGGGTCGGAGGCGTGCCCGACCCAGGGGAGTTTGCCGGCAAAGGCACGCTCCTCGAGCTCGGGCTCGCCGTCGTGGACGAGGTCTCCGAGGAAGGGGTGCGTGAGCGTGAGCGTCTGCCAGGCCAGCACCGCGAAGGCCCAGGCGTCCGATAGCGAGGTGCAGCCCGCTGTGCCGGCGACGACCTCCGGCGCGCCGTATCCGGGGGTATAGATTGCGCGTCGCGGGTCGGACTCGTGGGAGAGGTTGTCGAGGTCGATCAGCCAGGCCTCGTGGGCGGCCACGGGCTCGGAGACGAAGACGTTGTGGTGCGAGACATCTCCGTAGATGACGCCGCGCCCGTGTAGGCCGAGGATGGCTCTCCCCGCGTGCGCGAGGAGCCTCAAACGCCGGCGCAGACCGCCGGTCTCGATGTGCCAGCGCAGCAGGTCGGTCGCGGGGGGCCTGAGTAGGGCGCCGAGGGGGGTCATGTCACCGAGGAACTCGGCGACATAGCCGACGAGCGGCGGCTTCAGGACGGCGAGCGGCCTCGCTACGTGAAGCCCCGAGAGGTCGAGCCGGCGCACGAACAGGAACTGTCTGCGGAGGGCCTCGGGGTCGCCGCGCCGGAGCAGCTTGACGACCCGCCGGCCGCCCTTGACCAGCCAGACGACGCCCTGACCACCGACCCCGATCTTATGCTCGAGCCGGTGGACGGCGTTGTTCTCGTCGGTTACTTCGTTGAGGTGGGGGTTTTCCATAGAACGAGGAGGGTCTTGTCGTCGCGGTGATGGGGAACGGGCCAGTTGTGCAGCTCGGCGCGGAGCAGACGGCCGGCATGAGGATGGGGACCGAGTTCGTCGATCACCCATGTGATCAGCGCTCCGAGGCGCGTGGCGTCGAGATCATCGGACACGCCGTCTGTGGCGAGGGCGATCGCTTCGCCCACATCGAGAGGGGCTGTCAGCCCTAGCGACCAGTCGGCAAGCGTGTGTGGGGTGCCGAGCGCCTGCGTGCGGCCGAGGCCCTCGGCGCGCGAGGGGTGGATCGTTACGGTGCCGGTCGCGGTTCGCCGGACGATCAGTCCGTCGCCGAGCTGCGCGAGCGCAGCGCGTCCGTGGCCGTCCTCGGCGTAGAGCAGACAGGTGGTCGCGGCCTGCTCGGGGGGGACGCGTAGGCGGAGTCGCCAGCAGACCTCAAGCAAGCGGATCATATCCTCGATGGTGCCGGTCGGAGATCGGCTCCACATGCGCCAGGCGTCGCGGGCCGCCTGCGTGGCTGCACGGGAGCCCTCCCGCGCGCGTGGGCGGCTGCCCATGCCGTCGCACACAACGGCGAGCGCGGCCCGCGGTCCTGGTACCGCCAGCCAGGCGTCCTGGCACGGTTGCCCTTCGCGTGTGTGCGCGGGGCCGCGGACAGAGCTTGCGACCACCCGCATCATCAGAGGTCCCAGCCGTCGGCGATGGGTGGGGCGCTGTTGGGGTTCGCGCTCCGCGACCGGCTCGATACGCTCATCGTCACCAACTGGAAGAACGTCCGGATCTGCTTCGCCTCGTCGGCCCGGTATACCGCGCCGCGGGTCGGCCAGGAAAGTCTTGAGTACGGCGTTGTCGGCGTCGGCGCCGATGGCCAGGGCCATGCGGAAGCCTTTGCCGCCGCGCTCGCTAGCGAGAAACGCCTCGAGCGGCTGTTGCCAGGCGTCGGTGGGTTGTCCGTCGGAGACGAGCACGATCGTCGGGCGGTACGACCGACTCGAGACGACGTTGCGGTCCTCGATCATCTGACGGGCGAGGTCGAAAGCGGCGCCCATGGGAGTGCCTCCGGCGGCACCGAGGTCATTCCACTTGGCATTCTGAGCCGGGCCCAGCGGCAGGTGTGTCCGTGCCTGGCCGCCGAATGTGATCACAGAGACGTGGATCTCGGCTCGTAGATCGGCCTCGTCCTGGAACGCCTCGAGCATTTCGCGTACGGCGTGGTTGAGGGCCTGGATCTTGCCGTCGACCCCCATGCTGCCGGAGACATCGGCCAGCAAGATGACAGGGAGCGGGCGGGCATTCTGGACGGTGAATTCTTTGAGGCGGCTCATTGGGCGGATTTCCTTGTTTCGGGGGCGTTGGTCGCCGCCAAGGCGGCTGATGATATCTTCGCTATACGAGGCGAAACCCATGTGGCCCTCCATCAAGCGGCGTGGCGAGCCGGGCGGTCGCGGAGCGCCCGCGAGTTCTTGTTGCGGTAGACGGTGAGGATCCGGCCATCGTGCGCACAGACGACCTCGATCCCTTCCCAACGAGAGAGGTCGATGCCATACCGTGCCTCCAACCGCACTTCGCGCCAGCCGACCGTGTACACGTCGGCCCCGCGGATCGCGCGGTGCTTGCCGTACACGAGCGCGGCATGGATGGCCTTCGTGGGGATCCCTCGGGCGCGGGAGCGCTCGACGGCGTGATGTGTGAGCCTGGGCTGTTCGTGCATGTGGACCTCATGGCCTCGCCACCCCGGCGAGCCATGCCCACCAAGTCCACGTGCTGTGCCGAACGGCTCATGCAGAAGTCAAATCATTGAAAAACAAAGATTATCCCGGATCAGCCATGTTGCGTGGCCGCGCGACGCGGCTTTTTCGGCAGGATTATTCCGGGCCCGCGGAACCCTCTTTCCGCCGCCAGTTGCGAAGGGTCCGGTCGTTCATCGTGGTCAGTTCGGACTCGGACCGACCTGTTCGTTCCGCGAGCACTGCGACCTGTTGCGCGAACCATCGCTTGAATTCTGCGATCAGTCGCTCGGGATCGAGCGGGCCGTCATCAAGGAGGATAGGCTCGAGAGCAACGCGATCGGCAAAAGCGCGAGCGAGGCCATGCGCGCCCATGTTGGCTACGTCCGGCGAGTCGCCGTTGAGCGCCTGGAGGGCGTAGTCGACGGCGTCCGCCACCGTGAGGGGCGCCTCCTGGTCGGCGCGGGCGGCGAGGAAACGCCATGCGACGCGGAACAGATCGCGGAGATTACCTGGCAGGGGATGGGCACGGAGCGCCGCGAGCACGCGTCGACGGTGGGGCTCGGCCATCTTCGCGTACCGCAGGTCGACTTCGGCCCGACGAGCGGCCGCTACGAGGACCTCGTCCCACTGCCAACCGATGTCCTCGGGGATCTCGCGCAACGCCGGCACACGCAGCACGAATGGGCTGATCCGATCCATGAAGTCGGCGTCGAGCCGGGCCCGCAGCGCCGTGAGGGACAGGTTCGTCGCGCTGAGCAGACGAAAGTCGGACTCTTCGACCGTTGTGGACCCGAGCGGCTGGAACTGGCGCTCCTCGAGCGCCTTGATGAGCAGGCGCTGGAGCTCGCGGGAGATGTCTCCGATCTCGTCGAGGAATAGCGTGTCCTTGTGTGCGTGCTTGAGGAGGCCGGGGCGAGCCTCCTTCGCGTCCGTGAACGCGCCCTTGCTGTGGCCGAACAGCTCGGCGCGCATCGTCTCCGGTGTGTATTGGCCGCAGGCGATCGCCGGCCAGTTCCGGTCGCGCTCGGGCTTTCGCCATCGGCTCCACTGGCGGATCCATCCGGCGAGCTGCGTCTTTCCGGTGCCGCGCTCGCCAAGGATCAGTATGGGGACCTTGAGTCCCGCGAGACGCTGCGCCTCGCGATAGACGGCAGCGCTTCTCGGCGATTCGAACCGCGGCTTCCAGCCGACTGACCGCTCCGCGGTATCCGCTCCGCCTGGGCGCGACTCCTGGTAGCGCTTGTAAAAGGTGTCAATGCCGAGTCTGACCGGCATGACAGTCGGGCGCTCGCGGCGATCGACCGCGCGGTACGACTGGACGACCGTGAAAGGCTGCTTGATGAACCCCGTCTCGGCCATCAAGACCCACACTGTCTGCATCGCGGGGGTCCCAGGCGATAGGTGGACTACCAGCTCGCGATCACCGAACTTGCGGCGGATCCGCGGTAACGCCTCTCGCAGGAATTCGAAAATGGCCGCGTGGTCGGTGGGGTCCTCCTGGTCGAAGACCTCCTCGTGCAGCTCAAGGTTCGGCACCGTCTCCGCCAGCACCTCCACGAGGTCCTCGAACGTCCGCTTGTGCGACCGCTGGTAGAAGAACACCGCGGCGGTGATGCGACCGCGATACGAGGAGGACTCGTCCGCGAGCAGCGTAAGCGATGGACCCGCCACGGGCTCGCCGTTACGCCGTACATACTCCCGCGACCCGCGCTCGCGCTCATACGGGTCATTGTTTGTAGCGACCCACGATAGGAGAACGGCAGATGTGGCTGTGGCAGAGCTCATGGCACGTCCTGATCGGTCGCAGAGTCATGAACCAGGCAGGCGAGTCTGCGGGTTCAACGTTTCCGGCGTCGGGCCGCCGAAGTGGGCATGGAGGTGGAGCAGGATCTCGGCGTCGAGGGCAGCGTACGCGCGCTGGGATGGGCTCAGGGGGCGCTGGGTCCAGTCGCTGGTCTGGTCGGCCTTGTCCATCTCGAGGCCGAGCTCGCGGGCGCAGACCGCCTTGAGGCTGTGGCTGCCGACGTTCTTGCCGCGGAGCCGGCGGGAGACGACCAGGGTGTCGACGACGCCGTCAATCACGAGGTCGTAGCGCTTGAGGGTGGTGCGCTCGAAGGTGGCGTTGTGGATGACCTTGATGATCGCCGGGTCGCTCAGGATCGGGGCGATCGGGGCGAGGTCGGTGACCGACAGTGCGTCGACGAGGTAGACCGCGTCTGCGCAGGCGATCTGCATCAGGCACAGGATGTGCGTGTACATCGTCGTCTCGACGTCGAAGCCCAGCACGGTCTCTCGCTTGAGCTTGTCGCACATGGCCAGGAAGTCGGCACTGGTGGCGATCCAGCGGACGCGGCCTTGGCCTGGAGCCTCGCGCTCCGGCTGCGGGGGTTCAGTCGCCGGTGTGGGCTCGAGGATCGGCGCCTCGGTCGGCGCGGGGCCGGCGAGGTCAGGCAGGCGAGTCGGCGCGCGGCCAGTGAGCCAGCGAGCCGCGCCGCCCACGTCGAGGAGGTAGCTGGCGAGGCTCTCGCGCTCGACCCACGCGGGCATGAGCGGCTGGAACTTGCTCAGGCGGTACGCCGGCAGGGTGTCCGCGATGTCCTGCCAGAGGCGCTCATTGGCCCAGAACTCGGGCTCGGCGATGGCGTCGATCGCCTCGAGAAGATCGCGTCGGGTGATGCCCTCGCCGCGGATCTTGATGAGGAAGTTGTCGGGGATGATCTTCCACCCGCTGTGCAGCGCGCCGAGGGCGTAACGCAGGGTGTGGTTGATCCGACCGCCGGCGAAGGTCCACCAGTGGAGCTCGCCCTCGGCGTCCTCGATGCTGCCGCGACCGGGCTCGGCGAAGGCGCCCATCGCCGCGCGCTGGAGCGCGAGGGCGTCCGCGGCCTCGGCGGTGAGGTACTGCGGGACGTCGGCGGCGGCGATGATGTCGCGGATCTTCGCGCACAGTCGTTCGCCCAGGAACTGCGGCAGCATGCCGCCCCAGGTCGGTTGACGGCCGCGCGGCGCGGGCTCGACGATGATGCGGCGATCGTCGTGGCGGATCGCCAGCACCGCCCACGGACGCCCGCTGAGCAAGAAGCAGCTCACGCCCTCGACCAGTCGATCGACGAAGCCTTGATTGAGGGTGCCGAGCGGTTGGTTACTTGTGGTCTCGACGGTGTAGGTCTGCGGGCTCGAGAAGACCGCGTAGAGCTCCATGAAGTTGCGACGGCCGTAGCGGCGCTCGGCTTTGGGGCCGATCAGCAGGCGGCCGTCGAGGAGGATCAGCGACCTGTCGCGCAGCATCCAGGCGACGAGGCGCTCGGCCTCCGCCCGGTGGATCCCGCGGAAGTCGGGCACGCACTGGAGCTGCTGCCAGGCGTCCTCGAAGGTCACGCCGTCGCTGGCGAGCGACATGGCGAGGAGCTGATGAATGAAGACTGGCCAGCACCGAGCCTGCGGCGTAACGTCCTCGACCCAACCCTCGCGCGCGAGCTCGACAAGCGCGATCGCCTGCAGCACCCCCTCCGCGGTCTCGCAGAAGAAAGAGGTGTTGGCGGCCTGGCCGGCACGGCGGCCTGTACGGCCCATTCGCTGCAGGAACGAGCTGACGGTATCGGGCGCCTCGGCTTGGAGGACGCGATCGAGGTCGCCAACATCGATGCCGAGCTCGAGCGTGGAAGTACACACAATGCAGGCATCGCTGCCCGTAGTAAACTTCTCCTCGGCGAGCTGCCGCTCTTCGCGCGAGATGGCGCTATGATGAACGAACACGGTCGTGCCAGCGCTGCGCATGTGCTCGGCGACGGCCTCGGTCATGCTGCGGGTCTGGCAGAAGAACAGGCTCTTGGCGCCCCTGGCGACGCGGGCGGCGTCGCGGGCGAGCTCGGGCAGGCTCGGGCGGTGGCTGACGAGGAGCTGGCGCTTGGCGGGTTGTTTGGGCGGGTCGACGATCGTCGCCTCCCGCTGCGAGGTGCCCTGCAGCCAGACAAGGATCTCCGCGGGGTTGCCGACGGTGGCGCTGAGGCCGACCCGCTGGACGTCGTGTTGGGAGAGCCGTGCGATGCGTTCGACGACACTGAGCAGGTGGGCGCCGCGGTCGCTGCCGGCGAGCGCGTGGACTTCATCGATGATGACGATCCGCAGGTCGCGAAATAGCCTGGTCGCGTCGACCCGCTGTGAGACGAGCATGACCTCGAGCGACTCGGGCGTCGTCATGAGCAGCTCGGCCGGCTCGCGGACGAAGCGCGTGCGGTCGGCGCTCGGGGTGTCGCCGTGCCAGACGAAGCGGCGCAGGCCGACCATCTCGGTGTAGGTGCCGAGGCGCTCGGCCTGGTTGTTTAATAAGGCCTTGATCGGGGCGATGTAGAGCGCGCCGACGCCGTCGGCGGGGTGCTCCATCAGGAGCGAGAGCGTCGGGAAGATCGCGGCCTCAGTCTTACCGCCGGCGGTCGGTGCGAGCACGACCGCGTTCTTGCCGGCGAGCAGTGCCTCGCCGGCGAGCTCCTGCACGGGGCGCAGGCTGGTCCAGCCGAGGCGCGCGACGATCGCCTCCTGCAGGCGGGGGGAGAGGCGGGCGAAGATGCTCATAGAGTGCCTTCTGACGAGATAGACGATACGGGGTGCGCCGTCGACGCGCGCTCGACGATGGTTTGCATCTGCTCCACCAGCGCCTTCAAGTTCGCCGTTCCTGCCGGGTCCAGCTCGAGCGCAGCGGTGCTAAGCCGGTGGTCATGGCTGTGAAATTTACCGGATAGGATCGTCTGTACGGGGCGGGACTTGGGGTACAGCAAGATCGAGTGGGTGGCTCCAATGTACTGATTGTACGCGTATATCTGACGGATATCATCGACCGAAGGGCCCACGATGGGCAGGGCTTTCCACTTCGCGTCGATCACGAGCGGATGATATCCCTTGCGCTCGACGATGATATCCGGCCGGATATCGCGTATCGTGCCCCCGTCTGGACCCCAGAACGGAACGGAGCGCTGCAGCGAGACGCGCAACCCGGGGAGATTGGTGCGCCGGCAGAGCTGGCCGACGAAGTTTTCAAAGAGGCGGCTCATCTGGACCAGGATCGCCAGCACGTCGAGGCCCCCCGAGTCCATGCTGGGCGCATGGTGGAGCAGAAGGAGACGCGCGAGCTCCAGAGCTTCCTGGTACTGTCGGGTCGCGCGGTCGAGCGGGAGTTTGGCTAGCTCACTCGTGGATAGCCGTCGCCGCTCAATCGGCGGGAACGCCAGCAAGCAGCGGCGACACCGACCGTGGAGCCCGGCAGAGATAGGAAGGTCGCGAACCACGTACAGGGCCGCCAACAAGACCTCGTTCAGCCGATGTTGATGGTCATACGTCGTGTGCTCCACGAAGAAACGAGCCTCGTTGGCGCAGTTGTGACGGACGTGCTCAACAACACGAAGGCGGCCGCGGAAGTTCGGCAGGTTGTCCTCGACCTGCCGGTATCGGCGCACGAGGCCGTGATGGAGGAGCTTCTCGACGCAGCCGACGAAGCGTTCGATGTAGATCTCCATCAGGGAGGCGTTCTCTTCGTCGAGAGGGGCGAGTTCGGCGTGCTTGAGCGTCGTGTTGCGAGCGGTGCGCAGCATCATGGACAGGGCTCGCCGCCAGTGCGGCGGGTCATCGGCCTCCCAGGCGTGCCGATCCGCTTTGGGAAGGACCTCGATCAGGAGCCGCCCGACGCGCAGGGCGCCGACCCAGCCCCCGAAGCAGACGCTGCGATGAGCGAGCGTGTACGGCTTCCAGCGGGACCGGGAGACGAAGCGAGCCAGGGCCTCGAAGTGTTTGAGCTCGAAGCGGAGCTTCCCGCCGTCGGCGCAGTCGTACTCCTGGCCGACGACGAGCTTGCCGTGCTCAAATACGACTATTCGAGGCGGCGTAGTCATGGTTCATAGATGGCGCGGAAATCTTCGATTTGGGCATCTCGGGGATCGATGATGTCGAATATCGAACGATCCTCGTAGTCGGAGTCGTCGTGGTGAAAGTTGGCGAACTGGACCTGTTGAGCCCCTCGTTGCTTGACCCAGCGCTCGCCGAGGACGAGCCCGATCTTGGACCAGGCGCCGAAGAAATACTCCTGGAGCAGCGGCAGGATGTGGAGTCGGAAGACCCGCCTGAGCGAGTCGAGGCTCGGCTGCGTCTTGCACTCGATGAAGTAAGCGTGGCCGATCTGGTGGTCGCGATCGTAGAGCCGATCGATGCGGTCATTGATCGTTCGCAAGAGCCTGGATGCGCTGATGCCGCCATGAAAGTCGAAATCGAGCAGGTCGGGATTCGGACGAACCTCCTCGAAGGCAAATCGACGGCGCAGGGCCGTGTCCAAGGCCTCGACGCTGCGATCCGCGCTGTTCATCGTGGCGATGATGTCGAGGTTAGAAGGTACGCCGAAGCGCTGCCCGGAGACCGGCAAGGTGACGATCAGCTCGTTGTTCGCGCCCAGCCGCTTGTCCCCCTCGATCAGGGTGATCAGCTCACCGAACACGCGTGAAACGTTGCCGCGGTTGATCTCGTCGATGAACAGCGCGAACCGAGGGGCGCCGTCCAGGTATTTGCGACGTGCTTCGGAGGTCAGCTCACAGAACTTGGAGAGCGGCTGCTCGAAGCCCGTCAGGGCGAGGGATCGCCGCACGGCCTGCATAAAGACCCCGTCGACGAGGGAGTACGAGAGTCCCTCCGCGTCGTCATTCTCCCGAAGACGAGGTCGGATGCCTTCTATAAAATCATCGTAGGAATAGGACTGATGGAGGGTCACGAAGAGGGAGTTATCCCGCGGCGCGGCGGGCCCGGCGCTTTGGGGCAACCCGTCCGAGACCAGCCCTTCCAGGTCCTCCGGCAGTCCTTTGGACAGATACCACCGGCTCTCTGAGTCTTTGTCGAAGATGAAAGGACCTCTTCGCGACGTGGTCCCAACGGTCTTCGACTCCAGGACCGTACGTTCCTGAAGGACGCGCCAGAGCCGACGATTGAGCAAGTGCGAGGTAAGTGCACCGAAGCGTTCGACAATGAACGGGTGCTTCTGCAGTTCGGGCACCGTCGTGCTGCGGCCGATGGTATGCAAGGTCAACGCGACCAATTGATAGTCTTTGAGATCGCTCAAATCAGGCGTTACCGTGCTCGCTGGCGGCTGTAAAGGGCCTCCTGCGTCTCGATAGGCCGCCATGAGTTCACGGGCTCGAAAGGTCTTGCCCGTGCCTGGGGGCCCGAAGAAGATGGTGTTTGTGTGCGGGATAGGTGAGGGTTTGGGCAGCATGGGTTGGACGATCGAGGGATTGGGACCCGCAGAGTTGAGGCCAGGAAGATCGCGCCAATGACTTCGGCTTGCTCGCAGAGGACAAGGCTGTCGAACCACCTCGGACCAGCGGGCGCCTTACCGCGGAAGAGTGGGATGTCGTGGCGTCGCTCGAGATCGAGGCGCGCTTCGTCCTCGTCCTTGCCGACCACCTGACCGACGTAATACACGACGAGGTCATTCTGGCCGCCGTAGCCCTTGATAGCGAACCAGTCACCTACCTCGATCTGGCGGAATTTTTCCCACGTGCTCCTGGACGCGTAGTCATCGAAGTCGGGGTCGTAGTTGTGCTGCCAGAAGTTGCCAGCGATGAACTCGTCCTTCTTTCGGACCTTGCCCCATTGGTGGCCACCTGCCCAAAACCTTCTGCCCTGGCTGCGGTTGACTGGGCTCACTAGACGCCTTTCCTTGGTCAGCAACTCCGCTCAAGAGTGCCAAGATCGGCCCCGCGCGCAGAAGCCCAGCCTTCGCGGGCTTGCGTCCACGAACTCAACAGCGCCTCACCGTCGAGCTTCTGCACCGGGCACAGGTTTGTCCAGCCGAGGCGCCCGACGATCGCCTCCTGAAGACGGGGGGAGAGGGGGGCGAAGATGCTCATGCCCGATCCTCCAGCTTCCACAGGGCGAAAATAGATTTAACCGCTGCTGTGCTCTTGACGGTTTGGCCGTACTCGAGTTCGTAATTGGCGTTGGCAAGAACGCGGCCTTTTACATGGTTCCAAGCGAGCGGCCTCTTATTGGCAGCCCGGTACCACGTGACGATCTGGGCGGAACGACCGCCTGCGGGGAGACGGCAGAGCACTTGCATCGGAGGAAGCACCTCAGGCGACTTTCCGCCGACGTAGACCCATAACACCCAGTCGTTGTCCCGGAGCCACCGTCGATTATCATCCCACGAGAAGTCGGCAGACCATTTTGAAGAAGGCCCAGCCTTGGCTTGCCAGTCGTCAACGTTGGCGCGGTAGTGCTTCTCGACGAGCGTCGGAGGGTCTGAGCCGACGAAGTCTTCGACATGGAGGCGGACGCTCGGCTTCTCCGCCCTTGCCGGCTTGCCCGAGTTGGCACCGCCACGAGGCCGACGGTAGGCCTTTCTCGCCTCCCTGAGGTAGGCAGAGTCGATCTGCATGGAGTTGCGACAAGTGGAGCGGATGAACCGCCGCGCGTCCGTGACGAGACGTGCGTCGGTCGTACGTGTCACGACCTCAATAAGGCGGTTTGCCGCGTTGCTGGAGACGTTTGCAGAGCCCACGATAGCGACAGCCCCAAGGACATAGACTTTTGCATGCAGACTGGGGTGCGAGTAGACATGTACACCTCGACGGATTAGCGTGGCGATCGCGTCTGGGTGGGTCGCCCCAGCCTGCAGGGCGCCAGGTCCCATGTTACATACGAGGACGTCGCCCTCGGCGAAGTCGCTCAACAGTTCCGCGCCGTCTTCACCGATGTAGGCGACAGCGGCCAGTTTCCGACCGCGCGCCATCTCTGCCGCTGCATGGATCGCCGGCCAGACTTTGCCTGTGATGAGCTCCGTGGTCACCAGACGTCTTCCTTGAGCACGGGCTCGTCGGTGGCGTCGTCGGCGATCAGGAGGGGTTGGCCGGTGAGCTTGTGCTGCTCTTGCGCGGTGAGGTCGCCGACCTTGATCTTGAACTCGTACTCTTTCATGGGGTCGTAGTCGGGCTGTTCGTCGACGAGGTCCATCTGGGTGACGAACTCGCGGAGGAACTGGCGGGGGACTACGCCGACATCGCCCTTGAAGCCGGCGGTGACATCGGCGACGAGGCGCTCGATAAAGGCGCGGGAGACCCGGGTCTGGAGGCGCTCACGGTCGCGGGCGGGGTAGCGCTCGTGGAGGCAGGTGGCGACGGCGAGCAGGCGGGGCTGGTCGAAGGGAGTGAGCTCGAGCTGGGCCTGGCGGAGGCTGGCGAAGCGGCCGGTCTTCTTGAAGCAGATGCGGTCGTGGAGCGGGGCGAGGCCGGCGACGCCCTGGCGGCTGTCGAAGAAGTCGGGGGTGCCGGTGAAGATCCACAACAGACCCGGGTAGGAGCCGGAGGCGTCGAAGATCTGGCGGATCCCGTTGAGCGACTTGTGGCGCGAGTCCTTGCGCATGCGCAGGATCGTCTCGGCCTCGTCGATGACGATGACGAGGCCGTTGTAGTCGGCGGCCTTGATGATCTCGAGCACCCCGCGGAGGTACGAGAGGGCGTCGGTGCCGCTGATCTCGCCCTTGATGCCGGCCAGCTTCTTGGTCGCGGCGGCGACGTTGGTGCTGCCGCACAGCCAGGAGATCAGGGCGCCGGCCTCGTGGACCTCGCCCTTCTGCTTGAGGTCGAAGATCGCCTGGACGACGCGGGTGAAGTCGGGGGGGGCCTTGCCGCCGGTGGCGTTGGCGAGGCTGGTCTTGAGGCGCTCGCGGACCTTGGCGTCGAAGTCGTCAGCGTCGGGGTCGTTGCCGAGCTCGATCAGCGCGGCCTCCTGTTTGGCGATCCAGCGGTCGAGGATGTCGCCGAGGGCGCCGCGTTGGCACGAGGAGGTGCCGAGCTCGGTCATGACCTTGCGGTAAACGTCGTCGAAGCGGTGAAAGTGGAGGTCGTTGTCGGAGACGACGACGAAGGAGGTGGCGAAGCCCTGGGCCTGGGCGTCGAGGAGCGCGAGGCGGGCCATGAAGGTCTTGCCGCAGCCGTAGCCGCCGCGGAGGAACTTGACGGCGCCCTCGCCGTGGCGCAGCAGCTCGAGCTGGCGCTTGATCTCGTCGCGTTGTGGTTCGATGCCGACGGCGAAGGTCTCGACCGCGCGCTCGGGCACGGCGCCGCCGCGGAGCTTCTCGAAGATGTGGATGATGTCGCGTTGGCTGGTCATGGTGCTGTCCCTTCGCGCACGTAGATCCGGAGGTTGTCGACCGTGTCCACGCGGACGTCGAACGGGGCCTTGGCGGCGTATTCTTTGAACTTGAGCGCGAAGGTGCGGAGGTGACGCGGTGCGCCGAGCAGCGCCGCGACGTCGGTCTCGCTGAGCGTGCCGTGCTCGGCGAGGTGGGCGAAGACGCGGCGGATGCCGCCCTCAGGGAGCGCCCGGAGCCACTCGGGTGCGGGCGTTGGCTTGGGCGCAACAGCGACATCTGGAGCCGGTTCCGCCGATTTCACCGCAGAGGCGGATTTACGAAGATGGCCGTCCGGAGGGGCCATGGATTCGGGTGTGGGGCCATTCGGGTGTGGCGTGGGCTCCCGGGGGTTCACGGCGTGTACGGCGTAGCGATCGGGGGCGACGCAGGGGAGCACGTCAGCGACGGCGGTCGGATGATAGACCTCGACCAGGACACGGGCGTCGGTCGGGCCGCTGAGGTGGAAGAACAGCTCGAAGTCACTGTTGAGCGGCGCGACGATTGCCCCGCCGGCCAGGCGGGCGCCGCCGCGGACGGAGCGCAGCTCGACGGCGACTTCCGGAGCCTCGGGGACCCGCAGCGAGAGCTCGAGCTCGGTGGGGCCGATGTAGATCAGCGTGGCCTGGTCGTCGGGCTCGAGGCGGATCTTCAGGCAGTGCATATCGGTGACGCCCCCGCGCGGCTCGACGGTGACGCGATAGCGGGCCTGGCTGCCGCCGGCGCCCGAGCGGTGCTCGAGCGTGATCACCGGGATCACGCGCTCCTGCAGGCTGTTGCCGCCGTGGACGAAGCTCGGGCGCTGGGCGTTGTCGAACACACCTGTCGTTTCGGGCATGTACAGCGATAGCGTCGTATCGTCGTACTTGAGGTCGGTGAGGGCCACCCGGACCGCGTTTGAGCGGTCGGCGCCGACAGGGTCGAGCACGCAGCGCTGGCGTGGATCGATCTTGCGGCCGTGCGGGATACGGGTCGGGTCGCTCAGGAGGAGGAAGCCGTGATCCGAGGTGATCACGAACCTTCGCACCCCGGCCTCGCGCAGGAGCGCCCAGGCGGCGCGCAGGCGGTGGAGCACCACGTCGAAGGAGGCGAGGCTGACGAACGCGGTGTCGGCCTCGCCGAGGTCGTCGATCTCGCGGCTGTGGACGACGACGAGGTTCGCACCGCGGATCGCCTGGCGCAGGGAGTCGGCGGTACGGGCGACGATCTCGTCGAGGGGGATCCACGGGCAGCGCGTGCCCTCGACGCGGGCGAACATCGCCCGCTGGCGGGTCTCGGGGTCGTGGACAGTGTACTCGCCGGTGTGGAAGCCCTTGATCTTGCGGCCGTCGAAGGTCGGGCGCAGGCGGCCGCCGGGGCCGGCCATGGGGGCGAGGATGTTCATGCCGACCTCGGTGACGGTCGGCAGCTCGGCGAGGCGGGCGCGCAGGTGGGCCGTGGTGGCGGTGCCGGTGTCGAAGCTGGCGAACAGCTCCTCGGCCATCTCGAAGCGCAGCGCGTCGACCATGAACAGCGCGGTCGTGCCTGGCTCTCGGGACATGACCTTGACGACATCCTCGAACAGGGTCCGCTGCTGCAGCGAGGGCTGGGGGAGGAAGCCGTGGGCGCGGCAGAGGGCGTTGAAGTCACGGGCCCAGGCGTCGGCCCAGGTCGTCCAGCGCACGCGAGCGGCGTCGAGGCGCTCGCGCAGGTGCTCATAGTAGGGGGTGGTGGTCGAGACGGTGCCGCGGCGTCGCTCGAGGTGGCGGTGCGCGCGGTCGACGGCGGCGCCGTGGCTGGTGTAGCGGGCGACGGCCTCCTCGAGGCTGCCGAGGTCGCCGAGGCGGTCGCCGGCGGCGGCGATGGCCTGGCCCAGGCGGGCGACGTCGCGGACGAGCTCCCAGGCGAGCTGGCGCGGCGGCTCGATGCGCAGCCAGAACGATGGACCGCGCAGGCGCATCTCGGCCCAGGTGCTCGCGGCGTCCCAGCGGGCGGCGGTGAGGGCCTCGAGGGCGGCGGTGAGGACCTTGTCCTCCTCGAAGCGGAAGGTGTCGATGTCGCCGAGGTCCTCGGCTCTGGCGGCCTTGATCTCGGCCTCCAAGCGGCGCTCGGTCTCGTCGGCGGTGCGGCGGTAAAAGTCGTCAGGGCGGTCGCGGAGGTGGGCGGCGAGCTCGCGGCAGGCCTCGATCACGGGTCGCGGGAGGGCGTCCATCACCCGCAGGCGCTCGTCGTTCGGCTCGCGGTGCTTGAGGTCGTGGACGTACTCGACGCTCAGCGCCCAGCTGGCGACGGCGAACGCGAGGTCCTCGGCGCGCACGGGGTCGCGCGGGATGCAGGCGTCGCGCCAGGCGGCGTTCACACCTGACCTTGCGGACAGGTACTGCCACAGCGGGCCCTCGCGCTCGCTGGCAAGCTCGGTGAACACGCCGCGCGGACGCAGGAGGTCATCGACGACGTCGGGCAGGCGCAGCGCGTGGAGGCGGCCGAGCTCGCCCGCCTGCTGGCCGGCGAGGCGCAGCGCGAGCCAGGCGTCGGCCTCGTCGAGGGTGAGGTCGTCGCGGGCGCAGAGCTCGGCGATCGGCCCGGGCGGGACCTTCTCGACCGCGGCGTCGGCGACGACGTCGGCGAGTCGCTTGCGGAAGCAGTGACCGTCGCAGAGCAGCTCGAGCAGCGGGGTGTCGCGGGCGGCGGCCTCGTCGAAGCCTGGGAGGTGGATCAGCAGCGGGCGCTTGGCGAGGCCGCCGACGCGGGGCTCGAGCTCGAGCATCAGCTCGAGGAAGCTGCCGCGGTAGGCGACGAGGTCGAAGGGGAGCTCGCCGGTGTCGCGTCGGCGCAGCAGGCGGTCGACGAAGTCGGTGAAGGCGCCCGGGCGGTCGGGCCAGACCACGAAGCCGTGCTGGCGGGTGAGGTCCTGGAGGTCGGCCGCGAGGGCGGCGGAGACGGGGCCGAGGGTGTCTCTCATGCGTCCTCCTCGTCATCGTCGCTGGTCTCGTCGTCTGGCGCGGCGTCGTCGTCGGGCTCGTCGTCAGCGTCGAAGATGCTCTGTTGCAGCGCCAGGACCCGCAGCTGCTCGCCCCGACGAGTCACGGCGTCGGGATTGGCGCGGTTGAAGGCGGCGCGGGCGACGGACTCGTCGTCGGCGAAGAGGACGAAGGGCACCTTTTGCTTGAGCATGACGGCGTGCTCGAGGTTCCAGCAGGCCTCCGGGTGGGTGGACCAGAGGCCGGTGTGTTGGAGGGTGTAGGTGGCGAGCGGGCGCTTGTGCTTGCGGATACGGCGCAGCAGCTCGGTCTGGAGCAGGCCGATGGCCTCGGGGCCGCGGGTGGCGAGGAACTGGGCGCGATGGGCCGCATCGCCGCCGTCCTGGCGATAGGGGGATTCGGTGATGCGAAAATCCGGGGCGAGCTCGTCCTGGAGGCGCAGCTCCCAGGCCCAGGCGCGGTCCGGGTGGTACTTCCAGAAGCAGCCGTGGGCCACGGCGAGCGAGGGGTCTTTCTTGCATTTGGCGTCGACGCGGTCGGGCCAGTAGCGCATGGCGAGGTGCGCCCAGTCGTAGTCCTTGGCGTCGGCGCTGGCGAGCTCGCGCCACCACTTGCGCGGGTCCTTCCATTGCGGGGCGAGCAAGGGCCACAGGGCGGCGCTGTTGATCATCACGCCGTCGTCGAGGTCGGGGATGTAGCGGGCATCGACCGCACGCGGCGGGCACTTCGGGCCCTCGGGCGGGGGGCCCTTCTCGGCGCATTGCTCGACGGCGGCGATGAAGGCGGCCAGCTCCTCGCGCGGCTTCTTGACCTGGGCGAAGCGCTTGTCGGCGGCGCGGGCGGTCTTCTTGTCGCCGCCGTCGCGGGCGGCGCGGAGGTCGGCGAGCTCGCGGTCGAGGCTGTTCAGGCGCGGGACGAGGTGCTCGGCGAGCAGCGTGCGCAGCGTGGTCGCGGTCCAGCGGTGGATCGTGACCCAGGCGACGAAGGTGCGCTTCTCCGAGGACAGCGGCCAGTGGATCGGCCGGCTGTCGTACATCTTGCGGTGGAGGTCGAAGAAGCTGTCGGCGAGGTAACTGCGCAGGTCGTCGCCCTGGGCGATCGCGGGGCCGTGTTGCCGCCAGGCGGCGTGCAGGGGCGCCGCCGCCGGGTGGCCGAGGCCGTCGCTGTGGTCGTGCGGCGTGAGGGTGGTGTCCAGGAAGAGGATGCCAGCCGGGAGGGCGTGGCCCAGGTCGTCCTTGGTCGGGTCGAGGATGCCCTCACCGTTGGCGCCGAAGCGGCCGAGGGCGACACCGACGGCGTTTGAGAGGTGGTCGCTGGCGGGCTCGGGGTCGTACTCGGGAAGGTATTTGGGGAGCGGGGCGCCCTCAGGGCGGTCGACGGAGAGTTGGGCCCACGCCTGCGCGTGACGCCACGGCGAGGGGCCGGGGCGGCGGAATTCCACAGAGGGCTCGCGATGCGACTCGTGCTCGCCGAAGGCGCGCTCGACGGTGACGAAAATGTCGTCGGCGCTGGCGATCGGGAAGAGCGGGAGGCGGTTCACGTCGCCGACCGAGAAGTCAATCGTCGGATTGAGACTCTCAACGATGAACCGAGCGCGCCTGCTGTTCAGTAGACATGTAGTTTTCGGATGCGGAATACCATAGACGGTTCTCCCTTTGGCGTCACAGATACTCCGGAAACGATGGCTTCGGCCGCCGAACCGCTGCCCCATAGTAGTAAAGGCAGACCCGATCTCAAAATATCGGTCTTCACTTCTTACCGAGCGAGAATGACTCCCGTAGAGCGATTCATTGAGCACCTTAATGTTGAGGCCGCATCTTCTCCAGTCCACAACGTACGACACTGGCTCAATCCATTCCACCCCTTTGGCCCCTTTGATGTAGGGGGCCCAGCCGTCAGCGGCATCGGGGCGTGGCGCCGTCTCACGCACAAGACGCAGGCTGGCAAAATCAGTCTCCCAGGGAAGGCGAACAAACCAATCATTGTTACTCGTGGTCAAGCCCTGACGCACTGCACCGATTTCGGAAACCTTCGGTGTGGACGCATACAGATCCAGAAATGCTTGATCCCACCAGTACACAAGTGGCCCGCCGTCAATTGCTTGAAAGGCCGCAGCATTGAATTCAATCCGCCCACGCTGAATCAGTAAAGCGGATTGAGTCCGAAGCGGCTGGAGATCATCGCGGAAAACCTCCGCGGGGGAGTGAGGGCGCATCGCTATGGAGGGGAGCGATTCAGGTTATGCCTTGAAAAGATGCTGCAGCAGGTCGAAATAAGCGTGCCTCCAGTCGTGAAGGCAGCCTTTCCAAGATCTGCGAGCATCGATATTCTATTCTGCCGAACCCACGAGCGCAGATCTTCATAGCTTTGAAGAAACAGCCAGTTGGAAAGCGTTATAAATCCACATGCGCCACCTTCCTGAACCAGTTCCAACCCCCTCTGCAGAAACCCCGCATAGAGATCGGCGCGGGCGCTCGGATATGCAGCGAGATATAGACTTGGATCCGCAAGTTTTCCTGTTCCTAGATAGGGCGGGTTTCCTACTACCAAGTGATAGGTGCCCTCGCGCAGGATGCGAATACAACGGACGCCAGCAGCGAGTTGCTCGCCGCGCAGATGGAGCCCGAGGTCCTCGCCCCCGGTATGCATCTTGAGGAATTCTTCGAGGCGGTCCAAGACTGTCGTCTTGGCCTCTTGGCGGGTGAGCAGGACCCGCTGCTCCCGGGGAAAAGTCCCTGCGAGTAGGTCGCCCTGCGTGCCTTGGGTCCGTCCTGATGCGCGGCTGAGGCCCGCCTCGCAGCCGTCGATCGCCGCCTCGACCGCGCGGTCGACATGGAGCAGGCTGCCGAGGTGGTCGGCGCCGCGGAGGGCGTCGACGATCGTGTCGGTCAGCTTCTCGGGGATCGCCGTCTCGCGCTCGACCGCGCGGCGGAGCTCGACGAGGGCATCGTCGTCATTCTTCAGCCAGCGAGGCGGAGGTTGGTTGCGACGAGGTTCAGCCGGCGGGGCTGCGCTTCGGGACAGGTCTGGCGGGCCTTGAGCCACAGGGCGGCCGCGGCGATCTGGATCGCCCGCGGGTCGAGGTCAAGGCCGTGGAGGTTGTTCTCGAGGATCCGCTCGACGATCGCGCGG
Source organism: Nannocystis sp. (assembly GCF_016714285.1). GTDB lineage: Bacteria > Myxococcota_A > Polyangia > Nannocystales > Nannocystaceae > Nannocystis. The sequence goes on along the minus strand of NZ_JADJNN010000002.1, from coordinate 783,175 downwards.
TCGCTCCATTGCGGCTGACCGGCCTCGCCGCGATGGCGGGCCTCCTCCTGATAGAGCGCGTGCAGTAGGTCGAAGGCGACCACCAGGAAGTGGCCGGAGCCGACGGCGGGGTCGAGGAGCTTGAGCTCGCGGATGCTCGCAGGCGCGTACCCGCTGGCGTCCGCGGGCAGCTCCTGGGGCACGTAGTAGGCCCAGCGGTGCTCGGCTGGCGTGTGTAGCGGCATCAGCTCGGTCAACGCGACCTCCCCGGCCTCCCGCTTCGCGCGCCAGGCGATGCGGCGGGCCTCGAGCTCGGCGAGCGTGCCATCGGCCTGGACCTCGGCGATCCAGTGATTCTTGGCGCAGATCGCCAGCCAGAGCGGGCCGAGGCTGTTTTGCAGCAGCCAGTCGACCATGTAGCGCTCGGTGAACATCTGCGTCTTGCTGGCGATCTCGTGCGGCTCGAGCTTGCCGCGCGCGTGCAGCTTGGCGTCGAGGGCCTCGCGCTCGGGGTCGTTCCAGTATTGATAGACCCAGCCGAGGGTCATATCGTCGGTCCAACACTCCGCCAGCGCGGGGTCGTCGAGGGTCTCGACGACGTGACGCCACATGTCCACCGGGACAGGGATGAGCTCCCCCACCCCAGCGTGCCCGTACAGGCCGGGCAGCTCGATGGCGAGGTCTTCGAAGACGAGCTGCAGCAAGTAGGCATAGCCCTCGCTGCGGTCGCCGCGGACGAGGCCCGGGGCGAGCTCGCGGAATTCCTTGAAGCCGCGCGACTCCCAGGCGCCGGTGACGAGCGCGGGCTTGTGAAGGCCGGCGGCCTCGAGCAGGCGCAGCATGACGACGCGACCGAGCAAGGTGTAGGCGGCCTGCTTCTCGGCGTCGCGGCGCAGGCGCTGCCTTGCCGCTTCGCGGTCGCTGTCCTTTCGGACCTGCTTCTCGGGCAATGCACGGAGTTGCTCGTCGATCCAGCCCTCGAGGCGGCCCCTGCGTTCGCGGGCGACCTCGTCGAGGCCGGCCTTCGCGGCGTCGATCGACAGGAGATAGGTCTGTTCGGTCTCGCTGTGGAGCCCATCGAGAAGATGCGTGCGCAAGCCGCGGATAGCGGCCGACAGCGCCTTCTTGGCCTCGGGGGACATCGTCATTGGATCCGGGCCCCTGTGCCGGCACGAAGGCGAGCGAGGAGCGTTTCGCGGATCTCGGCGAGGAGCGCCTCGACGTCGGCCTCGGTGGCGACGCGACGGTTCCTCAGGTTGAGCTCTACGGGGACGAAGATCGGGCCCTCGCGCTCACCGAGGATGCGCTCGAAGTGCTGTTGTGCCTCGGCGGAGGCGCGCTCGAGGGCAATTTTAAAAGTCTCGAAGAGCTCGCGCAGCGTCGGGGCGATCGCGTCGACGCCGGTGGTGGTGAGGGCGGCGGCGAAGGGGCGAAGGACGCGGTGAGATTGCTCGGAGGTCAGGGTGCTGAAGCCGGGCTGGGTCTTGATCTCCGCGCGGGCGCGCTCGGCCTCCTGCTCCTGCCATTGCAGCAGGCGGCGGCGCTCGGCGATGTAGGCGTCGCGGAGGAGGCGGAGGTCGCCGTCGAGGGCGCTGATCTCACGCCAGGGTCGTTCGGCGGCGAGGTGGGCCGCGATGCGCCGCAGCGCCGCGGTGCGCTCGTCGTCGAGGGCGCCGGTGGCCGCGAGCTGGGCCGCGTGGTGGTCGCGGACGCGGGCGGCCTCTCGCACGGCGTCAACCGCACTCTGGGACAGCTCGGACTCGTGGAGCCCGAGGAGCTGGATGCCCTCGCGGAGGACGTCGAGGTGCTTCTTGACCTGCTTGAGGGTCGGCTGGGTTTGACGGATCTCGCGCAGGCACTCCTCGAGCGCGTCCTGCAGGCGGGTGAGCGCCGCGGGCGGGGGCGGACTGCCGGGCAGCTGCGCGAGGCGGGTGAGCACCGCTCGCAGGCGCGGCCCTTGAAGCGGGAAGTGCTGGGCGACGGCGTCGGCGATGAGGCTGTCGTCGCGGTCCATCTCGTGCGCGAAGGACTTCTTGAAGAAGTCGCAGATCTTGGCGCGGACCGGGAGGCCGATCGGGTCCTCGTCGGCGGGGCTGAAGCTGGCGCGGCGGAAGTTGCGGTCTTTATCGAAGGTGTCGATGGCGCCGCCGCCACGAAGGTCGGTGATCGTGGAGCCGCCCTCGGTGCGGCCCTTGACCCGGCGGGCGCGCAGGAGGCCGAGGACGCAGGCACGCAGCACGTTGGCGGTATAGCCGTATGGGGGGCCGCCGAAGTGGGCGAGCAGAGCCTGTCCGGAGGCTGCGCCCTCGCTGGTGATGTACTCGAGGACGCGGGTCGGGACCGTCCCGTTGCAGACGAAGACGATGCGGCCGCCGTCGAGGGCGAGGATCCCGAGCTCGCCGGGCATGAACTTCTCGGGCGGCCCGGTGAGCTCGGGCTTCAGGAGCAGCTCGAGCTCGGCAGGGGCGACCTGGGTGGCGATGTGATGGGGGTAGATCTTGCGGAGATAACGGCCTGCGACGGTCTCGATGGCGCGTTCAAAGCTGTCACCGATGTCGGCGGGGCGGGTCGGTTCGCCGCGGAAGTAGATCTGTCCCGAGAGGAAGGTGCGGGCGACGATGGTCCGGATCTGGGGGAGGAGATCGTCGATGCGGTCCTTCTCCTGCTGCAGGAGGGCCTTGCGCTCGGACTGAAGCGACTCGCGTCGCGGCTCATACTTGCGGACCATCTCGCGGGCGCGGGCGAGGTCGACGGCGCGCTCCTCGAGCAGGTCGGTATCGCCGCAGAGCCAGACGAGGCGGTCGCGCAGGCGGGGGTCGTTGCTGCGGACCCAGCGCTCGGGTTGACGCTCGTCGAGCTCGAAGAGCAGGCGGAAGTCGACGGTGATCGGGGCGTCGTCACGGGGGTCGACGATCACCGCGTCGTCGATCTGGCGGCCGTCGGAGAAGCGGGCCTCCCAGCGGAACGGGCGATCGTCGAGGCGCGGGCGGGTCGGCTTCGCCATGAGGTACTTGAGGGCCTCCTGGGTGAGCTCGGTGACCATCTCGCGGCCGATATCGATCTCGAGGCGCTCGCGGTCCCACTCCTCGCCGGCGGTCGACTGGATCTTGTAGCCGGTCTTCTCGGCGTAGCTGAGGAGGCTGGCGCGATGGAGGGCCTCGAGCGCCTCGGTGACCTCGCTGACCTGATTGCCGCGGCCCAGGCTGTCGTGGAGGCACTGGGCGACGAGTCTCGCGTCGGTGCGGTACTTGTTGCTCTTCTCCTCGTCGGGCTGAGGACTTGTCGCTCTTCCCCTGGACGAGCTGGAGCAGGGCGACGACCTTGGCCACGCGCAGCTTGAGGCCGGAGCCGTCGCTGGCGCAGTGGTTCAAGATCCGGCTCATGCTGTTCTGGGTGTCGGAGCTGAGGGAGGTGCGCTGGACGTCGTAGACCTGGTCCAGGCTGATCAGGGCGCCGACGGAGGCGTCGGCGAGGCCCTGGCTGCGGAACAGTTCGCCGAGGATCTGGAGGAGACCGCGGATCGCGTGGGCGTCGCCCTGGGCGAGGGCCGAGGAGCGCATGGCGCTGGTGATCTCGCCGATCAGCTCGACGTGGTTGGGGAGCAGCGGGTAGACCTCGACGAACTCCTCCTCGGTGAGCTCGGCGCAGTCGTAGGCGTAGAGCTTGAGCTCGTCCTTGTGCTCCTGGTAGAGCCGGCGCAGGTCGGCCTCGAGCTCGGGCTTCTTGCGGAGCAGGCGCTGGTGGACGACGTCGCGAATGTTGCTCGGCTCGAGGTGGACGCGGAGCTTCGCGGGGAAGCGGTCCTTGGCCCACACGAGGAAGGAGTCGTCGGCCTGCTCCTCGAGCTTCTGCTGGCCGAGGGCCCACAGCCATGCCTTGCCGCGGAGCTCGGCGCCGAGGGCGGTGGTGAAGGCGCGCAAGGCGTCGATGCGGGGCTTGTTGCCGAGGACGAACTGCGAGACCTCGTCGACGACGAAGAACACGGTCGACGCGGGGCTGCGAAAGCGCATCATGTCGGCGATCGCCCGCACGGCGTCCTGGACGGACTCGGTGTGGCGGCGGGTGCCGGAGCGGCTCGAATACCACGACATCGGATCGCGGTATTTGTGGGGCTCCATCTTGTGCATGACGAGCGAGAAGTCCTCCTCGGCGAGCTCCATGTCCTTGACCTCGGACCAGGGCTTGCCGAGGGCCTGCTCGGCGACCTCGAGGAAGCGGGCGTACTTGCCGTCGCGCTCGAGGTCGAGCTCGAAGTCGGCGACGATCGCGTCCTTGCTGCAATATTTGAGGCGCGTCTGGAGCTGGCGGACGACGACGGAGTGGACGTGCTCGTTGCCCCGCGACAGGCCCCCGAGGTCGAAGACGACCGCCATGGGCTCGATCTTGGCGAGCAGGCGATCCCAGGCGTCCCGGAGCTCCTGGCGCCTGGGCGAGGTGTCGCGCTCGAGCAGGGCCTTGGCGAGCGAGCGGCCGCCGGGCAGCGCAGTGCGGTCGAGCGCGAGGCCGAGGAGCTTGGCGAAGCTCGACTTGCCGGAGCCGTAGAAGCCGGAGATCCAGGCGACCGGGAGGTCGACGCGGTCCTTGCGGTCGAGCTCCTGGGCGATCGCGGTCAGCAGCTTGACGGCCTGCTCGTGGATCCCGTTGGGCACGCGGCGGCGACGCTCGCCTTCGGGCCAGCCGCCGGTGATGATGTATTCGTCGACCTCGGCCTTGAGCTTCTCCGGGCTCGTCTCGTGGAACCACACGATAGGGGCGATGGGGCGGGTGACCTCGGAGGCGAAGATATCGCGGAGTTTCGCGGGCAGCGTCATGAGTAGATCCTCGGGCGATAGTCGGAGCTGGCGGGGAGGACGCCCATATAGGAGAGGCTGGTCGGGCCGGTCCGCTTGCCGGGGTAGAGCAGGACGACGGGGATATCGGCGGTCCGGCCGTCGAGGTAACGGAGCAGCGCGGAGGAGCTGAGGAACGGGAACAGGGCGCCGGCGCGGCCGATCAAAGCGACGGTCCGGGAGGCGCGCTCGGGGTCGTGCTCGGCGTGTTCGCGGAGGATCCGGCTGCAGTCGGCGGCGAGGCCGTCGGGGCCCTCGAGCATCGGGGCGAGCTTGCCCTGGAGATAGGTGATCGCGCGCTCGTGGCTCTGGCCGCTGGTCGCCCGCTCCATATCGGTGACGCGGCGGATCCAGGTGTCGCCGTGGCGACGGATTCGGTCGAGGAGGAGCTTGTAGAGGTCGATGGCGAGGACGACCCAGCCGTCGCGCATGAGCTCGCGCGAGAGGGTCTGGACGTGGCCGCGGACGTGGAACTCGTCCTCGGGTGGGTAGAGCGCGATGGCGAAGCGATAGTTGCGCATCGTGCTGATCTGCGGGCCGTCCTTGTGCACGAGGTCGTTGCGCAGCGAGGCGAAGGGCTCGGGCAACGGTGTGAATAGCGGGAGGGTCATGGCCAATACACCGATCAGGCCGACTGGGCCGAAACGTGGGTGTGCGCGAGGGACGGGGCGATGGTGGCGGCGGCCCAGCTGATGAGATCGGGGTAGCGCCAGCCGAAGTCGACGAGGTCGGCCTGGCGGCGGAACTCGAGGGCGGAGAGGGAGCGCAGGCGAGCGCCGAGCAGGTCGCCGTCGAGGCCGACGGAGGCGAGGTACGGGTTGTCGAGCAAGGTGCCCGCGAAGTCGATCTCGCGCAGGAGGTAGAGCAGATAGGTGAGCGCGTCGTCGTCGACGCGGGGCCAGGCGAGCGGTCGAGGATCGCGGTTGGTGGTCACGAGGCCGGTAGCGAAGGCGCCGGATAGCAGCTTGCTGGCGAACTGGATCCTGGTGGCCATGGTCCAGCGCTCGGGACCGTGCTCCTCGACCCAGGCGAGGACGAGCGCGCGGGTGAGCTCGGGGCGAGGGCCAGCGCGTCGGGCGGGGAGCGCGACGCCGGTGAAGGCGCGGTAGAGCGGGTCGCTGAGCTGGAGGTGCCAGTGGCAGATGAGGCGGCGGGTGCCGGGATCCATGTCGTGCCAGCCACACAGGACGCGGAGGGCGGCCGGGAAGGCGTCGAAGCGGGCGCGGAAGTTGCTGAGCAGGATCTCGATGCGCGCCATGCTGCGGGCGCCGAACCAGTAGGCGTCGAAGGCGGTGCGGGGCTCGACGGGGAGATGATCGGGGTCAATCCGCTGCCAGTAGGCCCGGGCGTCCTCGGTCTCGAGGGTCGCCTTGAGCAGGCGGGTGTGGACCCGCGTCTCCTCGGCCGGCCGTGCGGTCAAGGCCTCCTCCGATAATACGGGAGGGGGTACTCGCCGGAGAGCGGGACGAGGGCGGCGAGGAGCTGGCGGACGAGCTCAGGGAGCTCGGCAGGTGGAGTGCCGGTCAGGCGGCGGCCGACAGGCTCGATGACGTGCTTCGCGGTGTCGAGGCGGAGGAAGCGCTCGAAAGCCTCGCGGTCGAAGGGGTCGTCGTCGCTGTCGTCCTCGCCGGTCGGGAGGCGGATGAAGTCGCGGAGGGTCGGGAGGGCGGTGGTCGGGGACTTGCCGCCGCGTTTGTGGTGCTGGAGGCGCTCGTCGGCCTGCTCGTCCCGCTCGAAGCCGAGGTGGAAGAGGGTCAGCTTGGTGTCGGCGTCGCCGCTCTGGGCGCGCCGCTCGGCGTCGTGACGACGCGCGGTCTCCCGCGCGGCCTGGAGGAGGACCCACGGGGTCGTGTGCGGGGTGAGGCGGGAGAAGAGGTCGAAGCCGCCAAAGCGGCTGACGAGGTCGCACCGCCACCAGCCGAGCCGCGCGGTTTCCCCTGCCCAGGCGACGAGACACTGGGCGGCGAGGAGGGCGTCCAGGTCGCCATCGGGGACGCGAACTCTGGCACGGAGAGGCTCGGAAGCCATGTTGGGGCAGAGTACCGCGACTGCGGACGGGTCGGGGGGCGGGGGACGGGACGGGCGGGGGGCGCTAAGTGACGGTTCTCATGCGCAGAACACCCCGCGCTGCACTCGAGCCAGCCCCGAGAGGCGCGCGACGCGGCCACAGGATGGGTCCGTCAACCCCGCCAAGACAGTCTCGCGGCACGTCCAGGTCGCTGGGTTCTGGCTTGCAGGGCCCCACGTTCCCAAATTGCCTAAAGTTCGAGGCAGTAGAGGTGGAAGACGGCTTTGTCGCACTGCCGGCTCTTGACCCCGGTCCACCACTGCTCGGCTTGCCAAGCCATCGCGTCGGGTGAGTCGATGGGGAGCGCGCTGAAACCCACCCGCCCTGTGTAGTCGGGCTTCGCGCTGCTCCAGCCGAGGCAATTCTCCTCTGGGCTGAAGCTGATGCCGCCCGGGGCCGTGTTCGTCGCCACATATGTCTCGTAGAGCGTGCTGCCGTACTCCGTCACCGAGATCCCCTCACCAAGCGGGCCGGCCGCATTCTGTTCCGGGACCATCTCGGCGAATTTCTTGCCCGTGACCAACACGTAGGGTAACGATGCCACGACTTTATCGAAGCGGTCCTTTGCGTCAACGTCGGCGGTGCTGAGATACGCGTGGAAGCGTTCTGGTGACGCCAACCCTGCTGCCGTCGCTGCCGCCTTGCACTTGAGATCGGCGCCGAACAGCCCGTCCAGCGCCCCTGTGAAGCCATCATTTGTGATGAAGCCCCGGAGTTGCTGGGCCCTGCAGCTCGTGTCACACAGGATCCCCTGATTGTCACCCTTCTGCCCGCCATTCTCGAGCCCGAGGTCGCAGGTCTCGAACTCCTTCTGCAGCTTGTGGTCTCCGCAGCGGGCTCCAGGCTGGCAATCCTCCGCGCACAAGCTCCCGTACTCGTCGCTGTTCGCCGCCCCCTCGTCGCACAGCTCCCACCCGACGAACAGTTTGCCGTCACCACATACGTTGAGGGTGCAATCTGCCGTGCAGAACCGGTTATTATCATTCCCGGAAAGCCCGTCGTCGCACGCCTCATCGTCCTCTACGACGCCATTCCCACATTCGGTCGCCCCCGTCGTGGTACCCGCCGCGTCAGTGCCGGTGTCCGTCCCGCTGGTCGTGCTCGTTGTCCCCGGTCCCTCGTCGCCAGGCGCAGTCGTCGTGATGTCCAACGTCGTGGTGGGCGTGTCAGGCATTGTGGTGGAGGGGTCAGGCGCCGTCGTGGTTCCCGTGGTCCCGGTGTCATCCTCGAGCGAGCCCGCCGGTTCCTTGCAAGCGGGCACCGTCAAGCTGCAGAGAAGGAGGAGGTGACGCGGCGCGATCAAGGGCATGGCGGTCTCCGGCGGGTGAATTTACAGGCTCTGAAAGCAGTATAGGGCGTAGGGCGAGGCACAATCGCTGGGTTGGTCAAATCCGGCTGCCATGGTCCACTCGGCCGTTTTGCGATCGCTGTAGCCGTAGTAACCGGTCTTCAGGATCGAGCTGGTGGACCAGTCGTCACAATGCTCAGAGTCCGGCACCGCGGTGCCGTCCGGGCGGGTCCCGGTCCACACTCCCCCTTGGTAGATCTCGCTCTTTTCTGTCACCTCGAGCGGGTTGTCCAGTTGTCCCGCCAGCAGCGCCGACCACGAAGTGGCCAGTACCAGGCCGTTCACCATCACCAACCTGCCGCGCCCCTGCGTGAAACGGTCGCGTGCGTCGGTCGTGCTGTCGCTAAGCCATGCCCGGTACTTCAAGCCGTCTGGCCACCCCTGATCATCGGCAAGGTTCGCACACTGGGCGTCCGCTGACTTCAGGCTGCCCACGGCTGCCCCCTTGTACAGCGTGCTCGTCACGAACACCCGGCGGTCGAGCGCACAGGTCTCGCTGCAGCCGTCGTCCGGGTCCAGGTTGTTGTCGTCGCACTCCTCCGGCTCGAGGCCGAATGCCTCCAGAACCCCGTTGCCGCACTCGGCCATCGGCTCGCCTGTGCTGCTCGCCGTGGTTTCGCTGTCCCCGGTTGAATCGGTGGTGCCGTCGGTCCCTGAGCTCGTGCCCGTCGTATCTGAGCTCGCCTCCGTCGTCTCGCCACTGCCGTCGGATGAGGTGGTGTCGTCGCCCGAACTGGAGTTCCCCGTGGTCCCCGTCCCGCTCGTCCCGCTCGAGCTCATCGAGCAGTCCTCGAGCTCCTCGACGTAACCGGCCACCCGCTGCACGCCACACGCTGGGGTCAGCGCGAGCAGCACGAGGATGCAGTACGGCCGCATGAGCATGATCAAAACGCCCCCGCGATCGTGAGGCCGACTTGATTGTGCCGGAGATCGAATCCGAGTTGGGTCCGTCGGCGTTGCTTCGCACCGCGGACCAGCAAGGCCGTCCCGGCCGATACCAGGGCCGCACCGGTCAACCCGAGCGCGATCATGGCCCCTCGCTCACGGCGAACGTCCGCCAGCAGCTCGCTCATGCGGATGCGGTCGCTCGAGGTACAGGCTCGCTGCGCCAGGTCGGCATGCAGCGCATCGGCGGCGGCGATGTCTCGCCGGAAGCTCGACGCGACGCCACCAAGCGCACCGAGGGCCACAAGGCCGAGCGGCAGCACCACGCTGCCCGCGATGAGCTGCTTGCGTGCTAGCGTGTTACTCACGGGTTCTGGTGGCGGCGTAACGGCAGCAGGAGCGGGCACCGGCCTGGGCGGCTCCACAGCCGGTGCGACCACGGGTGCTGGCGCCGGTGCTATTGCCGGCACCGGGGCCGGTACGGGTGCCGCGCAAGCTTCGGGGCCGAAGGCGGCGAGCTGCTTCGTCACCTCCTCATGGCGTGCACGAGCGTTGCGTGCTTCGAGCATGTTTGGGTCCTCGGGCCACGCGACCGTCAACGCCTCTGCGTGGTCCTTCAGGATGGCCTGCAGGCGACACAGCGGCGCTGCCTCGCCGGTCTCGGCGTGGAGCGCGAGGAGGGTCGAGCGCATCGAGCCAAGCAGCTGTTCGCGGCCGGCCCGATCGCGCCGGGCGTTGGGCATCGACTGATAGGCCGCGAAGAACTCATCGGCCGCGGGAGCGAGCTGGCCCGCATCGTAGAATTGCATGGCCTTCGCGTTGAGCTCGGCGGCTTCCGGGGACAGGTTGCTCGGCGCAGGAGCGAGGACAAGGTGCAAGACGAGGAGTTGCAGTATCGGTGTCATGGGCGGCTGGGCGTCGACCGCAGCTTGAAGACGTGAACGAAGGACATGGGCTCGCTCGGCGGGACCAGGGGGGTGTGCTTGAGGGCCTTGTCGAGACAGCGGCTGAGCGTGCTGTCTGGAGCGCCGACGACGTGGGCGGAGACACGTCCGGTCGTGTCGATGTTCACGGCGATCGCCAGGCGGTCGCTGCCGCCGGTGTCCACGTCAGCACATCGCTGGACGTCGGCCTGACGGCGGGCGATCGCCCGAGGTCCGGCGACTTCTCGGGCTGGGCGGCGGGAGGCGGAGGCGGGACGCGGTCGAGCGACTTGCTGATCGGTGTCGGCCTGCAGGTCGCCACTCTGGAGATCCGCCGCGGACACCCATACGGACGCGTCGCTGTGATCGGCCAGCGGCTCAACATCGAGGGCGAGCGGGACGCTCCAGAGAGCTGTCGGGGCCATGCCGCCGCTGGGGTCCGGGGCATCACTCGTGTCATCAGCACTCGAACTCACAGCGACAGGATGAGGCACTGCTGCGGGAGCCCCGGGGCATGCGGCTCGCGGGGTAGCGACGCTGGTGAGCGCGGCTCCGAGGCCGAACGCGAGGAGCAGCCCGTACAACTGGCGAAGGCGCAGAGGCTGTGACCGACGGCCACGCGCGCGAACCGGCCGGTCCGTGGTGGAACGCGCCGCGCCGACACTCGCAGCCGCGGCGCGCAGCGACTCGGCGAATCCCAGCATGGACTGCGGTCGATCGTTCGGGTTCTTGCGCAACGCGGATTCGATGACCTCTGCAACCACCGGCGGAATACCGGCGCCGGCGCCAGCCTCGGCGAGCAGCGTCGGCTCGCTGTACAAGTGCTTGGTCAACACGAACAGCATGGGTTGGCCGCGCGCCTCGTGAAACGGCAAGCGGCCGGCGAGTACGCGATAGAGCGTGACGCCCATCGAGTAGACGTCCGAGCGGCGATCGACAGGGTTCCCGGCGGCCTGCTCGGGCGAGGTGTAGCCGGGCGTGCAAAGCAGGCGGCCGACCTCGGTGGTGGGCGGGCTGGCGGCGTTACGTAGCGCGCGATCGGGCTTCACGAGGCCCATGTCGATCACGACGGCGGTCGGTGGCTGGCCCGATTTGCGGGTGATCAGGATGTTGCCCGTCTTGATATCGCGGTGCACATAGCCCCGATCGTGGACAGCGTGCAGGGCCCGAGCGCGGGCAACAACAGGTCCAGCGCCTCGCGCCAGGGATCCGCTGGTCGCGATATTCGCGGAGGTACTGCTCGAGGTTCGGGCCGTCGAGCATCTCCATCACGATGTACGCGGTGCTGTCGAGCTTGCCGGTGCCGAACACCCGCACGAGGTTGTCGTGGCGGACCTGGGCGGCGGCGCGGGCCTCCTGGACCATGCGGGCCCGCAGCTCGTCCGAGGCCATCCTCGGCTTGAGCAGCTTGATCGCCACGTCGACGCCAAGCTCCTCGTCCGTCGCTCGGAACACGTCGGCCATGCCGCCGCCGCCGATCATCTCGCGGATCGTGTAGCGCCCGGCGATCACGCGACCGATGAAGTCGTACTCGATCGCGTCGTCGGACTGCGGATCAAAGTCGCCGACGGTCACGACCTTGAGGTGGGTGCTCTCGCCTGCGATGGACATCGGAGGGCCTTCCGGGGCTACGCGCGCGATCGCGCGGAGGGACTGTAGGGGCCGCTGCGAGGCTTGTCCAGTCGGCTCGCTGGCGGCTCGCTGCCACCAGCGGGTGGCGACGAGACGAGGGCAGTGTGTGGCTGGGCCACGCCTCGATGGCGGGTGTCACGGCCCGGTCTCTGGCTCGGCCGGTGGGCTCCCTGGTCGACTGAGGTGCAGCATGATGATCCAGGGCTTGAGCGCGTGTCGGGTGATGCTAAGGAGATGGGCAGCACCAAGGACTTTTACGGCGGCCGATGGTAGATCCATTTGAGGCGGTTTGGCGGATCCACTTTCTTGTTCGCGCCAGACGAGCCGCGGGTGTGACGACTCCCCGGGTCTGGGGGCGAACCGCGGCGCGCGAGGGAGTGATCGGCGTGTCAGGATGGGTCGGTCGTCGTGGACTCGGCGCACTGGCAGGCGAGGTGCTGGCGTTCCTCGGGCCGTCGATGTCGAGGCGGACGGAGGTCATGGCGAGGCGATCGGCACCCTTGTGTGCTCCCTGGTCGGGTAACATGCGTCCGCGCGGCCATGCCTCCCGACCACCGCTTCCAACACCACGGCGAGCCTGTCGAAACCCGAGAGCAATGGGCAGCGCGTCAGGCCGCCGCCGCACACGCCCAAGAACTCGCGGCGGCGCAGCGCCGTGAGGCCGAAGTAGCGGCCGAGGTGAAACGTCGGGCGGCAGCGGCCGCCGCCGCCAAGCGAATCGAAGCACAGCCGCCGCGCCCTGGTCCGGTGCCGTGCGACGCCCGACGCCCGGCGACCAGTCGCCGGCCCCTCGTCGCCGTCGCGCTCATCGTCCTGTGCGTGACGAGCGGGATCCTCGCATGGTCGCTCCGCGAGTCGTCGCCACGGGCCCCCGCGGACGACCCAGACGCAGCACCAACCTCCAGGCGCCTGCCCACCGTGGAGCCTACAATTGCTCGTGACATGGCTAGACCAGATTCGGTCGACCGCCGGGTTCGCAGCGATGCCCGCCCCCAGACGTCGTGGGCAGCCGCGCCAACGATCGACCCCCAGCGTAATGGCTGGTGGTGCATCTGTTACAAGACTCAGACCGGCGCCGACCATACAGCTTGCCGGAGGCTCGCCACGGAGTGCACAGCCCTGCTCGAGTTGGTCCAGACGCAGGGCACCCCGTCGATCCGCCCCGGCTCCGCCTCCTCATTCGGTTGCCGGCACGTCCCGGGGCCATACCCCTGGGTACGACTTGGGCACTGCAGCGCGTGGACCACGTCGTCTTTCCCCGGTGCGACACAGGCGCCGGACGTGTGCGCGCTCTAACGGACGCTACGCCGCCAACTCAGCGCGAGGGCGACAAGTGAGAGGCCGAGGCATAAGAGCCCGAGCGTCTCCCGACCGCGACGCATCGCCGCGACGGCATCCTCGAGCTCCGCCGCGGTGAGCAACGGATGCGCGCCGCCGTCGACTTCGACCGACCGCCGGATCCCGGTGCAGCTGCTGGTCGCCATGGCTTTCGCGGCCCACACGATCGTGCCCATAAGAGCATAAGTAGCCGTCGGATCGCGCAGCTCAGGAGATGCTCCAACGAGGGATTCGACCCCTTCGATGGTGACACGGTCGTCCGAGCATCGGATCCTCGGGCTATTCGCCACGCCGGACCAGGAGAAGGGTCCGTGCCCGAGCTCCGGAGGTGTTATGATGGACTCTGGGGCGTCCGACCTCGTGGCACCTGGTCGATAGACGATCACATCGTCTCCCTCGATTTCGACGATACTCGCCTCGGTACAATCGTCGCAAGTCTGGGGAAATTCCAAACCGCGCCGTCGCAGATCATGGACGAAGCTAGGAGAGCTGCGCGCCGACGTGAATATGCCTTCGACTTCCGGGCCAGCGAATCGCAGCTTAACCGTGCGATCGAAGGATACGCGGGACTCGACCGCGCCCACGCGCAGGAGGCTCGCGGCCGTCCAGTCGCCGCAGCTCACATGCATCGATACGACACGCTGGCCCTTGCCCGCGCAGTCCTTCGGCGCCTGGACCTCGCACGTGCGGAGGATATCGCGCTTCGCGGACAGTAGTTCCGCCGCCGGCGGGTTGCAGACCGTTCCACGGACGACTGCCGCGACCTCGACCGCTTCATTCGTCGCAGTGACCGACGTAGGTCCGAGGCGAAGGATCGTGCCTTCCTCCGCGGTCCCCGAGGCCCTTCGACTGCAAGTTTCAATTCGGCGCGCTCTCAGCGTTCGTTCCATGATGTCCCATGGGTCGGGATCCGTAGTTCGTGGTCCAGGGTCGAGCGAGACCCCGGTCAAGAAATACGCACGGGCTGCCAGCTCGACAAGGCTCAGCTCGATGGACAGATCCTCGGGGAGCGGCGCTCGCGGACGGCAACTCACCCGGAAGCCATCGGCCGCGGCCTCCACGATCGCTTGCGCGAACACGTCATTTCTATCACCCGGCCGGGTACGGCAGCGCACAGCATCGACCCAAGGGGCCGTCGACTCGGTCGTCGAGAGCGCCGAGAGCACGCTCGACGGGAGCTCGCAGCTCTCGACCCCTGGGCCGCCTGAGACTTCGAGGTACACGAGCGGTGGCAGCAGTAGCGCGAAGCCGAAGATGGCTGACAGCGGTGTCACGAGTACCAGTGCGAACGAGCGCCAGGCGAAGCGTCTGCGCGTTAGGCCGCGCTCGTATTCTGTCAGCGGCCCCGAGAACTGCCGGGGCCAGTGGAGGATGACTGCGGCGACCACGATGCCTACGAACGCGAGCCAGGTCAGCGTCGCAGCGGTTCCAGAGGTGATGGCGACGAGGTTCATGATGTTCAACGCAAGATCTGGATCAGCCGTCCACCCACGAGAGCCTGCTCGATGTCGTCCTGCCTGTACGTCGTCGCCGCGACGACCAGCCCGCCTGTCGTCGTCGCGTCGAAGATCCTCTCGATCTGGTCCCGACGGCGGCAGAAAGCCGCGAATACATCATCCGGCTCCCAATCAGCGCGATCGACCCACACGCCCGAGCCTGCGAGACGGCCGCCCTCGACCATCGTGAATTCGTGGGGACTATAAATCATGACCGCCCCAACGCGGACACCGGCGCCCTCGAGTCGGTGAGCCACACGTGAAGCGCCTGCTCGTCTTCATGCTGGAAATCCGACACGTACACGAGCGCGCCGCATTCGGGAAGATCAGCGGGCCATGGCGCGGTTACGTTTATGGATGCCTGAGCAAGCCGCTCTCGCAGAGCTTGCGCGACCTCTTCGTGACCTGGGCCGAGCCGGGATGGAGCGACGAGCTCGGCCTCGCCGCCAACACCTGCGGCGAAGATCGCCGCCTCGCCGCCGATCTTCCACGCCGAGGCCGCAACGTGGAGGGCGACGCGCCCGGCGAATTGGGCCTTGCTGAGCCCGCCGTTGCCCCCGGTCCGCATCGACGCACCGAGGTTGACGAGCACGATGACCGCCGGCGCGGCCTCTTCGATGCGCAGCGCAACGCGCGGTAGGATCGCCGTTCCGTTCATCCGCCCCACGAGCAGATCGCCGAGTAGAACCGCCGCCGCGCGGTCACCCGGTTCGATCGGACGGTAGCCGCCAAACGCCCCCGTCCGCGGCCAAGTGGTCGCCCGCCCGTCCCAGTCGCCGGCCGCGGCGACGACGGCGTCCGGCGGATCGTAGCGACGCTGTGCGGCACGGTTGATCTGGCCGAGCTGTCGCGCCGCCCTCGCGCCCGCGAGCCGCCGAACCGCCCGTCGGCCCCACGCAAGCAAAAAGCTGACTGCGAGCAGGCCGAGACCGAAGGGTCGTGTGTGGAGCACGCCCGGGGAGCCCGGCCCATCAGGCTCGCCAGGGTAGATGATGCGCCCCCCGGTGAAGTGGGCGAGCTGCTCGAGCGCCGCGATCGCGAGCATGCGGCCGCCCTCTTCGATCTGCTTGTCGGGCGGGCACACATGGATCGGCATGGGGCGATGACCCTCGCGCTCTGCGACTGGCAGGCGGAAGGGGACACACTGGTCGAGCCGCTCGAGCTCGGCGGCCGGAAACGCGTAGGTGAAGATGCCGCGGTCATGCGCGAGGTCGACGAGCGGAGCTACGAACTCACCTAACCCGGGCAGCAAGACCTTCAACCCGTCCAAGTCGCGGAGCGTCGCGGTGTTGGCGTCACGCGCGACCGAGATCCACAGGGCCCCGTCGGGTCGGGGTGTCACCGAGACGATCTCCCCATAGACCTCGCCGATGAACTCTTCGGTGGCGGCATGGATGTCCTCGATCATCCGCACACCATCGAGCACTGTATCGTGGTTGTGCGCCTTCTCGGCGAACGGCGAGTAGCTCAGAAAGAGAAGGTGACCGGATCCCACCATCGCACCGATCGCCAGCGGACGCTCCACGATCCCCGCGGTTCGCGTCGTGACGGCGAGCTCGACGGTCGTGTCCTCGATCCGGGTCCCCCGTGCTTTGCCCGGACGAGCCCACCATCCGAAGCGGACCGGGGCCGGAGTCACGCCGGGGTCGCCTCCGCACGGAAAACGTGTCATCGCGCCCAGAGCCCGCGTAAACTCGGCTTTAGTCTGGGCTTCGGTCGAGAAGAGCGGTCTCACGTCGATCCCGGCCAAGCTCGGGACACTGCGTGCGTCGCAACGAACGTATTCTGGACCATGGATGTCCGTTGATTGTCGTGGCTCGTCGAGGACGACGAGCTCCGGAGCATCAGGCAGATCGAAGCCGGCAGGCTCGCTGTAGACCTGGGAGAGCGAGGCCCCGTAAGGATCATCGATCTCCACGATCTGCGTCCGCGACGCCAGCGACCGCAGTACCGCGGGGCGCCCGCTGTAATCCCGTTGATCATGCGTGAACACGACCAACAGCTCATTCTCCCATGCCTCGCGCCGGCCTGCGAGCTCTTGGGCAAACCGCGAGATCGGGTGGGACGGCGCGCTGCAATCGAGGCGAGTTCTATCAGAAGTGAATGGGCAACTGGACCGACCATCTTCCTGCGCAGCGGCGTCCGGGAACCTTTCCTCCACAGCGCCCCGCAGGTTCGCGGGTCCCAATGCCGCACACACGATATCTGGCGCCTGCAACCTCGCGGCGTCGCAGAGCGCGTCTGCGCGGCGCTGCTGCTCGAGGAGGCTCTGCATGAAGCTTTGCTCGACCTTGCACGGTGTGTCGCGACCAAGAACAGCGCTCGGAGCTCGCGTCAGCCCGGCCTCAAACTCGCTGTCGAACGCGAATGTAAGACGCGGCGTACGATCGAAAATCCACCCCTCGGCATCGGGTTGCGGTGCGACCGGGAACCATTGCTTGCACTCTTCGGAGAAGAAGTCTCCTTCCGGGTTGGCGACCACCACCGTCGCGCCACGCCCGAGCAACTGCTTGGCGAGGTAGCAGCTGCGGGCTGTCCGTGGTCGATCGAGCACGAGCATAGACGCAGCCTCGGGGGCATCCGCCTCCGGCACGACGGTGGAGACCGCCAGCGCCGCGGAGTGCGTGCGTTCGAGACGCAGCCCGAGACACTCCGCCGGTGTTGCACATTCCGAGGTCCGGCCGAGGTCGCGTCTTTGCTGCGCAATGAAGCCCGCGTCACTGGAAGCGAACACCACGCCAGCCGGCACGATCTGGACGTACGCCGAAACGAGGATCTGCGGCTCGCCGCCCGACCGGCAGCGCAGGCGATGAAAGCCAAATCGCTCGTCTTGAGACAGACCTGCGCCGCCGAGGAGTCGATCGAGGTTCGTCGACGCGAACCCTCCGTCGTCGATCTGGCACTCCGATGCCTTCTTGCGCGAGAGCCACGGATCGATCGTATCTGTGTACGAGAGCGGGATGGGGGTCGTCGTAGGGAGAGAGAGCCCGTCGGACGCCCCCCGACGACTGACCCTCAAGAAGAGCTCCTGGCCCGGTAGCGGCGCGCCGTCCGGCAGCCTGACGTCGACGGCGACTTTGGCACCAACAGCCAAGCTGACGAGCTCGCCAACGTGGATGGGAACCGTGAGATCCGCGGCCTCGACTTGGACCTCAAGGCCGGCGCACGGGCGAAACCACCAGCTCCAATGTGCGAGCCTCGTCTGAAGGCGAGCCGCGAAAGTATCGTATCGCCCTGACGTGACGAAAGCAGATCTCTGCATAGCCACGACGCCCCAGGGATCGGCGCGTCCGCGGCGGCAAGGAGGAGCCCCAGACACGCCGCACACGACCACGCGAGGGAGCTCGCGCGCGGGCTGGCACGACGGAGCCGCCAGGTGGCGACCGTCGTAATCAAGGCGATCACCGCAGAGACGGTGACCACGACCAGCGCCAGCGCGTGGAACAAGCTCACCAGCTCCCGGCGTGTGTCGCCCCCGGCGCATTCTGTGGGTTCGCAGGTGACCGGAGGACCGCCGCGACCGCCTCTGCGACGACCTGGCGTGCGACCTGAGCGCGCTCCTGCCCGGCGGGGTTCGCCGCGCTGGCGATCACCTCGTACGTCCGCTCGTACAGCTCGCCGATTTGCTTGACGAGGTTCACGTCGACGAATTGCTGGCCGGGACGGAGCGCCCGGGCGAGCGCCCAGAATCCTTGGGTGGCGATCTGTTGCACGTCGCCCGGCGTCGCGTACGGCTGGAGCACGCCATCGATCGTGTTGATCCAAATCCTCACATGCTCGACGCCCGGCAGGAGCGTATTGCGGTAATGCGGATAGCCCCGCACCAGTGTGGAGGTGAAGACACGTGCGTGGGTGAACTCAGCGATCAAGTCGGCGACCTGCGGCTCGGCCAACACGATCGGCGGGAACGCCCGCGGCGCCGCTGACGGAGCTTCCGGCTTCACGTGCGCCTTCGGGTTGAAGCCAAAGCTCGGGGCGAATCCGACAGTTCGCATGATCCGCTGAACAATGTTGAGGATCAGACGGTCACGGCGGATCCCGAGGTTCGGGTTGGCCCCTTCGTTGAACTTCTCGCGCACCTTGTGGCTGAGCACGTTCACGGCCGTCTCTTCCAGGTGCTTCGGGGTGACAGTTCGGGCGCCCTCGCTGGCCGCACGGGCCATTGCGCAGCCGACCCAGTCCGTGACCGCACGAGCGTCAGGCCCAAATTCGATCAACAGGGTCAACTCTCGCATGTCGCGAGCGAGGTTAGCGTTGGCGGTCATGAGCCGCTGCAACAGCGTACGCGTCGCCCGGGTCAAGAAGTAGCGACCTTTTGAATCGGACGTCGGGTCCCCCCACAGACATAGCGTCGTACCAGCAGCAAGATAGCGGATATCGAGCGATACCTCAGGTGCACCGCCTGGCGGGTAGCCCCTCGCAAAGTCCAGGATCTTCGACGGCATAATGCCGTGGACCAAGACGTCGATGTCGGGCTGCGAGACGCGGAACGAGCGGGTGATCCGCGCCTGCAAGGGCGGACTGAGCTTCTTCGCCGTCATATCGTAGCCCGGCGGGTTGGCGGTGGCGACGACCACGATCGGTACGTAGTAGTCTTGCCCGCGGCGGACGATCTTGCGCTCCTCGAGCAATGCTAACAAACTGTCGAGGAAGCCGTCCCCAAACCGGTTGATCTCGTCGAGGAAGAGGACCGTCCAGTCACGGTTGGCCCAAACTTGCGTCGGATCGTCGATGCCCGCGCCGCGCGGGATCCCCGGCCAATCTGGAAAGCCTTCCCGGGGGACCGAACCGCTCTCCTCGAGCTGTCGCAGGGCGAGAGCCTTCAGCAGCTTGACCTGCGCCCCATCATCCACAATCAACATATCTTCACTCAGCGTGTCGCGGGCGATCTCCCGGTTGCCTTGCAAGAACCTTGAACCACCGATGATACCCTGCGCCTTGGCGAGCTTGATCGCCTGCTCCGCGCAATAGCTTTTTCCGCAGCCGCGGGGGCCAGTGATCAGCACGGACCGACGTAGCCGGATATTCTCGACGATCGCCATCGTCAGGCCCTCGCCGGTCATCACGAGGGCCGGATCGTCTTCGTCGTCGAGGGCGTGCCGAGCCCCCTCCGACGTCAGATCCTTTTTTCCGAGCCCGAAGTAGCGAAGGACGCGCGAGCTCATGGACGTACTCCGAGGATGTCATCGATCTCTTGGGGAGTGAGCTCGGGGCATGCCCTCTGGAGCTTCGGCCGGAACGAAGCTCGGTCCGTTTGCGTGGCCCCGACTGCCGCGATCGCTTGCTCGCAAGCCGGGGTGCGCCGGGTGCTCGAGGCTCCGGATCCGGCGTCACGCAGCGTTCGCATGCCCTCGCCGTCGGGAGAGACACCGCGCGACGTGAGCCGCTCGTGAAGCTTCGTCATGACCTCACGGCCCAGCCGGACGTTTTTGATGTTTCGCTTGAATAGAGTCGCCGAGATGTTCCCGGCCTTGGTAGTCGACAACGCGAGCGCGACAGTGACCTCGAAGAGGTTGTCCCAGGTCAGCCCGCCATCAATCAACAGCGCCTGTAGCACTGCTTGAACCAGCGCAGGCGACACACCGAGTAGCGGGCCGAGGGTCGCCGCGGCAAGCCCGAGCAGAGCCGTCTGAATCAGCGGATTATCGAGGCCAAACTCCCGCATCAGGTCCGAGAACCCGGGAGGCGGCGGGAGTCCCTCTTGCTGCAGCGCCATGAGCCCGGCGCCCTGCTCGAGTATATCCTTGGTGGCCGGATGGAGTTCCGCGACGACCTCCGGAGCGAAGCCCAACGCCGTCAGGTCTTTGCGCGGCACCTCGATCCCGCGCTCCTTCGCGGCGTCCAGCGCTGACGCCAGACGCTCGAGCGCCTCACTCGTCTCAATGACCTTCTCGGCCTCTCGAATCTGCTCCGGCGTTTTCGCCGCGGTCCGCATCTCGGCGCCACCGACCCGCAGTTGGTTCGCGGCGCTACCAAGGATCGCCGGCGGGATGGCATCGGCGATCGAGAATACGATCCATACCGGCAGGATCAGACAGGCCGTCAGGCAACTCCAGCGCAGCGTCACAGGGAAGAAAGCACGCGGACGTCGATGCGCCATGCCGATGCTGATGGCGACCACGAGTAGACCGCCGAGGACCACGGCAGGCCACCAGCTGGCCCAGATCGACCCGGGCATGACGGTGAAAGTTCGGCGCGCCACAACGCCAGCCAGACGACGCAGAATGCAAACGCCAGATCGGCGATAAAGCCTGCGCGGTGCACATTATTCACGGTTTGTTTCGTTTCGAAGGGATTTGTCGGGTCGCTCACGGCTGGGTCCCTCGCGGGTCGACGGATGTCAGAGACAAATGCTTGACCTCGAAGTTGGCGCATTGCTCCCTTGCATGCTCCTTGATCGTGCGCTTCACGTCATCATTCAACTCGACCTGGATCTGGCCGCTGATGGGAGGAACGAAAGGCGCTCCGACGAGGAAGGGCAGTTCAGAACGTGACATTCGAACCCGCTGGCTTGATTTGAAGCGTGACAACGAGTTCCGGGTCCTCGCGTCCGAGATCGTCGATCTCCTTCGTCCCCCCGCCGCTGCAACCCGAATCATGACATTCGCCACTCATGCCGACCTTAAGGGCATACTGTGTGCCGATCGTGACCTCATGGGGGTTCGGCTCCGTCGCGCGTGCATCGAGTGCCTGTGCGAACCATCCGGACGCGAACAACGCAAGCACGCAGATCGACTTGGACCCCAAAGTCCCGGCACCTTCGCACACCCGGTTCTCGGACACCAGTCCGGAGCCCTCCGAGGCCGGCCATTTCACCATCAAACGCGAGAAATATAACGTCGTTCATGTCGGCTATGGTGCTCGTCACCCCCGCTCTGAGTTGATAAAAAACAGCTCGGAGGAAGAGAATGGATCGGGATTCGAAGCCTTCGGCTGTGGCATGCGACGTGGCCGGGCTTCGCTTCCAGCATCAAGGGGTGGTCGTCGAACTGCGGGAGGGGCTCGGCCCCCGCGTTGCGCTTGTGCCGATCCCGGACGTCCCCATCTCCCCACGGAACGCGATCGTGGAGGATCTGCCAACCCGGAGGGGTCGGCCGACCCGGTGGATCGTGGCCTCGCTGACAGCCGCCGTGCTCGCCGGTGGGGCGTGGTGGACGGCACGGGAATTCCTCCCAGCAGAGGCCACGTACGACGCGGCCATCGTTGCTCCCGAGGGACCAGTGATCCCGGTCCCTGCGTCCGAGCCGCTCGCGCCCGTGGCGGCGGCTGACCCCCTTCGCACGCCGAGCGAAGTGGCTGTTCTCGCCGCTCCACCGTCGACGAACGCCGAGATCGTGGCGCGGCGACCTCGCCGTAGCGATCCTCGCGCTCGCGCTCCACCAAACAATGTTGCCCGACCGTCGGTGACGCTTGAGTACGTAGTCGGAACCCGCGGTCTGTCGGAGGTCGATGTGCGCGCAGCGATCGTACCCCTGCAAGAACAGCTCAGGCGATGTCACAGCGAAGCCATCGAACGCGGCCAGGACGCCGATAGGCGGATTATCGCAGACCTGACCGTCCGTGGTTCAACCGTCGCATCCATCGCGCCGCGATCGGGCGTTCGCTCGCCACGACTGTGGTATTGTGTGCGCGGCGTCCTGCTGACGGCGAGGTTTGGACGCGCCCCAGCGTACGCCGAGGCAAGCATCACTTTGCGCCTTGGGTCGCCGTAGCCGAGGGCTCTCGCTGGTGCGGACGCCGGCATTGGCGACCGGGGACTCAGCATCCAGCTCGCGGGCGCCGTGGGCATGGTCCACCTCCACCTCGAAGCCGGCGACCTCATGCTCGAGAGGGACGCCGCGCTCGTCCTGCTTCGCGGCGTCGATGTCCGGGTGTCACTCATGGCCCGTGTCCCTCCTGTCGACCTGGACAGCCGCATCCCGGATCACGTGGAAGAACTCGGAGAAGGTGCGGAATACGTAGCGGCGCAGGACACCGCGCCGGTCGAGGAACTCGATCAGAACGTCCTCGTCCTGGGCCACGGGAGCGAGCGGGCAAACCCCGAGGGCGTCCCGCACGCCGAACACGAAGTCCCCGGCCGTCGTGGTGATCTTTGCCCGATGTGTAGCCACCGTCGCCTGCCTTTCATTGCGCCGCCTATCGGCCTTGGCTGATGTTGGCGGACTGTAAAGTGCATGTCAAGTAGACTGTAAAGTGCAGTGCGGACAGTGTCGCGCGGGCTCGCGGCCGACCGGGTAGAGTGCCGGCCGTGGCCCGTCCCGAGGTCAGAACAAGCGCGCTCGCGGCGGCGATCGGCGTCAGCCGCCAGACGCTCGCAACGTGGGTCACGCGTGAACTGCTGCCGCAACCGCGCAGGCTGCACCTCGGTGTTCACGGCTCGTCCTCGCGGTTCCCTGGCTATTCGGTCGAGCTCGGGCAATACGTGCGCCAGGCGCTCCGTGAGTCTCCGTTCGTGGAAGTGGCCCGCGAGGTCGCGCCGCTGCTCGCCAAGGATGCGGACTGGGTCGACGAGCAGCTTGCCGCCGGGAAGCCCATCAAGGATCTGCTCCGCGAGCTCGGCACGCCGCGGACCTGAACGATCTCGGTCCTGCCTTCCATCAGTGCCTGCGACCACGCGGTGGCCCATCGGACGGGACACCACGGGGCGCACGGGTCCACACCGACGTGCCGGACACACTTCGTGCGAAGACCGAGTCTCGACGTGGACGCGCGACGATGACCGCCGAAGCTCCCGCCGCTATTGTCGGCCATCATGTCCGACGGCGAAATCCCGCACGAATACAGGGGTTGGTGGCGGATCCTCGAGACCTCGCAGTGGGTCAACGATGACATCGACATGTGCGGCACGGCGCTGCTCTCGCTCACGGGTCGTGGCGACCGGCTCAGGATGTTCGTGCTCCTGGCCCACGTAAGCTGCACGGCCACGAAGACCGGCGTGTCGTTCACCTGGGAGGGCGCGTGGGAGTTCGATCAAGTATCCGGCACCGGCAGCGTGAAGCTCGGCAAGGACGGGCGCCTGAAGGGGCGTTTCAGGATCACGGATGGCGACTCCAGCACCTTCATCGCCGAGAGAAGCGGCGAGCCCGAGGAGCCGATTCCAAACCCACCGAGCTACCGTGATAAGTGGAGACGAAGGTGGTGATTCGTTCGGCAGTGCACGTAGCCATAGCCCGCGGATGGGCCACAATTCGGCGCCACCGGCGGGCTACGGGGAGTGCCCACATTCCCCCGGCGGATGGTCACCCGCGTCGCCCGTCCTGTGGCCTGCGCCGTGGTCCATCGCTGGTGACCACCTCGCGTCGGCAGCCAGGCACCTGACGGGGCGATCTTGCCTACGTCCTGGCCCACCGTTGCTCACAGATCGAAGGCGGGGACCGAGGGAAGGGCGGTGAGTGGTTCGTCGTCACCGAGGCAGCATTCGGGGCCGGCGGCACAATTGCTGTACGTGCATGCGGGCGGGGTGGTGCCGAGCCCGAGGCGGCCGCCGGCATTGCTTCCCCAGCAGCGGACCTCGCCGCCGACGAGGACGGCGCAGGTGAATCGGTCGCTGGTAGCGAGCGCCTGGATGGGTACGCCGAGGTCGATCTTCGGGGCGGCGGACGGCGGTTCGTCGTCGCCGAAGCAGCAGGTCGGGTCAGTGCCGCACTGCAAGCAGGACGGGCCGTCGGGGCCGTAGAGGCCGGCGTGCGGGGTGCCCCAGCACAGCGCGGTGCCGCCGACGAGGAGGGCGCAGAGGTGAAAGTCTGCGAGGGCGACCTGCAGGGCCGGGGCGCCGACGTCGAGGTCGCCGACGTCGGCGGGGGTCTCATCATCGCCGATGCAGCACGTGGGATGGCTGTCGCAATCGTAGTTGGGACAGTTGTCGGGATCCGCGGGGTAACCGGTCGGCCGGGCGCCCCAGCAGCGCACGCCGCCGGTGTCGGTGACGACGCAGGTGCGCTGTCCCGCGGCGTCGATCTGAACGGCGGGCGCGCCGACGGGGACATCGCCGACGCTCGCCGGGGTCTCGTCGTCGCCGATCGGCTCGAGGTGGCCGTAGCCGAGCTCGCCGCGGAAATTCCGGCCCCAGCAGCGCACGCCGCCGCCGACGAGGAGGGCGCAGGTGTGTGCGTAGCTGGCGGTGAGGGCGACGGCGGGGGCGCCGAGGTCGAGGTCGCCGACGGTGCTCGGGAGCTCGTCGTCGCCGATATCCTCGGTGTTGCCGCGGCCGAGCTGGCCGAGGCCGGCCTCGCCCCAGCAGCGCACACCGCCGCCGTCGACGATCGCGCAGGCGTGGTCGCCGGCAGTGACGATGTGAACGGCGGGGGCACCGAGCTTGACGTCGGGGCGCTCGGACGGCGGGGACAGCGGCGGGGTGTCGACGTCGTGGCCGAGGCCGAGGGCGCCGGAGGTGTTCTCGCCCCAGCAGCGAACGCGGCCGTCGGTGAGGAGGACGCAGGTGCGGCCGCGCGTGGCCGAGACCTGGGCGATCGGTGCGCCGACGTCGACGTCGCCCCAGGCCACCGGCTCCTCGTCGTCGCCGAGGCAGCACGCGGGCTTGTCGGACTCGTAGTCGCAGGTCCCGGTGACGTATGGGTGGCCGAGCTGGCGGGCGATGTCGCAGCCCCAGCACTGCAGGGCGCAGCCGCGGCGGGCGCACGCGTGGGCGGAACCGAGGGACAGCGCGACCGCGTCACCGGACTGGTCGCCGCACTCGTAGGTTGAGGGCTCCACGCCGCCGGTGGTGGCGGTTGTCGTGGCGGTCGCACCGGTCGTGCCGGTGGGAGCGTCGGCGGTGCTGGTGGGTGTGTCGGAGGTCGTGGAGGTCGTGGAGGTCGCGGAGGTCGCGGAGGTCGCCGAGGTCGCCGAGCTGTCGACCGCGGGTGGCGGGTTGCAGGCCAGGGCGAGGCCGAGCAGACATGTCCGAAGGGGCAGGTTCATGGAGCGGTGCGCCACAGCCAGAGGGGAGTTGCCGTTGTCGCCGGCGCGGTGGCCCTCGTAGATGAGGTCATCGAGGCCGTCCTCGTCGACGTCGCCGCAGGCGAGGCCGTAGACCACGCGGTCGTCGAGGAGGAGCTGGTCGGCGACGAACCGGGCGTCGGCGGTGCCGTGGAGGGCGAGCAGCCAGCCGTCGTAGTTGAGAGCCCATGCGGCGACGGCGTCGGGGAACGGGTCGTCGTCGAGGTGGCAGACGACGAGCGTGGCGGTCCAGTGTTTGGTGGGGAGGGCGGTACCGACGGGCGGGGCGAACTGGGCGTCGCCGAGGCCGCGGAGAGTGACCACGCCGTCGATGCCCACGACTGCGAGGTCGAGCTGGCCGTCGGCGTCGAGGTCGGCGATCGCCAGGCCCCCGGGTTGGTCGCCGACGGAGATCAGGACCTGCGGCAGGAAGCCGCCGTCGCCGTCGCCGCGCAGGAGGCTGAGGTCGTCGGTGCCGCTGTTGGCGATGACGAGATCCAGCGCGTTGTCGCCGTCGAGGTCGGCGGCGGCGATCGCCATCGGCTCACCGCCGAGGCCGAGGAGGGGCTGCTCGAGCAGGTAGCCGCTGGCGTCGCCGCGGTAGTGCCGGAGCGTGTTGCCGCTGGTGAGGAACAGGTCGTCATAGCCGTCGAGGTCGGCGTCGCGGACCGCGAGGGCGGAGCCGGACTTGAAGTGGAGGGTCTCGAACGCGTCGCCGAGGCCACCGCGCACGAGGGTGGCGTGACCGCCAAGGACCACGGTGTCGCGCAGGCCGTCGCCGTCGAGGTCGCCGAAGGCGAAGGTGCCGCCCCCGTTGTCGAGCTGGTCGCCGAGGCGGATCGGCGGATCGAAGCTGCCGTCGCCGCGGCCGCGCGTGACCTGGACGGCGGCGTCGTACGGGCGGCGGACGAGGTCGAGGTGGCCGTCGCCGTCGAGGTCGTCGAGGGCGACGCCCTGGCCGGGGATAGCGAGCAGGTCTCCGCCGAGCCCGTCGGCGGGGGCGCCCGTGGTCGCGGTGGTCGGTGCGTCACCGGTGGTCGGCGTGTCGCCGGATGTACCGGTGGCCGGTGTGTCGGTCGAGGTCGCGGCGGACGACCCCGTCGTCGTCACCGACGGGCGGCGGGCGCAGGCGGCGAGCAGAGCGAGGATGGCGAGGCGGGTCACGGGGCGCTCTCCAGGAACAGGACGCCGCCGCCCATCGTGGCATCGACGGGCTGGGCGAACACGAGGTCGGTGCGGCCGTCGCCGTTGAAATCCCCGAAGGTGGGCGCGAGCGGGTAATACGGGTGAGCGAACGCGGCGACCACGGCGTAGCCCTGGACGGGGTCACCTGTCAGCAGGGTCGTGGTGGCCATGTCGGGAAACTGCGGGAAGTCGGCGCCGTGGACGACGACGTCGCGGATAGCGTCGCCGTCGAGGTCAGCGAGCGCGAGGGTCTGGGCGGCGAAGCTCTGGCCGACGATGACGCGCGGGCCGAACTGGGCCGGGCCGAGGCCGGGTGCGAGGACAAGCCCGTCGGGGCGGAGGAGGAGCAGGTCGAGGTGCGAATCGCCGGTGAGCTCGCCGACGGCGAGGTCGATGGTGGAGTCCTCGTCGGTGAAGAGCTCGACCGGAGGCGCGATGAAGCCGCCCTGGCCGTCGCCCGGGGAGATGCACAACGCGTCCATGCAGCGGCCGACGACGTCGAGGCGGTCGTCGCCGTCGAGGTCGACGACCTCGATCGCGCCGTAGGCGTTGGGGAAGGTGACGAAAGGGCCCGGCGAGAACGACCCGGCGCCGTCCCCGAGGAGCGGGCGGGCGACGTCGAAGCCGCGGGCGACGAGGTCGATGTCGCCGTCCGCGTCGAGGTCGCCGGGAGTGAGGCGCAAGAACGACTCGCTCTCCCAGGCGACGAGCGCGACGAGCGACTGGGGCGCGAACTTGCGGTTGCCGAGGCCGCGGAACAGGCTGAGGGTCTCGAAGCCGTAGGCGACGGTGACGATGTCGAGACGGGCGTCGCCGTCGAAGTCGGCGATGGCGAGCCCGGTGGCGCCGACGGTAGCGTACAGGGTCGGGCAGGCGAGCGGACGCATGGAGGCGCCGAACCACACGGCGATGCGGGGAGTGAAGGCGTTGCAGTTGGCGACGATGTCGTCAATGCCGTCATCGTCGAGGTCCGCGAGCGTCACGTTGTTGACGTCGTCGCAGTTGCAGTCGAACAGGAATGGGAGGTAGGGAATCGGGGCCTGTGGCGGGGGCGGGGCGCCGCACGGCTCGCCGATACCGACCTTGTTGCAGTAGTCAATGCACTCGTCGGCGAGCTCCTGCTGCTCGCAGGCGGGGTCGGGGAAGTCGGGGAACGGGAGGTCGAACTGCGGCGGGGGGTCGTCGCCGGTGGTGCTCGTCGTCGAGATGGCAGTGGTCGGCAGGTCGGGGCCGGTCGTGCCGGTCGTGCCGGTCGTGCTCGTCGATTCGTCGCCGGGCGCGGGCGTCCCGCAGGCGCAGGCGACAAGAACGGCGAGGCGTTTCACGATCCCGAACGTTCCCCGGTTTCGCGGTGGCAGTCAATCTGGCGCAACGCTGTTGCGTGGCGGCGGGGCTGTTCGGGGGCGCGGGTCTGGCAGGCGGGGCAACTGGTCTGCTGACCCCCGGCTAGCCAAGTCGAGACAACGACCTCCGTGCCCGACCTCGCCTGGTTGCGCTGACGACTACAGCGCCACAATCGCCTGACACGAGGACGCGATGCGGACGAGCTGCTTGCCCGCCGCGCTGACCCAGCTTGCAACCTCATGCCCGTCGGCGTCGACGATCGCCACGCTGCTGCCGTTTGGAAGGGCCAGCCGCGCGAAGCTCTCGGCCGGCATCGTCGTGATCCGCCAGGGCGAGGCGCAGGCGCAGGTCCTGCTCGCAGGCGCTTTCGAGTTTGACCCGATGGGCGGGTCCTGCCGCGAGCAACGCCTGCGGGACGTACCAGTCACCCGCGACCGCCAGCCAGGTCGTCACCGGCCACGCCGTGCGCCCTGCGTCCGATGCCCTCGGCGCGCCTGGCTCGTGCAGCACCAGCTCATGCGGCCCGACTACGTCGAGATCGTGGAGCACGAGTAGCGTGTTGGGCACGCCGCACTCGCCAGCGCGCACGGAGTGACGGCCGTGGTGGAGCATCACCGAGGTCGACTGACCGGGTCCGACGGGGACCGTGAGCCGGCTCTTGCCCCACAGCTTGGCCTGAGTGGGGATGACGTAGAGTTCGCACACGCTGTGCTTGCTGTGGTTGGTGAAAGTGATCGGGACCGCGTCTTCGGCGGGCTTGCCATCCGATAGCGAGGCGCAGCCGGGCGAGGCGAGCAGCGAGAGCGACAGCAAACAGAGGCGGACCATCGGGGACACAACCTACACGCCCACGCGCTATTCCCACGAGCCGCGGGTCCGCGTCGCCACGTCGGGGCCCGTCACTCCTCCCCTCGATCGTCGTCGGCTGCGCCCACCGATTGCAAGGGCGCCGGTGCCCGCGTCGTCCCCCGTCGTGTCGCCCTCGTCGGGGCATCGGTGGGCGCCCTCGCCTGCGACCACGGCGTGGCCCGTACGAGGGCCACAATCTGCACCACGCTCCTGGCCACGCGTGGGGCGCTCCGCGTAGCCCTCATTGCGGCGACACCTGGCGCCCGCGCCGTGGCCCGCTCCATGGGCCCTTCACCTGCCGCCTGCGGGCCACCAGACAGGTGGAAGGTGGCATCTGGCTGCTGGTTGGCGGCGGCCCGTGCCGCGATCTTGGCGCCGCTCGCCGGTTACCGTGACGGCGAAACCGGCGTCGATGCTGCGGGCCGAAGCGTCGCACGGAGCTGCGAGGCGACGCACCACGCGGCGTGGAGAATTGGCTGCGGTGTGCGGCCCCACAGGTGGCGTGCCTCGACGTACAACTCGTGCAACGCGGCACCCTACTGGCAGCCGCCGGACCCCCGCCGCGCAGCCGCCGGGCGCGGCGCGCCCCCGGCCTCGCCGGCCGCCGCCCCACCGCGCGCCCCGGCTGGCCGCGGCGCCCCCCTCGTTCTCGCCCACGAAGTCGACGCCGCCCCGGCGCTTCGACGCAGCCCTCGAGCCCACCGCGGGAGGTGATCTCCACGATGCACATTTCAGCGCCTATGACTTGGGACGGTCTGGGACGTCTGAGGAAATATGTCTACACGCCTCACCCCAATTGGGGCTACCAGCGTGCACATCGGCGTGGCCATCCGTCGTGGGAACCGCCAGGCTCCGATCCATGAAAACGATCGCGGTCTACAACAACAAGGGTGGCATCGGTAAGACGACCTTCTCCGTGCACGTCGCGCTGTACGCGGCCAAGCACCATATTCGCACGCTCGCCGTCGGGCTCGACCGGCAGGGCGACCTGTGTCGGTGGCTCGCCGGCGGGGACTGTGAGGTGCAGGATGGGCTCTCCTACCGCCACAGCGATTACCTGCACGTCGTCTACAGCCCGATGGAGCTGCCGGCGCGGATCGCCAACTACGACCTCGTGATCGCGGATTGCCCGCCCGCCATCGAGATCGTCGATTCAGTCACTGCGGACATGTGGCTGGTGCCCCTCGACGGTCGCTTGGCGATGGAGAACCTCGGCAACATCTACCCGAGCCTGCGCCGCACGAAGGGGACGATCACGCTGGTGCTCAACCGCTGCGACCTCGCCGGCAAGCGCGTGGTCGAGGGCCTGCGCGAGGCCGCCGAGCAGATCCCCAACGCGGTCGTTCGCGGTGCGCCCATCCCCGCCTCGGCCGCGATCGCCAAGGCTGCCGAGTACTTCAGGCCGGTGTGGGAGGTCCCGTACGGCAAGGGCACCCAGGGTGACCGTGCGATCCAGCAGCTCTGCGCCGACTTGCTCACCGACTGCGGCTTCGGGGGGAAGCTCTGAGATGACCCAGCGCAACCGCAAGCCGAGCGGCCTCGACTACAAAATGCGGCCGAATCCCGGCGCCCGCCAACCCAGCGGGCCCGCACCAGCCGCCCTCAACTTCCTGCGCGACGGCGGTGGCCTCGCGGACGACTCGCCGTCGACCGACGATCCCGCCGGAGCGCGGGATCCGGATCTCACCATGGATCCCGAGCCGGAGGTGAAGCCACCCCCGAATCTCACCATCGCCCCCGATCCCGAACAGCGGCCCAGGAAGAAACGACGTCGGACGGCCGCGCCGCGCAAGGCGAAGAGCGAGGCGTATGCGCTCCCGCCCACGCACAAGCGTCAGCCCTCACGATCGAACCATTTTCGCCTGCCCGCCGACGTCGAGGCCCATCTGCGGGAGCTCGCCAGCGAATACGAATGCAGCCGCACGCACGTCGTGTGCTCGGTGCTCTCCGCGGAGTGGCAGCGCCTCAAGCGCCGCCAGAACCGGCCGACGAAGACCGCGCCGGACGCTTGACGGGCTTCCCCTCGCGCGCCACCGCCTTCGCCGCGCGGACCAGCCGGGCCGTGCTGTCAGCGATCGCCGACAAGAACTCCTGCGTTGGTGTGCTCATCAAGTCGAAGAGCACACGCCAGCGGACACGCCGACCCTCACGCGTTTGCACGAGGATCGGAGAATTCTCCAAGATCCAGCGGAGCGCGTCTCGCTGGGTTCGATCGCTGGGCAGCTCGCGCGTGCCAGATATCGCGGTCACTCGTCGCCACAGTTCTTCTCCGTCGCTCAACATGTTCTCGCGTTGACCCTGCTCGAGCAACGCCGCGACCGACCAGATGAATCGGCGGACCTCGCGTGTCCCGTTGTCCACGACCGCCGCGCGCACGAGGGCGATCAGGTGCGCCAGGATCGGCGCCGGGAGGGAAGTCATGTGGCTCAACGCCGCGGCCACAGCGTCGCTATCGAAGCAATCCGGGACCGTGGCGGGAAG
Organism: Nannocystis sp.; assembly: GCF_016714285.1. Lineage (GTDB taxonomy): Bacteria > Myxococcota_A > Polyangia > Nannocystales > Nannocystaceae > Nannocystis. Next base: position 751,880 of record NZ_JADJNN010000002.1, on the reverse strand, counting down.
CTTCCGGCCCTCGTTCGTGCACAGCTCCCAGCCATCGAGCATCGTCGGCGCCTCTCGCACGAGGCAGCGCGTGCCCTGGCCGTCGACCAGGACCAGCGCGGTGTCGTTCACCCCGAGCAGGCAGAGGTAGACCTCGCCGACCTCGGTCCTGGCATAGCCCACGAGGCCCGGGATCGGCACATGCTCGAGGCGGTGCGGCACGCCGCGGACGCGGACGTGGAACGGCTGACTCGAGCTGTGAAAGTCATCGGCGAACACGTCGTCGTTCCCCTGATAGAACCTGGCCGCGCTCGCCATGCCGAGGTGCAACCCGAAGTGTTGGAGGATGAACGAGCCACGCGGGCTGACGACGACGAGACAGTGCTGGCCGGCGATCGGCCGCACGCGCGCCTCGTAGCCCGCGCCGAACCAGGCGGTCCAGGCGCTGTCCGACGCTGCAGGGCCCTCCCAGCTGGTGAGAATGATCCGACTGACGCGCTCGGGGCAGTCCTCCAGATCCTCGACCTGGGCGCCGCCGTGCGGCCCCCCGACGCGGATAATCTCGGCGAGGCGGGCACGCATCGAGCCCACGTGCCCGCGGGCCACGACGCGAGAGCCACGGCCAGGCCAGGTGTAGATCAGCGCCATCGAGCCTCGATCGGGGCGGATCTTCGCCCGATGCAGCGGATGGATCAGCATCTCCTCCTGCCCGTGCACCTCCCAGCGGAGGACCACCGGCTGGGCCCATCGCTCGAGATGTCTACGGCGCAGCACCGCGAAGGCGTCGGCGCCGTCCGGTAATCGCAGCAGTTCAACGAGGCGCTCCTGCACATCCTGCATGCTTCAACCCCCGGTCCAGTGTACCCCGATCGTGCGGGCGATTTTGCGTCTCGCTCCGGAGATCTTTCGACGGTCTCCGCCAGAGACTCGCAACATTCGTGCTCTCCGCCAAACGTTCACCCACGCTCAGGCCCCGCGCGCCCGCGGGACAACACGGCGCGAAACAAACCCGGAGAGTCAGGCCCCAACAGAGCCCATCACGGAAAGTCCATAGTTTCGCGCGGAGGTCGACCCCAAGACGAATGACCCGCCGGCATTACGCTGAGCATCAACCGGAGGCGACGATGCAGTACATGGGTGAGATCGAACTCTTGACGAGGTATGTCCGCGGTGTGGTCGCGGGCCCTCGCATTCAACTGGACGCCGTGGACGAGCAGGCCGTCGAGGTGCTCCGCCGTGAGCCGCTGCATGCATGGCTGCTACGGATCGCGCGCGCCGGCTGCAAGGTCCGTGGCGCGCGCGGCAACTCGGTGCGGGAGGTGATCGAACTGCTCGCCCAGGTCCACAGCCAGAGCGGCATCTCCCAGGTGGAGCTGGCCCGCCGCGCCGGCATCTCGCGCGGCCGCCTGGGTGAGCTGTTCGGGCCGACCGAGACGCGGCCGCTGATGGAGACGATCGTGCGGATCGCGGTGGGGCTCAACTTCCCGCTCGAGGTCGTGGCCCAGGGCGAGCACCTCGATGATGGACCGGCGCCGGAGAGCCCGAGCACGTCGGCCTCGGGAGCGAGCGACTGGCAGCAGGCGGGCACCTTCGCGGCGTGCATGCTGGGTGGCGCGCTGGTGCCGAGCCGCGGGAGCGGCGTGCTCATTGCCGGATGTGGCCTCGTCGGGGCGATGCTCATCGGCTACGGGCTTGCCATGCAGGAGAGGCAGCGGCGCGAGCGGCTGCTGTTCGCCGGCGCTGGTGTGAGCGCCGGGACGCTGCTCGCCGCCGTGATCCGCCACCGGTACATGCCGGCCGGGCAGGACGGGGGGCGCCATGGCGGCTGATACGTCGTCGGAGACGTCCGGCGCCCTCACGATCAACTTCCGCGAGGCGCTGGCGCTGACGGGCCTCTCGCGCAACACCCTGTACCGGCTGGTCGCGGCCAACAAGGTCCCCGGCGCGCAGAAGTACGGCGGGTGGATCCGGTTCCACGTCGGCAAGCTGCACGCGTGGCTCGAGGGCAGGTGAGCTAGATCGGAGGGCGCCGTGGAGAAACCGCATCCTTACATAGTGTCTGTGGGGAGACGACATGTCCCAAAGGACAGGCATCGAGCGATCCCCGAGAACGTCGTCAACAAAGGCGTGAGGTCGCGCAGCGAGGTCGACCTGCCGCCGCCGCTGCTCACGGTGCAAGAGCTCGCTGTACTGCTCAGCACCAGCAGTAGCGGCATCTACTCCCGCGTCGCCCGCGGCCAGATCCCCGGCGCCCTTCGCATCGGCCGCAGCCTTCGCTTCGACCCTCGAGTCATCGCAGAATGGCTCTCGGCGAACAAGGCGAGCGCAGGAGGTCTCCCATGATCAAGCTGCGCCCGTGGAAGGGAACGAAGAATGAGTTTGAAGTCGACATCACCGTCAACGGCCCGAACGGCCGGACCTTGCGCAAACGCATCAAGGCACCGGTCACGGGCAGGTCCGCTGCGGAGCGGTGGGCCCGCTCGATCGAGCAGGAGATGCTCGTGCAGCTCCTCGCCCCCGAGCCCGCGCCCGAGAAGCCGCCCGCGCCCACCTTCACGGAGTTCGCGGTGATCTTCCTCGACCTGTGCAAGGCCAACCGCCTCGCCGAGAACACCCTGATGAACTACGAGGTTCACCTGCGGCTCTACCTCCTCCCGGTGCTCGCTCGTCGACGCCTCGACGAGGTCAAGCCGACGGACCTCACTGCGATCAAGGCGTCGCTCGCCAGCAAGGCCCGGGGCACCATGACCGAGGTCCTGAAGACGCTGCGTCGCGTCTTCAGCGTGGCCATCGAGCAGAAGATCCTCGCGCAGGAGCCAGTGCGGCTCGACATCCCGGCGCGGATCCACAAGCTCCCGATCGCCTACAGCGAGGACGACGTGAAGGCGCTACTCGCCGCTGCCCAGGTGCTCGGCCCCGACTACATCGCCATGGTGCTGCTCGGCATCGACGGCGGCCTGCGCCGCGGGGAGATCCTCGGGCTGCAGTGGTCGGACCTCAGCCTCGCGCGCGCGAGCATGACGGTCCGTCACAACATCGTGCGCGGCAAGCTCGGCGTGCCGAAGGGCCGCACCGAGGAGGAGGTCGGGCTGACCCGCCGTCTCGCCGAGGCCCTCGCCGCGATCAAGCACCAGCGCGGCCCCTTCGTGTTCTCGACCGACGCCGGCGGGCACTACAAGGAGCACGACATCGAGCGGTGGATGCACCGCCTCGTCACCGAGGCCAGGCTCGCCTGGCACGGCACGCACGTGCTCCGCAAGACCTGCGGGACCCGCATCGCCGACGGCGGCGGCGGTGTGGCGGCGGTCGCTTCTCACCTCCGCCACAAGAGCCTGCAGACCGCGAGCCGGTACATCGACCGACGCGGCGCCAGCACTCGCGCGATCCACGCTTTGGAGAGCTGACGGAGGCGCGAGCACGCCCCCGTCTAACTCATTGAAACCACACGATCAATTAGCCTAATCCTCACTGTTGGAAACAATACAGCAACCCGGTCCCCGTGCACGCCAGGAACGCCGCCCGGGTCCACGCGAACTGTTTGTCCCGCTTGCGCAGATACCCAACATACGTAAAATCGTCCGTCACGTTGCGCGACCAATTCATGCAAAAGTTCGACGCCCCGTTAAAATCCTCGGTGCGCCCGTCGGGTCCGGTGCCCGACCACACGTGCGTATCATCGTCGTCCTCCAGCCGCACGCCAGCGGCATTCATATCGATCGGCGTGGCCGGACCGCTCGCGCGCAGCGACTCCCAGTCCTCGGCCAACGGCGAGCCGTCCGGCAGCACGTAGGGCACCGTCGACTTGCTGAAGCGGTCGAAGGGCCCCTGCGCGCTGTCGCTGAGCCACGCGTAGTAGGTGCCGCTCAGCTTGGCGCCCGCGGCCTGTTGCGCGCACAGCTGGTCGGCACCCGCGACGCCGCCGAAGTCGGCGGGCACCGGGGCCGCCAGCACGAACACCGTCTTCGTGCACATGTCGGCGAAGCAGCCGACCTCCGCGCAGTCGCAATCCACCTCGTCCCCGCCGCAGGCAGCCGCCGCCGCCCCGAGGAGCACACCGAGCACACCGAGAGACATCAGAGCAGTTCGCATCACCGCGATGGTAGGGCAGGAGCAACCGACGGTTCAAGTCGCCCCATCGCGGCCGTCCGCACGTCCACCGCCCGCGCCCGACGCCGGATCTGCGGACAGCACGACCTGGCCCTGCTGATGTTCGCCGATCCTCGGCTCGCGCCGCTCCGCCGCCGTCGGCAAGGGCAGCTCGTCCGCGCCCCAGCACGGCCCGGCGCACACCGCCGCCAGCGCCTCGTCGAGCGCCGGCGCCAGCGTCAGGCTCGCCTCGACCACCCACAGCAGCTCGAGCAGCCCCGTCGTGGTCGCCGCGCTCCACGGCTCCGCGATCGCGTCGAGCCGCGACGACCTCCGGCCCGCACCACCCTGCAGCCGCGCCGCCACCCACGCCTGCACCGGCCGATAACCCGACAGCGCGTGCTCCCACACCGCCCGCGACACCGGCGCGAATGCCCCGACCACCCCGGCCGCGTCGCGCAGCCGCAGCGCCCCGTCCGCGTGCTCCACCGCCGTCGGCGCCCGCGTCGGCGCCTGCACGCAGCGCGCCGCGCCCTCCCACGCCGGTGCTTCGCCCTCGCCGAACCACCGCCTGCCAAAGGTCTGCACGGCGATCGCTCGCCGCCCGAGCGCGACCGTGGCCGCGAAGCGCAGCCGGTCGCGCGTCACCGGCAACCGTGGCCCACCGGCCCGCAGCTCCACAGCGAAGCGCGCCGCGTAGCCCGGCGCCGACAGCAGCGCGACCACATACGCGAGCAGATCCTCCGGCCGCACCCCCAGCGCCGCCAGCACCCCGGCGCCAACGTTCGCCCGCTCGCCCTGCGGGTCGCGCCACAGCGGCACGATGTCCTTCCCGCCGCGCCCGCAGAAGAAGTGTAGATCCGGCGGGTCGACGCAGATCGACGCCGCCGGCCCCGGCCCGAGCGCCCCCGTCAACAGCGACGCCAGATACACCTGTCGCGGCCCCGCCACCCACCACAGCGACGGCCGCAAGAAGTCGCCGAGCCGCGCGTCGGCCAGACACACCCGACGATCGAAGGAGCGAAACGCGTACGCCCGCACCGGCGGCTGCGCCCGCGCCACCGCGATCGGCTCACCTGGCCCTTCAGACAGGTCCATCCCCGGGCTGCGCAGCGGCGGGTAGCGCCCGTCGACCCTGCGATCACGGGTCTCACGAAACAGCTCCGCCCGCGCATCACCGGCCACCAGCGCCTGCCAGCGCCGCGCCAGCGTCCCGGCCTCGCAGGCGATCGGCCAGGTCCGCTTCCACTGCGCCCCCGAGTGCTGCCACGGGAACAGGTCGACCAGCCGCGGCCACCCACCGAACCCCCCCGCCGCGCCACCCACCGTCACCCACGGCGTCGCGGCGTCCCCCGTCACCGCCTCCCAGCCCAGCTCGCAGAGCCCGCCCGTCGCCCCGCACAGCGCCAGCTTGTCCGCCCGACTGCCAGGCACCCGCCGCAGCCACACATCACCTGTCCCCGGGGACAGCCCATCGCGCAGCATCGTCGTCACCGCGATCGGCACCGACACCCCGAACACGTTGTCGCTGACGCTGGCCCCGCGGCGGTCGCCCTCGAGGTCGAGCACGTACAGCGCGCTCGCCTGACCGCGCAGGTGCGCCCGCATCCCCGCGAAGCCCGGCCCGCGCAGGAAGCTCGCCCCCGTCACCATCGCGACCACGCCCGGCGCGTCCGCCCGCCGCTCGAACACCTCGCGGCAGGCCCAGCGCCAGAAGTAGACATAAAGGTTGTAGAGGTTCTTGACGTGCGCGCCGGCCCCCGCCGCACGCGCCGGCGCGATGAAGTCGGCGAGCGGCCCCTCGCCAGCGACCCCGCGGATCTCCCCGCCGCCGCCGGCCCCCGGCGCCTCACGCTCGTACGGGGGATTCCCGATCACCACGCTGATCGGCCCGCGCAGCAGCTCGCCCGCCGCCAGCGTGTCGCCGAGCAGCAGCACCGGCCCCGGCAGCGCGCCCTCCACCCCGGTCTCCTCGAGCAGCAGCGCCAGCCGCAGCACGGCGATCGCCCACGACGCCAGCATCCGCTCCACCCCGCGCACCCGCGGCAAGACTGCCGCACGCGCGTAGCTCGACCACCGCGCTCGTCGCCCCGCCGCGTCGATCCCCTCGGCCTGCCAGCGCGCCGTCATCGTCGCGTGCGCCCGCCGGATCACCGCCAGCACGAAGGTCCCCGTGCCCGCCGCCGGATCGACCACCTGTACGAAGGGACATGTCGGATCGATCCCCGTCGGCACCGCGACCCCGCGCCGCGCCGCGTACTCGCCCCACGCCGTCGCGTCGGCCAGCCCGAGCGCCAGCCCGAGCCTGTCCCGAAGGACAGTGTCCGTCGTCGCCACCAGATAGTCGACGATCTCCGCCGGCGTGAAGAACACCCCGCCAGCCGCCCGCGCCCGCGGGTCGTACGCGGCCAGGAAGCGCTCGTAGAAGTGCATCACCGGCTGCTCCGTCACGCCCGCGAGCGTCAACCCGGCGATCGCCGCCCGCAGCTCGCCGAGCTCCGCGAGCTGCAACATCCGCGCGAGCAGCCCGGCCAGCCGCGCGTCGACCCGCCACACCCGCGCCGCCAGCAGCTCCGCGGGATCCCCCGGCGAGTCGAGCCAGCGCGCCACCAGCAGCAGATACACCAGCGTCTGCGCCCACCCGTCGGCGAACTCGCGCTCGTCCTGCGCCACCAGCACCCGCGTCACCTCGGCCCGCAGCTCGAGCAGCGCTCCTCCGCCCGCCGCCCGTTCGCGCCGCAGCCGGGCCCGCAGCGAGCTCCGCAGCCCCCGCGCCAGCCCGGCCAGCACCCGCGCCAGCGGCTCCTCCGGTGCTCCCATCGCCCGGCCAATCTACCACCCGGCGCGAACCCGCGTCCGCTGCAGCGTCGCCGCGATCGCCAGCCGGTGCAGCTACACCGGCCTCGACCCCAACCTACCGCGCGTCGCCTGCAGCTACACTGCGCGCCGCATGTCCCGTCGCCTCGTCATCGTCCCGCGCTGGGCCGGCCGCCCCGGCTCCGACTTCTACCCGTGGCTCGGCGAGCAGCTCGCTGCGGACCCGGACCAGCGCTTCGCGCCGCCGCTGGCGCTCGACCTGCCCGAGCCGGGTCAGCCGCGCATCGACAGCTGGCCGCCGGCCATCGCCGCCGCGCTCGGCCGCGACCCCGTCGAGCTCGCGAACACCGTCGTGCTCGCCCACAGCGTCGGCTGTCAGGCGACCCTGCACGCGCTCGCCACCCTCCCGGACGGCGCCCGGATCTCCGCGCTGCTCGCCGTCGCGGGCTGGTGGCAGGTCGACGAGCCCTGGCCGACGATCGTCCCCTGGCAGACCCAGCTCCCCGACCTCGCCCGCGCCCGCGCGGCCGTCTCCCGCGTCGTCGTGCTGCTCTCCGACGACGACCCATTCACCCGCGACCACGCCAGCAACGCGGCCCTCTGGCGCGAGCGCCTCGCCGCCGAGATCGTCGTCGTCCCCGGCGCGCGCCACTTCAACGCCAGCGAGGCGCCGGCCGTGCTCGCAGCCCTGCGCTCGCTCTGACTCGCCGCGCTCACGCTGACTCGCCGCGCTCGCGAGTCAGCGTGCTCCGCTGCAACCCCCGCCAACGCCGCCCGCAAACCGCCGCTTACACCCCGTCGTCGTGCGCCTGCGCGCACTTCTACGCCCCCCTCGCCAGCGAGACCGGCCCGCACTCCACCGCGTTGACGGCCCCCCGCGCGAGCCTCGATCTCCGCTACGCTCGCGAGTCTGGAGTCCTCATGCCCCGCATTCTCCCCGTCGTCCTCCTCAGCATCGCCAGCGTCACCAGCCTCTCCTGCACCGCCCGCCCGCAGAAGCCTGCGATCGACGCCAGCGAGCCGGTCGGCGAGTGTTCGCTGCAATGGCGCGAGCCCACCGAGCCCGGCGAAGCCGGCGAGGTCGTCGCCCCCTTCTCGCTGACCGCCGCCGACGGCACCGGCCTCGAGCTCATCTCCCTCACCTCGCGCGCCGTCGTCGAGGACCCGCTGGCCTTCACCGAGCTGCGCATGGTCTTCCGCAACCCGCAGGACCGCCAGATCGAGGGCCGCTTCGAGATCAACCTGCCGACCGGCGCCGCCATCTCCCGCTTCGCCATGCTGATCAATGGGCAATGGCAGGAGGCCGAGGTCGTCGAGCTGCAGGCCGCCCGCCGCGCCTACGAAGACGCCCTGCACCGCCGCCAGGACCCCGCGCTGCTCGAGAAGAACGCCGGCAACCGCTTCTCCGCCCGCGTCTTCCCGATCCCTGCCCGCGCCGTCAAGGAGATCATCGTCTCCTACTCCGAGAACCTGCCCAGCAACAGCGAGCCCTACCGCCTGCTCCTGCGCGGCCTCCCGCAGCTGCAAGACCTCGACGTCGACGTCGTCGTCCCCCGCGCCAGCGGCCCCGAGCACCTGACCGTCCGCGAGCATAACTTCATGCCGCAGAAGGACCTCGAGCTGGCCACCCAGCGGCGCAGCGCCGAGGTCGGCCTCCGCTACGACCGCCTCGCCGTCGCCCGCGTCGCCCCCGACATCAAGCTCCCCGCCGAGCCGATCAACGGCGTCACCCTGCTGTTCGACACCAGCGCCTCGCGGGCCGTCGACTTCAAGGGCCAGGTCTCGCGCCTCGGCAAGATCGTCACGGAGCTGCGCGCCGCCGCCGGCGTCGACTTCGACCTCCGCGTGCTCTGCTTCGACCAGAGCGTCGAGCAGGTGTTCGCCGGCAAGGCCAGCAGCTTCAGCGCCGACGCCCAGCAGGCGATCCTCCGCCGCAACGCCCTCGGCGCCTCCGACCTCACCGGCGCGCTCAAGTTCGTCGCCGAACACCCCGCCCGCCACGACCGCGTGCTCGTCGTCAGCGACGGTATCCTCACCGCCGGCGAGACGGAGAAGGACAAGCTGCGCGCCGCCGCCGTGGCCCTCGCACAGGTCGGCGTGCGCCGCCTCGACGCCATCGTCGACGGCGGCGTCCAGGACGAGATCTCGCTCAAGGAGCTCACCAACGCCGGCCTCGAGCGCGACGGCATCGTCGTCAACGCCCGCCTCGCCGCCCCGCTGCTCGCCTCGCGGCTGATCCGCGCCACCCGCAGCGGCCTCAAGGTCAACGTCCCCGGCGCGACCTGGGTGTGGCCGCAGACCCTCGACGCCGTCCAGCCCGGCGACCAGGTGCTCGTGTTCGCCGACCTCCCGCCCGGCACGCCGATGCGCGTCGAGCTCGGCGACGCCGGCGACAGCCGCGAGGTCCCGCTCAAGACCGCCGAGCGCCCGCTGCTCGAGCGCGCGTGGATCAAGGCCAACATCGACCGCCTCAGCGCGATGACCGAAGCCAGCGACGCCGGCAAGGCCGACACCCGCAAGCAGATCCTCGACCTCTCGGTCAAGTACCGCGTGCTCTCCGACTACACCGCCCTGCTCGTGCTCGAGACCGACTACGACTACCAGCGCTTCGGCATCGACCGCAACGCCCTCGCCGAGATCCTCACCGTCGGCCCCACCGGCATCACCGCGATCGACCGCAGCCGCGTCCCCGACAAGAACACCATCGCCGTCCGCGACTTCGAGCAGGACAACCGCCGCCGCCCCAGCGCCGAGCCCGGCATCCTCGACAGCCTGTTCGGCGACTCCGACAAGAAGACCGAGGCCCGCGGCGAGAGCAAGTCGGCGATGCGCGAGGCGAAGGACGACGCCCCGACCGACCGCTTCGCCCCGCAGAGCGCCGACGGCATGGCCGACCCCAGTGCCGTCGCCGCGGCCCCCAGCGAGCCCGAACCCGAGGGCCGCCGCTTCGACGCACCCAGCGCCCCGGGCAGCCTCAGCGCCGCGGCCGGCGGCGCACCCATGCCGATGGCGGAGGAGCGCATGGCCGACTCGATCGAGGCCGAGGCCCCGTCGCGCATCCTCGCCGACGAGGACGTCGCCGAGAAGCGCAAGGTCCGGTCCGCGCCCAAGCCCGCCACCTCCCGCAACGGCGACAGCGGCGCGCCCCGCATGCGCCCGCCGCCGCCGCCACCACCCCGCGATCTCCAGCCGATCCAGCCGACCAACCCCTTCGAGGCGGCCCGCCCGATCGAACGCCCCAAGCCAGCCGACGCCTACGACGGCCGCTTCGCCGCCGTCATGCAGCAGGTCACCGAGGGCCGTCAGGGCGCCGCGATGGAGGAGGCCTGGAAGTGGCGCGAACAAAACCCCGCCGACGAGCTGGCCCTGCTCGCCCTCGGCGAGGTCGCCGAGGCCAGCGGCGACTTCAACCTCGCCGCCCGCGCCTACGGCTCCCTCATCGACCTCTTCCCCAGTCGCGCCGACATCCGCCGCATGGCCGGCGAACGCCTCGAAGCCCTCGGCCCCGCCGGCCTCGCCCTCGCCGTCGACACCTTCGCCCAGGCCGTCGCCCAGCGCCCCGACCACCCCTCGAGCCACCGCCTCTACGCCTTCGCGCTCCTCAAGGCCGGTCGCCACGCCGAGGCCTTCGCCGCCGCCCTCGCCGGCGCGCGCCAGTCCTACCCCTGGGGCCGCTTCGCCGGCGTCCAGCGCATCCTCGACGAGGACCTGCGCCTGATCGCCGCCGCCTGGCTCGCCGAGAAACCCGGCGAGGAGAAGACCGCCCGCGAGGCCTTCGCCGCCGCCAACGTCACCCCCGACGCGAACCCCTCGCTGCGCTTCGTCCTCAACTGGGAGACCGACGCCAACGACGTCGACTTCCACATCTACGACGGTCGCGGCGGCCATGCATACTTCAGCAACCGCAGCCTCGCCTCCGGCGGTGAGCTCTACGCCGATGTCACCACCGGCTACGGCCCCGAGTGCTTCACCGTCCCCGGCAACCCCAGCGCCTTCCCCTACACCCTCCAGGGCCACTACTACTCGCGCGGCCCGATGGGCTACGGCATGGGCAAGCTCGAGGTCATCGAGCACGACGGCTTCGGCCACCTCCGCTTCAAGGAGCACCCCTTCGTCATCATGAAGGACGGCGCCTTCGTCGACCTCGGCCGCCTCGACGCGCCCCTGGTCAAGAGCAACGCCGACGCCCGCCTGGACGCCCCCAAGCCCGGCGCCAAGGACCCGGGCGGCGCCTACACCCCGCCGCCTCCGGTCGCACCCACGACGCTCCCGCCGACGCGCTTCTGATCGTCCGGGCCCGGACTCCGCTCGCCATCCGCACGGGTCCGGGCCCAGCCATGTAGCTACACCAGTGTCAGCGATCGCCAGCGATCAGATCCGGGCGAGTTCGCGCCCGTCGCTGCAACCCGCAGTAAAGACAATTTCATCTCGTGATCGCGAATTTCGCCGCCCGGGCCCCGCGTTCGCGGGCATCATATTCCTTGGTTCTCCCCCACTTTGCAGCACGAGTCTGACACGACGATGAAAACCCTTACATTGATGAAGCGCGTCTCCTCCTCTGCCCTCGTGGCGGTCCTCTTCGGCGCCTGCGGCGACAACAACGGCACCACCGCCAGCGCCGGCCAGAGCGCCAGCCAGTCGACCACCGACCCGGCGAGCAGCGGCTCCACGGTGCCGACATCGAGCGACTCCAACAGCGCCTCCGCCACCGACTCCGACGCCGGCAGCGCCTCGATGTCCGACTCTGCCACCGACACCGCGACCATCGGCGGCATGAGCGACAGCAACTCGATGAGCAGCGACCCCGGCACCACCACCGGCGTCGGCGGCGGCGGCTGCGGCGACGAGATCGTCGACCTCAACGAGGAGTGCGACAACGGGGCCGACAACGGCCCCGGCCAGCTCTGCAAGCTCGACTGCACCAACAACGTCTGCGGCGACGGCGACCAGGGCCCCACCGAGGCCTGTGACAACGGCGCCGACAACCACGAGAACGCCTCCTGCAAGCCCGACTGCCAGCCCGCCGCCTGCGGCGACGGCTTCGTCGGCCCCGGCGAGGGCTGCGACGACGGCAACAACGTCGACACCGACGAGTGCACCAACGCCTGCAAGGGCAAGGACTGCGGCGACGGCGTGGTCGCCGCCACCGAGGAGTGCGACGACGCCAACGAGGTCAACGACGACGCCTGCACCAACAACTGCACCGCCGCGATCTGCGGCGACACCTTCGTGCAGATGAGCATCGGCGAGCAGTGCGACAACGGCAACGAGAACTCCAACGCCAGCATGTGCACCCTCGCCTGCCTGCTCGCCAAGTGCGGCGACGGCTTCGTGTGGAACGACGGCGGCAACGAGGAGTGCGACCTGGGCGTCAGCAACGGCCCCGGCAAGTCCTGCAACGCGATGTGCAAGCTCAACATCTGCGGCGACGGCGACAAGAAGCCCGATGAGGGTTGCGACGACGGCAACAAGAACCCCGGCGACGGCTGCTCGCCCTTCTGCGTCCTCGAGGAGTGCGGCAACAACATCGTCGACCCCGGCGAGCAGTGCGACGACGGCAAGAACGGCAACAACGCCGACGAGTGCACCGACCTCTGCCTCGCGCCCGCCTGCGGCGACGGCTTCATCCAGCTCAACAAGGGCGAGGAGTGCGACAACGGCAACGCCAACAGCAACAACGGCGCCTGCACCCTCGCCTGCAAGCAGGCCGACTGCGGCGACGGCCTCGTCTACGTCGGCGTCGAGCAGTGCGACGACGGCCCCAACAACTCCAACATGGGCGCCTGCAAGCTCAACTGCACCAACAACGTCTGCGGCGACGGCTTCAAGGGCCCCGGCGAGGCCTGCGACGACGGCAACGCCAGCAACTTCGACTCGTGCACCAACGTCTGCAAGCTGGCCGGCTGCGGCGACGGCTTCAAGCAGCCCGGCGAGGAGTGCGACCTCGGCATCAACAACAACAACCTCGGCCAGTGCACCCTCGCCTGCCTGACCCCCAAGTGCGGCGACGGCTTCAAGCAGCCCGGCGAGGCCTGCGACGACGGCCAGAACAACGGCAACTCCAAGGCCTGCACCTCGCAGTGCAAGCTCAACATCTGCGGCGACGGCCTGGTCTACATGGGCGTCGAGGAGTGCGACGACGCCAACCAGAGCAACCTCGACAGCTGCCTCAACACCTGCGTCCTCGCCGTCTGCGGCGACGGCTTCAAGGGCCCCGGCGAGGCCTGCGACGACGGCAACCAGAACAACCTCGACAACTGCACCAACCTCTGCAAGCTGCCCGTCTGCGGCGACGGCTTCAAGCAGGCCGGCGAGAGCTGCGACGACGGCAACAACGTCAACACCGACGGCTGCACCAACACCTGCCACCTCCCGGTCTGCGGCGACAGCATCGTCCAGCCGCAGAACGGCGAGACCTGCGACAACGGCCCCAACAACGGCGACACCAAGATGTGCAAGGCCAACTGCACCCTCAATGTCTGCGGCGACGGCAAGGTCTACAACGGCGTCGAGCAGTGCGACGACGGCAACAACAACAACACCGACGCCTGCACCAACGGCTGCAAGCTGCCGACCTGCGGCGACATGATCATCTCGCCGCCCGAGGAGTGCGAGGACGGCAACAACAACAACACCGACACCTGCAACGCCTGCAAGAAGACCTACTGCGGCGACCACATCGTCCAGAAGCCGAACGGCGCCGGCAAGATCGAGCAGTGCGACGACGGCAACAAGGTCGACAACGACAGCTGCAGCAACGCCTGCGAGATCAACCCCGGCTGAGTGACAGGCGAGCCGCCCGGCGCCCGCCGGGCGGCCCTCCGCTGCGCAGCGTCAACACCGGCGGCCGCTCGCTGCCCGTATCGCGTACGGATGGCCTGTCGGCCCCGCTCCGACCGCCTCGCTCACTGCGGATCGGCGGCTCGCTGCCCGTGCCCCGGACAGATGGCCCCGCTCCGACCGCCTCGCTCACTGCGGGATCAGGCAGGCGCACGCGTTCTTGTCGCCGTCCTCCGGCGCGTAGTCGAAGCAGGTCGCCTTGTACGCCTCGCACACCCACGCGTGGCCGTTGCCGCACAGCGTCAGCACCGCGTCCGGCAGCATCGGCATGCCGCCGATCATCGGTGGCGCCGCCTGACCCAGATCCGAGGTCGCAACCACCACCCCGCCCGCCGGGTTCACGATCGCCGCCTGCGTCTTCGGCGAGGTGCTCATGATCAAGAAGTTCTCGCTGCCCGCGATCAACGCGATCCCGTCGAAGCCGTCGAGCCCGGCCGCCTGCAGCACGTTGACCCGACCGACCTCCTTCAGCCCGTCGCGGCTCAGCGTCACCATCTCGTCGGTCCCGTAGCTGGCGATGTACAGATTGCCGTCGAGCCCGAGCGCCAGCCCGGCGCACACGCTCATGCCGAAGCCGAGCGGCTGCGACTTGAGTACCGCCAGCGTCTGCGCCTCCACCTCGGTCAGCACGCAGTCCTGGTTGATCAGCAGCCCGACCTTGCCGACCGGGTCGTAGGTCGCCCCGTCGAGCTTCGGCAGCGCCTGCGCCGGCACGTCGAACACGTCGCCCAGCGGCGTGCCGTCGACCTGGAAGCGCCGCGCCTTCCCGCTAAACGACATGATCATCACCTCGTCCGCGTCGCTGTTGTAATACGACGCCTGCAGCACCATGTCCGGGATGCCCGTGTCAAACTGACTGACGTAGGTGAACGCCAGCGTGTCCTCCACCTCGTTCGGGTCGCACACGACCCCGCCGCTCGACCCTCCGCCGCTCGACTCGCCCCCGGTGCTCACCACGCCCGTGCTCGTCCCGGCGCTCGTCCCGTCTGTCGTCGCCGCCCCCGTGTTCGTCGGGCTGACCTCGCTGTCGCTCGCGTCACCCGTGGCCATCGCGGTGGTCGGCGTCGTCGTCTCGCCGCCGCTCGAGCTGCTCGCCGCGGCGCTCGTGCTCGCCCCGACCCCCGAGCTGGTGTTCGAGTCGCCCCGCCCACCGTCATCGCCACAGCCCACGAGCACCAGCGCCACGATCGTTCCCCGACAGGTCCACATGATCCGCAGGCTACCGCGGAGCCCCGCGCGAGGGCGCCCCGCCGGCACCTACGAGGCGGCGCCCCGCCGACGGCGCCTTGCTGGCTGCACCGCTGCCTTCACCGCCGCCTGGCCCGCTTCGCCGCCGCGCTATCCTCCCGCCCATGTCGACCGCGACAACCACGCTCTCGCCCGCGGCCCTCGGCCGGGCCACCCTCGCCCGTCAGCTGCTCCTGCGCCGCGAACCATGCACCCCCGTCGCCGCCGTCGAGCGCCTCGCCGGCATGCAGGCCCAGCTGCCCCGCCCGCCCCACGTCGGCCTGTGGAGCCGCGTCGCCAGCTTCACCCGCGAGGCCCTGAACTCCGCCCTGCAGCGCCGCGAGCTCGTGCGCGCCACCCTGATGCGCGCCACCCTGCACCTGGTCAGCGCCCGCGACTACCTGCAGCTGCGCGCCACCCTGCAGCCGGTGCTCGACCGGGCGATGCGCTCGGTGCTCAAGGACCGCGTCGATCGCCTCGACGTCCCGGCCCTCCTCGCCGCCGCCACCCGCCACCTCGCCGCCGGCCCGCGCAGCTTCGAGGCCCTCCGCGACCTCCTCGCCGCCGGCGACCCGGACTGCGACGAGCGGGCCATGGGCTACGTGGTCCGCTGCCAGCTCCCGCTCGTTCAGGTCCCCAGCGACGCGCCCTGGGGCTTCCCCGCCGCCGCCGAGTTCACCGCCGCCGAGCCCTGGCTCGGCCGCAGGATCGCCGCCGACCCCGACCTGCGCGCCCTGGTCCGCCGCTACCTCGCCGCCTTCGGCCCCGCCAGCGTCAGCGACGCCCAGACCTGGTCCGGCCTGCAGGGCCTGCGCGCCACCTTCGACGCCCTCCGCCCCGAGCTGCTGTGCCTCCGCGACGACCGCAAGCGCGAGCTCTTCGACCTCCCCGACGCGCCGCGCCCCGACCCCGAGAGCGAGGCCCCGCCGCGCTTCCTCCCCGACTTCGACAACCTCGTCCTCGCCCACGACGACCGCCGCCGCCTCATCGACGACGAGCACCGCCCGGCGATCTTCCTCAAGAACCTCCGCGTCCTCCCCACCTTCACCCTCGCCGGCCGCGTCGCCGGCACCTGGCAGAGCGAGCGCAAGAAGACCGCCGCGACCCTCGTCCTCACCCCCTTCGCCGCCCTCACAAAGCCCAAACGCAGCGCCCTCGAGCCCGAGGCCCTCGCCCTGCTCCGCTTCCTCGAGCCCGACGCCGCCAGCTTCGACCTGCGCGTCGAATGACCCGGCGAAAAATCTAGCGATCCCGAACTGCCATCAATCGCCCGGCAGGTCGCGCCATCGCACGAAATACACCAGCGGCGCCGGCCCCCCGCTCGCGTTCGGCAACGAATACCCGCATGCCTTCGCCACGAAGCGCCCGCCGCCCGCCGCCAATATACACATCACCCCGCGCGTGAACCAGTCCCGGGCAATCTCCACACTCGCGACCCGCACCTGATACCGCGTCCCTCGCCCGTCCCGGTCGCGCGCCTCCCACACCCCCGCCTCGACCTCGCCGACCTCGACATCCGCCCGCGGCCCGATCGCCGCCAGCTCCTCGTCATCGACGCGCTCCTCCTCGGAGGCCAGCGCCCTGCGAGCCGCCGCCCGTTCGCCCTCCGTCGATCCCCGCTCCGCGCGGGCGCGCAGCGCCGCGAGTCGTCGCCCCCGCTTCATGGCCTCCTCATACAGAATCTCGACGCCCTCGGCCAGCCGCCGGTCGGCGCCCCCCCCCCCCCCCCCCCCCCCCCCCCCCCCACCCCCCCCCCCCCCCCCCCCCCCCCCCCCCGGGGGGGGGGGCCCCGCGCCGGGGGGGCCTAGAAGTGCGAGACCAGCAGCGCCCCGGTCGTGCGCGGGTCGACCGCCTCGGCCGGCAGCCGCAGCGTGAAGGTCGAGCCCTGCTCCGGGACGCTCCGGACCGCAATGTCGCCGCCGAGCATGCGCGCGAAGTGGCGGCTGATCGCCAGCCCGAGGCCGGTGCCGCCGTACTTGCGGGTCGTCGAGGTGTCGGCCTGCATGAACGGCGCGAACAGGCGATCGATCGTCTCCGGGGCGATGCCGATGCCGGTGTCGACCACCGCGAACTCGAACCAGCGCCGGCCCTCGGCGAAGCCGAGCTGCACCGTCAGCTCGACCCGACCGCCCTCGGTGAACTTGCACGCGTTGCTCAGCAAGTTCGACAAGATCTGGTGCAGCTTGGTGCGGTCCGTCTTGATCGTCCCGAGCTCGCGCGGGCAGCGGAGCTTCAGCGAATTGCGCTTCTTCTCGGCCTGCGGGGCCATCGCCGTCATCACGCTGTCGACCACCTCCGCCACCGGGAACAGCTCGACATTGATGTCCATCTTGCCGGCCTCGATCTTCGACAGGTCGAGCACATCACTGATGATCGTCAGCAGATGATCGGCGGCGCCGCGGATCTTCCGCAGATCGGCGCTGTCCTGCTCGCCGCGGTCCTCGAGCAAGATCTCGCAGAAGCCGATGATCGCGTTCAGCGGCGTGCGCAGCTCGTGGCTCATGTTGGCCAGGAAGGCGCTCTTGATCTTGTTGGCCTCGAGCGCCTGGATCTCGGCGTCGCGGCGGTCGCGGACCTCCTTCTCCAGCTTGCGGTTGGTCTTGGTCAGCGCGATCGTCCGCTCCTCGACCCGCAGCTCGAGATCGTCGCGCGTGTCCCGGAGCTGCTGCTCGACCCGCTGACGCTCGGACATCTCGCGCTCGAGCCGGGCCAGCGTGCTCCGCAGCGCCGCCCCGCCGCTGTCGAGGTGACCGACGATCGCCGTCATCAACACCCCACACACCCCGATCGCCGCCACCGCGCTGGCGATCGCCAGCCAGCCCGCGGCCGCCAGCCACAGACCCCCCGCCGTGGCCGCCGCGACCACTGACACCCCGGCGAACGCCATCACCCGCCCCGGCAAGGAGATCGGCGCCGTGCAGGCGACCGCCAGGCCGAGCAACCAGCTCGGCGAGCCCGCGCCCGCGAAGTGCGGCAGCGCCAGCAACACCGCCACGAAGCCCGCGTACCGCAGCAGCTCCGCCACCCGGGCCGCGCCCGCCAGCCGCGACAGCAGCGACGCCCCCACGTTCACCGCCACGAAGCCCGCGACCACCAACCCCGCCGCCAGCGGTCGCGTCGACAACACCACCACCAGCACCGCCACCGGAACCACCACCGCCGGGAACACGCGGTCGAGGAAGCGCAGCGCCTCGAGCGACGGCACACCCGCCAGCGCCGCCCGCACGGAATCGCCGCTGCTGCCCGCCACGACCGCGGCGGGCTTGTCGATGTCGGCCTCGTCGTCCCGCATGGCCCGGCGCCCCGCGCAACATACTACTTGCCGGCAAGCGTGGCGCCGGGCCTTCAGCAGCGCGCGCTTTCGCCGACGGTCGCAGCTCAGCCGCCGAGGCGACGGAGCAGCCACTCGGCGCCGAAGCGATAGCCGCCGCGCGCCCAGGCCCGGGACAGCACGGCACACAGCGCGATCCATGCGGCGATGATCGCCAGCGAGGTGTAGCGATCGAAGGCCTGCCAGGCCCCGAGCGGCCGGGAGATCTCACGGAACAACACCACATGCACGAGCAACAGCGTGAGCGAGGCGCGCCCAAGGCACACCAGCCAGCCTCGCGGATCGAGCTCGCGCGCCCGCTCGATCCGCAGCGCGACCGCCAGCAACAGCAGCACCCCCGCCTGCAACAGCAACACGATCCCCGGGCCCGCCGGGAAGAAGCCGGTCCGCACCCGCACCAGCCGCCACCACGGCTCGGTGTGCAGGAAGCCCAGCGCCGGGACCTGCCCGCCCGCCAGATCGAGGCCAACCACCACCAGCCCGGCGATCAGACACACCCGGCACAGCCCGCTCACCCGCTCGGCCGCCGTCTCCGGCCCGGTCACCAGCCAGCGCCCGATCACCATCCCGACCAGGAACAGCGCCAGCCACGGCAACACCGGGAATTGCCCCTCCGCGAGCGCCAGCCGCAGCGCCCCGCCCGGCAGGCTGAGGTCGCGCATGCGCGGATTGTCGAGCACCGCCGGCGTGACCAGCCAGCTCTGCACCGCCACCGTCAGCGCCAGGATCACCGCCTCGGCCGCCAGCAGCGTCCGATCGCCGAGCCGTCGCCAAAGCGGCGCCGTGGCGATCGCCAGCCCCATCATGTGCAGCACGAACCACGAGCCCGCCGAGAACCAGCTGGGCGTCAGCCAATTGAGCAGGTAGCCGAAGCCCATCAGCACCACCCCGCGACGCAGCAGCGTCAGGTCGACCGCCCGCCCGGGCGCGGCCCGCCCGGTCATCAGCGAGGTCCCGGCCCCCGCGAGGGTGATGAAGATCGGCGCCGCCAGCCCGCCGAGCCCGTTGATCGCCATGTAGACCGGCGCCTGCGCGATCACCCCGCGGTGCGGCTGCTCCACCTGCCACAGCCACACCCCGAGGTGCTGCGTCATCATCAAGATCACGGCGACGCCGCGGAGCGCGTCGAGACTGAGCAGGCGAGCCACCGCCGGAGGCTACCGCGACAGCGCGGCCCCGCGCTACACTCGCGCCCATGCACGAGCACGCCGGCTTCGATGAACCCACCACGATCGCCTCGGGTCGCTTCATCCGCCTGATGCGGCGCGGCACCTGGGAGTTCGTCGAGCGCCTCGGCACCAGCGGCGCCGTGTGCATCATCGCCGTCACCGACGATCGCAAGCTCCTGCTCATCGAGCAGCCGCGCCCGGCGATGAACGGCCTCGTGATCGAGCTGCCCGCCGGGCTGGTCGGCGACGGCGAGGACGCGGGCGAGCCCGGCAGCGCCGCCGCCAACCGCGAGCTCATCGAGGAGACCGGCTACGAGGCGGCCCACATCGAGGAGGTCGCCGAGGGCCCGATCACGCCCGGCCTGTCGAACGAGCGCGTCGCCCTGTTCCTCGCCAGCGGCCTGCGCCGCGTCGGCCCCGGCGGCGGCGTCGACGGCGAGCAGATCACCTTGCACGAGGTCCCGCTCCCCGAGGTCGAGGCCTTCCTGCGCGACCAGGTCGCCCGCGGCCGCACCGTCGACCTCAAGGTCTACACCGCGCTGCACTTCGCGCGCCGCCTCGGCTAATCGCTGGCCCCATCGCTGCCATCACCAGCGATGGCATCACCAGCTACGCCACCGCCATCTATGGCATAACGGGGGCGTGGGCGACCCCGTCACCGTCTTCATGCTCGTGGTCGCCGGCCTGCTCGTGGTCGGCACCGTCGGCGAGCAGGTGTTCGCGCGCACCGGCGTGCCCACCGTGGTCTGGCTGGTCGCCCTGGGCGTGCTGGTGCGGGTCGCCGGCATCGTGCCGCTCGCCGTGGTCACCGCGCTCGCGCCCTTCTTCGCCGCGCTCGCGCTGGTGATCGTCCTGTTCGACGCCGGCACCAACCTGACTGGCGGCCTGACTGGCGGCCTGACTGGCGGCCTGACTGGCGGCCTGACTGGCGGCCTCCATGGCGGCCTGACCCAAGGGACAGGCGACCCTGCCCCCGACTTCGCCCTCGACCCCGTCACGCACAAGCGGGCCAAGCTGCTCGCCTTCGCCGGCTTCGCCGCGATCGCCACCCTCGTCGCGCTGTTCAGCCAGGCCCTCCACGGCCTCGACATCCTCCCGACCTGGAGCTGGGCCCACGCCTTCATGCTCGGCTCGCTGGTCGGCTGCGGCGCCTCCGAGGTGTTCCTGCCCTCGCTGCCCGGCGTGTCCGCCGGCGACGAGGCCACCGCCATCCTCCGCCGCGAGTCCGCGATCACCAAGGCCCTCGCCGTCACCGGCACCGTGGTCTGCCTCGACCTCCTCAGCCCGCGCATCGCCACCGGCGGCGCCGGCCTGGCCATGGCCGCCGGCTTCGGCTTCGCCCTCGCCTTCGGCAGCGTCGCCGGCCTGCTCTGGGTCATCGCCCTCCAGCGCCTCGAGGTCGACCACACCCGCAACTACGGCTTCACCCTCGCCGTCATGGTCGTCCTCTACGTCCTCTCCGAGTCCGCCGGCGGCTCCGGCCCGCTCTCCGTCCTCGTCTTCGGCGCCGTCCTCGGCAACGCCGGCGCCGTCCTCCGCCTGCTCCGCCAGCGCAGCGCCAACCACAGCAACCCCGACGACCCAGGCGAGGCCGTCCGCGCCGCCCTCGGCGGCCACGCCCGCACCATCGGCTTCGTCCGCACCCTCGTGTTCGCCATGGTCGGCCTCACCCTCGCCCCGCCCTGGGGTCCGCTGGTCATGGGCGTCGCCCTCGGCTTTCTCATCCTCATCAGCCGCCTCGCCGTCGCCCGCTTCGCCCTCGTCGGCCTCGAGCGACGCGCCCACCACATCGTCGGCACCTGCGCCCCGCGCGGCATGGCGACCGTCGCCCTCGTCACCCTGCCGCTCGCCCACGCCGTCCCCGGCGCGCGCGAGATGGTCGCCCTGGTCCTCTCCGCCGTCACCACCAGCGTCCTGCTGTTCACCATCAGCATGTACGAGCAACGTCGCGGCCAGACCCCCACCGCCGATCGAACCACCGCACGCCCCCCCAACACCTCCTTCGCCGCCCGCGTCGCCGCCGACGTCGCCGCGAGCCACCCCAGCAGCTCCGCCAGATCGTTCGACGCCCCGGTCGCAACCCCCGTCGCAACCCCGGTCGCCGCAGCCCCCATCACCGTCATCGCCGCCCCCGTCGCAACCCCAGTCGCCGCGGCCCCGTTCGTCACGCCTCCCATCACCGTCATCGCCGCCCCGGTCGCTCGCGTCGACACACCGACCACCCTCGTGGCACCCACCAACACCACGCCCGCGGACCCCGTCCCCGACCCGGCGCTCCCGACCCCCATCGACACCACCACCGTGCAGCTGCTCGCCGACTCGCTCGCGACCAGCGACGCCGACCCGGCCCTGTCCCTCAAGCCCGACGACCGACCGCCGGCCCTGCGCCGCGAGGAGGCAGACGCGCTCTCCGTCCTCGCACAACTCGGCATGCGTGACGACGACGAGCCCCTCCCCAGAGACGGCAGCGCGTGAACGCGCGCATCGCCGCGAACGCCGACCCGGTCCGCTCCTGCGGTTGACCGCGCGATCGTCCGCTGCGTAGCATGCGAACATGCTCTATCGCCGCCGTCTCCTGACCCTCGCGCTCCTCTCCGCTCCCCTGGCCGCGTGCGCCGACGACGTCGGCGTGACCTCCGCGAGCTCGAGCACGAGCACGAGCACAGACACCGGCGACCTCTCAACCAGCAGCACGCCCACCACGGTCACCCCAACCAGCGACCCGACCACCGGCCCTGCCAGCACCAGCACCAGCACCACCGCAAGCACCACCGCAAGCACCACCGACCCGAGCACCAGCACCACCGCAAGCACCACCGCGCCCGCCACCACCACCGGCCCGGACACGACCTCCAGCACCACCGCCGACACCGCGAGCAGCACCAGCGCCGCCGACACCACCGGCACCAGCACCGGCGGCGGCGACTGCCCCCCCGGCGACACCAACTGCGACTGCGCCCCGAATCAGGTCTGCAACGGCATGGCCACCTGCATCCTCGACAAGTGCCTCCCGATCGGCGACGGCTCCTGTCCCTACGAGTTCGACTTCGAGTGCGACGACCCCGAGTTCTGCCCCCCCGGCAGCGACCCCTTCGACTGCTGCGCGACCCTGCAGGACGGCATCTGCGAGGAGTTCGGCATGGGAGGCACGTGCGCCCCCTACTCCGACTTCTACGACTGCGGCTACTGCCCCTTCACCGACGACCAGGTCTGCGACGCCCCCGACTTCTGCCCCGCGGGCACCGACGACGCCGACTGCTGCGCCACCCTGCAGGACGGCGTCTGCGAGGAGATGCAGTTCGGCGGCATGTGCCCCGACGGCACCGACTTCTACGACTGCGGCCAGTGCCCCTTCGAGAACAACGGCACCTGCGACGTCCCCCTCGACTGCCCCGTCGACACCGACGCCGTCGACTGCTGCGCCCACGTCGAGGACGGCGTCTGCGAGGAGATGCAGTTCGGCGGCATGTGCCAGGACGGCGACGACTTCTACGACTGCGGCTACTGCGTCTACGAGAACGACGGCTTCTGCGACGTCCCCTTCTTCTGCCCCGAGGGCTCCGACCTGGTCGACTGCTGCGCCACCCCCGAGGACGGCAACTGCGAGGAGATGCAGTTCGGCGGCCTGTGCGACGACGGCTCCGACTTCTACGACTGCGGCTACTGCGTCTACGAGGACGACGGCGCCTGCGACGTCCCCGACTTCTGCCCGATCGGCACCGACGTCAACGACTGCGCCTGAGCATGGCGCCTCGCAGGCAGCATGTCGCAAGAGACATGTTCGTGGGGCCATGTTGCGCCCTCAGGGCCGGTGCGGTCCGGCGCTCGACGACGAGGCGCTACCCCCCACTGCGCCGCTGCGCGTCGAGCACCCGCGCCCGACTCACCTCATCCTTCGCCAGCGCGAGCGCCTGCTCGAGCGCCGCGGCGGCGGTCTTGCGATCCCCGCTGCGCAGGGCGATCTGCGCCCGCAGCTCGTGCCCGAGCGGCTCCTCCGGCGCCAGCTCAATCGCCCGCGCCGCCGCCCGCCTCGCCTTCGCCGACTCCCCCGCGTCGAGCTGGGCCCGCGCCGCCAGCCGCCACGCCTCCGCGCTGTCGGGCAGCTGCACCGTCAGCTCCCGCGTCACCCCCAGCGCCAGCTTGATCTGCTCCGTGCGCAAGAAATTGCTGACCGCCAGCTCCGCCGCCGCCAGCAGCTCGACCGCCGGGCGACCCTCCGCCTGCATGCGATGAAACGCCGCCCGCGCGTGCAGCCCCGCCTGCTTGCGCTTGTGCTGCCGCTGCTCGAGCCGGGCCCACGCCAAAAATAACCGCCCGCTGCTGCCCGCCCCGACCGTGTAGATGCCATTGCGCACCAGGGTCTCCGCCGCCTCGTCGTCGCGCTGGGCCATGCGCACCCGCACCAGCAAGATCCTGGCGTCCACGTCACCTGGCTCAAGGGCCAGGCGCCGCTCGAGCCGCGCCTGCCCGTCGCGCAAGCTCGCGGCTGTCCCAAGGGCCAGGTCGAGGCGGGCCCGGGCCCGCAGCAGCGCCCCCGCCTCGGCCCCCAGCGCCTCGGCGGTGGCGATCCACAGCTGGGCGTCGCGCCCGGCGTTGCTGTCACGCTCGAGCACCAGGTCGACCAGCCGCAGCGGCGTCTCAGGACCTATCCCCGGCTCGTCGACCAGCTGCCGCAGCATCGCCTCCGCCCGCTCGCGCTGCCCCATGTCCGCCAGCGCCGCCGCCAGCGCCTCGCGGTAGCGCGGCAGCTTCGGGTTGCTCGCCGCCGCCTGCTCGTACCAGTGCAGCGCGTTGCGGGTCCCCTCCGGCGCCTCGCCGCGCCGCAGCTGCCACACCTGCGCCAGCAGCAGCATCGCCTCCGCCGCCCGCGGCTCGCGCTCGACCGCCCGGTTCAGGGCCTTCTGCGCCGCCCGCAGGTCGCGCTGCTCCGGCGCCTGCGCCAGCATGGCCTCGCCGAGCCCGGTGTACGCCCGCGGGGCGTACACCTCCTCCTCGGCCAGCCCCGCCAGCTTGCGCAGCGCGGTCGCCGGGTCGCCCGTGTGCACCGCCACCCGCGCCCGCGCCACCTCGATCTCGACCCGCCCCGGCAGCAGGCGATCGACCCGCGCCAGCCACGGCTCCGCCTCCTCGAAGCGCCGCTGCTCGACCAGCGCCAGCCCCTGCAGATACGCCACCCGCGGGTGCTCCTGCGGCAACCCTGCCAGCGCCGTCAGGGCCGCCATCGCGTCGCCGTCGACCAGCAGCGCCCACGCCCGGTAGATCGCCGCCTCCGGCTCCGGCACCGCCAGCTGCTCGCTCCACGCCCGCGCCCGCCCGCTGTCACCTGCCTCGAGGGACAGGTCCAGCGCCAGCGCCCGCGCGCCCCGGTCCCACCACGGCAGCAGCGGCCACGCCGTGTCCAGGCGCGCCAGCCCGGCCGCCGCCTCGCCTCCGTGCACATGCACCACCGCCCGCGCCAACAGGGCGTGACCCCGGTCCTGCGGCCCCAGCGGCCGCGCCAGCAGCTGGTCCGCCAGGTCCGCCACACCGCTCAGCTCCCGCCCCAGCTCCGCGTTCATCAGCGCCTCGTCGGCCGCCAGCCCGAGGTGCGTCCGCGCCAGCGCCCGCACCCGCGTCAACACCTCCAGCGCCGCCTCCCCATCGCCCGCGCGCAGCAGCAGCCGCGCCAGCAAGCGGTGATACGCGACCATCCGCCCCGCCTCCCCGCACAGCGCCCGCGCCTCCGCCACCGCCTCCATCACGGCCGCCGCGTCACCTGTCCCGAGGGCCAGCATCCCACCCAGCCAGCGGTGCTGGTGGTGCGCCAGCGTCTGCGGCGAGCTGAAGCGCCGCGCGTCCGCCAGCGCCGCGCTCGCCTCGGCCACCGCCGCGTCACCGAAGGCCACCAGCCCCTCGGCCACCCGCAGGTCGCTGCAGCGCTCGCGCTCCGGACCCGCCGCCGCGATCGCTGCGCCCGCGAGCTCCTGCCCCTCGCCGAACTCGGCCCACAGCTGGGCCCGCACCAGCGCCTCCGCCGAGCGCACGCACTCGCCCCGCCCCGCCGCCAGCAGCTCCGCCGCCCCACCCAGATCCTCGGCCGTCCCGCGCTCGAACAGCGCCCGCGCCTCCGCGAAGCTCCGCCCCTGCGAGCGCGACCCCAACCACCAGCCCAGCACCGCGGCCATCACCGCCAGCCCGGCGATCGTCAGCCACACCCGGCCCCGCCCCGCCCGCGCCGACCCTGGCCGCAGCGCCCCGCTCACGCCGCACCTACCTGTCCCAAAGGCCAGGCCATCTCAAGCCGTCGATCGCCGCCGCACACCGGCCCGGAGCATCGCCAAATCCCGCCCCCAAGGCAAATCACGCCGCCCTGCCCCGCGCAAACCCACGGCCAGCCCGCGCCCGGTTGACAGCCTCGCGGCTTTGGTGCTTTGCATGACGCTGTGCACCCCCGCGACCTCGCCCCCCTGCTCGCGCTCGGCCTCCTCCTCGCCGGCTGCGGCGACGACGGCGACGCCACCACCGATGCCACCACCGCCTCCACCGGCCAGGCCAGCACCGACGACGCCGCCACGATCCCCAACAGCAGCACGAGCGACTCCCCCACCAGCGACGCCACGACCACCGCGACCACCGACCCGAGCACGAGCACGAGCGACCCCGGCGAGACCACCACCACGGACTCGAGCACCGGCGCCCCCGCGGGCCCGTGGGACGACTTCCTGATCGCCCGCGACGACCACCTGCGCGCCCTCGCCGTACCGATCCTCACCTGCATCGCCAAGCAGGACACCCAGCACCCCGTGTTCAACGGCTGCATCGACTGGCACTCCGCCGTCCACGCCACCTACGCCCTGCACGCCGTCTCGCGCCACACCGGCGACCCCAGCTACCTCGCCGCCGCCGAGGTGAAGCTGACCCCCGCCGGCCTCGACGCCGAGCTCCAGCGCGTCCAGCAAGGCAAGATCCCGCAGGAGGTCCCCTACGGCTATTCGTGGTTCCTGACCCTCGCCGTCGAGCGCGAGCTCGGCACCGGCAAGCAGGACCTGCGCCCGCTGGCCACCGAGATCCGCGACCAGCTGCGCGCCTGGCTCGAGTCCCGCACCCCGCCCCAGATCTCCACCGGCGTCCTCGCCGACGACTACGCCAACCTCTCGTGGGCCGTCCTGAACCTGTGGCAGTGGGCCCAGTGGACCGACGACGCCGAGCTCGCCGCCGCGATGGAGACCTACGCCGCGGACATCCTGCAAGACCCGGCCTTCGACGCGGCCTGTCCCTTCAGCCAGGAAGAGACCGACGCCGACAACTTCTTCCCGCCCTGCCTCCACCGCGCCCGCGCCATCGTCACCCTGCTCCCCGGCGCCGCCTCGGCCCCCTGGCTCGCCGACTGGCTCCCCGCCGAACCAACCCTCACACCGATCGAGATGCCCGCCGCCGCCCACATCAGCGGCCTCAACTTCTCGCGCAGCTGGGGCCTGTGGTCGCTGTACAAGGCCAGCGACGACGTCGCCTACCGCGACCTCTTCTACGACCACGTCACGACGCATCTCAACCACCCACAATACTGGGCCGAGGATTACAACAATTATGCCCACTGGGTCGCCCAATTCGGTGTCTATGCCATCTCCCAGACCTACGCAGATTGAACTCCTCGCCGTCCTGCTCGCCTGCGCCTGCGGCCAGTCCAACACCACCAGCGACGCCACCGCCAATGGCACCACCAGCGCTGGCACCACCAGCGATGGCGCCAGTGAACCCACCGCCCCGACCACCGGCGAACCCGCCGAGCCCGGCCCCTGCGCCGTCGCCCTCGAGCCCGTCCCCCTCAGCAACGCCCGACTGATCGTCGACAAGCTCGGCGCCCTGCGTGACCAGCACGGCCGCGACGTCCAACTGCGCGGCGTCAACACCGGCGGCCGCTCCAAGTACGCCCCCTTCCTGCCCTTCACCGTCGGCCCCGCCCCGACCGTCGCCGACGTGCAAGCCGCGGCCCCGCCCTTCTTCGCGCGCCTGCACGACTGGGGCCTCGACACCGTCCGCCTGCCCTTCTCGTGGGAGGCGTTAGAGCCCACAAAAGGCCAATACGACGAGGCCTACCTCGACCGCTATGTCGCCATGATCGACGCCGCCTGGGCCCTCGGCCTGCGCGTCATCGTCGACTTCCACCAGGACGTCTACGCCTCGCCCTTCTGCGGCGACGGCTTCCCACTCTGGACCCTCGCCGCGGACTACGGCCCGCCCCATCACGACTGCCCCAATTGGGGCCTCGGCTACATCATCGACGCCGGCGTCCGCGACAGCTTCGACCGCTTCTGGGCCGACGCCGACGACGTCCAGACCCACTACCGCGCCATGTGGCAACATATGGCCGAGCGCGTCGCCGACCACCCCGGCGTCCTCGGCCTCGAGCTCCTCAACGAGCCCGGCTGGGGCACCGCCGATAACATCAATTCCTGGAAGAAGACCACCCTCACCCCGTTCCACACCGCCACCATCGCCCACCTCCGCGGCATCATCGGCGACGAGCTCCTGCTCCTCTACAACAACACCGGCGTCGAGGCCGTCGGCCTCTCCTCCGTCCAGCACTTCCGCCCCGCCGGCGACGGCCTCATCTACGCCCCCCACCTCTACGACCCCGGCCTCATCGCCGGCGACCCCTACGCCGGCAACGTCCCCGAGGAGCACATCGCCCCCCTCGCCGAATTCTCCCGCACCAACGGCCTCCACCCCCTCATCGGCGAATTCGGCTACCACCTGGGCGCCACCGGCGGCGAGGACTGGCTCACCAAGATGGTCGACTCCCTCGACAAACACCGCGTCTCCGGCACCCTCTGGGAGTACTCACAAAACGAGGAGCTGTGGAACGAGGAGGACCTCTCGCTCGTCGACGCCGCCGGCGTCGAGCGGCCGATCGTCGATATCTACGTCCGACCCTGGCTCCGCGCCGTCGCCGGCACAGACCCCACATTCACCTGGGACCCGGTGGCCCGCAGCGCCAGCGCCTCCTGGACCGGCGACGGCGGTATCACCGAGCTCGCCCTGCCCCCGCGCCTGTTCCCAACGGCGCCTGCCGTCACGATCACCGGCCCCGGCGCCTGCTACACCGTCGACACCGAGCGCGGCGAGCTCCGCGTCCAGGCGCCGGAGGGGACCGCGGTGTCCGTGCAATTCACCGCGCCGTGATCGGCCGCGGGCTCCCGATCGTCGAGGCATCGTCGTCGCCAGCGGCCACGAGCTCACGATCTACGTCCTCGACGCCCCCCGCGAGCTCCGCCGCGAGCGCGTCGAGGCCCGCAACCTCGCCCAGGGCCCGACCTTCTCGATGGTCGTGCCGCCGCAGATCTTCGAGCTGGCGAGCGACCTGTGGCAGCCACTCGACACCGACGAGTGCGAGGGCCGCGAGATCCACTTCCTCGACAGCGCAGCGAGGACCCCGAAGATCCCATGAGCTGTCCCGTGGGACAGCTCATGACATTCTCCACGACGGCTACTGGGCGAGCCACACGTACGCGCTGCGGTTGGTGTGGGCGCTGACGAGGTCGGCGCGGCCGTCCCCGGTCACGTCGGCAGCGTCGAGGATGAAGTGCCCCGACATGTCAATGTTGGCCATGTCCAGGGTCCCGTTGAACGATGATGAGGCGCCGCCGAAGCCGCCGTTCGCCTGGCCGGGCCACACGTACGCGCTGCCGTTCGTGTGCGAGCTGACCAGATCTGCGCGCCCGTCTCCGCTGACATCCGCGACCGAGATCAGGTAGTGCCCGAAGGCGTCGAGGTTGGCCATGTCCAGGCTGCCGGCGAATGACGCCACCGCGCCGCCGAAGCTGCCGCTCGCCAGCCCGGGCCACACGTACGCGCTGCCGTTCGTGTGCGAGCTGACCAGGTCGGCGCGGCCGTCCCCGGTCACGTCCGCGAGATCGACGATGAAGTGCCCCGATTTGTCGAGGTTGGCCATATCCAGCGTGCCCCCGAACGACGCCACCGCGCCGCCGAAGCCGCCGTTCGCCAGCCCGGGCCACACGTACGCGCTGCCATTCGTGTGCGAGCTGACCAGGTCGGCGCGACCATCCCCGGTGACATCGGCGGCCGCGAGCAGGTAATGCCCCTTGCCGTCGATGTTCGCCACGTCCAGGCTCCCGGCGAACGACGCCACCGCGCCGCCGAAGCCGCCGTTCGCCTGACCCGGCCACACGTACGCGCTGCCGTTGCTGTGCGCGCTGACGAGGTCGGCGCGGCCGTCGCCGGTCACGTCCGCGACGTCGACGATGAAGTGGCCATAACCATCGAGGTTGGCGAGGTCCAGCGAGCCCGCGAAGGACGAGACGGCGCTGCCGAAGCTGCCGTTGACCTGCCCGGGCCACACATACGCGCTGCCGTCGACGCTGACGCTCACCAGGTCGGCGCGGTGGTCCCCGGTCACGTCCGCGGCGCCGACGAGGAAGTGCCCGGAGCCGTCGAGGTTGGCCACGTCCAGGGTTCCGGCGAACGAGGATACGGCCGACCCGAACGGGCCCAGGCCGTAGAGCTCCTTGAGCGCGGTGAGGTCGTTCGCGGTCCACACGCCGGTGCTGCCCGAGTTATAGCATGAGTTCATGATCGACCCATTGTAGGTCGCGGTCGTCGGGGTCCCCGGAATGTGGACCGCGCCGACACCGGCATCCCCCTCGTTGCCGCCGCTGCCGCCCTGGCCGCAGCTAATGTCCGGGTTGTAGTAATCCGTGTGGCGAAGCCCGAGACAGTGCCCGAGCTCGTGGGTGATGACCTGGGTGCTCACAGCGACCCCGTAGTTGGCCACACCCGAGCCGATCTCGATCCAGGTGTTCGGATTACCGCCCGCGGGGAACTCCGCCAGCCCCTGCTCACCTGCGACCACGAAGGCGACGATCGTCGCGTCGCAGCCCACCGTGGAGCCCGCGGTGCGGACCATGTTGAAGGTCAGGTCGAGGTTGGTGTAGTTGGCGATCGCCCGATCGAGGCCCGTGCTCAGGGTCCCGGTGAAGGCGGCCCCATTGACACAGATGGTGTTCTTGCTCTTGCTCACCAGATTGTTGGTGCGGTACTGGCGAAACGAAGGACCATCCTGGTCCTCCGAGGCGACCATCTCGCGGGACGCCGCGAGGCTGACCACGGCGTCCCCGCCGACGATGACCACGCCGTCCGCCCGGGCCTCGATCTCGCTCTCGGGGTAACCCGCGAGGCGGAGATTCTCGACGATCTCCGCGGCCTCCTCCTCCGGATCAAGGTCCGCGGGATCGATGCGGTCCGACGCGAGGTCGCAGCCGAGGGCGAGCGCCGCAGCAACAGTGAAGAAAATCCGTGTCTCAGTGGCTGTATTCATCGTTCAATCTCTCCTGTGAGCCGCGTCCATCGGTCACGTCGTGGTGGTGTCGCCAGCCCAGCCTCGAGATCCTTACTCGTCCTTACTCGTCGTTCCTTACTCGTACTTACTCGTCCTTACTCGTCCCTCGCGCCCGCGCAGCGGCCCGCCGGCTGCTCGCGCTCCCGCTCGCCGCCGGGTCGCCCACGCGCCGTCAGGCGCGTGAAATGGTCCGTTGCGACCAACGCTAGCCTCGTGTCAAGATGCCGCCGTTGACACTCATAGGATGGAAATGAACATGACCAACGTAAAGCATCTGACGATGGCTCTGGCCTGCGTGGCGACGATCGGCTGCGGCGGCGACGACACTGGCACCGGCAACGCGACGACCGGCGGCGCGACCGAGGCCGGCTCCACCACCGCCGCCGCCTCCACCACCGCCCCGGACACCACCAGCCCGACCACCACCGAACCGCCGACCAGCACCTCGTCGGACGCGACCTCCGCGAGCGGCAGCGACGCCTCCACCACCGACATCAACAGCACCACCGCCACGACCGACGCCACCACCACCGACGCCACCACGACCGACGCCACCACCGGCGCGGCCCCGGTCTGCGGCGACACCGTCGTCGACCCCGGCGAGGAGTGCGACGACGGCAACGACATCGACGAGGACGCGTGCACCAACCTCTGCAAGAACGCCGCCTGCGGCGACGCGATCGTCGGCCCTGGCGAAGCCTGCGACGACGGCAACGACGTCGACGACGACGCCTGCAGCAACACCTGCGCCTCGGCGGCCTGCGGCGACGCCGTCGTCCAGGCCCCCGAGGAGTGCGATGACGGCAATGACATCGATGAAGACGCCTGCCTGAGCACCTGCCTCAAGGCCGTGTGCGGCGACTCGGTCGTGTTCATGGGCAGCGAGGAGTGCGACGACGCCAACGACATCGACGACGACGGCTGCAGCAACGCCTGCAAGCTGCCGACTTGCATGGACAAGGCCAAGAACGGCAGCGAGACCGACGTCGACTGCGGCGGCGGCCAGTGCCCCAAGTGCGGCCTCGGCAACGCCTGCAGCATGGACGCAGATTGCGGCATCGGCCCCTGCCTGAACAACAAGTGCGTCAGCAACAAGAGCTGCAAGTCGCTGTTCGCCGGCGACAACACGCTCAAGGACGGCAAGTTCATGCTCGACCCCGACGAGGGCGGCCCGAACCCGGCCTTCGAGGCCTACTGCGACATGACCCACGACGGCGGCGGCTGGACCCTGATCATGAAGTCGATCAACACCAACTTCCACTACGACGACGTATTGTGGGAGAATAACCTGACCCTGAACCCGGCCGACTTCGACTTCGTCACCGACGCCAAGAAGTCGAAGTACCAGACCTTCCTCACTGTCGGCTTCGGCGAGCTGCGCACCAGCGCGACCGACAGCACCAGCTCGCAGATCTACGTCCTCGGCGCCCCGGTCGCCAACGCCACCGCGCTGTTCCTCGGCCCCGGCGTCGAGGTCAACAAGACGATGCTGCTCCCCTACTTCGAGGGCATCCACGCCGCCTACGACAAGCACCTCGCCGTCGGCGGCTGCAACCCGGCGAACAAGTACGTCAATTACGGCCTCAACCTGAAGAAGCTGAACGGCGTCGCCTTCCTGCCCGACGGGGGCCAGTGCGACTGGAACGGCGGCGCCCGCTTCGGCCTCCGCGTCAACGGCAACCATAACGGCACCGGCAACCACGCCGGCCAGGGCTGGGGCACCTACACCACGATCGACAACGTCTACGTGGCCAAGATGAAGCAGCTGCTCTGGGTCCGCTGAGCAGCGCAGCGGCGCGTCCGCCCGGCCACGAGCGAGGCCTGGCCCGTCGCCCGCCGATGCGTGGGCTGACCTCGCCCGCCCGGGTGAGGCTGGTCCGACTCTTGACATTCACCGTTTCGCTCGCGCACCCTGCTCGCCATCATGACGAAGACCCACGAGCACGGAGCTCCCTATCTATGGATCAGCCTGGCGCTGCTCGGCTGCGGGGACGCGGCGCAGGACAGCGCCAGTGCGACGATGACGGGTGTCACCACCGCGACGACGCCTGGCACGACCACCGCGACCACCGGCGACGCTACCGGCGCCCCGACTTCCACCACCGGCCAGGCCAGCGGCGAGACTCAGGGCGACGCGCTGAAGCTCGATGTCGGGGTCACCCGGGACTTCGACCCGACCGGCGGCGGGCCGGCCTCCTGCGAGGTCCTGGACGACATGAACGGCGTCGGCGAGTGCGGCAAGAAGGCCCCGCCGGACAGCTTCGAGCCGGACATTCAGTGGACATGGACGGCGCCGGGGGACGTATACAGCATCGTCACGCCGCTGGTCGCCAACTTCACGGATGACAACAACGACGGCGTCATCGACCTGTGCGATATCCCCGACATCCTCATCGTCGCCACGCCGGAGCTCGCCAACCCGCAGCCGCCGGGGCGCATCTACCTGCTCGACGGCGCGACGGGCTCGGTGCATTACAAGATCGAGGACAACGTCTCGGACAGCGTCACGCCGGCGATCGGCGACATCGACGGCGACGGCCTGGTCGAGATCGTCACGCTCTCGGACCAGGGCACCCTGGTCGCCTACGAGCACGACGGCACGCCCAAGTGGTCCGGCTTCAAGGTCCCCGGGTATAATGGTATCGGCGGCGCCATCGCGCTCGGCGACGTCGACAACGACGGTGATGTCGAGATCGCCTACGACGATATCCTCGCCGACCACCAGGGCCTCTTCTTGTGGGAGGCGAAGCTCCTCAACGTGATCTGTCCGGCCACCGCCCTCGCCGACCTCGATGACGACGGTGACCTCGAGATCGTGTTCGGCCACGCGGCGTTTCACCACGACGGCACGCCGCTCTACAACACGCCGGGCATCGAGCCCGGCTTCCCGCAGATCGCCAACCTCGACGCCGACCCGCAGCCCGAGGTGCTCATCGCCAACACCAACGGCATCACCCTCCTCGATCACGACGGCACGGTCAAATACAAGGACCTGCGGCCCACCGGCGACCCCGCCGACGGCCTCAACTGGTCGCGCCCGGCGACCGTGCACGACTTCGACGGCGACGGCGTCGCCGAGTTCGCGCTGAGCTCCTCGGCGCATTACTCGGTGTTCGAGCGCGACGGCAAGGTGCGCTGGACGGTCAACATCTCGGACCCGACCGGCATCGCCGCGGGCACCGCGTTCGACTTCCTCGGCGACGGCGGAGCCGAGGCGATGTACGCCGACGAGCTGAACCTCTTCATCTACGACGACAAGGGCGGCGTGGAGCTGATGGCGTCGCGCACGAGCCGGACCCTCATCGAGTACCCGGTGGTCGTCGACGTCGACAACGACGGCTCGGCGGAGATCATCGTCGTCTCCAACGAGACCACCGATAACGTCGCCGACGGGATCACGGTGCAGGTGATCCGTGACAAACAGGACCGGTGGATCCAGGCCCGGCGGATCTGGAATCAACACACTTATCACGTCACCAACGTCCGCGAGGACGGGACGATCCCTCAGGTCGAGCCGCACTCCTGGGCCGACCTCAACACCTACCGTACCAACGCGCAGATCGAGGGCGGCAAGCTGTGTCTGCCGCCGCCTCCGGGCTAACAGCACACGGCGAGAAACCTCAGATACACTTGCCAGCCGTGCACATGCTAAATGCCACGCACTGGCCGGCGCCAGTGCACGATGTGTTGCACTGACCCGCTTCGCAGGTGTACAGGCCGCAATTCATGCTGTCGAGGGTCGTGCACTTGCCCTTGTTGTTGTAGATCTTGTGCTTGACCTCGGACGCCAGCACGTTGTCGACGCACTACCCGTGGTATGGGGCCACCTACGCCAACCTGGAGGTGTGGGCTGACGTCGCCCCGCGTGACCATCGTCCGACACTTGACACCCTTTCTGTCCAGCCACCGCCCTCGCCGACCTCGACGACGACGGTGACCTCGAGATCGTGTTCGGCCACGCGGCGTTTCACCACGACGGCACGCCGCTCTACATCACCGCGGGCATCGAACCCGGCTTCCCGCAGATCGCCAACCTCGACGCCGACCCGCAGCCCGAGGTGCTCGGCCTCGCGCACGAGCCGGACCCTCATCGAGTACCCGGTGTTCGCCACTGCGTTCCTCGGTCGGGGCAGCTGCGTGCTCCTCCGGCCGCCCGGCCTGTTCGCCCACCTGTTTCGCCGGTGATCCATGGACCGGGCATCCGGGTTCCGGGCCGCGGTTTCCGCTGTCGCCGCGGGAGATGCCGGGCCGCGGACCACGTGACGTCACGGCCGATGCCGGGAAACCGCACGACCGCCGCGATGCTGCGGACGCCGCGCGAAGGTGGGAGAATGCTCCGCGATGTTGCGTCCCTGGATCTGCCTCCCGGCTGCCCTCGGGGTCCTCCTCGCAGACGAGGCCGCGGCGTGCACCCCGGACCCGTGCGCCGGGACCACTGCGTTCGTCGGACTCCAGCGCGTCGGCGCCGGCGTCGACGTCAACGTCGACGTCCCGATCGACGGCGTGCTGGTGTTGCAGGCGCAATGGTTCGGCGAGGTCACCGCGGCGCAGCTCGTCGACGCATTGACGCTGCTGGTCAGCGCCGACGGCGAGCTGGTCGACGGGTCCGTCGAGGCGATCGATCGACCGGGCATGACGGACATCCTGCTGTGGCGTCCGGCCGAGCTCCTGCGGTCCGAGACCACCTACACGGTGAACGCCTCGTACCTCAACGGCGACGACGTGCCCGGCGAATGCGCGGCGAAGCAGGTCGACATCCCCCTCGAATTCACGACCACCGCCGGGAAAGCCGAGCCGCTGGCCGCGCCGAAGGTATGGTCGGACTCCTCGTACGGCGACTCCCCGCTGATGGCGCTCGACTCGATGGTCTGCTGCGACGGCGCCTACCCCGTCGCGCAGGAGCTGTGCGACATCCCACAGGGCCTCGCCTGGACCAAGGGCAAGTGCGTGCCGACGATGTCCCGCGCGTGGCTCAGCGCCTCGATGGGCGTGGCCTCCATCCTCGACAACCCGACGGCCGCCCAGTGGGCCCGCACGCTCTACCAGGACGGCGACGAAGTCGAGACGAGCCTCAAGCAGTCCTTCACGCGCTCGCTCACCGAGCCGGCCTGCTTCACGATCATCCAGTTCAGCCTGGCGACCGGCGAGTCAATCACCAGCGAGGAGCGGTGCGTGGGCGAAGACCTGATCCTGCCGCTCGGCGACCTCCCGCTCGACCCAACCCCGATGCTCGCCGAGCTGTGCGAGGACACGCCCTACATTTGCGAGGCCAACGACGACGGGTGGGTCCCCGAGCGCTGCCGGCCGTGGCCCCTGCCGGCGACCCAGCCCGAGCCCGCGAGCACCGGCTGCAGCGTCGGCGAACCGGGCGCCGGCCTCGGACTCCTCGCGCTCCTGCTCGTCGTGCGCCGCCGTCGCGGTTCGTCCAGATCGATCACCAGGTGAACACTGCAAGTCGAGCCCGCTTCACTCGAGGATCATCCCGACGACCGCGGAGGTCCACTCGCCGCTGTTGTACAAGTAGGTGCCGCGCATCCACACCAGCGCGGTCCGATCGTCGTCCCAGCGGGGGACTAGCGGCCGCAGGTTGTCGTCCCGCGAGTCGCGGGTGATCGGCTCCCACTCCCACGTCTCGCCGTCGTCCCCGGTGACGCCGCGGAACAGCTCGTGGTGCTGCTTGCCGTCGGTGGCGCTGATCAGTGGGTCGCCCGCGACCGGGTCGGCGTTGGTCGAGATGTAGACGACGCGGGTGTCGCGCGGGTCGAGCGTGGCCAGGCCAGTGTAGTCGTCCTCGCCCGCGTACAGGCGCTCGCCGGCGTAGGCGATCACGTGCCACTGCCAGGCTTTGCCGTCCCAGCGGGCGTGTTGGTAACGGATGTCGTGGCCGCCCTGATGCGATCCCGAATAGCGGCCGTCCTTCTGCACGCTGAACGCGACGACCGGGCGCTCCTCCTCGTCGAGCTCGATGTCGGTCATCCACGCGACGTTGTCGGGGTCGCCCTGGAAGATCCGCGTCAGCTGGGTGATATCGGCCGACGGCGCCGTGTTCGTGCTCAGCATGGCGATCATCGTGCCGTCGGACCCGAGGATGCGGTCGCCGTCGACGATGCCGTGATACAGGCTGTTGTCGTACTGGCGCGGGTGGTCCTCGGTCGCCACGAAGTGGATCGCCCCCTTGCTGTCCTGGCAGTACTTCACATAGGGGCTGTAGCCGTTTCGGCCGTGGACGAGCCGCCCGCCGTAGGTCCACGTGACCCCGTCGTCGTCCGAGTACATGTAATTGGGGTCCTGCTCGAACCCGCGGTAAAAATTCACGATCCGCCCAGACGGCAAACGAAAGGTGTTGCTGTAGGTCGCCTGGTGCGACCCGGTCGTCGCGCGTGGGCTCTCGAACACCGTCGGCGGGGTCCACTGAAGCGGGTCGCCGGGCATCGAGTATTGCAGGTAGACGTCCTGGTCCACGCGATGCTTGGTGTAGATCGCCAGGAGCCCGCCGTCCTCCCGCGGGAGGAAGCTCGGGTTGCTGTGGTCGTCCTGCTGCAGCTTCTCAAACAAGACGACCGTGTCAACCTCGTCCGTCTCGAGGTCCCACACCGCGACCTCGACGTTTCCCGCGGACCCGTAGATCGGTTCGTCCTCGCGGCCGCCGACCGCCCGCACGGAGCCGACGATCAGCTTGCCCTCGTGCACGATCACCCGCTCGTCCATGAACCACGACCACGCCCCGTTGTCGTTGAGCACCTTCAGCGAGCCCGCGACCCACGGCTTGGCGTCCGACTCAACCACCGGCTCGCCGCACGCTGCCCCGAGGACGGCGACCCCGGTGATCATCACCCATCCAAAGCGGCTCAATGAGCGTGCGCGGGACATGGTTCCTCAGCGGACGAGTGTATCCTCGCGCCGCCACTCGACATGCGTGATAAATATCACACAAATTGGCAGGCCGACACCCTCCGAAGGCCGCGTCACCCCCGACCTTGATGCCCACGCGCCCGCCGCCTACCATCTCGTCGTGCGGCACCTGCCCGTCGTATCGTGTGTCTGCGTCGCGCTCGCGGGATGCACCCCCCCGGAGGACTGGTCGGTCGAGGTCGTCGAGTCGACGATGGCCCGTTACGACGCCCGCGATCTGCCCGGTTGGCAGTACACGCTCGGCCTCTACCTCTACGCGCAATACCTCGTGTACCAGCGGACCCAGGACCCGCGCTACCTGAAGTACATCCGGACTTGGACCGATCGGTTCGTCGCAGAGGACGGCACGATCCACGACACCTTCGACTCCCTCGACTACATGATGCCCGGCCGCGTGCTGAACGTGCTGCACCGCGAGACGGGCGACGACCGCTACCGCATCGCCGCGAAGAAGATCCGCGACCGCCTCGACGACTACCCGCGGACCAGCGATGGCGGCCTGTGGCACGCGGTCAGGTTGGACCACCAATTGTGGGCCGACGGCGCCTTCATGGTCGCCCCGTTCGTCGCCGAGTACGGGCGCGAGTTCGACGACGCGGAGTACGCCAACGAGGAGGCCGCCAAGCAGCTCGTCGTCTACGCGAGCCATCTGCAGCAGCCGAACGGGCTGCTCAAGCACGCGTACGACGAGGCGCGCGTGCAGGTCTGGGCCGACCCGGACACCGGCCTCGCGCCGGAGCACTGGTGCCGCGCGGTCGGCTGGTTCGGCATGGCCATGATCCACGTGCTCGAGGTCCTCCCCGAGGACCACCCGCGTCGACCCGAGCTACTGCGGATCCTCGCGGACCTGGTCGCCGGCTACGCGGACTTCCAGGACCCGGAGTCCGGCCTGTGGTTCGAGGTCGTCGACAAGGGCGACATGCCCAATAACTGGACCGAGACGTCGTGCTCGTCGATGTACACGTTCACGATCTCCCGCGGCATCGAGCAGGGCTGGGTCGACGCCGACTACCAGGACGTCGCCGACCGCGGCTACGAGGGCGTCCTGAGCCGGATATCGCGCGACGAGGACGGCCTGACCCGCCTGACGGAGATCGTCGTCGGCACCAACATCGGCGACTATCGCTACTACATCGACCGCCCGCGTTCGGTCAACGACTTCCACGGCCTCGGCGCATTCCTCATCATGAATGAGCAGCTTCGCCGGACCCACGGCGGGTGAGCCTTCGCGCGCCGGCGACGAGCCGTCCCGCGGACAGAACGACGACGCCATTGTGGCGCGCCGGCGGCGAGCCGTCCCGCGGACAGAACGACGACGCCATTGTGAACGGCCCCGCCAGCGTGTAGACGCCGATCAGGATCCGCGACCCGCCGGGTACCTGACCTGGCAGCGACCCGCGGCAAGCTGTGCCTGCCGCCGCCCCCGGACTAACCACACTTGCCAGCGATGCACTTGCTGAGCACGCACTCGGCGGCGCTCATGCACGAAGTGTAGCATTGATCCCCGTTGCAAGCGTACAGGCCGCAGTCCGTGGTCCCCAGAGCCGTGCATTTACCCTTGCTGTTGCAGCTCTTGTGCTTGACCTGGGCGCCCAGCCCGTTGTTGACGCACTCGACGCCGCAATCTGCCGTCTCCTCATTGAGGTGACAGAACTCCGCGACGGTGAAGCCACCCAGGTCCGCGCCGGCCTGGCACGCGTGCTTGTCGAGCACGCATTGCGGGCAGCTGAACACCAGCGCGCCCTGGGCCTCGCACTGCTGGGGGACGCAGTCGCCCTGCGGGCCGCAGCTGCCCTGCGCCGCCGCGAATGCGAAGCACTCGCCATTCACAGCACCCCACGCGCGCCCGGAGCAGGGATCGACGGCGGGGCTGCAGGTGGCACCCTCCCGCTCCGGGGCGCAGCCCCCCTGGCCGTCGCACGCCTGGCACGGGCCGCAGGCGCTCGGGTCCGCCGCGCAGGTGCCGTTGACGCAGGCCAGACAGCCACCGCAGCAGCTCGCGCCCGGCCCCGTGCAATCGCCGCCACCGGCGACGCAGGCAGCCCCGGTCGTCGCGTCGGTGCCGACGGGGTCGGAGGCCCCGCTGGACGACGCCGACGACGTGAACGCCGGCCCACCGCTGGTGGTCACCGCGGTGCTCGTGACCTCGACGGCCGTCGTGCTGCCGGTGCCAGTCATGCCGCTCGCGCCCGTGACAGTGCCGGGATCGACGAAGCACGCAGACAACGCCAGCAGCACGGCGAAGGCCGGAGCAGCGGGCTGCACTTCGATGCCCATGGCCCGCGACCCTATCACGAAAGGGCAGACCGGTCGGTGGGCTCATCATGGGGGCGTTCGCCCCCCGCGGCCGATCATGCATAGGGCACGGTCTGGCCTCGGACGGCCTCAATGCGTGCCCTGCCTGGGTCCTTCGCGGGCCTGACACCCATACCCTCGCTGGGCGCACTCGCGCCGAAATTGCGGGTACCCTCCACCAATGTCAATCCGCGCCAAGATCCCCATGTTCGCCGCGCTCGGCCTGAGCTTCACGGGGTGCCACCGGCCCGACGACCCGATCGTCGGCCACTGGAGCTCGTTCGACGTGCAGGAAGAGGAACCAGGCTATTCCTATTCGGTCGCTGTCGATATGGTGATCCACGATGACTTTACGGGCCTGGTCGAGGTCACGTTGAGCTATGACTACCCGGGGACGGAATATGACTATTCGGAAGGGTATTCGCTCGAGATCGAGGCCGAGCGGGTCGACTCGGGGAAGTACAAGATGAAGGCCACCAACCCCAAGGACCCGGAGTTCGCCGCCACGGTGAACTGCGTCCTGACCGACGCCCTGCTGTGCACCGACGGCGATATCGTGTGGGCGGTGAAGAAGGAGGACTGAGCGCCCGGCAGCCATGGGCGCCGGGGCGGCTCATAACATCACACCTGAGGTCACCTCTGGCGTCACACCTGGCTTCACATGTGGCATCACATCCGGGCCACGCGCGCCGGCGCCTCGGGCCCGAGCAGCTCGTCGATCGTCACCGCCGGGGTGTAGCGATGGCGGCGGACGTGGGCCCCGGCGCAGCCGAGCACCGCCTCCCAGCGCTGGCCCCACGCGCTCGCGTCGATGCCGTCGCTGATCGTCTGCACGAGCACGATGTCGAGGCCGCCGAGCCCCTGCGGCAGCCAGACCGCCTCGGGGCAGGCGCCGCGGCGCTGGTGGTCCTTGTAGAATTGCTCGATCTTCCTGCGCTCCGGCGTGCGCGCCTCCTCGAGGTCGGAGAACACCACCACGGTGGTGCGCTCGGGCGTGCGGCGGACCACCGGCATATCGGCGACCTTGGCCCAGAAGCCGAGCAGCGAGGTCCCGGGCCGCGGCGTCCAGCTGCGCACCTCCTCGCGCCAGCGGCCGATCCGCTCGGCGCGGCCCTCCTGCAGGTCCGTGCGGCGCTGCTCGTCAGCCGCCGTCAACGCGGCGATCCGCCGCCCCTGCGCCGCCTCGATCTGCTCGAGGCACTTCTGCTTATATAAGCTGTCCGCGGCCTTGCATTCGTCTCCGCAGGGCAGCTCACCAGGCACGAAGCTGCGCCGCTGCGCCGCCGCCTCGAAGGGCATGTCCGGCGTCGACGAGCGCTCGCTGCGGTCGGAGATCAGCAGCACGCCGACCCCCGTCTCGGCCGGCAAGCTCGCCGCGTGGGCGACCACGGCGTCCATCTGCTGGTCGGCGATGGCGAGGTTCGAGGGGCTGCGGTCGACCCCGAAGATCAGCGTGCGCGGCGGGTCCTCGGCCACGTGTGCGACCGGCTCGAGCGCGGCGTAGTCGGCGCCCAGGCGCGCCGCGCAGGGCGGGCGCCACTCGCCGCGGGCCAAGGCGGCGCCGCGAGCCGCCGCGTCGGCGCCCGATTGCCACGACATCAGACCAGCGAGCGCCCCGGCGACCACGATGAGGCCGGCGAGGGCGGACAATGCGTGTACCTGGCTCATGGGACACCTCCGATCATCGTGCGCGGCAGGGCCAGCGGCGGGTCGCGGGGCGCATCGTCCCCGCGGGAGATCTGGCCCAGCGACACCGGCAGCGCCGGGGTGGCGTCATCCTCGTCGTGACCGAGGATCGTGGCGACCACGTCGTCGAGCGAACCCCAGACCAGCGCGAGCAGCCCGAGGCCCACGATCGCCGCGCCGATCGGCAGGCAGATCGCAACGATCGCCAGCCACAGCCCGAGCAGCAGCAACATGCGCGGCAGCGCGGCCAGCCAGCGCAGCAGGCCGAGGCGGGCGAGGAAGCCGTCCATCGCGGCCACCAGCAGGCCGCCGGTGTGCGCCGCGACCCACGGCACCGCCACACCGAAGCCAACGAACACGATGTTGGACACCGTCACCGCCGAGCCGCCCATGCCCTGCTCGGCGAGCAGCAGGCCGCGGGCGGCCGCCAGCGCGGCGTCGAAGGCCGAGGCGCCGCCGAGCACGAACCACCGCATCGCGCTCGGTCCGGCCGCGGCGCTGCGGATCTTGTCGAACACGCCGAACCACAGCTCGAGCAAGGTCTTGAACAGCGCGACGACCACGTAGAACGACCATTCGGCGGCCTCGGGCGAGAGCCAGCCCATCAGCTCGAAGCGGTAGGGCGGCTCGGGGAACACGTCGCGCAGCAGCAGGGTCGTCAGGGCGACGTCCAGCCCGCACAGCACCAGCCCGGCGATCAGCGCGATGCGATCGCCGGTGCCCATCGCCGGCCGCGCCTCGGCCTCGACCTCGCGCCGCGGCCAGACCCGGCCCGTCCAGGCCCACAGCGCCGCGCCCACCCGCGCCAGCAGCTCGCGCAGGTGCAGGTACCACAGCACCCGCACCCGCTGCAGCAGGCTGCCGAGCAGCAGCAGACCGAAGGCCGCGAGCACGAAGGTCGCGGCGTGCTCGGCGAAGCCGGGCGAGCCGCCGACCAGCAGCGAGCGCGCCAGCACGGCGAGCGCCGCGAGGCCGGTGGACAGGACGAGCAAGCGAACTCGCCGCGGCGAACGCGGCGGCCGTGCAGGCAAGGCAGGGGGTATCGACGACATGGCAGACCTCCGGGTGTGAAGGACGCCGCCGACGGGCCCCCGCGCGAGAGGGGCGTGCGCACGCACCGAGCCGGCGCAGCTGTCCCCGAGGACCTGTCCCCGGGGCCATACGCCAGCCCGCGCCGCGGGTCCGTTGCTGGCACGCACGACGCGACCTCGGCTATTCCGGGCCCGCCCGTGCGAGCGCCCACGCGAGCCGGGGCCGCCGCCCCCCGGTGCGCAGCCGTGATCCAGATGTCTCTCGGGACAGGTCCATCACGGCCGCCGGGGCCGCCGCACCCGGCGCGCACCCGCGAACCAGATGTCCCTCAGGACAGGTCCATCGCGGCCGCCGGAGCCCGCGCACCCGCTGCACGGCGGCCGCAGAAAGTGCACCCAGGCGCTCGCTGGACCGCCTTGCCCGCACCGCGGCCGACGCTGGCCCGTGGCATGAGCCTTGCTGACGGGCGGGGTTTACGGCGTACGAGCGCCGCCACGAGCCGGCGCGATCGATACAATGGGCGAGAGGAAAGTATGCGCAAGCCAAAGGTCATTGTCATCGGGGGCGGTCCTTCAGGCGGCGCCTGCGCCCTGGCGCTTAGCCAGTACGGCGGGTTCGAGGTCCACCTGCTCGACAAGTCGGTGTATCCGCGGGTCAAGGTGTGCGGCAGCGGACTGTCGCCGCACTCGCTGCGGATGCTCGAGCGCCTCGGCATCCGCGACCGCTTCGCGCTGCGCCACGGCATCATCGAGGTCCTGCGGGTGCGCGGCCCCGACGGCGGCGAGCTCGACTTCAAGGCGGGGATCGAGGCCTGGGTGGTGCCGCGGGCGACGCTCGACCACGGCGTCATCCAGGCCGGCGTGGAGCGCGGGGTGATCTTCCGCGAGGACACCAAGG
This sequence comes from Nannocystis sp., assembly GCF_016714285.1. Classification (GTDB taxonomy): domain Bacteria; phylum Myxococcota_A; class Polyangia; order Nannocystales; family Nannocystaceae; genus Nannocystis. The sequence goes on along the minus strand of NZ_JADJNN010000002.1, from coordinate 708,274 downwards.
TGCTGTCGCTGCTGCGCGACAGCGCCGGCGTGACCGTCGGCGTCAAGACCGAGAGCGAGGAGCTCGAGGCCGATCTGGTCGTCTGCGCCGACGGCTCGCCGTCCCGCTTCTCGATCGACACCCGACCGAAGACCACGATCCGCACCCTGATCGGCTGGTGGCGCGGGACCCCGTGGCAGGGCCGCACCGCGCACATGGTGTGGGACCGCCGCCTCGCCGGCTACTACGCGTGGATGTTCCCCGAGCCCGAGGGCGTCGTGAACATCGGCCTCACGATCCCCGAGCACGCCCCCGACGCCGAGCGGCTGAAGCCGCTGTTCCAGGACCTGCTCGACGAGCACTGGGGCGACGGCCTGCGCGACGCGGAGCTGGTCGGCAAGTGGATGGGACACCCCGCGGTCATCTCGACCTCCGTCGGCCCGGTCGCCGAGCAGCGCACCGTGTGGGTCGGCGAGGCCGCCCGCCTGGTCTCGCCCGGCACCGTCGAGGGCATCAGCTTCGCGCTCGAGAGCGGCATCAGGGCCGCCGGCTTCATCCACGGCCACTTCTCCGCGAACGCCGGCCTGTCGCGGCTCGCCTGCGCCGGCTACCGCGCGCGCACGGCCGCGAGCGTGCTGCCCAAGTTCTGGGCCGGCGAGGGCGTGGCGCGCGGGGCCCAGTCGGCCCTGACCCGCAACCTCGCCGGGCACGTGGTCCACGGCCGGGCCGGTCACTGGCTGAACCGCACCGTCTCGGCGATGCTCGGCGACCTGCGCCTGCACGACAAGCAGGGCGACCCGGGGGCCGACGCGGACGTCGAAGATCGCAGGCTCTAAAGTCGCAGGCTCGCCGCCCGACGCGGCGTCGACGGACCCGAAGCCCTCACTTGCGCGCCGGTACGCTGCGCGCGGTGGTCAGGGTCCAGTGGGTCTTCTCGAACGGGAAGCGGGTGCGAAACACCACCGTCTTGCTGTCGGCCGAGAACATCGGCGTGTGATCCTCGAGCCCGTTGCGGGTCAGCAGGCGCAGCGGGCTCTGGCCGTCGAGCGCGACCAGCCCGATCTCCCGCCGACTGTCGGCCTCCGCGACGCCGTTGTCGATGTCCCGGATCTGGAAGGTCGCCGCGCTGCCGTCGGGCGCCGCGACCATGTCCGAGACCCAGCCCTCGCTCGTCAGCCCGACCACCGTGAAGACCACGCTGTCGAGCGCGAGCACCCGCGGCTCGGTGCCGTCGACCACGCTCGCCGGCAGCGGCGTCTTGTCGGCCGCCAGCGCGTCGGTGAACAGCTCGGCCCACGGCTTGGGCGCGTCGACGCGGAACAGCCGCTGACCGCGGTCGCTCGAGGCGGTGATCAGCAGGCGCGGGCCGTTCGGGCCGTCTGGCGCCGGCGCGATCTGGTGGATCGCCGTCGAGGCGTCGAGCGCCATCGCGTCGAGGCGCAGCGCGTGGTCGGGGTGGCTCGGGCTCAGCAAGTAGAGGCCGCCGCTCGCGTCGGAGTCGGCGATGTAGCCCGGCGCCGCGATCCAGTCGTCGGCCACCCAGGCCGCCGGGTCGAAGCGGATCGACGGGCTGCGCGCGAGCTCGGTCGGCACCTCCTCGCCCGGCTTGACCACGTACACCACCGAGTCGGCGCCGTCGAAGCGACCGCGCACGACCCGGCCGCTGCGCTGCGGCTCGCCCGGGTCCTCGCCGCGGGCCAGCGGCAGGCCGATCTTGCCGAGCGCGACGAAGTTACACGCCGGCTTGCCCGCGCCATGGTCGAGCTGCCACACCTGCGAGACCCCGTCGCTGTGCACGAGCACCACGTCGCCCCGCGGCGAGAAGCGGAAGTTCGGGCGGCTCCCGGTCTCCTCGAGGCTGCCGCCGAGCAGGCTCGGACAGGCCGTGCGCTCGCCGCCCGGAGCAGCGCCCAGACCAGCGCCCGCGGGCAGGTACGAGAACTCCCAGTTGCGGTCGAGCTCGAGCTCAGCCTTGTAGCCCGTGCTCGAGAAGTGGACCTGACGCGCGAGCACCAGGGTGCTGCCGTCGGCCAGGGCGATCGCGTTGAGGCTCTCGTGGATGCCGCCCAGCATCGCCGGCTTCGGGTCGGCCTGCTCCTTGTCGACCAGCAGCGCGCGCGCCTGGTCGGCGATCTTCGCCACCGTGCTCTCCGCGTCCTTCACCGCCGTCAGGCGGTGCAGGCCCTCCTCGAGGGTGCCGCGCAGCAGCATCACCTCGGGCGGGTTCTTCGGGTCCTCGCGCAGCGTGCCCGCCAGCGGCTCCTGGGCGAACAGCGCGCTCAGCAGATCGAGGTCCGCCCCGCGCATCACCTCCGAGGGCTTGGCGTTCACCGTCAGCTTGTGCGGGAAGGCGTAGTCACCGGCGCTGATCACGGCGAAGCGGTGATAGGGCTCGAAGCTGGGGATCCCGCCCTCGACCTCGAGCCCGGCGAAGTCGACGTTCTTCGGGTTCTCGAACGCGACGTACGCGTAGCCGGCCCAGTCCGCCAGCTGCAAGATCGCCGGCACCCCCGCGATCGCGTCCTCGGGGAACTTCTCCTTCGCCTCCTCCTCCATCGTCTGCTGGCGGCCCTCCTGGGCCACGAAGCCCCACTGCTCGAGGTAGGGCTTGTAGCGGATGTGGCTCTGGGTCACGACCAGCACGTGACTCGGGTCCTCGCTGTTGCCGATCGGTCCGGTCCGGTTGAAAAACCACCACACGCCGCCCGCTGCGGCGAGCAACACGCCGAGGGTGACGAACTTGCCGCGATGGCTGCTGCGGAGCACCTCAAGGTCGGTCTGGGAGCGTTCGGGCCGGGACATGGCGCCTAGCTTGGCACAATCTGCGCGCGCCGGGACAGCCGCGGCGATGAAGGTTGCGAATGCCGCGGCGAGATGGGGGCGGCGAAACCCGGGCGGCCCTCGGGCTGGGCTACGGCGCACACACGTGGCACCATCCGGGCCGCCATGAAACACGCACGCAAAGATCTGAAGGTCGATGGCGCGGTCGAGCTGCCGCACGTCGTCGCCTACCTCGAACAGCTGGTCCAGGCCCTCAAGGCCGGCACCGTGCGCGTCCGCCAGGACGACGAGGAGATCGTGCTCGGCCCGCGCGGCGTCGTCGGCTTCAGCCTGTCCGCCCGCGACCGCGGCCGCCGGCAGACCCTCAACCTCGAGCTGACGTGGCGCAAGTTCAACGCCCCCGACCCCGCCCTCGACCTCCACATCGACGCCGCTCCCGCTGAACCAGCCGCACCGACCGAGCCCGCCACAGCGTCCGAGCCCGCCGCCGACGCCGAGGCCCACGAGCTGCCCGCCAGCCACGCCACGCCCGACGCCGTCGACGCCAGCGAGGCCAAGGGTGAGGCCCACGAGGGCGAGCTGCACACCGCCGACGTGTCCATGCATAACCCGCGCGGCAGCAACAACCGCGACAACCCGTGAGCAGCCCCGGCTTGCCGCAGGGCGACGGCGCCGCGGAGCCGTCGCACCACGAGCCATCGACCAGCGAGAGCGTCGCGGCGGTCGACCTCGGGTCGAACAGCTTTCACATGGTCGTCGCGCGCGTCGTCGACGACACCCACTTTCACATCCTCGACCGCCTGCGCGAGCGGGTCGCCCTGGCCGCGGGCCTCGACGACCAGCAGCGCCTCGGTGAGAAGGCCCAGGCGCGGGCGGTGGCCTGCCTCGAGCGCTTCGGTCAGCGCCTGCGCGAGCTCCCGCTCGAGCGCGTGCGCGCGGTCGGCACCAGCGCCCTGCGCCAGGCCGTGAACGCGCGCGACTTCCTGCCCGCCGCCCAGGCCGCGCTCGGCCACCCGATCGAGATCATCGCCGGCAGCGAGGAGGCGCGGCTGATCTACCTCGGCGTCTCGCACAGCCTCGCCGACGACAGCGGTCGCCGCCTGGTCGTCGACATCGGCGGCGGCAGCACCGAGTGCGTGCTCGGCGAGCACTTCTCACCGATCCGCACGGACAGCCTCAACATGGGCTGCGTCGTCTACAGCCTGCGCTTCTTCGCCGACGGCAAGGTCCGCGGCGAGGACTTCAAGCGGGCCGAGATCGCCGCTCGCCTCAAGCTCGAGCCGATCGAGCGCCGCTACCTCGAGGGCGGCTGGGACAGCTGCGTCGGCTCCTCCGGCACGATCCTCGCGATCGACGCCCTCCTGCGCCAGCACGGCTGGAGCGACCGCGGCATCACCCTCGCCGGCCTGCGCCAGCTCAAGAAGGCGCTGATCGCCGCCGGCAGCACCGCCAAGATCGCCGCGATCCCCGGCGTGCAGGCCGACCGCGCCGGCGTGCTGCCCGGCGGCGTGGCGATCCTCCTCGCCCTGTTCGAGAGCTTCGGCGTCGAGCAGATGGCGACCACCGGCGGCTCGATGCGCGAGGGTCTGCTCTACGACCTGCTCGGCCGCATCCGCCACGAGGACGCCCGCGACCAGACGATCCGCCAGTTCTGCTCGCGCTACCACGTCGACATGGGCCAGGCCTCCCGCGTCGAGCGCATCGCCCTGCACTGCCTGAACCAGGTCGCGGCCGCGTGGGGCATCGACCCCGGGGTCGGCCGCCAGCTGCTCACCTGGGCCGCCCGCCTGCACGAGATCGGCCTGTCGATCGCCTACTCCGGCTACCACCGCCACGGCGCCTATCTCGTCGCCAACTCCGAGATGCCCGGCTTCTCGCGCGCCGACCAGGACCTGCTCGCGACCCTCGTGCTCGGCCAGCGCAAGAAGCTCACCCGCGAGCTGTTCGCCGCCCTGCCCCCGCACGAGGCCGAGCTCGCCCTGCGCCTGTGCCTGCTGCTGCGCCTCGCCGTCCGCCTGGCCCGCAGCCGCAGCCCGCGGCCGCTCCCGCCCTTCACCGTCAGCCCGCGCAAGACCGGCCTCGAGCTGGCCTTCCCCGCCGACTGGATCGAGGGCCACCCGCTGACCCTCGCCGACCTCATCGAGGAGGCCAGCAAGATCCAGGGCGTCGGCTTCGAGCTGCGCGTGCGCTGATCGGGGCCTCGTGCCAGCGAGGCGCCTCGCTTCGAGCCGCGCGTGCCCCCTCGTGCCCGCGCCCCCGCTGGCCTACGATGCGGCGCCATGATGAAGTCCAGCGAAGTACACGCCCCGCGCCTGGTCCTCCGCAGCGATGGCCCCGCCTCGCTGGTCCTCCGCCCCGACCACATCCGCGTCGAGATCAGCGTGCAGGTGACCGAGCTCGAGGTCAGCCGCGCCGTCGCCCTCATCGAGTCCTCCGTCGACGCCGCCGCCCGCGAGCTCGCCGGCGTCCTGCCCGGCGCGCGCGTGCTGCTCGCCGGCCTCGACCTGCGCCGCAACATCGACAAGAGCAGCCGCGCCGGCCACGAGATCGCGGCCGTGGTCTGCAGCGGCCACGTCCACGTCCCGCTCGCCGTCGAGGCCAGCTACTGGCCGCGCGCCCGCAGCGTCGCCGCCCTCCACGCGGTCCTCGCCGCGACGGCCACCGCCGGCGGCAAGCTCAAGCACCCCGTGCAGCTCGGCTTCGGCCCCGCCGTCGCGCTGGTCGACGACCCCGAGCAGCACCGCCTCGCCCTCATCGAGCGCTGGCTGGCCCGCGCCCGCGAGCTCGCCACCAGGGCCCAGGCCCAGGGCCTGTGCGGCGCGCTCCACCTCCGCGAGTGCGCCGTACCCGGGGCCGTCAGCCAGCACCCGCGCAACCTCGACGAGGTCGAGCTCCGCCTCGCCCTCGACGGCCCGCTGATCGCCACGCCCGCCGGCGAGTGAGCGGCCGATCGATCCCACGTCGTCCTTCGCCAGGAACTTCTCAGGTCGCGCTACTCGAGCAGATCCTGGCGCACCAAAATATCGTCGAGCAGCAGCTGCGCGTGCGCGGCCACGCTGCTGGCCGAGAGCTGGCGCAGCAGCAGCTCCTGGGCCGTGCGCGGCTCCTCGGCGCCGGGCTGGCAGCGCACGTAGCTGCCGTCGGTCTGCATCTCCCACGCCTGCATGTTGTCGGCGAGGTAGCTGAGCAGGCCCTCATGGATCACGCGGGCGCGCAGCAGCGGGTCCTCGATCGGAAAAGCCGTCTCGACCCGGCGCATCAAGTTGCGCGACATCAGGTCGGCCGAGCCGCAGTAGACCTGCTCCTGGCCGTCGTTGAGGAAGTAGTAGACGCGGTGGTGCTCGAGGAAGCGGCCGACGATCGACCGCACGCGGATCTTGTCGGAGACCCCCGGCACGCCCGGCCGCAGGCAGCAGATCCCGCGGATGATCAGGTCGACGCTCACCCCCGCCTGCGAGGCCCGGTACAGCGCCTCGATCACCCTCGGCTCGGTGACCGCGTTGGCCTTCATGACGATGCGCGCCACCCGGCCCGCCCGGGCGTGCTCCGTCTCGCGGTCGATCATCGCCAGCAGGCGGTCCATCAGCGTGAACGGCGACATCAACAGCTTCGCCAGCGTCGCGCACTGCCCGAGCCCCGTCAGCTGCATGAACACGTTGTGCACGTCCACGCCGATCTGCGGGTCGCTGGTGAGGAAGCTGAAGTCGCAGTAGAACTGCGTCGTGATCGAGTGGTAGTTGCCGGTGCCGAGGTGCACGTAGCGGCGCAGGCCGCCGATGTCCTCGCGGCGGACGATGAGCAGCACCTTCGCGTGGGTCTTGTAGCCGACGATCCCGTAGACCACCGTCACCCCCGCCTGCTGCAGCCGCGTCGCCAGGCCGATGTTCGCCGCCTCGTCGAAGCGCGCGCGCAGCTCGACCACCGCCGTCACTTCCTTGCCGGCGCGCGCCGCCTCGAGCAGCGCCTCGGCCATCGGCGAGTCCACCCCCGTGCGGTACAGCGTCTGCTTGATCGCCAGCACCCGCGGGTCGGCCGCGGCCTGGCGGACCATCTCCAGCACCTGCGAGAAGCTCTCGTACGGGTGGTGCAGCAAGATGTCGCCGCGACGCAGCTCGGCGAAGATGTCGCTGCTCTCGGTCAGGCGCGCCCGCTTCGGCCCGGGGATGAAGGTCGGGAACTTGAGCTCGGGCCGCTTGATCACCTCATAGAGCGTGGCGAGCCGGTGCAGATTGACGGGGCCGTCGACCCGGTAGAGGTCGTCCTGGCCGAGCCCGAACTTCTGCAGCAGGAAGTCCGACATCTCCGGCGGGCAGTTCTCGGCCACCTCGAGGCGCACCGCGTCGCCGAAGTTGCGGGTCCGCAGCTCGCCCTTGAGCGCGTTCAGCAGGTCCTCGACGTCCTCCTCTTGCACCCACAGCTCGCTGTCACGGGTGACGCGGAACTGGAACGCGCCGGTCACGTTCATGCCCGGGAACAGCTTGCGCACGAAGGTCGTGACGATCGAGCCGAGCAACGCGAAGCCGTGCGGCCCCTCGGCGACCTCGGGCGGCAGGAACACCAGGCGCGGCAGGCTGCGGGGGATCTGCACGATCGCAATGCCGCTGTCGCGGCCGAACGCGTCGTCGCCCGCGAGCGCCACGATCAGGTTCAGGTTCTTGTTCTGGATGTTCGGGAACGGGTGCGAGGGGTCGAGGCCGATCGGCGTCAGCACCGGCAGCACCTCGCGGTCGAAGTAGGCCTCCAGCCAGTCCGACTGGTCCTTCGTCCAGGTGTAGATCTTGAGCAGGCGGATGCCCTCGAGCGCCAGCGCCGGCAGGATCTGCTCCTGAAGGATCTGGTACTGCTCCCGGACCAGCCGCTGGGCGACGCCCTTGATCTCCTGCAGCGTGTCCTGCGGGCCGCGCCCGTCGACGCTCAGCTGCGGCAGGCCGAAGCCGACCTGCTCCTTGATGCTCGCGACCCGGATCTCGTAGAACTCGTCGAGGTTGGTGCTGAAGATCGTCAGGAAGCGCAGCCGCTCGAGCAGCGGCAAGCCGCGGTCCTTGGCCTGCTCGAGCACGCGTCGGTTGAACTCGAGCTGGCTCAACTCCCGGTTGAGATAGAGGCTCGGGTGGCTCAGCTGGCTGGGATCGATCGGGGCGACGGGCGGCATCGCGGGTCTCACGGGGCGCCCATCCTACCGGGCCTCGAGCTTGCGAAGCACCTTTGGCGCATAAAACCCGACGAGGGTCATCGCGCCCGGCCGTGGCTCTCCTGTCACCTGCGCCACGCCGCCTTTTTTGAAGCAATAGCGCTCGCCGCGGCTCGCGTCGCCCGTCACCAGCCACGCCAGCAGCGCCCCGAGGTGCGGCTCGTGCCCCACCAGCGCCACCCGCGTGCCCTCGATGTGGGCCAGCATCTCCTCGTCGGGCGCCCGCGCGAGGTCGGGCAGCGCGACGCACGGACCCCTCAGCAGCGGCTGCAGCAGCTCCGCGGTCTCCACCGCTCGAACCAGCGGCGAGTGGTACAGCCGGTCGAAGCGCCAGCCGAGCGCCTTGCCCCCGCGAACCGCCCGGGCGAAGCGCTCACGGCCCTCCGCGGTGAGGGGACGGGCCGCATCGGGCCGCTCCGGGGCCGACGGGACGGCGATGGCGTGGCGGACGAGAAAGAGCTGCATACGCGGCCGTGAGTGTGCACCAGCTCGCGGCCTCCACCGCACGAGGGCGCATGAACTCCGTGTGCGCCAGCGGCTGTCGCCGGCCGCGAACACCGGCACCGGCGTGACCCATAAATTTGCGCAGCTCCGTGTGTGCCAGCGGCTGTCGGCAGGCCACGAACACCGGCGCAGGCGTGACGCACACGCTGCCGATCGCGGGCCGCCGGACCCCTGATGTCCGCCCGCCGGGCCGCAGCGGGCCGTCTCCTTGACGCCCCGGGGCGTGGACCTTAGCTTTGCCCGTCGCGGATCGCGTCCAGTTCAGGCGCCGTCCGCGGGTGCACCTCCATGAGCCAAAACAACATCATCTCCCGTCGCTCCCTCTCCTTCGTCGCCGCGCGTGGCCTCGCCCTCGCCCTCGCCGTCAGCGTCAGCGCCGCCGGCACCACCGCCTGCGGGGGCCCCCGGGGCAACGAGCGCTGGGTCGCCACCGAGAACACCAACGTCGAGATCGACTGGGACGCGATCAACCAGGCCTACAAGGACGCCGAGGGCCCCGAGGACTTCGAGCGCCGCGTCAACGAGATCTACGAGGGCGACGAGATCGTCAGCGTCTCGGTCCGCGACCTCGACGACAAGACCCAGGTCGTCACCGGCTTCTTCGACAAGGACGAGAACGGCGAGGTCGCCGACGGCGAGAAGATCTTCACGATCCAGCGCGACATCGTCGACCCAAGCAAGGCCCAGTACGCGATCAACGGCTACGGCGCCTACGGCCACTACCACTCGCCGATGTGGGACATCGCCTCCGGCATGATGATGGGCGCCATGCTCTCGAGCATGTTCATGCCCGGCTACCGCCCGATGTACACCACCCCGTACGCCACCAGCCCGGCCTCCCGCTCCGCCCTCGCCTCCCAGCGCGCCAACTACCGCGCCGCCAACCCCGGCAAGTTCGCCAAGTCCGGCTCCGGCCGCAGCTACGGCGGCCGCGGCGGCGCCTGGGGCTCCGGCGGCAGCCGCTCCAACAGTGGTGGTGGTGGCGGCGGCGGTCGCATGGGCGGCGGCCGCTTCGGCGTGCGGCGCCCCGCCGGCCGCAAGGTCGTGCACCTGTCTTAGGGGACATGTCGCCGGTCACCTCGCTCACGGCGCTCCCCTTCGTCGAGCGCGACCCCTGGGAGCTGCTCGGCCTCGACCCCGGCCGCCGCGAGCCTGACCACGACCACGACGCCGCCGGCTACACGCGGCTCCCCGAGCTCACCCTCGAGGACGCCGCCGGCCACCGCGAGGTCCTCCACGACGTCCTGGTGCTCGGCCTACACAGCCGCGACGACGCCGAGCCGCTGGCCGACGACATCGAGCTTGAGTTCGTGCTGCGCGACGACGGCGAGATCTACTCGGCGATCACCCGCCTGTCCGAGTTCCTGCGCACGCGCCTGGCCGGGCTCGTCGGCGACGCCGGGGTCGTGGTGCTCGCGCTGTGCAACCCGCAGGCCGCCGCCGTGGCCCGCCCCCCGGGCCTCGGCGAGCGCCCGCTCTACCGCGCCGACGGCGACGTGACGGCGTGGATGCAGCGCCGCCCCGGCGCGCCCGGCTGGACCCCCGGCGAGGTGGAGATCATCCTCGCCGCCGACCGCTGGCACCGCTGCTAACCAGCAACTACGAGCCACCGGAGGCCCGCATGTCCGTGACCCACGACCAGATCCTCAACTACGCCGGCATCCACGTGCTCAAGAAGATGGACCTCAAGCCGGCCGACGGCGGGATCCAGATGCCCGTCATCCTCGACGCAGCCCTCGCCCCCCTGGAAGATGTGCTCGAGCGCCTGGTCCTCCAGGGCCGCCTCGAGATCGACCGCAAGCGCCAGCGCTACGCCCTCACCAAGGCGGGCCTGCAGTACATCGGCGCCCTCATCGACGAGGCCGAGGCCGTCATCGACGAGTTCGATGAATGGGAGACCGCCGACATGGTCGCCGAGCTCCGCGCCCGCAACCTCGACCCGCTGCGCGCCCGCTTCCTGTGGGGCTGGTACCAGGGCGAGTTCGACGACCTCGTCCAGTTCCAGGAGCGCCGCGGCATCGAGCCCGTCGAGTACGCATGGGCCCACTTCATCACCAGCCCCGCGTTCTACGCCAACCTCGCGCTCGACCTCGAGGACCCGAACTGAACGCGACTGGCCTCAGGGCGTGACGCGTGACGAGCCCACGACTGGCCTCACGGCGGGGCCGGCGACTCGCACACGTAGGGCCCCGCCTTCGCGCAATCCTCGTCGTTCCAGTCGCCCGCGTCGTAGAGCACCGTGCAGTCCTCGTCGCCTGTGTTGCTCGGCTCGCCCGGGGCCCAGTTGGTGTAACCGGCGGGCAGCCCGTCGAGCCACACGAAGCTGCCCTCGACCGCGATGTCATTGAAGCCGCAGTACCACTTTCCGATCGTGCCCGCGACCGCCGCGCCGTGGTTAGCGAGCGCCTTGTCCTCGCCCACGTCGTCGATCACCAGCAGGTCACCGCCCCGCTTGCCGCACTCGAGGCGCGCGTCCTTGAAGACGCGGGGCAAGGTGCAGAACGCGTAGCTGCTGGCCCCATACGCAAACAGGTTGCAGTCCGCGCAGTTGCTGTTCATCTCCGAGTACTCGTCGACCAGCAGGTCACAGTCGTTGTCCCGACCATCACACTGCTCGATCAGATCGGGCGCACGCTTGCCGTCCTGGTCGTCGCAGTCGTCGCCCAGCGCCACATACCCGCCCGGCTGCTCGCACGCATCCAGGGTGTCGCCCGGGTCGCCGTGACCGTCCATGTCGTCGTCGCGGTACCACGTCACCGCCACGCAGCCGCTCGAGCTGCCGCCGCTGCTCTCGCTGCCACTGCCACTGCTCTCACCACCGCTCGACCCGCCAGTCGCACCCACCGCCGTCGTGCTGCCCGCGCCGCTGCTGGTCGGCGCCGTCGTCTCGCCGACTCCGCTGCTGCTCGTGCCGCCCGCGACCAGCCCATCGTCGTGGAAGCACGCCGACAGCAACCACAACGGCGCGAGACGGAGCAAGCGAACGATCGGCATCTTGGCGACCGCTCAGGGTATCGTGAAGCCCGGGGGCTTGACCACCGCCCGCGAGCCCCAGCGGCCGCTGGCGAGCGCCGGCGAGCCACAAGCACCCCTGCGGCTTGACCGTGCGCCCCCGCGGGTGTCTCTTGGGCGCCATGCAGCTTACGCGTCTCTCCTTGCACCCCCTCCGTCACACCCTGCTCGCCGCCCTCGGCCTGGTCGCCTGCGGACCGATCGACAAGACCACCGCTGGCGACGACAGCGGCACCAGCAGCGCTGGCACCACCGCCGCTACCGCCACCGACCCGGGCACCAGCAACCCGACCACCGCCGGTCCCGGCACCGACAGCGCCGGCACCGACAGCGCCGGCACCCACCCGACCACCGCCGCCACCGACAGCGACCCGACCGGCGAGCTCACCACCGCCAACCCCGAGACCGGCAGCGAGGGCACCACCGGCGGCGACGACACCGGCGCGCCCGCCTGCGACACCGTCGCCACGCCAGCCGACCAGGCCTTCACCGACCCGCCCGTGCCCTCGGGCTTCGAGCGCTGCAACGACGGCATCCTCCACCGCCTCGAGAAGCGCGCGTGCGAGACCCCGGCGACCCCCGACTCGTGCACCGACAACATGCTCGGCGGCTGCATGAGCGCCGCCGACTGCACCGACAAGCCGAACGGCTCCTGCCAGCAGGACATGATCTTCGGCGGCTTCACCGAGAGCACCTGCTCCTGCGTGTACGGCTGCGCCACCGACGAAGACTGCGGCCAGGGCCAGATCTGCCGCTGCGCCGGCGACGGCCTCGGCCTCTACACCGAGTGCATCGAGGCCGGCTGCACGCAGGACAGCGACTGCCCCGACGGCGAGCTCTGCGGCCTCTCCCCCGACATCTGCGCCCCCGGCGGCTTCCTCACCGCCTGCACCACCCCCGCCGATCTCTGCGACGGCGACGGCGCCTGCATGAACCCGCCCTGCATGTTCCAGAAGGACCACTGGGAGTGCGCCAACGCGGCCTGCGGCCGGCCCTTCGTCGTCGACTGCGAGGCCCTCGTCGCCCCGGTCACCGCCCGCGACGACTGGCGCGCCGTGCTGCTCACGCCCTCGCCGGTCGCCCCCGAGCTGGCCGCCGAGCTGGCCGCCCACTGGACCCACATCGGCCAGCTCGAGCACGCCTCGGTCGCCGCCTTCGCCCGCTTCGTGCTGCAGCTGCTCGGCGTCGGCGCCCCGCCCAGCCTGGTGCTCGCGGCCCAGCAGGCGCTCGCCGACGAGGTCGAGCACGCGCGCCTCGCCTTCGGCCTCGCCAGCCTCTACGCCGGCGTCGGCGTCGGCCCTGGCCCGCTGGCGATCCCCGCCGCCTCGACGACGACCACCACCGAGCTCGCCGCGCTCGTCGACGCCGTGATCCGCGAGGCCTGCGTCGGCGAGACGCTCGCCGCCTTCGAGGCCCGCGAGGCCGCGGCCCAGAGCGAGGTCCCGGCCGTCCGCGCCGCGCTCACCAAGATCGCCGACGACGAGATGCGCCACGCCGAGCTCGGCTGGCGCTTCGTCCAGTGGGCCCTCACCCGCGCCGATGTGGGCGCACAAGCGCGGGCCACCTTCGCCGCAGCCATCGCCGAGGCGCGCAGCGGCGTCGCCCGCGACGCCCTCGCTGGGGCCGCGCCGCAGCTGCGCGCCCACGGGGTCGTCGACGCCCCGCTGCGCGCGGAAATCTGGGCCCAGGGCCTGCGCGAGGTGATCGAGCCCTGCGCGGCCGCGCTGCTCACCGTGCCCCGCGCCGCCTGATCGCGGGCCGACAGCGACGCCTCGCCGAGGTTCCGAAAATCCACCGAAGCGGTCGCAGCTCGCACGCCACGCGAGCTGCGGCCGCTTCGCCAATTGTTCCCGCGAATTTCACCACGCGCGAACCCTCGCCGACAGCGTCCCAGCGCCGTAGTTCCGCGGTTCCTGGCGATCTCGAGAATTAACAATTCCTCGCGTCACGAGGAACCTCGCGGGTCAGTGCCTGTCTGTACCGCCGTAACAAAGCAACGTTGAGGAGCCCGCCGCCATGTCCCTCGTCACCACTCGCACCGCAGCCCAGACCAGCAACACCAACCCCGCGAGCGCCCAGCTCGACGCCCGCGAGTTCGAGGTCCAGAGCGGCGCCCGCGTCGCCCAGGTCACCGCGATGTTCAACAACACCGTGATCGACGTGCAGCACCTCGGCCAGACCAAGGACCGCCGCAAGACGGCCCCCGCGTGGCTGGCTCTCGGCGGCTGCGTCGCCCTCGCCGGCGCCGCGCTGTTCGGCATGGAGGCCGCGCAGGACTGGGACGGCCACAGCGAGCGCAAGCTCGCCGCGGCCGAGGCAGGCAAGCCCGCACCCGCCAAGCCCGGCAACGGCCTCGGCGGCCTCGGCTTCGGCCTGGCGATGCTCGGCCTGGTCCCGATCGGCGTCGGCTTCACCCGCATGAACGACCGCGCTCGCACGGCCTACACCCTCGGTGAGGGCCACGACGCCGCCATGCACGTGCCGGCCGCGACCCTCCCCAGCGGCGAGCTGTTCCCGCTGGTCCACGGCGACGGTAACTACGCGCTGCAGTTCACCGCCGAGATGCAGGGCGAGCTCACCGTCGACGACACCAGCGTCAGCCTCGCCGCGCTGATTGCCAGCGGCCGCGCCACCCAGGTCGGCGCCGCCTACAGCGTCCCGCTCGCCCCCGGGGCCCAGGCCCGCGTGCGTCACGGCGCCCTGACCTTCTTCATCCACTCCGTCGCCCCCGGCGTCGTGACCGCCCGCCAGAGCGAGATCGACAAGCCCTTCTGGGTCACCAACGGCGGCGCCTTCGCGGTGCTCGGCAGCCTGCTCACGCTCACTCACCTCATGCCGAACGACGCGGGCGCCCTCAGCGTCCAGGAGGACAGCGAGTCCAACCGCTTCGTCGGCTACCTCGCCCAGCCGAACCAGACCCCCGAGGAGGAGGTCGTGAACGACGAGGAGAAGCAGGAGGTCGGCGGCGTCGCCGGTGCGCGCCACGCTGGCGCCGAGGGCAAGGCCGGCAACCCGACCAGCCGCAAGCCCGCCGGTCGCTACGCCATGAAGGGCCCGGCCTCCGCGATCCCGACGATGGCCCGCGACTTCGACCCGGAGATGAAGGCCCGCAACGCCGGCATCCTCGGGCTGATGAAGGCCGACTCCAGCTCCTTCATGGCCTCGCCCGGCGGCACCTTCGCGCAGGGCAACGACGACGCCGACTTCTGGGGGCAGGTCGTGGGCAGCGAGGTGGGCGAGTCCTTCGGCAACGGCGGCCTCGGCCTGGTCGGCTCGGGTCGCGGCGGCGGCGGTGATGCGATCGGCACCATCGGCCTCGGCTCGGTCGGAACGATCGGCCACAACCGGCCCGGCGACGGCAGCGGCATCCTGCGCAGCACCGGGTTCGGCGACCGCACCAAGCGGGTGCCCCAGCCGCGCATCGGCGTGGCCCAGGTGGTCGGCGGCCTCGACAAGGACCTCATCCGTCGGGTGGTCCGCGCGCACATCAACGAGATCCGGTACTGCTACAACCAGGGCCTCGCCCGCGATCCGAACCTCAAGGGCCGCGTCGCCGTGCAGTTCCAGATCGGCGCCACCGGCAAGGTCCCGACCGCGATCGTCTCCGAGACCGACATGAAGGACAACAACGTCGGCAGCTGCATCGCCTCGGCCGTCCGTCGCTGGCAGTTCCCCAAGCCTCCCGGCGGCGGCAACGTGATCGTCACCTACCCCTTCGTCCTCGCGGCGGAGTAACCCACCGGGCCTGACAGCCCACCAGGCCGGACTGAGAACCCCCTCGGTCCGGCCCTTCGCATTTCCCCTGACGACCCACCAGGCCGGACCGAGCACCCCCTCGGTCCGGCCCTTCGCATTTCCCCTGACAACCCACCAGGCCGGACCGAGAAACCCCTCGGTCCGGCCCTTCGCATTTCCCCTGACAACCCACCAGGCCGGACCACGAACCCCTCGGTCCGGCCCTTCGCATTTCCCCGACAACCCCTTCGCTCGGACCTCGCCACGACACATTTCCCCGCCCACGGACCGCGCGCGCGCGCTTATGATGCGGGCGTGCCCGAGCACACCACCCGCCCGCGGCGCGGCGCCTTCGCGCTGGCGCTGCTCGCCCTGCTCGGCCTCCACCTCGCCTGCTTCCTCTACTTCCTCCCCACCGCCGTGTGGTGGACCGACCAGCCGATGACCGGCGTCGACTTCGAGACCCACATCGCCCAGGTGTGGCGCGCCCTCGAGGGCCTCGACGGCTGGGGTCGCACCTGGGTCTACGACGTCCGCCTCCTCGCCGGCTACCCCCACGGCGTCCTCTTCAACGCCGACAACAAGGGCTGGGAGATGTGGACCTACGCCCTGCGCGGCCTCGGCTGCTCGCAGGGCCTCGCCTTCAACCTGTTCGTCGTCGCCGCCCACTGGCTGGTCCTCCCCGTCGTGTTCGCCGCGGCCCGCCTGTTCGGCCTCGGCCGCTGGCCCGCCCTCACCGCCGCCGCGATGGCCTCGCTGCTGTGGTTCTTCGACTCCTTCGCGCACTGGTGCTGGTGGGTCGGCATGGTCGCCTACGCCCTCGCCAGCTACCTGTGCCTGCTCCCGCTCGCGCTGTTCTACCGCTGGCTGCACGACCGCTGCGCCTGGCAGGCGATCGCCGCCGGCGCGAGCCTCGGCCTCGTCCACCTCGTCCACCCCTACAGCTTCTTCATCCTCGCCGCGCCGATGCTCGCGCTGTGGCTGCAACACTGGCGCCGCCTCGGCCCCCGCGGCCACGCCACGGTCGTGGCCATCGCCGCCGCCGCCGTGGCGACCAACGCCTGGTGGCTCGTCGTCGACCTGCGCTTCTGGCACTACATCCTCGACTCCGGCTTCTTCGGTCAATCGGGCGCCGAGTTCCTGCTCGCCGATGTCTTCGGCCTGCTCCTCGACACCGCCACCTCCGGCATGATCGGCACGCGCACGGCCTTCCGCGTGCTCTTCATCGCCGCCGCGATCGCCGGCCTGGTGTGGTGGCGACGCGAGCGAGACCCGCGATTTGTCCCCTTCGCCGCCGCGATGCTCACCCTCGCCGCGCTCTCCTACCTCGGCGCCTACGCGTGGATCTTCCGCCAGATCCAGCCCTATCGTCACACCTTGCCGCTCGGCTTCATGGCGATCGTCCCCGCCGCCGCCGCGCTCGCGACCCTCACCCGCGGCCAGCTCCGCGAGCTCGCCCGCGGCCCCAAGCTCGCCCTCGCACTATTGACGATCCCCGCCGCCCAGCACCTGATCTCCGACGTTCTCTACTACACCCCGAGCTCGCTGCCGAAGGTCGCCCCGCTCTACAACAACGGGTGGATCCCCGTCACCACCCAGGGCTTCGGGCAACAGCCGGATTACCGCCACCACCCGGTCTCCGAGGATTATGACATCGTCGTCGACTGGGTCCGCGCCCACGACGACGGCCAGAGCCGCTTCCTCATCGAGGAGCCCGCCGTCGGCGAGCAGCTCAGCTGGCGCAGCGACGCCCAGATCCTCGGCGGCTTCACCTACCGCAACCTCGCCCACAGCAACGCCAACCTGTTTCGCCGGCGCAAGGAGGGCGTGGCCAGCGACGCCGAGCTGCGCGCCTACTTCGAGACCTACGCCGTCAGCCACGTGATCATCACCCGCCCGGTCAAGAGCTGGGACCGCCGCCCCGCCGTGCTCGAGCCCGTCGCCCAGCTCGGCCACCACCGCGTCTACCGCACCAAGATATCCCCACAGTTGATCGCCCGCGGCGGGGGCAGGGTCCAGGCCAGCACCAACCTCCTGCGCGTCACCGGCAGCGACCCCGCGCAGGACCTCGTGCTCCGCTACCACTGGCTCGAGACCCTGCGCTGCGCGCCGGACTGCACGATCGAGCGCGCCCCGATCGACAGCTTCGACACCGTCGGCTTCATCAAGATCCCCGCGCCGCACCCGGCGGACCTGGAGCTGCGCAATGCCCACCCGACCGACCGCCCCCCCCCATGCATATCGCTGACCGACCCCCCTGGCCCCCACCCACAGGACCCGTCGCCGACCCGGAGGTGCACCATGCTCATCGCTGACGCCGCGCGGATCGCCGCCGAGGTCGCCATCTATCGCCTGCGCCGGCTCGAGATGGCCAACATCGCCGGCGCCGCCGCGATCTGCCTGGCCCTCGCCCTCCCCGTCGGCGAGGTGGCGATCCGCCTCGCCTTCGCGTTCGGCCTGAACCTGCTCGTCTACCTCAACAACGACTACCTCGACCTCGCCGCCGACCTGCGCGCCCCCGGCCGCGACGACAGCAAGACCCGCTTCCTCCGCGACCACCGCGGCGCCGGCGTGACCGCCCAGCTCGGCCTGCTCGCGCTGCTCCTCGGCGTATGTGCGTACATGCCCGGCCTGCTGGTCCCGCTGGTGCTCGGCGGCGGCGTGTGCTGGGCCTACTCGGCGCGCCTCAAGGCCACCCCCTACGCCGACGTCGCCGCGATGATCGCCTGGGGCGTGGCGATGCCGCTGTGCGGCAGCCCGCCGGAGTCCGCCCTCGGCTGGGCCCTGGCCGGCTGGCTCGGCCTGTTCTCGGGCGTCTTCGAGGGCATCCAGGTGATCCGCGACCACGCGGACGACAGCGCCGCTGGCGTGCGCACCACCGCGGTCGCCCTCGGGGTCTCCCGCACGCTGGTGCTCGTGCGGGTGATGCTGGCCGCCTCCGCCGTCTACGGCGCGCTGGTCGTGTCGCCCTGGCTGGCCGTACTGCCAGCGGCCGCGATCGCGGTGCCCCTCGATCGCGGCAATGTCACCCGCACCTGGAACCAGCTGCGAATGATCCTCGGCGTCGCCTTCCTCGGCGCCGTCGGCTGGGTCTGGTGGACCGGCGCGACCAACGGCGTGCTCGTGCAGGTGTCGCGCAGCATGTCCCTCGGGACATGGTGATGGATCGCTCCTGAACTCCAGGCCCCTCACGGCTGCTCGAAACAATAGATCGCTGCCGACGCGCCGCATATGGCCTCCACGCCGCGGGTCCAGAAGGCATCGGTGGCGGTACCGTCGGCGAGCCAGCCGGTCTGGTCGGTGTCGTTGTAGGTCCAGTCCGAGCAATGCTGCGTGTTGGGGATCCGCATGCCCGTGATATCGGTACCCGTCCATACAGCGACATCCACCGTCTCGCTCTGCTCCGTGACGTTGATCGGGTGCTCGAGCGTGCCCGAGGTCAACGCATCCCAGTTCGCCGCCACCTGCTGGCCATTGACGAGCACGTAGGGGCCGCGCGCGTGGTACATGCGATCCGCCGGCTGGACCACGGAGGTGCTCACCCAGGCCATGTAGCGCTCGCCGTTCGGGAGGAACATGTTGGTGGCGCGGTGGCGGCACTCGTAGTCGGCGCCGGTGATCCCGTTGAACTTACCCTGCTTGAGCGGCTCGCTGGTGATGAACACGATCCAGCGCCGTGTGCAGTCGTTGCGACACGCGTCGCCGTCGAGCACGTTGCCGTCGTCGCACTCCTCGTCCTCGTTGACCACCCCGTCGCCACAGAAGAGCCCGGGGAGATCACCGCTCGTGGCGGTCGTATCGCTGCTACCAAGGGTCTCGCCCGCGCTCATCGAAGCGCTCGCGTCTCCGCCGGTCGAGGTATCCCCGGCCACCTCACCACCGGTCCCCGTGCTCGCTCCGGTGCTCGTCGAGGTGTCGCCCACGCCCCCTGATCCCGTCGTCGGGCAGTAGGTTACGCCATGCTCGGCGATGATCGCATCGATCGTCTCCACGGCGCAGCTTCCGCTGAGCGCAGCAAACGTGACGACGATAAAATATCGCAGGTATATGGTCAGTCTTCCAGACAATAGATGTGTGCCTCGGATTTGCATGGTTGTCCGCCATCGCTCGTCCACCTTCGAGCAGCTTTCCAGGCCGGCAACTCGGCGATACTCGCGGGCGAGACCTTTCCGACACGCGCCGTTGCGACCAGAGAAGCGCTGGTCCACTCATCGCAGTGCTTGACCGCGCTGAACGGCTCACCGTCCGCGCCGATGTTCGTCCAGACGAGCTCCAGCGGCTTCAGGGCAACGCCAGTCTCCGTGGTGTCGAGCGGGATCTTCGGGCCGTGCACGATCAGGTCATCCAGGTCGTCCGCGAGCAGCTGCCCGTCGAGGCGCACATACGGGTAGCCCGCGTCCGCCGCGGCCTTCTTCAGCCGCGTCTTCGGCGTCGCCACTCCGTCGCTGAGCCACGCCCGGAAGCTCCCCGACTGGTCGAAGCCCTGCCCGGCGGCAGCAGCCACGCAGACCGCGTCGGCCAGCGCGAGGCCGCCGAGCGCCCCCGAGAACTGTGCCGCCGTCACGAACGCGACGCGCGCGAGGTAACGACACGCCAGCGGGTCGCAAGGGGCCTGGCCCTCGACCGGCGGCGCGCTGGCGTCACACTCCTCATCGTCCGGCTGCAAGAGCCCGTCCCCGCAGCGCGCCCCATATGTACAGCTCTCGGTGCACGCGCCATAGGCGTTGTCGTTGTTGTTGGGGCCGTGATCGCATTCTTCCTGGCCGGCCCACAGCAGCCCGTCACCACATACGGCCACGGCGCAGGTCGAGGTGCATGCGGCGCTGTCGCTGTTGTTTTGAAACCCGTCGTCGCACGCCTCCCCGGGGCCGAGGACGCCGTCCCCACAGCCATCCGGGACCGGCGCCTCGGTGGTCCCGGACGACGTGCTGCCAGAGCCACCACCCGTGGTCTCAGAGGCGCCGATCGTCGAGCCCGGCTCACCGCTGCTCGTCCCAACACCCGTCGTCGGCTGCGTACTCGTGGGCGATGGTTGCGGCCCCGGCGGCTCCTCCCCTGTGTCATTGGGCCCCCCCTTGCTGGTCGCCTGTGCAGGAAGCTCGACATCCTCCTGGCATGCCCCCGCCACGGCCAGCAGGCCCGCAAGGCAGCGTCGCCCAAAATCGCGCATCCTGGCCACGCTATCAGCGCCTATCCCAGGGGTCAAGCCATGGCGCAGTGTGCCGGCCGGCCCCGATGGCGGATAGGCCGGGTATCTCGGGTAGGATGCATCTCGTGATCAGTACCCGAGTTGGCGTGCTCCTGCTGCTCACCGCGTGTTCACCGGGTGCGCGACCAGCCGATACGTTGACACAACCTCCGATCGCCAGCGCCGCGGCCGAGGTCCCGGATATCGCAGATCCCACGACGGTCGCCGCAGCCGAGGAAACACCCGAGATCCCGACCGAGGACCTCCGGGCGCCCCGGGACCTGCGCCAGATCGCATGCTTCGGCCCGGGGACGGTCGCCCACTTCCTGCCCTTGCCGCGAACGGCCACACCACGCGATGATCAACTCGCAGCCGCGAGCCGCCTCGACGCGAGGGCGCGGCGCCGGCTCACCCGCGCGGCGAATATCATGCGAGAATTCACGCAGCTGCGACTCGAGAGCCGCGGGCACGCCGACGACCAGGAGGGCCTCGACAACGCGGCCCGCCGGGCCAGCCGCCCCGCGCTTCCTGACCGAGCACCAACACATCGACCCCGCGCGGATCGACGTCATCGGGCTCGGAGACGACGAGCCGATCGACGCCCACGGCGCCGCCGCAAACCGCCGCGTCGAGCTACGCTGCCTCGACACGCCATGACGCCAAGGCGACTCATGGCATTTCTCTGCAGTATTGAGCGCTACGCGATGACGCCGAGCCGCCGTAGCTCTTGACGCGCCGACGCCAGCGAAGGGACTTGCGACGCCTCGTCCGTGACGGGCGGCGTCCAGGACTTCACTGCGAGGCGAGTCGAGTAGTCACGGCTCTTGATCTTGTGCGCGACGGCGGCGCCGTGGGGATCGCCGGGCTTGTAGCAGGTGCGTTCGTCAACCGGACGGTGCCCGCAGAGCCAGGCGATCCATGTCTCGATGTGCCAGCACGGGATGACGATGGCAAAGCGAGGGTCGTCGGCGTCGAGGGCCGATTCGCCGGCTGCGTGGATCAGCGCAGCGAACTCCTGTCGACGACGGAGAATGCCCTTCTCGTCGCCGTCGATGATGACGATCGCACCCACATTCCCATCGTGACGCAGGGACCGCCAGCGCCGCACAAAGTCGACGTAATTGTCGAGTACGAACTTGGCCCCTGAACCCTGTGCGGCTGGTGCGGTCAGGACCGTCCGCTGCCGCGGCCCGACCGCCCAGCGATCGGCGAGGCGCTCGATGAACTCCTGCTGCAGGCGGTCCTCGCAGAGGATGAGCAATCTAAGTCTCTGGCTCGACATGCTCATCCTCGTAGGCCCAGGACCGCGACAGCCACTCGGAGACGCGGACCCCACCGGTCGTCTCGAGGGTGATCTCGTCGATGCGGGTCGGGCCGCCGCGGGGCCGCGAGAAACGGAGCGTTCGCTCGGGGGCCAGGTAATCGACGACGGCCGGGTGATGCGAGATCACGAAGAGCTGGCCGTCGTGCTCGTCGAGGGCCGCGGTCGCCTGCGCGAGCCAAGGCTGCATCTCGTGCGGTGCGAGGCCAAGCTCGGGCTCGTCGAGGAAGGCCATACTGGCGCGATCGAAAGCGCCGACGAGCAGCCCATGCAGGAGCAGGAGGCTGCGTTGCCCGTCCGACAATTCGCTCGCGGAGACCGAGTAGTCCTGTCCCGCGCCGCGGAATTGCAGCATGAGCTCCCGGACCTTCTGGCTGATCTTCTCGAACGCGATCTTCTGCAAGCCGGGCATCGCGGGGCGCAGCGCCTCGTTCAGCAGGTTGCCGACCTCCGGCCTGTCTGCGAGCACGCCACGGAACCACGACGCGAAGTTTCGACCGTCGCGCTCCAGCCATGCGCCCTCCTCCGCGGTGGTCGGCTCGAGGCGGGCGGGGTTATGCTTGATGAGCCACAACTCGCCCATCGCCTCGCGGAAAGCGACGAGGTGTGTATTGACCGGGTGTGGCTCGATGTCAGACAGGAACGATCGCTTGCGGCCATAGGGAAAACTGGTACGTGGTTGCCCCGGCACGTCGGGGTATATACGTACCTCTCCGTGAATATTCTCGTAGCGCAACCTCCCCGCGAACATGAGCTGCTCGCCGAGAATGGACGCCGTGTGCTTCTTCGGGTCGTGCTCCAATTCGAGAATATACGTATAGCTGACGTTCGCTACCCGCAGGTCAATCTCGAAGTGCTGCACCGTCTCCGAGGGTAGCCACCTCGTGAGCGTACGCGTCGGGAACGCGTCCGTCACGTCCGCACCGCGGACGATCAGGTCTTGCAGGGCCACGAGCGCCTCCCACAGGCTGCTCTTGCCCGAGCCGTTGCTGCCGACGAGCAGCAGTCGGCGCGGGAGCTCGAGCTTGAAGCCGACGAGGCAGTTGAAGTTGTTGACAGAGATTCGGGTGAGCATGTCGACTTCTGAATCCTCGTTGCCTCACACCGCGCGGCTGAGCTCGCTGCGGCCGCCGCCGTAGCCCCATTGCAGCAGCTTGCGCACCGGCGGTCGCTGGTCCAGGTGGCGGTCGATGAGCACGCGCATGCCCTCCTGGATGCCGGCGCGCACCAGCGAGGGCCAGCTGACCGCGCGGGCGCAGGCGAGGCGGAATCTGCGGACCACCGCCGCATCGACGGGTCGGCCGGCGAGCAGCGCGGCGCCGGCGTATTCTGCGGCGAGCTGGCCGGTGCGCAGGGCCTGCCAGATGCCCTCGCCGCTCAGCGGATCGACGAAGCTGCCGGCGTCGCCGCACAGCAGCAGGCCCGGGGCGGCCGCCGGGGGGCCAGGTATGGAGGCACAAGGGCAGGGCCCAGCTGCGCACCGGGCCGACGGGCTCGGCGGCGGCGAATCTGTCGGGGTGGCGGGCCAGGAAGTCCCTCAGCAATGCTCGCAGTTGGCCGCC
Organism: Nannocystis sp.; assembly: GCF_016714285.1. GTDB lineage: Bacteria > Myxococcota_A > Polyangia > Nannocystales > Nannocystaceae > Nannocystis. The sequence goes on along the minus strand of NZ_JADJNN010000002.1, from coordinate 685,001 downwards.
GCGGCGCTGATATCGATCGGCGCGCTGGTATACCCCGACGTTGGCGAGGCCCTCGACCGGCGGGAACAGCCAGCCGTAGCCGCACGGGAGGTCGCGCTCGAAGTAATGTTCGCTGACGCCGGGCTCCTGCGGCTGGGCATTGCGCAGATACACGGTGGCGGCGACGCCGAGCTGGGCGCCGCGCGGGTATTCGCGGCCCAGGGCGGCCCAGGCGACCGAGCCGGGGCCATCGGCCGCGAGCACGACGCGGGCCTGCCAGCGCAGCGCCGGGCCCTCGGCGCCGACGAAGTGGTCGCCGTCGCGGAGCAGCGTGCGCACGGCGACGCCCTCGTGGAGCGTGACCCCGGCGGCCTGCATGCGCTGGCGCAGCAGGTCATCGAGGGCGAGGCGCGGGACGATCGCCCCGGGGTGGGCGCCGTAGTGGCGGACGATGCGTTCGCCGTCCGGGAGGATCGCCGCGGCGGCGCGGACCGTCGCGTGCGGCAGCTGCGACAGCGCGGCTCCCATCGCGGCGGCGATCTCGAGGCCCGCGCTCGACACGGCGTCGCCGCAGGTCTTGTCGCGCGGGAAGCGGGCCCGGTCGACGCAGGTGACGCTGAGGCCCATGCGGGCCAGGAAGGTGCCCGCCGCGGCCCCTGCCGGCCCGGCGCCGACGATCAACACGTCGCTGCGACCCGTGAGCATGGCGCGCAGCATAGTGGAGGGGGATCTCCGGGCACAAGGGCCCGGGCGCCGCGTCGCGGGTCCGGGTTTGGCGTAGCATGCCGGCCGTGTCGCCCACCCTGCGCCGCTGCTGGCTCGCGCTCGTCGCCCTGCACCTGGTCATGCTGGTCTATGTGTTGCCGCCCACGGTGGTGTTCGGCGACTCGCCCTTCGGCGGGCCGGATTATCAGACCCACTATCAGCACACCACGACGCTGCTGAACGTGCACGCCGAGTTCGGGCACGCGTGGGCCTACGACCCCTTCCTGCTGGCGGGTCATCCGAGCGGGCTCATCTTCGACGTCGACAACAAGCTGCACTTCGCGTTCACGTCGGGGTTGTGGCGGCTCGGGGTGCCGCTGCCTGTCGCCTTCAACCTGTTCACGCTGCTGGCCGCCGCGCTCGCGCCGGTGCTGCTGTGGCTGACGGCCCGCCTGCTGCGCCAGCCTCCGGCCGCGCGCGCGGTGGTCTTCGGGCTCGGGGTGCTGGCGTGGAACTTCGACCCCACCGTCCGCTTCTGCTACGGCGGCGGCATGATCTCGTTCGCTACGGCGTCGTGCCTCTGCGTCGTCGTCGTCGCCGCCATGCACCGCCTGATGGACGAGCAGCGCCGCGGCTTCGGGGTCGCCCTGCTGTTGCTGCTGCCGCTCGCGCTGCGCACCCACGTGTGGAGCTTCGCCATCCTCGTGCTGCCGCTGACCGGCCTGTACTTACGGTCATGGTCCAAAGTACAGGTGCGCACCCACCTGTTCGTGTGGGGCGCGGCGCTGCTCGGCCTGCTCGCCAACCTCGACTGGCTGGTCCCGGCGCTGGCCCACCGCGCGCTCATCGTGCCGTCGGCGGGGCTCGGCCAGGCCACCCCGGACTACCTGCTGTGGGACTTCGTCGAGCTGCTGGTCGACCCCAAGCGCACCGGCTTCGTCATCCAGCGCACGGTCCTGCGGGCGCTGGTGGTGGCGGCCGCGTGCGGCACCCTGTGGGCCTGGCGGCGCGAGCCGGACGGGCGCAGCTTCGCGGGCGGGCTGACGCTCGCGTGGCTGCTGGGCCTCACCTACTTCGGCGCGCTGGTGCCGGTGATCCAGGCGACCGAGCCGTACCGCTTCGCCGTGCCGCTGACGCTGTGGGCCAGCGTGCTCGCGGGGCCGTGGCTGGTCGCGAGCGCGGGCCAGCTGCGGGCCCTGAGCCGCGGGCTGTTGCTGTTGCTCGCGGTGCTGCTGCTGCCGCGCCTGTATCAGCAGATCATGCCAGTCGTGCCGGAGCTGAGCCCGGTGGCGCCGCTGACCGGCCAGGCCGCGCGCAACCTGCCGAGCGCGCGCCTCGGCGGCGTGGTCGACGACTTCAAGGCGGTCGTGACCTGGCTGAAGGGCCAGCCGGACCGCGGCCGCGTGCTCGTGCAATACGCGTCGCTCGGCGAGTATCTGCGCTGGGCCACGGACCGCCAGATCCTCGGCGGATTCCACGATCGCCGGCAGATCTTCCAGGAGGCCGATATCTTCTACTTCCCGATCGAGGACCCGCGCTTCACCACCGGCCTCGCCGACTACCTCGAGCGCTACAACGTCTCCCACGTGGTGATGACCTATCCGTACCTCCCGGAGATCGAGCGCCGCAGCGACCTGCTGGCCGCCGGCGGCATCGTCGGCGGCATCCACCGCGTCTACACCGTCAAGCGCAGCGGCAGCTATTTCGCGGCCGGCAGCGGGCGGGTGGAGGCCGCGCTCAATCGCATCACCGTACACGACGCCAGCCCGGCGCCGGGGACCCAATCGCTGACCCTGCGCTTTCATCACATGCAGGAGCTGCAGTGCCGCGCCGCCCCGGGAGCGGCGGGGGCCTGCCGCGTCGAGAAGGCCGAGCTCGCGGAGGACGCGGCGGGCTTCGTCCGCGTCGTCGGCGAGCCTACGCTCCCGCGCGAGTTCACGGTCGAGCTGGTGTATTGACCAGGTCGGTCCGCGGCGGCGATCCGACCTCCGTTGCGCGTGCCGGGGCGGCGATCAACGCCCCGACGCGCGTGAGCCCGGCGCCGCTCAGCGGGCCGCGGGCGGGGCGTTCCCGCCGGCGTTGACGATCAGCGGCAGGCCATCCTTGCCCATCGGCACGAAGAAGTAGCTCGCGTTGCGCTGGTCGAAGGCCTTGAACTGCAGATAACGCGGGGTCAGCGTCTTGTTGATCGCCTCCTGCGCGTCGGCCTGGGCCTTGCCGCGCAGCACGATCGCCGCGGCCTCGCCCTCGGCCTGGATGCGGATCGCGTCGCTCACGCCCTGGGCGTTGGTGCGGGCGATCTCCGCGTTGCGCAGCGCCACCTCGACCTCGATCTTCTTCTGCTCGGCCTGCTGCTTGGTGGCGATCTTGCCGGAGATCGCGCGAGTGACAGTATCGTCGTAGTCGACGTGGTTGATCGCCACCTGGTCGATGCGGAGGTAGCGGTCCTTGAACAGCTCCTGCAGGCGACGCATGACCTCGGACTCGATCACCGGGCCCTCGCTCGAGAGGTCGTTGTGCAGGTGCTGCGAGAACTCGCGGCGCACGAGGGTGATGAAGGCCGGGCCGATCAGCTCCTCATAATAGTTGGGGCCGATCTGCGTGTGCAGCTCGTAGAGCTTGGTGCGCTCGGGGTGGTAGGTCACCGTCACGGTCGTCGGCACGTGCAGGTTGTCCTTGGTCAGGACATCAATCTGCGTGGTCTGGCTCTGGGTGGTGGTGTCATAGATGATCATCCGATTCCACGCCCACAGCGGATAGTAACCCTCGTGGTAGATCGTCGTGCTGAGCGCAGGGCTGCGCAGGGCGCGGTACTTGAGGCCCGCGCTGCCGGGGCGGATCGAGGCGCCACAGCCGATCACCAGCAACGCGCTGCACAGGACGAGAAGACGCTGGAACGTGAGCATCACCGAACCTCCGCGCTCAGCCTGGCCCGAAGCAAGACAGATTGCACGAAGTATCCATCCTGCCTCGAGGGCCCTGCGCCGGCCGGGCCAAACCAAGCCAGGGCGTAGCCAGAGCGTAGCCAGAGGTAGCCAGACACCTCCGGACCTCAGGCGTCGTCGTCCTCGAGGCGCTCGATGGCCCAGGCGAGGCGGTCGCGGGTGATGTCATCGGTCTCGACGGTGAGCGCTGCGTTCAGCGCCGGGAGGTCGTCGGCGCGGCCGAGCTTTCCGAGGCCCTCGGCGGCGAGCAAGCGCACGCGCGCGTCGGCATGGCCGAGGGTGGTGACGAAGAGGTCGTGCAACGCGGAGCTGGCGGTCCACGAGCGCAGCGCCCGGCGGGCGATCGACCGCACCTGGTCGTCGTCGTCGCGCAGACCGAGGCCGATCAGCGGGGCGTGCTCCGGGTCGTGGGCGGTGAGCGCGTGGGCGGCGACGCGGCGCGACGCGACGTCGCCAGCGAGCCAGCGCTGCAGCAGCGGCACGCTGGCGAGGCTCCGCACGGCCTGGCGGTAGCGGACCACGTCCTGGCCCTCCATCGTGTCGGACATCGCCTTGACCAGGGCGGGCAGCGCCCGCTCGTCGCCGGTGTGCGCGAGCGCGAGGGCGGCGTCGGGCGTGGGTCGCTGCGCGAAGGCGGCGATGCGGGCGAGGAGGGAGGCTTCGTCGAGCTTGGGCATGGTGTCCTCTCAGGTATGGCCGGGCTCGGCGACGTGGCTGGGGCCGGTCTCGCCGTCGCTGCCGTCGCTGGGGTTGACCGCGGCGAGGCGGTCGATCAGCTGCTTGAAGTTGTCGCGGGCGACGACGCCGTCGACCAGGCCGAGCAGGCTGTCGGGGATCGCGCTCCAGTAGATGACGCGGCGGGTGCCGATGAGGTCGAGGCCGCCGAGGTTGGCCTGCGGGTTCAGCTTGCGCAGGTTGTAGAAGTAATCGTTGGTGCGGCAGCCGTTGAACATCCACATGCGATACTTGCGATCGAAGCGCTGCTTCGACATGCGCCGCACATTGGCGTCGGTCTTGAGCTGGTCGACCATGAGATACGCGCCGAACTCGGAGGCGTGGTAATTGCGGAGATTGATCACCAGATTGCCGCTGTTGACCCGGCGGATCACCAGCAGGCGCCTGGCGGTGAGGTGGCGGTATTCGCCCAGCACGCTGCGCCCGTGGGTCTTGCCGCTGATCGTCAGGGCCTCCTCGAGGTCGCGATACTCGCTGTAGCTGGAGACGACCTGGCCGCTAGCGTCGAGCAGGTCGGCGGTGAAGTTGTAGTCGAAGTCGGGGCCGGTGCCGTAGCGGCCGTGGCCGCCGTAGCCCGCGATGTCGCAGCGACCGAGGCCCTCGAGGTAGGCCGAGGCCACGTCGCCGCCGCCGCTGCCGTCGCCGGCGCGGAGGAGGGTGAGGACGACGTCGACCGGGCGGCCCTGGCCGTCCTTCGCCAGGCCGCGGCCGATGAAGTGGTCGCCGGCGCGCTGCGGCAGCGGGCGACCGGCGGCGCTGAGGCGGTCGAGCGCGGCGCTGCGGTCGGCGACGAAGCCACGCCCGAGCAGCCCAGCCTCGACCTCGGCGTCGACCGATCGGTTGGCGCCGTACTCGTCGAAGCCGACCGCGAGCATGATCGTGACCAGCTGGTCGGCGAACAGCTGCTCGTAGCGCGGCGAGCCGGACGGCGTGAGGGTCCCGTTGAGGCGCGGCAGGGGCATCGGTGTCTCCGCTCGCGGGGCGCGGCCCCGCGGCCCGAGGGTAGCCCAGGTCGCGGCCGCGGCGATAGGCGCCGATGCGCGCCCTGGGCGACCGCTCAGGCAGGGCCTCAAGGCCAGGCACCACGCGGCATCGCGTCAGGTCGGCGGCATCGCGTCAGAGCATCGCGTTACAGCGGGGGCAGGCGCTCGGCGAGCCAGGCGGCGATCGTCTGGATCTCCGGCAGCGACACCTCGTGAGCGATCGGGAAGTCGTACCAGCGGACCTCGCGGCCGCTGCGGCGCGCCGACTCGCAGGCGGCCTGGCCGGCGAACATCGGCACCATCGGGTCGTGACGGCCGTGGCAAAACAGCGCCGGGGTGCTGGCGTTGGCCTCGTGCTCGCCGCCGCTGCCGATCATCAGCTCGTAGGCGCTGAGCACCATGAAGCCGGCGAGGCGCTGGGCGTGGCGCTGGGCGACGTAGTTGGCGAGCGCTCCGCCCTGGCTGAAGCCGGCGAGGACGATGCGCTCGGCCGGCACGCCGCGCCCGACCTCGCGGGCGAGCAGGGCCTCGATCGCGGCGGCCGAGCGGCGGATCTGGGCCGGGTCCTCGCGGTCCTTCACGTGCGGGCTTAGCTCGAGGTTGCGGATGTCGTACCAGCCCGGCATCACGAAGCCGCCGTTGATCGTGATCGGGATCGCCGGCGCGTTGGGGAACACGAAGCGCGCGTACGGCAGCTTGAGGTGGGGGACCAGCGGCTCGAAGTCGTGGCCGTCGGCGCCGAGGCCGTGCAGCCAGATCACGCTGGCCGTGGCGGGTACGCGGGCCTGGGCCTCGACGCAGGGGAGCAGGTGGGTCATGACGGCGCGCACCTTAGCAGCCCGCGGCGAAAGTCGACACAGCGCCGCTGCTGGCTTCGTTGGCAAGACTCGCAGGATGCCCTCGGCAGCGGCGACGATTCCTGCGCGAGGCGCCGCGCCGAGGTCCGCCACGGCTGTTCGCACAGGCTCCGCGGCGGGTGCCTCACTCGGCGCCGGCGCCGATGAAGATCTCGCTGACCTTGTCGGCCACCATGGTGAAGAACACGCCGCCGTAGATCGATCCGGCGATGAACACGTCGGCCTGGTCGCCGGACGGGTCCTCGGGGTCGCGCAGCTTGCCGTAGGCGGCCAGCACGTCCTTGCGAGGCGAGCCGATGCCGACGCCCTTGCGGGTCTTGAAGGTGGAGGGGGCCGTGACCGTGATCATGTAGATCGTCTGCGAACCCTTGCGCGTGCCGGCGGCCATCACGAGCTCGAGGCCCTGATCCTTGTATGTCCAGCTCTGGACGTACGAGCCGGTGGCCTCCTCCATCTCGATGCTACCGCGGCTGCTCGGCTGCCCGACCAGCTTGACCGCCACGCTGGCCGGCATGCCGTAATGCAGCTCGCCGAGCGCCTCCTCGCCCATCACGTTGGGCCCGCTCTCGGCCTGCACGAGCTCGCCCTCGCCGGGCAGCTGACAGGTCCCGGGGCTGCGCCAGGCGCCGGCCTTGTTCGACGCCTGCCACGCCGTGCGCCCGCCGTGCACGTCGCCCGGGTGGGCGGCCTTCAGCTCCTCGCACGGATGCGTCAGCGAGCGCGCCACCATGCCGCGGTGCCCGGCGGCGACCGCCTTCTCGAGGCTGTGACACGCGGCCTCGGTCGCGCGACAGGCGGTCAGCGGCTCGCCGCCGACCGCCGTGGTCCGCGAGTAACAGACGCACCACCAGCTGACGATCGGCTCGCTGGGCGCGACCGGAGAGACGGCCGCGGTCACGGGCGCTGCCGGTGTTGCGGGCGCTGCGGGCACTGCGGGCACTGCGGGCACTGCGGGCGCTGCGGGGGTCGCCGGGTTCGGGGGCGGAGCAGTGCAGGCGGTGAGCAGCAGGACGAGCGAGGCGAGGCGGCGCGACATCGTCTGCGAGTCTAACAGCGGGCTGGCATGGACGAGGCGCGCGCATGCACGGGGACGCGGCCTCGATCGCGCGTGGGAGTCAGCAGCGGCGCGTTGACAGGGGTCCGGTGAGGCGCCTAGCGTGGCGTGCGATGGATGGCAGCAGCGCTGACACGATCGCTTGCACGAGCACCGGCTATCACCCGTTGACGCGGCGGCAGGTCGGGCTCGCGGTCGCGGGCGGCGTGCTGTCGCTGAGCGAGGGCGGACGCAGCAGCGTCATCTCGCGGGCGGAGTGCCGGCCGATCGCGTGGGTCGGGCAGGGTCGTATGCGGCCGCTGGCGCCGCTCGCCGGGCTCGTGCTGGACAGCGAGCGCGGCCCGTGGATCGTCGCGAGCATGGACCTGACGATCGAGCTGGACGGCGCGGGCGAGCAGGCGACGCCGGCCCCGCACGTGTGGGTCAGCGCCGACGACCTCGCGCGCATGGCCGCCGCCTGCGGGATCGCCAGCACGCGCAGGCCGATCCCCGAGGCCGCGAAGGTCAGCCCGGGCAACCCGATGAAGTGGGTGATCGGGCTGGTGGTGGTCGGCGCGCTGGGCAACGTGGCGGTGATGCTGAGCATGCGCGGCGGGGCGCAGGCGCCGGAGGACTGCGCGCGGCAGCGGCAGCCGGCCCGGGAGCTGTACCCGCGGCTGTCGTGCGCGCAGGCGCGGGCCGAGCTCGACCGCGTGGCCCGCGGTGAGGCTGCGCCGCGACCGATCGTGCTGCGACCGCTGAGCTTCGCGATCGAGGCGAAGGACGTCACGGGGCCGGCCAAGATCACCTGCGACGGGCTCGAGTTCGCGGTGGAGGATGCCAACCAGGCCGACCCGGGCGGGCCGATCGTGTACGCCAACGGACCGCACGCGCTGCTGGCGGAGGTGCTGCCGGACGGGCGCCTGCGGCGGCCGCAGTACGTGATCTGCGGCAACGTCGTGGCCGGCGAGCGGCGCGGCGAGCTGCCGCCCTGAGGCCGGGCCCTCGCAGCGGAGCCCGCGGTACAGACCGCATCCGTCGCGCTTCGGCGCACAGAGCTCGCGGCCCTTCGGCCCCTGGCTCAGGCCCGACGCAGACGCGCGAGGTGAGCGTCGCCGGCTGGCAGCTCAGGACAGGCGCAGACGCGCGAGGTAGAAGCCGTCGGTGGCCTCTTGCTCGGGGGTCCAGGCCTGCTCGAGCTCGACGTGCAGGCCGTGCTCGGCGGCGACGGCCTTGACCAGCTCGGGGCCCTCCTCGGGCTCGAGGCTGCACACGGCGTAGACCAGTCGACCACCGGGGCGCAGGCGGCCGATGCAGCGGACCAACAGGCTGCGCTGCAGCGCGGCGCAGGCGGCGATGTCCTCGTAGCGGCAGGTCCAGCGCAGCTCGGGGTGGCGGCCGAGGTTGCCGAGCCCGGTGCACGGCGCGTCGAGCAAGATCGCGTCGTAGCGCAGCTCGTCGACGCCGGGGAGCTCGGCCTGGCTGAGGTCGGCCTGCAGCGAGCGCAGCTCGAGGCCCGGGACGTCCAGGCCGCCGCGCTGGCGCAGCTCCAGCTGGGCGTCGAGGCGCTCGGCGCTGAGGTCGACGGCCACCAGCACGCCGCGCCGATCCATCAGCTCGGCGAGCTGCAGGGTCTTGGTGCCCATGCCGCAGCAGGCGTCGAGGACATGTTCTCCGGGACATGGCCCAAGAGCCAGGGCGGCCTGCTGCGCGCCGAGGCCCTGCACGGCGAAGTGACCGGCGTGGTAGAGCGGGTGCTGGTGGAGCTCGCCGCCGCCGCGGACGCGCAGGGCCTGGGGCTGACCGGGGACGGTCTCGACGCTGGCGCGGGGGTCGGCGGCGCGGATGGCCTCGGCGACGGCCTCGGCGGTGGTGCGCGAGAGGTCGACGCGGAGGTCGACGGGCGGCGGGACGGCGAGGGCCTGGGCGCGGGCGAGGGCGCGTTCGGGGCCGAGCTGCTTGAGCATGCGCCCGGCGAGCCAGCGAGGGATCGACCAGCGCAGGGCGAGGGCGTCGAGTGGTTTACCCACTGCGAAGTTGGCAGCGAACTTGGCGTCGAGCTCGGCGCCGCCGCGCTCGATGCCGGCGAGCACGGCCTGGACCAGCCCGCGCAGGGCGCCGCTGGGGTCGAAGGTCTCACGCTGGGCCTGGGCCTGGGAGATCGCCACGTGCGCGGGTCGGCCGAGCTCACGCAGCTCGAAGGCAGCGACGCGCAGGAGCTCGCGCAGGCGGGCGCTCAGGCGCTGCGGCCGATCGGCGAAGGTGTCGATCAGGGCGTCGAGGCGGGCCCGGTGGCGCAGCACGCCGTAGACCAGCAGCGTCACCAGGCCGCGGTCGCGGCGGGCCAGGTCGGCGCTCCACGCCAGCAGGTGCCCGGCGAGCACGCGGTTGGAGAAGCCCTCGCGCTGGTCGAGTTGCCGCAAGATCTGGATCGCGAGGCCGCGGGCGGTCGGTGCTTGCACCGGGCGCTTCTTAGCACCGTGGCGCTCCGCCGCACACCTTTGATACGCTGCCGGCGATGCTCACCGCACCGCGACGCCTGGCGCTGCTCGTCGCCCTCGCGCTCTGCCTGCCGATGTTAGCGACGGCGTGCGACGGGGACAGCGCGCCGCAGGCCGGCCCGGCCACCGCCGCGGACGCGCTGCTGCGTGAGGTGCAGAAGCGGGGCTATCGCGACTGGGAGCGGCCGCCCAAGCATGAGGCCCGGGTCGCTACCAACGCGCCGCACGGTCGCGGGGTCGAGGTGTTCGTCGACGAGCACATGGCCGAGGCGCTGGCGAACGCCGACGGCCTCGGGCGCACGGCCTGGCCCGAGGGCGCCACGATCGTGCTCGAGGGCTACGCGGCGGCCGTGCTCGCGGAGGACGCCCCGCCCGACGAGCCGGTGCAGCTGGCGATCTTGCAGAAGCGCGGGGGCAGCTGGCACTGGGAGCAGTACCAGGCCGAGGACCTCGGGCACCCGCGCTTCGCGGGGCGCCCTGACGTGTGCGTCGGCTGCCACCTGGGCAGCCAGGACTTCGTGCGCGGCTTCTCGCTGCCGAAGCCGGTCGTGGAGGAGTAGCCGCCCGTGCGGCGCGGGCTCAGCCGCCGCAGCCGCCACCGCCGCCGCCGCCCATGACGCAGACCGCGGTGTTGAGGAACTGCGACTCGCAGCACTGCGCGTCCACGCAGCCGTCGCAGGGGCACTGGTCGCAGCCGCCGAGGGTGAAGCGGCGGCAGTTGCCGCCCAGGCACACCTCGTCGGCGTCGCAGGTGTTGCCGCACTCGCCGCAGTTGAGCGGGTCGATCTCGCGGTCGGTGCAGGTGTCGCCGCACTGATCCGGGAAGTTGTCGCAGTTGTTCACGCACTGGCCGCCGCCACAGGCCTGGTCGCAGCCGTTCCCGCAGCTCCCGCAGTTGTCGGGGTTGTTGTCCGTATTGACGCACTGACCGTTGCAGTCGCTGAGACCGGGACGACAGGTGCACACGCCGGCGCCGCAGCTCTCGAGCGTGTTGTCGCAGGCGTTCCCGCAGCTGCCGCAATTGTTGTTGTTGGTCTGGATGTCGACGCACTCGCCGTTGCAGCGCTCCTGGCCCTCGGCGCAAGCGCACTCGCCAGCGACACACACGCCGTTGTCGCCGCAATCGTTGCCGCAGCTGCCGCAATGGTTGGCGTCGGTCTGGAGGTCCGCACAATCGTTGCCGCAGGCGTTGAAGCCCTCCTGACAGGTGCACACGCCGGAGGCGCAGGCCTGGCCGGCGCTGCACTGATTGTTGCAACCGCCGCAGTGGAGCGGGTCGACGGCCGCGTCGGCGCAGGCCTGGCCGCACTGGATCGCCCCCATCGGGCAAGTCGCCAGGCAGGCCCCGCCGGCGCACACCTGGGCGTCGTCGCAGGCGTTGGTGCAGCTGCCGCAATGGTCGGGGTCGGAGTCTTGGCTGACGCACTCGACCCCGCACAGGACGGCGCCCTGCGGACAGCCGGCGATGCAGCTGCCGAGCGTGCACGACTCGCCGCTTCGACACGCGTGGTCACACGACCCGCAGTGCAGCGGGTCGGCCGAGAGGTCGACGCACTCGTTGCCACACAGCACCTGCAGACAATCGCCGCCGCCCTCGGTCGGGGCGGTGGCTTCGGTCGGTCCAGAGCCGCCGGTCGCAGAGTCCGTCCCGCTGGCAGAGTCACTGCCAGCTTTGGAGTCCCCGCAGGCGGAGAGGAGGGTGACGAGAGCGATGCCAAGCCAATCAGATGCGCGCATAATGGAGCCTTTCAGGGCGCAACGCCCCGGCTCATTCGTCCCCGCTCGCATCGCTGCGTTACAACTCGCCGACGAGGTTTTTTGTCGGGGTCACGGCGCCACAGCGCAGCGATCGCAGACGGTCCGGCGATCGAGCGCACACAGGTCCGCGAGCTGACGGCGCAGGTGCTCGACCTCGGCCCGCAACTCGAGTGGCTGCCGCTCCGGCGCGAGCAGCTCGCACAGCTCCTCGCGGACGCGCTCCGGCAACGGCGACCACAGAGCGTCCGGGAGGGTCAGCAGCAGCAGGGTCGCAACTTCGGCCGACAGCGAGGCCGGGACCAGCTCGCTGACGCGGCGATACACCGGCGCCTCGTGCAGCGCCACGAGCAGGGTCTGCGCGGCCGCACCGTGCTCCGCGAGGGCGAGCTCGCGGCGGGCGAAGGTCAGCGGTAGACCCTCGGCGGCGGCGAAGCTGGTGCGCAACGCGGTCGGGAGATCTCCGACGGGCCCGCGGACCAGGGCAGCCCGCCATTGTTCGAGCCCGGCGAGCACCGACTCGAGGCCGCCCGGGCCGACGCAGTGCGCGGTGAACAGGAGACTCGCGGGCCGCGAGCTGCGGCGCAGCGCGACCCACCCGCGCGGCCGCCCGGTGCTGTCGTCGATCGGCAGCATCGCCGCGTGCAGCAGGGGCACCGGGACCCAGTGCGGCGGGTACTTGAAGCGGGCCACGTCGAGCACGAGGGCGTGGTCGCTGGCGGGGTCGTAGCCGCCGATCGGTGAGAAGTGGCCCGCACCGGTCTGGCCGAGCGCGCCGCGGTGGTAGCTGACGACCAGCGCTGGCGCGAGCGCCGAGCTGGCCGCGTCGCGGAGCTGCGCGCGCAGGGCCGCGACGTCGTGCGCGTCGGGACGAAATAGCTCGGCGCTGGCGCCGTTGCAGCGGGCCAGGCAGGCGAACTCGTCGAGCGTGATGCCGCGGGCCCGCACCCGCTCGAGCGGGCTGCAGCAGTCGAGCAGCTCCTCGCTGAACCACCGCCACGGTCCTTTCCACAACCGACCCGGGTCGACCCCCAGGGCGTTGAGCGTGACCACCAGGGTGCCGAGCCCGCAGAAGGCCGGCTCGGCCTGGGTGTGGAACTGTTCGATCAGCGGGAAGAAGGCCTCCATGCCCCCGGCCGCCCGCGCCGCGTCGAACAGCGCGCGGCCCTCGGGCGAGGCGAAGGCGACCAGCTGCGCGGGTAACGGGCGCCGGTAGAGGCTCTCCATCGCCGCGAGCATAACCGAGGCCGCAGCCCCGGGCGCGTGGCGATCACACGCTCACCCACATTGGCGTGAGCTCACCGGCGCCGCTTCTTGGGCCGCTTCTTCTTGGTCTTGAACTTGTCGGGGAAGGCCGCGGCGTAGGCGGTGCGCACGTTGGCGAGCAGCGGGTCGACGTCGCGGCAGGCGGTCTTCTCGGCCTCGCGTAACAGCGGCTCGACCGAGCTCGCGGCGGCGCCGACCGGCATCAGCGGCGGCGCCGCGGCCTTGAGCGCGTCGACGTTGTCGACGTGAGGGGCGGCCTGGACGGCCTGCAGGGCGCCCTGCAGCGTGAGGCAGGGGGTCGGCGACTGGGCGTACTGCCACAGGTCGCGGCGGACGTTGAGCGCCTGGTCGACCTCGGCGGCGGCCGCTGGATCTCGGGCCAGCGCGTCGCGCATCTTCCGTCGCTGCGGGTACGTGGCCCAGCCCTTGGGGTCGTTGATGTAGCTGAGGAGCACGCTGTTGCCCTGGGGCCCGAGGGCGATCGCCAGGTCGATCGCGGCGTCGCTGACCGGGCGCTGGCGCAGCAGCGCGTCGACCTGGGCGTGGAAGCCGAGGTCGCGCGCCAGCTCCGGGTCGAGCGCCAGCGCCTCGCCGTAGAGCGGGAGCGCTGCCGCGGCGCCGTCCGGCTTGCGCGCCTGCAGGCCCGCCTCGCGCCAGCGCACCTGCGCGTCCTCCGGGTGGCTGCTGCGCAGCGCCTGCAGCCGGGTCGCCGCCTCTTCGGTCTTGCCCTGCGTCAACAGGTCGTCGATGTCGTGCAGCTCCTGCGCAGGTGCACCTGTATTTTTGGGCATGTCCGTGGGGACAGGCGGCGGATCGGCCTTGGTCGGCGTTGTGACCGGCGGCGGAGTGACTACCGGCGAAGGCGCGTCGACGGTGCGGGCGCCCTTGATCTCGGGCGGGCTCGGCGTGCTCGGGGCCGAGTCGCGCAGCACGAACCACCACAGGGCCACGCCGCCGCCGACCAGCGCGAGGACAACGACGGCGATCGCCTTGCGAAACCACGGGCGCCGACGCAGCGAGCCGCTGTCCATCATCGACTCGACGAGGGTGAGCGGGCGCGGGCGCAGGGCGTCGGGCAGCGGGCGGTTGATGGCGACCAGGCCCGAGATGTCGGGGCCGCCGGTGGTGATGACGTCGACCAGCGCCTCCTCGCCCCTGCCCTTGCCGCCGCCGAGCGACTCGCGGTAGCGCTCGAGGGCGATGCGGACGGTGCGGGCGTCCGGGTAGCGCTGCTCCTTCGCCTTGGCGAGCAGGCGAAAGATGATGCCAGCGAGCTCCTGCGGCACCGAGGGCGGCAGCTGCGGCGGATCGGTGCTGACCTGCATGCGGATCAGCGCGACCGGGTCGTCGCTGTTGAAGGGCAGCCTGCCGGTGACGATCTGGTAGAGCAGCACGCCGGCGGCGTAGAGGTCGGCGCGGGCGTCGATGTCGAGGCCGAGCGCCTGCTCCGGGCTCATGTACTGCGGCGTGCCGAACACCATGCCGGCGCGGGTCATCTGCTCGAGCGCACCGTCGCCGCCGATGATCTTGGCGATGCCGAAGTCGACCAGCTTGAGCACCTCGCGGCCCTCGTGGTCGCGGGTGACGAAGATGTTCTGCGGCTTCAGGTCGCGGTGGACCACGCCCTGGCCGTGCGCGTGCTCGAGGCCGCGGAGCACCTGCAAGATGAGGCCGACCGCGCGCTCGGGCGGCGTGGGCCCGTCGAGCACGTTCTGCAGCTCGGTGCCCTCGAGCAGCTGCATCACGAGGTACTTCATGCCCTCGTCGGTGGAGCCGAACTCGGTGACCTGGATGCAGTTGGGGTGGTTGAGGCGGGCGGCGCTCTGGGCCTCGCGGTCGAAGCGTTTGACCAGCTCGGGGTCGCGACTGAAGTCGGGGTGGAGGACCTTGATCGCGACGTCGCGGCGCAGGAGCACGTGGCGGCCGCGATAGACGGCGCCCATGCCACCCTCGCCGATGAGCGCGTCGAGGCGGTAGGTGCCCGCGAGGACGGTGCCGACCATCCCGGTCAGATCGTTATGGACCTGCTGCTCGTCGCTCATGGCGGCACATCACGGATCTGGTGAAAGATAGCCGGTTTCACCGGAGCTCTTTGGTGCGCACGGTCTCTTCGTCGGGGGAGGCGTTGGTCGACTCGGGCTCCTCTGGGGTCTCGATGAACGAGGTGCCGCGGTCGCGCTCGATGCGGCTCAGGGCCTCCTGGGCCCACTGCGCGAGCGACAGCTCGCTGCTCGACTGGAAGTCGGCGAGCATCTCCTCCAGCTCACGTCGGGCGCGCGGGCTCTGGCCGACCATGTGCGCGACCTCGGCGTCGAGGAGGCGCAGCTGATGCTGGCCGAACTGTTCGTTTTGGACCTGCATGAAGCCGCGGCGGGCGTCAGCGAGCATCGCCGCGCCCTCCTCGACCTTGCCGAGGCGGGCCAGGGTGTAGCCGAGGAAGCCGGCGTTGAGGTGGATCTGATAGGTGAAGCCGTGCAGGCCGGCGAGGCGCAGCGCCTCGCGGAAGGCCTCGGCGGCGGCCTCGAGGTCGCCGCTGCGCAGCTGCAGGTCGCCGAGGTTGTGCAGCGGACCGATGAGCATGCGGGTGATGTTGGCGGCGCGCAGCTGCTCGATGGCCTGGCGGGTCTCGGGGATGGCGCGCTCGGGCTCGTTGCCGAGGACGGACAGGTAGGCGATGCCGGAGATGTAGCTCTGGCGCTGCAGCACGGACACGCGGGCGGCGATCGGCTTGGCGACCTCGTGCAGGCGGCGCGCCTCGGTGAGCTGGCCGGCGAGCGAGAGGCCGCGCAGGCGGGTGCCGATGATGTGACAGGTGTACGTGTCGTCGGCCTCGGGGATCTCGAGGATCTCCATCGCCTCCTTCGAGCAGCGGACCGACTGTTCGATCTCACCGGCGCCGAGCAGGACCTCGGCGCGGCGGTTGGCGATGCGCAGCTCGAGGATGCGGTCGCGGGCCTGCTTGGCGGCCTGGGCGGCCTGCTGCAGGCGGTGCAGCGCGACCTCGACGTCGACGTTGCCCTCGACGGTGTAGCGGTCGACCAGGCCGAGCCAGAACAGCGCCTGGGCGCGGTGGTCGGCGAGCAGCTCGGCGACCAGGATGCCGGCCTCCAGGTGGGCGGTCTCGCGGCGCGGGTCGTTGAGGGCGCCGGCCGCCCGCTCGACCAGGTTGAGCTGGGCCTTGAGCAGGCGCGGGAGGCCGGCGACGCGGCCCTGGCGGCGCAAGCGGAGGATGATGCGCTCGAGCACGTGGGCGGCCAGCTGCGGCTGACCGGCGGCGAACAGCGCGTCGGCGGCCTTCTCGAGCTCGGCGATCGCCTCGAGCGACTCGGCGGCGTCGTCGAGCAGGCGGGCGCGCAGGTAGACGAGGCTCGGCTCCTTGCTGTCGAGCTCGGCGATGCGCTCGGCGAGGTCGAGGCGGGTCTCGCTGAGGGAGTCGTCGTAGCGGATGCGGACGGCCTCGCGGACCGAGGCGTGGGCGAGCGCGACCTGGCCCTTGCCGGAGATCGCGCTGCACAGGATCAGGCCCTCGCCCTCGAGGCGGTCGAGGGTGCGGCGGAAGCGTTCGCGGCGGAGGTCGGTGAGGGCGGCGAGCTGCTCCTCGTCGATCGGCGCCTCGATGAGGTAGAGGATGCTGACGATCTCCCAGGCCGAGACGCCGAGCGTGTCGAGGCGGGCCTCGCTGCGCTGGGCGAGGGTCTTGTGCAGCTGCTCCGCGGCGATCGAGGCCGAGCGCAGGACCCAGGTGTCGTTGTCGCGGACCAGGATCGACTCCTCGATCAGCACGCGCAGGGTCTCGCGGAAGCTCAGCGGGTGGCCGCCGGTGAGCTTGTCGAGCATGGCCACGAGGTCCTTCAGGGCCGGCGCCTCGCCGAGGATGCCGCGCAGGACCTCGAGCATCTCCTTGGGCTGGAACGGCCTCAGGTTGAACAGCTCAGCGATCTGGTCGCGGCGCAGGGCGTCGAGCGCGGGCCGCAGCTTGGGCTGCGGCTCGGTGCTGACGCACAGCAGGACGCGGGCCTCGTTGTGGTCGATCGCGCGGGCCAGCTGATCGACCAGGGTGCGCGTCAGCTCGGAGCCGCGGGCGAGGTCCGAGAGGTGCAGCACGTAGGAGTGCTCGCCGCTGCAGCGGATCAGGAACTCGAGCAGCTGGGCGGCGGCGGCGGTCTCGTGGTTGCGCTCGCGGGCGGCGCGGACCAGGTCGCCGTACTGCTTGACGGTGGGCGAGCGCTCGCCGAGCGCGGTCGCCAGCTGCAGCACCACCGGGGCGAAGGGGCCGAGGCCGTCGCCGTCGCTGGTCCAGCAGTTGCCCTCGACGAACAGGCCGTCGCCGAGCTGGACCTCGCGGCGCATCTCCGACAGCAGGCGGGCCTTGCCCATGCCCTCGGGGGCCTCGACGAGGATCGTGCGGATGAGGTGGCCGCGCTGGCCGGCGCGGCTGGTCTCGGAGTGCAGCACCTCGTAGGCGCGGACCAGCAGGATGTCGAGGTAGTCGGCGCGGTCGACGAAGGGGAGGTGCTCGACGAGCACGCGGGCGAACTCGCGGCGGTCCTGGGCGGTCTTCTGGCGGTCGCGGATGTGGACCGACTCGCGGCGGAGCAGCTCGAGGACGATGCTGCGGGCGCTCTGGGGCCGCAGGTTGGGGTCCGGCGAGAGCATGCGTCCGACCAGCTCGGCGACGACGGGGCCGCAGCTCTGCAGCAGCGCGCCGGCCAGCTCGGGGCGCCAGTCGAGCTGGTTGCGCAGCGCCTCCTTGAAGGTGCGCGAGGGGAAGGGCCGGCCGCCGCGGACGGCGGTGTAGATCGTGGCGGCGAGCGAGTAGATGTCGCTGCGCGAGTCGGTGGGCTCGCCCTTGACCTTCTCCGGGGCGGAGAAGCCGGGCGTGCCGAGGACCTTGTACTCCTCGGGGTCGTCGATCTCGCTGGCGGCGATCTTGCCGCGGCGGAACAGGCGGGCCAGGCCGAAGTCGATCAGCTTGGCCTGCGGCTGGCCGCCCTCGCTCTCGGGCTGGCACACGATGACGTTGCTCGGCTTGATGTCCTCGTGGACGAAGCCCAGCGCGTGGATGTAGTCGAGGGCGCGCGCCAGCTGCACGAAGATCTCGACGATGGTCTCGCGCGAGGCGCCGCGCAGGAAATCCGCCAGCGACTGACCCGACAGCAGCTCCTGCGTGAAGTAGACGACGTCGCCGTCGCAGCGCCCGAAGTCGTAGACCGCCGCCAGGTTCGGGTGGTGCAGCTGCGTCAGCAGGCGAAACTCGGCCTTGAAGTTGTCCATCACCGTGTCGACGGCGAGGCCCTGGGTGTTGCCGAAGCTGCGGGTGACCTGGGTCTTGCGCAGGCCCTCGAGCGCGCGGCCGCTGCTGGCCGCGTGGGAGACCGGGGCGATGGTCGCCGACGGCATCTCGCTGGAGCGCGAGCCGGGCGGGTCCATGCTGGCGTCGCGGCGGATCACCTTCAGCGCGACCGGCCGCTCCTCGAGCTCGTCGTAGGCCTCGTAGACCGCCCCGAAGCCGCCGCGCCCGAGCAGCCCGCGGATGTTGTAGCGACCCGCGATGCGCTCCGGCATCGGCGGTAGCGCGTCGTCCCCCGGCGTGGACTTGTTATGCGCGTCGGGTAGGTTCATGAGGGCTCGGACGAGGTCTGGCCCGGAGGCGGCCGGACTGTAACGGCGAACGCACACGGCGACAACGGGCCGCGCCTGGCCTCGTTTTGCGCGAGGGGCGAGTATTCCACAGGGCTCCTCGAGGCTGTGCGAAAAACTGCCTCGGCCAGTGCGCGTGCTCCTGGCGGCGATGGGAGCGGGGGCGTGCGATCGTTGCAGGTCGCGAAGCGCGGCGAATCTCGCGTGCACGCCCGGGGTTCATGCGCTGAGGCGCGCCGAAACGGGCCGCGTTCGGCCGCGTTCGGCCGCGTTGGGCAGTGCGCTATCGGGGGGTTTCGAGGCGACGGGCGCCCCAGGGTGGGGGCACGGGCGATTCGCCTGGCGCGCGCCTTGCGCTGAAGGCAGCCCGACCGATCGCGGCCTCGCCGGTGTCGACGCAGAGCTCGTAGGCATCGCGTTCGATCGCCAGGCGCTGCGCCTCGGGTTGGCCGAGGGCGGCGAGCAGGCCGCGCTTGTAAGCGGCGACGGCGGTGGGCGAGCGCGAGGCGAGGCGCAGCGCGAGCTGTTCGACGCGGACGAGGCCCGCCTCGAGGTCGGCGACGAGCTCGTGGACGAGGCCGATCTGTCGCGCGGCGTCGGCGTCGAGCTCCTCGCCGGTGCAGCCGAGGCGCAGGGCCTGGGCCGGGCCGACCTGCAGCGCCAGCTCGGCGGTGCCGCGGGCTCCCGGAACGATCCCCAGGCCGGTCTCGGGGAGGGCGAAGCGGGCCGTCGGCGTGGCGATGCAGTAGTCGGCGGTGAGCAGGAACTCGGCGCCCCAGCCGAAGGTCACCCCGTGGGTGAGCGCCACCGTGAACAGCGGCGCGTGTCGCAGGCGGCGCATCAGCTCGCGCTGGCGGAGCACGTGCTGCTTGACCCGCTCGTCGCTCCAGCCGACGCGCTCGCTGACGTTGGCGCCGGAGATGAAGATCTTGGTGCCCTTGGCGCTCTCGCGCCGGCTCGTCGTGCACAGGCAGCGGACCTCGTCGTGCTGCTCGAGCAGCTCGCACAGTGCCTCGAGGGCGCCGAGCTCCTCGCTGCCGATCTCGTTGGCCTTGCCGTGCTCGAGCTCGAGGCGGAGCAGGCCGAGCGCGGGGTCGAAGTGCGGGTGGAGGGGCGCGACGCGCTGGAGGTCCATCGGTCGCGCAGCCTAACCGATGTCAGCGCAGGCGGGCGAGGTCCTCGGGGTGGTCGAGGTTGTCGAGGGTCGCCGGGTCGTCGACCGCGAGGCCGCGACGCAGCGCGGCGTGCTCGCGCAGCAGCGGGCGCGGGTCGCCGCTGGCCGGCAGGGCGGCCAGCGCGGGCAGCAGCGCGGCCGGGTAGATCAGCGGGTGGCCGCGGCGGCCGGCGTGCTCGGGCTGCCACAGGTACGCGGGCGCCTCGCGGAAGGCGGCGACCATGGCGTTGACCGTGCTGACGCGCAGGTGCGGTCGGTCGACGGTGAGCACCAGCACGCCGCTCGGCTCGCCGAGCTCGAGCACCGCCGCGAGCCCGCGCTGCAGGCTGCTCAGCTGTCCCATCGGCCAGGCCGGGTTGTGCACGAGCGTGGCCGCCAGCGGCTCGGAGATCGCCTGTGCCCCGGTTACGACGACGATCGGCGCGCAGCCGGCCGCCGCCGCCAGCTCGACCGCGCAGGCGACGAAGCTGCGCTCGCCGTGGCGCAGCAGCGCCTTCGGGCGGCCCATCCGCGTCGAGGCGCCGGCCGCGAGCACCACCGCGGCGGGCGCGGCGGTCACTGCTTACCTGGCTCACGGGACATGTCCGTGAGGACTGGTCTACCTGGCTTCCGGGACATGTCTGCGAGGACTGGTCTACCTGGCCCCCGCGACATGTCCGCGAGGACCGGTCGTTTACCTGGCCCCCGCGACGTGTCCGCCGGGCCAGACCTCACCGCAGCAGCCCCTTGGGGCCGCTGAGCGGCTTGTCCTCGGGCATCGGGGCCGGGGCGACGCTCTCCCACAGCTTGCCGACCTGGGCGGCGTCGGCCGGCGAGAGCACGAGCAGGCTCTTGCTCAGGCCGGCCGCGAGGGCGCCCTGCTTGGGGTCGAGGCGGATGCCGACGCCGAGCGCGCCGCCCAGGCGGGTGACCACGGCGGCGGCGTCGTCGAGGTCCTTGAGGCGCTTCTTGTCGGCGCGCATCTTCTGGTCGGCGAACAGGGCGACGCGGGCGAACGCGACGGGGTCGATGCCGACGCAGAAGTGGCAGCCCTGGCTGGCGGTGCGGGCGAGCGCGAGGCCGCCGTCGCTGGCAAGGCTGGTCTTTCGCGCGCCCGGCTTGAGGCCGCCGGCGACCTCGGTGGCGAGCTTGCGGGCGTCGTGGCCGAGGGTGAGCACCGCGCTGCCGCCAGCGGTGACCGCCGCGATCTCGATCTGCTGCTTGTCGTTGAGCAGCGGGAGGGCGCCCTCGAGGTCGTTGTTCATGTTCTTGGGCATGCCGAGCGTGAACAGCTCGCCCTCGACGCCGCCGGCCTTGATGCCGTTGGCCTTGAGGCTGACGCTGAAGCTGGCGTCCTTCTTGTCGCCGCCGAGGGTGTTGAAGGTGGTCACGGCCGTGTTGGCGGTGGCGAGGATGTCGTGCACCGCCCTGCGCGCGGCGACCTCGTCCTTCACGTCGGCGGCGATCAGCACGGTGAGCTCGCCGCGCGGGCCGGGGTAGACCGCGATCACGACGTCGTGCTGGACCTGATCGAGGATCGTGTGCGCGGCCTGCATCACCGTCTTCACCGGCGCCTCGAAGCCGGCCGCGCTCTGGCTGACGCCCTTCTCGATGTTGGTGAGCAGCTTGTGCAGCAGCTCCGGGCTGCCCCACGGCAGCGCGACCACCAGCGCCGCCGACGCGGGCAGCCGGCCCTCGAGCGCGCTGGCCTGGCTGCGCGGGGCGCCCAGCGGGCTGAGGCCCAGGCGATCGAAGGGCGCCTCGGCCGAGAGCGCCAGCACGAGGTCACGGTCGGTGCCGGCGTCGAGCTCGAGCGAGGCGCGGGTCGTCTCGCGCAAGATCTCCGAGAGCTGCTTGCGCAGCCCGCTCGGCAGCCCGAAGTAGTTGTCGGCCGACAACAGCCCCGGCGGCAAGTCGCTCGCGTGCACCTCGAGGCGACGACCACCCGCGGCGGCCTTCGCCACCGACGCCGCGCGCTCGAGGTCGGCCGGCGAGAGCGCGAACTCGAGGGCCCGCGGCTGCTCGCGCAGCAGCACCCGCAGGTCGCCCTGCACGAGCTCCCACAGACCGTTGCCGAGCGGCTGCGGGCGCCGCCCAGACGGCATGCCGTCCATGATGCCCTTGGCGCTCAACGCCGCCAGGCTGCCCGTGAGCCGCAGCCCGTTGGCTGGGTCGTCCGGGAAGAAGGTGCTGTCGGCCGCCATCACGCCGCTGAGATCGAGGCTGCTCCACATGCCCGGCCCGTAGCCGAACTGCAGCAGCGCGGCCTGGATCCACGCGTTGGCGTCGATCGGGTTCTTCGGGGTCCACGCGGTGGTCGCCTGCTTGACCAGCTGCAGCAGGTCGCCCAGACCCTCGACGCTGGCCCGCAGCTGCACCGGCTTGCCCTGCGGCAGCGGTCGAGCCTTCGCCGGCTCGGCGATCACGCCGCTGTCGACCGGGCCGCCGCCGCCGCCGGGCTGGTCCTCCACCACCGTGACCGCCGGCGGCGGGGTCTTCTTGGCGCAGGCCGGAGCGGCGAGCAGCAGGGCCATGGCGGCCACGATCTTCGCGGGGAGCAGACGAGACATCGGCCGCGAGTGTAGTCGACCGGGCGCGACCCTGTCGCCGAAGAAGGGGGCGAGGCAGGCCATCAACCCGGGTCATCGGCCGCCGACCGCCTGCGAGCCCTTCCACGCAGGCCGCGCACGCCGACGCGCCTCACTCCGCGGCGGCGTCGGGCGCCCCGCTGCCGCCGTAGCGATCGGCCAGCGCCTGCGAGGCGACGTTCATCGGCGCCCCGCTGCCGCCGTGGCGATCGGCCAGCAACTCGGCGACGATCGACACCGCGATCTCGGCCGGCGTGCGCCCGCCGAGCGCGAGGCCCACGGGGGCGTGCAGGCGCGCAAGGTCGGGCGCCGGCCGCCCGAGCGCCTGCTCGCGGCGGACGATGCGGGCCAGGATCGCGTGCACCTTCCGGCGGCTACCGATCATCCCGATGTAGCGATGCGGCCGGGTCAACAGCTGCGCGAGCGCCTGTTCGTCGCGGGCGTGGTCGCGGGTCGCGATCACCAGATAGTCGCGCTCGTCGAGGTCGCGCAGCAGCACCTCGAGCTCGTCGACGTCGCCCTGCTCGCGCTGGTCGGGGACGAAGGCCGGGTGGGCCAGGACCTCCTCGCGGTCGTCGATCACGACCACCCGAAAGCCGACCCCGCGGGCCACCGGAGCGAGCGCCTGGGCGACGTGTCCACCGCCGATCAAAATGAGCCGCGCCTGCGCGTCGAGATACTCCACGAACACCTCCATCGCACCGCCGCAGCACATCCCGAGGTCGCGCACGAGGTGGGCCTTGACCACCTGCGGGCTGCCGTCGCGCAAGGTGGCCCGGCAGGCCGCCAGCACCTGCTGCTCGATCGCCCCGCCGCCGACCGTGCCCACCATGGTGCCGTCGGCCCGCAGCAACAGCCGCGCCCCGACCACCTGCGGCGCCGAGCCGGTGCGGGCGATCACCGTCGCCAGCGCGGCCGGCCCCCCGCTGCCCGCGAGCACCAATGCAGCGGCGCGCAGGACCTCGAGCGTGGCGGCGGCGCTGGACATCGCGGCGCGCAGTGTAGCAGCCAGCCCCGCCTCGCCGATCGCCCCGTCCCACTCAGCGCCCGCGGGGCCTTGCCGCACGCCGTCAGCCACCGTACAACCGCCGTCGCAGCGAGCCATGCGTCGACCCGCGACCCCCCTCGCCCTGTCCGCCTCGACATCGGCCTCAACATTGGCCGTGACTCTGGCCGCGACCCTGGCCGCGACAACGCTGCTCATCGGCTGCGCCGAGCCGGCCGCCCCCCCGTCGCGCCCACAACCACTCCGCAGCGAACCACCCGCGCCGCCGCCGATGACCCCCGAGGAGCTCGCCGAGGCCCGCCGCAAGGCCGGCTTCCGCGACGACGACCTCGCCGCCGAGAAGGCCCTCGCCCGCGAGCAGGGCGGCCGCCAGTACGTGCGCGAGCACCTCGCCGCCTACCGCGGCCTGGTCAAGGCCCTGCGCCGCAGCGTCGACGACATCGACCGCTCGGCCCGCCGCTGGGCCCGGGCCCGCGACCCTCAACGCGCCTACCGACGCTGGCGCGACGCCCGGGACCACATCGTCGCCGACCTGACCCAGCGCTACCGCGAGCTGCGGCGCGAGGGCGTCGACGCCGGCAGCACCCAGGCGCTGGTCGAACGCATCTACCGGCAATGGGAGGACGTGCACAACGACCTCGGCGGCGACGCGGCCGAGCAGGAGCGCTTCGCCGCCCTGATCTCGGAGCTGAGCGAGGGCCTCGACGCCGCCGAGCTGGCCCTCGACGAGATCGAGCGCGACGAAGACCTTGCGCCGCGCTAGTCCGCCTCGGAGGGGTCCCTCACCCCCACGGACCCAGCAACAGGCCGGTCCGAGGCCCCAGTTTCACGCCGGTCGCAGGCGGTCCCTGCGCACCATTCACGCGGCTCTGGCAATTGCCGCGAAACTGCGGTACTTGGCTGATCCCGCTTCGTCGCGGCCCCTCTTGCGGGGCGCAAATTCCCGAAGGGGTGTCCAGGAGATCGTTCATGAAGAAGGCCACCATCGCGTTTGTGTTCGCTGCGCTCTCCATCGGCACCATGGGCTGCAACAAGTCCAAGGCCGACACCGCCAATCCCGAGGAGGTCAAGCCGGCTGAGCCCACTCCGCCCCCCGCCGACGGTGAGGCGCCCGCCGAGGGCGAGGGCGACAAGGCAGCTCCCGAGGGTGACGCGCCCGCCGAGGCGCCCGCTCCCTGAGCCCACTCGTCTGAGTCCCTGACAAGGGCAGTACAACTGAAGTCACTGGGCCAGACCGGCACGCGCCGGCTGGCCCATTCTTATTGGTCCAGACGATCGCAGCGCCTGTCCGCCCGGCGTCGGCCTGCTGTATGTTCTGCGCCCCCGCCCCGTGAAGCTCGTCCTGCGATTCTTCAAGCGCTACGTCCGGCGCAACATCCCCCAGTACGCGCTCGGGTTGGCGATGCTGGTCGCCACCAACTACGCGGTGGTCCGCGTCCCGACGCTCATCGGTCGGGCCCTCGACGCCCTCGGACCCGCGGGCGCCGGCCTGGCCGCCGGCCAGTCGATCGCGCTCGAGCTGATGCTGTGGGCCCTCGCCGTGGTGGTGGTCCGCACCCTCTCGCGCGTGCTGTTCTTCAACCCCGGCCGCGACGTCGAGTTTCGCCTCGGCGTCGACCTGTTTCGCCACCTGCTGGCGATGCAGCGGCCCTTCTTCCTGCGCCGCCGCATCGGCGAGCTGGTCAGCATGGCCACCAACGACACCATGTCGGTGCGCCTGCTGGTCGGCTTCGCCGGGCTGCAGGTGTTCAACGTGGCCGTGGCGATCCCCATGCACCTGGTCCAGATGTGGACCACCGACCGCGTCCTGACCCTGTGGTCGATCGTCCCGATCGCCCTCGGCACCGCCTACACGGTCCACATCGTCCGCAGCTTCTACGCCATGATCCGCGTCTCCTTCGAGATGCTCGCGCGCCTGTCCGACCGCGTGCTCGAGAGCTACGCCGGCATCGGCACCGCCCGCGCCCACGCGGCCGAGGAGGCGCTGATGCGCCGCTTCGACGAGCGCAACCAACCCTACCTCGACCTCCAGCTCCGCCTCTCCTCGCAGCGCGCCTTCGCCATGCCCGTCCTCGGCCTCTCGGGCCTCGTCGGCACCGCCCTGGTCCTGTGGATCGGCGGCGACCGGGTCATCGCCGGGGACATGCAGGTCGGCGCCATCGCCACCTTCACCACCCTGCTCGGCAGCCTGGTCGCCCTCCTCATGGCCCTCGCCTGGGTCCTCGCCTCCATCTCCCGCGGCCTCATCGCCATCTCCCGCATCGACGAGGTCATCGCCACCCCCGACGACCTCCCCGTCCCCACGGCCTCGATCGCGCTGCGCCAGCCGCCCTCGCTCGAGCTCCGCAGGCTGTCCTTCACCTACCCCGGCGCCGACACCCCCGCCCTCCGCGACCTCGACCTGTCTCTCCGGCCAGGTCAAACTCTCGGCATCTTCGGCCGCACCGGCGCCGGCAAGAGCACCCTCATCAACCTCCTCGCCCGCGTCTACACCCCGCCCCCGGGCACCATCCTCGTCGACGGCAAGGACATCACCACCGTGCCCCTCGCCGAGCTCCGCGCCGGCCTCGCCGTGGTCCCCCAGGACCCCTTCCTGTTCTCGACCACCCTGCGCGACAACATCCGCCTGCAAGGCGAACGCAGCGGCCACGTCCGCGGCGACGACGGCGAGCCCGCTCCGCGCGCCGGCACCAGCGCTGCCCGCCTACAACCCGACCGCCCACAGGCCGAAGCCGACGACCCCCAGCTGCGCGCCGTGCTGACCGCCGCCTGCCTCGACGACGACCTCCGCGCCCTCCCCGAGGGCCTCGACACCGTGGTCGGCGAGCGCGGCGTCACCCTCTCGGGCGGCCAGCGCCAGCGCACCGCCCTCGCCCGCGCCCTCTACCGCAAGCCCGCCCTGCTGCTGCTCGACGACATCCTGTCGGCGGTCGACCAGGGCACCGAGGTCAAGCTGGTCGCCGCGATCCGCCAGCTCCACGACCAACCAGTTGTCGCCGGCGTGGCCGGCGTGGCACATGTCCCCCAGGACATGTCCGAAGCGCCAGCTGGCCTCCCGCCGACCACGGTGATCGTCTCGCACCGCACCTCGGTGCTCGAGCACGCCGACGAGATCCTCGTGCTCGCCGACGGCCGCGTGCTCGAGCGAGGCACCCACGCCGAGCTGCTCGCCCTCGGGGGCCACTACGCCGAGACCCACCACCACCAGGAGGCCGCCCGTGCGTGACGCCAAGCCCAAGTCCGGGCCCGCGCCCGCACCCAATTCGGGCAGCACACCTGGGCCGCCCTGCGCCGCTTCTGGCCCTACGCCCGCCCGCACCGCCGCTGGCTGTGGCTCGGCCTGCTCATGATCCCCGTCGTCGCCGCCGTCTCGGCGCTGCGCCCCCTGCTGGTCAAACAGGCGATCGACGGCGACATCGCGGCCGGCAGCGCCCTCGGCCTGCGCTTCACCGCCATGCTGTTCCTCGGCGCCGTGATGGCCGAGTTCTTCGCCTCCGCCGTCCAGGTCTACGCGCTCCAGCGGGTCGGCTACGTCACCATCAGCGACCTCCGCCGCGCCGTGTTCCGCCACGTCCTGCGCCTGCCGGCCCGCTTCTACGACAAGACCCCGATCGGCAGCCTGCTCGCGCGCAGCACCAGCGACATCGAGGCCCTCAGCGAGACCCTCGCCTTCGGCGTGTTCACGATCCTCACCGACGTCGCCGTGATCCTCTCGATCGTCACCGCGATGTTCATCCTCGACGCTCGCCTGACCCTGATCAGCCTGGCCGTCGCGCCGCTGCTCGCCGTGCTCGTGCGCTTCTTCTCCAGCCGCCTGCGCGCCCTCCAGCTCGAGATCCGCAAGGCCCAGAGCGTGCAGAGCGGCTACCTCGCCGAGCAGCTCGCCGGCGTCACCGTGGCCCAGCTCTTCGGCCGCGAACAGGCGACCGGCGACGAGTACGAGCGCCTCGGCGGCCGCTACCTGCGCGCCACCAAGACCGCCAACTGGTACGACGCCAGCCTCTACTCGCTGATGGACGGCATCAGCGCCCTCTGCGTCGCCCTGCTCATCTACTTCGCCGCCCCCGAGCTGTTCCCCGCCACCCCCGCGGCCACCGGCGTCACCCTCGGCCTCCTGTTCGCCTTCATCGACTACCTGCAGCGAGTGTTCGTACCGATCCGCGAGTTCTCGGCCAAGCTCGCGACCATCCAGCGCGCCGTCGCCTCGCTCGAGCGCATCTACAGCCTCCTCGACGAGCCCGCCGAGCCCCGCTCCAGCCCCGGCGCCGCCGAGCCGCTGGCCGGCTTCACCGGCGGCGTCACCGTCGAGAACCTCCGCTTCCGCTACCGCCAGGGCGCCCCCGAGGTCCTCCGCGGCATCTCCTTCACCATCGCCCCCGGGGAGATCGTCGCCGTCGTCGGCCGCACCGGCTCCGGCAAGACCAGCCTCGGCCGCATCCTCACCCGCACCTACGACGACTACGAGGGCCACGTCCACCTCGCCACCACCAACGGCCCCCTCGAGGTCCGCGACGTCGTCCCCGACGCCCTCCGCCGCCACATCCTCATGGTCCAGCAGGACGTCTTCCTGTTCAACGACGACGTCGCCCAGAACGTCAGCCTCGGCGAACCAGGCCTCGCCAACGACCCCGCCCGCATCGAGGCCGCCCTGCGCACCGTCCAGGCCGCCGACTTCGTCGCCGCCCGCGGCGGCCTCGGCTTCGTCGTCGGCGAACGCGGCCGCAACCTCTCCGTCGGCGAGACCCAGCTCCTCGCCTTCGCCCGCGTCGCCGCCCGCTCGCCCACCCTGCTCATCCTCGACGAGGCCACCGCCAGCGTCGACAGCATGACGGAACACAAGGTCCAGGCCGCGATCGAAGAATTGCTGCGCGGCCGCAGCGTCCTCGTCATCGCCCACCGCCTCAGCACCGTCCGCCGCGCCGACAAGATCCTCGTCATGCAGGCCGGCGAGGTCGTCGAACAGGGCCGGCACGAGGACCTGCTCGCCCGCGGTGGCGTCTACGCCGAGCTCTATCGCATGGGCTTCAAGGAGCCCGAGGCCAAGGCCTGAGCGCTGGCCTGCGCTGGCCTGCGCTGGCCTGCGCTGGCCTGCGCTGGCCTGCGCTGGCCTGACATGGGCGCGGACTCGACTCGCCACACCGGTCGTTGCGTATACGAGCTTTCGCGGCCCGAAGTCGCGCGCAATGCCCAGCGCCGCGCCGCCGTGATGGGGCCAGCCTCACCATTTTCGTGTACTTGCGCGCATCGCCCGAACACGCCCGCAAGGAAGCTGGTTGACCGGATATCGCTGGCTCATACAATCGTCGGCCATGGGTGTGCGGCGGGCAAAACAGGGTGTCGGGGAGATCGCGGAGCGCATCTGGAGCGAGTGCACAGCGTACCGCCTCCGCGTGATCAACCGGGCCATCAGTCGGATCTACGACGACGCGCTGCGACCCTATCGCCTGCGCATCGCCCAACTCAACACCCTGGTCGTGGTCATGCAGACCGGCGGCCTCACGCCGAACGACCTGTCGCAGCGCATGCACATGGACGCCTCGACCGTCAGCCGCAACGTCGAACGCATGTGCAAGAGCGGCTGGCTCGAGCTCGCCGCCATCGACGACGCCCGCTCGCACGAGATCCGCATCACGGCCCGCGGCCAGAAGCTCATCGCCGAGGTCGCCCCCGCCTGGGAGGCCGCCCAGAAGGAGGCCGAGGAATTGCTCGGCGTCCAGATCAGCCGCGCCATCGCCCGCGGCGGCGAGCGCCTCGTCACCGACCCCGAGCACTAGCCCGCCGACCGACGGCGGCTGGTCGATCGGCTGGCGCGCCCCGAGCACTGGCCCGCCGACCGACCCGGTCATCGCCCTGTGAGCTCGCGTCCATTCCGAGTCTTCGTCGGGGTGAAACCCGGGCCGGCGATCACGGCGACCCCCGCCCCACACGCCTGATCGTCCCCCACCGATCAGCCAGGTCCGGTCCAGGTCCGGTCCAGGTCCGAAGCCGCGGTTGTCACGACGCCCGGACTTCTGCATGCTGGGGACCTCGTGTCCGTGCTCGTCCTGCCTCTCGTGCTCGCCCTCGCCGAGCCTGCGCCCGTCGCAGCGCCCGCGCCCGCGACACCACCCCCGGCCGAGCCCGCCCCAACGGCTCCCCCCGTCGCCGCAGACGTCGCACCGGACCCTCCCGAAAGCATTCGCCTCGCAACCCCAGTCGCAACGGCCGAACCCGCCGAACCCGCCCCGCCCGCCCCGCCCCCGGCCCAAAAATCGACCCCCGCGCGCACCCAGGGCCCCTTCTTCGTCGGCGAGCCCGCCTCGGACACCGCCTTCCCCAACGGCCCGCGCCGCGGCGACCCGCCGCGCTTCTCGCTCGGTCGCGGCGCCTTCTGCTTCATCGACGACACCTACTGCCGCACTTCGCTGATCCTCACCGCCGATGTCGGCATCGGCACCAACATCGCCGGCGCCCACGTCGACCTCCCCTACGCGCAGTTCAACTTCCGCGGCGGCTTCGCCCTGAAGCCGCTGCTCGTCGGCCACAAGGATGGCTGGCACCCGTGGGGCCTCGGCGTGCTCGGCAGCTGGTCACGCGGCACCGGGGCCCCCATCGGCAAGCTCGACGCGACCCCACACACCGACACCTGGCGGGTCCTCCTGGTCAATCAGCTGTGGCTCTCCAAGAAGCGCAACGGCTTCCACTTCGACCTCGACCTCGGCATCGTCCGCTCCACCGTGTTCAACCAGCGCGGCCAGTACTACGGCAGCCACGCCGGCCTCTCGGCCAACTGGGGCGGCTGGGGCGGCCTGTTCATGGCCGCCGACTTCCTCGACCATGACACCCGCGTGGTCTTCGGCTTCCGCGCCAACGGCCTCGCCGCCGCCCCCGCGATCGGCCTGGTGCTGCTCGGCCTGCTCGCCGGCGGCGCGTTCGGAGGTGCCTCGTGAACCTCCTCGCCCTCGCCCTGCTCGCCGCGCAGCCCACCGCTGCTCCGACCACCGCACCCGTCGCCCAACCAGTCGCCCAGCCATCCGTGCAGCCATCCGTGCAGCGCCCCACCAGCGCACCCGCTGCACCCGCTGAGCCCCCCGTCGCTGCGGCACCAACCCCCGCGATCTCCCCGGCCCCCGCGATCTCCCCGGCCCCCGCGATCTCCCCGGCCCCCTCGATCTCCCCGGCCCCCTCGATCAGCCCGGCCCCCGCCGTCACCCCGACCCCGGCCCCGCTCCCGACACCACCGCCCACCCCGGTCACCGCGCCGCAACAGCGCAGCGGCCCGCCCTTCTACAACGCCGCCGACATGCAGACGCTGCGCAAGCGCTACGGCCTCGAGCTGGACCCGCCGACCGTCGAGCGCAAGCCCGTGTTCCGCTGCTGGGTCGCCGACCCGACCTGCGGCTTCGTCATCGAGGTCAACGCCACCAGCGCCTACGCCTACCGCCTGCGCCAGGGCAGCGTGAAGGAGCTCGGCGACGTCAACCGCTGGAACTCCGCCCGCGTGCAGTACGACGTGTGGTTCAGCATCCCGACGATGGTCGAGACCCGCGGCAAGCTCCGCTACACCCGCCTGAGCCTCGGACCCAAGGGCGGCGTGATCGCCAGCGACAGCAAGGACATCTGGGGCAACGTCGGCATCGCCGGCCGCTACTGGTTCTCGCGCAAGCGCTTCGCCCCCAACCTCGAGTTCACCAGCGCCCTCGCCTTCAAGGTCGCCGGCACCAACGTCGCCGGCAAGTTCGACAGCGTCCGCGGCCCGCTCGGCTTCACCGTCGACGTCGGCTTCGGCATCGGTGGCTTCGGCGCCATCGTCGTCGGCGGCCAGTTCGACAGCCCGCTCGCCCGCGAGGATGTCCCCGACGCCGAACGCAGCGCCACCGCCGGCATGTTCTACCTCGGCTTCCGCGGCAACATCGTCTGGGGCGCCCCGGCGGCCGCGGCCGTCGCCACCCACGCGATCGCCACCCGCCGCATCACCGCCCCGTAGCCCGCATTCCCTGTTGGCGTCACCGCCCGCCGTGGCCCCTGGCATCGCTACCCGCCGCATCACCGCCCCGTGGCCCGCATCGCCCGCGTGGCCCAGGCGTGAGCCAGGCGCGCCCGCGCGCCTCCCACGATCTGCGCCCCGCGCTGTAATCTGGCCGGCGCTCGCGTTGCACACCCAGCGACACCGATGGTTCAACCCGGCTCCCACCTGCGCCCCGTCCCCGCCGACGCGGCCCCCTCGCTCGCCTCGGGCTCCGCCCCGCCGCCCGGCACCAGCCCCCGCGTGACCGAGCAGCTGGTCCAGCGCGCCCAGGCCGGAGAGATGAGCGCCTGGTCCCGCCTCTACCAGGACAACTTCGACCGCATCTTCCGCCACGTCCGCGCCCTCACCGGCGACCCCCACGTCAGCGAAGAGCTGGTCCAGGAGACCTTCGTCCAGGCCCTCCTGCGCATCTCCAGCTTCGACGGCCGCTCCGCCTTCAGCACCTGGCTGCACGGCGTCGCCATCAACGTCGTCCGCAACCACTGGCGCGCCCAGAAGAGCACCGCCAAGGCCCACGCCCGCCTCGAGGTCGTCCGCGGCCTCGAGGCCCCCGGCGACGAGCCTGGCGTCACCGTCCACCGCCAGCAGCGCGTGCGTGCCCTCTACGCCGCCCTCGAGACCCTCCCCGACCCCCTGCGCGTGGCCTTCGTCCTCCGCGACCTCGAGGGCCTGAGCCCCGAGGAGGCCGCCCACCGCCTCGAGATCTCCCCCGGCAACCTCGCCGTCCGGGCCACCCGCGCCCGCCAGCGCATCCGCAAGCAGCTCATCGAGTGGGGCGTGCTCTCGGCCGATCCGGAGGCCGGCTCATGACCCGCCGCAACCTGTCCCATGAGCCAGGCGACGCCCTCGACGAGCTGATCCTCGCCGCCCGCGCCGAGCTCGACGAAACCACCGCCCACGAGCTCAAGGAGTTCGGCCCCGACTTCGCCGCCGTCGTCGAGGCCGCCCACGCCCGCGACCCCCAGCGCGTCCCCAGGCCAGCCCTCGAGGAGGCGCTCGCCCTGGCCCCCGTCGTCGTCCTCGGCGCCGAGAGCTCGCAACGAATGTCCGCCCGCGGCCAGGCCGAGTTCGGCGCCCTGCTGGCCGAGGCCCGCGCCGCCGTCGACGCCGACGCCGCCCGCCAGCGTCCCCGCGACTGGTCTTCGGTACATGTCCCAAAGGCCAGCCCCGTCCGGACCCAGCGAGGACCCCGCTGGCTGTGGGCCACCGCCGCAGCCGCAGCCGCGCTGCTCGCCCTCGCCTCGCCGATGCTCGCGACCCGCTTCGAGACCGCCCACGGCACGCCCTCGCAGGCGCCGTGGTGGCAGCACGCCGGCGGCAGCACCGGCGCCGCCAGCCACCGCGAGCCCGTGCAACTCCCCGCGACCCGCGAGCATCGCCCGCAGACCCGCGAGCTCGCCGAGCCGCCAGCACCCGCCGAGCCAGCGCCCGTCGAGCCCGTCGACACCCTCGTCGACTCCCTCGTCGATAGGCCCACCCCGTCCGATCCACAGCCTGTCCCAAAGACCAGGAAACCCTCCGCTGCGCCCACCCCCGCGCCAACCACTGCGCCCACCCCCGAGCCCACCCCCGCCGAGTCCCTCAGCGCCCGCCTCACGCGCCTCGGCGGCGAGGCCGAGTCCGCCTGGCAGTCCGGCGACTACGCCAGCGCCGAGCGCCTGCACCGCGAGATCATCGCGCTCGCCCCCGGCAGCCGCGCCGCCGACCTCAGCTTCGGCGACCTCTTCACCCTCGCCCGCCAGCGCTCCGGCCCCGCCCAGGAGCAGGAGCTCTGGCGCGAGTACCTCGCCGTGTTCCCCCGCGGCCGCTACGCCGACGACGCCCGCGCCGGCCTGTGCCGCCGCGCCGCCAGCGACGAGCGCGACGCCTGCTGGCAGCAATACCTCACCGACTTCCCCGCCGGCGTCCACCGCCCGCAGGCCGAGCGCGCCCTCGGCGACGCCGCACCATGACCCGGCGCCGCGCCATCCTGGCCGCGATCCTCACCTGTCCCGTGGGACAGGCTTGCTCCCCGCTGGTGTTCGAGCTCGCCAGCCACGACGGCACCACCCAGGGCCCCGGCGAGACCACCGGCGAACCAACCAGCACCACCGGCCACGGCGAGACCACCCACGAACCACCGAGCGGCCCCGGCGGCCCCGACAGCGACGGCTTTGACTGCCACAACGGCGGCCGCGACCCCGGCGAGACCGACGTCGACTGCGGCGGCCCCTGCCCCCCGTGCAAGCCCGGCAGCAAGTGCGAGACCCCCAAGGACTGCGAGCTCGGCGTCTGCATCGCCGGCGTCTGCGACCCGCAGCAGCAGCAGTGCCACGACATCAAGGAGTGCCCGCCCGCCGGCCCCTGCGAGGTCCAGAACTGCCTGCCCTCGGGCGTGTGCGAGTCGACCCCGCGGAGCGACGGCGAGCCCTGCGACGACGGCGACCCGTGCACGCAGAAGGACGAGTGCCAGAGCGGCAAGTGCGTCCCCTTCGCCATGGTCGACTGCAGCGACCTCAACGGCCCCTGCCGCGCCGGCCTGTGCAACCCCGTCACCGGCCACTGCGCGGTCGAGTGGACCTCCGAGGGCCAGCCCTGCGAGGACGGCGACAAGTGCACCTTCGATGAGCTGTGCAGCGGCGGCGAGTGCCTCGCGCCCCAGCCCAAGCCGCCCGCCCTGTTCACCGACTTCAGCCTCGCCGGCGGCTGGATCGCCGAGCCGCCGTGGCAGATCGGCCCCGCCGTCGCCTCGAAGTGTGCGATCCCCAAGGCCGACGACCCCGGCCAGGACCACTCGCCGAGCGCCGACAACCACCTCGCCGGCACCGCGATCGGCGACTGCCTCCCGACCGACTTCTTCCCCGAGGCCTGCCTCGAGAGCCCCAGCGTCGACGTCGCCGACTACCCCGGCGAGCTGTGGCTCGACTTCTGGGACATCCTCAGCACCGGCATGACGATGGAGAGCCGCATCGACGTGTTCGATGGCCAGAAGCAGGACTGGGTCACCCTCATCATGATCCCCAAGGGCTTCATCAGCCCCGAGTGGATGCACCACAGCGAGCCGCTCGACGCCTTCAAGGACCCCGATCTGCGGGTCCGCTTCTGCCAGCGCTCCGACGGCAAGAACCCGCCCCTCGGCGGCTGGAGCATCGACGACCTCAGCATCGGCCCCGCTCTCTGTCCGCCATAATCTCGCGTAACAAAATCTGTAATGCCCGCCGGGCTCGCGTCACTGACAACAGTCACCCCCTGTTGAAACAAGAGGAGCGCGAGTCATGCGGAGCCATCCATCCCTCCATCGCCTTGGTCTGTCCGTCGTCGGCGTCGCCTTCACGGCCCTGTTCGCCTGCGACCCCAACACCAGCGACCGATCGCTCGAGTCCCAGCACGAGGACTGCGGCTGTCAGCCCAAGCCCGACAAGCCCCACCACAAGCCCCACCACAAGCCCGGCCCCAAGCCCGAGAAGCCCGATCACCCAGACAAGCCCGATCAGGGCGAGTGCGGCCCCGACGGCCCCCAGCCCGAGTGCCACGCCGCGTTCCACCTCTGCGTCGACAAGGGCGGCACCAAGGACGAGTGCGCCCCGCTGCTCGACATGTGCAAGCCCCCCGGCGACAAGCCACCGCCGCCCGCCGACGACTGCAAGCAGCAGTTCGTCGACTGCATCGATCAGGGCGCCCCGCCCGAGAAGTGTCAGCCGCTCCTCGACGCCTGCCAGCCCCCGCCGCCTCCCCCGCAGGAGGGTGGCTGCGACGCCGACTTCAAGAAGTGCGTCGAGCTCGGCGGCACGGACGAAGGCTGCGCGCCGATCTTGAAGCTGTGCGGCTGCTACCCCCAGCCCCAGCCGCCCCCGCCCGGCGACGACTGCAAGCCGCAGTACGACCAGTGCATCAAGGAGGGCACCCCCGCGGAGAAGTGCGAGATCCTCCTGCAGAGCTGCCAGCCCCAGCCGCCCCCGCCGCAGCCCGACGACTGCAAGGCTCAGTACGAGGACTGCGTCCAGCAAGGCTACGGCCCGGAGAAGTGCGAGCCGATCCTCCTGCAGTGCCAGCCGCCCGATCCCAACCCCGAGCCGCCCGCCGACTGCGAAGCGCAGTACGCCGAGTGCCTCGACCAGGGCGTGGCCAAGGAGGACTGCGCGCTGAAGTTCGACAGCTGCCAGCAGCAGAAGCCCTGAGGCCCCGCACCGCCGCCGCGGACCCTCGCAGTTCCGCGGCGAGGCGGCTATACACGCTCCGACGTGGCACCCACGTGGACGACGATCGCGCTGGCCCTGCTGGTGACGAGCCCCGAGCCGACGCCCCCCCAGGCGCCGGCCGTCTCGCGTTCCACCGTCCCCACTCCCCGCATCCGCGTGGCGATCCTCCGGAGCGACGGCTTCATCGAGCCCGCCGCGCTCGCCCAGGCGATCCACCTGCGCCTCCCCGCGGTCACGCTGGTCAGCGACGGCGAGCCCGTCCCCGCGGCCGACGAGGGCTCCCTGCGCGCCTTCATCGAGCTGCGCCACGACGAGTCCCAGCTGCTCCTCACCCTCATCCTCGCCGACGGCCGCGCCTACCTCCGCCAGCTCGAGCTCGACGCCGACGCCTCACCGCGACCCGTCGCCTCCGCCCTCGCCAACCTCGTCGCCGCCATCGAGGACGACACCGCCGTCCCCGATCAACAGGACGTCCCCGTCCCACCCGCCCTCCTCGAGGCACCGCAGCCACCTGTCCCAAAGGACATCCCCGCACCGGCACCCCCGCCACCCGCACCCGCCCCGCGCTGGCAGCTCGGCCCGATCCTGCGCGCCGGCGCCGGCCTCGGCCTCGCGCCCCCCGGCCTGCGCGGCGCCGGAGCCGGCCTCGGCCTCGACGCCCGCGCCCCCTCCGGCCTGCTGCTCGCAGCCGACCTCCAGTGGCTCACCCGCGCCGTCGACCACTTCCAGCTCCAGCGCCTGCGCGTCGGCCTCGGCCTCGGCTACGCGCTGCGCCGCGGCGGCTTCGAGCTCCCCGCCGCCGTCATGCTCGGCGTCGAGACCTGGCGCCTCGGCAGCGGCCACGGCAAGGTCCCCCTGAGCTCCCCGGCCGGCAAACCAGGCCCCCTGCTCGGCCTCGGCCTGCGCCTCTCACCCGGCTACAGCGCACCGATCGGCCGCGCTGGCGCCCGCCTGCGGGTCGGCGCCCGCCTCGAGCTGTGGAGCAGCGGCCAGGCCAACGCCCACCTGCGCCGCCCCGTCCTCCGCCTCCCCAACACCACCACCGAGCTCGGCGGCCTCGAGCTCGGCCTCGGCCTCGAGATCGGCGTCTGGTTCCCGGTCGGACCTGGCCTCCGACTCAGGTCCAAAAGACCAGGTCCCTGAGGACATGTCCCAAGGACCAGCTTGCTCACCCTGACCTGTCCCCCGCGACGCCCCGGACCTGTCCCATCAGACATGCCCCTCGGGCCACCTCGCCACGCTCGCCTCGCGCCGCCGCATGCGGTAGCCTGCCCTCGCGCATGCTCCGGCTCCGCCTGCCGCTGATCGTCCTCCTGCTCGCCCCCGCGGCCGCCCGCGCCGAGCTCCCGGACGGCCACTGGCAGCTGCTCACGCACGCCGTCCCGCCGACCCTCGCCCCCGGCGCGCAGGTCGAGGTCGAGGTCACGCTGCAGAACCGCACCGCCCTCACCTGGTCCGAGGAGAAGCAGGACCGCCTCGCCTACCACTGGCGCAACCTCGACGGCAGCGTGCTCGAGTGGGACGGCGCCCGCACGCAGCTGCCCGCCCCGCTCCCCCCGGGCCAGCAGGTCCGCCTGCTCGCCACCGTCCGCGCCCCGACCACCCCCGGCCGCTACTACCTGCAGTTCGAACCGGTCCGCGAGCACCGGCGCTGGTGGGGCCCCGCGAGCTTCACCCACGACCTGCTGATCCCCGTCGAGGTCGTCGCCAGCGACGCCGAACTCGCGTGGTCGATCGACCCGCCCCCGCCGCTCCCACCGCTCGCCGCCGGCGAACAAATCGCCGTCCCCCTCCGCCTCCGCAACACCGGCGACACCACCTGGTCGCCCGCCGCCGGTGACCGCCTCAGCTACCACTGGCAGGACGCCGACGGCCGCCGCAGCGAGGGCATCCGCACCGCCCTCCCCGGCCCCGTGGCGCCGAACACCAGCGTCGAACTCAGCGCTCGCCTCGAGGCCCCACCCACCCCGGGCACCTACACCCTCGAGTGGGAGCCCGTCCGCGAGCACGTCCGCTGGCTCGGCCCGCCCACCGCCGGCGAACGCAGCAGCACCACCACGATCGGCCCGGCCCGCGACCGCATCGAGGTCGAGGCCGAGCTCCCGGAGCTCCACGCCCGCAGCGTCAGCGAGCTCGACGTCCTCGTCACCAACCGCGGCGACGACTGGCCCGAAGACCACGGCCTCGCCCTCAGCTACCACTGGCGCGACGCCACCGGCCAGATCGTCGACTACGACGGCCTGCGCACCCCGCTCCCACCGCTCGCCCGCGACGAGGAAGTGATCGTCGACGCCCGCGTGCAAGGCCCACCCACCCCCGGCCCACACACCCTCGAGTGGGCCGCCGTCCGCGAGAACATCGGCTGGTACGAGACCGACCCGCCCGCCGCGCTCCCCGTCGATGTCCTGCCGCCCCTGCTCGCCTGGGAGCTGCGCGCGGCCGACTGGCCGTGGACCTTGCCGGTCGGCCGCGAAGAGCTCGTCCACCTCCGGATCCGCAACACCGGCACGGCCACCCTCTCGCCGCGCACGGCCGACCGCCTCTCTTACCGCTGGCGCAGCCCCGACGGCATCGCGGTCGGTGAGGACGGCCTGCGCAGCGAGCTCCCGGGCGACATCCCCCCCGGCACCAGCGCCAGCGTCACCCTCCGCGTCGCCGGCCCGACCGAGGCCGGCCCCTACACCCTCGAGCTCGGCCTCGTCCGCGAACACGTCGCCTGGGCCGCCCCGCCGAGCGCTGGCTTGCCGATCTCGGCCGCCGTGTTCGTCACCCGCCGCAGCGACCTCGCCCAGCTCCTCCTCCTCGCCGCCACCCTCGCCCTCGTCGTCCAGGCCCGCCGCCGCCGCCTCGGCCCCGCCGCCCTCCGCCGCCTCCCCGTCTTGTGGAGCTGGGCCGCCACCCTCGTCCTCGGCCTGTCCTTCGCCGACCTCGCCGGCCTGCCACCCTGGCGCGGCGGCCTGGCGATCTCCGTCTCGGCCGCGTCCTTGCCGGCCCTCCTCGTCCTCGCCACGCCCGGCCGCGCCCGGCCGACCGCGGCCTTCCTCCTCAGCCTCCTCACCGCCGCCCTCCTCTTCGCCGACCTCCTGTACATGCAGCTGCTCGGCAGCATCGTCCCCGTCCAGGCCCTCATCGCCAGCCATCAGGTCGGCGACATCGGCGGCAGCATCGCCGCCCTGTCCGTCCCGGCCCACCGCTGGCTCGCCGTCCCAG
Source organism: Nannocystis sp. (assembly GCF_016714285.1). GTDB lineage: Bacteria > Myxococcota_A > Polyangia > Nannocystales > Nannocystaceae > Nannocystis. Next base: position 646,459 of record NZ_JADJNN010000002.1, on the reverse strand, counting down.
CCCTCGCCGGCCTCCTCCTCGCGCTCGCCTGGCCACGTGTCCCAAGAGACAGCTCACGACGGACAGCAACCCCGCGTGGCCACGACGGTCGCGACAGCTCACCGCGCGCCGCAACTTTGGCCCTCGCCCTCCTCGCCCCGCTGCCCTTCGCGATCGCCATGGCCGCCGCGATGGCCGGCCCGCTCGGCGACCGCGTGTTCTCCGAACAGCACAACGTCGGCCGCTTCGGGGTCATCGGCGCCCACGCCTTCGACGTCCTCCGCACCGCCCGCGAACGCCTGCTGCGCAGCGAGCTCACCCCGCTCGAGCACGCCGCGATCGCCAACTTCTTCCTCCGCCGCCCGCCCCCACCACCAGATCCAGGCTTCGCCGTCGCCCACAACGCGAACCTCCTGCTCATCCAGGCCGAGGCCCTCCAGGGCTGGGTGATCGGCGCCCAGATCGACGGCCAGCCGGTCACACCCTTCCTCAACCAACTCCGCGACCGCGCCCTCACCTACCACGACCTCGCCGACGAGACCGCCCAGGGCATGACCTCCGACGCCGAGTACGCCGTCCTCAACTCCCAGCTCCCCCTCGGCCAGGGCGCCGTCGCCTTCCTCCGCGCCGACAACCACTTCCTCACCCTCGCCCACGTCCTCCGCGACCACGGCTACAGCACCCTCTCCGCCCACCCCTTTAAAAAGGGCTTCTGGAACCGCGCCGTCCTCCACCCCCGCTACGGCTTCCAGCGCTCCCTCTTCAGCGAAGAACTCGGCCCCGGCCCCACCATCGGCTGGGGCCTCGCCGACGACGCCTTCTTCCGCCGCATGCTCCCCGAGCTCGCCGCGACCCCACGCCCCTTCTTCGCCTTCCTCGTCACCCTCAGCCTCCACCACCCCTACGACCACTTCCCCGCCGACCTCAAGCGCCTCCAGCTCGGCGCCCTCGAGGGCAGCGCCCTCGGCAACTACCTCCACGGCGTCCACCACCTCGACCGATCGCTCGCCGAACTCTTCACCAACCTCGCCGACGCCGGCCTCGCCGACAACACCGTCATCGCGATCTACGGCGACCACGACAGCCGCCTCCCGCTCACCCCGGAGCTGCTGCGACTCGCCGGCATCACCGCCTGGTCGCCCGCCGTCCCGCTCCAGCTCGACCGCATCGCCGGCCTCGTCGTCTTGCCCAAGGGCCCGGTCCACGGCGGCGTGAGCACCGTCGGCGGCCACATCGACCTCGCCCCGACCCTGCTCCACTACCTCGGCATCCCCGCCCCGCGCAGCTTCGCCGGCGCCGTCCTCCTGCCCGGCCAGCACGACCCCGGCTTCGCAGTCTTCGCCGACGGCTCGGCGATCGGTGAGGGCCGCGCCTTCGTGACCGCGGGCCGCGGCATCCCCAGCGCCGGCGCCTGCTTCGAACACCCCTCCTGGCGCCCCCTCCCGCTCGCAGCGTGCAAGACCCTGACCGCCCGCGCCCAGCAGACCCTCACCCGCTCGCGCGCCGTCGCCGACCACGACCTCGCCCGCTCGCTCAGCCTGCCACTCGCCACGGGCCCGAGCCCCTGACATTGGCGAAGTGCCTTGATTCGCCGACCCGATCGCCCGGGCACCGTGGCGGACGCACGCGATGTCGTCGGTAAACTCGACGACCTCGTGACAACGCTCAGACCGGCAGCAGCCACACGTCCTCGTTGGGACGGGTGCCATGATAACGAAGGCGCTCGAGCGGCTGCTCACCGTCGACCATACCTGCAGCCCGCTCGAGATCGACAAATTGGTGCGTGGGAGCGCGTGCGAAGGCCCAACCGGCCCGCTCGCTCGCCGCACCCTGGCGGGCCGGACGGATCATGCCCTGATAGTAGAGCATGTGATCAAAGCGAGCCTCGTCGTGCAGAATGCCGTCGTGCACATGCGTGGTCGGGAAATAGATGCGATCGGTCCAGCGCCGGGGAAAGTGCAGGCCGATCGGGTGGTCCTCGTGATACCCGGGCCGGAACTGAATCACCGCGAAGCCCCAATCTGCATAGCCCGGGAGCTGGTCCCAGATCGCCTGCGGGAGGCGAAAGCAGCGATCGAGACGCGAGAAGTCGGCCAGGGTCGGCACGTAAGAGGCCACGAAGCTGCCCACCTTGTGCACCTTCAGCGGCGGCGCGTCATCGGCGAAGAGATTTTTGAGGTCGTACTCCGGGTCGTGGATCGGCCGGCCGCCCGCCATGCACGCGACCAGGTCCGTGAACAGCGTCGGATACTGCGACAGGTCGACGAACCCCGCCGCGTCCTCGGGCGAGCCCGCGGGCACCGGCAAGGGCAGGATCATCGCCACCGCCCCCGCCGTCTCGAGGTGCATCGAATAGGCCAGCCACTGCCGCGCTCCATCGCCTCGGGCGAAGATCTTGGTCTCCGAAATACTCAGGTTGGGGGCCAGCAACTCGTCGGCGCTGAGCAAGCACATCTCCGCAGGTTCTTTCGTCCGGTCGCCGTTGTCAAACAACGCCGCCCAGCCCGGCCTCTCCCTCTCCTCACCCGCGCAGCATCGCCGCCAAAAACGGCGGCGGCGCGGCCAGTAACTCGCCCACCGCCCCCTCCGCGACCACCCGCCCCGCGTCGAGCACAAGCATCCGGTCCGCCACCGCCCGCGCGTCGTCGAGGTCGTGCGTGACCAGCAGCTTGACCCCCGGCGCCGCCGCCAGCCACCCGCGCAGCAGCGACCGCGCGGCCCCCCTCGCCTCGACATCGAGCGCCGACATCGGCTCATCCAGCAGCAGCAGCGGCGGCCGGCCGATCATCGCCCGCGCCAGCGCGACCCGCTGCGCCTGCCCGCCCGACAGCTCCCCCGGCCGCCGCGTCGCCACCTCCGCGAGCTCGAAGCGCCCCAGCCAGCGCAGCGCCTCCGCCCGCGCCACCCCACGCGCCACCCCACGCGCTTCCAGCCCGTACGCCACGTTTTCCACCGCCGACAGCGACGGAAACAGCGCCAGCCCCTGAAACACCACCCCGAGCCCGCGCGCCTGCGGCGGCAAGCGCAGCCCCGGCACCCGCTCGAGCACCCGCCCCGCCAGCGTCACGCTCCCGCGGGAGATCGGCAGCAACCCCGCCAGCAGCTCCACGACCGTCGATTTCCCCGACCCGTTCGGCCCCACCAGCGCCGTCGTGCAGCCCTCTGGCAGCTCACAGTCCAGCGCCAGCGCGAAGCCCCCGCGCCGCAGCTCCGCGTCGATCACCAACCCCGCGCTCATCGCCGACCGATCTGCCCGCGCAGGACCGTCAAGAGGGTCAAGGACACCGCCAGCAACACCAGCCCGAGCACCACCGCCGCCTCGGGGTCGGTCTGCAGCGCGTCGTACACCGCGAGCGGCATCGTCTGCGTCCGCCCCTCGAGATTGCCCGCGAAGGTGATCGTCGCCCCGAACTCACCGAGCCCGCGCGCCCAGCACAGCGCCATCCCGGCCGCCAGCGCCGGACGGATCGCCGGCAGCGTCACGGTCCGCAAGATCCGCCAGCGCGTCGCCCCGAGCGTCGCCGCGGCCTGCTCCAGCCGCGGGTCGACCCCCGCCAGCGCCGCCTCGAGCGTCATCACCAAAAACGGCATCGACACGAAGGTCACCGCCAGCACCGCCCCGGCCGTCGTGAACGGCAACACCACCCCGACCCCCGCGAGCGCCTCCCCGAGCACACCCCGCCGCCCAAACGCCGACAACAGCGCGATCCCCCCGACCACCGGCGGCAACACCATCGGCAAGCTCACCAAACCCCGCACCAGCGTCCGCCCCGGAAACTCCACCCGCGCCAGCAAGTACGCCAGCGGAAACCCGATCACCACACACAAGCCGAGCGCGATCACCGATACCTCGAGCGACAACCACAGCGCCGCCCGCACCCCCGCCGACCCGAGCTGCCGCCACAACCCCGCCACCGACGCCCGACTCACCAACCCCAGCAGCGGCAACACAAAGAACACCACCCCGACCCCACCCAGCACCGCCAGCACCGCATGCGCCTGCCCCGGACGACCTGTCCGTAACACCATGTCCCCAGAGCCAGCCCCGCCCGACCTGTCCCCAGAGCCAGCCCCGCCCGACCTGTCCCCGGAGCCAACCATCTCGTCCGCCCGCCTCACGGCGGCAAGAACCCGTGCCGCGCCAGCGCAGCCTGCCCCGGGGGCGCCTGCAGCTCGGCCACAAAGTCCCGCGCCAGCGCCGGCTCCGGGCTGTCCTTCAGGACAGCCACCTCGTAGCTCGGCGTCACTTTCACCGCCAGCGGCACCACATGCAGCTTGTCGACCACCGCCGGCGTCACGTCGGTCGCGTACACCACTCCGGCGTCCGCCTCGCCCGCGCTGACCTTGCCGACCACCCCGCGCACGTTCTCCTCGTTCGACACCAGGTTCGCCAGCGCCGCCTCGGCCACCCCGAGCTCCTGCAACGCCTGGCGCGCATAGCTGCCCGCCGGCACCCCCGGCCCAGCCAGCACCAGACGCAGCCCCGGCCGCCCGAGCTCGCCGGGTCCCACGATCGCCGCCCCCGCCGGCGAGATGAGCACCAGCCGGTTGCTAGCGAAGCGCAGCCCCGCCGCGACCCGCCCGCCAGCGATCGCCCGCCGCATCTGCGCCTCGTCGGCCGCCGCGAACACATCGACCGGCGCCCCCTCCTCGATCTGCCCCGCGAGGATCTGCGAGCCCGCAAAATTGAAGACCACGTCGACCCCCGGGTGCGCTCGCCTCAAAGCCCGACTCGATCTCCGCGAACACCTCCTTGAGGGACATCGCCGCCGACACCTTCAGCTCGCGCGTCGTCGGCCCGCCGCACGCCAGCGCCGCGCAGCCCACGATCGTCGCGACCCCGCGCCAGCCGAACATCGCCCGCGAGGATAGCGACGCCGCGCCCGCGAGCGCAATGCCGCCCCGCATTGGACCCTCGCCCGACCCCGCGGTATATCCCGCCGGCCATGCCCGCGAGCCCGCATCCAGCCCGCCGCCACATCGCCCGCCCACCACCGCCGGCTCGCCACCCGCCCTCGCTCGCATCCTGGCCTCGCTCGCCGCCGGCCTCCCTCCCCTCGCCTCGCCTGCTCGCCGTACCGCCTCGCGACCCCGCCGCCCGACCCGCTCGCCGTCACCCAGCCCTTCACCGCCTACCTCGACGGCATGGCCAGCGTGTGCATGATCCGCACCGCCAGGATCGCCATGGCGGTCACCTTCGTGGTCCGCGACAACGACATGCTGGTCGGCGCCACCCGCGGACCCAGCTACTTCTGCTACCGCGCCGAGCCCGGCCGCCACCGCATCGCCATCGCCAGCGACGACGGCGAGCAGCGCTTCGACGTCACCCTCGAGCTGCGCGGCCGCTACTACCTCGACCTCGGCCTCCTCTACCGCCTCGGCTTCGTCGTCCCGCAGGGCCGATGGATCGACGAGGCCGACGCCACCGCCCTGGTCCAGCGCAGCGAGCACCAGGTCCTCCAGGGTGCCCCCGCCCGCGAGGCCCTGCTCATCGGCACCGACGTCGCCGGCGCGCTCGCCCCCTGATCGCGACCTTTGATACCCTGCGCGCCGGCCGCCTCGGGACCCGGAGCTGCGGCACCCCCCGCCGCGCCGCCCCCCCCCCCCCCCCCCCCCCCCCCCCCCCCCCCCCCCCCCCCCCCCCCCCCCCCCCCCCCCCCCCCCCCCCCCCCCCCCCCCCCCCCCCCCCGCTAACCCAGCAGCGCCCGCGCGATGACCAGCTTCTGCACCTCGGTCGTCCCCTCGTAGATCCGCAGCGCACGGATCTCCCGGTACAGCCGCTCCGGCACCTCACCGACCGTCACCCCGCGCCCGCCAAAACTCTGCACCGCGCGATCGATGGTCCGCTGCGCCGACTCGGTCGCGTGCATCTTGGCCATCGCCGCCAGCTCGGGCGCCCCGCGCCCCTCGTCGCGCGCCCCCGCGGCCCGGTACACCAGCAGCTGCGCCGCCACGTGCTCCGTCGCCACATCCGCCAGCGCGAACTGCAGCCCCTGCTGCGTCGCCAGCGGCTGCCCGAACTGCACCCGCGACTTCAGGTGCGCCACCGTCTCGCCCAGCGCCCGGTCGGCGAGCCCCAGCGCCGCCGCCCCGACCGTCACGCGAAACACCTCGAGGTTGGCCAGCGCGATCTTCAGCCCCTCGCCGTACGCCCCGACCCGATGCTCCGCTGGCACCTCCACATCGTCCAGCGCGAGCGCACCGATCGGGTGCGGCGCGATCACCTTCGTCGCCGTGATCTTCAGCCCCGGCGCGTCACCAGACAGCCAGAACGCCCCAAAGCGCGGCCGCTCCGGCGGGCTGTCGGCCTCCCGCGCGAACACCACGTAGCTGTCCGCCACCCCCGCGTTGCTAATGAAGCACTTGCCCCCGCGCAGGCGCACCCCGTCGGCCGTCGCCGTCGCCGTCGTGCGCATGTTCTTGATGTCCGAGCCCGCCTCCGGCTCGGTCAACGCGAACGCGCAGATCGCCGCCCCGCTGGCCACCCGCGGCAGCAGGGCCGCCCGCAGCCCCTCCGGCCCCGCCATCGTCACCGGGTTCGAGCCGAGCCCCTGCATCACGAAGGCGTTGTCCAGCGCCCCGCTCTCGCGCGCCAACCACTGCCGGATGATGCAGATCGGCGTCGACAGCAGTCGCTCCATCGCCCCGCCGTGCGCCGCCGGCACCATCCAGCGCAGCAGCCCCGCATCCGCCAGCAGACGCACGTACTCGCGGGTCGCCCCCGCCTCGTCCCGCTCGTCCACCGGCGCCGCCCGCAGCCCCGCCGTGAAGCGCTCGAGCACGTCCTCGAGCTCGCGCCACCGCCCCAGATCCCCGAGCACCGTCCCGAGCGCGCGGTCGAGGATGCGTGGCGTACAGATCGCGTTCATACCTGTCCCTCCGGACATGTCCTTCAGCGCCAACGCGGCGCCCGCTTGTCCTGCCGCGCCCGGTCGGCCTCCTGGAAGTCCGGGTGCTGCATGCACAGCGTCTGCGCCTGGGCCTCGGCCTCGATCGCGTCGGTGAAGCCCATCTCGAGCTCCTGCTGCAGCATCGTCTTGGTCATGCGGTTGGCGAAGTGCGGCCCCGCGGCGACCCGCGCCGCCAGCTCGAACGCCGCCCGGTCGACCGCGTCGCGGTCCGGATCGTCGACCACCACCCGATTCGCCAGCCCGATCTGCAGGCAGCGGTCGGCCGGCACCCGGTCCCCGAGCAGCAAGATCTCCGACGCGTTCCCCAGCCCGACCACCCGCGGCAGCAACCAGCTCGCCCCCATGTCCGCCCCCGACAGCCCGACCTGCGGGAACAGGAACGAGAAGAAGCTCCCCTGCCCCATCACCCGCAGGTCCGACGCCAGCGCCATCACGGCCCCCGCGCCCGCCGCCACCCGCTTCACGCTGGCCACGATCGGCAGCTTGCAGCGCCGCATCGCATGAATGAGCTCCCCCGTCATCCGCGTGAAGCGCAGCAGCCCCTCCGTGTCGCGCTCGAACAGCCGCGTGATGATGTCGTCGACGTCCCCGCCGCTGCAGAACGCCCGCCCCTCCCCCTGCAGCACCAGCGCCCGCGCCCCCTCCGGGTCGTGGCTGCGCCGCTCGACCACCATGAACAGGTCCGTCAGCTCGCGGTACACCTCGAAGGTCAGCGCGTTGAAGCGGTCGGGCCGCGACAGCGTGATCACCCCGACCCGCGCGCGCTCCTCGTAGCGGAACGAACGCGGCCGCGGCAGCTCGAGCGGGCGCAGGTCCGGCGGATGACCCGTACTCACGACGCCGCTCCTTCCGTCGGCTCGCCCGCCCCCGATGGTGGCAGCACCGCCAGCGCCTGGATCTCCACCTTCGCCCGATCCTCGAGCAGCCCCTTCACCTCGAGCAGCGCCATCGCCGGGTAGTGCCGCCCCAGCAGCGCCCGGTAGGCCTGCCCGACCTCCGTCAGCGCCGCGATGTACTCCCGCTTGTCGGTCACGTAGATCGTCAGCGAAACGACGTGCTCCGGCCGCCCGCCGGCCGCCCGCACCACGTCGCACACATTGCCGAGCGCCTGGCGAAACTGGGCCACAAACGAGTCGCCGACGATCTGCTCCTTCTCGTCCCAGCCGATCATCCCGGCCACCGCGAGCAGCTCACCCCGCGCCGCCACCCCGTTGCTGTACCCCCGCGGCCGCGGCCAACCAGGCGGGACGATCGTTCGCGGGCTCTCGGACATGCGCGGCAGTGTGGCAGGCAGCCCGCGAGACCTCAATACCGCCGCGCTTGACCCCGCCGCCCCGCGCGTCGATCCTGCCCTCGTGCCCAGCGACAGCGACAGCCTGCAGCCCGGCCGCCTCGCCCCGATCTTCCTGCTGACCGCGCTGATCCACGGCGCCGCGCTGGTCACCCGCTTCGACGTCATCCGCGACATGCTGCCCGAGTACGTGCACGCCGCCGTGCTCACCACCCAGCTCCCGCTGCTCCTGATCACCGGCTACTTCGAGAGCCGCCTCGACTACGGGCCGGCGATGCCCGGCTTCCCGGTGTGGATGCAGATCCGGTCGCGCCCCGTGAAGTGGTCGCTCACCCTCGCCTTCACCTACCTCGCCGTCTTCGCCCTCCAGACCCTCGACTGGTCGTTCGGCCCCATCGACCCGACCCCACCGCTCGAGTGGCCCACCGCCCAGCGCGCCCAGTGGTTCTTCACCTTCACCTTCGGCATGGCCTTCGCCAACTACCTCGCCGCGACCAGCATCCTGGTCCCCGCCCTGCGCGTGATCAGCAAGCCCCTGCGCCGCCTCCCCACCCTCGTCGCCCTGCTGCTCCTCGCGGCCGCCGGCCTCGGCCTCAGCCTCGCCGCCCTCCAGGCCATCGCCGTCCGCAACGGCCCCCTCGTCGCCGAGCTGCTCGCCGCCTACGAGGCCGCCCGCCGCGACCCCGTCCTCGCCGCCGGCCTCAGCCTCGCCGCGATCCTCGGGCCCGCCCTGCTCGCCTGGCTCTCCGGCGCCCTCCGCCGCAAGCCCACCGAAGCTGCCCGCACCGACAGCTAAAGCTCTCGATCGCAACCTGGCCACAGCCTTAGCCACGGCCACACCTCGATCTGGCGACCGTCGTTGCCGATCGCGGGCCAACGGCGCCCGCTTCGCCGACTTTCTCCAACAATTTCAATCCGAAGCACCGCGGCACAACGCTCGCACAGGGGCCGGCAACCTTTCGCAAGGACCACCACCATGCTGCTCTCGCTTCGCACCACCCTTCGCTCCCTCTCCCTGCTCATCGCCACCGTCGCCTTCGCGCCAGGCTGCGACGGCGAGGAGTACGAGGCGCTCGGCCTCACGGTCGAGGACATCGACGCCATGTCGGAGGACGAGCTCGACCAGCTGGCCGCGATCGACGAGCTCAGCGCGCCGCTGCCCGCGGACGAGCCCAGCCACCAGCGCCCCGACGCCGTCGATGCGCTCGGCAACCCGATCCACTTCACCCACGTCGACGCCGACTCGCTGGGTGAGATCCGCAACCCGATCCACTTCACCCACGCCGACGCCGACTCGCTGGGTGAGATCCGCAACCCGATCCACTTCACCCACGCCCACAAGCGTCCGGGCGCCGTCCCCACCATCACCAACCCGATCCGCCGGACCCACAACAGCGACGGCGTCGCCAACAACGCCGTCGGCGAGCTGGTGAGCGAGGTCGACGACGGCTGCGACACCCACGGCGACGACCCCGACTACACCAACCGCTAACACCACAACCTGTCCCAAAAGTCAGCCGGCCACGGCGCGTCCCCCAAGGCGCCGTGGCCGGCCGCGTTTGTGGCCGGGCACGAACCTGCACCCAGAGTCTAGTTTTCTGTGTGACCTGGCACGCAGCCCCTGCGGTCCCGAGCTGACCGTGCACTGACCGTTCACGCCGCCGGCGTCGCCGCGAGCTGCTTGGCGAACTCGTCGAGCTCCGTCGAGATCGCCCGCATGAAGCGGCGCTTCTCGTGATACGGCAGGAACGCGCTCTTGAAGCCGTTGAGGATCACCTGGCGCAGCTCGGTGAAGTCGAAGTCGAGCTCCGTGTGGATGTGGTGCAGCTCCTTCGAGACCGTCGTGTCCGTGATCAGCCGGTTGTCCGTGTTGATCGTGATGCGCGCCCCGAGGTTGAAGTAGAGGCGCAGCGGGTGCTCGGCGATGCTGGGCACCGCGCCGGTCTGCACGTTCGACGACGGGCAGCACTCGAGCGGGATGCGGTGGTCGACCACATAACGCAGGAGGTCGCCGTCCTCGCGCAGACGGCAGCCGTGACCGATGCGGTGGGCCCCGCACACGTGCAAGGCCTGGGCGATCGACGCCGGCCCGTACGCCTCGCCGGCGTGGATCGTGACGTTGATGTTGTTCTGCCGGACCAGCGCGAACGCCTCGCTGTGGGCCTTCGGCGGGTGGTCGTACTCCGCCCCCGCGAGGTCGAAGCCGACCACCCCGCGGTTCTTGTACGCGACCACCAGCTCGGCCATGCGCAGCGAGGACTCCGGCGAGATGTTCCGGATCCCGCACACGATCAGGCTGCTCTCGATGTTGTGGTCGGTCTGCGCGTCGTGCAGCCCGCGCAGCACCGTCTCCACCACCTTGGTCAGCTTCAGCTTGCGCCGCGTGTGCAGCATCGGCGCGTAGCGGACCTCCATGTAGCGCACGTTCTCCGCCGCCGCGTCGGCCGCCAACTCGTAGGCCACGCGGTACAGCGACTCCTCGTCCTGCAGCACCTGCAGCGTCAGGTCGAAGGCCTTGAGGTACTCGACCAGGCTGCCAGTGTTGCGCCCGAGCCCCATCGCCTGCTTGAGCTCCTCCGGCGTGTCGGCCGGTAATGGCACGCCCTGCGCCTTCGCAAGCTCGATCAGGGTCGTGATCCGCATCGACCCGTCGAGGTGCACGTGCAGGTCAGTCTTCGGCAGCTTCTCGATCAGCGCGAGCGACAGCGTGGCCACGGTCACTCCGCCTTTCTGTACACCTCGGGCCGCAGCACGCCGATAAACGGCAGGTTGCGGTAGCGCCCGCGGTAGTCGAGCCCGTAGCCGACCACGAACTCGTTGGGGCAGTGGAAGCCGACGTAGTCGACCTCGACCTCCCGCTTGCGGGCCTCCCGCTTGTCGAGCAGCGCGCACACCTTCAGCGACGCCGGCTGGCGCGTCCGCAGGTTCTCGTAGAGGTAGTGCAGCGTCAGCCCGGTGTCGACGATGTCCTCGACGACGATCACGTGCCGCCCCGCGATCGAGGTGTTCAGGTCCTTGAGGATCCGTACCACCCCCGAGCTCGAGGTGCGGTCGCCGTACGACGACACCGCCATGAAGTCGACCTCGAGCGCCAGGTTCATCGCCCGCACCAGGTCGGCGATGAACGGGAAGCTCCCGCTCAAGATCCCCACCAGCAGCGGGTCCTTCTCCACGTAGTCGGCCGCGAGCTGACGCCCCAGCTGGCCGACGCGCGCGGCGATCTGCGCCTCGCTCAGCAGCACCTGCGAGAGGTCGTTCGTCAGACCTCCGGTCCACACGTCGGAATTCGCCTCGTTCATCGCGCGCAGCATAAGCCCAAACCACCCGCACCTTGAGCCCGCTCGCGCGTGAGGCTAGGCTCGCCGCGATGCCTGTCCACACGTTCACCCGGCCGCGCGGCGAGCTCGTCAGCCTCACCATCAACTCCGCCGCCCTGCGTGACAACCTCCTGCGCGACCCCTGCGAGCGCCAGGTCCTCGTCTACCTCCCGCCCGACTACCACAGCGAGAGCTCCGCCCGCACCCGCTACCCCGTCTTCATCGACCTCGCCAGCTTCTCCAGCTCCGGCCTGCGCCGCGTCGCCTGGACCGGCTTCGGCGAGAGCACCCCGCAACGCATCGACCGCCTCGTCGCCAGCGACGCGATGGGCCCCGTCATCGCCGTCTTCCCCGACTGCTTCACCTCGCTGGGCGGCAACCAGTACATCGACTCGCCCGTCACCGGCCGCTGGGCGACCTTCCTCATCGACGAGCTCGTGCCGCGCATCGAGGCCGAGTTCCGCGTCATCCCCGGCCGAGAGGGCCGGGCGCTCCACGGCAAGTCGAGCGGCGGCTACGGGGCGCTGGTCCACGGCATGCGCCGTCCGGACGTCTGGGGCGCCGTCGCCTGCCACTCCGGCGACATGGCCTTCGACCTGGTCTACCGCCCCGACCTCCCGCGCGCCCTCGACGTGCTCGCGCGCAGCAACAACAGCGTGTCCGACTTCCTCGATCGCATCGCCGCCACCAACAAGCACAGCGGCCCCGACTTCACCGCCCTCACGATCGTCGCCATGGCCGCCAGCTACGACCCGCAGCCCGGCGAGCCCCGCGGCGTGCGCCTCCCCGTCGACCTCCACACCTGCGAGCTCGACCCCGCCGCCTGGGCCCGCTGGCTCGCCCACGACCCCCTGCGCATGATCGAGGATCCCAGCTGCCAGGAGAACCTTCGTGCCCTCCGCGGCCTCTACATCGACGTCGGCTCGCGCGACCAGTACATGCTGCACTACGGCGCCCGCGCCCTGGTCCGCCGCCTCCAGGCCGCCCAGATCGACCACCGCTACGAAGAGTTCCCCGACGACCACAACAACACCGACTACCGCCTCGACCTGTCCCTCCCGTACCTCTACGACGCCCTCACCCGCGCCCGCTGACCGCCGTCCTCCCGGCGCTCCCGTCGTGGCGTGGCGTCGTGCTGGCGCCACCTGTCCCCGGGGACAGGCCCTGGCGCCCTCGCCGAGATCTCGAGTATGCTCGCGCCGCCATGCAGCGCGCCGTGAACCGCCTCCTCGCACCTCCGGCCTTCGCCCTCTCGCTCGCCTGCAACCTCAACGATCCGGGCCTGGTCGCGAGCGAGCCCGTGAAGCTCGAGGCCGCCACGGACAAGGCGATCGGGATCCAGGAGGCCAACATGTACGACCAGAAAACCGCGGCCGCGATCGTCGTCAAGACGCAGCAGTTCGCCCCCGCTGAGCTCAGCGCGGACCTCAGCGGCCTCCCCGAGTCGGAGCGCGCGGCCCTCGACAAGCTGATCGCCGCCGCCCGCCTGATGGACCCGATCCTCGACCGCCAGTCCTGGGCCGGCACGCCCACGCTCCACACCAAGCTCCGCGAGGACGGCACCGCACTCGGCCGCGCCTCGCTCGCGTACTTCGAGATCATGCGCGGCCCCTGGGACCGCCAGGATCACAACAGGCCCTTCGCCATCGAGAAGCCCCACCCGCCCGGCGCCGGCTTCTACCCCGAGGACATGAGCGCCGCCGAGTTCAAGCAGTGGGTCGCCGAACACCCGGCCGATCGCGCCGCCTTCGAGAGCCTCACCACGATCATCCAGCGCGGCTCGATCGGCCTGGTCGCGCAGCCCTACAGCCAGGCCTTCAAGCGCTGGCTCGACCCCGCCGCCGCGCTCCTGCGCGAGGCCGCCGAGCTGACCCAGAACGCGTCGCTCAAGCGCTTCCTCCGCTCGCGCGCCGACGCCTTCGCCAGCGACGACTACTACCAGAGCGACAAGGACTGGATGGACCTCGACAGCCCCGTCGAGATCACCATCGGCCCCTACGAGACCTACGAGGACGAGCTGCTCGGCCTCAAGGCCACCTTCGAGGCCTTCGTCACCGTCAGCGACCCCAAGGCCTCCGCCGACCTCGCCCGCTTCAAGAACTACCTCCCGGACATGGAGCAGCACCTGCCGATCGAAGAGGCCATGAAGACCAAGCGCGGCAGCGAGTCGCCGATCCGCGTGGTCGACCTCGTGTTCACCGCCGGCGACGCCCGCAAGTCGGTCCAGACGATCGCCTTCAACCTCCCCAACGACGAGAAGGTCCGCGCCGAGAAGGGCGCCAAGAAGGTGCTCCTCCGCAACCTCATCGCCACCAAGTTCAACGTCATCATGCGCCCGATCGGCGAGCGCGTGCTCGACAGCAGCCAGGTGGTCCACCTCGACGACCAGGCCTTCTTCCAGGAGGTCCTGTTCCACGAGCTCTCGCACAGCCTCGGCCCCGCCTTCACCACCGCTCGAGTCGGCGCAGGCGTCGCCGGCAAGCAGGTCGACGTCCGCCTCGCCCTCGAGGGCAGCTACTCGGCGCTCGAGGAGGCCAAGGCCGACGTCATGGGCGCCTACAACGTCCTCTACATGATCGAACGCGGCGAGTTCCCGCCGACCCTGCGTGACAAGCTGCTGGTCTCCTACTTCGCCGGCCTGTTCCGCAGCGTCCGCTTCGGCGTCGCCGAGGCCCACGGCAAGGGCGCCGCCCTCCAGATCAACCGCCTCGTCGAGGCCGGCGCCGCCACCGTCGACCCCACCACCGGCAAGTTCAAGGTCGACCTCGGCAAGATCGAGGGCGCCATCGCCGTGCTCGTCCGCGACATATGCACGATCCAGCACAACGGCGACAAGCCGGCCGCCGAGGCCCTCCTGACCAAGTACGGCCAGGTCTCCCCGGCCATCCAGCGCGCCCTCGACGGCCTCGCCGGCATCCCCGTCGACATCCGTCCCGTCTACCCCGTGGCCGGCGAGATCCTCCCCAAGTAGGCCCAAGTAGGCCCGGATAGCCTGATACCCTGCCGCCCGTGCCCGCCGACGAACGCCCCGCCCATCGGCCGCTGCGCGAGCTCGCCGGCGACCTCCTGACCCAAAGGTCAGCCTCGATCGGCAGCGACCGCCTGCTCGAGGTCTTCCTCGACTGGGTCACCGAGAACAACCTCGAGCTGTACCCCGCGCAGGAGGAGGCGATCCTCGAGGTCTTCGCCGGGCGCCACGTCATCCTCAACACGCCGACCGGCTCGGGCAAGTCGCTGGTCGCGGTGGCCATGCACCTGTCGTCGATGGCCCGCGGCCGGCGCTCGTTCTACACCTGCCCGATCAAGGCGCTCGTCAGCGAGAAGTTCTTCGCCCTGTGCCGCGACTTCGGGCCCGAGAACGTCGGCATGCTCACCGGCGACGCCAGCGTCAACGCCGACGCCCCGATCATCTGCTGCACCGCGGAGATCCTCGCCAACATGGCGCTGCGCGACGGCCGGGCCGCCCGCGTCGACGACGTGATCATGGACGAGTTCCACTACTACTCCGACCGCGACCGCGGCATCGCCTGGCAGCTCCCGCTGCTCACCCTCCCCTACGCCAGCTTCATGCTGATGTCGGCCACCCTCGGCGACACCAGCAAGCTCGCCGACTCGCTCAAGCAGATGACCGGGCGCGAGGTCGCGGTGGTGCGCTCGGCGGTGCGGCCCGTGCCGCTCGACTTCGAGTACCGCGAGACCCCGCTGCACGAGACCCTGGCCTACCTGCTCGACCGCGGGCGCTCACCGATCTACATCGTCAACTTCACCCAGCGCGAGTGCGCCGAGGAGGCGCAGAACCTGATGAGCCTGCAGCTCGTCACTCGCGAGGAGAAGCAGGCGATCGCCGAGGCCCTGCACGGCTTTCGCTTCGACACCCCCTTCGGCAAGGAGATCTCCGGCTTCATCCGCAACGGCATCGGCCTGCACCACGCCGGCCTGCTGCCCAAGTACCGCCTGCTGGTCGAACAGCTGGCCCAGCAGGGCAAGCTGCGGGTCATCTGCGGCACCGACACCCTCGGCGTCGGCGTCAACATCCCGATCCGCACCGTCCTGTTCACCAAGCTGTGCAAGTTCGACGGCGAGAACACGGCGATCCTCAGCGTCCGCGACTTCAAGCAGATCGCCGGGCGAGCCGGCCGCAAGGGCTTCGACACCCAGGGCTACGTCGTCTGCCAGGCGCCCGCCCACGTCATCGAGAACAAGCGCCTCGAGTCGAAGGCCACCGGCGCCGACGGCAAGAAGAAGAAGTTCGTCCGCCGCAACCCGCCCGATCGCGGCTATGTCCCGTGGGACAGGAGCACCTTCGAGAAGCTCATCACCAGCGAGCCCGAGCCGCTGCGCTCGCGCTTCCAGGTCACCCACGGCATGATCCTTAACCTCCTGCAGTCGCCGCTCAACGAGAGCGCCTGGGGCGGCGGCTACCGGCGCCTGGTCGAGATCGTCGCCACCGCCCACGACGAGGCGCGGGCCAAGTCCCGCAACCGCCGCGAGTCCGCCGTGCTGTTCCGGGCGCTGCGCAGCGCCGGCATCATCCACCTGGTCCGCCTCGACCAGCGCCGCCCCGACAGCCGCGGCCGCGCCGTCCGCATCGACGCCGACCTGCAGCGCGACTTCTCGCTGAACCACACCCTCTCGCTGTGGCTGCTCGACGCCAGCAAGCGGCTCGAGCTG
The DNA here is from genome assembly GCF_016714285.1 of Nannocystis sp. Classification (GTDB taxonomy): domain Bacteria; phylum Myxococcota_A; class Polyangia; order Nannocystales; family Nannocystaceae; genus Nannocystis. The sequence goes on along the minus strand of NZ_JADJNN010000002.1, from coordinate 630,290 downwards.
GTCTCCGAGGGCTACGCGCTCAACACCCTCTCGCTGATCGAGGCGATGCTCGAGAACCCGGCCGTGATCCTTCAGGCGCAGGAGAACAAGCTGAAGGGCGAGAAGATCGCCGAGCTCAAGGCCAGCGGCGTCGAGTACGAGGAGCGCATGGCCGAGCTGGAGAAGATCTCCTACCCCAAGCCCTGCGCCGAGTTCATCTACGACACCTTCAACGAGTTCGTGCTCCACCACCCCTGGGTCGCCCGCGAGAGCATCCGCCCCAAGTCGATCGTCCGCGACATGGTCGAGCGCTTCGTCGCCTTCAACGACTACGTCAAGGAGCTCGGCCTCCAGCGCAGCGAGGGCGTGCTCCTGCGCTACCTGATGCAGGCCTACAAGGTGCTGTCCCAGACGATCCCCGAGGCCGCCAAGACCGACGAGATCCACGACATCGTCGGCTTCCTCCGCGCCATGTTCGCCCACGTCGACAGCAGCCTGCTGCAAGAGTGGGAGCGCATGCTCCACCCGCCCGTCGCCACACCAGGCGCCGAGCCGGTCGGCCCGCGTCACCTCGGCGAGGACAGCAAGGCCTTCGCCGCCCGCGTGCGCGCCGAGCTGCACGCGCTGGTCCGGGCGCTCGCGCTGCGCGAGTGGGACGCGGCCGAGGGCATGGTCCAGCAGAGCCCGGACGACCCCTGGCCGGCCCAGCGCTTCGAGCGGACCATGGCCGAGTACTACGCCGAGTACCCCGAGCTGCGCTACGACCACGGCGCCCGCTTCCCCAAGTTCACGCTCGTCGAGCCCGAGGGCGACCGTCAGTGGCGCGTGCGCCAGACCTTGCTCGACCCCGAGGACGACAACCTGTGGGGCCTCGAGGGCGTCATCGACCTGCGTGACGACCCCTTCCCCGAGGGGCCGTTGATCCGCCTGCGCTCGCTCGGCGCGTGAGCTTCGGTCACCACCTCAGCCGAAGCGCAGGTGCGGCAGCAACAGCGCCCCGCAGGCGAAGATGATGAACAGCCCGGCGAGGTCGAGCAGCACGCCGAAGCGCATCATCGATCCGATGCGGATCTTGCCGGTGCCGTAGGCGATCGCGTTCGGCGGCGTCGAGACCGGCAGCATGAACGCGAAGCTCGCGGCCATGGTCACGCACAGCACCAGCGGCAGCGGGTCGTGACCGCCGGCCTGGGCGATGGCGATGAGCACCGGCACCATCATGCTCGTGGTCGCCACGTTGCTGGTGATCTCGGTCAACACCAGCACCAGCGCCGTGCTGAAGAACAGCAGCCCCAGCGGCGACTGGGCCAGCGGTCCCACCGCCGCCAGCGCGCCGCCGGCCATCGCCTTCGCCAGCCCCGTCTCGAACATCAGCTTGCCGAGCGAGAGCCCGCCGCCGAGCAGCAGCAGCGTGCTCCAGTCGAGCTGCATCGCCCGCTCCCACGCCAGCACCGGCTTGCCGTCGCCCTTGCCGCTCGGCAGCAGGCACAGCAGCACGCCGCACAGCAGCGCCACCACGCCCTCGTCGAGGCCGCCGTTGGCCCACGCGGTCCAGGCGTGACCTGGCCCAAGAGACAGCTTGAGCACGGCCGGCGTCAGCCAGCCGAACACCGCGAGCATGAACACCGCGGCGGCCCTTCGCTCCCCGGCGGACATCGGCCCGAGCCGGGCCAGCTCGGCCTCGACGTTGTCGGCCAGCGCGCCCAGCCGAGCGATCGGCGAGGGGAAGCGCCAGGCGGCGTAGAGCAGGACGACGCCGAGGGTGATCGCGCTGGTCGGCAGGGCGAAGCTCATCCACTGGAAGAAGTCGATGCGCAGGTGCAGCTGGCTCTCGAGCATGCCGAGAGCGATCACGTTGGGCGCGGTGCCGACGGGCGTGGCGATGCCGCCGAGCGAGGCGGCGTAGGTGAGGCCGAGCAGCATGCCCTCGGCGTGGCGGTCGAAGCGGGGCTGGTCCTCCACCGGCGCGGCGGCGCGGATCGTCCGGCACAGGCCCAGGGCGACGGGGATCATCATCGCGGTGGTCGCGGTGTTGGAGATCCACATCGACATCAGGTAGGTCGCGACGGCGATCGCAGCGCTGGCGCGGGCAGGCGAGCCGGCGACCCAGCGCCGTCCCAGCAGCCACAGCGCGGCGCGGCGGTCGAGGCCCTGCTCGGCGAGCCCGAGCGCGAGCATGAAGCCGCCCATGAACAGGAAGATCAGCGGGCTCGCCAGCGGCGCGAGGGCGTCGGTCGCATCGGTGACGCCGAGCAACACCGCCAGCGCCGGCGCCAGCAGGGCCGCGGCCGCCAGCGGGATCGCCTCGGTGATCCACAGGATCACCGTCAAGCTCGTGATCGCCGCGAGCGCGTGGGCCTGCGGCGTGAGCCCCGGCAGCGGCAAGGCGGACATCGCCACGAAGACCAGCGGCGCGACGATCTGCCCCAAACGCCGCCGCTTCGCCTCGAAGCGGGCCTCGGCCTCCGTGCGTGACTCGAGCACCGGGCGCAGCATCGCCGCGTTCACCGGTCACGTCAACGCGTGGGGATCCACCGGACCAGCACAAGACACGGGATGCACGCGACGCAGGCCAGCGCGAAGTACACGAGCGGGCCCTGGGCCTGGTACACCCAGCCGCTGTAGGTGCCGGTGACCATCTGCGAGACGGCGTAGATCGCCGTGCCGAAGGCGAAGTGGGCCGCCTTGTGATCGGGGTGACAGCGCCGCATCAGGAACACCATCTGCGCCGCCACGGCCATGCCGCCGCACAGCTGCTCGATGACCATGATGATCGTGATCGCCGTCAGCGACGGCGCCATCCAGGCCGTGAAGTAGGCCGGGGCGTCGGCGAGGTTGCCCGCGCCCATCGGCAAGCTCGGCGCGGCGATCAGCAGGTACAGCGGCTGGGTCGCGCACATCAAGATCGTGATCGGGACGACCGCCCGCGCCAGCGAGCTGCGGGCGATCCACGCCCCGCCGAGCATCGCCCCGAGGATGCTGGCGCCCGTGCCGAAGCCGTTGATCACGCCGCGCTCCGCCGTGCTCACGCCGAGGTCGCGCAGCATGACCTTCGACATGTTGAACATCAGCGCGTCGCCCAGCTTGTATGTGAGCAGGAACAGCACCACCACCACCGCCCGGTCCTGGCGCAGGAAGCTGAGGTACGAGGCCCGCACGTGGGCCGCCCGCTCGGCGCCGCTGCGCTCCGGCACCTTGCTGGCGCGCCGGCTCCGTTCACCCGCGCTCGGCGGCAGCAGGACGCGGTGCACCACCGCGAGGATCAGCATCAGCCCACCCGCGAGACCGAAGCCGAGCAGCCAGCTGTGGCGCCCCCCGAGGTAGACCAGGCCCGAATTGCCGACCAGCATGGCGACCCGGAAGGCGGCGACGCGGGTGCCGGCGTGGCGGGCCTGGGCGTCCTTGTCGAGGGCGTCCATGTAGTAGCCGTCGCAGGCGATGTCGTGGGTGGCCGAGGCGACGCCGATGGCGATGAGCGTCAGCCAGATGAAGGTGGTGTCCTTCTCACCTGTCCCGAGGGCCAGGTCGTGGGCGAGCACCGCGAGCACGCCCATGAGCAGTCCGAGCAGCGCCTGGGTGGCGATCAGCCAGCGACGCAGGGTGCCGAACAGGTCGACGATCGGGCTCCACAGGAACTTGAGCGAGCTCGTGAGGTGCAGCGCCGAGGTGTAGCCGACCTGCGAGGGTGGCAGACCCGCGGCGGTGAAGAACTCCGACGCGATCTGGTGGAGGACCGACCAGGGTAAGCCCTCGGCGAAGTAGGTCGAGCCCGTCCAGGCGACCGTGACGGCGCCCTCGGACACCGGTCTCGGCGGCGGCTGCGGGTCGGGCGTCACCGCGGGCGAGAGTACACCTGCGCGGCGATCGACCAAGTTTGTGAGCACGTTGGGGGCGGGAATACGCAGCTCGAACACCGGGTTCTCGGCGGCATGACTGGCAAGACGATCCGCATCCAGAGGTTACGCTCCCCGCAGGCCCTGCTCGCCTTCCTGGGTCTGTCGGTCGCCGGCATCGGGGCGGCGGCCATGAGCTGCGGCCGGGCCGAGGCCGCGGGCGAGACGCTGTGGCGCGAGGGCACCGGCGCCCCGGTGGTCGGCGACAGCTTCGACCCGCGCCGCAGCCTGGCGCCGCTGATCAAGGAGATCGGACCGACAGTGGTCAACGTGCGGGTCGCCGGCAAGGCCCGCCCGCAATTCGACGTCCAGGGCATCGACCCGCGCATGCTGCCCTTCCTGGACATGGACCCGCAGCCGAAGCAGGGCGTCGGCTCCGGCGTGATCCTCAGCAGCGACGGCCTCGTCGTCACCAACCACCACGTGGTCGACGACGCCGACAAGCTCGAGGTCAAGCTCCACGACGGCCGCATGTTCAACGCCAAGGTGCTCGGCTCGGACCCGCTGACGGACATCGCCCTGATCCAGCTCGAGGGCGCGAAGGGCCTCAAGGCGGCCACCCTCGGCTCGAGCGCCAACATGGCGGTCGGTGACTGGGTGATCGCGATCGGCTCGCCGATGGGCCTCGAGCAGTCGGCGACCACCGGCATCGTCTCGGCCAAGGGCCGCGGCAGCCTCGGCCTCTACGCCAACAGCTACGTCGACTTCCTGCAGACCGACGCGTCGATCGCCCCGGGCTCGAGCGGCGGCCCGCTGTTCAACCTGAACGGGGAGGTGATCGGCATCAACACCGCCGTCAACGCCCGCGGTCAGGGCCTCGGCTTCGCGGTGCCGATCGACCAGGCCAAGCAGGTGATCCCGCAGATCAAGCACGGCGGCAAGGTCGTGCGCGGCTGGCTCGGCATCTCCGGTCGCGACATCGAGCCGGCCGTCGGCCGCGTCCCCGAGACCGGCGCGGTGATCGGCGCTGTCATGCCCGGCACGCCCGCGGCGAAGGCGGGGCTGCAGAACGGCGACCGCATCGTCGGCGTCGACGGCCACGACGTCGCCAGCTTCGGCGACCTCCGCGGCCGCATCGCCGAGCTCAAGCCCGGCAGCGAGACCACCCTGCGGGTCGCCCGCAAGGACAAGACCCTCACCCTCAAGGCGACCGTCGGTAAGCTCCCCGGCGAGGACGAGCTGCGGAAGATCGGCCAGCGCGGTCAGCGTGGCGAGGCCGGCGGGCAGCTGTTCCCCGACGGTCAGCCCCGCCTCGGCGTCGAGGTCGAGCCCGGCCCCGACGGCCTGCAGGTCCGCAGCGTGCGCCCCGGCTCGCTCGCCGACGAGCTCGGCCTCCAGCCAGGTGACCGTCTGCACTCGATCAACGGCGAGCCGGTCCGCAGCAGCGACGAGGTCGCCGCGGCGCTCGGCAAGGACAGCGGCCGCGTCGAGGTGAAGGTCAAACGCGGCGACGCCACCCACTCCGCGGTCATCGAGCGCCGATAATAGGGCGCCAGATAACGCACGCACTCCCGCGGCCGACGCGACGAGAGCAACGAGGGCGCACCGAGCTTGTCGGCCGCGCCCTCGCTGCTTATCCTCCCGCGCGCATGCGCGAGCGAATCCACAGCAAGGTCCTCATCCTCGGCGCCGGCCCGGCCGGCTACACCGCGGCGATCTACGCGGCCCGGGCCAACCTCGAGCCGATCATGGTCTGCGGACCGGAGCCGGGCGGGCAGCTCACGACCACCACCGAGGTCGAGAACTACCCCGGCTTCCCCAAGGGCATCACCGGCCCGGAGATGATGGAGGAGTTTCGCCAGCAGGCCGAGCGCTTCGGCACCGTCCTGCACTACGACCTCGGCGTCAAGGCGGACCTCTCGCAGCGGCCCTTCACCGTCGAGGGCGAGTCGGCGACCTACACCGGCGACACCCTGATCATCGCCACGGGCGCCTCGGCGAAGTGGCTGGGCCTGCCCAACGAGCAGCGCCTGCGCCTGAGCGGCGGCGGCGTCACGGCCTGCGCCACCTGCGACGGCGCCTTCTACCGCAACCAGGACGTCGTCGTGATCGGCGGCGGCGACACGGCGATGGAGGAGGCGACCTTCCTGACCCGGATGTGCCGCAGCGTCCACCTGATCCACCGCCGCGACAGCTTCCGCGCCAGCAAGATCATGCAGCAGCGCGTGCTGGACAGCCCCAAGATCACCGTGCACTGGAACCGCGAGGTCGTCGACGTGCTCGGCGGCGACCGCGTCGTCGGCGTGCGCCTGCAGGACACCGTGACCGGGGCCCAGGAGGACCTCGCGGTCACCGGCGTGTTCCTGGCGATCGGCCACAACCCCAACAGCCCGATCTTCAAGGGCCAGCTGGCGATGGACGAGGCCGGCTACCTGCAGACGATCCCCGGCAGCGCCGCCACCCGCGTGCCCGGCGTGTTCGCCTGCGGCGACGTGGCCGACAAGGTCTACCGCCAGGCCGTCACCGCCGCCGGCACCGGCTGCATGGCGGCGATCGAGGCCGAGCGCTGGCTCGCCGAGCACGCGTAGCGCCTGTCGACCACGCCGTGTCCGCCTGTCCTTTCAGACAGGCTCAGCTTCATGCTTGCGATCGTCGGCCCCGTGCCTGTCTTTTCGGACAGGCTCATCGGCGGCCCGTTTCCATCGCGCGCCTGTCCGAAGGGACAGCGACGCGGCTCGTCGTCAATACGAGAAGCGCCCGAACCGCGGACGGTCCAGACGCTTCAAACTCCCTCAGGAGCTGCGCTCAGCCGCCGATCGTCGGGGCGATGTAGCCGCCGATGGTGAAGGCGATGATGAGGGCGAAGATCACCAGGGACTCGATGAAGGCGAGGCCGAGGAGCATCGGGACCAGCACCTTGCCGGCCGAGTTCGGGTTGCGGCAGATGCCCTCGAGGGCGGCCGCGACGGCGCGACCCTGACCCATGCCACCGCCGAGAGCGGCGAGGCCGACGGCGATCGCCATGGCGAAGCCGTAGATCGAGCGCTCCGAGCCGGAGGTCTCGGCGCCGGCGGGCGCGGCGAAGGCGACCATCGGGACCAGGAAGCAGAACAGGAAGGCGGTGAACTTGGCGACGTTGCGGGACATGAGTGGGTTCCTAGGGCTGCGAGGGTTCTAGTGGTCTTCGGCGTGCTCGACCGCGAGGCCGATGTAGATGATCGCAAGCAGGGTGAAGACCAGGGTCTGGACGATGGCCACCACCGTGCCGAGCAGCAGGAAGGGCAGCGGCACGAGCAGGGGCACCATCATGGCGACGACGGCGACGACCTTGTGGTCAGCGACGATGTTGCCGGTGAGACGGAGCGAGAGCGACACCGGGCGGGCCAGGTGGCTGACGATCTCGATCGGCAGGAACAGCGGGAACAGCCAGGGGAAGCCGCCGATCTTCGGGCCGAGGAAGTGCGCCAGGTAGCCGAGGCCGTTGTTGATGACCCCGGCGACGTTGTAGACGAGGAAGACGATGAGCGCGAAGACGAGGTTGGTCTTCAGCGTGTCCGTCGGCGGGATCAGGCCCGGGATCAGGCCCTGGATGTTGCACACGAAGATGAACAGCGCGAGCGTGCCGGTCAGCGGCAGGTACTTGCGGGCGTTCTTCTCGCCCATCACGTCGACCGAGAGGTTGTAGACCGCGCCGATGAAGCCGTCGGTCATCGCCGCCAGGCCAAACTTGCGCGGCGGCACGACGCCCTTGTCCGGTCCGGCGATGCTGGCCCGGTACCGCGAGGCGAGGATCAGGATGAAGATGAAGGCGAGCAGCGCCCCGGCGACGTGCGTCAGGGTGAAGTGCGTCCCCTGAAACATCATGAACTTCGTCTCACGCCCCAGGTGCTCGGCGGCGCCATGCTCAAGCTGGGCCCAGAAGTCGGGCATCAGGAGCGTGTACCAGGAGTCGTGGTCACCCATAGCGTGGTCCGGAGGTCAGGCGCTCGTGTCGTCGGGGTCGGTGGGATCGGCGGTCCCGGAGTCGGTCCCGGAGTGGTTGAGTTCCCTGGCGCTCTGCAGCGCCGCTGCGGTGAAGCCTGCAAGAGCGACGAGCACCCCTGCCACCAACCCCTCGGGTCGGCCGGGCATGTACCAGAGGACGGCAGCGGTCGCAAGGGCAGTGGCAGGCCAGCGCAGGGCGGCCAGGAGCGGCGCGAAGCGGCTGGTGCGGGCGGCCGTCGCGTCGGGATCGGCCTCGGCGGCGAGCAGCACGGCAAAGCCGGCGCGAGCGAGCGAGAGCAGGTTGTAGAGCCCGATCGCGGCGCCGAACAGCACGCTCAGGGCCTGCTCGCGGCCGGCGAGGACGAGCGCGAGGAGGGCGGCGGCGAGGGCGAGCGTGAGGGTCCACAAGCCGATCCTTCGCACCCAACGCGCGAGGAGATCGGCGCGCTGTCGCAGGGACTGCGGGCTCATTTCGAATCCTCGGGGACGACAGCGCCGAGAAAGCCGCAGTCGCCTGTGAGTCGCAACAACGGAGGGCTCATGTGGGGCCCTCGGGGGGCTCGGGCGGCGCAGCGGCGCCTTCACGGGCCCGGGCCGCCTCGGCCGCCTCGGCCGCCTCCTCGGCGGCGATGACCCGGCTGAAGTTGCGGACCGTGCGGAGCACCGCGAGCACCGCCGCCGAGAGGCCGATGCCGAGGCCGATGTAGGTCGTCCACGGGGCCCAGTGGGTGACGTTGCGCTCGAGGTACCTGCCGAGGAAGGCGCCGACACCGACGGCCGCGGCCATCTCGATGCCGATCGACGCGGCCTCGGTCAGCTGGAACCAGCGGGCTCGTTCGACGATCTGCGGCCGCTTGTCCTGCTCGCCCATGCGGCCCCGGTTTACGCGCCGCGGGCGACGATCGCCAGCGCCTCGTCGGCGGCGGCCAGCGTGTGTTCAATGACGGCCCGGTCGTGCGCCACCGACACGAAGGCGGCCTCGAATTGGGAGGGCGCCAGGTACACGCCGCGGGCCAGCATCTCGCGGTGGAAGCGGCCGAACGCGGCCAGGTCACTGGCCTTCGCGTCGCTGTAATCGTGCACCTCGCCGCCGCGGAAGAAGCCGGTAAACATCGATCCGACGCGGTTGTTGGTCATCGCCACGCCGTGTCGCGCGGCCAGCGCGGCGATGCCATCGGCGATCGCGGCGGAGCTCGCCTCGAGCGCGGGATAAGGGTCCTCGCGCTCGAGGATGTGGAGGGTGGCGAGGCCCGCGGCGACGGCGAGCGGGTTCCCGCTGAGCGTGCCGGCCTGGTAGACCGGCCCGAGCGGGGCGATCTGCTGCAAGATCTCACGACGGCCGCCGTAGGCCCCGCAGGGCATCCCGCCGCCGACGATCTTGCCGAGGCAGACGAGGTCGGGCTCGATGCTGTAGCGGGCATGGGCGCCGCCGAGAGCGACGCGAAAGCCGGTCATCACCTCGTCGAAGATCAGCAGGGTCCCGTGGGCGCTGCACAGGGCGCGCAGGCGCTCGAGGTAGCCGGGCCGCGGCGGGACGCAGCCCATGTTGCCAGCGACCGGCTCGATGATGATCGCCGCGACCTGGCCGGGGTTGGCCAGGAGGACCTGCTCGAACGCGTCGGCGTCGTTGTACGGGACCGTGAGGGTGTCGTGCACGGTCGCCTCGGGCACGCCGCCCGAGCCGGGGATGCCGAGGGTGGCCGCGCCCGAGCCGGCGGCGACCAGGAGCATGTCGGCGTGACCGTGGTAGCCGCCGTCGGCCTTGACGATCTTGCTGCGGCCGGTGAAGCCGCGGGCCAGCCGCAGCGCGCTCATCGTCGCCTCGGTGCCTGACGAGACGAGGCGGACCATGCCGCCGCGCAGGGCCGGGACCAGGCGACACAGCAGCTCGGCGAACTCGACCTCGCCGGCGCTGCAGGCCCCGAAGCTGAGGCCGTCGCGGGCGGCGCGGGCGACCGCCTCGACCACCGCCGGGTGGGCGTGGCCGAGGATCGCCGGGCCCCAGGTGCCGACGTAGTCGATCAGCGTGGCGCCGTCCTCGGTGAGCAGGTGCGCCCCGCGGGCGGCGCGGATGAAGGGCGGGTCGCCGCCGACCGACTTGAAGGCGCGGACAGGGCTGTTGACGCCGCCGGGGATCACCGCCTGGGCCGCGGCGAACAGGGCCCGGCTGCGCGCGCCAGCGCGGCCGTCGCCCGGGTGTTGCACGTCGAAGTGGGGCTCACTCGTCGCCATCGTCGGCCTCCGGCTCCTCCTCGGGCGCAGCCTCCACTGGCACCACCGCCTCCTCGACGTTCGCGTCGTCCTGGTCGACGAGCCGCTCGATCGCCACCACGCGCTCGTCCTCGCCGGTGCGGATGACGCGGACACCCATCGTGTTGCGGCCGACCGTGGAGATCTCGGAGACGCGGGTGCGGATGACCTTGCCCTTGCTGGTGACGACCATGATCTGGTCGTCGGTCTGGACCGCGAGCGAGCCGACCACCGGACCGTTGCGGCCGTTGACCTTGATCGTGATGATGCCCTTGCCGCCGCGACCCTGGACCTTGTAGTCCTCCGCCGCGGTGCGCTTGCCGAAGCCCTGGGCGCACATCGTCAGGATCGCCGCGTCGGTGTCGGCGTCGAGCACGGTCATGCCGACCACCTGGTCGCCGGTTCGCAGGTCCATGCCGCGCACGCCGCGGGCGGTCCGGCCCATCGGGCGCACCTCGCTCTCCTCGAAGCGGATCGCCATGCCGCGCGCCGAGGTGAGCATGATGTGGCGCTTGCCGTTGGTCAGGCGGGCGTCGATCAGCTGGTCGTCCTCCTCGATCGTCGCGGCGATGATGCCGGTCGAGCGGATGTTGGAGAACTCGTCGAGCTTGGTCCGCTTGATGTACCCCTGGGCCGAGATCATGACGATGTAGTGCTCGCCGTCGTCGACGTCCTCGTCGCGGTACGGGACCATGCCGAGCACGCGCTCGCCCTCGCGGAGGTCGAGGAAGTTGACCAGCGCCTTGCCGGCCGACTCGCGGCGGCCTTGCGGCAGCTCGAAGACCCGGGTGTGGAACATCCGGCCGGTGTTGGTGAACAGCAGCACGTGCGAGTGCGCGTTGGCCTCGAACAGCTCGGTGACGAAGTCTGCGGTGTCGCGGCCGACGCCGCCCTTCACGCCGACGCCGCCGCGGCCCTGCACGCGGTACTCGTGGCTGGGCAGGCGCTTGATGTAGCCGGTGTTGGTGAGCATCACGATCATCGGCTCGTCAGCGACGAGGTCGATCGGCTCGATCTCCCCCTCGTCCTCGACGACGAGGGTGCGGCGGGCGTCGCCGTACTCGGCGCCGATGGCGGAGAGCTCGTCGCGGATCACCTTCATGAGCAGGGCCGGGTCGGCGAGGATCGACTCGAGGTACGAGATGATGCCGGACAGCTCGCGGTACTCGCCCTCGACCTTGTCGCGCTCGAGGCCGGTGAGCCGCTGCAAGCGCATGTCGAGGATCGCCTTGGCCTGGCGCTGGTTGAGCCGGTAGGGCTTGCCGCGGGCGGCCTCGACCTCGGCCTGCGGCCGGCCGCAGCGCTCGAGGAAGCCGGCGAAGCCTGACAGCGGCTCGCTGCACAGGGCCACGCGGGCCTCGTCCGGGTCCTTGGAGGCGCGGATGAGGGCGATGATGCGGTCGATCGCGTCGATCGCCACGCCGAGGCCCTCGACGATCTCCCGCCGCTCGAGCGCCTTGTGCAGCTCGAAGCGCGAGCGGCGGGTGACGACGGTGCGGCGGTGGTCGATGAAGTGGCCGAGGCAGTCGCGCAGCGACAGCAGCTGCGGGCGGCCGTGGACGATGGCGATCATGTTGACGCCGAAGGTGATCTGCAGGTCGCTCATCTTGTAGAGCGTGTTGAGCACCACCTGGGCCGCGGCGTCGCGCTTGACCTGGATCCAGATCCGCATGCCGGTGCGGTCGCTGTAGTCCTGGATGTCGCTGATGCCCTCGATCTTCTTCTCGCGCACCAGCTCGGCGATGTGCGAGATGAGCTTCACCTTGTTGACCTGATACGGGATCTCGGTGATGACGATCGCCTCGCGGCCCTTGTCCTCCTCCTCGATCTCGCACTTGGCGCGGATGGTCAGGCTACCGCGGCCGGTGTTGTAGGCCGAGCGGATGCCGGCGTGGCCGATGATCGAGCCGCCGGTCGGGAAGTCCGGCCCCTTCACGAAGGCCAGCAGGTCGCGGGTCTGGATCTTCGGGTCGTCGATCAGCGCGAGGCAGGCGTCGATCAGCTCGCGGAGGTTGTGCGGCGGGATGTTGGTCGCCATGCCGACCGCGATGCCGACCGCGCCGTTGAGCAGCAGGTTCGGCACGCGCGTCGGCAGGACGGTCGGCTCGAGCTCCTTTTCGTCGTAATTCGGCGCCCAGTTGACCGTGTCCTTCTCAAGGTCTGCCAGCAGCTCGCTGGTCAGCTTGGACATGCGCGCCTCGGTGTAGCGCATGGCCGCCGCCGGGTCGCCGTCGACGCTGCCGAAGTTGCCCTGCCCGTCGATCAGCGGGTAGCGCATCGCGAAGTCCTGCGCGAGCCGAACCAGCGCGTCGTACACCGACTGGTCGCCGTGTGGGTGGTACTTGCCGATGACGTCGCCGACGACGCGCGCCGACTTCTTGTAGGGCTGCGCGTGGGTGTTGCGCAGCTGGTCCATCGCGTACAGCACCCGCCGGTGCACCGGCTTGAGGCCGTCGCGCACGTCGGGCAGCGCGCGGCTGATGATGACGCTCATCGCGTAGTCCAAGAAGGAGCTACGCATCTCGTCTTCGATGTTGATCCCGGTTTTTTGCTCGCCTGCCGCCATAGGTGCCCGTGAGGGGGCGGGAGGATACCAAGACGGACCCGTCATGGCCACGAATTACGGCCCCAAAACGCCGTTAGGGCCCACGTAGGACGAGATCGCGCCTGGCCCGCAGGGCAGCTGTTCATCGCGTCTGGCGGGTCATCTCGCGTGTGCTGGAAGGCACGCGTAGATCCTCGCCCGGAAGCTCAGAGATCGGGCGCGCTCGTCGCCGAGATTTCCCGCCAATCTCGGGTTTTCGGGCCCCCATCGCGGGCTGTTCGGTGGGTCGGCGGCCCCGAGTTTCGCCTCACTGGCAGTTTCAATGCGTGAACTGTCAGTAATCTTCATTACAAATCACGGGGCCCAGCAGCACGCGGAACGAGGGTCCTATGGGAATGACGGCCGATCGATGCAGGTTCACCGACGCGGGCTCGAAGCCGGGTCACAGACTCGCAGGCGGGCGCACAAAGCACGTCGACAGGCGCTACCCGTGCGCTTGAGAGGCCCGGCGGCCTGCATCATCATCGAAAATGAGGAGGTTCTGAATGGAAGCAACCTGGTTCGTCGTCGCGGATCGCAGTCAGGCGCAGCTGTTTGAGGTCGAGGGGACCCGGCTCCGGCCCAAGCTCAAGCCGCTCGAGACCATCGAGCACCCCGAGGCTCGGCGCTCCGAGGCCCGGCGCAACGGTGCCAGCAGCTCGTCGGGCATGCGCGACCTGCTTGCGGACAACAACAGCACGCACGAGGAGCAGGACCGCAAGTTCGTGCGCCAGCTGCTCGATCGCCTGACACAGGCGCAACACCAGCGGCAGTTCGATCGCCTGGTGATCGCCGCTCCGGCGGACTTCGTCGGTCGCCTGCGCGAGCTCGCCGCGCGCAGCCTGGCGAAGTCCGTGGTCCGGGAGATCATCGGCGACTACACCAACGACACGCTGCACGCGCTGCAAGAGCGGGCGCGCCAGAAGGAGTGGCTGCACTGAGAACACCTGACCCATGGGACAGGTGAGCGCGCCCGGCCCCGAGCCGGGCGCGGCAATTTAAGGCTGCCGCCGCTGCCTGGCCACCGCCGGATAGCTCAGCCGGCCTCGCAGAAGTAGCGGGCCTCGACCTCGCCCGACTTCTTGAGGTCGAGGCAGGCCTGGCCGCACAGCTCGATCTGCATGTACGGCTTGGTCCACACCCAGCCGCTGTCCTTGGCGCAGTTGACCGCGGCGGGGACCTGGGACTGCTTGATCCACACCTCGAAGAGCTCGGGCTCGCTGGGCTCGGGAGTCACGTCGATCACGCAGCTGAGCGTGTCGTCGACGATCTGCTGCAACGCGGCCTGGAGCTCGATCTGGCTGGTCGTCTCGTAGAAGCCCTGCGGGTTGTTGGGGTTTAGCTTGCCGCCAGCGGTCGCCAGCGACTGCAGGTCCGCGCTGACCATCGGATCGACGTCGATGCCGACCACGTAGGTGGGGATGCCCATGTCGTGGGCCGTCTTCACCAGCCCGAGCGCCTCCTTGTACACCTCACCGGCGCAGGTCTTGCTGATCTCGCCGTCGGCGACCATGAGGGCGAAGCGCTGCTTGTTGGGGTCGAGCGCTTGCAAGTAGGTGTAGGCCGCCTTCAGCCCCGACTCCATCGGCGTGCCGCCGAGCACCGCAAAGTCAGCCGCGGGGATGCCGGCGAGCACGCCCGCGGCGTTCATCGGGGCGATCTCCACCTCGACGCCCGGGTTGACGATGCAGGCGCCGACGTTCTCGTACGAGCCGGCGTCGATCTTCGGGTAGAGCTTCACGCCGAAGTTCACCGTCTTGTTGAACTTGGTGACGACCGACTCGACCACCCCGTGGAGGCTGTACCAGCGGGTCACGGTGGGCGTCTGCGGGTTGTCGTCGTGGTCCCACTTCTGCATCGACATGCTGCCCGACTTGTCGAGCACCAGCAGCACGTCGGAGGGTGTCGGCACGATCTTCGTCTTCTCGACCTGACACGGGGTCGGCCCGCTGCCGGTGCTGCTCTCGCCGCCGCTGCTCTCGCCCGGCCCGCCCGTGCTGGCGACCGCGCCGGTGCTCGCGCCCGAGGTCGTGCCCTCGCTCGCGCTGTCCGAGACATCGCCGCTGCTCGCGTCGCCGCTGCTCTGCGAGTCGCCGCTCATGCTGCCCTGCGTCGTGTCCCCTGCGCTCGCGCTCGCCGAGGCGCCCGAGGTCGTCGGGGTGGTCGCGCTCTCGCTCACGCTCGTGATGTTGCTGGCGCTGTCACTCAGGCCGTCACTCGCGCTCGCGCTCGCGCCTCCAGAGTCACCGCAGGCGAGGGACAGGGCCAGGGGGGCGAGGAGCCAGCTCATCGAAGCGCGCGTCATGGGAGATCTCCGGGCGAAATTGTCCCCCATGATGCGCGAGCGCGCGTCCGAGCGCCACTTCCTGTCAGGGGCCAGCGAAGGCAGGTCACCCACCCGCAAGGGCGCTCAAGTCCGCGCTCCCCCCGGGCCCCGGTAGCTCGGTTACTGTGGGTGTATGCAGCGTGCCTCGCTTCGCCGAGTCGGCCGGGTTTGGGCCGTGATCACGGCCATGGGCGGTCTCTCCGGGTGTGGCGACGACCTCCCCGCTGTCACGACCGAGGCCGGCAACTCGAGCAGCACGAGCGAGGCGACGACCACGCCGACCTCCGGCCCCCTCGACACCGGCGTGATGACCAGCGACCCCGGGCCCACCACGGACACCCCGACCGGCGGCGACGCATCCACCACGGCGCCGACCAGCGCCGGCCCCAGCACGAGCGACAGCGACAGCGACAGCGACACCAGCGGCGCCACCACGGACACCGGCACCGGCGGCAACCAGGCGCCGGTGGCCCTGAGCGACACCTACGTCGGCAAGGCCAGGCAGGTGCTCGCCCCCGACGCCGCCATGGGCGTGCTGAAGAACGACTACGACCCCGACGGCGACCCCCTGACCGTGATCGCGTCCGACCCGATCACCGCCAACGGCGCCGACCTGACCATGCCGCCCGACGGCTCCTTCACCTACCAGCCGCCCAGCGACCTGTGGGGCGACGATAGCTTCAAGTACAAGATCTACGACGGCAAGGACGGCTTCGCGAGCACGATCGTGAAGGTCTCGCTGAGCCCGACCGCGATCCCGCTCGCTGCGATCGCCGCGGGCAAGCGCGGCTTCGCGATCGACGGCGCCACCGCGGACGACTACTCCGGCCGCGCCGTGCACCACATCGGCGACCTCAACAAGGACGGCTTCGGCGACCTGCTGGTCGCCTCGCCGAGCGCCGCCGGCAACACCGGACGGGCCTACGTGGTGTTCGGGCGCAGCGCCGGCGATCCAGTCCTGCTCGCCAAGCTCGAGGACCTGAACGCCGGCTTCGAGATCACCGGCGAGGCCGCCGGCGACATCGCTGGGACCTCCGTCAGCGGCGCCGGCGACGTCAACGGCGACGGCATCCCCGACATCCTGATCGGCGCGCCCAAGGCGGCGACCAACGGCATCGCGTCCGGCGCCGCCTACGTCGTGTTCGGCAAGGCCGACAGCACCCCCGTGTTCCTCGAGCTCGTCGCCCTCGGCGAGGGCGGCTTCCAGATCGTCGGCGAGGCCAGTCAGCACTTCGCCGGACACAGCGTCCAGCGAGCCGGCGACGTCAACGGCGACGGCCTCGCCGACCTGGTCATCGGCGCCTACGGGGCCGAACCCAACGGCATCCTGTCCGGCCGCGCCTACGTGGTGTTCGGCCGCGACGCCGGCAAACCCACCGCGCTCAAGGACATCAGCGCCGGCTCGGGCGGCGGCTTCACCATCAACGGCGAGGCCGCCTTCGACTTCGCCGGCAGCGCGGTCGCGGGCGCGGGCGACGTCAACGGCGACGGCCTCGACGACGTCATCGTCGGCGCCTACGGCTCGGACATCGTCGCCGACACCGCCGGTCGGGCCTACGTCGTGTTCGGCAAGGCCAGCGCGACCCCGGTCGACCTGAAGAAGGTCGCGGGCGGGCTCGGCGGCTTTGCGATCGACGGCGAGCTGGCCTTCGACGTCGCCGGCCAGGCCGTCGGCGGCGCGGGTGACTTCAACGGCGACGGCCTCGCCGACCTGCTGGTCGGCGCGCCGCTGGCCGACGCGGGGAGCAAGGACGCGGGCCGCAGCTACCTCGTGTTCGGCAAGAAATCCACCGAGGCCGTGAAGCTGGCCGCCGTCACCATGGGCGTCGGCGGCCTCGCCATGGACGGCCAGCAGGTCCGCGACTACAGCGGCTTTTCGGTCGACGGCGCCGGCGACGTCAACGGCGACGGCTACGACGACATCATCATCGGCGCCTACGGCTCCAACCCGATGGGCGACGCCTCGGGCCGCAGCTACGTCGTGTTCGGCAAGCCGGACACCCAGCTCACCCCGCTGGGCGTCATCAGCAACGGCGACGGCGGCTTTGCGATCGACGGCGAGGTCAGCGACGACTACTCCGGCTTCGCCCTCGCTGGCGCCGGCGACGTCAACGGCGACGGCTTCGCCGATGTCATCGTCGGCGCCTTCGGCAACGACACCAAGGGCGACGGCGCCGGCCGCAGCTACGCGGTGTTCGGCGGCGACTTCAGTCACCTCGCCCGCTCGGTCGGCGGCAGCGGCCCCGACAACCTCGCCGGCACCGACGCGCCCGAGATCTTCGTCGCCGGCCGCGGCGACGACGTGATCACCGGCATGGGCGGCGCCGACATCGTCTACTGCGGCGACGGCAGCGACGAGGTCCGCGTCATCGACCTCGCCTTCCGCCGCGTCGACGGCGGCGAGGGCCACGACCTCCTCCGCATCACCGGCGCCGGCCTCACCCTCGACCTCAGCACCCGCCCCGACAACGAGCTCGTCAGCCTCGAGGAGATCGACCTCGCCGACGGCGACAACACGATCGTGCTCGCCCGCCGCGACCTGCTCGCGCTCACCCGCGTCAGCCACGAGCTCACCATCACCGGCAGCAAGGGCGCCGTCGAGGCCAACCTCAGCGGCGGCGGCTTCGTCGACAAGGGCGTCATGAACGCCTTCCAGGTGTACAGCGACGGCATCACCACCCTCCGCATCGCCCTGGACCTCGACAAGAACGTGACGCTCTGAAATCGTCTCCGCGCCGATGCCGAGCGACGCCCGCCTCGAGATCCTCAGCTCCCGCGGCCTGCCCGGCTGGCTCGCCGACCACGACACGAGCCTGGCCTTCACGACCTACCAGGCCGGCAAGCTGTTCCTCCTCGGCCGCCATCCCGACCGCCGCCTCTCCCTCTTCGAGCGCAGCTTCAGCCGCTGCATGGGCCTCTGCGCCCACCACGACTCGCTGTGGCTCAGCACGCTGTTCCAGGTCTGGCGCCTCGAGAACGCCCTCCCCGCCGGCCACGTCCAGGACGGCCACGACCGCCTCTACATCCCACGCGTCGCCTACACCACCGGCGACCTCGACGTCCACGACCTCGCCGTCACCCGCGACCACCAGGTCGTGTTCGTCAACACCCTGTTCTCCTGCGTCGCCACCCTGTCCGAACGCGCCAGCTTCGTCCCGCTCTGGCGCCCTCCCTTCATCTCCCGCCTCGCCGCCGAGGACCGCTGCCACCTCAACGGCCTCGCCCTCGAGCACGGCGCCCCCGCCTTCGCCACCCTCGTCGGCCGCAGCGACGTCGCCGACGGCTGGCGTGACCACCGACGCAGCGGCGGCTGCGTCTACGACCTCCGCACCAGCGAACCCGTGTGCGAGGGCCTGTCGATGCCCCACTCGCCGCGCCTCCACGACGGACGGCTGTGGCTGCTCGAGGCCGGCAGCGGCCAGCTCGGCTGGGTCGACCGCGAACGCGGCCGCTTCGAGCGCGTCGCCTTCCTCCCCGGCTACGCGCGCGGCCTCTGCATCGTCGGCGACCACGCCGTCGTCGGCCTGTCCAAGCTGCGCCGCAGCCGGACCTTCGCCGACCTCGAGCTCGGCGAACAACTGAGCGCCCGCGGGGCCGAGCCGCGCTGCGGCCTCATGGTCATCGACCTGCGCAGCGGCGACGCCGTCCACTGGCTGCGCCTCGACGGCGTCGTCGAGGAGCTCTACGATGTCGCCGCCCTCCCGGGCGTGCAGCGCCCGATGGCCCTCGGCCTCCAGTCCGACGAGATCCAGCGGACCATCACCATCGGCGAGCCATGACCCCACGCGCCGCCCTCCTCGCCGCCGCCCTCCTCGCCTGCGCCCCGCCGCCGCCGCCACCATCGCCTGTCCTCCAGGACATGACCGTTTCGACAGGTCCCAAAGCACCTGTCCCGACGGACATCCTACCCAAGACCACCACCGAGGCCCCCGCCACCGCCCCGCCCACCGCACCGCTCGCCGCACCGCCGACCACCCCCGACCCCCGCCTCGCCGAGACCCGCAGCAACGACCCCCGCATCAACGCCCCCTACCGGGCCCGCGGCGCCGCCCCTCGCTGGGCCCGCCGCTTCGAACGCGACGGCCGCGAGGTCCACGACCACCGCGCCGAGATCGTCCGCGCCCTCGCGCTGCGCCCGGGCATGGCGATCGCCGACCTCGGCGCCGGCACCGGCCTGTTCACCGTCGCCTTCGCCGAGGCCGTCGGACCCACCGGCACCGTCTACGCCGTCGACCTCATCCCCGCGTTCCTCGCCCACATCCGCAAGAAGATCGCGCGCGCTGGACTCACCCAGGTCCAGCTGATCCAGGCCAGCGATCGCAGCGCCGAGCTCCCGCCCGCCAGCGTCGACCTCGTCTTCATGAGCGACGTGTACCACCACCTCGAGTACCCGCAGCACGTCCTCGCCTCGCTGCGCCAGGCCCTGCGCCCTGGCGGCTCGCTGTGGGTGATCGACTTCCAGCGCGAGCCCGGTCGCAGCCCCGCGTGGGTCCTCAGCCACGTACGCGCCGGCAAGGCAGAGATCCTGCGAGAGCTCGCCCTCGCCGGCTTCGAGCTGGTCGCCGAGCCCCCGCTCCTGCGCGACAACTACGTCCTCCAGCTGCGCCCGCGAGCCGGCTGACCAATCAAGCCTCGACTTCCACGTCTGCAGCGACAGCTGGACGCCATCCGCGGTCGTCTGCGCCGCTCAGCGCAGCGAGGTCAGCGTGCGCCCGCCGTCGATGACGTGCAGCCCGCCCGTGATCCACCCGGCCTCGTCGCTGACGAGGAAGGCCGCCAATGCCGCGATCTCCTCCGGCTGCCCCGGCCGACCCAGCGGGTGCGTGCTGCGAGCCCGCTCGAGGAACGCCGCGTAGTCGCTGACCGCGTTCCCGGTCACGTGCAGCTCGCTCACCACCACCCCCGGATTGATCGCGTTGACCCGCACCCCATGCGGCGCCAGCTCGAGCGCCAGACACTGCGTCAGGGTGTTGATCGCCGCCTTGCTCACGCAGTAGCCGAGCAGGTTGGCGTAGGGCCGCAGCCCCGCCACGCTCGAGAGGTTGACGATCGACCCGCGCACGCCCGCGATGATGTGCGGCGTGGCCCGATGCGTGAGGTCGTAGACGGCCTCGAGGTTGCAATCGAGGAGCCGTCGCCACTCGTCCGGCCGCGGCGGCGAGATCGAGTCGTTGCCGATCACCCCCGCCGCGTTGACCAGGATGTCGAGCCCGCCGAGCCCCGCCACCGCCTGCTCGACCGCGCTGGCGTTGTCCGCCGGCCGCGTGTGCTCGGCCACGATCTCCAGCACCGTCACCCCATGCGTGCGGGCCGTCGCCGCCGTCTCGGCCAGCCGCGCCGCCCGACGCCCCGTGATCGCCACATGGGCCCCCTCCTCCGCGAAACGCAGCGCGATCGCCCGACCGATCCCACTGCTCGCACCCGTGACCAGAGCTCGACGACCGCGCAGCTTCATGGCGCCGCACCCTAGCAGCCGCCGACTACATCCGGAAGGTGTACTCGAACTCCGCGCCGTCGCGCGCCGCCCGGTACTTCGCCGTCTTCGCCACCTTCGCCACACAACCACCCAGCGCGCCCGACTGCAGCCCCATCGGCGTCGCCGACTTCACCTTGCCGTTCGCCCCCACCTCCACCCGCAGCCCCACCGCCATGTTGCGCATCGCGTAACCCGAGCACTCCGTCTTCACCCGCGCCGCCAGCTTGCTCATCCCGCCCGCTAGCTCGATCGAGGTCAACCGGTCCGGCAGCGGCGCCCGCACCCCCGGCCGCTTGCTCTTGCCCTTCGCATCCTCCTCGTCTCCCCCCACCTCCGGGTCCTCCCCCACGAGATCCGGCGCCTCTCCCGGTTCTACGGGCGGCACCGGCGCAGGCTCGGGCACCGGCACAGGCTCGGGCACCGGCGTGACAACCTGTACCTTCGGACCGGTCTTCGAGGACATGTCCTTCGGTTCAGGCACCGGCGCGGGCGGAGCGACCGCGACGACCTCGGGCACCGACTCACGACCGGCCGCGTACGCCCACAGGACCACGGCGGCGACCACGATCACCCCGACGAGCGCGAGCAAGAGCGGCAGCCCGCGCCGCGGCGGGTCCTGACTGACGATCATGACCGGCCGCGCGTTGGCCTCGATGGCCGCGAGCGCCTGGTGCATCTCGCCGATCGTCGCGTAGCGCTGGTCCCGATCCTTGGCCAGGCTCTTGAGACAGATCGCGTCGAGGCTCTCCGGGATCTCGCGATCCGGCGCCGCCTCGCGGGTCGATCGCACCTCCTCCATCAGGTGCTGCGTCAGCGTCGCCATGAAGCTCTCGCCCGCGAAGGGCACCCGCCCGGTGAGCAAGCGGTAGAGGATCACGCCGACCGCGTAGATGTCGACCCGGGCGTCCGGCGGCAGCCCGCGGATCAGCTCCGGCGCGACGTACTCCGGCGTGCCCATCAGGCCGCTGTTGGTGTTTGATGGCTGCTCCGTGCCGTACTCATCGATGATCTTGGCGATCCCGAAGTCGAGCACCTTGATGAAGTCGGGGTCGTCACCGCGGCGCACGCGGAACACGTTCTCCGGCTTCATGTCGCGGTGGATCACCCCCTGCGTGTGCGCAGCCTCGAGGGCGGCGCAGATCTGCCGGGTGATGTGCACCGCGCGGCGCCACGGCAGCGCGCCGTCGCGGTTGCTGGTCGTCGCCAGGTCCTCGCCCTCGAGGTGCTCCATCACCAGGAAGGCCAGGCCGCCGCTCGTGTAGCCGAAGTCGGTGATGTCGACGACGTTCTGCTGGCGGATCCGCGACGCCGCGCGAGCCTCCCGGAGGAAGCGCTCCACCTCGTCCGGCTTGCGCGCGTGGCTCGGGCTCAGCACCTTGATCGCCACGCGCTTGTTGATCAGCACATGCTCGGCCAGATACACGGTGCCCATCCCGCCCGAGCCGAGCTGCTCAAGGATCTTGTAGCGGTCGTTGAGCGTGTGGCCGATCAGGTCGTCGGGCGAGTCGAACTGGATGCGCACCGAGCGACCCGGCCCGCCGCGAACCTGAGTCGCGTCCGGGTCGCCCCCGCGGGGCGGCGCTCGCGAGCTGTCCGGGGCGGCCATCCGCCCGCAGCATAGCGGATTCTCCAGCTTCGATCGCGGCCCGCAGAGCCCGCCCGGGCAGAGTCGCCCATGCGTCTGGACCAGCCGACGAGCTGACCCAAGAGCCAGCTCCGAAGGAACCCCTAGAACTGCCAGCGCAGCGCCAGCCCGAGGGCCCGCGGCGACATCGTGGGCGCCACGGCCACCTTGTTCGTTCGCCCGCCGCGCAGGCCCACCACCAGCAAGCCGACGCCCGCCCCGAGGGCGAGCCCCGCGATCACGCCGCCCGCGATCGCCATCCGGTTGCCGACCTTGCCGTCGTGGTCGATCTCCTGCAGCGCCGGGTGTTCGGCGGGCAGGGTCGGCATCGCCGCGACCAGGGCGTCGCCATCGGCCTCCGCCCGCTTACCTCGTACCAGACCCGCCGCCATCAAGCCCACCATCGCCAGGCCCACCCCCGTCAGCACGCCGCCCGCGATCACCAGCGGCTTGTCGATCTTGCGCGGCGGTCGCTGTGGCTTCTTCGTCGAGGTCTCGCCTGGCTCGGTCGGCGGCGTCACGGCGACGACATCGTCACGCGGGTACTCGACCGTCGCGCAGTCGAGCTCCGGCGCCGTCTGCTGCGCCGCGGCGACCTGCTTGCGGAGGTCCGTCCGCAGCTCGATCGCCCGCACCGTGTCCGGCGAGCGCTTGCCCTTGCGGCCGCGCGCCAGCTCCGTCGCGTCGATGAACTCGGACAGCGCCTTGTCGGCCGCACACAGATGCGCCGCCGGGTGCTCCTTGCCGCGGACGCGTCCCCCCGCCGAGAACGCGGCGCGCTGCACATCGACCATCTCGAACAGCACGCCCGCCCGCAGGTGCGACGACTCCGGGATCCCCTCGTAGGCCGCCGCGAACTCGCTCGCCGCGACCGCATAGTGCCCCGCGTCGCGCTCGGTGATCCCGCGGTTGTAGTGCTGCTCCGCCTCCGGTGAGATCGCCGGCTCGGCTCGCGCCACGCTCGGCACCAGCGACGCGAACACCACGGCGACGCCGACGATCGTGCAGAGACAGGTGGGCGCGCGCTCGGAGGGACGTTGCATGCAGTCGCGCGGAGGCGCGCGACTGCGGCCCCGGAGCGTCCGGAGGATAGATCGCCCACGCGCTCATCCGCAAGCCAGCCGATGCCGGTCCCAACGACCCCCAACGACCCCCAACGACCCCCAACGACCCCCAACGCCCCCAAGAACCGCTGAACGAGCTCACTGCGCCGCGGTCATCACCGTGTTGCGGTGCGCGGCCTTGATGATCTCCTCGGCCGCGAGCTGCAACACCTGATGCCGCGCCGGCCTGTCCAGCACCGCCAGCGGCTGCATCGGGTCGTTGAGCCCGTGAAAATTCGTGAGCCGCACGCTGCGGGGCATCGCCGTCTGCGGGTCGATGAACGGGTAGTCCGCGAACACATCGAGCGCCGGCCGCAGGTACAGGCACATCACCGCGGCGCGCGGGTGCTGCTGCGCGGCCAAAAGCACCGGCAGAGCGCGCTCCGTCTCCGACGTGATGAACTCCGAACCGAGGAAGCTCGGCGACACCAGCAACAACGCCACCCGCGTCGCGGCGATCGCCCGCCGCAGCTCCTCCTCGCCGCGCGGCCCGGCGTCGATCCGCAGGTCGTCCCACAGGTCGAGCATCCACGCCTTCTGCAGCGGCTTGAGGTGCACCTGCAGCTCGCCGAGCAGATCACGATCGCGATGGCTGTACGCGATCAGCACCCCGCTCCGCGTCAGCCCTCGCGCCTCCTCCAGCGGACGCGACGACGCCTTCGGAGTGGGAGTGCTGGGCGTCGTCGAGGTCCCGCGCATGCCGCAACATTGTCGTAACTCCTCCGCGCATACAACCTCGAGCTGCAGCTCGCCTCTGTCTGATAGACTCTCCGCCGCCATGTCTCGCCCCCTCGCGCTCCCCCTGTGCCTCCTCCTCGCGTGCAGCGGCAATGACTACGCCGCGCCGGCCGCCTCGCCGCAATCGGCAGGTACACCGGCAACAGACAAAAGCGTGGTCCAGCCCACAACAAATTCTCCCGCAGAAGCGGCACCCAAACAGCAAACCATCGTGGCCCACGGCGGCACACACACCGGCCCCGTCCCTGGACCGAGCGACCCCTCGTGGTTCCAACAAGACCTCTTCCCCGGCGCCGCCGTCACGAGCTCCGGTCGGACGCAGATCGACGAGCAGGGCCTGTTCTCCACCCAGATGCTGCTCGCCCTCCCCGCCGGCACCACCCGCGAGGCCTGCGTCGATACGCTCCACAAAGCCGTGTCCCCGGCCGTCCCCAACCTCGAGAAAAAAGACAAGGACGGCCGCATCCAGCTCAGCGGCAGCAACGACGATTATCAGGTCACCCTGCTGTGCGGCGAGGGCAAGGGCAGCATGAGCGCCTACCTCAGCTTCCGCTGGCTTCGCGCGCCCCAGGCGCCGCCCGCCACCCCCTGAG
The DNA here is from genome assembly GCF_016714285.1 of Nannocystis sp. Classification (GTDB taxonomy): domain Bacteria; phylum Myxococcota_A; class Polyangia; order Nannocystales; family Nannocystaceae; genus Nannocystis. Next base: position 605,803 of record NZ_JADJNN010000002.1, on the reverse strand, counting down.
CCCCGCGAGCACTACTTCCGCCGCCACGGCCTCGCGGTTCCGGTTCGTGTCGCTACGCGAGCCGTCACCCCGGAGCATCACGAGCACCCCGCGAGCACTACTTCCGCCGCCGCTCCTTCTCCTTGGCGAATTTCTTGGCCCCCGGCCGGTTGCGATTGGCCCTGACCGGCGCCTGACCATCCGGCGAGAACCGCAGCGGCGCCTCGCCCACCTCGGCCAGCTGCTGCCCCTCCGTCAACTGCACCCACTGCAACAGGTTGGCGTTGAGGAACGGCGCCGGCGTCAGCAACATGCGCTTCTCGATCTGCATGAGCGCCACCATCTGCCGCAGCGGCATGCGCACGTTGAACGCCTTGACCTGCTTCGGCCAGCGCGGGTCACGCGGGTCGGCCGCGCTCGCGTCGCCGAGGATGAAGTGCATGCGACACCCGAACGGCCGCTGCTCCCACGCGCGACACCGATGCGTCTCCGGGTCGAGCAACGGACACAGCTCGCCCCGCCGGGCAAACTCGATGCGCCCCTGCTGCACCGCCGCACCCGTCATGCTGATCTTGTCCGGGTCCTTACCGGTGTGCAGCGCCTGAATGTCCTTGAACTGCTGCTCGCCCAGCCGCGCCAGTTCTTGCGCCACCGGGCCGAAGTCCTTCCACGGCCGACTCGCCCGGTAGATCGCCAGCCCCTCCACACCCGTCACCGCCGCCGGCTGCTCGTGACACGCGTGATACCCCTCCGGCGTGCCCGGCCGCGCCGCCCCGGCCAGCCCCGGCACCAGCTTCACCACCGTGGCGACATACGCGTCATACGCGGCCATCAGCGCCTGCACGGCCGCGAAGAAGCCCTTCGGCAGCTTCTTGGTGGTGGCGACGTCAGCCAGACCCGGCAGCGCCGCGATCACGTCGATCGCCGCGGCAATCGCCGCGACCTGCGGCTCGGCTGCCTTGCGCGCCGCGCGTGGCACTCGCGTCACCACGTCTCGCGGCAGACGGATCCGCCGGCCAAAGATCGACTTGAGAACTTCCAACACCATGGTGCGCCCTGTCTAGCAGAGCCCGCCCCCAGTTTCAGCCCCCCGCAGCGGCGATCACGGCGCTTCCACACAACCCCGCCGTTGCACCGCCCCGCCCCCACGGTTTAGCGTTGCCGCCACCATGCTCCGCCACCTCTCGACCGCTCTGGCCCTCGTCGGCGCCCTCGGCTGCCTCTCCATCACCGCGTGCAAGAAGACCGCCGACTCCGCCAACCCCGAGGCCGGCAGCCCCGGCGGCACCGCCCCCAGCGCCGGCGGCATCGTCCTCCGCTACAAACCCGCCGCCACCAAGCTCAAGGAGAACCTCAACGTCTCCTTCAACCTCAGCGGCGGCGGCCAGACCGGCTCGATGAAGGCCGACCTCACCGGCCTCCTCGACATCAGCCCCTCCGGCGCCGAGCGCCTGCGCGTCGGCTTCAGCATGCTCGAGGTCCGCAGCTTCGACCTCAGCGGCAACATGAAGCCCGAGCCCAAGGACGGCAAGCCAGTCCCCGACCTCAAGGCCAAGCTCCTCGAAACCAAGGGCGCCCGCATCGTCAACCTGCTCGGCGACTCCGATAAGGACGCCAGCAAGGCCCTCCCCGAGAACGCCCCGAAGAAGGAGGGCACCCCCGAGGACGAGTTCGACATGAGCTCCTTCGGCAGCTTCCTCGGCCTCCCGCCGGAGCTGCCCAAAGACGGCCTCGCCGAGGGCAAGCCGGTCAAGGTCTCGAAGGAGGAGAAGGAGAACTTCTTCGGCGGCCTCGAGATCGACATGGAGACCGAGACCACCTACACCCTGGTCAAGATCGACAGCAGCAGCGGCAAGCGCATCGCCGACATCAAGATCGAGTCCGAGTCCAGCGGCGCCAAGGAGCTCAGCCAGGGCGGCCAAACCATGATGCTCTCCGTCGACGTCGCCTCCGAGTCCACCATCGTCTTCAACCTCGACGACATGCTCCCGGTCCGCACCCACATCGAGTCGACCACCAACTTCAGCGCCGGCGCCCAGGGCGGCGGCGAGAGCCGCGTCGTCATGGACGCGACCTACGAGCCGGCCACCTGACCCTCCGGACATGTCCTTTACGCCACGTGCGGTCGTCCTCCTCAGCGGCGGCCTCGACTCCACCACCGTCCTCGCCCTCGCCGCCGCCGAGGGCCGCCACACCCACGCCCTCAGCTTCGGCTACGGCCAGCGCCACGCCGTCGAGCTCGAGTGCGCCCGCCGCCAGGCCGCCCGCCTCGGCGCCCGCGCCCACGAGGTCGTCGACCTCGGCCACGTCGGTCGCCTCGTCGCCGCCGCCACCTCGCTGATCAAGGCCAGCCCGCTCGCCGTCCCGAAGGACGCGACCCCCGGCCTCGGCGCCATCCCCAACACCTACGTCCCAGCCCGCAACACCCTGTTTCTCGCCTACGCGCTCGCCTGGGCCGAGGCCCTCGACGCCAGCGAGATCTGGCTCGGCGTCAACGCCCTCGACTACTCCGGCTACCCCGACTGCCGCCCCGAGTTCATCGCCGCCTTCCAGCAGCTCGCCACCCTCGCCACCCGCGCCGGCGTCGAGGGCCGCCCGATCACGCTGCGCACCCCGCTGCTCCACCTGAGCAAGGCGCAGATCGTCCGCGCCGGTCACGAGCTCGCGGTCGACTACGCCGACACGATCTCCTGCTACGACCCGACCGGCAGCCTCGCCTGCGGCCACTGCGACAGCTGCACCCTGCGCCGCCAGGGCTTCCTCCAGGCCGAGCTCCCCGACCCCACCCGCTACGCCTGACCACGCGCGCCCTCGCACCGCCCCCTCGGCTTGTGCGCTCTTCGCCGCTTCCCTAAGCTGGTCCGGTGCTGCGTCCCCCCGCACACACGGCCCATGTCCGCCTCCGCGACACCGCGCGACCCGCTGGCCCACACCCCGCGGCGCCTCGCCATCGCCACCACCCCGCTCGACGGTGACGTCACCCCGCGCGCCGAGGCTGACTCCGAGGACATGTCCTCAGAGCCAGGTGAACAGGCCCAGCTCCCCCGCACCGCCCGCACCGCCTTCCACATCGACGGCCAGTTCGCCCAGGGCGGCATCGGCCGCATCCTGCGTGCGCGCGACCCGGTGCTCGGCCGCACCGTCGCCCTCAAGGAGCTGCTGGTCGCCGGCGACCACGGCGACGAGCAACGCTTCGTCCGCGAGGTCCTCCTCACCGCCCGCCTGCAGCACCCCGGCATCGTGCCGGTCTACAGCGCCGGACGCTGGCCGAGCGGCGAGCCCTTCTACGCGATGAAGCTGGTCTCCGGCCGCTCCTTCGACCTCCTCATCGCCGAGGCCCAGAGCCTCTCCGCCCGCCTCGCCCTCCTGCCCCACGTGCTAGCGATCGCCGAGACCGTCGCCTTCGCCCACGCCCAGTCGATCATCCACCGCGACCTCAAGCCCAACAACGTGCTGGTCGGCGAGTTCGGCGAGACCGTCGTCATCGACTGGGGCCTCGCCAAGCAGCTGGACGAGCCCGACCTCCCCAGCACCTCCGCCCACACCGCCCACCCCGGGCCGCCCGGCCAGGACAGCGTCACCTCCCAGCTGACCCACGTCGGTTCGATCGTCGGCACCCCCGGCTTCATGTCCCCGGAGCAGGCCAACAGCGCCGCCGTCGACGCCCGCACCGACGTCTACGCCCTCGGCGTGATCCTCTACCAGACCCTCAGCGGCCAGCTCCCCCACGACGCCGACAACGCCACCGAGATGATCTTCAAGACCGTCTTCGAGGCGCCCATTCCGCTGCTCCAGCGCGAGCCCCAGGCGCCCGAAGAATTGGCGGCGATCGTCGACAAGGCGATGGCCCGCGACCCCGCCGCCCGCTACCCCACCGCCAAGGCCCTCGCCGACGACCTCCGCCGCTTCCAGACCGGGCAGATCGTCGGCGCCCACCGCTACACCGCGTGGGAGCTGCTGCGCCGGCTCGTCCGTCGCTACCGCGCTGCCCTCCTCGCCGCCGCCATCGCCCTCGCCGTCGTCATCCTCACCGTCGCCGTGTCCTTCACCCGCGTCTCCGCCGAGCGCGACCGGGCCCTGCGCGCCGAGCTGGCCGCCATCACCCGCGCCGACAACCTCGCCCTCGCCCAGGCCCGCATCTTCGCCGACAACGACCCCGTCGCCACCCTCGAGCTCCTCCATGGCCTCTCCCCCGCCGCCGACTGGCGACGCATCCGCCAGCTCGCCGCCACCGCCCAGGACCGCGGCCTCCCCGTCGTCCTCCAGGGCCACCAGGCCGCCCTCAGCCGCGCCGTCTTCTCCGCCGACAGCTCCCGCCTCGCCACCACCAGCGACGACTGCACCCTGCGCGTCTGGAACCTCTCCGACCGGACATCTCGCCCCTACTTCGGCCACACCAACGAGGTCTGGCGCGTCGCCTGGTCGCCCGACCAACAACGCATCGCCACCTCCAGCCGCGACACCACCGTCCGCGTCTGGGACCTCGAACGCGGCGACGCACAGGTGCTCGTCGGACACCAGGCCGGCGTCCGCAACGTCGCCTTCACCCCGGACGGCAACTCGATCTACTCCCACTCCGACGACCACGTCCTCCGCCGCTGGGACCTCCGCTCCGGCCTCGGCCACGACATCGACCGGTGCAGCGGCAACAACTTCCTCTGGGACGAACATCAGGTCAGCTGCGTCACCGACGCCGGCGAGGTCCACGTCCACGACCTCAGCACCGGCCTGCGCACCGACCTCCGCGCCGACCCACCGACCCCCAACCGCTCCGGCGCCGTCTCCCCCGACCAGCGCTGGGTCGCCGTCGGAACCCCCGAACCCGCCGTCTGGCTGTGGAACCGCGACGGCAGCACCCGCCGCCTGCTCCGCTTCGACGCCCCACCACCGCTCCCGAACGGTTCCCGTCGCGACCTCCGCTTCTCACCCGACGGCCGCCACCTCCTCGTCGCCTTCGAGTCGCACGCCCTCGCGACCGTGGAGCTCGCCTCCGGCGCCGTCAGCATGCGACGCCCGCACGCGGGCTACGTCCGCCGCTTCAGCTTCTCGCCCGACGGCGTGCTCTTGGCCTCGGTCGGCGGCGACAACAAGGTGCAGATCTGGGACCACCAGCGCCAGAGCGAGCGCGCCCTCGCCGGCGGCCCCGCCCTGATGATCGACGTCCAGTTCTCCCCTGACGGCTCCCACCTCGCCGCCGTCGGCAACGACCCGCGCGTCTTCCTGTGGTCCACCGCGACGCTGCGCCGCCACGTCTGGTCCTTCGACAGCCCCGCGGTCCCAATCACCGCCGCCGCCGCTCGTCGTGCCGCCTTCATCACGCCCGCACGCCAGGTCATCCTCGATACCGCCACCTTCGAGCCGATCCGCGAGTTCACCCCCACCGTCCCCGTCGCGACCGCCAGCCTCTCCCACGACGGCACCCGCCTGCTCACCCTCGACCAGAGCTCCACCCTCAGCGCCCTCGACACCGACAGCGGCGTGACCCTGTGGCGCACGGCCGTCCCGCCCGCCGCGTTGTGGCATCACACCCTCGCCCTCGACGGACAACACCTGCTGCTCACCAGCGACACCGTGCCGCCACGCTGGGTCGAGCTCGCCACTGGCGCCGCGATCGCCCTGCCACCGACCTCATCCATGCCGGTCGTCGGCCTCATCCCCGACCGCACTGAAATCCTGCTCGGCGAGCGCGACGGCCTCCTGCGCGTGTGGGACCCCGCCCGCAACGAGCTCCGCCCGCTGCGCCGCTACCCCAACGCGTTCAACGCCACCGCGTCGGTCCCCGGACTCCCCCAGCTGGTCCTCGCCAGCGACAGCGTCCTCGACATCTGGGACCTCGACACCGCCACCTCCCGCCGAATCCCCGGTCACAGCCTCCAGATCAACGGCATCCACGTCGCCCGCGATCGCAGCCGCATGGCCACCCTCAGCCGCGACAACCGCCTCCGCGTCTTCGACTTCGCCACCGGCGAGCTGCTGTGGAGCCTGCCCTCCCCCGAGCTGCTCGGCAGCCGACTCGCGCTCTCGGACAATGGCGACACCCTCGTCGCCAGCGAGAACTCCGGCGCCATCCTCATGTGGGATCTGAGCGGCCCGCCCGGCCCCGCCACGGAGCTCGAGCTGCGCACCCTGCACGGCCACAGCGAGAACGTCGACCACCTCGCCTACGAGACCGACGGGCTGGTCTCACTCGGTCGCGACGGTCGCGCGATCCGCTGGGTCGACGACCTCCCGCGCGACCCCGCGGCCCTGCGCGCCTGGGTCGACGAGCACCACGAACCCGGCGCCGCCGCCCCCATCAGCCGCAGCGGCTGCCTCGAGCCGCCCGCCGCCCAGTGACCTCTCCAGGCGCCGCAGCGGCGACCCCGAGCCGCCGGCCGCCCCGTGATCTCCAGGCGCCGCAGCGGCTGCCTCGAGCCGCCTTCCGCCCCGTTCCAGGCTACTGCGGCAGCACCAGCTGCAGCCCCTGCCCGGTCATGTCCGAGTAGGTGTACGGGTCGACCAGACCCATCACGATCAGCTTGATCTCATAGGTGTCGGGGTCGACCTTGTACGCCTTGTTGGCCTTGTCGACGACCCACACGTAGCCCTCGTTGTCGATGCTCACGCCCCACGGCGAGCTGCAACCCGGCAGCGCGATGTCCGTCTTGATGAACTTGCGCGTCGCCACGTCCGCCTCGATCAGACGGCACGGCCCGTTGGCCGCGCCCCACACCCGACCCTCCTGATCGATCTGCACCCCGAGCGACCCGCCGCCCGGGTTCCCGCCGTTGCCGATGCCCTCCCACTTGTTCATCTGCGCGTCGTAGAAGTACATGTGGTGCGGCCCCGCGAAGCTGCCGACCCACATGTTGCCGTTCGAATCGACGCCCATCCCGTACTTGTACTGCCCCGGCGAGTTGCCGATCTCGGTGATCTTCAGCGTCGTCGCGTCGATCCGGATCCCGACCTCGTTGTCGTAGCCGACCGCGTACAGGTCGCCCGCGCTGTTCACCGCGCCGCCGTAGGGACCGAAGCCGTTGGCTGACCAGCCGGGACGCAACACCTCGTCGAGCACCGCCCCCGTATCGCCGTGCAAGCGCACGAAGTGGGCCGTGTTCTGCGCGTCCTTGTAGCCGATCCACAGCCGCGGCACCGGCGTCTCGCAGGTCACCTGGTCCTGCGCCACGCCCTCCCACGCCGTCGGCCGCACCCCACCGGAGTAGCCGTTGGCCTGCGGGAACGCCGTGTACCACAGCACGCACTCGTCCTGGCCCCACGGCTTGATGTCGTTCGGGCCGGTCGAGGTCTCGATCATCCCGTTGTTGTTCTTGTCGATGCACTTCGACTTCAGCGCGGCCACCTTCGCCGTGCTCCCGATCGTCCGGTTCGACACGGCCACGTCGCCGTACTGATTGACCGAGGTGCGCGACGGCTGGGCCGAGCCGCCGTTCGGACCGGTGTAGTAGCGGCCCTCCTCCACGCCCGTCATCGTGTTGATCTTCGACACCGTCCCCTGCGAGGTGTTGGCGATCCAGATGTAGTCGAAGGTCGAAGGCTGATCGTCCGGCGGACACACCGGCACGCCGATGTCCAGCTTCGGCTCCACGCCGGTCGTCCCCTCGTCGCCCGTGCTCGACACGCTCACGCCCCCGGTCGACCCCGTCGCCGCCGTGTCGGTCTGCGCGCCCGTCTCCGTGGCCGAGGCCGTCCCCGTCGCGCTCGTCGTCACCTCCCCGCTGCTCTGCGTCTGCCCCTGCGAGGCCGTCCCCGTCGTCGGTGGGTCGCCCGTCGTCGTCGGCGCCGTCGCGCTCGCGCCGGTGCTCGCCGTCGCGTCCGTCGCGCTCGCCGGACCTACCCCCGTCCCCGTGTCCCCCGTCGACCCGCCAGTGTCATCACCACACCCGGACATCCACCCGATCAACGCGATGTTGAAGACCCCTGACACCAGCCCGAACCGAGACGAAGTACGCATCCCAGGAGCAGACCACGCGCCCTCGCCGCTGACAAGCCCGCGCGAAGCCGCCCGGTCCGTGCGCCCCAATTCGTCATGATAGCCTGTCCCTTGGGCCATGTTCCTTGAAGGCTGACCCAAGGGACAGGTCGAGCAGATCACCGGGTGACCCAAGCCGGCCCCAGCTCGGGCCACCTGGCCGGCGTCGCCTGGGATGATCTCCCGCGCGAGGTCACGGCGAACAAGGCGCCGATGGTCCAGATCCCCGGTGAAGCTCCGTCTCTCGGAGACGGCACACGGCAGCCCGCGACGATTGCAGCAAATCACCGCCACAGGCCCACGTAGATGCCCTCCGGCGCCCCGATTCGCTTGCACATGCCACGATCCCCGACCGCTTGCCGTGCCACCTCGAAGCCTTGCGCGCCTGGCGCACTTCGCACGCAGTTTGACGCGCTGAGCAAGGCTACCTATCGTGAAGCCCGCATCGACCCACGTCGACGGGGCCCATAGCTCAGTCGGTCAGAGCGGCCGGCTCATAACCGGTTGGTCCCTGGTTCAAGCCCAGGTGGGCCCACCTCACCCCCATGACAGATATCCACCCCCAGATCCCCGCCCTTCGCACGCTTCAGCGCCAGGACCGCCGCCTCACAAGCCTCGAGAAGAAGCTCGGCGGCATACCGGCCCGTATCAGCGGCCTCGACAGCGACCTGCACAAGCTCGAGCAGCTGCTCGTGGCCGAGCGCGGCAAACTCGAGGAGACCCGCAGCTTCCAGTCCCGGCAGGAGAACCAGCTGCACGACGAGGAAGACCAGATCCGCAACAGCAAGGCCAAGCTGGGGCAGATCAAGACGGCACGCGAGCTCAACGCCCAACAGCGAGAGCTCGAGACGACCCGGCGCATGGTGCAGACCCGCACCGGCGAGATCTCGAAGCTGCAAGACGCGGTCAGCAAGACAGAACAACAGATCGCCAAGATGGAGGCCCAGCTCAGCGCCCTGCGCAGCGCTGCCGAGGCCGAGAAGCTGCGCCTGGCCGCGGAGCGCACCTACCTCGAGGAGAACATCGACAAGGCCCGCAAGCTGCGCGCCAAGTCGGTGCAGGGCATCGAGCGGGAGATCCTCGCCAACTACGAGCGCATCCGCAAGCGCCTCGGCGGCCTCGCCTTCGTCGCCGCCCACCGCGAACGCTGCACCGCCTGCAAGATGATGATCCCCCACATCCTCTACATGCGCCTGCTCAAGGGCCGCGAGATCCTCCCCTGCGAGTCCTGTGGCCGCCTCCTCTACTGGTCCGGCCACTTCCCCGAAGACCACGAGAAGCACGAGACCCTCAAGCCCAAGCCCGCCGAAGACGTCGTGCCCGGCGTGCCCGAGTTCTAGAAACCCGCCGAAGGTTCGAACACAGACTCGACCCCGCGTCGCCCGCGAGGTCGAGTTTTTCGCGTCCGGTCCACGCGGGCCCGGGGGGTCGTGGGGACGCCTGCGGGCGCCTGCCCGCGACAGGAAACCATGCCGCGTCAGGTGGGAAGAGAGACGGTCGAGCGAGGTCGTAAGCCGGGTTCTGTCCCCGGCGTCGTTGCCTCCGCCGGGTGGCGATCATTCATCTAAGCGGCGCTACCCGAGGCGGGGCGGGCCACCCCTGAGACCTGGCCTTTCGACCAGATCTCTGCCCCTGCTTGGCCTTGCTCCGGGTGGGGTTTACCCTGCGGTCCCTGTCGCCAGGTCCCCGGTGCGCTCTTACCGCACCTTTTCACCCTGACCCACGCGAACGTGGGCGGTCTGTTTTCTGTGGCACTTTCCTTCGGGTCACCCCGACTGGCCTGCGCCAGCACCCTGCCCTGCGGAGCCCGGACTTTCCTCGATGGGCCACCGGGGCACCCACCGCGATCGTCTTGTCCCCCTCGGCCGCCTCTCTTCCCGCGACTTGTCTACCACACTCGCGGGCACACTCGTGGGCACACTCGTGGGCACACTCGCGGGCTCAGTCGCGGCCTCAAGTGAGCGAGGGCAAGGTGTCTGCGGCCGTCTTGCTCAGCTGACGCACGGCCTGGCGCTCGTCGTGGTCGTTGCAGGCGAGGATCACCACCACCGTGATATTGTCGTCACCGCCGCGGTCGAGCGCCAACTCGGTGCAGATCTGCGGCAGCTCCGAGTAGAGGTGGTCGCGCGCGAGCGAGGCCAGCTCATCGACCGAGACATAGTTGGCGAAGCCGTCGGAGCACAGCAGGTACACGTCCCCCATGCTGATGCTGACCGGCACGATGTCGGCCTCGACCACCCGCTCGAAGCCGACGCTGCGGGTGATGATGTGCTTGAGGTCGCTGTCCTGCGCCTCCTCCTCGGTGAGCAGCCCGGCCTGGATCTGCTCGTTGAGCCACGAGTGGTCGGAGGTCAGCTGCCGCGCCATACCACCGCGCATCAGGTACGCCCGCGAGTCGCCGACGTGCACGATGTAGCCGCGGTCACCATGAAACAGGACACCCGTCAGCGTCGTGCCCATGCCATGCAGCGAGCGGTCCATCTGCGCCTGGTCGTAGATACGGGCGCTGGCTTCACTCGCGCTGGCCTGCAGGATCTCCGCGATCGCGTCGTTCCACGTCTGCTGCGGCATGCCGACCAGCCGCGCCATCCCGCGGCGCACGACCTTGTTGACAACGTCGGCACACATCGCGCTCGCATGAGCGCCGCCAGCATGGCCACCCATGCCGTCGGCGACCAAATAGAGGCCGAGTGACGCATCCACGAGGAAGCTGTCCTCGTTCGCCATGCGCACACGGCCTACGTCGGTGGATGCCCACGCGATCAAACGCACGACCACACGGTACCACGGCCGAGGCCTACTCCGGCCCAAGCAAACAGTGATTTCACGGGCTCATCGTAACTCGTTCACAGCTCGTCCTAGCGCCGCCCGCGCAAACTGCGTTGAGCGTGCCCCAGAGGCTCGCCACGCGAGGCCGTGAGCTAGCCAACGCATCGCCCCGGTCACACCCGAAACGCCTGCGGCTCATCCGACATGGAGATCTCCGAGCCGTCGAAACGGATGCGCTTGGCCTTGTCGTCGAGGATCGTCAGCAGCGACACCGGTCGTCGCCACACCCGCTCGAGGCTGCGAAGCGTGTCGCGAGCGTAGTCCGCCTTGAGGTCGACACCCTCGTGCCGGTGCCCGAGCAGCAGCTCACCGCGGTTGAGGTAGTTGGCGTCCACCACGTAGATGAAGGGCTGCCCGAAGTTCGACAGCTGCTGCAGCATCTGCGCCTTGATCTTGGCGAAGCTGCGGCCCTCGATCTCGAGCCGCCCGGTGCGCCGGTTCTCCTTGAAGGTGAAGAACTTCTGGTCGCGGCAAAAGTCCTCGGTGAAGAACTCGTCGAGGAAGGTGACGTCGTTGTACAGGCGCCGCACCTCGAAGATCTTCTGCTTGCCGAGGCCGAGCCGCTTGTCCCAACTCGCGCGCTCCTGCAGTGAGCTGCACGAGTCGTAGTCCGTGCCGAACTGCCCGCGGTTCCAGCGCTCCTCGATGTAGCGGTACAGCTCGACGCCGATCTTGTACGGGTTCAGCTGGCCCGGGCCCATCGCCGTCACCCCGCTCGCCGCGTCGGCGTAGTCGATGATCTCGTCGTCGCGCAGCGCCTTGGTCGTCATGATCTTCGAGTGCCAGTAGGTCGCCCAGCCCTCGTTCATGATCTTGGTCTGGCGCTGCGGCAGGAAGTAGTAGGACTCCTCGCGCAGGATGCCGACGATGTCGGCCTCCCACGCGTCGAGCGGCGCGTGCTGCATGAGGAAGCCGAGCACGTCGCGGTCCGGCGCTGGCGGCAGCTTGCGCCGGGCGATCTCGTCCTGCTGCTTCTTCTTGGCCCGCTGCGCCGCGATGAACTCCGGCGGGTTGATGTAGCCCTCGAGGTAGCCGCGCACGTTGTGCAAGCGCCCCGACTCGTCCTCGGCCTCGACCTCCGGCCCGGCCATCCCCGACTGCCCCGCCGGGGCCCGCCGCCCCTTCTTGTCGCGAAACGGCAGCCACGGGTCGATGAGGTTGTCGAGGGAGAGGCACACGTCGATGAAGGACTCGACCGTCGACACCCCATGGCGGTCCATGTAGCGGCGGACCCGCGAGGCGTTGTTGGCCATCACGTCGATCATCCGCCGGTCAGTGTGCGAGAAGAAGTTGTTGTTCTTGAAGAAGTCGCAGTGCCCGTAGACGTGCGACATCACCAGCTTCTGGTCGACCAGCGAGTTGCCCTCGAGCAGGTACGCGTAGCAGGGGTTGGTGTTGATGACGAGCTCGTAGATCTTCGACAACCCGTAGGTGTGGCTCTTGAGCATGTGGTCGTACTCCATGCCGAAGCGCCAGTGCGGGTAGCGGGTGGGGAAGCCGTCGTACGCCGCGATCTCGCACATGTGGCGATAGTCGACCGGCTCGAACACCACCGGGAAGGTGTCGAGGCCGAAGCCGTCCGCGTAGCCCTTGATCTCGCTCTGGAGCTCGCGCAGCACGCCAGGCAGCCCGCCCGACGCGGCCAGTACGTCCGACATGCTCGTCATCACCGACCTCCCTTCAGGAACTCGCGGATCGAGTCCATGATGTCGTCCTTCGTCTTGATCTCCGACGTGATCAGCAGCGGGTGCTTGTTGAACGCCGCCCGCAGGTCCTTGATGAACTGCCCCGAACCGTACGGCGACTCGACCTGCCCGTAGCCGAACTGATTGAGCCGCGGCAACAGCTGATTCTTGAGCAGCCCGATGCAGGTGGCCGTGTCATCCACCGACCAGTTGTCGCCGTCCGAGAAGTGGAACGCGTAGATGTTCCACTGCTCCGGGTTAAACTCGGCCTCGATGAGCTCGCTGCAGACCTTGTACGCCGACGAGATCATCGTGCCGCCCGACTCACGGGTACGAAAGAAGACCTCGCGCTCGACGACCCGCGCAGTCGCGTCGTGAATGATGAAGCGCGACTCGAGCCCCTTGTACTGGCTGCGCAACCAGGTGTCGATCCAGAACGACTCGATGCGCACCATCTCCTTCTGCTCGTCACCCATCGAGCCCGAGACATCCATCATGTAGATGATCACCGCGTTGCTCTGCGGGCGCGGGTCCGTGCGCCACGAGCGGTAGCGGCGATCCTCGCGGATCGGCACGATCACCGGCCGACGCGGGTCGTAGGTGCCCATCGCCACCTGCCGGCGCAGCGCCCGCTTGAACGTGGCCTTGAAGCTGCGCAGGCTCTCCGGTCCGGAGCTGCGCAGGCCGACATAGCGGTCCTTCTTCGTCTCGAGCGACTGCGTGCCGCGGCGCTGGATGTTCGGCAGGCCGAGCTCCTCGCCCATGATCTCCGCCAGCTCCTCGAGCGAGACCTCGACCTCGAGCGCCTTGTGGCCCTCACCCTCCCCGGCCTTCCCGCTGCCGCTCTGACCGTCCTTCGGACTGCCACCGACCGGGTCTCCGGCGTCGCCCTCGCCCTGCCCCACACCCTGCCCGCTGTTGTCGCCGAACACGAAGCGAGGGATGTTGATCTGCGGCATCGGGATCGTCACCGAGCCCTGTCCCTTCGGCGCAATGAGGTCGCCGCGCGAGATATATTTGCGCAAGTTCTGGCGAATTTTCCCGCGAATGATCTCTCGGAAGCGACTGTGATCTTGTTCGATGCGCGAAATCATGTGCGTCCGATTCAAGAGGATGACGATGACGACGACGAGGCCGGCGCCGACTTCACGACACGCGCGGGCCCGCGTGTGGCCGGTGCAAGGTGCCTAGTGTAACATCGCGTCCCGCTGTCACGCACCCTCGGCAGGAAGTCATGATGTCCAGTACACGCCTCATCGACCGCATCGCTGCCCTCCAGGATCAAAAACGCTACGAGGACCTGCACTGGTCGGGCAGCTTCGAGGACTACCTCGAGATCGCCCGGCGCAACCCGAGAGTCGCTCGCACCGCGTACGAACGTCTCTACGACATGGTCCTGTCGCACGGCACCGAAGAGTACGTCGACCACAAGAAGAAGATCACCCGCTACCGCTTCTTCCAAGACGAGGCTCACCAGGGCCGTGACGCGATCTTCGGCCTCGACATCCCGCTGATGCGCCTCGTCAACGTGCTCAAGGCCGCGGCCCTCCGCTACGGCACCGAGCGCCGCATCATCCTCCTCCACGGCCCCGTCGGTTCATCCAAGAGCACCATCGCCCGCCTGCTCAAGAAGGGCCTCGAGGAGTACAGCCGCACCCCCGAGGGCGCCCTCTACACCTACGAATGGGTGCTCCCCGAACACCTCCGCCACCTCACCGCCGGCCAGGAGGTCTTCGTCTCGCCGATGAACGAGGAGCCGCTCAAGCTCATCCCGCCCGAGGTCCGCGACGAGGCGATCACGTCGCTGAGCCTCGAGCGCGACGGCTTTGTCCCCTTCGTCCGCGGCCAGCTCAACCCCGCCTGCCGCTTCATCTTCCGCGAACTCATGCTCCACCACAAGGGCGACTGGTCGCGCGTCGTCCAGCACGTCCGCGTGCGCCGCCTGCTGCTCAGCGAGGAGGACCGCGTCGGCATCGGCACCTTCCAGCCGAAGGACGAGAAGAACCAGGACAGCACCGAGCTCACCGGCGACATCAACTACCGCCGGATCGCCGAGTACGGCTCCGACACTGACCCCCGCGCATTCAACTTCGATGGCGAGTTCAACGTCGCCAACCGCGGCCTCATCGAGTTCGTCGAGATCCTCAAGCTCGACGTCGCCTTCCTCTACGACCTCCTCGGCGCCACTCAGGAGCAGAAGGTCAAGCCCAAGAAGTTCGCCCAGACCGACATCGACGAGGTGATCATCGGCCACACCAACGAGGCCGAGTACAACCGCCTGCTCGAGAACAAGTTCATGGAGGCGCTGCGCGACCGCACCGTCAAGATCGACATCCCCTACATCTCCAAGCTCAGCGAAGAGATCAAGATCTACACCAAGGACTACAACCCCGCGAAGGTCCGCGGCAGGTTCATCGCCCCGCATACCCTCGAGATGGCCTCGATGTGGGCCATCCTCACCCGCCTGGAGGATCCCAAGAAGCACCAGCTCACCCTCCTGCAGAAGCTCAAGCTCTACGACGGCAAGACCATGCCCGGCTTCACCCAGGACTCCGTCAAGGAGCTGCGCAAGGAGGCCAACCGCGAGGGCATGGAGGGCATCTCGCCGCGATACATCCAGGACAAGATCGCCAACTGCCTCGTCAGCGACCGCGGGCAGATGAGCATCAACCCCTTCATGGTCCTCAACGAGCTCGAGTCGGGCCTGCGCAGCCACTCGCTGCTCACCTCCGAGGAGCACCGCAAGCGCTACACGGAGCTGCTCGCCGTGGTCAAACAGGAGTACGAGGACATCGTCAAGAACGAGGTCCAGCGGGCCATCAGCGCCGACGCCGACGCCATCGCGCGCCTGTGCGGCAACTACATCGACAACGTCAAGGCCTACACCCAGCGCGAGAAGGTCAAGAACCCGTACACCGGCCAGGACGAGGAGCCCGACGAGCGCCTGATGCGATCGATCGAGACCAAGATCGACATCCCCGAGTCGCGCAAGGAGGATTTCCGCCGCGAGATCATGAACTACATCGGCGCCCTGGCGATCGAGGGCAAGCAGTTCGACTACCGCACCAACGAGCGCCTCTACAAGGCCCTCGAGCTCAAGCTCTTCGAGGACCAGAAGGACAGCATCAAGCTGACCAGCCTGGTCTCCCAGGTGGTCGACCGTGAGGCCCAGGAGAAGATCGACGTCGTCAAGCAGCGCCTCATCCGCAACTACGGCTACGACGAGATCTCCGCCACCGACGTGCTCACCTACGTCGCCTCGATCTTCGCCCGCGGCGAGATGAAGTGAGCCCGCTGAGGCGAGAGGCGCCGTACCAGGCGCCCCTGGCCGCTCACGTCACGAGAACTTCGCCAGCACCGGGATGTGGTCCGACGGCGACTCCAGGCTCCGCGGCGCCGCGTCGTGCTCCACCGCGGCGCAGCGCTCGTACAGCGGCGCCGTCGCGTACACGTGGTCGATGCGCATCCCCTGATTCTTGCGGAACGCCCCCGCGCGGTAGTCAAACCACGTGAACTGCCCCGCCTCGGCGTTGAACTTGCGGAAGCAGTCGCGCAGCCCGAAGCCCAGCAGGCGCGCCAGCGCGGCGTGCTCCTCGGGTGAGAAGTGCGTGCAGCCGACCAGCGTCGCCGGGTCCACCACGTCGCGAGCATCGGGCGCGATGTTGAAGTCGCCGCACAGCAGCAGCGGCTCGTCGACGCGGCTGTTCGCGTCGAGCTCCACGCGCAGACGCTCGAGCCACTGCAGCTTGTACGCGAATGCATCGGTGCCCAGCGCCGTCCCGTTGGGCACGTAGAGGTTGTAGATCCTCACTCCGCCGACCACCACGTTGAGGATCCTGCAGTGGCTGTCCGGTGGCGGCTCTGGAAGCCCTTGATAACCTCGTCCGGCTTCGCCTTCGTCAGCGTCGCCACCCCCGCGTAGCCCTTGGCCCCGTTCAGGTGCACCTGATAGCCCAACTCCATGAACGGCACCCGCGGGAACACCTTCTCCTCGCACTTGATCTCCTGCAAACACACCACGTCCGGCTCGCGCTCCGCCAGATAGGTGAGCACGCCGTCGAGGCGTGCGCGGATCCCGTTGATGTTCCAGGTCAGCAGGGTGAAGGGGGCGCTCATGCGGCCGCCAGCCTACCGCAGCCGCGGCGCCACGACGAGGCGGTGCAGCAGCCACGCGAGCGCGAACCAACCCGCGGCCATGAACACTGACAGCTCGCCCTCGAGCCCGCCCGTCATCAACGATCGCACCCCGTGGTTCGCTAGCACCACCAACACGAACAAGCTCGAGCCCACGTACGCCAGCGGCACCCACGGATAGAACGCAACCCGATACGGTCGCGGCTGCGCCGGCATGCTCCGGCGCAGCCGCACAACGCTGTACACGGTCAGCGATCCCGAGATGAGCATCGCGCTCGACGCGTAGCGCATCAACCCCTCGAAGCGCTGCATCGTGATCAGCCCGATCGCCAACACCGCCTGCGTCCACAACGCAACCGTTGGGGTGCCGAAGCGACGATGCAGCTGTCCGCCAGCGCCCGGAAAATGGCCCTGCTGGGCCATGGCGAAGCCGATGCGCGACCCGGTCATCACGGTGCCGTTGATCGACCCGAGCATCGCCAGCAAGATCATCGTCGTGACCACATAGATCCCGGCCTGCCCGAACAGGCGCCCCGCCGCCGCCGTCCCCGCCTCGCCCACGCCCGCCAGATCGGCCACGCCGAACACCGACAGGAAGCCGGCGCTCAGCACCATGTACAGCACCAACACCGCCAGCGTCCCGCCGATGACCGCATTCGGCAGGTTGCGCCCCGGGTCCTCCACCTCGCCGCCGATGTAGATCGCCGCGTTCCAGCCCGAGTAAGCGAAGTACACCGGCAAGTACGCCGCCGCCAGCGCGGCCGCCGTGGGCAGCGGCCACAGCCCGAGGTCGATCCCTCCGCCGACCTGCACCGTGCCGACATCGCCGACCACGAATAGGCTCACCAGGAGAAGCACCGCCAGAGGCACCACCGTCAACACCAGCTGCACGCGCCCCGAGAGCACCACACCCACATGGTTGAGCGCCGTCAACACAATCACGATGACGATCGCCCAGAAGGTCGGCCCCTCCACCATCATCACGCCGAGGTTCACTGGCGCCGCAAACTCGGGGCCGAACAACACCGGCATCTGGTAGGTCGCCGTGCCCACCGCCATCGCCGCCAGCGAACCGGGGAACGTCGCCAGCAGCTGCAGCCACCCCGTAGCAAACGCGATACCTGGCCCATAGGCCAGGCGCAGATAGGGATACTCACCGCCGGCCCGCGGCATCATCGCCCCGAGCTCCGCGACGCTGAGCGCCCCACACAGCGCCGCCAGCCCGCCAAGCAGCCACATCAGCAGGAAGTAGCCCGAGCTGTTCACGTGCTGCGCGACCACCGGCGGCGCGATGAAGATGCCGATGCCCAGCATCGACCCGGCGACGATCGACTGCGCCGCCCAGCGGCCCAGCTTGTGCCCCTCGCGCTCCGCCTCCACGCCGGGGAGCCTAACCCAAGATCTCGCAGCCCGCGGCCTTCGAGCCGACCTCGACCGGGCACATGACGTCCGATCGCCGCCGTTTGACAGCGCCAGCCACCGCGGCTAGCTTCGCGCGCACGAATGCTGCGGTCGAGCACGTGGACACAGGCCCTCGCGGCCGCGAGGACGCAGGTCCCCCTGCTGCTCGTGCTCACGTCCGCGGCGCTCGCCACCGCCTGCAAGACCGGGCCGGACCTCAGCACCGACTACGGCCAGACCGCCCGTGAAAACTACGAGCTGGCCACCGGCGAGTTTGAGGATCGCGACTGGGACGAAGCGATCGCCTACGCCGACTTCGTCCGGATCCGCTTCCCCTTCAGCCGCTACGCCGTCGAGGCCGAGCTCCTGGTCGCCCGCGCCGAGTTCGCCCAAGCCAACTATCTCACCGCCCAGGACGGCTTCAAGCAGTTCTACAAGCTGCACCCCACGCACAAGCACGTCCAGAACGGCTGGTGCGCCTATATGGCCGCCGTTTCGGCCTATATGAACGCGCCCGAGGGCATGGCCCTGCTGCCCCCGCACTACCAACGCGACCAGGCCCAGCTGCAAGAGGCCCTCGTCGAGCTGGCCTACTTCTTCGACCACTACTCGGGCAGCTCGCTCGAGCCCTTCGCCCTCAAACTGCGCGATGAGATCAAGCGCCGCCTCCTCGAGCACGAGCTCTACGTGGCCCGTTTCTACCTCGACCGCGACGTCCCCGAGGCCGCCATCGGCCGCCTGGAGAACGCCCACAAGAATTACCCAGGCATCGGCCTCGACGCCGAGGTGCTGTTCCTGCTCGGCCTCACCTACCTGCGCATGGACGAGGTCGAGCTGTCACGCAGCACCTTCAGCGAGCTGCAGAGCCAGCACCCGCGCCACCATCACGGTCGCCAGGCCCGGCTCTACCTCAAGTACATCTACAAGACCTTCGGCCCGGCCGACCCCAACCGCAAACGCCCCGACCGCAGCCCACCGCGACCGGTCAGCCCGCCGCGGCCCAAGCTCAAGGACACCGAGCCCGAGAAGCAGCCCAAAGATCGCGGCAAGCCGCAGAGCTCCCGCGCAGCAGGGAGCCTGTGACCCCCGAGTCCGTGCCTGAATTTCAGGCCCGCCTGCTCGACCCGCCCCTGCAAACGGCCGAGCTGCCCGGTATCGGCGGACGGATCCGGATGCGGCCAGAGGACTTCACGGTCCACGAGATCCCCGCCTACGGCCCCGATGGACGCACCGGCGCCCACCTGCTCCTCATCCTGCGCAAGCGCTGCATCGGCACCGAGGACGCGATCGTCGAGCTCAGCCGCCAGACCGGCATCCCCCGCCCCGAGATCGGCCTCGCCGGCCTCAAGGACAAGGACGCCGTCACCGAGCAGTGGATCACCGTGCCGTTTGCGGCCGGCCCGCGGCTGACCGAGTTCTCCCACCCGGCCATCCAGCTCGGCCCGGCTGCCCCGCACGGCAACAAGCTTCGCCGCGGCCACCTCCACGGCAACCACTTCGACCTCGTGATCCGTGACCTTGCCGTCCCCGGCGAAGAGGCCCGCGCCCGCGTCACCGCGAAGGCCGCACGCCTCGCCGAACTCGGCGGCCTCGACAATCTCTACGGCAACCAGCGCCTCGGCAACGACGGCGGCAACCTCCGCCGCGGCCTCGAGCTCCTCGCTAGCGGCGCCCGCCGCGGCAAGGCCGACTTCCTGCTCAGCGCCGGCCAATCTGCCCTGTTCAACCTCTACCTGTTGGAGCGTCGCGCCCGCGGCCTGATGCGCACCGTCCTGCTCGGCGACATCCTGAAGAAGACTGCGACCGGCGGCCTGTTCGAGTCACGCGAGCCCGAGGTCGACCAGGCCCGTCTCGACGCCAGCGAACTCGGCCTCACAGGTCCGATGTTCGGCAGCAAGATGCGCGCCCCAAGCCCCGGCACGGCGGCAGACGCGCTTGAACGAGAGATCCTCACACTCGCCGGGATCTCCCCCGAAGCACTCAAGGCCCTCGGCAGCAAGGTCGAGGGCACACGACGCCCGCTTCAGCTTTCCACGATCGACCTCCAGGTCGACCTCGCCTCCGCAGAAGGCCCGCTCCCATCCGGCCTCCGCCTCCGCTTCTCGCTCCCAGCTGGCAGCTACGCGACCGTGCTCTTGCAAGAGTTGCAGGCCCCGGTCGCTTCCACGGCCCAAACAAGCGCGTCCGCGCCCCAGTAAACAGCGTCAGCAAAGGACGCTGGCCGAACCAGGCCGTCTCGGTTACGTTTCGCCAGCCTACTCATGAAGCTCTCGGACAAATTCCTCGAGCTCGCAGCCGTTGGCTCCGAGTGGATCCTGTGGCTGCTCGTCGGTTTGAGCCTCATCAGCGTGGCTGTGATGATCGAGCGCGTCATCTTCTACCAGAGCCTGCGCGGCCGCGACGCCGCCATGCTGCGGGGCCTCCACTCCGCCCTGGCAGATAACGACCTCGCCCGCGCCCAGGCCCTGGTCAAGGACAGCAGCGCCCCCGGCGGCCGCATCGCCATCCAGATGCTCGACACCAGCGCCCGCGGCAGCAGCTCCATGGCCGCGATCATGGCCGCCCTGCGTCCCGGCGAGAAGCTCCGCCTCGAGCGCAGCCTCAACTTCCTCGGCACCGTCGGCGCCAACGCACCCTTCATCGGCCTGCTCGGCACCGTGCTCGGCATCATCGAGACCTTCCGCGCCATCGAACGATCCGGCGTCGCCGGCTCGGCCGAGTACTCCACCGCGGTTATGTCCGGCATCTACGAGGCCCTGGTAGCCACCGCGGTCGGCCTGCTCGTCGCCATCCCCGCGGTCATCGCCTACAACTTCTTCCAGCGCCGCGTGAAGGCGCTGCTCGGCGAGGCCGACGCGCTCACCAACATGGTCCTCGCCCTGTTCAACCACAAGTCTGACGGACGCGGTCACGCGTAAGGGCTGGCACCGTGGCGGGCGACACGAACCTCGACGAAGACGACGGCATCAACAACATCAACGTCACCCCGCTGGTTGACGTGATGTTGGTGCTCCTGATCATCTTCATGGTCACCACCACGAAGATCCAGGAGTCCGAGGCCCTCGCGGTCAACAAGCCCGACGCCAACACCGGCCAGAAGCTCGACCCCAAGACCAATCAGATCCTGCTCATCTGCACCAAGGAAGGGACGATCACCGCGGATCGCAAACCGATGGCCGACGACGCCGCCATCAAGACCGCGATCACCGCCAAGCTCGCGGAGAACCGCGACCTACAAGGGGTCATCCAGTGCGACGAAGAAGCCAACGTCCGTTCGATGGTGCACCTCATCGATCTGCTGCGGGATGCCGGCGTCAAGAAGTACGCGATCGCCACCGAGAAGCCCAGGCCGCAGACCAGCGCTGGAATCTGACGCGTTGACGGAGCAGCGCCCTTGAGCTCCGGGATGCCATACGCGCGGCCCAGCTTCGGCGCCGTCGGCTCGCTGGCCACACACCTGGTGGTCGCGGCCCTCATGGCCTTCTTCAGCCGCGACGAATGTGCGATCGAGGAGACCGCCTGCCTCGCCGCCGGCGGCGACCCGCTCCTGTGCCGCGAGCAGTTCAACCGCTGCAAGGGCGAGGAGCCCACCTACGACCTCACCGAATTCGAACTGCCCGAGCCCGAGCCCGAGAAGCCCCCGGAGCCCGAGCCCGAGAAGCCAAAGCCCGACCCTGACCCCGAGCCGATCGTGAAGCTCGCGCCGCCCACCAAGGACAAGGCCCCCAAGCCCGAGCGCCCCGTCAAGCCCGCCCCCGTCTCCGACAACCCCGAGCCCGACGAGCCGCCCCCGCCCTTCCGCATCGACGCCAGCCAGACCTCGCAAACCGGCTCCGTCAAGGTCAACGTCGGCACTCCCGGCGGCACCCCCGGCGGCACCGGCGATCCCAACTCCAAGGGCACCGGCAGCCGCCCCAAGGACGCTCCCGTCGGCGATGGCAACGCGGCCGCATGGGAGCCCCGCGGCGAGCTCTACATCCGCGACCTCCCCCAGGTGCTCAGCGTCCCGCAAGAGCAGTGCCCCGCCGTCCAGGAGCTCGGCATCCAGGGCGTCGTCATCCTCACCGTCCAGGTCCGTCGCGACGGCTCCATCAAGGACGTCAAGATCTCCAAGGACATCGGCCACGGCTGCGGCAAGGTCGCCGCGCGGGCCCTCCGGCGGGCCAGGTTCAAGGCCGCCGTCGCCACCAACGGCCAGCCCGCGGACTTCGAGCTCCGCTATGAGTACGAGTTCCAGCTCAACGAGTGAGCTCCACTCGCCGGCCCCTGCGTTCATGTCCCTCCGGACACCCACAGCGCTGCTCGCCCTCGCCCTCGTCGTCGCCCCGAGCCGCGCCGCCGCCCAGGCGCCCGTCGGCTACGAGGCACCTGTCCTGAGGGACAGCCTGGCGATCACCTACCCCCCGGCCCTCCTCGCCCTCCCCAAGCCGCCCGCCGGCCGCATCGAGCTCAAGTTCGTCGTCGGCGTCGACGGAGCCCCGCGCGAGATCGAGGTCACCCGCGGCCTCCACCCCGAGCTCGACGCCGCCGCCCTCGCCGCCCTGGCCCAGCTGCGCTACCAGCCCGGCCTCCTCCGCGGCCGCCCCGTCGAGGTCGTCCTCGCCCTCGCCCTCGACATCCGCGCCCCCGAAGCATCTGTCCCTTCGGACAGCCAGATCCAGCTCTCCACACCTGTCCCTTCAGACAGCCCACCCGCCGACATCACACCTGTCGCTTCGGACAGCCCACCCGCCGACGCCCCGGTGCGCCTGCGCGGCCGCGTCCTGTCCGCCGGCCAGCGCACACCGGTCGCCAACGCCTCCGTCCTCGTCGTCCCCGCCGACCCCTCCGAGCCCGTCGGCCGCGTCCGCAAGCGCCGCTACGGCGACGACCCCACACCCGCGTGGACCATGCGCGCCGTCACCGACGCCGCCGGCAACTTCACCCTCCGCGCCGTCCCCTCCGGCAAGCTGCGCATCGTCGTGCTCGTCCAGGGCTACGAGCGCCTCGAGTACGTCGAGCGCCTCGCCGCCGACGAACAACTCACGCTCGCCTACTACCCCACGCCCCTCGTCTTCAACCCGTACAAGACCGTCGTGAAGGCCCGCCGCGACGACAGCGGCGAGGTCGACCGGCGAACGATCACCCCCGAGGAGATCAGCAAGCTCCCCGGCACCCAGGGCGACGCGCTCAAGTCGCTGCAGAACTTCCCCGGGGTCGCCCGCGCCCCCTTCGGCGCCGGCCTGCTGGTGATCCGCGGCGCCGCGCCCAGCGACTCCGCGACCTTCCTCGGCTACCACGAGATCCCCCAGCTGTTCCACTTCGGCGGCCTCACCAGCGTCTTCAACGCCGACATCCTGACCCAGATCGACTTCATCCCCGGCAACTTCGACAGCCGCTTCGGCGACGCGATCGGCGGCGTCATCAACGTCGCCCCGCGCAAGGGTCGACGCGATGGCTTCCACGGCTACGTCAAGAGCGACGTGTTCGACACCGGCATCCTCGCCGAGGGACCGATCGGCAAGGGCTCGCTCATCGTCGCTGGTCGGCGCAGCTACATCGACGCGATCCTCCCCGCCGTGGTCCCCAAGGACGCCGGCCTCGACTTCACCGTCGCCCCCCGCTACTACGACTACCAGCTCCTGTTCGACTACCCGATCTCCGGCGGCGAGTTCTCGGCCCGCGTGTTCGGCTCCGACGACCGCAGCAAGCTCCTCTTCGCCGGCAAGAACGACACCGACACCAGCAACAACAACGGCATCGAGACCATCCAGTTCTTCCACCGCGCCGACCTCGTCTACCGCAAACAGCTCGGCCCCTGGGAGTTCCTCGTCACCCCGTCCTACCGCCGCGACAACGTCTCCTTCCTCATCACCGACGCCTTCCGCTTCCACGTCGTCACCGACACCTTCTCCGGCCGCGCCGAGCTGTCACGCCAGCTTTCACGCAACTTCGGCCTCCGCGTCGGCACCGAGTTCGTCGCCACCGCATTCGACCTCTCCCTCACCGCCGCCGCCCGAAACCCCGGCGCC
Organism: Nannocystis sp.; assembly: GCF_016714285.1. Taxonomy (GTDB): domain Bacteria; phylum Myxococcota_A; class Polyangia; order Nannocystales; family Nannocystaceae; genus Nannocystis. The sequence goes on along the minus strand of NZ_JADJNN010000002.1, from coordinate 581,795 downwards.
GCCGGAGCAGGCTCCCTCCCGGGCAAGCAGTCCTCCGAGAACAGCAGCACCCTCCTCCGCCCCGCCCTCTACATCACCACCCCGCTCCGCCTCGGCGAACGCCTCACCCTGTTCCCCGGCGCCCGCCTCACCTACTACGGCCTCCCCTTCACCCGCCCCTCGCTCGAGCCTCGCCTGCGCGCCACCTTCGACGTCGCCGACAACACCACCCTCAAGGCCGGCGTCGGCCTCTACGCCCAGACCCCGCAACCTCGCGAGTTCGATGCCGTGTTCGGCAACCCCCGCGTCGGCCTCGAGCACGCCCTCCACACCAGCCTCGGCGTCGCCCAGGCCCTCCCACGCGACATCACCCTCGAAGTCACCGGCTTCTACAAGTCGCTGTGGGACCTCGCCCGCCCCTCATCGACGCTCCAGATCGTCGACGGCAGCGTCCGCCCCGAGACCGCCGCCACCACCGGCCGCGGCTACGTCGTCGGCGGCGAGCTGCTGCTGCGCAAGGCCCTCACCCGCAACCTGTTCGCGTGGCTCAGCTACACGCTCATGCGCAGCGTGCGACGCGACGCCGCCGGCGAACCCGCCTACCTGTTCAACTTCGACCAGACCCACATCCTCACCGCGATCGCCAGCTACAAGCTCCCGCGCAACTGGCAGATCGGCGCGCGCTTCCGACTGATCTCCGGCAACCCCTACACCCCCGTCATCGGCGCAGTCTTCGACGCCGGCGACGGCAGCTACATCGCCGTGCAAGGCCCCCGCAACAGCGCCCGCCTGCCGCCCTTCCACCAGCTCGACCTCCGCGTCGACAAGCGCTGGATCTTCCGCCGTGTCGCCCTCAACGCCTTCCTCGACGTGCTCAACATCTACAACCACGTCAACACCGAGCGCCTGCAGAACGCCTACAACTTCCAGGGCCAAAGCCCCGTCGCCTCGCTGCCGATCGTCCCCTCGATCGGCCTGCGTCTCGAGTGGTGAGCCCCGCGCGATCGCGATATCCTCCCCCCGTGCCGCTCCGCCCCATCCAACGCGCCCTCGCTAACCTGGCCCTCGGGACAGGTCTGCTCGCGGCCTGCGGCGGCAGCCTCCCGATCGAGGAGCGCATCATCACCACCCGCGTCCTCGCCGTCCGCAACGAGGTCGTCGCCCCGCTGTTCCCCGATCCCGAGCCCGACCTCGGCAAGCGCTGCCAGGCCCTCCCCTTCGAGGGCGTGCGCCTCACCCCCTGGATCGCCACCCCCACCGGCCCGCTCGACCTCACTGGCCCCATGGGGGACCCCGACTTCGACCCGATATGGATCGCCTGCAACCTCGGCCCCGGCCAGGGACTCTTCGCCTGTCTCAAGGGACACCTCCCGACCACCCTCGCCGACATCCCCGTCTGTCCGATCCCGTCCATCATGGACGACCTCAACCCGATGGCGATGACCCTCCCCGAGTCGCCGAGCCCGTGCATCCTCCCGGACGACGGCAAACCCGACGGCTTCCAGGACTTCATCGTCCCCTTCGCCCAGACATTACTCATCGGCGGCGACATCGAGATCACGATGATCAGCCAGGCCAGCCGCGACGCCGACGCCACCCCCACAGCCGAGTGCGCCCGGGCCCTGCTCGCCGACGAGGTCGACCTCCCCGACGACTGCCTGCTCGTCGTCTCACGCGTCCCGATCGGCCCGATCGAGCGCTTGCTCGCGCTCGCCGAGATGTTCGGCGTGATGCTCCCACCCGAGCTCGGCAAGCCACCCGACCCCGCCGACATCCCCGACAGCGATCGCAACCCGCGGATCGTCGACTTCTCGGTCACCCTCGTCCACGAAGGCAAGGGCACCGAGCTCGGACCGCAACCCAAGGGCGCCGTCATCAAGGCGGAGCTCGGCGACACCCTGGTCATCTCCACCAGCGCCCCCGCTGGCGATCTCCAGGACTTCCTGGTCCCCATCAACGGCGGCGCCGACGGCAACGAGACCCAGTCCGAGACCTTCAACGGCTCGTGGTTTCGCACCTGGGGCGACCTCCTGTCGAACAGCAGCGACGACGTCATGAGCCGCAACGAGTGGACCATGTCGATCGGCCAGCAAGACGAAGACGAGACGCCCCCCGACGGCCGCGCGACCCTGTTCTACGTCCTCCGCGACGGCCGCAACGGCACCGACTGGTGGTGGATCTCCGTCGAGGTCCCGCTACCCCCCGCGCCCTGAGCGCTGGACAGCACCAAAGGTCTCAGGCCACGGGTCCAGACCGCGAGTTTCAGGCCACCACGCCGGTGTCCGCACATCGCCGACCCGCCTCGCCCCGCTTGACCCCGGCAAGCGCTGACGCTATCAGCCTGAGGCCCGTCCGTGTCGCTCCAACTCGCCATGTTGCTCGCCGGCCTCACGGTGAGCCAAAACCCGACCCTGAACCCCGAGACGGGGACAGTGAGGGACGTCCAGACGCGCATCGATCCGCCGGTCGTCACGCCACGACCAAGCCCCGACGTCCAGTCGCCCTCAACCACCGCCTCCCCGGGCATGACCCCCCCGCGCACCACCACCCCCGGTGACGTCAGCGCCCCGCCCGGCCGCACACCCCTGCGTCGCCCCGGCGAACCATCACCCACGTCGCCGCTGCCGCCCGGCACCCCGCTGACTCCCACACCAGCCGACACCCGCACCCCAGGCGAACTCTACCCGCTCTCCTTCGCCACCGAGTCGCTCGAGCTCAGCCAGGTCCTGAAGACCGCCCTCGACAACAACCTCGACCTCCGCTCCGCCGCCTTCGACGTCGCCATCTCCGAGAAGAACATCATGGTGGCGCTCGGCGCCTACGACGTGTTCATGACCAGCTCGGTGTACGCCAGCAAGGCCGTCACCCCGCAGCGCGGCTCGCAGATCGCCTTCAACCTCGGCCAGAAGACCATCGGCGGCTCCGTCGGCTTCGAACGCAAACTCGAGACCGGCGGCACCGTCAACCTCACCATCGGCGCCTCGCGCGGCATCACCAAGCAGCCCTTCAACATCCTCAATGCCGCCGCCGGCACCACCGACCTCGCCACCTACTCGGTCGCGCCCACGCTGACGCTCACCCACCCGCTGCTGCGCAACGCCGGCCTGCGGGTCAACCGCGCCGACATCGACCGCGCCAAGCTGGCCACCACCCGCGCCGAGGCCGGCGAGATGCTCAGCGCCCAGCAGATCGTCCACGACCTCATCCTCGCCTACTGGGACCTGCTGTTCGCCAGCCGCGACCTCGACAACAAACGTCGCAGCGCCTCCACCACCGCCGAACAACACCGCCGCACCCAGGCCGAGGTCAACGCCGGCCGCAAGTCCCAGCTCGACCTCGACACCATCTACCAGTCGCTCGTCGCCCGCGAGAACGACGTCGTCCTCGCCGAGAACGTCCTACTCGACCGCAGCCTCACCCTGCGCACCCTGATGGGCCAGGACTTCATCGACCGCAAGGTCCTCGGCATCATCCCGCAGACCGACCCCCAGGCCCTCTCCCTCGCCCCCGTCGACGTCAACGCCAAGGTCAAGCAAGCCCTCGAGAGCCACCCCCAGCTCCGCCAGCTCGAGATCAGCGTCGCCAGCCAGCGCATCGACGAGCTCGTCGCCGCCAACAAGCGCCTCCCCCAACTCGACAGCCGCCTCACCTTCAGCCCCCAGGGCCGCGCCATCGATGCCCGCGCCGACCCCACCAACGGCAAGCCAGGCATCAGCGGCAACTGGGGGCAGGCCTTCAAGAACTTCGTCAACACCGCCGACCAGCGCGACGAAAATAAGGGCCTGCTCGCCGACTACACCGTCCGCCTCGAACTAAACCTCAACTGGGACATCCAGAACCGGGCCCCAGGGCCACCCACGAGCGCATCGTCCTCGAGATGCGCCGCGCCGAGGCCCAGCTCCGCCGCAACCGCCAAAACATCGCCATGTCCGTCATCCGGGCCGTCAACGCCCAGCGCACCGCCGGCGCCCGCATGACGATCTCCGCCGAGTCCGTCCGCCTCGCCGAGTCCAACCTCCGCGCCGAGGAGGCCCGCAGCCGCGTCGGCCGCTCGACCAGCTACGACGTCCTGTTTCGCCAGGATGAACTCGCCATCGCCAACTTCAACGCCCTCAGCGCCCAGATCGACTACCTCCGGGCCACCGTCGACCTGCAGATGCACACCGGCGAGCTCCTCCAGGCCTACGGGCTCGAACTCGCCAGCCGCGCCGCGCGGATCTCGCAGGACGACCAGAACAAGGCCGACCCAAACAAGTACAAGTAATCGCAACCCCGAACCGGAAATCTCGGGCTTGTCGGAAAAACCGCCTCCGTGATAGCTTCGTTGAAGCTCGCCCTCCGAAGGAGCGCCACGACCATGTCCATCTCCGAAATCGCCGACAACAAGTGGGAAGTCCAGGCCGCCAAACCCCCGGTCTCGACCGTCCCCGCGATCTTCCAGATCCTGCTCATCGCCTCCTTCGCAGCGGTGTTCGTGTGGATCCTTCAGTTCTCCGTCATCGGCATCTTCGGCGCCAAGCGCGACACGATGGCCGACAACTACGGCAAGATGGGTAGCGAGGCCGCTGCGAAGAAGGAGTGATCTCCCGCGCCAGCAGATGAGAGCGCGCTTGTGCGCCTCGATCGTCATACCCATGAGCCGACCCGCAGCGGGCCGGCTCTCGTCGTTTCAGCCCAAAAGCCCTACGCGAAGCCAGCAAACGCCAGCATCTGGCCGATGCCCGCGTTATCGCGACGGTACGAGAAGTAGCGCCCCGGGTCGCTGAAGGTGCAACCCCCAACCCGGGAGATCGCCCCAGCCACGACCCCAGCCGCCACCAGCTGCGCCCTCACGGTGGCGACCAGATCGACGTGCGGCCGCACCAGCCCCTCGCGCCGAACAAACCGTCGCTCGAACTGCACCGCCACCTCCTCGCCCACCTCGAAGGCCCCCACCTCGATGCACGGACCGATCACCGCCACCAGCGTGCCCACCGGCACCTGCTCCGCGAGCACCCGCACCGTCGCGCCCGCAATATCAGCCACCGTCCCCTTCCACCCGCTGTGCACCGCGGCCGCCACCGTGCCCGCTGTATCCGCGATCAAGACCGGCACACAGTCCGCCGTCAGCACCCCCGCGACCATTGGCCCATCATCGCGGTGCACCCACAACGCATCCGCCTCGCTGTCCACCACCAGCTCCCGCGCCCGCAACACCGCCGCCCCGTGCACCTGTCGCACCAGCCGCAGGGTCTCCGCACGAAAGCCCCCCGCCGCCGCGACGCGCCGATAGTTCTCCGCCACCGCCAACGGATCGTCGCCCCAGCGCCGCCCCAGGTTCAGCGTCGCAAAACGCCCCTCGCTCACCCCGCCGAGACGATCGGTGAAGCCGTGCACCAGCCCCGCGGGCAGCCCCGTCGCCCGCTCGATCACGCCGCCTGTCCCGAAGAACCTAGCCGTTCGACCAGGTGTGAAAGGTCAGGCGGCAGCGGCGACGAGAAGTCGAGCGCGCGCCCGGAGATCGGGTGGCGAAAGCCGAGCTCCGCTGCGTGCAGCGCGTGACGCCCCAGCTCCGCAGCGACCTGCCGCCGCGCTGGCGGCCCGCCCATCCCACCGTACATCGCGTCGGCCACGATCGGGTGCCCGAGCAGACGACAGTGCATGCGGATCTGGTGCGTGCGGCCGGTCTCCAGCTGGAACTCGAGCAGCGCCGCGTCGTGCAGCGCTCTCAGCACCTGCAAGTGTGTGATCGCCTCGCGCCCCTCGTCGACGTGCGGCGAAAACCGCCGCCGGTCGCCAGGGTCACGCCCGTGCCGCGTCTTCAGGCTCTTCTTCGTGAAGGCCGGCACGCCCCACACCACCCCGAGGTAACGCCGCCGCAGGTCGTGCACGCGAAACTGGGCCGCCAGCCCCTCCTGCGCGCGCGCGTTGCGAGCCACGACGATGAGCCCGCTGGTGTCGCGGTCGAGCCGGTGGACGATGCCCGGCCGCGTCGCATCATTGCCCGGCAACACCGGCAGCTCCTCCGCGGAGATCCCGAGATAATGCAGCACGGCGTTCACCAGCGTCCCGCGCTCGTGCCCCGGCCCCGCGTGCACCACCATCCCCGCAGGCTTGTCGATCACCAGCAAGTCCGCGTCCTCGTGCACCACCACCAGCGGCAGATCCTCGGCCACCGCTTGCAACGCCTGCGGCTCCTCGATCTCCAGCTCCACCACGAGCGCCGCGTCCACGAGCCGCCCAGGCTTGCCCACAGGCGCCCCCGCGACGCGCACCTGCCCGGCTGCGAAGGCCCGCGCCAGCTGTGAACGCGAATAGCGCTGGCCACCGCGCACCAGCGCCGCGACCAGCGCTGCATCGAGGCGCTGACCGAGCGCCTCAGGTCCGAGCGCGACGCGTACGAAGCTCACCAGATCGGCGTCTTCAGGCTCGCCATCGGCTTGACGACGCGGTCGACGATGGCCCGGTCGTAGTAGTTGCGACGAAACAGCTCCGGCGTCACACGACCCCGGAACAGGTCACGACCCTCGGTGATCTCCTCGGACAGCGCCTCGAAGAAGTTGTCGTTGATCAGCGCCTCCTCGATCTTCTGCTTGTTGTAGAGCTGGATGTCAGAGGCGATCGCTCTTGCGAGCTGCTGCGCGCGGGCGTCGTTGTCGATGGGCGTGGCGGCCATGGCGGGCAGCATGCCAGGCGCCCTCCCCCCCGTCCAGACCTCGACAATCCCGCCTGTTCGCCCCCACCTCGGCCATGAAAGCCCGCGCAGCGCCGCTTTACGCGCTGACCTCGACCAACCCCCGCGATCCCGAGATCTCCCGCGCCTGCGCGTCCGGGGCTACCATCCCCGCCGGTGTCCGGATCGAACCTCTACGCCAGCCTGAGCTCGCTGCTGGCCGCCGCCGTGGCGATCGCCATCGGCATCAGCGTGTTCCTGCGCGACCGCTCGCGCGACCAATTTCGCCTGTTCGCCGCCTTCTGCCTGAACCTCGGCCTGTTCCACCTCGCCCGCTTCTTCTCCGGCTTCCCCGCCCTGCCGCTCTCGATCTGGATCGCCCAGACCGTCTCGCTCTTCCTCCCCTACACCGCCGACCGCTGCTTCTCCGGCTTCATCCCCGCCTCCGGCGCCCCGCCCCGCAACGTCGTGCAGGCGCCGATGCTCGCGCTGCTCCTGGTCGCCCAGACCCTCGCGCTGATCTTCCCGACCCTCCCCAGCGACCCCTGGTGGGTGATCGTCGCGGTGCTGCTCCCGGCCTATGTGATCGGCGGCCTCCTCTACGCCGCCATGCGCATGTGGCGAGCCGCGCGGGCCGCAGAGGGCACCGCCGCCGCCCCGCGCCTGCGCTACCTGTTCTACGCCAGCCTCCTCGCCCTCGCCCTCGGCCAACCCGGCATCCCCGTCGTCGGCGCCACCTTCACGGCCGTCTACCTCTACTTCATGGCCCAGACCCTCGTGCGCGAGCGTCTGCTCGACCTCCCGGAGATCCTCGGCCGCATCACGGTCATGACGCTCCTCGTCATCACCGTCACCGCCGTCTACGCCGCCCTCCTGCTGTGGGTCCCCTGGCGCTTCGCCGACGAGCCCATGCTCCTCCTCTTCAACACCCTGCTCGCCTCGTTCGCGGTGCTCATGCTGGTCGACCCGCTGCGCACCGAGCTCGAGCGCCGCCTCGAAGGCTGGGTCTTCCGCGAGCGCTCGGCCCTGCGCGCGATCCTCGTGCAGCTGCGTCAGCGCCTCGCCAACGTCATCGACCCCGACGAGATGGTCAAGGCCGTGCTCGGCTCCCTGCGCGAGTCCAACCGCGTCACCCGGGCCGCGTTCTTCCTCGTCGACCGCCAGGGCCTCGCCCTCACCCTCCGCGGCCACCTCGGCGCCCCCGTGCTCGAGCGCCTCGACCTCGCCACCCGCCGCCCCCTGCTCGAGCGCCTGCGCCAGGGCCCGCAGCTGCGCGACGTGCTGCAGCGCCAGCGTGAGCGCGCCCGCAGCGAGCTGCAGGCCGAGCTCGACGAGTCCCTGCAGACCCTCGCCGAGATCGGCGCGAGCCTGGCCCTCCCGGTCCTCGGCCGCAACACCACCGAGGACGGCCGCGCCGTGTTCGACCTCCTCGGCGTGCTCTTCGTCGAGGACGAGCGCCTGCTCGAGCCCTTCTCGCGCGAAGAGGTCGAGCTGTTCGCCGGCGTCGTCGCCCAGGCCGCCGTGATGATCGAGAACTCGAAGGTCTACGAGCAGCGCAAGGAGCGAGACCGCCTCGCCGCGCTCGGGCAGATGGCCGCCGGCCTCGCCCACGAGATCCGCAACCCCCTCGGCGCCATCAAGGGCGCCGTCCAGGTGGTCGAGCCCGGCATGCAGGACGCCGACCCCACCACCCGCGAATTCCTCGGCGTCATCGTCGAGGAGGTCGACCGCCTCAACCGCGTCGTCACCCAGTTCCTCAGCTACTCCCGCCCGTTCTCCGGTGAGATGTCCGCCGTCCCGCTCGGCGAGGTCGTGGCCGCCACCCTCCGCCTGCTGCCCGAGGAACACCGCCAGCGCGTCACCGTCACCGCCCCGCCGAACCTCCCGCGCGTGCGCGGCGACGCGGAGGCGCTGCGCCAGGTCCTCCTCAACCTCCTGCGCAACGCCTTCGACGCGCTCCTCGGCCAAACCACCCCCGGCCGCGTGTGGATCACCCTCGCGCTGCGCCGCCACGGCCTGGCCAGCGGGGACGCCGTCGCCCTCAGCATCCGCGACAACGGCCCCGGCTTCACCCCCCAGGCGCTCGCCAACCTGTTCGTCCCCTTCCACACCACCAAGAGCGGCGGCACCGGCCTGGGCCTGCCCATCTCGCAGCGAATCGTGGAGAATCACCGCGGCCTCATCGAGGCCAGCTCCCCCGAGGGTGGCGGCGCCCAGTTCACCGTCCTCCTCCCGCTCGAGCCGCTGCCCCGCGCCGCCGCTCCGGCCTGACCTGTCCTTTCAGCCAGCCCCAAGACCACCGTGACCCAGACACAGCACCGCATCCTCCTGGTCGACGACGAACCCAACCTGCGCAAGGTCCTCGGGGCGCTGCTGCGGCAGCAGGGCTACGAGGTCCACGCCGAGACCGACGGCGCCGCCGCGCTGGCCCGCGTGCGCTCGGCCCCGCCGCGCACCTTCGACGTCGTGATCTCCGACCTGCGCATGCCAAACCTCGACGGCATCGGCCTGCTGCGCGCGCTGACCCTGCACGAGCCCAACCTGCCGGTGATCCTGCTGACCGCCCACGGCAGCGTCGACTCGGCGGTCGAGGCCGTGAAGCTCGGCGCCTTCGACTACCTGGAGAAGCCCTTCGACCGCGACCAGATCCACCAGATCGTCCAGAAGGCGATCGCCACCCGCGAACGCTCGGGCCCCTCGGCGATCACCGCCCAGCCCGCGGAAGAGCTCGAAGACCCGTGCACCCACGCCGGCATGGTCGGCCGCTCGCCGCAGATGCAGCTGATCCGCGAGACCGTCCACAAGGTCGCCGCCAGCCCCTCCACCGTCCTCATCACCGCCGAGAGCGGCACCGGCAAGGAGCTCGTCGCCCGCGCCCTCCACCTCGGCTCGCCGCGCCGCAGCCATCCCTTCATCAAGGTCAACTGCGCCGCGATCCCGTCCGGCCTGGTCGAAAGCGAGCTCTTCGGCCACGAGCGCGGGGCCTTCACCGGCGCCGTGTCGAGCCGCCCCGGCCGCTTCGAGCTGGCCGACGGCGGCACCCTGTTCCTCGACGAGGTCAGCGAGATCCCCAAAGAGATCCAGGTCAAGCTGCTGCGGGCCATCCAGGAGTCGGAATTCGAGCGCGTCGGCGGCGTCAAGACCTTGCGCGTACACGTACGCCTCATCGCCGCGACCAACCGCGGCCTCGAGGAGCTGATCAAGGACGGCAGCTTCCGCGAGGACCTCTACTACCGCCTCAACGTCGTCCCGATCCACCTGCCCGCCCTCCGCGAGCGCATCGAGGACCTCCCGCTGCTGGTCGCCCACTTCGTCGGCCGCTGCAACGAACGCCTCGGCAAGGCCGTCCAGGGCCTCACCCCCGCGGCCCTCGCCGCCCTCGAGCACTACGCCTGGCCGGGCAACATCCGTGAGCTCGAGAACCTCATCGAGCGCATGGTCCTGTTCGCCTCCGACGCGTGGGTCGACGAGGACGACCTGCCCGACGCCTACACCGGTGACAACCACGCCGCCGCATCACCCGCCGAGTCGAGCCTCCGCCTCAGCCTCAACGCTGGCCCTGGCCTCGGCGCCCTCAGCAACGACGCCGACGACCCCAGGCACATCCGCCTGCCGCTTTCGAGCCTCGGCCAGGACCTCAAGGAGGCCGTGCGCGCCGGCTCGCGACTGGTCGAGGAGGCTCTGATCCGCGAAGCGCTGGCCAAGACCGACGGCAACGTCACGCGGTCGGCCCGCGCCCTCGGCATCAGCCGCCGCAGCCTGCAATCCAAGATGAAGGAGCTCGGCCTCCGCGAGAGCGTCGTCGACGACCCCACCAAGGCCCCCGCCAGCGACCCGAACCGCGGCGCCACCTGAAGCCCGCCGCCTGGCAGCTTGCACAGCGTGGTGCAGGCCCCCGCCAGCGACCCGAGCCGCGGCGCCACCTGCAGCCCGCCGCCTGGCAGCTTGCACAGCAAGTTGCAGGCCCCGCCAGCGACCGAGCCGCGGCGCCACCTGAAGCCCGCCGCCTGGGCCAGCCACAAATTCGGCTGTGACCCGCCACCGCCGGCCGCGATCTCCTCGCAAGTTTCGGCGTAGATCGCCCCCAAATCACCGCCCAGACCCCCCGTCCAGGCCCGCTGCCACGCGAATTCGCCTACCTCGGCGCGGGTCTGTGGGGGAGTCGCGGACCCAGGAATGTTGACGCTGGCAAGCCCGCGCGGGTATCGTCCTGCGACTCCCTGAGGTGCTCCCTATGCGGAAACTGTGCGGCCTCCTGCCCCTGATGGGCCTGTTCTTCGGATTCAGCGCGACGACGCAGGCGGCGGAAGTCACTCGCGTGGCGAGCTCGTTCGACGGCGACAACAAGTTCGACCTGCACTTCGGGGTTGGCTACGACTTCAACTTCAAGAAGGCCGCGATCCTGCGCGAGTGGAGCGACGCGAACAACCCGAGCAGCACCGTCGTGCGCGACCTGCTGTACCAGCAGTTTCGCCACGTCGTGACGCCCTCGATGGAGATCGGGCTCTACAAGGACCTCGCGGTCTACGTGAACATCCCGATCGTCGTCGCCGACCAGCGTACTTACAGCTTCGACCAGGAAGCGGACCCGTGTGTCTACGGCGAGGGCGCCTCGATCACGAACCCGGCCACCTGCGTCAACGCCAACAACAGCACCAGCATCCGCGACGGCATCATCCCGCGTGGTGGCTTCGACGCCACCAACCCGAGCAATCCGTACAACGCGTTCAATGGTGCGGACACCCAGACGATCTTCAAGGGTGCCACCCGCCGCGGCCTCGATCAGCTGTACGTCGGCCTCAAGTACGCGATCCTCAACCAGGACCGCCTGTCGCACATGCCCAAGTGGGTGATCGGCCTCGAGGGTCGCTTCGCAGTCGGCAAGCCGATGACCTTCTCGCGTGACACCGCGACCTCGGACCCGAAGGGCAACCACACGGTCGGTCGCGGCACCCACGAGATCGGCGTGTGGACCTCGCTGTCGCGCCGCTATCGCTTCCTCGACCCGTTCTTCACCGCCTGGTGGTATCAGGCGATCCGCGCCGGCAACACCGAGTTCAAGGACTGGGGCGGCGCCCAGGATCGGGTCAACCCGCAGTCGCAGCTCGGCGTCACCTTCGGCACCGAGATCGTGCCCTTCGAGCGCAAGGCCAAGGGCCAGAAGGTCTCGGTCCAGATCCGCGGCCTGGCGATGCTCAAGTACAACGGCCGCGGCTACAGCGAGGGCTGGGAGCTGTTCTCCGACAGCCCCGCGCTGATCGGCAGCAACAGCCCCGGCACCGCCGCTTGCAGCAACGCGGATGCCAAGGGCGCCGTCGCCTACGCCAACGACCCGAACAACCCAAACCAGGTCAGCGACCCGAACTACATCCAGGGCTCGGGCGCCTCCGGCGGCTGCGTGAAGTCCAACGGCATCACCAACATCCAGGACTTCGCCACCTTCGGCATCAACTTCGGGCTCAACTTCCAGCTCAACAAGTACGCCGTGCTGATGTTCGGCGTGAACGGCAGCACCGACACCCGCCACTGGATCTCCAACGCCAGCCGCGGCAAGGCCTCCCTGCAGGGCGACCCCAACCTGGTCGACCCCAACACCAAAGAGGTCAACCCGGTCCGCCGCGACGTGATCGACAACGTCGGCCGTCGCTACGCCGTCGGCGACGTGCTCAACGTGATGGGCTACTTCCGCTTCCTGCTCACGTTCTGATGAGTCGGTGAGCCGGTCAGTCCACGCCGCCGCGCCTCGCTCACGCGAGGGGCGGCGTTCGTGCTCCTTGCCCGCACGCGGTCACTCAGGGTCGTCGCGGTGGGCCAGACGCTCGTAGACCGCGCGCGCCTCGAGACCAGTGCGCGCGGCGATCTGCTTGGCCTTCTCGCGCGGCTTGAGGCTCGCGTCCCAGATCAGCTCCCACACCGCGCGGGCGGCCGTCTGCGCGGGATCTCCAGCCTCCAGCTCCGCCGCGCTCGTGCCCTCGATGGCCAGCGTCACCTCGCCGCGCAGCGCCTCCTGCACCGACGCCGCGAGCTCGGTCAACGTGCCGCGCAGCACCTCCTGGTGCTGCTTGGTCAGCTCGCGGCCGATCGCCACGCGCCGCGTCGGCGCGTCGGGCAGCGCCGCCGCCAGGTCGCGCAGCAACGCCGGCGTACGGTTGCCCGCCTCGTACAGCAGCACCGTCGCCCGCTCGCGCGCCATCTGCTGCAGCCGCGTCGCCCGCTCTGGCCCCGAACGCGGCAAGAAACCGAGGAAGCGTACGTCCTCGGCCGGCAGCCCGCTCAGGCACAGGGCCACCGCCGCCGCCGTCGGTCCGGGGATCACGTCGACCTCGTATCCCGCCGCGACCGCCGCTTGCACGAGGCGCAGGCCCGGGTCGCTCCACACCGGCAGGCCCGCCTCCGACACGTAGGCCACCCTCTCGCCGCGGGCCAGGTGCTCGAGCAACAAACCGAGGCGCTCGCCCTCGTTGACGACGAAGCAGCTCACGCGCGGCGGCAGCTGGACGCCCTCGCCGAGCAGACGCACCGGGCTGCGCGTGTCCTCGCAGAGCAGCAGGTCGGCGCCGACGATCGCCTCGCGCGCGCGCGGGCTGAGGTCGCCGCGGTTGCCGAGCGGCGTGCCGACGAGCACCAGCGTGCCCTTGCCCGCCTCCACCGTCACTGCCTCACTCCTGGCCCAGAGCGATCTGCACGGCGTCGCCGAGCTCGCTCTGCAGGAACTCGCGCAGACGCAGCACCATGCGCTTCTCCAGCTGCCGGGCCCGCTCGCGGCTGACCTTCCAGCGATCGCCGAGCTCCTGCAAGGTCACGGGGTCGTCGGCGACGATGCGGTCGCGGAAGATCTCGAGCTCGCGGCCGGCCAGCGTCGCGCCGAAGCGGCGCAGCTTCTCCTGCAAGATGTCCTTGAACTCCGCCGACTCGACCTTCATCGCCGGGTCGTCGGTCGAGTCCTCGATGATGTCGAGGCGCGTGCGACCGCCGTCGCCGTCGTCCTCGTTGAGCGGAGCGTTGAGCGACATGTCCGGCGACGACAGGCGGCGGTCCATCTCGATGACCTCGGACTCGCTGACATCGAGCTCCTTGGCGATGCGCTCCGCCGTGGGGTCGACGCCGGCCTGCAGCAGCTTCTCGCGCTGCTTGCGGAGGTTGAAGAACAGCTTGCGCTGGTTCTGGGTGGTGCCGATCTTCACCAGGCGCCAGTTGTTGAGGATGAACTTCAGGATGTACGCGCGGATCCACCAGCCCGAGTAGGTCGAGAGCTTGACCCCGCGATACGGGTCGAACTTCTTGACCGCCTGGATCAGCCCGACGTTGCCCTCCTGCACCAGATCGAGGAGGTTCTGGTAGGTCCGCTTGTACTCGTGGGCGATCTTCACCACGAGGCGCAGGTTCGAGGTCACCAGTCGGCGCCCCGCCTCCTTGTCGCCGTGGTCGATCCACCGCACCGCCAGCTCGTGCTCCTCCTCGCGGGTGAGCAGCGGGTAGCGCCGCACCTCGGCCATGTACTGGCCCATCGGGTCGCGCCGGGCCAGCGCCGTGCTCGTCGCTGGCGCCGGACGGCCGATGTCTCGCGCGATGGCATCGAGCTCCTCGTCGGTCGCCGGATCGATGTCCGCCAGCGCCTGATCAGCCTCGTCGTCCTCGGCATCCTCCGCCGGCTCGGCATCCTCCGCCGACTCCACCGGCTCCACCTCGACGACCTCCGCGACGACCGGCCCGGCCTCCTCGACCGCCACCAAGTCGACGACCGGCTTCCCCCGCTTGTCCGCACCGGCGGGCCCCGCCGCGCTGCGCTTGCGTTCCGACATGCTGGCGGAGTCTACGCCGCGAGCGGGTCGCTTGGGTACCGGAGTCCGCCGCGTCACGACCCGGGCTCGCCCGCGAGCCAGGGCACACTCGCCGCGACAACAGGCGCAACGCCCGCGAGACGGTCATTCGAGACCCCTCGCTGCTTGCCGCGGTTTCACGCCGACACACCCCGACAATCACGACGGGGCCCGTGGCCGTGTCCGTCCCTGGCCGTTAGACTGGCCTCTGTGACCGGACAAACGCCGTCTCGCCCCCGCTTCGCCAAGGCCTCCACGCCCGCCATCGTGTTCGGTTCACTCGCGTTGGCGCTGGGCCTCACGACCTTGCAGGACACCACGGCACAGGCGCAGAAGGGCGAGCCGCGGGCCGCCGGACGAGCCGCGCAGGGCTATGACGCCACCGACCTGCGCATCCTCGACTGGACCCTGTGGTACGTCGCCAAGTACTACGTCGAGCCCGAGCGCATCGACCCGCACAAGATGGCGATCGCCGCCCTCGAGGGCCTGGAGAAGGCGATCCCGCAGGTACTGGTCGAGCCGGTCGGCCCCGCAGGTCAGCCGGCCGCGCGCGTGCGGGTGCGCGTCGGCACCACCGAGCAAGAGTTCCAGATCGGTGATGTCGAGGCGCTGTGGGCCGTGGGCACGCACGTGCGCGAGGTGTTCCGCTTCGTCAACCGGCACACCGTGCTCAGCGAGGACGAGCAACGCAACGCCGAGTACGCGATCGTCGAGGGCGTGCTCGGCACCCTCGACCCGCACACAAACCTGCTGCGACCCGACGACTTCGAGACCATGAAGACCAACACCAAGGGCAGCTTCGGCGGCCTTGGCATCGAGGTCGGCATGCGCGACACGCAGATCACCGTCATTCGCGTGATCGACGGCAACCCGGCCGCCAAGGCCGGCATCGAGGCCATGGACCGCATCGTTCAGATCGATGAAGAGTCGACCGTCACGATGGGCATGACCGAGGCGGTCGACCGCATGCGCGGCGACCCGGGCACGGTGGTCACGCTCTACGTGCGACGCGACGGCAGCGACAAGGTCAAGAAATTCCCGATCACCCGCGACGTGATCACCCTCGACAGCGTGCAGGGCGACGTCTTGCCGGGCACCGACGCCAAGGGCAACCCGGTCAAGGTCGGCCTCATCCAGATCAACCGCAACTTCGCCCAGACCACCGGCAAGGAGCTGCGGGCGAAGCTCGCCGAGTTCGAGAAGGCCGGCGTGCGCGGCGTGGTGCTCGACATGCGCGACAACCCGGGCGGCCTGCTCACCGCCGCCGTCGAGGTCGCCGACGCCTTCCTCAAGACCGGCACGATCGTCTCCACCGTCGGCAGCTCCTCGCCGCGCGAGGAGCTCGCGGCCGACGACCGCTACGACTTCCCCAACCTGCCCGTCGTCGTGCTGATCGACCAGGGCTCGGCCAGCGCCACCGAGATCGTCGCCGGCGCCCTGCGCAACCTCGGCCGCGCGGTGCTCATCGGCCGGCGCACCTTCGGCAAGGGCTCGGTGCAGGTGCTGCACGACCGCAAGGTCGGCGACAAGGAGCTCGCGCTCAAGCTGACGATCGCCCAGTACCTGACCCCCGGCGACGTCTCGATCCAGTCCGTCGGCGTCAGCCCCGACCTCGAGACGATCCCCGTCCTCATCACCAAGGACTACACCGCCTATCACGGCCGCAAGCGCTTCGACCTCGTCCGCGAGGAGTCGCTGGCCTCGCACCTGACCTCGACCAAGGCCGACCCCTCGCACCAGATCGCCGCCGGCCCGCTCTACTTTCTCGGCAACACCTACGAGGAGGACGAGGGCGACGCCAAGGACAAGAAGGTCAAGAAAGAGAAGGACAAGACCAAGACCGACAAGACCGGCAGGCCGACCCCCGAGGCGCTGCTGGAGGACCCGGAGATCCGCATGGCCCGCGACCTCGTCGTCTGGGCCCCGACCCCCGAGCGCGAGGGCATCCTCGGCAAGATCAATGACTTCGTCGCCCAGCAGACCGCGCTCGAACAGGCCCGCATCATCGCCAGCTTGCAGAAGAAGGGCATCGACTGGAACCCCGGGCCCGCGCCAGTCGCTGGCGCCGGCGCGCCGAGCCTGCGCATGGCGCTCCGCATCGACAAGCCCGGCAACACGATCGGCGCCGGCGAGTCGGGCACCGTCACCGTCACCGTCACCAACGAGGGCTCAGCGCCCGCGTTTCAGGTCCGCGCCTACTCCGACTCCGACTACAGCTACTTCGACGAGCGCGAGCTGCTGTTCGGACGCCTCGACCCCGGCCAGACCCGCAGCGCGACCCTGAAGCTCTCGGTCTCGGAGCACGAGCTCTCGCGCACCGACCGCATCGAGTGGCAGCTATTTGAACAGCACGGAGCCACGGCAATGGCGGGCTCGCAGACGACGATCGACATCAGCAGCGAGGGCCTGCCGCGGCCGCAGTTCGCCTACGGCTACCAGCTGCTCGACGACCCCAAGCTCGGCGCCAACATCCGCGGCAACGCCGACGGCGCGCTGCAGGTGGGTGAGCGCGTGCGCATGCGCGTGAGCTTCAAGAACACGGGCGAGGGCCAGGCGATGGACACCTGGGTGACGCTGCGCAACCTCGTCGGCGACGCCGTGTTCCTGCACAGCGGCCGCGAGAACCTCAAGACCGTCGCGCCGGGCGACTCTCGGGTGGTGGAGTTCGACCTCGAGGTGAAGAAGCCGACGGAGGACGGCCTGATCAAGCTGCAGCTCGCCGTGGCCGACGCGAAGATCGGCGCCAGCCTGGCCGAGAAGCTGAGCTTCCCGCTGGCCGCGAGCACCGTCACCTTCGCGGCCGGCTCCGGCAATGTGCTCGCTGGCGGCTCCATCGACCTCTACGCCAGCCCGCTGGCGGAGCAGCAGCAGAAGGTCGCCCGCGCCGAGGCTGGCAGCGCGCTCAAGGTGCTTGGCGTGGCCGACGGCTGGTACCGCGTCGAGCTCGACAGCAAGCGCTTCGCGTTCGCCAAGGCGAGCGACGTCAAGCCTGGCGGCGCCGGCAAGGCGAAGCTCTCCGAGGTGCTGGCCGTCTCGCCGCCGAAGATCTCGCTGGTCGGCGCGGTGACCCAGACCGACAGCGACCGCGTGCACATCAGCGGCGTGGCGACCGACGACGAGGCCGTGCGCGACGTGTACATCAGCGTCTACAACCCGGCCCGCAACCTGTTCGGGAGCCAGGAGAAGGTGTTCTACCAGGCCGCCGCGGACCCCAAGACGGGCCGCCTCGAGTTCGCCGCCGACGTCGCGCTGACGCCCGGCAACAACATCATCGAGATCCGTGCGCGCGAGACGGACGACGTGATCGCCACCAAGCAGATGTGGGTGCTCCGTACCAGCGGCCTCAAGGAGGCCCGCGCGAACGAGGGCAAGTTCAGCAGCAACGGCAAGCTCGCCGTCGACACGCTGAGCAAGTGAACCACCAACGAAAAGAGGGCCGGTGCGAGCCGACCCTCTTGCTTCGTCACTCGCGCCGCCACTCAGGCAGCGACAGCGCTCAGCTCGCCTCTTTGGCGGCTTCCTCGTTCTCGTAGATCACGACGGGCTGCTTGCCGTTGGCGATCGTGTCCTCGTTGATCACGACCTCGCGGATGTTGTTCGAGCTGGGGATCTCGTACATCACGTCGAGCATCGCCTTCTCGAGGATGGTGCGGAGGCCGCGGGCGCCGGCCTTCTGGGCGCGGGCCTTGGTGGCGACGGCCTTGAGGGCGTCCGGCGTGAACTTGAGGCCGACGCCGTCGATGCCGAGGAGGCGCTCGTACTGCTTGACCAGCGCGTTCTTCGGCTGGGTGAGGATGGCGACCAACGCGGCCTCGTCGAGGTCGTGCAGCGGCGCGACGATCGGCAGGCGACCGATGAACTCGGGGATGAGCCCGAACTTCATCAGGTCCTCGCTCTGCACGTTCTTGAGCAGCTCCCACTGGCGGAGCTCCTTCTTGGCCGAGTGCTGCACGCCGAAGCCGAGGGTCTTGGCGGACATGCGGTGGTCGATGATGTCTTCCAGGCCCGCGAAGGCGCCGCCGCAGATGAACAGGATGTTGGTCGTGTCGATCTGCAGGAAGTCCTGCTGCGGGTGCTTGCGGCCGCCCTTGGGCGGGACGCTGGCGACCGTGCCCTCGAGGATCTTGAGCAGCGCCTGCTGAACGCCCTCGCCGGAGACGTCCCGGGTGATCGACGGATTTTCACCCTTGCGGGCGATCTTGTCGATCTCGTCGATGTAGATGATGCCCCGCTGTGCGCGCTCGACGTCGTGGTCGGCGTTCTGCAACAGATTGACGATGATGTTCTCGACGTCCTCGCCAACGTAGCCGGCCTCGGTGAGGCTGGTGGCGTCCGCGATGGCGAAGGGCACGTCGAGGATGCGCGCGAGGGTCTGCGCCATCAGCGTCTTGCCGGAGCCGGTCGGGCCGAGCAGGAGGATGTTGCTCTTCTGCAGCTCGGGCTCGTCGGGGAGCTTCTTGGCGTTGATGCGCTTGTAGTGGTTGTAGACCGCGACCGAGATGGTCTTCTTGGCGAGGTCCTGGCCGACGATGTAGTCGTCGAGGATCTTGCGGATGTCCTTCGGCTTGGGGACCTTGGCGCCGACGTCGGCGCGCTCCTCCTTCTGGACCTCCTCGGCGAGGATGTCGTTACACAGCGAGATGCACTCGTCGCAGATGTAAACAGAAGGCCCAGCGATGAGCTTCTTGACCTCCTTCTGGCTCTTGCCGCAAAAGGAGCAGCTCAAATTGCCTTGGTTGTCGCGCTTGGAGCTCATGAGGTCACCGTGCGTGGGGCGCCGTCTTTCTGACGGACCAGGACTTCGTCGATGAGGCCGTAGGACTTGGCCATATGCGCGTCCATGAAGTTGTCGCGCTCGGTGTCCTTGAGGATGTCGTCGACCGTCTTGTTGCAGTGCTGCGCGAGGATCGTGTTGAGGATCTTCTTGAGCCGCTGGATCTCCTGCGCCTGGATCTCGATGTCCGTGGCCTGGCCCTGGGCGCCGCCCGAGGGCTGGTGGATCATGATGCGCGCGTTGGGGAGGGCGAAGCGCTTGCCCGGGGCGCCGCCAGCGAGCAGCAGGGAGCCCATCGACGCCGCCTGGCCGAGGCAGTAGGTGGCCACCTGCGGGCGCACGTACTGCATCGTGTCGTAGATGCCGAGGCCCGCAGTGACCACGCCGCCGGGCGAGTTGATGTACATCGTGATGTCCTTCTCCGGGTCCTCCGACTCGAGGAAGAGCAGCTGGGCGATGATCACGTTGGCGACCTGGTCGTTGACCGGGGTGCCGAGGAAGATGATGCGGTCCTTCAGGAGCCGGCTGTAGATGTCCCACGAGCGCTCGCCGCGGTGCGTCTGCTCGATGACGAAGGGGATGTTGGCGGTGAGGCTCACAGGTGTTCGTCCGTTGGCTATGGTGACTGGGCGTGCCCGACGATGCAAGGGGTGGCTAGCCGGGCGCGAGGGCTACTCGCGAGGGCTGCGGACGCGCGTCCGCTCGCGACTGCCACCCGGTGGTGATAGCACGTCGGCGTCACGATCTGCCGAACGGTCCCTGATGTGACGCGAGGTCACAACGGCGCGACCGCTACGCGCGGCGCTGGGCCCGACGAACACAGCAAAAATTTGTGTGGCGCACCACGCCAGCTTCTGGCGAAGGTACGACGCGTGCGCCGCACGGCGGCACCCCGCGCCGCGATCGTGGCGCTGCGTCGGCAGGCTCAGGTCGCTGCGTCCGGCGTGACCGTCTCAGCCGTCTCAGGCGTCTCAGGCTCGGGCGTCGGGTCGGGCGCCTCGGTGACCTCGGCCTTGCTCATGAGGAAGTCGAGGATCTTCTCCTCACGGATCTGCGCGCGGAGGAGCAGCAGCTGGTTGTTCTTCTCCATCGTCGCCCTCAGGCGGTCGACGTTCTGGCTGCGCTCCTCGGCGAGGTTCTGCAGCTCCTTGTCGACCTCGGCCTCGTCGACGACCAGGTTCTCGACCTTGCCGATCGCGTCGAGCAGGAGGAAGGCCTTGACGTTGAACAGCGCCTGCGGCCGCATCTGCTGCGCGACCTGCTGCTCGCTCATCCCAGTCTGGTTGAGCTTGATGTTCTGCTGCTGGAGCTGGCGCTTGAACAGGTCGACCTGGGCCGCGACCTCGCGGGCGACCAGCGAGGGGGCGACCTCAAACCCATTGCGCTCGAGCAGCGTCTCGACGAGGCGCTTGCGGGCGTCGCGTTCGGCCTCGTTCTGATCCTCCTCACGCACCTGGTCGCTGTACTTGGCGCGCAGCGCCTCGAAGCTGTCGGCCTCGCCGGTCTCGCGGGCGAAGTCATCGTCGAGGTTGGGGACGTGCTTCTCGCGGACGTCGCGGAAACCGATCGTGAGGGTGGCTTCTTTGCCGCGGAGGTCGGCTCGGATGCGCTCTTGCGTGGGCAGGAAGGTGATCGTTCGGGTGCTGCCGACGGCCGAGAGCGGCGTGCCTTCGAGGGCCTTGCTGAGGCCGGGGAGGTACTCGGTGGCGTCGCCGATCTCGAGGCGAACGTCCTTGCGCGAGACGTTGACGTCGCCGAGCGTGCCCTCGATGTCGAGGGTCCAGGTGTCGCCGGCGTGGGTCGGACGCTCGCTGCCCTCGGCGAGCGGGCGCAGCTCGGTGGCCTCGTCCTGCTTGGCCTTGATCAGGGCGTCGACCTTGGTCGCGTCGACCACAGCGGGGCGGCGACGGACGGGCACGCCGGTGTAGTCCTTCGGCTGGATCTCCGGCGGCACCTCGAAGCGTGCGAGGTACACGAAGGCCTGGCCCTTGGTCAGCGTGCCCTCCTCGAGGACGGGCTGGGTGAGCGGCACGCGGTTGTGCTGGGTCACCGCGGACTGGAAGGTCTCCTGGACGATGTCGCGGGCGAGCTCATCGCGGACGTTCTTGCCGAACAGGCGCTCGACCATCTGCGGCGGGACCTTGCCGGGACGAAAGCCGGGCAGTCGCGCCTGCCCCTGCAGCTCGCGGAGCTTCTTGTCGAAGCGCGGTGAGATCTCCTCCCAGGGGATCTGCACGCGCACGCGACACTCGACGGCATTGATCTTCTCGAGCTGAGTTTCCATGGCAAGACCGGGCTGGCTTCGTAACAGACGCCCGCAGGCCGCACAAGCCCCGGCGCACGCCACACGCTCGGGGGGCCTGTTAGGCTGCTCGTCGGCGATGGTCGACGTCTCTGTTGGCTCGGTTGGCTCGGTTGGCTCGGTTGGCTCGGCTGGCTCGGTCGGCTCAGTTGGGCACGCTGGAGGCCGTGACAAGCCGCACTCGGATGGAGCGGCGTGGCCGATCGCGGGCGGGCTGGTGGTCGCCGCGACGCTGTCGGCCGCCTCGCCGCTTCCGGGGGCGTGGACGACGAGCGCAGAGCCGCCGCTGCTGCTGCCGACGCCGGGGTTGCTCGGGGGCTGTGGGACGCGGCGACGCTGTGGCTGCCGGTGGGCGAGCGCGGGGCCCGGGCCGGGTTCGCGGCGCTGCTACTCGCGCTCGCCGTGGCCGCTGCCGCTGGCTGGCTCGCGTTTCACCTGTACCGCGGGACAGGTCGGCGACCGGCCGCGTTCGCGGCCGTGCCGGTGACTGCGGCGGGGCTGCTGGCTTGGTTGTGCGAGGCAGCGACGAGCGAGGTCCCGGCGATCCTCGGCTTCGCGCTGTTCGCAACCCTGGCGCTCGGACTGGTCATAGGTGCGCGGGTGCACGGGAGTGGCTCCGCGAGGCGGCTGATCGCGGGGAGTATGGCGGCGCTGATCGGCGCCCTGCTGTGGCCGCGGGCGGGGGTCGGGCTGCTCGCTGGACTGCTCGTCTACTGCACCTGGGGTATCTGGACGACGCGGACGGCGGTCTGGCGGCGCGCCGCGGCGGCGCTGGGCCTCGGGCTCGCACCGTTACTGGCTTTTGGGACAGGTATCTTGCGACATGACCCAACAGACAGCTCTTGGCGTGCCGCGTGGTGGATGCAGCTGCGGCTCGCGCCGGAGCTGGCGGAGCTGCGGCGGGTGGTCGGGGCCACGTCGCTGTACCCGGCGCTGGCGCTGCTGGTGCTGCTGGTGTTGCCGCTGCGCTGGCGCGCAGGCGGGCTCTTGCTCGGGGTCGCCGGGCTCGGGCTGGTGCTGGCCGATCGCTCGGGCTTGCTGGCGCCGGCCCCGGCGCTGCTGGTGCTGGTCAGCGTCGCCGCCTGCGGGTGGATCTGGCTCGCCGGCAGCGCGGGTGGGCGGTGGGCAGCCTGGGCGACGACGCTGGTGCTGCTCGCTGTGACGGCGACGAGGGTCGTGTTTGCAGCCGGGCCGGCGTCGCGGCGACCTGAGGCGTCGCTGTTGGCGCTGCACCAGCGCGGGCTCGTGGCGCCTGGCGACGTCCTGCTCGCGCACGATCCCTGGCTCGTGCTGGCCTTCGCGGCGGCGCAGCGCGACGAGGGGCTGCGGCCGGATGTCGAGGTGATCGACGCCACGAGCCGCGACCCGGCATGGCTCGCCGAGCGCCGCATCGGTTGGTCGCGTGAGGGTCGACGTGTCCTTTCGGACAGCTTTAGTCTCGCCGGGCGCCTCCGGGCAGGTTCGCCGCTCGACAGCGGGCCGCTGTTTTGGTTCACCGGGAGCAGCGCGTTGGAGCCCCTATTCACGGACTTGCGGCGCTTCAGCCCGACCCCGGGATGGCGGTTGCGGCCGGACGAGGCGGCGCGCTGGGAGCGGCTGCACGTGGAGCGAGCGCGGCATCGCCGGGCGCTGGGTCGGCACGAGGAGGCCATGCTGGCGCTGCCCTTCGCCGACGAGGACTTCGCCGTGCTGACGCGACAGCTACAGCTAGCCGAGCTCAGCCGACTGCCGGCGACGGAGGGCAGTGAGCTCGGGCCGGGGGCGTGGTCGCAGGCGTTGGCCCCTGCGAGCGCGATGGCCGAGGCGGGCGACCTGCTACTCGCGCTGGGTGGTGGGGCTGACGGCGCCGCACGGCTCGCCGAGGCGGCGGATCGCGGGGTCGCCGAGGCCCTCGCTGCGCTGGTCCGCTGGCAGCTGCGCGCGGGCGAGGAGGAGGCGGCGAGCGCCACGCTGCGGGTGCTTGCGGCGGCGCCGGTGCTGCGGCCGCAAGTCCTCGGCGTGTGTCGCTGGCTGCTGCTCCACGGGCGGCCCCAGGAGGCGGCGACGCTGCTCGGCGCGGTCGGTCCGGCGGCCCAGTTCGCGCCCGAGGAGCTCGCCCTTCGGCTGGCCACGCTGCGCGAGCTGGCACCACCGTGAGGGCCTGCGCGGCGCGACGCAGCCCAGCGTGACCTGTCCTTATCGACAGATCGACCAGCTCAGCGGAGCGACTGCAGGCGCTCGTCGCGATCGCGGTAGCCAGGCGTGACGGCCTCCAGCGCCGCGATGGCGCGGGCGCTGTCGCCGAGGCTCTGAAACAGCACGCCGAGCTCGTAGCCGGCCTCGCTGCGCTCATCCGGGTCGACGGAGGCGGCCATGGCGATGTCGAGGTCGTCGATCGCCAGCTGAGGTTGCCCGCGTTGCACGCGGAGGGTGGCCATCATGATGCGTGCGCGGGCGGTCCAGCGGGGATCCTTGGCGGCCAGTTCAAACTGGGCGAGGGCGTCGTCCTCGAGGCCCATCTCGCGATACGCGGTGCCGAGGTCGAAGAAGGTCTGGGCGTCGGCGCCCTCGTCGAGGGTGGCCACGGCGCGACGCGGCGCGCTGGACTTGCCTGGCGCAGGCGCCGTCGGCTCGTCGAAGATCGACGAGAGGAAGTCGTCCTCGTCCTCCTCCTCGAGGTGCAGCACCTGGGCCGGTGCTGCGCCGCGCGTCGGCGCGGAGGGCGGCCGCGGGTCATCGAGCGTGACCGGGGCAGCGGCCGACTCGAGCTTGGCGCCGGTGGAGAAGCGATCGGCGAACTCGGCGAGCGAAGGGTGACCCGGAAAACGGCGCTGCAGATCGAGGTAGGCGAACTGGGCGTCGTCCTCGAATCGACCGGAGATGAAGAAGCGCAGCTCGTCGAGCTCGTCGTCGATCGCGGGCCACTCGGTCGCGGACTCGGGCCCAGCCTTCGCGGCGGTCTCGGGTGTCGTGTCGACGTTTGGCTCGGCCTCGACGGTTGGCTCCGCTGCGTCGGGTGCTGGGGTCGTGGTCTCGGGCTGGGCCGCGGGCTCGAGCTGCTCCGCGACTGGCTCGGCCGCCGCCGGTTCGGGCAGGGACTCGCTCGTGGACTCGGTCTCCTCGGGTGCTGCTTCCAGCGCGGGCGGTGCTTCGCTTGCGAGCTCGACGGGCTCCGGCGCCACGGCTTCCGTCGCGGGTGCTTCCGTCGTGGGTGCTTCCGTCGTGGGTGCTGCTTCCGTCGCGGGTGCTTCCGTCGTGGGTGCTTCCGTCGCCGCGAGTGGTGCTTCCGTCGCTGGTGCTTCCGCCGCGGGTGCTGCCTCGCTCGCGGGTTTGACGGGCTCCACGTCCGCTGCGTCCGCCGCGGGTGCCTCGCCCGCAGACTCGACAGGCTCCGCCACCACTGCTGCCGCTGCCTCGCCCGCAGACTCGACAGGCCCCGCCACCACTGCTGCCGCTGCCTCGCCCGCAGACTCGACAGGCTCCGCCGCCACTGCTGCCGCTGCTGGTGTCTCGCTCGTGGGCTCAACAGGCGCCGCCATCACTTCCGCCGCGGGCTGCGGCTCGCTGACGGGCTCGACGGTCTCGGACTGCGCGCTCGCGGGCTCGGCCTTCTCCGCCGCCGCGACTGGTTCGGGCCGGGTCTCGACGCTCTCACCGACAGCTCGGCTGTCCGCGCCCCGGGATTCTGCCACGACCTCGGCGGGCTGGGCCTCGACGACCGCTTCGCTCCCGGCGATCGGCAATGCCTGCGCCTTGCTGTCCTCCGGGACAAGTGTCGCCTTGCTGTCCTCCGGGACAGGTGTCGCCTTGCTGTCCTCCGGGACAGGTGTCGCCTTGCTGTCCTCCGGGACAGGTGTCGCCTTGCTGTCCTCCGGGACAGGTGTCGCCTTGCTGTCCTCCGGGACAGGTGTCGCCTTGCTGTCCTCCGGGACAGGTGTCGCCTTGCCGGCGCCGGATGGCGACGCTGCCTTGGGGTCGCTGCGCCCAGGTGGCTTCGGCGGCGGGCGCTTGGCCGGCGGCGCGGGTCGACTGGGCGGGCCTTTGCGCGGCGGGGGCGCAGCGGGCGTCTCGACCACGTCAGCTTCGTCGACGTCGAGCTCCTCGATCACGCCAGAATCCAACTCCTCGACCTCGGCCGAGGGCTGCGCGGGCGGCTTGAAGGCGCCGCCTGGCGGCTTGCGCACGGGCTTGACGATCGGGCGGCCTCGCGGCGGGGTGTCAGTCACGGGTGCAGCCGGCTCTGGCGTGCCCGTGAGCGTGCCCGACGAGTCCGTCTCGCTCGCCGCCTTGATCACCGTTTCAGACGGCGGCGGCTTGAAGACGGGCAGCGGGGTCTTCTCGCCGAAGGTCTTGATCGGCAACGGCGTGCGCTCGGTCGGGAGCTTACGAGCGACGGACCCCTCGGTGATCGGCTCGTTCACCAGCGCGGCCAGCTTGCGCGCACCAGAGCCCTCTTCCGTCGGCAGCTTGCGCGCACCAGAGCCCTCGCTCACCGTCGGCAGCTTGCGAGCCCCCGAGCCCTCGGTGATCGGCTCGTTCACCGCCACGACCGGCTTGCGCGCGCCGGATCCCTCTTCCGTCGGCAGCTTGCGCGCGCCGGAGCCCTCCGTGCGCGGCTCGTTGACCAGGGCGGCCAGCTTACCCGCGCCCGAATCTTCGCTGATCGTCGGCAACGTGCGCGCACCGGAGCCCTCCGCCGGCGGCGTGGCGGCAGGGACCTCGTCGCGTGCCAGGCTCTGCACCGCGGGGCCCTCACTCGTGACCGACGGAGCTCCCGGAGCCTCGACCGGCTTCGCGTCCTCGCTGCTGTCCTTGGCGACCACCGCGACGGGCACGGTGCCGCTGGGCTCGGGACCGACGGTGGAGGCCGCCCCGTGGCTGCTCGACTCGGCTGGATCGAAAGCACGAGGCGGGGCGGTCGGGTCGCCTTGCAGCTCGGCCTGCAGACCGATGAGCAGCGGGGCTGTCTCGCCGATGCCGCCGCTGTCGAGCGCCGCCAGGACCATCTCGGCCTTGGTGTGATCGGGGACCAGCTTCTGCGCCTGCTCGAGGTTCGCGCGGGCCTGCCGGGGATCGCGGGCGCTGACCAGCTGGGCGAGGCGGACGAGGATGTCGGCGGCCTCGGGCCTGCGGTCGAGCTCGACCAGGATCTGCGCCTGCAGCTCGAGCGCGCCGAGGTGGCTCGAGTCACGCAGAAAGACCGCATCAAGATGCCCGAGCGCGTGCTCGAACATCTTGTACTTCACATAGACGCGGGCCTCGAGCAGGACCTTGTCGACATCGCCGACGCTCTCGTCCCCAGCTTCAACCACGCTGGGCGCCACGTTGGCGCCCACGGGAGCGAAAGGGCGGGACGGTACCTCCTCGACCTTGACCTCCACATCTTCGACATCGACGTCGAGGTCGATGTCGCCGCTGCTCGCCGCGGCCTCGTCCTCGACGACATCGACGTCGAGGTCCAGCTCTCCCTTGTCCTTGGGCTCTGCGTCGGGCGGGAGCAGGGCGACCTCGGCCTCGATCTCACTGGCGAGCTTGCGGATGTCATCGGCATTCTCCGGGTTCCACTGCAGCGCCTTGCGCAGCACCCGAGCCGCGGTCTCCTTGTTCTTGCGCCCGCCCTTGCGCTGCTCGCGGGCCAGCTCCATCACCACGCTGATCGCCTTGTCGACCTTGCCGATGGCGACGAAGGTCTCCCCGAGCAGCTCCAGGCCCTCGGCGTCGGCCGGGGCGGCCCGCAGCAGCGCGTTCAGCTTGACCAGCGCGCGCCGGTTCTCGTTCTGTCTTAGGTAGATCTGGGCGAGCGAGCGGAGGACCGGGAGGTCGTCCTCCTTGTGATAGATCAGGCGCTCGGCGACGCGGATGTAGTCGTCCGTGCGGCGGTCGGCGAGCAGGCGCTCGGCGGCCAGCCGGAAGTGCTCGACGGCCTGAGCGACCATCCCCTCGCGCGAGTACAGCTCGGCGAGGCGCAGGCGCTTGCCCACCGCCGCCGGCTCGAGCTCGGCGACCATGCGAAAGCCCTCGAGGCCCTCGGCGATCTGGCCGGCCTGGAAGTAGGCCTGGGCGACGAACTCGTAGGCGGCGACGGCGTCGCCGACACGCCCGAGATCCTTGTAGAGCCCGGCGATGCGGGTCTGGATGTCGAGGCGGTTGGCGTCGATGCCGAGGACCTTGCGGTACACAGCGATCGCCTTCTGGGCGTCGTTCGTGCTCGCGTAGCCGGCGGCGACGTGCAGATAACGCTCGATGGCCCCGGGCTTGTCGCCCGCGTTGACCAGCGCCTCGGCGAGCAAGAGCCACGTACGCGTGTCGCTGGGGTCGGCCTCGATGACCGAGACGTACTCCTTCGCGGCACGATCATGCTGACCCTTCGCCGCGAACTTCGCGGCCGCCGTCATCGCCTTGTCCCGGTTGAACGCCACCCCCGCTGCTCACTCCTTCCGAATGCTCTCGTGCCCCATGCTGTGGTTAGGCCTGCTCCGCATCGACCTCGGCCCGGATCGCCTCGGGGTCCAGGTTGGCCTCGAGGAAGTGGGTATCGTATTTACCACTGACGAAGGCGGGTTGCTTCAGCAACCAGCGGTGCAGGGGCAGATTGGTTGGGATGCCCTCGATCACGCATTCGCCCAGCGCCCGACGCATCCGCTGGATGGCCCGCGGGCGGTCGGGGGCGTGGACGATGAGCTTGCCGACCATCGAGTCGTAGTGGGGCGAAACCGTATACCCCGTGTAGACGTGGCTATCTACCCTTACGCCGAAGCCTCCGGGGAAGTGCACCGCGGAGATCGTCCCTGGACGCGGTGCGAAGGTCACCGGGTCCTCGGCGTTGATCCTGCATTCGATGGCGTGCCCGCGCGGCTTGTGCTCGCGGTTCAGGTGCGCCAGGGGCTCACCAGTGGCGAGGCGGATCTGCTCCTGCACGAGGTCGATGCCGGTGATCATCTCGGTCACGCAGTGCTCGACCTGCACGCGTGTGTTCATCTCCATGAAGTAGAAGTGATCGCCGTCGAGGAGGAATTCAAAGGTGCCAAGCGAGTGATAACCGATCGCCTTGGCTGCCTTGACCGCGGTGGCGCACATGTCGGCCCGGAGCTCGTCGCTGAGGACCGAGCAGGGCGCCTCCTCGATGACCTTCTGGTGCCGTCGTTGCACCGAGCACTCGCGCTCGAGCAGGTGGACCGCGTCGCCGTGCTTGTCGGCGACGACCTGGACCTCGACGTGGCGCGGGCTCTGGACGTAGCGCTCGAGGTACATGTCGCCGCAGCCGAAGGCCTTGAACGCCTCGAGCTGGGCCGTCTCGAGGGTGCTCGGCAGGGCTCGCATGTCGCGGATGATCTTCATGCCCCGACCCCCGCCGCCGGCGGAGGCCTTGAGGATCACCGGCAGGCCGATGCGCTCGGCCGCGGCGAGCGCCTCGACCGCCCCGCTGAGCACCCCGGTGCCTGGCAGCACGGGCACGCCCGCGGCGGCCATCGTCTGACGCGCGCGGACCTTGTCGCCCATCACCTGCATGTGGATCGGGTCAGGCCCGATGAAGATCATGCCGCACTTCTGGACGATCTCCGCGAACTCGGCCCGCTCGGCGAGGAAGCCGTAGCCGGGGTGGACCGCGTCGGCGCCGGTGAGCTCAGCGGCGGCGATGATGTGCTTGATGTTGAGGTAGCTCTGCGCCGCCTGGCCCGGGCCGATGCACACGGCCTCATCGGCGAAGCGCACATGCAACGAGTGGGCGTCGGCGGTGGAGTAGACGGCGACCGTCTTGAGGCCGAGCTCGCGACACGCGCGGATCACCCGGAGGGCGATCTCACCCCGGTTGGCGATCAGGACCTTGCGGATCTCCACGGTCACAGCTTGCGAATCCGGAACAACTTGGACCCGTACTCGACCGGCTGCGCGTTGTCGAGGAGCACCGCCTCGATCACGCACGGGAACTCGGCCTCGAGCTCGTTGAACAGCTTCATCGCCTCGACGATGCACAGGGTCTGCCCGCGCTGCACCGTGGTGCCGACCTCGACGAAGGACGGCGACTCCGGGCTCGACGAGCGGTAGAAGGTGCCGACGAAGGGCGAGGTGATGAACGCCTCGCTCGTCCCTGCGGGCGCGGGCGCGGCTGCGCCCCCTCCTGCCGGGCTCGGGCTCGGCGCCGGCGCTGCCGGTGCTGCCGGCACCTGGTACTCGACGACGGGCCGCCCCGCTCCGCTGGCCGCGCTGGCGCTGCCGGCCGGGAAGTCGCTGCGCCGCAGCAGCACGCGCTGCTCCCCGTTCTCGATCTCGATCTCGTCGAGGTCGTACTGGCGAAAGACTTTGGCCAGCTCGCGGATGTACCGCAAGTCAGGCAGCGTGTTGTTGTCCCGGGGTTCGGACGACATGGACACTCCGTAATAGAACAGGCTCAGGGGAGGGGCTGGCCGACTCGTGGGCCGACTCGGGGACGGCCGAGTTGGCCCGCAAGAAAGCGCAACGCGAGGAGGTACGATGCAGTGCCCAGGCCCATGATGATCCCGGCACATGCTACGCCAGTGATCGAGGTGTGGCGAAGGGAATCGCGCGCGTAGAGGTTGCTCAGGTGGACCTCGATCGCCGGGATGCTCACGGCCCGCAGGGCGTCGGCGATGGCCACGCTGGTGTGCGTATAACCCCCTGGATTGACGATCAGCCCGTCCTGGGGTCGCTCGCCGCGGGCGCGGGACCCCTGGATCCATTCGACGATGGTGCCCTCGTGGTTGCTCTGCTGCGTCATCAGCTGCACACCGAGCTCGTCGGCGAGGATGTGCAGCGAGGCGTCGAGCTCTGCCAGCGTGGTGCTGCCGTACACCGCCGGCTCACGCTCACCCAGCAAGTTGAGATTGGGCCCGTGAATCACGAGCACCCGCGGCTGTGTGCGCAGGCCAGTCACAGGCCAAGTCACAGCCGGTCACAGCGCGGCGAGCAGCTCGTTGGCGGCGGTGCGGAGGACCCAGCGGCCCTTGCCGAAGTTGCCGGTCTCGGTCATCAGCACGACGGCGAAGTAGCCCTCAGAGAGGAAGCGGGCCAGCAGGGTGCCGCGCTCGGCCTTGACGGTGATGTCAGACACCGTGCCCAGGTCGAGGGCGCGAGCCACCTTGATCATCTCGATGAACTCGGTGGAGACCTGTTCGATGTCACCGAGGCTATCGTCACCGACGTACTTCTCCACGGTGTACCCGTCGAGGCCCATTAGCACAGCAGCTTTGGCGCCCGGGATCTTGTCGACGATGGATTTGAGGGTATCGAGCATGGTCTCTCGCCGGGTTGCAGGGTCGCAGACGCCGAACCGCCTGGCAAGCGGCATGTTGGCGGCGTTCGGACGGCATTGGAGCCGAGCAATTGCGCCCGCCGCTCGATCGGCCCAACGCCGCTCCAGACGCCCTCAGGCGGGCAATTCCCCAAGTCAGCCCGCGACGATCCCCTGACGCAGCAGACCGATGAGATCTCGCAAGGCGAGCGACAGCACCGAGGGCTCGCCGACGCCGGCCAGAGCCACGTAGCTCACGCTCCCGGCGGCCCGTTTCTTGTCGCTCTGCAGGGCCCGCTCGACCGCCACGCCGCGCTCTCCGACCAGCCACTCGTCGAGCCCTGTCGGCAGGCGCAGGCACGTGAGAGCGTCGACCACGAGCGCCTCGAGCCCGGGCTCGGCGAGACCCTTGAGCTCGGAGATCCTGGCCGCCGCGCGCAGACCGAGCGCGACCGCCTCGCCGTGCGCCACCTGAAACCCCGAGGCGGCCTCGATCGCGTGCCCGACGGTGTGCCCGAGGTTCAACAGGACCCGGCCCTTGCCGGCCTCCCCGGTCTCCCACGGGTCGCGGCCGACGCAGGCCGCCTTGAGCCCGACCGAGGTCGCCACCAGCGGCGTGATGATGTCGAAGTTGCGGGCGTAGATCGCCGGCGCCGCGCTGAGCAGCGCCTGCAGGTGGTCGGCCGAGAACAGCAAGGCGTGCTTGAGCATCTCGGCGAGACCCTGAGCCAGCTCGCGGTCGCCGAGGGTGACGAGCAGCTCAGGGTCGATCACCACGAACAGCGGGAAATGAAAGGCCCCGACCATGTTCTTGCCGGCGGGCACGTCGACCGCGACCTTGCCCCCGACCGAGGCATCGACCTGGGCGAGCAGCGTGGTCGGGCACTGGACCACCGGCACGCCGCGCATGAACAGGGCCGCTGCCAGTCCGGCGAGATCTCCGACCACCCCGCCGCCGAGAGCGACGACCACGTCGCGCCGGCCCAGGCCACTCGCTATCATGCCCCCGATCACGTCGAAGAGCGTCCCGGTGGTCTTGTGAGCCTCACCCGCGGGCACGACGATCGCCGCCACCGTGAAGCCCTGCGCCTCGAGGTTGGCCTGCACCGCCGCCGCGTGCAGCCGGGTCACCGTGCTGTCCGAGACCAGCGCGACCGTCCCGCTGTGACCGAGCCGCTGCTGCAACTCGACGCCGAGGCGGGCGATCGTCCCGCGACCGATCAACACCGGGTAGCTGTGGCTCTCGGCGGGCACGTGCACGTCGACCACCAGCGGGCGTGGACGCCTGGCTCTGCCTGGTGACGGGTCCGTCATGCTCACGCCTCGGGCAGCGCCGCGAGCAGCCTGCGAACCGCATCTTGCGGTGATCCTCCGGCGTCGACAACCACGTTTGCTTCCCCATAGGCAGACCGACGTCGCTCGAGCAGCTCCTCGAGGCGCGCGCGCATGAGCGAGGGCTCGCCGCCCAGCAAGGGCCGCTGCTCGCGCGCCGCCGGAGCGAGCAGGCGAGCGTAGAGCTCGTCGAGCGGGACGGCGAGGAAGACCACGAGCCCGGCGGCGGCGATCGTCGCGCGGTTGACCGGGTCGACGATCACACCCCCACCCACCGCGATCACCACACCGCGCCCGCGCAGCCCGGGCTCGGCGAGCAACAGCTGCAGGGCCTCACGCTCGCAGCGGCGAAATTGCGGCTCACCGCGCGCGAACAGCTGCGCCACCGTGGCGCCGAAGATGCGGCCCACACGGACGTCGAGGTCGACCCACGGCACACCCCACACTCGAGCCACCAGCGGAGCGAGCGTCGACTTGCCTGCGCCCATCATCCCGGTGAGAAACACCGGCCGGGCCGGGCCCTTCACGGGGTCGCCTCGGGGCGCAGGCGCAGCGCACCGAGCACCAGATGCAGCTCGAGCGCGTCACCGTCGCCCGCGCGGATCGCCAGGCGCTGCACCACCAGCACCTGCGGCAGCTCGCTGAGCCGGCGCAGCAGCTCGAGCAGCGCCGACCACGAGCAGCGCGCATCGACCTCGACCGGCGCCAGCAACAACGCCCCCGCCGGCTCGTCCGCCAGCGGCCGCCAGCGGTCGATCTCCAGCCCCAGCTCGCTCGCCAGCGGCGCCACCACCAGCAGCAAGTCCTCGCCCGGTGCCGCGCTCGCGACCCGCGTCGCGGCCAGAGCAGCGGCGTCAGCGTCGAGCTCCTGGGCGTGCAGGCGGGCCCGATCCCGGGCCTTGCGCGCGTCATCGCGTTCCCGGTACGCCACGTGCTGTTCGTTGGTCGCCAGCACCCACTCGTCGTGCGTCGCCCGGTAGAACAGCGCGTACCACACGACCGCCGCCACGCAGGTCCCGAGCACCCAGACGAGCAGCGTCTGCAGCGGCGACCAGTGGGCGAAGGGGCCAGCGGACATGTGTCACTCCCAGGAATCGTCGGTCAGCGGACGCTCAGCGTCACCCGCAGCGTGAGCCGATCGTCCTCGCGAACATACTCTGCCGGGGCCACCGCCGCGAAGTGCTCGCTCGAACGCAGGCGCCGCAGCAGGCCGGTGAGCGTCGGCAGGTCCGCGGCCGAGGCCGTCAACGACCACTGCCTCGCGTCCAGCTCGCGCAGCTCGCTGAGCCACAGCGGCCCCTTGCGAGCCCGGCCGGCGAAGGGCGACTCACCGGGCAGCGCCGCCGGGTCACCCGCGGCGACGACCTCCGCGAGCACCACCAGCAGCGCCGTCGGCGTACGCCGGCCGACCTTGAGCTGGTCCTGCGCCGCGCGCTCGGCCTGTAGCGCGCGCTCGCGAGGCACCAGCGCCCCGGGGTCGAAGCTGTCGCGCACCGCCCTGGTCTCCTCCTTCAGGCTGGCGGTCTGCTGGCGCAGCTCGTCGCTCTCCGCCTCGGTCGCGGCGCTCCACAAGGCCCCGGCGGTGATCAGCGCGATCGAGACGAGCACCAGGGCCAGCACGGGCAACTCGCGGCCGGCCCGGGGTCGTCGCCGTCGCCTCGCCGTCTGCGGCAACAGGTTGATGCGGATCATGGCGCGTCGTCCTCCGAGCGCAGGGCCAGCCCAAACGCGACCGCCGCCGCCGGGGCGTTGGTCCGCAGCGCCGCCAGGTCGACCCGACGCGAGTCGACCCGGACCCGCGCGAACGGGTCGAGCAGCGCGACCGGCAGCCGCGAGCGTTCGCCCAGCGCCCGCCGCAGCGAGGCCACCAGCGCCGAACCACCGCTGAGCACGATGCGCGACAGCGGCTCCTCGGCGACCGCCGCGCGGAAGAAGTCGAGTGAGCGCTGGATCTCCGCCGCGATCGCCTCCGACACCTGGACCATCCGGGCCTCGATCTCGAGACCTGGCAGCTCGCCCCCCCGTTTGCAGCGCTCGATGTCCTCCGCGGCCAAACCGAGCCCGCGCAGCGCCTCGCTGTAGAGATTCCCGCCGGAGCCGATGTCACGCCCGTAGGCCGGCATCCCCTCGGCGATGATGCTGATCGTCGAGGCCGCGGCGCCGACATTGACCACCGCGAAGGTCTCGCTGCTGGCGAAGCCCTGGCCGGCCTCGACGCAGTTTTGCAGCGCGAAGGCCGTGGCATCGACCACCACCGGGCGCAGCCCCGCCTCGCTGACCACCCGCAGGTACTGCTGGACGGCGTCCGTCTTGGCCGCGACGAGCAGCACCTCGACCTCGCCGGTCATGGGGTTTTGGCGCAGGCGGGTGTGGTCGATGAGCAGGTCGTCGCGGCTGGGCGGCGCCACCAGCTGCCGCGCCTCCCACTCGATCTGCCGCGCGAACGCGTCCGGCTCGAGCTGCGGCACGCTGATCCGCTTGATGATCACCCCGTTGCCGGACACGGCCAGGGCCACCTCCGTGCCGCGCAGGCCGATGCGCGCCGTCAGCTCGCGCAGCGCAGCGACCACCAGCGCCGGTTGCTGCACCATCCCGCCGACGATCGCCCCGACCGGCACCGGCGCCACGCCGAAGTTCTCCAGCGAGAGCCCGGCCCGCCCGGTCCGCAGCTGTACGAGCTTGATCGCCGTCGAGCCGATGTCGAGGCCGATACAGTGACTCGCCATGGCCTCGTGCCCACCGACACCGCAACAGCGTCAGGCCTGGTCGATGTCCGGCCCGAACACCTGCTCGCGCGCCTCGGGCTTCAGACCCAGCGCCTCGAGGATCTTCCGCTTGGTGTCCATGCGGCACGGACAACCCGACTCCACCCGATCGATCGTCAGCGGGCTGACGCCAGCTCGCCGCGCGAGTTCGGCCTTGCTCATCATCGCCGCCTGCCGCAGCTTGCGGACGTTGTTGGGCTGCGTCGCCGGCTTCGCCTTCGCCGGCTTCGCCGTGACCTCCACTGCCGCAACACTCGCTGTCACTGTCGCCGCCTTCTTGCTCCGCTTCGCCGCCGCCTCGGCCTCACGCCCGGCCGCCCCCTCATCCGCCCCATCCGCGTCGTCCGCCACGACCTCGACGACCGGGCTATCGGTCGGGGTCGGCGGCTCCTGTTTGGAGGTTGCAGTCATCGGCACGGCCACTCGCAAAGCGTGTCCTACACATTCTCGGCTCGGGCAAGGCCTTCGTCAACGACGGCCCTCCGCCTCAGTGATACGTAAGTGAGTGTTAGTGATATGGATTTGATAGGTCATTGTAGTGAATTGAGGTGGTGCGCGTTCCGCCCCCTGAACCTGGGTACAAGGGCCTAAATCCATGAGTTTGTTGACCATTGTGAATTCTTGTGCCCTGGGGCCCTCCTGCGGCCTCGGCGCAAATCCAGGGCAGCACGCGCGGCCGAGATCCAACCTGGCCTTCCGGCCATGAATTCCCTCCGGAGCGATCCCCGGCCGCCCCGCGCAACGACGGCCTCCTCCTGGAGAGATCTCGCGGGTCCCGGCCCGGCCAAAAAATATGCGCCGTGAGCAGTGGATATCGTGCCGAGATGGCCCACCACCCCGCACCAGCACGACGGACCGCGATGCCGCTGCCGCACCGGCACCCGATCGCCGACACCCGCTTCGCCCTGCACGTCCCCCGGCGCGCCGGACTCCGCGACCACCACGCTCGCCGAGCACGGCTCGCGTGACAGGTCTATCTCCACCGAGGCGGCCCACCTCCACTGCCCCGGCCGCGAGCTGACCCTGGTCCTCGGGTTCTCGATGAGCGCCCTCCCTGTCCCCGCGCCTCGCCGCGTCCCACGGAGATCGAGTCGCCAGCGTCGCCTCGATCTCCGTGACGCTCGAGCTGCCCGCGTGGCAACTCCGACCTTCGCCCGCGTGGCAACTCGCTGACCCCGTCGCCGGGCGCCCGCGGCCGCCGTGATACCTTCGCGCTCGCATGTCGACCGACCTCATCCTCGCCATCGACCAGGGCACCACCGGCACCACCTGCCTGCTCGTCGACGCCGACCTCCAGGTCCGCGCCCGGGCCACCCGCGAGTTCCCGCAGCACTTCCCGCAGCCCGGCTGGGTCGAGCACGACCCGGGCGAGCTGTGGCACTCCGTCCTCGCCGTGATCTCCGAGGTCATGCGCGCCAGCGGCGTCGACGCCGCCCGCATCGCCGCGATCGGCATCACCAACCAGCGCGAGACCAGCCTGGTGTGGGAGCGTCACAGCGGCGCGGCGATCCACCGCGCCCTGGTCTGGCAGGACCGCCGCACCGCCGGCGTGTGCGAGGCCCTCAAGGCCGACGGCCACGAGGCCAAGATCCGCCAGCGCACCGGCCTCGTCCTCGACCCCTACTTCTCCGCCACCAAGCTCGCCTGGGTCCTCGACCACGTCCCCGACGCGCGTGCCCGCGCCGCTCGCGGCGAGCTCGCGGCCGGCACGATCGACACTTACCTCGTGTGGCGCCTCAGCGCCGGCGCGGCCCACGTCACCGAGCCCAGCAACGCCTCGCGCACCCTGCTGTGGCCGCTCCAAGGCGGCGGCTGGGACCGCGAGCTGTGCGAGCTCCTGCGCGTCCCGATCGAGGTCCTCCCCGAGGTCCGCCCCTGCACCGCCCGCTTCGCCGTCACCCGCGACGTCCCCGGCCTCCCCGACGGCGTCCCGATCCACGGCATCGCCGGCGATCAACAGGCAGCCCTGTTCGGCCAGGCCTGCTTCGCGGTCGGCGAGGCCAAGTGCACCTACGGCACCGGCGCCTTCGTGATGCTCAACACCGGTGAGCGCCCCGTCCCCTCGCAGCACGGCCTGCTGACCACCGTCGGCTGGCAGATCGGCGAGCGCACCACCTATTGCCTCGAGGGCAGCGCCTTCATGGCCGGCGCCGTGATCCAGTGGCTGCGCGACGGCCTCGGCATCATCACCAAAGCCAGCGAGGTCGAGGCCCTCGCCCGCAGCGTCGACGACAGCGGCGGCGTGATCCTGGTCCCCGCCCACGCCGGCCTCGGCGCCCCGCACTGGCGCCCCTACGCCCGCGGCCTCATCAGCGGCCTCACCCGCGGCACCACCCGCGCGCATATCGCCCGCGCCGCCCTCGAGGGCATCGCCCTGCAGATCTCCGACCTCCTGCTCGCCATGGCCGCCGACACCGGCGCCCCCCTGCGCGGCCTCCGGGTCGATGGCGGCGCCGCGGCCAACGACCTCCTCATGCAGCTCCAGGCCGACTTCCTCGGCGTCCCGCTCGCAAGGCCCACGATGCTCGAGGCCACCGCCCTCGGCGCCGTGTTCATGGCCGGCCTCGGCGTCGGCCTCTGGCCCGACACCACGGCCCTCAGCGCCGCCTGGAAGGAGGACCGCAGCTTCACCCCCGGCCCGCCGACCCCGCAACGCAGCGAGCTGCGCCGCGCCTGGGACCGCGCCATCTCGATCGCCTGAGACTCACTCCTCCGCGAACACCAGCGCCTCGCGATCGACCAACAAGTACGCCTCGAACACCGCCGCGCCGATCACCAGCCCCGCCGCCCCACCATAAACCAGCCACACCAGCCCCGAGCCGCTGTCCTCGACCACGCACGCGTGCGCCGGCCCGTGCCCCACGCAACCATCGCCGGCCAGCTCGAGCGCCTGCAACGCTTGCGGCCCGGTCCCGTCGAGGTCGACCGCGGTCACACGCCGCGGCTCACCCACCCGCTTGAAGCTGCGCTGCACCGCCTCGGTGAAGCGCTCATCGCTGACCTCGACCCAGAGCGTATCCTTGCCGATCGGCCCGTTCACGGCCCCGGTATCGCACGCCAGCGCCCGCAGGTCACCAGCACCCGCGGCAGGTCGATCGGCGCCCACTGTTCGACCGCATAGACCCCGAGCCCGAGCCACGCCCGCGCCCGCAGCTCCGCCGCCGACCGCATCACCCGCGTGCGTCGCAGCCAGCGCAGCATCTGCCACGGACGCAACACCGGCGGATGGCCGAGCTCGATCACCAGCCCGCCCGCCCGCAGCCCCTCGCACGCGCCCGCGACCACCGCCGCGATCGCCCCGTCGCCCAGCACCGTCACGACCACCAGCGCCTCGAGGCTCCCCCGCGCAAACCCAGCATCGACCGATGCGCTCGTTGTCGAGGTCGCTGCCAGCCCAGCATCGACCCCGACCTCGACGCGCAACCACCCGTGCTGCTGCGCCGCCGCGTCGACCCGCTCGCGCAGCGCTCCGCCGGTCCCGCCGCGCCCCGGCCCGGCCATCACGAGCAGCCCGGTGCTCCGCCCACGCAAGCTGTGCACCAGCCACTCGGCGAGCACCGGCCCCGGCAGCTGATCCGCGCCGCGCATGCGCCTCGTCTACCACGCCGCCTGTTACAGTGCGCCCGTGCGAACCGCGGAGCTGGCCCCGAAGATCGCCACGCGAGCCGCGGAGCTGGCCCCGAAGATCGCCACGCTCGTGCGAACCGCGGAGCTGGCCCCGAAGATCGCCACGCTCGTCCGCCTGGCCGCCGCCGGCTTACCGGTCCCCGAGGGCGTCGCACTCGCCAGCCCCGACGAACCGGACTCCGCCACCTGGACCCGCATCGAATCCTTATTACAGACCGGCCCGGTCATCGTCCGCGCCGCCCTGCTCGACGAGGACGGCCCCGAGCACGCCGGCGCAGGCCTCGGCAGCTCGATCGCCGACTGCCACGACCGCGACGCCGTGCGCGACGCCCTCCGCCACATCGCCGACGCCCTCCGCGACCCCTGGCTCACCGCCTACTTCCCCGCCCCGCCCCGCGCCCAGGTCCTGGTCCAGCGCGAGGTCGTCGGTCCCTGGCTCGCCGTCGTCGCCCAGACCCAGCTCCGCCACCTCGAGCTCCACCGCCGCGACAGCTCCACCACCAGCGACCACGAACCCCTCGCCGCCGGACTCACCCCAACCCTCGCCGGCCCGCTCGCGCTGTTCCCCGCCGCGCTGCGCACCGCCATCGACGCCCTCTGCGACCAGGTCACCGCCGCCCTCCCACACGCCCCGCACGGCCTCGACCTCGAGCTCGTCGCCGACCACGACGAGCGCGTCTGGCTCGTCCAGGCCCGCCCCCTCACCCGGCCGCTGCACCCCGGCTGGCCCGCCTTCGCCGCCGCCGCACGCCACGACCTCCACAGCCTCGACGACCCGCCGCTCACCGCCTCCACACCGCCTGCCCCTACCTCCACACCCGACCGCGACCCGCCCGACCTCGGGAAGCACCGCGACGACCCGCCAAGCACCCCTACCTCCACACCCGACCGTGACCCGGCCAGCATCGGGGAGCACCGCAACGACCCGCCAAGCACCGACGAGGACGCGAACCAGCCGCTCCCCTTGCCCGGCCTGTGGCGCCTCGACGGCGAGCACAACCCCGCCGCACTCTCGCCGGCCCACGCGGGCCTCGTCCGCCGCCTCGCGCGTGAGCGGCCCGCCCTGGTGCGAGCCCGCGTCATCGCCGGCTGGTTGTACGAACCCGACCAGCTCACCCGCGCAGACCGTGTATCCGACCCCGCCGCCCTGCGCCGCGCCCTCCACGAGCTCCGCACCCGCCACATCCCGGAGGCCCGCGCCGCCCTCACCGCCCTCGAGCACCAGCTCCGATCCGCCGACCGCCCCGCCCTCGCCACCCTCGTCGACCACGCCTGCGAGCTCCTGCGCGACGTCCTCGAGCGCCACGCCGCCCTGCCCGCCCGCCCGAGCTCCCTCGTCGCGCGCACCGACCACCCGCTCTGCCTCGACGCCCGCGTCGCCCACCTCGACGTCCTCCCCGCCACCTGGGACATCGCCAGCCCGACCTTGCTCGACCTGTCCCATGGGACAGCCCTCGCCGAACTCCGCGACCTGCCCACCAGCCCCACCGACGAGCTCGCCCTCGCAACCCTCATCGGCGAGCTCGACGACCACCTCTTCGCGCTCGGCCTGGCCCCGCTGCGCCGCTGCTACCTCCGCGCCGCCGCTGCCCTCGACATCGCCGACGACGACATCTTCCTGCTCCCACCCGACACGCTCCAGGCCGTTCTGCGCGGCGCATCGCCCGAGCTCGCGCCGCGCCGCGCCGAGCACCGCGCCCGCGCCCGCCTGTTCCCCCCGCTGCAGCTCTTCGCCGGCCTGCCCGTGCCAGGCCGCAGCGACGACCTCCTCCACGGCGTGGCGATCGGCCCGGTCGTCGAGGGCCCGCTGACCCAGCGCCGCGACCTCGCCGCGCTGCTCGCCGAGCCCCCTCCACCCGGCGCCGTGTTGGCGATCCCCGCCCTCACCGCCCAGGCCGCGGTCGTCCTGCGCGCCCTCGGCGTCCGCGCCGTCTG
This sequence comes from Nannocystis sp., assembly GCF_016714285.1. Classification (GTDB taxonomy): domain Bacteria; phylum Myxococcota_A; class Polyangia; order Nannocystales; family Nannocystaceae; genus Nannocystis. Next base: position 541,380 of record NZ_JADJNN010000002.1, on the reverse strand, counting down.
CTGCGAGCACGGCGGCGCGATGAGCCACGCCGCGCTCATGGCCCGCGAGCTCGGCCTGTCCGCCCTGATCGGCTGCCGCGGCTGCACCACCGTCCCGACCGGCACCTGGGTCCGCCTCGACACCCGCACCGGCCGGCTCCGCGTCCGTCCGAGCTGACTCCACCTGCCCCAAAGACCAGCTCCATCAACCTGTCCCACGAGGCAGACCCACCTGCCCCAAAGACCAGCTCCATCAACCTGTCCCGAAGGCCACCCCTACTAACCTGTCCCACGAGACAGGCCACTTGCCCCGAAGGCCAGCCGCTCCAGGCCCCCTCAGAGGCCGCTCAGATGCTGTCCTCGGACAGATTCTCATCGCGCGCCCGCGCGGCGCGGGGCCTTGGCGCCGGGGCCGGCGCGGCGGCTCGATCCGCCGGGCTCACACGACGGGCCGGCGCATCAGCGGCGGCCTGGGCGATCTCGGCCGCGGCGATCGCCGCGTTGACGCGCGCCCTCAGCTCCTTGCCGACCTTGAAGAACGGCAGGCGCTTGGGCGCGACATGCACTGCGTCGCCGGTCCGCGGGTTGCGACCCTCGTAGCTCTTGTACTGCCGGACCGTGAAGCTCCCGAAGCCGCGGATCTCGATGCCATCACCGCGTCGCAGCGCGTCGACCATCGCGTCGAAGATGGTGGTGACCACCAGCTCCGCCCGGCCCTTGGTCAACTTCGCCGAATCGGCCACACGTTCGATGAGTTCGGATTTGGTCACGAGAGGCTCCGGGGGCCCTCGGATGGTAGGCCAAAAAATCCAGGGATATCAAGCACTCCCCGGCGGGTCATCGCCAGGCCTGCGATCCCAGGGCCCCGGACGGCCAAACAGCGCCCGGTTCAGCGCCACCAGCGTCAGCCCGGCGCGGGCCGCCAGCCAGCGATACGCCTGCCGCGGCCGCACCTGCGGCCCCGCGACCTCGACCAGCAGACCCGCCGTCGGCCAGCGCACAGCCGCCTCCCCGGCGAGCTGACCCACAAAACCCTCGACCCCACCGACCCCACCGGCCCCTCGCCATCGCAGCTGATCCGCCAACAAGAGATGCAGGTCGGCCCACAGCGGCAGCGCCGGCAGCTCCACCAGCCAGACCCCCCGCGCCCGCTCGGGCTCACAAGCCCCGGCCTCGGCCCCGACCCGCCGCTCGCCGCAGCGTTCGGGCCCGGCGAGCTGCGCCTCCCGCAACGAGCCAGGCCAGCGCCGGGCCGCCTCCCGCAGCGCCGCGTCCTGTACAGCCCCCTCCGGCAAGGCGACCAGCGCCGCGACCGCGGCGTACTTCTCGGCCATGGCCGCGCAGGCGCTTCGGGCCAGCGGCCACCGCGTGTAGGCGGTCTGCCAGGCATCGAGGGTCACGATGAAGGTGAGTGTAACCCTCGCCAGCGGCGCAGAGATCGGTATGCTGGTCCGACTCGGGTCGACCCGAGGCCACGCAGAAAGGTTGACGAACACGGTGGAACGCCCGCCAAATCGCGGCATGACCGGAGCAGTCCAGGTCTTCGACGAGCTCATCGCCCCCGCGGCGAGCCCAGAGGCCGCGCACGTCGACTACCTCAGCGCCGAGGAGCAGATCCTCCTGGCCCAGGCCCGCGCCGGCAACGCCCGCGCCCTGCGTCACTTCTACGACACCCACCAGGCCCAGGTCCGCGGCCACCTCTACCGCCTGCTCGGCCCCGACTCGGAGATCGACGACCTCGTCCAAACGATCTTCGCCCGCGCCTTCGCGGCCCTCGCCACCTTCAAGGGCGGCTCGACCCTCAGCACCTGGCTTTATCGCATCACCACCAACACCACCCACAACCTGCTGCGCCACCGCTTCCGCCGCAACCGCGTCAAGGCGGCCTTCCAGTGGTGGGTCGGCGGCCGCGGCCCGCAGTCCAGCCACGCCGACGTGCGCGACGAGGCCACCCGCCTGCTGCAACACCTCGCCCCCGACCTCCGCGAGGTCTTCGTCTTCTATCACTACGAGGGCCTCACCCTGCAGGAGATCAGCCAGATCCTCGACAAGCCGCTCTCCACCATCGGCGACCGCCTCACCCGCGCACGCAAGCGCCTGCTCGAGCTCGTCGCCGCCACCTGACCCCCTGACTCGATGCTCCACCACGACGACATGCCCGGCGAGATGCCCCCGCGCTACGGCTGCCTCGAGTGCCACGAGGACGCCGAGCTCGCCGTCGCCGACCGCCTGCACCCCGTCGCCGCCGATCGCTACCGGGCCCACCTGCGCAGCTGCAACGACTGTCGCCGCATGAACCAGCTGCTCGAGGCGGTCTACCGCGGCCCCGACCCCGCCGCCTCCGGCGTGGCCCCGCTGCGCCTCACCTCCCGCGACCGCGAGTTCGCCGAGATCCTCCGCCGCGTCCCCGCCGAGCGGCCGCTGCCCTGGTACCACCGCGCCCTCCACACCGCCGGCGTCGTCACCCTCGCCACCACCGCCGCCGCACTCGCCGTCGCCCTCGTCGTCCGCCCCGGCGACCCCGTCCTCGAGGACGCACCACTCGGCGGCATCTCGGCCGCACTCACCCGCGTCAACGACCAGGACACCGCCGCCACCAGCGACGACGAGCCCGCCAGCGTCGCCCCGCACCAGGCCCAGGTCGACTACGGCCGCGTCATCGCCGGCCGCGGCTACCTCTCGGCCCGCGGCGACGGCCCACCTGTCCTCACGGACACGTTCACCGTCGGCACCCGCTTCTCGGTCGAGCCCACCCGCCCCGCGGAGCAAGGCCAGTCGCTGCAGGTCGGCCTGCTCGGGCGCATCCTCGCCAACTTCGAGCCGGGCACCGAGATCGAGTGGACGCAGGCCAGCCCCAGCGCCCTCGACCTCACCCTCGAGCGCGGCCACATCGCCGTCCGCTACGAGCGTCAGGCCGGCGACCCCGTGCTCAACATCCACACCCCCTCGGCGCTGGTCCGCGTCGTCGGCACCGTGTTCACCGTCGAGGTCGACGCCGAGGGCAGCACCAACGTCGCCGTGCTCCGCGGCAAGGTCGAGGTCCTGAACCCCGAGGACCAGGCCTTCGTCGCCGACGTGCAGGCCGGCTACCGCTTCGAGCTCGCGCGGGCGACCTACGCCGACGTCGGCCGCAACGACGTCCGCGTCGCCATGCCGCTGTCCGACGAGATGCCGAGCTCCGGCGAGGTCGTCAGCGGCATGGCCCACTCGGCCGCCGACGGAACGATCCCCACCAGCTGGGTCGTCCCCGGCCTGCCCGCCGCCGCCCCGCTGCGTCGCCTCGAGAACATCCTCGCCCACCCCGCGCCGCCCGAGCCCCAGCGAGCGGGCGAACGGACCCTCCAGGCCGATCGCAAGGGCCCACGCCGCTACACTGGCCTGCTCGCCGCCCGCTCTTCGGCCCACGCCGACGACGGCGAGGCCCTGATCGACAAGCTCGTCCGCGACACCCACGAGGCCCGACGCGAGGCCGGCCGCGCCGCGCTCGAGCGCTGCAAGAACCTCTACCAGTCGGCCCAGACCCGCTACCTCTCGGCCCGCTGCCTGACCCGCTTCATGGCCGAACACGGCGACGACGACGACCTCGTCGAGGGCCACCTGCTGGTCGGCATCCTGCGCATGGACTTCGCCAACGACTACACGGCGGCCACGCTGGCCTTCGAGCGCTTCCTCGAGCGAGCCCCCACCCACCCTGAGGCCGAGCTGGCGCGCTACCGACTGTGGCTGGCCGGCATCGAGGACGGTGACATCCACGCCGCGATCGACCGCGGCCGCGAGTACCTGCGCCGCTACCCCAACGGCAAGTACGCCGGCAAGATCCTCCAGCGCTTCCCCAAGCTGGTCTCCGAGCTCTGACGGGCCTTTTCGCCCGCCGCCCGTCCGCCAGGTCGTCTGGGTCGTCGTCGGGCCGGAGAACCACCACCAGAGCGGCACGAAGCCGCCGCGGTTTTTGTATAGTCAGCCTCCCGCGTCCGCATGGGCTTCTTCCGCGCCATCATCGACTTCTTCCGACGCTTGCTGGGGCTCTCGCGAGAGCCCGTGCTGTCTCTCGGGACAGGTGCCCACCCGGCGCTGGCCGCCCAGGCCGGCGACGACGATGATGACGACGACGAGGTCGCCAGCGACGGCAACAACGACGCGACCCGCGACGGCCAGCTCAACATCGAGGACGAGTGGGCCGACCTCCAGGTGCTCATCGCCCGCTGCGAGGCCGAGACCATCGACCTCGCCGGCCTCGACATCCGCGACCCCGCGACCTTCTGGGCCCGCCAGGTGCGCATCGAGGACGGCCAGCGCGACGGCAAGGGCCGCCTGCACGCGGTCGTCGCCGCCGGCTTCCGCAGCCTCGAGCACTGGGACGAGGTGAGCCGCTACTACCAGGCCAAGTGGTCGCTGCTCGCCCGCCGCGACAGCGGCGAGCTGGAGATCCGTCCACGCGAAGAATTTACAGGCGCAGCCCTGCGCGCACGCAACTCCGCCCGACCCCGCTAGAACATCGTCCCCGAGACGCCCAGCTGATCGTCGCGAGCGAAGCTGTCCCAAGGGCCATATCGCACCGCGAACCACCTCGCGGGCCTCCGCGAGGGCAGGCGCCTTCGCGCGTGGGCCCGTGCTACCTACGTGGACCGCAGCACCTCGCTGCGACGGCGCCACCAGCCAGAAACGAGCTCCCAATGCCAAAGCGTATCTTCATCGGCGGCCTCTCGGTCACCACCACCAACGCCACCCTCAACACCAACTTCTCACCCTACGGCACCCTCGTGTCGATGGCCGTGAACCTCGACGCCGCGGGCGGCTCGCTCGGCAACGCCAACGGCGAGTACACCACCGACCAGGCCGGCACAGACGCCATCGCCGCGAAGAACGGCACCGTGATCGACGGCTCCACCATCTCCGTCAGCGAAGCCCGCTGATCCACGCCGCTCCGCGAGCGTCCCGGCCCGCCCGCGCGGGCCGCTCGCAATTGGCCCTGCGGGCAGCTTCGACCGTCTGTCCCAAGGGACATGTGATCGACCACGCGGGTCCACCGCCGCGGGCCACCTTGATATACTCCGACCCCCCTGGTGGGAAGGTCGTGGAGCATGGCACTGGTCCCCGTAAAAGTAGACCTATCGACGAAGACCTGTGTGGTCACTGGAGCGAGCAGCGGCGTCGGCAAGGAGGTCGCGCGCAACCTCGCGGCGATGGGCGCGACCGTCATCGTCACCTCGCCGGGCCTCGACCGCGCCGACGCGGCGCGGGCCGAGATCGTCGCCTCGACGCAGAGCCGGCGGGTGCTGGCGATGAAGCTCGACTACAGCAACCGCCTGTCCCTCCGCGAGTTCGCCGAGACCTTCGCCGAGCGCCATGAGCACCTGCACGTGCTGGTCCACAGCGCCGCCACCTGGTCGCCGACCCGCGAGCAGACCGAGGACGCGATCGAGCGGACCTGGATGGTCAACGTGCTCGGCCCACACATCCTGAACCGCCTGCTCACCGACCGCCTCAAGGCCAGCACCCCCTCGCGCATCATCCACCTCGCGTGCAACCACGCCGGCGACCTCGACATCGAGGACACCGACTTCGACCAGCGGCGCTACGACGGCTGGGCCGCGTTTCGCCAGAGCCAGCAGGCGGTGCGCATGCTCAGCGCCTCGCTCGCGCCGCGCATGTCGATCCACGGCGTCCAGGTCCACCTGTGCGTCCCGGGCAGCACCGTGCGCACCGGCCTGCACCGCAACGCCCGTGGCCTCAAGCGCCTGCGCCTCGCCCTCGCCGCCCGCCTGTTCGGCGTCAGCCCGGCGGCCGCCGCCGACGGCCCCACCTGGCTCGCCGCGAGCCCGGACGTCATCCCTGGCGGCAAGCTGTGGCTCGGTCGCAAGGAGAGCCAGCGCCGCTTCCGCGACGCCGCCAAGATGCAGCTGCTGTGGGACAGCGTCGAGCGCCAGGCCAACGGCCTGATGTCCAAGCCGGGCATCGGCCAGTCGGGCCTGTTCCGCCTGCCGACCTGAGCGCTATCCTCGCGCGGGTGATCGTCGACCTCGACCCCGCGAAGCCCGAGCTGCTCGAGCAGGCCGCCGCCCTGCTCGTCGATCGCATGCCCGAGGGCTGGCCCACCCGCGAGCTCGCCCGCGAGCACGTGCGCGAGATGCTCGACCCGGCCCGCATCGCCCGCGGCTTCGTCCGCGGGCGCCAGCTGCTCGGCTGGGTCGGCGGCCAAGAGCACTACACCAACCACGTCTGGGAGCTCCACCCACTGGTCGTCCGCGCCGACCACGAGCGCCGCGGCGTCGGCCGGGCCCTCGTCCTCGACCTCGAGCAACGCGTCCGCGACCTCGGCATCCACACCATGTTCGTCGGCTCGGACGACGAGACCGGCCTCACCAGCCTCGCCGGCGTCGACCTCTACCCCGACGTCGTCGCCCACCTCGCCCGCCTCCGCGACCTCGCCGGCCACCCCTTCGGCTTCTACCAGCGCCTCGGTTACAGCGTCATCGGCGTGATGCCCGACGCCAACGGCTTCGGCAAGCCCGACATCTACCTCGCCAAGCGCCTCACGCCCCCCTGACAGCTCACCGCTTGCCGCGTCCGCGCGGCCGCTGCTTCGCTGGCGCGCGGAAGCCCGGCGCACCGCCGACCTGCTGCTGCATCTGCCGCAGCTCGGCGCTCCGCGGGTCGTGGCGCAGGCCCTCGTCGACGACCCGCGCCGCCTCGATGCGCCGTCCGAGGCGCAGCAGCGTGTACGCGACGTAGAGCCGCGAGCGCGTGGTCGCCGGGTCGGCCTCGCCGAGCAGCGCGCGCTGGGCCGTCAACGCCCGCTGCTGCCACACCAGCGACTGCTCCGCGTCGCCGAGGTTGCGCGAGATCGTGGCCAGGTTGGTCAGCGACTCGAGCACCGCCCGCGCCTCGCCGAGCGCCTCGCGGATCGCCAGCGCCGCCTGCTCCTGCTCCGCCGCCGCCGCGTGCTCGCCCGCCGCCGCCAGCAGCGAGCCGAGCGTGCTGCGGGCGACCGCGGTGTCGAGCTGCCTGTCCCCGAGGACAGCCTCGCGGATCCGCAGCAGCTCGCGCCCGCAGGCGATCGCCTGGACGTGCTCCCCGCGGGCCCGATGGACCGCCGCCAGGTTGCCCCACGCCAGCGCCGTGCGCAGATCGTCGGGCCCGCACGCGGCGCGCAGCCCCGCCAGCGCCCGCTCGCCCAGCGTCAGCGCCGCGTCGTGCTCGCCGCGCGCGCGTCGGGTCGCGCTCAGGTTGCCGGCCGCCGTAGCGGTCTCGGCGTGGCTGTCCCCGAGGACATGTTCGTAGATCTCCAGCGCCCGCTGGTCAGCAGCCAGCGCCGCGTCGAGCTCCCCCCGCCGCCGCCGCGCCGCGCCGATCAACCCCAGCGCGGCCGCCACCTCCGCGTGCTGCTCGCCGTGGCTCGCAACCCGCAGCTCGTGGCAGCGCTCGGCGCAGCTCAGGGCGCGCCCCAGGTCCCCGCCGCTCCGCGCCGCCACGCTCGCGGCGGCCAGCGTCGCCGCCTCCTGCAACGAATCCTCGTCGTCCCCGGCGTTGCGCGCCGCCTCCTGCGATGAAGCCTCGTCGTCCCCGGACACGAGCGCCGTGATAACACGGCGCTCACTTCATCGTCTTGTACGCCTTCGCCTTGCTGAACTTCTTGAACATCTTGTCCTCCTCGACGCTGGTGCGAGCGCGGTCTACGCCCTTCGACGCGTCCTTGAGGTCCTCGATCTGCTGGGCCAGCTTCGGGCTCGGGGTCGCCTTCTGCTGCATCTCGAGCGCCTGCAGGCCGGCGCTCAGGACCCGCTGCGCGCCATCGTAGTCGCTGCTCTCGACCGCCTTCGCGGCCAGCTGCAGCTGCTCGGCGCTCTCGACCTCGGCGACGCGGACCGTTACTTCGGTGCGCTCCGAGCGGCGAATCTCGTCGTCGTCGCGGCTGCTGCGGAGCGCCAGCGCCAGCTCGGTCTGGCCGCGCTTCCCGTTCTGCCCGAGGTCGGTGAAGGTCATGCCGAGCACTCCGAGCGCGACCTCCTCACCGGCCACAGCCTCGACGTGCAGGCGCACCACGACCTCGCGCAGCTGGGTCGCGCCGATCGATCCGATCGCCACCTCGGTCGCGCCCTGCTGCAGCTGCGCCGGATAACCGAACACCCGCACAACCTGGACCCCCGGCGCCGGGCGCAGCGCCAGCTGGATGCCCGTCGCCGCCGTCGACACCAGCCCGGCCAGCTCATCGGCGAGCACCCGCGGCACCTCGTCGGCGCCCTTGATGAAGTGATAGCGACCGCCGCCCTGGTCGGCGATCTTGGTCATCAGGTCCTCGTTGTAGTCGAGCCCGACGCCGAGGGTCGACACGCTCACGCCGCGCTTGAAGCCGTCCGACGCGCGAGCGCCGAGCACATCCGGGTTCTGCTCGCCGACGTTGGCCTGCCCGTCCGAGAACAGCAGCAAGTGGCCGATCTCCCGCTCGGGCCGCTTCGCCCCCTCGAGCAGCTCGAGCCCGCGGATCAGCCCCGGTCCGAGCGCCGTCCCGCCGTCGGGCTGGATCGGAAGGATCGCCTGCCGGACGACGTCGGCCCCCGCCGCGTCGACGGCGAGACGTTGCACGTGCACGTCGACCCCGTCGCTGTACGAGATCAACGTGATGCGGTCGCTCGGGCGCAGCTCCTTGAGCAGGTCGAGCGCCGCCTGCTTGACCGCGAGGATCTTGTCGCCGCTCATGCTCCCCGACCGGTCGAGCACCACCGCCAGGTCGAGCGGCGGGCGCTCGCTCGCCTGCTTGCCCTCGCCGCGCAGACGCACCAGCAAGTTCAGATCCTGCGCGCCCCTGCGGAGGTCGATGCGCTCGAACTGCGGCACCACCTCGAGCGCCACGGCCCCCGTCGATCGACTAAGCGGACGCTCCGGCGCCGGCGCTGCGGCGACCGCCTCGGCCGGCTTCTCGCCGTTACCGGCCGGGCCCGGGCCCCGCGGAGTACAGGCCGCCAGCGGCAGCGAGAGGGCCAACAACGAGGCCAACAACGAGGCCAACAACGGGGTGGGCAGAGACGGCGTCGACGACATCGCCGGCGGTCAACGCACCGCCACGTCCGTCGATCTCACACGCGCTGGGGTTCGCGGCCCTCGGCCAGCGCCCGCAGGAAGGACCACGAGAAGATGCCGCTGTCGTGCCCATCCGAGAAGCGCAGGCCGAGCGCGTAGGCGCCGACCTCCTCCGCGTGGCCAAGCGTGATCGCGTCGCCATGGTCGTGGAAACGGAGCCCGGGCGCGTGGCCCTGGCAGGTCGCGCACGGGCACCAGCCGCGCAGCAGCGGCACGGGCAGGCGCACCCGCAGGCCGTCGGCCCAGGCGATCTCGAGCGCGTTGTCGCGGACGTGGTGCGCGAGGTCGACGGGGACGGTCATCAGTTCGGCACGCAGTAGGGGCCCTGGCCGACATCCATGCACAGGCCGATGCACAGCCCCTTCACGCGGATCTGCTTGTCGCCGTCGTCGGTGCAGAGGGTGATGTTCACGTTGCCGTCGCAGCCGACATCCGCCGGCACGCAGTCCATCGCCGGCTCATCGCGGCAAGCGCAGCTGAAGCCGTCCACGCCCTCGTTGGTGCAGCCGATCGGCACGGCGTCGGTCAGCATCATCGTCGGGCAGTAGTCCGAGAGCGGCTTGCACAGGTTGATCAGGTCGGCCGGCTGCCAGGTGCCGCCCATGCAGTACAGCGCGTTGCCCAGCTTGCCGGGCCCCGCGTTCTCGCAGAACAGGCTGTCGTTCTGGTCGTCGCAGGGGTCGCCGAGCATGCTCGGCTCGCCGGTGCTCGAGCCGCCGCCGCTGCTGTCGCTGCCCGTGCTCGTGCTCGTGTCCCCGCCCGTGCTCGTGCTGCTGCTGCCGCCGCTCGTGCTCGCGTCGCCCGTCTGCCCGCCGCTGCTGCTCCCGCCGCTGCTCGTGCTCGCGTCGCTGTCGCCCGTGCTCGTGCCGGTGCTACCACCGACCGGCGTGCAGCTGTCAGCCCCGAGCTCGAGCACCTCGCCGGCCGCCGGCAGCGGACGGCGCGGCAGCTCGACCTGCGCCGCGACCGACTGCGGGAAGGTCCACGTCAGGGTGAACGCGGCCTCGACCATCCCGTCCGGCTTGTGCAGCCCGACCGTGGCGTAGCCGTCGGCGAGCACGCCAGGATCCGGGATGTCGAAGCTGCGGGTGAGCGGCGGCATCGCGGCCCCGCTCGCGTCGTAGCCGACGACCTCGAGGTCCACGCGCAGCGGCGGCCCCTCACCGAGCTCGCAGGGGTAGAGGCGCAGCTCGACCTCCGTCGGCTGAGCGCACGCGCCAACCCCCAGGAAGGCGACGACGCCGAAGAGAATCGCGGCACGCGCGACGGAGCGGAGTGCACTCACCGCGCGCGATGCTACCAGAAAAGCTCGTACTCGGCCGTATCCGCGCGTGCGCAACGAAACCTGAACATCAGGCCAGGCCCATGGTGGGCCCACGGCGGGCCCACGAACAGGCTCCAGGTCGCTACGAACCACTGGCGGCGAGCGAGCGCAGGCGAGGCGCGAGCCCAGCGAGCGAACGCTCGACGCGGGCCACCAGCTCGCGCTCGGTGCACAGCGAGCAGCGCTGGCGCCGGAACGCGAGCGAGCGGCCCTCATGCAGCACAGCCACCGTCGAGCTGTAGCCGATCGCCGCGCCCGGCAGCGGACGCACCGTCACCGCCACGACCGGGTCGTGCGGTCCGCCGTCCTCGGCGATGAGGGCGGCCCGCAGCATCGCCGCGGCGGAGCTGCGGACCCGCAGGGCGATCGCCGGCCCGGCACCGGCTTCGCGCAGGGTCGAGGTCTCGACCACCACGCTCGCCCGCACGACCGGCGCGGGCTCGCTGGACAACAACTGCGTGGCGGCGGCAAGCATGGCGAGAACGGCGTGGAGCATCGCTGACCTCCGAACCATCGAGATCGCAGGGATCTCCAGCGCAGGCAAAATTCTCGCCAATCACCGCGTCCTGACGTCCAGCTGCGCGCGGAAGAAGGCGTCGGCCGCCGCGAAGCTGCGCTCGAGCGCCACCACCTCCGCCTCGCCAGGCGCCGCCGCTCCGGGCGTGCGACAGGCCTCCTCGATCGCCCGCAGTCGCTGCGCCAGATCTTGCGCCCCGAGGTTCCCGGCCGATCCACACAGCCGGTGCGCGAGCACCCCGACCCCGCGCAGGTCCGCCGCCGCGAGGCGCCCGCGGATCTCCGCGAAGGTCGTCGCCGCCTGCTGACGCAGCAGCGCCAGCAGCTCGCGCAGCTCGTCGGCGTCGAGCTCCGCCCGCAGCTCGTGCCACAGCGCCAGCGACACCGGCGGCGCCGCGGCCCCTGCCGGCTCCACCCGCGCCGCCTCCACGGCCCCACCGATCCACCGCGCGAGCACCTCGGCCAGCAGCGCCAGCGGCATCGGCTTGGCGAGGTAGTCGTCCATCCCCGCCGCGAGGCAGCGCTCGCGGTCGCCTTTCATCGCGAACGCCGTCATCGCCACGATCGGCACGCGACAGCCCGGCGCCTCCTCCCCGCGGATCGCCCGCGTCGCCGCGAAGCCGTCCATCTCGGGCATCTGACAGTCCATCAGCACGATGTCGAAGCGACCCGTCCGCCACCGCTCGACCGCCTCCCGCCCGTGCTGCGCGACCTCCACCTCCTGCCCGAGCTTGGCCAGCATCGCCGCCGCCACGCGCTGATTGACGAGGTTGTCCTCCGCCACCAGCACCCGCGCACGCGGCAGCCTCGGCAGCTGCGCCGTGGTCGTCGGCGCTGACGCCATCGGCCCCGAGGGCGCGCGCAGCGGGGCGCTCGCGTGGGCCAGCCGGGCCGTGAACCAGAAGGTCGAGCCCTTGCCCGGCGCGCTCGCGAGGCCGAGCTCGCCGCCCATCATCGTCACCAGACGGCGGCAGATCGCCAGGCCGAGCCCGGTGCCGCCGAAGCGCCGGGTCGTCGAGCTGTCGGACTGCGTGAACGACTCGAACACGCTCGCGTGCGCCTCCGGGGCGATGCCCACCCCGGTGTCCTCGACCTCGCAGCGCAGCGTGATCGCCTCGCCCACACCCCCGACCAGCCCGAGCCGCAGCGCCACCTTGCCGCGCTCGGTGAACTTCACCGCGTTGCCGAGCAGGTTGACCAGGACCTGGCGCAGCCGCACCGGGTCACCGCGCAGGCCCGCAGGCACCGCCGCGTCGACCTTGGACGTGAACGCGAGGCCCTTCTCCTGCGCCCGCAGGGCCACCACCGCCGTCGCCTCGCGGACCAGCACCCGCGGGTCGAAGTCGATCGCCTCGAGCGTCAGCTTGCCGGCGTCGATCTTCGAGAAGTCGAGGATGTCGTTGATGATGTCGAGCAGGGCCACGCCCGAGCCGTGGATCGTCTGCAGCTGCTCGCGTTGACCCGGCGACAGCGAGGTGTCGAGCAGCAGCGCCGCCATCCCCAGCACCCCGTGCAGCGGCGTGCGGATCTCGTGGCTCATGTTGGCGAGGAACTCCGACTTGGCGCGGCTGGCCGCGTCCGCCGCCGCGCGGGCCGCCTCGAGCGTCGCCTCCACCTGCTTGCGATCCGTGATGTCCTCGGCGATGCCGAGCAGGTTGCGGACCACCCCGTCCTCGTCGGGCATCGGCACCTTCTTCACCACGAAGGTGCGACGCCCGCGGTGCGAGGTCGGCAGCGTGATCTCGTTGACCGTCACCCCCCGGTGCGCCAGCGCGGCGCGGTCGGTCTCCGCCAGCTCCTCCGAGCGCCGGCCGCCGCGGAAGAAGTCATGGTCGTTGCGCCCCAACATCTCCTCGCGCCGCAGCCCCAGCATCTCCTCGCCCGCGCGGTTGACCCGCACGAAGCGCAACGTCTCCGCGTCCTTCAGATAGACCATGCTCGGGATGTTCTCGAGCACCGACTCGAGGTACCGCTCGCTCTTCGCCAGCGCCTCGAGCGAACGCTTGTAGGCCACCACGTCCGCCAGCCGCCGCTCCCGCTCCGCGCTGATGTCGTACAGCGCCAGCGTCCAGCCCGACGCCGACACCCGCGCCTCGTACGCGAGCCACACCGTCGCTCCGTCCGGCCGCTCCACCGCCAGCACCGCCAGCGACTCGCCCGGCCCGCGCCCTCGTAGCTGCACGCCCGGCAGCACCAGCTCCACCGACTGCCCGAGCAGCTCCGCCTCGGCCCGCCCGCACAGCGCCGCCGCCCCGGGGTTGACCAGCAGCACCACGCCCGCCGCGCCGACGACCAGCACACCCGCGGCCATCGCCGCGAGCGCCTCCTCCTGCAAGGCCGCGGTCGCCTCGGAGTCACCCATCCGTATGCCGCACGATACACCGCGACACGCGGCCCTCGAGCGGACCACCCGCGACCTCGCACGCGCACGCGCGCACCTGAGCGCCGCACAGGCGTATGCTCGCGCGCTCACGAGCCTCTCAATGTCCGCCCGCGAACTCATCACCCTCGGCACCGCCAGCCAGGTCCCGACCCGCTACCGCAACCACAACGGCTATCTGCTGCGCTGGGACGACGAGGGCTTCCTGTTCGACCCCGGCGAGGGCACCCAGCGCCAGATGATCTACGCCGGTGTCACGACCGCCGCGATCACGCGGATCTGCATCACCCACTTCCACGGCGACCACTGCCTCGGTCTCGCCGGCATCTCGCAGCGGATCTCCCTCGACCGCGTGCCCCACACGGTCCACGTCTACTACCCGGGCTCCGGACAGGTCTACTACGAGCGGCTGCGCCAGGCCTCGATCTTCCACGACGTCGCGCTGGTCGAGCCGCACCCGATCTCCAGCCCCGGTGAGATCCACGCCGACGCGAAGCTCACGCTCTCCACCCTCCCGCTCGAGCACGGCGTCGAAGCGTGGGGCTACCGCCTGCAGGAGCGCGACAGCCGGACCATGCTGCCCGACCGCCTCGCCGCCGCCGGCGTCCGCGGCCCCGCGGTCCGCCGCCTCATGCAAGACGGACAGATCGTCGTCGACGGCCGCACCGTCCGGCTCGACGAAGTCAGCCTACACCGCCGCGGCCAGAGCGTCGCCTTCGTCATGGACACGCGCGTCTGCGACAACGCCGTCGCGCTCGCCCGCGACGTCGACCTCCTGATCTGCGAGTCGACCTACCTCGACTGCGACGCCGACAAGGCCCACGACCACGGCCACCTCACCGCCGCCGAGGCCGCCCGCATCGCCGCCGCCGCCGGCGCCCGCAAGCTGGTCCTGACCCACTTCTCGCAGCGCTACACCTCGGTCCTGCCCTTCGTCGCCGAGGCCCAGCAGTACTTCGAGAACGTCGTCGCCGCCAACGACGGCGACACCATCGCCGTCCCCCCGCGCGCCTAGAGCTGTCCCAAAAGACAGCGAGCCTCAGCGCTGCGCAGCATCTGTCCTAACAGACAGCGAGCCTCAGCGCTGCCCGGCATCTGTCCCAAAAGACAGCGAGCCTCAGCTCTTCTCGGGCGCCGGCTTGGCGTCCACCGCCTTGGCATCCCCGGCCTTGGCGTCCCCGGCCTTGGCGTCTCCGGCCTTGGTCGCGTCGACGGGGATCGCCTTGCCATCGCCCTCCGTCTTGCTGCCGCCGCACTTGCCCTCGCCGCACTTGCCCTCGCCGCAGGCCATCTCCTTCTTGGCCTCGGCCTTGGCGTCGGGCGCCGCCGGCGTCACCTCCTTCACATCCGCCTTGGTCTCGGTCTTCGTCTCGGTCTTGACCTCCGTCTTGACCTCCGTCTTCTTGGTCTCGCCGCCGCACGCTTGCGTGGCGCCGAGCAGCGCGAGGGTGGTGGTGATCGTCTTCAGGTCCATGCAGCGGCCTCCAGGGGGCGCGAGCATATCAAGCGGCGCCGGGCCAGGCCACGGCCGCAACGGCTTCCTCAGGCCTCCGCGTCGGTCAGCCCCGGCGGCGCGTCGGAGGCCAGCGCCTCGCCCGGCAGCAGCGCCCAGGCGGGCAAACTGGCGCGCACGGCCACCGCAGCGCCGCTGTGCGGCTGCGTGAACGCGAGCGCCTCGGCCAGCAGGCACAGCGTCGACGAGGAGACGCGGGCGGTGGTCGACGGCTCGTCCTCGCCGACGATCGCCAGCCCCAGCGCCCGCGCGTGCAGGCGGATCGCGTCGGCGCTCGAGCCATCGACCACCGCCAGCGTCTCCTCGCCGAGCTCGCCCAGCTTGTGGAACTCGCTGCGCGCCGCGAGCTTCTCACGGTCACCCGCGCGAGCCAGACGCCAGCTGCCCGCCGCGCCTCCGGTGAGCAGGTGACAGAGCGGCACCTCGCAGACCACCCGCTCGCCGGAAAAGCTGCCGCGCAGACGCACGCGATAGCGACGGCGCATCGGCAGCCCCGCGAACAGCTGATAGAAGCTCTCGGTGGCCTGCCCTCGGATGGTAAACAGGGCCAGCCCCGCCGCCGCCACCGGCAGGTTGTGGACCAGGCCGACGTAGGGTCGCAGCACGCCCTCGGCCTCGAGCCGCTGCACGAGCGCCTGGGCCAGCGTCCCGCGGTTCGCCGCGCGGGTCGCCGCCGCCGGCACCCCGTGCGGCTTCTCGACGATCACGCACTGCTCGTCGCGGTGGAGCAGGCTCAGCGCGCCGGGATCGATCGCCGCGATCTCGGCCGCCCGCGGGTACACCGTGACGCGCTCGCCCTCGGTGACCCGCACCGTCGGCACGCACATACGCACGATGCCGACGTATGCCCCGCCCGCACGAACGATCTCCGCCGCGACCGTCGGTGACACCTTGAGCCGCTTGCCGAGCAGCTGACGCAGCATCATCCCGTCCTCGACCGAGACGACGCGGAAGCGGACCGGGCCGCTCGCGTGCGGAGCAGTGGCCTGCGAGCTCATGAGCGGCCGCGCCGGATCTCCGCTGCGAGCGCGCGCAGGGCCGCCGAGTCGAGCGCATACACGGCGCCGCAGTACTCGCAGCGCACCTCCGTCTGCGGCTGCTCGTCGGCGAGGGCCTCGATGTCCGCGGCGCCGAGCGTGGAGACGATCTGGCGCGCGCGCTCCGGCCCGCAGCCGCAGCGGAAGTACAGCGGCGACGCGCCCATGTCGTCGAAGGCCTCGCCGCCGAGCGAGAAGCCGATGATCTCGCGGCAGCTGCGGTCGTGACGCAGCAGGTCCGCCAGGTTGCCGGCCGCGAGCACGCCGCGCAGCTGCTCGAGCTCCGCGGTGTCGCCATCCGGAAAGGTCTGGCACAGCAAGCCGGCCGCGCGCAGCACCTTGCCCTCGCGATCGAGGATCACCTCGCAGGCCAGCACGCTCGGCAGCTGCTCGCTCGCGTTGAGATAGTGCTCGAGGTCGACATCCACCTCGCCCGACGCCACCTCCACGCTCCCCTGGTAGCGCTGGTCGAGGCCCAGGTCGCGCGTCACCGTCACCGTCCCGTGCTGACCCACCGCCGGCGCCACCGCGACCCGACCCGCGCCCACCCCCGCCAACGACCCCGCCAGCGCGGCCGCTGGCCCTGATGCTGACCCTGATGCTGACCCTGATGCTGACCCTGATGCTGACCCTCCAGCAGGCCCTGATGCCGACCCTGTGCGCGCCACCAGTTGTGCGTGCTCGTCGCTGCTCAGGTGCCGCTGCAAGCAGCCGCGCACCGACCCGTCGCCACGCGCGTCGACCAGCAGCCCGCGCAGCGGCCCCGAGCTGCGCAGCTCCACGCGCACCCGCTCCGACGCGTGCTTTGTCAGCGTCGTCAGCAGGCAGCCCGCGGTGAGGGCCCGGCCGAGCGCGACGACCTCGACCCCGCGCAGGCCGTGGCGCTCGCTCGCCTCGGCGACCAGCCGCGTGGTGACTGCGGCGACGACCCGCAGCGAGAAGTCGGTCTTGATGGCGCGCCGGAGCTCGTCCACCGGTGGAGGATACCAGCCGTCGACGCGCGTGTCTTCATGGCTCATGGGACATGTCGAACGTCGATCATGGCACGTCGACCAGGCGCAGCTTGAGCGCCGCCGGCTGCCCCTCGCGGATCAGCTTCACGTTGACCTCGTCGCCGACCTTAAAGCGGTCGAAGGCGTTGTAGAGGTCGTCGAAGTCCTTGACCACGAAGTCCTCGATCCCGACGATGATGTCGCCGAGCAACACCTCCCCGCGGCGGTCCTGCTGGAGGCC
Source organism: Nannocystis sp. (assembly GCF_016714285.1). GTDB lineage: Bacteria > Myxococcota_A > Polyangia > Nannocystales > Nannocystaceae > Nannocystis. The sequence goes on along the minus strand of NZ_JADJNN010000002.1, from coordinate 524,320 downwards.
GCGGATGCCGCCCTGCTGCGCCGGCGAGCCCGGGAACACCCGCGTCACCACCACGCCCGAGATGCCCGCCCGCGCCGCGTAGTGATCGGGGAGCGGCTCGACGCCGATGCCCGGGTGCTGCACGCGCCCGGTCTGGATCACCTGCGGCACCACGCGGCGGACCGCGCTCGCCGGCACCGCGAAGCCGATGCCGGCCGAGCTCCCGGTCTTGCTGAAGATCATCGTGTTCATGCCGATCAGGTAGCCGCCCGAGTCGAGCAGCGGCCCGCCCGAGTTGCCCGGGTTGATCGACGCGTCGGTCTGGATCATGTCGCGGATCGTGACCCCGCCGTAGCCCTGCACCTCGCGCCCGAGCGCCGAGATCACCCCGGTCGTGAGCGTGTGGTCGAGGCCGAAGGGGTTGCCGATCGCTACCGCCGTCTGCCCGACCTCCAGCTTCACGTCGGGCGGCAGCAGCGGCAGCGGCGTCAGCGGCTCGTCGCAGCCGATCAGCTTCAGCACCGCGACGTCCTTGTTGGGGTCGCCGCCCAGCAGCTCCGCGTCGTAGGTCTTCTGGCTGTGCAACGTCACCGCGAAGCGACCCTGCCCGCGACCGCTGTCGACCACGTGATAGTTGGTCACCACGTGCCCCTGCGCGTCCCAGAGGAAGCCCGTGCCCGTGCCCGCGGGGATCTCGAGCGCGCGCATCGACAGGTCGCGCACCAGCTGCTTCTTGGTCACGAACACCGTCGCTGGCGCCGCCGCCCGAAACACGTCGATCACGTTCTGTTCGGCCTCCAGCCGCGCCCCAGGCGTCGGCGCCCGCACCGGCGACGTCGGCGTCGCCGCGGCTGTCACCGGGCTCGCCGGCACCACCGGCACCGCCTGCGCCGTAGGACCAGGCTGCGCCACCTGGGCGATCTCCGGCGGCCCCGGCAACGGGGCGGCGGTCGAACACTCGGTCGCGCCCGGGAGCACCAGCACGCAGCCCACGAGGGCCAGCACGACCGACGGCTTGATACGGCGAAGGTGTCTCATGTGGCCACCTTTGTGCGTCGTCCCCTCGGCCCTCGCAAGCAGCGAGCGCGAGCACCTCGCGCGAACCTGCTTTTATGTACAGCGTGCGCCGCCGCGCCCGCACCAGGCCGGGAATCGGCCCCGGCATGATATATCTTGCCGACCATGAACGGTGGTCCAGCCGCGCCAACTCTCGGTCCGTGTCCTCACTGCCGGGAGATGCACGCCGAAGACGTGCTCGTGTGCCCCAAGGAGACCAAGGTCCTCCCGCTCGAGGGCCGCATCCTCGACGGCAAGTTCCGCTTCACCAAGCTGCTCGGCGCGGGCGGCATGGGTGCAGTGTGGCGGGCCCAGAACGTCCGCGTCCGCAAGGCCGTCGCGATCAAGCTGATGCACCCCGAGTTCGCCGGCAACCCCGGCATCCTCGACCGCTTCAAGAACGAGGCGACCGCCGCCGGCCAGATCGGCAGCCAGCACATCTGCGACATCTACGACTTCGGCGCCAGCGCCCTCGGGCCCTACATCGTCCTCGAGATGCTCAACGGCCGCTCGTTCGGCGAGCTGATCCAGCAGTACGGCCGCGTCGACCCTGGCCTCGCCGCCATCGTCATGCGTCAGGCCCTCATCGGCCTCGAGGCCGCGCACCAGGTCGGCATCATCCACCGCGACCTCAAGCCCGAGAACATCTTCCTGCACGAGCCCTCGCCCGGCCACCTGCTGGTCAAGCTGATGGACTTCGGCATCTCCAAGTTCTCCCAGGGCGGCAACGACGGCAAGACCGGCGTCGGCGTGCTCATGGGCACCCCCGAGTACATGTCGCCCGAGCAGGCCGAGGGGGCCGCCAGCGCCGACCAGCGCACCGACATCTGGGCCATGGGCGCGATCCTCTACAAGGCGCTCACCGGCATCGAGGCCTTCGGCGGCCCCACCATGGCGGCCACCCTCGTCGCCCTCTCCACCAAGGAGCCCAAGCCGATCGACAGCATCGTCCCCGGCATCCCGCCCGAGCTCATCGCCGTGGTCCGCCGCTGCCTCGTCAAGGACCCTGCCGGCCGCTATCAATCGGCGCGCGAGCTGGCCGACGCCCTCACCCCCTTCGAGCAATTCGCCGGCGCCCTCCCGTCCGCGCCCCAGCCCACGATCGGCGGCGGCGCCCTCTCGACCACCAGCCCGCAGGGCCAGGTGGGCAACCAGCAGCCCGCAGGCGGCACCCACATCTCCGCTCCGCCCGCGCCGCAGGCCACGATGATCACCGGCCACGGCCCGCCCGGCCCCACCACCACGCCAGTCGCCAACCCGGCCACCTTCGTCGGCGGCAACCTCGGCGCCGCCGGTGGAGCCGATGACAGCTGGTCGATCGGCCAACACAACGACACCCGTCCGCCCACCCTCACCGCCCCGCCCTCGGGCGGCAGCAAGCTCCCGATCATCATCATCGTCGTCCTGCTGCTCGCCGCGGCCGGCGGCGCCGCCTACTTCATGACCGCGAAGGGCCCGCGCGACCACGACATCGCCACCAACGACGGCAAGTCCGTCGCGACCGTGGGCGCCACCGCCGGCACGCCCACCGACACCAAGATCGATCCCAGCGCCACCGCCGGCACCACCCCGCCGATCGGCACCACGGCTGGCACCACCGCCGGCACCACCCCGCCGCCCGACACCACCGCTGGCGCCACCGCTGGCACCACTCCCCCGCCCGACACCACCGCCGGCGCCACTGCTGGCACCACCGCTCCGCCCGACCCCACCGCTGGCGACACCGCCGGCGCCACCACACACACCAACGACACCGCCGGCGACGACGACGGCGACGAGAAGCACACCAAGCTCCCCCCGCCCAAGCCCGACCTCGCCGTCATCGCCCAACAGGGCGCGCTGTTCACCACCAAGGCCCCCGCCAACGTCGTCGCCTCGGTCGACGACGCCAAGGCCCACTGCGCCACCCTGAAGAAGTCCAAGTTCGGCAAGCTCGGCGCCTGGAAGCTCGCCAGCTCCGGCGAGATCCTCAAGTTCAAGGACAACAAGGACGTGCAGAAGCTCGCCTACTGGGTCAGCGACCCCGGCAGCGCCGGTCGAGTCAAGCGCGTCAACCTCATCAACGGCAGCATCAGCGAGGCCGACGCCAAGAGCTTCTCGCGCACCCGCCCCTTCTGCGTCGCCAAGCGCTGACAAGCCCCGCGGTCGGCCCGCAGTCGGCCCGCAGTCGGCCCGCAGTCGGCCCGCAGTCGGCCCGCGGTCGCATGGCCACGCGGTCGCCCCCTCTGCGTCGCCGACCAGCACCAGCGCGCGCACCGACCATGTTAGCGTGGGCGCATGAACCACCCCATGCGTGACCTCTCCTTGCGTGCGTGCTCCCTCGCCGCCGCCGCCCTGCTCGCCGCCTGCGGTGACAGCGGCAAGAACGACACCGAGGCCTCGAGCGGCGCCTCCACCGGCGGCTCTGGCAGCGCCACCGAGCCCGGCCCGACCACCACCGACCCGGCCACCACCGACCCGGCCACCACCGACACCCCGACGAGCAACGGCCCGACCTCGGGCCCCACCTCGGACCCGACCACCGATGCCACCACCGTCGACCCGACGGCCACCACCACGGATCCGACCACAGACACCACCACCGGCGCCCCGGTCTGCCCGTACACCCCCGTGGACGGCATGCCGAGCATCGCCCTCGAGCTGATCGCCAACGGCTTCGACCGCCCGGTGCTGACCCTCCCGCACCCCAAGCAGCCGGACCGCCTCTTCATCGTCGAGCAGGGCGGCCACATCAAGATCCTCGAGCCCGGCGAGACCACCGCGCCGCCCGACGCCGACGACTTCCTCTACGTCAAGGTCAAGGGCGAGAACAACACCGATATCGGCTCCGAACAGGGCCTGCTCGGCTTCGCCTTCCACCCCGACTTCCCCGACGACCCCCGCGTCTACATCAACTATCAGTCGCAGCCCGGCGACGGCCGCACCCTCGTCGACGAGTACAAGCTCGACGCCAACAACCCCGACAAGGTCGACCCGAACTCTCGCCGCCTCGTGTACTCCGTCGGTCAACCCGCCGGCAATCACAACGGCGGCATGATCTTGTTCGACTCCACCGGCATGCTCATGATCGGCATGGGCGACGGCGGCGGCTCCAACGGCCAGTTCGGCACCAGCCGCGACCCCAAGTCCCCGCTCGCCAAGATCCTCCGCATCGACGTCGAGCCCGACGGCAAGGCCGACAGCAACACCGCCTGCGGCAGCTGCCCGATGGTCGACGGCTTCGACTTCACGGTCCCGCCCGACAACCCCCACGTCGGCGACAACGCCTACGCCCCCGAGGTCTGGGCCTCCGGCGTGCGCAACCCGTGGCGCTTCAGCATCGACCCCGCCACCGACACCATGTACATCGCCGACGTCGGCCAGGGCACCTACGAGGAGGTCTCGATCGGCAAGGCCGGCGCCGACTTCGGCTGGAACATCATGGAGGGCAACAACTGCTTCAAGGGCGCCCCCTGCGACACCTCGGCCCCGGTCAACGGCGTCAACAAGGACGGCATGACCGCCCCGATCACCGAGTACTCGCACAACGACAACGGCCGCTGCTCGATCACCGGCGCCTTCGTCTACCACTCGTGCGAGGTCCCGGCCTGGGACGGCGTCTACTTCTACTCCGACTACTGCTCGGCCGAGGTCTTCGCCCTCAAGTGGGACGGCAACGCCGTCGCCGAGATGGGCGTCGTCGTCGACACCGGCGGCGAGCCGATCATCGGCTCCGGCTACACCGGCTACGGCGATGTCATCATCAACACCGTCGTCGTCGACGGCATGAACACCCTCCAGGACGGCAAGATCTACCGCGTCGTCCCCGGGGCGTGACGACCAACGCCGCCGCACGACACCCACGAGCTGCGCAGCCAGCGTGACGACCAACGCCGCCCGCATCCTCGACACCCTAGCGTGAAGACCAACGCCGCCCGCATCCTCGACAACCTCGGGGTCACCTACGAGCTGCGCAGCTACGAGGTCGACCCCGACGACCTCGCCGCCGTCAGCGTCGCCGCCAAGCTCGGCCTCCCCCCCGAGCAAGTGTTCAAGACCCTCGTCGCCCGCGGCGATCGCCACGGCATCTGCCTCGCCATCGTCCCCGGCGACCTCCAGCTCGACCTCAAGGCCCTCGCCCGCGCCACCGGCGACCGCCGCTGCGAGCTCGTCGCCCTGCGCGAGGTCCTCCCGCTCACCGGCTACATCCGCGGCGGCGTCACGGCCCTCGCCTGCAAGAAGGACTACCCGGTGCTCCTCGACGAGAGCGCCCAGCTCTTCGACCACATCTCCGTCTCGGCCGGCGCCCGCGGCCTGCAGATCGTCCTCCACCCCGACGACTACGCCCGGGCCACCCGCGCCCGCCTGGTCCCCCTCACCCTCGCACCCTGACGCCGACCGAGCAGCCACGCGCCTGCGCCCCGCGCCGCGACCGACGACCGAGCAACAACAGCGGCCCCCACAGCAGCCCCGCAGCCCCGCTCCCACCGCGACAACCACAACCACCCTCGCCCGCCTCCCCGCCCGTGCTCTCCCCGCTGGACGTCGACGCGGCCCCGCCCGTGCTCCCGCCCCCACCCGTCGTCGGCACCTCCCCCGTCGTCGTCACCCCGCTCGTCCCGGGCCCGCTCTCATCGCCCGTCGACCCGCTCGCCGCCGGCACCAGCCCCGTCAGCGGCACCGTCTGCGACCAGCTCGCCAGCTCGAGCGGCACCACCGACCCGAGCCCCTCGTACAGCTCGAACGCCGTCATCCCGGCCATGTTGCTCTGGTTCTCATCGACCAGGAACTGCAGATACTCCGGCGTGTTGATCACGTAGAGCAGGCGCACCGACAGCGTCATCATGTCGTCGCCCACATCGTCCGGCGTCGCGTCGACCACCTCCGCCGCCGCGAAGTCGTAGCTCACGTCGTCATAATTCGCCCAGGTCTTGTCCGGCAAGATCGCATAGCGCTCACCGACTGGATCTGTCTCGAGATCCTGCTTCAACCCCTTCGGGGGGATCCGCGTGTCGACCAGCCACGCGTCGTTGCGCAGCAGATGAAACCGCGTCTGACTCGCCAGCTCGACCGCGTCGCCGATGTACGTCCGCTGCTGCGCGTCGCCCTCGAGCCCCATCCCGTCGAGCCACCGCCCCGAGCTGTACACCACCGCGTCGGCGTACACCCCCGTCACCTCGAGCCACATCACCCGGCCCTCCGAGTAGCCGCTCGGCAGCTTGTGCCCGGTGTTGTTCGTCACCCTCACGGCCCATCCAGAGATCCCCTGCGCCAGGTCGACCGCCGCCGGCCCCGTCACCTCGAGCGTCGCCGCGGCCGCCAGCGTGCGGTCGATGTTCTCGGCCGCGAGATCGAAGAACACATCGTCCAGATCGCCCGCCCCCGCGTCGCCGTACACCCCCTTCAAGATCTCCACCATCCGCCGGTTCGCCCCCGCCAGATCGTGCCGCCGCCCCCCCGTCGCGTGCACCAGCCCCTGCGTCTTGAACTCGGCGCAGCCCGCGACGTTCTCCATCGCCGGCATGTGACAGTCCTGACAGCTCTTGAAGTCCGGCCCCACCACTGCGTACGCGCTGTTCTTCCACTCGCTGTAGGTGCGCTGTTCGTTGAACAGCACCCCCAGCGGCTGGCCCTCCGCGTCGACCCGCATCTGCCCGGTCGTCACGTCGTGGCAGGTCCCGCAGGCCCGCGACTCGCCGAGGTAGCTGTCCTGCAAGTAGCCATGCTTCGGCGGCTCGCCCTCGTACTCCCACGGCCCGCGCTTGGGCACGTCCCCGTCGAGCCCGAGCACGTCGTCGACCTGATACAGCGCGTTGCCAGCCGGCGTCCCGTCGTCCTTGAGCAGGCGATGACACAGCTCGCAGTCGACCCCCGTCAGGTCGTCCGCCACCAGCTCGTCGATCGCTATCACGTCCTGCCGACCCGAGAGGAAGGCCCGCGGCACGTGGCAGCGCACACAGTCGGCGGTCCCCGCCGGGTCGTCCTGGTGGGCGATCGCCACGCCCGCCCAGAACACCGGGTCGCGCGCCGCGTTGCCCATCATCGACGCCTGCCACGCCGCCGGCGTGATGTACGGCTGCCCCGCCAGCTCCGGTGGATTGGTGAACGCGTGACACTTCACGCACTCCCCCGCGCCCTGCATCTTGTTGGTCAAGCTGCCCGGCTCGGTCGGCGCCGCCACGACGGGCCTCGCGACTCCCGCCGCCCCTGCCAGCAGGACCAGACCCACGCACCATCCCCCGCTCCCCGTCGATCGCGTCCGAGGCATCATGTGCGCTATCGTAGCCCCGATGCGCGCCGCCAAGGCCACCCCGCAACTCCGCCGCACCGCGATGCACCGCACGCCTCTCCACGTCTCGCCACCGCTGCACCTCATCGGCCCCTCCCTGCCCGCGCCACCGCGCGTCCGCGCCTTCATCTTCCTCGCCCTCGCATCCGCCTGCGCCACCCCGCCCGAGAGCAACGCCCCGCCCTCACAGCCCGCCACGCCGGCCCCCGTGGCCACCCGCACCGCCAACAACGACGCCCGCGGCGCGGGCATGCAGCCTGACTACAACGGCGAGGCCGAGGCCCTCCGCCAGCAGATCACGCCCCGCCTCCCCGAGCCCCTCCCCGGCGATCGCCGGGCCGCCTGCGCGGCCATGCTCGACGCCGTCGTCGCCTTCTACAGCGACATCGAGCCCGACCCCGCCGCCCGCGCCCAGCTCCTCGCCGACCTCCAGACCACCCGCGCCGCCGACCTCGGCCACTGCGAGCAGACCACCAGCGTCCGCGCCGCGACCTGCGTGCAGCTCCGCCTCGCCGACCACGACGCCGAGTTCCCCTGGCTCCTCGACCAGTGCACCCGCGCCTTCCCCGAAGCGCCTGTCTCCAAGGACATGTCCCGGCCCTTCGGCGTCGTCAACTGACCTGTCCCTCAGGACATGTCCCAGGCGCCTCACCCATGCCGCGTGAGGCTCTCCTCGAGCACCCGCTCCGCCAGCCGCTCCGCCAGCCCGCGCACCATCTCGCCGCGCACCAGCCCTGCCAGCCACGCCGCGGGGATCGCCCGCGTCCCGGCCATCGCCCCGCAGATCGCCCCCGTCACCGCCGCCGTCGTGTCCGTGTCATCGCCGAGGTTCACCGCCAGCAGCACCGCCTCGCGGTAGCTGCCCGCGCGGGCCGCCGCCCACAGGCTCGCCTCGAGGCAGTGCAGCACATAGCCGCTGCCCTGGATCTCCTCACGCGACGCCGCCAGCACCGAGCCATCGAGCACGCGGCCCAGCGCCGTCGCCTCCGCCGCCGGCACGAAGGGCCGCAGGTCCGCCGCCGCCGCCCGCATCGCCCCCGGTAGATCTTGCCCACCCAGCAGCCCGCGCAGCAGCAGCGAGAAGTACGCGCAGCACAGCGTCGAGCGCGGGTGGGCGTGGGTCAGCGCGCTCACCTCGACGCTGCGCGCGACGATCGTCGCCACGTCGAGTCGATGCACCGCGCACGCCAGCGGCGCGATCCGCATCAGCGAGCCGTTGCCGTTGTCTCGCTCGCTGCGACCGCCCCACGCCTCCATCGGCTCGCCCCGCGCATAGCGGGCGATCGCCGCCCGCGTCGCGATCCCCACGTCGAACACCTCCCCGTGCGGCGTCATCGCCCCGGTCGTCAACCACGCGTGGAAGCGCCGCATCATGTCGCCCGGGTCGTAGCCGCCGAGCAGGCTCTCCGCGGTCGACAGCGCCAGCGAGCTGTCGTCCGACCACGTCCCCGCCGGCTGGTTGTAGGTCCCGAAGCCCGTCATGTCGGTCACCGGCGCCGCGTCGAGCTGCGCCCGCGACTTGAACTCCACCGGCACCCCGACCGCGTCCCCGACCACCAGCCCGAGCACGCACCCGACGATCTGCTCGCGCAGCCCCAGCGGCTCCCGCCGCGCCCCCTCGCCCGTCTCCGCGGTGATCACCGCACTGGTCCCGCCGAGCAGCGCCGCGTAGCTAGCGAACACATCCTCGCCGAAGCACACCAGCTCGACACACTCGACGCACGACCCCTCGGCCACGTGCGCCCGGATCTCCGCCAGCGCCGTCGCGCACGCCCGATCGATCGGGTACCCGTACACCCCGCACGAGATCGCCGGGAACGCGATCGACCGCAGCCCCTGCTGCGCCGCCAGCCGCAGGCTGTTGCGGTAGCAGCTCGCCAGCAGCCCCGGCTCGCCTTGCCCGCCGCCTCGCCACACCGGCCCGACCGTGTGGATCACGTGCCGCGCCCGCAGGCCGTGTCCCCCCGTGATCTTCGCCTGTCCCGTCGGACAGCCTCGCAGCGGCCGACACTCCGCCAGCAGCCCCGGCCCCGCCGCGCGATGGATCGCCCCGTCGACCCCGCCGCCGCCCAGCAGGCTGCTGTTCGCCGCGTTGACGATCGCGTCGACGTCGCGGATCGTGATGTCGCCACGGAGGAGCACGATGCGGGCTGCCATCCTTTGATCCTGCCACGCTCGCGGCCCCAGCTTGCAAATTTTTCGACCCCGGGTCAGCGTTTTCGCCATGCTTCAGCAGCTCGCGCCTGCTCTGTGGATCGCCGACCACCGGCTCAAGATCATGGGCGCCGAGTTCGGCGCCCGCATGACCGTGATCCGCCTCGGCCGCGGCGGCCTCTTCGTCCACTCGCCGGTCACCCTCACGCCCGAACTCCACGCGGAGATCCCCAAGCTCGAGGCGGTCGCCTGATGCCCCGCAGCTCGGTCCATTCGCTCAGCCCACTCGCGGCCGGGCTGCAGCAGCGCCCCCGGGCCCGGCGCCGCGCCGACGCGAGCACCCGCGCGCCACCTGTCCTTTCGGTCAGCGAGCCCGAGCCTGACCCAAAGGCCAGGCGGATCGCCCGCAAGAGCAAGCGCCAGGACAACCGCCGCCAGGTCCTGCTCGCCTGCGCCCGCGAGGTCCTGCTCGCCCACGGCCCGGTCGCCTTCACCATGGAGCGCCTCGCCGTCGCCGCCGCCACCAGCAAGGCCGCCCTCTACTACTACTTTCGTTCGCGCGAGGAGCTGGTCGCCGCCCTCGCGCTCCCGATCCTCGCCCGCGAGGTCGAGGTCCTGAGCCGCGTGGTCGTCCGCGCCGACACCGGCCTCGCCGGCCTCGCCGCCCTCCTGCGCGCCCGCGTCGAGCACCACCTCGCCGACCGCGACGGCTTTCGCATCCTCTACCTCTGGGCCCCCGTGATCGGCGACCCGCGCCTGCTCGCCGAGGTCCACCTCCTCAGCGCCGTCGTCCACACCAGCCTCGCCGCGCGCCTGCAACGCGACCACAAGGCCGGCCTCCTGCGACCCGACGCCGACCCGCGCCGCCTCCCCGACCTCGCCTGGTCGCTCGCCCAGGGCCTGCTCATCCGCATCATCAGCGACCCCGGCCTGGCCTGGCGCGAGCTCCTCACAGATGCCTGCACCGCCCTCATCCGCGGAGCCCAGGACCCCTCCGCGATCCGACATTCGTGAAAAATCTACCCATCTCAAAACGAAACTTCCTACCGTTCCGTTTGTCATTCACCAGACAAACCGGAGGAAGTTCATGTTCGAGCACTACTTGCAGCACCAGGCCCCGGACAGCAAGCGTCGCGTCCGCATCGCCCTCGCCGTCAACGTCGCCGGCTTCGCCACTGCGGGGCTCGTCGGCTTCATGTGGCTGATGGACAAGATGATGATCGCCCAGGTCGCCCCGCCGACCACCAACTACGTCATGGTCCAGATGGCGATCGAGTCGTTCCCGCCGCCACCCGCACCACCCGCGGCGCCCGCGGTGAAGCCCGAGGAGGAGGTCAAGCCGGAGCCCGACGAGGATCCCCTGATCCCGCCCGAGACCTTCGCCGAGGAGCTGCCCACACCCAAGGCCCGGCCCAGTCGGATCGTCGGCAACGGCCTGCCGAACAGCACGGGAACGATCCCCTTCGGCGGTCCTCCGGGCGTCCCGGGCATCAAGGGCGGCATCCCCGGCCTCCCGCCGCCCGGCACCGGCATCGCCCAGCGCAGCGACAAGCCGCCAGCGGAGACCCGCACCCCGGTCCCGATCGCGACCGTGCGCGCCCAGGCGATCTACGCCCCACACCCCGACCAGAACAAGCTCGCGGCCACCAGGGCCGCCACCTTCGACCACCGCCCCGGCGCGAACGAGACCGCCTTCTGTGTCGACCCCCAGGGCCGCACGGTCGACGTGCGCACCGTCAAGAAATTCCCCAACGACCCCAAGATCGACGAGATCTGCCGCGACACGATCAAGACCTGGCGCTTCAAGCCCTTCCTCGTCGCCGGCAAGCCGACCCGCACCTGCAGCGTGCAGGTCTTCAACATCAGCTTCAAGTGACCCTCACTGCACGCTGACGATCGCCGCCCCCGGGAACTCGACCGTCACCGCGCAGCCCTCACTGCACGCTGACGATCGCCGCCCCCGGGAACTCGACCGTCACCGCGTACACGTCGCCCGGGTTGCCCGCGAGGTAGATCGTGTGGTCGTCGAAGCCCTCGCCGACGCCAAACTGCGCGTTGGCCACGTTGCTCGCGAACACCGCCAGCACGCTCGCCTCCGCCGTCGCCTCGCCGAGCTCGTCGAGCAGCACGCGATACAGCGTGCTGTTGCCCTGATCGACGACATACAGGTAGCCGCAGGCGTCGAGCGTGAGCCCGTCCGGGCTCGCGCCCGCGATCTCCGTCACCAGCTCCGGCGCCGCCGGCTCGCCCTGACCATCGATCGCCACCCGGCGGATCTGCCCGCTCTGGTAGTTCGTGTAGAAGAGCAGCGAGCGCTGCGGGTCGAACACCACCCCGTTCGCGCTGCTGGCGTCCTGACCCATCGCGATCACCTTCGGCTGCGGGTCGGCCCCGACGCGCAGCACCCGGTCGCCGCCGAACTCGGTGATCCACACGTCGCCCGCGAGGTCCGGGAAGATCCCATTCGGCCCCTGCACCATCGTCAAGAAGTCGCTGACCTGCCCGCGCGGATCGACCGCGATCACCTTGCCCGCCTGCGGCAACGCGACCAGCAGGCGACCGTCGCTCATGAAGCGCGTCCCGTACGCCGGCGGCACCGCCATCGCCAGCACCGTCTCACTCATGTCGGCCCGCACGACCACCACGTTGCCGTCCTTCTTGAGCGCCAGCCCCCCGTGCCCGTCGAACGCCAGGTCCTCGCTGCCCTCATAGCCGACGAACAGCTTCTGCGGCGCCACCTGCCCGTCCACCACGGCCTCGCAGTCGAGCGCATCACCGGTCGTGCCCGGCTCTCCGCTGCTGCCCGTCTCGCCGCCGGTCGCGAGCCCGCCCGTGCTGCCGCCGCTGCTGGCCTCGGCTCCCGTGGTCGGCACATCGCCGCTGCTCGTCCCGCCCCCGGTCGGCACATCGCCGCTGCTCGCCCCGCTCGAGCTGCTCGAGCCGCTCGTCGTCGCATCGCCACCATTGTCGCCGCAGCCGATCGCCAGCGCGGCGCACAGGGTCATGAAGGTCAAGCGCATCGCCGCAAGCTACGTCAGGCGCCGCGCCAACACAACGTCGCGAGCGCCGCGGACGTCGACAGTCAACACCCCGACTCACTGCGCCTGCACGACCCCGCGGATCAGCACCAGCGTCGGGCTCGCCAGCGTCAACGGATCGACCAGCGGATCGGCCGCGAGCAGCAGCACGCTCGCGTCCTTGCCCACCGCCACTGCTCCCAGCGGAGCGCCCAGGCCCGGCCAGCGACTCGCCGGCGCGCTGGTCCCCGCCGTCACGATCTCCTGCGGCGTCAGCCCGGCCGCCTGCAGCAGCATCAGCTCGCCGCCGTCGATCCCCGGCGTCGTCGTGTTGCCGAAGTCCGTCCCGTACAGCACCGTCACCCCCGCGGCCCGCAGCGCCGTCAGGTTGGCCAGCGTCGTCGGCGACCCGCCGAACGCCCGCAGCGTCGAGATCACCGTGCGCCCCGACCACGCCTGCACCGTCTTCGCCGACAGCGCCTCGGTCGGCGTGTGGGCCAGCACGTCCACGCCCGCGGCTGCCGCACGACGGGCCTGGTCGTCCGACAGCGCGTGGCTCACCACCGTCAACCCGAGCTCATGCGCCTGCGCGGCCGCGGCCGCGAGCGCCGCGTCATCGAGCTGCGGCCCGTCAGTGATCGGCAGCTTGATCACCCCGGCCCCGAGCGCGTGCAGCTGCTTCACCGCCGCCACCGCCGCGGCCGCGTCGGCGCACTCGCGGCCGTAGCCGCCTGCGCCCCAGCTCTGGGTCGGGTAGCCCTGGACCGCCGTGATCATCGGCCCGGCCGCCACCAGCCGCAGCGGCGCCAGCGAGGTCGTGAAGATCTCCGTCGGCGCCGCCAGGTCGACCACCGCAGCGACGCCGCCGGCCGCCATCTCGCTCGCCTCCGGCAGGTAGAGCAGGTGCACGTGACTGTCGATGAATGCCGCCGAGATCCACTTGCCCGTCGCGTCGATCACCTTCTCGCCCGCGATCGGCGTCAGCTCGCCGATCGCCGTGATCGTCCCGTCCTCCACCCGCACGTCCGCCGCGCCCAGTCCCACCACCGTCCCGCCGTCGAGCAACAAACCCCCCGCCGCCGCGCCGCCGCTCGAGCTCCCACCACTCGACTCCACCGCCTCGCCGCTGGTCGTCGGCGGCCCGCTGCTCACCATCTCCGTGCTCGCCTCGCTGACCCCGCCCGCGGGCTGCGAGGTGGCACACCCCGTCAACACCAACGCCAACAACCAGCGACCCTGCATGCGCCAGACTACGCCGTCATCGCGGCCGCAGATCACCGCCGCGGCTCGTCGCGGGTCATCCACCACGCGAGGGCGATGAGCGGCACCTGCAGAGGCAGCCGCGCCCACCAGATCCACGGCGCGATCGGCTCGGGCGTGAACTGCACCTGGTTCACCGCCATGTGGATGTTCGCCGGGAACACCGCCACCAGCAGCGCCACCAGCCCCCACGCCGCCACCCGGCGCAGGCGCGGGATCAGCAGCCCGACCCCGCCCGCGAGCTCGCAGACCCCGCTCACGTACACCAGCTCGCGGTGCCACGGCAGATACGGCGGCATCGCCAGCACAAAGAAGTTCGTGATCACGAAGTGCAGCACCCCCATGGCGATCATGAACAGGGCCAACAGCCCCCAGGCGACCCGCTTCCCCGGGGCTCGCGGGGCCCAGCCCGGGCTCCCTGCGCTCATCAATAACCTGTCCGAAAGGTCAGGTGACACGCGCCCATCTTACGCCGTCTTTCGCGCCGGGCGAAACTCGCCGGCAAATTCCGCGGGAAGCACACCTACGGGCCCGTGCGCAAGCTTTTGCACGCTTTCGTCTGTGATCCCCAGCACCACGAAGAGTCGCCGTTTCTTGGACTTTTGGCGCACGCTATCAGCACAAGAGCACCGACATGCTGACCGTACCCGAACGCATCGCCCGTCGAGTATTGAACGCCCAGGGTCTTCGCAGCCGCTTCCTGTCCACCCGCGTCGGACGCATGCACGTGCTCGACAGCGCGGGCACGGGGAGCCTGCCACCGATCGTCGTGCTGCACGGACTCAGCGCCAACGCGATCTGCTACGCCGGCCTGATCCGCCGCTTCGCCCCGCACTGTCGGCGAGTGATCGCCCCGGACATGCCGGCCCACGGCTTCAGCGAGGTCCCGGTCGGCGGCCTCAGCGATCAATCGATGGTCACTGCGCTCGGCGAAGTGCTCGACCGGGTCCTCAGCGAGACCAACGAGCCCGCGATCCTCGTCGGCAACTCGATGGGCGGCCTGGCCGCGGTCCGCTACGCCTGCGCCCGCCCCGAGCGGGTCGCCGGCCTCGCCCTCGTCTCGCCCGGTGGCGCCCCGATGCCCCCGGCCCAGTTCGCCCAGTTCCTCCGCACCTTCGAGATCTCCACCCACCGCGAGGCCCTCCGCTTCGTCGACGCCGTGTTCGCCAACGGCGCCGGCATCCTCCGCCACGCCCTCGCCCACGGCATCCGCCAGCGCTTCACCCACCCCCAGCTGCGCCAGCTCCTCACCAGCATCACCCCGGAGCACATGCTCAGCCCCGCCGAGCTGAGCGGCCTGCGCATGCCCACCCTCCTGATCTGGGGCCGTGAGGAACGTGTGCTCCCCCGCAGCCACCTCGAGTTCTTCCGCCGCCACCTCCCGGCCCGCTCCGAGATCGAAGAATGGCCGAATTTCGGCCACATCGGCTTCCTTGAGCAGCCCGAGGCCCTCGCGAACCGGGTCCTGGGCTTCGCCCGGGCCGCCACCGTCGGCGCGAAAAATCTTTCGCGGCGGTCGACGGGGTGTGGTGATTATGCAACACTCCGGGCATCCGCCTAGCCAAACCATATCCCCGGGGTGTGGAAGCCCCGATCCGCAAGCCGGTCGCCGTGGCGACGCCGGTCGCGTCCATCGTCCCCGGGCCTGAGGCCCGCGAGCACGGTGCCACGCTCCGCGCCGTCCCCAACCCGACGCCGGCCCTTCCCACCTTCAGCCCGGCCCTCACGCCAGCGCGGGCTCCTGTGCCGGCTTCCGCGCCGGCTCCCGCGCCCGCCGCAGCGCCCGAGTGGGCCCGCGTGCGCCCCTCGGCGCTGGCCGCCGCCGTGTCCGCCTTCGACAAGCTGGCCCGCTATCACCGCCTCGATGTGCGCGGCCTCGAGCACATCCCGGTCGACGGCCCGGCGCTCCTGGTCGGCAACCACAACGGCGGCCTGAACCCGGTCGACGGCCTTTTCCTCGTCCACTACTACCGCAGCTGCGGCTACGAGCGGCCGATCTACATCCTGGCGCACGACATCCTGTTCCGCGTCAAGAAGATGGCCGACGTGCTCGAGTCGGTCGGCATCATCCGCGCCCGCAAGGGCCAGGCGCGCGAGCTCCTGGCCTCGGGGCACAAGGTGCTCGTGTTCCCGGGCGGCGACATCGAGTCGATGCGCCCGTTCCACCAGCGCAAGAAGATCGTGCTCGCCGAGCGTCAGGGCTTCATCCACCTGGCCCTTCGGACAGGCGCGCCGATCGTCCCGATCGTCAGCGCCGGCTCGCACGAGACGATGATGGTGCTCTCGCAAGGCACACGCATCGCCCGCCTGATGAACCTGCCGCGCTTCGCCCGCATCAGCTCGCTGCCGCTGCAGCTGGCGGCCCCCTGGGGCCTGATGTGGGGCCCCACCTGCGCCCTGCCGTATCTCCCGCTCCCGGCCAAGATCACCGTGCAGATCGGCCAAGCGATCGCCATCCCCCAGTGCGACGAGCCGGAGATCGGCGAGCGCTCCCCCGCGATCTACAACCAGGTCCAGGGCACCATGCAGGCGATCCTCGACCAGCTGTACAGCGAGCGCCTGTTCCCGATCCTCGGCTGACCGAACCCCGGCGCGAGCTACCTGTCCCTTCGGACACCCGCGCTCGCTGACGACGCGCCCCATCACCTGTCCCTTCGAACACCCGTCGCTGCGCTGCGCCTCGGTTTGCGCGCGCGCGATCTTGCGATAGCCTGCCGTCAACACCATGGCAGGCCAGAATCAGCTCGACCTCTTCGGCGCCCCGCCGCCCGCCGCCCCGCGCCCCACGCGTGGCAGCGTGGCCGTGCCAGTCGCGCCCGCCGAGCACCCGCCCGAGCTCGCCGCGCTCGCCCAGGTGATGCCGCCGCAGCTGCGCCTCGGCACCTCCTCGTGGGCCTATCCCGGCTGGGCCGACCTCGTCTACGACCGGCCGCACCCGCTGCCGCGGCTGTCACGGGAGGGCCTCCCCGCCTACGCCGCGCACCCGCTGCTGCGCGCCGTCGGCATCGACCGCAGCTACTACGCCCCGCTCAAGGAGGAGGAGTTCGCCACCTACGCCGCCCAGGTCCCGGCCGACTTCCGCTTCCTCATCAAGGCCCACGACGCCTGCACGATCGCCGTGTACCCGCGGCACGCCCGCTACGGCGCGATGCGAGGCCAGCCGAACCCTCGCTTCCTCGATCCGGTCTACGCGAGCGAGCAGGTCGTCGGCCCCACCCTCGCCGGCCTCGGCGAGCGCGCCGGTCCCTTGCTGTTCCAATTCTCGCCGACCGATGTCGACCACTTCGGCGGCCCGCGCTGGTTCGCCGAGCGCCTGCAACGCTTCCTCTCCGGCCTGCCCCGCGGCCCGCTCTACGCGGTGGAGCTCCGCAACCGCGAGCTGCTCACCGGCGCCTACGCCGACGCCCTCGCCAGCTGCGGCGCCTCGCACTGCATCAACGTCTACCCCGGCATGCCCGCGCCGACCCTGCAGTTCGAGCGCACCCGCCAGGAGCACGCCCCCGCGATCGTGTGCCGCTGGATGCTGCACCCGCTGATGAAGTGGGACCAGGCCGAACTGGCCTACGCCCCCTTCGACCACATCGTCGACGCCGACGAGGACCGCCGCCGCGAGCTCGCGCGCATCATCCTGCGCGCCGAGACGCTCGGCCTCCCGCACCACTGCATCGTCAACAACAACGCCGAGGGCTGCGCCCCGCGGACCATCGCCGAGCTCGCGCGCCACGTCGCCGTCGCCCGCGCACACGCGACGACCACACCATGAGCTCGCGCCCGGCACGCATCACGAGCCCCACGAGCCAGTGAGCCGGCGCAGCGCGAGGTCGCGGGCTTGCGCGCTGCGGGCCAGGCGGGCAGAGTACGAGCTCGAGGGTGCGATGAGCGAGGGACCTGTGACCAAGGGCCGGCGGTTCTTCAGGCTCGCCACCATGACCGCCCAGGTCGCGGGCAGCTACGCGACCACGCGGCTCAAGTCGATCTTCCAGTCGGAGGAGGCCGCCGAGGTCGACCGCAAGGCCGCCCACGAGCGCAACGGCAGCCGCATCGCCCGCACGCTCGGCGAGCTCAAGGGCGCCGTGATGAAGGTCGGCCAGATGGCCTCGATCGCCAGCGACATCCTGCCGCGCGAGCTGGCCGAGGCCCTGCGCGGCCTCCAGCGCGAGGCCCCGCCGGTCGACTACGAGGTCATCGCCGGGCAGATCGAGCGCGAGCTCGGGGCCCCGCCCGAGGCCCTGTTCCGCAGCTTCGACCGCACCCCCTTCGCCTCCGCGTCGATCGGCCAGGTCCACCGCGCCGTCAGCGATGACGGCCGCGAGGTCGTCGTCAAGGTCCAGTACCCCGGGGTCGACACCGCCGTCAGCTCCGACCTCTCGCAGCTCAAGCTGGTGCTCAAGGCCAGCGGCCTCATCAAGGTGCGCAAGCAGGCGCTCGACGAGGTCTTCCGCGAGGTCAAGGCCCGCCTCCACGAGGAGCTCGACTACTGCAACGAGGCCGACAACGTCCGCCGCTTCCGCGAGTTCCACCGCCAGCACCCCTTCGTGTGCATCCCCGAGGTCGTCGGCGAGCGCTCAGCACAGCGGGTGCTCACCCTCACCTACGAGCCGGGGGACCACATCTCCGAGCTCGACGCCCGCGGCTACTCGCAGGCCACGCGCGACCTCCTGGGCCAGCACCTGTTTCAGATGCTCGTCAGCCAGCTGTTCGAGTTTCGCAACCTCCACGCCGACCCGAACCCCGGCAACCTCGCCTTCCGCCCCGACGGCACGATCGTCCTCTACGACTTCGGCTGCGTGAAGCAGATCCCCGACGCCATCATCGACGCCTACGGCGCGACGATCCGCTGCGGCCTCGAGGAGGACTACGTCGGCGTCGAGGCCGGCCTGCGGGCGCTCGGCGTGCTGAACCCCGACGGCCCGCGCGTCGAGCCCTTGTACTACAAGGCCTGGCGCGACATCTTCGCCCTCCCCTTCCTCGGCGACCAGACCTTCGACTTCGCCGCCTCCACGATCCACGACGACGTGATCAAGCAGGTGCCCGGCGCCCTCAAGCGCATGGAGTCGTTCCAGCCGCCCTCCGAGCTCGTCTTCATCGATCGGGCGATCGCCGGCCACTACGGCAACCTGCGCAAGGTCGGCGCCCGCGGCCGCTTCCTCGCCATGCTCCGCCCCTATCTTTACGCCCAGCCGGCCTGACGCCGCCCGCGAGCGCCAGCTCAGCGCCCGCGCACCAGCGCCGCCAGGCTGTGGCCGTCGAGGTCGTCCGGTCGCATCACGCCGAGCAGCTCCGCCACAGTCGGCGCCACGTCCACGGTGCCCACCGGTTGCTCGTGCATCCCCGGCCGCACCCCCGCGCCGAAGAACAGCACCGGCACGTGCGTGTCGTACGCATAGGGCGAGCCGTGGCTGGTCCCGTGGGCCTCCGCGTCGACCAGCTGCCACTGCTTGAAGCGCAGCTGCACGTCGGGGCTGCGCGGCGCGAAGTAGCTGCGCTGATAACGACCGAGGAAGGGCCGCTGCTCATCGTTCGCGGGGCCGGCGAGCTCATCCGCAGTGAAGGCGTCGGCCACGAAGTCGAGCTTGCGCAGCGCCGCGGCCACCTCGGCGCGCAGCGAGACCACGTCGACCTTGCCCGCCTCCGCCGCGGCGCGGTCGAGCCACACGCCGTCCTCACCGAGGTACTTGAGCGTCCGCGTCGGCAGCCCGAGGCGAGCCAGCGCCCCGGTGACCGCCGCCCGCGCCTGACTCTGATAGTCCGCCGTGACGATCCGCCGCGCCGAGTGATGCCCACGCAGCTGCGCCTCCTCGGGCAGCGGCAGCGCCCCGTGGTCGGCCGTGAGCGCCACCACGTAGCTGTCCTTTCCGACATGTTCGTCGAGGTACGCGAGCAGCTCGCCGAGGTAGCCGTCGAGGCGCAGGTAGTAGTCCTCGACCTCGTGGCTGAAGGGGCCGTAGGCGTGGCCCACATAGTCGGCGCTCGAGCAGCTGATCATCAACAGGTCGGGCACATCGTCGACACCGAGCCGCTCGGCCTCGATCAGCGCCTGCGCGAACTTCAGGGTCATCTCGTCGCCGAAGGGCGTCTTGAGCAGCCCCTTGGCGAAGGCCGCCCGCGCCGCCGGCGTG
Source organism: Nannocystis sp. (assembly GCF_016714285.1). Taxonomy (GTDB): domain Bacteria; phylum Myxococcota_A; class Polyangia; order Nannocystales; family Nannocystaceae; genus Nannocystis. Next base: position 504,467 of record NZ_JADJNN010000002.1, on the reverse strand, counting down.
CCGTCGTCGAACATGTGCGGGAACTCGGTGTGCACCCCGTCGGCCTCCGCCTCCACCCGGTCGGGCCCCGAGCGCAGGTAGGCCGACGAGTCGCGCACCCGCGTCCAGCCGTCGACGAAGCGCAGCAGCGCCGCCCCGCTGGCGTTGAAGGCCCCCACCCAGGCCGGCAGCGGCGCCCCGTCGGCGTACCAGCTCGACGACACGTAGCCGGCCATCTCGGGGCTGTACCAGTAGGCGCGGTCCGGCAGCTTGCCGCCCATCAGCACCGCCGCCCGATCCTTGAGCGCCACCGAGAACACCCGCGCCGCCGGCTCATGCGCCTTCAGCCAGTCACCGAGCGCGCGCCGCTGCAGCAGCCGCGGCGAGCGACCGGGCACTGTGCCGGTGACGTCGGCCGCGGTCAGCACCGGCTGGACCTTGTCGTCCTCGACCGAGATCACCGCGGCACCGGTCGCGCGGTCGTACCACTCGTTGGCGACGATGCCGTGGCGCGACGGGTGCGTGCCGGTGGCCGCCGACGCGTGCCCCGGCGCCGTGTACGTCAGCGCGTGCTGCACGTGCCCCTGCGTGAACCAGGCCCCTTCGCGGCGAAATCGGGCCAGGCCGCCGCGGTACAGGTCGCCGTAGCGCATCAAATAATCCGCACGCATCTGGTCGACCACCACCACGACCGCCAAGCGCGGCCGGTGGACCGCGGTCGGCGGCGCCGGCACGCTGCCCGTATCACACCCGCCGAGCCCCACCGCGAGCGCGACCGCGAGAGCCAACAGACAGCAGGTGTTGCGAGGACGCGACGGCACGGGCCGCTTGTTGTACGACTCGCGCCCCCGCAAGACCAGCGCTGTGAGCCAGGGCGCGCCCCCTGACCCCTGGCTCGCGTTGACAGCCCTGCGAGCCCCCCCGCACACTCCGGGCGAGGAACTGTCGATGCGTATCACCTGCCTGAATCCCCTCGCCCTCGCCCTGGTCCTCGCCGCCGGCTGCAACAACGCCCCCGCACCCGCCGCCGCTGCCAAACCCGTCGAGGCCAAGGTCGTCGCCGCGGAGCCAGCCAAGCCCGCCGAGGTCAAGGTCGCCGCTGCCGAGCCCGCCAAGTCCGCCGAGGACGAGGAAGAGGGCTGCATCTACAAGGACGCCGCCAAGGAGAAGCACGAAGAGGCCGGCTGCCCGCACGGCGGCGGCGGCGAGGCGGCCCCCGGCAGCACCACCCCCGGCCACTTCGGCGCCGTGTTCGCCCTCAAGGACAACAAGCCGCTCTCGCAGGTGCTGGCCAGCGCCAAGGCCGGCCTCACGGACCCCGTGCAGGTCACCGGCGAGGTCGAGTCCGTGTGCCAGAAGAAGGGCTGCTGGCTGGTCGTGAAGGACGGCGAGGCCCAGGCCCGCGTGCTCATGAAGGACCACGCCTTCACCATCCCGATGGACACCAAGGGCAAGCCCGTCGTCGTCGAGGGCACGATCGAGGCCCGCACCTTCAACGAGGCCCAGGTCAAGCACCTCGAGAAGGACGCCGGCAAGGACCCCGCCGCGGTCTCCGGCGAGCGCACCGAGTACGTGCTCACCGCCACCGCCATCGAGCTCAAGAACAGCTAGCCGCCGTCCTGGCAGCTCAGCTTGCCCATCCCGTCGTCGACACAGGCGGCGGGGCAGAACTCGTCCATGTACGGGGCGGCGCAGTCGCAGCTCGCCACCCCGCCGCACTCGAGCGGCACCGGCACGCACTGCGTGCCGCTGGCCTGGTGCTCGACACAGGTCCAGCCGTCCCCGCAGCCGTCCAGCGGACAGCCCCGGCCGATGCAGTAGCGCGACTCGACGCAGGGCCCCCAGCACTCGTCCTTCACCGACACCGTCGTGCCCTTCGGACAGTCCGGCAGCAGCGTGTCGCAGGTCACCGCCCCCTCGCACTCGACCTCCGCGAACACGCAGCGCCCCATCCGGCAGGCCACACCGATCCCATCGCGCAGCTGTGCGTCGCAGGTCGACTGCAAGCACATGCCCTCGCACGGCGCCACCTCGGCGTCCGCCGGCTTCGCGCTGCACTCGCAGCAGTTGTTGACCAGCACGCAGTCGGCCGCGACCTCGCACTCGGCCACCAGCGCCGGCCCCCCGGTGGTCCCGGTGGTCGGCGCCTCGCCAGTCGACCCCGTCGACCCGCCGCCGGTGCTCGTACCCTCGCTGCCATCGGACCCCGGCCCGCACGCGACGAGCACAACCAACACACTACCCAGCGCAGTGGCAAAACGACGAAGACCCGGACGCATCATGCGCCCGAGTCTACGCCACCCGCCCCCCCCACGCGCTAGCCCGAAGGCGTGCCCCCTGGCCAGGTCGCGGCCAGAGCCCGTGCCGACCCTAGCCCGAGGGCGTGCCCACGTTGCTGAGGGCGAAGCCAGTCATGTCGCTGTAGGTGTAGGCGCCGACCAGCCCCTCGAAGGTCTGCAGGGTGCCGTCCTTCGGGTCGACCCGGTACGCCTGCGAGCCCATCGATACGCCCCACACGTAGCCATAGAAGTCGATGCTGATCCCGTGCACGTACTGCGGCACCGGGAAGTTCTGCTTGACCGCCATGGTCACCGTGTCGAGCGCGACGATGTCGCCGCCGCCACCGCTCATGTAGAGCGTGCCGGCCCCGTCCTCCATGCAGCCGCCGCTGCCGCCCGCGGGCACGACCTGCCACTGCTCGGTCATCGGGTCGAAGCGCGCCGCGTTGCTCGAGCAGGTCCACACATAGCCCTTCGAGTCGACCGTCATGCCGTAGCCCGAGGTCGCCATCGGCCACTGCTTCGACTGCTTGGTCTGCAGGTCGATGAACACCAGCCAACCCTGGCTCAGCTGCGAGCCCCAGAAGTTGCCGTTCTTGTCGACCGCCGCGCCGTAGATCCCGTAGAAGTCGGGGTTGATCCCGTTGATCGGGATCGTCGCCTCGATCGCCCCAGTGTCGCCGTTGACCAGCAGCACGTCGACCGAGCCGTCCTCCGGGACGTTGTTGCCCGAGGTCCACACCTTCTGGTTGGTGTAGGTGCAGGTCCCCTGATTGAAGGTGCCCTGCGTCCACGCGGCCGGGCGCTGGCTGGCATACGCCATCGGCGTGTGCCAGGCGCGACACTCCTCCTGGTCCCACGGCAGGAAGTTGGCGTCGACCGCGGTCTGGATCCCCGGGATGCCGTTGCTCTCGACGCAGTCCTCGATGCGCGCGTGGAACTTGGTGAAGCCGCCCTCACGGCTGGCGGTGACCACGTCGCCGGACAGGTTCACCGAGGTGCGCGACGGGTTACCCGCGCCGTCCGGGCGCACCATGTAGCGCCCGAGCTCGACCAACGTCTGCGTGTCGATCTTGCTGATCGTGTTCTGCGCGCTGTTGGCGATCCAGATGTACGAGAAGTCCGGATCGTCGCCGCCCATGCCGCCGCCGCAGGTCGGCACGCCGAAGTCCGGCTGCTTGCCCACGTCCGTCTTCGGCGTGCTGTCGTTCGAGTCCGACACCGGCGAGGTCGCGGTAATGTCGTCCGTCCCCTGACTGTCGCTGTTGCTGTTGCTGCCGACGGTCACGCCGCTCGTGGCGCTGCCCTCCGTCGGCGCCGGCTCGGTCGGCGACGAGTCGCTCACGGTGACAAGGCTCGCCGCCGTTGGACTGGTGCTGGTGCTCTCGGCGCCGCTATCGCGACCCCCGCTGTCACCGCAACCAACCACCACCGACGCGAAAATCAAGGTCTTAAGCTCGTTGCGCATCGCTCTCGCCTCCGACCTGGGGACGCCCCAGTTCCACTCGGACCCTACCCCCAAAACACCCGGTCGTACACCCGTATACAGTGTTATCACGCGAGTAATTTCTGAACTCGCCGCTTGTGGTCCGCAGGCCCCTCACCGACCGGGCTATCTGCACCCTCCCCACAATCACGGCAGCGACCGAAGTACGTAGAAAGACGCCGCCTCGCCTCGCCGTCAGGGGCGCGCCCAGCGGACATCGATCCACGCCCGCATGCGAGCCACCGCCTCCCGCCTCCCGTTGGCCGCCTCGCCGCCGTAGCAGCGCGCATCAGCGACCAACCCGACCGCGGCGATCCCCGCCGCCTGGGCCAGGAACAACGACCGCGGCAGGTGAAATCGTTGCGTGCAGATCACCGCCCGCCGCACCCCCAGCTGCGCCGCCCGCACCATCGTCGCCCACGTGCGCAGACCCGCCGGGTCGACCACCAGCGCCGGCCTCACAACCCCGCGCCGCTCGAGCCACGCGGCCATCGCCGCCGCCTCCTCCGGCCCGCCCGACACCAGCACCCGCGTCACCGCGCCGGCCCGCAGCAGCGCCAGCCCGGCGACCAGGCGGTCGGCCAACATATCCGAGGGCGTCCCGTCGGGAAACACATACGCCCCCGGCACGATCGCCGCGTCACACGACATGACCTCCGCGACATGTTCGAAGAGACAGCCATCACTCGCCGCCGCGATCGCCCGGTCAGCCCGGCCCGCGAGGCCCGTCGCCGCGCCGATCGCCGCCAGCAGCCGCAGCGGCGCCGCCCGCAGCTCGCGCCGCAACCGCCGCGCCGCGCCCACGCTCCGCCGCTCGTCGCCCACGTCGTTCACCTGCGCCGATCGTCGCTCATGTCGTTTACCTGCGCCGCTCGTCGCTCACATCGTTCACCTGCGCCGACGTCGACGCCCGACGCCGACACAGGCGAGCAGCGCCAGGGCCCACGGCGCACCTGGCCCGCCTGGCCTGCCTGCCACGCTACAGTTGAAGGCCGCGTCGTTGGAGGTGTAGACCTCGGCGTCGGCCGCCTGCAGCCACACCTCGGCCGCGTGCCCGGCCGCCTGCGCGTGCACCCGCTTCTGCTTCGACGGGTCCGGGTCGTGCTCGTAGAACAGCAGGTCGCCGATCTGCTCGAAGGCCCGGCCCGGGAACTCCCACTCGAAGCCGACGCCGTAGATCGGCCGGCGCCACTCGTCGTGGGCCTGCGCGACCACCAGCCACTCGCCCTCGGCCTCGCCCTCGGCCTCGGCGGTGACCCCGCGCTTGCGCTGGATGAGGTCGATCGCCGCCACCTGCGTCGGGAACACCACGTCGACGTCGACCGTGTCGAGCAGCCGCTCGCCGAGCCACAGCTCGATCGTGTCGCGGCCCGGGTCGCCGACCGTGATCTGCAGGACGTCGCGGCTGTCCATCAGCGGCGACTCGAGCATCTCGGCCACGATCGTCGGCTGCATCACCAGCTTGAGCGGCGTCGAGCCCTGCAGCACCAGGTCGTCGTCGATGTACTGCACGAGGAACGACGCCGTCCCGCCCGCGAGGATCTGCGGCCGCGGCGTCTCGCCGGCGAAGTCCGCGTCCTCCAGCGCCGTGATCGCCGTGGCGAACAGCTTGACCCGCGTCGGCATGCGCACCTCCGCCGCCGCGCTGCCCTTGACCTCGCCCTTGGCGTCGAGCAGCAGCAGGTCCGCGCTCCCGACCCCCGCCGCGATCACGTCGATCGCCAGGGTGTGCGAGTCGAGCCAGCGCGGCTCGCCGTCCCGCAGCTTGATCACCGCCGGGTCGCTGACCCGCACCGTCCAGCCGACCATGCTCTCGTCGCGCCCGCGGTCCTCCACGAACACCGTGAACTCGGTCCCGATCACGTACGGCGTCGACAGCTCGTCGCCGAACTCGGCCCGCGGCATCAGCTCGCGCGCCCGGCTGCTCACCGAGTCCGTGAACGCGTACTCGCTGGTACACCCACCCAACAGCACCGCGGCGAACAACGACAGCGTGGCGATCCGCATACTCTCCACGCTACGCCTCGCTCGCCCCCCGCTCAAGACTCACTGCCACTGGCCACCGATCAAGATCCATAAAAAGATCACGGTCGGACGCGCCGCGGTCCGGCCGCCGCGCGACCGCGCGACGACGTGGGCCCGGTCACTCCGCCTCGGGGTCCCGAAGCCCCTCCGCGGCCGCATGGCGCCGAATTGCGGTAGGGTGCCGCCGCCATGGACTCGCCCAGCACGCCCCTCACGCTCGCCCCGCCGCCGCAAGAGCGCACCACGATCCGCTGCACGGACCCCGCCACCGGGGAGCTGCTCGGCGAGGTCCCGGTCATGGACGGCGCCGAGGTCCAGGCCCGGCTCGAGCGGGCCCGCGCGGCCCAGCTCGCCTGGCGCGAGACCAGCTTCGCCCAGCGTCGCCGCGTGGTCCGGCGGATCCTCGACCACGTGCTCGAGCACAGCGACGAGCTGTGCCGCATGATCGCCCGCGACGCCGGCAAGACCCTCGAGAACGCCGCCGTCGAGCTGTGGCCGGTCTGCGAGGCCATGCGCTGGAACCTGGCCCACGCCGAGAAGGCCCTCCGGCCGCAGAAGGTCAGCTCCGGCCTGCTGGTCCACAAGTCGGCCCGCGTCGAGTACCACCCGCTCGGCGTCATCGGCGTCATCTGCCCGTGGAACTTCCCGCTGCAGAACGTCCTCGCCCCGGCGATCCCCGCGATCATGGCCGGCAACGCCGCGCTGGTGAAGGTCAGCGAGTGGACCTCGTGGTCAGCCGCCCGCATCCAGCAGATCTTCGACGAGGCCCTGCGCGCCGAGGGCCACAGCGTCGACCTCGTCCAGCTCATCACCGGCTACGGCCCGACCGGCGCCGCCCTCGTCACCAGCGGCGTCGACAAGATCGTGTTCACCGGATCGATCGGCAACGGCAAGCGCGTCCTCCAGGCCAGCGTCGACAACCTCACCCCCGTCATCCTCGAGCTCGGCGGCAAGGACCCGATGATCGTCTGCGACGACGCCGACCTCGAGCAGGCCGTACACAACGCCCTCGTCGGCACCCTCACCTCCGCCGGCCAGCTGTGCATGGCCGCCGAGCGCATCTACGTGTTCGCCGCCGTCCACGACGAGTTCGTGGCCATGGCCGCCCGCATCGTCGGTCAGCTGCGCCAGGGCGCCCCCCTCGGCGACCAGCGCGTCGACGTCGGCGCGATGACCATGCCCGGCCAGGTCGACATCGTCGAGCGCCTGGTCGACGACGCCGTCGCCCGCGGCGCCCGGGCGATCGTCGGCGGCAAGCGCAGCCCGACGGGCCAGTTCTTCCAGCCCACGATCCTGGTCGACGTCGACCACTCGATGGCGATCATGCGCGAGGAGACCTTCGGCCCGGTCATGGCGATCATGCGGGTCCGCGACGAGCACGAGGCCATCGCCCTCGCCAACGACTGCGCCTACGGCCTCAGCTCCTCGGTCTTCACCCGCGACCACGCCCGCGGCGAGCGCATCGCCCGGCAGATCGTCGCCGGCTCCACCGTCATCAACGACTTCGCCATGCACTACATGGCCCAGGACCTCCCCTTCGGCGGCGTCCGCGGCTCCGGCTTCGGCCGCCTCAACGGCCCCGAGGGCCTGCGCGGCATGTGCAACGTCAAGGCCGTCGTCAGCGACCGCCTCCCCTTCCACAACGCCCTCAAGATGTACCCCGTGCAGCCCGCCGCCTACGACACCGCCCGCGGCGTGTTCAAGCTGCTCTACAGCGGCAGCCTCGTCGGCCGCGCCCGCGGCCTCGTCGACATCGGCCGCGCCCTGCTCCGCCGCCGCCGCTGAGCCCGGTGCACGGTCGGCCGCGCCCGCGGCTCAACCAGTGCACAGCTTGTCCTGGCAGCCCGTCCCTCGCAGTCGCAGAAGCGCGTCCCGCACGTGTCGTCGTTCGCGCACTCGAGCGAGTCCGGGCACTTCTTGCCGAACGAGCAGTCGAGCACGCACACCTTCACCTGATTCGGCCCCTTGGGCACGCACAGCGGCTTGGCCGTCCCGCCCATCGGCCCGCTCACGCAGTCCGCGTCGACGTCGCACTCGCGTGTGCAGTAGCTCCACGTCACGAAGAACGATCCATTCGGGTCAACGCCGCCGGGCCCGTCAACCACCAGACACGCCGGGTCCTCGGCCGGGCACATGCTGTTGTCGCCGCCCTTGCACTCATCGAACGAGATCGGCACCACCGGCTCGCCCGTGCTCGCATCGCCCGTGCTCGACGCGTCCCCCGTGCTCCCGGTCTCCTCGACCGTGCCCGTGCTCGCGCCGCTGCTCGACCCCTCGCCCGTGCTCCCGGTCGCCGAATCGCTGGCCCCGCTGGTCGTCGGCGCGACCGTCGCCTCACCCGTGCTCCCGCTCGTCGTCACCTCCACGGTGCCCCCGCTGCTCGCCCCACTCGTGCTGGCGTCGCTGGTGCTCGCATCGCTGGTGCCGGGGTCGCCCGGCTTACACGCGGAGCTCACCGCGAAGGACATGAACAGAGTGCCGAGCGTGCCGAGGGTTCTTGAGTGCATGGGCCGCGCCCCAAGCAACCCGCGTGCCACGCCCCGAAGGCCGCCCCAGGCCTCTCCCTGACCAACCACCCTGACACTCACGCCACGGCCCGCTGACACCCGCGCCCGATCGCCACCCACACCGCCAGCTTCTTGCATATAAGAACGCATGCCCGCCGGGCCCGCCGCACCTCACACTCTCGGCGACCAAGGCCCCACCGCGCCGACCACGACCCCGGACCGCGAGCACCGCAGCCGCGCCTGGCTCGCCCTCCTCCTCCTCGCAGCCGGCCACGCCGCCCTCCGCCTGGCGATGAATCACGAGTTCGAGGGCGCCCCCTGGGACGAGCTCCTCGACTTCAGCGCCGCCAAACCCTTCGGCCTGCGCGTGCTCGTCCCCCTGCTCGCCTGGCCCCTGCACGCCCTCCTGCGCGTCCCGACCCTGTGGGTCTTCGGCCTCTTCGAGCTGCTCGCCACCGCCGCCCTCGTCCTCGCCACCGCCGCCGCCCTGCGCCCCTTCGTCCCCCCGCGCTGGCCCGCCGCCCTCGGCGTGCTGCTGGTGCTGCTCCTCCCGGTCGCCTTCCTCCTGCAGCACCGCTGGCCGATCTTCTACCCCTACGACACCCCCGCGATGGCCTTCACCGCCGGCGGCGTGGCCCTGCTGCTCCATCGCCGCTGGCGCGCCGCCGCCTGCCTCGGCTTCCTCGCCGCCCTCAACCGCGAGAGCGCGATCCTCCTGCCCGCCTGCGCCCTCGCCCTCCACCTGTCCCTCCGGACATCCCAACCTGTCCCCGCGGACCTGTCCCTCCAGCCATCCCAACCTGTCCCTCCAGACCTGTCCCTCCAGCCATCCCAACCTGTCCCTCCAGACCTGTCCCTCCAGCCACCCCAACCCCTCCAGCTCCAGCCATCCCCGCTGCGCCAGCTGCTCCCGCCCGTGCTCGCGCTCCTCGCCGCCGTGCTCGCCGCCCGCGGCCTCGTCAGCCTGGCCCTGCGCGACAACCCCGGCGCGCCCATGCAGCTGCTCGTCGACGGCACCCCGCGCCTGCTCGCCAACCTCGCCTGGCTCGAGGAGCCCGCCCACTGGCTGCGCCTGCCCGCCTACCTCGGCTACCTCCCGCTCGCCTGGCCGCTGCTGCGCGCGTGGATGCCCGCCCCCCTGCGCCGCCTCGGCTGGGTCGCCGCGGCCTACCTCGGCGCCCTCATGTTCGTCGCCAACATCGACGAGCCCCGCGTCTACGGCGAGGCGATCGTCCTGCTGTTCCTTCCGACCGCCGTCGCCCTCGCCCGCTGGCTGCGCGGCGACCCGCCCGCGGTGTAGACTCGCCCGCGATGGTCGCCGGTCCCCTCAGCGACGCGCAGAAGCACCAGCTCTTCGCCGAGTTCCAGCGACGCCTGCGCAGCTGCGTCCCGTGGTCGCCAGCCATGCCCTACGCGACTGAGCTCAACATCATCGGCGACAGCTACCACACCCTCAACGTCTTCCCCGAGCTCGCCCCCTCCGACGCCCCCGTCGCCGAGCTGAACCCGGCCGAGCGCGCCGACTCCCCCGGCAAACAGTTCCGCTACTGCATCCGCCTCCACCGCGCCGGCCGCCAGCTCATGACCTGGTACGGCGACAAGACCGGCAGCGTGATCTTCGACAGCGACGTCCTGATCCCCGCGATCTACCAATGCCGTGACGGCGAGCCCGGCGTGTGGAACGAGCACCCGTGGATGTCGATCACCCCCGCGGAGATCCTCACCCTGCGCGAGGGCTCGCGCCTGGCGAAGGGCCGCGTCGTGATCGCCGGCCTCGGCCTCGGCCACCAGCTCATCGAGGTCAGCAAGCGCCTCGGCGTCAAGGAGATCGTGCTCGTCGAGCTCAGCCAGGAGCTGGTCGACTTCTACCTCCCGCGCGTCCGCCCCCACATCAAGAAGCGCCTCACCGTGCTCGTCGGCGACGCCTACCAGATCGTCCCCACCCTCAGCGCCGACGTCGCCCTCATCGACATCTTCCCCAACTACGGCGGCAACGAGGCCGCCACCCAGGAGCTCGCCCGCCGCAGCCCGAAGATCAAGAAGATGTGGGGCTGGGGCACCGCGGCCCTCTACCTCTGACGCCTCACCACGACCTCACCACGGCAAAATCTCAAAGCAGCTGCACATCTCCCAGGCCCCGAAGCACAGGTCGCCCGGCGCCTGGTCGAGCTGGGCCACGAAGGCGTCGAGCGCCGCCTGCGTCAGCTTGTCGTTCTCCACCACAGTCAGGCTGTTCACCTGATGCAGCAGCGGCGCCCCGGCGAGCGCCACCAGCCCGTCGTTGTTGGCGATCCCGAAGTCGGAGACCTTGGTCAGCGCATCGAGCCCCTTGAGGTCCACGAGCCCGTCCATCCCGTCGACCTCTGGCCCGACCTTGAGGCAGTCCCCGAGCACGAACAACCCCGCCACGTCCTCAAGCTTGTGCAGCCCGTGCAACGTGGTGAGCAAGGGCAGCCCGCTCAGCGTCAGCGAGCCCGCGTGCTTGTACTGCGCCAGCGGCTCCAGCTCCGTGACCAGCGGCAACCCGCTCAGCGTCAGGTGCCCGTGCGTCAGCATCTCCAGCCCCGCGAGGCTCGTCAGCGCCGGTGAGTCGAGGATCTGCACCGCGACATCCACCGCCCCGTCCGCCTGCGCCAGCAACCCCTCGGCCCCGACAAGACTGGCCAGCGCCGCGTTGCCCGCGATCGTCAGCGAGAAGTAGTCACTCGCGATCGTCCACCCAGCCAGCTCGCCCAGGTCGACCAGCTCTGGATTGTCGAACAGCGCGATCGCCTCCACCCCCGTCAGCGCCGGCAAGCCCGGCAGCGCAGCGACACCGGTCGCACGCACCACGATCTGGCGCAGGTCCACCAGCCCCGCCAGCGCCGACAGGTCCGTCAACGCCGGCATCGCGTTCAGCTGCAAACTCGTGCTCACCCCGCGCAGACACGCCAGCGGCGCCAGATCTGCGAGCACCTGATTGTCGCTGATCGTCAGCCCGCCGGCGATGGTGTGCAGGTCGGCCAGCCCCGCCAGCCCCGCCGCGTCGACGTCGCCAGCGATGAACACGTCCCCCACCACCAGGGTCACGCACTTCAACCAGCCCGTGTCGTCGCCCGGCCCGATGTTGATGTTGCCGACAAACATCGAGGTCCGGTCGCACGCGCTCGCGCACCCCTCCAGCGGCGCCCCCGTGCTCGCGCCGGACTCACCGCTACCGGTGCTCATCGCGTCCGTGCCGGTCCCCGGCAGCTGCGCCCCGCTGCTCCCCTCACCCGTCGATCCGCCGCTCGCGTCGCTCGTCGGCACCTCGCTCGTCGGCGCCTCGCTCGTCGGCGCCGCACTCGTCGGCGCCTCGCCAGTCGCAGCCACCCCGGTGTCCGTGGCGCTCGCCTCGCCGGTGCTCGTCTCACTCAGCGCGACCCGATCGCTGCACCCGACCACCAGCACGAGCCCGATCTTCCACGTCCGCATCCCGCGAGCATCCACCCACCCCGACCTCCACGCCAGACACCTGTCCCAAGAGACAGTCCATCGACATGTCCCCAAGGACATGGCCGATCCGCCACGCACGGCGCTGCCCCCCGGCTTTACAATCCCCCTAAACCGCGCTAACCGGGTCCTCTCGCGGCCCATGTTCTATTTCGCGCTGCTCTGGCTACGCCTGCTCACGCTGCCTCCTGAGCCCGCTTCCCGGGCCGGCGCCGCCATGGTCGGACGCCCCGACCTCGCCGACGAGCTCGTCTCCATCTGTCGCCGCGAGTCCCCCGGCAGCGGCTGCGACGAGCTCGTCGGCCTCCACCCGCCCACCAGGAACCCGGTCCAGGCGATGTACCGCAAGGCCGTCGCCAGGGGCTGGCTCGCCACCTGCCCGCTCAACACGGCCCGCGACTACCACGACCGCGAGCGCTTCGGCGTCCGCGGCGTGCACGGCCTCTCGGCCGCCTACTCGCTGTGGCACCTCGGCCCCTGCCTCGCCCCCGAGCTGCTCGACCTGCCCTTCCTGTCCGCCGTGGTCGCCGCCCGGCGCGCGACCTACCAGTGCGAGGCGCCCCACCTGCGCGCGTGCACCCGCCAGGCCCGCCACCGCCTGTGGGTCGGCGCCGCCAAGTACGACCGCCAACGCGCCCACGGCCAGCGCTGACCCGCGACCTCGCCTGTTACCCTGGCCCGATGTCGCCGCCGCGCCCGACGATCTGCCTGGTCCTCGCGATGTTCGTCGCCACCTGCGGCCCCGGCGATCCGCCCGCCGACGACACCAGCCCCGGCACAACAAGCACCACCGTCGCCACCACCGTCACGACCACCAGCGAAACCACCACCACCACCGAGCTCCCGACCTCGAGCTCCACCTCATCGACGTCCACCTCGGCCAGCGATTCCTGCGTCACCTTCGACCCCAACAGCTGCGGCGAGTCCATCGTCACCATCGACATCTCCCCCGCCCTCTTCGTCTTCGCGCTCGAGAAATCAGTCTCGATGGTCAGCGACCCGAAGGGCCTGTGGGACCACGACGCCGACGACCTCGACGACGACGGCCAGAGCGACCTCGACCCGCAGCAACCCGCAACCCCGAAGACGACCCGCTGGGCCAGCCTGCACCACGCCGTCGACGCCACCCTCACCAGCTTCGACGCCTCGCTCATCACCGGCCTGTCCCTGTTCCCGAGCGACGCAGCGACCCTGGACTACACGCCCGCCGCCTGCCCCGTCGATGACCCGCTCACCGTCCCCCTCGCCGCGAAGAATTCGATCTCGATCCTCGCCGCGCTGCCGCCCGCCGACGCCACCGACCTCAAGGGCGCGTCGCCCGGCGCCGCCGCGATCGCCGTCGCCACCGCCGAGCTCGCTGCCGCCGACCCCGCCTTCACCCGCCACATCGTCTACGTCAGCGACGGCGCCGCCAACTGTCGCGCCGGCAGCGACCCGCCCGACCTGTTCGAAAAGTTCGACGACTCCCTCCTCGATCAGATCGCCGCCGCCACCGCCCAGGAGATCACGACCCACGTCGTCGGCATCGCGATCCCCGACCTCGTGAGCCCGGCCGTCAAGGACGGCGAGCCCGACAGCGTCAACAACCACGACCTCCTGAACCAGCTCGCCACCCTCGGCGGCGCCCCGCTGCCCGGCCCCGACCAGTTCCACGCCGCCACCCGCGAGTCCGACCTGCTCGCCGCCCTCGACGCGATCGCCCGCGCCTCGCTGTCCTGCGTCGTGACCCTCGACCCACCGCCACAATTCCCCGACACCACCGAGATCAACGTCAACGACATCCATTACGGCCGGGCCAAGGTCACCGACTGCGCCAGCGAGGACGGCTGGCACTTCCTCGACGACGGCGTCACCGCCGAGCTCTGCGGCCTCGCCTGCCGCGACTTCCAGCAGGCCGGCACCCTCGACGCCAACTACCGCTGCCACGACACCCCCTGCTGACCCCTCGCAGCCTTCCACCCGATCGCTTGGCGCGCCCGCCTCGCCCGGGCATCCTCGCCGCCATGCTCCGCCGCTCGCTCCTCGCCGCCGCCCTCGCCTCCTGCGCCCCGGCGACCTCGACCACCCCGCCGCAAGAGCCCGCCGCGCTGTGCCCGGTCGCGCCGCTCCCCGCCACCGTACCTGCCCCTTCGAACATGTCCCTCGCGCCAGCCTCCGCCATTGCAGCGCCGCTGCTGCTGCGCAACGCCCGGGTCATCGACGGCAGCGGCGCCGCCCCGCGCCCCGGCCTCGACATCCTCCTCAGCGACGGCCGCATCGCCCAGATCGGCCGCGACAACGAGCGCCTCACCGCGCCCGCCGGCGCCCGCACCCTCGATCTCGCCGGCCGCACCCTCCTGCCCGGCCTCATCGACGCCCACACCCACCTCGGCGCCGAGCCGCAGCAGAGCCACGCCGAGGGCGTCGCCCTCGCGGTCAGCAGCAGCGACGCCGACGCCGCCCTGCGCGGGGCCGCCAACGCCCGCGCCACCCTGCTCGCCGGCTTCACCACCGTGCGCAACGTCGGCGGCACCCTGGCCGAACGCAGCCTGCGCGACGCGATCGCCCACGGCGTCGTCCCCGGCCCGCGCATCCTGGTCGCCAACTACTCGATCGGCATGACCGGCGGCCACTGCGACGACACCAACGGCCTGCGCCCCGATGTCTTCGGCGGCCCGCCCGACTTCCGCGTCGGCATCGCCGACGGCCCCGACGAGCTCCGCAAGGCCGTCCGCCACCAGATCAAGCTCGGCGCCGATGTCATCAAGATCTGCGCCACCGGCGGCGTGCTCTCGCAGGGCGACGGCGTCGGCGCGCCGCAGCTCAGCCGCGCCGAGATGCAGGCCGTCGTCGACGAGGCCACCCGCGCCGGCCGCAAGGTCGCCGCCCACGCCCACGGCACCCTCGGCATCCACGAGGCCGTCCTCGCCGGCGTCCACAGCATCGAACACGGCAGCGTCCTCGACGACGCCACCATCGCCCTCATGAAGCGCCGCGGCACCTACCTCGTGCCGACCGTCGCCGTCGGCCAGTACGTCGAGGCCGCCGCCACCGCCGGCAAGCTCTCCCCCGACTCCGCCGCCAAGGCGCGAGAGATCGCCCCACGCATGCGCGAGAGCGTCGTCAAGGCCCACAAAGCCGGCGTCAAGCTGGCCTACGGCACCGACGCCGGCGTGTTCGAACACGGCAGCAACGCCCGCGAATTCGTCAGCCTCACCGCCCTCGGCATCCCCGCAATGGACGTCATCGTCGCCGCCACCCGCAACGCCGCCGACCTCCTCGGCCTCCGCGACCTCGGCCAGATCAAGGTCGGCTTCATCGCCGACCTCGTCGTCGTCGACGGCGACCCCCTCCTCGACGCCCACGCCCTCGAGCGCCCGCTCCTCGTCATCCAGTCCGGCACGATCGTCCGCGACGACCTCACCCCGTGACCCGGCACGATCGACCTGCCCCGCACACGACCCGCGACAACCTCACCCCGTGACCCCGCGCCCACCATTCGCGTGTGCCATCATCCCGCCGTGCAGATCCCCCGCGACCTGAGCCTGCGCCTCGACGCGGTCGACGGCCCGCTCGCGGACCCCACCCCGCTGCGCCACGCCGCCGTCCTCGCGGCCCTGCTCCCCGGCGAGCACACGCGCATCCTCCTGATCGAGCGCGCCAGCCACCTGCGCAGCCACGCCGGCCAGCTCGCCTTCCCCGGCGGCAAGCCCGAGCCCGACGACCGCGACCTCCTCGACACCGCCCTGCGCGAGGCCGAGGAGGAGGTCGGCCTGCCGCGCGACCAGGTCCAGATCCTCGGCCGCCTCGCCCCCGTCCCGGTCCCCAGCGGCTACCTCATCATCCCCTTCGTCGGCCTCGTCGCCGGCGACTTCACCCCGCGCAGCAACGACGCCGAGGTCAAGGCCGTGATCACCCCCACCCTGCAACAGCTCGCCGACCCCCAGCTCTATCGCTTCGTCGGCACCCGCGAGTGGCAAGGCCAGCTCTACTCCTTGCACGAGTTCAACATCCACGACCCACCTCTGTGGGGCGCGACAGCCCGCATGGTCCACGACCTCCTGCGCCGCATGGAGCTGATCCCCCACAACCCCGACGCCGCCCTGTGAGCGATGCCCGAGCCCACGCCCACGCCGATCCTCACCCCCGCGCTGCTCGCCGAGCTCGCCATCCACGCCGAGTCCGTCGGCCTCTTGCGCCTCGGCGCCGTCGACCTCCACCACCCCGGCTTCGCCCCCGCGCACGCCGCCCTCGACCGCTTCCTCGCCGCCGGCAAGGCCGGTGAGATGGACTTCCTGGTCCGCACCGGCGAGGTCCGCAAGCACCCCGAGCAGATGCTCCCCGGCGCGCGCACGCTGCTGGTCGCCGCCGTGCCCTACACCGGCGAACCCGGCCCCGTCGCCCGCTACGCCCGAACCCGCGACTACCACACCGTCATCCACCAGCGCCTCATCGCCCTCGAGCGCCAGCTCCACGCGCTGCTCCCCGGCGTCGCCACCCTGATCTGCGTCGACACCAAGCCCGTGCTCGAGCGCAGCGCCGCCGCCCTCGCCGGCCTCGGCTTCCTCGGCAAGCACGGCTGCCTGATCGTCCCCGGCCTCGGCAGCTACGTCCTGCTCGGTGAGATCCTCTGCACCGCCGAATACCAGACCACCACGCCCGGCCACCGCACCGCCGAATACCAGACCACCACCGCCACCACGCCTGGCCTCCCGTGGGACGCCTGCGGCGCCTGCACCCGCTGCCTCGACGCCTGTCCGACCGCCGCCTTCGACGGCCCCGGCGACCTCGACCCGCGACGCTGCATCAGCTACCTGACGATCGAACACCGCGGCCCTGTCCCGGACCACCTCGCCGATCGCCTCGGCGAACGCGTCGCCGGCTGCGACGTGTGCCAGGAGGTCTGCCCCTACAACGCCAGCAGCACCCGCGACCGCCGCGTCCCCGCGATCGCCTGGATCGACCCCGCCCCGCGCCCGCTCGCCGACGTCGACGAGCTCGCCGCGATCAGCCCCTCCCAGTATCGCGCGCAAGTGCGCCACCTCGCCGTGCGACGGATCCCCCGCAAGCAGATGCGGCGAAACGCCCTGCTCGCGCTCGGCAACCGCAGCGCCGAGGTCAGCCCGCGGGAGCTCCACGCCGTCGCCCTCGGCCTCCTCGACCCCGACCCGCAGATCGCCGCCGCGGCCCGCCGCGCTGGCGAGCGCCGCCACATCAGCGAACCCGCCGAGGCCCTCGCCCGCGAGCTCCAGGCCCGCCTGGTCGCAGCGGCTCCAGATGAAGACGCCGCCCGGGACAGTGCGATCACGCTGCGCCGCGAGGACACCGACTAACCCGCGATCTCCCGGCCGCCCTCCTCGGATATCATGCGAGACGATGCACGCTCGCGTACCGATCGCCGCGCTCGCAGTCGTTACAACAGTCGCGGTGGCCGCGTGTCGACCGAACCCGGGCTTCATGCTGACCAGCGGGGGCGACGACAGCGACGCCAGCGACGCCAGCGAAACGATCAGCGACACCGGCGACACCGAAGCCAGCACCGGCGAACCGCTGTGCGAGCCCGTCAACCAGCCCGGTGACATCTGCGCCCCGGAGTTCCCGCTGCTCCCGATCACGAAGGCTGTCGTCAATTTCTCGGACCGCCCGATCCTCGGCGCCGACAAGGACGTGTGCGGCGCCTTCAGCTCCTTCGTCGTCAAGCGCGTCGACGACCAGCTGCAGCGCTGCGACGACGGCTGCGATCTCCCCTGCGACGCCACCACCGCGATGAACATCGCCGGCCTCGCCATGCTCACGGACTTCGCCGAGCTGCTCCCCGTCCCTGAAGCGTGCGCCATCCTGTGGCACACCAGCCGCGACAACCCCGATCCCAAGCCCGACCCCGACGACCCCAAGTTCGACGAGTGGACCCCCTGCGTCACCAGCGGCTTCCTGCTGATGGACGAGGCCGATCGCAAGCTCCGCGTCGCCGTCGCCTTCGACAGCGAGACCCCGGACCCCTTCGCCAGCCAGGCCAAGCCGCCGCTGGCGATGAAGAAGGACACCGACACCGTCCACGAGCTCTGCACGGCCCCGATCGGCGCCTGCCTCAACGGCTTCACACCCCAGGCCCTGTCGTTCACCCTCGACCGCTGCACGGTCGACACCTTCGAGAGCGTGACGACCACCGCGCTCCGCAGCCGCGGCTCCGACTACACCCTCGAGCTGCACAACGCCTACCGCTGCATCGACGGCTTCGAGTCCTACCGCTGGTGGATCCGCCGCGAGTTCTGACCGCTCAGGCCGGCGCGTCGAGCCAGCGCAGCGTCGCCTCGCGCGCCGTCGCCAGCGCCCGCGGCCCCCACTCGAGGCGAAACGGCGACACCCGCGGCAACGCGTCGATCTGCATCACCTTGCGACCTGACCTTTCGGACATGTTCGAAACGACCTGCGCGCGCCCGGTCAGCCGCCGCCACGGCGAGCGCGACACCAGGCGGTGATGCAGCACCCGCTCATCGTCCGCCAGCGCCGTCTGACCGTCGCGGTCCGCGACCCCGCCGTCGACCAGCAATCGACCCTCGTGGCGGACCGGCCGGAACATCAGCGGCACCGTGCACGAGGCCTGGATCGCCGACGCCAGCCGACCCCGCTCGAGCACCCGCGCGCGCCGACCCGCCAGCTCGTACACCACCGTGGCGAACGGCGTCGGGCACTGCTCCAGCATGCTCACCCCCCGCGCGTCGAGCAGCTCGTGCAGCCGCGCCGCGAACTTGTCCCCGCGCAGGAGCCCCCCGAGCGGCCAGCCCGGGTCCCAGAAGTCCGGCCGCCGCAGCGCCACCAGCGTCGCCTCGATCTCCTCCGCCCCGAGCCCGCTCGCCCACAACCCACCCGCCAGCGCCCCCGCGCTCACCCCCACGACCCGCCGCGGCCGCGCAGCACCCGACTCCTCCAGCGCCCGCAGCACCCCCGTGTGCGCGAAGAAGCCGAAGAAGCCCGCCCCCAGCGCCAGAGTGTACGGCGCCGCCGCGAGCCAGTCGTGATGCGTGGTCGACATGCGCCGCGCAGTCTACACGCCCACCTCGCAGCACGAGCACGGCCCACCGTGAGCCCGCGCCGCAGCCCGAGCACGGCCCACCGCGAGCCCGCGCCACGCGTCACGGCGCGTGCGCGTACACCAGCGCGAGCAGGCGATAGTCCGCCACCCACTCGTCGACCAGCCCGGCGTCCCGCGCCTTGCCCCCGCGCGCCGCCGAGTACAGCGCCGCGATCGCCAGCGCCGCCGCGATCGCAGGGTCCTCCGGTCCAGGCGTCTCGGCGAGCGCCCGCTGCACGAAGCCGTTGCGCTTGCCGAGCTCGACCTCCCAGCCCGCGTCGGCCACCCGCGCCAGCGTCGCGACCTGCCACGACAAGATCGCCGAGCCGAAGCCCAGCGGTCGCGCCAGCGCCTGCCGCAGCAGCGACTCGAGCCGACGCGGCCCCGGCGGCGGCAGGCGTTGCAGCGGGTGACGCTGCAGCGACGCGGCCAGCCGCGCACCGACCCGCACCTCATCCGCACCTGTCCTCGGGGACAGCAGGTCGGAGATCGCCGCCGCCGCCCCGGCCGCCGCCGCCGCCTCGCAGTGGGCGATGAACTCCCCGAGCCCGCGCTCCTGCGGACCACCCGGCCGCTGCAGTCGCCGCTGCTCGAGCGCCTGCGCCACCACCACGCGACCCATGCCCCGCAGCTCCCCGCCCAGGTGGTCACCCGAGCTCCGCGCCCCCTGCCGCGTCAACACCAGCCGCCCGCCCACGCACTCGAGCGGCGCCGGCATCTGCACGTCGCCCTGATGCAGGCCCCCGCTCCATAGCGCCACCTTGCTCGCCACCAGCCCCTCGACCCGCAGCACCCCCACCGCGACCGCCGTAGCCACCGGCACCACCAACAGCGCGCTCCCGGGCCCCGCCCGCCGCTGCGGCCGCACCTGCGTCGGCCCGTCGCTCGTCACAGCCCCCGCGCCGCTGACCCCGCCCGCCGCCGCGAAGCCCTCCGCGTGCAGCAGCCACGCCTCGCCCGGCGTCACCAGCAGCGCCGGCCCGGCCAGCCCCCGCGTCACCGCCCCGCTCGGCAGCAAGCCCGGCCGCGGCGCCTCACCGAGGGCCTGCATCAAGCTGACCTTTCGGACAGGTGTAAGCGCCCGCGGATCGAAGCGGCGCAGCAGCGGCAGCTCGGCCAAGGTCCCGCCCCCGTCCTCACCGCGCCCCAGCGCCCGCGCGCACAGCAGGTGGCCGAGCAGCGCCGCCCGACGCGTCTCATCATCGGGACGCTCGGACAGCCGAGTCACCTCATCGGCCGCGAGCAGCAGCCCGGCCCGCGCCGACCCCGGCCGCGCGTGCATCTCGGGCAGCGTCGGCATGTCCCAGAGGACATCCTTGCCGATCACCCGCTCGAGCAGCGCCCGACCCTCCGGCGCCAGCGACCACGGCCCCGGCCCCGGCTCGCGCGAGTCCCATCCCGGCCACTTCTGCTGCAGGTTCGCGACCACGATCCCGCCGGCGTCGCGGCAGCGCAGCAGCGCGTCTTGCAAGGTCACCGACCGCGTCTCGTCGCGCCCGACCGCCAGCCCCAGCAGCGGCGACTCCTCCCACGCCAGCCGCGGCCCGTCATCATCCTCGCGGTAGCGCAGCCCGAGCCCCGCGCCGCGCAGCGCCTCCGCCTGCGCGCGCACCAGCGGCACCTCCCATGGCGTCGCGTGGGCCATCCCCTGCGCCAGCAGCGTCGGCATCGCCCGCTCGCCCGCCTCGCGACAGCGCCCGGCCAGCGCCTGCAACAGCGCCGCCTCGCCGCGCAGCCCGTCGATGTCCGCCCCGAGCAGATCGCAGACCAGCGTGACCCCCGGCAGCACCCGCCCCGACTCGCGCACGTGCGCGACCCGCCGCCCGTACGCCAGCAGCACCGTCGCCCCCTGCGTCGCCGTCGGGTAGCGGTGCACGAAGGCCCGCAGCTGCAGCTCCACGCGCACCCCGGCCTGCGTCGTCGCCGTCGCCGCGGCCGCGAGATCGACCGCCACCTCCGGCAGCGAGCCCTGCACCAGGCTCGTCAGATCGACCCGCTCGACCTGCGGCGTGTCCCCCAGCGCCCGCACCGGCACCGGCCGCAGCTCGGGCACGCTGGCCCGCAGCAGCGCCAGCTCCGACGGCCACAGCACGTGCGCCCGGGCCTGCATCGCCGGCGGCACCAGCCGCTCCTGATGTCGCCACACATACAAAAAATCGCGACCCGCCCGCGCCTGCTGGCTCACCACATCGCGACCCAGCGCCCGCCCCGACGCCACCCGCACCTGTTCGACCTGCGTCGGCCACTGCACCCCCGCCGGACCCCGGTGCGCCCGCGCGTCGAGCAGCCACGCGACCAGCAGCTCGAACGCCGCGTCCTGCACGACCCCCGCCTCGTCCGCAGTCAGCCGCAGCGACGGACACTCGATCCACCCCGCCAGCTCCCCCGCCTCCAACCCCACAACCGCCAACGCCGGCCCCAGCGACAGCGTCCGCACGCCCGCGCGCACCAGCCAAGGCCCCCCCATCGCCGGCACCGACGCCCACACCGCGTGCTCACCGAGCGCCACCCGCGGCCCCACCAGCGCGTCCGCCAGCTCCACCGCGCCGGTCTGCCCTGCCGGCAAGAACAACGCCTCGCGCCACAGCGCCTCGATCTGCGCCGCCGCCCCGGTCTGCCCCGCCACCCAGGCCGCCAGCCGCCGCCCCGCGCCCGGCCTCGCCTCGCGCAGCACGACCTCGAAGGCCTGCCGCGGGCACCGCTCGCCGTCCGGCTGCTCACCGTACGGATCTTGCCCCGCGATCTCGCTGTCACGTCGGACGTACACCCGAGCATCCGCCGAGGTGCGCACGGCGATCGATCGCGGCCCGCTCGCGAGCCCGGCGTTGATCGCCGCGCCCACCTCGGCCCGCCAGCGCTTGCCCGTCTCGCCCAGCCACGACTCAGCCCGCTCCTCCTCACCCGCGACCGCCGCGTGGACGATCGCCCGCAGCTCCGCCCCCGTCATGTCGCAGCCACCGACCCCGAAGCGCAGCGTCACCACCCGCGCGTCGCCCTCCTCCCGCGCCAAGGCCACCGCCCGCCCGCTCGTCGACAGCAGCCGCGCCGCCCGCAGCAAGCCCAGCGTCCACGCCCACGGCGCCCGCGGCACGTCCCGCAGCCGCAGCAGCGCCTCCGTCCGCGCCACCGTGAACCCGTGCCGCGCCGCCTGCCCGTCCGCCGTCCCCCGCCGCACCCGCAGCAGCGCCGCCGCCACCGCCCCGCTCAGCACCGCATCACCTGTCCCTCGGAGCATGTCCCCACGACCACGCCCACCTGTCCCTCGGGACACCCCCGCCCACGACCCGCCGCACCGCGCCCGGCCCCGATCACCTGTCTCTCAGGACACCTCCGCACGCCGACCACCGCACCATAACACGCCGCACCGCGCCCGGGCGCTTGCCAGCCGCGCGCGGGCGCTTGCCAGCATCGCCGCCACGGGCGAAGCTCCCGGCCATGGCGGCCTCGCGCGCCATGAGCGGGCCGCAAAAGCTCACATCCACCGTCATGATCGAAACCCCGCACCTCGTTACTCGGCCTCACATGCGCCTCTCGCCCGCGTTCCTCGCCCTCGCCACGGCCCTCGGCGCCTGCAACCCGGGCGACGACGACGGCTTCGCCGACCAAATCACCAACGGCCGCGACGACAGCGACTCCGGCGACGCCAGCACCACCGACGCTCCGCTCCCCGGCAGCACCACCGACGACACCCCGACCACCGGCGCCCCCGACGACAGCACCACGGACGTCCCCGACTTCACGACCACCAGCGACACCTCCACCGGCCTCACCGACCCAGGCACCAGCGACAGCACCACGGACGCCACCACCACGGACACCACCGGCGCCCCCGTCGACGACTGCCCGCGCGTCCGCGTCACCGTCGCCCCCGGCGACGTGCTCAACGTCCGCCCCACCCCTTCCACCGCGGAAGCTCCGCTCGGCACCCTCTCCCCCGGGGCGATCGTCGACGTCCTCGAGCTCGTGCAGGGCGAGGTGCTCGAGGGCAACGGCGGCTGGTACCACATCCACAGCCCCGGCCTCGACGGCTACGTCTGGAGCGGCCTCGTCGAGTGCACCCTCGACGAGCCCAGCATGGACGGCTTCTTCCTCCCGCTCGAGTGCGGCAAAATGGCCAAGATCTCCCAGGGCAACTTCGGCGACTTCAGCCATCAGGGCCAGTCCGCCTACGCCTTCGACTTCTCCGTCCCGCTCGGCACCCCGCTGGTCGCCATCGCCGACGGCACCGTCGCGCACATGTACAACGGCACCAAGCCCGGCGACCCCTGCTACAACGGCGGCGGCATGGAGTGTAACAACGCCGCCAACTACGTGTCCGTCCTCCACAACGACGGCACCCGTTCGATCTACGCCCACCTCAGCGAGACCCTCGTCAGCGTCGGCGAGAAGGTCCCGCGCGGCGTCGCCGTCGGCCACTCCGGCTCCACCGGCTGGTCCACCGGCCCCCACGCCCACGTCGCCCGCACCGAGAACTGCAACAGCTCGTGGTGCCAGTCGATCGCCGTCAGCTTCACCGACGTCCCCGGCGACGGGGTCCCCGACACCGACGACGTCGTCACCTCGATGAACTGCCCCTGAGCCCGACCCGCGCCTGTCCCTCAGGAGGGCTCCACGAATCTGTCCCTTTGGACAGCTCCACGAAATTCCCCTCCGGACAGCCCTACGAACCTGTCCCCACGGACAGGTCCTTCAGCCCCTCCGCGATCGCCCCCGCCTCGCTCCCTGCCCGCCCGAGCCCCGCCGCCACCGCGCAGGCCAGCGTCAGCGCGGCCGTCCGCGGCGCCGACACAAACGCCTTGAGCGCCGCCCGCTGCAGCATCCCGTCCTCGACCCACAACGTCCCCGCCTTCCACGCCGACTCCGGCCACGGCCCCGCCGCGTAGACCACCAGCGCCCCCTCCTTGTCGCTCGCGACCTCGACCCCCACGAGCCCCGGCCGCGCCGCCGTCGAGCCCGGGGCCGCCGCCGCGAGGCGCAGCTGCACCACCACCCCCGCCGCCAGCAGCCCACGCTCCACCGCCGCCCGCAGCCCCTCGCTCGCCGCATCACCGCGCTCACGAAACAGCGCCCGTTGCAGCGGCAGCACCCGCCCCGCATCGATCGCCAGCAACGCCATCAGCCACCCGAGGTCGCTGGCCTCCGCCGCCAGCACCGGGTAGCCCGCGCGCCCCGCCGCCGCCAACAACCCCGTGTCGACCTCATCGGGATCGAAGGTCAACACCGACCGCCCGCGCAGCCGCGTCATCAGCTCGGCCGGTGACAGCCCCGCCTCACTCGCCGCGTCGCGCAGCAGCGGCCGCTCGCGCAGCCCGGCGCCCAGCGCCTCGAGCTCGCGGCCCAGGTGCGCATGCAGGTGTGCGTAGTGCTCGTGTCGCGCCCGCGTCCACGGCCCGGCCTCCGCCGCCGCCGCCTCGATCGCCGCCACCAGGCGCGCGCGCAGGCCCGTCACCGCCGCGGCCGCCCGCGCCAGCACGCCGCGCTGGCCCGCGTCATCCACCACCTTGTCGCGCGCGATCGTCGTCCGCAGCAGCGGCGAGTCGATCCACACCTGCAGGTGCTCCGCCGTGCGCCCGAGCCCCGGCAGCAGCGGCCCCAGCAGCTCCGCCGCGCCGCCCTCCGCCAGCACCAGCCCGCGCCGCAGCAGCGTCGCCGACGGCGGCACCGCGAAGGCCACGTGCACCGTGGTGTCGCCCTGCACCTCGGAGATCGTCAGCGGCGTGTCAGCCGGCGCCGGGCTGTCCTGGATCAGCTCCACCGGCTCGCCGCTCGCGATGTCCTCGAAGCTCAGCTCGAGCCGACAGTAACGACACCAGCGCCACAGGCTGTCGCGCACCGCCTCGGCGATCGCCGGCCGCTCGCTCGCTCGCCCGCGCCGCAGCAGCGTCACCGTGGTCCCCTCGACCGGCTCGCCCAGCCGCAGCTTCTCGAAGCGCCGGTCCGGATAGAACACCAGCTCCCACGCCTCGCCCGCCCGCCCCGTGTGCACCACCACCGCCTCCGGCTCCCACGCGAACACGCTGACGAAGCCCACCCCGTAGCCGCCCGCCATCGTCCGGTCGTCCGCCTTCGTCGACGCGAACAGCCGCGTCAACCCGCCGTCGATCACCGCCTCGTCCATCCCCCCGCCCGCGTCGCTCACCCGCAGCTCGTACACCACCTCGTCCGCCTCGCCGCCGACCT
Organism: Nannocystis sp.; assembly: GCF_016714285.1. Lineage (GTDB taxonomy): Bacteria > Myxococcota_A > Polyangia > Nannocystales > Nannocystaceae > Nannocystis. The sequence continues at coordinate 479,489 of NZ_JADJNN010000002.1, read as the reverse complement.
CGGTGTGCGTCTCCAGCACCACCTCCGCCCGGTCGCTCCCCGCGTCCAGCGCGTTCTGGACCAGCTCGCGCAGGAAGTCGTAGGGCCCCGCGAACTGCGCGACCAGCCGCTCGAGCAGCGCGTCGACCTCACTCACGTCAGCTGGCCCTCGGGACAGGTCGCTTCGAACATGTCCGAAAGCTCAGGGAGCCGCTACCCCTGCCGGCGGAGTGGACGGCGCGCCGTCCACCCCGGCCACGGCCAGCTCCGCCAGCGCGGTCGCCAGCTCGCCGTCCTCGGCCGCCAGCGCTTGCAGCTCGCCGGCCAGATCGAAGCCGAGCAGCTTGGCCTTCGGGCGGCCGAGGCCCCAGCGCTTGCGCGACTGGTAGCGCACCGTCCCCTGCGGGTCGCCGTGCAGCTGCACACAGTAGTGGAAGCCCGCGGAGGGCTCGCAGGTCTCGACGCGAATTTTGTGCACCCTGCCGTCCTGCACGGTCGTCAGCTTGGCCCGCTCGTCGCCGTCCGGGGCCCAGTGGAAGGTGTCGTAGCTGCCCCGCAGCAGCGAGCCCTTGAACAGGAAGCCGTACTGTGTCGACTCGGACGCGCGCAGGATGAGGAAGGCGCTGACCTCGTCCTTCGCCGTCTTCGGCACCGCCGTCAGCCACAGGCGATCGTGGATCGGCACCGATGCTCCCGAATCGCCGCAGGCCCCCGCCAGGAGCGTGAGCAGACCGATGAGCGCAGGACTGGAAATGCGGACGAGATGGTTCACGGTGGGGTATCGTCGCTCGCGGATCGCAGCCGCGCAAGCGCGCCCTGCTCAAGCACAGCCTCGATCACGCCAGTTCACGCCCAGATCAAGCCCGGATCAAGCCATGCCACGCAGCACCCCACGCTCCCAGGTTTCGCGCGCCCGCCTCCTCGCCCTCACCGTCGCCGCCACGCTCCCGCTCGCCTGCAGCGGCGGCGACGCCCCCCCCGCCGACGCCAACAAGTCGGCCGCCGCCACGCCGGACGCCGCCAAGCCCGCGAAGAAGAAGCCGAGCAGGCCGGCCCCGTCCGCCGCGCAGGTGCTCGACGCCGCCAAGAAGTACTTCTCCCCGCTGCCCGCCCGCGCCGAGTCGGCCGCCAACCCCACCACCCCGGAGAAGATCGCCCTCGGCCGTCAGCTCTACTACGACACCCGCCTGTCGAAGGGCCACGACGTCTCGTGCAACAGCTGCCACCTGCTCGACAAATTCGGCGTCGACAACGAGCTCACCTCCAAGGGGCACAAGGGCCAGCGAGGCGAGCGAAACAGCCCGACCGTCTACAACGCCGCCACCCACTTCGCCCAGTTCTGGGACGGCCGCGCCGCCACCGTCGAGGACCAGGCGCAGATGCCGATCACCAACCCGGTCGAGATGGCGATGCCCGACCCCGGCTTCGTCGTCCGCAGCATCAAGTCGATCCCCGGCTACGTCGACGCCTTCAAGGCCGCGTTCCCCGGCGACGCCGACCCGGTCACGATGGAGAACCTCGGCCGCGCGATCGGCTCCTTCGAGCGCGGCCTCATGACCCCCGGCCCCTTCGACGAGTTCCTCGCCGGCAAGATGACCGCCCTGAACGGGGACGCCCTCCGCGGCCTCGAGCTCTTCATCGAGTTCAACTGCATCAGCTGCCACACCGGCCCGGCGATCGGCGGCACCATGTACCAGAAGCTCGGCTCCGTGAAGTCCTACGAGACCAAGGACGAGGGCCGCTTCAAGATCACCAAGAACCCCGAGGACAAGTTCGTCTTCAAGGTCCCCTCCCTGCGCAACATCACCAAGACGGCCCCGTACCTGCACGACGGCTCCGCGGCCACCCTCGACGACGTGCTCAACATCATGGCCACCTACCAGCTCGCCAAGGGCAGCCTCGACGACGACGAGCGCAAGTACCTCACCGCCTTCCTCACCAGCCTCGAGGGCACGATCGACCCGGCCTACATCGCCAAGCCCGATCTCCCGCCGAGCGGCCCCGAGACCCCCGCGCCCGACCCCTCCTGAGCCCGGCGCCTCCAACCCCAGTAGCCCACGTGCACTACGGGCTGCTGGCCGATCTTCGCCTCGAGCGCGAGCAGCTCGCGTTGCCGGGTGGCGCTGCGCTTACCGCCGCGTTTCTCGGCGCGCCGCAACGCGATCCATTGCTTGCGCGCCGCGAGCCGCCGCTCATGCGCCGCCAGCAGCCGCGCCGCCGCGATCTTGATCGTCGCCATGTCGGGCCGCGAGCCGAGCGGCACCTCGCGCTCGAGCGCCGCGCGCAGCTCGCGAAACGACACGCCCCAGCCGCGCGCGCAGCCCTCGATCATCCGCAGCAGCGCGATCCACCCGTGTGACGCCGACCCGCCCCGGGCGATCCCCCGCGCCAGGTTGTGCACGCAGCCCACCCTCAGCCCGCCTTCCGCGGCGCGACTGGCTTGCCCGCCTTCCGCGGCTCGCCTGCCTTGCCCGCCTTGTCCGACTTCCCGGCCTTGCCCGGCTTGCGCTGCGCCTCGGCCAGCAGCACATCGAGCCCCGGCGCTGGCAGGAACAGCCACACCGTCGTGGCCAGCGCGTTGCGGATCTCGAAGCCCTGGGTCGCCGAGTAGAAGAAGCTCACCTGGAAGCTCCCGCTGCTCAGCAGCCCCCAGCGCCCGAGCGGCAGGTTGCCGCGAAACTCCGACTTGCGCTCCTTCGCCAGCGCCGCGACGAAGTCGGCCCGCGTCTGCTCGACGTCGCCGGCCCCGCGCTGCGCCTGCACGTGCCGCCACGCCTCCGCCTGCACGCGCAGCGTCGCCGTCATCCCGTCGCGCGCCACGATCGCGAACGCATCGTTCAGCTCCGTCCGCTGCCCGCCCTCCACGCTCAGCACCAGCGCCGCCAGGTTCAGCAGCGCCGTCTTCGCCTTGTCATCCTGCGCCAGCGCCTCGCTCAGGTGTTCGATCGCCTTCTGCGGGTCACCGAGCTCCGCCCGCAGCACCCCCAGGTTGTTGAGCGCCGCGGCCCGCAGCTCGGTCGGCCCCTCGCGCGCCAGCTTGGCGTACAGCTCCGCAGCCTGCTCCCCCGCGGCCTTGTCGCTCTGCCCGTTGAAGCGCAGCGCCAGCGCGGCCGCCTGCAACGCCGTCAGCGCGTGGTCACCCGCGACCGGCCGCAGGTCGGCGATCGCCGTGACCATCGCCGGCATCTCCTCCGCCTTCTCCCACGCCAGCGCGAGGTCCAGCCACGCGCTCGCGCGCGCGAGCTGCAGCGCCGCGTCCTTCGCCAGCGCCGGTGACAGCGGCGCGCGCACGGCCGCCAGCGCCGTCTCGGCGTCGGTCGCGAAGTTGGCCGCCAGCAGCACCAGACGCCGCACGTCGGGCGAGTCGGGGAATTTCACCCCCATGGGTCCCACCTGCGCCGGCAGGGTCCGGAGCGTCTGCAGGGCCTCGGTCCCGTCGCCGCTGACCAGCGCCGGCATCGCCGTCTGCACCTCGCGAACGATCAGCTCCACCACCGCCGCGCGGGCCGGGTCGAACGCGCGGAGGCCCTCCGCGTAGCCACGCAGGTCGGTCAGCATCAGCGTCGCCATCGCCTGCACGTCCTGCTTGCCCTCGGCGATCTGCGGCAGCGCCTCATAGAAGAAGTTCACGCCGACCGTGCCGAGCGCCACCTCGTAGAACTCGCGGTCCTTGTTCGCCAGCGGCTTGCCGAGCGCCACCTGCTGGGCCGCCGCCTTGAAGTCGCCCCCGCGCTGGACCGCCAGCTTGGCCAGCCCGCCGTACGGCCGCGCGTCCTCCGGGTACTTCGCCTTCAGCCCCGCGAACAGCGCCTCCGCGTCGGCGTTGCGATCGAGGTCGATCATCAAGTGCCCGCGCTCGAGCCCCGTCGTCAGCGACGGCTGCGACTCGCCCGCGAGGGCCACCGCGCGGCGCGCCTGCTTCGCGGTCTTCTCGGTCCAGGTCAGCTTCTTCTCGTGCTCCGCCTTCGCCTTCTCGTCGCCGGTGAAGTCGCGTCCGCGGGCCAGCGCCGCGTCGCCGCAGGCCAGCTCGAGGGCGCGGTAGCAGGTGCGCGCCAGCTCCAGCTGCTCGCTCGCCGTGACCTTCGCCCCCAGCCGCGCCACCGCCATCTGCCGCCACGCCACCGCCTGCGCGTACTGGTCGCGGCGCAGCGCGTCGTCGGCCAGGCGCCCCAGGACCCGCGGCACCTCCGGGTGATCGCCGTGCTTGCGCAGCAGCTCGGCGGCGGTGCGGCGGTGCAGCGGGCCTGCCCGTTCGAACATGTCCTTGAGGGCAGCCATCAGCGCGACCAGGTCGATCTCGCCGGGCTTCGAGGCCCCGCTCTGGGCCAGCTTCGCCGCCGTCTGCAGCACCTGCTGGAAGATCCCCTGCTGCATCGTGAAGATCGGCAGGTCGAGGATCGAGTACACCTGCGACAGCGCCAGCAGCAGCTCCGCGTCGCTGTCACCGGCGGCCACCGCCCGCTCGGCCAGGACCAGCCCGCGCCCGAGCGCGAGCAACCGCAGCGGCAACTGGTCGCCGCTGGTCCCGAGCTTGTCCCAGTTCATCAGCGCCTCGCGGATCTCCCGGGTCGCGACCTCGCGGTCCGTCGTGGCGCCGAGCGCCGCCTCGAGCATCCCGCGCAGCGGCCCCGGCAGCGCCGTCAGCAGCGGCTTCTGCGGCCCCGGGTCGACCGCGTCGGCGACCGCCAGCAGCTGCGGGTCGGGCTTCGCTGGTGGCTTCGTCGGCGCCGTCTCGGGCCCGGGCGCTCGCGTCGTCGTCGTCCGCGTGCAACTCGCCGCGACCATCGCCCACAGCAGCCACGCCAGCGGTCGTCCAACCATGCTGGCATCTTATCCCAGGAGCGCGGCCCGACGGAACGCGGCCGACTCGCTCCGGCTCAGCCGCGGATCCGGCTGATGAACTGCGCCGCCCCGCGGCGGATCTCCACCCCTTGCGCGCGCGTGAAGACCTGCTGCGGCCCCTCGCGACACGAGCACATCAGGTTCTGCCGCCCGAGGTCGTGCTCGAGCCCGAACAGGTGCCCGATCTCGTGGACCAGCGTCGTCGCCGGGGCGTCGTTGCCGAGCACCACGTACTCGCGGTTGCGCAGCTTGCGGCTCAGGCCGCGGTAGCGCCAGTGCAGCCCACGCACCCCGCGATCGGCCCGCAGCAGGCTGCCGAGCTCGACCGTGTCGACCAGGAACACGTGCACGGTCCCGTCGCTCGGGGCGAAGCCCGCGAGCGCCCGACGATGACGGCGGTGCTTGATCTCCGCGAAGCCCTCCGGCATCAGCGCGACGCGGGCCACGAACACCTCGATCCCGAACTGCCGCAGCGCCTCGTTGGCCCGCCGCATCGCTCGCTCGAGTCGACGGGGGTCGAGCGCAGGTCGGTCGCCCATGGTCGCCACGTGCAGCGTCACGGCGATCCGCATCCGCACCGCCGCGCGCCGGCCCGGCGCCTGCGGGTCATTGCGCAGGTCCGGCACCACCCGCTCGCCCGAGGCCTGCGCCTGGGTCCCCGTCAGCCACAGCGAGCCCGCGATCAGGCCCATGAGAAAGCCATGCGCCAGCCAGCGGCGCGCCCGCGTCACGAAGCCCCTGTCGCCGCCACGAACCACCATGCGCCCCACTTCACAGTGTGACCAAGGACCTCGCTCGAGGAAAGCCTGCGCGTCACGCACCGCCTCGCAGCGCCACATCGCGCCAGGCTTCGACCCCATCCAGCGGCGAACGACCGTGCGCGCCGCCAGGTCTGCGCGAGCAAGCTCGGCCACGCCGGCCCACCCGTCGCCCGCACCGGACACATGCACCCGCCATGCACCGTCACTTCGCCGTCGGAGACCCGCCCGCCCTTGCTATCCTGTCCGTCGCTTATGTACCTGTTCGGCACCAACGCGACCGCGCCCACCTTCATCCCCGACGAGGAGACCCGCCGCTGGCTCGCGACGTCCCTCCAGGCCGTCATCTCGCAGCTCGGCGCGCCCGCCCTGCGCCCGCAGTGGTTCACCGACACCCCCGCGAAAGGCGTCCGGGCCCCCCGCGACCTCGACAGCCTGTTCGAGTTCATCTGCGCCGCCCAGGAGCAGGTCGGCCAGAGCGACCTCGAGTTCACCCTCGTCGACCTCCAGCCCGGACAGCCCCCGGTGCCGCACGGCTTCACCCCGCTGGGCGACGCCACCGGTCACCTCCTCCACAGCTTCGCGCGCGCCCAGGAGCTGGTCCTGGTCGTCGCCCCGCAGCTGTTTCGCGTGCCCTCCCTGTTGCTCGGCCACGTCGCCCGCGAGCTCGGTCGCCTCGGCTTGTGGCAACAGCCCAGCACCCCGGCGGTCGCCGAGCTGGACAGCGAGGCCGCCGCCGAGCTCGCCGGCATCGCTCTCGGCATGGGCACCTGGGTGGCCAACGGCGCCTACATGTTCAACAACGCCTGCTGCGGCGGAGGTTGTGGCATCGACCTCGGCAGCGTGCGCGCCGCCCTGTCGATGCCCGAGGCCATCTACGCGCTCGGCCTCGACGCCCAGCGCAAGGGCCTCGGCCGCCGCCAGGCTGGCAAGATCCTCGAGAGCACCCAGGCCGCCGCGCTCAAGGCCAGCTGGGACGCCTGCGCCCCGCACCTGGCCGCCCTCCCGGCCGCCCGCAGCGGCGGCGCCCTGCGAGCCTGAAGCCTCCCCCGCAGAACTGGCCCACTGACGTCGACCCACTGGTATCGACCCTGGCGTTGACCGACTTCAAGGCACCGGCACGCGCAGCAGCATGTAGTGGGCGTTCTCGTAGACCGTCTCGATGCGCGTGCGAAGGTCGCCCGGCAGCGTCGTGCGGGCCCGCTTCCCGTGGCCCACGGTCGTGATCAGCCACAGCGTGCGCCCCTGCCCGCGCTGGGTGTCGACGAAGTCCTCGAGCTCCTGGCGGTCGACCTCCTTCTGCACCCACACGTTGGCCTTGGAGAAGAAGCTCTCTCCGCGGTAGTAAAACCACCAGCTGAGCAGCGGGTCCTGCGGTCCGCGGCCGTCGAAGTACACCCGCATCGCCGTCCGCTGCGACCAGTGCTCCGACGCCGCCGGCAGGTACACGTTGAGGGTCCACCCGAGCAGCAACAGCGCCGACAGCAGCATGCTCGCCGCCGCCGCCCGCCCGCGCCGCGCCGCCCACAGCAGCAGCCCGAGCGCGAAGGGCAGCGCCAGCACGGCCATCCGATCGGTCGGCGGCGCCCCGCTGCGCCACATCTGATCATAAAGGTAGGTCGTCAGGTGGGCGATCCACGCCGGCTCCACGATCACGTCGCGCAGCACCAGCCCCAACACCCCGACCCCGACCCCCGCGGCCACCCACGAGGTCTTACGCGCCCCCGCCGGCTCGCCAAGCCACAGCCCGATCAGCACCGCCAGCGGCGGCAGCACCGGCAGCAGGTAATGGTAGTACTTGGTCACGCTGTAGCTCAGCAGCGCCAGGGTCACCGCCGCCCACAGCAGCGCCAGCCGACGCAGCGCCGCCGCCCGCACCTGGCTCGAAGCACCTGGCGCATCGGGCATGTCCTCCGCGCCAGGTGAGCCGCGCCCACCCAGCGCCGCCGGCCCACGCAACTGCCGGGCTGCCCCCCACAGCGCCGCCGGCAGCGCCCCCGACCACGGGAACGCCGCCAGCCCGAGCGTGCGCACGTAGAAGGTGAAGCTCCCGACCGCCTGCTCCTGCTCGCCGGAGCCGAAGCGGGCCAGGTTGTTGATGATGATGAGCTCGTTCACCCAGCGCTCGCCGCGGTACAGCGCCATCGCGTGGTGCCACGGGAACGAGGCCAGCGCGAACAGCAGCGCCCCGGTGCCGAGGCCCGAGCGGCGCAGCAGGTCGAGGCGCCCGCGGACCAGCATGTCGGCGAGCACCAGCAGCCCGACGATCCCCGGGCCGATCATCCCCTTCCCGATCAGCGACACGCCCGCGGCCACGTAGAGCACGCCCATCCACACCTGCGAGCGCCGGGCCCAGCGCAGGCTCAGCAGCAGCACCGCCACGGCCGCCGCCCAGTAGATGAAGAAGTGCAGGTGGATCTGGCGCAGCGTGTCGACGCTCGGGACCCCCGGCTTCTTGGTGAACTTGGCCACCCGCGCCACCGTGTCCGCGCTGATCACGTGCATGTGCAGCACCGTCAGCGGGACGATCGCCGCCGCGATCGTCCCGACCAGGAACACCGCGTAGGCGCGGTCCCACGGCAGCGTCCAGCGGCGCACCCGGCCGCTCCAGCCGCCCCCCTCGGCCGGCGCCGGACGGCGCAACAGCTCGCCGATCGCCCGCCGCCGCAGCGGTCGGTCCGGCTGCGACCACGCCAGCGCCCACGCCCCCATGGCGACCACCACCGGCGCCACGAAGAACATGTCCGTCAGCGCCTGCCGGCCGACCAGCGCCCACTGCGGCATCGTCGACAGCACCACCGCCGTGAAGATCCCCGCCCGCGCCGCCGGGCTCGGGCCGCGGCTGGCCGCCGTCGACTCGTCACGCAGCAGTCGCCACACCACGTACCCGAGGAACGCCGCGCACAGCAGCCCCGCGAGCAGGCTCGGCAGCCGCAGCGCCAGCTCCGGCAGCGGCGAGCGCACCAGCTCGTCGGCGGCCGGCCGCGTGCCCACCCCGAAGATCGCCATGCTCAGCGCCATCAGCCAAAACGGCAGCGCCGGCTTCGACCAAAACGTGTTCTCCGCGTTGCCGTCAGGCCCGTAGCCCGGCCGCCACCACAGGTCGAGCGGGTCGTCGCGGACCAGGATCTGCCGCGCCACCTCGCCGTAGTGGGTCTCCCACGGGTCCCACGGCCCGCACAGCGCGATCGTCGTGGTGTTGAGCGCGACGATCAGCAGCGTGGCGAGGGCGATCCACAGCCAGGTCGGGAGCGTCGGCAGGCGCACGGCCCCCGAGGTGTACCAAAGCCCCGCGCCCGCCGTGTAGCCTTCTCGTCCGCACCCTCGCTGGCGCCCCAAGCCCTGCTCCCGGCAGCCTTCTCGTCCGCCCTCGCTGGCGCCCCAAGCCCTGCTCCCGGCAGCCGTCTTGTCCGCCCTCGCTGGCGCAGCCAAGCCCTGCTCCCGGCAGCCTTCTCGTCCGCACCCTCGCTGGCGCACCCGGCCCCGCGCGCTCGGTGTAGCCTGCTCACGATGTCCGAGGAGCTCTCGCTCGAGCACGTCCGCGACGCCGCCCGCCTCCTGGCCGGCCGCATCTGGACCACCCCCGTGATCCGCTGCCCCGCGCTCGACGCCCGCGCCGGACGCCAGCTGTTCCTCAAGGCCGAGAACCTGCAGAAGATCGGCGCCTTCAAGGCCCGCGGGGCCATCCACGCCCTCCTTCGCCTGCCCGCCGAACGTCGCGCCCGCGGCGTCGTCACCTACAGCTCCGGCAACCACGCCCAGGCCGTCGCCCTGGCCGCCCGCGAGTTCGCCGTGCCCGCGTGGATCGCCATGCCGGTCGACGCCCCCGCGATCAAGGTCGCCGGCGTGCGCAGCCTCGGCGCGGAGATCGTGTTCGCCGGCACCACCTCCGACGACCGCCACCGCGCCGCCCTCGCCCTGGCCCTGCAACACGGCGCCACGATGATCGAGCCCTTCGACGACCCGCACATCATCGCCGGCCAGGGCACCGCCACCCTCGAGCTCTGCGAACAAGTCGTACGCGACACCGGCGAGCCGCTCGACGCGATCGTCGTCCCCGTCGGCGGCGGCGGCCTGATCGCCGGCGCCGGCCTGGTCGCCGCGGCCCTCGGCATCCCCCTCTTCTCCGCCGAGCCCGCCACCTGCAACGCGATGGCCCGGTCGATCGCCGCCGGCGAGCGCGTCGCCGTCCCGCCCGGCCCGACCCTCGCCGACGGCCTCAAGCCCACCCGCGTCGGCGTCCTCAACTTCGCCGTCGCCCGCCGCACCCTCGCCGCCTGCTTCGAGGTCGACGACGACGAGCTCGGCCGCGCCCTCGTCGACCTCCTCGTCTCCGCCAAGATCCTCGTCGAACCCTCCGGCGCCGCCGCCCTCGCCGTCGCCCTCCGCGGCCCCGCCGACACCACAACCGGCCCCCGCGGCGGCTTCCCCGGCCGCCGCGTCGGCGTCCTCCTCTCCGGCGGCAACGTCAGCCCCGCCCTCGTCGCCGAGCTGCTCACCCGCCACGCCTGAGCGCCCCATGCCGAATCACCTGTCCCCAAAGACAGCCTCGCAGCACGACGCGCGAACGCATCACATGTCCCCAAAGACAGCCTCGCATCACGGCTCGGCGCAGCCACGCTACCTGTCCTTTCAGACAGCCGCCCTCGCCGCCCTGCTCGCCTGCGGCCCGACCCCGACCACCCCCTCCCCGACCCCGACCACCCCCTCACAGACCACCGCACCGACCACCGCGCCGCGGCCGGACGACGACGACGCCCGCCGCCTCGCCGAGCTGCCGCACCGGGTCGTGTTCGCCGACCGCATCACCTACAGCTACGTCCTGCTGCTGCCCGGCGAGCCAAGGCCCGCCCCGACCCGCCCCGAGCTCGACGCGGCCGTGCGCGCGGCCTTCGCCAGCAACCTGGACGACGAGGAGGTCTCGCTGCTGCTCGGCCTCATCGCCCGCCCGGAGCGCGAGTTCGGCGTCCCCGCGGCGCCCGCCGACCCCGAGCAAGACGCCCCCGACCTGCTCGGCCTCGCGATCGAGGCCCACCCGCGGACCCCAACCACCGGCCCGAGCCTGATCGAGGACAAGGTCCTCGCCGACCCCGACCTCACCCGCGACCTGACCCCGGACGAGCGCGCCTCGCTGACCACCCGCCGCGGCCTGCTCGTCCTGCGCGCCCAGTACCGCAACCAGCACGGCGTCCGCGGCCTGCGTCTGCTGCAGACCCTGGTGCGCGTGGTCGCCGCCCAGCAAGGCGCGCTGATCCACGACCCCGACACCCTCGAGACGATCGGCCCGGCCGGCTTCGCCGCGCGGCGTCTGCAGACCAGCCTCGGCAACGTCGCCGACCAGATCCCCGTCGTGCCCTTCCCGGACCCGCGCTACCCGGGCCGCTTCCGCCTGGCCAGCCGAGGCATGCGGCGCTTCGGCAGCGTCGACCTCGAGCTCGGCGGGCTCCCGGGAGATCTCTCGATCCTCCAGCAGGCGACCTACTTCATGCACGGCCTCGCCTTCGAGATGATCGAGCTCGGCGAGTTCGACAGCGCCGGCTTCGCGGTCGAGCTCCCGCCGATCGTCACCGTCCACTTCAGCGACTGCACCGCCGCCTACAGCGGACGACCGGGGAGCCTCCCGCGCTGCGCCGGCTGCCCCGAGAGCGCCGAGATCCACCTGGTCGAGCGCGCTGCCGAGCCGCAGGACGCCATCTCGCACGTCGTCGCCCGCATCGTCGCCCCGCGCTCGCGCAGCGACCGACCCGAGTACGACCACCTGGTCTGGGCCCAGGAGGCCCTCGATCGCGTACTCGGTCGGCCACCCTCCATGTGAAAGCACTTGAAAGCACTTGAAAGCACTCGAACGCGTGGGGCGCCACGGACAGCGGCTCGTCGTCCCCGACGATCTGCGCCGGCCCGTGGCGTCCGCGGCGACGCCTCGATATACTGGCCTCTACTTCTTATCTTTGGTCCTCTGGACCTGTCCGCTTCTCTTGGCTTTCTGAGGCACTTCCCATGGCATCTCGGCGCAGCCCCCTCGGCGCCCCCACCTCGCTCTCGGCCCTGGTCGCCCTGCTCTGCGGCCCCCTGCTCGCGTGCTCGAGCGCCGGCGACCCCGGCGAGCTCGAGTCCAGCTCGGGCGCCACTCTCGGCGGCGCCGACGACAGCACCGGCGCGCTCAGCAGCGACAGCAACTCCGGCGACAGCAGCCCGGCCACCGGCGCTGGCAACGAAGACACCGGCGCCGGCACCAGCGGCGGCGACAGCGGCGACCCGACGAGCCCACCGTCAGACCTCCCCCCCGTCGAACCTGTCCCCGAGGACATCCTCGACACCGACAAGCAGAGCCCCGAGAGCTGCGACCTCGTCACCCCCGTGAGCGTCACGCTGCGCACGGTCGACGCCAGCGCGACCGTCTCGCCGACCCAGGCGCGGGACGCCGCGCTGAGCGACTGGGTGTCGCTGACCGGCATCCGCATTCGCCCGTGGGAGTTCTTCAACTACTACACCTTCGGCTACCCCGCCGCCGAGCCCGGCCTGGTCGTGATCACGCCGCAGCTGCGCGCGACGCCCGGGGTCGGCAGCGACCCGGAGTTCATCCTCCAGATCGGCGTCAGCACCCACAACCTGCCCGCCGAGCAGCGCCCGCCGGTGCGCCTCACCCTCGCCCTCGACAACTCCAACTCGATGGCCGGCAAGGCGCAGGACCTGCTCCGCGCCACCGGCAAGGCGATCGCCGGCAACCTCCGCCAGGGCGATGTCCTCTCCATCGTCACCTGGAACGCCAAGAACTCGACGATCCTCGAGCTCCACGACGTCTCCGGCCCCGATGACCCCGTCATCATCGACAAGCTCGACCAGCTCACCGTCGGCGGCAGCGCGGAGCTCTACAGCGGCCTCATGACCGCCTACAAGCTCGCCGACGCCGCCTACGATCCCGGCGCCTGGAACCGCGTGCTCCTCGTCAGCGACGGCGGCGCCACGGCCAACGAGACCGACCTCGCCGTCATCCGCGACCACGCGCAAAAGCCTGGCATCTACCTCAGCGGCGTCGGCGTCGGCGATGCCGGCATCTACCGCAGCGACATGATGGACGCCGTCGCCCACGCCGGCCGCGGCGCCTCGCTCTTCGTCGGCAGCGAGGCCGAGGCCAGCAAGCGCTTCGACGAGCAGTTCGTGCGCACCCTCGGCGCCGCGGTCCGCGAGCTCCACGTCCACGTCGACCTCCCCGGCGGCTTCGATGTCATCCGCGACCCCAGCCAGGACGGCCTCAACAACCCCGACATCGGCACCGACGGCGTCCGCCTCGGCCCGAGCAGCAGCCTGGTCCTGCACCGTCGCCTGCGCAGCTGCGACCCCGCGGCCGGCAAGGAGGGCAAGCTCCTGGTCGAGGTCAGCTACGTCGACGAGGCCACCGGCGAGCTCCGCTCGGCCAAGGCCGCGGCGGCGCTGCCGGAGCTGCTCGCCGAGGCGCCGGTCTCGCAGTCGAGCCTGTTCAAGGGCATCGCGGTGCAGAGCTACGCCGCGGCGCTCGAGCAGTGGCAGGCCCGCCCCACCGACCTCGCGGCGATCCTCGACGACACCGCGGCGCAGCTGAAGTCCGCCCTCGAGCTGCTGCCCAACGACAGCGAGCTGGCCGAGATGGCCCAGATCGTCGAGATCCTCAGCAACGACTAGCGAGTCGGCGCCCGCCTCACGCAGTCTCGCTAGAACCAGGTCGTCATGCCGGCGAGCACGGTGGCCTGGCGATTCGCGTTGGGGACGAAGCTGCGCGGGTCGGTCTTGTCGGCCAACGGGACGAGGCCCTTGTAGAACAGCGGGAAGCTGGCGCTGTCGTAGCGGCCCTCGAGGCGCAGCGAGATGTTGGTGTGCGGGTGAAAGTCGAGGGTGAGGGTGCCGGAGCCGAGCGCGGTGGTGGTGTTCGGGTCGGCGAGCACGTCGGTGTGGAACAGGTTCTCGGTCTTCGAGCGGGTGTACACATAATCACCGCGGCCGGTGATGCTAAACCACCACAGCGGGTCGACGCGCATGAAGCCGGCGAGGCCGAGCCAGCCGTCGGTGGCGCCGGGGCGGCGCTCGAAGCCGGAGAAGGTCCAGGCGCGGATGAACAGCGGCTTGCGGACGTGCCATTGGGCGTAGAGATCGAAGGTGTGACGCGGCGTGCGGCCGCGCTCGTCGTCGGTGTCGCGCTCGTTGCCCATCATGTAATTGAAAAAGACGTAGGTCTCCTCGTCCTCCTCGTCGGTCCACTCGAGCGAGAGCATCATCGCCTTCTGCTTGTTGTTGTCCTTGACGATGCGATCCCAGCCGTTATAGACGCCGATGCGGGCCATGACGCCGCGGCCGAGGTCGAGGTTGGCCCGCGCCCCGGTGATCTGGTACGGCATCAGCGCGAACAGGTTGCTGGTCGACCAGTTCCAGTTCTTCGACGCGAGGTTCCACTCCGGACCGAACGGCACGTTGAAGATGCCGCCCTCGATCGAGAGCCGCTTCCACGGGGTCTGCCAGGCCATCGTGGCCTCCTGCAGCAGCCGCCACAGCAGGTCCTCCTCGACCGAGCGCTCGCTGTACCAGAACAGCTCGGCCAGCACCCCGAGCTGCAGCTGAAAGTGCCCGCTCACCGGACCAATGAGATACTCCGGCGCGAACCACAGACCCTGTAAACCGAGCTGATTGTGGCGATGGTCGTACCAGCGCCAATTGGTGATGTCGTTGCTCGGCTTGTTGGTGTTATAGGCGTAGTAGAATTCCATCGCGCCGTGGAAGCCGAGCGCGAGCGGGACGTCGCCGACCTTGCCCGCCGCCTCCTCGCCAGCGGCCGTCGGCGCGGCAGCAGCGGGGCCGACCGGGACATCGGGGGTCGGCGCAGCGGCGTGCGTGCCAGGCGGGTTCGCCTCGGAGGATGTCGCGGGCGCCGTCGCTGGCGCCGTCGCCGGCGCGGCCGCTGCAGGGCTGACGGGCGTCGTGGGCGCGGGCGCTGCCGGGTGGGTGCCAGGCGGCGTGCCCACGGGAGTCGCCGCGGGCGTGACAGGCGTCGTTGCCGGCGTGTTCGCGGGAGTGACTGCGGGAGTCACAACCGGGGCTGCCGTCGTGGCCGGCGTCGCTGCCGTCGCTGCAATGGCCGGCGTCGTCGTGGTGGCTGGCGCCGGTGTCCCCGGCGTGGTCGTCGCTGGCGCTGCGCCGAGCGGCGGAGCAGCGAGGGGCCAGGCGAGGGCCGACGCGGGCGTGAGCCCGATGAGCCCGATGAGCCCGACCATGCCGACACCGACTCCGACCCCAGCGCTTCGCAGATACCTCAGGAGACGCATGGTGTTTGGAACATGCTCGGGCATCGTGTCGCCGACATAACACGCGAAGCTCCACGCAATCAACACGAGACCGCGACGGAGCGACGCGGGCGTGACGAACAACTGCCTCGCTACCTCGACACTGCCTCACCACTGCCTCACCACTGCCTCACCACTGGCGAGCGAACCACTGGCGAGCGAGGGGATGGCAAGCCGAACGCGAACACGAAGCAAGGCAAACACGATCTCGCTTGCGTCGACGCTCGCCCGGATGGTAGGGGATAAAGCACCTTGGATCATGCCCGGCCTCTCCCGCCTGTCCCGGCGCGTCCCCTGGCCTCCTTCGTCAGATTCGTCGTTCGGGCGGGTCTGAACCTGTGTTTGGCCGTGGTCGTGCTGCTCTCTGCGTGGGCCTGCGCCGGCTCGCCGGCGGCCGATGACTCGCTCCGGCGAATCAAGGAGGCCGGCGTACTGCGCTGGGGCGCGGATGTTCAGGGCGGCGCTCCCTACATTTATGAGGACCCCGATCACCCCGAGAAGCTCCGCGGCTTCGAGGTGGACCTCGCCGAGGCGCTGGCGAGCGAGCTCGGGGTCAAGGCCGAGTTCGTACAAAACGACTGGAGCGCGCTGGTCCCCTCGCTCGAGCGCGGCACCTTCGATATCGCCATGAACGGCCTCGAGGTGACCCCGGCCCGCACCGGCGTGGTGCTGTTCACCCGGCCATATTACGTGTTCGCCTCGCGGCTGATGGCCCGCCGCGACGACCCCAGCGTGGTCGCCGACCTCGACTCGCTGAAGGGCAAGCGGGTCGGCACCCTGACCAACAGCTATACCGCCGACCAGCTGCTCGCCAAGGGCATCGAGCCGGTCTACTACGAGGGCACCGACGAGCCCTACCAGGACCTGGTCGCGGGGCGCATCGACGCGGTGTTCCACGACGACATCATCGCCGGCATCTACGGCGAGCCGCGGCCGCAGCTGCGGGTGGTCGGCGACTTCGCCGACGGCTTCTATTCGATCGCCACCCCGAAGACCGACCACAGCCTGCGCGACGCGGTCGACGCGGCGCTGGAGAAGATCATCCAGTCGGGCAAGCTGGAGGAGATCCTGCGCAAGGAGAACATCTGGAACGACCGCCAGATCGGCCTCATCGCCTGGAGCGACGCCGACCAGCGGCGCCTGCTCGGCGAACCCGTGGTCAGCACCCTGCGCTGGTCCCACATGATCGCGTTCGTCCAGGCGGCCGGGGTCACCCTGGTCCTCAGCATCCTGGCGATGGCGATCGCGATCCCGCTGGGCCTCGGCCTCGCGGTGTGCCGGCTCTACGGCAACGCGGTGGTCTCGCGGGTGGCCGAGGCCTACGTCGAGCTCTACCGCGGCACCCCGGTGCTGCTGCAGCTCTACGTGCTTTATTACGGGCTCGCCGACGTGATCAAGCTCGACGCGTTCACGGCGGCGATCATCGGGCTCGGGATGAACTACGCGGCCTACGAGGCCGAGGTGTACCGCGCGGGCATCCAGGCGGTGCCGAAGGGCCAGATGGAGGCGGCCCTGTCGCTCGGGATGTCGACCCCGCTGGCGCTGCGCCGGGTCGTGCTGCCGCAGGGCTTCCGTCTGGCCCTGCCCTCGGTGACCAACGACTTCATCGCCCTGCTCAAGGACAGCTCGCTGGTCAGCGTGATCACGGTGGTCGAGCTGACCAAGCGCATGACGATCACCGCGGTCGACGTGCGCTCGTGGGCGATCCCCGGGCTGATGTGCGCGCTGCTCTACTTCGTGATGAGCTACCCGCTGTCGCTGTTCGCGCGGCGGCTGGAAGCGAGGCTGGCGAGGTCATGATCGAGGTCCACGCACTCTGCAAGGCCTACGGCCCGCGCAAGATCTTGAACGACATCTCGCTGAGCTTCGCGGCGGGTCAGGTGGTCAGCCTGATCGGGCCCTCGGGCGGCGGCAAGAGCACGCTGCTGCGCTGCCTCAACGGCCTCGAGAGCTTCGACGGCGGCTCGATCGAGATCGGCGGCCAGAAGCTGGTGCCCGGCGGGGCCAAGGTCAACGCGCGCGCCCTCGCGGCGGTGCGGCAGAAGGTCGGGATGGTGTTCCAGCAGTGGAACCTGTTCGCCCACCGCACCGCCCTCGGCAACATCATCGAGGCACCGATCCACGTGAAGGGGCTGTCGGTCGCCGAGGCCAGCGAGCGGGCGCACAGGCTGCTCAAGCAGGTCGGCCTCGGCCACCGCGCCGACGCCTACCCGCACGAGATGTCGGGCGGCGAACAGCAGCGGGTGGCGATCGCCCGGGCGCTGGCGATGGAGCCGGCGGCGCTGCTGCTCGACGAGCCGACCAGCGCGCTCGACCCGGAGCGCGTGGGCGAGGTGCTCGACGTGTTGACCGCGCTGGCCAGGGGCGGCTTGACCATGCTGGTGGTGACGCACGAGATGCGCTTCGCCCGGGAGGTCAGCGACCGCGTGCTGGTGCTGCACGGCGGCACGGTGATCGAGGACGGGCCGCCGGCCGAGGTGCTCGAGCGACCCCAGAACGAGCGCACGCGGGCCTTCCTCGGGCTCGACCGCGGCCCCCGCTGAGCCGGGCTGCCTCGTATCGGCCGCCTCGCGGGACGGCATCGGCCACCTCGCGGAATGGCCGCTGCACGGCGCGGCGCCGGCCGCCTCAGAGGCGGTGGCGCGCGAGCCAGGTGGTGACCTGCTTGGCCGGCAGCGTCGCGCCGCGCGACGCGTGATAGGCGAGCGACTCGCGGGCGAGCCTCGCGGCCTCGCCACGGTCGCCGCCGCTGTCGACCAACGCCATCGCGCGGGCGAAGTGGGCGACCGTCAGCGTCGCCGCTTCAAGCGGGGTCTTTTCGGCGATGCGATCGATGCGATCGAGCTCGACGAGGACGCCGGGCTCACGGCGCAGGGCGGCGACGCCGGCGAGGACGACGCGCGCGGGGAGGGCCTGATGCGCGTCAGCGCCGAAGGTGCTGTCGGCGATGGCGATGGCTCGGCGCGCGAGCAGCTCGGCCCGCTCGAGCGCGCCGCGCAGCAGCTCGACGTGGGCGAGGTTGCTGAGCGACGCCACGAGGTCCGAGTGGTCCGGGCCGCTGCGTCGCTCGACGATGGCGATGGCGCGGGTGAGCATCTCGGCGGCCTCGTCCAGCCGACCTCGCTCGTCGGCGAGCGACGCGAGGTTGGCGAAGGCGCTGGCGACATCGGGGTGGTCAGGGCCGAGGACCCGGAGACGAACCTCGTAGACGGTGCGCAGGAGGACCTCGCCGCGCTCGAGGTCACCGCGCGCGACGGCGATGGCGCCGGCGTTGCTGTAGGCCTTGAGCGTCATCGGGTGGTCGAGCGAGAGGAGGCGCTCGGACAGCGCGATGGCCCGCTCCGCGATGTCGGCGGCCCGCCCGAGCTCGCCGCGCTGGTAGTAGGTGCTGGCGAGGTTGACGTCGGCGTTGGCCACGTTCGGGTTGTCCGGGCCGAGCGCGCGGGTCCAGATGTCGCGCGCGCGCGTGAGGGCGGCGATGGCGTCGCCGTAGCGGCCGGCGTTCTTGTCGATGACGGCGATGTTGTTGAGCGAGGCGGCGACGTCGACGTGGTCGCGGCCGAGGCTGGCCTCGCGCAAGGCGAGGGCCTCGCGCGCGATGGCGAGGGCCTCGGCGTTGCGGTCGAGGCCGAGGAGAGCGTTGCCGAGGTTGGCCAGCGAGGCGGCGACGTCGATGTGATCGGGGCCGAGGGCGGCGCGGCGCAGCTCGAGCGCCCGGCGATAGTGGTGTTCGGCCTCGACGTGGTCCTCGGCCTGGTACGCGAGGTTGCCGAGCTCGTTCTCGAGGCGGGCCTCGGCGATCGGCGGGGCACCGATGCGCGCCAGCGCGGCCCCGGCACGCTCGGCCCAGCGTTGGCCCTCGGCGAGCTTGCCCTGCTTGCCGGCGAGGCGCACCAGCTCGGTCCAGGCCGCGGCGGCGACCTCGTCGTGGCGACTGGCCTCGGCGGCCCACAGCGCGGCCCACAGCGCTGGCTCGGCGGCCGCGAACTCGCTGGCGCGGCTGTGCAGCTCACCGAGGCGCAGCCTCGCCTCGGCGATCGCGGGGCGATGACCGCTGGCGTCGGCGGCGTCGGCGATGCTGGTCGCGAGGGCGATGCCCTCCTTGAGCTTGCCGGCGTCCTGCAGGGCCCGCGCGCGGTCGAGGTCGACGCGAAGACGGGCGACCTCGGCGGCCAATGCGGGGTCCTCCGGCGGCTTCACGCGCGCGAGCAGGGCGGCCCGGTCGGCGCAGACGGTCACCGGCGGGAGGGCCATGACGGCGCCGACGGCCCGGTCGACGACCTCGGCGTCGGCGCGCGCCAGCAGATCGACGAGCTCGTGGGTCTCGCTGCGACGACGCTCGAGGCAGGCGAGCTCGAGGTCGTAGAGCTCGGCCGAGGCCTCGCCGCGGGCGTGGGCCTCGCAGGCGGCGACGTGCAGTCCGGCCCAGGCGGCGGCGCGAGCGTCGAGGAGGACGCGCACGCGCTGGCCGGTGGCGACGGCGTAGGGGCGAGCCGTCGCCGCGAAGGCGGCGCTCAGCTGGTCGGCGCGGGCGCTGTCCCAGGTGCCCGCGAGCTGGACGGCGCCGCCGCGGCAGCGCTGGCCCGCGGCGCCCGCAGCGGCGACGAAGCCCCAGCCGACGGCGAGGACGAGGACGAGGGCAGCGGCGGCGAGCAGGCCGCGGCGGCGCGGGGCGTCGTGGTCGCGGGCGAGCTCGGCGAGGAGCGGGAGGAGGCCGGGGTAGCGGTCCTCCGGCGCGGCCGAGAGGCCGCGGAGGACGGCGCGGCGCAGCCAGGCCGGGACCTTGTGGTCGCGCGGCGGCTCGCGGACCAGGCCCCGCAGCACGTTGCTGGCGAGGCTGCGCAGGTCGTCACCGTCGAAGGGGCGCTGCCTGTAGAGCGCCTCGTAGAGGGCGACGCAGAAGGCGAACTCGTCGGTGCGGGCGTCGGTGCTGCCGCCGAGGTGCTGCTCGGGGGCCATGTAGAGCGGCGTGCCCATGACGGCGCCGGTGACCGTGAGGTTGACCTCGAGGCTGGAGTGGGTGGCGGTGACCGGGATGTCCTTTTGGACAGGTTGCATCGTGCCGGTCGCGCGAGCCAGGCCGAAGTCCATGACGCGGGCGCGGCCGCTGCGGTCGACGAGCACGTTCTCGGGCTTGAAGTCGCGGTGGACGACGCCGGCCTCGTGCGCGGCCTGCAGGCCACGCCCGGCTTGCAGGAAGATCTCGAGGACCGCCCGCCAGTCGCGCGGAGCGGCGAGCAGCCAGTCCGCGAGGGTGCTGCCCTCGACGAACTCGAGGGCGAGGAAGACCTGACCCGCGTGGGTGCCGACCTCGTAGACCTGCAGCACGTTGGCGTGGGAGATCTTGGCCATGGCCTGGGCCTCGCGGAGCAGGCGGCTGTGGCCCATGGTGTTGGGGCCGCTGGTGATGCCTGCTCGTGCAGCAGCTTGATGGCGATCTTGCGGTCGAGGTCGGTGTCGTAGGCGGCATAGACGACGCCCATGCCGCCGGCGCCGATCGCCTTGAGCACCGTATAGCGGCCGATCTGAGCCGGCGCCTCGCCCTCCCGGGGCGCGGGGGCTGCTCCGGTCGCGGCCAGCGTGGTCGAGCCCAGGCTCGCGGCGTCTTGGAGCGCCATGCCGGCCGACGATAGCGCAGGGCGGAGCAGCTGTGGTCTGTGCAGAAGCGCGCGGGTCAGCGGACCGGAGCACCGGCGCGGGTGTCCGACGAGACAGGCTGGGCGGAGCCCCCGCTATCATGAGATGTCCCGAAGGACATGTAATACCAAAGCGAATCGACGAGCTCGAGCGACGCGGTGAGGCGATGACATGCACTAACAAAGCGGATCGACGAGCTCGAGCGGCGCGGTGAAGGGACGGCGGGCGTCGGCGGTGAGGACGGCGAGCGGGCGGCCGCCGCGGTGCCAGTAGAGGGCGGGCGAGACGGGGCGCTCCAGGCGGGCGTGGGCGCTGGCCGTCCAGCTGGCGAGGAAGCGCAGCGAGGCGCGCAGCTGCAGCGGGGCGTCGTCGCCGTCGCTGCACCAGAACTGACGCACGCGCCCGAGACCGGTGAGCGCCCGCGCCAGGCCGCGAGCGTGCGGCGCGAGGAAGAGGGCGGTGCCGCGGGCGGGGATCGCTAGCACGGCGCCGGCGCGTCCGAGCTCGAGACGCGCGAGCAGCTCGAGCGCGGCGACGGCGGTGTCGGGGCCGCCCGGACCGCCGAGGATGTAGGCGTGGACACCCGGGAGCGGACCAGCACGACCAAACTCCAGCGGCTCCTCGCAGGTGCCGCGGCGGGCGCTGGCGAAGGCCGCGGCGGCGTCCAGGCCGTGGCCGCGGAGGAGGTCGCGAGCGACGACCTTGACCTCGAGCTCGCGGCGCTGGCCGACGAGCTCGTGCAACCCCGGGGCGAGCTCACGGGCCTCGGCGTGCGGGTGGCGGGCGCGCTCGGCGGCGCCGACGAGCAAGGAGCGCAGCCGCGAGGCTGGAGACGGAGGACAGCGCGGCGGAGCGGCCTCACGAGGGAGGGTGTGCGCGAGGGCAGAGGACATGTCGGCAGCGGTCGGCACGTCGGGCGCTTTCGTTGCGCGCCGCACGGTGGTTTTCACCGCGTCGAGATCGCGGGATGCGGCACCCGCCGAGGCCTCGACGAGGCCGGTGGTTTTTTCCGGTGCGAGGGGCGACGGCGGGTATGCTGGGCGGGCGATGTCCCGCGACCTGCTGCTCCTGCTCGGCCTCGTGGTGCTGCCCGGCTGCGCCGCGGAGTTCACGGCGATCGCGGCGGTGGTGTTCAGCATGAGCCTGGGGGCGTGGCTGGTGGGTCGCGGGCACCAGCGGCGCGCGCTGCTCGAGGCGGCGGCGCTGCGGCGGGCGATCGCCACCGGCAGGCACCGGCAGATCGAACAACACCTGCGCCAGGAGCTGGCGCTGGCGGCCGCGGGCGAGGCCGTGAGCGTCGAGCGGCAGTGGCTGGCGCGGGCCCAGCTCGGCGGACTCCTGGTGGCCGAGTGGCGGCTCGACGAGGCGCGCGAGGTCTATGCCAGCACCACGGCGAAGCTCTCGCCGCACCTGCAGGCGCTCGCGGCCTTCGGTCGCCACGAGCTCGACGTCCTGACCCGCGAGCCCGACGCGGTGATCCTCGGCTGCATCCGCGGCGACCGGGACGCCTGCCTGCGCCACATCCCGGAGCCGTATCAGCCGACCGTCGCCTGCACCTGGGCGGCGCTCGAGGGCCTGTGCCTGGCCCGCATGGGCCGGCCGCGCGAGGCGGTGCCGCTGCTCGAGCGCGGGCTCGAGTGCCTGGGCTTCAACCCGGCGCGCGTGGTTTACCTGTTCCACCTGGCGCAGGCGCACGAGCAGATCGGTGACCGTGCGCTCGCGGCGTCCCGCTACGAGCAGGCGATGCACGCGTTCCCGGGGACGCGGCTGGCGAGCGAGGCCCGGGCCCGCTGCCACGCGCTCGACACGGGCCGCAGCGACGAGCTGTTCCGCGGCATGCTGCCCGAGGCGCCCCTGGCGGCGCGTGAGCGCGGCTAGCAGCGGTGGCCGTGGTGCCGAGACCCAGGGAGGCGCTGCGTCGACTGGGGTCCACGCGAGACCGGGGAGCTCGGGGCAGCGTGGCCTGTCCGATGGGACAGGTCGTGCGGACGGCTGTCCAGCAGCCCGGGCCCGCATACTGCGGCTCATTCTTGAAATTACCGCGGCCGACAAGTGCTGGTAGAATGGCGATCCGTGAGCGGAGGCTTCCTGCGCAAACGACTGCACAGCGCGGCGGAGACGGTGTCTCACAGCCTCGGTTACGCGCGGCATTTGTTGCGCGGCAACCGGGTCGCGGGCGACCTGTCGTGGGTGCAACCGGGGACGCGTCCGGTGGTGCTGCTGCACGGCTTCCTCGGCACGCGGGGGACGATGCAGCCGCTGACGCGGCGCTTCCAGGCCGACGGTCGGGTGGTGTTCAGCTACCACCACGGCACCTTCCAGCTCGGCTCGCTGCGCAGCTCGTCGGAGGAGCTGATCCATCGCCTGCGCGACCTGGTGGAGAACCTCGAGCTCGACCGCGTCGACGTGCTCGGCTTCAGCATGGGCGGGCTGGTCGCGCTGCACGCGGTGAAGTTCATGCAAGGTGCGCGGTGGATCCGTCGCCTGGTGCTGCTGGGCACCCCGCTCGCGGGCTCGTGGATGTCGCTGGCCGGCATCGCCACCGTCGGGCTGGTCAGCCCCTCGGTGTGGCAGGTGCGACCGGGCTGCCAGTTCCTCGACGAGCTGCGCGCCGCTCCGCTGCCGCCCGGCGTGCGCGTGCGCCAGATCCACGCCGATGCTGACGCCTTTTGTCGCGATCCGGGGCCGGTCGAGGGCGTCGACCGCGAGCACGACTATCTCGTGCTGCCGGGCGGACACTCGTCGCTGGTGATCGCGCAGCACTTCTACTCGGCGGCCCGCGAGTTCCTCGACGAGACCGATGAGGCAGAGCTCGAGCTGTCGCCGTAGCGCGGGCCTCGGCTGACTCGGCGCGAGTTCCTCGACGAGACCGATGAGGCAGAGCTCGAGCTGTCGCCGTAGCGCGGGCCTCGGCTGACTCGGCGCGAGTTCCTCGACGAGACGGATGAGGCCGAGCTGTCGCCGTAGCGCGGGCCTCGATCAGCCGTTGCCGATCCGCGTCTTGACCTTGTCGATGCGGCCCTGCGCGCTGGCCTCGCCGAGCTCGAGCGCCTTCTCGTAGTGCTTGAGGGCATCGCGGTAGCGCAGCACGTTGTAGTAGGCGTCGCCGAGCTTGAGGTTGGAGACGCGACTCTTGGGCGCGGCCTCGACGGCGAGCTCGGCGAACTGCACGGCCTTCACCTTGGCGCCGTTGTCGAAGTAGACGTCGCTGAGGCCCATGAGCGCCTTGACGTTGCGGTTGTCGTAGGCGATCGCCTGGTGGAACAGGCTCTCGGCGTCGCTCCGGCGGCCGGCGCCGAGCGCCGTCATGCCCTCGTCGGCCAGCTCGCGCGCGCGGGCCGGGTCGCGCTTGTTGCTGGCCAGGACCGGCTTGCTCGGCTTGCCCGGACGCTCGACCTCGTCGCCAGGCCCGGGGCTGTCCGTCGGGACAGGTGGAGGTGTAGCGGGCGGCGGCTCGGGCGGCGGCGGCGGCTCGACGCGCTGGCGATCGGGCGGGCGCAGGCCGGCGCCGCGCAGGCCCTCGTCGACCGCGAGCAGGCTGCTGAGCGAGAGGTCGGCGCCGGCGAGCAGGCCGTCGACGCGGGCCTGACGGCGCTGCTCGTCCTCGTCAGCGAGGGCGCCGACCAGGCCCATGGCCTGCATCTCGGCGAGGCTGAAGCCGCCGGTCGCGGCCTTCTCCTGGAAGCGCACGAAGCCGCCGAGCGCGAGGCCCGAGCGGTCGATCGCCCGCTGGTTCTCGGGGTCGAAGGTGCGGGCCCAGATGTAGTACTCGACGGCAAACGGGCGGGCGCCCTTGACGTCCCAGTACTTGTCGCCGAGGGCGATCAGGCCGGTGGAGAAGCGCTGGCGGAGATCGGCGCCACGCTGGTCGGCGAGCAGCTCGGCGTCGCCAGGCAGGGCCTCGAGCTCGAGGACCTTCTTGTAAGCGGTGGGGGCCGCGGGGTCGTCGCTGGGGGCGGCGACGTAGTTGGTCAGCGAGGCGGCGAGCAGGGCCTCCTCGGCGACGCGGTCGACGGCGGCGCGGGCCTCGTCGGGCGGCTCGCGACCCATCAGCGCGACGGTGATCCCGACGCCGACGACCAGCGAGGCCGCGACGGCGACGGGGAGCAACCAGCGGCGCCGCTGCGGCTCGCTGTGCGGGCTGGGCATGCGGGCGCGCAGGCGGGCGACGCGTTCGGGCTCGACCTCGGGGAGCGGGAGGTCGTCCCACGCGGTGCGCAGGCCGGCGGCGATCTGGGCCTCGCAGACGGCGGCCTCGAGGTCGTTCATGTCGGCGTAGCGATCTTCACGGCGCTTGGCGAGGCAGCGCAGGACCACGGCCTCGAGCGCGGGCGGGGTGGCGCCGCCGCGAGGGGTCTGGGTCGGCGGCGTGGGCTGCTTGTCGAGCTGGGCGATGAGCACATCCTCGACGAGCTCGCCGGGGAAGGGCGGCGCGCCGGTGAGGAGCTCGTAGGCGACGCAGCCGACGGCGTACATGTCGAGGCGGCCGTCGAAGGGCTCGCCCTCGACCTGCTCGGGGGCCATGTAATGCGGGGTGCCGGAGATCCGCGAGCTGTCGGCGACGGTGCCGGCGGCGAGCATCGCGGAGATGCCGAAGTCGACCAACTTGACCACGCCGTCGCGACCGCCGCGCTGGACGAGGATGATGTTCTCGGGCTTGATGTCGCGGTGGACGATGCCGTGCTTGTGCGCGGCGGCGAGGCCCTTGCACAGCTGGCGGACGATCGCTATCACCTCCTCGGGCGGACGCGGGGCGCCGTCGACGGGGACCAGGTCCTTGCCGTCGAGCAGCTCCATGCAGAAGAACAGGCGGCCGTCGGGGAGCTCGCCAAAGTCGAAGATCTCGACGACGTTGGCGTGGCCCATGCGGCTGGCGGCGCGCGCCTCGTCGCGGAACACCTGGGCCATCTCGGGCTGCTGGCTGAGGTCGAAGCGCAAGATCTTGAGCGCGACGCGGCGCTCGATGTCGATGTGCTCGGCCTCGTAGACGACGCCCATGCCGCCCTCGCCGAGCCAGCGCCGCAGGCGGTAACGGGTGCCCGGGACGATCTTGCCGGCGACGAGGCGAAGGCGGGTGCGCTCGGGGGTGGAGGACGGCGTGGCAGTCGGGGTGCGCTCGGCTGCTGCTGCGCCGCCGAGTCGCGGGCTGGCCGGTTTGCCGAGGCTGGCGGGCTGGCGATCGAGGTTGGGCCGTGTGTCGGACTGCTTGCCTGCGATCACGTCGCGTGACGCGGCAAGGCCAGCACCGATCAGCGCGGCGCCGAAGCCGACGCGTGTGAGCTTGGCGGCGTCGATGTCGCTTGCGGCGAGCGGGTCGTCGTCTCGATCGTCGGCCATGCCACAGTGTAGTGAGCGGGAAAATCCGGCGACAGGGGCCAAGTGCACGCGGAGGCGTCGCGCAGGCGCCGCGGCGCCGCGAAACGAGATCTGCGGTCAGCGCGGGCTGAACGGCGTTGCAGCGGGATCTGGCGCGGGTGCGGCCGGTTGTTTCGCGGCCGCATCACCGACCGGCGGGGCGTCGCTCGGCCAGATCAGGAGCGGGGCGAGGTCGCGGGAGACCAGGACCTCGCCGGAGCGAGTAACGATCACAGCCTCGAGCGGCGGGTGGGCCTCGACGTAGGCGAGGCCCTTCTCCGGGCCCATGACGGCGACGGCGGTCGCGTAGGCGTCGGCGTCGGTGGCGTCGTCGGCGAGGACGGTGATGCTCTGGGCGCTGCTACTTTCATCGAGCGGCCAGCCGGTGCGGGGATCGATGATATGGGCGTAGCGCTTGCCGTCGACCTCGATGAAGCGCTGATAGCCGCCGGAGGTGACGATCGCCCGGTCGCTGGCCGGGATCGCGGCGATGGAGCCGGGGCCGTCGGGGCGCTGGATGCCGACCCGCCACGGGGCGCCGGCCTTGGTACCGGAGACATAGGTGTCGCCGCCGCCCTCGACGATGTGGTGCATAAAGCCGTGCTCCTTGAGCACCTGCGAGGCGCGGTCGACCCCGTAGCCCTTGGCGATCGCGCCGAGGCCGACCTTCATGCCGGGGCGGGCGAGGCGGCCGCGGAGGGTGTTGGGGTCGAGCTCGATGGCTCGCCAGTCGACCAGGGAGAGCTTGGCGGCGACGGCCTCGCGGGTGGGCGGCACGGCGCCGGGCTCGAAGTGCCACAGCTGACCCACGCCGTAGAAGGTCGGGTCGAAGGCGCCGTCGGTGGCGTCGCAGATCATCTTGCTGCGCTGGAGCACCTCGAAGAGCTCGGGGCTGAGGAGACGCGAGGCCTGGCCGGCGGCGTTGTTGAGCTGCGAGAGTTCGCTGCTCGGGCGCCACTCGCTCATGATCTGCTCGATGCGCTCGATCTCCGCGAGGGCGGCCTCGATGGCGACGCCGGCGGCGGCGGGCGACTGCTCGCCGACCCACAGGTTGATCGAGAAGCGCGTGCCCATCTGATAGGCCTCGGCGTAGATCGTGCCGTCCTTGCGCACCGGCGGGGGCGGTGGTTCGGGGGCGACGGGGTCGGCATTGGCTGTCGGCGTGGCTGTCGGCGTGGCTGTCGGCGCGGGGGTCGGCGCGGGGGTCGGGCCACAGGCGACGAGCAGCAGGGCCCACCTGGCCTTGAGGACATGCGACACGACGCTCACTTCTTCTTCGGCGGAACGATCGGGAGCAGCGCGCGCGGCTTGAAGACGCCGCTCGGCGGCGGTGGCGGGGCCTTCGGGCGCGGCGGCGGGGCAGCGGCGGGGCGGGCGGCCACGGGCTCGTCGTCCTCGAGCGCCTCGGCGTCCTCGAGCTCGTCGAGCTCCTCGGCGTCCGCGGCGGGCACATCGGCCGGGACTGTGAGGTCGGCCAGCGCGGCGCTGAGGCTCGGCGCCGACGTGGGCTCGGGAGCCGACGTGAGCCCGGGCTCGGGAACCAACGCGGGCGTGGGCTCGCTGCCCGCGATCACTTCCGCGGCGATGGGCTCAGCCTCGCCGTCCTTCTCGGCTGTCTCTTCGGACAGGCGAGGCTTGGGCGGGGCGAAGACGTTGAAAGAGCCGGTGGTCGTCACTGCGTCGCCGGACCGGGACGGACGCAGGAAGCTGGGGCGCGGGGTGAGGCCGCTCGACTCCGAGGACGGCGGCCGCGGGGTGAAGCCGCTCGACTCCGAGGACGGCGGCCGCGGGGTCAGGCCGCTCGACTCCGAGGACGGCGGCCGTGGGGTCAGGCCACTCGACTCCGAGGGGCGACGCGCGGGCTCTGCGGCCGTGGCTTCGGCCGTGGGCGGCTGGAACTTGCCGCTCTCGCTCGTGGGCGGCCGGAAGGTCGGCAGCGCCGCGGGTTCGGCGGTCGTCGGCGGCTGAAACTTGCCGCTCTCGCTCGTGGGCGGCGGCCGGAAGGTCGGCAGCGTCGCGGGTTCGGCGGTCATCGGCGGCTGAAACTTGCCGCTCTCGCTCGTGGGCGGCGGCCGGAAGGTTGGCGGCGCCGCGGGTTCGGCGGCCGTCGGCGGCTGGAACTTGCCGCTCTCGTTGTTTGGTGGCCGCGCCGCGGGTTCGGCGGCCGTCGGCGGCTGGAACTTGCCGCTCTCACTGGTCGGCGGCCGGAAGGCGGGCAGGGGCGAGGGTTCGGGGGCCCGGCGGAGCGTGCCCCCGTCTTGGAGAGGCGAGCGGACGGGAAGGCGGGGGAGCTCGCTGTTGGCTTCGGGTGTGGGCTCCGACTCGTCCGGCGCCGGCGGTGTTGTCGGCCCCATCGCTGCGAGCTCTGTTGTCTCAGGCCCCGTCGCTTCCGGCTGTGTTGTCTCGGACTCGGTCGCTTCCGGCTCCGCCGCCGCCGCGATCGGGGTTGGCTCGTCGGGCTCCGGCGAGGTGCGGGCGGCGAGGTGCGGCTGCGACAGGCGAGCCGCGCGTAGGTCGTCGGCATTGAAGGTGGAGGTCGGGTCCGTGGCGTCCTCGGGCTCGTCGGGCTCGTCGGGCGGAGCGGGCGGAGCGGGCGGAGCGGGCGGAGCGGCCTGAACGTCCTTCACGCGGAAGGTTGCGGTCGGGTCGGGCAGGTCGTTGATGTCGGAGAAGTCGTCCTCGGCGACGGGCGGGCGGGGCTGCGGCGCGGGTGGCTTCTTGAGGGCGCTCAGGGCCCGCGCCGGCTCGGCGCTGCGGCGAGCGCTGCCGGCCTCGGCGCGGATCGGCTTGACCGGGGTCGCCACGATCGCCGGCGCGGTCGAGGTCGGCTCGGGGTCGTAGAGATCGTCGGTGATGATCGGGATCGAGGTGGTGACGGGCTTCTGGGCGCCGGTGCGACGGGCCTCGCCCTCGTCGATCTGGATGTCGAAGTCGAACTCGACGTCGCCGAATGGCGGGAGGCTCGGCTCGGAGACCCGCACGTAGCCGGCCGCGAGCCCGCCCCACAGCGCGTCGAGGCCGGGGTAGTGCCGCCAGTAGCGGGCCGCCAGGCGCGGGCCGGGGCTCTCGGTGCCCTTGGCCACGTGGATGTTCATCAGGCCGGCGATCACGTTCACGGCCAGGACGTGGCCGGTGTAGTAGGTGTCGATCGCCTCCTTGAGGCGCCAGAACAGCTCCTGGGGGCTGCCGTCCTTGCCGATCACGGCCTTCCACAGGCGCAGCGGACCGTGCTCGACCACCGGGGCGAACAGGAACTCGCGGCCGCTGGGGAAGAGCATCTGGAAGCGCTCTTGTTCGATGACGAAGTCGTCCTCGGCGACGCCTAGGCGGCGGACGATCTGCGCGAGCTGGGCGCCGGTCGGACGCAGCTCTCGCAGGCGCTCGAGCCGGCGCACCGCGGCGGTGAGGCCCGCGTCGCGCAGGACCTCGGCGAAGATATCCTCGACCTCGTGCCACGACTCTGCCAGCGGCAGGGTGGCGAGGATCCTTCCGCCGATCCGGTTGACGCGGACCATCTCGGCGAGCGCGGTGCCGATGTCGCCGGTGTCGCCGAGCACGAGGTTGGCGACGACCAGGTTGTAGCTGTCATCGGCCATCGCCGCGACGTCGTCGAAGTTTCCGGGCTTGAGGTAGACCCGGTTCTTCCACTCGGGACGCATCCGCGTCTTCGCCATCTCGATGAGCGTGTCATCAGGTTCGATGGCGAGGACGCGGGCGGCGGGGCCCAGCCGCGCGAGCAGCTCGGCGGTGGTGCGCCCGACGCCGCAGTGGATGTCGAGGGCGATGACATCGCTGGCGCCCGGGAGGTTGCGGACGATGAGTCGCGCGAAGCGGTCGTGCCAGATCGGTGCGATCTCGCGGTCGATCACCCGGGCGACCCGGCGGTCTCTCAGGCTGGCGGCTCCTCCTCCGCGGCTGTCTTGATTGCTCAAGCTGCGATGCTTCGCTGGCGACGGAGGAGGGGTGGATCGGGATTGCGGAGGGGACGTCTCAGTTGGCCGGCAGGGCGACCAGGCTGAAGTAGTAGTTGCTGCCGCCGCCGTTCTTGCGGACCAGATCGGCGCGCTTGGCCGAGTCCATCTCGTTGTTGCCGCAGTCGTCGCCGTTCGAGGCGATGCAGTAGTCGAACTGGATGTTGGCGACGAAGGCGCGGCCGCGGAAGCTATCGATGGCGACGTCGGTGATGCGGAGCGCGTGGGTGAAGCCGTCGAAGCCTTGGGCCGGGAACTTGCTGTTCGGGCTGGCGCTCACCGAGGCCATCTGCGACAGCGTGTTGTAGGCGAACACGAAGGCGTAGAAGCAGGTGTTGCCGGGGCAGGCGTTGACGGTGTCGGTGACGGTGACCTTGGGGTCCGGGACGTCGCTGCCGTAGGTGATGCCCTGGCCAGGATTGAGGACGACGACGCCAGGCTTGAAGCTGGCGAGGTTGCCGGTGTCCTCGCGCATGACGTCGTAGGCGGTGGGGGCCTGGACGTCCTGCGGGGCGCAGTAGGGCACGTAGGCCTTGAGGCTGGTCTGCGTGAAGGTGGTGATCCAGGCGTAGATGCCGAAGGGCAGGTTGGTGCTGACCTTGCCGCCCCAGGCGCAGCTGGCGGCGTCGAGGGTGAGGCCTGGGGGCTGCGAGTCGGTGACGCCGTCCCACTTCTTGTTGCCGTTGCCGCGGCCGGGGACGAAGGCGCAGGCGATCGGGCTGCCGTCGCCGCCGAAGATGATCTTGTCGTCCTGCAGCTGCTTGAGGGTGATGCCGAGGGGCACGCAGCCGTCGGGGAAGACCTTGAGCAGCTCGTCGGTGTCGACGGAGAGCGGGTCGCTGATGATGAGGTCGCCGCAGCTCACGGTGGTCTCGACGCCGCTGCCGTCGACGATCGTGATCTCGAGGGCGTAGGTGCCCTTGGTGGTGGGCGTGCCGCTGATGGTGGCCGAGGTGCCGTTGGCGGCGTCGGGCGTGAACACGAGGCCGGGCGGGAGGTTCTTGTAGGACCAGGCGTAGGGCACGACGCCGCCGGGCGCGGTGACCTGGAAGTCGGCGTAGGTGATGCCGACGAAGCCGTCCGGGGCGCTGCCCGAGTCGTCGACGCAGTCGATCATCGGCTGGTCCGGCGGGTTGACGGTGAGCTCGCCGCAGGTCTCGAAGACGCGGACGTTGCCGTCGCCATCGGTGACCGTGATCGTGAACTTGAACATGCCCTCTTCGGTGGGCGTGCCGGTGATGACGCCGTTGTCGTCGATCGTGAGGCCCATCGGCAGGCCCGTCGCCTCGAACATGAGCGGCGCCACGCCGCCGGTGACTTTCAGGTCGAAGGTGTAGGGCTGGCCGAGGACCGCCGACGGGACGTCCTTGCAGACGATCTGGATATCCTGCGGGAACCAGGGTGCCAGCTCTTCGCGGCTACAGCCGCCCAGCACGGTGCCGGTGAGGAGCCCAGAGGTCAGGAGCATGAGGCGGAAGTTCATCGTCGACTCCAAGCGGCGTCTGGCCTCCTGGCCATCACGCCTGGTCATGTTGAAGGTCATGCCACCCGCCAGGGCAGGTCGCGGGGCCAGGGTACCATGAGCGTCCGGCGCTTTACCAGGAAGCCGCGGGGTCTGGCCGGGGTCTGGCCGGGGCCGGGCGGGGCCGCTCGGGGCCGCCAATGGCAACCGCTCGGGCGAGCCGCCGCTCAGGCACTCACGCAATCCATCACGGCCTGGGCGGCCTTCGGGATCTCGGCGCTCAGGACCTCGGGGGCGCCGGAGGTGCAGCGTACGTCGTCCTCGATGCGGATGCCCCGCACGTCCGCGAAGGCGGCGAGGCGCTCGCGCTGGAGGGTCCCGTCGCGATCGAAGGGCCCGCACAGGGACGGGTCCTGCAAGATCGCGGGCACGAGGTAAAAGCCCGGCTCGATCGTGACGACCATGTCGACCGCGAGGTCGCGGTCGAGGCGCAGGTAGCCGAGGCCGAACTGCTGGCTGCGCACCCGTCCAGGCCCATAGCCGGCCCGGTCGCCGAGATCTTCCATGTCGTGCACGTCGAGCCCGAGCAGGTGGCCGACGCCGTGCGGGAAGAACAGGGCGTGGGCACCCCGCTCGACCAGGTTGTCGATGTCGCCCCGCAGGATGCCCTCGTCGACCAGGCCCCGCGTGAGCGTGCGGCAAGCTTGCAGATGCACGTCGCGGTAGCGCACCCCGGGCCGGACCTGGTCGATGGCGTCGATGTTGGCTTGTAGGACAATGTCGTACATGGCACGTTGGGTCGGGCTGAACTTGCCGGAGACGGGCCAGGTGCGGGTCACGTCGCTGGCCCAGCCGTGCAGCTCGGCGCCGGCGTCGACGAGCAGGAGATCTCCGGCGCGCATGTGCTGGTGGCTGTGCTCGTTGTGCAGGATCTCGCCGGCGACCGAGACGATGCTGCCGTAGGCCGGGACGGCGCCGTGGGCCGTGAACTCGCGCTCGATCGCGGCCCGGACCTCGCACTCGCGGCGGCCAGGGGAGGTGAGCGCCATGCCAGCGAGGTGGCCGCGGTGTGTGATCTGGATGGCGCCGCGGATGTGCGCGAGGGCGGCGGCGTCGTGGCTCAGGCGCACGCTGATCATGGCCTCGGCGAGCGCGCTGTCCGGCTCGCTCAGCGGGACGGCGCCGTGCAGCGACTCGTCGTGCAGGCCCCAGGGGCGGGCGAACAGGGCGGCCTGCTGGGCCCGGCTGCGCGGGTGGATGGCGGGGAGAGTGGCGAGCGCCGCGGCGCCGCCGTGGGCGACGATCGCGTCGGCCAGCTCGGCGAGCGGGCGGATCGCCTGGACGCCGATCGCCGCGGCGAGGGTGTCCCAGGTCGCGGAGGCGCCGAGCCACAGGGCGTCGTCGGGGGCCGGCGGGGTGGCGAAGATCTCCCACTCGTCGCCCTCGCCCAGCAGCACCGCGCCCGGCCAGGCGGTGCCCGTGAGGTACAGGAAGTGGCTGTGCGCGCGGTAGGGGTGGACGTTGGCGGCGTAGTTGCGCGGGCTCGGGTCACCAGCGAACAGGGCCACCGGCAGCTCGCCGAGCGCCGCCATCAGGCGTCGCCGACGCGCGATGAAGACCTCGGACCCCTCGATCGGCGGGTACACGGACATGCGGCATTTCTACCCCGCCGCGAGAGAAACCAGGAGCCCCTCCCCGGCGCGGCGCGGGTCGTCTACCCTCCCGGCCCGTGTCGACCCCGGACCCCTCCTCGAGCGTGCCCGCCGTGGCGGTGCCGCGTCCCGGCGTCGTGCCCTCGCGCCGCTGGCTGCTGTGGCTGACGGCGCTCGCGCTGCTGACCCGCCTGGTCTGGGTGCTCGTGGTCCACCCGCCGGGCAACTACGTGTTCAGCGACATGAACATGTATGTGAAACGGGCCACCGACCTCGCGGTGCACGGCCCGCGCAGCGGCGTCCGCGACCTGGCGTGGCAGGCCTTCGGCACGCACTACCTGCTCGCGGGGGTGTTCAAGATCTTCGGGCCGGGCGCGCCGTACCGGGCGGCCGCGGTGGTGTGGGGTCTGCTCGGGGCGGCGGCGGTGCCACTGACCTACCTGCTCGCCTGCCGTGTGCTGCCGACGGCGCGCCTCGCCGCGATCGCCGGGGTGCTCGCGCTGGTCTGGTATCCGAACCTGTCGACCACCGGCTTCTTCCTGTCGGAGACGCCCTTCCTGTGCGCGCAGCTGCTGTCGGCGTACTGGCTGGTGCGGGTGGTACAGGAGGGCAAGATGGCGTGGGCGGCGGGGGTCGCCTCGGCGCTGTGCTTCATGCTGCGCCCGCAGTCGGCGCTGTTCTTCGTGCTGGTGTTCGGGCTGTGGCTGGTGAACGTGCGCGGGCTGCCGTGGGTGCGCCTGCGTCAGCTGGTCGGCGTCGGGCTGCCGTTGATCGCAGCGCTGGCGTTCAGCGTGTGGCGCTACCACAGCCACACCGGGCGCTGGGACGGCATCGCCGAGAACGCCAACATGAACCTCACCGCCGGGCGCTGTCACAACATCGTGACCCAGGCGTTCAAGAAGAAGGCGGACCTCGACCGCAGCGCGCGGGCCAACAACACCAACGACGGTCGACGCGTGAGCTTGCCGAGCTACCGCACCCTGCAGGTCACCTTCCCGCCGGGCCACCCGCTCGCGCTCAATCCGGCGATGGAGGGCGAGACGATCCGCTTCGTCGGTTACATCGGCGACCCGTGGATCCACCGCGATCTGCGGCGCGAGTGCTACCGCCGCACCGGCCTGATCGGGCAGCTGCAGTACTCGGTCGTCAACCTGCTGCTGCAGTGGTTCATCTCGCGGCAGTGGCCCGACAACGCCAAGAACCGGCAGTACTTCTTGCCGCCCTCGGAGGTGTTTCGCTACGGTTTCCAGATCTTCGTGCTGGTGCCCTCGCTGCTCGGCGTCGGGCTCGGGCTGGCGCGCCTGCGCCGCACGCCGGCGACGGCCGTGCTGGCGCTATGCCTGTTCAACTCGATGCTGCTCGCGGCGGTGTTCTTCGGCGACGTCCGCCTGCGCACGCCGTACGACCCCTACGCGATCATCCTGGCCCTGCTCGCGGTGCACTGGCTGCTGACCCGCTGGCGCGCCCGACGTGCCCAACGTGCCTCACTGGGCGCGCCCGGCCCCGCGTGACCTCGCGTCGCGCCTGTGATACCCCTTGCCGCGCCAGGGGGACCCTCGATGCCCGTCGCCGACCACGCAACGTACTGCAACATGCTCGCCCACGCCCGGACGCACAAGTTCGCGTACCCGGCGATCAACATCACCTCGTCCAGCACGATCAACGCGGCGCTGGCGGCCTTCGCCGAGGCGAAGTGCGACGGCATCCTGCAGGTCAGCACCGGCGGCGGCGAGTTCGCGTCGGGCCAGTTCGTGAAGGATATGGCCCTCGGCGCGATCGCCCTCGCGGAGTACATCCACCGCGTCGCCGCTCGCTACCCGATCAACGTGGCGATCCACACCGATCATTGCCCGGCTGACAAGCTCGACAAGTTCATGCGCCCGCTGCTGGCCGAGACCAGGCGCCGCCGGGCCGCCGGTCAGCCGAACCTGTTTTCGTCGCACATGTTCGACGGCTCCGAGCTGCCGCTGGCTGAGAACATGAAGCTCGCCCGCCAGCTGCTGGCCGAGTGCGCCGAGCTGGAGCTCATCCTCGAGGTCGAGGCCGGGGTCGTCGGCGGCGAGGAGGACGGCGTCAACCACGAGGGCGCGCCGGCCGAGAAGCTTTATACAACGCCCGAGGACATGGTCGCGGTGGCCCGCGCGCTCGGCGAGGTCAAGGGCGGGCGCTACATGTTCGCCGCCACCTTCGGCAACGTGCACGGGGTGTACAAGCCCGGCAACGTCAAGCTCAAGCCGACGATCTTGCGCGACGGGCAGCGCGCGGTCGAGCAGGCGCTCGGCGCCGGCGCCCGCTTCGACCTCGTGTTCCACGGCGGCTCCGGCTCGGAGCTCGCCGACATCCACGAGACCCTCGAGTACGGCGTCATCAAGATGAACGTCGACACCGACACGCAATATGCGTACACCCGCCCGATCGCCGATCATATGTACAAGAACTACGACGGCGTGCTGCGCATCGACGGCGAGGTCGGCAACAAGAAGCACTACGACCCGCGCGGCTACCTCAAGGCGGCCGAGAAGGGCATGCAGGCCCGCGTGAAGCAGGCCTGCGTCGACCTCCGCGCGACCGGCACCACCCTGCATCGGTAGCGCCCACCAATCGCCAGTAGAGCCGCGAGAGCTGAGATCATGCGCGTCCACGTCGAGCCCGAGCGGCCCAATCCCCGCAAGCTGCAACCCGCGCTCGACGCCCTCCAGCGCGGTCAGGTGATCGTCTACCCGACGGACACCGGCTACGCATTCGGCTGCGCGCTGTCCAGCGTCAAGGGCATCGCCGCGATCCGCAAGCTCAAGGGCCTCGACGAGCGCTCGCACAAACCACTGACGATGATCGTGACGGCGCTGGCCGAGGTCGGTCGCTACGGGGTGATGAGCAACTCGCACTTTCGCCTGATCCGCCGCCTGCTGCCCGGGCCCTACACGCTGATCCTGAAGGCCGCGTCCGACGTGCCGCGCAGCATGTACAACCGCCACCACGAGGTCGGCATCCGCATGCCCGACCACCCGATCTGCAACCTGCTGGTCGGCGAGCTCGGCGAGCCGCTGCTGACCGGCTCGGTCACCCCATACGACGACGGCGTCCCGGAGCTCGAGGAGCCCGAGCTCTACGAGCAACGCTATGCTCGCGAGGTCGCGGTGCTCGTCGACGCCGGTCCGCTGTGGCCCGACCCCTCGACCGTGCTGCGCTTCGTCGACGGCGAGGTCGAGCTGGTCCGCCAGGGCAAGGGTGAGTACAGCCCATGAGCTCTGGGTGTCTTTCCCCCCCCCACGGGGATTCGCCCGGGGTGGGCCTCCTGGGGTCGCCCCCCCCCCCCGCCGCACCCCCGCTCTACCGGCTGGCCCGCGGCTGGCACAGCGCCGCCGCCGGCAGATCTCGTTGCGGGCGGCACCCGCGGGTCCGCGCGCAGCTTCGTCAGCGTGGTGATCCGCCCCCCCCCGCGGTGGGCCCCACTTCTGCCCATCTCGTAGCGGCGCCGCCTGCACGCGATCCGCGGCACCTGCTGCCACCGCCGCCGCTGCCTCGACAGGCGCGGCGATCCGCGGCACCTTGCGGTCATGCACACCGCCGCCGCTGCCTCGACAGGCGCGGCGATCCGCGGCACCTTGCGGTCATGCACGGCACCACTGCCCCGACCATCCTCGTCACCGGCGCCACCGATGGCATCGGCCGCGAGACCGCCCGCGAGCTGACCCGCCGCGGGGCTTCCGTGATTGTCCACGGCCGCAACGCCGAGCGTGTGGCGGCCACCGTCGCCGAGCTGCGTACGCTCGGCGGCGCGGTGCCCGAGCCCGTGATCGCCGACCTCGCCAGCCTGGCCGCCGTCCGCGACATGGCGGCCGAGCTCGCCGCCCGCGACGTTCACCTCGACGTGCTGCTGCATAACGCCGGCGTGTACATGAAGCGGCGCGAGCTCAGCGTCGACGGCTTCGAGATGACCCTCGCCGTCAATCACCTCGCGCCCTTCCTGCTCACGCACCTCGTGCTCGCCAGCAGCGTCGGCGCGCAGCTGCGGCGGGTCGTCAATGTCAGCTCGATGGCCCACAACCGCGGCCGCATCGACCTCGCGGACGTCCAGCTGCTGCGCGGGCCCTTCAACAGCTACGCCTCGTATGCGATGTCCAAGCTGGCCAATGTGCTGTTCACGGTGGAGCTCGCGCGCCGCCTGCACGCTCGCGGCGTCACCGTCAACGCGCTGCACCCGGGGGTCAGCTCGACCAAGCTGCTGACCGAGGGCTTCGAGATGGAGGGCAGTGATTCGCTGGCCGACGCGGCCGCGACCTCGGTGGCGCTGTGCCTGGACCCGGCGCTGGCCAGCGCGACCGGTGGATATTATGTGCGCAGCAAGCCCGCGCCGATGCACGCGGCGGCGCGTGACGGCGAGCTGGCGCGGAGGTTCTACGAGCTGAGCGCGCAGTGGACCGGGGCGACGCCGCTGCCCGGGTGAGGCACGGCGGAGATCCGGAGGATCCGCGGTTCGCGGCTGGCGTTCAGGCGCCCAGCCCTTGCGTCCCAGAAAAGCCCCTGACTGGGGGGGGTTGGTCGGGTCGAAAAAATCATCCGGGCCCTGTTCATATTCACTGTATCTCGTCTTCGTGCCCGCCACCGCCGCGAGGTCGGAGGCGCCTTGAACACAAGCTCGGTGCCGGCTGCACCGGCGACGTGGACCTGAGGCGCTGCGGCATGGGAGATCCCCGGGGCGCAGGGGCTGCCTGTGCGGCCGCAGGGCAAGCTCGGCCAGGCCCTGACGCAGCACGAAGCCGTGCCGTCGGGGTCCTGACCCTAGCGGCCCCCGGTTCCTGCTTCATCTCCCCCCCCGTCAGTTCGGTCGCTATCGATGTCGCGGGTGTTGATCAGCAGGCCCTGCACGCCGCCGGGGCGCATGGTGTCGAACCAGGTGACCAGGGTCAGGGTCGTCTGGGCGCCGGGCGGGCCCACGTTGATCCACCGCATGTCGGGGCCCATCGGGGTGTCGCGGTGGACCTCGAAGCCGAGCACGTCGCGGTAGAAGGCCAGCGCGCGCGACTGGTCGGCGACCGGGACGGAGACAATGCCAATGTGGTCGATCTGCATGACGCATGCATCGCGCGATCTCGCGCGCCATGTCCAGCGTCGATACCCGCGTACACGCCCATCCAAGGGCTCTGCGGGCTTAGATGGTTGGATAAATATGGCGATGTCTGGCGCAGAAAATCCCTCGCACGGCCGCCAGCCTCATTTCCAAGTCGTTGAAATTATGGTGCATCGTCGCCTGAGTTCTCGACGGCCCGCGATCTGCTCTCCAGACCTGGCATCGGCGCCGCGATGGTCGCGGCCCGCCTCGCTGGAGCGCCCGTCATGGCCAACGTCGACCTCTTCTCCAACCTGTTCAAGCGCAAGCGGCCCGCGCTGGCGACGGACGCCGTCAACGCGGCCGGCGGCGCGGCCTACCAGCGCAGCGACGCCCAGGCGCTGGCGCAGTACGTGGCGACCGGCTGTCTCAGCAACACCTTCTACGCCTCGGCGAAGGATCAGCTGGCGGAGCTGCAGCGGCTGGCGCTGCTGGCCCCGGCGCCCTTCGTGGCGCGCGCGGCGGTCTACGCCCGCGAGCAGGGCTTCATGAAGGACACGCCGGCGCTGCTGCTGGCGGTGCTGGCGTCCCGCGACGGCGCGCTGTTCGAGGCCGTGTTTCATCGCATCTGCGACAACGGCAAGATGCTGCGCAACTTCGTGCAGATCGTCCGCTCCGGCGCGACCGGCCGGCGATCGCTGGGCTCGCGGCCCAAGCGGGCGGTGCAGCGCTGGCTCAAGAATCGCAGCGACGCGCAGCTGCTTGCGGCGAGCGTGGGCGACTCGCCCTCGCTGGCCGACATCGTCAAGATGGTGCACCCGCTGCCGGACACGCCGGCTCGCCGGGCGCTGTACGCCTGGTTGCTGGGCCGCGACCACGCGACGGACGAGCTGCCGGCGGCCGTCCGCGAGTTCGAGGACTTCAAGGCTGGCCGCACGCGCACGCCGCCGGACCTGCCGTTTCAGCTGCTGACCGCGCGGCCGCTCGACAAGCACCAGTGGCGAACGATCGCCGAGCGGGCGCCGTGGCAGATGACGCGGATGAATCTCAACACTTTCCTGCGCCACGAGGTCTTCGACGATCCCAAGCTGACCCGCAAGATCGCCCAGCGCCTCGCGTCGCCGGAGCAGATCCAGCGCGCCCGCGCCTTCCCCTACCAGCTGCTCATGGCCTACAAGCAGGCCGACCCCAAGCTCCCGCGGATCGTCCGCGAGGCGCTGCAGGACGCCATGGAGGCGGCGATCGCCAACGTGCCGGCGATCGACGGCAAGGTCTATCTGCTGCCCGATGTCTCGGGCTCGATGCACTCGCCCGTGACGGGCCGCCGCAAGGGCGCGACCACGCAGGTCCGCTGCATCGATGTCGCGGCGCTGGTCGCCGCGGCGTTCCTGCGCCGCAACCGCGACGCCGAGCTGCTGCCCTTCC
Organism: Nannocystis sp.; assembly: GCF_016714285.1. Classification (GTDB taxonomy): domain Bacteria; phylum Myxococcota_A; class Polyangia; order Nannocystales; family Nannocystaceae; genus Nannocystis. Next base: position 440,050 of record NZ_JADJNN010000002.1, on the reverse strand, counting down.
ACGACCGCGTGCTCCGCTGCGAGCTCAAGGCGGCGGAGGGCGTCATGAAGAACGCGGCCACGCTGGCCGGCCTGCCCTCGGGCGGCACCGACTGTTCGGTGCCGCTGCGCACCCTCAACGAGCGCAGGGCGCGGGGCGACCTGGTGATCTTCATCTCGGACAACGAGTCGTGGATCGACGCGAAGGGTCGCGGCCGGGCCACGGGCGTGATGCGCGAGTGGGAGGCCTTCCGCGCCCGCAACCCGCGGGCCAAGCTGGTGTGCATCGATGTCCAGCCGTCGGCGACCGTGCAGGCGCCGGACCGGCCCGACATCCTCAACGTGGGCGGCTTCTCCGACGCCGTCTTCGAGCTGGTCGCCGCGTTCGCCCGCGGCGGCCTCGGCCCCGACCACTGGGTCGGGGTGATCGACGCCCTCGCCCTGTAAACTAGCACTGGGCGAGGGCCCTGATTTGGGCCGCGAATGCTCGCCGGGACTACATCCTTTCACGATACCGCGTCCCGGTGAAATCTCGTCGCGACCCGCCACGAATGCGCGGGTGACTACAAGGTTCATGTCACCCGCAATCCTCGTCGTGGCACCTTTCGACTTTGACCGCGAATGCGGGCGAAACTACATCTTTAAGCAGACGGGATCCCGGTTCGACCCCGGGCCGCTCCATTCCCACGATCGACTTGTGGGGCGGTAGCTCAACGGTAGAGCACGAATGTTTCGCCCACCCTCGTCGCGGTCACCTTTTCCCGGCGCCGTCACGTGTGCACGGCCTCGACATCGCGCGGCAGGGCTCGCCGCGGGGCCTTCGCCCAACAGCGATGGCCCCACGGCGAGCGCGAGCTCTCGTGGTCCTGGCCCAAGTGAGTTATCCTGCCGCGGCCATGGAGCTCGTCGACATCGGGGTGAATCTCGGCCATCGATCGTTCGCGGCCGACCGCGAGGCGGTGATCGAGCGCGCCCTCAAGTCCGGCGTGCGCACGATGATCTGCACCGGCACCAACGTGCGCGGCAGCCAGGAGGCGCTGGCCCTGAGCGGCCGGCGACCGGGCGTCCTGTTCGCCACGGCGGGCGTCCACCCGCACGACGCGGCCCGCTGCGACAACACGACGATCGCCGCGCTGCGCTCGCTGGCGGCGCGCCCGGCGGTGGTGGCGATCGGCGAGTGCGGCCTCGACTTCAACCGCGACTTCTCGCCGCGGCCGGTCCAGGTCGAGTGGTTTCGTCGCCAGGTCGCGCTGGCGAAGGAGCTGGAGCTGCCGCTGTTCCTGCACGAGCGCGACGCGGCCGCGGCCTTCCTCGAGGTGCTCGACGCGGAGCGACCGGCGCCCGAGACGGTCGTGGTGCACTGCTTCACCGGCGACGCGCCGACGCTGCAACAGTACCTGCGCCGCGGCTACAACATCGGCATCACCGGGTGGATCTGCGACGAGCGCCGCGGACAACACCTGCGCGCGCTGGTCAAGCAGATCGACCGCACGCGCCTGCTGGTCGAGACCGACGCGCCCTTCCTGACCCCACGCGACCTCCGACCCAAGCCCGCCGACGGGCGCAACGAGCCGGCCTTCCTGCCGCACGTGGTCCACGCGATCGCGGCCTGCCGCGGCGAGGCGGCGGTAGAGCTGGCCGCGGCGACCACCGCCAACGCGCGCCGCGTGTTCCCGCGGCTCGGCAGCGGCTGAGATCAGTTGGGCGCGCTGGGAGCAGCGGCCTTGAGCTCCTGCACGACCGCCGTGACGCCGGCTGCGTCGGGGGCGGCGCGCAGGCGGGCGAGCGCGTCGCGGTTGCGCTGCTGGGCGGCGTCGTTCAGGCCGAGCTTGGCGGCGTATTCGGGGGCATAGACGCCGAGCCACCAGAAGCCGGCGTTGCGGACCGTCGGCACCGCAGGCAGCGTGGCGGACTCGAGGTCGGCGAGGGCGAGGTCGGCCTCACTGATGTCGGCGCTGGTCAGGTCGGCCTGGGCCAGGTTGGCGCCGTGAAGCAACGCGCCGGCGAGCTGGGTCTGCTTGAACACGGCCTTCTTGAGGACCGCGCCGCTGAGGTCGGCGTTGGTGAGGTTGGCCTCGGCGAGCACGGCGTCGGTGAGGTTGGCCCGGTGGAGCACGGCGCTCGCCATGTTGGCGGCCGTGAAGTCGCTGCGCGCGAGCAGGCTGAGCGACAGGTCGGTGCCGACGAGGTTGGCGCCGGGCAGGCGAGCGTCGTACATGGTGGCGCTGGGCATGCGCACCCGCGGGAGCTGGATCCGCGAGAGGTCGGCGCCGGAGATCTGGATGTGCGCGAGGTAAGCGGGCGAGAGGTCGATGTCGCTGAAGTCGACGTTGGCGGCGGCGAGGTAGCGGACCAGCTGCTCCTGCTCGGGGCTGCGGAGCTCGGCGGAGAGGGTGTTCTCGCCGGTGACGAAGTCGGCGTTGACGCCCCGGTACGGCGCCAGCTGGGAGATCGCGATCGTGATGAGGTTGGCGGTCGTCGTGCTGAGCCCGCGCTTGCCGTCCTGCGCGGGCGAGCGGTCGCTGTTGATGACGCCGAGGATCTCGCGGGCGGTGGCCTGGCGGCGCTCGGCGATGCTGAGGGCGACGGCGATCTTCTGCTGCTGATCGTCGAGCGCCATCTGTCGGTCGGTCTGCTGGAGCTGGCGCTCGATGAGCTGGTTCTGCGCGTCCATCCGCTCGACCTGCATGTATGAGGTGAGGAACACGGCGAAGCTGATCGCGCCGCCGAGCACGGCGAAGAGGGTGCTCATGGCCATGACGCGGAACACCGCGGCGACCGAGAGGCCGGCGATCTCCTCGGCGGCGGGGCGGAGCCGTCGCAGGTGCTCCCACACCTCCGGCAGGGCCGCGAGGTCGCGGCTCCACAGCATCGCCATGAGCCGCTGGCTGAGCCCGGGCAGCTCGCTGCCGGCCTCGCGCAGCATCGCCATGCCGTGGGCCTGCAGGCGCTTGCGCCGGCGCTCGAACACGTAGTTGCCGATGAGAATGCCGAGCAGGCAGGTCAGGACCAGCGTGACCATGCTGCTGACCACGAACCACATCGACTCGAGCTTGAAGGCGACCGAGATCACCAGCGCGAACACGACGCCGAGCGCCATGCCCTTGAGCATCGAGGGCTCGGTGAACCACAAGATCAGGCGGACGATCGGGTTGCGCGAGGGACGAAACGGCTTGCTGGCCGAAGGGACAGGTGCTGGCGGGCGCGGCTCGGGCGGCGAGTAGGCCGGCTGCGGCGGATACACGGGCTGCGGCGGGTACACGGGCTGCGGAGCGGCGTGCACGACGTTGCCGGGTTGCACGACGTTGCCGGGTTGCACGAAACCGCCGGGCGGCACGAAGGCTCCCGGCTGCGCTGGACCGCCACCCGCGGGCACGAAGCTGCCCGGCGGCGGATGCCCCGACGCGGGCACGAAGCCCGGCTGCGGCGGATGACCGACCACCGTGGCTTGCGGCGGCCGACCGTCGGGCGAGGGAGGCGTGGAGGAGGGCGGCGTGGGTTCGTTGGTCATGGCCCGGCGGGGCCGCACTATAGCTGCATCGCCGGGGCCGGCGTATCATCGCGGCGCCGTGAACCCTGACGCTTCCATCATCGCGAGTGTGCCCGAGTCGGCCGCGCGCGCGCAGGCGCTGGAGGCCTGGCGCGCGCAGGCCTTGAAGGAGCTGCAGGGGGCGCCGCTCGAGCGCCTGACCACGCGCAGCGCCGAGGGCCTACGCATCGAGCCGCTGTACTCCGCCGAGCCGACGGCGCTGCCGGGGCGCGAGCTGCTGCTGGCGCGCGCGAGCTGGGCGGTGTGCCCGGAGTATCGCCAGCCGGCGGTCGCGGACGCGGCGGCGGCGATCGCCGCCGACCGTGGACGCGGGGCACAGGCGACGTGGATCGAGATCGACGAGCGACTGGCGGCCGGGGTCAGCGGGGCCCCGCCGCCGGTCGGCCGCCACGGGGTCGTGCTGCGCGACGCGGACGAGCTCGGCATGCTGCGGGCGGCGATCGAGCCGGGCACGCCGCTGACTCTGGCGATCGGCGCCGCGGGGCGAACGATCGCGGGCTGGCTCGCGGGCTCATCCAAGCCGTTCACGGGGCTCCTGGGCTGCGACCCGCTCGGGGCGCTGGCGCGGCGCGGCGCGCTGGGCTGGTCGATCGAACATGCCCTGCAGGACATGTCGCATGTGACAGGTTGGGCCCTGGCAGCGGCGCCGGGGCTGCGCACGGCGCTGGTCGACGTCGGCGCGTATCAGGAGGCCGGGGCGACCTGCGCCGACCAGATCGCGGCGTTGCTGGCGACCGGGGCGGCGTATCTGCGCGCGCTGGTCGCGGGGGGTCTGGGTGTGGCGGCGGCGGCCGGGCAGCTCGGCTTCGCGGTGGCGGTGGGGCGCGACCTGTTCCTCGAGATCGCCAAGCTGCGCGCGATCCGGCTGACGTGGGCGCGGCTCGTCGCGGCCTGTGGCGGCGACGCGGCGGCCCAGCGCATGCACCTGCACGTCCGCGGCTCGTGGCGCGAGCGGACGACCATCGATCCATGGGTGGGGTTGTTGCGCGGCACCGGCGAGACTTTTGCGGCGGCGATCGGCGGGGCCGACTCGATCGCCACGACGGCGATGGACGCGGCGTTCGGCGAGCCGGGCGAGCTCGGTCGGCGCATGGCCGTCAACACCCAGCTCGTGCTCGCCGAGGAGGCGCACCTCGGTCGCGTGGCCGACCCGGCCGGCGGCTCCGGCTACGTCGAGGCGCTGAGCGACCAGCTGGCGCGCGCCGGCTGGGCCCGCTTCCAGGCGATCGAGGCCGCGGGCGGGATGGCGGCGGCGCTACGCGCCGGGCTGGTGCAGGGCTGGGCCGCCGAGACGGCGAAGGTCCAGGCCCAGGCGGTCGCGAGCGTGCGCTTGCCGATCGTCGGGGTCAGCCGCTTCGCGGCGGCGCACGAGCGCAGCACCGGGGCGACGGCGATCGTGGATCGACTCACCGACGATCTGTCTGAAGGGACAGGTGCTGACATTCTCGATGCAGCTCGTGAGCTGTCCGAAGGGACAGGTGTTCGGGTGCGGCTGGGGCCGGCGCGCGAGCAGGTGACGGCGCTGGCGCGCGCGCGGCTGTCGGAGCCCTTCGAGCGGCTGCGGGCGCGGGCGACGGGCGAGACGGTGGCGCTGGTGGCCGTGGGCGAGCCGGCGCAGTGGCGCGGGCGGGTCGAGTTCTGTCGCGCCTACTTCGCGGTCGGCGGACTCGTGGCGGTCGAGACGGCGGGGGCGCTCGGCGTGGACGAGGTGGCGCGGCAGTTCGCGGCGAGCGGGTCGCGGGTCGCGGTGATCTGCTCGGCCGACGCGGTGTATGCCGACGCGGTGCCGCGGCTGGTGCCGGCGCTGCGGGCCGCCGGGGCCGCGGTGGTGCTGCTCGCGGGGCGGCCGAAGGAACTGGTGGAGGCGATGCAGGCCGCGGGCGTCGACCTGTTCGTGCAGCTCGGCGGCGACGCGGTCGCGCTGCTCGGCGAGCTGCAGGCTCGGCTGGAGGTGCGCACATGATCGACTTCCCCGACTTTGCGAAGCTGGACTACGACGCCACGCCGACCCCGAGCGCGAGCGCCTGCGAGGCGCCTCCCGTGTGGCATACGCCCGAGGGTATCGAGCTGGCGTCGCGACGCGGACCCGAGCTGCTGGCGGCGATCGACCCGGCGTTCTTGCGGACGCAGCCGGGCCTGCCGCCGTACACGCGCGGGCCCTACGCGACCATGTACACCCAGCGGCCGTGGACGATCCGTCAATATGCGGGGTTCTCCACGGCCGAGGAGAGCAACGCGTTTTATCGCCGCAACCTGGCGGCCGGGCAGAAGGGCCTGTCGATCGCGTTCGACCTGGCGACGCACCGCGGCTACGACTCGGACCACCCGCGCGTGGTCGGCGACGTCGGCATGGCCGGCGTGGCGATCGACTCGATCCTCGACATGCGCGTGCTGTTCGCCGGCATCCCGCTCGACCAGATGAGCGTGTCGATGACGATGAACGGCGCGGTGCTGCCGATCCTAGCGCTCTACATCGTCGCGGCGGAGGAGCAGGGCGTGGCGCCGGCGCAGCTCAGCGGGACCATCCAGAACGACATCCTCAAGGAGTTCATGGTCCGCAACACGTACATCTATCCGCCGGCGCCGTCGATGCGGATCGTCGCGGACATCTTCTCGTTCACGGCGCAGCACATGCCGCGCTTCAACAGCATCAGCATCTCCGGCTATCACATGCAGGAGGCCGGGGCGACGGCGGACCTCGAGCTGGCCTACACGCTCGCCGACGGCGTGGAGTACATGCGCACGGGGGTCGCCGCGGGGCTGGCGATCGACGCGTTCGCGCCGCGGCTCAGCTTCTTCTGGGGCGTCGGCATGAACTACTTCATGGAGGTCGCCAAGCTGCGAGCGGCGCGGCTGCTGTGGTCGCGGCTGGTGGCGAGCTTCGGCGCGAAGAACCCGAAGAGCCTGGCGCTGCGCACCCACTGCCAGACCTCGGGGTGGAGCCTGGCGGCGCAGGACCCGTACAACAACGTCGCGCGGACCTGCGTGGAGGCGATGGCGGCGACGCTCGGCGGGACGCAGTCGCTGCACACCAACGCGTTCGACGAGGCGCTGGCGCTGCCGACCGACTTCTCGGCCCGCGTCGCCCGCAACACGCAGATCTACTTGCAAGAGGAGACGGGCATCGGCCGGACGATCGACCCGTGGGGCGGCAGCTACCACGTCGAGCGCCTGACCTGGGACCTGGCAGCGAAGGCGTGGGCGCTGATCGAGGAGGTCGAGGCGCTCGGCGGGATGGCGCGGGCGATCGAGCAGGGGCTGCCCAAGCTGCGCATCGAGGAGGCCGCCGCGCGGACCCAGGGGCGCATCGACAGCAAGGCGCAGACGGTGGTCGGCGTGAACCGCTACCAGCGGACGCACGAGGATCCGATCGAGGTGCTCAAGGTCGACAACACGGCGGTGCGCGCGGCCCAGCTGGCGCGGCTCGAGCAACTCCGCCGCGAACGCGACAACACGGCGGTGGAGGTGACGCTGGCCGCGTTGACGCGCTGCGCCGCGGGCGAGCCGGGCAACCTGCTGGCGCTGGCGATCGCCGCGGCCCGGGCCCGGGCGACCGTCGGCGAGATCAGCCTCGCGCTCGAGCAGGTGTGGGGCCGACACCAGGCGCTGACCCGCAGCGTGCACGGCGTGTACAGTTCGGCGGTGAGCGACGCGCACACGATCGAGGCCGTGCAGGAGCTGACGGCCAGGTTCGCGGCCGACGAGGGCCGACGCCCGCGCCTGCTGGTCGCCAAGATGGGCCAGGACGGCCACGACCGCGGGGCCAAGGTGATCGCCACAGCGTTCGCCGACATGGGCTTCGATGTCGACATCGGCCCGCTGTTCCAGACGCCGGAGGAGACGGCGCTGCAGGCGGTGGAGAACGACGTGCACGTGGTCGGAGTGTCGTCGCTGGCGGCGGGGCACCTCACGCTGGTGCCGCAGCTGCAGGCCGCGCTGGCGCGGCTCGGCCGCGGCGACATCATGCTCGTGGTCGGCGGCGTGATCCCTCCGCAGGACCACGAGACGCTGCGAGCGATGGGCGTGGCCGCGGTGTTCGGACCAGGCACCGTGCTGACGACCGCGGCGGAGCAGATCGTTCTGGCGCTGGCGCGACAGCTCGAGCTGCCGCTGGCCGACGCGAAGACGTGAGGCCAAGAGGGTTGTGACAGCGGTCGCTATTCACGCCCCCACGAACAGCGGGTGCCAGGGCGAGCCACGTGAGACCCGGAGCGTGTTGACAGCGATCGCGGTTCGCGTACCCTGCCGCGCACGATGAGCCTGCCTGTCGGGATCGATCTGGGGACGACGCGCTGTGTGGTGGGGGTGCTCGAGGCCGGCAAGGCCGTGGCGCTGCTGATCGGGCGCGAGGTCTATCGCGAGGTCTCGGCGATCGGCCACGAGGACGCTGGGGTTATCGTCGGTGAGCGCGCGCGCCGGCTGTGCCTGACGCGGCCGCGACAGATGCTGCTCGCGCCGCTGCGCCTGCTCGGGCGCCGCTTCGACGAGCTCGACCTCGAGGCGTGGCGTCCGCAGCCGCTGCTGCGCGCTGCGGATGGCGAGCTGCGCGTGCGCTTGGTGCCGGCGAGCGGCGCGGGTGAGGGCGAGCTGGTCGCGCCGCCCGTGCTGCTGGCGCCGCTGCTGCGGCAGCTGCGACACACGACGGAGCGGCAGCTCGGCGAGCCGCTGCACACGGCGGTGGTCGCGGTGCGCGGGCAGCTGCGCGACGCGCAGCGACGGGCCACGATCGCGGCGTGTCGGCTCGGCGGGGTCGAGGTCCGGCGCCTCGTGCACGCGACGACGGCGGTGGCGCTGGCCTATCACGCCGGTCGCACCGCGGTGGAGGACGAGACGATCGCGGTGATCGACTTCGGCGGCGGCGGCTTCGACGTGGCGATCTTCGCGGTCGGTGAGCGCAGCATCGAGGTGCTGGCGCAGCGCGGGGTCGAGGTCGGCGGCGAGGATCTCGACGCGCGGGTGGTCGAGTGGCTGCTGGCCGAGTTCCGCGAGCAGACCGGTGTCGATGGCGCGGCCGACCCGGTGGTGCGGGCGCGCATGCGCGACGCGTCGGAGAAGGCGCGCGTCGTGCTGTCGGGCCAGAAGGATGTGGTCATTCACCTGCCCTACCTCGCGGCCGACGAGGCCGGGCCGAAGCACCTACAGGTCAAGCTGACGCAGGCGCGGCTGGAGAAGCTGGTCGCCGACCTGATCGATCGCTGCGCGGCGACGGTGCAGCGGACCCTCGACGACTCGGGGCGGGCCGCGGACAGCGTGACGCAGGTGCTGCTGGTCGGTGGATGCAGTCGGATGCCGGCGGTGCACGAGCGCGTCGAGGCGGTGTTTCGCCGGATCCCCGTCGACGCGCTCAATAGCGAGGATGTGGTCGCGCGCGGGGCGGCGATCTTCGCCGGCTTGCTGGCGTCGCGCAGCCCGGAGTTGGTCGTGCACGAGGCGCTCGGGCGGCCGCTGTGGCTGCAGGTCGGCGCGGGCGAGGCGACCCCGCTGTTCCCGCGGCGCGCCGCGGTGCCGGCCGAGCACAGCGAGCCGATGACGACGCCGGGCGACGGGCGAGCCGGGCCGGAGTGCCGCGTGCTCGAGGGCGATCGCGGCGGCGCCGAGCCGCCGACGCTGCTGTCGTTCACGCTGTCGGGTCGGCCCGAGATCGAGGTCAAGTTCCAGCTCGACGCCAACCAGGTGCTAGAGCTGACGGTCCGCGAGCTGTTTCGCGGCAAGGAGGCGCAGCTCGTGGTCGAGCGGCCCGGGCTCGACGCCGCCACGCTGACGGCGATGGTTGAGGCGGCGCGCGCCGAGGAGGCCGAGGCTCGCGCGGCGCGGGAGCTCGCCGAGCGGCGGCAGCGGCTCGAGGGCATGGCCCAGCGCGCCGAACGGGCGCTCGCGGAGACGGAGAAGGTGAGCCCGGAGACCCGCGAGGCGGTGCTCTCGGGGGTACGCGACGCGCGGGCGGTGCTGCAGGCGCAGGACGACGAGCTGGTGGTCGCGGCGCTCGCGGCCTTCACGGCGCTGCTGCGGCCGTTGCCGGGCGAGCTGGGGGCGATCGCCGCCCCGCCGCCGCCGCCGACGCGGCTGCAGCCGGTCGTGGCGCCGCCGCCGCGGCGGATCGTCGCTGGCCCGGACGATCAGGTGCCCGACGGCGACGACGAGGGCTGAGGGACGTCTGTCCCGAGGGACAGGTCACTGCGTATGTCCTTGGAGACAGGTGTCTCGCGCGGGCGCAGGATCGCGTCGACCTCCGGGTCGTGGAAACGGAGCCACAGCCACAGCCACGCGAGGGCCGCGAGGGCCGCGGCGAGGGCGAAGGCGAGGGCGAGGGCGAGGTCCGCCGCGTAGCCGCCGATCACCGAGCCGAGCACGCGCGCGAGGCCGTAGCAGAGCATGACGTGCAGGCCCTGCACGTGGTTGCGCACGCCTGGTGAGGCCTTGAGGTTCAGGTACATCGGCGGGATCAGGTAGAGGGCGACGACGACGGGGCCGTGCAGCAGCTGCGAGGCGATCGTGACGATCGGGTCGGGCACGGCGGCGAGCAGGGCCATGCGCAGCGTCAGGCAGGCCGCGCCGAGCAGGGCCAGGCTGCGCAGCGAGAAGCGGCGCAGGAGCGGGCCGCCGGCCAGCATGAAGGGCAGCTCGGCGACCACGCCGAGGTTCATGACGAGGCCGACCCACTCGGCGTCGATGCCGACGGCGAGCACGAGCGGCGCGTAGAAGGCGTAGAAGATGGCGATCGCGGAGAACAGGAGGGTGAGCGGGATGACGAGGTCTCGCGTGGGCCGGGCGCGCAGCACCTGCCAGGTGGCGCCGCGCGGGACATCGCGCTCGCGGGCGGGGGGCGGCACGCGCGGGAGCAGGGGGACGCAGACGAGGCCGATGCCGGCGGCGACGGCCGCCGCGAGGATCGCCGCGCGTCCCGAGGCGGCGCCGGCCTTGAGCACGAAGAACAGGACGAAGGCCGGGAGCATGAAGCCGAGGCTGCCCCACACGCGCAGCTGCTCGTAGGCGGGGTGCTTGCGGCCAGCCTCCTGCTCGCGCGCCATGGCGGCGAAGGCGAGGCCGTCGATCAGGGCGAACAGGGGCGTGAAGACGGTGGCGAACGCGAACGAGACCAGCAGCACGGGTACGAAGCGCGAGGCCGAGGCGAGGCCGACGAGACCGACGGCGGAGAGCGCGAGACCGAGGCCGATCAAGGTGCGGCCGGTGAAGCGGCGGTCGGCGAGGTAGGTGACCAGGGGCGGGCTGAGCACGACCGAGAGCCCGTAGATGCCTGCGACCCAGCCGATCTGCGAGTCGGGCATGCCGAGGTCGCGGCCGAGGAACACCGGCAGATACGGCATGTACGCGCCGACGACCGCGTACACGAGGAGGTAGTGCAGGCGGATCGCTACGAAGGGCACGGGGTCGGGGTGCGAGCGCGCTGAGTTGGGCGGTCCAGTCAGCGGAAGATGTGCTGACGGTAGTGGCGGAGCTCGGCGATCGACTCGCGGATGTCGTCGAGGGCGCGGTGGGTCTCGCCCTTGGGGTGGACCGGCAGGTCGGGGTACCAGCGGCGCGCGAGCTCCTTCACCGAGCTCACGTCGACGCTGCGGTAGTGCAGGAAGCTGGCGAGCGCCGGCATGTAGCGGACGATGAAGCGGCGGTCGTGGCCGATCGAGTTGCCGCACAGCGGCGACTTGCCGGCGGGGCAGTGGACGCGGAGAAACTCGAGCGTGCGCGCCTCGGCCTCGGCGAGCGCGATGGTCGAGGCCTGGACCTGGGCGGTGAGGCCGCTGTGACCGTGCTGGCGGGTGCACCAGGCGTCCATGCGCGCGAGCACGGCGTCGGCCTGGTGGATGACGATGTCGGGGCCCTCGGCGACGATCTCGAGCTCGCCATCGGTGACGATGGTGGCGATCTCGAGGATCTCGCAGGTGTCCGGGTCGAGGCCGGACATCTCGAGGTCGATCCACACGAGCGGTGGGGCGGCGTCCATGGGCTGCGGATGGTAACAGAAGCGCCGCGCCGGCTGTCAGCCGCAGGTGACCGGCGCGTCGCTCTCCCACACGATCAGCGCCGACCATGAGTCGGTCGCCTCGTCCTTGAGGTAGTTCTCCAGCGCCGTCACCACGCGAAAGCCCTGGTGGAGCTGGAACGAGAGGGTCGGGTCGTAGAGCTCGCCGCGCGCGACCCGGTCGATGTACTCGGCCGCGCTCATGGCCCGCTTGTGCGCCGCGAAGCCGGGGATGTGCCCGCCGGCGAGGATGCCCCGCTTGCCGTGGCGGCGCACGAGCTCCTTGCGCAGGTCGTACAGCATGCGGCCGATCCCCCGACGGCGATACGCCGGGTGGACCGCGATATCGGTGCCGTAGTACCAGGCGCCGTTGGGGTCGTGATTACCGCACTGGTGGACGCCGGTGATCGACAGGATGTTGTGCTGCGGGCGCGCGAAGTCGAAGTCGAGGAAGATGCCCGCGCCCTGACCGACCACGCGCTCGCCGTCGAGGACGACGAAGAAGCCCTCGGGGAAGGTGCGCGCCGACTCGACCGCGTCCTCGAGGTCGATGAGCTCAGTCGGGTCGGCGTGCGGGAAGCACAGGCGCTCGAGCTCGCCGACCGCCGGCGCCAGCGCCTCGCTGATCTGGACCACCTTGAACTCAGTCATGTCGACCTACCACGAAGCGCTGGAAGGGTCGGTCGGCGGGGATGCCCCACACCGCCCACAGCTCGCGCGTGTCGGGGCGGCAGATCACGGCGCCCGAGCTCTCGACGTGGAACGGCGGCGTCGAGCGGCGGCAGATCGCCCCCGGCTCGCGCAGCAGGGCCTCGAGGCCCGCATGGTCCATGTTGTCCGCCAGCAGCCGCTCCGCCGTCGCCAGCCGCTCCAGCGACGATGTCACCATCTCGGCCGAGCGCGGCGCCTCGCGGGCCTGGCACGCGCGGTCGAGGCAATGGTTGGTGTGGGCCAGCGGCAGCCCGGCCAGCGGCGTCACGGCGGCGTGGGTCGGCATCGCCTCGACGTTGTATCCGCGGCCCTGCGCGTCGAGCAGCAGGAAGTCGTGGCCGCCGGCCAGCGGGGCCCGCAGCACGCAGGCGAGCGCCGCGGCGAGCGAGTCCTGGCGCAGCACCTCGCGGACGACGAAGGGCCAGGTGACGCCGACGCGGCCGTCGGCGGCGGTGAGGTTGTTGATACCGACGCAGAGCCCGCGGTCGTTCATGCCGATCTGTCCGAGGCAGCCGGCGGTGCTAAACACCAGCGCGCTGGGTTCGTCGGATTGCCCTTCGGGCTGCAGGTCGAGCAGCACCACGTGCGGGGTCGCCGTATCGTGCATGTCCCAGGTCTGGGCGAACCACGGACCGCCGCGCCCGGGCGGGACCAGCACCGCGGTGCAATCGTCCTCCTCGGGCGCCGCGTGCCCGAGCGCCCGCACGGCGTCGACGAAGTCCGTGAAGCCGCCGACGATCACCGCCTCGGCCGCAGAGATACCCGCCGCCTCCGCCAGCGCCAGCATCTCGGCGTAGAGCTCGGGCGAGTAGGCCGCGTGCGCCGGGAGCATCGCCTCGGCGAGTCCGAGGATATCGGCCCGGGTCGCGCCGCGTCCGGCCCAGCTGCCGTTGCAGGCCAGCGCCACCCGCTCCTCGACATATTCGCGGATCGACGACGCGAGCGCGCGACCGTGGCTCGCCCCGCGGCGCTGTGCGTCGCCGCGGAGGACCAGGGGCCGCAATTCGCCGCCCCTCACGCGAGCCCCCCGAAGTATCGCGTCTTGGCCTCGACGTACTCGTGCACGCCCTCGCGGCCCGACTCCCGCCCGAGGCCCGACTGCTTGAAGCCGCCAAACGGCGCCTCCGCGGTCACCGGATACCAGTCGTTGACGCCGACCATCCCGAACTCGAGCCGCTCCGACACCCGCATCGCCGTACCCAGGTCGTCGGTGAACAGATAGGCCGCGAGGCCGTACTCGGTCGCGTTCGCCAGGGCCAGCGCCTCGTCGGTCGAGTCGAAGCGGACCACCGGAGTCACCGGCCCGAACACCTCCTCCTGGATCGCCGGCGCCGCCGCGGGCACGTCGCGCAGCAGGGTCGGGGCGAAGAAGAAGCCCGGGCCTGGCAGCGCCTCGCCGCCGACGACTGGCACCGCCCCCGCCGCGATCGAGCCGCGGACGATCTCCGCGACGCGGTCGCGCTGACGGGCGTTGATCAGCGGTCCGACGGTGCAGCGCGGGTCGAGGCCGGAGCCCACCACCTCGGCGCGGACCGCCGCCGCCATCGCGTCGACGAATTGTTCGTAGATCGAACTGTGCACATAAAACCGCTGCGGGGCGATGCACACCTGCCCACAATTGCGGTGTCGCGCCGTCACGGCCGCGCGGGCCAGGCCCGCGATGTCCTTCACGTCGGGGAACACGATCACCGGCGCGTTGCCGCCGAGCTCGAGCGCCAGCCGCGTCACCGTGCGCGCGGCGCCCTCCATCAGCAGCCTCCCGACCCGGGTCGAGCCGGTGAAGGCGATCTTGCGGCAGCGCGGGTCATCGAGCATCGCCTGGCCGATCGCGTGCGGCTCGCCGGTGATCACGTTGAGCACCCCCGGGGGCAGGCCGGCGTCGTGCAACGCGCGGGCGTAGTCGAGGGCGGTGCGCGGGGTGAACTCCGAGGGCCGAACCACCGCGCAGCAGCCGGCCGCCAGCGCCGAGGCGACGGCGCGGTTGACGTTGTAGATCGGGAAGTTCCACGCCGTGATCACGCCGACCACCCCGAGCGGCGAATAGGTGACGTCGATCCGCCGACTTGGCAGGCGCGCGGCGATCCATCGCCCGCCGAGCTGGCGCGCCTCCTCCGCGGCGGTGCGCAGATAGTTCGGCGCCCCGGCCCACTCGCCGCGCGACTGCGCCAGCGGCTTGCCCGACTCCTCGCTGGTCCGCCGCGCATACAACTCGACGCGCTCGCGGATCAGCGCCGCGGCGCGCTCGAGGATCGCCCCCCGCTCGTACGCTGTGCGTCGCGACCACGCGGGGAACGCCGCCGCGGCGGCGTCGATCGCTGTGCGCGCGTCATCACCATCGCCCCACGGCACCTCGGTGATCGCCTGGCCGGTCGAGGGATCGACGACGGTCCACCAGCGATCACCGTGGGCCGCTTGCCAGGCCCCGCCGATGAAAAACAGCTCGCGGCTCATGCCGGCCTCAGGCGCGCGGCGACGGCGTCGATCGAATGATCGAGCACCGTCATCGCCTCGGCGAATTGCTCGTCGGGCAGGTCGAGCGGCGGCAAGAAGCGCACGCAATTGGAGTGCAGGCCGGCGCGGATCGTGATGAGCCCGCGCTGCAGGGTCTCGGCGTTGACGGCCTGGGTCGCCTCGACCCACGGCTCCTTGCGCACCGGGTCGCGGACCAGCTCGATCGCCAGCATCGAGCCGAGCCCGCGCACGTCGCCGACGAAGCTCGGGTGCCGGGCCTGGATCGCCAGCAGGCGCCCGCGCAGGCGCTCGCCGAGCCGGGCAGAGCGCTGCAAGAACGCGGGCTCCGAGATCTGCGCGATCGCCTGCAACGCGGCGACGCAGGCCAGCGGATTGCCGGCGTAGGTGCCCCCGAGCCCGCCCGGGTGCGGCGCCTGCATGACCTCGGCGCGGCCGACCACCGCCGACAGCGGCATGCCGGCCGCGAGCGACTTCGCGGTGAGCAGCAGGTCGGGCACCACGCCCGCGTGTTCGATCGCCCACAGCTTGCCGGTGCGACCCATGCCGCACTGCACCTCGTCGACGACGAGCAGCATCCCGTGCTGGTCGCACAATTCACGGAGCCGCCGCAGCCAGCGCGCCGGCGCCGGATGAAAGCCGCCCTCGCCGAGCACCGGCTCGATGAACACCGCCGCCACGTGGCCCGGGTCGACGATCGCGGTGAAGCCGTGGTCGAGCTGTTCGATGTGCCAGTCGACCCAGGCCTCCTCCGTCAACTCGGCCGGGCGGCGGTAAGTGTTGGGGAAGGGGAAGCGGTACACCTCGGGCGCGAAGGGCCCGTAGCCCTTCTTGAACAGCGCGAACTTCGAGGTCATCGCCAGGGTCAGGTTGGTGCGCCCGTGGTAGGCCCCATCGAAGACGACGATGCCCTGTCGGCGGGTGAAGCTGCGGCAGATGTGCACCGCGGTCTCGACCGCCTCGGCGCCGCTGTTCATCAGCACGGTCCGGCGTGGGAGGTCGCCGGGGACGATCGCGTTGAGGCGCTCGGCGAGCGCGACCATCGGCTCGTAGCTGGCAACGATCGCGCACATGTGCAGCAGCTGACCGGCCTGTTGCTGGACCGCCTCGACCACCGCCGTCGGCGTGTGGCCGAGCGCGAGGGTGCCGATGCCGCCGGCGAAGTCGAGGTAGCGGTTGCCGTCGACGTCGGTGACGACGGCGCCGTGGGCGGAGGCGACGGCGATCGGCGTGAGCCGGGCCGCGCCGCTTGGCATGGCGGCGTCGCGGCGGGCGACGATCTCGCGGCTACGCGGTCCGGGGATCTCTGTCTGCAGGTGGATTGCGCGGGTCATTTCGGGGTCTCCTCGTTAGCGATATCGTTCGCCATATCGTTCGCCATATCGTTCGCCATGTCGTTCGCCATGTCGTTCGCCATGTCCGCGGCCCAGATGCCCTTGTCGCGCGAACTGTAGACATAGTGCGGCGTCTTCGCCAGCTCGACGCCGAGCGCCGCCACCTCGTCGTCGAACCACCGCGGATTGCCGGCTAGCAGCGTCTTGATGCGCTCGAGGTAGTCGCTCGCGCCGCCCACGTCGGCGTAGTAGCGGCGCAGGTTGTCGTAGCGAAACAGCCGCTTGAGCCGCTGGAGGTTGGTCGGCCCGGTCGGCAGCGGCAGCAGCTCGACGTCCTGCTTGCCCTTGGCCCGCCGCTCCTCGAGCCGGGCCTGGACGATGTCGACGCTGTTCTGCAGGAACTCGGGGGTGCAGAAGCAGGCGAACTCGTCGTAGAGGTGGCGAATGGTGATGCGCGCCTCGTCGATCGGCAGCCGGGCCTGGCGCTCGCGGCCCATGCGACGCAATAGCAGCATGAAGGGCACCGGGCGGTTGCCGGTCTCGGCGATCACCTCCGGCGCGCGAAAGTCGGGCTGGCGGTACGGGAAGTGGCGCGGGTCGATCACGTCGAAGCCGCCGCGCCCGTAGAACAGGATGCGCTGCAGCGACAGGCGGTCGTCGGGCGAGAAGAACTCCATCTCGGCGGCGAGGTTCAGGCGCACGCCGAAGTTCTTGCCCGGCTGGTCCGGCAGCGGCAGCTGGACCAGGCCGCGCTGCTGCAGCTGGTACAGGTACTCGACCGCGAGCTCGACCGGGGCGATGCGCAGCCAGTAGGTGAGCACGGTCCCGCGCGCCTGCGGCAGCAGGTTGATGTGGCTGAGGTACACGGTGCACAGGTCCGGCGCCCAGCTCGGGTTGTAGAGCACGGTGCCGTCCCGGACGCCGCGCAGGTTGCCGTCGCGGTCCTTGGCGACGATGAGGAAGTAGCGGCAGAAGGTGCCCGAGGGCAGCGGTTCGAACGAGTCCTCGAGCAGGAACTGGCGGATCGCGGACTCGGGCTCCATCTCACCGGTCGCGCCGAACACGTCCCACAAGATCTGGTAGGCGCGCGTGAAGTCGGGGTGGTCGGGGTGCTCGATCGACTCCAACGCGTAACGCCGGGTCTCCCGCTCGATCATCTCGACGATGTCCTGCTGATACAGGTCCTTCAGGCACAGCCGGACGCGGGTTCCGAGGGTCATGCGGTCTTTCGCGCCCCAGGATGCCCAGCTCGTCGCGCTGGTGTAAAGTGCAGCGGTCTCGGCACGCGCGGCCGCGGCCGCGGGACACGGCATGCGACAGGGCCTCATCGACGACAACCGATCCGCGTGGCTGGAGGCGCTCCCGCCCTACGAGCGCCTCCCGGCGCTGCGCGGGCATGTCAGCGCAGACCTCGCGATCATCGGCGGCGGCATCACGGGCGTGTCCACGGCCTGGCACCTCGCCGAGCGCTATCCCGACCGCCGCATCGTCCTGCTCGAGGCCCGGGGCCTCGGCAACGGCGCCAGCGGGCGCAACGGCGGCCAGGTGTTGAACGGCATCAACGGCGTCGAGCCGCGCGAGGCGACGCTGGCCCAGCGGGTGTTCGCGGCGACCTCGGCGGGCATCGACATCGTCGAGGCGCTCGCGGCCGCCTCGACGATCGACTGCGGCTTCTCACGCCGCGGCTGCCTCGAGGTCTACACCACCGAGGCCAGCGCGCGCGAGGCCGAGGCCCGGGTCGCGACGTGGCGCGACTGGGGCCTGCCGATGCGTTGGCTCGCGGGCAACGCGACCGGCAACGCGATCGGCATGCACGGCATCCACGGCGCCGTCCTCGATCCCACGGCGGGCATGGTCAACTGCGCGGCGCTGCTGCGGGGCCTGCGGCCGCGGCTGCTCGCGCGCGGCGTCACCGTCCACGAGGACACGCCGGTGCTGCGCGTCGAGCAGGGCCAGCCCGTCATCCTCCACACGGCCGAGGGCAGCGTGCGCGCCGCGGCGGTCGTCGTCGCGACCAACGCCTACACCCCGCAGCTCGGCCTGTTCACGCGCGGCATCCTCCCGCTGCACTCGCACGTCGTCGCCACCGCCCCGCTGTCGGCAGAGCGCTGGCAGCAGCTCGGCCTCGAGGGCTTCGCCGACGACCTCGATCGCATCGCCTACGGCGGGCGCATGAGCGACGGCCGCATGCTGTTCGGCGGGGGCAGCAACGCTGCGTACACCTGCAGCTTCGGCGGCTCGCCGGTGTTCCCCGCGGACGCCGGCGCCCGCAACTTCGCCGCGATCGAGGCGCGCATGCGCGGCTACTTCCCGGGCCTCGCCGACGTCCCGGTGACCCACCGCTGGACCGGCCCGCTGGCGATCACCTTCGATCGCATCTGCTCGATGGGCGTCACCGGTCCGCACCGCAATATCTACTATGCGCTGGGTTACAGCGGTCACGGCCTCGCCCTCGGCGCGCTCGCGGGCCGGGTCCTGCGCGACCTCTACAGCGACGACCACGGCCCCTGGCAGGGCCTGCCATTCTTTCAAAAGCGCCTGCCGATCATCCCGCCGGAGCCGTTTCGCTGGCTCGGCTACCAGCTCTACACCCGCCTCACCGGCCGCTCGCCGCGACAGCGCTGATATCGAGTCGGCGATCCATGGCTATCGGCCTGGTTGGGCTTCATGACAAACTCGCCCGCGATGCAGCCGCTGCGGATCGTCCCCGAAGACCTCGCGCCGGGCGACGAGCGGGCCCGCGAGCTCGACTGGTCGCGCCTGCGCGTGCAGGCCGTCCACGATCCGCGAGACCCGCTGTTCGCCCGCATCTATGACCGCCTTTGGCAGGAGTTCGGGGCCCGCGGCGAGATGGAACAACGCGAGGTGATCCGCGACCGCCTCGCGTGGGACCCACGCACGCTCGTGCACGGTCACGCGCTGCGCTACGAGCTGATCGCCGTGCTGGCCGGCGATCAGCTGGTCGGCCTGCGCGACCACACGGCGATCGTCCCGCCCAGCGCCGGGCCTGGCGCGCCGACCCGCGTGCTCGTCCACCTGTCACACGTGATCGTCGAGCCGGCCCTGCGTGGCGGCGGGCTCTCGGCCTGGCTGCGCGCGCTGCCGCTGCAGACCGCGAGGGCCTGCGCCGCGGCGGCCGGCCGTCGCTGCGACGCGATCACCCTGGTCGGCGAGATGGAGCACCCCAACGACAGCTCGCCCGACGGCTCGCCCGACGTGCTCGCTCGCCTGCGGTCGTACGCCCGCGCCGGCTTTCGCAAGCCGGACCCACTGCTCGTGCACTACCACCAGCCCGACTTCCGTCCGTCCGCGGAGATCGACGCGAGCTCGCCGCAGCCGGTGCCGTTGCTGCTGGCGCTGCGCCGCGTCGGCGCCGAACACGAGCGCTGGGTCACCGTGGCCGAGCTCCGCGAGCTCGTCACCGGCATCTACACCATGTTCGCCGTCCACCAGCGCCCCGAGCACATGGCCCCGCTGTGGGCCCAGCTGGCCGCGATGCCGCGCGAGGGCCTCATCCCGCTGCTGCCATTGCTGCCGTGACGCTTACCCGCACACCCCGCGAATCTACGATGATCGAGCCAACCACACTCCGTGTCACCCTGCGCGCCGTCGACCTCGCCGACGAGCGCGAGGTCGCGACGCTCATCGCCTTCGTGAACGCCAACTATCGCAGCCCCTTCCCGATCGACGCTGAGCTGGTCCGCGATCGCCTGCACCGCTTCTTCTGGGCTCACGACGACGCCGGCGCCCGGGTCGGCAGCGCCGCCTATGTGCGCAAGACCGCCTTCCTGGCCGAGAGCATCAAGACCGTCGTCGACCCGGCCCACCGCCAGCGCGGCGTCGGTGCCGCGATCTCGCGGGCGATCGAGGCGGAGATCCGCCGCGCCGGCTTCACCAAGGCGATGTCGACGATCTACATCGATAACATCCCGATGATCGTCATCAAGCTGCGCCAAGGCTACATCATCGAGGGCCTGCACCGCGACCACGAGCAGCCGGGCCTGCACGAATACTCGCTCGGCAAGCTCCTGACCCAGTAGTCGGGCGACGACCGACAAACAAGCTGTGAGCGGAGGAGGAGGGATTCGAACCCTCGGTGGAGTCACCCCCACGACGGATTTCAAGTCCGCTGCCTTAGACCGCTCGGCCACTCCTCCGGGGGGACGGAGTATGGGCAAGGCGCGTCGCCACGTAAAGCCCAATATTCTCAGCGCTCGCGCAGCAGCTTCTCGACTTCGGCGCGGGCGGGGGCCTTCTCGCCGGCCTGCTGCAGGTAGACCGTGAAGGCCGCGCGGGCCTCGGCGCGGCGACCGAGGTGGTGCAGCGCTCGTCCGAGCCACAGCTGCGCGTCCGGCAGCCACGACGTACCGGCGCCTGCCAGCGCGACGGCGCGGCCGAGCTGCGGCACGGCCTCGGCGTGCCGACCGAGCTCGACCGCGGTGCGCCCGGCCCAGTACAGCGCCTCGTCGGGGTTCGGGTCGTGGTCGATCGCGTGGGTGAAGCTCTGCAGCGCCTCGGGCAGCTGCTCGCGCTCGCGGAGGGCCAGGCCGAGGGCGAGGTGGGCTCCTGGCGGGACCTCGGCGGCGCGCGTGACCGTCTGCAGCTCGGCGACGGCCTCGCGTGCGAGGCCCTGGGCCAGCAGGGCGCGGCCGAGGAGGAAGCCGGCCTCGAGCAATCCGGGGTCCTGCTGACGGGCGCGGCGGTAGGCGATGACGGCCTCGTGGCCCTTGCCGCCGCGCTCGGCGATCTTGCCGGTCCAGAGCTCGACCTCGGCGTCGGGCGAGCGCGGCCGGGCCAGCCGGATCTGCGCCGCCGCGTCGCTGTTGCGGTCGCGCTCGTACAGCACGCGCGCCTTGACCAGGTGCGCCTCCCACGAGCCAGGGTTGCGCTGCAGCACCTTGTCGACGTGGCTGTCGGCCGCGTCGCGGTCGCCCTGCGCCAGCCGCAGCAGCGCGTTCATCAGCACCACGTCGTCGGGCGCGTCCGGGTCAGCCGCGTATGGCTGCACGAGCTCAGCCAGGCCCGCCAGATCGCCGTCGCGGAGGTACAGGCGACCGAGCGGAGCGACCAGACCCGGGTAGCCACCCGTGCGCACGAACACCGCCGTCAGATCGGCGCGCCCGGCCGCACCGCGGCCCTGCTCGAGCGCCAGCACCCCGCGGCGCAGCTGGGCCGCGTTGTCGTCGGGGTCGACTGCGAGGGCCGCGTCGAGCACGGCTACCGCCTGGTCTTTGCGACCTGTCTCAACGAGCAGGTTGGCGTGGGCCAGGGCCAGCGCGCGCAGGCCGGGGCGGACGGGCGCGCGCGGGTCCTCGCGCAGCAGCGCCGCGGCGCGGGTGATCGACGCCAGCGGGTCCTCGGCGCCGGCGCGCGTGCGCAACTCGGCGAGGGCGATCGCCGCCGGGACGTCAGTGGGGTCGTCGGCCAGCGCCGCGGTGAAGGCCGCCGCCGCTTCATCCATGCGCCCGCGCATCACGTGGACTCGCCCGCGCAGCACGGCGACCCGGCCGCGATCGCCCTCGGCGGCCGCGAGGCGTTCGATCGCCCGGACCGCGGTGCTCTCGTTGCCGGCGGCGATCGCCAGCTCGGCCTGCAGGGCCGAGGTCTCGGGGTCGATCGGCGCGTTGCGCAGCAGCGGCGCGAGCTCCTGCTGCACCCGCCCGAGATCGCCGGCGGTCAGCAGCAGGCGCACGCGGGCCAGCTGCGTCGCGGGGTCGGCGGGCGCCAGGTGCACCGCCTCGTCCGAGACCCAGCGCGCCTTGCTGAATTCGCCGGTCGCGGCCGCCACCTCGGCGCGCAGCAGCACGAGGCGCGCCTGGTGGACCGTGCTCGCCCCGGCGACGCGCTGCGGTAGATCTGCGAGCCGCCGCGCCGCCGCCAGACGACCGCGCTCGAGCAGCGCACGCAGCAGCGCACGCTGATACTGCGGGTGGTCCGGGTGCGCCGCCGCGGCGTCCTGCAGCGGCTCCAGCGGCGCGTCACGCCGGGCCGCCAGGGTCGCCGTCGCCAGCACCAGCGCCGCCGCGACATCGCCGGGGCGCTCGTGGAGGGCCAACGCCGCCTCGCGCTGCGCGCTGCGCTCGTCGCCGCGGCGCTCGGCCACGAGGGCGCGGTAGAGGCGGGCACGCGCGTCGTCCTCGCCGGCGAGCAGGCGCTCGGCCCCCGTCAGGTCGCCGTCGGCGAGCGCGGCGAGGCCGGCGACGCGGGCCGCCCGCGGATCGTCGGGGGCGGCCTGCGTGCGCCACACGGCGGCCGCGCTGCGACGCACCGGGTCGGGGCCGTAGCGCAGGTGCATGCACAGCGCCGCCTCGGCACGCCCGAGGCGGTCGCCCTGGGCCTCGGCCTCGGCCAGCGCTGCGAGGTAGTCGGGCACGCGGTCGGCGTCGAGGAGGGCCGCCTGCGCCTCGAGATAGCCCTCCGACCATGTCGCTCGGGACATGTCCGTACGAGCAGGTTGAACGCTGCTATCGGCGCCGAGTCCGGGCCCGCGGGTGAAGTAGAACCACCACAGCCCGAGCAGCCCGAGCGCCAGCCCGAGCAGCCCGACGTAGGCGATCGCCGGTGGTGGTGGTTGGAGCGCGTGCGGGGCCAGTCGCCGCGGGCGCGGACGCATCGTCGGTCGCAGCGAGCTCCGATTCGCCGACGGCCCCGGGCTGGCGTCCGGCGAACTCGGCGGCGTCGGGGCGATCGGCGGCTGGCTGGGTTCGCCGTGGAGGTCGTCGAGATCGAGGTCGACATCGTCGGGCCGGGTGCTCCCGGGCGGCCGCGGCGAGGCCACCACCGTCTCGATCGCCGGCGGTAGGTTGGTCATCGCCGCGAGCTGCGGCAGGTCGAGCTCGGCGCTGTTGTCGAGCTCGGTCGTCGCGGCGGTCGCCGCCGGTACGGAGATCCGGCGGACGATCTTCGGCAGCGTGAACGGCCGCGTCGAGGCCACCGGCGCCGGTAGGTCGTCGTGCTCCCCCTCGACATCCCGCACCCCCGAAGCCGCCGACGCGACCAGGACGGCCGTCGCGCCGTCGGCCCCGCCCACCTCGAGGCCCGGGCTGACGGCCGTGCGCGACGCCTCGACTGTGGCGGGTGCGGACGCGGGCTCCGCGTCCGTCGCCACGCGCGACGCCTCGAGCTGCGCAGGCGCAGGCGCGACGGTAGCGACGCGCGACGTCTCGCTCGCGCCTCCGCGGCTCGCGGTCACCGTCTGCGCAGGCGCAGCCGCAGCCGCGACCACGGGCGCAGCGCCTGGTGCGTCGCGTCTGTCCTTTGAGGCAGCTTCCGGCGAGCGCGGCGGCGCGAACAGGCCGGGCCGGGCCGGCGCGTCCGGGACCGCGGTGAAGAAGCCGGTGCCACGCCGAGCCGCACCGGCGGGCCGCGTCCCGGGCACGGCGGCGCGCGGCAGACCGGTGATCGCCGCGACGCTCGGGGCCAAGGCGGCGCCCGGGCCCGCAGCTCCGACACCCGTCGACCTGTCCCCAAGACCAGCCACCCCGGCGCCCATCGACCTGTCCCCAGGGCCAGCCGCCCCGGCGCCCTTCGACCTGTCCTCCGGGACAGCTGCGTCAGGGTCCCGCGATTCGGCGCCGGCTGGCTCGCCCGCGCCGCGCCGCCACACCGTGCCGAGGGCGACGGGCAGCACCGGCTCCGGCTCGTGCGCGTGGACCAGGGTGCCGCAGTTGGGGCAGCGCTCGAAGGTCTCGCCGTCGTCCGACAAGTACGAGCATTTGCGGCAGCGGAGCATCACGGGCGACGGGCCAGGATATCACCGACGCAGCGGAGGTACCGACGCTCGCGTCGGCTCAGGGCCTCGCCGTCGCCGTGCGGAGCTTCGCGGTGCACGACCTTGTCATGCCCTCACCGTCGCGGACATCGCGCGAGCGGTCCCGACACACCAATCGCGGCCCGGCGGCGCGGGCCATGTTTGACGGCTCGCCACGAGCGCCGCCGGTGTAGGCTGCGGCCGATGATCCTGCGCGATCCCGTTCACGGGCTGATCTCCTTCACCGGCGCGGCCGAGCGGTGGATCTCTCGGCTGCTCGCGTGCCCGGAGGTCCAGCGGCTGCGGAGGATCCGTGCGCTCGGGCTCGCGTCGCTGGCGTTTCCGGGGGGCGAGCACTCGCGCTTCGCTCACGCGCTCGGCGCGGCGCATGTCATGCAGCGCTACCTCGATCGCGTCCGCACCCTCGAGGCCGAGCTGCCGGCGCACGACCGCATCGACGACGGCACCGCCCTCGCCGCCCTCGCCGCGGCGCTGCTCCACGACCTCGGTCACGGCCCCTACTCGCACACCTTCGAGGCGGTGCTGCCGGGCGCGCCCCGCCACGAGACCTGGACCTCGCGGATCTTGCTCGACCCGGACACCGGCGTGCACCGCGTGCTCGCCGAGCTCGACGGCAGCATGCCCGCGGTGGTCGAGCGCCTCATCCACGGCGAGAGCCCGGTCGGCCACCTCGCGCGCGCCGTCTCTGGCACCTTCGACGTCGACCGCTGCGACTACCTCATGCGCGACAGCTACATGACCGGCGTCCGCTACGGCCTGCTCGACGTCGACTGGCTGCTCGCCTCGCTGCGCCTGTATGTCCCGAAGGACAGCCACAGCGCCCGCCTCGCCGTCGACGGTGAGAAGGGCCTCACGGCCGTCGAGGGCTTCTTCCTCGCCCGCCTCTACATGTACCGCCAGGTCTACCTGCACAAGGCCGTCCGGGCCGCCGAGCACATGATCGTCGCCCTGTTTCGCCGCCTCTCCGAGCTCGATCGCCAGCCCGCCACGCCGCCTGTCCTCGAGGACATCTTGCGCGGGCGCCCGGTCAGCGTCGGCGCCTACCTGCAGCTCGACGACACCGTGCTGATCACGGCGATCGCCGGCTACGCGGGCGGGCCCGACCCGCTACTGGCCGAGCTCGCCGCCGGCCTGCACGATCGGCGCCTGTACAAGACCCTGCGCCTGTCGCCCGCGGCCGACCCCGATGAGGCCCGGGCGCGGCTCGCCGAGCTGCTCGCGGCGGCCGGCCTCCAGCCGGCCTGGCTGGCGGCGATCGACTGCGTGCACATCGACGCGTACAGCGACGACGAGGCGATCGGCGTGCTGCGCTCGGGCGGCCGGGTGCAGCGGCTGGTCGACGCCTCGCCGGTGCTGCGCGGGCTCAGCCGCGAGCGCTTCGTCCACCACCGCGCCATCTTCCCGCCCCCGCTGCGCGCCCGCGTCGCCGCCGCGCTCGCCGACCTCACCTGACCCTTCGACCATGTCCCGCAAATCTTCCCGCCCTCGCTGCCCCGTCTGCGGCCTCCACCAAGAGCTGTGCCTGTGCGATGAATTGCCGGTACGCGAGCTCGCAAGCGACTTCGTGGTCGTGCAGCACAACCGCGAGCGCAACAAGCCGACCAGCACGGGCCGGGTGACGGCCGCGGTGCTGCGGGCACCGGTCCTCAACTACGGCGCGCAGGACGAGGTCTTCGACGCCAGCGCGCTCGAGCGGCCGGACACGGACTATTACGTGCTCTACCCGATCGAGGGGGCCGCGACGGTCGACGACGCCGGCACCCGGCCCGCCCCCGGTCGCCGCCGCTGCTTCGTGATCCTCGACGGCACCTGGCATCAGTGCTCGCGCATGGCAAGGCGCGCGCCGCGGGTCGAGGCCATGCCGCACCTCGCCCTCCCGCCGGGCCCGCCCTCGCGCTGGGGCGTGCGCACG
This sequence comes from Nannocystis sp., assembly GCF_016714285.1. Taxonomy (GTDB): domain Bacteria; phylum Myxococcota_A; class Polyangia; order Nannocystales; family Nannocystaceae; genus Nannocystis. The sequence goes on along the minus strand of NZ_JADJNN010000002.1, from coordinate 414,347 downwards.
CCGCCGAACCCCGCGGCCGTGTGCACCTTCGAGGCCGCCACGCGCCTGGTCGAGGTGTTGTACGGGGCCGAGGCCGCCGCGCCGATGGTCAGCTTCTTCACCGAGCTCAGCGCTCGCATGCTCGGCATGCGCGGCAGGCAGCCGGGGCACGACGACGAAAACAAAAAAGCCCCGAGTGGTTAGCTCGGGGCTCTTTGGCGGGGCGGACGGGGCTCGAACCCGCGACCTCCGGCGTGACAGGCCGGCGTTATAACCGACTTAACTACCACCCCTCCCTTGCAGCCGTTTTGGCGGCTGACAGGGACCGGGAGAATGCGGCAAGGCGCCCGGCACTGTCAAGCGCGATCCATCAGCCGGTGGTGGTGGTCCCGAGGATCGCCACGAGGTTGGCGCCCCACGGGCATTGCCCGCCGAACACCCGCTCGAGCGCAGGGTCGAGGCTATCGAGGCCGGCCAGCACCAGCGGAGTGAGGGCCCGACGCAGCGTGCCCGCGAGGTTGCCTCCGCCCACGCGCGTGCCAGCCACGCCTGGCGATGCGGAGAGATCTCCCCCGGTCGTGAGGTGATTACGGCTGGAGAGTCTGGCTCGCAGCTCGAGGCCGAGGTCGAGACCCGTGAGCAAACTCGGGATCACCACGCTGCCGGCCTGCGGCGCGCTCCACAGCGCCAGCACGGTGAGCCCGGCCCGCTCGGCCGCGGCCTGCAGCGTGCCGCGTTCGAAGAAGCAGACGTGGTCGCCGAGCTCGAGCGGCCGGTAGCGGCGGCCCCACAGCGGTCGCAGCCCGTCGCCCCAGTTCGGCACCTCGACCACCGCGAGCCCGGCGGGCGCGAGGTGGCGGCGGATCCACACCAGACCGGAAACGGGCCGACGCAGGTGCTCGAGCACGTGCGTCATCGAGATGAGGTCGTAGCGCGGCAGGCCGAGCTCGTGGGTCTCGATGTCCAGCGCGTGCACAACGTGCCCCGCCGCCAGCGCGCCCTCACCGGCCGGCGAGCGCTCGATGCCCTCGGTCTGGTAGCCGTACTCGCGCCAGACATCGAGCAGGAGCCCGGTGTTGCAGCCGATGTCCAGCGCCCGCGGGCTCGCTCGTCCATCACGTCGCGCGTCGCCGATCTGGCCACCGCGGCCGATGCGGCCGATGCGGCCGATGCGGCCGATGCGGCCGATGCTCAGGCGATCGTAGAGCGCCGCGTTGCGCCGCTTGCGGGCGCTGCCGGGCCGCTCCGTGACGTCGCCGCGGACGCGCTCGGCCCGGCCCGCGTAGTAGTCCTCGCTGAGAAATTCGGCCGCATACTGCCCGGTCGCGTGGACCTGCTTGCAGCCGCGACAGCGGACCACGCCGAGCCCGGCCCGGGCCGGCAGCAATACGGTGTGCGCCCGCACACCGCACACTGGGCAGCGCTCGACGGCCTCGATCGTGGGTGTCGCTTGAGACATGTCCTTGGGGCCAGCTCCGTTCAGGTAGGCCGATCAGCTCGGCCGATCAGCTCGGCCGATCAGATCGGCTTGTTCGCGGTGATGAGAAGGCCGAGGCCAAGCCGCGCGCCGAAGCGGCGGATGAGCCCGCGCGGGTAGATCGCCCACAGCAGGCGATGGACGCGGCCCTGATAGCGCTCCGACGGACGCATCGCCAGCAGGTCGCCGGCCAGCAGCGCCGTCTCGACGCGCACGTCGACGAAGCCCCGCATCAGCGCGTGCGCCTCGGCGACCGTGTAGGCCTTGGTCCCGGGGCTCTCGAGGTGCTCGTAGATCGCCCGTCGCGGGGTCAACCACGGGCGCAGGCGGGCCGCGCCGTGCACCGCCCACAGCAACAGCCCGGTCCACGAGGGCACGTGGTAGATCATCACGCGCGCCTCGCCACCGGGCCGCAGCACCCGCAGCACCTCGGCGATCGCGGCCGCGGTGTCGGGCGAGTGGTGCAGCACGCCGTAGGAGTAGACGAGGTCGAAGCTGGCGGCGGCGAAGGGCAGGTGCTCAGCGTCGGCGACCGTCAGCGGAGCCTCGGCGTGGCCCTCGGCGGCGACCCGCGCGCGCGCCTCGGCGAGGCTGTTGGGGCTGAGGTCGACGCCGGTGGCCCGCGCTCCGTGACGCAGCCACTGCACGAAGTCGGTGCCCGCACCGACGCCGATCTCGAGCACGTCGAGGCCGCGAGACTCGCTGAAGCGGGCGAAGCCGGGGATGTGCTCGTCGACGGCGTAGCGCTCGGCCTCGGCCTGGGCCTGACGCGCCCGCGGGTCGGGCTCGTCGAGGCCCCGGGTCCCGCAGGGCTCGCGGTCCCAGTGGGCCCGGACACGAGCCTTGAGCGCGGGGTCATCGTGCTTGTGCATGCGGGCGCCCGATCTTACTTGAGATCCGTCCTCGCGCTAAGCTCCCGCCGGCATGTGCGGGATCGCCGGGATGATCGGTCGCCACGACCCGGCCCTGCTGGCTGCGATGACCGCGAGCCTGCGCCACCGCGGACCCGACGGTGACGGGCTCTACCAAGGCGGCCCGGTCGGCCTCGGCCACCGCCGCCTCGCGGTGCTCGACCTGGCCGGCGGGGCCCAGCCGATGCGCTCGGCCGACGGTCAGGCGGTCGTCAGCTTCAACGGCGAGATCTTCAACTACAAGGCGCTGCGCGGCGAGCTGCTGGCGGCCGGCCAGGTGCTGCGCAGCGAGGGCGACACCGAGGTGCTGCTCGCCGGTTACCAGCACTGGGGCCTGGAGGGCCTGCTCGCGCGCCTGCGCGGCATGTTCGCGTTCGCCTTGTACGACCTCGGCACGCGCACGCTGTGGCTGGCCCGCGACCACCTCGGGATCAAGCCGCTCTACCACGCGACCCTGACCGACGGTGCGCTGCTGTTCGGCTCGGAGCCGAAGGCGCTGCTGTGCAGCCGGGAGATCGATCGTGGCCTCGACCTCGACTCGCTCGACGCCTACCTCGATCTCTTCTACGTCCCCCCGCCGCGCTCGATCTTCCGCGGGATCTGCCAGCTGCCGCCGGGCCACTGGCTGCGCTGGCAGGCCGGCGAGCAGACGATCGTTCGCTGGTGGGACCCGCAGCCGCGACCCGCGGACCCGCGACTCACGAGCCTGAGCGCGTGGGCCGAGGCGGTCGAGCCGGTGCTGCGCGAGGCCGTCACGCTGCACACCGTCTCCGACGTGCCGCTCGGCGCCTTCCTGTCCGGCGGCCTCGACTCGTCGGCGATCGTCGCGTTGATGGCCGAGCGCAGCAACCACCCGATCGCCACCTTCTGCGTCGGCTACGGCGCCGAGGGGGCCTCCTACGAGGAGCGACCCGTCGCCCGCCGCGTCGCCGAATTCTTCGGCGCGCAGCACCGCGAGCTCGAGCTGGACATCGACCTGCTCGGCGACCTCGCGCCGCTGGTCCGCGGCTTCGACGAGCCCTTCGGCTCGTGGGCCGCGCTGCTCAGCCACCGACTCAGCCGCTTCACCCGGGAGCACGTGACCGTCGCCCTCGCCGGCGACGGCGGCGACGAGGTGTTCGGCGGCTACCCGCGCTACCTCGGCCTGCGCCTCTCGGAGCACCTGTCCCATGCGCCAGGTGCCGCGCTGAGCCTGGCCAGCGGCGTCCTCGCCCGCGCGGGCGAGCCGACCACCGCCCGCAGCCTGCGCCGCTGGGCCCGCCAGTTCCTCGCCGGACTGCGCCTGCCGCCGGCGGAGCGCTACGCGGCGTGGGTCGGCTACGCCCCGCTCGAGGCGCGCGCGCGGCTCTACAGCCCGGCGCTGCGCGAGCGGCTGGCGAGCGCTCCGCGGCGCTCCGCGGTGGCCGCAGCATTCGCCGAACCTGACTTTGGCGACATGGTCCAACGGGCAGGTTACGCGGACCTGCGCGGCTTCTTGGCGGAGAACGTGCTGCGCGGCTCGGACCGCATGAGCATGGCGCACGCGCTCGAGGTGCGAGTGCCGTACTGCGACCGGGTCCTGGTCGAGCTGATGGCCGGTGCGCCCGCGCCGATGCGAGTGACGGCGCTGGCCTCGAAGCGGATCTTGCGACGCGTGATGCGGGGCAAGCTGCCGGACGAGGTGCTGCGGCGCAAGAAGCTCGGGTTCACGGCGCCGTTCGGGGTGTGGCTCAAGCGGGCCGAGCCGCAGATCGCGGCGGACCTGCTGCATCCGGCGCAGATCGCCCGGCGCGGGCTCTTCGATCCGGCGGAGGTCGAGCGGCTGTGGGGCGAGCACCGCAGCGGGCGCCGCGATCACAGCCACCGACTGTGGTCGCTGATCGTGCTCGAGCAGTGGCAGCGCATGTACGCGGATTGACGCTCAGGCGTCGAGCCCCGGCATCGACGGCTCGAGCCCCGGCATCGACGGCTCGAGCCCGGGCATCGACGGGTAGTTGGGCAGCGACTTGACGCGATCGATCCAGGCGCGGACCGCCGGGTAGGGCTCGAGCGACACCTTCCCCTCCGGGGCGAGGCCGACGTAGGGGAAGCAGGCGAGGTCGGCGACGGTCGGTCGCTCGAGCTCGAGCCAGGTCCGCGTGGCGAGGTGCGACTCGAGCAGGCGGAGCACCTGGCGGGTCTGCTCCTGGGCGGCCGCGAGGTTCAGGTCGACACCGAGCAGGAAGTGCAAGCGGGCCAGGTGCGGCCCGTGGTGCAGCTCGTTGGCCGCGAGCGACAGCCACTGAACGATCGCCCCGGCCTGCGCCGGGTGGCCCGGCAGCCACGCCTCGCCGCCGTACTTGCGCGCGAGGTACACGAGAATCGCCAGCGAGTCGCGCAGCACCACCTTGCCGTCGACCAGCACCGGCACCTGACCGAGCGGGTTTAGCTGCATGAAGCGCTGCGAGTGCTGCTCCCCGTGCGACAGGTCGACCGTGACCTCCTCGTAGGGCAGCTCGAGGAAGGCGAGCAGCAGCCGGACCTTGTGGCTGTTGCCGGACAGCGGGTGGGCGTAGAGCGTGCGCATCGCGGCGAGTATAGGCCCGGATCTGGCCCGTGCGTGTCCACGCAGCGGGCGACGCGTGACGGCGGCCTCACGCGGCTCGGCCGCTAGCTGGCCCGCTCGAGCAGCACCACACGAGCGTCGACGTTGAGCAGCTGCGGGCCGGTCGCGAGGGTCACGAGCGGCCTGTCCCAGTGGACATGTCCGCAGATCACCAGCACCTTGCCGCTGCCGAGGGCCGCGCGCACCTCCGGGTTGCCGCGCAGACCCGGCGAGGCGCCGTCTGGGCCCTCGTGCAGCACCAGCAGCTGCGGGCGAGCAGCCAGGCGCTGGCGCACCGCGGCGACGAAGGCCTCGGGGGCGCGGCGGTTGGGCTTGTTCGGGTTGCCACAGATGCCCCCGACGCCGGCGATGCGCAGGCCGTCGAGCAGGGCCGTGTCGCCGTCGAGCAGGTGCACGCCGGGCTCGCGGGTGAAGCGGCTCTGCTCGTGCGGCGTGCCGAACAGGTCGTGGTTGCCGGCGACGCCGGCGACCCAGCGAAAGCCGCCGGCGAAGGCGCGCCAGACCTCGCGCACGTCGCCGGTGGCGCCCATGCGGTCGGCCGCGGGGGCGGCGAACAGGTCGCCGGCGAGGACGACCCCGGTGAAGTCGGGCGGTGGGACCTGCTCGAGCTCGGCGAGGGCGGCGTACTCGAAGGCGAGCGCCTCCCCGAGCAGACGGAGCTGGCCGTCACCGGCGCGAGCGCGACCTTGCAGATCGGAGCAGATGAGCAGCGCGTCGAGCTCGGCGGGCAAGCCCTCGGCGCGGCCGCGCAGCAGCGGCAGGCGCCGCAGCTGGGTCCCCCCGCGGGGCGCCGCGTCGAGGTACTCGAGCTCGTGAAACGGCTCGCGGTCGATCTCGACGATGTGCATCGCCGGGCGAGTATGCCAAATCGCCGGGTCGATCGAGCGAGGCGTCGCGGCTCGCCTCAGCGCTCGCGGGTCGCGGTCGCGCGGCGGGCCGTCGGCTTCGCGGAGCTGTTCCGGGGCGAGCGCTTGCGCGGCTTCGCGGCCTTCTCGCGCGCGGCCTCGCGGGCGCCAGCGAGGCCGCGTGCGACCCACTCGTCGAGCTCGGCCTCGCTGCGAAAGCCGTCCGGTGCGACGTAGACGAAACCCCGCAGCGGCGTGCCGGTGAAGTCCATCGGTCGCGCGTGCGGTCGGCCCAGGGCCTCGGCGGCGCCGGTGGCTCCGGTGCGCACGACCAGGTCGTGGCCGATCACGCCGCAGCACATGCAGCCATCGAGCATCAGGGCGATGCCGCCGAACATCTGGCGCTCGTCGATCTGCTCGCGGCCCTCGGGCCCTGTGCGCAGGACAGCAGTGCGCAGGCGCTCGGCAGTGGCTTGATCGTAGGCCATCGTGGTCCTCCGTGAGGCCGGCAGTGTACACCGCGAATTGGCCCGCCCCGCCCGGGCCGTGTTAGGTCTGGCGCATGTCGCCAACGCCCGCCCGCGCCTGTCCGGCCTGCGGCCACCAGCGGGCGCGCTTCGCCTTCGCCAGCGCCGGCTTCGTGCACGTCCGCTGCGTCCGCTGCGACACCCTCTTCGTCGCCGAGCTGCCGCCGCCGGACCAGGTCGAGGCGACCTACCTGGCGCCCGACTACCACAGCACGGCGGAGGGACAGGAGCAGCGCATGCGGTCCGAGGCCGACGCCCGGGCCCGGGTGCTGCGCAAGTTCGGCTGCCGCGACGTGCTGGAGATCGGCTGCGGTCCGGGGCACTTCCTCGACGCGGTGCGCGAGCTCGGCATGCGCGTCGAGGGCGTCGACCGGGCCCGCACCGCCGCCGCCGCGCGTGCTCGCGGGCACACGATCCACGACTGCTGGTTGCAGGACCTCGCGCCGGTCGCGGCCCGCTTCGACGCCGTCGCCATGTGGGAGGTCATCGAGCATGTACCTGACCCAAAGGCCATGTTGATCAGCGCCCGCCAGTGGCTGCGCCCCGGCGGCTTTCTGGCGCTGTCGACCCCGAGCAGCAGCGGCATCCCGGCGCGCGCGCTCGGGGCCCGCTTCCCGATGGTCTGCCCGCCCGACCACCTCGCCCTGTTCAGCCGCCGGGGCCTGACCGCGCTGCTCGCCGCGGCCCGCTTCGACCCGGTGCGCTGGACCAGCTTCTCCGGCCTCGGCCGCGAGCAATTGCGCCGCGGCTTCCAGCGCTTCGGCCTCGGCAGCAGCCTGCCCGGGCGCGCGCTGGCCCGCGGCCTCGCCGTCGCGGCCGAGCTGCCCGTCCAGCTGATGGACCGCGCCGGGCTCGGCAGCGCCTTCGAGGTCTACGCCGTCGCCGCGCGCGACTGAGCCCGCGAGCCGGGTTACTGGCCTGCTTCGCTGGCCTGTCCCAAAGGACAGTCAGGGGCTGACGTGGCGGACCTCACCGGCGAGCAGGTCCTCGAGCCAATCGACCAGGCGGACACCATCGACTTCGGTGTCGTAGTAGGCCGAGTAGCCGATCCACGTGTGGTCGGTGCCGGGGATGAAGTAGCTGCCCCAGTTGCCGGTTGGCTTCATCACGGCGTCGCGCAGGTCATGCAGGCCGTCGCGAAACCGGACGCTGGTGTAGGCCGCGCCGAGGCCAGCGCACTCGTCGAGGCCAAAGCTGAAGAAGGTGCCGATCGTCTGGTCCCCCTCGCTGGAGACGAGGCCCATGCGCTGCTCGGGGTGGGCCTGGGCGATGTAGCGGATGAGCTCCGAGATGCCGCCGCCGTCGATCGCGTTGCAGCCCTCGCAGCCGGGCGGCAAGGTGTCGGCGAGTCCCCAGACCTCGCGCCACATCTGCTGCAAGCACGGCGTGAGGTACTCGTCGCGCAGCGGCGGGCCCGAGTCGTCGAGCAGCGTGACCTTGGCGGGGAACACCCGCGCCAGGCGGTGATAGTTGAAGCCCGCCCCGAAGCCGCCCGCGCTCACGCCGGTGACCAGCACATGCGGCGCCGCGCCGAAGCTGGGGACGATGCGCTCGAGGAACAGCTCGACGTTGGTGTAGCCGGCGAAGTCCTGCACGCCGACGACGTCCGCGATCTCCACCCCGGTGTTGTCGCCCGCGTGCACGTCGCCGCTGCAGTAGGGGACGTAGATGAACGACCAGTCCTGGACCGGGTTGTCGTCGCGGGCGTCGTTGAAGATGCCGCCGTGACCTTCGCCCAACCGCCACGAGACGAAGTCGTCGGCGTCGAAGTGCGGGTCGTTGGCGAGGCAGGTGAAGCCGTTGAAGCAGGCGCCGCCGCCCTCGAAGTAGATCACCAGGTTGTCGGAGGCGCCGTAACGCACACCGATGCCGGTGCTGCTGCCATCGCGGCAGCGGCTGTCCGGGAAGTCGACCCAAGTCCACACACCCTCGGGCGCGTCCGGCAAGGGCTCGCCGTCGAAGGGCGGCAGCGGCGGGTCCTCGGGCGCGTCGCTGCCGCTGCTCGCGGACGCCGAGCTGCTCTCGGACGCCCCGCTGCCCTCGGACGCCGAGCTGCTCGAAGTACCCGCGCCCGACTCGTCGTCGGCGAAGGGCGCGAGGTAGCCCTCGCCGCAGGCGGTGCCGAGCACGAGCGACAGCGACGGGACGGCGACGCGACGCCGCATCACGGCACGAGTCCGCTGCGCAGCAGGTTGCCGCGGCCGGTCGGCCACGGCAGGCAGTTCATGGCCGACCCGGGGACGCGGTAGACCTGCACGCTCTCGACCTTGTCCTCGGCGTCCTTGAGCGAGACGACGATGTCGACGACGCCGTCGCCGTCGATGTCGCCGAGGCTCGGCACCGGCATGGCGCCGCGGCGCGGCAGCGGCAGCTGGTGCAGGAGCTCGCCGGTGGCGCTGAGGATCACGAGCTCGCCGCGGTCGCTCGCGGTGCTGTAGGTGTTGAACACGATCTCCGGCGAGCCATCGGCCGAGAGGTCGCCGATCGCCACGCCGGCGGCCGCGACCACGGCGTCGTCCGTGTACTTGCGACTCCACAGCACCTGGCCCGCGGCGGACACCGCGTGGATCGCCCCGTCGAAGCCCGGGAACACGATCTCGAGGCCCGGCTCAGGGCTGATGTCGGCGACGCTGGCCTGGTTGGTGATGGCGACGATGTTGTCGCCGTAGTCCCACAGGCCCGAGAGGTAGTCGGGCAGATGTACTGGCGTCATGAAATTGGGGTGGCGCGCGCCGTCGCGGCCGACCACCCACACGGCGACGCCCTTCTCGCGGTCGGTCTGGGCCGCGTTCTGCACGCTGGCGAGCAGGATCACCTCGCGCTTGCCGTCGCCGTCGATGTCGGCGATCGCCGGCGCGGTGTTGGTGAAGTGGGCCTGCAGCGCGGTCTCCTCGTCGTCGGCGTAGCCCTGCATCGCCTCGGCCAGCTCGTGCAGATAGCGGACCCCCGGGGTCTTCTTCACCGGGTAGATCGCGGCCGCGTCGAAGGCCTCGCCGGTGCCCTCGTGGATGCTGACGTACGCGTTGTCGTGCGGCGCGACCAGGTCGGCCTTGCCGTCGCCGTCGAGGTCGCCGAGCGCCATGTTCTGGTCGTAGCAGCCGGCCAGGTAGCACTTGTCGTCGCAGCCGCTGCTGCCGGTCGCGTTGGGCGGGAAGCCGGCCACGGGGCTGCCGTCGCTGCGCCACGCGTGCATCACATCGGTGGGTCCGCCGTGGGCCGGCGCGGCCGCGAGGTCGAGACCGCCGTCGCCGTCGATGTCACCGGCGGCGAGGCTGCGCAGCTCGTCCTCCCACTCGAGCGGGAAGCCCGGGAGGACCGCGCCCGCGGCGTCGAGGAGGGTCACCTGCTGGCGCGATGCGAACGCGACCTCGAGCTTCGCGTCACCGACGAAGTCGGCGACCACCGGGCTGGACCAGATGCGACCGGCGGCCGGCACCTTCCACAGCACGGCGCCGTCGGGGCTCCAGGCGATCAGCGCCTCGCCGCGCGGCACGACGATCTCCATCGTGCCGTCGCCGTCGAGGTCGGCGATCGCGGCCGAGCCGAGCCACGCCTCCTCCCAGCGGTCCTTGAGGATCACGTTCAGCTCGGGCGCGTTGACCGTCGCGCTGCCGCCAGCGGCCTCGCAGGTCGCGGGCGGTGGTTCACCGGTGTCCGTGGTGGGCCCGCTCGGGTCGGCGCTGGGATCTCCGCTCGGGTCCGTGCTCGGGTCGCCGCTCGTCGCGCTGCTCGCAGCGCTGCTCGTCGGTCCGCCCGGATCTCCGCTCGGATCTCCGCTCGGATCGCCGCTCGGGTCACCGCTCGTCGGGGTGCTGGTGGCGCCGCTCGGGTCGCCGCCGGTCGCGGCGTCCGTGCTCGCGTCACCGCCACCGCCGCACGCGAGCAGGCTCACCCACACGCAAACACCCATGCTCGCTGTCCGCCGCATCGGCCACCTCCGAGCGGCGAGTGTATCGCGGCCCGCTCAGGCCCGGCAGACCGCCTCGGTGTCGAACTCCGCCTCGTAGTCGACGCTCGGCTGGCCGAAGCCGCGGGTCCGCGCGTACTCGTCCATAAAGCGCTGGTACAACGCGACATCGAAGGGGTCGCCGGGCCGCAGGTGCTGGTAGCGGCGCTCCACCTCGCCCTGGACGTCGGCCGTCAGCTCGCGGTCATCCATGCGCAGCAGGCCGTGCTCGTCGAGCGTCGCGTCACCTGTCCCAAGAGGCAGCCCGAGAGGTAGCTTGGTGTGGAACATGCGCAGCATCGAGGCGAGCGGGTCCTCGAAGCGCGGGCCCATTACGTCGAGCAGCTGGGCCATGTAGTACGGGACGCCGGGGATGCCGCCGGAGGCTTCGGTGACGACGGCGGGGCCCTCCACCGCGACCGCGCGGCCGCCGACGCGAGCCCGGAGCAGCTCGTGGAGGGCGCGGGTGTGAAACTCGAGGTCGGCCTTGGCGAGGCCGATCAAGCCGTCGCGATAGACGGCGGCGTTGGTCGGGTTACCGCGGTACGAGATGGTGACGAGGGTGAAGCCGGGGGCGAGCAGGTCGGCGGCGAGGAGGGCGTCGACCCACTGCTCGACGATGCGGCCGCCCATCACGTACTGGGTGGCCACGGCCTCCTCGGGGCTGCCCGGCGGGAGCGTGAACTCGGCGATGCGGGGCGCGTCGGCCGGGCCGTCGCCACGGCCGGTGAAGGTGTGGATCGTCGCCGCCTTGCCGAGCGGCTTGAGCACGCTCTGGACCACCTTGCCGGTGCGAGGGTCGAGCGCCCGCGGGGCCGCGAGGGCCCACACGAGCCCGTGCAGACGGCCGCCGAAGTGCTGTCGCAGCTCGGCGATCGTCTGCTCGCGGATCGCCGGATCAAAGGCGTCGCCGGTGAGCGAGCGGGCGACAAGCCCCAGGCCCCGCAGACGGCGCTCGATCGCCAGGCTGCGATGAAAGCCGGGCGAGCCGATCTTGCGCTGCTTGTTCGAGCTCTCGGGCTGTGGACCTGCATCAAAGGACAGGTTGAGGGTGTGCGCCCCGAAGCCGGCGGCGAGGGCCACCCGCGCCGCGCTGCCAAAACCACCCGAGCCGCCGACGAGCAGCCAGTTGCCGCCAGCGCCGGCGACCGGTCGCTCCGGCGTCGCCACGAGCGCTCGATCGACCAGCGCCGCGGCCCCCACCTGCGCGCCCACCGGGTGGAAATTGCCGGGATGGATCACGTTGCCCATCGCCGGCACGAAGCGGAACTGGAAGCGAGGGATCGCCAGCTGCATGCGCCTGCCTGTACCACAGTCGCCCTCGCGCAAGCCACCCGGATGCGGGCCGACGCGAGGGACCCCGCGCTCAGCCGGGCGGGATGCAGACCTGCGACTTGGGCAGCGAGTTGTTGACCTCGTCGCACTCGTTGAGGATGCCGTTGCCCATGCCGTCGTCGTCAGCGACCGCCCACACGGTCGCCGAGTCGAACATGCCGGGGACGGAGATCTTGACCTGCTCCGCGGCGCCGGCGACCAGCGGGCCCTGGGTCTGCACGGTGCCGAGCAGGCCGAGCTTCTCCTCGTAGAACGAGACGTTCACGCCGGGGCCGACGCCGAGGCAGCCCTGGTTGGCGACGTAGACCGAGAGGTCGAGCTTGTCGACGCAGACCCCGGCGTCGAAGTCGAGGTCGTAGGGGACGAGGTCGGGGGCGCAGAAGTCAGAGGCGCCCTGCACGTTGTTGCGGTAGCTATTGTACGGGTCGTCCATCGGCGTCGACCAGTTGTTGTCCTCGACCATCGGGATCTCGCCGACGAGGCCGACGTTGGTGATGTGGTACGAATGTTGGTTCCACACGGGGCGGGTCGAGACCCAGTTGTCGAGGCTGTCCTTGAAGACCTCGATGCCGGCGTCGGTGACCAGCGAGGCCATCGAGTCGTTGTTGGTCGAGAACACGATGTCGGCCTTGAAGTCGCCGTCCACGTCGGCGACGACCGGATACTCGGTGCGCGTGCGCGACGAGTTGCGATCCTTGAACAGCACCTCGGCGTCGGTCATGTTCTTGTCGCACTTGGGACCGGGCGGGTTCAGGGTGCAGTCGGGCTCGACGCCGGGGTAGATGCGGATATAGGCCTCGTCGTTGTAGATGACCTCGTTGCGGCCGTCACCGTCGAAGTCGAAGACGGAGGAGCCGGTCACCTGCGAGGAGTCGTCCTCGGTGGCCGCCGTCCACAGCTGGGACATGGTGTTGGTCTTGGGCGCGAACTGGAACACGGTGTAGCGCGCTGAGCCAGCGACGCCGATGTCGCGGAAGTTGTCGCCGTCGAAGTCGGCGATGTTCGGCGAGCCGCCGGTGCCGCCGGCGGGGATGTTGGCCTGGGCGCGGATGGCCCCGGTCTGGCCGTTGAGCACGTAGACCTTGCCACCGGACACGACCACCACCTCGGGCTTACCGTCGGGGTCGAAGTCGGCGACGCCGCAGAAGCCGTCGGTGGCCGGGCTGTTCCACAGCAGGGCGCCCTTGAAGTTGTTGCCCGCGACCGTGCCGCTGGTCTTGTAGGCCGAGTCGCCGCCGATGAGCTCCGGGCGGCCGTCGCCGTCCAGGTCGGCGACGCAGGAGATCGGGCCCTGACCGTTGAGGCCGATGCCGTTGGGGCCCTCCCACAGCTTCTTGCCGACGTTGCTAAACACCGCCGCGCCGAAGATGATCTCCGGACCACCCTCACCGTCCATGTTGGCGATCGCCACCGAGCCGCTGCTGTCCGCGCCGGTGAACACGTCGGACTTCCACAGCGGCTTGCCGTCGCTGTCGATGGCGATGATGTGCTTGGCCTCGCCGACCGCGACCACCTCGGGGAGCCCGTCGCCGTCGATGTCACCGACCGCGAGGTTCGAGGTGCTGTTGCTGCGGTAGGCCGCGTCGGTGACGGTCCACAGCTTCTCACCCGTATCGCCGCGGATCGCCCGGATCACGCCGTTGGAGGTGATCGTCGAGCCGGTGTAGGTGTTGAAGATGACGTCGGGGACGCAGTTGTCGTCGAGGTCGACGACCAGCGGGATCGACGAGACCTGATACCAGGTCGGCATGTCGTCGGGCGCGGGATCCCAGTGCTTCCAGGTCGGCGTGCACACCTTGTTGGTGCACACCTCGGCGACCTGGCACTGCGTGTCCATCGTGCAGGCGATCTTCTTGCGCTTGCCCCACGTGAACAGCGGCTCAGGCTTGAACACATTGGGCGGCGGGACGTACTGGCAGGCAGGGTTCGCCTTCGAGGGCAGGCACAGCTTCTGCGAGGGGTCACACACGAAGCCGTCGCCGCAGGTGCTCTGGAACGGCTTGGTCGCGCACACCTGATCCTCGCAGGCCGGCCCCGGCGTCACGCACTCGCCGAGGTAGCACAGGTCGCCTCCGGCGCAGCACTGCTTGGCGTCGCCGCAGGGCGGCGGCCCGCCGCAGTCAGGCACGCACTCGCCGTTGTCACACACCTGGTCGGCGCCGCAGCACTCGCCCGCGCACTTCTCGATGTCATCGCACACGCCGGCGGTGGTGCTGCCCGTGGCAGCGTTGGTGTCGGTCTGTGTCCCGCTGGCGCTGGGATCGCTGGACTGCGTGGTGCCGCTGGTCGGCTCGGTCGCCGAGTTCGAGTTCGAGTTCGAGTTGCTGCCCGCGGTGGTACCGGCCGACTCGCTGTCGACCACCATCGTGCCTCCGCCGGTGGGTGTGTCGGTGAGGCCGGTGAGCGAAGCAGCCGTGCTGACGTCGGCGGACTCGCCAGCGCGACCGTCGTCGCCGCAGGCGGTGAGAGCGAGCAACAGCGCGAGGCAAGGACAGGTCAAGCGGTGCGAAGACGACATCGGGCTCCTCCAGGCTAGAGACCCGCAGGTTAGCCAAAACGGGCGCGCGATGGCGCTGCGTCGATGACCGACGACGCGGGCGCGGACGCTCATGCGGACGGCGGCCAAACGCGGCCAAGCGCGGGGCCTGAAGCTGTCCCTTCAGACAGGTCTTGTCACTCGTACTCGATGACCCGCTTCTTGCGGAGCTCGACGATGAGGCGGGTGAGCTCGAGGTCGTCGCCGTTGTAAGTATCGAGGATAAAGGCCCAGCCGCGGCCCTCGGCGAGATCCTGGACGATGTCCAGCTGCTCGGGGGGGAGCGTGCGCCAGCGGACCGGCGCGGGCTGGACCAGCGCGACCTCCTGGCTGTAGCGCGGGACCGGCGTGCGCTCGGAGAGGTGGACGATCTCGTCCTGCTGGCGGGCCGACTCCATCAACACGTGCTCGATCGACGCGACCACGCGGTCGTCGCTGGCCTCGGTGGTGGCGTTGTCCAGCGAGAAGGTGCCCTTGACCCACCCCAGCATGCGCGTGACGGCCTTCTCCGGGCGCAGGCCGGGGGCGCTGCCTTCGATGCTGGCGTTGACGATGAAGCCGTCGCGCATCGACACGCGACCGACGCGGTTGGTCTCGCCGTCGCGGACCTGCAGGTTGCCGGACTTGCGGCTGGCGGCGAGGAACTGCAGGACCCCGGCGAGCGGGATCTCCTCGATGCTCCCGGCCATCGAACGATTGGAGAAGTCGACGTTGGGGCGTGCACGTGACTGCTTCTTCTCGCCGGCGCGAGGCGCCGCGCTGACCTGACTCGGCTTGGCGAGCTGCACGCTCATCAAGCTGGCGCCGATGCTGATTCGATCGCCAGGGCGGAGGCAGTGGCGCTTGACCGGCGTGCCGTTCACGAGCGTGCCGTTGCGCGAGCACAGGTCACGCACCCAGGTCCGCCGGCGCTCGATGTAAAACCGGGCGTGCTTGCGACTGACAGCGTCGTCGGCGAGCACGAGGTCGGCCTCGCTGCTGCGACCGGCGATGAAGTGGCCTCCATCGGGACCGAGCGGGAATTCCTCGCCCTTGTACTTGCCCGTCAGGAACTTCAACACGTGAATTTCCGCACTCATAGAGGTCCAGGGCAGGATAGGTTCGGAGCCACGAGGCCGTCAACCGCCGGTTATTCCGTGGCCGATGCCGCCTAAACGGGTTAGCCTGGATTGGCGGGCGAAGCTGGCCGCATGGCCTGTGAGATGCGGTGAACACGGGCTCACGGGTAGCAGTCTCGACTTCCACGGTGGTGCCATGCAGAAGCGTCTCTGGTTTCAATCTCCGAAGGCTCTGAAGGTCGTCGCGCTCGCTCTGGCGGTGTTGGGTGGCGGTGCATGCAGCCGCAACACGCTGTACGAGACCGCCGATCCCGACACGACCGGGCAAGCGCCGATGCGCACGGTCGCGGCCACGCCGGCGGCGTATCAGACGGTCCAGGTACAGAGCCAGGCCTACGCCACGCCGACGGGTGCGCCGCAGCCGCACGGGTATGCGGCGCCAGGGGACCCGGCCACGGTTGGCGCCGTGGCCGACCCCAACGCTCCGGTCGATCCGAACGCACAGCAGGCCGTGCCCGACCCGGCAGATCTGGTCGGGTACGAGACCCTCAGCGACGGCAAGCAGGTCAAGGTCGTCACCTACGTGCACACCTACCCTGAGCCGATCGAGACCTACCCGCGGGTCTACTGGTCGGACCGTTGGTACTACAACGTCAACGGCAATTTCGTGTTCTACAGCCCGTACTACGGCGGCTGGGCCTACTACTGGGGCCCCCCCTACCCGCTCGTCTACGCGTGGAACGTCTACTACCCGTGGGCCCCGTACGCCTGGGGCTACGGCTACTACGGCGGCGGCTATTACTGGGGCGGCGCCGGTTACTACGGGTGGCACGCGTACGGCGTCGCGCCGGGCTACTACCAGGGCGGCTACTACGGGAACGGCGGCTACAACCGCCCGAGTCAGCCGAGCGCCGGCGGCCCCACTGGCAGCACCCGTCACACGCAGAACGCCGCCACTGGCGGGGCGAGCGGAGGCAACCGGCCCTTCGACGACAAGCGCCCGGGCCCGGCGGGCACCGGCACCGGCGGGTCCTCACGCCCGCAGGGCCTGGCGAGCGCGCCGACGGGTGCGGGCAACCGTCCCTCGTATGGCCCCGGGGACATGTCCTCCGGGGCAGGTACGCGCCGCGTCGCTGGCCAGGCGGCGCCGGGGCTCACCAGCTCGCCGGGACGCGGTTACACCGCGCCTGGCACGACCTCCGCGTTCGCATCGAGCGCGCATGCTCCCGGCGGCGGTGCTGGCAACAGCACCGGGGCGGCGGCCTCGTATCGCCCGACCTACGCGCCGTCCTCGGGCATGGCGTACCCCAGCGGGGGTAACCGCGGCAGCGGCGGGGGCAGTTCGCCGTCGTCGAGTCACCGACCCACGTACACCGCGGGCGGCTCGCACAGCGGTGGCAGCAGCTACTCCTCGGGGCGCAGCAGTTACACCCCGTCAGTGAGCAGCGGCAGCTTCCGCGGACAGGGCGGCAGTTACAGCGGCGGCTCGAGCAGCAGCTTCGGCGGCGGTGGTCGCGGCGGTGGCGGCGGTTTCAGCGGTGGTGGCGGCGGCGGCGGTGGTCATCGCGGCGGTGGTGGTGGTTTCAGCGGTGGTGGCGGCGGCGGTGGTGGCGGCGGCGGTGGTGGTCATCGCGGCGGTGGTGGTGGTTTCAGCGGCGGTGGTGGTCACCGGGGTCGCTGAGTTTTCGGGGATCTACCGGGCCTGTCCGCAAGGACAGGCCCGAACTCGTCGTGTGGGGTGCGCTGACCCTGCCAGACACGCGGGTGCGCGGGTATGCTGCGGGCCCATGGCGACGCTGAGCATCGAGCCGATCCCCTGCCTGCGCGACAACTACGCCTATCTTATCGCCGACTCGGACACCGGCGATGCATGGCTGGTCGACCCCTCCGAGCCTGGCCCTCCGGGCGCGCTGCTGCGACGGCGCGGACTGCGACTGCGCGGCGTGCTGGCCACGCATCATCACGTGGACCACGTCGGCGGGATCGCCACGCTGCTCGACCAACACCGCGACGTCTGGGTTGCCGGGCACGCGCGCGATGAGGGGCGCATCCCACGACAGACCGTGTTCGTCGACGCGCCGGCCGAGCGCTTCATCACCACGGAGTTGCTCGTCGGCGGGCACGCGCTGCAGGCGATGTACATCCCCGGGCACACGCTCGGGGCGATCGCCTGGTATCTGCCGCCGCGGGCCGACGCAGTCGCGGGCGACGTGTTCACGGGCGACACCCTGTTCGCGGCCGGCTGCGGCCGCCTGTTCGAGGGCTCACCGACGCAGATGCACGCCAGCTTGCAGTCGCTGGTCGCCCTGCCACACGAGACCCTGCTGTGGTTCGGTCACGAGTACACGGCAGCCAACCTCCGCTTCTCCGCGGCGATCGAGCCTGACAACCTCGCGGTGACGGCCCGCGCTGCCGACTTGCCGATCTGCACGACGCCGACCACCGTCGCGCTCGAGTTGGCCACCAACCCGTTTGTGCGCGCTCGCTCGGTTGAGGAGCTGGCCGAGCGGCGCCTGGCCAAGGACGAGTTCCGCGGCTAGCCCGCGTGGACCGCGGCGCACAGGCGATCGCCGAGCTGCGCCAGGGCCGGCAGGTCGCGCAGCTCGCGGGCGAAGCTCGGCACCTGAACTTTGAGACATGTCGGATCGAGCTGGCCGGCGAACTGCGCGACCGCCTGCGCGGCAACCAGGTTCTCCGCCGCCGCCGCCGCGCGAAGGACATCCAGCTGAGCGAGCAGACGACGCCGCGGGTCACCGTCTGGATAGCGACCCGCGGCGTGTGCGAGTGCCCGTGGCGTCGCGGTGGTGACGACTTGATCGGGGTCGTCGCCGAGCTGCACGTAGGCGCGGTTGAACACCGTCGCCTGCACCCGGATGCCGCGCGCGACCAGGCCATCGTGGAGGAACTGGGCGTCAGCGAGGTTGGAGCTCATGGCCGAGGACACCAGGACAAAGGCGCTGCTGTCGGCGCGGAGGCTCCGCTGGACCTGCTCGGCGCGCTGCTGGAAGCCCTCCCGCAGGCTCATGAAGACGGCGAAGAATTCACCGAGCTCCTGAACCAGCGCGTCACCGGCGATCTTGCCGAGCAACCTGGTCGCCGCGGCGCCACCGCGGGCGAGCAGGCGCCCGCGCAGGCCGACTCCCGGGTCGCGCACGAACCACTTCACCACGCCCTCCTCGAGGAAGGTGGCGAGGCGGTTGGGCGCGTCGAGGATGTCGAGGGCGTTGCGGGTCGGCGGTGTGTCGAGGACCACGAGGTCGTATCCGGCGCCGAGCACGTCGTGCAGGCGCTCCATCGCCACATAGGCGTGTGCGGCCCCGAAGGAGCGCGACATGACGCGGTAGAGGCGGTTGTCGAGGATGCGCTGGCGGTGCTCTGGATCGCTGGCGATGCGGTGGATCAAGGCGTCGTAGCTGGCGCGGGTGTCGAGCATCGCGGCGTCGAGGTGACCCCGCGCGCCGGGCAAAGTCTCGACGGGGACCGGACGCACGGCGTCGTCGAGGCCGTCGAGGCCGAGCATGGCCGCGAGGCGGCGCGCCGGATCGATGGTGAGGACCAGCGTGCGTCGGCCCGCGCGGGCCGCCTGCAGGGCGAGCGCCGCGGCGACCGTGGTCTTGCCGACCCCGCCCGGACCGACGCACACGAGCAGCGACTTGCGATGCAGCAGGTCGTCGAGGCTCACGCCTGCTCCTGTATGTCCCATTGGACAGGCGATGGCGGGGCCGCGAGGCTGCTGAGAGCGGCGCGCCCGAGACGCCGGAGACCGGGGATGTCGAACTCGTGCGGCGCGAGACGTGGCAGAAGGGCGAGCGGCAGGTCGACCTCGTGTTGCATCTGCGCAATCAGGGTAAGGACGAGCTCGTCGCGGGCGATGGCTTGCTCGGCGAGCAGCACGTCGGCGGAGAGATCGGGCAGACCCTCCCGCGCAGCCAGCCCGGCGAGCTCAGGCAGATACGAGCGCAGCTCGCCGTCGATCGCCGACGCCGGGACGTTGTTGACGAACAATGCACCAAAGGGAACGCCACGCTCACGGCGCAGCCGGTGGTAGAGCTCGAGGGTCTCCTGAACGGGGATCTCGGCGGGCAGGGTGACGAGGTTGAGGAGGGTGCGCGCCGGGTCGGTGAAGAGGCCGGTGAGGGCGTCGACGAGGCCGCGCAGGGGACCGTCGGCCAGGAGCTCACCGACCACTCGCGGCATCTCGAGCAGCATGAGGGCGTGGCCGGTGGCGTCGAGGTCGACGAGGATCGGGCCCCAGGTCGGCCGACCTCGGGTCACGGCGCGCTCGAACAGGCGCAGCTTGTTGAGCATGACGATCTCCCGCACCGCCGGCGCGGCCCGGAACAGGCCCTGCAGTGCGCGGTTGCCGACGATCGTGCGGGCGACGCTGCGAAGCTTCACCTGGTCGGCGACGTAGTCGACGATCGCGGCCTCGAAGTCGAGGTTGGCGGCCCAGATCGTCCGGTCGGCGGTGACCGGGACGGGCTCGTGGCCGATCGGCTGAGTGGCGCCCATGTCGGCGAAGATCCCCTGCATCGTCGCGCGGTGGCCGAGCTCGACGATCAGCGGACGCAAGCCACGAGCCGCCGCCTCGGCTGCGAGCGCCGCCACGACGGTCGACTTGCCGACCCCACCCTTGCCGGTGAAGAGGAGGAGGCGGCGATCGAGCAGGTGACGAAGTGGATCTGGGCCTGACAACACGATGTGAAGCCGGGGAGGTAGCTCAGGTCGGTGGACAAGACAAACCCGATGCGACGAGAGGCCGCGCGCTGCGAGGCCGGTGCGTCGGTCGACTCACACGCGCGGCAGATCTCTCGGCGCGCGGCTGATCTAGCCTGGGCCTCGCAATGTTCGACCCGGCCGCGTGGATTCAGGCGGCGCGCCCGCTCGCGCAGATCAACATCGCCTTGCCGCTGCTGCTCGGCCAGGCGATGGCCTTCGCGGTGCTCGGTCGCTTCAGCGTGGGGCTCCTGTACTGCGCCGGGGTGTTCGGGACGCTCGCGCAGCTGGTGATCGTGTTCGTCAACGACTTCGCCGATCGCGAGACCGACGCGCACAACACCACCTTCTCGCGCTTCTCCGGCGGCTCCCGCGTGTTGCCGGAGGGGCGACTCGCACCGGCGACGCTGCGCCTCGCGGCGCTGGTGATGCTCGCGGTGTTCGTGCTGTTCTGCGTCGGGCTCGCGGTGGTATCCCGCCCGTGGGCGCCGGCCTTCGCGCTGGCGACGGCGCTGTTGGTGTGGGCCTACAACCATCCGCCGCTGCGCCTGGCGTACCGCGGGCACGGCGAGCTGCTGCAGGGGCTGGGGATCGGTGTGGTGTTGCCGCTCGCGGGCTACTACTTGCAGGCCGGGACGCTCACGGGCTTCGTGTGGCCGGCTCTGGTGCCGCTGCTGCTGCTCGGCTACGTGGGGAACATCTTGACTGCGCTGCCCGACGCGCCCTCGGACCGCGCGAGCGACAAGCGCAGCTATCCGGTGCGACGCGGGCAGTGGGTGGCGCGGCGGCACGCGCTCGAGCTGCTGGCGATGGCGGCGGCGATGAGCAGCTGGGTGCTGCCCGGGCTGTCGCTCTTGGGAACGGCGCTGGTGGCCGCGCCTGCGCTGGTGATGGCGGCGATGGCGGTGCCGCTGCTCGGCAGCGCGGACGCCGAGAACCGGACGGAGTGCGAGCGCTTCGTGCTGCTGACCGCGGGCGCGGGGCACCTGCTGGTGCTTGTGTGGGGTCTGGTGCTGGTGCTGCGCGGGCTGTGGTGAGCTGGCTCTTGGGTCAGCCGGTCTTCTTGCGCGTCTCGGCGAGGAAGCGGACGATCGTGCGCGCGTCCTCCTCGTTGACCTCGGCGCCCTCGTTCTCGACCATGCGCTTGACGATCTTGGACCAGCCGGCCTCGTCGTCGCCGCCGTGGGCGGTGACCTCGTCCTGGTCGTGGCACTGGGTGCAGCGGGCCTTGTACAGGGTCTCGGCGGCGGCGAGGTCAAAGGCGGCCGGGGCGGCCGCGGTGTCCTCGGCCATCGGCATCACGGCGACCCCGGCGGCGCGCTCGGCCTGGTCGTTGATCGCCTTCATGCGCACCTTGGCGGACTGCTGCATGTCGGGGGTGATGGCGACGAGGTAGGCGGTGACGACCGGGAGGTCGCGCTCGTCGAGCGGGTCGCCCATGATGATCGGCTTCTCGGCCATGCGCAGGACGACGTTGTACCAGCCGGGTCCGCTGCGCGGCTTGGCGAGGATCGTGCGCATGTCGTGGCAGACGGTGCACTTGCGAGTGAGCACCTCTCGGCCGTCCTCGAGGCGGCGCGGGGTGGCCAGCGCGGCGGGGTTGCTGCCCTCGGGCAGCGACAGCCCGGTCAGCACATCGCGCACGCGGTCGAGGTTCTGCGGGCTGAGGGTGTCGCCGGAGATGCTGTGGGCCCGCAATGCGTAGGGCAGCGAGAGCGAGCCGAGGATCACGGTGTTGATCAGCAGGCCGAGGCCGAGCGCCGGCAAGGCGCCGGCGAAGTGGGGGAACAGGCGGATGATCGCCAGCTTGGTCAGCAGCAGCACGCCGATGACGATGGCGCAGGTCGCGTGGATCACCGTGCGGGCCGGCAGTTCGACCTGGTACTGCCACAGGCGCGGCACCATGAAGATCATCATCGTGATGTAGATCGCGACGAAGGAGAGGCCGACGAGGCGGTGGATGTTGGTCCACAAGCGCGGGGCGGTGGAGCGGTTCCCCTCCATCGGGAAGCCCCACAGCCAGGCCTGGAGCATCACCGCCGTGACGCCGAGCACGATGAAGGCGAGACCCAGGGCGATGCTCAGAGTGCTGCTCATATGCGCGCGGCCCACGGGCCTGCGGCTACGCTCGCACGCCGGGGCGGGTGCTGTCGAGTACGCCGCGATTCAGTAACGGACCGGAGGCTTGCCCTCGCGCGCCCGCGGCGTGCGGCGCTCGAGGCGTTGCTCCCACTCGCTGGCGCTGACGGGGATCACATAGATCGTGGGGCACACGAGGCGGCGGTCGCTCGAGCCGAGGCGCCGCGCCCAGTACTCGACGTCGACGACCTGGTAGGGCGCGTCGTCGATGACGACGACCTCGTGGATCCGCGGGACGAATTGGACGTCCTCGGTGGTCTCGGTGCGAAACAGGAGCCGGCCCTCGCAGGCGTACTCGACGTAAGGCATGTCGCGGGTCAGTGTAGCGCCGACACGAGGGCACCGGGGTCCTGAAGCGGGAGGCTGCAGGTCTGGCCGCGGCACACGATCGCGGCCGGGAGGCCCTCGGCGTGGACGTAGTGGAGGCTCAGCGGGGCCGCGAGGCCAGCCCGTTCGGCCCGCGCCTGACGCGCGAGATCGGCCGCGGCGGCCGGCGATTCGGCGAGCAGCTTGACGTGCACCGCCGCTTGCGTGGCGTGGCGTGAGGCGGTGAGCAAGCTGGCGTAGGCGAAGGGCTGGGCGACCGCGCCGCGGTATCGGTGCATCACCGCCTCGGCCGTCGCGCGAGCTCCGGGCGGGCCAGCGTCGCTGAGGTCGAGGCGCAGCAACACCTCGACGAGCAGGCCGAGGCCGCTGGGGAGCGCCGAGTCGTGCTCGCACTCGCTGCGCTCGATCAGCACCTCGCCGTCATCGGCGGTCATGTAGAAGCCGGCGCTCGAGCTGGCGTGATGAGTGAGGGCGTGGTGCGCGAGGTCGCGGGCGCACTGCAACCAGCGAGGGACCAGAGTGTGCTCGTGGAGGTCGAGGCAGGCGCGGGCGAGAGCGCCGAGATCCTCGGCGTAGCCGCGGGTGTGGGTGTGACCGGCGAAGGCGGCCCGCAGCACGCGTCCGTCGGCGGTGATGTGGTGCTCGACGAGGTAGGTGGTGGCGGCCTCGGCGAGGGCGAGCCACTCGCGGGCGAGCTCGGGGCGGTCCCAGGACTCGGCGGCCTCGACGGCGCGGAGCAGGCCGGAGACGGCCAGTGCGTTCCAGGCGGTGAGCAGCTTGTCGTCGCGCAGCGGTGGCACGCGGGTGTAGCGGTGCGCGAGCAGGCGCTCACGCAGCGGGGTGAGGCGGGCGCGCAGTGCGGGCTCGGAGAGCTCGCGGGTGGCGGCCTGATCGGCGAGGCTGCGCGGGAGGTGGAGGATCGACAGACCGTGCTCGAAGTTGCCGGCCGCGGTGACCCCGTGGATCTCGGCGAAGAGCTCGGCCGCCTGGGAGTCGCCGAGCACCTCGCACAGCTGGGCCGGCGTCCAGCAGAAGAACTTGCCCTCGACGCCCTCGCTGTCCGCGTCGGTGGCGGCATGGAAGCCGCCGCTGGCGTCGCGCATGTCATCGACCAGGTAGGCGACGGTCTCGACGACCACGTCGCGCAGGAATCCCTGATCGGGCCACACGCGGCTGGCCTCGGCGTACAGGCCGAGCAGCTGGGCGTTGTCGTAGAGCATCTTCTCGAAGTGCGGCACCAGCCACACGCGGTCGACGCTGTAGCGGGCGAAGCCGCCGCGGAGGTGGTCGTAGATGCCGCCGCGATGCATCTTCGTGAGGGTATGGAGAACCGCGGTGGCGGCCGGCTCGGCGACGTCGATCGCGGGCGATCGGCTGGCCTGCAGCAGCAGCTCGAGCGCGGTGGGGTTGGGGAACTTGGGCTGGCGACCGAAGCCGCCCCACTCGCCGTCGACCTTGAGGAGCAGGTGGCGGGCAGCCTCGTCGAGGGCGTTGGCGTCGGCGAGGCTGTGCTGGACCGAGACCTGGCGGCTGTCCTCGTCGGCGAGGCGGGCCAGGTCGGCCATGCCCTCGCTGAAGTTCTCGACCTGCTGGTCGAGCTCGCCGCGGCGCTGCTGCCAGAGGTCGCTGAGCGCGAGCAGGACCTGGCGGAACGAGGGGCGGCCGTAGTTGGGCAGCGGCGGGAAGTAGGTCCCGCCGAAGAAGGGTCGCTGGTCGGGGGTGAGGAACACGGTGAGCGGCCAGCCTCCGCCCTGGCCCATGAGCTGCACGACCTTTTGGTAGATCGCGTCGATGTCGGGCCGCTCCTCGCGGTCGACCTTGATGTTGATGAAGCGGGCGTTCATCAGCGCCGCGGTCTCCGGGTCCTCGAAGGACTCGTGGGCCATCACGTGACACCAGTGACAGGCGGCGTAGCCGACCGAGAGCAGCACCGGGCGGTCCTCGGCGCGTGCGCGCGCGAAGGCCTCTGGGCCCCACGCGTACCAGTCGACCGGGTTATCGGCGTGCTGGCGAAGGTACGGGCTGGTGGTCTCGGCGAGTCGATTCACGCGTTTCTCCCGGCGGTCGGCCCGGTTATGGCCGGTTTTGCCTGTCGTGGCGTGTGCAGGCACCCCTGAAGGCGTGAGACATCCCTCAAGTGGGGGTCTTCGGGGTTCGGGGAATTCTGCTATGGTCCGCCCCCGCTCGGTCGGGCCGGAAGGGCCGACCACTGGAGAGGTGTCCGAGTGGTCGAAGGTGCCTGACTCGAAATCAGGTGTGGCGAAAGCCACCGGGGGTTCGAATCCCTTCCTCTCCGCCAAGCTTCCTGTCAACTACAGAGCCACAGCTTCGTAAATCAGGAAGCCTGCGACCAAGGAGAGGTGTCCGAGTGGTCGAAGGTGCATGATTGGAAATCATGTGTAGCGAAAGCTACCGAGGGTTCGAATCCCTCCCTCTCCGCTCCGGCCTCTAGCGCCGGATCTTATGCCCCGAGCGACGGCTCTCTCGCCAACCCCGCCAGGACCGGAAGGTAGCAACGGTAACGAGAGAACGGGTGCTCGGGGCACCTTTATTGGTTCGAAGGGCCGCCCGAGTGGCGCTGTCCGATCAGACATGTACGAAGGGACAGGCCGAGCGGACCTGTCCCTGGGACCCTCAAGCGTGGCGACGACGGCTCACTTGGGGCCGAAGAAGTACTGCAGGCTGCCGCCGAAGTAGAAGCCGGTCTGCCAGCCGCCGGTGATGTTGATGCCGAAGGTGTCCTTGATGATGAAGCGCGTGGTCACCAGCAGGTTGACGATCGGGATCACGGGGAGGTTGACGCCCTTCTTGCGGCCGAGCGCGTCGAGGTCGGCGCCGTTGCAGCCGTCCTTGGTGCACTTGGCGAAGCGGAACGGGTTGCCGCCGGCCTCGCTGTCGAGCGAGAGGGTGCCCTGCGCGGGCGAGGCTTTGCCGTTGGCCTCCATGTCCTGGTAGTGCGGGGTGCACTTGGTGAAGTCGGAGAAGTCGTCGATCGAGCTGCAGGTGTTGCCGCTGGGGCTGCCGGGTGGGTTGCCGAGCGGGGTCTGCAGGAAGCCGAAGCCGGTGATGATGCCGAGGCCGATGCCGCCGCCGCCGCCGAGCTGCCAGGCGAAGTCGGCGGTCTTGATGAGGGTGCCGCGGCCGATGAAGTCGACCTGCAGGCCGACGTGGCTAAAG
Source organism: Nannocystis sp. (assembly GCF_016714285.1). Taxonomy (GTDB): domain Bacteria; phylum Myxococcota_A; class Polyangia; order Nannocystales; family Nannocystaceae; genus Nannocystis. Next base: position 388,790 of record NZ_JADJNN010000002.1, on the reverse strand, counting down.
TTGACCTGAGTGTAGTCGGCGGCCCCGAGTTTGGGCTTGCCGGTGATCGGGTCGGTCTCGCTGTCGTCGAGCCACAGGCCGTCGGGCGCCTTGATGCGGGCGTAGGTGACGGCCGGGACGATGTCGAGGACCTTCGACGCGCGGTAGATGTACTCGGCGCCGATGTAGAAGTTGCAGCCACCGACGCGGGTGAGCTTGTCGCCGAGCGCACCGGAGGGGATGCTGCTGCCGCGACACATCGCGTTGGTCAGGCTCTGCACGTAGCCGCGGACGGCGAAGGTGGGGATGACCGTGATGCCGCCGCGGATGCCGATGCCGTGGCGGTTCCACTTCTCGGGGGCCGGCGGCGGCGGAATCACGGGCTCGGGCTCGGGCTCGGGCTCGACCTTGGGCTGCTCGACGGGCGTGGGCGCCGGCTCGACGAGGTCCTTGGAGGGCGGGGCCTTCGAGCTGGTCGGCTGCAGCGACGGGTCTGACGAGGTCGGCGTGGCCGGAGCGGAGCTGGTGGGTGGTCCCTGCAAGGCATGGACGCGGGCGAAGGGGCTGGCCGCGGCTACGGACGGGAGCAACACGAGGGACGACGCGAGCAAGACGAGACCAGGACGCATGGGCCGTACTATAGCGAAACCGTCGCGCAAGCGGCAAAACCAGGCGTGGTTCGTGGGCGCGCGTGTGCGAGGGGTGTCACGGGCGAACGGGCGGCCCCGGCGAAGGTTCGAAGGGCCTTTTAGAGACGGATGCTGCGCCAGCTGCGGCCGGCGAATTTGAGGGCCATGGCCAGGCCCATGAGGTTCGTGTAGAGGCAGGCCGCGAGCCACACGCCCTCGAGGCCGTAGCCGAGCCTGGGCCCGAGGAGCCAGGCGAGGGGCACCAGCACGCCGAAGTGCAGGACCCCCTCGACGACCATGACGTAGGTGTTGGCGCCAGCGCCGTAGAGGGCCTGCGAGAGGACGAGGCCGGCGACCATGGCGGGCAGGCCGGCGGCGACGATGCGCACGGCCGCGGCGCCGGCCTCGGCGACGGCGGGGTCGTTCGGGGCCCAGACGCGGAGGATCTCCTGCGGGAACAGGAGGAAGATGGTGGCGATCACGAACATCGCGTAGACGCCGAGGCGCACCGACTCCCAGCCGTAGCGGGCGGCGAGGTTGGGCTTGCCGGCGCCGAGGCTCTGGCTGACGGCGGTGGCGGTGGCGGTGCCGAGGGCGATCACCGGCATGAAGCAGAGCGAGGCGGTGTCCATGAGCGCCTTGGTGGCGGCGGAGTAGGTGTTTCCGCCGGCCTCGGCGTCGAGCTCACCGACGAAGCGCATGAACAGCATGAAGCCGGCCATCAAGATCACGGTGGCCGAGCCCGAGGGCAACATGAGGCGCACGATGTCGCGGACGATCGCCCAGCGGGTGTGGGCCCAGCGGTAGAAATTGTAGCGACGGCTGGCCGGGCCGAGGCTGATGCCGATCATGATGAAGAGGCCGACGTAGGTGCTGATCGCCGAGGCCAGGCCGGCGCCCTTGAGCTCCATCGCCGGGATGCCGAGCGCGGGCGCGCCGTAGATCAGCAGGTAGTTGAGGCCGATGTTGAGCAGGTTCATCACCAGCGCGGCGTAGAGGTGCACGCGGGTGCGGCCGATGCCGTCGAAGAAGGCCTTGTAGCTGAAGGTGAGGACCATCGCCGGCACGCCGAGCATGCGCATGCGCGCGTAGGTGGTCCCGAGCTCGGCCTGCTCCGGGCTGGCCTTGGCGAGGAAGTCGATCGCGCCGGGGGTGATGAGCCAGCCGAACACGCCGCCGAACAGACCCGCGAGGGTGGCGACTAGCAGCGAGTTCCACAGGACCTGGCCGGCCCGGGCGTGCTCACCCTCGGCGAAGCGGCGGGCGGTCATCGCCTGGGTGCCGAAGGCGACGGCGCAGAAGAAGCCGCCGACGGCCCAGAAGAAGGGCATGCCCAGGCCGAGCGCGGCCTGCGAGGCGGTCGCCAGGGTGTGGTCGTCGAGGCGCCCGACCATGAAGTTGTCGGCGGCGTTGACGAAGAACTGGGTGATCATCGCCAGCATCACCCAGCTGCCGAGCGCGAGCACGCGGCGGACCAGGGGCAACTCGAGGCCGAGTTTGAAGAGGCGTGGCGGCGCGTCGCCGAGGTCGGTCAGTTGCACAGAGCGCGATGTGTAAGCGATGCGCCGGGCGCCGACAAGCGGGCGCTACGATCGCTGCTCGAGCTGGGTGCGGATGTCCTGCTCCAGCTTGCCGGCGCACTCGGGCTTGTAGCCGCGGTATGAGCCGCGGATCTGGCCCTTGGCGTCGATCACGAAGGAGAACGGGAAGTTGCCGCTCTCGTACTGGTCGGCGAGCGGCTCACCGCCGAGAGCGAGCTTGGCGGCCAGCTTGCGCTGGGTCGCGAACTCTTGCACCTTCGCCGGCTCGGTGTCGGTGGCGATGGCGATGAGCACGAGGCCGTGCTTGCGGTAGCGCCGGTACAGACGGTCGAACTCCGGCAACTCCTTGAGGCATGGCTTACACCAGGTGCCCCAGAAGTTGAGGAGGACAACCTTGCCGCGGTAGCTCGCGAGGCTGATGTCCTTGCCGTCGGGAGTCTTGAGGGTGAAGGGCTTGGCGGCCGTGCCAACGCCGGGATCGTTGCCGCACTTCGCGTCGATCTTGGTGTGGAGCGCGGCGGGTAGCGGATCGCTCGCGCTGGCGATCGGTGCAGGCGTGGGCTCGCTGGCGGTGTTCGGCGTGGGCGTGGGCTCACCCGGGGGGTCGGTCGCGGGTGGCTCGACAGCGGAGGTTGGGTCGGGCGAGAGGTCGGTGATCGCCGCTGGCTCGAGCGGAGGTGTGGTGGCGGGCGGCGTGGGCTCGGGGAGCTGCACGGCGGGCTCTGGCTTGCACGCGACGACGGTGATCACCAAACACAGCGAGAGACGAGCAGCGGTCACGCGGACACCTCCAGGGCGCGGCCGAGGGCCCGCCAGAACTCGCGCAGCTCGGGCTCGCCGGCGCGGTAGGGTAGGAGCAGGCGGATCGTGTGACCGCTGCACACGGTAGCGAGGATGCCGTGGTCGTGCATGAGACGATCGCCGATCGCGTTGCCGATCTGCTCGCCGGGGCGACCGACCTGGACGCCGATCATCGCTCCGAGACCGCGGACCTCGTGCACGCGAGCGTGCGGCTGGGCCACAGCGAGCGCCTGCAAGGTCGGGAGCTGGGCCGCCGCCGCCGCGAGCAAGCCCTCGGACTCGATGATGTCGAAGGTCGCCAGCGCGGCGGCGCAGGCGAGCGGGTTGCCGCCGAAGGTGGTGCCGTGGGTGCCCTTGCCCATCGCCTTTGCCAGCTCGCCCGCGGCGAGACACACGCCGATCGGCATGCCGCCGCCGAGCGCCTTGGCGAGCCACAGGATGTCGGGGTAGAGGGCCGGGTCGTCGCCGACGATGCGAGACCAGGCCGACCACGCGCCGACGCGACCGCTGCCGCACTGGATCTCGTCGGCGCCGAGCAGCGCGCCGTGCTCGCGACACAGACCGTGCAGCCCGACGAGGAACTCGCGCGTCGCTGGAAAGACGCCGGCCTCGCCCTGCACGGGTTCGACGAAGACACCGGCGATGCGCGGACCGTGGGCGGCGAAGGCGGCCCGCGCGGCCGCGAGGTCGCCCCAGGGCAGACGCAGCACCTGGGCGACGGCGAAGGGATCAGCCGGCTCGGACTCACCGATGCAGCGCACGTAGGGGTGACGGTACGCGGTGTTGGCGGTGAGGGAGAGGGCGCCGAGGCTGCGCCCATGAAAGGCGCGCTCGAAGGCGACGATGATGCTGCGACCGGTGGCGCGGACAGCCAGCTTGATCGCGGCCTCGGTGGCCTCGGTGCCGGAGCTACCGAGGAAGACCCGGGCGTCGCGGACCGGGAAGCGCTCGGCGAGCCGACGCGCGAGCGCCTGCTGCGGGCCCGAGGTGAAGCTGTTGGCGGCGGCGCTGAGTCGTTGCATCTGCGCGTGCATGGCGGCGATCCAGCGCGGGTGGGCGTGCCCGAGCGGCGCACAGCCGACGCCGTTCACCGCGTCGAGGTAGCTGCGACCCTCGCTGTCGATGACTCGCAGGCCACCGCGCTCGTGCGGCTCGGCGCGCTCGAGGGTGACGCCGCGGAGCGCGTAGGTCGGCCACCGGAGGTCTTGCATGGGGGAAGTGTTGGCAGGCGCGCGCGTGGGATGCAAGCCTCAGAAGGCGAGCTGGAGCCCGGCGAAGGTCACGCGCAGGCGCCCGCTGGCGGCATCGCGGGCCTTCTGTCGCTCGCGCAGCGCCGCGACCCCGAGCGCGAGCGTGATCACGGCGAGCCCGGCGGTGACGCCGATGAGCACGTTGGTGGCGCGGACGTAGCCCTTGAGCGCGTCGGCGTCGGACTCGGCGGCGACGTACTGGTCGGCGCAGACGTGGCGGCCACAGAGGTGCGACTCCCATGCGGCCTGCTTGCGCAGCGCGAGGCCACCGACCACGCCCATGGTGATGGCGCTGGCCGCCGTGAGTCCAGCGCCAGTCCAGGCGAGAGCGCCGAGGGCACGCCGTCGTCGGGCCGCGTCGGGGTCGGGCACTGGCGTGGGCTCGGGCCGCACGACCGGGGGATCGGGCCGCGGTGCGGGCTCGACAGGGGTCCGCGCAAAGCCAGTAAAGTGGATCGTCCAGGTGCCACCAGGCGCGACCTCCACGGGGATGTCAGCGACCGCGTCAGGCCGGTCGCCGAGCAAGCGCACCGCGATGCGTCCCGGCTCGACCAGCTGCGGAAAATCGGTCATCGCTACCGGCTCGCCGTTGACGAGCACGGCGCGCACTGGCTCGCTACTGTCGACCTGCAGGCGCAGCTCGCCGAGCCGCGCACGGAGCTCCTCGACCCGCCGCAGCGCGTGCGGATAGCCGGTGTCGCGGGTGCTCGACTCGTAGCCGAGGTAACGGCGAAACCAGGTCATGGTGGCCAGACGGGCGCCGGCCTTGTCGTGGGCCAAGGCGGCGTTGTAGGCCGCCTCGGGCGACTCCGCAGCGGCGAAGGAGGCCTCGAAGTTCCCCGCAGCCGCGGCGTACTCGGCAGCGTTGAACTGCTCCTTGGCCAGACGAAACAGGCGGCGGGCCTCGGCCTGCTGCTCGGACGGCTGTGGTTCGGAGGCGGACGACGCGACCGGGACCTCCGGGTCGATGGCCCCGGATTCTGCGGGCCCGGAGAGCACCACCGGAGCAGCGCGGACTGGGAACGCCAGGCCCAGTGCGAGCAGGGCGCAGAGCGCGACGCGCGAAATCTGTCCCTTGAGACAGATGGCAGAGCTGGAACATCGCGGGCGAGCAGGCCGACGCATCAATGCGGTCCGCTGGTCTTCGGGGGGCCGAAGGTGGGCTCGTCCTTGAGCTCGTCGCCAGCATCGGTGGCGGGCGGCACCGACTTCTGGCTGGACAGCTTCGTGACGCTCTTCACCGGGAGTTTGCGGGACAGCTTGGTGACCGGCTCGGGCGTCACGCGGGAGGGCTCGGGCTGGAGACTGACGTTGATGTTCTCGCTGCTGATCGGCAACAGGCTGCGCTGGCTGATCTTGTAACCGGGGCGGGTGAAGCGGACCTCGATGCGACTCTTCTCGTCGTAAGGGATCTCGATGCTGAAGGGGGTGATGCGGTCCGCGAGCTGACGCTCGAGGTCCGCGGCGACCGCCGGCGGCGCACCTGTGATCGACACCTGCGCGCCGGCCGGCTCAGACTCGAAGTTCCACACGATTCGCCGCGGTTGCGCTGGCAGGTCGGTTTGCGGCCCCGGGGGCACCACCTCGCGCGCCGGCTGCGGACGCAGCACGTCGGCCACCGGGTTGCCACCGTGTTCATCGCGCCAGGTGAACACCGCCAGCAAGATCGCCACCGCCAGGCCAGCGCCGAGCATCGGCAGACCGAGCCACCAGCCCCAGTGCCGATCGGGCCCCGTCGCCAGCGTGCGCGAGGACGAGGTCGGACCGTCATCGTCGGGCGTCAGGGTCGGGCCGCTGCCGGTGCGCGGCCGGCCGTCGCTGCCCTGGTGACGGCGAGTCACGGACGTATCGTCCGCGACCGCCGGCGGGACGAGGGCCAGCACTGGCTCACCGCGCTGCGCCAGCTCAGTGCTGGCAAGTGGCCCGGACGCGGGACGCGGGACGATGTGCATGCGCGGGCGACTGTGGGAGCGCGAGCTGCCGCGCAGCGCTGCGCTGCGGTATTTGGCCTGCTCGTCGAAGTGTTGCCGCATCAGCGCTGCGAGCTGCTTGCGCGGGTCATCGGGGCCAAGGTGAGCCAGCAGGCAGCGACGCAGGTCGGCGAGCATCGCCTCGGCAGTGGCATAGCGGTCCGCGGAGTCACGAGCGAGGGCGCGACGGAGGATGGGCTCGACGTCTGCAGGCAGGTCGGCGCGGTGCTCCACGAGCGGGGGAAGCTCGCAGCGGGTGACGCGGTCGAGGGTCTCCGCATCGGTCTCGCCAGCGAACAGACGCTTGCCCGTGAGCAGCTCCCACAAGACCACTCCCAACGCGAATAGATCCGCCGACGCGTTGACTGGCTTGCCCCGCGCCTGTTCAGGGGACATGTACGCCAGCTTGCCGCGCAAGTGACCGGTATGCGTGTGCCGCTTGCCAGTCGCCTTGACGAGCCCGAAGTCGACGATCTTGATCCAGCCGTCGAAGCCGACCATCAGGTTCTGCGGCGACATGTCGCGATGAACGAGACCGTAGGGCTGGCCGTCGGGGTCGCGCAGCTCGTGTACGGCGATCAGGCCCTCACACGCGTCGACAGCGATCTGGAGGACCACGGCCAGCGGCAAGTGCTCGCCACGCGGACGAAGTTGGCGGAGCAGCGCCGACAGCGTCTCGCCGTCGATGTACTCCATCACCATGTAGTAGAGGCCCTCGTCCTCGCCGAGGTCGAGGATGCCGGCCACGTGCGGGCTCTGGATCTTCGCCGCGATGCGGGCCTCCTCGAGGAACATCTCCACGAACTCGGGTTCGGCCGCGAGGTGCGGGTGGATGACCTTGATCGCGACCAGCTTCTCGAAGCCGGCACTGCCGGTGGCGCGACAGAGGTAGACGGTCGCCATCCCGCCGTGACCGAGGCGCTGGACGATCTCGTAGCGGCCGATGGCACGGCGCGTGGCGATCGGATCGGCGCTCGCGATCGGTGTTGCGTCCGCGTGACCGACGGGCAACACCTTCGTCTCGGGTTCGGGCTCCATGGTGGCGCGCCCCGACACTGGCGGGGCCCGATCTTCACCATACGTCAAACCCCGCGGACGATCACTCGCCGGGACGCCGCGTTGGGGGCGCTGCTCGGGGCTGTGGACCTCTGATCCGCGGCGTGGGGACGGTGGATTCGTTTGGTATGGGTGGAGCCTGGGGACCGGACACCCGCCCGCATGTCAAGCATCGCCATCGCTGGCCACGGCGGCGGTGATTTTCCATCTGTTCAAGGGAGTGATTTTTCTGTATTTCAGCTCACTGTTCTGCCCACGACAGGAGCGATCAGGGGTGAGCGCTTTGGCGCCTTCATGGGTACAAGGTGTTGAAGAGATCTCAGAGATCTGCTCGAAGCTGAAAAATACATGGAATCCACTAATTTCTAGACCTACTGATCAACGATGTTCGGTTCTGTGGATGAACGTAGTATTATTCAATATTTTCAATATGATAACGAGATTACTTCACAACCTTGCCCCCCCGCGTACTTCACGCGACCTAGGGTAGTGTGGAATGGGCCTTGCGTGTGGAGTGCGGTTGACGTAGAGGGCAGGAGAGCAGGAGCTAGGCGAAGGGAGGACACGATGGCGAAGCGACAGACCCGCAGGAGCATCTCGGTCAAGGGCATCACCTATCAGCGTCTCAAGGACTTCTGCGAGTCCTCGGGCCTCAGCGTGAGCGGCTACCTTGAGGATATCATTGCAGAAAAGTTGGACGCTGCGGGTGTCCCGGTACCGACGGTGGTCAAGCCGCGACCGACCACGAAGCTGGTCGACGGCGACGACATCGTCTCACAGCACTTCACGTTTTGATCCGCGCGCGACCTGGGCTGCCGTGGGGTCGCCGTGGGGTCGCCGTGGCCTCGTGCTCGAGCTGACGTCCGCGGGTCGCAAGAGTGTAGCCAGGTCCTGACATCGGGCGACGCCGGTTTTGATAGATTGGTCGGGCAATGACCAAGAAGTATCTGAGGATGGCGCGTGCTCAGCTGTCGCGTCGTCGGGCAATGCAAGCGATGGGCTCTCTCCTCGGGACCGCTGCGTTCGGTTGTGGTGACGCCGCGCCCGGGAACAACGACAGCAGCAGCGGGGACTCAAGCAGCGACGGCAGCGAAGGGCCTCCGACCACCGGCGAGTCGCCGAGCTCATCGAGCAGCGATGCCACGACGTCCACGAGCGGCGCCAGCGGCGAGAACAGCGAGAGCGGTGGCGAGAGCAGCGGAAGCAGCACCGGCGAGGCTGGCAGCACCGGTGACGAAACCACGGGCGAGCCCGTCGACGAGTGCGGCGGCGGGGCGCAACTCACCCCCGAACAGCTGCTGGCCGGCATCGACCACATCATCGTCCTGGTGATGGAAAACCGCTCGTTCGACCACTACCTCGGCTCGCGCAAGGCGGTCGAGGGGCTGGCGATCGACGGTCTGGTCGGCGACGAGGCGAACCTTGGGCCCGACCTCGTACCGGTGCCCGTGTTCGTGATGGACGAGTTCGAGCCGTACGACCCGCCCCATGAGTGGGACCAGTCGCACTTCCAGTTCAATCTCGGCGAGAACAACGGCTTCGCCGTCGAGAACGAGAAGAAGAACCCAGGCCACGGCTACCAAGCCATGGGCTATCACGTCCGCGAGCACCTGCCGGTCACCTACGGGCTGGCCGACAACTTCACGGTCTGCGAGCGCTGGTTCGCCGCTGTGATGGGCCCGACCTGGCCGAACCGCTACTACGTACACGCGTGCAGCTCGGGCGGCGGCAAGACCAATTTCCCCAACCCGTTCCTGAAGACTCTGTGGCACCGCTGCGACGACGCGGGCCTCAAGAGCCGGAACTACTTCGGCGATGTCCCGTGGGTCACGGGCGCCTTCCCGCTCGTGCCGACGGTGTGGGGCAAGCTGGCCGACGGTTTCAAGGGTTTCACCCTCGACTCATTGACCAACCCCAACACGCTCTCGCGCTTCTTCGACGACGCTGAGGCGGGCGACCTGCCAAACTTCGCTATCATCGACCCGGGCTTCACCTCGAACGACGACCACCCGGACCACAACATCCAGCTCGGCCAGATCCTCATCGGCTCGATCTACAAGGCACTCGCTGAAGGCCCAGCATGGGAGAAGACCCTGCTCATCATCACCTACGACGAGCACGGCGGCTTCTACGACCATGTCCCGCCCCCGAAGACCATCGATGGGGATCCCGAGTTTGCCCAGCTCGGCTTCCGCGTGCCCAGCATCGTCATCGGTCCGAGCGTGCGCCGCGGCTGCGTCAACGACCTGCAGTTCGAGCACTGCTCGATCGGCGCCACGCTGATGAAGCGCTTCGGCATCGTGGCGCTCAACGAACGCATGGCCCAGGCCCGTGACGTGTCGTCCTGCATCCACCCGGACTACATCGACAACCCCCAGCCCGGCCCACCGGTCCCACTGGTGGACGTCTCGATCTCCGACATCCTCGCCAGCGTCGGCCACACCACCAGCCAAGAGGAGCTATTTCTTGCTGCGGGCGTGACCATCGACGAGGACTTCAAGCGCAGGGTTCGCGACGACACGATGAAGCTGCTGCTGCGGGCGCAAAAGCTGGGCGTGGCTCGTCTACGGCCGTGAAGCGCCGACGCGCCCGTGCTACCGTGCGGCTCCCGTGGCCTACGTTGTCCTCGCACGCAAGTACCGCCCGCAGCGCTTCGCGGACCTTGTCGGTCAGGAGCACGTCACCCGCACGCTGGCCAACGCGATCGCCCACAACCGGGTCCACCACGCCTACCTCTTCTGCGGCGCGCGCGGCCTCGGCAAGACCACCGCAGCGCGGCTCTTGGCCAAGTGCCTGGTGTGCGTCAAAGGGCCGACGATCGACCCTTGCAACGTGTGCAACGAGTGCACGGCGGTCACCGAGGGCCGCTCGGTCGACGTGATCGAGATCGACGGCGCCAGCAACAACCGTGTCGAGGACGTTCGCAACCTGCGCGATCAGGTGCGCTACCTGCCACAGACCGCTCGCCGCAAGATCTACATCATCGACGAGGTGCACATGCTCACCGGCTCGGCCTTCAACGCCCTGTTGAAGACCCTGGAGGAGCCGCCCGAACACGTCACCTTCATCTTCGCCACCACCGAGGTCCACGAGCTCCCGGCCACGATCCTCTCGCGGGTGTCTCGCTTCGACTTTCGCCGGGTGTCCAGCGCGCATCTGGTCGCCCACCTGCAACGGATCCTCAGCAGCGAGGGCGTGAGCGTGGAGGAGGCGGGTCTGTACACCATCGCCCGCGCAGGTGACGGCTCGGTGCGCGACTCACTGACCTTGCTCGACAAGGTGCTCGCGTTCGCCAGCGACACCAACAAGGTCAGCGCCGACGAAGTCCGCGTCGTGCTCGGCGTCCCGGGTGCGCTCGCGGTCGCCGGGCTCGTCGAGGCCGTGTTGGCCCGCGACCCTACCCTCACGCTCCGCCGCTTCGACGAGGTCTTCGCGTCGGGGCAAGATCTACTAGCCCTCGCGCTCGAGTTCCTCAAGCACTTGCGCGACCTGACGATCGTCAAACTCTGCGGCACACGTGACGTCCTGGTCGATGCGAGCGACGCAGAATTCGAGCAGCTCACGACGCAGGCGGCAGGGGTCGACAGCCTGGTGCTCTCGCAGCTCTTCGACCGCTTCACCCGGGTCGTCGACGCCCTGCCCCGCACCCGCGTACCGCGGCTCGTGCTCGAGATGGGCCTGCTCGACTTGGTCCACGGTGAACCACTCATCCCGCTCGGCGATCTGATCGATCGCCTCGAGCAGATCTCGACCGGAGCCCCGGGGGGCGGCGGGGGAACTCCACGGGCTGTTTCACCCACGACGAGATCTACCGCGAGCCCTGCGCTTGCGAGGCCCCCGTCCGACCCACGCACACGCGCGGAGCCACCCACCACTGGCCGGCCGAGCGCTGACAGCTCGCCCTTCTCGAAGATCCTCGCCGGTGCGGGCCTCGTCGGCCAAGATCTAGCGGCCGTCCCCTCACCGACACCCGCCGTCCATCGGCCGCGTCCGGCCGACCATGCTCCGGAACGGGCCCCGGCGGGAGAGCCCCCGCCCTGGGATGAAGCCAGCTGGGGACCCGAGGAGCCGCAAGTAGCTTCAGAGCGTCGTCGGCAAGCTGCCGTATCGCCGCCGAACCTAACTGAGCGTCACCGCGACGAACTGCCGAAAACGGCGGCTTGCGACACAGGGTGCCCGGGCTCGCCGCAACCAGAGGCCGATGGCATCTTACAGTGGACCAAGCTGCCGCAGCTGGCAGCGTGGGAGCAGTTCCTCGGCCGCCTACAAATTCACGACGAAGGACCGCTTTTTGCAATCCTTGCCGAACTCGGCTTGGTGAAGCTCGGCGACGGCCTACTGCGGCTCGCCGGCACGGCCGTGGCCTTCGCCCGCAACCATCTCCGTGACCAGGCCCCGTTGCGAGCACACCTCGAGTCGTTGCTGCAGCAACACCTGGGCTCGCCCTTCAAGCTCGAGCTCATTGAAGGCGAGCCATCCCTGCCAGATCTGCCGAGCCTGACCCTGATCGAGGCCCGCCGACGTGAGGAACTGCAGTCCGAGGTCGAACGCGAGGCCGATGCCAACCCGCAGATCCTGGCCCTCAAAGCGCAGTTCGCCGCCCAGGTCCGGAGCGTCCGGCCACGTGTGACACCATCCCGCAGCGGTTAGGTGCGCAAGAAAAGGGTTTTGCCCCCATCAGGGTGGGCGTATGATGCCACCACCATGAGCGAGTTCGACCTCGGAGCCATGATGCGGCAGGCGCAGGTTTTGCGCGAGCAGATGGAAACCATGCAAAAGAGCCTCGACAAGGAGATCGTCGAAGGTACGGCCGGAGGCGGCATGGTGAAGGCCCGCGCTAGCGGCACCCAGCAGATCCTCAGCGTCGAACTGGCGCCAGCGGTCTTGCAGGAAGACCGAGAGATGCTACAGGACCTGATCGTCGCCGCAGTCAACAACGCCCTCGAGCGCTCGAAGGCGCTGACACAGCAACGGGTCGGCTCGCTGCTGCCCCCAGGGCTGCTCGGCCCAGGCGGTATTCCGGGGCTGTGAACGCCGGCAACGATCCACAGAACCCGCTACAGCGGCTCTCGGCTCTGCTGACTCGCCTTCCGGGCGTCGGTGAAAAGAGCGCGTTGCGCCTGGCGCTCGCGCTGGCGCGGTCGGATGGCGAGTACGTGCGGGCGCTCGCCGAGGCCATGGTCGCGGTCCATGACGAACTTCGGCTCTGCACGACCTGCTGCGACCTGTGCACGGGAGAGATCTGCGAGCGGTGCCGCGACCCGCGACGCGACAAGGGCCTCCTCTGCGTCGTCGCACAGCCGCAAGACCGCATGGCCATCGAGCGGACGGGCGCGTACCAGGGCCTCTACCACGTCCTACACGGTGTCCTCGATCCGCTCGCCGGCATCGGCCCTGCGGAGCTCAAGATCGACGCGCTGCTGCAACGACTGCACGGTGATGCGGTGCGCGAGCTCATCGTCGCCACCAGCCCCAACATCGAGGGTGACGCAACAGCCCTGTACCTGTCCAAGCTGCTGCAACCTCTCGGGGTTCGGGTCACGCGGATCGCCTCGGGGGTCGCGGTCGGCGGGGAGCTTGAGTATGCGGATCTGAACACCCTCCACCGCGCCCTGGCCGAGCGGCGCTCGCTGTGAAGGCGGAGGCGCCAGCGACGCTCGCGGTCCCCCGCGATGGACCTGCTCACTGCCGGAGTTTTGCCGCGCGCACACTGAACGTGAGACCAAGGACCGACCCCACACCCCGCAGCAGGCATCGGGAGACTCGCGTGATGGTCGTTCGGCGCGATGGACTTGCCCGGTTGAGTTTGTTACGGTTTTCACGCCGTCGGGCATCGGTCCGAAGTTCACACGTCGCGCATCAGGAGTCTGTCCCTTGAACCCGATGAATCCCCAGCTCGTGATGTTTGAAGAGGAGCTCAAGCAGATCCAAAAGATCGCTGACCGGCTCCAGCAGGATTCACGAGCAAGATCGATTCTTCTCATCGACAAGAATGGAGCGCTCGTCGCGGCCGCAGGTGCTGCTCACGAGCTCGACACGACCTCGCTGAGTTCGCTGGTCGCGGGCAACGTCGCGGCCACCGGTGGCATCGCCAAGCTGCTCCAGGAGGATGAGTTCACTGGCCAGTTCCACGAAGGCAAGGGGATGTCGATCAATCTGTCCCTGGTCGGACGGCGCATCATCCTCGTGGTGCTCTTCGACAAGAACACGACCCCCGGGCTGGTACGCTTGCGCGTGAAGCGGGCTCAAGACGAGCTGGTTCCGATCTTCGAGGAACTGGCGAAGAAGGCGCTGTCGCCCCAGTCGAGCCCTCTGCCGGACATCACGGATCAGGACATCGACAACCTGTTCAACGACTAGCGAGAGCCTTACAACCGATGTCCTTCATCAACTACAGTTCGCGTGAGATCAACTGCAAGCTGGTCTACTACGGGCCAGGTCTCTGCGGGAAGACCACGAACCTGCAGTACATCTACAACAAGACGCGTCCCGAGGCGAAGGGTAAGATGATCTCCCTCGCCACGGAGACCGAGCGGACGCTGTTCTTCGACTTCCTCCCGCTCAGCCTCGGTGAGATCCGCGGCTTCAAGACGCGCTTCCACCTGTACACCGTACCGGGCCAGGTGTTCTACGACGCCAGCCGCAAGCTGATCCTCAAGGGCGTCGACGGCGTCTGCTTCGTGGCCGACTCGCAAGAGGAGCGCTACGACGCCAACATCGAGAGCCTCGAGAACCTGCGTCTGAACCTCAACGAACAGGGCTACGACCTCGACAAGCTGCCCTACGTCGTCCAGTACAACAAGCGCGACCTACCCAACGCGATGAGCGTCGCTGAGCTGTCGAAGTCCTTGAACGGGACGCAGGTGCCTGAGTTCGAGGGCGTGGCGACCACGGGCGTCGGCGTGTTCGACACGCTGAAGATGCTCGCAAAGCTGGTGCTCGCCGAGCTCCGCAAGGGCACCTGAGCGGCTCAGGCGACCCCGAGGGGTCGCCTCACCTCGGGACGACGTACCTTCCAGATCCAGCCATCGAACAGGAAGTGAAGCAGCGACGTGCCGAGGTAGTAGACGAGGTAGAGATCGGCACCCCGGTGATCGCGGAGCAGGATGAACGCCGTGAGCAGCACGCCGATGAGCAGCGGCGCCGCCCAGAGCGGGCGCCGCAGCAACGACGCGGTGAAGCCGGTCGCTCCGTCCTGGGCGAACTTCTGCTGCCCGAAGTGGTGCACGAAGGCCACGTACTCGAGCGCGTGCGCCACTCCGAAGCACAGGTAGCCGACGATCGGCCCGTGCACGACGAACACCGCCAGCAACAGCAGGGTCGACGCGAGAAAGGTCCACCGCGGCAGGCGCTCACGCAGGCATAGCGCGGCCCGCATCTCGTGGCGTAGCCAGTACAGCAGTACCGCTAACCAGCCCGCCGCGAGCACCGCGAGCACCGCCCACGCGCCCGTCCCCGAGATCAGCGGACGGACGACACGCAGCAACAGCCGGGCGTTGGCCTGACCCGCGAAAGTCTCCGCCCTCAGCAGCAATGTGATCCAAGAGACGAAAATCACGCTGCACCACAGCAGAGCCAGGTCGCGACGACCATGCGCCGGCTCCTGCAAGCCGCACCCCGCCTTGCCGGCGTAGATGCGCAAGATACCGAAGCGCTGCATCAGCGTGTGCCACACGTTCCATGCACCCACCGCGACAAGCAACAGCTTCCAAACCATGCCGCCCGTGCCCCGACACAGGCCGACCACCGCGAACACCAGCAGCGGGGCAAGTACAAACTCGCGGGCACGCCGCCGGAAGGTCTCACCGTCGCCGTACACGAGGAGAAAGGTGTAGTGGCGATGAACGTAGGTGATCGCCAGAGCGACCAACGTGGCCCATGCCAGAGCGTCGCGCGAGCCAACCCCGGCGGCCCAGGAGCCGTCGAGACCGAGGCCAAAAACCGCCCACACATAGAACGGCAACCAACAGAAGGCCAGCAGGGTGAGGTCCCACGTGGGGCTGCGCAGCCACGCGCGCGGGCGGGCTGTTGGCGGCGGCGGCGTCAGACGGCGCATGGCGAGAGATCGACCGGGGCGAGGGCGCGTTCGGGAATTAATGGTTGGAGCGCCAGGAACGCTGTGTATTATGCCTGTCGAGAGACGCGACTCGCGCTCCCCGATCGCAGAACCTGAGCGGAGCCCCATCAACTATGCCCACGGAAGACTGGATTCAGGAATCCCTCGCGCGGCTCGAGAGCCTGGAAGAGGAGCGCAACCGGCATGAGGCCGCGTTGGAGACCGCGACGGACCCCGCGACCCTGCGGATGAACGCCCAGGCGATCGAGCGCCTCGACGCCAAGATCCGCTCGCTGTACGCCGAACTCGAGGCCGCGGCCGAGCACGGAGATGGCGGTAGCGACGACGACGATGACGATCTCGGCGACAGCAACAGTGACGCTGACAACGATGACGACGACCTCGGCGAGACCGGCGAAGGAACGACGCGCCTGTTCCGTCGCGACGACGTCGCCGCACAGGCGGCCGTGCAAGCCGTGACTCCGACCCCTGTCGCTGCCAAGCCCGCCCCTGTCGCTGCTGCTGCACCAAGGCCGACCCCCGCTCCCAGTCCCGCAGCGAACCCCTTCGGGAGCAGCGCACCAGCAGCTGCGCCCTTCTCCACCGGTCCTGCCTCGCCCTTCGGCGAAGTCGCGGCGCCCTTCCCCTCATCCGAGGGGGCCAGCTTCGGTAACTCAGCCGCGAGCTTTGACGGCAGCGGTGGCAGCAGTCACAACTATGACGACGACTCGACTGGCGGCGGCGGTGCGAAGTGGGGGATCATCATCGCTGTCGTCGTCTTGCTCGGCGGCATCGGAGGTTACCTTGCGTTGAAGGGCAAGGGCGAGGAACCGCCTCCCCCCGCGCCTACAGGCCCTACCACGGTCATCCGTGCTGGTGAGATCCCCCCCGACACCCAGGGCCCGAAGACGGTCAAGGGTAGCGATGTCGACGCGATCAAGGGCACCCAGTTCAAGGAAGGCCGCCCGCAACCCAGTGGTGGTGGCGGCGGCGGCGGCGGTGGCAGCTCAACGCCCACCGAGAAGCCGAAGAAGAAGGACCCACGGGCCAAGATCGAGTCCACCGACGATCCCTTGGCCGGCATCGACAAGTAGCTGTCCTTTGGGACAACTCTCTGGGAGGCGCCCAGCATGGATGCCTCGACCCAACGACTGCGAAGGTCGGAGCGACAGCTCAGCGGCGACCCGGATCGTCGTCGCCCTCGGCCTTGTCGTCGTTCTTGCCGATGATCGGCGCACGGAACAGCGGCGTGGTGCTCTTTGGCGCCGCGCTGTTCGGTGACTCAGGCCGCCGTGTTGGCAACGCAGATTTCGGCCCGCCCGCGACTGGCAGCGACGACAACGCTGGCCCCGCGCTCAAGCTCGAGTTGCCGCCCGTAGGCAGCACACCGAGGAGGTGGTTCGGCCGCTCAGACACCGCGGGCAACGCGGGCTTGCGCCTGACCATGGGCACATCGACCTCGGCCATCTTGGCCGCCGGCATTGGCTCAGGCGCGATGGTCGGCAACTCTGCCAAGATCTTGCTCGCGTCGATCGTCTGAGGCGCTGCGGCAGCAACTGCCGGGTTGATCAACGAGATGCTCTGCGGCTCCGCCACGCCTACGGGCTCCGCAGAGATCGCCGTGAGGATCGAGTCCGCCTTCGCTACCGGCTCGGGTTCGTTGCTCTCGTGCGCCGCCGAATCCTCGTCGATCGAGAAGGCGCTAGCCTTCGCATCTCGAGCGTCCTCAGCCTTGCGCGTGCGCGACTCAGGGATGTTGAGCATCGAGCGCTCTTCATGAGTCAGCTCGCCGTCGACCGACTTGCTCGAGATCACTGTCCCGGCCGGACGGAAGCTGGTGGTCGGGTTGTCGAGCTGCGCCTGCTCACCCGCGCCGATCTCCCCCGAGACGATCTCACTCGCCGCCAGGTCGCTCGAGACGACGATCGTCGTGCGTCGTGAACGTGAACGTCGCTCACGCCGAAGCTGGGCCTCGATGAAGGTCTGCAGCCCCTTTCGCGCCCGCATGACCAGATCCTCGACCACCGGATCCACGTCGGCACCCTGCTGGATGATCTGCACCTGCTCGAGCAGCTCCGAGGCCTCATCGATGCGCTCTGTCTTTTGCAACGCGAGGGCCAGCGCCGCGAGCACCCGCGGATGATCGCCGATCGTCTTACGGGCGGACTCGATGTACGCCAGCGCTTGCTTGTTCTTCTTCTGCGACTCGACCAGCAGCACGATGCCGAGGTCGAGCTGGTCGCGGGAGACCAGCATGTTCTCCTTGGCGAGGCGCTGCAGGAGCTCGCGGGCCTCGGCGCGCTCGCCAGCCACCACGAGCGCGTGTGCCTGGGCGCTCACCAGCATCACCGCATCCGGCTGGCGAATCAGCCGCGCCGTCTCGGCGAAGTTGGCAGCCGCTGCCTTTCCATCGCCGACCTTCAGCTGAAGGATGCCCTCGTGCAGCGTGCGCCAAGCCGTCGGCGCGAAGAACTGCACCACCGGCTTGCCTGGCAGCCGCTGAAGTAGCTCCGCTGCGGCCCGCGGGCTAGCGGCCTGCACATCGCGACCGATGCGCTCCAGCCGCGCCAACAGAATCGCGGGCAGCAGGAAGAATAGTCCGAGACCCGCGAGCACCAGCACAACGCGCAACGTGGTCCCGGACACCAGCAGTCCCGCCACGACGAGTGCCCCTGGCAGCAAGACCTGCACGATGCGTCCCTGTCTCGGCCTGCCACTGCGCGTCCACAGGTGCGACGGCACGCTGACGGCCGGGAGCTCAATGTGCTTGGCAGCAGCCATGGGACCGTTCGTTGCCGGGCATACCTAGATCAGCGGTGCGCCGCAAGCTGGTTCGCGTGCCTGTCGCCACCTTTTTGGATCTTGGCGACGACAGATCTGGCGGCTGCCTGGTAAAATCACTCCAGTGACCTCCAACCTCGATCTTGGCCGCTTCGTGCAGCGCCGGCAGTTTCGCTCCTTCGAGCAAGATCTGGCCCGCGTCACTTACGCCTACGGCGTCGACGTCCGCCGTTTTCACTGGCTCAACCAGTCGATGACAGCCCAGACATTGATGCGCGCGCTCGAGCTGCGCTGGAGCGCCGTCGCCGAGGAGTTGATGCGAGAGGAGTTGCAGGTCCCCGAAGGTGCCGTCACCCTGCCATTTCTGCAAGAGATCGTCAGGATCGCCGAACTGCTCCGCGTCACCCTCCCTGCCGTCCGCCTCGTCACCCCCTCTGCACGCGGTCGCTGGCCCCTCGTCACCCCGCTCGGCAACGCCCGCAACAGCGACGATTGGCTTGTCGTCGACGCCCTCGCCCTCGCCGAGCTCGCCCCACCCCAACGCGCCTTCCTCCTCGCCCAGGGCCTCGGCCACATCCAGTGCGGCCACGCAGCGCTGTTCATGGCCCACTACGTCTCCCACCGCGAACACCGCGGCCACACGGCCCTCCGGCTCGTTCTTCGCTCCTTCAGCCGCCTCGCCGCCTTCTCGGCCGACCGCGCCGGCTTGCTCGCAGCGGGCGAATTTGCCCCCTCCGTCGCGGCCCTCGCCCGCAGCAGCGAACAACTCCCACCCTGGTATCCGAGCCTCGCCGACCTCGCTGAACGCAAGCGAGCCCTCGAGGAATTCAACCACAGCCGCGTCGTCGCTCGCGTCCGCTCGAGCCGCCGCTTCGTGCAGGACCACCCGTCCGTGCACGAGCTCGTCGACCAGCTCATGCACGCCAGCGAACCCGTCGCCCTGCCTGTGGACAAGACCAGCGAGCCCGCGAAGGCCACCCCGCCACCGATCGCCGCCGGATACGAGGTCCCGGCCGACGCATGGCCGCTCGCACGCTGCGACCAGCGCCTCACCCTGCGCCTGGGGGTACTGTGATGACCAGCGAGACGCCGACCCTCGGCCTCCGCGACAACGCGCGTGAACTCGCCGACATCGCCACCCAGCTCGGCCTCCCCGGCCTCGGCGAGCACATCATCGCCGACACCGCCCGCCGCCTCGATCACGCCCAGCTCCGCGTGCTCGTCCTCGGCGAGATCAAGCAAGGCAAGAGCACCCTGATCAACGCCCTGCTCGCTGAGGCACTGCTCCCGAGCGGGGTCACGCCCACCACCGGCGCTGTCGTCCAGATCGTCCGCGACGAGCACCTCGGTCGCTTCCTCGTCGCCCCCGACGGCACTCGCAAGCTGCTCGAGCCTGACCACTTCTCCCGGCTCGCACGTGGCAAGGAAGAACACGTCGGCACCCTCCTCGTCACCACCCCGAGCGAGCACCTCCCGCCAGGTGTCGAGCTCATCGACACCCCCGGCATCAACGACCTCGAACGCTTCCGCAGCCTCATCAGTCGCGGCGAGCTGCCCCGCGGTGACGCGATCATCCTCGTCCTCGACGCCACCCAGGTCCTCAAGCTCACCGAGGTCGCCTTCCTGCGCGACGCCCTCACCGCGGTCGGCGGCACGGAGGGCACTGGTGCCACCCTCCTGCTCGCCCTCAACCGCATCGACCTCGTCCCCGAGGCCGAGCGAGGCAACCTCCTCGACCACATCCACCGTGAACTCAGCGCGGTGCTGCCTGGCGCCGTTGAGGTGTTCACCACCGATGCCCGTGGCGCCAGCAAATCCCCGGGCAGCGACACTCTGGGCGTGCGCGAGGTCCAGCGCCTCCGAGAGCGTATCCGCGTGCTTGCGAGCCAGGGCGCCACCGTGCTCCCGACGCGCGCGCGTGCCAGCCTGCAACGCAGCGTCGACCTGCTGCTACACCACACCGCCATCGAGGCCCGGGCCCTGCGACTGGAGTCGGCCGCGCTGCAGTCCGAGCTGAAAGCGGTGCGCGAGACGCTCGTGCAGCGACGTCTCGACCTCGACGAGATCGAGGCCACGATCGCCGACGGTCGGGCGAAGATCGCCCAGGGTTGCCACGACAACCTCGCCAGCTTCCGCGTCGAACTGCAGACCTCGATCCTCGCCCAGCTCGAGCGCAGCGATCTACGCCAAGCCGCAGATCTCCTCCCCGGAGCGATCCAGGACGCCCTCCTGCACTTCACCTACCACGAGGCCGAACGCCTGCGCCTGGCCCTTGAGCAGCTCACGCGCGACGCGATCCACACCTGCGGCGAGCAGGCCCAGCGCCGCCTCGCCGAGACCATGCTCAACCTTGGATTCCGCGGCCCCGTCGTTCAGCTCCAGCCGCCGTCCGTCGGTGTCGAGGCTGGCACCCTCGCGGTCGGCATCGCCGGCACTGCGGTCATGTACTTCGGCAACCTCGTCGCCGGCCTGCTCATCACCGTCGTCGCCCCGCTCGCCACCATGTTCCTGCGCGAGCGTTCGATCCGCGCCCTCCGCGAGGCCGCACGCGAGAGCGTCCCTCACGCGCTCAGCCGCAGCTTCTCCGACCTCGAAGCCACGCTCCTCCGCGCCATCGACAGCCACATCGCCGGCCTCCGCGAGTACATCGTCCTCGCCCACAACCAGCTCGGCGCCCATCTCCAGGCCCTGCTCGAGCGCGCCGCGGCCCTCGACGCCCTCGCCCTACCACCTGGTGACCTGTCTGCAAAGCCAGGCGAGTTGCCCACCAAGCCAGCCGCACCCGATCCCCGCCAGACCGCCCTCGCGGAGCTTCGCGGGCTCGAACAGCGCCTCGAACAGCTCCGCGGCGACCTCGCTGCGCACGCCTCTTCACCGAGCCCCTCCGCATGACCAACGGCAGCGACGACCACCCCAAGGACGACCCCGCAGGCCCAGCCAACACCCTCCGATCTGTCGGCTCCGCGCTCGGCGGCTGGGCCAAGCGCGTCGGCAAGGCGATCACCGAAGTCGCCGGCCCGCAGCAGCCCGAGGAAGTCGCGCGCGCGCTCACCCAGGCCCATGACCTCCGCCGCGCCGGCCAATTCGCCACCGCCCATGAACGCCTCCAGGCACCGATCAAGACCCGGCCCAACGACCCCAGCCTGCTCCTCAGCCTCGCCCTCACCCTCATCGAACAAGCCCTCGTCACCCCCGCGCGCATCGATGTCCTGAGCGCCTTCGCTGAAGGCCTCGGCAAACGCGGCGAGCGTAACGTGGGCGGCCCGCTCGTCGAGGCCACGGAGCACCTCCTGCGCAGCGAGTTCGATGCCAGCCTCGACGCCCTCCGCCGCGCACGCAAGCTGCTCGATGAGCTCGGCGGCTCGCTCCAACCCGAGACCCGCTTCGTCTTTCACCTGCTCACCACCCTCGCGCAGGCCCACCGTGGCCGACACGAACGCGCCCTGCTCGAGCTGCACAAGACCCGCGCACGCCTCCCCGAGGGCACCCACGGCCCCCTGCGTCAGCTCCTCATCGCCGAGGGCGCTCAGATCTCCCTCGCCGCCGAGAGCGTCGACGAGGCGATCGCCTGGCTCAGCAGCGAGGCCGAACCACCGACCGCGAGTGATGGCCAACCGGCCACACCCAGCGACGACGCCCGGACCGCCCACGCCTACCTCGCCCTCGCCCTCGCCGCCAAGGGCGACCGCCTCGGCTCCGAGGCCGCGCTGGCGAAGGTCGACAGTGACGACCCCGCATGGGACGAGCTCCGCATCCGCATCGGCCTGTGCCTTGGGACAGGTCCCGAGAGCCAGCCCGAACGCACCCGCGAGCTCGCCCTCCGCCACCTCCAGCGCGCCTCCGAGGACCCACGCCGCCAGCGCCTGTGGGCGCTCGCCGAAGCCGCCACCTGGCCAAGCAGCGGCGCAGCAACGCCGATCGCCGGCCGCAGCGCCTGTCTCGACGCCCTCGCCATCGCCGCCCGTGCCGCCCCGGCCGACCTCCTCGAGCGTTACCTCCACGAGCTCGCTCACCTGTCCCTTCGGGCAGATCTCCGTCCACCCACCCTCGTCGCCGCGATCCGCAAGCAGCTGCGCGACAGCCCGACCGCGCCCGAGGAGCTCCGCCTCGTCCATGTCCGCAAGCGCCTCGAGGAGCGCGACGAACAGGTCGGCGAGGACTTCCTGCCCGGACCGCCACCACGTTTCCGCGCCCAGGCCGACCTCGGCGGCCCCTGGGGCCCCGACGAGATCTCACCGATCCGGGACGCTGGCTCGCGCCTCACCGTCGTTCGCAGCCAGCGTGCCCTCGCCTCCGCCGAGCTGTGCCTGCAACGCAATCTGCCCGAGGCCGCACAGGAGTACCTCGTCGAGGTGCTCACCGAATTCCCCGAGCACGAGCACGCCCGCGCCCTGCTCACCGAGCTCGCACGCCCTGTCGAGAGCAACCGCCTCGAAGATCTCCTCACCGCCGCTACCACCCTGCTCGCCGCCATGCCCGGGCGGATCCTCGGCGTCCCGCTGAGCGGCGTACAGGACGCCCTCTCCGGCGTCATCGCGGCGCGCGAGCGCCTCGCAAGACCGCTGACGATCGCCATCATGGGCGAGTTCTCGTCCGGCAAGAGCACCTTCATCAACGCCCTGCTCGGTGAGGCCGTCGCGCCCATGGGCGTGCTGCCCACCACCTCGACGATCAACCTGTTTCGTCGCGGGCCCAGCGGCAGCGCGCGCGTCCACTACCGCGACGGCAGCATCGCCACCATCGCCCGCGACGAGGTACACACCTTCCTGCAACACCTCGACGACATCGAGGCCAGCCGGATCCGCCACATGGAGATCGAGCGCACCGGCTCGCGCCTCGGCGAGGCCGCTGTCGTCGACACCCCCGGCCTCAATGCCCTCGACACCTTCCACGAGCGAGTCACTCGCGAGTTCGTCGAGGAGGCCGACGCGATCATCTGGATCTTCTCCGCCACCCGCGGCGGCGCGGCCTCCGAGGGCAGCGCCCTCAAGAGCGTCAGCGCCGACGGCCGCCAGGTCCTCGGTGTGCTCAACAAGGTCGACACCCTCGACGCCGAGGAGCGCGTCGAGCTCGTCACCTACTTGCGCGAACAGTTCGGACAGATCCTCCTCGACGTCCTCCCGATCTCCGCCAGCGCCGCCCTCACGTTGCGCACCGCCGAGGGGAACCACAGCGACGACCCCTTCGTCGCGGTAGAGGACGCCCTCGAGCGTCACTTCTTCGAGCGAGCCCGCGAACTCAAGCGCTCGCTCACCACCCGTCGCCTCGCCGACGCTCTCGGCCACGCACGCGAGGTCGTCCTCGCCGCCGCCGACGCCCTCGACGCCAAGGCCGACGACGCCGCCCGCGGCGACGCCAGCGACCCTGGCCAGCTCGAGTTCCGCCTCGTCAGCTTCGCCGACACCGTGTACGGCCAGATCCTCGGCCTCGACGACGTGCTCACCCGCGAGTGCCTCGCGCTCGGCATCCTCCGCGCCGGCTCTGCCCCCGCGCGCGCCTTCCTCGCCCCGCAAGACGCCACCTACCTCGCAGCTGTCCTTCGGGACAGCATCCTGCGCGCCCTCCAGACCGCCCTCGCCGACCTGACCCAAACGCCAGGCGCCGACGCCCTCGCCGACGTTCTCACCGGCCGTCTCGTCCCCTGGGCCAACGGCTTCCTCGACAGCCTCGACTCCTCCGGCTTCGTCGCCAGCCTCGTCATCGAACACGGCCCCACCGTCGCCAAGGGTGAGGCCGCCCTCCGCGAGCGCTACCGCGTCGCCCTCCAGCCAGTCGCCGCCAGCTGGCGCAAGTTCATCCGCGGCCTGTTCCGCCACATCCGGCAGGCCCACCGACAGGCACGCCACACCGCGGCCTCGGCCCCGCGCCCGCCGCCACGTCGCCGCCTCAGCCTGCTGGCAGCCCCCAACCCAGCGATCGCGTGTACGGCCTCGACGCGGTGCTCGGCAGCCTCGAGAGGGTCGCTCCATGAGCCGCAGCGATCGCGTGTACGGCGTCGACGAGGCCGGCCGCGGACCGATCCTCGGCCCCATGGCCCTCGCCGTGGTCCTCCTCGACGAGGCCGGCGGGATCGCCCTCCGCGAGCTCGGCGTGCAGGACAGCAAGCGCTTCGGCTCCGGCGCGAAGGCCCAGGACCTTCGCGCCGGCCTCAGCGCGCAGATCCACCGCCACGCCCTCGCCTCCGCCTGCGAGCTCGTCCCCGTCGAGATCATCGACGAGCATACCTTCCGCGGCCAACTCAATCGCCTCGAGCAGGACGTCGCGCTCCGTCTCCTGCGCCGACTCGAAGCCCCTCAGACCGCCACGATCATCTGCGACGGCGCCAATCTCTTTCGTCCGCTGCAGCGCCACTTTCCCCGCCTGCAAGCCGTCAACGACGGCGAGTCGGCCCACGTCGCCGTCGCCGCCGCATCGATCCTCGCCAAGCACGCCCGTGACGCCGCCTTCGCCGAGATCTGCGACCGCTACCACGCCGAGTTCGGCCCCGTCGCCGGCGGCGGCTATGCCAATGCCGCCACCCGTCGCTTCCTCGACGCCTACGCCCGCAGCCACGGCGGTCTCCCACCCGAAGCTCGCAAGAGCTGGGGCGCCGAGAAGCTCCCCAGCGACCAGCTCACGCTCGCAGCTCAGCCGTCGTGAAAATCGGCGAGCTCGGTGCGCAGCTTGTCGAGCGCGTAGCGCATCCGACTCTTCACTGTGTTCTCCGGCGCGCCCACGATCTCACCGATCTCCTTGAACGACAGCCCGCTCACCTGCCGCATCAGGAACACCTCGCGCTGATCGTCGGGCAGCAGGTCGATCGCCCTGGCGATCCGTCCGCGGATCTGCGGCGCCGCGGCGGCGTCATCGGTGGCGACCTGATCCGCCGCCACCGAGTCCAACATCGCCGGACCATCCTCACTCCCGTCTCCCCGTCGCGGCGCGTCGAGTGACACCGTGCGTCGGAACTTCGCCCGACGACTCTCGTCCACGCACAGATTCCGGGCGATCGTGTACACCCAGGTCGTGAACTTCGCCGTGTGCTCGTAGCGGTCCTTCGACCGTACCACCCGCAGGAACACCTCCTGCAACATCTCCTCCGCCCGACTCCGGTTCTGCACGCTGCGCAGCAAAAAGTTGAACAGCCCTCGGCGGTGCCGCACAACCAGTACATCGAAGGCCCGCACCTCACCGTCGCGGAAGCTCGCCATGAGCACCTCGTCGGTCCGCGCCTCCTGCGCCATGGATGTCGGGCCAGTGCTGTGGACTTCGTCCATTCCGTCGGAGCTGCGGCGCCAGTGTGCGCCCATGCCTGAATCTCTGGCAAGCGGTCTGTTTCGCGCCCACGGCGATGCCCAGCGTCCAGCGCCTCAGCGCAACAAGCGAGTCCTCGGCCTCGCCTGGTCGCGGGGACAGAAAGCCCCGCTGCGCCCGCCCGATACAAAGCCACGCAACGCCTCGCCGCAACGCGGGCATGCCTCGCCCGCTCGCCCATACACCCTCAGGTCGTCCTGATTGCGACCGACCTCACCGATCACGTTGCGAAAATCCTTGAGCGTGGTCCCGCCGTTCTCGATGCCCTGCCGCAGCACGCCGACGATCGCCACTGCGAGGCGGTCCCACGCGCTGCGATGCAGACGACGCGCCTCGATCTGCGGGTGGATGCCCGCGAGGAACAACGCCTCGACCGCATAGATATTGCCGAGCCCCGCGATCGCCTCCTGATCGAGCAACGCGTCGCGGATCGGTCGCGCCGACGCACCGAGCCGCGCTTGCAGCAGCTCGCCGGAGAGGTCCGGATCGAGTGGCTCGGGCCCGAGCTCACCGATCGGCGGGCTCGTCATGAGCGTCTCCCACGGCCCCGCTCGCAGGCCGCCGAAGCGCCGCGGATCGACCAGTCGCAGCTCGCGTCCGTCGGCGAAGCCCAGGGCCAGGTGGGTGTGTAGCACCCGCGGCTGCGATGCGATCGCAACCCCACAACGCCCGCTCATCCCGAGGTGGATCACCAGCCCGAGCGGCGCATCATCAGCCCCACGAAACGACCACACGATGTACTTACCCCGCCGCCCCACCGCCCCTGGTGTCGCCCCACGCAGGCACTCGAGGTTCTCGCTCTCCCAGTGCTTGCCGATGCGCAGCTTGAACGCGCTACGCCACAGCGAGCAGACTGGGGCTTGCAACTTCGCCGCGACCAGACCGCGGCGAACCGATTCGACTTCAGGGAGCTCCGGCATCGCCGCTCGCTCCCTCGGCCTCGCGCGCCCGCTGCAGCGCCGCGAACTCCTCGGGCCCCAGCCGCTCGGGGCGGATCCCCGGATCGACGCCCGCCACCGCACACCAGCGCAACGCCGCATCACGCCCTGCGAGCGAGGTCAACGCGTTGCTCAGCACCTTGCGCCGCTGCTGGAACGTCGCCCGCACCAGCTGCTGGAAGCCGTGCGCATCGGCCACCTCGCCCCGCGGCTGCGGGTGCGGGTCGAGCCGGATCACCGCCGAGTCGACCCGCGGCGGCGGCAGGAAGCAGCCCCGCGGCGCCGCGCACACGCGAGTCACCGCCCGCACGCGAGACATCACCGCGGTCACCCCACCGTACTCGCGCGAACCCGGCGGCGAACAGAGCCGGTCGGCCACTTCCTTCTGCACCATCACCACCCACGGTCCAGTCCACGCGTGGTGATCGAGCAGCACGAACAGCAGCGGCCCGGTCAACTGGTACGGCAAGTTGCCGACGATCGCCGGCGGCGTCACCTGGTCCTTCGCCGCCGCCGCGTAGTCGAAGCGCACCGCGTCGGC
Organism: Nannocystis sp.; assembly: GCF_016714285.1. Classification (GTDB taxonomy): domain Bacteria; phylum Myxococcota_A; class Polyangia; order Nannocystales; family Nannocystaceae; genus Nannocystis. The sequence continues at coordinate 361,955 of NZ_JADJNN010000002.1, read as the reverse complement.
CTCGTGCAGCACCAGGTTGGGGCGATCGCCGAGCTCCGCCCGCAATACCGTGCACAGGTCGCGATCACGTTCGATCGCCCACACCTCCGCGCCCGTAGCGAGCAGGTGGTCGGTCAGGGTCCCGAGCCCCGCGCCGATCTCCACCACGCGCATCCCGGCGCGCGCCCCCGATGCGCGCACGATCGCCTCGTGCACCGACTGCGCATGCAAGAAATTTTGCCCCCAACTGTGCCGAGCATGCAGCCCGTGGCGCTTGAGCAACTGTCCTGGCGAGTCAATCATCGGCGCACCTCATCGATCGCCCCGCTGGCGAACACCCGCACACCCGGGGCCAGCCCGGCCTGCACCCGCAACGCAGCAGCCGCCGCGATCATCGCCGCATTGTCGCCGCAGTAGCGCAGTTCCGGTGTCCACAACTCGAAGCCGTCCTGGCGTGCAGCGGCCGCCATGGCCTCGCGCAGCCCGTGATTCGCCGACACACCGCCGACGATCGTCATGGCCACGCAGCCAAACTTACGCCGGGCCAGCCGCGCCTTCATCACCAGGACGTCCACCACCGCTGCCTGAAACGACGCGCAAAGGTCCGCCAGCGCAGCGCGCGAACTTGGCTGCCCGTGCTGTTGCAGGTGCACCGCGACCGCCGTCTTCAACCCCGAGAACGAGAATTCGAAGCGCTGGCGGTCGAGCATCGCCCGGGGAAACGCGATCGCCTGTGGATCTCCCTCGCGCGCCAGCCGGTCGATCACAGGCCCGCCCGGGTACCCGAGCCCGAGTAGCTTGGCCACCTTGTCGAAGGCCTCACCAGCCGCATCGTCGCGGGTGCTGCCGAGCACCTGGTAGCGAGCGAGCCCCTCGACCAGCACCAGCTCGCTGTGCCCACCCGACACCGACAGCGCCAGATGCGGTACGAAGTCTCGCGCCGCCGTCGCATGGTCGCCGAGAAACGGCGACAGCAGATGGCCCTCCATGTGGTGGATCCCGTGCAGCGGCAACCCGGTCGCCAGCGCCAGCCCCTGCGCCATCTGCACGCCCACCAGCAGCGCCCCCACCAGCCCCGGGCCCTCCGTCACCGCCAACGCGTCGAGCTCGTGCAGCGGCAACCCGGCCTGCACGAGAGCCGCGCGCAGCACCGGCACCGCCGCCGTCAGATGATGTCGACTTGCGAGCTCCGGCACCACGCCGCCGTACGCCGCGTGGATCGCCACTTGCGACGCGACCACGCTCGCACGCACCTGCAGGCCCTCGACGACGGCACATGCAGTCTCGTCGCACGACGACTCGATGGCGAGGATCTTCGGTCCAGCACGCACGCCGGCAGGGGCGTAGCGCGCTTTCGCGGCGAGTTCAAGCGTAGCGAGCGCCTATTTCCCGCGCTGCAGCTGCTTGAGCGTGCCACGGATGCTCGCCGCGTAGCGAGACTTGGGCGCGAGCTCGAGAAACTTCTCATACGCAGCGATCGCCGCATCCGTCGCGCCGCGCTCCTGTTCGATCACACCGAGCGCCAGCTGGGCGTCGGCCAGCCCCGGGTCGCTGGCGATCGCTGCGTCCACCGCCTGCTTCGCCGCCTCAAGGTCCTTGCGCTCGATGAGCACGTTGGCCTTGAGCAGCAGCGCTGGCGCATGTCGCGGGTCCATCGCCAGCGCCGCTTCGACCGCAACCAGCGCCTCCTTCAGCTTCCCGGACATGTACAGCTTCGAGGCCCGCTCCACCTCCTGTTTCAACGCTGCTGGATCTGCCCCTGGCTGAACTGGCAGGGGCGGGGGCGGCACCGGCTCCTCGACCACCGGCTTCTCAAGCACTGGCTTCTCGACCACCGGCTTCGCAAGCCGCGTCGCCACCGGCACCTTCGTCTCCACTTGGGTCGGTGCGATCACCTTCCCCTCGCTGGCGGCTACCACTGATCGGTTCGTGCGTCGGTTCATGTCCCACGGCTTGAGCAGCACGATCACAACCACACCCAACGCCGCCACGAGGAGCCAGCCCCACAACAACGATGGCGGCTGTGGTGTTGTCTCCACCTCGCGCTCCGTCTCGGCGCGCAACTCCTCGGCTGGACTGGTCGCGCTCTGGTTCAAGGCGGCGACCAAGGCGCTAAGACGACCCATGTCATCCGTGCTCTCGGCGAGCAATTGAGGCGGGGTCTCGTGGGGCCAGGTGTCGGACGCCGTGGCCGGCGGCGATGAGTCGACCGTCGTGCTGCTCACGGTGCTATTCGCCGCGATCGACGCGGACCCGGACGCGGACGCGGAAGATCGCATCTCGATCTCCCGCGAACGCACGATGATGGACGATGACGGCGAGTGCGTTCGAGCGTCCGGTCGCGCCTCGGCGGCCTCCGACTGCAGCTCGCCGAAGGCCTCCGCGCGAGCGGTCCCCATCGGTAGCGCGACCAACCCGTCGACCGCCTCGAGGCGTCGGACCGTCGTCGACTGAATCATCACGCTGGTCGGCGCCTTGTCGGTGCGCCGCTGGCGCCCGCTGGTCATGGCGATGACCTTCCCGTCCTCAGGCAGCTGCGGCTCACGTACATCGTCGGGGATCCCACCCACGAGTACATCATCGTGGTCGACGTTGGCGCTGAGGTTCGGAAAAGGCAGCGGATAGCTCGGCAAGGGCGGTAGGTCGGCGACGCTGGTCAGCGGCTTCGCCGGGTCGACCGCGACCACAGGCAGGGGCGGTACACCGGCGCGGGTCACGGCTGGGTCCCATGCCTCGAGGTTCGCAACCGCTGGATCGTCGTGCTCCTCCTCCGCGCTCGCCTTCTCATCGGTGAGCAGGCCTTCGAAGTACAGGCCACCGATCGCCTCCAGCGCCTCCAGATCATCGGCCCCGCTGTCGTCAATGATCTCAACGATCGTCCGCCGGCCGTCAAAGCGACGCAGCAGCGCCAGCTGAACCGGGCTCAAGGGCTCTGCTCGTCCCGCCAGCAACCGCTGATCCACCGTCAACACATGGTCGAGGGGCGGTAAGCCCTCGAGCAGACGCACCCACTCGTCGATGCGTCGCATCCCCTCCATGAGCAAGCTCTGCGTCGTCTCCTCGATGACGCCGGCCCGGCTGATATTGCGGAACTCGACCTCGAAGGTCCCCTCGTTGATCCCGAGCAGACGGTAGACCGCCGCCGCCGCCTGCAAGCGGCCCATCTTGGCGTCGATCACCCGTCCGTCGCGAAACCACACCGTCGCGTTGCCGAGGTCCGTCTCAAACTCGATCGTCCCGCTCTTCCGCGAGATCTCGATCGTCTGGAGCAGGTCGACGATCGCCATGTCGGCCAGCTGCCCGCTGAATTTTGTCCGCGCATCCTTGCGACCGAGACGCTCCTGCTGCTTGCGCTGCAGCAGCATCTTCACCCGCGTCGTGACCTCCTTTACGTAGATCGGCTTGGTCAGGTAGTCCTCAACCCCCAGCTCAAGTCCGCGGACCTTGTCCTCCAGCTCGGTGGCGCTGGTGAGGAAGATGAACGGGATCGCCGCCCAGCGAGGGTTCTGTTTGACTGCTCGACAGAATTCGAAGCCATCCCCACCCTGCAGCTGCGTGTCCGAGATGATCAGGTCCGGCTCCGCATGCTCGAGGTACTGCAGCGCCTTCGCAGTTGTGTCGGCGCTGGTGATGCTGAAACCTGCCCGACGCAGGCTCACCTCCAGCACCCGCAAGTGCCGGGCATCTCCGTCGACGAGCAACAGGTTCTGACGTGCCATCGTCCGGTCCCTCTACCGCTCCCCGGCCGCACATGGACCCGGGCCAGACACCGCCCGCAGCTCGCGTCTTCGGCCCACTGGGATCACGATCAAACCCACCCGGACAGTCTTCACGATAACCACCAGCCCGCCCGGCCCGCAAGCCAGACCCAGCACGCCTCCTGGGGCAATAGTGCTCCCAGACGAATTATCTGTCCCAAAAGACAGGTAAGACCTGCCCTGCTCGCAAACCTGGGCCCGTGAGCCATCATGGGATCGCGCGGCATCTGCTAGGGTCCTGCCCGTGCAAGCTGACCACGCGGCCAACGAGGGCTACATCATCGATGCCTGGTGGCGCCGCCTCCCGCAGCGCCCCGCCACCGCCGGTCTGATCATGCTCTGTGTGCTTGCGTATACAGCGACTCTCGTAGGTGCCGTCGCCAGCTCACCCGATCCCCTCACCACACTGCTCCATAGCATCTGGACCCTCGAAGGCAGCGAGCCTGTCCTGATTCGCCTCGGCGCCCTCGAACTCACGCACGTGTGGCTCGACGGCGAGTGGTGGCGCGTCGTCTCGGCGGGCCTGCTCCACGGATTCTTCATCCACCTCCTGCTCAACGCCCTTGCCCTCGGCTCATTGGGCGACTGGGTCGAGCACGCATGGGGCGCATGGCGCACGCTCTTGATCTTTGCCCTCTCAAGCATCGCTGGCTGCCTCGCCTCACTCGTCTGGTGCGAGTCCAGCATGGTGGTCGGGGCGTCAGCGGGCGCCCTTGGCCTCGCTGGTGCCCTCTTGGTGGGTCGTCGCTTTGGCTCACAACCATTGCAGACGAAGCTAGAGCCAATCTCCAGCTTCAGCTTGGCGTTCCTGATTCTGGTCTGTCTCATCCTCGGCGCAGTCGTCCCATGGATGGCACAGGCCGGGCATATCGGCGGCCTGGTGATGGGTCTGGTCCTGGGAATTTCGCTGGTTGTTCGCCGGACAGCATGGCGGATCGCCATTGGCTTGGCAGTGGGCGCGTCGCTTGCGATCCTGTCGCTCGTTGGCGCGTCGCCACCATGGCCAGCGGCGGTGCATCAATTCCTTGGACTCCGTGCGCTCTCCGACAGGGACACCACAGCTGCGGTCGGCCATTTTCAAGCCGCTCTTGAGTCCGATCCCAGCAACGCCCAGGTCCTCAACACCGTTGCTTACCAACTGGCCCTCGAGAGTAGGGAGCTCGACTATGCCGAGGACATCGCCCTGCGGGCTCTGGCACTCGAGCCGACCAACCCGAACTTCCTCGACACTCTGGGCTGGATTCTGTGCCAGCGTGGCGAACCCCGACCAGGAGTGCCGCTGCTTCGCGCAGCGGTGTTCCTGGCACACGAGTCAGTACCCGAGATTTCCGATCACATTGCCGCCTGCGTGAATAGCGCAGAGTAGGAGACCTCCGATGTTTCACGTGAAACATCGCCGTGAGTTCAAGGCGCGATGTTTCACGTGAAACATCGATAACCACGAACGGACCACTTCCCACTATCAACCGAGTCCACAGCACGCCCAACGGGGTCGGGATCTCCACCATGGAGGTGAGCAAACGTAATCCCGCCATCCACGAGCAACACCCGTGAGCGCTCGATCCAATCCCCAGGCGCAAACACTGCCCGCGCCGACGCCCAATCGAAGCGCTCCCCCTCGAGACCACCCACTCCTCCAGCCCCCAGCCGCCCCCGAACCACCCGGCCACCAACCCCAAGCTCCGCCATCATGAGTTCGAGAAATGCGGCACGCCGATCTCGCGGCTCCACCAGTACGGTTTCCACTGGCAAACAAGAAGCGACAATCAGCCCCGGAAACCCCGCCCCCGACCCAACATCGATCCATCGCCCGCCTACACATCCCAAACGATCCGCCAGTGCGACTACCCCAAGGCCCTCCGCGACCTGCTCCGCCAGCGCCGGCAGGTCCTTAGCCCCACTCAGATTCATGGCCCGCCCGAAGCGAAGCCACTGCTTCGCAAGTCCCTCCAACTTCTCCCAGGGCATCTCACGCCGTATCCCGATCGCCACAAGACGTGACTCCAACAGGTGTTGCAGATTGTCATTGGCCACGGCTCCGAAGTTAGAACCCCACCAACCAATCCCTGTCAAGCGTCATGCCGACATCCTTGGACCGCCGCCTCTTGGACCAACTCGCCGAACAGGAACAACTCGGCCTGGCCCGTACCCCCCCCATCATCTCCCAACGACGGGGCGTTCGCTATTGCCTAGGAGACCACCAAGTCGTCGGCTTCTGCAGTAACGACTATCTCGGTCTCGCCAATCACTCCCTCCTGAGCAAGCCGCTCATGGCGCCGAGTGGTGCCACTGCATCACGCCTGGTGTGTGGGGATCTCCCTGAACACCGATCCATCGAACTCCGACTGGCCAGTCTCGCCGGAGCTGAGGATGCAGTGCTGTTTCCGAGCGGCTTCCAGCTCAACGTAAGTGTCCTCGCCGCCCTGATCCAACCCCCCGATCTCGTGCACAGCGATGCCCTAAACCACGCAAGCCTCATCGACGGCCTCCGTCTTTCCCGCGCGAACGTTCAAATCCTTCCACATGGCCAGGCACCACAGCCCAAGAGCATGGCCTGGTGGATCACCGAGGCCCTCTTCTCCATGGACGGCGACTACGCCGACCCCGCGGCGCTGCGAGCCCACATTGCCGCCGATGGCTGTCTGTACTTGGATGAGGCCCACAGCTTCGGGCTCTTCACCAATGATGGTCACGCAACGGGACTCGCCGGTGCACATGGGATAAAGCCGACTGCTTTGATCGCCACGCTTGGCAAGTCCTTTGGCTGCGCTGGTGCCTTCGTCGCCGCATCCACCACCGTCTGCAAGTGGATCCGCGCGACAGCACGCAGTTTCGTGTTCAGCACGGGGACATCCCCGCTACTCGCTGCGCAACTGCACCAAGCCATCAGTCTGGTCGAGAGCCCTGAGGGCCAGCTCCAGCGCGAAAGGCTGTGGGCGAATGTTGAGCAATTCGCCGCTCAACTCGGTGTCCCCAACCCGCATTCGCCCATCTTCCGGCTCCTACTTCCAAGCAATGACGCAGCCATCGATCTGAGTGCTCGCTTGCTTCACCGCGGCTGGCACGTACAGGCGATCCGTCCTCCCACCGTGCCCCATGGGACATCTCGACTACGCATCACAATAACCGCCGCGCACGAGCCGAACCAAATTGAAGCCTTCGCAACAGACCTCCGTACGCTTCTATAAGCGAATGACCGACACTCCCAAGACGGAAGCACCGGTCATTCTCCGACAAGCGTCAAGCTGTCACGCCCGGACGTCGCCACTCTCTGAACGTCGTCCGTCGCCGTCACGCGCCGGGAACACCACAACGTGGCGGAAGCGGCCTTCACCCTCCGACTCGGTCCGTAGCCCGTCGATCTCCATGAGCGTCATGTGCACAACTCGCCGCTCCATCGCTGACATCGGATCGAAGTGGTACGGACGACCACTGCTGAGCACCTTCTGCCCGACGCCCTGCGCGAGCTCCTTCAGGGTCTTCTCACGGCGCATCCGGTAGCCGCCGACGTCGAGCGTGATACGCATTCGATCGAAGCCCTCTGCCTGCAGCACTCGTAACGTCAAGTACTGCAGAGCATCGAGCGTCGCACCATGACGACCAATCAGCAGGCCGCCGTCCTCCTCGCTGGTGTTGAGGTCACAGTGGAGGCCATCTTCCTCAATGTCGATGTCGACCTCCACCTCAACGCCTAGAAGGCCGAGGACGGACTCAAGGAATGAACGGACGACAGGGACGGCCTTGCCGTAGTCTTGGTCGGCGTTGGCGGTGGTTTCGGCGGGAGCCGCTTGCTTGGAGTCAGCCATGGTTTCTTCAACTCTCCTAGGACTTCTTGGCGGCCGACGGTGCCTGCGAGGGGCGGAGTTGGATTACCGTCTGGACCAGCGACAGCAGCACGTTGGCGAAGATATAGACGCACAAACCCGACGGCAAGAACAGCATCATGACCGTGAAGATGATCGGCATCATCCACGCCATCATCTTGGCCTGCTCATTATCCACGCCAGACGGCTGGATCTTCATCTGAAAGTACATCAGGGCGCCCATCGCCAGCGGCAGGATGTAGTAGGGATCCTGCTGGGTCAGATCAGGCAGCCACAGGAACGGCTCCCGATACAATTCCACGGCCGTGTTGAGCATCGCGTAAAGGGCGATCCAGATCGGCAGTTGGATCAGCATCGGCAAGCAACCGGCGAGCGGATTGACACCTGCGCGCCGAAAAAGATCCTGCATCTCCTGGGCCTGGCGCACCCGATCGTCAGCGTACTTCTTCTTGAGGGCCTCAAGCTCCGGCTGGACCTCGCGCATCTTCTTCATCGAGCGCATCTGCTTGAACGTCAGTGGCAAGGTCACAACCTTGACCACAACCGTCAGCAAGATGATCGCCACCCCCCAGATGCCGGTCAGATCGTAAAAAACCCGCAGCAGCCACAGCATCTTCTCGCCAAGGAAGCGCGTAAGGCCGCCGAACCAGCCCCAATCCACCGCGTCCTCGAGATGCACACCCGGCACCACTGCGTAGCGCTCGAGCCGCTCCATCTCTTTTGTGCCTAAGTACAGTCCGAACTCGTAGGTCCGTGACTCATTCGGCTCAAGGATGACAGCGTTGGAGCCGATCGTACTGACGAGCATGCCGCCATCGTCGCTGACCCGAACCTCGCACATCTGCACGGGGTGCGTCGGAATGACCGCCGACACAAAGTACTTGCTGTCCAGCGCAGCCCAGCGAATCTGGCCGCGAACCACACCGGATTGGCCGCTCACGTCACTGGCCGCGAACTCCTCGACGTCATCCGCCGTGGCACATAGGCCGCGGTGCACATCATAGCTGCTCGACTCCTTCGGTAGACCGTATTGGCTCTTGAGCAACATCCGGTGGCTCTGCCGCTTGCTCGAGCGGTTGAGCACCTTCACCTGAAGCTGCCCCTCGTAGCCCTCGGTAAGCTTGAGATCGCCGAGAACCTCGACGTCGAGATCCTTGTAGCGAAGGCTCCATGTGGAGTCCGTCTTGCCAACGACCTCCCACCCAGCCATGCGTGGCATGCGAAAGTCCGTCTCGTTGGCATCGAAGCCAATTGCCAGCGAGTCGGCACCAGCGAGGTGCAGGAAGTCGTCTCCCGGGCCTTCGGCATGCTGGAACTGCTTGCTCAGCAGTTCCGTCCGGCGGATGATGCCGCCAACGTTGCTGACGTCGAGCGCGATGAACTCGGTCTTGAGACGGTGTGTCTGCGCTGGCGTCTCAGTGAGCGGCTTGGAATCAGGCCGCCCGTCGAGCGCCTTGGCGTCCGTCGTCGTGGCCTTGGCCTCGGTGGTGGTCTCCGCGGACTTCGTCTTCGGCTCAGGCGTCGGCGGCGCGAGGAAATTCGCGTAGACGATCCAGATGAGCACGGAGACGACGATCGCCAACAGTGTACGGCGCTGAAAATCCACGACTCAGCAGTTCTCCAGATGAGAGGGGGAGGTATCCATGGCAGGAGCAAGCTGTCGCGGCGGCGGCAGATCGAGGCCCCCCGGGTTCCATGGATGACAGCGCAGCAGCCGACGGACCGTCAGCCATCCGCCATGAAGGGCTCCATGGTCGCGAATACAGGCGCAGGCGTAGTGCGAGCAACTTGGCGAGAATCGGCAACATGGCCCCACCAACGGAGAGATCCCCAGTTGGTAGAGGCGGATGCAGGCGATCATGATCTTGCTCAGCATGCAGCTCCAAGCGGAGGTCGCTTGCTCAGGGCGTTCATCGCTAGCATCACGTCGGCGTACCCAACTGCTGCTGCGCTCTGCTTTGCGACCCAGACCATATCGTAACCGGGTGTAAAGCTGCCACGCTTCCGGCGGAAAGCCTCTCGAACGAAGCGTTTTATGCGATTTCGCACAACCGCGCACCCCACCTTGCGCGTCACGGTGACTCCCAACCGGGGGGGCATGAGCCGATCTTCTGGCGGCCGGGAGGCAGGTGGCACCACGAACACGAGAAAGTGGCGCAGATGATGCTTGCCGCCTGCGCCCTGAATGCGAAGAAACTCCCTGCGCTTCTTCACGCGCAGCGCCGCAGGGAACCCTTCCAACCTCACTTGCCGCCGATCGCCACGCTCAGACGCTTGCGGCCACGACGGCGGCGCGCCGCCAGGATCTTACGACCACCACGTGTCGCCATCCGAGCACGGTAGCCATGGGTACGAGCACGGCTGAGGTTATGAGGCTGGTAGGTACGCTTCGACATGGGAGTCTTTCGAGATTCAGGCCCAGGGCCGACGAGGAACAGCAGGGACCAGGAGCGCCTCCTGTAGTAGAGGCACGGGCCCGGACGAAGGGGCCGGATCGATACCAGCGCGCCCCCAGTCTGTCAACGCAGCGACGCACACGGGAACTCGACCCGCTGTCTCCAGATCACCCCGATCCTGACGCACATCGTGTCCGCGCGCGCTTGGCACACCTACACTGCCGCCTAGATCCGACTTTTACCAGTGCCCCTAAACTGGCTTCCCAAGCCCACTTGCGACGACGAAGACGCGCAAATCCGCTTGGTCCGGACGTCCCTGCGCGACCTGGCCCGAAGCGCGCAAGATTGTCCTGTGATCCCAACTGGATCCACTCCAGAGACCCGACGTCCCCGGTCGTTCCCGAGCGAGGCCCCGGACCACCCTCCCACCCAAGATCCGCTTAGATCCCGAGCCCTTATAAATTCTCCACGGCGCACGTCTTGTCCCGGGCCACCCAGCCCGAGTAGAAGACTCCTCCCGCGCCACTCCGAGCGCGGTCACAACCTAGCCCCCCGCTAGTCTGCCGGCGCACACGCACCCCCGCCGCTTGGAGCGCCCATCCCGGGCCCTCTCACAAGCTGTGGGTAACTTTCCTTATGCGTCGGTGATCTCGTTGTAACCCCACATTTTTCTGGTTCTCCACAGCCCTTTCGAAGCTGTGGATGGAGGATCCATGAGCGATATTTGGAGCGAGGCACTGCAAGGTCTACAACCGCGCCTCGGAGCCCAGACCTATGACCTCTGGTTGCGCCCGATCGCGCTCCGCCGCGTGACCGGCACCCATCTTCACCTCACCGCACCGAATCGCTTCATGAAGGAGTGGTTCGAGAACCACTACTTGGGCGTGGTGCTCGACGAACTCCGGGCGCGCACAGCCCAGACCTATGACGTGGAGATCGAGGTAACCACGGAACCAACGCCCGCTCCACTCCCCAACGCGACGACCCCACCGCCACCGCGACCGCTGATCACCGCTCCGCCGCCCCAACTGTCGGGCCGCTACCGTTTCCAGAACTTCATCAAGGGCGCCGGCAATGAACTCGCCGCCTCGGCCGCGTGGGCCGCGGCGAACGAACCTGGCACGCGCTTCAACCCCTTCTTTATTTACGGCGGCGTCGGCCTCGGCAAGACCCACCTGCTGCACGCGATCGGTCACCACATCCACGCCACCCGACCCGAGCTGCGCATCGTCTACCAGAGCGCCGAGCGCTTCATGAACGAGTTCATCGCCGCGGTGCGCTTCAACCAGTTCGACGAGTTCCGCAGCCGCTACCGCGAACAGTGCGACGTGCTGCTCATCGACGACATCCAGTTCATCGCCGGCCGCGACCGCACCATGGATGAGTTCTTCCACGTCTTCAACGTGCTCTACGAGGCCGAGAAGCAGATCGTCGTCACCGCCGACCGCATGCCCTCTGAGATGCAGGGCATGGAGGACCGCCTGATCTCTCGCCTCAACTGGGGGCTCGTCGCCGACATCAAGCCGCCCGATCTTGAGACCCGCATCGCCATCCTACGCCAGAAGGCCGAGCACGACCGGATCCCGATCTCGGACGACGTCACCCTGCACCTCGCCAGCATCGTCCGCTCCAACGTACGCGAGCTCGAGGGCTCCCTGGTCCGGGTCTCCACCCTTGCCGGCCTCAAGAACGTGCCGATCACCTGCGACTTCGTCAGCGAGCTTCTCGGTGCGCCTGCGGTAAATGCGCAGCCTCCGCCGGTCAGCATCGAGAACGTGCAGAAGACCGTCGCGGCGCACTTCTCCGTCCGCATCACGGACCTCAAGGGTCCGCGTCGTCACCAGGGCATCTCACGGCCACGGATGATCGCCATGTACCTCAGCCGCCAGCTCACGGGTGCCAGCTTCCCTGAGATCGGCCTTCGTTTTGGCGGCAAGGACCACTCCACCGTCATTAACGCGTGCAAGCGCATCGAGAGCATCCAGAGCGACGACCGCGAGCTGCGGGCCACGGTCGACACTCTGCGACGCCAACTCACCAGCGACACCTCCACGGTCGCCACGATGTAGCCCTCCCTCACAGGTCACGAATGCCGGTCCCTCCCATGGTGCCCGGCGTTTTTTCATGGGCTGAGCACGACCTACCCACAGCCCCCTGTGGACTCCGCTGCGAACAAGCCGGGGACTGAGAACTGGCCCTCGACTTGGGGGAAAAAAGCCCACTACTCCCCCGCACCCCACACTCGTGAAATTTCCCGATTTACGAATCTTCTCGACGCGATACACTCGGCCGTCACCGTTCCACACCGCCGATCAGGACGACGAGAATTTTAAATTAAGACCTTAAGATCCTCCACTCTACATGCGCTCCACCTTCACCCCGATTTGACGAGGCCTCGATGGAATTCGAGATCGACCAGTCCAGATTCATCTCCGCTCTCGGCTTGGCCCAGACCGTCGCCGACAAGCGCAGCAACAACCAGCCTATTCTCGCCAACGTGCTCTTGCGCGCGACCAAGGACAACAAGTTGGTGTGCAGCGCCACCGATATGATGATCTCCGTCACCGAGACCATCCCTGTCGAGGTCAAGACTCCGGGTTCCTTGACTCTCGGCGTACGCTACCTGCACAACGTCGTGCGCACGCTTCCCGCGAAGCCACTTCGGATCAAGGGTCTCGACAATCACTGGGCTCAACTCAGCGTCGGGCGCAGCGAGTTCAAGCTCATGGGTCAGGCGCCCGGAGACTTCCCGGAACTGCCCGACACCCGAGGCATCCGCTTCACTCGGGTCCCCGGGCACACGCTTGCCGACTTGATCCAGAAGACTCAGTTCAGCGTGTCGACCGATGAGGCGCGCGTGAACCTCAACGGCGTCCTCTTCGAGAGCAACGGGGAGCTCGCTACGATGGTCTCCACCGACGGCCATCGCCTCACCAAGTTGTCGCTGCCGCTAGTCGGTCCGAAGCTCGAGCGCGGCATCATCATCCCTCGCAAGGGCATGCTCGAGATCAAGCGAGTGCTCGATCGTGTCCAGGGTGAGGTCGGTCTGGCCGTTGATGGTCAGCACCTGTACTTGCAGGCCGACGAGCTCATGCTCTCGGTCAAGCTCAACAACGTCGTCTTCCCGCCGTACGAGCAGGTCATCCCGCGCGAGTTCCGGCGCCGCGTCACAGCTCTGCGTGAGGAGATGATCGACGTGCTCAAGCGTGCCGAGGTCATGGCCCCGGAAAAGACCGCCACCGTGCGCATCGAGCTCGACAAGGGCAGCCTCAAGCTCACCGCCGACAACCCGGATCTCGGCGTCGCTCACCAGGAGATCGAGATCGAGTACCAGGGTGAGCCGTTGGTCGCTGGTTTCAACGCCCGTTATCTCATTGAGGTGCTCGAGGTGATGGACACCAAGCAGGTCCACCTCGACTTCCAGGGTGAGCTCGACCCTTGTGTCCTGCGTCCGGTCGAGGGCCCCGACTACCTCGGCGTCGTCATGCCGATGCGGATCTGATCTGCAGCTTCAGCACCTCAGCATCCGCGAGTTTCGTAACCTGAGCGCGGGCGAAGTCCACTTCGGCCCGCGCTTCACTGTGTTGCACGGACACAACGGCGCCGGCAAGACCAACGTTCTCGAGGCGCTCTATCTTGTCGCTACCCTCCGCTCCTTTCGCAGCGCTGACTTCAGTCCGCTCGTGCGTCAGGGTCAGTCCGAGGCGCGTGTCGAGATCACTGGCCTCGATGCCCGCGTCGGCATCAGCTCGCGCCTCGTCGTCCAGTTGATTCGAAGTGAGCGTCAGACGCGGCGGGTTGCTCAGGCCGACGGCAAACTGGTTCGATCCGGCCTCGACTTCTATGGCCGTCTTCGTGCCATCCTCTTCACCCCCGAGGATCTGGGCGTGCTACGCGGCGCACCCACTGGTCGACGGCAATTCCTCGATCGGGTGCTATTTGCCCGTGAGCGCACACACATTAGCGATGTCCAAGACTACGAGAAGCTCCTGCGCTCGCGCAATCGGGTGCTCCGCGATGAAGAGGGCTCGCCTCGGACCCGCGACGACCTTTTGGCGACGTACGAGGTCGGTCTTGCCGAGGTGGGTGGAAGGATCTGGACGCGACGTAGCCGCCTGCTTACCGATCTTCATGACCGCTTCGCGGCCGCTTTCGCGGGCATCCATGGGCGCAGCCTGCCAGCCACGGTTCAGTACGTGAGCAAAGTCGGCGCACTCGACGGTCGGGTCGCTCAGGAGGTGCTCGCCGACGCGTTGCGCGACAGTCGGCGTCACGACCTCGTACGCGGCACGACGACTGTGGGACCGCATCGTGACGACTTCGACATGCAGCTCGGCGAGCAGACGGCGAGCAACTTCGCCTCGCAGGGTCAGGCCCGCGCACTGATCCTCGCCTTCAAGATCGCTGAGTTGCAGGCCGCGCGCGAGCTCACGGGCGAGGCACCGCTGCTCTTGCTCGACGACGTGTCCAGCGAACTCGACCCGGAGCGTTCAGCGCAGTTGTTCACGGCGCTTGTCCGTGAGGCTGGGCAGTGTGTGTTGACCACCACGGCCCCCCACTTCATCGGCCTCGAGCCAGGTCAAGATTGCCGCTACATCAAGGTCACCGGCGGCCGCATCGAGGCCTCCGGCGCTGCGCCCTCAAACGGCCCCTGACGGGCCGATTGCGGGGCGAATTCCGGCGAATTCCGGCGCCGTCGATCTTGGCCAACGACCCCTGTCCGTGGTACCTTCGCCGCGCCGTTTTCGCCGCGATTTCGCCGCGTTGTGGGCCCACGCTATCCATGTCTGAGACCGCCAAGACGCAAGCCTCTGAAGACTACAACGCCGACTCGATCTCGGTGCTCGAGGGCCTCGAGGCCGTACGCAAACGACCGGGCATGTACATCGGCGACACCAGCGACGGCTCGGGTCTCCACAAGATGGTCTTCGAGGTCGTCGACAACTCAATCGACGAGGCCCTGGGCGGTCACTGCGATGTGATCGAGGTGCTCATCCACCCCGACAACTCCGTCTCTGTCGAGGACAACGGACGCGGCATCCCGACGGGCCCCATGGAAGTTAGCGGCAAGACGGTCGACGCCGCCATCGTGATCCTCACCGTCTTGCACGCCGGCGGAAAGTTCAACAACAACTCGTACAAGGTCTCTGGCGGCCTGCACGGCGTCGGCGTGTCCGTGGTCAATGCCCTCAGCGACCGTCTCATCCTCGACATCTGGCGCGAAGGTAAGGCCCATACCGTTCGCTTCGAGCGCGGTGACCCGGTCACCGAGGTCCAGCTCGTCGGCCCCTCGGATCGTCGCGGCACTCGCGTGACCTTTCATCCGGACCCGCTGATCTTCGCCACGACCGAGATCGACTTCGAGATCCTCGCCAACCGCTTCCGCGAGCTCAGTTACCTCAACAGCAACGTCAAACTCACCCTCCGCGATCTCCGCAACGGCAAGGAGCGCGTCTTCGACGGCGAGGGCGGCGTGCCCAGCTTCGTCAAGCTGCTCGCACAAAACAAGGAGCAGATCGGCGACCTCATCGAGTTCAACGAGGACATCGCCTTCGAGCTCGACGGCAAGGCCTCGGTCCTCGGGGTTCAGATCGCCTTGCAGTGGACCGACGCCTACCAGGAGACGATCCTCTGCTACACCAACAACATCGCCAACCGCGACGGCGGCACCCACCTCACCGGCTTTCGAACAGCCCTGACCAAGGTGGTCAACGCCTACGCTGGCGAGAGCGGCGCCCTGAAGGGCCACAAGGGCACCCTCGCCGGTGAAGAGGTACGCGAGGGTCTGGTCGGCGTCGTCTCGATTCGCCACCCCGACCCGAAGTTCAGCTCGCAGATCAAGGACAAGCTGGTCTCTGGTGAAGTTACCGGCCTCGTGTCCACCGTCGTCACCGAACAACTCGGTCGTTACCTCGAGGAGAACCCACGGTCGGCAAGGCTGATCGTAGAGAAGGCGCTTCTGGCCGCCCGTGCTCGCGCAGCCGCTCGCAAAGCCCGCGAGACCATCACCCGCAAGGGCATCCTCGACGGCCTCTCATTGCCCGGCAAGCTCGCCGACTGCCAGGAGCGAAACCCCGAGATGGCCGAGATCTTCATCGTCGAGGGCGACTCGGCCGGCGGTTCGGCCAAGCAAGGCCGCGACCGCAAGACCCAAGCGATCCTCCCGCTCCGCGGCAAGATCCTCAACGTCGAGCGTGCCCGCGTCGACAAGATGCTCTCCAGCCAGGAGATCATCACCCTCATCACCGCGCTCGGCACCGGCATCGGCCCCGACAACTACGACATCAGCAAGCTCCGCTACCATACCATCGTCATCATGACCGACGCGGATGTCGACGGTTCGCACATCCGCACCCTGCTGCTGACGTTCTTCTACCGCCACTTCCCCGACATCATCGAGCGCGGCCACCTCTACATCGCCCAGCCGCCGCTCTACAAGGTGAAGTCCGGCAAGACCGAGTCGTACATCAAGAACGACGCGAGTCTCGAGGACTTCATCATCAACAACGCTGTGGACAGCATGCGCCTATCGATCGGCGATCACTTCGTGATGCCGGAGGTGCTCGGAGAGATCGCCCGCCAGGGCTCGCGTTACCGCCAACTGGTCGAGTCCATCGCTCGCGAGCACCGCTCGCCTGTCGTCGAGAACCTCCTCGACGCTCTCCACCAAGGCACCGTCAAGCCCGATGTCTTCGCCGATGCAGCCGCGCTGCCCGAGTTCGCCGAGCGCCTGCGTAATGGCATCGCCCAGCAGATGCCGCTCGCTCGCCTGAGCTTCGAAGTCGTCGAGGACAAGGCCGAGCTGCCCCGCACGACCGCCGGGGCCACGCTTGCACGTCAGGCGATCAAGCTGCAGATCATCGCCGATGGCGTCTCCCAGTACGAGATCATCGACCACGAATTCGCCGTCTCGTACCCCGTGCAGGAGATGCTGAAGATCCGTCACTATATGGATGGTCTCGGGACCACCCCTTACCGCCTGTACCGCGGCCAAGACATCGTCGCCGAACCGAACCGTCTTGTCGACCTCGTTCAACATGTAGGCGAGCTCGGCCGCACCGGCCTGCAGATCCAGCGCTACAAGGGCCTCGGCGAGATGAACCCCGAGCAGCTGTGGGAGACCACGATGGACTCCACCCGTCGCGCCCTGCTCAAGGTCCGCGTCGGTGACAACGTCGACGCGGACAACGTCTTCTCCGTGCTCATGGGTGACAACGTCGAGCCGCGTCGCGAATTCATCACAACCAACGCGCTCAACGCCCGCAACCTCGACATCTAGGGCCCCAGCGCCTCAACCGGGCGCCTTATCAACCGGGCGCCTTGTCCCACGGCACCTTGTCGCCACAGTGCAGCATCATCATGCCGTGGTAGGGGTTCACGATCTCCCCGCTCTTCTGCACCCAGTGGGCCCCCTTGTTGTTGAAGGCCATGGGGCAGAACACCACCTCGAGGCCAGCACGCTCGTCGGCGTGTTGCTTGAGGTACACGATGAGCCCCATGCTCATCTTGGAGAAGGCGAGGCGGGCCGTGTCGATGTCCTGCGCTGCAACCCGGCCCGCACCAGCGATCACCTCCTCGACGCCTGGCTGCGACTGCACCGGCTCGGCCGCGACTACGACCCGCGCTGACAGCTGTGTCAGCCCGTCAATGCTGTCACGCGCCAGCGTCTCCTGAATCGCCACGTACGGCGCCGTCATCGGCTCCTTACCGGCGATCGGGGCTGGCGCGACCTCGTTGCCTGGACCACAGGCCGAGCCGATGAGCAGGGAGAAGACCACGAGTCCACGCAGCATTTCTCCGGCGTACCACAAGCGGACCGACCTGAGGTAGAGTCCGCCGGGATCGCTCATGCACGCGCTCGTCCTGGTCACCGGCGTCTGGCTCATACAATCGCCGCCGCCTGATCGCCAGCCCGATGCGATCCCCCTCGCTAGCCCTGATCCAAGCCAGCTTGCGGAGTCGTCTGCTCCTCCGCCAACTACGGGCGGTGGTTTCTTCGGGGCCGAGACCACCAGCGCGGTCCCCGTGTCGGGTCCTGTAGCGGCCCCGCCGATGCCGCCGATCGAGGAACTCCCGCCGCGTCCAGGCGCACCCGCGAAGGAGCCCCGGATCGTCCTCGGCGGGGCCAAGGACCGCAAGCCGATCGCCGGCGGTGGCGCTGGATTCTTCGACCCCGGCAAGCTGAGTGACGACAGCACCGGTGGCGGCAGCATCCAGGTGCGCGGTTACCTAGGCTTCAATTTCGCGGTCACCCAGCGCACCAACACCGCGATGCACAACGCGGCCGGCGGCTTCGATCAGCTCAAGACGCTCCCGTACTTCGGTGGCGGCGCCGCCAATCTCTATGTCGGCGCACCGATCTACGCCGACGTCGTCTACGCACGCATCGCCTTCGAGTTCATCTCGATCCCCCGCGCTGCGCCGGGCTCAGCCGATGTCTCTCCGGCCTTCAACCCGGTCATCTTGATGGAGGCCGCCGCCCTCGAGGTCAACCCCTTCGCCTGGGCGAGCAAGGCCCCGCGATGGTTCAGTGAGGGCTTCAAGCTGTCCGGCGGCGTGTTCGTGGTTCCATTCGGCATCGAGGACGAGGAGCACGACGCCCCGGTGCGCTGGTGGGCCACGCGTCCGCTGGCCATGAGTGCCGGTCGTATCTACCCTGGCACCTGGATCGACATCGGCGCGACGATCAAGTGGAAGCCCACCTTCGGCTCCGGCAAGCCGATCCGACCCCTCGAGATCGACGTCGGCATCCTCAACGGCGACGCCTGCACGCAGACCCGCAGCAACGACCTCCTCTACCGCTACCAGCCGGTCGGTCAAGTCGATGAGACCTGCGAGCGTCGTCTACGGGACGTCGAGAAGGTCAACCGTGGTGACGGCTCGGTGCTCGGCATCGCCCCGGACAACAACGGCAACAAGTCCTTCGTCGCCCGCGTGATGATCCGCCCGCTGCCCGCCCTCAACTTCGGCGGCTCCTTCGTGTGGGGCAAGCACCCGGAGAGCACCTTCATCGTCAGCAGCTTCCTCGGTCAGACCTTCGTCGACACCAAGCAGGCCGCGACCTGGCGCGCCGGCGCCCACCTCGATCTCAACTTCGACGAGATCTTCCAGAGCCGGTATCCGCTGCCGCATCTGCGTGGTGAGGTCGTCTACGGCGTCGACGCTGCTGCTGCGCAGGACCCCAAGAACCCGATCCTCGCCGACCGCCACATGCTCGGTGGGTACATCCAGGTCGCTCAGCCGCTGTGGCGGCGCAAGAAGACGCGCCTCCCCGGCCTCATCGTCCAGTACCGCTTCGACCACGCCGACCCCGACCTCTCCGTTCCGGGGCGCACCGCCAAGGGCGTGGCCATCAACCCCGACTTCTCCGACTCGTTTCGCTACGACGAGGCCCTGCAGGCGCACGTCGTTGGCCTGCGTTTCCCGGTCTTGCCTCGCTTCACGCTCAAGGCCGAGTACGCCTTCGTGCGCGAGGACGGCGGGCGGCAAAACCGCCTCTACAACGACAACTTCAACTTTCAGGCGGTGGCTGACTTCTAGGGGCCGTGAAGCTTTCGCGCGACTTGACGTCCCTGGCCTCCGCGGCGATCGTCGCTCCGCCGGGTACAAGCCAATGTTCAAGCGTCACGCGGTCCAGCTCGGTCTCTCGCTCCTGATGTGTCTCGCCCTGCCCGCACCCCCGAGCGAGGCGCACCTCGCCAAGTGGGGCTCATGGGAGGTCACCCACCGCAACTTGATGAAGCTCTTCCCGGACGCCGACCCCAACGCCTGGCGGATCAAGCGCTATCAGTACTCCGACATCGAGGTGAAGTACCTCGAAGCACAGCTCGGCTTCGAGTTGTATCCCGAGGACAAGCAGCCCGAGTTCTTCATCGCCCAGGACGCTGTCGGCAACTTCCTCGGCGTCGCCATTTTTATCGACCCGCGCACCAAGCCGAAGATCCTCGACGGAGGCATCCTCACGCTCGAGGTCGGCATCGGGGTCAACGCCGCCGGCAAGATCAACCGCATCAAGGTCTACGACTACCGCGGCAACCTCGAGCTCACCCAGGACGCCTTTCTCACCCAGCTGCGCGACAAGACCCTGGACAGCGAGTTCACGATGGGGAAGGGAGGCCTGGTTGCGGTGGTTGGCGAGCCGGACGAGAGCCAGCTCGTCGGCAACGCCGCTCGTGAGGCCCTCTTGTTGATGAAGGTCGCGCTCGGCCGGCGCGAGTGAAGCTCCGAGCATCCGCCCACGTGTGCTAGCGTGCAGGGTATGCTGTCGCGCTGTGCGCCGCTGGTCCTCGTCCTCCTGGCCGCGTGTCTCCCCGACGGTCTGTCGAACGTCACGGAGACCGGGTCGACGGGCGACCCAGGGACCGGCGAGCAGCCGACCAGCGGCGGCGACACGCCGGGCCTGTTCGCCTGCGACAGTCCTCCCTGCAAGCTGGTCATGGTCAGCCAGACCCTCGACGACCGCGTCGACATTTACGATGTCACCGGCACACCGAGCCTGCGCGGGCGCATCAGCCTCGACCTGAAGCCCGACCCCTCCGGCCAGCAGATCAGCGGCAATCTGCTCGACGAGCCCTACGAGCTGGCCCTCACCGCAACCAGCCTCATCGTCACGATCGGTCACTACCCCGACACCGACCAGGGCTCGTTGATCCGGTTCCCCCTCACCGCGTTCGCCGATGTCCCCGCGGGAGGGATCTTCACGGTCGACCGCTACTTCACGGGCGGCAGCTTCTCCGACGGCGTCGCTGAAGTCGCCCACGGACGGCGCGAGGGCATCTTTCTGCTTCCCCATCCCAGCGGTCGCCTGCTCGTCGGTGTGTTCGCCAACGACCTCAAGACCACCGAGTGGACCAACCCCAGCTCGCTGCTCGTGCTCGACTCGGACCTCGCCGCGGTGCCAGCCAGCATCGACCTCGGCGCGCTCGACAAGCCCTGCATCGGCGCGTGGCACCTCGCGGCCCTCGACGCCGAGGTATCCCGCGTCGCCGTCGCCTGCGACGGCAGCGATTCGGTCGCGGTGCTCACGCTGCCAGGCGACTTCGCCACTGCCAGCATCCAGGATGCCGCCGCTGGCGTAACCGGATGCGGCCTCAACCTGAGCAGCGGCCTCTGGACCACCCAGTTCGTCGCGGCCGACGGCGCTGGCAATCTCATCGCCGTCCAGTCCCAGCTCGCCGAGTCGCCGCGTCTGTGGCAGGTGCACCCCGACTGCAGCACGGGCAAACCCTCGCAGGATGCCCCTCCCGGGCTTGAACAGGTTCGTCTGCTGCGCGAGCCGGTGCTGCTGCGCGGGGGTAGTGGCGACGCTGCACGCTGGCTGGTCGCCTCCGGTCCGACCGACCCTGGTGTCGTGATCGTGAAGGGCGGCGCCACGCCGACGATGTGCGGCAGGCTCGGTGGTCTCGATCTACTCGCCGCTGCCAACGCCCCGTGGGCCCTCGCGCTCGACGCCTCCGGCGAGCACCTGGCCATCGGGGCAGGTCCGCCGAGCAACCCCGAGCTCGCCGAGGGCCGGGGCCAGGTGTTGTGGGCGACGCTCGACCGCAGCAAGCTCGACGCCTGTGAGGTCGCGGCCACTGACCTCGTCGACCTCAACGCTGGGCGCTTCCTGGTCGGCGCGCCCGAGACCTGGGTGCGCGCCCCCAACGTCGTCGTGATCGCCGAGATCGGAGCCGCCTCATGACCAGCCCTCGCCGTGTCCGCCTGCCGATCCTCGACACCCAGGCCACCACGGAGGACGATCCCCTCCAGTTGCTCCGCGGAGGTCGATTCGCTCGGGGTTTCGCCAGTGTCGTCGCCGTGCTCACGCTCGCGTGGATCGTCGGCGCCCGCGTCGAAGCGCGAGAGGCCGACGGGTTGCTCGCTCACTCGCTGCTGCGCGTCCACCCGCAGGTCCAAGCGCTCGCGCTCGAGATGCAGACGCCGCCGCCTCCGCCGGTCGAGGACATCACGCCGAGCAAGAATAAACCTGTCTCTGAGGACAGATTTGGCCGCAAGCGGACCAGCACTGGCGCGTTGGTGTTGTCCGAAGACGGGGGCGGCGAGGAGCCCACCGGCCTCAACGCGATCCAGCTCGGGGAGATCCGCACTGGCGGCTTCTTTGATCCGACCGCCTTCGACGACGTCAAGGCCGTCAAGAAGAAGGCCTACGTGCATCTGATGCCGGGGATCCCCAACGAGGCCTTCTTCGTCGGCGTGATCGTCATCCTGCTCGCCTCGTTCACCCTGTTCGAGCGGCGTGGTGCCAAGCAGCGCAGCTACTGGAAGTTCGAGCTAACCCGGTGGTCGCCGCTCGCGCGGGCGATGAAGAGCCGGTGGTTCCAGCCTGCGGTTCAGCTGCCGGTCGTCATCGCCTTCCTCGCGGTCATCGTGATCGGCCTCGTCGGTTCGCAGGAGCCGGGCCGCAACCTCGCGCCGGTGCTCACCTGGAACATCTGGTGGATCGGCCTCATCTTCATGGTGCTGCTGTTCGGCAACCTGTGGTGCTACATGTGCCCATGGACGGCGATCCCGGACTGGTTCATGCGCCGCGGCTTCACGCCGGTCCGCAAGATCGCCAGCCTGGGTCGCAAGTACCCGCGCTTCAAGCTGTGGATGTGGCCGGCGATCGTCCTGTTCGCGGTCGCTACCTGGCTCGAGATCGTGTTCGATGCCGCCAATCGTCCGTGGCTCACCTCGGTGCTCGGCATCGTGATGATCGTGCTCTCGTGGCTGCTGCTCGTGGTCTACGAGCGCAAGGCGATGTGCCGCTACGTCTGCTTCGTCGGCCGCGTCACGGGCCAGTACGCGATGATGGGCATGGTCGAGCTGCGCCGACGCGACCCCGAGGTCTGTAAGGCGTGCAAGACGAAGGACTGCTTCCATGGCAATGAGCGCGGCTACCCATGCCCGACGCACGAGTTCATGGGGGCGATGAACGAGAACGAGTACTGCACGCTGTGCACCGAATGCGTGAAGAGCTGCCCGCACGACAATATCGGCCTCAACCTGCGCAGCACCGGCGCCGACGTGCTAAGTCGTCATCGCAGTCGCGCCGACGAGGCCTACCTCGCGCTGCTGGTCTTCATCGTCAGCGCCTTCCACGGCGCGGCGATGATCCCCCTGTGGATGGAGTGGGAGTCGGCGCTGCGCGGCGCCATCGTCGACGCCGAGCTGGCGTTGCTGGGCGCTGAGCCGCTCGGCTTCGCCGGCAGCCACGGCGGCAGCATGACCTTCACGCTGATGATGCTGGCCTGCATCGTGCTGCCCGGGCTGCTCTACTGGCTGCTCTGCGTCGCGATGCGGCTGGTCAGCGGCCGTAGCGACATCAGCACGCGCAAACTGTTCATCAAGTTCAGCTACACGCTGCTGCCGATCGCCCTCTTCTATCACCTGGCTCACAACGCGGTGCACGTGTTCTGGGAGTGGTCGAAGGTCCGGCGCCTGATCTCCGATCCGCTCGGCTGGGGGCACGATTTCTTCGGGACCGCTCGCGCGCCGCTGACGGCCCTGTGGTCACCCGAGAGCATCTGGTACCTGCAGGTCGCCCTGGTCATCATCGGCCATGTCTACGGCATCTATGTCGCCCAGCGCGAGGCGGTCCGTGTCTACGGTGGCGACCGCAAGGCCGCTCTGCGCGTTCACCTGGTGATGATGGTCGGCATGATCGGCATGAGCATGCTCAGCCTGTGGCTGCTCGCTCAGCCGATGTTCATGCGCACAGCCGACTTGTGAGGGGCGCCGGCTTACTGCAGCGGGAACATGTCGTCGAGCTCCTGGACCACCGTCGCGTGCTCGACACCCTTCGCCAGCGCGAGCTCTTGCACGAGCAGGGTGCGGGCCGTGTCGAGCATCTTGCGCTCGCCGAAGCTGAGGTCTTTGTCGCTCCGCAGGATGCAGAGGTCACGCAGGACCGCCGCGATCTCCATCAGCGAGCCAGTCTTGATCTTCTCCATGTACTCGCGGTACCGCCGGTTCCAGGTGGCGGTCGAGATCTTTTCACCCCGACGCGTTAGAACGCCGTAGACTTCCTTGATCTGCTGCGCTCCGACGATCCGCCGGAGCCCGACGGCGGTCGCGTTGCTCTTCGGGACCATGACCTTCATGTCATTTTCGAGGACTCGGAGGACATAAAACTCCATCGCGGAGCCGGCAATTTCTCGCCGCTCCAGTCCCATGACTTCTGCCACACCGTGGCCGGGGTAGACGGCCTTGTCACCGATATTGAAATCGCCCATGAGAGGTCGAGCTCAGTGCCTTCAAGGGAGAGCAGCCCGGATCGGCCCAAAAGTAGCGCCAGGCTATCATTTTGGCGCGTCATGTCAACGGCCGTGGCTCGCTCCCGAGCATGCGCCGGTGTTCACGGCGGACCTCGGCCGGTAGCCGCGAGATGACTGTGAGTTGACCAATGGCCATTGGACCCCATAAACCGCACGCTCGCGCTGTCACGCAGCATTCTTGAACCATCGAACGGCTTCCCTATGATGCACCGCATGTCTCGCCCCTTCGCCTCCACGCTGTCGCGCCTGGTCGCTGGTCTCATGCTCTGCGGCACACTGGCCTGCGCCATGACGCCGGAGCGTCTGCCCGACCTGGACCGCAAATTCTACTACAACCTGCCGAACGCCAACGACAAGGCGGCCTTCCTCAAGCTGCAGGACACACAGCGGCAGTCGTTCCTTGAGCAGAAGGGGCTGTGGGGGCGCTGGTCGGAGCTGTCGAACGAGGAGCGAGCGGCCGTGCAGCGCGGCGAGGTGAAGGCTGGTCAGAAGGAGTTCGTGGCGTTCATGGTGTGGGGCCCGCCCGCGGACAGCCAGGGCAGCAAGTCGGTCGAGCGGGCCGTCCGCTTCCACACCTTCATCCGCTGCACGAGCGGCCCCCGGGTGGGCAAGTACGTACCGAACAACCTCGACTGCGACGGCACCTCGAGCGAGATCGAGATCGCCGTCGAGAACAACGTCATCACCGAGATCAAGTTCCTGAACTGATCACCTGACCGAAAGAACCTGGCCCGGGCGACATGTGCTTCGGATCAGGTCAGGCCGGGCGTGGTCAGCGGAGAAACTCGAGGATCGTGGCGACCGCGTAGCCGGATCCGCCCTCGTCGTTGACACCGAAGGGCTTGCGGACCATCGCCGGCCCGGCGATGTCGACGTGCACCCAGCGTTGACCCTCGGTGAACTCGGACAGGAACAGGCCAGCGGTGACGGCCCCGCCCCAGCGCTCGCCGGTGTTGCGCATGTCGGCGATCGGGCTCTTGAGCTGCTCTTTGAGCGCCTCCGGCAGCGGCAGGCGCCAGGCGTCCTCGCCGGCGCGCTCGCTGGCCGCCAGCCACTGCGTGCACAGCTCATCGTCGCGGGACATGACGCCGGCGATGTGCGGCCCGAGGGCGACGATGCAGGCGCCGGTGAGCGTGGCGAAGTCGAGGGTGTAGGTCGGCTGCAGCTTGCCGGCGTACACGAGCGCGTCGGCGAGGGTGAGGCGACCCTCGGCGTCGGTGTTGTCGATCTCGACGGTCTTGCCGTTGGAGGCGGTGAGCACGTCACCGAGTTTGTAAGCGTTGCCACCGATCATGTTCTCGGTGGCGGCGACGATCGCGTGGACCTCCCATGGCACCGCGAGCTGGGCCGCACCCTCGAGCGCGCACAGCACCGCGGCCGCGCCGCCCATGTCCATCTTCATGCCCATCATCGCGTCGCTCGGCTTGAGCGACAGGCCGCCGGAGTCGAAGGTGACGCCCTTGCCGACCAGGCAAACGCGGCCCTTCGCCTCGCCCTTCGGCGTGTAGCGCAGGTGGATGAACTTGAGCGGCTGCGGGCCGCACTGGGCGACACCGAGGTAGCAGCCCATGCCGAGCTTCTCGCAGTCCTCGCGCTCGAGCACCTTGAGGGTGACATCGGCGACGTCCTTCAGTCGGGCGACCACCGCGGCGGCAAACTCAGCGAGGTAGGTCGGCGTGACCTCGTTGGCGGGGCCGTTGACGAGGTCACGGGCCTGGGCGACGGCGTGGGCGATCGTCTGACCACGGGCGAAGCCCTCGCTGGCGGCGGCGTGCTCGCTGACCACCGTTACTCGTTGCACGGTCGAGGGCTTGCGCCGTGCTTCGGCGATGTAGCGGTCGTAGCGGTAGGTAGCGAGCTCGAGGCCCTGGGCCAACAAGTTGCCGAGTTGGGGCGGGGCCGGTGCGAGCCCGGCGACTTGGCGGAGATCGAGGACGAGCTGCTGACTGCCGACCTGGGCCGCCCGGAGCGCCTCATAGGCCAGACTACGCCAGCGGCTGGGTGTCGGGGCGTCAGTCCCGAGGCCCAGCAGAACGACGGTCTGCAGTGAACCTTCGCGCTCTCGGGCGAAGCGGAACTGTTCGCCGGTGCGGCCAGTGAAGCGCCCGGCGACGGCCGCCTGTGCGGTCGGGGCGCCGAACAGGCGCTCAACGATGGTGGCGCAGTCGGGGCTCGCAAGCACCACCACGAGGGTCTGAAGCGCGGCCGTGGCGGGATCCTGGGAGGTCCAGTCGATGCTCAGCATGTGTCTCCTGCCTTGTCGCCCACCAGCGCGCTAGCTGCAAGCGACGCCATCTGAGTGGGCAAGGGGACCTGCGCATGAGGCCCACGCGAACTGCGCGAGAGGATAAGCGTGTGTCAGGTCACGCCGATGCTCAAAAAGGCCTCATCGTCCTACAAGAGTCGTTCACCTTCGTATAATTGAGTGAAAAAGATGTTAATTGGCGTTGACACTACGTGAGACTTATATGTAACTACTGAGCACCGTTGCCCCTGAAGGAGGGACCAAACGTTATGGCGCTCGAACAAAACGACCCGACCACGCCCGAGGTTGACAAGAAGACCTCCAAGCGCAAGACCGCGAAGAAGAAGGCTGCCAAGAAGGCTGGTGCCAAGAAGGCCAGCAAGAAGACAGCTGCCAAGAAGACCGCCAAGGTCGCTGCCAAGAAGACCGCGAAGAAGGCGGGCAAGAAGGCCGCGAAGAAGGCGGGCAAGAAGGCCGCAAAGAAGGCCGCCCCCAAGCGCGCTTCGAAGAAGGCCGGTTCCAAGGCCGGTGGCGCGAAGAAGACCGCAAAGAAGGCCGGCAAGAAGACCGGCAAGAAGACTGCTGCCAAGCGCGGCGCTGCCGCCTGAGGCAACCGCCTCAAGGCCCTCCGGGGCCTGAAATCGCCGAAGGTCGCCCGACCTCGGCGATTTTCTTCGTTTGCGCGCCGGACTGAGAGCTACTCGTCCTCGTCGTCGCCCAGCTCGTCCGCCTCGTTCTCGTCCTCGCCCTCGTAGATCGCCATCTCGGTAGCGAAGGCACGCAGGTTGGCATACGCGCGTGGCCCCGCGAACAGCAGCACCGGGTTGGGTGCGTCGGCGATGCTCAGCGCGTGCGCCAGGGCTTCGGCCAGAACACCACGGAGGCGCGAAGTGGGACCGGCACCGTCGATTCGCAGCCAGGTGTGCGCGAGTCCGCCCACAGCCGGTGGGGTGTACGGGCGCCCTGCGCCATCGAAGGCCGGCAAGATCACCTGCATCCCGAGCTTGCGCGCCAGCGACAGCGCCTGCGCTGGCTCCCACAGCCCCTCCGCTTCCCACACCAGCTCGAGGCCCTCGGCCGCGCGTGCGGCGACGAACGCGGCCAGGCGGGCCTGGTTGGTGGTGCTGGGGGTGAAGCTCGCAGGCGTGCGCAGTACGACCCGGGTCGCCGCGAATTCCTGGGCGCAGCGCAGCGTGGTCTGCCAGGCCTCGCGGACCTGGGGGAGTCCTGCAGGTGGCCGAAGCGCCGCGGCTCACCGGGCAGTGCACGGGTGGCGAGCTCGCGGAGGTGGTCTTCGGGGCCGTGGCTGACGAGGTGCCAGACGTACGGCACCAGGCTGGCCTGCGGGTGCACGCTGCGGATGTGCTGCGCGACGGCCCGGGCTCCGGCGGCGCGCGGCGGGTTCAGCAAGGAGGAGCGGAGCACCACCAGAGACACTGGGTCGGACTCGCGGCCGGCGTTGAGGGCCTTCTCGTCGCTGGCGAGGATACCGAGCTTGGGTGTGGGCATGAGGGGCGGCGAGGCTAGTGCGGACCGCCAGCATTGACAAGCGCGGCCCGCCGTGTGTTACCACCCCGGCCCATGAAGCTCTTCATCGACACCGCTGACATCGCGGAGATCCGCGAGGCCGCCTCGCTCGGCCTCCTGGATGGCGTCACGACCAACCCCACGCTGGTCGCCGCGACCGGTCGACCGATGCGAGAGGTGCTCGCCGAGATCTGTGACCTGGTCGACGGACCCGTCTCGGGCGAGGTGCTCTCGACGAAGTACCAGGAGATGCTCGACGAGGCCCACGAGCTCGCCGCCATCGCCCCGAACATCGTCGTCAAGATCCCGCTCATCGCCGACGGCCTGCGCGTGGTCAAGGAGCTGACGGCGGAGGGCATCCGCACCAACGTGACGCTCTGCTTCTCGCCGATCCAGGCCATGCTCGCGGCCAAGGCGGGGGCCACGTACATCTCGCCCTTCGTCGGCCGCCTCGACGACGTCGGCCATGACGGCATGGACACGGTCGCGCAGATCGTCGAGATCTACAACAACTACGAGTTCGACACCGAGGTGCTGGTCGCGTCGGTGCGCTCGCCGACCCACGTGCTCGAGGCGCTGCGCCTCGGGGCGGACGTGGCCACGATCCCGCTGAAGATCATCCACCAGCTGATCAAGCACCCGCTGACCGACGTGGGTCTGCAGCGCTTCATCGCCGACGCGGCCAAGATCCCGCGAGAGAAGCGCTGATGTCCCCCGGGACATGGTCCCGGGGACAGGTGAGTCCGTGCGAAAAATTCGTCAGCACGTCAATCCGCTGGGCGAGCACTTCATGCACGTGCGTGCGCGGCCCGTGGAGCGCCCGACGCGGCTCGCCGCCGGGTGCCGCGTCGAGGTCGAGCTCGGCTGTGCGGACGCGGAGTTCAGCTTTCAGCTGGCCGCGGCGCGCCCCGACTGGCTGATCGCCGGCCTCGAGATCCGCGAGCCCTGCCTGGCCCGCAACCGCGTGCGCGCGCAGGAGCTGGGCCTCGACAACCTCGTCTTCGGCTACAGCAACCTCAACGTCGACCTCGACCGCGTGTTCCCGCCGCGCACCGTCGACCGCTTCCATCTGCTGTTCCCCGACCCGTGGTTCAAGGAGCGCCACCACAAGCGGCGGGTGATCGAGCCGGGGCTGGTCGAGACGATCGCCGGGCAGCTGCGTGATGGCGGCGAGCTGCACGTCGCCAGCGATGTCTTCGAGGTGGCGCTCGAGATCATGGAGGTCGTCGAGGCCAGCCCGCGCCTGCGCAACCTCATCGAGCCGTGGAGCTTCTGGCGCGGCAACCCCTTCGAGGCGGCCAGCCGGCGCGAGCAGACCACTCTCGCCCGCGGTCAGCGGGTCTGGCGGATGCGCTACGGGCTCGTCACTTCGTCGCAGGCGCCAGAGCGCTGAGCTCGGGCAGGGGGAAGGCGTCGGGCAGCTCGATGCACTTGCCGACCCGCTGGATCTCCGCCTTGGGCTGCTCGCCGGCGGCTTCGGCCGTGGCCACGCGCTCGGCGAGGGTGTCGATGCAGCTGCAAAAGGTCAGCGAGGGC
Source organism: Nannocystis sp. (assembly GCF_016714285.1). Classification (GTDB taxonomy): domain Bacteria; phylum Myxococcota_A; class Polyangia; order Nannocystales; family Nannocystaceae; genus Nannocystis. Next base: position 332,432 of record NZ_JADJNN010000002.1, on the reverse strand, counting down.
TTGCGGACCTCGGGCTCGGCGCAGCGGGCGTGGTGGCGGTCGAGGCTCCAGCGCAGGAAGGGTTGGCGGCAGTCGAGCGCGGGGTACTCGACGGCGAGCACGCACTCGCAGAGCTGCTCGTCGCGCTCGAGGTCGAGGGCCTCGCTGCAGACCGCTTGCATGTACGCGTCCTCGGCTCGCAGGCGCTGGTCGTAGTCGCCGGCGCTGCCGAGCACGCTGGCCATCAGACTCGGGAGCAGCAGCCAGGCGAGCAGCGCCACCACGGGCAGTCCACACAGCACGCCGACCAGCAGATCCCGCCAACGGGACCGTGGTGGGTGATCGAGGTCGGCGAGCATCGGCATGGCGTTTGCCCATTGTAACGCGGTTTTCGCGCTGTGGGAGCCTCGCAGTGCCGAGACGACGACAGGTCCGATCGCAGGGGGATCACTGCGCCGCCCGGGTCCGGGCTTTGGGCTTGTGAAGCCGCGGCCACCGTATGATACTCCGCGACGTCGGCGCCCCGCACGATGGAAGCAGACGTATGAAGGCCTCGTTCACCGCACGGATCACTTGTTCTGTTCTGGCCGCGACCCTGGCGGCGCTGCCCTGTAACGAGGCGCTCGCGGCCCCGGGACCTGCGCCTGCCCCGGCCACGACGCCGGCACCGTCAGCCACCCCGGCCCCGGCGCCAGCCACCACGGCTCCGGCTGCTCCAGCACCGGCAACCACACCGGCAACCACACCGGCAACCACACCGGCAACCACACCGTCCGACCCGAACCAGCCAGGCGACGCGCCTTCGGCTGTTACCGGGCCGGGGGAGACGCCGACCGAGGTTCCGGGCGATGCGCCACCGGCCGAGCCCGAGGCGCCGGCCGAGGCCACGCCGCCGCCTCCCGTTGTGCCGGAGGGGCCCGAGCGGCCGCCCGAGCCCACGGTCGCCAACGGTAAGTACAAGGCCAAGGGGACGGGCCTCATGATCGCCGGCGGCACGCTCTTCGCTCTCGGCCTCGGTGGCTTGCTGTCGAGCTACTTCCTCACGCGTTGCGACGCGCCGGCCAACACCTTCGCTTGCAAGCAGCACCACAACAACACCTTCGCCGTACCGGCCACCGGTGCCGCGGCTCTGCTGGGCGTCGTGCTGCTGGCGGTCGGTGTCGGCTACCGCTTGCGCTACAAGAAGTGGGAGCGCTGGACCCCCGGGACTGCCCCGAAGACCGCGCTTTATCCGACGATGCTCCGCGGCGGTGCGGGCGTCGGCTACACCGTCAAGTTCTGATGCGGGCCGCGTTGGGCTCCCGGCGCGCAGCGCTGTGAGCGACCCGGCTCCGGGCGCGTAGCGCTCAGCGTTGCGAGCGACCGAGTATGACCCCGGCGATGTCGACGAGCAGGTCGAGCTCGTGCGGTTCGGCCCGCTGGGCGAGGGCGCCGAGCCGCGACTTGAGCGCGCTCTCCGGGGCCGAGCTCGGGGCGCTGGGGGCGTCTGGCAAGAGGCCGGCGAGCAGTACGCCCATGCCATCGGCGATGCGGAGCAGCGTGCGCAGGCCCGGGCTGGTGTAGTGACCGTTCTCGAGGCGCGACACCATATCGGTGGCGATGCCAGCCGACCTGGCCACCGCCTGTTGGGTGAGGCCACGCTCCTCGCGGATGGCGCGGATGCGCAGGCCCAGTTTGACCATGTAGCGACGTTCGTGGAGTTCGCGGGCCTCGGCTTCGGGCGGGCGGTCTTCGGCCATGGAAGCGACGATGCCACAAGCGCCTGAGGGCCGGCGCGCCTAGATGAACTCGAGCTTGCGGGCCTCGAGCACCCGGATGCGGTCGCGGAGCTTGGCGGCCTCCTCGTAGCGCAAAGCCTTGGCCATCTCGGTCATCTGGGCCCGTAGCTCGGCGATGCGGGCGCTGAGTTCCTCTGGGAGCAGGTCGGGGTCGGAGAGCGGGCCGAGGCCGATCGGGAGATCAGAGGGTTTCTGTTTGCGGGTGGTCGCGGAGGGGTCGGGTTTGGCGTCGGCCTCGAGCGAGTTGATCGGCGCGTGGGTGCTGCGGGGCACGATGCCGTGCTCCTCGTTGTAGGTGGCCTGGGCGATGCGACGGCGATCGGTCTCCTCGATGCACGCCTTCATGCTGTTGGTGACGCGGTCGGCGTACATGATGACCTTGCCGTGGAGGTTGCGAGCGGCGCGGCCGCAGGTCTGGATGAGGGACTTGGCCTCGCGCAGGAAGCCCTCCTTGTCGGCGTCGAGGATCGCCACGAGGCTGACCTCGGGCAGGTCGAGGCCCTCGCGCAGCAGGTTGATGCCGACCAGCACGTCGTACTCGCCGCGACGGAGGCCGCGGAGCAGCTCGACGCGCTCGAGGGTCTCGACGTCGGAGTGGAGGTAGCGGACGCGGATGCCGAGGTCGCTGTAGTACTCGGTGAGGTCCTCGGCCATGCGCTTGGTGAGGGTGGTGACGAGCACGCGCTCGCCCTGGGCCGTGCGCAGGCGGATCTCCGCGAGCAGGTCGTCGACCTGGTTGCCGCTCGGTCGCACGAAGATCTCCGGGTCGAGCAGGCCGGTGGGGCGGATGATCTGCTGGACCACGACGCCCTGCGTCTTGCCGAGCTCGTAGTTGCCGGGCGTCGCGCTGAGGAAGATCGTCTGCTTGCCGCGCTGCTCCCACTCCTCGAACTTGAGCGGGCGGTTGTCGAGCGCGGAGGGCAGGCGGAAGCCGTGGTCGACGAGGGTCGTCTTGCGGCTGCGGTCGCCGGCGTACATGGCCCCGACCTGGGGGATCGTCTGGTGCGACTCGTCGACGATCGTGAGGTAGTCGTCGGCGAAGTAGTCGAGCAGCGTGGGCGGCGGCTCGTTCGGCTTGCGGCCGGTGAGGTGGCGCGAGTAGTTCTCCACGCCGGAGCAGAAGCCCATCTCCTCGAGCATCTCGAGGTCGAACATGGTGCGTTGTTCGAGGCGCTGGGCCTCGACGAGGCGGATCTTCTCCTTCAGCTCGAACAGGCGGACCTGCAGCTCCTCCTTGATGCCCTGGATCGCCTTGCGCATCTGCGAGGCCGGGGTCACGTAGTGGCTGGCGGGGAAGATGGTGACGCGCTGCATGGTGCCGCGCGGGACCCCGCGCAGGGCGTCGACCTCGCGGATCGTCTCGACCTCGTCGCCGAAGAACTCGATGCGCACGGCGGTCTCGTCCTCGTAGGCGGGGAACACCTCGACGACGTCGCCGCGCACGCGGAAGGTGCCGCGGTGGAAGTCGATGTCGTTGCGCTCGTACTGCATCTCGACCAGGCGGCGCAGCAGCTGGTCGCGGTCGAGGGTCTGGCCGACGCTGACGGTGGCGACCATGCCGTAGTAGGCCTCGGCCGCGCCGATGCCGTAGATGCACGACACGCTGGCGATGATGATCACATCGCGTCGGCTGAGCAGCGAGTAGGTGGCCGCGTGGCGCAGGCGGTCGATCTGCTCGTTGATGTTGGAGTCCTTCTCGATGAAGGTGTCGGTCGACGGGATGTAGGCCTCGGGCTGGTAGTAGTCGTAGTAGGAGACGAAGTACTCGACGGCGTTGTCCGGGAACAGCGCCTTGAACTCGCCGTAGAGCTGGGCGGCGAGGGTCTTGTTGTGGGCGAGGATCAGGGTGGGGCGCTGGACCTCGGCGATGACGTTGGCGATCGTGTAGGTCTTGCCGCTGCCGGTGATGCCGAGCAGGTGCTGATAGCGGTCGCCGCGGCGCAGGCCCTCGACGAGCTCCTTGATCGCCTGCGGCTGGCTGCCTGCCGGCGGGAACGGGCTGGCGAGGCGGAAGGGCCGGTCGGCGGCGATCGTCGGACGGACGGCGTTGCTGAGGTCCCAGTCCTCGCCGGGGTTGTCCATCGACACAGGGGTGCTGCGGCTGCTGCGGGCCATGGCGGTGCAACATAGCAGCGGGTCGATCTGGCGCGAGGACGCGCTCCGCCGCGACTCCTCACGCGCGTCGCGGGCGGGACTTGAACACGACGAACGTGCTGCGCGAGGACCCAGCCGACGACGATCAGGGCGACCTGCGACATCGCGGCGACTCGGGCGGCGCGGAGGCGACGGCGCAGCAGCAGCACGATCGCCGCGAGCGCGGCCAGGCCGGTCGACAGGTGCAGCGTCACCGCCCACGGGCTCGCGCTGAGGCCGGCCTCCAGGCGACGATGAAGGTGAGCAGCGCGGTCGCTGCGACCAGGCCGGCGGAGACCAGGGCGCGCCGATGGAACATGTCCGAAAGGTCAGGGTCTGCGCGGGCCGCGTCGGCGAGGTAGACGGCGGCGAGGAAGGCGAACAGGCACAGGGTGAACAGGCCGGCGGCGAACGGGAACGGCGCCGCCAGCCACTCGGAGATGAAGTCGGTGCGCACGCGGCCTGTGCTGGGGTCGAGGGCGATGCCGGTGGAGAGGGCGCCGAGGGTGATGGGGGTGCCATCCCGACCATCGCGAAGATGATGTGGGAGGCCAGCGACATCGCCATCTGCGCGCGCGGCGAGGAGGTCGGTCATGACGGGCTCCCGGAGCTCCCGCTGTGATAAGCAGGCGCGGCGATGGCGGGGCTGTACGTGATCCTCGACTGGCCGCACGCGGGCGGGCTCGACGCGGCGGCGGCGGCCCGCGGGCTCGTCGGCGACCGCCCGGAGGGGCCGGGCCCGCGGCTGTTCCAGCTGCGCTGCAAGGGCGTCGACACCTCTACGCGGATCGAGCTGATCGAGCAAGTTGGGCCGATCTGCCGCGCGGCAGGGGTGCCGCTGGTCGTCAACGACGACGTCGAGGCGGCGCTGGCCCGGCCGGCGTGGGTCGATGGTGTGCACCTGGGTCAGGGCGACCTGCGTCGCCTCGGCTCACCCGCGATCTGGGCCGGGAGCATCGCGGCGCTGCGTGGGCGGGGTCTCGTTGTCGGGTTGTCGACCCACGACCTCGCGCAGGTACGCGCGAGCGAGGTGTTGCCGGTCGACTACATCGGCTTCGGGCCGGTGCTGGCGACCCGCTCGAAGGCGCTGCCGGAGCCCTGTGTCGGCTTTTCCGGGCTCGCGGAGGCCTGCGCTGCGGCCTCGCGCCCGGTGGTGGCGATCGGGGGGCTGGACGCTGCGGCTGCCGTGCAGGCGGCGAGCTGCGGCGCGGCGATGGTGGCGACGATCGGCGCGCTGGTGGCCGCCAGCGTCGGGGAGATCCACGCACGCGTGGTCGCGCTGGCGACGGCGCTCGCTGCGGAGTGAGCTGCGCTCCGCGAGAGCTCGCGCGTTACCCCTGTCACTTTCGGGGCGCGACCTTTGACGCTGCTCTGGCGCTGCACCTCCGTTATCGTGACGGCGTGTCCGACGAGCCGGTTGTCGTGGTCCGCAAGCGGGTGCGGACCGGGCCACTGCCCATGATGCCGCGTGAGGACCTCGAGCCAGCCCCAGGCCTCGAGGGCCGCTTGCCGCTGCTCTTCTTGATCGGCTTCCTCGTGCTGGTCGCCATTCAGGTCGCGCTGGCCCTGTGACGGCGACAGCGCGGCTCTGGGCGCCGGTTCAGCCCGCGTTCTCGAGCACGACGGCGATGCCCTGGCCGCCGCCGATGCAGGCCGAACCGATGGCATAACGACCAGCGCGCCGGGCCAGCTCGTGCACGAGGTGGGCGGTGATGCGGGCCCCCGAGGCGCCGAGCGGGTGGCCGAGGGCGATGGCGCCGCCGTCGACGTTGGTCTTGTTGCGGTCGAGGCCCAGCTCGCGCTCGCAGGCGATGTACTGCGCGGCGAAGGCCTCGTTGATCTCGATCAGGTCGAGGTCGGCGAGGTCGAGGCCGGCGCGGGCCAGGGCCCCGCGGATCGCCGGGACCGGGCCGATGCCCATGAGCGTCGGGTCGACGCCAGCGACGTGCCACTGCACGAGACGCGCGAGCGGCTTGAGGTTGTGGCGCTTGACCGCCTCCTCGCTGGCGATGATCAGCGCGGCCGCGCCGTCGCAGATGCCCGAGGCGTTGCCGGCCGTCACGACGCCGTCCTTCTTGAACGCCGTCGGCAGCTTGGCCATCGACTCGAGGCTGGCGTCGCGACGGGCGTGCTCGTCGGCGCTGAACATCGTGACGCCCTTGCGGCCCTTGAGCTCGACCGCGGCGAGTTCGGCGGTGAAGCGGCCGCCGTCCTGCGCCGCGGCCCAGGTCTGCTGGCTGCGCAGGCCGTACACGTCGCAGTCCTCGCGGGTGATCTTGTACTTCTCGGCCAGGTTCTCGGCGGTGATGGCCATCGCGCAGCCGGCGTAGGGATCGAAGAGCGAGGACCACAGCGTGTCCTCGAGCTTGCCGTCCTGACCGAACTTGGTGCCCCAGCGGATGCCGCGGACCGCGTGTGGGGCCTGGCTCATGTTCTCGGTGCCGCCGACCAGCACGACCTCGGCGTCGCCGAGCAGGATGTCCTGGGCGCCGTTGACGATCGCCTGGAAGCCCGAGCCGCACAGGCGGTTGACGGTGAGGGCGGGCACCGGCACCGGCACGCCGCTGCGCAGGCCGACGTGGCGGGCCATGTACAGCGCGTCGGCCGAGGTCTGCGAGACGTTGCCGATGCACACCGCGTCGACGATCTCCGGGCTGACGTTGCCCGCGCTCAGGGCGGCCCTGGCGGCGACCACCGCGAGGTCCGTGGCCGACAGCTCTTTCAACGCTCCGCCGAAGGTCCCGAACGGGGTGCGCTTGGCCGCGACGATGTAGATGGCACGAGACAGGGGCTTTTTCGTCAGCATCGCCGTCAGTATGGGGGGCGGCTCTCGGCCGACGGACGCGCGATTCGGTTGAGCATCCTCACGGTTTGCGGCAACAATGGTGGCGGTTGCTGATCGCTCATCTCATCGTGTCCCTCGCGCTCGCCCCTGCAGGCGAGCCCACGTCGGCAGCGAGTCCGCCAGGCGTGAGTCCATCGGCCACGAAGGACCCGCGCGACACGCCGGTGCTCACGCGACTTGAGCTTCCGCAAGGTCCCGTCGCGCCGAACCACGACCCGCCCAGGTCGAGGCTGCGGCGCTACCTCACCCGCGATGTCGCTCGCTCGGCGCGGCACCTCGACCACGGCGTGCTCGCGGTCGCGGTCGGTCTCGGCACGCCGCACATCTATCGCCTCGAGCTCTCGCTCGGCCTCCTCGACCACCTCACCCTCGGCGTGACGGCCCACTGGTTGCCCAGCCAGCGCGTGCCCAATTGGACCCCGAAGGCCGCGCTGGCGTTCTTCCGCGGCCGCTTCCTCGAGGTCGGCGCGACCTACCATCAGGTGCTCTACCCGCCGACCGCCGACGACGGCGACCCGACCACCTTCGAGTTTCAGCGACGGGCCCACTACGCGCTCGCCCACGTCAGCCTGTCGCAGGCGTGGTTCACCGGCGGCGTCGACCTCGGCTGGGCTCGCGGGCGCGAGGCCTTGCCCTTATTGACCGTCGATGATGTCGCCGCCAACCGCTTCTACGCCGTGCGCGACCGCTTCGCCGGTGGCATCCACCTCCGCTTCGGCACGCGGCGCGTCGGCGCGATCGCCCAGGTGACCTTCCCGTACACCGCCGCGGAGCTGGTGTTGGACCTCCGCTTCGGATTGTTCGAGCTGCGCAGCCGCGGCGGTTGGCGGCAGCTGTAGCGCCTCAGGGCAGGCGCGGCACGGCGGCCCGCAGCGCGCGAGAGACCGGGTGTTGCGGCGCGGCGATCAGTTCGCGGACGGGGCTCCGCTCGACCACCTCGCCGGCAGCGAGCACGAGCACCTGGTCGACCGTACCTGGTAGAAGGGACAGGTCGTGCGTTACCATGAGCAGGCCGAGGCCGTCGCCTCGCAGCTCGCGGAGCAGGTCGATCAGCGCCCACGCGACCGGACGGTCGAGCGCGCTGGTGATCTCGTCGGCCAACAAGATCGCCGGCTCGGCCGCGAGGGCGCGGGCCAGGGCGACGCGCTGGCGCTGGCCGCCGCTCAGCGATCCGGGCGATCGCCGCGCGAGCGCGGGGTCGAGGGCGACGCGGCGCAGCAGCGCGTGGAGCTCCGGGGCCTCGGCGTGCCAGCGCGGCAACCCGGTCAGCAGCCGCGCCTCGTCGATCAGCGCGGCCACCGGCAGCTGCGGGTGCAGGGCCGCCAGCGGGTCCTGCCAGCACAGCTGCACGCGCCGTCGCAGCGGCCGCCACGCCTCGGTCGGTGCGCCGACCAGCTCGCGGCCGCCGAAGCGCAGCGAGCCCGAGATCCCCGGCTCGAGGCCCACCAGCGCCCGCAGCAGCGCCGACTTGCCCGCGCCCGAGGGCCCCACCACCGCGATCGCGTCGCCGCGGCGCAGCTCGAGGTCGAGGTCGCGGATCACCGTGCGAGTACCCAGCGCGACGGTGAGGCCGCGCACCGAAAGTGTCTCCCGGGACATGTCCTTCACGACCTGGTCTCCAGGACATCCACAAACAGCGCATCGGCTCGACGGGCCGCGGCGACCAGCGCCTGCGTGACCGGGTGAGCTGGCGCGGCGATCAGCCCCGCGAGCGGCCCGGCCTCGACCACCCGCCCCACGTCGAGGACGACGGCCCGCACACACAGCCTCGCCGCGAGTGCGAGGTCGTGGGTCACGAACACGAGCTCGGTCGACCGCGCGGCGCAGCTGACCCGCAGGGTGTCCACGAGCTGCGCCTGCGCGATGGTGTCGAGCGCCGAGCTCGGCTCGTCGGCCAGCAGCAGCGCCGGCCGACAGGCGAGCGCCAGGGCGAGCGCGACCCGCTGGGCCTGTCCGCCGCTGAGCTGATGCGGGTAGCGGCGCAGCAGCTCCTCCACGACGCCGACCTGTACCAGCAGCGACGCGGGCGAGTCGTCGCGGTTGTCGTGCACGCGCAGCAGCTCGCGCAGCTGGGCCTCGACCCGGCGCACCGGATCGAGGCTGGGCCCGGCGTCCTGCGGGAGCAGGCACAGGCCGCGACCCCGCAACCCGGCGACGGTCCGGAGATCGTCGAGCCGCGCACGACGACCATCCTTAAGGACGAGCTCACCGCGGACAGTCGACCGCGGCGGCGCTAGCCCGAGCATGCATCGCAGCGCGAGACTCTTGCCGGCGCCGGATGGACCCAGCAGCGCGAGCGGACCGTCGACGAGTTCGAGGTCGATGTCGGCGAGCAAGCTGCGTGAGTTGAGCGCACAGCCGAGGCCGAGGACCTGCACGCGGCGATGGTACGTGCAACACAACGCGCCCGTAAAGCGACACTCAGGCTGGGCTACGCGCGTCTGTGACGGTGCCGTCACGAACGTCTGATCGCGGCGCGCCCAGACCGATGTCACGAAGATGGAACATTCGTGCCATCCCTGTGCAAACGCCATTCTTCATCCTCGCCGCGTCTCGATGTTCCACGGCTTCGATCCCGCGACCCGCGACCAGGTGCTCGAGCGCCGCAACAAGCGCTCGCTGCTCATCACTGGTGTGGCGTACCTCGCCTTGTTCGGCTCGTGGCTCGCGCTCGATCGCAGCAAGGAGAAGACGGTCGAGGTGCTGCTCGAGCCCGAAGTGAAGGACTTCGCCGTCCAGGAGGAGCCCGAGCCGGAGCCCGAGGAGGAGCCGCCGCCGCCCCCTCCGCCAGACATCGCGCCCAAGCCCAAAGCCGACAAGCCCAAGCCCAAACCCAAGCCGGAGCTCCCCAGGGTCATCCCGGAAGGCCCGCCCCCCGAGACGGACAAGCCCTCCGAGGACAAGAACTTTGGGACAGGTCAGAACCCCGGCGCCGGCCAGGCGAAGAAGCCCGAGGTGAAGAAGCCCGAGGTGAAGAAGCCCGAGGTGAAGAAGCCCGAGCCGCCCAAACCCGCTTCCGAGCCGATCGATCCGACCAAGCCCGTTGACCGGCCTGAGAAGGCCAGCGTGCCGCAGCCAGACGCCGGCAACAAGCCGCCCGCGTATCCACAGGAGCTGCGCGACGCCGGCGTCGAGGGTGAGGTGGTCGTCAAGCTGCACGTGCATCGCGACGGCACGGTCAAGGGCGCCAAGATCCTGCGCTCCACGAACACGGCGACCGGCGAGGACGAGAAGACCGCCGCCGACAAGGCCTTCAAGGGGGCCGTCATCGCCGCGATCAAGGCCTGGAAGTACTCGCCGTCGAAGCTCGACGGTGAGCCCATCTCGGTCTGGATCATCGTCAACTTCCCCTTCAAGCTCACCGCCGGCTAGCGCCCGAGGAAACAAGTCATGGATATGTCACTCGTTGAAATCTGGCACAGCATGGGCTTCGTGGCCCGCGTTGTCGCGGTCTCGCTCGTCGGCATGGGCTTCATCAGCCTCTTCGTCGTCATCGAGCGCATGCTGGTGCTGGCCCGCACCGAGCGCGAGTCGCTGCTGTTCGCCAGCAAGGCCCGCCCGCTGCTCGACGCCGGCGCGGCCGAGCCGCTACGGGACCTCGCGCGCGGCTTCCCCAGGAACCCGCTCGCCCGCGTCACCGCGATCGGCATCGACACCTACGAGGCCAACATCGACGGCAAGGACCCGATCGAGCTGACCCGCCGCGAGCTGGTCCGCAAGCTCGAGGTGTTCAGCGCCGAGGCCCGCCGGGGCATGGGCATGCTGGCGTCGATCGGCTCCACGGCGCCCTTCATCGGCCTCTTCGGCACCGTCATCGGCATCATCACCGCCTTCCAGGGCATCGCCTCCGCGGGCGGCGGCGGCCTCGGTGCCGTCTCCGCCGGTATCGCCGAGGCGCTCATCGTGACCGCGGTCGGCCTGGTGGTAGCGATCGCCTCGGTGCTCTTCTACAACTCGCTGTCGGGCCGCTTCGATCGCCTCGACATGCGCATGCAGCACGCCGCCGGCGAGCTCGTGGATTACCTGGAGGGGGCCAATGGGGGCAGCGCTCGACACGGGTAAGGGCAAGAAGGGCGTCCGCCCCAACATCAACGTCACGCCGCTGGTCGACGTGGTGCTGGTGCTGCTGATCATCTTCATGGTGATCATCCCCAACATGCAGGACGGCAAGCCGATCGAGATGATCAACGTCCTCAATCCTGACAAGGACAGCGAGGCGAAGGACGAGCCGCTGACCGTCACCATCGACCGCAACGAGCACTATGTCGTCGATGACGCCGAGCTGCCCCGCGCCCAGGCGATCGCCCAACTGCAGCAGGTCTACGCCAACAGCCCCAAGCGCAAGCTCCTGATCCGCGCCGACGCCAAGCTGCATTACGCAAAGGTCCGCGAGTTCTTCAAGGACGTGCAGAACATCGGCTTCGGCGGCGTCGCCCTCGCGGTCGGCACCCAGCGCAAATGGGACGGCGGCGCGGAGGTGAAGTGACATGGCGATCAACCTCGACGGAAACTTCAAGAAGCCGCGGATCCAGCCCGAGATGAACGTCACCCCGCTGGTCGACGTGGTCCTCGTGCTGCTCATTATCTTCATGGTCCTCGCCCCGGTCATGAGCAAGAGCTTCTGGGTCCGCCTCCCGCCCAAGGACGACAAGGAGGAGCAGCTCGACGCGGCCAATGACCCGAGCAAGCCGTTGGTCCTCACCATCGACGCCGAGGGCAAGACGTTGATCAACAAGATCGAGGTCGAGCGCAGCGAGCTGCCTCGAAAGCTGATCCGCATGCTCAACGCTCGCCCCGATAACACCCTCTACCTCGACGGCGCCGACGAAGCAGAGTTCGGCCATGTGCTCAGCGCCGTCGACCTCGCCAAAGAGGCGCAGGCGTGGCCCATCGTGTTCCTCACGAGCAAGATGGAATGACGACACCCTCGCGACTCCACTGATCATCCGGCCGCCTCGAGCGCCACCACAGACCATCATGCCCTTGCCCGACCGCAAGAGCCCGTCGTTGCTTGCCGCGCTCGCAACGATCGGGATCGGTGTATCCGAAACCCAGGCCGCTGGCCCACGCGACTACGAAGGTCCCCAGGGCTGGAGCGTCGACGGTGAGTCAGTCCCTCCACCACCGGACCAGGCGCCGCCTGCCGGGGGCGACTTACCCGTCGAGGACGCGCCGGTCGTACCCAGCGAGCCCGCACCGGCCGAGCCCGCGCCAAGCGAGCCCGCCGCGCCGCCGCCCGAGGAGGACAGCGGCTGCGCCGACGGCGACTTCTGCGTCGAAGATCTGACGACCGATGAGGCGGCGCTCAAGAAGGAGATGGCGCCGAAGGCCGCGCCGAAGCTCGCGGGGCCGAGCGGCACATTGTCCGGGCGGATGCTCGACGCCACCAGCGGCTCGCCGCTCATCCGCGTCAACGTGATCGTCGTCGGTACCTCCTACAAGACCAAGACGGATATCGACGGCCGCTATACCCTGTCGGTCCCGCCGGGCACCTACCAGGTGCGCATCTGGTACGACGCCTATGAGGGCGTCACGATCTCCGGCGTGGTCGTCGCGAAGGACGACACGGTCGCTATCAACCGCGACATCAAGCCGATCGCCGGCATGACCCAGACCGTCGCCGTCACCGCGGAGATCAACAAGGAGAGCTCCGCCGGCAAGCTGGTCGAGCGCAAGAAGTCGGTCGCCGCGCGCGACATGATGAGCCGCGACGACATCCGCAAGTCGGGCGGCGGCGCGACCTCGGCGGTGGCGCGCCGCATCGTCGGCAGCACGATCGTCGGCGACCGCTTCCTGTTCGTCCGCGGCCTCGGCCACCGCTACGGCAACACCCTCTTCGACGGCGCCCGCCTGCCGAGCCCCGACCCCAACCTGCGCACCGTGCCGCTCGACATCTTCCCGTCGGGCGCGCTGTCGGCGATCAACGTGCAGAAGACCGCCACGCCCGACGTGCCTGCCGACTTCGCCGGCGCCTCGGTGCAGCTCGAGAGCCGCGAGACGCCGGACAAGTGGACCTTCCAGATCGACGGCCGCTTTGGCATCAACACCCAGGCCAGCTTCCAGTCGGGTCTGCGCGGCGACCATTTCGCCGGTGACAACTTCGCCGCGGGCAACCTGGGGCGCGACCTCCCCGACCTCTACAACACCAAGCAGCCGATCCGCGCGACGTCGATGAACGGCGACCAGCAAGCGTTCACGCCGCAGCAGATCGAGAAGTTCGGCGAATCGCTGCCCTCGCTCAACACCGCCGTGCGCCGGCACACCGCCTTGCCGAACTTCGGCGGCGGCGTCCAGCTCGGCAACACCTTCAAGCCCTGGGGCACCCGCCTCGGATTCCTCACCGCCCTCAACTACGCCAACTCGACCCAAACCCTGAGCGAGACCTATCGCATCTACAACACCGAGCAGCCGACCCAGGGCGGGCCCTTCTCGCTCAACACGCGCAACCCGGATGTCGACATCCAGGGCACCAAGACGACCCAGAACGTGCAGGTCTCCGGCCTCGGCCTGCTCAAGTGGAAGCTCGATCAGAACAACCGCGTGAGCCTGCTCGGCCTCTATACCCGCGACGCAGACAACGAGTCGCGCGTGCTCGAGGGTCGCCTGCGGACCACCTGCGGCGAGCAGTTCTACTGCCGCAACACCCGCCTGCGCTACATCATGCGCTCGGTGCTGTTCACCCGGCTGGGCGGCAAGCACGAGATACCGGCCGCCAAGGGCTTCACGATCGAGTGGTTCGGCTCGTACGCTCAGGCCCGCCAGGACGACCCGTTGCTGCGCGAGATGCTGTTCTACAGATCCGTCGGCGACACGCCGCAGGACAGCAACTACAACGTCGATACCAACGAGTCGGGCAAGTTCCAGTTCTTCAAGCTCCTCGACCACGCCGGCAGCGGCGCGCTGGACTTCACGGTCCCGTTCAAGCAGTGGGGGCAGCTCGAGTCGCGCTTCAAGTTCGGCGCGTGGGCCGAGGCTAAGCGCCGCACCTTCGGCGTGCGCACCTTCGACTTCGAGCCGCGAGGCTTCGGCGGGCAGCTGCCGTCAGGTACCGGCAACATTATCAATGCGGGGACGATCGGCGATGGCAGCGGCAGCCCCGAGCCGTTCTCGATCAAGGAGGTCACGCGGCCGGGCGGCCAGGACGGCTATGCCGGCAAGCAGGAGGTCTACGCCGGCTACGCGATGCTCGACCTGCCGCTGGTCCGCTGGCTGCGGATGGTCGGCGGGGCTCGCCTCGAAGCCAACCGGATCCGCGTCGAGCCCTTCGATGTGTTCGGCGGGGCCGTCGACGCCAAGGCCAACGCCCAGATCCGCACGCTCAACGTGCTGCCCTCGCTGAACCTCATCTTCGCCGCGCGCAAGGACATGAACGTCCGCATCGTCGGCGCCGAGACGGTCGCCCGTCCCGAGTTCCGCGAGCTCGCGCCCTTCGTGTTCACAGACTTCGCCGGCGGCTTCACGGTCCAGGGCTACTCGAAGCTGACCGCGACCAAGATCTGGAACGCCGACATGCGCTGGGAGTGGTTCCCGAGCGCCAACGAGGTGCTGGCCGTCAGCGTGTTCTACAAGCACTTCGACGCCCCGATCGAGCGAATGATCGCCACCAGCCCGCGGCTCCAGACCTACCGCAACGCTCGCTTCGCCAACAACGTCGGCGTCGAGCTCGAGGGTCGCAAGAACCTCGAGTTCATCAGCAAGTCGCTGCGTGACCTCTCGCTCGGCGTCAACTTCGCCTATATCTTCTCTCGCGTGCAGATCGCCGCCCCCAAGGAGGGCGACCTGCTCGCGCCGACCTCGACCCAGCGCTACCTCGAGGGGCAGTCGCCGTATGTGTTGAACGCCTACCTCGGCTACGACAACGAGCGCAGCGGCACCAACGCCCGCGTCCTCTTTAACACCTTCGGCCGTCGGATCGCCTTCGTCGGCGGCAATCACCTGCCTGATGTCTACGAGCTGCCGATCCACACCATGGACGTGACCCTCGCCCAGCGGGTCTACAAGGGCCTGTCGCTGTCGTTTAGTGCGTTCAACCTGCTCAACTGGCGCCAGCGCTTCGTGCAGGGCGAGAACAACGACATCTTCTACACGACTCGCCGCGGCATCTTCTTCCTGGTCGGCCTCAGCTACAGCATTTGACGCGCCGCGGATGTAGCACTCGCGTCACTGCTCCGTGGATCTTGCGTCACCTCGCTCTGTTAGTAGAGAGCAGCCCAAAGTTCAGAAGCAACAGGAGACCATCCCATGCAGCGAATCACCATTCTTGTCGGTTGTTTGACCCTCTCTCCGATGCTCTTCGCCTGCGGTGACAGCGGAGGTGACAGCGCCGAGGCCTCGGACACCGCCACCACCGATCCGACCGCCGGCGGCGAGGAGGAGTGCGACAGCGAGATCAGCGAGAGCATCGAGGTCGATACGCGGTGGGCCTGCGACCACACGCTCAGCGGTATCGTGGCGGTGAAGGGCGGCGTCACCCTCACGATCGAGCCGGGCGTCACCATCAAGGGCACGACCGGCAGCGCCCTGGTCATCGGCAAGGGCTCGCAGCTGATGGCCGAGGGCACTGCTGACAAGCCGATCGTCTTCACATCATCGCAGCCCGACGGCTCGCGCGGCCGCGGCGACTGGGGCGGCGTGGTGCTGCTCGGCCAGGCGCCCAATAACCTCCAGACCGGCACCGGTGCGGCCGAGGGCCTCGACGCCAACGACCCCGATTATCAGTACGGCGGCAGCGATGCGAGCTCCAGCTGCGGCTCGCTCAAGTACGTGCGCGTCGAATTTGCCGGCTTCGAGCTGACGAAGGACAACGAGCTCAACGGCATCACCTTCTACTCTTGCGGCTCCGGCACCAAGGTCGACTACGTGCAGGCCCACATGGGCGCAGACGATGGCATCGAGGCCTTCGGCGGCAACTGGAGCGGCAAGCACATCGTCGTCACCGGCGCGCTGGACGACAGCTTCGACGCCGACCAGGGCTACACCGGGAGCCTGCAGTACATGTTCCTTCACCAGGACCCCGCGACCGGCAACTATGGGCTCGAGTGGTCGGACCAGAAGGACAACCTCGACGCGATCCCGCGGACCAAGCCGATCGTCTCGAATGTGACCTTCATCGGCACGGGGACCAGCGACCCGCTCGTGATGACCAAGAGCGGCGCGATCAAGCTCAAGGAGGGCACGGCCGCCGGCATCCACAACTCGATCTTCGCCTACTCGTACAACGCCGCCGTCGAGCTCACCGAGGCCGCGACCGAGGCGGTCGCCGACAAGGGCGAGATCGCGATCACGGACAACATCTTCTTCAAGAACTCGGTCGCGGACGACGGCGCGAGCCCCTACCTGACCAGCGATGGCTCGGCGTGGGACCTCAAGGGCTTCATCGAGGACCCCGCGAACCGCAACCAGATCGACGTCGACCCCAAGCTCGGCAGCTACACCTGGGGCTCCGCGAACATCGTCCCCGCCGCGGGCTCGCCGGCCCTCGGCAACGGTCGCGGCGTCCAGGGCCTCGAGACCACCGATTATATCGGCGCGGTCAAGGACGCCACCGGCGACTGGACCAAGGGCTGGACCAACTTTATCGCCAAGTAGGTCGCCAAGCAGGTCGCCAGGTCGCCAGGAGCAGGGTCGACAAGTCGAGGCCTTATGCGTACCAGAGATGGCCGCCACCTCGTCGCCGTGCTCGCACTGCTGTGCGGGTGCGGCGATGTCGCGACCGCGCCATCGCCAGCGCCCGCGGTCGAGGATTCGTCACCGCTGCAGGGCGGACTCGGTAGCCTCGACGCCATCGGCCAGGCGGTGGTCGACGGACTCAACAATCGCGACGAGGCGGCGCTGAGCGCTCTGCTCCTCACGGAGCCGGACTTCAAGGGGCGGCTGTTCGCCGTGCTCGCCAATCACCCGAACGCGGCGCAGATGGGCCCGGACCTGCTGTGGGACATGCAGCGGCGGGGCGGGGCCGATGAGCTGGCGCGGGCGCTCGAGCGCTTCGGCGGTCAGGATCTGCGTTATGTCGGACTCGAGCCCGAGCGGGTCGAGGTCGGGCCCGGTGTCCGCTTCCATCGCCGCCCGTTGCTCGTCGTCGACGAGCGGCGCGGCGAGCGGCGCAAGCTACAGGTCCTCGGATCGATCGTGGAGCACCTGCCTTCGGGCAGCTTCAAGCTCATCACCTACCGATTCCGTGATTAGGAGAGTCACCGCGATGTCGCGAGTCTGTGGCGAGACAGGTCACCTTGGCGTGCAACAACAAGATGCCATGTCGAGCACGATCCTCCTCGTCGACGACGAGCAAGATATCGTCGAGACCCTGCGCTACAGCCTGGAGCGCGAGGGGTACAACACGCTGTCGGCGCGCAGCGGCGCGGCGGCGATGAGCTACCTGGGCCAGAGCCACACGCCTGACCTGGTGCTCCTCGACTGGATGTTGCCCGACATGTCCGGCACCGAGGTGTGCCGAAACCTCCGAATGGTCGAGCGCACCCGCCGGATCCCCGTGATCATGGTGAGCGCGCGCAGCGAGGAGATCGACCGCGTCGTCGGCTTCGAGCTCGGCGCTGACGACTACGTCACCAAGCCTTTCAGCGTGCGCGAGCTGCTGCTGCGCATCAAGGCGATCCTCCGGCGTCGCGCCGCGGACACCGCCAGCGCCAGCGAGGACGCCCACTTCGACCGCCTGCGCGTCGACTTCGAGGGCCATCAGGTTTGGATCGACGAGCAGCGCGTCGCCCTCACGGCGCTCGAGTTCCGCCTCCTGGCCACCCTCATCGCCCGTCGTGGTCGGGTCCAGACGCGCGACATGTTGCTCAACGACGTGTGGGGCGTGCAGGTCGACGTCACGACCCGCACAGTCGACACCCACGTGCAGCGCCTGCGCAAGAAGCTCGGCGACGCCGGTAACTACATCGAGACCCTCCGCGGTGTCGGCTACCGGTTCCTCGTGCCCGACGGCGGCAGCAGCTCCGGCGAGTGACGGGACTCAGCGGCGGCAGAGGTCGCCGCGTGGGCTCAGACCGGCCCCATCCAGGATGAACTGCGGGGGGATCTTCGCGGGTGCGAGCGGCCGCGTGGGCTCCGGCGTGGGACCGTCGGCGCTGGCCTCGGGATCAGGTTCGGCGCCCGTGTCGGCCTCATCGCTCGCCGCCGTGTCCTCGTCTTCCCAGCCCGCGTCGTCGCTCTCGGCCGGGCTGCTCGCGTCGTCCAGGATGGGCTCCGGGATCTGCGAGCGGTAGCGAATGCTCACCTTCTCGTCGCGACGTCCGTTCGGGCGCGATACCCACGTGCTCGCCGGTAGCACCGTGGTGCCGACCGGTCGCAGCTCCTCATGGCGCAGCGTCCACACGCGTGTGAGCGCAGCCGAGCCATTGCGGAGCCACAGCGTGCTCCCGGCGACCCACCAGGCCCCGGCGACCCACGCGAAGCGCAGCTCCTGCTCCGCGCTGGTGCTGCGCAGGCGCAGCACTTCGTGGCCCGTGCGGCGATCCCAGTGCTGCTCGACGATCTCGTACGGCCCGGCGATCAGCGGGGCTCCACCGAGCACGAGGGCGATCAGCTCCGACGCCGCGAAGGGCACGCCGATCAGCTGGCGGATCGCGCAGTCCGCCGGTGGTCCGGCGTAGAAGCCCGTGGCCAGGCCATCGGCGGCGACGTTTCGCAGCGCGTAGCCTTGTTCGTGGAACGCCAGTGACACCAGCTCGCGGCCGGCGATCTGCACCTGGCCCGAGAAGCGACCTGGCTTTTGGGCCAGGAACATCAGATTACCCGCCGGTGCACGGCCGACCCGGACCTTGGCGGACGACACCTGCAACGCGGAGATCCGCGGGGTCGCGGCCGCGAGCAGCTGGGCCGCGCTGGGGGCCGCATCAGCGGCATAGGGCGCCTCGACCGAGCGCAGATGGCAGGCCGGGGTGCCGACCGCGAGGACCAGCCACGCGAGGCAAGACAGGGTGCGAAGCGTCCGCATGGAGCCGACAAGCTAGCCCGGATCGCCAGGCCCGTCACGCTGGTGCGGAGGTCGCTGGGGAGCAAAGCGCCCGCGAGAGGGTTGCGGCGCCGACGAACTCCGTCGACGATCGCCGTGCCCTCGCGCGGACGAGCCGTCCGTGGCCTCGCGGCCCTTGCGGCGCGGCGGACGGGACCAGGGTCCGCCGCGTCGCAAGGACCGCGAGTCGAGCTGTTTTCATGGCTCGCGCGCGCCATCCGTGGCGCGCGACCGTCGCCCCGGCGGGCGGGGCTGCTGCCCGCCCCGGGAGCTGTGGTGCGAGGAACTACGGCTAGAGCTTCTTCGCCTCGCTCTCATCCTTACTGATCTCGCGGAGGGTCGTCTCGCCCTTCACGGTGAGCATGGGCTTGAGCTTCTCGAAGGTCTTGCGGCCGATGCCCTTGATCCGGACGACCTGCATCGGCTCGGCGAAGGGCTTGGCGGCGCGGTAGTCGATGATCTTCTTCGCCATCGCCGGCCCGATCCCCGGCAGCAGCTCGAGCTGCTCCTGCGTGGCGGTGTTGAGGTTCAGCTGACCCTCGAGCTCGGGCGCCAGCAGCGAGAAGGCCGGCAGCTGCGCCAGCGGGGTGGCCATGGCAGGGGTGGCGAAGGTGAAGGTGGCGGCCGCAGCAGCGGCGGCGAGCAAGGTGACGATGGACTTGAACATGATGGTGGTTCTCCTCGGCGTGATGCCGACGCCACCTTCAAAGCAAGCCAGGCGCCACTTGCTCGCGTGGAATTTCAACGAGATATCATCTGTCCTGCGGGACAGGTGGCCCGCAGGCTGGCCACGCGTCCCGCAGGCTGGCCACTACTGGTCGAGCACGTCCGGACGAAGCGGCATGCAGATCTTGGTGGTACCGTCCCCGAAGGGATGCTCGGGGGTGGCCACGCGGTACACGCCGTTGGTCCCAGTCTCACGGCACTCGTAGCCGTCGCGGCAGCTGCTGTCGCTGCGACACTTCTTGCGGCAGCTGCTGCGCACGGACAGCAGATCGGCGCACAACCCTTCGGGCAGGCAGATCTCGTGCGAGTCGCAGTCGTTGCACGCGACCGGCTCGCCGCTCGCGGGCGCCTCCGGGCTGGCGTTGCAGGCCACGATCCGCGCCTCGAGATCGGCGGTGTAAGCCTGCGGGCGGTCCTCCAGCTCCGGGTCGCAGGCCACGCTGAGGAACTCCGAGCTGTACACCTGCACGCAGGTCCCCTCGCGGGGGCAGGTCGTGGTGTTGCAGCCGTCGATCGTGCACTCACCCTTGCCGCTGGGGTCGATCTCGCCGTCGCCGTTCACCAGATGCGAGAGATCGCAGACCCGGTCGCCGCGGATGCTGCAGTCCGTGCTGACCTTGCAAGCCGCACCGATCCTCCGCTGACAGGCAGATAAGAGGAGTAGGGGCGCAAGCAGCGCGAAGGCGAGGAGCGGACGGACGACCATCGGCGCGCGCAGGATACATCGTCGGCCGCTTGGGGGGGACCGCTGTTTCTGGCAACCTGGAGCCCCGTGACCCTCACGCCAGACGAGCTGCTCTCCCAGTTCCGCGGGCTCCTCGACGCCTATCGCGCCGTCCGGGACCCCGCACGCGTCGGCGAGGGCAACCTCCGCTGCGACCAGTGCCTCGACTGCAAGCGCTGCCGATTCTGCGTCCAGTGCCTCCGCTGCGACGACTGCAGCAACTGCGAGCAGTGCGAGGACTGCGTCCGCTGCACCCGTTCACGGCTCTCTCGCGGTTGCAGCGCGTGTAGCTTCGTCGAGTTCAGCGACGCCTGTGAGGATTCCCAGTATCTCGTGCTCTGCCTGGCCTGCGTGCGCTGCGAGCAGTGCCTCGCCTGCGTAGGCCTCGAGGGCGAGTCCTACTGTATTCTCAATCAGCGCTATTCGCGCAAGGAGTATTTCTTGGTCGCCCAGGCGCTGAAGAAGCGGCTCGAGGAGCAGGGCCCTACCTTGCTGGCGGAGCTGGCGGAGGCCTCACGAGGGCGCTGGCCGGGCGGTGGACGGGCATCACCCGGGCTGTTCGCCGAGGTGAAGGGGCTCGTTCGCGGCGTGATCGAGGGCCCGCCGCCGACCGAGCCCGAAGACGAGGATCCATGGATCGACGGGGTGGTCCCTGCCCGGGTCGAGTAGCATTCGCGGCATGTCGGACGCGCGTAGGCTGGCGATCCTCGGTTGCGGCACGATGGGCGAGGCGATCGTCGGCGGCTTGTTGCGCGCCGGCCTATTCCGAAGCGATGAGCTGATCGCAACGGCGCGCCGCCCCGAGGCCGCCGAGGCGCTGCGCGGGCGTCAGGGCGTCGAGGTTACCCTCGACAACCTCGCGGCCTGCCGCGCCGCCACCACCGTGCTGCTCACGTTCAAGCCGCAGCGCATCGCCAAGGTGCTGCACCAGCCCGGCATGCGTGAGGCCCTCGCCGGCAAGCTCGTGATCAGCATCGCCGCGGGCGTCACCCTCACCCAGCTCACCGAATGGCTGCCGGACTCGGCGGTGATCCGGGCCATGCCAAACACCCCCTGTCTCATCGACGAGGGCATGACCGTGCTCGCGCGCGGGCCCAGGGTCGGCGACGCCGAGGTCGCCGCCGCGACGCGCCTGTTCGAGACCGTCGGTCGCTGCATCGAGGTCGAGGACAAGCTGATGGACGCCGTCACCGGCCTCGGCGGCAGCGGCCCCGCCTTTGTCTACATCATGATCGAGGCGATGGCCGACGGCGGCGTGATGATGGGCCTGCCACGCGCCGTGGCTCTGCAGATCGCGGCTCAGGTGTTTCAGGGCGCGGCCCGCATGGTCTTGCAGACCAGCCGTCACCCCGCCGCGCTCAAGGACCAGGTCACCACGCCCGCCGGCTGCACGATCGCCGGCGTGCTGACGATGGAGGACGGACGGATCCGTTCCGTGCTCGCGCGGACCATCCAGGAGGCCACCCGCGTCGCCAGCGAGCTCGGCAAGGACGCCGCCGCGGATCGCTGAGCTCGCGCCGGAAATTTGCGCCGCGCAGCGCACCAGGCGACCCTCCCGGCCGGTATGCTCGGCCCTTTGCGCACCTTGATCAGCGTGGCCTTCCTGGTCCTGCTGCTGTGGGCAGCGTTCACCGTCAAGCTCGGTCGCCTCACCTTCGCCGACCACATCGACCGCATCGGCCAGACTCCGGAAGCCGTCGAGCTCCTCGACGGCGCGCGCTCGCGGGTCCGTCCTGCCCTCGATGAGGTGAAGCAGCGCGTGCTCGGCGAGTACGTCGAAGCGCCGACCCACCTCGCAGCGCCGACCCAGCTCGAGCCGTCGCGTCCCAGTGCTCACGTCCCACAGGCCACGTCCGCGGTGCGGCGAGACGCGCCCGGTGCTCACGTGGCACAGGCCGCGCCCGCGGTGCGGCGAGATGCGCCCAGTGCTCGCGTCCCACAGGTCGACACGACCCTGGCGACCACACCGCATCCACCGCATCCACCGCATCCACCGCATCCACCGCATCCACCGCTGAGGCCGCCAAGCTGCCTGGTCGCCGCAAGCCCTGATCCGAAGCCAATCGCGAATGTGCACGCGCGGGCTGGCGAGGTACCCTCGCCCCGTGACCGTCCTGGCCGCCCTCGCCCTCGTCGTCGCCGTCGCGGCGCCTGCGTCGGCGGCACCTGTCCGCGAGGCCAGCTCGCGGGCGGCTGTCCCAAAGGCCAGCCAGAGCGGACCGGCCTTCGCGACCACGCAGTCGGTCTCG
The DNA here is from genome assembly GCF_016714285.1 of Nannocystis sp. Classification (GTDB taxonomy): domain Bacteria; phylum Myxococcota_A; class Polyangia; order Nannocystales; family Nannocystaceae; genus Nannocystis. The sequence continues at coordinate 310,024 of NZ_JADJNN010000002.1, read as the reverse complement.
GGGCGGGCGCGCCTGCGCGGGCAGGTGCTCGTGTATGGCAGCCGTGACGTCGTGTTCGGCGCGCGCATCCTCGGGACCACCGCCGACACAGCGACCGCGACCGACGCCGAGGGCCGCTTCGAGCTGTGGCTGCCCCCCGGTGAGCACGAGCTGGTGATCCGCGGCGCAGGTTTTCGTGACCTGCCGGTCAAGGTCACGCTCGTCGACGGACAGGACCTCGTCTACGAGTATCGCCTCGCGCCCGACCTCGACGGCAATCCTTACCGTACCGTGGTCCGCCAGCAGCGCGAGGTAGCGATCTCCAGCACCAACCTCCGCGACGACGAGATCCACGCCCTGCCGGGCAGCTTCGGCGATCCATTCCGCGTGATCAAGAGCCTGCCGGGCGCCTCGCAGCTCGCGGGCTTCCTGCCCTACGTGGTGGTGCGCGGCGCGGCCCCGGGCAACACCGGCTACTTCCTCGACGGCGTGCGCGTGCCGATCCTCTTCCACGTGGCGATCGGCCCTTCGGTCATCCACCCCTATTTCATCGATCAGGTCGACTTCTACCCCGGCGGCGCACCGGTGCGCCTCGGTCGCTATGTCAGCGGCATGATCGAAGGCCGCACCAAGGCTGGACGCCGCGACCGCGTGTTCGGCGAGTTCGACATCCGCCTCACCGACGCCGGCGGTCTCGTCGAGGTCCCCCTCAATCGTCGCCGCGATCCAGCCTGCCGCCACAAGCAGCGAGCCGCAGAGCAGGATCGCAAGGCCCGCGCCCGCGTCGACTGCCGCCGCGGTCCGGCCCGCGGCTCGCTCACGATCGCCGGCCGTTACAGCTACACCGCCGGCGTGCTCACGCTGGTGCAGTCCACCGCGCGCATCAAGTTCTGGGACTACCAGGCCCGCTTCGATCACAGGCTCGGACAGAACGCGCAGTACACCGCCTTCGCGTACGGCAGCTTCGATTCGATCGGCGAGAAGCTCGCCCCCACGCCGATCCTGCAATTCGAGTTCTACCGGGTCCAGCAGCGCGTACGTCAGCAGCTCCCGCGCGGCGGCACGGCCAACTACAGCCTCGCCCTCGGGCTCGACCGCTCCGGCCTCTCGCTGATCAAGACCAACGAGTGGCAGCTCGCCCCGCGCGTCGACGTGCGCATCCCGCTCGGCGAGCGCAGCAACGGCGAGTTCGGCTTCGGCATCGATCAGGAGTTTCAGATCTTCCGCGTCGACGCGGCGAGCGGGAGCGCGAACGTCATCGAGAACATCGGCGTGGTGCTGAGCGACCGCTTCGTCTCGGCAACAGGCCTCTACGCGGAGCTGCTGTGGCGCAAGGGACCCGTCGACATCCGCCCCGGCGTGCGCACGGACATCTATGCGCAGGTCGGCCCATCATCCGTGCTGCCACAGACCACCGCGGTCACCCACGCGATCGGCGTCGACCCGCGTCTCCTCCTCCGCGAGACGATCAACCAGCGCTGGGTCCTGCGCCAGAACATCGGCGTCTATCACCAGGCTCCGAGCTTCCCGGTGCCGATCCCCGGCATCGAGAGTTTCGGCTTCGAGCGCGGCCTCCAGCGCAACATCCAGGGCAGCGCCGGCTACGAGTTCACGGTCGCCGACAAGTTCATCCTCACCCAGGACGCCTACCTCGGCCGCCTCGATAACCTCCAAGACTACGATCTCGCCGCCGCCACCTCCGGCCAGGTCTCCGAGTTCGACGATGTCGTCATCCGCGCCCGCGGCCTCGTCTACGGCCTCGAGACCATGCTGCGCCTCGCGCCGCGTCAGCGCGTCTACGGCTGGGCCGCGTACACGCTGTCCCGCTCCACCCGGACCTTCGACCAGGGTGGTCGCGCCCCCTCCAACTGGGACCAGCGCCACATCCTCAACCTCGTGCTCGGCTATCGCATCGGTGAGAAGTGGAACATCGGTGGTCGCCTCCACTTCAACACCGGTCGCCCCTACACCTCGATGTTGGAGGGCCAGAGCGCCGCCGAAGCTCTGACCTACAACCGCAACAATCGCCGCCTCCCCGCCTTCTTCCAGCTCGACCTGCGAGCCGAACGAATGTGGCGCTTCCGGACCTGGAACCTCCAGCTCATCATCGACGTGCTCAACTCGACCTACGCCCGCGAGGTATATGCGTGCGTGCTCAGCAGCAACGGCGGCGGCTTCGGCTTCGGCGGCATGGCCTCCGGGTCAGGTGGCCTCAGCTCGCAGGGCTGCACGCAGCAGGGCATTCGCTACATCTTGCCGTCGATCGGCCTGCGCGGCGTATTTTGAGGCCGATCACGCCGCCGAGTGGCCCAACGAAGAAGGCGTTCGGAGGATGTTCCGAAGGACAGGCCGACCTGGCCTTTGGGACCTGACCATGTGAGCACCCTCATTCGTAGACCGTTCAAGGACGTGAATGAGGTGTGTCATCATGCCGCGCCAGGAGCTCATCATGAATGAAGTAGCGCAGGAAATCGGACGACGGATCAGACTGTGGCGGACCGCGACCCCGCCGCCGAAGACCCGGCGCAAGAATCAGGGTGAGACCGGCTGGCGGCCGCACATGACGATCGAGGAGCTGGCCAAGCAGACTGGCCTCACCGTCACCACCGTGAACAAGCTCGAGCTCGGCTACAAGGCCCCGCGCATCGAGTCGCTCCTGCTGCTCGCCACTGCATTCGGCTGCGACCCCACCGAGTTGCTCCCGCGCGCCAAGCAGAAGGGCGGCGCCAAGGCCGAGCTGCTCGACGAGCTCAACGCCGTCGCCGCCCAGCTCTCGCCCAAGCAGATCCGTGAACTCGTGAAGTCGGCGCGTGGCATGGAACCCGGCTGACGCTCCGCCGGCCCCGAGCTCCACCAAGAGCAGCCAGCCTTGTGCTCGCTGCTCTTTCAAATTGAACGCGACGCCGTCGGGACACACCCCGGCCAGCCGGCGGGACAGTCCCCAACGCCGACAGGAAATGACGCCAGGATTGGCATTGCGTCATTTCTCGCAACCGGGTCCCGCCGCGCTGTCCCGTCGGCTGGCCACCACCGCCGGAGCTAGCGATCGGTGCGGCCTACCCAACACCTCAACATGTCTTGAGAATCGGTGAGTTCTCGGATCTCACCCACGATGCTGGCCCAGGCCATGCACACTGGCGGGGCATGCAGCTCCGATCCCGCCCCGACGCCTTCATCCGCTCCATGGTCGACGCCGCCACGGTCCGTCCGTTCTGGGTCGCGCTACGGGACATGAAGCAAGCCCGTGCTCGCTCCGCTCGCCAGGCCATCGGGACCCCTGAGCCCATCCCGGCGCTGCCGCTCGCGGTCACGTCGAAGGCCGCATAGCGCGCCCGAGACCGATGCTGGTCGGGCCCCCGTTCTTGCGCCACCATGGCCCTCATGATCCGTCGTGGCAGCGGCCTTGCCTTCGCGCTGGGCGCCCTGTGCATGTGGGCGGCACAATCGTGGTGGCCGCCTGGCGAGGCCGATGCCGGCAGCCACAAGCTCAGTCGTAGCGGCTTCGACGCGGCCCTCCGCACGGTTCTGGAACGCTACGTCGATCCGATTGACGCCTCACCGGTGCTCACCGATTCGCTCAAGCGCATCGTCAGCGGACTCGACACCTACAGCCACTTCCTCACCGCCGACGAGCGTACCGAGATCCGCCAGCGCAGCCGTGGCGGTAGCACCGGCATGGAGACGCTGCTCCATCGAGCCGAGCCTGGCGTTCGCAAGCCCGCCTGGCTCGAGATCGACGCCGTGCTCCCTGGCTCGCCTGCCGAGCGCGCCGGTCTCCGCCCCGGCGACCAGATCCTCAAGATTCGCGGCCAGGATGTCAGCTTCTTGCTGTCCCAGGCCGAGGCCGCGGCGCTCCTGCTCGGGGCTGACGGCGACACCGTTGAGCTCACGGTCCAGCGCCGCAGCGACCCGGCACCTGCAGCGCTGAGCCTCGTCCTCGCGGGTGTGCCACAGAACCTGGTCGACGCCCGTCTCGTCGAGCACGCCGGCCGCAAGTTCGCCCACGTACGCATCCGGGCCTTTCGCGCTGGTACGGCCGACCTGGTCAAGCGCAGCCTCAAGGAGCTGAACCGGGCCGCTGGCAGCGGCGTGGCAGGCGTCGTCCTCGATCTGCGCGGCAATCCGGGCGGCGACGTGCCAGAGGCGGTGATGATCGCCGACATGTTCGTCGCCGAAGGCGTGCTCGTGCGGACCCGTGGGCGTGGCGGGCACATCCTCCGGGAGGAGCGAGCCCACCCCGCCGGTAGTGACAGCACGCTGCCCCTGGTTGTGTTGCAAGACCGGCGCTCAGCCTCCGCCTCGGAGCTGCTGGCCGTCGCTCTGCAAGATCATGGTCGTGCCCGTGTCGTCGGCGAGCGCAGCTTCGGCAAGGGCACCGTTCAGGATGTCATCGGCCTGCACGACGGCTCGCTGCTCACCCTCACGATCGCCCGCTACTTCTCCCCGAAGGACCGCCTCATCGACGGCAACGGCGTCGAGCCCGACGTCCGCGTCGCCCTCCCGGCGGGCGAGCTCAGCGGGCCCGACCTGGGCCTGCAAGCCGCGCTCGGCGAGCTCGCGCCCGCCGCTTGAACCTGACCAAAGGGACAGGTTATCCCGGTGTTCTAGCTGAGGAGGATGCGCTTGGTCGCCGACGCGGTGGTCGCCAGCTCGCGCTCCCGCGGCCCAAACTTGCCGCCGAGGGCTCCCACGTAGAGGGTCTCGCCGAGCACCTGGATGCTGCGGACGCTGTACTCGCGCATGCTGCCGTCCCGGCGGACGTTGGCCTTCGCGCTGCCCCGGGCCACCAGGGGGGTGACCGCCGCGAGCATCGCCAGGTCGAGCTCGGTGGTGCTGCTCGAGACGAGGATCCCCGCCTCGTCTGTGACGATGAGGACATCGAGCTCCGCCCGGCGGGCTGCGTGGTCAAAGGCAGAGATCAACGCCGCTGCGGTCTCGGTCGGGCGGCTGCGCCGACGCTCGAACAGCGGGCGACCCGGACGTGGCAGAGGCGGGACTCGGAGAGGGAGCTTGGCGGGAACTTGAGCGTGCATGGGACTCCGAAGGGTGGGTAAGGCTTCGTCAGTGTAGAGACCACATGTAGGACATGTAAAGAACTGCGATGATCCGTGATAGCGCGCCTGACGCACGCGCACCTTTGGCGCGAGGGAGTGTGAGCTTGCTACCCCCGGGCACTTCAACCGGTTACACTCCGCGCCATGCCGATCGAGGCTGCGGAAATCGAGCAAGTTCGCCAGGCGCTGGTGCGCTACGCCGGATGGGACCAGGTTCCGGATGAGGTCATGGTCGAGCTTTGTCGCGGGGCCGAACTGATCGAGGTCAAACGAAAGCGATCTGTGTTCCGGCGCGGCGAGCCCGGCCCAGGCCTGTTTGTCGTCAAGTCGGGCGAATTCAAGCTCAGCCTCATCTCCTCCGAGGGTCGCGAGCAGATCCTCTATCTGGCCGAGCCTGGCAAGTTGATCGGCGAGGGCTTCCTGCCTCGAGACGTACAGTGCGCTGCCTCGGCCTTTGCCATGCTCGACTCGGAGGCCTGGCAATTCGAGACTGATCACGTGATCAACCTGATCGGCCGCTCGCAGCCGCTGGCCTTCGCGTTGATGCGGCACATGGCCTTCCGCGCCAACCGCCTGATCGATCTGGTGCTTGACCTCTCGCTTCGCTCTGTCGAGCGGCGCCTCGCCTCGTTCTTGCTGTCCCTGGCCGTCCGCGCCGGTGCCGAGGCGGGGAAGAGCTGCGTGATCCCCCGCCAGCTCGACATGAACACTGTTGCGGCCCGTCTGGGCACTGTCCGTGAGGAGATCTCCCGCGCCCTCAATCGCATGCAGCGCGACGGAATCCTGAGCCTCAGTCGCCAGGAGATCGTGGTCCTCGACCTCAACGCCCTCGAGCGCGTGACCTACGAGTAAGGTGCGCGCAGGCCTCCCGCAGACCCTGGCCGTCCTACTGCTCGCGGCCTGCGGCGAGGCGCCGCCGGAGCCGGTGCCCGCAGACGCACCGGCGCCATCCGTGGCATCGGCATCACCTGTCTTGAAGGACAGCTGCGCGTCATGGGCCGGCCTCGATGTCGCTACGCTGCCACCGCTGCCGGTCACGCCGTACACCGCGACCTTCGAGCAGGTGTGGCGGATCGTGCTGGAGAAGCACTTTGACCCGACGCTCGGCTGTCAGGACTGGCCGGCGCGACGGCTCGAGTTCGGTCAGCGCCTGGCGGACGCGAAGGACGCGAGCGCGGCCTACGCGACCATGAATGGCCTGCTTGAGACCTTGAAGCAGAGCCACTTCAAGGTCGTGCCCCCGCGCAGCGCGGCACCGGCCGCAGCGGCCTCGGGTCCTGCTCGTGCGCCGGTCCATGTGCGTGTGATCGGTGACGAGTTGGTGGTGGTCGACGCAGCGGTCGGTGGCGTTGATAGTGGCGTGCCGCGCGGTGCGGTGATCGTGGCGATCGACGGGCGACCGGTCGCCGAGATCGTCGCCGAGGTCAAGGCAGCCGCGTTGCGCGACGGTGAAGTCGCGTTCCAGACCTCACTCGCGGTGGAGGCGGCGCTGCACGGTCCCGTCGGGGCCAAGCGTACGATCAGCTTCAAGGACCCGCGCAAGGCCGACACCGAGGTCAGCCGCGAGGTCAGCTGCGTCTTGCCGGATGGCGAGTTGGTGACGATCGGCAACTTGCACGACATCCCCACCGTCGTCCGCTACCAGATGATCGCGGGAACGAAGGTCGGTCAGCTCGCGTTCAACTACTGGATGCTGCCGATGGTTCAGCGCGTCGAGGCGGCGATGGCCGACCTGCGCGCGCAGGGGATGACGGCGCTGGTGCTCGACCTGCGCGGCAACCCGGGGGGTGTCGGGGCCATGTCGATCCCCGTCGCGCGCATGTTGCTGACGCAGCCGGGGAGCCTCGGCAAGCTGCAGTTTCGCGAGTTCGCCCAGGAGTTCAACGTGGCCGGCAACCCGGACGCCTTCACGGGTCCGGTGGTCGTGCTGGTCGACGAGGGCACCGCGAGCACCTCAGAGATCTTCGCTGTGGGCCTGCGGGACCTCGGGCGGGCGCAGATCTACGGCGGGCGGCCCTCGGCCGGGGCGGCCTTGCCCTCGTTGATCGAGGTGCTGGCCGGGGGGGCGATGCTGCAGTACGTCGTCGGCGACTATCACAGCTCGAAGGGGACGGTCGCCGAGGGCGACGGCGTGCGCCCGGATGTCCTCGTACCCGAGACCCGCGACGACTTTATCGCCGGGCGCGACCCGGTGCTCGCGGCGGCGGTGCGAGCCTTGTCGACCGGCGGTGCTGCTGCCAAGGTGCCATCACCATGATCTCGTTCATGCCGCGTCCTCTGCGTCGTCTCGGCCGTCGGGCCGCTCTCGCTCTGCTTCTCCTCGTCGCCTGCACCGAGCGCACGGATGTGGCGCCCGGCGCAGCGCCGACGCCGGGCGAGACCAAGTCGGTGCCGAGCGAGGCGTCGGCGCCACCGACCGTGCCAGGTCCCGAGCAGCTGCTCGCCGACGCGGTGGAGGCGATGGGCGGCGCGGCCAAGTTCGATGGGCTCACGACCTTCTACTCCGAGGCGACGCTGAACACGGGCGCGCTGGGCCTCACGGGCACGGCGAAGACCTGGTGGCGCGGCGGCGACTTTTACAACGAGTCGGAGATGCCCGGCGTCGGGCAGATGAAGATTGGTCGGCTCGCAGACAAGGTGTGGAGCCATGACCCGATCTCGGGCCTGCGCGCGCTGACCGACAAAGAGGCGGAGCAGGCGATGTGGAGCGCCTCGCTGTGCCTCGCGCACGACTGGCGGCGCTACTTCACGAAGGTGAGCGGGCCGAAGGCGCCAGTCGCGGTCGATGGCGGCAAGCAGGTCTACGAGATCTCTTTGACCTCGCCGCTCGGCGACGTGGTCGTGCTGCGCCTCGATGCGGAGACCAAGCTGCCGGTGTCGCAGAGCTTCACGCAGGTCAGCCCGCTCGGCAGCATGCCGCTGACCGTGCACTTCAAGGACTACCGCGAGGTCGAGGGGTTGAAGATCCCGTTCACGCAGGTGCTCGACGCATCGCTGACGCAGGTGACCTCCACTACCGTCAAGATCGAGTTCAACGCGCCGGTCGACGAGGCCAAGTTTGCGATGCCGGGGTCGGCCGAGGCGGTGGTGCCGGGCATGCTGGTCGACGCCGCCAAGGTCGACCCGACCAAGGCGGCCGAGCCCGAGGTGGCGAAGCAGTCGGCGACTCCGAAACCGACGAAGAAGCCGAAGAAGCCGAAGGACTGACGGCTCAGAGCTGCTGGGCGCAGTACATCGGCTCGCCGAGCTGGCTGATGAGGCTGAGCTGGGTCTCGAGCCAGTCGGCGTGCTCCTCCTCGGAGATCAGCATGCGCTCGAGCAGCTCGCGCGAGGCGTTGTCACCGAGGTCGCGGGCGAGGGCGACGCCGGCGTTGAAGCGGCCGATCGCGTCGTGTTCGAGCTTGAGGTCGAGCTCGAACTGCTCGCGCACGGTCTCGCCGACGTTGACCTTGTTGAGCCGCTGGACGTTGGGGATGCCCTCGAGGAAGAGGATGCGCTCGATGAGCTTGTCGGCGTGCTTCATCTCGTCGATCGACTCGTCGCGGATCTTCTTGGCCAGCTTGTTGTAGCCCCAGTTCTGGCACATCTTCGCGTGGATGAAGTACTGGTTGATGGCCGTGAGCTCGGCCGTCAGCACGTCATTGAGGGTTTGAATGACCTTGTCGTTGCCCTTCATCGTGGCGGCAAGCTAACACGCGTCGGGCAGGCGTGTGCGTGCGACGGCCGAGCCACGCGGGCGCCGTGCTGACGCTGAGATCGACTTTCAGGAGCGGAGCAACCGGAGCGTCACGGCATCGCGGCGATGAGAGCCGCTTTCAGCGTCAGCGATCGTCCGCGGGGCCCGGCGTGTTGTGGTGCTCGTGGCGCGGCGTGACTGTCTCGATGAGCTGACGGATCTGCTGGACGCAGGCGCCGCAGCCGGTGCCGGCCTGACAGGACTGCCGGATCTGCTTCAGGGTGCAGGCACCACGGCGTGCTTCGTCCAGGATGGTCCGGCTCGAAACCCCTTTGCACAGGCACACGATCATGACGGTGTTCGTCCTCGACTTCGGTCCGCAACGACGGGACTGAAAGTCATTCTCAGAATGACCACTCAGATCTACCTGGTCAGCCCGGGTCGGGCAAGTATCTGATACTGATTTTCAGTCGCGCGAGGACGCGCAGCGCCCGTTGCGAGGGCCCAGGTCGCGGGCTGGGCCACAATGCGTGAGCTGCGCGGCGGCGGCTCACGGGGCAGATCCGCCCAAGCCGGTCCGGGTTGGGAGAAGCGAGGAACGGTGCCGTGCACGAGCACAGAAGCGAAGTACGGCCCGTGGCAGTGAGGCACGGGCCGTGAGTGGTGAGTCGGACTCAGACGCGGCTGACGCGGCGGGCGAGGGCGAGGGCGAGGACGGCGTTAACGGCGAGCCACAGGCGGTCGACGCCGGTGCCGCCTGGGAGGCCGGCGACGAGGGTGGGCAGGACGATCGCTCCGTGCAGGAGCATCGCGGCGTAGCCGAGGTTGATGCCGACCAGCAGACTGCGGAGCGGGCGGACGCCGAGCAGCATGAGGGTGAGCAGCAGCGGGGCGAGGGCCGAGAGGATCAGCGGCGAGCCGAAGGCGCTGACGCTGCCAGTGGCGGTGGCGAGCTGGTACGCGAGCGGGGCGCAGCCGAAGGCGCCGGCAGCGAGGCCGGCCCCTGCGAAGGCGCTGGCGACCGCGGCGATCCGTGCGCGGCGGGTGACTGCACCGGCAGCGCCGAGGCCAGCGAGCGCGGCGAGGCCGAGCAGGCCAGCGAGGCCGGCGCGTTCGGGGGCGTAGCTCTCGGTGCTGGCGTCGACGGCGGCGAGGGCATCGATCACGCCAGCGCCGTACTCCTTGTCCCACTCGACGTTGTTGGGGTGCTTCGCGGTGCGCTTGAGGATGCGCTCGACCTCGTCGGGGTTGGTGACGCCGCGCGAGACGATCAGGGCGGCGACGCCGGCGGCGTGGGGCGAGGCCATCGAGGTGCCCTGCAGCCACATGTACTCGCTCTGCATCGGGTTCTGCAGGAGGATGGTGTTCTGCAGGACGCCGTCGGGGAAGCCGTCGCCGTTCTTGTCCTCGCGGGTGTCGCCGCCGGGGGCGGAGACATCGAGGTCCTTGCCCCAATTCGAGTACCAGGAGCGCTGGCCGGTGCCGTCGACCGCGGCGACGGCGACGGCGTGGTCGTGGCCGGCGGGGTAGCCGACGCGGGAGCGCTTCTCGTTGCCGGCGGCGCAGACGACGATGACGCCCTTCTCGTGGGCGTAGGCGACGGCCTTGCCGAGCACGGCGGAGGGCAGGGGGCCGCCGAGGCTCATGTTGATGACCTGGGCGCCGTGGTCGGCGGCGTAGCGGATGGCGTTGGCGATGCCGGGGACCGAGCCGCGGCCGTCGCCGCCGAGCACCTTGAGCGGCATGATCGTGGACTCGTAGGCGACGCCGGTGACGCCGAGGGCGTTGTTGGTGGTCTGGGCGATCGTGCCGGCGACGTGGGTGCCGTGGAGGTGGTCGTCGAGGCCGTCCTTGAGGGCGCCGGGGACGAAGGTCTCGCCGTGGGTGAAGGCGGTGCCGGCGAGGTCGGGTACCTGCTTGGCGACGCCAGGTAGATCTTTCCAGGCGACGCCGGTGTCGATGACGGCGACGATGGCTCCCTTGCCGGCGGTGATCTTCCACGCCTCGGGGGTGTGGATCATCTCCATGTGCCACTGCCGCGAGAACAGCGGGTCGTCGGGGACGAAGCGCTCGCGCTGACGCTTGCTCGGTTCGAGCTGGGCCGGGGCTTCGCTCTCGTCGGGGACGTCGATGAGGCTGTAGATCAGCTCGGGCTCGACGACCTCGACGAGCGGGTTGCCTTGCAGGCGCAGCTGGAGGGCGGCGAGGGCGGCCTGGTCGCCGAAGACGCGGAACAGGTGCTCACCTTCGCTGTAGAAGCCGGCGGGTTCGTACGCGAGGCCGAGCTCGGCGAGCAACGCGGCGAGCTCGGCCTCGCTGCCGCCCTCGCCGTCCTCGGGCTCGACGAGGTCGAGGAGGAGGGCGCCCGTGCTGAACTCAGCGCCGAGCTTGGCGACGTCGGCGACGACGAGCGGGGCCGGCTCGGGGGTGTCGTTGCCGGCCCAATCCGAAGCGGGGCGGTGCACCGCGGCGAGCAGGCCCGCGAGGGCGAGGAGGCCGGTGCTGGCGATGAGCGGGCGGTGACGCAGGAGGACCGGGACGACGCGCATGAACTGACTCCTACACGGCGAGCAGCCGAGCCGGGCCAGTATAGGAGGGCGGCCGGGGGTGTGCACGGCGTCGTCGCGGCGAGTTCGGCGAGTTCGGCGACTGGGCGCGAGATCGCGGGAATTCGGTTTCACGGTGAGGTCCCGGATGGCGGTGGGCTTCTCGCAGGGCGAGGGCTGGGCTAAGCTCCCGCCCCCGCGCTTGTAGCTCAGCTGGATAGAGCATCGGGCTTCGAACCCGAGGGCCGCAGGTTCGAATCCTGCCGGGCGCACCGAGGACAGGGCTCTTCATCGACGAGGTGGGGCCCTGTCCTTCGTGACATGTCCCGGAGGACAGAGCTCTTCACCGATGCGGTGGAGCCATGTCCGTCGTGTACCTGTCCTTTAGGACATGCCCCAAAGGCGGATAACCTTGTCGGTGGCTGACACACGGACCGGCGCGGCCCGGTTCCCTAGAGGCGGATCATGCTGCCGTCGGTGAGCGAGGCCTCGGAGCTCTGGCCGCCGAGCTCGAGCTGGGTCATGAGGCGGTGGATGTCGTCGCGGAAGTCGACGAGGCAGTCGGCGAGGGCGCAGGCGTGCCAGAAGCCGGTGTTGACGGTGGAGCTGAGGGTCTGCTGGAACACCTCCCACGACGAGCCCTTGGTGGCGGCCTGGGCGAGCGCGGCGTTGGCGAATTCGCGGAGGCGGTCGCCGAGGCCGTGCTGCTTGCCGCCGCCTTCGAACTGGACGACGCCGAGCGGGTTCTTGTGGTCGTCGCCGACGAGCGGGACGCAGACGATCCAGTCGTGCTCGGGCTTCCAGTGCTGGTAGGCGGGGCTGCGCTGGTAGACGAGGGCGTCGCGGCTGTGCTCGGTGCCGCGGCACCAGGCGGCGGGGCGGTTGAAGCGGAAGGCGTGGCCGGCGACGCCGGTGCCGCAGGGGTAGGAGCAGACCCACTCGCGGCTGGCGAAGTTGCCGAAGGCGGGGAGCAGGCGGCCCTGGGCGTCGTCCCACAGCAGGCCCATCCACGAGATGCCGGTGGGTGAGCCGCCGAACACGGCGGAGATCGCCGCGGCGATGGTCTCGGCGAGCTGGTAGGAGAGCATGGCGCCGAGCTCGCGATCGGCGATGCAGCGGTCGAGGAGGCGAGCGGCGATGCGGTTGCCGGTGTAGTCGAGGGCGTGGCCGGGGAGGCTGGGGCGGTAGGCGATCGCGTAGCGGTGGCCGACGATCGGTGCCTCGATGGCGAGGGAGATCTCGGTGGGCGAGCGCTTGACGAGCTCACAGCGGCGCTCCTCGCTGTCGACGCGCTCCCAGTGGGTGTCGCCGTTGTGGGTGACGCAGCGCAGGGCCCACTTCTCGACGCTGTCCATCGCCACGACGGGGTCGTCGAAGCTGTAGCTGAGGGTGAGGTGGCGGCAGGGGAAGCGGACGGTGTGCGAGCGGACGACCACGCTGGTGCGGGCGCCGTCGAGGTCGCGCCGGCCGGCGAGGTTGTAGCGGGGGACCTCGGCCTGGGTGAGCGGGACGGCGTTGCTGGCCTGGTAGCGCCACACGAGGTCGGTGCTGCGGTGGTCGGGGGGATAGAGGGTGAAGCGGATCACGCCGTCCTGGCCGGTGCTCTGGCGGATCTCGAAGCCGGGGGAGCCGACCGGAGACTCGTGGCGGGCCTCGCAGACCGGCGGGCTCAGTTCGGCGACGGGGATCGCCACGGGTGTGCGCAGCTCGCTGATGCGGACGCTGACGGTGATGATGCCGTGGCGGTCGACGTGGATCTTCCTTGTATGTTCGCCGGCGGCGATCTCGTGCTGCTCACGCTCGCCTTGGTTGCCCAGTGGGAGGGTCCGGGGTGGGCGGCGGGTGTAGACGGGGACGTCGCCGGTGCGCTCGAAGACCTGCACGTGGACCTGGTGCGGGTGGATCTGGGCGACGGAGAACTGCTTGCCGATCGCGTCGGGGCGGTGGTTTTGGTTGGCGCCGAGCGAGCCGGTGCCGACCAGCACGAAGCGGTCGGTGAGCCAGCCGAGCTGCTGCGCGCCGGCCTTGTGCATGTGGCCGTGGAAGCCGACCTGGAAGCCGGCGACGATCAGCGCGCCGAGGTCCGCCTGGTTGAGGTAGTCGGGGCGGTAGCCGTCGGTGTGGATGCCGTGGTGCCAGACGGCGACGCGCAGGAAGCCGTCGGCGAACTCGGCGGCGTGGGCGGCCGCGTTGGCGATCGACTCGCGCGAGATGGCGGCGCCGGTCCAGTGGCGGTCGTTGAGGAAGCAGGAGTTGAAGCCGTAGACGGCGACGCGGTCGGCGGGGAAGACGTGGGCGGACCAGTCGAGGCCCTCCTGCGCGGCGGCGAGGTCGAAGCGGCGGCCGGGTTCGCGGAGGGTGTCGCCGTAGAAGCTGTCGAGGAAGCGCTGGACGCCGGCGAAGCGGTCGGCCTGGCGGGCGTCGTCGAGGGCGATCCACTCGATGTGGCCGTACTTGCTGATCACCTGGCGCACGCCGCTGCGGGCGGGGTCGTCGCGGTAGCGGCGGAGCAGGGCGGCGAGCTGTTCGGAGCCACCTGGCCTTTGGAGCAGGTCGGAGATCTGCAGCGGGCGGCCGAGCTCGGCGCTCCAGTCGACGTCGTGGTTGCCGGGGACGAAGACGACGCGGGCGCGGGCGTCGGGCTCGCGCAGCAGGGGAAGGAGGCTGGTGACGGCGAACTCGTGCAGCTCGTCGTACTCGGCCGGGCGCGCGGCGCCGGCCAGGTCACCGCTGACGACGATCAGGTCGAAGCGTTGCTCGGCCTCGGGGAGCTTGCGCAGGGCCGCTTGCGGGCCGTTCCAGATCGCCTTGAGGGTCTCCGTGGCGCCGGCGCGGTGGAGGTCGGAGAGGTGAAGGATGCGCACGGGGCGGCGACTTTAACAAATCTCGCCGGGGACCGGAGGGCGACGTGCGGAGACCTGTGGGTCGTTGCGCGAGGGGCCTTGATCGGGACTACAAGGGGCGGCTCAGCGGACTTGATCGCCGGTGGGCCTTGATGTCGGTGGCTCAGGGCCTTGATCACCGGTGGGTGGTCGAGGGAGGCCGACTCAGGGGGCCTTGATCGGGACCACGGCGGCGAGGAAGGGGTCTTGCTGGGGGCCGAGCTGCGGCGGGGCGACCGGGCGGGCGGCGCGGCTCAGGGCGGCGGAGGTGCGGCGGAGGGCGGCCCGGGCGGCGGCGGCGGCGAGTTCGACGGCCTGGGCGTTGACCACGAAGGGCTCGGGCAGAAGGGCGACGGAGCCTGCGACTTCTTGGGTGCTTGCGGATTGCGCGTGGTCGATGGCCATCGGCGGCCTCCGTGGCTCAAGTAAGGCCTCCGGCGCGGCGGGTGTCAAGTATGGGGCTTCAGGCCTCGGCGGGGCGCTGGAGGCGTGCGGGCGCGGCCTCGGCGGGGAGCTCGAGGATGCGGGCCTCGGGAGCGACGGCGCGGGCGATGTCCACCCAGCGTCGGTGGCAGGTGAGGAGGATGACCTGGGTGACGCGGGCGGCGTCGCGGAGGGCGCCGAGGCTGGCGGCGGCGCGGGCGTCGTCGAAGTTGACGAGCACGTCGTCCATGATCACGGGGAGCGGCTCGTTTCGGTCGCAGTAGTCGAGGATGTAGGCGAGGCGGAGGGCGAGGAACAATTGCTCACGTGTCCCGGAGGACAGGTCGGCGGGGCTGCGAAGCTGGCCGCTGCGGTCGATGGTGGCGAGGGAGCGGGTCTCGGGCTGGACGACGACGCGGAGGTGGCGGCCCTCGGTGACGCGGGCGAGCAGCTCGGAGGTGTACTGCAGGAGGGCGGGCTGGTTCTCGCGGGCGTAGCGGTCGGTGACGCGGTCGAGCACGCGCTCGGCGAGGTGGACCAGGAGGTAGCGGTCGATCTGCTCGTCCAGTTCGGTCTTCAGGACCTCCAGCTCGGCGCCGATGCGGGCGGCGCGGTCGCCCCCGAGCTGCTGAGCCTCGTGCTCGAGGCGGCCCTTCTGCAAGGCCGCGGAGATCCTGCGCTGATCGAGCTCGGTGATCTCGCGGGTGAGGGCGTCTTGCTCGCTGATCAGGGCCTCGCGTCGGCTGGCCCGCAGCTCGGACTCGTAGGCGAGCCGGGCCTCGCCCTCGCCGAGGGCGCGGGCGAGGCGGAGGTCGAGCTCGGCGCAGCTGCGCTCGTGCTGGTCGCGCAGCAAGGTCCGTTCGGACATGTTCAAAAGGGCAGCTTCGTCGCCGACCGCGGCGCGGGTGAGCAGGGCGTCGTACTCGCGGCGGGACTCGGCGAGCGACTCGGCGACGCGAAGCTGCTCGCGGCGGCGGTCGTCGGCCTGCTCGCGGGCGAGGGCGTGGGAGCTGGCGGCGGCGCGGGCGTCGGTGAGGGCGCGGCTGAGGGACTCGACCTGGAGTTCGGGGAGCTCGCCGGCTGGGCTGTCGCGGGCGAGGCGGGCGAGCAGGGCGGCGAGCTCGGCGTCGAAGTCGGCGAGCGCGGCGAGGGCCTGCTCGCAGGCGGTGCGCTGGAGCGTGTTGCTGGCTGTCCGTTCGGACAGGTCGGTGAGGGCCTCGAGGCGCTCGACGGCGGTCTCGGGGTCGAGGTTGCGCGGGAGGCCGAGGGCGGAGGTGCGGCGGTGGAGCTCGTCGTCGGCGTCGGCGAGGTCGCGCTCGAGGAAGGCGCGGGCGGTGCGGGTGCGGGCGAGGGCGGCCGCGAGGGCGGCGCTGCGGGCGAGGGTGGACTCGAGGCGACCGCGGCGGGTCTGGGCGTCGCGCTCGCGCTCGCGGAGCTGCTGGACCAGGGCGGGCCACGCGAGGGTGGTGGGGGCGGAGAGGTGGTCGCGGAGGCGGGCCTCGAAGTCGCGGACGACGGGTCGGAGGGGGGCGAGGCCGAGGGCGCGGCGGAGGCGGGTCGCGGCGAGGTCGCGCAGGCTGGCGGCGTCGCCGAGCCAGGCGAGCATCGGGCCGGGGGCGCCGGGTTGGACGCCGGTCGGCTGCCACAGGGAGATCCACGCGACGCTGGCGCGGCGCTCGGCGGCGTCGAGACCGGTGAGGCGCTCGTGGGCGCGGGCGAGGGCCACGCGGGCGCGCTCGGCGGTGTGGCCGAGAGCTGTCTTTTGGGCCAGGCGGTCGGCGCAGCTGCGCAGCTGGTCGGCGAGCTGGTCGGCGTCGGCGAGGGCGCGTTCGAAGCCGCGGGCGAGGGTGCGGCGGTCCGTGACGCGGGCGGGGGTCGGGTCGGTGGCGCCGAACAGGTCGCGTTGGTTGTGGTTGCCGCGCGCGAGCAATTGCTGGCGGATGAGCTGCCAGGCCTCGTCGCGGCGCTGGCGGGCCTCGGCGAGGCTGGCGGGGTCGGGGAGGGCCTCGCCGGCGAGCAGGGCCGCGAGCTCGGCCTCGACGCGGGCGAGCTCGGCTGTCTGTTGGGACAGGTGGTCGAGGGCGTCGCGACGCTCGCGCTCGCCGTCGAGATGACGGGCCTGCATGTCCTGCACGGCGGCGAAGCTGGGGAGGGGGAGGCGGTCGAGGGCTTCCGCGGCGGGGCGCGGGTGCAGGCGGGCGAGGGCCTGCTCGAGCTCGGTGTCGATGCGGAGGAGGTCCTGCTCGCCGCGCTCGAGCTCGGCGTGGGCGGCCTGAATCGACTCGAGCTCGGCGAGCAGGGCGGCGCCGCGCTCGTCGGGGGCCTGGTCGGCGAGGGCGGTGGCCTCGACGCGGAGGGTGGCGAGCTCGGCCTCGTCGTCGGCCTCGCCGCGGGCGAGCACCTGCAGCTCCTGGCCCGCGCGGCGCCAGCGAGCGAGCGCGAGGCGGACCTGCTCGAGCTCGGCGGGCGAGGCGGTGCGGGCGGGTGGGGGGGATGATGAGGCTGGCTGTTGGGACAGGTTGTGGGCGATCGAAGGCGCGGGTGGTTGCGAGTCGGCGGACTGTGAGGCTGGCTGTTGGGACAGGTTGTGCGGGGATGTCTCTGGGGACAGGTGGGTGGGTGCGCCGGACAGGCGGGTGAACTCGGCGCGGAGGGCCGCCTGTTCGCGCAGGAGACGCTCGTGCTCGCGGGGGAGCTCGCGGCGGCGAGCGGTCACGGGCTCGACGCGACGGACCAGGCGCTCGACGGCGGCGGCCTCGGCGAGCAGGGCGTGGTCGACGGGGTGTTGAGCGGCGCGTCGCTCGAGGCGCTCGAGCTCGTCGTTGAGGGTCTGGTGGCGTTGCTCGCGGGCGTGGAGGTCGGCGAGCAGGGGTCGCACGCGCTCGGCGTCGACGGGGCGCAGCGGGGTCGCGAGGGCGGGGTCGGCGAGGCGGGCGAGCAGGCGCTGGTGGACGTGGAAGTCCTCGAAGGCGGTGAGCAGGGTGTGGACCCGGGCGCTGCGCAGGCGCAGGCGGGCGAGCTCGATGTCGGCTCTGGCGAGGGTGTCGCGGGCATCCTTCAGGGCCTGGGTGAGCGCGAGGTACTGCGGCTGCGGGAAGGTGGCGTCGCGGAGGGCGGCGCGGGCGTCGCGGAGGGCGGCGAGGTTGCGGTTGATCGGTGGGTTCTTGCCGCGGGCCTTGAACAGGGCGTCGGCCTCGTCGCGCAGCTCGCCGAGAACGCGGCGGACGACCTCGGCGCCGCCACCGAGCGCGCCGCCGCCGAGCAGCTCGGCGAGGCCGGCGACCTGCAGCAGCTCGGCGCCCTGCTGGAGGTCGGCGTGGGTGAAGCCGAATACGGCGCGGTAGAGCTCGGGGCTGACGCCGGCGAAGTAGCGGAGGAAGCGGGGCTCGTCGAGCGCGACCTCGCCGACCTCGCTGCGCAGGTTGCCGAGCAGGGCGTCCTTGCGCTTCTTGCGGCGGACCAGCTCGAGGCGCTGGCCGGCGCTGTCTTGCAGCGTCGCGTGGATCGCCATGGCCTGGTAGGGGTAGCGGAAGCCGTAGGGGCTGCGTTCGTCGATGCCGAACAGGAGGCCGTGGATCGCCCGCAGGAGGGTGGTCTTGCCGGCCTCGTTGGGGCCGTGGATCACCACCAGGCCGGAGGGGCCGCGGAGGTCGAGCGACAGCGACTCGAAGTGGCCGAAACGCTCGAGCTCGATGCGCTCAAACTTCATGCGAGACGGCGCCCTCGGACCACGCGACGGGCGCGGCGTGGGTCTGCGGTGAGCTGGCTTTGGGGACAGGTGGCGCGGCGCCGAGGCGGGCGAGTAGCAGTGCCTCGAGCTCGCCGAGGCGGGCGACCAGGCGGGCGGGCTCGTCGGGGCGGTGGCCGAGCAGCGGGGCGGCGGCGGTGACGAGCGGGGCCAGGCCCTCGCTGTAGCGGGCGAGCGCGGCCGGGTCCTCGGCGAGCAGGCGCAGCTCGTCGCGGAGGGTCTGGAACAGGTCGTTGAGCTCGCCGGGCTCGCCGAGCGGGGGGCGGGTGACGAAGCGGATCTTCTCCGGCCAAAGCTCGCCGAGCTCGGCGGCGAGGGCCCGCACCTGGCCCTGGACGGCGGTGGGATCGGCGGCGAGGGCGGCGTGCAGCGGGGTGGTGCCCTCGACGGTGATGCGCGCGAGCACGGGGCGGCCGCTGGCGTCGGCGAGCGCGGCTTGCATGCGCACGCGGATCTGGGCGAGCAGGTCGTCCATGTCGCGGGCGGCGTCGGCCGAGACGACCAGCTCGGCCCAGCGCAGGACGTCGACCTCGCGCGACTCGACACGGTCGAGGCGCAGGCCGTCGAGGCGCAGCAAGGTGCAGCCCTTGGCGCCGCTCTCGTGTGCGTGCCGACCTTGCAGGTTGCCGGGGTACACGACCCACGGGTCGCGGTGCAGCACCTGGGCGCGGTGGACGTGGCCGAGCGCCCAGTAGTCGTAGCCGTGGCGCACCAGCTGGGCGACGGTGCAGGGGGCGTAGTTGCCGTGCTCGCTGCTGGCGACGGCGTTGGTGTGGAGGACGCCGAGGTTGAAGAGGTCGCGGCGGCGGGCGGGGTAGGCCGCGGCGAGGTTGTCGTCGACGCTGCGGACGCCGTAACTTTGGCCGTGCACGGCGAGGCCGAGGCGGGGGTAGTCGCGCGACTCGGGGGCGTCGACGGAGAAGCTGAAGACGTGCTCCGGCAGGGGGATGTGGCGGGAGATCACGGACTCGGCGTCGTGGTTGCCGCGGACCATGGCGACCTGGGTGCCGACGTCGCGCAGGCGGCCGAGCTCGCGGACGAAGAAGAGGCCGGTGTTGAAGTCACGCCACTCGCCGTCGAAGACGTCGCCGGCGAGGACGAGGAGGGCCGCCTGTTCTTCGAGACAGGTGTCGATGAGGCGGACGAAGGCGCGGCGGGTGGCCAGGCGCAGGTCGTCCACGGGGGCGCCCTCAAGGCGGCCCAGGCCGCGCAGGGGGCTGTCGATGTGTAGATCGGCGGCGTGGACGACCGTGATCACGCGGGGACAGTGGCACCCGCGAGATCGCGGCGCAACCGCAAAGGCCTGGGCCTGCGCGGGCGATCGAGGGTTGCGAGGACACGACCTGGTGATCGCAGCGCTGTGGACTCGCTGCACGCGTGCGTGGTGTTCGCTACGCGTGGCTGCTGTAGCGGTCCGACGCGGGCTGCAGTAGCAGTCTGCTGCGGGCTTTTTCGCGCCGTCATGAGGGAATCGGTGGCTCACCCGGCGCGCGCGTGATCTCTGGCAGATCAGCCGCGGACGGGCCGTGACTGCGGATTTGAATGCGCCGTCAAAGGGGAACGCGCGCGCGACTGAGGTTGTCGTGGACGCGCGATTCTTCACTTTCAAGCGCCCGTCCGGCGCCGCGCAGGCGGTAGGATGGGCGCCCCTCAAGGGAGCCACCGTGAACCGGAGCGACGCGAAGCAAGACTCATCCAGGACCGTTCAGGAGACGGCTCGTCTCATCCTGCGGCACCTGCGAGACAACGAAGAGGGGGCCTCCAAGGAGGCGCTGGCGGTCAAGGCGGGGGTGGCAGGCGTGACGGTCCAGCGGGCGCTGAAGTACATGCGCGAGGAGTGGGACGCGCCGCTGGAATTTGTGCACGGGAGCAAGCTGTGGCGGTTGCTGGACAACAGCTTCACGCTGCCCCTGACCGACCCCGAGCCGGAGGACCTGGCGGCGGTGGTGTTCGCGGCGGCCCTGCTGTCGCCGGTGGCGGACGCCGAGCTGAACGCGCGGGTGAAGCGGCTGGTGGAGCAGATGGACGCGGCGGTGGAGGAGACGGGGCGCAGCAAGGCGGAGCCGCCGGGCAAGGTGCGGCCGCGGAGCGTGACCGCGACGGTGACGACGGGGACGCGGGTCGACTCGCGGCTGGTGAGTCGACTGTTGCAGGCGGTCGGCAGCGGAGTGGTGCGCGTCGAGTACGACAGCCCGTGGTCGGGGACGCGGAAGACGCACGACGTGGAGCCGTGGCAGCTGCGGATGCATGACGGCGTGATGTATCTGCGGGCCTTCTCGCGGACGACGGGCGACGCGCGGGTGTTCCGGGTGGCGCAGATCGTCAATGCGCGGGTGCTGCCGGAGCAGACGCCGCGCGAGCCGCAGCCGCCGAAGGGCAACATCTGGGGCAGCTCGGACCCGGGCTACGGGATCGACACGGATCGGCCCGGCGTGGCCACGCTGCGGGTCCGCGGCGGGGTTGCGCGGTGGATCGCCAACATGGTGTGGGACGCGGGGCAGGAGGATCGGTGGATCGAGGCGGGTGAGCTGCTCGAGCGACGCGTGCCGTACCACTCGTGTCGCGAGCTGGCGCGGCGGCTGCTCAGCATCGTCGACGGGCTCGAGTCGATCGAGCCGGCCGAGCTGCGTGAAGAGGTGGTGAGCGACGCGCGGGCCTTCTTGCTGCGGATCGACGGCACGCCCGCGGTCGGTTGATCTGCCGCGGATCATGGGGGTCTGGCGGTCTCGCGGCGAGGTCGGTCGGGGTGCTGACCTCAGCGGGGTGGATGTGGTGCCCCTGGCGGGGACGGGCGCGGCCGATCAGCAAGGTCACGCTCGTCCCCGCGGCGTGTTGATGTATGCTGCGCCGCCATGAGCGCGCGAGCCCGGGTCTGTGTCCTGCACGTCGGTGGCACGATCGGCATGGTCCGTACGGCGACGGGCTTCGAGCCGCAGCCGGGCTTCTTGCAGCGCTACATCGCGGCGATGCCGGAGATGGATCGGCCGGAGCTGCCGGCGCACGACGTGGTGAGCCTGGAGCCGCTGCTCGACTCGGCCGACATGGCGCCGGAGGACTGGCTGCGCATCGCGGCGGCGATCGTGGCTCGCTACGAGGACTACGCCGGCTTCGTGGTGGTCCACGGCACGGACACGATGGCCTACACGGCGTCGGCGCTGAGCTTCCTGCTGCCGGACCTGCGCAAGCCGGTGATCCTGACGGGCTCGCAGCTCAGCCTCGAGAACGTGCGCAGCGATGGACGCGAGCACATCATCACGGCGATCTTGCTCGCGGGGACGCTGGCTGTGCCGGAGGTGTGCATCTACTTCGCGTCGCGGCTGCTGCGCGGCAACCGGGCGCAGAAGATCCACAACCATGACTTTGTCGCGTTCGACAGCGGCAACCTGCCGCCGCTGGCGAGCGTGGGGGTGAGCGTCGACCTGGCGGAGCACCTGGTGCGCGCGCCGGGGCATGGCCCGCTGGTGGCGCCGACCTTGCGTTGTCGGCCGCATGTCGCGTCGCTGCGGCTGTTCCCGGGGATCACGGCGCGGCTGCTCGAGCAGGTGCTGGCGCCGCCGATGCAAGGGCTGGTGCTCGAGACCTACGGCGTGGGCAACGCGCCGAGCCGCGACCCCGCGCTGCTGGCCGCGGTCGCGGCGGCGACGGAGCGCGAGGTGGTCGTGGTCAACTGCTCGCAGTGTCACGGTGGGTCGGTGCGGCAGACGCTCTACAGCACCGGCGCGGCGCTGGCCCGCTGCGGGGTGATCTCCGGCGGCGACATGACCCCGGAGGCGGCGCTCACGAAGCTCTACTGCCTGCTGGCGGCCGGGCTGTCCCCGGGGCAGGTGCGTGTGCGGATGCAGGAAGATCTCGCCGGCGAGCTGATCCCGGGATGACCGAGAGGACAGGTTCGATGCGACAGGTACCAAAGGACAGGCGGCGACGGACATGGGCGCTGGCCGTGTTGCTGGGCGGGTCGACCGTCGGCTGCGGTGAGGCGGCGAAGTCGGTCTCAGCGCCGCGGGCGGCGGCGGCGGACACGTCGGTGGGCTACGAGCTGCGGCGGCTGCGGCCGCGCGACGAGGAGCGCCTGGCGGCGATGTTCGATCGGCTGCGGGCGCAGGCGGTCGCGGAGGGCAAGCGGGTGGCGGTGCTGTTCAGCGCGGACTGGTGCGAGCCTTGCCGGGAGCTCGAGACGGAGCTCGGCAACCGCCACTCGGCGGCGGAGATCGGTGACGTGCGGATCTTCGAGCTCAAGGAGGAGGACTGGACGGCGGCGACGCGGATGGACGAGTTCGACGCACTGCGCCGACGCTGGAGCGGGATCACTGGCTCGTACCCGCTGCTGATCTTGCTCGACGATCAGGGCCAGCAGCGCGAGGAGATGAAGGAGGCGATCACTCGCCTCGAGGCGGCAGGCATCGCACCCACGCTGGCCAATTGGCTGGCCGACACGCGCTCAGGCTGAGCTGCGGTCGCCGGGTGTGAGCAGGGTCGCAGGGCGCTGTAGGGGGCTTCCGGAGCCTTTCTTGCGCTTGCCTGGGAAATGTGCCGGATTCTTTCCAGGGGAGCGGGGCTGCGCTATGCAGTGCGCATGTTCAGTCTCCCGAGGCGCTGGCTGCTGACCGCGGTGTCTGCGTCCCTGCTCGGCTGTGAGGCCGAGTCGGTGGCCCCGGTGGCGGCGCGTCCAGAGCCGCTGCCGCAGGCCGGGAGGTTGCCCGAGCCGACGCCGTCGGCGGGCGGTGAAGCCGGCGACGAGGGCGGTGAGCCGGGCGTTGATGATGGCGAACCGACGACGCCGCCGGACCTGCCCGCGGAGGTGCCGGAGGAGGTCGGCCCGCCCGAGGACTACGGGCAGATCAAGCCGCCGGTGCCGGTCCCCGCGGGCGAGGCGCTCACCGTGCACGCGATGGCTGGTTACGAGGTCGTCACGGTGTACAGCCAGCCCGACATCGAGTCGCCCAAGCTCGGCTACATGCGCATCGGCACGCGGATGATGGTCGCCGAGCGCATCGACGGCGAGGGCTGCAAGAGTGGCTTCTACGCGCTACCTGCCGGTGGGTTCGCGTGCGCGAGCAAGGGCTTGGTGGTCGACCGCGAGAAGGAGGTGCCATCGAAGTATCCGCCGCCGGCGCCGCGCCTCGACCACCCGCTGCCCTACGACTATGGCTTCGTGCGGCGCTGGAGCAGCCCGATGTGGTGGCGCATTCCGTCGGACCAGGAGCTGGTGGCGATGGAGGTCAAGCGGGCGGAGATCGAGAAGCAACGGCTGGCCGCGGCGGCGGAGAAGGGCGCGGCGAAGGCGGAGCTGCCGAGCGAGCCGAGCGAGCCATTGCCGGAGGTGCCGCCGGAGGTGTCGCAGGCGGAGCTGCTGGCGATGAAGCTGCCGCTGAGCCCGGACACGCCGTGGCTCGAGCGCGGCTTCTTCCTGTCGCTCGGGGACAAGGTGACGGACGCGCAGCGCACGTACTACCGCACGGCGCGCGGCGCCTACGTTGCCGCGGGCGACGTGTCTCGCTACGAGGCGAAGGACTTCCAGGGCGTGCCGCTCGGCGAGATGAGCTACCCCTTCGGCTACACCAAGAAGGAGACCAAGCTGATCGAGCTGACGGCGGACAACAAGCTGAAGGCGGTGAAGAACCTCGAGCGGCGGGTGTTCGTTGACCTCGACGAGGAGACGGAGATCGGCGGCAAGGCGTACATGATCACCGCCGACCGCATGTTGATCCGCAAGGACCACCTGCTCATCCCGGAGCCGCAGGCGCTGCCGAAGGGCCTGGAGCCGTGGGAGCGGTGGATCGACGTGAGCCTGTCGAAGCAGATGCTGGTGGCCTACGAGGGCACGCGCCCGGTGTACACGACGCTGGTCTCGACCGGGCGCAAGGGCTCCAAGGAGGAGCCGTACGACACGCCGACCGGGCGCTGGCGCATCAACAGCAAGCACATCTCGACGACGATGGACGGCAACTCGGCGTCCGACGGCAACTACTCGATCCAGGATGTCCCGTGGACGATGTTCTTCTTCGGCAGCTACGCGCTGCACGGGGCGTTCTGGCACAAGGGCTTCGGCGCGGTGCGCAGCCACGGCTGCGTGAACCTCGGGCCGAGCGACGCGCGCTGGCTGTTCCTGTGGACCACACCGTTCTTGCCGGAGGGCTGGCACGGGGTGAACGCGACCGACGAGAGCCCGGGCAGCACGGTCATCGTGCACGAGTGAGGCGGGTTAAATGGGGAGACCCCGGCGCCCTTGTGGGGGCCGGGGTCCCGGAGCTGCGCGCGTCGGAGCTTAGACGCCGCACTCCTCCTTGAAGATGGCGAGGGAGTCGTTGCTGTCGCAGTAGTAGAGCGTGCCCTCGGGGGTGCAGCAGCCGACGCCCTTGACCGGGCCGCCTTCCTCGTCGCACTTCTCGCCCTCGACCAGGCCATCCGGGCAGGCGATCGGCGAGATGCCGTCGGGGTCCTCGAGGCCCGCGACGCCGTCCGGCTCGCACGCGTAGTACTTGTTTTCCGCGTTCCAGCCGCACTTGCCGTAGGCGCTCACGCCGCCGGTGGTGTTGTCGGTGGTGGCGGTGGTGGTGTTGTCGGTGGTGGCGCTGCTGCTGGGGGACTCGGTGGTGGGCGACTCGGTGGTCGGGACGTCGGCGGTGGTGCCAGACACGGAGTCGGTGGCGCCGGAGTCGGTGGGGTTGCCAGAGTCGGTGGTGGTGCCGCTCGCCGTGGTCGTGGTGCCCGGCTCGGTCGCGGAACCGGTGCTGGATTCGGTGTTAGAGGTGGTGGTGCCGTCAGTGATGATGCAGGCCGGCAGCAGGCCAGCGGCGAGGACAGCGAGTGTAAGTTGCTTCAACATGGAAGTCTCTCCGTAGGAATCTTGCAAATCAGCAAGGGACAAGTGGATGAAGGGGCCCGGGCGGCCTGGCCGTGCCTCAGACGTGACGAGGTCGGCGGGATTCACCGGCCACAAGGGCACGGGGCGCGAAGGGTAGACCGCCTGGCTCGTTCCGCCAAGTCGCTTGCACATTGTCGGAGGGCGACGCGCCGCAGATTCTCGCGAGGCGACGTCGCCGGGCGGCTCAGCTCGCAACGGAGTCCAGCTTCGCGCGTACGCGGACGAGCGCCGCGTGCAGCTCGCGGACCGCGAGCAGGCGCTGCGCTGCGCTGACGACGAAGGCCAGTGCGCGCGCGTCGGTGAGGAACTGGCGGACTGTGACGCCGGCGCCGCGCAGCACCTCGCACGCCTGCGTGGCGACGTCGGGGCGGTCCTCGAGGCCCACGCCCACGCAGCTGACAAGCGCGAGGTCGTGGTCGCAGCGCAGCTCGAGGAGATCGGCTCGCAGCTCGCGAGCGAGGGCGCCGATGCGGGCGGGGATCTCGGCGGCGTCCGTGCGCTGCGTCCATGACAGCAAGCCGGTGGCGCCGCGCTCGTCGATGTGGAGCGCGCGGAGCCCAAGCGGCGCGAGGCTGGCGGCGAGGCGCGGGGCGAGGTGGGTGCGCCCGGGGACGAGTACGAGTTGGAGCGCAGCGACGGCGTCGGAGGTGACGGCGAGGACGCCGGTGGCGGGCGCGGGGTTGCGGCGGATGACGGTCTCGCCGCGCTGGTCGGATCGGCTGTGGCGGGCGTAGATGGCGATTCCGCGTTCCTCCGCGAGCTGGACCGCCTGCGTGTGCAGCACCTTGGCGCCGGCGCGGGCGAGGGCCTGCATGGTGTCGTAGGCGAGCTCGGGGAGGCGGTGGGCCTCCGGGACCTCGCTGGGGTCCGCCGAGTACACGCCGTCGACGTCGGAGTAGATCTCGCAGTCGGCCGAGAGCGCGGCGGCCAGCGCCACGGCGCTGCTGTCAGAGCCGCCGCGACCGAGCGTGGTGACCTCGCGCTTGTAGCTGACGCCCTGGAAGCCGCCGACGATGACGATGTGGCCGGCGGCCAGCTCGTCGAGGATGCGGAAGGGGCGGACCTCGATGATGCGGGCGCGGCCGTGCTGATGATCAGTGATGATGCCGCATTGCGAGCCCGTGAGGCTGATGGCGCGGCGGCCGAGCGCGTGGATGGCGATCGCCAGCAAGGTCATCGCCTCGCGCTCGCCGGTGCTGAGCAGCATGTCGAGCTCGCGGGCGGGCGGCGGGTCGGCGAGGGCCCGGGCCTGGGCGAGCAGGGCGTTGGTGGTCTTGCCCATCGCCGAGACGACGACGACGACCGGCTGTGCGGCGGCGCGGTCGACCACGCGGCGCGCGACCTGACGGAGCCGATCGAGATCGGCGACGCTGCTGCCACCGAATTTCATCACCACGGGGTCGGGTGAGGTCACGCGGCGGGTTATACCAGGCAACTGGCGGTCGTCACGGGGCTGTTTTACAACCCGTGACAATGGCGAGCGACGTGATCCGGATCCGCGATCTTGGGGTTGAGTGCACGATCGGCATCAACCCAGACGAACGCGACCGGGTGCAGCCGCTGGTGGTGCAGGTCGAGCTGGCGATGGACCTCGCGGTGGCCGGGCGATCGGCCGCGATCGCCGACACCTGTAACTACGACCGCGTCGCCGACGAGGTCGCCGCGCTGCTCCGCTTCCGTCGCTATCGCCTGCTCGAGTCGGCGGCGGAGGAGCTCTCAGCGATGTTGCTCGCGGTCCACCCCGGGCTCGTCGGCGTGCGCCTGCGCCTCGACAAGCCCGAGGCGCTGCGCGGGCGGGCCGCGGCCGCGTCGGTGCAAGTGCGGCGGCGGCCGGACGACTTCCCGCGGTATCATGGGCCTTCGCGCTTCGGTGCCGTGGAGGTCGTGCTCGAGACGGCCGAGGCGAAGCTCTACCTGCTGCACGTCGGTTTGGGAGCGACGATTACGGCGCACCACGATCCCCAGGCACACCGAGACTCGAGAGCGCGAGGGATCGAGTGGCACGTGCGTGGCGAGCTGCTGCGCGGCGGTACGCGGTTCGTCGGGCTCGCGTCGATGCTGTGGTCCGGCGGCGAAGCGAACGACTACGTGAACACGGGCGCGGCGGTCGCCACGGTGTTCTGTTGTGACGTTCTGAATGTCCCTGAGGACAGGTCTGAAAGGCCATGACCGAATAGACAGACAGGCGTGCTGGTCGAGCAGGCGACGGAGCGGCCGCGCGATAGCGGCGTGTGCGGAGGGTGAGGTGCTCGCATTGCTGCGAAGTGGCGGCGGCTGTGGCGGCGCTCACGGGACCGCGGGTGACCCGAGGGGGACCTTGAAGGGTTGGGTTAGCTTGCGCATAACGCACGTGAATGCCGGCAATTCCGGCCTTGACGAGGTTTTTGGCGGCAGATAAAACCCGTCACCACCGTGGCCATGGAACCATCTCCCTGGGATCCCGAAGGGGTGGAGCAGAGCCTCGACGCCGAGGGTCTGCTGCTCGATCCGCGGGCCGCGCAGGGGCTCGACCTGCGTGCGCTGTACAAGCGGATGGTCGCGGCGCGTCTGCTCGACCTGAGGCTCGCTCGCCTCGGCTTGCCGATGTGGGTCCCCAGCGCGGGTGAAGAGGCAGCGACGGTGCTGAGTGCGACCCTCGCGGGACCCGAGGACTGGCTGTATCCCAGCGTCCGCGATCTCGCGCTCGCGCCGATCCGCGGGATGGACCTCGATGAGTTCGCGCAGCAGGTGCTCGGCGCGGCGTACAATGGCAGGCCCGGCGCCGTCGCGGCGGCCGACCTCGGCATCGGCCACGCCCCGGAGGCGCTCGGGTTGCATTTGCCGCTGGCGGCCGGTCAAGCGCACGCGCAGAAGCTCGCGGGCCCCGGGCGCATGACGGCCGCGCTGTTCGGCGAGGGGCTCACGACCACGGCCATGTTCCACGAGACTGTCGCGCTCGCGGTCGCCTGCGACCTGCCGCTGGTGCTGGTGTGCAAGAGTCAGCTGTGGCCCGAGGGTGCGCCGGCCGAGGCCGGACTGCTCGGCGACAGCGTGGCCGAGCGCGTGAAGGCGTGCGGCCTGTGGTCGCGGCGTGTCGACGGGGCCGATGTGGTCGGTGTGTACGCGGCGATCGACCAGGCCTTCCGCCGCGCTCGTGACGGTCGCGGGCCGGGGCTGGTGGAGGTGGTGGCTACGAGGCTGCAAGCGGGTGAGAAGAGCGCCGACGTGCCGGCCCACCGCGACCCGCTCGAACGCCTGCGCCGTCACCTCGACCGCGAGAAGCAGTGGACGCCGACCTTCCAGGACGTGATCGAGGCTGAGGTGCGCGGGCAACTCGACCGCGCCTTCACGCATGCCCAGCGGCACGTCGCCGAGGAGACGCCATGAACGTGCGCGAGCGAGTCGTCGACGTCCTCGCAGAGGTGGTGGCAGAGCTGCTGCGCGACGACCTCCGCCGCGTGCTGCTCGGGGAGGATGTGCGCGACGGAGGGATGCTCGGGCTCTCGCGCGCGGCCATGCGGGACCCAGCGCTCGGCCTGCGCGTGCTCGCCACGCCGCTCACGCCGGCAACTAACCTGGCCCATGCGACAGGTCTTGCGCTGGCCGGGCGGCGGCCGATCGTGTTGCTGAATTCGGCGACTGCGCTGCTCGAGGGCTACGCTGCGCTGCGCGAGCTCGGCCGCGTCGGCGCGACGGCCAACGGCGAGCGCGCGGCGCCAGTGCTGATCGTCGCGCCCACCGGTCCGGGCTTCGGCCTCGGCGGTGACGGGGCTGACTCACCCGATGCGGCGATCGCAGCGGTGCCTGGTCTGCGAGTGGTTGTCCTCGGGGACGCCAGCGAGGCGCCGGCGAGCCTGCGCGCGGCGGCCAGCTTTGACGGCGGCGAGGCGCCCACCGTGCTCTTGCTGCCGCGCGCGCTCATCCTGCGCGAGCTCGAGGCGCACGAGTACAAGGCGCAGCTCGGCCGCCCGCTGGGTTCGGCGCGAGTCGTGCGTCCGGGAGCCGCAGCGACGGTGTTTGCGGTCGGTGCCACCCTCGACGCGGCCTTCGCGGCGGTCGAGGCCTCGGGTGTCGACGCGGCGATCGTCGAGGTCAGCGGCCTGGCCCCGATCGACGAGACCGGCGTGCTCGCGGCGGCGACCAGCGGCAAGCTGGTCGTTACCCACGCCGGCGGGCGTAGCCACGGCGCGGGCGCCGAGCTGGTCGCGCTGCTGGCGGACCGCGCCATCCTCCACCTCGACGCGCCGGTGCTGCGCGTGACCGGGGACGACGGACCCTTCACCGGCCGCGACGAGTTCGCGGGCCTCCCGAGCGTCGCGGCGATCGCCGCGGCCATCACGAGGGTGGCCACCTACTAACCATTCGGAGCCCGCATGCTCGAGTTCAAACTTCCAGAGATCGGTGAGGGCGTGGTCGAGGGTGAGATCGTCCGCTGGCACAAACAGCCCGGCGAGTTCGTGCAGGCGAACGAGGCGCTCGTTGAGGTTATGACCGACAAGGCCACGATCGAGGTGCCGTCGCCGGTCGCCGGGACCTTGCGGGAGATCGTCGCGCAGGTCGGGGACATCTGCGCGGTCGAGCAGGTCATCGCGATCCTCGACCTCGGCGTGGCGGCCACGGTGTCGATGCCTGTGACGGCGACGGTCGCACCCGCGAGCGGCGCTTCAGTGCTGGCGACCCCGGCGGCCCGTGCCCTCGCGCGAGAGTCGGGCATCGACCTGCGCAGCCTGCCGGTCGACGAGCGCGGCCGCATCACCAAGGACGACGTCATGCGCGCGCAGCAAGTCGCTGGCGCGGCGGCCGAGCTGTCTGTCGGGACAGGTGCCAAGAGCCAGGTTGCCGCGGTCAGACCGGCGCCGGTGGTCGCGGCTGTCGTTGTCGTGCCTGAGCCGAAGCCTGCGGTGCCGACGACGGCCGCAGCGCCGCTCGCTAGACCGGCGCCGGTGCCGACGAAGCCCGCAGCGCCGCTCGCCAGACCGGCGCCGACGAAGCCGTCGTACGCGGTCACGCCCGAGCAGGGCGACGAGGAGATCCCCTTCCGCGGGATGCGGCGGCGGATCGCCGAGAGCATGGTGCGCTCGTACACGACCGCGGTGCACTACACCTACGTCGAGCAGGTCAACGTGACCCGGCTCGTGAAGCTGCGCGCCGAGGCCAAGGCGGTGGCGGCCGAGCAGGGCGTGAGCCTGACCTTCTTGCCCTTCATCGTGAAGGCGGCCGTGCACGCGCTCAAGAAGTATCCGATCGTCAACGCCGAGCTCGACGAGGCTGGTGGTCGGATCATCGTGAAGAAGCGCTACAACATCGGCGTGGCGGCGACGACCGATCAGGGGCTGATGGTCCCGGTGGTGCATGGCGCCGACCGGATGAGCATCCTCGATCTGGGGCGGGAGATCGCCCGGCTCGGCGAGGCGGCGCGCGCGGGCACCTGCACGCGCGAGGAGCTGACCGGCTCGACCTTCAGCATCTCCAGCCTCGGAAATATCGGCGGCGTGCTGGCGACGCCGATCATCAACTACCCGGAGGTCGGCATCATCGGCGTGCACGCGATCCGCAAGGTGCCGATCGTCGATGAGCGCGACAACATCGTCATCGGGCACCTGATGAACCTCTCCGTGTCGCTCGACCACCGCGTCGTCGATGGCTTCCAGGGGGCGAGCTTCCTGCAGGAGGTCCGACGCTACCTCGAGGACCCGAACCTCTTGCTGCTCGCGGGGATCTGAAAGGGACACACACATGGCCACGATCAAGAAGAAGGCGCTCGTCATCGGCGCGGGCACGGGCGGCTATCCCTGTGCGATCCGCCTGGGTCAGCTCGGGGTCGATGCGATGCTCGTTGAGAAGGACAAACCCGGTGGTGTCTGCCTCAACGTCGGCTGCATCCCCTCCAAGGCGCTCATCTCGGCGACCAAGCTGTACCACAAGGCCCAACACGCGAAGGACATGGGCCTCAGCTTCGGCCAGCCGGCGGTCGACATGGTCCAGATGCAGGTGTGGAAGTCGGGCATCGTGAAGAAGCTGACCGGCGGCGTACAGACTCTGGTCAAGGGGGCTGGCACGACCTACGTGAAGGCCACGGCCGAGTTCCTCGACGCGCACCGCGTGAAGCTCACGTACAGCGACGGCAAGCCTGAGGACATCGTCGAGGCGGAGCACATCGTCATCGCCACCGGCTCGCTGCCGATCGAGATCCCCGGCTTCAAGTTCGACCACAAGCGCGTGCTCGACAGCACCTCGGCGCTCGACCTCGCCACGATCCCCAAGCGGATGGTGTGCGTCGGTGGCGGCATCATCGGCCTCGAGCTCGGACAGACCTTCCAGCGACTCGGCGCCCAGTTGGTGGTGCTCGAGGGCCTGACGCGGATCCTCAATGGTGTCGATCTGGAGTGCGCGGAGGTCGTTGCGCGCCAGATCAAGAAGGACGGCGGACAGATCCACACCGGCGCCAAGGCGATCGGCTGGGAGGAGCGCAATGGTGAGGCCGTGGTCAAGGCGGAGGTCGGCGGCAAGGTGGTTGAGTTCCCGTGCGACGTCATCCTCGTCGCGGTCGGCCGGCGTCCGGTGAGTCAGGGTTTCGGCCTCGACAAGACCGGCGTGAAGGTCAGCCAGCGCGGCTTCATCGAGGTCGACAGTCGCCTGCAGACCAACGTGCCTGGCATTTATGCCGTCGGGGACATCGTTGGTCAGCCGATGCTGGCCCACAAGGCGTCGCACGAGGGCGAGGTGGTCGCCGAGGTGATCGCCGGCAAGAAGACGATCAACGACGCGCGGCAGATCCCGAACGTCGTGTTCACCGAGCCGGAGATCGCCTCGTCGGGTCTCACCGTGGAGGAGGCCGAGGCGAAGGGGCGCAAGACCAACGTCGGCAAGTTCCCCTTCGTCGTGAGCGGTCGCGCCATGGCGATCGGCGAGACCTCGGGCTTTGTGAAGATCGTGACCGATGCCGAGGACGATCGCGTGCTCGGGGTGCACATCGTCGGTCCCGAGGCCAGCGACCTCATCAGCGAGGCGGCGCTGGCGATCGAGATGGGTGCCTATGCCGAGGACATCGCTCTGACGATTCATCCGCACCCGACGCTCAGCGAGGCCGTGATGGAGGCCGCCAAGCACGCGCTCGGCGAGGCCATTCATATCGGCAACACCAAGCGCAGCCACTAGTATCTTGCAGGGCCGCCCTTGCAGCGCGTTTGGCCCGTCTGGGCCATCTTGAGCTGCGCTGTCTCTACGCGAATAGCGAGCGGGGGAAGTGGTAGATCTTGAACGGCAGGTTGGGCGGGAGCTGCATGTGCATCGCCCGCACGACCTCGGACTTGATGACGTAGAGCTCGCCGTCGGCGACCGTGGCGGTGGTGAGGCCGGGCTCGGGGGCGATCGCCGACTTCACGGTGCCCTCGCTGTAATCCCTGGCGGTGAAGGTGATCTCTTGCACGCCGCCGTTGTGGATGACGTAGAGCTTGTCGTCGATGAAGATGATGCCGTCGGCGCCGGTGAAGTTGGGGTCTGGGACACCGAAGGGGTCGCCACTGAGGGTGATCTCGCGGACCGCCTCGGGGTTGCGGCGCGAGACGAGGAACAGCTTGGAGGGCGAGGTGAAGCCGCCGATGAGCGAGCTGCCGTCCGGGGTTACGGCGATGCCGTTGAGGCCGAACTGGCCCATCGGCGCCGACATCTGGGTGTCACGCGCGAACTCGCCGTAGCTGCCGTCGCGGGGGTCGACGCGGTAGATGACGGGCTGGAAGGAGTCGGTGACGTAGGCGACGCCGTCGGCGTCGAGGCACACGTCGTTGCAGATGCCGCTCGTGGAGAGCGGGAAGTGGCGGATGAGCGCGCCGCTGTCGACGTCGAGGAGGTGGAGGCCGCCGTGAGGACCGCGGATGTCGGAGGCGCAGACCCACAGGCGGCGGTGGGTCTCGTCGACCTTGGCGCCGGAGAATTGCAGCTGTTCTTCGCTGGTGAAGAGCACGCGCTCCTCACCAGCGCCCGCGTCGATCTGCGTGATCTGACCGCCGAACAGGCCCGTGGCGAAGAAGCGGCGGGTGCGGCTGTCGAAGGCGATGCCCTCCGGAAGCGACATTGGGCTGCTCAGCAGATAGACATCACGGATCTCAGGCATGATCGGACCTTGACGACCTGGCGACTATGCGGAAACGACGGTGCACAGGGGCGTCCGTCAACTCTTCGCATGATCAAGCGTTCGCTCCAGGGGGTCAAGCTCTCATGCCTGGTGCCTCGCTGTGGCGTGGTCGAACTGCCAGTGAGAGGCCGGCTCGACTCTGCGCTGGCACTTGGTGTCAAAGTCGCGCGAGCGTGCCGAGACGTTGTATGTGCGGCGAGTTGCTCGGCGACGACGCGACGAGGTCGATCGCAGCCAGCGTTGTCGGTGGTGTCGGGCCTGACCACTCGCCGGGGCTCGTCGGCATGGGAGGGAAGTTGGCCGTGCGTTGCGCGCTGGGGGATCGCTCCCCCGGACACGCTGGCGACCTGTCCACGGGCCGGTCATGGCACCTTCGCAGGTCGGGGTCGGAGCCGGGGTCGGGGCTCCGACCGGGATTCAGTTCCAGGGGCGTCCCGGCGGCCTCTGGTGCTGCTTTGGTGGGTCCGGGGCAGCGTCACGGACGGGTTTGTGGGAGCGGGCGATCCCGCCCGACGTAGCTCGCGGATCGTCGTGGTCGTGGGTTGTCCTCATGGCGCGGGGCGGCGAGCATGGAGTCTGCGGCCTGGCCACAAGCCGTGACCGCTCTCACGGGGGCTGCGGTACCATCGGCCGGTACGATCTCCGTTAGGCTCCAACGCTCCGTACAGCGCGACGCACAGCATCCCAACGCATGCGAGACAACGATCCAAACCGTCGCGCACCCGGGGAGCCTCCCATGGAGCCGGGCCTCGCCGGGCCGGGCATCCCCGAGGACGATGACGACATCCTGGATGGCACCTTCGTCGAGGACCTTGCGCCTCCCCGGGCGCCGGAGGAGGGCGTGGAGGCGGCCGGCGACGAGTTCGACGACATGAGCCTGGATGAGCTCGACGAGGCGACGATCGCCCGCCCGAGGGGGGCTGGCACGGTAGACGTGGACGTCGACGTCGACGACGAGCCGCCGCGGGTGCTTTCGTTGGTGAACAGCGAGGCGTCGGCGGTGATCGACCTGCCGCTGTCGGAGGCGGACGCGCCCAAGGTCCCGGCCAAGCGCACGACGGGCGCGCAGCTGCGCCACGACCTGCGTACGCCGTTCAACCAGATCATCGGTTACAGCGAGATGTTGATCGAGGACGCGGAGGCCTCGAACAACGAATTCGTGGTCAACAACATCGGTCAGGTGCTGACCGACGCGCAGCAGCTGCTGGCGCTGATCGACGAGATCCTCGACCCGCACGCGCAGCGGCCGAGTCAGGAGCGGCTGAACCGCGACCTGTTGTTTCCGCTCAGCCACCTGCTCAGCCACGTCGAGCGTCTGGTCCACACCTCGCATCAGCGCGGCGACGAGGAGATCACGGGGGACATCGAGCGCATCCTCGAGGCGGTGCGCCGCCTCGACGAGATCGTGTCGAGCGGTGCGGTCAGCCGCGTGATCATGGCCGTGCGCCCGACGCCGGGTGAGGCGGCGGTGGCGGTGCGTGAGGCCGCGGGCGCGCCGCGGCGGCCGGTCACGCACGTGGACACGGGCAAGCTGTTGGTGGTCGACGACAACGAGTCGAACCGCAACATGTTGTCGCGTCGGCTGCTGCGTCAGGGGCACACGGTCAAGCTGGCGGAGAACGGCAAGCGGGCGCTGGAGATGCTGCGCGAGGAGGACTTCGACCTCGTGCTGCTCGACGTGATGATGCCGGAGATGGACGGCTATCAGGTGCTGGAGCACCTGCACGCGGACGACAAGCTGCGCGGCCTGCCGGTGATCATGATCTCGGCGCTCGACCAGCTGGACACGGTGGTCAAGTCGATCGAGCTCGGCGCCGAGGACTACCTGCCCAAGCCCTTCAACCCGGTCGTGCTGCGGGCCCGCATCGGCGCTTGCCTGGAGAAGAAGCGGCTGCGGGATCGCGAGCGGGCGTACATCAAGAAGCTGCGCTCGGAGCAGGAGCGCAGCGAGCAGCTGCTGCTGAACATCCTCCCGCGCCCGATCGCCGAGCGGCTCAAGGAGGGTCAGCGGACCATCGCCGACGTGTTCCCCGACGTGACGGTGCTGTTCGCCGACCTGGTGGGCTTCACGCGGATGTCGGAGCAGCTGCCGCCGGCCGAGCTGGTGGCGATGCTCAACAAGATCTTCTCGATGTTCGATCAGCTGGCCGAGAAGCACGGCCTCGAGAAGATCAAGACGATCGGCGACGAGTACATGGCCGCGAGCGGCCTGCCGATGCCGCGGCCCGATCATGCCGAGGCGATGGCCGAGATGGCGTTGGACATGCTCGCGGTGATCGAGCGCTTCAACGCCAAGCGCAACCGCGGGGTTCGCATCCGTATCGGCATGAACTGTGGGCCGGTCACGGCTGGCATCATCGGCACCAAGAAGTTCGCGTACGACCTGTGGGGCGACACCGTCAACATCGCCAGCCGCATGGAGTCGCACGGTATCGCCAACGCGATCCAGGTGACCGAGGCGACCTACAAGCGGCTGCGCCACAAGTACGCGTTTCAGCGACGGGGCATCATCCACGTCAAGGGGAAGGGCGCGCTGTGCACTTACTTCCTCGTCGGTCGGCGCCCGAGCAAGGTCGGCGCTGGTGATGTGGTCTCCGGGGCGGGCTCCGGGCCGCTGGCGGTGGCGGGGCCGCGGGCGGAGCAGAGCGACGACGAGGACATCATCATCGACTAGAGCGTGATGATGATGGTGGTCTTGACCGCCGTCTCGCCGCTCGGCTTGACCTCGACGGCCTGGTTGAGCGCGCCGATGCCGTCGCCCTTGTCGGGGTAGAGCGTGGTGGCGAGGTTGCCGTTGCGGTCGAGGACGGTGTTGAGCTTGTAGGGGCCGGGGTGCATCTGGTCGAGGGTGAGGGTCACGCTCTTGCTGCCTGCGGGGGCGCCCTTGGTGAGCGATCTGCTGTGCACGCACTTGAGCTGGAGGTCGCAGTCCATGGTCGTGAGGATGATCCACACCGCGCCGTCGGCGGCCAGGGGGTCGGCCCAGCTGACGTCGACCTTCAGGCTCGGCATCGGCGGGAAGTCGGCGTCGCTGGGGAGCGGTGTGGCGTCGCCGGGGAAGGGGTCGGGCAGGCTCCGCTTCTCGACCCGCTTCGCGTCCCAGTACACGTGTTGTTTGCCCTTCACCTTGACGTCGAAGATCAGGCTGTCGGCGTCGCTGAAGCTCCAGCGCGCGTCGATGTAGTCGCAGCCCAGCGCGCTCGTCGAGCAGAAGCGGTAGGTGGCCGCCTTGGCGTCGTGTTCGACCAGCTGGGTCCGCGAGTCGCGGAGCAGGCCGAGGAAGTAGCCGCCGTTGCGGTAGACCAGGGTCGGCTTGCCGTCGGGCGCCTCGATCTCGAAGGCGAAGCGCAGGTTGTTCATCTCGTCGAGGTCGGCCTTGCTAAACAGCACCTGTCCGGAGGCGGCGCGCATGTCCATGTTCATGCGCGCGAAGGTGCCGAGCGGGGTCATCGTCGCCGGTCCGGTCCACAGGCCCGCGAGGCGTGGCAGCAGCTCGAGGCCCGCGACCTCGCTGGGTTCGCCGGTGGTGGCGCTCGACTCGGTCGTGCTCGCTTCGCTCGTCGTCGGCAGTTCGTTGCTCGTGGCGCTCGCGTTGCTCGTGGCGCTCGCGTTGCTCGTCGTGTCGCTCGTGGTCGCCGCGCTGCTGCTCGCGTCGCCCGCGTCGCCGCAGGTCGCGAGGATGAGGGCGATGAGGGGGCTGCGTCGCGTCGGGTGCATGGGCCCTGATAGCTGGCGCGACGCGGCGGCCACAAGCGTGTGCTGACGCTGTTCACGCACCCGCAGGTGGCCGCCGGGGTCTGCAACAATGCGTAACATCACGAATGAAGGCCGCTGTGTAGCCACCAATGCGGTGATGGCCGAGGCTGAATGTGACGATTCGTGACATTATTGGTCTCGACGAGCAAGCGCTCGCGGCCCCTGACGCGCATACACGCGCAGCGCTGCGTAACTCCTCGGCTTTCTCGCCAGCGCCCAGTCTTGCACAATTGCCGCCCGCCATGGCTCCACGCACGCATCGTCGAATTATCGCTGTCTCTCCGCTGTTCCTGGCGGCGCTCGCCTGTACCCCGAAGCCGTCGACGCCTGAAGTGAGCGGCGAGGAGCCCGACAACGGCGCGGGGACCCTCGCACGGGTGGTGCCTGACGCCCGCGGTCCGCTGGTGTTTCCGCCGGGCCCGGAGGGTCGGCGTCAGCGTCCGGCCCTCGAGATCGCGGCGACGGATGACAGCGACCCGAACACTGGCTTTCGCGTGCAGTCGCCGCGCATCGAGGAGGGTGGCGACAAGTTTGAAGTCGAGGGTCAGACCGTGCGCGTCGTGTTCAACCGGCCGGTCAAGTTGGCCAAGCCGCTCAAGTCGGGCAAGTCGCAGCCGGTCGCCGCGGGCGTGGTGACGATCGAGCCCGCGGTCGCAGGCAAGGCGCTGTGGACATCGAACAACACGCTCGAGTTCACGGCGACCAAGCCCTTCGACCCGGAGCAGACTTACACGATCAGCATCACGGACGTGAGCACCACCGACGACGTGGCGCTCGCGACCTGGACCGCCAAGTTCACCGCGGACCCGCGTATCGAGATCGCCGGCAAAGTGATCGACTACATTCCCGTGCCCGGCGAGCCGCGCATGGTCGAGATCTTCCCCTACTCGGGCAAGAAGATCGCCGCGAGCGACGCGATCCGCGTGGTGTTCGACCAGCCGATCACGCCCAAGCAGGCCGCCGAGCTGATCACGGTGGTCACCGACAACATCCCCGACCACGAGCAGAAGGACACGCCCGAGCCCGAGATCGCGGTCAAGCTGAGCAACGCCAAGAGCAACCGCCTCGAGGGCTACACGGTCAGCCCGAAGCAGGTCGTGGAGGTGCGCGGCGCCGGCAAGTTCGTGCCGGGTCAGGGCATCGCCATCGAGGTCGAGGGCTCGACCCGCCGCTATTCGATCGCCGGTCCGCTCGCGCTGGCCAAGCTGAGCTGCGGGTACTCCTACGAGCGCAGCGTGTGCGAGGTGAGCGGCACGACGATGCGCACCGACGGCCGCGAGGTCGTGCTCGAGTACACCAACCCGCTGGCCGTGACTGACAAGGCGATCCGCGCGGCGATCAACGTGTGGCCGCCGGTGGCCAACATGAACGTGTGGAGCGGCGGCAGCTGGGATAGCACCGGGCGCCTGTCGATCTCCGGCGCCTTCGACCCGTCCACGCAATACACCTTCAGCATCCCCGGGCTGAAGGACAACTTCGGCAACAGCTTCGCGGCGATGGACCTGACCGTGAACACCGCGCCGCTGGCCGCGAGCGTGTCGATGCCGGAGGGCGTGCTGATCCTCGACGCCGCGGCCTCGCGCGCGTTCACGGTGACGACCCGCAACGTCAGCAAGGGCCGCATCCTGGCCTGGCTGGTGCAGGACACCGCCGACGCGCTCAAGAAGGCCCGCAACCAGGTCGAGCAGCACGAGACGCCGACCGAGCAGACCGAGATCGCGATCGACTTCGCCCCGGAGGCCAAGCAGAACGAGTTCGTCAAGACCTCGATCGACCTGCTCGCGCACCTGCAGCCGGGCAAGAACTACATCCTCTCGCTGGTCCTCGACGACCCCGCTTTCGGCGCGCAGCCGGTCAAGTATCCGTCGTGGATGAGCGCCTCGCGCTCGCCGCTGACGCTGGTCACGCCGGGCGACGAGCAGGCGCTCGCGGTGCACACCCACGTCACGCCCGACGCGACGCTGGTCCACGTCGCGCGCCTCGCCACCGGCGAGCCGGTCACGGGCGCCGCCTTCTCGCTGAACGGCGAGGCGCTGGCGGGTCGCCTGACGGACCGCAACGGCTTCGCGGTGCTGCCGGTCGGCGTGAGCCAGGCGGAGACGGGCCTGCTGATGGTGTCGGAGGGCGGCACGACGCTGCAGATCCCGCTCAAGCGCAGCAACCGCGACGCGCGGCTGTTCCCCCACCTCTCGGCCGAATCGGGGCCGCTGCTCGGTGACCGCCGGGCCATGGTGATCACGGACCGCGGGATCTACCGCCCGGGCTCCAAGGTGTTCATCAAGGCCAGCGTGCGGCGCAAGCTCGGCGAGCAGATCGTCCCGCTCGCGGCGACGCCGGTGCGCGTGCGCGTGCTCGGGCCGACCGACGATACGCTCGCCGACCTCGCGCTGGTGACCGACGACATGGGCAGCGTCGCCGGTGAGTACGCGATCCCGGCCGAGGCCCGCGTCGGTCGCCATCGTATCGCCGTCGCCGAGGCCGCCGACCCCGAGAAGGTGCTCGAGGAGAGCGTGATCCAGGTCGCCGAGTTCGAGCCGCCGCGCTTCACCGTCGATGTCGACGCCAACCTCGCCGCCAACAACACGTTGCGCGCCAAGGTCCTCGGCAAGTACCTGTTCGGCGCCGCGATGGACAAGGCCAGCGTCGAGTGGACCCTCAGCCGCGAGCCCGCCGACCTGCCGCCGGGGCCCTTCACCGACCAGGGCTTCCGCTTCGGCGACGACAGCTACGACTGGTGGGACGAGGACAGCGAGGAGGAGCGCGGTTGGTCGCGCGCGGGCTCGGGCACGCTCGGAGATGACGGAGTGCTGGCGGTCGCGCAGAAGCTCGACCTCGGTGATGCAGTGGGCCCGCAGAAGTTCACCTTCGAGGCCGACGTGGCGGACACCTCGTACCGCCACATCGCGGGTCGCAACAGCGTGATCGTGCACCCGAGCGAGCGCTACGTGGGCGTGAAGATCGCCAAGCCCTGGGGCGACGTCGGGGTGGCGGTGCCGGTGCAGCTCGGGGTGATGAACCGCGAGGGCCGGCCGGTCGCGGGCGTGCCGATCACCGCGCGGCTGAACCTCATCGACTACACCTACAGCCGCAAGCCGCAGAAGGGCGGCGGCTACGATTACCAGTGGCAGCGCACGGTCAAGGAGGTCGGCACCTGCACGGCGACCAGCGCCGACGCGGCTGTCAGCTGCGACCTGACGCCGACGGAGAACGGCTCCTACGAGGTGATCACCGAGATCGACGGCAAGGCCGGCGGGCAGAGTTCACTGTGGGCCTGGGGCAGCGGCGGCGCGCGCAAGGCCGTGCCGACGCGTGGGCGCACCCTCGACATCATCGCCGACAAGGGCCGCTACGCGCCCGGCGAGACGGCGCGCCTGATGGTCCAGAACCCCTTCGCCTCGGCGACGGTGATCTTCACGCTCGAGCAGGGCGGGGTGCTGAGCCACCAGGTGATGCGTCTCGACGAGGCGGCCAAGGTGTTCGAGGTGCCGATCCTCGCCGGGCACGCGCCCTACATCCACGCGACCGTGACGCTGCTGCCGATCGGCGGCGGCGACGAGCGCACTGACTGGAAGATCGGCGCCCTGCGGATCCCCGTCGCGCTCGACGATGTGCGCCTGGCCGCGGTCGTCAAGAGCGACCGCGCGGTCTACGAGCCGCGCGAGGAGGTCACGGTCTCGATCGAGGTCAAGGACAAGGGCAAGGCCGTCGCCAACGCAGAGATCGCGCTGGCGGTGGTCGACGAGGGCATCCTGCGCATGACCAACTTCCACGCCGCCGACCCGGCCACCGCGCTGCGCCCCGGTCAGCCGCTGCGCTTCGAGGTCAGCGACACGCGCGACCGCCTCGCCGCGCTCCTCGACCACAGCAACAGCGCGGGCGATGGCGCGGGCGACGGCTCGGCCACCACCTCCAACGCGCGCAAGAACTTCGTGCAGACGGCCTTCTGGAAGCCCGACCTGCGCACCGACAGCCAGGGGCGCACGACCGCCAGCTTCACGCTGCCCGACAACCTGACCCGCTTCCGCATGATGGCCGTGGTCATCGACGGCGAGGGCAAGGGCGTCGGCGCCGAGGGCGAGTTCACGGTGCGGCGTCCGGTGATGATGGTGCCGGTGGTGCCGCGCTTCGCCGCTGTCGGTGACAGCTTCGAGGTCGCGGCGATGGTGCACAACAACACGGACCAGCCGCTGTCCGCGAAGGTGCGCCTGAACGACGGCGAGCAGGCGGTGCAGGTGGCGGCGCAGGGCCATC
The DNA here is from genome assembly GCF_016714285.1 of Nannocystis sp. Taxonomy (GTDB): domain Bacteria; phylum Myxococcota_A; class Polyangia; order Nannocystales; family Nannocystaceae; genus Nannocystis. The sequence goes on along the minus strand of NZ_JADJNN010000002.1, from coordinate 268,731 downwards.
TGCGGGTCGGCTTCCCGATGACGGCGCAGCTGCCGGGCGAGCTCAAGCTCGACTTCGCGGTGAAGGACGGCAGCGACAAGGTCCGCGACGCGGTCGTGCAGTCGATCCCCGTCGACCAGCCCGGGGTCGCCGAGCGGCCGCACCTCACCGGCGCCTTCGTCGGTGAGCAGCGCGTCGACATGCAGGTCCCGCAGAGCGTGCTGGTCGGTCGCGGCGACGATGAGTTCGTCACCGTGCAGGTCGGTCAACACCTGTGGCCCGAGCTCGGCGCGCGCATGCAGTTCCTGCTCGACTACCCGCACGGGTGCGTCGAGCAGACCACCTCGGGCACGCTGCCGCTGCTGGCCGCCAAGGACATCCTCCCGCGCATCGGCTTCACCGGCATGTCGCAGGAGGAGCTCGACAAGCGCATCGACGCCGGGCTCAAGCGCCTCGCCACCATGCGCACGAGCAGCGGCGGCCTCGCCTACTGGCCGGGCGACAGCTCGCCGAACGTGTACGGCACCGCCTACGCCGCGCGCGCCCTGGTGTCGGCGAAGCGGGCCAACGTGCGTATCCCGGACGGTCTGCTCGAGTCGGTGCAGGAGTACCTGCAAGATCGCCTGCTCAGCGACGGCATCGAGGCCGAGGTGCAGGCGGCGATCGCCCTCTCGCTGGCCGAGCTCGATAGCCTGCCGGCCAGCAGCGCCGACGCGCTCTACGATCGCAAGGGCGACCAGGGGGTGTTCGGCCTGGCCAGCCTGGCGATCGCGCTGAACAGCCTGCCTGGCCAGGAGGACCGCGTGAAGACGCTGCTCGACGAGGTCGAGGCCGCGTTCGACAAGGACGCCAGGCTGATCAAGAAGCGCAGCAACAGCGATTTCTATTACTACGGCTCGAGCACTCGTTCGCGCGCGCAGGCCGCGATCGCCCTCGGCCGTCTGCGCCCCGGCGCTCTGGCCTCCCGTCTGGTGCAGGCGCTCGCTGGCGAGACCGAGTCGTACACCACCCAGGGGACCGCCTATTCGCTGATGGCGGTGGCCGAGCAGATCCGCGGCGAGGCCAGCGGCGGCGCGGCCTTCACCGTCAGCCTCGGCGACGCGCCCCTGGTCGCCTTCAAGGACATCGGCGGCGGCAGCCAGGAGTTCCACATCCCGGTCGCCGAGCTGCGCGGCAAGGACACCCCGCTGCGCCTGGCGAGCGACAGCAAGGCGGCGCTGGCCTTCATCGTCCGCGGCGCCTGGAAGCGCGAGCTTTCCGACGCGAAGGGCCTCGCGGCGACGAGCGCGATCCGTGGGCCCGACATCTACCGCGTCTTCACCGACGCGCGCGGCGAGGCGATCGACCTCGCCGCGGTCAAGCCGGGACAGGTGGTGCGCGTCGCGCTGTTGGCCGACCTGCCGCTCGGCGACCTCGACTCGAGCGAGATGAACTACCTCGCCGTCACCGACCGCTTGCCCGCCGGCTTCGAGCCGATCCAGCCGGACCTGTGGACCGTCGCGCGCGCGCCGGAGGTCACCGACGCCCACCCCTTCGCCGACATGCTGCGCTACGGGGGCAGCGACGCGAGCTTCATCGAGCTGCGCGACGATCGCGTGCACATCTACTTCGATCGGGTCTGGGGCGAGCGCGTGCTGGCCACCTATCTCGTGCGCGCCTCGACCCCGGGCACCTTCGTGCTGCCGCCCGCCGTCGCCGAGTTCATGTACGTCGGCGACAGCCTCGGCTACAGCTCGACCGGCAGCGTGACGGTGAAGTAAGCCGCCCTCGCGGCGCGTTGGATCGCCATGACCACGACCACCGTGACTCGCCTGCGCCGCCTTCGGCGCGGGCTCCTGCGCCTGTCCCTCGGGACAGCCGTCGCCGTGGCGGCCAGCTGTGGCGCCTGGTCGCTGGTGCGCGCGCGGGCCGGCGACCCCGCGGCCGCGCTGGCCGATCGCTGGCACGAGGGCCATCGCGTGCTCGACCGCCACGGCCTGCTGCTGCGCGAGCTGCCGAGCGAGGCCGGCCTGCGCGGCCAGCCGCTCGAGCTGGAGGCGATCGGCCCGCGCCTGATCCAGGCCACGCTGAGCAGCGAGGACGCCGACTTCTTCGCCCACGGCGGCGTCGATGGGCGGGCGATCGCCCGCGCCGCGGCGCAGAACATCCGCCACGCTCGAATGGTCTCTGGCGCGAGCACGATCACCCAGCAGCTCGTCAAGCTGCTCGACAGCCGCGGCGTCCCGCGAGCCCGCGGCGTCGCTGACAAGCTCAGTGAGGCCGCGCGCGCGCAGAACCTCGAGGAGACGCTCGGCAAGCGGCAGATCCTCCGCGAGTACCTGAATCGACTGCCCTACGGTCACGGCCTGGTCGGCCCCGAGGCGGCCGCGCGGGCCTACTTCGGCGTCGCCAGCAAGGACCTCAGCTGGGCCCAGGCGGCGTTCATCGCCGTGCTGCCGCGCGCGCCGTCCTTCCTCGATCCTTACAACCACCCCGAGCGCGTCACGCTGCGCCAGCGGGCGCTGCTGGCCAAGCTGCACGCCGACGGCCACCTCAGCGCGCGTGAGCAGCAGCGGGCCGAGGCCGAGCCGATCGAGCTGCGTCCGCTGATTCACCCTTTCCTCGCGCCGCACCTGGTCGAGACCTTGCGGGCCGAGGGTCGGCTGTCCCATGGGACAGCCGGTACCGCGACGATCACCACCATCGACGTGGAGTTGCAGCGGGCCGTCGAGGGGCTGACGCGCACGCACCTGGCCAGCATCGCGGAGCGCGGGGCCAGCGACGCCGCGGTGATCGTCGTCGACAATGACAGCGGCGAGGTGCTCGCCTACGTCGGCAGCGCTGACTTCCACGACGTGCGCATCGACGGCCAGGTCGACATGGCGCGGGCGCGTCGGCAGCCGGGCTCGACGCTCAAGCCCTTCGTGTACGCGCTGGCCTTCGCCGACGGTCGCAGCGCGGCCGAGATGACCGCCGACGTGGAGACCAGCTTCGCGGAGCCGGGCGGGGTGTACACGCCGGAGAACTTCGACCACGGCTTCGAGGGCCCGATCTCGCTACGTGAGGCGCTGGCCGGGTCGCTCAACATCCCGGCGGTCCGCCTCGCCGCCGAGCAGGGCCCGCAGGCGCTGCTCGACCTGTTGCACGCCGTCGGCTTCGCCAGCCTTGACCAGCGCGCCGACCACTACGGTCTGGCGCTCGCGCTCGGCAGCGGTGAGGTCGAGCTGCGCGAGCTCGCGGCCGCCTACGCGACCCTCGCGCGCGGCGGTGGTTACGCGCCGCTACGCTTCACGGTCGACGACGTCGAGGAGCTCGGACGTCCCGCCGACCTCGTCGCGGCGATCGACCCTGCCGTCGCCGCGTTGCTCTCCGAGACCCTCGCCGACCCGCTGGCCCGCGTGCGTGGTCTTCACGGCCGCGGTCCCTTCACGATGCCCTACCCGGCGGCGATCAAGACCGGCACATCCTCCGGTTACCGCGATACATGGACCGTCGGTTACACGCGCGAGCGCACCGTCGCAGTGTGGCTCGGCAACGCCGATGGATCTCCCACCGACCGCCTCACCGGCGCCGGTGGGGCCGGGCCGCTGTTCGCCGACGTCATGGCCCGCGCGATGGACGAGGTGCCGCAGCGCGCCCCGCTCTGGGACGCCGGCCTGCTCGTGCAGGTCGAGGTCTGCCCGCTCTCGGGTCTGCCCGCCGGGCCCGCCTGCGACGAGCGGGCCACGCGTCCCTTTCTCGCCGACCACCTGCCCGAAGGGACATGTGACGTGCACGTGCACGTGCGCCGTGACTCGCGGGCGCCAGCCGGTCTGCGTTGCGACCCCGAGGGGCGCGAGGTCGCGGTCGTGTTCCCGGCGGCCTTCGACGCCTGGTTGGCCGAGCGGAGCGCCGCCGGTGCCACGCCAGATCCCTATGGCCGGCCCTGGTTGCCGCGCTCGCGCGTGCCGGGCTGCGCCGCGGTCGGTGACGAGGTGCCCCTGCTGCGCCTGCTCGCGCCGACGCCGGGCAGCGTGTTCGCGCTGGGCCTGCACGGCGCCGAGCGCCAGACCATCGAGCTGCGCGCCGAGCTGGCCGCGGGCGGTGAGGCGGCCGCGCGTGCGCTCGGCGAGCTCGAGTTCGTGGTCGACGGTAGGGTCGCGGCGCGCAGCGCCTGGCCCTACGAGGTCCGCATCGCCGCCACGCCGGGCGACCACGAGGTGCTCGCCCGTCCGGCCGACCCGCGGCTCGCGGCCCGCCTCGAGCCGGTGCGCTTCAGCGTGCGCTGAGCGTGCGCTCGCGTCTCAAGTGTGCGGCAGGGTCACGCCGCGCTGGCCCTGGTACTTGCCGCCGCGGTCGCGGTACGAGGTGTCGCAGGGCTCGTCGGACTCGAAGAAGAGCATCTGCGCCACGCCCTCGTTGGCGTAGATGCGGGCGGGCAGCGGCGTCGTGTTGGAGAACTCGAGCGTGACGTGGCCCTCCCACTCGGGCTCGAGCGGCGTCACGTTGACGATGATGCCGCAGCGCGCGTAGGTCGACTTGCCGACGCAGATCGTGAGCACGTTGCGGGGGATCCGGAAGTACTCGATCGTGCGGGCCAGCGCGAACGAGTTGGGCGGGATGATGCAGGTCTCGCCGACCACGTCGACGAAGCTGTTCTGGTCGAAGTGCTTCGGGTCGACGATCGCCGAGTTGATGTTGGTGAAGATCTTGAATTCAGGCGCGCAGCGGACGTCGTAGCCGTAGCTCGAGGTCCCGTAGGAGACGATCGCCTTGTCTCCGACGCGACGGACCTGGCCCGGCTCGAAGGGGTCGATCATCCCGTGCTCCTGCGCCATCCGGCGGATCCATCGGTCGGCTTTGATGCTCATGCGCGGGCGCCCGAATACCACAATTCACGGGGGCTCGTGGTAGCCTGGCGTCGGACATGCCGCGCTTGAAAGCCCGCGCCTCGCTCGAGCCGCTCCGCGAGGTGATCCGCGACGCCGGGCTGCGCAGCACGGGTCCGCGGGTGGCGGTGCTCGAGCACCTGCAGGCGACCAAGGTCCCGCTCAGCCACGGCGAGCTGGTCGAGGCGCTGGTCGGTCACGGTTACGACGCGGCGACGATCTACCGCAACTTGATCGACCTTACTCGCGCCGGCCTGCTCAGCCGGATCAACCTCGGCGACAACGTGTGGCGCTTCGAGCTGCGCGGGCCCAACCAGGCGCTGCACCCCGAGCACCCGCACTTCGTCTGCACGCAGTGCGGCGAGGTCACCTGTCTGTCCCAGGTCCGCGTCAAGCTCACCCCGGCGCCTGGCTCGACCAAGTCCGTCGTCAGCAGCATCTCGGAGATCTTGATCAAGGGCCAGTGCACCCAGTGCGGGTGAGGCGGCGCAGTTTTGCGAGCCTGACAGCGCTGCCAGGCCAGGGCAGCAGCGCCGCCCGGACGGCCCCAGAATGGTCCCTGGTGGGCACCAAGCCCTACTTTTCGTTGGCACATATCTCGCACTCGCGGCCCCACCATGCGCAGCTTCTCCCCCCTCCTCGGCCTCGTCCTCCTCGCCCCTGCCTGCGACCCCAAGCCGGATTCCAAGCTGGATGACGGCGGTGAGGAGGCCAGCGGCAACGGCTGTGTCGAGACCGTCACCGTGATCGACGACCTCCAGGCAGCGACCGCGCTCGGCTTCTCGCCGAACCAGCTGATCGCGCTCGCCGAGGGTCCGCGCGAGGCCGACATGGTCTGGGGCACGGGCATCGACGAGAGCATCGCCAAGGTCAGCTTCGGGCCCGAGAGCGGTGAGGCGACGCTGTCGGTCGTGATCGACCACAGCGGCGGCGAGGCGCGCTACATCCACTCGGAGCCGGAGCCCACGGAGGAGCTCCTCGACGGTCCCGGCTCCGGCTGCAGCGATCGGGTCGAGGTCGACGTCGAGGTCATGCTCGCGAGCAGCGGCGGTGGCTTCGCCGAGACCTTCACGGCGCCGCTGCAGGCGAGCACGGCGCGCGTGGCCTTCGTGCGCCACGAGCTCGAGCTGGCCGAGCTGGCTGGTAGCTTCAAGCTCAGCGAGGTCGAGCCGGAGGGCGTGAAGGTCGGTCCGCTCGCGCTCGACCTGGGGATCTTCGCCGGCGGTCTGTTCGGCGGGATCACATCGGTGGTCGAGGTGACGGACGGAGACATCACCGCGGCCACGTTCATGGATGTCGCCCGCTGGCCCGTGAACGCCGCGGCCTGCGAGTACGGCGAGGTGCCGGTCGGACCGGCTGACGACTTCGCGGCCTTCTCCGCGGCCGACGTGCACGCGCTCGTGAGCAGCGCCGCCGACCTGCAGATCGCCTGGGACGGCGGCGCCCCGCAGTCGCTCACGCTCGGCATCGGCGAGCTGCCGGCCGACGCGATCGCCTGCGCTGTCTACGAGGGCGAGGTGATCGGCCAGCTGCGCTTCCCGGTCGAGCTCAGCGTGAGCAGCGGCGACGAGCGCTGGAGCGGCAGCTTCCCGGTCGAGCTGCAGGGCATCCCCGCGGCCGACGGCACCCTCGCCAGCGCGGTGCTCCACATCCCCGCGGCATACGCCAACAGCGTCGCCGCCGGCGACTTCCTCAGCACCTACGGCATCGCCGACGTCGACCTCGCGGGCTTCGACCGCGCGATCGTCGACCTCCTCGGCGAGTTCACGCCGGTCGATGGTGGTGCGACCGTGAACGGGTCGCTCAAGGTCGTCGGCGTCGTCTCGAACTCATGCCCACCCGACGCCAACGGCTGCGCCGGCGACGATTACACCGACCTCGTCAGCGCCGTGTGGGGTGACCTTTAGGCTGTCCTTCGGGACAGGTCACCCGGGTGCGATCGAATCGGCGAAGCTGCGGAAGGCCGGCTCCCACACGTCGAGGGTCTTCGCGGGGCCGACGGCCTTGAAGAAGAAGGGATCTCCGGCGCCCTCGACGATCGCAGCGAGCAGCCGCGAGTCGGGCTCGTGGTAGCGCTCCGGCGAGCCGGGCGTCACCGCGGCGATGTTGGTGCCGACGATGTCGACGGTCGTCACCGTGAGGCTGCCGCGCACGCTGGTCTTCTGGTTGGCCTCCTCGACCGGGCTGCCGTCGGGCCTGGTGAACTGGGTCTTCCAGCGGTTGACGTTGGAGGCCGCATCGCCGCCGCCGCCGGCGAAGCGCGAGACCACCAGCGTGACCTCGCCGCCGGGCCCGGGGATCGTGAACTCGGCCAGGCGCATCGCGTTGGAGCCGGGCTTTCGCGTCCACTCACCGGGCACCTGGGCAGCGAGGCCCTCGATCGTCTCGGGGCGCAGCTGGCCGCTGGGTGTGATCGGTTGCGGGTTGATCGGGGCGCGCGTGGTGGCGCTGGCGCGCGGCTCACCCGGGGCGTGCGGGTTGCCGGTGATCGCTGGCGGCTTGGCCGACGACTCGGGCGGCGGCGGGGCCTTGCTGACGTCGCTCGCGGGGCCTGAATTGGATGCGCCCTGACAGGCGAGCGTGAACAGGGCGATGCAGGTGCAGAGCAGGCGCATGGTGGAGATCCTCGCGCGCGAGGATATCAGGCCGCAGCCGCGCCACAAGTCGCGACCTGCCCCCTCGCTGCGCGCGACAGAGCGTTCAGGCCCGGCCTTCGCGGCGTCGACACTCGTCGATCAGCGCCGGCAAGACCTGGTCGTTGGGACAGGCGCTCAGCAGCTCCGCCAGGGCCGCCGACGCGGCCGTAAATTCGCCGGCGCTCATGCTGGCGACCGCGGCCATGACCACCGCGCGAGTGGCTCGCTTGACCGCCCGCAGCTCGTGTGGCTCGCCGGCGAAGACCTCGTAGACATCGACCGGCTGGCGCCTGCCGGGGACCAGGTAGTCGCCGAGCGGCCTCGTGTCGGTCTGCAGCGAGGGCGGCAGCTGGGCCTGGACCGCGCCGCTGATCAGGAGGTCGGCGCCGAAGCGGCGGGTCAGGCGTTCGATGCGGGCCGCGATGTTGACGGAGTCGGAGACCACGGTGGACTCCATGCGTCCGGCGGCGCCGACGAGGCCGAGGGTGACGGGGCCGAGGTGGACACCGACGCCGACGCCCGCGCCGAGCTCGCGGCTGCGTTCGACGACGCCGAGGGCGGCCTGGACCGCGGCCGCGGGGGCGTCCGGGAACAGGGCCATGAGGCCGTCGCCGAGGTACTTGTCGACGACGCCGCCGTTGCCGTGGATCTCCGGCACGATCGCGGCGAAGTAGGTGTTGAGGAACTCGAAGGTGGCGGCCGGGCTCTGTTGTTCGGCGCGGCTGGTGAACGCGCGCAGGTCGACGAACACGACCGTCATCTCGCGCTGGATCTGGTCGCCGAGGTCGGCCTGGGTCGCGTCATCGCGGCCGAGCAGGGCCAGCAGGCGCTGCGGCACGAAGCGGGCGAAGGCCCCCATCAGCGCGGTCTGGCGGTGGTGCAGGCGGTGGTTGTCGAGCGCCACCGACGCGTTCTGACAAAACAGCTCGATCAGCCGCTGGTCCCACGCGCTCAGCTCGCCGAGCCCCTCCATGAACACGGCCGCCCACATCTCCTCGTCGCTGGCCAGCCCGAAGATGCCGAAGATGTTGTAGCTGCGCCGCAGCACCGGCTTGCGGGTGCAGAGCATCGTCGTGATGTCTTGCCACACCTCCTCCTCGACCACGTGGCTGACCGGGTGGCCGACGTGGGCCTGGAAGCGGCCGGTGCCGGCGACCACCGTCGGCGCGGCGGTTGCCATGTCGAGGCCGAGCTCACGGCCCTGGAAGAACATCGCGCTCTCTTGCGGGCTGACCAGCGCCGACAGCTGGGCGAGCACGCCGGTGATGAACTTGTCGACGGACTGCTGCTCGAACAGCGCCGCGCTGGCGTGGACGATCTGCTCGAGGCCGGCCTTGTGCGACTCGATCGTGCACAGGTCGCGGTACGATCGGACCGCGCCGATGACGGTGGTGGTCAGGCGCTGGGCCGTGATCTCCGTCTTGTCGCGGTAGTCGTTGATGTCGTAGTCGAACATCACCCGCTGCTCGGGCGCGTGGCCGGGCTGACCGGTGCGGAGGACGATGCGCACCCGCGAGTTGGCGAGCTCGCCGCGGATCCATCGCACCAGCTCGAGGCCGGCGTTCTCCGACTCCATCACCACGTCGAGCAGGATCATCGCGATGTCGAGGTGGGCCTGCAGGACCACGCGGGCGGCGGTCGCCGAGCTCACCGACAGGATCGCCAGGGGGTGGCCGTCGATGCGCAGGCCGCCGAGCGCGAGGCGGGTGATGTCGTGGATCTCGGGCTCGTCGTCGACGACCAGCAGCTTCCACACGCGCGCGCTGGCGGGCTCCGGCGCGCGGACCTCGTCGTCGGCGAAGACCAGCAGATCGGGGTCGCTCGTCGTCACGGGCGCTCCGGAGCTTGCGCGGCCAAGTCGACCTCGGCGCTCAAATTAGGGAGTTGGATCGTCACCGCGGTGCCCTGGCCAGGGCTCGACTCGACGGCGATCGATCCGCCGAGCAGGTCAGTGACGAGGTTGTGGACGATGTGCATGCCGAGTCCGCTGCCGCCGCGGCCGCGCTGGGTGGTGAAGAAGGGCTCGTAGATCCGCCGCAGCACCTGGGCATCCATGCCGGCGCCGTCGTCCCGGCAGATGAGCAGGGCCCCGCCGTCGCCCTGGCGGTCCACCGTCAGCGTGATCTGGCCAGGTCGCTCGCCCGGGAAGGCGTGCATCAGCGCGTTGTGGACCAGGTTGGTGCACACCTGGGAGATCGCCCCGACGAAGGTGGTGAGCTCGACGTCCTGCAGCACCTGGACGAGCACGCGGTGCGGCGTGCGGCGGTACATCGGCCCCAGGCTGGCGACCACCTCGCGCACGTAGGGCCCGAGCGCGACCTCGCGGCGGGCCTCGCTGGTCTGGTCGACGGCGATCTGTTTGAAGTTGCCGACCATACCGGCGGCGCGGCGGAGGTTGCCGAGGGTCATGCGCGCGGCCTCCTGGGCATGGATCAGCCCCTGCTGGAGGTCCTGACGGCGCAGCGTGCCGGCAGTGAAGGCTGCCTCGACCTCGTGCAGGCGGTCGGCGACCAGCGAGGCCGCGGTGACAGCGACGCCGAGCGGCGTGTTGATCTCGTGGGCGACGCCGGCCACCAGCCCGCCGAGCGCGGCGAGCTTGTCCTTGCGGATCAGCTCCTCGCGGGTCGCGTCGAGCACACGGTTGAGCTTGGCGACGTAGATGTCGGCGGTGCGGAACGAGGCCTCGAACGAGACCACGTCGATGCGCCGCACGATCGCCAGCGCCTGCTCGGCCGGCAGCTCCAAACGCGCGAGCAGGCGCGTCATCGCCTCGCGGAAGCTGAGGAAGCCGCGCAGCAGCGTCGACACGCTGAACTTCAGGTTCGAGCGGTTCGAGGTGACCACCTCGATAAAGGCCTCGCGCGGTCCGGTGTCGCCGGCGAAGATGTGGGCGCGGTAGAAGTGCAGGCACTGGGCGACCAGCCCCCGCGTCTCCGCGTATGGCCGCGAGGACAGGTCGGCATGCGACTCGGCGCGCACCCACGCGGTGCCGTCGTCGATGATCTCATCGGCGTGCTCTTCGAGCAGTCGATGGAGGGTCGTCAGCGCCGGATCCACGGGAGCGTCATGCTACGCCGGCCGCGAATACAACGACAAGGGCCGTGGGGCCTCAGAACGCCGCCTCGGGCACATCCATCAGCTCGAGCGTGCTCTGCTCCGCGAGCTTGCGCGCCAGGGTGACGCCGGGCAGCACGTTGCGCGCGTAGAATCGCACCGCCGCGAGCTTGCCGTCGTAGAAGTCGCGGTCGGCCTCGCTGGCGGTGGGGCGGGCAGCCGCGGCGACCACGGCCTGGCGCAGCAGCAGCCAGCCGATCACGACCTCGGCGGTGGCGAACAGGACGCGGTTGCCCTGCAGGCCGACGTGGTAGAGCGACTCGCCGAGCTTGGCGAGCATCGCCCCGTAGAGGCCCTGGAGATCGGCGAGGGCGCGTGAGAGGGCGGCGTGTTCGACGCCCAGCGGGCCCGCTGGGTCGACCTCGGCGAGGGTCGCCTGGGCCCGGCCGAACAGCGCGCGCAGGGTCTCCCCGCCGTCGCGGGCGACCTTGCGGAAGAACAGATCGAGCGCCTGGATGTGGGTCGTGCCCTCGTAGAGCGTGTCGATCTTCTGGTCGCGGATGTACTGCTCGATCGGATAGTCCTGCACGTAGCCGGATCCGCCGTAGCACTGCAGCGACGTCGCCAGCAGCTCGTACACCTTCTCCGAGCAGTAGCCCTTGACCAGCGGGAGCAGCAGGTCGTTGACGCGGTCGAGCTCGCCTGCGGCGACGTTGCCGTGGCCGCCGGCGAGGGTGACCTCGTCCTGGATCGACGCGGTGTACAGGCACAGCGCGCGCATGCCCTCGGCGAACGACTTCTGCAGCATCAACATGCGGCGAACATCGGGGTGCTGGATGATGCGCACGCGCGGGGCGGCCTTGTCTGTGGCCCGCAGCAGGTCGGCCCCCTGGACGCGGATCTTGGTGAACTCGAGGGCGTTGAGGTAGGCGGTCGACAGCGTCGCCATCGACTTGCAGCCGACGGCCATGCGCGCGTGCTCGATGACGTGGAACATCTGACGGATGCCCTCGTGCACGCCGCCGACCAGCAGACCGCGGGCCGGGCCGCGCTCGCCGAAGGTGAGCTCGCAGGTGGCCGAGCCCTTGAGGCCCATCTTGTGCTCGATGTTGGTGCAGTAGACGCCGTTGCGCGCGCCGAGGCTGCCGTCCTCGTTCACCCAGAACTTGGGCACGATGAACATCGACAGGCCCTTGGTGCCGGGGCCGTGGCCCTCGGGGCGGGCGAGGACCAGGTGGATGATGTTCTCGGTGCCGTCGAAGTCGCCGTTGGTGATGAAGCGCTTGACGCCCTCGATCTCGTAGAGGTCGCCGTCGACCTGACGGGCCTTGGTGCGACCGGCCCCGACGTCGCTGCCGGCGTCGGGTTCGGTGAGCACCATCGAGGCGCCCCAGTTGCGGTCGATCATCGGCCTCAGGAAGCGCCGCTTCTGCGCCTCGGTCCCGAGGTCCTCGATCACGCGGGCGATCACCGTGCCGAGCATGTAGAACGCCGCCGTCGCGTTGGCCGCGGCGCTCAGCTCGAAGCTGGACCACGCCACCACGGCCGGCGCACCGGTGCCGCCGACGCGCTCGGGCAGGCCGAGCAGGTGCCACTCGTTGTCGTGGTGCGCCTTGAGCGAGCGCCTGAGCGGCTCGGGGATCGCCACGTTGCCGTCGGCGTCGAGGGTCAGCGGGATGCGGTCGGACGCCACCCAGCTGGGCGCCAGCTCGCGGGCGCAGAACTCGTTGTAAGCCTCGAGCGTGGCCCGGGCGGTCTCGGCGTCCATCCCCGCGAACTCGCCCTTGCCGAGGATGCTCTCGTCGACCCGCAGCACTTCGAACAGGTTGAAGAAGATGTCGCGGAGGTTGCTCTTGTAGTGCTGGGCGTTGCTCACGAGGGCCTCGAACGTTGTTCACAGCGGGCGTAGGCCCGACACGGTGCCGCTCTTTTTTCCGAATTTCGCCAGGCTTGTCAATGTCTGTGTGCAGGTCGCGGGCTCCCCACATGGGCCGCAGGAGCCGCAGGGGCCGCCGGCTCCCCGGTTTGTCGCCACGGACCGGCGTTTCGCAGTACGCTGGCGGCCATCTCATGTGTCGGATCTTCGGATTTCGCTCGGTGATGCAGAGCCAGGTGCACCGCAGCCTCGTGAGCGCTGACAACGCCTTCATGCGGCAGAGCGAGCGGCACCCCGACGGCTGGGGCGTCGCCTACTACGTGGCCCAGGCTCCGCACGTGATCAAGGGCGCCTCGGCGGCCTTCGGCGACCAGCTGTTCAAGCACGTGTCGGGCATCGTCACCTCGGAGACCGTGCTGGCGCACCTGCGCAAGGCCACCCAGGGCGAGCTCTCGCCGATCAACACCCACCCGTTCCAGTACGGGCACTGGGTGTTCGCCCACAACGGCAACATCGAGGGCTTCGCCGACGTGCGCGACGACCTGCTCGCACGCATCCCCCCGGTGCTGCGCCGCTTCATCCTCGGCACCACCGACAGCGAGGTCATCTTCTACCTCGTCCTCGGCAAGATGGCGCAGCGCTGCGAGCTGCACCGCCCCGGCTTCCCGCTGGCCGCGATCGCCGAGTCCGTGCGCGAGGCGGTCGCCGAGATCTCCACGCTCGTCGGTCCGCTCTGTGAGGACAACGCCGGCCCGCCGCACCGCACCTACCTCTCCTTTGTCCTCACCAACGGCCTAGCGATGCTCGCGCACCAGGGCGGCAAGGAGCTCCACGTCAGCACCCACAAGCGCCGCTGCCCCGACCGCGACACCTGCCCGCACTTCGCCCCGGAGTGCGAGCGCGCCGCCGAGAACGGCTTCGTCAGCCACCTCGTCCTCTCCAGCGAACCACTCGACGGCGACAATGTCTGGGAGGAGCTGCGCCCGCACGAGATGATCGGCGTCGACGCGCGCATGCAGGTCCAGCGCTTCCCACCGCCCGCGCCCGGGAGCGCCACATGACGCGCCAGATCCGGCCTTGCCTGGGGCCTTGCCTGGGTGCGGCGATGCTGCTGGCGGCCTGCCGCGACCAGCCGCTCGAGTCGCGGCGGGCCGATGTCGAGGAGCTCTGCGCCGACTATTGTCCGCGGCGGGTCACCTGCGTACCAGACGGCTACGCAGCGGGCGACCCCGCCGAGTGCGAGCGCAAGTGCCGGGCCGACGAGCGTCCGCTCGAGGACAGCGCCTGCGGCGAGGCGTCCTTGGCGGCGCTCGAGTGCCTCAGCGCGGTCGCGTGCGACGAGCTTGCGGCGGCGGTCGCCGGGATCGCGGGGCCGGGCGACAGCGCCTGCTTCGCGGAGCTGCGCGAGCAGCAGGACCGCTGCGACCTCACGCCCCAGTACTGAGCTACGTGCTGGGGCCCGCGTTGAGGCGAGCCAGGAAGGCGTCGGCCATCGACTGCACGTCGGCGCCGCTGAGCCGCTCCTCGCGGGCGATCTCGTAGACGTGGAGGTCGGGCGCGGACAGCTCCTCGATGAAGCGGCTCGGCTTGCGCGGGACCTCGGCGCCGCGCTCGAGGCGCATGGCGGCGCGGGTGATGTAGAGCTGGTCGCGGGCCCGCGTGATCGCCACGTAGAACAGGCGCCGCTCCTCCTCGATGTCGCCGGCGATCGCGTCGCTGATCCGCGGCGCCGCGACGCGCTTGTGCGGCATCGTGCCCTCCTCGCAGCCGATGATGAACACGTGCGGCCACTCGAGACCCTTCGCGCTGTGCATCGTCGCCAGGGTCACCTGGCCGCGTCCGCCGGCCTCGGGCTCGTCCTGCTTGTTGTCCTGGTTCATCGCCTGGAAGAACTCCTGCCAGCGCGTCCGTCCGCCTTTGTTGCGGGCGCGCTGCTCGAAGCGCCCGAGGCTCTCGTACATCCACTCGACGCTGTCCCAGCGGGCCGCCGCCGCCTCGCTGCCGCCACCCTCGCGCAGCATCGCCTCCTTGAGCCCGACCGCGTCGACCAGGCTGCGCAGCGCCCCGAGCCCCGAGCCGCTGGCGTAGAAGTGGGCCTGCGCGCGCTTGATCTGGGCCGAGAACTGGGCGATCGCCGGGGCCGCCCGCGCGGGCAGCTCGGGGATCTCGGCGCTGCGGTGCATCGCCTCCATCAGCGAGACATTGTGGTGGCGGGCGAAGTCCGTCAGTCGCTCGAGGCTCTTGAGCCCGACCCCGCGCGACGGCACGTCGACGGCGCGGCGGGCCGCCAGGTCGTCCTGTGGTGCGACGATCATCTTGAAGTAGGCGAGGACATCCTTGACCTGCTTCTTGTCGTAGACGGCCTGTCCGCCGAGCACGCGGTAGGAGATCCCATGCTCCTGCAGCAGCGCCTCGACCGGGTCGCACTGGCGCGACGATCGGTAGAGCACCGCGATGTCCTCGGGCCGCACGCCGCCCTCGTGGATCAGCCGGTAGATCTTCTTGCCGACCCAGCGGTTCTCCTGGTCGCCCTCGGAGGCGACCACCAGCTGCACCTTCTCGCCGCCGCGCCGCTGTGGGATCAGCTTCTTGTCGTGGCGCGTGCGGTTGTTGCCGATCAGCTCGTTGGCGCAGCGGAGGATCGGCGCGAAGGAGCGGTAGTTCTGCTCGAGCTTGATCGTCACCGCCTTCGGGAAGTACAGATCGAAGCCGAGGATGTTGGCCACCTTGGCGCCGCGCCAGCCGTAGATCGCCTGGTCGTCGTCGCCGACCACGCACAGGTTCTCGCGCGCGCCCGCCAGCCGACGCACCATCTCGAACTGGGCCCGGTTGGTGTCCTGATACTCGTCGACCATCACGTACGCGAACTTGGCCTGCCAGTAGGCCCGCGCCTGCGCGTCGGCCTCGAGCACGTGGGCCACCCGGCAGATCAGGTCGTCGAAGTCGACCGAGCCGAGGGTCTTCAGGCGGTCCTCGTAGGGCGCGTAGACCTCGGCCGCGACCTCGTCGTAGTCGCTCTCGTGGTCGAGCTCCAGCGACGCGGCCGGGGTGATGAACTCGTTCTTCCACAGCGAGATGCGCTGTACGATCGCCCCGAGGTCGAAGCGTCGGTCGGCGCCCGCTCCGTGGTGCCCGAGCTCGCGCAGCACCCCGCGGACCACCCCGTACACGTCGCCCTGGTCGAGGATCGAGAAGCGCTTCGGCACGCCGAAGGGGTCCGGCTGCTCGCGCATCATCGCCGCCCCGAGGCTGTGGAAGGTGCCCAGCACCAGCGCGTCCGCGGCCTTGCCGACCATCCGGTGCAGCCGCTCGCGCATCTCGTCGGCCGCCTTGTTGGTGAAGCTCAGCGCCACGATGCTCTCCGCCGGCACCCCGCGCTCGAGCAAGTACACGACCCGGTGGGTGATGACGCGGGTCTTGCCCGAGCCGGCGCCCGCGAGCACGAGCAGCGGCCCCGCGGTGCAGGTGACGGCCTTGCGCTGATCCGGGTTGAGGCCGCTGAGATCCATCCGTGGCAGGCGCTCCTTGTAGGACCACACGCACCGCGCCGACAAGCCTTGAATGCCGCGAGCGGGTGTGCCTAAGGTCCCCGCGTGGACGCGTCGGCGTCGCCGCTGGAGGTTGTACAGCTCGAGGTCGGGCTGTTGCAGAATTTCTGCGAGGTCATCGGCTGCCCACGCACCGGTGAGGCGGCGCTCGTCGACCCCGCCTTCGAGGTCGACCGCCTGCTGCGCGAGGCGACCCGCCGCGGCTGGCGCGTCACGACGATCTTCCTCACGCACACGCACGACGATCACGTCGCCGGGCTCGACGAGGCCGCCGAGCTCACCGGTGCGACGGTCCGCTGTCACCCGCTCGAGTTGGCAGCGGCGCGCGTTCACGCGCCCCATGTCCTTGCGGTCACCGACGACGAGTGGGTCCCCCTCGGCGCCGCCGCGGTGCGGGCGATCTACGCCCCGGGGCACACGCCGGGCTGCGTGTGCTGGTTCGTCCCGGAGCCCGCCGCCGTGATCACCGGCGACGTGCTCTTCGTCGGCTCGTGCGGCAGCGCGGCCGATCCGCGGGCGATGCTCGACACCCTGCAGCGCCGCCTCGGCGGCCTGCCCGAGCACGCCCGCCTCTACCCCGGCCACGACTACGGCAAGACGCCGACCAGCACCCTGGCCTGGGAGTTCGCCCACAACCCGGCGTTGCGGGCCGACACTCTCGCCAGTTTCTGCGCTTACAAGCAGATCCCCGCGCCGCGCTGATCGCCGCTCACCACTGCCGACGCTGCCGCGGCTGCTTCGGCGGCGGCACATAGCCCCTCGCCAACACGAGGTCGAAGGCCATGCCGAGGTTGATCATGAAGCTGATGAGCACGCGCCGCTCGGAGGCCTGCTCGGTGACCGTCTGACGGTGCGAGCTCGGCCCGACCACCAGCCCGGCCCACGCCTCGATCGCCGTGCGCGCCGAGACGTACTTGTGCAGGCCGCCGCTGATCATGCCCGCGTGCAGGCCGTAGTCGTCGCGCGCGACCTGCTTGTTGTAGAAGGGCGGCACGTAGGTGCTCGGGCCAAACGCGGGCAGCAGCATGTACTCGCCGCGGATGAAGGCCAGCCGCGAGTAGGCCCCGAGCCCGAGACCCGCGCCGGCCAGGCCGCTGTGCACCGCGTAGGGCCGCGGCCGCACGTTGCCGACCATGATCCCGCGGGCGTGCAGGTACAGCGCCTTGAACAGCTGCGCGCGCAGCTCGATCGTCGCGCCCGCCCCGAGGAAGTTGCCGCGGTGCTGACACTGGTCATACCCGTCACCGCTCTGGCAGTCGCCCTCACCGACCGCGTGCGGCCCGAGCACGAGGCCGGCGCTCAGCTGCAGCCGCGGTCGCGGCGGGGAGATCTCAGACGCGGCGCTCGTCGGCGGGCCAATCGGCGCTGGCGGCAGGCTCGCCACGGGAGCGGGCTCGACCTGAACAGCGACCGGGGCGGGCGCCGGGGTCGGCGCCTCCACGGCGGGCGCCTCGACCTCGATCAGCGTCGGCGCCCGCTCGTTCGCGGCGGGCTCATTCGTCGCCGACGCGGGCACCGGCACCGGCGCGACCTCTGCCGGCACCTGGGCGCGGGCGAGGGCAGGGGCCGCCAGCGACGCGGCGAGGGCGAGCTCCGGGACGACGCGACGCATGGTCTCATGGTGCCCAACGCGGGCGAAGCTGGCCAGCCCTGGCGCCCATCAGGCCCGGGAATGTGCGCGGCTTTTCGCGTGTTGCGAGGGCTCCGGCAGCCCGCGCAGGGACCTTGCCGCTCCGGGTCCGATGCAGGTCCGGTCGATCACCTCGGCATTGGTCACCAGCGATCACGTTCCGTCGGCCTCGTGTCACTCGCCACGCGCGGTCATCGATCTTGATCTCGTGGCATCGGCTTGAGTAAGAAGAAAATCCCTAAATTGCGGACCCTGACGCTGGCTGGGTCATTCTTCGTCCGCTCGCTCATGGCGCGCTTTTAGTCCGAGAACTCCACATTGCACCGCCCGTGATCCGCTCGAGATCACGCAGGCCTGTTTCTCTGTGCGCCCTTGTCGATGCGCCCTGACCCGACCGTTCGCCCGTCCGGCGGAGACCCCATGAAGCACCTCGCCCTCGTCCCCTCGCTCATCGCCTCGCTGCTCGCGCTGCCGTCTTGCGACGCGCCGCTCCAGGACTCGTACGCGCTCGACAGCACGACCTCCCTGCCCGAGGGCGTGGCCTTCGACAACGTCACGCACACCTTCTTCGCCACCGCCGTCAACGGCGCCCAGATCACCCGCATCACGCCGCTCGGCCAGGAGATCGTGTTCCACAGCGACGTCAACACGAAGCTCTCCTTCAGCGGCGCCCACGTCGACGAGGAGCGCCGGCGCCTGTGGGTCTGCGTCGTCGACGTGAAGACCAACAGCTCCCCCACCTCCGAGGTCTGGGCCTTCAACATCGAGAACAAGCAGCGGACCCACCGCATCGCCCTGCCGACCGTGTCCTTCTGCAACGACCTCGTCGCCGACGATGACGGCGCGGTCTATGCCACCGACTCGGCCAACCCCAACATCTATCGCATCGACCCGAGGACCCAGAGCTTCTCCGTCTTCCTCTCCGCGCCGGAGTTCACACCCGTCGCTCCCGGCAC
This sequence comes from Nannocystis sp., assembly GCF_016714285.1. Lineage (GTDB taxonomy): Bacteria > Myxococcota_A > Polyangia > Nannocystales > Nannocystaceae > Nannocystis. The sequence goes on along the minus strand of NZ_JADJNN010000002.1, from coordinate 250,205 downwards.
CGTGGCGCTCAACGGCCTCGATCTCTCGCCCGACGGAGAGCGCCTGCTCGTCGTCACCACCATCCCCGCCGCGCTCTACAGCATCCCGGTCGCCGACCCGCAGGCCTTCGTCCCGGTTCGGACCACCGGCGACGTGTTCGCGATGCCAGGCGACCCGCGCTTCCCCGGCCCCGACGGCATCGAGTTCCTCGACGAGACGCTCTACGTCGCCTACGACGGCGGCGTGCAGCAGCTCGCCTTCCGGGACGCCGACTACACGCACGCCGCCGTCGCCACCACCACCTCGGTGCCGACCGGCCTGACCAGCCTCACGGTCGCCGAGGGCCAGCTCTACGCCATCGACAGCGAGGTCTTCCGCGCCCTCTACCTGTTTCTGCCGCCCGAGCTGCCCTTCAGCATCCTCCGCGTTGACACCGGCTTGTTCGACCGCTAGCCCGACCGCGAGCCAGCGGCCCCGCGCGGTCAGCCGACCGTGTTACGATCGGCGGCCGCGATGCCGCAGACCCTCCGCTTCCACCTCAACGACCGGCTCATCGAGGACGAGCGCGCACAACCGACGACCACGCTGCTCGCGTACCTCCGCGAGCAGCTCCACCTCACAGGCACCAAGGAGGGCTGCGCCGAGGGCGACTGCGGCGCATGCTCGGTCGTGGTCCTCGACGCCGAGGCCGCGGGCGGTCCCACCTACCGGGCCATCAACGCCTGCCTCGTGCTCCTGCCGATGGTCCAGGGCCGACGCGTGTACACCGTCGAGGGCCTGCGCCAGGACGGCGCCCTGCATCCGGTGCAAGAGGCGATGGTCCGCGAGCTCGGCTCGCAGTGCGGCTACTGCACCCCCGGCGTCGTGATGTCGCTGTTCGAAGCCTGCTACCGCCGCGACCTCCGCGAGCCGTGGCAGCTCGACGACCAGCTGTGCGGCAACCTGTGCCGCTGCACCGGCTACCGACCGATCCGCGACGCCGCCCGCTCGGTCGCCGCCAGCTGCCCGCAGGACTCGTTTCACGCCCGGCTCGCGGCCCCGGCCGACAGCATCGCGTTCACGCGCGAGTCCGCCGGCCGCATCTACGCCACGCCGACCAGCTTCACCGAGCTGTGGTCTCACCTCGCCGCGCATCCGCAGGCCCGACTGATCTGCGGCGGCACCGACCTCTCGCTGCTGATCACCAAGCGCTTCCAGGACCTGCCGGAGCTCGTCTCGCTCGAGGGCCTCGCCGATCTCCGCGGCATCTCGCGTATCACCGATGGTTTCGCCGGCTGGCGCATCGGCGCGACCACCAACCTCGCCGAGCTCGAGGCCGCGTGCCTCGCCGACTTGGCCGCCTACACCCCGCTGCTGCGGATGCTGCGCTACTTCGCCTCGCGCCAGATCAAGAACCGCGCGACCGTCGGCGGCAACCTGTGCAACGCCTCGCCGATCGGCGACCTCGCGCCGGTGCTGATCAGCCTCGGCGCCGTGGCCGAGCTCCGCTCCGCCGCTGGCTCGCGCCGCGTCGCCCTCGATGAGTTCTTCCTCGCCTACCGCAAGACGGCGCTGCAGGCGGGCGAGATCCTCGCCGCCATCGAATTGCCCGAGCTCCCAGCCAACGCCCGCGTCGCCGCCTACAAGGTGTCGAAGCGGCGCGAGCTCGACATCAGCACCGTCGCCGCCGGCTGCTACGTCGAGCTCGACGCGGCCGACCGCGTGGCCCAGATCCGCCTCGCCTACGGCGGCATGGCGGCGACCCCGGCGCGCGCGCGCAACCTCGAGGCCGCCCTGCTCGGGCGCAGCTGGTCGCTCGCCCAGGTCGAGGCCGCCTTGCCCGCGCTCGCCCACGACTTCCGGCCGCTCGATGACCTCCGCGGCTCCGCCTGGTATCGCGGCCTCCTCGCCGAGAACCTGATCCGCGGCTTCGTGCTCGAGACCCAGCACGAGGCCCGTCCCAACCTGTCCCAAAGACCATCCGCCACCGTGCACCTGGAGGTCGTGCCGTGACGCTGCATCAACCGTCCCACCACGAGAGCGCCCACGGCCATGTCTCGGGCGCCGCGCGCTACGTCGACGACCTCCCGCGCCCGCCGGGCCTGCTCGTCGGCCTCCCGGTCGGCTCGCCGATCGCCTGCGGGCGCCTGCTCGCGGTCGGCCGCGCCGCCGCGCTCGCGCTGCCCGGCGTGCACGCGGTGCTGCTCGCCAGCGACATCCCCGGCCACAACCGCATCGGCCCGATCGTCCACGACGAGCCGCTGCTCGCCGACGGCCCGCTCCACGCGGTCGGCCAGCTCGTCGCGCTCGTCGTCGGCGAGTCGCTGGCGGTCTGCCGCGCCGCCGCCCAGAAGCTCGAGATCTCCGTCGAGGAGGCCCCGCCGATCCTCTCTATCGCCGACGCGATCGCGGCCAGCTCCTACCTCGGCACGCCGCACCGTATGCGCCGCGGTGACGTCGAGGCCGCCCTCGCCAGCGCCGCGCTGCGCCTCGATGGCGAGCTGCGCAGCGGCGGCCAGGACCACTTCTACCTCGAGACCCAGGCAGCGCTGGCGATCCCCGGCGAGGACGGCAGCCTCGAGATCCAGTCGTCCACCCAGCACCCCAGCGAGATCCAGAGCGCCGCCGCGGAGATCCTCGCCTGCGACCGCAGCCGCATCGTCGTCCAGGTCCCGCGCATGGGCGGTGGGTTCGGCGGCAAGGAGTCGCAAGCCACCCACTTCGCCGTGCTCGCCGCCCTCGCCGCCCGCGCCCTCGCTCGCCCCGTCAAGGTCTGGCTCAATCGCGACCAGGACATGCAGATGACCGGCAAGCGCCACCCCTTCTGGTCGCGCTACCGGGCCGGCTTCACCGCCGACGGCCGCATCACCGCGCTCGAGGTCTTCATCTTCGCCGACGGCGGCTGGAGCATCGACCTCACCCCGGCGATCCTCGACCGCGCGCTGTTCCACCTCGACAACAGCTACTACATCCCGAACCTCGCCTTCGAGGGCCGGGCCGTGCGCACCAATACCGCCTCCAACACCGCGTTTCGCGGGTTCGGTGGCCCGCAGGGCATGCTCGTGATCGAGGACGCGATGTCCCGCGCCGCCGAGCGCCTCGGCATCGACCCGGCCGAGCTGCGCCGCCGCAACTACTACGGCCCCGACGCGGAGGGCGCCGCCGCCGTCATCCTGCCCGAGGGTCCGCTCGAGCCCGCCGTGCTGCCGCTGCTGCGTCAGCGCCGACTCACTCCGTATTATCAAGACATCGACGACTGCCGCCTCCCGCGGATCCACGCCGAGCTGCTGCGCGACGCCGACTACGCCGCCCGCCGGGCCGAGATCGACGCGTTCAACGCCCGCTCGCCGCTGGTCAAGCGCGGCCTCGGCTTCATGCCGATCAAGTTCGGCATCTCGTTCACCAACTCGGTGCTCAACCAGGCCGGCGCGCTGGTGCTGGTGTACACGGACGGCAGCGTCCAGCTCAACCATGGCGGCACCGAGATGGGCCAGGGCCTGCACAGCAAGATGCTGGCGATCTGCGCCCACGAGCTCGGCGTGCGCGAGCCGCAGATCCGCGTCATGCCCACGGCCACAGACAAGGTCCCCAACACCTCGGCCACCGCGGCCTCGAGCGGCTCGGACCTCAACGGCGCCGCGGTCCAGCTCGCCTGCGCGGAGATCCGCGAGCGCCTCCGGCCCCTCGCGGCCGAACTCATCGGCGCCAGCGACCCCGCCCGCGTCTGCTTCGCCGAGGGCCGCGTGTTCGAACCCGGCGGCCGCGAGACCAGCTTCGCCGAGCTCACCCGCGCCGCCTGGGCCCGCCGCATCGCCCTCAGCGCGACCGGCTACTACGCCACGCCGGGCATCGTCTACGACCGCGAGGCCGGACGCGGCAAGCCCTTCCATTACTTTGCCTACGGCGCCGCGCTCACCGAGGTCGAGGTCTCCGGCCTCACCGGCGAGCACCGCGTGCTGCGCGTCGACATCCTGCACGACGTCGGCCACTCGCTGCTGCCGAGCATCGACCGCGGCCAGATCGAGGGCGGCTACATTCAGGGCCTCGGCTGGCTCACCAGCGAGGAGCTCGTCTGGGACCGCCGCGGCCAGCTGCTCACCCACGGCCCCTCGACCTACAAGATCCCCGCCGTCGGCGACGCCCCCGAGGATTTCCGCGTCGCCCTGCTCACCAGCGCCGCGCAGGACAGCGTGGTCCACGGCAGCAAGGCCGTCGGCGAGCCGCCGCTGATGCTGGCGATCTCCGTGATCGCCGCGCTGCGCCACGCGATCGCCGGCTTCGGCGCGTCTGGCCTCACGTCTGGCCTCGCATCTGGCCTCGCATCTGGCCTCGAGCCCCACCTCGCCATCCCTTGCACGCCCGAGGCGATCCTGCGCGGCATCGAGGACATGCGGACCCGCGCCCGCGCCCAGATCATCAGCGCCGCGGAGTAGCGGCCCCGCTGTTGCTCGTGAGATCCTCCCGCGATCTCCAGAGGACCGCGATGACCACCGATACCTTCGTCTTCAACCCCTACGCGCCCAGCTACGACGCCGACCCAACACCCGTGTATCGCCATCTGCTCGCGCACGCCCCCGTGTATTGGTGGGAGCGCGGCCGGGCGTTCCTCGTCAGCAAGCACGCGGACGTGGTCGCCATGATGAAGGACCCTCGCTTCTCACGCTCGGCGCGCGACGGCCAGTTCTAGCCGATCCCCGATCTGCCGGAATACAGCCTGTATCGCCGCATCTCGGAGAGCAGCATGCAGGCAGTGTCCCCGTCCGACCACCTGCGCCTGCGCCGGCTCATGAACCCTGCGTTCAGCCCGAAGGCGGCCGAGCGGCTCCGCGAGGACACTCGCCAGATCGCAATGCAGGCGCTCGCGGCACTACCGGAGGACGAGGTCGTCGACCTCGCGGCGTTCGCCGACTACATCCCACTGAGGGTCGTCGGCCGTCTCTTCGCTATTCCAGCCGCCTCGGAGGACGCCTTCCTGACCTTCGCGCAGGCGCGAATCGGTCTACTGAACCCCCTCCTCCCGCCGAGCGAGCGCGATCGCCTGATCCGGATCGTCAGCGAGGGCTTCGGATTGATCGCCGCGCTGATCGCCGAACGTCGCGTTCATCCTGGGGACGACCTGCTGTCGACGTTGATCCACCACGAGGAGGCGGGTGCCCGTCTCTCCGAGTACGAGCTGATGAGCATGGTCGGGGCGATCATCGTCGGCGGCTCGGACACTACGGTCCACACGCTTCGCTTCATGCTGCTCAATCTGCTGCGAAACCCCGAGCAGCTCGCTCGCGTTCGGGCAGATACACGCCTCGTCGGCGCCCTGCTCGAGGAGACCCTGCGCTTCGATCAATTCGGCAAGCTGGGCTCGCCGTGTTACGCGCTCGAGGACCTGAGCATCCGCGGCGTCCCGATCGCCCGGGGCCAGATGGTCATCCCAATGGCCGGCGCTGCCACGCATGACCCCGAGGCCTTCGAGCGGCCCGAAGTGTTCGACATCGGGCGAACGGATCTCGGCGTGGCTCTTAACTTCGGCGTCGGCCCCCACGTCTGCCTCGGAGTTCACCTGGCTCGGATGGAGGCCAACGTCGTGGTGCCGCTCGTGCTCGAACATTTCCCGGAGATGACCCTCGCGGGCCCGCCCGAGTATCAGCCGAGCGGGTTCTTCCGCGTGATGCACCGCTTGCCCGTGCGTGTGCGCCGGGCCGCGGCCTAGTCGAGGAAGAAGTCCGGGATCAGCGTCGCCCCGGGCGTGACCGCGTAGTGGTCGAAGCTGGTCACGCCCGTCTCGCGCAGCAGGTCCTCGTCGAGGAAGAAGTTGCCGGTGCACTTGCGGCTCTCCCGCGTGAGGATCACGTGGGCCGCGTCGGCCATGATCTCGACGGTGCGGCAGCCCGCCATCATCGCCGGGCCGCCGATCATGTTGATCGCGGCGGTGGCGATCGCGGTACGCGGCCACAGGGCGTTGACCGCGACCCCCTCGTCGGCGAACTCCGCCGCCATGCCGAGCACGCACATGCTCATGCCGTACTTGGCCATCGTGTAGGCGACGTGGTTCTTGAACCAGTGCGCCTGCATATTGAGCGGCGGCGAGAGGTTCAGGATGTGCGGGTTGCCGGCCTTGAGCAGGTGCGGCAGGCAGGCCTGCGAGCACAGGTAGGTGCCGCGGGTGTTGATCTGATGCATCAGGTCGTAGCGCTTCATCGGCGTGGCCAGCGTGCCGGTGAGGCTGATCGCGCTGGCGTTGTTGATGAGGATGTCGATGCCGCCGAAGGTCTCGACGGTCTTCGCCACCGCGGCGAGCACCTGGGCCTCCTCGCGGATGTCGACCATCAGCGGCAGCGCCTTGCCGCCCGCGGCCTCGATCTCGGCGGCGGCGCTGAAGATCGTTCCGGGCAGCTTGGGGTGCGGCTCGGTGGTCTTGGCGGCGATGACGACGTTGGCCCCGTCGCGCGCGGCACGAAGGCCGATGGCGAGGCCGATGCCGCGGCTGGCGCCGCTGATGAAGATTGTCTTGCCGGAGAGCGTGGGCTTGCTGGTCATGTGGCTTCCTCGCGCCCGGTGGGCGCGCCTGCAGGTCGTGTGTAGCTGATCGCAACGATGTTGAAGATGGCCCGGCCGCGCGGGCGCTCGACCGTGACGTCGTCGCCCTCCTCCTTGCCGAGCAGGGCCTTGCCGACCGGCGAGGCGACGCTGATCTTGCCGACGCTGACGTCGAACTCCTCGGCGCCCACCAGCTGGTAGTGCACGGTGCCGCCGTCCTCGTCCTCGAGCGTGACCCAGGCGCCGAAGGTCACGCGCTCGGGCTCGCTGGCGGGCGGCGAGAAGGGCCTGAGGTTGTCGAGCCGCTTCGACAGGAACTCGAGGCGCTTGTCGATCTCCCGCAGGCGCCGCTTGCCGTAGATGTACTCGGCGTTCTCCGACCTGTCCCCGAGGGCAGCCGCAGCCGAGACCTCATTCGTCACCCGCGGGCGCTCGACCTTCCACAGGTACTCGAGCTCGTCGCGCAGCTTCTTCAGGCCCTCGGCCGTGATCCAGTGCTTCGGGGGCTCCTCCGCCACCGGGCGACCATGCCAGGTGCTCACTCCGGCGGCAACGCCCGCGCGCCCGCCGACAGCGGCGCCGCCTCCTCGGCCTCCTCGAGCGCCTGCGCCACCACCAGCTCCGCCTGCCGCTGCATCCCCGCCACCCGACCGCCCGCCATCACCACCCCGGCCCCACCTGCGAGCAGCAGGCCGATGCCCAGCCACATCATCAGCGACGACAGCAGGAAGCCCAGCACCGTCACCCCGAGCGCGACCGTCGTGAACATCACTGCGGCGAGCGCGAGGCTCGAGCCGGTGCGCTCGCTGCGGACCTGCACGAGCGCGCCGCCCTGGCCGTCGGAGCTGCCGTGGATGCGGTAGAGCATGCCGGTGCGGTCGTCGAGGATGTCGATGTCGCCGTTGCCCTGACGGTGCCCGCGGTGACCGACCTGGCGGGCGATCGCCGCGCGCACGCCCTCGACCGCGCGGTCGGGTGACAACGCGAGCTGGGCCTGCGCCGTGTAGCCCTGCACGGCAGCTCCGGCGGACTTCGCGATCGCCGTGCCCGGGCTGTCGCCGGCGCGCTGAGACAGCGCCTGGCGCAGCTCCTCGGGAGAGATGCCGGCCTCCGCGGCCGCGTCACGCAGCTCTTGATCCGTGAGTTTGGCCCGCTCGTTCATCGCCGGCCAGGGTAGCGCAACTCGTCGCGTCCGGTGCAGCCCTCACGATCGCCTTCATGTTAGACCCGCGTCGAGGTCAAAAGGACAATGAGTGAGCTCGCCTTCATGGCCGCGGTGCAGGAGCGTCGCCTCGCGGAGCTGATCGCCCGCGGGGTGCAGATCGTCGATCCGAGGCAGACCTACGTCGACGCCGCGGTGCTGCCCGAGCGGATCCACGCCGGCTCCGTGCTCCACCCGGGCACCCGCCTGTGCGGCGCGCGGAGCTTCCTGGGCCCGCACGCCGAGCTCGGCCGCGAGGGCCCGGTCACCGCGATCGACTGCGTGCTCGGCGAGGGCGCGCGCCTCGATGGCGGCTACGCCCGCGACGCCGTGCTCTTGCGCGGCGCCTCGGCGGGCTCGGCCGCCCACCTGCGTGAGGGCACCTTGCTCGAGGAGGAGGCCAGCACCGCCCACGCCGTCGGCCTCAAGCACACGATCCTCCTGTCCTTCGTCACGATCGGTTCGCTGGTGAATTTCTGCGACCTGCTGATGGCCGGCGGCAGCTCGCGGCAGGATCACTCCGAGGTCGGCAGCGGCTACATCCACTTCAACTACACGCCGTGGGGGGCGCGCGGCGACAAGGCCACGCCCTCGTTGATCGGCGACGTGCCCCACGGCGCGCTGCTGCGGTCGCGGCGGATCTTCCTCGGTGGCAGCGGCGGCATGGTCGGCCCGCGTCAGGTCGGCTTCGGGGCGGTCGCCGGCGCCGGGCAGGTGCTGCGCAAAGATGTCCCCGAGGACAGGCTCGTGATGCAGGCGACCCGCGAGCGCGAGCGGCCCTTCCCGCACGGCGCCCTCGATCCGGCCGAGCCGCGCGCGGCCCACAACGCCCGCTACATCGCCGAACTGATGGCCCTGCGCGCCTGGTACGCGGAGATCCGCCTGCGCCGGGCGCCCGCGACCGGGCCGCACGCGCACGTCCACACCGTCACGCGCGAGGCCCTCGCCACCCTCGACCTCTGCATCGCCGAGCGACAGGCCCGCTTCACTGCCTTCCTGCGCGAGCGCGGCGTCGACACGCCGCAGCTCACGACCCACCACGAGCACCCCTGTCCGCTCGTGCTCCACGCGGCTGAGCCTTACACCGACCACGTCGCGTGGGTGCAGAGCCTGCCCGACGCCGACGTGACGGCGCTCGGCGCCTGGCTGGCCGACATCGTGCGCGACGTGGCCAGCGGCTAGGGCTGTTCGAGGCTCGGGGCCAGCAGCTCGAGCGCGTGCGAGATCCCCATCGCGGTGATCAGCGTCGTCAGCTTCGGCCCCTTGTCGCGGTCGATGAGCAGGTCGTACACGACCGGCAGGAAGGTCTTGTTGTCGAGCGATGTGCCGGCGGTCAGCGTCTTCATCGTCGGCACCAGCCCGTCCTCGTCGAGCGTCGCGTCGGCCTGCAACACCTCGACGATGCGCCGCAGGCAGGTCGCCTCGTCCGGCGTCAGCGCCCGGGTCTTCGGCGTCTTGCGGATGATGAAGAGGAACTCCTCGGGCGCGAACTTCTCGAGCCAGTTCTTGACGCAGCGAGCGCGCGCCGTGCACTGCACGCGCTCCGCGTCGGTCTTGATCAACCCGGCGAGCTTGTAGTGATTGATCGTCTGACCGATGTTCCCCTCGAAGATCTGCAAGATCATGCTGAGGTGGCGAAAGCCCGGGAGGAAGGGCATCACCTCGCCGGGGCCGACGCGGTGGTGATCGACGCTCGCCAGCTGCAGCGCGCGCTGGGCCACCAGCTTCTTCTGCTCGTCCTTGGCCTCCTCGAGCCCGTAGGCGACCCGGCGCAGGCGATCGTAGGCCTCGTAGAGCGCGATCACGTCGACGTCGAAGCTGATCTGGAACTCGGTGTTGGGCCGGTACGACACGAAGATCCAGCGCAGCACCTCGGGCTCGTAGACCTCGAGGCAGTCGGTCACCGTGACGACCCCGCCCTTGGAGCTCGAGATCTTGCCGGCGCGGCCCTTGATCCGCACGAAGTCGTAGCCCACGTACTCCGGCGCGCGGAAGCCGTAGACCTCGCGCACGATGTCCTTCGCGGTGTCGTAGCTGCCGCCCGCGGTGCTGTGGTCCTTGCCGCCTGGCTCGAAGCACACGCCCTCGTGGGCCCAGCGCATCGGCCAGTCGATGCGCCACGGCAGCTTGAGGTTGCCGCCGCTGCGCAGGTCGACGTCACGCTCGTGGCCGCAGCGCTCGCAGTTGTAGTGCACCGTCCACTCGCCCGTGATCTGGAAGCGCAGCTTGTCGCGCCCGCACTCGTCGCAGAAGCCGGACAGCGGCAGCCAGTCGTCGTCGACGCGCGAGTGGGCGGTGGTCTGCTCGCGCACGCGGTTCAAGATGTCGCGGATCTTGCTCGCCTGCTGCAGCGCCTTCTGGATGCCGACCGCGTAGGTGCCCTTGCGGTACTGCGCCGACTGGCGGATGAACTCCGGCCGGATGCCGAGCGGCTCCATGCTGCGCTCGAACTGGGCGATGTGGTGCGCGGCGTAGCTGTCGTGCTGGTCCCAGGGGTCTGGCACGTCGACGATGCTGCGACCGAGATGCGTCGCCAAGAGCTCGCGCTTCGGCATGCCCTCGGGCACCTTGCGGAACACGTCGAAGTCGTCCCATGAGTAGATGAAGCGCACGTCGGCGCCGCGGTCCCGCAGCGCCCGCGCGACCAGGTCGACCGTCATCACCTCGCGGAAGTTGCCGACGTGCACGACCCCCGACGGCGTGATCCCGGCGGCGACGGTGATCCGCTTCGCCTCGGGGTGCGCAGCGAGGGTCTTGGCGGCGGCCTGGTCGGCCCAGTGGTTCAGGAAGGGGTCGTGCGACTCCATGGCGGGCATGGTTGTCGCGCGAACAGGCCCGCGGGCACAAGGCCCCCCGGCCAGTGAAGTTGGGGGGCCCGTGATTCCTACTTGGCCGGGGCCTTGGCGGCGGCCGGGCTCTTGCCGCAATTCGCGGCGTCCTTGATCGCCTCGATGCGCTCGACCAGCGCCTGTCCGGCGCTCTTGGCGGCGTAGATCTTCAGCGCCTCCTCGGCCTGCGTGCAGGCCTCCTTGAAGTTCTTCTTGTAGTTGGCGACCGACGCGAGGCCCTCCAGGGCCCGCGCCGCGATGAGCTCGCTGCCCGGAGCGGTGGCCGTGCGCTGGGCCTTCACGAAGGTCGAGGCGGCCGAATCGAGCTCGCCAGGGTTGGCGATCTGGTCCTTGTCCTCGCCGCCGAAGGCCATGTTGATCTTGGCCTCGCCGTACAGCACCAGCGCCAACCCGGCGTTCGGGCCGTCGCTCTGCAGCTTGTACGCCGCCTCGAAGTTGGTGGCTGCGTTGGCGTCCTCGTCCATGCCGAGCTGGTAGGCGCCGAGGGCCAGCTTGGCGATGACCTGCACCTCCTTGTCGGCGGTCTGGTCACCCATCGCCACCGCGTGCTCGGCCGGCTCCTTGGCGTTCTCGGCGACCGGCTCGACCACCGACAGCGCGAGCCAGCCGGCGCTGAGCCCCGAGGCGCGCAGCTGCTGCCGGGCCTTCAGGTCGGCCGTCAGCGGCTCGAGGATCTCCTTGGCCTTGTCGAAGTTGCCGAGGATGTACTGGTCGCGGGCCTGGGCGATCGCCGGCGGATCGGGCTCCTGCGGGACGCCGGGCGTCACAGCGCCGCCGGTGTCCCCGGGCGCGCCGCCTGTGTCGCCGGGCTTCGGGTCGTCGGGCTTGGTGGTGTCCGGGTCCTTCTTGCAGGCGCCGAGCAAGGCGAAGGCGGTGAGGCAGAGCAGAGTGCGCTTCATGAGATGGTGGTTCCTGACGATGGTTGACCTGAGGTGGCGGACGATGGAGCTTCGGGGAGATCGTCGCGTGCGAGCGGCACAGGCTCGCGCTTGCACACACGGACGTGGAGGCTGCCGTCTGCGCCGAGTGTGCCGTAAACCAGGCGCGTCGGGTCGGGATCTTGCCCGAAGCGTTCGTGTTTGAACCGCCCAACGACCTCGACCTCGTCGCCGAGCAGGAGGGAGCAGAACACCCGGTGCGGCCCGACCCGGTCCTCCGGGGCGACGACATCGGCGCGCCCCAGGTGCTCCAGCGTGGCCCGTCCGGTGGCGTCGGCGACCGTCACGTACTCGACGGCGACCGCGGCGTCCGGCCCGGCCCCGCTGCGGTTGCGCCACACGCACTCGCGCCCAGGCGCGCCGCCGAGGCTTCCGTCGGCCGCGGCCAGGACCCCACGGATCAGCACCGGCCCCTCCGGCGCCTCCGCGATCGGCGTGGCCAGGCCGCGCTGCAGCATGCGCCCGACCATCGCCGAGAACTGCGGGTCGTCCTTGCTGCGTTGCCGCGGTCCGCGACGTCCGCGAGGCTCGGTGTTGCGCGCCGACATCTGCCGCTGCGCCCGAAGATTGCCGAGCCAGTACACGAGGATCGCCGCCGGGATCAGCACCGCGACGATGTATGGCCAACGAGCGGGCAGCTCCACGACCTCAGCCAGCATCACCAGTACGCCTCTGCCACCGTCAAGGTGAAGCCGAGCTCGTCCTTGTCGGCCCGGGCAGCGCCCGGCTTCTTGTCGAGATCCTCGGGGCCCTGAGTCTTGCCCTCGACGAGCGATCTGCCGGACTTGCCAGGCTCGATGCGGGCGATCGGCGCGCCGCGCATGCGCTGACCGTTGGAGAACTGGACCTCGGGGATCACCCCCTCGATCGCCACCGTGCCGCGGTTCTCGACCACGAGGATCCACCGGATCCGTCCGAGCCAGATCTCCGGCGTGCCCTCGACGTCGAGCTTCACCGTCGGCCCGATGTCGTAGGCGCGGTTGGGCCTGCCGTCGTGCTGGCGCGGGATCAGGTGCATGCGCTCGGCCTGATAGTCCATTTGCACGAAGAATTCGCGCATCACGTTGAGCCCGAGCAGCCCCTCGGTCCGCTCGTTGACGCAGCCGTCACACACCGAGACGAGCAACCCCTCGAGCACGGTCTCGCCGAGGCGCAGGCCGGGCAGATACACCATTCGGCTCTCGCGCGGACCGCTCGCGGTGTTGAACTGCAGGGTGGGGGCGTCGTCTGGCACCGCGAGGCCGAGCTTCGCGGCGGTCTTGCTGTTGACCGTGGTGAACGAGGCGCCGGTGTCGAACAGGTAGGGCAGCACGGTGCGCCCGGCGGGCCCCTGCAGCTCGACGCTCATCAAGATCGCGTTGCCAGTGGCGGAGAAGGGGACGGCGATCTCCGTGGCCGAGGCGGTTCGCAGCGGCGTGGGGCTGGGCGCCTCGACCGCCGGGATGTCCTCGGGCGGGTCGATCTGGTCGGCCAGGCTGTGCCCGATCGCGCTCGCGATCCGCGTGACCCCGTGGTCGTCCCCCAGGCCCTGCGCCACCCAGTTGTCTTGCGAACGCAGCGCCGTCACCAGCGCCTGCGGCGCGATCTGGGTGAGCAGCAGCAGCCCGACCATGTTCCAGGCCAGCGGCAGCCACGCAGCGGTCGCCCACAACCGCCGTGAGTCGCCCCCGTGCTTCCACGCCGCCAACCCCATCGGCAGGGCCAGTGTGACCACCACGCTGAGTAACCCCAGCCACACCGTGTTGGTGTAGGGGTCGAGCTGGGCGACCCGTGCGAGCGAAAAGTTGCACCAAAGCGCCAGTGGCAGGACCAGCACAGAAGTAAACACCAGCGCCACCCACAGCATCGTCGTCAACGTCCCCGACGATGCAGCGCCCGTGCCCGTACCCGTGCCCGTAGCGGTTGGACTCGAGCGTCCGAGGCGCGGTTTGTTCACGGCGGGGATACTATCCGAAATTGGGGGCATCTGAAGACGGTCGTTGGATCCCCGCGGCAAAATCCGTAGGATACACGGCGGGAATGGCTGAGCAGCCCAAACAAGCCAAGATCGCCACGTTCGGCGTTCGCTTCGAATCCTACGACGACTTTCTGGTCGAGTACACGGACAACCTGCGGCGTGGCTTCTTGATGCTACCCAGCGTCCGCAACCTCGCGGTGGAACAGGTGGTCCGCATCAAGCTGAGCCTGCCGAACCGGGCCATCTTGTACCTCAGCGGCAGCGTCAGCGACCCGGGGGCCGATGGGGGCAAGGGTACCCTCATCAAGCTGGTGAACTTCACCGCGGAGCAGGACAAGATCCTCAGCCTCTGCGTGAACTCGGTCCTCATCGACGCCGCGCCCGCGGCCGTCGAGGCCGCCCCGAACAAGCCGATCAACGTCCTGCTCGTCGATGACTCGCCGAGCGTGCGCAGCGAGCTCAGCACGGCGCTCCGCGCCCGCGGTATCAACGTCAGCACCGCTGACAACGGCCTGCTGGCGATGTCCGCCGCGCTCAAGCAGGAGCCCGACCTGATCCTCACGGACGTCGAGATGCCCGAGATGGACGGCTGGACGCTGCTGCGGATGGCCCGCGCCCGCAAGAAGCTGGCCCACATCCCGATCGTGTTCCTCACCGCGCTCAGCGACGACATGTCTCGTCTGCAGGGCTACCGCATGGGCGTCGACGACTACCTGCCGAAGACCCTGCCCGCCGACGAGATCATCGCCCGCATCCAGGGCGTGCTGGCCCGCCGCGCCGGTAACCCCAACCCCGCGGTCGAGAGCCGCGGGCTCCGCGGCGACCTGCACCACGTCCGTCTCGGCAGCGTGCTCTCCTTCCTCGAAGCCGAGAAGAAGACGGGTGACCTGCGGCTCGACAACGGCGACGACCACGCCGTGCTGCGCATCGTCAACGGCATCCTGCGCGACGTGAAGAACCTCGGCGATCGGGTCCAGCACCCGCACGAGCGGGTCTTCGAGCTGCTGTCGTGGTCCAGCGGTCAGTTCGAGTTCTTCACCTTGCCGCCAGGCTCCGAGTCCGAGGGCGGGCAGATCGAGCCGACCTCCGTCACTTATCTGTTGATGGAGCACGCCCGCCGTGAAGATGAGGCCGCCGAGGCCAACCGCCGGCGATCCTGAGGCTGGCTGAGAGGACATGTCCCCGGGGCCATGGTCTTCGGGGCCGGTTCATTAAACGCCGCGAGGCGCCCCGCGCGAGCGGGACGCCTCGGCTCAAGACGCGGCGGTGATCACTTCTTGGCCGGGCCGTCGGTCGCGCAGGTGGCATCGACCGTGAAGTTGCTGCCCGACTGGAACGGCTCGACGTTCATGATGAGGTAGGTGCCGCCGTGCTGGGCGCAGTGGATCTTGGCCTGGTCGACCGCCTGCTGGGCGGTCGGGGCGAAGCCCTTGGCGATGCCGAGCTCGACGTAACCGGTGGCCATCGCGTCCTTGGAGGCGACGGTCTTCACCTTGGCGACGGGAACGGGCTTGGCGCTGGTGCCGTTGCCGCGGAAGCTGCCACCGATACCACCCGCGCAGGCGGAGGTCAGGGCGAGGGACAGGGACAGGACGATCATGACAGGGCGCATACAGACTCCGGAGCTGGTAGGTCAGCGATTGGGGCGGCTAGACGTCGCCTGAGTGGGGAAGATTCGCGGTCCCGGGCAGCACACGCAGGCTCGCAGAGCGGATCCCCGGGCCATCCTGCGTGCGAGCACAGGTCCCGGGCCTGGTCTCGGCGCCGTGGGCCACACAGCGGCTGCAATCCCCGGCACAGCCGCTGCGGCGGCGGTTCAGCCAGCGCGCGGTGAGCCAGGCCACGGCCACGGTGATGCACAGCAACACCGCCCCGGTCTGCCACCACGCCTGCCACCCCGACAGCCCATCCGAGAGTGAGGGCCCAAGATCGGCGAGCACGGAGCGCGGGGACGGCAGCATGTCAGTCACCCTTACGCAGCGCCGCTTCGTCCGCAGGGCACCAGCCGCCCTTGATGCCGCGTGCGCGTGGGCACAGGCCGTACAGCTCGAGTCGGTGGCGGACGAGGTTGAAGCCGAAGCTGCGAGCGACCCGCTCCTGCTCCCTCTCGATGTCGTCGTTCTGGAACTCGAGCACGTGCTGACACTCGATGCAGATCAGGTGGTCGTGGTGTTCGGTGTCGCCCGCCGTCTCGTACATCGTCTGGCCGTCGCCGAAGCGGCGCAGCGCCGCGAGGCCACACTCGGTGAGCAGCTTCAGCGTGCGGTACACGGTCGCGTAGCCGATGCGGGGGTTCTCCGAGCGGCTGAGGTGCAGCAGCTCCTCGATGCTCATGTGGCCATCGGTGCTGAAGAACTTCTGGGCGATGAGGTCCCGCTGGCGCGTCGACTTGAGCTGCTTCTTCTCAAGATACGCGTGGAACTGACCCATCAAGGTCTCGACGTCGGTCCCGATTGGGTGGTGCCGCCGATCGTGCATCGCCGTGACCGTAACGCGAGCCCCGCCGTGCGGCAAGCGTTGCGGGCGTGAAACCGAACCCTTATAGTCCGCCGCGCATGGCGACCCCTGCCTCATCCTCAACACCTCGGCGCCGCGCCAAGCCTGGTGAAGCTGCGATGGCGGCCCCTGAGCTTACGTCACCCGCGATCGACCAGGTCCTCGGTGAACTCGAGCGGGTGGTCGCCGAGCTCGAGGCCGGTGACTTGCCGCTGGAGAGCGCCCTCAAGCGCTTCGAGGACGGCGTGCGCCTGGCACGACAGGGCGGCCAGCTGCTCGACGCGGTTGAGCAACGGGTCGAGATGTTGCTCGAAGGTCGCGACGGCACAGCGCCCTTCCCCGGCACCAACGAGGATGACGACGACGGAGGCGACGACGATGACAGCGTTTGACCTGAAGGCATACGTGAACGACCGCCGGCACCAGGCGGACGAGGCCCTCGCGCAGGCGCTGCCCGAGATCGACGCCGCGGGCGGTGACCCGGGTCGACTCAAGGAGGGCATGCGCTACGCGGTCCTGCAGGGCGGCAAGCGCATGCGGCCGATGATCACGATCGCCGCCTGCGAGGCCGCCGGGGGGAGCGTCACGAACGCGTTGCCGGCCAGCTGCGCGCTGGAGATGATCCACGCCTACTCGCTGGTCCACGACGACCTCCCGGCGATGGACAACGACCTCGAGCGCCGCGGTCGGCCGACCGTCCACGTCGCCTTCGGTCATGCCCAGGCGATCCTCATCGGCGACGCGCTCCTCACCCGCGCCTTCGAGGTCCTCGGCCGCGGCGCCGCCGGCATCTCGGGCGATCGCATCGCCGCTGCCATGACACGCCTCGCTCACCACGCCGGGATCCACGGCATGGTCGGCGGGCAGGCCCTCGACATCCAGCACGGCCAGGACATCCACGCGCTCGAGCTGCTCGAGCGGGTGCACGCGCTCAAGACCGGCGCCCTCTATGCCGCCGGCGGCGCGATGGGTGCCCTGTGTGGCGGCGCGACCGAGGCGCAAGTGCGTGACCTCGAGGCCTGGGGCCTGAAGTTCGGCATCGCCTTTCAGCACGCCGACGACATCCTCGACGACGACCAGCAGGCACTGCGCCCGCAGGCGCTGGCCCGCGTCGATCAGCTGGTCGGCGAGTGCGACGGGCTGGCCGCCCAGTTCGGCGTCCGCGCCGAGCCGCTGCGGGCGCTTGCCAGGTGGGTCGCCGACCGGGCCCACGCCGCCGCCGCGGGCGTCAAGGCCGACTGACCTTCAGGACAGGTCACGGCGCCACCGAGATCAGCACGCCGTAGATCCCCGCGCGGGAGATCCATCCATTGATCCCCCCGCGGTTGTTGCCGATCTGAAAGGTCGGCCCGCGGATCGCCTTGATCAGGTGCAGGTACTGTTGCCCGTTCACCTTGCACAGCACGATGTCACCGACCGCGAGCGCGCGCTCGCCCACCGGCTCCACGGTGCACAGCGCCCCGTTGTCGACCTTGCCGCGCATGCTGTTGCCGCGCGGACGAAAGCTCACCGTCTCGCCTTGCAGCAGCCGCTCGATGTGTCCCGTCGCCCAGCCCACGTCAGTCCCATGTAAAAGCAGCGAGGCCTGGCTGACAAGCCCGCGTGCGCGCTCTAGCATCGCCGGATGCTGCGTCGTCCGCTCTGTCTGATCCTCCTGCTGACCGCCGCATGCGCGCCCGAGCCCGCCCGCAGCGAGGCGTCGAGCCCACCAGTGTCGGCCGCCGCTGCGCCGATCGTGACCAACGCTCCGGTGACAATCGTCGATCCAGCGCCCGCCCCAGCGCCCGAGGCCAACGACCCGCGCTGGCACGCGACCCTGAAGGAGATCGCCGCGCACTACACGAGCTGGGGACGGGTCGACGACCAGATGCGCTGGGCCCCGACCCTGTGCGCCATGCCTCAGCCCGCGCGCGCCCGCATCAGCGCCAGCGGCGACGAGTCCACCCACGGGCGCAAGCTCTACACCCTCTACGCCAAGGACCCCGTCGCCTACGGCGCCCCCAAGAGTTTCATGGCCAGCCCCGATCTGCCGAGTCTCGCCGACCTCAAGCAGGTCGTCGTCAAGGAGGCCTTCCGTCCGCTCGAGGTTGCGAACGACGGCAGCCTGGGCCTCGGCGGCGGCATGTTGCCCGCCGAGCACGAGGGCAAGCGCTACATGCCGGGCGAGCCAGCGGGGATCTACGTCGTGTTCAAGCCGAGCAAGCCGCTGGCCGAGACCGACGCTGGCTGGGTCTACGGCACGGTCACGGCCGACGGCGCGACCGTGACCTCGGCGGGCAAGGTTGCGAGCTGCATGGGCTGCCACGAGCACGCGAAGCACGAGCGCCTGTTCGGCACCGACCCGATCAAGGTCCCGCCAGGCCCGGGCCCCGACGGTCGCCACCACTGAGCACCGGGCGAGTTAGCTGGCCCAGATGCGCAGGTGGTTGATCGCGAAGTTCATGCGGGCCATGCACTCGCGATACTCCGGGTGGCGCAGGATCATGAAGCCATCCGAGAGCAGCGTCTGCTTCCAGTCGCGGCGCGCGTGGCCGATCGGCAGGATGTCCGACACGACCAGGCTGTCGCCGAGGCGCTGGCGGATCTCGTCGAGCCCCTCGATGCGGCGGATCCGTCCCTGGCCCTCGGCGCGCTTGAACAGCGCCGCGACGTGGTATCGGCGGTGCGGGCGGGCGTCGAAGCTGCGCCAGCAGACCGTGCGGGCCCACTCGCGGTAGAGGTCGAAGTCGTTGGCGAAGTTCATCTGGTCGACGAGCTTGCCGCCCGGCGAGCGCGCGCCGATCTCCCCGAACACCACCTCGCCGTCCGGCTTGCGGTACCACTCCATGTGGGTGAAGCCGGTGTCCATGCCGAGCGCCTTGAGCACGCCGCGGCCGAGCTCGATGCCGTCGCGTAGCGCCGGCTGGTAGGGGTCTCGAAACACGATCTGCGCCGGCGTGATCCACTCGTTGTTGCGGCCCTCCAGCGGCTTCGGGTGGTACTGGGCCACGCTCTCGAACACCGGCGTGCCGTCGATGCACACGGTGTCGTAGGTGAACTCCTCGCCCTCGATGAACTCCTCGAGGTTGAGCTCCGCGTGATGACCGACGGCGCCGAGCACCCCGCGCAGCTCCGCGGGGTCGTCGGCGCGGTAGGTGTCGGCGGTGCCGGCCCCCGCGATCGGCTTGACGATCACCGGGTAGCCGATCTCCTCGGCGGCCGCGAGCGCCTCGGCGGCCGTGCTCACGCGGGCGTAGTGTGGCACCCGCAGCCCGGCCGCGGCGACCCGCTCCTTCATGATCGGCTTGTCGCGGAAGCCGATCGCAACATCCGGCCGCATCCCCGGCAGACCCAGCGCCTCACGCACGCGCGCCGCCAGCACGATGCACGGCTCCCACAGGCACTCGATGCGGTCGACCTGCAGCTGGCGCGCGGCGGCGACGATGCGCCGCAGCGCGTCGTCCTCCTGGAACAGCCCGGGCACCTGCAGGTAGTCGCGGAGGTGGCGCTGGACCTTGGCAGGCAGGCTGCCGCGCGGCATGTCGCCGACGCCGTAGACCTGGGCCCCGACCTCGGCGAGGCCGCGCGTGAAGTCTTGCATCTCCTCCGGGTAGTGCGGTGAGATAAAGAGGACTTTCATGGGCTCGCTCCTGGGTGGCCTTCGGGCCAGGTACTTGGGGACATGTGCTTCGAGACAGGCGCGTTCACCCGGCGCGCACGCGGATCGTGCGGGCGATGACCTCGAAGATCTCGCGCATGGCGTCATAGTCGGGGTGGCGCATCTGGATCCACGCGTTGGCCATGTAGCCGGCCTCGATCGGCTGGGTCGGCGTGCCGGCGGGCGGCAGGTGAGCCTTGGTGACGTACTCGCCGAAGCGGCGCTGGACCTCCTCGACGCCCTCGTAGCCGACGATGCGACCGTCACGATCGGGGCGCAGCGCGATGATGCCGGAGGCGAAGCGACGCGAGGGGCGACGCTCGATGCGGCCAAACACGACCGCGTTGGCCCACTCGCGGTAGATGTCGATGTCGTTGCCCGCGGCGTACACGTCCCACTGACCGACGCCGGGCGGGCGGGCGCCGATCTCCGAGAACTTGAGGCCCTTGGGCCCGTAGAACCACTCCATGTGCGTCGCGGTCGTGCCGAGGCCCATGGTGGTGATGACGCGGCGCCCGAGCTCCTTGAGCGCGTCGTAGCCGGAGGCGTCGAGCCGGTTGGTCGACACGATGTACGGCGAGATCCAGCGGTTGCGCATCGCGTCGAGCACGTTCGGGTAGTAGTGCGACACGAACTCCATCACCGGCACGCCGTCGACCGACATGGTGTCGTAGAAGCCCTCGTGACCCTCGATGAACTCCTCGATCGCGACCGACTGTCCCTGAGCGACCCCGGCCTCCTTCAGCGCCGCGGCCAGCTGTCCGTCATTGTCACAGCGGGTCGTGCCCGAGGCGCCCGCGCCCGCGCGCGGCTTGATGATGATCGGGTAGCCGACCGCGCGCACGAACGCGATCGCCTCGTCGACGGAGGCGATGCCGTCCGACGCGGCGCAGGGGATCCCGTGGCGGCGCAGGTGCTCCTTCATCTGCGGCTTGTCGCGACACAGCACGGCCGCCTCGACCGACAGGCCGGGGATCTTGCAGGCCTCGCGCACCGCCGCGACCGGCAAGATGTGAGCCTCGATCGTCGACTCGAGCCGGTCGACCCACTCGCGCCGCTGCACCCGTCGTACCGCCTCGAGCATCGCCTGCTCGTCGCACACCGATGGCACCTGCTCGTAGCCGTGCAACCAGCTCTTGAGCTCGCTGTCGAGGTACACCGGCGACGCCTCGCCGATGCCCGTCACCTTGGCGCCGACGGAGTGCATGGCGCGGACAAAGTGCCTCTGGTAAGAGGGGAAGTGCGGGGCGACGAACAAGACATGCATGATGCGTTTCCTACCCTCGGGGCAGCCTATTGCGCTCCTACCATGGCTGCGCGCCAAGGGACAGATCCATGACCGTGGGCATGCTGCTGGGCCCCCAGCGCCTGCATCCGATCGTCGGCGAGGCCCTGGAGCTCCTCAAGGTCGACCCCGCGGACGGCCGCAAGATCGCCGCCATCACCGCGGGCTGGCAGGAGCGCGAGGCCGAGGACCAGGAGCTGTGCGCCGCGCTCGGCAACCGATCCGTCAACCTCATGCTGCACGCCCGCGGCGAGGCCGTGTTCCGCGACGATCCCGATTTCTTCGCCGCGCACCGGGCGAAGCAGGACCGCCTGCGTAGCCTGCAAGACCTCTACCGCCTGCGCCTCGCCAGCACCCTCAAGGCGGCAAGACGGGTCCAGCAGGCCACGGCCCCGCGAGATCTCATCGAGTCCGAACTCGAGGAGTCGCTGCAGGCCCTGCGCCTGCTCGACGCCCACCACGTCGCCAAGGTCCGCCAGATCGAGGAAGACTTCGACCGCCGGACCAAGCCGCTGCAGCGCCTGTCAGTCCGCCGCCAGCTCGCCGAGATCGACGCGATCCTCGCCGAGTGCAGCGCCGTGGCGATCGCCGGCGGACACGTCGCGGTGCTCTACAACCGCATGCGGATGTTCGACCTCAAGAGCCGCCTCGCCGAGCGCCCCGAGGTCCCGATCATGGCCTGGTCCGCCGGCGCGATGGTCGTCTCGGACCGCATCGTCCTGTTCCACGACAGCCCGCCGCAGGGCCGCGGCAACGCCGAGCTGCTGGCCAACGGCCTCGGCCTGTTCCCCGGCGTCGTCGTCCTCCCGCACGCCCGCCGCCGCCTCCTGCTGCACGACCACGCGCGCATCTCGGTGTTCGCCCGCCGCCACGCGACCGCCGCCTGCTTCGCCCTCGACGACCGCTGCTGGCTGCGCTTCGACGGCGCGCGCTGGTTCAGCGGCCCCAACACCTTTCAGCTGTGCAGCGACGGCCAGCTCATCACCACCACTCCGGCCGCGCCATGAAGTCAGCGATCCAGACCTTCCTCTCCAAGGGTCCCCCCGACGAAGTGGCGATCGCCGCCTTCCTCAAGGCCCACACCTTCCCGATCGTCGAGGGCCGCCAGGCCACCTTCGTCTATCACGGTGCCGCCGACGCCGTGAACCTTCGCCACTGGGTCTTCGGCCTCGCGTCGTCGCAGTCCTTCGAGCGCGTGCCGACCACCAACCTCTGGCACCACACGCTCGAGATCCCGCCGCAGTCCCGCGTCGAGTACAAGCTGGAGATCCACCAGGCCGGACACCGCCAGTGGATTCAAGATCCGCTGAACTCGAACCTCGCTCACGACCCCTTCGGCGCCAACTCCGTGTGCCACGGCCAGGGCTACGAGCGACCCGACTGGACTGAGCCCGACCCCGACGCCCGCAAGGGCTCGCTCAAGGAGATGCTGTTCTCGCAGACCACCCTCGGCGGGCCCCGCCGCGTCTCCGTCTACCTCCCCGCGCGATTCCGCGAGACCCGCCGCTACCCCCTCCTCATCGTCCACGACGGCGGCGACTACATGCGTTACGCCAGCCTCCAGACGGTCCTCGACAACCTCATCCACCGCCTCGAGGTCGCCCCCCTGGTCGTCGCGCTCACCCACCCCGGCGACCGGCTCGGCGAGTACCCCAACCATCCGGGCCACGCCGCCTTCATAGCCGAACAACTGCTACCGGAGATGCAGGCCAAGTTCCCGCTCTACGAGGCCCCGGCCTCGCGCTGTCTCATGGGCGCGAGCTTCGGCGGCGTCGCGGCGCTGTCGACCGCGTGGCGCTATCCCGGCGTCTTCGGCCGCCTGCTGCTGCAGTCGGGCAGCTTCGCCTTCACCGACATCGGCGAGAGCAAGCGAGGACCCACCTTCGCCAAGGTGGTGGACTTCATCAACGCCTTCCGCGACCGCCCCGGCAAACCGTCGGAGAAGGTGTACCTGTCGTGCGGCACCTACGAGTCGCTGATCTACGAGAACCGGACCATGGTGCCGGTCCTGCAGGGCACCGGCATGGACGTCCGCTACGAAGAGGCACGCGACGGACACAACTGGGAGAACTGGCGCGACCGCCTGCGCAGCGGCCTGTCCTGGCTATTCCCCGGGCCGCTGTGGATGGTTTACGAGTGAGGCTTTCGCGCTTGCCAAATTGAGGCCTCTTCGCCCATAGTCGCGCCGGGAAGGACCCCGAGATCATGGCGAACGTTACGCGCAACATCGGTCTGTCGCTCGGCGCCGACATCTGCTGGCCCGGCTGCTTCGAGGAGATCGTCAAGCGGCTGAACCTCAGCCTGCCCATCGGCGGCGACAGCATCGACTTCCACATCGAGCGCGTCACCATCGACCCGTACTACCTGCGCCAGCCGGTCCGCTACGACGTCGTCCTCGACCGCCTCACCCACTGGTTCCACACCAGCCGCGAGTGGATCAAGAAGGCCGTCATCATGGACGGCCTCTATGTGCTCAATAACCCGTGGTCGCTGCAGTCGATGGAGAAGCACTCCACCTACTGCGCCATGATGAAGCTCGGGATGCCGATCCCCGAGACCTGGATGATCCCGCCGAAGGAGCGGCTCACCGAGAACCCCGACGTCCACCCCACGATGGAGCGCTACGGTCGCAAGTGGGAGCTCGAGGAGATCGGCGAGCGCCTCGGCTACCCCTTCTTCATGAAGCCCTACGACGGCGGCGCCTGGGTCGGCGTCTCGCGCATCGACAACCCGCAGCAGCTGCGCCGCGCCTACGAGGAGTCCGGCAAGCGGGTCATGCACCTGCAGAAGGCCGTCGACCCCTTCGACCTGTTCGTCCGCGCCATCGGCATCGGCCCGCAGGTCCACATCGTCAAGTACGACCCCGCCGCCCCGCTGCACGACCGCTACAAGGTCGACTTCTTCTTCGTCAACGGCGAGGAGTGGTCGGTCCTCACCGACACCTGCCTCACGATCAACGCCTTCTTCGGCTGGGAGTTCAACTCCTGCGAGTCGCTGCGCAAGGACGGCGTCTTCCACCCGATCGACTTCGCCAACGCCTGCCCCGACTTCCAGGTCACCTCGCTGCACTACCACTTCCCCGACCTCGTCAAGAACATGGTCCGCTGGGCCATCTTCTGCGCCGCCACCAAGCGCGAGAAGTCGCCGAACCTCAGCTGGGACCCCTTCTTCGCCATCGCCAAGCAGGACCTCCCGTACCGCGAGCGCCTCAAGGGCTACGCGAAGATCGCCAACGAGCGCATGGAGACCGAGCGCTTCAACGAGTTCTGCGCCAAGCACCTGTCGCACCTCGATGAGGTCGCCCTCGAGTTCTTCGGCACGGATGTCGCCAAGGGCTACGTCCGCCAGAAGGTCGCCGCCCTGTTCCCGCAGCACGAGGTCCACCGCTTCACCGAGCACTTCTGGGGCCTGGTCCAGTTCTGGCGGAAGACCGAGACGGACCGCCTCAATAGCCTCAAGCCTGCCGAGCCCGAGCCGACTCCCATCGATGTTGGCGATGTGGGCGCGGTTGCGGCTGCCCCACTGGCCGACTCGCTCGACGCGACCATGCCCGAGGCGGTCTTCACCGCTCCGCCTGTGGCCGCCGCACCCGTTGCCGCCGCGCCCGCAGTCGCCGCGCCCGCAGTCGCTGCGCCCATCAGGCCGATCACGGGCACCGCCAGCAAGCCCACCAACAAGAAGTCCGGCAAGGCCAAGAACTGATCCGACATGGAGAAGGTGCGCGCAACCTGGTACTCACCGCGACTCCGCCAGGACGTCACCGTCGCCCGCTTCGGCCACTACGGCGCGCCGCTGCTGCTGTTCCCGACGGCGGGCGGCGACGCCGAGGAGTGCGAGCGCATGCTGATGATCCGCGCCCTCGCGCCGCTGATCGACGCCGGCAAGCTCAAGGTCTACTCGCCAGACTCCGTCGCCGGCCAGGCCTGGATCGACAAGGGCCTCAGCGCCCGCCACAAGGCGTGGGTCCAGAACCAGTTCGACGGCTACGTCTACAACGAGCTGCTGCCGGCGATCCGCAGCGACTGCCGCAGCCCTGACATCGAGGTCTACACCGCCGGCGCCTCGCTCGGGGCCTTCAACGCGCTCATGTCGATCTGCCGCCACCCCGAGGCCTTCAAGGTGGCGCTGTGCATGAGCGGCACCTTCGACCTCTCGGGCTGGATGGACGGCCACCACCCCGTCGACTTCCACCTCGCCTCCCCGGTCCACTTCCTGCCCTACCTCGGCGAGGGCCCGCAGCTCGAGCGCCTGCGCCAGCGCTTCGTCGTGCTCGCCTGCGGCGGGGGCCGCTGGGAGACCCCGCGCAACTCGTGGGGCGCCGCCGCTGCGCTCGGTCAGCGCGGCATCCCCAATCGCGTCGACCTCTGGGGCCCCGAGCACGACCACGACTGGCCCACCTGGCGCGAGATGCTCCCCAAATACCTCACCGAGATGCTCCAGGCCGAGATGCCCTAACCCCGACACGCCGCGCGCACGGACGGCGCGCGAGAACCATCGAGGAGAGCCGCCCATGGTCCGCGTCGTCTTCATCGCCCCGTTCAACATGACCGCCACGACGCGCTTCGTCAGCGCCGTGGCCGAGCTCCCCGAGGTCCAGCTCGCGCTCGTCACCCAGGAGCCCAGCGAAGCCCTGCCTGCCGAGCTCCGGCAGCGCCTCGTCGCCCACTACCGCGTCGCCGACGCGCTCGACGTGAAGCAGCTCGCGCCCGCCGTGGCCGCGCTCGGCACCCAGCTCGGCGGCATCGACCGCATCCTCGGCACGCTCGAGCAGCTGCAGGTCCAGCTCGGACAGCTGCGCGACCACTTCGGCGTCGATGGCATCGGCGAGGTGGTCGCCCGCAATTTCCGCGACAAGGCGCAGATGAAGGACGTCCTGCGCGCCGCCGGGGTCCCCTGCGCCCGCCACCGTCGCCTCAACTCGGCCGCCGAGGGCTGGGTGTTCGCCCGCGAGGTCGGTTTCCCGATGATCGTCAAGCCGCCCGACGCCGCCGCCGCAAAGGGCACCTTCCGGGTCACCGACGCCCACACCCTCGAGGAGGCGCTCCGCGTCTTGCGGCCCTCGCCCGACCACCCCGCCGTCGCCGAGGAGTTCGTCACCGGCCTCGAGCGCTCCTTCGAGACGATCAGCATCCGCGGCCGCGCCGTGTGGGACTCGTCCACCCGCTACAACCCGGCGCCCCTCCACGTGCTCGAGAACCCGTGGATCCAGTGGACCGTGCTGCTCCCCCGCGAGGTCGAGACCAGCGACACCCAGGCCGTGCGCCCCTACGCCCACGCCGCACTCGAGGCCCTCGGCATGCGCACCGGCATCAGCCACATGGAGTGGTTTCGCCGCGACCGACCCGACACCGGGCCCGTAGCGATCTCCGAGGTCGGCGCCCGCCCGCCCGGCGCGCAGATCATGTCGATCAACTCCTACGCGCACGACGTCGACTTTTACCGCCTGTGGGCTCGCCTCGTCGTGCACGAGGCCTTCGACCCGCCGCGCCGCAGGTTCGCCGCCGGCGCCGCGTTCTTCCGCGGCCAGGGCGGCGACCCTCACAGCGTCCGTCGCGTCGTCAAGATCCACGGCCTCGAGCAGGCGCAGAAGGAGCTCGGCCCGCTCGTCGTCGAGGCCAAGCTCCCGCAGCTCGGCCAGCCGCGCGCCGAGTCCTACGAGGGCGAGGGCTACGCGATCCTTCGCCACGCCGACACCGAGGTCGTCGAGAAGGCGCTCGCCCGCCTCGTCGCGCTCGTCCAGATCGAGCTCGGCTAGGCAACGGAACATGGCGCGAGGGACATGTCCTCCAGGGCATGTCCTGATGGCCATGTCCCGCAGTACAGCAAGGGAACGCGCCTGCAGACCGCTGCGGACCGTCCGTCGCTGCGCGGCGTCGGAGCCGCCACGCGTCACCGGCCCGCGGGCACAGCCAATCGCGGTCGATTTTCCGATGCTTACTTGCGCGCATTCTCGGAGCGCTCCCGCATTCGCGCGCTCGCATCCACAGATGCGCCGATTGCCGCGGCGTACCATCTCGTACCAGCGGAGCGTCGTTTTTCCGCGAGCGCGCACTGGTTATCCACAGCGAACGCGCGGCCGCTCGCGCGGTCCCGGCCCGGAGATCCGCGCTTGACCTGACCGGCCCACACGCCGCTCTAATGGAGCTTGTAGTCGGAGGCTTCGATGCGCGCACACGACGTCAACGAGCGCCAGCTCGAGATCAAGGAGTTCGCCCGGTTCGAGCAGGCCCAGGGCGTACGCCACAAGCCGCGGCCGCGGCCGCTCGGCGGCGACGCCAATGTCTACGGCGAGGACTTCGCGCTCGTCACCGTGCGCGACGGCTTCTACGCCGACGAGCACCGCGTCTACTACGCCTCGCGCGGCCGGGTCTACGTGGTCCGCTCCCCGCGCATGCGCTCGGGTCAGGGCTACCGCCGCATCGCCGCGCTGCCCGAGGACGCCCAGGCGCTCGACGAGTCCGCCTTCGACCCCGATGACCTCGAGGACCAGGCGGTCTTCGCCGTGGCCGACTGCATCGACGGCATCGAGTGACAGCGGTGTCGTGCCATTAAAAAGAGCCGCCTCGTCCAGGGCACGGCGCCCTGCCGACGAGGCGGTCGAAGCCGCGAGACCTTGCTCTGGGCTTCTGTTGTTGGGATGGAGGCGCCGGGAGTTGAACCCGGGTCCGAAAGCCATCAGGTGGGACCACTACGTGCGTAGCCGATGAATTTGTCCGCACCCTTGCAGGTGCGGTTTGAGTCTTGGGTATGCCCATCGACAGGCCTTCCCGCGACCGATCCCCTTGATTCTCGCCGGCGCGCCCGAGGCGTGCGCACCTGCTAGCTCCTGTGATTACACCCCTGTCCCTACTGAAGCGCCTCGGGCAGAGATGTCACCGCGGGTTAGGCGGCGAGGGCCATACGGCCGTAGTTGCCATCGTTGGCAGCTGTGTTTCCTACAAATTTTGACGTGGCTTTGTAGGCAGCCCCGGCACGCGATCCTCACGTTCAGAACCCCCGTCGAAACCGTGACACCCCCGTTGCAGCCCTCGCGGGCTTGGTCTCGTCTTCGGGGCGACGGGGCCCCCAAGGCGAAGGGCCAGTATGGTCCAGCGCCCCGGACTGCGCAAGTCCCCGACATCCGCGCCGCCTCGCTCGCCGCCGCCTCGCTCGCCTCGCTCGCTCTCGCGACGCTGCTCCAGCCAGGGCCGGCCTCCGCCGCAATGTTGCGCCCCCCCACCGCCCGGGGTTACATGACCTGGCATCGCCCCGAGCAGCCCCGATACCGTGACCTCTGCGGTCCCCAAGCCGCCCCCCGACCGCAGCGGAGGGCCGCCCAGACGGGCTTTCGTCGTGGTGCTCGCGGGTGACCGCATGGGCGAGATGGTCGAGCTCGACTCGCACTACACGACGATCGGTCGCGGGCTCACGGCGACCGTGCGCATCAACGACGAGGGAATCTCGCGCACCCACGCGGCCGTTACGGTCGACAAGGGCGTGTACTACCTCTCCGATGCCGGCTCGACCAACGGGACCTTCGCCAACGGCGAGCGTGTCGACCGCTATCCGCTGCGCGAGGGCGACAAGATTCAGCTCGGCGCCGCCAGTGTCCTCCGCTTCACCTTCCACGAGGACACCGACGACGACCTCCAGCGCGACCTCTACGAGTCGACCCTGCGCGACCGCCTCACCGGCCTGTTCAGTCGCAGCTACCTCGAGAACCGCCTCGAGAGCGACGTCGCCATGGCCCTGCGCCACGGCAAGCCGCTCGCCCTCGGCATGTTCGCCCTCGACGACCCGCAGCAGATCGTCCTGGCCCACGGCCAGCCCGCGCTCGACCAGATCTACCGCGAGCTCGCTCGCCGCGTCCTCGAGATCACCCGCAGCGACGACCTCGTCGCCCGCAACGGCGACGAGTTCGTCCACGTCTGCCGCGATGTCGACGTCATGCGAGCCGCCCGCGCCGCCCTCCGCGTCCACGCCACCCTCGCCGATCACAACTTCTCGTCCCCCGGCGGCGGCCCGCTGCGCATCACCGTCAGCATCGGCGTCGCCGACCTCGCGCTCCTGCACGAGCCCACCGCCGAGGCCCTGCTCAAGGCCTCCGAGTCGGCGCTGCTGGTGGCCCGTCGCGCGGGCGGCAACCGGGTCGAGATCTACGACCCGGAGAACGAACCCACCCGCTTGGTCTAGAGCCCGATCCAGGGAGATCCCATGTCTGCTCGTCGCGTCTCGATCTCCCTCGCCCTGCTCGCGCTGACCGCCTGTCGCGGCGACACCACGCCGCCGCTCTACACCGCCGCCGTCGATACACCCGCGCCGCCCGCGGCCGAGGAGGCGCCGATCGCCGAGCCCGGCCGCCGCCTGTGGTTCGCCCGCGGCCCCGGTCGCGACGCGATCCTCGCCCGCGAGCGCCAGGACCACGTCGCCGCCGTCGCCCTCCTCGACCAAGTCCTCGCCAGCCCCGAGCTCGGCCCCGATGACCGCGGCGCTGCCCAGTGGTTGCGCGGCCTCGAGGACCTCCGTCTCCAGCGCCCGGCCGAGGCCGCCGCTCGCTTCGCCGAGGCCCGCAGCGCCCCCGCCCTCGCCAGCGTGAGCGCCCGGCTGCGCCTGCTCGAGGCCCAGGCCTGGCTCGACGCCAGCGAGCCGACGCGCGCCCTCGCAGCGGTCGGCGACCTGGCCCAAGGGACAGACAACAGCGCCCTCGTCGGCAGCGCGATCATCATCACCGCCGACGCGAAGGCCCGCGGCGACGACGCCCCGGCGAAGGGCGTCGCGGCGCAGCTCTACGAGCGCTTCCTGCAGCGCCCCGGCGACTCGCCGCGACGCCACGAGGTCCGCGCCAAGTGGGCCCGCCTGCTCGTCGCCTCCGAGTCGCAAGACGACCTGCGCAAGGCGCTTGCGCTGTACGAACGCCTCGCCCTCGATGTCCCGCTCAGCGACTACGGCGAGGAGGCGCTGCAGCGGATCGGCCCGCTCGAGCAGCGCCTCGGGATCCACAAGTCCTTCGCCGAGGCGCGGGAGGCCGTGCGCCAGCGCAGCCTCGCGCGCATGCGCGACGCCCTGGCCCGCAGCCGCTTCGCCAGCGTGATCCACGACGCCGACGACTTCCTCGGCTTGCCCGCGCTCGCCGACGGCGACCGCTGTGAGGCCCTCTTCCTCAAGGGCAGCGCGATCTTCAAGCAGCGCAAGCGACCCAAGTCGCGACCGGTCTTCGATCAAGCCGCGACCGCCTGCCGCCGCGCCGGGTCGGGCCACCAGGACACCCTCGTCAAGGCGCTCTACCAGGCCGGCCGCGGTCGCTACGCCGAGGCCCACTACGAGGACGCCGCCAGACAGTTCTCCGCGATCGCCGACGAGTTCGGCGGTCACTCCTACGCCGATGACGCCCTCGTCCTCGCCGGTGAGTCGTGGGCCGAGCGCGACGACCACCCCCGCGAGCGCGCCGCCTACGAACGTGTCCTCAAGGACATCCCCGCCGGCGACATGGCCGGCGAGGCCCGCCGCCGCCTCGTGGTCCTCGCCTTCACGCAGGACCGCGTCGCCGACGCCCTCACCCTCACCGACGAGGGCCTCGCCAGCGCCGCCAAGCTGGACCTGCGCGAGCGCGCCAAGCTGCACTACTTCCGCGGCCGCGCCCTCCAGCGCCAGGGCCACACCGAGGCCGCCGTCGCCGCCTGGCTCGACGCCCTCAGCGTCGGCCCGCTCAGCTACGCCGGCCTGCAGACCCTCTCGCGCCTCCGCGACGTCGGCGACGACGCGCTGGCGAAGGGCGTCGCGGTGCTCGAGCGCGAGTCGGCCGGCGTCGCGGTCCAGCTCGAGCTGCCGGCGACCCCGGCGGCCCAGCGGGCCCAGCTGCTCGCGCGGCTCGGGCTCGGCGAGGACGCAGGTGAGGAGCTCGGTGAGGCTGGCATCGCCGGCTGGCCCGCGGCCGCCGTGCTCGTGCAGGCGGGCCTCTACGCCGAGTCGCAGCGCCTGCTCGGCGGCCTCGGCAGCGGCTGGCGCAGCAGCCCGCCGGTCGGTCAGCTCCGCGAGCTGTGGCAGATCGCCCACCCGCTGGCCTTCGGCGAGCTCGTCCGCGCCGACGAGGCCAAACATCAGGTCCCGCCCTTCCTCGCCTTTGCGATCATGCAGACCGAGAGCGTGTTCGACCCCGGCGTCACCTCCAAGGCCGGCGCCCGCGGCCTCATCCAGCTCATGCCGGCCACCGCGGCGGACCTCGCCCGCCAGGCCGGCCTCGCCGACTTCAACCCCGAGAACCTCTACCAACCCGCCCTCAACCTCGAGCTCGGCACCCGCTATCTCGGCAACCTCGTCCGCCGCTACGGGGGCGAGGACGCCGCGGTCCCGCTGGCGATCCCCAGCTACAACGCGGGCGCGGGCGCGGTCGACCGCTGGCTCGAGCGCCGCAAGTCGTGGGACTTCGACCTCTTCATCGAGGCCATCCCCTTCGACGAGACCCGCGCCTATACCCAGTCCGTGCTCGAGCGCTGGCTGACCTACCGCTGGGTGCACGGCGGCCAGCTCCCCGCCGAGCAGCGCATCCCGTACATCCCACTGGCGATCCCCGGCCGCAGCACCGGCGTGTAGCGCTGCGTCGCTGGCGATCCCCGGCCGCAGCACCGGCGTGTAGCTCCGGCTGTGGCATCACCGCAGCTACCGCCGCGGGGCGCCGTGCGGCAGCTGTCCCGAGGGACAGCCCAAAAATTGCTCGAGCTGCTCCGCGTGCAGCGTCGCCTCGGCGCGACCCATCGCCACCGTGGCCTCGACCCGCTCGCTGCTGGTGTAGTCCCAGCAGCTCACCGGCGTGATCCGGCTCGGCGCGAGGTACAGCCGGGCCCCGCGCGGCCCGAGGCTCTGCGGGGGGTAGGGCCGGGTCAGCAGCACCAGGTTGCGCGCGACCCCGGCGACCTGCTCGGCGGCGAAGGCCGGCACGTTGTCGACCATGCCGCCGTCGAGGTAGCGCTCGCCGCGAAAGCGCCCGAACGGCGTGAACGGCGGCGTCGCCGACGACGCCATGATCAGGTCGGCCACCTCCTCGGCGCTCTCGCAGCGGCGCGCATCAAACACCCGCGGCACAAAGCCGAGCCGCCGCCCGACGCTCGGGTGCAGCATGTCCGGCCGCAGCCGCTTCTCCGCCATGTACGCGCCGTAGCCGATCAGCATGCTCGCCAGCGGGGAGATCCTCCGCGGCGGCTCGGCGACCACCATCAGCACCGGCACCTCACAGGCCCGCAGCGCCTCGAGCCCGCCCTCGCGAAACGCGTGCACCATGCTGTCGCGGTAGACCGGCCCCTGCGGCGTCGGTCGCTCGCCCTGCAGCAGCCGTCGCCACTCGAAGTTCGAATGCACGTCGCGTCGCCGCCAGTGCCAGTAGCTCCGCGTCGCCTCGGTCCGCCCCGCCAGCCACACCGCCGCCGTGCAGGCCCCGGCGCTCACGCCGGCCACCGCCGCCAGCCGCGGCCGCAGCCGCTCGCCCCAGCGATCGAGCAGGCCCACCTGATAAAACGAACGGCTCCCGCCCCCCGCGAAGGTGATCGCCAGATCTCTCGGCATGTCTGAAGAGACAGGTGCTTCGACCTGTCCTCCGGGACAGGCAACGAGGTGCTCGCGCCGCTCGCGACTCATGGCAGCTCCAGCGGCACGCGCGTGCACCCTGACAGCGCCGGCGTGGGCCGCTCGACCCGGCGCAGCTCGTCGTCCCCCGGCCCATACACGCCCGCGGCCCGCAGCAGCGCCGCCGCTGGCTCCTCCGCGCCAGCCGCCGGCAGCCGACCCTCGACCGCCAGCACCAGCGTGTCACCGCAGACCCACGGCGCCAGCGCGTGGCTCGGCCCCAGCGACGTGCTGTCGCCGTGGGCCGCCAGCCCGAACCACAGCGGCGCGAAGCGGACCACCTCGCCGCCCAGCGCAGCGCCCACGAAGGCCGCGTCGACCAGCTCGCTCGCCGGGTCGCGGTGCGTCGCCAGCAGCAGCGGCCCGATCGCGGTGACCGTGCCCGTAAAGTCGCAGCGCCCCGCACAAGCCTCGGGCGCCGCGACGCCGAGGCTGCGCGCGCTCGCCATGTCGCTGCCGCGCAGCGTCAGCTCCGACCTGTCCCCCGGGACAAGTACCCAGGGACATGGCGCATCAGCCAGCAGCGCCAGCGCGGCGGCCGGCGGCGGCGCACAGCTCGGCTCCGCAGCGACGACCGGCGGCGCGGGCACACCGACCACCTCGCGCACCGGCGGGTTGCAGCCCACGAGCACGGCACCCCCGATGGCCACGAGGGTCGCCCCGACGGCCATCGGGGCCCACCCGAGGGCCCAGACGGCCCTCGTGACGGCCTTCCCGACGGCCTTCCCGACCGCCCTCCCGACCGCCCTCCCGACCGTCAATTGACCGGCGCGATGGGAGCCTGGATGCACCCGCCGCCGCTCAGCTGCATGACGCCCTTGTTGTCCGTGAAGGACTGGGCCTGCCACAGGACCTTGCCCTCCTTGTTCTGGCCGGTGATGCCCGACTGCTTGGTGAGCGCCGCGAACGGCAGGTCGCCGGTGTCACACTCGGCGTAGTCGGGCAGCGGCCCCGGGCCCCACAAGATCTTGCGACCGTTGAGCTCCCCCGGGTTCGGCGTGATGTAAGTGACCGCCAGCGAGTACGACTCGGTGCCCGTCGTCATCAACGTCTGCTTGAACTCCTCGACCGTGCAGTCGATGCGCCGCGCGACGTCCTCGCTGCACAGGCGCTCCTTCCACTCCTCGAACACCGCCGGACCATCCTTGCCGTCGAGCCGCTGCTCCGGGTGCCTGTCCAGGTAGTAGCTCTTCAGACACGGCAAGTAGTCGAGCTTGAGGACGATCTTGTAGGTCCCCGCGAAGGGGTCGCCCTCGACGCTCTCTCCCTGGCTCAGCTCGACGCAGGTGAAGCCGAATTCCTCCGGCTCATCCTCCTTGCAACTCATCATCGACAGTCCACTGGCCAGGCAGCCAGCCATCAGCAGCAGCGCGCGCACGTTTGCGTTCATTGTCGCCCTAGTCTCGCAAAACGAGGCCGACTCCCGCAAGTTCCCTTCGCGGCGAAATGCTGGTCCCTGGTCCCTGACCCGGGTCGCCCCGGGCCGCTCCGAACCGAATGTCGTCGGGTCGCCGCGGGCCGCCGTGGCCCTCCGCGGGCGGCGAGCGTGCAGCCAGTTTCACCCGCAAACCGCCTCCAGGCGTCCGTGTGGGGGTCTCCGGGCCTCGCCCAGCTGTGACACGCGTCACCCTGGGCACACCAGGTCGCATGTTAGCCTCGAAACCCGTCTGGAAGCCCGTTTTTGGGCCCGATCTCCGCGATATGCCAGCTCTATCTCCGACCCGGGTGACCCCGCAGGGCCACGGCCGCCTCGCCGCCGCGATCGCCCGCGCCACCACCGCAGCCTCCTGGTGGCGCGAGCAGACCCCGGTCGCCTCGCGGACCGCCGCCCGCGGCGAGCCTCCGTACCTGCTCAGCGTCCCCGATATCGGCCTCGCCTGCGAGGTCCTGCTCGCCGATCGCCTCTTCCACGACCTCGGCAGCGCCGAGCGCGACGGCCTCGCGGGATGGATCCGTGCCACCCAGCAGCCCTCCGGGGCCTGGCACGACGCCGCCGGTCGACCCGACCCCTCGCGCACTGCCCTCGGCTGGTGGGCCCTCGTCGAGTCCGGCGATGACCCCGAGGCCGAGCACCTGGTCCGCGCGCGGCGCATCGTCCACGAGCTCGGCGGGGCCCAACGCGGCAGCATCGAGGTCCGCCTGTGGCTGGCGATGGCGGGCCACATCCCGTGGGCCTGGCTGCCGACCATGCCGGCCGAGCTGTGGCTGTTGCCCACGGTGACCTGGCTGTCGCCGAGCCGCGTCTCGCCGTGGGCCCGCGGGGTGATGACCCCATACCTCCTGCTCTCGCGCGCGCCCGCGCGGGTGCATGTGAGCAGCGCCGCGCCCCTGCTGCTGCACCGCCCCGACGGCGAGCCGATCTTGCCGCGCCTGGTCCAGCCGGGTCTGCTCGGAGATCTGCTGCAGGCCTTCGACCAGGGCGTGAAGCTGATCCGCAAGCTGCCCCGCGGCCCGGTCCTCGGCGCCGCCCTCAAGCGCGTGCAGCGGTGGATGATCGCCGCCCAGCAGGCCCACGGCGGATGGTTCGCGGCCCACCCGACCTTGCTGAGCCTCATCGCCCTGCGGGTGCTCGGCGCCAACTACGACGACCCGCGGATCGTCCGCGGCCTCGCCTACCTCCGCCGCGCCCGCGGCCTCGTCAGCACACCCGCGGGCCCGCAGCTGGCCCAGGGCCTCCTCTGCGCCCCGCTCACCACCCTCGCTCGCATGGTCCGCCTCGCGCTCGCCGGCGACGCCGCGTCGATCGCCGCCGGCGAGGCCGCGCTGCCCTTCCTGCTCGGCGAGGAGATCCGCCAGATCGGCGAGTGGCAGCTTCGCACCAACGCCCCCGCCGGCGGCTGGCCCTGCGAGGCCGGGGCCGACAAGTACGTCGACACCCTCTCGACCTGCGCCGTCCTCGACGCCCTCCACGCCCTCCCCCGATCGTCGCACCACCAGAGCCAGGCCCGCGCCGCCATGCGCCGCGCCGTCGAGGTCCTGCTCGCGATGCAGGAGCCCGACGGCGGCTTCGCCCGCTTCGAACGCGGCGAGTCCGAGGTCTTCATGACCCGCTTCCCGCTGCGCGACGCGAGCCTCCTCGCCGCCGGCACGCCCACCGACAACGCCCGCGTCCGCGTCTCCGCGGCGGCCCTGCGCCAGCTCGGTCGCCTCGGCTTCCAGGCCGACGACGACCGCGTCGCCCGCGGGATCCAGTGGCTGTGGCAGCGCGTCACCCTCGACATGGCCGGCTTCGATCTCGGCACTCTCGGCGAGCTCGCGCTGTGCAGCGCAGCACTGTGTCCGCCGACACATCCGCTGCGCCAAACCATTGAACGCCAGCTCCGCGGTCGTCAGCGCGAGGACGGCAGCTTCGGCAGCGTCGTCGACACCGCCGTGGCGATGCACGGCCTCATGGCGCTCGAGGGCGCGGTGTGCATCCAGACCCAGCGAGCCGCGCGGCACCTGGTCCAGTTGTTGGACAGCGCCCCGCCCGAGCTGGCACAAGCAGCGCTGTCGGAGCGCCTCGGCGGCGAGTGGACCCCGGGCCTCGGCCTGACCCCGGTGTGCCACGACCCGAGCGCGGGCGTCCGCGAGGCCGCGCTCGCGCTCACCGTGTTCGCCGAGCGCGGTGGCCAGCTGTGATCGATCGAACCCACCGGTCCCCCGCGTACCAAGGAGCCCCATGACCACCGCGACCGCAGCAGCCACCACGCCCGCCAACCGCTACGACGTCGTGATCATCGGCGCCGGCCTCGCGGGCTGCGCCGCCGCGCAGGCGCTCGCGCACGCCGACCCCGAGCGTCGCCGCAAGATCTTGCTCATCGATCGTCACCCCGGCTCCTCGCCGCGCTTCGCCGGCGAGTTCATCCACCCGCGCGGCGCCCAGATCCTCGCGGACCTCGGCTTCTACGCCGCGCTCAAGGCCGCGGGCGCCGTCGATGTCGACGGCTTCACCGTGCTCGAGCGCGCCGACGGTCGCTACGTCGAGCTGGCCTACGACGAGGTCCCCGGGCAGCGCAGCCAGGGCCTCGCGGTCCACCACAAGACCCTCGTGCGGGTCATGCGGCAGGTCGTACGCGAGTGTCCCCAGGTCGACCTGTTCGAGGGCTGGATCATCCACGAGCTGCTCCACCGCGGCGAGCGCGTCTGCGGCGTCGTGCTCACGGGCCCCGCCGGTCAGCAGGTCACCGTCCACGCCGACCTCGTCGTCGGCGCCGACGGCAAGGCCAGTCAGGTGCGCAAGCTCGCCGGCATCCCCGACCAGCGCCAGACCGTCGGCTTCACCGTCGGCCTCGAGCTGCGCAACGCCAGCCTGCCGGCGCCGACGTGGGGCAACATCATCCTCGGCGCCTGGGGTCCGGTGCTCGTCTACCCGATCTCCCGCGACACCACCTCCGGTTCTGGCGGCGACCTCATCTACCGCGTGACCCTCGACCTCCCGGCCAACCTGCCGGTCAAGGGCGCGCGCCTGGCCGAGTTCCTGCTCGAGACCTTCGTGCCCTTCCTGCCCCACCCGCTGGCCGACCAGATCGCCGACGCGATCCTCCACCACAAGGGCCCCTTCGAGATGGCCCCCACCGTCAACCTGCCCGCGCCCACCGCGGTGCGTCCCGGCCTCGCGCTGATCGGTGACGCCGGCGGCTGCTCGCACCCGATCACCGCCAGCGGCATGACCATGGGCCTGCGCGACGCCGAGTGCCTCGGCGAGGAGGCCCGCCGCCGCAGCGACGCGCCCGCCCACGAGGCCTGGCTCGACGACGGCAGCCTGCGCCGCTACCGGGCCGAGCACGACCGCTACGTGCCGACCCGCCAGGCCCTCGCCGACGCGATCTACGAGGTCTTCCGCGGCGGCAACGAGGGCGCCCGCGCGATCCAGCGGGCCCTGTTCGACTACTGGGCCTCCGGTCGCAGCGCCCGCGCCCGCTCGATGGCCCTGCTGTCGTGCGCCGAGGGCCGACCCGGCGTGTTCCTCAGCGAGTACCTCAAGGCCGCCCGCTACGCGATCGAGTCGAGCCTCGTCGCCCGCCACGCCGCCCACCTGCCGACCCGCGATCGCCTGCGTCAGGTCAGCGGCGCCATGCAGCTCGCCAGCAACAAGCTCGGCCTGGTCGCCCAGGTGATGTGGGCGCAGGTCCGGCCGACCTGGCTGCCGCACGACCGCACCTTCATCTGAGTTCGCGAGCGCGGGCGGCCCGCAACCACCACGCAGACCGGCGAACAGCCGGCCCGTACGCGGTTCCCCAGGCGATCTGCGGCGTGATCGCCCGGGCCCGTCGCGCCGCGACGCGAGCATGGTTTACCCTCGATCCCGTGCCCCTCGACCCGCCCCTCGATCGCGCGAGGCCCACGCCGCCGCTCACGCTCGCCGACTCGAACACCGCGTTCACAGGCGATCCGAGCGGCGACGTGAGTGGCGACCCGCGTGGTGACCTCATCGGCGAGCCCCGCAAGATCCAGCCGCCGCCGGCCCGCGAACGCGACGACGAGCTGATGGCCAACCCGCCGATCGGCGTGCACCACCGCGGTCGCCTCGAGGGCTACCGCCAGGGGGGTCGCATGCGGGTGGTGCTGTCGCTGCTGGTCGTGGGCTTCGTCGCCGGCGGGGTCGCGCTGGCGGTGTGGTTCGTGCGCACGCGACCGCCGCAGCACGCCAAGCAGTTCGAGCTGCCGCCCGGCAGCGACCTCGAGGCGCGGCCGCGGACGATGACCTGGACCGGCGGCAAGGCGCGCCTCGGCCTCGACCGCACGCCGCCCGGTGTGTTGCAGATCGACCTGCCGGACCGCAGCCTGCGGCTCGCCGACGGCTGCGATCAGGCCCAGATGAAGCTCGAGGTCGAGGCCGGCAAGACCACCGCGCTGCGCGTGATCTTCGGCGACATCGTCGAGGAGCTCAAGCCCGGCGCCCGCCCGCTGCTGACGCCCCGCTAGGACCTGTCCCCGAGGACAGCTCAGCTGGGCGCCGCCATGATCGCCGCCAGGTCGGCGGGCCAGGGCGCGGTGAAGCGGACCGGGCGGCCGTCGCCGGGGTGGGCGAAGGCCAGCGACACCGCGTGCAGCGCGTGCCGGCCGAGGCCCAGCTCCGCCTCGAGCTCCGCCAGCGCGCGGGCCGGCGGCGTGCTGTGGCCGCCTCGCTCGCCGTCGACGACCGCGAGGAAGCGCGACTCCTCGAGCCCGTAGAGCTTGTCGCCGAGCAGCGGGTGCCCGATCTCCGAGAGGTGCACGCGGATCTGGTGCTGTCGCCCGGTCTCGGGGCGCGCCTCGATCAGGGTGATCGGCGCGCCGCGGAAGCTGCCGCGGGCCAGCGGCACGACCTCGGTGACGGCCGGCACGCCGCCGTCACCCGCCGCCCGCGGGCCCATCTTGATCCGGATCGCCGAGCCCAGAGCTGGCCCAAGGGCCATGTCGATCCGAACAGGTCCCGCGAGACAGCCGGTGCACAGCGCCCAGTAGCGCTTCTCGACCGCGCGGGCGATGAAGGCCCGCTTGAGCGTGGTCGCCGAGGCGCCGTGCCGGCCGAAGATCAGGACGCCCGAGGTCTCGCGGTCGAGGCGGTGCGCCATCTCCCAGCCGTGGCCGACCCCGAGGCGCTCGCGCATCAGCGCCGTGAGCGTGTGGCGGTGGTAACGGGCCGACGGGTGCACCGGCAGACCGGCGGGCTTGTCGAGCACGAGCAGATCGGCGTCGCGGTGCAGCTCGCGGTAGTCGAGGACCACGCTGGGCTCACGCGGCGCGGGCCGCTCGAGCACCAGCGCGTCGCCGGCGCGCAGACGCTGCGCCGGGCGGAGCAAGGTCTCACCGGTGTCGGCGCGGCGGACCCGTCCGGCGGCGACGATCTGCTGCACCCGCGTGCGTGACAGCCGGGTGATGCGGCTGACCAGGAATCGGTCGAGGCGAAAGCCGTCGCGGGCGCTGTCCACCACCAGCGGGATGTGGATGAGCTCGCCGGTCGGCGGCTCCATGTCGCCGTCGTCCGCGCTCACGGACGCGTGTTATAACCCGCAGGCGATGTCCGACGCGCCGAAGTCGAAGGTCCCCCCGAACGCCCCTCCGGACGAGCCCCAGGGCTCTCTCGGCGCCGTCCTGATCGGCGCGGCGATCCTCATCGTCGCCGCGTTGCTCATCTTCTGGCCCGACAACGACGCGGCCAGCGACGGCGCGGGCGGCGGCAAGGCCAGCAAGGCCGGGCAGCAGGGCAGCAACATGGCCGACGGTGGCCGCAGCGGCACCGCGCGGGGCATCCAGCCGCGCGCGGTCGACCCGGCCGAGGCGCGCATGACCCCGCAGGTCAGGCCCGGCCTGCTCGCGCCGACCGACGGCCTGGCCACGATGCCCACGCCCAAGCCGGAGCCCACCAGCTTCCCCAGCGCCGCGGCCGAGATCGCCTACTTCGAGAAGAAGCTCGTGCAGGCCCGCGAGGACCTCGTCGCCCGCACCACCTTCCTCGAGCGCATGAAGAAGACCCTCGCCGAGGGAGCGATCAGCGAGCACGACCGCAACACGCAGCGCGCCAAGATCGTGCAGAGCAACTACGACAAGGCCCAGGCCCGCGTCACCGAGCTCGAGCAGAAGGTCGCCGACCTCAAGCGCAAGCAGACCGGCGGCTGACCTTCAGGACAGGTCCCGAGCGCCAGCTCAGTTCGTGGCGTGGTGCGTGAGAGCCAGCTCAGTTCGTGGCGTGGCGCGCGAGCCGAGGGCCAGCTCAGCTCGTCGCGGGGCGAGAGAGCCCGAGCGCCTCGGCGCGAGCGATGCGCAGGGCCGCGTAGGGCCGCCGCCAGCACGGCTGCGCGTCCGGGTCCCACGCCGCCACCGGCACCAGGCCGCGGGCCGCGAGGTCGCGGTGCAGACGCAGCTCGTCGACGGGCTCGCGCGAGAACGGGAAGGGGTTGCGGCTGTGTTCGCCGTCGAGCTGGCCGTACACCTCGTCGTCCGCGTCGATGAGCTCGAACAGCGCCTGGGCGCGGCGCTCGAGGTGGTCCAGGAACTCGGGGTCGAAGGGCCCGACCTGGGCGCGCAGGTCGGGGTCGCGGCCGACCCACTTGGCCCAGTCGAAGCCGTACACGAAGTCGTGCACGTAGCGGAAGCGGATCGCCGTGTCGCCGCCGTAGAGCCGCTGCAGTCGGCTCATCCGGGCCAACTGCTGCGTCAGCGCGGCCGCCGGGTCTGGCCGCGGCCGGGCCCGTCGCAGCGCCTGCGCGACCAGAAATTCGAGGTCGCAGCACAGGTTGTCGGGGAAGCTCTGCCGCTGCGCCGCGCACAGCTCGGCGACACCTTCGGCGAGCGCGACGAGGGTGGCGTCGTCGTCATCGGGCAGCGCCGCGGCGCTGCACACCGCGACCAGCTCGCCCGCCAGCTCGCGGCCGGGGGCCAGCGAGCGGCGGACCCAGCCGTGCAGGTCGAGCTCGCGTCCAGCCGCGACCAGGCGGTCGGCGGCCAGCGGCGGGAGCTGGGGGAGCTGTCTCATCGGACCCCGACCCCGAGCGCGCGCAGCAGCAACAGCGCGAGCGCGAGGGTCAGGGCGCTGCTCCACAGCGTGCGGTGCAGGGCCTGCTTGTAGCGGGCGATCGCCGGGAAGGCGTTGGTGAGCGCCATTGGGCTCGCGGCCGCCACGCCGCGCCACTGCCACAGCAGCACCATCAGCGCCGCGCTGAAGGCGAAGGGCGAGACGACGCCGACGCCGATGCGGGCGGCCAGAGCCCACAGCACGGCGCCGGCCATCACGGCGTACTCGACGGCGTTGCGGGCCGCGAGGTTGCCGAGCTGGGTGGTGATCGTCGACTTGGCGCCGGCGCGGTCGCTCTCCTCGTCGGCGAGGCCGCTGGCGATCGCCGAGGCCAGCGCCAGCGCGGTCAGCCCGGGCAGCACCAGCAGCAGCTCCGGCGCCACCACTTGCCCGCTCTGCGCGTAGGCGTTGAACCACGGCAAGAGCGCGCCGACGCCGACCGCCTCGACGATCTCGCCGAGCCCGCGGTCGTTGAGGCGCAGCGGCGGAGCGCTGTAGAGCAGCAGCATGCCGAGGGCGATCAGGCTGGCGAGGCCGAGGCCGCTGCGGCCGAGCAGGAGCTCGCCGCAGAGCCCGAGCGACAGGGCGCACAGGCCGGCGCCGACGCCCGCGAGCAGCACCGACTGCGGGTGCAAGATCGCGTCGGGGATCGTCTTCGGCGCGCCCGCGTCGGGGAACATCTGCCGCTTGATCGCGTCGACGCGGACATCAAACCAGTCGTTGAGCAGCACGATGTAGACCAGCGTCAGCGCGGTGAAGCCGAGCCCGACCGCGGCCCCACCCCACGACCAGGTGCCCGCCGCCAGCACCCCGAGCGCCTGCCCCACGATCGCCGGCACCAGCAGCTTGGGCCAGCTCGCCGGCTTCAGCGCGTAGAGGAAGCGGCGCGGCAGCGGGAGGAAGGCCGGGTGCATGCGCGGCGCTCGTCAGCCTTGCAAGCGGCTCAGCTCGGCGTCGATCGCCTCGCTCAGGCCCTCGACCGTCGGGTTGCCGGCGAAGGTCTGGCCGTTGACGAAGAAGCTCGGGGTGCCGCCGACCCCGACCTCCTGCGCCTTGCGCATGTCCTCCTCGATCTGCTCCTTCACGCCGCCGCCCGCGAGGCACGCGTCGAGCTTGCCGGCGTCGAGCCCGGCCGCGGTGGCGACCTCCTTGAGCACCGCGACCGACAGCTCGCTCTGGCGCGCGAAGATGCCGTCGTGCATCGCCCAGAACTTGCCCTGCTCCTGCGCGCACTGGGCGTACTCCGCGGCCGGCCGCGCGTTCGGGTGGAAGCTCAGCGGGAAGTTGCGGAACACGAACTGCACCGGCTTGCCGGCGTACTTGCTCTTCAGGCCGCTGAGGGTCTCGGCCGCGCGCGAGCAGTAGGGGCACTCGAAGTCCGAGAACTCGGTGACCTGGACGACGGCATCCTCCGGGCCGGCGAACGCGGCGTGGACCGGGCGACGCAGGTCCATCGGTGGCGGGCTGACGTCGGGCAGCATGCGCTCGACCTTGGCCTTGGCGCGCAGGTCATCGAGCAGCTTGCTCAGCACCTTCTCGCCGCCCTGGCCCTGCATCGCCTGGATCACCTG
Organism: Nannocystis sp.; assembly: GCF_016714285.1. GTDB lineage: Bacteria > Myxococcota_A > Polyangia > Nannocystales > Nannocystaceae > Nannocystis. The sequence continues at coordinate 207,707 of NZ_JADJNN010000002.1, read as the reverse complement.
GTCCTTGACCATCTCCAGCGGCGGGGCGCTCGGCGACTTGTTGGCCTCGTAGAACGCGAGGATCGCCGCGTCGTCCGGGGTCGGCACCTCGGCCTCGATCCTGCCCTGCACGAAGGCGTTGAGCTCCTTGCCCTCGGCCTCCGCGGCGGCGGTCAGCAGCTTCTGCTGCAGCAGGTTGTCGAGCGCGCCCTGCCGCGCGCTCGTCACACTCTGACAGTAGGTGCGCAGCGCCGACTGTTCGGCCTGGACCAGCTCGGGGCCGAGGTCGTCGACCGTGACGTCCTTGCCCTCGATGCGCGCCACCACCGTGCCCTTCGGCATGGTCAACGCCGCGCCGCTGCAGCCGCTCGCCGAACCAGCCGGCGGCGGGCCGACGAGCGGCGCGACGGCACTGCCACCCCTCGCATCACCGGCAGCGGGCCCAGCACCGGCTTTGGTCGCCGCCTTGCCGTCCTTCGCCGCGACCGCCTTCGGGGTCGGCGGCGCCTTGCCGCGCTCGGGCAGGCAGGCGGGCGTGAGGAGGAGCGCGACGCACAGGGAACGGACGGACAGGACAGTCATGCGGGCGCGAAGGATATCCGCCCGGGCCGCGGCCCGCCACCGCCGACTCGCGGTAAAAACTTCCAAGCTGCGCGGGGTTTGGCGTAGCGTGCGGACGTGATGAAGCGCCGCCTCCCGCTGCTCCTCGGCCTCGTGCTCGTGCCCGGACAGCTCGCGTGCGGCAAGCGGCCCCAGACCGCCGCTCCGAACCCGCCTGCGCCCGCTGCGGCCCCGGTCACGCCGGCGGCCACCGCCAGCGGACCGCGCCCGAAGACCCTGCTGCGCGGCGCCGTCGTGATGACCGCGGCCGGCAAGATCTACGAGCGCGCGGATGTCCTGCTCGAGGGTGATCAGATCGTCGCCGTCGGCCCCGAGCTCGCGGCGCCGGGCGACGCGAAGATCGTCGACCTCAGCGGCAAGACCCTGACCCCCGGCATCATCGACACCCACTCGCACATCGGGGTCTACGCCGCGCCCGGGCTCGCCGCGCACGCCGACGGCAACGAGGCGATCGCACCCAACACCGCCGGAGTCCGGGCCGTCGACGCCTACTTCCCGCAGGACCCGCAGATCGACCGCGCCCGCGCCGGCGGGATCACGACCATGCAGATCTTGCCCGGCTCGGCCAACCTGTTCGGCGGCAGGTCGGTCACCGTGCGCCTCACGCCCGGCGTCCGCTCGGCCGCCGAGGCCCGCTTCCCCGGCGCGCCCGCGGGGCTGAAGATGGCCTGCGGCGAGAACCCCAAGCGGGTCTACGGCGAGAAGGGCGGGCCGCAGACGCGCATGGGCAACGTCGCCGGCTACCGCGACGCCTTCCAGAAGGCCAGCGAGTATCAGCGCAGCTGGACCCGCTACCGCAAGGACCACGCCGAGTGGCTCGCCAAGAAGGACAAGCCCGAGCCGCCCGTCATCGGCGACGACTACGACGACGACGAGCCCAAGGACGGCAAGGTCGGCAAGGACGGCAAGCCCGCGAAGAAGAAGGGTGACGAGCCGCAACCGCCGGCCGTGGACTTCGCGCTCGAGACCATCGCGGGCGTGCTGCGCGGCGAGATCCTGGTCCACAACCACTGCTATCGCGCCGACGAGATGGCGATCATGCTCGACCTCGCGGCCACCTACGGCTTCAAGATCCGCAGCTTTCACCACGCGACCGACGCCTACAAGATCGCCGACAAGCTCGCGGCTGCCGGCACCGCCGCGTCGGTGTGGGCCGACTGGTGGGGCTTCAAGGCCGAGTCCTTCGACGGCATCCGCGAGAACGCGGCCCTGCTGACCCAGGCCGGCGCGCGGGCGATCATCCACTCCGACAGCGCGGTCGGGATCCAGCGCCTGAACCAGGAGGCCGCCAAGGCGATGCACGCCGGTCGCCGCGCCGGCATCCCCGTCAGCGACGACCAGGCCCTGCGCTGGATCACCGCCAACCCGGCCTGGGCCCTCGGCATCGACGCCAAGACCGGCACCCTCGAGCCCGGCAAGCTCGCCGACCTCGTGGTCTGGAGCGGCAACCCCTTCAGCGTCTACACCATCGCCGAGCAGGTCTATATCGCCGGCGAGCAGGTCTATGTCCGCGGCTCGCTCGAGCCCCGCACCGACTTCGAGCTCGGCTACCTGCCCGGCGACCTCGAGCGCAGCACTCCGCCCCTCGCCACCACGAACGCAGGGTCCACCCCATGAGCACTCTTTCTCCTCGCCGTGGTCTCTGCAGCTGCCTCGTGCTGGCCTTCGTCTGGGCCCTCGGCGCGGCGCCTGCTGCCGCCGCGCCGGCTCCCACAGCAGTGTCGACGCCAGCGCGCGCCGGTCCGGTCTATCTCGTCGGCGGCGAGCTGCACGTCGGCGACGGCACCGTGATCAAGGACGCCGTGATCGCGATGGACGGCGGTCTGTTCACGATCGTCGGCGGCCCCGAGGCGCGGGCCAAGCTGCTCGACGAGTCGATGGCGGTCGACCTCAAGGGCAAGCTGATCACGCCGGGTCTGTTCGCCGCCGAGACCCAGCTCGGCATCGTCGAGATCGACCTCGAGGGCAGCACCCGCGACGACAGCAAGGCCAGCGAGCACCCGGTCCGCGCCGCCTACGAGGCCGCCGCCGCGCTCAACGCCGAGTCGGCCCTCATCCCGATCCAGGCGATCGACGGCGTGACCTCGGCGGCCGTGGTCCCGACCGGCGGCCTCATCTCCGGCCAGGTCGCGATCATCGACCTCGTGTACGGCGACCACCGCGGCCTGGCCGCGCAGCCGCGCGCGGCGATCTCCGCCCACCTCGGCCAGGCCCACGCCGGCTCGCGCGCGGCGACTCTGGCCAAGCTGCGCGAGGTCCTCGGCGACGCCCGCGGCTATCCGGCGCGCCGGGCCGCGTACGATCGCGCCCAGTCGCGCGAGCTCTCGGCCCACCCGCTGGACCTCGAGGCGCTGCAGCCGATCTTCAAGCAGCAGGCCGTGCTCACCCTCTCGGCCGACCGCGCCTCCGACATCCTCGCGGCCCTCGACCTCGCCCGCGACTTCAACCTCAAGATCACGATCGTCGGCGGCGCCGAGGCGTGGAAGGTCGCCGACTTGCTGGCCCGCGCGAAGGTCCCGGTGATCCTCGAACCCACCCTCAACATCCCCGGCGGCTTCGACAGCATGGGCGCTCGCCTCGACAACGCGGCGCTGCTCCACCGCGCCGGCGTGACGGTCGCGCTGCTCGCCCCCGGCGGCACCCACAACCTGCGCAGCCTGCCGCAAGGGGCCGGCATCGCCGTCGCCCACGGCCTGCCCTGGGAGGCCGCCCTGACCGCGATCACCCTGGCCCCGGCGCGCGCCTACGGCGTCGAGCGCACGCACGGCAGCGTCGCCGTCGGCAAGGTCGCCAACCTCGTGGTCTGGAGCGGCGACCCCTTCGAACTCTCGAGCGCCCCGACGGAGGTCTATGTGCGCGGCGTGAAGCTCCGCGGCACCACCCGCCAGAACCTCCTGCGCGACCGCTACCGCGATCTGAAACAATTTAGTCGCGGCAACAAATAGATCGCAGTGCGCAGCGTTCGTGACGCGAGCCGCCGGTGCGGGTTATAGATCGATCGCGTATGTCGACTCACCGCCCCAGCACCTCCCAGCTCGAGCACGGGCCGATCTTCTCGTGGTACCGCGATTACAACGGGCTCATCTTCACCTCGGGTCACGCGTCGGTCGACGTCGACGGGCTGGGCATCACGCTCGGCGATCTGGCGAGTGAGACGCACGCGACGCTGAGCAACCTGCGGCGCACGCTGGAGAAGGCCGGCTCGGGCCTCGAGCGCGTGCTCAAGGTGACGGCCTACATCACGGACATGAGCCAGTTCGCGGTGTTCAACAGCGTGTACGGCAAGTTCTTCCCCGGGCCCAAGGTGCCGGCGCGGACCTGCGTCGAGGTCTCGCGCCTGCCCTTCAATTTCAAGGTCGAGATCGAGGCCGTCGCGCACGTGTGATCCGCGGCTCGGCGGCTCGGCGGCTCAGCGCGACAGGTACGGGTAGCTCTGCAGCAGGCCCATCGCCCACGACTCGCCGAGGGTCGTCTCGACCGCGAGGTGGCGGTCGCGCAGCCACTTGTTGATGCGATCGACGTCGAAGTCCATGGCCGAGAGCGTGTCCTCGCAGGTCGCGCCCATCTTGATCTCGAAGGTGAGCGTGGGCGAGAGCTCGACGCGCTCGGAGCCGGGCAGGACCATGTCGTCGTCGGGGTTGCGGAGGATCACCTCGTGGCAGCGGCCGAACAGGTTGTGCACGTTGGCGAGGCTGTCCTGGTAGGCGCCGGTCATGAAGAAGCCGAGGTAGTAGCGCTCGTCGGGCCCGTTCATGACGTGCAGCGGCAGGTAGGAGAGGTTCTCGTCGGGGTGGGCGAAGGTCTCGACGCAGCCGTCGCTGTCGCAGGTGATGTCGACGATCTGCGCCTGCAGCGTCGGCTTCTCGGCGTGGCGTGACAGCGGCGCGGCGGGGAACACCTGGTCGATGCTCCACGCGTCGGGGATCGACTGGAAGATCGAGAAGTTGACGAGGTACTTCTGCTGCGCCTTGCCGAGGAAGTCGGTGATCTCCTCGGAGGGGTGGGACAGGGTCTCGACGATCTTCTCGACCTTGGCGCGGATGCGGTGGAACAGGCCCTCCGCGGCGGCGCGCTCGGCCAGCGACAGGTAGCCGCGCGAGAACAGCTGCAGGCACTCATCGCGGAAGTCGATCGCGTCGTGGAAGTACTCGTCGACGTTCTTGGTGTTGATGTTCTCCAGCGTCTCGCGCAGCTCGTCGACCAGGCGGTGCTCGTCCTCCGTGGCCTCGGGCACCGGCAGCAGCTCGCCCTGGACCTCGCGCAGGTCGGCGATCGTGACCGCGTGGTTGGCGACCACCACGCGCCCGCTCTCGGTGAGCAAGGTGGGCTGGCGGGCGTTGACCTCGGCGCAGGCCTCGGTGACCTCGAAGACCACCTGCGAGGCGTACTCGTCGAGGGTGTAGTTGGCGGACGACGGGTAGGAGGTGCGGCTGCCGTCGTAGTCGACGCCGATGCCGCCGCCGAGGTCGAGGTAGCGCAGCTGCGGGCAGTGCTCCTGGAGGTCGGCGTAGATGCGGGCGCCCTCGCGGACGGCGGTCTTGATGCGCTTGATCTGGGTGATCTGCGAGCCGATGTGGAAGTGCAGCAGCGACAGCTGGCCGTGCAGGTTGGCGGCCGCGAGCTCGCGCGCGACGGCGAGGATCTCGTTGGTGGTCAGGCCGAACTTGGAGCTCTCGCCGCCGGAGCTCTGCCAGCGGCCGGAGCCGCGGCTGTACAGCTTGGCCCGCACGCCGACCTCGGGGCGGGCGATCCAGTCCTGCTCGTTGAACACGTCGAGGTAGCGCCGGACCTCGCGGGTGCTCTCCAGCACGATGATCACGTGGTGCCCGAGCTCGGCCGCGTGGAAGGCCATGCGCATGAACTCGCGGTCCTTGTAGCCGTTGCAGATCAGCAGCGACTGCTTGAGCGGCGGCTGGGCCAGCGCCAGCAGCAGCTCCGGCTTGCTGCCAGCCTCGAGCCCGTAGTTCAGGCGCTCGCGCGCCTTGACCACGGTGTCGACCACGCTGCGCCGCTGGTTGACCTTCAGCGGGTACACGCCGATGTGCGAGCCCTGGTAGTTGTTGTCGCTGATCGCCTTGGCGAAGGCGCTCTTGAGCGTCTCCATCTGGCGCTCGATCATCGTCGGGAAGCGGACCACGTAGGGCGTGCGGATGCCGCGGCGGGCCAGCTCCAGCGAGAGCACGTGGAGGTCGACGACCGGGCAGTTCGGGGCCGTGAACACCAGGTGGCCCTGGTCGTTGGAGCGGAGGAAGTCGCGGCCCCAGCGGTCGATGCCGTAGCGCTTGAACGAGGCGTCGACGGCGAGCGCGTGGCTCTGGGCGGCGCGCTTGGCCTCGCTCTCGCTGGCCGTCGGCTCGGCGGGGGGCGGCGGGGCGGCCTCGGGAGCGGCGGCCGCGGTGGCGGGCTCGGACTTCACTTGGGTGTCGGTGTCGACTTCAGACGTCTGGGCCATCGCGGCGGGATTATGGGAGCCGCGTCGGCGGGGCACCAGCCCCTGGGGCCGCCCGGGCTGGCGCCGACGCCGAGATTTCACACAGATCTTCGTCGTTTGGGCGGCGCTGCCGCGCTGGTATCCTCCCGCCGCGCGCGTCCGCCTGGGCGAGGAGCGCCGAGGAGACCGCACGAGCCATGGCCGCCTATCAGTACATCTACACGATGAAGGACCTGCGTAAGGTCTTCCCCAACGGCAAGGAGGTGCTCAAGGGCATCTACCTCTCGTTCTTCCCCGGCGCCAAGATCGGCGTGCTCGGGGCGAACGGCGCCGGCAAGTCGACGCTGCTGAAGATCATGGCCGGCGTCGAGAAGGAGTTCCAGGGCGAGGCCTGGGCCGCCGAGGGCGTGTCGGTCGGCTATCTCCCGCAGGAGCCCGCGCTCGACCCGAACAAGACCGTGCTCGGCAACATCGAGGAGGCGGTCGCGCCGATGAAGCAGGTGCTCGCGCGCTTCGAGGAGGTCAGCATGAAGCTCGGCGAGCCGATGAGCGACGCCGAGATGAACCGCCTGCTGGCCGAGCAGGCCGACCTGCAGGACAAGATCGACGCGGGCAACGGCTGGGAGCTCGACCGCACGCTCGAGATCGCGATGGACGCGCTGCGCTGTCCGCCGGGCGAGGCCGAGGTGACGACGCTCAGCGGCGGCGAGCGTCGCCGGGTCGCGCTGTGTCGCTTGCTGTTGCAGCGGCCGGACCTGCTGCTGCTCGACGAGCCGACCAACCATCTCGACGCCGAGAGCGTGGCGTGGCTCGAGCGCTTCCTGAAGGAGTACCCGGGCACGGTGGTGGCGATCACCCACGATCGTTACTTCCTCGACAACGTCGCCGGGTGGATCCTCGAGCTCGACCGCGGGGCGGGGATCCCGTGGAAGGGCAACTATTCGTCGTGGCTCGACCAGAAGCGCAAGCGGCTGGCGCAGGAGGAGAAGGCCGAGAGCTCGCGGCAGCGGACGCTGGCGCGCGAGCTCGAGTGGGTGCAGATGTCGCCGAAGGCGCGGCAGGCCAAGAGCAAGGCGCGCGTCAAGGCCTACGAGGACCTGCTGGCGGCCTCGTCCGACAAGCGCGCCGACACCACCGAGCTGGTGATCCCGTTCTCGCGGCGCCTCGGCAACACGGTGGTCGAGGCCAAGAAGCTGAGCAAGGGCTTCGGCGAGCGGCTGCTGTTCGACGACCTCAACTTCATGCTGCCGCGCGGCGGCATCGTCGGCGTGATCGGCCCGAACGGCGCCGGCAAGACCACGCTGTTTCGCATGATCACCGGCCAGGAGAAGCCCGACAGCGGCGAGCTGAAGATCGGCGAGACCGTCGACATCGCCGCCGTCGACCAGAGCCGCGACGCGCTCGACCCGGACAAGTCGATCTACCAGGAGATCTCGGGCGGGCAGGAGCTGCTGAGCATCGCCGGGCGCGACGTCAACGCCCGGGCCTACGTCAGCAAGTTCAACTTCAACGGCGCCGACCAGCAGAAGAAGGTCGGCGTGCTGTCGGGCGGCGAGCGCAACCGGGTCCACCTGGCCAAGCTGATCAAGAAGGGCGGCAACCTGCTGTTGCTCGACGAGCCGACCAACGACCTCGACGTCGACACCCTGCGCCACCTGGAGGACGCGCTGCTGGCGTTCCCGGGCTGCGCGGTGATCATCAGCCACGACCGCTGGTTCTTGAACCGCCTGGCGACCCACATCCTCTCGTTCGAGGGCGAGTCGAAGGTGGTGTGGTTCGAGGGCAACTACGAGGATTACGAGGCCGACAAGAAGCGCCGCCTCGGCGAGGACGCGCTGACGCCCCACCGGCTCCGCTACCGCAAGCTCGTGCACTGAGCGGAGCGCGGCTTCAGGGCTCCCACAGGCTCGCTGCCGAGGTGGAGTTCGGGCTTGAGGAGAAAGAGCCACTCGCCTGGGCCATTCTCGCTGCGCTGAAAGGGACGGACGAGGAGCGAGCTGAGGTGCAGAGCGTTGTACCGAAGCAGGCCCTCGATCGGCCGCGTGTACAGCGTGCCGTCGACGATCTCCGCGATCATGAGGGGTGATGTGTTGACCACGTCCTCGTAGGTCGCGCGGGCCGGGGCTGTCATGACGGAGCCAGAGTATCAGGGCGTTGTCGTTGGCGGGCGGCGCCAGATCTTGGCGAGCTGGAGCTCGAAGGATTCGAAGGGCTCGGCATGCACGGCTGCGTTGCTGGCGTACAGGGCGCAGCGGATCCAGTGGGCGCCGCCGTGGCGGTAGACCTCGAGCGTCTCGGCGATCGGGTCGACGAGCCACACGTGGCGGACTTGTTCGCGGAGATAGATGTCGAGCTTGACGCCGCGGTCGCGGGCTTGCGTGGAGGGTGAAATGATCTCGCAGGCCCAGTCGGGCGGGACGCCGATCCACGGGCCCTCAGCGGGCACCTGCTGGGCACGGGCGCCGCGCCAACCTGCAAGGTCGGGGACGATGATGTCGGGCTCGCTGCCAAGGTGCAGCTCGGGCTTGTTGAGTAAGAACCAGCTGTTCGGGCCCTCGACGTCGGTGTCGAATTGGTTGCCGAGGATGGCACTGAGGCGCGTGCAGGCGAGCGCGTGCGGGATGGCTGGGCATGCTTGCGTGTACAGCGTGCCGAACAGGACCTCGGCGATCATGTGCTCCGGGGCGCTCAGCACATCGTCGTAGGTGGCGCGCCTCGTGGCGGGGGCGGTCATGGCGGGGTCAGGATATCAGAGCGCTCGGCGGCGTTGAATCAGGGCTCCCACAGCCATCGCAGTGGGAGCTCGATCGCCTCGAAGGGCTCAGCGCGGCTGGAGGCGCTCGGACAGGACGGCGGTCAGCACGGCGCGCACGGCCGGCGCATCGAGGCCGCGGAGGTGGCCGAGCAGGGCGTCCTGGTGCGCGTGCAGGCCGGTGCGGACGACCTCGAGGGCGGTGATCGGGAGGCGCAGCTCGCCGCGGTGGAGCAGGAGCAGGGCTTTCTTGAGGTCGTCGGTGGGGACGCTGGTGAGGGCCTGGAGCAGCACGGGCGCTACATAACACGCGGCGGGTTGGGCCGAGTCGCGCTACCTTCGCGGCGATGTCGGAGCCGCGCTGGTCGTACGAGGACCTCGCCGACGCGCTGGCCTCGGGGCTGGCGCGGGCGTCGGCGGAGCTGGAGCTCGAGCAGGCGGTGCACGGGCTCGACGTGCGCAGCGAGCTCGAGCTGCACCCGCTGCTGCACGCGGGGCTGCGCGCGGCGGGTTACGGCGTGCACCCGGAGCAGCGCTTCCCGCGGGAGCGGTCGCTGCGGCGCAGGACGGAGGGTTCGCGCTGCGATCTGGTGGTGACGCCGGAGGGGCTGCCGCTGGTCGACGACGCGGCGCAGCTGGGGCTGTTCGCGCCGGCGCGGGCGGTCGCGCTGGCGGACGCGATGTGGATCGAGGTCAAGGCGGTGGCGCAGTTCAGGGCGCTGGCGCCGAACATGGCCTACGCGCAGGCGCTGCAGCGGCCGGTGTGGCGCGACGTGGAGAAGCTGGCGAGCGACCCGCAGATCGCCCACGCGGCGGTGTTGCTGATCGTGTTCACGGCCGACGCGGTGGTCCCGGAGCACGACCTCGGGGTGTGGGCCGCGCGGGCCAGCCAGCGCGGGCTGCCGCTGTGGCCGCGGGTGCAACGAACGCTGGCGATCGGCGACCGCGTGGGCCACCGCTGCTGCACGCTGGCGCTGCTGCCGATCGAGCGGCGGGGCTGAAGCCTCCTGCGGGCAACCGGCGTGGTTCGTTCAACACGCCGGCTCGCCGTCGTCGGCGACCCGCGCTCACTGCGGGCAGACGACGTTGTTGATCTGACCGCCGGCCATGTCGGAGTAGGTGTAGGGCTGGTTGAGGCCGTCGTAGGTGGCGATGGCGAAGGTCTCGGGGTGGATGCGGTAGGCGACGGTGCTGCCGAGCGGGACGGCCCAGATGTAGCCGTCGACGTCGACGCCGATGCCGCGCGCGAGGCCCTGGATCGGGAGGTTGACCTTGCCGCCGACGACCATGGTCTCGGAGTCGAGCCAGCCGATGCCGCCGTCGGTGGCGTGCCAGACGCGGCCCTTGAGGTCGACGGCGACGCCGCTGCCGCCGTTGGGCGGGAGGTTGCCGATCTGCGCGGCCCACTGCTTGGTGACGGGGTCGTAGCGCGAGCCGTCGTCGAGCCAGACACGATCTTTGGTGTCGACGGTGATGCCGTAGAAGCCCTTGTTGACGACCTCGGTCTGCAGGGTCTCGTGATCGACCTTGAAGATGATGCCGCCGCCGAACACGAAGAACCACGCGTTGTTCTTGGTGTCGACGGCGGCGCCGTAGGCCCCGAGCAGGCCGCAGGAGAGGTTCGGGAGGTCGACGGTGTCGTCGACCAGGCCGGTGTCGCCGTTGACGCGGAAGACCTTGATGCCCTTGGCGTTGGTGCAGGGGGAGTTCACGTCCTGGCCGAAGCTGGCGGCGGCCCAGATCTGCTGGTCCTCGTACTCGCAGGTCACCTCGTTGTAGACGCCGGAGGTCCAGGCGACGGGGCGCTGGGTGGTGGCGCCGGGGAAGGCGGTGTACCAGGCGACGCACTCGTCCATGCCGAACGGGAGGACGTTGTTCTTGCCGGTGGAGGTGTCGATCTTGCCGTTGCCGTTGGCGTCCTTGCAGTACTCGGGGCGCGACCAGATCTTGGTGAGGCCGCCGTGGCGGTTGGCGACGACGACGGCGCGGCCGTCGATGCTGACCGAGGTGCGCGATGGGCTGCCCTGGTGGTCGGGGCGCGTGCGGTAGCGGCCGAGCTCGGTCATGTTGCGGGTGTCGAGCTTGCTGACGGTGTGCTCGCCGCTGTTGGCGATCCACACGTAGCTCCAGTCGGTCTCGCCGCACTTGACCTCGCAGTTGTTGACGGGCAGGTCCGGGACGGCGCCGCTGGTGCTCGAGCCCGGGTCGCTGGTGCTGACGTCGGTGTCGGAGACGACGCCGCCGGTGCTGCCGGTGGTGGTGTCGCCGCTGGTGACGGTGGTGGCGGTCGTGCTGGGGGAGGAGGTCGCGGTGGGGTCGCTGCTGCTGCTCATGCCGCTGTCGGAGACGGTGCCCTCGGCGCCGCTGGTGGTCGGGGTGCTGCCGCCGGTGGTCGCGCTGGCGCTGGCGCTGCTGCTCGACCCTGGTTCGCTGGTGGCCTGGCTCGAGCTGCCGGCGCTGTTGCTGTCGGCGGTGTCGTCACCACAGCCGAGGCCGAGCAGGAGGACCGACGCGAAGATCCACGGGGACGCAGTAGATTGGGCCATGAGATCACCCTAATGGCACAGCGGTGAACCCCGCAAGTGGGTCGTGGCCTCGCCGGGCGCGCAAGTACGCGCTGGGGCTCTCAGGAGGTGGGGAGCAGCTTGCCGGGGTTCATCGCCTCGCCGGGGTCGAGGCTGTGCTTGACGGCGGTGAGGGCCGCGAGGCCGACGGGGCCCTTCTCGCGGGCGAGCCAGGGGGCGTGATCGGTGCCGACGCCGTGGTGGTGGCTGATGGTGCCGCCGCCGTGGACCATCGCGTCGGTGGCGGCCTGCTTGACGGCCAGCCACTGCGCGCGCGCGGGAGCGGCGGAGGCGGCCGGCGAGTCGGCGAGCCGCTGCGGGAACACCATCGTGAAGTAGAGGCTCGCGCCATCTTCGTAGGCGTGGGAGACGTGGCACATGACGATCGCGCGGTCGTTCGCGGCGGCGGCGTTGCGGTGGAGGGCCTCGCGGATCGCCGCGTCGATGTCGTGGTAGAGCGGGAGCAGGTTCGACCAGCGGGTCGCGGTTTCTAGGGTCTCGACGGCGACGCCGCGGTCGAGCAGGGGGTCGCGCAGGTAGGGCATCATGAAGCGGCGGGCGTACCACTTGCGGCCGGGGCTCTGGCCGATCGACAGGCCGCCGTGGCGGGCGCAGACGCAGCGGGTGAGCGGCTGGGCGTCGAGCACGGCCTCGCGGTCGCCCTCGAGGCCGACGAGCAGGAGGCAGCGGCCCTCGCCGTAGCCGCGCCACGCGACCACGCGGCTGCCGATCCGCGTGGCGGCGCCGGGCGGGTGCTGGGCGGCGGAGAAGGTCTGGAGGAAGTGGGTCTCGGGGGCGTCGGAGAGGCGCAGCATCGCCACCGGGAGCTGGCGCTGGACGATCTCCCGGACCGCGGCGGCGCCCTCGGCGAAGGACTTGAACAGGTAGCCGCGGTAGTCGCGGAGCTGCGGCACCGGGTGGATGCGCACGGTCGCCTCGGTGATGATGCCGAGGGTGCCCTCGCTGCCGAGCACGAGCTGGTTGGTGTTGGGACCGGCGGCCGAGGCGGGGAAGGACTCGGTGTGCCAGGCGCCGCGCGGGGTGGCCAGGCGGGCGCCGAGCAGCCACTTCTCGGCCTTGCCGTAGCGGTTGCTCTGCTGGCCCGCGCTGCGGGCGGCGACCCAGCCGCCGAGGGTGGAGAACTCGAAGGACTGGGGGTAGTGGCCGAGGGTGAAGCCGCGGGCTTGTAGCTGTTGCTCGAGGTCGGGGCCGTAGACGCCGGCCTCGAGGGTGGCGCAGTGCGAGAGCTCGTCGAGGGTGAGGAGGCGGCGCATGCGGGTCATGTCGACGGTGAGGACCGCCGCGTGGCTGCCACGCATGGCCGTGACGCCGCCGACGACGCTCGAGCCGCCGCCGTAGGGGACGAGCGCGAGGTCGTGGGTGACAGCGAGGTCGACGAGGGCCTGGACCTCCTCGGCGTCGCCGGGGTAGACGACGGCGTCGGGGACCTGCTCGCCGAGCTCGCCGGCGCGGAGGGCGAGGAGGTCGAGGTAGCTCTTGCCGCGGGCGTGGAAGGCCCGCTCGTAGCGGTCGGTCTTGACGTGTTCGCTGCCGACGACGCCGTGGAGGGCGGCGAGGGTGGCCTCGCCGAGGCGTGGCGCGGCGAGCTCGATCTCCGGCAGCGGGACGGCGGGGCTCGGGGTCAGGTGCTCGCGGCCGAGGGCCGCGGCGATGTAGGCCCACACGGCCTGGTCGCGCGCGCCGAGTTCGAAGGTGGCGTGGGCGAGGCCCCAGCCGTTCCAGCGTAGCTTTCGCCGTTCGATGGTCATGGGATTGTCAGGATCGTGGAGGTGGCGGGCAGGCGGCTGGGGGTCATGGGATTGTCAGCACCTGAACTTGAGGACAGCCGGGAGGATCGTGAAGGTGGCGGGCAGGCGGCCGGGGGTCTCGCCGTCGACGTCGAGCAGCGCGGGCGGGCCGGGCAGGGCCTCGGCGACGACGCGGCGGCCCTGTAGCGAGCGGACCTTGGGGTGGAGGATGTGCTTGCCGCTGTAGACCGCGTTGGGGTCGCGCAGCATCTCGCGGGTGCTCATGTCGTGCATGATCACGAGGTCGAAGAGGCCGTCGTCGGGGCGGGCGTTGGGGGCGAACTGCATGCCGGCGCCGAAGAACTGGCCGTTGCAGACGGCGGCGGTGTTGATGCCGAGCTCGAAGGCTGGCTGGTCGTCGACCTGGATGCGGCAGCGGGGCATGGCGTAGCCGAACAGCGAGCGGACGGAGGCCCAGAAGAAGGCGAAGCGGCTGTTGATGCGCTTGCTGAAGGTGGCCTCGTTGACCCGGCGGGAGACCAGGCCGGACAGGCCGAAGCTGGCGATGTTGTTGAAGTAGCGCGACGCGGGGTGGCCGTCGTGATCGGTGTAGTCGAGGCGGCCGACGTCGATCGCGCGGGTGCTACCGTTGGCGATGCGATCGATCTGTCCCGGGAGGTCGAGGGGGAGGCCGAAGGTCTTGCGGAAGTCGCCGCCGGAGCCGGAGGTGAGCAGGGTGAGCTCTGCGCCCGGGCGCAGCAGGACGTTCTCCGGGCCGGTGGGCGGGGCGAAGAAGCCGTTGACGACCTCGTTGATGGTGCCGTCGCCGCCGACCGCGATGATGAGGTCGACGCCGTCCTGCAGGGCCTCGCGGGTGCGCAGGGTGGCGGCCATCTGCGCGTCGGTGAAGGCGACCTCGACGGGGCCGAGGGCGGCCTCGAGGGCCTTGTGCATCTTCGGCCAGTTGCCGCGGGTGCGCCCGTGCGAGGAGTTGGGGTTGACGATGGCGCGGATGCGGCGGTTGCTGGTCATGCGCGTGCTCCGTGCGAGGGGTTGACGATGGCCCCGATGCGGCAGATGCGGTTGCTGGTGGTCATGCGCGTGCTCCGTGTCAGGGGTCAGGGGGCGGCGCCGTAGGTGTCGAGCACTCGCTCGACCTGACGCATGCGTTCGGCGCGGTCCCAGCCGAGGGGGCCGCCCATGAGGCGAGCGGCGCCGCTGAGGGCGGCCTCGCCGGGGTTGCCGAGGGTGCCGAGGCCGGTGCGGCGGAACACGACGTCCGGGAGGGCGACGGCCATCTCGCAGCGCAGCGCGTGGACCACCTGGGCGCCGATCTCCGGCAGGCCCTCGGCGAGCGGACGGGCGAGGTTCGGGTCGGCGTCGATGATGTGCAGCAGCTCGCCCATGCGCGTGCCGTAGTTGCGGGCGAGGTGCTCGAGCATGGCGGGGTCGTGGCCCGGGTGGCGCTGGACCTGGTCGGCGACGAAGCGGCGAAAGTTGGCGATCGCGCCGCCGGGGAGCGGCGTGGTGGCGGTGCTGCAGGCGGGCAGTCGGCGCTCGAGCTTGCGGGCGGCGAGGTCGACGACCTGCTCGGCGAGGTGGCGCGAGGTGGTCCACTTGCCGCCGATCGCGGAGATGAGGCCGGACATCGCGTGGTCGGCGTCGGCGTGCGCGTGGTCGTGGACCTCGGCCCTGCGGCTGGCGTCGTAGGTGCTGGCGTCGCTGTCGTCGCTGCCGTCGCTGACGAGCGGGCGCAGGCCGCCGTAGAAGTGCAGCACGTCGGCGCGGGTGAGCCGGGCCGAGGGGAGGTGCTCGTGGACGCTGGCGAGCAGGCTGGCGATGTCGGCCTCGGTGACGCGGAAGTCGTCGGGGGCGCCCTCGTAGGCCTCGTCGGTGGTGCCGATCAGGGTGTGGCCGCGCCACGGGAGGAGGAACAGGTGGCCGTGCTTGCCGGCGAAGGTGATGGCGTGGCCGGTGGTGAGGGCGCGGGTGATGATGTGCACGCCCTTCGAGCGGACCACGCGCTGGGAGGTCGGCAGTCCGGCGAGCAGGAGGTCCGCCCAGGGGCCGGCGGCGTTGATGACGAGGCGGGCGCGCAGCTCGTGGGTGTTGTTGGTGAGGAGGTCGCGGGCGCGGACGCCGAGGACCTGGGAGCCGTCGCGCAGCAGGCCCTCGGCGAGGGTGTAGTTGCACAGCTCTGCCCCGGCGGCGGCGGCGGAGAGGAGGCACTCGAGCGCGAGGCGCTCGGGTGAGAACATCTGGCAGTCGTGGTAGACGATCGCGCCGCTGAGGTCGTCTGCGGGGAGGTCGGGCTGGAGCGCGAGGGTCTCGCGGATGTCGAGAGAACGGTGACCCGGGAGGCGCTGGTCGGGGTCGGCGAGCCAGGTGCGGTCGAAGGCGAGGAGGTCGTAGATGCTGAGGCCGGCGCGCAGCATCGGTTTGCCCTCGCTGCGGCTGCGGCCGCGGTGGGTGGGCAGCAGCATCGCCAGCGGGTAGACGAGGTGCGGGGCCGTGCGGAGCCACATGCGACGCTCGCGGAGCGACTCGCGGATGAGGCCGACCTCGAGCTTCTTCAGGTAGCGCAGTCCGCCGTGGATGAGCTTTGAGGAGGCCGCGCTGGTGGCGTGGCTGAAGTCTTGCTTCTCGATGAGGGCGACGGAGAGCCCGCGGAGGGCGGCGTCGCGGGCGATGCAGGCCCCCGTGACCCCGCCGCCGACGATGACGAGGTCGTGGACCTTCGCGCAGGTCCGTGGCAGGTCCCGTCGCATGCGGGGGCAAGGCTACTCGCGTGCATGGCGGGCGCCAACGGGCTTTTTCTCCGGGTTCGCGCGCTCGCCGCGGAGGCTCCACAGGGCCCGGGAATCGCGTATTCTCGGCGCCCGCCCATGCTCAACGATCGCCCGATCTCCAGCTTTATTCGCAAGCATTATCGTCACTTCAACGCAGCGGCACTGGTCGACGCCGCGGAGGGCTACAACCGGCACCTCGCGGGCGGCGGGAAGATGCTGGTGACGTTGGCGGGGGCGATGAGCACGGCGGAGCTGGGGATCAGCCTGGCGGAGATGATCCGTCAGGGGAAGATCCACGCGATCTGTTGCACCGGCGCCAACCTCGAGGAGGACGTGTTCAATCTGGTCGCGCATGACCACTACGAGCGGGTGCCGCATTACCGACAGTTGACGCCGCACGACGAGAAGGCGCTGCTGGACCGGCACATGAACCGGGTGACCGACACCTGCATCCCGGAGATGGAGGCGATGCGGCGCATCGAGGACGTGGTGCTGGCGGAGTGGGTGCGCGCCGACCAGTCGGGCGAGCGCCTGTTCCCGCACGAGTTCTTCTATCGCATCCTGCGAAGCGGGGCGCTGAAGGGCAGCTACCAGATCGACCCGAAGGACTCGTGGTTGCTGGCGGCGGCGGAGGCCAACCTGCCGATGATCGTGCCGGGCTGGGAGGACTCGACGCTCGGCAACATGTTCGCGGGGCACGTGATCACGCGCGACGTGAAGAACGTGCACACGGTGCGCTCGGGCATCGAATACATGATCTACCTCGCGGACTGGTATCAGCGGGCGACCCGCGACAGCACGATCGGGTTCTTTCAGATCGGCGGCGGGATCGCGGGTGACTTCCCGATCTGCGTGGTGCCGATGCTGCATCAGGACCTGCGCCGCACCGATGTGCCGCTGTGGGCGTACTTCTGCCAGATCTCCGACTCGACGACGAGCTACGGCTCGTACTCGGGGGCGGTGCCGGGTGAGAAGATCACGTGGGGCAAGCTCGGGGTCGACACGCCGGGCTACATCATCGAGTCGGACGCGACGATCGTCGCGCCGCTGGTGTTCGCCTACGTGCTCGGCTGGTAGCGGCCTCGGGC
This sequence comes from Nannocystis sp., assembly GCF_016714285.1. Classification (GTDB taxonomy): domain Bacteria; phylum Myxococcota_A; class Polyangia; order Nannocystales; family Nannocystaceae; genus Nannocystis. Next base: position 190,735 of record NZ_JADJNN010000002.1, on the reverse strand, counting down.
GGCCTCGGGCGGCCTTAGAGGCCAAAGAGGTGCTGGAGCTTGATGAAGACGATGTCCTCGTTGGCAGCGAGCGGGGAGCCGAGGTTGGAGAAGCCGGAGCCGGGGCGAAACTTCACGACCATGCCGCCCTCGCTGAGGGTGGTGCGGTGGGTGTAGGCGATGAAGAGGAAGCTCCCGGGCAGGTACTCCCAGCGCAGGATCGTGTTGGAGATGAAGCTCGAGAGGCCCTGGTCGACCACGCCGTAGTAGGGGGCGGCGGAGGTCGGGACGAGCACGCTCGGGGCGGTGAGGATGAAGAAGTCGGTGTGGTGCGCGCTGAGGTAGTAGAGCTGGTTGAAGGACTGCAGCGTGAGCGTGGGGATGATGCCGAGGGTGCCGCGCAGCAGGCCGGTGTACGAGTTGACGCGGGCGCGGGCGAACACCGCCTCGTCGAGGGCGTTGGTGGTGGTCCAGCGCGGGCGGTTGTAGGTCCCGTTGAAGTCGCCGCGGAGGGTGAGCTCGAGGCGGTTGACCGGGCGCACGCGCAGCTCGAGCGCGAGGTCGGGGCTGGGGGCGCCGTTCTGCTCGCCGTAGGCGCCGTTGAAGCCGGCGATGACGCGGCGGTTGTCGGGGGAGGTGATGTCGAGGCCGGTCCACCAGTGCACCGGGACCTCGTAGGGGATGCCGCCGCGGGTCTCGTAGAGGTCGAGCTGGGGCAGGTGGCCGCCGGTGTTGAAGGCGAACTGCCACAGGTTGAGGGTGGTGAGGCCGACCTCGCCGGTGAGCTGCTTCTGCAGGAGCTGGCCCTGGAAGCTCGAGGCGACGCGGGTGGCGACGCCGCCGACCAGCCGGCGCAGGCGGCCGATCGGCTGGGCGTTGTACACGCTGACGCCGGCGTTGCCGTCGATGTAGTTGTTGAGCCGCATGAAGCCGAGGTCGTTGAAGTTGACGTGCGGGGTGAGCATGTCGACCGCGGAGTCGATCGAGAGGTTCTTGCCGCTGCGGCGCAGGTCGAAGCCGGCGCCCATGCCGGCGCGGCGGCCGTCGTGGGTGCCGATGATCTGGGCCGAGTGACGCCAGCGCTCGGCGAAGCGGATGCGGTAGTCGAAGCCGCCGGTGAAGGCGCTCGGCTCCCCGCCGCCGCGCACGACGCCGGTGGCGATGCCGCCGACGCTGGTCTGGCTGTCGAACTCCTTGCGCACGCGGAGCACCGAGTACTGGCTGGTCGGGTCGACGGTGATGACGTGGTCGGTGCCGTCGCTGAAGCGCTCCTTGCCGAAGGTGGCGCCGGTGGTGGCCGTGATGGCGCCGACGCTCCACGAGCGCGCGGCCTGGCCGGTGATGCGCAGGGCGCCGAAGATGCGGGTGAGCGGGTCGAGCTGGGTGAGGGCGCCCTGCTCGTCGTTGCCGTTGGCGTCCTTGCGGGTGGTCAGGTCGGCGCGGGCGGGCTTGGGGTTGTTGCCGACGCGGCGCGAGTAGAACAGCTGGAAGCGGGTCTCGAAGATCTCCTTGGACTCGAGGAAGAAGGTGCGACGCTCGGGGAAGAAGACCTCGAAGGGGCCGAGGTTCAGGACCGCGGGGTCGACCTCGGCCTGGCCGAAGTCGGGGTTGACGGCGAGGTCGAGGGTGAGGTTGCCGCGCAGGCCGTACTTCACGTCGAAGCCGCCGTTGGGCAGGAAGGGGAAGGACTTGTCGTAGCTGGTGTCGGGGCGGCGAGCGGCGATGCGAAACGAGGTGAAGGGGCGCAGCTCGAGGTTGAGGCCGGGTTCGATGCCCTGGACGCCGTGATAGTCGAGGGCCCAGGAGATCCGTCCGGGCAGGCCCTGCGGGGCGGGCGAGAGGACCTGGGTCTCGCCGACGTCGTTGATCCAGCGGCCGACGTTGACGCCGAAGGTGTGCTCCTCCCTGGCCTCGAAGCGGATCGTCGACCAGGGCACGAAGATCTCGGAGCTCCAGCCGCTGCTGGTGACCTTGCCGGCGGTCTGCCACACGCCGTCCCACAGCGGCTCCTCGCTGTCGTCGCGGAACAGCTGGGCGTCCTCCTGCGAGCCCGAGGGGTTGGTGACGAACACGTAGCCGTTGGTGTCGTTGTTCTGGGGGTCGAGCTCGAGCCAGACGAGGTCGCTCGGGCCCATCTGGTCCTTGCGGAACACGCCGCCGCGGACCTTCTTGGGGTCGCCGTGGCAGACGTAGGCGACGTAGATGCCCTTGCGGCCGTAGGCGACGCGGATGTCGGTGCGGTAGTTGGGAGCGAAGCCGTAGCGCGGCTCGATCTGGACCATCTCCGGGAGCACCGGCACGGCCTGCCAGGCGCGCTCGTCGATGTGGCCGTCGATCGTGATGGCGCTGTCGTCGATGCGCTGGGCCGAGAGGCGCACGCGATCGACGCGAGCTCGCCCGACCAGCGGCTTGAGGCGACCGACCGAGCTGGGCGCCACCCACTCGGGTGGCATCTCGATCGGGCCGGACTTCGGCACCGCCGCGGCTGGCACGGAGGTGGTCGCGGTGCTCTCCGGTGCAGAGGCGGTCGCGGGGGTCGCGGCGGGCTCTGGCACAGGTGGGGCCGCCAGCCACAGCCACCACAACGACGAGGCGAAGAGCTGCACGAGAGCTCGTCATGTATAACCCGACTCGCCGCGATAAGGGGTGAGTATCCGCACCATAAAACGCCGTATGGCGCACGCCAGGGGCCGGTACGGGCGTGTACACCGACTCCATGTCGTACAAGCTGGTGACCCTCGGTGGCGATGGTACGGGCCCGGAAGTGATGCGCGAGGGCCTGCGTGTGCTGCACGCGATCTCCGCGAAGTTGGAGCTCGCGTGGGACGTCGACGACATCCCGTGCGGCGGTCAGTACTACCTCCAGCACGGGGATCGCGACTGGCCCGAGGGCGCTGAAGCGCGCTGTGACGCTGCAGACCTGATCCTGCTGGGCGCGGTCGGCTGGCCGTCGCCGACCGGCTCGGGCCCGGTGCTGATGAAGGACGGCAAGATGGCCGGCTTCTCGCCGGTGCTCGGCAACCGCACGCGCCTGAACCTGTACGCCAACGTGCGGCCGGTGAAGCTGTACGAGGGCGTGCAGCACCGGATCCACGGGGCCAACAAGCAGGTGTGGCAGCCAGGCCTGGTCGACATGGTGATGATCCGCGAGAACACCGAGGGGCTGTACACGCCGGCCGGCGGCAAGCTGTCGCCGGGCGGGCGCACCGAGGTGGCGATCGACACCCGCGTGATCACAAGGCGGGCGAGCGAGCAGGTGATCCGCCACGCGTTCGAGCTGTGCCGGCGCCGCAACAAGGGCGCGCCGAAGGACGGCAAGCTGCGGGTCACGGCCGTGGTCAAGGACAACGTGCTGCACGGCTGTCAGCTGTTCGCCAAGATCTTCTTCGAGATCGGCGCTGAGTACCCGGAGATCGAGAAGGACACGGCGATCGTCGACGCGTTCACGCAGTGGCTGATCAATCAGCCGGAGTACTACGACGTGGTGGTGACGACCAACATGTTCGGCGACATCGTGACCGACCTGGCGTCGGTGCTGCAGGGCGGCATGGGCATGGCGGTCGGGGCCAACGTCGGCGCGAAGCACGGTATGTTCGAGCCGATCCATGGCTCGGCGCCCAAGCACGCGGGCAAGGACAAGGTCAACCCGATCGCTATGGTGCTGGCGGTGAAGGAGGGGCTCGAGTGGCTGGGACAGCAGCGCGGCGATGCGCGGCTGGGGCGCGGCGCGCAGGCGATCGAGGCGGCGGTGGTCGAGCTGCTCAAGGCGGGGGCGCCGTTGACGTATGACCTCGTCGGCGAGGCGAAGGCGGCGAAGTGCTCCGAGGTCGGGCAGTGGCTCGCCTCGGCTGCGGTGCGGCTGCTCGGGTGACGGCTGACGCCGGGGCCTTGCGGTTTGCCGGACTTCACTCGCAAGGGTACGAGGAGGTCGATGGCCGTTCAGTCCTCGCGCTGGAATGGCACTTCGTGCCACTCCAGCGCTGCGGATTCACGTCCATCGACCTCCTCGCACCCATGCACGCCAAGGCCGTGAACGGCCCCTGCGGCGGCTCTGGCTTGATCCGATCGCGTGGTTCGAAGCGAGGGCCGAGTCGGGCAGCTTGCGGCCTCGGCCGCAAGATGCCCGACACCCTGGAGGCGATACCCGCCGCAGGTCGGTGCGCGGGCAACTGCTTGCGTCGGTGCGGGACATGCGTTCGCGTGGATGTGACGAGCAGCCGCGGTTGGATCTGCGGCGGGTAACGGGTCCAGGGGGTCGGGTCCGCGGCGGCCGTGGCCGGCGCGGATGCGACTCGGGCGTCGCTGTGAACCACGTGATCGCGAGCGAGCCAGAGCCGCCGCAAGGGCCGTTCACGGCCTTGGCGTGCGAGGGTGGGCGAGGGTCGATCCGGCTGAATCCGCAGCAGCGGGGGCGACCGAAGGGAGCACACGCAGCGAGGACTGAAGCCGGATCGACCCTCGCCCACTTTTGCGAGTGAAGTCCGGCAAACCGCTGGTGCCCGCGTTCGAGCGCCTACTCGCTGGCGAGGATCACTTCGTCGGGGATGAGCTTGCTGACCGGGCCGGCGCAGACGAGCCAGAGCTGGTGGGCGGCGCGGGTGGCCGCGATGTGCAGCAGGTGGCGCGACTCGATGACCTCGGGGTAGTTCTGGCCGGTGGGCTCGAGGATGACGACGTAGTCGAACTCGAGGCCCTTGACCTGGCGGACGTCGGTGACATCGATGCCGGGGGTGAAGCTGAAGTCCTGGCGGCCGATGCGGCGCAGCTTGGGGACCTCGGCGATGCGCAGGGCGTCGTGATAGACGTCGGCTTGCTGGGGGTAGCGGGTGACGAGGGCGACGCTGGCGGTGGGCTCGCGCTGCATGAGGCTGCGCAGGGCCTCGGCGAGGAAGGCGACGGCCTCGCCGGTGTCGCCGAAGCTGTAGAAGCCGACGGGGGCGCCCTCGCGGGCGATGAGCTGCTCGGAGGGGTTGTGCAGCGGGCCGAGGACGTGGCGCGAGAGCTCCATGACCTGACGGGTGGAGCGGTAGGAGATCTTGAGCGGCTGGATGGCGACGTGGGGGAGGCCGGCGTCGCGGAGGAGCTCGGGCCAGTCGGTGAAGCCGTTGTCGAAGATCATCTTCTGGGCGCGGTCGCCGGCGATGGTGACGCTCTGGCCCTCGGTGACGCAGTCGAGGAGGACGCGGACCTCGAGGGGGGCGAGGTCCTGGGCCTCGTCGATGACGATGTGCTCGTACTCGAAGCGCTTGCCGCCGACGAAGATGCCGCCGAACTTGAGCTGGAGCAGGCGCAGGAGGATCGCGTCGTCCTCGGGGTCGAGGCCGATGTTGGCGGCGAGCAGGCGGGTGACGCGGGCGCTAGCCGACGCAGGCTGACCGGCCTCGGACTCGGGGCCGTCGTCGTCGCGCTCGCCCTTCGGCGGGCGGGGCTCGTCGTCGATGCTGGGGGCGCCCGAGAGCTCGGGGGCCTCGTCGTCGTCGCGCTCCTCGCGGACGGGCTCGGGCTCAGCGTCGAGCTCGTGCTTGTCGGCGCACCAGCGGACGATCGAGGCGATGTCGGCGTCGCTGAAGTCGGCGGAGGCGGCGGCGTGTTCGCGGATCGCGGTGCGGATCGCGGCGCCGTCGGTCATCAGCTCGAGCCAGTCGTCGCAGACGTCGCGGGTGGCCTCGCGAGCGGCGCGCAGGGCGGTCTCGGCGGCGGCGCGCACGGCCGGCTGGAGGTTTTGCTGGGCGCGGACCCACTCGAGGGTGCGGTCGACGCGGAAGACCGGCGGGAGGTTGGCGCTGCGGCGCCAGGCGGCGAGGACGGCGTCGCCGCCGGGGCGACCGTCGAGGCGCTTCTCGAGGTTGGCCTCGATGTCGATCAGCTGGGCGGCGACGTGGTCCTCCAGCATCTTGATCATGACCGGGTGTTTTTTGAAGCGGCTGACCGGATCTGGGGTGGAGTCGACGTGGGAGATCGGGAGGCGCAGCTTGAGCTTGCGGAGCAGCACGGTGCTCCAGCGGCGGTAGGTGGTGACGGGCACGCCCTCGATGCCGAGCGAGGGGAGGACGTGGCGGATGTACTCCACCAGGGCCTCGTTGAAGACCATGATGAGCATCTTGGTGGGGGCGAAGCGGCGGCGGTCCTGGAAGGCGAGGTAGGCGACGCGGTGGAGGGCGACGGTGGTCTTGCCGGAGCCGGCGCCGCCCTGGATGAGGACGATGCCGGAGTCGGGCTGGGTGATGAGGTTGAACTGCTGCTTGTCGATGAGGGCGGTGATCTCTTGCAGGTGCTTGTCGGCGCGGGGCTCGTCGTCGTCGCCGTGGACGCCGAGCTGGCCGGTGGGGATGCGGGCGGCGGTGCCGACTCCACCCTCGAGCGAGGGCTTGGCGGCGCCGACGGCGTCGCGCCAGCGGCCGAGGCGGTCGCACACGAAGGCGCCCTGGGGGGCGGTGACGCGGCGCAGCTGGGTGTCGGTGACGCCGATCGATCGACGGATGAGGACGCGGCCCTCGAGGCTGCGGGCGTCGAACTCCTCCTCGTACTCGTCCTGCTCCTCGTAGCGGTAGTAGAGGCGGGAGACGGGGGCGTTGCGCCAGTCGACGATCGAGAGGCCGTCGCCGTCGTCGAGGAGGGTGCGCTTGCCGACGAGGACGTCGCGCTGGCGGCCGGACCGGGCCTCGCGCAGGCGCAGGTGGCCGAAGTAGGGGTTCTTCGGGTCGGCGGGGGCGTCGCGGCCCTGGCCGCGGGTGCGGCTGAGGGCCGCGACTTGATGCATCTGCTCGATGAGCGAGGCCTGGTCCTCCTCCTTGGCCTCGGCGAGGGCGTCGCGCAGCTCGAGCATCTGGGCGTCGAGGTCCTCGAGCTGTTCGGGGGCGGTCTCCGCCTCACGCGCGAGCCGGGCCAGGATCCTCCGCAGGATGTCGGCCTCCTCGGCGACGATGCGCTGGCCGTCGGGCGAGAGGGCGGCGAGTTCCGGGTCGGGCTGCTGGGACACGATCGGGGTGCATAGCAAACCAGCCCCGGGGCCACCAGAGTGCGCCAGCAAAAAAAACACCCCCCACGCGCGCGTGGGAGGTGTTTTTCGAGGGCCGGTCCCGGTCGCCCGGGAGTGGCCTTAGCTGCGGCGGCGGCGGCGGATGAAGCCGGCGAGGCCGAAGGTGAGGAGCGTGCCGAGGAGGCCGCGGGTGTTGTTGGCGTCGTCGACCTTGCAGCCGCAACCCTCGTCGTCGATGCCGGCCGTGTCGGTGCCCGAGGAGCCGGAGCCGGAGGCTTCGGTGTCGGAGGAGCCCGGGGTGGTGTTGCCCGGGGTGGTGTTGCCGCCGCTCGTGGTCGGCACGCCGCTGTCCGAGTCGCTGGCGCTGGAGCTGCTGCCCGTCGGGGCGGTGTCGGTGGTGTCGGTGCCCGGGACGGTGGTGACCATCGTTGTGCCGGCCGTGTCGGTGTCGATCGGGTTCGTCGTGGTGCCGTCGCCGGTGGTCCCGTCGCTGCTGCTGCCGCTGGTGGTGCCGTCGGTGTCGGTCATGACGCCGGTGGAGGTCATGTCCACGACGACCGGGTCCGGCTCCTCCGTGGTGGGCTCCGGGATCTGGGCGCAGTCGTTGAAGTTGCAGCACTCGTCGAAGCTGAGCGTGCCGATGATGTCCGAGAGGGCCTTCTCGAGGTCGGCCTGGTTGTTGGCGTCGTAGTAGTCGAGCATGTTGCCCGAGCCCCAGTCAGCCATCTTGTTGAGCTGGTTCACGTCGACGAAGTCACCGAAGCCGATGACGTAGGTGGTGGTGCCGGCGGTGTACATCGTCTGGAGCGGCATCTGGACCTGCGCGTCGGTCGAGTTGTACTTGCCGTCGGTGACCAGGATGTTGATGAACTCGGTCTGGTCGTTGCAAGGATAGATGGCGCCCATCTTCTTGCACTCGATCGTGTAGGACGCGATGTTGGCCTGGACCAGGTTGAGGCCGAGGTGCGTGTAGGTGCCGGAGCCGATGCAGGCCTTGGGCTGCTGGGCGCTGAAGTCACACTTCGGCATGTGGCTCAGGGTCTTCTCGTCGAAGTTCGGCGGGTCGATCAGAGAGCCGTCCTTGAAGGTCCACTTGATCGGCGGCGCCGCGTAGGGGTCGACGCAGCCGGGGGCCTCGCAGGAGGTCTTGGGGTCGAGGGCCCAGGCGAAGTTGTCCTTGCGGCAGGGGCCGTACTGGACGACCAGCTTCTCCTCGGCGGGGGCGTTGTGGCCGAACACCGAGAGGCCCAGGTGGACAAGGTCCTCCACATGGTTCCCGGGGGAGTTCATAATCTCGATGTCGAAGATCGACATGGCGCCGGCGAGGGCGTCGCGGGCCTGGTCCCAGCCGCTCATGCCAGCCGGGGCGTGCTCGGTGCCCATCTTGTAGTTGAGCATCGACGAGGAGGCGTCCATCAGGACCATGATGCGCGGGAGGCCGGGGGTGCAGACGGGGGCGACCACGTCCTGCTGGATCTTGACGATGACGGCCTTGAGGGCGTCGATGAGGGCCTGCGGGTCCTTGGCGCCGATGGCCTTCATGGTGCCGCCGGCGGCGGCCAGGTTGTCGGCGAACATCTGGCCCTCGGCGTCGCCGATGGCGACGACGTAGGTCGGGACGTCCTGGTTCTTGAACAGGTCGCCGGCGGTGATGGCCGGGTCCTGGTTGGCCGGGGCGAGGGTCATGTTGCCCTGCGGGTTGGTCCACTTGCCGTCGGTGACGACCATGAACACGGCCTTGCGCTTGCCGATGTCGCCGGGGTGGTCGGCGTAGGTCTTGGCGAGGTAGGCGTTGGCGAAGTCCATGGCGCCCTTGGTCCAGGTGCCGATGCCGACCTTGTTGCCGCCCGAGGGCGCGCCGGCGGCCTCGAGGGCGGCGACGATGGCGTCGCCGTTGGTGCACTCGATGTAGGGCTTGTTCGGCGGGTTGTCGTCGTACCAGCCGACGTCGAGCTTCTGGCCGTCGATCAGGCCCGAGCTGTCGGCCGGGATCGTGGTGCCCTTGACGTTCGGGTCGGGGTCGTGACCGAAGCGGATGAGGCCGAGGATGAAGTTCTCGGCGATATAGCCGTTGTCGAAATCGATGGCTTGGGTGATCGCCGCGACGGCGCCTTCCCAGCGGGTCGTGTTGGCGTCGAACTGCTCGTTCATCGAGCTCGAGTTATCGAGGATGATGCCAAACAGTGGCTTCTTGAAGGTGCAGTTGCCCTCCTTCTGGCAATCCTTGGGGGCTGCGTCCGCCGTCGGCGGTTCCGAGCCGCCGACGAAGGCCAGGCCGATGCCCGCCAACAGACCCATCTGCACGCCAATCCGCTTCCATGAACCGATCAAACTGAGACGCTTCATCGCTGTGTAATCCTTGCTTGCTAGTTGAGATCGCTGCTGCCCGCTGCTCAGGGGGGGAGGCCTCAATCGTATGCGCACCCTGGAGACTTGAGCCGCGACGTTACGCGACTTGACAGTGGGCGTCAATACATCGGCGGAGCGCCGGGCAACCTGGTGCTGGCGCGTGCTGGGGCCTGCTGCAGCTGTGTGAACCGATGCCGACGGGTGGTCGGCTGGCGGCCCTGGGTGGCGTGGGTCCGCGGCGTGGTCGACGGGCCTGCGGAGGATGCAGAGATGTGAAGCAACGCACGGTCTACGCGCATCGCTGGTGTGATCGCACCTCGGGTCCGGAGATCGCTGCCTCGAGGTTATAAAGCCTGGCGATGCCACGCCTTGCTGCGCTCTCGTTGGCCCTGTTCATGGCGAGCTGTCATCGCGAGGCGGGTCCGTCGCGGCCGCCGACGCCGGAGGTCGCGGTGGCGCCAGTCGCCGCGGCCGGCCTGCAGCTCGATGTCAGGCGCATGGCGGCGGATATCGGCGTGCTCGCGGCCGACGAATTTCGCGGCCGATACACGCTCAGCCCGGACCTGCAGCGTGCGGCCGAATTTCTCGTGCGGCGCTACGGGGAGCTCGGCCTGCAGCCGTGTGGGCCCGGCTTCGCGGTCGACTTCCCGCTGCGGACGGGGGCGCGGCTGAGCTCGCCGGCGCGGCTGGAGCTGGTGCGAGGCAAGCGGGCGACGGCGATGACGGAAGCAGAGTTCGTGGTACTGCCACAGAGCGGCTCGGGGGTGGTGCAGGGCGAGCTGGTGTTTGTGGGCTACGCGGCGGTGTCGGAGCCGGCGGAGCTGGACACGAAGGCCGACGGCGAGGCGACCAAGAAGGAGGACACCAGGGGCGCGAGTGGCAGTGCGGCAGGTGGCAATGCAGTGGATGGCAGCGTAAGTGCCAGCGCGCCCGCCTACGATGACCTCGCGGGGATCGATGTGAAGGGCAAGGTCGCGCTGGTGCTGCTCGAGGCGCCGGGGCGGCCGGACCCGATGGCGATGTTCACGCGGATGCGGGAGGAGTCGGAGGCGTTCGCTACCGTGGCGGCGCCGTTGAAGGCGGCGAAGGATGTGGCGGGGTTGAAGAAGTTGCACGCGGAGGCGCGGGGGCGGCTGCTGGCGATGGTCGAGGCGTACGTGCCGGCCTCGGCGACGGCGAGCGTGTGGCCGCTGCCGGAGGACGTGCTCGCGGTGGAGTACGACCTCAACAAGGTCGCGAGCGGGCTGATGCGGGCGGCGGCGAAGCTGCCGGGCCCGCAATTCGGGTTCTCGGCGGGCAGCGTCAAGGCCAAGGTGGAGCGGCTGGTCAAGGCGGGCGCGGTCGGGGTGATCGTGGTCCGCGGGCCGCGGAGCTTCCTGTCGGCGGGCGAGCGCGAGGCGGATGAGCTGCCGACGCTGGCGAGCGCCGCGGGCGGCAGGTTGCCGGGCGAGCCGCTGGCGGTGCCGGTGGTGCAGATGAAGTGGAAGCGGGCGGAGCAGCTGCTGGGCAAGCCGAAGCTCAGCAAGTTGCAGGCGCAGATCGACGCGGAGAAGCGGCCGCACTCGCGGGCGCTGGGGCTGACGGTGTCGCTGGCGGTGGCGGTGGAGCCGGTGACGATCGCCGTGCCGAACGTGCTGGCGAGTCTGCCGGGGGGAGATCTGAAGCAGGAGATCGTGATGATCGGCGCGCACTACGACCACATCGGCGTGGAGGGGCTCGGGCAGTGCGGCGCGGCCGGGGACGACAAGATCTGCAACGGGGCGGACGACAACGCCAGCGGCACGGCGATGGTGCTCGAGCTGGCCCGGGCGTGGAAGCAGAGCGGCAAGACACCGCGGCGCACGATCGTGTTCACCCACTTCGCGGGCGAGGAGCTCGGGGTGCTCGGCTCGAAGGCGCTGGCCGAGGCGTTGCCGTTCGGCGACGCGCGCGTGGTGGCGATGGTCAACCTCGACATGGTCGGCCGGCTCGGCCCCAAGGGATTGGCGATCGGCGGGCTCGGCTCGAGCGACGCCTGGATGCCGCTGCTCGACAAGATGGGCAGCGCGGGCCTCGAGATCCTCTACGAGGGCAGCGTGGCGACCCGCAGCGATCATGCGAGCTTCTATCGCAAGGACATCCCGGTGCTGTTCTTCTTCACCGGGGTGCACAGCGACTACCACCGCCCGGGGGACCACGCCGACAAGATCAACCTGGTGGGCATGACGGCGATCGGGGAGATCGTCGGCGGGGTGATGCTGGCGCTGGGCGACGGACTGGCGGTGCCGTGGAAGCCGGCCGGGCCGCAGGGGGGCCTCAGTCAGGGGCTGCCGGGCAGTGATCCGAAGACGGTGATCAAGCGGGTCAAGGCCGCGGACGCGTCATGAGCGAGCCGCTGCGCGTCCACGTCGACCTGCACCCGGACGCGCTGCTCGACCCGGCGGCGCTGCGGAGGGCGGGGGCCCGCGCGGCGAGCTTGCCGGAGTCGGCGGTGCGCGGGGTGACTGTGCTGCACCGGGCGATCGACGCGCGGCGCGGGAAGGTGCGGGTGCACGCGGAGCTTGAGCTGCGCCTCGAGGACGCGCCGATGTTGGGTCAGGTGTATCGGCCGACTGCGCTGCCGCGGCTCACGGGGGCGCCGCCGGTGGTGATCGTGGGGGCCGGACCGGCGGGGATGTTCTGCGCGTGGGGGCTGGCGCGGGCGGGTATTCGGGCGGTGGTGCTCGAGCGCGGGCGGGCGGTGCGGGAGCGTCGGCGGGACCTGGCGAGCCTGAGCCAGCGCGGGGCGCTCGACCCGGAGAGCAACTACTGCTTCGGCGAGGGCGGTGCGGGCACTTACTCGGATGGGAAGTTGTATACGCGGGCGAGCAAGCGGGGGCCGGTGCGGCTGGTGCTCGAGGCGCTGACTGGCTGGGGCGCGCCGCCGGAGATCCTGGTCGACGCGCGGCCGCACATCGGGACCAATCGTTTGCCGCGGGTGATCACGACGATGCGCGAGGACCTGGCGGCGGCCGGGGTGGAGATCGTGTTCGAGGCGCGGGTCGACGGGCTGGTGCTCGCGGGTCGTGAGGTCCGCGGGGTCCACCTGCGTTCGGGCGAGCTGTTGCCAGCGGCGGCGGTGGTGGTGGCGCCGGGGCACTCGGCGCGCGACGTGCAGCGCTGGTTGCGGGCGGCCGGGGTGCAGATGAGCTTCAAGCCGTTCGCGCTCGGGGTGCGGGTCGAGCACCCGCAGGCGCTGATCGACCGCTTGCAGTACGGGTCGCTGGCGGGGCACCCCGCGCTCGGGGCGGCGGCGTATCGCCTGGTCGAGCAGACGCCGGGCGGTGCGGTGTTCTCGTTCTGCATGTGCCCGGGCGGGTACATCGTGCCAGCGGCGACGGACGCGGGGATGCAGGTGGTCAACGGGATGAGCCCGAATCAACGCAGCGGTCGCTTCGCCAATTCGGGCCTGGTCACGGAGATCGGTGCAGCTGCGCTGTCACAGGCGGGGTATGACCCGGGAGATCCGCTGGCGGGGGTGGCGTATCAGGCGGCGTTCGAGGCCGCGGCGTACGTGGCGGGCGGCGGTGATTTTGTCGCGCCGGCGCAGGGGCTCGCGGACCTGGTGGCGGGGCGGATGTCGCGGGGGTTACCGGCGACCAGCTATCACCGCGGGTTGATGTCAGCGCGGATCGATCTGCTGCTCGGTCCGCTGGCGCCGGCGCTGCAGCACGCGCTGCGGGCCCTGGGGCAGCGGATGCCGGGTTTTCTTGGGCCCGAGGCGGTGGCGGTCGGGCTCGAGAGTCGCACGAGCTGTCCGGTCCGCGTCGAGCGCGACGCGGAGACGCTGGCCTCGCCGAGCACGCCGGGGCTGTATCCCTGCGGCGAGGGGGCGGGCTTCGCGGGGGGCATCGTGTCGGCGGCGCTCGACGGGCTGCGCGTGGCCGAGGCGGTGGCGCGGCGGCTCGGGGGGCGCGCGGAGGCGGTGGCGGCGGGGCTGTGATCCGGGGCTGGTCGATCGGACAGGTCGTCAGGGACATGTCCGTGGGGACAGGAGCACCGCTAGCGGAAGCTGCGGGCGACCAGCCAGCCGCACAGGGTGGAGAGGCCGGGGAGGAGGCACCAGGGGTACATCCACCAGAAGCCGGGGAGGGCGGGGACGAGGGCGCGGCCGGCTTCGGCGCCGCGGCGCAGGCCGCCGGACGGGGGTGCGACGCAGAGCTCGCGGGGGGCGATGGTGGTGTCGGCGGTGAAGCGGACGCGGTCGGCGAGGTCCCAGATGCGGAGGAGTGCGGCGCGGCGGACGGACTCTGGTTCGGGGTTGTGGTGGATGAGGTAGGGGAGGCGAGGGACGCGGTGGCGGAGGCGGTCGACCGGGGCGAGCAGGACGGTCTGCCAGCGCCTGGGGTGGCGGGGTCGCTGCTCGGGGGGCATGGGCTTCGACATGAGGAAGCGCCAGGTCGCGTCGAGCTCGCTGCCGGAGAGCCAGGCGATGTAGACGGCGAGCATCACCTGGACGAAGGTGCCGACGTTCATCAGCGCGTCGATGCTGAGGTGCATGATGACGCCGACGCCGAGCCACAGGCGCTTGCCGAGCAGCCAGTCGAGGGCGATGCGGTGGGCCCGTGGGCGCCAGCGGCGGAGCGCGAGGTAGGCGGCGAGGGCGAGGGTGGGGACGGCGAGGGTGAGCGTGCTGCCGAGCACGGCGACCTGGGCGGGGGTGAGTCGCCAGGGCCCGTTGGCGGGGTCGTAGAAGTAGATCGCGGTGAGGGCGGTGAGGTAGGCGGCGATGCCGACGAGGCCGACGAGGCAGAGGTACGACAGGGCGCGGCGCCAGGCGGGCGCGTGCGGCCAGCTGCCGTCGCTGCGCTCGCGCTCGTGGGCTCGCACGGCGGCGCCGATGAGGGCGACCGGGAAGGCGAGCTCCCAGAAGCGGGTGATCCAGGTGGCGATGGGCAGGGCCCAGATCGATTGCAGGAAGGTGACGAGGTAGATCTGGGCGGGGTGGCGGTAGAAGTGGTCGAGGTTCAGGGCGAAGAACAGGGCCGTGCCATCCATCCAGGTGTGGCCGCTCTTGAGGGCTCCGGTGGCGCAGTAGATGATCGTCAGCTGGAGCATCATCAGGCGCAGGGGCCAGGCGGCGATCGGGCGCAGCGGGGGGATCTGCGGGGCGCCGGCCAGCACGGCCCGCTTGCGGCGCCACCAGCTGTCGAGCGAGTAGGCCTCGCCCCAATTGCTGAGCATGCCGAGGAACAGGAACACGCGGACGACCGTGTCGCCGCCGCTGTAGAAGATCGGGCTGTAGATGTAGATCGAGTTGACGAGGAACCAGCTGACGATCGTGGTGACGCGGGTCTTGACGCCGGCGATCATCAGGGTGAGCGCGGCGATCGTGGCGGCGTAGACCGTGAACACGAAGGGCGGGTCGGCCCGGATGTGGAACAGCGAGAAGCGGTACCACAGCGCGAGCAGCCAGTCGTACCAGTGCTCGACGCCGTGCTCGGGGTCCCAGATCAGGCGAAACTCGCCGCCGTAGTTGCGGCGGGCCATCTTCGGCAGCCACAGGCCCTCGTCGGTGAACAGGAAGCGGGCGAGGGGCAGCAGGTCGACGATGGTCCACAGGACCACGCCGCCGAAGACGATGCGCAGGAGGCCGGCCGGGCGCGGGTCGACGCGCTGGAACCACAGGCGCCGCCACAGCTCGGGGCGGACGATGAAGAACAGCAGCGCGAGGGCCAGGGCGAGCCACAGGACGGAGGTCGCGACGCCGAGGTGGGCGGCGACGTCGACGGGGGGCGCCTTGTCGGCGGCGGGTCCGAGCATCACTCGCCTCCTTCGGCGGCGGGGCGACGCTCAACGATGGGCGCCTTGTCGGTGGTGGGTCCGAGCATCACTCGCCTCCTTCGGCGGCGGGGCCGTGTGCATCACCGCGAGCACCTCGATGCATCACTCGCCTCCTTCGGCGCCGGGGCCACCCTCGACGGGGAGGAGCGGGGGCTCGTCGGGCATGAGGGCGCGGCGGCGCTCGATGGTCTTCTCGCGCTGTTCGGCCTTGTCGTGCCAGGTCTGGATGATGGCGTCGCGGAACTCGCCGGGCGCGAGGGGCGGGAGGCCGTGGCGGGCGCGGACCTCGTCGGGGAGCTGGGCGTGGACGGTGGAGGCACACTCGACGCTGGGGAGGTGCTCCTTGGTGAGCTTGAGCTGCATGGGGTCGAAGCCCATGTAGGGGATGACCTTGGCGGGGTGCGGGACCTTGGTCCACATCTTGACGAACTTGACGCGGACGGGGGCCTCGCCGTTGTGGTGGAGGGCCCAGTCGCGGCAGACCCAGGCGGCGTAGTGTCGCTGATAGCGGTCCTGCTCGAGCAAGCGGCGGTTGATCTTGCCCATGCGATCGTAGAACACGTAGGGGTATTCGCGGCGGCCGTACATGTCGTGCTGGAGGTCGTACACGCTGCCGTCGGCGAGCTCGACGAAGACCTGCAGGAACATGTTGCTGCGGTGCGGGTTGGGGGCGAACATCGACCAGCTCTGGATGTTCGAGGTGGCCCGCATGTACGCGCCGACCCGCAGCTTCTCGGCGAGGCTGCGGCTGAAGTTGGCCGCGAGCCCGCCCGAGGGCGTGGTGTGCTGGAGCAGGGCGATCACGTGGTAGAGGATGAAGAGGCTGCAGAGGACCAGACCGAATGGCTTGTAGGCCCAGCGGCGACCGTCCGCGGCGGCGACCGTCAGCGGGGCGCGCAGCAGCGACTCGGTGAGCTCGGGGTCGGGGGTCGTCACATGTCCTCCGGGACAGCTACTCGCCGTCGTCCGCGTGCTTCGCGGGGGTGTCGTCGTCGGCTGGGGTGGGGCGGGCGATCGGCGGCGTGCGGGTGGCCTCGGTCGGCGGGCCCGAGCCGCCCCAGTCGCGGCGGTTGGCCCAGCTCTTGCGGCGGGTCTCGGCGGCCTTGGCCTCGCGCTCCTTCTCGGAGGCGAGCTGGGCCTCCTCCTCGGCGGTGAGCGGCATGCCGCGGCGGAGCTTCATGAAGGGCGGGAGGTCGCCGGCGAGCGGGCAGTTGTGGGTCTCGACCAGCTCGTCGGTGACCTTGAGCTTGGTGGGGTCGTAGTAGCCCTTGGCGGCGACCTGCTCGGGGCTGGGGATGCGGGTGCTGAGCTTGTGGATCTCGACGGCGGCGGGCTTCTCACCGGTCTCCAGGTACCACTCGCGGCAGTGGAAGTTGGCCCAGTAGCGGAGGTACCACTTGCCCTTGCTGACCATGCGGCGGTGCATCTTGCGGGCGCGGTCGTTCCAGATCCACGGGAAGGGTCGGTAGTCGAAGGCGTTGTTGCCGATGTTCCAGCGCTCGCCGGCCTGGGTGACCACGACGGTCTTCATGAAGATGTTGGCGCGCGGCGGGTTGGGGGCGAACATCTTCCAGCTCTGCGAGGTGCCGGTGACGCTGAGCCAGCCGCCGAACAGGGCGCGGGTCGGGCTGCGCCAGTTGCTGAAGATGTTGTAGTTGGGGGCGAGGCTGAGGCCGACCGAGAGGCCGTGGGCGACGACGAAGGCGAGGATGACGGCGCGGAGGACGGGGCCGTGGGCCAGGGCCGGGGCGCCGCGCTGCGGGCGGGCGCGCCACAGGCGGAAGGTGACGCCGACGGCGAGGACGAGGCCGAACCAGCCGTACACGAGGGTGCCGAGCTCGCGCTCGCCGGTGGCGCGCTGGTAGATCAGCCACGCGAGGCCGAGGCCGAGGAGGACGACGAGGAGGTCGGGGATCGATCGGCCGCGCGGCGGGATGTCCTCCGGGGCCTGGGCCGGGCCGGCCCACTGCTGGGCCCGATCGAGCCACGCGGCGGGCAGGCGGCGGCCGAGCGGCGAGCGGCGCACGAGGGCGACCAACCAGCGCAGCGCCGCCGCATACTCCTCGCCGGTGAGCCACGCGGCGTAGGTCATCAGCATGATGAAGGGGAACATGCCGATGTTCATGAACAGGATCAGGAAGCCGTGGAAGATCAGGCCGAGCGTGAGCCAGACGCGGCGGCCGAGCAGCCAGCGGCGCATCGAGGCCTGATCGAAGGTCCACGGGGTGCCCAGGCGGGCGGCCAAACGGGCAGCCAAACGAGTGGGCACGCGGGCGGTGAGGCGAGCCGGCAGGCGCAGGCGGAGGGGCCAGCGGCCGAGCGCGTACCACAGCGCGGTGAGGCCGGGGAGGACGCCGGCGAAGGCGGTGTGGACGCTGGCGAGGCCGTCGCTGACGAGCTTGGCGGTGGCCTCGGCGGTGGCGTCCTTGGGGATCTCGACGCAGTAGGGGTAGGCGAGGACGACGATGCGGTAGATCAGGAGGTAGCAGGCGAGCAGGGCGGCGCGGCCGAGCCAGAGGCGCCAGGCGACTCGCTGGGCGCGGTGCCACGGCTGGTCGCGGTGGTCGAGGCCGAACTTCAAGATCATGCCGAGGCCGAGGGCGGCGAAGCAGCACTCCCACCACAGGGTCACCCAGGACATCAGCCGGAACACGTTGGTGCCGAGGCTGGCGGAGACCATCTGCGTCCACAGCTCGAAGCGGTAGAAGTGGTCGAGGTTGAGCGAGTAGTAGAGGGAGTCGCCCTTGGCCCAGACGCTGCCGGTCTTGACCATGCCGGTGCTGGTGTAGATGGCGATCAGCTGGGCCATCATCAGGTAGCGTGGCCAGCTCGGGACCAGGGCGTAGACGGGGGCGCGGCCCGGTGAGGGCGGCAGGCCGACCTCCTGCAGGCGGCCGCGGCGGCGCAGCCACCAGCAGCGCACGAGGTTGTCGACGCTCCAGGCGGCGCCGGTGCGGGCGAACAGCAGGATGAAGAAGAAGGCGCGATAGACGGTGTCGGTGCCCTCCATGTAGAGGGTGTTGTGGTTGTAGACCGTCGACATCATCAGCCAGGCGAGCAGGCCGGTGACGCGGCTCAGGACGCCGAATGCGTAGAGCAGGCACACGCCGAAGAACACGAGCATGAAGCCGTCGACGAAGTCGGGGGAGGCGTCGATGAAGAACACC
Source organism: Nannocystis sp. (assembly GCF_016714285.1). Taxonomy (GTDB): domain Bacteria; phylum Myxococcota_A; class Polyangia; order Nannocystales; family Nannocystaceae; genus Nannocystis. Next base: position 172,459 of record NZ_JADJNN010000002.1, on the reverse strand, counting down.
GAGTGCTTGCCCCACAGGAACTTGAGGTAGGCCCAGTGGTCGAGGAAGCCGTCTTCCGGGGTCCAGCCGGTGAGCGAGGAGCCGCCCATGCGGGAGCGGGCGTCCTCGATGGTGAACATGCCCTCGTCGCTCCACAACATTCGCCAGTAGGGGCGCATGTTCCAGAAGCACTGGATGGTCATGAGGCCCATGCCGATGCGCATGACGGCGAACATGCGCGGGTCCTCGAGGGCGAGGAGGCTGCGGCGGACGGACTCCATGCGGGTGGCCAGCCAGGCCAGGAGCAGCAGCAGGGCCGCGAAGCACAGCCAACCGACCTGCGAGCTGAGCTCGGGCGGGACTCGGCTGTAATTCGGGATCTCCGAGAGCAGGGCGAGCAAGCGCGGAAGATATCACGGCGTCCATAGGGGCCCGCGCTGGCGTGATGGGGTCGCTGCGCAAGGGCTGCGTGAACGGGCGCACAATTCGCATTTCGTTCGGGGGCCTGGCGATGTTGCTGTGCGACACTGCGGCGCGTGCTGCTTCGCCTCGCTCGGGTGCTGGCGTGTTGGATCGTCGGTGCGGCGGCGCTGGGTTGCGCTGCGGGGGGCTTGCCGCCGTCGGAGCCGGGGCCGGCGCTGGGTCGGAGCTTGCCGGAGTTCACGCGACGCACGCTCGCGGGGAGCTCGATCTCCAGCGAGGCGCTGCGCGGCAAGATCGTGGTGGTGGAGTTCTTCGCCCAGTACTGCAAGCCGTGCTGGACGGCGCTGCCGCAGGTGCAGCGGCTCGCGGCGGGTGACCCGGAGCTGGTGGTGCTCGGCGTGGGCGAGGATGAGTTCGCCAGCGAGACCGAGATGATGGCGCAGCAGCTGGGGCTCAGCTTCCCGGTGGTGCACGACGCGGGTAACGGTTTGGCGGCCCGCTTCCGCGTCGGCAAGATCCCCGCGACCCTGCTGCTCGACCGCAGCGGGGTGGTGCGCTGGCAGGCGCGGCCGGGCGACGGGGTGGTCGAGCTGCGGCGGGCTGTGGCCGCGCTGCGCAGCGGCGGGTGAGCGAGGGCGCATGATGTGGCCGCGCTGCGCAGCGGCGGGTGAGCTGGGTGCATGAGTCGCAGGGATTGGCCACATCGCTGGGGCGTATGAGCGCTTCCCGGGGGGCCGGAGTTTGGCTACCGTGGCGTGGTGCGCGTGGTGCTCGCAGCGTCGCTGGTCCTCGGGGCCATGTCCTTTGGGACAGGTTGTCGCGGGCGCAACCTGGCGGCGGGGCTGGCGGGGACGCCGGCGGTGGAGGGGCAGGCGCGCTGCGGGGTGACGAAGAGTCAGGCGCGGCCGCTGATCATCGAGTGGCCGTCGCCGGAGCGGGCGACGCTCGAGGGGCTGGTGGAGCGGGGCTCGGGGCTGGTGGCGGTGCGCTACGAGGGCTGCGAGATGGAGCTGGTGCGGCGCTGTCAGGTGGCGGGCGCATACCGTTACACCGCGGTGGAGCCGAAGCGCGACGACCAGATGTTTCGCAGCGCCGACGAGCTCTACGCGAAGATCCCGATCGGCGCGGCGCAGCTGGAGGCCGAGCTCGAGCGGCACGGCGCGCTGGCGCTGGAGATGACGGTGGTCGGGCACTACGAGGCGGCGCGCGAGCAGGTGACGCGGGCCGAGCTGCGCGGCGAGTGCGAGCGGGCGACGCATGTGGTCTCGATGGTCACGGTGGGGGCGTTCAAGCTGTCGACGGCGGGCGGGGCCGAGGTGTCGGCCGGAGCGCGGGTCGCCGGGGGTCCGGGGGTGGGCGCGGGCTCGTCGGCGGAGCGGGGCTTCGAGCGCAGCGACGGCGAGCCGGGTCGCTGCAGCTACAGCGGGGGCGGAGACTCGGCGCCGCCGGAGCGCTGCGGGGCGCTGCTGCGCCTCGAGGTCGAGCCGATCCGCGAGCCGGACGAGGTCAAGGCGGAGCGCGAGCGGCGGCCCTGTCCGCGGGGCAGCGTGCTGGTCGAGGGCGGTCGCTTCCGGCCGGTGACGGTGCGCGAGGGCATGGTCGCGATCGCGGATTTTTGCCTCGATCAGGACGAGGTCAGCGTCGGGGCGTACGCGGCGTGCGCGGATGATGGGCCCTGCTCGGACGCGCCGACGACGGTGCAGGCGGAGGATCTGACTCCGAAGGCCCGGGCGGCGCACAGCCAGCTGTGCAACGGCGGCCGCCGGGTGCGAGGGAAGCACCCGGTGAACTGCGTGACCTGGCATCAGGCCGAGGCCTACTGTCGTCACCGCGGCGGGCGCCTGCCGACGGAGCACGAGTGGGAGTGGGCGGCTCGCGGCGGCGACCAGGAGCGCAGCTACCCGTGGGGCGAGGAGGAGCCGGGGCCGCGGCTGGCGAACGCGTGCGGCCGCGAGTGCGCGCGGCACTTCGAGGACACCCACGGCGAGGCGTGGCCGAGCCTGTTCGATGCAAACGACGGGGCGGTGGGGACGGCGAAGGTCGGGAGCTACGCGCGGGGGGCCGGGCGCGGGCGGGTGAACGACCTCGCGGGCAACGTGTGGGAGTGGACCGCGAGCCCGGAGATCACGTATCGCACGGAGCTCGATGAGCGTGCGGGCGAGACGGTGGTCGGGGTGCGGCCCGATACCGGCAATCGCGTGGTTCGCGGCGGCGGCTTCCTCAGTGAGGAGGTCAAGGAGCTGCAGAGCGGCGCGCGGGCGCTGCGGAACCTCAAGGAGCGGCGGGCGGACCTCGGCTTTCGCTGCGCCTTCGATCCGTGAGATGTCCGAAGGGACAGGTTAGCGATGGAACGGCGGACCTCGGCTTTCGTTGCGCCTTCGATCCGTGAGATGTCCGAAGGGACAGGTTAGTGCTTGAGCGGGGGTGTGGTCGCAGCGGGCGTGGTTGGGCGGGCGACGGACATCAGGAAGTCGAAGCGGGTCTGGTAGAGCTTGCGCTGGAGGGAGAGGCCCTCGATGTGGTGGCCCTGGCCGGCGAACTCGACGTAGGTGACGGGTTTGCCGAGTGCGCGGGCTTTGTCGGCGAAGGCCCGCGACTCGCCAACGGGGACGCGCCAGTCGTTGGCGCCGTGGGTGAGGAGGAGGGGGGCCTGGAGGCGGTCGACGTGGGACAGCGGGCTGCGGTCGCGCATGCGGGCGAGGTCGGCGGGGACGGCCGGGTCGCCGCTCTCGAGGACGACCCAGTCGGGGATGTTGCACTGGTCGTGGAAGCTCTTGATGTCGGAGAAGCCGGCGTGAGAGAGGCCGAAGCCGAAGGGGTAGCTGTCGTTGCGGTCGTTGGTGGTGGGCGGGAAGGTGAGGGCGCGCATGGTGGCGTAGCCGCCGTGGCTGCCGCCGTACACGCCGATCTGCCTCGGTGTGAGGCCGAGGTTGCGCTCGGTCCAGCGGGCGACGTGGAACAGGTCGACGATCTCGTCGCCGCCGAGGTCGCGGTCGTTGAGGGCCATGAAGGCCTTGCCGAAGCCGTCGCTGCCGCGCACCGAGGCGGACACGACGGTGAGGCCGGCGGCGCACATGATGTGGTCGAAGGTGCTGTAGCTGTTCTCGCCGCCGTAGAAGGACTCGACGAGGGCGAGCTGCTTGCTGCGGTCCGCGAGCGGGTGGATCGGCCGCAGGACGAAGGCGTGGAGCTCGCGCGGCTTGCCGTTCACGCGGTCGAAGGTCGGGATCTTCACGGCCTCGGCGCGGCACTGGACGATCTGGGCGCTGAGGGCCGCGGGCAGGGAGATCACGCGCTGGTTGCTGAGGCCGGCGGCCTTGCCGTCGCTCGGGGCGAGGGTGGCGAGGTTGGCCTCGAACACGAGGTCGGGGGCTTCTTGGGTCCACATCACGCGCGCGCCGTGGCCGTCGATGACGTCGGCCTTGCCGCGCTGGGCCTGCTCGCCGAGGATCTTGCCGCTGCGCGGGTCGACCAGGGCGAGGGTCGAGCCCATCGGCGAGCGGTGGACCGCGAACACGCCGGTGTCGACCAGGCGGGCGGAGCTCAGGTCCTCGGTGAAGCGGGTCAGCTGGCGGACCTGCCGGGTCTTGCGCGAGTAGCTGTGGAGGTTGCCGAAGCCGTCGTCGTTGGCGGTGAAGAGCAGGCCGTCGCCGTCGACCCAGCCCTCGAGGGGGCTGGCGTCGGTGCGCGGCTGCCGGGGGTCGGTGAGCACGCGGACGACGGGCTTGGCGGCGGTGAGGTCGACGGCGACCAGCTGGACGCGGTTGCGGTCGCCGTCGACCTGGGCCTGGAAGTAGACCTCGCTGGCGTCGGGGGCCCAGCGGATGTCGGCCCAGGTGAAGCGCAGGGCCTGGGTGTCGCAGACGACCTCGCGGCTGGCGCGGGTGGTGACATCCATGACGCGCAGGCAGCTGCGGAAGGGGGCCTTGGTGCCGCTGCGCGGGAGGTAGGCGACCTGGGTGTCGTCGGGGGAGAAGCCGAGGCCGTAGACGTAGTCGTGCTGGGTGACCTGGGCGAGGGCGCCGGAGCGGAGGTCGAGGGTCCAGAGGTTGGTCTGCTCGTCGTTGCGCTCGTCGGCGTGCAGCCACAGCGTGTCGCTGGCGGCGTGGTGGTGCAGGCTCCACAGGCTGCGCTTCGACCAGTCGACGTCGCTGATGGTGGTGGCCCTCGTGAGATCGAAGGGGACCGCGGCGGCGCGGAGGTCGAGCATCTTGAGGGTGTAGCGGTCGCCGGTGGCGAAGAAGAACAGGCGCTCGGTCTTGAGGCTGGGCATCCAGCGCTCGAAGGGGAAGCCGGCGAGGAAGGGCTCCAGGTCGACGCTGCGGTCGAAGTAGCGGACTACGCCGGTGCTGACCGGGGCGACGGGGTCGCCGAGCGGGGGCGTGAGCGCGGGGTAGGGGCGAGCCTTGACGGGCGGGGCGCAGGCCGCGAGCGAGGTGCAGGCCGCGAGCAGGGCGAGGGCGGCGATCGAGCGGAGCTGCGGACGCATGGATCCCCAGTAGCAGCGCGGCGGCGTCGCTGACAAGGGGCGCGGGCTGAGGTGGATGGCGCGGCGGTGGGCGCTAGCCCGCGAATTCCGGGTAGCCCCGACTCAGCCGTGGAGGCAGCCCTTCCGTGAGACGACGGGTTGCGGTGGGCGTGACATGCGAACGCCGCGAGCGCAGGGCTGCGTCGCGGCGGCGGTGTGTGGTCAGGGGCCCGAGGGCGCCCGGCCGGGCCTCAGTAGGCCGACGGGTTGCTGTTCGGGACGACCTGCGTCATGAGCAGGCCGCCGTACTGGCTGGGATTGTTGTTGGGGGTGCCGTTGGCCAGGCCGTCGTTGGTGCAGTACGGCAGCGAGGCGGCGCACCAGATGCTGCTGCGCGGCCACCACAGCTTGCGCGGGGTGTTGAGGCACACGGCGCCGTCCGGGCCCCACTTGGCCTCGATGCCCCAGTTGGTGTCGGGGGTCTGCTTGCCCCATTTGTCGGAGATGTCGATCGGGTTGCCGTTCGAGGTGTGGGTGACACCGTCGCCGCAGTAGTCGGCGCGGATCATCCGCATCGCGGCCTCGTGGGCGTCGGCGTCGACCCACGGCTCGTAGCCCCACTCGACCGCCTTCGCCAGCGCCGCGCCGCGGCAGGCCCAGGTGAACTTGCCAGTTCCGGGCTGGCGGATCGCGGTCTCCGGGTCCCAGGTGCCGGGCAGCGCGATGGCCTGGGTCGGGTTACCAGCGCCGTCCCTGCACAGCGTCTCGAAGTTCCCGTCATCGTCCATCTGGTGCACGGTATGGAAGTACACGTTGCTCTGCACGCCGCTCTGCACCACGGAGAGGATCTTGAAGGTCAGATCGACGCCTCCGTTGGTCAGCGGGTCGAAGTTGAGCTGGTAGATCGTGTTGGCGAGCTGGGCGCCGATCTTCGTCGACGAGCCGTCATAGGCGCTCAGCAGGCTTCCGTTGATGATCTGGATGTTGGAGAGCGGCGTGCCGTTGAGGTGCACCTGGGTCGTCAAGGCCCCGTTGACGCGCCCGTTCCCCGCGCCGAGCTCGGTGCCGTTGAGATTCCGGCCGTTGAGGTTCCGGCCGTTGAGGTTCCGACCGTTGATCGACGTGCCGTTCGTCCTGGTGCCGTTCTCGACCGCGCTACGGAAGGTGATCTCGTCGTCGACCGGCGTGAAGTCGAGGTGATCGTCGTCGGCCGCCTCACCCTTGTTGAGCACGTCGACGTTGAGATCGTCGCCGATCTCATCACAGCCGGTGATACCCGGAGACGCTAAGAGGACAAACGCAAACCCCACACTTCCGAACTGCCACTTTGTAGACATACCTACCTCCACGACCCCGTTCTATCGCAGAACCCAGCGGCACTCAACACGCAATTTTTCGCCGCCATTGAACGTTCAATGAACGTACAGCCTCAATGCCGAGGCGTTGCGCAGACCCGCAGGCCGATTGTCGAGTCTCGCATCTCCGGGGGCGAGACCGTGCGGTTGACCGCGATGGCCATGACGTGGTCATATGCGAACGCGCCGCTGCGGACCGCGAAGTCGCCAGCCACGAGCGATGAGCTCATCCATTCGAAGACGTTGCCGGCCATGTCGTCGAGGCCGAAGGGGCTGCGCGAGGCCGGGTGCAGGCCGACCGCGTCCGGGCCGACCGCGGTGGCCTTCTCGTAGGTGGCGAGGATGTTGGCGTCCGTGGGCTTGATCTGTTCGCCGTGCGGGAATCTGCGCCCGTCCGCGCCGCGGGCGGCGCGCTCCCACTCCCAGTCCGTACACAATCGGGCACCGGGCACTCGTCCGCTGCGGTCGAGCCAGGTCAGGTAGGCCGTCGCGCTCGGGATGTCGATGCCGCTGACCGGAATGCGCGACCAGTCCTGTTGCGCGTTCGAGCTGCGCTCGCTGTAGATGAGCGGCTGGCCCTCGACGGCTGCTGCGGTCTTCTCACCGGCGGTGATCGAGAGCCGCCAGACGTCCTTCTCGACCGTCAGGCGAATGCCCGCATCGGCCGCGCCCATGGTGCTGTCACCGGGGAGGAAGGCCGCGCGGTCGCTGAGGGGCAGGGTGCGAAGGAAGGCGAGCCAGTCGCCGTAGGTGGTCTCGTACCGCGCGATCAAGAAGGCCTTGGTCTCGACCTCGTGTTGCGGCGGCGAGGAGAAAAAACTGCAGATGAGCTCGTCGTAGGGGCAGCCGAACAGGAAGCGCCCTTCAGGGACGTACACGAAGCCCTCCGGGACCTGCTCGGGCGCCGGCAGGGGCAGGCTCAGCGCAAGCGATTCTTCGCGGCGGATGACCAGCGGGTAGGCGATCTCCAGCGCCTCGCTGATTCGCAGGGTCAGCAGGTACGAGCCCTGTTGCAGCTCGACCGCGCGAAGCGGGGTCGGGCCCAGGTCGCGGGGGGCGCCCAGCGCGGTGCGCTGGGTCGTGGGGTCCTGCACATACTCGGCGATCGTCACCGTCACCGGCGGCGTGGTCTGCAGCGAGAGCTGGCCCGGGGCGTGCCAGCGATTGAACTGCGGGCTGTCCGCGGACAGGCGCTCGGCCGTCTCGATCGCCAGGTCGCGCCGGCCGCTGGCTTCAGCCGCGAGCGCGCGCTCGAGGAAGGCGTCGGCCAGCAGCTCGCGTCCGGCACGGTGGTTCGCGTCGAGGCCGAGCACCAGCTCGAGCTCCTGGATGGCGCTGCGATACTGGCGGTCGGCGACGGCCGCGGCTTGTGTCGCGGCCGTCCAGCTGCGGTTGCCGCCCTCTTTATCGAGTGAGTCGAACTCCTTGAACGCCTGCTGCCGGAGGCGTGTCGTCTCGACCTGGCGCTCGCGGGCCTGCTCGAGTGACGCGCTGGCCTGGGTCAGCTGCTCATCGACCTTGCGGGCGAGCTCACGGGCTTGTTGGATGCGGAAGCCGACGAAGACGGCGACGGCGAGGATGGGGATGCTGATCGCGGCGAGGAGCTTGATCCGGCGAGAGCGCTGGACCTGGGAGTCGCTGGCGTCGAGGAAGGCGAGCTCGCGGGGTCGCAGGGAGTCGCGCTCGAGGATGTTGGCTTCGCCGATCTGCGCGGCGGTCCACAGGCCGGTGCGTTCGCTGCCGAGGCGCTGCCACTCGAGGGCGGCGAGCTCGAGGCGGTGGCGGATCTCTCGGGCCTCGCGCTCGTCGGAGATCCAGCGCTGCAGGGTGCCCCAGTTGCGGATCAGGGCCTCGTGGGCGATCTCGTAGACGGTGCCGTCCTGGGCCTCGCGGACGACGACGAGGCGGCCGCGGACGAGGGCCTCGAGGGCGGCCTCCTGGGCGCTGTCGTTGTTGATGAGCTCGTCGCGCGGGAGGCTGGCGCGGGTGTCCTCGATGGTGACGAGGCGCATCAGGAGGCGGCGGACGGCGATGCGCTGGGGAGCGGGCAGGCCGTTGACGACGTTGTCGGCGTGGCGGGCGAGGGCGCCGGTGACCCGGCCGATGCGCTCCAGGTCGTGGATGGTGATCTGTCGGGTGGTGGTGTCGCGGGCCTCCCAGAGTTCGGCGAGGGCGAACTGCATGAGCGGGAGGCTGCCCTCGGCGCCGGCGGTGACGAGCTCCTCGATGAGGGCCTCGGAGTCGAAGTCGACGTCTTGCAGGCGGGCGGGGCCGACGATCGCCTCGCGTACGCCCTCGCGGGAGAGCGGGGTGAGGAGGTAGATCGCGGCGTTGATGTAGAGGCCGATGTGGGGGAGGGCGGCGACGCGGGTGAGGAAGTCGCCGCGCACGGTGGCGAGCAGGCGGACGCCGGGGATGTCGCTGGCGACCTCGGCGAGGAAGCGGCCGACGGCGAGCAGCTGGGAGCGGTCGGCGAGGGTGACGAGCTCCTCGAGCTGGTCGATGAAGATGATGAGGCCCTGGTCCTTGCCGTGGCGGCGGGCGATCATGCGGAGCAGCTCGGCGGGCTCGTCCGAGAGGAGGTCGCGCAGCGGCTCCTCTTGCAGGCTGAGGGTCGAGGCCAGGGCAGAGACGAGGGTCTGCAAGGGCCTTCGGCCGGGCATGAGGGAGATCGTGGCCCAGCTGCGGCGGTCGACGGCCTGGTCGGTGAAGATGGGGAGGACGCCGGCGCGGCACAGCGAGGACTTGCCGACGCCGGAGTCGCCGGCGACGAGCACGAATGGTTCGGCGCGCAGGCGGTCGACGACGGCGCGGATCTCGGCGCCGCGGCCGAAGAACACGCCGCGGTGGCGGGCCTCGAAGGCTTGCAGGCCGCGGTAGGGGTTGCCGCGCACGACCTCGGAGGGGCTGGCGCCGAGGGCGAGGGTCTCGAGGGCGGAGCAGAGCTCGTCGGCGGACGGGTAGCGCTCGCCGGGGGAGCGCAGGCAGCGGTCGACGATCTCGGCGAGGCGGGCGTCGACCCACGGGGCCACGGCGCGCAGGGGTCTGGGTTTGGTCTCCTGGGTGAGGCGCGCGAGCTCGAGGGTGGAGGTGCCCTCGATCGGCGGGTGGCCGCAGCCGAGGATGTACATCAGGACGCCGAGTGCGTAGACGTCGGAGGCGCGGGTGGCTGGCTCGGCGCGCCACAGCTCGGGGGCCATGTAGTAGGGCGTGCCGACGACGGTGGCGTCGCTGGACTCGTTGATGCGCACGCGCTGGAGGGCGGCCTGGGCGATGTGGCCGCGGGTCAGGGTGCTGTCGAGGGCGGCGTCCTTGTCTGTGGTTGGGGCCGGGGGTGGTGCGGCGGTGAGGGGGCCGCTGTTGGGGCTGCGGTTGGGTGCGGCGGGGAGTGGGCCGCTGTTGGGGCTGCGGTTGGGGCTGGCGGTGAGGGTTGAGTCGACGACGCGGCCGCCCTTGGCGCCCGCGTCGATGGTGACGCGGGGGAGGCTGTGGGACTCCGGGTCGATGGTGGCGTCGAGCTCGGTGGGGACTTTGGGGCTGACCTGGGACAGCTCGGCGACGGAGGCGGCCTCGAGTAATTTGGCGAGGCTGAAGTCGAGGAGTTTGACCTCGCCGGTCTCGGTGCGCATCGCGTTGGCGAGCTTGATGTCGCGATGGAGCACGCCCATGCGGTGGGCGCAGGCGAGGCCGCGGGCGAGGCCGACGCCGAGTTTGAGGAGTTCTTGCCAGGGGACGGGGCGTTTGAGTTCGCTGAGGCTCTGGCCGCGGATGTACTCGCCGATGATGTAGAGGCGGCCCTCGAGCTCGCCGACGCGGTGCACCGCCATGACGTTGGGGTGCTGGATGCGGGCGGCGGCGCGGGCCTCGGTGAGGAAGCGTTCGCGGGCTTTGGGGCTGGCGTCGACGACGTTGAGGAACTTGATCGCCACGGGGCGGTCGAGGACGAGGTCGTGGCCGAGGAAGACCACGCCCATGCTGCCGCGGCCGAGCATCCGGACGATCCGGTACTCATCGAACTGCTCTGGCAGCGTCCATTGCGAGCTGGCCATGGGGCGGACATCAGCATACACATGGGGACAGGGCCACGGGTTCTGAACAGCATTCTGTGGCCCACGTAGGCCCAGCGCTTTTTGCGCGGGAGGTGGTGTGCGAGGCGTCTTGAACGTTCAGACGCCTTGGTTTGGGTCGGGGCTGACCCAGGCGGAGGAGCTGATGGCAGCGGGTCGTTCGGGCGCTGTGGTGGTGCTGGTGAAGCGTTGGAGCTCGACTTGTTGGATGAAATCGAGCGCGGACTCGACGCTGGCGGACTCGCCGGAGACCTGCACGAGGATCTCACCGGAGCCGGCGCCGAGTGAGAGGACGAGGCGGCGCGAGGTGCCGTAGAGGAGCAGGAGCAGCAGCACGACGCCGAACAGCCAGTAGGTGACGGTGCGGTCGTGCTCGAGGGCGACGACGCCGAGGAGGGCGACGAGGAGGGCGAGCCACAGGAGGTAGGGGAGGTGGCTGCGACCGAGTTTGGTCCACTGCAGGGCGTCGAGGGGGATGGAGATCATCGCCGTGGACTGGCCCTGTTGGATGACCTGCCAGACGCGGTGGGTGGTCAGCGTGACGCCCATCCAGGAGGTGATCGGGATCTCGCCACGGAGCAGCTTGCGGGTCATGCGGGTCTCACCCGCGGGGATGCTACCAAAGCGTCGCGGGCCGCGGGAAGCGGTGGGATGCAGTATCCTGCGGCCTCCGATGATCGAGCTCAGGCGTGTAGCTGTGGTCGCATTGCTGCTGGCGGGCGGGTGTCAGGGGGTGAAGCCGCCGGTGCAGGTTTCGGGTGCGGGCGAGCTGCGGCCGGTCGCGGTGGTGGCGACGCCGGTGGAGGCGGTCGCGGTGCCGGCGGTGGTGGAGCCGGTGGGCTCGCCGGTGGTGGCATCGCCAGTGGTGGCGTCGTCGGTTGTCGCGGCCGGGCCCGTGGCGGCGGGTGGGTTGGCGCCCTTGAGCGCGGAGCAGCGGGCGTTGCTGCTGGCCGGGGGTGAGGAGCGCATCTTTAGCAAGCGTGAGCACTTCACGGTGAGCAACGAGTACCGGCACGACCTGTGGTTCCCGTATCTGCGGGGGCTCGGCGGGGTGTACGTCGGGGTCGCGTCGGACCAGAACTACACGTTGATGGCGGTGGCGGGCAGCGAGATCGGGTATCTGATCGACCTCGACCGGCAGGTGGTGCACCTGCATCGCGTGTACATGGCCTTGATCGCGGCGTCGGAAGATCCGGACGGGTTTCTTGGGCGCTTCGGGGCGAGCGCGGCGGTGCGGCGGGAGACGCGGGGGCTGCTCGAGGCTGGCCTTTCAGACATGTCGGAGCGCGACCGGGCGGCCGCGCTCGAGTTCGTGGAGACCAACCGCGAGGCGCTGTACGAGTATTTGAAGGCGGTTCGGAACACGCGGCGGGGCGAGCAGGGGGTGACCTGGCTGGCCGACCCGGCGCTGTATCAGTACATCCGCCAGATGGTCGCGGGCGGGCGGCTGCGGCCGATCAACGGCAACCTGGCCGGAAAGACAGCCATGGCGACGATCGCCGCGGGGGCGCGGGCGCTGGGGCAGACGGTGAAGCTGCTGTATCTCAGCAACGCCGAGGAGTACCTGTATTACACGCCGGACTTCGTGGCCAACGTGCGGGGGTTGCCGGCCGACCCGAAGAGCGTCGTGCTGCGGACGATCCACGACCGGTTTGAGGGCTGGGAGAGCTGCGGTGATGGTGATCGGCGGTGGAACTATCAGGTGCAGCCGCTGGTCGACTTTCAGGCGCGGCTGGGCGAGCGCAAGAACACGGCGCGCACGGCGATGCTGGCGCGGGCCAACGAGGAGCGGGTGATCGACCGGGTGGCGCGCGGGGTGAGCGTGTTCAAGTCGCCGCCCTGAGTGCTCAGGTCAGGGGGAGGGCCAGGCCGGCGTTGACGAACAGGAGCACGCCGGCGACGGCGTCGCGCGGGATGCCCCACTGCTCCGCGGTCGCGGCGCGCCAGGCGGCCATGGGTTCGCGCCAGTTGGCGGCCCGCTCGGCGGCTCGTTCGGCGGCGTTGTTGGGGTCGTCGAAGGCGTCGAGGCAGAAGCCGAGGACGGTGGCGCGTTGGATGACCTGTCCCTCGGGACCTGTCGTTTCGGACACATCGGTAGCGAGCTCGAGGACGACGCGGGGGATCTCGCCGGTCTGGAGGGCGCCGCCCTCGAGGCGGGCGAAGGGGACCTGGCGCTCGACCTGGAGGGCCGAGGCGGGGGCGTTGCCGCGGGACAGGGCGCGGCGCAGGGTCGGGGCGGCGAGCATGTGGAGGAACTCCTCGACGCGGGCCGTGGCCCAGGTCTCGTCGCGGCTGGGGGTGGCGGTTTGCACGGCGGCGACGAGGCTGCGGCGATCGGGGTTCCACTCCTCGAGCCAGGCGACCTGGGCGAACAGGGCCCGCAGCGCGTCGCCCCAGGCGTTGGTGGGGCCGTCGCCGAGGCCGAGGACCTGGCCGACGGTGCGGCCGGCGAGCTCGTTGCTGGTGGCGGCGCTGCGCAGGAGGGGGCCCTGGGTCGGGGCGAAGCAGAGGGGGGTCTGTGGCGACTCGAGGTGGGGTGCGGAGGGGTCCTGGGGCGCGGGTGCGACGGGGGCGTGGGGGTCGAGCCAGTGGAGGTCACCGCCGGTGAAGACGATCGAGTCGGGTTCGGCGGGCGGGCCCGCCTGGCGGAGGGCGTGGAGGACCAGCGAGGACATGCGCGCGGGGGCGGAGCGGCTGTTCTCGGCGGGCGGGTCGATGAGCATGAACAGGCCCTCGCGGGCGCGGGTGACGGCGACGTAGAGGAGGCACAGGCTCTCGTGGGCGAGGCGGCCGATGTGTTGTTCGAACATCGGCCGGAGGTCGTCGAAGATCGACCACATGTCCTTGGAGACATGTCGTGCGATCTTCGAGATCGGTCCGGCGTCGCCGTCGCGCTCGTAGACGACCTTGAGGGTGCGGGTCGAGGCGAGCTCGGCCTCGAGCTCGGGGAGGATGACGATGTCGAACTCGAGGCCCTTGGCCTGGTGGATCGTCATGACCTGGACGGCGGAGGCGGCGGGGTCGGCGACGGCGCGGGCCTCGACCATGGCGACGAAGTCGTCGCAGCGGAGGCTGGCGCGCTGGTCCCAGGTCTGGGCCAGCTGGATGAGCTGCATGCAGCGTCGGTACTGGCGCTCGTCGACCTGGCCGGCGATGGCCTTGATCCACGGCTGGAGGGTGCGGGCGAGGCCGTCGCTGGCGATCAATCGGCGCACGCGGGCGGCGGTGCGATGGCGCGGGCCGGGGCCGTCGTCGTGGAGGCCGACGACGGGGCCGAGCGGGGAGGTGAGGACGTTGAAGGCGGCGACGCTGTGGTCGGGGTGGTCGGCGAGGCGGAGGAGATCGAGGATCGCGTTGACGGCGGGGGCGTCGGTGAGTGGGCCGCCGCCGCGGCCGGTGGCCGGTATTTTGAGGCGGGTCGGGCCGAGCTCGTAGAGGACGCGGCCGACGGCGCCGTTGGTGCGCAGGAGGACGCCGATGGTCTTGCCGGGGTGGCGGGCGTAGAGCTCGGCGACGAGGGCGGCGGCTTCTTGCAGGCGGAGGTTCTGGCGCTTCGCTTGATCTTCGCAGCGGGCGACGGTGCGCAGGCGGACGTAGCCGGCGAGCTCGTGGCGGGTGGTGGTGTGGGCGGTGAACTCCTCGTCCCAGCGGGCGGCGGCGTCGGGGTAGCGGAGCAGCGCGGGGTTGTGGGCGAGGTCGCCGAAGATCTGGTTGACGGCGTCGATGATGGCCGGGGCGCTGCGGTAGCTGGTGGCGAGGGTTTGTTTGACGATGCCGGCGCCGGCGCCGAGCAGCTGGTCGATGCGGCTGAGGATCTCCGGGCAGGCGTTGCGCCAGCCGTAGATCGACTGCTTGACGTCGCCGACGCAGAAGAAGCTGCGCTCCTCGGGGGTGTAGCTGACGGTCTCGTCGACGATCGGGCGCATCGCGTTCCACTGCTGGATGCTGGTGTCCTGCATCTCGTCGAGGAGGACGTGGCGGAGGCGGGCGTCGATGCGGTAGCAGATGTCGTCGAGCTGGCCGCGGAGGTCGGCCTGGGCGAGGGCGACGGTGAGGTCGGCGAAGGTGAGGGCCTTGTGCTGGTGTTTGACGCGCTGGTAGCACTCGTCGAAGCGCTCGAGCAGCTCGTGGGTGGCGCTGGTCTGGTCGATGACGCGGCGGCGGTAGACGCCGCGGGCGTGGTGGAGCAGGCGGCGGTAGGCGGCGACGGTGTGGGCGTCGATCGGCTTGCCGTAGTAGACGCAGGTGCCGTCGGCGATCTTGGCCGCGAGGCCGTTGGCGAAGAACTCCATCCAGTCGTCGGAGCTGCCGGTGCGGCACTGTTCGGCGCGCTCGCAGTCCTTGGCGTGGGCTTCGACGGTGCGCTTGGGGCCAGCCGGGTAAGCCGACTGCAGCTCGGCGATCGCGTGGTCGAGGGCGGCCTCGGTCAGGGTCTCGCCGGGGGGGATGGCGTGCCAGGCGTCGGTGTAGCGGGCCTCGCGGTAGAGGTCGTAGAGGGCGCTGACGGTGTTGTCGATGGTGTCGGTGACGGCGCGTTCGGAGCTGCCTTCGGTGAGCGAGGCGAGCAGCTCGATGATCGCGGCCTCGTCGCCCTCCTCGAGCATGCGCTGGATGGCGGAGCGGCGCAGGCGGAAGGCCTCGTCCTCGTCGATGATGCGGGCGTCGGCGGGGAGGCCGAGCTCGAGGGCGAAGCAGCGGACGATGGTGCCGAAGAAGCTGTCGAGGGTGCGGATCTGGAGGCGGTGGAGGTTGTGGGCGAGGCCGGTGAGGAGGTCGAGGACGAACTGGCGCGAGAGCTCGGGGCGGTGGAGGCGGCGGCCGAGCTCGTGGCGTTTGTCGTCGGTGTCGGCGGACTCGGCGAGGGTCCGCAGGATGCGGTCGCGGATCTCCCCGGCGGCGGCGCGGGTGAAGGTGCTCGCCAGGATCGAGTACGGTGCGGCGCCGCGGGCGAGGATCTGCAGGTAGCGGTTGGTGAGCTGGTAGGTCTTGCCCGAGCCGGCGGAGGCGAGGATGCTGACGTGCTGCATCGTCGCGTCGGCGGCGAGCGGCGGGTCGGCGAGGTGCTGCATCGGCGCGCTGGCGACGTCCTCGGCGTCGCGGAGGATCGCCAGCACCTCGGTGCGGGGGCCGGCGCCGGGGACCAGGCTGATGCGCAGCTCGCCGGCGGGCGGCGACCAGGGGGTGCCGTCCTCGTGGTCGGGCCAGGGGCGGTCGTCGTCGGCGGGGGAGGTCTCCCATGGGACCGGGTCGTCGGCGGGGCCGCGGGCGAGCGGGCGGGCCTGGCTGTCTTGAGGGACAGGTGAGATGTCTGGAAGGACAGGTAGCGCGCGGCTGTCTGAGAGGACAGGGTGTCTGGCCGTGGGGACAGGTTGGCTGTCTGCGAGGACAGGTGCGTTGGAGCTGTCTGGAGGGACAGGTTGAGGGGTCGAGGGGATGCGGTGGCGGGGCTGGGCGGGCGCTGCTTCGCCGGCCAGCTCGGCGCGGGCGGCCTCGCTGCTGCGGGCGAAGGTGGTGCCCACGGCGGTGAAGAGGTCGCGACTGGCGCGCGGGCCTCGGGGTTTGCGTGGGCCCTTGCGGGATGCGGGCTTGGTGGTTTTTTCGGGGCGCGCGGGGACGGCGGGCTGGGGGTTGTCGGAGAACAGCCAGAGGGCCTCGGGTGCGGCGGCCTGGGAGGCGGTGCGACGGGTGCTCACGTCTCGGACTCCAGGTCCTCGCCGCCGCCGAAGACGCGGGTCTGGCAGATGTTGGCGAAGGCGTCCTCGAAGCGTGCGGGGTAGTCCTCGGCCATGTCGAAGCGGCCGGCGCGGACGTTGCGGACGATGTCGCGGGCGGTGCCGATGGCGTCGTGGAGGTCAGCGGTGGACCAGCGGGCGACGTGGAGGGCCTCGCCCTCGGGCTTCTTCGGCAGGTTCATGTAGGCGAGCTGGACGGTGCCGGTGAAGCCGTGCTGGGCGGCGAGGTGGTGGTAGAGGGGGAGCTGGAGGTCGTCCCAGACGCGGCCGGAGGAGCGTGCGGCCTTGTGGGTGCGGTCGGGGGTCTTGCCGGCCTCGCTCGTCTTGTAGTCGATGATCATCCACGAGCCGTCGCGCTCGGACTGGTCGATGCGGTCGATCTTCCCCTTGATGCGCATGGGCGGCTGGTCGGGGATCTCGAGGTGGGTGTGCTCCGGGAGTTCGAACTCGCAGTGGCGGATGACCCAGCCCTCGGCCGAGCGGCGGGCCTGGTGGCGGGCGAACACCCGCAGGCGCTCGCGCAGGCGGGCGAGCTGGATGCGGATCGCGGGCAGGGGCTGGGCGCCGAAGGTGTCGCGGGCGTGGCTGACGAGCAGGTCCTCGAGGAAGCCGGCGATGCGCTTGGGGTCGCTGCTGCGGGCGTGCTCGGCGTCCTCGCCGAAGCCCTGGAGGACCTCGTGGGTGAGGTTGCCGAACTGGAGGGCGTCGAGCTCGACGGCGCTGTCGTCGATCTCGCGCAGGCGGCGGACGTACTTGAGGTAGTAGCGGAACGGGCAGCGCAGGTACCAGCCGAACTCGGTGACGGTCATCGCCTCGGGGCCGAGCGGGTTGGCGAGGGCGTCGGGGATGCGGAAGCCCGAGACGCCGCCGGCCGGCGGGGCGCCGTAGGGGAGGTTGCGGCGCAGCGCGTGCTGGGGGTCGCAGAGGCGGAGCACGCGGGCGGGGAGCATCGCCTGTTCACCGGCGAGGAGGAGGCGGCTGGGGGTGAGTGGTTCGCCGTCGGCGGCCTGGCGGCCGGCGATGAAGGTGCAGCGCTCGCGGCTGTGGCGGATGGCCTCGAGGAGGTAGAGGTCGCGGGCGTAGCGGCGGCCGTTGCTGAGGATGCCGAGGTGTTCGCGGAGGCCGTCGGGCAGGAAGGCGTCGGCGCTGACGGCCTGGGGGATCGCGCCGTCGTTGAAGCCGGCGAGGATCAAGATCGGCGCGGGGTCGTGGTGGAGGTCGAGCCAGCCGAGCATCTCTACCTGGCCGGCGCGCGGGTCCTCGGGGACGCGCAGGCCGGCGATCTGGGCGAGCACGAGGCGGAGCGCGGTGGGGCCGTCGACGCGGGGCTGGAGATCTGCGGCGGCGCCGGTGAGGCCGCCGAGGGTGCGGGCGATCTCGAGGCAGGTGGCGGCGACGCGGGCCTCGGAGAGCTGCGGGGTGCCGACGTCGATGTGGCCGTAGGCGTGGCGCAGGACCTCGAGCACGGGCTCGAACCACTCGGTGAGCGGGCGGCGTTCGCCGGCCAGCGGGGCGAACAGGCGGCCGACGATCTCGTCGAGCATCGTGATGTGCTTGACGGTGCGGTCGTCGCCGAGCCAGCCGCCGCGGGTGTCCTGCAGGTGGGCCGTGTAGTAGCGATCGAGCACTGTGAGCCACTCGAACGGGATGTCCTCCTGGACAGGTTGTGGCGGGGGCTCGGTGGTGGTGGGCTCGGTGGGTGGGCCGAGGGTAGGGTCGGTGGGTTGGGTTGGAGCTTCCGTGGTCGCGGGTTTGCGCGGGCCGAGGCAGCGGCGGACCCAGGCCTCGACGTCGGGGTGGCGCATGAGTGAGGCGAAGGCGGCGAAGCGGGGCTCGCGGGCCCACTCGAGGCCGGCCTCGAGCAGGCGGAAGGGGCGGCTGCGGAGGACGGGCTGGCCGCGGGGGTCGTGGACGGTGAGGTCGGCCCACTCGCCGGCCTGGGCCATGGTGGGGCTGAGTTTGTCGTCGCCGATGCCGATCGAGATCTGCTCCGGACGGTAGCGGCCGCCGAGCTCGGCGAGGCACTCGACGACGGCCTGGGCCTGGTCGGCGGGGCGGTCGGCGATGATGAGCTGGCTGTCGGGGATGTGGACGCTGCGACCGGTCCAAAACGACCGGTCGAGGCAGGCGTCGGCGTCGAAGCCGGGGGCGAGCTGCTCGGGGGCGTGGATGAGGGCGGTGGCTCGCTCGCCGTAGGCGCGGACGACGGCTCGCTGCACGCGGGCGAGGTCGACGACGCCGATGAGCACGAGTTGATAGCCGGGGTCGACGGGGGTGTCGGCGTCGACGAGGGCGGCGACGGCCTCGCGGCGGCGCTCGTGTGGGTCGACGCGGTCGCAGCGGCGCAGGCGTTCGCGGTAGCGGTCGGCGAGGCGCTCGAGGGTGGACCAGCGCAGGGCTTCACGGTCCATGTCCATGCGGTTGGCGACCTGTGAGACGTCGCGGAGGCTGAGCAGCTCGCCGGACAGCTCCTCGACGATGCCGCCGATCTGTGCGGCGAGCTCGTGCCAGGCGGGCCAGTCCTGGGAGTCGGGGCGGCTGGGCAGGAGCGCGGCGATCTGTGAGACCTCGGCCTCGCGGAGGGCGTGCATCCAGCCGAGGGTGCACTCGAGGGCCGAGGCGGTGCCGGGTGTCGGCGGGACCAGCTGGTCGACCATCTTGCCCGGGGTCAGCACCTGCGGCGGGACCAGGCGCAGGCCGAGCGCGGCGCACTGGGCGAGCAAGCTGTGCAGCAGCAAGCGACCGGCGCGGCTGCCCGGGAGGACGCACCGGACCTGCCGCAGATCGCAGCGCTTGCCGTCGCTGTGCTGGCCGATGAGCCAGGCAGCCGCCGCGGGCAGCAGGGGTTGCTGCCAGTCCAACCATTGCCGGTGCATGACCAAGATTCCCGCACGTGTCGCGAGGCGACAGGTGCCTTGCACGCTAGGCAATCCCAGTGCCCGGTGCAAGGTCTGGAAGGCAGAATTTATGGGTCTGCGGCCTCGTTCACGGGAGATCGCAGCTGGATCAAACGGGGGCCGGGAGATGCTCCGGAGCTGGCCTGGGAAATGGCTCGCGAGGGGCTGCGAGAAACGCTGAAAATTTGACAGCGGCGATCGGGTGGTCGGGCTATTCCCGGTGAGGGTCGGCGGAGGATGTGAGGTTGACGCTGTGCTGGGCGTGCTTGCCGGTCGCGGCAAGGGTCGGCCGATCGCGGCGAGGTGGGGTCTGCGAGGCCCAGCGCTAGCGAGGGCCGTGTTACCGTGGTTCGCCGTGTTCACGACGCTGTTCGCCGTCGGCGCCATGCTGCTGACGCTGGCCCTCCCGACCTTCCCGGACGGGCTGACGATCCCCATCGTCGGCTTTCTTGGGCTGGTCGGGCTGGCCGGGGTCGGCGGCTTCCTGCGGACCGGGGCGGCGCGGGCCGAGCTGGCCCTGCTGGCGCCGTGGTTGCTGGCGCTGGGCCTGGGGCTGGCGGTGGGGACGCTGCGGGGCAACCCGCTGGGCCAGGCCCTCGAGGATGCGCTGCCCTACCTGCTGTTCGCGCTGGGGCTGTGTGCGGGGCGCGGGGCGTCGCGGCCGGAGTGGGTGCTGGGGGCCATCCTCGCGGTCTGTTTGGCCGACGCGACGATCTCCCTGGTGCGCATGCCGACGCTGGATCTGGGACGGGTACGATCGACCTTCTATCACTTCAAGGTGATCGCCGGGCACCCGCTGGTGGGGGTCTACTGCGCGGCCTTCCTGTACCGCCGGGCGCGGGGTCGGGTGCTGCGAACGGGGCTGGGGCTGGCGATCGCGGTGCTGGTGTTCGCGGTGGTCGCGACGGTGAGCCGCGGCATGGTGCTCGGGCTGTGCCTGGGGTTGTTGCTGGCGCTGTACCTGCGCAGACCCGCGCGTGGCTTGCTGGTCGGGGCGGTGGCGGGGCTGCTGGTGGTGGTGTTCACGGCCAGCGTGTTCGACCTGGGGGCGCAGTACCTGCGACTCGGGAACCAGGCGACGGTGGACGGGCGGGTCAGGGAGATCGGCCTGTGCCTCGAGTACTTCATCCGCATGCCGGTGTTCGGGGCCGGACTGGGGGCGGAGTTCGAGGTCGACGGCTTCGTGGTGTCGTACGTGCACAACATGCTGGCGTACCACCTGTGGAAGTTCGGGCTGGTGGGCTCGGCGCTGTTCGCCATGCCGCTGTGGGGGCTGACGCGGCAGGCGCTGCGGGTGGCGATGCCGCTGCGCGCGACGATCCTCGGGGGGGCGGTCAGCGTGCTCGTGTATCTGGTCACCGCGGCGGCCTACAAGAGCTACTTCCTGGTGCCGATGGTCGGGATGACGGTGGGCGCCAGCCTGCGCCTGGTGCTGCCGGCCCGCGCGGCCGCGGTGCCAGCTGCGGTGCCAGCCACGTTGTCTGTGGCGGGGAAACCTCCTAGCGTGGCGGTGGCATGAGTGAGGCGCGGGCACCCTTCGCGGTGGTGATGCTGACGTACAACGAGGAGCTGAACCTCCCGAAGGCGCTGGCGTCGATCGGCGGGCGGGCGCCGGTGGTGATCGTGGACTCGGAGTCCAGCGACGCGACGGCGGAGATCGCGAGGGCGCACGGGGCGGAGTTCGTCGTGCATCCGTTTCGCGACTACGCGAGCCAGCGAAACTTCGCGCTCGAGCAGGTGGAGGGCCGGTTTCGCTGGATCTTCTTCCTCGACGCCGATGAGGAGCTGACGCCGGCGCTGTGGGACGAGATCACGAGGATCTGCGCGGAGGACCAGGTGGACGGCGGGTACGTGCGCCTCGACGTGCGCATCCTCGGGCACCGGCTCACGCACGGCGAGTTCGGCGGGTCGATGGTGCTGCGCCTGATGCGGCCGGAGAAGGCCCGCTTCGGTCGCGGCATCAACGAGCGGGTCGACGACCGGGCGCTGAAGATCGCGGTGCTCAAGGCCCGGCTGGTGCACCGCGACGCGCGGCCGCTGACCCACCTGTTCACCAAGCACGTCGGCTACGCGCGCAAGGAGGCGCTGGCCTACCTCGACGGGGTCGACCGTCAGCGCGGGCTCGCGGGCTTCGGGCTGCGCACCAAGGCGGCGCGGATGGTGGGGGTGCGCTGGGTGTACAACCACCTGCCGCTGTTCCTGCGGCCGTTCGCGCTCGGGCTGCGCGTGGTGGTGGTGCAGGGGGCCTGGCGCGACGGGTTGCCGGGGCTGATGCACGCGGGGATGCACGCGCTGTGGTACCCGATGCTGATCGACCTGCTGATCTACGAGGAGAAGCTGCGCCGACGCGGGGTGCTGGCCCGCGAGTTCGCGCCGCGGCCGACGGAGTGACCCGATGCAGCGCGTGTTCAAGACCTGGTTGACGCGGATCGGCGCGCACGTGTCGGCGCGGGCGATCCACCGCGTGAACGCGGCGCTCAACTACCTCGAGGTCGGGCGCTGGATGGCGGCCCAGGGCTTCGATACCTCGCGCAGGGTGATCGACCGGCACGAGATCTATGCGCAGATCGCGAGCGAGCTCGGCGAGCAGCGCGTGCTCTACCTCGAGTTCGGGGTCCACCGCGGCGAGTCGATGCGGATGTGGTCGCAGCTGCTGCGCCACCCGGACAGCCAGCTGCACGGCTTCGACAGCTTCGAGGGGCTGCCCGAGGACTGGACCGTGATCGACGGCAAGGGGACCTTCTCGACCGGCGGGGCGGAGCCTGTCCTTTCAGACAGGCGGGTGCGCTTCTTCCGGGGCTGGTTCGCCGACACGCTGCCGGGCTACACGCCGCCGGCGCACGAGCGCCTGGTGCTGCACCTCGACGCGGACCTGTACTCGTCGACGAAGACGGTGCTGGACGCGCTGGAGCGGGAGATCGTGCCGGGGAGCTTCGTGCTCTTCGACGAGTTCTCGGACCGCCTGCACGAGCTGCGGGCCTTCGATGAGTTCCTGCGCGCGCACCCGCAGTGGCGCTTTCGCCTGGTGGCGGCGGACCAGATCCTCGCGCGGGTGGCCTTCGAGCG
The DNA here is from genome assembly GCF_016714285.1 of Nannocystis sp. GTDB lineage: Bacteria > Myxococcota_A > Polyangia > Nannocystales > Nannocystaceae > Nannocystis. The sequence goes on along the minus strand of NZ_JADJNN010000002.1, from coordinate 150,472 downwards.
GGTCTCGTGAGCCGCACCCGCCAGACCTTGCTGTGGATGGCGGGGCTCTCGCTGGTGACGCTGTGCCTGGGGGTGCTGCGCGAGTTCTGGATCGCCCGCGAGCTGCGGGCGAGCGGGGCGGCGGACCTGTTCTTTCGCGGGCTGGTGGTGGTCGGGGCGGCGCGGGCCTTCGGGACCTCGCTGTTTCGTTCGCGCTGGATCCCCGTGCCGCTGACGGTGCCGGCGCGGGCGCTGCTGCGGGTCGAGGCGGGCACCTGCGCGGCGATCTCGGGGGCGGGGCTGGTCGCGCTGGTGCTGATCGCGGGGGTGCCGGCGCTGGCCGAGCCGAGCCTGTGGGTGTTCGCCGCGGCCGTGCCGCTGGCGACGATCGGCAGCGCCGTGCGGGCGCTGGCCGAGCGCGCGGGGCTCGAGCGCCGCGGCTTCGTGCTCGAGTGGGCGCTGCCGGTCGGGGCGATCGCGGGGGCGCTGCTGCTGCCAGGCGGGGCGCTCGGGCCGGCGGCGGGGATCCTCGTGGGGCTGGTGCTCGGGGTGGTCGCGTTGTTACCACCGGCGCTTTCGGACAGGTCGCAAGGGGCAGGTCCTGAAGGACAGGTGGGAGCGACCGCGAGGGATGCGGGGCGGACGCGGGTGCTGCTGCTCGACGCGCTGGTCTACGCCAACCTCGGGCTGCTCGACGCGGCGCTGTCGCACGTGTTCGTGGCCGGGGGCTTCGCGCTGCTGAATTACGCGTACCTGTTCGTCAACGCGGCGCTGATGGTGCCGTCGGCGGCGGCGACGGTGGTGGGGCTGCGGGTGTCGGCGGGCGGAGATCCGGCGGCGCAGGGGCAGCTGCGGCGCTGGGCGGTGCTCGGCGGGGTGGCGTGCGCGGGGCTGGTGGTGGTGGTCGGGCTGTTGCTGGGCCAGACGTGGGTGGCGGCGCGGGTCGATGCGGCGGTGGGGTGGTCGCTGGCCGCGGGGATCGCCGAGCTGGTGCTGTGGAGCGCGCCGTTCGCCGGGCTGCGCCTGGCCAACACGATCGGCCGGCAGTTCGTGATCGCGACCGAGCCGCGGCGGGTGCTGGTGTGGGACCTCGCGGGCCTCGGCGGACGGGCGCTGATCCTCGGGCTCGGGGCGGCGCTGTTCGGGCTCAAGGCGTCGCCGATCGGGCTGGCGTTCGCGGAGCTCGTGCAAGTCGGCGCGTGGTGGCGGGTCTCGAGATCCCGCTGAGCGCGATCAGGTGAGGCGCGGGCTCGGGAGCTTCTTCGGGCCGGTGCTGGCGAGGTTGCCTTGCTCGTCGGCGAGCTTGCGCTCCATGCTGCGGATCTTGGCGGTGAGGAAGGCCTCGGCGCCGGCGTAGAGGCACACGAAGGTCCACACCGGCGAGAGGTGGGTGATCCACGCGAGGCTCCACACCGCGAAGACCAGCGAGGCGCGGCCGATGTCGCCGTTGAGCAGCTGGCCGGTGCCGGGCAGGAACAGGCTCAGGAGGCCAGCAGTGGCCGGGAGCCGCGGTTCCTCGTCCTCGAAGGGGGCGAGCGCCGTCTCGCTGGAGAGGCGGGCGAGCATCGCGTGCTCGCCGAGCTCGGCGGCGGCGTTGCGGAACTCGGCCTCGAGCTCGGCCTTGTACTCGGGGGTGACGCCGTAGCGAGTGACCGCGCCGCCGCCGATCGCGAGCACGATGCCGGCCTGGCGCATCGCCTCGAGGGTGGTCTCGATGTCCTGACGCGGGTGGCCGAGGGCGTCGGCGGCCGAGCTGACGGTGAGGAAGTCGATGCGCGGGTCGGAGAGCAGGGCGAGGATGCGGGCGGCGAGCGGTGACTCGGCCTCGCCAGCGCTGCGGTAGCCAGGTGCGGGTTCGGGGCTGACGGAGTGGTCCCAGCCGACGGCGCCGCGGCGCACGGCGGGGAGGTTGCGGGTCTCGACCTCGGGGCGCGGGCTGAAGTCGCGACCGGGCTCATCGGCCCCGCGCTCGTCGAAGCGGAGGCGGCGTTGGTTCCCGGCGGGGCGTCGCCCCTTTGTCGGCCGCAGACGGTTCATCGACTCCCCAGGATAGTTGCCGGCGCCCGGTTGTCACGGCCAGGGCGGCGTCCGCGTTCCAGCCTACACGATCTGCTGGTAGTCCGAGGGGGGTGGGGTGAGTGGTTGCTGGCGCGCCGGATGCGCCTCAGATGTGGCCCAAATGTACCTGTAGATGCGCCTGGAGGGGTCTGGGCTGTGAGGTCACACGGGGACGTCGAAGTCGCGCAGGGCCTGGTTCAAGCTGGTGCGCTGGTCGGTGCTGTCTTTGCGTCGACCGATGATCAGGGCGCAGGCGATCTGGAAATTGCCGGCGGGGAATTCCTTGGTGCGGGTGCCGGGGACGACGACAGAGCGGGCGGGGACGCGGCCGCGGTGGGTGATCGGCTCGCGCCCTGTGACGTCGATGATCGGGGTCGAGGCGGTGAGCGTGACGTTGGCCCCGAGGACGACCTCACGCTCGAGATGCACGCCCTCGACGACGATCGCCCGCGAGCCGAGGAAGCAGCCGTCCTCGACGATGACCGGGGCGGCGCCCGGGGGCTCGAGCACGCCGCCGATGCCGACGCCGCCCGAGAGGTGCACGTGGCGGCCGATCTGGGCGCAGCTCCCGACGGTGGCCCAGGTGTCGACCATGGTGCCGCCGCCGACCCAGGCGCCGATGTTGACGTAGCTCGGCATGAGCACGGCGCCGGACTCGATGAAGCTGCCGTAGCGGGCGGTGGCCGGCGGGACCACGCGCACGCCCGCGGCCGCCCAGTCGCGCTTCAGGGCGATCTTGTCGTGGAACTCGAAGGGGCCGAGCTCCGTGGTGCGCAGCTCCTGGGTGGCGAAGAACAGCAGGATCGCCTGCTTGACCCACGCGTGCACGGTCCACGCTTCGCCGGTCGCGTTCGGGGTGGCCACACGCAGCGCGCCGCGGTCGAGCAGGGCGACCGTGTGGAGCACGGCCTCGCGGTGGTCGGGGTCGGCGAGCAGGCCGCGGTCGGCGAAGCAGGCGCTCACGCGGGCCTGCAGCGCCGCGCTCGAGGGCGAGAGGTCAGACATGGCGAGGGCATCGCACAGGCGAGCGCGCTCGCGCAAGCGCGCTGAGGTGTGGCGTCCGGGGTCAGGGCTGGGCTATCGTCGCCGCCGAGGTCCCATGCTCCTGCTCCGCGCCCCTCGCATGATCGTGCCCGCGCTCCTTGTCGGCCTGGCTTTTGGGACAGCTCATGCGGGTGAGCCGCAGGTCGCCGCCACCGACGATGGTGTCTTCCAGCAGGCGCGGACCACCGCGCAGGCGGCCAAGGACAGGGCGACCAACCCCGGGCCGGTGAGGTTCGAGCGCGACGGCTGCCTGAGCGACCCGAAGCAGTGCAAGTGTCAGGACAAGGACCCCGCCAAGGCCGCGCTGTGCTCTGGCATCCTCGGCCACTTCTGCCCCGACAGCACGCTGCGCTACCTGGCGGCGGCGTGCATGGACCTGTTCGGCGGGGCGACGCTGTGTCAGTGCGCGGCGACCCAGCAGATCGAGTCGTATATCAAGGCCGAGGACGCTGCGAAGGCGAAGGCGGAGAAGAAGGAAAAGGCGAAGGCGAAGAAGGCGAAGTAGCTGGATGTCAGCGGGCGCAGAAACCGGGCGCAGAGGCCGGGCGCAGAAACCGGGCGCAGAGACCGGGCGTCAGCGGTCGAACAGCGACATCAGCTCGGCGTGGTGACGGGCGGCGTCGGCGTAGCCGAGGTCGATGAGGCGCTGGACGTAGTCGCGGTCGAACAGGAGGTAGCTGGCGAGGTCGCTCTCCTGGCGGGCGCCGTCGGCTTGCACGGCCCAGCGGATCCATCGCGCGATGACGCCGGAGTAGCGGGAGAGGCCGGTGCGCTGGACCGTCTCGAAGGCGACGCGGCCGAGGTCCTGGCTCGGGCGGATGAGCACGGTGTGGACGTGCGAGTAGGGGGTGGACTTGTCCTTGTGCATCGCGCCAGCGAGGCGGGTGGCGAAGTCGGGGCCGAACTCCTCCGAGCCCGCGGCGAGGATCTGGTTCATGCGCTGGATCCGCTCGAGGTCGTTCTCTACCTTCTCGAGCAGCAGCACGTTGAGCACCTTGCCGAGCATGAACATCGCGCTCGGGAAGGCGGACTCGGCCTCCTCGCGGATCTGGCGGAACTCGCCGGCGTCGGGCTTGTGGCGCAGGCCGATGATCAGCAGGCGGGTCGCGCCGAGGCGCATCGCGGGGCGCAAGGGCGTGTTCTGGCGCAGGCCGCCGTCGGCGAACAGCTGGTCGCCGACCCGCACCGCCGGGAACAGCACGGGGATCGCCCCGGAGGCGAGGGTGTGGGCCGCGTTGATCGGGGTGAGCACGACGCTCTGACGCAGCGCCGAGGGCCAGTGCGGCGGCAGGGTGCCGCTCGCGGTCTGCACGAAGATCGTGACGTTGCCGGTTGCGACCTCGGTAGCGGTGCAGGAGATCGCCGAGAGGTGGCCGCGGTGCAGGTTCTCGGTGATGCCCGCCCAGGGCAGACGCGTGCGTACCAGGGCCTCCATCGCGCGTGGGTCGACGAGGCCGCCGAGCTGGGCGCCGTGGCTGCTCTGGTTGCGGATCTTGCCGAACAGCACCTGCGGCAGGGCTCGCATCTGCGACCAGCCGAACTTGCAGACCTCGTCGAGGTCGAGCTCGGACCACACGCGGGCGAGCAGGCGGCCCTGGGCCTTGGGGCGGTCGGCGGTCGCGGCGATGTAGGCGCCATTGACCGCGCCGATGCTGCTGCCGGTGATGATGTCGATGCGGTTGTCGCCCTTGAGGCGCTCGCGGATGTAGCGGAGGACGCCGACCTCATAGGCCCCGCGCGCGCCGCCGCCGGACAGCACGAGGCCGATCTTCGGGCGAGCGCCGCGGGGTGTCTCAGCGGCTTCGAGCTCGGGCTCCTCGGGGTCGCTCAGAAGCCGATCTCCCGGCAGTCGCACTTGCTCTCGTCGCTGCAGTCGGCGGGGGCGGCCGGGTTGGCGCCGTCCATCGAGACCGAGAACACCCGCTCATCGGACTGCGGGTACTGCTTGATGAGGCTCCAGACCGTGTCGACGCTGGCGCCGTCGCGGATCTCTGCGGCGTCATCGTTGGTGAGGAAGGGGATCTCGATCGAGGCGTTGCCGCGGATCTTGTCACCGTTGATGATGAAGGGTCCGGCGCTGGCGCTGATGTCTTCCTTGTAGAAGCACTGGGCCTTGTCGAACTTGCCGAAGGCATCGGCGGCGCAGCCCGAGCCGGCGGCCTTGCCGTAGATCTGGATGACCGCCGCCTCGCAGTAAGAGCCGGAGCAGGTGTACTGCTTCTTGAAGGTGTAGCCGCCCGGGTTGCCCTGGGGGTCCATGAGGCATGGGTTCAGGCACGGCGAGACCTTCACCGGGATCGTGTCACCAGGCTGGATCCGCGTTGGCATGCAGACCTTGCCGCGGAAGAAGGGCAGGGCGACGTCGGTGAAGCTCGTCGGCGCCGGCTTGTCGCTCGTCGAGTCGACGTCCAGATCCTCTGCGACGCACTGAAACAGCACCATGTCGCAGACCTCGCCGCGGTTGGGACAGGGAGCGGTGGCCGAGCAATCGCCCGCGTCCTCGGTGGGCGCACATGCAACGATGCCGACCCCGAGCAAGAAGCCCCCTGCGATGAACACGTTCAACTTGCCAAGCGCCATCGTGATTTTCCTCGTCTCTTGCCATCGTACCGCAGGGGCGCGCCGATGTTCGGACTTCCGGGCGCGCCCGTGTGCGGGAGGTCTCCTCTCACGTTCGGAGAGAAACTGGTAACGGCCGAACCGTGACAGGTATGTAGCTTTTGCGGTCCCGTTTCCCCGTTTTCGGGAGCGCGCTGGCGAGCTACCCCACACCGATTTCCTCTGGAGTAACCCTGACGATGCGAACCATTACGTCTCTCATGACCATCTTCGCCCTTGCGCTCGGCCAGGCCGGGTGTGGCGACGACACGAACAACACCACGACCAGCGAGACCACGCCGCAGACGAGCAGCGCCACCGAGTCGGCTGGCTCGACGACCGATCCGACCAACGCTTCGACGACGGACAACCCGACGACGACGGTGTCGTCGACGGACCCGACCAACGGCTCGTCGTCGACGGACCCGACCAACGGCTCGACGACGACGGACCCGACCAACGGCTCGTCGTCGACGGACCCGACCAACGCGACGACCGCTCCGGAGACCACGGGTGGTGTGGAGCCGGACACCAAGTGGCCGCCGCCGGACGTCAACATGCCGAACATGCCCTGCCCCGACGGCTACGTCGCGGCGCAGTTCGTGGAGGGCGGCCTCGTGTGCGCCCCGAAGTGCAGCGGCCCGGGCAAGATCTGCCCGAGCGGCGACACCGGCTCTGCCATGGGCGCGTGCGTGTTCAACCCGGAGTCCTCGGGCACCGCGTGCAAGATGGGCGAGATGTGCATGGACATGGCCGAGATGTGCCAGCAGACCGGCGGCGGCGGCTACGCTTGTCTGGCGCCAGCGGACCACTGCGCGCTGCTGTGCACCGGCGGCGAGTCGTGCCCGGCGGGCATGGAGTGCATGGGCAAGCTGGTCTGCCAGTACCCGAATCCGTGAGCCGTCCTGATGCGGGTCCGGCTCGCCGGGTCGGACCTGCAGCCTTCAAGACGCGACGCTGACGGCGGCCTTGAGCTTGTCCGCCAGCTCGCCGTTGGCGTCCATCTCACGGACGATGTCACAACCGCCGATGAACTCGCCGTTGATGTAGAGCTGGGGGATCGTGGGCCAGCTGGAGAACTGCTTGATGCCGTCGCGCACGCCCGCGTCCTGCAGCACGTTGATGGTCTCGAAGGGGACGCCGTGGCGCTTGAGCACCTCGACGACCGCCGCCGAGAAGCCGCACTGCGGGAAGCTCTTGTTGACCTTCATGAACAGCAGGACCTTGTGGTTGGCGACGAGGTTCGTGAGGTACTTCTGGACGTCGAGCTCGGTCATGGTGTTAGCTGGCGGTGATACACGCGCTGCCCTGCGAAAACCAGTGCGCGGCGGAACAAGTTTGGGCACATTCACGTCGGCCAGCCCATGGACTACCCGACGTTGACCCCGCACCTGACGCGCCGTCGCCTCCTGCGTGCGACTGCGGCGGCCCTCGCCGCGTTCGCGCTCCCGCGCGCGAGCCGGGCCGACGAGCCCGCGAGCCCGACCGGCGATCCCCCGACAGATCCGCCACCAGATTCGGGCGCACGCAAGAAGATCCTCATGGTCGGTGACAGCATGATCGCCGGCGGTCTCGGCCTCTACCTCGAGAACGGCCTGCGCAAGGTCCACGGGCACGAGGTGCGGCGCAAGGGCAAGAGCAGCACCGGCCTGGCGCGGCCGGACTTCTTCTCGTGGCCCAGGGAGGCGCAGGCGCAGCTCGCTTCCTTCACGCCCGACGCGGTGGTCGCGATGTTCGGCGGCAACGACGTCCAGGGCCTCTACATGGGCAAGGGCGCGTGGGTCACGTGGCCCGAACCCGAGTGGCCCGTCGAGTACGCCCGCCGCGTCAACGCCTTCGCGGACCTCGTCGCCCCGGACGGCCGCCCGCTGTTCTGGATCGGCATGCCGGTGATGCGCCCCGAGAAATTTCACGTGCGCGTGCAGCGAGTCAACACGATCTACCGCGCCGAGATGGCGATCCGGCCGGGCGCGCACTTCATCGACATCTGGCGCTTGCTGGCCGACGCCGACGGTAACTACACGGACCGCGTCGACATCGACGGGCTGCCGGGCGGCAAGACGGAGCGGGTGCGGGCCGGCGACGGCATTCACCTCAGCGTGGCCGGCGCTCACCGCGTCGAGGCCCACGTGCGAGCGATCATCCAGGAGACGCTCGTCCCAAGCTTGCCCTGCGCGGCCCGCCCTGCGCTCGCCGAGGTCGAGCGAACGGCCGCCGTAGACGGCGCCTGAGTGGGGCGTGAGCGGGAATAAGGTGCCCGCAGGGCGCATCGCTCGCCGGGAGCGTCGTTCATCCAGGTAGCCTGGTCTCGCGCGCGCGCTTCGGGCAAGATGGCCGCGCCTTGCCGCTGGCCGACTCACCCCGCCTGCGCGACCGCTGGATCGCGTGGGTCCTGCGCTTCCACCGGCTGGTGCTCATCCTCGCGGTCGTCGTCACGGCGCTCGCTGGTTGGATCGCCTCACGGCTGCACGTCGACAGCGATCTGCGCTCCCTGCTGCCCTCGGGTGACCCCGTGCTGGTCAGCTTGGATCGCATCGAATCGTCGTTCGGCGCGCTGGGCAGCGTCAACATCGTGGTCAAGGGTGGCAGCGTCGCGCAGCGCCACGCCTTCGCCGACGCGCTCGCGGAGCGGGCGTCGCACAGCGAGCTGGTGCGTGACGTCGAGTATCGCTTGCGCAGCGACTTCTTCGCCGACCACGCCCTCTACTACCTCGCTGACGCGGAGATGGAGCAGCTCGAGGAGCGCGTCGCCGCCTACACGCATTACGAGCTGTGCAAGGCGGAGCCCGAGGTCTGTCTCGAACCACCCGATCCCGCGGCCCCGGAGGCGCTCCGCAGCTTCGTGCGCAGCAAGCAGGACGCGGCGCTGGGGCGCACCAGCTTCCGCGACTACTTCGAGCGCGACGGCATCGACGCGCTGGTGTTGTTGGTCCACCCGACGCAGGCCTCGAGCGACCTCAACTTCTCCCAGCGGGTGACCGCCGAGATGCGTGGCCTGGTCGCCGACGTGCACGCCAGCGCGAGCGCGCCGTGGGCGGGCTCGGCGATGACGTGGAACATCGTCGGCCCGTACCAGGTCAAGGCCGACGAGCGGGCGATGATCAGCCGCGACATGCTCACCAGCGGCAGCTTCGGCTTCCTCGGCGTGGTGCTGATCCTCTACCTGTTGCTGCGCTCGGGCCGGGCGGTGCTCACCCTGATGGCGCCGCTGGTGTGTGGCGTGGTCTGGTCGATGGCCTTCACCCAGCTGGTGCTCGGCCACCTCAACACCCTCACCAGCCTGATCTCGACCGTCGTCATGGGCATGGGCATCGACGCCGGTATCCACTTCCTCCTGCGCGTGCGCGAGGAGCAGGCCGGTGTGTCCGACAGCGAGGCGATCGCCCGCGCCTTCGGGGGTCTCATCGCGCCGCTGCTGGTCGCCGCCGGCACCACGCTCGGCGCCTTCGCCGTGATGGCCAGCTCGGCCTTCCCGGCGTTCATGGAATTCGGCCTCATCGCCGGCTCGGGCGTCGGCCTCTGCCTGCTGGCGATGGTCACCGTCTATCCGGCAGCGCTGCGCCTCAGCGGCGTCAAGCGTGTGGTGCGTCGCGCCGATCGACGCGCCGCCACGAGCGAGGGCCTGCTCAGCTTCGCGGTGCTCCGCCGCCCGGGCCTGGTGCTCGCGCTGGTCGTGCTGGTCAGCGGTCTGGCCGGCTATGGCGCGCGCAAGGTGCAGTTCGAGAACAACGGCCGTGAGCTGCAATCCAACCACACGCGCGCGCAGGTCGAGGCCGACATCTTCCTCATCAGCGATATTTTCGGCAAGGACATCCACGCGGGCATCCTCGTCGTCGACACCCTCGAGCAGGCGCGTTCGGTGCTTGCGAAGGGCCGCGCCGACCGTGCACGGCGCCTCGCCGCGGACGAGCCGAGCACGGTCGCCGACCTCTTCGCCGCGCCCGACCTCCTGCCCGACCCGACGATTGACGTCGTCAAGCGGAGCGAGGCAATCGCGGCGCTCACCGAGGACATCCCCGAGGATCTGTGGGCTCGTCTCGATCGGTACGCCGAGGACACCAGTGGCAAGCACGACAGCCTCAGCCCGGAGGACGCCCGTCGGCTCAAGCGCATGCTCAAGGCCCAGGCAGTCCACGTCGACCAGCTCCCGCCCGCGGTGCGCGAGCGCGTGGTCAGCAAGGACGGTCGCTATGCGGTCTACGCCTACCCGAACTTCGACGCCGCCGACATCAGCAAGGGCGCGCAGTTCATGGCCGAGACGGCCCGCTACAGCGATGAGCTGCCGCCGCAGAGCGACGCCTGCGAGCCGGTGTTCGTCGGCGAGACGACCGTCTATGCGCTGATGTACCGCATGATGCTGAGCGAGGCCCCGTACGTGCTCGGCGCCTCGGCGACCCTCATCGCCCTGATGGTGCTCGTGCAGCTACGTTCGCTGACCCAGACCCTGCGCACCTTGTTGCCGCTCGCGCTCGGCATGCTGTGGCTGGTCGGCCTGATGGGCCTGCTCGACGTCCGCTTCACCCTGTTCAACATCCCGATCTTGCCGGCGATCCTCGGCATCGGGGTCGACAACGGCGTCTACCTGACCGACCGCATCAAGCGCTTGCACGGCGAGCCCGGCGGCCTGGCCAGCGCGCTCGGAGGCACCGGCACGGCGATCCTCGCCGCCACCGCGACCACCATGATGGGCTTCGCCGCCTTCATGGTCGCCGACAACGGTGGCCTGCGCGGCATCGGTGAGCTCGCCGTGATGGGCATCTCGATCGCGGCGATCACCGCGATCCTCGTGCTGCCGGCGCTCGCCGCGATCGGCAGCCGGCGTCGCTAGGTATCAGCGGCTTCGTTGGGGCTCAGAGCGTCGAGTAGACCGCGTGGCGTCCGACGCCGATGCGCTCGAGCTTGCCCTGCTTCACCAGCGCCGCGAGGTGGTGGCGCAGCACCTTGCGGTCGATGCGGGTGTACTCGGCGATGTCCTCGACGGTCACGTCGCCGTTGCCCTCGACGAAGGGCAGCACCTGGCGCGCCACCTCGTCGGTCGACAGCCCGCCGTCCTCGGGCGGAGCCTCGCGCGCGGTCGGCGAGACCTCGACCTCGGCCAGCTCGTCCTCGAGGATGCGCTGCTTCTTCTTCTTGGCCGGGCGCGCCTCGTCGTTGGCTGGCGGCTCGGGTGGCGGGGCGCCGAAGCCGTCACGCAGGTCAGCGAGGGTGATCTTGCCGAACTGCGCCCACAGCCCGCGCGACTCGAGGTAGCGCACCAGGTCGCCGAGCGTCACGGCGTCGCGGTTCTTGAGGCCCTTGAGCGTCTCGAGCGCGCTCAGTCGCTCGAGCGCGCCGTTCTCGGCCCGGAAAATTGCGTTGGCATCACGTGTCATCGAAACAGCTCTCGTATGGCGGATCGCCGCGATCCCGGCAAGTCACGCGGGCGCTTCACCGCGACTCGTCGCGGAATTTCCGGGCCGACTTTGTGCGGGTTCGGGCGACTAATTGAGCCTCGCTGGAGAGATCTCCCGCGACCCCGCGCATCGCGGTTCGCGCCCGGTTCGGCTTCGCCCCGTGTATCCATGCGGCGTTCGAGTTTGTCCCCGCCCCGCGGTTGTGGCGCTGCACAGAAGCGAGTCTGCGGGTTGCCCGCACCAGCTTCGCTGGGCGATCTCGGAGCCCCGACCAAACGGCATTCCAGCCACCCGTCCGGAATCATCGGACAGGTGGAGAAGCTGGGGAAAACTCGCGGTATCGACCCCGGCCGCACGGCCGGCGCGGACTGCGAACGCGCGCTTCGCTAACTTGCGCGACCCCAACATCTTGTGGTTTATAGGTCGCCCGACGCCAACATGTGGGGTCGGTGCCGTGCAAGAGGCATGGCTACTACCTTCGCCGCGGTGCGCGTGTCCACGCCTTCTGCGGCTCTCTTATCTCCTCGACAGCCCTGCGATCCGCCCCGGGTCAGCCCTCCCCCACTGGTCCCCGGTGTCGGGCTGGCAGGCGCGGTTCGGTTTGCCGTCGTCCGGCTCCCTGTTCTGTCGGCGCAAAATCGCGCATCTCCCATTCCCGCTCGCCTGCATCGCACCCGCCTCCGGAGTCCCTCCCATGAAGCTGTCCCGGCTGTTCACCCAGACCAACGGTCGCCCCTACGACGGTCTCGAATTCGAGCGCCGTAGCTCGCGCATCACCAACACCAACGGGACGGTGGTCTTCGAGGCCGCCGACATCGAGGTGCCGCAGGGCTGGTCGCAGGTCGCGGTCGACATCATGGCGCAGAAGTACTTCCGCAAGGCCGGCGTGCCCGCCCGCCTGCGTCGCGTCGCCGAGGAGGGCGTGCCCGAGTGGTTGTGGCGCAGCGAGGCCGATGAGCCCGAGCTCGCCAGGCTCCCGCCGGAGCAGCGCAGCGTCGGCGAGGACGACAGCCGCCAGCTGTTCCACCGCCTCGCCGGCTGCTGGACCTACCACGGCTGGAAGCACGGCTACTTCACCGATGAGAGCTCGGCCCGGGTCTTCTACGACGAGCTCACTACCATGCTCGCCGGTCAGATGGTCGCGCCGAACAGCCCGCAGTGGTTCAACACCGGCCTGCACTGGGCCTACGGCATCACCGGTCCGGCCCAGGGTCACAGCTACTGCGACGAGAAGACCGGCGAGCTCAAGTGGGCGAGCAGCGCCTACGAGCGGCCGCAGCCGCACGCCTGCTTCATTCAGTCGGTGAGCGACGACCTCGTCGGCGAGGGCGGCATCATGGACCTGTGGGTCCGCGAGGCGCGGCTGTTCAAGTACGGCTCGGGCACCGGCACCAACTTCTCGCAGCTGCGCGGCGAGGGCGAGCCGCTCTCCGGCGGCGGGCGCTCGTCGGGGCTGATGAGCTTCCTTCGCATCGGCGACCGCGCGGCGGGGGCGATCAAGTCGGGCGGCACCACGCGGCGCGCCGCCAAGATGGTCGTCGTCGACGTCGACCATCCCGACATCGAGGGCTTCATCGACTGGAAGGTGATCGAGGAGCAGAAGGTCGCCGCGCTGGTCGCCGGCAGCAAGCTGTGCAACCGCCACCTGAACCTCGTGATCGGCGCCTGCCACTCGGGCGACTTCCCCGGCGAGGACCGCTTCGACCCGCGCAAGAACAAGGAGCTGGCCGCCGCGATCCGGGCCGCCCGCGCCGTCGAGATCCCCGAGAGCTACGTGCAGCGGGCCGTCGCCCTCGCCCGTCAGGGCTACGCGGCATCGAGTTCCAGGACTACGACACCGACTGGGACTCCAAGGCCTACCGCACCGTCGCCGGCCAGAACTCGAACAACTCCGTCCGCGTGACCGACGAGTTCCTGCGCGCCGTCGAGGAGGACGGCACCTGGGACCTCATCCGCCGCACCGACGGCAAGGTCCAAGACCGTCCAGCGCGCGCGACCTGTGGGACAAGATCGCCATGCGCGCCTGGGCCTGCGCCGATCCGGGCATCCAGTTCGACACCACCATCAACGAGTGGCACACCTGCCCGGCGGACGGCCGCATCAACGCGAGCAATCCCTGCTCGGAGTACATGTTCCTCGACGACACGGCCTGCAACCTCGCCTCGCTGAACCTCAGCAAGTTCATGGTCGCCAGCGGCCAGAGCGCGGGTGACTTCGACGTCGAGGCCGTGCGCTACGCCTGCCGCGTGTGGACCGTCGTGCTCGAGATCTCGGTGCTCATGGCCCAGTTCCCGAGCGTCGAGATCGCCAGGCTCAGCTACAAGTTTCGCACCCTCGGCCTCGGCTACGCCAACCTCGGCGGCCTTGCTGATGGCGCGGGATCCCCTACGACTCCGACGAGGCCGTGGCGATCTGCGGCGGCATCACGGCGATCATGACCGGCGCCAGCTACGCCGCCTCGGCCGAGATGGCGCGCGAGCCTGGGCCCTTTCCCGGGCTACGCCCCGAACCGCGAGACCATGCTCCGCGTGATCCGCAACCACCGCCGCGCCGCCTACGGCACCGCCCGCGCGTACGAGGGCCTGTCGACCGCGCCCAAGGGCATCGACCAGCGGGTCTGCCCGGCCTACCTGCTGCGCGCCGCCCAGGAGGAGTGGGACAGCGCCCTGCGCTCGGCGAGCAGCACGGCTACCGCAACGCCCAGGTCACCGTCATCGCCCCGACCGGCACGATCGGCCTGGTCATGGACTGCGACACCACCGGCATCGAGCCCGACTTCGCGCTGGTGAAGTTCAAGAAGCTCGCCGGCGGCGGCTACTTCAAGATCATCAACCAGTCGGTGCCCGCCGCGCTCGCCACCCTCGGCTACACGGACACGCAGATCACCGACATCGTCCGCTACTGCAAGGGCTCCGGCACGCTGGTCGGCAGCCCGCGGATCTCCCACGCCGACCTCAAGCGCAAGGGCTTCACCGACGAGGTGCTGCAGCGCGTCGAGAGCGAGCTCGCCGGCGCCTTCGAGATCGGCTTCGTGTTCAACCGCTACGTCCTCGGCGACGACTTCTGCCACGGCGTGCTCGGCTTCTCCGACGCCCAGCTCGGCAACCCGATGTTCAACGTGCTCGAGGCCCTCGGCTTCAGCGCCGAGGACATCCAGCGCGCCAACGACTTCGTGTGCGGCACCATGACCGTCGAGGGCGCGCCGCACCTCAAGGGTCAGCACCTCCCGGTGTTCGACTGCGCCAGCCGCTGCGGCCGCTACGGCAAGCGCTTCATCGCCCCGATGGCCCACGTCCGCATGATGGCCGCCGCCCAGCCCTTCCTCTCGGGCGCCATCTCCAAGACGATCAACATGCCGAGCGACGCCACCGTCGCCGAGGTCGGCGAGGTCTACCTCGCCTCGTGGAAGTACGGCATCAAGGCCAACGCCCTCTACCGCGACGGCAGCAAGCTGAGCCAGCCGCTCAGCTCCGGCATGGTCGTCGAGGCCGAGGACGGCAGCGAGCAGACCCTGTCCACCAGCCAGCCGCAGGTCATCGAGAAGATCACCGAGCGCATCGTCCACCGTTACCTGGCGAAGCGCCGCAAGATGCCGGACCGCCGCGCTGGCTACACCCAGAAGGCCACGATCGGCGGCCACAAGGTCTACATCCACACCGGCGAGTACAAGGATGGCACCCTCGGCGAGATCTTCATCGGCATGCACAAGGAGGGCGCCGCCTTCCGCAGCCTGATGAACTGCTTCTCGATCGCCATCAGCCTCGGCCTCCAGTACGGCGTCCCGCTCGAGGAGTTCGTCGACGCCTTCGTGTTCACCCGCTTCGAGCCGAGCGGCGCCGTCCAGGGCCACCCGCGCATCAAGATGTCCACGTCGATCATCGACTACATCTTCCGCGAGCTCGCCGTCACCTACCTCGGCCGCAACGAGCTCGCCCACGTCAACCCCGAGGACCTCGAGCCCGACTCCATCGGCGGCGAGCGTGACGACACCGGACCCGTCGACTACGCCGAGGAAGAGGTCGTCTCCGAGCGCGTCGTCACCCCCGGCCCGCTCAAGCTCAGCGTCGACCTCCCCCGCGGCGCCGCTCAGGTCTACGCCCAGAAGCCCCGCCGCCAGCCGATCGAGGTCGAGGACCGCACCGCCGCCGCCCCGGCCGCCGCCAAGCCGCGCACCGCCCCGGCCGTCGCCGCCGCCCCCTCCGTCAGCGAACAGGTCCGCGTCGCCCGCATGCAGGGCTACGAGGGCGACGCCTGCACCACCTGCGGCAGCTTCACGATGGTCCGCAACGGCTCCTGCCTGAAGTGCGTGAGCTGCGGCGCCACCAGCGGCTGCTCGTGAGCCACGCCTGATGTGGGCCTGAGTTTGGCCCGCTCGCTGCATCGGGCCGCGTCCACGGGCGCGGCCCGAAGCGTGTACACTCGCCGACCATGCGCGCACGGCCAGGTCTGATGCGAAGCGCCGCCCTGTTGCTCGCAGGCGTGGTCGCCGGTGGCGGTCTCATGTACCTCCACAACGCCGAGGCCGGCCCGGCCGAGCCCGTCAAGCCGGCGCCGCTCGACTACTCGCGCTACCGCAAGCTCGACCTGCTCGCGCGCTCTCTGGCGATCGTCGAGCAGCACTACGTCCGCCCGGTCGACAGCGAACGGATGATCTACGCCGCCATCACCGGCCTCGTCTCCGAGCTCGATCCACACAGCGAATTCCTCCCGCCGCAGGAGGCCCGCCTGCTCCGCGAGGACATCGAGGGCAGCTTCGGCGGCGTCGGTATGGTCGTGGTGCTCAAGCAGGAGAGCCAGACACCAGCCCGCGTGGTGCTCGAGATCCGCGAGGTCATCGCCGGCGGCCCGGCGGCGCGCGCCGCAATCAAGATCGGCGACCTCATCACCGCGATCGAGGGCAAGCCGATCGGCCACTTCTTCGACCTGCGCCGGGCGATCTCCGCGATGCGCGGCGCGCCTGGCACGAAGGTCAGCTTCACCCTCGAGGGCGCCCCGTCGAAGGGCGGCAAGTCGGTCCCACGGGCGATCACCGTCACCCGCGAGTTCATCGACAGCCCCGCCGTCACGCCCGTCTATCTCGGCGAGGGCATGGCCCACGTCCGCCTGCGCGACTTCTCGGAGACCAGCGCGCACGAGCTCTCCGAGGCGATCGCCGCGATGAAGCAGAGCGCCGGCAAGGCCGGCCTGCAGGGCGTCGTCCTCGACCTCCGCGACAATGGCGGCGGCCTGCTCGACCAGGCGGTGGCGATCGTCGACCTGTTCGTCGACGAGGGCCCGATCGTCCGCACCCGCGGCCGCATGGGCAACCTGCTCGACGAGTCACGCGCTCACCCGGGTGGCGCGTGGTCCCGCGTCCCGCTCGCGGTCCTCATCAACAAGGCCTCCGCGTCCGCCTCGGAAGTCGTCGCCGGAGCGCTGCAAGATCATCGCCGTGCCCTCATCGTCGGCGAGCGCAGCTACGGCAAGGGCTCCGTTCAGGCCCCCTTCGAGCTCGGCGACGGCTCCGTCCTCAAGCTCACCATCTCGCTCTACTACACCCCCGCCGACCGCCTCATCCAGGCCAGCGGCATCCTCCCGGACGTGCTCGTCGGCACCGAGCTCACCGCCTACAAGGACAGCATCCCCGAGCTCGAGCCAGAGCGCGCCCAGCCCAGACACCTCCGCCCCGAGAGCTTCGGCTACCCCGCGAGCACCCAGAACGACGAGGGTGAGGCCCTGCGCGCCGCCGGCAGCGACGCCCAGCTGCGGGCCGCGGTCCAGCACCTGCGCTCACACATCCAGCTGCAGTCGAGAACCACGCCGCGCATGGTCGGACGCGGGTCGCGGCGGGGCTAGACGGGACGCATGCGGAGCCGAGGGAGCGAGCGGCGTGACCTCGCGTTGCGCCTGAGCCTGGCTCTGTGGGTCGCCTTCGCGGGGCTGATGCTGCTGCGCGCTCCGCCGCCGCCGTCGCCACCAGTGACCACCGCCGAGGCCGAGGCGATCTTCCAGCGCACCGTCGATCAGACGGTCGAGAAGGCCCGGCTGTGGCAGGACGAGCGCGGCGACCAGACGATCGCCTGGGACCAGGCCCGCGGACACCTGGCGATCGTCATCGACGACGTCGGCCGCGAGCTGCACCTGCTCGAGCAGCTGCACGCGCTGCGCTTCCCCCTGACCTTCAGCGTCCTGCCCGGCGCCGTCTATGCCGCGGGCGCCCAGCTGCGCCTGCGCGCCGACCGGCGCCGCTACCGGGAGATCTTGCTGCATCTCCCGTGTGAGCCCGAGGACCCGACCAAGATGCTCGAGGGGCGCGAGCCCGAGGAGCACTTCCTCCGCGTCAGCGACCCGCCCGAGCGCCTGCGGGCCGCCCTGCGGGCCGCCCTGGATCGCGTCCCCGCGGCCGACGGCGTCAACAACCACATGGGCTCGCGCTTCACCGCCGACCGGGCCGCGATGGACGCCCTCATGCCTGAACTGCAGGCGCGGGGCCTGTTCTTCCTCGACTCGCAGACCACCGCGAACAGCCGGGGCCTGGCCGCGGCCGCGGCCGCAGGCGTGCCGACGCTGGCGCGAGATGTCTTCCTCGACGTAGATCCCGCGCCGGGGGCCGTCTTGGCCCAGCTCGAGCGAGCGGCCGAGCGCGCCCGAGATCGGCCCACGGTGATCATCGCCCACCCATCCCCGGCCGTGGTGGAGGTCCTGCGTGACGCCCTGCCCCGTCTGCACCGCGAAGGCATCGGCGTCTACCCGCTGCGCGAGCTGCTGACCCGTCGCCACGCGTCCCCTGGAGCCGCCTCAAGTGCGCAATAGCACTGTGCTTTTGTGGCCCGCGGGCGATCCTCCGGTGGCGATCCAGCCCCACCTGCCGGGCGCTCGCCCAGCCGCTCCGGGGGCGTCTCGCTCGGCTGCGGGCGCGCCCCCGAGGCCCGCGACGCGGCCCCGCCTGCGCCATCGGGATGCACGGCGAGACCAGGCGACGCCACCTGTGGCACGCTCCTGGCTTGACAGCAATTCGATCCGCTTCCTACCCTAAAGCTCACGCGATGGCCTTGCGACTGATCATCGAGGACGAAGAGGGTGCGACGACGATTGTGCCCCTCGGCGAAGAGGAGGTCACGATCGGGCGGGAGCCTGGCAACACCATCCAGCTCACCGAGCAGAACGTCTCTCGTCAGCACGCCCGGCTCCATCAGGGCTCCGACGGCTGGGTCATCGAAGACCTCGAGAGTTACAACGGCGTCAAGGTCAACGGCGTACAGGTCGAGGGCTCGGTCACCCTCAACGAGGGCGACGTGGTCCAGATCGGGGATTATCACCTCGCGCTCAGCAACAACGTCGAACAGACCACGCTGAACATCGAACGCCCGGGTCAGGCAGCCAACGAACCCAATCGCATGATGCCCAGCGTCGACCTGCCGCGGCTGTCGGGCGACGCCGCCGCGATCGCCACGCCACCGTTCACGCCGGCGCAGGACGGTCGGGGCCGTGACCGCGACCGCGACAGCGAGGGTGGCGGCAGTCGTGGCCTGATCATCGCGCTCGGCCTGGTCGGCTTGCTCGGCCTCGGCTTCCTCGCGTTCAAGATGCTCGGCTCCAGCGACGCCCCGAAGGGCACCCCGAAGGACGTCACCACCACCGCCGCTGCCAACGACACCGGCCCCAGGACCCCGACCAAGGTGATCACGCCAGATCCCGTGCCGGAGCCGACGCCGCCGGAACCGACGCCGCCCGAGCCGACGCCGCCCGAGCCGACCCCACCGGACCCGAGCGCCGCCGCCGTCGATCCCCCGGTCGAGGAGCCCACCAAGAAGACACTGACGCCGAAGGTCCCCAAGCCGCCCAAGCCGGTCGAACCGAAGCCCGTCGCGCCGAAGGGCGACCCGGTGGCGCTGCTCGAGGACGCCCGCAAGGCCAGCATGTCGAACAACGCGACGCAGGCCTACGAGCTCGCCCGCAAGAGCTACGAGATCGACAAGAACGTCGCCGCGCTCAAGCTGATGGGCGTCTCGGCCTGCAAGATGGGCGACCCGGCGAAGGCCAAGTCCGCCTACAAGAAGCTCGACGCGGCGCTGCAGAAGCAGCTCCAGTCGGTGTGCCAGAGCAACGGCATCACGCTCGAGTGACCTCTCGCTTGTGATGCAGCTGGGCCGCCGTCGTGGTACGGCTCGCGCATGTCTGCTGGTCGTCAATTCAAACGTCGATCGTGGCCCGTGCTCGCCCTCGCGGCACTGTGTCTCCCAGCCACGGCCGCCGCGGCGCCGTGGGAGGACGCCACCACCGGCACGATCGGCCCGACCAAGGAGTGGTCCAACAAGCTCGAGCTCGCCGACATCGACGGTGACGGCCAGGTCGACATCCTGTTCGCCAACGGTGCGGGCTACAACTCCGCCGAGGGCCCCGAGCAGAGCCGCGTGTTCCTCAACCAGGGAGCCGGCAAGCCGTTCAAGGAGGTCAGCCAGCAGGTGTTCCCGCAGCCGGGCCAGACCCGCGTGATCAAGGCCCGCGACGTCAACGCTGACGGCGCGGTCGACCTCGTGGTCGGCAACAGCTTCGGCAACCAGAGCTGGCTGTTCCTCGGCGACGGCAAGGGCGGCTTCACCGACAACACCGCCAAGCTCCCGCAGCAGAACGCCGGCATCGGCGACCTCGAGCTCGGCGACGTCGACGGCGACGGCGACCTCGACATCGTCCTCGCCGACTGGGGCCCTGGCGACGCCGGCGGCGAGGGGGCGGTCACCCAGCTGTGGCTCGGCGACGGCACCGGCGCCTTCACCGACGCGACCGCCAGCAACATGCCGCAGATCAAGGTCTCGTGGTCGTGGGAGATGGACCTCGCCGACGTCGACAACGACTACGACCTCGACGTGCTGGTCTCGTGCAAGACCTGCGACGGCTCGTTCCTGTTCCACAACGACGGCGCCGGCAAGTTCAGCGACGCGAGCGACCTGCTGCCGCAGTTCCCCAACAACTACGAGTTTGAGCCGATCGACCTCAACGGCGACGACTTCGTCGACCTGATCACCATCAACGACGGTCCCGGCAACACCGAGCACATCTTCCTCGGCGACGGCGCCGGCGGCTTCGACGACGCCACCGCCGACCTGTGGCCGGCCAACGCCAACATCGCCGGCGACGACAACATGGTCGCCTTCCTCGACGTCGAGTCCGACGGCGACGCCGACTTCGTCATCGCCGGCCTGTTCGGCAACGACGACCGCCTGATCCTCAACGATGGCAGCGGCCACCTCAGCCTCCAGCCTGGCGCCTTCGCCCCCGCCGACTCGCAGGGCAGCCTCGGCATCGCCGTCGCCGACCTCAACGGGGACAACAAGATCGACGTCGTCTTCTCCGAGGGCGAGGCGCCCCAGAACGCGGACCGCGTGTTCCTCGCCGTCGCAGGTCCCGGTCGACACCGCCGGCCCCAGGATCTCCATCGTCGACGTCTCGCAGATCCCCGAGGAGCTGGTGGTCCGCGCCCGCGTCCACGACAACAAGACCCCTGTCATGCCCCACGACTTCAGCGAGGTCGTCGTCGAGCTCAGCGGCAACGGCGGTGACCCCACCAAGTTCCCGATGACCTGGTACGGCGAGGCCCTGTGGCGCGCCGACATCGGCGAGGCGGGCATCGCCTACGAGAGCGCCCGCGTCTGCGCCACCGATGCCGCCGGCAACATCAGCTGCAGCGAGCTCGTCCAGTACAACGGCCCCGACGCGACCACCGGACGCGACCGGCGGAGCGACTGGCGACGCGACTGGCAACGGGACTGGCGACGCGACAGGCCCCACACCGACCTCCGGCGACACGCCGACCGGCGGTGCGACCGACACAGCGACCACCGACGCGGCCACAGGCAGCGACAGCTCCACCCTCGACGACGACAAGGGCTGCGGCTGCCGCAGTGACGCCCCGGCGAACAGCGCCTGGCTGCTGGCGCTCGCCGCTCTCGGCCTCACCCGTCGTCGCCGTCGCTGACTCGCGAGCGAGGCCGCGGTCCGCCGCGGCCTCGCCTCACGCGCTCACTGCGGGACCTGGCACGACTCCTTGGGCCCGAGGTACGACAGCACCTGCACCCAGAACTGCTTGATCTGCGGGATGTTCTTCCACTCGGAGTCGAACTCGACCCACTCGTCGCCGAAGATGAAGAGGCGGCCGGCGAGGCGGTCCTGGACCACGCCGACCGGGCCCTGCGGCAGCGTCATGATGGTCTTGTTGACGCCGACCCCGTCGTTGACGATGTCGATGAAGAGGCCGCCGTAGAACGAGATCGAGGTCAGGCCCATCGTGATCGGGTGCGGCACGAACTGCGTCACCGGCCCGCTGAAGAAGCCCTTGCTGGTGTTGTAGCTCAGCCCCATCGGCTTGATCAGCGAGTTGGGCCGGTCCGCCGAGAACTGGGCGTTGGTGAAGCCGGTCATCGACATCAGCCCGCCGCCGGACTCGACCCAGGTCTGCGTCGTCATCGCCTCCTCCGCCGTGTAGCTGCGGATCAGGTAGTCGAGGATGATGATGTCGTACTTGTTGAGGGTCGCCTTGTCGAGCAGCTCGTTCTGCATCGTGCTGATGCGGTCGACCTGCGTGCCCTGAGCCTCGAGCCACAGCTGGAACTCGGCCGACGGGTTGGCGCCCTGGTTGCCGATCAGCGCGATGTTGAGGCAGTCGCAGATGCCGTCCTTGCCGACGTCGACGTTGTCGATCTGGTCGTCGCAGTCGTTGTCGATGTCGTCGCAGATCTCCGGCGTCGGCACGCAGCCGCCCCCGGTCGTGTCGTCCGCGCCGCTGCTGCTGCTGTCGACCGCGCCGGTGCTGCTGTCGCTCGCGCCCGTCGTCGTGTCGCCGCCTGTGCTCGTGCCCGACTCGCTCACCGTGATGTTCCCGGTCGTGTCACCCGTCGCCGTCGGGTCGCTCGTCGTGGTCCCGGTCACCGATACCGAGGCGCTGGTCGGGTCGCTCGCGGTGCCCGTCTCAGAGACGCTCTCGCTGACGCTGCCACTGGTGGTCGGCGTCTGCGAGTCGCTGTTCCCGCCCGAGGTCGTCGCCTGCGAGGTCTGGGTGCCCTGCGTGGTCCCGCTGTCCCCGGTGCTCGCGCCGTCGCTCGCCGTCGCCGAGCCACCACCACCGCTGCCACAGCCCGCCAGCGTCGCGCTCACCACCAGAGATGCCGTCCAACCCACCCACTTCATTCCATGCATGGGGGCAGGCTACCACGCCCACCTCCGCGGCCGATCGGCCGCCCACTGTCACGATCTCTCACGCACCCAGATCGCGCAGCGCGATCCGGGCCGCGTTGTAGCCACACATGCCGTGCACGCCGCTGCCCGGGTGCGTGTAGCTCGAGCACAGATATAGGCGACGCACCGGCATGCGATGGCGGAAGTAAGGGAACAGCGGACGAAACACGAGCTGCCGGTTCCACTGGTTCGAACCGCCGCCGAGGTCGCCGCCGACGAGGTTGGCGTCCATCGCCTCGAGGTCGGGCGGCGCGACGATTCGGCGCGCGAGCACAGTGCCGCGAAAGCCCGGCGCGAGCCCCTCGATGCGGGCATCCACCCGATCCGCGAACGACTCCGCGTGCATCCCCCAGCCGCCCGCAGGGTTCGCCGGCACGCGCGAGTAGGCCCACAGCGTGTGGTGCCCCTGCGGCGCCCGCGTCGGGTCGACCAGGCTCTGCTGACCGACCACCAAATACGGGTTGTCCGGCAACGCCCCGCCCCGCACCTGGGCCGTGAAGCGCCGCAGGTCCTCGATGCTGTCGCCGACGTGCACGACCGCCGCCTGCCTGGCCTCGGGGACAGCCCAGGGCACCGGCCCCGACAGCGCCCAGTCGAGCTTGAAGGTGCCCCACCCGTGCGGGAAGCGGGACATGAAGCGAAGCACTCGTCCCGGCACGTGCTGGCGCTCGACGAGGTCGAGCATCAGCGAGGCCGCGGCCGTGTCGGCCATCACCGCCCGGGTCGCGCGGATGCTGGTGCCGTCCGCGAGCACGACCCCCTCGGCGCCCTGCTTGCCGACCAGCACGCGCGCGACGCGGCTGCCGAGTCGCACGCTCCCGCCATGTCGCTCGAGGATCTTGATCAGGCAATCGGTGATCGCCTGCGCGCCGCCCTGTGGGATGCAGTAGCCCGCCGTGGTCGCCGTCATGCCGAGCATGAAGCCGACCGCGGCGCCGAGCGGATCGTCGGGGCCGACGTCGACGTGCATCCCGAGCCCCGGGAACACCCGCCGCGCAGCCTCGCCGCGGAACAGCCGGCGCGACAGTCCGGCGCAGCTCGACAGCAAGATCCGCGCGACGCGAAACAGGTCGAAGGGCAACAGGCGCAGCAGCGGCCGCAGCGTCGGCAGCGGCCCGAGCAAGAACCCGAGCAGGTCCTCCTCGATGCCAGCGAACCACCGCGAGAGCCCGGCGAACACCGCTCCGTCGCGCGGGTCGCCGAACAGCTGCGCCGAGCGATCCGCGTCGCGCGTGATGCAGGCGACGCTGCCGTCCGGCCCCGGGTGACAGCTCTCGATCGCCGCGTTGTGCAGCACCAGACCCTCGCGCTCCACCAGCCCGAGCTCGCGGAACGCCGGGCTCTTGCGCGGGAACGGGAAGAACGCCGCGCCCACGTCGTGCACGAAGCCCGGCAAGGTCCCCTCCTCCGAGCCCAGCGCCCCGCCCGCGCGCGTGGGATTGGCCTCGAGCACCAGCACCTTCAGCCCCGCCCGCGCCAGCACGCACGCCGCCACCAGCCCGTTCGGGCCCGAGCCGATGACCACCACCTCGGCGTCGCTCATGCGTCCCACGCGGCCGTCGCCGGCGCCTCGAGCAGCGCCTCGACGTCCTCCATCGTCAGCTTCTTGCCGCCCATCGCGTCGCGCCCGAGCGCCGACTCGGCGATCTCGCGCTTGCGGGCCCCGAGCTCGACCATCTTCTGCTCGACCGTGTCCTCGACCACCAGGCGGTACACCATCACCGGCTTGTCCTGGCCGATGCGGTGCGCGCGGTCGGTGGCCTGGTCCTCGACCGCCGGGTTCCACCACGGGTCGAAGTGGACCACGGTGTCCGCCTCGGTCAGCGTGAGCCCCGAGCCGCCGGCCTTGAGCGAGATGAGGAACACCGGCGGCCCGGACTTCAGCTGGAACTGCGCGACCATCTCCTCGCGGTTCTTGGTCCCACCGTGCAGCCACAAGAAGTCGATCTTCAGCTCGGTGAGCGCGTCGCCGAGCAGCTTCTGCATCTCGACGAACTGCGAGAACACCAGCACCTTGCGGCCCGAGCCGACCGCGTCGGCCATGAGCTCCTTGAACGCCTCGAGCTTGGCCGACGGCGGCAGGGCCGACGCGTCGGGCATGCCGAGCAGGCGCGGGTCGCAGCAGACCTGCCGCAGCCGGGTCAGCGCCGCGAGGATCGTCATCTGCGACTTCTCGAGCCCGACCTCCTCGACCCGGCCCTGGATCTCCGCCTTGGCCGCCTTGAGGATGCGGTTGTAGAGCCCGAGCTGGCTCTTGCCGAACTGCACGAACAGCGTCTGCTCGGTCTTCGGCGGCAGCTCCTGGGCCACGTCTTCCTTGCGGCGACGCATCACGAAGGGCCGGATGCGGGCCCGCAGCGCCTCGAGCACCTTCACGTCGTGGTCCTCGATCGGCCGCACGTAGTTCTTCTGGAAGTCGGACAGCTTGCCGAGGAAGCCCGGCGCGAGGAAGTCGAAGATCGCCCACAGATCGATCAGGTGGTTTTCTACCGGCGTGCCCGAGAGCGCGAGTCGGTGGTCCGACTTCAGCTGCTTGGCCGACTTGGCCGTGGTCGTCGCCCAGTTCTTGATGTACTGCGCCTCGTCCAGGATCGCGTAGCGGAACCGGATCTTGCTCAGCTCCTCAATGTCGAGCCGCAAGATCGCGTAGGTCGTGACCACGATGTCCGCCTTCTTCAACAGGCGGCGGTTCTCGGCCCGGTCGGCCCCGTGCCAGGTCGCCACCGTCAGGCTCGGCGCCCACTTCTTGACCTCCTGCCGCCACACCGACAGCACCGAGGTCGGACACACGATCAGCGACGGTGCGTCGCCCTCCTCCTCCTTCGCCTTCGTCAGCAGCGCGAGCGCCTGCACCGTCTTCCCCAGGCCCATGTCGTCGGCCAGGATCCCCGTCATGCTGTTCTCGTGCAGCTGCCACAACCACGCGAAGCCAGAGCGCTGGTACTCGCGCAGCTTGGCGGTCAACGCCTTTGCCTTGCGCGGCGCCCTCGAGCTCTTGTCGCCGGTCATGTTCTCCATGAGCTTCTTGACCTCCTTGGCGACCTCCGCGCTCGGCGCGGCGCCCAGGAGGCGGCTCAGGGTCCCGAGCTCGAGCGTGGAGAGCTCGGCGTGCCCGGCCTTGTCGAACTCGATCGCACCGGCGGCGTCGGCGATCGGCTGGAGGATCTGCGGGTCGAGCTTGGCCACCGAACCATCGGCCAGCGTCACCCAGCGGCGACCCTCGTGCAGCCAGCGCAGCAGGTCGCGGAACGAGATCAGGTCCTCCTGACCGTCGACGTCGACCACCGCGTTCAGGTCGAGCACGCTGGCCTCCTTGTTGTGCACCGAGATCCGCGGCGTCGGCGACTTGCTGCGGATCTTCGGCAGGTTGCCCGGCACGCGCCGCTCCCAGGTGTCCGGCAGCAGCGGCAGACCCACGATCATGAACTCCACCGCGGCGTCGCCCTCGGCCGCGAACGCGTCGTCGTTGGGGCTCCAGCGCAGGCCGAGCTCGGTCAGGGTCTTGCGCGCCGCCGCCTCGCCGGCCAGGTCGCGGTAGAAGGTGAGCGCCTGGTCGCCGAGGTTGATCGAGTAGCGCGGTGACTCTGGATCGTGACCGGCCACCGCGAGCGTGACGTTGCCGTAGCGGGCCGCCAGGCTGATCTTGATCTTGCTCGCCTCGGCCTCGACGCTGGCGATCAGCCGGTCGATCGGCCGCGAGTCCGAGGCCAGCGCGAACAGGTCCTGCTGCGGCACGCCGACCGCGTGCAGCGTCTCTGACAGCGCGTCCATCTGCTGCGCCGAGACCCGCGCGTCCATCACGATGCGCGGCTGCTTGCCGACCAGCTCGAGCACCCACGGCGGCGTGTCCGGCACCTGGAACACCTCGGCCGTCTCCGGCAGCAGGAACCATGTCGGCGCGCCGACGATCACCCGCCCGGCGTTGACCTCGATCGTGCGGCCGATCGATCGCTGCTCGAGGAACGCGTGCAGCACCACGCTCGCGTCGCCCGGCCGCGGCTCCGAGCGGATGCGCAGCACCAGCGGCTCCGGCCCGAACTGCAGCTTGCCGATGCCCTTGAGGCTGATCGTGCTGCCGCGCCCGAAGTACAACATGCCCGCGAACGCGGCGTCATCGATCACGTGCCCGCCGTCGTCGGCGTCGTCGACCTCCTGATCGAGGTAGTGACTGATCAGTCGGTCCGCCGCGCTCATGCCCTCGTAGCGCTTGCGCCCGACCACCGGCGTGCCGCCGCCCTTGAACACCATCACGTGCCAGTGGCCCTTGCGCAGCTCGACCTGGTAGCGCTGCTGGTTGGCCACCGCGCCGCTCGCCAGGTCCTGCACCCACGGGTTCTGCGTGCGCGTGATCTCGGCGCCCGTCTGGTACTGCTTGCGCAGCGTCAGCCCCAGCGCCACCGCGTGCTGGCAGATCCTCTCCCACCCGTCCGTGTGCGTCGGGCAGCTGCAGCTCGCCTCGAGCGTGCCGTCCGCCAGCAGCTTCAGGCCGACCTGGTGCGGCATCGGGTGCGAGCCCTTGACCTTGCCGCGCAGGTGGCCCCCGTCGAACACGATGTCGTTCACCGCGCGACCGGCCTCGAACAGCTCCGTACCGGCCGCGAACGCCTTCTTGCTGGTGAGCCGCGCGAGCGTCTCCGGCTCGAACAGAGGTAACAACGCTTCGAGTGTGGACACGCGATTTCCTGCGAAATGGGTCGGCCTCGGCGCGACTCACACGGGAGCTGCGCTGCCAGGCACGGAGCTACGGCGCGACAAGGACGACGCAGCTCCACCGGTCGCCGCGGATCGCCCTGGGTGTCAACGCCACGCCAGGGCCATTCACGACGATCGCTGGCAGCTTTAACACGCCATCGATCTCCGGTCCACCGGAAATCCGGCGCGGGGGGACCGACGCTGATCCTCGCCCTGTGGTATCTCCCGGCGCACAAATGTCCGCCGAAGGCCTCCAGGACAGCGCTGCGGACCCCGGCGTCCGCCTCCTCGCCGCCGCGGTCCGCGACCTCGACCCCCACGACCTCCTGCTCGTCCACTCCGGCCCGCTCCCGGGCCTGCGCCCGGGGGCCACCCGCCTCATCCTCGACGTCCGCGAACGCGAAGACGCCGCCGGTACCACCTGCGTCCCCGCCTCACGCGGCCCGGCGCTGCCGCGCGACGACTTCGCGGCCGCCGTCGTGTGGCCCCGCGCCCACCTCGGCAAGGACTTCAGCGAGGTCTGCCTCGCGCTCGGGGCCGCCGCGCTGCGCCCCGGCGGCCGCCTCTACTGCGCTGTGCGCAAGGCCAAGGGCGGCCCCTCGCTGGCCCGCGCGATGACCGAGCTGTGCGGCGTCGTCGAGGTCCAGGAGCGCGACTCCGGCTACTTCCTCTACGTGTCCGAAAAGACAGCCTCGTACTCCGCCGAAGCGGCGCGGGCCCGCCTCACCCGCGAGTACGAGATCGCCGACCCGCTGCTCGGGCCAGTCCCGCTGCTCGCCGCGCCCGGCGTGTTCTGCCGCAAGCACCTCGACGACGGCACCCGCGCGTTGCTTGCCGAGCTCGAGGCCCTGGATGTCCTCGGGGACAGGTCGCCGCGCCAGATCCTCGACCTCGGCGCCGGCATCGGCCCGCTCGGCCTGTGGGCAACCCGCCGCTGGCCCGACGCCCGCCTCGTCGCCGTCGAGAGCAACTACCTCGCCGCCGCCCTCGTCGCCGAGAACGCCGCCCGCCTCGGCTGCGGCCCTCGCGTCGAGGTCCTCGTCGCCGACGGCCTGCCCGCCAGCGGGCCCGGCACGGGCACCGGCAGCGCCCGCGGTCGCGTCGACCTCGCCCTCGTCAACCCGCCCACCCACGCCGAGCCCGAGGCCTTCGCCCGCCTCGTCGCCCCGCTGCGCCACTGGCTGCGCCCCGGCGCCCCGGCCTGGTTCGTGGTCAACCGCGCCGGCCGCCTCGCCCAGGTCCTCGCCCACACCGGCGCCGAGCTCGACCTCCGCGAGGTCCCCGGCTTCACCCTGGTCCGCGCCACCTGGCCGCAAGGACATGCCAACATGTCCGAAAAGCCAGCCTGATCCCAGGGCCGCAATCTGTCCCTGCGGACAGTCCGCGACACGTCCCTTCAGACAGCCACCATAACCTGTCTCTTCAGACAGTCACCGCAACCTGTCCCTGCGGACAGCCGATCACCGCCCGTGTCGCGTCAGCCAGCGGTCGACCTCGGCCCGCTCCGCGCCGCCGGTCGGCCACGCCGCCTGCGCCTCGCGGGCCAGCGCCGCCGCCCGCGTGCGGTCACCGCCCGCGGCCACCAGCGCCCGCGCCAGCGCGAACGCGGCCGGCGCCCGCGCCTCGCCCGTCAGCAGCCCAACCGCCCGCTCGGCCGGCGGCACCGCCTCCCCCTCGCGACCGCTGCGCAGCAGCAGCTCCGTCAGCCCGAGCAGCGGGTCCGCCAGGTCCGCGTGCTTCGCCCCGAGCGCCGCCTCGAGGTCCGCGAGGCTGCGCCGGAGCTCCGGCTCGGCCGCCACAACTTGCCCCTGCTCGACCATCAGCGACCCGATGTTCGCGCGCAGCAGGGCGACCTCTGGATGCCCGGGGCCGAGCGCCTTCTCGCGGATCTCCCGCGCCCGCACGAGCTCCTTCAGCGCCTCGTCGCGGCGCCCGAGCTGCTGCAAGATCGCCCCGATGTTCTGGTGCATCGACGCCGCGTTGACGTGCTCCGCCCCGAGGCTCGCCTCGGTCACGCGCAGCGCCCGACCGAGGTAGTCGAGCGCCTCCGGCAGCTGGCCCTTCGCGCGCGCCACCAGCCCGAGGTTGGCCAGCACGAACACCGTCTCCGGGTGCCCGGGGCTCAGCGTCTTCTCCTGGATCGCCAGCGCCCGCTGCAGGTGCACGAGCGCCCCGTCCTCGTCGCCGTGGATGTGGAGCACCGCCCCGAGGTTCGTGTGTGACAGCGCCACCGCCGGCGCCTCGGGCCCGAGGTTCTTCTCCTGGATCGCCAGCTCGCGGCGAAAATAACCCTCGCTCTCTCCGGGCCGGCCCAGGCTCTCCGCCACGATCCCCAGGTTGTTGAGCGACTCGGCCACCTGCAGGTGCTCCGGCCCGAACACCCGCTCGCGCAGTTGCAGCGCCCGCAGGTGCTGGACCAGCGCGTCCTCATAGCGTCCCTCCGCCTGCAAGATCGCCCCGAGGTTGTCGGTCGCCGCCGCGACCAGCGGGTGCTCCGGTCCCAGCGCCGCCTCGCCGATCGCCAGCGCCCGCCGGATGTGCTCGCCCGCCGCCGCGTACTTGCCCTGCTTCTCGAGCGACCCGCCGAGTTGGTTCAACACCACGATCAGCGAGCTGTCCTCCGCGCCGACCACCGCCGCGCGCAGCCCCAGCGCCCGCGCCGTCTCGGCCTCCGCGCGCGCGTAGTCCCCCTCGCGGATCGCCATGCCACCTGTCTTGAAGGCCAGGTCCGCCTGCGCCAGCGGATCGGCGCTGCCCGCCGCCTCGGCGCTCGCCACCTCGCGCCACAGCGCCCCCGCCTCGAAGTGTGCCAGCGCGGCCCCTGTCACTCCCACCAGCATCGTCGCCGCCGCTGCCGCCTGCTCGCCGTCGCCGGCGCTGCGCGCCTCGACATAGGCCCGCCGCAGCGCCGCCTCGGCCTCCGCGTAGCGACCCTCCCCGCTGCGCAGCTCCCCGCGCAGACGCAGCGCCGACGCCAACAGCGGTCCGTACGCGAGCCGCTCCGCCTGCGTCACCGCGGCGTCGACGATCTCCTCGGCGCCGCCAAAACGACCCGCCAGCGCCAGCGCGTGCGCCAGCGACAGCTGCTCGCGGGTCCGTTCGACCTGCGCCGCCGCCCCCGGGTCGTCCGGCGGCCGCACCCGCGCCTGCAAGTACGCCGCGTCGGCGCAGGGCTCGAGCCGCGGCAGCCCGGCCACCGCCTGCACCGCCCGCTCCACCACCTCCGCGTCGGCCGCGACCAGCACCCCCGCCAGCGCCCGCAGGGCCGCGCGTCGCTCGTCGAGGCAGGCCATCCGGCGATCGAGGAGCTCCTGCGACTGCTCGCGCCGCAGCGCCGTCGCCTCGCACGCCTGTGTGTGTGCCACCGTCCACGCCGCCGCGTACTCATCGAGCCCCGCGATCGCGTGCCCTGCTGCCGTCGGTGCGTAGCTCAGGTCGGTCGCGGCGAACGCCGCCGCCACCTCGCGCGCGCGCTCCGGGCTCCACACCTTCGTCAGCTGGGCCGCCGCCCCGCTGCACACCGTCGCCGCCTGCTCGCGCGCCCGCAGCCCCACGACCACGCTACCGAGCACCAGCGCCGCCCCGCCGACGCGCAGCGCCAGGCGCCGTCGCTGCCGCGCGGGATCTCGAGCGAGCGCCGTGAGCAGCGCCTGCATGTCGGGCCAGCGCCGCGCCGGGTCGACGTGCAGCCCGCGGACCACCACCTCGTGCAACCAGCCCGGCACCGGCCGATGCTGTCTCGGCACCTGAATCTTGGCGCGGGTGACCGCCGCCATCAGCTCCGCCAGCGTCTGTCCGCCGAAGGGTCGCGCCCCGTAGAGCCCCTCGAACAGGCTCACGCAGAAGCTGAACTGGTCGCTGCGCGCGTCGATCGCCGCCCGCACATACTGCTCCGGCGACATATACGCCGGGGTCCCGATCAGCGAGCCCGCCTGCGTCAGCTGGGCCGCCAGTGAGCTGCTCAGCCGCATCTCCGTGCCCGAGATCTCCGCGGGCGGCATCGTCGGCAGATCACGGCTCGCGCGCGCCAGCCCGAAGTCCAGCACCCGCGCCCGCCCGTCGTCGCCGACGATCACGTTCTCGGGCTTGAAGTCGCGGTGCACGATGTCCGCCGCGTGCGCGGCCGCCAGCCCGCGCCCCGCCTGACGGTACATCTCCACCACCGCCCGCCACTCACGCGGCTCGGCCGCCAACCATTGCGTCAGCGTCTTGCCCTCCACGAACTCCATCGCGACGAACACCTGGTCGCCGAGCTTGCCCACCTCGTACACGGCCGCCACGTTCGGGTGAGACACGTGCGCCATCGCCTGCGCCTCGCGTAGCAGGCGGGCGTGCCCGAGGCTCCCCGCGTCCTTGCTCGGCTTGTCCTGCAGCAGCTTGATCGCCACCTTGCGGTCGAGCTGGTCGTCGTAGGCCAGATACACGACCCCCATCCCCCCGGCCCCGAGCTGGCGCACCGCCGTGAAGCGGCCGATGCGAAACGGCCCCGTCATCGCCGCGGGCGTCGCGTGCGGTGGTTTGCCGTCCGCCGCCAGCGTCTGGTCGGTCGGCACGATCTCCCCCGGCAGCGTCTTCTCCCCGGAGCTGGCGCTGAAGGGTTCCATCGGCCGCGGCGCCCATCATCGCAAAATTCTCCGCCTCGCCCCGTCGGCGAATTGCCGCCACATCGTGCAGATCCGCGCCACCAGCGACCTCAGCGACAGCCCCACGCAGGGCTCAGCGCAGCAGCCCGCCGATGCGCCGACCCGTGCGCGCCCGCTGCCAGTCGGCGCGCAGCGCCCCGAGCCCGAGCGCATAGATCAGCCACAGCACCAGCCCGATCGCGAAGCCCGTCAGCGTCGAGCCGACGATCGGGGCCTCCGCCTGCACCTGCTGCAGCTCGCTCGTCGCCTGCTGCCAGTTCATCACGATGAAGCCCAGCAGCAGCGTCAGCAGCAGCGCCCGCGCCACCGCCAGACCCGACACCCGCTGCTGATGCCCGAGCCCGGAGTGGTTCGGCTCGAGCAGCTGCATCAACAGCCGTAACCACGACGACAGCATCGGCAGCAGCAGCGCCCCCGCGAGCCCGCCGAGGCCCGCGACCGCCTGCCGCAGCCGCTCGGTCGACATCGGCGCATCGACCACCTGGGCGAGCGAGGCGACCGCGAGCAGCGTCTGCGGAGACTCCGACAACATGCCGGCAACCTTAGCGCAGATCCGCCACCCGGTGGCCCAGGGCCCCCGCTACACTCGCGCCGCATGAGCAGCCCCAGCGAGCCAACCGTCAGGCCGACCCTCACGCCGACCCAGCAGCGCGCCGCCACCATCGCCCGTGAGCTCCAGTCGGTGATCTGCGCCGGCCTCGAGGTCCCTCGAGCAAGAGCAGGGCAGCGACGCCCGCTTCCTCGCCGACGAGTGGACCCGCCCCGCCGGCGGCGGCGGCCTCACCCAGATCCTCCGCGGCCAGGTCATCGAGAAGGGCGGCGTGGCCACCTCGGTCGTGTTCGGCGAGCTCACGCCGGCCTTCGCCGCCCAGCTCCCCGGCACCGGGACCAGCTTCTTCGCCACCGGCGTCTCGCTCGTGCTCCACCCGAGCAACCCCTACGTGCCCACCGTGCACGCCAACTTCCGCTACATCGAGCACGGCGAGCGCCGCTGGGTCGGCGGCGGGGCCGACCTCACGCCCTACTACTTCTTCCCCGAGGACAAGCAGCACTTCCACGGCGTGTGGCAGCGCCACTGCGAGGCCCACCCCGGCGTCGGCGATCACGAGCGCTTCCGCGAATGGTGCGAGCGCTACTTCTATCTCAAGCACCGCGGCGAGCACCGCGGCGTCGGCGGGATCTTCTTCGACAACCTCGTCATCGATCCCACCCAGCCAGGCCACGAGGAGCGGCTCCTCGCGTTCATCCGCGACGGCGGCCTGCGCTTCCTCGACGCCTACGTCCCGATCGTCCGCCGCCGCGTCGGCACCAGCTTCGGCCCCGCCCAGCGCCGCTGGCAGGAGCTCCGCCGCGGCCGCTACGTCGAGTTCAACCTCCTCTACGACCGCGGCACCGTGTTCGGCCTCAAGACCGGCGGTCGCACCGAGTCGATCCTCATGTCGCTTCCACCCCACGTGCAATGGGGCTACTGCGAGGAGCCGGAGATCGGCACGCCAGAGCACGAATTGCTCGTCGAACTCCGCCGCCCGGTGGTCGAAGGCGAACCCGCCTGACCACACAGGAGCCCAACGCCACCGAAGTGTCGAGTAGCAGGTAGATCCACCCTAATTCCCCCGCCAGTCAGCCGCGACAATGCGGCTCCCGTGTCCCGTAGCATCGCTCGAGTGGTCTGCCTCGCCGTCCTGGCCTGGCTCGGACCTGTCCTCGAGGCCAGCTCTGCGCCGCCCGCCCCGCGACCCGCCCGCGCCCGCCGGACCGCCCGCACCGTTGTCCCCCACGACCTGCGCGTCAAGCCCGAGCACAGCACCCGCGCCGCCAGCGTCGTCACCCGCCGCGACCTCGAGGAGCGCCTGCCTCGCTCCGCCCCCGACGCCCTCCGCTTCGAGCCCGGCGTCTACGTCCAGCAGACCGCCCACGGCCAGGGCTCCCCCTACGTCCGCGGCCTCACCGGCCAGCAGACGATCATGATGTTCGACGGCATCCGCCTCAACAACAGCACCTTCCGCCAGGGCCCGAACCAGTACTTCTTCACCATCGACTCGCGCACCGTGCAAAAGCTCGAGGTCCTGCGCGGCAGCGCCTCCACCCGCTACGGCTCCGATGCCATGGGCGGCGCCCTCCTGGCCACACCGATCGACCCCTCCATGCAGCTCGGCGCCCGCAAGTGGCAGGTCCACCCCCGCGGCATGTGGCGCTCCGCCACCGCCGACGGCGAGCTCGGCGGCCGCGCCCAGCTCGACCTCTCCTACAAGGACAAGCTCGGCTTCTTCGGCGGCGTCGGCTACCGCGACGTCAGCCTCCTCCGCGCCGGCGGCCACATCTACTCCCTCGCCGACGGCCGCGAGGTCAAGACCCCCCTGTTCGCCGCCGACGGCGTCACCCAGAAGGGCACCGGCTTCAAGGAGCTCACCGCCGACGCCCGCCTGGTCTGGCAGGCCCACAACAAGCTCCGCGTCACCTTCGCCTACTACGACTACCGCCAGTCCGACGCCCCCCGTACCGACCGCTGCCCGCCCGCCACCGCCCCGCAGACCGAGTGCCTCACCTACGACGAGCAGTACCGGACCCTCGTCTACACCGCCCTCGACCTGCGCGACGGCCCCGCCTTCGCCGAGCGCCTGCGCTTCACCGTCAACTATCAGAACCAGCACGAGCGCCGCCGCTACGACCGCGGCGCCGACTCGACCTACCGCATCATCGGCCGCGACGAGGTCTACACCGGCGGCACCGGCCTCAACGTGCGCACCAAAGAGTGGGGCCCCGCCGGCAAGCTGCGCTTCTCCCTCAACTACGGCCTCGACCTCTACCACGACACGATCGTCAGCAAGGCGTGGAACCTCTACCTGCCGCCGGTCAACATCCTCAGCGAGGGCAGCCGCGGGCAGTATCTCAACGGCGGCAAGTACCTCAGCTCGGGCCTGTGGACCGAGGGCACCTTCAAGATCTTCGATCGCCTCGAGCTGCGCATCGGCGGGCGCGGGGCCTTCGTCACCGCCAACGCCCCCGGCGACCCGAAGACCCTCTCGGCCGGCGTCGACAAGCGCTGGGCCACCGCCGTCGCCGGCGGCGGCGCGGCCCTTCGCCTCGTCGACGGCGTCAAGTGGATCGTCAACCTCGACCAGGGCTTCCGCGCGCCCAACCTCGACGACCTCACCAGCCGCCAGCAGACCGGCGCCGGCTACCAGGGCGAGAACCCCAACCTCGGCCCCGAGAAGTCGCTCGCCCTCGAGTCCGGCATCCGCGTCGAGCGGCGCGTCTTCGAGTTGGCGCTGTTCGGCTACCGCACCGCGATCGACGGCCTCATCGCCCGCGCCCCGCTCGACAAGGCCAACTGCCCGCCCGGCTTCGAGACCGGCTGTGCCGGCTCGACCGCCACCTACGTCCTGCAGAACCTCGCCGGTCGCTCCTTCATCCGCGGCTTCGACGGCGCCCTCCGCCTGTTCCTCCCCGCCGGCGTCGGCATGCGCGCCACGATCGCCTACGCCTGGGGCGACGGCCCCAACGCCGTCCCCGGCGCCACCCCCTCGCGCGTCCCCCTCTCGCGCGTCCCCCCGCTCAACGGCACCTTCGAGGTCTCCTGGCGCGCCCCGGCCACCGGCTTCTACGCCGCCACCGCCCTACGCTGGGCTCGCAAGCAGGACCGCCTCGCGATCTCCGACGTCGACGACCAGCGCATCCCCTACGGCGGCACCCCCGGCTTCGCCGTCGTCGACCTCCGCGCCGGCTACCGCTGGCAGCCCCACGTGCTCGTCGCCGCCGTCCTCGAGAACCTCGCCAACGCCGCCTACCGCTATCATGGCTCGAGCATCAACGGCCCCGGCCGCGGCCTCAACCTCCTGCTCGAGTTCGGCTTCTAGACCGTGTCCCCCGAGATCGACCCCGAAGACGTCGAGTCCCCCGCCTCGCTGGCCGCCCTGTGGATCGGCGTGGCCGTGATCCTCGCGGCGGCCGTCGGCGTCGCCGGCTTCCTCCTCGTCGACCTCATCGGCACCACCCGCGAGCCCTTCACCAGCGGCGAGGTCCCGCGCGACTCCCTGCTCTACCTCCGCTCCACCACCCGCCCCCCCGAGGTCGTCCACCTCGCCGGCTCCGGCAGCAACCTCCCGCTCACCCGCGCCCTCGCCGAGGCCTTCCAGGCCACCCACCCCGGTCGCCATGTCGTCGTCTTCGACAGCATCGGCTCCACCGGAGGCGTCCACGCCGCCTACGACGACGTCGTCGACTTCGGCCTCGTCTCCCGCCCCCTCCGCGACAGCGAGCTCGCCCTCGATCTCCTCCGCGTCCCCTACGCCCGCGTCCCCGTCGTCGTCGCCGTCAACCTCGGCGTCCCCGAAGACTCCATCTCCCTCGCAGAGCTCCTCGACCTCTACGCCGGCCGCCGCTCCCGCTGGTCCGACGGCACACCGATCGTCGTCATCCAGCGCGAACCAGGCGACTCCAGCCACCAGGCCGTCGAGGCCGTCCTCCCCGAGTTCGCCGCCATCAACCAGACCGCCTATCGCGACGCCCGCTGGCGCGTCGTCGACAGCGACCAGGCCATGCAGGAGGCCCTCAGCATCACCGCCGGCGCCGTCGGCCTGTTCGACCTCGGCGCCATCGTCCTCCAGCGCCTCCCCGTCAAGCCGCTCCGCATCGACGACATCGCCCCCTCCGAGGCCAGCGTCCAGTCGCGCCGCTACCCCTTCTCCAAGGACCTCGCCCTCGTCAGCGTCGAGCCCCCCGTCGGCGCCCCCGCCGAGTTCCTCCGCTTCATCGACGGCGAGCAGGCCCGCAGCCTCATGCGAGCGAGCGGCTACATCCCGCTCCCGGAGGACCAGTGAGCCGCGCCACCGGTCCTTCGGGACATGTCCGAAAGGACAGTGTCGACCTGCGCCGCTACCTGAGCGCGCGCATGCTCCCGCTGGTCGTCCTGCTCGCCGTCCTGGTCTCGCTCTCGGCCCCGCTGGCCTACTTCGTGCTGACCGTCCGGACCCTGCGGACCCGGGCCGAGGCCACCGCCGTGCAGGTCGCCTCCGCGATCAGCCGCGAGATCCAGGATCGCCCGGTGTTGTGGCGCTACGACGCTTACAAGCTGCTCGCCCACATCCGCGCCTTCACCGAGGAGACCAGCATCGCCCGCATCGAGATCGTCGACCGCAGCGGCGTGCGCGTGCCCCTCGACGACCAACCGCTCGGCCGCAGGACCGGCGCAGAGCCCCTGATGTGGGAGTCGGCCCCGATCGAGATCAATGAGCAGGTCGTCGGTCACGCCTGGACCGGCGTCGTCCTCGACGAGGCCCGCGCCGGCGCCCTCCTGCTCCTGATCCCCTTCGGCGCTCTCGGCCTCGGCCTCGCCTCGCTGATCTACTTCATCCCCGGTCGCGCCATGGCCCGCGCCACCCGGCGCATCGACCAGAGCCAGGCCGCGCTCGCCCGCTTCAACCAGACCCTCGAGCAGCAGGTCGCCGAGCGCTCCTCCCAGCTGAGCGCCGCTTACACCCAGCTGCAGGCCAAGGAGGAGCGCCTGCGCGAGCTGTCCTCGCGGGCGCTGCTGCTGCAGGAGGCCGAGCGACGGGTCATCGCCCGCGAGCTGCACGACTCCGCCGGCCAGGCGCTCACGGCGATCCGCATCAACCTGCAGATCATCGCCCAGCTCGCCGAGGCCGGCGCCCGCGGCTCCGAGAAGGTCGCCGGCCTCGCCGCCCGCACCCTCACGATCGCCGACGCCACGCTCGAGGAGATCCGCCGCGCGGTGAGCATGCTCGGGCCGGCGATCCTCGACGATGTCGGCCTCGTCGCCGCGATCCAGCGCCTGTGCGACGACCTCGGCGAGCGCGCCGACACGATCATCGACTGCGAGCTCGATGCCCCGCCCGCCTCCGGCCTCAGCCCCGCCCTCGAGAGCGCCTGCTACCGCGTCATCCAGGAGGCCCTCACCAACGTCGCCCGCCACGCTCGCGCCACCCGCGTCGTCGTCCGCCTCGCCCTCGCCCCGCGAAAGATCCACCTCGAGGTCCACGACAACGGCCGCGGCTTCGACCCGAGCCCGACGAGGCCCGCCGGCTCGGTGGGCGGACGCGGCCTCGTCGGCATGCGCGAGCGGGTGGAACTACTCGGCGGCACGCTCCGCATCGACAGCGCTCCGGACATGGGTACGCACGTCATCGTCGACCTGCCGCAGGTCACGCTCAGCGAAGATGGCGACGACACCGCCGTCGTCGTCGCGTGATACATTGTCCGTGTGACGACCCGCGCACCGATCCGCGTAGTGCTCGCCGAGGACCACACCATCGTCCGCGAGGGCCTGCGCGCCCTCCTGGACGTGCGCGACGACATCACCGTCGTCGCCGAGGTCGCCGACGGTCGGGCCGCCGTCGAGGCCGTCAACCAGCACCGCCCGGACGTCGTCGTGATGGACCTCGGCATGCCCGAGCTCAACGGCGTCGACGCGACCCGCCAGATCCGCAAGGACTTCCCCGCGACTCAGGTCCTGATCCTCTCGATGCACGCCGGCGAGGAGTACGTCCGCCCGGCGATCCGCGCCGGCGCCAGCGGCTATCTGCTCAAGGGTTCGGGCCTCTCCGACCTCGTCTCCGCAATCCAGGCCGTCGCCCGCGGCGACGCCTTCTTCAGCCCCGCGATCGCCAAGATCGTCCTGTTCGAGTCGCGTCGCGGCGAGCGTCCCGCGAGGGACCCGACCCCCGGTGATGCCCTCACCAACCGCGAGCGAGAGATCTTGCAGCTCGTCGCCGAGGGCAAGTCGAGCCCGGAGATCGCCAAGCAGCTGCAGCTCAGCGTGAAGACCGTCGAGGGCCACCGCGGCCGCATCATGGCCAAGCTCGACGTCCACCACGTCGCCGGCCTCGTCCGTCACGCGATCCGCATCGGCCTCGTCTCCGCCGACACCTGATCTCGAGCACGCAGATTAGGTAGATCCACCTCAACGTTGTCGCGCTCACGCGAGCACCGTACAGGTGGATTTGCCTGGCACTCGACCCGGGGAAGTGCCGTCGTCGCCCGCCCTGGACTGCTCTACCGTCGCATGCCTCGACAGGTGGATTGCATGACAACGACACGCTGGACTATCCCATTTTCGCTGCTCCTGATCGCCTCCGCTTGCAAGGAGGGCGACCCGAGCGTCACCGACACCGACCCAGGTACGGGCAGCACATCGTCACCCGGCACCACGGGCGACGCGACGACGGACACGCCGACGACGGACACGCCGACGACGGACACGCCGACGACGGAGAACCCGACCACCGCGACCACCGGAGATCCCACGGACACGACCACCGCGACCACCGGAGATCCCACGGGTGACCCCTGCGAGGCCCTGCAGATCTCACCGATCGACGAGGGCGCTTGCGAGGCCCTCGCCAGCGACTATCAGCCGCGCGTCAACATGTCGAAGGACGACACCTGGGCCCCCTGCGTGGTCGACAACGGCGTGTACAAGCAGGTCGACGTCAAGGTCCCCGGCTCTGTCGCCCGCGTCGTCCAGTACGAGACCGCCGCGGACCTGCTGTGGCGCGACGGCGTCGTCCCGAGCGAGGCGGACTTCACCGCCGCGCGCGACGCGTACATCACCCCCGAGGGCCTCGAGTCCCGCCTCGTCCGCCGCGAAGATCTGCACTACCCCGCGATCCCCATGGCCGAGTGGGACCCGCAGGTCGAGTCCGACAAGCAGTGCACCGTCGAGGCGCTGTGGAAAAAGTACCCCGAGCGCTGCGTCGGCCCCTCCACCATGCAGCCCCTCATCGACGCCGCCTTCGCGGCCGGCCAGACCGGCGACGGCGACGCCCAGGTCCACGCTGCCACCATCCACGCTGTCCTCGACTGGTTCCTCTACCTCTCCGTCTACAAGGAGGCCGAGACCTGCGCCTCCGTCAAGGCCGCCGACTGCGACTCCGCCTGGGCCTATTACACCGGCGGTCAGAGCATCGACAAGGGCATCGGCATCGCCAGCGACCTGCGCGTCGCCAGCAAGAACACCCACGAGCGCATCCACGACGGCATCCTCGCGGTCCGCTGCTGGCGCGACCACGAGCAGATGAACGGCATGTACCCGCTGCTGCCGATGGTCGACGCCGAGGGCCAGGCCGAGTTTGGCCTGGGCTGGGAGCAGCTCGACCAGGCCCTCCACCGCGGCTTCGCCCTGCTGGTCCGCAACCAGCTCGTCACCTACCTCGAGGGCAGCTGCGGCAAGAACGACGCCTACCTGCCGGCCGTGTGGCAGTACCTCAAGATCGCCGGCCCGGTCCTCCAGCGCGAGGCCGATGAGCGCGACGCCGGCAACGCCAAGGCCCTCGCGGACCTGTGGGCCGCCACCGACCCCACCGTCGAGGAGCTCGAGGCCGGCCTCGCCGCCCTCGACACCATCTTCCCCTGCCCCTGAGGCCATGTCCTCCGGGACATGTCACAAGAGACAGAAGGCGGAGAGGTCGGGCGCGCGCCCGGCCTCTCTCGTGGCACCGACTGTTGTAGGCGGAACAGGGATCGAACCTGCGACCCGCGCCTTGTAAGGGCGCTGCTCTACCACTGAGCTATCCGCCCGTCCGTCCGACGGAAGGCCGGGAAGCTAACACAGATGCTCGGCGACCTGCGCCACGATCGTTCGATCGGCGGCGTTCAGGGCGGCCAGCAGCTCGGCCACGCTGGCCCCACCGCGCGGCCGCAGCCCGGGCGCCAGCGCAGCCAGGGGCGCCAGCACGAAGTCCCGCCGCTCGAGCTCCGCATGCGGCAAACGCAGCCCCGGCGTGTCCAGCAGTAGCCCCTGCAGCCCGATTGGCAGCCCGCTCGGCAGCCCGATTGGCAGCCACATCAGGATGTCGAGGTCCAGCGTCCGCGCCTCCCAGCGCGTCCGCCGGGTCCGCCCGTGGAGCAGCTCGAGCCCCTGCAAGGCCGACAGCAGCGCCGCCGGCTCGACCACCGTGCGCAGCTCCACCACCGCGTTCATGTACTCCGCCGTCGACGGCCCCAGCGGTCGCGTCTCATAGACCGGCGAGCTGCGCACCAGCACCGTCCCCGGCACGACACCGTCCCGCAGCTGTCGCGCCGCCCCCTGCAAGGTCGCCAGCCGGTCGCCGAGGTTGCTCCCCAGCCCCACGTACACCGTCGCCGCCGCGACCCCGGCACCCGTCAGCGA
Source organism: Nannocystis sp. (assembly GCF_016714285.1). Taxonomy (GTDB): domain Bacteria; phylum Myxococcota_A; class Polyangia; order Nannocystales; family Nannocystaceae; genus Nannocystis. Next base: position 109,727 of record NZ_JADJNN010000002.1, on the reverse strand, counting down.
CGACCTCCGCGGCTCGGCGTACATGCACGCGAGGGCTAGCCCGTTCCCTCGCAGCGCGCAACCGGCCAGACCGTGCGCAGGCGCTCGACTCCACCACAGCTCAGGCCCGGCATCGTCGCGCGGCGAACCCAGAGTGGGTGTCGTTGCGCTCAGGTCGGGCCCGACATCGCCGCGCCCGTGCTCGGCACCAGCGCAGTGTGCTCGTACGGCAGCACGACCTCCACCATCACGCTGCGCTGCAGCCCGACCTGCAGCACCCCCGACCACCGTCGCGCCGTCGGTCGCGTCGCCACCCCGTCCAGCTCCGGCGGCGCCTCGTCCTCCGCCGCGGGCCACAGCGCCGGCCCGGGCAACAGGAAGCGCGCCCGACCCTCGAGGTCCGTCACCGCGTGGCTGCGATACTCCCCGAGCCGCAGCTCGAGCCGCCGCTGACTCGCGGGCAAGCTCGGCTCATCGCAGTCGGCCGCCGGCCCCGGTCGCAGGATCACCGTGTCGGATCTCAACACCCGGTCGCGCGCGCGGACGCTGTCGTAGATGCCGACCCCCAGCGCCCCGGCGCCGAGCCCCGCGAACACCCCGCCGAGCGCGTAGCCGGTCCGCGGCGCCCGCCGCTCGCCCATGTCGGTCGCCTCGGGCACCGCGAACAGGTCGGGCCGCGCGAAGCTGAAGGCCGCCAGCCCCAGCAGCACCGCCGCGACGCCGTACTCCCAGTAGATCGCTCCGTCGGCTCGCCGCGTCTGCCGCTCCTCGCGGACCGCCGCCACCCGCTCGACCACCTGACAGCGCCGATGCTCGATGAGCTCGACCGCCAGCGTGTCCCCCCGCTGCACCCAGCGCGCCTCGAGCTGCCGCTCCACGACCCGCCGCTCGATCGACAGCGGCCGTGCCCCCGCCACCGGCAGCGTGCGCAGCTCGTGACTCACCGAGATCTGGGCGCAGCCCCCGAGCCCGAGGGAAGCGGCGACAGCGAGGCAGCTCCAGCGCGTCGCCATGACCCGACTACACGGCGACCCGTGCTCCCAGCTTGTCGCCGACCACCCGCGCGATCGTCTGCATCAATTCATCACCCGTGCGCCGGGCGATCCACCGCTCGCTCGCCGCGTCGTGGTCGAAGTGCCACGCAGTCGTCCCCGCGGCCATCCAGATCTGCCCTGCTGCGCTGTGCGAGTTGATCACGAAGCGCGCCCCGTCCGCGAAGGTCAGCGTGAGCACGTCGCCCGCGAGCTGGACATCGAGCCGGTCCGCGTCGGCCTCGCCGAGCGCCGTATCGATGTGCGCCAGGGCCTTCGCCGACAGCTTCTGGAACTCTCTGGCGTCCATGGTCTCGCAGCCTTACGCGATCGCCTGCACGCGGTCAATTCGCCGGAGCGGGCCCCGGCACCGGCGAATCAAGCTTCGGCTCGAGCTTGGTCGGTTCGAGCTTGGTCGGCTCGACCTTCGTCATCGGGGCCGGCTTGTTCGCATCGGACACCGTCGGCTCCACCGGCAGCTTGATGCCGAACTGCTTCTCGGCCTGCTCGGGCGTCAGCTCGATGACGTCGATCGTTCGCCCGTCGGGCAGCTGCATCTTGTGACTGGTGGGCAGGGCGGCCTCCTCGGCCTTGCTCAGCGCGCCACTTCTGGTACGCGCCGTAGCCGAAGTACGCGAACAACGGCACGAAGATCAACAGGCGGATGATGAGCCCCCGACGCGACATGCCCCGACTTTGCAGCAGCCGCTCGCCGGCAGCAAGACCCCGCGCTCACGGCACTGAGATGAACGCCACGGTGCGCGATGTCGTCGCCTGGACGCGGCTCTCCGGGTGCAGCACGGCGCTCCCCATCGTCGGCTTCAGGTCGCAGATGTGGTCCCGCGACAGCGTCACGAACGCCTCACAGGCGCCGTCCGGCGGCGCCATCATCTTGTCCAGCTTGACCATCGCCGCGGCGACCACGACCTCGCCATCGTCGGGCTCCTCCAGCTCGAGCGGCGGACCCAGGCAGGCGTCGCCGTCGATCTCGTCGGCCAACTTCACCGAGATCTTCGCGTCAGCCCCCCGCGCTGGCGTCCACGCGATCGCCAGCGCGGCCGCCCGAGACAGCTCGCTCGCCGGCTTTGGCGCCGTGATCTCGAACTCAGGCGCGTCGATCGTCGTCGTGAACTCGCTGACCTCGTCGTCGCTGTGCAGCGCGAAGGTCCGCATCGCCGCGCCGCTGGTCGCGAGCATCGCCTCGTAGATCACCGCCCCGCTCGGCCGCTTGACCCGCGTCATCTCGACCGCGTCGACCCACAGCGCGTCGTGCTCACACAGCTTCACCGGGATCGACTTGCCGCCGAGCTCGCCCCGCCGCAGCTCGACCTCCACGCGCGTCTGCTCGCCGTTGTCCGTCACCTGCGCCGTCAGCAGCACCTCATCGCCGAGGTCGGCGCACGCCTCCGAACCACCGCAGCCGCCCGCCACGAGCGTCCCCATGAGCACCCAACCCGCGCCTCGCATGTGGTCATCGTATCAGGAAGCTCGCGCCCCCGTGTGGGGCGTCTCAACCCCACAGCAGCGGCTTGACGACGGCCATGATGACGATGAGAAACAGCGGCAAGATCGGCACCTCGTTGATCAGTCGACACTGGCGCGAGGTCAAGCGGCACCGGCCCGCCGCCAGGTCCTTGCGCACCTTGCCGGCATAAAAGTGGTACCCGAACAAGATCGCCAGCCCGAGGAGCTTCATCTGGAACCACGGCTGCGCGAGGTAGTGCCCCGACATCTGCGCGAACAACATCAGCCCGAAGGTCGCGGTGAACAGCATCGACGGCCAGCAGATCCCGCGATACAGCCGGCGCTCCATCACCTGCAGCAGCTCCGTCACCTCCGCCTTGCCCTGGTTCTCCACGTGGTACACGTACAGGCGAAAGATGTAGAACAGCCCGGCGAACCAGGTGACGACGCCGATGATGTGCAAGGCCCGCAGCCAGTGGTAGTCCACGCGCCGGAGTCTATGCGCTCACGCAGCCCCGGCGAAAGCCTGGCGTCAGGCCTCCGACCTGTGGCCGAACAGCGCGGTGCAGCCCCCGCGTCGGCGTCAGGTCCCCGACCTGTGGCCGCACAGCGCGGTGCAGCCGCGCCGGCGAAAGCCCCGCCGGCGCCAGGTCCCCGGCCTGTGGCCGCACAGCGCGATGCAGCGGCCTGGCGAAAGCCCCCACGCTGGCGTCAGGTCCCCGGCGTGTGGCCGAACAGCGCGATGTGCAGTCGCTCGCCCAGACGAAAGCCCCGCTCAATGCACGCCGCCACCAGCGTCCGGTAGCTCGCGTGCAGCGCCCCCGCGTCCGTGCACTCCGGCATGACCAGCACGCGGTGCCGCTCGCTCGCCGGCACCGCGAGCTGTCGCAACAGCTGCTCGACCTCGTCCAGGTCGCCCGCCGCCTCCGACGAGCGCACCACGAACTTGAGCTGCCACGCGTGGCGCTGCATCAGCCGCCCCAGCACCTCGAGGTCGAGCCGGGCCCGCTCGTGCCGCTCCGCCAGCTTCGGCGCCCGCAACCACGGCGTGCTGTGCCCCAGCTTCGGGCTCAGCGACAGCAGGTCGCAGTCCAGCTCGTCCAGCCACACCGTCCCGGCCGTCTCGACCGTGACGTGATGCCCCGCCGCTCGCAGCTGCCGCGACAGCGCCGCGACCCCGGGGAACAGCAGCGGCTCGCCCCCCGTGAGGACCACGTGCCGCGGCCCGCGGGCGCAGAACGCCACCAGCTCCGCCAGCTCGACCTGCGCCCCCGCGGGCGCCCACGAGGTCGCCGGCGAATCACACCACGCGCAGCGCAGGTTGCAGCCCGAAACCCGGACGAACGTGCTCGGCACACCCACGAGCCCGCCCTCGCCCTGAAGCGAGACGAAGCGCTCCTGCACCGGCAAATGGGTCGCGGCGACCATGCGCCTGCATACCACGGCATGCGGCGAGCCGGCACCTGTGTGTTACCCTCCCGCCCGTCATGCAACGGCCGCGAGTCAAGATCGTCGATGTCCTCAAGCTCGAGCCCCCGCGCTCCGACCTGCGTGTAAAAGGTTGGCTGCGCACCGTCCGCGACAGCAAGCAGGTCGTCTTCCTCGAGATCAACGACGGCTCGTGTTTCGCCTCGCTCCAGGCCGTCTGCCCCGCGACCCTCGCCGACTTCGAGGCGGTCCGCAAGCTCAGCACCGGCAGCGCCGTCGAGGTCGTCGGCCAGCTCGTCGCCTCGCCCGCGGCCGGCCAGCGGGTCGAGCTGCAGGTCACCGAGCTTATCGTCGTCGGTCTCGCCGACTCGAGCTTCCCGCTGCAGAAGAAGCGCCACGGCTTCGAGTTCCTCCGCGAGATCGCCCACCTGCGCCCGCGCACCAACACCTTCGGCGCCGTCTTCCGGGTCCGCAGCGCGCTCGCCCAGGCTGTCCACCAGTTCTTCGGCGACCGCGGCTTCGTCTACGTGCACACGCCGATCATCACCGCCGCCGACGCCGAGGGCGCGGGCGAGATGTTCCGCGTCAGCACCCTCGATCCCGCCGCGCCCCCGCTCGACCCCGCCGGCAAGGTCGACTATCAGCACGACTTCTTCAGCAAGCCGACCTACCTCACTGTGTCCGGCCAGCTCAACGGCGAGACCTTCGCCATGGGCCTCTCGGACATCTACACCTTCGGCCCAACCTTCCGCGCCGAGAACTCCAACACCAGCCGCCACGCCGCCGAGTTCTGGATGATCGAGCCCGAGATGGCCTGGTGCGACCTCGACGACGACGCCGACCTCGCCGAGGCCTTCGTCAAGCACCTCATGCGCACCGCCCTCGAGCGCTGCGGTGAGGACCTCGCCTTCTTCAACAAGCAGATCGACCCCGGTCTCGTCGCTCGCCTCGAACATGTCCTCTCGGCCAGCTTCGAGCGCATGAGCTACACCGAGGCGGTCCGCCGCCTCGAGCAGAGCGGGCAGAAATTCGAGTTCCCCGTGTTCTGGGGCGCCAACCTCCAGGCCGAACACGAGCGCTACTTGACCGAGACCCTCGTCGGCCGACCCGTGTTCGTCACCGACTACCCGAAGGAGATCAAGGCCTTCTATATGCGCCGCAACGACGACGGCAAGACCGTCGCCGCGATGGACCTGCTGGTGCCGAAAATCGGCGAGCTCATCGGCGGCTCACAGCGCGAGGAGCGGCTCGACGTCCTCACCGATGCCATCGTCCATGGTCACCTCGACCCCGTCGAGTACGCCTGGTACCTCGACACTCGCCGCTTCGGCACGGTCCCCCACGCGGGCTTCGGCCTCGGTTTCGAGCGCCTCGTCATGTACGTCACCGGCATGGAGAACATCCGCGACGTGATCCCCTTTCCCCGCACGCCGCGGCATTGCAGTTTCTAGGGCCAATTGTAATCCAGCTACGTCTGGCTCCATGCTGCGCCCGGGGGCCAGAAGCCACCAAAACTCGTCCAGATGACCTCCAATCGTGGATTTATCAGATTTTAGGAGGAAATTTGCAAAACCCGCTGGCCTCAGTCTGGCGCAAACGCTAGCCTTGAGAACGTGGGCACAAAAAGGCCCTTTTGGCGAGACAGACGAAGGGAATGCAGGCCAAGGAACTAGGCATGAAGGATCTCCCAAGACTGGCGTCCAAAAGCGCCGGCACAGTGCCGCAGTCAACGACGAGCTTGGTCTGAGAAAGGATTACCCCTATGTACCTCCGAAGGAACAAAGTCCGCTGTGGTGAGTCGCGCAGGACCTACCTGTCCATCGCGCACAACGTTTGGTGGTCGGGCGAGGGCAACAAGAAGGCGCAGAGCCGGCCTATCGTGGTCGCCAGCTTCGGCGTCGAGGATCAGGTCGATGTCGATCTGGCCCGCGACCTCGTGGCGGCGGTCGAGCGCTGCGCCCCGAAGTTCCAGGTCCGGCGCGGTGAGGGCAAGGATGCGACGATGCGCATCGCCCAGGAGATCCGCAAGATCGAGCCGTTCCTCAAGGCGCTTGCCAGCCGCAAGCTCGGCCTCGCCGAGCATCTGCCGCCGAACCCGGAGCGCGCGTTGATCCTCGACGCGTTGATCCGCGACAAGCTCAGCGATCCGACCGAGACCTCGGTCGGCACGCGCCCCGAAGCGATCCTCTCGAGCTTGAAGTCGCACTCGGCCTGAGCACTCGACTCGAGTTCGCTCGGCTCCTCGTTGACAAGCTGACCGCAGCATCGGACTGCCGCCCCGCTCGTTGAGCGATCGGGTGGCGGGACCGACCGGGTCTCTGCGGCCCACCGACAACAGGGCGACGCGAAGGTGCGCGACTCACACGAGCCGCGCACCTTTGTCGTCGACTCAGCCCTCGAGCAGCTTGCGCAGGAATGCCGCCGGTAGCGGCGCTTCGGCGCGGCGTGACACGAACACATTGCGCCCGTTGCTGCGCAGCAGCGTGCCCGCGCCGAGGCGTGGGGCCAGCACCTCGAGCGCCTGCACCGTCAGGCCCGCGAGGTCGCGCGCGACCGCCTTCTCCTCGAACTTCGGCCGTGCGAGCGGTTGGTTGCCGAGCAGCACCTCGCTGAGAAACTCGACCCGGACCGCGAAGTCGATCGCCTTACCCTCGAGACGCGCACGCAGCTCGGCCGGCAGGCTCTCGGGCGCGTTGCGCTCGACGTGCTGCACGTGGAAGGGCTGCAACACCGTCGTCTCCGACAATTCGGCCGGCACCGCGACCACGACGCCGTGCTCGTCCTCGGCGAAGTCGAGCTGCTTGGCGACCTGCTGGCTGCGCTGTTGGAGCTCCTGCTGCTCGACGGCACGCTCGGCGGCGCGACGCTTGGCGTCCTCGATGGCGGTGATGCCCGGCGCTTTGGCAGGCGCCGCGGGTGCTGGGCGAGCTGCTGCGGGCGCGGGGCCACGGCTCGGCGGTGGGCCGGACGGCGGCGGGGCGCCGAAGCCCTGGGTCAGACCGCCGCCGCGCGGAGGGGGCGGGGGGGGCGGAGCCGGCTCGTCGTAGCCGTCGTCGCCCTCGAGCTCGGCCTCGGCGGCGTCGGCCGCGGGCTGTCCGACGAGGGTCATGAGCAGGGTCTGATCGTTGCCGCGTGGTTCCATGAGCGACAGCTGGATGCTCGGGCCGCCGGGGAAGGACTCGGCGAGGTCGTCGATCGAGATGCGCATCTGCTCGCACAGGCGCGTGACTGGCCAGTGGGAGCCGGGCTTGCCGGGCGGGACGTCGTCGCGGTTGCTGTCGTCGGCGGCGATGGCCTGGCCGCGCTGGGCGACCAGGAAGCCCTCGCGGGCCTTGCTGCCGGTGCGGGCGTAGTAGACGAAGCACTGGCGCGGGACGATCTGGCTGACGACGAGCGCGAGGTCGAGGTTCTCGCGCCAGAATTCGGCCGGGTCGTCGCCGACGACGGTGCCGTGGATCTGCGCGAGGGCGAGGGGCAGGCTCGGGTGGCGGGCGATCTCGAGGGTGGCGTCGAGGATGTTTCGGACCTTGCCGATCAGCACCTCGGCGATGGCCTGCGCAAGCACAGTTGGGCGGAACATGTCGAGCGGGAACAAGATCCCGCCGTGGCTGAGGGTCGCTGGGGTCGCTGCTGTCATGGAGAAGCTCGCGGGCGGAGCATATTAGCCCGGCCCCAGAACTGCGAGGGAGAACTGCCAGCGCTCTCCGCCGCCTGCGCTGAGAAAGCGCCCGAGCACGACCGTCGAGCCCGAGGGTGCGGTGCACGTGTGGAATTCTTCGGTGCTGATGCCGGTGATCTTGGTCCAACCACCGGCGCAGCTACCGGCGAGGTTCTTCAGCGCGAGTGTCAGCAGGTCGAGGCTCTCGGTGGAAGAGAGCTCGGTGGCGACGAGGCCGACGGTACCATGGCGTCCGAGCTCGAGGGTCAGCGTGTGGCCGATCGGCTCCATCGCGGGCTTGGGAGGGCAGCGTACGGCGTCGGGCGCGAGCACGCCGGGGCTCGCCTCGGGCGGCTCGGCGCACAACCTGGCGACCAGCGTGTCGAGCGGCACAGTGGACACGCCGAGCGACAGGAGCTCGGCCGTGTCCTTCGTGAAGCTGGCGAGGTCGCGCCAGGCGTTGGGGTCGGCCATGTCGCCGGTCTTGCGGTCGTCGCCGCGGTCGTCGCCGCGGCCTGTCGTTGGGCCGTCGCTGCGGACCGCCTGGTTCCACGCGGCGCGTGCGGCCTGGGTCTGGCGCGACGCGCAGCCGGCGGTCAGGCCGAGCCCGACGAGCGCGACGGCCAGGCTGCGTGGGAGCGACATCTGAGCCCGGACGTAGCATCGCCCGCCGCCGAGGGCCAGGGACTGGCGTGGGCGCGATCTTTCGCGGCTCACAGGCGACGGACGCCGCCGACAAAGACGCGATCGATCGCTGCGGCAGTGCCGGAGAGCAGGAGGGCGTCGAGGGCGAGGGCTGGGTCGATGCGCGCGAGGCTCGGGTGGTCGAGGTCGACGGTGCAGGCGTCGAAGGGGGCGCCGACGCGGATCTCCCCGAGCTCGGTGCGGCCGAGTGAGCGGGCGCCGCCGCGGGTGGCGAGGCTCAGGAGTGCATGACCGACGTGGCCGTCGCGGTCGGCGAGGCACAGGCGCGCGCGCGTCCGCAGTCGCTCGTGCATCTCGAGTAGGCGGGCCTCCTGGACGAGGTCGACGACGGCGTTGCTGTCGCTGCCGAGCGCGAGCTGGACGTCGTGGCGCAGGTGCTCGCCGACCGGGATGATGCCGTCGCCGAGGTCGGCCTCGGTGGTCGGGCAGGCGCAGACGTTGTGACCGGAGAGGGTCGCGAAGTCGTCCGGATCGAGGTGGATCGCGTGCACGGCCGTGAAGGCGCCGGGGCGCGTGAGGCAGCCGCTGGCGGCCAGCAGCGCGACCGGGCTGCAGCCGTGCTCGGCCTGGCACTCGGCGTTCTCTTGCGGCTGCTCCGATACGTGCATGTGCAGCGGTAGGCCGTGTTGGTGAGCGTAGGCGGCGAGCTCGCGCAGCGCCTCGCGCGGGGCGGCGCGGACGCTGTGCGGGGCGACGCCGATAGCGATGCCCTCAGCGCGGAGGACGTCGATGCGGCGAAGGTAGGCGTCGACGCTGCCGTCGCAGAAGCGGCGCTGTTCGGGGAGCGGCTCACGACCGGCGCCGGCGCGGGCGTAGTAGACCTCGAGCAGGACCAGGCGGATGCCGACCGTGTTGGCGGCGCGGATGACCTGGCGCGAGAGCTCGTTGGGGTCAGCGTAGGGGCGGCCGTCCGGGGCGTGGTGGAGGTAGTGGAACTCGCCGACGCAGGTGATGCCGGCGCGCAGCATCTCGCGGTAGCAGTCGCGGGTGACGGTGAACACGGCCTCGGGGTCGAGGCTGTTGGCGGCGCGGTACATGGCCTCGCGCCAGCTCCAGAAGCTCGAGGGGTCGTGGGCGCCGCGGCGATGGGTGGCGCCGCGGATCGCCCGCTGGAAGGCGTGGCTGTGGGCGTTGACCATGCCTGGCAGGAGCAGCGCGCGGCCGAGGTCGTAGACGATCGGCGGGGTGTGCTCGGGGCGGCCGCTCTGGGCGCGCACGACGGTGCCGGCGGCGTCGACCTCCACATACGGCGCGGACACCCACGCGCCCGCGAGCTGGCCGAACGCGGCCGTGTACGCGACCGTCTCTGGCTCTTCGGACATGTCCCTTACTTCGCGGGGGCGGCGGCGGGGCTGGGGTCGCTGAAGTAGAGCTTGCGCTCGGGGAAATCGAAGGTGACGCGGCGGCGGGCGAGCACGTCGAGGCCGATCATGCCGTCGATGCGAAACTGGTCGGAGCTCTCGCCCTGTTCGAAGTAGCCGTAGGCGCCGCGCAGGCCCTTCGCGTGCAGCACCTCGCCGATGCTGAAGTCTTCGACCTCGACGATCGCGGCTTCGTTGCGGCGCAGCGGCGGCGCGCCGATGCCGGCGAGCGCGTAAGAGCGGCTGGTGGCCGTGAGGTCGACGCCCTGCATGCCGGTGTTGATGAGGAACAGGCCCTCGGCGCCGTTCATGCTGCCGAGGGTGTAGACGAAGTGGGTCTCGTGCAGCCAGATCGGCGTGCTGGCGCCGCGGCGGTTGGCGGCGAGGGCCGCCTTGCACTTCGGGCCGGTGTGGACCAGCGAGAGCTTCTTGGCCGGGAGGTCGTAGGTGACCTGGAACTGCTCGAGCACGCGGACGCCGATGACGGCGGAGGCGGCCTGGCGACTGCCGGACATCTGCGCGAGGGTCTCGCTGGGGAACACGTCGACGGGGACGTTGGCGATGTTGATGTCGCCGATCTTGAGGTTGTCGATCTGGCTGTGGCCGATCTCGGCCTTCTCACCGATCGGGGTGCGCGAACGGATCGGCAGCTTGAGTTTGCCGGCGAGCTTGGTGTCGACGATGACGTCGGCGGCGCCGGTGTCCAGCATGGCGACCACCTTCTCGCCGTCGATCTCCACCTCGAGCATTGGCGCGCCGACGTCGCGGGTGAGGACGAGGTCGGACTGGCAGCCGTTGCCGGCGACGCTGACGCGCAGTGGTTGGCCGACGAAGGTGCGGTAGCGGCCGGCGAGCGCGGCGTTCTCGGGGCCGAGCTCGTCGAGGGCCTTGGCGATGCCGGTGAAGTCACGCTGGTGGCTGCGGATCCACGCCTGCTGGGCGAAGATCAGCTGCGGCTTGACGCCGGCCTTGCCGGCGCGGGTGAGGGTGGCCTCGGCCTCCTTGAAGCGGCCGGCGAGGACCTGCTGGCGGCCGAGGATCCACAGGGCCTCGATCTCTTTCGGGTCGAGCTTGAGGGTCGCCTGCGCGGCGGCGGCGGCCTCCTCGAAGTGGCCAGAAGCCCAGGCGATGCGGGTGTGCGCGAGCTGGGCGTCGCGGTCCTTCGGGGCGGCGGCGGCGGCCTCACGGACCTTGGCGAGCTCGGCGAGCAGGGGGTCGTCGGCGCGCTTGGGCGGCGGCACCTTGGGGACGTTGAAGACGCTGACGTCGACCTTGGCGTGGTCGGCGCGCTGGGTGGTGAAGATGACCTCCTGCGAGCGGTCGCCGATCTGGTTGATGAGGCGGATCTTGTGCGGGATCTGGACGCCGTCGACGGCGCGGTAGTCGTCGTAGAGGACCCACTGGCGCAGGACCTCCTCGCTGTCCTTGTCCTCGAGCATCTCCTCACTCAGGAGGCCGGTGCTGCGGTCGAACCACAGGGTCTTGTCCTGCGCCGGGGTGGCCTTGACGTGCCAGCGCAGGCCGTCGAGGGTGCGCGGCTGGTTCTCGTGGTCGGTGCTTCGGGTCGGCTCGAGGGTGAGCTCCACGCCGCGCTTGTCGAGGTCGAGGTACCAGTGGAGGTTCGCGTCCTCGCGGGAGATCGCCGAGCCCTCGGCGTCCTCGAGCACGAGCAGGCCGCCGCGCAGCGACCAGCCTTGCTTGCCGTCGAAGCCTTGCTCGTCGATCTGGTTGTCGAGGTTGGTGCGCCGGTACATCTTGGCGTCGGTGGTGGTCTGGAGCGTGAAGCTGCCGATCTTCTCGTCGCGGCGGCAGTCCTTGTCGGCCTCGGTGCAGCCCGTCTCGGGCAAGAAGGTCATGCGCGCCTCGACGGTGCGCTGGGTGATCTTGCGCAGCGCCGCCTCGCCGCCGAGCGCCGTGACGTAGCGGTCGATCAGCTCCTTGGCGGTCTTGGGCGCGCCCTGCTCGGTGCCCGGCTCGTCGGTCTCGGGGGGCACCTTGAGGCAACCCGCGAGGGCGAGCACGAGGGCCGCGGCGCCGCAGCGGAGCAGGGCGGGGCGGGCCATGAGACGAGTCGGGGACCGGTGCATGGGCGGGAGAGTGCCGCAGGCGCGCGCGTGGCTCAAGTCGCAGGTGTGTTGTGGGGTTCGGGGTCTCATCCGGGTCCGGGTCCGCGGGTTCGCGTTGCTGGTAGGCTTGCCGGCGTGGCGAGGTCCGGGGCTCGGCGACGGAGGGGTACCGGGGTGGCTGGCGCTGGGCTGGTCGCCGCGCTGTTGTTTGCGGGGGTGGTGGAGGCCCGGGAGCCGCGCGGCAGCGCTGTGGGAGAGCCGCGGGCGGCGGTGCAGGAGCTGGCGAGTCCGTGTCGCGAGCAGGTGGGGGCGGAGCTGCGGCGCGGGGAGGTCGACGCGGGGGTGCAGTGCGAGGTGGAGCGGCGACTGGCGTTGCGGCGGCAGCTCCGTGGTGGGCGCTCGCTCGTCGGCTTCGGGTTGGTCGAGCGGGCCACGGCCGGGCTGGCCGGGCTCTCGCTGCTGCTCTCGGAGGCCCGCGGGTGTGCGCGCTGGCCCTTGCGTCTGCCGGGCCGCGAGGCGCTCGGCTTGTTCGAGGCGAAGGCGGCGGGCTGCTGGATCCGTCGCTACACCGGGCCGCTGACGGTCGCGGGGGTGCTGCCGGATGGCGGGCGAGTGGTGGCGCTGGTGGTCGAGGTCGTCGAGGGGCATCTCGAACTCGACCTCGCGCGGATCGCCGTCAGCCTCGATCGTCGCGGGTTGCCCGATCTCGACGCCTTCGTTCGCCTCGAGCTCGGCGCGGACGGTTGGGCGGGTAGCCTCGATCTGGTGGTCCAGCGGGCGCGGCTCGCCGACTGGCACGTGGCCTCGGTGCAGCGCGGGCGCGGGGTCGCGGCGCTGTGCAGCGTGCGTCACCCCGAGCATCGGCAGGCCGACGTCGTGCGCACGTTGGCGTTGACGGCCTCGCTGCGCCGGCAGGAGGCCGATCTGCGCGCGGTGCAGCGGGGCGAGCTGACGCCGCGCCGCTTCCTCGAGCGCCACGCGTGGTCGCCCTACCGGCAGCTGGTCGCCGCGATGGGGGCACCGTGGGAGTGAAGCCCACAGGTCCCGGGGGACATGTAGGATCGGACATGTCTGTGAGTACAGGCGCGAAGACGCGGCTGCGGGTGCACCTGGCGATCATCGACGGGGACGTGGCGCCGGTGGTCGCGCGCTATGGGGCGCACATCGGCTGCCGCCCGGGGTGCAGCGAGTGTTGCCATCAGAGCTTCCGCGTGTCGGAGCTGGAGGGGGCGCTGCTGCGCGAGGGGCCTGGCGGCGGCCGAGCCGGGCGTGCGGGCGGCGATCGTGGCCCGCTCGGCGGTGTACGAGGCCGGTCGTGGTGAAGCTTGCCCGGCGCTCGACGACGCGGGCAGCTGCCAGCTCTACGAACATCGCCCGCGGATCTGCCGCAAGTATGGGATCCCGCTGTGGAACGCCGAGCGGCCGCAAGAGCTGAGCACCTGCCGTCTCAATTTTCGCGGGGTCGAGGACCTCGACGCGGACCTCATCGTCGAGCCGCAGGCGGGCTGGGCTGCGGACTGGATCGACCTGCGCGCAGAGCTCGGCCTCGGGCCGCAGGACAACCGGGCGATCGCGGCGTGGCTACGTGAGCCGGATGAGGCTGGGCGCGGGGACAGGTGAAGCTGTCTGCGGGGACAGGTGAAGCTGTCTGCGGGGACAGGTGAAGCTGTCTGCGGGGACAGGTGAAGCTGTCTGCGCAGACAGGTGAGCCTGGGCGCGGGGACAGGTGAGCCTGGCCCCGTGGACAGGTCAGGGTGCGGGCGGCTCGGGCGCGGCGGGTGCGGGCGCGGGCTGGGCGGGTGCGGGCTCCGGAGTGGCCTTTGGGGCGGGTTTCGGGGCGGGCTTGGGTGCGGCGGGCTTGGGCTCGGGCTTGGCCGCCGGCGCGTCGGGGCCGGGAGGGGCGCCGGGGACGATGATCGGCTGGGTGGTCGGGGAGGTCGGGGTGGGCGCGACGATCACGGGGCCGCCGCCCTCGGGTGGTGGCATGGGGATCGCTCCGGGCGGGAGCTCGGGCAGGCGTGAGGGGGTGTTGGGCGCGCGGCGGACGATCGGGGTCATCGGCGGCGGCTGGGCGCCGGGACGGGCGTTCATGCGGATTGCCCGTTCGGCGTACATGCCGACGTAATCGAAGCGGGCGCTGCCCGACTCGAGCACCAGCTTGAAGGCGAGGATGTCGAGGCCGTCGTTGCTGCCGTAGAAGCACCACATGGGCTCGGCGCCGTTGCGAACGTAGGTCTGGGCGATCGGCGGCATGATCGGCGGGCAATTGAGATTCTCTTTGCGGCTGAAGCGGGAGGCCGCGGCGCGCAGGGTGTCCAAGAAGACGCGGCCGTCGTCCTGGTCGAAGACCGGGAGGGCGTCGTATTCGCGGCGGTCGGGGACGCCCCAACGGGACTGTGCGGTCATCAGGATGGGCAGACGCGAGAGGTCGTCGCGGGCGGCGGAGATGAGCAGCTCGACGACCATTCGCTTGGCCTTCGCGGGAAGATCCCAGGTGCGGATCTCGGCTTCGGGGGCGAGGTCGCGGGCGGCGTACTCGTGCAGCAGGTGCTCCGGCACGCCCTCGGCGCTGCCCTCGGGGAGGCCGCGCGGGGTGGCCTTTGCCGGCGCGGCGGGCCGGGCGTGGGGCTCCTTGCCGATGGTGTGCTGGGTCTGGCAGCCCGAGAGCGCGGCGAGGCCAGTCACGACGAGGAGCGAACGCAATGAGAGAGGCAGGGCTCGGAGCATGGCTCCGTCTCTTAGACCGCCGCGCGGCATTGAGCAAGCGCACGCGATGAGAGGATGCTCGGCTCCAGGGCTGCGCGAGGCTGCGCGTGGGAGGGGCGGGTCGGCGACCGTGGTTCAGCGCGTGGTGGCCCGCGCAGCCCGGCCGGGACGGTTGTTTGGGCCCGAGAAACCTGTCTAGGATGCACGCCGCAGGCGCGCGCGTGGCAACAGCAGCAACATCCGTGGACCTCATGCCGCGTCGGAGGGGTCTGGCCTGGGCGCTGTGGGTGTGTGTGGTGCCGGTCGCGGCGTGTTCGGGCGGGTCCGAGGTTGTGTCGGCGGCGCCGGTGCGAGCGGCGGTGCCGGTGGGTTCGATGGTCCCGGCGGCGACGCGGGAGCTACCGTCGACGCACGTGGGAGCTCCGTCGCCGGAGCCTGCGACGAAGCCTGCTGAGCCAGCGGGGCCAGCGGAGCCAGCGGAGCCGGCCGCGGTGAAGGGTTCGCCGGATCCACGTGCTGTCCCGGCGGGTACGCCGGCAGCGATCGCCCGGGTGTTTCAGCGCTTGCCGGTGGCGATCCACGACGGTCCGCCGCTCGGGGCGATCGGTGCGACGGGGATCCACGTCGACAAGATCTGGCTCGGGACCGCCTATGAGAAGGACGGCTGCGCCAACGAGACGGCCAGCTTTTCGCTGGCCCGCGACGACCAGGTCAACGTCTGTTTCCGGGTGGTGCACAGCCGGGAGGAGGAGTCGGTCGAGGTCGAGTGGGTCAAGGACGGCGCGCCGTTTCGCCGGCGTGGCGTGAACATCCCCGACATCCATGCCTATCGTTCGCGGGCGTATCTGGTGCTGCGCGGCGAGTACCTCGGCGCCTGGCAGGCGCGGGTGCTCTCGGCGGACGGCATGGTCCTGGCCTCCGTCGACTTCAGCGTGACGCCATGAGCGCGACCGGGTCACGTCAGGGCTTCGCCGCGAGCCGGGTCGCGCCGGCGCTGAGCCGGGTCGCGCTGGCGCTGGTCGTGGGCTTGCTGACTCTCGGGACAGGTCGTCCGGGACAGGCGCAGGAGCCCGCGGCGGAGCCCGGCGTCGAGGCGCCGCTGCCACCGGAGCCGCCGCCGACCTGGCGCTTCAAGCAGGTCGACCGCCCGGTGAAGGTGGTCGTGCTCGCGGGTTCGATCGGCGCCTGGCCGAAGCAACCGTACGCCGAGCGCATCGCCAAGATGTGCAAGCACGTCGAGGTCAAGAACCTGTCGAAGGTCGGCTTCGGCGCCTTCGCGCTGCGCCAGCGCTTCAAGCAGCAGGTGCTCGAGCGCCTGCCGCAGCTGCGGGCGGCGGGCAACGAGTACTGGCTGGTGTTCCAGGGCGGGCTCAACAGCGTCGGCACGCCGGAGCGGACCAACCACGACATCCGTGAGATGTTCGTGCTGGCGCACAGCAAGGGCTTCAAGGTGGTGGGCCTCACGCTGACGCCGTGGGGCGACGAGAGCGACAAACGTTGGGCCGGAGCGGGCGGGCTGCGTTATCTGCGGGCGACGACGCGGGTGGTCGACTTCGTGCTCGGGGCGTTGACGCCGGCGGAGGCGCTCGGCGAGTTCGCGGGGCGGCGGGCGGCGGGCGCGGAGGCGGAGTGGCAGGCGGAGGAGCGGGCGGACGTCGCGGTCGACCTGTACCGTTCGGCGCTGCGGGCGGAGGACCGGCCGCTGCGCGACGCGGCGGGGCTGGAGCGGGCGTTGACGAAGGACCGCGGTTGGCAGGCGGCGCACGCCGAGCTGGCCGAGGACGCGCGGGCGGCCGCGCTGCGCAGCGACGCGGCGGCGGCGGCCGAGATCCCGCGCTGGTTCCTGCGCGACGAGCTTCGCAGCTTCGATCACATCCATCCCAACAGCGAGGGACACCGATTGATCGCCGAGGCCGCGTGCCCGCGGCTGCCCGCGAGCTGGGGCTGCGAGTGTCCGACCTTGCCGGCGCCCCGCGTTGCCCAGCAGCCGGCCTCGCCGAACCTGCTACTGTTGTTCGCCCCGCCCTGGCTGCGCGTGCTGCTCGGCTGGCCGGCGTGGCCCGTCCGCTGAGATCCGAGGACCGATGTTCGACGACCCCATCACCGCGGCTTTCATGATCCTCGCCGTCATCCTGGCCGTGATCGCCGGCCTGTGGTTCGGCACCGTGCTCGGCGAGAGCGCGTCGGGCAAGGACCGGGAGAAGGACGGCAAGCCGGCCCCGCGGCGCAGCTTCGGCGACGCGCTCCAGAACGCGGCCACCACCTCGGCGGTACGCCTGTGGAAGTGGAACCGGGCGCGCAGCAAGAAGAAGGAGCAGGAGTCGCGCTGAGAGGGGTCGCTGCTCCGCTGGCGCCGCTGCTCCCCCTGACGTCGTTGACCTCGGCCTCGACTCTGCTCCTTGCGCCTCAACGCGGGTTTGTGTCGGCGGGGTCGGTGGGGTTGTGGAGGGCTGCGAGGGCGGTCCGCTTGTTGTCGCGGTCGAGCCTTCGCCAGCGCAGGCCGGCGATGATGACGACGAGGCCGATGGTCATCGGCGCGAAGGGGACGCGGTTGGGGTCGCGACCTTGACGGGTGAGCTCGGCGACGTGCTTGGCGAACTGGGCCTGGCGGTCCTTGTCCCACGGCTTGAAGGGCTGGTCGTCGGGCAGGGGTGGCAGGCCGTGGCGCTCGCGGATGTGGTTGGGCAACTGGGCGTTCACGTCGGTGCACTGGGTCGTGTGCACGTGGCGGACCGAGGAGTGTCGCTGCATGCGCTCCACGGGCTTGTAGGGGCCGTCCTTGGCGACCTCCTCGGGGGTGGGGATCGAGTAGGAGACCTTGATGAGGTCGACCTGCTTGGGTGCGACGCCGCCGTGGTGCAGCGCCCAGTCGCGGCAGATGTAGCGGCCGTGCCATTTCTGGTACCACTTGCCCTTGCCGCCCTCGGCCCCGATGATGCGGCGGTTGATCTTGCGGATCCGCGAGTAGAAGATCCACGGGATCGGTCGGTTGTCGGGGTGATACACGTCGGTGTTGAGGTCGTAGACCTCGCCGTCGTTGTCGGTGACGAGCACGCGCATCATCAGGTTGGTGCGCGGTGGATTGGGGGCGAACATCTTCCAGCCCTGGTTGGTCTGGGTGATGCGGATCCACCACTTGAAGGGGTCCTGCGCGCGCACTCGCCAGGACGTGCGCTTGTCGTTGCCGCCGAGGCAGTCCTTCTCCGGGAGCAGCCAGATCGCCACGCCGGTGATGTGGTAGGCACACAGGGCGCTGGCGAGGAAGCGCCCCATCGGCGCGTGGGCCCACGGCTGGCGGGGGGTGCCGGTCAGCTCGTTGCGCGGTGAGAGCTGCAGCATGCCGCGGCGGCGCGCGGTGAAGTAGCCGACCACGGCGAGGCCGACGAACACGGCGACGCCGGTGGCCCCCCAGTGCACGCCGGGGCGTCGGGTCACGGCACCGGCGGCGTCGACGACCTCGCGCGGGACGGCGAAGTAGACGCCGGCGACCGCGACGGCAAGCCCGCCGAATAGCGCCCAGGCGGGCATGGCGGCGGCGTCATGGTGGAGATGCGGGAGGCTCGGGTCCTCGCTGGGGATCGCCGGCTTGCCGCGGCCGATGAGCGGCTGCAGCAGGTTGGCGAGCTCGTTGCCGTTGAGGAACACGAAGTAGGTGGAGAGCGTGGCCGGCGTGAACCAGCCGATGTTCATCATGATGATGAGGTGGGCGTGGAAGATGACGCCGAGGGAGAGCCACACGCGGCGGCCGAGCAGCCAGCTGCACACCCAGTCGAGGTCGAGCTGGTAGCGGTGGCCGCGGATCGTGAGGCTGGGCGGGCGGCGACGGGCGAGGGCGATGAAGCCGACGATCACGAGCATCCCGCCGAGCCAGATCCACGGGAAGTAGCGCTGCCAGGCGGCGAGGTTCCACTGGCCCGGGGGTGTCGCGCGCTGGATGTGGACCGGCAGCACGACCTGGACGATCGCGCAGCAGGTGAGGCCAAGCAGCAGCCAGCAGGCGCGCGCGATCCACAGCTGGGCGCGCGGCGGCGGGGGCACGCGCTCGCGTCGCATGTAGCGGCTGACGAGGCCGAGGACGACCAGCGGGAAGCAGGCCTCCCACCAGTGGACCACCCAGGTGTTGAGGCGAAACAGGTTGGTGCCGAAGATCGCCGACAGCTGCTGCGGCTCGAAGCGGTAGAAGTGGTCGAGGTTGAGCGCGTAGTAGAAGGCGTCGCCGTTCATCCACACGTGGCCGTTCTTGACGGTGCCGGTCGAGCAGTACAGGGCGGCGACCTGCAAGATCATCAGCATGCGCGGCCAGGCGGGGACGCGTTGATAGATGGCCGCGAGGCCGCTGGGGTATTCGGGGCAGGGGGCCAGGCCGGCGCCGGCGCCGGGACCTCCGGGTTCGCTCAGCAGGCCCTGCTTCCGGAGCCGGCGGCAACGCAGCCAGTTGTCGACGCTGTAGGCGGCGCCGCAGCGGGAGATGCAGAGGTAGAAAAGGAAAGCGCGGTAGACGTTCTCGGTGCCCTCCCAGAACACCTGGTTGCGCATGATGATCGAGTTGAAGAGGAGGAAGGTCGCCCACTTGGCGTACTTGGTCTTGAAGCCGACGATGAAGCTGGTGCAGGCCAGCCAGAACGCGACCAGGTGCAGCCAGAAGGCGGTGGGCGTGTCCCAGAAGTAGAGCAGGGAGAACTTGGGGCCCTTGATAAAATTGACGAAGCCGGCCCAGCCGAGGAAGCCGTAGGGTTCGTCGCCGACGCCGTCGGCGAAGCCGTCGAACTGCTCCTTGGCGAACACCTCCTGGGCGACGTCGGCGAAGAACAGGCCCTCGTCGGTGAAGAGGTAATAGAAGAGCTCCCACAGGCCGTTGATGTTGGCCATGGTCATCAGCCCGAAGGCGATGCGGAAGGCGGCGAGCGAGCGGGGGTCCTCGGCGCGGAGGAACAGGCGGCGCCAGGTCTCGCGGTGGATGATGAAGATCGCGACGATGAGCGCGAAGGCCAGGAGCATCAACCAGCCGACGGTCGGCGCCAGGGCGAGCGCCTCGAGGTTGGGGATCGGGTCGTCGGAGGAGGCGGCGGGCGCCAGCATGGCGAAGAGGGTGGTGGCGATCATCGTGCGCTCCCCGACGCGGGCCCGGGCGACCCGCGCTGCTCAGCTCAGCCGCTGCTGGTCTTGGCCGACGCGGTCGTGACCGGCCGGACGTTGCCATTGCGGGTCGCGGAGGTCTTGGGCTCCGGCTTCTCGGGCTTGGGGACGGGCTTCTCGAGGCGCTTGTCCCACGCCTTCTTCTTCGACTGCACCCACGGCTTGAACACCTTCTCCTCGATCGCCGGGATGCCGTGGCGCTCGCGGATGTAGTTGGGCAGCTGGCCGTGGACGGCGTTGGCGCACTTCTCGGTGTACTGCCGCTCCTCGCGGCCGGTGTCGTGCAGCAGCTTGGCGGGGACGTACCAGCCCTGTTTGGCGACCATCTCCGGCGAGGGCATCTTGTAGGTGAGCTTGAAGAGCTCGACCTTCTGCGGCATCACACCTCGGTGGGTGCGGGCCCACTCGCGGCAGAGGTAGCGGGCGTACCACTTCTGGTACCAGTCGCCCTTACCGGACTCGCCGCCGATGACGCGGCGGTTCATCTTGCGCATGCGGTCGTTCCAGACCCAGGGGATCGGCATGCGCTCGGCGGCGTAGACGTCGCTGCGCATGTCCCACTGCTCGCCGTTCTCGTCGGTGAGGACGATGCGCATGAACACGTTGTGGCGCGGCGGGTTGGGGGCGAACATGCCCCACTGCTGGTCGGTCTGGGTGGTGAGCACCCAGGTGCTGAAGGCCTCGCGACCCTTGATGCGGAAGGTCGAGACGCAGTCCTTCTCGGGCAGCTCCCAGAAGGCGATCGCGGTGACGTGATAGATGACGATGAAGCCGACCAGCATGCGCCCGCCGGAGTGGTAGGCCCAGGGCGCTCGCGGGCGGCCGGAGTGGGGGTCGACGACCGGGAGCTGCGGCGCAGGTTTGTCCGGGGCGTTGAAGCTGAGGCCGATCGCGGCGAGCTTGCGGTGCACCCACGGGATCTGCTGCAGGGCGAGGATCGCTACGATGCCGAGGTTGACGCCGACGCGGATGAACTTCCACGTCTCGGCCTCGAGCGGGTCCTCGATGGTGGTGCCCATGAGCCACAGGTAGGCGAGCAGGCCCGCCGACAGCCCGGCCAGCTTGAGCGCGAAGCCGCGGGTGCCGCGGTGGCCCTGCACGTAGGTGACGAGGATGAGCAGCACGGCGATCGCCACGAGGGTCCAGCCGAAGTGCAGGCCGCCGACGGCGGCGGTCTCGTCCATGCCGAGCACGGCCTGCTTGAACCAGGGCACCAGCGGGCCGGCCTGGAGGAACACGCCGAAGGCCGCGAACACGACCAGGAAGTAGATGAGGCCGCCGGGCAGGCCGCGGGCGTCGCGGATGTGGTGCGGGAGGCTGCGGTCCTCGGCGGGCACGGGGGGCTCGCCGCGGCGCACGCTGGCGGGCATCGGCAGGCCGATGCGGGCGAGGGCGCGACCGAAGAAGCGGAGGATGCGGCCGGGCTCGTCGCCTTGCAGGCAGAACAGGTAGGTCGACAGCATGATCGGCGCGAACATGCCGATGTTCATCAGCACCTGCAGGTTGCCGTGGAACAGGATGCCGAGGGTGAGCCACACGCGACGACCGAGGAACCAGGTGGAGAACCACTCGCGGTCGAGGACGAAGCTGCGGCCGCGGAGCCTGACCTGCAGGCGGCGGGTGCCGAGGACCCACCACAGGCCGCCGAGGACGGTCATCAGGGCCAGCCAGCTGGCGGCGAAGATGAGCTGCATGCGCTCGAGGCTCGGCTGGCCGGGGGTCTGGACGTAGTGGACCGGGAACGCGACCAGGACGACGACCATGGCGCTCAGGCCGAGGCCGAGCCAGCAGGCGCGGACGGACCACAGGCGCCAGCCGCGGAGCGGCTCCAGCTGCTCGCGCAGGGCCCAGCGGGTGACCAGGCCGACGACCATCAGGGGGAACAGGGCCTCCCACCAGTGGGTGATCCAGGTCGCCAGGCGAAACAGGTTCAGGCCCACGATCGTCGAGATCTCCTGCGGGTAGAACCGGAAGAAGTGGTCCATGTTGAGCGCGTAGTACAGCGCGTCGCCCTTGGCCCACACGGCGCCGTTCTTGACCGTGCCGGTGTAGCAGTAGAGGCAGGCGATGTTCAGCACCATCAGCCAGCGCGGCCACGCGGGGATCAGGCGGTAGATGGCCGCGAGGCCGCGCGGATGGGCCGGGCTCGGGGCCACGCCGGCGCCGTTGCCGGGGCCGCCAGGCTCGCTCAGGAGACCTTGCTTGCGCAGCTTGCGGCAGCGCAGCCAGTTGTCGACGCTGTACGCGTGGCCGCTGCGGGCCAGCAGCAGGTAGAAGAAGAACACGCGGTAGACCAGCTCGGTGCCCTCCCAGAACAGGTGATTGCGGAGGAAGAAGCTGTTCATGAGCATGAAGCTCAGGAACCCGGTGATGCGTGACTTCCAGCCGAGCATGAACGCCGTGGTCACGGCGTAGAACGCGAGCATCTGGATCCACATCGCCCGCGGTGTGTCGAAGAAGTACAGCAGCGAGTACTTCTGGCCCTTGAGGAATTCGAGCCAGGCGGAGGTGTCGAAGAAGCCGTAGGGGTCGTCGCCCATGCCCTCGCCGAAGCCCTTGAACTGGCCGGCGGCGACCAGCTGGCGGGTGGCGTCACTGAGGAAGATGCCCTCGTCGGTGAACAGGAACTCGAAATACTCGAACAGGTCGTTGATGTTGCAGATGCAGAGGAACGCGAACACGATGCGAAACAGGGCGATCGGGCGCGGGTCCTCGGCGGTGAGCCAGAATCGGCGCCAGCGCTCGTGCTGCAGCGCGAACATCAGGTACACGAACACGGCGCACAGCAGCAGCAGCCAGCCGACGGTCGGCGCCAGCGCGATGGCCTCCTCGTTCGGAATGCGGTCATCGGCCGCCAGTGTGGCGAACGCAAATGCTGCGGACGTGGAGAACCCAAGCATAGGGGTTGGAGTTTCGGGGAGGGTCTGCCGGGGGCGCAAGCGCAAAAGCCGTGGAGTTTCACACGGCAAGGTCGGCGGTCTGTGGGGCAAATTCACGGCTGAGGTGCCCGCCATGCGCCAGAGGAACGCCGTTTCGCTCGCTTGACTGTCGCAGGGTCCGCGGCCATCGTCCCGGCCCATGTTCGGGCAGCCCGACCGCATCACCTTGCAGGGTTTCAACAACCTGACCAAGGTCGTCAGCTTCAATCTCTACGACTTCTACGTCGCGCGCAGCGAGGACGAGCGTCGGCGCTACGTGCAGGACATCGACGAGCAGTTCAACGCCCGGCGCATCACGGACGTGTTGCGCGAAATCGCCAGGATGCTCGACGCCGAGGTGCTGTCGGTGTCGGCGCAGGACTATGAGCCGCAGGGGGCGAGCTCGCTGGTGCTGATGAGCGACCTGGGGCACGGCCAGGTCGGCACGCACGGGCACACCAGCGTCGGCGCCCACCTGACCAAGAGCCACCTCTGCGCGCACACGTATCCGGACTGGACCGACCCGAAGGGGATCTGCAGCTTCCGGGTCGACATCGACATCGCCACTTGCGGGACGATCGTGCCGCTGCGCGCGCTCGACTACATGTTCCACAGCTTCGAGAACGACGTGGTGATCATCGACTACGTGGTCCGCGGCTTCACGCGCGACGCTCAGGGTCGGCGCGTGTACATGGACCACAGCGTGCGATCGATCCAGGACTTCATCGATCCGCAGATCGTCCGCGACTACCACTGCGAGGACATGGTCTTGCAGTCGGAGAACATCTGGCAGACGAAGATGATGCGCACGCGCCTGAATCCGGCGGACTTCTTCCCCGCCGGCCAGGACCCGAAGTCGCCGGACAACCTCGCGGCGCTCGAGGACGTGCGCCGCGAGATGGTCGGTGTGTTTTACGGCTGGCCGGGCTGAACCGCGACCAGGGGCCGTGGCCAGCGGCTCAGCAGGAGACCCGCCGCGACCATCAAGAGGGCGCCGACCAGGGCCGAGACGCCGGCGTGCGCGTCCCACAGCAGGATGTCGGCGAGCAGGCTGAACGGGATGCCGACGTAGGCGACGATCGCCACCAGGGTCGCGGGTGCGTGGCCATAGGCCCGCGTCATGGCGATCTGCCCCAGCACGCCGAACAGGGCGAGGCCGACCAGCGCGGCCAGGGTGGCCGAGCTGACGAGGTCGAAGAGATGACCGAGGCCGCCGCTGGCGGCGCTCCACACCAGGCCGAACAGGCTGGCGTGGAGGGCGAAGTAGAAGACCACCAACTCGGGGGACTCGTGCGCGGCGGTGCGGCGGATCGTCATGTGGGCGAACGCCGAGAACAGGGCCGAGGCCACGCCGAGGCAGGCCGGCACCAGGGGTACGGCGCCGAGGCCGGCGGGCGCTGCTCCGGGATCGAGGACCAGCAGCGCGCCCCCGCCGGCGAGCACCAGGGCGGCGAGCACGACCGCGTGCATGCGCTCACGCAGGAGCAGCGGCGCGAGCAGGGCGATGAAGACCGGCTGGAGCAGCGAGAGCACGTTGTGCTGCACGAGAGTGAGGGTCTGCACGGCGTAGAAGTTGGTGGCCATCGCGCCGATGCCGAACAGCGAGCGCAGATAGACGAGATCTCTGCGGTGGGGTCGCAGCTCGAGCTTGCGGTGCACCCGCAGCTCGAACCACAGCCACACGAGGCCTGGCGTCATGCGAAAGAAGATCACCTCGGCCGTGCTCATGCCGGCCTCGCGCAGCGACTTCACGCAGACGCTCATGCCGACGAACGCGGCGGTGGCCAGCAACATCAGGAGCAGCCCGCGGCGGGTCTGGGCGACAACAGGGACCAAGGCCTCCTTGCGATAGCACCGGGCCTCCGGGCACCCGGAGTCTGCCCGCCGCCGGGCCTGTGAGCTGGCTCGTCATGCCGGGCGGTCGTCACCCGCATCAATTGATCTTGACGCGCGGAACTGATGGGACTAAGCCTGGTCCTCGCTTCGGCGACTTGGGGGCTTCGGCCTCCCGGTGTCCGGAACGGAAACTCCACCGCGAAAAGGCGCTTGACGGGGAACAAGGTACGGGGTAGACCCCGCCTCCCTTCGAGCCACCCGGTCCTCCCGACCCGGACAACAGTCCGAACGAGAGGCCGGAACTTCGAGGCGGATTTGAGAAAATCTCGGCAAGAAAAAACTTGACGAGACGGGAGAGCGAGCATAAGTCTCCCACCCCGCGAACGGCCCGGCCGACGCGAGACGCTCCCTGAAAACTGGATAGTGGAAGAGGGAAACC
>NZ_JADJNN010000002.1:0-82500 GCF_016714285.1 Nannocystis sp. | reverse complement strand
AGCTGGGAGGACCATCTTCCAAGGCTAAGTACGGCTTGGTGACCGATAGTGAACAAGTACCGTGAGGGAAAGGTGAAAAGAACCCCTGCGAGGGGAGTGAAAAGAATCTGAAACCGTGTGTTTACAAGCAGTAGAAGCACTATGGCGAAAGCAACGTGCGACTGCGTACCTTTTGTATCATGAGCCAACGAGTTGTGGTCCGTGGCAAGGTTAACCCGGAAGGGGCAGCCGAAGCGAAAGCGAGTCTGATAAGGGCGTCAAGTCACGGGTTACAGACCCGAAACCTTAGCGATCTATCCATGAGCAGGCTGAAGCGCGGGTAAGACTGCGTGGAGGGCCGAACTCACCACAGTTGAAAATGTGGGGGATGACTTGTGGATAGGAGTGAAAGGCTAATCAAGCTGGGAGATAGCTGGTTCTCGCCGAAACATATTGAGGTATGGGGTCGATCGATTTGCGCGGGGGGTAGAGCACTGAATGGGCTAGGGGGACCACAATCTTACCGAACCCAATCAAACTCCGAATACCCGCGACAACAGGTCGGCACTCAGGCGCTGAGAGCTAAGTTTCAGCGCCGAGAGGGTAAGAACCCAGACCGGCAGCTAAGGTCCCCAATTCATCACTAAGTGGTAAAGGATGTGGGAGCACTTAAACAGCCAGGAGGTTGGCTTAGAAGCAGCCATCCTTTAAAGAAAGCGTAACAGCTCACTGGTCGAGTGAACCTGCGCCGAAAATTAAACGGGTCTAAGTGATGAACCGAAGCTCCGGGTCAGCGAAAGCTGGCGGTAGGCGAGTATTGTCTATGCGGTGAAGGCATACGGAAACGAGTGTTGGAGCGTAGACAAGAGCTGATGTTGGCATGAGTAGCGATAAACCGGGTGAAAAACCCGGTCGCCGTAAACCCAAGGGTTCCTGGGTAAAGATAATCTTCTCAGGGTTAGTCGGTCCCTAAGGCGAGGCAGAAATGCGTAGTCGATGGGAAGCAGGCGAATATTCCTGCACCAGCACGGTAGGTTTCACGAGGAGGGACGGAGGAGGATAGTCAAGCGACCTGATGGATGGTCGTTCAAGCCGGTAGGGAGGATGCGTAGGAGGCTTAGGCCGCAAACGCGCGTTCAATCCCGAGAGGTGATGAGGGTCGCCGCAAGGCGGACAACTTGATGATTCCAGGCTTCCAAGAAAAGCTTCGCGTGAGTGTACCGCTGTGCTGTCCGTACCGTAAACCGACACAGGTGGGTGGGGAGAACATCCCAAGGCGCTTGAGAGAACTCGGGTTAAGGAACTCGGCAAATTGACACCGTAACTTCGGGAGAAGGTGTGCCCTTGAGGGTGAGGAGCTTCGCGCTCGGAGCCTTTGGGGGTTGCAGAGAATCGGGGGTAGCGACTGTTTATCAAAAACACAGGACTCTGCGAAGTCGCAAGACGACGTATAGGGTCTGACGCCTGCCCGGTGCCGGAAGGTTAACAGGAGATGTCAGCGCAAGCAAAGCATCGAATCGAAGCCCCGGTAAACGGCGGCCGTAACTATAACGGTCCTAAGGTAGCGAAATTCCTTGGCGGGTAAGTTCCGTCCTGCACGAATGGCGTAACGACTTCCCCACTGTCTCGACCCGGGACTCAGCGAAATTGAATTCGGGGTGAAGATGCCCCGTACCCGCGGAAAGACGGAAAGACCCCGTGAACCTTTACTGCAGCTTGGCACTGGTTTTCGGATTTGTCTGTGTAGGATAGGTGGGAGGCTGTGAAGTGGGGCCGCTAGGTTTCACAGAGCCAACGTTGAAATACCACCCTGACAAATCTGAAAGCCTAACCGTGACCCGTAAGCCGGGTCCGGAACACTGCCTGGTGGGTAGTTTGACTGGGGCGGTCACCTCCGAAAGAGTAACGGAGGCGCGCAAAGGTTCCCTCAGGCTGATTGGAAACCAGCCGTAGAGTGTAAAAGCACAAGGGAGCTTGACTGCAACTCATACAAGAGGAGCAGGTACGAAAGTAGGCTTTAGTGATCCGGTGGTTCTGAATGGAAGGGCCATCGCTCAACGGATAAAAGGTACTCCGGGGATAACAGGCTTATCACGCCCAAGAGTTCACATCGACGGCGTGGTTTGGCACCTCGATGTCGGCTCATCGCATCCTGGGGCTGTAGTAGGTCCCAAGGGTTTGGCTGTTCGCCAATTAAAGCGGTACGCGAGCTGGGTTCAAAACGTCGTGAGACAGTTTGGTCCCTATCTTCCGTGGGCGCAGGAGTCTTGAAGTGGATCTGTCCCTAGTACGAGAGGACCGGGATGGACGAACCCCTGGTGTTCCGGTTGTTTTGCCAGAGGCATTGCCGGGTAGCTATGTTCGGAGAGGATAACCGCTGAAAGCATCTAAGCGGGAAACCAACCACAAGATGAGGACTCCCTGAAGGTCCGTCGTAGACCACGACGTTGATAGGTCGGGTGTGGAAGTGCGGCAACGCATGGAGCTAACCGATACTAATAGACCGCTTGGCTTGACCTTGGTGCCGATTTCCATGGGGAACGGTTTGAACCCGAGGTTCCGAGCGACAAACGCAGATTGTTCGCAGACACAGCATTCTTTGCTCGTCGAAGTCCTCCGGCCGCGCTGGCTGGAGGCACTTCTGGCCCACGGGTAACGTGGGCCATGAGACGGTTTTTCTGGTGGCTATGGCGGAAGGGTCACACCCGATCCCATCCCGAACTCGGTCGTTAAGCCTTCCAGCGCCGATGGTACTGCAGGGGAGACCCTGTGGGAGAGTAGGACGCCGCCAGATCTATGGCCCCCTCGGTGACGAGGGGGCCTTTTTTATTGGTTTGTGCAGGTGCCTCGTCGGCGGCGGCGCGGCGATCGAGATGCTGCACTCGCAGTGCATTCGCAACGAACAGGCGAGGCGACGCTACGCGGCCAACAAGGTCGGCATCGCAACCCCGTGGAGGCCTCAGGGCGCTTTTTGTTGCTTTGGGCGGCGGGCCCGTTGATGTCCACCCTGGAAGCGAGAAGCCCCGCGTCCAGGTATGGGCACGGGGCTGGCGATCGCCTGGAATGCCCGGCAGTGGGCTGTCGTGACGAGGTCAGTCGCGCCGGCGGGTGGCGAGGCCGGCGCCGAGGACCAGCAGGAAGAGGGCGCCATTCCAGGTCGAGCTGTCGCTGTCGATGGAGCAGCCCTTCTTTGCCTTGGGCTCCACAGGCGGAGGGGCCTCCTTGGGCTTCTCGTCGCCAGTGTCAGGCTCGTCGCCGGCGAGCGAGTCGTGGGCGTCCTGGTCGGGATCGACCTCTTCCTCCTCGTTGGGGTCCTTCGCGGGCTTCTTGCCGCTCTTGATCAGCTTGATCTTGCCAGTCGCGAGGGTGATGTCCTTGCCCTTGGCGCTGACCTGGACGGCCCTCACGTCGTAGGTGCGGTCCTTGTTGAAGCCCTTGCCGCCCAGCAGCTCCATGTCGGCGCTGAAGTACTTACCGCCCGGGTAGTCCGCCTCGTCGTAGCGCCACACGTCGGAGGTGGTGCCGTTGAGGTCCTGGGAGAATTGGAAGTACAGCGGGCCCGCGGCGGCGTTGTCGAGCTTGGCCCAGAGGTGGATCTCCCAGCGGTCCTCGGCGGGAACTTCGTCGACGGTGTCGACGGTGGCCTTGCGACCTGCGGGGGTCAGGTTGCCCTTGTCGTCCACCTCGAGCTTGGTGGTGCCGAACTTGATCTCCCCGGCCCATACGACCGAGGCGGTACACAGGGTCGCCATCGCCACGGCCGTGGGAAGGAACCAGCGGTGAGGTTGCATGCGCGGTGCTTTGGTCATGACTGTCATCTCGAGTCTTCGCGGTTCGAAGCGGTCGGAGAGTAACACAGGCGGTCCCGGGCACTCCCTACTCTCGCAGCGCCTCAGTGTACGTCCGACCCCCGTGTTCGTTGCAAGGTCACCGCCTGCGGTGCGCTGCGCGAACTGGAACCAAGCGAAGGCGCGCCCAGCGTTGCGTGTACACCTGTCCGCGTTCCGCGGCGAACTGCGGCGCTCAGCCAGCGAGCAGCGCGGCCAGCTTGCCGGCGCGCTCGAGTGCGGCGAGCTCGGTGTAGCCGCCGATGCTGTTGCCCTTGATGAAGATCTGCGGGACCGTGCGCTGCCCGCTGCGCTCCACCAGCCAGCTGCGTGCTTCGTCCGAGTTGGTGACATCGACGGCCTCGAAGGGGATGCCCTTGCGGCGCAACAGACCCTCGGCCATGCGACAGAAGCCGCAATACTCGGTGACGTAGAGGACGACGGCCGCGGCGAGCTCGTCGGGCCGCTTGAAGACGGTGTGCGCGCCCTGGCTGCCCATGGCTACTGCTCCTCGGCCAGCAACGCGAGGATCTCGTCGTCGAGCTGGTACTGGTGTTCGCTCGCGAATTTGCCGACGATGATGTCGCGTCGCTGGGCGATCGGTGTGCCCTCGGTGACGCCCTGGCCGCCGATGCCGCCGAGCATGCGTCGACCGACGCGGGCCGGGCCGCGGCTCGGTCGCGCGGGGCCCTTGCCAGCAGCGGCAGCGGCAGCCTGGGCCTGGGCTTCGGGCGAGGCGAACACGGGGTGGGTGAGGCCAGGGTCGATCGTCGGGCCCGGGATGCCGGCTTGCAGCGGTGGGCCCTGCGGCTCGACCTCTCGCGGGTCGGGCGGTGGGCGGCGGTCCGGGCGGGGCTTGCTGCGGTCAGGAGCTGCGGCAGCGGGCGCCTCGGGCTTGTTGGTGCCCTCCGGGTGCGCGCCGATGAAGCGGGCGATCTTCTCGTCGTAGGACCCGCTGCGTAGCTGGCGGATCATCGACTTGTGCGACTCCTGCATCAAGCCGATGATCACGGCGTCGAGGTTCTCGCTCTCGAGCTTGGGTTTGTAGTCGACGCGGTTCGAGGCGACGATCGTGCCGTCGTAGAAAACGTGCGTGAAGATGTGCGCGCGGGCTACCCCCGAATCCTCGGTCTGTACGTGATAGAGCCGCCCCCGGTGCGGGATGTTGTGGTTGTATCCGAGCTGCGGGGACTGATGGGAGGCCATGGGGGTGGGGGCAAGGCTAACACGGGAAGCTCGCTCGCCGAGAGCCCTCGTCGAACGATGGAGCGCAAAACCCTGGGCGCCGCGCGGGGCACACGCCCCATGAGCCCTGGTATGCTGCGCGACCCGACCGATCGCGGCCGGTGAAGTCACTGTGTCTGCTGCCCCCGTCTCCAACCTCCTCGAGCCTGGTGAATTGCTGGCTCCGCTGCTTCGTGCTGGCCAGTTTGGGGAGATCCCCGAGCCCGCGCTTACTGCGCAGATCGCCATACAGGCTGAGCGTGTGGCCCTGCTGTCGCCTCACGAGGTCTATGTGCAGCTGACCCCGGCGTTGTGTGGACACCATCCGGAGGTGGCGATGCAGTGGCTGCGCGACGCCGGCTTGCTGGTGCACTTGATGCCGGAGCTTGACGCGACGGTGGCTTTCTCGCAGGAGGGTGGTCGGCGGCACAAGGATGTCTGGGAGCACACGAAGGCGGTGGTACGGCAGGCGGTGCCGCGGCCAGCGGTGCGCTGGGCGGCGGTGTTGCACGACATCGGCAAGGTGCCGACGCGGCGCTTCGTGGGGCCGGGGAAGGTGACCTTTCACGGGCATGCGGAGGAGGGGGTGCGGATGTTTCGCCGCGGGCCGGCGAAGCGGATCGGCTTCCCGGAGGAGCTGCGGGAGCGCATCGAGCTGTTGATCCTGTATCACCTGCGTGGTGGGCAGTACGACGGTGGCTGGACCGACTCGGCGGTGCGGCGCTTCGCCCACGAGATGGGGCCGGTGCTCACCGATCTGCTCGACCTCTCGCGGGCCGACGTGACGAGCAAGCGGCCGGGCAAGCGGCAGCGTTGCCTGACCCTCATCAGCGAGTTGGCGCGGCGGATCCGTGAGATCGAGGAGCAGGACGCTCGTGTCCCGCCGTTGCCGCCCGGGCTCGGAAACCTGCTGATGACGGCGCTCGGGTTGCCGCCGGGCAAGCACATCGGCGCGTTGCGGGAGCAGCTCGAGCTGATGTGCAGCGCCGGGGAGATCGAGGCGCGCCAGGAGCCGGCGTACTACGTCGAGGTCGTGCGCTCGCGCCGGCTCGCCGAGGGCCTGCAGGTGGTCGCGCCTCGGGGGCTCGCGGGGGCGTCGGCGGCCGAGTGAGGCTGGCAGGTCGCGGCGTGCGGGGAGCTGTCGGCGGCCGAGTGAGGCTGGGGGGCGTGGGCCGCTGGGTTGCCGGGGCGCGCTGGGATACTGTCGCTGGATGCGGCGGATCTGCTTGTTGTTTGGGGTGCTAACGGGGTGTTCGAGCGCAGACACTGGGGCGCTGATCACCCTGTCTGAAGGGACAGGTTCGAGCGGGACGGTGCCGGCGCTGGACACGGGGGGGGTGTCGACGGCGGAGCCCACGGGTGGTGCGACCGAGGTGCTCACGACCGATGGCGGGGTGACGGGCGATGTGACGGCGGCCATGAGCGGAGCCGACGAGTCGGGTGGGGGCACGGACGCGACCACCGGGGCGATGAGCGGTGGCTGCGGGCAGGCGGCGCCGTTCGCCGGAGCGATGGCGCAGACGATCATGGTGGAGGGGGTGGAGCGCAGCTACATCCTCGCGCTCCCTGACGGCTACGATCCATCGCACGCGTACCCGCTGGTGTTCGCGTGGCACGGACGGGGTAGCAACGCTGACCAGGCGCGGCTCTACTTCAATGTGGAGCAGGCGTCGCAGGGGGCGGCGATTTTCGTGTATCCGAACGGGTTGCCGCTGGCGGACATGAACGATCAGACCGGGTGGGACCTGGACCCGAGCAACGAGGACTTCGCGTTGTTCGACGCGCTGATGGACGAGATGAGCGCGACGCTGTGCGTCGACACCGGCCGGGTGTTTAGCACCGGGCACAGCTTCGGCGGGTACATGTCGAACCAGCTGGGCTGCTTTCGCGGCGGCGTCGTGCGGGCGATCGGGCTGGTCGCCGGTGGTGGGCCCTACGGTGGTGGCTGCGTCGGGCAGGTGGCGGCGTGGCTGGCCCACGGGAGCGTCGACATGGTGGTGCCGTTCAGCGAGGGGGAGAACAGCCGCGACCACTGGGCGGCGGCGAATGGTTGCGACGCAGTGACAGAGCCGGTCGCCCCGCCGCCGTGCACGGCGTTCACGGGCTGCGACGACGGCTTCCCGGTGACCTGGTGCGCGCACGACATCCCGGACTTCCTCGGGCACACCTGGCCGAGCTGGGCCGGGCCGGCGATCTGGGGCTTCTTCAGCCAGTTCTGAGGGCCGGTGGTCACCTGTCCCCAGGGACAGGTGACCGCGGTGGCCGGCTAGATATTGAAGTACTTGGCGTCCGGGTGGTGGACGACGATCGCGCTGGTGGACTGCTCCGGGACCAGCTGGAAGCCCTCTTCCGTGAGGGTGACGCCAATGCGTTCGGTGCGGAGCAGCTTGACGAGGGGGACCTGGTCCTCGAGGCGGGGGCAGGCGGGGTAGCCGAAGCTGTAGCGCGAGCCCTGGTAGTGCTGCTTGAACAGGTCGCGGATGTCGGTGGCGTCGTCCTGGGCGATGTTGAGTTCGCGGCGGATACGTTTGTGCCACAGCTCGGCGAGGCCCTCGGCGGCCTCGACCCCGAGGCCGTAGAAGTGGAGGTAGTCGTCGTAGCGGTTGTCGGCGAACATCTCGCCGCAGAGGCGGGTGGCGATGTCCCCCATGGTGACGCAGGTGAGGCCGATGACGTCGCGCTCGCCGGAGCGGACGCTGCGGAAGAAGTCGGCGATGCAGTGGTGGCCCTTGTCGAGCTGACGGGGGAAGGCGATGCGCAGGGGGGGCGAGCGGTCTTCGGGGTCGTGGATGATGAGCGTGTTGTGGTCGCTCTGGCACGGGAAGTAGCCGTAGACGACGCGGGGGGCGAGCATCTTGTCGACGATGGCGCGCTCGCACCACATGCGAAACTTGGGCTCGACGGTGTCGTGGAGGATCTTGTTGTACTCGTCCTCGCTGAAGCGGCCGCGGCGGTACTGCCACTGGCCGACGAACAGCGCCTTCTTGTTGATGTAGCGGAAGATCTCGCCGAGCTGGAGCTCCTCGGGGCCGACCACGCGGGCGCCCCAGAAGGGCGGGGTGGGGATGCGGGTGGCGGGCTTCACCTCGCTCTTGACGAAGGTCTCGGTGGCCTTCTTGAGGTGCAGCTCCCACTCCTCTTGCGTGGTGTGGCGGTAGGTCTTGCGCGGGCGCGGGCCGGTGAGGGTGATCTTGTCGGGTGGGACGTGGCCGCAGAGCTCGTCCATGAGGGCCAGGCCCTCGAAGGCGTCCTTGGCGTAGAAGACGCGGGCGCGCGGGCGGGCCTCTTGCAGTCGCTGCGGGGAGGCCTCGTGCTCGGGGCCTTGCTCAGCGGTTTGCTCGGGGCTGCTGCGGGCGTCGTCGCGGCCGCTGTAAGCGTTTTGCAGGTTGTGGTCGACGTAGCCGCGGTTGAGCGCCGCGCCGCCGCAGATCACCGGCATGGCGACGCCGAGCTCGCGCATCGCCTCGAGGTTCTCCTTCATGATGACGGTCGACTTCACGAGCAGGCCGCTCATGCCGATGACGTCCGGGGTGTGGATCTTGGCGGCGGCGAGGATGGCGTCGAGGGGCTGTTTGATGCCGAGGTTGACGACCTGGTAGCCGTTGTTGCTGAGGATGATGTCGACCAGGTTCTTGCCGATGTCGTGGACGTCGCCCTTGACCGTGGCGAGGACCATGCAGCCCTTGCGCGGGCCGGCGGCGCGCGACAGGTGCGGCTCCAGGTGGCGGACGGCGGTCTTCATCGCCTCGGCGGACTGGAGGACGAAGGGGAGCTGCATCTTGCCGGAGCCGAACAGCTCGCCGACGACGCGCATGCCGTCGAGGAGGATGTTGTTGATGATGTCGAGGGCGCTGTGGGTCTGGAGGGCGGCGTCGAGGAGGACGTCGAAACCGATCTTGTTGCCGTCGATGATGCGGCGCTTGATCTTCTCCTCGAGGGTGAGGGTGGCCTCCTCCGTCTCGTTGAGCTCGACCTTCTTGGCGCCGGTGAAGCGGTCGATGAAGGCGAAGAGGGGGTCGTAGTCGTCGCTGCGGCGGTCGTAGATCAGGTCGCGGGTGATGCTGAGGTCGTCGTCGCTGAGCTTGTGGGTGGGGATGATCTTCTTGGCGTTGAGGATCGCGGCGTCGAGGCCGTGGGCGCGGGCCTCGGCGAGGTAGATCGAGTTCAAGATCTGCCGCGGGTAGGGCTTGAGGCCGAAGGAGATGTTGGAGAGGCCGAGGATCGTGCGCGCGGCGGGGAGCTCGGCGTCGATCAGCTTGATGCCCTTGAGCGTCTCCAGGCCGAGCTTGCGGCTGTCCTCCTCGCCCTGGGCGATGGTGAAGGTGAGCGGGTCGAAGACGATGTCGGACTCGAGCATGCCGTGGCGATCGACCAGGAGGTCGCGCATGCGCTTGGCGACGGCGAGCTTGGCGGCGGCGTCCTTGGCCATGCCGACCTCGTCGATGGTGAGGGCGACGAGGGCCGCGCCGTACTCGCGGGCGAGGTAGGCGATCTTGTCGAACTTGCCCTCGCCGTCCTCGAGGTTGATCGAGTTGATGATCGGCCGGCCGCCGATCAGCTTGAGGGCGGCCTCCAGCACGTCGAGCTGGGTGGTGTCGATCATGATCGGCAGCGAGACGGCTGGGACGATCTTGCGCAGGGCCTCGCTCATGTCGCGGACCTCGTCGCGGCCGACGTAGGCGACGCAGACGTCGAGCACGTGGGCGCCCTCGGCCTGCTGCTCCTTGGCGAGCTCGGCGATGCCGTCCCAGTCCTCCGCGAGCAGGAGCTCGCGGAACTTGAGGCTGCCGTTGGCGTTGGTGCGCTCGCCCACCAACAGCGGGCCGGAGTCCTGGTCGAGCGGGACGGGGCCGTAGAGGCTGGCGAGCTGGGGCGTGAAGCCGGCTGGGCGCGGGCCGGGGACCAGGCCGCGGACGGCCTCGGCGAGGGCGGCGATGTGGGCCGGCGTGGTGCCGCAACAGCCGCCGACCAACGAGACGCCGAACTCGCTGGCGAAGCGGTGCTGGGCCTTGGCGAGCTCGCCGGGGGTGAGGTGATAGACGGCGCGGCCGTCGACGTTCTGCGGCAGGCCGGCGTTGGGCTGGACGCTGACGAGGCGGGTGGCGTGGCGGCCGAGGTGGCGGACGTGCTCGACCATGAGGTCGGGGCCGGTGGCGCAGTTGAGGCCGATGACGTCGATGGGGAGCGACTCGATGACGACGAGGGCGGCGGCGATGTCGGTGCCGACGAGCAGGGTGCCGGTGGTCTCGACGGTGACCTGGACGATGATGGGGACCTGGACGCCGCGCTTGTGGGCGGCCCGGTTGGCGGCGATCGTGGCGCACTTGACCTGGAGGATGTCCTGGCAGGTCTCGATGAGGATGCCGTCGGCGCCGCCGTCGATGAGGCCGCCGATCTGCTCCTCGTAGTTGGCGAGCAGGTCGTCGAAGGTGATGTGGCCGAGCGAGACCAGGCGGGTGGTCGGGCCGACCGAGCCGAGCACGAAGCGCGGGCGCTCGGGGGTGGAGAACTCGGCCGCGACCTCGCGGGCCAGCGCGGCGGCGCTGCGGTTGAGGGCGTAGGCCTCCTCGCCGAGGTCGAACTCGTTGAGGACCAGGCGGGTGCCGCCGAAGGTGTTGGTCTCGACGCAGTCGGCCCCGGCGGCGAAGTAGGCGGCGTGGATGCTGCGGATGACGTCCGGACGGGTGCGCACGAGCAGCTCGTTGCAACCATCGGCGCCCTCGAAGTCCTCGAGGGTGAGGTTGGCGTTCTGGATCATCGTGCCCATCGCGCCGTCGCACACGAGCACGCGCTCTTGCATGGCCCGGAGCAGCGGCAGGCTGCGCCGGCGCTCTAGCAGGTCAAATCGCGGGTAAGCTGGCGATGAGGTCGCGGACATACGTAACCGCGGTTGGTAGCAGTGCCACGCCGCGGATGCAAACCCTGCGGAGCCTCGCGTGTGTCGCAGGCGCGGGCCCGGCGAGTGCGTGCAGTGGAGACCGCGGCCGTGGGGGTGCCTACTGGCAGAGGTCGCCGGCGACCAGGCCGCCGCCGTCGAGGGGCATGCCGCCGATCGGGCGCCCGAGCAGGGCGGCGTTGTGCAGCTCGATGCGCGTGTTCTGGGCCCGGCCCTCGGGGCTGCTGGCGTCGGCGATCGGCTTGTTGGGGCCGAAGCCGACGGGGAGCAGGCGCGTGCACTCGCTGCCGTGCGCGACGAGCCAGCGACCGACGGCCAGGGCGCGCCGCTCCGAGAGGGCCTGGTCGTCGGCGTGGCCCTCGATGCGGAGGGTGCTGACGGCGGACTTGGCGACGAGATAGCCGCGCACGTGCTCGAGGGCGGGATCGCTCGCGGGGTCGAGGATGTCGCTGCCGGTCTGGAAGACGATCGGGCCGGGCAGCTCGAGGCGGTGACCCTCGAGGCGGTACTCGGTGGGGCCCGAGGCTGGGCCAGTGGTCGGAGTTGAGGCCGAGGTGGGCTCGGTGGGCTCGGGAGCGGGCTCGGGCGTGGCCTCGGGCGCGGGCGGCGGGAGGTCGCGGGGGATCACGCCGACGTTGCAGGCGGCGAGCAGGAGCGGGGCGAACAGGGCGAGGAGACGGGACATGACGGGCCTCTGTGGTGCGGCGAGGCGTTCACTGGACGCGGCGCAGGATGATCGCGCTGATGTTGTCGGGGCCGCCGTGGTGGTTGGCGGCTTGCACGAGCTTGCGGACGGCCTCCTGGGCGTCGTGCTGGATGACGATGCCGTGCATCTCCTCGTTGGGGACGACGTCGCTGAGGCCGTCGCTGCACAGGAGGATGTTGTCGCCGTGCTCGATGATGCCGGCGTTGATGTCGGGGACGCCCTTGGATCGGCCGTGGCCGAGGCAGCGTGAGATGCGGCCGCGGTAGGGGTGGACGGCGGCCTGGTCCTTGGTGATGACGCCCTTGGTGACGAGCTCCTGGACCATGGTGTGGTCGAGGGTGATCGGGGTGGCGGCCTTCTTGTCGACCAGGTAGGCCCGACTGTCGCCCGAGTGGGCGACCCACATCTTGTCGCGCACGCCCATGACCATCACGCAGGTGCAGCCCATACCCTCGGTGTCGGGGTTCTTGGCGCTGTACTCGGAGATGGTGGTGCTGGCGAGGAGGAAGCCGTGGTAGAGGAGCTCGCGCGGGCCCTGCTTGCGGAAGTTGGCGTCGAGGTAGCTGCGGATCTTCTCGACGGCCATGGCGGAGGCGACCTCGCCGGCGTTGTGTCCGCCCATGCCGTCGCAGACGATGGCCATGTAGTAGCCGCGGCCGTCGTCCTCCTGAATGATGATCGCGTCCTCGTTGTGCTCGCGCGAGAGCCCTGGATCGCACGCACCGGCGATCTGCACCTCGAAGTGACCCGGGTAGTAGGTGCGTTTAAAGAGCTTGTACATGAAGCAAGCGGGCGCTGTGGAGCCGCGATCCTGACACCTGGGCCAGATTACGGCAAGATGGAAACCCGCCGGCCGGGAGCGCGCTCCGCCCGAGCGGCGTGACCCGCGATGACGATGAGGTCCGAGCTCGAAGGTCTCAGGCCGCGAATAGCCAGAAGCCCGGACCCCGCGTTGGCGGGAGATCCGGGCTCCGTGCTTCGATACCTGATTGTGGAGCAGAGGGGGATCGAACCCCTGACCTGTGCATTGCGAACGCACCGCTCTCCCAGCTGAGCTACTGCCCCAGGAGGAGGCGGGGAAGCTAACCGAAGTGCCCGCGCGGCGCAAGGCCAGAATTGGGGCGTGCAGCGGCGAATTGGGGCGATCGGCGGCTGGAGGGTGCATCCGAGATATCTGGATCAGGGGCGCCGGGTGGCGCGGCCGAGACCGAAGGCGAGCAGGACCAACGCGAGCAGCACGAGGATCGGGGGGTCGCGCGGGGCGGAGAGCCATGCGAGCCACTCGCCCCATGGCGGCGACCCGAACACGTGGGCGAGGCGGGTGGGGATGCTCAAGCCGGACAACACCGGCTCGAGAGGTAGCACCGGTCGGGGTCGCGGTATAGGGGATCGACCGCGGAGCGCATGGCGAGGGCACCCAAGACGCGGCTCGACGAGCTGCTCGTCGCACGCGAGCTGTGCGAGACGCCAGCGCTGGCGCGGGCGCTGATCGTGGCGGGCAAGGTGGTGGTCGGCGATCACACCGAGACCAAGCCTGGCACGGCGGTGGCCGTCGACGCGACGCTGCGAGTGCGCGGGCAAGAGCTGCAATTCGTGTCGCGCGGGGGACTCAAGCTGCGCGGGGCGCTCGACCACTTCGCGGAGCTCGATCCGCGGGGGCGGGTGGCGATGGACATCGGCGCGTCGACGGGGGGCTTCACCGACTGCCTGCTGCAGGCGGGGGCGCAGCGGGTCTACGCGGTGGATGTGGGGTACGGGCAGCTGGCGTGGAAGCTGGTCCAGGACCCGCGGGTGGTGGTGCTCGACCGCTGCAACATCCGCACGCTGACGCCGGCGCAGGTCGGTGAGCCGGTGTCGCTGGTGGTCGCAGACTGCTCGTTCATCTCGTTGACGCGGGTGCTGCCGTGCGTGCCAGCCTTCCTGACGCCGCGGGCCGATGTGGTGCTGCTGGTGAAGCCGCAGTTCGAGCTGGCACGATCAGAGGTTGGCGCGGGCGGGGTGGTGCGCGAGGCGGAGGCGCGAGCAGGGGCGCTGGCGACGGTGCTGGCGGCGGCGGAGCGGCTGGGCTTCGCGGTGATGGGCCACTGCGACGCGGCGGTGGCGGGGCAGGACGGGAACCTCGAGCTGCTGGCGTGGCTGCGCTGGGAGCGTGGTTGAGTCTGGTCGATGGGACAGGTCCGTGCGTGAAGTCGCTGGCGTGGCTGCGCTGGGAGCGTGGTTGAGTCTGGTCGATGGGACAGGTCCGTGCGTGAAGTCGCTTGCGCGGGGTGAGAGGGCCGCGGCGCGCGTGCTAAAGGTCGCCGTCCGATGTCGCAGCTCAGCGCCCGTGTCCGTGCTTACTTGAAGTCGCTGGCCCACGGGCTCGCGCCGCTGGTCCAGGTCGGTGCGGAGGGGGTGACACCCGCGGTGGGGCGGGCGGCGAGCGTGGCCCTCGAGCAGCACGAGCTGATCAAGATCCGCCTCGGGCAAGCTTATGAGGGGGAGCGCGACGACGCGGCGAAAGAGCTGGCGGAGCTGACGGGCGCTTCGCTGGTCCAGGTGATCGGGCGGATCGTCGTGCTGTACCGGCGACGCAGCAAGGACGACCCGAAGCGGGCCCGCATCGTGCTGCCGACGCCGGGCGGCAAGTCGCCTTCGAGTCTGGCGTGAGACCGGCCCGAGATCGCGCCCGAATTGGCGGCCCGGGGCGGCGCTCGCAAGGGTATGATGGAGCCATGTCCGCGATGCGGGGGGCTTTCCTGGCAGTTTCGCTGATGGCCGCGCTCGCGGCCTGCAAGCCGCGCGGGACGACGCAGCCGCACAACCCGGCGGTGTGGGGCGAGCCCGGCACGGGCGCGGGCAGCCGCATCGAGATCCAGCGCAGCGAGGCGCCGGTCGGGCCGGCCTCGCCGGTGCTCGAGCTGCTGGCCGGCGAGGTCGCTCGCAACCTCGGTCAGCTGCAGAGCGAGGAGCGCGAGGTGCCGGCGTACTTCCTCGCCTACGACCTGGTGGCGCGCGACCACCTGTGGCTCGAGGTGCAGCAAGGCGAGGTCGTGCGCCGCAGCATGGACCGCGACCGCACGGTCGACATCGACGTGCGAGTCGGCAGCCCGCAGCTCGACAACAGCCACTCGCAGGGCGGCAACTACGGGCCGGGCAACGGGCTCGGGCTCGGCCGCGGGGTGAGCGTGCAGGACGACCCGCTGGCGCTGGCGCAGGCGTTGTGGCTGCTGACGGAGGAGCAGTACCGCGACGCTCTGGTGGCGCTCAGCTCGGCGGAGAGCGGGGAGCAGCTGCGCAGTCAGGACGAGGCGAAGCCGACGAGCCCGGACTTCAGCGAGGAGAAGGCGGTGGTGCACCTCGAGCCGCGGGTGCAGCTGGACCTCGAGGGGCTGCGGCAGGCGTGGGAGCCGCGGCTGCGCGAGGTGTCGCTGGCGCTGAGCGACGACGACCGGGTGCTCGAGAGCACGGTGGTGCTGCTGATCAACGTGGACAACCGCAGCTTCGTCGACAGCGGCGGGAGCAAGATCCAGGCGGGCCACGTGCGCCTGCGGATCATGCTGAGCGCGACGGCCCAGGCGGACGACGGGATGCGCCTGTCTCGCATGGAGAACTTCGAGGTGCACACGCCGGAGCAGCTGCCGGCGCAGGCGCTGTTGCTGGCGACGGCGAAGCGGCTGCGCGAGGAGCTGGTGGCCCTGCGCGCGGCGCCGCTGGCCGAGCCCTACGCGGGGCCGGCGGTGCTGGCAGGGCGCGCGGCGGGGGTGTTCTTCCACGAGATCTTCGGCCACCGCCTCGAGGGGCACCGGCAGAAGGACGACCTCGAGGGGCAGACCTTCGCGACGATGGTGGGCAAGCGGGTGCTGCCGGTGTTCCTCGACATGGTCGACGACCCGACGGCGCAGCGGCTCGGCGGGGTGCCGCTCAGCGGGCACTACTATGTCGACGATGAGGCGGTCCCGGCTCGGCGCACCTTGCTGGTGGAGCGCGGGAAGCTGCGCGGGTTCTTGCTGGGGCGCTCGCCGGTGCTGCCGTTCAAGCACAGCAACGGGCACGGTCGGCGCGAGCGCGGGAACCAGGTGGTGGCGCGGCAGGGCAACCTGATCGTGACGAGCCGCAAGACGATCCCCGACGCGGAGCTGCGCAAGGCGCTCATCGACGAGGTGCAGCGGCAGAGCAAGCCGTACGGGCTGTGGTTCAGCGACATCCAGGGCGGCTACACGATCACCGAGCGCAGCGGGCCGCAGGCGTTCAAGGTGATGCCGCTGCTGGTGTATCGCGTCTGGGCCGACGGTCGGCCGGACGAGCTGGTGCGCGGGGTGGACATCGTCGGCACGCCGATCGCGGCGTTCGAGACGATCATCGCCACGGGCGACTCGCCGGGGATCTTTAATGGGATGTGCGGGGCGGAGTCGGGCGACGTGCCGGTGTCGGCGGTGAGCCCGTCGCTGCTGCTGCGCAGCCTGGAGATCGAGCGCGCGAGCCACTCGCGCGACAAGCCGCCGTTGATGCCGCCGCCGGTGAGCTCGGGGCGCGCGCCGGAGGTGAAGCCGTGAAGTCGCTGCTGGTGCTGCTCGCGCTGTTGCAGGCGCCGCCGTCGGTCGAGCCGGTGAAGCCCGCGGCGGCGAAGCCGGAGATCCGTGCGCTCGGCAAGAGCCCGCTGGACCTCGAGGTCGCGGCGATCGAACAGGAGCTGGCGCGGGGGGTGGCCGGGCTGCGCCTGCCGGACGCGCCGGCGCCGTACCACGCGCAGGTGCAGCTGGTGCGCGCGACGGTGCTGAGCATCGACGGGTCGTACGGGGGGATCATCACGGATGTGGTCGAGGAGCAGGCGGTGGCGGCGGTCGAGGTGCGGGTCGGCAGCGCGGCGCGGGACCAGAGCGGGACCTTCGGCTCGGACGGGGCCCAGCTGCGCTTCGTGGTGTCGCTCGAGCCGGCGCCGGAGCTGAGCCGCAACAAGCTGTGGCTGGCGCTCGACCAGGCGTTTCGTACGGCGACGGCGACCTTCTCGCAGAAGCAGTCGATCCTCGCGCGGCTGGCCGGCGATCCGCCGCCGCCAGACCTCGGCCCGCGCCCCGAGCCGATGCCGCGTCAACCTGCGCCGGAGGCCGGGAATGCGCCGGCGCTCGACCGCGAAGGGCTGCGGGCGCTGGTGATCCAGCTCAGCCGACGCTTCGCCGATCACCCGGCGATCGACAACGGCGACGTGTTCGTGCAGGTGCTGCGCACGCAGGTCACGACGGTCAGCTCGGAGGGGCTGGTGCTGCACGAGTCGCACCAGCGGGCGGTGCTGGCGGTGGTCGCCGACACGCGCGCGGCCGACGGCATGCACCTCGACGCCGGCGCGGCGATCCACCTGCAGGAGCTGCCACGCGCGAGCGAGGCGCTGCGCAAGCGCGGCGAGCAGATGATCGACGAGGTGCTGCGCGAGCTCGAGGCGCAGGTGCAGGCGCCGATGATGGAGGAGGACTACGACGGTCCTGTGCTGTTCCAGGCGAGCGCGGCGGCGCAGCTGCTGGCGTCGACGGTGGCGACGCAGGTCGGCGGCAATCCAGCGCCGCTGGGCGACGCGGGGCGGGTGCGGGACTTCGAGCCGCTGTGGCAGGAGGCGATCGGCGAGTCGGTGATGCCGAGCTTCATCGACCTCGAGGACGACCCGCGCGAGGGCTTCGGGCGCTACGCGATCGACGGGCAGGGTTTCGTGGCGCAGCCGCTGACGCTGGTGAAGGGGGGGGTGCTCAAGGAGCTGTTGATGACGCGGACGCCGAATTCGGCGCGGGCGGGCAGCAACGGGCGGGCGCGGGTGAGCCCGTTCTTGCGGGTCGGTCCGACGATCTCCAACCTCAGTCTCAAGACGAAGAAGCGCGGGCAGTCGCGGGCGCAGCTCGAGCGCGAGCTGCTGCGACGGGCCCGCGAGGACGGCTACGACTTCGCGTATGTGGTGGAGTCGCTGCGTGACAACAACATCCTCGGACCGGTCGAGCGCGAGGGGGCGACCGGCTACGGCGGCGGGCGCAAGGTGAGCTTGCCGCTGCCGGCCCGCATCGTGCGGATCGACGGGTCGGGCAAGCGCACGCTGGTGCGCGGGGCGATGTTCAGCCCGACCTCGATGCGCGTGCTGCGGAGGATCCGCGCGGTGGGCAACGCGGCGGTCGCGGTGCCGATGCGCGTCCCTCCGGGCTACAACGGCGGCTTCACGGCGGAGACCGGGATGGTGGGGATCCTCGCCGAGACGGTGGATGTGCAGGTGAGCACGCCCGATCTGCTGCTCGACGGGCTCGAGCTGCTGGTCGAGCGCAGCGAGAACGAACGCCTGCCGGTGCTCGCCCACCCGTTGCGGCCCGCGCCGCCGGTGGCGCCCGCCGAGGGTGACGACGAGGACGCGGAGTAGACGGTTTGGTCCCGCGCCATCGAGGGCGACGGCGAGGACGAAAGCCGAGGGCGACGACGAGGACGCGGAGTAATACGGCGAGAGCCGGATGAGCGTGGCTCACCCGGCTCCGTCATCGCGACGCGGCCTGGCTCAGAGGTTCGTCTTGGCGAACTCGATGGCCTGGACGATCGTGTACTGGTCGTCCTTGCCGGCGAAGGTGGCGTCGCCGGCGGGAGCGGGCTGGATCGCCTCGGAGTGCCAGCGGACGATGCCACCCTCGTCGAGCAGGATGATCGCTGGCGAGGCGCGCAGGTACTGGATGTACGTGGTGGCGCCCTCGAGGCCGAGCTCGCGGGCGGCGTTGTACTCGGTGGCGTTGGGGAAGCGGTACATCGGCAGCTGCGGCTTGCCCTTGACGCCGTAGTTGGTCTGGTAGGCGCGCAGGGCGGTGTCGTTCATCGGCGCCTGACGGGGGGTGCCGTCGCCGTTGTCGTTACCGGGGAAGCGGATCTGTGTGAACATGATATCGACG
Source organism: Nannocystis sp. (assembly GCF_016714285.1). Taxonomy (GTDB): domain Bacteria; phylum Myxococcota_A; class Polyangia; order Nannocystales; family Nannocystaceae; genus Nannocystis. The sequence continues at coordinate 63,984 of NZ_JADJNN010000002.1, read as the reverse complement.
CCGGCGGCGGTGAGGTCGCCCTGCGCGAGCTGCAGCACCTGCATCATGTTGGCGGCCTGGGCCTGCTCCTCGCGGGTGGCGTAGTCCCAGAACAGGATGAGGCGCTTCTTGCCGAGGAACTGGCGGCCGTCGGTGGTGCCGCCCTCGGCGCTGACGAGCATGGTCATGGGGCTGGCGTGGCCGAACAGGCTGCGACGGGCCCACTGCGGCGCCTTGTCGAGGTCGGCGGCGCCGACGGTCCAGAACGGCGGGGCCTCCTTGATCGGCGGCAGGGTGTCGTTGGGCTTGGCGACGATCTCGAGGTCGATCACCTGGCCCGACTTCTTGTGCACCTTGAGCTTGACCGGGTTGCCGGTGGCGATGCGGCTGACACGGAAGTCCTTGGAGGAGGTGACGGGCTGGCCGTCGAGCTCGAGCAGCAGGTCGCCGCGCTGGAGCTGGTCGCAGCCCTTCTCGCAGCCGACGACGTGGGCGATGAACACACCGCCGGGCTTGAGCTGCTCGGTCGTCACCTCGATGGTGGGTGGCTTGCTGCTCGCGCTGTCGCAGGCGGACGCGCCAGCGAAGGCCAGCAGGGAGAGGAGACCAAGTGCGGGGATGAGGCTCTTCATCGTCAACAACTCCTGCCGCACAGACGCGGCCGCGCGGACTGTAGGACGGCACTCTGGCACCGTCAAACATCTGCGGGCTGCGCGCTGTGCGCGGTTGGATCGCTGCGGACGGCAGCGGTTGCGGGGCCCTAAAAGCGGAAGCGGAGGTTGACCGAGAACTTGCCGAAGTGCGGCAGGCCCTTGGTCAGGCTGGCGCCGGCGTTGACCGTGCTGCTCTCGATGATCGAGATGGGGGCGACCGCGGAGAGGTCGGGGTGGTTGACGCCGCCGAGGACGTACATGGCGAGGCTGTAGGTGAACTCGCCGGTGACGGCGATGTTCGGGTGGACATACGCGCCGCCGCCGACCTTGAAGGGGGCCGAGATGCCGTGGAAGTCGAGGCGGAGGTCGCCGCCAGCGGTGGTGTAGCGGTTGCGCCACAGCTGGTAGTGGATGCCGGTGCCGATATAGGCGAGCCCGCGGCCCTTGCGGATGAAGTGGATCCGCAGCGAGGGGCCGACGTTGAGGGCGCGCGACTTGGCGGTGTCGACGATGAGGGTGGAGAAGTCGACCTCGAGGTTGGCGACGCCCTGTTGCTGGGCGATCTCCTGTTGCAGCAGCACGGGGTCGAGGCCGTAGAGGGTCACGGCGTTGCGGCCGGTCACGTCGCGCGGGCGCAGGGTGTTCCATCCGGCCTCGAGGCCGAGCTCGAGGATGCCGAGCACGTTGCCGCCGAAGAAGCCGCCGAGGTGCACGCCGGGGGCGGCGTGGTGGCCGGTGTCGCTGCGGCAGAACTGGCGGAAGCACATGGCGGTGCCGATCTGCAGGTCGAACACGAGGCCGCCGTGGCGCCACTTTTTCGGGTTCTTGCGCTCCTCGGCGGCCCGCTTCTCGGCCAGGGCCTCGATGTCTTCGATGGTGATCGGCTTGGCGGCGGCGCTGGCGGGGGCCAGGTCGTCGCCGCCGATCGAGGGGGCGCGCAGGGCCGAATCAGCGACCGGGGGCGAGCTGGCCGGAGGGACAGGTGAGCTGGTCGGAGGGACAGGTGAGCCGGGCGCTGGCGGTGGGGCTTCGACGACCACGGGCGGCGGCGCGACCGGCACGGCGGGCTCGGGGATCGGCGTGCTCGTCGGCGGTGGCGCGGTGGGGCGGATCGGCGGCGGGGCGCTCGGGCGGACCGTGGGCGGCGGGGCGGGGCGCTGCGGGCTCGGGCCCGTGCTCGGCGTGGGGGCGAGGTCCGGGGTCGGGCTGGGGTCGGTCGACGGGAGGCTGGGTGGCGGGCCCAGGTCCGGGAGGCTGGGTGGCGGGCCGACGTCGGCGGGCGGGGCGACAGGGCGTGGGGTGGGCGTGGGGCGGGCGGCGGGCGTGGTGGGGCGGGCGGCGGGCGGTGTGGGACGGACGGCGGGCGGTGTGGCGGGGCGGGCGGCGGGTGGTGTGGCGGGGCGGGCGGCGGGTGGTGTGGCGGGGCGGGCGGCGGGTGGTGTGGCTGGACGCGAGACGGGCGGGGTCGCAGCTGTGGGTCGCAACGTGGGGGTCTGCGCGGAGGCTGTCCCGGAGGACAGGCCGAGCAACGCGAGGGCGCCGACCGTGCGCACACGCCACGAGCAGAGCAAGGGGTGAGCGGGCGGTCGCCGGGTCATCGCTCGAGTTTTCGTACTATGCGGGAGTCGCAGGAGACGCGCCAGATGCAGCCAAGGGCAAAGATCGGGCGAGTCCTGGGTGGGCGCGACGAGGGGGGATCCTGGTCTCCGAGACAGGTGAGGCGGGTGTGATGAGGCGTCGGCGTAGATGTGCGCTAACGCTCAGCTCTTGTGGAGCGGGGCGGCGGGGCGGGGCGGCGAATTCGATCGTCGCGGGCGGGCTCGGGTATGCTTCCCGAGCCCACGTATGAGCGTTTCGTCCGACACGTATGAGCCCTCGCCCGGCGAGTCCTCCGGGGTGATCCGGGTGCCGAGCATGGCCCCCGGCGAGGATGACCCGGCGGCGCTGAGCGGGGTCGACTACCCGGTCGCCGGGGAGGCGCCGAGCCCCGCGCCGGCCAACACCGAGGACAGCGGCCTCATCGGCCGCGAGATCGGCACCTATCGCCTGCTCAGCTTGCTCGGCGGCACCGGCATGTCGCGCGTGTACCTGGCCGAGCAGGCGGCCGGCAACAAGCGCTTCGCCGTGAAGTTGCTGCGCAACGCGAACTTCAACCAGGCGGCGCTCGACGTGGTGGTGCGGCGCTTCGTGCAGGAGGCGCGCACGGCCTCGCGGTTGCACCACCCGCACATCGTCGACGTGGTCGACTTCGGGGTGGCCGAGGGCATGGCCTACCTGGTGATGGAGCACCTCGACGGCGAGAGCCTGCGTGAGACCTTGAAGCGGCACGGGCCGCTGCCGTGGACGCGGGTGTTGCCGATGTTCCTGCACATCTGCGACGCGCTCGAGGCGGCGCACGCGAAGGGCGTGATCCACCGCGACCTGAAGCCGAGCAATTGCTTCCGGATCCGCCACGCGACGGGCGATGACTACATCAAGGTCTGCGACTTCGGCCTCGCGCGGATCGTCGACGAGGATCTGCCCGACGGGCTGCTCGCGGGCGGGGTGCTGCTGGCGACGCCGGAGTACATGGCGCCCGAGCTGATCCGCGGGGCCAAGCCGGATCCGCGGGTCGACATCTACGGCGTCGGCGTGCTGCTCTACGAGCTGCTCACCGGCACCTGTCCGTTCCACAGCGGCAAGCAGACCACGGTGCTGGCGATGCAGCTGCTTGACACGGCGATCCCGCCGCGTCGGGTCGCGCCGGAGGCCAACATCCCGAGCTCGGTCGAGCGGGTGATCATGCGGGCGCTCAGCAAGCAGCCCGAGGAGCGCTTCCAGACGATCGCCGACATGCGCGGCGCGCTGCTCGACGACACCCGCGTGTACAAGACGATCGCCGCCGACCCGTCGGGACGGCGGCGGGTCACGGGCCTCACCGCGACGCGTAGCCTCAGCGCGGTGCCGGTCGTGCCGGCGACGCGCGGCGGGCTCGGCATGACGATCGTCCTGGCCCTGATCGCCACCGGGCTGATCGCTTGGGTGCTGGCCGGGACCCCGGGCATCGGCGTCGCCGAGAGCCCGCCCGAGCCGAAGGCTGTCGCGCCCGAGGTGGCCAAGACGACGCCGCCGCCGGTGCCCGCCCTGCCGCCGCCGCCGGTGCGGACGCCCGAGGTCGCACCCGAGGTCGTGCCGGCGCCCGAGGTCGTGCCTGAGGTCGTGCCTGAGGTCGTGCCGCCGAGTGTGCCCGCGGTGTCGCCGGAGGCGCCGACGAAGAAGGTCGATGGCAAGAAGAAGGCCGTGGACCCGGAGGCGAACGAGCCGGTGAACTACGACATCGTCGACGATCCCGACGCGCCGACCGAGGTGTCAGGCGCCGAGATCGACGCGGTGCTGCGGCCGTTCCGGCCGGCGGCGTCCGAGTGTGGCAAGGCCAACGGGGTGCCGCTCGGCACGGACATCGGGGTCAAGATGCTGCTCGCGTCGGACGGCAAGCTCACCAATGTGCAGCCGACTGACCGTCCTGCGAGCGACCCGGCGGTGCAGTGCATCCTCGGGCTGGTGAAGGGCGCGAAGCTCGATGCGGCCGGGCGCAGCAAGTTCACGAGCGCGTTCTTCCACTACAGCTTCAAGGTCTACTGATCGGCCGCGCCTGTCAGGCCGCGGCTGACAGGGGTGTCGCGGTGGCGCCGCGGCGAAGCTCGACGATCGGGGCGCTGCGGGCTGGCGGAGCCGCCTGGGAGGCGTTGGCACCTGGCATGCACAGGGAGCGGGCGAGGACCACCGCCATGCTCCGCACCACCATCGTCACCCTCCTCGCCTTGACCCTGCTCCCCGCCTGCGAGGAGGACCGCGATCACGACGACGACGGCGTGGCGGACAGCGAGGGCGAAGACAGCGACGGCGCCAGTGAGACCGGCGTGCCCGAGGATGAGGACGAGGAGAGCCCCGACCCGGGCGATCCGTCGGACTCGGGTGTGGGATCGTCGAGCGTCACGCCGCTGGTGCTGGCGTTCCGTGGCGAGGCGGTGCAGTTCAACACGGCGGTGGCGGCGAGCTTCGACCTGACGGGCACGATGTCGGTGGTCACGGACTGGCCGACCTCGACGACGCCGTGGCTGGCGCTCGACCGCAACGGCAACGGCAAGATCGACGACGGCGGCGAGCTGTTCGGCTCGGCGACGCTGCTGCCGTCGGGTGAGCCGGCCAGCAACGGCTTCGTCGCGCTGCGCGAGCTCGACTCCAACCAGGACGGCCGCGTCGATGGCAGCGACGCCGAGTGGGGTCGTCTGCTCGTCTGGAGCGACGTGAACAGCGATCGGGTCGCCACCGCGAATGAGCTCAGCGCCGCCGGGGCGCGCGAGCTGGTGGCGATCGAGCTCGGGTACACGGTGGACCGCCGCTGCGATACGCGCGGCAACTGCGAGGTCGAGCGCGCCGGCTTCCGCTACCGCGACGGCCGCGGCCATGAGCTGCACGGCGCGGTGGTCGACGTGCACCTGCGTCTGCGCTGAGAGCCCTGGAGGCCCGGTCGAGGAGGGCAGGTGACTTCGCCCGTGGTCCTCCCGTAGAGTGGCTGACATGTCGCCGGAGCAATTCCTCGAGGCCGTGCTCCGCCACCGGGCGATCGCCATCTTTCGCGGCCAGCACCAGGGGCGGGCGGCGGCGGCGATGGACGCGGCCGTCGGGGCGGGCTTTCGCATCATCGAGTTCACGGTCAGCACGCCTGGCGCGTACGAGCTGATCGCCGAGTTCGCCCGCCGCCCCGGGGTGGTGGTCGGCGCCGGCACGGTGCTCGACCTCGCGGCGGTCGAGGCGGCGGTCGGGGCGGGCGCGAAGTTCCTGGTCTCGCCGGTGTTGGACCCGCAGATCATGGCGGCGGCGCGTGACCTCGACGTGGCGATCTTGCCGGGTTGCTTCACGCCGACCGAGCTGTTGCAGGCGCATCGCGGCGGCGCGGCCTGTCAGAAGCTGTTCCCGGGCCCGGATGACATCGCCAGCTACGTCCGCGCGGTGCTCGGGCCGATGCCCTTCCTGCGCATCATCCCGACCAACGGCGTGCACCACGAGAACGCCGCCGATGTGCTCGCGGCGGGCGCAGTCGGGGTTGGTTTCACGACCTCGCTGTTCGACCTCGCCGAGGTCGAGCACCGCCACCTCGACAAGGTCTCCGAGCGCGCGCGGCTGCTGCTCGCGGCGGTCCGGCACTTCACGATGGCCGGTCGGCGTCAGGCCTGAGGCGCGCGCTCACTGGTAGCCCTTGGCCTGCAACGTGAACAGGTGGGCGTAGCGGCCGCCCTGCTGCATGAGCTCGGCGTGGCTGCCCTCCTCGACGACCTTGCCGCCGTGCAGCACGACGATGCGGTCGGCCATGCGCACGGTGGAGAAGCGGTGCGAGATGACGATCGTCATGCGCTCGCTGCCGAGGTTGCGGACGTGGTCGAAGACCTGCGCCTCGGCCTCGGCGTCCATCGCCGCGGTGGGCTCGTCGAGCACGAGGATGTCGGCGCGGGCGCGCATGAAGGCCCGCGCCAGCGCGACCTTCTGCCACTGCCCGCCGGACAGCTCGCGGCCGTCCTTGAACAGCTTGCCGAGCTGGGTGTCGTAGCCTTGCGGCATGGCGTCGATGAACACGTCGGCCATGCCCTGGCGGGCGGCGTCTTGCCAGCGGTCGCGGGCGTCGAAGGCGTCGACGTCGCCGGCGCCGATGTTCTCGCCGACGCGCAGCTGGTAGCGGGCGAAGTCCTGGAAGATGACGCCGACGCGGCGGCGCAGGGCCAGCTCGTCCCACTCCTGCAGGTCGCGGCCGTCGAGGTAGATGTGGCCGGCGGTGGGGGTGTAGAGCCGGGTGAGCAGCTTGATGAGGGTGGTCTTGCCGGAGCCGTTCTCGCCGACGAGCGCGAGGGTCTCGCCGTGGCGCAGGGTGAAGGAGACGGCCTCGAGGGCGGGGGTCGTCGCGCCGGGGTAGGTGAAGGAGACGGCGTCGAAGCGGAGGCCGGCGCCCGGGTCGGGGCCGATCGCGGCGCTGCCGGGGCGGACGGCGACGTCCTGGGCGAGGTACTCGTAGAGCGTCGAGAGGTAGAGGTTGTCCTCGTACATCCCGCCGACGGCGCCGAGGCTGGCGGCGACGGCGGCCTGGCCCTGGCGGAACAGCATCAGGTACATCGTCATCTCGCCGAGGGTGATCGCGCCGCGCACCGCGGTGGCGGCGATCCATGCGTAGGCGCCATAGAAGGCGGCGGTGCCGACCAGGCCGAGGCCGTAGCCCCACAGGCCGCGGCGCAGGGTGAGCTTGCGGTCCTCGCCATAAAGGTCGGTGAAGATCTTGCGGTAGCGGCCGAGCAGCATGGGGCCGAGCTGGTAGAGCTTGACCTCCTTGGCGTAGTCCTCGCGGGTGATCGCGGTCTCGAGGTACATCTGCATGCGCGTCTCGGGCGAGCGCCAGCGGAACAGGCGGAAGGCGTCGCCCGAGAACTTGGCCTCGGCGATGAACGAGGGCAGGCCGGCGAGCGCGAGGATCAGCGCGGCCCACGGTGAGAACGCGGCCAGCAGGGCGGCGAAGCTGACCAGCGAGATGCCGTTCTGGACGAGCGAGAAGGTGCGGCCGACCAGGCTGAGCGGGCGGCTCGAGGCCTCGCGGCGGGCGCGGGTGAGCTTGTCGTAGAACTCGGCGTCCTCGAAGTGGCCGAGGTCGAGGGTCAGCGCCTTCTCGAGGATCATGACGTTGACGCGGTGGCCGAGCTGGGCGCGCAGCAGCGACTGGGCGACGCTGATGCCGCGCTGGGTCGCGAGCAGGACGATGACGAGGGCGGCCTCGGCGAGGACCAGGCGCAGCACGGGGCCGGAGTCCGGGCCAAGGTCGGAGCCAGTCGATTGCGAGGCGTGGACGACCGCGTCGACGATCAGCTGGCCGAGGTAGGCGACCGCGGCCGGGAGCACGCCGGCGATCAGCGTGAGACAGGCGAAGGCCAGCGTGAGCGGGCGGCTGGTCGACCACACCAGCTCGAGCGCGCGGCGGCTGTAGCGAAAAACGCCGAGGAAGCGGCGCAGGCCGGGCTCGTCCGATGGGTCTGCCACGCGGGCGAGGGTGCCTCGAAACGCCGCGATTCTGACAATTTCAGCGCGAGATGATGTCGGCGGTCTGGAGGCGCCTCGGCGGTGTGGTCGCGCTGGCCTCGGCGGGATGGATGGCCGAGCGCGGGATGATCTCTGCTGACTGCAGGGGCTTGAAGGCCGGCATGTCGAAGATGATGGGGTCGTAGCGCGGGAGGTTGAAGTGGATGCGCTCGAGCTGGCGCAGGGGGTCATCGTCGTCGTAGCCCCCACCGTTGCTGGCCTCGAGCCAGACCAGCAGGGCGAAGGCCGCGATGCCGACGATCAGCAGGAGCAGGCCCTGGAGCGCCTGCTGCCAGCGGGGCGTTGGCCGCGGGGCGCTGCTCCGGTGGGGTTGGCGTGCGCCGGGCGGTGGTCCGTAGATCGACTCCATCGCAGGCGCCACTCTAGACAAGGCGGTGCGGGCTGGCCAGAGAGCGCGGGCGCGCGCCGCCTCGCGCGGCGACTCATGTCGCGGCGAGGCCGTGCTCGCGGCAGTAAGTGACCGCGCGCGTGATGCCCTCGGCCATGCGGACCCGCGGGTTGTAGCCGAGCTCGCGGGTGGCGCGGGCGTGGCTGAAGTAGTGATGGCTGCAGATGTAGCGGATCGCGAAGCGCGACAGGCCCTCCTCGGCGTTGAGCGTGCCGCCGCGGACGTAGGTGTCGAAGGCCTCGCGCACGGCGGCGGCGGCGTAGGCGACGGCGCGCGGGATGGCGAGGCGTGGCGGCTGGAAGCCGAGCGGGTGGGAGCACCTGGGCGACGAAATCCCAGAAGGACATCGGTTCGCCGTTGGTGATGAAGTAGGCCTGGCCGGCGACGGGTGAGCCGGGCACGAGGTGTTCGTCGGCGGCGAGCATGGCGTCGACGACGTTGGTCACGTAGGTGAAGTCGGAGAGCTTCTTCTCGCCGAGGCCGACGCGGAACTTGAGCTTGCCCTCGCGGGCGCGGCTGAGGATCGCCGGCAGGAGGCGGGTGTCGCCGGGGCCGAACACGACGTGCGGACGGATGGCGCAGCTGAGCAGGCCCTTCTCGCCGTTGGCGGTGAGCACCTCCTCTTCGGCGATGCGCTTGGTCTCGGCGTAGGGGGCGGGGAAGCTGGTGGCGTAGGGCAGCGACTCGTCGCCGTTCTCGATGTCGTGGCCGTCGTAGACCACGCTGGCCGAGCTGACGTAGACCAGGCGCGCCACGGCGGCCTGCTGGCAGGCGCGGAGCACGTTGCGGGTGCCGTCGATGTTGACGGCGCGGACGGTCTCGAGGCGGTTGTGCTTGGTGTGCACGAGCGAGGCGCTGTGGAAGACGACGTCCTGGCCGGCGATCGCGTCCTCGACCACGCGCGGGTCGCAGATGTCGCCGCGGACGAACTGCACGTCGGAGCGCCACGGGTCGATGCGGTGGTCGAGCACGGTGACGACGTCGCCGCGCGCGGCGAGGGCGTCGACGACGGCGCGGCCGAGGAAGCCGCAGCCGCCGGTGACGAGGGACGAGCGGGGCTCAGGAGCGGAGCTGGAGGCGGTCACGGGCGGCCGAGGATAGACCAGGGTCGCCGCGAGTAGAAGTCGGGCGAGGCTCGGGCGGAGGTCGGGGTCTTGCGAGTCGTGGGCTCAGAGGGATGACTTGCACACGCGCTTCTTGAGGCCGCCGTTCTCGAAGCGGTCGGCGCAGGCGTCCGCGGAGTAGAGGTCGCCGAGGCTGTTGTCGTAGGCGTAGCAGCAGGGGTCCTGGCCGGGGCTGGGGCAGTCGCTGCCGGCGGGTAGGCAGCAGCGAGCGTCGTCCTCGGCGACGAAGCCGTCGCAGGTGTCGAGGCACTCGACGGCGCAGACCGAGTTAGGGCAGCCGCGGACATCCTTGCAGTAGCTGCTGAGGTCCTCGAGCTGGACGTCCTGGCCGTCGCAGGACTCGCGTTTGGACAGCCTGTCGGGGTAGTTGATGTCGAGGAGCTGCGGGTCGTCGGCTTCGTTGTCGCCGCAGAATCCGCAGGGTCCGCGGTACCACAGGCACTTATCGGTGCAGGTCGTCATGCGCCCCGAGGTGTAGGGCTTCGTCGGGTAGGTGGTCAGCTCGGAGCAGTCCTTGGGCTGCATGAAGCTGCCGGCCTTGGGGTCGCACTCTTCACCGGCCTCGACGTCGACGCGTCCGTTGCCGCATTGATCGCAGGTGCTCTCGTCGAGCTTGCAGTCCGGGGTGCAGCTGAGGAAGCCCTTGCCGCTCGGGCAGTCCTTGTTGCCGAACTCGGTGAGGTCGCACTGTTCACCGGGGTCGATGGTGGCGTTGCCACACTTCTCGAGGGTGATCTTGGTGCAGCTCTCGGGGTCGCAGAGAGGCTCGCTCGCGGCGGCTGGGTCGCACTCCTCGCCGCTCTCGATGTCGACGTGGCCGTCGCCGCATACGGAAGGAAGTGTCAGCAGACAGCCCGCGCTCGGGAGCAACGCGGCCGCGAGCAGCCCGGCTGCGAGTGCCGCGCTGACCGCGAGTCTTCCTGCCAATCGCATCGTCGCGTACGATATCCGTCCGTGCGAGACGACCGCAAGCGGCCCGCGCCGTGGCGGCCGGCATCGCATAACTGACGAAGCTGCGACAGTTGCCGAAGATGAACGACAGACATGACAGGCGGACGTCGCCAGCAGCCGCGAGGAACCGCGGGTTCATCGAGCAGGTGCTGGCCGCGGAGGTGGTGAACTTGCTGGCGCCTGGTGGGCACGTGCTCGAAATCGCCAGCGGCAGCGGAGAGCATGTGGTCGGCTTTGCGGCGGCGTTTCCGGAGCTTGTCTGGCAGCCCACGGACCCCGACGAGGAGAGCTTGCGCAGCATTCGTGCATGGGCTGCGTTGGCCGAGGACGCGGCGGGGTCCTCGGGGCGGGCCAACCTGCGCGCGGCGCTGCGGCTCGACGTGAGGGAGTGGCCGTGGCCGGTCCTGCGGGCCGACGCGATCGTGTGCATCAACATGATCCACATCGCGCCGTGGGAGGCCTGCCTCGGGCTCATGCGCGGGGCGGGCGAGCTGCTGCGGCCGGGCGCGCCGCTCTACCTGTACGGGCCGATGAAGGTCGACGGCCGCTGCACGACGGAGAGCAACGAGGCCTTTGATGCGTCGCTGCGGGCGCGCGACCCGAGCTGGGGCATCCGCGACATCGAAGACGTCGCGGCGGCCGGGCGGGCGCGGGGGCTCGAGCTATCGCGGGTGCTGGCGATGCCGGCCAACAACTTCTCGCTGGTGCTGCGCCGGAGCGGCTAGCCCTGGCCCGCCGGGCGTTCAGAGGCCTTGTTTCGAGGTGTCAGCACTGCGGGCAGCCGCAGCTGATCTGGTTGCCACCGTCGAAGTTGCAGACGTTGAACTGGCCGGTGCACGCGAAGGTGCCCGCGCACTCGCAGTCGATCTTGCCGCCGCAGTTGTCGGGGATCGGCTCGCAGGTCGGCAGGGTCGGGGGCTTGCCGATCTTCTGCACGCACATGCTGTCTGGCGGGCAGGCGCCGCAGTCGGGGACGACGTTGCAGCTGAGCGCAGGCACGCACATGCCCGACCAGCAGTTGCCCTGCACGCCGGGTACCTGGCCCTTGGGACAGTCGGGCGGGAGCGAGTCGCACAGGACCTTGCTGTCGTCGCAGTCGATCCGCTCGGTGCCGCAGACGCCGAAGCGACACACCGCCTGGTCGATGCCGAGGGCGTCGCAGATGGGCTGATCGCACAGCTTCTTGCAGATCGGGTCTGGGTCGCCGGCCAGGATGCCGAAGCAGTCGCAGCAGTCGTTGTGGAGGGCGCAGTCCTTGTCGGTCTTGCAAGATCCGCCGGGCATCACGCCGGTGTCCGTGCCGCCGCTGCTGCTCGCGTCGGTGGTGGTGCCGGGCTCGCTGGTGGCGGGGCCGCTGGTGGTGTCCGGGGCGGTGGTGCTGGTGGTGCCGGAGCCGGTGGGACCGCTGGTGTCGCTGGTGCTGACTGGCTCGCCGGAGCTGCTGGCAGGGCCGCCTGTGGTGGGGCTGGTGGTGCCGGTGCTCGGGGTGTCGGTGCTGCTGTTGCTGTTGCTGTTGCTGCTGGTTTGGCTGGTGCTGCTCTCGCCGCCGTTGTCACCGCAGGCGGGGAGGAGGAGGACGAGCGTCATGGGGAAAGTCAAGCGCATGCGCAGAGCATGGCTCAACTCTCGCCCCGGGTGAACCGGGTCGCGGGGACCGGCTCGCCCGGGGGAATAGCCGCGGAGACGAGCGGGTTGCGGTCCTGTGGCCGCGGCGCTCGCATCAGTTTGGCGGTCAGTTCTCGACGAAGGCCTTGAGCCGCTTGCTGCGCGACGGGTGGCGCAGCTTGCGGAGGGCCTTGGCCTCGATCTGGCGGATGCGCTCGCGGGTGACGGAGAAGTCCTGGCCGACCTCTTCGAGGGTGTGGTCGCTGGACTCGCCGATGCCGAAGCGCATGCGCAGGACCTTCTCCTCGCGCGGGGTGAGCGTGGCGAGGACGCGGCGGGTCTGGTCGGCGAGGTTCATGTTGATGACCGCGTCCGTGGGCGAGATCATGTTCTTGTCCTCGATGAAGTCGCCGAGGTGCGAGTCCTCCTCCTCGCCGATCGGTGTCTCGAGCGAGATGGGCTCCTTGGCGATCTTCAGGACCTTGCGGACCTTGTCGAGCGGGAGCTCCATCTTCTCGGCGATCTCCTCCGGGGTCGGCTCGCGGCCGAGCTCCTGGACCAGGCTGCGGCTGGTGCGGATGAGCTTGTTGATCGTCTCGATCATGTGCACGGGGATGCGGATCGTGCGGGCCTGATCGGCGATGGCGCGGGTGATCGCCTGACGGATCCACCAGGTCGCGTAGGTCGAGAACTTGTAGCCGCGCTTGTACTCGAACTTGTCCACGGCCTTCATCAGGCCGATGTTGCCCTCCTGGATGAGATCGAGGAATTGCAGGCCGCGGTTGGTGTACTTCTTGGCGATGGAGACGACGAGGCGGAGGTTGGCCTCGACCAGCTCGGCCTTGGCGCGCTCGGCCTGGCGGCGGGCCGACATCAGGCCCTCGTGGAGCTCGCGCAGCTGCGGCGCGCGCATGTTGGTCTCCTGCTCGACCTGACGGATGCGCTTGATGGCCAGCTTCATGCGGGCCTCGATCTCGTGCAGCTCGGAGGGGTGGAGGCCGAGGCGGCGACAGAGCTTGAACTCCTCCTCCTCGGAGAGGCGGACGTCCTTGAACAGCTTGCGCAGCTCCTTGAGGTCCATGCCGGCGCGGCGCTCACACTGGATGAGGTCGCGTTCGGCCCGGGACACGCGCTCGACGAGCATGCTGAGCTCGCCGACGATGCCGTCGATCGGCTTGCGCCCGAGCTTCATGTCCTGGATGGCCTCGAGGATCGACTTGCGGTGCTCGTCGAGGCCCTTGAGGTGGACCTCGCGGGTGGCGTCGTCGAGCGGGGCGGGGGCGTTGGCGGCGGGGGCGGGCACGGGGACGCCGTCGCTGGGGCCGACCTTGCGGTCGGCGACCAGGATCCCCTTGAGCTTGTCGACCTCCTTCTGGTGGCGGCGGATCTTCTCGACCTGCTTGTGCAGGTTGTCCATCGCCGCCTCTTGGTTGATCGACGGGATCTCGACGCCGGGGGGCATGCCGGGGCCGTTCTCGGCCGGATTGCTGATGTTCAGCACGTCCTTGACCCGCATCTGCCCGCGGCGAATGCGGTCGTACATGTCGAGGATGAAGGGCACGGCGACCGGCGAGGCGAGGGCCACGTCGAGCACCCGCATCTCACCCTGCTCGATGCGCTTGGCGATCTCGACCTCGCCCTCGCGGGTGAGCAGCGAGACGGAGCCCATCTTGCGCAGGTACATGCGCACCGGGTCGTTGGTGCGCGAGGGCTCGTCCTCGCCCTCCTCGTCGCGCTTCGGCATCACCTTGCGGGTGGCGAGCTTCGGCTTGGCGGCGTCCTTGGCCTCCTCGCGCGAGAGCACCTGCACGCCCTCGTCGACCAGGGTCTTCTCCCACTCGCCGAGCTCCTCGGGGTCGATGAGGTCCGGCGGGAGCAGCTCGTGCAGCTCGTCGTAGGTGACGTGGCCCTTCTTCTTGCCGAAGGCAATGAGCTGCTTCTTGAGCTTCTCGCGGTCGACGGTGCGCGTCTGAGTCGTCTTAGGGGTCATAGGGGTTCTCGGGTCAGGGCCGGACACTGGCGCTTTGCGGAAGTTGGGAGGGGGGCTGGCGCTCGAGCTCGGAGAGCAGGCGATTGACGCTGCTGCGCTCGAGCGATAGTTCGCGCGCCTGCTGCTGCTCGCCGCGCTCGATGGCGCGGGTGATGCGGTCGGCGAGGTCGCTGCGGCGGCGCTTGAGCTCGTCGCGTTGACAGTCGAAGAGGTGGCTGTGGAGGGCCTGGGCGGGGTCTTCGATGTCGCGGTAGTCGCCGGCGAAGAGGGCGTCGTGGAGCTGACGGTGGGCGCGCGCGTCGACGAGCTCGAGCAGGTCGCCCTCGCCGGGGCTCTCGCCGGCGAACGCGGCGTCGATCACGGCGCGCACGATCGGCGCGAGTCGGGGGTCGGTCACGAGGTCCTGCACCTTGTTCTGCTCGGCGAGCGAGGCAAGGTGTGGGTTGTCCACCAGCAGGGCGGCGAGTGCAACTTGACTGCGTGGAAGCTCGGGCAGGGGCCGGACAGGGCCAGATCTTGACGCGGCTTCCGGAGCTGCTCCGCGGTCGCCGGGGGGCGGCGAGTGCGGGCGCTGGGCTTCGTGGTGGCTGCCTGATTGGGCCCCTGAATGGGGGGCTGAATGGGCGGCTCTCTGGGCCGATTGCAGGGCCGACGAGATGCGTCCTGGGGGCAGCCCGAGCAGCTTGGCGGCGCGGTCGATGTAGAGCTCTCGGGCGCCGTCGCGCTTGACCCTGGCCAGCAGTGGGGCCAATGCGCTGAGGGCGCGGTCCTGGGCGTCGATGCTGTCGCGGGCGCCGGCGGCGACCATCCAGCGCATCAGCCACTCGAGGGCGGAGCCTGGTTGTTCGAGCAGGGCGGTGAGGCGGGTGGGGTCGGCGGTGTCGGGGTCCTCGCCCCCCTCGAGCGGGACGACGCGGGCGTCGATGCCGGCCTCGAGCAGCAGGGGGATGGCGGCGCGGGTGGCCTTGCGACCGGCGCTGTCGCCATCGAAGCAGAGCACGGCCGACTCGGCGAAGCGGCCGAGGAGGGCGACTTGCTGGGCGGTGAGGGCCGTGCCGAGGGGGGCGACGGTCTCGCGGTGGCCGCGTTGGTGCATGGTGACGACGTCGACGTTGCCCTCGACGATGATGGCCCGGCCGGCGCGGCGCATTGGTTGGCCGGCGAGGTGGAGGCCGAACAGGGTCTTGCCTTTGGTGTAGAGCAGGGACTCGGAGGAGTTGGTGTACTTGGGCGCTTCGCGGCCGTCGGAGTCGTGGGCGTACTCCGGGAGGATGCGGCCGGAGAAGGCGATGACGGCGCCGCCGGGTTGTACGACTGGGAACATCAGGCGGCCGCGGAACTTGTCATAGAAGTTGTCGGTACGCTCGGAGCGGGCGACGAGGCCGAGCTTTTCGGCGAGGGGGAGGCTGAGGCCCTTGCGCTGGAGGTGGCGGGTGAGGCGGTCCCAGCCGGCCTCGGCGGGCGCGGGCGCGTAGCCGAGTTGGAAGGCCTCGGCGGTGTCGGCGGTGATGCCTCGCTTCTCCTGGTAGAGGCGGCCGAGCTGGCCTTCTTCGCCGGTGAGGAGGATCTCGCGGTAGAGCTCGGCGGCGGCGCGGGTGATCGCGTAGGCCTCGTCGCGTTCGGCCTGCTGGGCGGAGCTGGTGGTGTCCTTGAGGCCGGCGGGGAGCTGGACGCCGTAGCGCTGGGCGAGCTGGCGGGCGGCCTCGAGGAAGCTCTTGCCCTCGACGCGCATGACGAACTCGAGGCCGTCGCCCCAGACGCCGCACCCGAAGCACTTGTAGCTGCGCCGTTCGGGGTTGACATAGAAGCTGGGGGTGCGCTCGCTGTGGAATGGACAGCAGGCGGAGAAGTTCTTGCCCGAGCGTTTGAGGCCGACGTAGTGGCCGACCAGATCGACGATGTCGATCCGATCCCGGAGCTCTTGAAGTTTTTCATCCGGGATTCCAGCCATGGCAGCGGCGGAGCGGCAGAGAGTAGGACAAGTCCCCGGTGGCGGCGGTCGGCGCTCTCGTAAGGATCCCCACGCCCCATGCCTCTCGCCGCAGTGGATGCGGCCTGGGCGTTGGCCGAAAAGTTGCGGCCGATCGGGCACACGTGCATGGATGCCGCATGCGCGAGCCCCATGACGTCGAAGCTGTACCTGGACAGGTGTCCACCCCGGGGTCCGAGCGACGTGGCAGTGGTGGCCGCGCGAGGGCCCGCGACCGCCTGATGGACCGGGCGACGCGGTCATATCCGGAGAGCGAGCCGATCCGTCAGCTCGCCGGGGCGCGAGGGGTCGAGAACCTGATGCTGTTCATCGACGACGACCTGCGCGAGACGGCGATGGCGCTGGGCAACGTGGAGAATTATCTGGTGGGGGTCCTGCGCCTGCTCGAGGCGCCGCGCCTGGGTCGTGAGGAGGTCCACGCCGTCGCTGCGGACACGCAGGTGCTCGACCACGTGGACATGCTGGTCGAGACGCTCGAGACGCTGCGTCGTCGGCTGGCCAAGCTGTCGGCGAGTCTGCGCTAGAGTCCGCGCTCCGTGGCTGAGCCCGACATCGAGATCCGGCGGCGGCGCGCGCGTCAGGCCGTGTTCGCCACGGCGATCGTGTACGCGGGGTACGGCCTGCTCGGGCTGGTGCCGGCGATCGGGGAGTACCGCGGGGTCGCGCTGGTCGCGGCGTTTTACTTTCTACCATCCTGGCTCTTGAGACATGTCCCGGAGGTCCAGTCCCGCTATCAGGTGGGGCCCGACTCGCCGGTGCCGCCGTGGCGCTGGCGCGGGGCCTGGGTCGCGCTGGTGGCGGCGCTGGTGGTGTTTCCGCCGTTCGTGCTCGGGTTCTGGTGGTTTTACCAGCAGGTCTGCGGCGGCGACCTGCGGGTGCTGTGGCCGGTGTTGTGGATCGAGGGGATGACGCCGTGGGCGGGCGGACTGGAGCGCTTCCTCGCGGGTCTGTGTCGCGCGCACGCGGAGGGCTTTTGGCCCGCGGGGTTGCACCTGCCCGCGAGCTGGAGCGCGTGGGGCGGGCTCGGCTTCGTGCGGCAGGTGGTCGAGGGGTTGTTCGCGGTGGCGCTGGCGGAGGAGGTGTTTCATCGCGGCTATGTGATGAGCGCGCTCGAGGATCTGTGGCCGCCGCGGCGGACGATCTTCGGGGCGAAGTTCGGGCTGGCGGCGGTGCTCTCGAGCCTGTTGTTTGCGATCGGGCACCTGGTCGGGATGGCCCAGGCGGCGCGGCTGGCGACATTTTTTCCGGCGCTCGTGTTCGCGTGGTTGTGGCGTCGCAGCGGCAGCCTGTGGGCTCCCGCACTGTTTCACACGGCGGCGAACTTGTTGATGGACCTGCTGCTGGCCAGTACATTCCCCGCGTGAACGCGGCGCAGGGCCAGGAGGGGCGGATCGCGGCGTTCTTCGACGTCGACCACACCTTGCTCGACGTGAACTCGGGCGCGAGCTGGTTGCGGCACGCGTGGCGGACCGGCAGGGTCAGGCCGCTGCGGGCCCTGCGGGCGATCGGCTGGCTGCTGCGCTACCGCCTGGCGCTGCTCGACCTCGAGGCGGTGTCGGCGCTGGTGGCCCGCGACTACGAGGGCGTGGTGGTGACCGAGCTCGACGCCGAGGTGCGCACCTGGTTTTATCGCGACGTCGTGCAGCACGTGTGCGTCGAGGGGCGCGCCCGCGTGGCGGATCACCTGCGCTGCGGCCACGTGGTGACGCTGCTGACCTCGGGCACGCGCTTCTCGGCGGCGCCGCTGGCCGAGATGTTGGGGGTGCCGCACGTGCTGTGCACCGACATCGAGGCGATCGACGGGGTGATGACGGGGCGTCACCTGGCGCCGGCTTGCGCCGGGCCGGGCAAGGTCGTGCACGCCGAGCGCTTCGCCGCGGCGCACGGGGTCGACCTGGCGCGCAGTTACTTCTACACGGACAGCTTCAGTGACCTGCCGATGCTCGAGCGGGTCGGCTGTCCGCGTGTCATCAACCCGGACCCGCGGCTGCGACGGCGCGCGCGGGCGCGGGGCTGGGAGATCGAGACATGGAGAGCACCCTGACCTTTAGCGAGATCGGGCCGGTCGACGGCATCATCAATGCGGCGCTGGCCGAGGACCTGGCCAGCGGCGACGTCACTGGTCGCGTCACCGTTTCGGCGCACACCCGCTGGAGCGCGCGGCTGATCGCCAAGCAGCGGCTGGTGGTCGCGGGCGGGGCGGTCGCGCGGGCGGTGTTCCATCGGGTCGACCCGACGGTCGAGGCGTCGATGCTGCTGCGCGACGGCGAGGTGGCGGCGGCAGGGACGGTGTTGCTGCAGCTGCAAGGCAACGCCCGGGCCCTGCTGGCGGCCGAGCGCACCGCGTTGAACCTGCTGCAGCGGATGTGCGGGGTGGCGACCTTGACCCGCGCCTACGTCGACGCGGCGGCCGGGCGCTGTCGCATCGTCGACACCCGCAAGACGATGCCCGGGCTGCGCGCGCTCGACCGCTACGCGGTGCGCTGCGGCGGCGGGCACAACCATCGCAACGACCTCGGGGCTGGCGTGCTGATCAAGGAGAACCATGTGCGGGCGGCGGGCGGGGTCGCGGAGGCGGTCGCGCGGGCCCGCGTGCACGCGCCGCACACCCTGCGCATCGAGTGCGAGGTGACAGATCTCGACGAGCTGCGCGAGGCGCTGAGGGCCGGGGCGGACGCGGTGTTGCTCGACAACATGGACGACGAGCAGGTCCGCGCGGCGGTGGCGATCGTCGATCGCAAGGCGGTGGTCGAGGTCAGCGGCGGGGTGAGCCTCGAGCGCATCAGCCAGCTCGCACACCTCGGCATCGACGTGATCTCGGTCGGCAAGCTGACCCACAGCGCGCCGGCCAGCGACATCTCGCTGCTGTTCCAGCGCGGCGACGGGAGCTGGGGCTAGCGCGTGGACGGGCTGGTGCTGGCGACCGAGGTGCTCGGGCAGCTGCGCGAGCACCACGTCAGCCTGGCCTCGACCAACGACCGGGCGCTGGCGTGGGCCCGCGCCGGGGCGCCGCACGGGGCGATGGTCACGGCCGACGAGCAGACGGCGGGGCGCGGGCGGCTCGGTCGGCGGTGGGTGTCGTCGGCGGGCGAGGGCTTGTACGTGAGCGTGGTGCTGCGGCCGGAGCGGGGCTGGTCGTCGCAGTGGGCGGCGCTGGGGCTGGCGGTCGGGCTCGGGCTGCGCGAGGGGCTGGCGGGGTGGTTGCCGGGGCTGCGGCTCAAGTGGCCCAACGACCTGCTGGTCGGGCCCTGCAAGCTCGCGGGGGTGCTGTGTGAGACGCGCTGGCAGGGGGCCGCGCCGGACGTGGTGGTGGGCTTCGGGATCAACGTGTTGCAGCGCGAGCTGGCGGCGGAGTTGCACGCGACCAGCCTGGCGATCGAGCTGGCCCCGGGGACATGTCCTTCGCGCCAGGTGGTCTTGGCGACGGTGCTGCTGGCGCTCGAGCGGGTGCTGGGAGAGTTCTTCGTGGGCGGGTTTCCGGCGATCCGGGCCGGGTACGAGCGGCACAGCGCGGTGCTCGGGCGGGCGTTGACGGTCGGCGGGGTGGCGGTGGAGGGGCTCGGCTTCGACGACGACGGGGCGCTTCGCGTGCGGGCGGCGGGCGGCGGGCCGAGCTGGCGGGTCGAGGCCGAGGACGTGTGGCTGCGCGGGCCGGGGTGACGATTCAGGTCTGCACTTGATCGCCAGCCGCAGAGCGCGGGTCGGGAGACGATTCAGGTGCCGCTGCGCCTCGCCAGGAGTCAAAGCGTGACGAGTCAGGTGCCGCTGCGCAGCGAGCCGGTGGGGGCGCGCGACGAGGGGAAGACGCGGCTGGTGCGGTCGCTGTGGCGGCGTTGCGGGCGGAGGGCGACCAGGACGCGGATGTCGTCGCCGGTGACGCCGAGGCGGGCGAGGGCCTCGTCGCCGACGCGCACCTGGGTCGGGTGGCCGAAGCTGTCGTCGGGGCCGAGGATGGCCTGGACGGGGGTCCAGACGGCGCGGAAGTGGGGCGAGCGTTCGCTGGTGACGGCGACGATGCCGGGCTGGGCGGTGTCGTCGGGTTCACCGGGGACGGCCTGGTAGCTGCGGGTGTCGCGGACGAAGGTGACCTGGTCGGTGTCGGCCTCGTAGTGGGGGCCGCCGTCGAAGGGGTCGACGCGGCCGCTGTACTGGAAGCCGATGCTCTCGAGCAGGCGCTGGGCGCCGACCGTGTTGGGTCCGACCTGGCCGATGATCTCCTGGACGTCGTCGGGGAGGAGGCTCGCGTGGACGGGCATGGTCGGGAACAGGCGCCAGATGAATTCTTTGTTGAAGCGGCTCAGGCGGTCGGCCTCGTCGTAGCTGAGGCCGGTGAACTTGTGGCCGAGGGCGTCCCACAGGGGGGAGCGGGTGCCGCTCGGGCCCTTGTAGAGGGGGGGCAGCAGCTCGGCGAGCAGGCGGTCACGAAACCAGCCCCGGTAACTTGCGATGAAGACGAAGCGGGCGAGCGAGAGGAGGCGGCCGAGCTTCTCCGGGTGGCGGCGGAGGTCGGGGTGGAGGACGAGGCCGCCGAGCTCGGTGGGGCCGTCGTAGGTGTGCCCGAGGTAGAGCATCGTGTGGGTCATGTGGACGTCGTGGAACTCGGCGTCCTCGGTGACGCGGAGGTCGGCGTAGCGCTCCTCCTGCATGACGCGGAAGAACACGTGGGGCTCGTCGTAGTCGCCGTGCTGGGCGTGGATCATCGAGGTGCCGACGACGCGGCCGGTCTCGTCCTCGAGCACGAAGAGGAAGCGACGGCCGGGGTCGAAGTCGGGGGTGCCGCGGAACGAGGTGAGCGAGCGCGCCAGCAGGTCGCTGATGAACTTGCGCTCGGGCGGCAGGTTGAGGCTGTTGAGGTGGCAGGCGAGGTCGAAGATCGCGTCCTCGTCGCTCGTGGCGGCCTCGCGGAACAGAAACATGGGAGCATCCTCCGCCGCCGCGGCCACGCGCCGTCCGATCGAGAACGGCGCCCAGGCTGCAGCAGACCGGGCCAGCATGACATCCAGGCCAGGCCAGGCCTACCCTCCGCAGGCGTGCGAAACCTGGCGTGGCGACCTGTGCAGGATCACGGGTAGATCACCCGTGTACCCGCCACAGGCGGAACCTGGCCTGGACCCCAGGGATTGGTGCGGACGTGGGCGTGGTCCTCGGCGCGGAGGGTGGGGGCGATCAGAAGGGGATGTCGTCGTCGCCCGGGTTGCCGCCGAAGTCGTTGAAGTCGGGCTCGGGTCCGCCACCGCCGCCGCCCTCGTCGAAGCCGCCGCCAGCCGCGGGACGGCCGGCATTCGGGCGCCCACCCGCGGCGGGACGGGCCGCGGCACCGCCGGCCGGGCGATTACTGCCGCCGGAGTAGCCACCACCAGCGCCACCACCACCTTCAGCGCGGCCGCCGGAGTAGCCACCGCCGCCGCCACCGCCTCCGCCTCCGCCGCCGCCACCCTCGCCGCCGCCTTCACCGCGGCCGCCGATGAACTGGACGGTGTCGGCGACGATCTCGGTGGTGTAGTGCTTCTGGCCGTCCTTGTCGTAGCTGCTGGTGCGCAGGCGGCCCTCGACGTAGACCTGCCGGCCCTTGGTCAGGTAGTTGTTGCAGTGCTCGGCCTGCTTGCCCCACACCGACACGCGGTGCCATTCGGTCTCCTCGACGGCCTCGTTGTTCTTGTTGGTGTAGCGGCGCGAGGTCGCGATGTTGAGCTTGCAGACGGGCTGGCCGCTCTGCAGATAGCGCAGTTCGGGGTCGCGACCGAGGTGTCCGAGGATGATGGCTTTGTTGACGCCGGCCATGGGAGCTCGCTGATCGAAGGCGGTTTGGGTTGCGTCGGGGGTCCGGCGCGAGGGCGCCGGATGATAGCGAAATTGCCCGGCGGCGCGAGGCGGCAGGTCGGCGTCGCGCGGGTCGGCGTTGCGCCGGTGGTGTTAGCGAAACCGTGACGATTCGCACGGGCTGGTGAGGTGCCTCGGCTTCACTCGGCCCATGTTGGGGGTCCCCCGTGACGCGGTGTGAAAAGGCGTGAGCTGTCTCCATACGCCGTTTGCTTGACCGTCGAGGCCGACCGGGCTTACCACGAAAGAAGCTGCGGGTTCTCTCTCCGACCGGTCTCCCATGATCGTCCAGCTCAGCGTCATCCTCCTGTTACGCGACCGTGAGCCGGCTGTGGCGGGCATGGTTCGGGAGGCGGCGGCGCTGGGGAGGAGCGTGGTGAGCGATGGCGGGCGCTTTGAGGTGCTCGCGCTCGATGAGCACTCGGGGGACAACACCCTCAGCCTGCTGAGCGTGCTGCACGGCAAGGTGCCCGAGCTGAGGACGATCCAGGAGGTGCGCGAGGGCACTGCGGTGGCCCAGGCGGCTCGCACTGCACGGGGTGAGCGGTGGTTGTTCGTCGACCGCGAGGTCGAGCCGGAGCTGGCGCGCTGGGGCGTGCGCCAGCTCGCGGCTGGGCAGCGGGCCGCGCTGGTGCCGGGGGAGATCCTCGCGGTCGAGGCCCGGCTGGGGGCGCACGTGCTCGCCGATCTGTATGGGGGTCTGGTGTCGGCGCAGCAGGCGGTCACCCGCGAGCTCACTGCGCGGGGCAGCCGGCCAGCGACGCGGCCGGCGCCCGACCGCGGGTTGACGGAGCGGGCGCTGTTGTTTCTGCGTGGCCGGCTGGGGATGGTGGGGCTCGGGCAGCTCGATCGTCCGCGCGGCACCTGAGGGCGCGGCTGGGTAGCGCGGGTCGCTCGACCGACCTGAAGGCCAGGCTGGGCGGTCGCGGCTGCTATAGTCGGCGCCGTGTTTTCCACCCTTTTCACGGTGCTCCTGGCGTTCCTCGGGGTGTCGCTCCTGATCGTGTTCCACGAGTTTGGCCACTTCCTGTGCGCGCGGGCGTCGGGGATGCGGGTCGACCGCTTCAGCGTGCTTGGGATCGGTCCGGTGGTGCTGAGGCTGGGGTGGTGGAAGGGCACCGAGTTCGTGATCAGCGCGATCCCCTTCGGGGCCTATGTGCACATCGTCGGGATGGAGGCGGGGGAGGATCCGGCGCAGGCGTTGCCGCCGTTGCAGGAGAAGGACGAGGACGGCGTGCGCACGCCGGCGCCGGTGGTGTACGACCCGAACGACCCGTACCTCTACCGCAACCGTCCGGTGTGGGCGCGGATGCTGGCGATCCTCGGCGGGCCCCTGGCGAACTATGTCGCCGCGACGGCGCTGTATGTCGGGTTGTTCGTGGTGGTGGGGCCGGAGGAGCCGGTCACGGTGCGTGCTGACTCGCAGAAGATGTCCGACACCGCGGTGGCGGCGGGGGTGAAGCCGCGGGACGAGTTTCTCCGCGCGGCCGGGCAGGACCTCGAGGGGGTCGGTCCGGCGGGGCGGCTGGCCGCGGTGACGGAGGCGCACAAGGGCGAGACGATCGAGCTGGTGGTCAGGCGTGACGGGGCGGAGGTGCCGCTGCAGATCCCCGTGAACGAGGCCGGGCGCATCGGTGTTGGTCTGCGGCCGGCCAAGGTGGTGCGGGTCCCGGTGACGGCCGGCGAGGGGGCGCTGCTCGGCTTGAAGGAGCCGTGGATCGTCTCGTGGAAGAACTTGCAGGGGCTCGGTCAGCTGTTCACGGGCAAGGCCGGCATCAGCCAGATGACGGGCCCGGTCGGCATCGTGCAGGGGGTGGCCCAGGCGGCCGAGGAGGGGCCGGCGTCGTACATCAAGTGGCTGGCGATGATCAGCGCGTTGCTCGGGCTGTTCAACCTGCTGCCGCTGCCGGCTCTCGATGGTGGGCGGATGATCTTCATGTTGATCGAGGCGACGCTGCGGCGGCCGATCAACCGGCACGTCGAGGAGATGATCCACGGCTACGGGATGCTGGCCCTGCTCGGGCTGATCCTGTACGTGACGCTGGCCAACGACTTCAAGCTGGCGCGCCTGTTCAACTAGCTCTGTTCGTCGCGCATGAGTCCTCGCCGTCGCAACGCTCCGCCGTCGGAGCCCAACACTGGTTCGCCCGCCGAGGGCGCGAAAACGCTCTATGCCATTCCGCGGCACCGCAAGCCGGCGCCGGAGCGACCTGGCGAGGCGGAGGTCGAGGCGGCGGCGGAGAACCTCGAGCTGGCCGATATGCTGGCGAAGGACCTGGACGAGCCGGGTCGCTTCGGCGAGGCGCAGGCGGCGGCGCTGTTCGCCCCGGTGGTGGACGCGGCGTGGCAGCCGCGGGCGCGCTCGTCGGAGGAGCTGCTCGCGCTGGTCGAGCGGTTGCCGGAGCTGCCGGGCGTGTACGTGATGCGCGATCGCAAGGGGACGATCGTGTACGTCGGCAAGGCGCGGCGGCTGCGGGCGCGCGTGCGGCAGTACTTCAACGGCACGGACACGCGGATGTTCGTGCCCTTCCTGGCCAACCTGCTGGGTGACATCGAGACGGTGGTGACCTCCAACGACAAGGAGGCGCTGCTGCTCGAGAACAACCTGATCAAGAAGCACAAGCCGCGCTTCAACGTGAAGCTGCGCGACGACAAGCAGTTCCTGGTGCTGCGCCTCGACCCGAGGGCACAGTGGCCGCGGCTCGAGCTGGTGCGGCGGATGCGGAAGGACGGGGCGCAGTACTTCGGGCCCTACCACTCGGCCAACAGCGCCCGCCACACGCTGCGGGTGGTGAACCGCTACTTCAAGCTGCGCACCTGCACGGACTACACGCTGAGGCACCGCAGTCGGCCGTGTCTGCAGCATCAGATCGGTCGCTGTCCGGCGCCCTGCGTGTACCCGGTGGACGCGGAGATGTACCGCGGGCAGGTGAAGCACGTCGGGCTGTTCCTCGACGGTCGCCACAAGGACCTGGTGACCGCGCTGAAGGGGCAGATGGAGGCGGCGGCGGAGGCGATGGAGTTCGAGTCGGCGGCGCGGCTGCGCGACCAGCTGACGGCGATCGAGACGACCCTCGAGCAGCAGCAGGTGGTCGACAGCAGCGTGGTCGACCAGGACGTGATCGGGATGTACCGCGAGGGCGGGCAGGTCGAGTTCGTGGTGTTGAACGTGCGCCAGGGCAAGCTGCTCGGGACGCGCAGCTTCTCGGTGCGGGGCATGGAGCTGCCGGACGCGGAGGTGCTGGGGAGCTTCCTGCTGGCCTATTATGACGACGCGCCGACGATCCCCGACGAGCTGATCTTGCCGTCGGCGCTGGTCGAGGACGACGAGGCGCCGCTCCAGGCGTGGCTGCGCGAGCAGACCGGGCGCAAGGTGGCGGTGCTGGTGCCCGAGCGCGGCGATCGCAAGAAGCTGGCCGGGCTGGCGCAGAAGAACGCGGCCTCGAGCTTCGCCAGCCGGCGCAATCGTCAGGAGGACAGCGACCAGGCGCTGCTGTCGCTGAAGCAGCGGCTCGGGCTCAGCCGCCTGCCGCGGACGATCGAGTGCTACGACATCAGCCACATCCAGGGCTCGGACACGGTGGCGTCGATGGTGGTGTTCGTCGACGGGGCGGCCGCCCGCAGGCGCTACCGGTCGTTCAAGATCCGCGGGCTCGATGGGTTGGCGCAGGGCAACCGCCAGAACGACGACTTCGCGAGCATGGCGGAGGTGCTCGGGCGACGGGTGAGGCGGGCGCTCGCGGGGGCGGCGGCCGAGACGGACCCGGCGGAGGAGGGCGAGGCTGGCGATGACGCGAGCTGGGCGCTGCCCGATCTGATGGTCATCGACGGCGGCAAGGGTCAGCTCGGCCGGGTGCTGACGATGCTGCGCGACCTCGGCGTGACGGTCGGGCCGGGCGGGGTCGACGTGGTGTCGCTGGCGAAGGAGCGCAAGGTGGAGATCGGGCGCGGCAAGGCGGCGCTGGGCAAGCTCCGCGAGCACCGCGAGCAGATGCGCAGCCGCGGCGCGGCGCTGCGGGCGGAGGAGCCCGTGAGCGCGGCGCCGGACTTCGCCGGGCAGCTCGCGGCCGAGGCGGCGGCGGCCGCGAGTGGGACGCAGGACGAGGTCGCGATGCGCGGGCCGGCGATGCCCGCGACTGCCATGCCACAGGTCGAGGCTGAAGCGGTACGCCCGGGCGAGACCTACCAGGACTATGTGTTGCACAGCGAGGAGGACGCCGGCGATGACGGCACCGAGATCCGGCCCGAGCGGGTGTTCGTGCCCGGGGCGAAGGAGGCGATCCGGCTGCGGCCGGGCAGCTCGGAGCTGTATCTGATGACGCAGCTGCGGGACGAGGCGCACCGCTTCGCGATCACGCACCACCGCAAGCGTCGCGGCAAGCGGGCGCTGCACAGCGTCCTCGACGATGTCGCGGGTGTGGGTCCGGCGCTCAAGAAGGCGCTGCTGCAGGCGTTCGGGTCGGTGGCGGCGATCGCCGCGGCGGACGAGGCGGCGTTGACGGCGATCAAGGGCGTGGGCCCGGCCCTGGCCCGCAAGATCCGCGAGGCGGTCGGCGGCGCATGAGCGTGCCGCCGATGCAGGGGGAGCGGTCCGTTCGCACGCTCGCGTGGCTCGGTGACGCGGAGTTCGAGCGCGAGGTCCGGCTGCGCCTGGCCCGGCGCGGCGACTTCCCGACCGACCGCCTGCACGCGATGAAGGCCCGGGTGGTCTGCGCCGAGGCGCAGGCCGAGCTGCTGGCGGCGATCGAGCCGATGCTCGACGAGGCCGAGGCCGGGGTGGTCCGGCGCGCGCGCAACCTCAGCCACAAGCCAGGCAGTCGCGGGGTCCGGAGCACGCGTGATTACCGGTCGTCGACCGCGCTCGAGGCGCTGGTGGCCCACTGGTGCCTGTGCACGTCGGGGCGGGGGCGCTTCGACGAGCTGGTGGTGCCGTGGCTCGAGGCGCGCATCGACGCGGCGCTGGCGATGGGCAAGCCGCCGCGGCGCGGGTGAGGCCGCGGTGGCTGTGCCCCAGGGACATGTTCGAGTGGACATGTCGCGGCGGGGCAGCTCCCTGCCAGCTGCGGGTGAGTCCCGTTGGACATGCCCTCCGGGACATGTCCCGTTGGACATGTCCCGGGGGTCAGCTCATTGCCAGCCGCAGGTGCGGCCCTTGTTCTGCTCCTCGAGCCACTTCAGGAGCGGCTCGAAGTACTCGATCATGGGCTGTGCGTCCATGGTGCGCTGACCGGTGACGGCCTCGAGGGCGTCGGGCCAGGGCTTGCTGCTGCCGAGCTCGAGCATGGCGCGGAGCTTGTCGCCGGCGGCGGTCTTGCCGTAGATGGAGCACTCGTAGAGCGGGCCGGTGTGGCCGGCGGCGGCGCACAGGGACTTGTGGAACTGGAATTGGAGGATGCGGGCGAGGAAGTAGCGGGTGTAGGGGACGTTGGCGGGGACGTGGTACTTGGCGCCGGCGTCGAAGAGCTCGGGGTCGGGGCGGTCGCCGGCGGGGGCGATGCCCTGGTATTTGGCGCGCAGGGCCCACCAGGCGGCGTTGTACTCGCTGGGCTTGGTCTTGCCGGAGAACACGTCCCAGCGCCATTGATCGATGAGCTTGCCGAAGGGCAGGAAGGCGATCTTGTCGAGGGCGTCTTGCATCTGCAGGTTGATGAGGCCCTTGTCGTCACTGGGGACGGTGTCGATGAGGCCGATCTGCTTGAGGTAGGCGGGCGTGACGGAGAGCGCGAGGGCGTCGCCGATCGCCTCGTGGAAGCCGTCGTGGGCGCCGTTCTGGTAGAGAACCGGGAGCTTGTAATAGTAGTGATAGTAGTAGTTGTGCCCGAGCTCGTGGTGGATCGTGATCAGGTCCTCCTGGTTGATCTTGATGCACATCTTGATGCGCAGGTCGTTGTTGAGGTCGACGTCCCAGGCGCTCGCGTGGCAGACCACCTCGCGGTCCTTGGGCTGGATGAACATCGAGCGCTCCCAGAAGGTGGCGGGCAGCGGGTCGAGGCCGAGCGAGGTGAAGAAGGACTCGCCGAGCTTGACCATCTTCAGCTCGTCGTACTTGGCGGCCTTGAGGGCCTTGGTGACGTCGATGCTGGCGGCGCCCTTGTAGGGCTCGATCAGCGGGTAGATGTTGCCCCACTCCTGGGCCCACATGTTGCCGAGCAGGTGGGCCGGGATGAGGCCGGTCTCGGGGACCTTGTCCTTGCCGTACTTCTCGACCAGCTTGGCGCGCACGTGGCAGTGCAGCTGGTCGTAGAGCGGCTTGACCTGCGTCCACAGGCGCTCGGTCTCCTGCTCGAACTCGGCGGGGCTCATGTCGTAGCCGGAGCGCCACAGCTCGCCGAGGTCCTTGTAGCCGATCTCTCGGGCGCCCTCGTTGGCGAGCTCGACGAAGCGGGTGTACAGCGGGCGCAGCTCGACGGCGGTGTGGTGCCAGCCTTGCCAGGCGCGAGCAGCTCGTCGTAGTTGCGGCTCTCGGCCATGATGTCGGAGAGCTGGCCGATGTCCTTGCAGGTCTTCGGCTTCTTGGGGTCCTTGCAGGCCTTGCCCTTGCCGTAGATGCCCTCCATCTTGGCGCCGAGGTCGGCGAGCTCCTTGCGCTTGGCGGCGTCGCTCGGCGCGGGCGGCGGGCTGGCGGTGGTCTTGATCAGGTGGAGCTTGCGGGCGGTGTCGGGGTCGAGGCCCTCGGTCTTGATGCCGGTGGCGGCCTTGATCGTGGTGCCCATGTACTCCATCAACTGCTCCTGAGCGGCGGCGGCGGCCTTCTCGGTGGCGTCGGTGATGTTGGTGTTCTTGTCCCACTCGGCCTTGCTCGAGGCGACGATGAGCTCGCGCAGGCGGACGTCGACGCCGTTGACGAAGTCCTTGGCGACGCCGTCCGGCTCGACCGAGGGCTTCTTGGTCGCGGGCTGCTTGGCGTCTTGCTTGGCCTCGACCTTGGTCTCGGTCTTCTTGGTCGCGGTCTTCTTGGCGTCGCCGGGCGGCTGGCAGCCGACGAGGAGCAGCAGTGCGGTCAGCGGAGCGAGGATCTGCGGGCGGATCATGCGCCCGAAGCTACGCCGAAGGCGCGCCGCTTGTCAGCCGCTTTTCCGCCGGTTGCGGGCCGCGTCTGGGCGACACCGGCGTGGGGACCGGGGTTTCAGCGGTCGCCCGACAGATCGCGGGATCGACGGTCACGCTCACGGGGCAGTGATCGGAGCCGAGGATCCTGGGATGGATCGCTGCATCGCGAACGAAGTTCGCCGCGGCCGGACAGGCCAGCACGTAGTCGATGCGCCAGCCGACGTTGCGCTCGCGGGCCCCGGCGCGCTGCGACCACCATGAGTAATGTCCGGGCCCGGGGTGAAACTTGCGGAAGGTGTCGACGTAGCCGCTGGCCAGCCAGCGCGACAGCTCGGCCCGCTCCTCGAGCAGGAAGCCGCTGGTCTTCGCGTTCTCCTTGGGGCGGGCCAGGTCGATCTCGGTGTGCGCCGTGTTGAAGTCGCCGAGTACCAGCACCCGCTTGCCCGCGGCCTGCAGCGCGGCGAGGCGGGCGTGCAGGTGGCGGTAGAACTCGAGCTTGTAGGGCACGCGCGAGTTGTCGCGCTCGAGCCCGTTGCCGTTCGGGAAGTAGATGTTGGCGACGACCAGCGCGCCGAAGTGGGCCAGCTGCACGCGGCCCTCGACGTCGAAGTGGGGCAGGCCGAGCGAGGTCTCGACGAGGTCGGGTGGTCGGCGGGAGAACAGGCCGACGCCGCTGTAGCCGGGGCGCTCGGCGGCGACGAAGTGGGTGCTCCAGCGGCGCGGTTGGGCGACGGTCGGCCCCAGCTGTTCGGGGCGGGCGCGGACCTCTTGCACGCCGAGGATGTCGGCCTTGGAGCGCTGCAGCCACGGCAGGAAGTGGCCCTTGCTGGCGCAGGCACGCAGGCCGTTGACGTTCCACGAGGCGACGCGCAGGAGCTCCGGCACGCCGGGGAAGGTGCGACGGTGGGGCGAGGGCTGTCAAACGGGCTCGCAAAATTCGTGGACATCCGTCCGCGGTCGAGTGGCGGGGTCACGGTGCTCGCGGTGCAGGTGGAGGTCGCTGATGCTGTGGCGGGCCGCCTGGCGTGGCTTTCGTTTGAGTTACCGGGGCCCTGGTGGCACGCGGCGATTAGATCGAATGCACATAATGCGATCTTCCTTACAAATGTATGTCCTGTCACCACGGCCCCTGGCAGTGGCTGTGGCCCTGGCCAGTGGCTGTCGCAGTGGCTGTCGCAGTGGCTGTGGCCGCGAGGAGTCGCGTGGAAAAGATCCCAACGCGGTGATGGTCTGGTAGCATGTGCTGCCTCTTGTGTCTGGGCAGTTGGAGCTGGTGCCGCTGTGACCCCCCCCGTCAGTCTTCGTCCCTACACGCATCTGATCAACCTCGTCGCGCAGCGCAGTAGCCTGTTGCTGGGTGGCACTTCCGCGGGTTCGCAGGAGTACATGCGCTGGGTGCATTCGCTCGAGCGAGACTTCGGCGTGAGCATCGAGGTGAACACGATCATGGGGCCCGACAACCGGCCCTCGGCGATCGGCGGGACGATCCGCAGCGGGACGATGCCGGCCGACTGTCAGCTCGCGTTCACGGTCGACGGCGATGAGACGCGCTGCGCCGTCCGCTACTGCTAGGCGGCGCGCGGCATGGCTCAAGGGACAGATGATCGTGTGCGCGCAGGCGCGCCTGCGACTTGCCAGTCGTGGGGACTTGGTCGCTGAGTTGATCGCGGCCCCGAAGATGATTTAGGCTGCTCGCGTCGGATCCGCCACGGGAGCGGGCGCAGACGCAAGATGCCCCGCAAGTCGTCCACGCCGCTCGCGCTGCACGAGGTCATCCGCATCGTCGGGGCCGAACACGCGTACCTGTTCCTCGGGGCCGAGAGCAGCGAGCGGCTGGTGCTCCGCTCCGCACGCGACGCCGAGGGGCGCGAGCTGGGCGATGTGACGGGGAGCTGCTCGGCGGTGGTCGAGCGGGTGCGGATGAGCCGGGAGCCGCTCGCGGTCAGCGGGGCGGCCGACGGCTCGGTGAGCATCGACGGCAGTCCGTTGCCGCCGCGGCGCGTGCTGGCGGCGCCGCTGCTGCTCGGGCATCGGTTGTTCGGGGTGCTCTACCTCGACCGTGGGCTGGCGCGACCGGCCTTCACGGAGGGCGACGTGGAGATCCTGACGGCGATCGCGGACCACCTGGCGCTCGCGCTCGAGACGGCGCACACCGAGCGTTTGGCTCGCTCGCAGGAGGCCGCCCTGCACGCGAATCGGGCCAAGAGCGCGTTCATCGCCCACATGAGCCACGAATTGCGGACGCCGTTGACGGCGATCCTCGGCTACAGCGAGCTGCTCGAGGAGGAATTTCAGGATCGCGGGGACACGATCTACATCCCCGATGTGCAGCGGGTGCAGTCGGCGGCCAAGCACCTGCTGGCGCTGATCAACAACATGCTCGACCTGTCCAAGATCGAGGCCGGCAAGATGGAGCTCTACCTCGAGGACTTCCCGCTGGCGGAGGTCGTCGAGGAGGCGGTGATGACGGTGTTGCCGATGCTCGAGCGGGGGGCGACCGGGTTTGTCCGCAACTACCCGGCCGAGCTCGGGGCGGTCCGGCTCGACCGGATGAAGGTCCGCCAGGTGCTGCTCAACTTGCTCGGCAACGCGGCCAAGTTCACGGCGGGGGGCCAGATCGAGCTCGCGGTGTGGCGCGAGGCCGAAGCCGGCGGCGAGCAGGTGGTGCTGCGGGTCTCGGACACCGGCATCGGCATGTCGCCGGAGCAGATCAAGCGCATCTTCGAGGAGTTCGCCCAGGGCAGCGCCGCGACCACCCGCCGCTACGGCGGCACCGGGCTCGGGCTGGCCATCTCGCGCAGCTTCTGCCAGCGGATGGGC
Organism: Nannocystis sp.; assembly: GCF_016714285.1. Classification (GTDB taxonomy): domain Bacteria; phylum Myxococcota_A; class Polyangia; order Nannocystales; family Nannocystaceae; genus Nannocystis. Next base: position 32,498 of record NZ_JADJNN010000002.1, on the reverse strand, counting down.
GGTGACATCGAGGTCGCCAGCAGCCTCGGGGAGGGCTCGACCTTCACGGTCCGACTGCCAGCGGAGCTCGACGAGGCCGAGGCCGAGGACGGCGAGGCCGACGATCCGCGGGCAGCCGAGGCGCCGCTGGACCTCGACGATCCGCCGGATGATGCGGGCAGCTCGATGCGCTCGGGCATCTTCCCGTGGCCCGTGTGAGCCGCGCGAGCGGTGACGCGCACAGCGCGGCGGCCTGATCGCGAGGCGTGCTCGTCGCCGAAGATCTGCCCGAGAGCAAGTGCTCCGTGGCAAACTGTGGTGAAGGCGAAGGCCACTCTGCGAACCCGAGTGCGACCGCAAGGAGAAGCGATGGCGACCAGCAAACCCACCACGAAGAAGACTGCGGCGAAGGCCAAGACAGCGGTGAAGAAGACCGCCGCGAAGGCGAAGACGGCGGTGAAGAAGACCGCCGCGAAGGCGAAGACGGCGGTGAAGAAGACCGCCGCGAAGGCGAAGACGGCGGTGAAGAAGACCGCTGCGAAGGCCAAGAGCGCCGCCAAGAAGACGACGGCGAAGGCGAAGACGACGGCGAAGGCGGCGGCCAAGAAGGTCAGCGCGACCAAGAAGACCGTGGGCAAGCGGCTGGCGAAGGCCGCGACCGCGGCGGGCAACGTGGCCAAGCGGATCGGTCGCGCGGCGAAGGCGGCGGTCAACCAGATCGCCACGGCCGTCGAACACGCGACGGCTCCGGCGACTGCGGACGGACCGTCGATCACCGGCGGTGCGCCGGCTGCGAGCGAGACGATCTCCAGCGACGCGGGCGGTGACAGTGCCTCCGATCCGGAGGACGACCCAGCCCGACTCGGTCGCCTGCGGGCCACCCTCGACTCGGCGGAGGCCGAGGAAGAGGAGCGGCGGCGTCGCGAACTCGCTGACAGTCGGCGGCTGAGCGCCGTGCTCGACGCCGGCGACGACGACCTGGCGCTGCCGCGTGAGCCCGACGGGTTGCTCGAGCCGCGTGACAGCGGCGAGCTGGAAGACTGACAGCGACAGGTCCGGGCGGTCATCGCTTCTGCCAGTGGCAGGGCGGGGCCGCCCGGCGATAATTCTTGGTCGAAGACTTCTCGTGGGGCGGGCCGCGTGTTACATCAAGTTCTCATTGCTGTAACACTTGGCGAGGAGTTGCCCCGTGATCTTCGAAGAATTCGCGCCCACCACGGCGCAGCGGCTGGACGGTCTGAAGGCGCTTCGAGGTCGGGTTTTGACGCTGATCTCGGCGGCCGGCGGTGTTTGCGCGCTGATTCGCGTGGCGCTGATGGTGTGAAATCGCGCTCATCGAGTGACGGCTTCGCGACAGCGGCGTGACGCCTGATTGGGTCGTGTACAGGGGTTTGCCGACCTTCGTTGCATGTCGGTGATCCATCGCGGGTCCGGTGGACGCTAACGGTTCGAACATCGGTCGGCGTTCACGGCCGGCTGCTGCGAGGTCCGCGTCTTTTCGTCCAGGGTTTGGGGTGCGGGCCCCGTTGCAGCCGGTCGTTTCTATTGGTTCAGGGCAGCATCGTCGGGGTGACGCTGGCGTTGGTCATGGTCGTCATCGTCTGCGAGGCGTTGGCCTCGATGGGGTGGCGGAAGGCGTCGAAGAGGGCGATGGCGATGGCCAGGACCACCGGCCCGAGGACGATGCCGAGGAGGCCGAAGACCTGGAGGCCGCCGAGGACGGCGAAGAAGATGAAGAGCTCGTGGAGCTTGGCGCGCTCGCCGACCAGCTTGGGGCGGAGGAAGTTGTCGATGGTGCCGATGACGAAGGTGCCCCAGATAGCGAGGAGGATCGCGGAGATCCACGAGCCGTGGGTGGCGAGGTAGATCGCGGCGGGGATCCAGACCACGAAGGAGCCGGTCACGGGGATGAGCGACAGGAACATCATGGCGACGGCCCACAGCACCGCGGAGGGCAGGCCGAGGACCCAGAAGGCGAGGCCGCCGAGGGCGCCCTGGACCGCGGCGATGACGAGCACGCCGTAGACCGAGGCGCCGACCACCTCGCGGGTGCGCAGGAAGATCGCGTAGGTCTCGCGGTGGCGCAGCGGGATCACGCTCGACAGGGCGGCGCGCACCTGCTTGCCGTCGCGAAACAGATAGAACATCACGAACACGACGAAGAGGGACTCGACGAGGGTGCCGACGACGCTGCCGACGAAGGCCACGGTGCGGGCGGCGGTGCTAAAGCTGCCGAGCTGGGTGACGATCTCGGCGCGGGCCTTGGCGAGGTCGATGTATTTGCCGAGCCACTGGATCACCTCGCCGGTGTAGGGTGAGTCGGGGCTCAGGAGGTCGCTGACACCGCCCTCGAGGTGGGACACGGCGGGGACGATCTCGTGGAGGATCGCCCAGCTGATGAGGCCGGCGGGGACGCCGATCGTGAGGACCACGAGCAGGCAGCAGAGGATGGCGCTCAGGTTGGGGCGCCCGGTGCGGGCGACGATGCGGCGGTGCACAGGGTCGAAGCTCATCGTCAGCACGGCTGCCCACAGGAGCACGCCGATGAAGGGCTTGAGCATCAACCAGCACAGGTAGAGGGCGCCGGCCAGGGTGGCGAGGAGGATGAGCCAGCGGGCCTGGTCGCGTCGGTCGCGGGTCGTGTCGTCCATGAGGGCCCTCGGGGGATCTTCTTAGTCTGCGGATGCTTCGACTTCGAAGAGGGGGTCGCCAGCGGCCACGTCGGTCTCGTCCTTGACGAGGATCGCCTTGACTCGCGCCTGCGCGGGGAGGCCCTCGCCGCCGCGCTCGCCGCCGTTGTAGTGGAGGCGGCTGAAGGTCTTCATGACCTCGATGAGGCCGACGGCCTGGCCGGTGCGGAGCTCGGTGCCGGGGGCGATGAGGGCTGGTTTGCCGGGGCCGGGGCGGGTGTAGAAGCGGCCGGCGGTGGGGGCCCGGAACACGAGCTTGCCGGTCTGGCCAGAGCTGGTGCCGGCGACGGCGCTGGTGCTGGTGAGGGCAGCGGCGGTGGCGGTGGCGGCCTCGGGGTCGAGGGCGACGAGGAGGTCGCCGTGGGCGACGGGCCGGCGGGCGAGGTGGTGGGCGAGGTGGGGGGTGTCTGGTGGTGCGGGGAGGACGACGCCGGCGGCCTCGCTGGGGGCGAGGAGGTGGTGGAGGACGCCGAGGATCTCGAGCTGGCCGATGGGGGAGTCGGGGGTGACGAGGCTGCCGGGGCGCGGGGCCTCGCGGTAGAGGCCGACGGTGGGGGACTCGAGGCGGAGCTGGCCGTTTGGCAGGCGGACGAGCCGGGCCGTGAGGGTGGGCGGGTGGAGGCGGCTGTCTGGGGTCATCAGCGGATCCCCCCGGTGAGCACGGCGAGGTCGTGCATGGTCCAGATCCGGGGGTTCTTGATCCTGCGGTAGCCGGTGTTTTGGTAGCTCATCTCGACGAGGGCGGCGAGGTAGTCGCGGAGCTCGCCGAGCTCGACGATCTCGTCGGTGTCCATCTGGCGGGCCGAGACATACGGATCCATGTCGGCCTCGATGCGCTTCTCGACGGCCAGCATATCGGCCTCGATCTTGGCCCGCTCGGCGGGGTCCTTGCTGACGATGTTGAAGTCGTCGTCGAGCTTGGTGTTGTAGGTGGCGATCGCGAGGGTGCGGCCCTCCATCACGCTGAGGCGGGTGATGCAGGTGCTGAGCTGGACGACGGGATCGTAGGGGAGGCCGGCCATGGCGTAGTAGCCGGCGCCGGAGGCCTTGCGCAGCAGCACGGTGAACATCGGCACCGTGTTGGTGCTGTTGGTGTAGATGAGGTTGGAGCCGTAGGCGAGCAGGCCCTGGCGCTCGGCCTCGAGGCCGATGTCGAAGCCGCTGATGTCTTGCAGCCAGACGATCGGGATGCCGTCGCTGTCGCAGGCGCGGCTGAAGGCGGAGATCTTGGCGATGCCGGCGCGGTAGAGGGTGCCGCCTGGGCGCACGGCGCCGGGGCGCTCGGGGTCGCCGACGAGGCCCTGGCGGTTGATGATGAAGCCGGCGTAGAGGCCACCGATGCGGCCGACGCCGCACACCATCTCCTCGCCGGCGTCGGGCATGAGCTCCCAGAACAGGCTCTGGTCGCACAGGCGGGCGAGCACCTGCATGGCGTCGTAGCCCTCGCGGTGGTCGCGGGGGAGCAGGCCGCGCAGCTCGTGGCTGGGCTGGGCGGGTTCGATGTCGCCGGCGTCGCCGCGGTAGAACGGGGCGGCGCTGGAGGGGAGGCGGGCGACCTCGCGGCGGAGGCAGAGGAGCAGGGTGTCGTCGTCGGGGACGCGGTGGTCGGCGCAGCCGCTGAGGTGGACGTGGACCTCGGGGCCGCCGATGTCGAGGCTCGTCATCTTCTGCGACTTGGCGCCTTTGATGAGGGCGGCGCCGGCGATGACCATGTAGGCCTGCTCGGTCATGTAGACGCGGTCGCTGATGATCGGCATGTAGCCGCCGCCGGCGATGCAGTCGCCGAACACACCGGCGAGCTGGGGCACGCCGGCGGCCGAGAGCAGGGCGTTCTTCTTGAAGATGTGGCCGGCGCCGGTGGCCCCGGGGAAGGCCTTGCTCTGCTCGGGGAGGAACAGGCCGGAGCAGTCGACGAGGTAGATCGTGGGCAGGCGCAGGCGCAGGGCCATGGTCTGGGCGCGTTCGATCTTCTCCGGCGTGCGCGGCCACCACGAGCCCGAGGCGACGGTGTTGTCGTTGGCGATGACCATGCACCAGCGACCCTCGACGCGGGCGAAGGCGGTGACGACCCCGGCGGCGGGGGAGCGCAGGCCGTCGCCGAAGATGACGCCGTCGTTGACGAAGGTGCCGACCTCGAAGGCGCGGGTGCCGGGGTCCATGAGTTTGGCGAGGCGTTCGCGGGCGGTGAGCTTGCCCCTGGCCCGCACGCGTTCGGCGTACTTCTCACCCCAGCCGGCCTGGACGGCGGCGCGGCGCAGGCGGAGGGAGGCCTCGAGCTCGTCGAGGGTGGCGCGGTGCTCGAGGAAGGTGCGGTCGTCGGCGAGCTGCTCGCGGGGGCTGCCGATCGGTGTCAGCGGGACATGAGCCATGGGACAGGTCGTTTCAGGCGGGCGGCCAGCCGGGGATCGATCGGGTGTCGTAGTGGTGGTCGCGGAAGGCCGGCGAGCGGAGGATCGCCAGGTGGACCGGGACGGTGGTGGGCACGCCCTCGCAGACCAGGTCGGTGAGCGCGGCGATCATGCGTTCGATCGCCTGGTCGCGGGTGTCGCCGCTGGCGATCAGCTTGCACAGGAGGCTGTCGTAGTGGGGCGGGACCTCGTAGCCGCTCTGGACGTGGGTGTCGACGCGCAGGTGTTCGCTGGCGGGGGCGTGCCAGCGGGTGATGCGGCCGGGCGCGGGGCGGAAGTTCTGGGTCGTGTCCTCGGCGTTGATGCGGCACTCGATCGCGTGGCCGCGGAGGACGATGTCCTCCTGGCGCAGCGACAGTCGGTGGCCGGCGGCGACGCGGATCTGCTCGATCACGAGGTCGACGCCGGAGCGTTGCTCGCTGACGCAGTGCTCGACCTGCAGGCGGGTGTTCATCTCCATGAAGCGGAGGGTGCCGCCCTGGTCGAGCAGGAACTCCATGGTGCCGGCGCCGACGTAGCCGATGCTGGCGGCGGCCCGCACGGCGGCGGCGAGGGTGCGGCTGCGCTCGAGCTCGGGCAGCACCGGCGAGGGCGACTCCTCGATCAACTTCTGATGGTTGCGCTGGACGGTGCAGTCGCGCTCGCCGAGGTGGATCACGTGGCCGTAGCGGTCGGCGAGGATCTGGATCTCGATGTGGCGGCCGCCCTCGATGAGGCGCTCGAGGTAGAGGCGGCCGTCGGCGAAGGCGGCGCTGGCCTCGGCCTGGGCGTCGGCGTAGGCGCCGGCGACCTCGTCCGGGCCGCGGGCGATCCGCATGCCACGACCACCGCCGCCGCTCTCGGCCTTGAGCAGCACCGGATAGCCGACGCGGTCGGCGACGGCCTGGGCCTCCTCGACGCTGGTGAGGATGCCGTCGCTGCCGGGGATCAGCTGCAGGCCGGCGGCTCGCATCGCCGCCTTGGCCGGGGTCTTCTTGCCCATGCGGTGCATCGCGTGCGCGGGCGGGCCGATGAAGGTGACGCCGTGGGCCTCGCACAGGGCGGCGAACACCGGGTTCTCGGACAGGAAGCCCCAGCCCGGGTGGAGCGCGCTGCACTCGCTCTGGCGGGCGGCCTGGACGATGGCTCGCATGTCCAGGTAGCTCTGGGTGGAGCGGGGGCCGCCGAGGCACACGGTTTCGCGCCCCTGGGTATAGGCGGCGCCGCGGTCCGCCGCGGAGACGGCGAGCACGGGGGTGATGCCGAGAGCGTCGCAGGCGCGGGAGATCCGGACGGCGACCTCGCCGCGGTTGCCCACCATGAGGCGACGAAACAGCGGCGGCGCGGCGGGGAGTGAGCCTCTCGCAGTCATGGCGCGGGCGAGGCTATCACCGTTTTGCTGGACCCGCGCTCGATTCTGCCGCGTAGCGCGCAGGCGCTCCGGGCTGTCTGGTGGAAGTTGTTGCACCACCACAAAGATCGTCCGGCGTCCGCGCATGTGCGCGGCGCAGCTACCGTATACTCGCCCGGTCGAGAGGTTTCCCATGGCGGACGAAGGCTCGGAAGGCGACGAGCAGGGCGAGAAGAACAAGGGGCGAACCGTCTTCGGCATCGGCCTGCCCGCGTCGGTGCAGGCGGCGAGCAAGGCCGCAGCCCCGGTGATGCCGGTCGCTCGTCCGACCCCACCGATCGCCTCGGCCCGGCCGGCTCCCATGGTGGCTCCGATGCCTGCGCCGATGGTCACGCCGCGGGCGCGTCGGGAGCAGGACGATGAGGTGCTGCGCAAGCCCGGCGCCGCGATCGACACGAGCCACACGCTGCACGCCTTGCCGAGTCAGCTGGTGGGGGTCGCTGGTGGCCTTGCGGGTGGGCAGACGATGCCCGTGCGTGCACCGGAGCGCGATGATGCGGCGCTGCGGCGGCCGCAGACGGGCGACTTCTCGGCGACCACGCCGGACCTCGGGCTGCAGATGCGCGCGACCCGGGTGCAGAGTCTGGCCCCGGCTCCGGCCGAGAGCGGGCCCGTGGTGGAGCGGGCGCACATCCGTCTGATCGCCGGCAAGGCCATCCCGGGCACGCGCTATCGCCTGCTGCGCTGGCTCGGTGAGGGCGGGATGGGCGTGGTCTACGAGGCCGAGCACATCGACATCGAGCGGCGGGTGGCGCTGAAGATCTTGCGGGCCGAGCTCAGCGAGCGCAGCGACACGGCGCAGGTGTTTCGCGAGGAGGCGCGGGCGGCCGCGCGGGCGGGCTCGAAGAACAACGTCGAGATCTTCGACTTCGGCGAGCTGCCGGACGGGCGCCTGTTCTTCTGCATGGAGCTGCTGGCGGGCGTCGACCTGGCGGCGCTCACCGAGGGGGAGATCGAGGTCGGCCGGGTGTTCGCGATCCTGCGTCAGATCTGCAAGGGCCTCGGCGCGGCGCACAAGGCGGGCATCGTCCATCGCGACATCAAGCCGGAGAACATCATCCTCGTGCAGAGCGAGGGCCGGCGCGACATGGTGAAGATCGTCGACTTCGGCGTGGCGGCGATGCTGAGCCGGCAGAGCGACGGCGGCGGACCGATCGCCGGCACCCCGCAGTACATGCCGCCGGAGCAGATCTCGGGCGCCGAGTTCGACGGTCGCCTCGACATCTACGCGCTCGGCTGCGTGGCCTACGAGATGCTCGTGCACCACCCGCCCTTCGTGATGGAGAACCTCGCCGATGTCCTGCTGGCGCAGATCAACATCGTGCCGCCGCGGCCGAGCGTGGCCCGCCCGGGGGCCGGGCCGAAGGCGCTCGAGGACGTCATCATGGGCTGCCTCGAGAAGGACCCGAACCGGCGTCCGAAGGATATGGCGGAGCTCGAGGCGCTGCTGTGCGAGGCGCAGATCGCCGCGGGCGTGACCACCGAGTGGGACGACCTGCCGCTGCCCGACGTCGAGCCGGAGCGGCGCGCCAGCCTGATCTCCCGCATGCCGAGCCCGCACGCCGAGCCGGCCGGGCCGCGGCGGCGGTGGTTGCTGCCGGCGGTGGCGGTCGGCGCCGCGGCGCTCACCGGTGTGGCGCTGCTGCTGCTGCGCTCGCCCGAGGTGCCGCCCGAGGTGGTGGCGCAGATCGAGGCGCTGAGCCAGGAGGCCCGCGACGCGGCGGCGGTCGGTCAATACGTGTATGCGCCCGAGGAGGCCGACCCGGTCGCGCTCAAGAAGCTGGTCGAGCTCGAGGCGATCGCCGGGCCCGGCGAGGCGCTGGCGGACAAGGCCGGTGAGACGCTGCGCAAGGAGTTCAGCGCGCAGCTGCTCACCGTCGCCGACAAGTTCTGGAACATCGAGGCGACCAAGCCGCTGGCCTACGATTATTACGACTGGGTGCTCATCTTCGACGCGGACAACGCGTTGGCCCGCGAGCGAGCGATGCGCTCGGAGAAGGAGCGCGACGAGCTGCGCGACCGCATGGTAGCGGGCAAGCTGCGCGAGTCGGAGCTGGCCGGCGCACGGATCGCCAGCGCCGCGATGGCACCGGAGGCCGACAAGCAGGGCAAGTGGTCGAAGCAGCTGGCGATGAACCGGGTCCCGCTCAGCAAGTCGATCGAGGCCCAGGAGGCGATGCGCGGGGCCGGGCTGGTCGGTCCCAAGGCCGAGCCGGAGCCGGAGCCGAAGCCGCCGCCGGTGGAGAAGGACCCGGTGGTCGAGACGCCGCCGGTGGTCGAGACGCCGCCGGAGGAGCCGGGCAAGAAGCCGCGAGTGCCGGGCAAGAAGAAGGTCGAGACGGAGGTCGAGGCCGAGGTCGAGGCGGCGGTCAAGCGCGACCCGGCCAAGGCCAGTGAGCTGGCGGGGCAGGGCACGGCGGCGCTGAACGGCGGCCGTCGCAGCGAGGCCGAGGGCCTGTTCAACCAGGCGATCAGCTACGACCGCAAGTGCGCCGAGGCGTTGATCGGCCTCAGCGACATCTACTTCGACCGCGGCTCGTCGACCAAGGCCCAGCGCTACGCCGAGCAGGCGGTGGCGATCGCCCCGAACAACGGCAGCTACCGGATCAAGCTCGGCGACGCGTACTACAACGCGCTGCGCTACCGCGACGCGCTCACCCAGTACGAGAAGGCCCAGCAGCTCGGCGACGCCAAGGCCGGGCCGCGCATCGCCAAGGTCAAGGGCAAGCTCGGCGAGTGATCGACGCGCGACGGACCGGCATGATGTTGCGTGCATCCGTCGTGGCGCAGCTGCTGTGGCTCGCGGCCTGCGCTCGTAACCCCGCCTTCGACCTCGGCGGCGCCGACGGGCCCGCGACGACCAGCTCGGCGAGCGGCGCGCTCGAAACGAGCGGCGAGGCTGCTAGCGGCGAGGGGGTCACGAGCAGCGAGGGGGCCAGCGGTGATGGGGTGACCGGCGGCGTTGCGACGAGCACCGGCACGAGCGGCATCTCCGGGTGCGACGGCTGCGAGGGCACCTGCATCGCGGGCAGCTGCGTGCCGGTCGCGGCCTCGTGCCTGGCCTACCGCGACGAGCACGGGGTGCAGGTGAGCGGCGTCTACCCGATCGACCCGGACGGCGCGGGGCCGGGGGCGCCGTTCATGGTCCACTGCGAGATGGTCGCGGACGGCGGCGGCTGGACTCTGGTGGTCAAGGTCGACGGCCGCGCGAAGACCTTTCAGTACGCGCTGCCTGACGTCGAGCTCGACCACTGGGACGACCCGGACAGCTTCGGTGAGCCGGCCTACGACCACACGGAGGCCAAGCTACCGAGCTACGCCTCCGTGCCGCTGAGCGAGCTGCGCGTTGGGCTCGAGTACCCGGTGGTTGAGGCCGGCGCGCCGCAGCCGAACACGCTGGTGATGCCGGCGCAGGGGCCCTCGCTGCACGCGTTGATGGCCGCCGACCAGGCCCTCGAGGTCGCGCCGAGCACCGGCTCCTGGCAGGCGCTGGTGCCGGACGCGCTGCTGCAGGTCGGCTGTCTGCGCCAGGGGCTCAACATCCGCATGAAGGTCGACGACTATGGGTCGGCGCGGGTGCGGATCGGCGTGATCGCCGACAATCAGGGCGACCAGGTCTGCATCGATCCCGACTCGTACATCGGCGTCGGGGCGCGCGTGCACTGCAACAGCTTCAGCGGGTCAGCCGGCGGCGAGAGCTGCTGGGTCGGCCCGCAGATGGACTCCGGCCTGGCCGCGCGCCTGGCGTTCGGCTACGTGTGGGTGCGCTGATCGTCGGGTGTGGTGAGCAGCGGCGCCAGCAGGAACACGGCGGCCATCAGCGCGTAGCCGCCGGCGAAGCTCCACGCCGGTGTCAGCGAGAGCACCGTGTCGGCGGGGGTCCACGCGTAGCTGTGCATCAGGCCGGTGAGCGACAGCGCGGCCGCGACCAGGCACCACGCGGCGGCCTGCACGAAGCGGCGCTCGATCACCGCGACGGTCGCGGCCGAGAGCAGCATCGCGGTGAAGATGAAGCCCTGCTCGAGCGCGAAGGCGCCGTCGATCCACACGTCGGCCTGCTGGAACGCGGGCACCAGCGCCGGGCTCATGACCGTGCCGCCGGCGCGCAGGCCGGCCTTGGCCATCAGGGCGCCCCAGGCGGCCACGCCGGGCAGCATGCCGAGCACGACCGCGGGCGCGTGCTCGCGGGGCGTGGCCTGGAACGCCTGGGCCGTGATCACCAGGCCGATCCACAGGACGATCGCCATGCCGGCCTCGATCGGCACGGCCCAGGCGATGTAGGCCAGGCTGCCGGTGAGGCACACGATCGTGCTGAACACGCCGCTGAGGATCGAGTAGCCGGCGCGGGCGCCCATCGCCTTCCAGCCTGGGTGGCCGATGTAGATCGTGGTCGGGAAGCACGAGCCGAACGCGGCGGCCGCGAGCGTGCCGAGGCCGTTGACGACCAGCGAGGGCCGCGTCGGGTAGCTGTCGCCGGCGGCCTCGGCGGCCTCGATGTTCTGCAGCGAGCCGACCACGTTGAAGATCCCCATCGGCACGATGACCGCGAGGTAGCTCCACAGCAGGTCGCCCCGGATGGCCGCGAACAGCTCGCCGAGCACCGGCAGCGGCAGCTGCAGGCCCTGGCTCTGCGTCGGCATCGCGCCGACCGGGGCGACGCCGGTGATCCACGCGAGCAGGGTGCCGAGCGCGACGGCCACGAGTCCGCCCGGTACGCCGCCGCGGAAGCGGACCCGCCCGAAGTACACCAGCAGCAGCACGGCGAGGGTGGTGAGGCCGATGACCGGCCGGGCGAAGCTGCGAAACAGGAACCCGATCGAGATGAAGCCGAGCGCGACGCCAGCGAGGGTGGAGAGCAGCGCGGCTCTCGGCGTCGCCCGGCGCACGCGCTCGGCCACGAAGGATCCCGCTAGCTCGATCAGCCCGGAGCCGAGGCACGCGACCAGCCCGGCCTGCCACGCGACCCGCACCGGGTCCGCCGCGCCCGCGGCGGTCGCCGCCAGCTTGGCCGGCAACATGACCAAAAAGACATGTGCGAACACCGACACGGTGTTGATGCCGTAGGGCAGCGCGCACAGGTCGTCGCGGCCGGTGGCCCGCGCGAGCCGCCGCGCCTGCCATGCGTAGTAGAAGTTGCCGACCAGCAGCGACACCGCGGCGCCCGGCAGCACCTGACCGTAGAGCAGCGCGTCGGGGAAGCCGAGCACCAGCCGACACAGCGCGTCGATCAGGAGGAGCTGGACCAGGTTGTCGACCGCGAGGCCGAAGAACCCGTCGATGTCGCCGCGGACGAACCAGCGCATGCGCTCGCCGTGTACCAGGGGCGCGGCTCTGGACCAAGTTCTGGGCCCGTGCTACCCAGCCAGACATGCTTATCCGCGAGCGGCTGGCGCACAAGCGGCCGGTCTTCAGCTTCGAGTTCTTCCCGCCGAAGACCGAGAAGGGTGAGGAGGTGCTGTGGCGTAGCCTCGAGCAGCTCGCCCCGCTCGGCCCCGACTTCGTGTCGGTCACGTACGGCGCCGGCGGCAGCACCCGCGCCCGCACGATCGAGCTGGTCGGCAAGATCAAGAAGCAGCTCGGCGTCGAGCCGATGGCCCACCTCACCTGCGTCGGCGCGACCAAGGATGAGCTGGCCCGCGTCCTCGACCAGCTCGGTGAGCACGACATCCACAACATCCTGGCCCTGCGCGGCGACCCGCCGCAGGGCCAGAGCAAGTTCGAGGCGCCGCCCGGCGGCCTGCGCTTCGCCAGCGAGCTGGTCGCCTTCATCCGCGAGCGCGGCCCGTTCTGCGTCGGCGCGGCCTGCTACCCGGAGGTCCACCCGGAGGCCGAGGACGGCGCCAGCGACCTGCGCCACCTCAAGACCAAGGTCGACGCCGGCGTCGACTTCTTGATCTCCCAGCTCTTCTTCGACAACGCGACCTTCCACGCCTTCGAGCGCCGCGCCGTGGAGGCCGGCATCCGCGTGCCGATCCTCCCGGGCATCATGCCGGTCACGAACTTCGAGCAGATCCGCCGCTTCACCCAGATGTGCGGCGCGAGCCTGCCGCAGCCGCTGCAGCGCCGGCTCGAGAGCGTCGCCGACGACCCACAGGAGGTGTTCTGGGCCGGCGTCTCGTACGCCGCGCACCAGTGCCGCGCCCTGCTCCAGGCGCCCGCGCCGGACCCCTTCACCCACCCGCGGCCCGGCGTCCCGGGCATCCACTTCTATACGCTCAACCGCTCCCCGGCGACCCGCGCGATCTTCGAGATCCTCCAGCTCTCGCGCGCCTGCTACGGATGATAGGGTTGCCGGACATGTCGTCGCTGTGGCTGATATTGCTGTCGATGGTGGCTCCCGCGCTGCCCGCTGTACCTGTCCCTGAGGACAGCAAGGTCGACCTGGCCGCCTACGTGCGCGACACCCCGCGCTGCCTCGCCACTACGCACTGCTTCGGCGTGCACCTGCACATGGTCGTGACGCCGGAGGGCGCCACGCAGGACGTGGCCTGGGTGCGCGAGCAGATCGAGCAGGCCGACCGCCACTTCGCGCTCATCGATACCAGCTTCGAGATCGTCGCCGCCGACGCCGTGCCCGCGAGCGAGCTGGAGATCGACGACCGCGACGAGCGCGACGCGCTCGGCCACGACCGCTTCACCCGCGGCGTGGTCCACGTCTTCGTGGTCGGCCGCCTCGCCGACGTCGACATCGCCGGCAACGAGATCCGCGGGGTCCACTGGCGCGAGCGGGCCGACCGCAGCCACCGCTGGGTCATCCTCTCGCGCATCGCCGGCTCGCTGGTGCTGTCACACGAGCTCGGCCACTTCTTCGGCCTGCCGCACTCCACCTACGACATCAGCCTGATGAACAAGAGCGTGCGGCTCACGCCCATGGTCTCCGAGCTGACCTTCGCCGAGCCCGAGGTGCTGCGCATGCGCAAGCACCGGGACCGCATGCTCGCGTCGAAGATGTTGCTCGAGCGGGCGGTCAAGCCGACGCCGTCGACGCCGTCGTCGCCGTCAGCTGCTCGCTGATCTCCCACAGCCGCAGCGCGGCCCCGCGGTCCTGTGCGGCCCGGGTCGGGCGCGCCGGCTTGCAGCGCGCGAAGTAGCCGCCCGAGACCTCCGCCAGCTCCGGCGCGCTCGCCACGTAGACCGAGGTGCGGGCGCCCTGCTCCGGGCTCAGCAAGGCCCAGCGCGAGATTTTCCACAGGAAGCCGAACAGCACGCCGATGTCCTCGCTGGCGGCGAACTCGGAGGCGACCACCCCGGGGTGGACCGCGTTGACCGTGACACCGCTGCCGCGCAGGCGCTCGGCCAGCTCGAGCGTGAACAACAGGTTGGCCAGCTTGGAGCGGGAGTAGGCCTTCCATCCGCCGTACTTGCGGCGCAGCTGCAGGTCGTCGAAGTCGAGCCCGCCGCGCGCGCCGCGGTGGGCCTCGGACGCGAGCACCACGACCCGCGCCGGCGCGCTGCGCCGCAGCAGCGGCAACAATTCATGCGTGAGCACGAAGTGGCCGAGGTGATTGACGCCGAAGGTGGTCTCGAAGCCATCAACGGTCTCGCTGCGGTCCTTCAAGACCAGCCCGGCGTTGTTGATGAGCACGTCGAGGCGCGGGTGGCCGGCGGTGAAGTCGGCGGCGAAGTGGCGTACGCCCGCCAGCGAGGCGAGGTCGAGGCGCATGCACTGGACCGTGTCGCTGCCCGCCTGCCGACGGATGTCGGCGAGCGCGGCCTGGCCCTTGTCGGGGTCGCGCGAGGTGATCGTCACCCGGGCGCCCATGCGGGCCAGGGCCACGGCCGTCGCCTTGCCGATGCCCGTGTTGCCGCCCGTGATCAACACGACCTTGCCCTGCATGTCCGTCGTCATCGCGGCGCGTGGTACCAGCTTTGCCGCCGCCGGGCCAGCGTACCGCCGCTGCCGCCGTTGGGCGCGCGGGCGCGCTTGCCGCCGGGGCACGCCGATCTGCTAGCGTGGGGCCATCGCGTCACTGTCGCGTGACCGGGGAGCTTGCCTGTGCAGATCGACTTTCACCACGGAGCCACCTACGTCGTCGCGCGGCTCGCCGGCTTCGACCACCATCACGCGAACATCGTCGCCTACTGCGCGCAGTACGTCGACGACGCGACCAACCGGGGCGTGATCGAGTTCGACAACGGGGCGATGTACGAGCGCACCAGCTCGGCCCACAAGACCCTCGACTATCGCAACTTCGAGTCGCTCGCCAACCACCGCGTGTGGATCCCGTTCCACTTCCTGCCCGGCAACGGCGGGCTCCCGGCCGGCCAGGACCCGCCCGGCAAGTTCATCGACAAGCTGCGCTGCGTCCCCGACAGCCCCGTCGCGCGCGACATGCTGCGCGCCTGCATCCACAACCATCACTACGACCCCAACCACCCCACCGCCCCCAACGCAGCGCTGCACCGGCTCGGCATCACGATGCACGTCTACGCCGACACCTGGGCCCACCAGGGCTTCGCCGGCGTCAACCACCAGGTCAACGCCGCCTCGCACCTGCGCGGCCCGGACGGCGTCGTCGACCAGGGCACGATGAGCCGCCTCGTCGGCTACTTCCTCGGCGAAGCCCTGCCGCTCGGCCACGGCGCCGTGCTCAGCAACCCCGACAAGCCCTACCTCGTGTGGAGCTACACCAACGGCCGCGACGAGGTCATCCACCGCGACAACCCGATCGACTTCGTGCGCGCCGCCGAGGCGATGTGCGTGGCGATGCAGCGCTTCCGCGTCGGCTCCGAGACAGCCGCGGTGCCGGGCATGTCGGCGCAGGACCTCGGCGTGTTCGCCGAGCTCATCCGCGGCACCCGCGACCCCGACGGCGACGCCCGTCACCGCGTGTGGCTCGACGCGATCGCCAGCGGGGCGTTCAGCTTCGGGCCCGCGAGCCCGAGCTACGTGGCCAAGGGCGTCGGCTCGTGGAAGCACGCCGCTCTCGGCACTACCGCTGAGCACGACGGTGAGGAGGAGTTCCCCTACGCCCCCGAGTTCATGCACAGCGACTGGAAGCTGTTCCACGACGCGCTGCAGGAGCACCGCTACGTGGTGCTCCACCACATCCTCCCGCGCTACGGCATCTGCGCCGCGTGAGCAGGGTTTCACTCGCGCAGCAGCTCGTCCAGGTCGCTGCCCGGGGCCAGCTCGATCGCCGCCTGGCCGCGGCGGAACAGGCGGGCGCCGGCGGCTCCGCGCAGGCCGAGGTGGTCGCCCTCGCGGCGCAGCATCGTCGGCTCGCGCAGGGCCAGCACCGGCTGCGGGTTCAGCTCGTGGAACTCGAGGATGCGGGCGTCGCGGGTCTCGCCCTTGTGGGTCGAGGCCGGGTCGGGGTCGAGGTAGTGCGGGTTGAAGTTGAAGGGCAGCAGGCCGAGCCCGACGAAGCTCGGCGGGTGGACGATCGGCATGTCGTTGGTCGTACCGATCGTCTTGCCGGCGAGGTTGGTGCCGGCGCTCGAGCCGATGTAAGGGGTGCCCGCGACCACCCGCGCGCGCAGGGGCTCGATCAGGCCCAGGCGGTAGAGGTCGGCCAGCAGGCGGAAGCTGTTACCCCCGCCGACGAACACCGCCTCCGCGGCCTCGACCTGCGCGCGCGCCTCGGGCCCCGCGAGCAGCTGCTCCACCGTCAGCCCCAGCGGCGCCAGCCGCTCGCGCACCTTCTCCGTGTAGCCCGCGTGGTCGTGCAGCGCGAAGGGCACGAACAGCACGCGCCGCCGCGGGCCCAGGAAGTCCTGCAGCTCGGCGGCCGCGTGGTCGAGGTAGCCGTGGCCGTGCACGTTGGAGCTGCTGAGCAGGAGGAGGCGCGTCATGGGCCGCGAGCATAGCGGCCGCTGCAGAGCCTTGTCAGCAGCCGCTCGCCCGTGGAAGTCTCCCGCCATGGACGAGTCCACGTGGCCCTACGAGGTCGAGCCCTTCCAGTGCCACCGCTGCGGCAATTGTTGCCGCGGTGACGGCTTCGTCGTCATGAGCCCCGACGACATCGGTCGCGCCGCGGCGCTGCTCGGCCGCAGCGAGGCCGAGTTCCTGGCCGAGCGCTGCGTCGTGCGGCCGGACGGCAGCGTGCACCTCATCGACCAGGGCGACGCGCTGCGCTCCTGCGTGTTCCTCACGCCCGCCAACTTGTGCCAGATCCACGCCGCCAAGCCCGGCCAGTGCCAGGGCTTCCCGATGAAGTGGCGCCCGCCCGACGCGCTCGAGATCTGCGCCGGCCTGCGCCACGCCGCCGGCCTGCCGCCGCCGCGACGGCGCACGATCAGCGTGCTCAGCGGCTGAGCGACCCGCTAGAAAGCCTGTCCCTCAGGACAGGTTGAAGCTGTACGGCAGGGTCATGCTCTGGCCGTCGCGGGTCTTCGGGAACGACCAACCCTTGGCCTTGTCGCTGACGCAGGCGTTGACCCCGTCATCCTTGAGCGTGCTGGCCGGGTCGACCTTGACCTCGCTGACCTTGCCGGTGCCGTCGACGGTGAAGTCGAGCACCAGCTTGCCCGCGAGGTCGGCCTTGGCCTCCTTCGCGGTCGCGTAGCAGTCGCTCACGTCGCCCTTGTGCTTGTCGAGGACCTCCTCGAACACATCGACGGTGAGAAACTCCGGCGCCGCGTCGTCCCCGGGGCTCGCGTCGCCGCCGTTGTCACCGGCGTGGCTGACCTCGTCACCGCCGCCGCCGCCGTCCGGGGCCTTGGTGTCCGCCGACTTCTTGCAAGCGGTCATCGTCAGGGCGCTCACCGCCACGGCGAGCAGGGTCCACGAGTTGGAGGAGGCACGCGGGGTCGTCATGTTCGCCGTTCTATCACGCGGGGCCACGGGCCGATCTGCCGCCATCGGGGCCCTGCGGCGCGACATCGAGCGATCTGGCCCTCGCCAGCCAACTTTCGGGGGACTGAGAAACCGCAAAAACCCGCCGGGGCCCGCGCTTGTCGCCGGCCCTGCGGCTGAGGCATGCTCGCGGTCCCGCTGGCGCCAATCCCTCGGCGCCGGTCTGCGCCATCGGGCGCCGCCAGTGCGCCGTCCTCTGCCGTCACCTTGCCGAATTGGGAGCTCGCGATGGGCCTTGAACTCAGCCTCGATGACATCCGCCGCGCCTGGGACGCCCGCGATCCCGAACTGGCCAACCTCATCGTCGGCCTCGCCGGCGCCGCAGATCCGCGCCCGGCACAGCCGCCGCGGGAGGGCGCGCTGACCTATGCGAGCTTCACCGCCCAGCTCGGCACCGGCAAGTTTCGCCGCGAGCAGCCGCAGGCCCGCGCCCGCTACCGCATCGACACGATCAAGGCGCTCGAGGCCGCGAACGCCGAGGTCCCGCTGCCGCCGCGCTTGCAGCTGCACGGGCTGCTCGTCGAGCTGTGGCACAAGAACGGCGCCTACGAGCGGGCCGCGCTGCTCGAGGTGATCCGCAAGGTGCCGCTGTGCTGGGGCCCGTGGCGCGGCCTGAAGCAGATCTTCAAGGAGGCCGAGGCGAAGTCCGACAGCGAGATCTTCGGCGCCCTCGCGGCCCGCTTCGACGCCGCCTACGCGACCAAGGCCGGCAGCTACCGCGAGATCTCGCGCCGCACGATGGGCTACCTGGTCCGCCGCGCCTGGCGATACCTGCGGCACATCGGCCAGGGCCTCCCGCCCGCCTACGTCGACGCCGCGATCGACGTCCTCCGCGCCTACGACGACAGCACCGCCTTCGCGCGCACGTGGATCTACAACCACATCCTCCATCACGAGACCAAGAAGTACACCCGCCGCAACTTCAAGCTCAGCCGCTCCGGCGCGCCAGCCCTCAATGAGCGGGCCTACGCCGAGCTGTGGCGCCGCACCCCGCGGCCCGTGCTCGCCCTGCTCGAGCGCGCCAACTCGGAGCAGGTCCGCAAGTTCGCCGCCGCCGCCCTCAAGACCGACTTCCGCGCCAGCCTCCGCGAGGTCGAGGCCCCGTGGGTCGTCCGCCTCATCTCGGTGCAGTCGGCCACCGTCGACGAGTTCGTCATCTGGCTGCTGCAGAACGTCCCCAAGTTCGAGCAGGGTGGCTTTCGCGAGCTCGGCCTGCACGAGCCGGTGCTCCGCCTGCTCGACTCGAGCAGCGACCCGGCCCGCGTCTACGCGGCCGCCTACGCCCGCACGCACGCGCGAGACCTCGAGCTCGCGCAGCTGCTGCGCCTTGCCAACAACAACAACGCCGACGTGCGCAAGCTGGCCGCCGACCTGCTCGGCGACCGCGACCCCCGCAAGGACATCGGTCTCGACGCCTGGGGTCAGCTGCTCGGCACCCAGCACGCGCACGAGCTCGCCGCGACCGCGCTGCGCAAGCACTTCAGCGCCCGCGAGCTGACCCCCGCGTGGTTCGCCGACCGCCTGCTCGACGAGCGCGGCAAGGTCTTCGAGTTCGCCAGCGACCTGCTGGTCAAGGTGCACACCTACAAGTCGCTCGGCTCGGCGTTCTTCCGCGACCTCCTCGACGACCCTCGGATCTCCGGCCAGGCCGCGCGCTTCGCCCTCGACGCGCTGACCCGCTTCCCCGCCGAGGAGCTCGGCCGCGAGTTCCTCGCGCGCATGGTCCTGCACCCGCACGCCGGCAGCACGATCCTCGGCTGGATCTCCGAGGAGCGGCTCAAGGCCGAGGACATGGGCGCCGAGTTCTGGCGCGCCGTCGCCTTCCACCCCAGCTGGGACGCCGACCCGTGGATCCGCGAGCTCATCCACAGCGGCAAGCCGTGGGCCCGCGAGCTCAAGTTCAGCGAGGACCTCGCCCGCACCGCGCTCGGCTTCCTCAGCGACGTGCGCCGCTTCTCCCCGGGCGCGCTCGGCTTCGACTGGCTCATGCAGCTCGCGCTGCGCCCCGAGCCGCACTACCGCGAGTTCGCGCTCGAGTACATGACCAAGGCCCTGCTGCCCGCGGACTTCGCTCCGAAGCAAGTTGAGGCGCCGAAGAAGGCGGCCGCGGCCGCCAAGAAGATCGACCTCGGCGGCAAGGGCTTCCTGTTCACCGGCAAGCTGGCGACGATGGTCCGCGACGAGGCCGAGGCCAAGGTCACCAACGCGGGCGGCAAGAACGCGAGCAGCGTCAACGCCAAGCTCGACTACCTGGTGATCGGCGACGACGGCTCGCCGCTCTACGGCAACGGCCGCAAGGGCAGCAAGCAGCTCGCCGCCGAGAAGCTGGTCGAGAAGGGCGCCGGCATCAAGATCATCTCCGAGACCGCGTTCTTGCAGATGCTGGCCGGCGAGCAGCGCGAGTTCACGGCCGACGCCGTGACCGCCGGCTGCGACCGCCTGTGGGAGATGGCCACCGGACCCGGCCCCGCTGACGCGCCGCAGGCCGCGTTCGCCCGCCACTACATCCGCCGCCACCACCCCGACATCAGCCTCGCGCTGACCGACCGCCCGGTCGACCCCGGCGCCGAGGTGCCCGCGAGCTACCTGAGCTGGGCCCGCTTCAAGCCGCTGCTGGTCGACGCGCGCGCGCCGGTGCGGCAGTTCGCCCTCGACATCGGCCGCTGGGAGCTCGCCCGCTGGGCCCCGCCGATCAACGAGATCGTCGAGGTCACCGAGGCGCCCTACCCCGAGGTCCGCGAGTTCTTCGCCAAGGCCCTGCTCGCCGACGAGTCGGTCGAACACAAGCGCTACCGCGTCGACCCGGCCTCGCTCACCGCGACCGCGGTCTACGGCTTCTGCGAGAGCCTGGTCTCCGAGACCCGCGCGCTCGGCATGCAGCTGATCTACCGCTACCCCAAGCTGGCGATCCCCGAGGAGCTGTTCCGCCTCAGCGAGTCGCCCGATCGCCAGGTCACCGCGTTCGTGGTGCGAACGATCTGGTCGCTGTACCGCGATCGCGGCATCAGTGATGGTTGGAAGCCCACGCCCCGCGTCGCCAAGGACGCGAAGCCCGCGGCGAAGCCGGCGGCCAAGGCCGCGGTGCCGCCCGAGGGCATCGGCGCGCCGCCGCGACCCGCCAAGCCGCCGGCCAGCGGCGAGGCCCTGCAGGCCTTCATGCGAAGGATCTTGTTCTCGATCCCGCCGACCAAGCTGCCGGTCGAGGCGGCCAAGGCCGCCGAGGCGCAGGTCGACGCCGCCCCGCAGGCGGACGAGCCGAAGGCCAAGCGCCGCAACAAGCCCCTGCCGGCCCGCAAGGCCAAGCTGTCGCTGATCGAGGCGATGCGTGACCTGGCGATCGACGACCGCAGCTTCGCCGGCCTCGCCGGCTCGCTGCTGCACGAGTTCATGGGCTCGCGCGGCGCCAGCGAGCGCGCGAGCTGCATGGTGGCGCTGGCCCGCATCGGCCGCGCCCACCCGGATCTCAAGGTGCTGACGGAGGACGCTGCCTGATGTCGACCGCGACCACGAGCGACAAATTCACGAGCGACAAGTACACGCAGATCCGCGGCGAGCTGCGGGCCCTGCTCGGCCAGGGCGCCCACGTGCTCATCGCCACCGTCCACCCCGAGGGCCAGGCGACCGCGCTCTACCGCCTGAACCTCGACTCGGGCGAGCTGCAGTCGGCCCCGCTCGGCGGCGGCGCGACCGGCCTCGTCGCCGACGACAGCCACGTCTACGTCGCCGGCAGCGACGGCCACATCTACAAGGCCGGCCTCGACGCCAAGTCCGCGAAGCCGATCGGCGCCAAGTTCGACCCGGCCCCGACCGCGCTCGCGCTCGCCAGCAAGGACCGCCTCGCGGCGCTGTGCGGCAAGGAGCTGGTGATCGTCGCGCGCAAGGACGGCAAGGAGCTGCAGCGCCTCGCGCTCAACGAGATCGGCTCGGCGATCGCCAGCGACCCGAGCGGCGTGTGGCTGGCCGTCGGCGGCGACCGTGGCGCCCTCTCCGTGTTCGACTGCGAGGACAAGGACAAGTTCTTCGCCGCCGAGTCGAAGAAGCTGCACGAGGGCGCCATCACGGCGCTGCTCTTCGAGCCCGAGGAGCTGCGCGTGATGTCGGTCGGCCACGACAACCGCCTGCTGCTCACCCACGTCCGCGGCCCGCTCGAGGCCGAGGACCGCGGCGGCAAGAACGGCCACGGCGAACGCACCACCGCCCTTATCCCCGGCGTCGCCGACAAGTTCTACACCGCAGGTCGCGACGCCACGATCAAGACCTGGACCCGCGGCAGCGGTCAACGCCGACCCTCCACGCAGAAGGACGGCCTCGCCAAGGTCGCCGCCCTCACCCTCGCCGAGCTCAAGGGCCGACCCGCCCTCGTCGCCGCCTGCGAGGACGCCACCCTCCGCGTGTTCCCCGTCGACGCCGGCGGCAAGGTCAGCGACCGCGCCCAGCTGTTCCACGGCGCGATGACCTGGGCCGAGTACGAGCTCAAGCGTCGCGACCCCAAGCTGCGAGAGGTCTCCCTGCGCGCGCTCGCTGGCTGGAACGACGCCAAGTCGCTCGAGCTGCTCGCCGCCCGCGTCAGCCAGGACGAGGACCACGGCCTCAAGGTCCTCGCCACCGAATTGCTCGGCGCCTCCGGCAGCCCGCGCGCCGTCAAGCTGCTCGAGCCGCTGCTGCAGGCCGCCGAGGAGAACGTGCGCCTCGCGGCGCTCGCCGGCCTGCGCAAGCTCGAGGGCCAGGACTCGCTGCGCATCCTCGACCTCGCGCTCGCGGCCGCCAAGCGCGACGTCGGCGTGGTCGCGGTCGAGGCCCTCGCCGAGCTGGCGAAGAAGGACGACCTGGCGCTCAGCAAGCTGACCGGCGCGCTCGGCCTGAACCCCCGCGAGGTCCGCCTCGCCGCCCTCGTCGCGCTCGAGGCGCTGCACCCGGCCAAGTCGCCGGAGGCCGAATTGGTGGCCCTGCGCGCCAAGCAGGCCGACATCCGCCGCACCGCGCTGATCCGCTTCTACCAGCGCGACATGCTCGACAGCGCTGACGTCCAGGCCGCCCTGCGCCGCTTCAGCGCCGACGGCGACGCCGGCGTGCGTCAGGCCGCCTTCCTCGTGTCCTTGCTCGCGACCCCGAAGCTGGCCGCCGCGCTGCGCTTCCGCGACAAGCAGACCCACCGCCTCCTGCACGACATCGAGACGGCCCCCGACCCCACCGCCGAGGTCAAGGCCGCAGCAGCGGCGGCCGCCAGCGGCAAGCCCAAGAAGGAGGCCAAGCCCAGCGACGACGACCTGCCCAAGGCGAAGAAGGTCGAGCTCTCCGAGGTCAGCGAGGCCGACAAGCGCCCGCTGCTCGAGGCGATGGCCAGCCGCGCTCTCGACACCTGCCTCGCCGGCGCCACCGGCCTGGCCGCCCTGCAAGACCCGCGCGCCCTCGGCACGCTCCTTCAACTCAGTCGTGAGAGCACCGCCAGCGTCCGCGTCGACACCTGCAAGGCCCTCGCCGAGCTCGGCGACCCGCGCGGCGCGGCCCGCCTGCGCCTGATGCTGCGCGACAGCGACGCCAGCGTGCGCGACGCGGCCTTCACCGCGCTGACCCGCCTCGAGGACGCCGTGCCCTTGACGGTCGCCGCCGCGGGCCTCGGCGCCGACCACGAGGACGTGCGCCGCCGCGGCCTCGACCTGCTCGTCAAGCAGCTCAAGAAGCAGCGCACGCCCGAGGCGATCGCCCTGCTCGAGCGAGCCCTCGGCGACGCCGGCAAGACCGTGCGCAGCGAGGCCTTCAAGGCCGCGCTCAGCCTCGAGGTCGGGGGCCCAGGTGCCGGCAGCCTGCGCTTCGCCCTCAAGAGCCTGCACGCCGACGTGCGCCGCGAGGTGCTCAACGAGGTGCTCGGGCAGATCTCCCAGAGCTGGGCCTGGCCCCTGCTGCTCGAGCTGCTCGGCGACCCCGACCCCGGCGTCCGCAAGGAGGCCTTCGACTTCGCCCTCAAGCGCACCAAGGGCATCGGCCTCGAGCCTCTCAGCGCCGCGCTGTCCGGCAAGTACCCTGACCTCCGCGTCGAGGCCACCAAGGTGCTGGCCAAGCGCAAGGCCGCGGGCACCCACGAGCTGCTGGTCAAGGCCGTCGACGACGACGACGAGACCGTGCGCCAGCTGGCCGTCGACGCGCTGCTGGTCGCCGACGAGGGCGCCGCGGCGCTGACCGCCGCGATGGCCAGCAAGCACCCCGATGTGGTGGTGCGGGCCGCTGGCGCGCGCGCGCTGCACGGCGACAGCTCGGCCCGGGCCCCGCTGACCGCGATGATCGGTGAGCCCGAGCCCGAGGTCCCCGCGTTGCGCCCGAAGTGGCAGGCCCGCGTCGTGCTCGCGCTCGCCGGCCTCGCCGAGCTCGGCGACCCGGCGGCCAGCTCGGCCGTGCTGCCGCTGCTGCAACACAAGGAGGCCGCGATCCGCAAGGCCGCCGCCTCGGCGATGGCGTGGATGGCCCGCCCCGGCAACGCCAACGCGATCTTCGCCCTCCAGGCCGCGCTCCAGCACAGCGACCCCGCGGTCCAGGCCGAGGCCGCGCTCGGCCTCGCGGCGATCGGCGACCCCTCCGGCGCATCGATCATCTTCACCGCCGGCAAGACGGCGCCGGCGCCCGAGCTCGGCCTGCTCGCCGCCCTCGCGCTCGGGGCCGACGACGCCTTCATCGCCTACCTCGACCACAGCAAGGACCGCCTGCGCGACAAGGCCCTGCTGCTCGTGCTGATGCGCGAGCTGGTCGAGGGTGACGGCGTGCCCGACCGCTGCCTCGCCGCGCTC
Organism: Nannocystis sp.; assembly: GCF_016714285.1. Lineage (GTDB taxonomy): Bacteria > Myxococcota_A > Polyangia > Nannocystales > Nannocystaceae > Nannocystis. The sequence goes on along the minus strand of NZ_JADJNN010000002.1, from coordinate 8,454 downwards.
GCCTCGGCCCACCCGCGCGTGCGCCTGCTCGCCGCCCAGGCGCTCGAGCACTTCGGCGACGACGCCGGCTTCGCCCGCTTCGTCACCGAGCTGATCAACGACCGCGGTGAGGGCAAGACCAAGTGGACGATCTCCGGCGAGGTCGTGCGCAGCATCGCCGAGCTCGTCACCTTCGGCGACGCCAAGGCGAACCCGCAGCTCAAGGTCCGCGCCGCGCGTCTGCTCGACGCTCTCGCCGAGGACAAGCAGGAGACCTTCGACCGCCAGTGGTCGATCTTCTCGCGCCGCTTCGCCACCACGATCACCGCGGTCCACGAGCTCGCCAGCAAGCGCCCGGTCAGCAAGCCCGCCTACGCCCCCGAGGAGCTGCGCCAGGTGGTGTTTGGCGCCTACGCGGCGCTGTCGCGCCTGCCCGGCGGCAACAACGAGATGCGCATCCGCCAGACGGCGATCGCCCGCCTGCTCGCGGTCGTGACCGGACCCGGACCTGTCCCCAAGGACAGCAAGCCAGCCAAGCCGAAGAAGGACAGCTCCGACGCGCTCGCCGCGGTCCAGAGCGTGCTGGTCCTCGCCCTCGGCGACCCGCAGCAGCCGGTCCGCAAGCAGGCCTTCGACGGCCTCAAGGCGATCGGCATGGAGCCCGCGGCCCTCGCCGCCGAGGCCCTCGCCACCGGCCAGCGCGACACCGGCGCGCTCGGCCTGGCCCTGCTCGCCGCGCTCTCCGGCGCTGGCAAGGCCGACGCCAAGAATGACAAGGGCCTCAAGGTCCTCGAGGACGTCCTGCTCACCCGCGACGACGGCCTCGAGCAAGAGGCCGTCAAGCTGCTCGCCAACATGCTGGTCGCGCAGTCGGGCGCAGCAGCTCCCGCCACCAAGCCCAACGAGCCCGAGAGCGACGCCCTCATCGCCGCCCGCCGCGACGCCTGGATCCGCGTGCACACCCTGGCCCTCGGCGCCCGCTCGGAGGCGCTGCGTCAGGCGGCCGTCGGCGGCCTCGCCGGCCACTACGAGGCCGACGGTAAGGGCCCGGCCGCGAAGGCCCTGCGCGGCGCGCTGACCTCGAAGTACCGCGCCCAGCGCTTCGCCGCCGGCGAGCAGCTGGCGACCAAGAAGGACGGCGCCGCGTTCGAGGTGCTGGTCGAGAAGCTGCGCTCCGACCAGGCCAGCGAGCAGAGCGAGGCGATCCGCGCCCTGCAGCGCCTCGGCGATCCGCGGGCCACCGCGGCCTTCCTCGATCGCATCGACACCGACCCGGCCGGGAGCGCCCGCGTCGACGAGCTGCTCAAGGCCGTCGGCAGCTTCGCCCTCGTCGCCGACGCCGCCCGCGTGGCCGCCCACCTCGACAACCCGAAGCGCCGCGCCGCCGCCTTCGCCGCCCTCATGGCGATCTCCGGCCACGACCAGCGCATCGAGGATCCGGAGGACGAAGGCGCCCTCGCGCGCAGCGAGCCGATCGAGGACGAGGACGAGGACAACTTCAGCGCCGACGACGACGACGACGACGACGACGACGACGACGACGACGACGACGACGACGACGACGACGACGACGACGACGACGACGACGATGACAGCGCCCCCGCGAGCTTCCAGGCCGACTGGGAGAAGAAGCAGCGCCCGCGCCACGACGCGGTGCTCGTGCAGATCGCCGAGGCCGCCCGCCGCCTCTCGGACGACCGTCAGCTGCAGGCGATCGCCCTGCCGCTGCGCTGGGCTCGCAGCAAGGAGCTCGACGCGGCCCTCGCCCCGCTGCTGACCTACCCGAAGCCAGAGATCGCCCGCAAGGCGGCCGAGGCGATCGGCTGGCGCCTGCGCAAGCGCGGCGGCCCGCCCGAGCCGCTGCTCGCGTCGCTCAAGTCGCAGGACCCCGACCTCGCCTTCTACGCCGCCGAGGGCCTCGCGCTCGCGGGCCGCGGCGACGGCGTCAGCGTCCTGCTCACCAGCGTCGACCTGATGCCGGACCTGAACCTGCGCAAGCGCGCGGTCAAGGCCCTCGGCGCCCTCGCCGACCTCCGCGCCCTCGACACCCTGCTGCGCTTCGTCAACGAGGACGGCCACGCCCTGCAGGACGAGGCCGCCGAGGCGCTCGGCCACATGGGCAAGGTCAGCGAGCAGCAGCCCGGCCAGGCCGACAAGATCTTCAGCATCCTCGCCAAGCTGGCCGCAGGGACAGGTACCGCGGCGCAGCGCGCCCTGGTCGGCCTGCGCCACTTCGGCGGCGAGGCGGCGTGGAAGATCATCCGCGGCCGCGCGAAGGACGAGAACTGGAGCATCCGCCAGTCGGTCGCCCGCCTGCTCGAGTACGACAAGGACCCGCACACCCCCGCGCTCATCGGCGAACGCCTGCGCGAGGAGGGCTACAGCGCGATCGCCAGCGCCCTCGCCCACAGCCTGCGCAAGCTCCACGGCGCCGACTCGCTCGAGCCCGACTACGTGTTCTTGCAGGCGCAACAGGCCAACCTCGAGAAGGACACGCTCGAGCGCCTCAAGAAGCGCGGCGACCCGGCCCGCCTGCTCGAGCTGCTGCCGCAGATCAAGCGCAACGAGCTGCGCAGCTCGGTCGTGCAGATCCTCCTGTCGCGCACGCCGCTGCCGGTCGACGCCGCCGTGCCACACCTCGCCTCGGTCCACCCGCGCGTCGCCGCCGTCGCCGCGGAGATCGTCGGGCGCGCCGGACCAGCCGCCGCCAAGGCCCACGGCAAGAAGCTCGCCGAGGTCCTCCGCGCCGCCCGCGAGGCCTGGCTCACCGAGTACGCCCGCCTCTCGGAGGGCAAGCCGAACCGCATCGACGAGCTCGAGCCCGCCTACCGCAGCGCGCTGTGGGCCGCGGGTCGCCTCGACGTCGCCAGCGATGAGCTGGTCGCCGCGCTCACCCTCGCCGAGGGCACCGCCTTCCCGGCCCGCGCCCGCGCGCTGCGCCGCCAGGCCGCACAGAGCCTCGCCGCCGGCGCCGGCGGCAAGCCGGGGCTCGAGGCGCTCAAGGCTGTCCTCAAGGACAGCCACGACGCCGAGCAGCGCAGCGCGGCAGCAGCAGGTCTCGCCGCGCTCGATCCGAAGGGCGCGGCGAAGCTGGTCGCGCTGGTGCTCGACGATGGCCCGAGCCTCGCGCGCCTGGTCGGCCCCGACTCGGCCAGCGCGCTGCGTCCGGGCGCCGGCGACAGCCACCGCCAGGGCACCGTGCTCGCGCATCTGGTCGCCCTCGGCGACAGCGCCGGCCTGATCAAGGCGCTGGCCGACACGCAGCACGAGACGGCCCGCCTCGGCCTGGTCGAGGCGCTCGGCAAGATCGCCGATGAGCCGGCGATGGCGGCCCTGCGCAAGCTCGGCGCCGCCGAGGCCGAGGACGAGGAGCTGCGCAAGGCCGCGTGGCGGGCCCTGCGGCGGGCCAAACGGGTCGCCGCCGATCGTTCGAGCCCACGCGAGCGGCACGGCCGCTGGGAGGTGCAACCGTGAGCGAAGAGACCGACAAGCCCGAAGCCGGGTCCGAGCCGGAGTCGACCAAGCCCGAGGAGCAGCTCTCCGACCCCCGCACGCCGATCACCCTGACCTACGCCGGCGCCAGCCAGCTGGTCGCCGGCGACGCGAGCTCGACCCTCGCCCTGTTCACCAACACCCGCCGCGCCGACGTGCGCGCCGAGCTCAAGGCGAAGGACCCGCTGACCCTGCGCGAGGCGCTGTCCTGCCTCTACGAGGTCGTCAGCTCGGACTTCCGCTACGTGCCGCGCGACAAGACCGCGTACCTCGCGTACATGCGGCTGCGCAAGTCGATGGCGGGCCAGAGCGCGTGGCAGGCCCAGCAGGCCTACTTCGAGTGGCTGGCGCGCAACGACCCGACGGCCTGGCTGGTGCTCGACCCGATCGTCACGGTCCACCCCGACCGCCTGCTGCTCGAGGTCTTCTCCAAGGACGAGGGGGCCTACGCGCAGCTCGGGGTCGACTGGTCGGCCTTCGAGGTCAGCGGCGCGCTGCGCCACGGCACCACCAACATCGACTACAGCAAGGGCCTGTTCGACGGCGTGCAGCGCATGCGCAGCTACCGGCCGACCCAGATCAGCATCGGCCAGGACGCCGTCAGCGTGCACACCGAGGGCAAGGCCCCGGTGATCGAGAAGACGATCCAGGTCCCCGACGCGTGGCTGCGCGGCTTCTTGCAGGTGCAGTCGGCCGCGACCCTGCCGAGCACCGTCGTCACGATCGCCGCGATCGACCTCTACAACCTGCTCCGGCAGCTGCGCCTCAACGCCGACCGCAAGAAGGGCGGCCGCGGCGTCCGCATCGAGCTGGTCCCGGGCGAGGCCCCGCGCCTGGTGCTCGAGCCGTGGGAGATCGTGTTGACCTCCGCCGCGGGACCGTACAAGGGCCGCAGCCCCGCGCTCGTGCGCATCTGGGGCCGCCGCCGCCTGAGCCTGCTGCGCCGCCTGCTGCCCTTCGTCGACACCGTCGACATCCACCTGCTCGGCAGCGGCCTGCCCAGCTTCTACGTCCTGCGCGCCGGCCCGATCACCCTGACCCTCGGCCTGTCCGGCTTCACCAGCGCCAACTGGTCGCAGTCGGTCGGCTTCGATCAGCTGCTCCCGCGCGACCGCCACGAGGACATCAAGGTCACCCTCGCCGCGGTGCTCAAGCAGCTCGGCGAGGTCTGGGTCAGCAGCGCCGAAGATCTGGCCAAGGTCACCAAGCGGCCCGCCACCGAGGTCTACACCGCGCTGCAGATCGCCTGTCAGAACGGACAGGTCAGCTACGACCTGGCCCGCGCGGTCTACCGCCTGCGCCCGATCAGCGACGCCCCGATCGATCTGACCCGCCTGCAGTACCGCAACGTCCGCGAGCGGGTCGCCCACGACCTGGTCGCCCGCGGCGCGGCGAAGATCGTCAGCGAGAACCGCATCTACGGCACCGGCCTCGAGATCACCGGCAAGGTCGCCGTCGAGGCCGACCGCCGCGAGTACCGGCCGCAGCTGGTCCTCGACGACGACGGCCGCGTCAAGTCGGCCGAGTGCACCTGCACCTTCTTCCGCAAGCACAAGCTCAAGGAGGGCCCCTGCGCCCACCTCATCGCCCTCCGCGTGGCCCAGGCCCAGGAGGAGGAGCGCCGCCGTCAGGCCCGCGGCAAGGCCCGCGGCACGATCACCGTCGAGACCCGGACCTACGCCAAACGGCAGGGCGACGCCGAGGAGGTCTGTCAGGTCTCCCTCGACCGCCAGCGCCTCAAGCTGCGCTGGGGCCCGCGCGACCAGGGCCTCCGCGTGCAGAGCCTGGTCTTCAATTCGGTCGCCGAGGCGAGGGCGGCCTACTTCGAGCGCGTCGATGACCTCGAGGCGCGCGGCTACCTGGACGGCACCGCGGGGTGAAGCATGGCGACGACTTTCCGCATCGACTACACGCGACTCCTCGACCTCTGGCGCGCCATCGAGACGGCCGGCGGGCGTGACAAGTACATCTCGGCCCAGCTCAAGGAGAAGGGCTACCTCATCGAGCGCAAGCCGACCGACAGCATGAGCAAGGCGGAGCTCGACCGCTACAAGAAGACGCTCAAGGAGGAGGCCGCCGAGCGCCGCAAGCTGGCGAAGGAGGCCTGGCAGGCCTACAAGGCGGCGCACCTGGTCCACCTCGGCGAGGGCGTGTTCTGGAACGACGACCTCGACCACGACAAGTGGGACCTGCCGGACGCCGAGGAGCGCCAGGCGGAGAACGAGCTGCCGAAGCTGGACAAGCCGAAGCAGCTGGCCGAGGCGCTGAAGGTCAGCATGGCCGAGCTGCGGGTGCTCGCGTACCACCGCGACGCCGCCACGAAGCTGAACTACTACCGCTTCACGATCCCCAAGCGCGACGGCTCGAAGCGGGCGATCTGGGCCCCGCACCGCCGGCTCAAGGCGGCGCAGCGGTGGATCTTGCGCGAGGTGGTCGAGCGCCTGCCGGTGCACGGCGCGGCCCACGGCTTCATGCACGGGCGATCGATCGCCAGCAACGCCGCGGCGCACACCAACGCATCGACGGTGCTCAAGGTCGACCTCAAGGACTTCTTCCCGACGGTCACGTTGACCCGAGTGAAGGGCGTGTTCCGCAAGGCCGGCTACCGCGAGCAGATAGCGACCCTGCTCGCGCTGCTGTGCACCGAGGCGCCGCGCCAGGTCAGCGAGGTCGACGGCAAGATCTACTACCTCGCCCTCGGCCCGCGCTGCCTGCCCCAGGGCGCGCCGACCAGCCCCGGCCTCACCAACACCCTGTGCATGCGCCTCGACCGGCGCCTGCAGGGCGCGGCGCACAAGCTCGGCTGGCGTTACACCCGCTACGCCGACGACCTCACCTTCAGCCTGCCCGTCGGTCACAAGGGCAAGCCGCTGCTCGGCAAGCTGCTCGGCTGCATCAGCGCGATCGCCGTCGGTGAGGGCTTCGTCGTTCACCCTGACAAGACCAAGGTCTCGCGCTCGGGCGGACGCCAGCGCGTCACTGGCCTGGTCGTCAACGGCCAGGGCGCGCCGCGGGTCCCGCGAGAGCTCAAGCGCGAGGTCCGGGCCGCCCTGCACAACCTGAGCAAGGGCAAGCCGCTGCGCGACGGCGAGACCCTGAGCAGGCTCGCCGGCATGGTCGCCTTCATCACCATGACCGACCGCAAGCTCGGTCAGAAGCTGCGCGCCGAGCTCGACAAGCTCGGCGCGTAGGCTCGGGGCCTGGGCTCGGGGTTTGGCCCTGGGCTCGGGTTAGGGCCGGAGCCTGGGCTGTCCCTGGGGACAGATGAGCCTGTCCTCGGGGTTTGGCCCTGGGCTCGGATTAGGGCCGGAGCCTGGGCTGTCCCTGGGGACAGATGAGCCTGTCCTCGGGGACAGGCTCAGCGTTGTGACGCCTGGCTGGCGAGCCAGGCGTCGATCGCCGCGGCCTCGCTCGTGAACGCCGAGCTCAGCGCCTCGCGGGCCTGGCGGGCGGTGGTGATGGCGGCGTCGGCCTTGCCAGCCCCGGCGAGGGCGCGGGCGAGGGCGAAGCGGGTCGCGGACAGCTCGGGCGCCTCGGCCTCGCCGGCGACGAGGATCGTGACGGCGCGCCCGAGCAGATCGGCGGCCTCGCTGGCCTCGTTGGCGGCCTCGCTGGCCTCGCCGAGGTAGCGCAGCGAGCGGGCGACCTCGAGGCTGGTCGGCGGCAGCGCGGCCTGACGGATCTGCAGGGCGCGCTCGAGCGAGATGCGGGCGGCAGCGAGGTCCCCGAGCGCGAGCTCGGCGCGGCCGATCAGCTCGACGTTCTCGGCGATCGCGGGGCTGCCGGCGGGGAGGGCCTTCTCGCGGATCGCCAGCGCGGCGCGCAGCTCCACGAGGGCCTCGTCGGCCTGACCCGCGCGCAGCAGCATCGCGCCGTAGCGCAGGCGGGTGTACGCGACGTCGAGGTGCTCGGCGCCCAGGGCTTCGCTGCGCAGCGCCAGCGACTGACCGTACTCGCCGCGGGCCCTGGCGAGGTCCCCTGGGCCTGCGCGAGGTCGCCGTACGCCTCGTGCAAGTAGGCCTCGGTGAGCTTGTCGCCGCCCCTCGCGGCCGTGAGCGCGGCGGCCGTGGCGAAGTGCTGGGCCGCTTGCATCGGGTCGTGGAGGGCGAGGGCCGAGAAGCCGAGGTCGAAGTGAACGTATTCGCGGCCCCCCTGGGTGCTATTCGCTGCGAAGAGCTCCAGTGCGTGCTCCAGTCGCTGCCGTGCCAGGCTGGGCTTGCCGCTCTTGCGCAGCGCCGAGCCCAGTGTGTACTCGATCACGCCAGCCGTCGGGTGCGTGGGGCCTAGGCTGCGTTGGGTGAGCGTGAGGGCGCGTTCGCTGGTCGCGGCCGCCTCCTCATAGCGGTACTCTGCCATTTTGAGATAGCCAATATTGGCGAGCGTGTACGCGACCTCTGGGTGATCCTCGCCGAGCGCGTCCTGCTTGATCGCAAGCGATGCGCTAAGGGACTCGAGCGCTTGGGCATACTTGCCAGCGTCGATCTGGGCGACGCCCAGGTTGTTGAGGAATTCGGCCCGCAGCGGCTGCTCGCCAGGGACGCGCTCGACCATGGCTTGCGCCATCCCGGCGTCCTCCAGGGCCGCGGCAGCAGCGTGCAGCAGTGCGGCGCGGACGAAGAGGTCGCGCGACAGAGACTGCGCCGCGACCGTGTCGTGGCCCGCGGTGATGGCCACACGCGCGGCTTGTTCGAGGTCGGCATGGGCTGCGTTCGCGTCGCCGGTGTTCATCTCGAGGCTGCCGCGGCGCAGCAGAGCCTCGGCGTGGAGCGGCTTGTAGGCCGTGAGCTCCGCGTCCGCGAGCACCGGTGCGAGCACGGTGAGGCCCTGCGCGTACTGGCCGGCGTCCTCGTGCGCCTTGGTCCGGGCCAGCACCGTGCGAGCCGCGGCGACCTTCGATCGCAGCTTCGGGTCGTCGGGCGGTGGGACGCTCTGGGTGAGCGCCTCGGTGTCGCCGCAGCTGGCGATCGGTGGCAGCGCGGCGAC
>NZ_JADJNN010000001.1 GCF_016714285.1 Nannocystis sp. | reverse complement strand
TCGGGATGTTGTGGCGACGGACGGTGTCTCGCAGGGCGAGGAACACGGGGTGGTTCACGTCGCGGTGGTAGCAGGCCTCGAGCAGCTGCTCCCAGCGGTCGAGGGCGTCGACGCGGCGGTTCTCGTAGCGGGGCTCGTCGGCGAAGTCGTCGGCCGTGCGCGCGTACGCGTAGATGGCCATGACGTTGGGGCGCAGGTGCGAGGGCAGGAAGCGCGAGGCGACCGGGAAGTTCTCGTAGTGGGTGGTGGCCATGCGCTCGCAGTAGCGATAGGCCGTCTCGATGGTCCACGGCCCGGGCGGGGCGCCGTCGGGCGGGTTCCAGCGCGGCCCCGTCTCGTCGTCGGCGGGCGGGGGCGGGACGCAGAACAGTCGCGGTTCGGTGGCGCTGACCATGGAGACCTCGGAGGGGAGCGGGCGAAGGTGGTGCCGCGGGGGCACGTGGGAAGCCGGGAGGAGGTGCCGCGGGGGCACGTGCGGGAGATGAAGGTGGTGCCGCGGGGGCACGTGGAGAGTCGGGAGAATGTAGCCGAAGTGGCCGTGCGGCGGGCTCATTGCCGCAGGTGGCGGAGCAGCGTAACAGCGTGTTCGTGCTTGACTTCGCCCGACTCGATGAGGCGTGTGACGAGGATCTCTATTTCGGGGCCGAGAGCGCCTGCGCCGATGGCGACCGAGCGGGCGTGGAGGCCCATGTGGCCGCGCTGGATGCCCTCGGTTGCGAGCGCGCGGAGGGCCGCGAGGTTGCTGGCGAGGCCGACGGCGGCCATGACCTGGCCGAGCATGGTGCGGGCGTGCGGACCGAGGATCTGGAGGGCGAGGCGGGCCGAGGGTTGCACCTTGGTGGCGCCGCCGACGGTGCCGACGGCGGCGGGCAGGCTGATGCTGCCCTCGAGGTGGCCGTCGGCGGCGACGCTCCAGGTGGCGAGCGGGCGGTAGGCGCCGCTGCGGGCGGCGTGGGCGTGGGCGCCGGCCTCGATGGCGCGCCAGTCGTTGCCGGTGGCGAGGACGACGGCGTCGACGCCGTTCATGACGCCCTTGTTGTGGGTGGCGGCGCGGTAGGGGTCGAGCTCGGCGAAGCGGGAGGCGGAGGCGATGCCGGCGGCGACCTCGTCGCCGGGCCAGCCGGGCGCGGCGAGGGCGGCCGGGGGCACGCGGCAGCTGACGTGGGCGCAGCGGCGGTCGGCGAGGTTGCTGAGGATCCGCAGGCCGGGGTGCCAGCCGCTGAGCTCGTGGAGGCGAGGGGCGAGCGACTCGGCGATGGTGTTGAGGAGGTTGGCGCCCATCGCGTCCTGGCAGTCGACGATCGCGTGGACGACGAGCATGTCGGGGGCGAGGACGCGGACCTCGAGCTCGCGGGCTCCGCCGCCGCGGGCGACCAGGCGCGGGTGGGTGGCGTCGGCGAGGGCGAGCAGCTCGGTGCGAGCGGCGAGGATCGTGGCGGCCGCAGTGGTGGCGTCGAGGCGGGCGGGCTGCGGGGCGCAGAGCTGGACCTGGGCGATCATCCACGGGGGATCGGCGCGGGCGACGAAGCCACCGCCGGCGCGGACCATGCGGGCGGCGTTCGATGCGGCGGCGACGACGGATGCCTCCTCGATGGCCATCGGGACCAGGAGGTCGACGCCGTTGATGCGGAAGTTGGTGGCGACCGCGAGCGGGATCTGGAGCGTGCCGATGACGTTCTCGATCAGGTTGTCGGCGCTCTCGAGGCTGAGGCTGCCGGGGTCGAGGGCGCTGAAGTCGGCGAGCGGGAGGCCGGTGCTGGCGGCCAGCTGGGCGCGGCGCTCGGGGACCTTGAGCTTGAAGAAGCCGCCGAGGCGGGAGTGCGTCGGCGGGCGCGGCTCGCTGCGCAGGCCGGGGGCGGCGACGGCGATGTGGTTCAGGAGGTGGAGGTTGTGCTCGCGTGCGAGGCGGACGCCGAGGCGGTCGAGCTCGGCCTGGCTGGCGGCGAACACGACGACGAGGTCCCCGCCGCCGGCCCCGGTCGGCTTGGCGGCGAGGCCGAGGGCGCGGGCGAGGTCGGTGATGGCGGTGATCGGCGGGGTGAGGATCGGGGCGCCGCTGAGGGCCTGGAGGGCGGCGAGGCCGAGGTTGTGGTGATCGACGGCGCGGCGGATCGCGGCCATGCCGGGGCCGGGGTCGGCGAGGGCGTAGGCGGCGAGGAAGTCGTGGCTGGCGCGGGTGAGGAGGTCGATCGCGCGGGCGTGGGCGGCGGGGTCGGCGGTGGCGGCGGCCTGGACCCGGCGGACGAAGGCGGCGGTGTTGGCGGGGGCGCCGGCGTCGACGAAGCCGACGTGCAGCCAGGCGGGGTGGGCGAGCAGGACGGGGTCGCTGCCGCGGGTGAAGCGGAGGCTGCCGCCGAGCACGGCGGCGGCGACGTCGCCCCCGCTGCCGCCACCCTGGGCCTGGTGGTGGGCGGCGCGGGCGAGGGCGAGGGCGAGGGCGCGGGTGTCGGCGCTGGCGAGGTCGTGGCCGGCCTCCTGGAGGTGGAAGCCGACGACGGCGGCGGCGACGGCGGCGCTCGAGCCGAGGCCGAGCTTGCGATCGCCGCGGCTGAAGGGGCCGGTGTCGACGCTCGGGACCTCGCCGAGGGGGCGCGGGCGTCCTGGAGGACAGGTGGCAGGGCCTGTCCTCGAGGACAGGTGGTCGCGGACCTGGGCGTGGGCGGCGAGGCTCAGGTCGCTGGGGGCGGGGCGGTCGGGGTAGTCGCAGTCGTGGGCGACGGCGCGGACGTCGACGGCGGTGACGAGCGCCGGGACGCCCTCGAGCACGGCGTACTCGCCGATGAGGAAGGCCTTGCCGGGGGCGGAGACGGGGCGGCGCGCGGGGGTCATGGGAGCAGCTCCACGCGGGCGTCGGGGCCGGGGGCGAGGGTGTCGACGGCGTGGACGCCGGGGACGGCGGCGAGGCGGGCGGCGAGCTCGGCGGCCTGATCGGGGCGGCACAGGACCTTGACGTGGGGGCCGGCGTCGCTGGTGACGTAGGCCTCGAGGCCGGCGCGGCGGGCGGCCCAGACCTCGTGGATGGCGGCGAGGGTGGTGCCGTTCCAGTAGATGAGCGGCGGGACGGTGGCGAGCATGCAGGCGTGCATCTTGAAGCAGCTGTGCTCCATCACGGCGCCGAGGGCGGGGAGGTCGCGGGCGGCGAGGGCTCGTTCGCCGCGCTCGAGGTCGGCCTCGGAGGTCGCGACCCAGGCGGGGTAGTAGGGCGAGGTGTCGGCGCTGCGCTGCATGCCGTCGGTGGAGCCGATCGGCTTGGGGCCCTTCGCGGTGTGGACGACGAGCAGGCGCAGGTCCCAGTGGTCGGCGGGGAACAGCGGGCGGGCGCGGCAGTCGGCGCCGTCGGGCCGCTCGCCGCGATCGAGGCGGACGAAGCCGCCCCACAGCGAGCGGGCGGCGGAGCCGGAGCCGCGGCGGGCGAGCGCCGAGAGGGCGCCGCGGTCGAGGTCGAGCTCGAAGGCGGCGGCGGCGGCGAGGGTGAGGGCGGCGAAGCCGGAGGCGGAGGAGGCGAGGCCGGCGGCGGTCGGGAGGTGGTTGGTCGAGTCGACGGCGCAGGGCGGGCGCGGGCCGGGGTTGGCCGAGCGCCAGACGCGGTCGAGGTGGCGGGCGACCTTGGCGGCGGCGGCGGGATCGCTGTGGCCGTCGAGCTGGAAGCTGTCGCGCTCGCCCGGGCGGACGGTGGTCTCGCTGCGCAGGCGCTCGAGGGTGAGGGACAGCGAGCCGACGGCGGGGAGGTTCTGATCGGGGTCGCCGGGGCGCTTTCCCCAGTACTTGATCAGGGCGATGTTGGTGTGCGCGACGGCGCGGGCGGCTCTCATCGGGGCTCCTGGGGCGCGGCCATCGGGGCGGCCATCGGGGCCTGGCCGGAGGGACAGGTGCGAAGGGACAGGTGCGGCGCTCATGGGTGCACCTCGACGAGCAGGGGCTCGTAGGTTGCGAAGGCGGTGAGCAGGGCGCTCGGGTCCGTGGGTGGGAGGACCAGGAGGCAGCCGCCGCCGCCGGCGCCGGTGAGCTTGGCCCCGAGGGCGCCGGCCGCGAGGGCGCTGGCTTGCAGGGCGTCGAGGGCGGGGGAGGAGACGTCGATGGCGCCGAGGAGGTGGTGGGCGATCGTCATGAGCTCGCCCAGGGCGGTGAGGTCCTGGTGGGCGAGGGCGCGAATGCTGGCCTCGGCGGCGGCCCCGAGGGCGGAGAGGGTCGGGGTGATCACGCTGCGCTGGCGCTCGAGGCGGGCGCGGACCTTGGCGACCTGGATCGCGGTGGAGCGGGGGATGTTGCTCGGGATGAGCAGGAGCGGCAGCGGGCCGGCGAGCGGGACGGGCTCGGCCCCGGCGCCGCGGACGAAGCGGAGCACGCCGCCCTGGGCGGCGACGCGGCTGTCGAGGCCGGAGGGTTCGCCGTGGAACACGCGCTCGCCGGCGAGGGAGGCGTCGACGAGCTCGTCGAGGTCGGCGTGTTCGCCGAGGACGAGGCGGGCGAGGGCGACGGTCAGGGCGGCGGAGCTGCCGAGGCCGGCGCGGGCGGGCAGGCAGGTGGTGCCGGTGATCGCCCAGCCGGTGACGGGGCCGTCGCAGTGGGTGAGGACCTCGAGGCAGGCGCGGGCGACCGGGTGCTCGCTGTCGGCGCGCAGCTCGAGCTCGAGTTGCCACTGCGGGATCGAGAGGGAGATCGGGAGCTTCGCGTGCTCGCGGGGGACGGCCTGCAAGCACACGCCCTGCGGGAGGCCGGCGGCGACGGCGGGGTGGCCGTAGACGACGGAGTGTTCGCCCAGCAAGATGACCTTGCCGCAGGCCTCGGCGCGGGGGTGAAGCGGGATCGGCATGACTCGGGCGGCGGTGGGGAGCGACCTGGCGTCAGGTGATGCGACGATGGTTCGCGGTGGATCGACGTGGCGCGACGAGGGCTCAGGGGACCCAGCGGGCGAGGGCCGGGCCGAGGATCCGCGGGCAGCGCTGGAGCGCGGCGACGTCGGGCGAGCCGGTCAGCAGCATGATGCTGCGGACGGTGTGGATGAGGCGCTGCAGGAAGCTGAGGGCGCCGTCGAAGCCGCCGGCGCGGTGGGCCTTGAGCAGCGGGGCCGCGAGGCCGCCCGCGCTCGCCCCGAGGGCGATGGCCTTGGCGACGTCGGTGCCGCTGCGCAGGCCGCCGGTGGCGATGATCTCGAGGCCGAGGCCCTGGAGCTGGACCAGCGAGGCGGCGGTGGGGATGCCCCAGTCCCACAGCTCGTCGGCGAGCTGGCGTTCGGTCTCGTCGACGGCGCGGTGGGCCTCGACGGCGACCCAGCTGGTGCCGCCCGAGCCGCTGACGTCGACGTGGCGGACGCCGCAGGCCTGGATCTGGATGGCGACGGCGCGCGACAGGCCGCAGCCGGTCTCTTTGACGACGATCGGGATCGGGAGCTCCTGGACGAGGCGGCGGATGGTGTCGAGGCCGCCCGAGAAGTCGCGATCGCCGCCGGGCTGGACGATCTCCATGGCGGGGTTCAGGTGGATGCAGAGGGCGTCGCTGCCGGTCTCGCGGCACAGCTCGGCGATCTGGGCGGTGGTCATGGCGCGGGCCTGGACCAGGCCGAGGTTGCCGAGGAGGAGCACGTTCGGGGCCTGGTCGCGGACCTTGAAGGTCCAGGTGGTGCTCGGGCGCACGAACATGGCGCGCTGGCTGCCGAGGCCGATGCCGAGGCCGAGCTGGTCGGCGGCGCGGGCGAGGTCCTGGTTGATCGCGGCGGCTTCGTCGGTGCCGCCGGTCATGGCGGAGATGATGATGGGGGCCGCGAGGCGCTTGCCGAGCAGGTCGATGTGGCTGTCGACGGCGTCGGCGTGCATCTCCGGGAGGGCGCAGTGGACCAGCTCGACCTGCTCGAAGAGGCTGGTCTTGTCGCGGAAATTGACGTTGTCGCCGGCGCAGAGGGCGAGGTGGTCCTTCTTGCGCTGCGAGATGTCGAGGCGGTCCGCCATGGGCGGAATGTAGCTCGCTGGGCGTGTGGGCGAGCGCGGGGACCCGTGTGGAAACTCCGCGGGAGCTCGGGCCGAAACTGCCGCGTGGGGCCAGCTGGGCGGGGTTTGGCGGCGGATCTCGGTGGGGGTGCCGGGCCGCCGCGTCGCTGGGTGATCCGCAGCACAAGGGGGCGGGCGCGGGGCGGGATCGCGGTGGTGGCCGTCGAGGTGCTTGTCGTGGTGGTGGCCCTCAGCACGGCTCCGTCGGTGCGGTGCTTGTCGTCGCGGTGGACCGCGGGGTGGGCTCAGTCGAGGTACTTGCCGTAGACGATCTTGTCGTCGCCGGGGCGGTAGAAGCCGGGGATGCGGGCCAGCTCGCGGTAGCCGCAGCGGAGGTAGAAGCTCTGGGTCGGGCCGTAGCTGTCCTTGCCCGAGGTCTCGATGAGCAGCAGCCGGCCGCCGCTGCTGCGCAGCTCGGACTCGACGAAGGCGATGAGGCGCTGGCCGTGGCCGTGGCCGTGGCAGGCGGGGTCGACGGCGATCCAGTACAGATCGTAGGTGCCGTCGGTGAGGGGGGTGGCGCCGTAACAGACGTAGCCGACGACGACGCCGTCGTGCTCGAGCACGTGGACCAGGTAGTCGCCCTTTTCGGGCTGGTGGATGGCCTCGGCGACGAGCTCGTCGGCGCACTCGACCTCGGCGGGGGTGAACACGCCGGTGGCGACCAGGATCGCGTGGATCCGCGGGGCGTCGTCGGCGGCTACGCGGCGGATGCCCATGGTACCCGGTGGCCGTGCAGGCGGACGTGGATGAGCTCGCACAGGAAATCCTCGAAGCGGATGTCGGCCGCGGCGAGGGCCTTGCGGAAGCCGGAGCCGGGGCCGATGTCGGGGTTGGCGTTGATGTCGATGATGTTGATGCGGCCGTCGGGGCCGCGGCGGAGGTCGAAGCGGCAGTAGCCGCTCATGCCGATCATGCCGGCGACGTGGCGGCAGGTGGCGTTGATCTCGGCGAGCAGGGTCGGGTCGAGGCTGTGGGCGATGCGGCTCTCGGTGCTGATGTCCTCGACGGAGCCGATGTTCCACTTGGCCTGCCAGCCGACGACGCGGGCCTCGGGGGCGAGGCCGGGGGCGAACACGATCTGGCCGGGCGGGAGGGCGACCAGGCCCTGCTGGCTGGCGTAGAGGGCGAGGTTGTACTCCTCGCCGTCGATGAAGGCCTCGACCAGCGCGGGCTGCTGGTACTGGGCCCAGACGGCGTGGCAGCGGGCGAGCGCCGCGGCGGCGCTGCGGACGACGCCGGTGGCGTCGACGCCGATGCCGCCGTCCTCGCGGATCGGCTTGACGATGACGCGGCCGGAGCGGGCGCGGCGCAGCATCGCGTCGATGTCGGCGAGGATCTGTCCTTCGGGACAGCCGGGCGCGACGGCGAGGCCCTCGGGGGTGGCGACGCCGAGCTGGCGCAGGAGCTGCTTGATGAGGCCCTTGTCCTGGGTGAGGGCGATGGTCACCGCGTCGCAGCCGCAGTACGGGATGCCGAGGAGGTCGAGGGCGAGGACGAAGTGGGCCTCCCAGCGGGTCCGGCCGAGCACGCCCTCGCACAGGTTGAACACGAGGTCGGGGGCGTAGTCGCGGATCGCCAGGAGGGCCCCGGCGATGCAGTCGCCGACGGGGAACAGCTCGCAGTGGTGGTGCTGCGCGAGCGCGGCGTGGACGTCGAGCGCGGACTCGGCGACCTCGTCCTCGCCGAGGCGTTCGACCTCGTTGAGGTGCGGCTTGAGGTGGGTGTCGGCGTTGTAGGTGATGGCGATCTTCATCGTCGCGATCCTCGGCGTGCGCGGCAGACGGGTTGTCGGAGAGCGGCCAGAAAGTGCAGGGCTAGAAGTTGAAGGTGGAGGCGCGCTGGGACCAGCGTTCGCTGGCCACATCGAGGATGCGTGCGATCAGGCGGTCGTAGTCCCAGCCGTGGCCGCGGGCGATCCAGACCAGGTCGCTGTGGAGCGGGTTCAGACCCGGGAGGGGGTTGATCTCGATGAAGTTGGGGGCGCCGTCGCGGTCGCAGCGGATGTCGACGCGAGACAGGTCGCGGCAGGCGAAGGCGCGGTGGGCGTCGAGGGCGAGCTGGCGGATCGTGGCCAGCATCGCGGGGCTGACGGCGCCGCTGGCGAGCAGAGCGTCGCTCATGCGGTACTCGACCTGGTTGAGGTAGTCGCGCTTGACCTCGAGCGAGTAGACGAAGTCCCCGTCGTGGTGGCGGGGTTGCACCTGCATGACGCCGAGGACCTCGGCGCCGGCGCCGTTGCCGAGGACGCCGACGGTGTACTCGTCGCCGGGCAGGAACTCCTCGATGAGCACGGGCTGGCGGTAGTTTCGCTGGAGGGTGGCGACCAGGGCGAGCAGCTCGGCGTGGTTGCGACACACCGAGTTGTTGCGGATGCCCATGGAGGAGCCCTCGGCGACCGGCTTGGCGAACAGCGGGTAGCGCAGGTCGACGCCGCCGAGGGGATCGTCGGCGCCGACGATGAGGAAGGGGGCGGTGGCGATCCCGTGGCCGGCGGCGAACAGCTTGGCGAGGCCCTTGTCGAGCGCGAGGGCCAGGGCGACCGGGTCGGAGCCGGTGTTGGGGATGCCGAGCATCTCCAGCATGGCGGGGACCTGGGACTCGCGGCCGCGGCCGCCGACGCCCTCGGCGAAGTTGAAGACGCCGTCGAGGCGATCACCGTGGGCGCGGCGGATCAGCGCGTCGAGCATGGGGGGGCCCCAGCCGAGGCGCTCGACCTCGTGGCCGAGGCGGCGCAGCGAGGCGGCGATCGCCGTGACGGTCTCCTCGGAGTCGAACTCCTCGTAGCGGTCGATCGGATCGCCCGCGAGTGGAGCGATCTCCGGGCGCAGGTTGAAGGTCAGGCCGAGGCGCACGCGGACCTCCTTCCAGCGACCGAGCTGAAGGAGGTGAAGCCAGCGGTGGTGCCCGCAGCGAAGCCAACAGTGAAGCCAGCGGTGAAGCCAGCGGTGAAGCCAGCGGTGAAGCCAGCAAGCCAGCGGGACTGGTGGGGAATCGGGCGACCGGGTGGCCGACGTTGCGTCGGTGGTCGTCGGGGCGGCAGGGGCGAGGTCGTCGCCGATCCTGGCGGGCGGCAGTCGGGGGTCGGCTGCCTGCGCCTGGGAGGGCCGCGGCGATCAGCCGGGCTCGAGCACGAAGGGGTAGCTGACGGTGACGACGCCGCCGACTGGCTTGGGGAAGGTCCAGCGCAGCAGGGCGGCGCGGATGCATGCCCCGACGGTCTTGTCGGGGACGGTGTCCTCGCTGACGGTGGCGTTCGGGACCTTGCCCTTCAGGTCGATGTCGAACTGGATGACGACGCGGCCCTTGAGGTTGGGGTCGGCGCTGAGGCCCTGGTTGTAGCAGTGCCGGACCTCGTTGATGTGGGCGCGGACGATGCGGCGGATGATGTCCTTGTCGAGCGAGCCCTGGACCTCGGCCTTGGCCTGGCGCACGGTCGGGACGCGGGTGCCCCGGCCGCCGAAGCCGGCCCCTGCGCCGCGGCCGTAGCCGCTGCCCGTGCCGCCGCCGCCGCCCTTGCCGATGAGCCCGTAATTGCCGAGGCCGAGGGTGCCCTCGCCGTAGGCGCTGTTCTCGACGCCCTGCGGGAGCTCGAGCGGGACCTCGATGGTCTTGAGGCTGCCGTCGGGCTGCTTCTCGGGGCGGCGCTCGACGGCGACGAAGCTGGTGTACTCGGTCATGACGCGGTGCGAGATGGCGAGCTTGGTGACCTGCTCGATGATCGAGGTGTCGCCCCCGTTGTGCTTGAGGTTGGGGTAGCCGAGCAGGGCGTCGACCTGCTGGCGGGCCCACATCGAGGCCAGGCCGCTGTGCTCCTGGCCGGCGCGCAGGTCGAGCTTCAGGGGCATGGTGATCGGGGCGCCGCCGAGCCTGGCCTTGAGGGTGGCCTGGCCGGTGGTGGGGGCGCCGACGAAGCGGCCGTAGACGACGACGGGCTGGCCGGCGAACAGGTCCGGGAGGGCGTTCGGGACGACGTCGGCGACGGGCAGGCCGCCCCAGTCGATCTCGATGTCGGTGAGCACGGGCGTGCCGATGTAGCCGTAGAAGCGCTCGACGACGGCGTCGGTGGCCTCGCCGGGGCCGACGTAGGTGACGGCGCCGCGGCCGATGCGGCTCATGCCGTCGAGGAGGTAGTGGTTGACGGAGCTGCCGACGCCGAGGCCGAACAGGCGGGCGTCGCCGCGGCGCTTCTCGATCTCGGCGAAGACCTCGACCTCGTTGCCGATGTAGCCGTCGGTCAGGAACAGGACCATGCGCAGGCGCTCGGGGTCGGCGGGGCGCTCGAGCGCGGCCTTGATGCCGGCGAGCATCTCGGTGCCGCCGTAGCCCGCGAGGCGGGTGAGGAACTCGAGGCCGAGGGCGCGGTTGGCCGGGGTGTTGCGCAGCGGGGCCTCGGCGAGCTGGCTGGTGTCGCCGGCGAAGCGGAGGATCTGGAAGGTGTCGTCCGGGCCCATGCCGTCGAGCGCCTTGGTCACGGCGGCGACGGCGGTGGCCATCGGCGCGCCGTGCATCGAGCCGGAGGTGTCGAGCGCGAACACCAGCTCGCGCGGGCGGGCCTTGTCCTGCGGGTAGGCCTGGGGCGGCTCGACCGCGAGGGTGAAGTAGCCGCCGTCGTCACCTGTCTTTTGGGCCATGAGCTGGGCGCGCGGCTCGAGGCCGGCGAGCTGCCACGAGAGGTCGAAGTCGCGGTTGGGGCGGGCGCTGCCGCGGGCGAGCTCGAGGCGGGTGGTTGCGCCGGCGGCGTCGACGGTGAGCGCGTGGTACTTGGAGCGCAGGGCGGTGAGCGGGAAGGCGGCCTCGATCGCGACCTGGATGTCGACGGTGGAGCAGCTGACGACGCCCTTGGCGAGGCCGGGCGAGCGGATCGCGGCGGCATCCGGCACTGGGGCGGTGTTGCCGGCGCTGTCGGGGCTGCCGGGGATGTAGCGGGGGCCGACGGTGATCGGGAGCAGCAGGCGGTAGCGGCCCTGCTCGCGGCGCAGCGGCTGGACCAGGTGCATCTCGACCTCGATGGTGCCGCCGGGCGGGATGTTGGCGACGGCCTGGGCGAAGAGGTTGGGCCGATTTTGCTCGAGCAGGGCGGCGCTCTGGCCGGCGTCCCGGGCCTCTTCATAGGTGCGGCGGGCGTCGTCGCGGGTCTTCATGACGCCGCGGATCTCGCGACCGTCGACGCGGATCCAGTAGTCGTCGACGGCGGCGTCGGCGGGCAGCGGGAAGTTGTAGATCGCCTCGAGGCGGTCCGGCAGGGGGTTGTGGAACACCTGGATGACGGAGGTCTCGGCGACGGTGCCGATGATCACGGTGTCGTATCGGGTCTCGCGCAGCGGGAGGCCGAGCCATGCGTCGCCCTTGCGGACGGCCATGCGGCCCTCGGAGGCGGCGCTGTTGGGGTCGATCGGCGCCGCGTCCTGGGCGGGCGCCGCGTCGGCGCAGCGCGAGCCGTCGTCGACGGGGAGCTCGGAGCTGATGAGCTGGCCCTGGATCGGCTTGCGCGGCGGGCGGGCCGGTGGCGCCAGAGCGTCGGAGCCGTGGCGGGCGTCGTCGGGCGCGGCGACGGCGTGCTCGTCCCCTGGGGTCTCGCCGAGCTCGCCGCTGGGCGTACAGGCGAGGAGGCCGAGGAGGGGGGCGAGGACGGAAGGGCGACTCAGCGGTGATCGGGGGTGCATCGGCGGCTCACAGTGCCCGGACAGGCGAGGCGAGAGACAGCGCGAGCACGCGGAGGTTCCCGGCGAATGTGAGCACTCGGAAGGCCGCGCAGTGACCGGCCGAGATCGTTCGTATACCATGGCGGGGCGTGACGCGATTGAGTGAGCGAGGGCGAGGCGGGGCCACGCGCGGGGTCGGGCCGTGGTGGGCCCTGTGCGCGCTGCTGGGCTGTTTTCGCGACGATGGTCCGGGGCAGCTGTGTCAGGGCGCTGCGTGTGCGGGGAGTACGGGCACGATGGGCGGGCCGACGAGCGGGCCGACGATCGCGTCGACGGGGGCGGGCGACACGGAGGTGTCGGCCTCGATGGCGGCGACGGGCGCGAGCGAGACGACGGGCGCGCCGGTCGACACGGGCATCACGATGCGGCTCGATTCGATGCGCTTCGTCGACCCGCACCTGTTCCTCAGCGACGGCGACGCGAACAACCCGATGTGCCAGGCGGACATCACGGACGCGGTGAACATGGTGCTGGGCGACGACATCGCGGCTTACAAGTTCAGCCTGCTGGTCCGCTTCGAGGACGTCGCGGCGACCGAGGTGCGGGTCATCGACGCGGAGTGCGAGGCGCCGACGGAGCCAGGCGCGATGGCCCTGTGCAAGCCCAACGACGGCACGCCGGCGGTGATCCTCGGGGTCGAGACGGTGGCGATGGGGAGCTGCCGCGACCTCGACCCCGCGGCCTATGCGGCGGTCAATGTGCCGTTGATTAATGATCCGACCCAGCCGTGCGTGCGGACCAAGCGGGCGTCGTTCTCGCTGTCGATCAGCGGGTCGGTCGGGGCGCTCGATCTGCGCGAGGCGCAGTTCGTGGCGGAGCTCGATGATGCAGCGGCGCCGACGCGGCTGGTCGACGGGGTGCTGTACGGGTTCCTGCCGAAGGTCTCGGCGGAGGATCTGATGTTCGACCTGCCGCTGATCGGGACCAAGACGCTGTGGTCGGTGCTCGATGTGCCGGCCTGTGTCGCCCCCCACATGGACCTGCTGCCGAGCGTCGACACGCTCAAGATCAACGGCATGGACGTGCCGGGGGTGTGGTTGGCGATCAACTTCACGGCGGCGCGGGTGCTGTATCAGCCGGGGTGAGGGCGGGGTGAGGGCGGGGTGAGGCTGTGGGCGCGCGTGGGCGCGCGGGAACTTTCGCCGCGGGCTGGCCTCTCACGCGGCATGGCTCGCCCGCTCCCGCCCGTCGCTGCGCTCGCCGAGGTCGCCGTCAGCCTCGGCGGGACCTTGCTGGACGTCCGCCACATCGGCCGCGGGGCGGAGGCTTCGCCGTGGTCGCCGTGGCTGCCGCGCTACACGCTGGGCGAGGGCCCGCAGGCGCAGCTGCCGGTGGCGCTGGCGGGTTGCGACGCGCGCGGCTGCTTCACCCTGGTCGAGGCGGCGGGGCCGGCGATCTGTCTGCGCCTGGCGCCCGCGATGCTGGGCAGCGTTCGGCGGGGCGGGGCGGAGCTCGCGGTCGCGGAGCTGCTGGCGCGCGGCGAGACGACGCTGCTGCTGGTGCCGGGCGAGGGGGCGACGCTGCAGATCGGGGCGATCGAGGTGGCGCTGCGGGTCGAGGCGGCGACGCCGGTGCAGCGCTTCCGGGCCCAGCTGGAGCGGCCGCTGTGGCTGGCGCAGGCGGGGGCGATGGCGCTGTTCGCCGTGCTGATGGTCGTGGTCCAGCGGGCCGAGCCGAGCGCTGCGCCGGGCTTCGACGATCCCGAGGTGCAGGCGACCTTGATCCGCTACATGACGCCGCGCGACGAGGTGGTGCCGTCGGCGGCGCCGAGCCTGCCGACGCGGGTCGCGGCGGTAGCGACGGCGAGCCCGGTGGTGCCGGTGCCCGCGGCGAGCGAGGCGGCGAGCGAGGTGGTCGCCGGTCCTTTAGGACATGACCCGGAGGACATGGCGCGAAGGTCAGGTATCTTCAGCGTCGGGGACTTCCTGGCGGCGATCGAGCAGGGTCACAAGGACGCGCGGGCGTCGATGGCCCGCTACGCGGTGTTCGCCGGGGAGACGGCGGTGTGGGCCAAGGAGGCGGCGAAGCTCCCGCTCCAGCGCGGCCTCGAGCTGGTGGGCACGGGGCGGCAGGGCGGCGGTCTGGCGCGCGAGGTGGTCGACGTCGAGATCGGGCTGATCGCGCAGCTCGACGAGCACGGCCGGCGGCGATGGGGCGGCGGGAAGCGGGCGGCGAAGGAGGCCTTCGCTAGCCGCGACCCGGCGCCAGCGCCGGAGCGGCGCACCAGCGTGGTGTGGACGGCGAGCGTGGGTCGCGACCTGATCCGCGGGGTGGTCAACCGCCACAAGCCGGAGGTGCGCCAGTGCTTCCGCGAGGGCATGACCCGCGACCCGGGGCTGCGCGGCGAGGTCGAGGTGGCGTTCACGATCCAGGGCGACGGCAGCGTGGCCTACCCGGCGATCGCTCGCAGCACGGTGAACGATGTGGCGGTCGACGAGTGCGTGACGGCAGCAGTGAAGCGCTGGCGCTTCCCGGTGTTCGTGGCCAGCGGCGGCGACGTCGACGTGCGCTTCCCGTTCGCGGTCGGGGCGGCCTGAGAGAGCGAGGGTTCCCGTTCGCGGTCGGGGCGGCCTGAGAGAGCGAGGGTTCCCGTTCGCGGTCGGGGCGGCCTGAGAGAGCGAGGGTTCCCGTTCGCGGTCGGGGCAGCCTGAGAGAGCGAGGGTTCCCGTTCGCGGTCGGGGCGGCCTGAGGCCGCGAAACGGGCGAGCGCGGGTTACTTCTTGCCGAACAGGCCGCCGAGGCTGGAGGTGACGCTGCCGAGGTCGACGCCGCCGAGGGCGCCAGCGGCGGAGCCGAGGGCGGAGTCGAGGTGGCCGCCGATCGACTCGGGGAGCTTGGCCTTGAGGAAGCCGATGACCGTGGTGGCGGCGCCGCGGGCCTGGTCCTCGGAGATGCCGGTCTTGCTGACGATCTGCTTGATGAGTTCTTCCATGGGGCCGGGAGTATCGCGGCGGCGGCGGCGTGGCGTCAATCGGGGCGGACGACGATCGGGGGCTCGACCAGACGCGGCCGGGTGCGCGGGTCGGCGAGGTCGCGCTCGCCGGGGACGAAGCGCGGCTGATCGCGCGGGGCATCGTGGATCTCGCGCCAGCGTCGGGGCACGCGGTCGAGGCCGATCGGGTAGATGGTGAGGCCGCCGTCGCGGCCGACGGCGATGCGCAGGAACAGCTTGTAGTCGCGGATGCCGAGGCCGCTGTAGGCCTCGGTGGTGTGGCGGCCGAAGCCGTTGAGCGAGACGAGGAGGTAGAGGCCCATGATCTGGGCGCCGACGATCCAGCCGCCGACGAACAGGGCGATCAGGGTGAGGCCGAGGTGCGGCAGGCCGCCGAAGCTCCAGCCGGCGGCGATCGCCACGCGGCTCATGAGCCAGCCGATCGCCACGGCGGCGCCGAGGTGGGCGAGCGCGTGGGTGAGGCCGCCCGCGAAGCGGTACCAGGCGCGGTGGGTGTCGGTGAAGATGAAGAAGCCGACGATGGCGACGAGGATCGTGCTGAAGGCGGAGGGCGAGCTGAGGGCGGCGGCGATGAATTCCTCGGCGGTGGAGCCGAGGCCGCCGACCTGGAAATCGTGGCGCGCGCCGAGCAGGTTCCAGCCGACCAGGAGGTAGAGGAGGCCGGTGAGGAGGCCGAAGCTCGGGCTGTGGTAGACGAACAGGAGGTCGCGCCAGGTGAGGCGGCGCGAGGTGGCGAGGTCGGGGTAGCTGCAGCGCAGGGCGTGGCCGGTGACCAGCGGGGTCTGCTTGAAGCTGTGGGTCGGGTGGAGGAAGGCGCCGCCGCTGCCGGCGGTGATCTTCTGGCTGCGATCGTCGGGGCTCGCGTGGCGGCGGTAGTGGTGGTAGTCGCCGGAGAGGTTGAGGCGGACGCGGCCCTTGAAGATCGTCTCCTCGAGGAAGACGAGGTTGCTGTCGCGGCGCATGCGGGCGCGCTCGTCGGGGTCGGCCTCGTGCTCGTAGACCCAGTGCGGCTCGGCGGTGCAGAGGATGACGCGGGCGTCGGGGCCCATCTGCGCGGCGATGCCGGTGAAGTAGGCGACCTGGGTGGCGTCGATGTCGGCGCCGAGCTGGGTGTCGGTGCCGATGATCCACCAGTCGTGCGGGAGGCGGGCGGCGAAGTAGCTGCGGCGCTGGCCCAGGCGCCAGCCGCAGAACCACGGCTTGTCGGTGAACAGGCGGCTCCAGGCGGCGAGGTTGTCGTACCAGTCGTGGTTGCCCGGGATGGCAAAGAGGGTCGGGTGCTCGGTCTCGGTCCAGCCCATCGCGGCGTGGTAGGGCATGACGAGGCGTTGCTCGTAGGCGGCGCGGCTGGGGGTCGGGTAGACCTCGTCGCCGCCGAGCACGAGGATGTCGCCGCGGCGGGTGAGGTGGGTGGCGCCGTCGGGGGCGTCGACGCGGAGCTCGGGGCGCGTGGCGGTGTACGCGATCGCGTAGGTCGAGTCCCAGCCGTCGCCGGTGTCGGCGATGTAGTCGAGCACGATCTCCTCGCGGGCGACGACCTCGCCGGTGACGAGGGTGCGGGTCGTGAAGTCGAAGCGGGCGTAGGCCTCGCTGGTGCGCGGGTCGATCTGACGCCGGTCGAAGTCGGCGCCGAGGATGGTCGACAGCCACACGCGGCGGCCGGTCTGCAGCAGCTGCAAGGGGCCGTACCAGCGGACCATGCGGGCCGGCGCGTACGGGAACTGCGGGGTGCCCGGCATCGCCGGCGATGGTGGCACGCGCGGGCGCGGCGTCACAGCCTGGTCACGGATCGGTGTCGCGCAGGCCGCGCTGCGCGTTGCGGGCGGGCGGGCTTTGGGCGAGCCTGACAGGCATGCACGTCCGCGAGCCCGTCATCCGCGAGGTCATCACCGAGGTCATCCGCACCGCCGACGCGCCGCAGGCGATCGGGCCGTACAGCCAGGCGATCGCGGTCCGCGGCGGGCGCACGGTGTACACCTCGGGCCAGATCCCGCTCGACCCGAAGACGATGCAGATCGTGGGTGAGGGGGACATCGTGGCCCAGACGGAGCGGGTGATGGAGAACCTGCGCGGGCTGCTGGCGGCCGCGGGCGTGGGCTTCGAGCACGTGGTGCGCGCGGGGATCTTCCTCGCCGACATGCAGCACTTCGGCCAGGTCAATGAGATCTACGGGCGAGCCTTCACCAAGGATCCGCCGGCTCGATCGACGGTGCAGGTGGCGTACCTGCCGCGCGGGGTGCTGGTCGAGATCGACATGATCGCGGTGGGGCCCTAAAGAGCCGCGATGGTAAGGGCCGCGATGGGGCGGGCGCGGTGGGCGGTGATCGGGCTGCTGCTGGCGGGCCTCGGCGGCGTGCTGGCGTGGCTGTGGCTCGGCGCGCCGCCGCCGGTGATCGAAGGCGGGAGCGAGGCCAGCGAGGGCGGCGAGGCGGGGGCGCCCGCGGTGGTGCTGGCGCCGCCGCGGCGGGTGCTCGGGCGGGTGCTGCTCGAGAGCCTGGCTGTCGGGACAGGTCCTGAGGGACAGGTTGAAAAGGACAGCCTGGACGCGGGCCCGCTGACGCCCCCGCCGCTGGGGCAGTGCACGGCGCGGGCGTGGCGGGCGGAGAAGCTGCTGGCGGAGGCGAGCTGCGCGGCGGATGGGAGCTTCGCGCTGGCGCTGGCGGTGACCGAGGCGGTGGTGGTCGAGATGCTGGTGCCGGGGCGGCTGCGGGCGGTGCTGACGACGCCGGCGACCGACGCGGACGTGCAGCTGCCGACGGTGGCGCTGGGGCTGGCGTCGTCGCTGCGCGGCGAGGTGATCGACGGGCAGGGGCGAGCCGTGGCGGGGGCGGAGGTGGCCGCGCTGCCGCTGCCGAACCTGGGCGAGCCGGAGCCGTGGCGGGTGACGAGCGCGGCGGACGGGAGCTTCCTGCTCGACACGCTGCCGGAGGGGCCGATCCGGCTGCGCACGAGCAAGCCCGGGCACGCGCTGACGATCCGCGACGCGTACGCGCCGGAGGCCGGGGTGGTGATCGTGCTGGACGAGCTGCTCGGGTTGACCGGGGCCGTGATCGGCGAGCCGAAGATAGCGGCGCGGGCGAGGGTGCGGCTCGAGGGCTCGTCGCTGTGGCCGCCGGTTTATCAGCGGGTCGCGGCGGACGGGAGCTTCGCGTTCACCGAGCTGGTCGACGGGGTCTACGGGCTGGTGGCGACGGTCGAGGCGGAGGCGCCGGGCGATCAGGAGTACGCGTCGATACCGCTCGAGAACCTCGGCGCGGGCACGGAGGTCGGGCTGGCGCTGGCGCTGGCGTACCGCATCCCGGTGCGGGTGATCAGCCCCGACGGGGCGCCGGTGGCGGGGGCGCGGGTGACGGTCGGCTACGCGAGCGTGGGGCTGTTGCAGCAGGTCGGAGAGACAGGTCCCGAAGGACAGGTGGCGATCGGTCCGATCGTGCCGGGGCCGTATGTCGTGAGCGCGGACGCGGACGGATACCTGCCGAGCGAGGCGATCCAGGTCGACCTGGGGGCCACGCCGCTGCCGACCCAGACCTTGACGCTGCTGCGGCCGGGGCGGATCGCGGGGATCGTGGTCGACGAGCGCGGGCAGCCGGTGGTCGCGGCGAGCGTGGTGGTGGACAGCGAGCAGCTGTACAGCGTGGGCGAGGGCTCGGCGCGGGCGGGGACCTTCACGGCGCTGCTGCGCGGCGGGAGCCTCGGGGTCACCGGCGGGACGGTGCCGCCGATCCCGCTGACGGCGCTCGCGGGCGGGCTCGCGGACGCGGGCGAGGTGACGGGGCTGATGGCGGAGAGCGACGAGGCGGGGCGCTTCGCGCTCGAGCTGCTGCTGCCGGGGACCTACCGGCTGCGGGCGGTGCACGGGCTGCACGCGGCGTCGCCGGTCGCGGTGGTGACGCTGGCGCCGGGGCAAGCGCGCGAGGGGGTGGTGCTGACGCTGGGCCGCGGGGTGCACGTCACGGGGCGGGTCTTCGATGGCAACCGGCGGCCGCTCGCGGGGGTGCGGGTGGAGCTCGGCGACGGCAGCGAGGTGCTGACCGACGCGTTCGGGGTGTTCGATGCGGGTTATCGGCGCGGGCGGGAGCGGCTGGTGCTGCGCCGGGCGGGGCTGATCCCCGAGGTGGTGGAGCTCGATCTGGGGCGCGAGGACGTGGTGATCGAGCGGCTGATGCAGCCGGCGGAGGGCGAGCTGACCGGGCGGATCCGCGGGGGCAACGATCAGCCGCTCGCGGGGGTGCGGGTGACGCTGACGCCGAAGGACGGGCTGACGGCGACGCAGGTCGGGTGGACCGACGAGCGCGGGCTGTTTGAATTCACGGACCTGGCCCCGGGGACAGGTGCGCTGGAGTTCGACCACCCGGACTACGCGCCGGGGCAGCGGTCGGTGAAGGTGGCGCGCACCCGCGGCGGGGCGCCGGTCGAGGTCTCGCTGGTGGCGGGGTGGTCGCTGGCGCTGAGCGTGCGGGCGCGCGGGAGCGGCGATCCGATCGCGGGGGCGCGGGTCGAGGTCGACGAGCGGCTGTGGTCGACCGACGAGGCGGGCGAGGCGGAGGTGCGGCGCCTGGCCGGCGAGCGGGTGCGGGTGGTGGTGCGGGCGGGCGGCTGGGTGGCGCAGAGCGAGCTGATCGAGCGGCCGGCGAGCGGGGCGGCGACGCTGGTGTTCGAGCTCGACGAGGCCGCGGGGATGGAGGGCGAGATCACGGACGAGCGCGGCGAGCCGGTCGGCGGGGCGCGGGTGCTGGTCCGCAGCGCGGACGGGTCGACGCTGCTGGCGGAGGCGAAGACGACGGCGGACGGGCGTTGGTCCGTGCCCGACCTGCCCGAGGGAGATGTGCGCGTCGAGGCGATCCCACCGCCCGCGCTGGCCGAGATCCTGGCGCCCGTGGCCATGGACTCGGATGTGCGCCGCGGACACGTGACGCGGGAGGTCGATCTGCGCTTCGATCGGTTATGATCCGCGGCCCGGGTCGGCGCGTGCGCGATCCGTGAGCCCAAGGAGCCCCCCCGATGTCCTCGCAGCTTCGTTTGTTGTCGTTGTCACTGTCACTCATGTTGGTCGCCTGCGGCGGCGAGACCAAGCCGGCCGCGGCCGACGCGAAGAGCCCCGACAAGGGCGCGCCGGCGACGGCCGCGAAGCCCGAGCCGACCAAGACGGCGGAGGCCGACAAGACCAAGGTGATCGAGGGGGCCGACCCGATCGACGACCGCTACTCGCTGCGCATCGATCCGCCGGCGGACGCGGTGGCGGGGCGCGAGGGCACGGTGAAGGTGACGGTGGTGCCGAAGGCGCCGTGGCACATGAACCTCGACTTCCCGACCACGCTGGCGATCGGCGCGCCGGACGGCGTGACCCTGGCGAAGGCCGAGATGAAGAAGGCGGACGCCGACAAGCTCGACGAGAACAGCGCCGAGTACTCGGTGAAATTCACGCCGGCGGCGGCGGGCGACAAGTCGTTCACCGGCAAGTTCAAGTTCGCGGTGTGCCAGGACGAGGCCTGCTCGCCGGTCACGGAAGAGGTCGAGTTCAAGGTCGCGGTCAAGTAGCCATGCAGGACCCGAGCAGCGCCCGCAACCGCATCGACGCGCTCGCCAGCGCGGTGGCCCAGGAGTTCGAGGCCACGCGCCGCGTGCTGAGCTTCGAGGAGTGGTTCGAGCTGCTGTGTGTCGCGCCGCAAGTGCACGCCCGCAACGCGGCGCAGTACCTGCGCGACTGCTTCGACTACTACGGCCGCCGCGGGGTGCGGATCCCGAGCGGCAAGGTCTCGCGCTTCCGGCTGTTTGACTGCGACTTTGACCACCCCGGCGGGGGGCCGCAGATCGGGCCGAGCGCGCGGCTGGTCGGGCAGGAGCGGGCGCAGAACGCGTTTTACGAGGCGATCGACAGCTTCGTGCGCATCGGTCGGGTCAACAAGCTGTTGCTGCTGCACGGGCCGAACGGGTCGGCGAAGACGACCTTCCTCGACTCGGTGATGCGGGCGCTCGAGGCGTACTCGCAGACCGACCAGGGGGCGCTGTACCGGTTCTCGTGGGTGTTCCCCAACAAGGCGGTGCGCAGCGGCGGGATCGGCTTCGCGGGCGGCTTCGGGGCGGGCTCGTGGGACGCCGGCGCAGGTGGGGCGCGGGAGACGACCTACGCCCGGCTGAGCGCGGAGGCGGTCGACTCGAAGCTGGCCGACGAGAACAAGGACTCGCCGATCTACCTCCTGCCGCTGGCGAACCGGGAGCAGATCCTCGGCGACCTGCTGACCACGGCGCGGGTGCGCGAGGGATCGACGAGCGGCAAGACGGGCCCGGGCGACAGCTCGCAGCGATCGCTGCAGGAGTTCGCGCTGAGCGAGGTGGTGCTGCGCGGGGACCTCACGCAGCGCAACCGCAAGATCTTCGACGCGCTGCTCGCCGGCTACCAGGGCGACCTGCGCAAGGTGTACCAGCACGTGCAGGTCGAGCGCCTGTTCCTCAGCCGGCAGTATCGCTCGGGGCTGGTGACGGTCGAGCCGAAGCAGACGGTCGACGCGCGCAGCTTCCCGGTGACGGGCGAGCGGGCGTACAGCAGCTTGCCGCCGAGCGTCGGCGGGCAGGTGCTGTACGCGTGCCAGGGCGACCTGGTCGACGCGAATCGCGGGCTGGTGAACTTCAGCGACCTGCTCAAGCGGCCGTACGAGCACTACAAGTACTTGCTGACGGCGACGGAGTCGGGCGCGGTGGCGCTGGACCACGTGGTGCTGGCGCTGGACCTGGTGTTCACGGCCTCGGGCAACGACCTGAACCTGCTCGAGTTCCGCGCCCTGCGGTCGGGCGAGTACCAGAGCCTGCGCGGGCGCCTGGAGCTGATCCCGGTGCCGTACCTGCTCGACTACCGGGTCGAGCGCAAGGTCTATCAGGAGCAGGTGGGCGACGTGCTGCGGGGGATCCACATCGCCCCGCACGTGCCGCGGCTCCTGGCGCTGTGGGGCGTGATGACCCGCCTGCGGGCGCCGGACACGAAGGTCTACGGGGCCAAGCTGCAGCCGGTGCTGTCGCGGCTGACGCCGCTCGACAAGGCCGACCTCTACGCCTACGGGCGGGTGCCGCAGGGGCTGACCAGCGACGAGGCGCGCGAGCTGCTGGCGGCGGTGCCGGCGATGCATCAGGAGCGCTTCTCGCAGGCGACGGTGCCGGCCGAGAGCGGGGACCCGATCTTGCTCGGCGACTACGAGGGCAGCTTCGGCGCCAGCGTCCGCGACCTCAAGCGGGTGCTGCTGGCGGCGGCGAGCGACCCGGGCACCAGCTGCGTGACGGTGCCGCGGCTGTTCCGCGAGCTGCGGCGCTTCATGGCCGACAGCGTGAACTTCCGCTGGATGCTGCTCGGGCTGGTGCCGGCAGGGGGGCCGGGAGCGCTGGCGGGGCGCGACGCGGGCTTCCACGTGCTCGACGGGGAGCACAGCATCACCCACGCGGTGTGGAACCGCTGGCTCGACCTCTCGGACTGGGAGGTGCGCGAGGCGATGGGGCTGGTCGACGAGTCGCGCTACCTCGACCTGTTCAAGAAGTACGTCAAGCACGTGTCGCACCACCTGAAGCGCGAGCGGATGTTCGACGCGGTGACCGGCAACCTGCGCGACCCGGACGAGAAGTTCATGCAGGGGCTGGAGAAGACGATGGACCCGAAGGCGGGGCCGAACTTCCGCGCCGACCTGCTGTCGCGGATCGGTGCGTGGGCGCTGAGCCACCCCGACGAGGAGCCGGCCTACGCGGAGATCTTCGCCGACTACTTCGGGCGGCTGCGCGAGGACTACTACCGCCAGCAGAAGGCGGTGGTCGGGCGGGGGATCCAGCGGATGCTCGAGCTGCTGAGCGACGATCGCCGCAGCGAGAATCCGCTGGCGCCGCAGGAGGAGCAGGTGGCCCGGCACTCGGTCGACGTGCTGCTCGGCAAGTTCGATGAGCCGGGCACGCGGCGCGAGCGGCACACGCGGGAGACGCTGCGCGAGACGCTGGTGCACCTGTCGAAGGTCCGGTACTGAGCGGCTGTCTGCGGGGACATGTCCCCGCAGACATGTGCTCACAGACATGTCCGAACAGGCATACGGCGTCCAACAAATCTACGCGGGCGCGGGCCAGGGGTCGACGCCGAGGGCCGCGATCGCGGCCGGGTCGGTGACGGGGTAGACGCGCTCGGCGGGCGTGAGGAGCTCGCGGTAGGGGTTTTGCGCGTGCGGGTGCTGGGCGCGGCACAGCGGCGTGATGTCCTCGACGGCGAGCAGCCACTCGTCGGCGAAGCGGCGCAGGGCCGGGCCGCGCAGGCCGAGCTGGACGGCGCGGCGGGTCTCGGGGGTGCCGCCG
The DNA here is from genome assembly GCF_016714285.1 of Nannocystis sp. Lineage (GTDB taxonomy): Bacteria > Myxococcota_A > Polyangia > Nannocystales > Nannocystaceae > Nannocystis. The sequence continues at coordinate 1,046,459 of NZ_JADJNN010000001.1, read as the reverse complement.
GGGGCGTGGTCGGGGTCCCACTGCAGGCGCACGTCGGAGCGGGCGACGGCCCGCTTCCAGTCGCGGTGTTCGGGGTAGCGGTGGGGGTCGTGGGACGAGGGCACGGCGCTGGCGAGCAGTTCGTTGAAGCCGGCGCGGCGCAGCCACAGGGCGAGCACGACCTCCTGGCCCTCCTTGGTGGCCCAGCCGCAGCGGTACATCATCCACAGGAAATTGGGCTTGATCCACGACATGCGATCGCGGCTCCACGCCGGGCCGAAGCGGCCGTGGGCGGCGGCGTCGAGGCCGATCTCGGGGCGGTAGGCCTGGTAGACGACGACGGCGTCGTCGTCGTACTGGGCGAGGATGTGGCGGCCCGCGGCGGGCCAGCGCGGGCGCTGCTCGAGGTAGGGTTCGAGGCGCAGGCGCGTGGGCATGCGGCGCAGTGTGGCGGGGCGGCGGCGCGGGGGTCAAGCGAGCTGCGTGAGGCGCAGGCGTGTGACGGTGCGCCGGGGTGTCGCGGGGCGGCACGCGGTCGCTGCGGGGACACGCAGGGGGACGTGACGCGGTCGCCGTCGCGGGGGTCGATCAGGGGTTCTTCTGGATCTCTTCCTTCTCGACGGAGACCTCGACGCGGCGGCCCTCGGGGCCGTCCTGGACCTTGACCTGGACCGCACCGTCGACGCCGTCGGCGGCGAGCTGATCGCGGATCTGCTGCTCGGCCTCGGCGGGGCTGAGGTCGGCCTCGACGGCGATCACGGGCATGGGCGGGGTCTCGCCGGCGGGGATCGTGGTGGCGGTGATGTCCGCGCCGGCGAGCGCGGGGAACTGGGCCTTGAGCTTGCTGGCGAGGTCGTCGGCGGCGGGGAGCGTGGCGCCCCACAGCTCGATCTCGAGGACCGGGGCGGCGCCGTCCTCGTGCTTGACGCGGACCATGGCGGCGCCGGTCTGGGTGGCCTGGCCCTCGAGGTGCTGCGCGATCGCGTGGACGGTGGTCGGGGGGAGCTCGCCGGCGTCGCGGATCTGGACGCGGAGGCCGGGCGAGCTGCTGAGCTCGGCGACGCGGGCCTGGGGGTCGTCGCCGCGGTCACAGGCGAGGGCGAGCAGGGTGCAGAGCAGGGGCAGCAGGAGTGGCTTGAACATGTGGTGTGGGGTCCTCGGGCTGCACTACGGGGCGGGCGGGGAAAGGTGACAGGGGCGGGTCGCGGGCGCGGGTCGGGGGTCGCGGGCGCTCGGGGTGGACATGGCCCTTGGGTCAGGTGATGTGCCGCTCGCGGGCGCGCGTTGTGGTGACATGTCCCTTGGGTCAGGTGGTGCGGCGCTCGCGGGCGCGCGGGATAGACATGTCCCTTGGGTCAGGTGGTGTGGCGCTCGCGGGCGCGCGGGTGTGGGGCGGGCTGTTGCTGATACAATGCCGGCGGCGGGGTGGTGATGGCGAGCGCCGAGTGTGCCGATCTCGAGGTGAGCCTGACGCGGCGGGACGCGGGCCTGTACGCGATCGAGATGCGCTTCACGCAGCCGGGCAGCGAGGCGGACGTGCGCCTGGAGACCGGGGCCGGGGAGGCGGCGATGGCCCACATCGACCTGGCGGCGCTGCGCGAGCAGCTGCTGGACGCGGACGCGTATGGGGCGACGCTCGGGGCGGCGCTGTTCGGCTCCGCGGCGGCGGCGGCGATGTACGCCCGGGCGGAGGCGACGGCGCAGGAGCTCGGGACGCCGCTGCGGCTGCGGCTGGCGATCGGGGCCGACGCGCCGGAGCTGCACGCGCTGCGCTGGGAGACGCTGCGATCGCCGGCGGGGGCGCGGCTGGTGGCGAGCGAGCAGGTGCAGTTCTCGCGCTACCTGAGCAGCGCGGACTGGCAGGCGGTGCGGCTGCGGCCGCAGACCGAGCTGCGGGTGCTGGTGGCGATCGCCAACCCGGCGGGGCTCGGCGAGTACGGGCTCGCGGCGGTGGATGTCGAGAGGGAGTGGAACGGGGTGCGCGAGGCCCTGGGGGCGCTGCAGATCGCGGCGCTCAAGGAGCCGGGCGAGGCGACGCTCGACCGGATCACGGAGCAGCTGCGCGGTGGCATCGACGTGCTGTACCTGGTGTGCCACGGGACCTGGCAGCGGGGGGCGTCGTGGTTGTGGCTCGAGGACGCGGAGGGGAAGATCGATCGCGTCGGCGGCGAGGCGCTGGTGGAGCGCATCGCGGGGCTTGGCACCCGGCCGCGGCTGGTGGTGCTGGCCTCGTGCGAGGGCGCGGGCGCGGGTCAGACGCACGGGGCCGAGGGCGAGGCGATGGCGGCGTTGGGGCCGAGCCTGGCGCGCGCGGGGGTGCCGGCGGTGCTGGCGATGCAGGGGACGATCAGCGCGCAGACGGTGAGCGTGCTGATGCCGAGGTTCTTCGCGGAGCTGCGCCGCGAGGGCCAGGTCGACCGGGCGCTGGCGCGGGCGCGGGCGGCGGTGCAGGACCGCCGCGACTGGTGGATGCCGGCGCTGTTCATGCGCCTGCGCAGCGGGAGGATCAGCTACACGCCGGGCTTCGGCGGCGATCGATCGAGCTTCGAGAAGTGGCCGGCGCTGCTGCAGAGCATCAAGGCCGGGCGCTGCACGCCGATCGTCGGGCCGGGGCTGGCGGAGCCGCTGCTCGGGGGCTCGCGCGAGCTGGCCCGCCGCTGGGCCGAGACCTACCACTACCCGCTGGCCGGTGACCGCGAGGATCTGCCGCAGGTGGCCCAGTACCTGGTGGTCCATCAGGATCCGAACTTCCCGCGCGACGAGCTCGAGAGCAGCCAGCGGGCGGTGCTGCGCGAGCGCTTCCCGCTGGCTGTCCCGAAGGACATGTGGGAGGCGCCGCTGGACGAGCTGCTGGTGAAGGTGGCGGCGTGGCGGCAGGCCCAGGGCGAGCAGGACTCGCACGCGACGCTGGCCGCGCTGCCGCTGCCGATCTTCGTCACGACGGCGGTCGATCGCCTGCTCGAGCACAACCTGGAGGCGCGGGGCAAGGCGCCGAACTCGGCGGTGTGCGCGTGGCAGGGCGAGGCGGAGGCGGAGGGGGCGCCGGGGGGGAGCTGCGGCCGGATGTGGCGCGGCCGCTGGTGTATCACCTGTTCGGACGGCTCGACGCGCGCGACGCGATGGTGCTGACGGAGGACGACTACTTCGACTTCTTGATCGGCGTGACCGGCAACCGCGACCTGATCCCGGTGACCGTGCGGCGGGCGCTGGCCGACACGGCGCTGCTGTTCCTCGGCTTCCACATGGAGGACTGGAACTTCCGCGTGCTGTTTCGCAGCATCATGAGCCAGCAGGGCGGCGGTCGGCGCAAGCGCTACGCCCACATCGCGGCGCAGATCGATCCGGAACAAGGGCGGGCCGTGGACATCGAGCGGGCGCGGCGGTACCTCGAGGAGTACTTCGACGAGGCGGACATCACGATCTACTGGGGCAGCGCGGAGGACTTCCTCGCGGAGCTGCGAGGTCGCCTCGAGGGCAAGGCGACGTGAGCCCGGCGCCGGCCAACCCCTACGTCGGGCCGCGGGCCTTCACCACCGGCGAGGCGCTGTACGGGCGCTCGGGCGAGCGGGCGGCGCTGCTGGACCTGCTGGTGGCGGAGCGGGTGGTGCTGCTGCACGCGCCGTCGGGGGCGGGCAAGAGCTCGCTGCTGTATGCGGGGCTGATCCCGGACCTGCGCGCGGAGGGCTTCGTGGTCCGGCCGCCGATCCGGGTCGGCACCGAGCCGCCAGCGAGCGCGGCGGGGGTCAATCGCTTCAGCTTCAGCGCGGTGCTCAGCCTGGCCGAGGGCGAGACGCAGCCGCGACCGTTGGCCGACCTGGCGACGCTGTCCCTGGCGAGCTACCTCGGTCCGGCGCCGGCCGAGGCGGAGGTGCTGATCTTCGACCAGTTCGAGGAGGTGCTGACGATCGATCCGATCGATCGCGCGAGCAAGCACGCGTTCTTCGCCGACCTGGCGGCGGCGCTGCGATCGTCGCAGCGCTGGGCGGTGATAGCGATCCGCGAGGACCACCTGGCCGGGCTGGCGCCGTACCAGCGGGCCCTGCCGACGCGGCTGAAGACGACCTTCCACCTCGATCTGCTGGGCGCCGATGCGGCGCTGGCGGCGGTGCAGCTGCCGGCGCGCGCGGCCGGGGTGGAGTTTAGCGACGCGGCGGCGCGCAAGCTGGTCGACGACCTGCGCCAGGTCCAGGTCCAGACGGCGGAGGGCGGGACGGCGCGGGTGCTCGGGCCGTACGTCGAGCCGGTGCAGCTGCAAGTGGCGTGTCGCGATCTGTGGGAGCGCAAGCCGGCGGAGGACCTGACGATCGACGAGCGCGACGTGCAGCAGATCGGCGACGTCGACCAGGCGCTGACCCGCTACTATGACGCCCAGATCGCGGCGGTGGCGGGCGCGACGGGGCTGGCGGAGGTCGAGCTGCGGCGGTGGTTCGACCGGGCGCTGATCTCCGAGCAGGGGCTGCGCGGGCAGGTGCTGCAGGGGGCGACGCAGACGCAAGGGCTGGCCAACGCGGTGGTGCGGGCGCTGGTCGACACGCACCTGGTCCGGGCCGAGCAGCGGCGCGGGATCGTGTGGTTCGAGCTGGCCCACGACCGGCTGATCGGGCCGGTGCGGGCGAGCAACGCGAAGTGGTCGACTGATCACCTGAGCGTGATCCAGCGCCAGGCCCAGCTGTGGGACAGCCACGGGCGGCCGGAGTCGCTGCTGCTGCCCGACCTGGCGGTGATCGAGCGCCAGCTGGCCGATCCGGGGATGGCGGCGCTCGAGCGGAGCTTCCTCGAGCAGAGCAAGCTGCTGCGCCAGCGCGAGGCGGAGTCGCTGCGCCTGCGTCGGATCGTTCGCTGGTTGACGGCCGCGGCGCTGCTCGGGCTGGTGGTCACGCTGGCGACGCTGGCGGTGGTGTACCAGCTGCGCAGCGACGAGGAGCAGCGGCGGCGCGAGGAGGCGGAGGCGGAGCGCGACGCGGCGGCGGCGGCGACGGTGGCGGCGCGGCAGCGGGGTCGCGAGGCGCTGTCGCGGCAGCTGGCGGCGACGGTGCTGGTGATGCCGCCGGAGCTGGCGGAGCTGGCGGCGCTTTATGCGGTGGCGGCGAGCCAGATGGCCTCGGGCTGGGACATTCGCGGCTGCCTCGGCAACCTCGCGGCCCGGGCTCCGCAGCTGCGCGCGCTGCTGCCGGGGACCATGGCGCCGGTGATGCTGGCGCACGACCCCGGGCGCGGGGTGCTGGCGGGCTTGCAGGACGACGGGCGCCTGGTGCTGTGGGACCTCCGGACGCGGCGTGTGATCGCGTCGCCGAGGGCGGGGATCGGCCACGAGGCGGTGATCTTCGACGCGAGTCGCCAGCAGTTCGTGACCGCGGACCGCGACGCGACGGTGACCTTCTACGCGCCGGCGAACGGGGGCGGGCGCAGCCTGGCGCTCGAGAAGGGGCCGTGGCGGCGGATCGCGGTGTCCGGGGACGGCGCGCGCCTGGCCACCGCGGACGCGTTCGGGCGGGTGTGGCTGGTGGACGCGCACACGGGCAGCAAGCTGACCGGGGTCGAGCTGCCGGAGCTCCACGACGGGCGGGTGATCGAGCAGATGGCCCTCGACGCGGACGGCGAGACGCTGGCGTTCGCGACGGCCGATGGGGACGTGAAGCTGTGGCGCTGGGGCACGGGCGGCGTGCTGCGGGCCGAGGTCCCGGCGGCGGAGCGCGAGGGCGGGTCGCCGTCGGAGCGTGAGGGCGGGTCGCCGGCGGGGCTGAGATTTGGCGCCGGAGGGGCGCTGGTGGGGCTGCTCGGGGACGGGCGGGTGCTGCGGTGGACGCTGTCGGCGAAGGGGGCTCCAGGCAAGCCGACGCAGCTGGCGGGGCTGGCCGAGGGGGCGGTGGCGCCGGACAGCGGGCAGCGGGCGAGGTTCCTGGCGCTGGGTCTGGCGGCCGACGGCGCGAGCGCGACGGGGGTGCTGTGCCTCGACGCGTGCACGCGCGAGGTGCTGCTGCAATGGGACGCGGCGAGCGGGCGGGTCGACGGCGTGGCGATCGAGATGTCCGACCGCGACACGAAGGATCGGCGCTTCGATCTGCGGGTCAGTTCGCAGGTGGCGATCGCGGCGGGTGTGCGGGTCGCGGCGCGGGTGTGGGACCTGGTGGGGTGGCGGCCGCTGGCCGGGTCACCGAAGGATGTTCGGGCGCTGGCGGTCAGCGGCGACGGTGAGCTGGTGGCCGCCGCCGGCTGTCCCGCGGACGCGGGTGCGTGTGGCGAGAGCGAGGTGACGGTGTGGCGCGCCCGGGAGCGCACGCGCGTGTACGCGGGGCTGCGCGGGCTGGGTGAGGTGGCGCAGGGGCTCAGCTTCTTCGCCGGCGACCGCCGTCTGGCGGTGCTCGGGCGCGACGGCGGGGTTGTCCTTTGGGACATGTCCTCGGGGCAAGCCACGCCGGGCCCGCGCCTGCCGAGCGTGGCCGACACTCTGGCGCTGCGGGCCCGCGGGGACGGGCTCCTGGCGGCGATCGGCGTCGGCAGCCGGGTGCACGTGTGGGACGTGCTCGGCGACGCGTACGTGCCGGTCGAGTACCGCGGGCCGCGGCGGCCGATCACGGCGCTGGCGATCGACGTCGGGGCGACGCGCCTGGCCGCGGGCGCGTGCCTGGACGACGGCGAGGAGGGGGACGGGCGCTCGATGACCTTCAGGCTGCAAGAGCCCGCCGCGATGGCCCGCGGCGTGGTCGACGAGGGCGGGAGCCAGCCCGCCGAGGAGAAGTGCAGGCGGGGCGGGGTCTTCCTGTGGGACCTGGCGAGCGGGGCGGCGATCGGGGCGCCGGCGGAGGCGCCCGGGGCGGATGTGGTGGACCTCGGCTTCTCGCCCGACGGGGGCCTGCTGCTGGCCGTGAACGCCGACGGGTTGCCGCTGCGCTTCGCCACCGCGGGCGGGCTGCACGACCCGCGCGGGCTCGAGGACGCGAGCATCGTTCAGAGCGGGGCCTTCTCGCCGGACGGGCTGGCGATCGCCACGATCGGCTGCCCGCGCGAGGGATGCATGACGGCGGAGAGCGAGCTGCGGGTGTGGGCCGGCGACCCGATCGCTGCGGTGAGCGCGTCGACGCGGGCGCACAACCCGCTGCCGCGCGAGGGGGTGGAGCTGCGGCGGTATGTGGCGTTCGCGGCCGGGACGGCGGGCCTGGTCAGCGCCAGCGCCGACGGGGTGGTGATCCGGGACCTGAGCGTCGAGGGTATGCAGGCCAGGGCGTGCATGCTGGCGGGTCGCGACATGCGGCCGGAGGACTGGCGGCGCTACTTGCAGGACGAGCCGGCGCCGGCGCCGGCCTGCCCCGAGATCCTGCGGCCGGATGGCGACCTGGCGCGAGGGACAGACTGAGCGGAGGGACAGGCTGACTGAAGGGACAGGCTGGCCGAAGGGACAGGCTGGCCGAAGGGACAGACTGAGCGAAGGGACAGGCTGAGCGAAGGGACAGGCTGGCCGAAGGGACAGGTTGGCTGAAGGGACAGGTCAGGTCGCGGTGGCCGGGGCGGCGGGCAGCTGGGCGGCGGCGCGCAGGCCGCGGCCGACGAGGTACTGCTCGCTGCTGGTCGTGCGGGTGTTCTTCGCGTGGTAGGGCTTGGTCTCCTGGAAGGCCGCGCGCCACTGCTTGATCAGCTCGGGGAACTGGCCGCCCTGGAACACCTTGGCGACCAGGTGGCCGCCGGGGCGCAGGGCCTGGCGGGCGATCTCGAGGGCGCGCTCGGCCAGGGCCTCGCTCTTGTACTGGTCGGTGTGCTTGTCGCCGCTGGTGTGCGGGGCCATGTCGGAGACGACGAGGTCGAAGCGGACATCGGCGCCGAGCAAGGCGGGCGACCAGGTCCACACGTCGGCGACGAAGTGCTGGACCTGCGGCGGGAGGGCGACGGTGACGGGGCGGAGGTCGATGCCGACGACGAGGCCGTCGTCGCCGACCTTCTTGGCGGCGTACTGCATCCACGAGCCGGGCCAGCAGCCGAGGTCGAGCACGCGTACGCCGGGGCGCAGGAGGTGGAAGCGCTGGTCGATCTCCTCGAGCTTGTAGATCGCCCGCGCGGCGTAGTTCTCCTTCTTGGCCCGGAGATAGGCGGCGTCGTGGCGGGAGGCCCGGTCGCTGAGCTTGGGTCTGGACATGGCAAGTACGACAAAGGCAGGCCGCGGGGCCTGCCTCGATCGGGAGCAACAGCGGCGATCAGGCGCCGGTGTTGGTGTTGGCGCGGATCGCCGGCTTGATCGCGTGGCGGATCGTGACGTAGCAGTTGGCGGCGCCGGGGATCGGGCCGCGGACCAGGATCAGGCTGTTCTCGGCGTCGATCTTGGCGACCTTGAGGTTCTGGCAGGTGACGCGGTCGTCGCCCATGTGGCCGGTCATGCGCTTGCCGCGGTGGACGCGGCCGGGGGTCTTGCGGCAGCCGATCGAGCCGCCGTGGCGGAAGAACTCGTGCTGGCCGTGGCTGTTCTTCTCGCCCTCCATGTTGTGGCGCTTGATGACGCCCTGGTAGCCCTTGCCCTTGCTGATGCCGGTCACGTCGACCAGGGCGCCCTCGGCGAAGAGGGTGGCGCTGAGATCACCGCCGACCGGGAACTCGCTGAGCTTGCCGGGAGCGACGCGAAACTCGCGGATCTCCTTGCGGGGGGTGACGCCGGCCTTCTTGAAGAGACCGAGCTCGGGCTTGTTGACCCGCGACTCCTTCTTCTCCTCGAAGCCGACCTGGAGGGCGGTGTACTCGTCGCGCTCGACGGTGCGGTGGGCAGTGACGACGTTGCCGGCGACGTGCAACACGGTCACCGGGACCCGCGTGCCGTCCTCGGCGAAGATCTGCGTCATACCAATCTTTTTGGCGATGAGCCCGAGCTGGAAATTCATGGTTCTTCTTGGCTTTCTCCCGTCGTCACGGCTTCCTTCGCGTTGGTGGTCGAAGAGCGAGGTGCGCGGGCCGACCCGATTAGAACAGGGCGGGCTCGCTGTCAACCTGCGGGGGAGGCCGCGGGGAGGCGCAGGAGGGCCCGGGCGTTGGCGTTGGCGGCCTGGGCGAGCTGCCCGGGGGTGACGCCCCGGAGCCCGGCGAGCTGGGCGCAGGTGAAGGCGACGTACGCCGGCTCGTTCTTGCGGCCCCGCACGGGCACGGGGGCGAGGTAGGGGGCGTCGGTCTCGAGGAGGATGCGGTCGGCGGGGCAGATGCGCGCTGCCTCACGCAGGGGGCCGGCGTTGGGGAAAGTGACGATCCCGGAGAAAGAGAGGAAATAGCCGCGGTCGAGCCAGCCGCGGGCCTCGTCAGGGTTGCCGGTGAAGCAGTGGACGATGCCGGCGACCGGCGGCTGGGCGTCGACCTCGGCCCAGGCGTCGGCGTGGGCGTCGCGGATGTGCAAGACGACGGGCTTGGAGGATTGCCGCGCGAGCTCGAGGTGTCGGGCGAGGGCCCGCTGCTGCTGGTCGCGTGGCGAACGATCGTAGAAGTAATCGAGGCCGGTCTCACCGACGGCGACGACGCGCGGGTGATCGAGGTGGCGGGCGAGCTCGGCGAGGGTGACATCGTCGGCGAGCTGGGCGTCGTGCGGGTGGATGCCGAGGGCGGCGTGGACCCGATCGTGCGCCGTGGCGATGGCGATCGCGGGGGCCCAGGCCGCAGGGGTGCAGCCGACGTGGACGAGGCGCTCGACGCCGGCGGCGGCGGCCCGCGCGAGGGTGCCGGCGAGGTCGTCGATCATCGGCGGGTAGTCGAGGTGACAGTGGGTGTCGATGAGGCCGGGGATCGTCGGCGGGGCGGGGAGCATCGCGGCGAAGCTACCACCGGGCGCGCGTCGGGCAGCGGCGCGTGGGTCGAGCTCGCGGGGGACGCGAGGTCGTCGGCCGGCGCGAGGTGGTGTGCTTGACACCCTGGGCGGGGTCCCGGATGCTCGCGCCGGTGCGAGCGTCCGGGTCGTGATGCGCAGCGTGGACTGGCGCGGGCTGGCGGCGGCGGGGCTTAGCGGGGCGCTGCTGGCGGGATCGTTGCCGCCGCAAGGAGTGCCGGGGCTGGTGTTCGTGGCGATGGCGCCGCTGCTGCTGGCGCTGCGCTCGCGGACGGCGTGGCGCGAGGGGCTGCGGCTGGGCTTCGTGGCCGGCGTGGTGATGATGGCGATCGGCTATCCGTGGTTCATCGGGATGTTCCAGGTGTTCGGGGCGCTGCCGCTGTGGGCGGCGCTGCTGCTGTTCGCGGCGTACTGCTCGTGGAGCGCGGTGCCGGTGGCGGTGTGGGCGGCGGTGATCGTGGCGCTGCCGCGGACGCGGGCGTGGCCGCTGCTGGCGGCGATCAGCTTCGTCGGGCTGTGGTGGTCGTGGCCGGCGTTGTTCCCGTTCACGGTGACGCTCGGGCTGGCGGCGCAGCCCGAGTGGATCCAGGCGGCGGAGCTCGGCGGGGTGGCGCTGGTCGAGCTGCTGGTGATCGGGTGCAGCGTGTGTGTGGTCGAGGCGGTGGCGCGTGGTGGGGCGAGGCGCGTGGCGCTGGGCGGCGGCGGCGGTGGCGATCCCGGGGCTCGCGTTCGGGCTCGGGGCGTGGCGGATCGCCAGCCTCGAGGGCGAGACGACGCGGACGATCCGCTTCGGCGTGGTCCAGCCGAACATCCCGCTGCTGTGGGAGGGCGACGCGGCGAAGCAGGACAAGCTGGCGCGGCTGCGCGAGCCGTCGGCGCGGGCGCAGGCGGGCGGGGCCGAGATCGTGGTGTGGCCGGAGAACATGTACCCGTGGCCGCTCGATCGGCCGATGCTGCGCGACGTCGCGGACGACGATCGGGTGCTCGGGCGGCACGCGCTGCCGACGCTGTTCGGCGCGGGCAGCATCGCCGACGCGGACAAGTACGCGCACAACACGGCGTTCTATATGTCGGGCGAGGGTGAGATCCGGGGCAGCTACGACAAGGTGCTGCTGGTGCCGCTCGGCGAGCACATCCCGCTCGTCGATCCGGACTGGGCGACGGCGCAGATGCCGGGGCTGGCGCACAACCTCGCGGGGGCCGGGCCGACGCGCTTCGTGGTCGAGCCGGGGCCGCCGGGCAGCGGCGCGCCGGCGGTCTCGCTGGGGCCGCTGATCTGCTACGAGGACGTGTTCGCGGAGTTCGCCCGCGGCGTGGCGGGCGTGGCCGGGGGCGTCGAGGTGTTCGTCAACCTCAGCAACGACACCTGGTTCGGGGCCCTGAGCGAGGCGTGGGAGCACCAGGCGCTGGCCCAGTTTCGCAGCGTGGAGCACCGGATCCCGATGGTGCGCAGCGTCAACTCGGGGCCGAGCGCGGCGATCGATCGCGCGGGCAGGATCGTGGCGAGCACGCCGCAGCGGGTCGCCGACCAGGCGGCGCTGGTGCCCGCGGAGCTGCTGCTGGTCGACGTGGCGATCGGGCGCGACACGGAGACGGTGCCGACGGTGTTCGCGCGCGGCGGGTGGTTGCTGCTGCACCTGTGCCGGGCGCTCGCGCTGGGGTTGCTGATCGAGCTGTGGTGGCGCGGGCGGCGGGCGAAGCTCGGGCGCTGATCTGGCCTCACGGACAGGTTTTTGGGCTGTCTGTGGGGACAGTGTGGGCTGTCTGTGTGGACAGGTCAGGCTGTCCTCGCGGACAGATTCGTGAGCTGTCCTGAAGGTCAGGTGGGGTGGGCGGCGAGCCAGGCGTCGACGGTCTTGAGGGTGCGCTCGCCGGTGACGCCGGCGGCGACGAGGCCGGCGCGGGACTCGGCGAGGAGGGCGGTGGCGCGGGGGCGGTCGCCGGTGGCCCAGAGGGCGCGGGCGAGCTCGAAGCGCAGCTGGGCGAGGTCGACGGGGTCGCTGTCGCCGCCGACCAGGAGCTTCAGGCCGAGCTCGAGCGGGGCGAGGGCGGCGGCGGGTTGGTCCTCGGCGAGCTCGACGCGGCCGAGGCCGAGGAGGGAGAGGGCGCGGGTCGGGTGCTCGGCGCCGAGGAGCTTGCTGCGCATGGCGTCGGCGCGCTGGAAGTCGGCGCGGGCAGCCGTGAGCTCGCCGAGGTCGAACAGCACCTCGCCGCGGACGGCGAGGACGGTGGCGAGGGCGGGGTGCTCGGGGCCCAGCTTGGCCTCGACGATCGCCAGGGCGCCGTCGGCCTCGCTGCGAGCGGCGACGAGGTCGCCGCGCAGGCGCAGCATGCCGGCGATGTTCTGCTGGACGATGCCGACGTTGGGGTGGTCGGGGCCGCTGTTGTCGGCGAGGATCGTCCGGGCCCGCCGCAGCGCCGCGATCGCGTCGGTGTAGCGGCCCTGGCGTTCGTGGCTGAGGGCGAGGTTGTTGAGCGGGATGACGACGTCGGGGTGGTTGGGGCCGCCGGCGGCCTCGGCCATGGCGGTGGCGCGGACCAGCAGCGCCTCGGCCTCGGCGTAGCGTCCGCTGCGGAGGTAGGCGCCGCCGAGCGTGTTGAGCGCGCTGCCGAGGCGCGGGCTGTCCGGGCCGTGGACGGCGGTCAGCAGGGTCAGGGCGCGCTCGAGGCGGGTCGCGGCCTCGCCGTTGCGCGCGGCGGCGATGTCGACGGAGGCCTCGGTGATGAGCAGGCGGGCCTCGTCGCGCGGCTGGTCGCCGCCGCGGGCGAGCGCGCCGCGGGCGAGCGCGGCCCAGCTGGCGGCCTCCTTGTCGCGGCCGAGCTTCCAGCCGCTGACCTCGAGCAGGAGGAGCAGGCCGTCGAGCACGCGGGCGTCGTCGCCGACCCGCAGGGCCGCGCCGACGGCGTCGGCGAGGTTGACGATCGCGGCCTCGTCGTCGCCGCTGGCGACCAGGGCCTGGGCGAGCGCGAGCTGGGCCTCGGCCTGCAGCGGCGGGTAGGCGAGCGGGGTGACGCGATCGATCACCTCGCGGGCGCGGACGAGGGCGTCCTTCGACTTGCCGGCGCTGCGCAGCGAGCGGACGGCCGCGAGGGCGCCGCGGGCCTCGTCGATCGCGGCGAGCTGGTCGGCGGGCGGCGGGGTGACGCCGAGGCCGGGCGCGGGCGGGTCGATGCAGCCGTCGATCGCGGGCAGGGCGAGGGCGGCGTCGAAGGCCCGGCGCACGACCTGCTTGTCGGCGCTGGTGTAGAGGCTGGTCAGGGCGGCGAGGTCCTGGCGGCGGCGATCGAGGCACTGCATGCGCAGGTCGAGGCGCTCGGGCGACTGCTCGCCGCGCGCGGTGGCCAGGCAGCTGTCGCGGTGCATCGTCAACCATTCGTCGCGGTAGCGGTCGATCTGGGCCCGGGCGGCGGTCCAGGCGTCGGCGGCGTAGACGGCCCCGGAGGCGGTGAAGGCCCGCTCGCTGGCGGCTTGCACGGGCTCGTCCCACACGCCCTGCATGCGCGCCGGGCCGCCGCCGCAGTGGTCGATCGCGGGCCCGCGGGTGGCGAGGGCGACGGTGAGGGCGGCCGCGGCGACGAGCGAGCCGGCGACGAGCAGGCCGACGCGGCCGCGACCGCGGCGGCGATCGATCTCGGCGAGCAGGACGTCCATCGACGGGAAGCGGGCCTCGCGGTCGGGCTGGAGGCCGCGCAGGCACAGGCGGTGCAGCCAGCGCGGGACCTTGTTGCCGGGCGGCGGCGCGGTCCGCTGCGGTCTGGAGGCAGCGTCGGCCAGATCCTCGAGGGTGTCGCCGGTGAAGGGGCGCAGGCCGTAGAGCGCCTCGAACAGGGCGACGCAGAAGCTGAACTGGTCGGTGCGCGGGTCGACCGGGGCGGCGACGTGCTGCTCGGGCGACATGTAGAGCGGCGTGCCGACGACGGCGCCGACGCGGGTCATGCCGTGGTCGAGCATGCTGTTGCGGGTGAGGGCGATGAGCTCGGAGTCGGGGCCGCGGGGCTCGGGCTTGTGGGCCTCGTCGTCCGTGCGGGCGAGGCCGAAGTCGGCGACCTTGGCGACCAGGGCGCCGCCGGGCTCGCGGCCGAGGAGGACGTTGTCGGGCTTGAAGTCGCGGTGGACCAGGCCGACGGCGTGGGCGGCGGCGAGACCCCGACCTGCCTGAAGGAACAGGTCGATGACCTCGCGCCAGGGGTGCCTGGTCTCCATCCACGCGCTGAGGGTGCTGCCGTCGACCAGGTCCATGGCGACGAACAGGCGCTCGCCGACGACGCCGACGTCGAAGATCGGGACCACGTGGGCGTGCGACAGGCGGGCCATCGCCTGGGCCTCGCGCTTGAGGCGAGCCGCGGCCTGGCCGCTGGCGGGGCCGAGCAGGAGCTTGAGCGCGACCTTGCGGTCGAGCTCGGGGTCGTAGGCCTTGTAGACCACGCCCATGCCGCCGGCGCCGAGCTGTGAGAGGACGACGTAGCGGCCGAGGCGAGCCGGGATCTCGGGCCCGTCGCGCAGGGCCGGGTCGCTGCGCGGGAGCGAGGCGCGGGTCTCGGCGAGCTCGCGCGGCGAGGCGAAGGGGAGGGTGGAGCGCGGGCCGTGGACGGCCGGTGCGGGCGGGGTGTCGGCGCGGCTGAAGTCGTGGGCCGCGTCGCGCGGGGCGACGGTGGCGCCGAGGTCGTGGGGCGGGGGGACGGTGGCGGCGAGGTCGTGGGCCGGGGCGACGGTGGCGGCGAGGTCGTGGGTCGGGGCGACGGTGGCGGCGAGGTCGTGGGCCGGGGCGACGGTGGCGGCGAGATCGTGGGCGGCGCTCCGCGGTGTTGCGGTCACCGTCGACGATCCGGCCTGGTCCTCTCCACCCGACGCCACCAGCCCGCACTGTATCACCGCGGCGTGGGGAGCCGCGCGCGCGCGAGCGCGAGCGCGGCCAGATGCGGGCGCTCAGAAGCCGTGGGCCGCGAGCTTGTCGCGGATCTGGTCGGGGCGGTTCATGACGAAGGTCTGGATCTGGGCGTGCTCGTCGACGAAGGTCTGGAAGCCGTACTCCTTGCGCGGGTCCTCCATGATGGCCGGCGAGAGCTGATCGAAGAGGGCGCTGGCGCGGGCCGGGAGCTCGCTGCTGGCGACGATCTCGTTGACCTCGTCGAGGCGGGCGGCGAAGGCGGCCTCGCAGGCGGGCTCCTTCAGGCAGCGGGTGGCGAGGATGCCCTCGGCGCCCCACGGGTCCTGGTCCTTCTCGAAGGTCTGGTCGATGCCGGTGGCGATGAGGGTGAAGCGCTGGGTCTGCGGGTCGTGGTAGAGGCGGTAGTTGTTCTTGATCGTGAAGGCGTAGTTGTCCCAGTGGTCGATGACGCTCTCGAGCGCCCAGCCGGTGAGGAAGCGGTCGTAGTCGAGGAGGTCGTTGATCGCGGGGTAGAAGCCGCCGGGCGGGAGGGCCTCGATCGCGGCGACGAGGTCGCGGATCAGCACATAGTCCTCGGGGTCGCCCGCGGGGTCTTGCGGCGAGCAGGCGCTGGGTGAGAACTCGCGGGTGATGCAGTACGAGTCGTCGTCGTCGGTCGGCGGGACGTTGGCCTTGATGAGGTCGCACCAGTAGGTGCCCTCGTAGAGCATGCCCTTGTTGTCCGGGAACCAGCGGGACAGGAAGCGGCGGTCGATCGTCTCGACGTGGGTGTAGACGCCCCACAGCTTGTCGTTGACGAACAGGCGCACGCTCGCGGCGCGCGGGGCGGGGAGGCCGAGGGCGCGGTAGAGCGGGTAGCCGAGGCGCTCGTTGGCGGCGCTCTTGTCCTGGACGCCGTTGTTGAAGGTGAAGTGGGTCTCGCCGAGGAGGCGGCGCTCGCCGGGGCAGCCGACGACCTTGGGGTCGTCCCACTCGAGGTTGACCTTGAACGAGGCCTTGCCGTTCAGGTCGCGCGAGGAGCCGCAGCCGCCCTTGATCTTGATGCCGACGCCGGGGAAGGTCTGGTCGGCGAAGCGCAGGGTGCCGCTGTGGTAGGTGCGGGCGAAGGGGACGCAGCCGGGCGGGTTGGCCTCGGCGTTGATCTTGGTCCAGCTGTCGGGTGGGATCTCGAGGTGGAAGTCGAGGATCGTGTCGTCGGCGAAGAGGATGCTGCTGCCGTCGTCGGTGCGGAACGTGAGATCGGCGCTCCACGGGCTCCAGGCGCTGCAGGGGCCGTGATCGTCGCGGTAGCGCAGGCGCACGACGTGGTCCTTCCAGTCGGCGAGGGTGGTGTCGCCCGGGTCGTCGAACTCGCCGTCGGCGAGGCTGAGGGTCGGCTGGGCGGCGCCATCCAGCGCGGCGTGCCAGACCCGCTCGTCGACGACGTCGTCCTTCACGCGCCAGATCTCGGCCTCGACGCCGCCGGGGAGGTCGCCCGCGTCGGGGTCGAGGAAGGGGGAGCCGGCGATCGTGAGCGAGGCAGGGACGACGTCGATGCGACCCGCGAGCGGCTGTTCGACCTCGGGGGTCGCGGGCGGGGCGTTGGCGGGGCAGCTGGGGCCGCCGCTGCTGGCGTCGCTGGTGGGGGTGTCGGTGGTCGAGGCGGCCTGTGTGCTGGCCTCGCTGGTGGGGCTGTCGGTGGTCTCGCCCGTGACGGTCGAGCCGCTGGTGCTGTCGGCGGTGGCGGCGTCGCCACAGGCTGTCCCGAGGGCCAGGTGAAATAAGAGTGCGCGGCGATGCATGGCGTACCTCCCTCGCCGGGGCGAGGTCGTTAGCCAGCCATCATACACGGCGTCGCCGGAGTGTGGTGATTTCAGGCGGCGGCCTCGGCCGCCCGCTGGAAACCCGGCGCGAGGCGGGCGCAGACCTCGACGCAGCGATCGTGGTCGGCGAGGTGCCAGCGGCCGCGCAGCCCGGCGCGGAGGATGCAGAGCTCGGTGGCCGCGTGCTTGCAGCGCAGGAGGGCGCGCTGCTCGTCGTGCATGGGATGCTCCCAGCGGACCCGCAGGACCCGCTTGAGGGCGAGGATCTGCAGGTCCAGCGCGCTGCGGGCGGCGCGGAGGCGGGGGAGGTCGATATCGGTGGATGCGGGGAGGATGTTGCTATTCATGACGTGTCTTTCTCGTGTTCTCTGGTGGGTTGTTCGTGTGTTTGTGGGTCAGCGGAGCAGCGGGAGCTGTCCGGTGACCTTGTGGACCCGCCCCCGGTCGGCCACTGGCACGATGCCGATGGCCATGAGGGCGTGGAGATGCGGCGGATCCGGCTCGCGGATCGCGTGGTGGGGGATCGCCAGGCGCTGGAGCTGACGCTCGAGCAGCGCGAGCTGGGCCTCGTCGCGGGCGGCGAGCACGACGGCGCGCGTGCCCGTGGGCAGCCCGCCGGGTGAGCTCTCGCCGGCGGCGTGGACGACCTGCGCGGCCAGGGTGCCGCGCGGGAGGTCGGCGCGGACGATTACATAGTGCGTGAGGGTGCAGCGGACAGGAGTTGAACCCGCGTCTCCGGAGTGCTTAGGTCCGGCGCGATGACCGTTGTCGCCACCGCTGCGTATGCTCCGAGTGCTGTCGAGGATCTCACCCAGGACCCTGAAAAGTGCCTCATAGGCCTTCTTCCAGATCCTCTGGGGCGGTTGTTCCTGGCCCTCGTGGGGCCCCCCGTCAAGGCGGGTCTGACTGTCAAGCTCGGTTCACGGGTTTGACCATATACGCATATTGTGGCGGCGTCAACAGCTTTGTGAGGGGTCGTGATTGGGTGGTGATTGGGGCGGAGCCGCGCGGTCGCGGGTCTGGGATCCGCGAATCGATGGGGTCGGCGGGGGCGGATGGAGGCTGTCTGAAGGGACAGGTTGGGGTGCTGATGGGGTGCTGACCGCGGGCGATCAAGGAGGCATGCTCGCGGCGATGGCGGCGGGCGACCTCGAGATCACGCGGATGCTGCACGCGGCGGCGGCGGGCGACGTCGAGGCCGCGGCGGCGCTGCTGCCCCGGGTGTACAAGGAGCTGCGCGCCCTGGCGGCGGCCCGCTTGCGGCGGCTGCCGCCGGGTCAGACCTTGCAGGCGACGGCGCTGGTGCACGAGGCCTATCTGGCGCTGGTGGAGCGCGAGGATCCGGGCTGGAACGGGCGCGGGCACTTCTTCGGCGCGGCGGCCCAGGCGATGCGGGAGATCGTGATCGACCAGGCGCGGCGCAAGGCGGCGCACAAGCGGGGCGGGGAGCTGCGGCGTGAGTCGTCCGAGGCGCTGGCCGAGCTGGCGGTCGACGACGGTCTGCCCAGCGAGGACCTGCTGGCCCTCGACGCCGCGCTCACGCGCCTCCAGGCCGAGCACCCGGAGCGGGCGCAGGTGGTGCTGCTGCGCCACTTCGGCGGGCTCTCGGAGGCCGAGATCGCGGCCTTGCTCGGGGTCAGCACCCGCACGGTGGAGCGAGCGTGGCGGTTCGCCCGGGCCTATCTGCACGCGGCGCTGGCCCCGGAGTGAGGCTGTGTGTGATCGTGCTCGCCACACCCACGGAGTCGAGCGCGCATGAGTCACGATGACGACAGACCCGCACCCGCCGGCAGCTGGCGCGAGCGCATGGAGGTCCTGAAGGACTCGTTCCCCTCGCCGTGGCGCGAGGCGGAGGCGGACGACGCGTTCGCCAACACCTTCCGCCACGCGGTCAGTCTCCTCGACGAGCTGAAGCCGCCGCGCAGCTTCGCGGGTCAGGCCGCGTGGCAGGGCTACCTGGGCAGCCCGGCGCTGCCGGACTACACGCGCTGCCGCGAGGCGCGGCTGGGCCAGGAGATGGTGCCGCTCGCCGAGGTGATCCGCGAGCTCGTCGGGCTGTTCGACGGGATGCCGAACTGGAACCACCCGCAGACGATGGCCAACGTGATCCCGCCGGCGAACACGGCGTCGATCATCGGGGCCACGCTCGGCGCGGTGTTCAGCCCGAACATCGTCGAGGGCGAGTACTCGTGGAACGTCGCGCGCGCCGAGATCGAGTCCGGGGCGATCCTCGCCGACATGATCGGCTGGGACCGCGGCCTTGCCGGCGGCCTCTACACCTCGGGCGGCTCCGGCTGCTACCTCTACGGCCTCAAGTACGCGCTGACCCAGGTGCTCGGCAAGCAGACCCGCGATCGTGGCATCCGCGAGGACGCCCAGGTGCTGGTCTCCGCGGCGGGCCACTTCTCGAAGGCGTCCAACACCGACTGGACCGGCCTGGGCATGAACAACATCCGCGCGATCGAGGTGGACGAGCACAATCGCATGAGCGTGGCCCACCTGCAGCGGGTGATGCGTGAGTGCCGGGAGGAGGGCAAGCCGATCGCCATGGTGGTGTGCACGATGGGGACCACAGACGCCTTCGCCATCGACCCGATCGCGGAGGTGCGGGCGCTCATCGACGAGTATGACAACGCGGGCGGTCACCCGCGGCCCGTGCTCTACGCGGACGCGGTGATCGGCTGGTCGTTCACGGCGTTCAATACGTATGACTTTCGCAGCAACCCGCTCGGCTTCTCGCCGACGGCGCTGCGGGCCATCTCGCACAATCGCTCGCAGATCCAGCACATTCACCACGCCGACGCGGTCGGCATCGATCTGCACAAGACGGGCTGGTCGCCGTACTGCTGCAGCTACTTCCTGGTCAAGGACTACGATCATTTCGTCGACCTGCTGTCGCGGCCGATGCCGGCGTACCTGCAGGACCGGACCCCTTACAATCCCTTCAAGTTCACGCTCGAGTGTTCGCGCCCCGGCTCGCTGGCGCTGGCCGGCTGGGCGACGCTGCGGCACTTCGGGCGCGAGGGCTTTCAGGTGATGCTCGGGCGGCTCATCGAGGTCGGGATCTCCTTGCGTCGGCTGCTCGCGGCGGAGAAGAACTTCGTGTGCGTCAACCCGGACAACCACGGCTTCGTGACGCTGTTTCGCGTGTACCCGCGGCACGTGAACGCCGAGGAGCAGTACGAGCGGGAGCTGTGCGACCCGGGCGCGCGGGACGCCCTGCACGCCTACAACCAGCTCCAGACCCGCGTCGCCAACAAGCTGTTCGCGATGCTGCGCGACCCGCGGCGGCGGGTGCCAGGCTTCGAGAACCCGCCGTACACGTCATTCACCTCGGGCTTTCGCACCACGATGTATCGCGGCCCGGCGTCGGAGGAGGAGGATATGATCGCGGCGCTCAAGGCGTATCCGATGTCGCCGAATTCCAATGAGCTGTCGATGCTGCTCATCCGCAGCTACCTGCTCAAGGCGCGGGACCTGGTCATCGAGGACCTGCTGGCGGAGAACGCCGCGTTCGCATCGACGGGCACGGTGTATGGCGATACCACCTACGATTGGTTCGGCGAGCCGAGGCGCATCCCGAACGAGTTCCTGGTCCCGCCGGCGCGCAGCGAGGCCGCCGACGCGCTGCGCCGGATCCCCCTGTGCGCCAACTTCGACGACGCGCAGTGCCGGGCGCTGCTCGGCGATTCGCAGGTGGTGACCCGCGAGGCGGGCGAGCTCCTGTTCGCCGAGGGTGAGCTCGCCGACAAGGTCTACGTCATCCTCTCGGGCAAGGTGAAGGTCTTCCGGGCGCGGCCGGACGGCGGCGAGACCGAGTTCGTCACGGTGGCGGAGGGCAACTTCTTCGGCGAGATGGCGCTGTTCGACCGCAGCGTGCGATCGGCCTCGGTGCGCTGCATCGAGGCGTGCGAGTTCGTGGTGATCGAGGGCGATCGCTTTCTCCACGCGGTGCTCGGCTGACGACCGGCGCGCGGTAGTGATGATCCGGTCCCGCCGACGCGCACGTGGGGCCTGAGCATGCGCGAGCAGGGCCCGGAGGCACGCTCCGGGACGCTCGTGGGACGCGTTTGCGCGCGCGGTGGGCAGAGGGCATCGGTGTTACAAGGGGGCCATGAATCGTGCTTATGCGACCTTCCGGCTGCCGGATGGGAGGTCTTGCTCGCTCGGGGTCGGGGAGCTGGTCGGTCGGCTGTGGAGCGCGGCGCTGCAGATCGACGACCCGCGGGTGTCGGAGGGCCACGCGATGCTGAGCCTGCGCAGCGGGGACCTGTGGCTGCTGGCGCTGCGGCGCCGGCTCGCGGTCGAGGGGCGCAGCGTCGCGGAGGTGCGGCTGGTCGCGGGTCAGCGGATCGCGCTGGCGCAGGGGATCGAGCTGGAGGTCCTGGCGGTCGAGCTGCCGGCGACGGCGCTGGCGATCGAGGCTCCGGGGCTGCCGACGATGATCCTGCCGGGACTGTGCTCGCTGCAGGTGCGGCCGCAGATCCAGGTCTTCGCGCGCTATGAGGTCGATGCGGCGTGCCTGCTGTGGGACACCGATGACGGCTGGCGGCGGGCCCAGGGCGGCGTGACGACGCCGCTGGCCGCGGGCGACACCTGGTCGATCGAGGGCGTGCCGTTCCGGGCCGTCGAGGTGGCGGCCGGCGGCGCCGGGCCGTCGCCGACGCGCGTGACCGGGGGGATCGATCCGCCGCTGCGGATCGTGACAGCGTGGGAGACGGTGCATGTGCAGGTCGGTGACGCGCCGCCGGTGATCTTCGCGGGCGTGCACGCGAGGATCTTGTCGGAGCTGGCGGCGCTCGGCGGACCCGCGGGCTGGGAGGTCGTGGCCCGCGAGGTGTGGCCGGAGGAGGAGGACGCGTGGGTGCTGCGCAAGCGCTGGGACGTGAACCTTGGCCGCCTGCGCGCCCGCCTGCGTGAGGGCGGGATACGCACGGACCTGGTGCGAGCGGCCGGGACCGGGCAGGTGGAGCTCGTGCTCCGCCACAGCGACGTGCTCGAGGATCGCAGCTGAGCCACGCCGACGATCTGAGCGGCCCTGTCGAGGCGACGAGCGTGGCCGGGGCGCCCGCGTCGTGGCCGGCCTCGGCGCCGCCGGAGCACGCGCGCTACGAGCGGCTCGGGCTGCTCGGCGTCGGCGGCATGGGGCGCGTGTACCTGGCGCGCGACCGCTGGCTCGGGCGGATGGTCGCGCTCAAGGAGGCGCACGACGAGGGGCTCGCGCGGCGACTCGCGGGCGAGGTGCGGGTGACCGCGGGCCTCGAGCACCCGGGCATCGTCACGGTGTACGACGAGGGGCAGGGCGCCGACGGGCGGCCGTTCTACACGATGCGGCTGATGCGAGGTCGACCGCTGTCGCAGCTGCTGGCGGAGCGGCCCGGGGTCGGCGAGCGCATGGGGCTGCTGGCGCATTACCTCGACGCCTGTCAGGCGCTGGCGTACGCGCACGCGCAGGGCGTGATCCACCGCGACCTCAAGCCGGCGAACATCATGGTCGGGGCGTTCGGCGAGACCCAGGTGGTCGACTGGGGGCTGGCGCGCCGGCTCGGCGACGGCGGCGAGGGGGCCGGGGACGCGGACGCGGGGGCGACCCGGCGCGGGGCGATCGTCGGCACGCCGGCATACATGAGCCCGGAGCAGGCGCGCGGCGAGCCGGCGGATCGCCGCTCCGATGTCTGGGGCCTCGGGGCCGTGCTGCACGAGCTGCTGCTGGGGTGCCCGCCGCGCGGGGCGGCCGCTGTCGTCGGGGAGCGCTCGGCGCTGCGAGAGGTCCCCGCGGAGCTGGCGGCGATCGCAGAGCGAGCGCTGGCAGAGGCGCCCGCGGCTCGCTACGCCGACGCCGCGGCGCTGGCCGCCGACGTCGCCGCGTACCTCGAGGGCCGTCGGGTGCAGGCGCACCGATACACCCGGCTGGAGCTCGCGCTGCGCTTCGTGCGGGCGTGGCGTGGGCCGCTCCTGGTCGCTGGCGCGGCGGTGATCGTGATCGCGGTCCTGCTGGTGCTCGGCAACCTGAGCTTGCGGGCGCAGCGAGATCGGGCCGTCGCGGCGGAGACCGAGGTCCGGGCGGCGCTGGCGGCCTCGGATCGCAACCTGGCGACGGCGCTGGTGGCCCAGGCGCGGGCCGCCGACGATCGCAGGGACAACGCCGCCATGGAGGTGCTGGCCGCGCAGGCGCTCGGCCTGGTCGACTCGCCCGCGGCCCGCGGCCTGCTCGCGGGCGCCCGCGCGGCGGCTCGCCCGACCCGCCTCGCCAGCGCGGCGCTGCCGGACTGTCACATGCTGGTGGCGCTCACCGTCGACGACATTCTCTGCGGGGACGACCACTCGCTGCGCCGACTCACCGGGGGGATCGAGCGCTGGCGGGTGCGGACCGAGAAGTTGACGCGCGAGCTTCGGGTCGAGGCCGGGAAGGTGTGGGTGGTCTCGGCGGGGTTCCTGTTGTCGGCGCTCTCGCTGGCCACCGGCGAGGCGGACGACGAGGCGTGGGAGCTGATCGACTTCAACGTCGGTGACGCGTGGCCGGTGCGCGCCGCGGTGCGAGGCGGGAGTCTGACGCAGCCGCAGCTGCTCGGGATCTGCGGCGACATTCCGCTCGTCGGCCTGTCGGGCCTGCTCGACGGTCGTTACGCGGTGTTGTGCTCCGATGGCCGGGTCGGGGTGGCCACCGGTATGGCCGCGCCCCGCTTCACGGCGGCGCTCGAGCCCCGCGACTTCGTGAGCTTCGCCCACCTGGCGCTGGCAGCCGACGCGCGCTGGGCGGTCGTCGCGGGCGTGCAGGGGCGGGTGGCGGTCCGCGAATTCGCGACGGGCCGGACCTGGACGCTGGCGGCCGATCGCCCGAACCCGGTGCGCCAGGTGGTGATCGGGCCCGACGGTGGGCGGCTTGCGATCGTCCGTGAGCGTGGCGGCGTCGAGGTGTTCACGCTGCCAGAGCTGCAGCCGCTCGGCACGATCGCCGGCGCCAAGGCCCGCGCGGTCCGCCTGTTCGGCGACGGCAGCGTCCTCGTGGCAAGCGCCGCCGAGGTCACGCAGTGGGCCCTCCCGGCGGCTCCGCGGCCGCGCGTCTTCACCGACGAGCACGGCCTCTCGGGCGTGAGCTTCGCGCCCGACGGCGCGTCGCTGGTGACGACCCACGGCGAGGGCAGGGCGCTGGTGTGGGACCGGGCGAGCGGGCTGCGTCGGCACGAGCTCGAGATCGGGAGCGGCACCGTGAAGGCCAGCGCCTTCCTCCCGGACGGGGTCCGCGTGGCGATCGTCGACGCCGGCGCCGGCCCGCCCGGTCCGCACATCTTCTCCACGGCGACGGGCGAGCCGCTGTGGTCTCCGCCGGCGCCGTTGCTGGCCGAGTGGCGGCGGGGCCGGGGCCAGGTGATCGTGCCAGGGCAGGAGCTGCCGCTGATGGGCCGCCGCGTCGTCGCGCTCGCGGACAACGTGCTCGTGTTCTCGAGCTATGGTGCGGGCTTCTTCGCGGTGGACGTCGACACCGGCGAGGACGTGCCGGCGATCGACTGCCCGCTGGTGGAGTGGCCGGACATCGCCGGGGCGCCGGATCACAGCCGGGCGGTGATGGTCTCGGTCGACGCGACGGTGTACGTGCTCGCGGCCGGGGACCCGCTGCGCTGTCGCCCGGTGGTCGCGCCCGCGGGCGCGACCACGGCGGACGTCTCGAACGACGGGCGCACGGTCATCGTCGGCGGCAGTCGCTTCCTCGCGCGCAGCGGACCGGAGGGGGTGCGCTGGAAGGTGGCGCACGCGGGGCCGTGGCCGCTCGACGTGGCCCTCTCGCCCGACGAGCGCTGGGTCGCCAGCGCCGGGCCCCAGGGCGTCGCGCAGGTGTGGGACGCCGAGACCGGGGCGCTGCGGGCGGTGCTCACCGGGCACGGCGGGCGGGTGGCGGGGGTCGAGTTCAGCCGCGACAGCGCGACGCTGGCGACCGCGAGCTGGGATGGGACGGCGCGGCTGTGGGACCTGGCGACGCTCGATGCATCGGTGGACGCGATCGTGCGCGACGCGGAGGCGCTGTGGGGGCTCTCGTCCGCCGACGCGCTCGACCGCTAGCCTCGCGTGTAGGATCGCTGTGTGATGGCAACGCGGCGGGAGCCGCTATCTTGCCAGCATGTCCGTGAGCAACCGAATCAGCCATCGCATCATCGCCTCCTGCATCGCCGCCACCGCGGCCGTCGCCGTCCTCGCGCCCGCCACCGCGTCCGCGGCCAACCCGTGTCAGTCCGAGTGGACCAAGTTCAAGAGCTTCTTCGACCAGAACGGCGCCAAGATCGCCCGCGGCATCTGCCAGCTGGTCAACAAGGACGACGCCGCGGCCGCCAAGAAGTGCGCCGACGACTTCGACGCCGCCAAGCAGAAGATCGACGCCAAGCTCGCCGAGTACAACAGCATGGCCGGCGACTCGCAGTGGAAGGTCGGGCCGCGCGGCCTCGGTGAGGCCACCTGGGCCAGCGGCACCCTGCTCGCCGAGCGCACCTTCGCGGGCGCGCCGATCCTGTCCGACAGCTACCGCCTCGAGCTGCAGCGCACCGGCGGCAAGGCCACCAAGGCGATGCGCGGCACGGTCTGCTTCCTCGACTCCGACGGCAACCTGGCCCTGCCCGCGGCCAGCTTCGAGATCGACGCCGGCCGCCCGAGCTACGACAACACCTTCCGCAGCGTCGCCGGCCTGACCCCGGTGATCCTGCTCGAGAAGCCGGCGGGCCTCAACGGCCACCAGTACCAGATCCGCGGCACCCGCGGCGGCGAGCCGGGCGTGGTCCAGGAGGCCCGCCGTATCAAGGCGCAGGGCAAGTAGTAGCAGCCCGTGTGATGCGCCTCCGTGGTCGCCCAGGCGATGGAGGCGCCGCAGGCTGCTGTCCCTCGTGCATGGGCCGGTGGATGGCCGACCAAGGCCGTCGCGTCGTTCACCCCACGATATCACGCACCCGTCGCGTCGCAGGCGTCGGTCTCAGCCGTCGCAGGGACGGCCCATGAGTGCCGCGAAGTACACTCGCCGGGGCCCGGTCAGGTAGACGTGCTCGTCGACGACCGCATACGCGGCCCCCTCGAGGTGACCCTCGCCCCAGTGCATGTCGACCTGCGGCCCGGGCAGCGACGCGACGCCGGTCCACGCGCCGAGCTCGCCCGTGAGGTCGAGGTCGGCGCGCAGGACCGCGGCGCCGCGCACGGTGAAGAGCGTGCGCCCGGCGACAAACAGGTCGCCCCGCTGGTTGTCTGTCCCATCGGGCAGGTTCGGGAGTTGCGTCCAGCCGAGCAGCGCGCCCCCGGGGTCGATATCGCCACGCCACAGTTCGGGGCCGTCGCCGCGGCCGGTGAAGACATGGCCACCCGCGACGCCCGGTGGCGCGTAGAACACCGATTTGCCGGGCCGCTGCCCGCTTGGATGATCGAGGCCGGTGTCGCTGAAGCTGGCGGCCAGCGGCACCGGGCTGCGATAGACGTCGGGGCGATATGTATAACCGGTGAAGGAGAAGCCGCCGAGGTGCAAGACGTGGTGGCCCATGGGCAAGGGCATGGCGACGGCGGTGTCCCATACGTACTTGTTGCCGCCAAAGGCGGTGTCCGGACTGTCCTCAAGCAGCTCGACATCACCTACCATGGTGCCGTCGGCGGCGAATACGTAGTGGGCGATGTGACCGTTGCGAAAGTGGTACGCTTGGCCGTCGGCCACGATCGCCGTGTATCCGTGAGGCCCGCCACCGTGGTCCGGCGCGGCCTCCTGCCACGGCCCCGGGGCGCCGTCCGGACCGAGCGCGGCGAACAACAGGCGCCGCTCCGACGCGTCCTCCTGGCGCATGGTGTGCACATAATAAAACCCGGCCCGCGCGAACGACGGGAGTGGGTGCGAGACGTGGACGTCGTCGGCGAAGGCCTCGGTCTCCGACCAGGCCAGCAGGTCCCGACACGCGCCCGCTGGCTCGGACGGCAGGTCGGGCGCCGCGGCCCCGGTGCTCGTGTCCGTGCCGCTGCCGCTGCCGTCGTCCGTTCCAGTGCTGCTGCCACTACCCGTGCTCGCGCTGCCGCTGCCGTCGCTGGTGGGCGGCGCGCTGACGCTGGTGCTCCCGGGATCGAGGCTCGAGACGGCGCTCGGGTCCGCCGCGGTTGTGGCAGTGCCCGAACCACCCGCGCATGCAGTGGCGAGCAGAAGGAGGGCCAGTGCGTGTCTGCGCATGGGCCCGTCTTATCACGCCCGGTACGAGCAGTCGGTCACAAAGGGCGGGGTCCGCACATCGATTCCGAACGCCTCGGAGCCCTCGCGGGGCCATCTCCACGCCGCGACCACCGCCGACGGCCGCGACCGCAAGCAGCCCAGGGCGAATCTGCCGCTACCTCCTGCGCCCGCCCTTCGCCCACGACGCCGTCACGGCGCTCCCTGGCGGCCGCGTCCGCGTCTCCTTCAAGGCGCCCTGGCGTAGCGGCACCGCCCACGCCCCGAATTAGCTCAATCCTCACTGCTGGAAGCAGTACAGGGCCTTCTTCCAGCTGCAGTTATAGATGCACACGTAGGTGGTCCATTTGTTGTCGATCGAGGAGAAGTGGCCGCCGCCGGTCGGTAGATTGGCGGCGGCGCTCGTCCAGTTGTTGCACGATCCGAGCACGTTATACAGGGTGCCGTCGGTCGCGGTGTCCGTGAGGGTCAGGCCCTTGAGGCCGTTGCAGCTGTTCTGGTCGAAGCCGGGGACGGCCTTGTTCTCGTCGAGGTTGATGACGTTGGCGATGTTGCCGTCGATGAGGTCGGCCCAGTTGTTGGCCACGAGCATGCCGTCGCGCCGCACGTAGGGGATCACCGACTTGGTGAAGCGGCTGCTCGGCGAGCCGGTGGCGTCGCTGATCCACGCGAGGTAGGTGCCGGGCAGGCCGGCGGCGTTGGCCAGGCCCTGGCACTTGGCGTCGGCGCCGGCGAGGCCGCCGAGGTTGCCGTTGTAGATGGCGCTGGTGGTGAACACGACCTTGTGCGCCTTGCAGGTGGGGGAGCAGCCGTCGCCGTCGGCGAGGTTGCCGTCGTCGCACTGCTCGCCGGCGGCCTGGTTGATGTTGCCGTCGCCGCAGACGACCGGGCTGCAGTCGTCGTCGCAGGTGGGCGTCTCGCCGCCCTCGTCGCAGGCCTCGCCGGCGGACTGGTTGCGCACGCCGTCGCCGCACATGGCCTGGGTGCAGTCGGAGTCGCAGGTGATGGTCTCGCCGCCGCCGTCGCAGATCTCGCCGGCGAGCTTGTTGAGCTGGCCGTCGCCGCACACAGCGGAGGTGCAGTCGGGGTCGCAGGTCATGGTCTCGATGGCGCCCTGATCGCAGTCCTCGCTGGCGGTCATGTTGATGGTGAAGTCGCCGCACAGGGCCTTGGTGCAGTCTTTGTCGCACTTGTCGGACTCGCCGAGGTCGTCGCAGAACTCGAAGCCCGTGTGCACGAAGCCGTCGCCGCACTTGGCGATCGTGCACAGCGAGGTGCAGTTGTCGGTGCCGATCTTGTTGCCGTCGTCGCACTCCTCGCCGAAGCCCGCCTGAAGCACGCCGTCGCCGCAGGCAGGGACGGTGCAGGCGTTGGTGCAGGCGTCGTCGTCGACCTTGTTGCCGTCGTCGCAGCCCTCCTTGCCCTGCCAGACGATGCTGTCGCCGCAGCTGGCGGGGACGCAGCTGGCCAGGCAGTCGTCGGTGTCGACCAGGTTGCCGTCGTCGCAGGTCTCGACGCCCTGGTGGATGAGGCCGTCGCCGCACACGGCGGTCAGGCAGGCGTTGGTGCAGTCGTCGGTGTCGATCTGGTTGCCGTCGTCGCAGAGCTCGATCCCTGCCTGGACGAAGGCGTCGCCGCAGGCGGCCGGGAGGCACTGCGAGGTGCAGTCGTCGGTGTCGCCCTGGTTGCCGTCGTCGCAGGTCTCGACGCCCTCCTCGAGGAAGCCGTCGCCGCACACGGCGGGCAGGCACAGGCTGGTGCAGGCGTCGCTGTCGACCTGGTTGCCGTCGTCGCAGGTCTCGCCGGGGTCGATGTTGCCGTCGCCGCAGAAGGGCGCGGGCGGACCCGTGGTGTCGTCGGTGGTCGAGGACGCGCCCGAGCTGCTCGCCTGCTCGGTGGTGCCGCCGGTCGGCTCGGTGGTCGTGGTGGTGCCGGCGTCGCTCGTGGCGTCGGTGTCTGGGGTCGTGGTTGTCGGGATCGTGGGATCGCCGGTCGTGGTCTGCGCGCCGGTGTCGTCGCCGCTGCTGCTGTCGGTGGCGGCTGCGGTGGCGACGTTGTCCTCGCCGCAGGCGAGCAGCAGCGTGGACAGGGTGAGCAGGGCGAGGGGGCGAGGATCCAACCAGGTGGCGTAAGGCATAACGACCAGGTTAGGGAGCCACTGCCGCCAGTTCAAGCGCGGCGGGGCCGGCTGGAGGGCACGCCGAACTGCGGAAGATTAATGAACCTTCAGGCGCTCTCTTCGCGCCACTCGATCTCGATGCCCTCTTCACCCTCGGGGACGTGCGGGCGCAGCATTGTCAGCAGCGCAGCGTCCGCGCCCTGCTCGGCGAGGTAGTCGAGCGTGGTCGCGTCGATGTAGTAGTCCTGATCGACGTCGCTTTCCTCGACGAGCAGGTCGATGAGGTCCTGGAGCTGTTGCTCGCTCAAGGTGCCGATGCGGGCGCCGGTGTCCTTGTTGTAGAGGCTGATCACGTCGGCCCGTATACCACGCGCGCGGATCTGCGGGCGTGGAGATCACGGGCGGCGACGCAGCACGAACATCGGATCGCGCTGACAGCTGCGCGTGGCGGCGGCGGCGACCTTGCAGCCGTTCGGCGGCGGCGCGGGCTGGGCCGGGGTCTTGCGCACGAGGTCGACGAAGGCGCCGGCGACCGCGAGGCCCTCGGGGCTGGTCGCGAGGCGCAGCAGCGCGAGGGTGTTCGGGACCTCCGTGCCCATGTGGAAGCCGAGCAGCTCGAGCGGGACGCCGGGGACGGAGATGGCGAGCGGGAAGCCGATCTTGCCGCTGCCCTGGTGGTCGAAGGCGCGGGCGGCGATCGCCTCGATGGTGGGGATGTGGCACACGGGCGAGCTGACCAGCTCCCACACGCGCCGGCCCGGGCCGACCGAGATCTCGAGCAGGCGGCTGTGGTGGACGTCGCCGGTGAGGATGACCATGTCGAAGGGGGCCGCGGCGAGGGCCCTCCAGATGCGCGTGTACTGGGCGACGAAGGCCGGCGGGTTCCAGTCCTGCCAGTCGCCGGGGCCCATCCACATCGGCTGGCCGACGATGAGGGCGCCGGGGCCCTTGAGGGCCGCGGCCCAGCGCTCGAAGGCCAGCAGCTCGGGCTCGCTGCACAGCACCGGCGGGTTGGCGTCGTGCATGCTGCGGCCGGCGCGGAGGTCGAGGGCGAAGACCGAGAGGCCCGGCAGCTCGAAGCGATAGGACAGGCCCTGGCGCGCGACGGGGGCCGGGTTCAGGACCGACTGAAAGGCCTTGATGCCGGCGAGCGCGGCGTCGCGGTAGATGGAGTGCCAGCGGCCCATGCTGCGCGGGAGCCAGATCTGGTGCTCGGGGAAGTTGTTCCAGAACTCGTGGTCGTCCCACATCATGAAGGTGGGCAGGTAGGAGAGGACATCGGCGTAGCCGCCGCGCCAGAAGTGCTGGAGATAGCGGTCGGCGGTCGACTCGAAGGCGCTGCGCTCGCTGCCGACGCTGGGGCCGACGTCGAGGTAGAGGTTGTCGCCGACGAGCAGCTTGGCGGCGAGCGGGGCGTAGCCGACGGCGCCCTGGAGGACGCGGAGGTAGTCGGCGTCGCGCTTGAAGTCGTTGGAGAAGCAGGAGGCGAGGGCGAGGTTCAGGCCGGCGGCGGGGAGGCGAGCCGGCAGCGTGCGGATGTGGGTCGCGCCGATCTGGTAGTCGGCGCCGGGGCGCAGCTTGCTGGCCGTGGCGACGTACAGGCGGACGCCGGCGCCGAGGACGTGTTGATCAAAGCGCGAGTCGCCCGAGCCGTGGGGCTTGAGCGTGAGCGGCGGGCAGGGGGCGCCGCGGACGTCGACCAGCTTCAGCGCGGGGGGGGTCGACTCATCGCTGAGGACGAGGGCTCGCAGACTGGTGGAGCCGACGGCCCCGGGGATGATGCGGGTGGTCATATCACGGGCCGATCACGGCCACGATACGTGAGGGTCACGGCGGCCACAATCGCATAGGCTTGGCGACATGCCGACGCTGATGCGAGACGGCCAGCGCGTGGCCTACGAGGTGCTCGGTTCCGGGCCCGAGGTGGTCGTGCTGGCGCACAACCTGATGGCGCAGCGCGGGAGCTTCGCCGCGGTCGCGGGGGCATTGGCGAAACGCGCCCGCGTGCTGGCGATCGACCTGCGTGGTCACGGCGAGAGCGTGCCCTCGCCGCGGGCCTTCACGGTGGCTGACCTGGCCGACGACTTGTTGGCGCTGCTCGACGCGGAGGGGGTCTCGCGCGCGCTGATCGTCGGGACCTCGCTGGGGGCGAGCGCGGCGATGATGCTGGCGCTGCGGTATCCGTCGCGGGTCCGGGGCCTGGTGCTGATATCGGCGACGCCCCACGCCGCGACGTGGATCGACCGGCTGCGCTTCGGGGCGCTGGCGGCGGTATTGCGCGGGCTCGGGCCGGGGCCGGTGATGCCTGCGATCGTGGGGCAGCTGCTCGGGGCCAGCTATCGGGCGCGGCCCGGGGCCACGGAGGTGGTGGCCCGGTCGATCCGCGCGACGCCGCGTCGCGATCTGGCGCGCGCGGTGCTGGCGTGGGCCGGACGTCCGGCGCTGGCGGGGCAGCTGGGGTCGATCCGCGCGCCGACGCGGGTGGTCGCGGGCGCGGAGGACAGCGCCTGCCCGCGCAGCTTCATGGCGGCGCTCGCAACGGAGCTGTCCGGGGCACCGCTGCGGGTGATCCCCGGGGCGGGCCACACGGTGCAGCTGGAGCAGCCGGCGGCGGTGGCCGCGGTGATCGAGGAGCTGCTGGCGTCCCTGGCCATATAGGCGGTGTGAGCGAGGGGGCGAGAAAAATCTGATCGCGGGCGCGAGGCGTGGCGTAATGGGGTCGCCGCCCCGGGGCATGTATGTTCAAGCTGCGAACCAACCCGCAGAGCGCCGTGCTGACGGCGATCCGCCGCGAACAGGAGCAGAGCGTCCGTCGCGTGAACCTGATCCGCCTGTACGGAGCGTCGGGGCTGCTGGCGCTGTATGTGGTGCTGGACCTGGTGCTGCAGCAGGCGGAGTGGGGCGGCGGCGCGGTGCCGATGGTGGCGGCCTACTGGGCCGCGGCGGGCGGGCTGGTGCTGCTCGGGCGGCGCCTGAAGCTGATGGCCTTCGCGGCCGGGCTGGCGATCCCGGTGCTCGACCTGAGCTTCATCTTCGGTCTGTTGTACTCGACGATGGGCAGCGGCTCGGCGGCGGGCACGGCCGGCTTCGCGGTCGGGGTGTTCGCGCTGTTCATCGTGCTCTCGGCGATCACGCTGCAGCGGCGACTGATCGTCACCTGCGCGGTGGTCGGGTCGGGCCTCGAGATCGTGCTGCAGCGGGCCGCGGGGGTGACGGTCGGGGCGATGGTGGCGACGGTGCTGCTGCTGGCGCTGGTGGCCGCGACGTGCATGTACCTGACCGGCCGCTTCCGCGTGCTGGTCGAGACGGCGGCGCGCGACCAGCTGCGCCTCGATCGTATGGGCCGCTACTTCTCGCCGGCGGTGGCCCAGCTGCTCAGCCAGGCGCGCGAGCAGCAGGCGCTCGGCGAGTCGCGCGAGCTGACGGTGCTGTTCGCCGACATCCGCGGCTTCACGACCCTGGCGGAGACGATGCCGAGCGAGGCGGTGGTGCGCCTCCTCAACGACTACCTGACCCGCATGGTCGACGTGATCTTCGCGGCCGGCGGGACCCTCGACAAGTTCATGGGCGACGGGATCATGGCGTACTTCGGGGCGCCGATGCAGCAGTCTGACCACGCCGACCGGGCGGTGTGGTGCGCGCTGCACATGCAAGAAGCGCTGGCGGCGTTCAACGCGGCGCGCGACGGCCGGCCGCCGCTGAAGATCGGGATCGGGCTGCACAGCGGGCGGGTGATCGTCGGCGACATCGGCTCGCCGCGGCGCCGCGAGTACACGGCGATCGGCGACGTGGTCAACGTGGCGGCCCGCCTCGAGAGCATGACGAAGGAGCTGGGGGCGCCGATCCTGGTGTCGGAGACGACGCGGGCGCTGACCCACGGGCCGGTGCTGTTCGGCGAGGCCCCGCCGGCGCCGATCCGCGGCCGGGCGCAGCCGCTGGCGACCTTCATCCCGGTGCTCGACGAGACGGTCCGCGAGCGGACCGGGATCTGGGCCCAGGGGCACGCGAGCATCGCCGAGTCGGCGCTGCTCGACTCGACGACGCAGTCGGGCGAGCAGGCCCCGCCGCCCCGCACGGGTGAGGCGAGCCCGTGGATCGAGTCGTCGGCGCTGCACGCCCGCGGGTGAGGCCCGGCTACTTCCCCGCGAGCAGGGGCTTGAGGGAGGACGGATCAGTCCTCGGTGATCCGCACGTCAAACTCGACATGCCCGTGGGTGCTGCGTTTGGCGAGGGAGATGCTTTCGAAGCAGTAGTCCACATGGAGCTTGTAATCTCCGGCCGTGTTGGCGGCGCGGGTGATCATCGCAAACTCGCGGGTCTGGCAGGTGCAGGCCTCCAGGCAATCGAACACCACAAAGCGGTCGGGCACGATCTGGATGCTCGACAGGGGATGGATGTCCGGGATCAGCGTGACCTTGGTGATGCGCAGGCCGTTGTATTGCAGGTCGTTGAAGGGGTTGCAGACGGTGAGGTAGAACACCTCGGTGTCGTGCTCCTCGATCTGGTCATTGGCTCCGTCGCCCCAGTGGAAGTGAAAGCAGGGCGCCAAGCTGAGGCCTGCCGGGATGGCCTGAATGGAAGACGGATCAAAAGGCTTTTTACAGTTTTGGGCCTGCGTCTGCGTGAAGGACTTCGCTTTGGCGCGGTCGATGAGCTCCTCGTTTTGAACCTCGGCATCCTCGTTGCACCCATGACAACCGCAGCCGCAATCGCCCGTCTCGTCACAAGGATTGGGGAAGATGTTGGGGAGGCCAAGTCTACTGACTGCGGTAGTCGGAAGGACAATGTAGTTGTCGGTGAAGTTGCAGCCTGCCCCCAACACATTAGGGTTCAAGATGGCGGCAAGGCTTGATTCACCATCTTTCGCAATGTAAATACGTCCATCGATACCACGTTGCAAGGCACCGATGGCATAAAGGCCACCACCGTTGAGCACGGAACCGACCAAAGTAGGAGCTGGCAACACGGCGGGTGTCAAATCCACCTGGAATACATGCCCTGTCTGGGCGGCTGCCGAACCACCCTCGGTCGTGCTGTAGCTGAGGTTGCCAAAGTAGAGCACCTTGCTGTCTGGTGAGAACTCCACCCCATACACCCTCCTGACAATTTCCTCAGGTTCGGTGGGTGTGCTCGTCTCACGCTGGAGCGAAATGTTGATGTTGATGGCACCAGTGGTATTGTCAAAAGGATAGATACGCACACTGTTTGTCGGCGCATTGGCGACCGCCAGCATGCTGCCATCCGGGCTCCCTCGGAGGTATCCAACTTCATAAACAGCGATCCTCATCGAGGTGTCAGCCACCCAGGTGATGCCAGCGGCGTTGATCAGGAAGACCCTGAACGTGCCAATTCCATCCATGGCTTCCAATTTTCCGGCTTGCAGGATGGTCACCACCCAAGTGTCTGTGCAGTTCCTGTGCGGTACAGCCGTCAACTTTTCTGCCGGCGAGAAGCCTTCCGTACTGGGCAGGGTCATCAGGTCGGACAATGGTGTAATGACCCAGGTTCCGGGATTGGTCACATCAACCCGCACGCCATTAAAGTGGTTATACGGCGCATCCGTATTGGTGCTTCCGTCCATCGTCAGCACGTAATAGCGCTTGCTGTTGCCCGGGTCAGGGACGATGATGGCGGATTGCGTGGAGGAAGCGTCTCCGAGCAGAGCCGAAGACTGCACTTCGTTGGCTCCGTTCCAAAGCTTGCATCCGTCGGTGTACATCAGGAGGTTGCCGTTGGCATCTGAAATGGAGGCACAGCCCTCACTGGTGTCGATGCTGTTGCCGCTCAGTGCGAGTGCGGTGGGGGGATTGGTCGAGAAGTCCAGGCGAGCATTCGTGCCGAAGATCCAATTTTGATTTTGATTGGTCATGTTGCTGAAAGTTTTAGATGAATTAACACCCGATGCGCAAGTGCGGCTAGCGGATGTTAGCCGAAATTTTTCCGGGGGGTCGAGTACCCAGCGCGGCGCGGTCCACGGATGCGAGCAATGTAGCGAACCCTCAGGGCGGTCCGGACGGACCCGTCCCGCTCTAGCGCCGGCTTGCTCGCGCGGAATCGAGAGCCTGAGCACCGCGCACGTGCACGCCCAGCACCGCGCCCAGCCGTGCGGGGCGCTTCACTTCACGGCGAGCAGGGGCTTCAGGAATTGCCCGGTGAACGATCGCTTGACGCGGGCGACCTGCTCCGGCGTGCCCTCGGCGATCAGCTGGCCACCATTGGCGCCGCCCTCGGGGCCGAGGTCGATGACCCAATCTGCGCACTTGATCACGTCGAGGTTATGTTCGATGACCAGCACTGTATTGCCCGAGTCGACCAATCGCTGGAGGACGATCAGCAGGCGGTGGATGTCCTCGAAGTGGAGGCCGGTGGTCGGTTCGTCGAGGACGTAGAGGGTGTTGCCGGTCTGGACCTTGCACAGCTCGCGCGAGAGCTTGACCCGCTGGGCCTCGCCGCCGGACATGGTGGGCGCGGTCTGGCCGATCTTCATGTAGCCGAGGCCGACGTCGATCAATGTCTGCAGGACGCGGCGCAATGTGGGGACATTATTAAAGGTCTCGAGGCAGTCCTCGACGCTGAGATCGAGGACCTCGGCGATGTTGCGGTTCTTGTAGGTGACGGCGAGGGTCTGGGCGTTGTATCGCTTGCCGTGGCAGACCTCGCAGGGGACGTAGACGTCGCTGAGGAAGTGCATCTCGACCTTGATGACGCCGTCGCCCTGGCAGGCCTCGCAGCGGCCGCCCTTGACGTTGAAGCTGAAGCGGCCGGCCTTCCACCCGCGGGCCCGGGACTCGGGGAGCTGGGCGAAGAGGTCGCGGATCTGGTCGAAGGATTTGGTGTAGGTGCCGGGGTTGGAGCGGGGGGTGCGGCCGATCGGGCGCTGGTCGATGGCGATGACCTTGTCGAGCGCGGCGAGGCCCTCGATCGCCTTGTGGGCGCCGATGCGGTCGAGGCTGCCGTGGAGCTTGTGGGCGAGGGCGGGCAGGAGGATGCCGTTGACGAGGGAGGACTTGCCGGCGCCGCTGACACCGGTGACGGCGACCAGGACGCCGAGCGGGAAGCCGACGTCGACGTTGCGCAGGTTGTGCTCGGCGGCGCCGCGGACGGTGACGACGCCGCGGGGCTTGCGGCGCGCGGCGGGGATGTCGATCTTCTTGCGGCCCGAGAGGTAGGCGCCGGTGAGGCTGCCGGGGCAATGTTCGATGTCCTTGGGTAATCCGCTGAACACGACCTCGCCGCCGAGGTGGCCGGCGCCGGGGCCGAAGTCGACGAGGTGGTCGGCGGCGCGGATGGTGTCCTCGTCGTGCTCGACGACGAGGACGGTGTTGCCGAGGTCGCGCAGGTGCTGGAGGGTGCGGATGAGGCGCTGGTTGTCGCGCTGGTGGAGGCCGATGCTGGGCTCGTCGAGCACGTACATGACGCCGCTGAGCTCGGAGCCGAGCTGGCTGGCGAGGCGGATCCGCTGGGCCTCGCCGCCCGAGAGGGTGGGGCCGGAGCGGTCGAGGGTGAGGTAGTCGAGGCCGACGTTGAGGAGGAAGACGAGGCGGCTGCTGATCTCGCGGAGGGCGCCCTCGGCGATGGTCTGCTGGGCGCCGCGCAGGCCGAGGCCGCTGAAGTGATCGGCGGCCTGGCGCACGGTCATCGCGGTGGCGTCGGCGATGTTGGTCTTGGCGACGCGGACCTGCAGCGACTCGGGGCGCAGGCGCTTGCCGCCGCAGTCGTCGCAGGGGGCCTCGCGGAAGAACTTGCCGAGGTGTTCGCGGGCGGCGTCGGAGTCGGTCTCCCGGTAGCGGCGCATGAGGTTGGGGATGACGCCCTCGAAGCGCATGCCCCAGGTGCCGTGGCTTGCGGAGCCCTCGCTGCCCCACTCGACGGCGATGCGCTTGTCGGCGTCGGCGCCGTGGAGGACCAGGCTGCGCTTCTTCTTGGGGAGCTTGGACCAGGGGGTGTCGAGGTCGACCTCGCAGGACTTTGCCAGGCCCTCGACGATGCGGAAGGTCCAGCCCTCGCCGCGCTCCATGGCGGTGGCCCACGGGGCGATCGCGCCGTCGCGGACGCTGAGGCTGGGGTCCGGGACGACGAGGTCCTCGGCGGGCTCCATGCGGGTGCCGAGGCCGTTGCAGGTGGGGCACATGCCGAGCGGGCTGTTGAAGGAGAAGCTCTGCGGGCTGAGCTCGGGGAAGCTCTTGCCGCAGCAGGAGCGGGCCTCGCTGAACAGGCGCTTGAAGCCGGCGTGCGGGCCCGTGGTGTCAGCTGAATCGGCGCGCACCTCACCGTGGCCCTCGCGCAGGGCGAGCTCGACGCTCTCGGTGATCCTGCGCTTGTCGCTGGCACGGGCGATGATGCGGTCGATGACGACGGCGATGCTGTGCTTGAGTTTCTTGTCGAGCTTGGGCGGGGTCTCCAGCGGGTGGATCTCGCCGTCGACCTCGACGCGGACGAAGCCGCGGCCGCGCAGCTCCTCGAACAGGTCCTTGTATTCGCCCTTGCGGTGGGTGACGACCGGGGCGAGCAAGGTGAGGCGGGCGTCCTTGGCGTCGTGCAGGAGCTCCTCGACGATCTGCTCCGGCGACGAGGAATGCACGGGCTTGCCGCAATCGGTGCAGTGCTGCACGCCGACGCGGGCGTAGAGCACGCGGAGATAATCGTAGATCTCGGTGATCGTGCCGACGGTGGATCGCGGGTTGTTGGAGGCGCTCTTCTGCTCGATGGCGATGGTCGGCGAGAGGCCGCGCAGGTGCTCGACCTTGGGCCGCTCGAGCTGACCGAGGAACTGGCGGGCGTAGGCGGAGAGGCTCTCGATGTAGCGGCGCTGACCCTCGGCGTAGAGGGTGTCGAAGGCGAGGCTGGACTTGCCGGAGCCGCTGACGCCGGTGAACACGACCAGCTTGCGCTTGGGCACCCGCAGCTCGTCGATGCGCAGGTTGTGCTCGTGGGCGCCGCGGATCTCGATGAAGTCGGGCTCGCGGACGGGCAAGGTGTCGGCGACGGCGGGGCGGGGGTCCGGCGGGGTGATGGCGTCCATGGCGAGGGAGCCTGGCTCTTAGCACGCGATCTCGCGCGTGTTGCGGGGGCCACTTCGCGCAGGGCTGATAGTTTGCGCACTTGCTCGGATGTACAGTTCAGGCAACTCTTGGGTAGCGAGGGGTGGTATTGCGGGGATGATTGTTGCGGCGGGGCTTGTTGTCGGGGGCGCGCGGCCTGTCCTAAGGTGCAGTGCGATCGAGGCCCGGATGGTGGAATCGGTAGACACGGGGGACTTAAAATCCCTTGCGCAAGCGTGCGGGTTCGAGTCCCGCTCCGGGCACCGCTGGTGGAGGGCTGGTCTGTGGATCGCGGGCCTGGGGCTGATGGTCGGGTGGTACATCGTCGCCACCGATGCGTTCTGTCTCCGCGGCTACCGCGCGGATGATGGCATGTGCGCGTGGGAGTAGGGCGGCTGCGGCTGCGGGGCGATCCGGGTGTATGGTCGCAAGTACGCGGATGATTGCCGCCGATCCAGTCGCGTTGGCCGCGGTCCCGCAGCAGGCGCTGCTCGGGCCCTTCGTGCTCGAGCGGCCGATCGGCTCCGGCGGGATGGGCGAGGTGTGGCGGGCGGTCCACCGCGAGGAGGGCGTGGCGGTGGCGATCAAGGTGATCGGCCAGCACTGGGCCCGGCAGGCGAGCTACCGCGTCGCGTTCCAGCGCGAGGTGCGGGCGGTGGCGGGGCTGGTGCACCCGGGGATC
Organism: Nannocystis sp.; assembly: GCF_016714285.1. Taxonomy (GTDB): domain Bacteria; phylum Myxococcota_A; class Polyangia; order Nannocystales; family Nannocystaceae; genus Nannocystis. The sequence continues at coordinate 1,007,983 of NZ_JADJNN010000001.1, read as the reverse complement.
GTGGCGGTGTACGACCAGGGCGAGGTCGGGCCGGCGGCGGCCCTGGCGTCCGGGCTGGCGGTCGACAGCCCGTACCTGGTGATGGAGTACATGCCGCGCGGGAGCCTCGAGGGGCTGCAGGCGGCGCCGAGCTGGCCGCTGCTGCAGGTGCTGGTGCGGGCGATCCTGGCGGCGCTGGCCCACGCACACGCGCGCGGGGTGGTGCACTGCGACCTCAAGCCCGGCAACGTGCTGCTGGCGGGCGAGGAGGACGTGGCGATCAAGCTGACGGACTTCGGAGTGGCGCACACGCTGACGCCGAGCAAGTCGCTGGCGGGCGACGAGCCGCGCAGCGCCGGGACGCCGGCTTACATGGCGCCGGAGCAGCTGCTCGGGCTGTGGCGGGACTTCGGGCCGTGGACCGATCTGTACGCGCTGGGCTGCGTGGTGTGGGAGCTGTGCTGCGGGCTGCCGCCCTTCGTGGCGGGGAGCCTGGTCCAGCTGGCGGGGCTGCATCTGTATGAGGCGCCGGGGGTGTTCGCGCCGCGCTTCGCGGTGCCGCCGGAGCTCGAGGGGTGGTTGCGGCGGCTGCTGGCGAAGCGGCCGGGGCAGCGCTTCGCGTGCGCGGCGGATGCGGCGTGGGCGTTGACGCGGCTGCCGGGGCCGCCGGCGCCGGAGCGGATGGCGTGGGCGGCGGTCGCGGACGGGGCGGTGGCGCTGGACCGGACGGCGCAGACGCAGCCGCTGGCGGGACCGGGGCCGGCGACGACCGGGCGGGCGGCGGTGTGGAGCGCGGAGTCGACGGTGATCGCACCGGCGACGCGGGAGGCGGCGGCGCGAGTCGACGAGACGGGCGAGACGCGCCTGGCGGCGGCCGGGGAGCGGGTCGGCGCGGCGGTGGCGGAGCCGCGGGTCGACCCGACAGAGCGTACGGTCGCGGTCGCGGGGGCTGTTGGGACAGGTGGGCTGGCTGTTGGGACAGGTGGTTCGGAGGTGTCCGGAGGGACAGGTGGGCTGACTGTTGGGACAGGTGGTTCGGAGGTGTCCGGAGGGACAGGTGGGCTGACTGTTGGGACAGGTGGTTTGGCGGCCGGGGATGCGCCGCCGCTGGCGGGGAGCTGGCGGCGGGCGGAGGATGCGATGACGATCCGGCCGCTGCGCGGGGCCGGGCTGGCGCTGTACAGGTTCCGCGAGGTGCCGCTGGTCGGACGCGCGACGGAGCGGGACGCGCTGTGGGCCGGGCTGGCGCAGGTGCACGCATCGGGGCGGCCGCGGGCGCTGCTGGTGCGCGGGCCGTCGGGGGTCGGGAAGTCGCGGCTGGTGGAGTGGTTGGCGACGCGCAGCCAGGAGCTCGGGGCGGCGACGGTGCTGCGGGCCAGCCACGGGCCCTTCGGCGGGGCGGGCGACGGGCTGCCGCGGATGCTGGCCCTGCGGCTGCAGTGCGTCGGGCTGGGCGGCGACGAGGTGTTCGAGCGGGTGCTGACGGGGATCGGTGGGGATGGCCCAAAGGACAGGTCGGCGGCGCTGGGCTACGAGGCGGCGGCGCTGACGGAGTACATGCTGCCGGGCGACGCGAGCGGGGAGCGGCCGCGGGTGCGCCTGGCGGAGCAGCGCGAGCGGCACGCGGTGCTGGCGGGGTACCTGCGGCGCTGCACGCGGGAGCGGCCGGCGCTGCTGTGGTTCGAGGACGCGATGTGGGGGCCGGAGTGCCTCGACTTCACGCGCTACCTGCTCGGCGGCGGCGGGCCGCCGGTGCTGGTGGTGTTGACGGTGCGCGACGATCTCGTCGCCGAGCGGCCGGCCGAGGCGCGGATGATCGAGGAGCTGGCCGGGATGCGCGGGCTGACGAGCCTCGAGGTGGCGCCGCTGAGCGAGGCGGAGCACCGGGCGCTGATCAGCGAGCGGCTCGGGCTCGAGGGTGGGCTGGTCGAGGGGGTGCTGGCGCGAGCCGGTGGTAATCCGCTGTTCTCGGTGCAGCTGGTCGGAGACTGGGTCGCGCGGGGGGTGCTGCTGGCGGGGCCGCAGGGGTTCGCGCTGGCGCAGGGGGCCTCGCTCGATCTGCCGGACGGGATGCACGCGCTGTGGCAGGAGCGGCTGGCGCGTCTGCTGGCGCAGCAGTACGGCGAGGCGGCGGCGGAGGCTCGCCAGGCGCTCGAGCTGGCGGCGGCGCTCGGGCTCGAGGTCGATCCGGCGGCGTGGGCGGAGGGCTGCGCCTTTGAGGGGATCACGGCGCCGGCGGGGCTGGTGGAGCTGTTGGTGGCGCAGCGGCTGGCGGTGGTCGGCGGCGCGGGCTGGGCCTTCGTGCACGGAATGCTGCGCGAGAGCCTCGAGGATCTGGCGGAGGAGGCGGGGCGACGCGGGCTGCATCACCGCTGCTGCGCGGCGATCCTGCGGCGACGCCACGGGGCGCACGCGCAGGGGCACGCGGAGGCGCTGGCGCGGCACTTGATCGCGGCCGGCGATCTCGTGGAGGCGATGGCGCCGCTGCTCGACGCGACGTATCAGATGCAGCTGGCGGGGCAGTACGATCGGGCGGAGCGGGTGCTCGGTGAGCACGCGGTGCTGGCGGATCGGGTCGGGCTGGGGGTGGAGGACGTGCGGCGGCTGCGAGGGCGGATGCAGGCGGTGTGGCTGACGTGGATGCGCGGCGGGGACGGGTCGCTGGCGCTGGCGCGGGCCCGGTGTCGGGAGGTGGAGGCGGCGGCGCGACGCGGTGGGCACGACGATGTGCTGGGTGAGGCGCTGCGCTGGCACGGGCTGGTGGCTCGCTTCGAGCGGCGCTTCGCCGAGAGCCGGGCGGCGCTGGCCCAGGCGGCGGCGGCGTTCGAGCGGGCCGGGGATCTGGGCGGGCAGGCCCGCACGGCGCTGGCCTCGGCGGTGACGCTGCGTGCGGTCGGGGAGCTGGACGCGGCGGAGGCCGAGCTGGCGGCGGCGGAGCGGCTGGCGCGGGGTTGCGGGCTGACGCTGCTGTTGCCGCGGATCGCGGGGAACCTGGCGGAGATCGCGTTGCAGCGCGAGGACTGGGGCGCGGCGGAGACGCGATTCTCGCAGGCGATGGCGGCGGCGGAGGCGAGCGGCGATCGCAAGGCGCTGGCGCTGACGCTCGGCGGGGCGGGAGACCTGGCGCTGCTGTTGGGGCGGCTGGCGGCGGCGGACGAGCACTACGCGCGCGCGGAGGCGCTGTTCGCCTCGCTGGGGTCGCGGTATGTGCACGGAGTTCGCCTGCATCGCGCGACGGTGAGGTTGCTGCGCGGGGAGCCGGAGGCGTGGCGCTTCCTGGCGGAGTTCGTGGCGACGCCGGGGCGCGACCCGCTGGAGGTCGGGCTGGCGCAGGTCGGGCTGGCGCTGGCGGCGGGGCAGGCGGGGAAATGGGTGGCGTTCGATGCCGGGGTCGCGGCAGCAGAGGCGGCGCTGGCAAAGGTGGGCGAGGCGCGGCCGGTGATCGTGCAACTGCTGCGGGCGGCCGAGGCGGTGGCGCGGGCGGGCGGTGAAGGGGAGCGTGCGGGGCGGACGGCGGCGCTTGCCGAGGCGCAGACGCGGCGGCTGCGAGTTGCTGCGAGCTGAGTGGGCAGTGGTTGCCGCGGGGCGAGCTCAGCGGTTGCTTCGCTGGCCGAGGTGCAGACGCTATGGTGCGAGTTGCTGCGAGCTGAGCTACTGAGCGATGAGCTGGAGGTTCTCGCCGATGTCGTCGCTGATCTGGACCAGGGCGGCGAGCTCGGGGTGGCGGACCATGAGGAAGCCGTCCGAGACGAGGGTGCTGCGCCAGTTGCGACGCGGGGCGCCGACCGGGAGCAGGCGGTCCCACACGATGTGCTCGCCGTACAGGCGGTGGATGCGGTCGTGGCCGGTGATCCGGACGATGTGGCCCTCGCCCTGGGCCCGCTTGTAGATGTTGCTGACGTTGTACTTGCGCTGGATCCGGGCGTCGAAGCGGCCGAAGGCGACGGCGCGGCCCCACTCGCGGTACACGTCGAAGTCGCAGGCGTAGTTCATCTGGTCGACCTGATGCGCGCCGGGTGGGCGGGCGCCGATCTCCCCGAACACGACCTCGCCGTCGGCCTTGCGGTACCACTCCATGTGGGTGAAGCCGGACTGGAAGCCGAGCGCGTGCAGGACCTGCTTGCCCATCTTGACGCCGTCAGCGAGCGCGGCCTGATCGACGTGGCGCAGGGCGATGACCTGCGGCGAGATCCACTCGTGGCTGCGGGCGACCAGCGGGCGCGGGCGGTACCAGGCGACGTTGTGATAGGCGACCTCGCCGCGGATCGTGACGGTGTCGTAGGTGAACTCGTCGCCGTCGACGAACTCCTCGACGCTGACCTCGGGCACGTGCGAGAGCCGCGGCAGGACCCCGCGCAGGTCGTCGGCCGTGTCGACCCGGTAGGTGTCGGCCGAGCCAGCGCCGGCGATCGGCTTGATGATGATCGGGTAGCCGATCCGCTCGGCGGCCTCCCAGCAGTCGTGCACGGTGGTGCAGCGGACGTGCCGCGGGGTGCGAATGCCGGCGCGGTCGAGCACCTGCTTCATCGCCTCCTTGTCGCGGAAGGGCACGGTCTGCGCGACGTTGAGGCCGGGGAGGCCGAGGGCCTCGCGCAGGCGGGCGGCGAGCAACATGCCGGGCTCCCACAAACACTCGACGCCGTCGAGGCGCTTCGCCTCGGGCCAGCTCCGCACGGCGTCCACGACGGCCTGCTCGTCCCACAGCGAACGCACCGGCAAGTAACCGCTGAGGTGGCGCTGGACCAGCTCCGGCAGGGCGCCAGGGCCCTGATCGCCGACGCCGAAGACGCGCGCGCCGACCTCGGCGAGGCCACGGGTGAACTGCGGCATCTCTGCGGGGTAACCGGGGGACAGGATGAGGATGTTCATGCGGGGTGGTGTTGGGGTATCAGGGAATGGCGGGGGGGGGCAAGGGTGGGGGGGGAGGGGCAGCAGAGGAGGGGGAGACCGTCGGGAGTTATTTCGCAGAACGCGCAAGGCGAAGGCAGAAGTCACTCCTCGCTGTGCGCCTTCGCCTCGCCTGATGCCTGATGCCTCGCCTCATCTGTGGACCGCGTATTCCCGCTGGGCCAATCCGCCAATCCCTTCGAGCCACGGTAACTCGTGACCCCGTACAATTCTGGCCCATTCAGCTGCAGCCTCCCGTCGTTCTTTATGGGCAAGACAACGAACCTACTTTGCTACTATCTTTGCGCCCTCAGGTACGCCAAATTCAGCCGAAATTTCCCTCGCCGAAGGCATACTTTTAAGCCCGTGGGAGTTCGCCAATCGGTGGCGAATCTCGTGTGCTGAGATTTTCTTATTGCCGTCAATGCTGTCTTGAATAAGCCATCGGGCTTCTGTTCTGCTCAGTGGTCGCTCAGGGATGGTGAGATCAATCTGTTGCGCAATCTTGTCAATCCCATCCAGATACACTAATAGTTCTTTCCAGAAGAGCAGGATTCGCTTACCCAGGTTCTTCGCCAGCTTGGGGAGCCTCCTCGCGGCCTCACTATCAACAACTCCTCCGTTGTGGGCAACCGCACATCGGATTTGATACGCTTCGACAACGACGGCCAACACGCCGCCGAAATCATGGCCCATCAACGATGATATATATGTCAGGGATGTTCTCAAACTACTCTTTAGACCAGGCGCTATGAGTGCATCTCCAACTGGAGATAACGTATTCGGCCGCCCCCCCACGTAGCCTTTGAACACCGCATAGTATTCACAGTGCCGATGGATGTAATCTTCTAGGGTAGCACACCCTTCCCCCCCGGGGGGGGCCGCGCCTGGGTGTGGCTGCCCGCGCCTTGCGCCGCCCCTCTTTCCGTGGGGGGGGCCGGCGCCGGGGCGCGCGGGGGCGCGGGGGGGGGGGGGCTCACGAGCAGAACCGCACGAAGATGCGCCATGGTGTCGTCCCTTGCATTTACGAACTCGCCAGAAAGGATTGCCAAGCGAGTGCCGTCCATGGGAGGGGCGGGATGGGCCTGCGTAACGGTCTGAGTTCCGGAAGGATCGGCTCTTAGGACGCTCCCAACAGCACTCGAAGTGGCGTAATCAAAATACCAGTGCAAGCGGCTGAGAAGTGAGAACTCTCGCTTGAAGGATGTGTATGCGTACGTGCGGTATGCCCGTTTCGGAACCTTGGGCGCGGTTGTGGTCATTGGCTTCCTGTCAATCGGAGCTCACAGTTTCCCATCATCGGCGCAACTGCATGCGCAACATTGACGGCCAAGGACGCAGTCGTATCCAGCCCCGTGGCCTGCTGCACGACCGGGCGAGGAAGAGCGGGCGCATGGCGCTCAGAGGTCCTGGAAGCAGTACAGGCGGTTCACGCCAGAGCAAAACTGATTGCTGCCGAGATTGGTCCAGGTGTTGTCGGAGGCCGCCGAATAACCCACGGAGGTGGTCATGGGATTGTCCTTGGCGGTCCAGTGGTTGCAGTCGAGGGCGGACGCCGAGGTGGCGTCCGGGAGGGTGTTGGTGAAGACGTTTTCTTCGGTGAGGGTGCCGGTCTCGTCGGCGTTGATGGCGTGGTCGAGGGTGCCGCTGGTGAGGGCGGTCCAGCCTTCGGCGATGACCGGGAAGCCCTGGGAGGGCAGGCGGTAGAGGCCGGTGAAGGTGGTGTCGAAGCGGGTGGAGGGAGATTCGGTGTCGGTGCTGAGCCAGGCCTTGTAGGTGCCCGGGAGGCCGGCTTTGCCTGCGAGGGCCTGGCAGCGGAAGTCGGCGAGGGCGAGGCCTGTGAGGGTGTCGGGGTTGCCTTGCGAACCGCCGAGGTCGCCCTTGAAGGGGGCGCTGGTGACGAAGACCAGGCGCTCGAGCGACTTGCAGTCTGCGGAGCAGCCGTCGCCGTCGTCGGTGTTGTTATCGTCGCAGAGCTCGCCGGCGGGTGTGTTGAGCGTGCCGTCGCCGCATGTCGGGACGCGGCAGTCGAGCTCGCAGGTGGCAGTCTGGGCGGCGGTGTCGCAGGGCTCGGGGCCGTTTTGCTTGTTGTCGCCGCAGAACTCGACGGCGGTGCAGGCGGGGGCGCAGGCGCCTGGGGGCGGGGATGCGAGGTAGGGGGCGTCGGTGTTGACGCCGTTGTCGCAGGGCTCGGTGCCGTTCTTCTTGTTGTCGCCGCACCACTCGAGGGTGGTGGTGCAGGTCTCGCTGCAGGCGCCGTCGGGTGGTTCTGCGGGCCAGTAGGTCTGGTTGTCGTTGCCGTTGTCGCAGGGCTCGTCGGCGGTGACCATGCCGTCGCCGCACTCGCTGCACTGTGCCGGGCAGGTGGCGACGGACTCGTCGGGGCCGCAGGCGGGGTCGTCGTCGCAGGGTGGGGTGCTTGTGGTGCTGCTGGGTTCGCTGGTGCTGCTCGAGCTGTCGCTGGTGCTCGAAGTGCTGGCGTCGCTGGTGCTGGCGTCGCTGGTGGTGCTGGCCTCGCCGAAGGGGGTGCAGTCGTAGCCGTGTTTGTTGGCGACCTCGTTGTCAGCGCAATTCGGCTTGCAGGCGACGAGGAGGGGCAGCGGCGCGAGCAGCAGCAGGCGGGCGAGGGGCGACATGGGGACTCCGGGCGCGAGGAGGCGGGCGAGGGACATGGGGGACTCCGGGCGCTAGAAGCGGGCGGCGAGCGAGAGGCCGCGGAAGCTCGGGACGAGGGTAACGGGTGGCGGGGTGCGCTGGCGGGTGATCCGGCGGACCACGAGGCTGATGACGGCGCCGGCGAACATTCCGCCGCCGAGGCCGAGCACGGTCGCCGCAGCGTGGGCGCGGCCGCGGTGGTCGAGCGCGGTGGTCTGGGTGACCTCGACCATGTACCAGGCCAGGCCGCCGGTCAGCAGGGCACCGCCGACGCCGGTCTCGACCAGCAGGCCGCGATCGCTGCGCATCAGGCCGGCGGTGATCGCCGTGACGGTGGTGCCGAGGCCGGTGCCGATCAGGGCGAGGCCGGTCGATCGATCGAGGACGTTGTCGACGGCGATCTGGCACGCGGTGCGGGTGCTGCAGTCGAGGTCCCGGGGCGTGCGGCCGGTGAGCACGGCGCCGGCGGTGAACATGGTGAAGCCGGTGATGCCGAGGCCGAGGCTGAGGCCGAAGCGGGTGCGGGCGTCGCGGTCGGGGCGGAGCTGGAGATCGAGGCGGCGCTGCTCGCCGGGGCCGAGCTGCACCGGCGTGTTGAGGGGCTCGTAGTCGCGGGCCTCGGCGCGCACGGTCCAGGCGCCGGGGGCCAGCTGCCAGGTCTGCTCGGGGCTTCGCAGCTCACGAGCCTCGGCCGGTGCGGGGCCGGCGAGGCTGACGGCGACGCCGCGCGCGAGGGCGGCGGGCGGACCGAGCGTGATGGTGAGGGCGGCATCTTCTGGCGTGGCGACGGGTGGCTCGACGGGCGGGGGCTGGGTCGGCGGGTCGAGGGCGGGCGCCGGGTCGCCGCCGAGGGTGATGACGGCGCCGGCTTCGGCGGTGAAGGTGATGCTGGCGGTCGGGCGGTCGGGGCGGGTGATGGTGGCGGTCCAGTTACCTGGCTCGAGGGACAGGTCGATCGTGGTCGCGGGGAGCAGGTCGATCGGGTCGCGGGGGCCCTGCGGGGCGCCTTCGGGGGCGGTGAGGGTGAGCGTGGCGGGGGCGAGCGGGCCCAGGATCTTGAGCTGGAGGGGGCGGGTGCGCTGTTTGGCGGCGGTGATCTCGGAGGCGAGCATGCTGCGCTCGCGGGCCGTCACGGTGGGCGCGGTGCTCAGGTAGGCCTGCCAGTGGATGATCGCGGCGCCGTCGTGCTCGGCGGCCGAGCGGGCCATGCCGGCGTTGAAGCGGTACTTCGCGGCCTGGGTGTCGCGCCACAGTTGCTCGTACATGCGGGCGGCCTCGAGGTAGCGGCGCTCGGTGTAGTGGGTCCGGGCGGCGGCGCTGCGGGTGGCCTCGTCCGGTACGGTGTCGCTGGGCGCCGCGGCCGGGGCGACGTGAAGCACCGCCACGGTGTGCGCCGCGAGGCGGCGCGGCTCGCTCGCGGTGAGGCGCGATTTGGCCGCGAGGAGGCGTGGCGCGCTGGTCGTGGCGTGCGAGTCGCCGGCCGTGCTGCGGTCGCTCGGTGAGCTGGGTGTGGACGCGCCGGGTGGGGCGGCGAGGGCGGTCCAGAGCAGGAGGGGGACTAACGGGAGGTAGGGCATGCGGGGCTCGGGGTGACGGGCGCTAGTCCTTGAGGCCTTGCGAGCGGAAGTTGCAGCGGGCGCGGCGGCCGGCGAGGGCGACGCACTCGCGGTTCTCGGGGCAGGCGCAGTCGGGCGGGCAGGTCGCGCAGTCCTCGGCGCGGTCGGGGTCGCAGTAGGCGTCGCCGCAGCCGTCGGCGAGCACGGGTTCGGGGCTCGGCTCGCTGCAGCGGGGGAGCTCGGCGCGCAGGTCGTCGAGCACGGCGCCGAGGGCCGCGGTGTCCGTGAGCTCGCCGCGGTGCAGCCAGCGGACGCGCTGCTCGCAGTCGAGGACGAGGGTCAGGGGCAGGGTGGCGCGCTCGGGCAGCAGGCCGGCCTCGTGCAGCAGGGTCTGGAGGGCGCCGGCGGGGGTGAGGTCGACCAGCTGCTGCTTGCTCGCGGGGGCGGCCCGGAGGGTGCGCAGGGCGGCTTGCTGGGGCTCGTTGTGACGGTCGGGGGCCTCGAGCAGGACGGGGACCAGGCGCAGGTCGGCGCCCCAGGGGCGCGCGGCGAGGAGGTCGAGCAGGCGCGGGAGCTCGCGCATGCAGGGTGCGCAGTAGGTGGCCCACACGTTGACGACGCTGATCCGCCGCCCGAGCGCGGGGGCGAGGCGGGTCGGGACCAGGCGCCCGTCGCTGTCGAGCGCGCCGAGGCTGAGCTGGGCGAGGCGGGCGAGGCGGCGCGGGGGATCGACGGTGACCGACACGGCGACGGCGGGGGCCTGCGGGCGGATGATGGTGGTCGGGGCGGGGTCGGAGCTGGCCTCCGGGGCGCTCGCGGCGGCGAGGCGGCGCGCGTTGGCTGGCGCCTCGGGGTCGCCCTGTAGGCTCCACGCGAGCACGAGCAGGAGGGGTAAGGCGATCGCGGCGAGCAGCGCGGCGAAGCGGCGCGGGGACAGTGGGGCGGGTGCGGGGGCGGCGGGGCTGTCCTTGGGGACAGGCGATGGGGCTGGCTGGCGGGACATGTCCTTGGGGACATGCGACGGGGCCGGCTGGCGGGACATGTCCTTGGGGACAGGCGACGGGGCTGGCTGGCGGCTGTCCTTGGGGACAGGCGACGGGGCTGGCTGGCGGGACATGTCCTTGGGGACAGGTGCGGCGGGGCTGTCCTTGGGGACAGGGTGGAGGCGGGGCTCAGCGGGCATCGCGGGGCTCCGGGCCGGGGAGGGCGCAGGGGATCGGGACCAGCAGGACCGACTGGTTGAGCAGGCGGTGCAGGCCGGCGGCGGTGTCGGGGTCGAGGTCGCGGTGGCGGGCGATGCTGTCGCGCAGGTGGTCGCTCTGGCGGCGCGACCAGGTGATGACGTGGTGCTCGGGGTTGCGGGCGAGCAGCTCGGCGCGCAGCGGGTGCGAGGTGCCGATCGCCAGGCGGATCAGCTTGCGGGCCATGAGGTCCTGGGCGCCGGGGGTCGGCTCCTGGGCGACGATCCAGCCGGCGACGGCGTCGAGGCGGTTCTGCGCGACGAGGTAGTTGACGCTCTGGCTGCGCTGGTCGTCGCGGGCGTCCTGGCTGGCGCGGGCGATGATCAGGACGGCGTCGGCGCTGCGCAGGCGGCCGGCGAGGGCGGCGAACTGCTGCTGGTACTCCTGCTGCTGGCGGGCCGGGAGGTCGCCGCCGGAGCGGCGGCTGTCGAAGTGCACGGTGGTGGTGTGGCGCAGGCCGAGCAGGACGGCGTCGAACTGGCGGTGGTCGATGAAGAACTGATCGAGGGCGCGGGGCGGGCACTGGCTGGCGTCCTCGCCGACCTTCTTGCACTGGCTCTTCTCGAAGCGCTGGAGGTCGGCGAGCAGGGCGCTGACCTCGGGGGCGCAGCTGTCCTCGGCGGCGGCGGTGCAGCGGCGGCGGTCGTCGCAGGTGAAGGCGCCGTCGCAGGTGCAGCGGCCGTCGCAGGGGTCGCCCTCCTGACAGGGGAGCACGCTGAGGATCGGCGGCAGGGGCTTGCAGCGGCCGCGCACGCAGGTCTCCTCGGGGCCGCAGTCGCGGGCCTCGCTGTCGACGGTGCAGGCGGGCTGGTCGCGCGTGGTGCCGGCGCTGGCGAGCTCGAAGCCGAGGACGATCGCCAGGCCGAACAGCACGGTGGCGAGCAGCGAGAGGAGCATCTGGAAGCGGACCGTGCGGCGGGCGTCGTCGGGGATCGGCGGGTCGGCGTGGGCTCGGGCCGGTGCTTGCGGCGGCAGGTTCATGGCGGCTCCGGGAGGTCGGCGAGGAGGGCGGAGATCCACGCCTCGAGGGTGGCCTGCGGCTTGTGGCCGCGGACCTGCTGGGCTCGACCGAAGGGCTGGCCGCGTTGCAGGGGGATGAGCAGGGCGCCGGGTGGACGGTCGAGCTCGGCGACGTGCTGGGCGAAGCGCATGTCGCGGACCAGGGCGTCGGTGGTGGCTGGATCGACCATGCAGCCGAACAGCGGGTCCTGATCGGCGGGGCGGGCGGGGTCGGCGTCGACGCCGAACTCGCGGGCGACGGCGGCGAGGTGGCTGGCCGAGAAGTGTGGCGCGGGCCGGTCCTGGGCGGCGAACAGGGCCTCGGTCATGGCCATGGCCCGGTTCGGATCGCCGAGCTCGATCATGCAGTGGAGCGCGCGGGCGGCGTCGCAGCTGCGCTGGGGGCTGAGGTCGGGGGCGCCGGCGGAGAGCGCCTCGAGGTCGCAGCTGGTGGCGGGGAAGTGATAGAGGCGGACCTCGATCGGCCACGGGGCGGTGGCCTGGAAGCGCGGCCAGAACTCGAACTCGTCGCGGCAGTGCGGGCAGGCGAGGTCGAGGAAGACGGCGGCGATCAGGCGCGGGGGGGCGGAGTCGTCGGAGTCGGCGCGGAGCGTGAGCGGGGACTCGGGGACCTGCGAGAGGCGGACCTCGCAGGGGCTGAGGTCGCGCTGCAGGGTGGTGAGCGCGGCGCGGCGCAGGAGGGTGCGCTGGACGCTGGCGACGGTGACGAGGGCCAGCACGGTCACGCCGGCGCCGGCGAGCAGACGCGGGCTGCGGCGCAGCAGCAGCCAGGCGCCGCGCAGGCCGTCCGGGTTCATCAGGCGGGCGGCGACGAGGATGCCGAGCTGGACGATGTCGAGGAACAGGCAGTAGGGACACAGGGCGCCGAGCACGAGCGCGGCGCGGGCGGCCAGCACGAGGGCGACGGCGAAGCCTGCATAGGCAAGCAACAGGAGGACGGGTCGGGTGAAGTTGCGGGTCTGCGCGCCGCAGACGGTGAGCAGGGCGAGGACGAGGGTGACGAGGTAGAAGGCGCTGCTGTGGACCGTGAGCGGGGCGCCGAGGACGGTGGCCCAGCTGTCCCCGAGGACAGTCGCGCAGGACGAGGTGGCGGCGAGCGGACAGGCGGCGAACAGGTCCTCGTCGCAGAGGGTGTCGGCGCGGTACTTGAGGGCGGTGAGCAGCGCGCTGAGACACAGACCCTGGAGGCTGAAGCACCAGATCGCGAGCGCGGCGACGGCGTCGCGGTGCAGGGGGCGTCGCGTCATGGCAGACGCTCGCGATGCGCGGTCATGTTCGCGGATTATCATCGCTGGCGCGCGGATGCCAGCGGTGGGGCGACGGAACGCGGGTCTGCGGCGGTTTACGTTGGGAGGGTTGGCGGGAGGCCCGGACGTCGCGTCGGTCAGGCGGCGACGGACTCAGCGAGCGCCGGGAGGTTGGCTCGGAGCCCCGAGGACCGTGGTCAGGCGGGAGGTCGCACTCCGTGAGTGCCGGGAGGTTGGCTCGGCGGGGCTCTTCAGGACTGTCGCAGCTGGCGCTCGAGGCTGATGCCGAGGCGGTCCATGCGGCGGTAGAGGGCCTGGCGGCTGAGGCCGAGCTCGGCGGCGGCGCGGGCGACGACGCCGGCGTGGGTCTCGAGGGCGTGGATGATGGCGCGGCGCTCGGCCTCGGTGTCCTCGCTGCCGATCACGCGGGCGCCGGGTTCGGAGACGGGGTGGTGGCGCGGGCGGACGGTGTCGGCGGCGATGCTGGCGTCGTCGAGGCCGAGGTCGCCGGGTTCGACGACGCCGCCGTGGCACAGGAGGATCGCGCGCTGGATGCGGTTCTGCAGCTCGCGCACGTTGCCGGGCCAGTCGTGGCCGAGCATCGCCCGCACGGCGGCGGGGCTGAAGCGGGTCGGCGGCGAGGGGTTGACGGGGGCGACCGGGGGGCGGGGCTCGCCCGCGGCTGTGGTCGTGCTGCCGGGGAGGTTGCCGGGGAGGTTGCCGGGGAGGTTGCCGGGGAGGTTGCCGGGGAGGTTGCCGGGGAGGTTGATGGTTCCGCTGGAGAGGGCGCTGTTGCGGGCCTCGTTCAGGGTCTCGCCGAGGCGGGCTGCCTGGCCGAGGGCGGCGAGGAAGTGCTCGGCGAGCGGGAGCACGTCCTCGCTGCGCTCGCGCAGCGGGGAGATGCGGATCTCGATGACGTTGAGGCGAAACAGCAGGTCCTCGCGGAAGCTGCCGGCGCTGATCATCTGGCGCAGGTTGGCGTTGGTGGCCGAGACGATGCGGACGTCGACCTTGCGGGTGATGGTGCTGCCGAGGCGCTCGAACTCGCCGGTCTGGAGGACGCGCAGCAGCTTCATCTGACCCTTGGGGGTGAGGTTGCCGATCTCGTCGAGGAACAGGGTGCCGCCGTCGGCGGCCTCGAAGCGGCCGATCCGCTTCTTGGTCGCGCCGGTGAAGGCGCCGACCTCGGCGCCGAACAGCTCGGCCTCGAGGAGGTCGTCCGGGAGACCGCCGGCGTTGACCTTGACGAAGGGCTGCTGGCGGCGCGGCGAGTTGGCGTGGACGATCTCGGCGACCTTCTCCTTGCCGGAGCCGTTGGGTCCGGAGATCAGGACCGGGGCGTCGGCCCGGGCGACGCTGGCGGCGAGGGAGACGACGCGGTGCATGGCCTCGCTGGCGTAGACGAGGCCGCACAGGTCGTAGCGGTCCTGCAGCTCGTTGCGGGCGCGGGCGCTCTGGGCCCGCAGGCGGTGGTTCTCCAGGGCCAGCTCGCGCAGGCGCAGCATGTTCTTGACGGTGGTGACGACCTTGGCGTCGTCCCAGGGCTTGGCGAGGTAGTCGGCGGCGCCCTCCTTGACCAGCGCGACGGCGGTCTCGAGCGAGGTCCAGGCGGTCATGAGGAGGACCGGTAGATCGCCGTCGAGCTCGCGCAGGCGGCGGAACAGGGCGGCGCCCTCCTGGCCGGAGGTGGTGTCGTCGCTGAAGTTCATGTCCTGGATGACGGCCCCGATGTCGCCGCGGGCGACGATCTCGAGGGCGGCGTCGGGGGTGTGGGCGACGACGGTGGGGATGCCGTGGACGTCGAACAAGATCTCGAGGGCGGTGCACACCGAGGGGTTGTCGTCGACGATCAGGACCTGCTGCATGACGTCTCCGTTGTACCCGCATCCTCGGCCGGCCGACGACAGGGCCGGTGGCAGGATGTGGAGCTTCGGCCAGTCCCACATGCGCGTGGGCGGTTGCACGCGGCGTACCAGCGGTATTGGCTTCGGTACGCTGTTCGTGCGCGGTTGCGCTGTCCGCGGGTGCACGTGTCCGCGCGCGTGGGCGCGGGCATGTGTCCGCATCGGTCGACGTTTTGGGCCCGAAGGTGGTAGCAAGGAGCGTGGCGGTGGATCGGTTCTATCAAGGCTCCCTCTCCGCGAATGGGCTGCAATTCACGACGCTGGAGGGGTCCAGGCCGCGGCCGGGCGATCCGCGGGCGGTCGTGTTGTGCCTGCACGGGTTTCCTGACCACCCGCGTTCGTTCCGGGATCAGATCCCGGCTCTGGCGCAGGCTGGCTACCGCGTGGTGGCGCCGACCCTCCGCGGCTATGAGCCGTCGTCGCAGCCGATCGACGACGACTATCACGTGATCCGGATGGTCGAGGACGTGCTCGGGTGGATCGAGTGCCTGGGGGCGCTGCGCGTGCACCTGGTCGGGCACGACTGGGGCGCGGTGATCGGGTACCAGGTGGCGGCGAAGGCCCCGGAGCGGCTGCTGTCGCTGACGACGATCGCGGTGCCGCACCTGCGGCGCCTGGGCAGCGGGCTGCTGAAGCTGCCGGGGCAGCTGCGAAACTCGTGGTACACGCTGTTCTTCCAGCTGCGTGGGGTCGCCGAGCTGGTGGTGCGACGCGATGACTTCGCGTTCCTCGAGCGGCTGTGGCGGGCGTGGTCGCCGGGCTGGACGCCGCCGGAGGAGGAGCTGCGGCTGCTGCGGCGCACGTTTCGTCAGCCGGGGGTGTTGACCGCGGCGCTGCGCTACTACCGGGCGGCGATCGACCCGCTGTCGCGCGCGGCGGCGCAGTCGCGGGCGCTGGCCTTCGCGCCGATCACGGTGCCGACGCTGGCGATCACGGGGGAGACGGATGGTTGCATCGACACGCGGCTGTTCGACGAGATGATGCGGGGGGCTGACTTCCCGCGCGGGCTCAAGGTCCGACGCGTGCGTGGGGCCGGGCACTTCGTGCATCAGGAGCGACCAGCCGAGGTCAACGCGCTGCTGCTCGAGTGGCTGCGGCGCCACGATCGGGGCGAGTGATGCGCGGGCCGAGGTCGGCGAAGCTCGTGGTCATGAGCGTGGTGAGCCTCGGCTGTGCGCCGGAGCTGCCGATCGCGGAGCCGCGGGCGGAGGCTGTCGCGGCGATCGCTGGCGCGGAGACCTTGCCGGCGGAGCTGCAGGCGTTGGGGGTGGCGATCGATCCGCGCTGGGCGGCGGCGGCGACGATCTGGGTGGTCGCGGAGTACTGGCAAGGCACCTATCCGTGTCGCCCGGGGCCGGATGGGTCGCTCGACATGATCTTGCAGGACGCGTTCACGCCGACGCGGGTGCTGCGGGGGACGCTGGCGGCGCGGTCGATCGACGTCGACGCGGCGGCGCTGCAGGGGCCGAGCTACCCGGCGGGCCTGACCCCGGGGCGCAGCTACCTGCTGCTGCTGGCGCCGACGCCGGAGATCGCGGCGCGGCTGGCGGATCCCGAGGGGATGTTGTCGATGTACGAGCGCCTCGATCGCGCGCAGGTCGTGGCGGTGATCGACCTGTCCCAAAGTGCAGCTGAGCGGGCGAGCGAGCAGGTGCAGGCCAGCCGCAGCGGGACGCGCGAGGGGGTGCGCTTCGACCCGCAACGCTGGGCGGCGGCCCGGGCGGCGCCGGCGATCACGGCGGCGGAGCACGGGGCGCTGGCTCGCTTCATCGCGGCGGAGCTGCTGGCGCGGCCGGGAGCGTCGGTGGCCGAGCTGCGGGCGTGGCTGGGGGCGCCGGACGTGCAGCAGCGTCGCGGCGAGGCGCTGCTGTACCGCTACTGGCTGGCCCGGCCGCGCTACGAGCAGCCCGAGGCGGGGGCGCTGTATGGGCAGGTCGAGCTGCGCTTCGTTCGCGAGCAGTTGATCGAGGGGAGCGTGCGGTACTTTCGCTGGGAAGTGCGGCCGGACGTGAGGACGTCCATCGAGGTGCCCGCCGAGGGGCTGCGCGAGCGCGGGCTGGCGGCGGTGGTGCTGCAGCGCTGAGGGGGGCTCAGCGGGGCCTTGGGTGGGCGGCGGGCCCAGCGGGCTCAGCTGGCCTTCGGCGGGGCGGCGGGCGCGGGGGCGACGGCAGGGGCTTCAGCGCCGGCGGGCGGGGCTTCGCCTGCCGCATCGGCCCCACCCGTGGGCGCTGCGCCGGGCTGGCAGTCCTCGCCGCCGACGTAGTCCGGGTGGCAGGGGTCGCTGATGTCCTGGGTCTGCTTGATCGCGTTGGCGGCGGCGGGGGCGACGGGCGCAGCGGTGGACTTGGACCAGGTGACGTCGAGGCCGGCGAAGGTGGTGCTGTTGCCGGGATCGAAGACCCGGCGGTCGCGCACGAGCTTGTGCAGGTAGCGGTCGCCGTGGGCGAAGTAGGCGGTGGTCGTGGTCTCCTTGGTGACCTCGTGGCTGCCGGTCTTCGCGGTGGTGACCTCCTTCTCGGTCTCCGAGATGGTGAGCTTGGTGAGGTCGGTGTTGGTGGCGCTCTCGCGGAAGAAGCCGTCGACCTTGGTGGTGACGACGGCCTCGAGGTAGCGGCCGAGCTTGCCCTTGCGACCGCGGGTCTTGTCGTCCTTCCAGGTGTCGGCGATCTTCAGCGGGCGCTGCGGGACCGAGAGGAAGGCGGTCTCGAGGGTGTCGAGGGCCTCCTGCAGGACGGCGCGCAGGTCGTCCGGGAGGTCTTCAGGGAGCTCGGGCATGTAGAGGATCTTGCCGCTCTCGTCGACGTTGAAGTCGACCTCGAGGCCCTGGAGCTGGCTGGTGGCCTTGTTGACGAGGGCGGTGATGCTGATCGGGGAGGCGCCGGGGAGGCCCCAGCGGATGTCGACGTTGCTGTAGCGAGCGGTGACCTTGGTGCCGCCGTGGGCCGCGTCGGGGCCGCGCACCGAGAGGGTGACGTCGAAGCTGAAGCCGCGGGCGATCTTGTTGCTGCTCGTGCCGACGACGGTCTCCTTGCTGATGACCTTGCCCTTGTAGATCTGGCCGGGGCTGAGGTCGTAGGCGAGGGTGACGCCGCTGCCGGGCGCCTCGATCTTCTGCATGTTCTTGTCGCCGCAGGCGAGGGCAGGCGCGGCGCACAGAGTCAGGAGGACGAGCAGGCGGCGAAACATGGCCGGCAAGGTACGCGGACGCGCGCACAGCGACAAGGGGCCGCGCCGTGGGGCGGTGAGCGCTGCGGGTCGCGTCGGCTCACGTGCCCTGGGCGTGGCCGGCGACGCTGGCAGGGACGGCGGCGGCGCCTTCCGGTGGAGCGAGGGGGTCCTGGGCCTTCGCCGCGGCCTCGGCCCGGCGCTGCTCGGCGAGCTCGAGCTTGGCCTTCTCCTCCTCGGGGTCGGGCGGGCCGATCGGTCGCTCCTGAATGAACTGCTGGTCGGGCGGGAGGCTCGAGTCGCGGACGTGGACGACGACGCTGCGCGCGAGCTCGCTGGGGATGAAGCCGGTCCACGCGGCGGGCAAGACCGGGGAGACCCAGTCGAACATGAAGCGGGCGTCCCGCGGGGCGAGGTTGACGCAGCCGTGGCTGCGGCGGTTGCCGAAGCGATCGTGCCAGTAGGCGCCGTGGAGGGCGTTGTGGCCCTGGAACAGGAGCACCCACGGGACGTGCTCGACCATGTAGGGCTTGTCCTCGTAGTCCTGGTTGGCCATCGTCATGCTCGCGACCTTGGCCCAGATCGGGTAGTTGCCACGCGGGGTGGGCGAGCCCTTGCCGGAGGAGACGAGGGTCGTGTAGACGGGCGTGCGGCCGCGGTAGGCGACGAGGACCTGCTCGCCGAGGTCGACGTCGATCCACTGATCGTGACCGAGGCGCACGCGGCTGTCGCCGAGCACGCCCTCGGGCGGCTCGATGATCATGACCTCGGCGAGGTTGCTGGCGTGGATCCACTGGCCCTCGGCGATCTGCCAGTAGCGATCGGGGTCGGACTCGCCGGACTCCTCGAGCAGGGCGACGCGGGCCCGTAGCGGGAGCACGCCGACCTGCGTCGACTTGCGATCGGCCTCGCTGTAGACGGGGGTCTTGTCGCGCAGGGTCCAGGCGAAGGCGGGGCCGGCAGCGGGGCCGCCAGGCTGGGGCGCGAGCGGGACGCCGACCCAGTCGGAGCCCTGACCGAGCCAGCCGAGGCCCTGCTTGGCGACCAGCATGCCGTCGACGGTCTCGATGTAGGGGACGCCAGCGACGTCGAGGCTGCGGGCGACGGCGAGGTTGGAGCCGGCGCCGAGGGTGCGGGCGGGCTTGCCGGCGAGCACGTCGGCGGTGGAGGCGTAGATCGGGGCCGACTCGCCGCGGGTGAGCACGTAGTCGTAGGGGAGGCGGCGATCTTTGGCGAGGGGCAGGGCGCTGCCGAGAGCGGGTGGGGCCTTGCTGCGGCGCACGTGCTCGGAGCAGACGAAGCCGTAGGGGTAGACGGCGTACCAGGGCTTGCCGTGGCAGCCGCCGCTGTCGCGGCTGGCGACCTGGCCGCGGACGATCAGGCGAGCGCCGCGGGCGAGGGTGGCGACCCGCTTGGCGGGGACCCAGGGGCGCACGCGGATGCCGGTCTCGGACCAGTGCGTCTCGACGATCTGCAGCTCGCTGGGGCTGAGCGCGGGCGGGTCGCCGTCACCGGGCTCGACGCGCTCGAGCGCGGCGAGGGTGCGAAGGACGACGAGCGCTGCGGCGAGGGACACGGCGGGAACCTATCATCGGCCGGGAGGGGCCGCACGTGCAACGCACGCGCCGCTGCGGGGCATTCCGCGGTCGCGGTCAGAGCAGGATCGGGAGGCCGCGCGGGCGATCGGCGGCCTTGCCCTTGCGGCGGGCGCGGGCGGCCTCGTCGCCGTACTTCAGGGTGCGCGTGGAGGGCGGGGCGTCGGCGAAGGCCCGCAGCCAGTCGGCGTAGCGAGCCCCGGCGTGGACGGCCTGGATCGCAGCGTGGCCGGCTTCGGGGCCGCCCTGGGCCAGGAAGTACTCGATGTGGGCCCAGCGTGGCGACTGCGGGCGGGTCTCGACCTTGCCGCGCAGGCCCTCGCGGATCCTCCGCAGGCGATCCTCCGCGAGCTTGACGCCGAGGAAGGGCTGGCCGTCGAGGGGGGTGTTTCGCTTGGCGACGAATGTGGAGAAGGTGAGGACCAGGCGCTGGATCTTGCCGATCTCGAGGGCGAGGCGGACGAGCTCGTCGGCGTCGGCGTCGGTCTCGCCAGGGGCTCCCATCATCTCGTAGATCTTCATGCGGTGGAAGCCATGCTCGTGGATCAGACTGGCGGCGCGGACGAGGTGCTCCTCCTTGATCTTGCGCTCGAGCAAAAGGCGCATGCGCTCGCTGATGCCGTCCGATGCGACGGTGATCGTGCGGTGGCCGCTGCGCTGCATGTCGCTGAGGAAGCGTGGAGTCAGGCGATCGGCGCGCAGGCTCGAGATGCTGACGGAGCGGCCGCTGTCCACCAGGGCGGCGACCAGGGCCTCGAGCTCGGGGTGGTCGGTGACGGCTGCGCCGACCAGGCCGACCTTGCGGGCGTGATCGGGGACGAGGCCCAGCGGGGTGGCCATCGGCAGCAGGCGCATGCCGCCGTTGGTCGAGACGCGCATGACACAGAAGCTGCACTTGCGCGAGCAGCCGCGCTCGGGCTCGACGAGGAACATGTCGGCGAGCTCGGTGTCGGGGGTGAGGATCGCGGAGTGGGCGGGCAGTCGCTCGAGCGGAGCCTTGGCCGGCTCGGGGAGCTCGGACCAGCGGCCTGTATCGACCTCGCCGAGGCAGGCGTGCGGGCGGTCGGCGGCGGCCTCGATCGCGGCGCGGCGACGCGGGGTGGCGAGGATCGCGTCGATGGCGGCGGGCAGCAGCTCCTCGCACTCGCCGGAGAGCAGCACGTCGACGAAGGGGAGCAGGATGCTGGGGTTGGAGAAGGTGAGCGGGCCGCCAGCGATGACGATCGGGTCGTGCTCACCACGGTCGGCGGCGAGCAGCGGGATGCCGGCGCCCTCGAGCAGGCGGATGACGCCGGTGATCTCGAGCTCGTAGGCCATCGACAGGCCGACGATGCGGTAGCTCGACAGCGGGCGCTCGGCCTCGTAGGTGAGGATCGGTCGCCGCGGTTGCGGCCACTCGAGGGCCATCGCCTCCCACGCGTCGGGCAGGAAGGCCCGGTGAGCGCCGACGCCGTGCTCATGCAAGATCCGATAGAGGGTCTGGAAGCCGAGGCTCGACATGCCGGCGCGGTAGGGGCTGGGGTAAGCCAGCGCGACCTCCGAGGGCCGGTGCATGCCGAGTGTGCCGACCTCGCGGGCGAGGCGGCGGCGTAGGTGCTCGCGCTCGTCGTCGTGGCCGTGGCCCCGTCCGTGTCCGCGAGCGTTCGCGCCGTCGCTGCGGGGGGAGACGGGACGCATCCGCTCAGAAGTGGAGGGCCAGCGAACCGGCCGCGCCGCCACCGGGCAGCGGGGCGGCACCGATGCCGCCAAGCTGCACGCCGTGGCCAGGGCGGTTGGCGTAGAAGCCCTTGCCCTTCTTCTTGTTGCCGCGGTCGATGACGATCATCACCAGGCCGCCGACGAGCATGGCGCCGCCAGCAGCGAGCAGGATCGGGGTGACGAGGTTTAGGGTCTTGAGCGACTTGATGTCGCCGTTGACGGAGTCGTTGAAGCGACCCTGCGGGAAGCCGGTGGCGCCGGCGATCGAGCCAGCGTCATGGACGGCGGCGGCGTCCTCGATCGACTTGGCCTTGCCCTTGGCGGCGAGCATGGTGCCGATGCCGCCGCCCATGGCGCCGACGCCGAGGACAGCAAGCACGACGCCGCCGATGAGCAGGCCGGAGGCGCCGCGCTTCTTGGGCGCGTCGTCTTCGCCGCTGTCACTACCGCCACCGCGACCCTTCTTCTCGAGCAGCGGGTCCTCGCTGTCGCTGGCGGGTGCGCTGGAGCTGGGCGTGGGGTTGGTGGTCGGGGCGGGGCCGCCGGTGACGCACTCTTTGTTGCCCTCGGCCTTGCCGAGCAGCTCCTGGGCCTTCTTGCGGAGATCCTCGTTGGCGGTCTCCTTGACGAGGAAGAGCTCGAGGTACTGCTTGACGCGGGCGCAGTCCCGCAGCTCCCACGAGTCCTGGCCGATGTTGAAGGCGAAGATGTGCTTGTCGGGGGCGAACGAGTAGGCCTGCTCGAACTTGATGACCGAGTTGAAAAAGTCCTCGGCCTCGTGGGCGGCGCGGGCCTCGGTGAACAGCTTCTTGGCCCACTTGAGCCGCTCCTCGGCGGAGACCGCGTTGGGGTCCGGGGGTTGGTCGGCCGTCGCCGCTGCGCTGCCGCTGGGCGGCGGGGGCGGTGGGGGCGGCGGCGCAGCCTGGGCCACTGAGGACGCGACCAGGGAGGAACAGAGTGCGAGTGACAGCGAGCTGCGCAGCGATCGGGACATGGAAGGGGGCTCTCCTCGGCGGGAAGCGAAAGCGTGGGAGGGATCGGGGCGCGAAGCGGTCAGCCGAAGGGGTCGACGACTTCACTCTTCTTCTTGGTGGGCTCGGCCTTCTTGGTGCCACCGCCACCACCGCCACCACTGGGCTTCTTGGGCTTCTTCGTGGTCTTCTTGCCAGCGTCGGCGTCGGGCGTGGCGGGCGGGGTGCCGGCGGCGGCGACGGTGTTCGGATCGCCGGGCTGACCGGGGATGGGTTGGCCGGGCTGACCGGGGATGGGCTGGCCCGGGATGGGCTGTCCCGGGAGACCTGTCCCTACGGGCAGGCCGGGCTGGCCAGGCTGGACCATGCCGACCTGGCCAGGCTGGCCGGGCTGGCCGGGAATGGGCTGGCCGGCGACAGGTTGCGGCGGCGGAGGCGTGGGCGTCTCCTTCTTCGCTTCGGCCACGGGCGGGGTCTTGTCCGCCTTTTTCTCGTCGTCGCCGCCGCCGCGGAAGATCATGGCGATGGCGATGACGATGCCAGCGAAGCCGATGCCGCCGCCGATGGCGATCGGCATGACGTTGCTCTTTGGCGGTGGCGCGTCGTAGGCCGGCGCGTGGTAGACCTCTTGCTGGATCGGGGCTGGCGGCGGTGGCTCGGGCTCCGGCTCAGGTTCCGGCTCGGGAACCATCGTCGGGGTCATGGCCAGCTCGTCGACGAGTTGCCCTAGAAGATCATCAAACGCATCGGCGTTGTCGCGTTGGGATTTTGGTGCTGCCACGGTGATTCTCCTTCGGGCCGAAGGTGACGATCGATGTTAGCCTCTTGAGCTGCGGCGACACAAGGGTTCGCCGCAAGGCGCGGTTCGGGATCGGGGCGGGATCAGAGCGGGATTGGTGGGGGGCTGGGTGCTTCGGAGCACAGAGCAGTGGTGGAACGCGGCGAAATGACGGCCGCGAGGGCCGCAACGAGGGATTTCACACGGTATAGCAGCGCCAGTGGGGCGGTCGCCGGAGGGGCCACGGGACGGATCTCGGGGCGTGGTTCGGGGCGTAACTCCGGGTAGAGGCGCAGGCTGGCCTCGTCCATATAGAGGGCGCGATTCACCTCGAGCTGCAACGCGTGCACGCCGAGCTCGGGTCTACCGAACTTCCGGACCAGTTCGCCGCCGCGGTAGGGGTCGTTGAGGCGGACGTTGAGTTGTCTGCCCCACGGGTCGGGTGCTGAGAGGGCTGCGAGCGCTGCGGCCTCGAGTTCGGGGCTGCAGGCGCCGCCCTCGAAGGTGCCGAGGACGAGGTCGCCCGGGATGCTGCTCGGCATGCTGTGGGCTTCCAGCAGCACGGCATGGCCGAAGCGGGCGCGGCGTCGGGCGAGCAGGAGTTCGATGGCGCGGTGGTAGGGGTCGTAATAGCGGTGGAGGCGGCGCTGGAGTTCGGCGTACGGGAGGGTGCCGGCGAGGATCTGGACGTTGCCGAGTGCGGTCCGCCAGATGAGGCCGCGGTTGTGGACTGCCGGTCGTGTGCCCACGCCGGTGGCCCACGGTGGTTGGCGGGGGCGCGGTGCGGGGTGGTCAGGGACGAGGGTGGGGCTCACGTCGTCGGCGGCGCGGTTGAGGTCGATGAGGGTGCGGGTGAAGCGGGCGCGGACCGTCGCGGCCCCGAGGGCGGCGGCGTCGGGGTAGAGCTGGTCGACGGCGAGGTCGGCGTTGCGGGCGAAGTCGATGGTGGGGCGCGGGTGGGGCTCATCGGTGGGCCACTCGAGGCCGACGTGTAGGAAACTGATCACGAGCGGGGACCTGTGCACCGCGGGGGTGAACACGAGGCCAGGGCGCTGTGGGATCGAGGCCCAGAGCGGCCGCGTCGAGGGTCTCTCGGGCGGCGTCATCGGCGGGATCGATCATGAGTCATTCCAGGGTCTTCGAGACCAGCGGTGAAAGTTTTGCTGGATCGCCTCGGAGGGGTCCTTGAGGCGCTCGACGAGGGGGGTGTCACGGGCGCCGGCGAAGCGCAGGCCGAGGCTGAGGACGCGTTCACGGCGGGTGACCAGCAGCTCGGCCGGTTCGCCT
The DNA here is from genome assembly GCF_016714285.1 of Nannocystis sp. Taxonomy (GTDB): domain Bacteria; phylum Myxococcota_A; class Polyangia; order Nannocystales; family Nannocystaceae; genus Nannocystis. The sequence goes on along the minus strand of NZ_JADJNN010000001.1, from coordinate 984,000 downwards.
GGGATCAGGTGATCCCAGACCCGGGCGGCGCGAGTGCTGCGTAGGCGCAGCCAGGCGCCGCCGACGGGGCGCGCCGCGAGCAGCTCGTCGCCCGCCGCGAGTCCGGCGGCCTCGGCCGGGCTGCCTGCGAGGACGTTCTGGACCCACGGGGCGCCGCCGCGATCCTGAAGGATGAAGCCGAGGTCGAGGGCGCCGGGGTCGGCTGGCTTTGTGGACAGGTGCAGGCCGAGCACCGGGAGGAGCCCCCACTCGAGCTCGCCGGGCTGCTCCCAGGTTGCGCGCAGCCAGGCGGGTGGCGGGGTGCCGGCTTCGGAGGCCAGAACATTGATGAAGTCATCGACTTCAAAGCCTGGAGAACGATAGATCTTCTCGGCGCTTCCCCAGGGTGTGGAGCGGGCCTCGGCGGTGCGCCAGAGGGTCGCGAGGACGGCGTCGAGGCCGTCGCCCTTGGGCCGCTCGTGGCGCAGCCAGAGGTCGATGAGCAGGCCGACGAGGCTGCCCTTGAGGTAGTAGCTGACGGATGCGTTGGGGCTGTCGTCCTGCGGGCGGTAGAGCTTGATCCAGGCGTCGAAGCTGGCGTCGGCGATCGACTGGACGTGGCGGCCGGGGATGTTGGCGAGGCGGCCGATGTCGTCGCCGAGGCGGCGCAGGAAGGTGGCGACCGGCATCTGGCCGCTGCGGAGGACGCAGAGGCGGTCGTAGTAGCTGGTCAGGCCCTCGAGCAGCCAGAGCTCGCGGGTGTAGTTCTCGCGGTGGTAGTCGAAGGGGCCGAGGATCGCCGGGCGCAGGCGCTTGCCGTTCCAGGCGTGGAACAGCTCGTGGGCGGCGAGCTCGAGGAAGTCGAGGAGGCCGTCGTCGGCGTCGCCGGTGGGGGTGCTGCCGGCACGCTCGTTGCGCAGGGCGGGGGCGAAGCGCTCCGGGTCGACGCCGAGGACGCTGCCGAACAGGTGCTCGAGCCCGCCGACGGCGCCGACCGTGGCGTGGACGATGAAGGTGTAGTGGTCGTAGGGGCGGCTGGGCCAGGTTGCCTCGACCTGGCCCAGGACCGGCGCGAGACGGCGCAGCACGAGGGCGGGCAGCGGCTCGCCCCAGACGGCCATGCGCATGTGCTCGCAGGGGGCGGGAAGGCGGCAGATCTGGAGCTGGCCGGCCTCGATCGGGGTGTCGAGGAGGGTGTCGAGGTCAGGGACTTCGAGGGTGAATCGGCCAGGGCTGCGGGCTTCACTGGCCGGGTCGGCGCACAGGCTGATGGCGTCCCAGCCGGCGGGGAGGGCGAGCTCGATCTGGTAGGGGCCCGCGAGGTCGGCCGGGATGAGGAAGATCTGGGCCGGATGGAGGAAGGCGTGGGTGGCGTCGTGGTGGGCGGTGCGGACGCTGAGCTCGTGGGCGTGGACCGTGTAATCGATGCGCACGCGTTGCCCCGGTTGGGCCTCGACCTGCCAGCTGTCCTTGTGCACCTTGGTGAGCTGGGCCGGCTGGCCATCGACCTCAGCGTGAAGGGCGCGGATGTTGCGGGCGTACTCGCGGACGAGATACGAGCCCGGGGTCCAGGCCGCCATCCAAACGGTACAGCCGGGGTCTTCAGACGTGGCTGGTGTCGGGGCGAGGAACTCGAGGCGAACAGTGACCAGGTGGCTCCCGGGCTCGGGGAACGAGATCTGGTAGGTCACCACGGTCGACAGGATACCTGGCGCGGCCAAGCGCACCGAGCTTTGTGCCGAGCGCGGGGGTCGGCTCGGGATCGCGGCCCTGTGGAGCGTTCGCGGAGGCCTCGGAGTTCCGGCGCTGTGGGCCGGAGTTTTCGCGGGGGGCAGGCTCGGACGGCAGTGACTCCGAGCCTACCCCGCGTGTCCGGCCTGCTGCGGCTCGAAGTCGATGCGTAGATTTTTTTTCGCGTGGGCCGGAAAACTGCGGGGGATCCGGTTTCAAAGTCGATGTCCTTGCAAGGGCCATCGCTTCGGCCCGCGCGCCCCTGGTTGGAGCTTCGGCTCCGGCTGGGTGGGTCGGCGCGATGACCTCGCAGATCCTCCGCACCTGATGTGTGAACTGCACGCCGTAGTACCCCGAGTCGCGGGGGCTGCGGCGTGACGCTTTGGTTCACCGGAGGCGGCGACCGCAGGACGCAAAAGAGGAGGCTCCGGATCGTGAGATCTGGAGGTGGCGACCGCAGGACGCGAGAGAAGGCCCCGGATCGTGAGATCCGGAGGTGGCGACCGCGGGACGAGAAAAGCCCCGGATCGTGAGATCCGGAGGTGGCGACCGCAGGACACAAGAAAAAGCCCCGGATCGTGAGATCCGGGGCTTTTGAGAGTGACCCTGCCGGGAATCGAACCCGGGCTTTCGGCGTGAGAGGCCAACGTCCTAACCGCTAGACAACAGGGCCGTGTTTTCAGATTAATGGATAAGCGAGGGTGACAAAAAGGAGTGTTAGTTCGGGGACAAGGATTCGAACCTTGATAGGCGGAATCAGAATCCGCAGTCCTACCATTAGACGATCCCCGAATGTCCTTCGTGGGATTCGGGAAGTGCCCCGAGCGCGGGGGAATGTGCCCGGGCTTTCGGGCGGTGTCAAGACCACTTCGTGACAAGTTGGGGTGGGGGGTCACGCGGGTTGGGGTCCGCGCGCATCCGGGGTGCGCTAGGGTCGGGCAGCATGACCCGTCGCGCCCGCTTCTCGTCGCCTTTGCTGTTGGCCGTGATTCTCGCGGGTTGTACGCCCGCGCGGACGGCGACCACGGCCGAGACTCCGCCCACGTCCGGCGAGCCCGCAGGCCCGGTGACGCCGGCTGGTGTGGGGGAGGCGAGCAAGCGATCTCTCCCGGCCCACGACGCGAGTGATCCGGCGACGGCGGTCGGGATCCATGGCGCTGTCAGCTCGGCCGAGGCGCACGCGAGCGAGGTGGGGCTGGCGATCTTGAAGCGCGGGGGGAATGCGGTCGACGCGGCGATCGCAGTGGGCTTCGCGCTGGCGGTGACACACCCGTCGGCGGGCAACCTCGGCGGCGGTGGCTTCATGGTCGTGCGCATGGCCGACGGCAAGACGGCGGCGCTCGACTACCGCGAGGTCGCGCCGGGGGCCGCGACGCGGGACATGTACCTCGACGCGAAGGGCAACCCGACGCGGGCGAGCGTCGACGGTGCGAAGGCGGCGGGGATCCCCGGCACGGTCGCCGGGCTGGCGCTGGCGCACGAGCGCTTCGGGACGATCACGTGGGCCGAGCTGGTGGCGCCGGCGATCAAGCTGGCGCACGACGGGCACACGCTCGACAGCTTCCACGCGGAGGATCTGAGCAACGGCGCGGAGCGGATGACCAAGCTGGGCTTTGCCGACTCGGCGGCGATCTACCGCAAGCCGGATGGCGGCGCCTTCGCGGCGGGCGATCGCTGGACGCAGCCGGATCTGGCGCGGACGCTCGAGCAGGTGGCGAAGGACCCGCGCAGCTTCTATGAGGGGCCGCTGGCGCAGGCGATGGCCGACAAGGTGCGCGGGCTCGGCGGGATCTGGAGCGCGGAGGATCTGAAGGGCTACCGCGCGATCGCCCGCGAGCCGATCGTATTCACGTACCGCGGGGTCGAGGTGGTGACGATGCCGCCGCCGTCGGCGGGTGGGGTGGTGCTGCGGCAGCTGCTGGCGGCGAGCGAGATCCTCGAGATCCACAAGTACCCGTGGCACAGCGTCGACGAGATCCACCTCTACGTGGAGGCGGCGCGGCGCACCTACGCGGACCGCAACTTCCTGCTCGGCGATCCGGCGTTCGTGGCGGTCCCGCTGGCGCGGCTGCTCGACGCGACCTACCTGCGCGAGCGCCTGGCCGACGTCGACCTGGCCCACGCGACGCCGTCGAGCAAGGTCCGCGCCGGGCTGCCGCAGGGCAAGGAGTCGACGCAGACGACGCACTACAGCGTGGTCGACGACGCGGGCAACGCGGTGGCGCAGACCTACACGCTGAACACGAGCTTCGGGGCGAAGGTGGTGGTGCCGGGCACGGGGGTGCTCCTCAACAACGAGATGGACGACTTCGCGGTCAAGCCGGGGACGCCGAACACGTACGGGCTGGTGCAGGGCGAGCAGAACAAGATCGTGGCGGGCAAGCGGATGCTGTCGAGCATGACGCCGACGATCCTGGTGAAGGACGGGCAGCTACGGGCGGTCGTCGGCACACCGGGCGGGTCGACGATCTCGACGACGGTGACGCAGATCGTCCGGGCGCTGCTCGACTACGGTGTGACGCTGGACGTGGCCGTGAAGGCGCCGCGGGTGCACCACCAGTGGATGCCGGATCGCATCGTCGCCGAGCCGACGCTCGACCCGGCGACGGTGGCCGGCCTGAAGGCGCGGGGGCACGAGATCGCGGAGTGGGGGTCGATCGGCCACGCGAACTGCATCGAGGTCGACCCGGCGACGCAGGGCTACCGGGCGGTCGCCGACGCGGCGCGCGACGGGGGGGCGGCGGTCGCGTATTGATCGCGGTCGGGTCGCGGGTCAGCGATCGCTGCGCGAACCGGTGACGGCTCGCGGGCGGCGCGGCAGCAGCGAGGGGACGCGGCGCATGTAGTCGCGGTAGGCGGGCGAGCGGGCGGCGAGGCGGCGATCGAGGGCGGGGGCGCTGTAGAGGACGAGCAGGGCGGTGATCACGAGCGGCCCGAGGGCGGGCAGGTCGGGCGGCCAGTCGGCGAAGAAGTCCCGCGGGGCGGCGGCGACGGAGAACAGGTAGAGGCCCCACCAGAAGCCGAGCTCGCCGAGGTAGTTCGGGTGGCGGGCCCACGCCCAGGGGCCGAGCTCGCAGACCTGGCCGGGCTCGCGGGGGCCATTACGGAACGCCCGCATGATGCGGTCGGCGTTGGCCTCGAGGAGGATCGCGGCGAGGGTGACGGTGGCGGCGAGGAGGTCGAGGGGGCCGAGGGGTTGGTCGCCGGTGACGAGGGCCGGGTAGGCGGCGGCGCAGGCGAGGCCGAGCATGCCGGTCGGGATGAGGTGGATGACCAGCAGGTTGACGAGCGGGAACAGGCGGCCGCTGCTGCGGCGCATCTCGGTGTAGCGCCAATCTTCGTGATCGAGGCCGGGGAAGCAGCGCAGCCAGTGGTACGTGAGGCGCAGGCCCCAGGCGGTGACGAGGGCGACGACGAGGGCCTGGCGCAGCGGCTGGGCGGCGGCGCTGGCGGGGTCGCAGGCCCAGGCGGCGACGACGGCGATCGGGGCGACGCTCCAGTAGGGGTCGAACACGCTGGGGTTTCGTCGGGCCAGGCCGACCAGCCACAGGAGCAGCGTGGCGGCGAGGCCCGCGAGCAGGGCGCGCAGCCAGGGCGCGGCCTCCGGGTGCCGCTGCCAGACGAGGGCGGCGCACAGGCTGGCCGCGGCGTAGGCGAGGACCATGGTCAGGAGGCCGCGGCGGGGCATGATGGCGAGGCATCGCACGCTTGGCGGCGCGCGGCAAGGGGCGCGTGTGTCCTGTCGGACATGTCCTGGCGGACAGGTCGGGTGACGCGGCTCCACGCGGCGATGACATGTCCTGGCGGACAGGTCGGGGTTGGCGGCGGGGCGACGGCGGGGCGACGACATGTCCTGGCGGACAGGTCGGGGTTGGAGCGGCGGGGCGACGACATGTCCTGGCGGACAGGTCATTCGGGGCTCAGAAGGTGACGCCGACGTCGAAGATGAAGCGGCCGTTGCGGTCGTCGATGGGCTTGACGTTGCCGGGGGCGAGGGCGTTGGGGATAAGGACGGCGTAGCCGAGGGCGAGGGTGACGATGCTGATGTCCCACTTGAGGAAGTTGATGCCGACGCTGCGCCGGAAGTCGCGATTGAACTGCACCTGCTGCCACTTCTGCGTCAGCACGCCGAAGTCGAAGAACAGCGAGTGGGCGATCTTGCCGCCGAGGAAGTCGTTGATGGAGACGACCTGGAGGGCGATGGTGGCGAGGGCCCGGATGTGGCCGCCCTGGGCGACGTAGTGGAGGCGCTGGATGCCGCCGCCCTCGTTGATGGCCTCGATGTCGACGAGCATGGTCTCGGGGAGCAGGCCGCGGATGCCGAGGTCGGTGGTCCCGCCGCCGAAGTAGCGCCAGATCTCCGGCGCGCTCGCGGTGCCGAGGCGGGTGATCGGGACGACGTGGCCGTAGCGCAGGGCGTAGCGGAAGCTGAGGCGGTTGTTGGTGCGGGGGATCGGGATGAAGTGCTGCCAGGAGAGGTCGGCGCGGATAAACCAGTCGATGCCGCCGAGGTAGGGCGAGGCGAGCTTGAGGTCGGCGCTAGCGATGAAGCCGTCCTCGGGGTTGAAGGGCTTGTCGACCTTGGTGTAGGAGGCGCCGAATTGCAGGGCGCCGGTGCGGTCGGCGACGATGGCGTCGCGGCGGTTGGTGATCGTGGCCTCGCCGCCGAGCGGGACCGCGGGGTCGAAGGCGGGCTTGACGACGTCCTGGCTGATGTTGCTGCGCTGGATCAGGTAGCCGAAGTAGGCCTGCCAGCGCGGGCTGATCGGGTAAGTGAAGATGACGGTGCCGATCGCGGACTCGAGGCGGCCGCGCGCGGGGGTGAGGCGCAGCTGGTAGGTGCCGCCGATGGAGAAGGTGAGCGGGCTGGCGAAGATCCGCGGGCGGGTGAGGTTGCCCTGGACGCTGCGCTGGTAGCAGCGGGCGCCGGCGCAGTCGCCGAGGAAGGGGACGCCGGCCGGGACGCCGCTGGTGTTGAAGCCGTAGTGGCCGAGGACATCGAAGTCCCAGCCGGTGCCCCACATGTTGGGGAACTCGGGGTGGAGGAACAGGTAGAAGGGGTCGAGGGTGGCGAAGCCGAGGCCGCCGGAGAGCTTGAGCGAGACGTCGTTGCGCTCGCGCATCTCGACGACCTGGTGGACGGTGCAGGCCTCGCTGCTGCTGCTGCCGAGGTCGCAGGCGACCGGGTAGGGGGTGATGCTGACGCTCTCGGCGACGCCGAGGCCGTCGATGTTGTTGCGGGTCTGGTCGGTGGCGCTGCGGTCGTAGGGCTGGCCGGTTCGGAAGGCGAACTGGCGGCGCAAGGCCCAGCCGCGGGTCTTGAAGTTGCCGCGCAGGAGGGTGTCGCCGAACACGCCCTTCTTGCCCTCGTAGACCGACAGCTCGGTCTCCACCTCCACGGCGGTGCCGCTGGTGTAGGCCTGGCACATGCCGATGTCGCGGTCGGCGAGGCGGCGGGCGTTGGCGACGGACTTCACGGCGCCGGTGGGGTCGGTGTAGCGCCAGCGGATCTCGGCGTCGGCGACGGGGTAGCCGCTGTTGCGGTAGCGTTCGACGACGGCCTCCTCGACCTCGCGGTCGAGGCTGGGGCTGACGGCGACGCCGCCGGGGCGGCTCTCGCCGGGGCGGCGCAGGGGGGTCTCGAAGAAGATGCGGCGCGCGCCCCAGCTGCCGTCCGCGTGGACCGGGAGGTCCTCGATGTTGCGGTCGCCGGGGATCGGGTCGTCGAGGTAGCGGATCTGCTCGTCGCGGCGGGCAGTGAACACCCGCGGGCCGGGCTCGACGGTGATGCGCACATAGAGGTTGGCCCGCTTGCGGGCCTTGAGCAGGTGCAGGCCGGCGGTGTCGAAGTCGCGGGTGGCCCAGCCGGCGCTCGGCTCGCGGCGGAGGATCGTGGCGACGTCGACGTCGCTGTGCTCGCCCTCGCGGTCGAGGCCCTCGGGCCAGAAGGCGACGCGCACGCCCGCGTTGGCGCACAGGTAGCCGCGGTCGGCGTAGCGCTGGAGGAGGGCGCTGAGGTCGTCGATGACCCAGGCCTCGGTGAAGCGACCGCCGCGCTTGAGCTTGCGGGCCCTGTCGAAGTCGCGTTCGATGGCCTCGGCGATCCGGGGCGGGACGCCGCGGGTGATGATCTGGGTGATGCCCCGGATGGTGACCAGCGGGCCCTCGTTGATCTGGAAGTAGAGGGCGCCGGGGGCGGTGCTGCCGAATTCTACGTAGCGGCCGCGCACGCTGGCGAGCAGGAAGCCCTTGCTCTGGTAGTAGGCGCGCAGGTTGGCGGCCTCACGCACGGCGGCCTGGTCGCTGGGGGCCTCGCGGCGCTTGAACAGCTGCATCTGCCCGCGCAGGCGCAGGTCGGAGTAGCTGCGGTTGCCGAGGAAGGAGGTCTTGACGCCGCGGCCGATGTCGACCTTGACCTCGAGCGGGAGCTTGTTGCCGGGCGGGACCTCGCCGTCGCGCAGATCCTCGTAGCTGGTGTCGATCTGGATCTGCGGGTAGGGGAGGCTGAGCTGGGGGGTGGCGGTGGACTGGACCAGGTTGTCGCGCGGCTCGGCGTAGCGTCGCTCGGCCCGCTCTTTGGAGTCGTCGAGCGAGTCGCGGGTGACGCGGGCCGGGAAGGGGGTGGCGCGCACGCGCGGCCAGAACGCGCGTCGCAGCCAGCGCTGGTCGGCGCGCGGCATGTTGCCCACGACCGTGAGCTGCTGCCACGGGACGCGGTAGCCGGGGCCCTTTTCGAGGTACACGTGGAGGTCGACCTCGTCGTTCTTGCGCCCGCAGGCGAGGCCGAAAGTGGCGTCGCCGCGGAGGTAGCCCTTGTCGAAGAGGAAGCGCTTGAGGCGGGCGATCTCGTCGCTCTGCCACTTGGCGCAGGCGAGGTCGTCGGCGGGGCAGATCGGCGGTCGCGTCTCGGCGCGCAGGGCCTTCGGCGGGCTGCACACGCCGTGGGCGAGGGCGCCGGGGCGGGCGTTGATCGAGAGCTCACGCTGTACGTCGGCTTTGGACAGCGGGATGTGGCCGTGGATGCGGACGCGGCGGATGCTGCGGCCGGGCTCGACCTCGACGAGCAGGCGGCCCTCGCCCTCGGCGAGGTAGCGGGCGCGGTAGCCGAGCTGCTGCAGCTGGGCGCGGATGGCGTCGGGGCTGAGGTTGCCGGGCTCGAGGCCGAGGACGCGGCGCAGGCGGATGTTGCTGTCGCCGGTGCGGAAGCGGCCGGTGATGCCGACGTGCTCGACGTTGGCGATCAGGACGCCGCCATCCGGGTCGGGGCGGGCGACCAGCTCGTGTTGGCCGGCGCCGGTCGGGACGAGGACGAAGGCGTAGCCCTCCTCGGCGGTGGTCTGGAGCTTGTAGTGGAGGAAGCCTGGGTCCCCGCCGCTGAGGCGGACGGCGCAGTTCGGGATGCCGAACCGCTCCTGGCGGGTGCGTGGGCCGAGGGCGAAGCCTTGCTTCTCGAGGCCGTCGAGGACGGCGTCGAGCAGGTGCATGGGGTCGGCGGCGCTGTCGATGCGGGCGCAGCGGCCGACCGAGGCGGCGTCGGCTGGGGTCTCACCGACGGCGACGGTCTCGCCAGCGCTGGCCGTGTCGGCCGCCGCGGCGAGGTCGGGCGGGGGCACGGTCTGGCTGCGCGGGGGGAGCTCGTCGTCCCGGGGTGGGGCCTCGGGCTCGGCCGTCGGCAGATCCGCGACCGGGGCGACCGGGGCGGCGACGGGGCTGCTGGCCGCGAGGACAGGTCGCAAGAGACCTGGCGCATGGGACATGGCCCCAAAGCCAGGTACATGCACGGCCGTGGAGGCGGCGTCGGCCGCGGATGCGAGGGTGGGCGACGCGAGGGCGAGGAGCGCGGCGAGCAGGCCGGCCAGGCCCGCGGGGCCCGCGGGGCGCCTAGCGCATGCTGGGGAGCGTGTAGTCAAGGCGCAGCTCGAGCGATCGCTGGCGGAGGGGGTCGAAGATGATGCGCTCGTTGAAGTAGGAGCGGCGGTTGTCGCGGAACTCGAGGGTGGCGGTGTCGAGGATGCGGAAGCGGACGCGCCAGTCGTAGCTGTTGCGCAGCAGGAGGCCGGGGTAGCCGCGGGTGTAGCCGGCGCCGACGCTGAGGTTGCCCCAGTCGCTGCGGAACCACGGGCGCGGGGTCTCGGCGGAGGCCTCGATGCCGAGCTGGCCGAGGCGCATGCTGATGTCGGGGAGGTAGGGGGCGAGGCGCGGGGCGTTCTGCTCGACGTACTTGCCGAGCTTGAGCTCGGTGAGGTTGCCGACCAGGCCGATCGGGCGTCCGAGCAGGCCGCCGCCGCCGTAGCGGCGGACGTTGGAGTCGGCGACCTCCTTGTTGCCGGCGCCGAGGACCAGGTAGTCGACGCACTCGCGGGTGGTGCGGCCGCGGGTGCGGGTGTCGCCCTGGACGATGCAGCGCCAGGTGATCGCGTCAAGGGTGCCGCCGAGCTTGACGTACATCTGGCGCGGCTGGTTCTCGACGTAGATCGGCTCCTGGCGGAGGGCGAGCACGTCGACGGTGCTGGCCTCGAGGGTGCGCTCGAGCTGGACCTTGCCGTACTGGACGTCGTAGGCGCCGTTGAGGATCGCGACGTCGAGGACGCCGGTGCTGACGTCGATCTTGCCGGACATCTCGAGGTCGCCGAGAGTGCCGCCGATGGCCAGCAGGACCTGGCCCTCGACGCCCTTCATCACGTTGTTGTCGACCCGGAAGGGCGCTGTGGTGCGGATCCGGAGGTCGAGGGCCATGTCGCGGACGATCTCCGGCGGGGGCGAGGCCGGGGTGGTGGTTGGGTCGGCGAACGATAACACCTTGACGCCCTCCTGCGCGTCGCGGACCCAGCGGCCGCGGTTGACCAGGACCTCGCCGCGCAGGGTCATGCTATCGCGGCCCTCGAGGGTGATGCTGTCGCTGGCGATGGTCGCGTAGAGCTGTGGCCGGCCGGAGTTGTCGAACATGCGGTAGGCGATCTCGTCGAGCTCGACGCGCAGGTCGGTGGAGGTGATGCGGGTGAAGTCGGGGCTCAGCACGGCGTGGCCCCACGCGGCGACGCGGCCGCGGTCGCCGACGTGGGCGCGCAGGGCCGCGGCCGGCGGGCGCTCCGAGGTGGGCTTCTGGACGGCGAGGGTCTTCTGGGCCTGGTTGGCCGCGTCGGCGACCCGCGGGACGCCGCCGAGGTAGAGGGCGTAGCCGTCCTGGCCGTGGGGGCAGGGGGTGTCGTCGCTGCAGCGCAGGACGTCGATGCTGCCCTCGCGCAGGTCGATGGGATCGAGGCCGACGCCGGCGAGCTCGACGCGCAGACCCTCGTTGCCGGGGATGAAGCTGCCGCGCATGGCGTGGATCTGCAGCGGGTCGTCGACGAGGCCGGCGACGTGGGCGACCTGGACGTCGAGGCCGCCGGAGCTGGTGGCGAAGGTGCCCGGCAGGAGGTCGCGCAGCGGGCGGGCGTTGAGCAGGCCGGCGGCGGCGGCCGAGAAATTGCCCTGACACTCGCCGCCGAGCACATAGTAGGTTCGGTGCGCGCCGACCGGGCCGAATTGCAGCGTCTGGTCGCGGATCTGGAGCTCGCCGTCGTCGGCGAAGAGGGTGTCCTGGCGCCAGCCGAGCGCGAGGCGGGGGACCGCGAGCGACCAGGACTTGTCGGCGGCGCTGACCGTGAGCGGCGGGGCGCCAGCGGGCACGCTGAAGTCTCCGGTGAGGATCGGGTCGGCGATGTGGCCGTCGATCTCGACTTTGATCTTGATCCGACCGGCGAGATCACTGAGGCCGTAGCTGCGGACCAGCGGGGCGAGGGCGCCGAGCAGCAGCTCGCCCTGGACCACGGCGTGGCCGCTGCCGGGCGCGGGCGTGCGGGCGGTGTCGGGTGGCTTGTCGCAGCGCTTGCGCTTCGGGGCGACGGCGACGTCGAGGCTCATCGCGGCGGCGGCGTCCTTCGGTGCGGCGCTCGCGGGGCCCTGCGGGCTGGCAAGCTCGATGTCGCCAGAGAGCGCGAGGCTGACGCCACCGTTGCGGCCGCCGGTGCGCAGGCTCCACGGCTGGTTCAGGCCCAGGCGGGTGCCCCCGAGCACGCCGATGAGGCGGTCCTCGCTGCACAGGGAGGCTTTGTCGAGGCAGGGGTCGCCAGGGACGCCGTCGCCGGGCTTGGCGCCGCCGGTGGGTTCGCGGGTGGCGGCCCACAGGCGCTCGAGGTCGACGAGGATCCGGATCGCGCTCGGCCGCTGGTCCCACAGGCAGGCGGAGATCAGCGGGACCCCGGGCGCGCAGCTCTGGGCCCGCAGGTTCAGGCCCCTGAGCTCGCCGTGGAGGCCCTCGGCCTTGAGCCCGACGGCGTGGAGGATGTTGACGAGGGGGAGGTTGGCGAAGTCGAGGCGGAGGTCGGCGGACATCGGCGCGGCGCCCTTGCGCGGCTTGGGGCCGAAGGCGACGGTGGCGGCGAGACCCCACTCGTAGTCGGGGCTGTGCTTCTTGCCGCTGTCGCCGAAGCTGCCGGTGACCTCGATCTTGCGGCGGGCGACGAGACCGTCGCCCGCCTCGAGGTCCTCGCTCTTGAGCTTGAGCAGGCCGGTGCCGAGGGGGACGCCAGCGGCGTGGATCGCCCGCAGCTCGATGAGGCCCTGGATGCTGGGGCGGGCGAGGGTGCCGGTGACATCGAGGTGCGTGCCGCGCTCGATCTCCCCGGCCTCGAGTTTGAGCTTGCCGCCGCGCTGGATCTGGGCCGGGTCGCGGATCTTACCGCCGGCGATCTGGGCCCCGGCCGGGAGGTCGCCGAGCCCGGCGATCGCGGCGAAGGCGGAGATCGGGAGGCCGGTGACGGCGACGTCGAGGTCGAGCTCGGGGTCGCTGGCGAAGCTGACGCTGCCGCTGGCGTGGAGGTCGCCGACCGGGACGGTGACCTCGGGGGCGAAGGAGGGGCTGATGCTGCGGTGGTGGTGGAGGACGATGTCCTTGACGGTGAGCTGCTTGCGGTCGACGGCGAAGCTGGCGACGACGTCGCGGAACTCGCCGCCGCCGAGGCGCAGGTGCGGGACGAACAGGGCGCCGTCGGCGTGGGCGCGCGACAGCGGGATGCGGCGCGTGTGCTCGCCGATCTTCAGGGCGACGTCGCCGCGGCCGCCGACCGACTCGTTGCCGAGCTTGGCGAGGTCGACGGCCTTGAGGTCGAGGTCGGCGTAGATGCCGGGGTCGTCGGCGAACAGGTCGAGGTCGGCGGCGAGCTTGCCGGTGCCGCCGAGCAGGCCGACCTTGCCGCTGCGCAGCGAGAGGACGCCGCGGTCCATGGCGAGCTTGACCTCGCTGATGTCGGTGAGGGCGAACTTGCCGGAGCCGACGTCCGAGAGGGTGAGCGAGCCGTTGCTGCCGTCGGGGCGCTCGAGCTTGCCGCTCAGGGTGAGGCCGGCGGACAGGCGTTCGAAGTACGGGCCCTGGCCGAAGCCCTTGAGGAAGGTGGCGCCGTCGCTGATGCGCAGGCGCAGGTCGGTGGGCTTGAAGGTGTCGAGCTGCTTGCCGAGGCCGCCGTCGATCTTGAGGCTGCCGCCGTCGACGTCGATCTCGAGGTCGCTGAGGTCGAGGCCGGTCTCCTCGTCGAGCACGACAGTGCCGCGGGCGCCGATCCGGCGCGGGAGGCTGTCGTCGGCGGGGCCGCGCGCGCGCTGCAGCTCGACGTCGGCGAGGTCGAGCACGACCCGGCGCAGGCCAGTCTGGGTGGCCTCGGGCGCGGGGCTCAGGTCGCGGTCCTGGGTCGCCAGGACGGTCGGGGCGGGCTCCGGCGTGCTCGACTCGCGGATGTCCTCGGGGTCAGCTTCGGCGGCGGGCTTGACGTCTTCCTCGGCGGCGCCGCCGAGGCGCAGGACCAGCTCGCGCAGGCCGAGCGTGCCGTCGGCCTTGCCGCTGAGGCGGGCGCGGGTGTCCCCCGGGGCGAACAGCAGGCCGGGGTCGAGGTCGCGAAACTCGCTCTCGAGGGCGACGACCAGCGGCTCGCCGGGCTCACCGATGACGAGGTGGTTGCGGCCGCTGTGCTCGCGCATCCGCAGGTGGCCGCCGAGGGCGTCGCCCTCGAGGTGGGCGAAGTCGACGACCCAGCGCTCGCGGCCGCTGCGGTGGTAACGCTCGCCCCACATCGCGGGGACGGGCTCCTTGTTCATGCTCAGGCGGACATCGGCGCGGCGCAGCGACCAGTCGAGTGGGGAGGGCTCGGGGGCGTCGGGGTCGGTGAAGAAGTCGAGGCCGAGGCCGGAGGCGGCGAGGCCGATCGTGACGTCCTGCAGCGGGCCCTTGAGGGTGAGCTGGGCCGAGGCGTCGTCGGCCGAGATCATGGTGGCAGGGAGCTTGTGGGCCTCGCCGATGGTGCGTGCGAGCGGGCCGGCCTCGCCGAAGAGGATCGTCATGTCGACGTTGCGGGCGCCGGTGCTGAAGGCGTCGCGCAGCCAGCCGTCGATGACGGCGGGCGAGCCGGCGAAGCTGCCGGCGCCGCGGATCCGGACGTCGCCGAGGGGCACCGCGCCGCCGGCGGCGAACTGCGAGAGCTCGAGGTCGGCGATCGGGAGCTCGTAGTTGAGGGCCAGGATGCGCAGGAGGCCGGTGTCGGCGCTGGCCTCGACGTCGAAGATCAGGGGCTTCTTTTCCGGCTTCGGCTGCTTCGGGTGGAGGCCCTCGAAGTACAGTGAGAAGCGGCCCTCGGTGAGGTGCAAGGCGGTCTGCCAGCCGCTCTGCGGGCGAAAGTCGAGGTCGAGGTCGGTGTCGTGGAGCTGGACCTTGTCGAGGCGGAAGCTGATGCCGCGGGTCTCGGCGGGGGCGGTCGGGGCGCTGGGGTTCGGGCTGAAGGCGTCGAGCAGGCTGATGCCCCAGGTGAGGCGATCGTCCTTGTCGCGCATGGCGAACTCGTGGACGTCGATGTGCAGGGGCTCGATGATCTCGGCCTCGGTGAAGTGGAGGGTCCACGGGATCTCGAACACCGGCGGCACGCCGAGGCGGTTCCACGGGATGATCTCGTGGAGGACGATGTTGGCCTCGACGTGATCGGCCCAGCCGGTCAGCTTGTCGCGCTCGCCGCCCTGGCGCTTGTAGCCGCGCCAGATCTTCACGTCGCGGACGACGGCGTGGTGCGGGGTGCCGGTGACGAGGTCGAGGATCAGGCGCGGCGACCAGTGGACGCTGCCGAGCTCGAGGTCGCCGTTGATCTGGTTGCCGATGACGCGGGTGAGCAGGCGGCCGAGGTTCTCGTCGTTGAGGAAGAAGTAGGCGCCGACGTAGATGACGGCGAACAGGCCGATGAAGCCGAGCCACAGGTAGATCGGGAGCTTGACCAGGAGCAGGCGGGCGATCGGGTGCTGGACCCGCGTGGGCAGGCCGGCGCGGCAGAAGTGGAGGTACTGATCGTGGAGGCCGGGGATCTCGCGCGGGTGGGCGAGGGCCTCGTTGATCAGGGCGTCGCGCAGCTGCGAGAGGCCGCGGTAAAGGCGGGCGTCGAAGCGGCCGCTGAGGTCGGGGGCGCTGGTGTCGCTCCGCTTCGGACCGGGCGTGGCGCCCTGGATGTGGGCCCGCACCGGGGCGATGGCGTCGGCGTCGACGGCGAGCAGGGCGCGATCGACGATCGCCGGGATCGCGGTGTGCAGCGGCTGCGGCCTGGCGGTCGGGAAGCGGTAGGTGAGGCGCAGCGATCGCAGGGCGACGTCGCTGCGCACGAGCTGGCGCAGGAGCTGGCGCAGCCGGCGACGCAGCGAGCGCGGGCGGTCGCTGGCGCGGCCGACGAGGCGCTCGCGGTGGAGGATCTGGTAGGCCTCGAGCAGCAGCGCGAGGTTGGGGCCGGCCGGGTAGAGGTGGCGGGTCCGGATGCGATCACACAGGCGCTCGAGCAGGACGCGGCCATCTGCCAGCAGGTCGGCCTCGAACTGCCAGTCCGTCAGCCCCCCTCCGAAGCTGGAGCTGTGGCCAGAGCGGCCGGATTCGTCGGCGGTGGCCACGGATCAGGGGTCCACAGTAGCACCGGGGGCCGGGGCCGGGGACCCGCCGGGGGCGCTGGGATCCGTGGCCTGTGGCGGTCGGCCCCAGGCGGCGTGGCCGAGGACCACACGCGACGTGGAGCCGGGCGCGGGCAGGCGCACCTGACAGGCGAGACGCTGCGCAGGTTGCGAACGGCCGAGCTCGGGGTCGCCTGGCCGCGGGCGCAGCTGGCGAAGCTCCAGGGCGTTGGGGGCCGCGAGCTGGTCGGCGCCGTTCAGGACCTCGACGGCGCAGCTGCGACACACGCCCTCACCGCCGCAGGAGCGGCCGAGCGGGAGACCGACACGGCGGACCGCGTCGAGCAGGGTGGCCTCGGGATCGTCGGCGAGGACGGCGGTGTCGAGGGTGATCTCGTCGCGCCGGGTGCGGAACACGATCTCGGCCACGGGCTCATGGTACGTCGCGGGCCTGGAAAAACCGAAGGGCCAGCTTCGTGAGAAGCTGGCCCTTCGGACAGTAGCGGGGACAGGATTTGAACCTATGACCTCCGGGTTATGAGCCCGGCGAGCTACCTGGCTGCTCCACCCCGCAGCGAGAGGCCCGGTTTGTACGCTCATGGTGCGAGGGCGTCAACACGAAAGTGTATGCGGATGCACCGCGGTATTCGCGGGGCGGCACACCGAAGGTTGCTGGCGTGCGCAGCGTGCATGGGCGTCCGCAGGCCGCCGGAGCTGCTGGAGCTGCCGCTGGAGCCGCTGGAGCCGATCTCGTGGATCAGGGGGACACGCGGGCCAGGTCGGCGAGGTCGATCCGCGGGGCGTCGGCGGGAGATCGTGCCGCGTGGGTGGTGTCGGCGTCCCACAGGCTGGCAAGCACGGCAAGCGGCTGATTCACGGCGTCTAGCCGCAGGATGCTGGCCCGTGGAGGGGGCTCGTCACGGAAGTTGAGCGGGCAATGATCGAGGCGAAGCGAGGCGGCCGGGTCGTGCGGGTCGGCCGCCGCGATCGGCAGGCCGTGCGAGCGACAGATCAACGGACGGTCGTCGTAGACAGCGCAGCGGCCGTCGACCAGGAGGGCGCAGCGATCGGCGTGGTCGGGAGCGTCGGCCTGGACGCGCAGGCGGGCCCGCAGCGCTGGATCGCGGTCGCCGAGGCGGGCCAGGGCGTCGCGGATCGCCGCGGCCTCGACGGCGAAGACACCGATGCGCACGTGACAGCAGCTCTCGCAGCCGGGACCGCAGCGAAAGGCGGCCGGGCTGCGGGCGAGGGCAGCGTCGAAGTGGGCGTCGACGCGACGACGCAGCTGCACGAGGGTGGCGGCGAGCTCCGGGCGAGCGAGGGTCATGGACTGGTGGGCGGCGGCGCGGCGCCGCGGAGGATGTCGACCAGGCCGCGCTGGACGGCGAGGGCGTGCTCCTCCTGGTCGGCGTCGAAGCTGCAGCCGCCGACATAGGGGTGGCCGCCGCCGCCGAGCGGCTCGAGCAGGGCTGCCATGCTGTGTTCGCGGGCCTCACGGGGCAGCCAGGGGTTGTAGCCGGCGGTGAGCTTGATCCTGCGGTCGGGGCCGCGGGTGATGGCGACGACGTAGCGGACCGCCGGGTGATGGCAGTAGGGGATGAACTTGTTGTACGCGCGGACGGGGTGGTCGAGGAGGGCGTACGAGAGGACGCCGTCGCGGACGACGGCGCAGCGGTCGATGAGGTCGAGGTCGTCCTGGTTCTGGGTCCGGCGGGGGCGGACGATCTGCTGCACGTAGTCGGCGCTGGCGTGGTCGGCGAGCGGGCGGGTGCGCAGGTCGTCGATGAAGGGGCCGATGAGGCCGAGGTCCTGGTTGCTCTCGACGAAGGTCATGAGCTGGAGGGCGGGCTCGGCGAGCAGCACCGGCATCTCGGGGCTCGGGAAGTTGGCGGCGTCGATGCGCTCGGCCCAGTGGATGAGGTCGGCGTGGGCGGAGAGGTCGCAGGCGAAGCGGTCGCGGACGGTGCGGACGATGAAGCCGGCACAGCTGGCGGCGCCCTGGTCGTGGAACTTCTGGCCGGTATGGTCGGCGGCGAAGTGGCGGCGGTCACCCGGCAGCTGGAAGGCGCTGGCGTGGTGGTCGAAGTACCAGGTCATCGCCGGGTGCTGGCTGTAGCGGAAGTCGAGGCCGACGGCCGGGTCGGCGCCGGCGAAGTCCTCCGGGTCGTAGGGGTCGCCGGGGCGGTGGTCCTTCGGGATGTAGCGCAGCTCGGCGGGGCCGAAGTGCTGCGTGTAGAAGGCGGCGAACAGGGCCGACGAGGCGGCCCCGTCGAAGCACCAGCCGTGGTGGAGGACGTGCACTGCCATCGCGTCGGCCGGGTTATACCTGCGTCGGCGAGGCGCGTCTCGAAACGGGCTGTCGCCCGCGCGGGCTTCAGGTCACTCGCGCTCGTGCACGGCGGGCTGACGGACGTGCACGGTGAACACGCCCTCGGGGAGGTGGTCGGCGGCTGGATGGCGAGCGGCGGGGTCGAGGAGGAGTAGGCTGGCGGTCGGGCGCAGGTGCGGCTGGGAGATGGCGCGAGCGGGCCGCGGAGGCGGCGGCGGGGTGAGGCTGATGAGGCTGCCGCCGCGGTGGAGGACGCCGACGCTGCGACCGTCGCTGACCATGATGTTGCAGGCCGCGGGGCGACCCAGGCGATCGTCGAGGGCGAGCAGGCCGCGGCGGATCGCGGCCGGGCTGGCGTAGGCTTTGCCGAGCTCACCCGCGGCGTGGAGGATCGCCAGGAAGCTGAGCGCGGCGAGCTCGCGGTCGCCGACCGGGCCGCCGCTGCGGATCAGGAAGTCGGGCAGCAGGCCGCGCAGGCGGGCCCGCAGGGCCTCGGGATCGGGACCGGGGAGCTCACCCTCCGCGTGCACGCCGATCCAGCGCTGGAAGCGGACCATCGCCAGCGGCGGGGGCAAGGCGTTGTCGGAGCTGCCAGCCGGGGTGGTGGCGTAGGCGGCGAGGGTGGTCTGGGTCGGGGCGCGCAGGAGGTCGGCGACGAAGTCGGCCCGCGGGTCGCGGACCACCGGACGCGACTGCACGAGGGTCTCGTTGTCCTGCACGCCGCCGACGAACCAGGCCCGGACGCGACCGCTGGCTGCGTCACCGGGCGGCACGTAAGGCGGCCACTGCTCGCGTAACATCTGTCCGATCCAGGTCGCCTCGCGGAAGCCTTCGGGATGGGCATGCACGAGGGCGACGAGGGCGATGGGTTCCACAGAACGATGATACCAGGGGGGCTCGCGGCGACCAGCCGCAGCAGGTTGCAGGGAGTCCTGGCAGGCAGGTGCGGGGGAGGCGAGCGGCGCAGCGCGTGGCCGAGATCGCGACCGTGACAGTGATGTCGTGGTGCCTCGTCGCGGTGGTCGATCGATCGCAGCGACGAAAACTTGTGTGGCGAGGACGAAGGTGTTTTCTGGGGCGGTGCCCGGCGTCGTGTGGCGGACCCGGGTCGCGGCGTAGTCAGGCGATCCGCGGGCGGGTCGGGGCGGGGACGGCGAGGATGGGTGGGGCTTCGTGGGTCGTCGGCGATCGCGGCGACGATCGTCGTGGCCGCGGGCGATCGACGAATTGGCGGCCGTGGATGGTGTTCACGGGCACTTGGAGGGATTCGTGCGGAACCGCGCGAAGCCTCGCTGCGCGCATTCGCGGCGTAAAGACTTGCTTGGGGGGGTTGCCGCGGGCCTGAGACTGATCTCAGAATGTGCGCGCATGCGAGTTCCCACGGGACGACTCCGGATTGTCAGCGCGCCGCAGGGCGAAGCTGCCGAAGCCCACGAGGGTCCGCCGTCGCCGGGCCGTTACATCCGCGAACAACGGATGCGTCGTGGGATGAGCGTCGAGCAGCTGGCCATCGACACCAAGATCCCGCGCGCGAGCATCGACGCCCTCGAAGAAGATCGATTCACGGCGCTGCCCGGGCCTGTGTTCGTGAAGGGCTTCTTCCGCTGCTGCGCTCGCTCCCTGTCGCTCGACGCCGATGTCGTGATGGCGTTGCTCCACGAGCACGAGCGGGCGCTGCAACAGGTGAAGTCCGGCCGCCGCGATCGGCATGCGCCGCAGCTGGCGCGGCCGGCGGCCGTTCATGCCAGCAGCTCGGCCGCCGCGGCGCCTCGTGGTGCCGTCCAGGCGCCGATGCACGCCCTTGCGGCCACTGCAGCAGGTGGGGCCGTCGGTGGTGCAAGTGGGGCTGATGCTGCGCCAACGCCGGCGCCGGCGTTGTTCGACCTCCGGGGCCTCGCGCCGTTGCTGGAGCGCCTCCGGGGAGCGACCTCCCTCGCCGCCAATTCACGGTTGTTGATGTGGATCGCGGTCGCCTTGATGGTGGCCTTGATCGTCGCCACGGCCTTCGTGATGGCCGGCGGCAGCGCGCCGGGTCTGCCCCAGTCGTGACGCTCGTTCCGCCCCTCCGTTAGTGCTTCCCCCTTTCCTTTAATAAGGAAGGGAGCGAAGGAAGGGGCACATGCGTCTGGCTCAGAATCCGGCGGACCTGGCCAAGCTAGTGGCGAGCGGCGACATGCGCCGGTTGGTCCGGGCGCTGGCCCGCTATGACGCGGTCCAGCTCGGAGCCCAGCTCGACAACCTCGAGCCGCGCGCGCAGGACGTGGTGATGCAGCACTTGCCGGTCGAACGGCGGGCGGCGGCGCTGGCGGGCATGCGCTACGAGGTGGCGGCGGAGATCATTGGTCGGCTGGCGCCCGAGGAGGCGGCGGGGCTGCTCGACGACCTCGAGAGTGATGACGCGGCGGACATCCTGGGGCGGATCGACGAGGCCAAGCTGCGTCAGATCCTCGCGCGCTTTGACGCCGCGGACGCCCACGCGATCGAGGAGCTGCTCGCATACCCCGAACACTCGGCCGGCGGCATCATGTCGCCGAGCTTCTTCTCGGTCCACCAGGACGTGACCATCGCCGAGGCGACCCGCCTCATCCAGACCGCGGACGAGCTCCCGCAGCACGTCCAGTACCTCTACGTGGTCGATGAGCATGATCGCCTGGTCGGGGTGATAGGCCTGCGCGACCTGGTGCTGAGCAAGCCGGACCAGCCGATCCACTCGGTGATGGCGACCGAGCTGGTCACCGTCACCGCCGACACCGATCAGGAGAAGGTCGCCGAGGTCGCCAGCCGCTACGACCTGGTGGCGATCCCCGTGGTCGACGAGCAGCGCCGCCTGCTGGGGGTGGTGACGATCGACGACATCGTCGACGTGCTCCGGGAGGAGGCCACCGAGGACATCCTCCGGATGGCCGGCGCGGGCCAGATGATGGTCGACACCCGCACCTTCGGGCCCAGCTTCCGTGCCCGTCTGCCGTGGCTCGGTGCGGCGGCCGGCGGCGGCCTGCTGGTTGCGATCTCGCTCCAGGGCTTCGAGACTGCGCTGCGCAGCGTGCCAGCGCTGGCGTTGTTCATGCCGGTGGTCGCCGGGATGGGTGGCAACGTCGGCACCCAGAGCTCGACGATCGTGGTCCGCGGGATCGCGGTCGGATACGTCGAGCACACCCGCATCGGTCGCCTCGTGCTCCGCGAGGTCGCCCTCGGGGCGAGCCTGGGCATGGTCTACGGGATCGTGATCGCCCTGCTCGCGCCGCTGCTCGGGACCACCGGGAGCGATCCCTTTGGCCTCGGTCTGGTGATCACCCTCGGGATGATGGGCAGCATGATCATCGCCGCGGCGGTCGGGACCAGCGCGCCGTTGATCTTGAACCGGCTCAACATCGATCCTGCGATCGCCACCGGGCCCTTCGTCACCACCTCGGTCGACATCCTCGGGCTCCTGTTTTACTTCTGGCTGGCGACGGTTGTGCTGAACATCGTTGGCTAATGGCGCTGTAATGCCGATCCAGAGCGCCACCGAGACGGTCCCGGCGATCGTGCTGCGCACCCGGCCGCTCGGCGAGTCGGACCTGCTGGTGGTGCTGCTCACGCCGGAGCACGGCAAGCTCGAGACGGCCGCCCGCGGGGCCCGCAACTCGAAGCGGCGGTTCCCGGGCGGGCTGCCGGCGGGGCTGCGCGGGCTCGCCGGGGTGGCTCGCGGACGCGGGAGTTTGGCCCGGCTCGAGCGCTTCGAGGCCAGCGCGGACCACTCGCCGGTCGGCCGCGACCTCGACCGATTCGCCTACGTCGCCTACCTCTGCGAGCTGACCGACGAGCTGGTGTTGGCGCGGCACGCCGACGCGCTGGTGTTCGCGGCGCTGTGCACTGCGCTGGCGGCCGTGATCGAGGCGATCCCGCGGCCCGGCGAGCTGCGACGCTACGAGCTGGCGCTGCTGCATGCGCTCGGGCTGCTGCCGGCGCTTGAGCTGTGCTGCGTGTGCGGCGAGCTGGCGCTGCGCGGGCCGGACGGCGGCGTCGCCTTCGATGCGCAGCGCGGCGGGGTGCTGTGCCTGGCGCACGAGCGCGGCGCGCTGCGTCTGCCGGGGGTGGTGCTGGCGATGGCCAGGGACCTCGCGGCCGGCGGTGATCCGGGGCCACTCGACGCCGGGTCCGTGGAGCTGCGGCGTGGCCTGCGAGATCTGACCCAGACGGCCCTGCGTGCGCACCTGCGGCGGCCCTTGCACTCGCTGGCCTTCTTCGCCGCGATGTCGCGGAGCGACGCCGGGGGGGGCGCATGAGCCTGCAGGTGCGCGGGGGCGTGCGGGTGTGATAGCTTCCGGCCGCATGCCACGGCGACGCAGCCCGCAGCGGGACCGGACCGGCTCGCAAACCCATTGGCTTGCCGATTGGCATTGGCAAGCCCATGGGCAGGCCCGCTCGCAGGCCCGCGGGTTGGCCCATGCGCAGGCCTGCGGGTTGGTCCTTGGCGTCGGGCTGCTGGCGGCGTTCGCGTGCGGCTGCAACGATCGCAACCGCGGCATCATGCCGGACGGCGCTGGTCTGTACTTCCCTGCCGGCACCGTGCTCGACCCGCGCGTCGCGGAGGACCTGCCCGCCCGCTGGATGTTCGTGCTGAACGCCAACAGCGACCTGGTCTTTAATGCCGGGTCGGTGGTCCCCGTCGACCTCGAGCGTTTCTTCAATGAATGGATGCGAAGCCCTGAGGATTGCTTTCGAAGGAAGGACCTCGACGGAGACGGCATCAAGGAGACGGAGGATGGCGACGCCGAGGCGTGTCTGCCGGGTCGACCCCCGGGCAAGGCGAAGGGTGACGGCGCGTGGACGAAGTGGCCGGAGGTCGCGGACGTCGGTGCCGACCTGAGCGCCGCGGTGCCCTGCCGGCGCAACGCCCTCAAGCCGCAGATCGTCGAGTGCGAGGACACCTACTTCATCGAGGAGGGGGCCGAGGTCCTGATCGGCAACTTCGGCACGGCCCTGCGCGGCTGGA
This sequence comes from Nannocystis sp., assembly GCF_016714285.1. Lineage (GTDB taxonomy): Bacteria > Myxococcota_A > Polyangia > Nannocystales > Nannocystaceae > Nannocystis. The sequence continues at coordinate 961,039 of NZ_JADJNN010000001.1, read as the reverse complement.
CCCCCGAGCGACCGGCGCCCGGCACGATCGTGGATCGGGCGACGCTGCTCATGGCGGTCCGCGGCGACCCAAGCATCACGCTCATCGACGTCGCCGGCGGCCAGGACGAGGCGCCGGTGCTGCGCTGCGGGCAGGGCGAGGACTCGGGCATGTACGACCCGCGTCGCTGCGCGGGTGACAGCCTGCTCAAGCACACGCGCAACGATCCGGACGCCATCCGCCTCGACTCCGAGCCGGCGGTGATCCTCGCCACCCCTGGCGACCCCCAGGTCCTGGTGACCCACGCCAGCCGCTCGCAGATCACGGTGATCGACCTCGAGGGCCAGTACAAGCTGCGCTCGGCGCTCAGCCTCCCCAAGGGCGAGACCCCGCGCTGCAAGGGCGTCGGCGAGGACGAGGTGTGCAAGGACGGCAAGCCGGCGATCGTGCACACGCCGACGATCTTCGACCTCAACGGCCAGCCCGGGGCGGGCTGGGGCCTGGCGCGCCGGCCCTGCTTCGCCGGCACCGACAACGTCCCGGCCCTCACGCTCACCCGCGGCCCCGACGGCGAGGCGATCGAGTGCGGTCGCTCGCTCATCTACGCCGGCTTTCGCACCAACCTGGTCGCGGCCCGCACCTTCCTCAGCGAGGCCGTGCCGCTCGACGCCGACTACCTGGACGTGATCTTGGGGGACCTCGCCGCTCGCATCGCCGGGCTCGCCGACGAGATCGCGGCGGAGGCCGACCCGGCGCGCAAGGCCGCCCTGGTCGCCGAGAAGGAGGCGCTCGAGCGCGAGCAGGCCCGCTACGTCGCCCTGCGCAAGGACACGGCCGACAGCTCTTTCGGCCAGCGCTGCCTCACCGCCGACGAGGTCTCCAACGACGAGCTGCTCGACGACGACCTCCGGGACCCGCGCACCGAGGGCGCCTTCCTGTGCGACGCCCGCCTCTACACCGCCGGGGCCTTCACCGCCGCCGCCTTCAACCTCGGTGTCAGCGGCACCAGTGCCGTGCTCGGTGACATCGGCTTCTCGCAGGACGGCAACCGCCTGTTCGCCGTCCAGACCAGCCCCGGCGCGCTCGCCTACGTCGACACCAGCCTCGACATCCGCGGCCTCACCCGCGACACCACGGCCGGCTTCGTCGAGCTCTGCGCCCAGCCGACCGCGATGGCGTTGTTCGCCGACCAGGCCAACGAGTACGCGGCGGTCACCTGCTACAAGCCGCAGGAGATGTTCATCGTCGATCTCAGCGGGGTGCGGGTGGTCGCCAACATCGTGCTCGGCACCGGGCCACACGCGATGACCGTCGACAAGGCTCGCCAATACCTCTACGTCGCCAACTCGCTCGACAAGACGATCAGCGTCGTCGACATCAGCCGCCTGCGCCCGACCCGCTTCTCCGAGGTCGCGCGGATCGGCCGGCAAGTGCCCTACCTGCGGTGAACCACCCCGTGCCAGCGTCCCGTAATAACTTCGTTCTCGCGGCCGGTTGCCTCACGCTGATCGGGCTCGCGCTCACGGCCTGCAACAACCGCCAGAGCGTCATCGTCCCCAACCGCGTCCTCGATCGTCCGACCGACATGGTCCTCGCGTGCATGCGCAAGGACCCCGACAGTGACCAGATCAGGCCGACCTCGCTCGACCTGTGCATCCAGTCCGCCTGCGAGGATCTGCGCCTGGTCGGCTTCGTCGCCAACTCCGAGCGCGACTCGGTGGCGATGTTCAGCAAGTGCGCCAACTCGGTGCTCGACATGGACCCGGCGGCCCCCGGGGCGCAGCTGATCGACGCCGGCAAGGTGCCCTCGAGCATGACGATCTCCACCGGTGACATCACCGGCTGCTTCGCCGTCTCGGCCAACCTCGGCAGCTGCGATCTCAGCCTGTTCGACGTACCCGGCCTCTCGGCCTACGCCTTCGACGAGGTCCCGGTCCGCGACCCGAGCGAGCTGGTCAACGCGATCACGCCCACCCGCGGCGACGGCAGCCCGCTCGGCGCCCGTCCGGGGCAGGTCCTCGCCACCCCGCCGGTTCTTAGCAACAGCGTGCTGTTCGGCGACCTCGAGGACACGACCGGCGGCGACGCTGGCGGCACCGGTGACACTGGCGGCGCGGCCCTCTCGACCTGCGATCCTGAGCGTCCTGGCAGCGTCTACGTCACCTTCCCGTCGTGCCAGCTGATCGCCGAGGTCGACCTGCGCACCCAACGGATCCTGCAGAGCCGGCAGTTCGTCGTTGATCCAGACACCGCAGCGATCACCGTCAACGACACCGGCGTCGATCCGAAGTGTCCGATCGACTGCCCCGAGCTGTTCGCTGACCAGCCCGACGTGCTCAAGGGTGCTGACCCCGGCGACGTCGGCGGCGTGTACCCGTCGGCGATGGCGATGATCTCGCCCGTGACCGAGCCGCAGGACGCCGCCGACCTCGAGATCGTCGACCACGCCCTCTACGTCGGGGGCCTCGGCGCCGACACCCTATTCGAGCTGCGCTACGACGGTCGCCGCTGGTTGACCGACCCGCTCCAGCTCGAGCTGCAGGACGCCAGCGGTATCTCCGTGATCCGTCCGACCCCGGCGATGGAGCTCAACCTCGACGGCGCCGAGCCCTATCACCAGTTCCTCTACATCGTCGCCGGCGACGGCTCGACCCGCGTGGTCCGGCGCGACTTCGACGCCAACCGCACGGCGATCGGCCGCGAGTGCGACACCCAGGTCGATCCCACCGCGGTGCTCGACCTCGTGTGTCACCCCGCCGAGTTCCCCGGCGAGAACCCGCCGGACCGCCGACCCTTCGCCCGCGGTCCTGGCATCCGCGGCCCCAACGGATCGCTGATCACCGACTGGACCTTCCAGAAGGTGGTCAAGAGCGCCGAGTCCTCGATCGACGCCCCGTCGTCGCCGTTCGGCAAGCCGGGCGTCACCGGCGTCGGCGCGACCAGCTTCGGCCGCCTCGTCTTCGTCACCTTCGACCAGTTCAACACCGACGCCACCGGCAAGTCGACCGCCGCCCGGGTGTCGGCGACGATCGACCCGCTCGGCCTGCTCGACGCCACGATCCAGCCGCACATGCTGTGGCCGCAGATCGACCCGCGCCCCGCCAACGTCGAGGTCGAGGGTCTGCCGCGCATGGACGACGCCGAGCCGCAGCGCAACGAGCCCGGCAAGAGCGAGGGGGCCGACGCGCTCAAGGTGCTCGCGCCCTCGCTGCGGCGCATCGATCTCGCGTACGCCGAGCTCGGCTTCACCTGCGCCTACAAGCCGGACGATGGCAAGGACGACGTCGACGTCGACGACGAGGGCTGCCGCAAGGACACCGATAACGCCGAGGCCGTATGCGTCCCGGACAACCCATTGGCCGGCACGAGCCCTGGCCCCGGCCGCTGCCGCGTCCCCAACAATCCGTTGCTCTCCCCGCGGATCCTCGCCACCGAGGGCGATCGCCTGGGCAACCCCGACGCCGGTGAGACCGGTAGCACCGGGCTCTACGCCAACGAGGTCGTCCGCGCGGTCGTCCGTGACTATCGCAGCTGGATCTCCGGCTCCTGGACCCTGTTCTGGGAGGGCCAGATCCCCGGCACCGAGAGCGCCACGGGCCAGCTCGTGTGCGAGCACCCGGGCTGGGAGGGTGGCACCTGCCTCAGCACCGATCCGGGGGACACGCGCATCGTCGACAGCACGGCCCGCTTCTGCGACGCCGGTGTGCTCGCGGGCGACAAGCTGCAGCTGTTCGGCTGCGCCCAGGACGCGGATTGCGGGGTGGGCCAGTACTGCCTGGTCGACGCGCGCAGCACCACCACCAGCGGCGCGCCCGGCATCTGCGTCTCGCAGGCCGCCTTCGCCAACGACGACTACCTGCGCCAGGTCTGCGCGGACCTCATCTACGACCCCTGCGGCTCGCCGGTCCGCGAGTATCTGGTCACCAGAGCCTTCCAGTCGGAGCTGTGGCTGCAGGCGCTCGATCGGCCCGAGACCGCGTACTTGATGTACACGGGCGTCAGCGACACCGAGCCCGACGCCGACAAGGACCTCGCCGACGATGTGGTGTGCGACGGCAGCTATCTCCGTGGCCTGCCGCCCGAGAGCCCGGCGCCGTTTCAGACGCCGCGTGAATGCCAGCGCCCCCTGCTGTGCGGGACGGAGCAGCCCGAGACCGGCTGCGAGACCCACGACGACTGCCTGCAGCTGGTCAAGGAGGGCGCCGAGCCGGCCGACATCTATCCGCTCTGCATCGACGGCCTGTGCCGGCGCCCCTGCGGCGACGACGAGGACTGCATCCTGCGGCGCCTGCCCGGGCCCACCTGCGTGCAGGAGCTGGCCCGCTACCTCGTGCTCGCGCGCCACAGCTTCGTGCTGCGGGGACCCGGCGCCTACGACTTCCTCGACCAGAAGGTCCGCGCCGACGCGATGACCCAGGAGTGCTACGAAGATCCGGACGTCTCGAACCTGCTCACGAGTCGTATCCGGCTCGGCAGCGACGAGGCCGACACGCGCAACAACTCGGTCTGGCCGATTCCCACCTGCCCACCTGGCAGCGAGCGGCCGGGCGCCGGCACGCCGAACCCGTGCTTCATCGACACGCCGCGCCCGCTGAGCCTCCCCCCGGACGCTCCCGGCGGGTTGTTCCACAATTTCAGCTACGGCGAGAAGCCCGACGAGGGCGCCGTGCCGGCGCTGCGCTTCAGCAATCCGATGTTCAGCCTCGTGCTCGACCTGACCTCGCTCAAGGGCCTGATCGACCCGGTGCCGACCACGGACGTGGCGTGGCCTGGTGCGTTCGCAGCCTTCAAGCGCGCCCGAATCCCGCGCAACTTCAACGAGAGCTTCGGCACCATCACCGGCTACGCGCCCTACGACGTCGGGGTCGTCACCTCCAGCATCGCGCTGGTCGGCCCGACGCGGATCATTAACGCGCCGGAGACGGGCACCGTGTTTGTCGTCGACACCAGCGGCGGCACGGGCACCGGCGGCGTGCGCGGGCAAGTCGTGCGCGTGACCCTCTCGGGCGGCCAGGTCACGCCCGACGACAAATTCCTGGTCCACTGACGGGAGATCCCGGCGGAGGGGTCGGCGGTGGCCCTCAGGCAGCGCGCACAGCGTCCAAAGCGGGCATGCGCAGGTGTTACGGGCGCTTGGGGGGCGTCGACCGTTTGCGGTACCATCGGCGCCCGGTGCCGCAGTTCAAGATCAAATTCGGCGGTCGGACCCTCGCCCTGCCGATCGGGTCGCACCTTGTCGGACGCATGAGCGACTGCTGGCTGTGCCTTGATGACGATCTGTGTAGCCGCTATCACGCTCGTCTCCACGTCACCGATCGCGACCTCGTGGTCGAGGACCTCGACAGCAGCAACGGCTCGTACCTCAACGGACAGCGGCTGCAGGGCAGGGTGAAGACCCCGCTGAACCACGGCGATAACCTCCGTATCGGTCGCGAGATTATCTCGATCATCAGCGACGGCAGCCTCGCGCCGGTCGACGACCCGATGGACAGCCTGCGCAAGACCATCGGGCCCCACGAGGAGACCCAATTCCCGCAGCTGATCAGCCAGCTGGTCCAGAAGAGCCTCAACATGGGCAAGCTGAAGGAGGCCGAGCGCTACGCCCTCGCGCTGACCAATCAGCTGATGGGTGCCAACGTCCCGGGCGACCACCCGACCGCGCGCTCGTGCATCCAGTGCCTCATCGCTCTGGCGACCAAGTCCTCCTCGGGCGTGTGGCTCGACCGCGTCTTTCGCCTCCACGCGGTCCACGGTTGGTTGATGTCGGACGAGTCGATCGAGCAGCTGCGCGGCGCCCTCGATCGCATCACCCGGATCCCCGGCACCGGCCTCGAGGACTACGAGCGCACCCTGCGGGAGATGTCGCGCGACGGCGTCGACGTGCCGCGTGGCCTCATGTCGACGATCGCCGAGTTCAGCGACGCCTACGCCGGTCCCTGAGGACATGTCCCACGGGACAGGCGGGCTCGCCGACGCTTCAGTCGTCGCCGAGATCGATGATCTCGCCGTCGGCGGCCACGGCGAACACGTGGTCCCGGCGCCCGCCGTTGGCCCTCAGCTCCTGGCCCTCCGCGCGTGGCCCGGTGAAGTCGAGGATGATGTCGTGCTCGTACGGCGTGGCGATGTCGGCGATCCCGCGGTCCGGCACCGGCGCCGTGGGGTCCTGCTCCCAGCCGCGCAGCTCCATCTTCCAGCGGCCCAGGAGCGTCTGCCAGCGGTGCCAGCCGTCGATCTGGAGGGCGCCGCGGTACGTGCGTTGGATCCGGTCGGACTGGATCTCGATCTGGCGCAGGTCGGGGGTGTCGAGGCGCACCTCACTGACGACGCGGCGCGTCTCGTCGACGCCCCAGGTGACGCGCATGGTGCCGGTCAGCCCCGAACCCTCGCTGTTGAGCCCGACGAAGCTGATAGTGGCGAGACGGCCGTCCGGGGTCGGCTCGCTGAAGCTGACGCGCAGGGCGCCCGCGAAGCTGCGATCGCCGACGCTGCAGGTCGCCGCGCCCGCGCCGAAGTCGATAAGCACGGTGGTGTCGTCGGCCGCGCTGACCTCGGCGCAGGGCACCGCGGCCGCGACCGAGGCCTGCACCGCCGCCGCCAGCGCGGCCGGTGAGGGCGTCGGGTCGAGGTTGGTGGTGAGGTTGACGAGCGCGTGCTCGATCGCCATCGCCCGGCCCTGATCGACCAGCTCCGACACGGCGCTGCGGATCTCGACGACGCTCGCCGGCTCGGGCACGCAGCCACCGAGCTGGGCGATCGTCAGCGCCAGCGCGGCGAGGGTGCAGCGACGAGGCGTCATCAGCTGCGAGGGTAACACGCCCTCGCTCGCGTCCGTGCGGCGAGCTCGTCGCAGTTGCATCGATGGCGTAGGCCTGCGAGCATCAGGCCACGGCATGCTACGTACGTCCCTCCTCTGCTGCGTCGCCTCGCTGTGCACCGAGCTCGCGTCGACGGCCCACGCTGCGGCTCAGGTCCCGCCGACGCGCCCGAGCTCGCAGAGCAGCCTTCCGCCGATGTCGCCCGCGCGTCCCGTCGATGGCCGGCCGCCAGATGTCGGGGTTTCCACCTCGTCCGTCGACCCCGGCCCCGCGCCGGTCGTGATCCCCGTGGTCGTGCCCACGACCACGGAGCCGTCCCAGAGCCCCACGCCGCCAGCCGCGGTCGGCGCTCGCGCCAGCGACCCGGCTGCGCCGGAAGCCCGTCCGGGCGAGCCCATACGCAGCCCCTCCGACCGCTACGGCGTCGCAGCCCCACAGCCGCGCCGCGCGTGGGGCGAGGGCAGCACGCTGCTCACGCGCGACGCGAAGGTCGGCGTGTACATCGCGCCCACCTTCAAGCTCACTGGCATCAATCGCCTGCCGAGCCTCATGCTCGGGGCCGACTTCGCGGTCCTGATCGCCGAGCGCTTCGCCATCGGCGCGGCGGGCTCAGCCCTCGTGACCCCGCTGCCGGCGCTGCGCAACGACGGGCGCACCTTCAACCTGCGCACCCAGTACGCTGGTGTCACTCTCGGCGTCGCGCTGGTGCGCGTGAAGTTCTTCAGCCTCGGCGTCGGCGCGCTGGTCGGCGGTGGTCGTGTCTGCCTCAACGACGAGCGCCTCGATCGCTGCGTCAACCGGGCGGCGATGTTCGTCGCGGAGCCCGAGCTCGGCTTCTCCTTCGCGCTCACCCGCGTGCTGCGCCTGGTGATCTCCGGCGGCTATCGCTTTGCGGTGGTCCAGGCGTGGAGCGGCCCCAGCGATCGCCTGCTGGGCGGCTTCACGGGGACCCTGGCCTTCCGCCTCGGCAAGTTCTGAGCCCAGGCACGGCCAAGCGATAGGCCAGCACATCGGCCAGCACATCGGCTGAACGACGCCGAGACCTAGAAGCGGCCCTGCAACACAAGTCCGCCGAGACTCGGGAGCACGCGTACGTGGGCTGTCTCGGCCTGCCAGTCGGCGCTGCGCTTGCGTCCGAGGCTGTAGCTGATCGCGCCGCCGATCAAGAGCAGCGCACCGACGCCGCCGATCACTCCGAACGACAGGCCCGCGGTGAGGTTCGACTTCTCGCCGGCGCTGCGTGTCGAGCTGATGTCGGCCCGCAGCGTCGCGCAACCAGGCGGCTCGTCTGCTTGCATGGCCTCGGCGCAGTTCATCGTCATCTGCTGCTGGTAGAGCCCGCCGTCGCCGTTGAGCTCGGCGCCGAGGCGCCCGCCCTTGGCCGCGAACACGCCGCCGAGGACGCCGCCGACCACCAGCAGCGCCCCGCCTCCGCCCATCATGCCCACCCCCGCGAGGCGCAGCTTCTTGCCGGGGTCCTCGCTGCGGGAAGGCGGCAGCGGCTCGGGCTCCGTCGGGCCCTCGGGCGTCGGTGCGGGCTCGCGGCGGGCCAGCTCTGCCTCGATCTCGGCCAGCGCCGGCTTGATCTCCTCGGGGTCAGCGCCGAGGCCAGGATCCTTCTCGATCGCCGCGAGGTACTCCTTGAGCGCGCTGCGGGCCTTCTTGAGGTACTCGAGCTGCCGATCGTCGTCGTACAGTTTCTTGTACGACTGGCCGATGTTGTAGAGGATGAGCGGGTCCTTCGAGCGCTTGTACGCGACCTCGAACTTCTCGATGGCCGACTTGTACAGGCCCTGGCTGAAGTCCTTTCGGCCCTGCTCGTACATCGCGTCGGCGTCAGCGTTGGCTGGCGCCAGCGCCAGTGCCGGGGCAGGAAGGACCAGGCCGGCGACCGACACGGACGCGACGAGCGTGAGGTGGAGCGAGGGCCGCAGCATCGAGCGAGGAGCCCTTGTATCACGGATGCCGGGCCAACGTGGAGTTTCGGGCGGATCGCGCGCGGGTCAGGTCGGCGGCGCGGCGTGTGCGAAAACCAGTGCGCGCAGGAGCCTTGGCGGACGCTGGCCTGGCCACTTATCCTGCGCTCATGCTCAAGGGTCTGCTCCGTCGCGCTCACGAGGTCGCCCACAAGCACCTGCCGGAGCGCGTCCGGGACGGCGGTCGCCGCCTCGCCGACGCCGTGCTCGAGCACGCGCCCCGCGTCGTACAGGACGCCGTGGCCCCGCTCCTGCGGGCCCCGGACGCGCCGGATCCAGCAACTACTGCGAGCGTCGAAGACCCTGCGTCCGCGGAAGAGGCGCTCGACTTTCGCGACACGCAGCGGCGGGTGGTCCTCTTCGGCTACCCCGAGGACGCCGCCACCGACCGGGTCGCCGCGCTGTTCGCCGCCGAGGGGATCGTGTTTCGCCGCCAGAACCTCCACCTGCAGCCGCGCGAGGCCCAGCAGATCGCAAGCATGACGGGGGTCATGGTGCCGCCCTATGTGTACATCCACGGCCGTTTCTGGGGCGGCGAGGGCGAGATGGAGAGCCTGCGGGCGCTCGGCGAGCTGCGAGCGGTGATCGCCAACCAGCTCGAAGATCTGAGCCCCGAGGCGCGGAGGATCGGGAAGCTGCGTGAGTCCTTCGATGACGCGCTCACGCCCGACAACATCCTGTTTCGCCTGCGCCGCGGCCATATCATCAGCATCGACGGCCTCGACTGCTGGTACGAGGCCGGCGCCAGCCCGCGCTTTTTCTACGACGGGGCTCCCCGCCTGGTCGACGAGATGCCGGCGATCGCGGCCGAGATCGCCAGGCGCGGCGAGTCCCGCGAGTGCGAGACGCGTTGGCTGTTCGAGCCCAGCGTCGGGGTCTGAGCCGCACGGTGGCCGCCACGGTCTGTCGCCCTGCCGCGGGCCTGGAGGGGTGCCTCTTTGAGTCTGAGCCGCGCGGCGTGTGGCACCCGGACCCAGTCTGGCCCTTGGGACAGGCTGGAGCAGTTCACGAGCGCGTCGCGCAGGAACTTCATCAGGCCAGCACCGCCCACTGATACCAAGTCCACCAATAGCGCACTTCCGCCCGCCGGGACCGTCCCATTTTTTTGCTCCATCATTGCGTGAACAGCCCGGAATGAGGCGCTGGCGGCGGCCTCCGTGCTAAGTTGTCGGCCACGACTCCCCGGAGGCCCAGACGGGGGTTTCCACGTTCATCCGCACGGCCCGTCGGGCCTGAGCGAGAGGGCATGATGCCGGCCTACAGATCCAACAGCGCGGCGACAGAATCCCTGATCGGCCAGACCATCGGCGGCCAGTACACCCTCCAGCGCTTCCTCGGTCAGGGTAGCAAGGCCCGCGTCTTCCTGGCCACGCACCGCACCTTGCACCGCACGGTCGTGGTCCACCTGCTCAACGTGCCGTGGGTCGACGACACCGCCGCGGTCGCCAAGTTCGAGGAGCAGGCCCGGGCCCTCCGTGGCCTGGAGCACCCGAACATCGCCGCCATCATCGATTTTGGTCGCGAGCCCGGCCGCGTGTTCGTGGTCAGCGAGTTCGTCGAGGGCAAGCTGCTGTCGGCCTATATCCAGCAGATGGGTCGCCTCACCCTCGAGGGATTCGTCCCGATCGCGGCGCAGATCCTGAAGGGCCTGGGAGCCACGCACGCGCGAGGTCTGGTCCACCGCGACCTCAAGCCCAGCAACGTGGTGTTGGTGGAGGAGCAGGGCCGCGCCAACTACGTCAAGATCCTCGATCTCGGCCTCGGGCAGGTGCTCGAGGGCCCGCCACGCGACGACGACGCCCCGGTCGTCGGCACCCCGGACTACCTGGCACCGGAGCAGATCCTCAACAAGCCCCTCGACGCCCGCACCGACGTCTACTCGCTCGGCGTGGTCTTCTATCAGATGCTCTCGGGGCGCCTGCCGTTTGTCGGCGAGGGCCAGAGCGGCGCGCGCTCGGTGCTCTACAAGCACGTCAACGACAAGCCGACGCCGCTCACCGAGGCGCTGCGTCCCGGGAGCAACGTGCCCGAGGGGCTCATCGAGCTCATCCACGACTGTCTCGCCAAGAACCCGGACAACCGCCCCAACGACGCCAACGAGATCGTCGAGCGCCTGATCGACAGCGTCCCCGCGGCGCTGTTCCGCCTGCCGGTCGCGCCGGCCAGTCGTACGCCGACAGGCGACCTCGGCCGCACACCCACCGGCGACCAGCGGGTGCGCGCGCCGACCGGCGACCAACGGGTGCGCGCGCCGACCGGCGATCAGCGGGCCTTCGCGGCCGAGCCACCGGCCGTGCGCGCCGAGCCGCTGCCGCAGCACGAGCGTGCCCTCGCCGCCGCGGTCGAGGCCAGCGGTCTGCGCCCGATCCCTGCTGTCGATCTCGGGGCGCCGAACGCCGCGCCGCCCGAGCCGCGCGGTGGCTCGAGCTGGATCCTCGGCCTGCTCGCGCTGCTGCTGACCAGCGGCCTCGTCTACGCGTACATCCAGAATCAGGGCCCGGGCCCGACCCCACCGCCGGGCAAAGCTGCCGTGCCGCCGATCGCCGCTGATCCCCTCGCGGCGGAGCTGGAGAGCGCCGGCAAGCTCGAGTCCTCCGGCAAGCTGGCCGAGGCGCTGGCCGCCTATGAGAGCGTGTTGATGAAGGACCCGTCGCGCGTCACCGCCAAGGATCGGGCCGCCGCGCTCAAGGCCAGGCTCGCCGCGGCCCCGGCCAAGGCCGGTGTGATCCCCGAGGTCAAGGCCGTCGACACCACCGCGACCGTCGACAGCGCGGCCGTCGACAGCGCGGCCGCCGACACCGCCGTCGCCGACACCGTGGCTGTAGACACCGCCGGCGCCAACACGGGTGGCACCAAAGATCCTCCTGGTGAGCCGGTCCAGCCTGTGGAATTCCTGGTCGAGGCGAGCGCGCGAGCCGAGATCTTCGTCGACGGCGTCAGCAAGGGTAAGACCCCGCTGAAGATCCCGCTGCTCCCGGGCTCCCACAAGTTCGAGCTCAAGGCCGCCGGCTTCGCTGTCTTCGAGGAGACCATCGAGATCGCCGCCGACGGCCAGAAGTCGCTCAAGGGCAAGCTCGTACGCAAGGCGGCGGGCTCGGGCGGCGGTTCCGGCGGGATCAACCGCGACGTGGAGAACGCCGCCTCGAACGACCTGGACCCCGAGAACGACGCGCCGACCACCAAGGTCGAGATGCCGCTGAAGCCCAAGTAGCGGGTGGCAACGAGCGGCGCGCTGGGGTCGACCCTTCACGACGAGGACGACAGCGGCGCCGCAGATGCGGTACAGCATCGCCTCGCAGGGGTCGGGGCAATGTCATGTTGATCGTGCAAAAATACGGTGGCTCCTCGGTGGGGAGCCTGGAGCGGATCCGAAGCTGCGCCCAGCGGGTGCTGGCGACCCAGCGGGCGGGGCACGAGGTCGTCGTCGTCGTCTCGGCGATGGCCGGCGAGACCAACCGATTGATCGGACTGGCCAACCAGCTCGCCGCGCTCGAGCGGCCGGAGGAGGCCGCGGCGCACACGTCTCGCGGCCCGTACCTGGCCAGCGAGCGGGCCGGTGATCGCGACCACGAGCGCGAGCTGGATCAGCTCACCTGCACCGGCGAGAACGTCAGCGCCGCGCTGCTGGCGATGGCGCTGCAGAACGCGGGCGGTGCGGCCATCTCGCTGGTCGGCCCGCAGATCGGCATGCGCACCGATGGCACCCACACCAACGCGCGCATCACCGGCATCGAGCACGCCCGCCTGCGTCACGAGCTGGCGAGCGGGCGGGTGGTCGTGTGCGCCGGCTTCCAGGGGGTCGGGCCCGACGGCAACATCACCACGCTCGGCCGCGGCGGCTCGGACACCTCCGCGGTCGCGCTGGCCGCGGCGCTCAAGGCCGGACGTGTGCGAGATCCTGACCGACGTCGACGGCGTCTACACGACCGATCCGCGGGTCGAGCCGCGCGCCCGCAAGATCCCGCGGATCACCTACGAGGAGATGCTCGAGCTCGCCAGCCTCGGGGCCAAGGTGTTGCAGATCCGCAGCGTCGAGTTTGCGATGAAGTACAGCGTGCCCGTGCACGTGCGATCGAGCCAGAACCACAACGAAGGGACGTGGATCATGTCGGAGCAGCGCAACCTCGAGTCGGCCGTGGTCACTGGTGTGGCCCTCGATCGCAACGAGGCCAAGGTCACCCTCACCAACGTGCCCGACGTGCCGGGCACGGTCGCCGCGATCTTCGGTCAGCTCGCGCGGGCCAACATCATCGTCGACATGATCATCCAGAACGCGAGCCGGGGCGGCGCCACGGACGTCACCTTCACCGTCCCGGAGAACGACCTGCGCCAGGCCGTCGCCGAGCTGCGGCGCCTCGGTCTGCCCAACGCGGGACCGATGGAGATCCTGAGCGACCCGGAGATCTGTAAGATCTCCATCGTTGGGGTCGGCATGCGCACACACGCAGGCGTCGCGGCCCGCGCCTTCGAGATCCTCGGGCGCGAGAACATCAACATCCAAATGGTGTCGACCTCCGAGATCAAGGTCTCGGTGGTGGTCCACGAACGCTACGGAGAGCTGGCGCTGCGGGCCCTCCACGCGGGTTTCGGGCTCGACGTCGAGGTCGACGCCGGGGCATGAACGGGGTAGGGCGTGCCGCGGCGGCGGCGATCATGGCGTGGGTGCTCGTGGGTCTTTGGCGCCAGGTCGATGCGACGCCAGCTGGGCCACCGGCGACGATGGTGTGTCGTCCGGCGGCGCTGGTCGACGGTCAACTGGTCTGCGGCGACGCCTCGCTGGCCGGGCTGCGGGCCCTGTGCCCGCGTGTGCGGGCCGACGATGGTGCCGCCATCTCGCTCCAGGATTGCCAGGCGGGGCGGATGCCGGGCAGCGATCTGCTGGCGCTCGGCGGGACGATCGACGTCAACAGCGCCGCGGCGCTGGAGCTCGAGGCCTTGCCAGGGATCGGGCCGACGCTGGCACGTCGGATCGTCGAGGCCCGGCCCTTCCGCAGCGTCGACGATCTGAAACGGGTATCGGGCATCGGGGTCGTGCGGCTGGCGGCGCTGCGGGGCCACGTACGCGTGGGAATTCCGGAGCCCCAACGCGCCGTTCCGTGAGTCTCATCTCTGTCGAGATTGCTCTTTTTGCACGCTCCCTGCGGTAATAGATGGGCTTGGCTTCCATGACCTCGGGCTCCCCGTGGCGTAGCTGAAGCCCCCAGGATTGCCCATGAGGAACAGCCGACCGATGACCCGATCCTTGACCCTTGGTTTCACCGCGCTGGTGCTCGCTGCTTGCGGCGACAACGGCGGCACGACGAACGTCACAGAGGGCGGCACGGATAGTGCCGGCTCGGACAGCACGACGGATAACCCGACGAACCCGACGAACCCGACCAACACGACGCCGCCGACGACGACAGACACGCCGACGGAGGGCACGGGCTCGGGGACGAGCAACAACACCGAGGCAACCGGGACGGCGACGGCGACGGACACGGCGGGGACCGACAGCGCGACGGACACGGCGAGCACCGGGATGGTGACACCGGAGTGCGGCGACGGGATCAAGAACGGCGCCGAGGAGTGTGACGACGGCAACGACGTGGCCGGCGACGGCTGTGAGCCCGGCTGTGTGGTCACGGCGGTGTGCGGCGACGGCATGCAGCAGGTCGGCGAGGCCTGCGACGACGGCAACACGATGGACGGCGACGCGTGCAGCGCCGACTGTCTGACGATCACGGTGCCGGCGGTGTGCGGCAACGGGATGCAGGAGGGTGACGAGCAGTGTGATGACGGCAACGACGTGGCCGGCGACGGCTGCGAGGCGGACTGCACGATCACGCCGCCGGAGTGTGGCAACGGCAAGGTGGAGATGGGCGAGGCCTGCGACGACGGCAACGACGTCAACGGCGGTCCCAACGACTTCTGCAAGAACGACTGCAGCGTGTACATGCCGCCCGCCTGCCAGGCGCCGCCGGACTACGCGATCTGCGACACGAACATCAACCTCGGGGACAAGGCGGACAAGACCAACGCGCACAAGGCGATCGGCATCTGCAACGACAAGCCGGACAACTCGGTGCAGATCACGAACTACAGCTTCAACTCGACCAACAACGCGGCGTGGCAGGTGGCCAAGGGCTTCGGCACCTACAAGTTCGATGACGACATGGACCCGAACACGCCGGACAAGCTGTACTACAGCCCGCGCGAGGGTGACGCCTTCCTGATCGTCAGCTCGGGCGTGGTGAAGGCGCCGAACAACATGGGCGTGGTGGTCGAGAACCCGAACTCGCAGGGTGGCAACGGCGACAACGGCAACGACGACGGCAACGCCCTGCCGCCGCCGTTCCGCTACGAGGTGGGTTCGAACAATGGGGCCGGCGGGACGCCGTTCCAGGACTGCGACGGGGTCACGTTCAAGGACTGCTCGGACACGCTGCAGGCGCAGTGGCAGAAGGGCAACAGCGACCCGAACGACAAGCTGTGGTTCACCTTCAAGACCAAGGTGCCGCTCGGGACCTTCGGCTACACCTTCAACTTCGTGTTCTGCTCGGCGGAGTGGCCGACCTGGGTGAACACGGGCTACAACGACCTGCTGATCGCGTACCAGGTCGACCCGGCGGCGGACGATCCGAACGCCGACCCGCCGGTCGACCCGTACTCGGGCAACGTCACCTTCATCCCCGACCCGAACAACAACATGAAGGGCTTGCCGCTGACGATCACGGCGCTCGACCCGTACTTCAAGGGGCCGGGCTTCACCAACAACGAGGCGCCCCTGGCGGGCACCGGCTTCGAGAGCAACGCGTGCACCGAGTGGTTCACGGCCAAGGGCGGCGTGCAGCCCGGCTCGGACATCACGATCGGCTTCTTCATCGCCGACATGAGCGACAGCGTGCTCGCCACGATGGCGATCCTCGACAACTTCCGCTGGGACTGCGAGGGTTGCATCCCGAGCGAGGTCGACGACTGCGGCGTCATGCAGCCGCAGTGACCTGCGTTCGCTGAGGCGTCAGCAACGCGCACTCTGGGTTGAAGACGCGCGAAGCGGGGCGGGCCACGGGCCGGCCCCGCTTTTTCGCGGTCAGGCGCTATTTTGCCGCTTGGAACCTCCTGTGGGGCGTAATAGGCTCGCAGGCCAGGATTACCATGACCATCTCCAAGAACATCTCCCGGTTTATCTGTCTCGGGCTCGGCGCCGCGGCTCTCACCGCCTGCGGCGACAATGGCAACACCACCGCGGCGACGGAGGGTGCGACGGAAAGCGCCACCTCGAACGGCACCACGGGTGAGAGCGCGACGAACACGACGCCCACCAACACGACCCCGCCGACGACCACGGATGTGCCGACGGAGGGCAGCATCTCGGGGACGAGCAACAACACCGACGCGACGGTGACCGGGACGGCGACGGACACGGCCGGGACCGACAGCGCGACCGACACCGCCAGCACCGGGGCCGCGAACCCCGTCTGCGGTGACAAAGTGGTGGGCGGGGACGAGGAGTGCGACGACGGCAACCTCGTCGACGGAGACGGCTGCGAGGCGGACTGCACGCTCACGCCGGCGGTGTGTGGCAACGGCAACATCGAACAGGGCGAGGTCTGTGACGACGGCAACACCGACGACGGCGACTTGTGCAGCGCCGACTGCCTGACGGAAACCGTGCCCGCGGTGTGCGGCAACGGGATGCAGGAGGGTGACGAGCAGTGCGACGACGGCAACCAGATGGGCGGCGACGGCTGCGAGGCGGACTGCACGATCACGCCGCCGGAGTGCGGCAACGGCAAGGTCGAGATGGGCGAGGACTGCGACGACGGCAACAAGGTCGACGGCGGCAAGAACGACTTCTGCAAGAACGACTGCACCGTGTACATGCCGCCGGCCTGTCAGGCGCCGCCGGACTACGCGATCTGCGACACGAACATCAACCTGGCGGACAAGGCGGACAAGACCAACGCCCACAAGGCGATGGGCATCTGCAACGACCAGCCCGCCAACTCGGTGCAGATCAGCAACTTCAGCTTCAACTCGGTCGTCAACACCGCGTGGCAGGTGGCCAAGGGCTTCGGGACCTACAAGTTCGACGAGGATATGGACCCGAACACGCCCGACACGCTGTTCTACAGCCCGCGCGAGGGCGCCAACTTCCTCATCATCAGCACCGGCAACATCAAGGCGCCGAACAACAACGGCATCGTGGTGGAGAACGCGAACTCGCAGGTCAACAACGGCAACAACGGCAACGACGACGCCAACGCCCTGCCGCCGCCGTTCAAGACCGACTTCGGGTCGAACAACGGGGCCGGCGGGACGCCGTTCCAGGACTGCGACGGGGTCACCTTCAAGGACTGCTCGGACACCCTGAAGGCTCAGTGGGCGCTGGGCAACAGCGACCCGAACGACAAGCTGTGGTTCACCTTCAACACCAAGGTGCCGCTCGGCACCTTCGGCTACACCTTCGACTTCGTGTTCTGCTCGGCGGAGTGGCCGACCTACGTCAACACCGGCTTCAACGACCTGCTGATCGCCTACCAGGTCGACCCGGCGGCGGACGACCCGAACCAGAACCCGCCGGTCGACCCGTACTCGGGCAACGTCACCTTCATCCCCGACCCGAACAACATGATGAAGGGCCTGCCGCTGACGATCACGGCCCTCGACCCGTACCTCAAGACCGACGGCTACACCGTCAACGAGGCGCCCCTCGCCGGGACCGGGTTCGAGCAGCACGCGTGCTCCGGGTGGTTCACGGCCAAGGGCGGCGTGCAGCCCGGCTCGGACGTCACGATCGGCTTCTTCATCTCGGACATGAGCGACAGCATCCTGGCGACCATGGCGATCCTCGACAACTTCCGCTGGGACTGCGAGG
Source organism: Nannocystis sp. (assembly GCF_016714285.1). Taxonomy (GTDB): domain Bacteria; phylum Myxococcota_A; class Polyangia; order Nannocystales; family Nannocystaceae; genus Nannocystis. The sequence goes on along the minus strand of NZ_JADJNN010000001.1, from coordinate 943,409 downwards.
GCTGCATCCCGAGCGAGGTCGACGACTGCGGCGTCATGCAGCCGCAGTGATCCACTGGGTCTGACGGGCCCTTCGGGGCCCGTGAGAGGGGCAGGCGTGCGCGGCACGACCTGCCCCTTCTTGCGTGCGCGGGCGCGTCAGGGCGCGAGGAGCACGGGCGCCAGGAACACTGGGCCGTGCGGGCAGCTCAGGGCGCGAGGATCACGGCGCCGTGGGCCGGCACGCTGAAGGCGGCCTTGCCGAGCCCGCTGACCTGCACCGCGGGGCCGCCGAGGCGGTCCTTGAGCTGCTTCTGCGCAGCCAGGCCGAGGCTGGCGCTGACCTCCACGTCGACCATCTTCGCCGCGGGGCCGCGGTGGATCGCCACGACCGCGGCGTCGCCAGCGGCGATCTTGCGGCCGAACACCAGGGTGTCCTCGTCGGCCCACAGCGGGACGTAGGCGCCGCGGCGCAGCGCGGCGACCTGCTGGCGCGCCGTGCCGAGCTTGCGCACCAGCGCCAGCGTGGTCGCCTCGTCGGGGCCGAGCGCCTTGGCGTCGCGCCACATCACGCGGTTGTTCGGGTCGGCGCCGCCCCACTGGCCGTACTCGTCGCCGTAGTAGAGCAGGGGGGCGCCGGGCAGGCCGAGCAGCCACGCCATCGCCACGCGCATGCGCAGCTGCGGCTCGACGTCGCCGGGGGCCTTGGCGATGTTGTCCCACTGGTTGCCCGGGATGCCGGGGTCGTGGCCCGCGTCCTGACCGCGGTAGTCGGCGAGGCTGACGAAGCGGGCGGTGTCGTGGCTGCCGATGTACGGCGTCATGATGGCGCCGACCGGCCACTTCTCGAGGCCGTGCTGCGTCCAGTAGTCGGCGTGCAGCATGCCCTTCTCCTGGTAGGCGAAGCTGCGGTAGCTGACCCCGTGGTAGAGCACGAAGTCGAATTGTCCGTCGAGCCCGAAGGGGCCGATGTAGCGGGCGATCGTGCCGTAGTTCTCGTCGTTGCAGGGGTCGGCGCAGTCGCTCCAGCCCATCGCTGTCTCGCCCATCAGGAAGTACTTGCTGCCGCCGGGTTCGAAGGTCTCGCGCACCGCGGCGGCGAGGTTGCGGGTCGCGACCTCCTCGACGTGCTTGACGGCGTCGACGCGGAGGCCGTCGAGGTCGAACTCGTCGAGCCAGTAGACGGCGTCGGCGACGAAGGCCGCGTTGGCCTCGGGCACGGTGTGGTTGATGTCCGGGAGGTACGGCGAGAACAGGCAGTCGAGGGCGTGGCCGGTCCAGTCGCAGTTGTTGGTGCCGCACACGCAGCCGGTGCGAAACCACTCCGGGTGCTCGGTGAAGTACTCGTGCTGCTCGTGCACGTGGTTGACGACGTAGTCCTGCAGCACGCGGATGCCGTGCTTGTGCGCCTCGCGGACCATCGCCTGCAGCGCCTCGGCGCCGCCGATGCGGGCGTCGACCTCGCGGGCGCGGATCGGCCAGTAGCCGTGGTAGCCGGTGACCAGGTGCTTGCCGTCGCTGGCGAGGAAGGCCTCGTCGGGGCCGGTCTGGAACGGGGTCAGCCAGATCGCGCGCACGCCGAGCTTGTCGAGGGTGCCGTCGGCGATCGCGGCGCGCAGGCCCTGCAGGTCGCCGCCCTGCCAGTCGCCGCGCGGGTCAGCCATGGCCGTGGCGCCCGGGTTGTTGCCGGGGTCGCCGTCGACGAAGCGGTCGGTCATCACCATGTAGATGAGCGCGTCGTCCCACTGGAACGGCTCGGCCTCGACCCAGAAGATCAGGCGCAGCGGCGCCGCGCTGCGACCGTCGCCGGCGGCCGCGGTGACGGTGATGCGGTGCTTGCCGTCCGGGAGACCGGCGACGGCGATGGTCACGTCGCCGGTGGTGTCGTCGATCTTCAGCTCGGCGGCGCTGAGCGCCCGCTCCTTGCCCGAGCTGTCCCGAAGGACAGCCGTGTACGCCGCGGGCTCGGGGCCGGCGCCGGCGAGGCCGTCGACGTAGCGCGCGACCGCGGCGTAGCTGCCCTGACCCGGCGCGGGCCGCTGCACCGACTTGCTCTCGACGACCAGCGCGGGGTCACGGCAGTCGGGCACCAGGACCGCGGAGTTTTCGAGGCCACCCAGGTACTTGCGCCGGCCCTGGCCCGGGTCGAGCACCCACTGCGGCTCGCCGCCGAGGTCGTACACGACCTTGTACGCCTGCAGGCCGGGCGGGAGCAGGGCGGTGGCGTGATAGATGCCGTCGTCGTCGGGCCCGCGCATGACGGTCGCGGTGGCCAGGTTGAAGGCTTGCCACTCGCCGGCGATCTTCGGGGCGGTGCCGCCGGGCGGCGGATCGAAGTGGAACTCGGTGGGGCAGCGCAGCAGCGGGTCGTCACCGGTGGTGCTGTCGCCGGTATCGGCTCCGGTGTCGACTCCGGTTTCGCCGCTGTCCGTGGCGACGCCGGTGTCGGTGGCCGCGGTGGTGTCCGGCCCGGCGGTGGTGGTCGGCGCGCTGGTGCCGGGGAAGCTCGAGGGATCGCCGCCCGGGCCGGTCTCGCTGCCGGTCTCCTCGGCAGGCGTGGCGCCACTGGAGCAGCCGGTGGAGCAGCCAGCGAGGAGCGCGAGGACCGGGGCGAGGCGCGAGCTTCGGTGCATGTCAGCTAGCGACCATAGCCGCTTCGCGTGGGCGTGCAAAGCCGGCGCCGTGCTACCGTGGCGCGTCATGTGCCACCTCAGGCCGACCCGTCCTCGCCTCGCCGGCACGTTCGCGCTGGTGCTCCTCCTCGGGCTCCTGGGCCCCTCTGTTGGCCCCCTGCAGGCCGCCCCGGCGCCGCAGCGTACGCGCTTCGAGCTGCCCTCGGCCAACGGCCACGGCGCGATCCTCCTCGACCTCAAGCAGCGACGGCTCACGCAATTTCGCGAGCACCTGTTCGCCGCGGAGGAGCCGGTGCTCGACGGCCAGGGCAAGGAGGTGTGGGACGGCGAGCAATTCGCGACCGTCCACACCCGCGACCTGCTGTTCGACATGTACTTCGGCGTGCGCGCCGAGGGTCAGCAGCAGTGGCTCACCAAGGCCGCGGTCGACGAGGACGCCAGCGGTTACCTCGCGTGGGACGCGGGCGAGCAGGGTGGCACCGGCATCGTGGCGATGGTGCAGACGATCGGCGCGCTGCGGGCCACCACCTACGCGTTCGCCCCGCAGGCGCTGGCCGCCGGCGGCTTCGTGCTGCTGCTCAAGCTCGAGAACACCGGCGACCAGGCGCTCAAGGGCGTGTCGGCGTTCTCGCTGCACAACTTCCACCTCGGCTACGGCCGGGCGCTGCGCCCGTGGGACGTGCCGAAGGACATCGCCGCCAACGGCGAGACCCTCGTCTACGACGGCGCCGGCAACATCGGCCGCTTCCGCGAGCGTGGCTTCGCCGGGGTCGTCGTGACCCGCGCGCTCGGCCCGATCGCCCACCGCGGCGTCGGTCCCGGCGCCGACCTTTTCAAGCTGGTCGACGGCGGGCTGCCGCAGGACTTCCCCGACAACCAGGCGCCGGTCGTGGCGATCGACGACAGCGTCAGCGGCTTCCAGTGGAACCTCGGCGACCTCGCGCCCGGCGCGACGCAGTGGGCCGGCGTCGCCGTGTTGCACGACCCGGATCCGATCCCCGATACCAAAGCCCAGCTGGCGCTCGACGCCTTCGTCGCCGGCAAGGGCGCCAAGGCCCTGCTCGACGCTGAAGTCGCGGGCTGGAAGGCGCTGCAGGCCGGCGTCACTTTGCCCGCGGGGGTCGAGGCCGACGAGGCCGCGCTGCTGCGCCAGGGCGCCGCGATGTTGCACATGGGACAGGTCCGCGAGGACAGCTACTACCTGCGCGAGTGGCTGAGCAAGGACGGCGAGCCCCGGCGCACCCGCTTCAAGGGTCTCGACGATCAGCCGGTCGTGTTGCCGGCCGTGGTCAAGCACCGCGGCGCCGGGGCGATCCTCGCCAGCCTGCCGCCCGGCGAGTGGACCTACGCCTGGATCCGCGACGGCGCCTACGCGACCGCGGCGATGGCCGCTCTCGGCATGGGTGAGCACGCCCGCCTCGCGCTCGAGTTCTACCTCGACGCCGAGGCCGGCCGCTTCCAGAGCTGGGACGAGCTGGGGCCCTACGCGATGCCGCCGTACCAGATCAGCCTGGTGCGCTACCACGGCTTCGGCGTCGAGGAGACCGACTTCAACAGCTTCGGGCCCAACCTCGAGTTCGACGGTCTCGGCCTGTTCCTGTGGGCGCTGCGGGCCCACGAACAATTGACCGGCGACACCAGCGTGGCCGACGCGCGCTGGCCGGAGATCCGCGACCGCGTGGCGAACGTGCTGGTCGCCCTCATTGACCCCGAGACCGGCCTCATGCGCGCCGACTCGTCGATCTGGGAGACCCACTGGAACGGCCGCCAGCGCCACTTCGCGTACACCAGCATCACGGCGGCGCGCGGCCTCTGCGACGCCGCGGCGATCGCAGCCCGGGTCGGCGACGACGAGCGGGCCGCGATCTACAAGGCCGCCGGCGAGGCGCTGCGCACCGCGATCGCGGCCGAGCTCGGCGACCGCAGCGGGGCGATCGCGGCCAACAGCGAGGAGCTCGCGCTCGGCGAGGGCTACTGGGACGCGGCCGTGCTCGACGCGATTGCCATGGGCCTGTTCGACCCGGCCGGTGCGATCGCCGGCGCGACGTTGCAGGGCCTCGATGAGCACCTGCGCGTCGACGCCGGCCCCGGCTGGTCGCGCAACGACGACCGCTGGGACCACGCCAAGGCCGAGGACCTGAGCCCCTGGGGCAGCGACTACGACAGCGCCGAGTGGGTGATCACCGACCTGCGCGGCGCGATCGCCCTGCGCCTCGCCGGCCAGGTCGACCGCGCCGACGCGCTCACCGAGTGGGTGCGGGCCCAGTCGCAGACCAACTACGGCATGGTCGCCGAGACCTACGACGAGCTCACGGGCGCGTACAAGTTCAACACGCCGATGCTGGGCTTCGGCGCCGGGGCCTACGCGCTGGCGCTGGCCCAGCGCGCCGGTGACTTCAGCGATCCGGCCTGCGGCGCGTACTACCCGGAGCCCGCGATCGGCGACACCGACACGAGCGGCAGCAGCGGCGATGGCAGCAGCGGCGGCGCTGAGACCTCGAGCTCGAGCAGCGGCGGCGATCCGGGCGCGACGCAGACCGGCGACACGCCGACCGACGGCGTGCCGACCACCAACGTGCAGAACGAGATCGGCGGGCCCGAGAGCGACACGGTGAGCACGGGTGGTGAGCGTGGCAGCGACGGCGGCTGCGCGTGTAGCAGCGGTCCGCGTGGGCGATCGCCGTCACTCGCCATGGTCCTCGTCGGGCTGTCCGTCGGGCTCGCGTCGCGGCGGCGACGGATCGGCCAGAGGCCGATAAAACCGTGATCGCACCGCGTTCAGCTTGACCGCGGCCGCGGCCGCGTCGCATCATCGCGCGCACTCATGACCGCGGCTCCGAAGGACCTGATCGCGTACTTCTCGATGGAGATCGCTCTTGCGAGCGAGATCCCAACCTACTCCGGCGGCCTCGGCGTGCTCGCGGGCGACACCCTGCGCAGCGCCGCCGACATGGGCCTGCCGATGGTCGGCGTGACCCTGCTGTACCGCAAGGGCTACTTCCGCCAGGTGCTCGACGCCCACGGCCATCAGACCGAGAAGGACGTCGTGTGGGCGCCGGAGCTGCACCTCGAGCGCCTGCACAACGAGGTCGTGATCCACATCCAGGGCCGCGACCTGCGGATCGGCGTGTGGCGCTACCGCGTCGCTGGCGTCGACGGTCACCACATCCCGGTGTACCTCCTCGACACGGACCTCGAGGGAAACTCGGCCGACGATCGTCGGATCTCGGATCACCTCTACGGCTTCGAGGAGCGCTACCGGCTCACGCAGGAGGCCGTACTCGGCATCGGCGGGCGCCAGATGCTCATCGCGCTCGGGCTCCAGCCGACCCGCTATCACATGAACGAGGGCCACTCGGCCCTGCTGGCGATCGACCTGCTCAAGGACATCTGGGAGCACACCAAGGACCCGACGCTCGCGGCCTGTCTGGCCCAGGTGCGGGCGGCCTGCGTGTTCACCACGCACACCCCGATCCCCGCCGGCCACGACCGCTTCCCGCGCGCGCTCGCCGAGGAGGTGTTCGGCGCCGAGGCGGTCGCGCGCGTGGCCGAGATCCCGCGCCTCCTCACCACCGAGCTCAACATGAGCATCCTCGGGCTCGAGCTCAGCGGCTTCGTCAACGGCGTGTCGATGCGCCACGCCGAGGTCTCGCGCGGCATGTTCCCCGGGCACGAGATCCACGCGGTCACCAACGGCGTGCACTCGGCGACCTGGACCGCACCGCCGATGCAGGCGGTGCTCGACCGCCACGTGCCCGCGTGGCGCCGCCACGGCCACGCCCTGCGCGCGGCCCAGAAGATCCCGACCGCCGAGATCGTCGCGGCCCACCGCGCCGCCAAGCAGTCGCTCATCGACGAGATCAACACCCTCGGTCCGCACCACTTCGAGGCCGACCGCTTCACCATCGGCTTCGCCCGCCGCGTCACCGGCTACAAGCGCATCATGCTGCTCCTGCGCGACGTCCGGCGCCTGCGTGAGATCGGCGGGCGCTGGGGCTCGCTGCAGATCGTGTTCTCCGGCAAGGCCCACCCCAAGGACCACGACGGCAAGCGCCTGATCGAGGCGGTGTTTCGCCAGCAGGAGGCGCTGCTCCCGTACGTGCGCCTGGTCTTCGTGCCGAGCTACGACATGCGCGTGGCCGGCAAGATCGTCGCCGGCGTCGACCTCTGGCTCAACACGCCGATGCCGCCGCTCGAGGCCTCGGGCACCAGCGGCATGAAGGCGGCCCACAACGGCGTGCCCAACTTCAGCGTGCGCGACGGCTGGTGGTGCGAGGGCTACGTGCAGGGCCACACCGGCTGGGTCATCGACGCGGCCCACAGCGGCGACCACGGGGCCGACGAGCAGGACGCCGACCGCCTGTACCGCGCGCTCGACGAGGAGATCCTGCCGCTGTACTTCAGCAACCAGGCCCGCTGGGGCGAGATGATGCGCGACTGCATCGCGTTCGCGGCGTCGTACTTCAACACCGAGCGCATGCTCGAGGAGTACGCCACCCGCGCCTACGGCCTCTCGGCCGCCGCGATCGCGCGCCGCTGACACGGCGTTGGCTGCGGTGCTGGCGAGGCGCCGCGCCCCGTCGCGCGCACGGGGCTGCTAAGGTCGGCGAGCGTGCGCTGGATCGTCGCCCCTGTGCTCCTCGCGGCCTGCGGAGCCGCGGCCAACGGAGCCACCGGGACGACCAGCGACACCGGCACGGTGAGCAGCAGCAGTGACGCGAGCACCAGCGCGGCACCGACGAGCGGCGTGGCGACGAGCGACGCGAGCACGACCACGAGCAGCACGAGCAGCGACGCCAGCACGAGCAGTACGAGCAGCACGAGCAGCGACGCCAGCACGAGCGCCGTGACGGCCACCAGCAGCGGGAGCAGCGGCGACAGCAGCACCGGCGCCCCGGCGATGACGCTGCGCATCAGCCCGCCCGACGCGCTCGTCACGGTCGCGAGCGGCTGGTCGTTCCCACAGCGCTTCGTCGCCGAGCTGGTCGACGCCGACATGAACGCCGTGCCGGTGCTCGCCGAGTGGACCCTGGCCGACCCGCCGCTCGGCGAGCTCACGCGCTTCGGCGGCAGCTTCCAGGCCGACAACACGGCCGCGGGCGTCGTGCAGATCACGGCGAAGCACGCCGGCGCCGAGGCCTTCGCGGAGGTGACGGTGGTGCAGCAGGGCGACCACCCGAGCTGCCCGCCGCTGCCGGCCCTCGGCGCCGGCCCGCCGACGCCCGGCGCCTTCGTCAAGGTCGTCGCGCCCGAGTACGCCGGCAAGGGTGTGTACCACGGGCTCTACCTGCCGCCGGACTGGGAGCCCGGTCGCAGCTACCCGGTGGTCGTCGAGTCGCCGTGCAACAAGACCAACGCGTTCACCGGCAAGGTCGACGACGCCCGCCTCGGCTACCACGTCGCCGGCTGTCGCAGCTACATCGTGGTGGTGTTTCCGTACATCCAGGCCGACGCCAACCTCGACTTCGGCTGGGGCGACGTCAACGCGGCCGTGGCCTACTGGGACCTGAACCTGCGCCGCACGCTCGCCGAGTTCGGCGGCGATCCGGGCGCCGTGATCAGCACCGGCTTCTCGCGCGGGTCGATCTCCACCAGCTACGTCGGCCTGTACAACGACCTCATCGCCGACCACTGGCTCGGCTTCTTCATGCACAGCCACGCCGACGTGGTGACGCCGCTGACGCCTGACCAGGGGGCCGCGTCGGCGACCCGGATGGGCCGCGTGAACGGCCGTGCGGCCCTGCTCTCGTGGGGCGCGGCGGGCGACGGCGGGATGGCCAACAGCCAGAAGGGCGTGGCCTTGCTCGCGTCCTTCGGCGATCCGGTGACGACGCTGGCGGTGCCGGGGGTGGGCCACACGGACGCCTGGATCATCGACGACGCGAGCACGCGGGCGACCGCGCAGGACTGGCTGTTCGCCACGGTCGCCGCGCGCACCGGGACGCATGTGATCCGCGGGCGGGTCACCGATCCGGACGGCTTCGGGGTGGCCGACGCCGCGATCGCGGTCGGCGGCTTTCATGTCACCCGCAGCGACGTCGACGGCTACTACGCGCTGCGCGGCCTGCTCCCCGGCGACAAGCTCGTCACCTGCACGCACCCGCAGCTCGCGTGCTCGGGCGACCAGGCGGTGGTGCTCGCGGACGTCGATCTCGAGATCGACTTCGACGCGTCCTGAGGCGAGACTGGCCCGCCTCATGCCGATCTACCTGCTGCCCGACGATCTCGCGGTGTTCCCCGATCCGCGGCGGGCCGAGCCGGACGGGCTGCTGGCGATCGGCGGCGGCCTCGAGCCGGCGCGGCTGTTGCTGGCCTACGCGCGCGGCATCTTCCCGTGGAACGCCGCCGACGAGCCGCGCATGTGGTTTTGCCCCGCGCCGCGCATGGTCGTGACCCTGCCCGGCGGTCTGCACGTGCCGCGGACGCTGCGCAAGCGCCAGCTGCGGGCCTGTCTGCGGATCACCCTCGACACCGACTTCGCGGCGGTCATCGCCGCCTGCGCCAGCGAGCCGCGGCCCGGACAGGATCGCACCTGGATCACGCCCGAGATCGGGGCGGCCTTCACCCGCTTGCACGGCCTCGGCCTGGCCCACAGCGTCGAGGTGTGGGACGGCGAGCTGCTGGTCGGCGGCCTCTACGGGCTGGCGATCGGGGCGGTGTTCTTCGGTGAGAGCATGTTCAGTCGCCAGCCCGGCGCCTCGAAGCTGGCCTTCGTGGCGCTGGTGCGGCAGCTCGAGCGCTGGCAGTTCCAGCTCGTCGACTGTCAGGTCGCCACGGAGCATCTGCGCGGCCTGGGTGGCCGCGAGCTCGAGCGGGAGGAGTTCCTCGCGGCGCTGGGGCGCGGGGTCCGGGCGCCTGGACGCCTCGGGCCCTGGCAACTCGATCCCGAAGCGGCCCACGAAGGCTTCACACCCCTGGACGCCGAGGCGCCACCCCGCCTATAACGGCCGGGTGCTGCGCTGTCTCCTGGTCGCCGCGCTGGCTGCTCCGCCGCCGACCACCACCCCCGCCGTCGGCCCCGCGCCGGTGGCGAGCCCTGCGAGCAGCCCGAGCACGCCACCGATCGCGCCGCCACCGGTCGTCGTCGACGCCTCGCAGCGCGGCGGCCTCGAGCTGGTGAGCACGCGGCCCGAGGCCGGCAGCGTGAGCGTGCGCGACAGCAAGGGTGCGCTGGTTGCGACCTTGCAGCTGCAAGCAGGCGGGCGGGCGCAGCTCGACCTGCCGCCCGGCGAGTACGCGATCGACGACACGGCGCGCGGTGGTCGGATCACGCTCTCGGTCGAGAAGGGTCGGCGCGCCCGCTTCGAGCTCACGCCCGCGGGCGCCCGCGGGAGCGCGGGCGAGCCGCTGGCGCCCGCGATGGCATCCGCGACGTCGGGACCCGAGGCTCCGCCGCCGCGGCGGTGGAAGCGGGTGGTCGCGCCGGTGCTGTCGGCGGTGGTCCCCGGTCTCGGGCAGATGATCAACCGCCAGCCCGGCAAGGGCGTCGGGATCTTGTTCGGCACGATCGCCCTGGCGCTCGGTGCCGGCCTCATGCAGCGCACGGGCGGCGGCACCGACGTGTCCACACGCGGGCTCGCCAGCGGCAGCTATGCGGGCGAGGCGATCGGCGCGGTCGGCTACGGCGTGCTGAGCGGCGGCCTGCAGATGCTCTACGCCTCGCAGATCATGGAGGCCTACGCGACCGCCTCGGGTCTGCGCGCCCCGGAGCCGCGCACGCGGCATCGCGTCGCGCTCGAGATGACGCGCATGGCGACGGTCGGTCAGCGCCCCGGCGATCCAGCGGCCGGCTTCTTCGCCGACTGGAGCCTCAGCGTGCTCGGCCAGGTCGCGCGGCGCTTCAGCGTCGGCGCCGGCGATCTCTCGGTCAAGCAGGGTCAGGGCTTCACGCGCACGACGCTGCAGGGCGGCCTGCGCCTGTCGTACCGCGTGCTCGAGCGCAGCCGGATGTGGCTCGGCGTCGCCGCTGGCGTGATCCTGCAGGGCAGCTTCGGGCGCTCGCCCACGCCGCTGGTGCCGGCCGGTGCGCAGGCGCCGGCGGGGCAGGGCAGCTTCGCCGCGATCCCCTACGCCCAGCTCGACCTGCGCTTCTTCATCCTCAGCCGCTGGTCGCTGAACCTGACGCCGCGGATCAGCGCCCCGCTGGGCGGTCCGCGCTTCTTCAGCGGGCCTGGCCCTGGCGGCCACGACGACCGCGCCGTGTCTCGCAACGCCCTCACCCTCGAGCTGGGCACCGGCGTGGGAGTGTACTTCTGATGCTGCGCCGCACCGCCACCGTGCTGTTCGTGCTGTCGGCGCTGTCGCTCGGCGCCTGCGTGTTCGGCTTCCGCGGCGAGGCCAACGTCGAGGCCAGCTATCCGCTCACGGACATCGACGTCGTGCGCATCCAGCTCGGGCCCACGCCGCTGACGGTGCTGGGCGACGAGCTGGCTCCCGGGCTCGAGCTCACCGGCGCGTGGCGATCGATCGGCGGCACCGCGCAGCTGGCGAAGGACCAGGCGCTCGGCTCGGCGATCGTGTGGGCCGTCGACCAGCGCTTCGCCGAGCTGCGGGCCGAGGTCCCGCTCAAGCTGCACGGCCAGGTCGACTTCGAGGTCGACGAGATCCGCCTGCCGCCGGACCGCGACCTCGAGCTGGTCACCGAGCTCGGCGACGTGTACGTGTTCGCGGTCACCGGCAACATCAGCGCCGACGTCGGGGTCGGCCACGTCGACATCGACGGCGGCGCGGGCGGGCTCGCGGTGCGCACCGGCGACGGCAACCTGCACCTGCGAACATCCGGCAACCTCGACGCCTACACCGGCAACGGCGGCGCCCAGATCTACCAGACCGGCGCCGGCGGCAACGACCTCGTGATCGAGGCCCGCCACGGCGACGTCGAGGTCGTGCTGCGCTCCGACGCCGACCTCGATCTGCGCCTCAGCGGCCGCGAGATCCGGGTCCACACGGGCACCGTGTCGAGCATCACCCGCGGTTCGTTCACGCGCGAGGTCGGGGGCGGCAGCGTCAAGGTCTGGGTCGACGCGCCCGCGGGCGACATCAGCGTGAGCCTCGACGACACGCCCTGATCCAGATCACCCGCGGGTCCGTTTCGTTCGGCCGATCCGGCCTCTTGCGAGGCCCGCGAGGCCCGTGCTAAGGAAGGGCGTCCGCTCGCCAGAGTGGCGAAATCGGTAGACGCGGCGGACTCAAAATCCGTTGAGCCAAAAACTCGTGTCGGTTCGAGTCCGACCTCTGGCACTTCGATACTCCCTGTAACTGGGCCGCAAACTGGGCCGCAAACCGGGCCGCAAACTGGGCTGCGAAATTTGGCGATGTCCGACGAGCGCGAAGCAGAGGGCGAGGAGCGCGTCGGCGGCTCGAGCCTCGCGCATCAACTGCTGTGCGCCGTGCCGCAGCTGCGCGACCCGAACTTCGTGCGCTCGGTGGTGCTGATGATCGACCACTCGCGCAAGGGCGCCTTCGGCCTGGTCGTCAACAACCCGTTGCCGACGACCATCGCCGAGATGGCCGGGGCGATCGGACTCAACTGGATGGGCCCGGACGATCGCCCGGTTCGCCTCGGCGGCCCGGTCGAGCCGACGCGGGGCTTCATCCTCCACGACCGTGTCGCCTGGGATCCGCTGGCCGAGGCGCTCACGCCGGAGCTGTTTCTCACCACCTCGCTCGACGCGGTCAAGGCCGGGGACCTCGAGACGCCGCGGCTCGGCGGCCACGGCTCCGAGGCGCTGGCGTTCCTCGGCTACGCCGGCTGGGGCGCGGGTCAGCTCGAGTCGGAGATGGCCGCTGGCAGCTGGATGGTCGTGCCGATGCGACCCGAGGGCAGGAGCGGCCCTGGCGTGACGCCGGCCTGGCTGTGGTCGACGGCGCCCGAGGCGATGTGGGCGGTGGCGCTGCGATCGGTCGGCATCGATCCGGCGTGGCTGGTCGGCGCGAGCCTCGGCAGCGGTAAGGCGCCGCAGGCGTAGGCCTCGGTTCACCTGGCCTTTGGGCCAGGTCCTGGACGCCGGCCACGGCGATCGCCAGCGGCGAGTGGGCGCCATGGGCCCGCCTGGACGCGGATTGCGTGTCTTCTTTGTTTTGTCACATTGAGGACCAACGAGAGTCCTGGACAGCCAGATCCATGGTTTGTACCGTGAGATCGATGCTGCATACCCTACCGTTCCTGCTGCCCGCGCTGCTGTCAATCGAGGTTGAGCCTGGGCAGGCAATCAGCGCGTCGGCGCCGTGGGCGGTGGCGCCGGAGGGCCCGCGCAGCTACCTCGAGCGGGTCTCGGGGCGGCGCATCGACCCGCGCACGGTGCCGCCGATCCGCGACGGCACCCTCGTGTTCGACGCCGAGAGCATGGCGGTCGAGATGCTGTCGGCGCTCGACATCCCGCCGGAGGCGGGCTTCGACTTCGACCCGACGCCGGGTGTCCTGTACGTGGCCATGGACGGGGTGCAGGTCACGCCGCTGTGCGGCGGGCCGCAGTCGGCCAACGCGGCGCTCAACTGCTCGCCGCTGGTCGACGGCGTCGTCAACTTCCCGCCGCTGGCCGGCGGCAACCCGCAGGTCAAGGCGTCGGTGTTCCAGAAGCTCGGCAACTACTACGCCCCCTTCAACCTGGTCCTGAGCACCAACCGCCCGCCGGACTGGCTGCCCTACACGATGTCGGTGGTCGGCGGCAGCTCGCAGCTGGCCGGCCAGGGCGGGGGCGTGTGCGGCATCGCCAACGTCGCCTGCGACGGCGCCAAGCGCAACCACGTGTCGCTGAGCTTCTCCGACTCGTGCCCCGGCGACGTGGCCGAGGTCGCGGCCCAGGAGACGGCGCACAACTGGGGCCTCGAGCACACCGACGTGCAGCAGGACCTGATGTACCCGTACGTCGCGGGCGGCTCGTCGTTTCGCGACCAGTGCATGGGCATCTCGCACGCGACCGGCTCCGGCGTCACCCAGTGCACCTACGTGCACGAGGCCTACTGTCCGGCCGGTCAGGGCGAGGAGCAGAACTCGCACGCCGAGCTGATGGGGGTGTTCGGCCCGCGCGATGCGGACACCGAGAAGCCGCAGATCCTGAGCGTGAGCCCGGCCGACGGGACCGAGCTGACCACCGCCGATACCGTGCTGCTGGTCGCCAACATCATGGACAACTCCAATTTCATCGGCGTCAACTGGACGTGGCTCGAGGGTCTGCCGCCGGACCTCGACGGGTATCGCCGCTGCACCAACGACGTCTGCGACGACGGCTACGGCGCCTGGAAGCCGCAGAGCGAGCCCTACGACTTCATCACCCTGAAGAAGCCGCCGGTCGGCACCTACAAGTTCAAGGTCGAGGCGATGGACGCCTACGGCAACCACGCCGCGCAGACGATCACGATCCGCGTGGTCGAGGCCGGGCCCGACACCAGCGACTCCGCGGCCGACAGCACCGGCGGCGGCAGCACCGGCGATCCGAGCGGGGGCGAGAGCGGCGGCGCGACAACCGGGGACGACAGCAGCACGCCGACCAGCGGGGGCAACAGCGGCATCACCGGCATCACGAGCAACAGCGGCGGCGACGACTCGAGCGGCGGCTCGGAGGCCGACGGCGACGACGGCTGCAACAGCTGCCGCGTCGACGCGCGGCCGGGACCGTGGGCGCTGCTGCTGCTCTTCGGGCTCGGCGCGGGCCGACGCCGCGGGTCGCGGCGCGGGGGTTGATGCTGCTCATCGGGCTCGGCGCGGGCCGACACCGCGGAGCGCCGCGCCGGGGTTGATCACGGGTTGGTGTCGGAGGCCGTGATGCCGCCGTCGTTCCAGGTCCACTCGATCTTCTCGTAGACGAACGAGACCTCCTCGAACTCGGCGTAGCGGACGGTGTCGGGGTTCTTGTTGTTGAGCATGCGGAAGTTGATCGCGGAGATCTTGGCCCCGGTCAGCTTGACGGTGTAGTGCTGCTTCTCGACGCCGACGCCCTGCTGGGCGTTGAGCTGCGGGGTCCAGAACTGCAGCTCGAACTCGAGGCTCTCGCCCGACGACGCGGCCTTGCGCAGCAGCGGGGTCGACTTGTCGAGCTCCTTGGTGATGATGAAGACGCCGTGCTGCTCCTTGCCGTCAGGCGGGGTCTTGATCAGGTGGTCGACGGCGATGACCATGATCTTGTCCTCGCGGCCCTTCTGGGTGACGCTGCCCTTGATCACGCCCTGCTTGGCGCCCTTGAGGGTGAGGTAGGCGTTGAGGGCCGCGTGGGCCTGGGAGCTGGCGAGGGCGACGGCGAGGGTGCAGGCGGCGAGCAACTTCTTCATGGCGGACGATCCTCCGCGCCGAGGGTCGCACGAGGGCGCCACGGAGGACGTAAAAAGCTGCGCCCGCGAGCGCGCCCCTAGAAATAGAGCCCGGCGCCGAGGTGACCGCTCCACACGTGGAACTGGACCGGGTGGACCTCGCCAATGCTGTAAGAGAGGCGCTGCTTGTCGGCCTCGCTCAGGTCGAAGCGCACCGCACCGCTGGCGCCGGTGCCGAAGGCGTAGCGGAACGCGACCCCGGTGACGAAGACGATGTCCTTGGCGCGCTCGGTCTTGCCGAGGGTGAAGGGGCGGCGCAGCTCGGCGCCGCCCGAGCCGCCGTAGTAGTCGATGTGGAACTGCGGGAAGTCGCTGATCGCGGTCTCGTTGGTGCGGTCGGTGAACAGGCCGAGTCCGACCACCACGGCCTCGTTGAGGCGGAGCCGGGCGCCGAGGCGGGCGTTGACGTTGTGGCGCAGGTCGACGCTGTTGTGCGGCAGGCGCAGGGCGGGGGTGTAGTCGGCCTCGGCGCTGATCCAGCCGCGGCCGCGCGAGAAGGCGTAGCCGAGGCCGAGCACGACCTGCATCGGGGCGATGCGGCCGCGGCGGGCCGCGCCGGGGTCGTCGTTGTAGTCGAACAGGGCGGCGGTGCCCTTGTCGGCGCGGACGATGGCGCCGGTGGTGAGCGAGTACTTGCGCGCGCGCTCGTAGGCGGCGATCCGCGGGGTGCGGACCACGAGGGCCACGGTCCAGCGGCGGGCGAACTCCCACTGCAGGCCGAACACCGCCTCGCCGGCGTAGGTGGAGCGCTTGAGGTCGATGTCGCCGACGATGAAATTCTGGCTGATCTGCTGCGGGCTCGGTCCGGCCTGCAGCCAGATCCGGCCCTCGTCGCGGCGCCACTCGTAGGTGAGGAACAGCGACATGCCGAGGCGCAGGCGCGGCGTGATCTGCCAGCCGACGGTCGGACCGAAGTGGTGCCGCGTGCTCCAGCCGTCGACCTGCACGCGCGCGCGGTAGTTGAGGCCGGACTGGTTGTGGTCGTCCTTGAGCACGCCGGTGTAGTCGTAGAAGTCGTAGTTGCTGGCGAAGTGGCCGGCGCCGATGGTGACGCCGCGGCCGATGTGGCGGGCGTACACGGTCGAGGTGGAGAGGATCAGCGGCTGGACGTTGGAGAGCTGGGCCGACTGGCTGTCGCCGCCCGGCAGGTCGACGCGGAAGGCGTTCGGGATCGTACGAAAGCGCAGCACCGCCATGGTGCTCGACATGTTGAACTGGACCCGCGTGTTGGCGCCGAGGCCGGCCGGGTTGTAGTAGGCCATACCGGTGTCGCGGCCCATCGCCGCCACTGCGCCGCCCGACATCGCCGCCTCGGAGCCCAGCGGGGTGAGCCACGGGTTGCTGGCGCCGGCGAGCGCGGGCCACAGCGCGCCGAGGGCCACCGCGGAGATGCGCGCGACATGTCTGTAGGGACAGGTCGCAAGGGCCATGCGCGCGACATGTCTGTAGGGACAGGTCGCAAGGGCCAGGCGTGCGAGCTGCCGCGGCATCGAGGGGGCGAGCTCAGCGGGCGCGCGCGACGAAGAAGTCGAAGGCCAGGTCGACCAGCGGCTGGTTCTTGTCGCTGAAGAAGTGCCAGGTGAGGGTGGCGGCGTTGGCGTGGTCGAGGCGGCGGAAGTAGAGGTAGCCGCGCATCTGGGTGCCGGGGGCGAGCACGCCCCACGGGAGCGCGAGGGCGTTGACGTCGCCGCCGTTCCACTCGAGGCGGCCGTAGTCGAGGTCGCGGCCGGGGTGGTAGCCGCGGTCGGTCTCGCCGCTGAGGACGAAGCTGCCGCCGGCGTCGAGCAGCTGGCGCCGGAAGCCGCGCTCGTCGCGGAGCTCGAGGTCGCCGGGGGCCAGGCGCACGGGCGTGCTGCCCATGTTGGCGACCAGGGCGTGGAGCACGGTGAGCTCGCTGTCGAGGTTCGCCGGGCTGCCGTCCCAGGCGCCGCTGGTGAGGACGATCGAGAGGCCCGTCTGCGGATCGCGGGCGACCATGCGGCGGCTGCCGTCGGCGGCCGCGAGCTCGCCCTGAGGCAGACACGCGGTCGTCAGCGCGAGCGGGACGCCGCCGAGGACGAGCACCAGCATGCGAGCGACGAGGGCGAGGCGTGACACGGCCGCCAGCATACCCGGTTTGCCCGCAGACAGCCCGGGGGCGCAGTGCGGCGCCGGACGCTGGAGCGAGCGAGGGGTCGCTCGCGGGCGGGGCAGGGGGCGTACGCGGGCGGCGCCTCTCAGGGCGCTGGCTCGCTGTTCCTCGCCGACCATGCCTCCCGCTCTGGGGCCGCGTGGCGCGTCGTGCGAGCGCCTCAGGGCGCTGGCCCGGCGTCGGCGAGGATCGCCTGGACGCGCGGCTGGGCGAGGTAACCGCGGCGCAGCTCGGGGTCGCGGAGGTCGGCGAGGCGGGCGCTCACGCGGGCGGCGGCCTCGGTCAGGAGCTCGCTGCGACCCGTAAGCCGGCCGAGGTGGTGGATCGAGAGGACGCCGTCGAGCGGAGCGGCGCCGGCGTGGACCAGGGCGACGGCCTCGTCCTCGAGGGCGATGGCCCGGCGGGCGTCACCCTCGGCCTCGGCGAGCCGCGAGAGCACGTGCAGGGCCCGGGTCTGGGCGCTGCGCAGGCCGTGCTCGCGGCCGCGGGCGAGCACCTGCTCGGCGAGGCTGCGGGCCTCGCCGGGGTCGCCGACGTCGAGCATGCAGCGGGCCAGGCGAGCGCGTGCCCGCAGCTCGGTGCGCAGGTCGCCGCGGTCGGCGGCCATGCTCGCGGCCTGCTCGAGCAGCGAACGGGCGGCGGCGAGGTCGTCGCGGCCGGCCGCGAGCTCGGCCGAGATTTCGCCGAGGTGGAGCACGACCTCGGTGAGCAGTCCGGGGTGACCGGTGGCGACGTGCAGCTCGAGGGCCTTGCGCAGGTGGCGTTCGGCGCGGCGGTACACGCCGATCGCGGTGTAGGCGATGCCGAGGTTGGCGAGCTTGATCCCGGTGGCCGCGCGGTCGCCGAGGTCGCGGTCGATCTGCAGGGCGGCCTGGAAGTGGTCGACGGCCTCCTGGTAGCGGGCGTTTAGACCGACGACCTCGCCGAGGCTGTTCTGCGCCTCGGCCTCGGCCCGCCGGTGACCCGCGGCGCGGGCCAGCGCGAGCGTGGCCTCGAAGCTGGCGCCGGCCTCGGCGAGGCGGCCGCGCGCGAGCTGGACCCGGCCGATGCCGGCGTGCAGGCGGCAGCGCTGGAGCACGCCGCGGGGGCCCGGCGGACAGTGCTCGAGGGCGGCGCGGGCGAGGGCCTCGGCCTCCTCGAGGCGCCCGAGGCGGGTCATCAGCTCGCAGCCGAGTTCACCGAGTTCGGCGCGGCGCGGCGCGGCGGACTCGTGCAGCGGCAGGGCCTCGGTCTCGTGGGCGACGCGGGGGTAGAGCTGCTCGGCGCGCTGGATCCGGCCGCACTCGAGATAGAAGCGGAGGAGGCGACCGAGGGCCACGACCTCGCGCTCGGGGCTGTGGCGGGCGGCCTGCAGGATCTGGCGGATGTCGGCGCCCTGGGCCCGGCGCTGACCCCAGACCTGAAGGATCGCCTCGCGCGCGAGCAGGGCCTCCCAGTGGCGCGGGTCGGGGCGCGGGTCGGGGCGCGGGTCGTTGCCGCCGATCGCCCGCAGCGCGAGCGACCAGTAGTAATAGGCCTCGACGTTGCCGGCGACGTCGCGGGCGGCCCGGGCGGCGCGCATGGCCGGGTCGATCGCCTCGGCGGGCGCGCCGGCGAGGACGAGGTGATCGGCGATCGGGCCGTCGTCGCGGCCGGGGCGGTAGTCGGGGCGGGCGAGCTTGATCGCGGCGGCCTCGCGGTGCAGCGCCTCGGCGGCGGCCGGGGCGAGGCTCTGCTTGACGACCTCGTGCTGGCTGACCGTGGCGAAGCGCGTGCTCGGCGAGCGGGCGCCGGGCACCGCGATGAACATGCCGAGCTCGACGAGGCTGGCGAGGGTTCGATCGAGCGTCGCGGGCTCGCTGCCGGCGAGGGTGGCGAGCTCGTCGACGCGGAAGCTCTGGCCGAGCACGGCGGCGGCGTCGACGATGGCCCGCTGTTCGGGCGCGAGGGCGTCGAGGCGGGCGCGCAGGGCCGCCTCGATGCTGGGCGGGAGTTCGATGCTGGGGTTGCGCTGGCGCAGCTGCAGCTGGCGGCCGCTGGGGTTCCAGCCGACGATGCCGCGGCGCAGCAGATCGGCGAGGGTCTCCTCGATGAACAGCGGGTGGCCGCCGGTGCGCGCGAGGATCGCGGCGGCGATCGGCTCGGCGTCCTCGGGGTCCTCGAAGCGGCGCAGGACCAGCTCGCGGCGGGCCTGCTCGTCGAGCTCGCGCAGCTCGACGGTGTGGACGCCCGCGACGGCGCGGGTGGCCTCGGCGCGCGGGCCCGGGCGGGCGGTGCACAGGCCGAGCAGCGGCAGGCCGTGCGGGCGGTGCAGCCACTCGAGCAGGAGGGTGTGGCTGTGCTCGTCGAGGAAGTGGAGGTTGTCGAGGACGATGAGCACCGGGCGACGCTGGGCCAGCGCGTGGATCAGGCGGCGGACCAGCTGCCACAGGCGATCGCGGCGCTCGAGCGGGTCGAGCTCGCCGTGCCCCATCCCCGCGGCGGTGATGCTGTCCGGGTCGAGGGCGGCGGCGAGGCCCGGGGCCAGCGACGCGGCGCCGGCGACCTCGAGGCTCTGCAGCTGGGCCTCGAGCTCGTGCGCGGTGGCCCCGCGCGGGGCGGCGAAGAAGTCGCGCAGGAGCTCGAGGAACACGCCGAGCGGGACGTTGCGCCGCCGCCACTGCCCGCTGCCGCGGAGCACGAAGCAAGCGCCGCGCGGGAGGCTGGCGACGAAGCGGTCGACGAGGGCGCGCTTGCCGATGCCGGCGCCGCCGACGACCAGCAGGGCGCGCGAGCTGCGGGTCCGGATCGCCTCGGCGAAGGCGTCGCGCAGGGCCTTCTGCTCGAGCTCGCGACCGACCAGCGCGCCGCGGCCGGTCGCGGCCGGCATGCGCTCGTCGGCGCCGGCCGGGCCGAGCAGCGGGGCGGCCTGCTCGAGCGCACCACCTGTCTCCAGGGACATGTCCCGAAGGCCGGTTCGGATACGATCGAGGGCGAAGGCGACGGGCGGGCCGATGCGCCAGCCGCGAGCCAGGCGCGGGCTGAGGTCGCCGCTCAGCATGATGGGGCCGTCGATGCTGCGGCTGGCGACCAGCTGCAGGTGGCGGGCGACCTCGTGGGGGATGTCGACGCGCCCGGGGCTGCCGCGCAGCAGCGGCAGCGGCAGGCCCGCGAGGGCGACGCCGATGCCGTGGCCCGGGGCGGCCTCGCCGACGGCCTCGCGCAGGGCCAGGGCGACGCGCAGCGCGGCCTCGTCGCTGTCACCGGTGTCGAGCAGGGTGCCGAAGGCGAGGAGGATGCCGTCGGCGTCGAGCTGGTGGACCTGGGCGTCGCGCTTGTAGGCGATGTCGCGGGCCAGCGCGAGCAGGCGGGTCGGCGGCGGCGGGGTCTCGCCGGTGAGCGCGGGCACCAGCGCCGCCTTGAGCAGGACGACGCGCAGCGACTCTTCGCGGGCGAGCGGGACGACCTGCGACAGCTCGCTGCCCTCGATCTCGCGGGTCAGGTCGTCGTGGCTCGGCGGGCTGCTCGGGGTGGCGCCGGCGAAGCGGGCGACGAAGGCGCTCAGGACCTCGTCGTCGACGACCGGATCGGCGCGGTGGAGGAAGGCGGCGAGCGCCGACTGCATGGCGCGGGCGGTGTCCCAGCGATCGTCGGGCTCGCGGGCGAGGGCCCGGTCGACGACCGCGGCGAGGGCCTCGGGGAGCTCCGGGACGAGCGAGCGGAGCGGGGCGAGCGGGCGGGTGCGGACCTGCTCGAGCGCGACCAGGCGGTCGCGGTGGCGAAACACCAGCTCGCCCGAGAGCATCTCGTAGAGCACCACGCCGAGCGAGTAGATGTCGGAGCGCTGATCGAGCGGGCCGCCGATCGCCTGCTCGGGCGACATGTACGCGATCTTGCCCTGGATGGTGACGTCGGTGTGCTCGTCGTCGGTGTGCGTGCGGGTGACGGCGTCCTGACGGGCCCGCGCGGCGGTGCGGGCGATGCCGAAGTCGAGGATCTTCACCGTGCCGGCGTGGCTGAGCATGATGTTGTGCGGGCTGATGTCGCGGTGGACGATGCCGATCGGCGCGCCGAAGTCGTCGCGGCGCAGGTGCGCGTGGGCCAGGCCGGCCGCGACCTGGTGCGCGATGTAGCCGGCGATCACGACCGGGATCCGCTCGTCGCGGGCGTGCACGCGGTGCATCAGGCCCATGAGGTCGACGCCCTCGATCAGCTCCATCGCCAGGTAGAAGCTGCCGTGGACCTGGCCGAAGTCGAAGACCTGGACGATGTTGGCGTGGTTCAGGCCGAGGGCGATCTTCGCCTCGTCGACGAACATGCGCGTGAACTCGGGCTGGTCGGCGAGCTCCTTGCGGATCTTCTTGATGACGACGCGCTTGCTCAGGCCCTCGGCGACGGTCACCTGGGCGAGGTACACCTCGGCCATCCCGCCCTCGCCGATGCGCTGGGTCAGGGTGTAGCGGCCGAACGCGTGGGGGAGGGCGAGGGGCACCTAAGGGCGAGGAGCTTACCCCGATGCGCCGCTGGGGACGTCAGACGGCGCGGTCGGCGGGGTGAGTCTCGTCCACAAGCGGGCCGGAAACTGTGGGCCAGCTTGCGAAGATTTCTCGGCGCCCTGCCTGCGGCGAGGCGCTTGAGTTCGTGACGGCAGTCGGCGTCAGCCCGGCGGATTGACGACGAGGTCGAGGCCGGCGCCGGTCATGTCGCTGTAGGTGTAGGGGCCGACCAGGCCGTTGACGGTGAGCGCGAGGGTCGGGCCGTCGGGCTGGATCTTGAAGGCCGCGTTGGCGCTCTGATCGACGACCCACACGAAGCCCTCGACGTCGATCGAGACGCCGACCGGCTGGGCGCAGCCCGGGATGGCGAAGGAGGTGAGCACGTTGCCGCTGACGGCGTCGATCTTGTGCACGCCGCAGGGGCCGTCCTCGGCGATCCACACGTGGCCGGCCTTGTCGACCTGGAGGCCGCGCATGCTGCTGCCGACGTTGAAGCTCTGCCAGCTCTGGGTCTGGACGCTGAAGTGGTGGTACTGGCTGCTGCCGGCGGCCCAGGGGTCGCCGTTCTTGTCGACCGCGAAGCCGTAGACGAAGGCGCCGGGCGGGGTCGGCCACTGGTCGACCTGCAGGGTGTCGTGGTGGATCCGGATCAGCGGGCCGGTGTTCCAGCCGAGGACCCAGAAGTCGCCCTCCTTGTTGACGGCGCCGCCGTAGGGGCCGTAGGTCTGGCCCGACCACGGGCTCACGTCGACCATGTCGAGGGTGGCGCCGGTCTTGCCGTCGAGGCGGAAGAAGTGGCCGGTGTTGGCGACCTGATCGTAGTGGCCGACCCACACGCGATCGGAGGAGCCGGTGCAGGTCTTTTCGTCGTAGAAGCCCTCCCACGCGACCGGACGCGGGCCACGGACGCCGTTCGAGGGCAGCGGGTGGTGCCACAGCACGCACTCGTCGCTGCCCCACGGGAGCACGTTGCCGGGGCCGTTGGAGGTGTCGATCATGCCGTTGGCGTTGAGGTCGACGCAGTCCTTCTGCTGGGCCGCGACCTTCATGATGCCGCCGTTGCGATCGACCACCGCGGCGTCGCCGAGCAGGTTGACCGAGGTGCGCGACGGGTCGGGCGTGCCCGGCCCAGCCCGGTAGCGGCCCTCCTCGACACCGGTGAAGGTGTTGACCTTCGAGACCGTGCCCTCGGGCGAGTTGGAGATCCAGATGTTGCTAAACTTCGGCTTGCCGTCGCCGTCGCCGCAGCCGCCCATGCCCGCGTCGGGGGTGACGCCGAGGTCGAACTTGGGGCCGTCACCGCTGCTCGCGCTGACCTCACTGGTCGGCGCGCTGGTGCCGGTCTGCGAGGCGCTGTCGCTGCCGCTGTCGCTCGAGGTCGGGGGCGTGTCGGTGGCGCTGGCGGAGGCGGTCGCGGTGATGCTGGCGGAGGCGGTGATCGAGGCCGAGGTGGGGCCGGGACTCGTGGTCGCGGAGTCGGTCGCGCTGTCGCTGCCGGAGTCTCCGCAAGCGCTGAGGGCGAGGGCGAGGAGCATGCTGCGGCGCGGGGAGTACGACATCGCTATGACCACAACACGCGGGGGGATTCGCGGCAATGCGCGGGGATGTGCGGGTCATCACTCGCCTGCGGGGGCGGACCTGGGGCAGCGCGTATGGTACCCAGGCGCGCCAAGAAGGGATTCACATGTCCGCCGATTTCGCTGCCGATCAGAACGCCTGGGGCGTGGTGCCCGCACCGCTCGCCCCAACCGAGGGCGCACCGCCGTATGCCGATGCCAATGAGGCAATTCAGCAAGTCCTCGAGGCCGTCAAGCGCAACCTCCCCGCCGTGTTCGCGCCGCCGAAGAAGAAGGCAAAGAAGGGCCTCGCGTTCGTGCTCCCGTGGGGAACAATGGCGCTGGTCATCGAGAAGACCAAGGTTGGTCGCGAAAGATGGGAGAAAGCTGGTGTGCAGCTCGACGTCTCGCTCACCGCCCGCGTGCCCGCGGTGGAGAAGCTCGTCGGGGTCGAAGGCGACGAGGCGCGACCGCTGCTCAAGGGAGGTATGCTCGCGCCCGGCCGTGGACCGCAATATTGGCAGCTCGAGACCTTCGGGGTCGAAGGCATGGCGTACGTCATTGCGCGCGTGCTGAACGGATATCACGAGCTCGTCACCGCCGGCCCCGCCGTGGTCGGCGCGCTGTTTGCCGCGCAGGAGAAGCTCGCGGCGCACCCGGCCATCGAGCCCTGGTATACGAAGGTCCCGACGCTCTTCGACGCGCAGACCAACGAGCGCGACTGCCGGCCCTCGACGCGGCTCGGTACCCTCGATCTCGCGGCCGCAGCCTGCTTCGCCGCGGCCGAGGACAAGGCAGCCGCCCGCGCCTGCCTCGATGCGTTCCGGGCAGGCAAGTACAACCAGGACCTGCGCGGCGCCGAGGCCAACTCGATCATGTTCGAGCTGACAGGCAACCAGCGGGCCGATGCCCTCGACGCCATCGCGGCCGTCGTCAACTAGCGAACACGAATAGCGCTCGCAGCCCGTCGCGCCGGCGCCGTCGACGAGCGCTGTGCTGTCCCACGAGCAGGAGATGGCGCGCGACCTCGAGCAAATGATGGCGCAGGATCTGGGACCGGTGCCCGCGGTCACGCCGGGGTTTCCGGCGCGGCTCGATGATGCCGCGCTGGCCACAATGGTCGAGCTGCGGGAGGGTTTCGCGTTCTCAGCGTTCTTCTCGGAGCGCGAGTGGTCGCAGGCCTTCAACGATCTGATGGAACACCAGCGCATGCCGCGGACGCACCACGCGGCCACGCCGCTCGGGCGGCTCGAGCGTGAGGTCGACGCACATTACCTGCGCTGGTCGTTACATACGCAGGAGTCGGCTGCGACCCTGCTGGCGCTGCTGAATGCGGCCGAGGCGGCGTTGTTATACGACTGGGAGATCGCCGCTCATGTGTGGACGCATGCGCGCGAGCTGGAGCCCGCGCCGGTGGCAGTGTTGGAGGGACTCGATCATTACTTTCGCGTCATCCGTGCCCTGCACATCGGCGCGGCCATCACGGGTCCAGTGATGAGAGACAAAAAGACCGGCGTGATCGAGGTACCGCCCGGGCTCGCCGCCGCCGCCGCCCACGGCTTCCCGGACGCAGATGCCGGTAGTTTCGACAGCGAGGGCGCCCTGGCGCTGAGCGTCCTTCGTGGTCGCGTGGTGCTCCTGCATCGCGGCGTCGAACAGGTGGTGACGGCAGGGGAGGAGTTCTTCCTGCGACGCCTCGACGTGGTGCGTGTGCCGGCCGCGGCGACGCTCGGCCACAGCGTGCTGGGGGAGATCGAGGTGGCGGCAGGCTCGGAGATCACCGCGGGGAACGCGTCCAGGCTGCTGCTGCCGGGCCAGCGTGAGCTCGTCGCGCAGCTGGTCGCGGCGATGCGGGGCCCTGGCAGCGACGCGTATAGGTCGGTCGAGGCGATGTTGCCGTTCGCATATCCGCGGATCCGTGCGAATTATATGGATTACCCCGGGGAGTCGAGTCGAATGATGATGCTCAAGTTCGACGGCGAGTAAGCTGGACCCCTCGATAACTTCCCACCTGATACCGCTGAACGCGGGACCGCGATACTCGGCCCCGAGGCGAGCGCGATCGTGTAGGTTCGCGTCGTGCGCCGCTTCGCTTCATCCATCATCCTCGCGCTCCTCGCGTTCCTCGCGGGGGCGGCCGCGTCATGCTCGAACGACGACGGCGCTCGCTCCGAGACCGCCGCCGCCGGCTGCACGCCAGGCCAGCAAGTGAGCTGTGCGTGCCCGGGGGGTGGCATGGGCGGCGTGCAGGTCTGCAACCCGGACGGCATCGGCTTCGGCGTCTGCATGGCCTGCATGGATGGCAGCAGCGGGGGCACGTCATCCGGCGTCGACAGCGAGGTTACCAACGTCACGACGAGCACGACGTCGATGGGCAGCAGCGGGACGGTGACCGACGACGGCGTGGTCACGAGCCCGACTGGCGGCTCCGAAGCCAGCGCCGGCTCGGATAGCAGCACTGGCGCCGAAACCAGCGCCGCCGCCTTCGCCTGGGTCTGGGTGGACCACGGAGGCCCGGCCTTTCAACCGTCCCCGTGCGCGGCGATGGCGGGGGTCGCCGATGGCCTGCTCGTCGATCCGCAGGCGTTCTTCACGGCGCTCGTCGCGGGCAAAGATCCGGACGACTGGGACCCCGTCTTGAACGCGATCGAGCCGGTTCTCTGGGCCTGCGCGGTCGGCCAGCAACGCGACTCCGGCGGCGTCGTGCGTGGACGCCTGTTCCTGCCGACCGCGGAGTGTCCCGACG
Source organism: Nannocystis sp. (assembly GCF_016714285.1). Lineage (GTDB taxonomy): Bacteria > Myxococcota_A > Polyangia > Nannocystales > Nannocystaceae > Nannocystis. The sequence continues at coordinate 917,605 of NZ_JADJNN010000001.1, read as the reverse complement.
CGTCACCGCCACCGGACGATCCCAAGGCGATACACCTCGGCGTCCGTCAGGAGGAAGCGTGTTGGGCTCACTTCGTCGACGTCGTCAGTGAACTATAGGTCTGCGTCCAGCTCCCACGGATCGATGGTGGCGCCCACCCGCCCGCGGGGTGCAGCGGCCAGGGCCGCGGTGAGCGTTCAGCCCCGCTTGAAGACCGGGTCGCCGTAGCCGTCGCCCTGGTCGGTGCAGGTCAGGGTGTCGTCGGCGAGCTCGCAGCGCATCTGGGCGCCGGCGATGTCCTTGCCGGGGACGACCTCGATGCTGTAGCTCGCGCCGCCGTCGGGCTTGACCTTCACGGTGGTGTGATAGTCGTACTCGTACATTGTGTACACCTCGAGGGTGTAATCGAAGTCGCCGCCGAGCTCGGCGTCGATGACCATGCTCATCGTGAGTCCGTCGGGCTTGGGCTGGCCCGCGAGCTTGTCGAGGTTCCAGTGGCCGACGATCGGGTCCTCGTGGTGGCAGGCGGCGCCGAGCTGGAGGCCGAGCAGGGCGAGCGCGGGGATCGGGAGGCGAGTCGTCACAGCCGCACGATACGTGGCGGGCGCTCGATGTGGAAGTCGGGGCGGGGGTCGTGTGGTTCGCGCAGCCAGGCGGGCAGCGAGCGCAGGCCGCGGGCGAGCGGGGCGAGCCGGTGGTCGAGGGCGGCGTGGAGCTGGCGCAGGTTGGCGGGGCGCGTGAAGGTGGGGGCGAACTCGGCGGGGTCGGGGAGGTCGCGCCAGATGGCCTGACAGAAGCCGATGAGGTCGTTCTCGTAGAAGCGGGCGAGCGGCTGGGGGGCGAGCCAGGCGCGACCCAGGAGCTCGCGGGCGCGGGCGCCGAGGGCCGCGATCTGGGCCCGGGGGACCAGGTGCAGGCAGAGGGCGTGCTTGCTCAGGTCGTGCTGCACGCCGTGGAGGTGGTAGCGCAGGTGCTCGGTCCACGTGGCCGGGGCGAGGCGGGCGAGCGCAACGGCGCGGCGGTAGAAGCCGGGGCTGCCGACCGCGATCGGGACGGCGCCGGCGGCCTGGCGCGAGAGCCATGTCCTTTTGGACATGTAGATGGTGTGGACGCGGTGGTACTCGGGGGTGAAGCCGTCGTCGCCGTCGAGGCCGAGGGCGCGCAGGCGCGGGCGGAAGCTCAGCGGGGTGGGCACGGTGGCGAGGTAGCCCTGCGCGTCCCAGGCGTAGCCGAGGGCCTGCAGGTGGGCGCGCACGCGGGGGTGGCTGCCGTAGAGGTCGACGCGGGCGATGCTGGCGGCGTGGGCCGGGCTGTGGTCGCTGGTGAAGCGGAGGACCGGGCCCATGGTGTCGCGTGCGAAGATCGGGGCGACGCCCAGGAGGGCGGCGCAGGCGGCCTGCCAGGGGGCGAGCAGCGCCCGCTCGAGCTCGAGCTCGACGACCGGAGGGGGCGCGGCGGTCATGATCGCGGGGGCTGGCGCGGGGGACAGGTCCTGAAGGACAGGTGGGGCTGGCGTGAGGGACAGGTCGTGCGGGACAGGTCAGGCGACCGGGGTGAACTCGGCCCAGCCGTGGCGGCGGAGGTAGTTGCCCCACACGCCCTCGCAGACGCGGTCGTGGCGGCAGGTGGCGCACTCGGGGCGTTTGTGGCGAGCGCTGTCGTCGAGGTCGCTGCGCCGGATCTGGACCAGCTCGCCGTGCTCACCGGCGCGGCGGGACTCGAGGTCGGCGACGATGTCGTGGCCGGGGTTCGGCGGCTCGAAGTGGGCGTAGTCCTCGACGTAGCCGCGGTTGTGGTCGGGGAGCTGCGTGGTGGTGCACAGCGGGATGTCGACGAAGAAGGCCTGGGCGGGGCGCTCGGGGCAGGCGCTGAGGAAGGCCTGGGCGGCGGCGGCGATCTCGGTGTAGGTCGGGAAGATCTGGTCGAAGTAGGTGTTGGCGCGGCCGTTGGCCTGCATCACGTTGAACACGACCTGGTCGACGCCGTGGCCGCGGAGGAACGCGTAGATGTCGGCGAGGTGGGGGAGGTTGCGCTTGGTGACGACGGTGCTGGTGTGGAGGACCAGGCCGTGGCGCTTGTAGCGGGCGGCCATGTCGATGCCGGCGAGGGTCTGGGCGAAGCTGCCGGGGGTGCGGGTGAGGCCCTCGTGGAGCTTCTGGGTGTGGCCGTGGATGCTGACGTAGAGGCGGTTGAGGCCGGCGCCGAGGAGGGCGCGGGTGTAGGCCTCGTAGCTGAGGGCGCGGCCGTTGGTCATCATCGAGATCCAGCGGACGCCGGCCTGCTTGGCCATGCGCAGCCAGTGGGGCAGGCGCGGGTTGGTGGTCGGCTCGCCGGAGGTGAAGCACACCTCCTCGTAGTCGCTGTGGCGGCCGAGGATCCAGCGGACCGACTCGTCGGTGGTGGCCGCGTTGGTGACCTTGCGGCCGTCGCGGTCCTCCTCCATGCAGAAGATGCAGTTGTTGTTGCAGACCGTGCCGGTCAGGATGTGGACCCGCGGTCGCTGCTGGGCGATGCGTGCGGCGACGCTGTCCTGGGCGTCCATCACCAGCTGCCCATCACCAGCTGCCGTGGCTGCCGTGCGAGCCGTGGCTGCCGTGGCTGCCGTGCGAGCCGTGGCTGCCGTGGCTGCCGTGCGAGCCGTGGCTGCCGTGCGAGGCGTGGCCGGGGTCGCCGGGGGCGTCGAAGGCGAGGATCGGGCTCTGGGTCCCGGGGGCAGGGCCGGCCTCGGCGTAGAGGAGAGCCTTGTCGGATATCTCCTTCTGGGCGTCCGAGAGCGGGCCGCCGGCCTTCGTGGTGAAGCTCGGGAGGTCGTCGTCCGGGTCCAGCGGCGTCGTCACGATCGCACCCTATCACGGCTCGGCTGGAGATTGCACAGGGGGGGCCGAAGTGGTGGGGCTGGATGTGGGTTCTTGCACGAAGTGCTCGCGCGGGCGGTGGGTGGTCCAGCGCTCGAAGGTGGCGAGCACGTGGGGGTCGCGGGCCGCGAGCTTTTCGAACAGGTAGTCCTGGATGCCCTTGTGCACGGCACAGACGCTGCTTTCGCGCATGCGGCCGAAGATGCTGCCCTGGTTCTTGTAGTTGAAGGTCGAGATCGTGCCGCAGTAGGGCTGGTACGTGCAGTTGACGCAGTCGGGCTGGCCGTCGAGGTTGGAGGCGAGGACCATGGCGCGCACGGTCTCGTGGCCGACGAGGTCGCGGTAGCTGCTGGTGCGGACGTCGCCGAGCAAGAAGCGGGAGTCGCCCATCTCGTGGAGCATGCGGCCCTCGTCGCAGCTGAAGATCTTGCCGTCGTAGTTGTAGGCGAGCTGGCCGATGCCGGCGCCGGCGGGGGAGCGGAGGTCGAGGAAGTTGGGGTCCTCGCCGCGCAGGATCTTGGTCAGGAAGATGCCGGCGTAGCGCTCGAGGATCTGCACGCCCTGGCGGTTCAGCTCGAGCATGTAGTCGACCGCGTTGCGGTAGAACTCGAGGTACGCGGAGCGGGGATATTCCAGGCGCAGGCGGGTGCGGTCGGCGAAGCCGAAGGGGTCGATCGGGCGCAGGAACAGGGCCTTGCAGCCGAGGCTGACGTAGGTGTCGACGATCTGCCGCCACAGCGGGAGGCTGGCGGCGGTGGTCGTGAGCAGGGCCTCGACGTGATAGAGGGTCGGGTCGAGGCCCATGTCGATGTAGCGCTGGTTGATCTTGCGGATCCAGTGCACGGCGCGCTGGTGGGCGTCCATCGTCGGGAGCTTGCGCTGGGCGTTGTGCAGCTGCTCCGGGCCGTCGATGCTGGTGCACAGCTGGACGCGGTGGGCGACCAGGAAGGCGAGCTTCTCGTCGTCCATCAGCGAGAAGTTGCTGACCATCGTGAACTGCAGCTGCTTGCCGAGCTCGCGGGCGCGGCGGCCGGCGTACTCGCAGACGTGGCGCACGACGGCGAAGTTGACGAGCGGCTCGCCGCCCTGGAACTCGATCGTGATGAAGGGGCTGGTGCTGCGCAGGGCCAGCTCGACGGCCTTCTCGGCTGTCTCTTTGGACATGTCGGTGTCGACCCGATCCATGTTGGCGCGCGAGGCGTGGCAGTAGATGCAGGTCTCGTTGCAGCGGAGGGTGACGACCAGGATGTGCAGGTTCGGGCCGGCGTGGAGGAAGCCGCGGCGGGCCTTCACGGCCTCGGCGGCCTTGCGCACGTCGTAGCTGGCGCGCAGGAAGTTGGCCGACGAGAGGCGCGTGAACAGCTCGCTGTCCGGGGCGACGCTGCCGGTGGCGTAGCGGGTGAACTCTGCTTGGGTGAGCAGGAGGAAGTTGCCCTCGAAGTTGGTGACGAGGACGTGCTCGCCGACCTGGCGGTGGCGGAAGAAGGCCTGGGTGCCGGCCTGCGGGCGGATGGCGACGAGGTCCATGGGGGCGTGTGTGGCGGCGGACATCAGGCGCCTCCGCGCTGGACCGTGAGGCCGAGGGCGTAGTTGGCGAGCTCGTGGGCGAGGCGGCGGGTGCGGGCCGGGCCGGGCCGGAGGGCGCGGAGCTTGACGACCCAGGTGTCTGTCTCTTCGGACATGTGGAATTCGCCGTGGGCGGCGAACACCTTGACGGCCTCGTCGATGGCGGGGCCGGCGTAGAGGCTGCGGTCGAAGCGGAGGTCGATGAAGGCGGGCTCGGTCACGGCGTGGGCTCCTCGACGCCGTGGCCTGAGGTGGGGTTGCCAGTGGTGTCGCCAGTGGTGTCGCCAGTGGGCTCCGAGGTGGTCGCGGGGGGCGGCTTCTTGCCGTGCTTCTCCTCCCACGACATGGCGATGCCGAGCGGGTCGTCGAAGCCCTGGTCGCTGAAGTCGAAGCTGGCGAGGTCGTCGAGCGAGGGCGGGCCCATGGCGCCGGCGATCGCCTGGAGCGTGACGGTCTCGAGGAGGACGCGGTTGTCCTGGGTGATCTGATGCCGCCAGGCGCAGCTGATCAGCTCGTTGGCGAATTCGCCGATGAGGGCCCGCAGGGCGCCGACGTCGGCCTGACCTGACTTGGCCGTGAGGGTGACGCGGAGGGCGTCGGCGGCCGGGCGATCGAGGAACACGTAGCAGCGGTCGATGAAGATGTAGGCGGCCCCGTAGACGGCCTGCAGCGGGTAGATCGCGGGGTCGACCCGGAGCTCCACGGCGGCGTCGGTGAGGTCGTGGGCGACGAGGCCCGCGGGGATGTCAGGGTACGAGGACTGCATCGGCCAGCGCGGACTCTATCAGGTTTCGTGCGGGGTCACGCGCGTGCGCGGGGGCCTATGGGGCACGCGGGCGGGGTGCTACCGTGCCTGTCGCGGAGGGCATGACTTATGTTGCTGCGACGGCGTGGGCTGGGCTTGAACCGTGGGCTGTTCGCGGCGCTGATGCTGGGTGGCTGCGGTGATGCGGGCGGGACCGGGAGCGAGGGCACGGGCGCAGGGACAGGGACCGGCGGGACTGGCGAGGCGACGCCGACGAGCTCGAGCGCGGGCAGCGAGACGGGGACCAGCGACGTGAGCGGGACCAGCGCGGGGACCGACCCGGCGAGCACTGGTTCTGGCCCGGATCTGCCGCCGCCGGTGCGCTGTGACCCCGAGGCGGGCGGACCTTACTGGTTGCTCGAGGGCGAGCCGCTGAAGACCGCGGCGATCACCTGCAAGACGGGGATGAAGCTCGCGGGCGAGGACTTTGCGATCGATCCGCTGCCGCAGGGGGCGAAGTACGATCCGGCGACGGCGACGCTGGCGTGGACGCCCGGGCTCGATCAGGCGGCGGTGTACGAGCTCACGATCACGGCCGTGCCGTTCGCCGAGACCGGGACCGTGAAGATCGGGGTGGCCGACGCCTGGGACGACCCCAAGAACGTGCCGGTGCAGGACTGGGCGATCTACACGGAGGAGTACGGGCTGCCGGTGCTGCACCTCGAGGCCGACCCGGGGATCAACCCCGACGCGTACACGCCGGCGACGGCGACCTACCGCGGGCACGTCTACACGAGCGAGGCGAAGTGGCGCGGGGCGGCGTCGCTGGGCTACCCGAAGAAGAGCTTCACGGTGAAGTTCGGCAAGGACGACAAGTTCAACGAGCCCGAGCTGGCAGGCGGCTTCGTCGACAAGCGCAAGCTGGTGCTGATCAGCACCTTCGACGACAACGCGTACGTGCGTCAGCGGCTGTCATACGAGATGTGGAACATCCTCGACCCGGAGCACCTGCAGATCCAGGTGTACTCGGGGGTGGTGTTCCTCAACGGGGCGTACCACGGGCTCTACACCTTCTCGGACCACGTGGACGGCTACCTGATGGAGGACCACGGGCTGTCGCAGGCCGGCAACCTGTACAAGGCGCGCACCCACGACGCGAACTTTCGCGTCGCCAACAAGGCGACGCCGCACCTCGGGCTGACGAAGGAGGAGGGGCTGCCGCTCGACGGGCAGCCGGGGGCCTACGATGACCTCGACGAGCTGGTGACCTGGGTGGCGACGTCGACCGACGCGAAGTTCCACGGGGAGATCGACACGCGCATCGATCGCCGCGACTACGAGGACTGGTTCATCTTCGTCAGCCTGATCATGGCGGACGACTCGGCCGGCAAGAACAGCTACCACTACCACGACCCGCTGATGGGGCCGTGGCGCTACGCGCCGTGGGACTTCAACGATAGCTTCGGGCAGACCTGGCAGACCGCGCGCAAGGGCTTCGACGCGCAGCCGGAGGGCTACGTGTGGGCCAACGAGCTGTTCACGCGGCTGCTGGCGTCGAAGACCTTGGGCCCGCCGCTGCGGGCCCGCTACGGGGCGACGCTGAAGGATGTGTACGCGGTCGACGCGATCCTCGAGCGCTACGACGCGATGGTCGACGAGACGGCGGCGAGCGCCGTGCGCGACGAGGGGCGCTGGGCCGCGGAGTACAAGAGCTACGGCGGCTGGAACTGGCGCACCGACTTCACGAGCTACGACGAGGAGGTGCTGTTCCTGCGCCAGTGGATCATCGACCGCTGGGCCTTCGTGGCGGCGATCTACGGGTGAGCTGCGGGGCGTGAGCGCTCACGCGACGGTGTAGCGGAGCAGCCACTGGTTGCTGGTGGCGGGGCTGATCTCGCTGCGCTCGTGGAGCTGCAAGGTGACGCCGCAGGTGGCGGCGGCGGCGAGGATGCGGGCGTGGGCCTGGCCGGCGTCGTCGCTGCGGTGGTGCTCCCAGCGGGCGCTGGATGCCTCGGCGCGGGCGGTCTGGGCGGGGCTGCGCGCGAGGCCGAAGCCGAGGTTGTCGACGACGGTGAGGCTGCCGCCGGGGCGCAGGCGCGGGAGCAGGAGCGCGAGGTCGGCGGCGGGGTCCGGTAGGTGGTTCCAGCTGCGGAGGATCGTCAGGTGATCGAGGCGGCGATCGGGGGCGGCAGCGGCGGGGCCGGCGTGCAGCTCCGCGGGGAGGCCGTCGAGGCGCGGGGCGAGGGCGGCGAGGGCGGCGGGGTCAGGGTCCTGGCCGAGGTAGCGGAGGGTGCCGGCGGCGAGGGCGGGGCGCAGGGCCTCGAGGTAGGGGGCCTCGCCGCAGCCGAGGTCGAGCAGCTCGCCGCGCAGGGTCGCGAGGTGGGCGCGCACGCGGGCGTCGTCGTGGGTGAACATGTCCTCGAGGACAGGCTCGAACAGACCGGTGCAGCTGCGCTCGTGCGGGCAGCCGGCGCACAGCGGGGCGCGGCGCAGGGGGATCAGGTCGCGGGCGAAGTCGTCGGGGGCGGGCTTGCGGGTGGCGTCGAGGTAGATCTGGCCGCGGGTGTGCTTGATGTCAGCGATCTCGGCGTCGCTGAAGTCGCGGGTGTCGGCGCGGTGGAGGGCGAGCTTGCCGGCGTGGCGGATGAAGAGGTCGCGGCCGCGATCCCAGGGGGTCACGCCGAGCGGGCCGTCGCGCAGGGGACAGGTCGCTTCGGACATGTCCGCGGGGACAGGTGGTAGGACGGCGAGTGTGTAGTTGAAGGCGTTGGCGCGCGGGCCCGGGCGCGGGCGCAGCTCGGCGTCGCCGTGGACCTCGTGGTAGCGGTGGAACAGGCCGGGGCAGGGCCCCCGCAGGCTGCAGCCGGCGCAGGCGGGCGGGTGGCGCTTGTTGAGGTCGTCGACGGGGAAGTAGTCGGGCTCGCCGACCTCGATCATGGTGCGGTAGCGGTGGGTGCGGAGGTCGCCGTACTGGCGCTCGCGGCCGGGCAGGAGGCAAAGCGGCAGGCCGCCGTGCTCGAAGCGCGGGCCCTGCGAGCCCGCGTGGGCCTCGCCGTGGGCGATGGCCTCCTGGATTTTTTCGGCGACGTCGGAGACGCGCGGCATGAGGTGATCGAAGAGGCGGTCGCCGCCGCCCTTGGGCTCCATCATCGAGAACTTGAGGGTGAGGTCGGGGAAGGGCAGCACGGCGTCGACGAGGCCGCGCAGGTGGGCGAGGTTGTGGCGGGTGACGACGCAGTTGACGTGGAGGTCGAGGCCGCGGCCGCTGAGGTTGCGCAGGGCCGCGATCGCGGCGGCGAAGGCCTCCGTGCGGACCATGAGGTTGTGGACGCGGGCGCTGCCGCCGTGCAGCGAGAGGTACACGTAGCGCAGGCGCCGACGCAGCAGGGCGTCGACGCGATCGGGGTAGGCGAGCAGGAGGCCGTTGGTGACGAGGCCGAGGTCCATGTCCAGGCTGGCGACGAGGTCGGCCCAGTGCAGGAGCTCGGGGCGGATCGTCGGCTCGCCGCCCGAGAGCACGATCATGCCAGGTGCGCCGATGCTGGACTGCGCGGGCGAGCCAGGTGCCAGTGATGGTGGTGCTTGCGATTGGCGATAGAGCTCGGCGGCGCGGCGGATCTTGGCCTCGACCTCGGCGCTGCTGCCCTGGATCTCGCGCACGGCCTGGGTGTGGCAGAAGCTGCAGTGCTCGTTGCAGCCGTAACCGACCTTGATTAGCGCCTTGACGGCCCGCCGAGCGCCCGGGTAGCCTGGTGCTCGGCTGGGGGAAGTCATGCATCAGGTTTCGCGCAGGCTCGTGGCTCGACGCAAGGTCCTTGTGGCCGTCGGTGTGGCGACCGGCGCGCTGGTGGTGGGCGTGGTGCCTGGCCTGGGGGTTGGCCCCGGGTCTGCGCGGGCGCTGGCCCAGTACGGTCAGCGTCGGCGCGCACGGGAGCGGCTGGTGGTGCCCGCGGGCGACCGCTTCGAGCTGCTCGGTGAGTCGCTGCGCGGCGGGACCCGGGTGGCCTTCGGCACGATCGAGGCGGTGCTGCCGATCAGCGCCGGCGCGGTGCCCGTGGTGATGCGCACGCCGGGCGGGGAGCGCTTCCAGGTCGATGTCCTGCGCCGCGACGCGAAGGGGCCGGCGGGCGTGGCCGATACGAATGAGCTGAGCCTGTTCATCGCCAACCGGGGCGACGGGGCGACGCCGACCGAGGAGGCCCAGGCGCACGCGGCCCGCGGACTGGCGGCGTGGATCGGTGAGCGCCTGGCCGGGCGCGAGGGCGACGCAGTGGCGGCGCTGGCCGACGCGAGCGAGGCCGGCGACGCGGGGCTGCTGACCTTCCGGGAGCGCCAGAAGGCGCACCCGGGGGGCGTGTTCTCGCTGTGGTCGTGAGCGCTGGCGCTGGGTTCGCTGGGCACGCGGGGCTGCGGCTGCGCGACGGGGCCGGTGAGCTGCCTCATGGGACAGGTGGGCTGGCCCATGGGACAGGTGACATGGCCCATGGGACAGGTGGGCTGGCCGCGGGTGGGCTGGCCCATGGGACAGGTGTGAGGGTGCATGTGTGGTTGCACGCGGCGGCCGCGGCGGGGCACGACTTTCATGCCGGGGCCGGGGACTTCGCGGCGGTGCTCGCGGCGATCGATCGGGCGCGAGGGCGGACGGTCGCGGTGTCGAGCTTGCTGACGCGGTCGAACGCGCGGGTGCTGGTGCTGCTGCCGGCGCTGCTGCGCGGGCGCGGGGTGGCGGCGTGGCGGATCGCGGTGCCGCGGATCGTGGGCGCGCCGGTGCGGGCGCCAGGGGGCGTGCAGGTGGCGGGGGTCGGGGCGCTCGACGGGCTGGTGCCGCGGCTGAGCGTGGCGATCCCGCATGCGCTGCAGGCGTTGGCGCGGGCGCGGCAGCTCGGGCTGGCGGCCGGGATCGTGGGGGCGCCGCTGTGCCTGCTGGGGCCGTTCGCGGGGCTGAGCTTGCCGGGGGCCGGGGTGTTCGCGGCGGTGTGCGAGGGCTGCCCGGCGCGAGCGCGCTGCCCGGGGGTCGACGCCGGGTACCTCGAGCGCTTCGCGGGGGACGAGCTGTCGCCGCGCGGGCTGCGGGCGCCGGTGGGGGTCGCTCCAGCGGCGGAGCTGTTCCATGGGACAGGTGTCCTGGAGCAGGCCGGAGGGGACATGTCGCAAGGGGCAGGTGCGGGGCGACGGCACCTGCCGGTGGTCGTGGAGGGCGGGCGTGGCGGCTGAGGGGCGCACCCGTGGGGGTGGGCTGTCCGAAGGGACAGGTGCGGCGGCTGATCGGCGTGGGCTGTCTGAAGGGGCAGGTGCGATCGCGGAGCGTTGCGATCTGACGATCCCGGGGCCGGGATCGACGACGGCGCGGGCGCTGGTGTCGTCGGGGTTGCGGCGGATGCTGGCGGAGTTGCCGGGGATCGCGGCGGGGCCAGCTCTGCGGGGCGGACACGCGGGCGTGCTGCGGGCGCTGCGTGAGGCGCTGGCGAGCGCGCCGGGGGCGGTGTGGAGCGCGCTGCGGCGGCCGACGGTCGGGACGTTGATCCGCTGTCTGCGTGCGGGGCCGCGGGCTGACTGGCTGGTGGAGCTCGACGCGACGCTGGCGGTCGAGCTGGCGGTCGCGGGGGCGCTGACGCGGGTGGTCGTGGTGCAGGCGCCGCCGCGGGTGGTGTGCGTGGGGCTGCGGCGGAGCTTTTCGCTGACGCCGGGGGTGCTGCGCTGCGTGGCGGGAGAGGTGGTGCATCGCGATGCGGCGCGGCGTGAGACGGTGCTGGTGGCGGGTAGGGCTGTCGCGGGCGTGCCCAGTCACGTCGAGATCGCGGGCGGGCTGCTGCTGACGCTGGTGGACAACAATCCGCTGGCGCAGATCGAGGCGCATCCCGACAAGCAGGGCAACGCGATCGACCTCGGTGGGCAGGCGATCGGTCGCTGGCTGGCGGCGCTGCGGGAGGCGCGGGCGATCGTCGTGGGCGAACTTCCGGCGCTGGCGGACGAGATCGAGGTGGTGCTGCAGCAGGTGGTGCCGGTCGGGTACGACGAGATGCGGCACCTGTCGGCGTCGTATCAGGAGGCGATCGGGACGGTGTACATGTCGCTGCACCCGCAGCCGCTGACGCTGGCCGAGGCGCTGATCCACGAGTTCTCGCACAACAAGCTGCACGCGCTGCTTGAGCAGGGGCCGCTGCTCGAGAACGCGTGGGCGCCGTTGTTCGCGTCGCCGGTGCGGCCTGACCCGCGGCCGCTGCACGGGGTGCTGCTGGCGGTGCACGCGTTTCTGCCGGTGGCGCGGATGTACGAGTCGCTGGTCGTGGGGCGGCCGGAGTTGCAGCGGCGCTTTAGCGAGGTGGTCGCGGGGAATCGCGAGGCGGCGGCGACCCTGCGGGCGCACGCGCGGCCGACGGCGCTGGGGGCCCCGCTGCTCGCCGAGATCGATCGCTGGGATCGCCACTACGAGGGGGTGTGAAGTGGCGGGGCTGCTCGACGTGATCCTCGGCTACGACTGCAACCTGGCCTGCGACTACTGCACGATCACGCCGGCGATGCGCGAGCGATCGCTGGGCGCGGCGCAGGTGGTGGCGGCGCTGCGGCAGGGGCGGGCCGACGGGCTCGATCGGGCGGCGTTCACGGGCGGGGAGCCGACGATCCGCGGCGACCTGCTCGGGCTGGTGCGAGCGGCGCGGACGCTGGGCTACGACGATGTGAAGGTGCAGACCAACGGGCTGGTGCTCGGGCAGGGGGACAACGCGGGGCGGCTCGCGGCGGCCGGGGCGACGCGGCTGCACATCAGCGTGCACACGCATCTCGAGGATCGATACGAGGCGCTGGTGCGCAGCGTGGGGAGCTTCGCGCGGATGCTGGCCGGGCTCGACGCGATGCTGGCGACGGGGCTGCCGCTGGTGGTCGACCTGATCGTGAAGGAGGACACGTATCGCGGGCTGCCGGAGGCGATCGCGTGGCTGCACGATCGCGGGGTGCGGGCGGTCGACCTGTGGTTCGTCTCGCTGACGGACCACAACGCGGAGAACCTGGCTTCGCTGCCGCGGATGACGGCGGTGACGGCGGTGCTGGCGACGGCGTTCGCGTACGCGCGGGCACACGCGATGACGCTGCGATCGTTGCATGTGCCGCGCTGTCTGCTCGGCGAGGATCATGCGCATGCGTTCGACCCGGGCGCGGCGCGGGTGCGGGTGCTGACGCCGGACGCGTGCTTCGATCTGAAGGCCAGTCGACTCGCGGGGCAGCAGCAGGTGCCGGCGTGTCGTGGCTGCGAGTTCGCGGCCATCTGCCCGGGGCTGCGACCGGACTATCTGGCGGTGTATGGCGACGGCGAGGTCGCGGCAGCGCGGGGCCAGGCGCCGACGATCGCGGCGCGGCGCGGGCTGCCGGTGATCTGAGCGCGTCGCCGGGATCTGGCGGGAGCGCCCACGAGTGCGCGGGCCTACGAGTCGCCCTGCTGGCGGGCTGCGAGGCGGCCGCGGAAGCCGGCGGGGACGGACTCGTGGCGGCGGGGGTCGGCGATCGGGCGCACGAGATCCTCGGCGGCGATGAGCCAGGGGGGTTCGGGGACGTCGTCGAGCTCGTAGAAGCCGCCGCAGAAGCAGGCGTGGGGGCACGCGGCGCACTGCGGCTTGCGGGTGCGGCGTTCGGCGAGGTAGCTGGCGAGGTTCACGGTCTCGTTGTTGACGAAGACCATGTGGCGCGAGAGCTTGCCGAGGTCGCCCTGGAGGAACTCGCTGTGGTCGGGCATGAAGCAGAAGGGCAGGTTGATGACCTGGAACTTCATGCGCGCGCGCCAGGCGTCGATGACGGCGATGGCACGTTCGGCGGCGTGGGCGGTGTCGGGGGCGACCTGCCTGGTGGCGCGGCCGAACGGGGTCAGGAACTGGAGGTTCATCCACGGGAGCTGGAGCTCCCACGCGAGCGCCGCGAGCTCGCCGAGCAGCTCGACGTTGGACTTCGTGATGGTGACGTTCATGCCGAGCTCGAGGCCGGCGGGGGCGAGGCGGACGCAGTGGCGGATGCCGGCGATGGTCTGCTCGAAGGCCTCGGCGACGCCGACGTTCTGGGCGTGGGTGCGGGCGTCGGGGCCGTGGACGCTGAACAGCAGGCTGGTGAGGCCGCTGTTGACGAGCCGGGCGGCGAAGGCCTCGTAGGCGCACAGGCGGCCGTTGGTGGTGACGTTGACGCGGGTGTAGCCGAGGCCGCGGGCGTGGCGGATGAGGGCGATGAGCTCGGGGTTGAGGGTCGGCTCGCCGCCGTCGAAGTCGACCTGGTGGACGCCCTGGGCGCGCCAGTGGGCGAGCTGCTCGCGCTGGCGGGTCGGGTGACCGTCGACCTGGGTGCGGGTGCCGACGGCGCAGAAGGTGCAATGGTTGTTGCACACGTAGGTGACGTTCATGACCAGCTTCTGCGGGCCCTGGGAGGCGCGCAGGCGCTGCTCGAAGGTCCACATGAACTTGGCGAGGAGGGCCGGCGCGAGCTCGCCGACGCCGCTGGCGGCGCGCTGGAAGCGGGGGCCCCAGTCGCCGTCGTCGCTGTCTGAAAGGACAGGTAGGGAGACGGCGCGGCGTGGGGTGCCGCTGTCTGAAAGGACAGGTAGGGCGGCGGCGTGGGCGGTGGCGGCGAGGCGGGTGCCGGGGAGCGGGGTGGCGTGCTGGACGGCGGGCCAGGCCTTGAAGCGGTCCCACAGGTCGAGGGCGAAGGCGAGGGTGGCGTTGATCTCCTCGGCGGACTCGCCGGGCATGCCGATGATGTAGTGGATCATCAGGGGGACGCCGGCGGCGTGGGCGTGCTCGGCGGCGCGGACGATCGCGGCGAGATTGAGCCGTTTGCCGACGACCTCGCTGACGACCCGCTGGACGCCGCTCTCGGCGCTGACGCTGACGGTGGTGGTGCGGCCGGCGAGGCTCTCGAGGTGGCGCGGCAAGAGGTAGTCGGCGCGCATGCCGTTGGGGATCTCGACGCGGAGATCGAGGCGGGCGAGCTCGGCGAGCAGGTGATCGAAGTGGGCCTCGTGGACGTTGACGAGCTCGTCGAGGACGTGCAGCGAGGTGGCGCCGAGCGCCTTGTGGTGCTCGAGCAGGGCGCTCAGGTTTTGTGGCGAGCGTCGGCGCTGGCGCTTGGGCTGGCCGTGCGGGGTGTCGGGGTTGGAGCTGCAGTGCAGGCAGGTGAAGGGGCAGCCGCGGGTGGTGACGAGGGGGAGCACGCGGCCGGCGATCGGGAAGGCCCAGGCGCCGCGCTGGAGGCCGCGGACGACGCTGGCGTGGAAGCTGGCGTAGGCGCCCAGGTCGACGCGGTCCCACGCGGGTGGGGGCAGGTCGTCGAGCTCGGGCTGGGCGCCGGCGTGGACGCCGGTCGGGCGCGTGTTGTTGTTGAGGAGCGCCGTGAGCAGGGCGGGGACGGTGCGCTCGGCCTCGAACTGGACCAGGGCGTCGGCCTCGGGGTAGCGGCGCAGCAGCTCGTGGCCGTCGCTGGCGACGTAGTGCTGGCCCGACTGGTAGCAGTCGGCAAGGATGATGCTGGCCCTGGGCCAGCGCTGGCGGATGTCCGAAAGGACAGCTGCGAGCAGGTCGTCGCGCAGGGGCGGGCGGTGAAACGGGGTGATGGCGACGACGGCGGCGGCGAGCGGGCCGTCGCTGATGTGGGTCGCGAGCTGGGCGGGATCGAGGCCGATGCGGGCGCGGCCGTCGGGGCGCCACTGGAGGTCGGCGCCGGGGAGGGCGTAGGCGTCGCGCAGCTCGACCTGCGCGGCGGGGAGGGCCTGCGCGAGCACGGCGGCGAGCTGCACGGCGCCGAGGTCGGCGAGGTAGGGGTAGTCGATGAAGTCCCGCGCGATCGAGACCGGCGGGTGCACGACCAGGATGCGGGGCGCGGGCATCGAGAGGGCAGGCTAACACGCACGCGACGGGCGGTGTGGCGGGCGAGTGGGGCTGCGGCGCCGCGGTGGTGGGCCAGGCTGACGCGCACGGGAGAGGCGGTGTGGAGGCCGAGCCGGGAGCTGCGGCGCTGCGGTCATGGGCCCGCGTGGTCGGGCTGGCGGCGGATCCGGGTATGATGGCGGGCATGGACGCGCCGGCTGCCCCGAAGATCCGCGAGCACGAGGACGCGGCGCACGAGCAGCGCAACTGGGTGCGGCTGACCTTCGATTGCAACGACCGCTGCGTGTTCTGCCTCGACGCGCACACGCACGATGGGACCAACCGCGCGCGCGAGGAGGTCAAGCAGCAGATCCTCGACGGGCGGCGCAAGGGGGCGCAGCGGCTGATCCTGTCGGGCGGGGAGCCGACGATCCACCCGGACTTCGTCGACTTCGTGCGGCTCGGCAAGCTCGCGGGTTATCGCAAGGTCCAGACCGTGACCAACGGGCGGATGTTCGCGTACGGCGAGTTCCTGCGGCGGGCGCTCGACGCGGGGCTCGGCGAGATCACGTTCTCGATCCACGGGCCGAACGCCAAGATCCACGACGCCTTGGTGGGTACGAAGGGGGCCTTCGAGGAGGAGGTGGTGGGGCTGAAGCGGGCGCTCGCGGACGGGCGGCCGATCGTCAACATCGACGTGTGCGTGAACCGGGGCAACGTGCGCCAGCTGCCGGAGCTGCTGGCGACCTTCACGGCGATGGGGGTCCGCGAGTTCGACCTGCTGCACGTGATCCCGTTCGGGCGGGCGTACACGGAGGGCAAGGAGACGCTGTTCTACGACCTCGAGGAGATGCGGCCGTATTTGTTGGCGGCGTTCGCGTACGCGCGCAAGCCCGGGATCCACATCTGGCTCAATCGCTTCCCGCCGCAGCACCTCGAGGGCTTCGAGGATCTGATCCAGGACCCGTACAAGCTCGGGGACGAGGTGCGCGGGCGCAAGGAGGAGTACGCGCACCTGCTCGAGCGCGGGGTGCCGCTCGACTGCCGCTCGCCGCACCGCTGCGGGTACTGCTACCTGCAGCCGCTGTGCGACACGCTCGAGGAGGTGCGCGGGGTGGTCGAGGACGCGAAGTTCGCGGTGCTGCGGATCGACACGGGGTGGGAGGAGCAGCAGGCGCCGGTGTACGGCGGGGACCCGGCGAGCAAGAAGCGGGCGGAGACGCAGATGGCGCTGCGGGCCCGGCACGCGGGCGTGAGCGACGGGACCGAGGCGGAGGCGGCGGCCGCGATGGCGCCTATCCCGGGGGATGTCCCCGGGGACAGGTCGGATGTCCCGGGGGACAGGTCGGCGGGGCGAGTGCGCTTGCCGTTGTTTGCGGGTGCGGTGGGGTTGCCGGAGTTCAAGCCGCCGCGGGTGCGGGCCTTGCCGGCGCTGGCGCAGGAGGCGGGGGCGCGGGCGCTGTGGGTGGTGGCGCCGGATCTGGCGGCGGCCGAGGCCTGCGCGGCGGGGTTTCCCGGGGTGCCGGAGCTCGAGCTGGAGCTTGGTGATACGCGCGGTCTGCTGGCGCTTGGGACAGGGCCGGAGGGACAGGTCGTGATCGCGGGCAAGCGGCTGACGCGGGTGGTGGTGCGCACCGCGGCCGAGGCGGAGGCGCTGCTGGCGGGGCCGGGGGAATTCGTGGTGGCGCTGGCGCTGGCGCGGGCGAACGAGGCGTGGCTGCGCGGGCTGACGGAGGCGCCGCGGCGGCTGGTGCTGTGGCAGCCGACGCACGAGCGGCTGACGAGCTCGGCGGAGGAGGACCTCGATCTGCCGCGCTTCTTCGCCGAGTTCACGCTGCCGGTGCAGGTCGAGGGCGTGCCGGCCTGCGTGCTCGGGCGGGCGCCGAGCGAGCGGCCGGGGCTGCTCGACGGGGCGATGCTGACGGGTGAGGGGCGGATCGAGATCTTCCGCTACGCGAAGCGCTACGTGCTCGGTCGCTTCTTCACCAAGTCGCTGCGCTGCCGCGGCTGCGTGCACGATGCGGGGTGCCGCGGGCTGCATATCAACTACGTGCGCGCGCACGGGTACGCGGCGATGCAGCCGGTGCGCGCCGGGGAGACCTGAGCGCGGGGGCGAGGCAGCCGGTGCGCGCGGGGGAGCCTTGAGCGCGGCGGCGCGGGCGTGTTAGTGCGGTGGGTATGCGGCAGTACGGGGTGATCCTGATCGCGGTGGTGGTGCTGATCGCGGGGTATGTGGCGCGGCGGCAGCTGGCGGTGCCGACGGCCACGACCGAGGCGGTCGCCGCGGCCGAGGCCGCGGCGCTGGCGGCCGCGGAGGGGCTGCAGGCGACGTTGGCGGCGGGTGAGCGCGAGCCCGGGGCGCTCGCGCCGAAGATCGCGGAGCTTCGACGCGCTTGTCAGAGCCTCGAGCCCATGCGGAGCACGACCGCCTGTCCCGCGCTGCGCCAGCAGGCAGAGGCGCTGGAGCGGGCGGCCCGGAACGCGTCGATCGGCGACGCGACGGTGCAGGACATCGCCGCGTCGGTGGCGGGGCTGCGGGCGGAGCTGCAGCCGCGTTGAGGCGTCGCCCCGGGGCTGGTGCGAGGGGCGCCGAAGTTCGGGTATCGTGGCGGGGATGATGGGGCGGGTCCTCGCATGTCGCGTCGCTGCGGCCGCGCCATTGGTCGGGTTGCTGGTCGGGCTGCTGACCTCGGGGTCGGCGGCGGCGTTCCCGGGGATGTACGTGGCGAAGCACGACCGGGCGATGGGCAGCAGGGCGGCGCGGGTGGTGTTGCTGCGCGACGGGCCGCGCACGGTGGTGACCATGCAGGCCGACTATCGCGGGCCGGCGGATGGGTTCGCGCTGGTGATCCCGGTGCCCGGTGAGGTGGCGGCGGAGGACCTGCGCATCGTCGATCGGCGTTTGCTCGATCAGCTCGACGCCAGCACGGCGCCGATGTTGCTCGAGCAATGGGAGCAGGACCCGTGCGCCGCGCCCGAGCCGACGGTGAAGCCGGAAGAGCCGACGCCGGTGCGGCGCGAGGCGCCGGCGACCTTTCAGGACGGCGAGTACAGCTTCATGGCGCCGGGGGCGAGCGAGTCGGCGGTGATCGTCGAGTTCCTGCGCGCGCGCGAGTACCACCTGAGCGCGGCGGCCGAGGCGGCGCTGCGGCCCTACGCGGACGCGGGGATGCGGTTCTTGATCGCCGAGGTGGATCCGGGGCAGGTGCACTTCAACGCGGACGGGGAGGCGACGCTGTCGCCGCTGCGCTTTCACTACGACAGCGAGCGCTTCGTGCTGCCGCTGAAGATCGGGACGGTCAACGCGATCGGGGTGCAGGACCTGGTGGTCCACACGATCGCGGTCGGGCGGCGCTTCGAGGCGGGGAATTATCCGGCGGCGTTGATGCCGACCTCGGTGCTGCTGCGGGGCGAGGCGCGCGAGCGGATCGGTCCCGTGCACGCGGCCCTGCTCGACGCCGTGCTGGCGCGCACGCCGGGGGCGGTGGTCGGCGAGTACGCGGGTCGGCCGCTGGCGGGGTGGGAGGGGGCCGAGCTGGGGGCGCTCGGGGCCGCGGCGGCGCCGGGCCTGGCGACGGTGCGCGGGCTCCGGGAGGCGCTGGTGATCACGCGGCTGCACACGCGGCTCGGGGCCGACGAGATGACGAAGGACCTCGAGTTGGCGGCGGCGCGGCCGATCGTGGGCGGCAGCGAGGCGCACCCGCAGGTCGGGCCGGCGCCGGTGCTGGATCCGGCGATGGACGGCGCGAACGACTTCATGACGCGCCTGCTCGTGCGCCATCCCTTCGCGGGGGCGATCGCCTGCGAGGCGCCGCGGCACGGGCTGTGGTCGGAGGTCTCGCCCGCGGGCGTGCGCTCGGAGCCGCGGCGGGTGCGGTCGCTGGCGGACGTCGACCGATCGCTCGTGCTGGCGGAGCTGTTGGCGCAGGACCTGCCCGAGCTCGGGGTGACGGCGAAGCGGCGCTGCGGCTGTGAGGTCGACGGGACCGCGGGGGCCGGGCTTCTCGGGCTCGGGCTGCTCGGGCTGCGACGGCGGCGGCGTCGGCAGCAACGCGCCTGTCCCGAGGGACAGGCGCGTTAGTGACTGTCCCGAGGGACAGGTCCAGTGTGTCTGTCCCGAGGGACAGGTCCAGTGTGGCTGTCCCTCGGGACAGGCAGCGCATCACTTGGCCGGGGCGGGCGGCGGCGGCGGCGGGGCCTTGGCAGCCGGGGCGGGCTCGGCTGCGGGGGCTGCGGGGGCTGTGGGTGCAGCGGGGGGTTCGGCCTTGGGGGCCGGGCCTTGGGGAAGGCGCCGTAGCTGAACAGCTTGTCGGGGCTCAGCTCGATGACGGTGCCGATCTTCTTGAGGGCGTCGAGGTTGACGCGGGTGCGGTCGCCGATGATCGCCACGACGACGGGCTTGTCGGCGAAGCTGCCGGCGAAGGCGCGCAGCTCGTCGTCCTTGAGCGCCTTGATCTGCTCCCAGTACCAGGGGCGGGGGTCGCTGGGCTCACCGGCGTCGTCCCAGCTCGAGATCCAGAACACGCTCCAGCGCGGGTCGATGCGCGAGGACCGGTACTCCTGGTCGAGGGTGGTGCGGGCGATGGCGATGCGGCCGGTGTCGAGGGGCTTGGTGCGGACCAGCTCGAGGAAGGTGGTGAGGGCGTCGGGGGTCTTGTCGACCTGGGTGCCCATGCCGCCGGTCATGGCCCAGGGGTCGTCGGGGTACTGGCCCTTGTTGACGGCGCCGTAGGAGAAGTAGACCAGGCCCCGGGCCTCGCGCATCTCCTGGAACAGGAGGGCGTTCATGCCGCCGTTGAGGTAGGTGTTGAGCAGCTCGGCGGCGGGCTTCTTGGCGCGCTCGCCGGGGCCGTGCGGGAGGGCGACCGAGACGTAGGACTTGGCGACCTCGCGGTGGACGAAGTAGATCGTCGGGGTCTTGGGCTTGCGGTAGTTGAGCGGGGCGCGGCGCGTGAGCTTCTTGTGGTCCTTGCCGAGGGCCACGACCTTGGCGACGTCGGCCCCGGCGCGCGGGCCGTAGTACATGCTGCGGTGCTGGTGGTCGAGGGCGCCGGTGATCAGCTTGGCCAGCGGCGCGACCTTGGCACCCGTGATCTGCTTGTTGGTCGGCTCGTGCAGGGCGTCGGCCTCGCGGTCGAACTGGGCGTAGTCGCCGAGCACGCCCCACAGGTTGTCGGGGTCCTCCATGCCGTCCTTGCGGGTGCTGAGGCGGTTCTCGCCGAGCTTGCGCAGGGTCTCGGGGTCGAGCTTCGGCTGGCGAAACCAGGCGTCGAGCAGGGCGAGGGTCTTCTCCATGTTGGCGTCGATGCCGCTGACGCGGACCCCGCTGGTGTCGGCGCCGCAGCTGAAGGAGATCGAGCTGCCGAGGGCGAACAGCTGCTTCTTGAAGGCCTCGGCGGACTGGTCGCCGGCGCCGGACTGCTCGAGCAGGTCGAGGGCGTGGCACAGCATGCGCTCGCGCTTGTGGCCGCGGTCGAACCGGTACGACAGCTGGAACAGGTCGTTGCGGGTGTTCTTGACGGCGATGAGCTCGCCGGCGGGGAGCGGGTGGCGGGTGTAGTGGGTGCCCTCGACCAGCCACTCGGGATTGAGCTCGGGGGCCTTCATGGCCTCGATGGCGGCGCCGAACTTGCTCTTGCGGGCCGGGTCGACCTCGATCGGGGTGATCGTGGGCTTGTCGATCTTGGCGACGACGGGCTTGCCGGCGCGGCGGTAGACGGCGCTGAAGCCGGGGCCGAGGTACTCGTTGGCGACGCGCATGACGTCCTCGCGGGTCACCTTGCGCAGTCGCTCGTCGCGCTCGAGCATCTTGGCCCAGGGCTGGCGGTAGATGAAGGACTCCATCAGCTTGCCGACGCGGCCGTCGTTGCTCTCCTGCTGGAACTTGCGGCCGATGTCGTTGGCGAGGACGATCGCGTCGATGTCGGCCTGGTTGAAGCCGCCGGCCTTGAGCTTGGCGACCACGCCGAGGAGCAGCTGCTCGACGTCCTCCAGCGGCTGGCCCTCGCGGGCGGTGGCGCGGACGATGAAGATGCCGGACTCGAGGATGCTGTAGCCGTAGGCGGCGGCGTCGGGGACCTTCTGGGTCAGCTCGAGCTCGGCGTTGAGGAGGCCGGAGGTGCCGTTGTCGAGCAGCCAGTGCATGACGGTGAGCACGGGCTCATCGGGGTGGGTGTAGGGGACGGTCGACCAGCCGAGCGAGACGGCCTGCTCGCCCTCGCCGATGACCTCGGAGGCGACGCGGGCGGTGATCTTGGTCGGCGTCGCGGGGGTCGGCGGCTCGAGCTTGCGCGGGGCCCAGGTGCCGAGGGTGCGCTCCAGCACCGGCAGGGCGGCGGCGGCGTCGATGTCCCCGGCGAGCAGCACGGCCATGTTGTTGGGGGCGTACCAGCGCTGGTGGTAGTCGATCATGTCCTGATAGGCGGGGCTCTTCAGGTGTTCGATCGAGCCGATCGTCGTCTGCGTGCCGTAGGGGTGGGTCGGGAACAGCTGCTTCATCATCGCCTCGGAGGCCCGGCCGTCGGGGCTGTCGAGGGAGAGGTTCTTCTCCTCGTAGACCGACTCGAGCTCGGTGAAGAAGAGGCGGTAGCTGGGGTCCTTGAAGCGCTCGGCCTCGAGGGTGGCCCAGGCCTCGAGGCGGTTGGTCGGCAGGTCGCCGATGTAGACGGTCATGTCGTCGCTGGTGAAGGCGTTGATGCCCTCGACGCCGAGCGTGGTGTAGAGGCGGTCCATCTCGTTGGGGACGGCGAGCTTGGAGATGGCCTGGTTGCTGGCGTCGAGCTCGGCGAAGATCGCCTGGCGCTTGGCGGGGTCGTCGGTGGCGCGCAGGGCCTTGTAGAGCTCGCGGACCTTGTCGAGGTGGGGCTTCTCGGCGGTGTAGTCGAGGGTGCCGAGCTCGTCGGTGCCCTTGAACAGCATGTGCTCGAGGTAGTGGGCGAGGCCGGTGGAGTTTGGCGGGTCGTTGCGGCTGCCGGTGCGCACGGCGACCCACGCGGCGATGCGGGGCTTCTGGCGGTCGGTGCTGATGTAGACCGTGAGGCCGTTCTTGAGGCGGTGGATCGTGACGCCCATGCCGTCGCCCGGGAGCGGGGCGGCGAGGGTCGGCGGGAGATCGGAGGCGGCCAGGATGTCGTCGGTCGGGCTGGTGGTGGGCACCGGCGGCGGCTTGGTCGGTGCGGGCTTGCAGGCCGCGCTGGCGAGCGTGAGGGCGATGAGCGGGAGGACTAACGAGCGCTTGGTCATATGGAGGGGGCCGCACGGTACGCCGGGGCCGCACGCCTGAATAGGGGCTGAAATCGGGGGCGCCGCGACGCCCCGGCGCCGGAGCGGGGCTACTTGCCGCCGAGCTTGGCCTTGAGCTTGTCGAGGCGGTCGGTGGCCTCGCGGACGCCGAGCTCCTTGGCCTTCTCGTAGGCGCGGCGGGCGTCGGTGTAGCGCAGCAGCTTGTAGAAGGCGTCGCCGAGGCGGAGGTGGTAACCGCCGTTCTTGGGGGCGGCGGCGGTGGCCTTCTCGGCGTAGTCGGCGGCGCGCTGGTAGGCGCCCTTGTCGAACTCGAGGTCGCTGAGACCGATGAGGGCGGCGGCGTTGCGGTTGTCGCTGCCGAGGGCCTGGTGGAACAGGGCCTCGGCCTCCTTGCGGTTGCCGGCGGCGAGCGCCTTGTTGGCGTCCTTGACGAGCTTGCTCGACTCCTTGGTGTCGCGCTTGACGGCGGGGGTGCCGGGCTTGACGCCCGGCTGCGGCGGGGTGGCGACGGGGTCGATCGGGCCTGGGCCAGTACCGGGGCCAGTACCGGGGTCCTGGCCGGGCGGGACGATCGTGAGGGTCGACTGGGCGGTGCGGCCGTCGTCGTCCTTCTTGACCCGGCGCTTGCGCGGCTTGCCGCTGGTGGATGCGATCAGGCGCTCGAGGTTGGCGGAGCCGCTGGCGCTCTCGTCGTCGGCCTCGTCGGCGAGGGCGAGCAGCTTCTCCTCGCGCTTGACGACGTCGGGCTCGGCGAGGGCGATGAGCGGGGCGGCGGCGCGGATCTCCTCCTCGCTGAAGGAGCCCTGGGCGGCCTTGTCGAGGAACTCGGCGATCATGCCCGGGGTGGCGCCGGTGCGCGAGCGGGCGTGCTCGTTGTTCGGGTCGAAGCTGATCGCCTGCAGGTAGTAGTCGCGGGCGAAGGCCTTGCCGCCGTCCTTGTCCCAGTAGTCGTCGCCGAGGGTGACGAGGAGGGTGGCGAACTCGGTGCGCAGCTCCCTCGCGCGTTGCTCGGCGACGAGGTCGAGTTCGCCGTCCATCGCCTCGAGCTGGAGGACGCGGCGCAGGGAGGTGTCGCCCAGGTCCTCCTTGGGCGGCCAGACCCAGTGGGCGCGCAGACCGGCGGCGCGGGCCGCCTCGGCGAGGGCGTCGACCTCGGGGCTGCTGCTGGTCGCGGGGCTGCGGTTGGCGAGCACGATGACGGCGGCGAGGCCGGCGGCGAGCAGCGAGCTGCCGACGGCGATCGCGGGCCACAGCCAGCGGCGACGCGGGCGGGCGGGGTCGCCGAGCTTGGGCATCTTGCGCAGGAGCTCGTCGCGGCGCTCGACGTCGACGGGCGGCAGGGCGAGGTCGTCCCATGGGGTCGAGATGCCGGCGGCGATCTGGGCCTCGCACAGCGCGGCCTCGAGGTCGTGCATGTCGCGGAAGCGCTTCTCGGGGGTCTTCTCGAGGCAGCGGAGGATCACGGCCTCGAGCGCGGGGTGGACGGTGCCCGGGGGGCACAGCTCGGAGGGCGGGACCGGGGTCGACTCGAGCTGGGCCTGGAGAATTTGATCGACGGTCTGGGCGACGAAGGGAGGCTTGCCGACCAGCAGCTCGTAGGCGGTGCAGCCGAGCGAGTACATGTCGAGGCGACCGTCGAAGGGGACGCCGAGGACCTGCTCGGGGGCCATGTAGTGCGGGGTGCCGGCGGCGCCGGTGTCGGCCTCGGCGTTGATGGTGGCGATGCCGAAGTCGACGACCTTGACGCGGTCGCTGCGTCCGCTGGCGCCGGCGCCGACGGCCCCGTGGGCGGCGAGCAAGATGATGTTGTCGGGCTTGACGTCGCGGTGGATGATGCCGACCTCGTGCGCGGCGGCCAGGCCCTTGCAGACCTGCCGCAAGATCCCGATCATGCGGCCCTGATCCATCGGGCACTTGTCGAGCTCGGTGTCGAGGCCATGGCCGTTGAGCAGCTCCATGGCGAACATGAGGCGGCCGTCGGGGAGCTCGCCGAAGTCGAAGATCTCGACGATGTTGGGCGAGCCGATCCGGCTGGCGGCGCGGGCCTCCTCGCGGAACTGGGCCGCCTGCTGCGGATCTTCGCTGGCCTCGCTGCGCAGGATCTTGAGCGCGACGCGGCGCTCGATGTCCTCGTGCTCGGCCTCGTAGACGACGCCCATGCCGCCCTCGCCGAGCCAGCGGACCAGGCGGTAGCGGGTGCCAGGGACGCGGCGGCCGGGCAGGAGGCGGACCTGCTTGCCCTCGGCCGCCATCGCGCCAGCGGGGCCGCGGGTGCGCTCGCGCTGGCCGCCGGGGCTGCGGGTCGCCAGGGCGCCGCGGGTCTGGGCCAGCGGACGGCCGGTGGTGCTGGCGAGCGGGCGGCGGCTGGCCTTCGAGTCCTCCTCGGGGCGGGTCTTGCGGTCCGAGGGGCTGACGCTGGCGTCGTCGACCTCGATGTCCGTGTCGAAGGACATGGTCTGGCCCCGCGCACCAGCGTCTGCTGCCCGCGCACCAGCGCCTGCCGCCCGCGCACCAGCGCCTGCCGGTGGGGCGCCGCCGGACGGGGCAGGGATCAGATTCTGCTTCTGGGACGGGGGCATCGAGGGGGGCGAGCCGACCCCAGTGTCCGTCGCGGCGACGGGGGAGGGCAAGGGGCAAGGCAGGGCGAATGGTCCGCGATGGACGCGGTGACGCGGCGGGCAGGGGCACGGGCGCGCGCCCGGCTCGGTGTCGGCTCACCGCGCGGGAGCGTCACCTGGACAGACAAGGTGATAGCCTCCGGGGGGTGAGGCCCCCGTTTTGCTCCGCGGTTGTGTTGTCGCTGTGCCTGTCGCTGGCCGGCGTGGAGGTGCACGCGGCGCCTGCCGCGAAGGGGTCGAAGGCGACGAGCGCGAGCAAGGCGAGCGGGCCTGCGGAGGGCGGCGCGCCGGCAGCGAGCGGAGAGAGCGACGCGGGCGGGGTGAAGCCGGAGGCGGCGCGCCTGGCCGTGCTGCCGCTGCGGGTCGAGGGGTCGATCGACGGCGAGACGCGCGAGCGCTGGACCGCGGGGCTGCGCGAGGGGCTCGGGCGCGGGCAGGCGGCGCTGGTCGACCCGGCCCAGGTGACGCCCTTCCTCGAGGGCAACTGCGATCGCCAGACCTGCTACGACCGGGTGCGGGCCAACAGCGGGGCGACCCACCTGGTGCGCACGACGGTGGTGGCGAAGAACCGCGACTTCATCCTCAAGCTGGATCTGATCGACGCGAAGACCGGCGTGGTCGTGCTGAGCGAGGACGAGACCTGTGAGATCTGCGGGTCGACCGAGCTGGTCAGCCTGCTCGACTCGCAGGGGGCGCTGCTGCAGTCGCGGCTGTCGGCGATGAGCAGCGGACCGGCGGTGCTGGTGCTCGACACCAAGCCAAGCGGGGCGCTGGTGTTCGTCGACGGCGAGGTGGTCGGGACCACGCCGCTGGAGCGACCTGTCCTCGAGGGCAGCCACAAGATCCGCGTGAGCCTGAACGGCTACGTGGCGGAGGAGCGCGAGCTGACGCTGGTCAACGGGGCCCGCGAGGAGCTGCAGCTGACGCTGCAGCGGACCCCGGGCAACCCGAAGAGCCGCGCGCTCGGGGCGGCCGGGCTGGCCGGCGGCTTGCTGCTGCTCGGGGCGGGCGTGGGCCTGGTGGCGATCGACGACCGCGAGTACAAGAAGACCTGCACGGGCGACGGGGTCGACGCGGACGGCGACTGCAAGTCGCTGTTCGGGACCGGTCCGCTGGGGGCCGTGCTGATCGGGGTCGGGGCGATCCTCGGCACGGTCGGCGTGGTCGCGCTGGTCCGCAACCGCAACGCCAAGCCGAAGCGGGCGGCGCTGATGCCGAGCGGGCTCGGGCTCGCGGGGCGCTTCTAGTTCGCTCGCGGCGATCGCCGCGGTGACATGGCGGTAGGGACATGTCCCTTACGCCATGCTCGGGTTGACCGCGCGATCAGGCGAGCAGGGAGTGGCCGGTGGTGCCGGTGATCTCGACCTCGACGGTGTCGCCGGGGCGGCCGGCGCCGAGCGGGAGCAGCACGCTGTGGAAGCTGGGGGTGCGGCCGAGGACGCGATCGTTGCGGCGCGAGAGGCCGGAGATGAGGACGCGCTCGCGGCCGCCGACGCGGGCCTGGTGCGAGGCCCGGGTGTGCTGCTCCTGGAGGTCGATGACGTCTTGCAGGCGCCTGGCCTTGGTGTCGTGCTCGACGTCGTCGTGCAGCTTGCGGGCGGCGTAGGTGATGCCGCGATCGCTGTAGCGGAACATGAAGGCGCTGTCGAACTGGACCTCGCGCATGAGCGAGAGGGTGTCCTGGTGGTCGGCCTCGGTCTCGCCGCAGAAGCCGACCATGAGGTCGGTGCTGAGGGCGAGGCCGGGCATGGCGGCGCGCAGCCTGGCGACCAGGGCGAGGTACTCGGCGCGGGTGTAGCCCCGCTTCATGGCGTCCAGCATGGTGTCGGCGCCGGACTGGGCGGGGAGGTGGACGTAGGGGCAGATCTTCGGCTCGCTGGCCATGACCTCGATGACGGCGTCGGTGAAGTCGACGGGGTAGGGGCTGGTGAAGCGCAGGCGCTCGAGGCCGTCGAGGCGGGTCAGGGCGCGCAGGAGATCGGCGAAGCCCACGTCCTCCCAGCGGTAGGAGTTGACGGTCTGGCCGAGCAGGACGAGCTCCTTGTAGCCGCGGTCCAGGAGGGCACGGGCGGCGCGCAGGACCTCGCGGGGGGCCACGCCGCGCTCGCGGCCGCGGGTGTAGGGGACGACGCAGAAGCTGCAGAACTTGTCGCAGCCGCGCTGGATCGAGATCTGGCCGCTGACGCCGTCGTCGTCGGGGACGCCGTCGAGGCCGTCGTAGGTCTCGCTCTTGTCGAGCTGGACGTCGATGACGCGCTCGCCGCTGCGGGCGCGGTCGACGAGGGCGCCGATCCTTCGGTAGCTGTCGGGTCCGGCGACCACGCCGATGTGCGGCGCGTGCTGCTGGACCTTGTCGCGCAGGTGCTCCGCCATGCAGCCGGTGATGCCGAAGACCAGGCCCGGGCGCTCCTTGCGGTGGCGCAGGAGCTGGCTGGTGCGCCCGTAGACCCGCTCCTCGGCCTTCTCGCGCACGGCGCAGGTGTTGAGCAAGATGACGTCGGCGGCGGCCGGATCCTGGACGCGGGTGTAACCGCGGGCCCGCAGCTGGCCCATGATGATCGCGGAGTCGGCCTCGTTCATCTGGCAGCCGAGGGTCTCGAGATAGACGCGTGGGCCAGACGCCGGGATCGTCTCGAGCTCGTCGCCGACCTCGTTGGTCGGGAGGAGCGAGGCGGCGATCGGCGGGTCGTCCGGGCCCCCCGGGTCACGGGTCGACCGGATCTGGACGAGCTTGGACATGGGCGCGGGATCCTACGCGATCGGGCCCGCAGCGGGCCTCCGGGGCGTGCCCCAGGGAATGGCCGAGAGGCGTGCGCTGCCCCCGGGCGTTGGCTCACGCGAGCCTGACGTCGCCGCGCGACTCGCTTGGAACGGCGCGGCTTCGGGCGTAGGATCCCGCGCTGCCGCCGGGCCACCTCGGACCCGTTCAGGAGAATTCATGCCCCGCCTCGTCCCGCTGTTCTTGAGTGTCGTCTGTCTGTCCCTCGCCGTGCCGGCCTGCACCAAGCCGGCGGATCCGGTGAAGGCCGAGACCAAGGATGTCAACCAGATCCCCGCGCCGGAGCCGAAGCCCGGGGCGAGCGAGCTCGGTGCGCTGCCGGACCCGGTGGCGATCGTCAACGACAAGCCGCTGACGCTGGCCGACTTTCGCACGATCTACGACCTCAAGGTCCAGAAGTACGCCGAGCGCGGCCGCGAGATCCCGCCGTCGGCGGATCGCCGCTATCGCAAGTCGATCACGGAGCGGCTGATCTACCAGGAGGTGCTGCGCCAGGAGGCCGTGGCCCGCAAGATCCAGTACGACCAGGCCGAGCTGGCCACCCGCGAGGCGGAGCAGCGCCAGGGGATCAAGGATTGGGACAAGCACCTGGTCCGCCGCGGTGAGACCGAGCAGAGCCTGCGCGACATGTACATCGCGGAGATCGTCGAGAAGCAGCTCCTGGAGGCCGACAACAAGCTGACGGTGACCGAGGCTGAGGTCGACGAGGAGTACGAGAAGATCAAGCCGAACTACAAGTCGGACGCCGACCGCGTGCAGGCGTCGCACATCCTGATCCCGCTCGGGCCGCAGACTCCGCCCGGTCAGGCGCCGGGCGACAAGCCGCCCGAGCCCACCGCCGAGGAGCGCAAGCAGTGGACGGCCGAGGCGATGGCGAAGGCCGATGAGCTGTACAAGAAGGCGACGACGCCGGGCACGGACTTCGCCCAGCTGGCCAAGGAGAACTCGATCGGACCGAGCGCCGACAAGGGCGGCGACCTCGGCGTGTTCACCAAGGACCGCATGGTCGAGGAATTCTCGGCGGTGGCGTTCAAGCTCAAGCCCGGCGAGATCTCGAAGCCGGTCGAGACCAAGTTCGGCGTCCACATCATCAAGCTGATCGCCAAGTACCCGCCGGGTGACCTGCCGAAGGAGGCGCTGGTCGAGCAGATCCGTGAGCGCCTCGGCCAGCGCAAGCTGCATCAGGGGCGCCGCGACCTCAAGGAGGCGCTGCTCGCCCGCTACAAGGTCGTGAACAAGATGGAGGAGGCGCTCGGCCCCGATCCGCGGGCCCGGAAGCTGGGCCTTGGGGGCGCCGGGCGCACGCAGCCGCAGCCGGGCGCCCTCCCGCCGGAGCACCCGCCGGTGCCGGGCGTGACCGGGCCGACGGCCCCGACGGCCCCGACGGCCCCGACGGCCCCGACGCCCCCGAGCGGGCTGACGGGTGCCGCCAACTCGGCGGAGAAGGCCGAGGCCAAGGGCGGTGAGGCGGACGGCGGCGACGGCGAGTGAGCCCGATGCGTGAGCCGGCTGTGTCGCCCGAGGCGAGCTCCGCGGACGCGCCGATCGTCGGCGTGATCATGGGCAGCAAGTCCGACTGGGAGACGATGAAGCACGCGGACGAGCTGCTGCGCGAGTTCGCGGTGCCGCACGAGTGCCGGGTGGTCTCGGCCCACCGCACGCCGCAGTGGCTCGCCGAGTACGCGCAGACGGCGGAGGCCCGGGGTCTGCTGGTGATCGTCGCGGGGGCCGGCGGCGCGGCCCACCTGCCCGGGATGGTCGCGGCCGAGACGACGCTGCCGGTGCTCGGCGTGCCGATCCAGACCACCTCGCTCGGCGGGCTCGACTCGCTGCTGTCGATCGTGCAGATGCCGCGCGGGGTGCCGGTCGGCACCCTGGCGATCGGCGTCGCGGGGGCCGTGAACGCGGCGCTGCTGGCGATCAGGATCCTGGCCCTGAGCCGGCCGGAGCTGCGGGAGCGGCTGCTGGCGTACGCGGCCCGGCGCGCCGATGACGTGATGCGCGAGACGCTGGCATGAGCGCCGCGTTCAAGCCGGTGCTGCCGGGCGCGAGCATCGGGGTGCTCGGCAGCGGGCAGCTCGGCCGCATGTTCGCGATCGCGGCGCGGCGCATGGGCTACCGGGTGCACACCTACTCGCCGGGCTACGACACGCCGACCGGGCAGGTCGCGGACCTCGAGGTGGCGGGGCCCTACGAGGATCTCGACGCGGTGGCGAAGTTCGCGGCGGGGGTCGAGGTCGTGACCTTCGAGTTCGAGAATGTGCCAGCGGCGACGGCCGCGGCCGCGGCCCGGGCGGCGCCGGTGCGCCCGAGCGGGGAGGTGTTGCACGTGACGCAGCACCGCCTGCGCGAGAAGGGCTACCTGGCGCAGCACGGCTTCCCGGTCACGCCGTTTCGTGCGGTGCGCTCGCTGGCGCAGCTCGAGGCCGGGCTGGCGGAGCTCGGCTGTCCGGCGCTGCTCAAGACGGCCGGCTGGGGCTACGACGGCAAGGGCCAGGTGCGGATCTCGGGGCCCAGCGAGGCGGCGGCGGCGTGGCAGCAGATGGCCGGCGGCGAGGCGGTGCTCGAGGCCTTCGTGCACTACGAGCGCGAGGTATCCGTGGTGGCGGCCCGCGGTCACGACGGCCAGGTGGTCGACTTCGGGGTGATCGAGAACCACCACGTCGGTGGGATCCTCGACATCTCGCTGGCGCCGGCCCGGGTCTCGCCAGGCTGCGAGCGCGCGGCGCGGGAGATCGCCCGCGCGGTGCTCGAGTCGCTCGGGGTGGTCGGGGTGCTGTGCGTCGAGTTCTTCGCGCTGCCCGGCGACGTGCTCTTGATTAACGAGCTGGCCCCGCGTCCGCACAACTCGGGGCACCTCACCTTCGATGCCTGCGTGACGAGCCAGTTCGAACAGCAGCTGCGCGCGGTGTGCGGGCTGCCGCTGGGGGCGACCGACCTGCTGCGTCCGGCGGCGATGGCCAACCTCATGGGCGAGCAGTGGCGAGGCGGCGAGCCGCGCTGGCTCGCGGCGCTGGAGCTGGCGGACGTGAAGCTGCATCTGTACGGCAAGAGCGACCCGCGGCCGGGGCGCAAGATGGGGCACCTGACGGCGCTGGCAGACAGCGGCGAGGCGGCGGCGCAGCGGGTGCTCGAGGCGCGCTCGCGCCTGCTGCGGTGATCGGGGGTCGTCGATGCTGCGGGCCCATCGAGCGGGGCTTGTCGGCTATCGTGGCGACGATGACCGACGAGATCCTGGCGGCCAACCAGCGCTTCTACGAGGCCTTCGCGCAGGCCGACCTCGGGGCGATGGACGAGGTGTGGGCCCGCGAGGCGCCGGTCAGCTGCGTGCATCCGGGGTGGGGCGCGCTGGTCGAGCGGGAGGAGATCATGCTGAGCTGGCGGGCGATCCTCGAGGGCGATGCGCCCGGCGAGATCGAGTACGGCGCGGCCGAGGCCCACGCTGGCGAGGACATGGCGTACGTGGTGTGCAGCGAGACGATCGGCGAGGCGCAGCTGATCGCGACCAACGTCTTCGTGCGCGAGGGCGGCGAATGGAAGCTGGTGCACCACCACGCGGGGCCGGTGGTGCGCCGCGCACGGGCCGGCGACAAGCCGCGTCCCGGGCTCGTCAATTGAGGCCTCACGCGCAGCGAGCGGGGGCGGGCGCCCGCTTGGGAGGCGCGCATGAAGCTGTTAGAAGAGGGCAACCTGATGCGATCGATCGCCTTACCTTCCTCCATCGCCGTGGCGCTCGCGTTGCTCGCCGGCACGGCCCACGCTCACCTCGACCTGCTGACACCTACGCCGCGGACGACCATGCTCAAGCAGGGTCCCTGCGGCGCCGGGCCGAACGACCCGCGCGGGCCGACGGTGGCGACCTTCATGCCGGGCGAGAAGATCGTGGTGACGTGGAACGAGTATGTCGATCACCCGGGCCACTTTCGCATCGCCTTCGATGACGACGGCCAGGACATCTTCGTCGATCCCAAGGGCTTTGACGACGTGGGCGGCGGGCCCGGCGTGCTCCTCGATGGTATCGCCGACAAGAACGGCGGCGACTACATGCAGGAGATCCAGCTGCCGAACATCGAGTGCGACAACTGCGTGCTGCAGGTGATCCAGGTGATGTCCGACAAGCCGCCCTACGGCGACGGCAATGACATGTATTACCAATGCGCCGACATCGCCCTCAAGGGCGAGGTGGCGTCGACGACGAGCGGCGATCCGGGCAGCACCGGCGAGCCGGCGACGACCGACGCGAGCACCGGAGCGCCTGACCCGTCGAGCAGCTCCGACCCGAGCGCGGGCGAGACCTCGGCGAGCGCCGGCTCGACCAGCAGCGACCCGAGCGCGGGCGAGACGACCGCGACCAGCGACACGCCGACCGGCGGCGGCGGCAGCACGGGCAGCGCGACCGGCGGGGCGACCAGCGAGGGCGTGGACACCAGCGGCGGCGACGACAAGGGCTGCGGCTGCCGCGGGGACGCGCGCGGCGGCTGGCTCGCGGTGTTGCTCGTCCCCCTCGCGCTGCGCAGGCGGCGGCGTGCCTAGGCGCGCGGCGAAGGAGCTGACGTGCTCGTCCCCCTCGCGCTGCGCAGCAGGCGTGCCTGGGCGGGTGGAGCTGGCCCGTGGGACAGGTCGCTTGCGACATGTCCGAGCGGGCAGGTGGTGGGCGGCGCTGACGGTCGGGCTGATCGGGCTGATGGGTGGCAGCGCCGCGGCGCACTTGCGGGTGACCTCGCCGCAGGCGCGCCACGACTCGCTCAAGCAGGGGCCCTGCGGGGCCGGGGCGGATGACCCGCGCGGCAGCGTGGTCCACACCTTCAAGCCCGGCCAGACGATCACGGTGGAGTGGGACGAGTACGTCGATCACCCCGGGCACTTCAGGATCAGCTTCGACGCGGAGGGCCAGGACGACTTCGTCGATCCGGTGGGCTTCACCGACGTGAGCGGCGGGCCGTCCGTGCTGCTCGATGGCATCCCGGATCACGCGGGGGGCGGCATGTACTCGCAGTCGCTGACGCTGCCGGATGTCGAGTGCGATCAATGCACATTGCAGGTGATCCAGGTGATGAGCGACAAGCCGCCGTACGGCGACGGCAACGACCTGTACTACCAGTGCATCGACCTCGTGCTGTCGCGCGCGGCGAGCGGCGAGTCGACCTCGGCGGAGGTGGTCGACGAGGCGGGCTGCGGCTGTCAGGGGTCCGCGGCGCCGTCCGGTGCGGCGCTGGGGCTGCTGCTGCTCGGGCTGCGACGTCGGCGAGCAGGCGTGTGAGCGGCCCCGTCGCTGTGAACGCGGAGCCGCGTCGCGGTGCGCGTGAGGCCCGGCGGTGGGCTCAGAAGCGCAGGGTGACCCCGGTGGTGTAGGTGCCGTGCATGGTGCGGCTCATGCTGGGGCGGAGGCTGACCTGATTGGTCTTCTTCCACTCCAGGTACTTGCTAAAGCGGTAGGCACCGACGCCGATGAGCGGGACGCCGACGCCGAGGCCGATGACACCGAACGCGACCAGCACGCCGCCAGCGACGGCGCCGAGGCCCTGCGTTCCCCCCCCGGTGACCTCGTCGTAGCGGTTGCTGAGGATGATGGTGTAGGCACCAAAGCCGACGAGCGGGAGGGCGTAGGCGCCGGTGATGGCGGCGCCGGCGATCATCATGCCGAGGCCCTTGCGCGGCGGCGGCGTGGAGGGGGCCGGGGCCGGGGCCGGGCCGATCGGGGCGCCCTGGGCGACCGGGCCCTGGGCGGTCGGGGCGTCACCTGCCGGGGCCACGTCGTCGGGGGCGTCGGGGTCCTGGAGGTGCAGGCTCATGATGGTGCGCAGCTTGGCGGCGGTCGGTGACATCCCGGTGGACATCGTGGCGCCGTGCAGCGCGGGCTCGCTGGCCTGGGCCTGCGCCGGGGCGACGGCGACGACGACGGCGAGGCTGGTACAGAGGGAAGCGGTGAGGCAGCGGCGGGCGAGCGAGGGACGGGACACTCTCGGCATGGCGGGCTCCTGGCGACGGGTACTTCGGACGAGCAGAGCGGCGAGCCTAGCAATGTATCGACATGGCCGAAAGGACATCTCCGTCGAGGCGCCGGGCAGATTCACGCGCGGGCTCGCTGCGGCGATCGGACCGACGCGGTCGTGTCGGCAGGTTCACGCGCGTGCGGGCTCGCTGCGGCGGCATCCATGGCGCGATCGGGACATGTCCTTCGGGTCAGGTGAGACCCGGGGCGAAGACGCGGGCGATCGCGGCGGGGTCGCGGACGGTCTGGGCGAGCATCCACGCCTCGGCGCTGGCGTGCAGGCGGGCGCCCTCGTCGGTACCGAGGAGCAGGCCGAGCTGGCGCTCGGCGACGGCGGCGTAGAGGCCCATGCGCTGGGTCTGGAACGCCTGGAGGGCGGCGCGCAGGCGGGCGATCGCGGCGGCGGGTCGGCCCTGGGCGCGCAGCAGGCCGGCGCGCAGGAGGTCGGCGATGGGGTCGATCCAGGCCATCTTCTCGCGGGCGAGGGCGTCGATCTCATGCTCGATCGCCCTGGTGACGCCGCGCGACGGGGCGCCGGTGAGGCTGGCGATCGCGGCGCGGGCCCGGAGCTGGTGGGCCTCGGCGCGGATCAGCTGGATGCGCATGAGCAGCGAGCCGGTGAGGGCGGGCCAGGCGGCCTCGATGCGGGGGACAGCGGCGGCGGGGTCGGCCTCGTAGAGGTCGGCCTGGACCTGGGACAGGAGGGCGTTGAAGTGCTGGACGTGGTAGCCGTCGGTCGTCCAGTTTTGCATGGCCTCGGCGAGCTGGCGGCGGGCCTCCGCGGGCTCACCGGCGACCAGCCAGGCGAGGTTCAGGCGGGCGCGCATGTCGGTGAGGGCGTAGACGTTGCCGCGGTCGCGGGCGTCGGCGAGGAACTCGTCGAGGCGGCGGCGCAGCTCGGCGAGCTCGCCCAGGTACATGAGAGAGCCGAGCCAGAAGCGGCGGATGGTGGTCTTGGCCCAGGTGCTGCCGGGCACGCGCTCGCGGAAGGTCGCCTCGCCCTCGGCGCAGAGGTCGGCGGCGCGGCGCCAGTCGCCGCCGGCCAGGTAGGCGCAGGAGCCGGCGCTGAGCAGGGCGTGGCCGATCGCGGCCGGGTTGCCGACCTGGCGGGCGAGCTCGAGGGCGGCGTGGGAGAGGCGCAGGGCCTGGGCCTGGGCCGGGCCGCCGCCGGAGGCGACGAAGCTGGCCTCCATGGCGAGGGCGCGGGCGAGGCGGACGGGCTCGCCGCAGCGGAGCGCGAGCAGGGTGCCGAGGGCCTGGAAGTCGGCGGCGCGGATCGTGTCGTTCATGCTGAGGCCGAGCGAGACGACCGAGCAGATGTCGATGCGCAGGAGGTCGGCGGGCGGGACCTCGGACTCGGGGCGCACGGTGTAGCGCATGCCGTGGAGCTTGAGCTGGAGGCGGCGCTTGATCAGCGAGAGGAGGGCGCGGTTGGGCGTGGCGGCGAGGCGCAGGCCGACCTGGGCCAGGACCTCGGCGAGCACGGCCCGGCCGGCGTTGATGTGGCCGCTGACGAGCAGCTGCTCGGCGGCGCAGCGGCGGAGGTCGAGGGCCTTGGCGCCGTGATAGTAGGCGGCGGCGCGGAGGAAGGCCTCGGCGGCGGGCTGGCAGCGGCCGGCGTTGGCGAGGGCGTCGGCGAGGCCCTCCTCGAGGCGGGCGCGGGTGATGGAGTCCTGGGTCGTGCTCTGGGCCAGGTCGCGGCCGAGCTCGAGGGCGTGGCGGTAGAACTGGGCCGCCTGGTCGAAGGCGAGGGCCCTGGTGGCCTTCTCGGCGGCGCGTACGGCCGCGCCGAGGGCCTTGGCGACCTGGCCTGCGGCGTTGAAATGGACGAACAGGATCTCGGGCTCGGCGCCGCCGGCCTCGAGGGCGGAGGCGAGGGCGCGGTGGAGCTTGCGCCGGCGATCGGGGCCGACCGCGGCGGCGAGCGCCTCGCGGATGCGGTCGTGGTAGAGCTCGAGCGACTCGCTGCCGGCGCTGAGGCGCAGCAGCTTGGCGGCGCGCAGGCGCTTGATCAGCGGGCGCTCGTCGCCGTGCAGGCCGGCGGCGGCGAAGGCGAGGGCCGGGCGCAGCGGGTGGGCGGCGACGGCGAGCAGGTCGAGCAGGGCGCGGGCCTCGGGCGGCTGGCGGTGAAACTGGGCGTCGAGCATCTCGCCGAGGCTGATGCCGGTGGCGGCCGCACCTGTCTCTTGGGACACGTAGTGGGCGAGCTGCTCGGCGAGGAAGGGGCTGCCGGCGGACTCGCGGATGATGCGGTCGACCAGGGTGGTGGCGGCCGCGGGTCCGCCGGCGATCGGGCCGAGCAGGTCGCGGACGAGGTCGCGGGTGTCGTCCGGCTGGAGCGGGCCGACGGCGAGGGCGCGGCGGGCGGGGGTGTCGGCGTGCGCGAGCAGCTCGCGGAGGAAGGGCTGGTGCTCGATCTCCTCGCTGCGGAAGCTGGCGAGCAGGAGCAGGGCGGGGGCGTCGGGCGGGCGCAGGAGGTCCTCGAGCAGGAGGGCGGAGTCGGCGTCGGCCCACTGGAGGTCGTCGATGGTGAGGACCAGGCGGCGGCGGTCGGCGAGGCGGCCGAGCAGGTCGCGCAGGGCCGTGAAGGCGCGGCGGCGCAGCTCGACCTGGTCGATCACGGGGGCGGCGGGGCTGTGGCCGTGGAGCGCCTCGACCACGGTCTGCATGACCGGGAACAGGCGGGCGAGGGCCCACAGGTCGCGCGGCATGAGCACGCGGGCCTGGTCCTCGGGCATGGCGACGAGGAAGCGGCTGAGGCTGTCGACGATCGGGTCGAGGGCCTTGTAGGGGACCGACTCGCGGACGTAGCAGCGGCCCGAGAGGATGACGGGGCGGGCGTCCGGGGCCGCGGCGAGCTCGGCGAGGAAGCCGCGGACCAGGGCGCTCTTGCCGGCGCCGCTCGGTCCGTGCACGTACACGACGACGGCCTGGCCGCGGGTGGTGGCGGCGTGGGCGTCGCGCAGGGCCGCGAGGTGGCTGGCGCGGCCGAACAGGGTGACGCCGTCGTGGCTGCGGGTGAGGGGCTCGGGGGCGACGCGGCCGAGGCGGCGGAGGATCGCGGCGTCGTCGGGGCGCGCCTCCGGGTCGCGGCGCATCAGCGACTCGCACAGCTCGACGAGGTCGGCGGGCGCGTGCGGGGCGATCTGGGCGAGCGGCGGCGGGTCCTGGGTGCGCTTGGCGAGCAGGACCTGCAGCAGGGGGCCGGTGTAGGGGCGGGCGCCGGAGAGGGCCTCGTAGAGCATCACGCCGACGGCGTACCAGTCGCTGGCCGGGGCGCCGCGGGTGCCGGAGACCTGCTCGGGGGCCATGTACGCGGCGGTGCCGGTGAGGCCGTCCTCGTCGGCCTCGGGGGCGCCGGGGCTGCGGGGGACCAGCTCGGTGGCGAGGCCGAAGTCGAGGATGACGACGCGGCCGTCGTCGGCGACCAGGACGTTGCTCGGCTTGAGGTCGCGGTGGACGATGCCGGCGCGGTGGAGGGCGGCGACGCCGTCGGCGAGCTGGCCGAGGGCGTCGCGCAGGCGGGTGAGGTCGACGGCGGTGCGGGCCGGACGCGGGTCGACGGCGGTGAGCGGGTGGCTGGCGCTGGGGGGTCGTTCGGCGCCGGTGTCCGCCAGGGCGTCGTGGTCGCTGTGGAGCGGCGCGATGTGTTCGGCGGTGTCGTCGAGGTGGCCGTCGGTCCTGGGCGGGCGGTGCTCGGTGGTGTCGTCGTGGCTGGCGTCGGTGAGCGAGTCGCCCTCGAAGGTCGGGTCGGTCGCGGCGGTGAGCGGCTCGGGGCGGACGTACTCGAGGAAGTTGACGCCGACGACGCGCTCCATCGTGAAGAAGCACTGGTGGTCGGCGACGAACAGCTCGTGGAGGGCGACCAGGTTGCGGTGGTGGGTGTCGGCGAGGCTGCGAAACTCGCGTTTGAAGCGGTAGAGGGCGTTGGCCTCGGCGTGCAGGAGGGTCTTGAGGGCGACGATCTCGTCGCGCTCGCGATCGTGGGCCTCGTAGACCACGCCCATGCTGCCGGCGCCGAGGCGGCGGCGGATCTTGAAGCGGTCGCCGCCGACGGGGTGGGTGCCGAGCAGGGTCACGAGCCTCGCGCGAGGATATCGAGACGTCCGCGGGGCGTCAGCCTTTGAAGGTCGAGGGGCCGTGGTCGCCGTAGGGCTCGTCGCGCTCACGCACCGCCTGGCGAAAGCCCGCGGCCATGGCCCGGGCCCGGAACGCGTAGCCCTCGGGGGTGTGGCGGGCGATGCCGTCGAACACGGTGCCGAGGATCTGGGTCGCCTGCAGGCCCTGGGCGCCGAGGGCCTGGTTGCACAGCAGCTTCATCATCACGAGCTGGTTGATCGGCGTGCGGGCGATCCGTGCGAGCAGGGCCTCGAAGCGTTCGTCGAGGCGATCGGGCGGGGCGGATTCGACCGCGAGGCCCCACTCGGCGGCCTCTTTGCCCGACAGGCAGTCGCCGGTGAAGAGCAGGCGCTTGGCACGTTCGACGCCGATGCGGTGGGCCCACAGGGCGGAGGTGGGCACGCCCCACACGCGCGCGGGCGGGTAGCCGATCTTGGCGTCGTCGGCGATGACGAGGAGGTCGGAGCAGAGCGCCATGTCGGTGCCGCCGGCGACGCAGAAGCCGTGGACCTTGCAGACCACGGGCTTGTCGCTGTGAAACAGGGACATGAAGCCGCGGAGGTTGCGGCTCATCATCGCGTAGTCGACCATCGGGTCCCAGGTGTGGGCGGGGTCGTGGTTGCGGGCGAAGACCGCGGGGTCCTGCGGGGAGCCGGGCACGAACTCGGCGGGGCGCATGCCGCTCGGCTGCTCGGCGCTCTCGACCAGGTCGTAGCCGCCGCAGAAGCCGCGGCCGTTGCCGGCGAGGGCGATGACGTGGATCGTGGGATCGAGGTTGGCCTGCTCGACGCAGCGGGCCAGCTCCTGCGGCATGTCGAGGGTGATGCCGTTGCCGCGCTCGGGGCGGTTGAGGGTGATGCGGGCGATCGGGCCGGTGGTCGTGTAGAGCAGGGTCTGGGGCGCGGTCATGGCGGCGGGACTCTAGCGCGGGGGGCGGTGGGGCGGGCCGCCAACGGCGTTGGCGGGTGGGGCCGCGATCGCCAACCGGGGTGCTCGGCGAGTCCCGGATAGGGGCTTCAAGTGCGTGAGATCGCTGCGGTGCCGGGCTGGACCGCGGCGCGCAATACGGACGGTGGAGGTATCCGATGTCCGTCCGCAACCTGCTCCGTCTCGCCCCCGCCTGCATCGCGCTGCTGCTGTCCGGCTGTCTCGACCACCCGGTGAAGGGGGTCGACTACGACAAGCTCACGAGCGGCGACCAGTCGTTCCCGATCGCGGTCAACAAGGATGTCGACATCCTGTTCGTGATCGACAACTCGGGCTCGATGGCGGAGGAGCAGGCGCTGCTGTCGGCCAACTTCGCGGCGTTCATCGACGTGCTCGAGGCGCCCGACGTGAAGGCCAACTACCGCATCGGCGTGACGACCACCGACTCCGGCAGCCCGCGCTGTCCGGCCGCGACCTACAAGCCGGAGGGCGGCAAGCTGGTGCTGTCGAGCTGCGTCGACCGGGCGGCGCAGGGCGAGTTCACCTTCAACGACGCCGACTTCTCGTACGCCTGCGACGACTTCTGCACCAAGGCCGACGCCGACGTGAAGGTGCGGCCGACGGCGATCGCGGAGGAGAAGGACGAGAAGCCGCGGCACTGGCTCGAGAGCATCGAGGGCCAGACCAACGTCGAGGGCTTCGACTCGATGGTCGAGGCGTTCCAGTGCTACGGCCCGCAGGGCGTCGCGGGCTGCGGCTTCGAGTCGCACCTGGAGAGCATGTACCTCGCGCTGGCGGCCGCGGCGGACCGCGACTCGGCGACCAACTACGGCTTCGTGCGCGACTCGGCGATCCTGTCGCTGGTCGTGATCTCGGACGAGACGGACTGCTCGTACAACCCCGCGACCAAGGAGATCTTCACCAGCAACAAGGTGTTCTGGAACGACCCGGAGACCGACCCGGCGCCGTCGTCGGCGCTGTGCTGGAACGCGGGCGTGAAGTGCGAGGGCGCCGGGCCGACCTACACCAGCTGCGCGGCGGAGAACTACGACGTCACCGGCGCGCCGGGGGCCGCGGACGCCGACGCGGTGCTGCGGCCGCTGCAGCGCTACGTCGACTTCGTGCAGAAGCTCGAGGACCAGAAGAAGGAGCTGGACACCGCCCAGGAGGTGCTGGTGTCGATGATCGCGGGCGTGCCGAAGGGCTACGAGACCGGCACGCCGCTGGTCTACGAGGACTCGGACGACCCCGACTTCCAGGCCAACTTCGGCATCGGGCCGGGCTGCATCCTGCCGAACCAGGACCCGAAGCTGGCCGACCAGACGGCGGTGCCGCCGGTGCGCGAGCGCGAGTTCGCGGAGGCCTTCGAGGTCGACGGGACGAAGAACCTCTACTCGATCTGCCAGCCCGACTACCGCGGCGCGCTCGACTCGATCGCCCAGCGCATCCGCGATCAGATCAAGCCCGCCTGCATGCCCAACTGCGTGCTGGACACCGACCGCAGCACCGAGGTGCTGGACCCCGACTGCCGCCTCGAAGAGGTCAAGATCAGCGACAACAGCAAGACCGAGATCCCGGAGTGCGAGGAGGTCAAGGGGGTATGGACGGCGCCGGGCGGCGCGAGCGTCTGCTTCGCGCAGCTGGTCGACCAGGACAAGACCCAGACCCTCAGCGAGCTCGACAACATGTCGGATGAGTGCATCGAGCAGGGCTTCAACCTCGAGTTCTTCCTGGTGCGCTCGGGCCCGGCCCCGAGCGGCACCGCGGTCACGGCGACCTGCCAGCTGTCCGACAACAAGGCCGTAGACTGCCCCCTCCTGCGCGCCCGGCGTCGCCCCCGTGCCCTGGGGACGGGGCGCAGGGCCCCCGCGGTTTTACCTGGCCTTTGGGACAGGTACGGACTAGAAGCGGATGCCGAGGCGGAGCGCGCCGATCAGGTAGACCGGGAACTTGCCGGGGGCGCTCAGCAGGGCGGTGTAGCGGAACTGGGCCCCGAGGCTGATGTGCTTGCGGACCAGGAGGTCGATCGCGCCGCCGAAGTAGAGCTCGGGGATGACGCTCTGCTGGCAGGTGTTGCCGGCGCCGCAGCGCAGGCCGACGTCGCAGCCGCCGCCGTCGAGGCAGGCCTCGCCCATCTGGCCCTTGCTGACGCCGGGCGGGGTGGCCACGCGCAGGCCGCCGATGCCGCCCTCGATCAGCGGGAGGAAGCGGCCGAGGTCGATCGCCACCACCGGGCCGGCGCCGAAGCCGAGCGCGCTGATCTTCCCGGCGGCGGCGACCACCGTGGTCTTCATGTCCTCGTCGGTGTAGTAGGTCGCGCCGACCGGGTGGATCGAGTAGCTGCCCTGCGCGCGCAGCCACAGCCAGCGGATGATCTGGACGTCGAGCTCGGCGCCCACGCCGGCGCCGTGGCGGCGGTCGGGCTTGTCGTAGCCAGGGCGGCAGCTGCCGCCGCTGTCGCGGCACAGGAAGGGCAGGCGGAAGGAGGCGAAGATCGGGGCGAGGGTGACGGCCACGCGGCGCACGCTCGAGTAGCCGCGCCGCAGATCGGGGGTGGTGCGCAGCCTGGTCGGCGCCGGTTGATTGTTCGGCGGGCGCATGAAGGGGGCGTCGTTGGGGTCCTGCGGGGGCGCGGACGGGATCTCACCCGCGGGCGCGGGCGGGCGTGGCGGCGCGTGGGCGCGGGGGCCGGTGCGCACGGGCGCCGCGGCGGGTTCGTTGGGATCGGCGTCCGGGAGCGTGGGCGCGGGGGGCGACGCGGGGCCCGGGAGCGTGGGCGCGGGGGGCGACGCGGGGCCCGGGAGCGTGGGCGCGGCGGG
The DNA here is from genome assembly GCF_016714285.1 of Nannocystis sp. GTDB lineage: Bacteria > Myxococcota_A > Polyangia > Nannocystales > Nannocystaceae > Nannocystis. The sequence continues at coordinate 876,128 of NZ_JADJNN010000001.1, read as the reverse complement.
TGACGTGGGGCGGCGAGGCCGGAGACGGGTGGCAGCGCGAGCACGACGACGAGGCAGGGCCACGCGAGGCGAGGCAGCTGCGGCGGGCCGGACATCGGCCACAGGGTACCGCAAGGCGGGGGTGGCGGGGCCGGTGGACAAAGCCACGGGCGCTGTGTAGACAGGCCATCCGTGAGCGACGAACCGAGCAAGCCCGAGGCGCCAACAGGGACCGGCGAGCGCATGGAGCTGCCGAGCTGGAACCGCGGCCGGACCAAGAAGCGGGGCGGCGCGGAGCCGCAAGAGGACGCGTTTCAGGTCGGGGTGAAGCAGGTCGGCCGCGGGGCGGCCCGGCGGGCGCCGCTGGTGGCGATCGGGGTGGTGCTCGCGGTCGCGGCGGTGGTCGTGGTGGTGGTGATGTACTCGCGCGGGCAGAAGTCGGCGGCCACGGCGACGCGTCTGCTGGCCGAGGCCGCGAGCTACGAGTCGCGGGCCGAGGTCGGTGACAAGGAGCTGCTGGCGGGCAAGTCGAAGCACCCGCCGTCGCCGGTGGTGAAGGACGAGGCGGAGCGGGCGGCGGTGGTCGACAAGGCGCTGGCCGAGCTGGCCGCGCAGGCGCCGGGCAGCGCGGTCGAGCTCGACGGGCTGCTGCTGTCGGCGGCCCGGCTGATGCGCGACGGGAAGCCGGTCGAGGCGGAGGCGCAGTACCGCCGCTTCCTCGACGCGGCGGGGGCCGGGCACCCGCTGCGCTGGGCGGCCCGCGAGGGCCTGGCCTTCGCGCGCGAGGCCCAGGACGATCTGGACGGCGCGCTGGCGGAGTTCAAGACGCTGGCCGGCGAGAAGGGCGTGTTCTACCGCGACATGGGCCTGTGGCATCAGGGCCGCGTGCTCGAGCGCCAGGGCAAGAAGGACGACGCGCTGGCGATCTACCGCCAGTACATCGTCGAGTACCCGCTGGCGGACCCGTCGATCGCCCAGAGCGAGGTGCGCAAGCGGCTCGAGGAGCTCGACCCCAGCGCGGTGGCCAGCGCCCAGCTCGAGTCGCCCGTGCAGATCATCGACGCGCCCGCGCCGCCTGCTGCTCCGGCGCCGCCTGCTGCTCCGGCCTCGGCTCCCGCCCCGGGCGGGGCGCCGTGAGCTGGCGCGAGGGACAGGTCCCTGCGGACAGGTCCCGCGGGACAGGTTGCGCCGGGCTGGGCCCGAAAGTCGCGCCGGGCCGGCTGGGCGTCGGACTGGGCGTCGGGCTGGCCGTCGCGTTGGGCCTGAGCGCCTGCGGCGGCGAGACGCGACGGGTGGCGGTCTACCCGGAGACGAGCAGCGGGGCGCGCCTGAACCTGTCGCCGGCGCTGGTCACCCAGGTGACGCTGCCCGACAACTTCGTGCTGCGGCCCGACGAGTTCGCCGGGGTGGTGGCCGATCCGGCGCGCCAGCTGATTTACGTCGGCAACCGGGCGGGCTCGCTGATGGCGCTGCGCATGGACGACGGCTCGCAGGTGTGGGAGGTCAGCTTCCCCGGCGCGATCTCCAGCGAGGGGCTGATCGCGGAGGACGGCGCGCTGCTGCTGCTCGGCACCGACAACGGCGACCTCGTGGCCTTCGACCTCGAGACCCGCAAGCCGCGCTGGAGCTACGAGACCCAGGGCATGATCCGCAACTTGCCGGTCGTGGTCGAGGGCGTGGTCTACATCGTCAACTCGCGCGACCAGGTGTTCGCGCTCGACCTGCGCAGCGGGAGCTGGCGCTGGCAGTACGACCAGCCGTACCCGACCGACTTCACGGTGCACGGCCACGCGGGCGTCAGTTACCTGCCGCCGCAGGGCAGCGACGAGGCGGCGGGCACGGTCTTCACGGGCTTTAGCAACGGCAAGGTCGCGGCGATCGGGGCGACCTCCGGTGAGGCGCTGTGGCTGGTGAGCGTGGCGCCGCCGGACGGCGGGGACTTCGCGGACGCCGACGGCACGCCGCTGGTCGACCCGGAGCGCGGCGAGGTGGTCGTGGCCGGGCAGAACACCGGCGTGTACGGGCTGGCGCTGGCCGACGGGTCGCAGCAGTGGTTTCATCCGGTGCGCGGGGCGGGCTCGGTGGTCCGGGGGCCGCGCGGGCTGATGGCGTTCTCGTCGGCGCTCGAGGGGGTCTTCGTGCTCGAGCACGGCGGACGCGTGCGCTGGCGGAAGCAGACCAACCCGGGCTTCGTCTCGGCGCCGCTGGTGGTCGGGGACATCGCGTTCGTGACCCACGCGGAGGACGGCCTGCTGGCCTACGACATCGAGACCTCCGAGTACCTCGGCGGGCTCGACTTCGGCAGCGGCATGTCGGGGCCGCCCGCGCACGACCCGGTGTTCGGCCGCTTCTACACGGTGTCGAACCGCGGGGCGCTGATCGTGTTTCGCATGGCCGAGAGCTGACGAGGCTCAGGCGCCGAGCAGCGCCTCGATCTCGGCGACCCGCTTCGGCACCCCGGCGGTCAGCACCTCCGGCCCGGCCGCCGTGACGAGCACGTCGTCCTCGATGCGGATGCCGAGCCCGCGCAGCTCCGGCGGCGCCGAGGCGTCGTCGGCGGGGATGTAGAGCCCCGGCTCGACGGTCAGCACGTAGCCGGCCGCCAGCGGCCTGGCCACGCCGCGCAGGTTGTAGCGCCCGAGGTCGTGCACGTCGGCGCCGAGCCAGTGGCTCGTGCGGTGCGGGTAGTACTTCTTGTAGAGCTCCTTCTCGCGGATCTCGTCGACGCTGGCCGTCAGCAGCCCGAGCGCGCGCATGCCCTCGCACAGCCGACGCAGCGCGACCTCGTGGATCGCGTCGAGGCTGCTGTCGATCGTCGCCGCCGCGATGCCGGCCTCGTTGGCCGCCAGAACCACCTCGTAGGCGTCGCGCTGGGCCGGGCCGAAGCGCCCCGACACCGGCCACACCCGCGTGATGTCGCCGGTGAACAGCGCCCACTCGGCGCCCGCGTCGACCAGCAGCAGGTCGCCCGCGCGCAGCGGCCCGCGGTTGGCGATGTAGTGCAGCACCGTCGCGTTGGCGCCGGCGCCGACGATGCTCGTGTAGCCCGGCCCGGTCCCGCGGCGCAGGAAGTGGCCCTCGATCACCGCCGCGATCTCGTACTCGAACAGGCCCGGCCGGGTCGCCCGCATCGCCGCCAGGTGGGCCTCGCCGCTGATCTCGATCGCCCGCCGCAGGCAGGCGAGCGCGCCCGCGTCCTTGACCATCCGCTCCTCGCCGAGCAGACCCCGGGCGTCGCGCAGGCACTCGGGCGCGACCTCGCCGGCGCGCTCGCGGGCCCGCAGCGTCTCGATCGCGGCCCGCACCGCCGGCTCGCAGCTCGGGCCCCCGCCGAGCGGCAGGTACACCGCGTCGAGCCCGTCGAGCAGGCGCGGCAGCTCGACCTCGAGGGCCGCCAGCGGATGGGCCGCGTCGGCGCCGATCTGCTGGCGCAGCGCCTCGAGGCCCGGACGCGGGCCGTTGTAGATCGCGTCGCGCTCGCTCTGCTCCGGCACGAACAGCGTCAGCGCCGGGGTCCGCAGCGGGCGCAGGATCAGCACGGCCCCGGGCTCCTCGAGGCCGCTCAGGTAGTGGAAGTTGGTGTCGACGCGGAAGCGGTGCTCGGTGTCGTTCGAGCGCGTCTGCAGCCCGCCCGCCGCCAGCACGAGGGCCGCGTCGCCCATGCGCTCGCCGACGCGACGACGGCGGGCCGCGTGGACCCGCGACGGATCTTCCTCGCCCCGCGACGGACCTGCGGGAGCGGGGAGGGGGAGCGTGCGCGGGCCTTCGGAGTCCATCGGCCGCCAGGATAGCGAGTCCGCGTGCGTCACGTCATGTCCTGCGGGTGCGCAAGCGCGTGCGCGACCTGGCCACCGGCTCCGGGCGAGTTTTCCTGCATTCGCCCGGCGCGGGCCTGCGTGGGGCGCCGGTCCGCGGACCGGCGCGGGGGATTGCGCCAGGGCTGCCGCTGCCCGATCGTTGCCGCCGATGGCGACGCAAAAACCGAGTAATCAGCGGCTCCACGAGGTTCAACAGGTCCTCACGACCTATGTCCCCCGCCTCGCGGGGACCGACACCAACCTGCTGACCGCCCTCTGCAAGGCCGTCGTCACCTCGGTCGACCTCCGCGACCTCAAGCGCACCACCAGCGAGGAGCTGGTCGCCCAGCTCGAGTCGGTGCTCGCCACGCTGAAGGTCCGCGCTCGCGGTGAGATCAACACGTCGGTGCACCCGAGCGGCGAGGTCATCGTCCTCGAGTCCTGCGTCGAGGATCAGCCCTTCCTCGTGTCGTCGCTGCGCGCCCTGTTCGCCGCCGAGAACATCGAGGTCGTCAACCTCATCAACAGCATCATCAAGATCCGGCGCGACGCCGCGGGCACGCTCGCCAGCATCGGCATGGGCACGCCCGAGTCGATCATCCGCGTCGAGATCGCGGTCGACGGCGCCCCGGCCGACCTCGCCGATCGCTTCCGCCAGCGCCTGCGCATCGTCCAGGCCATGGTCCGTGACTTCCAGCCGATGAAGCGGCGCATGCAGGACCTCGCCGACGACTACCTGCGGGCCGCCACCGCCGAGGGCGGCGAGCGCAGCCTGACCCTGCGCGAGACCGAGGGCATGGTCCGCTGGCTGTGCGAGGAGAACTACGTGCTGCTCTCGGTCGAGGAGTACGACGAGGCCGGCCGTCGCATCAGCGCGCTGGGCACCGCCGCCGTCGCCGGCCCCGAGCGCGACCCGGAGAAGTTCTCGCAGTACGCCCGCGACTTCGCCCGCACCGTCCGTTACCAGCGCAGCGTCGACGAGTCGCCGGTGCACCGCGCCGGCAAACCCGGCCACTTCATCATCAACCGCGTCAGCCGCGAGGGCCAGCCGGTCGGCACCTGCCTGATCTCCGGCCTCTTCACCTACAAGGCGCTGCACACCCCGCCCGAGGAGATCCCGTTCCTGCGCGTGGTGCTGCGATCGATCCTCGCCGACCGCGGCATCTCGCTCGACTCGCACCGCGGCAAGAGCGTCACCAACGCCTTCAACTCGCTGCCGCTCGAGTACCTCCTCACCCAGTCCGAGGACCGCATCTGGGAGCTCAGCGACCGCGTCCTGCGGGCCGAGCAGGAGGGCGGCTCCGACGTGCACATCGACGTCGGCGAGGACGGCCGCTACGTGTTCGCCTTCATCAGCCTGCCGCGCGGGCAGTTCTCCGAGGAGCTGCGCCTGCAGGTCCAGGAGAAGCTCATGCGCGAGTTCGGGGCGACCTACGCCGACTTCGGCGTGTACATGGATCGCTACGACAACGCGATCGTCCACTACTACATGACGGGGCCCTCGGCCTTGGGGGCCGTCGACACCGAGCGCGTGCGGGGCGAGATGCTGGCGCTGGCCAAGGGCTGGAACCAGCGCCTGCGCGAGGCCCTCGGCGAGCTGGCCGGCTCGTCCGCCGACATCGACGATCTGTTCGAGATCTACCACGACGCCTTCACCGAGGAGCACAAGCGCCGCGCCGGCGACCAGCGCCTGCTCGGCGATCTGCGCTGCCTCGAGAACATCCGCAAGGGCGCCGCCTTCGACTGCGACCTCTACGTCTCCACCACCGGCGAGCACCCCGGCAGCCTCAACCTCCGCGTGTTCAACCGCGCCGTCATGAACCTCAGCGACGAGCTGCCGCTGATCGCCAGCTTCGGCTTCAAGGTCGTCGACGAGTACGTGCGCCCGGTGCACCTCGCCCACACCAAGGACATCGAGCTCGACAACTACCGCTTCGACGTCCGCGCCGAGCGCATCCCCGCGATCATCTCGCGCAAGGACGAGATCCGCAACGCGCTGCGGGCCGTGTTCGCCGGCACGATGGGCCGCGACGGCCTCAACCAGCTGATCGTCAGCACCACCCTCACCGCGCTCGAGGTCGAGATCCTGCGCGCCTACGTGGCCTACCTCCATCAGGTCCGCTGCCCCTTCACCACCGACCTCGTGCGCAGCGTCCTGGTCGCCAACCCCTCGGTCACCCACGCGCTCGTGCAGTGGCTCGTCTCGCGCTTCGATCCCGCGTCGGCCAGCCCGCAGCTCGCCGAGGCCGCCGACAAGCTGCTGGCCGCCGAGCTGCGCGACGTGGTCGACTACACCGCCGACCGCGTGTTCCGGGCCGTCGCCGAGGTCGTCCGCGCCACCGTCCGCACCAACGCCTTCGTCATCAAGGCGACCCCGATCGGCGGCCGTCGCGATCAGGCGCCCGCGATGGCCTTCAAGATCGAGGGGCAGAAGATCCCGTTCGGCCCCGATCCCAAGCCCCTGCGCGAGATCTGGATCTACCACCCCGACTTCGAGGGCGTGCACCTGCGCGGCGGCAAGGTGGCCCGCGGCGGCATCCGCTTCAGCGACCGCCCCGACGACTTCCGCACCGAGATCCACGGCCTCATGGCCACCCAGATGGTCAAGAACGTGCTGATCGTCCCGGTCGGCGCCAAGGGCGGCTTCGTGCTGCGCCAGGCCCCGACCGACCGCAACGAGCTGCGCGCCGCCGGCGACAAGTACTACCAGCTGTTCGTCGAGGCCCTGCTCTCGGTCACCGACAACGTGGTCGACGGCAAGCTCGTCACCCCGGAGGGCATCCTCCACAGCGAGGGCCCCGATCCGTACCTCGTCGTCGCCGCCGACAAGGGCACCGCCCACCTCTCGGACACCGCCAACAAGGTCAGCATGGCGGCCAAGTTCTGGCTCGACGACGCCTTCGCCTCCGGCGGCTCCAACGGCTTCGACCACAAGGAGACCGGCATCACCGCCCGCGGCGCCTGGGAGACCACCAAGCGCTGCTTCCGCGAGCTGGGCATCGACCCCGAGTCCGATGTCATCACCGCCGCAGGCGTCGGCGACATGAGCGGCGACGTGTTCGGCAACGGCCTGCTGCGCAGCCGCAGCGTCAAGCTGCTCGCCGCCTTCAACCACGTCCACATCTTCGTCGACCCCGACCCCGACACCGCGCGCAGCTACGGCGAGCGCGAGCGCCTGTTCAAGCTGCCGCGCTCGCAGTGGACCGACTACGACACGGCCCTCCTGTCCAAGGGCGGCGGCATCTTCATGCGCAACGCCAAGGCGCTCGAGCTCTCGCCCGAGGCCCGCGTGCTGCTCGGCTTCGGGCCGGAGCAGGTCGTCTCCGGCGAGGACGCGATCCGGGCGATCCTCACCATCAAGGTCGACCTGCTGTGGATGGGCGGCATCGGCACCTACGTGAAGAGCAAGGACGAGACCCACGCCGACGTCGGCGACAAGACCAACGACGCCGTGCGCGTGAACTCCAACCAGCTGCGCTGCCGGGTCATGACCGAGGGCGCCAACCTGGCGATCACCGACCGCGGTCGCGTCGCCTACGCCCGCGCCGGCGGCCAGAACTACACCTCCTTCCTCGACAACTCGGGCGGCGTCGACACCTCCGACCACGAGGTCAACATCAAGATCCTGTTCGCCCCGCTGCTGGCGACCGGGGCCGTGACCCGCGACCGCCGCAACGAGCTGCTGCGCGCCGCCGAGGTCGCCGTCTGCGACGCCGTGCTGGCCAACAACCGCTCGCAGAGCCGCATGGTCAGCTTCGACGTCCGCCGCAGCCGCAAGGACGTGTTCCGCTACAGCCGCACGCTCAGCTACCTGGTCGCCAGCGTGCCCTTCAACCCGGACAGCTTCGGCCTGCCCACCGAGGACGAGCTGGCGATCCGCAGCCGCAAGGGCGGCGGCCTGTTCAAGTGCGACGCCTCGGCGCTGTGCGCCTACTCGAAGATGATCGCCTACCGCACCCTGCTCGACGAGAAGCCGCTCTCCGAGGGCCTCGTCGATCGCATGGTCCGCGAGTACTTCCCGGCCGTCATCGTCGAGGGGGCCGGGCAGGCGGTCCAGAGCCACCTGCTGCGCCGCGAGATCGCGACCACGATGGTCGTCAACCACATCATCGACAACGCCGGCGCGACCTTCTTCCCGGAGCTGCTGACCAGCACCCGCCGCAGCGCCAGCGACATCGCCGAGGCGTACATGTCCGCGGCCCAGGCCGGCGACATCGAGGTCATCCGCCGCGACCTCTACGCCTGCGAGGACAAGCTGCGTCAGGACGCCGTCTACCGGGCCATGTCCCTCATCGAGGGCGCGCTCGAGGAGGCCAGCTACGACCTCCTCGACCGCGGCACCGCGCTGCCCTTCGAGCAGCGGAAGATCGAGCGCGCCCGCGACCTGCTCCGGCGCATCGGCGAGGCCATGGGCGGCGCCCAGCAGACCCAGCTCGCCGCCCACGTCGCCGAGTTCGAGAACAGCGGCCTGCCGCACGCGCTCGCGGTCAAGCTCGCCGGGCTCGCCTACTTCACCGACGTGCTCGAGTCGCTGCGGGTCGCCGACGAGACCGGCCGCGACGCGCTGGAGATCCTGCGCCTGCGCCTGCACCTCGCCAGCGAGATGCAGATCCCGCTGCTCCAGGAGGCCCTGAACCGCATGGTGTTCCAGTCGCCGTGGGACGGCCCGGCCGCCAAGGCGCTGTCACGCCAGCTCGACCTCCACCTCGGCAAGATGGTCCTCGCCGTCCAGGGCGACGACGTCGCCGGCATGATCCACCGCCAGGGCCTCGAGTTCGTGCGGGCCCAGGCGATCGCCAACCTCGAGAGCGGCGTCACGATCCCCGGCATCGTCATGCTCGACCAGCACCTGCGCCGCCTCCTGTAGGCGCAGACAGGGTCTGCACACGGGCGACTTGTTTCAAACAAGCGGCCCGTGATAGTCATCGAGGGTCCGATCGTGCTCCGGTGTCGTGCGGCTTAAGAGCCCCGATCCTGATGAAGCCACTGGACAAAATCTGGTGCGGCTCTTGCCACCTCCCAACGGTGTCAAAGCCAATAAAGTAGTTGCGCTTGAAAAGCGGGTTATGTAATCCTGTGATTCATCGACCGTGCCCGGATCTGGGAAGGGACACCCAGGTCAGCGCGGGCTCAGTTCACAAGACCGCACACGACGAGGGACACCATGACGAGAAACCTGCTTATTTCGAGCCTCTTCTGTACCGCTTTCACCCTGGCCGGCTGTGGGGACAGTGGCAAGGGCAATGAGACCGGCGTCAATCCGACCGCCACCAACCCGAGCACTAGCGACACCGAAGGCGCCACCAGCGTCGGCGCCAGCACTGGCGACCCGACCAAGCCCACCAGCGGTGGTCCGTCGGGCGACCCCGCCACCTCCGACCCGGGCAGCACCAGCGACGACCCCACCGGCGGCGCCACCTTCATCATCCCGACCGACATGGGTGGGGTGTGGCACGATCGAGTGCGACGTGTTCAAGCAGGACTGCAAGGGCGCCGACGAGAAGTGCACCGCCTGGGCCGAGGGCGGCGGCGGGGCGTGGAACGCCACCAAGTGCGTGAAGGTGACCGGCACCGGGATCGCCGGCGACGTGTGCACCACCGAGGGCGGCGGCGTCAGCGGCATGGACGACTGCGCCAAGGGCAACATGTGCTGGAACGTCAACGACAAGAACGAGGGCATCTGCGTCGCCCTCTGCAAGGGCGACGCGAAGGCGCCCATCTGCCCCGCGGAGTTCCAGTGCGCCATCGCCAACGAAGGCGTGCTCAACCTCTGCCTCCCGGAGTGCGACCCGCTGCTGCAGGACTGCGACGGCACCGACCTCTGCATCCCGAGCGGGGACAAGTTCATCTGCGTCCTCGACGCCTCGGGCGACAACGGCAAGCAGAACGACCCCTGCATGTTCGCCAACGCCTGCGACAAGGGCCTCATCTGCCTCAACACCACGGCCGCCTCGACGGACTGCATGAAGGCCGCGACGGGCTGCTGCTCGCCGTTCTGCGACTTCGCGAAGCAGGACACGATCTGCCCGAAGGGGACCGAGTGCGTCCAGTGGTTCGACCCGATGATGCCGATCCCCCCCGGCCTCGAGGATGTCGGCGTGTGCGCCATCCCGGCCTGATCGCCGCCTGACGCGTCACGAACGCGAGAGCCGCCCAACCGGGCGGCTCTTTTTTTGTTCGCTCATGCTGCTGAGCGACATGACAAGCAGAGCTGCTCCCGTTGGGGGGCGGCTCTCTTTTTGTCCGCTCATGCTGAGCGACATGACAAGCAGAGCCGCTCCCGAAGGCGGCTCTGCTTCGCTTCACGCCTGCGACGCTTAGATCGCCACGCAGGCGTTCTCGAAGCAAGCCGAGCCCGCCGGGCAGTCGCCGTTGTCGACGCAGATGATGCCGCCGGAGCAGAAGCCCCCGACGCACACCTCGCCGTTCTGCTGGTCGCAGTCCTTGTTCTTCTTGCAGGCCTTGGGCGCCACGCAGCCGCCGAACACGCAGGCCTCGCCCGGCGGGCAGTCGACGTCGTCGACGCACTCGGGCACGCCCTGGCACACGCCTGCGACGCAGGTCTGGTTGGGGGCGCAGTTGGCGTCGACCAGGCACTCGCCCGCGAACACGCAGCTCTGCGCCTGGCACACCTCGCCCGGGCCGCAGTCGGCGTTCTCCGTGCACTCCGGCGGCGGCACGCACACGTTGTTGACGCAGGTCTCACCGGGGTTGCAGTCGGCGTCGACCACGCACTGCGGCGGGACCACGCAGCTGCCGCCCTGGCACACCTCCCCGGGGTTGCAGTCGGCGTCGACCACGCACTCCGGTGGGACGACACAGTTGCCGCCCTGGCACACCTCGCCGGGGTTGCAGTCGGCATCGACCACGCACTCCGGGGCCGGGATGCACTGGCCCAGGTTGCAGATCTCACCGGGCTGGCAGTCGCTATCGTCGACGCAGCCAGCCGGCACGCAGGTGCCGTTGTCACACTTCTCGCCGGGGGCGCAGTCGGTGTCGAACACGCACTCCGGGACCACCACGCACTGGTTCATGACGCAGGCCTGGCCGATCGGGCAGTCCGCGTCGACGACGCACGGCGGCGGCGCCACGCACACGTTGTTCACGCAGCTCTCGCCGATCGGGCAGTCCGCGTCGACGACGCAGGCCACCACGTCGGGCACGCACACGCCGTTGTCGCAGTGGTCCTCGGGCTTGCAGTGCTCGTCGACCACGCACTCCGGCGGCAGCGGCACGCACTGGCTCATGAAGCACAGCTCGCCCATCATGCAGTCGAGGTCGGTCACGCACTCGGGCGGGACGTCGACGCACAGCCCGGCCTGGCAGACCTGACCGTCGGGGCAGTCGGCGTCGACCATGCACACCGGCGGCGGGTCGGGCACGCACAGGCCGTCGACGCACTGCTCCTCCGGCAGGCACTGGCTGTCGTCGATGCACTCGACGGCGTCCGGGATGCACTTGAAGTCGATGCACACGTTGCCCGGCGGGCAGTCGAAGTCCTCGAAGCACTCGGGGTTGAACTGGCAGATACCGTCGATGCAGGCCTCGCCCGGGCCGCAGTCGAAGTCGCTGGTGCACTGGGGGAAGGTGCAGAAGTTGTTGACGCAGATCTGGCCGAAGTCGCAGTCGGAGTCGAACTCGCAGAAGCCGCTGTCCGGGATGCAGCTGCCGTCGACGCAGATCTGGCCGAAGTCGCAGTCGAAGTCGAACTCGCAGAAGGGCTGGGCGCAGAAGCCGTCGATGCAGACCTGGCCCTGCGGGCACTCGAAGTCCTGCGTGCACTGCTGCGATGTGCCGCACACGCCGTCGATGCAGACCTGTCCCTCGGGACACTCGAAGTCGAACTCGCAGGGGCCTGGTTCGGTCGGCACGCACTGCCCGTTGCCGTTGCACTCGGTGCCGGCGGGGCAGGGCGGGCAGCTGGTGTCGCCCTCGCACACGCCGAGGTCGTCGTCCGGGTTGTCGCGCACGCACAGCTGGCCCGGCGGACACTCGAGGTTGTCGTCGCAGACCTGCGGCTCGACGCACTTGTAATCGAGGCACTTCTCGCCGGCGTCGCACTCGCTGTCGAGCACACACTCGGCCTCGATCTCGACGCACACGCCCTCGGGCGTGCACACCGAGCCGTCGCCGCATTCAGCGTCGGAGCTGCAGGGCGTGGCATATTCGCTGCGCCCGCAGGCCGCGAGCACGAGCCCCAGCAGGAAGCCGCGTCCCCAGCCGCCGGCGTGCAGCGCGAGGCTCTGGCGGAGCAGAGAGGACAACCCGAGGCGAGGCTTGCTGTGCGACATGACGAGATCCGCATTAAGGAGGAAGTGCCAGCGCATCCCCCGCGGGGAGCCCGACCCGTCCACTGTAGAGCCGCACGCGCGCCCCGAGCAAGTGAATGGACGCCGCGCAGGCCCGCGCCGGCCCGCGCCGGTCCTCCGCCCCCGTGTGGGGCTGCTGGTCACGACCCCCGAGGTGCGGCAAGCTGGGCCGACCCGGTGGATGGCCCCAGGAGACCCTCGCAGCGCCCCCGTTCTCGCGCGCAGCTCCTGCATGTCGCCGCGGCGCCCGGGCGCGCGCAGGACCGCGTGCCGGGCCTCGTGCCGGGCCTCGTGTTCGCCCTCGCGGGCTTGATCGCCGGTCCTGCGTCGGCGTCGGCCCGCCCGGAGCCAGGCTTGCATGCCGCGGCATGGGCCAACATCGACGGCGCCGCGCTGGCGATGCTGACGGCGAGCGCCGCGACCGCGAGCCCGACGCACACGCCCGCCGCGACCGCGAGCCCGAAGCACCCGGGTGCCCAGGCCGGTGACACGCACACGCCCGCCGCGACCGCGAGCCCGAAGCACCCGGATGCCCCGGTCGGTGACACGCACACGCCCGCCGCGGCCGCCTTGCCGGTCGCGGGCGCGGCGGCGGCACCCAGCGCGACCGGCATCAGCGTCCCGGCCGACGCGATCGCGTCGTCGCTGCGGGTCGCGGGCGTGCAGGTGCGGCTCAGCGTCCACCGCGGTGGCACCCGCCTGCCGGGCGGGGAGCGGGTGGCACTCCGCGGCGGCGTGGTCGACGGCGACGCCGACTACACTTTGACCCGCGCGGCCCGACCCGGCGAGCGCCTCGTCCTGCTCAACTACGCGGCCGCCCTGCCGCGCGAGCCGAGCGACCTCGACGAGGTCGCCGTCTCGACCTACCTCGACGGTCCCTTCAAGGCCGCCACCCTCGAGGTGGTCGATCATCGGGGCGCGGTCCGGGTCACCCGCATCGGCGAGCGCGGCGACCTGGAGGTCGAGCTGCGGCCCGGTGAGACCCATCTGCGCCTGTTTTACCGCATCCGGGTGCCGCACCGATATTGGCCGCTCGGCTGCTCGCGTCGGCGCTGCTCGCTCGACGGCGCCGTCGCTCCGCTGCCGAGCGTGCCGGCGGCCGGCGGCCCCGCGCTGCCGCCGGGCCGCGTCATCGATCCGGTGCGCTGGGACGTCGCCGAGCTGCGCTTCGCCGACGTCCCGACCTGGTCTCCGGGACAGGTTCCCAGCGAGCACGAGGTCCGGGCCCTGGCCGGCGACGAGCTGATCGTCACGCGCGCGCCGGTCGGCGGCGACGGGCGCATGGCCTACCCCTCGGTGTTCTGGGGCCCGCGCTGGCGGCGGACCACGCAGCACTACCGCGGCGTGCGCATCGAGGTGCTGCACATGCGGCCGCGGCCGGGCGCGCGCCTGCCGGGCGAGACCCGCCTGCAGCTGCGCCGCGACCTCGCCGGTCACAGCCTGAAGGTCGCGCGCGAGAGCCTCGACGTCGCCCGCTCGGCCGGCATGGAGGTGCCGCTCGGCAGCACCTTGACCTTCGTGCAGGGCCCGGTGCGCACCAACGTCGCCGAGTTTCACCCGAGCGTGGTCGTGGTCAGCGACCAGGCGCTGCAGCTGTGGCCGAGCCGCCGCTTCACCGAATTTCACACCACCGCGATGGCCCGCGCGAGCCTCGACCTGCTCACCTACGGGCGCCAGGTGGGCCGTCACGACCCCTCCACCGACCTGTGGCTGCACGGCGCGCTGACGATGGCGCTGCTCGAGGTGTGGCGGGTGCAACGCGACCACGGCGACGAGTTCGTCAGCGACATCTTCCGCAACTTCACCTTCGTCCCGGTGGTCGACAACTTCCTCTACTCGGGCCAGGCGACCTTCGCCCAGGCCTACTTCCGCGGCAGCGAGGACATGATGGCGCGGCGGGTCCACCCGCTCTACTTCAGCCACATGCTCCCGACCGGGCGCCGGATCCACGAGAAGCTCGGCGACTTGATGTCCCCCAGCCAGCGCGCCCGGCTCTACATCGGCGTGGTCGCCGACCCCGAGGCCGACCCGCGGCGCCTGGCCGAGGCGGCCTACGGGCGCCGCCTCGGCTGGTTCTTCGAGCAGTGGCTCGCGCCCTTGCCCGCGCTCGACTACAGCGTCGCCGGGGTCAAGACCGCCGCGGTCGCCAGCGGCTACCGTCACCACATCACCGTCGCCCGCGACGGCGACGTTCCGGTGATCGAGCCGGTTCAGGTGCTGGCGCGCGAGCGCGGCGGTCGCTCGCACTACCTGGTGTGGAACGGCGACGCCGAGGGTCTGCCGGCGCCGCGCGGGCTCTCGCAGGTGCCGCGCAAGGCCAGCCACACCTTCACGCTGCTCACCGACCGGCCGCTGCACGCCGTCACCGTCGACCCGCGCGCGCGCCTCAGCGAGACCCCGCGGCCGCGGGCCAACGTCGACCCGCTGTTCAACAACCGCCGCCCGGCCCAGCCCCGCTTCGTCTACACCGGCATCGGCTTCGAGATCTCGGCCTCCGAGTTCTCGGCCGCCAAGACCGCCGCGGCGCGCCTGCAGGCGCTCTCGGGCCGCGTGCTGTTCGAGGGCAGTCAGCGCCGCGACCTCCGCTACACCGGACACTTGCAGCTGCAACGCGATCGCGAGGCGACCGGGGCGGCCGGCGTCGGCGCGAGCATCTGGCTCGGCGACAAGGTCAACCGCCGGCGCCGGCGCACCCGCATTCGTCTGTTCGCCGACCTCCAGTGGCTCAACGCCCACGGCCTCGATCAGAGCGCCGGCCTGCGCGTCTCCGAGACCGCGGCGCTGATCGACGACACCCGCAAGTTCATGTTGTGGCCCGACCGCGGCCGGCGGCTCGCCCTGGTGGTCAACGCCGGCCAGACCGTGCGCGTCGGCAGCGAGACCGACCACCGCTACAGCCTGACGGTCGCGGCCTCGTGGGTGCAGATCTGGCACCTCGCCCACCAGCACACCATCGCCAGCCGGATCGAGCTCGCGGTGATGGCCCCGATCGACTCGGAGCCCGAGTACCGCAGCCTGATCCGGGCCGGCGGCCTCGAGGGCCTCGGCGGCTACGGCGGCAACGAGATCTTCGGCCGCGCGATGGCCCTCGCGCAGCTCGAGTACCGCCACACCTACGTCAACAACCTCGACGGCAACCTGCTGCACGTCGCCTGGCTGCGCGGCCTCGGCGGGGCGCTGTTCACCGGCGTCGCCAGCACCTCGCCCTGCGGCGGCTACGACGGCTGGTTCGGCCGGGGCAGCTACCACGCGCAGGTCGGCTACGGCGTGACGGCGCTCATGCAGCTGCTCGGGGTGACGCCGCAGTTCATCCGCTTCGACGTCGCCGTCCCGCTGGTCCGCCGCGACAGCGTGTGCCTCGGCCACGTCCACCCCAACTACCTCGGCGAGCTGCAGGGCCTCGCGCCCGGCCAGTACACGCTGCCGCCGGTCGGCCTGAACCTCAGCTTCTTGCAGCCGTTCTGACGCGCGCGCGTGGTACTTTCGCCGGCGATGACGGATCCCGCCAGCGACCCGCTCGATCGACTCTACGCCTACGCAGCGTGGATGCTGGGCGACCGCCAGCTCGCCCTGGACGCGGTCCGCAGCGCGGTCGCCAGCGGCTCCGCGGGCCCGCTCGCCCCGCGTCTCGCGGCCCTGCGCACCGCCGTGTTCGCCCACGCCGCCGTCCGCAAGAGCACCCCGGCCAGCGTCCGCGAGCGCCTCGACGACACCCTCCGCCTCGGCACCAGCGTCGCGCTCCGGCTCGGCCCGACCGCGCTCCGTAGCGGCGTGCGCCGCCTGCCGGTGCTGCTCACCAGCTTCATGCAGAGCTGCCTGATCGCCGCGGTGCAGTCGCTGCCGCCGACCCAGCGCGAGGCCTTCGTGCTGCTGGTCGTGCTCGGCCTGCCCGAGCCCGAGGTCATCACGCTGCAGGGCGACACCCCGCGCGGCTTCTCCAGCGTCAAGACGCGGATGCTGCAGAGCCTCGAGGGCTACCTGGAGCCGCGCTGCGGCCACCTCCACCCGCAAAACCCCTGCCAGTGCCCCAACCGCCTCCAGCTCGCGCTCGACCAGTGCTTCGTCCAGCTGCCCGAGCACGAGGAGCCGAGCGACGCCTACCCGAGCGGCAGCTTCGCCGGCTTGCGTGAGATGTTCGCCGCGCTGCCGCCCCTGCGCCTCGCCGCGACCGTGCGGGCCGGTCTGGCCTGACAGGGGCCTCGCGGCCTCGGTGATCACGGCGGACGAGATGTCCCTTCGGACAGGTCCTGGCCACGAACGCGCGCAGGCGCGCTGCGAAGGGCCCTGTACGCCGGGCCCGCTGGCGCCGATGATGGGCGCATGAAGCTTCGCATGATCCATCCCTTGTTCGTCGCCAGCGTGTGCACGCTCGCGGCCTGCGGCGGCGGCGACGGTGACACGACGAGCGGCTCGAGCGGCGGTCCGAGCGGCGACCCGGGGCCTGGCAGCACCAGCGAGACGCCGACCAATTCGAGCGACCCCGCGACCTCGAACACGCCGACGAGCGGCCCGACCAGCGGCCCGAGCACGGACAGCGATCCGACCCCTGGCACGACCGACCCGTCGACCACGCAGGGCCCGACCACCGACACCAGCACCGACACCGCGACCACCGCCCCGGACACCACCACCGACAGCGGCGGCAACGATGACACCCTGTGCGCCTCGCAGGCCGAGGGCCGCTACTTCCCCGACGACGCGTGGTTCTACACCGACGTCAGCAAGGCCCCGATCACCGCCGACTCGAACGCGATCACACAGTGGATGGTCCAGACCATGGGCCCCGGCGGCTGGGGCAGCGGGTCGATGCGCATCGACTTCAGCATCGTCGCCGTCGACGCCCCGGCCGGCACCGCGAAGCGGGCCTTCGAGCTCGACCCCGATTACTACTACGAGCCCGACTGTGACACCGCGCCCGTGCCCCTGCCGCCCGGCGGCTACGTCGAGGACTACCCGCAGGACCCGCCCGACCCGAACAACCAGTGGGCCGGCTACGACTGCAGCGGCTTCGGCGACGGCGCCGACTGTCACATGATCGTCGTCTCGCGCTCCGAGCAGCGCCTCTACGAGATCTATCACGCGACCGTCGATGCCGGCGACAACTTCATCGGCGGCTGCGAGGCGCTGTGGCCGACCGACGCCGCGCCGGGCCCCGACGGTCGCGGTCAGCAGTGCACCAGCGCCGACGCGGCCGGCTTCCCGATCGCGCCGCTGCTGTTCAGCGCCGAGGAGGTGAAGGCCGGCGTCATCGATCACGCGATCCGCTTCATCCTGCCCAACACGATGATCCGGACCAAGAAGTACGTGTACCCCGCGACCCACGGCACCAACACCAGCGGGCCGATGACCTCGATCCCGTACGGCGGCCACATGCGCCTCAAGGCCGACTACCCGGTCGAGAACCTCAAGCCCGCGGCCCAGGTGGTGGCCAGGGCCATGCAGAAGTACGGCATGTACATGGCCGACGGCGGCACCATCGCCCTCACGGCGCAGGCCGATGTCGTCAGCTGCGCGACCTGGGCCGAGGTCGACCTCGGGCCGCAAGACCTCAACATGCTCAAGGCGACCGACTTCGAGGTCATCGACCACGGCCCGACCATGGACGTGACCTACGACTGCACGCGCGTGCCGCTGACGGAGTAGGCTCGCGCCCCGCGGCGTGTTAGAAGCCGCCGCAGCGATGTCCCGCACGCCCAACCCCGAGCACCGCGACGGCCTCCGCCCTGAGCAAGTCGGGGCCGACGAGCGCCGCCGCGTCGAGCACAACCTCGACCGCATCGAGGATCGCCTGCGCGACGCGCCCGAGGGCCTGCACCGCTTCGGGTCGCCGGCCGATCCGGACGCGCTGCGCCAAAGCCCGCTGCCGCCCGCGGCCCAGCTGCTGTGGGCCCAGTGGGACGGCCTCGAGCTGGCCGCCGGCGCGTTGACCCTGTGGCCGCTCGCGGAGATCATGACGGCCACCGCCGAGCTGCGGGCCGCGGGCAGCGTCGCCGCCGACGACGTGCCGATCGGCGAGCGCGACGGGGAGCTGCTGGTGATCTGCGCCGACCCGCACGCCGAGGGCGCTGACGTCGTGCTGGTCGAGGAGGACGGCGAGCGCCTGCCGCACAGCGCCAGCGTCGACCTGCTGGTGCTGGCGATGCTCGGCGAGGTCGCCGTGCTCTACGACGAGGAGGGCGAATACCAGGAGCAGCTCTTCGGCAGCGACGGCGAGCTGACCCGCGCCGCCGAGCGGCGACTGCTGCGGCGCCACCTCGACCTCGATCCCGACGCGCCGCTGGCCCGCTTCCGCCTGGCCCAGTCGCTGCGCCGCGCTGGCGAGCTGCGGGCCGCAGCCGGCGAGCTGCGCCAGCTGCTGCGTCGCGCGCCCGAGTTCGCGTGGGGCCACCACGAGCACGGGCGCGTGCTGCTCGGCCTCGGCGGGCCGCAGGGCCCGGGCGACGCGCTGCGGGCCTTCACCCGCGCCGCCGAGCTGGCGCGCGAGCAGGGCCTGCAGGCGCACTTCCTGGCCTGGGCCTGCGTCGCCGCCGAGCCAGGCTCCACTGTACCTGCCTCCAAAGACAGGTCCAAACACGGGGACCGCGGCGAGCGGGCGACCCCGACCCGCGCTGACCTGGCCGCGCGGGTGCTCGCGTGCAGCCCCGAGTTCGTGCGTGCGCAGGAGTCAGCGCTGCGCGAGGCGCTGGAGCGCGAGGATCTCGTGCGCGCCGAGGAGGCGCTGCGCCTCGGCCTCGCGGTGGTCCCGGGGCAGCTCGGTCTCTTGAGCCTGCGACCCGCGCTCGAGGCCCTGCGCGCGCGCCCGCCGGAGCCCGCTGAGGGCGACGACGACGACCCGCTCGCCGACGAGACGGACCGGGAGATCCGGGCCGCGTGGGCCGCCGCCGAGGCCGACGACGATCTCACGGACCGCGACGCGACGCCTGATTCGCGGCGTCGGATCACACGCGCCGACGGTGAGCGCTCCGCCGGCGCGAGCTCGGGCAAACCGCCGCGCGGACAGGCCAAATCCAGCAGTCAGCGCGCCGCGGGCGGTGCACGCTCCAGCGCCAAGCCGGCCGGCGCGAGGTCCGACCCGCGTGCTCCAGCCAGGTCGGGCAGCGCTGTCCCCGGCACTGCGGGTCGGCCCGCCAAGCGCCGGAGCTGAAGTTCGCTTCATCTCTGGAGCCCGGGGAGGGGTCGCAGGGGGCCATCTCACCGCGTGCGCAAGTGCGCCCAGCCTCGATCCTGTGCAGTGCGCCGCGCCACCGGTCGGCGGGAAATTGCCGATACACGCTTGCGGCCGAAGCTCGCGCTGCCATAGGCTGGCGCGATGGAAGTTAAGAACCCATCGCATCAGTTCATCGCCTTGTCGTGGCTCCTCGCCGGTAGCGCGTTGGTCCTCGGCTGTACGCAAGACCCGGTCACCACCAGCACCGAGGGGACGGAGACCGACGCCAGCGCCACCGAGGCCACCAGCGAGGACGTGACCTCCGGCACCCCGCCGACCTCGACCGATCCGACCACCGATCCGACCACCGACGACGGCACGACCGGCGAGCCCGATCCGGTCTGTGGCAACGGCACGAAGGAGGGCGCCGAGGAGTGTGACAACGGGGCCGACAACGCCGACGACAAGGCCTGCACCGCGGCGTGCAAGGTCAACGTCTGCGGCGACGGGGCGATGGGCCCGGGCGAGGGCTGCGACGACGGCAACACCCGCGACGGCGACGAGTGCACCTCGAAGTGCGCGGTGCCTGGCTGCGGCGACGGGCTCGTCAGCAAGGACGAGATCTGCGACGACGGCAACGCCGACGACACCGACATGTGCACCAGCGCGTGCACCGCGGCGGCCTGCGGCGACAGCTTGATCCAGCCGACCAACAACGAGGAGTGCGACAACGGGGCTGACAACAACCCGATGGCCGAGTGCACCGGTGAGTGCAAGAACGCGGTCTGCGGCGACGGCTTCATCCGCGACGGCGCCGAGGAGTGCGACGACGGCGCCAACAACGGCGCCGGTCAGGCCTGCAACGCGGAGTGCGTCATCAACGTCTGCGGCGACGGCGACCAGAGCCCGACCGAGGGCTGCGACGACGGCAACATCGACGACGGCGACGGCTGCAACGCCAACTGCGAGGCCGAGGCCTGCGGCAACAACGTCGTCGACAAGTTCGAGGAGTGCGACGACGGGGCCAACGGCGACAACGACGACGACTGCACCGACCAGTGCGGCTTCCCGATCTGCGGCGACAACTTCGTCCAGGCCAGCCTCGGCGAGACCTGCGACCTCGGGCCCGACAACAAGGACACCGGCGACTGCACCTCCACCTGCCAGGAGGCGACCTGCGGCGACATGTTCGTGTGGGAGAACCACGAGCAGTGCGACAACGGCCCGGACAACGACGACAACAACGCCTGCAAGTCGGACTGCAGCGACAACATCTGCGGCGACGGCTTCACCGGCCCGGACGAGGAGTGCGACGACGCCAACAAGGACAACACCGACGCGTGCACCGACGTGTGCAAGAACGCCGCCTGCGGCGACGGCTTCACCCAGCCGCCCGAGCAGTGCGACGACATGAACAACGTCGACACCGACGACTGCGTCTCCGGCTGCCAGACCGCCGCCTGCGGCGACGGCTTCCTGCACGCGGGCGTCGAGGACTGCGACGACGGCAACATGAGCAACACCGACAGCTGCGTGAAGGACTGCAAGGTCGCGGTCTGTGGCGACGGCTACGTCAAGATGGGCGTCGAGCAGTGCGACGACGGCAACAACGACCCGAACGACAACTGCGCCAACTGCACGCTCACCAACTGGGGCGAGGACTTCGAGGGCGGCGCGGTGCTGCCGGCCGAGTGGAACAAGAGCGGCAACGCCAACTGGTTCGGCAGCGGGACCATGCCGCACGCTGGCCTCTTCGCCGGAGAGTGCGGCAACATCGGCGACAGCCAGAGCAGCACCATCGACGTCAACCTGAACTTCACGGCCGCGGGCAGCGTGAACTTCTGGTACCGCATCAGCACCGAGAGCGGCTGGGACTTCCTGCGCTTCTACGTCGACGGCGTCCAGAAGAACGCGTGGTCGGGCACCATCGGCTGGACGCAGATCAACGTGCCGGTCGCGATGGGCGCCCACAACCTGAAGTGGTCCTACTTCAAGGACGGCAGCGTCAGCTCGGGCTCCGACACCGTGTGGGTCGACGACATCACCACCGTCAACGCCGTGCTGCCCTGAGCTCCGCTAGCCCCGGGGCCTAAGCTGCGCCATGGGACATGTCCTGCGCGACATGTCCCATGGCGCAGCTGCGCGATGGGTCCGACGCTCACCCCGGTGGCGGCGAGCCCGTCAGACATCGCCGGCGCCGGTTCGGCGCTCACAGCCCGTGGTCGGCGATCCAGCGCTCGAGCTCGGCGCGGTGGTGCGGCTCGACGTTCAGGTCGCGGGCGGGCAGCGCGTCGCGCACGGCCCGAATCTCGGCGCGGGCCAGCTCGTGCTCGCCGAGCGCGAAGCGGGCGGTGGCGACGTGGAAGCGGGCGAACAGCTGGGCCTGCGGGGAGCCCCCGGCCCTGGTCAGCGCGAGCGCCCGCTCGAAGTGGGCGAGCGCCTCGCGCGGGTGGCCCTCGGCGAGCGCGCACTGGCCGAGGCCTCGCCATCCGGGCGCGTTGCCGGGGTCGTCGCGGCCGACGCTGCGCTCGCTGATCTCGATCGAGCGCTGGAAGTGGCGGCGGGCGCTGACGCAGTCGCCGAGCAGGTGCTCGGCGACCGCCATGTTGTGCAGCGGGTAGCTGACCTCGTAGGCGTCGGGGCCCAGGCTGCGGGTGAAGACCGCGGCGCTGCGGACCGCGATGTCGCGGGCGGCACGGGGCTGACCGATGCGGATCAGGATGCCGGCGAGGTTGTCGAGCGCGAGGCCGGTGCGGGGCACGGGCCCGAGCAGCGCCTCGTAGAGCGCGACGGCACGGCGGCCGCTGCGTTCGGCGCCGACGGCGTCGCCAGCGGCGGCCTGCAGGTCGGCGACGTTGCTGAGCAGCGCGGCCAGCATCACGGTTTCGCCGCCGATCGATCGATCGAGGATCGCCAGGGCCCGCTCGAACTCGGCGAGGGCGCGCT
Organism: Nannocystis sp.; assembly: GCF_016714285.1. Taxonomy (GTDB): domain Bacteria; phylum Myxococcota_A; class Polyangia; order Nannocystales; family Nannocystaceae; genus Nannocystis. The sequence goes on along the minus strand of NZ_JADJNN010000001.1, from coordinate 853,950 downwards.
CCGGCTGATCGATCTCGAGGGTCACGGCCTTGTTGTTGGCGATCTGGGCCATGTGCGGGTGCTCGGGCGAGAGGCTCGCGGCCAGGATCGCCTGCGCCCGCTCGTAGACGGCGAGGGAGGCCGCGAGCTGGCCATCGCCGCGGAGCGCCTGACCGAGCGCGGCGAGGGCGTGGCCGGTGTTCAGCGCCGCCGGCCCGTCGGTGGCCTCGACCAGGGCCACCGCCTCGCGGGCGAAGGCGACGGCGCGGGCGGTCGCCTTCTCCGCGGTAGCGAGGTCGGCCCACCCGTAGAGCAGGTTCAGCTGCGCGTTGCTGCCCTGGAGGCCGGTGCGCGCGAGCAGGGCCTCACCGGTGCGCAGCCACTGCCGCCCGGCCTCGCGGTCGCCGAGCTCCTCGATGAGCAGATCGGGCAACAGCGCGGCGGTGCCGAGCGCCGTCTCGTCGGCGCCGGCGGCGAGGGCGATCCAGTGGGCCTCGAGGAGGTGATCGCGTGCGACCGGGTAGTTGCCGAGCCGCAGCTCCGCCATGCCGAGCCACATCAGCGCGTCGGCGTGCGTCGGCGGGTGCCGGGCGAGCTCGGGCTGGGCGAGGACAGCGAGCAGCATCTCGCGGGCCCGGCGGTAGCGGCCCGCCGTCGCCTCCGCCTCGGCGCGGACGATCGCGGCCTCGAGACGGGTGATGGCCTCTGCGAGCGCGGCGTCCTCGGGCGGCGCGACCTCGGCGCGCAGCGCCCCGGCGTCGGCGCAGCGACTCAGGGCAGGCAGGGCCTCGGCGGCCGCGATCGCGTGGGTCACCGCCGTGGCGTCGGCGCTTCGCTGGACCGCGATCGTCGCGGCGGCGTGGCCGAGCAGGCGCTGCTGGCAGTCGCGCTGCCGCATGTACAAGGAATCCGCGATCGCGCCGCGCTGGTGCTCGTCGCAGGCGCGGGCCCGCAGCTCGCTCCACGCGGCCAGGTAGGCGTCGATGCGGGTGATGAAGCCGTCGGCCGCGGCCGCGGCGAAGGGCTGGCCGGTGGCGGCGAAGCGGGCGCGCAGCTCGGCCCTCGTGGCGTCGTCCCACAGCGAGGCCCAGGCCTGCCTCGGATCGACGCAGATCGCCGGGGCGGGGCGCAGGGCCACCGCGGCGGCCGCGGCCCCGAGCAGCGCCGCCGCGACGCCGCCGAGCAGCCAGCGCTGGCGCCTGGGCCATGTCTCTCGGGACAGGTCGGCGAGCAGCGCGTCCATGCCGGGGTAGCGGCGCTCCGGGTTGGCCGCGAGGCCCCGACGCAGGGCGCGATCGATGCGCCCTGGCAGCCGCGAGCCGCGGGGCGGCGGACGCAGCTTGCCGTCGATGACGTTCAGCGCCAGCGCGCCGGCGGTCTCACCGGCGAAGGGACGCTGGCCGTGGAGCGCGGCGTACAGCGCGACGCAGAAGCTAAACTGGTCGGAGCGGTGGTCGGCCGCGACGCCGAGGTGCTGCTCGGGGGACATGTACGCGAGCGTGCCCATCACCGCGCCAGCGAGCGTCAGCTGGCTGTTGAGGGCGCTGACGCCGATGGCCGCGCTGACCGAGCTGTTGTGCAGGTTGCCAGCGTCGAGCGGGCGCAGGCCGGCGTGCGAGCTGGTCAGCGCCGGGGCGTCGCGGGCGAGCGCGGCGAGGCCGAAGTCGAGGACGCGGAGGCGGCCGTCCTCACCGACCAGGGCGTTGTCAGGCTTGAAGTCGCGGTGGACCAGGCCGGCCGCGTGGGCGGCGGCGAGGCCCCGACCTGCCTGAAGGAACATGCCCAGGATCGTCCGCCAGGGGCGCCGCGGGTCGGCGTCGATCCAGGCCCGCAGGGTGGCGCCGTGGACCAGCTCCATCGCCACGTAGACCTGGCCGAGGTGGAGGCCGACGTCGAAGACGGCGACCACGTTGGGGTGGGCGAGCTTCGCCATCGCCTGGGCCTCGCGGAGGAGGCGGGCCTGCGAGTCGCTGCGCGGGCTGGTCAGAAGCTTGATCGCCACGGGTCGGTCGAGCTCGGGATCGTGGGCGGTCCACACCACGCCCATGCCGCCCTCGCCGAGCCGGGTCTGCAGGATGTAGCGCCCGATCGCCGCGCCCGCGACCAGGCGCGACGGCGACGACGATCGCGGGCCGTCGTCCGCCGCGAGGGTGCGGCCCTCGCCGTCGTCGGCGAGCTGCGTGGCGTCGTCCGTGCGGGTCTCTGGACTGCCGCTCGCCGCGAGCGTCCGCGAGAGTCCGGGGTCCGAGCCCAGCGCGGGCGGGCGTGGCGACGCGACCATGTTCGACGAGCTCCGCCGTAGCAGGGTGCCTGTGGGCCCGCAGGTGGGCAAGCGGCGGGGTGCTCGCCCGCGCGCGGCCGCGAACCGAGCTGTCCTTGGGGACAGGTGATAGGAATCAGCCCTGGCGCAGGCCGATCAGCGCGACGGTCGCCCACGCGCCGAGCAGGCACAGGCCGCCGAGCGGGGTGATGGCGCCGAGGAAGCGCGGGCCGCCGAGGGTCATCGCGTAGAGCGTGCCCGAGAACACGAGGATGCCGACGGTGAACAGCGTCATCGCCACGCCGTAGAGCGCGCTCGCCTGACCGTGGGCCTGGGCGTGGGCGGCCCACAGGGCGACGGCGAGGAGGGCGAGCGCGTGCAGCTGCTGGTAGTGCGCGCCGGTCTGCCAGATCTCGAGGTCGCGGGCGCTGACCCGCTCGCGCAGGCCGTGGGCGCCGAAGGCCCCGGCGGCGACGCCGGTGAGGCCGTTGAGGCCGGCGAGGATGAGGCCGAGTTTGGCGGTCATGGTGTGGCGGTCTCCTGGAGGTCCGGGGGCAGGGCGGCGAGCTCCTCGAGCAACCAGGTGCGGAAGCTCATTTCGCGGCCGTCGGGGAGGCGCACGAGGTACGCGTCGCCCGAGAAGAAGGTGGACGATCCGATCTCGTCGAGCCAGGTCGGGAGGTCGGTGACGTCGCGGCCGAGCCAGCGGGTCTTGCTCTCGAGGGTGGCGGCGAAGTCGAAGCCGTTGTGGCGCTTGAGCGGCGCCTCGCCCTTCTGCTTGCGCTTGGCCGGCGTGGCCTTGCGGATCAAGAAGTCGTAGTCGCTGGTGCGGACGACCTGGATGGCGCGGGCGATCTCCGGCACCACTGGATCGGCCGGACCGAGGCCGCGGGCCTTGAGGAGCGCCTCCTCGGCCTTCTTGGTGTCGCGCGCCTGCTGCCGCGCCGAGGCGTTGGTGAGGTAGGCCTGCAGCTTCTCGTCGCAGCCCGCGGCGCCCAGGCCCAGCGTGCTCGTCACGGTCGCGATCATCGCGAGCCTGGCGATCATGCCGACCCTCGTCAGGCTTGCGATCATCGCGACCCTCGCGATAGGGGCGCAGCGCGGGGCCAGGGGGCGGGGCACGCCTGCTAAGTTATCACGGCCGTGACCGCCGCCTCCGTCGACCCGCTCCTCGATCACGCCTGGCAGCGCGACGCTGGCGCCGTGCCGCTGGCCGAGCGGATGCGGCCGCGAAGACTCTCGGAGTTCGCGGGTCAGTCGCATCTCGTCGGGCCGGGGCGGCTGCTGGCTCGCGTCGCCGAGACGGGGCGGGTGCCGAGCCTCATCTTCTGGGGCCCGCCGGGGGTCGGCAAGACCACGCTGGCGCGGCTGCTGGCCGAGCACACGCGCAGCCACTTCGTGGTGTTGTCGGCGACCGCGGCGGGGGTCAAGGAGCTGCGCGAGGTGGTCGAGCAGGCCCGAAGGCGGCGCGGGCACGAGGGTCGCGGGACCCTGCTCTTCGTCGACGAGATCCACCGCTTCAACAAGGGTCAGCAGGACGTGCTGCTTCCGCACCTCGAGGCCGGGGCCTGCGCGCTGGTCGGCGCGACCACCGAGAACCCGAGCTTCGAGGTCAACGCGGCGCTGCTCAGCCGGGTGCGGGTGCTGCAGCTGCGGCCGCTGGCGATCGCGGAGATCGTCGCGCTGCTGCGGCGGGCGCTCGAGGATCGCGAGCGCGGGCTCGGGGCGCGCGAGGTCCGGGCCGACGACGGCCTGCTCGCCGCGCTGGCCCACACCGCCCAGGGCGACGCCCGCCGGGCGCTCAGCAGCCTCGAGCTCGCGGTCGATCTGCTGGCCGACGGCGAGCACGAGCTGACCCGCGAGATCGCGGCCCAGGCGGTCGGCGCCCGCAGCCTGCGCTACGACCGGGCCGGCGAGGAGCACTACAACGTGGTCTCGGCCTTCATCAAGAGCATGCGGGCCAGCGACGCCGACGCGGCGGTGTACTGGCTCGCGCGCATGCTCGAGGCCGGCGAGGACGTCGACTTCGTGGCGAGGCGCCTGGTGATCTTCGCCAGCGAGGACGTGGGCAACGCCGACCCGCAGGGCCTCGTGGTGGCCACCGCGGCGGCCCAGGCGGCGCACCAGATCGGCATGCCCGAGGCCGTGTTGCCGCTGACACAGGCGACCCTCTACCTCGCGCTGGCGGCCAAGAGCAACGCGGCGCTCACCAGCTACGCGGGCGCGCGCAAGGACGTGCAGGCGCGCGGCAGCCTCGAGGTCCCGCTGGTGGTCCGCAACGCGGTGACGACCCTGATGAAGGCGGCGCAGTACGGGGTCGGCTACAAGTACCCGCACGACTTCGCGGAGGGCGTGGTGCCGGGGCAGGGGAGCTACCTGCCGGCGGCGCTGGCCGGGCAGCGCTACTTCACGGCCGGCGCGCAGGGCTGGGAGGCGGCCCAGGCGGCCCGCCTGGCCGCCCTGCGCGGCGATCCGGAGGAGTAGGCGGGGCTGTCCGCGAGGACAGGTGGACCTGGCGTGAGGGCCAGGTGCGAGGTGCGAAGGGCCAGGTGCGAAGGGCCAGGTGCGAAGGGCCAGGTGCGAAGGGCCAGGTCTCAGCGGGCGTCGCGGGCGGCGAGCTGGGCGAGGCCGGCGCGGGCGTCGACGACGGCCTCGCGGACGCTGGCGAACAGCGAGCTGGCGAGGCGGGCGAGCACGGCCTCGCCCTCGCCGGGGGCCAGGCGGGCGAGGGCGTAGGCGGCCCGCACCCGCGTGAGGCCGGGGGTGAAGAAGCTGCGGGCCAGCTTGCGGACCGCCGGGAGGGCCGCGGGCGGGGCGAGCGGGCCGAGGGCGGCGAGGGCTTCGAGCGCGCGTCCGCGGTCCTCGGGGCGGGTCAGGGCGCGCAGCAGCTGCGGGCCGCCGCGAGGGTCGCGGGCGGCCGTCAGGGCCAGCGCCGCGGCGAAGGCGGTGGGCGTGTGGGGCTCGTCGCAGAGCGGGGCGAGCAGCTCGCAGGCGTGGGCTCCGGGCGGGTCGAGCTCGCCGATCGCGGTGACCAGGCCGCCACGGATCTGCGGCACGGTCTCGCGGGCGAGGGCGTCGACGAGGTCGGCCTCGGCCTCGGCGCCGGCGAGCGCGGCGAGGCCGGCGGCGCACTGGAAGCGCAGCTCGGGCTGGTCGGCGCGCAGACCCTGGCGCAGGCGGGCGAGCACGGCGTCGAAGCAGTCCTGCGGCCTGTCCCCGGAGACAGGCCTTGCGGCCTCGCCGAGCAGGGTCCAGGCGATCGCGGCGCACTCGCGCAGGTAGGCGGCGTCGGCGTCGTTGCGCGTGAACCACTCGTCGGGGATCGCGGCGAGCAGCTCGGGGGCGCCGATCTGGCCGAGGCCGGTGGCCGCGACGGCGCGGATCGCCAGGGCCGGGTCGCGCTCGATCGCCCGCAGCAGCGCGGCCAGGACCTCGGGGCCGCGATCGTGGCGGGTCGCGGCCTGCCACAGCGGCTCGCTGCGACCGAGGCGCTCGAGGTAGGCCGCGGCGAGGTGGGTGATCGCGAGGCTGCGGGCCTTGGCGTCGATGACGTCGGCGTCGCGCAGCGCGGCCTCGAGGGTGATCGGGAGCGAGGATGCCGACACGAGCGACGATCTACCACGCGAACACGGCGACCCGACGGCGGTCAGGAGGCGTCGCCACGGCGCAGCGGGGCGTCGGGGGCCGGGTGGGCGCTGCCGTAGAGGCGGGTCATCTCGCCCTCCATCTGCCCGCCGAGCTTGAGCGCGAGCATCTTGAGGTCGGCCATGAAGGACCACAGCGGGTACTTGAAGCTGGCCGGCTTGTTGCCCTCGACGAAGAAGTGGCCGACCCACGCGGGGCCGTAGCCGATCACCAGGCCGACCAGCATCAGGCCCCAGTACTGGTGGGTGATGATGTAGCCGAGCAGCGACAGGGCGCAGAAGGTGCCCACGTAGTGCATCCCTCGGTTGAGCGGGTGGCGATGCTCACCGAGGTAGAAGGGCCAAAATTCGCTGAAGCTGCGAGGCGGGCTCATGCTGGGCAGTATATCGGCTACGCGGGTCCGGGTCGGGTGAGCTCGAGCAAGGTCTGCTCCAGGGTGAGGCGCACGTTGCCCATGCGCTCGACCCGGGCCTCGAGCTGCTGCAGCGCGGCGATCGTGCGGACCAGCTGCGCAGGGGTCGCCGCGGTCGCTGCGGTGTGGGCCCCGGCGCTCACGCCGGGCAGGCCGGCGCGGCCCCGCATCTGTTCGCGGAGGTGCAAGATCCACAGCTCGGTGAGTCGGCGGACCGCGGCGCGCTGCAGGGCCGGGGCGTCCTTCGGCTTGCCTGGCTTGGCCTCGGCCTCGGGCTTCTTCGGCTTGCTCGCGGGCTTCGCCTTCTTGCCGGGCAGGACCGGCTCGGGGGCGGGCGGCTCGGGCTCGGGCGCGGGCTCGGCCTCACCGACGCCGACGGCCGCGTTCCAGGCGATCCACAGCGGGCTCAGGTCGCCGCCGAAGATCGCCCGCGGGCCCTGCTGCACGGCGGCGAGGGCCTGGCGCAGCAGCTCGAGGCAGCGCTCGAGGCTGGGGTCCGAGGCCAGCTCGAGGGCCACGCCGGCGCTGCCCTCGGCGAGCAGCACGGCCATGTCGCGGCGCTCGGCCGGGACCTCGGGGGCGCGCGTGGCGATGATGTCGCCGACGATGTCGTCGCCGAGGCGACCGATCCGGACCGGCAGGGCGCGGCTCAGGATCGTCGGCAACATGCCCTGCAAGTTGGTGGTCAGCAGCAGGAAGTGGATGCCGGGGCGCGGCTCCTCGATCGTCTTGAGCAGGGCATTGCCGGCGCCCTCGCCGAGCGCGTCGGCGGGATCGACGACGACGACGTAGGCGGGGCCCTCGTAGGGCGCGTGGGCCTGACGTACGTGACAGGCGCGGGCGCTGTCGACCGAGATCGTGCCGGCTTTGCCGTCGGGCAGCAGCCAGTCGACGTCCGGGTGGTTGCCGGCGAGCACGCGGCGACAGGTCGGGCACTCGCCGCAGCCCTGCGCCGGGCGCTGCGGGCACAGCAGGGCGCACGCGAGGCCGCGGGCGAAGGTGGCCTTGCCGACGCCGCGCGGGCCGACCAGCACCAGCGCGTGGTGCAGCTGGCCGCGCGCGAGGGCCCGGGCGAGCGCGAGCTGGGCCTCACGATGACCGCGGACCCCCGGGAAGCCGACGAAGGCGGCGCCGCCAATGCGATCGCCAGGCGGATCGCCAATCGGAATGCCAATCGGATCGCCAGAGCCGTGCGAGGGGGCGTTCACGCGGGCCGAGCTTAGGCGCGGGCGGGTGGAAGGGGCAAGCGCAGGGCTGTAGACTTGCGCCGGCCATGAGGGGCGCGACATGACGAACAAGCCGGGGCTGTTTAGCCGATTCAAGCAGGCCATCTCGAGCACGCTCAACGATGCGGTCGACGCGGTCACGGACCCGGGCCAGGAGATCGCGCTGATGCTCGACGACCTGGCGGACAACATCCGCAAGTCGGAGCTGGACCTGAAGCAGGCGATCGTCGACCAGAAGATGATGGAGCGCAAGCTCGAGCAACTGCGCAAGGACGACGCGGCGTGGGGCAAGCGGGCCGAGCAGGCGGTCAACCTCGGCGACGACACGCTGGCCCGCGCGGCGCTGCTGCGCAAGACGGAGCTGGCGGCCGAGGTCGCGGCGACCGACGAGGCGCTCGTGCAGCAGCGGGCCCTGGTTGAGGACGTGCGCGGCGGGATCGCCACGGCGAAGACCAAGCTCAAGGCGCTGAACCTGCGGCGCGGCAGCCTGATGGCCCAGGCCCGCGCGGCCAAGCAGAGCGGCGGCAGCTCGAACATCCCGGGCGAGGCCGGCGCGGGCGCCCGCATGGACGCGATCGAGGACAAGATCGCCAGGCTCGAGGCGCTCAACGAGGTCGCGGCGGAGGGCGCCGACAACCGCATCCAGGAGGCCGCCCTCGACGCCAAGCTGGCCCAGCTGGAGGCCAAGGACGGGGTCGACGACGCGCTCGAGCAGCTCAAGGCCAAGATGCGCGCCAAGGCGCTCGAGGAAGGCAAGAAGTAGCCCCGTGGACCCGGGCCAGGACGGCCGCGGACGGGTCGATGAGGCTGGCCTGGGGGACAGATCGGCTGGCCTGAAGGACAGGTCGGACGGGGCTGGCCCGGGGGACAGGTCGGCTGGCCCGGGGGACAGGTCGGACGGGGCTGGCCCGGACAGGTCGGCTGGCCCGGGGGACAGGTTGAGCGGGCCCGGGGATGGCCGCGGGGCGCGGCTGCTGCAGGGCGCGGGGCCGCTGCTCGGGCTGGCGGCGCTGCTGTTGTACGCGTTCCCGTACGCGGAGCGCACGCGCAACGCGAGCGAGCTGCCGCGGCTGCTGCAGGGGATGGCGATCGTCGACAGCGGGAGCTTTGCGATCGACGGGTTGGCGGGGCGCGGGCTGGCGGCGGGGCCGGACGTCGCGCGCGGGGTCGCGGGCGGGCTGTACCCGAACAAGCCGCCGGGGGCCGGGCTGGTGGCGGCGGCGGCGTACGTGGCGGCGCGGGCGAGCGCGGGCGAGGCGCTGACGCTGCGGCGCTACACCTGGTGGGGCCGGTTGCTCGCCGGGGTGCTGCCGACGCTGCTGCTGTGCGCCGCGCTGGCGCGGCGGCTGCGGGCGGCGTTCGGGGCTCACGCGGCCTGGCTCGGGCTCGGGCTCTACGCGCTGGCGACCCCCGCCTTCGCCTACGCGCACCTGCTCTACGGGCACCAGCTCACGGCGTGTCTGCTGACGATCGGCGCGCTGTGGGTGGTCGAGGGCGTACGCGGCGATCGCTGGCGGACGGCGGGCGCGGGCGGGCTGCTGTGCGGGGCGGCGCTCGCGGTCGAGTACAGCGCCGCGTTCGCGGGCCTGGCGATCGCGGGCTTCGTGCTGGCGTGGCTGCGACGCGGTCGCGGGCGGGCGGGCCTCGCCGCGAGCCTCGGGGCGGCGCTGCCGATCGGGCTGCTCGCCTGGTATCACGCGGCGGTCTACGGCGGGCCGCTGCGCACCGGCTACCACAACGCGGTCAACCCCGAGTTCGCGGCCAAGCACGGCGAGGGCTTCCTCGGGCTGGTGGCGCCGAGCTGGACCGGGGTGCACGCGCAGCTGCTGTCGAGCGAGGCCGGGCTGCTGTGGTGGGCGCCGCTCTCGCTGGCGGCGCTGGCTGGCCTGTGGGACATGTCCCGGGGGCCAGATGACACGGCGCTGCGCAGCCACGCGCGGGTGCAGCTGGCGATGTTCCTGCTGCTGCTCCTGACCTGCGTCAGCCTCAACTTCGAGGGCGGGTGGCGGGTCGGGCCGCGCTACCTGGTGGCGGTGATGCCGGCGCTGGCGCTCGGGCTCGCCGGGGCGGCGCGCTGGCTGACGCGAGCGCGGCCGCTGGCGTGGCTGCTGACGGCGGCGCTGCTGACCTGGTCGGCGATCATCAACGGGTTGGCGGCGTCGCTGTGGCCGCACTTCGATCTGACCAACATCCACCAGCCGGTGTCGGAGGTGCTGCTGCCGCTGTGGCGCGCCGGACGGACGCCGTACACGCTCGCGGGCGGGGTGACGCTGCCGATCGCGCTGGGCTTGTTGGGCTTGCTGTGGCTGCTGGCGCCGCGGGGGCGCGTGCGCGTGGCGGCGACGATCGTGGGGGTCGCCGCCGGGATCGGGATGGTGGCAGCGACGCGGCTGATCGCCCCGCACCCGCGGTCGGCGGCCAACCTGGCGTACATCGAGCGGGTGTGGGAGCCGCCGATCGCCGGTGGGACGGCCCCCAGCGTGCAGCTGGGGCCGGTGGCTTACCTCGTGGATCCGGAGCAGGCGCCGCCGCGCTCTACTCGCAGATGACCTCGAGGGTCTGGCTCGGGCCGTTGCAGGTCGCCGAGTTCATGCCGCCCCAGTTCGGGTTACCGCCGCCGATGCAGGGCCGCACGATCCAGCCGGGGTTGTCGCACGAGCACAGGGTGCCGTCCGCGTTGATCTCGAGGCCACCGCCGCAGTTGCCGGTGCGCCAGTTGTTGCCGTCGCACGCGAGCGGTCCGACCGCGGTCCCGTTCTTGAGCGCCTGGCACAGCGTCTGCGCGGTGGCCCCGTTGCAGACCCTGCCGACCATGTCGTTGCTGCCCCGCAGGGTGATCTTGGTGTAGGGACCCGCGCCGAGCGAGGCCCGGAAATTGTTCCACGGCGTGCACTGGCTCGCGCAGTCCTGGTTCAGGGTGCACTGCGCCGGCCCGAAGCTCTTCTTGAGGGTCGACTTGCACATGTTGTTGCACGAGTCGTTGTCGACCATGTTGCCGTCGTCGCAGTCCTCGACGCCCATCTGGACCTTGCCGTCGCCGCACTTGGCGGTCTTGCAGGTGTTGATGCAAGCGTCGGTCTCGACCATGTCCGCGCGCACCCGACGCCCATCTGGACCTTGCCGTCGCCGCACTTGGCGTTCTTGCAGGTGCCGAGGCACATGTCGGTGTCGACCATGTTGCCGTCGTCACACTCCTCGACGCCCATCTGGACCTTGGTGTCGCCGCACTTGGCGTTCTTGCAGGTGCCGAGGCACATGTCGGTGTCGACCATGTTGCCGTCGTCGCACTCCTCGACGCCCATCTGGACCTTGGTGTCGCCGCACTTGGCGTTCTTGCAGGTGCCGAGGCACATGTCGGTGTCGACCATGTTGCCGTCGTCGCACTCCTCGACGCCCTCCTGGACCGCATTGTCGCCGCACTTCGCGTTGAGGCAGGTGGCGAGGCAGGCGTCGGTGTCGACCATGTTGCCGTCGTCGCACTCCTCCGGCGCCTGGATGATGCTGTCGCCGCAGGCGGGCGTCGTGCACAGGTTCGTGCACGCGTCGTCATCGACCTGGTTGCCGTCGTCGCACATCTCGCCGGGCCCGACCAGCGCGTCGCCGCAGACCGCGGTCTTGCACATCGTCGTGCACATCTGGTCGTCGCCGTTGTTCGGCCCGTCGTCGCACTCCTCGGCCCCCTGGATCACGCCGTCGCCGCAGCTCTCGAGCACGCAGGCCGCGCTGCAGCCGTCGCCGTCCGCGACGTTGCCGTCGTCGCAGGCCTCGCCGTCCTCCAGCACATTGTTGCCGCACACCGGGTCCGATGGGCCGGTCGACGCGGTCGTGACGTCGGTCGTCGACGCGGTCGTGACGTCGGTCGTCGGCGCGGTCGTGACGTCGGTGGTCGGCGTGTCCGTGGTCGGCGTGTCGGTGGTCGGCGCGTCGCTCGTGGACGAGTTGGCCGTCGTCAAGACATCCGTGGTCGACCCGGGGCCCGATGTCGTCAGCCCCGTCGTGGTCGTGTTCGAATCGTCGCCGCAACCCGTCAGGAGCAGCAACAGCGCGCCTGACACCCTCATCCATCCCATTTTCATCGTCATGTCGCGATGGGACAGCATGTCGCCGGATGGCACAAGCCACGCCCTTGCGGACGCGAATCCACGAGTGCGTACGGGCGCTGCGGATCGGCGGCGCTCGCTCAGGGTCGGCAGACGTCGATGTGGGGCTGCAGTGCTCGCCACACGCGGGTCTGCGAGAGGAGGCCGAGGGCCTGTGCGGCGCCGCGGATCTGCGCCGGGCTGCGGGCGCCGACGACCGCGACGCTGATGCCCGGCTGACGCAGCACCCACGCGACTGCCAGCGCGGCGGGCTCAACCTGCAGGCGGGTGGCGACGGTGGAGAGGGCCTGGCTGAGCCGGTGCAGGCGGGTCCAGCTCGGCTCGCGGAAGCGTGGGTCGTGGGCGCGGAGGTCGGTGCCCGGGAAGCTCGGCGGGCTGCGGGTGTGGGCGCCCGCGAGGAGGCCGCGGCACAGGGTCTCGTAGGCGAGCACGCCGAGGCGCTGGACCGGCTGGCCCTCGGGACCTGTCCCGAGGACCATGTCACGGAGGCCATGTTCGAACTCGCGGCGGACCATCGAGTAGGGGGTCTGGAGGCTGACGAGGCCGATGTCGTGGGCGAGCGCGGCGCGCAGGCCGGCGGGGTTGTAGTTGCAGAGGCCGACGTGGCGCAGCTTGCCGGCGGCGCGCAGCTCTGCGAGCGCGTCGAGGCTGGCGGCCAGCGGGGTGCCGCGCTCGCAGGGCCAGTGGATCTGCAGCAGGGGGAGGACGTCGAGGCCCAGGCGGCGCAGGCTGGCCTCGACGTCGGCGACCAGGTTGGCGGGCGAGAGGTCGCTGTGGGCGTGGCCGCTGGCGTCCTTGCGCGCGCCGACCTTGGTGGCGATCACGAGGTCGTGACGGCGCGCGCCGAGGGCCCGCGCGAGGCGCTGATCGGCGCGGCCGTCGGCGTAGAGCGGGGCGGTGTCGAACCAGTTGATGCCGAGCTCGATCGCGGCGGCGACGGTGTCGGCGGCCGCGGCCTCGCCGGGGTCCGGGCCCCAGCCCTCGCCGCCGAGGGTCCAGCAGCCGAGCCCGAGCGCGGACAGCTGGAGATCGCTGTTCGGGAGGGTGCGGTACTTCATCGCCGGCGGGTCGGCGGAGCGGGCTGGCCCGGAGGACAGGTGCGGGGCGGCTGGCCCGAGAGACAGGCCGGATGACCCAGAGGACAGGTCCGCGCTCGCGCGCGGGGCGGCTGGCCCGAGAGACAGGCCCGGGACGGGGATGAATTCGGCGGTGCCGTGGAATTCGGCGTACTTGCTGAAGATGCCGTTGCAGCGCGGGCGGAAGCGGCAGGCGGCGCAGGCGGGCGGGTGGAATTTGTCGCTGCGCTTGTCGGCGTACTTGTCCCACGGCTGGGACAGGTGCTCGCCGTCGGCCGCGACCGTGAGGGTGGACTCGCCGTCGTGGTGGATCTGTGCGGCGCGCTCGGGCATCACGCAGAAGGGGAGGTTGCCGACGTTGATGTCGAAGTCGGGGCCCTGCTCGCGATCGAAGCGGTCCAGCATGGCGCGGAAGAACGGGGCCTGGTCGCTGTAGCGGGGCATCATGGCGCGCAGCTCGGCGTCGCTGCGCTGGCCGGCGTCGCGGGGGCGGACCTGGTCGAGGTGGAGCTGGCGGATGTCGTGCTCGCGGACCAGGTCGACGTAGCCGGGCAGCGAGCGGTAGCTGCGGGTGTTGATGCAGGCGTTGGCGGTGAGGTGCTGGCCGCGGTCTCGCAGGTGGCGCAGGCCGGCGACGAGGCGCTGGAAGGAGCCGGGCTTCTCCGTGACGTGATCGTGGCTGGCCTCGTCGCCGCCCTGGATCGAGAAGCGCCACTCGAAGCCGGTGAAGCTGCGCGCGGCCCCGAGAGCGAGGATCTCGTCGATGTAGCCGGCGCGGGCCGTCTTGACGCCGTTGGTGAACAGCACGATCGCGGTGAAGCCGAGGTCGATCGCGCGGGCGATCGCGGGGAGCAGGCTGGCTTGCAGGGTCGGCTCGCCGCCGAGGAAGGTGACCTTGCGAGCGCCGCGGGCGGCGGCCTGCGCGAGCGCGGCGAGGGCCAGGCCGGCGGGCAGCGGGCGGGCGAGGCCCTGGGCGGTGAGCTGGCCGCTGACGCAGAAGACGCAGCGGTTGTTGCAGGCGTGGCCGAGCTGGATCTCGACCTGCGCGGCGGGGCCGGGCGCGGGCAGGACCGGGAGGCGGCGCCCTGCGGGCACGGGGGGCATGCCGGGCCAGGATAGCCGGTCCCAGTGTACGCTGGCGAGCGGATGGCGAACCTCGGGTACATCCAGGTGGTGCGGCACTGCAACCACTTCTGCGGGTTCTGTTCGAACCCGACGACGCCGTACACGCACACCTTTGCGTCGATGAAGCTGCTGGTCGACGACTTCGTGCGGCGCGGCTACTTCGGGGTGATCCTGACCGGCGGCGAGCCGACCCTGCACCCGGAGCTGCCGGAGATCGCGGGCTACGCGGCGGCGCAGGGGCTGCACGTCCGCATGATCACCAACGGGACGCGGCTGGCCGACCCGGAGTTCGCGCGGGCGCTGGCGGAGGCGGGGCTGAAGCTCGTGCACGTGTCGGTGTACTCGGTGCGGCCGGAGGTCGAGGCGCGGCTGCGCGGGCACGCGGGCACGCTCGAGCGGGCCTTCGCGGCGATCGACAACGCGGCCCGCTTCGGGGTGGAGGTCAACGTCAACTGCGTGATCAACCGGCTCAACGCCGATCACCTCGACGCCAACATCCGCCACTTCATGGCCCACCACCCGCAGGTGCGGCACTTCGTGTGGAACAACCTCGATCCGTCGATGGGGCGGGCCGAGGTCAACCAGGAGCAGTTCACGCCGCGCCTGGCCGACTTCGAGACCTCGCTGCTGCGGGCGATGCGGCTGCTGCACGCGAGCGGGCGCAGCTTCCGGGTCGAGAAGGTGCCGCTCTGTTATCTCGGCGAGTTCGGCTGGGCGAGCACCGAGACGCGCAAGATCGTGAAAGCGGAGGAGCGCATCGTGCACTTCCTCGACGCCAAGCAGTCGGTGCGGCAGACCGAGTGGGGGCACCGCTACGCGGACGGCTGCTCGCAGTGCACGCTGCGGCCGATCTGCGGCGGGCTCTTCGATCGCGGGGACGCCTACGATCCGGCCGAGCTGGCGCCGCAGTTCGTCGATCCGGAGCCGGTGGTGCGGGCGATCCTCGAGGACCCGCGCGACCCGAGCTTCACGCGGGTGTCGCTGGCGCAGTGGCGGGCTGCTCTTTCGGACAGGTCGAAGGCGGCCGGGGCGGACGCGGAGTTGCCCGCGGTCGGGGCGCGCAGCCCCGAGGGCGAGCGGCTGTACGCGGCGCGGCGGCGGGCGGAGGGCCGCAAGGCGGCGGCGCTCGGGGTGGCGATGGAGCCGGAGGAGCCGGAGTGAGGCTGGCGCAGCGGCTCGCGGCGTGAGCGACGGCTCCGCGGCCTGACGATGGCGACGGAGCCGACGCTCACACGGCCCGGAAGGCGCGCTCGAGGTCGGCGATCAGATCGTCGATGTGCTCGACGCCGACGCTGACGCGGATGAAGCCGTCGGCGATGCCGAGCTTCTCGCGGTTCTCCTTCGGCACCGAGGCGTGGGTCATGATCGCGGGGTGCTCGATGAGGCTCTCGACGCCGCCCAGGCTCTCGGCGAGGGTGAAGACGCGGACGGCGGAGAGGAAGCGGCGGGCCGCGTCGAGGTCGCCGCGCAGGTAGAAGGAGATCATGCCGCCGAAGCCGGTCATCTGGCGGCGGGCCAGGTCGTGCTGCGGGTGGCTGGCGAGGCCGGGGTAGATGACGCGCTCGACCTTGGGGTGCTCGGCGAGGAACTGGGCCACGCGGGCGGCGTTGGCCTGGTGGCGTTCGATCCGCAGGGGGAGGGTCTTGAGGCCGCGGAGGGTGAGGTAGCAGTCCTGCGGCCCGGGCACCGCGCCGACGGCGTTCTGCAGGAAGGCGAGGCGCTCGTGCAGGCCGAGGTCGCGGCCGACGATGACGCCGCCGACGACGTCGGAGTGGCCGCCGATGTACTTGGTGGTGCTGTGGACCACGAGGTCGGCGCCGAGGTCGAGCGGGCGCTGGGAGATCGGGGACATGAAGGTGTTGTCGACGGCGAGCAGGATGTCGCGGCCGCGCAGGGCGTCGGCGATGGCCCGGATGTCGCCGAGCTTGAGCATCGGGTTGGTGGGGGTCTCGATCCAGACCAGGCGGGTCTCGGGGCGGATCGCGGCCGCGACGGCGCCGGGGCGGGTCACGTCGACGTAGCTGAAGCTGTGGCCGCGGCGGCGCATCACCTTGTCGAACAGGCGGAAGGTGCCGCCGTACATGTCGTCGCCGGCGACGACATGATCGCCGGCGCTGAGCAGCTGCATCACGGTGGTGGTGGCGGCCATGCCCGATCCGAACGCCAGACCGAAGCGGCCGCCCTCGAGGGCCGCGACGGCGCGCTCGAGCGCGTAGCGGGTCGGGTTGTGGGTGCGGCTGTATTCGAAGCCGGTGTGCTCGCCGGGGCCCTTCTGGGCGTAGGTGGAGCTCTGCGAGATCGGCGGCATGACGGCGCCGGTGATCGGCTCCGGGTGCTGGCCGCCGTGGATGGCGAGGGTCTCCGGGCGGCTGCTCGGGGCGTGGTCGGTCGAGGGGTCGTAGATCGCCATGGGGGTCTATTGCTGGGAGGCGAGGTAGTCGATCAGGTCGATCTTGCTGAGCAGGCCGAGCAGGCGGTCGCCTTCGGTGACGAGCACGACCTTGGCGTCGTTGAAGATGCTCTTGAGCAGCTGGATGCGGGTGTGCGGCGAGACGGTGGCGTAGTCGCTGTTGATGAGGTCGCTGAGCGGCTCGCCGAGGCGGCCCTCGTTTTGGACGAGATAATTGAGCAGGTCGAGCTCGCTGACGATGCCGCAGTGGCGCTGGTGCTCGTCGAGGATCGGGAGCTGGCTGATGTTGTGCTCCTTGAGGATCTGGATCGCCTCGCGCACGGTGGTGGTGGCGGTGGCGGTGATGACCCGGCCGGGCTTGCGGCGCAGGATGTGGGCGACGGTGCCGCCGACGGAGTCCTCGTCGAAGAAGCCGTTGCTGCGCATCCACTCGTCGTTGAAGATCTTGCTGAGGTACTTCTGGGCGCCGTCGGGGAGCAGCACCAGCAGGCGCTTGGGCTGCTTGAGGGTGCGCGCGTACTTGATGGCGCCGACGACGGCCGCGCCGCAGGAGCCGCCGGCGAAGATGCCCTCGCGGCGGACCAGGTCGCGGGTCATGACGAAGCACTCGCGGTCGTCGACCTGGACGATGTCGTCGAGGATGTTGAGGTTCATCGTCGACGGCAGGAAGTCCTCGCCGATGCCCTCGACGTAGTAGCTGAAGGGCTTGGTGAGGCGGCCGGTCTTGATGTACTCGTAGTAGAGCGAGCCGATCGGATCGACGCCGACGATCTTGACGTTGGGGTTTCGCTCCTTGAAGTAGCGGCCGCAGCCCGACAGCGTGCCGCCGGTGCCCATGCCGGAGACGAAGACGTCGAACTCGCCGCCGGTCTGGTCCCAGATCTCGGGGGCGGTGCTGACGTAGTGGGCCTCGGGGTTGGCGGGGTTGTGGTACTGGTTCGAATAGAAGGCGCCGGGGGTCTCCTCGACGATGCGGCGCGACACGGAGTAGTAGCTGCGCGGGTCGCTGGGCTCGACGGCGGTCGGGCAGATGACGACCTTGGCCCCGTAGGCGCGCAGGGTGTCGATCTTCTCGCGGGCCATCTTGTCGGGCATGACGAAGATGCACTTGTAGCCGCGGGTGGCGGCGACCATGGCCAGGCCGGCGCCGGTGTTGCCGCTGGTGGCCTCGACGATCGTGCCGCCGGGCTGCAGCATGCCGCGCTCCTCGGCGTCGCGGATGATGTTGAGGCCGACGCGGTCCTTCATCGAGCCGGCGGGGTTTAGCAGCTCGAGCTTGACGTAGATCTCGGACTCGAGGCCCTCGGTGACGTGATTCAGGCGGACGATCGGCGTGTTGCCGATCGCGGCGACGATGTCGGATTTGGCGCCCTTCATCAGCGGCTTCTGCATGGCCGGGATGCTAGAGGCTTTGCCGCCGCGCGGGAAGCGGAGCGTGGGCGCAGAAGCGTTCGAAACGGCCGTGGAATGTCGATTGGCGGCGGTTTGCCGGCGCGGGCTAGCGACCTTGCTCACGCGCCCTGGCCTCAGCTCGGTCACGCTTGCGGCGACCGCCGAGGACGAAGAACCAGCTGGCGCTGAGCGTGACCATGAAGCTCCAGCGCTTGTCCTCGATGTTGAGGTGCTTGAGGTGGTAGTGCAGGCCGCCGACGCGGGCGGCGAAGTTGAGGGCGCCGCGGTCGACGCGGGTGGTGAGCGAGACCTCGGCGGCGATGGCCTGGCTCGGGGTGCCCTTCTTGCCGTTCTCCAGCGGGGTGATGCCGAGGAAGACCGGCTGGGTCGGGCCGCCGTGGCCGTTGGTGGCGCCGATGACCCGCGGGAACGGGACCAGCAGGCTGTAGCCGACGGCGACGCCGAGCAGCGCGCCCTGGTAGCCGACGAACAGGCTCGGCTGGATCGCCGCGGGCATGGCGTTGCGGCTGTTGGCGACGTTGCCTCCGATCGCGAGGCTCGGGCGGATCATGACGTACTTGAAGACCTGCGCCTGGTAGGCGAGGTCGAGCATGAGGGTCGCGTAGTAGAAGCGGGTGGTCTTGCCGTCGCGGCCGAGCGCGGCGGTGGTGCGCAGGGCGTCGCTGAGGAGGCCGAGGCGCAGGCGGTGGCGCGGCGGCGGCTGGCGCTTGCGCGGGTCGCTGAGGCCGTCCTCGGCGAGCTCGGCGGTGGTGGGGCGGCGGGCGGCGGCGACCTGC
This sequence comes from Nannocystis sp., assembly GCF_016714285.1. Lineage (GTDB taxonomy): Bacteria > Myxococcota_A > Polyangia > Nannocystales > Nannocystaceae > Nannocystis. Next base: position 835,528 of record NZ_JADJNN010000001.1, on the reverse strand, counting down.
GGGGCGGCGAGCTGCGCGAGCGCGAGGGCGGCGATGAGGACGCGGCGCACGCCCGCAGCATCGACAAGCGGGGCGCGCCTGTCAAATGCTGATGGCTTTGTTGCGGCGCGGTGGCGATCCTCCGCGGGCGTCGCTGACGATGGCTCCGGTGAGCGCCGTGCCTGCGTCCTTGTGGGCCGCGGCCCCGCCACCGCTGCAGCCTACAGCCACAGGTCGAGGCCGACGCAGGCGAGGTAGGCGAGGCTGACGTAGCCGTTCAGGTCGAAGAAGGCGCGGTCGATGCGGGACAGGTCCGTGGGGCGGACGATCGCGTGCTCGTAGACGAGGATCGCGGCGATGAGGGCGAGGCCGAGGCCGTGCCAGGCGCCGAGGCCGGCGTGGACGTGGACGACGGCGAGGGCGGCGACGGTGACGAGGTGGAGCAGGCCGCTGAGGAGCAGCGCGCCGCGGACCCCGAAGCGCACGGGGATCGAGTGGAGGCCGCGGGCGCGGTCGAAGGGCTCGTCCTGGAGGCTGTAGAGGACGTCGAAGCCGGCGACCCAGCAGGCGACCGCGAGCATCAGCCACAGGGGAGTGGTCAGGTCGCTGAGGCTGCCGGTGATCGCGACCCAGGCGCCGCCGGGGGCGAGCGCGAGGGCGAGGCCGAGGACCAGGTGGGCCGACCAGCTGAAGCGCTTGAACAGGCTGTAGCCGAGGATGATCAGCAGGCAGATCGGCGACAGGTACAAAGGGACAGGTCCCAAAGACCAGGCGGCGAACACGAAGGCGAGCGCGGAGAGGGCGGTGAGGGCCCAGGCGGCGGGCAGCGAGAGCAGGCCCGCGGGCAACTCGCGGCCGGCGGTGCGCGGGTTGTCGGCGTCGATGCGGCGATCGACGATGCGGTTGAAGCCCATCGCGGCCGTGCGGGCGCCGGTGAAGGCGAGCAGGATCAGGCCGAGGCGGGCGAGGGTGAGGCCCTCACCGCCGTGGGCGAGGGCGCTGCGGTGGGCGAGGCCGGCGGCCGCGAGCGCGAAGGGCAGGCCGAACACGGTGTGGCTGAGGCGCACGAGGCTGGCGAGGCGCTGGAGCGTGCGCAGCGGCGAGGACGGGGCGGTCACGGCGAGCGGAGGATACACCGGGGCGGCGCGGCGACGGGCGGGCGCGACGGGCTGTCGCTGGGGTGGGCGCTGTCACGATGCGCCGGGCCGGGCTGTCGCAACGCGGCGGGGCGGTTGCTCCGGCGAGGCGGTCAGCGCGGGCGGGGGCGCAGGCCGATGTCGGGCATGGCGCGGCTGGTGCTGGCGATCGCGTCCTTGAGGAAGGCGGCGGCGCGGGTCTTCGGCAGGTCGGCGCGGTAGACGAGGACGATCTCGTCGGGGACGATCGGGAGCCGCGGGTGGAGGCGACGCAGCGCGCCCTCGTGGCCGTAGGCGGCGATCCGGCGCGGCAGGATCGCGACCCCGACGCCGGCGAGGGCGAGGCTCTTGACCAGCTCGAAGTCGCCGCAGGAGAGCAGACGTTGGGGCACGGCGCCGCGCTCGGCGAGCTGCTCGAGCAGCTCGCCGCACTGCTGGACGCGACCGGCGAAGATGAGGGGCCGGTGTTGAGGATCTCGATCGCGGCGGTGAACTCGTGGGTGGCGCAGCTCTCGGGGCGTAGATGGCGGCGCCGGAGGGGGCAGCCGGGGCGTTCGCGGGGGCGCGGACGAAGAAGTCGACGGCGTCGGCGAACAGCGGGACCATCACGAGGTCGGGGTGCGGGTGCGGGTTGACGACGAGGCCGAGGTGGACCTCGCGCTCGAGGACGGCGGCGAGCACCTCGGCCGAGGGGGCGTTGCGCAGGCTGAGGGCGATCTTCGGGGCGTCCTTCAAGACCACGGGGAGCAGGCGCGGCAGGAAGTAGGCGCCGAGCGACTCGTGGCAGCCGAGCACGAAGTGGCCGACGAGGTCGTGCTCGAGGCCGGCGATGCCGGCGGCGGCGCGGTCGAGCAGGGCGAAGATCTCGTCGGCGTGGCGCAGCAGCTCGCTGCCAGCGGCGGTGAGCGAGGCGCCGCCGCGGTGGCGCTGCAGCAGGGTGGCGCCGAGCTCCTCCTCGAGCTGACGGACGGCGGCCGAGAGGGTGGGTTGACGGAGGCCGAGGGCGCGGGCGGCCGCGGTCATGCTGCCGAGGCGGGCGATCTCGCGGAAGTAGCGGAGTTGTGCGAGCTCCACGGGGCCTCGTTTCAGTTGTTGTCCTCGACCAGGCGCAGGCGCGGGCGGCGGTCCTGCATGAGCTCGCAGAAGCGGCGGACGGCGCCCTGGAGGGCCCGGAGGGCGCGATCGAAGACGCGGGGTAGATCGTCCGGGGCGGCGAGGAACATCTCGGCGGCGGCCTGGGTGTCGTCGCCGAGGACGTAGACCTTGGCGACCTTGATCTCGGCGGTGACCTCGGCCGCGGCGAGCAGGGCCCGCTGGTGCTCGAGGGGTCCGTCGATGCTCCAGAAATTGGGGAACAGCAGGCGGAAGTAGATCGGGTCGTCGTCGTCGACCATCAGGTAGTAACAGCGGCCCTCGCACTTGAAGAGGACATCGCCGGTCTCGTCGATGGTCGGCCGATAGCCCTCGCGCTCGAGGAACTCGACGTAGATCGCTGCGAGCGACATGGTGGCAGGATACGCCCGCGTCGCGGCGGGCCGCAACGCGGGCGCCGGCCCTACATCGGCGCCGGGCTCGGGCTCAGTGCGGGCGCGCGCCGACGTGGCGCGGGAGCGAGGCCTCGCGGTTCCCGACGGGCTCAGTCCGTGCGCGCGCCGACGTGGCGCGGGAGCGAGGGCTCGCCGGGCGCGGGCTCGGGGAGGATCGTGCGCAGGTGGAGGTCGATGCCGAGGTCCTGACGCCAGTGGCGGGGGTATCCGAGCGAGACCTCCTCGAAGCGCACGCCGTCGATCCAGTCGGTGCGGCGGGTGTGAAGATGACCGCTGACGACGACGCGCGCGCGGTAGCGGAGGTGCCAGTCGTGGGTGGCCCGGGTCCCGCACCACAGCGAGTAGCGCGGGATGTTCGGGAGGTAGATCAGGTCCTCGCGCAGGGGCCAGTGGTTGATGAGGATCGTCGGCAGATCGGGCGCGGCGGCGAGGCGGGCGGCCGTGCTGGCGAGGCGAGCGGCGCACCAGGCCGGGAGTGAGGCGTGCGGGGCGGGCTCGAGGCGAAACTCGTCGGAGGCGACGACGCCGGCCTCGGCGGCCCAGCGCACGGCCTCGGCCTCGGTGATGTCGGCGGGGCGCATGCTGTAGTCGTAGAGCAGGAACAGCGGGGCGATGAGGTGCGGGCCGCCCTCGCCGGGCCACACGGGGTAGGGGTCCTCGGGGGTGAGCACGCCGTGCTCGCGGCAGACCGCGACGAGGTGGTTGTACTTGGCCTCGCCGCTCTGCAGCTCGCCGCGCTCGCGCGAGGTCCACAGCTCGTGGTTGCCGGGGACCCACACGAGCTGGCGGAAGCGCGGGCCGAGGACGGCGAAGACGTGGCGGAGGTGGTCGCCGGTCTCGCCGAGGTCGCCGCCGAGGATGAGCCAGTCGTCCGGGCGCGGGGCGATGCTGGCCAGGGCCTCGCGGTTGACGGCGAAGCCGACGTGCAGGTCGCTCAGGGCCAGCAGCCTCACGGGTCCCCGGGCAGCGCGGCGATGACGAGGTTGTCGAAGCTGACGCGCGCCTCCCAGCCGCCGAAGGCGAAGTGCTGCTGGCCGGGGCCGACCAGCGGGTCGGGGTCGTCGTAGCGGAGCAGCTCCTGGCCGTCGAGCTCCCAGGTGAGCAGGCCGTCCTTGCGGGTGAGGACGACGTGGTAGCGGCGGCCGGCCTCGACCTTGGGGGCGCTGGCGCTGCGCTTGTCGGGGCCGTGCTCGTCGCGGCGGACCAGGGCGTTGCTGCTGTTGTTCCAGCCGCCGAAGATCATCACGTAGCCGGTGGCCTTGTAGCTGGCGGCGCGGGCGTAGGACTTGCCGTCGCCGGCGAGCTCGACCTTGATGTCGCCCTCGTCGCTGTGGGCGACGGCGTCGAACTCGACGCGCAGGTTCTCCGGCAGCGGGAGCGTGAGCCACAGCGGGTGGTTGTGGAGGTTCTCGACGACGAGGGCGCCGTCGAGCACGGCGGCGCCGGGGCCGGTGGCGTGCCAGGCGGGGCCGAGAGCGCCGGCCGAGAAGTCGTCGCTAAACAGCAGCTCCGCGTTGCCGGCGCTGCTGTAGCTGCGCGGGACCTCGGTGAAGAGCTCGCAGGCGGCGAGCACGGGGAGCAGCAGGGCGGCGCGCATCGGGCGGGCAAGGTGCGGGTGGCCGCTGCCGCCCGGCGCAGCTGGGGCAGGTGTAGCTGCAGGCGTGCGAGCTTCAGAAGCGGCCGCTGAGGATCAGGCCGGCGGCTTGCGGGGTGAGGGCCGGCGAGATCGCGAGCTTGCCGCGCTGCCGCGGGGCGCGGGAGAACACGACGGCGCCGACGACGAGGCCGGCGACGCCGAGGGCCATGAGGCCGCCGCCGAGGCCGCCCGCGAGCAGGTTGGCGCGTTGACCATTGCGCACGGTGATGGCGACGCTGTCGGCGAGGGCGATGCATGCGGCGCTCTGCGAGGCGGCGCCGCTGCAGTCGCGGGCGGCGGCGTCGGCGAGCAGCTTGTCCTGCTGCTGCTGGAAGCTCTGGCCCTTGAGGGCGAAGGCGACGGTGGTGGCGACGCCGCCGGCGAGGGCGAGGCCGCCGAAGGTCATGATCGAGGCGCCGGCGCGGCGAGTCGCCCCACTGCGATCGATCACCGGCGTGGGCTCGCAGCGGTCCTGCGGGTCGACCGGGGGGGGCTCGCTGGGCTTCGCGGCGGGCTTCGGGGCGGCGGGCTTCGGGGCGGCGAGGCTAGCGAGGGTGGCGTCGAGCTGAGCGATGAGGCGGGGGACGTTGTCGGCCTGCTGCAGGGTCGGGTCCTTGGCGAGCTCCTGGGCGTAGTTGGTGAGCACGGCGCGGGCGCGTCGGAGGTCCTCGGGGTCCTGGGTGAGCTCGTAGCGGCGCATGGTCGCGAGGCCGACGTTGTAGAGGAGGGCGGGCAGGCCGGAGCGGGCGTAGGCGGCCTCGAAGAGCTGGGTGGCGCGGCGAAAGTCGCCGAGCCAGTAGGCCTGCTCGCCGGCGTTGTAGAGGGCCTCGGCGTCGTTGGGGTCGGGGTCGGCCACGGGGGCGCCGACGGTCGTGCCAACCGTGCCGCGAGGCGGGGTGCTGACGGGAGGCGTGCCGACCTCGAGGGGGTCGGCCTCGCGGGTGACCGGCGGCGCGACGGCGGTGGTGGCCCGCGCGGACGGGACCGGCCAGGCCAGGATCACGATGAGGAGGGGCGCCACGGCGCTTCGCAGGGCCATCGTCGGCGAGACTATCACAGCGTCGGCGAGGCTGCGTTACACTGCCGCGAGCGCGCATGGACCCGCAGCCATCGGAGGACGACGCCAGCACCGGCCGCTTCGGTGGCGACGAGGAGACGGGCGAGTACACGCCGCCCGAGCCCGAGGATCTGTCGGGGCGCGTGCTGTCGGGCCGCTACCGGCTGCTGCGCAAGCTCGGGGTCGGCGGGATGGCGGTGGTGTACCTCGCGGAGCAGGTGACCATCGGCAAGCAGTTCGCGATCAAGGTGATGCACAGCGCGCAGCTGCAGCAGCCGGACGCGGCGGACCGGTTCCTGCGCGAGGCCCGGGCGGTGTCGAAGATCCGGCACGAGCACGTGATCGAGGTCGTCGACTTCGGTCAGATCGCGGAGGGGCCGTACATGGTGATGGAGCTGCTGGTCGGCGAGGACCTGTGCAGCCGGCTCGGGCGCGAGCGGAGGATCGCGTGGCCGCGGGCGCAGCGGATCGGGCTGCAGATCTGCGGGGCGCTGGGGGTCGCGCACGCGGCCGGGGTCGTGCATCGCGACCTGAAGCCGGAGAACTGCTTCCTCATCGCGCGGGGCGGCGACAGCGACTTCGTGAAGGTGCTGGACTTCGGCATCGCCAAGGTGCGCAGCAAGTCGGTCGGCGGGCGGGCGCTCACCGAGCTGGGGATGGTGTTCGGGACGCCGGCCTATATGTCGCCGGAGCAGGCGGACGGGCTCGAGGTCGACGCGCGCAGCGACGTGTACGCGCTCGGGGTGGTGCTGTTCGAGATGCTCGCCGGGCGGCCGCCCTTCGTGGCGGACTCGCCGATGGGCTTCCTGAAGCAGCACATGTTCAGCGCCCCGCCGTCGCCGCGGAGCGTGGCGCCGGACGCCGGGATCCCGAGCGAGGCCGAGGCGGTGGTGCTCAAGGCGCTGCAGAAGGACCCGACGCTGCGCTTCCAGACGATGGACGAGATGGCCGGGGCGATCGCGGCGGTGGGCACGGGGGCCGCGGCGGTGGAGGTGGTGGCGGAGGCGATCGAGGCGCCGAACTTCGCCGGGCGACACATGGCCTTCGCGGACACGCGTGCGCCGCGGATCCCGGTGTGGTGGCTGGCGGGCGGCGGGGTGGCGCTGGTGATCGTGGTCGCGGTGGTAGCGAGCCTGTGGGGCGGCGAGGAGGTGCCAGCGACGACGGCCGTGGTCGCGCCGGTTCCTGCACCCGCGCCGGCGCCCGAACCCGTGCCGACGCCGGTGCTGCCGGCGACGGTGACGATCCGCTTCAGCGTGACCCCGGAGGCGCGGGTCATCGATCGCCGCGATGGCCAGCCGATCGGCCGCACCGGCGAGGCGGCCGGGCTGTCGCTGCCGCGCTCGCAGCAGCCCCGCGAGCTGCTGCTGGTCGCGGAGGGCTATGAGGAGGAGGCGCTGGTGATCACGCCGAACAGCGATCAGAGCGTCGAGCGCGTGCTCCGGCGCAAGAAGAAGCGGACGGGCAAGCCGGCGGGCAAGGGCGACGGGGTGTCGCTCGAGCCGGTCAACCCGTTCAAGAAGGGGAAGGGCAAGCAGGGCGCGTGAGTGACCGTCGACCGCGGGGGCGGCTGGCGTTATCGTCGGGGCCCTCCATGCGCGCGCTGACTGTCCTCGTCGTGCTGGCCCTCGCGGCGCCGGCGTGCTTCACCGAGTTGCCCGGGGTCCCGGCGGGCAGCAGCACGGGCGAGCCGGACGGCGGCACGAGCACGAGCGGCGCGACCTCGCCGACCGGGAGCGACGGGGGGTCCGCTCCGGACCAGGACGTGACGACGGAGCCCGGTTCGAGCGGGGGCACGAGCCCGCCGGAGGAGGGACTGTTCGCGTGTCACGACGCCATGGAGCCCTGCGGGGTGTGGACCTTGCCGGACTGCCCCGGGGCGTGCGCGGCCGATGCGGCGGGGAAGTGTGTGCTCGAGCAATTGCGGCTGCGCACCAGCGTGGGGCTGCGCATCCGCGAGTGCGCCAAGGGCTGCACCCTCGACGCGCTGCTGCCCCGCGGCGACGGCACGGGATGACCCGGCGCCAGCGCGCGAGCATCGGGGCCGACGAGCTGCTGACGAAGTACGAGGCGCCGCGGCTGTGAGCTGCGCGGCGAGGAGTTCTTCGCCAACTGCCTCGCCGACTTCACGCCCGAGTGCGCCGATCCGGACACGTGGTTCGACGTCTGCGAGCCGCTGGCCGCGACGATGTGCCTGTGAGCGATCAGGCGAGCGTGACCCTCGATGCGCGCTCACTTGACCAGCGCCCGCGCCGCGACGATGTGCCCGTGAGCGATCAGGCGAGCGTGAGGCCGGCGGCGATGCTCGGGTCGTCGCGCAGCCAGGCGCGCAGGCTGGCCTCGCGGACCCGCAGCGCCAGGGCGGCGCCGACGAGCTCGCCGTGAGCCGCGAGCACGGCCCGCAGCTGGCCGCGAAAGCCGGCAGGGTCGACGCGGCGGAGGGCGAGCAGGAGGCGCTCGCGATCCTCGGAGGGGAGGGTCACGCGGCGAGGATAGCTGGTGTGAGGTGCCGGCGATCTGCTGGCACGGGCGAGGCGGCGACTTGCTGGCACGGGCGAGTCGGCGTAAGCAAGGACATGCCTGCTCTGTCGCGCCGGGCGCTGTGCTGCTGTTGGGTGCTCGTGGCGGCCTGCGCCCCGCTGCGCGGGCAGATCCTCGACGTGCCGCCGACGGTGCAGCGGATCGAGATCGTGGTGGACGCGGGCTCGCTGACGCTGCTCGGGGGGCCGGCGGGGAGCCGGGTGGTGGTGACTCGCAGCGCGCGGGCGTTCCCGCAGAGCCGGCGGCTCTACGACGAGGTCCGCGGCGACACCCTGCGCGTCGAGGCCCGCTGCGGCGGGGCGCCGGGTTGCCGCGTGGATCACGAGCTGCGGGTGCCGCCCGGCGTGGCGGTGACGGTGCAGCTCGGGGACGGAGATGTGGAGCTGCAGGACGTCGCCGGGCCGCTGGACATCGCGGTGGCGCTCGGCAAGGTGACAGGGTCGGGGCTGCGTGGGTCCGTCGTCGAGGTGCATACGGAGGGCGGGGCGATCGACCTCGGCTTCGCGGCGGCGCCCCAGCGTTTGGTGGCCAACGCGGCGGCGGGTGATGTGTCGCTGCGGGTGCCGGCGGGGCGCTACCGCTGCGACGTCGATCCGGCGATCGCGGCCACGCTGGAGGTCGCGTGTGATGCCGGGGCGAGCGCGACGATCGCGGCGTCGACCGGGGTCGGCAAGCTGCGGGTGCGCAGCGCGGGGCGCTGAGGCGGTCTTCGCGGCGATCGGATCCGGACCTCACTCGGCGGCGGCGAGCTCCTCGGGCGCGGGGAGCAGGACGAGCGGGAGCACCTCGCGGATGTGGCGGACGAAGTGCAGGCGCATGTCAGCTCTGGCGGCGATCGGGATCTCGGGCTCGTCCTTGCGGTTGCGGTCGGGGAGGATGACCTCGCGGATGCCGGCGCGGTGGGCCGCGAGGACCTTCTCGCGGATGCCGCCGACGGGGAGGATCTGGCCGCGCAGCGTGATCTCGCCGGTCATAGCGATGTCGGCGCGCGCGGGTCGGCCGGTGAACAGGGAGACGAGGGCGGTGGTGACGGCGACGCCGGCGCTGGGGCCGTCCTTCGGGACGGCGCCGGCGGGGAAGTGGAGGTGGAGGTCGTGGTCCTTGAGCTGCTTGCTGACGGCGATCGGGTCGACGCCGAACTCGCCGCCGCGGCTGCGCACCAGGCTGAGGGCGGCGTGGGCCGACTCCTTCATGACCTCGCCGAGCTTGCCGGTGAGGCGGGTCTGGCCGGTGCCGGGGCCGAGGGTGCACTCGACGAACAGGAGGGTGCCGCCGACGGGGGTCCAGCCGAGGCCGGTGACGACGCCAGGGGTGGGCTGCTTGCTGGCGAGCTCGTCGTAGAAGCGGGGCGGGCCGAGGATGCGCAGGAGGTTGTCGACGTCGATGCGGCGGGCGGTGGGCTTGCCCTCGACGAGGTGCATGGCGACGTCGCGGAGCAGCGCCGCGAGCTCGCGCTCGAGGTTGCGGACGCCCGACTCGCGCGTGTATTGGGTGGCCAGCGCGAGCAGGACCTCGTCGGGGATCTCGACCTGATCGGGGGTTAGGCCGTTCTCGCCGCGCTGGCGCGGGAGCAGGTGCTCGCGGGCGATCGCCAGCTTCTCGTCGACGGTGTAGCCGCTGAGTGGGATGACCTCGAGGCGGTCGCGCAGGACGTCCGGGATGGCGCCGAGCTCGTTGGCGGTGCACAGGAAGATGACGTTGGAGAGGTCGTAGTCGAGGTCGAGGTAGTGGTCGCGGAAGGCGGCGTTCTGCTCGGGGTCGAGGGCCTCGAGCAGGGCCGCGGCCGGGTCGCCGCGCAGGCTGGCGCCGGTGAGCTTGTCGACCTCGTCGAGGACGATGACGGGGTTGGTGGTGCCGGCGCGCTTCATGGCCTGGATGAAGCGACCAGGCAGGGCGCCGATGTACGTGCGCCGGTGGCCGCGGATCTCGGCCTCGTCGCGCACGCCGCCCAGCGAGATGCGGACGTACTTGCGGCCGATCGCCTCGGCGATGCTGCGGCCGATGGAGGTCTTGCCGACGCCGGGCGGGCCGACGAGGCAGAGGATCGGGCCGCGCTTGTGCGGGGCCAGCTTGCGCACGCTGAGGTACTCGAGCACGCGCTTCTTGACCTTCTCCAGGCCGTAGTGGTGGGCCTCCAACAGGTCGCGCGCGCGTGGGATGTCGAGGATGTCGGGCGAGGCGGCGTCGGGGCCCCAGGGGAGGTCGACGATCCACTCGAGGTAGGTGCGGGCGATCGCCGCCTCGCCGCTCTGCGGGTGCATGCGACGCAGGCGGCCGAGCTCGCGGTCGGCGGCGGCGCGGGCCTCGCTGGGGAGCGCCTGGGCGGCGAGGCGCTGCTCGAGCTCGTGGAGGCCGCGCTCGTCGGACTCGCCCTCGCTCTCGCCGAGCTCGGACTGGATGGCGCGCAGCTTGTGGCGCAGCACCGCGTCGTGCTCGTGCTTGGACAGGTGCTCGCGCACGTATCGGTCGAGGTCGCGCTTGACCTGCAATACGTTGGTGCGGTGCGAGGCGAGCTCGATGACCTTGCGCAGGCGATCGCTGACCTCGGTCTCGAGGAGGATGGGGAGCTTGTCGTCGTCGGAGAGATCGAGGTGGGCGGCGCTGAGGTCGGCGATCATGCCGGGGCTGCGCTCGGCGAGGATCGCCGCGAGGCCCTGGGCGCGCTGCTTGGTCTTCGCGGCCGTGGGCAACAGGGTGTCGTGCTGCTTGACCAGGTCCTGGAGGGCGCCGGCGTAGGCGTAGGCGAGGGTCGAGGTGCGCATGGTGTCGACCGCGGACTCGACGCGGACGAGCAGGTGGTCGCGCTCACTGTGGAGATCGAGGAGGCGCACGCGGCTGATGCCGCGCAACACCACGGACATGCGGCCAGGGGTGCCGGGCAGGACCTGGACGACCTCGCAGACGACGCCGACGGGGTAGAGCTGATCGAGGTCGGGGCTGGCCGTGTTCTCGCGGAGGATGGCGACGACGAGGCGACCGCGGGTGGGCTCGCCGCTGATCGTCCCGGGGCTGCCCTTTGCGGGCTGGCCGCGGCGATCGCCGGCGCGACGCACGGCCTGCATCGCCGACGACTGGCGGCTGAGGTCGACCGGCGCGGTGAGGCCAGGGAGGATCGAGACGCCCCTTAGCGGGAGCAGCGGCAGCAGCGGCAGCGGGCCGGTCGCGGAGATCGTTGCCATGCGGGCGAGAGACTAACCGATTTTCCTCTGATAGAAGGTGGGCCGTGCCCGCGCCCGACCTGTCCTCGTCCCCGCGCTCGCTCGCTGGTGTGGGGAGCGTCGGGTTGGGGGCCGGGGCTGGCCTGCTGGTGTTGACGGGGCCGAGCTTGCCGCTGGCGTGGGGCGTGCTGCCAGCCGCGGGGGTGCTGGTGCTGGCGCTGGGGCTCGGGTGGTGGCGCGCGACGGGGCTGCGCGCGAGCGACGGAGCGAGCGTGGCGGCGTGGCAGCGCGGTGTGCTCGCGCCGCTGCTGCTGTTGCCGATGCTCGTGGTGGTCGCGGCGGCGGCGCGGATGATCGCGGGGATTTGCGTCGCGTATCCGCCGGCGATCGCGGCGCTGCTCGTGCTCGGTGTGCTGGCGCCGCTGGCGTGTGGACGCGGGGCGCGGGCCGGCTTGCTCGCGCTACTCGTGGCCGGGCTGGCGATCGCGGCGGCGATCACCGCGGGTCGCATGGAGGCGCAGGCGCCGGGCGCCCGCGGCTTCGCCCACACCGGGCCGATCCTCGGCATCCATCCGTTCCAGGCGACGGCGATCGTGATCGACGGGTACGGGCCCTTCGACCTGCCGATCAACGACTACGTCGAGCCCGACGGCTCGCGCGGCTACGGGCCGCAGGCGCTGGCGGAGGCGCTGCAGCGCGACCTGGCGGCGATCGCCGAGCAGCAATTCGCGGACGGGCCGGCGCGCGCGTACCAGGCCTTCGCGGGCGCTCGGGTGGAGGCGGTGGAGCTGCCGGCGCTGCAGGAGCGCCTCGATCAGCCGATCGCGGCCGGGGCCGTCGAGCCGCGGCTGGTGGTGTGGTCGGGCACGACGGGCTGGCGCTCGCGGGTCGAGTTCGTGTGCCCGGGGAGCCTGACCCGCCCGGGGCCACGTCCGGCCGACACCGTCATGGATCGCATGTGCCCGGACAAGTACAGCTCCGAGGCGAGCGCCGGGCTCGGGGTCACGGGGCGCTGGACTGGTTACACGGAGGGGCGTGGCGTCGGGCGGCCGAGCCTCGCGGGCTTCGGCGCGCGCAACGATCCGCAGGGTGGGCCCCAGGGCGGGGCGTTGGCGCTGCGCTGGGAGCAGCGGGCGTGGGCCTGGGTGGCGCTGGGCTTGCTGGCGCCGGTGCTGCTGTGGCCGGTGGCCGGGCGCGGGCTGGTGCGGGTCGGCGCCGGGCTGGCGGCGCTCGGGTTGGCTGTCCTTGCGGTCATGCTCGTTGGGACATGGCCTTCGGGACAGGTGCCGGCGCTGGCGTCGGCGATCCCGTGGGCCTCGCCGTGGGGGCCGTCGCAGTGGAGCCCGGCGCTGGCGCTGCTGCTGCTGGCGAGCCTCGGTCGGCGCGCGGCGGCGGGGCCGACGGCGGTGGTGGGTCTGGCGAGCTGGGGCGTGGCGGCCGGGTTGGCGGCGGCGGTGTGGCTGCGGCCGACGCTGCATGGCATCGCTGGTGACGCGCTGGTCGGCGGGCTGGCCGAGGCGCTGCATGGCGGTGGGATCTTCGGGGTGACGATCGCGTCGATGATCGATCTGGGGGCGGCGGAGGTGATCGCGGCGAGCGTCGTGATCGCGGGGCTGCTCGGGTTGCTCGGGGCGCTGCTCGGGTCGGCGTTGCCGGTGGTGGCCGGGCTGATTGCGCCGCGGCGTGCGGGCGCGGCGGCGCGGTGGATCGGGCTCGCCGTGCTGCTCGCCGCGGCGGCGCTGGTGCTGTCACGTAAGACGGTCGGCGGGGCGGCGCTGCTGACCCCGGCGCTGGCGCTGGGGCTGGCGGCGGTGACCGGGCTGGCGCTCGCGGCGGCCGGGCGCGGCCCGCTTCGCGGGCTGCGGATCGTCGATCACGTCCTCGCGGTGGTCCTCGTGGTCGCGGCCGCGGGCGAGGCCTGGGCGGGGCGGCACAACCTGTTTCATGGCGCGCTGCTCGGGCTCGGGGTGATCGCCGCGCTGGTGAGTCTGGGCCTCGTCGCGGGTCCGAGGCGGGTCCGATCGGTCGCTCCGGGGCCGGGGAAGGCCTCGAAGGGCTGATCTGCGGGTGTCGCCGGGGATTTGTCGCGGCGCTGTCAGGGTCGGACCGCGATCCGAAATCCGCGCGGGCGGGCTTTCACTGCCCGGACGAGGCCGCTATCATCCGCCGCGAGCACCTTGTGTTCGCCGCTCCTGTGAAGGTTCACCGTCCGCACATGTCTGCCGCCACGCCCCGCGTCCTCCCCCGGTTGTCGCCCCTCCGTTGCGCCCTGGCCGGCGTGCTCTGCGGCTCGATCGCCCTCTCGCCGTTGCCGGTGCTCGCGGCCGACGGCTCGCTGCTGTCGCTGCGTCCGTTGGCTCCCGCTGGCGCCCTGCAGCTGGCGCCCGCTGGCGCGATGCTCATGGCGCCTGCGCCTGCGGCCGCGCCTGCGGCCGCGCCGGTGGCCGCTGGCAACGTGGTCGGTCTGATGCGCTTCGGCGGCGACGTGGACGCGGCCAACAGCTTGCGCGCGCAGGTGCAGGCCGACCTCGAGACGGCCGGCTACACGGTGAAGGGCGTCGCGCTCGACGCCCAGGCGGCGGCGGACAAGGTGAAGTGTCGTGGCACCGCCGATGAGTGCATCGGCAAGGTCGCCGACTGGCTGATCAAGGGCGCCAAGGGCGGGACGACCTACAACTTCCTGATCTATGGCAACTGGTCGAGCGACCCGACCAAGGCCGGGAGCCTGGTCGTCTACGACGTGACCCAGAAGAAGAAGATCCGTGAGCTGGCGGCCGCGGGATCGATCGACGATCTGATCCTGCCGCTGGCCCTGCCGCGCGAGCTGGCCGCGAGCCTCAAGCGCTACCAGAACCCGCCGGCGCCGGCGACCGAGGCGGAGCAGAAGATCCTCGCGGAGCTCGACGAGCCGTCGAAGACGCCGGAGGAGCTGCGCGCCGAGGCCGACGCGATCAAGAAGGCGCAGGACCAGGTCGACGCGGGGCTGAGCGACGCGATCGACACCAGCGGCGTGACCGTCGACCTCAAGAAGGACTTCAAGGCGTTCTGTCGCAACGGCCCGCGCAAGCCGCGGGTCAACAAGGACGACCCCAAGGACCTGCGCCCGGCGTGCAAGCTGGGGCCGAAGTTCGGCTACTTCCAGACCCGCGGCTGGGTCGCGCTCGGCCTGACCGGCGGGGCGCTGGTCGCGAGCGGCATCTTCTACGCGCTCGGGCTGGCGGCGCGGGGTCCGTACAAGGACTCGGTGGCGAAGCTCGACGCCGCGAACCTCGACCGCACCAACCCGCTCGACCAGGTGGCATACACCAGCCTGGCGTCCCAGGTGGTCGCCGACGGCAACAGCATGCGGCGGCGCTTCATCGGCGGCGACGTGGCGCTGCTCAGCGCCGTGCTGCTCGGCGCTGTGCTCGGTGTGATCATCTATCAGGATCGCACCGACGCGAAGGAGTTCATCCGCCAGGAGAAGAGCCTCAAGGCCATCTCGCGCCTGCGGCCCCAGAACTTCCGCGGCGGACCGCTGCTCGGCGGACGGATGCAGGGCGTCAGCTTCGGCTTCGACTTCTGAGCGCGGCGAGGTCTGAGCGGGGGTCCCGCGGGTCCCGCGGGGAGGAGGGGCCCCGAGGGCCCCGAGACGACGCGTGCGACGGCTGTCGCACTGCGCAGGAACCGCTCACTTCTTTTGGGTCGCGGGCGGTGTGGCGGGCGGTGTGGCGGGCGGCGTGGCGGGCGGCGTGGCGGGCGGGGTCCCGGGGGCGTGCCGGCGGCGGGGGGCGTGCCAGCCGGGGGCTGGGGGACGGGCACCATCGTCGGCGGCGGCGGCACGGGGACCGCGGAGACCTCGGCGGCGTCGGAGCAGGTGAGGAGGCAGGTCGAGCGGTTGGTCTCGTTCAGCTTCTTGTCCTCCCAGCAGCCGGTGATGCAGCCACGGAGGTTCTTCCAGGTGGTCTGGTAGGTGACCTTCGAGGCCTCGTCCTTGAGGGAGTCCATGCCGGTCTCGGCCAGGCTGTCGCAGTCGAGCTTGCAGGTCTCACGGTTGGTCGCGTTGGTGTGGGCCGTGAAGCAGTCGCTGTAACACTTGTTGTAGGCGCCGATCGCCTCGGCCGGGTTCTTGAACTTGGTGACCTGCGGGGCGCCCTTGGCGTCCGGCGGGGCCTTGGCGTCCGGTACGGTCTTGCCGTCGGGGCTGGCCGGGGCCCCGTCCTTTCGCTGCTCGCCGGAGTCGTCGCAGGCGAGCAGTACGGAGAGGCCGAGGAGGCCGAACGAGAGGAGGGTGGGGGTCCTGCGCTTCATGGCGGGAAGGATAGGCGAGATGCCGCGGGAGGCGAAGCATTTGACAGGTCGCGGCGGCGGGGCGAAGGTTTTGCATCCCGCTTTCGGTCGACCCTACCTCGCGCCCCGAGGCGAGCGACGTCACCTGGGCGATGAACGTCCAGGGCGCCCGGCTGATCGTCCGTGACGGGGACGCGGCGCCAGTGCAGGTGCCGCTCGAGCGCCGGCCGCTGACGATCGGGCGCACCGTCGACAACGACATCGTGGTGACGGCCAGCTTCCTGGCGGCGCACCACGCCCGGGTCGAGCCGGTCGGCGCGGACTACCGGATCGTCGATCTCGGCGGCGCCTGCGGGATCATGTTCGGGGGCCAGCGCATCGGCACCCACACGCTGCGGCATAACGATGTCATCCGCATCGGCGACCCGCTGACCGGCAGCTTCGTGACGCTGCTGTACCAGCGCAGCGCGCAGTCGACGATGGTCCCGGCGGCCACGCCGATCACGAGGATCCCGCTCGAGCCGCGGGTCACCACGATCGGCCGCGAGGGCACCAACGTGACGCTGGCCAGCCCGCTGGTGTCGCGGGCGCACGCCGAGGTCGGGACCCTGCCGGGCGGCGGCCACGTCCTGCGCGACCTCGGCAGCACCAACGGCACCTTCGTCGGCGGCCAGCGGATCACGACGCCGCGGCTGCTGCAGCCGGGGGTGCTGATCCAGATCGGGCCGTTCAAGCTGGCCTACGACGGCAGCTCGCTGCTGCCCTTCGATCAGCGCGGGGCGATGACCCTCGAGGCGCGCGACCTGGTGCGGACGGTCGGCGGCGGGCGCACGATCATCAGCGGCATCTCGCTGATCATCCGCCCGCGGGAGTTCGTGGCGATCGTCGGCGGCTCGGGCTCGGGCAAGAGCACGCTGCTGAAGGCGCTCTCGGGCTTCGCGCGGGCCAGCTCGGGCGCGGTGTACGTCAACGGCGACGACTACTACGGCAACTTCGACGCCTACCGCGGGGTGCTCGGCTACGTGCCGCAGCACGACATCTTGCACGGGCGCCTGCGCGTCGAGGAGGCGCTGCGCTACACCGCGGAGCTGCGCCTGCCGGCCGACACCGAGGCGGCGGAGATCGAGGCACGGGTCGCGCGCGTGCTCGACGACGTCGACATGACGGCGCACCGCCGGACCCGCATCGACCAGCTCTCGGGCGGGCAGCGCAAGCGGGTCTCGATCGCGGCCGAGCTGCTCGCCGACCCGAGCCTGTTCTTCCTCGACGAGCCGACCAGCGGGCTCGACCCGGGCCTCGAGAAGAAGATGATGTACACGCTGCGACGTCTGGCCGACGCCGGGCGCACGGTGGTGCTCGTCACCCACGCGACCGCCAACATCCAGCAGTGCGACCACGTGCTGTTCCTGGCCGAGGGCCGCATGGTGTTCTTCGGCCCGCCGCGGATGGCCCTGCGGATGTTCCACGTCAGCTCGGGCGACTTCGCCGACATCTACACCAAGCTCGAGGGCGTGGCCGACCCGGGCAGCGCGCTGGTCGAGCGCGAGCTGCGGCGCGAGTACGAGGAGCTGTCGCACGAGCGGCCGCCGGGGGCGCCGGTCAGCCTCGCCGAGCTGTGGGCGCTGAAGTTTCGCCGCGGGGAGACCTACGCCCGCTTCGTGCACGACCGGCTGCAGCGGGCGCCGCCGCGGGTGCGCGACGACGGCGAGGCCGCGCGCGAGGGCGGCGAGCCGGCGGCCTCGGTGACGGCGACGGCGATGCGGCTGCTCGGCGGCGCCGAGCTCCGCGGGCGCGACGTGCGGCCCGCGGTGGCGCCGGTGTCGGGGCTGCGGCAGTTCGGCATCCTCACGCGCCGCTACCTCCGGCTGCTGCTGTCCGACCAGCGCAACCTGGTCATCTTGCTGCTGCAGGCGCCGATCATCGGCGGCATCCTGCTGCTGGTCGCCAAGGAGGACGCGCTGCAGAACCTCGAGTCGTCGCACGGGCGGCTGGTGCTGTTCCTGCTCGCGCTGGTGGCGGTGTGGTTCGGAATCCTCAACTCGGCGCGAGAGATCAGCAAGGAGGAGGAGATCTTTCGCCGGGAGCGGTTGGCCAGCCTCAAGGTCGGGCCCTACGTGGCCTCCAAGGTGTTCGTGCTGGCGGCGCTGTGCTTCGTGCAGAGCGTGGTGCTGCTGCTGGTGCTGGCGATCAAGGTCGACTTCAGCGCGGAGGTCGTCGAGTTCACGGGCACCGGGCCCGTGTACCACCTGCGCGGCGAGTTCCTCGCGCCGCTCGGCTTCCTGTCGGCGCTCGGCGGCACGATCTTCCTGACCTCGATCACCGGGCTCGGCCTCGGCCTGCTCATCTCGAGCGCGGCCAACACCTCGGACCGGGCGATGAGCATCATCCCGATCGCCCTGGTGCCGCAGATCGTGTTCGCGTTGGCCCTGATGCCGCTGCCCGCGAGCGTGGCGTGGGTCTCGTACCTGACCAGCAGCCGCTTCGCGATGGAGGCCCTCGGCGCGCTCAGCCGCCTGCCGCTGCCGCGCGACTACTCGAACTGCGTCATCCCGGGCAACCCGCGCAGCTGCGCGATCTATCCGACCGTCGACTACGACCCCTCGGTGGTGCACGTGCTGCAGCTGTGGGGCACCCTGGCCGCGTACGCGGCGGTCTGTCTGACGCTCACCACGGCGATCCTGGTCGCCCGCGATCGCCAGCGGCACTGAGCCCTGAGTACTGAGTACTGAGTACTGATCATGGCGCGCCGCGAGCCGAGCCCCGTCACCGTGCAGGTCGCCCGCGGGCAGCCGCGCCTGGTCTGGCACGCCGAGGAGGCGACCGCGGCGACGACGGTCCACGCGAGCACGGTGCGCGAGCGGGTCGGTGAGGGCCCGATCGCGGGGCGCCTGATCGCGGCGACGGACAACCTCGCGGCGCTGCAGGTGCTGCTCGCCGAGGGCATGACCGGCGCGGTCGACCTCGTGTACATCGACCCGCCCTTCATGGCCGGCAGCGACCGCGCGGCCAGCCCCGGCGGCGCGCTGGCCTACCGCGACACCTGGCCCGGCGGGCTCGATGGCTACCTCGACATGCTGCGCGCGCGCCTGCTGGCCCTGCGCCCGCTGTTGGCGGCGACGGGCAACCTGTTCGTGCACCTCGACTGGCACGCGGTGCACTACGCCAAGGTGCTGCTCGACGAGATCTTCGGCCACGCCAACTTCCGCAACGAGATCGTGTGGCGCCGCGCCAACGCCCACAGCGATCCGAGCCGCTTCGGCGTGATCACCGACGCGATCCTGTTCTACGGCGCGTCGGCGCGGGCGTACTGGGCCGACGTGCACGTGCCGCACGCGCCCGAGTACATCGCCAGCCACTGGCGCCGCAGCGACGCCCGCGGCCGCTATCGCCTGGTCCCGCTCGACGCGCCGCGCCACGGCGACGGCGGCCAGCTGGTGTACCCGTGGCGCGGCAAGCTGCCGGCGGCCTCGCGCACCTGGGCGATCGGGATCGCGGCGATGGAGCAGCTCGAGCGCGAGGGACGGATCGTGTACACGCGCAGCGGGACGCCGACCCGCAAGTGCTACCTCGATGAGTCGCCCGGGCTGCGCGCGCAGAACCTGTGGGATGACATCTCGCCGGTGAACCCGATGGCCGCCGAGCGGCTCGGCTACCCGACGCAGAAGCCGGTCGCGCTGCTCGAGCGGATCCTCGCCGCCGCGTGCCCGCCGGACGGGCTGGTGCTCGACGCCTTCCTGGGCTCGGGCACCACCGCGGAGGCGGCGGCGCGGCTCGGTCGGCGCTTCATCGGCATCGACAGCAACCCGGCGGCGATCGAGCTGGCGCGGCGGCGCCTGCTCGCGCTCGCGGGTCAGCCGGTCCGCGGCGCGGCGCGTGCGAGCTACCGCGAGTGCACGCAGTGTCGGCAGATCTCGCGGAGCAGCCGCAGCAGCGGCGCGGGGCCGATCGTGCTGCGGGCCTTCACCGTCGAGGAGGTCGGCGCGCTCGCGCCCACGCTGCCCGGGGTCGCCACGCCGCAGTTGGAGCTCGAGCAGCGGGGCTGCGAGGTTGCGCTGCGCCTGCTCGGGCCGCGCGAGCGGGTCGCGGCGTGGTGCGTCGACTGGGACTTCACGCCGCCGGTGCTGGCGGCCGCGACCCACCACCTGCGTCCGCGTCGCGGGCTGGTCGAGCCGCTCGCAAGTCACGCTTACAGCGAGGCCGGACCGCGACGGATCGCGGTCCAGACGATCGACGACTCGGGCGCGCGGGCGCGGGCGTTGCTGGCCATCGAGTGAGCGCGAGGCTGCGCCGAATTCGCGGCCGGAACTTCGTTTACGATGGCCCTGGCATGCGCGAGGAGATCGCCGAGAGGGTGCGGGGGATCGTCGCGGTGCAGCTCGACGTGAAGCTCTCGGAGCTCCGTGACGACGCCTCCCTCATGGCTGATCTCGGGGCTGACTCGTTCGGGCTGGTCGAGCTGTGCCTCGCCATCGAGGAGGCCTTCGACCTCGAGATCCCGGACGCCCAGACCGAGCAGCTGCGGACCGTCGGCGACGCGATCGCCTACGTTGCGAGCCGGACGCAGTAGCCAGTCGGGGCCAGTCGGGGCCAGTCGGGGCCAGCGAGAAAATTCTCGCCAGCGGGCGTCACCTCGGGGACGCTGCGCCGTAGTGGTTCGCACGCGATGTCGCTCCTGGCTCCCCTGCGCGACGAGATCAACGCCCGCCGGGTGAGCCGCGCCTGCGCCGGGGATGCGGCCGCGTTCCGGGCCCTGTACCGCGAGCTGCACCCGGTGGTCGCCGGCTTCGTCGGGCGGCGGGTCCGGGTCCGGGCCGACGCGGAGGACCTGGTCGCGCGGGTGTTCATGGCCTTCGTGAAGCACCTCGGCGAGTACCGCCGCGATCGCGGCAGCGTGCACGCGTGGGTCCTGCGGATCGCACGCAACGCGATCATCGACGAGGTCCGGGCGCGACGGACGGCGCTGCCGCTCGACGCGGTCGCCGAGGTGCTGCCCGGCGCGGGCGACCTGCTCGGCGAGCTGCTGGCCCGCGAGCAGCGCGACCTGCTGGTCGATCATATCGCGGCGCTGCCGGCCGAGGCGCGCGAGCTGCTGGCGCTGCGCTACGCCGACGGGCTGTCGCACGCCGAGATCGCGGGGGTGCTGGGGCTGCGCGCCGACGCGGTCAAGCAGCGGGTGTCACGGACGCTGCGCGAGCTGCGGGGCCGCCTGCAGGCCGGCGCGGAGAAGGGAGCCGCCGAGTATGTGGTTTGATCGCCTGGGCGCTCGCTTGCGCCGGATGTACAGCGATGGTGTGCATGTCCCACAGGACATGTCGGAAGGGGCAACCGCGGCGCTCGAGCGCCGGCTGCTGACGGCGCACGCCGACACGTATCCGGCCCCGTCGTTGGCCCCGTCGTTGGCCCCGTCGTTGGCCCCGTCGTTGGCCCCGTCGTTGGCCCCGTCGCTGGCCCCGGCAGGGGTCCGCGGCTTCTTCGCGGCGCACCGGATCGCGGTCGCCGGCGTGGGTGTGGCGCTGGCGACCGCGGCGGCCTGTCAGGTGCCCCTCGACTACGAGCGGGAGTTCGGCGCCAGCGTGACCTGCGAGCTGGCCCGTGAGACATGGCCCGAAGGCCAGGTCGACGGCATCGCCCGCGAGCTGGCGGCGGCGCTGGGGGCCGAGCGGCTGGCGCTGCGGGTGCACGACGACGGCGGGGCGCTGCAGTCGTTTCGCGTCGACCTGTGGGGCGCGGAGGTCGACGACGCGGGGCTGATCGCGGCGCTGCGCGAGCGGGCCCCGCAGCTGCCGGCGAGCGCGTGCAAGCGGGCGCCGCTGGCCGGCACGGTGCACGGCACCCTCGGCGGCCGTCTCGGCTACGGCCTCCTCGACCTCGACCTCGACCACGCGGACGTCGAGTCGACCCGGCAGGAGATCCTAGAGGCGCTCGAGGCCCAGGGCCTGAGCGGCGAGGCGCAGGTGGAGATCCGCGAGGCCGACGGCAAGCGCGAGGTCCAGATCCGCATCGAGGCCCACGGCCCGGGGCCGCACGACGAATAGCGGCGCGCCCTCGTTGCGTGGGGGCGGATCGAGGGTGACAGGGGCCCGCGCGCTGTGTCAGCTTCGCCGCCCCCGCGATCATGACGACCCTCGCCGCGCCGACCCCCCCGACCTTCGATCCCGTGCCGGTGCTGGCGCGCGAGCTCTCGCTGCCGGAGCGCGGCGTGGCGGCGGTGGTCCGCCTGCTCGCGGAGGGCGCGACGGTGCCGTTCATCGCCCGCTACCGCAAGGAGCTGACGGGCGGCCTCGACGAGGTCCAGATCCGGGCGATCGAGGAGCGGCGGATCTACGTGCTCGAGCTCGAGGATCGGCGGGCCGCGATCCTCGCGTCGATCGGCGACCAGGGCCTGCTGACAAACGAGCTGCGGGCCCGCGTGCTGGCCTGCGCGAGCAAGGCGGCGCTCGAGGACCTGTACCTGCCGTTCAAGCCGAAGCGGCGGACGCGGGCGATGATCGCCCGCGAACGCGGCCTGGCGCCGCTCGCGGAGCGGATCCTGGCCCAGCCGCGAGACGGCGATCCGCAGCGCGAGGCCGCGGGCTTCGTCGATCTGGCGCGCGAGGTCGCGGACACGAAGGCGGCGCTGGCGGGTGCGCGGGACATCGTCGCCGAGCGGGTCGCCGAGGACGCCGAGCTGCGTTCGCTGGTGCGCGAGGCCTGCCTCGCCGAGGGCACGGTGCACAGCAGCGTGCTGCCCGACAAGACGGCGACGCCGACCAAGTTTGAGCTGTATTACGACTTCGAGGAGAAGCTCGCGGCGATCCCGTCGCACCGCTTCCTCGCGGTCCGCCGCGGCGAGCAGGAGGGCGTGCTGCGGGTGAAGATCGGGCTGCCGGCGGAGGCCCTGACGCCGCGGCTCGAGGCCCGCGTGGGCCTGGACCCGGCCTCGCCCTTCGCCGGCGAGCTGGCGGCGGCGGTGCGCGACGGCTACGTGCGCCTGCTGGCGCCGGGCATCGAGACCGACCTGCGCATCGAGCTGAAGATGAAGGCCGACCGCGACGCGGTCGAGGTGTTCGCCCAGAACCTGCGGACCCTGCTGCTGGCCGCGCCGCTCGGCGGCAAGCCGGTGATCGGCGTCGACCCGGGGCTGCGCAGCGGGTGCAAGTGCGTGGCGATCGACGCGACCGGGGCCTACCACGAGGCGATCACGATCTACCCGAGCCAGGGCGCGGCGGCCGAGCAGCGGGCGCGCCAGGAGCTGCTGGGCTTCGTGCGCAAGCACGGGCCGGCCGCGATCGCGGTCGGCAACGGGACCGGCGGGCGCGAGGCCGAGGCGCTGGTGCGCGAGGTCCTGAGCGAGGCTGGCCTTTCGGACATCCTGGTCGTCGCGGTCAACGAGGCCGGGGCCAGCGTGTACTCGGCCTCGGAGGTCGCGCGCGAGGAGTTCCCGGAGCTCGACCTGACCCTGCGCGGCGCCATCTCGATCGGGCGACGCTTGCAAGATCCGCTGGCCGAGCTGGTGAAGATCGATCCCAAGGCGATCGGGGTCGGGCAGTACCAGCACGACGTCTACCAGCCGCTGCTGGCGCGCAAGCTCGACCAGGTGGTCGAGAGCTGCGTCAACCACGTCGGCGTCGACCTCAACACCGCGAGCGCGCCGCTGCTGTCGCGGGTGGCCGGCCTGCGCCCGTCGGTCGCGCGCAGCATCGTCGAGCACCGCACGGCGCACGGGGCCTTCCGCTCGCGCGCGGGGCTGCTGGCGGTGGCCGGGCTCGGGCCCCGCGGCTTCGAGCAGGCGGCCGGCTTCCTGCGGATCCGCGGCGGCGAGCAGCCGCTCGACGCCAGCGCGGTGCACCCGGAGCGCTACCCGCTGGTCGAGCGGATCGCGGCCGACCTCGGGGTCGGCCTGGCCGAGCTGGTCGGCAGCGCGGCGCTGGCGGCCCGCGTGGTGGTCGCAAAGTACCTCGGCGACGGCGTCGGCGAGCCGACCCTGCGCGACATCCTCGGCGAGCTGCAGAAGCCGGGACGCGATCCGCGGGAGCGCTTCGATCCGCCGAAGTTTCGCGCCGACATCACCGCGATCAGCGATCTGAAGCCGGGCCTCGTGCTCGAGGGCGTGGTCACCAACGTGACGGCCTTCGGGGCCTTCATCGACGTCGGGGTCCACCAGGACGGGCTGTGCCACATCTCGCAGCTCAGCGATCGCTTCGTGAAGGACCCGCACAGCGTGGTGAAGGCCGGCGACAAGCTGCGGGTTCGGGTGCTCGAGGTGGACCCGGCGCGCAAGCGGATCAGCCTGAGCGCGAAGCTCGGCGAGCCGGCGCCGACGAGGCCGACGAGCGGACGGGGAGGGGAGGGGCGATCCGGGGCCGAGAGGCGCCGCCCGGGGATCGAGCCGGGCCGACGTGAGCCCGCGGGAGCGCCGCGGGATGGGGCGCGAGAGACCCAGTCGCGCGGCGGAGATTTCGGACACAACCCCTTCGCTCGCCTCCTCAAGCGCTAGCGGGCGCAGCGGCCGCGACGAGATGTCGCGATCAGGTTGCAGCGCGGGCTGCGAGACCGCGAGGCAACGCAGTATCATCGCCGCCCGGCCATGACCGACCAGCACCCCGCCATCCGTGCCCACTACGCCAAGCTCGCGCTCAAGCGCCTGCGGGCCTACCCCGAGAACAAGGGGGCGGAGATCCGCGAGCGCATCGCCGCCGAGGCGCTGACCGAGATCCGCGAGGTGGCGAGCCCCGAGTGGCTGCCGGTCGCGCGCTTCATCGCCGTGTGCGAGGCGATCCACGACGTCCTCGGCGAGCCGGCGGCGCGTGAATTCTGGACCGACCTGATGCGCGACAGCTACGACCACGGGCTGCTCAAGCCGCTGACGGTGCTGGCCCAGTTCAGCCTCGGGCAGTCGGGCGCGAGCAAGCTGCTGCGCACGGCCCCGCGGGCGTGGGCCCTGTCGACGCAGGGCTGCGGCGAGATCGAGTACCTCGACGAGGGTCCAGCCGGGATGCGCCTGCGGGGCGTCGACCTGATCCCGGAGATCCTGCACAGCAAGGGCTTCGCCTGCGTGTTCTACGGGGCCTGTCGGGCGATGCTCGAGCTGTTCAAGAGCCGCGGTGAGGTCCGCGTCTACGAGCACCTTCCGCCCGGCGCCGAACGGCCGCAGATCGCCTTCGAGATCGCGTTTGAGCGGGGCGCTGGACCGGAGTAGCGGCGGATTCTCTGACCTGGGCGGCGGCCCAGGCGGGTGGCGATCTTGCGCCGCGGGCCCGGGGCCCTCGGCCCATTTGTCGCCCGTTTGCCACGGATGCCGGGCCGCGGGGCGAGACGCGGGCACGCAGGCGTGTTAGCGTGGCGCCCTCCAGGAGGCAGAATGTTCAAGCCAGTGTTCATCGCCACGGCCCTCGGGCTACTGCTCGCGGCCGACGCGGGTTGCAAGAAGAAGGGTGAAGAGACCGAGCAGCCCGCCGAGGTGGCTGATGACGGCGCCACGAAGAAGTCCAAGGGCGTCAGCGAGGCCAACGAGGACAGCCTGATCTCGTCGCCCGCGGCCAGCGAGGACTCCGGTGAGGCCGCCCCCGCGACCACCGACATGGACGCAGCCGCCAAGGCGGAAGGAGACAAGAAGCGTCCCGAGGTCAAGGAGGTCTGCAAGAAGAAGACGACCGGCAAGGGCAAGGCCAAGAAGACCGAGAACGTCTGCGAGCAGGTCGACAGCAACCCGAAGCTCACCGCGAGCCTCGGCATCGCCGCGCTGACCAAGGGCTTCGAGTGGGGCATGAGCACCGACGCAGTGCTCGCCAAGCTCGGCGAGGCGGTCAACAAGAGCTTCGACGAGCAGCTCAAGGAGACCAAGGACCCGATGGTCCAGGACCGCATCCGCAAGGAGCGCTCGGAGCAGATCAACGAGCTCAAGAAGGGCAACGTCAAGTTCAACGGCTCCACCAAGCACAAGTGGGGCGTGTCCCTCATCCAGTACGAGTTCGCCGACGACTCGAACGAGGAGATGGTGTGGATCAAGGAGGGCGCGCAGCTCCGCAAGTTCTACTTCTTCAAGGACGGCGCCCTGTGGAAGATCGTCTACGCGTTCAACAAGGAGAAGTGGCCCGACAAGGACTACACGAGCGTCGTCGATAACTCGTTCAAGAAGTGGTTCGGGGTCAACCCGGCCGCCAAGACCAAGCAGGACCCGAAGACCGCCGCGGTGCTGCTGCGCTACCACGAGTGGGTCGGCGAGAAGAACGAGAAGGTCCGCTCCTTCGACCTCACCGAGGTCCACGGCATCATCATGATCGCCGTGATCGACGGCAACGCGGAGGCCACGATCGGCGAGCGCCTGCCCAACATGAAGGGCGACCACACCTTCGGCGGCGACGTCGGCGACGTGCTCGGCGGCTCCGATGTGGCCTACGACGAGAACGGCAAGATCATCGAGGGCAAGGCCCCGCCGAAGTGAGCTGACTGGAGGATCCGCCGGCGATCTGGCTCCGGGAATCTGGCGCTGAGGGCCGCGCTCCGAAGGAGCCGCGGCCCTCGCCGTTTCTGCGGGCTTTGAGGGTGGGCAAGGGGTGGGGAGCTGTGGCAAGGTCGGGGCGTGTGCAATTCTGACAGCGCCACGCAGCTGGTCGATGGCCGGGAACGAAGCGGGGGCGCCGGTTGTCCCTCGGGGATGCGATCCATGACTGGCTCCGCGCTCCGGCGCTGTGTTCTCGCGCTCCTGCTGCTGCCCGCCTGCGGCGGAGCGGACGACCCGCACACCGTGCCGGTGGTGGCCAAGAAGGCGGAGGCGAAGCCCGCCCTCGCTGGGCCGGCTGACGCGATCCGGGGCGATGACGCGATGGCGGCCCGCTACCTCGAGATCAAGGAGCGCTTCGCCGCGTTGCCGCCGGAGGATCGGGCCGGGCCGGGCCGCATCGTCGCCGAGACCGGGCCGGAGCTGCGGACGATCGCCGACACGGCGAAGGACCTCCACTTGCGGGCCAACGCGAGCCTGCTGCTGGGGACGCTGTACGAGGCCAGCGGCGACGCGCGCACGGCGATCTCGTTCTATCGCCAGGTCGTCGCGCTGCTGCCCGACGACGCGGCGCCGCATCGCGTGCTGGCGGTGGCGCTGGCGACCGACAAGCAATTCGCGGCGGCGCTGCCCGAGCAGGAGCGGGTGGTGAAGGACGACCCGGACGACCTCGAGGCGTGGCTGCTGCTCGGCGAGCTGGCGGTCAAGGCCGACCAGAAGGAGCGGGCGACCGCGGCCTACGCGGCCTACGAGATGCGCCGCAAGGGGCTCACCGACGGGATCAGCCTCAAGAAGACCGACGGCACCTTCGTCCTGCCGGCCGAGCAAAGGGCTGCGTGCGCCCGCGCGCTGGTCCCCGCGCGTGACAACGGCACCGCGATCGCGCTGCTCTACGCGCTGTCGATCGAGACGGAGCCGGCCGTGCGCGCGGCGATCGTCGAGGCGATGGGCACGCAGCGGCTCTCCGGCTACAAGCAGGCGCTCGAGGACCGGCTCAAGACCGAGACGGCGCAGGAGGTCAAGGAGGCGCTGGTGTGGGCGCTCGCCGAGATCCAGCGCGACCCGCTCGACACCCGCCCCGGGGTCGCGCCCGAGGCGGTGGCGGTACCTGTCCCGGGGGACAGCCCGGCGGGCGCGGCTGCGTCTGAGTCCGGGAAGGCCGGAGCGCCTGTCCCGGGGGACAGCCCGGCGGCGGCGTCCGGCAAGGCCGGGACGCCTGTCCCCGGGGACAGCCCGGCGGCTGCGCCCGGGAAGGCCGCGGCGCCTGTCCCGGGGGACAGCAAGACTCCGGCGCCCGCGCAGTCCCCCGGGACAGCTGGCGCCGCGCCGTGACGATGAGCATGCGTCCGCCCGCCTCGCTCGCGATCGCCGCGCTGTCGCACCGCTACCCGGGCGCGAGCGTGGCGGCGCTGCACGAGGTGGGCTTTCGCGTGGCGCCCGGCGAGCGGGTCGGGCTGCTGGGCCCGAACGGGGCCGGGAAGTCGACGCTGATGCGGCTGTGCTGCGGCTACCTGCCGGTGCAGCGCGGGCCGGGGACCTCGCTGCAGGTCGGCGGCGTCGAGGTCGCGGCGGACTCGCTGCGGGTGCGGCAGATGGTGGGCTACCTGCCGGAGCAGGTGCCGCTGTACCCGGAGCTGCGGGTCCGCGAGCACCTCGAGTTCCGCGCGGCGATCAAGGGCGTGCGCGGGCGGGGGCGGGCGGCGGAGCTCGGCCGGGTCGCGGAGCGCACGGGCCTGGGGCACATGCTCGAGGTGCCGATCCAGCAGCTGAGCCGCGGGTACCGCCAGCGGGTCGGGATCGCCGACGCGCTGCTCGGGGCGCCGCCGCTGGTGGTGCTCGACGAGCCGACCGTCGGCCTCGATCCCAACCAGGTGCTGGACATCCGGGCCATGCTGCGCGCGCTCGGCGGGGCGCAGACGCTGATCTTCTCGTCGCACATCCTCGCCGAGGTCGAGGCGCTGTGCGACCGCGTGGTGATCCTGGCGGGCGGGCGCTGCGTGGCCGATGAGTCGGTCGCCGAGGCGCTGCGAACCAGCGACGTCGTGGTCGCGTGGATCGCCGCCGTCGCGCCGGCGCGGTCGGTGCTGGGCGCGGCGCTGGCGGAGATCGGGGCGCTCGGGCGCAGCGCCTGCGTCGACGACGGACGGGCCAGCGGAGACCCAAGATCGGGGGCCGAGCTGGCCGGAGGGACAGGTGGGCTGCGGGCTCACGAGGCGCGGGGCGAGCTGGCCGATGGGACAGGTGGGCTGCGGACGAAAGCGGGCGAGCTGGCCGATGGGACAGGTGGGCTGCGGGTCGGGGTGGTCGAGGCGCGCGGTGAGCTGGCGCAGGTGGTCGTCACCTGTCCCAGCGGACAGGTCGCTGAGGCGCTGATGCGGGCGATCGGGGGGGCCAGCGCGCGGGCCGGGCTGCCGCTGGTGCGGCTCGAGCTCGGACGTCGTCGGCTCGAGGAGCGCTTCGCGCGGGTGACGGGGGCGGTGGCCGAGGCATGAGCGCCGCGCCGATCGAGCCGCTGCAGCGCCCGGGGCCGTGGCTGCGCGGGGTCTACCACCTGGCCCGGCGCGAGCTGCTGTCGCTGTTCGTGACGCCGCTGGCGTACCTGGTGGGGACGCTGTTCCTGCTCAACCAGGGCTGGAACTTCGCGCTGCTGCTGCGCGTGCTCAACGACCCGCTGGCCGCGCCGGGGCCGGTGATGCAGTTCTACTTCGGCGGCAGCTTCTTCATCTTCTGGCTGCCGGTGATCTTCATCTGCGCGACGCTCAGCATGCGCCTGGTGGCGGAGGAGCGGCGTCAGGGCACGCTCGAGGCGCTGCTGACCGCGCCGCTGTCGCCGTCGCAGATCGCGTTCGGCAAGTTCGCGGGGGCGTACCTGTTCTACCTGGCGCTGTGGCTGCCGACGGGGGCGTTCTACCTGCTGCTGCTCGGCGCCGGGGCGCGGCCGGAGCTGGGGCCGGTGTTGGCGGGCTACCTCGGGGTGCTGCTGGTCGGCGCGAGCTTCCTGAGCGTCGGGCTGCTGGCGTCGGCGCTGGCGCGCAGCCAGCTGGCGGCGGCGATCAGCACCTTCGTGAGCTGCACGATCGCGGTGATGGCGGGGCTCCTGTCGGAGCAGGTGCAGGCCGGGGCGAGCGCTGAGCTGCTGCACTACACGAGCCTGCTGGTGATGATGCAGGAGCTGGCGCAGGGGGTGGTCGATCCGCGCTGGGTGCCGCTGCACCTCGGGATCACGGGGTTGTTGCTGGCGGCGACGGTGGTGGCGCTGAACCCCCGGCGACGGCGCGAGCACGGGGCGCAGCTGGTGCTGCTGGCGCTGGTGCTCGGGCACGTCACGGCGTTCGCGGGGCGCCACGGCGAGCGCGGCGACTGGACGGCGGGTCACGTGTACACGCTCAGCGACCGCGCGCGCGAGCTGCTGCAGCGGCTGCCGGCGACGATCGACCTCAGCGTGATCGTGCCGGCGACGATCGGCGGCGGACGGCCGAACCCGCTGCTGGCCGAGCTGCGCGAGGTGCTGGCGCGCATGGCCGCGGCGGCGCCGAACCTGCGGATCCGCTTCGTCGATCCGGATCGCGACCACGCGCTGGCCCAGGCCGCGATCGCGGAGTTCGGGCTCGGCGGGCGCGAGCTGGCCGACGGCGTGCTGTTGGTGCGCGCGGGCCAGGGCGCGAGCCTGCGCAAGGCCCACCTGCTGCCGGGCGACCTGGTGACCTACGCGACCGGCGCGGACGTGCAGCAGAGCGGGCCGCGGGTCCGCGAGTTCCGCGGCGAGGAGGCGCTGCTGGCCCGCTTCCTCGCGGTCAGCGATCCGCGACGCACGGTGGTGTGCGCGACGCAGGGCCACGGCGAGCCGGCGCTCGACAGCCTCGAGCCCTACAGCGGCCTGGCCCACCTGCGCGACCTGCTGCGCGACGCGGGGCTCGAGGTGCGGACCGCCGACCTCGAGGCGGCCGAGGGGCTGCGGGGCTGCGACCTGCTGCTGGTGGTCGGTCCGCAGGGGCCGCTGCCGGCGGCGCAGGTGCAGGCGATCGAGCGCTACGCGGGCGAGGGCGGCGATCTGTTGCTGCTCAGCGGGGCGGTGATCCTGCGCGGCAAGAGCCAGCTGGCGGCGCACGGGCTCGAGGGGCTGACGGCCCGCTACGGGGTCCGCTTCGGCGAGCGCGTGGTGGTCGACCCGAGCCCGATGGCCGGGGCGACGCCCTTCCTCGCGTTCACGCTGCGCGAGGGCTGGGGCGATCATCCGGCGACGGCGAGCCTGGTGGGCCAGCCGATCTCCTTGTTGCAGGTGCGCGAGCTGTCGTTGACGGCGCCGGCGACGATGCTGCTGCAGACCACCGACCAGGGCTTCGCGGAGTCCGAGGTGGCGGGCTTCGGCCGCGGCGAGCTGCCGCAGCAGGATCCCGGGCCCGACGCGCCGGGGCCCCTGCCGGTGGCGGCGGCGAGCGAGCTCGGGGGATCGCGGATGATCGTGATCGCGTCGTCGGACTTCGCGGTCAACGCGATGCTGCGCGAGGACGTGGCCTACGACCGCGGTCGCGACCTGCTGCTGAACGCGGTCGGCTGGCTGTGCCAGCGCGAGGCGCTGCTCGGCCTGCGCCCGCGCCCGCGCGAGCACGTGAAGCTGGTGCTGCAGGACGAGCCGCTGCGGCGCATGACCCTGATGTGCGTGCTCGGCCTGCCGGGCTTCGCGGTGCTGCTCGGTCTGACGGTGCTGTGGAGGCGGCGACGATGAGGCCGACGCAGGTGGATGTGAAGGTTGCGACGAGGTCGGCGCGCAGCTTGCCGTGGAGGTCGCGACGATGAGGGCGCCCAGCTCGGTGACGCTGGCGCTGGCGGCCGCGACGCTGGCGATGGTGGCGCTGGTGCACGCCGATCCGTGGCGACAGGAGCGGGCGCCGGCGCCGATGTTGTCGGCGCAGTCGGTGGCGCGGCGGCTGTTCCCGGAGCTGGCCGAGGCCGACCTCGAGCGCGCGACGATCGAGCTGCGCACGCCGGCAGGGACGCTGCGCGTGGCCCCCGACCCGGACGGCCTGCACCGGCTGTGGCGGGACGACGCGCCGCTCGGCTTCGTCGACAGCGAGGCGCTCGCGGGGCTGTGGAGCTCGCTGCGGATGGCGACCACGCTGCGGGCGGTGGCCCCGGGGAGCCCACCAGGGCCGCTGCGCGGGGAGATCGCGGTGGTGCTCGAGGGCCGCGAGGCGTCGGTGCGGATCTTCGGGGCGACCAGCGACGGCGTCGGGCTGCACGGGGTGCTGCCGCACGAGGGCGAGGCGGCGTGGGTGGTCGAGGCGGAGCTCGGCGCGGTGCTCGACCAGGCGCCGGAGGGTTGGTTACTGCGCCGGCTGTTGCCGGTCGAGCCGGCCGAGGCGACGGCGCTGGTGTGGGACGGGCTCGCGCTGGCGCGCGGGCAGGACGGCCTGTGGCGCGTGACCGACGGGGCGCCGCACCTGCTGCTCGCCGAGCAGGCGGTCGCGCTGCGGCTCGGGCAGGCGCTCTCTGCCGAGTTCGACCCGCTGCTGCCGCGCGCCGAGGCGGCCCAGCACGGGCCCTTCGCGGCGCGGCACCGCGTCACCGACGCTTTGGGACATGTCCGTGAGGTCCTGTCCGGAGGGACATGTCCCGGAGAACCAGAGCGGGTGGTGATCGATCGCGGGCCGGGGCTGCTCGGGTGCGTGGCCGCCGAGGCGCTCGCGGCGTTCCCGGTGGCCGACCCCGACGCCGGGCTGGTCGAGCCGCAGCTGGTGCCCCACGCGTACGGGCGGGTGCTGGCGATCGAGCTGGCGACGGCGAACGGGCCGCGACGGCTGCGGCGGTTCGGCGGCGGCTGGGTGATCGAGGCGGGCGGGGCGATGGTCGAGGTGTCGGAGCCGGAGGTGTTTCGCTGGTACGGCGCGCTGCAGGCGGTGGCGGTCGAGCTGACGGCCGCGGCGCAGGGCTTCACGCCGCAGCATCGCCTGACGATCGAGACCGACTCGGGCCAGACGCTGGGGCTCGCGTGCGGGCCCGCGGGCGCGGCCGGGCTCGCGTGTGCGCGCGACGACGGGCCGCCGCTGCGCGTGATCGGGGCGCTGCCCGAGCTGGAATTCACGCGCGAGACCTTCGCCGAGCGGCGTCTGCTCAGCTTCGTGGCGGGCGAGGTCCGCGGGCTCGAGCTGCTGCCCGGGCCGGCGAGCGACGGGGTGCGCCAGAGCGTGCGCCTCGACCTCGGGGTGTGGCGCCTCGACGCGCCGGCTCACCCGGACGGGGTCGCGGTGCTCGACGAGGTGCGGCTCGAGGCGATGCTGGCGGCGCTGCAGAGCCTGCGCGCGGAGGGCTGGACGCCGGTGCCCGCGAGCGCGCCGCTGCGGACGCTGCGGGTCGAGCGGCTGCGCGGCGGGCAGGGCGACGCGGCGCTGACGGTCGAGCTGTTCGCGCCCGCGAACCCGGCCGACCCGCAGTGCGTGGCCCACGTGCCGGGTCAGGCGCAGGCGGCCCGGCTCGAGCCGGCGACCTGCGCCGCGCTGCACGACGATCTGCTGTACAACGACCCGCTGCGCTTCTGGCTGGCGCAGGCCCGCAGCGCGCAGCTCGAGCGGGCGGACGGCGGGGCGACGGCGATGCTGCGGCGCGAGGGTGACGCGTGGTCGATCGAGTCGGGTGAGGCCGGGTTGCTCGGCGAGCTGCCGGGCTGGGCCGCGTTCCGCAGCGCCGGGCTGCGCAGCGGCGAGCCGCGCGGGGCGACGGCGATCGAGGCGAAGATCTGGCGCAGCGGGGCGGCGGCGGTGCGCGTCGACCTCGGGCCGGCGATCGACGGCGCACCGGCGTGGGTGCGGCTCGCGGGGCAACCCTGGTACTACCTCGCGGGGTCGCCGTCGGTGAACGACGCGGAGTGAGCCTGACGCGGAGCCGCGGGGCTGAAGTTTCACGCGGAGCCGCGGGGCGGAAACTTCACGCGGAGCCGCCGACCTCCGCGACGGCGGTGGGTCGGGTGGATCGCCCGATCAGTTGGCGACTCGCGAGACCTGCAAGGTGTACTCGCCGCAGGTGCCGGTGTTGTTCACCCGGATCACGCGGATGTACACCTTCTGCGGCCAGGGCACGTCGTTCTTGGCGTTGGGGTTCGGGTTCGGGTTGTTCGGGTTTGGCGTGTCGACGAAGGTCCACTCGCGGGCCGGCGGCGCGCCGGGTCCGAACTGGGTCGCCAGCGAGCCCTCGAAGGCCTTGCCCGCGCAGTTACGGTAGACCTCGAGGCGGTAGTCGGGGTTGGCCGGATCGCCGGGGTTGACCGCGAAGCTGACGCTGATGTTGCCGGCGTTGGGCCGCGCGCCCTGGGCCATGGCCTCGGGGAATTGGACCGAGTACCAGTCTTCCATGGCGTTGCCCGGACCGTTGTCGATGAAGGCGATCACGCCCTTGAGCGGCGGGACCACGCCGCCCTCGGCGACCACCGGGAGGGCGCCCTTGGGGTCGTCGCTGCAGGCCTCGAGGCTCTTGTTGCGGTCGGTGCCGACGCACTCGCAGCCGTCGGCGGGGGTCTTGTTGGCGTCGTAGAAGCCGGGGGTGCAGGTTGCGATCTCGCAGCCGTCCTCGCCGGGGGCGACGGCGTTGCACTGCCAGCCGCCGACGGGGGCGACGTTGGGGGCGTCGCCGGAGGTCGGGCACATGTCCTCGGGCGGCAGCGGATCGATCTCACCGGCGCAGTTCTGGGCGATGCCGTCGCACAGCTCGTCCGCGTCCATCGCCCCGACCTTGTCGTTGTTGTCGTCGCAGTCGGGGCCGGGCTTGACCTGGCCGTACTGATCGCAGCCGACCCAGTAGTTGTCGCCGTCCTTGTCGACGCAGTTGTCGCAGCCGTCCTGGGTGTGGTTGTTGTAGTCGTTGTCGTCGCAGTCGTCGCCGAGCTGACAGTTCATGCCGAAGCCGTCGTCGTCGTTGTCGACGCAGTCGGGGTCGGGGTTCTCGGTCGGGTCGACGGGCTCGGTGTCGCTGGTGCCCGGCGTCGTGTTGGTGTTGCTGTTGCTCTCGCTGTTGCTGTTGCTGTTGCTGTTGCTGCCGGGGCCATCGCTCGTGCCGCCGGTGCCGGGGTCGGTCGCGGCCCCGTCGGTGACCGGGTTGCCGGTCTCGGCGGGCGGGTTGGTCGTGAACGGGTTCTCGGTGGCGCCGCCGGGGTCGCCCGCGGCGCAGCCCACGAGCCCAATGCCGAGGCCGCTGCCGAGCAGGGTGAAGCCCACCACCGTGAGCGAGAGGGCGAGGCCACGACCCGCCGCGGGGCGACGGCGCATGCGAGCCGGGAACCACGGATTTGCGATCATCACTGCCACGATACACGAGCCGCCAGCGCGGCGGACAGCGGGCGTTCTTGCTGCGACCTGTGCGCGAGAGCACGGGGGCAAGGTGCCCGCGGGACAGCGCCGTGGGGCTGTTTCCCGGCGGTATCGCCTCGCGTGGGCCTACGGTACGATGGCGCGGCGTGGTGCAGACGCTCCCTGACGCTCTCGCCAGCTACGTCCCGGTGCTCGTCACACGGCGGCTGGCCGAGGACCCGCGGCCGCTGACGACGCCCTGCAGCGAGAGCTTCCCGGCGGCGGTGCTGTGTGCGGACATCTCCGGGTTTACGGCCTTCACGGAGCGCCTGGCGCGGGAGGGCCCGGCGGGGGTCGAGAAGGTCGGGGCGGGGCTCGACGGGTACTTCGGGCGGCTGACCGAGATCATCGCGCAGCACGGCGGGGACGTCGTGAAGTTCGCGGGCGACGCGGTGACGGCGATCTGGACCCTGCCGCCGCGGGACAGGACGCGCGATCTGCAGCGCGTGGCCCTGCCGGCGATCGCGTGCGGGATGGCGATCCAGTCGGCGTTGCACGGGTATCGCTTCACGGATGGGGTCGAGCTGTCGCTGCGCGTGGGCCTGGGCGCGAGCCGGATCGCGGCGGTGCACGTGGGCGGGCTCGCCGGTCGCTGGGAGGTGGTGCTGACGGGATCGGCGCTGGCACAAGGGCTGAAGGCCGAGGCGCTGGCGCGGCCAGGCGAGGTGGTGGTCGCGCCGCAGCTGTGGCCGCTGATCGCCGGGCACGTGCGCGGCGAGCCGGCCGGGGCGGGCTTCGTGCGTGTGCATGAGATCGCGGGGACGATCACCTGCACGCCGCTGCTGCGGCCGGCGATGCCGGCGGAGGCCGAGGCGGCGCTGTGCGGCTATGTGCCAGTGGCGGTGGCGACCCGCCTGGCCGCGGGGCAGCGCAGCTGGCTGGCGGAGCTGCGCCGCGTCGCGGTGGTGTTCCTCCACCTGCCCGCGGTGACCTACCAGACCCCGCTGGACGAGGCGCAGCAGGTGATGGTGGCGGTGCAGCAGATCGTGGACAGCGCCGAGGGGAGCATCAACCACGTCAGCGTGAACAACGACGGCGCGACGGTGCTGATCGCGTTCGGGCTGCCGCCGCTGGCCCACGAGGACGACGCGGTGCGGGCGGTCGGGGCGGCCCAGCAGCTGCGCGATGTGCTGGGTCGCCTGGCCTGCCCGCCGCGCATCGGCCTGGTCACTGGCCGGGCCTTCTGCGGGTCGGTGGGCGGCGCGGACCGCTGCGAGTACACGCTGCTCGGCGACGTGGTCAACCTGGCCGCGCGGCTGATGCAGGCGGCGGACGAGGCGCGGCCGATCCTGTGTGACAGCCACACCTTCGCGTCGGCGCGGGCGCAGTTCATGTTCGAGGCCTACCCGCCGATCAAGGTGAAGGGCAAGACGGAGGCAGTGGCGATCTACGGGCCGGCGAGCGGGCGGCTGGTCGCGCGCGGCGGGCGGCTGGTCGCGCGTGGGCCGAGCTCGGGGACGCAGACGGCGGATCGCCGGCACGCGCCGCCGCGGCCGGCGCTGGTCGGACGGATGCGCGAGCGGGTGGTGCTGATCGGCAAGCTGCACGAGCTGCTGCGCGGACGCAGCGCGACGGTGGTGGTCGAGGGCGAGGCGGGGCTCGGCAAGTCGCGGCTGGCCGACGACCTGCTCGAGCAGGCCGAGGCGATGGGGGTGCCGCAGCTGATCGGCGCCCGCGAGGCGCCCGACGGCGCGGCGCCGTACCACGCGTGGACACCGGTGTTCCGCCCGATCTTCGGGCTCGACGATCCGGAGGCCGAACGCGACCCCTGGGGCCGCGTGCAAACTGTCCTCAAGGACCTGGTCCCGGGGTCAGGTGCCCGCGCGCCGCTGCTGGCCGCCGTGCTCGCGCTCGACCCGGCGGAGACGGAGCGCAGCGCCGCGATCGCCGGCAAGGTCCGCGCCGAGCTGACGCGCGAGCTGCTGGTGGCGGTGCTGCGCGGGCACCTCGAGGACGGGCCGGCGCTGCTGCTCATCGAGGACGCGCACTGGGTCGACTCGGCCTCGTGGGCGCTGCTCGCCCAGGTGCGCGAGCAGATCGGGCCGCTGCTGTGCGTCCTGGTGACCGGGCCGATCGAGAGCGACACGGACCCCGCGCCGTCGGAGCTGCGCCAGGTGCTGGCCGACGCGTCGACGCACCACCTGGTGCTGGGGCCGCTGTCGCTGGCCGAGACCGAGACGCTGGTGTGCCGCAAGCTCGGGGTCGCGCGGGCGCCGGCGGAGGTGATCGAGTTCGTGTACGGGCGCGCCGAGGGCCACCCGCTGTTCACCGAGGAGCTCAGCGTGGCGCTGCGCGACGCCGGGCTGCTGTCGATCCTCGGCGACGAGTGCTACCTGGCCCCCGAGGCAGGTGAGCTCAAGGCGGCGCAGTTCCCCGACAACCTCGAGGCGGTGATCACGACCCGCATCGATCGCCTGTCGCCGCAGCTGCAGCTGGTGGTGAAGGTGGCGAGCGTGCTCGGGCGGGTGTTCCCGCTGTCGCTGCTGCGCGCGGTCCACCCGATCGAGGCCGACCGCGCGGGGCTGCCGGAGCACCTGGCGGCGCTCGAGCGCCGCGGCATGGTGCTGCTCAAGGGCGGCAGCGTGGCCGACCCGAGCTACGGCTTCAAGCACGCGCTGACGCAGGAGGTCGCGTACAACCTGCTGCCCTTCGCCCAGCGCCAGCAGCTGCACCAGGCGATCGCGGAGTACCACGAGCGCGTGTACAAGGACCGCGTCGAGCTGCACTACCCGCTGCTGGCGCACCACTGGTACAGCGTGGTCGCCCCGACGGCGCTGGTGACCGAGGCGCAGCGCCCGAGCCCGGAGCTGGTCCAGCGGGCGGTCGGCTATCTGCAACGCGCGGGCGAGCAGGCGATCCGCAACGGCGTCGGCCAGGAGGCGGCGCTGCACTTCGGGCGGGCGATCGAGCTGCTGCCCGGATTGCCGGCCAGCTCGGCGCGCACGGAGCAGGAGATCGCGCTGCAGATCGGGCTCGGCAACGCGATCATCGCGGCCCGCGGGGTCGCGTCCGACGAGGTGGAGCGGACCTTCGCCCGGGCCCGCGAGCTGTGCCGCGAGGTCGGCGAGACGCGGCACCTGTTCCCGGTGCTGTTCGGGCTGTGGACCTACTACTTCGTCCGCTCCGAGCATCGCGTGGCGATCGAGCTGGCCGAGCAGCTGCTGGTGTTCGCCGAGCGCCGCAAGGAGCGGGTGCCGCTGCTGATCGCCCACCGCACGCTCGGCACGCAGATGCTCCACCTCGGCGAGCTGCCGCGGGCGCGGGCTCACCTCGAGCGGGCGATCGCCCTCTACGCGCCGGACTTCGACCGGCCGCTGGCGTTCCTCTACAACCACGACCCGCGGGTCGCGAGCCTGTCGCTGCTGGCGATCTGCCTGTACCTGCAAGGGAACCGGGCCGAGGCCGAGGAGCGCTGCAAGGTGGCGCTGGCGGTGGCCCGCGAGCTCGGCAATCCGGCGACGGCGGCCTTCGCCATCGCCCACGCGGCGATCCTGTGCCAGCTGACGGGGCAGGTCGAGCGGGCCCGCGAACAAGCGCAGGCGCAGATGCTGCTCGGTGGCCAGGAGCACGTGGCCGGGACCTGGCACAGCTTCGCGCAGGTGGTCGAGGCGTGGTCGATGGCGGCGCAGGGCCAGCTCGAGGAGGCGACCGACCTGCTGCGCCAGGCGATCGTCGATCTGCAGGTCGCCGGCATGAGCGTGTTCTGGCCGTGGGTGCTCGGGGTCTACGCGGAGTTGTGCGAGCACGCTGGTCGCGGCGACGAGGCGCTCGCGCACCTGCACGAGGCGCTCGCGGCGTCGCGGCAATCAGGGGCGCGGGTGTGGGAGTCGGCGCTGCTGCGCCGGCGCGGCGAGCTGCTCCTGGCCATGAGCGGCAGCGCCGACGGGGACACACGCGAGGGCACACGCGAGGGCACGCCCGAGGACACACGCGAGGCCACCCTCGGGGCCACCCCCGAGGGCACACCCGAGGCCTGCTTCGTGGCCGCGATCCACCGCGCTCGCGAGCAGCACGCCCGCCTGTTTGAGCTGCGAGCGGCGCTGCGTCTGGCCGGGCTGCCCGGGCGCTCGCCGGCCTCGCAGGCGCTGCTTGAGGAGACGCGCGCGCGCCTGGCCGGCAAGCTCGACGATCCCGCGCTCGCACAGCTCGGCGCACCGGCGGGCTCGGGGCTGGTATCGTCGGGCCAATGAAGTGGCTGAAGCGGATCGCGGTGTTGCTGGTGTTGCTGCTGCTGATCGCGGGCGGCGTGATCTTCTACCTGTGGCGGCAGGTCACGGCGCTGCCCGAGTGGTACACGGCGGAGCAGGCGGGCCAGGCGGAGCCCGCAGCGGCCGCGGAGGCGACCGCGACGGCGACGCCCGACGGGCCGCTGGTGTGGAAGGACGCCCCCGGCGCGGCGCCTGGCAAGCACAAGGAGCTGCGCAACTTCCATCGCCGCGCGGCCAAGAAGGACCCGGTGGTGGCGAAGGTGATCAAGGCGTCACGCGCGAGCTTCAACGACGGCACCCTCGAGATGGGCGTGGTCGCGGACCTGCGCAACCTGCCGCACGACAACCTGCGCCCCGCGGACCGCGAGCTGTTCGAGAAGCTGCACAACGCGTTCCCGTCGGCGACCGACCGCGAGATCTACATCGGCGTGATCGACTCGTCGCCGGTGCTGCAGGGCGGAGAGATCGAGCTCGGGCCGCAGGCGGAGCTGGTGATCGGGA
Organism: Nannocystis sp.; assembly: GCF_016714285.1. Classification (GTDB taxonomy): domain Bacteria; phylum Myxococcota_A; class Polyangia; order Nannocystales; family Nannocystaceae; genus Nannocystis. The sequence goes on along the minus strand of NZ_JADJNN010000001.1, from coordinate 796,680 downwards.
ACCTGCAATACGGGATCGACGCGGCGGCCGGGAGGATGGGCATGGCACCGGCGGCGCTGCGCAAGCAGTGGAGCTCGATGGCGAAGAACCTCGGGATCACGGCGCCCTCGCCGTGACGCTGCGGCCGGCGTAACCTCGCGGGCGATGAGCACGCCCGCCGCGCCCCCGACACCCGCATGGCTGCGCCCCCGTCCGCCGATCACGAGCGGGGCCGAGTACGTCGAGAGCCTGCGCGGGCGCGGGCTGCGGGTGCACTTCATGGGCGAGCGGATCGCCGAGCCGGTCGACCATCCGCTGATCCGGCCGTCGATCAACGCGGTCGCCCGCACCTACGACCTGGCCAACGAGGACCCGGCGCTGGCGACTGCGGTGGTCGGCGCGAGCGGTGCGCGGGTCAACCGCTTCCTGCACGTCACCGAGAGCGTCGCCGACGTGGTCGCGCAGAACAAGATGCAGCGCCGCCTCGGCCAGCTCACCGGGACCTGCTTCCAGCGCTGCGTCGGCATGGACGCGATCAACGCGCTGTACCCGGTGACCTGGTCGATCGACCAGGCGACCGGCACGAGCTACCACGCGCGCCTGCGGGCCTTCGTGGCGGCGATGCAGGCGCAGAACCTGGTGAACGGCGGGGCGATGACGGATCCGAAGGGCGACCGCAGCAAGGGCCCGAGCGAGCAGGACGACCCCGATCTGTTCGTCCGCGTGGTGGAGCGTCGGCCGGGCGGCGTGGTGATCCGCGGGGCCAAGGCGCACCAGACCGGGTGCATCAACTCGCACTGGATCCTGGTGATGCCGACGATGCGCCTGGCCGCGGCGGACCGCGACTACGCGATCGTGTGCGCGGTGCCGGTCGACCACCCGGGCCTGCGCTTCGTGGTCGGGCGCCAGTCCTGCGACACGCGGGCGCTCGAGCGCGGCAGCGTCGATCAGGGCAACGCGCGCTTCAGCGGTCAGGAGGCGCTGATCCTGATCGACGACGTGTTCGTGCCCGACGAGCTGGTGTTCATGGCCGGCGAGACCAGCTACGCGGCCGAGCTGGTCGAGCGCTTCACCGCGTTTCATCGCCGCAGTTACGTGTGCAAGACCGGGGTGGGCGACGTGCTGATCGGGGCGGCGGCGCTGATCGCCGACTACAACGGGGTGGCCCAGGTGTCGCACGTGCGCGACAAGCTGGTCGAGATGACCCACCTCAACGAGACGATCTACGGGGCGGGCATCGCGTCGTCGTACGAGTCGCGGCCGACGCCGGCGGGCAACTACCAGAACGACGAGCTGCTGGCCAACGTGTGCAAGCACAACGTGACGCGCTTCCCCTACGAGCTGGCGCGCCTGGCCCAGGACCTCGCCGGCGGGCTGGTGGCTACGCTGCCCTCGGAGCAGGACTTCGCGGACGCGGAGATAGGTCCGCTGCTGCACCGCCTGCTGCGCGGGCGCAGCGGGACGACGGCGGAGGATCGGGCCCGCGTGCTGCGGCTGATCGAGAACATGACGCTCGGGCGCAACGCGGTCGGCTACCTGACGGAGTCGATGCACGGGGCCGGCTCGCCGCAGGCGCAGCGGATCCAGATCGCCCGGCAGATGCAGCTCGAGGACAAGAAGCAGCTGGCGCGCTCGCTCGCGGGGATCGAGTCATGAGCGAGGTGGCCCGCCGGCGGGACGCTGTCCCGCCGGTTGGCCACCGTGATGACGGTGAGGAGCGGGATGGCTGGGGAGATGGGTGGCGCGCGGCTTGCTTTGCGGTCCCTCGATGCGCGAGTCGAGCGAGCACGCGGCGATCGTCGAGCTGTTCCGCGGGACGCCGGAGCTGGCGCTGCTGCTCCTGCGAGCGGCGCCGGACTTTGGGGTGCCGGAGGGGCCGTGTCGGGTCGTCGATCCGGTGATGCGGCCGGGCATGCTGGTGCCGGACCTGGTGATCGAGCTCGGCGATTCGCTGGGCAAGCGACCGAGCCTTGTGATCATCGTCGAAGTGCAGCGGCGCATCGACGCGGAGAAGCGGTGGACGTGGCCAGCGTACCTGTGGATGCAGCGGCGCTGGCCCTGCTTTCGGCTCGCGCGCACGGCCTGGGACCCGATGGGGGCGCAGTGCGCCGGGTGGCCCTCGCCGTGCTGAACAGCTTGAAGGTCGACGATCGGCGAGTATACAGTGAGCTGGTCGTCGGCCCGACGCTGGACGACCCCACCGACCACTTCAAGGAGGAACTCGTGCTGGTTGACACTTCTAATCTGGCCAATTTGTACCGCACTCCGGAAGGGACCGAGTTCGCGAGGTTTCTGCTCGAGCGGCTGCAGGAGCGGAGCGAGGCGATCGCCGAGCAAAAAGTGCTGCTCAAAGCGCTGCTCCGGGTGCTCGCGCGCCGCGGCGTGGTGCTCTCGCCGGAGCAGGAGGCGGAGCTCCGCGGGGGCACCGATACACAGGAGTTCTATTACTGGCTCGAGCGGGCGGCCACGGCGAACAGCGCCGAGGAGCTGTTCGCGGAGCCGATGGACTAGCGGGCCGACTCGGCCAGCTCGGCCATGCGGGCCTCGACGGCGTCCTTGGCCTCCTTGAGGCCGACGTTGGTGACCATGCGGTAGTGCTTGATCGCCATGATCTTCTGGTTGGCGGCGATCAGGCGATCGAGCTCGGGCTGCAGGCCCGCGGCGGCCCGGTCCTGGGCCTCGGCCAGGGCGGTGAGGTCGCGGCTGCGGGCCTCGACGAAGTCCTTGGCCTCCTTGAGGCCCACGCCGGTGATCGTGCGGTAGTGCTTGATCGCCATGATCTTCTGGTCGGCGGCGATCAGGCGGTCGAGCTCGGGCTGCAAGCTGGTGGTCGGATCGGGGGCGCGGACCGGGGCGGGCGGGACGGCGCCGCCGGCCATGATCGCCTCGACGGCTTCCTTGGCGTCCTTGAGGCCGACGCCGTAGAGCTCGCGGTAGCGCTTGATCGCGGCGATCTTCTGGTCGCTGCGCAGCGCCGCGGCGAGCTCGGCGTCGACGACCACGGTGCCCGCGGCGGCGGGGGCCGGCGCGAGGGCGGCGGCGCGGGCGTCGATCGCCTCCTTGGCCTCCTGCAGGCTGACGCCGTGCTGCTCGCGGTGGCGCTTGATCGCCTCGAGCTTCTCGCCGCGGCGGAGGAGCTCGTCGATCTCGCTGCCGCTGGCGTCGAGGGCGGCGCCTCGCTTCTGGGTGAGCGCCCAGCGGGCGTCCTCGACGGCCTTGCGCGCGGCGAGGACGCTGCCGCCGTGGCGCTGCTGCTGGAGACCGATCGCGCCGATGGTGTCACCCATTTCGACGAGCGCCTGGATGTCCGGGTCGAGCATGGCGCATCGTATCAGCGCCGCCGCGCGGCTCGCAGCGCCCGCGTCAACGCGAGGACGACGAGGGCGCCGGCGAGGGCGATGCCGAGGCCAGTCAGCCAGGGCCAGCGCGCAGGCGCGGCGGGCACGGGCGGGGTCGGCGGGGGCGCGGCGGGCACGGCAGGGGCGGGCACGCGCGAGGCGCTGGGCGCCGCGGGGCGGCGGATCGTGAGCGCGCCGCGGCGCGCGTGGGCGACGAAGTCGATCGCCTGGCTGTCCCCGGGGACAGGTGGCTGACCGGCCGCGGCGGCTGTCCTCGGGGACAGGTGGTGGCCCGGCCGGGGCGGGGCTGTCCTCGGGGACAGGTTTGGCGGCGAAGACGATTCGGCCGAGGTGGCGGTGGGCGGGGCCGAGGCGGGTGAGCAGCGGCCAGCGCAGGGTGACGGCGGGGAGCGGGGCGCCGGGGCAGCTGTGGCGAGTGTCGACCTCAAGGCCGTCCTCCTCGACGAACACGATCCGGGTGACCGCGCCGCTGCACTCGTCGGGGCCGGCGTGGACGTGGAAGCCGGCGAGCAGCTGCTTGCGCAGGGCGAGGTCGACGGCGAGGAGCTCGAACTCGTCGAGGGTGCCGTCGGCGTCGGCGTCGGCGCCGGGCACCAGCGCTGCGAGCTCGCGGCGCGCGAACACCAGCTCGGCGGTGAGGGTGCTGCCGTCGACGCGGTACTCGCCGCGCGACAGGCCTGGCTGGTGGGCGCGGGCCGGGGGAGCGGCGAGCAGCAGCAGCGCGAGGGCGGGGAGGCGTCGGCGCACGCGGCCTCGTTGTCGCCCGCGGCGGGCCGTGGCGCAAGCGGCTCAGCGGACGAGGAGCTCGTCCGTGAGACCGGTGCCAGCGGCTTGGCGGAGGAGGAGCTCGTCCTCGCGGGCCGCGGTGCGAGCGGCTCAGCGGAGGAAGGCCAAGATCTCGTCCTTGCGGGCGAGGGTGTCGCGGTGGCCGAGCTCGAGCAGGCGGTCGATGTAGCCTGGCTCGAAGGCCAGGTAGGAGAGGAGGTCCCAGCCGCTGGCTCCGGTGGCGCCGATGCCTCGCAGGAGGTAGCGCAGCATGCGGGGGAAGTTGGCGTACTGATCGCCGGCGAGGCGGCCGAGGTCCTGCGAGGGGCGCAGGGCGAGCGCGGGGATCGGGCGCAGCTTCTCCGGCATGAACGCGTGGTCCTCGGGGCGCACGAAGGACATGGTCTGGTTGATGCGCTCGAGCAGCTCGAGGTCGGCCTCGAGCGAGTCGAGGAACACGGCGTTGAGCAGCACGCTGGCGATCTCGGCGAGGGCGACCCGCTCGGCGCGCAGGTTTTGGTTGAGCAGGACGGTCTGCTCGCCGGTGCGAAAGTAGCGGATGCCGATCGCAATGATGCGGTCGGCGCCGAGGTGGATCGCCGGGCTGGTCGGAGCCGTCATGCGCACGCAGCCGTCGCCGAAGGGGACGCCGTCGATCGCCACCGGGGCGAAGAAGATGGGGATCGCGGCCGAGCCGAGCACGTGCTCGATGCGCAGGGGCGTGCGCACGCCGAGGCGGCTGCTGCGGGTCCAGTCGCGGATCTCGGGGGCGCCGTCGAAGAAGCTGATCGCGGTGCCGGTGATGTAGTTCGTGGCGGTGACGGAGACGCCGCGCAGCTGGCCGCTGGCGATGTGGCCGGCGACGCGCGCGAGCTCGAGGCGATCGCCGAGGAACTGACGCAGCGGGGCGGTGTCGAGGAGGTAGTTGATGTTGCCGGCGCCGAGCAGGCCGCCGAGGCCGAGGTCGCGGATCCAGCGGCTGCCGATGCTGGCGAGGTTGCGCGCGTCGCTGAGGTACACGTCGCGGGTCTCGAGGCGGTGCCACATGTCCCACAGGCCGCGGGCACCGGCGCGGAAGTCGTCCGCGCGCGCGGCCAGATAGGCGGCGTTGATCGCCCCGGCCGACACACCCGTGAGGACGCGGAAGGGGGTCCTGTCGAAGTCCGCGATCTCGGCGAGCGCCTGCAGGGCGCCGACTTGATACGCGGCCCGGGCGCCGCCGCCAGTGAGCACGAGGCCGAGAGTCGTCACGCGGGTTGATATACACCCGGTCGGCGCCCGATCGGCGCGAGCGAGCCCCCCCCCCCCGCCCGACGGGCGCAAGACGAGCGCAGGGGCTGGCTTCCGGGGCCGAGACGCGTGCAGTATCCTTGCGCCCCCGAGCTCCGTTGTCCGCGTCCGCTACACCGCCTGGTCTCGAGTCGCTGCACGTCGCGTACACGCAGCAGGTCGGGCTGGTGCGCGCCGCGATCCAGCTGTTCGGGCTGCCGGCGACGATGGTCGAGGAGATCGTGCTCGAGACCTTCGTGATGGCGCACAGCCGCGGCGAGGACCTGCGCACGCCGGCGCTGGCGAAGGCTCGCCTGTGCGTGCTGGCGCTGCGGGTCGCCGACGGCTACCGCGAGGAGGTCGCCGAGGACGCGCCGCCCGTGAGCTACCCGGTGCCCGGCGGCACGGTGCTCGCCAACTTTCTCGAGGATCCGCGGCCGCGGCGGCGCGAGATGTTCGTGCTCGCCGAGGTCGGCGGGCTGCGGGTGCCGGAGATCTCGGCGGAGCTCGGGCTCAGCTTCGACGCCGTGCGCGCGGGGCTGGTCGAGCTGCTGCGGGACTTCGCGGCGGTCACGTCCGGTGCGGGCGCCGAGGAGGTGCTGTCGGCCTGGCTCGCGGCGTGTCAGCCCGACGCGACGGCGATCGCCGCGGGCTGGCGGCGGGTGCTGGCTCGCGTCGCCCCGGACGCGGCGCCGCCGATCGTGGCGCCGCCAGTCGCTTCGCCGCCCCCCGGGGTCGCGTGGCAGCGGCCCGCCTCGGCGCCTGTCCCTTCGGCCAGCTCACCTGTCCCTTCAGCCAGCTCGGCGCTGCCGGTCCAGCCGGCGGCGGGATCGCTGCTGGCGTCGCTCGCGGAGCCCGAGACGGACGAGCGCCGGGCGCGTGTGCCGGTCGCCGCGGCGCCGCCACCGGTCGCGCCAGTGCTGCCCCCGGTCGCCGCCCCGCGCGCTCCTGTCGCGCCGGTGCTCGCTCCGTCCGCTGGCGCGGCGCCGCTGTCGGGGCCCGGGTCGCCGCCAGCGATCGCCGGGGCGCCCGTCGTGCCCGCGACGCCGGGCCTGCCGCCCGGGCCCTTCGGGCGCGCGCCGAGCCTGCCGGGGCTGGGGCGACCGCCGGGGATCGGTGGCTTGCCGCCGCCACCCGTGCTCGGCGGGTTGCCGCCGCCGCGGGCCACGTTGCCTCCTGTCCCCGGGGGCATGTCCGGAGGGACAGGTCCGGTGGCGGGTGCGCCGGCCGGGCCGACCTTCGTGCCGCAGCGGCCTCCGTTCGCGCCGCCGCAGGCGGTTCCACCGGCCGGGGTCGCACCAGCGCCGGGTGTCCCGCAGGCGCCGCAGGTGCCGCAGGCGCCGCAGGCGCCGCAGGTGCCGCAGGTGCCGCAGGTGCCGCAGGTGCCGCAGGTGCCGCAGCAGGCCGCGTTCGTGGCTCCGGCTCCGATCGCGCCGCCGGCTCCGTTCGCGCCGGCACCCGTCGCGCCGGCACCCGTCGCACCGGCTCCGGTCGCGCCGGCACCCGTCGCGCCGGCACCGTTCGCGCCGCCGCCAGGCGCGGGGCTGGGAGCTGTCCCCGGGGCCATGTTCCCGGGGCCAGGTGGCGCCGCCGGCTCCGTTCGCGCCGGCACCCGTCGCGCCGGCACCCGTCGCGCCGGCACCCGTCGCGCCGGCACCATTCACGCCGGCACCATTCACGCCGGCACCCGTCGCGCCGGCACCGTTCGCGCCGCCGCCAGGCGCGGGGCTGGGAGCTGTCCCCGGGGCCATGTTCCCGGGGCCAGGTGGGCCGCCGCCGGCTCCGATGGGACAGGGGCCGTTCGCGCCGCCGCCGGTCGCGGGGCCGTACGGCTCGCCGATGGCGCCGGCCTCCGCGGGGCCGCTCGGGGCGCCGCAGCGCGCGGTGCCGCGGGTGCGCAGCGACAGCTTCACGGACGAGGGGGTCGGCGAGCTCGACTCGCGCGCCGATCGACCGCGACTGCGACGCACGAGCCCATGGCTGTACATCGCGCCGATCTTGCTCGCGCTCGGAGCGACGGCCGCGTGGTGGTTCCTCGGACGCACGACGGTGGTCGCGGACAGCGACACGGTGGCGACGGCGGAGACGAGCCCCGGCGCCGCGACGACGCCCGGAGAGCCGACACCACCCGGTGACACCGCCGCGACGCCGCCCGCGAGCTCGACGACCGCGACGACGCAGCCCGAGGCGTCCGTGACCCCGCCGGACGGCACGACGACCCCGCCGACGCTGCCGGAGCCGACCAAGGCGGGCGGCACGGTCGGGGACAACGTCAAGAACGGGGGCAGCACCAAGCCGAAGCCGAAGCCGAAGCCGAAACCCGAGCCGAAGCCGAAGCCCGAGCCGAAGCCCGAGCCGAAGCCGACGCCGGGCGACACCTCGGGCAAGGCCGATCCGGGGCGCGTGATCATGGAGCTGGAGATGCTCTCGGCGGCCAAGAAGGCGCTGAAGACCAACGCGAACCAGTCGATCGCGTACGTCAACCAGCACGCCAAGGAGTTCCCGACCAGCCAGCTCACCGATCAATTCGATGAGGTGAAGATCAAGGCGCTGTGCGCCCTGAACCGCGGAGCCGAGGCGCGCGCCGAGACGGCGGCGATCCTCAAGAAGCGGCCGACCTCGCGGGTCGCGGCGGCGGTGAAGGAGTGCAAGAACTGAGGCCGCTGGCGCTGGCGCTGCTGCTCGCGTGTGGCCGCGAGCCGGCGCCGAGCTGGGTGCGACCGCCGCCGCCCGAGGCGAGCGCGCGCCCGGCTGGCTCGCCGCGCAGCTGCCTCGCCGATCCGGCGGGCTCGGCGGAGGCGCTGCGCTGCTGGGTCGAGTGGCTGGCCGCGCCGGCGCTGGCCGGGCGCGCGGCGGGCTCCGCGGGCGGGGCGACGGCGCGGGCCGGGCTCGAGGCGGTGCTTCGGGACATGTCCCTGGGGCCAGGTGGAGAGGACGCCGAGTACACCCAGGCGCTGCCGCAGGGGGCGAACGTCCTGGCGCTGGCGAGCGGCAGCGATCCGGCGCGCGCCAGCGAGGTCGTCATGCTGGCGGCCCACTACGACCACCTCGGGGTCCACGGCGAGACCAGCTACCTCGGCGCGGACGACAACGCGAGCGGGGTCGCGGTGCTGCTCGAGGTGGGGCGACGGATCGCCGCGCGGCCGCCGGCGCGCAGCGTGCTGATCGCGGCCTTCGACGCCGAGGAGCCGCCCGCGTACCGCAGCCCGGCGATGGGGTCGAACTACTGGGTGGCGCACCCGACGGTGCCGCGCGGGCAGCTGGTGGCGATGCTGTGCATGGACCTGATGGGCGGCAACCTGTGGCCCGGCGAGCGCACGCCGCTGTACGTGATGGGCGGCGAGACGATCGCGGTGTCCGGCGGGCCGGGGTTCAGCGAGCCGCGGCTGGTGACCCGGTCGATGCACCTGGCCCTGGTCGAGGAGCTGCCGGGCGGGCGCCAGGCCTTCAGCGATCACGGGGCCTTCTTCGCCGAGCGCACGCCGCTGCTGTTCTTCACGAGCGGCCGCTCGCCGCACTACCACCGCGCGAGCGACCTGCCGGAGACCCTCGACTACGACAAGCTGGCGGCGGCGACGGTGGTGGTCGAGGCGTATCTGCGCTGGCTCGCGGACCTGCCCGAAAGGCCAGGTTGGCGCGAGGCGCAGCCGGTGACCGGCGCCGACGCGACGACCCTGGCCGACCTGCTCGCGGCCGCGAGCGCGCCGACCGGATCGTCCGAGTTCAACGCGATGGCGGCGCCGGTGATCCGCGCCGACCTGGCGACCCTGCGCCGGCTGGCGAGCGTGGGCCCGGAGACGCCGCTGGCGCCGACGGACGCGCAGACGGTGATCGCGGTGAGCCTGCGCGCGCAGTGCCTGCTCGCGCCGGACGACGAGGCGCCGACGGCCACCTGCCTGATGTTGTGAGGGCGGCGGCGGCGCGGCGCTTCAGGCCTCGAGGCCCGCGAGGCCGGCGACCATGACGGCGTGCAGGCGCGGCTCGCCGACGCGGGCGGCGATCGCGTCGGCGACGCGGTCGCGCAGGCGCACGAAGTCGGCGAGGCCGCTGCCCTCGGGGTTGATCGGCGGGCGCAGCTCGACCTCGATGCGGGCGTGCCTGGGCAGCACGGTGCCGTCGCGCAGGGCGGAGCGGGTGCCGCGGAGGATGACAGGCACGATCGGGACGCCGGTCTCGCAGGCGAGGCGGAAGGCGCCGAGCTTGAACGGGCGCAGGCCGACCTCGCGGCTGAAGGTGCCCTCGGGGAAGATGATGATCCGCTGGCCCTGTTGCAGGCGCGTGGCCAGATCGGCGAGGCCGCCGAGGCTGCGATCGGCGGCCTGGCGATCGATGAGCACGTGGTCGCAGCGCTGCATGACGCGGCCGAAGATCCGGGTGTCGCGGCACTCGCCCTTGATCGCGAAGCGGAGGTCGTCCGGGAGGCTGGCGAGCAGGGCGATGGCGTCGAGGTAGCTGGCGTGGTTGGCGACCAGGATCGCGGGGCCGGGGGGCAGGTTCTCGCCGCCGAGGAGGTGCGGCGTGAGGCCCATGCCGCGCAGCATGGCGCGGCAGCTGCGGGCGCTGAAGCGGCGCAGCGGGGCGCCGGCGGGGACGAAGGTGGCGAGCGCCAGGGCGGCGCTGAACATGGCGGAGAAGGCCCCGAGCGCGTAGCCGCCGTAGGCGAGCTCGGCGGCGCTGCGAGCCAGGCCGGCGGCGCGGCGCGGGAGGCCGTGGACGATCAGGCCGGCGGCCTGGCGGGTGAGCGAGCCGTGCGACTTGCCGAGCGTGCCGGCGAGCAGCAGCTCGCGGGTCTCGCTGCGGCGGATCTTGCCGCTCGAGGTCTTGGGGACGGCGCCGGGGCCGGTGAGCACGACGCGGTCGGGCGGGATGCCGACCGCGGCGACGACCGCCTCGCCGATCGCACGCGTGAGCTGGTCGCGCTGGTCGGGGGCGCGCTCCTTGGTCTCGGCGACGATCACGACGGACTCGGTGCCGGCGTTGTCGTCGCGGATAGCGAAGGCGGCGACGCAGCCCTGGCGGACCCCGGGCACCGATCCGGCGGCGGCCTCGATCTCGTGCGGGTAGTAGTTTCGGCCGCCCTTGATGATCAGGTCCTTGACGCGGCCGGTGATGAAGACCTCGCCGCCGACGAGGTACGCGAGGTCGCCGGTGTCGACCCAGCCGTCCGGGTGCTTGACCCGCGCGGTGGCCTCGGGGTTGCGGTAGTAGCCCTTGAAGGCCGAGGGGCCGCGAAACTGCAGGCTGCCCTGGCGGCGCTCGGGGAGCGGCCGGCCCTGCTTGTCGATCACCCGGATCTCGTGCGCCGGGACGGCGCTGCCGCAGCCGACGAAGTCGAGGCGACCCTGCTTGCTGTCCGCAGGGACAGGTTCGGCGAGGCCCTCGCGCTCGAAGCGGCGGCGGTCGACGCTGTCGACGCGGGGCCGGCGGAGCACCGGCGGGAAGGTGACGGCGACCATGTTCTCGGCGAGGCCGTAGGCGCAGAACAGGGCCTCGGGGCGCAGGCCGGCGGGCGCGAGGTGGGCGGCGAAGCGGTCGAGCGTGGCCGGGAGGATCGGCTCGGAGCCGTTGAGCAGGGCGCGCGCGCGCGAGAGGTCGAGGCGGGCGACGACCTCGGGCGCGACGCGGCGGACGCACAGGTCGAAGGCGAAGTTGGGCGCGACCGAGATGGTGCCGCGGTAGTGGTCCATGGCCTCGAGCCAGCGCTCGGGCCGGGCGAGGAAGCTGACCGGCGACATGAGCACGGTCGGGTTGCCGTAGTAGAAGTTCATCAGCCAGCCGCCGACCAGGCCCATGTCGTGGTAGAGCGGCAGCCAGCTGACCATGACGTCGCGGCCGTGCAGCTCGCAGCCGGCCGCGGCGGCGCGGATGTTGGCGAGCACGTTGGCGTGGGTGAGCTCGACGCCCTTGGGGTCGCCGGTGCTGCCGGAGGTGTACTGCAGGAGGGCGGTGTCCTCGGGGCGCAGGGCGGCGCTGACGGTGGAGAGCGGCGGCGGGTCGCGCAGGATGTCCTCGATCGAGACGACGTGGCGGACCGCGGGGACGTGGTCGCGGACGATGTCGGCGACGCGGGCGGCGCGGTCGAAGGTGAGGAGCACGCTGGTGTTGGCGTTGATCAGGATCTTGGCCTCGCGGGCGATGTACTCGGCGATGCGGTCGAGGCGGAACGGCGGGTAGAGCGGCACGGGCACGCCGCCCGCCAGCATGGCGCCGAGGAACGAGGCGAAGTAGCCGCGGCCGGTCGGCAGCATGATCGCCACGGTGCCGCCGGGGGGCAGGCCGAGCCCGCGCAGCGCGGCGGCGACGGCCCCGGCCTCGCGGCGCAGCTCGCCGTAGGTGATCGGGTCCTCGGAGCCGTCCTCGCTCAGCAGCAGGATGTGGACGCGGTCGGCGTGGTGCTGCGCGTGGTACTCGAGCACCTCGACGAGGGTGCCGGCGTGCACCGGCGGCGGCGCGGGGTCGTCGGTCGGGAGGCCGCGGGCCTGGCCTTTGGGACCTGTCGCTTCGGACCTGTTCGTAGGGCCAGGTGAGCTGCCGTCGCCGTGGTGATCGCGGCCGTCGCCGCGGGCCGCGAGCGCGGACTCGATCAGGCGGAGGAGCTGGCGCGGGGTGTCGACGACGCTGATCGCCTCCTCGGGCAGGCGCACGCCGTAGCGGGCCTCGACGCGGCCGAGCAGCTCGACGCGCTCGAGGCTGCCGAGGCCGAGCTCGCGCTCGAGCGAGGCGTCGAGGTCGAGGTTGCCGAGGCCGCGACCGTCGCCGACGGTGGTGATGAGATCGCGGAGGATCTGCAGCAGGCCGGCGGCCAGGTCCGGTTGCGCGGGGCGGTCCGACATGCGCGCGAGGATAGCGATCCGGGTCGCCGGGCACAAACGCGGCGGGGTCGCAGAGCCCGCGGTGCGGGGCCTGGCGACGACAGCGGAGCGCGAGCTAGCGACGGCGGCGGCGCAGGCCGAGGAGCAGCAGGGCGGCGAGGCCGGCGTGGTGGAGGGGCGAGCCCTCGCGCGAGTCGCAGGCGCAGCCGCGGTCGGCGAGGTCGCCGCCCTGGCCTGGGCCGCCGCTGCTGCCGCTGCTGTCGTCGCCGCTGTCGTCGCCGTGGCTCTCGGTGGGGATGTCGTCGGTGGTGACGACCGGGCCCTCGGGCTGGCAGGTGGCGCTGCAGCCGTCGCCGGGCAGGACGCCGCCGTCGTCGCAGAGCTCGCCGGGGTCGATGACGAGGTCGCCGCAGCGGGCTGGCTGGCAGTTCGTGCGGCAGGCGCCGGGGACGACGTCGCTGTTGTTGCCGCCGCTGTCGCACAGCTCGCCGGCGTTGAGGACGGCGTCGCCGCAGAAGCCGGGGGGGGGCGGCGGGAGCTGCTCGGTGCCGACGACGCAGAAGTCGTCGAGGGTCCAGCCGGCCATCTCGAGGCCGCCGTCGCTCTGGATGCTGAAGGTGAGCTGGACCTGGTCGTTCTGCACGGCGTCGGTGAGGACGAGGTCGTGGAAGCGCCACTCGCTGTCGCGGTGGTTGACGCTGGTGAAGCCGCCGTCGTTGCTGGTGGCGTTCTGCCACACGGGCTGGCCGTTGGCGGTGATGGTGGCCTGGTCGAAGAAGGAGTCCTCGACGCCGAGCCAGCGGCGGTACTGCAGGCGCACGGTGGGGAAGCCCTGGGTGGCGATGACGGGGCTTAGCAGGGTGCTGGCGATGAAGGGGGCGTAGATGCCGCCCAGGTTGACGCCGACGACGCCGCCGCCGGCGAAGGGCGTGGCTGGATCGCCGCCCTGGCCGAGCGGGAGGCCTTGCTCCCACTGACCGTCGAGCTGCCAGCCGGCGAGGTCCTGTGGGGACTCGAAGCCGCTGCACAGCAGCGGGGTGACCGGGCCGAAGTAGATCTGGTAGCGGGGGTCGGCCTCGTTCTGCGGGAAGCTGAGGCTGGACTTGTCGTTGAAGTCGACCTCGATCTGGTACTCGACGAGCGAGCCGTCGGGGAAGCTCGGGATGGTGCCGATGAAGCCGCCGGGCTCGGGGTTCATGTCGATGATCTCGTCGCCGGGCTGGCCGGCGAGACCGAAGCGGATGAGCGCGGCGACGGGCTCGAGGTCGACGCAGGCCTTCGCGCCGCCGGCGATGGCGATGCGCACGGGGGTGCCGGCGTCGGTGGTGGGCAGCTGGGTGACCGTGCCAGACACGCCGCCGGCGCCGAGCAGGCCGTGACGGTGGAAGGCGAGGTTGATCTCGCACTCGTTGGGGGTGCCGTTGCCGAGGTCGCCGTCGTCGTCGTCGGCGAACAGGGCCTCGGGGTACATGGTCGGGATGTCGACGGCGCGGCGGATCGACTCGAACCAGATGTGATCGGCGCGGGCGATGCCAGGGCCGGCGCCGAGCTTGGCGATCAGCGCGGTGCGCAGGTCCCAGAGGGTGCCGCCGATGATGCGGCCGTCGTCGTGGACCTCGCCGGTGAGGTCTTCGGGCCAGTGCCACTCGTCGCCGACCGGATCGAGCTCGCGCAGGGGATCGTCGGGGGTGTCGACGAAGAAGCCGCGGGCGAGGCCGGAGTCGTTGGTGATGCTGGCGCCGAGGTAGTCGGCGATGCCCTCGCTGAGCGCGCCCTCGAATTGGCCGACGCCGGGGATCAGGCCCTGCTGATGCACCGAGTGGCCGAACTCGTGATAGACGACATCGGAGATCCGGCCGGTGTTCTCGCAGCCCTGGCCTGAGAGGAAGAAGTTGATCGAATCGCCGTCGGAGAAGGCGTTGCAGATGTCGGCGATGTTGACGGTGACCGTGAGCTGCTGGTCGAGATAGGCGAAGGTGGGGTCGACCGATCGCACGCGCGACTTGACGATGTTGGCGTGGATGTAGGCGCTGAGCTGGGCGTCGATCTGCTCCGTGGGGTCGGACCAGAGCGCGATGCCACCTGGCGGAAGGGACAGGTCCTTGGTGGCCGCGGGGCCGGCCTCGTTGGTGAGCGCGACCAGGCTGCCCTGGACGCCGGCGATGACGGCGGCGGGCGGACCATCGGCGAAGCTGACCGCGCCGGCGGCGTCGGTGGCCGCGGCGACGCCGTTGACGAACAGGCCGAGCAGCGGCGCGGGGAGGTCGAGGCGGGGGCCCTGCGGGCCGCGCTGGGGGACGTTGAACTGGATGCTGCCGCTGGCGAAGTGGAGCAGGGGATCGCGGGCGACGGGCTCGCCGGTGGCGCTGTCGAGGTAGACGGCGTGGCGGCCGATCGGGGCGGCGGCGTCGACGATGACGCGCACGACCTCGCGGTAGCGCGGGCGCTGACCGGGCACGAGGATCGGCAGGATGAAGGGGCCGTCGACGGCGGTGGCGGTCGCGCTGGCGGGGGCGTCGAGGGCGAGGATCCAGGCGACGGCGCGGGTGCGGGCGAGCTCGTCGGCGATGACGCTGGTGGCGAGGTCGACGCGGATGTCGGGCAGGGCCTCGGACGCGACGGCGATCAGGCGGTCGCGCTTGAAGCGGAAGCTGAGCTGGCCGCCGAGCACGGGCCGACCGGCGTGGCGCTGGACGAAGCCGAGGCTGCGCACGCCGGCGTGGAGGTCGTCGCCGACGAGCTCGAAGTCCGTGACGCGGCTGCCGGGGGCGAGCAGGGCGAGGTGGTCGGCGAGGAGCTGGCGGGCGGCCCGGAGCGCGGGGGCGCTGGACTGGACGCTGCCGGGGACGGCGACGCCGGCGCCCCAGATCCGCAGGGGGACGCCGGTGTCGCGATCCCACATCGTGTCGACGGCGCCGAGCTCGGCGGCGAGGCGGGCGTGGGCCCGCGATGCCCGCGGTGGGGCGGTCCAGGCGACGTCTCGTTGTGTGCGCACGGAGGGGCCCTGGGCCATCTCGCGGTGCCCGCGGTGGCCGGTGCCAGCGCCGCGGGGCGCCGTGAAGGCCGAGGCCTCGGTGGCGATCAGGGCGAGTCCCATCGCAAGGACCGCGAGGCGGCCCCAACCCATCGGACGCAGTTCAAAACTCACATAGCTGGCATACGCGGTCGCCGCGTGACCGTCAAGCGCTGGGATGGCGCAGGCCCAGGATCACAGGAGGATGATGATCGCGGCGCCGGCGGCGAACACGAGGACGACCAGGATCACGAGCGTGGGCGGGGCGCCGGGGCTGCCCGCAAGGACCTGTCCTGAAGGCCAGGTGAGCGCGGCGGCGATGCGCGAGCCGGACGGCGGGGTGGTCCGGGTGAGGTCGAGGTTGATGGTGAGCAGGAGGTCGCCGGGGCGGCCGCCCGCGGCCTCGCTGGCCTCGCCCTGGCCGCGCAGGCGCAGGGTGCCGCCGTCGGGGAAGCCGGCGGGCAGGCGGAGGTGGACGGCGTCGCCGGTGTCGAGGCCGCTGCGGACGCGGCGGGCGTAGCCGCCAGGGGCCGGGAGCTCGTCGGGGACGTCGACGCTGTAGCCGTCCTGGTGGCCGCAGGCCCAGGCGGGGACGCGGACCTCGGCGCGCAGGTCGCGACCGCGGGGTCCGGCGGTCTCGGGCTCGAAGATGCTGCCGAGCTGGCTCACGCGGGCGGGAGTGTAGCGGAGCCGCGGGCGGCCGCGGCGACGAGTTGGTCGAGGGTCTCGCGGGTGTAGCGGGCGGCGAGGGCGACGGTGGCGGCGCCGTTGTCCGGGCCGAGCGGCGGGGCGAGCTCCATCAGGTCGCCGCCGAGGAGGCCGACGCCGGCGCCGAGGCGACGGATGAGCTCGACGACGAAGTCGGGCCCCAGGCCGTCGGGCTCGGGGGTGCCGGTGGCGTCGGCGAAGCGGGCGTCGGTGCCGTCGATGTCGTTGGAGAAGTAGACCGGGAGGCCGCGGGCGTCGACGTGGGCGATGAGGTCGTGGAGGGCGGCTTCGGGGTGGGCGCGGCACTCGTCGGCCCAGAACTGGCGGACATCGAGGGTCGACTCCCAGTGCGCGCGCGGGAAGCGAGAGGCCCGGGTGCCGACCTGCACGAGCCGGCCCTGGCGGCCGATCAGGTCGTTGGCGTGGAACGACCAGGTGGCGAAGCAGATCGGGATGCCGAGGCGGTGGGGCAGGAGGTCGGTGTGGGCGTCGGGCTGGACGATCGCCAGGCGCGGGGCGCCGAAGCGGCGGGTGCGGGCGCGAGCGAGGGCGGCGACCGCGGGCCAGGCGGTCGAGTGATCGCCGCCGATGATAAAGAGGCGAGCGTCGGGGTTGCAGGCGAGGACTAAGTCGAGGGCCCGCTCGGCGATCGTCAGCGGGGCGACCGGGAGGTCGGAGGGGTCGGCCTCGCCAGGGTAGATGGCGCGCTGGATCCGGGCCCGCGCGGCGGGGGCGACGAGGTCGTCGCTGAGTAGCTGCGGGACGACGAAGACATCGCCGATGTCGACGACGCCGCGGGCCTGTTGGGCGTCACGCCAGTCGGGGTCGGCGGCGAGCAGGGCGGCGCGCAGGGCCTGGGGGCCGAGGTTGGCGCCGCGACGAAAGCCGGCGCCGACGTCGGAGGGGACGCCGAGGATGATGACGCGGGCGTCGGCGATCGCGTGGAGCTGGCGCTCGAACGCGGCCTGCACGCCGGACTCGTCGGCGACGCCGTAGAGGGCGCGCTGCATGGCGAGCTGCTCGGCGCGGCCGGTCGAGACGAGGTGCAGGCCGCCGCCGGCGGGGCGCAGGAGCAGGCGGAGCTCGTCGTGCGGGGGGCGCTCGGGGTGCTCGGGGTGCTCGGGGTGCTCGGGCATCGCGGGCAGGGTATCGCGGCGCGGGCACTTGCGGTTGGCCGGAGTTTCCTCGCACGGGTGCGAGGAGGTCGAGGGCCGTTGGCATGCTCCACGGGTGACCTGAGACGTCCCTGTCGAAGGACCGCGGGAGACACAGCTGCTCAGTCGATGGCAGCGACGAGCGCGTCGGCGAGGTGGGCGAGGGTCGCGTCGAGGGCGGCGTCGCGGGCGGCGATGTCCTCGGGGCGCTGGCTGCCGCTGCCCTCGTCGCTGCCGGGTGTTCCGGCGTTGTCGAAGCCGTGGTCGGCGCCCGCGTGGACGGCGATGTGGTAGCGGTCGGGGACGCCGCGGGCCGCGGCGACGGCGGCGGACTGGAGCTGGCGGCGACCCTGGCCGTCGGCGCTGCTGCAGTCCTCGATGAGCGGGTCGGCGCTGCCGTGCTCGATGTAGAGGTCGGTGGCGGGGAAGAAGAGGGCGCCGGGATCGACGCTGGCGTCGAGGCCGAAGTGGACGACGCTCTCGAGGCCGCAGCCGGGGTAGTAGCCGATCGCGAGGCTGAACTGCGGGGCGCCCGGGGGCGGCGAGCGGACGATGATGTCGAGCCCGGCGCCCTCGCCGGTGGCGTAGTCGTCGAGGGCGCGGCCGAGCTCCCAGTGCTGGCTGAGCATGACGGTGGAGGCGCCGTGGGAGAAGCCGAGCAGGCCGAGGCGGTCGCAGTCGACCTCGGGGCGCATGCACAGGAAGCGGCTGCTGGCGTCGAGGTCGTAGACGCGGGCGACCAGACGCTCGCGGTCGTCGTCGAAGTCGGCGGGGATCCGGGCCTCGTCGTCGTAGCGGTCGCAGAAGCCGCGGGCGTCGTAGCTGGCGGGCATGAGGACGACGTGGCCGAGCTCGGCGAGGCGCTGACCCCAGCGGGCGAACTGCGGCTCGAGCTCGGCGCTGCACGGGCGATCGACCTCGCTGCCGTCGGGCATACGGGTGAGGCCGCCCGAGCCGTGCATGACGAGCACGGCGGACTGCGCGGTGGTGGCGAGGTCGGCGTAGCGGGGGACGAACATGCGAGCGGGCAGCGCGAGGCCCTGGACGTGCAAGGATCCGGGGATCTCGAGCTCGAGGACGTCGACGCCGATGACCTCGGGCGGGGGGCCGTGATCGTCGGCGGTGTCGGCGGTGTCGGCGGTGTCGGCGGTCGCGCTGTCGTTCGCGCTGTCGCAGGCGGCGAGGGTCAGGAGGCCGAGCGAGAGCAGGCGGCGGGCGAGCACGAGGCATCGTAGGGAGGCCGCGCCGGGCGCGTCAAGGCGGGTGTGTGCGCTGCGCGAGGCGTGGGCGCAGGCGCTGCGGGGACGCGTTGACCGGCGGCTTGCCGGGGGCATAGGCTCGATCGATGGCGCGCGAACCGACCGACCTTGTCCCAGTGGCGGAGGCGCGGACGCCCGACCTCTACGAGCGCAAATTCATGGCCGGGCAGGGGATGGTGCTGCACCGCGACAAGCACCGCGCGGGCTGGCCGTTGCACGCGATCCTCGGGGCGTCGATGCTGGTGATGCTGGGGGCGACGGTGGCGAGCGGGCAGTGGCTGGCGCTGTTGTTCGCGCTGCCGCTGCTGTCGCTGGTGTGGCTGATGTTCTCGGTGCTGCGGGTGACGGTCTCGGCCGGCAGCGTGAACGTGCAGTACGGGCTGTTCGGGCCGGAGATCCCGATCTCGGCGATCGAGTCGGCCGAGGCGACCAGCTACGACTGGAAGCGCTTCGGCGGCTGGGGGATCCGGCGCAACTTCCAGGGCGAGTGGATCTACAACATGCCGGGCGACGGCGGTCGGGCGGTCCGGCTGGTGTGGCGCGACGCGAAGGGGCGGCGCCGGGTCGTGCTGATCGGCAGCCCGCGCGCGGAGGCGCTGGCCGAGGCGGTGCAGAGCGCCCGCGCGGCGCTGCCGGCCAGCCCGGAGCGGCGGGCGCTCACCCGCGGGGAGGACGGGTCCGCGGGGTGAGACGGGCGGACATGGCCTGAGGGACATGGCGCGTGGGACATGGCGTGAGGGACATGTCGCGCGGGACAGGGTGCGGACAGGGCGTGAGGGACATGTTCCGCGGGACAGGGTGCGGACATGGCGTGAGGGACATGTTCCGCGGGACATGTCGCGCGGGACAGGGCGGACGCGCTAGCGGCCAGGCGCGGGGTGGAGCTGGATCTGGACGGCGATCGCGTCCCGGTGCTCGCGCAGGCGGAAGCCGCGGGCCTCGAGCTCGGCGCAGGCCTGGGCGGCGGCGAGGCGATCGGCGGGGACGCGGGCGCGGGGCTTGAGGACGCTGAGGCGGGCGAGGCGGCCCTCGTCGAAGCGGAGATCGAGGCGCAGCGGGTCGCCAGCGGGCAGCGGGGCCTCGAGCTCGGGGAGGCAGCGCAGCAGGTTGTGGGCCAGGGTCTCGAGGCGGGGCTGGTCGCTGGCGGCGAGCGGGAAGGCTTGTTGGAGGCTGACGCGCGCGCCCTCGCGGCCGAGCGCGGCGCGGTTGTCGAGACGGCGGGCCTCGGCGGCGAGGGCCCGGGCGGTGGTGGCGGCGGGCGGCGGCGCGGCGCCGGGGCGCCAGGCGGCGACCTCGAAGCTGCGCCGGGGGCCGCCGACGAGCGCGTGGAGGAGGTCGATGAGCTGCTGGTAGAGCACGTCGTCGCCGAGCTGGACGGTGATCATGCGCTCGCGCGGGTAGGCGAGGCGGACCTGCGCGAGCTGGGCGGCGAGGTCCTGGCCTGAACCGGCGGGTCCGCTGGGGCCGGCGGGGGCGAGCCAGCGGCCGTCGAGGGCCAGGCGAGCGCCGCGGCCCGCGAGGTGGAGGTGGACGCGGGCGCCGCGGAGCAGCACGGCGGCGGGGCCCTGGTCGGTCTCGCGGAGCAGCTCGAGCGGGAGCTGCATGATCACGTCGCCGGCGTCGCCGGTGTCGCGCGTGGCGACGCGAGGCTCGCGGACGGCGAGCTCGATGCGGGCGACGCGGGCGTCGAGCAGGGTGCGGGTGATCGAGTTGAGGGCGGGCGAGGGCAGCATCGGCGGGGCGACCAGGAGCAGCGCGCCGCGGCCGTCGCGGGCCAGCGCGGCCTCGACGGCGCGGACCAGCTCGGGGGCGCCGCGCTCGGCCTCGCGGAGCTGCGGGCGGCCGAGGTCGACGCTGACGCGGCGGTCGTCGATGCGGACGATCGGCAGGAAGCTGTCGCGGCGGGCGGTGCCCTGGGGGACCGCGGCGAGCGGCCAGGTCGGGTCGCGCGGGGCGGGCAGCGACTCGCGCACGAGCGCTGCGAGCTGGCTGTCGCCGGTGAGGCGGCGCTTGACGGTGGTGATCCAGCGGGGGTCGGCGGCGAGGGCGTCGCGCGGGCCGAGCATCAGCGCGAGCAGCTCGTCGGCGCTGGGCGGCGGGCTCTGGGCGTGCACGGCCCGGTCGTCGAGCCAGGCGGCGAGGCTGTCCTCGCGGACATACAGGGCGTGCACGGCGATGTCGGGGCGGCGCTCCTGCGGGGCCGCGACGGCGCCCTGCAGGCAGCCGCGGACGTGATCGTAGAGGCGCCAGCGGGCGTTGTCGGCGGCGCGTGGGTGGCCGTCGGCGGCGACGTCGCGATAGGCGGCGGTGCGGATCGCCAGGTCGTCGGCGGCGCCGATGAGGCCGAGGTCGGCGCTGAGGAGGGTGATGACGCCGGCGACGAAGCTGCGGGCGTCGTCCGCGAGCGGGCCGCTGTCGAGCTTGATCGCCTCGCCGAGGAGGCGGGTGCTGGCGTCGCGGGTGGCCGCCTCGCCGCGGGCGCTGGCGGTGCCGCCGAGGCCGAGCCACAGCTGCTCGCGGGCGGCCGGGTCGTCGGCGAAGCGGGCGGCGTCGAGGAGGTCGAGCAAGAGATCGAGGCGGGCCAGTCGCTGCGCTGGCGATGCGTCCCGCGGGTCGCTGGAGATCGCCCGGGTAGCGAGTGCGTCGCCGCTGTACCAGACGACCGGGGTCCCCGATCCAGATGGGTCCGGCGGGGCAGTGGTGGCGGGTCCCGGGCGACATGCCGCGGTGACGGCGACGGCGAGCACGGCCACGGCGCGGCGGAGGACTTGGCGAGGCGGCATGGTGGGCAGGTCCGCGGGTGCCAGGCGGGCGGCGGATGGCTTAGCATACGGGGGTTTGGCGCGGACAGGGGCAGGCATCGCGGCGCGACGCGCCGACGCGAGGCGGCAGCGACGACGCGCTGGGCGGCGCTGCGTGTGGTCGGTGGTGCTGGTGCTCGTGGTGATCGTGGTGGTCGTCGGGGGCCCGCGCTGGGCGTGGGCGGCGGAGATCCGCACGGTCGCGCGCACGCTCGGTGAGGGCTACATGGTGCGGGTGCCGGGGCCCGAGGGGCAGCTGCTGTCGCGGCGGCGGCTGGTGCAGTACGTCAACCTCGGGGTCTACGATCTGCTGGCGCCGCGCGACCGCGGGGAGCTGCGGCGCGCGCACGAGGACGGGCAGCTGCGCCTGGTCACCTCGATGCGGGTGCGCCACGACTTCGGGACCTACCAGACCGGGGCGGACGGGCGGGCGGCGGCGCTGGTCAACCAGATCGACGGGCGCCAGATCGACGTGATGTTCGCGTACCTCGAGGCCGAGAACCTGCGCGGGATGATCGACCTGCGGGCGGGTCGGCAGTTCGAGATGTCGGGGCTCGACTGGTACGCCTTCGACGGGGCGTGGTTTCGCGTGCGCACGCCCGTGCACCTCGGGCTCGAGGTGTTCGGCGGGTTTCAGGTCGACGGCGCGGCGCTGTTCGGCTTCCCGACCTTCGAGCAGGACGGGACCGCGGGGACGCCGGCGGACAACAAGCGCTCGCCGATGGTCGGGGCCGCGGCGAGCGTGGTCGGGCTGCGCTGGTTCGACGCGCGCCTGGCCTATCGCCGCACCTTCTCGCCGCTGGGCGTCAACCAGAGCGTGGTCAACGACGACGGCAGCGTCGGCCTGCCGAGCGCGGTGGACCAGGAGATCGTGAGCCTCAGCGCGGCCGCCAGGGCGGCGGACGGGCGGCTCTCGCCGTACGTGGCGCTGCGCTACAACCTCGGGACCGGGCGCCTCGACGACACCTCGGCGGGGCTGCAGCTGGCGTTCACGCCGAAGCACATGCTGCGCTTCATGTATCTGCGCACGCGGCCGGTGTTCGACCTCGACTCGATCTTCAACGTGTTCAACCTGCAGGCCTTCGAGGACGCGCGGCTGGTGTATCAGGTGCAGCTCGGCGATCGCTGGACGCTGGCGGCGCGCGGGCAATTTCGTTTCTTCCGCGACACGGTCACGGCCCAGCTCGGGACGACGCCGGAGCGCAAGCTGACGGTCGGCGCAGGCGGCGGGGCGACGGCGGGCTTTCGCGTGCGCCGCTTCTCGGCGCGCTTCGACGGCTACGGGCTCGGCGGCGAGGGCGGGCTGCGGGTCGGCGGCAACCTCGACACGCGGACGATGGTGGCGTGGGACCGGGTGGCGATCGACGGCCGGGTGTTCGCGCTGCGCTACCGCGACGAGGTGACGGCGGCGCGCCAGGGCTACAGCGTGGCGCTGCAGGCCGGGGTCAACGTGCAGCTGTGGCGCGGGATCCACCTCGCGGTGCTCGGCGAGGAGATGTTCACGAGCTTCTACAGCCAGGCCTTCCGGGTGTTCGGGGCGCTGACGGCCGACTGGACGCTGAGGACGGGGAGGTGACCATGACGAAGCTGTACGTTGCGACAGGTGCGAAGGGACAGGTCCGCAAGGACAGCCGCTGGCCGGCGGCGCTGTCGCTGGCGGCCGGTCTGGCGCTGCTGGGCGCGGTGGTCGGCGGGCTGGTGGTCGGCTGGGACGTCGAGGCGGGCGGCGGGCTGACGCAGGGCGAGCTGCCGGCGACGGCGGCGGTGATGCACGGGCCGATGCGCGGCGGGAGCCCGGTGTACCCGGAGCAGGACCTGCCGCTGCGCTTCAACCACGGGCAGCACCTGGCGCTGAAGATCGCGTGCACGACCTGTCACACGAAGGTGCGCGGGTCGACCCAGACGGCCGACTTCAACTTCCCGACCGGGGCGGCCTGCGACGGCTGCCACGGGCCGCAGCACCCGCGTCCGGCGAGCGAGCCGGCGCGCTGCGACATGTGCCACACGCGGGTGACGCAGGCGCCGGCGCCGACCGGGACGGTGATGCGGGTGGCGGCGACGGTGCGCGCGCCGAAGGCCAACCTGAGCTTCAGCCACAAGCGTCACCTCGACCTCGGGACGAAGTGCGAGACCTGCCACGGCGACATGAGCAAGGTGCGGCTGGCGACGGTGCTGCAGCTGCCGGCGGAGAAGACCTGCCTCGACTGCCACAACGGGCTCAAGGCGAGCGACCGCTGCGGGACCTGCCACCCGAGCGACGGCAGCGGCAAGATCGTGACGCGTAGCTTCAGCGACCGGGTGATGCCGCAGCTGGTGCCGCGCGGGCAGAGCAGCTGGGGCGCGGCCCACGACCTGGCGTTCGTGGAGGACCACCGCGGGCAGGCCAAGAGCAACCCGCAGCTGTGCGCGCAGTGCCACGACGAGAGCTTCTGCACCGACTGCCACGCGGGCGCGGTGCGGCCGATGCGGATCCACAGCGGGGACTATCTGACGACCCACGCGCTCGACGCCCGCGCGCAGACGCAGGACTGCCAGAGCTGCCACCGCGTGCAGACCGACTGCCTCGCGTGCCATCAGCGGGTCGGGCTCGACAATCGCGGCAGCGACGCGAAGTTCGGGGTCGGCTCGCCGCTGCGCTTCCACCCGCCGGGCTGGGACGGCCCGCCGAGCGCGCCGCAGAGCCACGCCTTCGCGGCCCAGCGCAACATCATGGCCTGCGCGAGCTGCCACACCGAGGACTCGTGCCTGGCCTGTCACGCGACGACGCGGGGGGCGACGCCGGGGCTGAACGTGAGCCCGCACGGGCCGGACTTCGCGGGCTCGCTGCGCTGCAGCTCGCTGGCGGCGCACAACCACCGCGTTTGTCTCAAGTGCCACGCGCCGGGCGACCCGCGCAACGAGTGCCTGTGAGCTCGGTGTGACGCGCCGCGGCTGGTCCGCGCCGGCGTGCGCCGGGGCGGCCCAGGTGAAGCCGGTGGCGAACGCGGTCACCGAGCTTGTCGGGCTACCAGCGGAGCACGGAGGCGGCCCAGGTGAAGCCGGTGCCGAAGGCGGTCATGGCGACGATGTCGCCGTCCTTGATCCGGCCCTGCTCGCGGGCCTCGTCGAGCGCGACGGGGATCGTGGCCGCGGACATGTTGCCGTAGCGCTCGACGATCGAGAATAAGCGGTCGGCCGGGATGCCGGTGCGGGCGCGGGCGGCCTCCATGATGCGGGTGTTGGCCTGATGCGGGATCAGCAGGTCAACCTGGTCGGGCCGGATCTCGGCGCGCGCGAGGGCCTGGGTGGCCGCCTCGCTCATGGCGGTGACGGCGTGCTTGAACACCGTGTTGCCCTCCATGTGGACGGTGTGGGCGAGGGCCGCGACGGTGGCGAGGGTGGCCGGGGCGCGCGAGCCTCCGGCCGGCTGGTAGAGGACGCGGGCGAGGTTGCCGTCGGCGCCCCAGGCCGAGCCGAGGACGCCGGAGCTGCCGTCACCGGGGCCGAGGATCGCCGCGCCGGCGCCGTCGCCGAACAGCACGCAGGTGCTGCGGTCCTGCCAGTTGACGACGCGGCTCATGACCTCGGCGCCGACGACCGCGATCCGGCGGGCGTTGCCCCGCAGGAGGCCGGCGGCGATCTCGAGGCCGTAAAGGAAGCCCGAGCAGCCGGCGCTGACGTCGAAGGCCGCGGGCCCGCGCAGGCCGAGGCGGTGCTGCAGCCAGCAGGCGGTCGACGGGAACAGCGTGTCGGGGGTGGAGGTGCCGACGATGATCGCGTCGAGCTCCCCGGGGGCGATGCCGGCGGCCGTGCAGGCGGCGAGCAGGGCCTCGGCGGCGAGGTCGGAGGTGGCGACGCCGTCGGCGGCGATCCGGCGCTCACGGATGCCGGTGCGGTCGCGGATCCACGAGTCCGAGGTGTCGACCATGGCCTCGAGATCGGCGTTGGTGAGCACGCGCGGGGGGAGGGCGCGGGCCGTGGCGAGGATCTTGAGGGGGCAGAACATCGCGGGAGAGGACCGGTGCTAGCCCTTCGCGTCGGGCCGGGCAAGCGGCAGGGAGGCAGCAGACCGGGTGCCACAAGCTCGGGGGCGGGACAAGGCTCACGCGTCGAGGACCCGACGCGAGCGGATGCCCAGCGCGAGATCGCGCAAGCGCCGTTGCGGCGGCTGGAGCCGGGCACAGTTGCAGCGGTGTCCGCGCAGCTCTGCGAAAGCGCGCCGGGGCCTGGTAGAGTGCGGCTCGTTCAATGCCTGGCCGCCGATCTGTTCAGATCCCGCTTCTTCGTCTCGTCTCGTCGCTCGCGCTCGTGCTCGCCCTCGGGGGTTGCGCCTCGGCGCTCGAGCGGGCCCGCGTGGCGCGTGACGCCCGGGACTACCCGAAGGCGGAGCAGTACTACCGTACGGCGCTGACCGGCGACCCGGTGGATCGCAACAAGGCGGCGAAGGAGCTGGCCGGGCTCAAGGTGACGCTGGCCCACGCCAAGCTGAAGAAGGGCGACGCGGCGGCGGCCGAGAAGTTGTTCCGCGAGGCGCTCGAGCTGGACGCGGGCGACGACAAGGCGATCGACGGGCTCGGGCGGGCGCAGGCCGAGCAGGGGCAGCTCGACGCGGCGATCACCACGCTGAGCACCGAGGGCTGCGGGCTGTGCAAGCGCTACCTGAGCGTGCTGCTGCTGCAACGGGCCGCGAAGCGCGAGCAGGCCAAGGAGATGGCGGCGGCGCGCGACGACTACCAGAAGGCGCAGGCGCTGGTGCCCGACGTGAGCACGGCGCTGACGATCGCCCGGCTCTACGACGCCGAGGGCGACCTCGAGGCGACGCTCAAGGCGGTCGAGGCCGCGGTGCCGCTGATCCGCGACGATGACGGCCCGTCGCAGGCGGCCTTCCGGGCGCTGCGTGAGAAGGGCGTGCTGGCGGCGGTGCCTCGCGGCGACGTGGCGACGATCGACCGCTGGCTGAACCTGTTCCCGCCGGGGGCGGGCGGCGACGAGTGGTACACGCTGCAGCTGCGGGTCACCCAGCAGCTGCACCGGGAGGGCCAGACGGATCTCGGCCTGGCCCGCGCGCGGCACCTGCTCGGGGCGAAGTACGAGAGCACCCTGCCGGCCCACCGCAAGGCCGACTTCGAGCGCTTCCTCGCCGACGTGTACCGCCTGATCGGGGTGAAATTCCTGCGCGAGGGGAAGATCGTCGAGGCCGACGACAACTTCCGCCAGGCGATGGAGTTCGCGGTCGACGACAACAAGATCAAGCTGCTGCGGGCGCTGGCGATGGCGGGCCTGAAGGAGATCGCCAAGGCGCAGCAGGTGCTGGCGGCGCTGCCCAAGGACACCAAGGGCTACAACGAGGTGACGGCGATCCTCGAGAGCATGGTGGTGCACGACAAGCTCGGCGAGGACGACCTCGAGGGGGCCCGCGCGGCGCTGGCCCGGGCCCAGGCGGCGAGCTCGGAGCAGCCCGAGGTGCACGTGGCGATGGCCGAGATGTTGTTCGTGTCGCCGGTCGAGAAGCTGCCGCGGAACGCTGCGAAGCAGGTCAAGAAGTTCGGCCTCGTGAAGTACCCGAACGACGAGATCAACCGCTACGGCGAGGCGCTCAGCGAGCTGGCCTGGGCGCGTGAGCAGGCCAAGGGCCTCGGCGAGGGCTACCTGTTCCGCGGGCCCGGGATCGACGGTCGCATGGACAATCTCGAGCGCCAGATCCGGTCGTTTTATCCGTTCCCGGTCGAGTTCAACCCGGACTCGACGACGGTCCTGAAGCTGCGGGGCTCGGGCGGGGAGGTGGTGATCAAGGGTCCGGGGGACTTCGAGGAGACGGTGGCCCTGCCCGCAGGCGGCAGCAGCGAGGTCACAGTGCGCGAACCGGGGCTGGTGACGCTGCGCGTCGGCAAGCGGACGATGGTGCTGGTCACCGAGCCCTACACCAAGCTCTCGCTCGAGCTGTAGTACACTCGCGGACGCATGGCCGGCTGCCCGTATCGCAAGATCCGACCGCTCGGCGAGGGATCGATGGGCGACGTGCACCTGTGCGTCGACGTGACGCAGCGCCGCCTGCTGGTCGTGAAGTGGCTGCGCGCCGAGCTGCACGAGGGCAGCCAGGCGGCGATCCGGTTCCGCCGCGAGGCCGAGCTGATGACCAAGGCCAACTTCCCCGGCGTCATCAAGGTCGAGGAGTGGGGCCTCGACGAGTTCGGGCGCACGTGGATGGCGATGGAGTTCGTCGACGGGCTGATCCCGTCGGCGGTGATCGGGCCCGGTGATTGTTGGTCGGTGCACCGCCTGCTCACGGGCGTGGGCCAGAGCCTCGACGACCTCCACGGCCTCGGCGTGGTCCACCGCGACATCAAGCCCGAGAACGTGCTGCTGCGCAGCGCGGTCGACGGCTGGGAGCCGATCATCATCGACCTGGGGATCGCCAAGTGGCTGGCCCAGGAGACGGCGACGGCCAGCGGCTCGGTGTTTGGCACGCCGCACTACATGAGCCCGGAGCAGTGCCGCGACACCAAGAGCGTGGGCCCGGCGACCGACCGCTACGCGATGGCGATCATCGCGTTCGAGCTGCTCGCCGGGCGGCGACCCTACGAGGGCCGGACGATCCCGGAGCTGCTGCGTCAGCACCTCGAGTCGCCGGTGCCCGAGCTGCAGATCCCGCGGCGCCTGCGGGCCGGCGGGGCCCCGAGCGCGACCAAGACGGCGGCGACCTACGCGACGCCGAACCTCGACGCCTTCATGAAGAAGGCGATGGCCAAGGAGCCGCGCCTGCGTTACGGCAGCTCGGAGGAGATGTCGCGCGAGTTCGAGAAGGCGGCCCGCGCCGACGGCCTGTTCGAGCCGGCCGACCCCGCTGACCTGGCCCCGCTGTTCCCGCCCGCGCCGCACCCGATCGCGGAGATCATCCTCGACGGCGAGTCGCGCCAGCGCTTCGACCTGCGCCACGGACCGCTGGTGCTCGGGCGCCACGAGGCGTGTCAGGTGGTGCTCAACTCGCCGCGGCTGAGCCGCCTGCACGCGGCGGTGTACCTGCACCGCGGACGGATCTGGGCCGCCGACCTGCACTCCCAGAACGGCACGCTGTTTCAGGGGCGGGCGCTCGCGGCGGGCGTGCCGATGCCGTTCGCGGCCGGCGGCCAGACCTCGGTGTTCACCCTCTACAACCGCAACGTCGCGGTCCGCCTGTCAGCGCCGTGACGCGCTCGCTGCTGCGTCGCGCGGGGCCGGGGCTGTGGCTGTTCGGGCCGGCGCTGGCGTGGCTGGCGGTGGCGGTGCTCGGGCTGATATGGACGGCGCGCGAGCCGGGCGCGTGGGCGCCGATCGATCGCCGGGCGGGCGGGCTCGCGGGCTCGTCCAGCTGCGTCGCGTGTCACCCGGCGCAGGCGACCAGCTGGCGGCGCAGCTACCACCGCACGATGACGCAGCCGGCGTCCGGCGCGGCCGTGCTGGCGCCCTTCGCGGGCGAGTCGCTGCTGTACCAGGGCTTTCGCGCGACGATGACGCGCAGCAACTTCGGGCTGCCGCACCTGCGGGTGGAGTCGGTGGAGGGCGGGGCGCCGCTGCTCGACCTCGATGTGGCGCTCACGGTCGGCAGCCACCGCTACCAGCAGTACGTCGCCCGGGTCGACCGCGGCGGCGGGCCGGGCGAGCTGTGGCGCCTGCCGGTCGCGTGGCACCTGGGCGAGCGGCGCTGGATCCCGATGAACGCGGCCTTCCTCGAGCCGGAGGGCGAGCCCGGCGACGCCGACGACTACCTGCGCCACTTCAGCCGCTGGAACGACAACTGCATCCTGTGCCACAACACGGAGCCGGTGCCTGGCCTTTCGGACCGGTCGCACGGGACAGGTCCCGAAGGACAGGCGTGGTTTGCGAGCCGGGTCGGCGAATTCGGGATCGCGTGCGAGGCGTGTCACGGGCCCGCGGGCGCCCACGTGGCGCGTCAGGCCGATCCAGCGCGGCGCCTGCTCGGCGGCGCGGGTGATCCGGCGATCGCCGACCCGGGGCGGATGACGCCGCGGGCGGAGAGCGGCGCGTGCGGGCGCTGCCACGGCAACCGCATCGCGGCCGACGTCGCGGCGGTGCTGCGCGCGGGCGACGGCTTTCTGCCGGGCGAGGATCTGGCGGCGCGCTCGCGGCCGATCTTCGCCGACTCGCGGGTCGGTGGTTCGGACGAGACGCCGTTCGCGACCCGCTTCTGGCCGGACGGCACGCCGCGGCTGTCGGCCTACGAGTATCAGGGCCTGCTGCAGTCGCCCTGCTACCAGGACGGTCAGGCGGGCGGGCTCGGCTGCAACCATTGCCACGACATGCACGGCGAGCGACCCGACATGCAGGTCCGGGCGGGTCGCGCGGGCCAGGCGGCGTGCGCCGGCTGCCACGCGCTGGATCCGGGGCACGGCGGGCACGGGGCCGCGATCGATTGCCAGGGCTGTCACATGCCGCGGATCACCTACGGGCTGCTCGAGGGGATGATCAGCCACCGCATCAGCAGCCCCGATCCGGGGGCCTGGGTCGGGCGTCACGATCAGCCCGACGCGTGCACGCAGTGTCACGTCGATCGCTCGCGCCGGTGGGCGGCGGAGCAGCTGCCGCAGCTCGGGCTGGCGGGCACGGCTGCGGGTGAAGAGGCGAGCGAGGAGGCCTGGGCGCCGCGCGTGCTGCTCGATCTGCACGGCGGCGATCCGGTGCAGCGGGGGCTCGCCGCGCACGCGCTGGCGCGGCCGGAGGTGCCGGTGCCGGCGACGACGCGGCTGGCCTGGCTGGTCGACGCGCTCGAGGACGGCTACCCGGCGGTACGCTGGATGGCGTGGCGGGCGATGCAGCGGCTGGCTGCGGGGCAGGGGATGGACCCGAAGCTGAGTGAGCTGATCATCGCCTACGACCCGCACGCGGAGGCGGCGACGCGGCTGCCCGCGGTCGACGCCCTGCGGGCGCGGCTCGGGCCGGGGCCGCTGGCGGAGGAGCGGCGGCTGGCGCTCGAGGCCCGGCAGGACGCGTCGCTGCTGTCGATCGGTGAGTGAGGCGACGAGGCGGTGAGTGAGGCGACGAGCAGGGCGACGAGTGAGGCGACGCCGCGCGGGCGCCCGGGTATGCTGCGACGCGTGAGCCCGGAGCGACACCTGCGCCTCTCGCTGGCCCTCGCGGCGCTGTTCCTGGCGACGGGGCTGTGGCTCGAGGCGATGATCGGGCTGCGCCTCGGCGGCTGGGTCGACGACCCGCTGCGCCGCGAGTTCCTGCGCCTCGGGCACGCGCACGGCGGGCTGCTGGCGCTGCTCAACCTCGGCCTTGGGCTCGCGCTCGAGCGGCTCGGCACGCCCGATCCGTGGGCGCGGGCGATCCGTCCGGCGGCGCTGCTCGGGGCGCTGCTGGTCGGGCTCGGCTTCATCGTCGGCGGGCTGTGGCACGGGCCGACCGATCCGGGGCTGCCGGTGCTGGTGGTGCCGGCGGGGGCGCTGATGCTGCTCGGGGCCCTCGTGGCCGGGGCGCTGGTGCGGCGCGGCGATCGGCGGCCCGGATCGTCGGTGTGATCGCAGGTGATGCAGCCGACGGGTCGCGAGCCGCGCTGGCTTTGCGGTAGAAGCGGACATGCGTCGCAAGCCCTCGACCCTGGCCGTCCTGTGGATCCTGAGCCTCGCGTGCGACTCGTCGCCGCAGAAGGCCCCGCCGGCGAAGCCGGCGAAGCCCGTGGAGGCCGTGGTCAAGCCGGCGACGACGAGCGAGCCGAGGCCGGAGCCGACGCTCGCGGTCACGGATGACGCTCACGTGCCGCTGCCCGACAGCCTGGTCGCCGCCGGCATCCCGCCGATCCCGAAGGCGATCGCGGAGGCCGTCGGCGCCTACTCGAGGCGCGCTCGGCCAGCGTGCAGGGCTGGCACCCGCGCGCGCACAGCCTGCTCATCTCGACGCGCTTCGCTGACACGGCGCAGGTGCACGAGGTCAAGCAAGCCGGCGGCGCGCGGCGCCAGCTGACCTTCTTCCGCGATCGCGTCGGCGGGGCCAGCTATCCGCCGGTCGGCGACGGCGCCTACCTCGTGTTCTCGAAGGACCTCGGCGGCAACGAGTTCGCCCAGAACTGGCGC
The DNA here is from genome assembly GCF_016714285.1 of Nannocystis sp. Classification (GTDB taxonomy): domain Bacteria; phylum Myxococcota_A; class Polyangia; order Nannocystales; family Nannocystaceae; genus Nannocystis. The sequence goes on along the minus strand of NZ_JADJNN010000001.1, from coordinate 765,512 downwards.
CTCGATCGCGCGACCGGCCAGATCACGCTGCTGACCGACGGCGCGTCGAAGAACACGCTCGGGCCGTGGTCGAGCGCCGGCAAGCAGCTCGCGTACACCTCGACCCGGCGGACCCGCAAGGACACCGACCTCTACGTGGTCGACCCCGCCGATCCGCAGAGCGACCGCCGCGTCGCCGAGGTCGAGGGCGGCGGCTGGTCGCCGCTCGACTGGTCGCCCGATGACCAGCGCCTGCTCGCGCTCAACTACGTGTCGGTGAACGAGAGCTACCTGTGGAGCTTCGACGTCGCCACCGGCGCGAAGACCCTGCTGACCGAAAAGACAGGTGTGCCGGTGTCGTGGAGCGGCGGCGCGTTCACGGCCGACGGCAAGGCGGTGATCTCGACCAGCGACCTCGACTTCGACTTCAAGCGGCTGGTCCGCATCGACCTCGCCGACCGCAAGGTCGCGCCGCTGAGCGCCCCGGAGGACTGGGACGTCGAGGACTTCGCGGTCACGCGGGACCGCAAGCGCCTGGCCGCGGTGATCAACGCGGGCGGCCTGTCGCGGCTGCAGCTGCACGAGCTGCCGAGCGGGCACGAGCAGGTGATCGGCGCCGAGATCCCGGACGGCGTCATCGGCGGGATCCACTGGCACAGCGACGGCAAGCAGCTCGCGTTCACGCTGTCGTCGGCGCGCTCGCCCGCCGACGCCTACGTGCTCGACACGGCGAAGAAGACGGTCGAGCGCTGGACCGAGAGCGAGGTCGGCGGGCTCGACCCGGCGAGCTTCAGCGAGCCGAAGCTGGTCCGCTGGAAGAGCTTCGACGAGCGCGAGATCCCCGGCTTCTACTACAAGCCGGCGGCGCGCTTCACCGGCAAGCGCCCGGTGGTCGTCGTGATCCACGGCGGCCCCGAGGGCCAGAGCGAGGCCGGCTTCATCGGCCGCAACAACTACCTCCTCAACGAGCTCGGCGTGGCGCTCGTCTACCCCAACGTGCGCGGCTCGACCGGCTACGGCAAGCAGTACGTCGCGCTCGACAACGGCGAGAAGCGCGAGGACTCGGTCAAGGACCTCGGCGCGCTGCTCGACTGGATCGCCGCGGAGCCCGGGCTCGACGCCGATCGGGTGATGATCATGGGCGGGTCGTACGGCGGCTACATGACTCTCGCGGCCTCGGTGCACTACGCCGACCGGATCCGCTGCGCGGTCGACATCGTCGGCATCTCCAACTTCGTCACCTTCCTCGAGCACACCGAGGCGTACCGCCAGGACCTGCGCCGGGTCGAGTACGGCGACGAGCGGGACCCGGCGATGCGGGCCAAGCTGCAGGAGATTTCCCCGCTCACCCACGCGGACAAGATCAAGAAGCCGCTGTTCGTGATCCAGGGCCGCAACGACCCGCGCGTGCCCGCGAGCGAGGCGGAGCAGATGGTGGCCACTCTGCAGAAGGGCGGCACGCCGGTCTGGTACCTCGAGGGCAAGGACGAGGGCCACGGCTTCAGCAAGAAGCGCAACCAGGACTACCAGATGTACGCGACGATCCTGTTCATGCAGACGTACCTGCTCGACGGGATGGCGCCGTGAGGCCAGGTCAGTACGGCGGCCTACAGCAGCGGCGAGAGCGTGCGGGCGATCGACTCGCCGAGCCGCTGGTACAGCGGCAGGCGGCGTCTTGAGGCGCGGCGGACCTCGAGCGCGGAGCTCAGGTAGCCGGTGAACACCTCGGCGAGCTGGTCGGTGACGCCCTGGTCGTAGAGCATCGCCGTGACCTCGTAGTTGATGTAGAAGCTGCGCACGTCCATGTTGGCCGAGCCGATCGCCGCGACGGTGTGGTCGACCAGCAGGTACTTCGAGTGCAGCATGCCGGGGATGAACTCGTAGATGCGCACGCCGGCCTCGATGAACTCGTCGTAGTAGCTGCGCGCGGCCAGGCTGACCAGGCGTGAGTCGTTGTTGCGCGGCAGCGGCACGAGCACGCGCACGTCGACCCCGCGCAGCGCCGCGGTCTTGAGCGCGAGGTTCAGGGCGTCGTCGGGGACGAAGTACGGGGTGGCGATCCAGCACCGCTCCGTCGCCGTGCTGATCGCGGCGACGAACTGGGCGGCGATGCCGAGGCCGGGCATGAGGTCGGGGCCCGACGGGATGATCTGGATCAGCGGGCCGCAGGAGCCCTCGAAGGGGCGCTCGATCAGCTCGCGCAGGATGTCCTTCTCGATGCGCGGGTCGTCGGGGCTGAGGTCGAGGGTCTCGCCGGTGGCGGCCAGCCAGTCCTCGAGGAAGATCGCGTGCAAGCCGAGCACGGCGTCGCCGGTGAGGCGCAGGTGGAGGTCGATCCACTTGCGGCCGTCGGGCGCGCGGCCGAGGTACTCGTCGCCGACGTTGAGCCCGCCGGTGAAGCCGATCGCGCCGTCGACCACCATGATCTTGCGGTGGTTGCGGAAGTTGATCCGGCCGCTCCAGCGCAGGCGCAGGCGCAGGCGCCCGAAGGGCAGCACCTGCCCGCCCGCCGCCCGCAGGCGCTCGAACATCGCGTTGGAGCTGGCGAGGCAGCCGAAGTCGTCGTAGAGGAGGCGCACCTGGACCCCGGCGCGGGCCTTGTCGCACAGCAGATCGATCCACCGGTTGCCGACGCCGTCGTCGCGCCAGATGTAGTACTGCAAGAGGATCGATCGCTCGGCCGCCAGCATCGCCGCCTCCATCGCGTCGTAGGCGGCCTCGGGCACCGGCAGGAGGTCGACGGTGCTGGCCCGACGCAGCGGCGCGTCGGTGGCGTTCATCGCCAGCTTGACCAGGCCGCGCAGCGTCGGGTCGAGCTCCGAGAGCGGCGTCTCGAGCGGCGCCAGCTGGCTGGTCGCGGTGGTCGGCTGCACGCCGCGGCGCGCTCGCAGGCGCCGGCGCTTGCGCACACGCAGGCGGCCGAACACGACGTAGAGCACGAGCCCGACGAAGGGCAGGAAGATCAGCGCCAGGAGCCAGGCCATCGTCGACACCGGGCGTCGGCGCTCGAGCACCACGAAGCCGGTGATCACGACCATCCACACGAGCGTGAGCAGCTCGAGCAACCAGCGCTCATGCACGAAGTCAAGCACGCGCCGCGCACTGTACCCGAGATCATGCGCGGGCGACGCGATCGCGGACCTGCTCCGGACCCGGGGTCAGACTCGGGCCAGACGGCTGGAGGCAGGCGCAGACCCGGGTCTCCCGCCGCACGGCGCTTGACCGTGACCTGCGCGAGTTTGTTATGGTTCGCCGCGTGGGGCTCCTGTCCACGCTGCTGCACGAGGCGAGCGCGCGTCGCCCGGCCGAGGTTCTCATCGAGACCGATCGACCGGTGCGCATGCGTCTGCTCGATGGCAGCAGCGCCGAGCTCGGGGCCGCGATCGGCGGCACCGCGATCTCCGACGAGCTCAGCGAGCTGCTGAGCACCGAGCAGCAGGTGGACCTCGCGCTCGGTGAGGCGGTGAAGTTCGACCTCGTGGTCGGACCCTTCACGTGGCACCTCGTCGGCGAGACCGCGAGCGAGGTCGTGTCGGTGCGCGCCTGCCCGCAGGGCGACCTGTTCGACGCCAGCGACAGCGTCCAGATCCCGATCGAGCCGGACGAGCTCGACGCGCAGGACATCCCGCGGATCCGCCGGACCGCGTCCTCGGGCCCCTCCGAGATCGACATCGACATCAACTTCGACGACGACGCGGCGGCGGCCCACCTCGCCCTCGCCGAGCCGCTGGCCGAGGAGCGCCCGATCGCGGCCCTGCGCCTGGCCGCGCTGCGACCTGTCCCTCCGGACAGCAAGCCGCTGCCGGCGTGGCCGCGCCAGCTGGTCGCCCGCAGCGACGCGAGTCGGGTCGGGGTCGAGTCGCAGGCCGAGGCCCGCGCGAGCTGGACCCGCGAGGGTCGTCGCCGCGGCGGCGCCCAGCCGGTCAGCGTCGCCGCGCCCTCCACCCGTCAGCTGCCGCTGCAGCATCCATCGGCGTCGGCGGCCTCAGCGGCGTCGGCGGCGTCCGCGGCGTCGGCGGCGTCGCTGGCCTCGGCGGGCTCGGCCCCGCGCCGCGAGGACATGGCCGAGCTGCTCGCCGCCTTCGAGCCCGGCAGCCTCGCGCTGCTGCTGCGCGCCAGCGGCTACGCCGAGGCGGTGGCGCAGGCGCTGGGCGTGCCCTCGCTTGCGATCGGCGACGCCGACACCCGCGAGCAGGCGACCGGTCGCCTCGGTGAGATCGGCGAGGGCGGCGTGCTCATCATCCGCGCCGAGGACCCGAGCCCGTGGCTGCCCTGGCTGCTGCGCCGCATCGAGGAGGGCCGCCGGGCGATCGTCGAGACCGAGGCGCGTACGCCCGCCGGCGCGCGCCGGACCTTGCTCGGCGTCGGCGCCCCGCCGCGCGCCGAGCAGTGGCTCGACGCCGTGCGGGTGCTCAGCGCCACCATCGACGACGGCCGCTGGACCCTGCTCTCGCCCGGCACCTGAGCTGGCCTTCGGGACAGGCGATCAGCGCAGGCGATCAGCGCAGCTCGAGGTCGACCTCGATGCCCTTCTCCTTGCACGCCGCCAGGATCTCCTCGGTGAGGCGATCGGCGTTGCCCGGGTCGCCCGGGGGCAGCTGCAGGAGCACGTGCGGTCGCTTCGCCTCGAGCTCGGCCATGCGCTCGCGGTGGGCGAGGGAGCGGCTGAACGCCGCGTATCCGCCGGCGACCAGGATCGCGATCAGGATGACGAGCAAGGGCACGCGGCGGCATCCTGGCATGGATCCGGCGCGCCTCGCAACGCCTCGCGCTACAGCCCGCGAGCGTCGGGGTCCTGCGCCAACATGGCCCGCAAGCGCGGGGTCCAGCCGTCCGGCAGACCCTCGGGCACCAGCGCGGCGGCGTCGAAGTCGCTGGCCACGTGGTCGAAGGGCGCGGGCAGGGGACCCGGCGCGAGCGCCAGCTCGAGCAGCACCACGCCGGCGCTGAAGATGTCGCTGGCGGGGGTAGCCGTGGGCCTGGCCGACGTGGTGGCCGACGTTGGGGCAGCTGAATTCGCGGTCGGGCTCGGCGCGAGGCTGGCCCTTGGGACCTGTCCCAAAGGACCGACGGGCGCCGCGCTGCGCAGCTCGGGCGCCAGGTAGCGCAGGGTCCCTGCGTGCCCGCCGGCGCCGCGCGAGCCCTGCGCGAGCCCGAAGTCGGCGAGGGCGATCGGCGAGGCCTCGCGGGCCTCGCGGACCAGGATGTTGGCCGGCTTGATGTCGCGGTGCACCGCGCCCGCGGCGTGCACCGCCCGCAGCGCGGCCTGCAGCTCGGCGCCCACCCGCGGCAGGTCGGCAGGCCCGAGCAGGCGGCGGCGCATCGCCACCCGCAGGTTGCCGCCGCGGCACAGGCTGAGGGCGATGAATCGGTGGGTCGGCTGCACGTCGAGCAGGGCGACCACGTGCGGGCTGCGGACCCGCGCCAGCGTGCGCGCCTCGGCGAAGAAGCGTGCGCCGATCACCCGCGCCTCGCCGCGGGCCGCGTCGTCGCGGTTCTCGGCGACCAGCCGCTTGATCGCCACCTCGCGCCCGACCCGGCGATCGAAGGCCTGATACACGACCGCGTGGCGGCCGCGCCCGAGCGGTCGTCCGAGCTCGTAGCGGTCGACCCCGAGGCCCTCCGCAAGCTCGACCTCGTCGAGCCCGGCCAGCAGCCCGAGCCCGCGCCCCGGGCTCGCCACCCGCGGCGCGGCCCCGCGGCGCAGCGCCGCGTGATAGCCCCGCAGCGCCCGCCCGTGGTCGAGCTCGACGGCCAGCACCGCCTCGAAGTGGCGCAGGGCCGCGAGCGCGTCGCCGGCCTCGAGCAGCGACTCGCCGAGCAGCAGGTTCGCGGCCACGTAGGGCCCGCCCGGGTGCCAGCGACTCGCGGCCGCGGCCGGCAACGAGAGCACCGCGCGGGCCAGCTCGCAGCCGAGGTCGGGCGCCAGCGCGTCGCACAGCTCGTGCGCCAGCAGCAGCAGCAGGTCGGCCCGCGGTCGCAGGCGCTGCTGCCCGGCGACGCTGACCAGCGCTCCGCGCAGGTAGCCGCCACGGCTCAGCTCGCGCACCTGCGCCTCGACGATCCGCAGCGGCGCCCCCTCGGCCAGCAGCCGCGTCAACGCGGCGACCCCCGCGTGCTCGCGCGGCAGCGCGGCCCCCTCGGACAGCCGGGCCAGCACCGCCCGCAGCGCCAGGTCGAGCGCCGGATCGTGCATCACGAAGCTGTCCCTTCAGGCATGTCGCCCCCGCCGCGAGCAGCGATCGTCACGGCCCGACCTGTCCCTTCAGACAGGTGATTCACCGCGCCACGAGCAGCGATCATCACGGCCAAACCTGTCCCTTCAGGCAGGTGATTCACCGCGCCACGAGCAGCGATCATCATGGCCCGACCTCGAGCGTGAGCCGCCCCTCAGGCAAGCTGAGGTGCAGCCGGTCGCCGATCAGCAGCTCGACGCTGGCCCCCGGCCCGAGCGGCTCGCCGCCGAGGTGGGCCGCGATCCCCGGCGCGATCTGGAGGCCGATGAAGGGCGGGCGCAGGTCGACGCGGACGGGCAGGGGATGGACCGGGTCGAGCCACAGCGGGCCGCCCTCCGGCACGAACAGCAGCCAGCGATCGGGCGCGCCGGCGGTCTGCAGCAGGGCGCCGAGCTCCCCGCTCTCGCGCAGCGGATGGACCCGCACGCTGCTGCCGAAGCCGAGCCCGAGCTCCCCCGCCGCGTCGAGCTCGATCGGCTCGCCGGGCGTGAGCGCCTCGCCGCTCCAGAAGCTGCCGGCCTTCGATCCCAGGTCGAGCGCCGCGATCGCCAGCCCCTGCGCGCCGGCCTCGACCACCAGCGCCACGTGCTCGCGCGACAGCCCGGCGCCCGGCAGCGACAGCTCGACGTCCGGCGCCCGCCCGATCCGCAGCCGCGGCGCGAGCAGCAGCTGGGTGGTCCCGCCGGGCCAGCGCAGGGTCAGCCGCGGACCGCGGGGCAGCGCCGCCTCGAGGTTGGCCTGCCGCTGGACCAGCCCGCTCCGCGCCAGCGCGCCCGGGCCCTGCATCGGCGTCATGCCGGCGCGCTGCTGGGCCAGGTGCTCCTGCAGCAGCGAGTACGCGAGCAGGCGGTTGCCCTCGCGCAGCGCCGCGTCGACGGCGGCCAGCGCCGCTTGCAGGGCCAGGTCGATCTGTTCGTGGCGCTCGAGCAGGCCGAGCACGTACTCGAGCTGGGTGATCGCCCCGGCCCGCTCGTACGCGCGGGTGGCCCGTCGCAGCATCCCGAGGCGCTCGTAGATCTCACCGGCCACCGCGCCCTGATCCGCCTCCTCGAGCGCGCGCGCGGCCTCCATCAGGATCGCCCGCCGCGGCGCCCCGTCCTCCATGAATTCGGCGTGCCGCAGCAGCGTCTCCGCGAGCGCCTGGTGCAGCGCGCGGCCCTCCTCGGTCGCCCCCGAGTTGCGCGCGCAGCCCTCGCGCAGCATCGCGATCCGCTGCACCGTGCCGCACAGCGTGTGCGCGTACTCGAGGCGCAGCGCCGCCGCCTGCGCGTGGTCGCCGCTGTGCTCGAGCACGCGGGCGCGGCCGAGCTCCGGGCCGCGGATCGCCGGCAGCGTCTGCACCTGTCCTTTCGCACCTGTCCCTTGCGACCGGTCCCCGGGGCCAGCTTGCGCGCGGCCGTCGCTGCCCCGCGGCGCCTGCGAGCGCGGTCGGGCCTGCCGCGGCGCCGCGGCGTCGCCTGCGTCCTGATCTGCCTGACTCGCAGCCTGACCTGAACCAGGACCTGAACCCTGACCTGAACCAGGACCTGAACCAGGACCCGCAGGATCCGTCGTCGCACCCGGGGACCGATGCGAGGCAGGAGGTCGCTGCGGCTTGTTTGGGGCGGCCACGGGGCTGTGGATGCTATCACGACGAGCGAGTACACTGCCCGGCCATGGCGTCCACCCTGCTCGAGCCGATCGCCGCCGGCCAGACGCGCTTTCACATGCAGGGACTGGCCCCGGACGGCCGCGGCATCGCGGTCGGGCGCGAGACCTTGCTGGTGTTCCCCTCGCTCGACCGCCTCGTCGCGTTCCTCGGCGCCTACAGCGAGGAGTGCAGCCTCGACGACCTCATCCCCTCGCTCACCCTCGAACGCGCCCGCCGCGACGGCGGCGGTCAGGCCCTGCTGCTGCGCTGCGCCGGCGGCGACAGCTACGCGCTCGACCGCCTCGGGCGCATGAGCACGGCCGTCCATGGTCAGCTGTTCACCGGCAGCGGCACCGTGTTCGTGCGCTACCGCGATCGCCTCGCGCCCTTCGGCTACGACCTCGCCGGTCCCGGCGCGCCGCGGCCCGGCCCGCGCAGCGCCGAGGCCGTCGCCGCCGACGATGTCCTCGTCGTCGACCACGACTATCAGGCCCGCTACCGCACCAGCGATCGCCTCGATCCCGTCGAGCTGATCCAGCGCCTGCAGCTGCGCCCGGTCCCGCTGCCGCCTGGCGGCCTCGCCGAGGCGCCCGATCTGTGCGGCCTCCACGAGCTCGCGCTCGTGCTCGTCGCCCCCGGCCTCGGCGACCGCGTGCTGGCCTATCTGTGGGCCAACCAGGTCGCGATGGCCGGCGTGCGCGTGGCCCTCGCGGGCGAGCGCCGGGCCAGCCTGCTCCTGCGTCTGCGCCAGCCGAGCGGCGCGCTGCTGGCGGTGCTCCACGGCATCCCCGGCGTCGAGTTGCTGGTCCCGGTCTCACCGCGCGCCGCGGTCGAGCTCGGCTACCGCCACCCGATCCACCTCGCCTCCGCCTCGTCGTGCCTGCCAGGCGACGAGATGTATCTGTTTCGCGGCCGCGTCGGTCGGGTCGAGCGCCTCGACGGCGCGCCGCAATTCATCGACGGCAATTACCTCGTGCAGTCGCCGATCCACGTGCGCGCCCCCGCGTCCGACCACCGAGCTGGCACCGGCGCCGACAACCGTTCTGACATCCGATCTGACATTCGATCCGGCAACGAGCCCGGCGACGCCCGCAGCGTGGCCAGCACGCCGCTGCAGGTCGCGCTGCGCCTGCGCCCCTCGGCCGGCGCCCGCGAGCCCCGCGGCGCCCTGGTCGGCTGGGAGCAGGCCGCCCTGCTGCGCAAGCTCGTCTACCTCATCCCGCCCACCGCCCTCGCCGCGGCCCGCCTCGCCGTGCTCCCGCAGGGCATGCTCGTGCTCACCGGCTCGAGCCTCGGCGGCGCCGGTGCGGGCCTCGCCGCCGGCGTCGGCGCGGCCGCCCTGATCCCGCTGGGCACCCGCATCGTCGAGGTCGCCCCCGGCGTGCTCGTCCCCGACGGCTTCGAGCTGTGGCCGCACGTGCGCCCGCAGCTGATCCGCGAGCTGCTCGGCCTCGAGGCCGCCGACCACGCGCTGTTCCTCGGCCCGGACATCGACCCGCTGCGCCTGCGCCCGGAGCACCTGATCCCGCTCGACGCGGCGATGATCAGCCGCCTCGACCTCGCCGTCAGCGAGGCCCCGCCCAGCGAGCTGGTGCGCACCGGCTCGCTCGGGGGATCCGACGGCGGCACCGCGGCCGCGATCGTCAACCAGCACCTCGGGCGCTTCGCCCTGTGGGGCTTCGGCCGCGTCGACGACAGCCCGCTGCCGGTGCTCGCCGGCCGCGAGCTGCCGCCCGGCTCCACCCCATCGCAAGGCGAGTGACGTGGGCAAGCGGCTCGCCGAGTTCGTCGACGGCTTCGTCGCCCCGCTGCTCGCCGGCGGCGACGTGGCGATCGGCCCGCCCGTGCGCCCCGCCGACTTCCACGAGCTGCTCGCCGACGTACACACCCTGCGCCACATCCACAGCGGCCAGGTGCTCGCGCTCCGCCAGGCCCGCGCCCAGCAGCTGCTCGCCGACCCCGGCCTCCCCGATCCCGACGGCGAGGAGCTGGCGCTGTGGGTCGGCCTCTACAACGTCCTCGCCCTCGATCACCCGGAGCGCGAGCGCGTGTGGGCCCGCGCCGTCACCTGGCAGCGCGTCGAGCAGGCCGCCCGCTACTGGCTGCAGCTCAGTCACCCCGGCAACTTCGAGGCCGCCCTGGTCCGCCACCTCAGCGTCGGCGCCTTCATCGACCTGGTCCGCCACGACCAAATTCTCAGCGGCCCCGACGGCGAGCAGCGCTTCGTCGGCCAGGAGGTCCCGCGTCGTCGCCTGCGCTGGGCCGTGCCCGGTGCGCTCAGCGTCCGCGACGAGCTGGTCCCGTGGTGGACCAGCAACCACGCCCCCGAGGCCGAGCGCCTGCTCCACGACGTGCTGTGGGCCAGCCCCGTCACCTGCCTGCTGCGCCCGCGTCAGGCCCCGCCCGGCTGGAACCCGCTGACCGCCGCGGCCTTCCTGCACGAGCGTGCCTTCGCGCGCGTGGTCTGCCACGGCTGGGCCGCCTCGCGCAGCTGGATCGAGATCGGCGGCGCCGTGCTCGGCGCGCTGCTCTTCACCCTCACCGGTCGACCCACGCAGGAGCCCGCCGCCGATCTCCACCCGCCGGACCTGCGCAGCACCCAGGCCCCGCGTCGCCGCGGATCGCCCGCAATGGCCGCCCCGATGGCCGCCCCAATGGCCGCCCCGTTGGCCCTTCAGGCGACCCCGATCGACGCCGGCCCCGGCGACGTCGCCGCCCTCGTCGGCGCCCTCATCCACGTCCACTTCCTCCGCGTCCTCGAGTTCGGCGCCCGGCTCGGGGTCGCGCCGAGCTCGCGCGACCGCCCGGTGCAGATGTTCCTGGCCCTGCCGCTGCTGCTCCCGGCCCTCGCTCCCGTGCTCGGCACGCCGCTCCCGGTCGACCCCGAGGCGGTGCACGCCGGCTTCGACACCCAGGTCCAGCGCCGCTGGATCGAGTACGTGGAGCACCTGGGCGAGCTCATCCCGCGCACCGTCGTGGAGAATCTGCTGGCGACCCTGGTCCCCCGCGTCGTAAAAGCAACACCGGCATGAGCGTCCCCCCGTCGCCCTCGATCCCCGACCTCGCCCGGCGACTGCAAGACGGCGCGCGTCAGCTGGAGGCCCAGTTCCTCGGCAAGGAGGAGATCATCCGTCTCCTCTTCATCAGCGCCCTGGCCGGCGAGCACCTCGTGATGGTCGGCCCGCCTGGCACCGCCAAGAGCGCGATCGTCCGCGCCTTCGCGCAAGTCATCGAGGCGAGATACTTCGACTACCTGCTGACCCGCTTCACCGAGCCCAACGAGATCTTCGGCCCGGTCGACATCCAGGCGTTTCGCCAGGGCACCTACCGCCGCCGCATCGAGAAGATGCTCCCCGAGGCCGAGGTCGTGTTCCTCGACGAGATCTTCAAGGCCAACAGCGCCATCCTCAACAGCCTGCTCACCCTCGTCAACGCGCGCCGCTTCACCCACGGCACCAACACCGTGCGCGTGCCCCTGATCTCGCTGTTCGCCGCCAGCAACGAGGTCCCCACGGACGACGCCCTGTCCGCGATCTTCGACCGCTTCCTCCTCCGCGTCCGCTGCGACTACCTCGACAGCTACCACTTCCGCGGCCTGCTGCAGAAGGGCATCCAGCTCGAGACCGCGATGATGGCCGAGCAACCCCCGGCCCGCAAAGTCGCGACCGCCGAGGAGCTGCTGTCCGTGCAGCGCCGCTTCGGCGACCTGATGAAGATGAGCGAGGAGTTCCTCGCCACCTTCAAGGGCCTCGTGTTCCAGATCCGCAGCGAGGGCATCGGCCTCAGCGACCGCCGCGTCGTCAAGCTGCTCAAGGTGTTCGCCGCCTCGGCCGTGTTCGATGGCCGCGAGCAGGTCAACGACGCCGACCTGTTCATCCTCCGCCACGTCTGGAACACGCCCGAGCAGGAGGAGATTCTCCAGGAGATCGTCGGCCCGGTGCTCGACCGCTGGTACGAGAGCCACCCCGAACACAGCCGCATCGGCGCCACCCCGACCAGCCTGCAGGACCTGCTCGAGGAGCTCCGCGTCATCCGCGAGACCCTGACCGGCAGCCAGGTCCTCTCCGACATGCAGCTGTTCTCGCAGCTGCGAAATCTGGGCGACATCAAGGCCGCCCTCACGCGCATGCAGGACAACCCCGCCGCCGCCCGCATGGTCGGCGAGGTCGACAAGCTGCTCGAGACCATGTTCGCCTCGAGCCGCTTCGTGTAAGCGCCCGTCCAGCACGCCCACAGCACGCCCCACAGCACGCCCCGCAGTACGCCCCGCAGCAACCGTCATGGCCGACCCTCGCGACCGCAGCCCTGCCGGAGGCCGTAGCCCAGGCGCTGCGGCCGGCCCCGGCCGTCGCGACCCGCGCGGCCTGGCCCCCGCGAGCACGGCCCAGCGCGCCGTCAATGTCGCCGAGCTCGAGCGCCAGGTCGGCAGCCTCGCGCTGTCGCAGATCGAGGGCGCCGGCGGCCTCGCCATGATGCGCGCCCTGTCGTGGCAGAACATCCTCGCCCGCCTCGGCTACGCCGTGCCGCTGGTGGTCCTCCACGACCTCGGCTGCCTGATCGTCGGCCTCGGCGCCCCCGGCCCGATCCCCCGCGGCATCGCCGAGCCCGAGCTGTGCGAGGTCTGGCGTCAGCTCCTGGTCGAGCTCTCCGAGTCCGACCTGGTCCGCGCCCAGGCCGGCTGGAAGCACCGTGACCCGATGGTCGGCGTCGTCCTCGCCCGCGTCCTCGCCGGCCTGGTCCCGCAGCTGCCCGACGATGTCCGCGTGCTCCGCCCGATCGAGCTGCCCCTCGACGCCGTCCACTACGCCCGCATCGAGCCGAGCACCGCCTTCACCCGCTACGACCAGCGCCAGGCGCTCGCGTGGCTGACCACCCTCACCAGCCAGCGCCTGCTCCCGCTGCTGGCCGTCGAGCAGATCGACGTCGACGCTCTGCGCCTGTTCGGCCTGTTCCGCGGCGGCCCCGGCGAGGCCGCCGCCGGCGTCGACCTGGCCGACCTCTACAACGTCATGGTCAACCCGGCCCTCGCCGACGTGATCGACTTCTCGATGGAGCTGCTCCCCTCCATCCTCGAGGTCAAGCGCGACGCCGGCCACCAGGTGTTCTCGATCGACGGCTACGCCTCCATCGAGCGCCGCGGCGGCATCGACGACATCGAGATGTCGCAGCTCGCCCTCGACGAGGACATCTTTGAGCAGAAGCTGGTCGACGACGAGCTGTTCTACTTCACCCACGAGAAGCAGATGGAGAACGAGCAGCGCACGCACTACGTGCTGGTCGACGGCTCCGCCTCGATGCGCGGCGTGCGAGAGGTGTTCGCCCGCGGCCTCGCCCTCGCCCTGTGCAAGCGCCTCGCCCTGCTCGGCGAGCACGTCGTGCTCCGCTTCTTCGACAGCCGCCTCTACGAGGGCGTACGCGTCGGCGCCCAGGGCCACGCCGAGGTCCCCTACGTCCTGCAATTCCGGGCCGAGCACGGCCGCAACTACGCCCGCGTCATCCGCCAGCTCAACGCCGAGCTGGCCGCCCCGCGCCGCGGCGACGGCAAGGTGCTCATCTACCTGCTGACCCACGGCGAGTGCCAGCTGCCCGAGCACGAGGTCGTCGCCCTCGCCGCCCGCGCCCCGATCTACGGCGTCTTCATCCTCCCCAGCGGCGGCGTCCTCGACCTCGGCTACCTCCACAACCTCTACCGCGTCCACGTGATCGACGACCAGGCGCTCAGCCACGGCCGCCGGGCCCAGCGCGCGCGCCAGATCATCAGCGAGGTCGAGTCCGACTACCTGGGAGGTCGGCTGGGAGGTCGGCTGGGAGGCCGGCTGGGAGGTCGGCTCGGAGGTCGGCGCGCCGCGACACCTGGCCCAAAGGCCAGCTCGTCGACCCCGGGCCGCCCGCGGAGGCCGCGATGATGGACACCAACGTCCTGTGGATCCGCGCCGAGGGGGCCCTGCGCGCGGGCCGTCACGCGGACGCCCAGATCTACCTGCGGCAGCTCGTGCAGGTCGTCGAGCGCATCGACTTCGAGTACGAGGAGTGGCTGCGGGCCTTCGCCGAGTCGCTGCGCGCGAGCGGGCAGTGGGGCGAGGCGATGGCCTGCCTGGCCTACCTCGGCGCCCGCGAGCTGCCCGGACCCGAGGTGCTGCAGCCGCAGATCGCACCGGCCCGCGCCGGCGATCCCGGGGCCCTGCGCAACGTCCGGCTCTACGGGATCTACCTCGCGCGCGCCGGCCAGCACCGCGCCGCCGCCTCGTGGTTCGCGCTCGGCGGGATGCCGGTGCATCAAGCGATCGAGGCCGAACGCGCCGGCGAGGACGAGGTCGCCGCGGCCCTGTGGGCCCGCCTGCTCAGCTCCGACCTGCTGAGCGAACGCAGCAGCGAGCCCCGCGGCCACGCCTACGAGCGCGCCCTCGCCAAGATCAACTTCGGCCTGTGCCTCCGCCGCCTCGCCACCGCTGGCGGCGAGCCAGCCGGCAAGGGCAGCGCCCCGCGCGGCACCATGCACGACCGCTCGCGCCTCGCCCTCGCCGAGGCGACCACCTCGGTCGAGGAGGTCGCCGACACCTTCGAGAGCGAGGGCCTGCGCGAGCGGGCCTTCGACTGCTACCAGCTGATCGCCCGCCTCGGCGTCGAGGCCGGCGCCTTCGAGAACATCGCCGAGGGCTACCTCAACAGCGTCCGCATCCTCCGCGACGACGGCCTCAAGCTCGACGCGCTCCGCCTCTACGAGACCTTCGTCGCCCTGGCCCGCGATCGCGGCGAACATCATGCCGTCGCCGCGATCCTCCGCGAGGCCGCCGACTACTGCACCCGCGCCGGCCTGCCTTACGCGGACGACCTCCGCTGGCGCAGCGCCGAGGCGTGGATCAAGGCCGCCAGCGAGGCCCAGAGCGCCGGGCATCCGCTGCAGATCGTCGAGAACGCCTACCTCGCGGCGGCCGAGGCATTCGCCTCCGTCCGCGCCTTCCGCCAGGTCGCCGAGGTCTACCGCCGGCTCGCCGCGATCGAGCTCCCCGGCAAGAGCCGCGAGCGCGCGCAACGACTGCTGCGCCGCCTCGGCGACGCCCCCGGCGACGCGCCGCGACCGATGCCCGTGCCCGAGTTCCTCAAGGCCCTGCCCGAGTACGAGGAGGTCTGGTACGTCGACCTCGCCGAGTGGGAGCTCGCCGGCGACCCGGCCCTGGTCGCCGCGGGCGTGATGGCCGACCGCCGCTTCCCCGACTTCGTCCGCCGCAACGCGCTCCTCCTGGTCCTCGAGATCGAACGCCGCGGCGCCGCGATGGAGCAGCTCGACGTGGTCCGCCGCCTCGCCGAGATCAAGGCCTACCCGGTGATCGCCGCGCTCGAGGCGCTGCACCGCAAGGGCGACGCGCCGCTGCGCGAGGCCGTCGTCGCGGCGATGGGCAACCTCCGCTTCAAGCGCAGCTTCGGCCTGGTCGCCCAGGCCCTGCGCGACCCGATGCCCGAGGTCCGCAAGGCCGCCGCCAATTCGGTGCGCCGCCTGATCTTCCCCCACGCCTTCGAGCCGCTGCGCCGCATCTTCGAGGCCCGCGACCTGCAAGACCCGGAGGCCGCCCGCGAGGCCGCCCTGCACGCGATCGGCAAGATCGGCACGGTCGAGGCGCTCGACTTCCTGTGCGACCGCCTCCGCGAGGGCGAGCGACCCTTCGTCGAGCTCGCCAGCACGGCGATCCGCAACCTCAGCAACCCCGACTTGCTGCCTTACCTCCGGCGCCAGATCGAGTTCGTCCCGGCGGAGCACCGCGCCGTGCTCGAGGACAGCGCTCAGCATCTTGAGCAGCGGCTGCGTTGAGCCGTTCGTCGCGGGTCGCTCTCGCTCCGCGGGCCTCGTCGCGGGTTGTGCGGGCATCGTCGCACGTGCCGGGGCGGGTCCGGCTGGACGCCCGCGAATGCTCGAGAAGCCGGAGGACCGACGGGGGTCCTGCCGTCAGACAGGGCGCGTCGACCTCATGACTGCTTCGCAGTCATCGGTCGCGCTGGACTCCGTCAGGACCCCCGTCGGTCCTCCGGCAAGCGAAGCCTCCGCTGAAGGGCGGCACGGTCGGCCTCGCCGAGAGCCGGACCCGCCCCGGCCCTGCACCAACAACCTGGCCCCGAGGACATGTCGATCCGCACACGTGGACGCGCACGGTCGGTCGGCCTCGCCGAGCGCCGGACCGCCCCGGCCCTGCACCAACAACCTGGCCCCGAGGACATGTCGATCCGCACGCGTGGACGCGCACGGTCGGTCGGCCTCGCCGAGCGCCGGACCCGCCCCGGCGCTGCCCCAACAACCTGGCCCTGAGGACATGTCGATTCCCCACGCATCGGCGCGTGCACACGTTCGTTCGTTCGCTCGTTCATTCGCTCGTTCACGCGGGACCCGGCACTGTGCATCACGAGAACATGTCCGAAACGCCATGTCCGCGCGGCCATGTCCTGGGTTTCAGGGCCGGGGCCGGTCCGGCTTCTCGGCGACGCCGACCGCACCGTCCTTCAGCGGAGGCTTCACTTGCCGGAGGACCGAAGGGGTCCCGACTGAGTCCAGCGCGACCTATGACTGCGAAGCAGTCATGAGGTCGACGCGCCCTGTCTGAAGGCGGGACCCCTTCGGTTCTCCGGCATCGCGGATCTGCGGGCGCCCAGCCGGACCGGCCCCGGCCCGTGCCCCAGCGTCCGCGAACCCCAGCGTCCGCGAACCCCAGCATCCGCGAACCCCAGCGTCCGCGAACCACAGCGCCCACGAACCCCGTCCGCGAACCCACACAGCGCCCCCAAGGATGCAAGATCGCGCCCCGCAAGTTAGCATCGCGGCGCATGCCACGGACCCGGCCCGCCTTCGACTCCGCCGCCGTCGACCACCTCCGCCGCAGCGATCGCCGCATGCGTGCCCTCGTCGATCGCGTCGGCCCGCCCACCCTGCGCATCGAGGCGCTCGGCGATCCCTACGCCGCGCTCGTGCGCTCGATCGTCTACCAGCAGCTCCACGGCAAGGCCGCCGCCACGATCCTCGCCCGCCTGTGCGCCTTGTTCGCCGCCGAGACCATCCCGCGCCCGGAGCAGATCCTCGCGGCCACGACCGAGCGCCTGCGCAGCGCCGGGCTCTCGGGAGCGAAGACCGCCGCCCTGCAGGACCTCGCGCGCAAGTCCGCCGACGGCCTGATCCCCGGCTATCGCAGCCTCGCCCGTATGGCCGACGACGCGATCGTCGAGCGCCTCACCCAGGTCCGCGGCATCGGTCGCTGGTCGGTCGAGATGTTGCTGTTGTTTCGCATGGGCCGCCCCGACGTGTGGCCGACCGGCGACTTCGCGGTGCGCAAGAGCTACGGCGTGCTGTTCGGCCACGACGAGATGCCGGGCCCCCGCGAGGTCGAGGCCGGCGGCGAACGCTGGCGTCCGTTCCGCAGCGCGGCCGCCTGGTACCTGTGGCGCGCCCTCGACACCGCGACCTGATCCATATCGCGCGTTGCCGGCCCGCGGCCCGCGAGGAAACCCTCGCACGCCCGCCGGCGATCGGGCGGGCCCACCCACTTCGCGGGCCCATCCCCGGGTATCCTGCCTCCTCAGCAAACGGGGGTATCGATGCAACGCGAATGGCTTGGACTGGTAGTGGCGGCGATGGTGCTTGGTTGTGGCGACAGCGGTGACGGCTCGGGCAGCGCCTCGGCCACCGACTCGGGTCCCAACACGACGGCGATCACGGCGAGCGCCAGCGACGCGAGCTCGGAGCCGACGCCGACCACGAGCGCGGGCTCCAACAGCGAGTCGGCGGGCACCACCGCGGGGTCGAACAGCGACACCGCGAGCACCGGCCCCGGCACCAGCGCGACCACTGACGTGTCGGCGACGCAGACCAGCACCGACCCCAGCAGCACCGGCGGCAGCACGATGGGCGTCGACCCCGGCAGCACCGGCAGCACCGGCGCCACGCCCGACCTCGGCAACCCCTGTCAGGGCCCCGGCGAGCCCGACGTCTCGTACATCTGGATCGCCAACAGCGACCAGGGGACGATCAGCAAGATCAACACCCAGACGCTCAAGGAGGAGGGCCGCTACATCGTCCGCCCCGACCAGGCCGGCAGCCCCTCGCGCACCTCGGTCAACCTCACCGGCGACGTCGCGGTCGCCAACCGCTCCGGCGGCGTCGCCAAGGTCTACGCCCGCGTCGAGAGCTGCGTCGAGAGCAACGGCATGCCCGGCATCCAGACCTCCACCGACAAGAACTACCTGCCGTGGGGCGTCGAGGAGTGCGTCGCCTGGTTCACGCCGATGAACTACACCAGCCAGCGCCCGGTCGCCTGGACGCAGGGCACCTTCAACGACAACAGCTGCGCCTGGGAGAACTCCAAGCTGTGGACCTCGGGCAACAACCTGCAAAACGGCACCGTCGACGTGCTCCGCCTCAACGGCCAGACCGGCGTGATCGAGGACACCGTCCAGGTCATGGGCGTCGGCGCCGACTACTACGGCCTCTACGGCGCGGCCGTCGACGCCAAGGGCAACATGTGGGCCTCGCAGCTGTCACAGCAGTCGCTGGTGTTCGTCGACGGCAAGACCCTGCAGTACAAGGTGTGGCCGATGGCGCTGCCGGGCTACGGCATGACCGTCGACTCCAAGGGCTACGTCTGGATCTGCGCCTACCAGGGCGCCGGGCGCTTCGATCCGATGACCGAGCAGTGGCAGATCGCCAACGTCCAGGGCAGCGGCGGCTGCATGGAGGACGGCAACGGCACGCTGTACGTCAGCGCCGGCAACGGCGGCATCATCGCGGTCGACGCCGTCACGCTGGTGCAGAAGCAGTACTACCCGCTGCCCGAGTACGTGCACGGCATCAGCATCGACTACTACGGCTACGTCTGGGGCGTGTCGATCGGCGCCAACGCGTACCGCCTCGACGTCATGAACAACGGCGCCTTCCAGACCTTCAGCGGGCTCGTCGGCGCGTACACGTACAGCGACATGACCGGCGTCGCGCTGGCCAACGTCTCGCCGCAGTGACGGCGCTGCGTCGGGGTGGACAGCTCGCGGCCGCGGCCGCGGGCTGTTCGCGTTTGTGCGGTCCGGCTCCTAGCGGACGCGGGCGTCCATGCTGGCGTCGAGGGCGACGCGCTGCGGGGGGGCGCCCGCGAACTCGATGGTGGCCCACTCGCCGTCGACGCGCAGCTTGGCGGCGGGGTAGGCGTCGCCGGTCATCGGCGCCTCGATCGTGCGGCGGTGGAGGCCGCCGTCGCGGGTGCGGGCGACGAGCACGAACTGGGCCCGCGTGCCGGCCGTGCCGCTGGCGATCAGCTGGGCCCGTGGGGTCGCACCGGCGCCGCGACGCCAGCCGTCGACGAGGGCGACCTGGCTGGCCGGGAGGTAGCCGGCGTGAAACTCGTCGCCGTCGCGGGCGATGACCTGGGCCCAGCGCAGGCACACGATCTGGCCGGTCTCGGCGCTGCAGCGGTCGAGGTGACCGAGCAGCCACAGGCTGCCGCTGCGGCGGGCGAGGGCGTAGCGCTCCGACGCGGGTGGGACGCGGTGCGAGGGGGCGGAGAACATCGGGGCCCGCTCGGCGAGGAGGACGGCGGGCAGCCAGGCGACGCCGGGCGGGGTGAGCTCGGCGGCGCTGTCGGGCCAGCGGATCGTTCGCGGGCTGTTGTCCTGGTTGCGGCCGCGGATCGTGAGCGCCTGGAGGATCGCGTGGTGCTTCCTGTAGAGCTCGCCGCCAGGGACCGGGGCCGGGCCGGCGTGCAGCGGGGCGTCGGCGGGCTCGAGCGTGGGGGCCGGCAAGCTCGGACCGGCGAAGGCCCAGCGGGCGATCCACGCCATCGCCTCGGGCATGCTGGCGACCTGGCCGGCGATGGCGCTGTCGGGGCCGCCGTCGCTGGCTGTCCCGGGGGACATGGCCGCGAGGGCAGCCGTCGCGCCCGGGCCGAGCAGGCGGGCGCCGAGCCAGTAGCCGCCGGCCCCGGGAACGGGCACGGGGGCGGGCGGCGTGGCGGGTGCGTCGGGCTTGGTGGTCATCGGCGCGGGCTGCTTGGGCTGGCTGGCCTTTGGGTCAGGCTTGGGCTTGCTGGCTTTTGGGTCAGGCTTGCTGGCTTTTGGGTCAGGCTTGGGCTTGCTGGCTTTTGGGTCAGGCTTGCTGGCTTTTGGGTCAGGCTTGGGCTTGCTGGCTTTTGGGTCAGGCTTGCTGGCTTTTGGGTCAGGCTTGGGCTGGCTGGCTTTTGGGTCAGGCTTGCTGGCTTTTGGGTCAGGCTTGCTGGCTTTTGGGTCAGGCTTGGGCTGGCTGGCCTGGGGGTCTTTGCGTCCGCCTTCGCGGGGGGGGCCCCGACGAGGGTGAGGACGAGCGCGAGGGCGAGCGCGAGGCCGGTATGGAGGAGCGTCGCGGCGCGGCGGGAGGGCGCGGGGAGCATCGGCGGGCGGCAGGGTACAACGAAAGGATGGTGCGGGCGATGGTGCGCCGCGGGCTCGCCGTGCTACTTGTGGCGCCTCGCACGGAGTCCGCATGATCTGCATTCATCGTCTCGTCGCTGCCCTGGCGCTGGTCGCCGCTGTCTCGCTGTCCGCTTGCAAGGACGCTGGCCCGGACGTCGCGCCCGCGAGCGGCGGTGCGGCGGAGCCAGTGCAGTCCGGGCCGCCCATTGTCGGCGACGCGCCGCCGGTCGATGGCGGGACGCCGATCGAGGGCGGCACCGGGGACGCCGTGGTCTGCACGCCGGACACGCGCCAGCCGATGTGCACCCGTGAGTACCGCCCGGTCTGCGGCACCCTCGAGGACAACAGCAGCAAGACCTACGGCAACAAGTGCTCGGCATGCAGCGACGCCAAGGTGGTCCGCTACGTCGACGGCAAGTGCCCGGGCGAGCCCAGCTGACGGGCTTGACCCGCGGGCGCCGACCGGGGTTGACGTGGGCGCTGGACTCGTTTAGATAGTGCGCCCTTCGCCGTTGTAGCTCAGTCGGTAGAGCAGCTGATTCGTAATCAGCAGGTCCCCGGTTCGAATCCGGGCAACGGCTCCGCAACACGCCTCAGGTCGCCTGGGCGTGTTTTTTCGTGGCGCCCCAGCACACGGCTTCCACACCAGCCGCGGTCGCCCGCACACCGGGGTCGCGGTTCTTTTCGTGGCGTCGGGGCTCAGGGCTTCCACAGCAGGCCGTGGGCCTCGGGGGCGACGTCGGGGTGGCTGTGGTTGCGGCCGCCGAGGCGGAGCACGATCTCGCCGCGGATGCGCTCGGGGCCGACGAAGCCGAGGGCCCGCGAGTCGCAGCAGGCGCCCTCGTCACGGTTGTCGGCGATCACCAGGTAGCCGTCGGCCTCGACCTCGAGCGGGCCGGCGTCGCCGGGCAGGCGCATGCCAGGCCATGGGGTCGGGCCGGGGGCGGCGCTGAGGACCTGGTAGCGGCGCTCGCCGATCGCCTCGCGGGCGGTGCCGCGGGGGCGGGCTGGCGGGGCCTGGCTGTCCTGGGCGCCGCGGACCGCGAGGCGCAGCGGGGCGCCGACCTCCTGGGTGAGCGGGCGGCCGTTGATGGCGATGCCGAGCGCGCCGCGGCCCTCGCCGAAGCTGACGCGATCGCCGGGGACGGCGAGGATCCGTCCGACCCGCAGGCTGCGCGGGGCCGGGGTGTTCGGGTCCTGGACCCCGCTGCGGCGCTGCACGGCCTGCCACTCGTCGCCGAGCTCGAGGTCGTCGACGTCGACGACGGCGGTGTTGCGCAGCGGCTGGCGGGGGCCGTCGTGGCGCGGGAGGCCGCGGCCCTCGCGGGGCCCGGGGAGCTGCGGCGGCCGGGCGGGCTCGGGTGCGGGGGTCGCGGGCGGGGTCGGGTCGTAGACGACGAGGTCGCCCGCGGCGAGGCCCCAGGTGCCGCGGATCAGGAGCACGTGGTCGCCGGTGAGGAGGGTCGGGGCCATGCCGTCGCCGTGGATCTCGACCACCGTGGCGACGCCGCAGCGCAGGACCAGGGCGGTCGCGCCGCCGACCAGGACCAGCCAGGCGAGGCGGGTCGGCCAGCTGCGTTCGCCGGCCCGGGCGGCGAGCTCGTCCTCGGGGTCAGCGCGGCGAAAGGGGTTCCACATGGCGGTCGAGCGCGGCGATCGATCGGCGCAGCGCCGCGACATCTTGCTCGACCTGGGCGGGGTCGCCAAAGAACACGCCGATCCCGGCGAGGCCGTGGGCGCCGGCGGCGAGGCAGGCGGCGGCGGTCGCGGGGGTGATGCCGCCGAGGGCGAAGATCGTGGCGCCCGGGACGGCGGTCCAGGCCCGCAGGGCGGCGAGGCCGGCGGGGGTCTTGCCGGGGCTGCTGCTCGGCGGGAAGACCGGGGCGAGCAGGGTGTAGTCGACCAGGTCGTGGCCGGGCTGCGGGGCGCCGTGGCAGGAGCGACCGAGCCACAGGCCGGTCGCTCGCGCACAGCTGTCTCGCGGGACAGGTGGGAGCGAGCTGTCTCGCGGGACAGGTGGGAGCGAGCTGTCTCGCGGGACAGGTGGGCGCGAGCTGTCTCGCGGGACATGTGGGCGCGAGCTGTCTCGTGGGACAGGAGGGCGCGAGCTGTCTCGCGGGACAGGTGGCGGGGCTGCGCGGCGGAGGGTGGCGAGGCTGGCGAGGTCGGGGTCGCCGCGGAGGTGGAGGCCGGCGATGTCGGGCGGGAGCGGGGGGAGGGGCGCGCCGGGGTCGATCGAGAGGAGCTGCGGGATCGCGTGCGCGCGGCAGCTCCGGCGCAGCGCGGCGAGGCGGTCGCTGGCCAGCAGCGCCGCGGGGCCGAGGCCGGGCTCGCGGAGGAGGACGGCGAGGCCGACCGAGGCGACGCCGGCGGCGAGCCAGCGCTCGAGGATGTCCCCGGGGACAGCTCCGGTCGGCGGGGTGATCGCCAGCAGGCGGAAGGGGAGGCGCGTCATGCGACGCTCGCGGGGCTCACTCGATCATGCCAGTGTTCGGGCTCGAGGCGCTGGCGTAGTGGCGGACGGGGATCCGGCCGGCGCGCAGGGCCTTGCGGCCGGCGATCACGGCCTCGCGCATGGCCTCGGCCATGAGCACAGGGTGCCGCGCCTGGGCGATCGCGGTGTTCATGAGCACCGCCGTGCAGCCGAGCTCGAGGGCGATGGCGGCGTCGCTGGCGGTGCCGACCCCGGCGTCGACGATGACGGGGACCTTGGCCTGCTCGACGATGAGGCGGAGGTTGTGCGGGTTGCGGATGCCGAGGCCGCTGCCGATCGGGGCGGCGAGCGGCATGACGGCGGCGCAGCCCATGTCCTCGAGCTTGCGGCAGACGATCGGGTCGTCGGTGCAGTAGGGGAGGACGGTGAAGCCCTCGTCGAGGAGGGTGCGGGCGGCCTTCAGGGTCTCCTCGTTGTCGGGGAGGAGGGTGCGCGAGTCGCCGATGACCTCGAGCTTGACGAGCTCGGCGATGCCGAGCTCGCGGGCGAGCCGGAGCGTGCGCACGGCCTCGTCGGCGGTGTAGCAGCCGGCGGTGTTGGGCAGCAGGCAGTAGCGGTCGCGGTCGATCCAGCTGAGCAGGTTGTCCTTGGCCTTGAGGTCGACGCGGCGCAGGGCCACGGTGACGATCTCGGCGCCGCTGGCCGCGAGGGCGGCCTGGGTCTCGGCGGCGTCCTTGAACTTGCCGGTGCCGATGATGAGGCGCGAGGTCCAGGTGCGACCCGCGAGGGTCCAGGTGTCTTGTTCGCTCAAGCTAGCCTCCACCGACAAAGGTGACGATCTCGCGGGAGGGTCCGGGGGTGTTGTTCGCCCAAGCTAGCCTCCACCGACAAAGGTGACGATCTCGAGGGTGTCGCCGTCGTCCACGCGGGTGTCCGGGTGGCGGGCGCGCGGCACGATCTCGCGGTTCTTCTCGACGGCGACCTGCTGCGGGGTGAGGCCCAGCGCGGCGATGAGGTCGGCGACGGTGCTGCCCTCCGCGATCGGGCGAGGCTCGCCGTTGAGCACGATGGTCGGCACGGGCGGAACGTACACCGGTTCCGCCCGCGGGAGGACGCGCGCGTGAAGACCGCGAATGGAACCTGGATCACTGCGTTGCTTTGGCCCCTCAGGTGTGGCGATCGTGCAACACAGCTCCAGGGCCCCGCTGTGGGCGCTGATTCGTGACAAGCCAAGGATTCCACGCGCTTGAGGTGGATACCGGGGGGCCCGGAGCTTGGCAGGTTTTGTGCTTTGGAGCACAGCCCGTATGCAGCCCATGGACACCGAGACCCGTCGCCCCAGCATCCCCCTCGAGCGCATGGAGACGGCGGATGTCCTGGCCTGCGTCGAGCCGTTCATCGCGGCCCGGCCGGGCGAGCTGGAGCTGCTCGGGCGCACCGCGCAGCGCCTGCGCAAGACCGCGGGCAGCGTGCTGGTCAGCGAGGGGCAGGCGCCGGACGGGCTCTACATCGTGCTGCGTGGGCGGGTGAACCTGCTGCGGGCGGCCGACGGCGGCCGCGACCTCATCCTCGCGGCGCTCGGCCCGGGCGAGGTGTTCGGCGAGGCCTGTGCCTTCGGCAACGTGATGAACTCGACGACCGCGGTGGCGGCGGTGCAGAGCGAGCTGCTGCGCATCCCGCCCGAGGCGCTGGTCGATCACCTGCGTCGCGAGCCGGAGACGGTGCTGCGCCTGATGCGGCTGCAGGGCGACAAGCTGCGCGAGGTCGAGGCGGTCGCCAGCGGGCTGGCGCTGTGCGACGTGGAGGAGCGGCTGCGCCGCACGCTGGCGCGGCTGGTCCGGCGTCAGGGTCGTCGCGGCCCGGCGAGCACCGGCTGGATCCTCGCGCCGGTGCCGACCCAGTCGGAGCTGGCGCGCATGGTCGGGTCGTGCCGCGAGACGGTGTCCCGCACGCTCAGCGCGATGGCCCGCTCGGGCCTCGTCAGCGGCAGCGGGCGGCGCATGATCCTCGACGACCGCATCGTCAACGAGGCGGCCTAGTCGACGCGGCCCAGGAATCGCGGGTCCGGGGTCGACGTTGCCCGGGCCCATGGCGACCCGGCCGCTGACGCGTGGTAGTGTGCCCTGCTTGAGCTCGCCGCCGGTCCGCAGCGCTCCGATCTTCAGTGGGCCCGAGCGCCGCGGCCGCGATCGCCGGCAGGCGCCGATCGTCGAGGTGCGGCCGACCTACGCGCACATCGACGCGGCGGCGCTGATCCACAACCTGCGCACGGTGCAGGGCCACGTCGGGCCGCGCTGCCGGGTCCTGGCGGTGGTCAAGGCGGACGGCTACGGGCACGGGGCGATCGAGGCGGCGCGCACCTTCGTCGACGCGGGGGCGTGGGGGCTGGCGGTCAGCCTGGTCGAGGAGGGGGTCGAGCTGCGGCAGGCCGGGGTGCTGGCGCCGGTGCTGGTGCTCGGCGGGGTCCATCCGGGCTCGGAGGACGTGATCGTGCACCGATCGCTGACGCCGGTGGTGTGGGCGCGCGAGCACCTGCAGCTGCTGGCGGCGGCGGTGCGGCGCAGCGGGGCGCCGCCGCTGCCGGTGCACCTCAAGGTCGACACCGGGATGTCGCGGCTCGGGGCGCTGCCGGCCGATCTGCCGGCGCTGGTCGACTGGCTGGCGGGCGAGGACGGGCAGCACCTGCAGGTCGAGGGGCTGATGACCCACTTCGCCTGCGCCGACGATCTCGACGACGCGGTGAGCCCGGGGCAGCTCGAGCAGTTTCGCGGCTGCGTGGCGACGCTGGCGAGCCGTGGGCTGCACCCGCCGCTGCGCCACGTGTGCAACAGCGCGGGCCTGGTGCGCCTGCCGCACGCGCACTTTGACATGGTCCGCCCGGGCATCGCGCTGTACGGGGCGGGCTCGGGGCGCGAGGTGCAGCTCGCGGAGCTGCGGATGGCGATGAGCGTGCACTCGCGGATCCTGGGGATCCGCACCCTGCCGGCGGGGGCGAAGGTGTCGTACGGGCACCGGACCACGCTGACCCGCGACTCGCGGCTGGGGATCGTGCCGGTCGGCTACGCCGACGGCTACCCGCGGCGCATGAGCGGGCAGGCGCAGGTGCTGGTCCGCGGCCATCGCTGCGCGGTGCTCGGCAACATCACGATGGACGTGTCGATGATCGACGTGAGCGACCTGCCCGACGCCCGCGAGGGCGAGCGGGTGACGCTGCTCGGGGCCCAGGGGCGCGACCGCATCGACGTGTACGAGCTGGCGGCCTGGGCCGATGTGATCCCCTACGAGATCACGTGTGGGATCTCGAAGCGGGTGCCGCGGCGCTAGACCTGGCGCCTGGGACCTGGCGTTTGGGACAGGTCGGATCGCGGCGAGCGGCGGGTGTTGGGCGCGGTCAGGGGCGGCTGGCGCTTGGGACAGGTCGTTTGGGACAGGGCGTTTGAGACAGCTTGGATGGGCTGACGGGCGGGGCGGGGGCGTGGCATGCTGGCGGGCGTGAGGTCCCGGTCCGAGCTGCCGCGCTGGCGCGCCGACTGGCCGCACGCGTGGCTGGCACCGGCGCTGGCGGCCGCGTGCTGGTCGCTGGCGCTGGCCAGCAGCGCGGAGGCGGCGACGCAGCGCAGCCTGGTGTTCATCGGCGGGCCGCTGGTGCTGCTCGCGGGGCTGCACGCGCGCCTGGGTGAGTACCTGCACGGGCGGGCGCGCGAGCGGCTGGCGGTGCTGCCGGTCGCGCCGGCGCGACACTTCGCGGCCGGGCTGCGGGCGCACCGGCACGGGCTGCTGCTGGCGCTGCTGTGCGGGGCCCTGGGGGTGTGCCTGGGCGGCACGGCGGCGGGTGGGGATCCGATCGCCGCGGCGCTGCTGGCGGGGGACTTCGTGTGGCTGTGCGTGCTGGCGGCGGTGGTCGAGCCGGCGATCCCGGCGGCGGCGGCCTACGGGGGCCGGCGCTTCCCGGAGGCGCACCCGATCCGCCAGGCGCAGGCGCAGCTCGGGGGCGGCTGGACCTCGGCGGAGGCGACGGTGCACCTGTACGCGCCGGCGCTCGGGCTCGGGCTGGCGACGCTGCTGGCGATGCCGGGGCAGCTGGCGCTCGCGCTGCTCGCCGGGGGGCAGGCCCTCGCGGGGCTGCACGTGGGGCTGTTGCTGCTGCCGCTGGCGATCGCGGGGCTGGTGCGGATGGCGGCGCCGCGGGTGTACACGCTCGGGTTCTTCGAGGCCGTCGCGTGGCTGGCCGAGGCGACACGCAGCCTGGCGGGTCCGCCCGAGCCGCCGCCGCGTCCGGCCTGGGTGGCGCGGGTGGCGTCGCCGGCGACGCGGCTGCTGGTGACGCAGTGGCTGCGGCTGACGCCGGTGCCGCTGCTGCGGCTGGCGCTGCTGATCGCGTGGGCCGGGTACTTGCTGCTGCGGGCGGCGCCGCCCGGCGGGCCGGCGATCGCGGTCTCGCTCGGGCTGGCGGCGCTGTGGCTGGCGCCGCTGCAGACGCTGGCCCGTCAACGGCGACGCAACGCGGCGACGCTGGCCGGGCTGCCGCTGCCGGCGGCGCAGCGGGCCGGTCGCAGCCCGGGCCTGACGCTGGCGATCGCGGGGGTGCCGGCGCTGCTGCTGCTCGCGCTGCTGGGGCGCGTTTATCTGCCCTGAGGGACATGTTCAATGCGACATGTCCATCAGGGCATGTGCGATGGGACATGCCCTGAGGGACACGGGCTCAGATCGCGGGGACGCCGAGGGCCTGCTCGACGCCGGCGAGGGCGATGTGGTAGGCGGCGAGGCTGCGCAGGTACTCGAGGCGGACCAGGACGCGGCTCTCCTGGGCGCGGACGGCGACCAGGAAGGGGGCCTGGTTGCTCTGGAAGGCGAGCAGGGCGTCGCTGTAGACGGCGTCGGCGGCGGGGACCAGCTCGCGCTCGTAGAGGCGGTACTGCGACTGTGAGAAGCAGGCGAGGGCGACGGCGTCGGCGACCTCGCGGCCGATGTCGCGGCGCAGCGCGTCGCCGGCGAGCTCGAGCTGGTGGCGACGGGCGGCGATCTCCTGCAGCGGGCCCTGCTGGCGGTTGAAGATCGGGACCTGGAAGCCGAGCATCCAGAACACGCCGACGTGGACGCCGCCGGGGTGGGGCACGAAGTCGGGGCCGAGGCTGGCGATGAGGTCGGGGACGCGGGCGGCGCGGGCGATCCGCTCCTCGCGGCCGAGCAGCTCGCGCTGCCGCAGCAGGCGCTGCAGCTCGGGTCGCTCGCGCAGCGCCTCGGCGAGCAGGGCGTCGTGGGCGACCAGGAACTCGCGGCGCCAGTCGTCGTCGTTGGCGGCGAGCCAGCGCGGCGGCTGGTCGCGCGCGGGGGAGCTGAGGACGAGCTCGACGGACGGCTCGTTGCCCAGCAGGTTGTTGAGGCGGAGGTCGGCCTGGAGGTGCTCGAACTTGGCCTGCTCGAGCGCCTGGCGGGCCTTGAGGCGGGTGATGCGGACCTCGAGCACGTCGGACTTGGGGGTGTCGCCGGGGCGGGCGTCGGCGATGGCGAGCAGCTGGTCGACGCTGCGGATAAGCTCGATGAGGGTCGTCTCGCGCTCCTGGGCGAAGAAGGCCTCCATGTACGTGCGCCGGGCGTCGGCGCGGAGGTTGGCGGCGAGGACCCGGAGGTCGACCTCGAGGATCGCGTGGCGGGCCAGGGCGAGCTCGACGCGGCGGCGTCGCTTGCCGCCGAGCTCGAGGGTCTGGGTGAGGCCGAGGCGGTAGGTGAACTCGGCGGTGCCGTTGTCGGAGAGCACGACCGGGTTGGGGATCGAGGTCCGGGCGGTGCGGACGCCGGCGTCGAGGATCTGGCGCCGCGCTGCCTCGGCGCGGATCGCCGGGTGGTTGCCCTCGACGGCGCGCATGACCTGTCCCAAAGACCAGGTCTGGACGGGACCCGGGCGCAGCGGGGCGGGCCGGAGCTCGGGCGCCTCGATCAGGTCGACGGGGCGATCGAGCGGGACGGGGGCCGCGACGGCGCCGAGGCGCACCGGCGCGGCGTGGGCCGGGGCGGCGAGGAGGGCGAGCGCGAGGAGGGCGAGCGCGAGGCGGCGCGGTGGTTCAGGTCGGAGGGGTGCAGGCTCGCGGAGGGCGGGGCGGCGCGAGGGTGCGAGCAGGGGGCGGCGCGACGGCATGGCATGGCTCCGTCAGGGCCCGGGGGGCAGGGCGCGGCGCGAGGCGGCGGGGGGCGGCGGGAGCTCGAGCGCGGCGTGGAAGTAGGCGGTGATGCCGGGGACGTCGTTGGCGATCCAGGCGGCGGGGTCGCGGGGGTTGAAGCGCCAGAACACGCTCGGGCGGCGCAGGTGCTGGGTGTAGCTGGCGCGCAGGGAGAAGGTCTCGAGGCACACGGCCCAGGTGCCGAAGGCGTGGTGCTGGTGGTCCTCCTGCTCGCCGGTGAAGGTGTCGAAGATGCGGTGGGCGAGGCGGCGGTAGCGGACCCTGGGCTGGGCGTGGGCGAGGACGCGGGCGAGCTCGCGGTAGCGGGCGTAGGCCTCGCGCTCGCTGACGCGGGCCGGGATCACGGTGCCCATGAATGAGTGGAGGTTGACGCTGGCGTGGAAGCGCCGGGCGGCGAAGAGGCGATCGAGGGCGGCGGTCTCGGGCTCGCTGAGGGGCGCGGGGCCGCGGTAGGTCGCGTCGCCGGGGCGGTCGGAGCCGGCGCCCGGGAGGCGGCTGGGGGCGGCCCTGCCGGGGCGCGGGAAGTTGCGGTTGAGGTCGACGCCGGCGGCGTTGGCCCGCATGTCGGCGAGGCGACCCTGACCGCCGGTGGACCAGGTGCGGGCGTAGCCGTCGGGGTTGAGGCAGGGGATCAGCCACAGCTCGGCGCGGGCGCGCAGGCGCTGCAGCTCGGGGTCGCCGGCGCACAGGCCGTGCAGCAGGCCGAGGGCGACGCGGCTGGCGATGTACTCGATGCCGTGGATGTTGGCCGAGCAGAGGATCGCCGGGCCCGCGGAGGGCAGGCGGAGGGCTCGCAGCGGGCGGTCCTCGCGGCTGCGGCCGTACTCGACGATCTCGCCGCCGAGGCTGGCGGCGAGGTCGTCGAGTTCATGCTCCCGGGTGTCCGGGTCGGGGTAGGGGGCGAGCGAGGCGCTGTCGGCGAGGGACATGGCATGACCTCGCCGCGGGCGTCAGGTGCCGCTGGCGTCGTCGCCCGCCAGATCGGGGCGCGGGGCGTCGGCGGGCTCGGGCTCGGCGGGCGGCATGTCGCCAACCAGGGTGTCGGCCCCGGCGAGGATCTCGGGCCCCGAGTCGGCCCCGGCGAGGATCTCGGACCCGGCGAGGGCGCCAGGTGGCGGGGCGCGCAGGGCGTCGCTGTGATCCTCGACGGCCCGGATCGTCAGCGGGATCGTCAGCGGGGCGTCGCCGTCGCGGACCCTGGTCAGCGCTTCCTGGATCCGCGGCAGCTCGCCCTGGTGGACGCGGAACAGGGTGTCCCCGTCGCGGACGGTGAGGTCGCGGATCGCCCGGCCCTCGAGGCCGAGGTGGTCGCGCAGGAGCCCGCGCAGGGTCGCCGCCTTGTGCCCGTGCGAGCGGCCGAGGTTGAGGCAGACCTTGATGAACTCGCCGTCGTCAGCCTCGCTGCTGGTGCTGGCGATCACGGGTGGACGCGGCGGGAGCCCCTCGGGGCCTCCCGGGCGCGGGGCCCGGGGCGGGCTGGTCCGCGGGCCGCTCTGGCGGGGCGGGGCGGCGGGGCGCGGGGCGCGGGCGGCGGGCCTGTCCGCGAGGACAGGTGCGGCGGGCGGCTCGTCCTCGACCTCGGGGACGTTGTTGGGCGGGGTGTACTTGCCGTCCTCGAAGTCCTGATAGGTGTACTTGGAGGCCCACACCTCCCAGAAGTCCTTGTGCGGCGGGGCGGTGAGCTCCGGCAGGACCAGCGGGGCGGCCTTCTTGCGCCGGCGCCGGCGCTTGCGCTTGCGCTCGTCGGCCTCGCTCTCGGTCTCCGGCGTGGCGTTGGCGCCGTCGGGGCCGGGGGCGACGACGGCGGGCTCGTCGCTGGCGTCGGTCTCGTCGTTGGCCTCGTCCTCGCCTTCGCCCTCGTCCTCTTCGTCGGCGATCATCCGCGAGGCGTCGCTGCGTGAGAGGTCCTCGAGCTCGACCTCCTCCTGGAGGGTCTCGATGACCGCCTGGCGGCGGTCCATCAGGGCGAACTCGTCGAACTCGTCGTCCATCGAGCCGAACTCGCTCTGGACCACCTCGAGCTCGTTCTCATCGATGTCGATGATGATCTCGTCCTGGGCCATGCGGCGCGGGACGACCACGGGTACGCCCACGGGGGCGGGCGGGGCAGCCGGAGCGAGGGGGGGCTCGGGGCGGGCGGCCCGCTCGGGCGCCATGGGGCGGGGTGCGTCGAGGGGGCGACCGTTGCGGCGGCGACGACGGCGTTTGCGGCCGCGATCGCCGGCGGCGTCGCTCCCGGGCTCGCCGCTCGGCTCGGCGGTGTCGCGGGTGTCGTGGCTGTCGCGGCTGTCGCGGCCAGTCTCGCGGGTGTCGCGGGCGTCGGGCAGTCTCGCGGCCAGTGTCGCGGGCGTCGCGGCCAGTCGCGGCCAGTGTCGCGGGCGTCGCGGCCAGTGTCGCGGCCAGTGGGCGCGGCGGTGGGTTCGGCGCTCTCGGGCTCGTCGCCGGTCTCGTCGTCGGACTCGCCGGCGACTTCCTGGGTCGCGCCGGTGCCTTCGCCCTCGCCGCGGCGGCCGCGACGGCGACGACGACGACGCTTGCGGCGGCCCTCGCCGTCGCCAACGATCGAGCTGTCCCCGGAGACAGCCTCGCTGCCAGCCTCGACGAGCGGGCCGGCGTCGGCCTGGGGGGCGGTGATGGTCGCAGCCAGGGCGACGTGGGCGAAGCTGCCGCGGTCGCCGAGACGGCCGCGACCACCGAGGCGGAGCTGACCCGGCGCGGGGATCGAGGGCAGGCTCACGCTGGCACCGGGCACCGGCGCGGTCGCCTGGACGGCGTCGGGCGGCGGGGCGGCGACGACCATTGCGGGGGCCAATACCGGGGCCGACACGGGGGCCAATACCGGGGCCAATACCGGGGCCAATACCGGGGTCGGCGGGTCTGTTGGCAGGGTGCTGCCGGGCGACCCACCGGTGGCCTGCAGCGGGAGTTGGGCGGGATCGCCTGGATGACGGTCGCGCCGCCGGCGACGCTCGCCGTCGTCGTGAGGCCGACGCTCGCCGTCGTTGCGCACGGTCGCCGGCTCAGCGGCACGGACATCGCCCTCGTTGCGATCGCGGCGACCGTCGCGATCGCGGAAGCGATCGCGGCCGCGACCCTCGTTGCGGTCACCGCGACCGCGGAAGCCGTCGGGGCGCGCAGCATCGGGGCGGTGCTCACGTGGCTCGCCGCTGCGGTCTGCGTCGTCGCGGCGGGGCTCGCCGCTGCGGTCTGCGTCGTCGCGGCGGGGGCGGTCGAGGCGGGGCTCGCCGCTGCGGTCTGCGTCGTCGCGGCGGGGGCGGTCGAGGCGGGGCTCGCTGCCGTCTGCGTCGTTCCGGGGGGCGGTCGAGGCGGGGCTCGCTGCGGTCTGCGTCGTCTCGGCGGGGGCGGTCGAGGCGGGGCTCGCTGCGGTCTGCGTCGTCGCGGCGGGGGCGGTCGAGGCGGGGCTCGCTGCGGTCTGCGTCGTCGCGGCGGGGGCGGTCGAGGCGGGGCTCGCTGCGGGGTTCGTCGTCGCGGCGGGGGCGGTCGCCGAAGCGGGGCTCGCCGCGGTCTGCGTCGTCGCGGCGGGGGCCGGCGTCGTCGCGGCGGGGGCGGTCGCCGAAGCGGGGCTCGCTGCGGGGGCCGCGGTCACCACGGTCGCGCGGGCCACGGCCGCGGTCGCGGTCGCCGAAGCGTTCGCGGGGCTCGCGGGGCTCACGGGGCTCGCGGCCCTCGCGGAGGTCACGCTGCTCGCGCTCGATCGTCTCGCCCGGGCCGGCGGCTGCGGCGGCGGGGCGCTCGTCCTCGTCGCCCTCGCGTCGGCCCTGCAAGGCCGCCCCGGCGACCGGCTCGTCGCTGGCGGCGTCGGCCTCGATCACGGACTCGGGGCGCGGCGCGGCCCGCATGGCCCGCTCGAGCAGGAGACCGACGACACGCTCGCCGCGCGGGTCAGTCATCAGGCTGCGGGCCAGCAGCACCCACTCGGGGGAGACCAGCTCCGGGAAGCGCTTGCTGATGCCGTCGAGCTTGAACTCCATGCGCTCCGCGGAGAGCTGCTCGGCCGGCGGGAGCTGGCGCTCGCTGAAGACGATGCTCGCGTACTGCAGCTTGAGATAATAGAAGTTGCCGATCTCGCGCGGGTTGATCAGCGAGATGGCGACGCCGGTGCGACCGGCGCGGCCGGTGCGGCCGGTGCGGTGGACGTAGACCTCGGCCGACTCCGGGAAGGAGTAGTTGATCACGTGGCTGACGTGGCTGATGTCGATGCCGCGGGCGGCGACGTCGGTGGCGACCAGGAAGCGCAGCTTGTGCTCGCGCATCAGCTTCATGACCCGCTCGCGCTGGGTCTGGTTGAGGTCGCTGGACAGCTCCTCGGCGTGGAAGCCCTCGCGGCGCAGCACCGAGGCGACCAGCTTGGTCTCCTCGCGGGTGTTGCAGAAGATGATCGCGCGGGCCGGGTCCTCGACCATGATCACGTCGAGCAGGTCGCGGGTCTTGATCGAACTGGTGACGGAGTAAAAGGCGTGCTCGATCTCCGCCGCGGCGACCTGGTCGCCCGAGAGCTGGATCGCCACCGGGTCCTTCATGTAGCGCTTGGCGATGCGCTCGATGTCGTTGGGGATCGTGGCCGAGAACAGGGCGGTGAGGTGCTCACCCTTCACCTGGTCGAGGATCGCCCGGATGTCCTCGAGGAAGCCCATCGACAGCATCTCGTCGCACTCGTCGAGGACGACCGTGCGGACCTTCGAGAGGTCGAGCGAGCGGCGGCGGATGTGATCGAGGATGCGGCCGGGGGTGCCGACCACCGCGTGGACGCCGGCCCGCAGGGCGGTCAGCTGCGGGTTCATCGGCGTGCCGCCGTAGACGGGGAGCACGTCGACCGGGGTCTCGACGGCGAGGCGGCGCAGCTCGTCGCAGACCTGCTTGGCGAGCTCGCGGGTCGGCAGCAGGACCAGCAGTTGGACGCCGGTCTCGCTGGCGGGGCGGGCGTCGAAGCGCGAGGCCAGCCAGGGCACGCAGAAGGCGCCGGTCTTGCCGCTGCCCGTGTGCGACTGGACCATCACGTCGCGGCCCGCGATCAGGGGGTCGAAGCTCAGGGCCTGGACCGGCGAGGGCTTGGTCCAGCCGAGCCGGGCGATCGCGGCGCGCAGGGCCTCGGGGAGGGCGAGCTCGTCGAAGGACTGCGGCAAGGGCGGCAGCTCGGGCTCCGGGACCGCGGCGGCCTGGGCAGCCTGGGCCCAGGCGTCGTCGTGGTTGCTCGCCGGTGCGGCGGGCTCGGTGCTCGCGGGCGCGGGGTTCGCGGGCTCGGTGCTCGCGGGCTCGGTGCTCGCGGGCTCGGTGCTCGCGGGCTCGGGGCTCGTGAGCTCGGGGCTCGCGGGCTCGGTGCTCGCGGGCTCGGGGCTCGCGGCGGTCTCGCGCCACGGGGGCGGGCGTTGGGGTGGAAGGAGAAGCTGAGCTCGTCGCGGCGGAGGCGGTGGACGGGCTCAAATCATCGAGGGCTCGGTCCGGCTGGTCGCCAGACGAGGAGTGAACGGACATGGTGCTGGATCCTAGAGCGCAAGGAGCTCCTGGCGTGCGTCGGCGTGGCGGCTGGACCGAAGGTCAAAGTCGCCGTAAAGGGCCTCGATCCGGCCCAGCTTGCGCGTGGTCTCGGGATCTCGGCCCGCGCAGAGCGCCCGGGTCTCGCGGAGGAGGTTGGAGAACTTGGCCCCGGCCGGGGTACTGATCTGGCCGGGCGCCTGCTCGAGAAGGTTGATCAGCCGGTCGCGCACGAGCTCGACACGGTACTCACAGAACCCGGCCGCCGACTGGCGAGCGGGGTTCTGCGTGGCGAGGCCCGTGTAGATCCCGACAGCCGCCCAGGAGATGGCGACAACCGACGACGCGACCCAGATCACCGTGGTGATCCGATCGCGACGTGCTGAGGCCGGCCGAGACAGTGGCCGGAGTCTCCCAGGTTCACCCCGGACGGTCAACCCCGGGCGGGCCCCGGATCACTTGAAAACGCACGCTATTTTGGGGCCGCGGATGGCTGCCTGCGACGCTACTTCGGAGCGCAGGTGGCGGCCAGCGTCGCTACTTCGGGGCCCGGGTCAGGTACTTCACGAACTGCTCCTGCGTGGGCGACAGGCCGCTCTTGCCGGGGCGCAGGCGACGGATCAGGCAGCCGCGTCCGCTGCCGCCATAGCAGGTGCTCGGGTCGTTGAGGTCGAGGTCGGGGTAGCCGGCGATCTGGCCCTTCCAGCCGGCCATGTCGAGCGGGACAGCGACGCTGCTGCGATCGAAGTTGTCGAGCTCGATGGTCACGAGCTTGCCGAGCTCGAGCTCGATGGGCGTGAGCTCGGCGGTCGGCATGGGGCCCTTGGTGTCGACCGCGGGGGAGTCCAGGCGCAGGTCGTGGACGGCGATGCGGGCCGGGCCGCCCTGGCTGCCGCTCTGCGGGAGGGCCGTGATGAGGTAGACGCCTGGGTTGACGGCGAGCACGAAGTCGCCAGGGCTGCCGGGGATCGTCTGCGCCGTGTAGAAATAGGGGCCGAGGGTCGTGGCGGGATCGTCGTCGGCGATCCGCAGGCGTTCGGCCATGATCTCGGCGTTGGGGAGGCAGGTGAGGATGTCGGTGCAATCCTCCTCGCCGCCGGGGAGCTTGACCTGTCCGTGGACCAGCACGCGGTACTCGAGCTGCGCCGGCGTGACGCTGGCGGTGCCGGCCGCGACGATCTGCGGCGGGAGGATCGTGGAGCGGACCAGCGAGCCGACCGGGGGCTCGACGCGGATCTCGTACTCGAGCTCGCCGTCGCCGCGTGACAGCGAGATCTCGCAGGGCGTGTCCGGCTGGGCGCAGGCGCTGCGGTCGAGCGGGCCGTACGTGACCCGCTGCGAGCCCGCGGGCAACGTGAGGTCGTTGCGCTCGAGTTCCATGCAGAAGGTGTTGGACCAGGCGACGGGATCGGGGGTGAAGACGGTGCGCGCGGTGACCGTGGCGCCGAGCGGGCAGCTCGTGGGGACGGTGGCGGGGCCGGTGGTGTCGCTGGTGTCGAGGCAGGCGGGCGAACAGCAGACCCACGGCTGGCCCTTGGCGTCCGTGTAGAGCTGCTGCGGGGCGCTGCTCAGCTGGAAGGCGAGGGACTGCGGCGGGGCCCAGGTGGGCAGGCAGATGCGGTCGGCCTCCTCGGGCGGGCGCATGCCGTTGCTCCACAGGAAGTCGATCGTGGTGTGGTAGCTGAGCTCGGGCAGCGGGGCCGGGCCCATGCCCTCGGCGTTGCGCGGGGCGACGGACACGACGAACTCCATCTCGCGGTCGGCCTCGAGCTTGCCCTCGCAGTAGGTGTAGATCCAGGCCTCGTACTGGTTCATCGCGCCGACCGTGGAGACGACGCCCTTGGTGGCGACGAGGTCGCTGAGGTCGATCGCGCAGCGCTTGCTGGTGAGCTCGCAGACCTGGCCGAGCGGGCACTCGTCGTCGCGGTCGCAGCCGCAGCGCTTGCTGTCACCGCTGCTGTGGCAGCCGTACGGCGGCGGGCAGTCATTGACGGTGATGCACTCGGGCAGGCTGTCGAGCGCGGCGACCGTCTGCGGGGAGCACACCGCGGGGGTGCCGGTCTCGGGCGCGGGGTCGCAGATGGCGCCCGCCTCGGGGTCGCGCCGGGCGTGGCGGAAGCTGATGTCCGCGGGGCTCGTGGGCACCGACTTGTCGGTGAGCAGCAGGGTGCCGTAGATCTTGCGGTGGCACTCGCGGCGGGACTCCATGGTGAAGGCGTGGGTGCCGACGCCGGGCAGCTGCGGTCGGACCAGCTGGCGGTAGATCAGGCCGCGGTAGACCTGGACGCTGGTGTCCTCGTCGAGGCCGTCGTCGGCGCTGATGGCGAGCAGGAGCGGGATGTCCATGCCGGCCTTGTCGCGGTCGTAGCGGGCCCACGGCAGCACGACCTTCGGGTCCGCGATCGCTTGCATGGTCATCGGATCGATGAGGTCGACGCGCAGCAAGTTCTTGGTGACGACCTCGCGGCCGAGTCGGGACGCCTGGGTCAGCGTGAGGCTGCCGGCGAGGCTGGTGGTCTTGTCGCTGTCGCCGCTGTTGTAGGTCTCGCTCAGGCTGATCTCCAGCTGGTCGCGCACGCCGGAGACGATCTTGTTGTTGCCCAGCTTGCGGTCGTCGAGGCTGACGCTGTAGCGGACCGGGGTGCGATCGATGCGCAGGGCGGCCGCGTCGGTGCCGCGCAGCTCGACGCGGAAGTTGCTCTCGAGGCCGCTGCCGAGCACGTCGAGGCCGATCGCGGCGCGGTCCGGGAGCGAGGCGTCGTAGCAGATGCCGCCGCCGCAGACCTGGCCGGGGACCTTCGCATCGCACTCGTTGTCAGAGACGCACTTGGTCACCTGCTCGACCTCGGCGAGGGTCGAGCAGGCGGCGGCGAGGCCCGTCAGGAGTCCGGCCAGTCCGGCCAGCCCGGCCAGTCTGGCCCGCCCAGCCGGAACACGGTGGGTCACTGCTGCTCCCCGCGCGGCTTGCACTGGTCGACGCAGTGCTTGTTCTCCGGGTCGCTCTTGTCGTCGCAGTGGAACACGTACTCGAGGGTGTCGTAGGTGGCGCCGTTGGCGAGGTCGGGGACGCCGATCTCGCGGGTCTGTTCGTCCTCTGTGGGGTTGAACCACGGGGCGTCGCTGACGATCACGCGCAGGGTGTGGTAGCCGAGGGACAGCGGCAGCCCGGCGCCGTTGCACAGGTCGATCTGGTCGGCCCGGTCGTCGCTCGGGAGGCCGAGGTTCAGCTGCCGCAGCTCGCGACCGGTGTCGGGGCGGCGCGGCGGCTCGTACTCGATCGCCGTGGTCGGCTTGAGCGCGACGGTCGGGTCGACGTAGCTCTGGTAGAGGACCTTGCGCGAGGGGTCCTGCTCGTCGGGCCGGAGGTCGAGCATGAGCGCGGCGAAGATGTCGTCGAGGCCCTTGTTGACGTCGTTGGCGCGGTCCTCGACGTAGAGCGTGACGGCGGGCAGCTTGATCGAGTCCTCCTCGGAGTCGATGTCGCAGCTGCAGAAGTTGTAGTCGAGCTTGGTCGGATCGAGGAAGTGCGGCAGCACGGTGGCGGCGTCGCCGGGCTGGCAGACCTCGTTGGGCTTGACCTCGTCGAGCGAGAGGCAGGTGTCGAGCGCCTCGGGCGTGAGCGGGGTCGGCTCGACGAAGCGGACCGGGTGCTTGTTCTGCACGTTCTCGTCGACGATGATGATGCCGCGGTCCGGAAGGATGCAGGCCGCGAGCACGACGGCCGCGAGCAGGAGCGCCGCTGATCCGGGGCCTGATCCGGGGCCTGATCCGGGGCCTGCCGCGCGGGGCTTCACTTCTTGTCTTCCTTCTCGAGGTGGCGAAAGATCGTGCGCGGGTCGACGCCGAGGTCGCGGGCGGTCTTGGTCCGGTTGCCGGCGTTGAGGGCGAGCACGTGGTTGATGTAGTCGCGCTGCCACAGCTCGCGGGCCTCGGTGAGCGGGAGGATCTGCTCGGGGGCGGCGATGGCGATCGGGGCGCCGGCGCTGCCGGGCATGTCGATCTCGAGGTCGAGGTCGCGGGCGGTGAGGGCGGGGCCGTCGGCGAGGACCAGCGCCTTCTTCACGTGGTTCTCGAGCTGGCGGATGTTGCCTGGCCAGTTGAAGCGCAGCAGGGCCCGCTCGCCGCTGGGGTCGAAGGGGTGGGCGGCGTCGATCTTGGCCCCGTACTCGCGGGCGTAGCGGGTGACGAAGTAGCGGGCGATGAGGGCGACGTCCTGGCCGCGCTCGCGCAGCGGCGGGAGGTGGATGTCGATGACGTTGAGGCGGTGATAGAGGTCCTCGCGGAAGCGGCCGGCGGCGACGTCCTTGGCGAGGTCGCGGTTGGTGGCCGCGACGACGCGGACGTCGATCGGCGTGGACTTGGTCTCGCCGACGCGCTGGACCTGGCGCTCCTGCAGCACGCGCAGGAACTTGACCTGCAGCTGCAGCGGCAGCTCGCCGACCTCGTCGAGGAAGATGGTGCCCTTCTCCGCGGCCTGGAACTTGCCGAGCTGATTGCCGACGGCGCCGGTGAAGGCGCCCTTGACGTGGCCGAACAGCTCCGACTCGATGAGGTTCTCGGGGATGGCGCCGCAGTTGACGGTGACGAGCGGGCCCTTGCTGCGCGGCGACCGGCTGTGGATCTCCTGGGCGATGAGCTCCTTGCCGGTGCCGGTCTCGCCGGTGACGAGCACGCTGATGTCGGTGCCGGCGACCTTCTCGACCCGCTTGTAGACCTCGATCATCTGCGGACAGGAGCCGATGATCTGGCCGAACTTGACGTCGTCGAGGCGCTTTTGCAGGCCGACGGCGTCCGAGCGCAGCTCGTTGAGGAGCTTGGCGTTCTTGATGAAGAGGGCGGCCTGGGTGGCGTAGACCCGCAGCGTCTCCAGCTGCGACTGCTTGAACAAATTGACGACCGAATTGTTGCCGACGTAGATCAGGCCGAGCAGCTCGCCGCGGACGATCAGCGGCACGCACATCACGCTCGAGAGCTTGAGGTTGATCACCGACATGCTGTTTTGAAAGCGCATGTCGTGGTAGGCGTCGCTGATGATCTGCGGCTCGCGCGAGGTGATGACCTCGCGGATGATCTTGTCCGAGAGCAGCTGCTCGGGGTCGTCGACCGGCTGACGGTCGAGGCCGCGGGCGACCCGGACCTCGTACTTGTCGCCCTCGGCGAGCACGAGGAAGCCCTTGCTAGCGGAGGTGAGCGCGACGACCTGGTCGATGAGCTCGTTGAGCAGGCCGTCGAGGCTGCTCTCGTCGCGCAGCAGCAGCTCGCTGAAGCGCTGCAGCTGGCGCATGGCCTCGATCTGGACCTTGGCGGCGCTCTCGGGGTCGCTGCTGGCGATCGGCGGGTCGATGGCGGCGAAGCTCAGCTCGATCGGGCCGACCACGAACACGTCGCCGTGGCGCAGGTTGTGCTCGCGCAGCTTCTTGCCGGCGATGAAGAAGGGCGCGCTGCGGCTGGCCGACTCGAGCTTGAAGTTGCCGGCCTCGTGCTCGATCGTGCAGTGGGTCGGGGCGATGTCGGGGCCCGCGAGGACCACGTCGCACTCGCGCGAGCTGCCGATCGAGGTGAGTCGCCGGAGCAGCTTGAAGCGGAGGGTCGCGCCGTCGGGGCCGGTGTATTGCAGGTGCGGCATGGGGGGCGAGAGGGGGCGAAGCAGCGGAGGATCCTAGAAGCGGAGCGAGACGCCGAAGCCTGCGCCGCCGGGGATGTAGGCCGGGGCAGGGGCGACCCGCAGAATATCACGGGTCCGCACGCGGCTGGTCGGCGCGGGGGCCTTGCCGGGGCGTCGGCGCGGGGCCTTGCTCGCGTCGGGGTCGCCGCCCTTGTCGAGGTCCTGGCGGCGGTAGCGGGTCGACTTGACGGTGAGGAAGGGGCGGAAGGTGACCTGGGCGAGGACGATGTCGAGGGCGACGGCGCCGAGGAACAGCAGGCCCATCGTCTGTTCGGCGTTGCGCTGGAGCACCACCGGCTTGCCGTCGCCCTCACCCTGACAGGTCAGCGCGCCGGGCTTGAAGCTGATGCCCTCGCGCGAGCACTTGAAGCTGCGGGCGATGAAGAGGCCGAGGCCGACGCCGCCGAACAGCAGCTCGCTGGCCAGGAAGGCCGCGCCGAGGCGCTTGCGGCCGTTGTAGAAGTGGCCGACGCCGAACGGGATGAGCGCGACGGCCCGGTTGCGGGCGACCTTCTCACGGACCTCGACCTCCTCCTCGTCGAAGGCCTTCTTGAGCACGGCGTAGTCGTTCTGCAGGCGGGTGAGGCGGGCGCTGGCCTCGGCCTTGTCGGCGTCGCACGAGGCCAGCTCGCCGATGCACACGCGGGCCCTCGCCGTGTCGCGCTGCTCGCGGAGCTTGTTGTAGAGGTCGTAGAACTGACGCCCGTGGATGTCGGCGGGCGGGCGCCAGTCATCGGAGCTCGACAGCAGGCGCTGGATGTAGCCGGTCGCGAGCTCGACCCGGATCGGCGCGTCGAGGGTGGCCTCGTCCTGGATCGTGGCGTCGGCGAGGTAGCGCAGGGCCGTCTCGTTGAGCAGCGGCTCGGCGAGGTTGCGGTCGCCCTGGACCAGCGGCTCGAGGAGGATGCGGACGCGGGCCCAGTCGCCGCTCGACCACGCCCGGATCGCGGCCTCGACCTTCTCATTCTCGGTGTTCGGCTCGGCCGGCGCGGGCGTGCGTGTGTTCGGCGGGCGGGCGGCCGCCGGGCTCACGGCTGTGAACGTGGCGGCCGCGGCGAGCGCGACGAGACGGATGGACAGCCAGCGCATGCGGGACAGGAGAGCGGGGCGGGCGATGCTATCCCGGATCCCCGGGGCCGTCACCTGCGGGCCCGGGTCGCAGGAAGGTCCGTGGGCGCGCCGGCGCCCGAACCTGCCCTGAGATGGCTACGCGAGCGTCTCAGCGCGGCTGGAGGGGGGTCAGCGCGAGCGAGTAGTTGTTGTTGCCCGGGTAGACCGGGATGTCCTTCGCCTGGCTGTTGAAGCCGGTGGCCCGGAACTCGAGGCGGAGCTTGGCCTCGTGGCTGGTCATCGGGATCTCGGGGAAGCGGTCCGACTCGATGAGGTGCGCGCTGAGGTCGGGGCAGGGGCCGGCGGTGCAGCGCACGGTGGTGCCCCGCGGCGCGCCGCTGAAGGTGAGGATCGCGGCCCGCGGCCGCACCTGCAGCTTGACGGTGGCGCCGGGGAAGCAGTCTTTTCGGTGCACCTGCACGGCCCCGCGGTACATGCTGCCGTCGAGCTGGACCTGCGTCGGGTCGTCGTCGACGGCGATCTCCAGGGTCTGCTTGTCGACCCGTTGTGGATGGCCGGCGACCTTGAGCGTGTGCGTGCTGGCGCTGGCCACCGCGAAGGGCATGCCGGCGATCTCGAGCAGACACTTGCTGGCCGTGGGCTTGCTGACCTTGGTCGTCGGCTCGATCGGGCGGGTCCCGGTGATCTTGCGCGGGATGGCCTCGGGCGGGACCGGGACCGGGACCGGCGCGCCAGCCTCGGCGTCGCTGACGGCCTTCTTGCTGTGCGGGGTGGTCACCGGCAGCGGCGCGGCGGCGATGCGATCCTCGCCACGCGGCAGGTTCTCCACGCTCGGCGGGGTCATGTACCACAGCACCGCGGCGCCGCTGCTGAGCGCGGTGAGCCCGAGCGAGGCGGCGCCGACCATGAGGCGACGGACCGTCCGCTCGCGCGTACGCAGGCGCGAGAGCATGGTCTTGGCCTGCTTCTGATCCTTCTCCAGCTCGAGCACGCGGCCGAGCAGGCGGATCGCGCGGGCGCTGTGACCGGCCCGCGCCGCGGCCTCGGCGTGCTGCATGAGCGTGCCGCACACGCGCTTGTCGAGCTGGTCGACGTAGCGATCCCAGTCGACGAAGTAGGCCGTGACCTCCTCCTGCGCGGCCGGGATGCCGACCTCCTCGAGGTAGCGCTCGAGCTCGCGGGCGAAGTCCTCGGCGCTCTGGTAGCGGAGGTCCGGCTCACGCGCGAGGGCCTTGGCGATGATCGCCTCGAGCTCGTCGTCGACGAGCGGACAGATCGTGCAGGCCTTGGGGTACTCGGCGTCGGCGATGCGGCTCAGGACCTCGTGCGGGTTGCGGCCCGAGAAGGGCAGGGCGCCGGTGGCGAGCTGGTAGAGCATGATGCCGACCGCGAACAGGTCGGTGCGCGCGTCGATCGGCTTGCCGCTGATCAGCTCCGGCGCCATGTAAGCCGGGCTGCCGAGCAGCTGCCCGGTCATCGTCAACTTCTGGTGATCGATGATCTGGGCGATGCCGAAGTCCATCAGCTTGATGCAGCCGTCCTGCCGGATCATCACGTTCTCCGGCTTGATGTCGCGGTGGACGATGCCGAGCTTGTGCGCGTGGCCCAGCGCGACGCACAGGCGATGCACCACCAGAGCGGCCAGCGCTGGCCGCGGGCGCCAGCGGGTGTCGAGCCACTCACGCAGGGTCATCCCGTGGATGAACTCGGTGACCAGGAAGCTCTCGGCCGCGTTCTCACCCGAGTAGTCGTAGATCTCGAGGATGTTCTCGTGGCGCAGGCGGGCGACGGTGAGGGCCTCGCGCCGCAGACGGGCCCGCGACTCCTCGCGCTCCGCCATGTGCGGGTGGAGGACCTTGACCGCGACCTCGCGGTTCAGGACCGTGTCGAGGCCGCGATAGACGACCGCCATGCCGCCGTGGCCGACCTCGCTCTGGATCTCGTACTTGTCGATCCGTGTTCCGACGAGGTTGGGCATCGCGCGAGAACTCCTCCTCTACTACAAAACTCCAAGCACCGGGGGTCGTCGGCCGCCGGGTGGGCGGTCGTCGGCCGTTCGGTCGAGCCCGGAACGCGCCCAGGCTCCGGTCGGTGCGCGCGTTGCCGACTTCGGCAAGCGGTCGCGGCCGGTCGGCCTTCGTGGTAGTTCGGAGCAGCGTTTTATGGCCTCTGTCGCATTCGTGCCCGCCCCGGCCGAGGGGTTGAACCACCCCAATGTGCTCGAGATGTTCGCCGCGCGCGCAAAGCGCACGCCCGACCTCCCGGCGCTTCGCTTCAAGCGACACGGGATCTGGCGCGCCCTGACCTGGCGCGACTGGCAGCGGGCGGGTGAGGCGCTGGCGGCTGGGTTCATCGCCCGCCTCGGGGTCCAGCGTGGAACCCGGATCGCCCTGATGGCGCCGACGCGGGTCGAGTGGGCGCTCTGCGACCTGGGAATAGCGATGGCGGGCGCCGTCAGCGTGCCGATCTACCCGTCGGCGACGCCCGAGCAGGCGGCGCACATTGTGCGGGACAGCGGGGCAGA
The DNA here is from genome assembly GCF_016714285.1 of Nannocystis sp. GTDB lineage: Bacteria > Myxococcota_A > Polyangia > Nannocystales > Nannocystaceae > Nannocystis. The sequence goes on along the minus strand of NZ_JADJNN010000001.1, from coordinate 721,890 downwards.
GATCGCCATCGTCGCCGATGCACCGCAGGCCCGGCGCTTGCGGGCGGCCGCGACTGGCCTGCAGCACGTGCTCGTGCTCGATGACCCCGGACCCACCGACATCGGCCTCGACCTCCTGCAGGCGGAGGGCGAGGGCCAGCTCGCCAGGCTACGGCCGGTGTTGACAGCGATCGCCGCGGAGCTCGGCCACGCCGACCCCTTCACCTTCGTGTACACCTCCGGGACCACGGGCGTGCCCAAGGGCGTGGTCCTCAGCCACAAGAACTTCGTGTACGAGGCCTGGGCGATCAAGAACGTCGTCGCCGCCGACCGCTCCGACGAGCAGCTGATGGTCCTGCCGCTGGCCCACGTGTTCGCCCGCCACCTGCTGTGGGGCGCGGTGGAGCAGGGGGCCGTGACGGCCTTCGCCCCGGCCGCCTCGACAGCCGCGCTGACGACCGCGTTCCAGGAGGTCGCGCCGACGTACATGTGCGCCGTACCGCGGGTTTACGATCGCTTCTACAACCAGATCCTCGCCGAGGTGCAGGCCGGCGGGGTGGTCGTGCGGGCGGCCTTCGAGCGCTGCATGGAGGTCGGCCGCAAGGTCAGCATGTGCCGCCAGCGGGGGCAGTCGCTGCCGGGCGCTCTGGCGCTGAAGATGAACCTCGCTGATCGGCTGTTCTTCAACAAGATCAAACAGCAATTCGGTGGTCGCCTCCGCTTCTTCGTGTCTGGAGGTGCGCCGCTGCGACGCGAGGTCGCCGAGTTCTTCCACGCGATCGGCGTGCTCATCCTCGAGGGCTACGGCCTCACCGAGACCACGGGCGCGACGCACGTCAACCGCCCCGACCGCTTCCGCTTCGGCACGGTCGGACCGGCGATGCCGGGCTGCGAGCTGCGCATCGCCGAGGACGGTGAGATCCTCATCCGCGGGCCGGGCGTGATGCAGGGCTACCACGGGCTCCCGGAGGACACGGCGGCGGCCCTCGACGCGGCCGGCTGGCTGCACACCGGCGACATCGGCGAGCTGCGCGACGGCTTCCTCGCGATCACCGACCGCAAGAAGGACATCATCATCACCTCGAACGGCAAGAACATCGCCCCCTTGCCGCTCGAGGGCCGGCTCGAGCTGGCCGAGGGCATCGCCCACGCGCTGGTGATAGGCGACGGGCGGCCGCACCTGGTCGCCCTGATCGGCCTCGACGTGCCGGCCATGCTGGCGGTCGCGCGCCGGGAGGGCCTCGGCTGCCGCACCGTCGCCGAGCTCGCCCGGCACCCGCGGATCCACCAGCTCGTGCAGATCCAGATCGACCGTCTGAACGCAGATCTGGCCAGCTACGAGGCGATCCGCCGGTTTGTGATCGCGCCCTTCGAGCTCAGCGAGGCGAGCGGCGAGCTGACGCCGACGCTCAAGCTGCGCCGCCGTGAAGTCGCGGTCCGCCACGCGGCGCTCATCGACACGCTCTACACATAGCCCGGTGTCCGCGGTAGGGTCGCGGGCCTGCTGCTCCCTGGCCTCATCCTCGCGCTCTGCCTCGCCGACCCCGCTCCGGTGTTCGTGTCGCATGTGGTCGGGGCCGAGCTGGCGCCTGGCGTGATCCCGCCGCCGCCCTTGCCGGAGCCGGCCGGCCTGCCACGCCGGGTGATCCAGGAGACCGGCCGGCGTCGTTTTCACCGCAACCGCGATCGCGGCGGACGCCAGGAGATCCGCGTCGGCGCTCGCCTCGGCTTCGGCGTCGCGGGTCGTCTGGCGGGGCCGCTGCCGGTGCGCGCCGGCTTCGTCATGGACGCCCTCGCCATCGCCCGGATCCCGCTGTCGCGGGGGCGCATCGCCTTCGGCCTGCTGCCGGAGTTCGGCTACAGCCTGCTGGCCAGCACCCACCACACCCGCGGCAACTTCCTCACCGCCGGCATCGGCCTCGGCGTGATCGCGGGGCCCGCAGCCTTCGGCGTGATCCCGCGGGTCGTCACCGGCGCCCTCGACCGCGAGCGCGTCATCGGCGTGCGCACCGGCCTCATCGCCGAGGGCTCGAAGGACGGCGGCTTCAGCCTCGAGGTCGCCCACGAGGCCCTGTCCCTGCCCAAGGGCGTCATCCACGACCTCCGCGTCACCCTCTCACTCACCGTCCTGCTGGGGCGCCGATGAAGATCGTGCAGCGCGCCACGCTCATCGCCCTCGGGCTGCTCGCCGCCTGCGCCCCGACCCAGCGGCGCCTGCTCGCTGGCCACCATTATGAGGAGGCGCTGGCCGGCGCCGCGAAGGGCGAGGTCGACGGCGGCGACCTGCTGGCGGCGATCGAGCGCGACCTGGAGCCCGGCCTGCACCTGCAAGCCGTGCCCGCCTCCGAGCTGCGTGCCCACCTCGGCGGCGTCGCCAGCGTCGACGGCATCGTCCTCGTGCGCGTCATCCACGACGCCAACCAGATCCCGATCGACAGCCTCGACGTCTCGCTGAGCCTGCTGCACCGCAGCACCCTGCTCCCACCGATCGAGCCCGACCGCGAGACCCTCGCCGCGGTCACCGGCGAACCCTTGCCGGTGCCCACGGTCACCGTCACGCCGACCGTCACCCGCTACAAGTCCGTCGGCTTCCTCGAGCTTATCGGCAGGGTCGTCGCCAACGTCGCGACCGTCGGGCTCATCTATCCGGTCCTGCCGATCCTCCCGAGCGAGCGCAGCGGCGGCGAAGTGATCCAGCACAACCCGGACGAGGCCGAGTATCGGGCCCAGATCCCCGTCGCCGAGGCCCTGCGGCAGTGGTTGCAGCCGCCGAGCTGCAACGGCGGCCTCGGCCAGCTGTGCCGCGGCTACCTGCTGTGGCCGCGCCCGCAGCTCGGTGGTGACGCGCCGCTCGAGCTCGCCGTCAGCGTCAGCATCGGTGGTCGCGGCGACGCGGCGATCCTCTACCGTCTGGCGATCCCCCCCGGCGCGCTCGAGGGCGGGCTCGCGGCGATGTTCGGCGACCGCGAGCGCACCCTCGAGGATCTGCACCGCCACCACGGCCGCGCCCGCATCGTCGTCTATCCGCTCGACGTGCTGGTCCCGGCGCCCCGCGGCGGCTTCACCCTGGCCAGCCGTAGCGAGTTCCAGCGCATCGTCCTCGGCACCCGCAAGCAGCCCGGCCTGCGCGCCCACCCCGGCCTGCGCTTCCGCATCGACCCGGCCCGCCTGCCGATGGCCGAGGACACCGATCGGGCCGCCCAGGTCGCCGAATTGCGCCTGCTCCTGCTGTCCTTCGGCCTGTCCGACCAGCAGATCGACATCTTGAACGCCCCCGCCGGCCCGGGCCTCGGCAACGGCCTCCAGGTCCAGTACGAGCTGCCCCTGGCCGAGCCCGATCCCGGCGATGGAGGTCGGCAGGTCAGGCGCTGATCGCCTGATCGCCTCCAGCAGCTGGAGGGCCGTCGCCAGGGGCCCTTCGATCGTGCTTGACCGCCGGCCGACTCGCGGGTATCTATGCCGCCCCTCGCTGACCGTGAGGGACCCGAAGGACTGTAGCTCAGTGGTAGAGCACTACCTTGACACGGTAGGGGTCAGGGGTTCGAAACCCCTCAGTCCTACAGGCTAATCGCCCTGCTCCATGCTGATGACCCGCCCGGTTCGCCGCGGCGGGTCTTCGCATTTTCGGCCGCGCCTCGTGTACCTTCGTGCCCCCATGGCTGACGAACACGAGCACGAGATCCAGCACATGATCGACCCGTCCGTCCCGGACCTGTCGCCCTTGGAGACGCTGCGCCACAGCGCCGCCCACGTCATGGCGGCCGCGATCAAGAAGCTGTGGCCCGACGCGCGCCTGGCCTTCGGACCGCACACCGACGACGGCTTCTACTACGACATCGACATGCCGCACCGCCTGGTGCCCGAGGACTTCGAGCGCATCGAGGCCGCGATGCAGGCCGAGGTCGACGGCAAGCACCCCTTCGTGCGCGAGGAGGTCACGCGCCCCGCCGCGATCGAGCTGTTCACCCGCCTGGGCGAGGGCCTCAAGGTCGAGGCGATCGCGGCGATCCCCGGCGACGCCACCCTCACGCTGTACCGCAGCGGCGACTTCGTCGATCTGTGCCGCGGCCCCCACGTCGCCAACACCGCCCAGATCCGGTCGTTCAAGATCATGAGCATCGCCGGCGCCTACTGGCGCGGCGACGAGACCCGGCCGCAGCTGCAGCGCGTCTACGGCACCGCCTTCGCCGACCGCAAGGAGCTCAAGGAGCACCTGCGCCTGATCGAGGAGGCCAAGGCCCGCGACCACCGCAAGCTCGGCAAGGAGCTCGGCCTGTTCCACTTCGACCCGATCGCCCCGGCCAGCCCGTTCTTCACCGGCCGCGGCGCGGTGGTCTACAACAGCCTGCAGGCCTACGTGCGCCAGCTCTACCGCAAGCACGGCTACGAGGAGATCATCACCCCGCAGATCTTCGACATGGATCTGTTCAAGACCTCCGGCCACTACGAGCACTACAAGGACAACATGTTCGCCTGCACGATCGACGAGCGGGAATTCGGCGTGAAGCCGATGAACTGCCCCGGTCACTGCATCCTGTTCCGCCAGACCCGCCGCAGCTACCGCGAACTGCCGCTCCGCATCGCCGACTTCGGCCGCCTGCACCGCTACGAGCGTTCGGGCGTGACCGGCGGGCTCACCCGCGTCCGCAGCTTCGCCCAGGACGACGCGCATATCTTCTGCCTGCCGGAGCAGGTCGGCGCCGAGATCACCAGCGTCACCAACACGATCCTCGAGTGCTACCGCACCTTCGGCTTCGACCAGCCGGAGATCGAGGTCAGCACCCGCCCCGCCAGCTACCTCGGCGAGCTCGCCACCTGGGACCGGGCCGAGTCGGCGCTGATGGCCGCGCTCGACGCCGCCGGGCTGCCCTACAAGATCAACAAGGGCGACGGCGCCTTCTACGGCCCCAAGATCGACTTCAAGGTCCGCGACGCCCTGCGCCGCTCCTGGCAGCTCGGCACGGTGCAGCTCGACTTCCAGCTGCCCGAGCGCTTCGGCCTCGAGTTCGTCGCCTCCGACGACAGCCGCGGCCGCCCCGTCATGATCCACCGGGCCATGCTCGGCAGCCTCGAGCGCTTCTTCGGCGTCTACCTCGAGCACGTCGCCGGCCGCTTCCCGACCTGGCTCGCCCCGGTTCAGGTCGCCGTCCTGCCGATCACCGATGCCCACCACGCGTGGACGCACGAGGTCGCGGCCGCCCTGAACGCCGCCGGCCTGCGCGTCGAGACCGACCTGCGCAGCGAGAAGCTCGGCCTGAAGATCCGCGAGGCGACCCTGCTGCGGGTGCCCTACATGCTGGTCCTCGGCGACAAGGAGGTCGAGGCCCGCGGCGTCGCCCCGCGCTCGCGCGACGGCAAGACCGGCCCGCTCGAACCCCTCGCGGAGTTCGTCGCCCGCCTGGCGATCGAGGCCCAGATCCCCTCCGGGTCCGCGGACCCGACCCCGCAGCAGCTCGCGCCGCAGCTCGCGCCGCAGCTCACGCCGCTGGCCTGAAAATTCTCGCCGACGATCGTTTCTCGGCGCTTGACGTCCGCCCGCGATCGCTCGCACAATGCCGCCCCGTCCGGGGTGTTTCGCGTGCATACGCGAAGCCGCCGGAAGTTTTCTCTTGAAGGAGCACGACCATCGGCCGCAGACAATCCAAACCCAAGCCGCGCGTAGAGACCCACCGCGTCGGACGCCGCATCCGCGTAAAAGAGGTGCGGGTCATCGACGACAAGGGCGAGCAGCTTGGGATCATGACCACCCAGGAGGCCATGAACCGCGCCGAGGAGGCCGGTCTTCAGCTGGTTGAAGTCAACCCGAAGACCGTCCCCCCCGTGTGCAAGATCATGGACTACGGGAAATTCAAGTACGAGACGGCCAAGCGTGACCGCGAGGCCAAGAAGCACCAAAAGACCACCGAGCTGAAGGAGGTCAAGTTCCGGCCGAAGACCCACGACCACGACTTCGGCTTCAAGACCCGGCACATCCGCCGCTTCGTGGAAGAGGGCGACAAGGTCAAGCTCGTCGTCCAGTTCCGCGGCCGCGAGATCACCCACCCCGAGACGGGTCGGGCGATCCTCGAGCGCATCATCCGCGAACTCGCCGACGTGACCATCATCCTGCAGATGGCGCAGATGGAGGGCAACCGCATGAACATGGTCCTGGGCCCCAAGCCCAAGCGTGACATGCCCAAGGGCGCCGCCATCAAGCCAGCAGGTACGCCGGTCGCCGCCATGCCGCGTCCGATCCAGCCGCCTCATCCGGCAGCCATCGCCGCCGCCGCCAACAAGGCAGCCGCCGCAGCAGCCGCAGCCGCAGCGCTCGCCGCCACCGCGCCGGCCGACGACGAGGACGAGGACTACGACGACGACGACATGACCGACGACACCACGGGTCTCGACGACATCGACGATCCGCCTGCCACGTAGTCAGCGCTTGCACATCGGCTCCCGTCACAAGGCCGGACCGATGTGTGAGCTAGCCCAAGCCTCGATCGCCCGCAACCCGGACAGGACCCGCGCCACGCGGGCCTCCGGGCTCTTGCCTGCCTCTCAGCCCTGGGGTACATAACGCCCCCCTTCGGACAAGCCCATGCCAAAGATGAAGTCCCATTCGGGCGCGAAGAAGCGCTTTCGCTTTACCGCCACCGGTAAAGTGAAGAGCAAGCACTCGCACAAGAACCACATTCTGACGAAGAAGAAGTCGGATCGCATCCGTAAGCTCAAGGGGACCCACGTCGTCTCCGAGCCCGATCAGCGGCGCATCCACATCATGCTTCCCAACGGGAGAACCTGAGCCATGCCTCGCGCAAAACGTGGATTTAAAGCCCGCCGCCGTCGTAACCGGATCCTCAAAGTAGCGAAGGGGTTTCGCGGTAGCCGCTCGAAGAACTTCCGCCGCGCCCTCGAGGCCGTCCACCACGCGTGGATGCACATGTACACCAGCCGCAAGGGCCTCAAGCGGGTCATGCGTCGCCTGTGGATCGTCCGCCTCAACGCCGCCGCTCGTCCCCACGGCCTGAGCTACAGCCGCTTCATCGAGGGCATCGGCAAGGCCGGCATCGCCCTCGATCGCAAGGTGCTGTCCGACCTCGCGATCTTCGACCCCGCCGGCTTCGGCAAGGTCGTCGCCGCCGCCCGGGCCGCCCTGTAGCGCAAGAGCTCGAAGGGCAAAGCGACCGGTGCGGCAGCCAACAGGCCCCGCGCCGGTCTTCGTTTTTTAACTGCGAAATTTCAGAGCCGGAGCACCGCTATGTCGCCACTCCTCGCCGCGCAGATCCAACAGTTTCACGCCGCCCTGGCGAGCGTGACCAGCGAAGAGGCCCTCTACGAACTGCAGGTCGCGTACCTCGGCAAGAAGGGCAGCGTCACGGCGCTCAAGGGCGAGATGGGCAAGCTCCCGCCCGCCGAGCGCAAGGACTTCGGCGCGGCCTGGAACCGCACCCGCGACGAGATCGAGGCGGCCCTCGAGCGCCACCGCGACGTCCTCAAGGCCCGCGCCCGCGACCTCGACCTCGCCCGCGTGGTCGACCTCAGCATGCCGCCGCTGCGTCCCCCCGTCGGCAGCCTGCACCCGCTCACCCAGACGCGGCGCCGGCTCAGCGAGACCTTCATTCGCCTCGGCTTCGACGTCGCCGTCGGCCCGCACGTCGAGGGCGAGCAGTTCAACTTCGACGACCTCAACATCGGCAAGGACCACCCGGCCCGCGACATGGCCGACACCTTCTTCGTCGAGCCCGCGGCGATCCGCGGCCTCGCCCCGGGCGACGTGCAGGAGCTGGTCCTGCGCACGCACACCTCGCCGGTGCAGATCCGGACCATGCGCACGCGCAAGCCGCCGATCCGCATCATCGCCCCCGGCACCACCTTCCGCCGCGACGACGACGCAACGCACAGCCCCATGTTCCATCAGATCGAGGGCCTCTACATCGACGAGGGCGTCAGCCTGGCCGACCTCAAGGCCACGCTCATGGCATTCACCGAGGACTTCTTCGGCCAGCGCCTCGCCGTCCGCTTCCGGCCCTCCTTCTTCCCCTTCGTCGAGCCAGGCGCCGAGTTCGACCTCGGCTGTCCGTTCTGCAGCGGCCGCGGCTGCAACCTGTGCAAGCACACCGGCTACATCGAGATCGGCGGCTGCGGCATGGTCCACCCCGGCGTGCTCGAACACTGCGGCATCGACTCCGAGCGCTACACCGGCTGGGCCTTCGGCTTCGGCATCGATCGCATGACGATGATGCTCCACCAGATCCCCCACCTGCGCCTCATGTTCGAGGGCGACACCCGCTTCCTGGAGCAGTTCCCGTGCTGATCTCCCACCAGTGGCTCTGCAGCCTCCTCGATCTCGACGGCCCGGCACCCGACGCCGACGCGCTGGCGACGATCCTCACTGGCCTCGGCCTCGAGGTCGAGGCCATGCACCGCCACGGCGCGGGCGTGGAGGCGATCCTCGTCGCCGAGATCCGCGGCAAGGCCCCGCACCCGCAGGCCGGCAAGCTCACCGTCGTCGAGCTCTTCGACGGTGAGCGCACCCTCAGCGTCTGCTGCGGCGCCAGCAACCTCCCGCCCGTCGGCGGCAAGGTGGCCCTCGCGCCGATCGGCGCCCGCTTGCCCGGCGGCCTCGAGATCGCCCCACGCGAGCTCCGGGGCGTCGCCTCGCAGGGCATGATCTGCTCCGAGACCGAGCTGGAGATCGGCGTCGACGGCGACGGCATCCTCATCCTCCCCGACGAGTTCCCCGCCGGCGCCCGCCTGCACACGCTGGTGCCCGGCATGGTCGACACCGTGCTCGAGCTCGGCGTCACCCCCAACCGACCCGACGCCCTCGGCCACATCGGCGTCGCCCGCGATGTCGTCGCCTACCTGTCCTCGCGGCCAGGTGGTCGCGCGGCCCTCAAGCTGCCGCCCGCGCCCGCCGTCATGGCCCCGCAGGACCCGCAGCTGGTCAGCATCGCCGCCCCCGATCGCTGCGGTCGCTACCTCGGCTACGCGATCTCCGGCGTCAAGGTCGGGCCCTCGCCGCTGTGGCTGCGGGTCCGCCTGCATCGCCTCGGCCTGCGGCCGATCTCCAACCTCGTCGACATCACCAACCTCGTGCTGATGGAGTTCGGCCAGCCGCTCCACGCATTCGACCGCAGCAAGCTCGCGGAGGGCAGGGTGGTGGTCCGCCGCGCCCACCACGAGGAGGGCCTGCGCACCCTCGACGGCACCGACCGCGCGCTGGCCCAGGACGACCTCGTGATCGCCGACGCCGACGACGCCCAGGCGCTCGCCGGGGTGATGGGCGGCGCGGCCTCGGCGGTCTCCGCCGGCACCACGGAGCTCCTGCTCGAGGCGGCCTGGTTCGCCCCCCCCGGCATCCGCGTCAGCGCCCGCCGCCACGCGCTCGCCACCGACGCCTCCTACCGCTACGAGCGCGGCGTGGACCACGGCGCCGGCCTCGAGCGCGCCGCCCTGCGGGCCCTGGCGCTGATCGCCGAGCTGGCCCACGGCCGCTGCATCGCCCAGGCCGAGGCCTTGGGCGCTCGCCCGCCGCGACCCGTGATCGATCTGCGACCCGCCCGCGCCGAGGCGCTGCTCGGCGTCGCCGTGCCCACACTCGAGGCCCTGGCGATCTTCCGCGGCCTCGAGATCGAGGTCGACGTCGACGGCCTGTCGGATCGCGGACCCACGGAGCGCGACGCCGCCGAGACCATCCTCCTGGCCGATCCCGAGACGCCCAACCGCTCGCCGAGATGGTCCCCGAGCTGGCGCTGCGTGGCCCCCACCCACCGCCCGGACCTCCAGCGCGAGGCCGACCTGATCGACGAGCTGATGCGCCACCACGGCCTCGATCACGTGCCGGCCCGCTTCTGCGTCCCGCGTGAGGCCCGGCCCGCCGCCTCCGCCGATGCCATGAGCGTGCGCGGCGATCTCCTCTCCGACGGCCTGCGCGAGGCCGGCCTGCAGGAGATCGTGTCGCTCGCCTTCGTCGCCGAGGAGAAGCTGCTCCACTTCAGCGACTCCCACGATGGCGTCCCCGAGGACCGCTTCGTCCGCGTCGCCAACCCGATGCGCGGCGCTGGCGTCATGCGCACGAAGCTCGTGCCGGGCCTGCTCGACGCGCTGGTCCACAACACCGCCCGCCACGGCCGCCCCGTCCGCCTGTTCGAGCTCGGCCGCGTCTACGCCTGGCCCCGGGGACAGGTCGACCCTGTTGGCTTCCCTGCTGGCTTCCCTGTTGGCACCCGCGCCGTCGACGTCCAGCTCCCGCACGAGCGCACACTCGCGGGCCTGTTGCTGCACGCTGGCGGCCGGGCCCACGCCGACCCCCGCGTTCTGACCGGCGCCGTCGCCCACGCGATAGGGCGCCTCGGGCACCGCCTGCACCTGTCCCACGGGACAGGTACCCACGCAGCTCCCACGGTCTCGTGGCTGCACCCCGGGGCGCAGATCCGGCTCGCCGTCGCCAGCGTCAGCGGGCCGGTCGACATCGGCGTGGCCGGCGAGTTGCACCCGGAGCTCATCGCGGCCTGGGGCCTACCGGACGGCCTGCGCGTGGCCTACGCGGAGATCGACCTCGCCGCGCTGCCGACCGCCGCGGTCGCCAAGGCCCGCGAGATCCCGCGCTTCCCGGCGACCAGCCGCGATCTCTCGCTCGAGATCCCGATCACCCTCCCGGCGGCCGCGGTGCTCACCGCCCTGCGATCCGCCGCCGCCGTGCTGCCGGCCCCCGGCGAAGATCCGGTGCGTCTCCAGGCCGGCGAGGACATCGAGCTGCTCGAGGACTACCGCGGCGCCGGTGTCCCCGAGGGCCACCGCGCGTTGCTCCTGCGCCTCCACTACGCGGCGGCCGGGCGCAGCGTCACCGACGCCGAGGTCTCGCCGCTGCACGCCGCGATCGTCGAGCAGGCCTGCCTCGCGCTGCGGGCCCGGGCCCCAAGCGTACGCCCGCGCTAGCTGCCAATCGCTGCCCACCGCCGCCTTGCCGCCGCTCGCTCCCGGTTGCACTTTGGGGCGATCTGAGGGAAAGATCGCGGCTGCCATGACCAAGGCCGACATCATCGAGAAGGTCTGCGAGGAGGTCGGCGGCTTCTCCAAGAAGGAGGCGGCCGACGTCGTCGAGGCGGTGTTCGAGCTGATGAAGAACACCCTCGCCGAGGGCGAGAAGATCAAGATCTCCGGCTTCGGCAACTTCGTGGTCCGCACCAAGCAGCCGCGACCTGGCCGCAACCCGCAGACCGGCGAGGAGATCGTCATCGAGGCCCGCCGCGTCCTCACCTTCAAGCCCAGCAACGTGCTGAAGACGGCCCTCAATGACGAGTGACGAGGACGACCAGCTGTTCATCGCCGAGATCGGGCCGGCCTACGCCGAGCCCGGTCAGGCCGAGCCCAGGACCAAGCCGGTCAAGAAGGTCCGCCGCCGCAGCTCCGCGGACGCCAACGTCGACCTCGGCTCGGAGAAGCTCTACTTCAAGATCGGCGAGGTCGCCCAGATCGTCGGCGTGCCGGCCTACGTGCTGCGCTACTGGGAGACCGAGTTCAAGGTCATCAAGCCGCAGAAGTCGCGGGCCCAGCAGCGCGTGTACCGACGCCGCGACGTCGAGACCTTGCTGAAGATCAAGCACCTCCTCTACGCCAAGAAGTTCACGATCGCCGGCGCCCGCCAGCAGCTCCGGCTCGGCGCCGACGAGGTCGAGATGGCCCCGCCCGCCAGCAGCTACCTGGCCGCCCAGTCGCTCTCCCAGGTGCGCGCCGAGCTCGACGAGTTCATCGCCTGGGTCGCGAGCACCGGCGAGGAGCAGGGCAGCCTCGCCGCCGACCCGGCCGCCTACGTGCAAGCGATGGGCGGCGGTCGGGCGATGGTCGACCACGCCGCGGCCACCGGCGCCGCCCAGCCGCTCCTCACGCGCCCCGACCGCGACGCCGTCTGACTCCTATCGAGACTCGGGACTCCCGATGTCCGATCTGGACCCGGATCTGGACTCCGACCCGGGACCTTGGGGGACTTCCGATCCGCGATCCGGGACCCGAATCGGGGCCCGAATTCGGACTTGCAGCGGCGTGGCCAAGCGGGTATATCGGCGGCTCGTTTCGGGGCATAGCGCAGCCTGGTAGCGCACTTGACTGGGGGTCAAGGGGTCGGAGGTTCAAATCCTCTTGCCCCGACAACGTAAAGGCCGGAGGCTCCGCGAGGATCTTCCGGCCTTTTTTCTTACGCCCTGCGCCCTTGTGGCTTGCGGATGTCAGGGCATGCGGCCGTGGCCCGCGGGCCCTGTGTTAGACATCGGCCGTGTCCCGCCCCCTGATCCTCGTGACCAACGACGACGGCGTCCTCGCCCCCAGCCTCGCCGCCCTCGCCGAGGCCGTGCAGGTGCTCGGCGAGGTGGTTGTCTGCGCCCCCGACACCGAGCGCAGCGGATCGAGCCACGCCATCTCGCTGCACACGCACCTGCGCGCCGACGAGATCCGGCCCGGCTGGTTCAGCGTCAACGGCACCCCGGTCGACTGCGTCTACCTCGCCTCGCTGCACCTGTGCGAGCGACGGCCCGACCTCGTCGTCTCGGGCGTGAACCCCGGCTACAACCTCGGCTCCGACGTCTTCTACTCGGGGACCGTCGGCGGCGCGGCCGAGGGCTTCATCCGCGGCGCCTCGGCGCTGGCGGTGTCGGTCCACGCCCGCGAGTCGCCGCGCGTCACCGTGCCGATCGTCCGCACCCTCGCGCGCCTGCTGCTGGCCCAGCCGGGCCGCAGCCTCCTCAACGTCAACGTGCCCTGGCTGTCGGAGAAGCGCCCCGGCGTCGCCCCGGAGGCGATCGCCGACGGCATGCCGCTGTACGTCACCCGCCTCGGCGCGCGCCCCTACGTCGAGCAGGTCGAGCGCCGCCACGACCCGCGCGGCCAGGCCTACTTCTGGATCGGCGGCCCGCCGCACGACATCGGCGACAACGAGGGCGAGGACACCTGGGCGGTCAAGCACGGCCACATCTCGGTCACGCCGCTGGTCCTCGACATCACCGCCCCCGACCTCGGGCCCTGCCGACAACTGCTGGCGAACGTGACGGTCAGCGACGTACAGACCAGCGCGTGAGCGCCAGGTTCAGCCTCGATCCCGCGGCTCACGCCGACGTGAAGACGGGCGCGTGAGCGCCAGGCCACGCCGCGATCTACGTCGCCAACCGCGGCTGCGTCGGTCACGCCTTCGAGCCGCCGAGGCAGGGCGGCGACGCCAGCACCGCCCCGGCCCGCGTTGTCCATTGCTCGGGCGTCAGCGCCTCGATCGACAGCGCATGCACGCCGCCGCGCAGCTCCTCGGCCAGCGCGGCGTTCACCGCACGATGTCGCTGGACCAAACTCTGCCCTGTGAAGCGCGGGCTGACGACGACCACCTTGAAGTGGCTCTCGCGCCCGCGCGGCCCGCTGTGCGAGTCGCTCTGGTTCTCGACCACGAGCTCCGTCGGCTCGAAGCTCGCCGTCAGCTTGCCGGCGATCGCCGCCGCCACCGGCCCCTGCGCCGTGCCGCTCACGCCTGCGCCGTCTCCTGAGACGGCACCGGAGCGGCCGCGGGCAAGCTGTTGGCGACGAGCACCGCGATGTCGACCACCGCGATCTCCTCGTCCTTGCCGAGGTGCTTGAGCCCGTCGCTCAGCATCGTGTTGCAGAACGGGCACGCGACCGCGACCGCGTTGGCGCCGGAGCTGGCGACCTCGGTCGCGCGGTTGATGTTGACCCGCTTGCTCGGCTCTTCCTCCATCCACATGCGGCCACCACCAGCGCCGCAGCAGAAGCCGTGCTCTTTGTTGCGGCCGAGCTCGCGGACGCCGCCCTTGCCGCGGGTCGCGTGCTCGAGGATCTCGCGCGGCGCGTCGTACACCCCGTTCCAGCGGCCGATGTAGCAGCTGTCGTGGTAGGTGAATTGCTTGTCGCTCGGGGCGTCGATCTTGAGCTTGCCAGTGCTGAGCAGGTGGCTGATGAGCTGACTGTGGTGAATGACCTCGTAGTTGCCGCCGAACTGCGGGTATTCGTTCTTGATGGTGTGGAAGCAGTGCGGGCACGAGGCGATCACCTTGGTCACCTTGGCCTCGTTGAAGGTCTCCACGTTCTCGCGGGCCATCGTCTGGAAGTCCATCTCGGCGCCGAGCCGGCGCACCGGGTCCCCGCTGCACTTCTCGCGCTTGCCGAGCACCGCGAACTTCACGTTCGCCGCGTTGAGCACCTTGACCAGCGCGCGCGCGGTCTTCTTCGCGTTGTCGTCGAAGGCGCCGGCGCAGCCGACGAACAGCAGGTATTCGGCGTCCGGCTGATCCTCGACCGTCTTCACGTCGAGGCCCTCGGCCCACTTCAGGCGGTCGTCCTGGTTCAGGCTCCACGGGTTGCCGCTGCCGCTGATGTTGCCGAGCACGCGCGTGACCTCGCCCGGCGTGCGGCCCGATTCGTCGTTGAGCACGATGTGCTGGCGCATCTGCAGGATCTTGAGCGGGTGGTCGATGAACACCGGGCAGACCTCCTGGCAGGCGCCGCAGGTGGTGCAGGCCCACAGGGTCTCGTCCTTCACGCGCCCGCCGACGAGCGGCGGCAGCCCGGCCAGCTCGGCCTTGATCCTGGCGATCTTGTCCTTGTCAGCGCCCGGGCCCGGCTCGACGTCGTCCTTCAGCGAGCCGCCGGCCTTCTTCAGCTTGACCAGCAGACCGCCGCGGTCCTTCATCTCGTCCTTGAGATCGTGGATGAGGTGCATCGGCGACAGCGGCTTCTCGGTCGCGAACGCCGGGCAATACGTGGTGCAGCGGGCGCACTCGGTGCAGCTGTAATTGTCGAGCAGGCTCTTCCAGCTGAAGTCCTCGACCTTGCCGACGCCCCAGTTCTCGAACAGCGGCTCGGCGCTGGCGTCGTTGGGGTCGTCGCTGGTGAACAGCTGGGCCTTCGGCATCGCCCCGCGCTGGCCCTGGTTGCGCAGCAAGATGTTGGGCCCCGAGCCGAGCACGTGGATGTGCTTCGAGTAGGGGAGATAGTTGAGGAAGCCGAGGACGATGCCGATGTGCACCCACCAGAACACCTCGACGCTGATATGTGCGGTGTGCGAGTCGGCGTGCAGGACGAACTTCGGACCCAGATCATAGAGCCCGAGCAGCGCGCCGATCTGGCCCGACACCGGGTTGCCGGGGATGTACGCCCCCGCGGCCGCGATCTCGCAGGCGTGCATGCCGAAGTGGCTGAGCACCAGCAGCGTGATCGCCCCGAGGATCAGCATCGCGTCGAGGCTCATCGGCACGAAGGCCGGGCGGATGAAGCGACGCACGAACGCATAGAGCAGGGCGAGCAGGACGACCAGGTTGGCCCAGTCGATCACCACCCCGAGCCACGCGTAGGCGGTCGGCCCGACGACGACGCCGAGGTTGAACCACGCACCGAGCAATCCGTTGAGCGCGACGTCCAGCGTGGCGATCGAGAGGATCAGGAAGCCCCAGTAGATCGGCAGGTGGTGCCAGCTGCGCTTCTCCTCGACGACCTTGCGCTGGCCGAAGAAGAACGCCATCAGGCTGGCGAGGCGCTCGGGCCAGGTCTCCTTCAGGTTCGCCGGCCGCCCCATGGCGACGATGCGCACCATCCGTTCCATGGTGACGGTGAACAGGCCGAGGGCGAACGCGACGACGACGGCGAAGGCGATCTGTTTGATCATGGCGACCCTCGCCTCATACCACAGACCTGCCCGCCAGGGCCCGCCAGGACGCCGTCAGGGCGCCATCAGGCGCTGTCAGGACGCAGCAGGGACGCCGCCGCGGGCAAGTGAGACAGGTCCGATCCGCGCCGATCAACGCCGATCAGGGGTCGCTGGTGAAGCTGCCGCCGCCGAGCCAGACCCCGCCGCGCACGCGCACCTGCGGCTCGCCCGCGCTGGCGCGGGGCACCACGCGGCCCAGCGGGATCGCCTCTTCGCCGACCCGACGCAGCGTCGCCTGCACGAGCGCCTCGTGCTCCGGATCGACGTAGAGGATCATGCCGACGCCGCCGTTGAAGGTGCGCAGCAGCTCCCGCGGCGCCACCCCCTGCGCCGCGATCGCGGCCAGCACCGGCGGACATGGCACTTGGGACAGGTCGAGCTCGAGCGCCAGGCTCTCGGCCAGCGCCCGCTGCGGATTCTCGAGCAGGCCGCCGCCGGTGATGTGGGCCGCGCCGTGCAGCGGCGCCTCGACCAGTCGCCGCAGCGGACCGACCGCATACTCGTAGATCCGCGTCGGGGTCAGCAGCGCCTCGCCGACGCTGCCCCCGGTCGGGTCGCCAGGCAGCGGATCGTGCAGGCCTAGGCCCGCGTGCGCCGGATCGAGGAGGGCCTTGCGCGCCAGGCTGTAGCCGTTGCTGTGCAGCCCGCTCGCGCGCAGCCCGAGCGCGAGGTCACCGGCCTTGACCCGCCCGGGGCCGAGCAGCCGGGCGCGGTCGACCACGCCGACCGCGAACGCGGCGAGGTCGTAGTGGCCCCTCGCGTACAGCCCCGGCAGCTCCGCCGTCTCGCCGCCGAGCAGCGCGCAGCTCGACTGGCGACAGCCTTCGACCACGCCGCGGATGACCTGCTCGACGAAGTCCGGCGACAGCACGCCGCAGGCGATGTAGTCGAGCAGGAACAGCGGCTGCGCCCCGGTCACCAGCAGGTCGTTGACGCTCATCGCCACCAGGTCGATGCCGACCGTGTCGTGGCGGTCCATGGCGATCGCCACCAGCAGCTTGGTGCCGACGCCGTCGGTGCAGCTGACCAGCACCGGGTCGGTCATGCCCGTGGGCAGGCTCATCAGCCCGGCGAAGCCGCCGATGTCGTCGAGCTGCTCGGGCCGCCGCGTGCTGCCGACCAGCGCCTTGATCCTGCGCACCGCCTCGTTGCCAGCGTCGATGTCGACGCCCGCGCTCGCGTAGGTCAGATGCTGACCGCCGCGATCGCCCGCGGGGCGCGACGCCGTCGTGGTGCGCTCTGCCTGCGAAGCCGCCTGCGCGGGCGCGGCGGGATCCGAGGGACCATTGGGATCGTGGGCGGGCACGGCCAGTGACTATCAGGGCGTCGACGCGGCGACAACCGCCGCTTGCCAAGCAGGGGTCCGGCGGCGATGATTCGCGCCGGCAACGGGGGCCCGACGCGGGCCCCGAGGGAGCGCTATGGCTTGGTGGCGACGCAAGAAGCAGGCGGTGGCAGGACCGAGTGACGGCAAGGTCTCGGTGCCCCGCGGTCTGTGGACCAAGTGCGATGGCTGCGGTGAGATCACCTTCACCGCCGAGCTCGTGCAGAACCTCCGCGTGTGCCCGGTGTGCGGGCAACACCACGTGCTCCCGACCCGCGAGCGCATCGCGGCGATGCTCGACCCGGACAGCTGGGAGCCGATGGACCAAGAGCTGCGCTCCGGCGATCCGCTGCGCTTCCACGACCAGGCGCCCTACAAGGACCGCATCATCAAGGCCGAGCACAACGTCGGCCCCGGCGACGCCTTCACCTCCGGTCTCGGCCGCATCGCCGGCGTGCCCGCCAGCGTCGGCTTCTTCGTGTTCGAGTTCATGGGCGGCTCGATGGGCTCGGTGGTCGGCGAGAAGGTCACCCGCGTGTTCGAGCGGGCCCGTGAGCGCAAGATCCCCGCGGTCGTGTTCTCGGCCTCGGGCGGCGCCCGCATGCAGGAGGGCATCCTGTCGCTGATGCAGATGGCCAAGACCTCGGCCGCCCGCGGCGCGCCTGCGCGAGGCCGGCATCCCGTACATCTCGGTGTGTCTGCACCCGACCACCGGCGGCGTCGCGGCCAGCTTCGCCATGCTCGGCGACATCACGATCGCCGAGCCGCGCGCCCTGATCGGCTTCGCCGGCCCGCGCGTGGTCCAGCAGACGATCGGCCAGGAGCTGCCCGCGGGCTTCCAGCGCGCCGAGTTCCTGCTCGAGCACGGCATGATCGACCGCATCGTCAGTCGCCTCGAGATGCGCGAGCAGCTCGGCCTCATGCTGCGGCTGCTCGGCGCCGCCGGCACCCAACCCGCGGCCGTCAGCGACGACGAGCGCGTGGCGTCGGCGCAGCAGCACGCGCCCGAGTCGGTCGCCGTGCCGCTCGCCGCGGAGTGACCGTGATCCCGGCCTGGCAGCAGGCGCTGTTCGAGCGCCGCAACCTCGGCGTGAAGCTCGACCTCGAGGCCGTGCGCGCCGCCCACCTCGCCCTGGGCTCGCCGGGCCACGGCATCCCCGCGATCCACGTGCTCGGCACCAACGGCAAGGGCTCGAGCGCGGCGATGTGCGCCCACGCCCTGGGCCGCAGCGGTCGTCGCGTCGGCCTCTACACCAGCCCGCACCTGCACCGCGTCGGCGAGCGCGTGCGCGTCGACGGTGTGGCGGTCGACGACGAAGTCGTGCAGCACCTGGTCGACCGCGTGCTCGCCTGCGAGGTCCCGCGCCCGCTGACCTTCTTCGAGATCCTCACCCTCGCCGCGTTCGTGCACTTCGCCGAGCTCGGCGTCGACGCGATGGTGATCGAGGCCGGCCTCGGCGGGCGCCTCGACGCCACCCGCATCGGTCGTTACACCGCCCGCCTGTTCACCCCGATCGACATCGATCATACGGCCTACCTCGGCCCCGACCTCGCCGCGATCGCCGGCGAGAAGGCGGCCGTGATCGCCGATGGCGGCCTGATCTTCAGCGCTCCGCAGCGGCCCGAGGCCGAGGCCGTGCTGCGCGCCGTCGCGGCCCGCCACGGCGCCCTGGTCCGCTTCGTCACGCCGCTGGATCACGCCCCCTTGCCCGGCGCGCACCAGCGGATCAACGCCGCCCTCGCCCTCGCCGGAGCACAGGCGATCGACCCCACGATCACCGCCGCCGATCTCGAGGGCGTGCAGTGGCCCGGTCGCGCCGAGCGGCACGAGCTCGGCGGTGGGGCCGTGATCTTCGACGTCGCCCACAACCCGCACGGCGTCGCGGCTCTGGTCGCGCACCTGCGCGGCACGCCGGGCCAGGGCAGGGTGATCGGCTTCGGCTGCCTCGCCGACAAGGACGCCCCGGCGATGCTCGAGCAGCTCCGCGAGCTCGGCGCTCCGCTGTGGCTCATCGCCCTCCCGGGCGGTCACCCGCTCGCCGAGCTCGCCGCGGACGCGCGTCGCTTCGCCGGTCCAGACGACCCCGCGCTGCGCCCCGCGATCGCCGGGCTCCTGCGCGGCGGCGGCGAGCTGGTGGTGTGCGGCTCGCACCACCTGGTCGGCCACCTGCGGGCCGAGCTGCTCGGCGCCGAGGTCGATCCACGCCCGCTGCAGGACCCGCTCGCGCGCTCACCTGTCCTATAGGACAGACCTTCGAACGCCGCAGGCTCGGCCCCGAGCGCCGCCGTTTCACCTGTCCCGTAGGACAGACCTCAGTACGCCGCCGCCGGCTCGGCCGCGAAGGCCGCGCCGTTCCACCAGTGGTAAACGCGGGTGATCGCCCGTGGCTCGACGGTGTACAGCGAGAAGGCGCCGTGCTTGCCTGGCTCCTGGGACAGGTAGGTGCCCGAGCCGACGCCGTGCACCGGGACCGGCCGGCTCGGACCTGGCAGGGTGCCCTCGATGCGGCGGTGCTCGTGCCCGTGCAGGATCAGCTCGGCCCCGTGGCGGGCGATCACCTTGCCGAAGGCCTCGAGGTCGAGCAGCCCGTGCCGCGGCTTTGCGACCCCGGGGAGCACCGGATGGTGGATCAGCACCACCCGCGCGAGCCCCTCGCCAGCGAGCTGCGCGAGCACCCGGTCGAGGCGCGCGAGCTGCTCCTCGCCGACCTCGCCGACCGCCACCAGCGGCAGCGAGGGGATCGCGGTCGACACCCCGATCAGCGCGACGTCGCCGAGGCGCTGCACGAAGGGGTAGTCGGCGTCGTCGCGCTCGCCCTCCATGAACTCCCCGAGGAAGGTCTCGAAGCGGCGGCTACGGGCCGCGCCGCGCGTGTACGTGTCGTGGTTGCCGGGGATGACGGTGACCGGCAGCCCGACCTCGCGCAGCTTGCTGCGCACCAGCTCGAACTCCGGGGCGAGCGCGAGGTTGGTGAGGTCGCCGGTGATCACCAGGCGGTCAACCGCGTACTCGCGGGCGTGCACGACGATCTGATCGAAGAGGTTGTGGCTGTGCTTGCGCCGGCGATTGAGCAGCAGGTTCACGCCGCCGGTGAGGCGCTTGTTGAGCCATTGCCCGAGCTGCGCGCCCTTGAGGTCGAGCAGGTGGATGTCCGAGCAATGAATGAAGCGCAGCGGCATGAGGCGACCAAATCTACAGATGATGGATACCGCACTCGGTCTTGCCCTGTCCCGCCCAGCGACCGCTGCGCTCGTCGCCCGCGGCGTCGCCCACACCCACGCCCACGCCCAGGTTGGTCGGCCGGGTGCAGGGCTGGCAACCGATGCTGGTATAGCCCTCGTCGAGCAGGCGGTTGTAGGGCAGCGCGTGCGCGAGGAGGTGGTCCCAGGTGTCCTTGCGCGACCACCGGGCCAGCGGCGCGAGCTTGACGACGAGGCTGCCGTCGCTGCGCCGGGCCGTGCCGACGATCGGCGTCTGCTTGCGGGTCTCGCTCTGGTCGCGGCGCACCGCGGTGATCCAGACATCGACGAGGGTGAGGATCCGCCGCATCGGCTCGACCTTCCGGATCTCGCAGCACGTGTCGGCGTCGCGGGCGAAGAGATCAGGCCCGTGGCGCTCGGCCTGGCCGCGGATCGACAGCAGCGGCTCGATCACACGGATGTCCGCGCCCATCGCCCGATACGCGTCGCGCAGGGCGATCGTCTCGGCGAACAAATACCCGGTGTCGATCGTGTAGACCGGCACCGCGGGCTCGAGCTGTCGCGCGAGGTGGATCAGCGCGCAGCCCTCGGCGCCGAACGCCGAGCTCAACGCCACGCGTCGCCCGGCGAAGCGCTCGAAGGCCCAGGCCAGGATCTCCAGCGCCGTGGCGCCCTCGAGGCGCTCGCCGGCCGCCACCAGATCGGGCTCGGAGAACCATGCCGCGGACGATGCCCCAGACGATGTCCCAGACGATGCCGTGCCTGCCTCCCCGGCCCCAGGTACGTCGTTCACGCGCCCGGTTGTAGCAGTCTTCCCGGCCAGGCGCACCACGGTTACAGTCACGCCCATGTCCAGCTTGCTCGAGAACGGGCGCTCGCACGATTGCGGCGCCCTGCGCCACGCCGATGTCGGCGCCACAGTCGTCCTCTTCGGTTGGGTGCATCGCCGCCGCGATCACGGCGCCCTCATCTTCATCAACCTGCGCGACCGCTTCGGCATCACCCAGGTCGTGATCGACCCCGACCTCGCGCCCGCCGCCCACGCCGCCGCCGCCGTGCTGCGCGGCGAATTCTGCATCGCCGTCGCCGGCGTCGTCGTCTCGCGCGGCGACAACATCAACGCCCAGATGCCCACCGGCGAGATCGAGGTCTCCCTGCGCGAGCTCGAGGTCTTCTCCTCGGCGGACGTGCTGCCCTTCAACGTCGCCGACGACGCCGAGCTCGACGCCACCGAGACCCACCGCCTCAAGTACCGCTACCTCGACCTGCGCCGCCCCTCGCTGCAGAAGAACTTCGTGCTGCGCTCGCGCCTGGCCACGCTCACGCGCCTCACGCTCGCCGAGGCCGGCTTCCTCGAGCTCGAGACGCCCTACATGGTGAAGTACACCCCGGGCGGCGCGCGCAACTTCCTGGTGCCCAGCCGCCTGAACCCGGGCCAGTTTTACGCTCTGGCCGAGTCGCCGCAGATCTTCAAGCAGCTGTTCATGGTCGCCGGCATGGACAAGTACTTCCAGATCTGCCGCTGTTTCCGCGACGAGGACCTGCGCAACGATCGCCAGCCCGAGTTCACCCAGATCGACGTCGAGATCAGCTACGCCACGCCCGAGCGCGTGCAGGCGCCGATCGAGGCGCTCATCCGCCGGGCCTGGAAGGACATCCTCGGCGCCGAGCTGCCGCAGCAGTTCCCGCGCATGACCTGGGCCGAGGCCATGGCCCGCTACGGCAGCGACAAGCCCGACACCCGCTTCGGCCTCGAGTTCATCGACCTCAAGGACATCGTCGCCGAGTCCGGCTTTCGCATGTTCACCGGCGCGCCCTTCGTCAAGGGCCTGTGCGTCGGGCCCGAGCACAGTGAGGCGCTCACCCGCGGCCGCCTCGACAAGCTCACCGAGCTGGTCAAGAAGCGCGAGTCCGGCGGCGCCAAGGGCCTCGCGTGGGCCCGCGTGCAGGCCGATGGCAGCTGGCAGTCGCCGCTGGCCAAGAACCTCTCGGCCGAGCTCGTCGCCGCCATCAACGCTCGCATGGGCGCGTTGCCCGGATCGGTGCTGCTCATCATCGCCGACGACTTCCACGTCACCCACCAGGCCCTCAACGCGCTGCGCCTCGAGCTGCGCGACAGCCTCGATCTGGTCGCCCGCGCCGGTCGCTCGCCGTGGCAGTTCCTGTGGGTCACCGACTTCCCGCTGTTCGAGCGCACCGACAAGGGCTACGTCTCCTCGCACCACCCCTTCACCTCGCCGCGCGCGGTCGACCTCCCGCTGCTCGACAGCGACCCGGCGCAGGTGCTCGCGCAAGCCTACGACCTCGTGCTCAACGGCAACGAGATCGGCGGCGGCTCGATCCGTATCCACCGCAGCGACGTGCAGGCCAAGGTGTTCGCGGTGCTCGGCCTCAGCGAGGCCCAGATCCAGCACAAGTTCGGCTTCCTGCTCGAGGCCTTCCGCTACGGCCCGCCGCCGCACGGCGGCATCGCTCTCGGCCTCGACCGCATCTCGATGCTCATGGCCGGGGCCACCAGCCTGCGCGACGTGATCGCCTTCCCGAAGACGCAGAAGGGCACCGACCTGATGACCGGCTGCCCGTCGGGCGCCGATGACGAGCAGCTCGCCGAGCTGTTCATCCGCCAGGCGCCGCCCGAGGGCACCTGAGGTGGCGACGCCCGCCGCCAGTGAGGTCGCCCCGACGACCACCCGCGGGTGGCAGAGGCTGGTCGCCAGCTGCCTGTGCGCCGTGTGCATGGTGCTCGGCTCGCCTGACACCTCGTGGTGGTGGCTCGGCCTGGTCGGCTGGGTCCCGTGGCTGTACGCGATCGAGGGCCTCACGCCGAAGAGGGCGTTCTGGTTCGGCTGGCTCACTGGCACGATCACCGTGTTCTGGGGCTTCATCTGGCTGACCCAGCTGCTCGACAAATTCGCCGGCTTCGGCGTCGCCCCGCGCCTGTTCATCCACCTGCTCTTCGCCGCGTTCCAGGGCCTGCAGTGGGCCGCGCCGGCCGCGTTGATCGTGTGGCTGCGCCGCCGCACCGGGCGCGACGTCCTGCTGATCGCGCCGCTGTGCTGGGTCGCCGGCGAGGCCGTGCTGCCCCACGTGTTTCCGTCGTATCTCGCGCTGATGTGGTGCTACGAGCCGCGCTGGTTGCAGCTGGCGGAGATCGGCGGCGTCACCACGATCGGCCTCGCGCAGCTCAGCATCAACGCCGGCCTCTACGTGCTGCTGCGTGATTACTTCGGTGCAGCGGCCGGTCGCCGCGTGATCAACCGCGCCGCCCTCGCGACCTTCCTCGGCTGGCTGATCGGCACCCCGCTCTACGGCACCATCCGCATGGCCCAGGTCGACGCCGTCATCGCCGACTCGCCGAAGGTCAAGATCGGCGTCGTCCAGGGCAACTTCGGCATCTACGAGTGGGCCCGCGGCCGCTCCAAGTACGCCATCCTGGCCCGCCTGCAGGCCGAGTCGGCCCGGCTCGAGGCCGAGGGCGCGCAGCTGCTGCTGTGGGGCGAGACCGGCTACCCGTTCTCGCACGCGCTGCCGCGCCGCGGCGGCACCGACCTGCCCGACGGGCACCCGCGCAAGGTCCGGCGCCACTTCACGGCGCCGCTGATCTTCGGCGTCGTCACCTCGGACCCGCGGGTCAACCCCTACGCGTGGAACAGCGCGATGGTGCTGCACCGCGACGGCCACCTCGGCGATCCCTACGACAAGGTGTTCCCGCTGTACTTCGGCGAGTACGTGCCGCTGGTCGACCCGGAGTGGTACCGCAAGATGGTCCCCGCCGCCTCGTACATCAACCCGGGCGACAAGCCCGGCGTGCTCGACGTCGACGGCATGAAGTTCGGCCCGCTCATTTGTTACGAGGACATCCTGCCGCGCTTCGCCCGCGACACCGCGGCCGGGGGCATCCACGCCTTCGTCAACCTCACCAACGATTCGTGGTTCGGTAAGTCCAAGGAGCAGTATCAGCACATGGGCCTCGCCGTGCTGCGCACGATCGAGAACCGCCGCGCCCTGCTGCGATCGGTCAATGCGGGCACCAGCGTCTATGTCGATCCCAACGGGCGCATCCTCCACCAGACCGAGGTGACGGACCCTGACATCGCCGAGGACGGCCCGCTCGCGGCCACTGGCTTCGTCGCCGAGGTCCCGCTGATCGACCTCGACTACCTCACACCGTACACGCGCACCGGCGAGCTGTTCAACGGGATCATCGTCCTGCTGATCGCCGGCCTGGCGATCCGCGGTCGCGGCCGCCGCTAGCCTGCTTCAATGAAAGTGGAAGTGCAGCCCGACGAAGAAGCTGTGGCGCACCCGGTGCGCCGAGATCAGGCGGGTGTCGAGGTCGACGCCGAGGCCGATGCCCGCCGCCTTCTTCACCGTCCATTCGTAGCCGAAGCCGACCGTGCCGCCGTAGCCGGCGCGCGTCTCGCTGCTGTGCTTGGCCAGCGGCATGCGGTTGATCATGCCGAAGCCGCCGCGCAGGTACAGGCCCCGCCACAGGTAGCCGGTGGCGAGCACGTCCATCCCGAGCACCGGCTTGCTGATCGTCTCGAGATATCCGCCGATCTGTAGGCTCATGCCGAGCTTGAAGCGGTCGGTCAGGCCGGCGCCGAAGGTGAGGTGGTGGCGCAGCGCGGGCACCAGGCCGTTAGGGACGACCACGGCGCCGGGTCGCAGCGCGAGCTCGCCGTAGAAGCCCTTGCGGGGCGGCGTCTCGTAGCTGCTGGCCCGCGCCAGCTCGCCGCTCGCGTGGGCCCGGGACGGGGCGAGCAGAGGGGCGGCGAGGAGCGCGAGCGGGGCGAGGCGGAGCAGCGTGCGGCCGTAGGTCATGCCGCTCCAACGCCAGGCCCGCGGGGCCACTTACACGCAGATCACGCCCGCATCGCCGCGAGGCTCGCGGCGTACTCGTCCGCGTGAAAGCCGATCAACGCGAGCTCCCCGAGCAGCAGCAGCGGGCGGCGGATGAGCATGCCGTGGGCCGCGAGCTCGGCCCGCGCCGCGTCGTCGTCCATCGTCGCCAGCCGCCGCGCATACTCACCGCTGCGGTAGAGCTGGCCCGAGGTGTTGAACAGGCGCCGCAGCGGCACACCGGCGCGGGCCTGCAGCTCGCGCAGCGTCGCCACGCTCGGCGGGTCGGTGGCGATGTTTCGCTCGCTGTATGCGACGCCGTGCTCATCGAGCCAGCGGCGCGCCTTTCGACAGCTGTCACAGCCGGGGTACGCGTAGAAGGTCGCGCTCATGCGGGCGAAATCGTACCAGGCTTCGGGTGCATTGATTTCGCACAGGCGGCCGATTCCACGCCACGTGGCAATCGAGGACAAGCAGGATCAGGTGAATGCTCGCCGCCGTCGCCACGCCGACATGTCCCAATGGTCAGACGGTGCGAAGGTCGGGGTCGCGCTGTGTCGCGCGTCATCTGCCGCATGTCGCTGACTTTGCAAACGCAACGAAGCCAGATACAAGAGGTGGCTGCCGCCCCCACTCGGGGCATGCGCATCCCCTTCACCGAGCCGATCGAATCATGCACAAGCCCTCGTTCACCTGGGTCCCAGCCCTCGCGCTTCTCGTCACCTCGGGCACAGCCGCCGCGCAAGACCCGGCGGCGCCGGCCGCGGAGCCAGCCGCCGCGGAGCCAGCCGCCGCCGAGCCAGACACCGCCTCGGCGAGCGCCGAGGTCTCGCTGGGCGGGGCCAAGGCCGACGCGAAGGCCAACAAGAAGAAGAACAAGGGCGACGCCAGCGGCGAGCCGTGGATCAAGCGCTATCGACCGACGGCCCACCAGATGGAGGCGGGCATCTATGGCGGCATCATGCTCCCCAACGCAGATCACGAGCTCTGGGACGCGGCCCCAACCACCACCTGGCAGTCCTACAAGAAGCTCGCCCCGGACCTCGGCCTGCGCTTCGGCTACTACCCGCTGTCCTTCCTCGGCCTCGAGGTCGAGGGCGGCGTCATGCCGACCAAGCTGCGGGACGGCAGCTCCAACGCGCTGCTCGGGGCCTTCCGCGGCTACGGCATCGTCCAGCTGCCGTACCGCATCGCGCCCTTCGCCCTCGCCGGCTTCGGCGTGATGGGCACCACCGGCAGCTCGGTCGGCAAGGACCAGGACCCCGCGCTGCACTTCGGCGGCGGCGTGAAGTTCTACATCAACCGGCTGCTGGCCCTGCGCCTCGACGTCCGCGACAACGTCACCGCCCGGCACCAGATCGACAATGGCCGCACGCACCACGTCGAGGTGCTGCTCGGCCTGTCCTTCCTGCTCAACCGCAAGAAGCCCGCGAAGGAGAAGGACAAGGACAGCGACGGCGACGGCTTCTTCGACAGCGTCGACAAGTGCGTCAACCTGGCCGGCGTGGCGCCCGATGGCTGCCCGCTCGCCGGCCCGATCGACAGCGATGGCGACGGCTTCTTCGACCCCGACGACAGCTGCGTCAACGACCCGGGCACCGCCCCGGATGGCTGCCCGGACAGCGACGGCGACGGCTTCAAGGACCCCGCCGACAAGTGCCCGCAGGTCGCCGGTGTGGCGCCCGACGGCTGCCCGCCGCCCGACAAGGACGGCGACGGTATCCTCGACCCGAACGACCAGTGCATCGACATCCCCGAGACCAAGAACGGCTACAAGGACAGCGACGGCTGCGCCGACGAGGTCCCGAAGGCCGTCGCCAAGTTCGCCGGCGTCATCAAGGGCATCTACTTCGACGTCGACAAGGACACGATCAAGCCGGCCTCGAAGACCACCCTCGACGCCGCGGTCAAGGTGCTCAAGGACTTCGACGACGTGCACGTCGAGATCAGCGGTCACACGGACAGCGACGGCAACCGCGAGCACAACGTCGACCTGTCGCGCCGCCGCGCCGAGTCGGTGAAGAAGTACCTGGTCGACAAGGGCATCGCCGAGAGCCGCCTGAGCACCCGCGGCGCCGGGCCGGACGAGCCGATCGCCGCCAACGACACCAAGAAGAACAAGGCGCTCAACCGGCGCATCGAGTTCAAGCTCCAGGGCGCGCTCGGCAAGTAGCCGCCGCCGCAGACACGGGCGCCTGTCCTCGCCGCGGCGAGGTCAGGCGTCGTCCTCGTTAGCCGGCTCGGGCAGGCGGCTGGCCGCCGATGTCGAAGAGCAGGCCCTGACACGGCTCGATGGGGTTCGGGGCTTCAGGCACGCGCCGGGCCGCGCCGATGTCGATGGGCTGGCCTCGGGCGGCGTCAGGCGCGGGCGCGTCGGGCCGCGCCGATGTCGACGGGGATCCGCACCGTAAAGGTGGAGCCGCGGCCCGGGGCGCTCACGGCCTGGATCGAGCCGCGCATCATCTGGCAGTAGTGCCGGCTGATCGACAGGCCGAGCCCGGTGCCGCCGTATTTGCGGGTCGTCGACTCGTCGGCCTGACGAAACGGCTGGAACAGCTCCTCGAGGCGCTCGCCGACGATGCCGATGCCCGAGTCCTCGACCTCGAGGTGCAGCCACTCGCCGCCCGGGCCGCGCGACCTGCGGACGGCCAGGCGCACCTTCCCGTCGTGGGTGAACTTGCAGGCGTTCGACAGCAGGTTCAGGGCGACCTGCTTGAGCTTGGTGCGGTCGGTGTGCAGGGTGCCGAGGCCGGCGCTGAGGTCGAGCGAGAGCGTGTTGCGGTTGCGGGCCGCGAGCGGCGCGATGGTGGCGACGACCTCGTCGAGCAGCTCGCGCGCGTCGAAGGGCTCGACGAAGAGCTCCATCTTGCCGGCCTCGATCTTGGAGACGTCGAGGATGTCGTCGATGAGCGCGAGCAGGTGGCGGGCCGCGGCCCGGATGTTGCCGAGGTCGCCGAGGTTGAGCACCGCGGCGTCGTGGCTCTCCTCCTCGATGAGCTCGCTGTAGCCGATGATCGCGTTCAGCGGCGTGCGCAGCTCGTGGCTCATGTTGGCCAGGAAGGCGCTCTTGGCCTTGCTGGCGTCGATCGCGTGGTCGCGGGCGGCGACCAGCTTCTCGTTGACCGTCTTGAGCTGGGCGTTGACGTGCTCGAGCTCCGCGGTCCGGTCGCGGACGCGGCCCTCGAGCTCGTCGTGCGCGGCGCGCAGCGCCAGCTGAGCGAGCTTCTGCTCGGTGATGTCGTTGACGATCGCCAGCAGGTGGTCGCTGTTCTGGAAGCGGAAGCGGGAGCCGCGGATCTCGACGTGGTAGTGCTGACCGTCCTTGGCGAGGCCGGTCTTCTCCGCGAGGTAGTGGCCGTGGCCGTGGACCCGCTCGCGAAACTCGGCGAAAAAGCCCGGGTCGGTGATGAGCCCGGCGACCGCGCTGCCGGCCAGCTCCGCCGAGTCGTAGCGGAACAGCCGCGACGCGGCCGGGTTGGACTGCACGATCTGGCCGTCGTCGGCGAGGATGAGCAGGCCGTTGGTGCCAGCCTCGAAGATGCCGCGGTACTGCTCCTCGCGGCTGCGCAGCTCGTCCTCCTGCTTCTTGCGCGAGAAGAAGCCCGGGATCTCGTAGCGCACCGGGTGCTGCGGCGGCGCCGGCTGGCTCTGGAAGTAGGCCTGGATGTACTCCTCGATGCGCGTCGGGTGGGCCATGATGAAGCGACACGCGTCGTCGCCCTTGGCCCGGCACATGATCTCGGCGGACACGAGCGGCACGTCGAAGCTCGCCTCGCACCAGCCCGAGGAGTAGCCCGCGTTCATCACACACACCGGGAAGTCGGTGTGCTTGCCCTCGCTGAGCCAGCTGTCGCACTCGAACGAGTACGGGTGGTCGTAGAGGAGGTAGAAGTTCTCGTCGGGCGAGGGCTTGCTCTCGGCCGAGATGTCGACGAAGGCCCAACCGGCGTGGGCGAAGTGGATCGGCCCCGCCGAGAGTTTGGCGATCGGATCTTCCAGGTGCATGCGCTCGGCGAAGTCACGCGCGTCCGAGAGTCCCATCGCGTGCGCGATGTCGAAGAGCAGGCTGCGCGCGACGGACACGGCCTCGGCCTCGCCCTTGTCGCTGTACAGGCGCTGGATCATCTCGAAGAACTCGACGGACATCGCGCGCGCCCGCACGAGCATGTAGCGCTGGCCGAAGATCTCGATGCGCGCCTGCTCCGGGTTATCGAGGCGCTCGGCGAAGAAGCGCCCCACGTAGGCCTGCGCTTGCTCGAAGAGGCCCTCGAAGGGCGGCGGCACTCGGACCGTCTTTAGCACTCGGCGCGAATATACACGCCTCGCGACTTTCCTTCACGATCGATGCAGTGCTTGCACGTGCATCAAGGGGAGGGGGGTCCTGGTCGCGCGCAACCCGCAGCGGGACCTCAGATTTCGTGGAGCGGCGCGTCGAGGGCGGCGATCATGTCGGCGGCGCTCTGGAAGCGTGCTGACGGCCGCTTGGCGCAGGCACGGGCGACCAGACGATCGACGCGCTGCGCCAGCTCGGGCGGGGTATCGCTGGCCATCCGGGCGCTCGGCGGGCCCGGGTCGGCCTCGCGTTGGGCCGCCAGCAAGCTGGCCAGCGGCGCGTCCACGAGGTCCTCGAAGGGCAGGGTGCCAGTACACAGTTCGTACAGGCTCATCCCCACGGCGTAGAGATCCGCGCGAGCGTCGACCGCCGCGCCAGCGACCGTCTGCTCCGGCGCCATGTAGTTCGGGTCTCCGCAGAGCACCTCGAGCTTGGCCCCCGGGACCCGGACCGCGTCGGGTCCGTCGAGGTCGAGGGCGATGCCGAGGTCGAGCAACTTGGTCGTCAGGTAGCGGGTGTTGGGGTCGCGGGTGACGAACATGTTGGCCGGCTTCACGTCGCGGTGGACCACCCGACAGTCGTGGCAGTACTGCAGCGCCGCGAGCACCTGACCGAGCACGCGTCGCAGCGCGGCCCACGGCAGCGCCTGCCCGCGCGCGCGAGAGCCCTCGAGCAGGCGCAGGGCGTCGGTGCCGGGCAAATACTCCATCGCCATCCAGGCCGCCTCGCCGTCGGCGCCGCAGCCCATGTCGTAGACCCGCACGAGGCTCGGATGCAGCAGGCGAGCCCCGAGCAGGGCCTCACGGCGGAAGCGGCGGCGTTCGCCAGCGGGCACGTCGGGGCGCATGACCTTGAGGGCCACATGCCGCTCGAGGACGCGATCGTGGGCCTGGTAGACCTGGCCCATCCCGCCGGCGCCGACCAGACGCAGGACCTCATAGCGGCCGTCGCCGACCTGCGTGCCCGGTTCGCCCACGACGCGGGCGCCAGGGGCCGCGAGAACATCGTCACGCGACCACGTGAGGGTCGGGCGGGTTGCCTGCGACTGCACCCGCGCAGGCTACAGTGCACGCGCTCCAGGGCGAAAAACTCGACGAAATGTAGGTGCGAGTAACACCGCGCCCGTGCCCACGTGACCCGGTTCGGCGGCGCGGCGCGAGGGATCGAGCGCGCGAATGCGGTGCGCGAGAGCGGTGCGAGTACGTCGCGCGGGCGCGCGGGTCGCCGTGTCGCGCACGAGTGTCGCCGCGATGCGACAGGCCGTGCTTGACACCCCACGGCCCCAGTCGTGATCCTGGCTCAAGTTTGGCGGCGGGCGGCAGCAGCACACGGTTCATGACCGAGGCCCAGGGGCGCGTCGGCCGGTGGCTACGCAACAAGTGGCACCTGGACTCGCTGATCGCCATCGGTGGGATGGCGGCGGTCTACGCGAGCACCCACCGCAACGGCGCGCGTGCGGCGATCAAGATGCTGCACTCGCAGTACACGCGCAACGAACAGGCGAGACGACGCTTCCTCGCCGAGGGCTACGCGGCCAACAAGGTCGGACATCGCAACGCCGTGCTGGTCCTCGATGACGACGCCACCGAGGACGGCGAGGTCTACCTCGTGATGGAGCTGCTGGACGGTGAGTCGCTCGAGGGCCGCCTCGAGCGAGTGGGGGTGATGAGCCCCATGGAGGTGCTCGAGCTCACCGATGCGTTGCTCGAGGTGCTCGCGTGCGCCCACCCCAAGGGCATCCTGCACCGCGACATCAAGCCCGCGAACATCTACCTCACCCGTGACGGCGCCGTGAAGCTCCTCGACTTCGGCCTCGCCCGCGTCCGCGAGCTGTCGGCCGAGGCGATGGACCAGAGCGACGGCATCGTCTTCGGCACGGTCTCGTACATCGCCCCCGAGCAGGCGCGGGCCGACAACCAGAACCTCGACGCACGCAGCGACATGTGGTCGATCGCCGCGACCATGTTTCGGGCGCTCTCGGGCGAGACGGTGCACCCGTCGACCGGGCCGGTCATCGATCGCCTGATGGCCGTGGCCCGCAAGCCGCCGCGCTCGATCGCCAGCGTCGTTCCGCATCTGCCACGTCAGGTGATCGAGCTGGTCGACCGGGCCCTCGCCTTCGATCCGGAGAACCGCTGGCCCAGCTGCAACGTGATGCGGGTCGTCGTGCAGGACGTGATGGCCCAGCTGCGCGAGGAGGCCGAGGCGCAGGCCAACGCCGACGACGAGATGACCGGGATGTTCACCCGCCCGCCGCACGGTCTGCCGCCGCCGATGCGGCACCGCACGGGCCACGATCTGCCCGCGGTGCGCAGCGGTGCTGGGCCGGTGGCCCCGCCGCAGCAGCAGCGGCCCAAGACCGATCCGGTGGCCCTGTCGACGCGGCCCAAGAACCTCCCGCTCGACGATCCGGACGAGGTCGACCTCGACGTCGATCTGGAGACCGCCCCGCGTCCCGAGGCACGTGGCCGGCGCTCGCGGACGCTGCTCACCAAAGAGGGCCGGGCCGAGCTGCGACGGATCCTCGACGCTCGCAAGGCCGGCGCCGACGTTCGCCTCGACGAGCCCACGCCGCGTCCGGCACCGAGTCCGGTCCAGGCCCGCGTGGTACCGGGGCCCAGCGAGTCGGGCACCGCCGACATCGACGTCGAGGTCGAGGACTCGATCATCGAGGTGACGATCGACCACACCCACCGCGCCCGTCCGGGCCCGATCGCAGAGGCCCTGGCCGACCACACCACGCCGGCACCGGTGCGCGCCGACCGAGCCACCGGGAGCTTCGTGGCTGTCGCAGAGGACAGGCGTTCAGCCGGCAGCGTCCCGGCTGGCGCGGAAGACAGGCGCTCGACCGGCACGTTCCCGGCCGTCGCGGAGGACCGGCGTTCGCCGGCAGGCGCGGAGGACCGGCGCGCGACAAACACCTTCTCGGCGGTGCCGTCGGGCGAGCAGGCGGCCCGGGCGAGCGGTGGCCTCGAGGACAGTCGTTCGCGCCGGGAGGCGGCCGCGGGTCGGCCGGTGGCCGCGAGTCAACCTGTCCCGGAGGACAGGCGGACCGCGGCCACGGCGTCGTACCCGACCCTCGGCGGCGCGACCTCGAAGCCGATCCAGCCGCAGCCGCGGGGCGACGCCCAACGACCGTCGCCTCGTGACGACGACATCACCCGCGTCGCCGCGGTGCCGACGGCTCTCGCGCCCGTGTCCGGAGAGCTGGGCTCGCGCGGACCCGGTGAGATCACGCGAGTTGGCGCCGCGCCGGCACCACCAGCCCCGCCGAACGCGATGCGGAGTGGGCCTGCTCCGCGAGCACCCGAGCCCGTGCGTCCAGGCGCGACCCTTCACGACACCTTGCGGCCGAAGACGATCCCGCCGGTGTCGCGTCCGACACCGACACCGCCGCCGCGTCCACCGGCCGCCGATTCGCTGCGTCCGCCGACACCGCCGCCGCGTCGCCCGGAGGCGATCAAGCCAGATGCAAGGCCAGCCGCGGCGAAGCCCGAGCCCACGCCTGAGCCGACGAAGGTGGCGGCGCAGCCCGAGGCGAGGCAAGCACCACCAGAAGCGAGAGCCGCGGTGCCAGCGGCGAAGCCGGTCACGCCCGAGGTGAAGCCCGAGTTGAAGGCATCGGCCGAGGCGGCGAGGCCGGGGGCGAAGCCCGAGGTGAAGCCAGCCGCCGTGAAGCCGGAGCCGACGGCGGTGGTCGTCAGGCCCGACCCGGCCAACGAGCCAACGCCTGTGCCCGCAGCTGCGCAGGCGCGAGCCGGGCTGTTTGCGGCTCCGCCGTCACGGACCGTTGTGACGCCCCGAGCTCCCGCGAGTCCGGGCGGGCCCGTCGAGCCGCAGCGTGTCGTGACGGCGAACGCTCCCGACCCCGCGCGCAGCCCGGCACCCGCACCGGGCATCGCGGGTCTGCCAGCACGAGGCGCGGCGCGGCCAGCCGTGAGTGAGCCCGTCAAGGTCGAGGCCCCGCAGCAACGCTCGCCGGCAGGGCCCGCAGCGCCGCACGCAGCCCCGAGTGCGACGCAGTCATCGAGCGGTGCCGCCACGCCAGCAGCAGCGGCAACAGCTCCAACCGTCGCAGCCGCGCCAGCCGCCACGACCACGAAGCCCACCGCAGCCACGCCAGCCGCCGCGGAGCCGAAACCCGCAACAGCGCCAGTGGCGACCGCGAAGCCCGCCACAGCAGCGCCGGTCGCCGCGACCGCGAAGCCCGCCACAGCAGCACCCGCAGCAGCACCCGCAGCAGCGCCGGTCGCCGCGACCGCGAAGCCCGCCACAGCAGCAGCGCCGGCCGTCACGGCACCAGCGAAACCCGCCGCCGCAGCGCCAGCCGCCGCGGTCGCCGTACCTGTCGCAGGCCCGGTGCACCCGAACGCCGCAGCCGCAGCCCGAACCGCCGCCCACCCGACGATCTCGGCCGAACCATCACCTGTCCCAAGGGACAGTCCGGTCGAGTCCGCCGCACGCGCCGCGGCCCCGACCGCTGCGCATCCCGTCGTGCATCCCGAGGAGGGCGCCTCACGCGAGCCCAAGGCCAAGGCCGGCGCGCCCACGCTGCCCTTCAGCTTCCTGCGCCCGGGCCCCGCGTCGCGTCCAGGCGAGCCCGCGAGCGAACCCCCGCGCGGTGACGGCGTACCGCCGCGCAAGAAGAGCTGACGCGCCAGCTCCCGGCGCGACGCTCACAAGTGACGGCGCCACGCAAGAAGAGCTGACGCGCCAGCTCCCGGCGCGCCGACACGCGCCGGCGTACCGCCGCGCAAGAAGAGCTGACGCGCCAGCTCCCGGCGACGTTCACACGCGACGCCGGCGACCATCGTCGCGCGACGACGCATTCGCCGGGCTCTGCGAATTCCCCGGGTTCGCCGCTGGGGCGCCGCGGGGCGCCGGGGGCAGCTTCACCTCGAGGCCCTTGAGCAGCTCGCCGAGGCTGCCCATGCCCTTGCCGGACTTCTTGTTCTGCTGGGCGAAGCTCTTGTAGTTGCTGCGCTCCTCGGCCGCGGCGACGCCCTTGATGCTGAGCCGCAGCTTGCCGGTCTTGTGATCGCGGCTGAGCACGACGACCTCGACCTCCTTGCCGATCGGGAAGCTGCGCTTGGGGTCGGCGCCGTGGGGGATGCCGAGCTCGTTGGTGGGCACCAGGCCGCGGCCCTGCTCGGTGTCGACGAACACGCCGAATTGCGCGACCTCTGCGACCTTGCCGGTGAGCATGGTGTCGGCCGAGACGCTGGTCTGCTCCGGCTGATCCGCGGACTTCATCGACAGGCTGATCTTGAGGTCGCCGCCGGTGCCGCGCGGGTCGAGCGCGACGACCCGCACCTTGACCGCCTCGCCGACCTTGATCACGTCCTCGACACGATCGACGCGGCCGTGCCCGAGCTCAGAGATGTGGACCAAACCCTCGATGCCGCCGAGGTCGATGAAGGCGCCGTAGGGCTGGATCGACTGCACGATGCCGTCGAGCTCGGCGCCAACGACGAGGCGCTCGCGCACCGCCCGGGCCTGGTTCTCGCGCTCGTCCTTCATCACCGCCTTGCGCGAGACGATCACGCTGCGGCCGTTGTCGCGGACCTCCATCACCTTGAAGAAGTACTTCTGGCCGACGAAGTTCTCGAGCTCCTGGACGAAGCCGATGTCGATCTGCGAGGCGGGGCAGAACGCGCGTACGCCCCCGATCTCGACCTCGAGGCCGGCCTTCACGGCCTTGCTGACGGTGCCCTCGATCGGCACGCCGCTCTGCTGGGCGAGCTCGAGGACCTGGGTGTCGACGCCGCCCCTGCCGAGCTGCACGACCAGGAGGATGCCGTCGCGGCCGGCGGACGCCACCGTGGCGCGCAGCTTGTCGCCGACCTTGACCTTGAGCTTGCCCTCCTTGTCGGTGACCTGCTCGCGCTCGATGCGGGCCTCGGCCTTGGCGCCGATGTCGACGAACACGCTGTCGCTGCCGATCTCGGCGACGACGCCTTCGACCATCTGCCCGGGTCGCACGCGTCGCGCCCCGTTCTTCGCCGTGTTGGCGGCGGTGGCTTCAAACATCTGCGCAAAGTCGTCGTCTTGCTGGGCGGCCATGGGGGGCCCAGCTTGGCAAAACGCGCACGCGCAAACAAGGCCCGATCGGCGGCCAATGTGAGGCCAATCGGGGGCCAGCAGCGATAACGGCTCAGCCGCCGCGCTTTTTGCCGGTGCCCTTGACCTCGATCGTGCTGGCGCTCGGCCGCAGATCCTGGAACGCGGGCATCTGGTCGGTGACGGTCAGCGGGCGCCACTGCTGCGAGACGTCGTTGTAGCCCGGCTTGGACAGCCGGATCTCGTGGACCTTGTTGTCGCCGACCGGGACCGTGATCTCACAGGGAGTCGTGCACACCGCCTTGCCGTCGACTTGCACGTGCGCCGCCTCGACGTTGCTGCGGATCACGGCGCGGTTCATCGGCAGGCCGACCTCGCTGATCGGCGCCTTGGTGTCCGCCGCCTTGCTGTCCTCCGCGACGACCTCGTTGTTGTCCGAGCTCAGCAGCATCACGATCGTGACGACCAGGCCGAACACGCCGAGGCCCATCAGCAGCAGCGGGAGCTTGCTCGGCGCAGCCCGCTGGCCGGGGTGCAGGGTGGGGCGGGGGGCGGCCTGCCCCGAGCCGGTGGTGATCGGCGCGAAGGCCCCGGTGTGCACGGCGGTGGCCGCGAGGGCGCCGCTCAGCTCGGGGATCGAGCGGCCCTCCTCGGCGGCGCGGACCGCCCCGAGCGCCTGACCGATGAGCTCCGCGAAGCGCCCCGCCGACTGGATCCGCTTGCTGCGGTCCTTACGAAGGGCCAGCTGGAGCAGCTTCACCGTGGCCGGGCTGGCGTGTCGCGGGGTCGGGACCTTGGCGCGCACGTGCTTGAGCATCGTCGCCATCGGGCTCTCGGCCGAGAACGGCGGCTTGCCCTCGAGCATCTCGTAGAGGATGCAGCCGAGCGAGTAGATATCGGTGCGGTGGTCCAGGTCGGTGCCGTTGCACTGCTCCGGGCTCATGTATTGCGGCGTGCCGAACACCTCGCCCGCGCGCGTCAGCTTGAGCGCATCGACGCCGCCGGCGATGCCGAAGTCGAGGACCTTGATCACCGTGGTGACGCCGACGGTCTCGATGAAGATGTTGTCGGGCTTGAGGTCGCGGTGAAAGATGCCGTGCTCGTGCGCCTCGCTGAGGCTCTCGGCGATCTGCCGCGCGAACTGCAGGGCCTGGAACTCGGGCACGCGGCCCTGCTCGAGCCGCTCGGCCAGGCTCTGCCCGGTCAGCAGCTCCATCACCATGTAGGGCCGGCCGTCGTCGGTCTCGCCGTGCTCGTACACGCGGATCGTCGACGGGTGGCGCAGCTGCGAGGTGACCTCGAGCTCGCGGCGGAAGCGGGTCACGAACTTGCTGTCCGTGAGGCACTCGCGGCGCACCAGCTTGATCGCCACCTGGCGGTCGACCTGGACGTCGTGGGCCTCGTAGACCACGCCCATGCCGCCCTCGCCGATGACATCCTGGATGCGATAGCGGCCGTTGCCGCCGATCGATCTGCCGATGTCCTCGTTGAAGGTCACCTCGAGCGAGGACGACGAGGCGCTGCTGGGCGCCTCGCGCTTGGGCTCGACTTTCGCGGGGCGGCCTCGGGGCGAGTTGGGGGGCATCGGCACGTCAGGGCAAGGGGTCGGGCGAGTGTATCGGTTTGCCGCGGGCCGCACCACGGGCCGCCATCCTCTGCGGGGCCGCTGTGGGGCCTCGCATCTGGCGGCGGAGCGGACCTTGCCCGAGCTTGGCGGCGGGCGCAAATGGGCCGCACAGGGGCGTTTCGCGGGCGTTATTTGTCGTAGCTGATGAACGGGTCGGTCGGGCTGGTCTGCCCCGGCTTGAGATCGAGATGCAGGTGGTTGTGGTGCGCCCGATCGTGATCGGGGGTCAAGATCGTGTGGAAAAGCCCCCGCGCGTGGGCCTGGCAGACCAACGCGAAGAAGAGGTCGGCCGCCGCGGCCCCGACGGGCACCGGAGCACCGAGCGGGCCGGACCGGCCGGGGTCGGCCGGGCAGGCTCGCAGCCGGCCGCGCGCGAAGGTCTGCTCGACGGTGGCGAGCGGCATCGCCGGCCCGCGGACGCCGAGCAGGTCGAGCGCGAGCCCGACGTTGTGCTGGCTGCGGGGTTTGTCGCGAACGATCTTTCCCCGTCGCAGCGCCGAGAAATACTGGACCTCGGTGACGCCGTGCGCGTGGAGGAATTCCGCAACCGGCACGATCGCCGCGACCAGGCGACAGTCCCAGATCGCGTGCGGGTCGCGGCCAGGATCGTCGGACCACGGGATCGTGAAGTCGACCCCGGCCACCGCGCCGGTCAAGCGCACAGGGATCGCCACCTCTGGCGCCTGCGCCCGCTCGACCCTCACGTACGGGACCTCGAGCGCGTCGAGGCGGGCGAGGCAAGCGCTGGCATCGAGCCGCATCAGCGCCGTGGCGTCGGGGCCCGGGTCGATCGTCGGCACGCGCCCGCTGCCAGGCCGCGGGTCGTGGCGGGCGAGCGGCAGCCCACTCGGCAGGTCGCGCCCACTCGGCAGGTCGCGCCCACTCGGGAGGTCGCGCACGCCGGGCAAGGGCCGCGGATCGTCGCGCGCAGGCGGCCGCGGGTCAGGATCGTCGCGCACCCCGGGCAGCGGCCGCGAGCTGGCCCTTCGGACCTGGCTCTCGGGACCTGTCCCGAGGCACCTGGCCTTTCGGACCTGTACCAAGGACCTGCCGCGCTCGTGCGCGTAGCCCCGCGGGCACTCGGGCGGGCGGGCGCTCGGCAGGCGCCAGCGCGGGGCGCTCGACCAGCCGAGTCGGGGTCGGCCGCTGGCGGCCTCCGCGCGGGTGGGCCCGAGCAGGACCAGGACGGCGAGGGCGGCGCAGACGTGGCGAAAACCCCGGCCGGGGCCGCCTGCAACGGATCGTCCGGCCCGGGTGGGCCGATCGGTGCCGCTGTGGTCGGGTGTCATACCTCCGGCATTGTGAGGCAAGCCGCGGCGGGAGGCAAAAAAACCCGGCGCAGGGATCCCGCGCGGCGGCCTACTGTGGACAGAACGATGCCCAGCGCCGATCTGAATGCTCAGAGCCCCGTCCAGCCGGCCCAGGCCGCCCCCGCGCCGCGCTATCGCGCCCACCACAAGATCCGCGTCGTCACCGCCGCGGCCCTCTTCGACGGCCACGACGCGGCGATCGGCGTGATGCGGCGCGTGCTGCAGGCCTCCGGCGCCGAGGTCATCCACCTCGGGCACAACCGCGGCGCCGAGGAGGTGGTCGACGCGGCGATCCAGGAGGACGCGCAGGCGATCGCGCTCAGCTCCTATCAGGGCGGGCACGTCGAATACTTCGAATACATGCACGACCTGCTGCGCCAGAAGGGCGCCGGGCACATCACGATCTGGGGCGGCGGCGGCGGGGTGATCGTGCCGCGGGAGATCGAGGCGCTGCACGCCTACGGCATCCAGCGCATCTTCAGCCCCGAGGACGGCCGTCGCCACGGGCTGCAGGGCATGATCGACATGATCCTGCGCGGCTCGGACTTCTCGACGCTGCCCGCCGATCCACTGGCCGAGCTGGCCTGGTTGACGCAGCCGCGGGCGCGCGAGCGGACCGATCACAAGAGCCGCCTGGCCCGCCTGATCACCGCGATCGAGGCCCTGCCCGAGGGCGCCGATCCGCTGCGTGACGCGCTGCAGGCGGTCCCGGTCGCGGGCGTGCCGGTGCTCGGCATCACCGGCACCGGCGGCGCCGGCAAGAGCTCATTGACCGACGAGCTGCTCAGTCGCCTGCTGCGCGACCACCCCGATCGTCACATCGCCGTGGTGTCGGTCGATCCGACGCGGCGGCGCACCGGCGGGGCGCTGCTCGGCGACCGCATCCGCATGAACGCGCTGCGCCACCCCAACGCGTACATGCGCAGCCTGGCGACCCGGCAGGCCGGGGTCGAGCTGTCGCGGGCCACCGATGACGTCGTCCGCCTGATCCAGGCCAGCGGCTACGATCTGGTGATCGTCGAGACCTCGGGCATCGGCCAGGGCGACGCCGAGATCACGCGCCTCGCCGACCTCTGCCTGTATGTGATGACCGCCGAGTACGGCGCGCCGAGCCAGCTCGAGAAGATCGAGATGCTGGACCTCGCGCAGCTGGTGGCGATCAACAAGTTCGAGCACAAGGGCAGCAAGGACGCGCTCCGTGACGTTCGCAAGCAGGTCCGGCGCAACCGCGAGATCGCGTACAGCGTGCCCGACGAGGCGCTGCCGGTGTTCGGTACGGTCGCCAGCCGCTTTCATGACAGCGGCGTGAATGGCCTCTATGCGGCGGTCTGCGACGACCTCGGCCGGCACTCGCGCGCGCCCTGGGTGTGTCGCATTCCGGTGGAGCAGCGGGCGGTCGCGTCGGACACCCGCGATCTGATCCCGCCGGAGCGCACGCGTTATCTCGCGGAGATTGTCCGCACCTTGCACGACTACAAGGCCCGCGCCCACGCGCAGGCCGAGCGGGCCCGCGAGCTGCAGGCGCTGCGCACCAGCAAGCGCCTGCTCGCGGGCGAGGCGGGCGGCGACGGGGCGGTCATCGACGCGGCCCTCGATCGGGCGATCGAGCGGGCCGACGCGCGCCTCGACGCCGACGCTCGCCGGGCGCTGATCGAGCTGCCGCGCCTGCGCGCCGCGTACGCCGAGGAGGAGTACGTGATCAAGATCCGCGGCAGCGAGGTCCGCTATCCCACGCACGTCGTCACGCTCTCGGGCACGCGCCAGCCGCGGGTCGCGGTGCCGCAGGACGACGAGCCCGGGGCGCTGGTCCGCTTCGCAATGCTCGAGCACCTGCCCGGCCACTTCCCCTTCACGGCCGGCGTGTTCCCGTTCAAGCGCGAGGGCGAGGATCCGAAGCGCATGTTCGCCGGCGAGGGCGGGCCCGCCCGCACCAACGAGCGCTTTCACTACCTCTCGGCGGGCGAGCCGGCCAAGCGGCTGTCGACCGCCTTTGATTCGGTGACCCTCTACGGCTGTGACCCCGACGAGAGGCCCGATATCTTCGGCAAGATCGGCGAGAGCGGCGTCAGCGTATGCACCCTCGAGGACGCGCGCGACCTCTATGCTGGCTTTGATCTGTGCGACCCGTCGACCAGCGTCAGCATGACCATCAACGGGCCGGCGCCGATCATCCTCGCCTTCTTCATGAACACGGCGATCGATCAACAGGTGGCCCGCGCCGAGGCGGACAAGGGCGGAGCATTGACGGAAGGCGAGCGCGCGGCGGTCCGCGAGCGCACCCTGAAGGTGGTGCGCGGCACGGTCCAGGCCGACATCTTGAAGGAGGATCAGGCCCAGAACACCTGCATCTTCTCGATCGAGTTCGCGTTGCGGATGATGGGCGACATCCAGGAGTACTTCATCCGCAAGCAGGTCCGGAACTATTACTCGGTGTCGATCAGCGGCTATCACATCGCCGAGGCCGGGGCGAACCCGATCTCGCAGCTGGCGTTCACGCTGGCCAACGGCTTCACCTTCGTCGAGTACTACCGGGCCCGCGGCCTCGCGGTCGACGCCTTCGCGCCGAACCTCAGCTTCTTCTTCTCCAACGGCCTCGACAGCGAGTACACGGTGATCGGTCGCGTGGCCCGGCGCATCTGGGCGGTGGCGATGCGCGACCTCTATCACGCCGACGAGCGCAGCCAGAAGCTGAAGTACCACATCCAGACCAGCGGCCGCTCGCTGCACGCGATGGAGATCGACTTCAACGACATCCGCACC
The DNA here is from genome assembly GCF_016714285.1 of Nannocystis sp. GTDB lineage: Bacteria > Myxococcota_A > Polyangia > Nannocystales > Nannocystaceae > Nannocystis. Next base: position 680,775 of record NZ_JADJNN010000001.1, on the reverse strand, counting down.
ACGCTGCAGGCGCTGTTCGCCTACTACGACCATTGCAACTCGCTGCACACCAACGCCTACGACGAGGCGATCACGACGCCGACCGCGGGCAGCGTGCGCCGGGCCATGGCGATCCAGCTGATCATCACCAAGGAGCAGGGCCTGGCGAAGACCGACAACATGCTGCAGGGCAGCCACATCGTCGAGCAGCTGACCGAGCTGGTCGAGGAGGCGGTGCTCGCCGAGTTCCTGCGCCTCGACGAGCGCGGCGGGGTGCTCGGGGCGATGGAGCGGCAATATCAGCGCGGCAAGATCCAGGATGAGAGCCTCAAGTACGAGCACCTCAAGCACTCGGGCGAGCTGCCGATCGTCGGGGTCAACACCTTCCGTAACCCGGACATGACCGGCGAGCAGGAGACCGCGGGCCTGGCCCTGACGCGGGCCGACAGCGGCGAGAAGAACGCCCAGATCGCCCGCCTCCGCGATTTCCAGGCCCGCCACGCCGATGCGGCCGGGCCGGCTCTGGCGGCGCTGAAGCGGGTCGCCCTGGCCGGCGGCAACATCTTCGAGGAGCTGATGGCGACGGCCCGGGTCTGTTCGCTTGGTCAGATCTCCCGCGCCCTCTTCGAGGTCGGCGGCGAGTATCGTCGGTCGATGTGATGACAGCCGGCCTCGGCCGGCCCCGGCTCATGGCCGATCACTGGCCATCACGGGCCATCGGCTCCCGCCGCGACCCCGTCATTATTTATCTACGTTCGTCTTCGATCGTATGCTTGACTTTGCATAAAGTGTGTTAGCTTGTCGCGCATGTCGAAGTTCGAGTCTACGTTCAAAGCTGCCATCGCCGAAAATGAGCGCCGCATTCTGATCGAGTCGCTGCGCGGCTCCCCGGAGCTCACCCTCGGCGAGATCCACAAACTCAGCAAGGGCGGCCTCGGCCGACTCTTCAGCGAGATCACCATCGCCGACCTCCTCGGGTCCGGTGGTGGCGCCGCGCGGCCCACAGCGCCCGCCAGCAAGGGCGGCCCCAAGGCCAAGGCCGGTGGTCCCGTCGGTCGCAAGGCGAAGACCGCCAGCAAGGTCCGCGCGGCCAAGGTCGAGGCGGCCCCGCCCGAGGCGGCCCCGCCCGAGAAGGGCGCCAAGGCCCGCCGTGGCAAGGCCAAGGCGGTCAACACCCGCACGGCCGAGGGCCGCGCCGCGTACGACGAGGCGCTGTTCCTGGCGGTCAAGGACGCCGGCGGTCCGGCTGGCGCCGGGGCCCTCATCGCGGTCGCCGGCGGCACCAGCCTGCAGGCTCGCGCAGGCCTGGCTCGCCTCATCGAGGCCGGTCGGATCACCTGGTCCGGCAAGGCTCGCGGGACCAAGTACAGCGTCGCCTGACCTGAGATGATCGCCTGAGATGATCGCCTGACAGCGTGGCAGGCAGGCAGCCGACGGCCGACCGCAATGGTCGGCCGTTTGTTTTGGTCGTCTCCGGTGGGGCGAGTCGGGGTAAGATACGGGCCCATGGCATACCGTCGCCCGCTTCACCTCGCGCTGCTTGCATCGGCCGCCCTCGTCACCTGCGGCACGAACCCCGCGGGCACCGCGAGCAACAGCTCGGCGACCGACACCGGGACGGATTCCACATCCACCACAGAGGTGCTGCCGACCAGCGGCAGCACCTCGTCTGCGAGCGGCACCAGCGAAGCGACGCCGACCAGCTCGGGCGCCGACACCAACTTCCCGAACGGGGATATCCCGAGCGGCGGTGAGTGCAACCTGTTCGCGCAGGACTGCATGGCCGGGCAGAAGTGCAACGCGTGGAGCGACGATGGCGGGATCTTCCCCAACGGCGCCAAGTGTGTGCAGATCACCGGTGACAAGCAGCCGGGTGAGGGCTGCACGGTCGAGGGTAAGTTCGGCGATGGCATCGACGACTGCGTCGAGGGCTCCATCTGCCTCGACATCGACAACAGCGGCAAGGCGGCCTGCGTGGCCTACTGTCAGGGTGACATGAACGACCCGACTTGCCCCGATGTCGGGGACAAGTGCGCCTTCCTGTTCGAGCCGACGGTGCCGCTGTGCTTCCCCGCCTGTGATCCGCTGGCGCAGGACTGCAGCCCGGCCGAGACCTGCGTGCCCAACATCGCCGCGCTCGGGGCCGAGTTCTTCGTCTGCATGCCGCGCGTCTTCGAGGAAATCCCCGGTCAGTACGGCGACGCCTGCTATGCGCTGTCCGGCTGCGACCCGAGCTTTCTCTGCATATTCGCCGAGAACGTGCCGGGCTGCGGCGGCACCTACTGCTGCTCGACCTACTGCGACATCGACATGCCGGAGACCTGCCTCGCCTTCGACGACACCCTGACCTGCGTGCCGTGGTTCGAGCAGGGCAAGGCGACGCCGGGCTACGAGAACGTCGGCATCTGCGGCATCATGCCGTGATCGTGGCCGTGATCGTGGCCGTGATCGTGGCCGTGATCGTGGCCGTGATCGTGGCCGTGATCGTGGCCGTGATCGTGGCCCTGATCGTGGCCTGAGCCCTGGGCCCTCCGGCGACCGACATGGCATTCAGGCCGGGGGTCGCTCGCGCTCGCTGGCCAGCAAAGGTTGCAGGCGCAGCACGAGATTCGCGGCTGCGCCGGCTCCCTTGACGCCGCCCTGGATCTGGCGCCCGCTCGCGCGACCGTCGGGGCCCGGCAGCGCGAACAGGGGTACAAAGCGCGAGGTATAACCGTCGGCCTCGAGGCGGGCCTTGTCGCGGTCGAGGTCGAACTCGAGGAAGCGGACGCCGGGCAGATCAGCGTCCAGCTGGCCCGCCAGCAGCGCGTCGTGAAAGGCGACACAGGGCTCGCACCAGCTCGCCCCGACGTAGACGACGAGCCGGGTGTCGCCCGCGCCGAGCTCGGCGGTCACGACCTCGGCGACCGTGCCCCCGGCGGGCGCGGGCACCAGCCGTGGCGGACGGGCGGGGATCCCCGCGGCCAATGAGCTCGCCGGTGCGGTCGCCGGCGTGGGGGGTCCGGCAGGCTCGGCGGTACATGCGGACAGGAGGAGGGCGAGGCCGGTGCGCAGGCGCATGGTGGCCGGCATGCTAGCAAGTCTTCGGCTCGACAAGCAGGCGCCGGCTGGGGCAGGCTGCGGCGCGGTGAAGCACCTGCTGTCCGCCTTCTTCTGGCTGTACCTCGCGCTGAGCCTGATGATCTTCTGGTTCGCGGTGGTGCCAGTGTGGCTGCTGCTGCTGCCCTTCGATCGTCGGCGCCGCTTCTCGCACTGGTACGCGTGGACCTGGGCCAACCACTATGTCGCGCTGTCGCCGTTTTGGCGGATCGCGGTCGAACACGGCGAGCGCATCGCCGCCGACGGCACCTACGTGATGGTCGCCAACCATCAGTCGATCGGCGACATCTTTGTGCTCTACCAGCTGCGCAAACACTTCAAATGGGTGGCCAAGGACTCGGTGTTCATCGTGCCCTTCCTCGGGTGGATGATGTGGATGGCGGACTATGTGCCGATCCGTCGCGGCGATCAGCGCAGCCGCGACCGCATGCTGCAGACCTGCCTCGCCCACCTGCGCCGCGGATCGTCGATCTTGATGTTCCCGGAGGGCACCCGCTCGCGCGACGGGGAGCTGCAGCAGTTTCGCCGCGGCGCCTTCGCCATGGCCGTCGCGGCCGATGTGCCGGTGCTGCCGATCGTGATCGACGGGACCCTGCACGCGCTGCCGCAGGGGACCTGGGTGTTCCAGCAGGACGGCCGCCTCGATATCCGCGTACGCGTGCTCGAGCCGGTCGCGCCGGGCCGCTTCGCTGGCGATGTGCAGGCGCTGCAGGATCATGTGCAGGCGCAGATGGCCGCCGCGCTCGACCTGCTGCGCGAGGCGAGTGCCTCGACGCAGCGCGAGGCGGGCACCTCGACTCAGCTGCAAGCGCGGGGCTAGCCAGCGAGCGCCGTGGCGAGCGCGGCGGACAGCTCGGCGTCGCCGGGCTCGATCATGCCGTCGCGGCGCCACACGATGACGCCCGCGCGATCGATGAGGAAGCTGGTCGGGTAGCCGACGACCTTGAAGCTGGCGCTGATCGTGTTGCGCGGGTCGTGCACGTTCGGGTAGCTGAGCTGGAAGTCCTCGACCATGCGCCGCACCTCCGGGCCGAGGCGGGCCGCGTCGACGCTGACGCCGACCACGCTCAGGCCCTGGGCCTGGTGGCGGGCGTGCAGCGCCTGTAGCTCGGGCATCTCCTTGCGGCAGGGCTCGCACCAGGTGGCCCACACGTTCAGCAGCACGACCTGGCCGCGCAGGCCGACCAGCTCGAAGGGCTCGCCGTCGAGGGTGCGGCCGAGGAAGGCCGGCGCGGGCGGGCCCGCGGCTGCGACGACGGCGCTCGCGGCGGGCTGCTGGGGTTTGCCCTCGCAGGCCGCGAGCGCGAGCAGGGTGGCGAGGGCGAGGCGAGGGCGGAGCGGGAGCATCGAGGCCAGAGGGCGAGGATAGTCGAGAGCGGCGGCGGTGGTCACGACGTCGCGTGGGCGCCGTGCTCCGCGGCTGGGTCTGGTCGCAGTGGCGGCGGTCGTCACGGCGTCGCGTGGGGCGGCGTGCTCAGGCGGCCGGGGCCGCCGCGAGGCCGCACTCGCGGGCGTAGTCGGTGAGCTGGTCGCGCAGCAGGCGGCGGGCGCGGTGGAGCCGGCTCATCACGGTGCCGAGCGGACAGCCCATCTGGTCGGCGGCGTCGCGGTAGGCGAGGCCGTGGAGGTCGACCAGCTCGACGACCTCGCGGTAGTGGGCCGGGAGGCCGTCGAGGGCGGCGAGCACCTCGTCGGAGAGGCCCTGGCCGTGCCACACCTGCTCCGGGTCGCTGGCCTCGTCGAGGCGGCCGCCGTCGAAGAGATGATCGAGGAGGTCGCTGCGGGCCGCGGTGACGTCGACGACGCGTTGATGCCGGTGGCGCGAGATGAAGGTGTTGACGAGGATCCGCGACAGCCAGGCGCCGAGGCTGCCGCCCGGCTGGTAGCGGTGCCAGTTGGCCCACGCCTTCATCAGGGCCTCCTGGACCAGGTCCTGGGCTTCGCTCGCCTGGTGGGTGAGGCGCATCCCGACGCGGAACAGGCGCGAGAGGTGCGGCGTGGTCTGGGTCAGGAAGTCGTCGCAGGCGGTGGTCATGCCTGGCCCAGTTAGCAAGCGACCCGCCACGCGAATTTCGCTGCAATTTTGACAATATGTGCGTGGGCCAGGGAATCGGCTCCGGACCCGGATTGCAAACTGAACGCGGATGACATGATTCGTGGCATCGCCACGGTGCCCGCGATCTATTGCAGCGCGCGCGGGGTGGTCGGGAGCTCGGCGGGCGCCGCGAGGGTGGCCTCGCCGATCGCTGGCGCCAGGACCCAGCGGTGCTCGCCGATCGCCAGGACCGGGAGGCGCAGGTCGCGGTCTCGCCAGCGCAGGTCGACCCAGCCGAGGGCCTCGCTCGGGGCGCGGGCCCGGGGATCGCCGGCGTCGAGCAGCTGCCAGCGGCAGGCCGGGCGGGTGTCGGCGGCGAGGGCGGCCTGGGCGGCGAGCAGGACCCCCGGGTGCGGGTCCTGGACGGCGAGGAGGGCGGCGCTGGCCCGGGTGCCGGGGCTGCTGCGGACCGGGCAGGCGGCGAGGGTGTAGCTGGCGCTGGCGCGGACCCGGGGCGAGGGGTCGCGCAGCAGGCCGGCGAGCAGCACGTCGTCGCGGGCGGCCATGGCGGCGCAGGCCCGGATCGCGGGCTGGAGATCCGAGGCGGCGGCGGCGAGGCTGCTGGCCGCCAGCGGCGAGTCGCTGCGGCCGAGCGCGGCCAGGGCCAGGCAGCGGTCGATCGCGGCGAGGCCGGGGTCGCCGACCCAGCTGGCCAGGCGCGCGTGGAGCAGGGGATCGGCGGGTGGGGTCGCGGCGGTCGCGGCGAGCGCGAGCAGCCACGGGCGCCGGAGGACGGGGCCGGTCTCGCGGGCGAGGGCGCCGACCGCCACGAGGCCGAGCCAGGGGGGCGCGGCCGCGGCGAGGGCGGCCGCTGCCGGCAAGCCGTCGCGGGCGTCGGCCAGGCGGAGCTGCCAGGCCTCGGGGTCGCTGGCTGACGGCCAGGGCGGCGGGTCCGGGGCGCTGGGTGATGGATCGAGGGCGGCGAGCAGGCGGGTGACGGCGAGGGCGAGGGGCGGCTCGAGGCCGCGGGCGAGGGCGGCGCGCAGGGCCGGGGCGGCGAGTTCGCCGTGCATGAGGAGGGCGTCGAGGACGAAGGGCTGGAGCGCGTCCTCGCGGATGCGGGCGACCAGGCCGGCGATGAGCGCCGGGCTCGGGGCGGGGCGGCGGGCCAGCGCCTCGCCGATGTTGCGGTGGACGAGCCCGCGGGGTGGGGCGTCGAGCAGGCGCAGGAGGGCCGCGTCGACCTCGGCGCCGGGGAGGGCGGCGAGCGCGGCGATCATGGCGCGGCTGACGTAGACCTCGTCGCCGGCCTCGAGCGCGCGCAGCAGCGGCGGGGCGCCGCGGGGGTCGCGGAGGTTGCCGAGCGCCTCGGCGGCGTCCTGGCGGACCTGGGGATCGGGGTCGACGAGCAGGCGGGCGAGCGCGAGGGGAGCGGGGTCGGCGTTGCGGACACCGGGCTCGGGGCGGGTGCTGCGGGTCGGGGCGCCACGTAGTGTGGCGCCGGGCGGGCCGAGCAGGCCGAGGCTGCGGGCGGCGGCGCGGCGCACGGGCGGGGCGGTGTCGACGAGCTTGGCGATCAGGGCGGTGCGCACGCGGACGAGCTGGTCTTCGGGCCAGGTGACGCGGGCGAGGGTGTGGGCCGCCTCGGCGCGCACGGACTCGTCGGCGTCGCGCAGGGCGGCCAGGAGCAGCGCCGCGTTGCTGCTGCTCTGGGCGAGCACCCGCAGGGCGGCGATCCGGACCCCCGAGTCGCTGTCGGTCTGCCAGCGGACCAGGGCCGCCGGACCACAGCTGGCGAGTTGGCGCTCGAAGCAGGCGAGCAGGGCCTCGCGGCGGACCCCGGTGGGGGCCTCGGCGTCGAGGGTGGCGAGCAGGATCGGCTCGACGAGGGCGCTCGGGTAGCGCTCGAGGGCGCGGAGGGCCTGGAGCTTGTGCGCCTCCGGGACCACCAGCGCGGCGCGGGCCTCGCCGGCGCGCAGCGGCTCGGCGATGCGGTCGATCTCGGAGGGCCACAGCGGCCAGCGTTCGCCCGCCGCGGCGGGGCCGGCGAGGGTGAGCCCAGTGAGAACGAGGAGGGCGAGGCGCATGCGGGGCGGGCTACTTGGCCGGGTCGACGCGGGTGCCGCGGGTGTCGTCGCGGACCTGGCGGATGCCGTCGAGGAGGGACTGGGCGCGGGCGGCGAGGAGGGTGCCGTCCTCCTTGTTGGCGGCCACCAGAGCGGTCAGCCAGGGCTCGACGACGCTGCGAATTTCTGGAGCAGTTGCGCGTATCTGGCCCATGGTGTGGATGATCTTCATCGCCATGGTGTCGGGCGGGAGGAGGAGGTCGGCGGGTTCGTCGGCGCCGTCGGGGCGGAGGAACACGGTCTCGGAGGGGCAGGCGGTGCTGCGCTCGGCCGGGGTGGCGATGTCGTAGGCGTGCATGAGCGCGAGGTTGGAGCGCTCGTTGCCGAGGATGCCGAGGCTGTGGATCAGGGCGCAGCGGGTCAGGACGCTGGCGGAGGGCAGGCGCTCGGCCAGCATGAGGTCGACGTCCTTGGCGTCGCGCTGGTCGCGGTGCTGGGCGATCGCCCAGGCGGCGACGCGCTGGGACGGGACGTCGCCGCGTTGCAGGATCTCCTGGAGGATCGGCAGCGAGGTCGGGGTCTGGATGAAGCCGGTGGCGTAGATGAGGCGGCGATCGAGGTTGCCGGCGTCGAGGTCACGGCGGATCGCGGCCTGCAGCGGGGCGGCGACGACCCGGTGTTGCAGGCGGGCGAGGGCGATCAGGGCCTCGCGGGTGACGGCCGGGTCGCTCTCCTGGCTGGCGGCCCACAGCGCCTCGACGATCGCCTTGCGCTGGTGCTTGATGTCGGAGAAGCGGCCGAGGGCCCAGGCGGCGAAGGCTCCTTGCTCGCCGCCGCGGCCGAGCTGACGCAGGAGGATCGGGACGATCTCGGGGTCGCGGCGGATCGAGAGGGCCGCGATCGCGGCGCTGCGCCGGGGCTGATCGGCCGGGTCGTCGCCGCGGAGCTGACTGACGAATTTACCGATCCTTCGGTAGTAAGGGTTGAAGTCATGGTTGACCGCGTTGAACAGCAGGTAGGTCAGCCCGCCGGCGAGGATCAGCACCGCGGGGAAGCTGATCGAGGAGCGCTGCATGCTGGCGGCGACGACGGCCTCGTCGTCCTTGAGGTTCAGGCGGGCGCCGTCCTTGCCCTGGAGGTGCTGCAGGCGGAAGGCGCCGTGGAACACGAGCTCGTCGATCCACAGGGCGTCGACCACGGCGACCACGCACAGGGCGGTGTAGTAGACGGCGAACAGGATCGTCTCGCTGGACTGCTCGGCCGGGACGGCGCGGATCTGCTGGGCGCAGTAGACGGCGGCGATCAGGCCGGCGAGGTTGGCGACGACGACGGCGACCCCGAGCTTGGCGGCCGGGGCGATCCGACGCCGTCCAGGGCCATATCCGGAGGGGAGCTGGGTGCCTGCCATGGGTGCAGTCATAACCCGGAAGGACGCCGCGCGGGCGCCCGGGTTCCCGCGCTTTCGCTGGTTTTTGGACAGGCCCGGCGCGGCGTGCCTCCATGCCGCCATGAGCAAGTCGGCCGCGCGCGAAGCCAAGCCCGTTCGTCGGGTGTCCCAGAGCCGGGTGCGCCTCGAGGTGGCGCGGCCGATCGTCGACGTGGCGATCGAGGCGCCGGGGATCGAGGCGGCGATGATCGAGGCGCCGGGGATCGCCGCGCCGGAGGCTGCACGGGCCGCCGCACGGGCGCCCGCGCGGCGACGCGGTCTGGCGAGGTTGTGGGCCGCGGGCGAGTCGCTGGTGATGGCGGGCGGCGGGGCGGCGGTGGCGATGATGCTGTGGGGTAGCTTCGAGACGGCGCAGCGCGACGAGCGGGTGATCCCCGGCGTGCGCCTCGGCGGGATCGAGGTCGGTGGGTTGACGGCAGGCGAGCTGCCGGCGGTGGCCGAGGCTGCCGCGACGGCGAGCCTCGATCGCAAGCTCGTGCTGACCGCGCCAGGTGTGGAGGTCGCGACCACGGCGCGCGAGCTCGGGGCGGTGCCGAGTCCGGATGCGGCGATCGCCGCGGCGCTGCAGGTCGGCCGCTCGGGCGATCTGTTGACCGATCTACGGGCGCGGGCGCGGGCGCAGCGGGGCGAGCTGGACCTCGCGGTCGGGCATCGCTTCACCGAGGAGGAGGCGCTGGCGCGGCTGCTGGCGCTGGCGCCGACGGTGGAGCGGCCGAGCCTGCCGACGCGCTTCGACATGGAGGGGCGGCGCATCGTGCCGGCGACGCGTGGGACCCGGCTGTCGGCGTTCGACTCGCTGTCGGCGGTGGCGGTCGGGCTGGCCTCCGGGGCGGATCGCATCGAGCTGGTGGTCGCGCCAGGGCCGACGGTCGACGATCCGCTGGCGGGCGTGGCGGCGGGCCTCGACATCAGCACGGTGCTGGCGAGCTTCTCGACGCCGTACTCGACCGAGGCGAACTACGCCGATCGGGCGGCCAACCTCAAGGTCGGGGCCGCGGCGCTCGACGGGCACGTGCTGCTGCCGGGCGAGGTGATGTCGTTCAACGCGGTGGTGGGCGACCGCACGGACACGGCGGGGTTTCGCTACGCGCCGGGCATCGCGGACGGCGAGCTGATCGACACGGTCGGTGGCGGCATCTGCCAGATCAGCTCCACGGTGTACGGGGCGGCGTTCTTCGCCGGGCTCGAGCTGGCGCACAGCCGCCCGCACAGCCGCCCGAGCAGCTACGTGGACATGGGCCTCGACTCGACGGTGGTGTTTGGCAGCGTCGACATGAAGCTCAAAAATCCGTTCGACTTCCCGATCGTGCTGCACACGCGGGTGAGCGCGGGGAAGGTCGTGGTCGAGGTGCTGGGCAAGCGCAAGGTCTACGACGAGGTCGCGTTCGAGCGGCAGGTCAAGGAGGTGCTGCCGCACTCGACGATCGTCCGCGACGACGGGCGCCTGCACAGCGGCGCCGAGACGGTGTCGCAGCGGGGCATGCGGGGCTTCAAGGTGGTGCGCACGCGCAAGCTGTACAAGGACGGGGAGCTGGTCGACAGCCAGGCCTGGGACCTGTTTTACCCGCCGACCACGCACATCGTCCGCCGCGGGACCAACCCGCGCGGCGAGTGGCCAGAGAAGAAGTCGCTGCCGCCGCTGCGCGACCCTGCCCGCGAGCTGCGCGTGGTGCAGTGAGCCGATTTTTTGGTCGGGCGCGGCGGCTCGGGGCGACGAGCGTCGCTCGCCCGCCGACCTCCACCGGGCAGTGAGCCGATTTTTTGGTCGGGCGGAGCGGCGGCTGTAGAGGTGAGCTCCCGGATCACATCAGGAGCCTCGCATGTCAGTGACGCCGCAACTCAAGGACAAGGTCGAGTTCTCGCTCGACAACCGTCAGATCTTCTTCCTGTTCTTCGGCCTCTCGGTGGTCGGCTGCTTCGTGTTCGCCATGGGCGTGATGGTGGGCAAGCGCGGCGAGCTCCACGAGGTGCCCGGGCTGGCGCAGGCGGAGTCGGCGGTGCTCGCCGACGAGCCGCAGGTGGCCGCGGCGGACTACAACTTCAGCTTCAAGGACGGCCTGCAGCGCCCTGCCACCGACGGGGTGCCTGCCACGCGCGACCCGTCCGTGCCGCCGCGCGATGAGGAGGTCGTGAAGGCCGAGCGCGACGCGGCGCTCGGGAGCAAGTCGATCAAGAAGTCGGGCAGCAGCAAGAAGCTGCCGGCGATCCCGGCCCCGACGCCGCCCAAGCTGGCGAACAAGGAGCTGCCGGCGATCGGCGGGGCCGTGGCGCCGGCGTGGAGCCGGCGGCGCCGGCTGCGGCGCCTGCTGCGGCGATCGTTGAGAAGCCGGCGGCCGACAGCGTGCTCGCGGCGGTGAAGGGGGAGGCCGCCGCGGCGACGCCGAAGAGCAAGAAGGGCTGGACCTTGCAGATGAAGGCGTTCTCGGCGGCCGAGGACGCGGACAAGCTGGCCGACAAGCTGCGCCGCAACGGGCACGAGGTGCGCGTCGAGGCGGGCGAGGCCAACGGGCGCATGTGGCACCGCGTGCGCATGGGTCACTTCGACAACTGGGACGCGGCCCTGGCGGCCAAGCAGGCGTTCGAGAAGAACGAGTCGGTGATCGCATACGTCGTGTCGCTGTGAGCGCCTGAGCGTGGCAGCACCGTCGTCCTCGCGGGGACGGCGGTGTTTGTGTTTGTGCGACGGCTGCGTAATTCTTGTTAGCTGGCACACCGAAGTTGCTGAGGGACGCGAACCGGCGCGCGGGCTACAACCACGCACCGTGAACGCTCCGCACACCTCGGCCGATACGCCGGTCATGCGCCAGTTCCTCGACATCAAGGCCGGCTATCCGGACGCGATCTTGATGTTTCGCATGGGCGACTTCTACGAGATGTTCTTCGACGACGCGGTGACGGTCGGGCCGGTGCTGGACATCGCGGTGACCTCGCGCGACAAGGGGCTGGAGATCGGGGATCGGGTGCCGATGGCGGGGGTGCCGTACCACGCGGTCGGTGGGTACCTGCGCACGCTGGTCGAGCGCGGCTTCAAGGTTGCGATCTGCGAGCAGATGGAGACGCCGGAGCAGGCCCGGCTGCGCAAGGGGCCGAAGATCGTGCGCCGCGAGGTGGTCCGGGTGGTCACGCCGGGGGTGCTGGTCGACGAGGAGCACCTGCGCAGCGAGGAGCCGAACTACCTCGCGGCGATCGTGGCCGAGAGCGCGGGCGAGACCGGCTACGGGGTCGCGGCGCTCGACGTGAGCTGTGGCGAGTTCGTGGTCCTGCGCTGCGGCGACGCGGGCGGCCTGCGAGCGGCGCTGTCGCGGCTGACACCGCGCGAGATCCTGGCCGACGTCAGCGTGCACCCGTGGCTGCGCGAGGCGCTGGGGCCCGCGTGTCCGCGGCTCGAGGTCCGCGACCCGCGGCTCATCCCGCCCGAGGTCGCGGCCCGCGTGCAGCACCTGCGGGCCGAGAGCGGGGCGAGCCGCTGCTGGCGGCCGAGGTCCGGGCGGCGGCGCTGTGCCTGGCCTACGCGGAGGAGACGCAGCCGGGCCACACGCTGCTGATCCACCGCCTGCGCCGGCACGAGCTCGAGGACCGGCTGATCCTCGACGAGACCTCGCTGCGCAACCTCGAGGTGTTTCGCACGCTGCGTGACGGGCAGCGCAAGGGCAGCCTGCTGTGGGCCGTCGATCGCACGCGCACGGCGATGGGGGCCCGGATGCTGCGCGACTGGCTGGGGGCGCCGCTGCGGGCGATCGGGGCGATCGGCGAGCGGCACGCGGCGATCGCCGTGTTGCTGGCCGAGCCGGGTCTGCGCGGCGAGCTTCAGGATCGGCTGCGGGAGGTGCGGGACATCGTCCGTCTGGCCGCGCGGGCGCGGCTCGGCACGGCGACGCCGCGCGAGCTCGGGGCGCTGCGCCAGTCGCTGGCGGCGCTGCCGGGGCTGCACGCGCTGCTCACGGAGCTCGGTAAGCGGGGGAGGGTGGCGCCCTTGCTCGAGCTCGGGGGCGACCTGCTGGCCGATGTCCACGCCGAGCTGGCGCGCGTCCTGGTGGATGAGCCGCCGGGGCACACCCGCGACGGCGGGATGATCCGCCCGGGGGCGGACGTGGAGCTCGACCGGCAGCACGCGCTGCGCGACGGCGGGCGCGAGGCGCTGGCGGCGATCGAGACCCGCGAGCGCGAGCGGACCGGGATCGCCAACCTGCGGGTCCAGCACAACCGGGTGTTCGGGTACTTCATCGAGGTGATGAAGTCGCAGCTGTCGCGGGTGCCGGCCGACTACATCCGCAAGCAGACGATGACCAACGCGGAGCGCTACGTGACGCCGGAGCTGGCGGAGCACGAGACGGCGGTGCTCGGGGCCCAGGCGGCGGCGCTGGAGCGCGAGCAGGCGCTGTATCTGGCGCTGCGCGAGCGGGTCAGCGCGGCGGGCGAGCGGCTGTGTGCGGTCGGCGAGGCGCTGGCGCGGCAGGACGTGCTGGCGGGGCTGGCCGAGGTGGCGGAGGCCCACGGCTTCGTGCGGCCGGAGCTTTGTGACGAGTCGGTGCTGGAGATCGAGGAGGGGCGGCACCCGGTGGTCGAGCGCATGCTCGGGGCGGGCCGCTTCGTGCCGAACAACCTCGGGCTGCGGGCGCACGCGGGGGCCAGCGGCGGGCTGGCGCGCTTCCTGCTGGTGACCGGGCCGAACATGGGCGGCAAGAGCACGGTGATGCGGATGGCGGCGCTGGTCGTGCTGCTGGCGCAGGCGGGCTCGTACGTGCCGGCTGTGCGGGCGCGGGTAGGGATCGTGGATCGCGTGTTCACCCGCGTGGGCGCGGCCGACGACCTCGGTCGCGGCGACAGCACCTTCATGGTCGAGATGCGCGAGACAGCGGCGATCCTGAGCCAGGCGACGCCGCGATCGCTGGTCCTGCTCGACGAGATCGGGCGCGGCACGGCGACCTTCGACGGGCTCGCGCTGGCGTGGGCGATCACCGAATTCATCCACGATCAGATCGGCTGTCGGACGATGTTCGCGACCCACTACCACGAGCTCACGGCGCTGGCCGACCGCCTCGCGGGGCTGCGCAACGTGAACGTCGCGGTGCACGAGGATCGCGGGACGATCGTGTTCCTCCACCGCATCGAGCCGGGGGCGGCGGAGCACAGCTACGGGATCCAGGTCGGGCGCCTGGCGGGACTGCCGGCGAGCGTGCTGCGGCGGGCGCACAAGCTGCTGGCCCGGCTCGAGGCGAGCGACCGCGGGACGGCGCCGCAGCTCGACCTGTTCGCGCGGCCGGTGGAGGAGGCCGGCGGCGACCCGCACGCGCTGGCGCATGAGGCGGTGCTGGCCGACCTGCGGGCGCTGCATCCGGACGAGCTGTCGCCGCGGGCGGCCCACGAGGCGCTGCGTCAGCTGCACGAGCGGCTGCAGCGGGTCGAGGCGGCGGAGGAGGTGTGAGCGGGTCGCGTCCGCGGCTGCAGCGGGTCGAGTCGGCGGAGGTGTGAGCGGCCCCGGGGCGGGGCGGCTCTGCTAAAGGTGGGGCGTGTCTCGCCCTGCACCTGGTGATCGCGGTGATGCGCTCGCGTTGTTCCACGCGCCGGTGCAGCGGTGGTTTCGCGGGGCGCTCGGCGAGCCGACCTCGGCGCAGGCGCGGGCCTGGCCGGCGATCGCGGCCGGGCGCTCGACGCTGCTGCTGGCGCCGACGGGCTCGGGCAAGACGCTGGCGGCCTTCCTCGCCGGGCTCGATCGCCTGATGTTCTCGCCGGAGCCGGCGGCGGCGGATCGCTGCCGGCTGCTCTACGTCTCGCCGCTCAAGGCGCTGGCGGTGGATGTCGAGCGCAACCTGCGGGCGCCGCTCGCCGGCATCGCGGCGGCGGCGGTGGAGCTCGGCGCGGCCCACCGCGTGCCGAGCCTCGGCGTGCGGTCGGGGGACACCTCGATGGTCGAGCGGGCGCGGCTGGTGCGGCAGCCGCCCGACATCCTGATCACCACGCCGGAGTCGCTGTACCTGATGCTGACCAGCGGGGCGCGGGCGCTGCTGGCCAGCGTCGACGCGATCGTGATCGACGAGATCCACGCGCTGGTGGCGAGCAAGCGCGGGGCCCACCTGTTCGTGTCGCTCGAGCGGCTCGAGGCGCTGCGCAGGGCGGCGCGCCCGGGCGTGGCGGCGGCCCAGCGGATCGGGCTGTCGGCGACCCAGCGCCCGCTCGACGAGGTGGCGCGCCTGCTCGGCGGGGCCGAGCTCGATGCCGAGGGGTTGATGATCCCGCGTCCGGTCGAGATCGTCGACGCGGGGGCGCGCAAGCTGTGGGATCTGCGGGTCGAGATGCCGGCGCTCGAGCAGGCGCGCACGCAGGTCTCCGGGGACAGGTCGGAAGGGACAGGTGCGAAGGGACAGGTGCGAAAGGGCAGGCGATCGGCCGCGGCGGGGTCGATCTGGCCGGTGATCTATCCCCGCCTGGTGGCGCTGATCCGCGGCCACCGATCGACGATGATCTTCTGCAACTCGCGGCGCCTGGCCGAGCGCCTGGCGGCGGCGATCAACGAGGCGGCGGGCGAGGAGCTGGCCCTGGCGCACCACGGCTCGGTGGCCCGCGAGCGGCGGCAGATGATCGAGGCGCGGCTCAAGGCGGGCGAGCTGCCGGCGATCGTGGCGACCAGCTCGCTCGAGCTCGGGATCGACATCGGCGCGCTCGACCTGGTGATCCAGATCGAGGCGCCGCCCTCGGTGGCTGCGGGGATCCAGCGGATCGGTCGCGCGGGGCACCAGGTCGGGGCCGTGTCGCGCGGGGTGCTGATGCCGAAGTTTCGCGGCGACCTGCTGGCCTGCGCCGCCGCGACGCCGCAGATGCGCGCGGGCGAGGTCGAGGAGAGCCGCTATCCGCGTTGCCCGCTCGACGTGCTGGCGCAGCAGATCGTGGCGACGCTGGCGATGGAGCCGTGGCACATCGACGCGCTGTACGCGATGCTGCGCGGGGCGGCGCCGTTCGCCGAGCTGCCGCGCGCGGCCTTCGAGGGCGTGCTCGACATGCTGGCGGGGCGCTACCCGTCGGACGAGTTCGCGGAGCTGCGGCCGCGGATCGTGTGGGACCGGGTCACGGGCCAGCTACGGGCCCGCGAGGGGGCGCGCATGCTGGCGGTGCTGAGCGGCGGGACGATCCCGGACCGCGGGCTGTTCGGGGTGTTCCTGCTCGGCGAGGCGGGCACCCCGGGGCGCCGGGTCGGCGAGCTCGACGAGGAGATGGTGTTCGAGTCGCGGGTCGGCGAGGTGTTCGTGCTCGGGGCGTCGTCGTGGCGCATCGAGGCGATCACGGCCGACCGCGTGCTGGTCTCGCCGGCGCCGGGGCAGCCGGGCAAGATGCCGTTTTGGCACGGCGACAACCCGGGTCGGCCGTTCGCGTTCGGGCAGGCGATCGGGCAGCTGGCGCGCGAGCTGCTGGCGGCTGGCGATGCGTCGGCGCAGACGCGGCTGCGCGAGCAGCACGGGCTCGACGCGGGCGCGGCGAGCCAGCTGCTGGCGTACCTGCGCGAGCAGGCGGCGGCGACCGGGGAGCTGCCCTGCGATCGCACGCTGGTGATCGAGCGCAACCTCGACGAGCTCGGCGACTGGCGGGTGTGCGTGCTGTCGCCGTTCGGGGCCCGGGTGCACGCGCCGTGGGCCCTGGCGATCGCGGCCCGGCTGCGCGCGGAGCGGGGGATCGAGGCCCTGGCGCTGTGGTCGGACGACGGCATCGTGCTGCGCTTCCCGGCCGCCGACGCGCCGCCCGAGGTAGCGATGCTGTTGATCGACCCGGACGAGATCGAGGCGCGGGTGGTCGCGTGTCTCGGGGCGACGGCCGTGTTCGCGGCCCGCTTCCGGGAGAGCGCCGCGCGGGCGCTGCTGCTGCCGCGGCGGCTGCCGGGCAAGCGCTCGCCGCTGTGGGCCCAGCGCCAGAGGTCGGCGGATCTGCTGGCGGTGGCGTCGCGGCACCCGGCGTTCCCGATCGTGCTCGAGACCTACCGCGAGTGCCTGCGCGACGTGTTCGACCTGCCGGCGCTGGTGGTGTTGCTGCGGCGGATCGCGGCGCGTGAGCTGCGGGTGCAGGTGGTCGACACGCGCGTGGCGTCGCCGTTCGCGGCGGCGCTGATGTTCGCGTACGTGGCCAACTTCATCTACGAGGGCGACGCGCCGCTGGCCGAGCGGCGGGCCCAGGCGCTCGCGGTCGACGCCAGTCAGCTGCGGGCGCTGCTCGGCGAGGCGAGCCTGCGCGAGCTGCTCGACGCGGCGGCGATCGTCGAGGCGGAGCAGGGGCTGCAGCGCCTCGATGGCGCACGCGCGGCGAGCTCGGCCGACGGATTACACGAGCTGCTGCTCTCCTTGGGACCCTTGTCGAGCGAGGCGTGTGCGGCCCGGTCGCGCCCGCAGGAGGCCGCCGCGGGGTGGCTCTCGGAGCTCGCGCGGGAGGGTCGGATCGTGGCCGTGGTGATCGCGGGCGGGGTGCGGCACGCGGCGATCGAGGACGCGAGCCGGCTGCGCGACGCGCTCGGGGTGAGCCTGCAGGACGACCTGCCGCCGACGCTGCGGGCCGCGGTGGACGATCCGCTGGGTGATGTCGTGGCTCGCCACGCGCGCACGCACGGGCCGTTCACGGCGGCCGCGGCGGCGCTCGCGCTCGGGCTCGGCGTCGCGGTGGTCGAGTCGGTGCTGCAGCGGCTCGCGGGTGAGGATCGGGTGCTGGCCGGCGAGTTCACGCCGGGCGGGCAGGGGCGCGAGTGGTGCGACGTCAAGGTGCTGCGCGGGCTCAAGCAGCGCAGCCTGGCCCGGCTGCGACGCGCGGTCGAGCCGGTGTCGGCGGCGACGCTCGGGCGCTTCCTGCCGCACTGGCAGGGCGTGACGCGGCCGCGTCGCGGGCCCGAGGCGCTGCTCGCGGTGGTCGCCCAGCTGCAGGGCGCGCCGCTGCTGGCGTCGGCGCTCGACACCGAGATCTTGCCGGCGCGTGTCGTCGACTACCGACCGGAGGACCTCGACGCCCTGTGCGCCGCGGGTGAGCTGCGCTGGTGCGGGCTCGAGGCGGTCGGGGCCAGCGACGGCCGCATCGCGCTCTACCTCGCCGACGACTGGCCGCTGCTGGCCCGCCCGCCGCGACCGGCGACGGGTGAGCTGGCGCAGCGGCTGCGCGGGCTGCTGGCGGCCCGCGGGGCCTCGTTCTTCGCCGATCTGGCGAGCGCGACGGGGGCCTTCCCGGCCGACCTGCTGGCGGCGCTGTGGCAGCTGGTGTGGGCCGGCGAGCTCGGCAACGACACCCTGAGCCCGCTGCGGAAGATCGTGCACGGCTCGGCCTCCGATCACCGCCGCCGCGCGCCGCCGCAGGGCCTGTTCCGGGCCCGCCGGCTGGGACCGCCGGGGAGCGAGGGGCGCTGGTCGCTGCTGCCGTACCTGGCCCCGGAGACAGGTCCATCACAGGAGCCCGGCGCGGGGCAGATGGTCCCCGGGACAGGTCTGATGGGACAGGTCGCGCAGGACAGGTCGCAAGCGCCAGGCGCGGGGCAGATGGCCCGGGGGACAGGTCCGTCGGGACAGGTCGCGCAGGACAGGTCGCAAGCGCCAGGCGCGATCGACATGGCCGACGGGACCGGTGACTCGCCGTCGGCGACGGCGCGGGCCGCCGCGCTGGCGCGGGCGCTGCTCGATCGCCACGGCGTACTGACCCGTGAGGCGCTGCAGGCCGAGGACGTGGCGGGGGGCTTCGCGGCGGTGTACCCGGTGCTCGGGGCGATGGAGGCGGCGGGCCAGCTGCGCCGCGGCTACTTCGTCGACGGGCTCGGCGGGGCCCAGTTCGCCCTGCCTGGCGCCGACGAGCGCCTGCGTTCGCTGCGTGAGCCGGGCGAGCGGCCCGAGATCTGCGTGCTCGCCAGCACCGACCCGGCCAACGCGTACGGCGCGGCGCTCCCGTGGCCCGAGCGGGCCGGGGCTCGCCTCGCGCGCGCGGCCCACACCCGCGTCGTGCTGATCGACGGGGTGCTGGCGGCGTACGTCGGCAAGGACGCCCGCACGCTGTGGACCTTCCTCCCGGACGCGGACAGCGAGCGCAACCAATTCGCGGCTGCGCTGGCGCGGGCCCTCGCGGGCCTCGTCGGCGGTCCGCGGCGCACGCTGGTCATCGCCCAGATCGACGGCGTCGACGCCCAGCGCTCGCCCCTGGCGCCGACGCTGGAGCGGGCCGGCTTCTCGATGACGAGCCAGGGGCTGTTCATCCGCGCCCGCGACGACGCCTGACGCGAGCCACACGCGCAGGCGAGGCTGCCAGGCGCTGCGCGTCGGGGTATGGTGAGGCGGTGCGCCGCATCGCCGCCCTCCTCGTGTCGCTCGCCGCCTGTCCGGACGGACAGGTCGCGGGCGAAGCGACGCAGGGTCCGGGCAGCGGCGGCGAGGCGAGCACGCTGGCGAGCAGCGAGACTGGCAGCCCGACTGGCACTGGCGGCGGCACGAGCGGGCCGGGCGACACCGGCGTGGAGCCGCCGCCGCCCGGGAGCGTGCGCTTCGCGGTGATCGGCGACTTCGGCCTCGACATCCAGCCGACCCGCGACGTCGCGGCGATGGTCCGCGGGTGGGCGCCGGACTTCGTGGCCACGGTCGGCGACAACAACTATTTCACCGGATCGGCCGACACGATCGACGTCAACATCGGCAAGCACTACCACGCCTTCATCGCGCCCTATCGCGGCAGCTACGGCGCGGGCGCGGCCGAGAACCGCTTCTTCCCGTGCCCGGGAAACCACGACTGGGACGGCGGGTCCCTGGAGCCGTACTTCGACTACTTCGAGCTGCCGGGCAACGAGCGCTACTACCGGGTGCGGCGCGGACCGGTCGAGCTGTTCTCCCTCGACAGCGATCCACGCGAGCCCGAGGGCGTGGCGCCGGGGACGACGCAGGGCCTGTGGCTCGAGGCGGCGCTGGCAGACTCGGACGCGAGCTTCAAGGTGGTGCTGATGCACCATCCGCCGCGATCGTCCGGCTACCACCGCGACGCCGTGTGGATGCAGTGGCCGTTCGCGGCTTGGGGCGCCGATCTGCTGCTGACCGGGCACGACCACGACTACGAGCGGATCGTCGCGGACGGCGTGCCGCAGATCGTGCTCGGCACCGGCGGCGCCGCGCTGCGGCCCTTCACCATCGAGACGGTCGGCTCGCAGCGCGGCCACGCCGACACCTACGGGGCGCTGCGGATCACGGCCGACGAGACGCGCATGGTCATCGACGAGGTCGCGCCCGGCGGGCTGCTGGTCGACCGCCTGCAGCTGTTCGCCGGGGCGCCCACGGAGTGGTCCACGGTGATCGCGGCCGGCGCGAGCTGGCGTTACCACGAGCGCGACGCGGGGCCCGGCTGGAACGCGCTGGAATTCGCGGACGCGGACTGGCCCGAGGGCGCCGCGCCGCTCGGCTACGGGGCTGGCGGCGAGGGGACGACGCTGCCGGGCGGCGCCTCGCCGGTGAAGCCGATGACCACTTACCTGCGCCACCGCTTCAGCGTCGGCGACGGGTCGTTCGCGGAGGGCGATCCGCTGCGCCTGCGCCTCGCGGTCGACGACGGCGCCGTGGTCTACCTCAACGGGGTCGAGGTGTACCGCATCAATTTGCCGGAGGGTCCGATCGTGGCCGCGACGCGGGCGGGCCTCGCCGTCAGCAACTGGTTCACGCCACGCATGAGCGAGACGCTGATCGATGGCGCAGCGCTGGTGGTCGGTGAGAACGTGCTGGCGGTCGAGCTGCACCAGCACTACGCGTTTAGCAGCGACCTCCGCCTCGATCTCGAGCTGGCCGCGGGCGTGCCCTGAGGCGAGCTCGTCACGGCGGGGCGCAGGCGGTCGCGCGCGAGCTCGCGGTCATGGCGGGGCGGGCAAGATCCACGGCCGTGAGCGCAGGCCGTCGCGCTCGCGCGCCAGGTCGATCGCGGGGTCGATCAGGCGGGCGCTGGCGCGGCCGTTGAAGGCGACGAAGGCGTCGGCCCGGACCTCGACGCCAGGCAGGCCGCGGGCGGCGAACTGGGCGGCGAGGTGGTGCGCGTAGTCGAGGATCATGTCCGGCGCGATCGCCATCTGGGCGGCCTGCTGCGCGGTCAGGGCGTCCTCGGGGTGGACCACGAAGACCCGGCCGCTGGCCGGGTCGCGCACGCGGTAGCTGACGGTGCCGGTCTTCTCGACCAGCATGACGTGCCAGGCGTAGCGGTAGCCCTCCTCGCTCCACGCGTGGTCGCCGGGATAGAGGTGGTGGCGCAGCGGCAGGGCGATCTGGACGGCGAAGTGCAGGGTCAGCGCCGCGAGGCCGGCGCGGGACAGCGGCGGCATGTCCTTCGGGACATGTGGACTGTCCCCGGGGACAGGTGGCCTATCCTTCGGGACATGTGGACTGTCCCCGGGGACAGGTCGACCGAGGGCCCGCAGCAGGCGCGCGCGCAGGCGGCGGGGCCAGTCGGGCGGGAAGAAGATCAGCGCCGAGGCGCTCATCAGCCACGGGAACATGCCGATCGGGAACAGCATGCCGGTCAGGGCGTGGAAGCCGAGCAGCGCGGCGAAGGCGGGCGGGCGGGTGCGCGGGTGGAGCAGCAGGAAGGGCACCGTGAGGTCGAAGGCGGCGCCGGCCCAGCTCATGATCGTCGCGGTCTCGGGGCGGGCGAACAGCGGGCCGAGCAGAGGGAAGTCGGCGTGCGCGGCCAGCCAGGTCTTGAGCGGCTGGGCGCGCAGCAGCCAGTCGCCGCGCAGCTTGGCGAGGCCGGCGAAACAATAGACGAGGCCGACCTGCAGGCGCAGGGCGTACAGCGCCCACGCGGGCGCGGGCCGGTCGCCGCGGGTGGGCACGAAGATCAGCAGCAGGAGCACGACGCTGACGAAGTAGTAGTGGTTGAGGTAGGCGGCCTTGTCGATCAGCTCGACGTGGGTGAAGAGCAGGAAGCAGGCCAGCGCGGCGAGGCGCGGGCGCAGGCCGAGGGCCAGCGCCAGGGCGGCGAGGGCGAGCGCGACGAAGTGGAGGTACATGCCGGGGCCCGGCCACGGACGCACCCACGCGAAGCCCCAGTAGGGGAAGTGGTAGCCCGGATCGACGTACATGCTGGCGATCCAGCCGCGGGCCGCGAAGCGCACGCTGCCGATCAGGAGCAGGGCGCCGAACAGGGCGCGGAAGGCCGCCAGGGCGGCGCCGTCGACGGGGCGGGCGAGCGCCCGACGCAGGCCCGAGCTCGCGTGCATCGCCGCCTTCAGTCGCCGTCGTTGTCGCTGAGCGAGAGGGTGACGCCGAGCAGGCTGGCGACGTCGAGCTTGATCAGGCGGCGCAGGGCGTCGACCTCGTCGCGCAGCGTCTGCACCGCGCCGCGCTGGTCGACGACCGCGTCCTGCAGCGAGCGCGGCACGGCGGTCAGGGCGATGCGTGCGGTCGCCAGCTGGTCGACGATGCGCTGGTCGAGGTCGGGGTTCTTCGCGGCGACCAGGCTGGCCAGGCCCTCGTGGACGTAGGCGCGCTCGAAGCCGTCGAGGTTGGCGGCGATGTCGTTGTGCCCGTTGTCGCTGAAGCGGCTCTCGACCAGGCTGCCGTCGGGGTCGCTGCCGGTGAGGTTGCCGAGCGGGCGGTCGAGCTTGGTCTTGACGACGCGATAGAGGTTCTCGATGGTGGCGTTGACGACGGCGTCGAGGCCGGCCTGCTCGCTCGGGTAGACGGCGCTGCCGTGGCCGGCGTTGCGCAGGGCCTCGGCGTGCTCGTCGTGCCAGGCCGCGGCGATCTCGGCGCAGCGGCGCTCGATGTCGTCGGCGAGCGCGACGGCGTAGTCGCAGCGCGGACCGGTGGGCGTCGGCGGGGCGAAGAGCAGGTACTCGAGCGCCGGCATGCCCTTCGCGCTGGTGCCGAGGCCGTCGATGTAGGCGCCGTCGATCGCCGCGGGGGCGCCGGTGATCGCGGCCTCGATCGTGTCGCTGCGGACCGGCCAGTAGTCGAGCGGGCCGGCCTGCGCCTGGTCGATCACGGGCCCGAAGGCGAAGGCCGCGGTGACGCCCCAGTGGGCTCGCAGCGCCAGCCAGGCGGTGCGCGCGGGCCCGGGCTCGCCGCTGCTGCACAGGCTCCGGGTGGCGCCCGCCAGGGTGACGGCGGCCTGCGCGAGCTCGGCCTGCCTCGGCTCGATCACCTCGTCGGCGAGGTAGGCGAGCAGGTCGCGGCGGGCGCTGTCGGCCGGGCCGCACGCGGCGAACAGGAGTGTCCCGAGAGACAGGGCCGTGAGGACAGGTCGGAGAGGGCAGCTGCGCATGGTCGGCATCACAGTGAGCGGAGGAAGGCGTCCAGGTCAGCGCGCTCGTCAGCGGACAGGGTGAGCACGGCGTCGCGGGCGGCCTGCCCCTCGCCGCCGTGCCACAGGACGGCCTCCATCCGCGAGCGGGCGCGGCCGTCGTGGAGGAGGTCGCTGTGGCCGTTGACGGTCTCGATCAGGCCGATGCCCCACAGCGGCGGGGTGCGCCACTCGCTGCCGCTGGCCTCGTAGTCGGGGCGGCCGTCGGCGAGCTCCGGGCCCATGTCGTGCAGGAGCAGATCGGTGTAGGGGAAGATCGTCTGGCCGGCGGCCTCGATCAGCGGGTCGTCCGCGGCGGTGCGCTGGCGCGGGGTGTGGCAGGCGTCGCAGCCGGCCGCCAGGAACTGCTGCTCGCCGCGCTTGGCGGCGGGGTCGCCCAGGTCGCGGCGCGCGGGCACGGCGAGGGTGCTGCTGTAGAACACCACGTCGGCGAGCAGGTCGTCGTCGATCTCCGGGGCGCCGCCGGTCGGCGCGGCCGCGCAGGCCGCCTGTCCCTCGGGACAGTTCTGGTCGGTGAAGAGTGAGGAGCTGATGCCCATGTCGCCGAGGAAGGCGCCCGCGGTCTGCTGGCGCACGCTCGGCTGGTTGGCCTTCCAGCCGAAGCGGCCGAGGGCAGGCTCGCCCGCGGCGGCGTCCCACACGCGGTTCGGCCGGCCGGAGATGCCGTCACCGTCGTCGTCGTCGGGGTCGGCGCGGGCGAGCAGGTCGGCCTCGGGGATCGCGGCGAGCAGGCCCATGCCGATCATCGCCGGGGCGACGCGCGGCGAGATCAGCAGCCCGGCGGGCAGCGGACCGAGGCTGGGCGACTCGATCGTGTAGTTGGGGACGCGCAGGCTGTAGGTCGTGCCGTCGGCGAATTGGCCCGCGCGTTCGACGTAGCGGACGCGCGGCGTGCCCTCGGCCGGGACCTCGGCGATCGCCTGGGGCTGCAGCTGATCGCCGTAGGGGCCGGCGGCGAGCGGACCACCGTGGGCGCCGACGCCGGGCAGCGAGAGGCGCAGGAGCATGCTCGTGAACTCCTCGCCGGGGCCGGGCGGGCGGCCGCGGCCGTCCTTGCGGTGACAGGTCGAGCACGAGCGGGCGTTGAAGGTGGGGCCGAGGCCGTCGCGACTGGCGGTGGAGCTCGGGGCGGCGACCCAGTTCTTGTTGAAGAAGGAGTTACCGACGACAAAGCGCTGCCGACGATCGAAGCTCATGTTGCGGGCCGACAGCGAGAAGGCGTTGCCGGTGCTGTCGAACACGGTGGTGTCACCGCCCGCGAGCGCGACGTCGACGTCCGACGTCTCCTCGCATGCGAGCGCGAGGGCGAGGAAGGGCAGGGCGACGCGGTGCATGCGAGGGGTCATTCTTCGAGATTGAGGGTGATGTCAAGCAGAGCCGCAGCTTCTGCGATCGTCTTCGTCTGCGCCTTGAGGGCCGCGATCGCGGCGCCGACGGCGTCGCGGGCAGGGTCGCCGTCAGGGGCCTGGATGGCCTGATCGAAGGGCGGCGGGATGGCCTGCATCGCCTCGACCGTGGCCCGCAGCTGGACCCGCAGGGTGCTGTCCAGCTCGGGGTCGCGGGCGGCGATCAGGTCGCCGAGGCCGACGCCGTCGAGCGCGCCGTAGCGGCCGAGGTACACGTTCTCGAGGCCGAGGGCGTTGTTGTAGAGGTCGCGGTGGGTGTTGTCGCTGAAGCAGGAGTGCTCGTCCTCCTGCTCGCGGGTGTCGAAGGCGACGCCCATGCGCTCGCCCGAGAGCTCGGCGCCGCTGAGGCTGCCCATGCCGAGCAAGATCTTGGTCAGCGAGTCGCGCGGGTCGCCGTGCTCGAACGCGTCGAGGTAGGCGGCGCCCTCGGCCCAGGCGGCGCTCACGGTCTTGAGGTCGTCGACCAGCAGATCGGTGACGACCTCGAGGTAGGCGGCGCGGCGGTCCTGATTCGCGGCGGTGCCGTCCGGGCCCGCGACGTAGTCGGTGTAGGGGCGCTCGCCGGGGCCGTCGACGCGGTGATCCTGACCCCACAGCAGGAACTCGATCGCGTGCCAGCCGGTCGAGATGTCGTCCTCGCCGCCAGCGGTGTTGAGGGCGATCAGGCTGGCGCGGTCGATCGTCTGCGTGGGGTCGTTGATGACGCCGCCCTCTGGCACGCCGTCGACGTAGTCGATGTACACCTCGTCGAGCGGCCAGGAGTTGATCCGGGCCTCGAGGTTGTCGGGCTCGGCGTCGATCGGGCCGCCGTAGAAGCGGAACGCCTCGGTCTGGCCGTAGACCTCGCGCGCGGCCAGCCAGGCGCTGCGGGCCTGCGCCAGACCGGCGGCCGAGGGGGCCGCGAGGAAGGCGTCGACGTCGGCCTGTAGTTGCTCGGCCGACTTCACCATGTCGGCGTAGGTGGCGATCACGACGTGGACGTGGGCCTCGATCGCCTCGCTGGCGAGGGTCCGAAACTCGGCGTCGTCCCACGGCGAGGTCGCAGGGGCGCCGTCGCAGGCGAGCGCGAGGAGGACGACGAGGGGAGCAGAGCGGAGGCAGGCGCGCAGCATCGGGATGGGCGCGAGAATATTGAAAGTCGTTTTCAATGTCAACGTGCGTGGACTCGCATGGCCAATTCGAGGCGATCGCGGCCACCCCGCGAGCTCGTGTAGGCTGGCGACCCCCGATGGCTGGTGAACTCGCGCAATCCATTCAGGACCTGAGCATCATCCTCGGGACCGCCGCGGTGACGAGCCTGATCTCGCAGCGGCTCAAGCAGCCGCCGGTGCTCGGGTATCTCATCGCGGGCATCATCCTCGGTCCGCACGTGCCGGGCATCGTCGTCGGCGCCGAGGAGACCCTGCACCTGACGCACGCGCTCTCGGAGCTCGGCGTCATCTTGCTGATGTTCACGATCGGGATCGAGTTCAGCCTGCGGAAGATCGCCCGCATCGGCGTGTCGGCCGGGTTGACGGCGCTGCTCGAGGTCGGGCTGATGGTCTCGCTCGGCTACCTCGCGGGCCGCCTGTTCGGCTGGAACGCAACCGAGAGCCTGTTCCTCGGGGCCTGCCTCGGCATCTCCTCGACCATGCTGGTGGCCAAGGCCTTCGAGGAGCAGAAGCTGCGCGGCGGCTTCGTCGAGGTGACCTTCGCGGTGCTCGTGTTCGAGGACATGATCGCGATCTTGCTGCTGGCGGTGCTGACCGCGGTGGCCTCGGGCGCCGGGCTGTCGCCGGGCGAGTTCGCGGTGACGATCGGCAAGCTCATCGGCTTCTTGCTGGCGCTGCTGGCCGGCGGGCTGCTGGTGGTGCCGCGCTTCATCCGCGGCGTGGTGCGCCAGAACAAGGGCGAGACCACGCTGATCGCCGCGATCGCGGTGTGCTTCGGGATGTCGGCGCTGGCCGCCACCGCCGGCTACTCGGTCGCGCTCGGGGCCTTCGTCGGCGGCATGCTGGTCTCCGAGTCGGGCGAGGGGCCGCGGGTCGAGCACCTGATCAAGCCGCTGCGCGACATCTTCGCGGCGATCTTCTTTATCGCGGTCGGCCTGCAGATCGACCCCAACCTGGTGCTGGTCTACTGGGTGCCGGTGCTCGTGCTCACGGCGCTGGTGATCGTCGGCAAGGTGCTCGGGGTGTCGCTCGGGGCCTTCCTGTCGGGCAACGGCCTGCGCAACTCGGTGCGCTCGGGACTCAGCCTGGCCCAGATCGGCGAGTTCTCGTTCATCATCGCGATCCTCGGCCAGTCGAAGGGGGCCACCGGCGAGTTCCTGTTCCCGGTCGCGGTGGCGGTGTCGCTGCTGACCTCGTTGACCACGCCGATCTTCGTGCGCCGCTCCGAGGCGCTGGCCGAGGCCTTCGACCGCCGCCTGCCGGCCCGCCTCCAGACCTTCGTCACCTTCTACGACGGCTGGATCGAGCAGCTGCGGGCGGTGCCGCCGGCGGTCTCGACCTGGACGGCGATCCGCCGCGCGATCGTCATGCTGCTGGTCGACGCGATCCTGCTGCTGGCCGTGCTGGCCGGCTCGCGCCTGGTCCACTGGCCGCTGGTCACCATGATCAGCGGGCGCTTCACGCTGTCGGCGACGCTGGTCGACACGACGTGGATCAGCTTCACGGTGGTGGTCGCGGCGGTGCTGCTGTTCGGCGTGCTGCGCCGCGCGGCCGCACTGGCGCGCATCCTCGCCGAGGTGGTGGTGCCGGCGCGCAAGGAGGGCAAGCTCGACCTCGGCTCGGCGCCGCGGCGGGTGTTCACGGCGGCGCTCGAGCTGGCCTTTAGCCTGGTGGTCGGCCTGCCCTTGGTGGCCATCTCGCAGCCCTTCCTGCCGTACAGCGCGGGCCTCGTGGTGCTCGGAGTGGTGGTCGCGGCGCTGCTCTTCAGCGTGTGGCAGAGCGCGACCAACCTGCAGGGCCACGTGCGCGCGGGCAGTGAGCTCATCGTCGAGATGCTGGCCAGGCAGAGCCGCGAGGCCGGCGGCGCCGACGAGCACAAGGCCGAGGAGTCGCTGATCGAGGCGCACACCATGCTGCCGGGCTTCCCCGGGATGATCGCGGTGCGGCTCCCGGCGGAGTCGCCGGCGGTCGGGCGCACGCTCGGGCAGCTGAGCCTGCGCGTGCGCGCGGGGGCGACGGTGCTGGCGATCACCCGCGAGGGCGAGGGCGACGCGGGCGGCGACACGGTGATGCCGGCGCCGCGCGAGGTGCTGCGCGCGGGCGACACGCTGACCCTTGCGGGCACGCAGGAGGCGACCGACAAGGCCCGCGACCTGCTGCTCAAGGGATCGAACATCGACAACGAGTACCTGGCGCCCCGGTAGCGCGATCAGGCGGGGTCGAAGACGAGGTGCTCGCCGAGCTCGCGCACGGCCACGCCGAAGGCTGGCCCGAGGTACCTGGCCGAAAGGACCTGTCCCGTGGGACCGACGCGGACCGTCGGGCCGCCGAGCAGGACGGCGTCGTCGCTGAAGCGGCGCGCGAGGTCGAGGTCGTGCAGGGCGAGGACCACGGCGGCGCCGTCGCTGGCGAGCGCGCGCAGCTGGGTCAGCAGCGCGAGCGCGTGGCCGATGTCGAGGGCGGCGCCCGGCTCGTCGAGGACGAGCACGCGGGCCTCGCTGACGAGCATGCGCGCGAGCATCACGCGCTGGCGCTCGCCGCCGCTGAGCGAGTCGACGCCGCGGTCGGCGAGGGCCTCGAGGTCGAGGCGACGCAGGGCGAGGGCCACCGCCGCGTGGTCGCTGACCGCGGGGGCGCCGAAGGCCGGGAGGTAGGGCGCTCGCCCGAGCAGGACGAGGTCGCGGACCCGAAGGTCGAAGGCGACGCCGCCGCCCTGCGGCAGATAGGCGAGGCGACGGGCGCGCTGGCGCGGCGGGAGGGCGCGCAGGTCGTCGTCGCCGAGCCACACCCGGCCGGCCTGCGGCGCGGCGAGGCCGGCGAGGTGGCGCAGCAGCGTCGACTTGCCGGCGCCGTTGGGCCCGACGACGACCGTGATGCGGCCGGGTCGCAGCTCGAGGTCGAGGTCCTGGTAGAGCGTGCGGCCGGGGACCGCGTGGCCGAGGCCCTGCGCGCGGAGGACGAGCACGGTGCGAGCTTGGCATGCGGGGCCAGGCGGGGGCCGGCGCGTCGACGTGGTCCAGCGCACGGGCGCCGCCACGGGTGCGTCGCTGGCGGTGCGGGCGGCGATCCACTACGGTGCCGCGGATGTCGCTCGTGCAGCTGCGAAGGTCCCGCGACGAGGCGGCCCGCGATCTCCATGCCTTCCTGCCGATGACGCGGGAGGAGATGGACGCGCGCGGCTGGGACGAGCTCGACGTGCTGATCGTCAACGGTGACGCCTACGTCGACCATCCGGCGTTCGGCGGGGCGCTGATCGGCCGCTTCCTGCAGGGCCGCGGGCTGCGGGTCGGGATGATCGCCCAGCCGCGCTGGGACGACACCGCCGATCTGCTGCGCCTCGGTCGGCCGCGCCTGTTCGTCGGCATCACGGCGGGCAACCTCGACTCGATGCTCAACAAGCTGACGGCGCAGAAGAAGATGCGCAGCGAGGATCAATACTCGCCCGACGGCGCGGTCGACTGTCGGCCGAACCGGGCGTCGATGGTCTACAGCAACCTCGCGCGCCAGGCCTTCCCGGGGCTGCCGGTGGTGCTCGGGGGCATCGAGGCCAGCCTGCGGCGCATCGCCCACTACGACTACTGGAGCGACCAGGTCCGGCGCAGCGTGCTGCTCGACAGCAAGGCCGACCTGCTGGTGTTCGGCATGGGCGAGCGGCCGATCTGGGAGATCGCGGCGCGGCTGAAGGCGGGCGAGCCGATCACGGCGCTCCGCGACGTCCGCGGCACCGCTCACCTGCGCAACCCCGGCGACTGGGAGGCGCTCGAGAAGAGCCGCTACGTCCGCGACGGCAAGACGCTGTGGCTGCCGAGCTACGAGGAGGTGCGCGACGACAAGGCCGCGTTCCTCGAGATGTCGCGCGCCTTCCAGCACGAGACCAACCCCGGCAACGGTCGGCCCTTGCTGCAGCCGCACGGCGAGCGGGCGGTGTACCTGAACCCGCCGGCGCGGCCGCTCGAGACGGCCGACATGGACGCGCTCTACGACCTGCCCTTCGTGCGCCGGGCCCACTTCAGCTACGGCGAGCGCAAGATCCCGGCGTTCGAGACGGTGAAGCACTCGATCGTGACGATGCGCGGCTGCTTCGGCGGCTGCAGCTTCTGCTCGATCACCGAGCACGAGGGGCGGATCATCCAGTCGCGCTCGGCGGAGAGCGTGCTGCGCGAGGTGAGGGCGCTGCGCCGTATGGACGACTTCCGCGGGGTGATCAGCGACGTCGGCGGTCCGACCGCGAACATGTATCAGATGCGCTGCCGCAGCGAGGCGATCGAGTCGGCGTGCCGGCGCCTGTCGTGCGTGCACCCGGGCGTGTGCGAGAACCTGCAGACTGACCACGGTCCGCTGATCGACCTGCTCAAGCGCGTGCGCAAGGAGGACGGCATCAAGCGGGTGTTCATCGCCTCGGGGGTGCGCTACGACCTCGCCGAGCGATCGCCCGCGTTCATCAAGGAGCTGGCGCGTCACCACACCGGCGGGCAGCTCTCGGTCGCCCCCGAGCACGTGGTCGACGCGGTGCTCGACAAGATGAAGAAGCCAGGGGTCGCCAGCTACGAGCGCTTCGCCGAGCAGTTCGCCTGCGCCAGCCAGGAGGCGGGCAAGGAGCAGCACCTGGTCCCGTACTACATCTCGGGCCACCCGGGCAGCACGCTGGTCGACATGATCGAGCTGGCGCTGTACCTCAAGGCTCGTGGCATGCGGCCGCGCCAGGTGCAGGACTTCATCCCGACGCCGATGTCGATGGCGACGGCGATGTACCACACCGGCCTCGACCCGTTCACGCGCGCGCCGGTCTACACGGCGAAGGATCTGCGGGAGAAGAAGCTGCAGAAGGCGCTGCTGCTGTACTGGGATCCGGCGCAGCACCACCTGGCGCGGCTGGCCCTGCGCAAGGCGGGGCGCGTCGATCTCATCGGCCACCGGCCGCACTGTCTGGTGCCCCCGGAGGCGCCGGTGCGGGCCGGTGCGGGCCGCGAGCAGCCCCGCGAGGGAGATGTCCCGAAGGCCAGGCGAGGTCCGGGCGCGACCAGCGAGCGGCCACGGCGGCGGGCGCCTTCGCCCCCGGCGCGCAGCAGGTCCTGAGATTTCGCGGTCGGAGGCCGTCGGGGGGGGGGGCGCCTGGGGCTGCGGGGTTGTTACAGCGCCACGGAGGGCGGTGGGTCACGGTCCCGGCGGCTTATCTTCGGGTCGTGTCTCTGTTAATGTGCACGCTCGGGAACATGGTTTTCATGCGGGATTCCAAGTGGCGGTGGTCGTCCGGTTGCTGTGCTTCGCTGGGCCTCCTGAGCGTGCTCACAGGGTGTGAGGCCTTCAGTGGCTACGCCGTGCAGACCGTGGTCAACGCGGCCCATCACGGCGCGCGCGACAAGAACGGCGTGGTGCCCGACTACGGCGGCGACGGGGAGGCTCGCATCTTCGACAACGACCTCGGCTGGCACATCGTGCTCAGCGAGGGCTTCGTCGTCACGACCACGGCGAAGATCGAGCCCTGCGAGGGCGACGGCGTGCCCCTCGGGATGCCCTTCGGGCCCTTTCCCGAGGACCTGACGGATCTCGACGCCCGGGTCACGGACTTCGCGCTGATGGATCTCCACGCGAACGAGTACTGCAACCTCATCATCGAGTACGGCCGCTACCAGAGCTCCGTCGCGGCGATGGCGGAGGACGGGCCCTTCCCGATCGGCGACCTCACCAACGTCGAGGGCGCGTCGATCTACCTCGCGGGCACCGCCGAGAAGCCGGACGGCATGGGCGGTAACACGGTGATCAACTTCGGCTTTCGCAGCGAGCAGACGATCATCGTCAACCTCGACATGAGCACGCTCGAGGACGGCGGGCCGTGGACCATCACGGGCGACGAGCCCAACGGGCGGGCCCTGACGGTGGCCAAGACCTACGACGAGTTCTTCCGCGGCGTCGACTTCGCCACGCTCGACAAGGCCGCCTTCGAGAAGGAGCTGCCGGCCCGCCTGGCGGCCCAGACCCGCCTGGTGCTCGGCACGACGATCTAGGCGAGCGAGCCGCGCTGGGCTGGGCTGTGTTCAGCCGGGCCCAGCCGGACCCAGTCCCTCATCGGCTCATCCCGAGGTGGCGACGGACGCCTTGGCGTCGCGGCGGCGGGTGTTGTGGTCGAGGTTGCGCTTGCGCAGGCGCATGTTCTTCGGCGTGATCTCGAGCAGCTCGTCCTCCTCGATGTACGCGAGCGCCTGCTCGAGGCTGAAGTCCCGCGCGGGGGTGAGGAACAGCTTCTCGTCGGTGCCGGCGGCGCGCACGTTGGTGAACTTCTTGGCGGTGCAGGGGTTCACGACGAGGTCGTTGTCGCGGCTGTGCTCGCCGACGATCTGGCCGACGTAGACGGGGATGTGCTCGCCGACGAAGAGGACGCCGCGGTCCTGCAGGCGGGCCAGCGAGTAGCTCGAGGTCTCGCCGGTCTCGAGCGCGACCAGCACGCCGCGCGGGCGCGACTTGAGCGGGCCCTGGTAGGCGCCGTAGCCGGCGAAGGTGGTGGCCATGATGCCGGTGCCGCGGGTGTCGGTCATCATCTCGCTGCGGTAGCCGATCAGGCTGCGCGTCGGGATCTTGAACTCGAGGCGGGTGCGGCCGGTGCCGGCGCTGTCCATCACCCGCAGCTCGCCCATGCGCTGCGAGAGCTTGTCGATCACGGCGCCGCTGTACTCGGTGTCGCACTGCAGGACGAGGTTCTCGTAGGGCTCGCTGACCTCGCCGTTCTCGTCGCGGCGGAAGATGACGCGCGGGCGGGACACGCACAGCTCGTAGCCCTCGCGGCGCATGGTCTCGATGAGGACGCTGAGGTGGAGCTCGCCGCGGCCGGCGACCTCGAACTCCTCGGCGTACTCGGTAGCCGAGACGCGGAGGGCGACGTTCGAGCGGATCTCACGCTCCAGGCGCTCGGCGAGCTTGCGCGAGGTGACGTACTTGCCCTCGCGTCCGGCGAAGGGGCCGTCGTTGACGCGAAAGCGCATGGTCATCGTCGGCGGGTCGACGTCGAGGCGGGGGAAGATGGTGCGGGCGGCCGGGTCCTCGGTGGTGATGCTGTCGCCGACCTCGAGGGTCTCCATGCCGGACAGGGCGACGATGTCGCCGGCCTGGGCCGACTCGCGCTCGAAGCGACGCAGGCCCTGGAAGCCGAGCAGCTTGCGGACGCGGAACACCTCGACCGAGGGCGGGGCGCCGACCTTCTCGCGCCGCGGCGGGCGGACCAGGGCGACGCGCTCGCCGACCTTGATCTCGCCGCTCTGGAGGCGGCCGATCGCCACGTAGCCGAGGAAGGAGTCGTAGTCGAGGGTCGAGACCCACATCGCCAGGGCGCCGTCGCTGATCTCCGGGCCCGGGGCGCGCTCGACGATGAAGTCGAGGATCTTGGTCATGTCGCCGCGCTCGTCCTCGGGGTTCACCATCGCGTAGCGCTCGCGGGCGCTGCAGAAGATGACCGGGAAGTCGAGCTGGTCGTCGGTGGCGCCGGGGATGCTGGCGAGCAGGTCGAAGGTGTCGTCGACGGTCTTGTGCGGCTCGGAGCCGGGGCGGTCGATCTTGTTGACGACGAGCAGGATCTTGAGGCCGCGGGCGATCGCCTTCTCGGTGACGAAGCGGGTCTGCGGCATCGGCCCCTCGAAGGCGTCGACGACCAGCAGGACCGCGTCGACCATGTTGAGCACGCGCTCGACCTCGCCGCCGAAGTCGGCGTGCCCGGGGGTGTCGACCAGGTTGATGCGGACGCCCTTGTAGCTGAGGCTGGTCGGCTTGCTGGTGATCGTGATGCCACGCTCGCGCTCGAGGTCCATGCTGTCCATGGCCCGCTCGATCTGCCCCTCGCCGCGATCGAAGGCGCCGGCGGCGGTGAGCAGGGTGTCGACGAGGGTGGTCTTGCCGTGGTCGACGTGGGCGATGATGGCGAGGTTGCGGATGTCGTTGCGGCGGGCCATGTGGACGGCGTTCTCGGGGGCCGCGCCATCTATCCCGCGGCGCGACGCTTAGGCAAGCGGCGCGGCGTGACTTCGCGGCCGCGGTGATGTCAACGAAGCTCGTGTGCGGCGCCCGCAGCAGCCCAGCGGGCGCGGCGCTCGCTGATTCCGGCGTCGACGTGGGCCCGCAGGGCCGCCCAGAGGTGGGGCTCCAGCCAGGTGCGCCGGAGCTCGGGGTCGGCGGCGACGCCGAGGCCGTGGAGCCAGGCGTCGACCCTGGCTGCCGGGCGGGCGCTGGTCGGCTCGTCGTCGTCGTGCGGGGTCGGGACCGGATCGGCCGGGGGCAGCGGAGGCGCTGGTTCGGGCTGGTGTGGGGCGACCTGTGGCAGGCTGGGGTCCTCGGGATCAGGCAGCTGGCGACCAGGTCCGGGGGTGATGATCAAGCGGCGGCGGCGGATCATGGATCCAGGAAGTACCTGAACATCCGACCAGCTCATACTGGATCGAGACCCTAACCTGAACGCTTTATCAGCCCTGGATCACGCGGCAAATTCGTGTGAATCCGGGCGTATTCGCCAGATCGGGCACGTGGACGCGCCGGGCGGGCGTGCGCTCCCGAGGGCACAAGCGCGCGGCGGGCAATGCCGCGCTCGCGCTGATCGCGCCGGCCTGGCAGGGAGATCGCCTCGATTTTGCCGCGGCCGCCGGCCAACGGCTGGGCGCCCGGGGGGCCTCAGTTCGCGAGGGTGGGGATCCGCAGAGGTGGCCCGAGGGACAGCTCAAGGCGCGCGAGACCCGAGAATTGCTCGCCGTCGATGACCGGGCCGAGGAGCTCTCCGGGCTCGGCGGTGATGCGGACGCGGCGGGCGCGGTCGTCGTAGACGTTTTCCCCGACGATCGGGGTGCCGAAGAAGATGTTGGGGACGTTGCGGACCAGGCCCATCGGGGTGGTGGAGAGGGCCTGGAAGTGCAGGACGCCGCCCTCCTTGGCGTGCCGGAAGCAGCGCACGACGCCGGCGAGGTTGATGTCGATCGCGCCGATCTGCATCGACGCGAAGCTGTGGTAGGGGAGGACGCGGCCGTCGACCTCGACGCTGGCGCGGGTCGGGCGGAAGAAGTCGGCGTACTGCTCGAGCTCGTCCGGGAGGAAGCGGCGCAGCGGCGGCGCGAGGCTGTGGACCAGCGCCGAGCCAGCAGCGGCGCCGATGACCTGGGCGATGGCGAGGGCGCCGCGATCCTTGGGCAGGGCGTAGAAGCGATCGAAGAAGGCCGAGGCGGCCCCACCGAGCGCCGCGGCGAGGCCGATGCGATCGAAGCTACGATCGACGGTGCCATCGCTGGCGTCGCCGACGACGCGGCAGGTGTCGATGTCGATGGTGGCGATCGGGGCGCCGCGCTCGAGGCGGGCGACGAGGCGGCGAACGATCGAATCGGCGTCGCCCTTGAGGCCGGCCTTGCGGGCGACGAAGTCGACGGTGCCGCCGTTGGTGGGGACGATCACCGGGAGCACGGGCGCAGCGTCGGCGACGCTGCGCTCGCGGGCGACGGTGTAGAGGCTGTTGAGCACCCAGTGCAGCGTGCCGTCGCCGCCGTCGCAGACCCAGTACTTGCAGCCGGCGTCGAGCAGCTCGGCGCACACGCCGGGGAGCTCGCCCAGGCTGCGGGTCTCGCGGACGACGCCGTGACGCCCGACGGCCTGCTCGAGGCTGCGACGCCGCTGCGGGCGACGATAATTTTTCTTCGAGTTCGGATTGGTGATCACGCCGACTTGCATCGCGACACTCCGAGGGCGGCCAGACGCGCCGACGGCAGAACATACGACCAGCGGC
This sequence comes from Nannocystis sp., assembly GCF_016714285.1. Taxonomy (GTDB): domain Bacteria; phylum Myxococcota_A; class Polyangia; order Nannocystales; family Nannocystaceae; genus Nannocystis. The sequence continues at coordinate 645,573 of NZ_JADJNN010000001.1, read as the reverse complement.
AGCCGGCGGGCAAATAAAGCGGAGCCGATGTCACGGGCCACAAACGTCCGTGTCACTTTTCGTTCGCGGGTGTGCACTGGGCTTCGCACCGCAGCGACGATGCTCGGGCGCGCCGGCGAGGCGGCGTGCAGGCGGCGACACGGGGCGGGGGCTGCATGGTGGCGTCGGCGAGGGATCGCCAGGAGTGGTTATCACGGGCGCGCGGCGGCCTCGGCGGCGAGCATGCCGGCGATCTGGTCCTGCGCCTGCTTGGCGAGCACGGTCTTCCACTTGCTGAGGCCGCTGATGAGGATCGAGAACACGATCGGCGGCTTTCCGACCGCGCCGGCGTAGCCGCTGAGGCTCGAGATCTGCTCGAGGCTGCCGGTCTTGGCGCGCACGAAGCGGACCGCGGGGGTGTCCTGGAAGCGGTTGCGCAGGGTCCCGTCGGCGCCGGCGATCGGCAGCGAGGCGAGGTAGTCGCCGGCGACGCGGAAGTCGCGATGCATGCGGGTGAGCAGGTGGGTCAGCTGGATCGGGCTCAGGCGATTGCTGTCGTAGAGGCCGGAGCCGTTGGTCATGTGGACCTCGCCCGGCACGCCGATCTCGGTGAGCCAGGCACGCACGCGGACGAGGCCGCCGGCGTAGGTCTGGGGGGTGGCGGCGTCGAGCGTCTTGAGGATGTGCTCGGCCATGTAATTGTTGGAGAGCTTGTTGACGCTGCGGACCAGGACGCTGAGCGGCTGCGAGCGGGCGATCGCCACCCGCTCGGCGTCGGCGGGGACCGGGGCGAGGCGCGTGCTGTGCTTGCCGAGCTTGACGCCGCGCTGCGCGAGCACGAGGCGAAACACCTCGCCGGTGTACTCGGCCGGGCTGGCGACGGGGTAGCGGTACTCGGCCGGCTCGGCGTCGACGCCGATGCTGCCGCTGAGGGTGACCGTGAGGTGGTGGCTCTTCGCGTCGGGCTCGACGGCGACGTGCAGGCGGGTGCGCCCGCCGGTGACGGTCGTGGCCTTGTTGTCGAGCCGGATCGAGGGCACCGGCGGATCGACGGCGGCGAGCGCCGCCTCGCCGTCCTTCGCGCCGGGCCGCGCGAGCACGACGTAGGTGCCGTAGTTGACGCTGAGCGCCCCACCGGGCGAGCGGTAGGCGGCGAGCTCGTCCTTCTGATCGAAGCCGGGCGGGAGCTCGTCGCGGTCGAACAGGCTGGTGTCGAGGACCAGGCCGCCGCTGACCTTGTGGATGCCGAGGGCGCGTAGATCGCTGGCGAGCTGGTAGAGGTCGGCGGTGATCAGGGACGGGTCGCCGCCGCCGCGGAGGTAGAGGTCGCCGTCGACGCTGTGGCCGTGCAGGGTCTTGCGATCGACGTACACGCGGGTGACGTAGCGGTGCTCGGGGCCGAGGATCGCCAGCGCGGCGGCGGTGGTGACCAGCTTGACGTTGCTCGCGGGGTTCTGCGCGAGCTCGGCGTTGCGGGTATAGAGCGTGGCGCCGCTGCCGAGGTCGACGACGTGGACGCCGATGGTGGCGCCGGTGAGGAAGGGGGCGGCGAGGACGGCGTCGATGCGGGCCTGGAGGGTGGCGGGCTCCGTGCCCGCGGCGTCGGACGTCGCGGCCGGGGCCGTCGGGGCTGCGAGCGCCACGGCGTGGACCCACAGGCTCGAGGCGGCGGCCGGACGCGCGTCGCCTGCGATCGCGGCGACGAGGACCGCGGCGAGGGCGAGGCGAGGACGGGAGCGTGGCACCGCGGGCACGGTAGCCGCGTCGGCGACGGTGGCCAATTTTCCGATCATTGGGCTATCCTGGCCGCGTGAGGGCGCGATCGTTCACGGCACGAGGTTCGCGGCGACGCGTCGTCGGCGGGGTCGCTGCGGGTTGGATCGCCGGTTTGGCTGTGCTGGTGTCGGGGCTGGTGTCGGGGTTGGGCTCCGGGGTGGCGCGGGCGGCCGCAGACGGGCCGGACGCGCTGGCGGGCCTGGCCGTGGCGCAGGAGCGGGTGGCGCCGCTGGTCGGGATGGGCCCGGAGATCCGGCAGCGCAGCTTCACCCTGCACGGGATCCCGCTGCGACGGGCCCACGCGACGGTGGTCGGCGCGCAGGTGCTGCGCGAACAGCTGCCCGCGGAGGCGCCAGAGCTGCTGCCGCACCAGGCCGTGGTGTCCGCGACCGACGCGGTCGCGCGGGCCCGGGCGCACGTAGCGAGCGGGCTCACGAGTCCGGCGATCGCCAAGGGCGAGGGCACGCTGGTCTACCTGATCATCCTCGGCGTGCCGGTGCTGGCGTACGAGGTGGACATGGCGCTGTCGCTCGACGGGATCGGTCCGGATGGCCCGCTGCCGAGCAAGAAGACGGTCTGGATCTCGGCGAACAGCGGCATCGTGCTCGCCGAGTGGGAGCACGTGCGGGCCTCGAAGGCGCGGGTGTTCCGGACCAATCCCGCCATCACACCGGACCCGATCGTGGTCGGCCTCTCGGGCGTGCACGCGCAGGGCGCCGGGGAGCCGCTGGTCGGCGATCGGGTGCAATCCTACAACTGCACGCTCGTGGAGCAGGACCCGGCGACGCTGCCCAAATGGTGGAAGGAGGGCAAGTGCTACCCGGTGCACAAGGCGCTGTCGAACGCGGACGGCGACTTCTTCCCGCCGTTGCCGGACATCATCCTGCCCGAGGACAACGCCGACGACGAGGATCAGTACGCCGAGCTGTCGATGTACTGGAACGCGGAGCGCTTCTTCGACAAGATGGCGGCGCTGGGGGTGACGGCGTTTCCGTGCGAGCTGTCGACGATGCTCGCCAACTATCGCAGCCCGACGCTGTCGCCCTCGTACCCGGACCTCGACTATACGCCGCTCAACAACGCCTACTGGACCGGGACCTGCGACCCGGACGAGGGCGCGTCGATGATCTTCGGGCAGGGATCGGCGGTCGACTTCGGCTTCGACGGCGACGTGGTCTACCACGAGCTGGGGCACGGGATGGTCTCGGTGCTGACGCCCACGGGGCTCGGCGACATCACGCTGCGGCACGACGCGGTGCTGGTCGACGCGGGCGGGATGAACGAGGCGATCGCCGACTACTTCTCGGTGATGCTCAGCAACGAGCCGGAGCTCGGCGACTATGTGGCCCGCTTCTGGCCCGGCTACGGCAGCTCGATCCGCAGCGCCGAGAACGAGAAGACCTGCCCCGACGACACGGTCGGGCAGGTGCACAACGACGGCGAGCCGTTCATGGCGGCGATGTGGGCGACCCGCAAGCGGGTGGGCCACGAGAAGCTCGACCCCCTGTTGCTCAAGCTGTTGACGCTGCTCCCGCCCGACGCCGACCTCGAGACCGCGAGCGGGACGCTGCTCGAGCTGGCCGAGGCCGAGGGCTGGACGGCGACCGAGCTCGGGCACCTGAGCCGGGCCTTCGCGGCGCGCGGCCTGTTCGACTGTCCGCGCATCATCACCGATCCGGAGCGCGTGAGCGCCGGGCGCACCATGCACCTCCGGCCCAAGGGCGCCGCGGTCACGCCCTTCCTGCCGGGGCCGATGCAGCTGCGCCACCAGGTGCCCGAGGGCAGCGACAACGTGGTGGTCAAGTTCAAGTCGGGCGCCGACGACGTGGCGCCCGGCAACCCGTCGGGGATCGTGGTGCTGCTCAAGCGCGCCGACGAGCCGATGGAGTTCACGTACACGCTGACGGCGCTCGACAAGAACCCGGACGGCGGCAGCAAGTCGTCGGTGCGCGAGGTGACGTCGGTGGAGGGCGACTGGGACCACCTGCTGGTCGCCTCGCTGCTCGGGACCAACGACAACCAGCTGGTGCTCCGCGGGTTTCGCCCGGGGGAGGTCGTGCACGTGACGCTGGCGAGCCTGCGCTCGGACGACTCGGCGGCGTCGAGCGTGCTCGTGCAGAGCCTGCCGACCGAGTTCCTCGATGACGGTCACGTGCACGTCGACGCCGACCTCGGGGAGTCGGCGACCGAGACGGAGAGCGAGGCCGGGGGGTTGGTCGCGCCGGAGCAGGCGATCGGCGAGGCGGCGGCGAGCTGCGCCTGTCGCGGCGAGGCGAGCGGCGCGGGTTGGCTGGCGCCACTGGGCCTGTTGGGCCTGCTGGGCCTGCGCCGGCGGAGACGCGGGTGAGCAGGCGAGGCCGAGTGTGAGCTGGACCGTCCGTCTGTTCCGCAGCGCGAGCGGCATCCTGATCGCGCTGGCGATGATCCTGCCGTTCACCGGCGGGTCGCTCGCGACCATGGTGGTCGCGCCGCTGCGCAAGATCAGCATGCTGCAGACGTGGAGCATGTACGCGCCGGATCCGGTGCGGGCGCACAGCTACCTCAGCCTGCGCGCCGAGCTGGCCGACGGCAGCGTCGTGCCCCTGGCCGAGGCGATCCAGGCCGACACCGGGTGGACGCAGGTCCTCGACTGGCAGAAGCGGCGCGAGGACATCTGGCGGGTGATCGTGGTCGGGGAGAAGCAGCAGATCCACCGCACCTGGTACCTGCGCGCGGTGTGTGTGCGCGAGGACCGGGCCCGCGGCGAGCCGCCGCGTCGCATCATCGCCGAGCGGGTCCGTCGCGGCCTCACCAACCCGGCGGCCGTACTCGCGGGCAAGCCGGGGCTCGGCATCGTGTCGCGCAGCGAGCTGCAGACGCTGCGCTGCGACGAGTGGAGCGCGCGGGCGATGATCGCGGCCGACCGGGCGCGCCGCGGGCTGGCGCCGCCGCCGACGCCGCCGCGCAGGGGGGGCGCGCGGTGAACATGTCCGTAGGGACAGGTGGCGGAGGACAGGGCGATCTGTCCGTGGGGACAGGTGGCGGAGGACAGGATGATCTGTCCGCGGGGACAGGTGGCGGAGGACATAACGATCTGTCCGCGGGGACAGGTGCGGCCGGGCCCGATCGACGCGGGCGGATCGCCCGCTTCCTCGACGCGGCGCTGGCCGGCGACGAGGCCCCGACGGCGCTGGGGCTGTGTCGGATCGCGCTGGTCAGCGTGTTCACGCTGAGCCTGTGCAGCCACATCGGGGCGATCGAGGAGTACTTCTCGGCGGCCGCGACGCTCGGGGGGGACTTCGCGCGGCAGGCGTTTCACAGCCGGCTGTCGCTGTTCCTGTGGTTCGACGAGCCGTGGCAGGTGCGGCTGATCTTCGGGCTCGGGGTGGTGGCGCACCTGCTGTGGCTGGTCGGGCTCTACACGCGCCCGGCGGCGCTGGTGAGCTTCGTGGTGTGGGCCAGCCTGGTCGGCCGCAACCCGCTGCTGTACGCGATGCCGGACCAGCTGCACACCTGCCTGCTGCTGTGGCTGGCGCTGACGCCGAGCGGGCGCGGGCTCAGCCTGGACGCGCGCTGGCGCGGCAAGGGCGGGCCGGTGCCGGTGTGGTGTCGCCGGGTGCTGCAGCTGCAGGTCGCGGTGATGTACACGACGACCGGGCTGCTCAAGTCGGGGCCGACGTGGAAGGCGGACGGCACGGCGATCTACTACTCGCTGGTCAACCCCTACAACCGCCACGTCGACATCACGGGGCTGCTGGCGCAGCTGCAGCCGTATGTGCTGCGGCCCTTGACGTGGTTCGTGCTGGTGTGGGAGGTCGCGTTCGCGGGGATGGTCGGGCTGCTGTGGCTGCGCGAGGGCAGCGGGCGGCGCGTGTTCCCCGACCTGCGCCGCTTCTGGCTCGGCTTCGGGGTCCTCATGCACGCGTCGATCGGGGCCCTGATGTACGTCGTGTGGTTCACGCCGCTGGTGCTGGCGGCGTACACGGCGTTTCTGCGACCGGACGAAGCCGGGCGGGTCGTGGGTCGGGTCGCGGGGCGATTGCGTGCGCGCCTCCGAAGGCGCTGAGGGCTCGCGTGGGTCGCGGCGATCGTGCTAGCGATCGAGCATGCGACTGGCCTCTTCGGCGACGATCCTCGCGCTCCTGACGGCTGCCTGCGGCAGCGGCGGCGGCGACCATGACGACAGCGCCGCGATGACGGCGACCGGTCTGGCGACGGTGTCGGCGACGAACCCGACGATCCCGACGAGCACCAGTGCGAGCACCAGCGGCGCGAGCGAGGGCGAGTCGGCGCCGACCACCGGCGCGGTGGCGGCGAGCAGCGATGGCGGCGAGCTCAAGCTGGATGTCGGCCAGGCCGGCGACTTCGGCGGCGGTGACACGGACGGGATGATGCTGCCGCTGACCTGCGCCAACATCGCGATGCAGCCGGCGACCAGCGTGGGCTGCGAGTTCTGGGCGGTCGACCTGCCGATGCTGGCGAGCAACGAGCTGGCCTTCGGGATCAGCGTCGGCAACCCGACGCTGGAGTTGGCGACGGTGACGATCGAGGACATGCGGGGCCCGGGCGATACGCTGCGCGAGGTGACGACGCTGATGCTGGCGCCCAAGCAGAGCCAGCTGGTGATGGTCAACGGGAGCGGCGGGATCTTGCCGGGCGACAACGCGGTGGCGGCGGTGGGGCTGACGGCGCGGGGGGCCTTCCGCGTGCGCTCGGACGTGCCGATCACGGCGATGCAAATAAACCCGGTCGGCGGCGGACCGTCGCACGTGGCCGAGGCGAGCCTGCTGCTGCCGACGCAGGCGCTCGGCAGCTCGTACTTCGCGCTCGGCTACCCGACCGACTTCGGCGCGTGGGTGGTGGCGGTGGCGCTGACCGACGGCACGCAGGTGACGACGAAGGACCAGGACGTGATGCTCGACGCGTTCGACACCTGGGCGTTCCAGCCGGGCAAGGACGGCAGCGGCTACTTCGTCGGCGCCGACCAGCCGATCGCGCTGTTCTCGGGGGACAGCTGTGTGCTCATCCCGGGCGACCCGTGGTACGCGTGCGACCACCTCGAGGAGCAGGTGATCCCGGCGGCGGCGTGGGGCACTCACTACGTCGGCGCGCGCCACCCCCAGCGGGTGCCGAGCCTGAACCCGTCGCTCGAGGAGGTGCGCTGGCGCCTGTTCGGCGGGGTCGACGGGACGACGGTGACGCTGCAACCACCGCAGCCGAACGTGGGCGGCCAGGTGCTGCTGGCGAAGGCCGGGGACGTGGTGGAGTTCGGGAGCAGCGAGAGCTTCGTCGCCAGCGGCGACCAACCCTTCATGCTCGTGCAGTACATGAGCGGCTGTTACAACGTGATCAAGACGACCGGTCAGCCGCAGATGTGCGACCAGGGGCCGACCGGAGACCCGTACATGCTGCAGGTGCCGCCGGTCGAGCAGTGGCTGCTCGAGATCCCGTTCCTGACCGACACGTCGTACCCGCGAGACTTCGTGATCATCGCCCGCGAGGTCGGGACCACGGTGACGGTGGCGTGCCTCGGCGAGGTGCCGGCGGACCACTTCACCGCGGTGACGGGGACCAACTACGAGGTCGGCTACGTGGAGCTGGATGATGCGAGCGGGGAGGGCGACTGCGTCGACGGGGCGCAGCTCATCACGGCGGACAAGCCGATCGGCGTGATGGTGGCGGGGCTCGACTGGGCGACCTCGTACGCGTATCCGGCGGGGCTCAACTTCAAGGCGCTGTGGCAGCCGCCGGTGATGCCTCCGGGGTGACGCGCGGGCGCATAGGCTGTCCGCAGGGACATGTCCTCACGAACAGGAATGAGGCCGCAGGCCAGGGATCAGCTGCGGCGCTGGACGAGCACGCCGAGCAGGACGAGCGAGCCGACGGCGCCGAGCTGCCAGGCGAGCGAGGGTCCCGCCGCTGGCCAGCTCCACAGGTCGAGCGAGCCGAGCGACCAGGCCGCGGGCCCGTGGGTGAGCGCGACGGCGCTGCGGACGACGAGGGCCGCGCCGGTGACCGAGGTGGCGAGGATCAGCGCCCCGCGCTCGGTGGCCACCGCCATGCTGCCGCCGATGAGCGCCGCGATGAGCAGGACGGGGTCGCTGACGCCGGTGCCGAGGCCGGTGCCGATGAGCTCGCCGACGACCGCACCGGCGAGCGCGCCGAGCACAAAGATGCCGACGCGATGAAAGGCCAGCACCGCGCCGAAGCCGAACAGGCCGGCGCCCGCCTGCATCAAGAGGCGCGGCAGATCCTGGCCGGGGAAGCGGTGCTCGGCGAAGCTGGCCCCGAGGGTGGCGGTGAACACCAGGCCGTAGAGGCCGAGCAGGCCGACCCAGCAGCGGTAGCCGGCGACGATGTGGACCAGTCCGAGGACCAGCGTGAGGGCGGGGGAGGTGCCCAGCAGATCGCCGAGCGCCACGCTGAAGATATTGCCGTGGAGCGGCGGCATGATGGTGACCGTACTGCCGGTCGGCCGTGGGGCCAAGAAAGCGGAGCGCGGGGCGGGCGTGGGGGCGGGTGGCCGCGGGCGGCGGGAGCGTGATAAGGATGGCGGGCCGAAAACCTGGCGCGGTCGCGCGGGGTCCGAGGCGGGATCGCATGGGCCAGGGCAACGACACAGCGAGGTGGGGTCGGCGGTGGCTGCTGTTGGCGGCGCTGCTGGTCCCGGCGTGTGGCGGTGAGGCCGGGGCGAACGGCAAGGGGGACGGCAAGGGCAAGCCGGCGGAGCCCCTGGCGGTGGCGGTGACGGCGATCGCCCCGGCGGAGATCGATCGCTATTACCGGACCTCGGGGACGCTGCGGGCGCTGCGATCGGCGGAGCTGGTCGCGCTGCAGCCGGGGGTGGTGCTCGAGCTGCGGGCCGAGGAGGGGGACCGGGTCAAGGCCGGGGACACGCTGGTGCGGCTCGATGGCCGCGGGTTCAAGCTGCAGGCCGCGCGCGACGCGTTGACGGCGAAGAACGCGTCGCAGGAGCTGCGCCGGCTCGAGCAGATCGCGGACAACCTGCCGCGCGAGGAGCTCGACAAGCAGCGCTACGCGCTGGAGAACGCGCTGGCGAGCGCCCAGGTGTCGCGGCATCAGGCCAACCAGACGATCGTGGTGGCGCCGTTCGACGGGACGATCACGCGGCGGGCGATCGACGTCGGCAACCTGGCGACCGCCTCGACGCCGCTGTACAGCCTCGCGGATCTCAGCGTCCTCGACGTCGAGCTGCACGTGCCGGAGCGCGAGGCGAGCGCGGTGCAGGCGGGCGCACCGGCGACGCTGGAGCTGCAGGACGGGACCCGCTTCGCGGCGGCGGTCGAGCGGCGCTCGCCGGTGGTCGACCCGCTGACGGGGACGGTGAAGTTCACGGTGCGGGCGCGCGAGTACCCGGCGGGTGCGGTGCCGGGGGCCTTCGTGCGGGCCGAGCTGCGGGTCGAGCGGCGCTCCGCGGCGCCGAGTCTGCCGCGCACGGCGGTGTTCGAGCTCGAGGGCGTGCCGCACGTGTACGTGATCGAGGACGGGCGGGCGCGGCGAAGGCCGGTCGAGCTCGGGCTCGTCGGTGAGACACAGGCGGAGCTGCGCGGCGGGCTCGATCCGGAGGCGGTGGTGGTCGCGGACGCGGGCGACGGGGTCACCGAGGGGATGCCGGTGAAGGTCGCGGCGCCTGTCCCGAAGGACAGCGAGGCGACGAAGGCGGCGGGCAAGGGCGGAGCGGGCGCTCCGTGAGCGAGGGCGGGCTGGTGTCCGGGGCGGTGCGTCGCCCGGTCACGACGACGATGGTGATGGTGGCGATCGTGGTGTTCGGGCTGGTCGCGCTGACGCGGCTGCCGGTCGCGCTGCTGCCGGACCTGAGCTACCCGAGCGTGACGATCCGCAGCGAGTACGTCGACGCGGCGCCGAGCGAGGTGGAGGAGCTGATCACGCGGCCGGTGGAGGAGCTGGTCGGCGCGGTGCCGGGGGTGGTGCGGGTCGAGAGCGTGTCGCGCGAGGGGCTCAGCGAGGTGGTGCTGGACTTCGGCTGGGGCACGGACATCGACCGCAGCCTCGACGACGTGCGCGAGAAGCTCGACCGCGCGGTGCTGCCGATCGGGGCGCTGCGGCCGGTGGTGCTGCGCTACGACCCGGCGCAGGAGCCGATCTTGCGGCTGGCGCTGGTCGGCGGGCCGGGGGCTCGCGGGGCCGAGCTGTATGAGCACGCGGAGCGGCTGGTCCAGCGGGCGCTGGAGAAGCTGCCGGGGGTCGCGGCGGTGCAGCTGCACGGCGGCGACAAGGAGGAGGTGCGGGTCGAGCTCGACCCGGCGCGGCTGGCCGCGCATGCGCTGACGGCCGACGAGGTGGCGCAGGCGATCCGCCGCGACAACGTCAACCGACCGGGCGGGGCGCTGACGGATCAACGCAGCCGCTACCTCGTGCGCACGGTCCACGAGGCGCGCACACCGGAGGCGCTGCGCGAGGTGATCGTGCGCAGCCGGGCGGGCGCGGAGCTGCGGCTCGGGGAGGTCGCGCGGGTGAGCCGGGCGCCGCTCGAGCGCAGTGAACTGTCGCGGGTGGCGGGGCGTGAGGCGGTCGAGCTGGCGGTCTATCGCGAGGGCGACGCGAACACGGTCGCGGTCGCCAACGAGGTGCTGGCGGGGCTGCCGTCGCTGCGGCTGATGCCGGGCGAGTCGGTCGAGGTGCTGAGCAACCAGAGCAGCTTCATCGAGTCGGCGATCGCCGAGGTGCAGGCGAACACGCTGCTCGGCGGGTTGCTGGCGGTGCTGGTGCTGCTGTTCTTCCTGCGCGACCTGCGGGCGACGGCGGTGATCGCGGTGTCGATCCCGATCTCGCTGCTGGCGACCTTCGTGCCGCTGCAGCTGCTCGGGGTGTCGCTGAACCTGATGAGCCTCGGCGGGCTGGCGCTCGGGGTCGGGATGCTGGTCGACAACAGCATCGTCGTGCTCGAGTCGATCGCCCGCGTGCGCGAGCGTGAGGTGGGCGCGGGCCTGGCGGCGACGGCGGTGCGCGGGACGGTCGAGGTCGCGGCGTCGGTGGTCGCGTCGACCTTGACCACGGTGGCGGTGTTCCTGCCGATGGCCTTCGTCGAGGGCGTGGCGGGGCATCTGGTCCGCGACCTCAGCTACGCGGTGTCGTTTAGCATCCTGTCGTCGATGGTCGTGAGCCTCACGCTGGTACCGGTGCTCCAGAGCCTCGGCGGCGCGGGGGAGGTGGAGGCGAAAGCGTCGCCGCGGGGGCGGCTGGCGGGGCTCGTCGGGCTGCTGGCGATCGTGCCGGCGCTGCTGGCGGGGCTCGTGGGGCTGGTGATGCGCGGGCTCGGGCGGGTGCTGTCGCTGGTGGCGTGGCCGCTGACGATGCTCTACGCGGGGGTCGAGCGGCTGTATCCGGCGCTGCTGCGGGTCGCGTTGAAGGTGCGGGTGCCGGTGCTGCTGGCGGCGCTGGGGCTGTGTGTCGGCAGCGTGGAGCTGGCGCGCGGGCTCGGGCGCACGCTGCTGCCGGAGCTGCAGCAGGGCGAGTTCTTCGTCCAGCTGGCGCTGCCGCAGGGCAGCGCGCTCGACCGTTCGGCGGCGCTGGCGGGGGCGTTGGCGGAGGCGGTGAAGGGCGACGCGCGGGTGGCCCAGGTGTTCGCGCGGGTCGGCAGCATGACGGCGGGGGACAGCGCGACGGGGACGATCGAGGGGACTCACCTGGCTCAGGTCAACGTGCGTCTGCAGGCGCTGCCGCCGGAGCAGGGGGCCGTGGCCGAGGCGGAGCTGTTCACGCGGATGCAGGCGGCGCTGCGCGAGCCCGAGGCGTCGGCGCGGCTCGGGCGGCCGGCGTTGTTCTCGTTCGATGCGCCGATCGAGGTGCAGGTGTTCAGCGATGAGCCGGCGCGGGCGGTGGCCCACGCGCGCCGCCTGCTGCCCGATCTGCGGGCGATCGCGGGGCTGGCGGACGTCGTGCCGGATGACCTCGCGGGGCGGCCGGAGGTGCGCGTCGACTTTGATCGTGAGCGCCTGAGCCGGCTCGGGCTGGCGGTCGACACGGCGGCGCTGGCGGTGCAGCGGGCGATCCAGGGCGAGGTCGCGACCAAGATGCACGCGGCGGATCGCCAGCTCGACGTGCGCGTGCAGCTGCCCCGGGTCGACCGCACGCGGGTCGAGGATGTCGGGCGGGTGCAGGTCGCGGTGCAGGGCGGGGTGCCGGTGCTGCTGTCGGCGGTGGCCGAGCTGACGCCGGCGATCGGGCCGGCGGAGATCCGGCACATCGAGGGGCGCCGCGGGCTGCGGATCCGGGCCCGGCTGGCGGGCGCGGACCTCGGGCGGGTGGCGGCGGAGGTGCAGGCGGTGCTCGATCGCCACGCGACCGACGACCCGCGGGTCCAGGCGGCGGTCGGCGGTCAGGCGAGCGAGATGGGGGCGTCGCTCGACAGCCTGCTGTTCGCGGCGGTCATCGCGGTGTTCCTGATCTACGTGGTGATGGCGTCGAGCTTCGAGAGCCTGCACCACCCGCTGCTGATCATGGGCACGGTCCCGCTGGCGCTGATCGGGGTCAGCGCGGCCTGCGTGCTGACCGGGACGCCGATCTCGGCGATGGTGGGGATCGGGGCGATCATCCTCGGGGGCATCGTGGTCAACAACGCGATCGTGCTGGTGAACACGGTCAACTACGCGCGCGGGCAGGGCATGGCGGTCGACGAGGCGCTGATCCACGCGGGCCGCCTGCGCCTGCGGCCGATCGTGATGACGACGGCGACGACGGTGCTGGGCCTGTTGCCGATGGCGATCGGGCTCGGCGACGGGGCGGCGCTGCGTCAGCCGCTGGCGATCGCGGTGATCGGCGGGCTCGTGGCCTCGACGGCGTTGACCCTGGTGGTGATCCCGTGCGCCTACAGCCTGGTGCCGGGGCGCCGACGGGCGGCCTGGGCGGCGCTGACGGGGGAGGGCTGACATGGTCGACACTCGCGTGGACGATGCGGCCAGCCGGGCGGACATGGCCCAGGAGACAGGTCCGGAGATCGACCGTATTGCGAAGGACGCGGCCATGCGGGGTGACATGGCCCAGGAGACAGGTCCCGAGAGCCAGGTCGGCGGCGGGCCGCGGGTGGCGGCGCGGCGCTCGGGGCTGTCGGATCTGGCGCTCGACCGGCCGGTGATGGTCGGGATGATCTTGCTGGCGATCTTCGTGCTCGGGGCGATCGCGGTGCGGGCGCTGCCGCTGGCGTTCTTGCCGGACTCGGGATCGGCGCGGGTGAGCGTGCGCATCGACCTGGCGCGCACCAGCCCGGAGCTGGTCGAGCGCGAGGTGATCCGCCCGGTCGAGGCGCAGATGGCCGGGCTGCGCGGGCTGCAGAAGATCCAGGTCGGCAGCGGCGGCTGGGGCGTGCGCTTCAACCTCGAGTTCGGCGGCGGCACCGACATCGACGCGCGCAAGGCGGAGATCCGCGAGCGCCTCGATCGCATCCGGGCGAGCCTGCCCGACACGATCAGCCGCATCACGATGGACTCGTGGGGCCGCTCGGACGACGCGGTGCTCGAGCTGCGCCTGGCCAGCGCGAGCGGGCTGACCCGCGACTACGACCTGATCGAGCGGCTCATCATCCGCCCGATCGAGCGCATCCCGGGGGTGTCGCGGGTCGAGCTCGAGGGGGCCACGCCGCGCGAGCTCGAGGTGGCGCTGGACCTCGAGGCGGTGCAGCGGGCGGGGGCCGACCTCGGACAGATCAGCGCGGTGCTCCGCGGGGCCCGGCAAGGGCGATCGCTGGGGGTGCTGCGTCAGGAGGAGATCAATCCGGGGGTGCGCAGCCCGGCGGTGCCGGCCGACCCGGAGGCCTTCGCGGCGCTGCCGGTGCCGCGACGCGCGGGGCTCGGCAGCAACGGAGCTCGCGGGCCGCCGACGGGGCTGTCCTCCGGGACAGGTGGCACGCGGAGCACGGGGATGGCGGCGCCGTCGGCGAGCAACCTGTCGGCGGCCGCGATGGCGCCGCGCTCGGCGTCGACGCTGGGCTCGGCGGCGAGCGGCGGGAGCACGACCACGGCGAACACGGCGAACACGGCGAACTCGCCAGCCGCGGCGGCGAGTCCCGTGACGGCGAACGGGGTGGCGGCGGCGCGGCTCGGCGAGGTCGCGGAGGTGGCGATCCATCCCCGCGAGAACCGCAACTTTCGCCGGCTCGACGGGCAGCTCGGGGTCGACCTCGACATCTTCGCGGAGGCGGGGGCGAGCCCGGTGGTGGTCGCGGCGGCGGTGCGCAAGGTGATCGCGGAGCTGCAGCAGAGCCCGCGGATCGGCGACCTGCAGGTGATCGTGTTCCAGGACCAGGGCGAGGTGATCCTGAAGACGCTGGCCGACCTGCGCGACACCGGGATCTACGGCGGGCTGCTCGGCGTGGTGGTGCTGTACCTGTTCCTGCGCCGCGCCGGGACCACGTTGGTGGCGGCGCTGTGCATCCCGCTGACGCTGCTGGCGACCTGCGGGGTGCTGCTGCTGCGCGGGGAGGAGCTCAACTGCATCGTGTTGCTCGGGCTGGTGCTCGGGGTCGGGATGCTGGTCGACAACGCGGTGGTGATCGTCGAGGCGATCGAGCACCACGCGGGCCGCGGTGTGCCGGCGATGCAGGCGATCCGCCAGGGCGGGCGCGACGTGAGCCTGGCGACCGTGGCGTCGACGCTGTCGAGCGTGATCGTGTTCCTGCCGCTGGTGTTCGGCGACCCGTCGGACCCGATGAGCGCGATGCTCGGGCCGCTGGGGCTGACCTTCGCGATCGTGCTGCTGTGCAGCCTGTTCATCAGCCAGACCCTGGTGCCGCTGCTGATGCCGGCGGTGCTGAAGCTGCAGGGGACCAGGCCGCGGGCGACACCGTGGATGGATCGGGTGGGCGGTGGTTATCGCTGGCTGATCGCCCGGACCCTGCGCCACCGCGGGCTGACGCTGCTGGTCAGCCTGTTGCTGGCCGCGAGCGCGTACTACCCGGCGCGGGCGCTGCACTTCAACCTGGGCGAGCTGCAGCCGCGGCCGGAGGCGCTGGAGATCGGGCTGCAGTTCGTCGGCAGCCCGGGCTACAAGGAGATCGGGGCCAAGGTCGAGGTGATCGAGGCGAGCCTGCTGGCCCAGGCCGCGGCGCTCGGCATCGCCCACGTCAGCTGCCGCTACAGCGACTTCTGGGCCCGCTGCAGCGCGCACCCGATCGTGCGGGCGGAGTCGGAGGCGGCGGTCGAGGCGTTCACGGAGCGGGTCACGCGGGCGCTGCCGGAGCAGGCGGGGGTGCGCTACCTGGTCGGGGAGAACGCGCAGAGCCAGTGGCGCGGGAGCGGCGACCGCCGCGAGGTCGAGCTGGCGATCAAGGGCGAGGACATGGGGGTGCTGATGGAGCTCGGCGAGCAGGCGGCGGAGCACCTGCGCAAGACCCTGCCCCGCGGCGACGGCGACCACGTCGAGGCGGGCGGCTACGACGCGGTGATCGGTCCCTACGACGAGGGCTCGCGCGAGCTGCATGTGCGCCTCGACAGCGCGGCGATCCATCGCCACGGGTTGCGCGCGGACGAGGTGGCGCGGCTGATCCAGACCGCGTTCCAGGGGCTGCCGCTCGGGCAGGTGCGCGGGCCCGAGGGGGAGATCGAGCTGCGCCTGTCGGCCGATGGCGGCAAGTCGGCCGCGGGCGGCGAGGATGGGCCGAGCCTGGCTGACCTGCGTGACCTCAAGATCCCGGTGACCACGGCGGCGGGTCCGGGCGAGGTGGCGGTCGGCTCGCTCGCCAGCTTCGAGCGCACCCGCAGCCCGTTCTTCGTGCAGCGGGTCGACCGCGAGACGCAGGTCAAGGTGAAGGTCCGCTTCTTCACCGCAAACCCCGAGAAGAACAAGCAGATCGTGAAGGACGCGATGATCGGCTTCGCGTTCCCGCCGGGCTACAGCAGCGGCGACTGGGCGCGCTGGAGCGGGCGCAGCAGCACGGTCGGCGAGACGGTGATCAACCTCGGGCTGTGCCTGCTGCTGGTGTACGCGGTGATGGCGTCGCTGTTCGAGAGCTTCCTGCAGCCGTTTGCGATCCTGGTGACCTGCCTGCTGGGCTGCCTGGGGGCGCCGTGGCTGATGTGGTGGACCGGGACGACGGTCGACACGACTGCGATGGTGGGGCTCTTCATCCTGGTGGGGATCGTGGTCAACAACGGGATCATGCTGATCGACCGCACCCTGCAGCTGCGCGGCACCGGGGTGCCGCGCGACGAGGCGCTGGCGCTGGCCGGCCGCGATCGGCTGCGGCCGATCTTGATGACGGCCGGGACCACCGTGCTTGGCCTGCTGCCGATGCTGATCCACCACCCGACCCTGGCGGGGGTCTACTACCACGCGATCGCGCTGGTCATCGCCGGCGGCCTGGTCACCAGCACGATCGTCACCCTGGTGTTCCTGCCGGCGACCTACAGCCTGCTGGAGGACATCGCGGGGGCGAGCCTGGACCGCTGGCGCTGGGCGTTTCGCCTGGGCCTGAGGAAGTAGGGCAAGTCGGTGCGAGACGAGCCGCCCAGGGCACGGAAGTAGGTGCGAGAAGGTAGGGCGAGGGCGCAGACTTCTGCGCGGGGGGCTCCCGCTGGGCGCTCGGATCCGCTACCAAGGTGACATGCGGTTCTTGTCCCTGGTGCTGCTGGTCCCGGCCTGCGCGAGCGAGGTCCCGTTCCAAACCGTGACCTCGGAGACCTCGACCGGGGCGAGCACGGGAGGGGGGCTGACGACCACGAGCGAGCCGACGCCGACCAGCAGCGACAGCAGCGGCGGCGCGAACACGGGCACGAGCGCGGGGCCGACGACGCAGGCGGACACCGGCGAGCTGACGGGCAGCGAGACGGGCGACACGACGGGCACGCAGGGCACGAGCAGCGGCGAGGCGGGCGAGAGCAGCGGCAGCAGCGGTGAAGTGGCGATCCCCAGCTGCAACGATGGGCTCGTCAACCAGGACGAGACGGACGTCGACTGCGGCGGGGCGAGCTGCGTGTCCTGCACGCTCGGGCTGCACTGCCTGATCGACTTCGACTGCCTCTCGACCTGGTGCAGCGGCGAGGTGTGCACGCAGCCGGACTGCCTCGCCGACGCGGACTGCGACGCGTTCGATGAGCCGTGCAAGGACGCGACGTGTGACATCGATGCCAAGAGCTGCGTGGTCGAGCCGCTGGCGGACGGGCTGGCCTGCGAGGACGCCAACCTGTGCACGAGCGGGCAGCAGTGCGCCGCGGGGGCCTGCGTCGGCGGGACCGTCACGGACTGCAGCGACCTCGACAGCAGCTGCGGGGTCGGCAAGTGCGACGCGAAGACCGGCGAGTGCGTCGGCGAGGCGTTCCTCAACACGGAGGGCGAGGTCTGCGACGACGGCTTCGTGTGCACGCCGAACGACACCTGCATGGCCGGGCTGTGCGGCGTCGGCGGGCCGGGCTACCTGTTCTTCGAGGACTTCAGCGACCCCGACCCGGGCTGGGAGCTGGGGCCGCTGTGGGAGTTTGGACCGGCGATGCAGTCGCCCAAGGGCACCAACGGCTGGGACCCGCCCGAGGATCACAGCCCCGGCGACGACAACATGGTGGCTGGCACGCTCATTGGTGGGCTGATCCCGATGGCGGAGCAGGCCACCACCTGTCTGACCTCGCCGGTCATCGACGCGAGCGAGGCGAGCAGCCTGTGGCTGACCTTCTGGCGCCACCTGCACACGGACTACTTCCCGTTCGTGCAGCACACGATCGAGGTGTTCGACGGCGAGTGGCAGAACATCGAGACCGGCTACGCCAACCCGGGGATCGACGACCCCGAGTGGACCTTCCAGCAGTACAACATCAGCACCTTCAAGAACGCGGCGCTGCGGGTGCGCATCTGCTACTCGCGCGATGACTCGGCGTTCATCCACGCCGGCTGGAGCGTCGACGATCTCACCGTCGGGCCCTTCGTCTGCACGCCGGAGCCGTGATGGGCGCGTCGTCCGAGCTGTGGACCCGGGCGGCGGCGGCGGCGGCGGACCGCCACACGATCGGGGCGATCGGGGTGCCCTCGCCGGTGCTGATGGAGCGGGCGGCGCTGGCCTGCGCCGCGGCGATCGAGGGCGTACGCGCCGGTCGGAGCGTGCTCGTGCTGTGCGGACCCGGCAACAACGGCGGCGATGGGGTGGCGATCGCCCGCATCCTCCACGGGCGCGGGGTGGCCGTGCGCGTGCAGCTGCTCGCAGATCGTTGCGAGGGGGCGCTGGCGGAGCAAGTAGCGATCGCGGGCCGGGCCGGGGTGACGATCGGGCGCGGGCTGCCGGCGACGGCGGACGGGGTGATCGTCGACGCGATGCTCGGCACCGGCGCCGCGCCGCCCCTGCGCGCGCCGTACCTGGCGGCGGTCGCGTGGGCCAACGCGGCCAGCGCCACGCGGGTGGCCGTCGATCTGCCGACCGGGATCGACGCGGACAGCGGGGCGGTGGGGGAGCTGGCGTTTTGTGCGGACCTGACGATCACGTTCGAGCGCAGCAAGCCGGGGCTGCACCTGACGCCGGCGCGGGCCTTCGTGGGTGCGCTGGTGGTCGCGGAGATCGGGCTGTCCGCGGGGACAGGTGAGCTGTCCGAAGGGACAGGTGGGCTGTCCGCGGGGACAGGT
Source organism: Nannocystis sp. (assembly GCF_016714285.1). Lineage (GTDB taxonomy): Bacteria > Myxococcota_A > Polyangia > Nannocystales > Nannocystaceae > Nannocystis. The sequence continues at coordinate 627,261 of NZ_JADJNN010000001.1, read as the reverse complement.
GGGATGTTCGCGGGGACAGGTGGGCTGTCCGCGGGTGGGCTGTCTGAAGGGACAGGCCCGGGGATGACCTTGCTCGGGCCGGGGGCGGTGCGCGGGTGGCTGGCGCGGCTGCCCGCGGGCGCACACAAGGGCGAGCGCGGGAACCTGGGGATCGTCGGCGGCAGCGCGGGCACGCCGGGCGCGGCGGTGCTGTGCGGGGCCACGGCGCTGCGCGGCGGGGCCGGGCTGGTGACGATCGTGAGCGGCGATCCGACGGTCCAGGCGCAGCTGCTGGCGCTGCGTCCGGAGCTGATGGTGACCGCGCGCGGCGAGCCGCTGCTGCCGGGCGCGACGGCGCTGGTGGTCGGGCCGGGGCTGACGCGCGCGGAGGACCGGGTCGGGCTGGCGGGGCTCTACGCCGACGATCGCCGGCCGGCGGTGTGGGACGCGTCGGCGCTGGCCGAGATCGCGGGGGCGAAGGTCGGTGGGCCGCGCGTGCTGACGCCGCACCCGGCCGAGGCGGCGCGCCTGCTGACGGCGCGGACCGGACGTCCGTGGCCGACCGCCGAGGTGCAGGCCGATCGTCTGGCCGCCGCGCGGGCGATCGCGGCGGCGACCGGGGCGGTGGTGGTGCTCAAGGGGGAGGGCAGCGTGATCGCGGAGGCGGGGCGGATCGCGATCAACGTCAGCGGCGGGCCTTCGCTGGCGACCGCGGGGACGGGCGACTGCCTGGCGGGGCTGATCGGGGCGCTGCTCGTGCGCGGGCTCGGGGCGTGGGAGGCGGCGTGCGCCGGGGTGTACGTGCACGGAGTCGCGGGCGAGTGGCTCGCGGTGGAGGGCCGCTCGGCGGTGGCGCTCGAGCTGGCGGACGCGATCGGGCGGGTGCTGGCGAGCGTGCCGACGACGCATCCCCGCTGGCCGCGGGCCTACCTCGGCTGAGGCGTGGCGCTTCGGGCCGAGCTCCCTCGGCGACGACTCGCAGCCAGCGCGTCGTCGGGCCTACCTCGGTCGGCGACGCGAGGCGGGCGTCACTTGCAGGCGGCGAGGGCGGCCTGGGCCTGGGCCTGGGCGTCGGGCTTCGGCTTGCGGGCGGTGAAGGCCTTGAGCGCGTCGCGGGCCGGCTTGCACTGCTTGGTCCCGGCGAGCGCGCCGATCTTGCGGATGTGCGCGGAGGCGAGGTCGGGCTTGAGCTGGAGGGCCTTGTCGAGCCGGGCCAGCGCGCCCTCGGGGCCGGTGACGCGGCCGAGCTTGGCCAGCGCGGCGCCCCACTCGGACCACACGACGGCCTGGTCGGGCACGCGCACGGCGAGGTCGGCGAGCGGGACCAGGGCCTCCTCGGACTTGTCCTGCTTGACGAGGGCGCGGGCGAGGCCGAGGCGGGCGTCGACGTCGTCGGGCTTCTTGGCCAGGGCCGCGGCGAACTCGAGCTGGGCCTCGGCGTGGAGGTCCTTCTCCATGAGCACGTGGCCGAGCAGGCGGCGGACCTCGGCGTCGTCGGGGGCGAGCCTGGCGGCGGCGCGGCTGGTGAGGAGGGCGTCGTCGACGCGGCCGGCCTTGCGGTGGAGCTCGGTGAGGACGAGCAGGACGTCGACGTCCTCCGGGGCGAGGCGGTTGGCGGCCTCGAGCGCGGTGCGTGCGGCCGGGACGTCGCCGGCGGCCAGGAGGGCGCGGCCGAGGTTGTAGTGGGCGTCGGCGAAGTCGGGCTTGGCGGCGATGGCGGCCTTGAAGGACGCGATGGCCTCGCTGGTCTGGCCGGCGTCGAGCTGGACCGCGCCGATGCCGTTGAGGGCGGGGAAGAAGTCGGGCCTCCGCTGCACGGCGGCCTGCCAGGCCGCGACGGCCTCCTGGGGCTTGCCGAGCTGCTCGAGGACGATGCCGCGGGCGTAGTGCAGCTCGGGGTCGTCGGGGCTGGCCTTGAGCGCGTCGTCGAGGACGACCAGCGCCTCCGCGTGCTGGCCGCTGGCCATCAGCTCGCCGCTGCGCTCGATCGGCGGGCGCTCGGGCAGCTTGTCGTCGTCGACGCCGGCGACCTCGTTCGGCGGCGTGGTGTCGGGCTGGCTCGCGGGCTTGCAGGCGAGGCAGGCGACGGCCAGCGCGGCGATCGTGAGGCGGAGCGGCGACGTGGTGGTCGGCATGGCGGCGGGCAGTCTACCCGGATCGACCCAGGGCCGCGAGCCGCCAGCGGGTGGGCCACGTCGGGGCCGATCTGCCCGCGCGCCTCGAGACCGGGACGCCTGGCACGGCGACGGGCAGCAGCGGCGGCACGGCGGCCGAGGTCGCGTGTGCTCCAGGTCGCGACGCTGTTCACTCGGGCTGCGCGCCCCCGGTCGCAGGCTGCGCAGCGGTGGCCTGGCCCGAGGGACAGGTCGGCGCAGGGGCGCTTGCACGCGCTCTGCGGGCTTCAAAGCGGGCCGCGGCGGATGGCTCACGCGCTCGCATGGGCGACGGCTTGGCGCCCTGGTGGGGGATCCCGCATAAGCTGGCGCATCATGCTGACGCGCGTCGCCTCCGTCCTGACCATCGCCGCCGGGCTCCTCGCTTCCACCGCCATGCTCGCGCCGGGTGACGCCGCGGCCGCGCCACCCAAGCGCACGGGCGGTCAGTTCGAGGGCCTGTTCGGGGCCTCGCTGTGCATCCCGGGCAAGGGCGACTGCAAGTCGGCCGACACCGTGTCGGGCAAGACGGGGCCGTCGTTCGGGATGGGCTTCACGCTCGGCTTTCGGCCGATCAAGTACCTGCTAATCGGCGGCGCGTACAACCTCGGCTTCTTCAACCCCGATTACCGCGACGGCGCGGCCGACGTGTACAAGTCGGCGTACCAGAACAGCCTGTTCGGCGTGGTGCGGGCGATCATCCCGGTCTGGCGGATCGACATCGGCCTCGAGCTCGCGCCGGGGTGGTCGCGCCAGACCTTCAAGGTCCGCGACAACGGGCTGGTCGGGCTCGCCGGCGTGGAGAAGGTGTACTCGCAGGGCTTCGCGCTGAAGACCGCGCCGGTGGTCGACATCTACATCACCCGGCGCTTCTTCGTCGGCGCCAAGGTCGACTTCATCTTCAACTTCCACAAGCAGGTGTGCTCGTCGACGGCCAGCAGCAGCGGCTGTCAGGTCCAGAAGAACAACCAGGCGTCGGTGCACCAGATGCTGATCGGTGCCCACCTCGGCGTGACGTTCTGAGGCCTGTCTCCGGCCTGTCCCGAGGGACAGGCCGGAGACGGCAGGACCTTCGGAGGCCCGACCTGTCGGGAGCCTGTCCCGCGGGACAGGCCGGCTACTTGCCGCGGGCCTTGTCGAGCACGATCATGCGCTCGAGCGCGGACGAGACCTCGTTGGTGAGGTCTTGCAGGGAGCGCGGGTCGACCGGGTTGTGCGAGCCGGACGCGAAGACCAGCAGCGGGACCTTGTCGCGCATCATGACGGGCAGGCACAGGACCACGCCGTCGACCCCACCGAGCGCCGAGTAGAAGGCGGCGTCGATCGCGGTGTCGGTGCGCATGGGGCCGAAGTAGGGCCGCTGGCGCTCGATGACGCCGGAGAACAGCGAGGGGCCGGTGGCGGGGATCCGGATCTGGCGGACGGCGTCGACCATCAGATCCTCGCCGCGTGCGTCGCGACCGCGGATCTCACCCTTGATGTGCGTGAACATGATGACCCGCGAGAAGCCCTCGGCGAGGAAGTCGAGCAGGAGGTCGGTGATCTCGTCGCGGGTCTTCACCGTGGCGAAGCGCGGCAGGAGGCGGTGGAAGGCCTCGTGCGAGAGCGGGATGATCTCGTTGGCGACGCCGAACTGCGGCGGGGTCCAGGTCTGGGTCGGGAGGCGATCCTCGGGGATCAGGGTGGTGGGCTCGAGCGGCGGGGCCTCGTCGAGGTCGTCGAGCGGGATGTCGACCACGTCAGCACGTGAACCGCTGACGAGGGTGTCGCCCGGCGGTGGGGGAACGGGCGCGGCGACCGGCTGCGGCGGCGTGGGTGCGGGCGTTGGGGCTGGCGCGGGACGGGGCTGGGCGGGCTCGAAGTTTGAGCTGCCGCCCGGCTGGAAGTCGGCGGCGAGGCGGGGGGGCTGAGTGGCGGGCTGAGTGGCGGGCTGAGTCGCGGGCTGAGTCGCGGGCTGAGTGGCGGGCTGGATGGGGTGCGCGTGGGGCGTGGGCGTATTTGGGGGCGATTCGGGGGCGGTTGCGTCGGCGTCGGGAGGAAGGCCGCCGGGACCGGCTGCATCGGCGTGCCGTAGGGGCCGGTGATCGCGCTGGCGGGCAACACGACCGCTGGCCGCGGGGTGGTGATCGGCGCGCCGCCTGGCATGAAGCACCGCGCTGGGCTGAAGTACCGCGGCGGGGCGGAGCACGGCGGATGGCTTGATCGTGGCTGCGGGCTGGGTATCGAACGTGGTCGGCACGCCTGACTGCGGGCCGCTCGCGCTGGCCGCAGCCGGGCTCGGACGTGGCGCGCTCGGCAGCGGGACGGTGCCGGGGACGATGGTGGTCGGGGCGAGCGTCGGTGGGCCGGCGGGATCGGGCGACGATTTGACAGACGCGGGTGGAACTGCGGCGACGGGGGTAGCGAAGGTCGGGCCCAAGGGTGGAGGGGCCGCGAGGGGACCCGCCTGAGGGGCAGGGGCCGACACAGGGGCAGGCGCAGACCCAGGGACCGGGACCGGGACCGGGGCCGACACAGGGGCCGACACAGGGGCCGACACAGGGACAGACACAGGGGCAAATACAGGGGCCGAGACAGGGGCCGAGACAGGGGCCGATACAGGGGCAAGTACAGGCGCCGATGTGGTCGGTGGGACCGTCGGCGGGCTCATCGCGCCGACGATCGGAGCCGGGCGTGGCACGACGATCGGCGGCTGGATGCCCGGGATCGTCGGGATGGATGGGACGGTCGGCGGGGGGATGGCCGGTGCGCTCGGGGCGGGCTGGGTGACGCTGGCGGGACGCGGACTGGGGGCCGCGGCCTGGGCTGCGGCCTGGGCTGCGGCCTGAGCAACGCTGGTCAGGCGCGGCTCGGGCATCGGCAGGTTGTAGTGGCGGCTGATCGCGGCGCGGATGATGCGGAGCGGGGCGACGGCGCGGACGAGGTAGGCGCCGGTGTGGGCCGAGATGGCGTCGACGGCCCGCATGTCCGTGGGGTCGACCATCGCCACGGTGAGGTTGCCGGTCTCGTCGGCGGAGATCGGGAGCACCGCGAGGCGCTGCGCCAGCTCGGCGGGGATCCGCAGGAGCGCGCCCTTGTCGACGGTGTCGAGCACCGATGCGCCGACCCGCGGGATCATCAGCTTGCTGTGGAGGAACGCGACGACGCTGTCCTCGTCGGTCAGGCCGAGATCGAGGAGGGCCTCGACGAACGAGAGCTTGCGCTCCGCGCTGCGGGCCTGCACGGCCGCGAGTTGCTCGTCCGAGAGCAGGCCCGCCCTCACCATCATGGTTCCGAGGAGACTCAAGCGGCGATGATGATTCATCGCCCGCGGCGCGCAGTCAACGGCCGAAGCAATGCGGTCTGTGCGGCGGGCGGGCGCGGACCGCCACGACGCCCGGGAGCGACGAGTTAGCCCTGCGCTGGCGTGCTATACGGGGCCGCCGGTGCGCTACCTCGACCACAACGCCTCGACCCCGCTCGATCCGCGGGTTCGCGACGTTGTTATCTCGGTCCTCGGCGACGATCGCCTGCAGGCCAACCCGTCGAGCGTGCATGGTCCGGGGCAGCAGGCGCGGGCGGTGATCGAGCGGGCGCGGCGCTTGGTCGCGGCGGCCGTCGGTGCGGCGCCGCTGGAGCTGACCTTCACCGCCGGGGGCAGCGAGGCCGACAACCTGGCGATCCTCGGCGCTGCCCGGGCGCTGCGAGCTACAGGGCGTCCGGCGGGGCTGCTGACCACGGCGATCGAGCACCCGGCGGTGCTCGGGTGCGCGCGCGCGCTGGAGCGGGAGGGGCACGCGTGGGTGCGGCTGGGTGTGGACGGGCGGGGCCGCGTGGACGCCGGGGAGCTCGCCATGTTGCTGCGGGCGCACCCCGAGATCGGGCTGGTCTCGCTGGCGGCCGCGAATCACGAGCTGGGCAACGCCTATGACATCGCGGCGCTGGTGCGGGTGGTGCGCGAGTCCGCCCCGCGGGCGCTGGTTCACAGCGACGCGGTGCAGGCCTTCGGGAAAATCCCGGTGGATCTCCACGCCTGGGATCTCGATCTGATGAGCCTGAGCGCGCACAAGGTCCACGGTCCGAAGGGGGTCGGGGCGCTGCTGCATCGCCGCGGGCTGGCGCTGGCGCCGGTGCTGTTCGGCGGTCCGCAGGAGCGTGGGCGCCGGCCGGGCAGCGAGGCAGTGGCGTTGATCGCCGGCTTCGGGGCGGCGGCCGAGCTCGCGGCGAGTGAACGCGAGATCCGCCAGCTGCACACGCGGGCGCTCGTCGATCGCCTGCGCGTCGGGCTCGCGGCGCTGCCGGGCGTGACGATCCACGGCGATCGCGAGCGCTGCACGGGGACCACGGTGAACGCTGGCTTCGCGGGCTGCGACGGGCTGCTGCTGCTCATCAACCTCGACCTCGCCGGGTTCGCGGTGTCGGCGGGGGCGGCCTGCGCGTCGGGCTCGAACGAGCCCTCGCCGGTGCTGCTGGCGCTGGGCCTGACGCCCGCGGCGGCCCGCTCGGCGCTGCGGATCTCGGTCGGCAAGGACACCGCCATGGACGACGTCGAGGCGCTGCTGGCGGCGCTGCCCGAGCTGCTGACGCGGGTGCGTGGGGCGGCGTTGGCGGCGGACTGGCGGGCTCTGGAGGTGTCATGAAGTTCGTGAGCGCGATCATGGGGGCGAACGAGCGGGAGCCGCTGGCCGAAGGGACAGGTGGTCGGCTGGCCGAAGGGACAGGTGGCGAGCAGCTGTCCGAAGGGACAGGTGGCGAGCGGCTGTCCGAAGGGACAGGTGCGGGGCAGCTGGCCGATGGGACAGGTGGCGGGACCGAGGGGCTGCCGGCGGTGCTGGCCGTGCTGCCGCCGGCGGATCCGCAGCTCGCGGGCTTGGCCGGTCGGCTGGGGCATCGCTTCGCCCGCCCGGCGCTGCTGCGAGCGGCGCTGACGACCCCGTCGTGGGTCAACGAGCACCAGGGCGCGGGCTGGCCGAGCAACGCCTGCCTCGAGTTCCTCGGCGACGCGGTGCTCGGGCTGGTCGCCGCGGACGCGCTGTGGCGCCGCTTTCCCGAGCTCGGAGAGGGCGACCTGACGCGGCTGCGGGCGAGCCTGGTGTCGGCGAGCTCGCTGGCCGCGGCGGCGCGGGCCTTCGGCCTCGCGGAGTTTATGTACCTCGGGCGCAACGAGGTGAAGACCGGCGTGCTCGAGCGCGAGGGGGCGCTGCCCGACGCGCTCGAGGCGACGCTGGCGGCGGCGTTCCTCGACGCGCGCGCGGCCGGGGGCGATCCGCTGGCGGCTGCGTCGGCGGTGTTCACGGCGCTGCTGGGGGAGCGCGTGGCGGGCCTGTCGCGCGGGGACGGGGTCGACGCGAAGTCGCAGCTGCAGGTGTTGTTGCAGGCGAAGCACCGGCGGGCGCCGGCGTACCGGACGATCGGCGAGCGGCCGCCGGGGCAAGGCGGGCTGTGGCAGGTCGAGGCGACGCTCACCTTGCCCGAAGGACAGGTGATCATCCTGGCCGAGGGGTCTGGTGTCAGCCTGCGCGCGGCGGAGCAGGCGGCCGCGAAGGCGGCTCTCACGGCGCTCGAGCGCGGGGCGCTGAGCGGCTGAGCTGGCGCGCTGAACTGGCGCGTTGAGCTGGCGCGCTGAGCTGGCGCGCTGAGGTGGTGCGTTGAGGTGGTGCCGAGCTGGAGCGCTGAGCTGGAGCGCTGAGCTGGCGCGCTGAGCGGGCGATCAGCTGGCCTGGAGGCCGGTCTTGAGCCACACGGAGACGCGCTGGATCGTGAGCAGGGAGCCGACGCGGGTGAGGTCGGGGAGGCCGGCGGCGCCCGGCTCGAGGGTGCCGAGCTCGACCTCGAGGCGGCCGAGCAGGGCCTGCACGAACACCTCGGCGTGCTGGGGAGCGCCGACGGCGAGGCAGCGGGCGCGCAGCTCGCTGGCGAGGGCGGGGATCAGGCGGGCGCCTTGCAGCAGGTGGTCGCGGGCCCAGGCGATGTCGTCGGCGCTGAGCGGGGCGAAGCCGCCGCGGCGGCCGGGCAGTTGTAGGTGCACGATCGCCGTGCGCACGAGGTCGCCGAGGCTCAGGCGCTCGGGCTCGTCGGCGCGGGTGACCCAGGCTGGATCGATCGCGTAGCCGTGGAAGGCGAGGGCCGCGAGGGCGCCGGCCTGGGCGATGAGCTCGGTGGCGCGGGCCAGGTCGCGCAGGCCAGCGATCGGGCGGGTGGCGGTGCTGCTCGACTCGACCGGGAGCTCGGGGTACCAGCGGGCGAGGGCCGCGAGCGCGTGGCCCCACGGGCGATCGAGCAGCGAGCCGATGGTCTTGAGCGAGACGCGACCCTCACGGTGGAGCGCGAGCGCGGCGCGGCGGAGCTTGTCGAGCGGGCCGTAGCCGGCGCGAAACACCCCGCGCAGGCCGATCGCGGCGATTCGGCCGGCGAGGAAGCGGGCCTGCTCCGCGGGGTCGACGAGGCCGGCGGCGAGCAGCTCGAGGCCGAGGCCGACGGTCGCCTCGGCCTGATGAAAGGCCCGCTCCTGCAGCTTGACGTCGCCGGGCTCGAAGCGCTGGGCGGCCATCAACTCGTTGACGAGGAGCGTGAACTCGCGGGCGCGCTCGCCCTGCTGCGCGGGCGAGAGGGCCGCGAGGGCGCGGCGCAGAAGGCCGGGGCGGGCCGTCTCGGCCGGGAGCGTGGGGCCTGGCTTGAGGCCTTGATGGAGGCCCGCGGAGGCCGGTGCGGAGGCCGGTGCGGAGGCCGGTGCGGAGGCCGGTGCGGAGGCCGGAGGCCGGTGCGGAGGCCGGCGCGGAGGCCGGCGCGAAGGCGGGGGCGACGGTGCTGGCGATCGGCGGGGCGCCGCTGTCGGCCTCGCGTGCGGCCTTGAGGTCGAGCGGACGCAGCAGCTTCATGGCCTCCTCCCACGGGACGAAGCCGAGGTCGGCGAGGCGACCGGCGCGCCAGCGCAGCAGATCCTCCTCGATCTGCGAGGCGAGGGCGCCGCGCAGGGAATTGACGAGGGCCTTGCCGGTCTCGAGGTCGTCGGCGTAGACGCGGTCGAGCACGTGGATCGCCCGATGGCCGGTCTCGGTGTCCGGGACGGCGACGAGGAAGAAGCCGTCGGGGGTCTCGTAGGTGTAGAGCGCCTCGACGGCGTCGCGGGCCTGGCTGCGCTGCTCGTCGTCGTCGGGGTCGAGGTGGAAGACGGAGGTGCCCGGCAGGAGGGCCATGGTCCACAGCTCGGGGTCCATCTCCATCATCAGATCGCCGAGCTCGCCGCGCTCGCGCCCGGCCTGGGCGTGGGCGTCGACGATCGCGGTGAGCCACACGCGGGCGCGGTCGATGTCGACGCGATCGCGGCGCCAGGCCTCGAGGTCGAAGAGGGCGGTGAGCTGCTCGGGGGTCGCGTGTGGCAGGAGGAGCTCGAGGCGATCCTCGGCGTGCAGACCGCGGGCGACGGCGACGAAGCTGGTCGGCGGCAGGGTCGGCACGAAGCTCGGCAGGTCGTCGCGCTGCTCGAGCGCCAGCGGATCGGCGCTGAGCGTGCGCAGGTCGTCGGGGGCCAGGCGGCCGAGCTCGTCGGGTGCGTTCACACGCGGCAAGGTATCATCGCGGCCCGCGCGTGCCACCTCGCCATCCCAGCATCGCCGCGGCGCTCGGTCACCTGCGGCCACCCCTGGCCCGCCTGCGTGGGCTCGGGTGGGCCGCGGGCGACGGCCGCCTGCCGCTGCTGGTCGCGTGTTCGGGCGGGGCCGACTCATGCGCGCTGCTCGGGCTGCTCGCGCTGATCGCCGAGGCGGACCGCCTCGAGCTCACGGTGGGGCACGTCGATCACGGCATCCGTGAGGACTCGAGGCGAGACGCAGAGCACGTGGCCGGGCTGGCGGCGGGGCTCGGGCTGGCGTCGCGGGTCACTCGCCTCGAACTGGCCGCGGGCGCTGGCTTGCCGGCCCGCGCCCGCGATGCGAGGCGGGCGGCGCTGCGGGCGATGGCGGAGGGCCGGGCGGTCGTGCTGGCCCACACGCAGACCGATCAGGCCGAGACCTTGCTGATGCACGCGACCCGCGGGGCGGGCCTCGAGGGCGTCGCAGCGATGGCGGAGTGGGACCCGCCGTGGCTTCGGCCGCTGCTCGGGGTGTCGCGGGCGGAGACGCGGGCGCTGTGCGGACGGCTCGGCCTCGGCTTCGTCGATGACCCCGGCAACCGTGACCGACGCCACCCGCGGGTGCGCGTGCGCGAGGAACTGCTGCCGGTGCTGCGCGAACAAAATCCGCGGGTCGAGGCGGCGCTGGCGGCCCTGGCCACGCAGGCGGCGGAGGCCGAGGCGGCGCTCGCGGTGTGGGCGGCCCGGGAGGAGGCGGCCTGTCGCCGCGGTCCGGGGCGCTGGGCGATCGAGGGGCTAGCGACCCTCCCGCGCGCGGTGCGGACGCGGGTGATCCGCCTGGTTTGTGCGGCAGGTGGGGTCGACATGGGGACGCTGGGGCACGCCGTGATCGCCTCGATCGACCGGGCCCTGTGTGCGCGGGCGGAGGCCGTGACCGCGCCCAACGCCGGGGCGGCCTCGCCGGCGCGGGCGCCTCATTCGTGGCATCTGCGGCCCCGCTTGCGGCTGCGGCTCGATCGCGGGGGCTTGCAGCTCACGCAGGCTCCGTGACGACGTGCCTCAGTGGTCGCTGGCCATCGGGTCCGCGAGCATCGGGTGGGCGTCCGCGCTGGCCTGCCTGGGGGTCTTCCGCTATGCTCGCCCGTCCGAGCGACGCGCCGCCGATCGCTCCGAAACCGCCGTGAAGCAGCAAACAAAGACCCTCCTGGTGTGGCTCGGCCTGATCGTCGCGGTGTTGGCGCTGGCCAACATGTTCAACACCAGCCACGAGGTCGTGAACATCTCCTACGCCAAGTTCATGGACAACGTGGACAAGGAGTGGGCCGACCTCAAGCGCAGCACCAACATGACGGTCGCGGTGCACGAGTCGTACGTGGACATCACCTACGAGCTCGACGGCAAGACCTACCAGGCCGCGGGCCCGGTCGCGGAGAACCTGTACAAGCAGCTCAGCGACAAGGGCATCGACTACCGCGTCGAGCCCGAGGAGGACGGCGCGCTGCTGCAGTTCGCGCTGATGTGGCTGCCGATGATCTTCATCGTCGTCCTGATGGTGATGTTCATGCGGCAGATGCAGGCCGGCGGCGGGCGGGCGATGAACTTCGGCAAGTCGAAGGCCCGGCTGCTGAACGAGCACAGCAACAAGGTCACCTTCAAGGATGTCGCCGGGGTCGAGGAGGCGCGCGAGGACGTCGAGGAGATCATCGACTTCCTGCGCGACACCCGGAAGTACCTGCGGGTCGGCGGGCGCATCCCCAAGGGCGTGCTGCTGATGGGCCCGCCCGGGACCGGCAAGACGCTGCTGGCGCGGGCGATCGCCGGCGAGGCGGGCGTGGCCTTCTTCAGCATCAGCGGCTCGGACTTCGTGGAGATGTTCGTCGGCGTGGGCGCCAGTCGGGTGCGCGACCTGTTCGAGCAGGGCAAGAAGAACGCGCCGTGCATCATCTTCATCGACGAGATCGACGCGGTCGGCCGCCACCGCGGCGCCGGCCTCGGCGGCGGTCACGACGAGCGCGAGCAGACGCTGAACCAGCTGCTCGTCGAGATGGACGGCTTCGAGGGCAACGACGGCGTCATCCTGATCGCGGCGACCAACCGGCCGGACGTGCTCGACCCGGCGCTGCTGCGGCCCGGTCGCTTCGACCGCCGCATCATCGTCGGCCTGCCGGATGTCCGCGGTCGCGAGGCGATCCTCAAGGTGCACACGCGTAAGGTCCCGGTCGACGACAACGTCGATGTCGGCACCGTCGCCCGCGGCACGCCGGGCTTCAGCGGCGCCGACCTCGAGAACCTGGTCAACGAGGCCGCGCTGATGGCGGCCCGCTTCGGCCGCGACCGGGTCACGGAGGACGACTTCGATCGCGCGAAGGACAAGGTGCTGATGGGCTCGGAGCGCAAGAGCGCCGTGATCTCGGAGCGCGAGCGCATGACGACCGCGTGGCACGAGGCCGGGCACACGCTGGTGGCGATGAGCCTGCCCAAGGAGCACGTCGACCCGATCCACAAGGTGACGATCATCCCGCGCGGCCGGGCCCTCGGGGTGACCCAGCAGCTGCCCGAGGAGGACCGCTACAACCTCGACCGCGATCACGTCGAGGCCCAGATCGCGATCCTCATGGCGGGGCGCATCGCCGAGGAGCTCGCGTTCAACGGCCAGAAGACGACCGGCGCGACCAACGACATCGAGCGTGCCACGGGCCTCGCCCGCAAGATGATCTGCGAGTGGGGCATGAGCGACGAGCTCGGCCCGATCTCGTACAGCAAGGGCGACGCGCAGCCGTTCCTCGGCCGTGAGATCCAGCAGGCCCCACACTACTCGGAGGCCACCGCGCAGCTCATCGATCGCCAGATCCACGCGGTCGTCACCCGGCAGTACGAGCTGGCCCGCAACATCCTCATCAACAACGACGCCGCGCTGCGCCGACTGGCCGAGGCGCTGTTCGAGCGCGAGGTGCTGTCGGCGGTCGAGGTCACGTCGCTGATCGAGGGGCGCACGCTGGCGCCGATGCGGGCCAAGCCGCGCTACGCCAACAGCCAGCCGCAGGCGGTGCCGGGCAATGATCGCCCGGTCGCGGTCACGGGCAAGCTGGTCGCCGAGCCGTCGACCTGAACGGGGTCGGCTGGCTGGCGGCTGGCCCGAGAGACAGATTCTGCGGCGGGGGCCGACCGTCGCTGCCGCTCAACGACTCACGCCCGCCAATTGAGCGGGGCTCGTTGAGCCTCACTCCTTGAGGTAGAGGGTCGCCGACGGCATGCCGGGGACCACGTCCTTGCCGGTGCGGGCGTCGACGACCCGCGTCGTCAGGCCGGGCGGGCGGGTGCGGGGCAGGGCGTCGTGGGGGACGCCGTCGACGACGGCCGTCATGTACTGCTGCCACAGCGGGACGGCGGTGGTGTAGCTGGCGTCCTCCTCGCCGAGAGATCGCTCGTAGGTGTCGTCGCCCATCCACGCGGCGGTGATCTGGCGCGAGGTGAAGCCGACGAACCAGGTGTCGGTGACGTTCGTGGCCTTGGAGGCGGTGCCGGTCTTGCCGCCGACGGGCACGCCGATCCGGCCAGCGCGCGCGCCGATGCCGGCGGTGACGACCTCACGCATCAGGCGGGTGATCAGGAAGGCGGTGCGATCGTCGACGACCTGGCGCGGGCCCTTGAGCGCCAGGCTGCCGAGGCGGTCGAGGCGGCCGGCGACGTCGACGGCGGGGTCGTCGGGGCTGCGGTGATCGATGAGCACCTCGCCGCGCTTGTTGACGACCCGACGCACGTAGACCGGGTCGACCCAGCTGCCGCCGCGGGCGAAGATGGCGAAGGCCCGGCTGAGCTCATCGATGTGCACGCACGAGGCGCCGAGCGAGAGGGCTCGGTCGGCGATGAGGTCGGTGGTGAAGCCGAGGCGGCGGGCCCAGGCGACGACGTTGTCGGCGCCGAGGCTCTGGAACAGGCGGATCGACGGCAGGTTCAGCGATCGGATCAGGGCGGTGCGCAGCAGGACCTCGCCATCGAGGGTCTGGCCGAGGTTCTGCGGGTTCCACACCTCGCCGGGCTCGGGCACGTAGGGCCGGTCCTCGAGCACGGAGTCCATGCGCCAGTGATCGCCGTTGAGGGCGAGCGAGTAGTAGATGGCCTTGAACACCGAGCCCGGCTGGCGACAGGCCTGGGTGGCGCGGTTGAACTGCGAGCGGTCGTAGTCGAGGCCGCCCTCCATCGCGTCGACGTAGCCGCTGTCGAGCGAGAGGGTGTAGAGGGCCGCCTCGACGCGCGGGGTCTGGCCGAGCTCGAGCACCTGCAGCCCGGACTCCGGATCGATCTCGGGCGGGCTCGGCGGTTCGACCGGACGCGGCTTCACCGGCTCGGGCACGGCGCCCTCGGCCTCGCTGCCGCGCGGCGGGTCGTGGCCCTCGTCGCTCTCCTCGGCGATGCTGAGGCGGCGCTTCTGGGCCAGGCGCACCCACAGGACGTCGCCGGCCTCGATCGCGTCGTTGACCTTGCCGAGGGTCGCGTCGTTGAGGGTGGCGTTGCGGTCGTAGCGGGCGGCCCAGAGCATGCGCTTGAGCGGCAGCACGGCCTCGATCCCGCCGACGGCGATCTGGGCCTTCTTGGGGTCGACGGCGGTGACGAGGGCGAGGCGCCAGCGCAGCGGGTCGGCGCTCAGCGGATCGGCGCCGTACTCGGCGACGGCGCGCTCGCGGAAGGTCGCACGAGCTGTCTCTTCGGCCAGGTGAGCGACCGGCCCGCGCCAGCCCTGGCGGCGGTCGAGCTTGCGGACGGCGGCGTCGATGGCGTCGTGGGCCGCGGCGCCGAGGCCGAGCTGGGCGGGGGTCTCGATCTGGAGGCCGTCCTGCAGGACGCTCGCCTCGCCGAGCTTGTCGCCGACGGCGCGGCGCACGTGCTCGGCGTAGTAGGGGGCCCGCAGGCGAAACACGTCGGTCGGGGTGACCAGGCGCAGGGGCTCGGTGCTGGCCGCCTCAAGCTGCTCGGCGGTGATGTAGCCGACCTCGAACATGTCGTGGAGGACGACGCGGCGGCGGGCCACCGCGCGCTCGGGGCTGGTGACCGGGCTGTAGCGCGAGGGGGCGCGCGCGAGCCCGGCGATCATGGCCGACTCGGCGAGCGTGAGCTCGTCGAGGTCCTTGCCGAAGTAGCGGCTGGCGGCGGCGGCGACCCCGTAGGCGCCGTGGCCGAGGAAGATCTTGTTGAGGTAGATCTCGAGGATCCGCCGCTTGCCGAGGCGACTCTCGATGCGCACCGACAACAGCGCCTCACGCAGCTTGCGATCGAGGGTGCGCTCGTCGCTGAGGAAGCCCTTGGCGACCTGCTGGGTGATCGTGCTGCCGCCCTGAACGACGGTGCCGGAGCGCAGGTTGGCCAGCACGGCGCGCCCGAGGCCGCGCCAGTCGAGGCCGTTGTGACCGAAGAAGCGGCGGTCCTCGGCGGCGAGGAAGGCGTGGATCAGGTGCTCGGGGACGGCGTCGATGGCCGCGTAGGAGCGGTGCTCGCGGGCCAGCTCGGCGAGCACGCTGCCGTCGGCGGCGTAGATGCGGGTGACGCCCGGCGCGATGGTGTCGTACTGCTCGACCTGCGTCAGGTCGGGCAGCTCGGCCGCGTAGCCGCGGTAGACCCGGTGCCCGACGTAGACCGCGGTGACCACGACGCAGGCCGCGGCGAACACGTAATACCGCAAGAGCCAGCCCAACAGGCCGGCTCTCGCGGGATTGAGCACCCATACACGGGAGGCCCGGGCCCGGGGTTCAGTCGAGCTCGCCGGCGGGGCCGTCGACATTCGGGTCATCCGAGTATTTCCGCAGGGCCTTGAGGGCGCGGGTCTCGGCCTTGGCCATCGCCTCGAGGCGCTCGTTGATGCGGCCGAGCAGCGAGCCGACCACGATCTTGGCGTTGTTCTCCGGGTTCAGGCCGACGATGTACGCGAAGACCGAACCATCGGCGCTGAGCGGCATGACCTGGCCCTCCTCGACGCCCATGGCGGCCGGCGTCGGCGCGCCGCCGGTCTCGGCGCGGATGTTGAAGCCGACCGGCTCATCCTTGCCCTCGCCGCCACACGGCGTGGGGGCCTTGATGTCGCCGCACAGGGCGTCGAGGCGCTCGACCAGGGTGACGCCCTTGCCCTTGAACTGGACCGCGAACTGACGCGGGCCGCCGGTCGCCAGCGGCTTGACGTTGCCGTTGACGAAGTTGGCGAGGTAGCCGAGGTCGATCTTCAGGCCGTTGGCCTCCTCGTAGAGGTCGAAGGTCTTCTTCAGGCCGTCCGGGTTGATCGCCGCGAGCTGCCAGCCGAACAGCTGGTCGACCTGCGGGGCCTTCTCGAAGTTGGTGGTGAGGAGGGTGACCAGCTCCGTCGCGCCCTTGGCCGGGTCGGTGAGGATGAGCTTGCTGAGGTCGGCCATCTTCAGCGAGATGCCCTTGCGCATCTCGCTGACCTTACTGACCTCGGCGAACATGATCTCGCCCTTGGCCTTGCCCTGGTCGCGCAGCGCACCCTTGGAGGTGATCTGGTTGCCGAGGTAGCCGAGCAGGACGCCGAGCAGCAGCGCCGCACCGGCGGCCAGAGCCACGATGCCCTTGTTGCCGCGCGCCTGGACCTCGCCACCGGTGTCGATGATGCCGGCGTTCGGATCGAAGCCGCCGCCGCCACCACCGCCGCCGAAGGGCGTGCCGTCGTCGGCCTGGAAGCGCCGCGCCGCGGCTGCGGCCACGGGCTGGGCGACCTCGCCGGGGGCCGGGATCTCGGGGGCGACCTCACCGGGGGCCGGGATGAAGGCGGGCGCCGCCGGGGCCTGCTCGCCCGGGGCCGGGATGAAGTTTGGATCGCCAGCCGGCTTCTTCGCGCCCGGGGGCCTGGGCGCGGGCGACTTGCCCGGTGCAGGCGCTGCGGGGGCCGCTGCGGGGGCGGCCTCGGGGGCCGGGGCTGCGTCACCGCCGGACTTCTTGGCGAGGCGCGCCTTGAGGGCGCTGAGGTCAGTTCCTGGTTTCTTGGGTGCGTTCAAGACCGGATCCCCTTGTACGAACTTGGTGCGAGACGAGACGCGAAACGAGCGCCAGACAAAAAGGGTGGCAGGCCGCGGTGTGCAGGCCGCCGAAAATGTGGCAACGCGAGGATAGAGACAACGTTTGGCAGCGTCAATGCTGGGATGCAGGGCGGCGAAACGGCCGCTGGAGGGCGAAATGGGGGATCTTGGCGCCCGGCGGGGTCGGCGATGGTGCTGTGCCAGGCCGGCGTGGCGGGGATCTCGGGTCAGGCGCAGCGAGCGGGCAGCGCCTGCTCGAGCCGCGCCAGAGCGCGAAGGGAGAGGGCGACGGCGAGGACCTTGGGCTGGGGATCGGTCATCGGCACCAGCTCGCCCTCGAGGCTGAGCAGCACATCGGGCTGCGGGAGGAGGAGCGTGACCGTGAGGGCGGCTGGGCGCCGCTGCGAGGTGCCGCGCCGTCCGACGGGCTGGGATGCGAAGGAGGACAGGTCGGCGACCACGCGCGGGGCGAGCAGACAGCCGCCGACCGTGGCGAGCGGCGAACCCGGTGCGTGCACGGCCCCGGGCCGCAGCGGGGCGCCGAGGACCGGGGCGAGGCGCCGCAGGACGGCCTGGCCGCGCTCACGGTGCTCGCTACGCAGCTCGGGGCTGACGAGGTCGAGGAGGTGGAGGAGGAGGCCGGCGGGGGCGAAGGTGAGGGTGCGGACGAGGGCCCAGCCGTGGCTGGTGCTGAGGCCGAGGACGGCGTCGATCGGGCGGTGGGCGGCGGACAGCAGGCGACCGCTGCCGTGCTCGTCGGGCGGCTGCGACTGCATCGGCCGACGCGGCGCGACCCGGCGATCGAGGCCGTGGGTGTCGCCCTGATTGCGCTCGAGCAGGCGCAGCGGCGAGTACTCGTCGCGGTCGGCGTCCTGCTCGGGAGGGCGCATGGCGGCGGGCAGGCGCGTCGCGCGGGGCGTGGTGGTGCCGTGCCAGAAGCCGTGATCGCAGACCGGCGAGGGGATCGGTGCCAGCGGGTCGCGCATGCGGGGACGATCGCACGAGCGGGCGAGTCGGCCAAAAACTTCGCGGGATCGCCTCACGGGCGGTAGCGTCGCGGGGTGACGATCGATGCATCCAACCTCCATGAGCCGGCGGTGCGTTGCGGCCTCGAGCGACTGGCCCGCGGCGAGGGGCCGCAGCTGCGCGGACGACCGGTCGCGCTGCTGTGCCACCCGGCCTCGGTCACGTCCGCGCTCGTCCACGCGACGGAGGTGCTCGCGGGGCCCGTGGGGGCGCAGCTGGTCAGCTTGCTCGGCCCGGAGCACGGCCTCGACGCGGCGGCCCAGGACATGGAGAGCGTGGCCCAGGAGACAGGTGCGATCGGACATGTCCCGACGTACAGCTTGTACGGCGACGACATCGCCAGCCTGAGCCCGAGCCCGGCGATGCTGCACGACGCGCAGTGGCTGGTGATCGACCTGCAGGACATCGGCGCCCGCTACTACACGTACGTGTGGACGGCGGTGCTGGCCGCCGAGGTGGCGCTGCAGTGCGGCGTGCGGGTGCTGCTGCTCGATCGTCCGAACCCGCTGGGCGGGCTCGACGAGTGGGTCGAGGGCGGGGCGATCGAGCCGGGGCAGGAGAGCTTCGTCGGCCTGCATGACGTCGCGGTGCGCCACGGGATGACGCTGGCCGAGCTGGCCCACCTGGCGATCGTCGAGCGCGGGCGGGCGCCGCACGCGGGGCTCGAGATCCTCGAGTGCGCGGGCTGGCGGCGGCGGATGCTGCAGCCGGCGACGGGCTTGCCGTGGGTGCTGCCGTCGCCCAACATGCCGGGCTTCGAGACGGCGCAGGTGTACCCGGGGCAGTGCCTGCTCGAGGGCACCAACCTCAGCGAGGGTCGCGGCTGCACGCGGCCCTTCGAGATCTTCGGCGCACCCTGGCTCGACGGGCGCGCCCTGGCAGCTGCGCTGGCGGGCGAGCCGGCGGCGACGCCCGGGCTGCGCGTGCGCCCGCTGGGCTTCAAGCCGATGTTCCACAAGTTCGCCGGTCAGCGCTGCGGCGGGGTCCAGCTGCACGTGCGCGAGCCCGCGGCGGTGCGCAGCCTGCAGACCGGCTGGGCGCTGCTGACGGCGATGTGGCGGCTGGGGCAGGGGGCGATGCGCTGGCGCAGCGAGCCCTACGAGTTCGTCGCCGACCGGCCGGCGATCGATCTGCTCGCGGGCGGGCCGTGGCTGCGCGCGGCGGTCGAAGCCCAGGCGCCGCTGGCCGAGCTGCTGGCCGCGCAGGAGCCGGCGCGGCGGGCCTTCATCGCCCGGCGCCGGGCCTTCCTGCGCTACCCCGAGTGAGGCCTGGCTGCACGCAGGTGTGGCGGCCTGGCAGAGCCTGGCGTGGCCGCTTGGCCCCGCGCGGCCTGGCCCCGCGTGGCCACACCTGGGCGCGCCTGGCCTAGCCGCGAAAGATGCCGGAGTCGTCGAGGCCGCGGTAGCGGGTGGTCTCGGTGGCCCAGCTGCGGTGGCCGGAGATCATCGAGCTGAGCACGTCGACGTAGCGGCGCAGGTCGTCGTCGATCTCCTTGGAGAAGCTCGGGAGCCGCAGCGTGAGCGCGCTGTACTCGCGGGTCTCCGCGTCGTGGAGCTCGACGGCGCGGGCCAGCGCCTGCTCGAAGTTGAGGTTCTCCTCGTGCATGAGCACGAGCACCATGTTGTTGACCTCGCCCTTCGCCATCTCCTTTTCGATGGTGTAGATGTCGTTGGCGAGGCCGACGATGTACGAGGCCTTGCTCTCGAGGCTGCGCACCACGGAGTGCTCGCGCACGTGGTGTGGCAGCGAGATGCGGTCGGTCAGCTCGCCGAGGCGAAAGCCGAAGTAGAGGCCGACGCTGACCTCACGCATCTTGCGGTACTTGACGAGTTCGGGCACGGCCTCGAGCTGGCGGTACTTCGCCTCGTCGACGAAGGTGCGAAACAGGCGCTCGAGCTGCTCGCCGAAGCGCTCGATCCACGCGGGCACCTTGACCAACAACATGCGCTCGCGGAGGTCGCGGAAGGCCTGCGAGAACGGGTCGACGATCAGCGGCGCGGCGCCCTCGCGGAACACGTTGAGCAGGCCCTTGAGGTAGACGTGCGAGAGCGCGGGGCCGCGGATGCTCTCGATGTGGTTGTCGATGAGGCAGAAGAGAGTGGTCCAGTCGGCGGCGATCTGGAGGGCGACCATGTGGTCGGCGATCGGGAAGGCGCGACCGACGAGCCAGCCGACCTTGGCCCGGTGCAGCGCCTTGACCTGCTTCTCGTCGGGCGCGAGGCCCATCGCCAGCGCCCATGCCACCGACTCCGCGTGGACCTGCGCGGCCTCGGGGTGCACCGCCGGATCGAAGGGACAGTAGAGGTCAGGGATCGCCACGCGGCGCGCGGCGAGCGGGGACATGCGGCCGCCTGGGCCCTCCGTGTAGGCCTCACGCACGCGCACGTCGCCGGGGTTCGCGGGGGGCGGAGCCTGCGGGGTGTCTCGTGGCGATCGCGGACTCACCTGGGCCTCCCACTCGGAGGTGTTGTGCAGGGCGACTCGTTCGCTGCGGTGGGCCATGGCTTCGCTCCGTCGATCGGGTGCATGCGTGGGCAGTCTCGACTATGCGCCGATTTCGCGGCAACGCCTATCGCATGCAGAGCAGCGGAGGGCCTCCGCGTACAATGTATGTGCGTCGAATGTGCGTTGAATGTGCGTCGAGCGGGGACACCATGCCGGGCGCATCAGGAGATCACCACGGCCGGCTGACGACCGCGAACCAGTCGCTACAACCCACAGAACTACAACAGCAACGAACGCAGCGCCCGCAGCAGGGATCGAACCTGCGACCTACAGTTTAGGAAACTGTCGCTCTATCCAACTGAGCTATGCGAGCGGCGGGCGCAGTGTCGCAGGTCGGGCCGCAGAAACAAGACGGGCAGGGCTGGCTGGCTCGCGCTTTCGCGCTTGACAGGTGCCCCCACGATGCGCGGATACTCCCTGGGTGATCTCGCGCACGCCAACCGTTCTCGTGCTGGCAGGGGTTCTGTGGGGCTGTGACCCCGCGGAGCCGTCCGCACTTCGTGTCCGCGCGGAACCCGCGGCCGGGCGGGACCGCGCGCCCGAGCTGATCGAGCGAGCCGCGGCCGTGGCACCGCGGCGCGGGCGTCTGCTGGCGGGTGAGCGGGTGGAGCGAGTGCCGGTGTGGCCCGCGGCGTCGACGATCGCGGCGGTGCGTGAGCGACTGCCCGCGAGCATGCGGGAGGCGATCGATCGCAGCCCGGTGCCGGTGCTCGTGCCGCGTGAGCCGACCTGGCTGGCGGGGGCCAGCCTGCACGCGGTCGGGCCACAGAGCCCCGGGTACGCGCTCGCGGCGTCGCAGGGCGGGCGGCATCTGAGCGTGCAGGCCTCGCGGATCGCCACGCTGCTGCCGCAGGTGGGCCGCGTCCGCGGCACGCGGAGCATCCGCGGCGTGGACGGGTTCATCGGCGAGAACGAGGGCATCCGGACGGCCAGCTGGATCGAGCATGGAGTCGCCTACAGCGCGGAGCTCGAGTGCGAGGATCCGGCGGGACCGGACTGTCGTGAGGGCCAGCTCGAGGCGATGGTGGAGGGGCTGGTCTATGTCGGGGGCGCCGGGGTCGGGGGCGCCGGGGTCGAGGGCGCCGGGGTCGGCGGCGTCGGGGCCGTAGGAGGTGCACCGTGAGGGCGCGCGGGCTGACCACGGTGGTGCTTGGGTTGGGGCTGGCCTTCGGGACAGGTCTGACGCCGAGCTCGGCGCGGGCGCAGGAGCCGTTCTATCTCCCGCCGGGCGACCTGATCCCGGACTCGGGGCAGGGCTTGCCCGAGATGACAGTGTTCGCGCCCGGGATGCGTTACCCGCTCGAGCAGGGCCCGTCGTACCCGAACTCGCAGGTGTACATGAACGGCGGGAGCAAGGGCCCCGGCGGTAACCAGTGCGACGAGGTGAACTACAGCTACCCGTGGCGCGACAACTACTGCGAGACGCGCAGCTGGGACATGCCGTTGTGTCCGGCGGGGGTGGGCCACCAGGGCCAGGACATCCGCGCGCCGACCTGTGAAAACAAGAAGCACCAGGTAGTGGCGACCGCGGCGGGCGAGGTGACCAACATCGGCAGCTACTCGATCTACGTGACCACGCCGTCGGGCCAGCGCTTCGACTACCTGCACGGGGCGCTCGACACGATCGTGGTGGCGCTGGGGCAACAGGTGGAGGTGGCGCAGCCGCTGGTGAAGGTGTCGAACAACATGGGCAACACCCCAACCTCGATCCACCTGCACTTCAACATCAAGCAGGACGTCGGCGGCGTGGGCTTCGTCTACGTGTCGCCGTACATGTCGCTGGTCGAGGCGTACAAGGAGCTGATGGGCCTCGGCAACAAGCCGCCCAAGGGTGTGTTCGATGAGGCGGCGTGCGAACAGCTGCGCGGCTGGGCCCAGGATCCGGACTCGCCCGAGGCGCCGGTCGCCGTCGACCTGTACTTTGGGGCAGCCAAGGGCGACCCCGCGGCGGTGCCAGTCCAGGTGAGCGCGGAGATCTACCGTGAGGATCTGTGCCAGCCGCTCGGATCGTGTGAGCACGGCTTCGAGCTCGATGTGCCGCTGAGCCTGCGCGACGGGCAGCCGCATCCGGTGTTCGCGTACGCGAACGACAGCGAGGACGGTGAGGCCGCCGAGCTCGAGCTCTCGCCGAGCCAGATCGAGTGCGAAGCGCCGCCGATCCCGGACGGCGTGCGGCGCTGGATCGTGGACCCGGAGAGCCTCGCGGCGTGGAAGCTGTCGCCGTTCTGGCAGGCGATCCAGGCGACGGATCCGGTGATCGAGGCGATCCCGCAGACGCAGGATCTCGGCGCGGCGCCGGTGCTCGCGCGCAGCGACGCCGATCCGGCGGCGGTGTGGCTCATCGACCAGGGCTTTCGCCGGCAGGTGGCGGACGAGGCGATCGCGGCGGCGTGGGGCTTCGATCTGGCGGCGGCCGAGCTGTGGGCGGCGGCCGAGCTGCAGGCCTTGCCCGAGGCGGCGCCGGTGCGGCCGCTGCCGGTGCTGCTCAAAGGGACAGGTCCGAAGATCTATCTGCTGGACGATCCGCTGTGCGATCCGGAGGCCAGCGAGGTCGATCCGCTGTGTCCGCACAGCGCCGCGAGCACCAGCGGCGACGCGGAAACGGGCCATGGTGGCGGCGGTGGTGAGAGCGGCGGTGATGCGACCACGTTGCCGCCGATGCACGGCAGCAGCGGGCAGCACGACAGTGGGGGAGCGCCCGCGTTGCCGGATGGGTATGGGCAGGACGCGGGTTGCGGCTGCGATCAGCGTGGTGGGCCGGCGGCCTTGTGGATGCTCGGTGTGCTCGGCTGGCGACGGCGTCGGCGCTAACCGTCACGCGGTGCCGTGAGCTCAAGACGGCCCCGTGATCTTACTTTACATAACATACATTATCGGCAGAACGGCCCCGGGCGGGTCTGCACAGCTCAGCGGGCATGCACAGCGCTGGGCCAGGTGCGCGTTGCGCTGTGGTGTTGGTGATGCGGCCCTCGGCGCTCAGCGGACCGGAAGCCAGAACCGGTTCGGCGGCAGCCAGATGCGTTCGGCGCGGCCCTTCACGTTGCCGCGGGGCACGTAGGGTCGCGGGCGTTCGGCCGTGGGGTCGATGAAGTTGCCGGCGTCCTGGGCCTTCTGGTACGCGCGGGTCGCCAGGGCGCGGGCCTCGGCTGGGCTCGGGCACAGGCCGCTGCTGCAGCGCAGGCGCACGAGGCTCTCGGTGGCTGGCGCGGCGAACACGAATTGGGTGCCCTGCCCGACCGACAGAGGCCCCGAGACGGCGCCCGGCGCCACGCCCTCGTCGGGGGCACCGCCCGTGATCTCGGCTGCGAGCGCGGCGCGCTTGATCTCCAGGCCCTCAATCGGGCGCAGCCACACCTCGATGTCGACGCTGTAGGCGGCGTCGCGGATCGAGCCGTCGAGGCGCAGGCGATCGTACTCGTCGCGCTCGGGCGGCGGCGTGGTCGGAGTGAGCTCCTTCCATCCGGGCAGATCGCTGGGCGTGAGCAGCTCGGGCAGCCGGCTGCGGTCCTTGCTGGCGGCGGGCACCCGCGCTTGCACGGCCCTGGCCAGGGTGAGCGCGTCGGCCTCGCTGGCGCAGCGCTGCTCGCCGCACTCGAGGACGAACACGACCTGGGCGGTGGCGTCGACCCGCACGAAGGTGAATTTGTCGTCGTCGCGGGCGAGCCAGGCGTCGTCGAAGGTCTCGTCGATGATCTGTTTGGCCTGCTCGCGCGAGCTGCCGGCGGCGCGCAGGGCCGCGTCGCGCAGGAAGGTCTCGGGCTCGTCCGGGGCTCGCCAGGCCCGTAGGCGGACCAGGCCAGCCGCGGTCGGCTCGGGCGTCTGGGTTGCGGGCCGCACTGCTGGCCCAACAGCTGGCCCGTAGCTGCGCTCGACGAATTTGTCGGCCCGGGGCCCGCGCGAGGTCCAGTGCGGCGTGTAGCGGATCTCTCGGTCGCCCTCGAGCAACGCGCGGGCGTCGGCGCTGCGATCGCGGTCGAAGCGTGCGACGACCTCGGCGATCTGATCGGCGAGCCACAGGTCCTTGCGGCAGACGGCGAGGCCGCAGCGGATCTGCAGCACGGCGCGCGCGCTGGGCAGCTGCACGACGGCCTCGTAGGCGACCTCGCCGCGGGTCCATGCGACCTCGCCGATGCTGGCTCCGGCGGCCTTCAGGCGGGCCAGGCGGGCCTTTTGCGAGTCATTCTCGATCCCGGGTACATTCCACAGGTCCGCGAAGCTGCCGCGCTTGATGGTGGGCGCCGCGTCGGTCGCGGGCGTGCTCAGTTGGGCGACCAGGGTCTCGAACACCGGCGTCGTGCCGAGCACCGGGTCGCGCCACAGCTCGAGGCGGAGCTCGTGGGCGTCGGAGGCGTGGTCGGCCATGTAGACGACGTGGTCGTAGCTGGAGTCCTCGCGGGTGTTGGTCTCGTCGGGGCGGCTGAGCGTGAACAGCTTCTCGGGGGTCAGGTCGCGCAGGTCCTTGACGCCGAGCAGGCCGTCGGCGGTGACGGCCTCGACCTGGCGCGTCCAGGCCAGGCTGTCGTGGCTCTGGTTGCGGTTGTCCCCCATCACCAGGAAGTGCTCGGGCGGGACGGTCCACTCGCCGAAGCGGCGCTGGCCGCCGAGCCGCGGGTCGGCGCTGCTCATGTAGCGGACCACGTAGCTGCGCCCGTCGATGTGCTCCTCGTAGAGGGCGCAGTGCGGCACGGTGCTCTCGCCGGCGTCGTCGAGGCACTTCTCGGGCAGCTTGGTGCGCTCGAGCTCCTCGAAGTCGGCGTCGCCCTCGCGCTTGATCGAGACCTTGTTGCCCTCGACGCGGACGGTGTCGCCGGGCAGGCCGATGACCCGCTTGATGAAATCCTCGGACTCGTCGACCGGGTAGCGAAACACGATCACGTCGCCGCGGCGCGGCGCGCCCATGAAGCCGCCGACCACCGTGGTGGTGAACGGGATCTGGATGCCGTAGGCGAACTTGTTGACGAAGATGTGGTCGCCCGATCGCAGCGTGGGCATCATGCTGCCGCTCGGGATCTTGAACGGCTCGTAGAGGCACGAGCGCAGCGCCAGGGCCACGAGGATGGCGATGCCGATGTTCTCGATCGTCTCGCGGGCGGCGCTCTTGCGGGCGAAGCTGGCGTGCTGGTGGAGCAGCTCGTCGAGGCGCTCGCACTCGTCCTCGACCTGCTCCCACGCGCCGGCCTCGCGCTGACGCTCGAGGCGGTCGACGCTCTCGCGGATCGCGTCAGCCGGCACCGCGGCGATGCGGGCGGCGTGCTTCTTGAGGATCCGGCGGCTCTCCTTGAGGAGTAGGCCGGCGGCCGCCTTCACGTGGCTGACCTTGCGGCGTTTGGGCGCCGGCCCGGGCTTGACGGTGCTCGTTGTCGGGTCTGCCTGGGTCACGCGTCGCTCAGTCGATCTTCAGGATCGCATGGAAGGCCCCTTGCGGGATCTCCACGTTCCCGACGGCCTTTAGTCGCTTCTTACCGCGCTTTTGTTTCTCGAGCAGCTTGCGCTTGCGCGAGATGTCGCCGCCGTAGCACTTGGCCAGCACGTTCTTGCGCAGCGCCTTCACCGTCGTGCGGGCGATGATCTTGCTGCCGATGGCCGCCTGGATGGCCACTTCGAACTGCTGCGGGGGGATCTCATCCTTCATCTTGACGCAGAGGTCGCGGCCGCGGTTGAAGGAGTTGGCCTTGTGGGTGATGAGGCTGAGGGCGTCGACGCGCTCGCCGTTGACCAGCAAGTCGACGCGGCAGAGGTCGGAGCGGCGGTACTCGCCCTGGTCGTAGTCGAGGCTGGCGTAGCCGCGGGACAGGCTCTTGAGGTGGTCGTAGAAGCCGAACACGACCTCGCCGAGGGGGAGCTCGTAGGTGAGCTGGACGCGCTTGGAGGTCTGGTATTTGAGGTCGATCTGGACGCCGCGGCGGTCCTGACACAGCTTGATGATGGGTCCGAGGTGCTCCTCCGGGAGCTGGATGCGGCCGATGATCATCGGCTCCTCGATGAACTGATAATCGCCGACCTCGGGCATCTTGGCCGGGTTGTCGATGATCACGACCTCGCCGTCCTTGAGCGTGACGCGGTACTTCACGCTCGGCGCGGTGGTGATGATGTCGAGGTCGTACTCTCGCTCGAGGCGCTCCTGGATGATCTCCATGTGCAGCAGGCCGAGGAAGCCGAGGCGGAAGCCGAAGCCGAGGGCGAGCGAGGTCTCGGGCTCCCAGGTGACGCTGGCGTCGTTGAGGGTGAGCTTGGTGAGGGCGTCGCGCAGCTCGGGGTAGTCGGCGTTGTCGGTCGGGAAGACGCCGGCGAACACCATCGGCAGGACCTCCTTGAAGCCGGCGAGCGGGACGGCGTCGTCGTCGTCGGCGGCGGCGACGGTGTCACCGACCTTGGAGTCGGCGACCTCCTTGATGTTGGCGATGAGGTAGCCGACCTCGCCGGCGCCGAGGTCCGGGTAGCTCTTGATGTCCGGCGCGAAGGCGCCGACGTCGATGACGTCGAGGTGCTTGCCGGTGGCCATCATCCGGATCTTGTCGCCAGCGCGCAGGACCCCAGCGAACACGCGGACGATGGAGATGACGCCCTTGTAGCTGTCCCACCACGAGTCGATGATGAGGGCCTTGACCTTGGCGCTGCGGTCCCCGCGGGGCGGCGGGATGCGCAGGATGATCGCCTCGACCAGCTCGGCGATGCCGATGCCCGTCTTCGCCGAGACCAGCAGGGCGTCCGAGGTATCGAGGCCGACGGCCTCCTCGATCTGCGCCTTGACGCCGGCCACGTCGGCGCTCGGCAGATCGATCTTGTTGATGACGGGGATGATCTCGAGGTTGGCGTCGAGGGCGAGGTAGACGTTGGCGAGGGTCTGGGCCTCGACGCCCTGGGCGGCGTCCACGACCAACAGGGCGCCCTCGCAGGCGGCCAGGCTGCGCGAGACCTCGTAGCCGAAGTCGACGTGGCCGGGGGTGTCGATCAGGTTGAGGGCGTACTCGACGCCCTCGTAGGTGTACTTCATGCGTACGGCCTGGGCCTTGATCGTGATGCCCCGCTCCTTCTCGATGTCCATGCGGTCGAGGTACTGCGTGGCCTTGTCGCGGGCGGTGAGCAGGCCGGTGAACTCCATCAGGCGATCGGCGAGCGTGCTCTTGCCGTGATCGATGTGGGCGATGATGCAGAAGCTGCGGATGGTGGGCAGCTCAGGGGCCGCCGCGTCCATCAAGCGAGAGGACGATTGGGTCATGCGCGATCCGGAGGGCGCCAGAAAGAGGCCCGCACACGTAGCACGAGACCGGCCCGCCCGGCGCGCTCGGACCCGGAGCACGGTCACATCGGGGCACGACCTCGGCTCGATCATCCGCTGGGTCATCGGCCGGCGTTCTCGGACCCGGAGCACGGTCACATCGGGGCCCGCGCCGGGTCTGGCCTGCAGCACCCGGCGCGTGAAGGACACGCAGCGCTTGACTGGAGACGGCCGGGCCGGCGCCACAGCGGCTCCGGCGTGAAGCTTGCTGCCGGCCGGGCGCTTCGCCTACAGTAGCCTCGTCTTGCCCTGCCCTGCCCCGGTTCGCCGTCTGTCGTGGCTACGCATCGCGGTGCTCGTGCTCGGGACATCACTGGCGGGCTGCGCGGGCAAGCACAAGGGCGCGAAGGATGCCGAGCCTGGCGGGGTCGAGGGCGCCGAGGCGGCGGCGGCGACGATGAAGGCGGCGACCCAGGTCGAGCCGATCGTGCCGCTGCGCAAGGTCGCGCTGATCCCGCTGCGGGTCGACAGCCAGCACTGCGACGCCGCCGGCAAGCGCGTGCTGCAGCAGGATCTCAACCAGGACGGGCGCGCCGATCTGGTGACCCTCACGGTGGCTGGTGATCAGGGTGGCGCTCAGGACGGCAAGATCCGCTGCCAGCAGGTCGACCTCGATCGCGACGGTCGCCTCGACGCCTTCCTCCACTACGACGAGCGCGGCGATCTCGTGCGCGAGCAGTACGACCAGGACTACGACGGTCGCATCGACCTCGGTCGCACGTACAAGGACGGCAAGATCGAGCTCGACGAGCAGGACCTCGATCACGACGGCTACGTCGACGCGTGGCGGCGTTATGACAAGGGCAAGCTGGTCCGCATCGACCATGACCGCGATCGCGACGGCCGGCCCGACACCTTCACCTTCTTCGTCCGCGGCCAGATCGACCGCGTCGGCTACGACACCAACGGCGACGGCAACGTCGACAACTGGGATCAGGACGTCGCCCGCCGGGCCCAGGCCGCGCTCGCGCGGCGCATGCAGGCCCGCGCCGCCGTCGGCGATGAATTTGTCGAGGCGCCGAGCGCCGAGCCGCCGCCCGAGCCCGAGGCCGCGAAGGGCACGGAGGCCGAGCCTGCGAAGGGCAAGGGTGGCCAGGGCAAGGGCGGGGGCAAGGTGGCCAAGGGCGAGGCGAGGCCGGACGGGAAGGCGAAGGCCGGGGCGAAGGGCAAGACTGGAGCTGACCCGAAGCCTGATGCGGCGAAACCCGAGGCGCCCGCGAAGCCCGATGTGCCGGCGAAGCCCGATGTGCCCGCGGTGAAGCCCGCGCCGCCAACGGTGAAGCCCGACGCGGCGCAGCCTGTTGGGACGGCGAAGCCTGCGGGCGGCGAGAAACAGCCTGCGCCGACGCCGAAGCCCTGAGGGGGCGCCGGTGCGCAGGGGATCGCGCGGGCGAGCGACGCGAACTGTGTTCGGCCTGGACCGGCACACCAAACGCCCCCAGGCCGCGATATCCTCCCGACATGGAGCACAAGGACCGAGCCGAGGCACCCGAGGATGAGCTGGTCGAGGGTGTCGACGGTGAGGCGCCCGTCGCGGATGACGACTACGGGCCCCCCTTCGAGGTGCGCAGCTTCGGCGGCGAATTCGTGTGGGCCAAGGCGGGCGGCTACACCGCGAAGGTGTTGCGGGTGCGAGCGGGGGAGCAGGTCGCCATCTCGACCAAGGGTCGGCGCGACATGTTCGTGATGTTGACCGGCGGCCGCGCGCTGCTCGAGACCCGCAGCGACGCCAACATCGATCGCGTCGAGCTGGTGCCGGCCAGCTCGGTGCCGATCCTCGAGGGCGAGCACGCCTACCGCCTGGTGGCGATGACCGACGTCGAGCTGTTCACGATCTACTCGCCGACGTGAGCGCCGCGTCCCGCCTCAGCGACGAGGGCACGCTGCAGCGATCGCTGCGACATGACCGTTGCGACATGCTCGCAAGGGCAGGTGTGTTGATCGCGGCGACCGAGTTCGACAAGCTGTGCCACAACAAGACGTCAGCACCTGCCCCGATGTCGCCTGTCCCGAAGGACAGGAGTGCGTCAACGGCTTCTGCAGCCGGGCTTCTGCATGTAACGGCGATCAGCCGCCGGTGCTGCGCGTCTCGAATGGGTTCTTCAGGCCCATCGATCCGACGGGCTTCGGATCGACGGGCTTGGGCTCGACCGCGGGGCCCGGGTCCTTGCCGGGATCGCCGGGCTTCGGATCGCCGGGCTTCGGATCGCCGGGCTTCGGCTTGCCGGGCTTGACCGCGATGACCGGCTTCTTCGCCTTGAGCTCGGCGTCGACGCGGAGGTCGGGCGTGGGCTCGATCTCCAGCGCGAGGTCCTCGTAGCCGCTGGCGCGGACGAGCACCTTGCGCGGGCCGCCGCCCTGCGGGAGCGTGAAGCCGACGTCACCGGTCGCGCCGAGTCGGGTGCCATCGCCGGCATCAAAGACCTCGGCGGCGACGTTGCTGATGACGTGGACCCGTGGATCGCTCGCCGCGGGCGCGACGGGTGTGGGCTCCGGGTCGGGCTCCGGCGGCGGCGGGGTCACGATCGGCTGCGGTGGTTGCGGCGCGACGACGGCGACCGGTGGGATGGGCAGAGGATCGTCGCCGCCGCCGAGGGCGAACAGGGCCGCGACGCTGCCGCCCACGACCGCGACACCGGCGACGAAGGCGACGAGCAAGCCGCGGCGACGGCCCGGCTCGCGCTGGGGCTCGGCCAGGGTGACCTCACCCGCGGCGCGCGGCCGCGGTGAGGAGTCGCTGCGCGAGAGGAATGCGGTCGGGCGACCCTCGCTGATCGGGCGGGCGCGGGCCTCGGGCACGACGGTCACCGGGCTGGCGCCGGTGCCCACCGCGACGATCGCGGCGGCCAGCTCCTCCATGGTCTGGAAGCGGAAGGCCCGGTCCTTCTGCAGGCACTTGAGCACGACGGCCTCGACCTCGGGGCTGATGTCGGCGTTCGGCGCGGCCACGCTCGGAGCCGGCGGCTCGTCGAACATGTGCTTGGTCAGGATCCCCATGAAGTTGTCGGCGGAGAACGGGACCTTGCCGGTGAGCAGCTCGTAGAGGATCACGCCGAGCGCGTAGATGTCGGAGCGCAGGTCGACGCGCTGCCCCTGGGCCTGCTCCGGGCTCATGTAGGTCGGCGTACCGAAGATCATGCCGGTGCTGGTGAGCCGCCCGCCCGTGCCGTCCGGGTCGTCGCTGGTGACCTTGGCGATGCCGAAGTCGAGCACCTTGATAAAGTCGGCGTTGCCGTGCCGATCCACGCGGAAGCAGTTCTCGGGCTTCATGTCGCGGTGGACGATGCCCTTGGAGTGCGCGGCCCCGAGAGCGCGACAGATCTGGAGGGCCATCGGGGCGACCCGCGACCACGGCATCGGCGCCTCGCGCTTGATGGTGTCGGACAAGTCCTCGCCGACCAACATCTCCATCACGAAGAAGACCGAGCCGTTGGGCGCGGCGCCGAAGTCGGTGATCTCGACGACGTTCTCGTGGGCGATCATCGAGGCCGCGCGAGCCTCCTGCAGGAAGCGCTGGACCAGCTCCTCCTTGTGCGCGTACTCGGGATTGAGCAGCTTGATCGCGCAGCGTTTCTTGATGGTGACGTGCTCGGCGAGGTAGACGGTGCCCATGCCGCCCTCACCGAGCTTCTTCAGCAGGCGGTAGCGATCGAGCAGCAGCGTGCCCGAGATGTCGCGGGCGGGCGCGGGCGCCGGGGCGAGCAGCACCGCGGCGTCATATGGGCTGTCTGAAAGAACAGGTGCATCGGTGGCCGGGGCCCGCGTCGGCGTGTCGCCCGGTCTGTCGCCCGGTCTGTCGCCCGGTCTGTCGCCCAGTCTGTCGCCCGGTGAGCCGACGTGTACATCCGCTGGTGCGCTCACCTGTGCGAGCGCTGGCTCGGAGCCTCGCAGCATCGTCACGGCGGCGGACCTGGATTGCGGACTTTCGGCCATGGCTTTCGTCTCTGCGCCAGCGCGTACGCTAGCCTACTTCTTGCGGAACGGGTTTTTGAGCTCGCCCATGTCGAGCTCACCATCATCGCCAGGGTCGGCGGGCTTGGGCGGCGGGCCGGGCTCCGCTGGGGCCTTGGACGGGGCCTCGGGACGCGGTTTCGCCGGCTTCGTCTTGGCTGCGACGGCTGGTTTTGCCGGGTCCGCGGCGGTGGGTTCATCGGCGGATGGCCCGGTCGCGCTCGCGGTCCCGAGCCCGCTCGCCGTTGTGAGCTCTGGTGGCGCTGGAGCCATCTCGGGCGCGGGTGCGGCGATCCGCGGGCGCAGCAGGACCTTGTGGCGTGTGCTCTCGCCGGCCGAGACGTCGAGGGCCAGGTCGTCGTGACCGGCGAGCCTGAACACGACGCGAGTCCGCGGGCTCGCGGCCGACAGCTCGCGTGTGAAGGGCGTCACGCCCCAGCGCTCACCGGCCTCGGTGAAGACGGCGGCGCCGGCCGGCTCCGACTCGAAGGTGAGGCGGGTCATCGCCACTTGCGGCGCCGCCAGATCGGCCGGCTGCTGCACGCTGATCGGCGCCTGGTTGCGCCGCCAAACCTTGTAGAGCGTCACCGTGATCGCCGCGCCGATGCTGGCAGCGGCGGCGATGATGAGGATCATCGGCGGACCAGCGCTGCGGATGGCCGGATTGACGCCGGTCGGATAATGCCGGGCCTCGTGCTCACCCGTGATCGGCGGGCGTGTCGGCGGGGCCGCGATGCGCTCGACGGGGGTGCCGCTCGGGACGATGACGCTGGGACGCCGCTGGATCCGGCCCGACGCGGAGACGGGCCGCGGGACGACCACGTCGGCGTCGGGTCTCGGGGTGCTGCGCGCCTCACCGGCGACGGCGGGGGCCTGCGCGTCGACCCGCTGCAGGCCCGATGGGTTCTCGGCGACTGACCATGAACCGATCGTGACAGTGGCGCGCCGCTTGTTGGCGCCGCTGCTGCCCCCGCTGCTGACGCCGCTCGCCGGCCCCGCCGCGGTGGCTGCGGTCAGATCGATCTCGGCGGCGGTCTTGATCAGGTGGATGACCTCGGCGGCGTCGCGCGGGCGCTCGTCGCGGTTCTTCGCCAGCAAGCGGTGGATGACGTGCTCGAGGTTGGGCAGGTCGGGGACGCTGGCGTCGATCTCGTGCAGGCGCGGCGGCGCGTCGAAGATCTGCGCGCTGAGGATCATCGCCACCGTCGCCGCCTTGAAGGGCACCCGGCCGGCGAGCATCTCGAACAGGATCACGCCGAGCGCGTAGAGGTCGCTGCGCTCGTCGACGTCGGCGCCCTGCGCCTGCTCCGGGGACATGTACGCCGGCGTGCCGATCAGCGCGCCCATCGCGGTGAGGCGGGTCTTCTTGTCGCGGATCCGGGCGATGCCAAAGTCGAGGATCTTCACCTGAACGCCGCCGCCGGGGCGCTCGCACAGGAAGATGTTCTCCGACTTGAGGTCGCGGTGAATGATCTTGCCGTCGTGGGCGGCTTGCAGCGCCTGGGCCGTCTGGACGGCGATGTCGACGGCGAGCGCCGGCTCGACGCGCCCGCCGCTGTCGATGCGATGCGCGAGGGTCTCGCCGACCAGGTACTCCATGACGTAGTACGCGGTCTGGCCGGCGATCTGGCCGTAGTCGCTGATGTCGACAACATTCGGGTGCTTGACCCGTGAAGCCAGCTGGGCCTCGAGCAAGAAGCGCTTGATGACGTCCGGCTGGTTGGCGACCTCGGCGCGCAACATCTTGATCGCCAGAGGTTTGTCGATGATGACGTGGGTGGCCTTGTAGACCACGCCCATCCCGCCAGCGCCGATGCAGCTCTCGATGCGGTAGCGCTGGTCGAGCACGCGACCGATCAGCGACTCCTCCCACGAGTTCGGCGCGGGGCCGTCGCTGCGCGGGCGCGCGAGGCCGCCGGCGGGGAAGAAGGCGCCCTCGACCCGCTGCACCGCCGGGGCCGAGGGCACGGCGGCGAGGCCAGTGCCGCCGCTCCCCGCGGTTGCCACACTTGGCGCCAAGCTGACGGCACCTGGCCCCGAGGACAGCCTCGCGGCGTCGATTGAACCGAGCGCGCCGGGGCCCGGGGCCCGCATCGGCTCGCGAGCGCTGGGCGGGACGAAGGCCATCACCGTGCGCGCGGGCGCGGGGGCGGCGGCAGCCGACACCGGGCGTACCGCTCCGGGCGCGGCGACGGGAGGCACCAGCGCAGTGCCGGTCTCGCTCGGTTCGGGGGCGACCGGCACGCCGTCGAGTTCAGGTGCAGGCCTGGCCTGCGGCGGCACTGAGAAGCCGCCAGCCGTGCTGCCAGGTCCCGGTGCTGGCGCGAACACGCCGATCCGCCCAGACCCGCCTGGTGCCCCGCCTGATCCACCCGGACCCTCGACCGCGGACGCGCGCGACGGCTGCCACGCCACACGACCCGCCGCGCCGGCGATGGGCGTTGGGGCAGGGTCCTCGGCGAGGGCGGCCCCATCCATCGGACAGAAGCCCTGGGCCACGGAGTACACCGTGCCGCACGCTGGGCAGCGCTTCATGACTGCGCCAGCGTAGACGGTGGCCAGTGCGGGGTCAACGCTCGCCCAGGGCGCGGTTGGGGGGTGTACTCTTCGCCGCCGATGCAGCCCCTCGCACCCGTCGTGATCGGTCGCACGCTCGAATTGGCAGACGTGCACTGGGTCGCCCGTCACCACGCGCCTACCCAGCTCGCGCCTGCGGCCCGCGACGAGTTGCGCCGCACGCGACATCACCTCGAGGCGGCGCTCACCCGCGACGAGATCATCTACGGCGTGAACACCGGCTTCGGGGCGCTCAGCGAGACGCGCATCGCCGCCGAGGAGCTCGGGGCGCTGCAGCGTAATCTCCTGCGCAGCCACGCTGTCGGCGTCGGTCCGGCGCTTTCGGGGGAGATCGTCCGCGCGCTGCTTCTCCTGCGAGCACACACCCTGGCGCTCGGGGCCTCGGGCGTCTCGCCGGAGCTCGCCGAATTCCTGCTCGCCCTGCTCTCGCGCGACGTGCGTCCGGTGGTGCCGAGCCAGGGCAGTGTCGGCGCCAGCGGTGATCTCGCGCCGCTCGCCCACCTCGCGCTCGTCGTGATCGGTGAGGGCGACGCCTGGTTCGAAGGACAGGTGCTGCCGGCCCGGGAGGCCCTCGCGCGCGCTGGGCTGCAAGCGCTCACGCTGGGCCCGAAGGAGGGCCTCAGCCTGATCAACGGCACCCAGGTGATGACGGCGATCGGCGCGCTCGCGGTGGTCGACGCGGCCGAGCTGATGGCGGCCGCCGACATCCTCGGCGCGCTCAGCCTCGACGCGCTGCTCGGCACCCTCGCCGCCAGCGATCCGCGGATCCACGCCGGCAAGCCGCACGCAGGCCAGCGGCGCAGCGCCGAGATCCTGCGCCTCCTGGTCGCAGACTCGCCGCTCAACGACTCGCACCGCGACTGCGGCCAGGTCCAGGACGCCTACTCCCTGCGCTGCATCCCGCAGGTGCACGGGGCGGTCCGCGGCGCGCTCGCCTACGTGGCCGCGGCGCTGCGAATCGAGGTCAACAGCTTCACTGACAACCCGCTGGTGCTCGCGCGCGACGACGGCGGCTTCGACGTGGTCAGCGGCGGCAACTTCCACGGCGCGACGGTGGCGGTGCCGATCGACCACATGACCGCGGCGCTGACGACCCTGGCGACGATCAGCGAGCGCCGCATCGATCGCATGATGAACCCCGCGAGCTCACGCGGGCTCGCGGCCTTCCTCGCCGATCATCCGGGTCTCGAGAGCGGCTACATGATGGCGCACGTCACCGCCTCGGCGCTGGCGAGCGAGTGCAAGACCCTGAGCTTCCCGGCCAGCGTCGACACGATCCCGACCTCGGCAGGCAAGGAGGACCACGTGAGCATGGGGCCGATCGCGGCGCGCAAGCTGCGGGCGGTGGTCGACAACCTGGCCTGCGTGCTGGCGATCGAGGCGATCAGCGCCGCACGAGCGATCGACCTGCGGGGCATCCCGAGCAGCCCGCGCCTGATGCGGGTGCACGCGGCGATCCGGGCGCACGCGGGGCCCTTCACCGGCGACCGCAGCATGTCCGCCGACATCGAGCGCCTGGCGGCGGCGATCGCCGCTGGCGAGCTGCGGTCCGCCGCGCAGCTGCCCTCTGAGCTCTAGCCTCCGAGCGCCCCCCGACCGCTAGAAGGTCACGACGCTGCGGATCGACTCGCCGTGGTGCATGAGGTCGAAGGCGTCATTGATCTTCGCCAGCGGCAGGGTGTGGGTGATGAGGTCGTCGATGTTGATCTTGCCGTTCATGTACCAGTCGACGATCTTCGGCACGTCGCGGCGGCCCTTGGCGCCGCCGAAGGCGCTGCCCTTCCACACGCGACCCGTGACCAGCTGGAACGGCCGCGTGCTGATCTCCTGGCCGGCGCCTGCGACCCCGATGATCACCGAAGTGCCCCAACCCTTGTGGCAGCACTCGAGCGCCTGGCGCATCACCGTCACGTTGCCGACGCACTCGAAGGAGTAGTCGGCGCCGCCGCCGGTGAGGTTGACGAGGTAGGCCACCAGATCGCCGACACCATCGTTCGGGTTGACGAAATGGGTCATGCCGAACTTCTCGGCGATGGCCTTGCGGCCAGGGTTCAAGTCGACGCCGACGATCATGTCGGCGCCGACCATGCGCGCGGCCTGGATGACGTTGAGGCCGATCCCGCCGAGCCCGAACACCACGACCTTGTCGCCGGCCTCGACCTTCGCGGTGTTGATCACGGCGCCGATGCCGGTGGTCACGCCGCAGCCGATGTAGCAGACCTTGTCGAAGGGCGCGTCTTCGCGGATCTTGGCCACCGCGATCTCGGGCACGACCGTGAAGTTGGCGAAGGTCGAGGTGCCCATGTAGTGGAACAGTCGCTGACCCCCTTGCGAGAAGCGGCTGGTGCCGTCGGGCATGAGTCCCTGGCCCTGCGTGGCGCGGATCGCCTGACAGAGGTTGGTCTTCTCCGACAGGCAGAACTTGCACTGGCGACACTCCGGTGTGTAGAGCGGGATGACGTGATCGCCGGGGCGCAGCGAGCTGACGCCCGGGCCGACCTCGACCACCACACCAGCGCCTTCGTGGCCGAGGATCGCGGGGAACAGACCCTCGGGGTCCGCCCCGGACAGCGTGAACGCGTCCGTGTGGCACACCCCGGTGGCCTTGATCTCGATGAGTACCTCGCCAACGCGCGGACCCTCGAGATCGACGGTCTCGAGGGTCAGCGGGGCTCCTGCGCTACGTGCGACTGCGGCTTGAACCTTCACGCGGGCATCTGAGCATCACGCCTCGGGGCAGGTCAAGCTGGGCAGGAGTTCGCAGCCCTCGACCCACATCTCGGGATCGAGGCACTCGGGGTCGAAGCCATCGATGCATGCGGCGAAGAAATCGGCGCTGCGCAGGGTGCAGCGCTCGACCGGCTTCTGCCACAGGCCGAGTCCGTCAGAGCGGCCGTGGGCCTGACGGAGCACCTGACCCGGAGCTACGAGCATGTGGTCTAGGTAGGACTCGGCCTTGTTGAAGACCGCGACCGTCTGTACGAGACCGGCGGCACCGCTGGCCAAGGCCGTGAGGGCGCAGAGATCGCTGTCCGCGTAGGCCTGGTTGCCCGAATCGCGGACCAACTCGACCGGATACTCACAGGCGACCGGAAGATCACAGGCCAGCAGCAGTTCGGGCGGAGCGGTCGGCTCACCGGTGTCGCTGGCGCTGTCGGAGGATGGGTCCATCGTCCCATCGACCGGCTCACCGTCATCTCCCGCGTCGTCCAGCGTGGTGACGCCGGTCTCGCCCTGGAGGTCGCGGTCCACCCCGCAAGCCGGGGCGGCGAACAGGATGGCGAGCAACAGGGTGGTGCGGGTGAACATGACAGACCTCGGTCACCGGCTGTGCAGGGACCGGGCGAGGTCCCGCCACGCCCATTTTGCAAATCATTACAACGAGATGACAGGTGTCCGGTGCGAGATCTCCAGGGCGCCTACTGCACACGGCCAGACATCGCTGTCAGGGCCCGACGGCCTGTGCCGGCTACGGACGCAGACGGATCTTCAGGGCCACCAGGCACCGTGCACCGCCGGCACCGAGCTTGTAGCTGGGCACGATCTGTAGCGACTTACCGGCCCGCATCGCCTCGAACAGGTAGCGGACCTGTTCGTCGCTCGCGGCGATCCCCGAGCACACCGAACCCCCCCAGCGATACTCGCGGCGGACCGCGCTGACCGTGTCCCCCTCGAGCAGGATCACAGCCCCCTGATACTGCATGTACACCTCGCTCTTGGTGCCGTTGAGCACGATGTCCTGGACGTAGCCGGGATTGCCAGGGCTGTCGGCCGCCGCCGCCGTCAGCGGCATGAGGGTGCAGGTGATGCCGAGAAGGAGGGCTCGGAGGGAGCGGGGCTTGGACTGAGTGAGCGACACGCGGGTGAGTGTCGCCGACCCGGACGACAGATCACGGCAAAGATGACCGGCGAGTTCACAAAAACCGGTCGGCTACTGGCGCAACAGGCCGAGATCCCTGGCCGAACCGCGATCATGATGCACAGCCCTCGCACGGTGCCAGCGGCGCTGCTCGGACTCCCGGGTCGCGGTGTGTGGCAACTCCATGGTGTCTTGCCGCCAGTGCCGCGGCTCGCCGTTGTCGGCAGTCGAGCAGCTCACCAGCTGCAGCGCTCCTGTGTCCCCGCGATCGTGGCTGCGGCGCGGGCCCGCGGCCACGCACTCGTATCCGGTGGGGCGCGAGGCATCGATGCCGCGGTACATCACGCGGCGCTCGCTGCGGGGGTGCCCCAACTGGCGATCGTGCCGTCCCGTCCCGAGGCCCCCTACCCGCCCGAACACGCCGGACTGTTCGCGGAGATCGCCGCGACTCCAGGGTCGGGCGTGCTGTTCGCAGTGCCTCCAGGCGTGGGCCCTAGTCGCGGTATCTTCGCCAGTCGCAACGCCATCGTGGTCGCCGCGGCGACGGCGGTAATCGTCGCCGAGGCGGCCCCACGTTCAGGCTCATGGGGCACGGGAGGACTGGCGCTGCGACGCCGCATTGCGACCGCGGCGCTACTCGGCTCGGCTGGTTGCGCCGATCTCGTCGTCCGTGGCGCACGTGCCCTCGCCCCGGACCCTCGAGCTCTGATGGCCGCCGTGCTCGACTGGCTGGACACACCCACGGGGGTCGCAGCGGCCCTCCCCTGGCCGGAAGAGCTGCGCTGGCTGGCACAAGCCCTCGATACTGCGGGACCTCGCGGGGTCGGCCTTGATGACCTGGGTGAGCCCGGGCGAGGCTGCGCAGCGCTCGTGTCGGCCGAACTGCTTGGCCTGGTGATCGAGTCGCCACCTGGCCGTTACCACCGCCGAGCCTGAACGCAGCACGCCCCGGCCGCAGAGCGGTCGGGGCGACTGGACACGACGCCGACTCAGAGGTTCGGGCAGTCGAGGGTGCGGTTGTCAGAGAGCTCGCAGTTCGCCGAGATCGTCGTGCCTGCAGCAGCGGGCGCCGAACGGACGAGGATGAACTCGAGGTTGAAGCCCTCGTCGTTGCAGTAGTCGGAGATGTTGTCGATCTTGCTCAGCGTCTGCTTGCCGTTCTTGTCGATAAGCGTGGCGAAGCAGACAGTCGCGCCACCACCGGCGGTCCACTCCCCGTTCACCTCTTTGCACTGCACGATGTCGGTCTCGTTGCCGTCGATGTCGGTCTCGATCAGGCGGCAGTTGGGGTCCAGTACCTCGGTCGTGCGGTCCTTGTCGCGCACGCAGCTCGGCATGCAGGCCGGGACGATCTGGTCGCGGATCTTGGTGGCGATCGACTCGAGGGCGCCAGCGTACGACTGCTGGCAGATCGAGTAGAGGTTGCGCTCCTTCTTTGGGTCGTCGAGGAAGGCCTCCGCGAACTCGCGCTCGCGTACCGCCGGCACCGCGATCGCCTCGGGCATCTTCGGGTCGCCGAGGATGCAGCCGGGGCCGATGCCGAAGTTGATCTGGTTGTCGTCGTCAGCCGGCAGGTCCTCGTACGGGATCTCGGTGTCGAACTTCTCGTAGCCGATTGGCACGCCGTTGATCAGCGAGATAAGCACCCGCTGGTTGCCGTCGATCTCCTGCTTGGCCATCTCGATCTTCTTCACGAAGTCGATGTACTTGGAGACTGGCTGGAGGACGGCGGCCGTGGGGTCGTCGGTCTTCTTGCCGTCCTTGTCCCAGTCCTGGGCGTGGCACTCGGTGTAGGTGCCAGGGCCGCCAGTGCAATCGACGCCTGCGCGCCAGCACAATGCGGAGGTGGGCGCCGTGTCCACAGCGGGGTCGTTCCAGAACACCTTGTTGGTCGTGAAGACCTTCTTGATCTCCGGATCCGGGTTGTAGGAGCAGTCCGCCTCGTCCGAGATGATGACGATCGAGAGGATCGCGGCCTCGCGTAGGAAGCCGTAGTTGTTCTTCGAGTCCTTGCTCTGCGCCGCCGCGAGCGCGAGGTACATGCTCTCGAGGTGGGACTCGAAGCCGCAGCCGGCCACGCCCTGCGGGCCGTAGCACTGGAAAGCCTCGGTGTTGTCGGCGACACCGGCGATGTTCGAGGTCTTCTCGATGCGCTCGATCCACTTGCGCGGCGCCTCGGTCTTGTCAACCGCGGTCGCCGTGGGGCGGACCATCAGGTCCTGGTCGCGCTTGGTGCAGTAGTCGCTGCAGGTCGTCGAGAAGTCCACGCTGTTGAAGCTGAACTCGCCCTGGTCGATGCGATCGAGGCAGCTCGACAGCACCAGATTGCCGCCTTCGGGCTTGTAGGTGGCGGCCGGGCAGCGAGGGTTGCCGGAGTCGGTCGTCGTGATGCCGATGCGGTAGTTCGCCAGCACGTCGTCGGCCTCGAGCACGCCGATGAACGCCGCGAAGTTCTTCGACAGCAGCGCTTGCTCCTCGGCCATCGAGCCCGAGTTGTCGATCACGAAGAGGATGTCGACGTCCTTGTTGATGGCGATGGCGACGGTCGTCTCGTCCTCAGTCGTCTTGTCGTAGACGACGGGCTTGAGCGGGTGGTCGAGACAGGCGCCGAGAAGCAGCGCCGTGCCAGCGCAGACGGACAGACGAGTAGCGAAGCGGGAGCTAGAAAAAGCACGCGACATTGTGAATTCTCCGCGGGGCGAGCCCTACGCCAGCCACCATCGCAAAGGACAGCCGCCATGTAAAGGACTACGAGGGGGGCGCGGGCGCGCAGGCGCCAGACGCAAAGGGGCCATGATTCGGCCATGATTCGGCTACGATCCGGCCGCGTTGCCGGGGCTTCGCACGACGGCCGGGGCCTTGGGGGCCAGGAACGACGACAGCGGCCTAAGCGCGCTCGTGGTTGCCTTTACCCCGACCCCGCACAACCAGGCGGACGGGCACTCCACGCAGATTCCAGCGCGTCCGGAAGCGGCGCAGCAGGTAGCGCTCGTACGCGGGGCTCAGGCAGCGGCCGTGGTTGGCCGAGATCACGATGAGCGGGGGATCGCTCTCGGCCTGGGTAGCGAACAACAGCTTGACCGGCTTGGGCCCGAACATCGGCGGCGAGTGGTCCGCGACCGCGGCCGCCAGCTCGGCGTTGAGATCGGCGGTCGAGATCCGCCGGCCCAGGGCCTTCGCCGTGTGCAGGCAGGCCTCGAGCAGCTCGTCGAGGCCACGAGCCCTGCCCTGCCCGAGATCGCGGCCAGCACCGACGATGGACGTCTTGATGAGGAAGGGCCGCTCCAGGAAGGCGAGCTCGTCCTGGGCCTGGGCCCAAACGGCGTGCGCGGCCTTCTTGTCGCGGGCCACGAGATCCCACTTGTTGAGCACCGCGACCACGCCCTTGCCGCGCTCGTGCGCCATGCGGGCGATCCGCTGGTCCTGGTCGGTGACGCCGACGCTCGCGTCGAGCACAAGGACGACGACCTGGGTGCGCTCCATGGTCCGCACGGCCTTGATCGCGGCCAGTTTCTCCATGGCCTTGTCGATCTGCTTGCGTCGCCGCAGGCCCGCCGTGTCGATGAGGACGACGGGCTGACCGTTGAAGACGAACGGGAGGTCGATCGGGTCCCGCGTCGTCCCGGCCTCGGCGTCGACGATCACCCGCGGCTCGGCCAACAAGGCGTTGATCAGGGTCGACTTCCCGGCGTTCGGGCGGCCCATGAAGGCGATGCGCGTGCCCTCGGGAACGGCCACCACGCTGCCCTCCGGGGCGGTGTGGGCCAGGCGGGCCAGGATCGCCTCGTGCAGTTCGGCGGTGTTGCGCCCGTGCGCGGCCGAGACCGGGAACACCTCGCCGAGGCCGAGCTCGTGCATCGTGTGCGCGTCGACCTCGCGGGCTGGGTTGTCACACTTGTTGGCGACCACCAGCAGCGGGCGATGCGAGCGCCGCAGCAGCTCGGCGATCTCGCGGTCGTCGCTCGACAGGCCCTCGGCCACATCGACCACAAACAGGATGAGGTCAGCCTCGGCGATGGCGATCTCGGCCTGCGTTCGGATGTGCCGCATCAGGCCATCGTCCTCATCGAGGTCGAGGCCGCCGGTGTCGACCACCAGGTAGCTGCGCCCATCGTGGTTCACGGCCCCGTAGAGACGATCGCGGGTGACACCTGGGCGGTCCTCGACGATCGCCCGACGGGCGCCCACGAGGCGGTTGAACAGCGTCGACTTGCCAACGTTCGGCCGGCCGACGATGGCCACGAGGCTGGTGGCGACCGGCGTGCTGGCGGCGGCCACATCGGCTGCGGCGTCCGCTTCGGCCGCGATCTCGTCTTCGTCCTCGTTGTTCACGATTCTCCTCCCACGGCCTCGTGCAGACCGAGGCGCTGCATCAGCGCGGCGTCGCGGGTCCAGTTGGCGGTCACCGAGACGTTGAGGAACAGGTCGCAGGCGCGTCCTGTGAGCCCCGAAATGGCCTTGCGTGCGTCGATCGAGATGGCCTTGATCGTCTGCCCGCCCTTGCCGATGAGCATCGGCTTCTGACTCTCCCGCTCGACGTGGATCGTCGCGCGGATGATGTCCTTCTCGGGCCGCCGCTGCTCCTTGAACGCCTCGATCGTGACGGCGCACGCGTAGGGCAGCTCGTCCCCGAGGTGGCGGAACAGGGCCGCCCGCACCCGCTCGCCAGCGTGCCAGCGCATGCTGCGGTCGCTCAGCTGATCTTCGTCGAACCTCGGCTGGCCCAGCGGGAGGCCAGCGATGATGTGACGCCGCAGATCGTCGAGCCCGGCGCCGGTGTGGGCGCTGACCGGCAGCACGGCCGCGAAGCCGTGGAGCCCGGTCCAGCGGGCGATCACTGGTAACAGAAGTTCCGGTGGATGCAGGCGATCGACCTTTGTCAGCACCAGCGTGATCGGCTTTCCGATCTCAGCCAGCGCCGTCAGGGCCGCCATGGCGCCCTCGCCTGGCTCCCATAGCTCGGCCGCCGCTGCGTCGGCCAACATCGGCACCTCCGCGAGCAGCAGCAACACGTCGACCGAGCGGGCCCCGCGGAGCGCCTCGTCGACCATGAAGCGGTTGAGCGCCGACTTGGCGCGGTGGATCCCAGGAGTATCGACGAGCACTGCCTGGTGCCCGGGTCCGGTCCACACGCCGAGCAGACGCTCACGCGTGGTCTGCGGGAATCGGGTGGCGATCGCCAGCTCGGCCCCCACGAGCGCGTTGAGCAAGGTCGATTTGCCCACGTTTGGCCGGCCACATAGACCGACCCGGCCAGCGCGGAAATTGTCCGCGATGACTGGCACGGACGGGATCGCTTGTGGTTCACGGGACATCGGTCGAGCGCGGGTTATTGGCCAAATCCCCGGCGCAGGCAAGCGCCCAGCCATGGCGCGACCATGACCCCCCGCACGCCGTCATCCAGTTCTAGAGAACATCATGTCGTACATGTAGGATATTTGATTCCATGTCCCGACAAGGTGATGCTGCCGCCATGACCGTCGCCCTGGAACGCCGCGCCACCGCCCGGATCGACAAGCTCTTCCGTGTCCTCGTCTTCTCGGAGGAGTTCGGCGAGCAGTGGTTTGTGGCCCGCAACATCTCGGAGAGCGGGATGTTCGTGGAGATGCCCGAGCCGCTGCCGCTGCGCAGCAAGGTCATCGTCCGCTTCCAGGTGGTCGGCGACGACGCGGCGATCTGCGCGATCGCCCGCGTCCAGAACCACTATTACCTGCAGTACGCCGGAGCCACCGGGCTGCAGGCGTTGTCTGGCGTGGGGCTCCGCTTCCTCCGCTTCGTGCCCGAGATCGGCGGCCCGGTCGCGGACGATCGCCTGCACTGAGCAGGGTCGCAGAATGCAGCTGGCCCCGGGGACATGTCCTCGGGGCCAGTCTCACGTGCGGCTGCGACGGCCGCGACTGCTACTTTGGCGGCGGTGGCAGACCGTCGAGGCCGCGAGGCTTGCCGCTCGGCTTGATCGTCTTTGGCTCGGGCTCCGGCTTCGGCGCGGGCTT
This sequence comes from Nannocystis sp., assembly GCF_016714285.1. Taxonomy (GTDB): domain Bacteria; phylum Myxococcota_A; class Polyangia; order Nannocystales; family Nannocystaceae; genus Nannocystis. The sequence goes on along the minus strand of NZ_JADJNN010000001.1, from coordinate 583,371 downwards.
CGGCGCGGGCTTCGGCTTCGGCTTCGCAGCGGGCTTCTTCTCCACGGGTGCCGGCGCCGGCGCCGGCGTGGGCGCCGGTGCAGGGGTGTTGGCTGCTGGGGTGCTGGGAGGCGTGCCCGCTACCGGCGTGCCTGCTGCGGGAGGCGTGCCTGGTGCCGGCGTGCCGACCACGGGGGTGCCGGCGGCCGGTGTCCCGGGTGTGCCCGCGAGTGGCGGCGTGACGACCGGTGCCGGGGGGGCGGTCACCTGGGCCGGAGCAGGGACCTCTGGCGCAGCCTCCGCTGTGCCCTGCGGAGACAGCGTCGCATAGGCCACACCGCCACCGACGACGCCCAGCCCGAGGAGCAGGATGAGCCAGGCAGGGACGCCGCGGCTCAGGTTGCTCGCGCCGCGGTCGGGCCGACCATTGCCCGTGTCCGGCATGGACGCCAGGTTGCCGATGAAGGTCCCCTTGCTGGCGTTCTGTCCGGCATGCACACCGGTGAACTCGAACACCGTACGAGCGCCGCCGGTGTTGAGCTCGTCGTTGCGATTCGGGGCCTGCGGCGGGGCCTGCGGCGGATACGGCTGCTGCGGATACGGCTGCTGCGGATACGGCTGCTGCGGATACGGCTGCTGCTGCACCTGCTGCGGATACGGCTGCTGCGGATACGGCTGCTGCTGCGGATACGGCTGCTGCTGCTGCTGCTGCTGCTGCTGCTGCGGATATGACTGCTGCGCCGCCCCAGGCAGTTGCACGGCGACACCGATCTGCGCCGGCACATACTGCGGCCCAGCGGGTGCCGGTGCCCCGCGCGTGGGGTCGCTGCTGCTGCCGATGGGCAACGTGGACGAGGGCGGCGTCGGGGCGTGGTTCACGAGCGTCTCCTGTGGCCCGGAGGGGCCGGGTCGTCGGCGAGTGTGCCATGGTGTGGACCGTCGGGCGAGCAATCCGCGTGTCCACGGTCCCCGCCTTCGGGCGGGCTCTGATACGCTCCGCCCCGCATGGCCGACCAGCCACGGGGACGCTTCATCGCCATCGAGGGGATCGACGGGAGCGGCACGACGCTGCAAACGCGCGCGCTCGCCGAATGGCTTGGCGGGCGAGGATTCAGCGTGCTGGAGACGCGAGAGCCGAGCCGTGGGGCGATCGGTAGCCTGGTCCGGGAGCGTCTCGCGGTCCGGGCGACGGCCCTCGATCCCGCGGCCCTCGCCCTCCTGTTCGCCGCCGACCGCGTCGATCACGTCGCGTGTGAAGTGGTCCCAGCTCTGGCACGCGGCGCGGTCGTCCTGAGCGATCGCTACCTCCTCTCCTCGCTCGCGTACCAGTCGCTCGACTGCGACGCCGCATGGGTCCGCGAGATCAACGCTCGCGCCCCGGAGCCTGACCTCACCCTCGTGCTCGAGGTCCCCGCCGAGGTCGCGTTTGCCCGGGTCCAGCGGCGGTCGGCCGAGGGGGCCGCGGTCGAGGAGCGCTTCGACGCACTCGCCCTGCAGCAGCGGATCGCCGACCACTACCGGCGCTTCCGCGACGGACCAGGCCTTGGTCCAACCCGCGTGATCGACGGCGATCGCCCGCCCGAGGTCGTCACCGCGGCCCTGTGCGCGGCGCTCATCGAGCTCGGCTTGTAAGTGGCTCTGGGGTTGCACAGACAAAGCCCCGGGGACTACGATGGCCGCGCCATGATCGACTACGCCGTCCTGTGCACCGCCATCGACAACTGGAAGGCCGGTCAGAAGCCGACCTCTGCGCCCCCACCGGCGCCCCCGCGTCGCGTCGCGCCTCGCCCGGCGCAGGCCGCCGAGGTGGTTGAGGAAGAGGCCGTCGAGTATTCGGCGGTGTACGAGACCAGCGAGGCCGCCGAGGTGCGTCCCGAGGAGCCGGTTGAGTCGACCGTGATCTACCAGCTCCCTGACTATGAGGACGGCGAGGTCGTGGAGGACTAGGAGCTTCGAGCCTCCGAACGCGGGGGTTTTCCCCGCGCGAAATCATGCGAATAGGTTGGAATCGGTCGCCTGGCTGCGATACGGTTGCGAGCTAGGTGGGTCCCCACCCATCCCCCCGGTTCCCCACCAGGCCCCTGGAGTTCGCATGTCCCGTTCATCCATCCTGCTCCTTTTCGCGCTCGCCGCCTGCGGCGATGCTGCCAGCGCAGCCGACGGCGCCAGCAGTGGCCCGAGCGACAGCACGACCGGCAATACCGGCAACGTGATGACCACACACCATGAGGATGACACCACCGCGAGTGGTGCCGAGGGGGGTCAGAGCACTGGCGGTGACGCGACCACCGCAGACACGGGCGCGGGCACGGGCGCGGACACCGGGGCCGGAAGCACGGGTGAGAGCGGCGACGGCACCACTGGCGAGCCCCCGCTCGATCACTTTCTGCTCGGCATGCACGTCCAGGACGTCTCGCCCTCGCAGGCCTTCCTCGCCGAGAACGTGTACATGGGGGCGTACGGCGCCCCCTACACCCGCGGCCCCGCCCAGGGCGTGCACGATCCGATCTTCGCCCGCTCCTTCGCCATCGAGGGCCACGGCGGCGGCCTCGTGATGAGCATCGTCGACCTGCCCGGCATGGGCAACGAGGTCACCCGCGAGGTCCGCAAGCAGGTCGCAAGCATGACCGGCCTGAGCGAGGTGCAGATCCTCGTCGGCACCACCCACAGCCACTCAACGCCGGACTTCATGGGCCTGTGGGGCGGTGTCCCGGGCGACTACCGCACCTGGCTGATCGGCCAGGTATCGGCCTCGATGAGCGCCGCCTGGGCCGCGCGTGAGCCCGGCACCTTGAAGGTCGGCACCGCCAAGGCCCCTGCCGGTAACCGCCGCGGCTGGGACTTCACCGACGACGACATGACCGTCCTCGACGCCTTCGATCTCGAGGACCAGCGGATCGGCACGGTCGTCGTCTTCGCCGCCCACCCGGTCGTGCTCGGCGAGGACAACAAGCTCATTTCCTGCGACTACACCGGCTACTTCGTGAAGGACCTCGAGGCCACGCTCGGGGCCCCGGTCGCGCTGTTCAACGGCGTCCTCGGCGACGCCAGCCCGAAGGTCCCCGACGGCGACTACGCCGACGACTTCGCCCGCGCCGAGGCCTACGGCGGGTTGCTCGCGGGCATCGCCGCCGACATCTCCGCTGGAGCAGTCTTGGTCGAGCCCGAGCTCGAGTTCACCCACGTCGAGTGGGTCCAGGTCGTCGACAACCTCCTCTTCAAGGCCGCAGCCCTGCTCGGCATCCTCCTCTTCGAATTCGAGATGGACGGCCTCGACCAGAAGATCACCACCCAGGCGACCTACTTCCGCCTCGGGCGACAGCTCCAGGGCGTCGCCTTCCCCGGCGAGTCGCTCACCCGCAACGGCCTCGCCATCAAGGAGGCCATGCACGCGCCGCACAAGATCATCCTCGGCAACACCGGCGACGCGCTCGGCTACTTCGTGCCCAGCGACGAGTGGCAGACCGGCAAGAACAACAACTACGAGGAGAGCGTGTCGATGGGCAAGACCGCCGGTGACACCGCTCGCGACAAGATCCGCCCGTTGATCCTCGCCGGCAACGCCAAGCTGTGAGCCTGTCCCTCGGGACAGCCGATAGCCTGCGACGCCGGGAGTCAGGGCGACGAAACCGGGAAGTCCGCGATCGGCAGCTCGCGTCCGTCCTTGAGCGTGAAGCTGATCGCCACCGTGCCCTCGCGGCCGAGCTGGCGCAGCTCGGTGAGCACCGATCGCAGGTCATGGATCGACTGCACGCGCACCCCGGCGATCTGGCTGAGGCGTGCGCCGAGCAGCTGCTCACGACCCCGCCAGTGGGTGATCGGCGCCAGCGGGCGCAGCTCGTCCACCGTCGGCTGCGTGATCTTCTCGTCGAGCAGCAAGCCGAGCAGCTCCTCGGCGTCGATGAACACCTGCCGGTCCGCCGGCGCCGCCGCGACCACCAGCGTCACTGGCAACCGCGTCTCGCCGCGCAGCACCGTCAGCGCCAGCGTCTCGCCGGGGATGAGCCCGCGGACCATCTGCACGAACTCTCGCGCGAGCCGGGCCCGCGCCAGCTCGCCAGCGCCGTAGGCGTCGAAGCGCTGGCCGCGGGCCTCGACGATGATGTCGCCCGCCTGCAAGCCCGCCTGCGCCGCCGGCTGACCGGCGAACACCTGCTGCAACACCAGGCCGTTGCGGTAGCCGAGCCCCGCCGCCGCCTCGCTGACCGCGATCCGCGAGTCGACCTCGACCCCGATCTGCCCCGAGCGCGCCAGCTCGCCCTGCTTGAGCGCCCGCAGCAGCGTGAAGATGTGGTCGACCGGGATCGCGAACGCGATCCCCTGCGCCCGCTCGATCGTCGCCGTCGTCACGCCGACCAGCTCGCCGCGCAGGTTGAACAGCGGCCCGCCCGAGTTGCCGATGTTGATCGACGCGTCGAGCTGGATCAGCGGCGTCTGCTTGCTGCGCAGGATGTGGGTCCGTCCGAGCGCCGCGACGATCCCCTGGGACACCGAGTGCTCGAGCCCCAGCGGCGTGCCCACCGAGAACACCCCTTCACCGACCCGCAGCGCGCTCGATCGGCCGAGCCGCGCCGCCGCGAAGCGCTCCGCCGAGTCGGCGGGGCGCAGCTGCAGCAGCGCGATGTCTTGATCACGATCGGCGACCAGCAGCACCGCCGGCAGCTCGCGTCCGTCGGCGAAGCGGGCCCGCACCGCGCCGGTGACCTCGGGCGTGCCCGAGGCGCTCAGCACCCGCCGCGAGCCGTCGCGGATCTCCCCCGCGATCACGTGAAAGTTCGTCAGCACCAGCCCCGTGTCATCGACCACCACGCCCGCGCCGATCGTGTCCTTGCTGCGCAGCGTCACCACCATCTCGCGGGTCAGGGCGACCGCCTCGACCAGCGAGCCCTCCTTCCCGGGGCTGCAGCCGGTGACGCAGTGCTCCTCCGCCGGCGCTTGCTGTGGCAGCTCGGGCAGCACCGCGGTCGGCGGCGCCGTCACGGGCGCGGGCGCATGCGCTGGCGGCTGCTCCTGCATCCCGAGAAACACCGCGAGCCCGCCGAGCAGGACCCCGAACACCGCCGCGCCAGCCGCCAGCCACATCGGCTCCCCGCGCGCGGGCGCGGCCGTTCGATCATCGCGGGCCATCGCGCCGCTAACCTACCCTGCCCCCCTGGCATTCCCAAGCCTCACCAGGCCGACGCGACGGCCTCCCTGGCCACGGCTCCCGAGCCGCTGCGCTCGCCGGTCGCAGCCGTGTTGACAGCTCTCCCAAGCCCGCGTAGACCTCGCTCCGGTTCACTTCAATTTGAACTGAATCTCGCCATGTCCGCCCTGCTCCAGCCCGACGCTCTGCCCGCTGAGCCGCTCCCGCCGCTGATCTTGCGCGCCCAGGACGAGCTCTCCGAGGTCTGCGCCTCGATCGCCGAATTTTGGGGCTTCACGCGCACCCAGGGCCGGATCTACGGCCTCCTCCTGATGTCACCCGAGCCGCTCGAGCACGGCGCCATCCGCAGCCGCCTGGAGATCTCGGCGGGCTCGGCCAGCATGACCCTCGCGACCTTGCTCGACTGGGGGGTCCTGCACCGCGACGGCCGCAAGTACCGGGCCGAGACCGACTTCTGGAAGCTGATCACCCACGTCCTCGAGCGGCGCGAGCGGGCCCGTGTGGAGGCCGCTCTGGCGCGGGTCGCCGCGATCCTGGCCGAGCTGCGGGCCGAGGCCCACAGCGACCCGCGGATCGCATTCCTGCGCGACCGCCTGGCCTACATCCACGACTTCTTCCTGCTCGGGCGATCGCTGCTCGGCGCGCTGCTGAGCCGCGGGCCCGTCCGTGGCATCCTCGGCAGCCTCGCCCGCCGGGCCGCCCGCGCCGCGCCGCGCTGATGAACGCAAAGCAGACCCTCATGAACCGTCCGGCCACCTCTCTCGCCACCTCCGTCCTCGCGCCGCACGACGACCTCGCCGTCGACCTCAGCATTGAGGCGGCCAGCGGACTCGTCACGGACGAGCTGCAGGAGGTCGAGCAGCGCCTCGCCGATCTCCTGCAGTCCTCGATCGCCGTGATCCCCGAGCTCAGCGGTCAGCTCGCCTTCGCTGGCGGCAAGCGCTTTCGTCCCCTGCTCGCCTTGCTCGCCGCGCGCGCGGCCGGCTTCCTCGACCCCGTGCGGATCACCGTCGCCGCCGTCGGCGAGCTGCTGCACACTGCCACGCTGCTGCACGACGACGTGATCGACAGCGGCGAGTATCGGCGCGGGCGGCCGACCGCGCGCCTCCAGTACGGCAACGGGATGGCCGTGCTCACCGGCGACTTCTGCCTCGCGCGCGGCCTCCAGGCCATCGCCTACGCCGGTCGCCTTAGCGCTGTCCAGACCCTCGCCGACGCCGTCACGCGCATGGCCGAGGGTGAGGTCGCCCAGCTGCAAGTCGCCGGCGACGCCACCGTCGACCGCGACCGCTACTACCTCGTCATCGATCGCAAGACCGCCGCCCTCATCGCCTGGTGCGCCAGCCTCGGCGGCCTCGTCGAGCCGCGGATCGCCGCCGCGATGCACCGCTACGGCCTCGAGATCGGCTACGCCTTTCAGATCGCCGACGACGTCCTCGACTACACCAGCGGCGTCGATCAGACCGGCAAGGCCCGCGGCCAGGACCTCCGCGACGGCAAGCTCACCCTCCCGCTCATCCTCGCCTGCAGCCACGATCCCGGGCTGCGTCGCCGCCTCCAGCAGCTGCTCGGCGACGGGCCCCCGATCGATCCCAACGCCGCCGCCGAGCTCGTCGCCCGCGTCGCCAACTCGTCAGCCGTCGAGCAGGCCGCCGCCGTCGCCGAGGCCCACGCCGCCGTCGCCGTCGCCCAGCTGCTCCAGCTGCCCGCCTCGCCCGCCCGCGACGCCCTCGCCGCCCTCGCCCGCTACGTCGCCCGCCGCCGCACCTGAGGCCGCGCTCCGCCGCCCACCTACCTGGCCCCGAGTACCTGTCCGTTCGAACCTGGCCCCGAGTACCTGGCCCCGAGTACCTGTCCGTTCAACCCTGGCCCCGAGTACCTGGCCCCGAGTACCTGTCCGTTCAACCCTGTCCCTTCAACCATGTCGAACCAGCTCACCCCGCTCGAGTCCGTCACCGCGCTCGACGCCCACGGCGCCCAGGTGCAGAGCATGTTCACCGGCATCGCCCACGGCTACGACCGGGCCAACCGCTGGATGAGCTTCGGCACGGACATCCGCTGGCGCCGTCGCGCTGTCGCCGGGATGTTGCCCGCGGGCCAGCCCGCCGCCGGCGCCCGTATGCTCGACCTCTGCGCCGGCACCCTCGACTCCACCCTCGAGATCCACCACCAGCACCCTGGCGCCGACATCATCGCTGGCGACTTCTCGGCCGGGATGCTCGCCCACGGCGCCCGCAAGCTGCACGGCGAGGCCGCCCGTCGGATCACCCCGCTTCAGCTGGACGCGCACAGCCTCCCGCTCGCCGACGCCAGCCAGGACGCCATCTTCTGCGCCTTCGGGATCCGCAACCTCAGCGACCTCCCGGCCGCGACCCGCGAGCAGCTCCGCGTCCTTCGCCCCGGCGGGCGCCTCACGATCCTCGAGTTCTTCCGCCCCACCGCGCTCGCCACCCGGGCCGTGCACGCGCTGCACAACCGCACCCTCCTCCCCCTGCTCGGCTGGGCCGCCACCGGCAACCTCGACGCCTACCTCTACTTGCCGCGCAGCATCGGCCGCTTCGCCACCGTCGCCGCCTACACCGATCTGCTGCGTGAGCAGGGCTTCATCGACGTCCGCGTCGAGCGCCTCACCCTCGGCATCGCATGGGTCGTCCGCGCGACCCGGCCGGAGCTCGCATGAGGCTCGTCCTCGGCGTCACCGGTGCGAGCGGGGCCATCTACGCCCGTCGCGCGCTCGAGCACCTCGCCGCTCGGGCCGCCCGCGACCCCGCGCTGCAGGTCGACTGGGTCGCCTCGAACACCGCCCCGCAGGTGTGGCGTCACGAGCTCGGCGTCGACATGCCCGCGGTCACGCCCGGCGCGCGCCGCTGGGATCGCCACGACTTCTCCGCCCCCTTCGCCTCCGGCTCCAACCCGCCCGACGCCGTCATCCTGATGCCCTGCTCGATGAGCGCGCTGGCCCGCGTCGCCCACGGCGGCGGCGACGACCTCATGGCCCGCACCTGCGAGGTGGCCCTCAAGGAGCGTCGCCGCCTGATCCTCGTCGTCCGCGAGACCCCGCTCAGCCTCGTGCACCTGCGCAACATGGTCGCCGCCACCGAGGCCGGCGCGATCATCCTGCCGGCGATCCCCTCCTTCTACGGCGAGGTCCGCACCCTCGAGGATGCGATCGACACCGTCGTCGTCCGGGCCCTCGACCGCGCCGGCCTCGAGCTCCCGATCGTCCGCCGCTGGGGGTCCACGTGACCCACGCACAACCCTCGCTGGCGGCCTCGCTGGCGGCCTCGCTGGCGGCCTCGCTGGCGGCCTCGCTGGCTGCCTCGCGGGCGGACACCAAGCCCGCCGAGCGCCCCGCGGCCGCGCTCTGCCCCGCCGAGCTGCTCGCCCTGTTCGGGGACCCGGCCTCGGCCGGCCGCCGCGCCCAGCTCGTCCGCGCCGCCAGCTTCGGCTCGCGTATCTGGATCCGCCCGGCCCCCGCGCACCCGGCCGCGCGCGTCGCCGCGGTCCTGCGCGGCGAGCAGCTCCACGACCTGTCCCCGGGGACAGGTCCATCCAGACCTGTCGCTCCCGATACGTCCTTCGGACCTGTCCCTCCCGACATGTCCGAAGGGACCGGGCCCGAAGGACCTGTCCCTCCCGACATGTCCGTAGCGCCAGCGTGGCCCGCGCTCGCCGACCTCGCCGCGGGCGACCGCCTGATCGTCTCCGTCGGCCACGACCAGCTCGCGGCCTACTGCGCCTGGCTCGCGCGGGTCGCCAGCGACGCGCCCGCGGGCGTGAGCCTCACGCCCTGCTGCCCGACCGCGGGCGGCCTGTTTCGCCTGCACCTGATCGCCGCCGCCCGCCTCGCCCTGCCCACCAGCGTGCGCGTCGAGGTCCGCCACGACCTCCACGGCGTCCGCCTCGCCCAGGTCGCCCTCGGCTTCGGCGCCGACACCCTCGCCGGCCCGATCGACGCCGGCCGTCACCTCCCGCTCGCCGGGGTCCCGCGCCCGAGCGAGACCAGCGAGGCCGCCCTCTGCGAGCTGGTCCGCCAGGCCGGCCTCGAGCCCCTCACCCACGACCCAGCAAACCCGAGGACGCCATGATCCGCGACACCCGCCGCTTCGCCAACATCGCCGACAAGGTCCGCCACGAGGTCCCGCTCGATCAGGACGACGGCGTCTTCCTCTACCACTACCCCGACCTGCTCGCCGTCGGCGCCCTCGCCAACGATCGCCGCGAGCGCCTGCACGGCGACAGCACCTTCTTCAACGTCAACTTCCACATCAACCCCACCAACGTCTGCGAGGCCGACTGCAAGTTCTGCTCGTTCGCGCGGCTGACCCCCGAGTCGCCCGCGGCCTACACGATGAGCATCGACCAGATCCGCCAGAAGCTGCAGGACCGCCTCGATCAGCCTGTCACCGAGATCCACATCGTCAACGGCCTGCACGGCGGCCTGCCCTTCGAGTACTACAAGGACTGCCTGCGCGTGCTCAAGCAGCTGCGCCCCGACGTCCACCTCAAGGCCTACACCGCCGTCGAGATCCACTACTTCGCCGAGAAGTACGGCATGAGCCACGAGCAGGTGCTGCGCGAGCTGATCGACGCCGGCCTCGGCAGCCTGCCCGGCGGCGGCGCCGAGATCTTCGCCGAGCGCGTGCGCCACAAGATGTGTAAGGACAAGGCGAGCGCCGAGCAGTGGCTCGCGGTCCATCGCACCGCCCATCGCCTCGGCCTGCGCAGCAACTGCACCATGCTCTACGGCACGATCGAGACCCTCGAGGAGCGCGTCGATCACATGCTGCGCCTGCGCGCCCTCCAGGCCGAGACCGGCGGCTTCCAGACCTTCATCCCCCTGGCCTTCCACCACGAGGGCAACGACTTCGCCCGCCTCCCCGAGCCGACCGGCGTCGACAACCTGCGCACCTACGCGGTCGGTCGCCTGATGCTGCACAACATCCCGCACATCAAGGCCTACTGGATCATGATCGGCGTGAAGATCGCCCAGGTCTCGCTCAGCTTCGGCGTCGACGACCTCGACGGCACCGTGCAAGAGGAGAAGATCTATCACATGGCCGGCGCCGAGACCCCGCAGGCCATGACCCGCGCCGACCTCGTGCGCCTCATCCGCGAGGCCGGTCGCACCGCCGTCGAGCGCGACACGCTCTACAACACGCGCTGGACCGACGACGGCGCCGCGCTCCCCGGCATCCGCATCGACGCCAGCGTGCCCTTCTCCGGCCACCACACCCGCGTGCAGCTGCCCGTGCTCAGCTAGGCTGGCGACCCGCGAGCACGCGCACGGAACTCGGCGCAACCCTGGCTCAAGCGAGCCTTTCGGCGGACCACGCCGCGCACTATCCTTGCCCCGCGATGACCAGCGCCGACGGCAAGCAGTTCAAGGTCACCTACACGTCCGCCTCAAGCGACCTCGGCGAGTTTCACCGCCTGTTCGAGGAGGGCCTCGGGTGGGCCCGCGAGCACATGGGCCGCGAACATCTGTTGCACATCGATGGCCAGGCGCTGCGCTCCGAGCTGCCGCCGATCGTCGACCTCAGCCCGATCGACACCGCCCAGATCCTCGGCCGCTTCGCCGCCGCCACACCGGCGCACGTCGACCTCGCCGTCCGCGCCGCGAAGGCCGCCCAGAGGCCGTGGGCGGCGCTCCCGTGGCAGCAACGCCTCACCGTGATGCGCGCCGCGGCGGCCGAGATCCGCCGACGCAAGTGGCAGATCGGCGCCGTCATGAGCCTCGAGGTCGGCAAGTCGCGCATGGAGGCGATGGGCGACGCCGAGGAGTCCGCCGACCTCATCGATTACTACGCCGACAGCGTCGAGCAGCACGACGGCTTCTCCCGCCCGCTCGGCCGCCTCTCACCCAACGAGAACACCCGCGACGTGCTCCGCCCCTACGGCGTGTTCGCATGCATCGCCCCCTTCAACTTCCCGATGGCGCTGTCGGCCGGCATGTCGTCCGCCGCGCTGATGACCGGCAACGCCGTCGTCTACAAGCCCGCGCAGGACGCCCCCTGGACCGGCCTGCTCCTGCACGAGTGCTACATGGCCGCCGGTCTGCCCGCGGGCGTGTTCCACTTCGTCTCCGGCACCGGCGGCCAGATCGGCGACGCCATGTGGCGCCACCCGCAGGTCGACGGCGTCGTGTTCACCGGCTCCAAGGAGGTCGGCATGCGGATGCTCCGCGAGTTCTCGACCGCCTTCCCCAAGCCCACCCTGATGGAGCTCGGCGGCAAGAACCCGACCTACGTCGCCGCCTCCGCCGACCTCGACATGGCCGCGGAGGGCGTCGCGCGCTCGGCCTTCGGCCTGCAGGGCCAGAAGTGCTCGGCCTGCTCCCGAGTGTACGTGCACGCGTCGGTCGCGGCCGCCTTCACGGACAAGCTACTGGCGGCGACCCGCGCCCTCCGCATCGGCGACCCGAGCGAGCGCGACGTCTACTTCGGCCCCGTGATCAACACCCGCGCCCTCGCCACCTTCGCCGGCGCCGTCGCTTCGGCCCAGGACCGCGGCGAGCTTCTGATCGGCGGCCAGCGTCTGCACGACGGCCCGCTCGCCCGCGGCCACTACGTCGCGCCGACCATCGCTCGCCTGCCGCTGGACCACGAGCTGTTCGCCCGCGAGCTGTTCGTGCCCTTGCTCGCGCTCGGCGTCGTCGACGGCATCGAGCAGGCGCTGCACGAGAGCAACCGCGTCGAGTACGGCCTCACCAGCGGCATCTTCTCGGGCGATCGAGCCGAGATCGATCACTGGTTCGACAACATCGAGTCCGGGGTGTGCTACGCCAACCGCCGCAGCGGCGCCACCACCGGCGCCTGGCCGGGCGTCCAGTCCTTCACCGGCTGGAAGGGCTCCGGATCGAGCGGCAAGGGCGGCTGCGGCCCCTACTACGTGCAGCAGTTCATGCGCGAGCAGAGCCGCACCGTGATGGAGTGATGGAGGGATGGACATGCGCGACGAGACCCGAGACTACCCCCGCGTCGTGACGGCGCTCCCCGGCCCGCGTGGCGCGGCGATCATCGCCCGCGATCAGGCGTGGTCGTCGCCCTCGTACATCAAGGAGTACCCGCTGGTCGCCGCGACCGGCCGCGGGGCGATGGTCGAGGACGTCGACGGCAACCGCTTCATCGACTGGATGGCCGGCATCGCCGTCTCGGCGACCGGCTACAACCACCCGAAGGTCGTCGCCGCGGTCCAGGAGGCCGCCGGCAAGTTCCTCCACATCTGCGGCACCGACTTCTATTTTGAGGCGATGGCCGCGCTGTGCGAGCGCCTCGGCCGCTTGTACCCCGGCGGCGAGAAGGCCCGCGTCTTCCTCACCAACTCGGGCACCGAGGCGATCGAGGGCGCGCTCAAGCTGGCCCGCCACCACACCCGCCGGCAATACGTCATCGGCTTTCGCAACTCCTTCCACGGCCGCAGCTACGGGGCGATGTCTCTCGGCGCCAGCAAGGTCAAGTACCGGGCCCACTTCGGCCCGCTGCTGCCCGGCGTGTACCACCTCCCCTTCGACGACCCCTACCGCGGCGACTTCGACACGACCGCCGCCGACGAGTTGTTCCGCACCACCGTCGCGCCCGCCGAGATCGCCGCGGTGGTGCTCGAGCCGATACAGGGCGAGGGCGGCTACATCCTCCCGCGCCCCGAGTTCCACGCGTACTGGCGGAAATTCTGCGACGACCACGGGGCCCTCCTTGTCCACGATGAGGTCCAGTCGGGCGTCGGCCGCACCGGCAAGATGTGGGCTTGCGAGCAGTACGGCGTCACGCCGGACGTGATCTGCAGCGCCAAGGGTCTCGGCTCGGGTATGCCGATCGGGGCGATCATCGCCCGCGAGGCGACGATGACCTGGGCCAGCGGATCGCACGGCAGCACCTTCGGGGGCAACCCGGTGGCCTGCGCCGCCGCTCTGGCCACCCTCGACGCCGTCGAGGGCGGGCTCATGGCCAACGCCACGGTGATGGGCGAGCGCCTGCTCGCCGGCCTGCGCGAGCTCCAGCGCCGCCACCCGTCGATCGGCGACGTGCGCGGCATGGGCCTGATGATCGGCGTCGAGTTCGTGCTCGACCGCCGCAGCAAGAAGCCCGCCACCGCGCTGGTCGCCGCGCTCGAGCAGACCGCGTTCCGCCGCGGCCTGCTGCTGCTGTCGTGCGGCCAGTCGACGATCCGTGTCGCCCCCCCGCTGGTGCTCGACACCTACGACGTCGACCGCGGCCTCGAGATCTTCGACGCCGCGCTCACCGAGGTCGAGGGCCAGCAACTCGGCTGAGCACTTAGCGGAGGAAGGCCCGCACGCCGTCCTCGATGAGGTCGGCGACCGTGTGCATCTCGGCGCCGGTCAGGCACAGCGGCGGGCACAGGAACGCGATGTTGTCGCGGAACGGCAGGTACGCGCCGCGCTGCAGCAGGATCGCGTGCAGCGGCGCGACCGGGCGGTCGAACTCCACCGCGCGCATCAGCCCGAGCCCGCGGACGTCGCGGATCGCCCCGTGCACCGCCGGTTTGCGGGCGAGCGCCTGCAGCCGCTCGTGCAGCCCGGCGCCGATGCGATCCGCGTTCTCGACCAGCAGCTCGCGCTCCATCACCTCGATCACCGCCGCCGCCGCTGCGCAACTGACCGGATGAGCGTACTGGGTGAGGCCGCACCACAGCTTGTGATCGTCGAAGTGAGCCGCGATCGCCGACGAGACCATCACCGCCGACAGCGGCGCGTAGCCGGAGCTGAGCCCCTTGCCGAGCACCATCATGTCGGCGCGCGCCCCCCAGTGCTCACGTGCGAACCACCTGCCGGTGCGACCGAAGCCGCTAAACACCTCGTCGTCGATGAGCAAGATGCCGTGCTGATCGCAGAGCTGGCGCACCCGCGGCCAGAAGTCGCGCGGCGGGTGCTGCATGCCGTTGGTGCCGGTGAAGCCCTCGAGCAGGATCGCGGCGACGCTGCGCGGGTCCTCGCGCTGCAGCAGCGCCTCTAGGTTGCGCACCCACAGCGAGGGCGACGACGCCGTGGCCTCCGCGCAGGGGTACGGGTCTTCGATGTGATAGGCCGGCGCGAGGTCGGCGACGAAGGGCTGCTTGCGGGCGTCACCGGCGATGCCCAGCACGGCCAGCGTGGCCCCGTGGTACGAGTTGCGCCGCGTCACGATCTTGCTGCGACCCGTCACCAACCTGGCGATCTTGATCGCGTTCTCCACCGCCTCGCTGCCCCCGGTCGCCAGGAAGGCCTTCTCCAGCCCAGTGACGCGGTGCAACGCGGCCGCCAGTTCGACCCGGATCGGCAGCACCGCGTTGGGAGCCGCGGTCGCCTGGCTGCGGATCTGTTCGATCATCCGCTCCTGCACGTGCGGGTGCGCGTGGCCGACGTTGACGTTGTAGACTTGGCTCTCGAGGTCCCACAACCAGCCGTGCTCGACGGTCCGGAAGCGGGCGCCCCGGGCCTGATCGATCGTCAGCGGCACCACAGAATGCTGGGCGCTCCAGGTGAAGAAGAGGTGCGCCCCCTGGGCGCGCGCGAGCTCGCTGGGTTTCATCGGATGTTCTCCTCGAGGCCGCGCCAGCGCGTGAAGCCGAGCTGGCGCGGCGGGTTCGCCTGGGCGCAACCCGCCCCGGCCAGGACCTCGCCGCCGACGAGGTTCATCACCATCACGCCGCAGGTCCGAGACGCCGCCGCGTCGCCGCTCGCCTCGCCCCCGTGCGAGCACAGGCTGCGCGGGTGCCCCTCGTGGCTGGCGAGCAAGGCCCACAACCCGGCCGCGTCGCGCGGCCGCTGTTGCACGTACAGCGTCGTCGCCAGCTCCATGCGGCGAAAGCTCGTGCTGCTCGCCGGCACCCGCTCACGCTGGCGCAGCACTGGATCGAAGCAGTGGTCGGTATGCAGGTGGGCGGCACCCGCCCCGCTCTGCATGAGCACCTGCAGCCGCGCCGAGCACTCGATGCCGAAGAAGTCGCGGCCGTCGGCCAGCATGAAGTTATGACCGCCGCCGAGGGGCATGCGCGCGAGCCGGACGCGTGCCGTCGCCGCCGATGGCTCGACCAGCAGCGTACGCACCACCGCTGACGACAACAGCCCGATCCGCCCGTCGGTCGTGAACAGATTGTTGGTGGTGATCGCCAGCCCGCTCGCCGCGACGCCCATCAGGCCGAGGCAACCGGTGAGCGTGAAGCACAGCACTTCCTCGTCGCCGCTCCGCGGACGGATCCGCAGCAGCCGCACGTAGGGCCAGGCCGACCCGTGCGTGTCCCAGGTCTGCCCGAGCACCGGGCCTCGCGCCGCCCCGGGCAGGTACACCGCCGTACAGCCGCCCGGGTCGTCACTGCGTAATCTGTCTATTGGGACAGCTTCATCACGCAACGCGGCCGGCAGCTCGCGCAGGTCCGTGTAGTGGTTAAGGATCACGAGCTGCGCCAGCGTCACCCCGGCACCGCGAGCGATGCCCGCGAGCTCGAGCGCAAGCGCCGGGGCCTCCGCGGCCAGCACCGGCAGGTGGCGCGCCGCGAGCTCGTCGATCTGCGATGCGCTCGTGAAGCCGTCGTGACGCAGCAGCAGCTCGCCACGGATCGCGCAGAGCTCGTGGATCTGCGATCGCCACAGCTCCCCGTGCGCCTCCCCCCGTGCGCCCGGATCGTCCTGCTCGAACTCGGCGAGCTCGATGCGCATCGGGGTGGTCACGGCGGGCGAGCATGTCGCGCGGCGCCGCGGTCAGCAAGCCTCGACCTGCACGGCGCCTACCTCGGCGGTCGTGGCTTCACGCTCTATCACGCGTGGGGTCCGCACGGTGCACGCCCGCTAACGCCGCATTTCCACGACGAGTACCTGATCTGCGCCCAGCTCGCAGGTCACGAGGAGTGCCAGGTCGCCGGCAAGCTCCACACATTTAGCGCCGGCGACCTCGTGTTCATCAACCCGCAGCAGGTCCACACCGGCAACGCCCGCGGCAGCAGCGACCTCGCGTACATCACGCTCTACGTGGACCGCGGCGTGGTCGATGGCCTCGCCGCCGAGCTCGGCGACGAGCGCGGCGTCCGGCGCAGCCCGGAGTTCACGCAGGTACGTGCCACCGATCGCCGCGAACTGGCGGCCGATCTCCGCGGTCTGCTCGCGCTGGTCCGCAGCGCCAGGTCCCAGAGGACAGGTCCCGAGGGACAGGTCCCGGTCGTCGACCGCGAGCTCGACCTCGCAGTCGCGCTGTCCGTTTCGTGGCATTCGCCGAGTTCTCCAACCTCCGGGCGCCGCTGCTGCGCTCGACCAGCCGGGTCTCACACCGCAAGATCGCCCGCGTGCTCGAGTACATCCGCGCGCTCGATCCTGCGCACAATCCCACGGCCGTGACGCTCGACGAGCTCGCCGCGATCGCCGAGCTGTCCAAGTTCCACTTCCTCCGTCAGTTCGCCCAGGTCGTCGGCATCACGCCTGGCGCCTACCTGCGGACGCTCCGACTCTGTCACGCCGCCCGCAAGCTCCGGCACGGTCGGGGCAGCATCCTCGAGATCGCACTCAGCGTCGGCTTCGCCGATCACCCGAGCTTCTCCCGCGCGTTCGCCCGCCACATGGGGATGACGCCCTCGCAGTATCAGGCGCTCGGTCCGCTGTAGTTTAAAAAAGCCGGCGCGCGACTCAGGTCTAAGGTTCCTGCGTCGCGCGCCGTGAAGCACCCCCCGTGCTTCGGACGCACCATCTCAACCAACTTCAAGTGCGTCCGAGACTCGACGACCCCCGCGCATGCTCCGGGGCATGACGACGACGATGCCTGCCCGGGACGGATCCAGCGGCGCTCTGACCCCCCATACAACGATCGCTGGATCCGAGAGCACGGGCGCAAGGCCCGTCGAGCTCGGACTGGTGAACAGCACGCGGCGACGGACCGCCGAGGCGAGACGCGTCGCTGCGAGGTCGTGGGGAGCCGTCGATCCGGCCGAAGCCGGAGCTGTCCCCGCGACACTCGCGTCGTGTGCCATGCACGGTGCTTCTATGTCGCGACCCCGGGGCATCCTTCACCCCAAGCGACAGCATCACGTATTTTTTTTGGCCTCCTGGTGAGCCGCACTGGGAGGTCGATCTCGCGCCTACCGGTGCCGCGGCCCCCCATTGGGGATGGCGCAGGTCCAGCGCAGATCGTCGAGGAGCACCGCGCTGTCGACCTTGCGGTCGCCGACATCGAAGATCGCCAGCACCAGCGTGATGGTCTCTCCCGGGGTGATCGCGGCGCTCAGCTTGGTCCAGTCGATCGCCACGTGCTCCTCGAAGGCGAAACCGGTGAGGGCCGCGTCCTGAACGTGATCCCACTCGAGGGCGCCCGCGGCGAACGGCTGGAGCTGGTCGGGATGGACCGCGATGTTCCCGGTCCATTGTTCGGACTCGAGCCAGACCAGGAACAGGTCGTTGTTGGCGAAGGCGCCCACGGCGCTACGGTTCGGCCACTCGGCGGTGAAGAAGGCCGCCTGTAGCGACACGCCTACCGCACTCAGCGGCGCCGTCGCCGTCAGGCGCAGCTCGCTGTAATCGTGGGCGATCTGCGGATCACCGAGCCACTGCTTGTCGATGGTCGCGGAGCAGTCGCCGGGACCTGGCGGGAGCTGTCCTTTCGGACAGATGATCGGCGCCGGCTGCAACGGCAGCGGCAGCATCGCCAGGTCGTAGGCACCATCGTAGTCCGTGCTCGGACACGGGAGCCCGATCTCCGAGCACTTCGCCAGGAGCTCCTCAGGATCGAGCGCGACGTGGCTGGCGACGCCCGTGCTGAGCAGGACGGCCCGGCTCCCGAGGCGGGGCGCGAAGGTATCACCAGCACCGAGCGGGCCGGCGACGACCCACAGCGAGTCTGGCGTGCCTGACGCCACCACGCCTTCGAGGCTGCTGATCCCGCCAGTGCAGTTGACGCCGAGCGCGTGATCGACCCCGTCGTCGTCGGCATCGCAGTCAGGCGCCGGCGGTGTGCACTCCTCCTGATCGTCGGGGGTGCCGACGTCCAGCATCGGCCCGTCGCCCGAAGAAGAGGACGAGGTCGTCCCGGGGAGCCCCGGATCCGTCGCGCCACTCGAGCTCGCGGCCGAATCGTCGGTCGCCTCCGCAGGCGCGGTGGTGGTCGGCGTCAGGTCCGTGTCACCAGCAGGCGCGCTGGTGGAGCCAGTCGACGTGGGTTCATCGACGTAGAACGGCACAGTGCACGAGCACAAACACAACGACCCGACAGTCAGCCAGGTGGTGGCAGGGGGCAGCTTCACCGTCGGCGAGCATCGCACGGGAGCCAACTCACTGCATCATTTCAGCGCGGGCGGAAATGTGAGAAGCCTGGCAATGTCGCGCCGTCGGGGCCGTCGACCCAGTTAGGGGAATCGCTGACCTACCAGCGTTTAGCAGCTTGAAATTCCGCCAAAATATCGTGCGCGCGCGTTCACGCGCCGACCCGATTGATGTGCGGATGCGTGGTCGACTCACGAGAGATCCGCGCGCCCTCGCACGTTACCCGCGAGTCGCAGTCGCGCCCCGCCCCTGCGGTGCTCACGGCACGGCCGCGATGGCGGCGCGGATCCGCGGCGCATAGGTACCGTTCGGGTACTGCTCGAGAAACGCCGCGCTGCGCGGGCGCGCCTCGTCGACGCGGCCGAGCTCGAACAACGCGAGCACCGCGACGCCCTCCCACTCCTGCGAAAAATCGCCGGCGCTGAAGCTGGCCTTGCCGGCGTCCGCGAGCGCGAGCGCCTGCGCCGGGTCGCTGCCGAGGAGGCCGCGCGCCGCGTTGAGCTCGCGGGCCTCACGGAGGTGGTCCGCAGGCACCGTCGCCACCGCCGAGGCCTCGTTCCGGGCGCCGTGGATCCGTCGTCCACGTGGGAACTTGGCCCCTGCCGGTGAAGGATCGACGACAGCCTCGTCCACGATCACCACGGGAGCGAGCGGAGCCGCCGCCGGCACGCGCACAGGCGTGGGCGCGACCACAGGCTCCGTGGGATCCGGCTCAAGGACGACGCGGCGCGCCACGATCGGGTCCGACGCGAGCGCACCCGTCGGCTCCGCGGGGCCAGCGAGTTGCCACCCGAGCATCGCCGCGAGGCCGCCGGCCAGCAGCAGCGCCCCGACGGCGAGCCCACCCGACGTCGAGCCCGCGCCAAGACCTGTCCCTCGGGCCAGGTCCACCGCGACCGCCGACTCGAAGCGAGCGAGGCCCGCCCCGACGTCGAACGCGACCCCCTGTCCGCTGGCGACGCTGAGGTCGCGACGGAGCACGGCGGCGGTCGCCGGGTCGTTGAGCAGGCGGTGTGGATCTCCGGTCATTGGGTCACCATGAGTGAATTGGCCTTGCGGCCCTCGGGGCCGGTGGTGGGAGTGGGTCCGGCGCCGAGCAGGCGGCTGTGGACCTCCATGAACAGTTTGCGGGCCTTGTGCAGCCGGGAGTAGACGGTGCCGATGGGGATGCCGAGGCCCGCAGCGATCGAATCGCAGCTCTCGCCCTCAAGTTCGAACAGGATGAACACGGCGCGCTTGGCCTCATCGAGCGCCTCGAGGGCCTGTTGGACCCGGCGCAGCGCCTCGGCCGTCTCGGCCAGTTCGCCCGGGTTGCGGCCGGTTGCCAGGGCCCCGGCGACCGTCTGCACGTCCGGGTCCTCCCGTGAGCGACGCTGTCGTCGCCGTGCTGCCGAGCTCACGCGGATGGCAATCTCGGCCAGCCAGGTGGTGGGGCGGGCGGCCCCCGGAATGAAGCCCCCCCGGCGGTGGGCCACGAGAAACACTTCCTGAACGATGTCGTCGACCTCCTCTCGGCGCGTACCGAGGCGCACCACGAAGCTGGCGACGAACTGCGCGTGGTCCCGGAACAGCTTGGCCGCGTCGAGATGCGGGGCTGGTGCCGGGGCCGTGCCACCTTCAGGCGCTGTATGTCGCGGATCGGTCAAGACCTTCACCGGCACCCTCACCGAATCGTAAATGCGCCGCCGATGGCGAGCACGGCCCCGATCGGGGCCGAGTTCACGGAGTCGGTGATCATACTCGGATCGCCGGGCTCGCGGACCGAGACGCTGGGCCGAAAAAACGGAACCACGCCGTCGAGGATGACATCGACCGCGAACACCTGGGTGGTCACGATCCGCAGCTCGAGCGCCGCCGCGACGCTGACCCACGGGCTGACCAGCGCCTGGCTCGCCGTCAGGCCGCGGGTCAGCGCTTGCGACGCCCCGGCCGCCCCGCCAACGCACAGGCGTGGCCGTACGCGACGGCGCTGGACCCCGAAGCAACCGTCTAGGCGGCCCGCGACCAGCCCAAATTCGACGGTCCCCGAGCCGAGCGGTCGCCGCTGCCCGTAGCCGCCGAGCACGCCGACACGCAGCTCGAACCACGGGCGCCAGCCGAGCTCGGCCTGCATCTGTCCACCCCCCGCGAGCCCCGGCACCATCCCGACCCACAGCCCGCCGCGGAGCGCCGCAAGTGCGCGCAAGCGCGCAAGCCTGGGTATCACCTCCGGAGGCTTGCGACGGGCCTGCAGCGGCGGTCGCTCGTTGTCGACAGCGGGCGTCTGCGGCGGCGGAGGCGGCGTGTCGACCACCTCGTAACCCAGGGTCGTCAGCACCGACGCGTCGATCGCCATGGCGATCGCCAGCCCGAGCACCGCGTGCAGATCGCTGCACCCGGGCGGGCCGTCGTCGAAGGCGCGCTCGATCAGGCCGGCCGGGGTCAGCACGGTGATCGCCGCTGCGTTGGCGATGAAGGGATCGCCGCGCACCTCGATCGTCACTCCAGCCTCGATCTCGTCGCGGCCGAGCCAGGCCGGCACGTGCTCGGCGAGGGTCTCCGCGGACAGACAGGTCGCGCCGGGGATCACCCGCAGCGCCTCGGCGATCGGTCGCCGCGTCGGCGTTGGCGCGCGCCCTGGCGACGCGTCGGGCACTGGCGGCGTGACGCCGGGTGCCAACCTGCCCCAAGGGCCAGGTGAACCCGCGACTGGACGCGTCCAGAGCAGCAGCGCCGCGCCGGCGAGGACGCGGCCCGCGGGGCGAAGGGGGGGCACGGGCGGAGTGTGGCACGCCCGGCCGCTGCTGCGTTCGCGGCTGCGCGCGATCCGACCCGTCGGCGCAGGGAGCCCCCCAGAACGGCCGCGGATCGGGCATCCTGGGGCGGTCGTCAACCCTGTAACAGCCGCTCCCGGCCGCCGTTGTGTGCCCGCCATGCGCTTCACCCTCCTCACCCTCTCCTCTCTCCTCCTCGCCTGTGGCGGCGAGCCTGTCAAGCTCGCGGAGCAAGCTGAGAAGCTCGCCATCGAGGCCCCGAAGTCGGCCGGCGCCCGTCGCTTCGTGGTCGACAGCAGCGATGGCGTCCTCGGCTTCGACATGGACGCCCCGATCGAGAAGATCCGCGGCCGTGTCCCCGCCTCGGCGCTGACCGGCGAGATCTTCGTCGACACCGCCGACCTCGCCAAGACCACGGGCCTGGTGCACGTCGACCTCCGGGCGCTCGAGCTGTTCCAGCGCAAGGCCGACGCCGAGGGCCAGCCCTTCGGTGAAGAGACCAAGAACGAGACCCAGAACCAGCACGCCCGCGAGTGGCTGGAGATCGGCCCTGACGCCCCCGCCGACGCGCTCGCCAAGAACGCCCTGATCGAGTTCTCGCTGCGCGAGCTGGGGGACCTCTCGGCGACCAACCTCGACAAGCTCAGCGGCGCCGAGCGCAAGGTCAGCTTCACCGCGACCGGCGAGTTTCTTCTCCATCAGCGCAAGGCCAGCAAGTCGGTGAAGCTCGAGGCCACGTTCACCTACGTCGGCGACCAGCCGAGCAGCGTGCGCATCAAGAGCCTGGAGCCCCTCGAGGTCGGCCTCGACGAGTACGACGTGCACCCGCGCGAGGCCTTCGGCAAGCTGGCCGCCAAGACCCTGCAGACCCTCTCGCCGAAGGTGGCCAAGGCCGCCGCTGTACACCTCGAGTTCACCGCCAAGCTCGCGCCCGACGCCAAGCCCAGCATGGAGTCCGCCGCCGCTGGCGCGGCTCCGGCGGTCGCAGGCCAGGCCCCGAGCGGCACCCCGTACCAGACCCCGGCCGGCGACGCCAAGGCCGCCGCCACCGCGGCTCCCGGCAAGGCCGGCTGATCCGTTCAACCATCGCATCGCGTATCGCGCAACAGGAGCACCCACATGGACATCCGCACCATCTCTGCCACCCTCGCCATCCTCGGGACTGGCCTCTCTCTCTCCGCCTGCAAGAAGACCGCGGACGCCACCGAGGTCCCCGCCGCGAAGCCAGCCGCCGGCGATGCCAGCTGCGGCGCCGACCAGGGCCACGGCCACGCCAGCTGCAGCGCCGACAAGGCCGCCGGCGGCGAGAAGTCGTGCGGCGGGGACAAGGGCGAGAAGTCCTGCGGCGGCGAGAAGTCGTGCGGCGGGGACAAGGGCGAGAAGTCCTGCGCCGGTGACAAGGCCGCTCCGCCGGCCACTGCGGCCACCGCTGCCGCCGCCGAGCCCGCGGCCACGCCGACGACCTCTGGTTCGGCCGTCGCCGCCGACGCCACCGCGCCGGCCGCCACCGCCACCACCAAGACCAAGACCAAGAAGAAGACCACGAAGGCCAAGGGTGAGGCGGCCTGCGGCGAGGGCACCTGCAGCTGAGTCGCAGCCGCGGGCCCACTGGCGTCGGCCTTGGGCTGCGCTGGGCCTTCCTCGACGACGTGCTCGCCGGACCGGTCGACCCCGCGATCGCGTTCTTCGAGGTCTCGCCCGAGAACTACATGCGCCGCGGCGGCTACTTCCCCGCGGCGCTGCATCGCATCGCCGCCGAACGACCGCTGCTGACCCACGGCCTCATGCTCGGGGTCGGCGGCGCGGCGCTCGACCGCGACTACCTGGCCCGCCTGCGCGTCTTCCTCGACGAGCTCGGCGTCGATCGTCACAGCGATCACCTGTGCTGGGTCGGCGGCCCCGGCTCCTGTTTGCACGAGCTGCTGCCCCTGCCGTTTCGCAGCGGCGCGGCTCGCCACGTCGCCGATCAGCTGCGCCGGGCCGAGGACCTGCTCGCGCGACCGATCGCGCTCGAGAACATCAGCGACTACGCCGCCCTGTCGCACGGCCCATCGCGCGGCGCGGCCGAGCTCGACTTCCTCTGCGAGGTGCTCGAACGCGCCGGCTGCGGCCTCCTGCTCGACCTCAACAACGTCGCGGTCAACGCCCACAACCACGGCCACGACGCGCGGGCCTTCGTCGCCGCCCTGCCGCTCGCGCGAGTGGTCCAGATCCACGTCGCTGGCGGTGAGCCGCGGCCCGAGCTCGGCCTCGTGCTCGACACCCACGGCGCCCCGGTCTCGGCGGAGGTCAAGGATCTGCTCGCCTGGACCCTCGCGCGCACCGGCCCGCTGCCGGTGCTCTACGAGCGCGACCACAACATCCCGCCCTACCCCGAGCTGCTCGCCGAGCTGCGCGAGCTAGGCGCCATCTACCGCGCGGCCCTCGGTGAACATGTCCCTTCCGACATGTCTCTCACGCCATCCCGATCGCAGCCGATCCAGCCCTCCGAGCCCGCCGAAGATCGCGTGCTCGCAGCCGTGCAAGCCGCGATGGTCGAGCACATCACAACCCGCACGGTCGAGGCCCCTCGCGCCGCCCTGCCCGAGGCCGACGCGCTGCTGGTCGCCGCGCCGCGCGTCGCCGTCTACCGCGACCTGGTCCGCGACGCCCTCGCCGCCGCCGTCGCCCAGTTCCTCCCGCGGACCCAGGCCCGCCGCGGCCCCGCCTTCGCCGACGATCTGGCCGCCTGGCTGGCCTCCGGCGGCCCGCAGAGCCGGCTCCTGCGCGACGTGCCCGGCGAGTTCTTCAGCTTCATCGCGCCGCGCTGGCGCGCCGAGGCCCCGTCATGGTTGGCCGAGCTGGCCGCGCACGAGCTGCTCGAGTACCGCGTCGCCGCCGCGCCGCCGCGTCCGCGCGGTGAGCCGCGGCCCTTCACCCTCGACGCCCGCCTCGAGTTCGACGCCAGCGCCCAGCTCGTCCGCTACGACCACGCCGTCCATCACCTCGCCGACGATCCGGACGACCTCGCTCCGCCGACGCCCGAGTCGGTGGTGCTGCTCGCCTACCGCGACGAGGCCCACGTCGTCCGCTTCCTGCAGCTCACGCCGCTCGCCGAGGCCGTGGTCGCCGCGTTGCTCGCGGGCGCCACCGTGGTCGAGGCCGTGCAGGCCGGCGCCGCCGCCGAGGCCGCGCCCCTCGACGACGACCGCCTCGCCCGCATCAGCGCCCTGCTGGCCGACCTCGCCGCGCGCAAGGCCGTGCTCGGCCCGATCTAGTCAGCCCGCCCCGCGCGAAGGGCCGTACTCGCCCCGATCGAGTCAGCCCGCCCCGCGCGACACGCCGACCTTCGGGCACTGCGACTGCAGCGGGCAGCGCGGACACTCCGGCTTCTTGGCGGTGCACAGGTAGCGGCCGAACAGCACCATCGCCGGCCCGAAGTAGGTCCACTGATCCTCGGGCACGATCGCCATCAGGTCAGCCTCGATGCGCTCCGGGTCGCGCTGCTGCGTCAGGCCCATTCGCTGGCTGACCCGCTGCACGTGGGTGTCGACGATGATCCCCGACGGGATGTCGAAGCAGGTCGCCAGCACCACGTTGGCCGTCTTGCGCGCCACCCCGGGCAGCGTCACCAGCTCGGCGATGCTCTGCGGCACCTCGCCGCCGAAGCGATCGACCAGGGCCCGGCAGGTCTCCTGGACCGCCTTCGCCTTCTGCTTGTAGAAGCCCGTCGGTCGCACCGCCTCCTCGAGCTCGCCGCGATCGGCCGCCGCGAAGGCCTCGGCGTCGGGGTAGCGGGAGAACAGCGCCGGTGTGACCGCATTGACGCGCTCGTCGGTGCACTGCGCCGCCAGGATCGTCGCCACCAGCATCTGCACCGGCGTCGACCAGTCGAGCTCGTAGCGGGCCGTCGGGTGCAGCTCGCGGAGGCGTTCGAGGAGCAGCTCGGCCGTGACCGTCATGGGCCAGCAGCCTATCACGGCGGCCAGGATGGTAGAACCGAGCCAGGCATGAGCGACCCGATCGGCCTGCAGCGCTATCAGATCATGGAGGCCCTCGGCGCCGGCGCGCAGGGCAAGACCTTCCGCGCGATCGATCGCGTCAGCAACACCGCGGTGGCGATCAAGGTGCTCGAGCTGCGCGACCTCGGCGGCGACTGGAAGCCCTTCGACCTGTTCGAGCGCGAGTGCCAGGTCCTGCGCGACCTCCGACACCCGGCGATCCCGCGCTACCTCGATCAGTTCACCAGCGACAGCGGCCGCGAGTTCTTCCTGGTGATGGAGCTGGTCGAGGGCGAGCCGCTGTCGCGCCGCCTCGGCCGCGCCGGAATGACGCAGCCGGAGCTGCTGGCCCTGCTCGATCAGGCCCTGACGATCCTCGAGTATCTCCACGCCCGGCATCCGCCGGTGATCCACCGCGACATCAAGCCCTCCAACCTGATCGCCCGCCCGCAGCGCAAGGACAGCCCGCTGGCGCTGATCGACTTCGGCGGCGTGCGCGTGGCCCTGGCCGCCGACGGCGGCTCCACCATGATCGGCACCTTCGGCTACATGGCCCCGGAGCAGCTCCACGGCGAGGTCACGCCGGCCACCGACATCTACGCGCTGGGGGCCACCATCGCCGCGCTCGCGGCCGGCACCGCCGCCGACCGCCTGCCCCGTCGCGGCCTCACGATCGACCTCGCGGCGGTGCTCCCGGAGGGCCCGTTGCGGAGCGTGCTGGCCGGGATGCTGGCGCCCGAGCCGGCCCAGCGCCTCGCCGACGCGGCCGCGGTGCGCCAGGCCCTGGCCGCCGCGCAGCTGTCCCCGCGGACAGGTCCTTCGCGCCAGGCGAGCCCGGCCTCGCCGCCCCGTGATCTCGCACCGCGTCCGGAGGCCGCCGTCGCGCGCAGCGATCCGCCGCGCTTCCTGCGGGTCCTGGTGTGGCTGTGGAGCCTCGCGGCCGCCGGCCTGTTTTGGTTCATCGAGCTGGCGATCCTGCCGCTGTTCTTCGCCATCGTCGGTCAGCGGCGGCGCTACGCCAAGCCGAACCGCCGCCGCCGCCTCGCAGAGCGGCAGCTGCGGGCGATCGCCGCGGTCCGTGGCATCCGCGGGCGCATCGAGGCCATCTCGGAGCGGCACGACCCGAGCCGCCGCGAGCTGCCCCCGGGCGACGACGTCTGAACACATCTGTCCCAAAGGACAGACGGTCTCCCGCGCTCGGTCGCTGCGTTCGGACAGTCCGCCGCGCGGATCGTTGAGCAGCTCGCCGTCGGTCACCGCCGCGAGCGGCCGCGAAGCGAGCCTGTCCCGAGGGACATCGAGGCCCCCGTCGTCGACAAGGCGTCACGGGCAGTTCCCCGACGTCGCCTTCACCCCCTTCGCCAGCTTGGGCGCGTCCGCGAACTTCACGGGCACCGAGCTGCAGAACCAGATGCCGCAGTCGTTCTGCAGCTGGAAGTGCAGGTGCGGCCCGGAGGTGTAGCCGGTGTTGCCCGACAAGCCGATCAGCTGGCCCTGCGTCACGCTCGCGCCGAGCTTCACCTTCATCTCGCGCAGGTGCATGTACAGCCCGACGGTGCCGTCGGCGTGGCGCACCCCGATGAAGTTGGCCTTGTTGTGACACTGCTCGAGCAAGCCCGGCGGGTCGTAGCAGGGTGATCCTGGCGGCGAGCGCAGCTCGAGGTACGCCACCTTGCCCGCCCGCGCCGCGTGCACCGGCGTGCCCTTCGGCATGGCGAAGTCCCACGCGTAGGCCTGGCTGCCCTGGTGGCTCGATCCGAAGTTGCCCTGGCTGCAGGTCTGCGCCGTGTCGCACGCGTAGGGCAGCCTGTAGGCCGAGTCGTCGTTGCAGCTGTCGGGCACCCCGACCTCCTCCTCGTGGCAGCCCTTCGCGCACGCCTGCTGGACCACCCACGCGTCGCCATCGCAGCCGAGGATGTCGTCGTTGTGCTCCGGCACCAGCGGCACGCGGCACGGCGGATCGAGGCCGAGCCCGTGCTTCGCCGCCCCGCTGCCGCACCACGCCTCCTTCACGAAGCAGACGCACTCGGGCAGCGTGCACGCGTCCGACTCGCCCGGCGCGGTCGACTCGCAGCCGGCCGCGCAAGCCTCCTGCACGCCCCACACCCCGTCCGCGCAGCCGAGGATGTCGCCCGCGTGCCCGGCCAGCGCCGCGACCTCGCAGCCCTCCGCCTCCACGTGGGCCGCCACGTCGTGCCCGCAGTAAGGACCGTCACCCGCGTAGCAGCCGCACTCCGCCGCGCCCCCGCTGCTCGATCCCTCGCCGCTGCTCGCCGCGACCCCGCCCTCGCTCCCGGCGATCGTGCTACCTGAACTTTCAGACAGGTCGCCGCCGCTCGTGCTCGCGGCCCCGCTCGAGCTCGTCACGGCCCCGCTCGAGCTCGTCACGGCCCCGCTCGAGCCCGTCACGGCCCCGCTCGAGCTCCCCTGCGTCCCGCCGCCGGACGCGAGCTCCCCGCTGCCGCCGTAGCAGCTCGGGAGGGACAGACCGAGGACGATCACGGCGGCGCGCAACATCGCCCCCGTGATACCAGAGCTCGTCGCTCACGCGATCGAGAAGCGCAGCGTGGCCCCGTCGCTGGTGACCGGATAGGCCGTCAGCGGCCGCTTCGCCGGCCCCTTCTGCACCGTCCCGTCGATCTTGTAGCGCGAGCCGTGGCACGGGCAATCGAAGCTGCGGGCCTCGGCGTTCCAGCCGACCGTGCAGCCGAGGTGGCTGCACTTGAGCGAGAAGGCCGAGAATTGCTCGCCCTCGCCGCGCACGATCATCACCGGCTTCTTCGCCCCCGCCGGCTTGACCGGCAGCACGCCGCCGGGCCGCTGCAGCTCCGGGTAGTCGGCCAGCGCGAGGCTCACCGCGCCGTCCTGGCTCGGCACCTCGCGCACCGGCGGCAATCGGGCGCAGCCGACGACCGCGAGGCTGATCGCGCCGACGCCCGCCCCGATCGCCTCACGGCGGGTCCACGGCCGGGCGACGGCTGGAGGATCGTCACAACCCGGCGAGGGATCGCGGGGCTTCGCTGGTTCGCGCTGTGTCATGGTAGCCACGACTATGGGACAGGTCGCGGGCGGACGGAAGCTGGGCAGCCTCGCGGTCGCGGCGCTGCTGCTCGCCTGCGGGCGCCCGGCGGCGACGCCTCGCAGCCCGGTGCCGGCGCCCGGCGAGGCCTTCTCCGGCGAGCGTGCCCGCGATCGCGTGGCCGCGTTGATGCAGCTGCCGCGGACCCTCGGCGACCCCCGTCGCGCCGCCGCGATCGACGAGCTCGCCGCGCTGCTGCGGGCCGCCGGCGCCGACGCGGTCGATCGCCTCGATCACGCGGGCGTCGATCCCTGGACCGGCCAGCGCTTCGCCATGACCACGCTGATCGCCCAGGTGCGCCCGCAGGCCCCGCGTCAATTCCTGCTCGCCAGCCACTTCGATCAGCGCCCCTGGGCCGAGTCCGACCCCGACCCCGCGCGCCGAGAGCGGCCGATCCCCGGCGCCAACGACGGCACCAGCGGGATCGCCGTGCTGCTCGAGCTGGCCCCGCTGCTCGTCGATCAGCTCCCGCCCACGGTCGGCTTCTCGCTGATCCTGTTCGACGGCGAGGAGCTCGGGCGACCCGGCGCCGGCCCCTACTGCGCCGGTTCGCGGGCGCTGGGCGACGCCCTCGCGGCCGGGCGCTTCCCGCGGGTGCGGGCGGCTCGCTTCGGCGTCGTCCTCGACATGGTCGGCGACCGCGACCTCCAACTCCTGCAGGACCCGCGCTCCCGCGCCGCGTTGCCCGGGCTGGTCGACGCGATCTGGTCGATCGGACAGGCCGCAGGCCACGCCCAGTTCGTGCGCGCACCCGGCCCCGATCTCGTCGACGACCACGTCCCGCTCACCGCCGCCGGCGTGCCCTCGCTGTTGATCATCGACTACAGCTACCCGGCCTGGCACACCCACGCCGACGACCTCTCGCAGATCTCGGCCGCCAGCCTCGGCGCCGTCGGCGAGACCCTGCGCCTGGCCCTGCGCGCCCACACGTGGTGATCAGCGGCCGCGTCGCGCGTTGACGCAGGTCGCGCTGGCGCTGAGGCAGTCGCCCTGACAGACCTCCTGATCGGTGCCGCAGCCGAGCTTGCAGGTCTCGCGGTCGGTCTCGCTGCCGCGCTTGCAGCCCTTTCGGCAGCTGGCCTCGGCCTTCACGCAGCTCGCGTTGCAGCGCTGCAGCGCCCCGTCACAGGTCTCGGCCTCGGGGCTCACGGGCACCGGCGGGCTCGTCACGAGCTTGCCTGGCGTGCTCGGCACCGGCACAGGCACAGGCACAGGCGTCGGATCGCGGACCGCGATCGGCCGCGGCGTCTCGAGCCACGCGTCGGGTACGAGCGTCACGGCGACGCCCAGCACGCTCGCCATCGTCTCGCAGTCGAGCTTGCAGGTCTCGAAGTCGGTGGCCTCGCGCGGGCTCTTGCCCGGCTTGCAGGTCGCGTGGCACCTGGCCAAAAAGCCAGCTTGCGACGACGGCGGGCCGACGGGCAGCGACGCGGCCATCGGAGCGCTCGACCGCGTGGTTGTCGGCGTCGGCGTCGGCGTCGGCACTGGCTCCGAGCCCGGGCTGACCCGGGGCGGACGCATCGGCGGTGGTGTGCCGGTGGGCATCGGCGCTGGCTCGAGGTCGCACTCGAGCTTGCAAGTCGCGCGATCGTCGACCGAGAGCGTCGTGTCTGCGTCGCACGCGGCCTTGCACCCGGGGCCATTCGCGGGCCCGGGATTGGCGGGAGCCGACCCCGTGTTGGGTGTCGGGTTGCCCGCGCTCGGGGCCGTCGGAGTCCTGGTGGGCAGCGGCTCGATCCGCGCCCGGATCTGCTCTGGATCGCTGGCCGCGTCCATCTCGCAGTCGAGCCGGCAGGTCGCCCGGTTCGTCATCGACAGCTGCGACCGCTTGCACTCCGCGAGGCAGGCGTCGAGGCTCGGGCTGGCGAGGACCGTGGCCGAGCCGAGCCCGAGCCCGAGCCCGAACCCAAACCTGGTCAGGCTCACGAGGGCGAGGAGGATCCGGGTGCTGGGCCTTGGCATGTCGAGCTCCGATCGGAGGATCCCCGATCGGCGCCAGGCTCACAAGACTTCGCCGAATCCAGGGAACTGGCCGACAGCCGCGAGCCTGGGAGGCTTCGCGGCTGGCGCCCGGTCCTTCGCGTGGGGTGAGCCCGGTCGGGATCGAACCGACGACCCACGGATTAAAAGTCCGTTGCTCTACCGACTGAGCTACGAGCCCCAGCCGCCCCCCGGATGGGGGCGGTGACCGGCGATAAGAGCGACCCTGACGGGATTCGAACCCGTGTTCGTGGCGTGAAAGGCCACTGTCCTGGGCCCCTAGACGACAGGGTCAAACGGTCGCCAACGAATTGGACTGGCCTTTTACTCGACTGCCTCGCCCACCGCAAGCGCCGTGATGCGGCATCATCCAAACGGCCGCAGCGAGCGATTGGCGACCGATTGCCAGCCGATTGCCAGCCGATTGCCAGCCGATTGCCAGCCGATTGCCAGCCGACGGGACGATCATTTGCTCGCAGCGGCTGCGGCCTTGGGCTTGCCCTTGCCCTTCTTCGGCTTCTTCGGCTCCGGCTCCACCGGCTTCGGCGCGATCACCTCCGGGGCCTGCAGCGCCCGCGGCTTGACCAGCAGGTTGCGGCCCGCGTCCTGAAACAGCGAGCGCAGGCCGGCCCACGAGCTCTCGTCGGTCTCCAGCAGCGCGAAGTAGGCGTACTTGTCATTCGGCGCCTCGCGCAGCACCAGCCACCCGCGGGTCGCCGGGGCCTGCGCCCTCGGATCCTGGGTCGTCGTGTACGCGCCCGTGTAGTTGCGGCCGCGGCTGCCCTCCTCGGACCAGGTGACCGTCTCGGCCGGGATCCCGCGCAGCTCGAGCAGCGCGTCGCGGACCTTGAGCAGGTCGCCCGCCGGCTGCTGGAAGAAGCCGACCGCCGCGAACTTGACCGGCGCGCCGCAGCTGGTGCTCTGCTGCGACGCCGCCATCGTCGCGTAAAAACCATTCTGCTCGACCAGCTCGACGCCCTTCGGCAGCCGCATCAGCACCCGGCCGCTGAACAGCGAGGTGTAGAGGTCGTTCAGCGCCGGCACGCACGCCGGCGCCAGAGTCCCGCTGGCGACCGGCACGACGCCGGGGCCGCTGGCAGGACCGGGCCCGCCCCCGGAGCTGTCCCCAGCTCCAGAGCCAGAGTCCGCTCCCCCCGTGTGCGCCGGCTTGCCGGTGCCCACGGGCCCGCTCGCGCCCGAGCCCGAAGGGACATGCCCGGTCTGCGTCGATGTCGACGCCGACGCCGAGCAGGCCGTGACGACGGCGAGCGCCGCGACGAGACGAAGGGGAGCGACGCGGGCACCGGTCATGGCGGACTCACTTCTTGGTGATGAGCAGGCGGCGCGCCGACTCCTGGAAGCTCTTGCCGACCGCGTTCCATGCGTTCGGGTGGGTCTCGTACGCGACGTAGAAGGTGTTGCCGGCCTTCTCCTTGAACGCGATCCAGCCCTTGAGCGGCGGCTCGCCCTTCGCGCCCTCGCCGTACTCGTACGACGCGGAGTAGTCGCGGTTCTTGGTCGTCTCGTCGGCCCACTTGGCCTCGGCCGGATCGAGGCCACGGGCCTTGAGGGTCTCGTCGCGGATCTGCGTCACCGACTTGCTCGGGTCGGTCGCGAAGTAGCCGACCGCCGCGAAGCTGACGATCGCGTCGCAGGTCGACTGCGTCGTGCTGCTGGTGATGCGGGCGAAGAACTCGTTCTGCTCGACCAGCTCGACGCCCTTGGGCGGACGGATGAGCACGTTGTCGCCGAACAGCGCCTTCGGCGTCTCCGCGACCTCGGCGTCGCAGACCTTGTTGGGGTCGGGGCCGTCGGCCGGGGGCTTCTCGCCGCCGGCGTCGCCGCCGCTGGCGTCGCCACCACCACTACCACCGTCGCCGCCGCTACCACCGTCGCCGCCGCCGCCGCTGGCGGCCACGTCGGTGCCGCCGGTCTCACCGGGCGGGGTCGTGCCATCGGGGGTCTTTTTGCCGCAGCTGACAGCCAGACCGAGCACCAGGATTGGAACAGCAAGGGTACGAAGCAGCGTCACGTGTCGATTTCTCCTCGAGAGGTCGGGACCGTATCACAACTCCGGCCCGCGCGCCTCTCTCGTACGGGGCCCAGAAGCCCCTGCAACGGGCCATCTCCGGCATCGACCTCCGGGGACGAGTGTCCGCCGCGCAGGCGACGTCGGAGGCGCGCAGGCGCCCGTCACCGATGCACCACCTGGCTGATCCAACATGTCCCTCGGGGCAGCTCGTTCCATCCTGGGGCGGCCCCGGTCACAGTGCGCCATCGACCTCGAGCCCGGCCGCGCTGGCCCGCAGCGTACGGACCAGCGGCTGCGCTCCGGCGGCGACCTCGGTCTGCAGCGAGCGACCAGTCAAGACCCCGCGGATCGGCGCCGGTCCCAGCGAGTCGAGGACCGCCCCCGGCGACGCTGCCCCCGGGGCGCCCAGGCCCGGCGCAGGCGCCCCGTGCTCGAGCCAGCGGCGCAGCTGCGGGGCCACCCCTGGCGGCGTGAGGGCGATCCGGTCGCTCGAGAGGAACGCGACGTCGAAGGCGAAGCGCCCGCCCGCCGCCTCGGCCACCGATCCCTCGCTCAGTGGACGCACCCGCAGCGACCACGCCTCGGCCAGCGTCGCCTGCAGCGCCGCGAGATCGCAGCGAGCGCGCAGCACCCAGATCACCGCCCCGGCGCGATCGTGCAGCAGCAACAGCTCGCGCGGCTGCAGCCCCGCCGAGATCAGCTGCGGGCGCAGCAAGCCGAGCTGCAGCCCGAGCTGGCCGAGCCCGAGGCTGGCGACCACCGGCAGGCCCCGCCCCGCCTGCACCCCGGCCTGCAGCTGCGTGATCGCGGCGGGCAGCTCCGGGCTCCCGAGATCGATCACCACCGCCAGACGCAGGTCGGCCGGCAGCCACGCCTCCAGGGCACCGCCCAGGTCGTCGCTCGCCGTGCAGCTCGGCGCCGGCGCCTCGGTGACGCCGGGCACCGGCCTGTCCTCAAGGACAGGTGCCCCGCAGGCCGCGAGCGCCAGCCAGAACCCGGCGCACCACCTGCCGCTCATCCCGCCTCGCTCGCCTTCAGCAACCGAAGATCGGCCGCGGCGAGCTGCAAGCGGCCGCGCACGACCGGTGGCTCGGGCGTGAACGCGATGCGCTCGTAGAGCTCGCGCACCGCGTCGGTCTCGAGCGCGGGCCTGCGCGCCTCCAGCTGCTTCACCGCCGCGTCGGGCTCGCCGAGCGGCTGCAGGATCAGCTCGCCGTCGACGCCAGTTCGGTCCCAGCGGCGCACACCGAGGCGGATCGCCCCGACATCGTCGCTGATGTCGAGGCTGAGCATCGGCCCGCTGACGACCATGTCGAGCAGCATCTCTGGATCCTCGGCGAAGCCGCGCGACAGCTGGACCTCGAGCTCCGAGGCCGGCAGGTCGCGCGCCGCCGTCAGCGGGCCGAGGCCGCCGCCGATCTCCCGCAGCGACAGGCAGCCGATCACGTCGTCCTCGAGGAACACGACGCGCCACGGGAACGCCGTCGCGGGCGCGTGGTGGACCGGCAGCGCGTCCGCCGGCCCGGCCTGCGCATCGCCCCCGGGCAAGGGCGAGTAGGTCGTCATCCCCTCGATCACCTCGGCGCGCAGCCCTGCCGCGCGCAGGTAACCCTCGACCTCGGCCCGCGTGCGCCGGAGCCCGAACACGAGATACGGCGAGTGGGCGATCGGCGGCAGGTAGGCCAGCGCCTCGTCGCGCAGCCACGTCGCCGGCGCCGGCCCGACCCCGTCCATCAGCGCCGCCAGCCCGGCCCGGAACGCCTGGATGTCGCGCAGCAGGTGCCCCGCCCGCGGCGGCACCGCGAACAGCCGCCCCAGCGCCTCGAGATCGACCTCCACGTCGATCCTGCTGTACACCGCCGAGCCTGCGTCCGGGTCGAGCCAGGGCAGCAACGCGTGCACCTCCGCTGGCGCCGCGGGCTCGGCCGGCGGCGCCCCCGGGCTCGCCGCCACGTCGGCCGGCGCCCCCAGGCCCTGCGCCGGTGCCGGCGCCGCCTCGCAGCCGATCGCGCCGCACAGCGCCCACACCCACGCCGCCCGCCTGGCCCGACCTGTCCCCGAGGCCATGTCCCGAACGCCAGCCCGACCTGTCCCCGAGGCCATGTCCCGAACGCCAGCCCGACCTGTCCCCGCGGCCATGTCCCGAACGCCAGCCCGACCTGTCCCCGCGGCCATGTCCCGAACGCCAGCCCGACCTGTCCCCGAGGCCATGTCCCGAACGCCAGCCCGACCTGTCCCCGCGGCCATGTCCCGAACGCCAGCCCGACCTGTCCCCGAGGCCATGTCCCGAACGCCAGCCCGACCTGTCCGCGCCCCGCCCCGCATCACAGCGGCCTCCAGCTCGCGCCCTCGCGGACGATCCGCGCCGGCAGATCGAGCGAGCGCGCCGGCGCCGGCGCCCCGTCCCCGGCCAGCGCCTCGTAGTCCGCCGCGTGCGGCAGGACCACGACGATCCGGGCCGCCCCGTCCGGCCCCGCCTCGAGCAGCGCCTTCGGCAGCACCGGCGCGCGCGCGTCCTCCGGCGCCAGCCCCCGCAGCGCCGCGAGGCGGCCGTCGGCCAGGCGCATCAGCGTGCACAGCGTCGGCGGCGGCAGGTCGACCGCACCGGCCGCACCGAGCGCCAGATACTCCGCCGCGCTGGCCCAGCGCCCCTCGTGGGTCTCGTGGCCGTCGGCCGCCGCCTCGCCGCCCTCGTCCTCACCGAGCTCGGCGAGGAAGAAGCGGGCCTCGTAGCGGCGCGGCTCCGCCGACGGCGTCACCCAGGTGTCGAACCAGCGCAGCGGACGATCGCCGAGCACGACCCCCGCCTCCTCGCTGCACTCGCGCCGCGCCGCCGCCTCGTAGGCCGCGTCGCTGCCCGCCGGCCCGTCCGCGGCGTCGACCGCCCCGCCCGGGAACACCAGCGCGTCCGGCATGAACGGGCTGCGGGCGCTGCGTCGCAGCATGAAGATCGCCGGTGGCGCCCCGCCTGGGGCCGCTCGCAGCAAGATCACGGTGGCGGCCGGTCGCGGCGGCCTGGGAGTTGCGGAGGGCTCGACGGTGATCGACATGCGCGCCGCCGAGACTAGCGGGTCCCGTCCACCGCCCGCGAAATTTCCTGCGCTCACCGCAGCTCGCGGGCCCGGCGCGTGGACCCGCCGCCGGGCCCCACGGGGGCCCTGCACCTGCCCTGAGCGCTCCGCGGCCCGCGCCCTCGCCCGCGCCCGCGGGCGCCCTCCGCCGATCTTTGCTAATGGTGGGCCTCTCCGTGGGTCAGGGCTCCAAGACATCCTCCTTCCCGCGCGTCGGCGGTCCGCCAGGCGCCAGCGGGACGGGCACGATCTCCGATCGCACCCTCCCCCAGGGCATGACCTCGCCGTTCGCCGCCTTCGGGGAGATCGTCGACGCCCTCGCCGTGGCGACCGCCGTGCTCAACACCGCCGGCATCGTCGTCGCCTGCAACCAGGCCCTGCTCGAGCACCTGCATCGACCGCGCCCCGAGGTCGTCGGCGAGCCGCTGCTCGGCTGGATCGCCCGCGCCAGCGAGCGCGCCGCGTTCGGCCGCGCCTTCATGGGCATGCGCCCGCGCCTGCCCGGCCATCGCTTCAGCCTCGAGATCTCGCTGGCCCCCGCCCTCGGTCGCCCGCTCCCCTGCCTGCTCCGCGCCTGCAAGCTCGCCAGCGACAACGTCCTCGTCACCTGCGAGCCCGAGCAAGGCGAGCGCGTCCCCGAGATGGAGATGGGCCGCGCGCTCACCCGCGGCCTCGAGGCCCTCGACCACGGCCTGCTCCTCCTCGACGGCGCCGGCCGCATCGTCCACGCCAACCCTGCCGCCCGCGAGCTGTTCGCCAGCACGACCTCCCCCCCCGGCCGCAGGGGTGCCGTCGGCGGCGAGGCCGACGGCACCGCCGGCAGCACCCCTGGCAGCACCCCTGGCAGCACCCCTGGCAGCACCAGCCTGCTCGGCCGCAGCCTTCTCGAGCTCGCCGACCCCGAGGGCGCCCGCACCCTCAGCCAGGGCATGAGCCAGGCCCGCGCGGGCAACTGGCACGGCGAGCTCGACCTCCGCCGCCTCGACGGCGAGTCCGTCGCCGTCGAGCTCTCGCTCGCCGCCGGTCGCGGCGACGGCTCGCCGATGGTCGCCCTCATCCGCGACCTCCGCGAGCGTCGCCTCCGCGAATTCGAGGCCCGCCTCGCCGCCCAGGTCGATCGCCTCCTCGCCTCCTCGCTGCGCCCGCAGGAGAGCGTCGCCGCGGCGTGCAGCGCCGTCATGACCGGCCTCGGCTTCGCCCGCGCCGCCCTCATCGCCCGCGTCGGCGAGACCTGGGAGCGCTGGCAGCTGCGCACCGATCACAACCCTCGCTTCGGCCCCCTGGGCCCCGAGCTCGCCCCGCCGCCCACCTGGTCGACCGGCGCCCCGGTCGTCGACGTCGACCCGCAGGACCCCCAGGTCCGCGCCCTCCTCGGCGAGCAAGACCCGAGCCGCCCGGTCGTCCGCGTGGTCCTCGGCGCCCCCGCCCGGGTCGTCGGCCACCTCCTCCTGCGCGCCGCGGAGCCGAGCAGCCTCGACCCGCAGGTCCACCGCCTGCTCGCCACCCTCGCCCCGCAGCTCGCGCTCGGCCTGTCCAACGGCCTGCTCATGTTGGAGACCGAGGCCCTCGCCGGTTACCAGGCGATGGTCCTCGATCAGACCACCGTCCTGCTCGACTCGCTCGACGCCGAGGGCCGCGTGATCACCTGGAACCGGGCCAGCGAGCAGCTCCTCGGCATCACCGCCGAGCAGGCCCGCGGCCGCCGCTTCGGCGTCGACGTCGCCCGCCTGCAGGGCCCCGCCAGCTGGACCGAGCTGTGGGAGACACTGCGTCGCACCGGTCAATTTGTCGGCGAGATGGGCGTACTCAACCACGCTGGCGAGGCGATCCCCCTCCACCTCGAGGGCCGCCTCTTGCGCGACCACCGGCGAGATTGGGCCGGGGCCCGCGCCGAGGACGGGCCGGTCATCGGCGCCGTCCTCGTCGGCCTCGACCTGCGCCACCGCCGGGCCCTGGAGGACCAGATCCTCAAGGCCCAGAAGCTCGCCGCCGTCGGCCTGCTCGCCGCGGGCATCGCCCACGAGATCAACAACCCTCTCACCGGTGTGGTCGGCTACAGCAAGCTCCTGCTCGAGCGCCAGAACCTCGATCCCAACGTCCGCGAGAAGGTCGAGAAGATCGCCGTCAGCGGCGAGCGTTGCCGCAAGATCGTCGAAGGCGTCCTGCTCTTCTCCCGCCAGCAGGAGGGCGGCAAGCGCCGCCGCGTCGAGCTGCGCAGCCTGATCGACCGCGTGATCGGCATCGGCGAGTACCAGTGGCGCATGCACAACGTTCGCGTGCTGCGGGAGGGCCTCGGCGACGCCGCGGTGCTCGCCGACCCCGACCAGCTCGAGCAGGTGCTGCTGAACCTGCTGAGCAACGCCGTCGACGCCATGCCCCGCGGCGGCACCGTCCGCCTGGTCCTCGGCCACGACGGCAATCCAGATCAAGGCGGCCGGGTCCGCCTCGAGGTCACGGACGAGGGTGTCGGCATCCCGCCCGAGATCCAGGGCCGCATCTTCGACCCGTTCTTCAGCACCAAGGACATCGGCAAGGGCACCGGGCTGGGCCTTGCGATCTCCTACGGCATCCTCAAGGACCACGGAGGTGATATCCTGGTCCGGTCCAAGCCCGGGCAGGGCACGACCTTCACGCTCCTGCTCCCCGCCGACAAGACCAAGCCATGAGCCGCGGACGCACCCCGATCAAGGACACCTACTCCACCCACGACGTGGCGCGGATCTGCTGCGTCACGCCCACCACGGTCATCCGCTGGATCGAGGACGGTCTCATCCCCGCCTTCAAGACCGTCGGCGGTCACCGTCGCGTGCGTCGCGAGGACCTCGAGCGGGTCTGCGGCGAGCGCGGGATCCCGTTCACCGTCCCGACCGGCAGCGAGGTCGGCCGCATCCTCGTCATCGACGACGAGCCCGTCGTCCTCGACCTCGTCCGCGACGTCGTCAAGGAGCTCTCGCACCAGTTCGACGTCGAGGTCGCCCGCGACGCCTTCGACGCCGGCCGCAGCGTCGCCCTGTTCCGCCCGCAGCTGATCTTCCTCGACCTCATGATGCCCGGCGTCGACGGCTTCGAGGTCTGCACCCGCCTCAAGCGCGACCCGCAGACCACGCACACCGAGATCATCGCCATCACCGGCTACTACACCGAATCCAACATGGAGCGGATCCTCGCCGCCGGCGCCTCCGCCTGCCTCAAGAAGCCGCTCGACGTCGTCGACGTCCGTCGCCGCGTGCTCGAGGCCTTCAACCTCCGCGAGGACGTGCGGCATCCCGTGTCCGGACCGCAGCCGGCCGCCAACGAGCGCGAGAACTCGCGCGTCCTCCTCGTCACCCAGAACGCCGACTTCCGCGCCCGCGTCAAGGACGAGCTCGGCCAGGGCAGCCCCACGGTCGAGGTGCTCACCGCCCAGACCGGCGCCGACGCCCTCCTGGTCGCCCAGTCGGCCCCGCCGCGCCACGTCATCCTCTCGCTCTCCGTCCCGGACCTCAAGCAGAGCGAGGTCCTGCAGAAGCTCGCCGCCCTGCCCCAGCCGCCGCAGATCATCGCCGTCCACGACGCCCCGACCGACGAGATCCGCACCGCCGCCCGGGCCGCCGGCGCCCGCATGTGCCTGCCGACCTCCGCCGTCGCCGGCAGCGTCCGCGAGCTGCTCGGCATGGCCTGATCGGCCCGCGCCTCGGCCCAGCGCTCCAGCGCTGCACCTCCGCGCTGCACCTCCGCGCAAGGCCTCAGCCCAGCTCGTCAGCGCAGCACCTCAGCACCTCAGTGCAGCCCGAGCCGGCGCTCCGCCGCGTCGATCACGTTGCTGAGCAAGCACGCGATCGTCATCGGCCCGACGCCACCGGGCACCGGCGTGATCGCCGAGGCCCGCTCCGCCGCCGCGGCGTACTCGACATCCCCGACCAGCCGCCCGCTCGCCAGGCGATTGATGCCGACGTCGATCACCGCCGCCCCCTCCTTGATCCACGCCCCACGGATGAACTCCGGCCGGCCGATCGCCACGATCACCACGTCGGCCCGCGACACCTCGTCCGCCAGCGCCTGCGTGCGCGAGTGGGCCACCGTCACCGTTGCGTCGGCCTGCACGAGCAGCTGCGCGATCGGCTTGCCGACGATCGTCGAGCGCCCGAGCACCAGCGCCCGCGCCCCCGCCAGCTTCACCTCACCCATGGCCAGGAGGCGCATGCAGCCCTGCGGCGTGCAGGCCACGAAGCGCGGCGTCCCGAGCATCAGCAGCCCGAGGTTCTCCGGGTGAAAGCCGTCGACGTCCTTCGCCGGATCGATCGCCCGCAGCACCGCCTCGCTGTCGACCCCACGCGGCAGCGGCAGCTGCACGAGGATCCCGTCGACCTGCGGATCACCGTTGAGCGCCCGCACCAGCGTCAACAGCTCCTCGGTGCTGGTGCTCGCCGGCAGGCGATGGTCGCGGGTCGCGACCCCGACCTCGGCCGCCTTGCGCTCCTTGCTGCGCACATACACCTGCGACGCCGGATCGTCGCCGACCAG
This sequence comes from Nannocystis sp., assembly GCF_016714285.1. GTDB lineage: Bacteria > Myxococcota_A > Polyangia > Nannocystales > Nannocystaceae > Nannocystis. Next base: position 543,611 of record NZ_JADJNN010000001.1, on the reverse strand, counting down.
CACCACCGCCAGACACGGCCCCGCCCCGCGAACGACACACTGCGCCACCCGGCCCGTCGCCGCCTGCAGCAGCTCCGTCGCGCAGGCCTTCCCGTCCAGGATCCGCGCGCTCACTCGCTCGCCGCCTTCACGGTGCTGGTCGTGCCACCGCTGTCGCTCGCCGGCTTGCTCTCCGCCGGCTTGCTCTCCGCCGGCTTGCTCTCCGGCTTGCTCTCGCTGGCGCCGTCCGTCTTCGCCTCCCCCTTGCCCTCGCCCTTGGCGCTCGCGTAGCCGTCCTTGTACCAGCCGCCGCCCTTCAGATGAAACGCGGCCGCAGTCACCGCGCGCTCGAGCGGCCCGCCACACTTCTCGCACTCGGTGATCGGCGGGTCGCTGAATTTTTGGATGTACTCCGCGTCCGCACCACAGTTCTGACAGCGATAGGCATAGATGGGCATGGGCCGGGTCTCGCGCCGGCACTTTAGACCGCGCACCGATCCGGTCAAGCCCGGCCCGCGTGAGCCCTGCCCGCCCGCGTCGCCCGCTGCCATGAGCCAGCCAGCGCGCGCCCGATCGCCCGCAGACGGCGCCAGGCCCGACCTGCTACCCTCGCCGGGCATGCCCGCGCCGCGCCACGCCGCGTCCTCTGGCCCGCGCCCGCCGCTGGCCGCCGGAGCCGCGGGTCGCTGGAGCCGTCGCTGCCTGGTCCTTGGGGCATGTCTCTTCGGCCAGATCTCAACCGCGACTGCCGATACTGCGGCCGCGACTGCGATCACCGCTGCGACCACCTCGGCCCCCGCCGGCGACGACGACTGGACCCTCGAGCGCAGCGCCGCCGATCCAGCGCTCGTCAACCAGCGCTTCACCAAGCTGCGCGCCAGCCCCTTCGACGCCGCCCAGTACCGGGCCCTCGAGGCCGCGATCGGCAAGGCCGGCCTGGCCCGCAGGATCACCGAGGCCCTCGCGCGCAGCCCCGACGACCTCGCTCTCGGCATCCTCGACGCCCGCGTCCGCCTCGCCCACGGCGACCCCCGCGGCGCCGCCGATCGCCTCGCCGCGCTCGAGGCCCGCGCCGGCGGTCTGCAGCCCCGCGTGCTCGAGCTGCGGGTCAAGGCCCTCGCCGCCGCCGGTGACGCCCCCGCGGCGATCGCCGCCCTCGAGCAAGCCGCCAGCAAGGCCCGCGGCGACGCCCGCACCCGCCTCCTGCTCACCGCCTACACCCAGGCCGACGCCGCCCAGCGCGGCCCCGACGCCCTCCGCCTCGCCCAGGCCCTCGCCGCCGCCGAGCCCGGTCAGGCCGCCCAGCTGCGGCTCGCGCGGGCCGCCGCGCGGGCCGGCGATCGCGGCATCGCCGACGCCGCCTACACCCGGGCCATCGCCGACGCCCGCGAGTCCGAGCGCGCCGGCCTGCGCGGCGAGTGGGCGCGCGCCAGTCTACAGGCCGGCGATCCTGCCCGCGCCGCCGAGCTCGCGTGGGCCCAGCTCGAGGCCAGTGGTGCCAGTCCTGGCGAGCGAGCCGCGATGTGGAACCTCGTCCACGAGGCGGCCCAGCGCCAGGGCACCGTCGAGGCCCTGGTCGCCCGCCTCGAGCGCCACCTCGCCGACCCCAAACACGCCAGCGACGGCGACGGCTGGCGGGTCCTCGCCCGCGCCCAGACCTCCGTCGGCGGCGATCCGGTGCCCGCCTGGCGCCGCGCCCTCGCGGCCGACCCCGGCGATCCCGACGCCCGCGCCGCCCTGATCGGCGCGCTCGAGTCGGCCGGCGACGCCGACGCCGCCCTCGCCGAGTTTCGCCGCGCCGGCGCCCGCGACCCCGAGCGCGTGCAGATCGGCCTCGACCTCGCCGCCCGCCTCATCAGCGCCGGCAAGCGCAGCCAGGGCCTCGAGGTCGCCGCCGAGGTCGAGGCCCTCGCCGGCACCGCCAGCGCCGCCCTCGTGCGCCTGCTCGACTTCTACAACCTCAACGACGAGCCCGCCCACGCCCTCGTCGTCGCCCAGCGCCTCGTCAAGGCCCACCCGCGCGACCCCGACGCCCGCATCGCTCTCGGCGAGCAGCTGTTCCAGATGGGCCGCGAGGCCGACGCGCTCAAGGAGTGGGCCGCCCTGCCCGGCCTCATCCGCCCCGCCCACGCCGGCTGGGCCCGCCACGCGGAGATCCTCAGCGAGCACCGCCGGCCCGAGGCCGCCGTCTCGCTCGAGCGGGCCCTGCAAGCCGCCCCGAAGGACCCCAAGTACCTGCGCCTGCGCGCCCTCCTCGAGCAAGACGACCGCGTCCCCCAGCGCGCCCTCGCGACCTGGCAGGAGGTCTTCGAGCTCACCCGCGCCCCCGAGCACCGCCTCGTCCACGACGAGGCCCGCACCCGCATGGTCGACCTCCTCGTCGGCGGCAACTTCTCGCAGTTCTCGAGCCGGCGTCAGGCCGTCGAGAAGCAGGCCCTCGCCGACCTCGATCAGCTCAAGGATCCGAACCTGGCCTTTGAGGCAGGTCTCCTGCTCGCCGAGCTCTACACCCGCGAGGAGAAGTTCCTCAAGGCCGTCGGCGTGCACGAGAAGCTGGTCAAGCTGCGCCCGCAGGACGGCGAGCGCCTCGCCGAGCTCGCCCTGGCCCTGCGCCGCGCCGGCCGCGGCGACGCGGCCATGGCCACCCTCGAGCAGCTCATGAGCCAGGACCCGAAGCGCAGCGCCGACGTCCTGGCCGAGCTCGCCGAGCTCGCCTTCGACACCGGCGACATCGATCGCGTGCTCGCGGCCGCGGCCCGCAGCGAGGGCGCCGGCCCCGAGCACAGCCGCGTGCTGGTCCGCCTCGGCGAGCTCTACGAGCGCCGCGGCGACTTCGAGGAGGCCGGCAAGACCTACGCCGGCATCCTCGAGCGCGAGCCGAAGCACGCGCTCGCCCGCCTCCGCCTCGCCGAGCTCACCCTCGGCCGCGGCCAGGTCCGCGAGGCCGAGGCCCAGCTGCGCCAGATCCTCGCCGACGGCGGCCCGCCGGAGGTGCTCGAGGAGGTCGGTCGTCGCGCCCTCGACCTCGCCGAGGCCAGCGGCACCCTGCTCGCGCTGCTCGACCTCTCGCTGCAGCGGATCCGCCGCGAGCCCGCCGACGAGGCCCCGCGCGAGCTCATGCTCGACGCCCTTGATCGCAGCGAGCCCGCCGTGCTCCACGCCTGGGTCCGCGACGACGCCAGCCCCGCCCGCAAACAGCAATTGCGCCGCGCCCTCGTCGAGGCCCTCGGTCGCGGCCCCGTCGGCGCCCGCCTGCGCGCCGCGGAGCACCTCGGCGCGCTCGCCCTCCCGCAGACCGCCGTCCCGCTCGCCCGCATGGGCGCCCAGCTCACCGCCCCACGCGACGCCACCCGCACCGTGCGCGAGGCCTTCGAACAGGCCCGGGCCGCCGCGATCCGGGCCGCCGGCGAGCTCGACGACCCCGAGGCCGTACCGGTGTTCGGCGAGCTCCTCGCCAGCAGCGACCCCAGCCGCGAGAGCTGGTACGCCGCCGCCTGGTCGCTCGCCCGCAGCAGCGCCCCCGCGGCCGCCGAGTACATGCGTCGCTTCGCCGTCCCCGAGCAGGAGGGCCTGGTCGCCACTCTGGCCTGCGCCGCCCTGGCCCGCATTCCCGTTCGGGGCGCCAGCCCTGGCGATCTCCCGCGGGTCTCCCGAATGGCCGCCCAGTCCAGCCACACCCTCCAGCGCCGCGTCTGCGCCTTCGCCGAGGCCGCCCTCACCCCCGACGACCAGCTGCCGCGCCTCTACGTGCGCCTGCAGGCCGCCGACCCGACCGTCGCCGCGATCGCGGCCTGGCGGATCGGCCAGGTCGATCCCGCGCGTCGCCCACGCGACGCGATCGCTGTCCTGCTGCGCCGCTACGTCGGCGTCCCCGGCCTCGCCCGCGACGCAGCGGCGGCCGCCCTGGCGCGCCAGCTCGGCCCGCGGCCAGCGCAGGCCAACAGCGTCAGCGGCGGCACCCCGCTCCCGCCGGTGCGCAAGAGCGGCTGGGAGATCACCGTGGAACGCTGGCTCACCGGCGTGATCGCCCCCGAGTTCACGCCCTTGAGCCCCGCGGCCCTCGCCCCGTTTCAGACCGACCTGGACCAGGCCCTCGTGGCCGCCCAGGCCGGCACCCGGGCCGAGGCTCAGGCCGCGCGGGCGCTCCAGAACGACGCTGTTTGCCCGTCCGAGCGCCCCCCCGGCCAGGCCTGCCTCGACCTCCGCCCGCTGGTCGACCCGACCCCGCCCGGCCCCGCGAAACCACGCCCCCCGCGTTGACAACAAGGTACAGGGCAGACGAGGATCCCCCTGTCATGGAACTCGGCCTCGCCTGTTCGGTGTGCAGCCACCTGAACCCGCTGCGCGCTGCGACGTGTGACCGCTGCAACGCCGCCCTCGCCCCGCGCATCGTCGGGCCGACCGGCGTCGGCATGAGCAGCCCAAGTGCCACCCCGAGTGGCAGCCCCGCCCTGCGCTCGGCCGCCGCGCCGGTGGTCGGCGCCGTGCCTGCCGCGGTCATCAACATCGGCGCTCCACCGAGCGTCGGCGTCGGCGCAGGCGCGGGCGCAGGCGTGAGCGGGGGCGCCAAGCTCATGGGCACGATGCAGCTGCCCACGGTCCAGCCCGCGCCCAACGTCGCCCAGCCGCAGGCACAAGCTCAACCGCAGGCGCGACAGGCCCAGGCTCCGGTCGGCCCGCTCGACCCGCTCTCGACCCTCAACACCCCGCTCTCCACACCGACCACCTCGCCGCCGCGCGGCACGATGGTCGCCCAGCCCGCCCCGCGCTTCAACGCCGCGACCGGTCTGCCCGAGGGCCCCGTCAACACCAAGCCCGCCGCCAAGACCATGTTCTTCGGCGCCCTCCAGCAGCAGGCCGTGGTGCCCCGCCTGGTCGTCATCAAGGGCGAGGGCGGCGACGGCGTCACCTATCACCTCAGCGCCACCAACCACACCGTCGGCCGCAGCACCGGCGACATCCGCTTCAGCGAGGACCTGTTCCTCAACCCCGAGCACGCCCGCTTCACCGTCCAGGGCGGCCGCCTGTTCGTGAAGGACCTCGGCACCGTCAACGGCGTGTTCGTCCGCATCAAGTCGCCGGTGCAGCTCGAGCACAACGACTACTTCCTGGTCGGCGAGCAGCTGCTGCGCATCGACAGCGAGCCCTTCTCCGACGGCGCCCCCGACGAGGCCGGCACCTACAGCTACAGCAGCCCGCGCCCCGACGGCCGCTTCCGCGTCGTCCAGCAGCTCGCCGGCGGCGGCGAGGGTCGCATCGTCTCGGCCCAGGGCGCCGCCCTGACCCTGGGTCGCGAGGGCAACACCATCAACTTCCCGCAGGACCGCTTCATCTCGGGCCGCCACGCCCGCCTCGACGCGGCCTCCGACTCGCACCACGTCATCCTCACCGACACCGGCTCGCGCAACGGCACCTTCGTGCGCACCAAGGGCGCCCTCGAGCTGTTCCACGGCGACTACCTGTTCGTCGGTCAACAGCTCCTCCGCGTCGAGATCTCGTGAGCCAGGGAGCCAGCCCGTGATCATCTGTTCGAACTGCAGCAAGGAAAATCAGGACCACTACAAGTTCTGCCTCGGCTGCGGCGCCCGCCTCGCCGGTGCGTCGGCTGCCCAGGGTGCACCGGGTGCCGCCACGCCGGTCCGCACCGGCGGCACCGTGGTCGCCGACGCCGCCAGGCCCGCCGTGTCCGTCCCGCGCGGCGGCACCGTCGTCGCCAGCGAGACCAACACCGGCCCGACCCCGGTCCGCCCCTCCGCGCCCCAGATCCCGCCGCTCGTCGGCGTCGATCCCACCCGCGCCGCGCCGATGGTCGGAGCCCCGATCCTCGCCGCCCCGACCCCGCCGAGCGCCGCCCCGACCCAACCATCGAGCGCGTGCAGCAGCTGCGGCATGGTCAACCCGGTCGGCTTCCTGTTCTGCGGCCGCTGCGGCAACCGCCTCATCCCCGCCGCGTCGGCCCCCGTGGTCGCCGCGCCGGTCCCCGTCGTCGCCTCGGCCCCCGCGGCCGCGCCGATCCCCGTCGTCAAGAAGCCCGGCCTGCGCGCCAGCATGCACCTCCTGCGCGAGGACGGCAGCGAGGGCGGCACCCTCCACCTCGAGGACGGCCCGATCCCCTTCGGTCGCGACTACGGCGCCCCCTTCGACGCCGACCTCTACCTCAACCCCCGCCACTGCGCCTTCACCGTCGCCGTCGACGGCGTCCGCGTCGACGACCTCACCGCCACCAACGGCGTCTACCGCAAGATCGAGGGCTCGATCGAGCTGCAGCACGGCGACACCTTCCGCGTCGGCCAGGAGCTCCTCTACTACGAGGACCTGCCCGAGCCCGAGGTCCTCCCGGACGGCACCGAGCGCATGGGCAGCCCGAACCCCGGCTACTGGGGCCGCGTCAGCGTGCTCGTCGAGATCGGCCGCGCCTGCGAGGCCATGCCCGTCGTCGGCGCCGAGTTCACCGTCGGCCGCGAGCGCGGCGACCTCACCTTCCCCACCGACGGCTACGTCTCGAGCTCGCACTGCCGCATCGTCGGCGACGACAGCGGCGTCTACCTCGAAGATCGCGGCTCCTCGAACGGCACCTACCTGCGCGTCCGCTCCGGCACCGTCGTCCCCTTCGGCAGCCTCGTCCTGATCGGCCAGCAGTTGTTCCACGTCCGCCAGGCCTGAAGTTCGCGGCCTGGTCCTGATCGCTCGTCGACGGCGTCGCTGCGCTAGCGACCGCCGTCGGCGCTCCGCGAGCTCAGGGCTTCACGAACTTCAGCGTCATGCGATCGCTCTCCCCGATCGCCTGATACTTCGCCTTGTCCGTCTCGCCGTTCTGCAGCGCCGGTGGCAGCGCCCACACGCCCTTCTCGTAGTCCTTGGTGTCCTTCGGGTTCGCGTTCACCTCGGACTTCGCCGCCAGCTTGAAGCCCGCCGCCTCGACCCGCGCGATCACCCAGTCCTCCGGCAGGTACCCGGTCTCGGCCTGCTTCTTCGCGTCCGCCACCGGACCGGCCTTGGCCCGGTGCTGCTCCACGCCGAACACCCCGCCGGACTTGAGCACCTTGAACACCGCCGCGTAGATGTCCGCCTCGATGCCGTCCTCGACCCAGCCGTGGGTGTTCCGGAAGGTCACCACCAGGTCCGCCGAGCCATCCGGCCCGAGCGTCAGCGCCTTGGTGTCCTTCACCGTCACGACCTCGACCTTGTCGTAGCGCCCCGGGTCCGCCGCCAGCTTGGCCAGGAACTTGTTGCCGTTCTTGGTCTGGTACGAGTCCGCCGGCCCGGTGATGTCGAAGTTGGTGGCGATCAGCTTGCCGCGCTCACGCAGGAACGGCGCCAGCACCTCGGTGAACCAGCCGTTGCCGCCCGGCCACAGCTCGACCACCGTCGCGTCCGGGCGCAGCCCGAAGAACAGCAGCATCTCCTGCGGGTGGCGGTAGGCGTCGCGCGCCTTGTTGTCGGGCGAGCGGTGGTCCCCCGCCAGCACCGCCTTGAGCCCCGCCACCGTCGCCGGATCGGCCGCCGCCACCGCCTGGGCCGCCGGATCCGAGGCCGGCAAGCTCGCCCCGCCAGGCGCCTCCGTCTGCGGCTCCTGCGGCGGCGCGTCGGCCTTCTTGTTGCAGCCGGAGACGGCCAACAAAGCGGCCACGGAGAGGGACAGGATCATGCGCTGGGACAACATCGGCGCGGACCATAGCACGACGCGCGACCTCGACCGGCCCCGCGCAGGACCGCCGCGACGGGTGACATTTCATCGTCCGCCGCCACGGGTGACAACACCACCCCGGACCACCGCCGCCACGGGTGACAAACACCACCCGCGACCGCCGCCGCGATCCCGCTTCTGGCCTTGTGGGGTGGCGCGCGCCGGTGCACCCTCCGACTCCGATGAAGCTCCGCGGACGGATCCTCTGGCTCACTGACGACCCCGAATTGCTGCGCGCCCAGCTCGCCGGCAAGGACCTCGAGATCCCCGCCAGCGCCGCCCCACCCCTGAACTTCGCCGTCAACACCGACGGCATGATCTCCGGCGCCGCCTGCACCCTCGGCTACACCGGCAACATCCTGGGCCCCTACTTCCTCGAGAACTTCAAGGAGGTGATCGCCAAGGACAGCGTCAAGAACGGCGGCTTCCAGGTCGTCGTCGGCGGCGACGCCTACGGCTCCGGCAGCAGCCGCGAGGTCGCGGTCGTCGCCCATCAGGGCGCCGGCATCGAGCTCGTGGTGGCCCGGTCCTTCCAGCGAATTTTCCAAGAAAACATGGTGTATAGCGGCCTCCCCTTCACCACGGACTTGAGCGTCGTCGACCGCCTCCGTGGTGGCGAGGATCTCGACCTCGCCGGCCTCGCTGGCGAGCTCCCCGAGTTCTTCCGCGCCGTCGTCGCCAACGGCGGCCTGCTCCGCTACGGCACCCGCCTCCTGGCCGGCGAGCTCCACCCCACCTACCGCACCGACGCCCCCGCCCGCCCCCTCAACTGCACCGAGAAGATCGTCGCCGCCCGCACCTGGACCGGCTTCGGCAAGCCCTTCGGCGTCGCCGCCGTCGCCCCCGGCGATCAGGTCCTCTGCGAGGTCGGCTTCCGCGGCTTCCACGAGTACACCGGCGGCATGGTGATGGCCCTCTACGAGCAGGAGTGGGGCAACACCCCGGTCAAGAACCCCGACCTCGCCGCCGCCTTCGAGGACCACTTCGTCCTCATCGACCAGCCCACCGTGCCGCTGCGCGTCAAGTCCCAGCGCCTCAGCTCGGCCCGCCAGCTGCGTGACGAGATGATCGTCGCCTGCGAGAAGAACGGCATCCGCGTCCACGGCCCCGGCCAGAAGTACCAGGCCGGCGTCTGCCACCGCATCGTCGTCGAGGAGTACGCCCTCCCCGGCACGATCATCGTCCTCACCGACTCCCACACCCCCACCGCTGGCGTCCTCAATGCCTTCGCCTTCGGGGTCGGCTCGACCGCGATGAGCTTCGCCCTGCGCACCGGCCTGATCCCCGTCACCGTCCCCAAGACGGTCCGGATCCTCGTCCGCGGCGACGCCCGCGGGATCGTCACCCCCAAGGACCTCATCCTCCACCTCATCGGCGACCCCTACTTCCGCGAGGAGCACTGGCGCGAGTCCCCCACCGACACCTGCGTCATTCAGATCGGCGGCCCCGGCCTCGACCAGTGGAACGTCGACGAGCTCAGCGTCCTCACCAACATGACCGTCGAGGGCGGCCTCATGACCGGCATCGTCGAACCGTGTCAGCCCCTGCGCGACTTCCTGCAACAAAAACGCGGCCTTGAGCCCGCAGCCATCGAGCGAATGATGATCTGGCCCGACGCCGACGCCAGCTACGTCCGCACCATCGAGGTCGACCTCGCCGAGGTCCCGCTGACCGTCGCCACCCCCGGCGATTCGCGCAACCGCCAGCCCCTCGCCGACGCCGTCGGCACCCCGATCCACAACGTCGTCATCGCCTCCTGCACCGGCGGCTCGCTCGCCGACCTCCGCGCCGCCGCCGACGTGCTCCGCGGCCGCACCGTCGCCACCGGCGTCCGCGTCACCGTCACCCCCTCGAGCGCCGAGGTCAGCGCCGACGCCGAGCGCGAGGGCCTGCTCGCCCTCTTCCGCGAGCTCGGCTGCGTCGTCACCGCGCCCGGCTGCGGCTCCTGCATCGGCAACGGCCCCGGCATCCCGCTCGACGGCGAGACCACCGCCAGCACCACCAACCGCAACTTCGACCGCCGCATGGGCGCCCCCGGCCCGGTCTACCTCGTCTCGCCGGCCGTGGCCGCGGCCTCGGCCGTGACCGGCAAGCTCACCGACCCGCGCTCCCTCACCGCGGCCGCCCGCCTCTGAATCACAACCGACATCGACCTGGCCATGGGTCGCCGTTCGCATACCCCGACCTGCGGCGTGGCGGTCCGCCCGCTTGACCCGATCGCCAGCCCCTGTATGGTGGCTGAAGTGCTCCGCGCATCACTCCTGCTTGGCCTGGTGGGCCTCGTGCTGGCGACCCCCGTCGTCGTCGTCGGCGCCGCCCCGGCCCGACCTGCCCTCAAGGACCCCTTCGCCAGCGACCCCAGCCCGGCCCCCGCGGCGCCCCGCGGCGAGCTGCGCAACCCCTTCGCGGACCAGCCGCTGGACCCACCTCCAGAGCGTGGCGAAGCGCCCCGCGGCGAGCTGCGCGACCCCTTCGCGGACCAGCCGCTGGCACATCCAGAGCGTGGCGCAGCGCCCCGCGGCGAGCTGCTCGACCCCTTCGCCGCCACCGACCGCGGCGCCACCCCTGCCCCGTCCGCCCAGCCCGGCCTGCGCGACCCCTTCGTCCAGCGCCCCGCCAGCGAGCCACCGCCGGCGCCCGGCGCCCAGGACCTCCGGGACCCGTGGGCCAGCCCGCGCCCCACCCACGAACGCCGCGCCCCGATCCAGCCACGCACGACCGCCGGCTCCGCGGACCTGGTCGACCCCTGGGCCCTGCCCTTGCACCGCTGAGACGCCCGATCTGGCCCCAAAGCCAGCCCCCGAGCGAGCGACGCGCCCCGCGGCCTGTCCCCAAGGACAGGCCGCAACACCTGCTGATCTGTCCCAAGAGACAGCCCTTGATCGCGTGACCTACCGCCCGTCATCACCGCGGCGGCGCCCTTGTTCGCCGCGGCGACACCGCATACGGTCGCCCTCGCCATGCGCGTCCTCGACAGCTACCTGAGTGGATCCTGGAAGTCGGGCAGCGCCGCCCCGGCGACCGTCGTCAACCCCGCGACCGAGGCCCCCCTGGCCAGCGTGGCCCCCGCCCGCGAGCTCGCCGACGCCGTCGGCTTCGGCCGCGATCGCGGCGGCCCGGCCCTGCGCGCCCTCAGCTTCCGCCAGCGCGGCGCCCTCCTGGCTGACCTCGCCAAGCTCCTCCACGGCCACCGCGAGGCCCTCCTCGACCTCTCCGTCGCCAGCGGCGGCAACACCCGCGGCGACGCCAAGTTCGACGTCGACGGCGGCCTCGGCGTGCTCGCGGCCTACGCCGAGCTCGCCGAGACCCTGCCCGAGAGCGCCTGGCTGCTCGAGGGCGACGCCGCCGTGCTCGTGCGCACCAGCAAGGTCCGCGCCCAGCACCTCCTGGTCCCCCGCCACGGCCTCGCCGTCCACATCAACGCCTTCAACTTCCCGGCCTGGGGCATGCTCGGCAAGGCCGCCGTGGCCCTGCTCGCCGGCATGCCCGTGCTCGCCAAACCGGCCACCAGCACCTCGGCCCTCGCCCACCGCATCGCCGAGCTCATCGTCGACGCCAAGCTCCTGCCCCCCGGCGCCTTCCAGCTGCTCATGGGCCCCGCCCAGGACCTCCTCGATCACCTCGGCCCGCAGGACGTCGTCGCCTTCACCGGCGGCGCCGAGACGGCCGCCCGCCTGCGCCAGCACCCCGCCGTCCTGCGCCACGGCCTGCGCCTCAACGTCGAGGCCGACAGCCTCAACGCCGTCGTCCTCGGCCCCGACCTCGCCGAGGGCAGCGCCCTGTGGGACCTCGCCCTGCGCGACGCCAGCCTCGAGCTGACCCAGAAGACCGGCCAGAAGTGCACCGCCACCCGCCGCCTCCTCATCCCCGAGGCCATCCTCCCCGCGTTCCGCGACGCCCTCGCCGAGCGCCTCGCCGACACCGCCAGCAAGACCGGCGACCCCGCGAGCAAGGCCGTCAAGATGGGCCCGCTCTCGACCGCCCAGCAGCTCGCCGACGCCCGCAGCGGCGTCGCCCGCCTGCAGCAGCACGCCCGCATCGTCCACGGCGACCCGCAGCGCCACGCCTTCCTCGACGTCCCGGCGGGCAAGGGCTTCTTCCTCGAGCCGATCCTCCTCGAGGCCGACCCAGCCCGCGCCGCCGACCCCCACGCCAGCTTCCACGCCCTCGAGGTCTTCGGCCCCGTCGCCACCCTCCTCCCCTACGACGGCAGCGCCAGCGTGGCCGCCCGCATCGTCGCCCTCGGCGGCGGCAGCCTCGTCAGCACCGTCTACAGCGACGACCGCGAATTCGTCGCCCGCGCCGTCACCGACATCGGCCCGCAGCTCGGCCGCCTCGTCCTCAACGACGAGAAGTCGGCCGCCGGCGCCTTCAGCCCCGGCTGCGTGTTCCCGCAGGCCAACCACGGCGGCCCCGGTCACGCCGGCGGCGGCGCCGAGCTCGGCGGTCGCCTCGGCCTCGAGCTCTACATGCAACGACTCGCGGTCCAGGGCGGCGCCAGCCAGCTCGCCCGCCTGCTCGGCAGCAAGGCCTGAGCCCCGCTCGGCAGCCCTGGCACCCGACCATCACCCACGCGCGCGCCCATCCGCCCCCGGATCTGCGGCGGGTAGCGGCCGCTGTCGGGCATTCTGGCGAGCCGAGGACAGAGACCGGCCCGCCGCGATCGCGCGCCTCACCAGCGCAGAAAAACCGCGGAACCTTCGGACCCCACCGCTGTCTCCCCGCTCCATGCAGCGACGCAGATTCCTCGGCGCGATCACTCTCGGTGCCGGCGCGACCACCCTGCCCATGTGGCTGTCGCGCAGCTTCAACCTCGATCACGGCACCTGCCCCGAGCCGCACGACCTCGCCGGTCTCGGCCTCGGCCCGGAGCAGAGCGACCCGCACGACTGTCGCCCGGGCCGTGCCAGCCCCGGCAAGCCCCAGCTCGTGTTCGTCATCCCGAGCGCCAGCGAGGAGCAGTACCGCCGCGGCCACGCCTTCGGCGAGCTGCTCAACGCCGGCAGCGACGAGCAGCTCGCCCCGCTCGCCTGCTTCGACGTCGTCTGTCGCCGCCCCGCCGACCTGCAGCTCGCGGCCGGCGAGCGCGAGCCCTGGATGGTCGTGCTCGCGCCCGATCAGCCGCCCCGCGCCATCGACGGCCTCATCGTGTTCACCGAGCACGACCCGTGGTCCGACGACGTCAGCGTCGACGCCCGCATCGACGCCCGCATCGCCGCCCTCGCCGGCCTGATCGCCCGCGAGGCCGACGGCCCGCGCCTGGTCGCCCAGGCCTGCAGCGAGCGCGCCAGCCTCCCGCCCGCCGACCTGCAGCGCCTCGAGCAATTGCCAGACAGCCTCGGCGAGCTCCAGCCCGGCGACGTCGCTCGCGCCCCCGCCACCGCCCTGCTCGCCGCCCGCGGCCCCGACCTCCAGACCCGCTTCCACCTCCACGCCCTGCTCGCCGCGGCCGTGCGCGCCCGCCTCTGCGATCGCCCGATCGACGGCGCCCCCTGGGCCCGCGCCACCGGCTGCGGCGTCGAGGTCGAGGGCGAGCCCGACAGCCGCGGCGGCATCATGTGCGGCATGGGCCACACCAACCCCCGCAGCGCCCGCTTCCTCAAGTTCTACACCGGCCGATGACCCCCGCGATCGGCCTCGCCCTCCACCCGAACCTCGACTACCTCGAGCGCGTCGCCCCGCTGCTCGAGCGCGAGGTCGACGTCCTCGAGGTCGCGCCCGAGACCACCTGGTACCTCGATCCACGCGGCGAGCTGCGGGCCAACGGCTACCACGCCCGCTTCCTCGCGCTCGCCGCCCGCCACACGCTCCCGTTCATCGCCCACGGCGTCGGCCTCTCGCCCGGCAGCGCCGGCGGCCCCGCGCGACGCCAGCGCTGGCTCGATCGCCTCGCCGCCGATCAGCAGCGCTTCTCCTACCGCTGGTACACCGATCACCTCGGCGCCAGCGTGCTCGCCGACCACGAGCTCGCCCTCCCGATCGGCCTGCCGATGACCGCGACCAGCGTGGCGATCGTCCGCGCCAGCCTGGCCGACATGCAGCGCGTCGTCCCCTGCGTGGGCCTCGAGAACACCGCCTTCTACTTCACGATCGGCGACCCGCAGAGCGAGCCCGACTTCGTGCGCCGCTGCGTCGGCGGCGATCACCACCTCCTGCTCGACCTCCACAACCTCCACACCATGGCCGAGAACCTCGGCCTCGACCCGGGCGCCTACCTCGCCCGCCTCGATCTCGATCGCGTGCTCGAGATCCACCTCTCGGGCGGCAGCACCACCGACCCCGCATGGTTCCCGGGCCCGCCGCGCCGCCTCGACAGCCACGACGATCACGTCCCCGAGCCCGTGTGGCAGCTGTTCGAGCGCGTCCTCCCGCGCTGCCCCGGCCTGCGCGCGGTGATCGTCGAGCGCATGGACGACAGCCTCGGCCCCGGCGACGAGCTCGTCATGCAAGCCGAGCTGCGCCGCGCCAGGCGGCTCGTGCAGCGACTCCACCGCCCCGGCACCCCGCCCACACGCTCCACCCCGACCGCCGCGATCGCCCCCGAGGACCGCGCCGCCGCCCTCACGCACGAGCGTCGCCTCGCCGCGATCCTCGGCGCCGACGACCCGCTCGCCGCGCTCGCCGCGAGCGACGACCCCACGTTACACACCATCGATCAGCCGGGCCTGCGCCTCGCCGCCCTGCTGATCGCCCGCCTCCGCTTCGAGCGCCTGCAACACGGCGACCCCGCGGCCCACGAGCACTTCGAGCGCGACCCCGCCGGCTTCGCCGACCGCTTCCGTCGCTACCACCACAGCGTCGCCCCGTCCGCCGCCTTCCCCCAGGACGAGGCCGCCCTCTACCGCGGCTTCTCAGCCTGAGACAGCCTGAGACAGCCGTCGCCGCAGCTCCTTGCGAAACAGGGCGATCGCCAGGTCCGACTGCACCAGGCGCTCATCCTTCAGCTCGTGCGTCGGCGCCTGCGGCTGACTCCGCACCACCCGGATGTCCTGACCCAGGATGATCTTGTTGAACTGGTTCATCACCCGCGACACCAGCCCCGCCAGCCCCGGGATCCCCAGGCGCCGCTGGTAGGTCCGCACGTACAGGCGCGAGCGCCCGGCCTCGATCGGCACGAACGCGATCATCCCCGTCTGCCAGCGCCCGCCGAAGGGGTTGATCCAGATGTTGGGAAAGACGAGCGAGATCTTGAGCTCCGGCGTCCCGTCTGGCCGCACGCGGTTGGCCTGCCAGGTGTCGAGCCGGTCGCCCTCGACCGCGGCCCCGACCTCCATCGCCGGCGCCACGCCGACCCCGATCGTCGTGCGGTGGACGAAGGGCAGGTGGGCCCAGTCGAGCTGGTTCTCCACCGCGCGCATCCAGTCGATCGGCGCCTCGATCGCCATGAGCCCGGCGTGCACGTACGCGGCGTCGAGCTCCGGGAACCACGGCAGCTCGGGGTAGCTCGCCCGCGGCTCGCCCCACCACAGCCACACGAATTCGTGCGCCTCGCGGAGCACCTGCGCCTGCACGTCGAGGTGGCGCGGCGCCTCGTCCCCGTTGCACGGCGCCGCCACGCAGCGCCCCGCGCCGTCGAAGCGAAACCCGTGGAACGGGCACTCCACGCAGCCGCCCCGCACCCGCCCGAGGCTCAACGAGGCCCCGCGGTGGGGACAGCGGTCCGCCGTCGCGTGCACCTGCCCGGCCTCGTCGCGCCAGATCGCGAGGTCGACCCCGAGACGCCGCGCCCCGATCACCTTGCCTCGCCGCAGCTCCCGCGAATCAACGATCGCGTACCAGTGGTCTCTCGGGAACAAGCTCGCCTCCGTTTCGATGCACGGTTTGATACATCGGATCATGCCGATGGCCACCCAGCTCGCCGACTTCCTGCCTCGCCGCGCCGCTCCGCCCGCGCCGACGAAGTCGCGCCCGACCGCGCGCACGCGCCGACGATCGCCGCCTGCAATTGCTCGCACGGGCCTCGCCACGCGCCGACGATCGCCGCCGCGTGGTATCCCGATCGCATGGTCCTCCCCACGCGCCGCTGCCTCCTCGCCGCGCTGCTCGCAGCGGCCTGCGGCGTGCCCGACGGCAGCGTCCACCTCAACCTCGTCCCCGGCGACGGCACCCAGGTGATCCACACCCCGCTCCAGCTCGCCGTGCGCATCACCGGCCCCGAGCTCGATCTCGTGCGCGGCGAGCAGCTGCTCGCCCGCAGCAGCGACGCACCCGGCGAGCCGCTCCGCTTCACCCTCGACGGTCAGCGCCTCGAGCTCGTCCTCGGCGCCACCACCAGCGACACCAATTGCGACCTCCAGGACCCCCTCAACGCCCGCAGCGCCGTCCGCTGCCGCGACCTGACCTGGACCAGCGCCACCCTGCGCTCGCCCGACGGACCAGTCCCCGGCACCACCCCCACGCTCCGCGGCGCCGCCCCGCGCGGCTTCCTCGGCGCCGCCCTGCCCGGCCTGCCCGCGGGCGTGATCGTCGGCCTCCTCCTCGCACGGTCGATCGGCGTGGCCCTGCTCCTCGCACTGCTCGTGCTGCTCGCCGCCGTGCCGATCGGCCAGCGCTTCGAGGAGCTCTTCGCCGTCACCCACGGCCTCGCCTTCGTCGCCTGCGCCGCGCTCGGCCTGTTCGCCGCGATCGCCTGGCACGACAACTCGCGCCTCGCCGGCATCGTCCTCGCCCTCGCCACGACCGTCGGACCCTGCGCCGTCGTCGTCGCCTATCCGCTGTGGGGCGAGGCCGGCCCGCTCATCGCCGTCGCCGCCGCCGTGCCCGCGATCGCCGTGCTCGCGCTGCTCGGCCTCGGCCTCACCACGCTCCTCGGCGACGCCCACCCAACCAGCCGCTGGCTGCTCCGCAGCGCCGGCGATGATCGCCGCTGAAGCGCGATCAACTCGCGCCCCCGGGTCCGCGACCATCGCTTCGGATCAGTCCGCCTGTCCCTCAAGACAGGTCCCAAGCACCCGCGCGCCTGTCCCCCGGGACAGGCGCGCCTCGACAATTCAGCTGGCCGCGTGCTCGTGCTCGTGCTCGTCCTCGTCGTCCTGCACGATCTGTCCCGAGAGCCAGAACCCCCCCGAGATCACGCTGCCCTCGTGGATCTCGCGGCTCACCATCGCCATCGGCGCGACCATGTCGAGGGTCCCGCCGTGGGTCGCCAGCGCCGCCCACTGGTAGCGCAGCCCGGTCAGCGGGTTCTCGCGCACCTCGGCCGCCAGCACGTGCCCGTTGACGATCGCGAAGGCGACCGGCGGCGGCGGATCTTCGACCCCCTCCTGCCGCAGCAGCCCGGCCGGAATGAAGGCCCGCGACGACAGCTGCGTGTCATCGCCGCCGCGCGCCCGCTCGAACTCCGCCACGCTGTCCCAGATCTCGAGGTGATGGGCGAAGGCCGCCAGCTGCACCATCGCCACGCAGGGCAGCTCGAGCTCGTCGTGCATCGCCGCGTCCGGGCAGTCGAACACCAGCGGGTAGTCGCCCGCCGCCGGGTCGTCCGCCGGCGGGTTGGCCCACGCGTAGAACGAACCGTCGAGCTCGCTCTGCCCCGGCCGCTCGATCGCCGCGACGATGCCGAGCCGCATCCGCGTCGGCCCGGCGAAGTGCGGCGTCATCCCGATCAGCTGGTCCTCCGCGTCGCACTGCAGCCACAGCTCCGGCCCGTCGCCAGGCCACACCAGGTACATCCCGCCCGGCACCTGCACCGACTCCGCCGCGTCGCTGATGCGATCGACCAGCGCCTCCATGTCGTCCGCGGACTCGAGCTCGATGCCGATGCATGAGAAGTGGCTGGTCATTGGCGGCGACCTTAGCCGCGAGCGCCGCCCGCTCGCAAGCGCCGCCCCGGCCGACAACACCAGCGGCGCCAGCCCGGCTCACAGCACCGGCGGCGTGACCCCGGCCGCCATGATCGTCGCCACCAGCATCTGCTCGAGCAGCCCGCGCAGCTGCTCCCGCGGCACCTCCCGGCGGTCGAGCCAGTCGAGGCTGGCCGACTCGACCAGCCCGATCCACCCGCGCAGCGCCAGGCGCAGCAGCGGCGGCGGCTCGTCGGCGCTGATCCGCGAGACGATGCGCTCGGTCAGCGTGCGCCGCGTCGCCTCGAGCAACTGCACGACCTCCGGGTCGCTGCCGATCCCCCCGCGCACCAGCGCCACGTACGAGCGCGCGTGCTGGTCGACGAAGTCGAGGTACGCGTCGAGGGCCCCGTGCAGCGCCTCGACGGACACCTCCTGCGACGCCGCGTCCGTGCGCTCGATCAGCTGCCCCGCCGCGCGCCGCACCACCTCCACGTAGTAGTCGCGCTTGCTCGGGAAGTAGTGATAGAGGAGCCCCTTCGAGATGCCCGCCGCCCTGGCGATGTCATCGATGCTCAGCTCGTCGTAGCTGTGATCGCTAAACAGCTGCAGCCCCAGCTCCAGCAGCTGGCTGCGGCGCTCGTCGACCTGAAGGCGGGCGCGCTCGCGGCTGCTGCGGGGTGGCGATGGCACGGCCGCGGAGGATAGCCCCAAGGGGCTCCCGCCCCACATTTTCGACTATTGACTTTGATTCAATAGCGCGTACTCTCGGCCCAGCAAGGAGGTCCGCGATGACGACGACGCAGGCGCCGAGGGACTTGGGGGAGATCCGCCCGAGAGTGATGGGCTTCGAGTTCGACGACAGCATCCCCCGCTACTGGGTGGCCGACGCGGTCGTGCCGACGCACATGGGCAACGCGCTGCACCTCATCTTCCCGATGGGCGAGCGCTTCTTCGTCCGGGCCGTCAAGCACTACGCCGATCAGATCGACGACCCCGAGCTCAAGGCCCAGATCAAGGGCTTCTACGCCCAGGAGGGCCGCCACGCCCACGAGCACGAGAAGGTGTTCCTGTGGATGGAGCGCCAAGGCTACGACATCCGCCGCTTCCTCGCGATCTACAAGAAGATCGCCTTCCTCGGCATCGAGCGCCTGAGCCCGCACAAGCTGCGGCTCGCGACCACCGCGGCGCTCGAGCACTACACCGCGATCATGGCGGAGAACGCCCTCGAGCACGGCCTGCTCGAGCGGGTCCACCCCGGCATGCGCGAGCTGCTGTGCTGGCACGCCTGCGAGGAGATCGAGCACAAGGCCGTCGCCTTCGACGTCCTGCAGCGCGTCGACGCCAGCTACGCCCTCCGCGTCGCCGGCATGTTCATGGCCACGACCACCCTCGTCGGCTTCTGGTTCCTCGGCGCCTCCATGCTGCTGCGCCAGGAGAAGGGCCTCGGCCTGCGTGAGATCCTGCGCCAGCTGCGGGCCTCGATGCAGCAGAACCCGCTCGGCCGGCGCGTGTTCCTCCGCGGCATGCGTGAGTACCTGCGCCGCGACTTCCACCCCTGGCAGACCGACAACCTCGCCCTCGCGCGCAGCTACCTCGCGCGCATCGAGCGAGCCGCCGCGTGAAGCATGCGGGCGGGTCCCACCGCCCCCCCTGCGCGTGAGCGCTCACCCCCGGGGGCCCGCCTCGCCTCGCCCACCCAGCGCGCGCCGACCGACGCCGGCTTTGGTGTATCGTCGCCAGGCGCATGAGCGGCTGGCTGCAGATCCGCAAGGAGAACAACCTGGTGGCCAACACCCACCTGTCCGGCTCGCGCGTCGTCATCGGCCGCTCACCCGACTGCGACGTGGTGCTCGCCTCCGACTCCGTCTCGCGCCAGCACGCCGAGCTCGTCGCCCACGGCGACGCGTGGTCGGTGCGCGACCTCGGCAGCCGCAACGGCACCGGCGTCAACGGCGTGCGCGTCAACGGCGAGCGCCCGCTCCAGCCCGGCGACGTCCTGCAGATCGACGTGTTCGAGATGCTCTACCGCAGCGAACACTCGGCCCTCAGCCGCCCGCCCCAGGCGCGCCCGAAGACCGCCGTGACGATGATGGACGCCGCCGCCTACGGCCCCGTCCGCACCCTCCACGAGCTCGCCCCGCCCAAGATCGACGCGAGCCACCTGTCGAAGTTGATGGCCTTCAGCGGCGAGCTCCTCAGCGAGGCCAACCTCGAGCTGCGCCAGGCCCAGCTCGCCGCCCTCATGGTCGGCAAGACCTTCAACGGCACCGCGGCGATGCTGCTCCACGTCGCCCGCACCGACGCCAACGCCGAGCCCGAGATCCTGCTCGGCCCGGTGCTCCCATCCACCGGCCCGACCACCCCGTCGCACGGCCCGGCCAGCTTCGGTCCTGGTTTCGGCGGCCCCGGTGTTGGCCCCGGTGCTGGCCCGGGCACCGGTCTGCCAGGCCTCGGGCACCCAGGCCTCGGCGCCCCCGAGCCGCCCCACATCTCGCGCTCCGTCCTGCGCGCCGTGGTCGCCGGCGAGTCCGCCGTGCTCGCCTCGAGCAAGCGCCAGATCGGCAAGGACATGGTCCAGATGTCGATGGCCGCCAGCGGCCTCGCGATCTCCGCCGTCGCCTGCCCGCTGCGCAGCGACGCCAGCCACATGGAGATCCTCTACGTGATGTTCCCGGGCCAGTACGGCACCGCCGAGTGGCTGGCCCTCGTCTCGCTCGCGGCCTCGCTCTACCGCCAGGCCGAGGCCGCGTGGATCGCCCGCGAGGCCGCCCAGACCCAGGCCCTGCTCGAGGAGGAGCTGCGCCGCGCCAGCGAGATCCAGATGCGCCTGGTCCCGGAGGACTTCACCCGCGGCGACCTCGACGTCGGCGTCGGCTTCGTCCCCTTCAAGGGCGTCGGCGGCGACTACGTCGACGCCCTCCCGACCGCCGACGGCCGCGTCCTCGTCACGGTGATGGACGTCGCCGGCAAGGGCATGGACGCCGCCCTCATCGCCTCGGGCCTCCACACCGCGGTGCACATGTCCGTGCGCCTCGGCCTGTCCCTCATCGACATCGTCCAGACCCTCAACCGCCACCTCATCGACACCTGGTTCGCGTCGACCTCCGTCACCGTCGCCGCCGCGATCCTCGACCCCCGCACCGGCCGCGTCGAGGCGATCAACTGCGGCCACCCGACCCCCCTCATCGTCACCCCCGACGGCCGCACCCGCGAGCTCAAGTGCCACGAGGAGGTGCCCCTCGGCCTGATGGAGATCGAGCTCAAGGTCGGCCAGGACCGCCTGCAGTCCGGCGAGATGCTGGCGCTCTACAGCGACGGCCTCTCCGAGCTGTTCGACGAGGCCGGGCAGATGCTCGGCGTCGAGGGCGTGACCCGCTACCTCGCGGAGATCCGGCGCAACCTCGGGCCCCGCCGACGCGCCTCCGAGATCGCCACGCAGCTGCATCAACGCCTCGCGGCGTTCCGCGGCAAGGCGCTGGCCTCCGACGACATCAGCTTCATCCTCGCCCTCGCCGGACCGCCGCTGCGCATGACCCGAGAGAGCGTGTAGCACCGCACCGGCGCTCCCGCTCGACACCCCATCGGCGATCCCCTACCCTCCGCCGCGCATGCCGTTCCACGTCGTCGTCACGGGGGCATCGGCCGGCATCGGCGCCGCCATCGCCCGCGAGTACGCGGCCCGCGGCGCGAGCGTCACCCTGGTCGCCCGGCGCCGCGCCCTGCTCGAGCCGCTCGCCGCCTCGCTCGCCGTGCCGACCCACGTGGTCGCGGCCGACCTCAGCGACCTGGGCAACGCCACCGTCTGGCTCGCCGAAGCCGAGGCCGCGCTCGGCCCGGTCGACGTCCTCGTCAACAACGCCGGCGTGCAGATCGTCGGCCACAGCGTCGACACCGAGCTCGCCGCAGCCGAGGCCCTGCTCGCCGTCGACCTGCTCGCGCCGCTGCGCCTGTGCCTCGCCGTCCTCCCCGGCATGCTCGCGCGCCGACGTGGTTGCATCGTCAACGTCTGCTCGATGGCCGCGCTCGCGCCGACCCCCGGCATGTTCTACTACTGCGCCGCCAAAGGCGGCCTGGCCAGCGCCAGCGAGGCGCTGCGCGGCGAGCTCGGCCGCAGCGGCGTGCACGTGCTCACCGTCTACCCCGGCCCGGTCCACAGCGACATGGAGGCCGCCGCGCGCGCCAAGTTCGTCCCGAGCCTGCTCACCGAGCGCATCCCCACCGGCGACCCCGCCGTGCTCGCCAGGCGGATCCGCCGCGCCGCCGAGCGCCGCCAGGCCCGCGTCATCTACCCGCGCTTCTACCACCTCGCTCGCTGGTTCCCCGGCGTCACCGCGTGGGTGCTGGCCCGCTTCACACCCGCGCTCCGCCCCGAGCTCACGCCGCCGTCCAGCGATTGAATTGCGCAGCGCCCCGCTTGAGCTTCGCTGTCGTCTGTCGAACCCAGGCGTGGTCCGCCATCCTCACGCCGCAGCCCGCCTCCGACGCCCGTTCTGCGCCCGTTTGGCGACCTGCCCCAAAGGACATCCTGAGCACACATGTCTTGAGGGACAGGTAGGCGCGGCACTGCCCACCACGCCGCGCCCCAGGGTCGGTGCGGGTGCGCTAGGCTCCCCCTTGCATGACGCGGCCGGTGCCCCGCGACCTCGAGACCACGCTGATGCCGCGCGGTGACCCGCCGCGGCAGGTCGCGTGGGACGAGATCACCGACCCCTCGCTGCACGCGGCCCCGCAGCTCCCCCTCGACAGCACCCGCGACGACGGCGAGCAGCCCCGCGTCGGCCGCTACACCGTGCTGCGCAAGCTCGGCGCCGGCGGCATGGGCGTCGTCTACGCCGCCTTCGATGAGTCGCTCGACCGCAAGGTCGCGATCAAGGTCCTGCGCGACCGCCAGGGCGACCCCGAGGGCCAGGGTCGGCTGCTGCGCGAGGCCCAGGCGCTGGCCCGCCTCTCGCACCCCAACGTGGTCGGCGTCCACGACGTCGGCACCACCGGCGACGGCCAGATCTACATCGCCATGGAGTTCATCACCGGCACCACGCTGCGCGGCTGGCTCGAGGAGCAGCCGCGCCCGCGCGCCGAGATCCTCCGCGTGTTCACGCAGGCCGGGCGCGGGCTGGCGGCCGCCCACGCCGTCGGCCTGATCCACCGCGACTTCAAGCCCGAGAACGTCATGGTCGGCAACGACGGCCGCGTCTGCGTCTTCGACTTCGGCCTCGCCCGCAGCGCCACCGACCACGAACCCGGCGAGCGCCCCGGCAGCGCCCCGCACCCACGCGCCTCGGTCCAGCGCCTGATCTCGTCGATGACCCTCGCCGGCACGCTCCTCGGCACCCCGGCCTACATGGCCGCCGAACAACATGAGGGCACCGGCACCGACGCCCGCACCGACATCTTCAGCTTCTGCGTCGCCCTCTATGAGGCGCTCTACGGCGAGCGTCCCTTCGCCGGCCAGAACTACGGCGAGCTGGTCGCCAACGTCCGCGCCGGCGTGATCCGACCCGCGCCGCTCGGCGTGCAGGTCCCGTCGTGGCTGCGCCAGATCCTCGTGCGCGGCCTCCAGCCTGTCCCTGCGGACAGGTGGAAGGACCTCCCGACGCTGCTCGCGGCCCTCGCCGCCGACCCGGCGGTGGCCCGCGGCCAGGCGCTGCGCATGGCCGGCCTCGTCGCCTTCGTCGTCGCCTGCGCCATCGGCCTCCCCTACCTCTACACCGGCCTCGAGCGCGCCTGGGCCCGCGATCGCAGCGAGCGCCTCGCAACCCAGCACTGGCGCGTGGTCCAGGCCCGCATCGCCACCCTCGAG
The DNA here is from genome assembly GCF_016714285.1 of Nannocystis sp. Taxonomy (GTDB): domain Bacteria; phylum Myxococcota_A; class Polyangia; order Nannocystales; family Nannocystaceae; genus Nannocystis. The sequence continues at coordinate 520,360 of NZ_JADJNN010000001.1, read as the reverse complement.
GAGGCCGGCGAGGGCGCCGAGGCCGAGGCCGCCTTCGCCGCCTTCGTGCGCGCCGAGGAGCACCGGGGCACGCGCGCGCTGACCCAGGCGTGGATCGATCGCGGCGCCCGGCGCCTGCGCGCCGAGGACCATGACGAGGCGCTCACCGCCTTCGCCCGCGCCTACACCGAGGCCACCGACCCCGCGCTCGAGATCGCGGCGATGCAGGCGATGGCCGCGATCTTCCGCGACGCCTGGGCCTGGGAGCCGCTGTCGCAGGCGCTCGTCGAGCTGCGGGCCCGCGGCGCCGGCGACGACCCGGCGATCCTCGGCCTCGGCGTCGACGAGGCGCTCATCCACCGCGACCTCCGCCGCGCCAGCGATCTGCTCGCGCCCGGCGACCCCGCCGTGCCCGCGAACCTGGCCGCCGCCCGCCCCCTGCTCGCAACCCTGTCCGGCATGACCCGCACCGGCCTGCCCGGGCGCGAGGTCTCCGTCTGCGATCTCAACGGCGACGGCCGCGACGACCTCGTCCTCCTCGACAGCACCCGCAGCCAGATCACCCTCGTCGACCACGACCTCCACACGCTCCACCGCGAGCGCACGCCGGGCCCCGTCTCGCACCTGGTCCCCGGACTGCCCCGCGCCCTCGTGCACGACGGCCAGCAGCTGCGCCTGTACGACCTCACCGGCGACCAGCGCCTGTTGTGGTCGCAGCGCAGCGCCAGCAAGCCCTACACCGTCGCCGTGCTCGACCCCCAGGACGACGGCCAGCCCGACCTCTACCTCGGCCTCGAACCACCCGCGCGCAGCTTCGTCGTCCTCCCCGACCTCGCGACCACCGCCCCCGACGCAGCCCTGCGTCCGGCGACCCAGGCCAGCAACTCCGACCTCGAGGGCCTCGTCGCCGCCGACCTCGACGGCGACGGCACCCGCGAGCTCGTCGCGGCCGTCAGCGCCTGGTCCGCCTACGACCTGCGCCTCTACCAACCAGGCCCCGCCGGCCTGCAGCTGCGCGCCCATCGTCGCCTCGGCCGCGTCGCCGGCGTCGCCATCCTCCGCGGCGCCGACGGCCGCCAGCGCATCGCCGTCGCCAAGGACGACGCCTACCCCAACCGCGAGGTGTTCCCCGCCCCGCCGCACACCGGCGAGCCCGCCGGCGTGTACCTGCTGCGCTGGACCGGCCGCGAGCTGGTGCAGGACGACTTCATCCCCTTCCCGCTCGCCGACGGCCGCTCCGGCCTGCAGGTCGGCCGCTTCATGCAGGCCGCCGACCTCGACGGCGACGGCCTCGACGACCTCGTGATCGCGGCGTCGCGCGACGTCCAGCCCGAGTCCCAGCGGGACCTCGCGCTCGTGCTGCGCCAGCGCAGCGACGGCGAGTTCGCGATGGTCGCGCTCGGCGGCATGGTCCCCGTCGGCCTGTTCGACGCCGACGACGACCCCGCCCGCGAGCTCCTCGCCTTCGCCACCGACGCCCCCGACGACCTGTGGATCCTCGGCGCCGGCGTCGACGCCATGGCCCCGCTGCCCCGTCCGCCGCGCACCCTCATCGACCCGCCCGCCGAGCTCGACGCCCCCGAGCTCGAGCGCGCCTGGCAGCGCGCCAGCCAGCTCGAGCGCGTCGGCCTCGGAAGCGCCGCCGCGACCACCCTCCGCGACGCCGCCCACTTCGCCGCCGACCTCCACCACCGCCGGATCTTGCTCGACCGCGCCGGCGACATCGCCCTCGCCCACGGCGACGCCGCGCTGGCCGGCGAGCTCTACCGCCAGGTCACCGCCGACGCCGAGCTCGGCCCCCGCGCGCTCGCCAAGACCGCCGAGGCCGCCGCCCTGCTCGGCCGCTACGGCGACGCCGTCGCCGCCCTGCAGGCGATCGCCGAGCTGACGACGGGCGACCCGGCGCTGCTCGAGCAGGCCCGCACCCGCCTCGCCGAGCTGGAGCCGCTCGCGCGCCCGAGCGCCAGCTTCCACCTCGACTTCAGCCGCCCCCTGCTGCCCGCCTGGCACATCGAGGATCCGACCCTGGTCCGCCGCGACCCCGCGGCCGGCGTCCTGCGCGTCACCGCCTTCCCAGATCCCCACGAGCTCGCCGCCCTGGCGATCGCCTGGGACGGCGGCCCGCTGCGCGTGCAGGTCGACCTCAGCCGCGAACACCTCGAGCTCGGCAGCTCGCTGCGCGTGGTCATCCGCGGCGACGACGGCAGCGTGTGGCTCGGCAGCGGCGTGCGGGCCAGCGGCGGCGGCGGCCTCGTCGACGCCAGCCTGCAGTGCTGGAACCGCCACCACGGCGTGTGGGACTCGTTCGCCAGCCACCCGCAGGCGACCGCCGAGGCCAGCGAAGCGCTGCACCTGCGCATCGAACACCTCCCCGGCCTCGGCGCCGCGACCTGCGTCGCCAGCGGCAGCGACGGCGCCACGCAGCGCCACCGCGGAGGCCCGGCCGCACCCGCACCGCCGGGCCGCTACTGGCTCTCGATCGGCAGCTACCCCGATCGCGAGGTCGAGCTGGCCATGGCCCGCGTCGCGATCCGCAGCATCCACGTCGACGGCGCCCGCCTGCTCACCGACGTCGACGACCGTCCGCTCGCCCGGGCCCGCCGCGCCCTCGCCGACGACGAACCACTCACCGCCCTCGCCGAGCTCGCCCTCAGCGACGAGCACGACCCGCGCATCCCGATCTGGGAGGCCGTCGCCCGCGACGACCTGCACCAAAGCGCCGACGCCGTCGCCGCCCTGCGCCGCGCCCTGCCACCACCCGCCGACGCCACCCGCACGCCGCCAGGCGCCGGGCCCAGCGCGCAGCCCGATCCGCAGCCCGACCTTCACCCGCTCGCGCCAGCCCTCGCGCGCCTGCTCCACCTGCGCCCCACGAGCATGGGCGCCGCGCTGCGCGAGCTGCTCGGCCCGCGCTTCTTCGCCGCCTACGCCGACGCCTGGGCCCAGGCGATCCACCACCACCGCTACGACGCCTACCTCCACCGCCAGCTCACCGAAGACCTCGCCGACCTCGCCGGCTTCGCCCCGCGAAGCCAGGGCGAGTGGGCCCTCAAGTGCCGCCTGCTGGCCCTGCGCGGCCGTTCATGGCTGCGCCTCGGCGCCGACGAGCGCGCCCGCGAGGACCTGCGCGCCGCCGCCCTGCTCCTCGATCACGTGCCCCCCGGCGAGGCCCGCCACATCGTCGCCCCGGTGTGGCTCATGGCCGCACGGGCGCTCGCCGCCACCGACCCAGGCGAGGCCCTCCGCTTCGCCAGCATCGCCGTCGCCACCTCGCCGACCCCCGCGCTGATCAGCGAGCAGCTGCGCGACGACCCCGAGCTCGCGGCCCTCCGCGACGACCCCGCGTGGCGCGGCGTGTTCGCCCCTGTGGCGACCGCCGCAGCGCCGACCCCTTGAGCCTTGCCCCGCCACGCCGCCCTCGCGCCGCGCCAGGACAGCATCGCGGCCCCTTGAGACTTGCCGCGCTTTGCCGCACCCTCGCGCTGCTTCATGACCACGCCGAACCTGTCCCGTCGCGGCGCGACCGCACCGAGCTCGCCGATCCGCCGCCTCACCCCCTACGCCGACGCGGCGAAGGCCCGCGGCGTCGTCGTGCACCACCTCAACATCGGCCAGCCCGACCTCCACACCGTCTCGCCGATGCGCGCCGCTTACGCCCGCTTCGCCGACGAGGTCATCGCCTACAGCCCCTCCGAGGGCTATCTCTACTACCGCAAGGCGCTCGCCGCCTACTACAACCAGCTCACCGGCGACGCCCCGCCGATCGACCCCTCGCAGATCCTCGTCACCGTCGGCGGCTCCGAGGCCCTGCTCTTCACGATCGCCGCCGCCTGCGATCCCGGCGACGAGATCCTGGTCGCCGAGCCCTACTACACCAACTACGCCGGCTTCTCGCACATGCTCGGCGTCGGTGTCGTCCCGGTCGCGACCCACGCGAGCGAGTCCTTCGCGATCCCACCCGATCGCGTGCGCGCCGCGATCACCCCGCGCACCCGGGCCTTCGTCGTCCCCTCGCCCGGCAACCCGACCGGCATGGTCCTCTCCGCCGACGACCTGCGCGCGCTCGGCCGCGTCTGCCAGGACGCCAACATCTTCTTCGTCGTCGACGAGGTCTACCGCGAGTTCGTCTACCCCGAGCCACCTGTCCCCGCGGACAGCCCCATCCCGACGGCCCTCGCTGGGGCCCTCGATGGGGCCCTCGCGTTGGCCCCCTCCGTCCTCGCGATCCCCGAGCTCGCCGCCCACGCCGTCGTCATCGACTCGGTGTCCAAGCGCTACTCCGCCTGCGGCGCGCGCGTCGGCTGCCTCGTCACTCGCAACCCCGACTTCTACGCCGCCTGCCTCAAGTTCGCCCAGGCCCGCCTGTCGCCGCCCACCGTCGATCAGTTCGCCGCCGCGGCCGCGCTCACGACCCCACAGCCCGAGATGCGGGCGATGATCGACGCCTACCGGGCCCGCCGCGACCTCATCGTCGCCGGCCTCAACCAGATCCCCGGCGTCTCCTGCCCAACCCCGACCGGCGCCTTCTACCTGGTCACCGAGCTCCCCGTCGCCGACGCCGAGGACTTTTGCATCTTCATGCTCCGCGACTTCAACCTCGCGGGCGAGACCGTCATGATGGCCCCCGCCGAGGGCTTCTACGCCACCCCCGGCGCGGGCCGCCACCAGGTCCGCATCGCCTACGTGCTCGCCCCCGACAAGCTCACCCGCTGCCTCGAGATCCTCCGCGCCGGTCTGAGCGCATACGCGCAACGCACGAATTCCGCGGCCTGATCGCCCCAGCTCGCGCAACTCCCCCGCTTCGCGCCCCGCCGCGGGCCCTGCGTCGCGCTACCATGCCGGCTCCCCGCGCATGAGCCTCGTCGCACCCACGCCCCTTGGTTTCGAGCGCAGCCCCGTCGCCGGCAGCGGCCTCGACGACCTCGACCTCCCGAGCCTGCACGCCTACGTCAAGCGCCGGATCGCCGGCCTCGGGGCCGAGCCCGACCTCGCCGCGCTCGAGCGCGGCGCCCAGCGCCTCGGCCTGCTCGGATCGATCGGCTCGCACATGGTCCCGACCGTCGTCGGCCTCATGGCCTTTGGGACAGCCCCGCAGCTGATCCGCCCCGAGTGGGGCGTCGCCTGCGTGCGGGTCCGCGGCGCCAACCTGGCCGACGAGGTGGCCGCCCGCAACGACGTCGAGGGCCCGCTCGCCGCCCTGGTCGAACAGTCCCTCGAGTTCGTGCGCAGCAACACCCGCGTCGCCCCCAACCTCCTGCGCCCGAGCGAGCCCGCCGGCGAGTACCCCGAGGCCGCCGTCCGCGAGGCGCTGCTCAACGGCCTGCTCCACCGCGACTACCGCCTCAGCGGCCGCGTCTCGCTGCGCATCTTCAACGACCGCCTCGAGGTCTGGAGCCCCGGCGGCCTGGCCCTGCCGCTCTCGCTCGACGAGCTGGCCCAGCACGGCGGCGCCAGCTTCCCGCGCAACCCGCTGCTCACCGCCACCGCCCGCACCCTCGGCCTGGTCGAGCAGGTCGGCCGCGGCGTGCCCCTGATCCGCAAGGCCCTCGGCGAGGCCACCAGCCTGCCCGTCCAGTTCCACACCTCGCAGACCGAGGTCCGCGTCGTCCTGCCCTCGTACATCAACGCGTCGATGGGCAACGTCGCCGGCAACTGACCCCGCGAGCACCCGAACTGCCTCCGCGGGCCGATCCGCGGCCTCTCGCAGCGTCGCCAGCCTCGGGCCCGCGCCGACCCGCGACGTTTTACGCAGCTCTTACGCCCCCCACTCCCGTCGCCGCCGCCGATCTGCCACCCTGACGCGGTGAGCCAGCCGCCCCGCGTCCTGATCGTCGAGGACGAGCCCGCGATCCGTCACGGGCTGGTCGAGCTGCTGCGCACCCAGAGCTTCGAGCTCGAGCTCGCCAGCGACGGCCACGAGGCCCAGATCAAGCTGTCCACCAACCACTACGACCTCGTCCTGCTCGACTGGATGCTCCCCGGCGTCGACGGCCTCACCCTCCTCCAGCGCCTGCGCGCCCGCGGCGACCTCACCCCCGTGCTGATGCTGACGGCCCGCGGCGCCGAGGCCGACGTCGTCGCCGGCATCGACGCCGGCGCCGACGACTACGTCACCAAACCCTTCGGCATCCGCGAGCTCATCGCCCGCGTGCGCGGCCTCCTGCGCCGCGTGCGGCCGCCCGCCCCGCAGGCCAGCTTCCGCGTCGGCGAGGTCACCGTCGACCTCGCCCGCCTGGTCATCACCTGGCCCGAAGGACAGGTAGATCTCACGTCGCGCGAGGGCCTCATCCTCGAGTACCTCCGCGCCCGCCCCGGCGTCGCCGTCACCCGCGAGGCCCTGCTCACCGATGTCTGGGGCTACCACGACGGCAGCATCCGCACGCGCACCGTCGACGTCCACATCCTCCAGCTGCGCGGCAAGCTGCGGACCGTGCCCGGCGGCGACGACTGGATCGGCACCGTGCGTGGCCGCGGCTACCGCTTCGAAGCGGAGGCCCGGTGAGCCTGCGAGGCGCCGCCACTGCGCGTGGTCGCCACCGCTTCGAAGCGGAGGCCCGGTGAGCCTGCGTGGCGCCGCCACTGCGCGTGGTCGCCACCGCTTCGAAGCGGAGGCCCGGTGAGCCTGCGAGGCGCCGGCCGCCGCCGCGTCCTCGCCCTCGGCCTCGGCGTCGCGCTCCCCACCGTACTGCTCGCGGTCGGCTGGTGGCTCGCCTCGCTGCGCGAGCAGGCCGGCCTCGCCCGCGAGCACGAGGCCAGCCGCCGCCAGACCGCCGAGCGCGTCGCCGCGGCCGTGCGCGAGGGCCTCGAGGAGCTGCGCCGCCGCGAGGACGCCCGACCCTTCTACCTCTACAACCACTTCTACAGCCCGCCCGAGGTGCTCGCCCTCGGCGACGCGGTCGCCGTCTCACCGCTGGCCGCCGACCCCGACGACCCGCGGATCCTCGGTCACTTCCAGGTCGACCCCGGCGGCCGCGTGCGCACACCGTACCCCGTCGACGACGACCACCCCGGCAGCCCGCGCGCCGACCAGATCCTCGCCGTCGCGACCACCCCGGCCTTCGCCCCGCTGCGCGCCCAGAGCTTCGGCGAGCCCGCCCCCGACACCCGCCTCGCCCAGGCCGATCTGCGCCCGCGCGACCAGGACGCCCCGCTCACCACCAACATCGGCCAGCTCTCCAACCGGGCCTACCAGGACCTCGCCGCCCAGACCAACGACCCCGAACCACAGCAAGCCCCGCAGCAGCAGCAGGCCGCGCGCCCGCGCAAGCAGGTCCCGATCACCAGCCGCAACCAGGTCAGCTGGGAGGCGATCCAGAGCCAGCAGATGCGCAACGTCCCGCTCGCGCAGGCCAACGACGCCGCCCCGCTGTTCGAGCAGAGCGCCGCCCAGCAGCTCCTCGATCCGATCCCCGCCCAGCAGACCTCCGACAACCTGTCCAATCGGCCAGGTCGAAAAGCGCAGGCCCGGGCCCCGACCCAGGCCCGGCAGCAGCCGCAACCACCGCAACAGGCCGCGCCGTCGCAACCGTCCGCGCCACTGCCCGCGTCGATCGCCGCCGGCATGCCGCAGGGCACCGAGGTCGACTACACGCCGATGGCCTACCTCACGCTCGGCGACGCGCTCGTCCTCCAGCGCGTCGTCTCGCACGCCGAGACCGGATCGGTGCAGGGCGTCCTGCTCGACCGGGCCTACCTCGTCGACACCTGGCTGCCCGCCGTCGCCGCCCGCCACGCGCCCGCCGGCGAGCTCCCGCGGGTGGTCGTCGACGCCGACGCCTGCGCCGATCCGCAGGCGGTCAGCGAGCACCTGCCCGGCGTGTGGCTGTGCTTCGCGGCTCCTGCAGCGCCGCCCGACCACCTGGCCTTTCAGGCAGGTGCGCTCCTCGGCCTGATCGTGATCGTCGGCGTCGGCGTCGTCGTCGTCGCCCGCGCGGCCCGCCGCGCCGACGAGCTCTCGGCCCAAAAGACCGCCTTCGTCTCCGCCGTCTCGCACGAGCTGCGCACCCCGCTGACCACCCTGCGCATGCACGCCGAGCTGCTGCAGGAGGGCCTGGTCGCGCCCGGCAGCCTGGCCACGATCCACGACGACCTCGTGCGCGAGAGCGTGCGCCTCAGTCGCCTGGTGGAGAACGTGCTCGCCGTCTCGCAGCTGGAGGAGGGCCGCCGCGTCCTCGACCTGCGGCCCGGCGACCTCGCGGCGCTGATCCGCGAGGTCGCCCTGGGCCAGGCCCGGCACATCGCCAGCAAGGGCTTCACGGTAGAACTCGATCTACCGGACGAGCTCCGCTGCCGCTTCGACGCCCAGGCGATCGAGCAGATCGTCGTCAACCTCCTCGACAACGCGCTCAAGTACGCCGCCGAGAGCGACGATCGCCGGCTCCGCGTGGCCCTCTTGGCGCAGCCCGGTCGCGCCGTGTTGCACGTGCAGGACCGCGGCCCCGGCATCCCCGTCAGCGACCGCGAGCGCGTGTTCCAGCGCTTCGTGCGGGTCCAGCGGGCCAGCACGGCGCACACCCCTGGCACCGGCCTCGGCCTCTCGCTCGTGCGAGACCTCGCCCGCGCCCACGGCGGCGACGCCCACGCGAGGGCCCGCCCCGGCGGCGGCGCAGACATCGAGGTCTGGCTGCCGCGCGAGCTCAGCTGAGGCGCCCTCGCCGACATCGAGGTCTGGCTCCCCCGCGAGGTCGGCCGAGGCACCCGCTCTGACATCGAGATCTGGCTGCCCCGCGAGGTCGGCCGAGGCGACCACAGCCGCGCCGTGATCCGTGGCCTTCTGGGCCCACGGACTGGGCCAAACGCCGGCTCCGACCACCGCGTGTGACCCCGATCGCCCGCGTCTGGACGGCCGTGGCGGCGCGGTGCATCCTGAGGCACCACGCGCTGCCGCTGCCAGCAGCCCCGGAGAAACCAGCCATGTCGAAGCTACGCCGCCCGATCCCCGCCGTGCTCACGTCCGTCCTGGCCTCCGCGCTGGCGCTCAGCATCGCCGCCCCCGCGGCCGCCAGTCCTTACGGACATGTCCTTCGGAGCATGTCCCAGGAGCCAGCAGCCACCGAGGTCGCGCCGGCGCCGGCACCCGGGCCCACGCCCGTGGCCCAGCCCTACCCGGCCCCGCAGCCCTACCCCGCGCCGCAACCCTACTACGCCGAGCCGCAGCCCTACGCGCCGGGGCCCGCCCCCATGGCGCCGCCCCCCCGCAGCCCGCGCAAGGGCCTGATGATCGGCGGCTGGACCATGCTCGGCGCCTCCTGGCTGTTCACCGCGCTGGTCGGCGCCGTCATCTCCGACAGCAAGACCATCTGCGAAGATCCGGCCCGCTGCCAGCGCCTCGGCTACTACATGATGATCCCCGTCGCCGGCCCCTTCATGGCCATCGGCCCCAGCAACACCGCCACCGGCTCGATCTTCCTCGGCCTCAGCGGCGTCTTCCAGACCGCGGGCCTGATCATGGGCATCGCCGGCACCGCCCAGTTCGCCGCCGACCGCCGTCAGCAGCAACAGATGGTGCTCAACCATGACGGCCTGCGCCTCACCCGTCGCGGCCTCCGCATCAACGCCAGCCCGAGCACCCGCGGTGGCGCGATGGTCGGCCTCAGCTACCGCTTCTGATCGTCCCCGGAGCTCCCCCATGCCCAAAGTGCGCATCTCCCTGTCCGCCCTCGTCGCCCTCAGCCTGTGCGCCAGCACGGCCCACGCCAGCCCCTACGCCAGCTCCGTGCGCATCGTCGCGGCGCCCGGCTACGCCGCCCCCGGCGAGCCCGCCCCCGCGCCGGTCGCCACCCCGGCCCCGCAACCCTACGGGCAGCCCCAGGGGCAGCCCCAGGGGCAGCCCGCGCCGCAGCCCTACGGGCAGCCCCAGGGGCAGCCCGCGCCGCAGCCCTACGGCGACCCGCAGCCCTACGCCCAGCCGCAGCCCTACCCCGCCCAGAGCCAGCCCTACCAGCCGCCGCCGCGTCGCCGCGGCAAGGGCATGATGATCGCCGGCTGGACCATCTTCGGCGCCTCCTACCTGACCACCGCGCTGATCGGCGCCGCGATCTACGACGCCAACGGCAGGGTCTGCGACGACGTCGTCGGCGGCACCGGCTGTCATCGCGCCGGCCTGGTCCTCTTCGTCCCGGTGGTCGGCCCGCTGATCGGCATCCGCGACCTTCGTGGCGACGGGTCCGACAGCACCGCGACTGGCACCCTCGCCGGCGTGTTCTCCTTCCTGGCCCAGAGCGCCGGCCTCGCGCTCGGCATCGCCGGCGCCACCCTGTGGGTCCGCGACGGCCGGCGTCAGCGCGCCGGTCAGCAGCAAGCCGGCCTGCACCTCGGCCGCGGCGTCCACCTGCAGAGCGCCCCGCGCCGCGGCGGCGGCACGCTGAACCTCTCGTACCGCTTCTGAGCGCCGCCCACGGGCTCGACCCCGCAACGCGCCGGGCCATAGCGCTGCCGGTTTACACCGCAGCGACAGCGCGCGCAGCTCGGCCCCGTCGCGCGCCGCTCAGCGCAGCGACAGCGCGCGCAGCTCGGCCCCGTCGCGCGCCTTGAGCTCGAAGTGATGCGCGTGCTCGCCGATCGCCGCGCGGGCCTCCGCGTGCGCCTCCTGCAGCGACGCGCCGCGAACCAGCGCGACATACAGCGCCTCCGCGGCCCGATCCATCAGCGCCGCCGCCAGCTCCGGCCCCGCGCCGAGCACGACATCCACGCTCGCCGCCAGCCGCTCCGCCAGCGCGACCGAGAAGCAGCCATGCAGCACCACGATCCGCGGCCGCCCCGAAGGCGCCGCGAGCCCCGTCGGCAGCGCGCCCGCGTCGACCGGACCCGCGAGCTGCAGCACGTCGACGTCATCGCGGACCAGCAGCGCCGCCAGCCCGTCGCAAGTCGCCGCCGCCACCAACTCGATCGCCACCAGCTCCCGCGGCAGCGCGATCGTCCCGACCCCGCTGCGATCCGCGACTCGCACCACCCGCAGCGGCGCCGCGAACACGACCGCCTCGGCCGGCATGTGCACGACCCCGTGGGTCATCAGCCGCGCCGCCGCGGCCACCTGGCGAACCACCTCATCGTGGTCGTACAGGCTCCCGGCCCAGCCGCACAGCGCCGAGAACCACACCTGCTGCAGCGCCGAGAGCATCACCGACTCACCCGCCGTCGGCGCCCGGTGGGCCCCGCCTTGCCACGCCGCGAAGCTCAGCTCGAACAGCTTGGCGTGGAAGCGGGCCAGCCGCTCGCTCAGCGCCTGCTCGCCCGAGGCCGCCGATCGGACCACCGCCCGCGCCAGGTTGGGGCGCCGACACAGGAAGTCGGTGAGGAACGCGAAGAACCCGATCACCCGCAGCAGCGGCGTCGGCCCGCGCACCGGCGCCTCGCCGATCTGGGCCCGCAGCTCGTGCAGCTCCTCGGTGAGCACGCCGAGCAGCAGGTCCTCCTTGCTGCGGAAGCGCTTGTACACCGTGCCGAGCGCGACCCCCGAGGTCTGGGCCACGTCGCGCAGGCGCACCGCCGCGAAGCCCCCCGCCTCGGCCAGCTGGACCGCCGCGTCGAGGATCCGCCGCGTCCGCTCGTCGCGGAGCAGCGCCCCGGCGGGTGTGTCGTCGGCCACGCCATGGGTGTACCGGCCCGGGCCCGCCGCGGTCAACGCCGCCGCCCGATCCGTCACCGTCGCGCATCGACGCGCAGCAGAACGCCGTACTTCGGGCGCATCGTGATCTGAAACTGCGGCTCCACGCGGGCCCGCGGGCTCAGGCTGAAGCGGTAGCGCTGGGCGATCATCGCCAGGATCAGCGCGCCCTCCATCAGCGAGAAGTGGTTGCCGATGCACATCCGCGGCCCGGCGCTGAACGGCAGGTAGGCGCCCTTGTGCCGCGTCTGCATCGCCTCCGGCGTGAACCGCTCGGGCCGGACCTGCTCCGGCGCGTCCCAGAACTCGGGGTGACGGTGGGTGAAGTACGGCAGGTACATCACGACCTCGCCGGGCTCGACCGCGTGACCGCCGAGCTCGGTCCGCCTCAGCACATCACGCGCCCCGCTCCACGTCGGCGCGTACAGGCGCAGCGCCTCGTGCAGCACCATCCGCGTGTACGGCATGCGCGCGAGGTCGTCGGCCGTCGGCGTGCGCCCGCACAGCACCGCGTCGACCTCGGCGAACAGCTGCGCCTGGATCTGCGGGTGGGTCGCCAGCATGAACCACGTCCACGACAGCGCCAGCGCGGTCGTCTCGTGGCCCGCGAGGAAGAAGGTGATCACCTCGTCGCGCAGCGCCCGATCGCCCAGCGGCTGGCCGTGCTCGTCGTGGCCGGCCAGCAGCGCGCTCAGCAGATCGGGCGGCCGCTCGCCGCTCTCGCGGCGCCCGCGGATGATCGCGTGGACCGTCTCGTCGAGGGTGGCCAGCGCCCGCCGCAGCTTGCGATTGCCCGGCGTCGGCCAGTGCAGCGGCAGGCGCACCATCTCGTTGCCACGCACCGACAGCTGCTCGAGCGCCACCGTGAAGGCCTCCGCGGAGCGATCGATCGACCCGCGCAGGTCGAGGCCGAACAGCGTGTCGCCGATGATCCACATCGTCAGCGCCAGCAGCTCCTCGTAGATGTCGAACTCCGCGCCGACCTCCAGCTTCGCCGCCCACGCGCCGAGCATCGTCTCCGTCGCCGCCGTCATCTTGCCGGCCAGCGCCGCGACGACGCCCTTGTTGAAGCTCGGCTGGGCCACGCGTCGCCGCGCCCGCCACGTCTCGCCCTCGTTGGTGACCATCCCGTCGCCGACCAGCACGCGGAAGAAGTCGTACGACGCGCCCTTGTAGTAGCTGTCGCGATCGCTGATCAGCACCCGCTCTACCTCGTCGGGGTGGACGATCACGACGATCCGCTTGGGTCCGAGATCCAGGCGAAACATGTCGCCGTGACGCCGCCAGCTGCGCTCCAACACCGGGAAGATCCCGTGACGCAGCACCGACAACCCGTGCCCCACCAGCGGCCAGGAGCGCGGGCCCGGGATCGTTCGACCCACGCTCACGCGCTGCGTCTGTGCCGTCATTCCGCGAAACTAGAACATGTTTCACGCCGGAGCAAGCCCGGCGAATTTGTATCCTCGGGCCCCTCCGGATGGCTGACCGACCGACCTTCTCCCGCAGCCACCTCGCGTTTGCGCTCGGTGTCATCTGCTTCGCCAACTTCCTCAACTACCTCGATCGCCAGGTGGTCAGCGCCCTCGAGAGCGAGATCCGGCCCGCCTTCGCCATGTCGAAGCCCGAGTTCGGCACCCTGTGGTCGGCCTTCACGATCGGCTACATGGTGTTCGCGCCGCTGGTCGGCTACGCCGCGGTGCGCTGGCGAAGGAACGTCATCTTCGCCGCCTGCGTGCTGGTGTGGTCGCTGGCCACGCTCGGCTCCGGGCTCGCCGACACCAAGCTGGAGCTCTACATCTCGCGCTTCCTGATCGGCGTCGGTGAGGCCGGCTGCCTCGTGATCGGCCCGACCCTGGTCGTCGACCTGTGCTCCGCCGACGTGCGCGGGCGGGCGCTGTCGCTGTTCTACCTCGGCGTGCCGCTCGGAGGCACCGCCGGCTACATCGTCGGCGGCGTGGTCACAGAGCACTTCGGCGGCTGGCGCAACGCCTTCCTCGTCGCCGGCGCGCCGGGCCTCCTGGTCGCGCTGCTGATCCTCTTCCTGCCCGAGCCGCCGCGCGCAGCGGCCCCGCCGGGCACCAGGCACGGCGGCCTCGCGCCCTACCGCGAGCTGATCAAGAACCGCACCCTGATGCTGATCATCCTCGCCCAGGCCTTCGCGGTGATGATCCTGGTCCCGCTGCTGCACTTCGGCATCGCCTTCCTCGAGCAGGAGCGCGGCATGACCAAGGTCGAGGCGACCACCTACCTCGGCGTCATCGGCCTGGTCGGCGGCGTCGTCGGCAGCGTGCTCGCCGGGCTGCTCGGCGACCGCCTGGCCCGGCGCACCCGCGGCGCCTACGCGCTGCTCGCCGGCTGCGCCTACACCATCGCCCTGCCGAGCCTCATCATCGGCTTCAGCGTGCGCGCACCCGGGGCGATCCTCGCCGCCCTGCTGGTCGGCGCGACCTGCCTGTTCCTGTGCATGCCGGCGGTCAACACCCAGATCGCCAACGTCGTCCGCCCCGATCAGCGCGCCATGGCCTACGCGCTCGCCGTCTTCATCCTCCACTTCCTCGGCGACATGGCGGCGCCACCGGCCTTCGGCGCCGCCGCTGAGCTGATCGGCAGCACCGGCGAGACCTTCGTGCGCTTCGTCGGCGTGCTCGTGCTCGCCGCCTCGTGCTGCTTCGTCGCGGCCCGCACCGCCAAGCACGACGTCGCCCGGGCTGGCGCTGACCTGTCCGATCGGCCAGGCCAAACCGCTTGACAGATCTCCCGGTCCGCGCCACACCTCGCGCGTGGGCGTGTTCGATCTGCGTTGCGGTGTGAGCGGGCTGCCGACCGGCTGGCGCCCGGCCGACGGCCGTGTCGGTATCTCGATGTTCCTCCTCGAGCCGGTCCTCGCCAGCGACCCGGAAGCGGCGACGATCTGGCAGCCGTGGACCCCGCCGGTGCGCGGCTGCTACGACCGCTACGGCGGCATCGAGCTGGCGCCCGCCGACATCACGCCGGAGACGCGATTCATCGGCGAGCGCCTCGAGTCGCTGCTGCAGCGCGGCGCCCTCGTCAGCAGCTGGCCGGAGGATCTCGGGAGCGCGAGCTCGCGGACGGGTCGCACGGCGGTCGAGCGCATCCTCGGCCACGGCGCCGAGACGGTTTACAACCGCGTGCAGCTGACGATCGACGGCGCCCCGGTGGCCGCCTGCATCGTCCTCGAGCGGGTGGTCGACGCGATCGCCGGGGCCCCGCGCGCAGTCCAGGACGCCGACGCATGGTTCGCCCGCGGCGGCGCGGGTCAGCGTCACTTCGCCGATCTCCCGGCCAGCGCCCGCCCGCAGCTCGCGCGTCACGCCGCCGTCCTCGCCTATGCCCGGGCCCGCGGCGGCCTCACGCCGATCCGCAGCGAGGACCTCGGACAGCCCTCCGCCGCCGAGATCCGCGGCATGGTCCGCGCCACCTGGGACCGCGAAGACGGGCCGCTGCGCCGCATGATCGACCGCGCCGCCCCGCGCTGGACGGTGCCCTGGCGCCGGGCCGCGAACGAGATCGCCGCCGACGACGCGCACGCCAGCGCCGTCGCCGGCGCCGCAACCATTCACAGCTACAGCCCCAGCGCCGACTACGTCGTCGGCGACGTGCTCGAGCACCCGAGCTTCGGCCGCGGCCGCGTCGAGGCCCTGCCCGACCCCGGCAAGATCAGCGTGCGCTTCGCCGCCGGCGCCCGCACCATGGTCCACCGCCGTCCCCGCTGATCGGTTCGCTCTGGCGCAGGCTGGCCCTTCGGCCAGGTCGAGGCTGGCCGCGCGACAGCTCGAAGCTGGCCCTTCGGCCAGGTCGCAGCTGGCCCTTCGGCCAGGTCGCAGCTGGCCCTTCGGCCAGGTCGTAGCTGGCCCTTCGGCCAGGTCGTAGCTGGCCCTTCGGCCAGGTCGCGCGACCGCGCGGAGTTCAGCGAGGCGCCCGCGCCGAGGCCGGCAGGTCGTTCCACTCGAGGTAGTTCTGGGCCATGTCGTACTCGAAGAACGCCATGCGGCGGGTGTCGAGCACCTTGCGCATCAGCTGCTGGCCGCCCTTGGGGTCGCTGCGCCAGCGGCGGAGCGCCTCGTAGAAGTACGCCTCGGCCTGCTCACCGGAGTCGGTCGCGCCGCGCAGCAGATCGTCGAAGCTGAGCTTGCCCTGGGCGTGGCGGGCCAGCTTGCCCTGCCAGCTGTCGCTGCTGAAGTTGTCGAGGTACGCGAGCACCTGCGGGTCTTGCGGCAGGCCCTGGCGCAGCGCCAGCTCGTGCAGCCACAGGCAAAAGTACAGCTTGAGCGAGGCCCGCACCTCGTCGCGCGGCAGCGCCTGGCGGAAGATCTCGAGCGCGAGCGGGTAATAGCCGTGGTTGACCACGAACAGCATCGGCTCGGCGTAGGCCTCGGCGCGGTCCGGCGTGAGCGATCGGGCCTGACGAAAGTCTTCGGCGCCCTGGACCGCGTCGCCGAGGAAGAACAGCAGCTTGCCGCGCTCGACCAGCCGGGCGCTGCGCTCCTCCACGCCGAGCGCCGGGTAGCCGATCAGCTTGTTGAGCTGGCGCAACGCGGTGGTCAGCTGGGTCTGCGCCTCGGCCTCGGCGCCGAGCTTGTGGCGGATCTGGGCCAGCGCCGTGCGGGCCTGCGTCTCCCAGCGCAGGCGCGTGCGCTGGTCGGCGAAGGGCAGCCCGAGCAGCGCCTCGTAGTGCCGCGCGGCCTCGGCGTAGGCGCCGCTCTTGGCCGCGATCGTGGCCAGCAGATCGAGCGACTCGGCGAGCGGCTCACGGGCGACGCTCTTGCCCAGCAGGTGCTTGGCCTCGTCGACGCGTCCGAGCTCGTAGAGGCCCTCGGCGACGGTGAAGTAGGCCTCCGAGAGCCCGGGCCGGATCGGCCGCCCCGACCACAGCGCGACCGCGCGGGCGTGGAACTTCTCGACCTCGGCGAGGCGCAGCAGGGCCGCGTCGGCGTCGACCCCGGCCAGCCGCTCGAGGCTGCTCTGCTTGAGGATCGCCTGGTCCTGCCAGGCGTCGAAGATGTCCTCCTTGAGCTCGATCGTGCGGTCGAGGTGGACGATCGCGGCGTCGATCAGGCCCTGCTGGCGAAAGCTCCGCGACAGCAAGAGGTGGGCGAAGGCGTCGTTCGGGTAACGGATCGTCGCGCGCCGGGCGAGGTTCTCGACGATGCCCCAGCCCTGGGTGATGAAGGCCGGCGGGATCCGGCTCGACTCGTCCTCGTCCTCGGGGATGAACTGCGCGGCCAGAGTCATCAGCGGACCGGCGCTCTTGTTGGGCGCGCGCGCCGACTCGAGGAACTCGACCAGCTTGCGCGTCGGCACGTCGAGCTCGACCCGGCCGAGCGCCGCGATCGCCCCGTCGAAGTCGTCGGCGCGGAGGTACAGGCGCGTCAGCAGGTAGCCGGTGACCTCG
Organism: Nannocystis sp.; assembly: GCF_016714285.1. Taxonomy (GTDB): domain Bacteria; phylum Myxococcota_A; class Polyangia; order Nannocystales; family Nannocystaceae; genus Nannocystis. The sequence goes on along the minus strand of NZ_JADJNN010000001.1, from coordinate 503,363 downwards.
GCGCGGTGCTTGGCCGCGATCCCGAGCTCCGGGTTGCCGCTGCTGCTGCTGGCCTCGATCGCCGCCTCGTAACGAGCGACGTAGAGATCGGCGAGGCGCTGGACCACGAAGGGCGCGGGGAAGTTGGCCGCGGTCTCCTCCATCGCGCCCTCGAGCTCCTCGTGGCGCAGCACCGGCTCGTCCGAGAAGTTGCCGTTGCGCACCAGCCAGCCCTCGATCTCGGTCCACGTGGCGACCGCGCGGGCGCGGGTGGCCTCGTCGCCGAACTGCTGCTCGATCGCGATGGCGAACAGCGCCGGCCCCTCGTTGCCGCGCCGCGCCGCGGCGGCGTAGATCCGGTGCGCCGCCGCCGTGAGTCCCGGCTCCACGCGCCGCTCACCCCGCAGCTCGGCCGGACGCCACAGCGTCACCGCGAATTGCAGGGCGTTGCTCGCCTCCTCGGGGCGACCGTCCGCCAGCGTCTTGCCGATGTAGCCGACCAGGTAGTCGAGCAGCACCCGGCGAAACGCCTCGCGGCGCGGGTGATCGAGCGGCAGCAGGGCGAACTGGTTGAGGCCGATCGCAAAATGATCAAGGTCGGCCACCGACTTCGGCACCTCGGGCGCCTGCGTCTCGGGCTTCGTCTTGTGGGCGCAGCCGGTGCCCGAGATCCCTGCAGTTGTGGGCGCACAGACGGCGACGAGGAGGGCGAGGAGGCGGGCCGAAGGACGCACCGGGCCAGTGTACGGGCCGGGCCCAGGGCTCGCCACTGCTAGTCGAAGCCCACCATGCGCTCGGACCAGCGCAGCCCGAGCATGAAGGTGTGCACCGCGCCCGTGTAGCGGCCCGCGTTGCTCGGTCGACCCTGACCCGCGAGCACCTGGGCGGCCGCCGCGGTGTTGAGATCGCCGCCGCTCTTGTGGAAGGCCGCCGCCGCCGCGGGATCGAAGGCGGCGCTACCCGGACGCACCGTGCTCGGCAGGTAGAGGTCGAGCGCGTAGCCCGGGACCAGCTGGAAGTTGCCCTGACCGATGCGCAGCGTGCTGCCCACGCTGAGGCCGAAGCGCCAGCCGTCGCTGCCCGCGGCCGACAGCGCCGAGGTGCGCGTGGTCGGCGAGCTGAAGTGGCCGCCCAGCATCACCGCGAAGGTGGAGCGGGCGCGATAGGTGGTGTAGGCGTCGACCCCGAACACGTCGTTGCGGCCGCGGTAGCGCGTGGTCTCCGGCAGCAGCACGCTGCTGCGGTCGAGCCCGACCAGGCTCAGCCGCTGATTGCCGGGGTCGCCGCAGCGCGTCACGCCGATGCCGTCGCGGTTGTCGTGGCAGAGGTCGAGCCAGTACAGGTTGGTGTCGATGCGCCAGACCTTGGCCCGACCGATCACCCCCGCGACCCCGATCGCCGCCTCGCGCGCCCCGCCCTCGCGCATGCTCGCGTCGACCGGCGTGGCCACCGAACAGGGCTGCACCTCGCTGGCGCCGAGCTCCTGCTCGTCGGGGCGGCAGACCGCGGCCTTCCCGGCCAGCACGTAGTCGCCGCTGTTGACCAGCGGACGGGTGCGGTAGCGCAGGCCCATCGTGACGCGGTCCGAGACGTCGACCGCGAGCCCGAAGGTCAGGGCGACGTCGAAGCCGCTGGGTCGACCGTCGCGCGCCGGCAGCCAGCTGGTGCGGCCGTTGAAGCCGAGCCGCTCCGCGCACGACGGGCTCTCGACGCTCGTGCAGCGGCCCGCGTCGCCCGGGGTGGTGCTGCTGGCCAGCGCGCGGCTGTTGTCATAGGCGAGGCGGCTGCGCAGGCGGGGGAAGTGCAGGCCGACGCCGATGCGCAGGTTGGCGAGGATGTTCCACGCGACCGCGAGGGTGTAGTCGGTGCGCAGCGAGGCCTGCCCGCCGTTGACCTTGCACGCGTCGCTGTCGTTCTTGCCGCACAGAAGGGTCGGCTGATCGGGGTCCGGCGCGAGGTGCCAGCGCTGGGCATCGGTGCTCTGCAAGCTGAACTGGCTGCCGAGATCGTAGACCCCGAAGCCGAACGCGAAGGGCTCGAAGTAGAAGCTCGCGGCCGCGAAGTAGCCGACCGTCGGGTTGATCAGCGACTGCCGATCGCCAAGGGCCCCGCTCGGGACGCCGTCGGGCCCGACCCCGTAGCGACGGATCCACCGCTGATCCAGCCCCCCGGTCGCGCCGAGCTGCACCCGCGTTCCCGGCATGCCGGCCAGCATCGCCGGGTTGTGGTGCAGCGCGGTGAGCGAGCGGGCGGCCGGACCCTGCGCCTCCGCGACCCCCAGCCGCGTGCTCGAGCCCGGGGCGGCCTGCGCCCTCGCGGCCGCGAACCAGACCCCGAGGGCGGCCGAGATCGCCGCCAGGATGGCGATCCGATGCCCCTGCAACGAACTGGGGGCTCGTAGCCCCATCCTGGCCTTCTGGTCAGCTGCGCCCTCCCCGCCCGATGCCCTCGTGGCGGACCCAGGCGTGGGCCCAACAGGGGCCCCAACCGCGGCCCCGACCGCAGGGCAGTGCGCAGGCGCGGGCGTGGAGGCCGCTGCGGAACGCGATGCCACAGGCCGGCGCATGGTGCCGGAGGATAGCGCACCACTCCCACACGGGGTGGCACGTTTCGTGGCAAAAGCGGCGTCCGCCAGTTGACCCGCGAAGCCCGGACTTCATAGGATGCGTGGGTTCGGCTGCGCACGGCCTCGCCGCCGCAGCGCGAACCGCCTCGCGAGGGAAGTGCATGAGCAAGACGCTGCGTCAGTTCCAATGTCGTGATGACCTGTGGGCCCGGGTCGATGCGCTCGCCAAGCGTCGTGGGATCTCGACCGACGACGTGGTCCAGGCCGCGCTCTTGCAGCTGTTCAAGAGCAAGACGAAGAAGGAGGGCGAGTCCTCGGCGATGATCCCGGCGCCCGCTGGCATCGCCAGCACGCCCGCTGCGGCGCCCGCGAGGCCCGCCGCCGCCGTGCCTTCGCCCGCCGCCCGACCCGCTGGACCGCCGCCCGGACTTCCGCGTCCACCGGGACCGCCGACCCCCGCCGCGCGGCCCGCCGCCGCGGGTCCAGCCGCCAGCGCCTCACCAGCGGCGGCGGCGGCGAGCGCCAGCCTCAATGGCCCGCGGACGGCGGCCATGGCTGCTCCGCGTCTGCCACGGCCCGCCTCGGCGCCGGCCGCTGCGGCAGCGCCCGTGCCGACGCTCGCGCCCGCGGGCCCGCCCAGCGGCATGGGCTCGGCCGCGCCGAAGGCCGCGCCCTCGCTGCCGCGCCCGCAAGCACCGACCTCGGCCGCGCCGACGCGCCTGCCGCCGCCCGCAGCCAAGGCGGCGCCGCAGCAGGTCCGCCCGCTGTACGTGATGTTCGAGAACCAGTGGTACGAGGTCGACAAGGAGGAGTACGTCATCGGCCGCGGCCAGAAATTCAGCGACCTCCCCATCAAGGACGCCAACATCTCGCGCCGTCACTGCTCGATCGTCCGCCGCGGCCCCGACTACTTCATCAAGGACCTCGGCAGCACCAACGGCATCGAGTTCGAGGGCACGCGGGTCGACAACCACAAGATCGTGGAGGGCAGCGTGTACTTCCTCTGCGATCACCAGCTGCGCTTCTCGTTCACGCCGCCGAGCAGTCTGGGCTGACGTGGGCCTGACCCGCGACTGCTCCGCAACTGATCCGTAACTGATCCGCAACGGGCCCGCGTGGCGCGTCCCTCCCCTCATCGGGTCCGCCCGCGCGGGCCCACCGAGCAGCCCCAGCTGCCTCTTCTGCCAGGTCCAACGGGACATGTCCCCGAGGACAGGCCCGCGCGGGCCACGAAGGCCCCCGTAGTCACGCCAAGGACGCGAGCGCAGCCCGCGGCGCGGCCGCAGGCCGTGCCCGACGACAGGCCCATGGCTCCCGCGGGCCTGGTCGAGCGGCCAGGCCCGAGCGGAGCGGCCGCCATCGACAGCCCCTGGGACGCGCTCACCGGCCTGCCCGGGGTCGGGCCCAGGACGGCCGCCAAGCTCGGCGAGCAGGGCCTGCGCAGCTGCTGGGACCTGCTGCGCTGGATCCCCGTCGACTACCGCGATCATCGCCGCCGCGATCGCGTCGACCAGGTCGCCGACGGCGTGGTCGCGGTGATCGAGGCGACGATCCGCCGCTTCAAGCAGAGCTTCTTCCGCGGCCGCTACCTCGCAACCATGGAGCTGGTCCAGGACACCGCGGACGGCCCGCGGGCGTTCGTGGCCCGCTGGTTCCACCGCGTCGGCGGCCTGTCCGATCGCGCCGTCGCTGGTCGCCGCGTGCGGATGATCGGCAAGGTCGCGCGCAAGGGCGACACCGTCGCGCTGATCCACCCGGAGCTGCACGACGCTGACGACGAGGGCCCCGCGATCGCGGTGCGCTACCCCGACATCGAGGGCCTCGGCGACAGCAGCGTGGCCCGCCTCTGCCTCGCCGCCCTCGCGCGCGCGCAGGCCCACGCCGTCGACCCGCTGCCCGAGCAGCTGCGCCTGCGCCTCGGCCTGCCGTCCCTGTTGCCCGCGCTCGGCCTGCTGCACGCGCCGCCCGGAGACCTGCCCGAGGCGAGCTGGCGCGAGCTGCTCGCCGGGCGCACGCCGGCTCACCGCCGCGTCCTCTTCGACGACCTGCTCCACGTCCAGCTGGCCCTGCTGCGCCAGCGCGCCGCCTACCGTGCCGCCGCTCCGCCGGTCGGCCTGCTGCCGGCCGAGCACGACCGCCGCGAGCGTCTGCGGGCCTGCGTCCCCTTCGAGCCGACCAGCGCTCAGTGGCGAGCCGTCGACGAGATCGAGACCGACCTCGCCGCCCCGCGACCGATGCTGCGCCTCGTACAAGGAGAGGTCGGCGCCGGCAAGACCTTCGTCGCGTTCGCGGCGATCCAGGGCATCGTCGAGGCCGGCGGCCAGGCGGCGCTGATGGCCCCCACCGAGATCCTCGCCGCACAGCACCTGCGGAGCCTCGCGCCGTGGTGTGAGGCCGCCGGCCTGCGCATCGCCCTGTTGACTGGCGCGACCTCCCGACCCGAGCGCGCGGCCCTGCTGACGCGGGCCCGCATCGGCGCGCTCGACCTCCTGATCGGCACCCACGCGCTGCTCGGCGAGGGCGTCCACTTTCGTCGCCTCGGCCTCGTCGTCATCGACGAGCAGCACCGCTTCGGCGTGGCCCAGCGGGCCCTCCTGCGCGACAAGGGCAGCGCCCCGCACCTGCTCGTCATGACCGCCACGCCGATCCCCCGCACCCTCGCGCTCACGCTGTTCGGCGAGCTCGACGTGTCCGTGCTGGACGAGCTCCCACCCGGACGCACGCCGCCGCAGACCCGCCTGTTCGCCGGCCCGCGCAGCCTCGCGGCGGCCCGCGCCGCCCTGGCCGACCTGGTCCGCGGCGGGCGCTCGGCCTTCGTCGTCTGCCCGCAAGTCGAGGCCGGCACCCGCGAGGTCAGCGACGTCGAGGCCGCCGCCGCCGACCTGCGCGAGCGCCTGCCCGGCGCGGCGATCGGCGTGCTGCACGGACGCATGGCCGCGCGCGACAAGGAGGCCGCCGTGGCCGCGTTCCGCAGCGGCGCCCTCGCGGTGCTCGTCGCCACCACCGTGATCGAGGTCGGCGTCGACATCCCCGCCGCCCAGGCGATGCTCGTCGAACACGCCGACTGCTTCGGCCTTGCCCAGCTCCACCAGCTGCGCGGCCGCATCGGTCGCGGCCCCGGACCTGTCCCGACGGACAGGTCAAGTCGATCGGGGGATCCTGTCCTTGGGGACAGGCAATATGAACTACCTGTCCCCGAGGACAGGCCCCATGGAACCAGGACGGCTGTGCCGTCGCCGCTCCGTCCCGCGACGCCCCCGGGCGGCGCCCCCGTGTGCCTGCTGCACACGCCTGCCAGCCCCGGCTCCGAGGCTGCCGCGCGCCTGCAGGTCCTGGTCGACACCTGCGACGGCTTTCGCGTGGCCGAGCAGGACCTCGCCGAGCGCGGGCCTGGCGAGCTGTTCGGGCTGCGCCAGGCCGGGACCCCGCGGCAGCGCATCGCCGGGCTGGCGGGCGAGCTCACGCGCCTGCTCGACGCGGCCCGCGACGCGGCCCAGGAGATCCTCGCGCGCGACCCTGACCTGCAGGCGCACCCCGAGCTGCGGGCCGAGCTCACGCGGCGGGCCGAACACGGGGTCGTCGGCGGCGACGCCGGCTAGCCCGCGGCGACCCGCTGGGCTATGGAGAAGGCGGTGCGGCGACTGCTCTGCCACTGCAACTCGATCTTCGAGCACGAGGTGGTCGCCTGCATCCGCAAGGGCGCCAGCACGGTCGACGAGGTCGGCGACGAGTGCGACGCCGGCACCGGCTGCGGCAGCTGTCGCGGCACGATCAAGACCATGATCGAGGAGGAGGCCCAGCGGCGCCGCGCCGGCGGCGGCCTCCCCGACGCCCTCCTCCAGCTGCCGCTGTTCGCCCGTCGCAAGGCCTAGGCCGGCTCAGCGCCACCACTTGAGCACGGCGAACAGGTTGTAGTCGTCGGCCGGCGACCTACAGATTGGTGTCGTCGTCGGCCGGCTCAGCGCCACCACTTGAGCACGGCGAACAGGTTGGTGTAGTCGTCGGTCCACATGCGCAAGTCGGTGGACACCTCGCTCGTGTCCTCCGAGCTCGCCACCGCGGGCGTCGCCAGGAACGCCTCGTTGCGGGTCAGCAGGCCCCAATCTGCCCCGTACACCCCGCGGGCGTCGTCGTCGTAGCTCGAGATCCACACGAAGCGCAGGCCGAGCAGCTCCGCGAATTGCTTGAGCACCGGCTTGATGTCGACGTGCCGGTTGCTCATGTTGGCCGCCAGGATCCCGTCCGGCTTGAGGTGGCGCATGTACACGGCGAAGGCCTCGCGCGTGAGCAGGTGCATCGGGATCGCGTCGCTGCTGAAGGCGTCGAGGATCAGGATGTCGTAGCCCTGGTCCGGCTCGCGCTCGAGCGAGAGCCGGCCGTCACCGAGGACCACCTCGGTGCTGGCCTGCGTGCGATCGAAGTAGGTGAAGTAGCGCCGCGACATCGGCTCGACCTCCGGATCGATCTCGTAGATCCGGATGTGGTCGCCGGCCCGCCCGTAGGTCAGCAGCGTGCCCGCCCCGAGCCCGAGCAGGCCGATCTTCAGCGGCGTCCCGGTCCGCCGACCGGGGTGCTGCGTCAGCGCCACGCCGATGCCGCTCTCCTCGGAGAAGTACGAGTTGTGCCACATCTGCCGGTCCGGGTGGAGGTACTGGAATCCGTGGTTGATCGCGCCGTGGTAGAGGATCCGCCGCGCCAGCAGAGGGTCCTCGAGCTGACGGTCGACCACCCGCAGCATGCCGAAGAAGCCGCGGCGGATCGCCACCGCGTCGCCGCCGCGGCGCTGCGCCTCGATGCCGAGGTTGACCGTGAGCAGGGCCATCGCCACGGGCGGCAGCAACCACGCGAACCGACCGCGACGCGTCTGCACGACGCCGAGGCTCCACAGGAACGCGAACAACAGCACCGCCGCCACCGCCCCGACCAGCGGCGTCACCACGCGAAACGCGTAGGCGTCGACCCGCGCCGCGTAGAACATGATGCCGCCAGCGACCACCGCCAGCGCGAGCACATACAGGCGCAGCGCGACGCCGCCGAGCTCGAGCCGCGGGTCGCGGCGAAACGCGTAGAACACCAGCGCCGCGGTCCCGAGCAGGCACAGGTGCAGCTCGTAGTACTGCGGGAACACGTAGGGCGCGACCAGCCCGACCAGCACGCCGCCCAGCGCCCCGCCCAGGGAGAGCGCGAGGTAAAACGAGGTCAGGTAGCGCGGGTGCGGCCGCAGGCGGTAGAGCTCGCCGTGACACACCATCACGAACACGAACAGCGACCCCGAGTACACCGCCACCTGGACCTCGAGCTTGGCCGCCGCGCCCGCGAGCATGAGCCCCACCACCCCGACGTAGGCGGCCACCAGCAGCGGGTAGAACAGCACCCGCGGGTACCAGCGCTCGCTGCCGAAGCAGAGGATGAAGGACAGCAGGTACAGCGACAGCGGCACGACCCACAGGAACGGCACCGATGCGACGTCGATCGCCATCTGGTTGGTGACCGCGAGCAGCATCGTCGAGGCGCAGGCCCCCAGCCCGACCCACACCCACCGCAACCCGCGGCTGGGGCCTGGCGCCTCGGACCTGTCCTCGGGGCCAGCCGATGGCCCTACCGATGGCCCTGACGTCTGGGCCGACGCAGCCCGCCCGCTGCGCACCGCCAGCGCGCCGCACAGCGCGGCGAACAGCGCGTAGCCCCAGAACCACAGCGATGCCTGCTGCACCGCGCCGAGCCGCGGCTCGACCACAAACGGGAAGGTCAGCAGCCCGAGCAGCGAGCCGATGTTGGACAGGGCGTAGAGCGCGTAGGGCGAGCGCTGCGGGTAGCTGCGGCTAAACCACGCCTGGGTCAGCGAGCCCGTGGCCGACAGCGTGAAGTAAGGCAGCCCGACCGAGACCGCGAGCAGCCCGAGGATCACCAGCAGCGGCGAGTCGGCGCCGTCCGGCTTCCACCCGTCGCCGGGCAGGATCGTCGGCGCCGTCGCAGCCACGGCCAGCGCGAGCAGCACCAGGTGCACCCGCCCCTGCTGCCGCGGACCGAGGCGCGCGGTGAGCCAGTGCGCATAGGCGTAGCCGCCGAGCAGCAGCACCTGAAAGAACAGCATGCAGGTGGTCCACACCGCCGGCGTGCCGCCAAACCAGGGCAACACGATCTTGCCGATGAGCGGCTGGACCTGAAACAGCAGGAAGGCACTGAGGAAGATCGTGAGGGCAAAGTGCAACACGGCGTGGATCCTGAGCGTGGCGGCGCACGATACCACCGGGGCCCGTCATCACAGCCAGGGGCCCACGCCCTCGCCCTAACCGATCATTGAACCAGCAACGTCCGCGACCTGGCAACGGCCGGCGTCGGCGTCGACGGCAAGGCAGCCGTGCGACAGCCCACAAGCGCCTCCTCCCCGGTCCGCAACGCTCTGGGAAGGGCCCGGGACCTCGACTCCTCGCGACGGTGATAGGGTGCGGTCATGATGGCCGTGGCAGATCTTCGACGCATTGACCTCTCCCTCGCCCTCCTCCTCGCAACGACCGCTGCGTGCCCGCTGCTGACCGCCTGCGGCGACAACGGCGGAGGCAGTGCGTCGGCTTCCGAGTCCGCCACCGCGATCACCGGGGTCACCGGCGCGACCAACACGCCCACCACAGAGGCGCCGACCAGCGGCGACTCGGCGACGGCGTCGAGCTCGGGTCCCGGGGGCAGCGACAGCGCCACCGGCAGCGACACCGGCTCGCTGACCACCGACGGCGGGCCCAAGCTCGACGTCGGCGTCGACGGCGACACGACCACCGGCCCGCCCGTGGAGGGCTGCCGCAAGGTCGACTTCCTGTTCGTCATCGACAACTCCGGCTCGATGTCCGACGAGCAGCAGAACCTCATCAACAGCTTCCCGAGCTTCATCCAGACCATCCAGGACCAGCTCAAGGAGGCGCAGGACTATCACATCATGGTGGTCGACACCGACGCCTACGTGTTCGGCGGCTGCGAGCTCATCTGCCCGCTGTTCTTCAACACCTGCCCGATGGCGCTCGGCCAGTACGAGTGCGGCGTGACCAAGCCAGAGCTCTGCGAGGACGTGATCGGCGCTGGCGTGATCCACCCGAAGGGCACCGAGGCGAGCAACAAGGACTGCAACTTCACGAGCCAGGCCCGCTACATGGACGTGAGCGAGCCGGACCTCGGTGCGACCTTCGCCTGCGCCGCCAAGGTCGGCACCGGTTCCACCGACGACCCGGAGAAGCCTATGGAGGCGATGGTCGCCGCGGTCGCCCCGAAGGGCAAGGCGACCGACTGCAACCTCGGCTTCCTGCGCAGCGACGCGATCCTGGTCGTCACCTTCATCACCGACGAGGACGACAACCCGGGCGACGGATCGCTCGGCACCGTCGACGGCTGGAAGGCCTCGCTCATCGCCGCCAAGAAGGGCGACGAGACGGCGCTCGTCGTGCTGGGCCTGTTCGGCGACGGCGACGATCCCAACGGGATCTGCCCACCCTTCGACCCGGACAATTCGAGCGGGGCGGAGCCCAGCCCGCGACTGCGCCAGTTCGTCAACAGCTTCGGCGAGCGCGGCGTGGCTGGCAGCGTGTGCGCCGACAGCTACAAGGAGTTCTTCCAGGAGGCCGTGGCGATCATCGACACGACGTGCGACGGCTTCGTGCCGCCGCCCATGTGACGCCCGGCGGGAATCAGCTTCGACACGATGTCGGCGCGCATCCTGCGACGGCTTCGTGCCGCCGCCGATGTGACGCCCTACCCCTCCGCCGCCTCGTCCGGCGGAGGTCGCCCGGGCATGAACGGGATCGGCTTGAGCGTGCCGTCCGCCGATGTGTAGTCATAACCTCGCGGCAGCCCGAGCTCGGTGCCGTCAGCGAACACCACCTTGACGTCGCTGGGCCCGAGCGCCTCGGCCTCGGGCGTGACCACGGTGATCAAGCGATCGTCGACGATCACCACCGCGCGCGCCGATCGCAGGCCGAAGTACACGACGAGCGGACCGTGATCGACGAAGCCCGCGCCCTCGAGGCGCACGGTTGTGCCACCGGCAGCGTCGCCCGAGAGCGGACGGATCGCGTCCAGGCGCGGCGCCTCGGGCGAGCAGCCCGATCCGCCGGCCAGGCCGAGCGCCAGACTCAGCACCCGTCGCAACGCAGAAACGCGGAAGGCGCCCATGGCCCGCAGTGTAGGGCCATGAGCGCCGGGCTTCCAACCCCGAATCGCTCTACACGACCTCGCGGCGCTTGAGCTCGCGGCGGATCTTGCCGAGCGCCTGCTCCTGGAGCTGCCGGATGCGCTCGCGGGACAGGGAGTACTGCTCGCCGATCTCCTTGAGGGTGAGCTCGCTGTCGTCGTCGAGGCCGAAGCGCTTGCGCAAGATGTCGGCCTCGATCGGACGCAGCAGCGTGATCACCTGCCGCACCTGCTCGCTGATCGCCTCGGCCTCGAGGTTCTCGCCGGGGACCACGCCGTTGGTGTCCTCGAGGAAGTCGACGACGCGACGGCCGTCGTCGTCCGAGACCGGGCGGTCGAGGCTGATCGCCTGGTCGAGCAAGAGCCCGCCCATGCGCTCGATCTTCGCGGAGGCGATGCCGGTGGCGACCGCCAGCTCGTCCGTGGTGGCCTCGCGCCCGTGCAGCATCTCCAGCTCGCGCTTGGCCTTGGATAGCTTGTGGTAGGCGTCGATCATGTGGACCGGCAGGCGCACCGCCCGGCCCTTGTCGGCGATGGCCCGGCTGATCGCGTGGCGGATCCACCAGCTGCCGTAGGTGGAGAAGCGGAAGCCCTTGCGGTGATCGAAGCGGTCGACCGCCTTGAGCAGGCCGATGTTGCCCTCCTGGATGAGGTCCTGCAGCGGCATGCGGCCGTGGTTGAAGCGGCGGGCGATCGACACGACGAGGCGGAGGTTGGCCTTCACGAACGCGTTCTTGGCGTCGCGCAGGTGGCCCGCGGCGACGCGGACACGCTGAAGGTAGGCCTCGAAGGGGCGGCTGCCCTGGCGCGGCACGTTCACGGCGAGGCTCAGGGCCTCGCGCTTGCCCTGGTCGAGCTGCTCGAGGTCGCCGAGCAGCACGTCGGAGACGATCGCGTCGACGTCGACCTCGGCCATGCGCTCGACCAACACGGCGCAGGCTTGCTCGTAGGCCTGCTTGTTCACGCGGGTCTCCCGCTCGCGGAAGTTGCGCGAGGCGCCGCGCAGCGACTCGAGCTCAGTCCGCGGCACGTCCTCGCCATCGAGCTTGGACTCGATGACCTGGGCGATCGGATCGCTGAAGGGCGGGTAGGAGAACAGCGCGGCCCAGTAAGTGCGCCGCAGCGTGGCGATCGCCGTGGCCACGCGGAGCTCCTCCTCGGGGCTCATCACGCCGAGGCCGGACATTTCACGGAAGTACACGCCGAGGAAGTTCGGCGCCTCGTCGCTGCGCGTTGACTCGGACTCGTCGCGGGGTTCGGCTTTGGCGGGCCGTTCGACCCGGGTCGCCGGGGCTGCCGGACGCGCCGTGGCCGCCGTCGCTGGACGGGTGCGGGGACGGGAGCGAGCAAGCCTGGGGGGAGATCCACGGGTTACTTTGCGGCGTGCCATGACAGACCTCGTTCGTTTCGGTGGGTGGAGCAGGAAGAATAGAAGCCAGGAAAGTTAAGTTTTGGGAGATTCAGGGCCCAATGGCCGGCGAAGATAAGCCCCGTTTGCAGCATGTCCATGGGTAGCATGGGGGTAGCGGTGCTGGCCTCGGACCGGGATCACGCCTGCGAGGAGTGCAAGTTGGACACCGTTCTTGGCCGCATTTCGCGTCAACGCGAGCTTTCACGGAAAGTTTCATGGATCGCGCGCAGTGCGCTGCCGCGGGAATACGAGGGATGAGTCGAACCTGACGGGCATGAAGCGGGCCAGGTTCGCGGGCCGCAGGAAAAACACTTGACGGTGCATGCTTGTTTCGCTCCGGGACACTTGGACCCAAGCCACGGTACGTCACGCGCCACGTGGACGATCACGATGACAAGGTCATCCTGTGACAATTCTCCGCGCAGGTGGTACAGGCAGACCGCATCGGCGGTTCTACTGCGCTGGCGCTGGCCCGATTCCCGGACCCCTGCCTGGCCGCCAGAATGCGGCCCACACGGGCCGACATGACGCGATCACCCGGACACGGGTGTCGCGGTCGTCCGGGTCAGATGTCCTCGCGGCGCTGGGCGACGATCCAGATCTCCGCCGACGTCGCGCCGTAGAAGCGACCGCGTGTGTCGCGACTGCCGGAGACCTCCAACACACGCATGCCGAAGCTGGTCAACAGCTTGCCCAGCTCGTGCAGCGAGTAGGCGCGGAAGTACATGTGGTGCTCGAACTGCCGCCCGTCCTCGAACACCACCGTGCGGTGGATCCGCATGCGATTGGTGAAGTAGTTCATGTCGGCGACATCGAGGACCAGGCAGCCGCGGCCTTGCCACCACGAGCGACAGGGCATGACGGCGACGAGGTAGTCGCGGTTGAACACGTGCAGCACGAGCTTGCCGCCCGGACGCAGCACCTCGACCATCTCCTGCAGGACCTGTCGGTTCTGCGCGTCGCCCTCGAAGTAGCCGAAGCTCGAGCCGAGGCAGGTGACCACGTCATAGCTGCGGTCGCGGGGGAGGGCCCGCATGTCCCCGTGCAGGAGGGTCACGCCGGCCTCGGTGGCCTCGTTGCGCTGCGAGGCGCGGACCAGCTGTGAGAGCGAGCTGTCCAGGCCGGTGACCATGAGGCCGAGGTTGGCGAGGGCGAAGCAGTGGCGACCATCGCCGCAGGCGACGTCGAGGACGGTCTGACCGGCACCGAGCTCGGCCGACTTGCGGATGAACACCGCGTCGAGCTCGGCGCTCTGATCGGCGTCGATCGGCTGGATGCTGGCGAAGTGATCGCCGAAGGCATCGTCGTGCCAGCCGTGCTTCCGTCCGCCGGCGGTCGCTGGGGCCGCAGCAGCCGCAGCAGCCACCGCCGCGGCGAGCGGCGGCACCTTGCTGACAGGCGGGGGGGGCTTGGTCGGCGGCGGTGGAACGTTGGGCTTCTCGGGGGGACGAGGCGGACCGGCCTTCTCGGGCGGCGGCGGCGGCGTGGGCTTGTCGGGGCCCCTCTCCCCGAACGGCGGTGGCGGCGGAAGTGGGGGCGGTGGCGGCGGCGCGACCTTCTCCGCGACGGGTGGCGGCGGTGGTGGAGCCTTCTCCGCGACCGCCGGCGGCGCCCTGTCGATGGGCTTCTCGGGCTCAAGGATGGCGAGCTTCTCGACCGGTGGCGGCTCGCGCAGGTCTTCCGGATCGTCCGCCGGGACCGTGGGCATGACGATGAGGCCGCTGTTCTCGGCGTACTCGAGGGCGTCGGCGTCGAGCTCGTCCTCGGGTTCGTCCTCGGCCGGCGGCTGCGGGTTGAGGACCTGCGAGCCGGCCGCCATCGCCGACATCATGTCGTCGGCATCGTCCTCGGGAATGCCGAGCTGCGGGCTGCTGCGCTCGGGGCTGATGCGATCGAGCGCCTCGGCCGCGTCGTCCTCGTCGATGTCGAAATTCGGGCGCGTGAGCGAGGGGATCACCATCGCATCGGCGACCACGGGTGGGGTCGGCGTGACGGGCGGCTCCTCGTCGATCGGGGTCTGCAGCAACGAGACGATCTCCACCTCGAGGACGCTGCGCTCCCGCGCGGCCTCGGGGGCTGCGTCGCGTGGACCGGAGCCAGCCGTGGACCTGGCCTCCGGGACAGGTCGCGATGGTTCGCGCTCGGGCCGCGGAGGCGCGGCGGCTGGGCGCGCGCGGCCGGTGATCGAGGGCAGGACGATCGCGGCCGGCAGCACGGTCAACATGCTGCGCAGGCGGTCGTCGATCGCGTCGAGCGAGTCGTCGCCGCGAGCCCGACCTCGAGGCACGCTGGTGAAGTCGAGCAGCCACTCCTCGGGGGACACGTGCCAGGTCATGTGGAGGCGCTCCCCTCGAACAGGGCCTGACCCATGCGAACGCTGGTCGGCAGCTCGAGCTCGGTCGGCTGGACGCCGGGTTGGGTGAGCAGCACGACCGTGCTGCCGAGGTGGAAGACCCCGAGCTCGTCGCCCTTTCGCAGGCGCACCGGCGGGTCGCATGCGCTGCGCTGGATCTGCCGCGGATGGACGGCGACCTGGCGGTAGGCGCAGCTCATGTGGCCGACGCCGAAGGCGGCGACCATGACCACCGCCATGGCGCCCAGCGGCGTATCGAGGTGGTGGATCAGGCGCTCGTTGCGGGCGAAGAGGCGGGGCTCGCGTTCCATGGCGGCGGCCGTGACGGGGAGCAGGCGGCCGGGCACGGCCGTGACCCCGCGGACCTCGGCGTCGCAGGGGCAGTGGACGCGGTGATAGTCGCGGGGATGAAGATAGATGGTGGTGGCGAGGCCGCCGACGTAGGCCTCGGCCTCGCGCTCGTCGGCCAGCAGCTCGCCGATGCTGTAGGCGTGACCCTTGGCGGCGATGGTGCTGCCGCGCTCGATGCGGTCGCTGCTGCGGAGCAGGCCGTCGCTCGGGGCGACGACCGTGTGCTCGCCCTCGGCGACCGGGCGGGCGCCGTCCCGCAGGCGACGGGTGAAGAAGGCGTTGAAGCTGGCAAAGCCGTCGCCCAGGCGCGCGTCGTCGACATCGTGGAGGTCGACGTCGAAGTAACGGACATAGGCAGAGACGACGGCTTGACTCAGGCGCCGCGGTAGCCGGGCTCGCGCGGCCGCCCCGAGCGCCTTGCTGGCGGCGCTGGCCCCCCAGTCGGGCGAGGATGCGATCACAGCGGCCGCGAGACGGGCTCTCCAGGGAATTGCGCGATCTGGCATCAGCGCAGAGCAGCGTAACGTACGGGCTTTGCGGCCCGCAAGCGCCTCCGGAGGGCGCTGGTGGGTGTGTGCGGCACACCGCTGGAGGCGCGCGGCTGCGCATCGCGCGATCCGCGGTGTTCGCCGGGCCTGGCCGTGTGAGCCGCGATGTCGCCGCTCGGGTCGAGCTCACGGATCTCCGGCAACACGGCCACCCACGGTCTCGGCCGCCGCGTCCCATACGCGGCTGGCCGCGTGGGTCAGCGATCGTGCATCTCGGCCTCCGGGGGCCAGGGGTGCAGGCCGCCGACGGCATCCGCGGTGCGGGCGATGTCCAGCTCGGCCATGAGAGCGCGCAGCTCGCGGGTGATCCGCGGGCACGCCCCGGGCTCGGCGAAGTTGGCGGTGCCGACCTGGACGCAGCGCGCCCCGGCCATCAGGAACTCGAGCGCGTCCTCGCCGCTCAGGATCCCACCCATGCCGCAGATCGGCAGATCCGGGAAGCGAGTCGCGACCTGGTGGACCATGCGCAGGGCGATCGGCTTGATCGCGGGGCCGGAAAGGCCGCCGTAGGCGGTGGCGATCCGGGGCCTGCGCCGGCGCACGTCGATCGCCATGCCGGTGATCGTGTTGATGAGCGAGACGCCCATGGCCCCGGCCTGGCGGACGGCGTCGGCCATGGCGACGTTGTCGGCGGCGTTGGGGGTGAGCTTGACGACGATCGGGGCTGCGCTGACCTCGACGCAGGCGCGGGTCAGGCGATGCGCGACCTCCGGGACGGTGCCGAACTCGATGCCGCCGTGCTTGATGTTGGGGCACGAGATGTTGAGCTCGAGGACGTCGATGCCGGGGACGTTGCCGAGGCTGCGGGCGCAGTCGATGTAGGTCGGGAAGTCGGTGCCGAAGAAGTTGACCCACACCGACACGCCGAGCTCGCGGAGGAAGGGCAGCTTGTCGCGGAGGAAGGCCTCGACGCCGACGTTCTCCAGGCCGATCGAGTTGAGCATGCCGCCGGCGGTCTCGCAGATGCGCGGGAGCGGGTTGCCGTGGCGCGGCAGCGGCGAGATGCCCTTGGTCGAGATGCCGCCGAGCGCCCGCAGGTCGGTGAAGGCGGCGAATTGCTGGCCGTAGGCGAAGCAGCCGGAGGCCGCCAGGATGGGGCTCTGGAGGCGCAGGGGGCCGAACTCGCAGGCGAGCTCGACGCTCGCGGGATCACGGGCGGACGGGCTGCGGTGAGTCATGGCCAGCGCACCTCGCGGGCGTCGAACACAGGGCCGTCGGTGCAACAGTAGCGGTAGGGTTTTTCGCCGTGGACCGGGACGGCGCAGCCGAGGCACACGCCGAAGCCGCAGGCCATGTTCTCCTCGAGGCAGAGCAGAGTCTCGATGCCGTGGGCGAGGCCGAGGGTGCGCACGGCGGCGAGCATGGGCGTGGGGCCGCAGCTCAGGATGCGCACGCGCTCGTGGTTCGCGCGGGCCTGGGCGAGGCGCGGAGCGAGGGCCGCGGTGACGCGACCGCGGACGCCGAGGCTGCCGTCCTCGGTGGCGAGGTGGGCCGCGACGCCCCAGGCGGCGAAGTCGTGGAGGAGGACGAGGTCGTGGTGGTCGCGGCCGCCGTAGTAGAGCTCCTGGCGATCGGCGAGGCCGGCGGCCGCCGCGACGCGGGCCTGGAGGTGCAGCGGTGGGAGACCGACGCCGCCAGCGACCAGGAGGTCGCGGACGTCGGGATCGGGGTCGGGGAAGCCGCGGCCGAGCGGGCCGGTGACGGTCATCGGATCGCCGGGGCGCAGGGCCCACATGCGGCGCGTACCGACGCCGTAAGGCTTGGCGAGGATCGCCAGGCGGGAGCCCTCGGCGTGCAACACGGAGAAGGCGCGTGGGTTGAGCAGCTCGCGGCCCCAGGCGCCGCGCAGCATCACGAACTGGCCAGGACGCGCGCCGGCGACGGGGGTCGGCGCGTCGGCCTCGAGCTCGAGCGTGAAGTAGCCGCCGCCGAGCCGCGTGTTGGCGGTGACACGCGCTTCAAACTGAGCCGCGGACATCGGGTGGAGAGTTAGGCCGCGGTGGGTCGGCGCGTAAAGGCCTCGCGGGCGACCGCGGGCGTGACCTTCCGCGGGGCGGCCCGGGCTGCGTGTCGGGCTGGCTCACGCTCGCCGCAGATTCGCTGCTCCGCGCCGCGGTCGATCCGCTGCTCCACGGTGGCCGCGATGTCCCACGGGCACGTCGATGGCGGAGGCGGGTCAGGTCGCGGGGGTGGCTTCGTCGGCGGTTTGTTTCAGGAGATCGGCGAGCTCGCGGGCCAGGCCACCCTCGCGGCCGACGTCGCCGAGGCCGAGGCCAGTGTCCGCGCTGGTGAGGAGAACCTGACGCGGGCGGATCTCCAGGGTGCGGGCGATGCTGGCGCTGATCAGGCCGCGCTCGTGCTTGCTGAGCTTGTCGGCCTTGGTGGCGCAGACCAACACCGGGAGGTTGCGGGCCTGCATGAACTCGAGGAGGGCGTGGTCGTGGTCGCTGACCTCGCGGCGGCAATCGATGAGGACGACGAGGCCACGCAGGGTGGTGCGGCCCTGCAGGTAGCCCTCGATCATCGGGCCGAAGGAGGCGCGCACGGCCTGCGGCGTGGCGGAGTAGCCGTAGCCCGGGAGGTCGACCCAGCGAAACTCGAAGCTGCCGTGGCTGGGGTGGCGCAGCTGCATGCGAAAGAAGTTGAGCAGCTGGGTGCGGCCGGGGGTGCGGCTGACCCGGGCGAGCCCGCGCTGGTTGGCGAAGGCGTTGAGCAGGCTCGACTTGCCGACGTTGGAGCGGCCGGTGACGGCGATCTCGGGGAGGTCGCCGGGCGGAGCGTCGCGCAGCTTGGGGGCGCTCTTCTCGAAGCTGGCCTGGATCAGCCGCCAGCCCGTTTGCGCAGCTGGACCCGCGGCCTTGGTCGCGGCGGGCTTGGTCTGGGCGGTGCTCACGGGCGGCAGCCTAACCGATCGGGTGCGGGGGCGCTGTACAGGACGCGCGGGTTTTCCTAGGCTCGCGGGGCATGGACATCTACGGCCTTACCGGCGGGATCGGCAGCGGCAAGTCCGCGGTGGCCGCGTTCTTCGAGGACTTCGGCGTGCCAGTGGTCTCGGCCGATGAGCTGTCGCGCGTGGTAGTCACGCCGGGCAGTGAGGGGCTGGGCGCCGTGGTGGCGGCGTTCGGCGACGGCGTGCTGGCCGCGAACGGCGAGCTCGACCGGCGCAAGCTCGGGGCCGTGGTGTTCAAGGATCCGACGCAGCGCGTGCGCCTCGAGGGGATCTTGCATCCGCGGATCCGCGACACCTTCCAGGACGTGCTCGCGGCGCTCGAGGCGACCGGACACACGATGGTGGTGTACGAGGTGCCGCTGCTGTTTGAGAACAACCTCGACAAGCAGATGAAGGCGGTGATCCTGGTCAGCGCGCCGGAGGATCAGCGCATCGCCCGGGTGATGGCGCGCGACAAGCTGACGCCGGACGAGGTCCGCGCCCGCATGGCGGCGCAGATGGACGACGCGTCGCGGCGGGCCCGGTCGCAGTACGTGGTGGAGAACGACGGCGACCTCGAGCACCTGCGCGGGCAGGTCGACGCCCTGATCGGCAAGTTGATGCCGCGCAAGCCCGGACCGCCGCCGCCACCACCACCGCCGAAGGTCCGCGGCAAGGCCTGAGCGTCGGTAACCACGCAGCGCGATGAAGTCCCGGCCGATGGTCCGCGCGAAGGCGTGAGTCGTGTAGGCTGCGCCGGTGACGAGCCCTGCCCCTGCCCTGCCGCTCGCCGGCGTGACCGTCCTCGATGTCTCGCGCATGCTGCCCGGCGCCGTGCTGGCGCGCTCGCTGGTCGACCTCGGGGCGCGGGTGATCAAGATCGAGGACCCACGCAGCGGCGATCTGATGCGCCTGGCGCCGCCGCTGGTCGGCGGGATCGGGGTCGGCTTCTGCGTATACTACCGCGGGACCGAGTCGGTGGGGCTCGACCTGCGCGACCCGGATGGGGCGGCGGCGCTGCGCCTGCTCGCGGGCCGCGCGGACGTGCTGATCGAGAGCTTTCGGCCGGGCACGATGGAGCGCTATGGGCTGGCCACGGCGGCGCTGCGGGCCGACAACCCGCGCCTGGTGGTGTGCTCCTTGCCGGGCTTCCTCGGCAACGCGGAGGTCGGGCATGACCTCAACTTCACGGGCCTCACGGGCTTCCTGCGCGAGGTGACACCGCAGGGGATCCCGGCGCTGCAGATCGCGGACGTGACGAGCGGGCTGCTGGCGAGCACGGCGATCCTCGCGGCGCTGCTGCAGCGCCACCGCAGCGGCGAGGGCTGCGAGCTGCGCCAGCCGCTGCTCGCGGGGCCCCTGCCCTTCGTCACCTGGGCGGCGAGCGAGGTCGCCGCGGGCGGCGGCGGGATGGCCAGCACCATGCTCGGCGGCGCGGTCGCGGCGTACCGCTGCTATCGCTGCGGCGACGGGCTCGAGCTGGCGGTCGGCTGCCTCGAGCCGAAGTTCTGGATCGCGTTCGCCACGCTGGTCGGTCGGCCCGAGCTGGCGGGCAGCGGGCTCGATCCCTCGCCGGACGGCGCGGCGACGGTGGCGGCGATGCAGGCGTGGCTGGCGAGCGAGCCGCGGGCGCACTGGCTGGCGAAGGTCGCCGGGCACGCGCTGCCAGTGTGGCCGGTGCACACGCTGGCGGAGGCGGCGAACGAGCCGACGCTGGCGCCGCTGCGCGAGGCGACGCCGATGCCGGACGGCAGCACGCTCGCGGCCGCGGGGCCCTCGCTGCCGGGCCTCGGGCGCACGCCCATGACGCCGGCGCCGGCACTGGGGGCGCATACGGCGGCGGTGCTCGCCGAGTTCGGGGCGCCGGCGGAGCTGATCGCTCGCCTGATTGAGACCTGACCTTCGGGGCAGGTTCGCCGAGCATCCGTGAGACCTGACCTTCGGGGCAGGTTCGTCGAGCACCCGGACGTCAGCGGTGGGCCGCCTCGGACTTCTTGTGCATGACGTTCTTGAACATGCCGAGGGTGCGGTCGAGGCTCTCGATGGTGTCGAGCAGGTTCTTGCCGTCGCTGCGGGACAGGTCCTGCTCGGCACGGACGACCACGGCCTCGGCCTTGGCGATCGCGTCGCGGCCGAAGCGGGTGCCGCTCATGGCCTCCTGGACCTGGGGGAACAGGCCGCGGATCGTGTCGATGAGCTTCTCGGCCTGCTGACGCCGACGCTCGCTCTCCTCGGAGGCGCGCAGCTCGATCATGTAGCTCTGCGACTGCTTGACGAGGTCCTTGAGCTCGTCCTCGGTGAGGCCGCTGGTGGCGGTGACGGTGATGCTCTGCTCGCGGCCGGTCTCCAAGTCCTTGGCGCTGACGCTGACGATGCCGTCGACGGAGATCGAGAAGGTGACCTCGACCTCGACCTGGCCGCGCGGGGCCCGACGCAGGCCGCTGAGGATGAATTCGCCGAGCATCTCGTTCTCGGCGGCCTTGTCGCTCTCGCCCTGGAGGACCAGGATCTTCACCGAGGTCTGGTTGTCGCGTACGGTGGTGAAGACGTGGCCGGCGCGGGTGGGGATGGTGGTGTTCTGCTCGATGAGGCGGTGGAAGTAGCCGCCCACGATCATGATGCCGAGGCTGTGCGGGGTCACGTCGAGCAGGAGCAGCTCGGGGGTGTTGTCGATCAGGGCGGCGGCCTGGATCGCGGCGCCGAGGGCGACGACCTCGTCGGGGTGGACGCCCTTGCAGGGCTCGATGCCGAAGAACTCGGCGACCTTGCGCTGGACCAGCGGCATGCGCGTCATGCCGCCGACGAGCACGACGTCGTCGAGATCCTTCTTGTCGAGGCCGGCGCTCTGCAGGGTGCGGGCGCAGATCTTGATCGTGTCCTCGACGAGGTCCTCGGTGAGGCCCTCGAGCTGCTGCACGCTGAGGGACTCGTGCATGTGGAACACCTTGCCGCTGGGGGTGGTGTGTAAGAACGGCAGGTCGATGACGGACTCGCGGACGTTGGAGAGCTCGCAGCGGGCCTTCTCGGCGGCGTCCTTGAGGCGCTGCATGGCCATGCGGTCCTCGCGGATCGCCACGCCGGTCTCCTCCTCGAAGGTCTCGATGAGGTACTGCATGACCCGGAGGTCGAAGTTCTCGCCGCCGAGGAAGGTGTCGCCGGCGGTCGAGATGACCTCGAAGACGCCGTGGCCGATGTCGAGGATCGAGACGTCGAAGGTGCCGCCCCCGAGGTCGTAGACGGCGACCTTGCGCTCGAGGTTCCTGCCGAAGCCGTACGCCAGGGCGGCGGCGGTCGGCTCGTTGATGATGCGGATGACCTCGAGGCCGGCGATGCGGCCGGCGTCCTTGGTGGCCTGGCGCTGGTTGTCGTTGAAGTAGGCGGGGACGGTGACGACCGCCTTCTCGACCGGGCCGCCGAGGTACTGCTCGGCGATCATCTTCATCTCGGCGAGGATGAAGGCGGAGGTCTCGGGGACGCTGTAGATGTGGTCCCGGATCTTGAGGCGGATGTCGCCGTGCGGGCCCTCGACGATGATGTACGGGCAGGTCTGCGCGACCGTGCGCCCGGCGGTGCTGTTCCACTTGCGGCCGATCAGGCGCTTGGCCGCGTAGACCGTGTGGATCGGGTTGGTGACGACCTGACGCTTGGCGAGGTGACCGACGAGGCGCTTGCCGCTCTCGGAGATGGCGACCATCGAGGGCGTGGTGCGGTAACCACCTTTGTTGGGGATGACCTTCGGGACCCCCTGCTCGACGATCGCCACGCAGGTGTTCGTGGTGCCGAGGTCGATGCCGACGACGTACTCCATGGCAGTGGGTTACGATACATCGTCGCCACGTCTGCCGCCTGTTTGCGACGCAAGGTGGCCCGGAGCGACGTGAGGGAATCGCGTTCGCTGCTCGCGGTGTGTAGAGACACGTGGGGGCCGCGAACCTCGCGGCGCGCGCAACGGGGGCGGTCCGGGGCGGTCGGCTCAGCGCTGCGGCTGCGTGCTGGGCTCTTCGTCGGCGGGGATCGTATGACCGGCGGCCGCGAGCTGGGCGAGGTAGCGGGCGCAGCTGCGTGGGTCGGCGATCGCCACGTGGGCCGCGTGGGTGCGATGGAACAGGTCGACCAGGACGCGGGCGAAGCGGCCGATGTGCTTGCCGTAGTAACGATCGGGGTGGAGGCGCTGGCAGGTGCCGAGGAATGCGCGCCGGATCGCCGCGGCGTCGCGGGTCGGCGCGAGGCCGAGGCGCTCAAAGTGGGTGAGGCGGTCGCCGCAGGACCAGAGATCGATCAACCATTGCTGCTCGGCGAGCGGCATCTCCAGCGTGGGGTCGAGGCGCGGGGCGAAGTCCGTGAGGGCGAGGGCCGCGAGGCGGAACTCGAGGCGAGCGTTCAAACCGCCGCTGAGGCCCCCGGCGAGCTGACGCTGCTCGAGCCAGGCGAGCAGCGAAGCGGTGTCGCGTGCGAGGTGGAGATTGCACGTGGGCGGTGAGCTGCGACGGCCGACCCCAAACTCGGTGCGGTCGCTGTGGTGCTCGCTGGTGTGCTCGGCGAGGCCAGCGGCGAGCTCGGCCGCGTGGAGCCCCTCGTGGAGCCAGCCAGCGCGGGCGCTCACGTCCGGGTGCAGCAGGCACAGCGCTCGCGGTGAGCTGCGGGGATGCGAGGCTGGCAGCCAGCTGGTGCGCTCGGGTGGATACTCGCGGAGCATGGCGGAAGCGAGCGTAACCGATGCGCGTGTTCGCCCGGGGCAGGACTGCGGGGCCAGATCGTGAGTCAACTCGCAGGTCGCTGCGATCAGGTGCCGTCGACGGTGTACGCGGCGAGATCGAGGTGGAAGTGGTTGTGGTGGGCGCGGTCGAAGTTCGGGGTCAGGACGACGGTGAACACGCCCTCGTCGACGACGCGCCGGGCGACGGCGCGGAGGAACTGGCCCTCCTTGGAGGCGGGCACCTCGGCGCCGCGGCCGTAGTGCATCTGCACCGAGATCTCGCGGCCGCCCTTGAGCTTGAAGCGCTTGATGTCGATCGCGTGGGCGAAGCTATGTTGACTGACCCAGCCGGCGTAGGCGGCGATCTGCCGGCAGTTGTAGGTGCCCATCTGGGTGATGCCGACGACCTTGCGTGCGAACAGGCGCTCGGCCTCCTCCTGCACGATCGCCTCGAAGCGGAGCAGCGCCCGGGCGACCCCACAGGTGACCCGCGGGCTCGAGCTGTAGCGGATCTTGGTCGGGCTCTTCTGATAGAGGACGACCTGCTTGGCGCCGCACAGGAACTCGTGCGAGCCGTTCCAGTGCATCTTGAGCGGCGCAGCCTTGAATGTGGCGCCAGCGGCGGTGAGCTCGTCCTCGCAGCCAGACAGCGGCGCGGGCGGGAGGTTGTACTCGGAGATGCCGGTGACATCGAAGCCAGGGTCGACGGCGGGCTCGGGCGCGGGGGTTGCCGCGGGCGCGGGAGTTGCCGCGGGCGCGGGCGCGGGCTCGGCGGTAGGAACCTGGGCCAGCAGCTGGAGGATGCCAGCGAGGAGCGCTTTCACGAGTCCGGGCGCGAGGTCTGGGTGAAGCACGGGCAGCATGACGCACCAGGTCGGGGGCAAGTTCTCTCGCCTTGCCGCTGGGATTATCATCGCGGCCGGCGCATGCGAAGCACCCCCCTGCCCGTCCTGGCGCTGGCGCTCGTGACCCTCGTCGGCTGTCGGCCGAAGGAGCTCGAGCACCCGCGCGACGAGAAGACGCTGCTAGCTCGCTCGGCCGTCGCTCCGGAGGCGGACCGCCTGGTCGACGCGCTGATCAACAACCGGATCAACGAGCTGCACGCGTGGATGACCCCGGGGCTGCAGGGGCAGGTGCGCCTGGCCGATCTGTCGGCGACCAGCCAGCGGCTGCGCGAGGGCTACGGGGAGCCGATCGGGATCCTCGAGGAGCGCACGCATCAGGAGGGCGCGCTGCGCTGGTACTCGGGGCTGGTGGTGCACGCCCACGGCAAGCCTGGCAGCCCCGATCGCCGGCTGCACCAGCGCCTGGTGCTCTACCAGTTCGCGCTCGCGGGCGATCGCCTCGACCGCCTGCTGGTCCGCGAGCACCTCGACGTCAAGGCGCTGAAGGTCCCGGCGCGGCGCTACACGCTGGTGACGCGGCCGCACTTCGTCAGCACCGGCGAGTGGACCGTGTCGCACGGGGGCAAGCGGCGCGCGACCAACTACCATCACGGCAGCCGCGGGCAGTACTACGCCTACGACATCGTGGTCCAGAAGGGCGGCCGTTCGCGTCGCGGTCGCGGCAACGCGGGGGCCTATTGCTACGGGCTACCGGTGCTGGCCACGGCGCCGGGCACGGTGGTCCGGGCGATCAACGACGTCGCCGAGAACGCCCCCGGGCAGTCCGGTAAGGCCGGGGGCAACGGCGTGGTGATCAACCACGGCTTCGGCGAGCTCTCGGCGGTGTGGCACATGATCCCGGGCTCGGTGACGGTGAAGGTCGGCGACAAGGTGGAGCTCGGGCAGCAGATCGGGCGAGTCGGGAATTCTGGCCGCAGCAGCGGACCGCACATTCACTTCCACTTCTCCAGCGACGAGGCGAACTCCATCGGGCTGCAGGCGCCGTTCGTCGATGTCTACGTCGACGGGGCCTGGTACCCGCGCAGGATGCCGGTGCGCGGCGAACGGGTGCGCCGCAGCCAGATCGATCGCAGCGAGAAGAAGGCCCGCGCCGGGGTCCTGATCGACGCGGCGATGTGAGGCTCAGGGCCGGGGCGGCGGCTTGCTGACCTGGGCGCGCGGGTGGGCCCGCTCGTAGATGTCGGTCAGGTGGCCGAGGTCGAGGTGGGTGTAGCGCTGCGTGGTCGACAGGCTGGCGTGGCCGAGCATGCGCTGGATGCTGCGCAGGTCGCAGCCCGACTCGAGCAGGTGGGTGGCGAAGCTGTGGCGCAGGCCGTGCGGGCCGACGCGGGCGCGAGCGCCGGTGGCGAGGCAGCGGCGGTAGACCAGCTCGCGGATCGTCCGCACCGAGATGCGGGCGCCGCGGCGCGAGAGGAAGACCGGCTGTCCCTTGCGACCTGTCACTTTGGACAGGTCGTCGCGCTGCGCGAGCCAGGCGCGCAGCGCCGCTGCGCCGGCGCTGCCGAGCGGGACGACGCGATCCTTGCCGCCCTTGCCGACGACGACGCGCAGGCTGAGGTCGTCGCCGGCCCAGGCGAGGTGCTCGAGGTCGAGGCCGGCGCACTCGCTGACGCGCAGGCCGGCGCCGTACAGGACCTCGAGGATCGCCACGTCGCGCAGGCCGAGCGGGCCGGCAGCGTGACCAGGGCCGTCGATCATCGGCGCGATGTCCTCGACCGGCAGCGCCACCGGCAGGCGCACGCGCTGCTTCGGTCGCCGCACCAGCGCGGCCTCGTTGTCGGGCAGCGTGCCGTCGCGGCGCAGGAACTCGGCGAAGCTGCGCAGGCTCGAGAGCTTGCGCGCGAGCGTGCTGGCCTGCACCTCGCCGTAGAGGTCGGCGAGCTCGCTGCGGATCTCGCGGAGGTTCAGGTCGGTGACGACCGGCGGGCGAGCGCGGCGGGCCCAGGCGCGGGCGAGGAAGTCCTCGAGGTCGCGTCGGTAGGCCCGCAGGGTGTGCGGCGAGACGCGGCGCTCGGACTCGAGGTGGACCAGGTAGCGGTCGAGGGCGGCGCGCATCGACGCCAGCTAGCCAGCATGCACGCGGCGGGGCAAGAAACTGGCCAGCACGCGCGCGGCGGGGCAAGAAACTCACTCGCACTCGAGGTCGGTGACGACGACGGCCTCGCGCTCGCGCAGGGCGAGGATCGCCGGGCAGTCGCCGACGTCGACCGGGGTTCCCGTGATGTCGAGTCGGTCACCGCGGCGGAAGTACTCGTTGCCGGCGATCGGGCCGAGGTCCTTGACCGCGCTGTTGGCCAGATCGAGCTCGGCGAGCCGCTGGAGCGCGTCCACGCCGGAGATGTCGGCGACCTTGGTGCCGGCGAACTTGAGCTTCTCGACGACGGTCCAGCCGAGCGCCGGCGCCAGGTCGACCACGCCGGTGTCGCTGCAGTCGATCGCGGTGAGCGCGGCGAGCGGCGCGAGCGGGCTGATGTCGACGACGGCGGTGGCGGAGAGGTCGAGGCTGGTGAGTTCGACCAGCTTGGCGAGCTCGTCGACGGCGGCCGCGTCGATCCGGGCGCCGTGCAGCACGAGGCTGCGCAGCGCGGGCAGGCTGGTGAGCGGGGCGTAGTCGGCGGTGCCGGAGTCGCTGAGGTCGAGGCTTCGCAGCAGCGGCAGGTCTGTCAGCGGCGTGAGGTCCTGATCGAGCTGATGGCCGCCGGCGCCGAGGTAGTCGAGCAGATCGAGGCCCGCGATCGGGGCGAGCGAGAGCAGCCCCGGGTTGTCGCGCAGATCGAGGTAGCGCAGGTCGACCAGCTCGGCGATCGCGGTGATGTCGGTGAGGCGGTTGCCATGGGCCGAGAGGGTGCGCAGGCGGGTAAGCTTGTCCAGGCCGGCGAGGCTGGCGAGCTGGTTGGCGTCGAGGTCGATGGTGGTGACGGAGCCGAGGCCGTCGAGGTCGGCGAGGACGGCGAGCTGATTGCCCTCGAGCGCGAGCTCCACGAGCTCGGGCTTGCCGGCGAGGCCGCTGGTGTCGGTGAGGAGGTTCGCGCTGGCCTCGAGGTCGCGCAGACGCTTGAGCCCGGCGAGCGGCGCGAGGGTGGTCAGCTGGTTGCCGTCGAGGTCGAGGTACTCGAGCCTGGTGAGCCCGGCGAGCGGCGCCGCGTCGCCCAGCTGGTTGCCGTCGAGCTCGAGCGCGAAGAGGTTGTTTAGGCCGGCGAGCGGGCTGGCGTCGGTGATCGCATTGTTGCTGAGGACGAGCGACTCGAGGCCGGTCAGGCCGGCCAGCGGAGCGAGGTCGTGCGCCTTGTTGCTGGTGAGATCGAGGTGACGCAGGCCGGTGAGCGGGGCGAGGAAGCCGAGCTCCGTGGTGCCGGTGCTGGCGAGCACGAGCTTCTCCAGGGCGGTGAGCGAGGCGAGCGCGTCGAGGTTGGCGAGCGGGTTCTCGGACAGCTCGATCTCCCGCAGACCGTCGAGGCTGGCGAGCGGCGCGAGGCTCTCGATCTTGTTGTTGGCCAGGCCGAGAGTGACGAGGCCGCGGGCGCACTCGAGGCCGCGGAGGTCGGCGATGTCGCGGCCCGCGGCCTGCAACCCGGTGATGCCCGCGAGCGCCTCGGCAGTGAGCGTGGGCTCGCCGCCGGTGTCCGTGTCGGTGTCCTCGCTGGCCTCGGGGTCGGTGAGGATCGACAGCAGGAGGGCGCGCAACTGCGGGTCGGGGACCTCGATCTCGCCCTCGCAGACCGGCGGTGTGGGGTTCCCGGCGCCACCTCCCCCGCACGCCGCGAGCATGGTCGCTATCACGGCGAGGCGCTGACTTCGAGGCGCGAACCGACGGGACATTGCTGCGACCTTATCACAGCGGATCGCACGCGCGCGGCCCGGGGGCGCTGTCGCAAGAGCCAGGTCAGGCCAGCTCACGCACGAAGCGGGCGAGGATCGTGCGCACCCCGGCGGCGCCGAAGTCGATGTCGAGCTTGCGCGCGTCGCCGTCGCCGATCGCCCGCAGCACGCGGCCGACGCCAAACTTGGCGTGCTCCACCTGGCGGACCGCCGTGACAGCGCCGTGGGCGAGGACCAGACGCGGGCAGACGCCGGCGGCGGCGTCGGGGCGGGCCTGCGGAGGCAGTGGCTCGTCGGCCCCGGGATCGATGGCCCGCAGCTCGGCGAGCAGCTGCCAGAGGTCATCGATCGGGCCCTCCTTGAGCCAGCGCTGCAGCGGACGCGCAGCGCTGGCGCCGTCCTCGGGGTGCCAGGGGGTGATCACGGTGGTGGCCCAGGCGTGCTCGCGGCGCGGCACGCAATAGAAGCACTCACCGTCGCGCGCGACCGCCAGCAGCTCGGGCGGACAGCGCAGCGAACGGGCCTCGGCGGCCAGCGACCCGAGCTCGATCGACATCTCGTAGCTGTCCGCGAGGTGCGGCACGCGACACGCGAGCACGGCGAGCAGCAGGTCCGAGAAGCTGGCGCCGAGCGCCTCCTCCTGGCGGGCGACGACGTCGATCTCCAGCTCGCAAGGCAGCTCGAGCGCGCTGAGCCAGGCGTGGCCGGGCTCGCTGTCGGCGAGCGCGAGGTGGAGCTGGCGATACTCCGCCAGGGTGGTGAGCAGCGGCTCGGGGGCGACGATCGGACCGGGGGTTCGTGCGGGCATGATCGGGCTCGTCGGCGATGGTACATCGATCGACGCGGGCCGCAGCCCCTCACGCGCTGCCGAGCTCGCGTCGGGCAGCCTCGGCGATGCGGCCGAGGTATTGCTCGAGGCGGTCCTGGTCGGGGCCCTCGAGCATGATCCGCAGCTTGGCCTCGGTCCCCGAGTAGCGGACCACCACGCGGCCCTCGCTGCCGAGCTCATGCTCGACCCCGCGGATCACCCCGGAGAGGCCAGGCAGGAGCTCGAGCGGGATCCGTTCGGCGACGGTGATGGCCTGCAGCAGCTGTGGGTAGCGTGTCATCACGCGGGTGAGGTCGTCGAGCGGCCGACCGCTGCGCTGCAGGATCGCCAGGACTTGCAGGGCGGCGACCACGCCGTCGCCGGTGGTGCCATGGTCGAGGAAGACCACGTGACCCGACTGCTCGCCGCCGAGGTTGTAGCCGCCGCTGCGCATCGCCTCGACGACGTAGCGGTCGCCGACCGGCGTGCGCACGAGCTCGAGGCCCACATCGCGCAGGCAGCGGGCGAGGCCCAGGTTGGACATGATCGTCGCTACCACAGCGCCGCCCCGCAGGGCCCCGCGGGCGTGCAGCTCGCGGGCGCAGATCGCCAGGATCGCGTCGCCGTCGACGAGCTTGCCGTGGCGGTCGCTGAACACGGCCCGGTCGGCATCGCCGTCGAGCGCGACGCCGAGGTCGGCCGCGTGCTCACGCACTGCGGCGCACATGCGATCGGGGTGGACCGCGCCGCAGCGGTCGTTGATATTGAGCCCGTCGGGCGCGACGCCGAGGGCGATGACCTCGGCCCCGAGCTCGCGTAGCACCGCGGGCGCCACCTTGTAGGCGGCCCCGTGGGCGCAGTCGACGACGACCTTGAGGCCGTCGAGCTTGAGCTCGGCGGGGAAGGCGTACTTGAGCTGGGTGATGTAGCGACCGGCGGCGTCGTCGATGCGGACCGCGCGACCGATCTCGGCCCGCGCGCGACCTGGTCGTCGAGCACCCCGGGGGCCATCAACGCCTCGAGGTGGGCCTCGACCTCGTCAGGGAGCTTGAAGCCGTCGGCCGCAAACAGCTTGATGCCGTTGTCGGCGAAGGGGTTGTGCGAGGCCGAGATGACGACGCCAGCGTCGGCGCGCATCGATCGCGTGATGTAGGCGATGCCCGGGGTCGGCAGCGGGCCCACGAGCATGACCTCGGCCCCCATCGCGCACACACCGGAGGCCAGGGCCGTCTCGAACATGTAGCCCGAGAGCCGGGTGTCCTTGCCGATCACGACGCTGCCGCGACGTCCGAAGTGGGCGGCCACGGCCATGCCGAGGCGCAGCGCGACCTCGGGGGTCATCGGGTGGAGGTTGGCGGGTCCGCGGATCCCGTCGGTGCCGAACAGCCTGCGTTCACTCGCCATCAGGCCCCTAGTCCCACGAACAGAAGTTGTCGTCCTTGCAACGCTGACCCTCGGCGCACTGGTTGTCGAAGTCGCAGCCGAAGTAACACACGTCGCCGTGGCAGACCATGCCGCCGGGACAGGCCGGGCCCTTCTTGCCACAGGCGAGCGTGCACATCCCGCCGTCGCAGTCCTTCTTGTCGCAGCAGTAGCCCTGCGTGCACTGGAAGCCGGCGTCGCAGTCGGCACCGAGATCGCCCGTGCCGCACGACGGGTTCAGGCGACACGAGCCGCCGACCGGGCCGGCGCAGGCGACCGCCAGGACGGCGCCGAGCGCGAGGGACAGAAGTCCCCCGAGGGCGAGATGTTGGTTGCGGCGAGCTGAGGGCATGGCAGCGCCAGGATAGGCAAGGCGCGCGGCCGGGTAAAGCTGGCAGCTCACCTCGGCCGCACGATCACCGGTTTGGAATTGCCAGCGCCGCGTCGACGAGGCCGGCGAGGTCCACTCCGGCTGGGGCCCACAGCCGCGCAGTCCGTGGCGGCTGGCCGCCTCGCAATTGCCCCGCTGGTCGTCGACGACGAGGCTGCCGGCAGGGACGATGCGACGCAGCGCGGCCCAGAAGCCCGCGGCGGGCTTGGCCACGCCGAGCTCGCCGCTGACGAGCCAGACGTCGACGAGGCCCGCGGGCACGCGCTCGCGCGCAGGCGTCGCCAGCCACGGCGCCGCGAAGTTGCTGGCGACCACGATCTTCGCACCACGCGCCCGCAGACGGGCGAGCAAGGCCAGGCGATCGCGGCGAAGGCCGAGCGCGGCGCGGTAGGCGGCGGCGAGATCGTCAGACCAGAAGTCGGACTCGCTGTACGCACCGACCTTGAAGCGGGCCCAGGCGGCCAGGTCGGGCCGCGGACACAGCTCGCGCCATGAGGGCCCGGCGAGCACGCCGATCAGGTCGAACACGACGTGCTGTCCGAGCAGACAGGCTGACTCTTCGGACAGGTCTGTCACAGCAGGCCGTAGCGCACGAGGTGCTCGTTGCAGTGGATCCACAGGTGGCCGGCGATCGCCTGGGTCGCGAGGTCGAAGCGCTCGGCGCCGGCCAGCATGCGGGCGAACAGCGGGTCCTGGCCGCGCGTCGTGTAGTCGATCTGGTCGAGCGCGCGGCGCAGCTGGGGGTCCGCCAGCGCGGCGAGGTAGCCGTCGTAGGCCCGCAGCAGCTCGGCCGCCAGCGGCAGGCCGTGAAGCGCCCGGAGCACGCTGCACAGACGCAGCAGCGGCGGACGCGGGAGCTCGCACGCGAGGTAGACGTCGCGCTCGTCGTCGGGCAGCTGCGCCGCGCGGCAGAACAACGCGAGGTTGGCGAGGTGCCACAGCTTGCGAGCGTGCCGGAGCTTGAAGTAGCGGATCGCCCAGTGCTTGCCGGCGCTCTCCACCTTGAAGCGATAGTCGACGCAGATGGTTCGGTAGTAGCGATGGAGGTCGTTCTGCAGCGAGCTGAGGAATCTCCCGCGGCTGATCGCCCCCTGGGCGTAAGCGGAGAAGATCGCGTCGCGGACCTCGGCCGCGGCCGCTGCGTTGGCCAGCCACACGCCCTCGGTGAGCAGCAGGGCGCGGTAGGTCAGGTGCAGGTTGCTGTCGCCCTCGCCGCCGATGTCACCCAGCAGCGCGCCCAGCTCGAGCGGCGCACGGAAGGTCTTGCTCGGGACATCGTGGCCGCGAGCTCGCAGCTGCGCCGCCAGATCGTGCCGTGCCTGCGCCGCCGCCTCGGCCGTGAGCAGCTCGCCGGAGTACACGACGGCGAAGTCGAGGTCGCTCGCTGGCGACGACTCGAAGCGACCGAGCGAGCCGACCGCGAAGACGGCCAGGCTCGCCGGGATCGCGTGCCCCGCGAGCGCGCGCCGGATCTCCACGAGTCGGGTCCACGAGCCCTCGGCGGCCGCGAGCACGTGGGCGGCGTCAGCCTCGGACACCGCGAGCTCGGCCAGCAGCGGACGCAGATCGATCGGGCCGACTGTCACGGCGCGGCTCCTCTGGCTGTCTCTCGGGATAGGTTGCGAGACATTAGATCTCCGGCCCTTCGGCGCCCGCCGGCAGCTGCGACCACGCCTCCGCGTTCGGGGCGTCGGCGAAGCTGACCAGGCCTGGCAATGGCAGCTGGACCGCGTCGTGTTGCTGGGTCACGTAGACCAGTTGACGCCCGTGACGGTAGCGACGGGACCAGTCGGCGCCGCACAGGCCGGCCGCGGTCGGCTCGACGCGGCGATCGACGAAGTAGCGCTTGCGTACCCGCGGCAGGTCGTCGCCGGCGACCCGGCGACCCGCGAAGCGGAAGCGCTCGTCGTCGCCGACGATCAGGCCAGCCTTGCGGGCGGCGGCATCCGCGAGCGGACCGAGCGCGAGGTCGTCGAAGCCAGCGAAGCCGGCGAACACCGCGGCGTCGAAGCGACCGGCGACCGCCCGCGAGAGCTCGGCCTCGCAGACGATGTTGGATGGCAGGTTGATGACCTCGCCGTACATGCGATCCTTGAGGGCCCAGAAGCGATCAAGCGCCGGGATCGCGGACGGGTCGAGCACGATCTCGTCGCCGGCGCGACGAAACAGGATCGGCGGCAAGCGCATTCCGCGGCGACCGAAGGAGCGGGCGGTGCGGACGATGCCGTCGAGGGTGTCGAGGTTGATCGGCGCGAGCAGCAAGGCGGACAGGGCCGCGTACCGCGGCGGCGCGTCGCCGACGATCACCGACCACAGCAGATCGGGATCGAGGTCGGCCCGCTCGAGCGCGGGGCGCAGCGACTGTGCGACCGGGATCGATCCGTTGCCGCGGACGATCCACTCGGTGACGCCGTGGTGCGCCACCCCAAGCGCGCGCTGGAAGCCGGGCTCGGCCGCGTGCGACAGCGGATAGTGGCCGATGTCGTGGAGCAGACACGCGGCCGCCAGCAGGCGCAGATCGGCCGGCGAGAGCGAGAGCTCGGCGCCGACCTGCAGCCCGAGGCCGACGACACCGAGCGAGTGATCGAGGCGGCTCGAGGCGTGCACGCTGTCAGGGTGCAGGTCGAGGGTGCCGAGGAAGCTGACCCGCCCGAGCCGGGCGAGCCACGGTGAGGCCAGGAGCGGCGCGCCGAGCAGCTCCTTGAGGCGCGTCGCGGTCGCGTCGTGACGCGCGAGGATCGGCGCCTGCCCGCCCCTCACGCGCGCAGCGGCCTCACCCCTCACACGCGCAGCGGCCCGAACAGAGTCGGCGGCTGTGTCGGCGGCGCTCATCGGTCGGGACGCTTGCACAAGCGCGGCCGCTTGCCAAGGCCGCGCGCGCGGGCGATGCATCGCAAGCCATGACCTCGCCCACCACCCCGCGCTGCTGGCTCATGAAGAGCGAGCCGGACACCTTCTCCATCGACGACCTCGAGCACCAGCGCAAGACCCCGTGGGAGGGCGTGCGCAACTACCAGGCCCGCAATCATATGCGCGACGACATGCAGGTCGGCGACGCCGTGCTGTTCTATCACTCGAGCACGACGCCACCGGCGGTCGTCGGCCTCGCTCGCGTCGCCAGCTCGCCCTACCCCGATCCGTCGGCGCTCGACCGCAAGAGCCCCTACTTCGACCCGAAGAGCAAGCCCGAGGACCCGCGGTGGATCCTCGTGGATGTCGCCTTCGTCGAGAAGTTGCCCGTACCCGTGCCGCTCGAGCGCCTGCGCGACGACCCGGCGCTGCGCGGCATCCTGGTCGCCCAGAAGGGCCAACGCCTGTCGGTGCAGCCGGTCGAGCGCGCCCACTTCGAACACATCGCGGCCCTCGCTGGCGCGACCCGCCTCGCCGACCTGCTGCCAGCGACGAAGAGGTGAGCCAGCGCAAGCCTGCGCCGCCGCACCGCGGGGCTTTGCGGCCGGCGTGAAAGCGGGTATGCCCTGGGCTCAAGTCATGTCGGAGATCGCCCGCGCCCGCTTCCAACGCCTCGCATGGGCCGTGCTCGCCTACACGGTGCTCGTGATCCTGTTCGGCGCGTGGGTGCGGATCACCGGCTCGGGCGCAGGCTGCGGGGAGCACTGGCCGAGCTGCCATGGCGCCCTCGTGCCTCGCAGCCCGTCGCTCGCCACGGTCATCGAGTTCACCCACCGCGTGACCTCGGGACTGTGCCTGCTGTCGGTGCTCGCCCTGGTGTGGTCGGCACGGCGCAGCTTCCCGGCCGGGCACGCGGCACGCCTCGGGGCCTGGCTGGCGCTGCTGTTCACGATCACCGAGGCGCTGGTCGGCGCGGGCCTGGTCCGCTTCGGCCTCGTCGACAAGAACGACTCGCTCGCCCGCGCCGTCGTCATGGCGATCCACCTGATCAACACGTCGCTGCTGACCGCCGCGATCACCTTCGCGGCCTGCCGCCCGCCCTGCCGGATCCCGTACGGATGGCAGCCCACGGCCGCAGCGGGCCGCGCTGTGGCTCGGCACGGCGATCGTCGGGCTGCTCATCGTCGGCGTCAGCGGAGCTGTCACCGCGCTGGGAGACACGCTGTTTCCCGCGCAGGCTGGCGACCTCGCGGCCCGCATCGCCGAGGACCACGGCGCCGGCGCCCACTTCCTCCAGCGCCTGCGCGTGTTCCACCCCTTCATCGCGGTCGGCCTCGGACTCTACGTGCTGGTCGTCGCCAACGCGCTCAGCGGCGCCCAGACGAGCCCCGCGGCGCGACGCTGGGGCGGCCTGGTGATGCTCGGCGTGCTCGTCCAGGTCGCGGCCGGGGTCGTCAACATCCTGCTGTCGGCACCGGGCTGGCTGCAGGTCGTCCACCTGCTCCTCGGGACAGGTCTGTGGATCGCCCTCATCACCTTCGCCCTGGTCGTCCTCGGGCCGCGTCGCGTCGCATGAACGCGTCGTCCGAACCGCTCCGCGGCGTGGTCTTCGACCTCGACGGTACGCTCTACGACAAGCGCGCGCTCGAGTGGTTCATGGTCCGCAGCATGCCGCTCGCGCTGCTGCGCCTGATGAAGTACACCCGGGTCCGGACCGGCCTCGCCGGCGTCGACTGCGAGCATGGCGAGGCGATCGCCAGACTCACCCTCGATCGCCTTTCCCGTGACCCGTCGGCGCAGCGCGAGTGGCAAACCTGGATCCGCGAGCGCTACGAGCCGGCCGTGCTCCGCGGGCTGCGCGAGGCCGCCAGGCTCTACGCTGGAGTGCCCGAGCTGCTCGCCCGCCTGCGCAACGCGGGCCTGCGGATCGGGCTCGTCAGCGACTACCGCGGCGTGCCCGATCGCCTCGCCGCCCTCGGCCTCCCGGCGACCAGCTTCGACTTCGTGCTCGTCACCGAGGAGCAGGGCGCCATGAAGCCCGCGCCGCGCATGGCCGCGACCACCCTCGCCGGGATGCAACTGCCCGGCGCGGCGATGGTGATGGTGGGTGACCGCGCCTTCGCCGACGAGCGCTTCGCCGCGGCCGCAGGGATGCGCTTCCTCGGCGTTCGCCCACGCGGCCCCGCCGACGCCACCTGGATGCCGTGGCCGGCCGTGCAGGCCCGGCTGCTCGCCTGGACCGGCGCGTGAGCACGACTCACTTCGCCGGTGCTGGCGGTGTGGCCGGCGCGAGGGCGATGCGGTCGAGCGGCGCGTCGATCGTGAGCCGCTCCTTCACCTCGGCGGGCACCGCGTCCGTGAATTGCAAGCTGAAGCCGATCGAGCCGTCAGGGAACTCCGCGGTCGGCTTGTCGCGGCGGGCCACGGCGACCACCGGTGGCGCGCTCGCGGCATCGAGGGCCCGGAGATCGGGCAGACTGCCGCGGACGACCGCCGCGATCTGGTTGGGGATCTCCGGCGGCGCGACCTGGTCCGTGGGCCAGGTGACCGCGACCTCGAGCTTGCGCTCGCCGCTGCGCGCCCGGACCTTGATCGAGACGTTGACGCGGGGCAGCTCATCGGCCCCGACCGCGGTGAAGTCGATCTCCTCCCCGGGCTTCTGCAGCGGCACGTCGAAGTTCATGTCCTCACTGGCGCCCTCGATCTCGAGCGGCTCCGTGACCAGGCTCTGCACCTGTCCCACCGGCCCGCTGCCGCCGCGGATCCGCCAGCGCTGCGGCTCGATCGTGGTGCCGACGAGCTCGTAGTCGGGGTGCACCGCGCCGCGGAGGTCAGCGCGCACCAGCACGGCCCGCTCGATCACCCGGTCGAAGCGCAGGTCGACCTTCTCGTAGTTGATCGATCGGAAGATCACCCCCTGCGGCATCACGATCGTCGCTGGATCGACCGCCAGCGGCCCCGGGCGCGCGTCAGAAAGGTCCAGCTCGGCGGCGCCGAGCTCTTGGTCGCGCAAGCGGCTCATCCGCGCCCACGAGCCGTGCAGCTCGACGGTCACGACCTCCGGCAGCTTGGTCAACAACACCCGGTTCGGGTCGTTGACGACGCGCAGCGGGATCGTGAAGGCCCGCGTGACGTCGTCGCGGGTGACGACGAAGAACACCAGCGCGATGACCAGGGCGCTGAACTTGGTCAGTCCGTGGTTGATGATCGCCCGCCCGATCCAGGCCAGCGCCCGCTTCATGGCTCGCCCTCCTCCGCAATGCGCCGGATGTCGACACCGGGGTTGACGGAGAGCTCACCCCGAGTCTCGCCGCTGCGTGGCGGATCACGGCGCATGTCGACGCGCGTACGCTGTACGGTGCGAGCGCTCATGCTCTCGCCCGCAGCCCCGACGACGCGCACGCCAGCGACGACCGAGGCGAGCGGGACCTCATGCGGCTGATCGAGCCACTCGGCGATGCGCAGCTCGAGATCCGCGGCGGTGAGGGCCTCCGAGACCTCACCGCGGTACACGACACGGATCTCGCCGCGCTCCTCGCTGACGACCACGACCAGCGCGTCCGTCTCTTCGCTGACGCCGATCGCCCCGCGGTGGCGAGTGCCGAAGCTGGGATCGAGGCGGTCGCGCTGGGTCAGCGGACAGATGACGCCAGCGCGGGCGATACGGAAATTCTGGATGAGCACGGCGCCGTCGTGGGCCAGGTTGATCGAGTGCGGGATCACGAGCGCCACCAGGGTATCCGCCTGCAGCGCCGCGTTGATCTCACGGCCGCGGTCGCTGACCACGTCGAGCACGTCGATCTCTCCCTGAAGGATGACGAGCGCGCCGATCTTCGCCCGACGCAGGCGGTCGATCGCCAGGACCAGCTCGCCGACGGCGCTGCGGGCCGCTTGCCGGCGACCGTGGGGCAACAGGCGCTGGCCGACACGAAGGAAGATGCGGCGAAGTTCCTGATGGAAGACCACGATCAGGATGATGATGATGTACTCGAGGAAGTACTTGAGCAGCGCAGCGACCGCGACGAGGTCGAGGGCGCTGGCGGCCGTCGCCAGGCCGGAGAACACAGCCACTGCCAACAGCACAGGCAACGCCCGTGTGCCCTGCAGCAGGCGCAACACCGTGTACACGATCACCAGCAGGATGCTGAAGTCGAGCGCGTCTCGCCAGCTGAGCGCTGCGATGAATTCAGCCGGCGTCACGCGCCCCCCGCAAGATCGATCGCTCGGCCGCCCGCACCGCCGCGAGCACGCGCAGCGCCTCGGCCGTGGCCGCGACATCGTGCACGCGTACGACGCTGGCTCCGCGCTCGACGGCGATCACCGCCGCCGCGACGCTGCCGATCAAGCGCTCACCGACCGCCTTGCCCGTGATCACACCGAGGAAGGCCTTGCGACTGGCACCGATGAGAACAGGGCAACCTGTCCGTTGGGTCAGCTCCACCGAGGCGGCCAGCAACGCCGTGCTCTGCTCGGCCGTCTTGCCGAAGCCAATTCCGGGGTCGACGAGGATGCGATCGCCAGGCACGCCCGCCCGGAGCGCCCGCTCCACCGCGGCGACCAGCTCGCGCGCGACCTCGGCGAGCAGGTCGGTGAAACACACGTGCGTCTGCATGGTCGCCGGCTCGCCGCGCAGGTGCCCGAGGACCAGGCCCGCCCCTGTGCGCGCGGCGACCTCGGCCATCGCCGGATCGGCGAGCCCGCTGATGTCGTTGATGATGGCCGCACCGGCCGCCATCGCCGCCTCCGCGACCTCCGCGTGGCGCGTGTCGACGCTGATCGGCACCGCCGCGAGCTCGGGATCGTCGCGGAGACGGCGAAGCACCGGGAGTACGCGACGCAGCTCGAGCTCCGCCACGACCGGCGTCGAACCGGGGCGCGTCGACTCGCCGCCGAGGTCAAGGATGTCGGCGCCTTGCTGCGCCAACCCACGGCAATGGCGCACCGCCATGCCCGCGTTCGCCTCGTCCGCCCCGGGCGCGAGCAAGTTGCCGCCGTCGAAGAAGCTGTCGGGGGTGAGGTTGACGACCGCCATCACCCGCGGCACCGCCAACGACAGCTGCCCGCGCGCGTGCACCCAAATGGGTGCGGCCGCGAGATCGGCGGGGGACAACATCTGGGGATGGTATCGCGGCTCGCCGGCAGGATCTACGCGCCCGCGTCGCCGCCCGTGTCGCTGTTGGCCCGGCTCCCGAGGGCCGCCGCCGTGAACTGCTTGGCGTCGATGCCGTAGCGGCGGAGCAACTTGTGCAGGTACTTGCGGTCCATGTCGGCTTCACGCGCCGCCCGCGAAATGTTGCCCTCTGAGCGCTGCAGTAGCCAGTTGAGGTAGGTCTCCTCAAACAGCTCGACGGCGCGTTCCTTCTGCTCGCGGAAGGTCAGGGTCGGATCGAAGACCACCGGCTGGTCGCGTCCCGTGCGCGGCAAAGTTCCAGCAGTGATGAGATCGATGACACCATCGGGCGAGAGGTAGGCGCTGCGCTCGACCACATTGCGAAGCTCGCGGACGTTGCCCGGCCAGTCATACGCGACCAGTCTGGCCATCGCCTCCGGGCCCGGCGCTCGCCACATCCCGGGCGGCAAGCGGCGGGAGAACAGCTCGATGAGCATCGGGATGTCATCGCGCCGGTCGCGGACCGCGGGGATCTGGATCGACACGACGGCGATCAGGAAGTACAGGTCCTCGCGGAACTCGCCGGCAGCGACCTGATGCTGGAGACCCCGATTTGCGGTCGCCAGCACCCGGACATCGACCTCCTGCTCGTCGCTGCCGCCCCCGCGACGGACCTTTCGGTTCTCGAGCGCGCGGGTCAGCTTGGGCTGGAGGTCGAGCGGTAGCTCTCCAATGTCGTCGAGCAACAGCGTGCCGTTGTGGGCCAGCTCGAAGGCCCCCTTGCGCCCGTCGGTCTCGGACCCAAACAGCTCCACCTCGAGCGCCGCCGCCGCTGCGCCGCCGCAGTCCACGACCACAAACGGTGCGTCCTTACGCGGCGAAGCATCATGGATAGCGCGGGCGAGGAGATCCTTCCCCGTGCCCGTCTCGCCTTCCAGGAGGATGGTCGCGTCGGCCCCGGCGACTCGCTCAAGCACGCCAAAGATCTTGCGCATCGCCAGGCTGCGTCCGCGAACAGGACCGAAATTCTCGGCCGTGCTGGGCAACAGCTCGACCCTGGCGTCGCGCGGCATGAAGCGGATCTGGACCTTGCCGAGCGCGAGGACATCGCCGGGCTTCAGAAAGCCGTCGGTCACCCGTACACCGCCGATAAACACGCCGTTGGTCGATTGCTGGTCGAGAACGCGGTAGGCATCGCCCTGACGCCGGATCTCGGCGTGCACCCGCGACACCGATTCATCGGGCAGAACGATGTCACACTGGCGCGATTTCCCTAGGTGCACGATTTCCTGGGTCACGTCCATCTCGCGGCCGCGCAGCTCGCCGCTCAGGACCACGAGCCGGAACCCGGAGTGGCGCATGTCCTCCCCGTCGTCGTGCACGACCGTCGAATCCACCGGCGCTTCGTCGTGTGCCATGGACCCAAGCTACCAGGAGCCGGCCCGTGGCGTGAAGCACACAAAATCGCTGCGCCTCGACGTTGTGGGCTCCCTGGTCAGTACGCCTGCCGCTTGAACGTGACGATCCAGACGCACGAAACGGAGACACCGTGCCCACGGGTCCCCGTCTTGGATTCGCCGGCGGCCCCATGTGGGGCCGTCTGCCCTCAGATATAGAAGTCGATGACGGCGATCCCACGGCCGGCGATCGGATCGCCTCCGGGTGCCGGTCTGGGCGGCTCACTCGCCTCAGGAGCCACCAGCGGCAGCTCCAACTCGATCTGTAGCACGGGGGATGGGCGCTCTCGCCGAACAGCGGGGGTGTCGGGCCGGGGTTTGATGTCGAGGGTCGCCGCTCTCATGGGTTCGCCTGCCGCTTCTGCCACCGGGGCTGTCAGGGGTTGTGCCAAGGAAAGAAGGCAGTCGCAAACCTCACGCGGACTGGGCTTGTCTACCTCGCGACGACCAGGTAGGTATCGCGCCGCGTCTACTCCAGCCAGCCTTGCCCCTGACAGTGCTGTCATCCGGGGCGGGGCAGTGAAACTTTGGTTGGCCACCTTACCGACGAGACTAACGCCGGTGGTGAGGATCGCAAGAACTGTATTCGCGCTCGCCGCAGTGTGCCAGGTGCCCACACAACGCCGGGGGATTTTGCCGCGCTGGATGCTCTCCTCTCGGTGGTGCTCAGAAGTCGACAACGACCCAGCGGGTGCCCTCGCGTTCGAGGTGGGCTGACTCGCCATCGCCGAGGTCGAGGACCGCCTCATGAGCGTCGCTGACGATCGGCTCGGCGAGATGACGAACCAGGCGGTCGCGAGCTGCCTGCAGCGCGCTCGCATACTCGCCTTCAGACCAGGCGCGGCGCAGGTCGTCCTCCGAGAGCCCAAGGCGGTAGCGCTCCGGCGCAAGGCCCATGAGCACGTCCCAGCGCTGGAGTCGACTGGCGCGGACCAGGCTCCGCAGTGCGGCACGTGGGTTCGATTGGTCATAGACCAGGGTCGGGTCTTCGGCGAAGTGCCACGCTCTGGCGGTCCAGACAGTCGCCAGTGGCTGGTCCGGTGCCAGGAAGATGACCGCCGTGGGCCGCACCGCGTCGGGCGAGGCGAGGCGGCGGACCCATTCGGCCCGGCCCAGCTTGTCCGCCAGGATCGCCCGGTAGTCGACGCGGTTACGAGCTCCGACCACGACTTGCGTGCTCAGGGCGCGTGCATCGCTGCGCCGCACGGCGGTCGCGGCCTCGTCGCTCGCGTGCCTCAGCCCGCGTAGCTCGCGGCCCCCGCAGGCGACGACGACGAGCACCGCGGCCAGGGTAGCAAGACGACCGATTCCGGGGCTCATGCAGGCGTGTCGCTTGGGCGAGCGGGCTTGATCTTGGGCTCGATGATCGCAGTGAAGGTACCCGAGCTCTTGACCTGGTCACCCGACCGGACCTCACCCGCGAACTTGCCGAGCCGGCCGAGGCGCAGAGCCTTCACCTCGATCGTGAGCACCTCGCCGGGCACGACCGGGGCACGAAACTTGGCCTCCTGAATGCCGATGAAGTAGCAGTTGTGCAGTTCGGGGTCGAACAGGCCAGACAGATTGGCGAGGACCACCGCGGCCTGCGCCATCGCCTCGATCTGGACGACGCCTGGGAGGATCGGGTTGTCGGGAAAGTGGCCCTGCAGGATCGGATCGCTCATCGACACTAACTTCTGGGCCACGATTGACTCGCCCGGTGTCGCCGCGATCACGCGGTCGAGGAAGAGAAAAGGGAAGCGGTGCGGCAGGATCTTCTGGATCTGAACGGCGTCGAGCAGCATGAGCCCCTACCCTGCATCATAAACGAGTCCACCGCGGACGAGGAGACCCCGCTCGCGGCGACGCGGACCGGCGTTCCCGGCGGCTAGCTCGGGTACTTGGCGTTGTAGCGCTTGACCAGGGTGTCGGTGATATCGAGGCCCGGCTCAGCGAACAGCACCGTGGTCTCGTCGCGGATGAGTACGAGATCGATCTCCATCTCTGCGGCGATCTTGTCGATGACGCTCGTGCAGTTCTTGTAGATGGTCTCCAGCACGCGGCCTTCGTCGGCGGCCAGCTCCTGCTGCATCGTCATGTAGATCTGCTGCATCTCGACGTAGTCCTTCTGCAGCGCCTCCTCGGCCTGTGCGAGCTTTTCGCCAGCGAGGTTCTTAAGCTTGGCCTGGTCTGCCTCGAGCTTCTTGCGCTTGCCGTCGAGCTTCTCCTGCTTGGCCTTGGAGCTGTCCTCCAGCTTCTTCCGGGCCGCGACGCCCTGCTTGGTGTCGTTGAGAACCTTCTGCATGTCGACGACGGCGACACCGCGGACCTTGGGCACCGCCGCCTTGGGTGCCAATGAGGTCACGCGGTCAGCAGGGGCCGCCGGAGAGGCGTTCGTGCGCGCGGGTGTGAAGCTGGCGACGCCGATGGCGAGAACGGAGACGGCGAGCAGGCGGCGGAGCAGAGTGGGCATGGCGGTCGTCATGTCAGGGGTGCTTCTTGTCGTAGGCGACAATGATACGGTTGGTGAGGTCAAATTTCGGGTTGGCGTAGAGCACGTTGGCCTGTGAGCGGACCAGCACGAGCTGCAACGCCTCGTCAGCGGCGATCTCCTTCACGATCGCGGCGACGTTCTTGTAGATCTTCTCGGTGAGCTGGGCCTCCTTGGTGGCGATGCCCTCCTGGAGGTCGGTGTAGAGCTGCTGCAGCTCCTGGTCCTTGAGCATCAACTCTTGCTGGCGCTTGACGATCTCCTCCTGCGCGAGCATCGCCGCCTTCGCTCGCAGGTCCTCGGCCTTCTTCTGCAGGTCCTTGGTCTTCTTCTCGAGCTGGGACTGGCCCTTGGCGAAGGCGGCCTCGAGATCCTTCTTCGCCTTGGTCCCCTGGACCGTCTCGAGAATGCAGCGCTGGAGGTCGACGACTGCGATCTTCTCGAGCGGTTTGACCGGTGGAGCCGCTGCGACGGCGGCGGGATGCAGGAACGCGGCGCTGGTGAGGAGTAGCGCTGCGAGAGAGATGAGGCGAGACTTACGCTTCACGGGGCGACACCTTAGCTGCCGCCGCCCAGGGCAGCAACCGCTGCCTCAGACGGGGGGGCTCGCGGGCCGATTCACCACGCAAGCGGCCCAGATCGGGCCTACTTCGGACTTTCGACTGGCGCATCGACAATTCCTCGCGCGGAGAGCCGTCCTTCTGGCTCCACAGCCATGCACCGCCCCACAAGGGCCGTGGTCTAGCTCACCCCATGTGGCGAGGGCGCGAAGCTCAGAATGAGTTGCCGACGTTGAACTCGAAGACGACCGGATCATCGCCTTGGCGCAGCGCCGTGGCCGGCTGGCGGTCCAGAGGGAAGCCCCACTCAAAGCGGAGCGGGCCGATCGGTGACTGCCAACGGAAGCCGAAGCCGACCGAGCGACGCAGCGACTTGA
Source organism: Nannocystis sp. (assembly GCF_016714285.1). GTDB lineage: Bacteria > Myxococcota_A > Polyangia > Nannocystales > Nannocystaceae > Nannocystis. The sequence goes on along the minus strand of NZ_JADJNN010000001.1, from coordinate 460,186 downwards.
AGCTGAAGTGATTGCAGGGGTCGGACTTCGGCAGGTCGGTCGGGTTGGGCGCGACGCAGTACAGGGGCTCTGTGTTGTAAGCGTTGCCGATGTCCATGAACAACACGCCCTTGATGTTGGCGGGCGGGACCATCATGAACTCGAACTCGAGGTTGAGTGCCGTGAGCAGGTTGCCGCCGATACCGTAGGGCACGAGGCCGGCGGTCGGGTCCGACGAGCCCTGGACCTGGATCTGCGGCCCGAGGCTGCGCAGACGGTAACCTCGGATGCCGCCGTCGCCGTAGATGCCTCCGGGGAAGTAGCGCTCGAAGATCGGCACGCCCTTGTCCTGCGGGCTGTGGATGAAGCCCAGCATCAGGCGGGTCTTGAACACCAGCCAGGCACGGAAGGGCTTCTTGCTCTTGATGATCGGGAAGTAGAAGCGGAAGTTGGCGTCGTAGCGGTTGAACTGGTTGTGCGAGCCGAGGTACTTGCTGGCGACCTCGGCCCCGATCTCATGGCGCATGCCCTCGGTGGGGAACAGGTAGTTGTCGGTGGTGTCGTAGCGCATGCGCGCGGTGACGGCCGAGGTGATACCGTTGTTGAACAGGTTGTTGATCAGCGCCGACTGGCTGTACTGGGTGGCGTAGGCGCCAGCGCCGTAGAGGCCGCCGCCCGAGCCGTAGCCGAAGCTGCCGAAGCCTACCTTCACGTACTCAAAGGAGTAGCCGGCGAAGACGATGAGGTTGGGGACCCGTGGGATCGGGTAGCCCCAGCTGACGCGCACGCCGGTGCTGTCGCGGGTGAAGCTTGGAAAGACGTTGCGCGAGTTGAAGACGTTGAACGAGAAGTTCCAGCGCGAGTCCAGGAAGTAGCGGGTGACGTACGCGAGGTTGAAGAGGCGACGCAGGCTCGAGATCTGGGCGATGAGCGTGACGGTGGTGCCGCGGCCGAGGAAGTTGTCGTACTGGATCTGGGCCTGCAGCACGAAGTTCTCGATGGTGCTGAAGCCGGCGCCGACCTGGAAGGTGCCGGTGAGGCGCTCGGTGACCTCGACGTTGAGGACGATGCGGTCCTCCGCGCTGCCGGGGGAGGTCGACAGCGTCGCGTCGTTGAAGTAGCCGAGGCGCATCACGTTGAACTCGGAGACCTCCTTGCCGGTCTCGGAGTAGAGGTCGCCCTCACGCAGCATCATCTCCCGGCGGATGACCTTGTCGGCGGTCTTGTCGTTGCCGCTGATGTTGATGCGCTCGACGTAGACGAGCGGGCCCTTGCCGACCTCGAGGGTCATGTAGAGCTTGAGGTTCTCCTTGTCGAGGCGGGCGTCGGGGATGACGTTGACGTAGGCGTGCCCGGCGTCCTTGTAGCGGCGCTCGATGTCCTGCTGGATGGTCTGGACCTTGCCCATCGAGGCGACGTCGCCCTCCTTGAGGACGGGGCTGATCGACTCGGCGAGGGTGCGCTCGTCGTAGAGGGCCTTCTCGCCGCGGGCCAGGGTCTCCTTGGCGCGGATGCGGCCGATCTTGTACTGCGGGCCCTCGTCGACGGGGATCGTGATGTAGACGAAGCGGCGGTCGGGGCTGAGGGACAGCTCGGGGTCCTTGATGCTCGCGTCCAGGTGGCCCTGGTCGCTGTAGAAGTTCTTGAGCATCTGGAAGTCGCCGGCGAAGGCCTCCTTGTTGAAGACGCCGCCGGCGCGCTTGGTGACGACGCTGAGGTAGCCGCCGACGCGGGTCAGCATGTGCTTGCGCAGCTCCTCGTCGGAGAAGGCCTGGTTGCCGATGAAGGTGATCTTGCGGACGACGGTCTCGGCGGCCTCGCTGATGACGATGAGGATGTCGACCTTGCCGGGCTCGTCCTCGACGGGCTTGAGGCCGTAGGTGACCTCGGCGAGGAAGAAGCCCTTCTCGACGTAGGCCTGCTTGACCTTCTCGACGTTGGCCTTGACGGCCCCGAGGTCGAGGATCGAGTTCAGCTTGAGGTCGAGGACCTCGTTGATGTCGTCGAGCTTGATCTTGCTGTTGCCCTCGACGACGATCTTGCGGACCGTGGGGCGCTCCTTGACCGCGTAGGTGAGGATGACGCCGTCCGGCGCGGCCTCACCGGAGACCCGGATGTCCTCGAACTTGCCCATCGCCCACAGGCGGCGGATGTCGGCGGCGAGGTTGCGCGAGGAGACGAGCTCACCGACGCCGCTCTCGAGCTCGAGCATCATCGCCTCGGTCTCGACGCGGCGGTTGCCCTCGATGCGGATCTCGCTGATCGGCTGGCCGAACAGGCCCTGCGGGACCTCGGCGAGGTAGAGCATCCGGAACATCATGTCGTCGCCCGCGGCGACGCCGGCGAAGGGCAACGCCGCGGCGCGGCCCGGCAGGACGCCGAGCAGCGCCGCGAGGATCAGCGTGAAAGCGGCGGCGAGCGCACGCGTGAGGGGCCGGCGGCTCACGAGGATCTCGAGGTCCCTGCTGGGGGCGGCTCGCGAGCCGCGCTGGGGTCGTGGCGAACGTCGTCGACGAGCTTGCCGTCCTCCATCCGGATCCGCCGCGGGACCTTCCACGCGAGGTCCATGTTGTGGGTCACGACCAGGAGGGTCATCTTGTGCTCGTCGTTGATGCGAAACAGGAGGTCGTGGACCTCGTCGGAGGTGCGCGTGTCGAGGTTGCCGGTGGGCTCGTCGGCGAGGAGCAGACGCGGCCGCATGACCAGCGCGCGAGCGATGGCGACGCGCTGCTGCTCGCCGCCCGAGAGCTCGCCGGGGCGATGATTGAGGCGGTGCGACAGGCCGACGGCGTGGAGCATGTCCCCTGCCCGCTCGCGGGCCTCCTTGTGGGCGACGCGGCCGATCAACGCCGGCATCATCGCGTTCTCCAGGGCGGTGAACTCGCCGAGGAGGTGATGGAACTGGAACACGAAGCCGATGGTCTCGTTGCGGAAGCTGGCCAGCTGCGGCGGTGAGAAGCGGGTGATGTCGGTGTCGCCGAACAGGATCTGGCCGCGCGTGGGCAGATCGAGGGTGCCGAGGCAGTGCAGCAGGGTCGACTTGCCGGCACCCGATGCGCCGATGATGGTGACCATCTCGCCGGGCATCAGGGTCAGGTTGACGTCGCGGAGCACCGGCAGGACTCGCGCCCCGTGGGTGAACTCCTTGTACATATGAACGACCCGCACGAGTGCGGGCGCAACCTGCGCGGCGCCGGGGGTCAAGATGGCGCAACCCTAGACGTGGGCCTCCAGCGTGTCAACGGCGCCTCGTGGGTGGCTACTCGTCGCGGAGGCGCAGGCCGTCGACTGGTCGCAGGCGGCCCGCCGAACGGGCGGGCCAGGCGCTCGACAGGCCGACGATGAGCAACGCGAGCAGGGCCACGGTCACGACCTCGGCGGGAATAATTTGGATCGGCAGCCGCTCCAGGTAGAACACGCTGCCCTGCAGCGGAACGCCGTGGATGCCGAGCGCGAGGCCGAGGCCGACGCCCACCGTGATTCCCCCGAGGGTGCCCAGGATCCCGACGCACAGGCCCTCGAGGGCGAAGATCCGGGCGACGCTGCGGTCGCTGCAGCCCATCGTCTTGAGGATGGCGATCTCCGGCGCCTTCTCGAGGACGGACATGAGGTTCGTGGCGAGGATGCCGAAGGCGGCGACCAGGATCACGAAGACGAGGGCGATCGACATGGCGACCTTCTCGAGGAACATGGCGGAGAACAGGTCGCGGTTCTGTTCGCGCCAGTCGAGGACCACGAGCTCGCGGCCAGCGAGCGCGGCGAGCACGGCCGCCTTGCCGCGGTCGATCGCGGTGACGTCACGCAGCGCCACCTCGATCGCGGTGACCTGCGCGCCGGCCCGCTGAAACGCCTGGGCCTGCGGGAGCGGGAGGTAGACGTGCTTGCGGTCGAAGTCGAAGATGCCGGTGAAGAACACGCCGGCGACGCGCACGACCAGCAGGCCGGGCACGACGCCCTGGGGGGTGATGCGGCCGACCGGGGTGACGATCTGCACCGGATCGCCGAGGCCGACGCCGAGCTGGCTGGCGAGCTCCCGTCCGAGCAGGATCGGCGGCAGCACCGGCTCGGAGCTGTCGTCGGGCTCTTCGGGAGCGTTGGTCTCGTCGGGATCGTCGGAGATCGCGGGCTGCGCGGGTGGCAGGGCCGCGGGGAGCTGGCCCTCGGCCCGAAGGCGTGGGATCTCGACCGCGGGGTCCTCCCAGCCGCCATCGTCGGCGGCGTCCTCGTCGTCGGGGACGGCGGCTGGCATGGCCGAAGGGACAGGTGCTGCGGCGGTGTCGGCCGGGAGCGGTGCCTCGGCTGCCGGTGATGTGTCTGAAGGGACAGGTGATGGCGGCAGCTCGGGCCCTGGCTCCGGTGGCGGCGGAGCGGCGAAGCGAGGGATCCGCTCCGGGGCGCCGAGGAAGGCGTAGGAGCCCTGTTCGACCTCGGTGGCGAGGGCCGTGACGCCGCGGTGGCGCGCGGGGTCGATGCCGAGGAGGGTGGCGCCTTCGCGGGCGTAGGCGGTGCGCAGGAGGACCTCGCCCTCGAGGATCGGACTGGCGCCGGCGACCTCCGGGGCGGCGAGCAAGCCGGTGAGGAGGGCGTCGTCGGCGACGAAGCCGGCGCCGTCGGCCCGGGCGATGCGAAGGTGAGCCTTGTGATCGAGGAGGCGACCGCGGAGGTCGAGCTCCAGTCCGCTCATGAGGCCGAGCACCAGGACCAGCGCCATGCAGCCCTGGGCGACCGAGAAGGTGATGATCGTGGCGAGCAGGTTGAACAGGCGGGCGAGGCCGCAGAAGGCCAGGACGATGGCGGCGAGGCCGAGGCTGACGACGCCGACACCGCCGGCGTAGTCGACCGGAGCGGCGCGCAGGACCATCGGCGAGAACAGACCAGGGCGCGGGGTCAGGGCCGAGCTGAGCAGGAAGCCGCCGCCTATCAGGGCGACGTAGAGCGCGGCGACGGTGACGCTGCGCAGCCACGCGGGCGGGCGTCGGGCCTGCAGGTGGCGCCACGCGGTCCACCACTCGAGACGGTTCATCGCTCGGCCTGGCGCAGGGCGTCGACCGGTCGCATGCGCGAGGCGACGCGGGCGGGGTACAGGCTCGAGAGCCAGACGATCGCCAGCGAGGAGAGGCCGACCAGCGCAACCTCGAGCGGGTCGATCGCCACGGGCAGCTCCTCGAAGCCCTGCAGGGTGCCGCCGAGCGGGAGGCCGAAGCGGTCGAGCACGAGGCAGAGGCCGATGCCGGCGACGATGCCGAGCGCGCCGCCGAGGACGCCGAGGCACAGACCCTCGGCGATGAAGACGCGCTGGATCAGGCGGTCGGTGCAGCCCATCGTCTTGAGGATCGCGATCTCCTTGGCCTTCTCCAGCACGCTCATGAGGTTGGAGCCGAGGATGCCGAAGGAGGCGACGAGGATGACGCAGAGCAGGGCGATGAACACGGCGATCTTCTCGAGGGCCATCGCGGAGAAGAGGCTGCGGTTGAGCTCCTGCCAGTCCTGGACGACGAGGTCGTCGCGACCCAGGTGGGTGACGATGGCCTGGACCTGGGCCTTGCGATCGGCGAGGCGGTGGACGTCGTCGACCTTGATCTCGATGCCCGAGACGCGGTCGCCGGCGCGCAGGAAGGCCTGGGCGAGCTTCAGCTCGGCGTAGACGAGCCAGCGGTCGTACTCGTAGTGATGCGCGTCGAACACGCCGGCGACCTTGACCTTCATGACGCCGGGGATGCGGCCGGCGGGGGTCAGGCGGCCGATCGGGGTGATGAGCTGGACGGGATCACCGAGGTGAGCCGCGAGCTCCTTGGCCTTCTCGCTGCCGATGAACACGCCGTCGAGCGGGGCCGTGGCGGCGGCGTCGACGGCCGCGTCGGGGGATTCGACGGGTTCGGGTTCGGGCTCGGGCTCGGGCTCGACTTGCGGGGTCGCGGACGCGGGGGGCAGCTTGCCCTGCTTACGCAGCTTCGCTATCTCGGCCTCGGGGTCCTCCCAGCCCTCCTCGTCGTCGAGGACGACCTCGCGTGGGAACGGTGGGAGCGCGGCGGCGGGGCTGACCGGCGTCGCCTTCTCGTTTGTGGCGCGGGCAGGTGGCAGCTTGCCAGCGGCTCGCAGCGCGTTGATCTCGAGCTCGGGGTCCTCCCAGCCGCCGCCATCGTCGGGATCGGCGACGACGATCGGCAAGGGCGAGGGCGGCAGGCTGGTCGCGCCGGTGCCGGCGAAGGGCTGCTTCTCGAACTGGGTCGCGGGCTTGCCAGCGGGCTTGTCACCGAGCTCGCCTGGATCGGCGGCTGGCTCGTCCACTTCGTCGGGCTCGCGCACGGGCGGGAGCATCTCGAAGTTGAACTGCGACTCGGGGACGGCGGCTGGCTCGGCGAGGAAGCGGTACTCGCCCTCTTGCAGGATCTCCGGGAGGTTCGAGACGCTGGCGTGGAGGTCGGGAGGATGCCGAGGAGGATGCCGCCCTGGCGCTGGAAGCCGCTGCGCACCATCACTTCGCCTTGCAGGTACGGGCTTGCGCCGAGGATGCCAGACTCGGCGGCGACGGCCTCGGCGAGCGGGCGGTAGTCGGCGAAGGGCTTGAGATCCTCGCGGCTGATCCGGATGTGCGCGCGCTGGCCGAGGATCTTGTCGCGGAGGTCGTTCTCGAGGCCGGTCATCAGGCTGAGCACGACCACGAGGGCCATGCAGCCGAGCATCACGGAGATGGTGATGACGGTGGCGAGGACGGTGAAGATCCGCGACAGCACGCCGCCGAGCAGGAGCATCGCGCCGAGCAGCAGGGTGAGCCCGCCGAAGGCGCCGTAGTAGCTCTGCCGCGGGGTCGGGATGAGATCGAGGGGCTCGATGCCGGCGGGCAAGGCGAGCGCGCCGGTGTCGACGATCGGCTCGGGCGCGAGGCCGTACTGGGCGAACAGCACCAGGCCGAGGCCGACGATCACGAGGTAGAACGAGACCGCGAGGACCGACCGCACCCACGCCGGGGGCCGCTCGCCGACCCGGAGGTGGCGCCAGGCGATGTGCCAGTGCAGGCGGGACGATGCGGGGCTGGACACGGCGCTCAGTTGGCTTCAGCGGCGTCGGGGGGCTTGGACTGCTGGAGGAGGAAGGCCTCGATGAAGGGGTCGAGATCACCGTCGAGGGTGGCGTTGACGGCGGAGCTCTTGAGCTCGGTCCGGTGATCGTTGACCTGCTGGTAGGGGTGAATCACGTAGGAACGGATCTGGCTGCCCCACTCGATCTTCTTCTTCTCGCCCTCCATGCGCTCGCGCTCGGCGTCTCGCTTCTGGCGCTCGAGGTCCCACAGCTTGGCCTTGAGCATGCGGCGTGCGGTCGCCATGTTCTTGTGCTGCGAGCGCTCGAGCTGGCAGGCGACGACCAGGCCGGTCGGGAGGTGGGTGAGGCGGACGGCGGACTCGGTCTTGTTGACGTGCTGACCGCCGGCGCCGGAGGAGCGGTAGGTGTCGACGCGGAGGTCGGTGTCGACGATCTCGACGTCGAACTCGTCGTTGTCACCGACGTCGGGCAGCACCATCACGCTGGCGAAGCTGGTCTGGCGGCGGGCGTTGGCGTCGAAGGGGCTGATGCGGACCAGGCGGTGGACGCCGATCTCCGAGCGCAGGTAGCCGTAGGCGTACTCGCCCTCGATCGCCAGCTCGGCGCTGCGGATGCCGGCCTGTTCGCCGTCCTGGACGTCGAGCAGCTCGACCTTGAAGTCGTGGCGCTCGGCCCAGCGCTGGTACATGCGCTGCAGCATCTGGGCCCAGTCCTGGCTGTCGACCCCGCCGGCGCCGGCGTTGACCGAGACGATGGCGTTGGCGTTGTCGAAGCGGCCGCCGAGCATGCGGCGAAACTCCATCTTGGCGACGCGCTCCTCGAGCGCGGCGAGCGAGGCGGCCGCCTCGAGGATGCTGTCAGCGTCCTCGGCCTCGCGCCCGAGCTCGTAGAGGGTCACGGCGTCGTCGAGGCGCTTCTGGGCCTCGTCGAGGTCGTCGACGACCTTCTTGGTGGTGGCCTGCTCGCGCAGCAGCTCCTTGGCCTTGTCGTTCTTGGTCCAGAACGACGGGTCGGCGGTGTGGGCGTCTAGCTCCTCGAGGCGCTCGCGCTTGCCGACGTAGTCAAAGATGCCTCCGCAGCTCGGCCAATCGGGCCGCGAGGCGAGCGAGCTGCTCGGTGATCTTGTTGTGCTCTGGGAGGCTGCGCGGGTCGTTCATGGTGCTCTCGCCGTCGCTACACCTCGATCAGCCGGAGCTGACGGCGCCCCTGCGGGGGCGTGAAGCGGAGCGGGTACTCGCCGGTGAAGCAGGAGGTGCAGTAGGTTACCCCAGAATCGCCGCGGACCGCCTGCATGAGGCCCTCGGGCGAGAGATAGCGGACCGTGTCGGCCGTGACGTAGCGCGCGACCTCCTCGGGGTTGTGGGTCGAGGCGAGGAGCTCGGCGCGGGTCGGGGTGTCGATGCCGTAGTAGCAAGGGCTGATGACGGGCGGCGAGGAGATCCGAAGGTGCACCTCCGCGGCTCCGGCGGCGCGGATCATCTTGACGATCTTGCGGGAGGTCGTGCCGCGGACGAGGGAGTCGTCGACGACGATCACGCGGCGGCCCTTGAGCACCTGCGGGACGGGGTTGAGCTTGAGCTTGACGCCGAAGTGGCGGATTGAGTCCTTGGGCTCGATGAACGTGCGGCCGACGTAGTGGTTGCGGATGAGGCCCATCTCGAACGGGATCTGGCTGGCCTTGGCGAAGCCGAGGGCGGCGACCACGCCCGAGTCGGGCACCGGCACGACGACGTCGGCGGGGACGGCGGTCTCGCGGGCGAGCTGCTCGCCCATGGCGATGCGGGCGTCGTAGACGGAGAGGTCGTCGAGGACGCTGTCGGGGCGGGCGAAGTAGACGTGCTCGAACACGCAGAAGCGCCGGGTCTCGCGGCGCATCTGGACGCTCTGGAGGCCGGCCTCGTCGATGATGAGGATCTCGCCGGGGGCGATGTCGCGGATCTTCTCGGCCTCGATCAGATCGAAGGCGCAGGTCTCGGAGGCGACGACGTAGCAGTCCGGGTGGCTGCGCAGGCGACCGAGCACGAGCGGGCGAAAGCCGTGCGGATCGCGGGCGGCAATCAGGCGATCGTCGGTGGTGAACACGAGGCTGTAGGCGCCGCGGACCCGGCCGAGGGCGTCGATGAGGCGCTCGACGAAGCCGCCGGCCCGGCTGCGCGCCATGAGCTGGAGGATGACCTCGGTGTCGGACTGGGACGAGAAGATCGAGCCGTCCTCCTCGAGGTCGTCGCGCAGCTGCTCGGCGTTGATGAGGTTGCCGTTGTGGGCGACGGCGATCGAGCTGTGGCGGGCCTCGGCGGTGAGCGGCTGGATGTTCTTGGGCAGCGAGCCGCCGGAGGTGGTGTAGCGGACGTGGCCGATCGCCACGCGCCCGGGCAGCTGGGCGAACACCTCGGAGGTGAAGACCTCGGCGACGAGGCCCATCTTGCGCACGGCGTGCAGGGTGCCGCCCTGGCTGGTGACGATGCCCGCCGACTCCTGGCCGCGGTGCTGCAGCGCGTGGAGGCCGAGATACGTGAGGTTCGCAGCCTCGGGGTGATTGAAGACGCCGAAAACTCCACACATCGCGGGCGGAGCCTAGCAGGACGACGTTTGCGCGCGCCGTTCGCGGGTCGACCGCGGCTGTGAGCCAACCCGCCTGTGTGCGCCCGCGGCGACGAGCGTCGGCCGCAGGTGAGAAGGCCGCGGTCACTCGCCCGCGGCGACGAGCATCTGCAGGAGGGTGAGGCCGACGGCGGCCCACAGCGCGGTGCGCCAGCGCTGGAACCGGACGCCGTCGACGAGGTTCTCGGTGACCGTGAGCAGGACGGCGTTCACGAAGGTCTGGACGAGGAACACGCCGAGCGGGCCGGTGATGAGGATCGGGAAGAAGAAGATCAGCGAGAGCAGCGCGAACAGCAGCTTGCCGAGGACGGCGCTGAGCAGGCCGCAGATCACGGCGGCCTTCACGGCGCTCCACAGGTCGCGCACGACCATGCCGGGCAGCAGCGCCGAGAGGAACATGAGGCCGAAGGCAAAGGCCAGACACGAGGCGATCATCGAATGCATGGCGCGCGCTCCCTGGCCGAGAGTGGCCCGCGCAGGGCGAGAATTCAAGCCTGCGGCGGTGCGGCGTGCCTGGGTCGATCAGCGCAGGCCGAGCGTGCGACGCAGGCGCTGCAGGGGCGGCTCGGGGTCGGCGGCGAAGGGGCGAGCGGTGAGCAGCTCGTAGACCTCGATGTAGCGGCGCGCGGCCTCGAGGCGGATCTCGTCGGGCAGCGCGGGCGGCGGGCCCTCGCCGCGGAAGCCCTGCTCGACCAGCCAGCGGCGCAGGAACTCCTTGTCGAGGCTGCGCGGGTCCTCGCCGCGGGCCATCGCGGCGGGGTAGCTGTCGGCGTACCAGTAGCGCGAGCTGTCGGGGGTGTGGATCTCGTCGATGAGCACGACCTCGCCGTCGTCACGCAGACCGAGCTCGTACTTGGTGTCGACGAGGAGGAGGCCGCGGGCGGCGGCGATGGCCTGGCCGGCGGCGAACAGGTCGAGGCAGCGACGCTCGAGGGTGGCGAAGCGATCGGGGTCGATGAGGCCGTGGGCGATCAGCCAGTCCTTGCTGACGCTGAGGTCGTGCTGGCCCTTGGGCGCCTTGGTGGAGGGCGTGAGCAGGTTCGCGGGCAGGCGCTCGTGCTTGCGCAGGCCGGCGGGGAGGTGGTGGCCGCAGAACTCGCGCCGGCCCTGCTCGTAGGCCCGCCAGATGCTGGTGTCGCTGACGCCGGTGAGGTAGCCGCGGACCACGAACTCGACGGGGATCGGGCGACACTCGACGACGCGCATGGCCTGCGGATCGGGGACGGCGATCAGGTGGTTGGGGAAGATATGGGCGGTGGCGGCGAACCAGTGCTCGGCGAGGCCGTTGAGCACCTGGCCCTTGAGCGGGATGGTGCCGAGGACGACGTCGAAGGCGCTGACGCGGTCGGTGACGATGATGAGGCGCTCGCCGTCGCGGGTGTAGTTCTCGCGGACCTTGCCGCTGTAGTGGCGGCCGAGCGCGGCGAACTCGGGCGGGAGCGCGGCGAGCGTGCCACCAGGGGCCAGGGCGCTGCGGAGCAGGGCGTCGGGGACCGGCATGGCGGCGCAGGATAGCCGCGGCGGCGTGGTGCGCGGGCGACCCGGGCCGCGACTCTCCGCACGCGGGTGCTCCGCTGCTGGCGAGGCGGGCGAAGGCCTCGAGGATCGGGCGGGTGCTCAGCTGCTTGCGAAGAGGATCGCCAGCAGGGCGAGGGCCACGAGGACGAGGATCGGGATCAGGCGGGAGGGCGGGCGGACGTCGGTGTCGGTCGCCACGGGTGTCGATGCGACGGGGACGGGGCTGCTCGGCGGGCCGAGCGGTGCGCCCGCGGGGGGGCCCGGTGGTGGGGGGCCCATCGGGGAGGGGCCCATTGGTGGGATGGTCCCCCAGTCGCGTGGCTCACCATTGTTGGAGGCCGACATGGCGCTGCTGCGGCGGCGAGCGGCGCTGCTGCTGACCGGAGCCCCGCTCGTCGCGTCGGCGGATGCGATGACGCTGGACGGGGCCTCGGCGGTGTCGGCGGGCGCGAGTGTGGGACCGCTGGCACCCGCGGGGGCTGGTAGCACCGCGTCCGCAACGGAGCTGTGGGCCGGCTCGGCGGCGGGGGTGCTCGATCGATCGTGCTCGGCCTGGGCGGCGCCGGTGGCCGCGTGGACCGCAGCGGCGGCGGATGCAGGATCGAGGCGCACGGTAGTTGCGCGGCTGACGGCATCGAGCTCCTCGCGGGTGCCACCGATGATGAGATCGCCGGGCACGGCGCTGGTCGCCGAGCTGTCGATGGGGGTGAGCGAGCTGTCCCCGGAGAGATCCTCGGGCTGAGTGGCGCGACCGACGGGGGTCAGGGCGCTGTGCTCACCGGTGCGCTTGAGCGGGTCGGTGAGCACACGGACGCGGCGTGTGCCGGGCTTGCCGGTGGCCTGACCGCTGCGAGACCACGAGCCCGACTCGTGCATGAGGTCCTCGGGCGAGAGCTCGATGCGGTTGGAGGCGCTCGCGGCCGCCGCTGGCGCGGCGGTGCTGGTCGCCAGTGTGACGGCGGACGCGGCCGAGACGGCCTGCATGCTGCCCGGGGGGATGGTGCCGGGGCGGCGCTGGCGATCGCCCGTCATCAGCATCTCCTCGAAGCTGGTGACGGGGAGCGACATGCCGGTCGGTGGGATCGTGCCCGGACGATCCTTGCTGGCTCGCATCGAGCTGGGCGGGGCGGACGTGAGCGCGGGTGAAATGACCGGGATCGACGGAGGCCGGCGCGGCGGGATCGTGGCCGGCCTTGCCACGGCCGGGCCGCGCTGCGGCGAGGCGACGACCGGGGCGCTGCCCGCCGGGCTCGCGGCCTCGGGGACCGCGTGGATCCCAGCCGAGGCGACAGCCGGGGCAGGGTCTGAATCTGGCCCTCGGGACAGGTTCGTCGGGCTCGGTCCGGGGCTGGCTTCGGGGACACGTGAGCTGTCCTCGGGGACAGGTGGAGGTGCCAGGTCCTCAGGGCGGGCGGCGCCGGAGCCCTCGCCGAGGCCGGCGACCTCGATGAGGCGGAGCAGCTCGCCGCCGTCGCGTGGGCGGGCGGCGGGGTCGTCCGCGAGGCAGGCCTGGAGCACGCCGCGCAGCGCGGGGCCCAGGCCTGGCAGCTCCTGACCGGCGCGCACGGCCTCGATCGCGGCGGTGCCGCGGAAGCTGGTGGCGAACTGAGCCACGGTGACGGCCCAGGCGTAGAGGTCGGCCGCGGGGGTGAACTCGCCGCCGCTGGCGACCTCGGGGGCGAGGTTGGGGAGACCGAAGGCGCGGACCCGGCGGAGCAGCACGGCGCGGTCGCACAGCGGGGCGAGGCCGTACTGGTAGACGGCGGGGCCGCGCGGGCCGACGAACACGCAGGCGCTGGTGAGCATGCCGTGGACGACGCCGTGGGCGTGCAACGAGGCGAGTGCGCGCGCGAGCTGGCGGGCGAGCCGGCCGACCTCGGCGGAGAGCTCGAAGGAGCCTGTCCCGTCGTACAGGTCGTCGAAGGCGACGCCGCCGGGGAGGGGCTCGTAGAGGACGCTGGCGCCGTGGTCATCGGCGCCGACCTGGAGCTGGGGGACGAGCGTGGGCTCGCGGAGGTTGGCGAGACTGCTGAGGCTGGCGACGAAGGCGTCGCGGCGCTCGCGGTCGGGGAGCAGCTCCGCGTCGAGAACACAGGCACGGGCGAGCTCGCCGGACTCGCTGTCGAGCACGGCCCAGGTCGGGCCGAACACCTGCACGCCGACGCTCGCGGGCTCCTCGCGGAGGAGCTCGACGCGACCGAGGATCGTGGTGCCGACGTTATGCTCCAAACTGCCTCCGGAGATCAGCGCCCGGTGCTGCCGAAGCCGCCAGTGCCACGGGCGATCGGGGTGCCGCCGGCCATGCCTGCAGCGAAAGGAGTGCCTGCAGCGAAGAGAGTGGTGCCTGCAGCTGGGAGCTCGTCGACCTCGCGTGGGGCGAGCATGGCGACCGGCGCGAGCACCAGTTGGGCGATGCGCTCGCCGTGACGGACCTCGAAGGGTACATCGCCGAGGTTGATGAGGATGACCTGGAGCTCGCCACGGTAGTCGGCGTCGATTGTACCTGGTGCATTGACGATCGCGACGCCGTGGCGTAGCGCCAGGCCAGAGCGCGGACGGACCTGGCCCTCGTAGCCGTCGGGGATCGCCAGGGCCAGGCCTGTGGCGACCAAACGACGTTCTCCGGGGGCCAGGAGCACCGGGCCTGCGGGTAGGCAGGCGGCCAGGTCGAGCCCGGCGGCCCCCTCGCTCATCCGTCGCGGGAGGGCGGCATCCGGGTGGAGCCGCCGCACGAGCAGCGGCGGGTGGTTATCCCGATGCGTGTCCCGCGTATCGTGGTTCGCCGTCATGGCCATGGTCGGCGTCCCTGCGCGGATGTAGGGCTAGCCGCGCAGGTTCTGGACCTCCGACGGGTCGACCCCGAAGGCGGCGCGGCGGCTCAGCCGGATCTTGCCGGTCTGGTCGACATTGAGGACCTTCACCACCACCTCGTCGCCCTCCTGGACGACGTCGGTGACGCGCTCGACGCGGCGGTCGTCCAGCTCGGAGATGTGGACCAGGCCATCCGTGCCGGGCAGGATCTCCACGAAGGCGCCGAAGTCGACGATGCGCTTGACGACGCCGTGGTAGACGGCGCCGACCTCGGCCTCGGCGGTGAGGCCCTCGATGATCGCCTTGGCCTTGGCGATCCGCGCCGGGTCGTCGGAGGCGATGCTGACGCGACCGCTGTCGTCGACGTTGATGGCGCAGCCGGTCTGCTCGATGATCGCGCGGATCGTCTTGCCGCCGGGTCCGATGATGTCGCGGATCTTGTCGACCTTGACCTGCACGGTGACGATGCGCGGGGCGTACTTGCTGATGTCGGCGCGCGGCTCGGGGAGCACCTCGAGCATCTTGCCGAGGATGTGCAGGCGACCCTCGCGGGCCTGGTCGAGCGCGGCGGTGAGGATCTCGCGGGTGAGGCCCTCGACCTTGATGTCCATCTGCAGGGCGGTGATGCCGGTGCGGGTGCCGGTGACCTTGAAGTCCATGTCGCCGAGGTGGTCCTCGTCGCCGAGGATGTCGGAGAGGATCGCGATCTCCTTGCCCTCCTGCATGAGGCCCATGGCGATGCCGGCGACCGGCGCCTTGATCGGGACGCCGGCGTCCATGAGGCTGAGGCAGCCGCCGCAGACCGCGGCCATCGAGCTCGAGCCGTTGGACTCGAGGGTCTCGCTGACGATGCGGATCATGTAGGGGAAGCGCTCGTGGGTCGGGAGGACGTAGCGGAGCGCCCGCTCGGCGAGGGCGCCGTGGCCGATCTCGCGGCGCGACTGGCCGCGCAGCGGCTTGGCCTCGCCGGTGCAGAACGGGGCGAAGTTGTAGTGGAGCAGGAAGTGGCGGTGGACGTCGCCGCGGATCGTGTCGAGGCGCTGGACGTCCTGCTCGGTGCCGAGAGTGGTGGTGACGATCGCCTGGGTCTCGCCGCGCTGGAACAGCGCCGAGCCGTGCGGGCGTGCCAGCGGGTGGGCCTCGATGTAGATCGGGCGGACGTCGCGGGTGCCATGGCCGTCGATGCGCTTGCCCTCTTTGATCACCCGCTGACGGACGATCTTCTTCTCGAGCTTGGACAGCGCGCTGGCGATCTCCTGACCGCGGTGCGGGTGCTCGACGATGAACTTGGCGGTGATGGCCCGGGTGACCGCCTCGATCGCCTCACGGCGCTCAGCCTTGCCGACGATCGCGAAGGCGACCTTGAGCTCGGGCTCGGCGGCGGCCATGACGGCGCCGCGGAAGTCCTGGTCGACGGCGGGCTCGATGTGGATGCGCTTGGGCTTGCCGGCGCGCTCGCGCAGGCGGTCCTGCAGGGCGATCAGCGGGGCCGCGGCGTCCTTGGCGAACATCAGGGCGTCGATCATGTCGGACTCGGTGGCCTGCTCGGCGCCACCCTCGACCATGACGATCGCGTCGCGGCTGACGGCGACGACGATGACGATGTCGGCGATCTTGATCTGGTCCCACGAGGGGAAGGCGATGAACTTGCCCTGCACGCGGGCGACGCGGACCCCGGCGATCGGGCCGGCCCACGGGGCGTCGCTCAGGGCCAGCGCCGCGGAGGCGCCGGTGATCGCGAGGACGTCGGGCTCGTGCACCTTGTCGTGCGAGAGCACGGTGCCGATGACCTGGGTGTCGCAGCGGTAGCTCTTGGGGAAGAGCGGCCGGATCGGCCGGTCGATGAAGCGGCAGGTCAGCGTCTCCTGGTCGGTGAGGCGACCCTCGCGCTTGAAGTAGCCGCCGGGGATCTTGCCGGCGGCGGCGTTGTACTCGCGGTACTCGACGGTGAGCGGGAGGAAGGGCAGGTCCTTCGGCTCGCGCTGGGAGACGGCGGTGACGAGGACGGTGGTCTCGCCGCAGCGGATGACGACAGAGCTGGCCTGCTTTGCGAGCTTGCCGGTCTCAATGCTGATCTCGACCTCGCCGATCGAGCAGCTCTCGGTGACGGTATTCATGGTGGCGGAGCTTTCCGCCGTGGGAGGAACTTGTGGAGAGGGGACCTGGCCTGCGCGTCAGCCCTGGCGATCCCACGGCAGCTCGGCCATGGCTCGGCGCGCGGCGCCCCCAAAGAACGGAACAGAGAATGAGCCCAGAAAAAAGGCGCCCAGGAGGGCGCCTTTGCGGGGTTACTTGCGGATGTTGAGGGCGCCGATGAGGGAGCGGTAGCGGTCGACGCTGCTGCCCCGGAGGTAGTCGAGGAGGCGGCGGCGCTGGCCGACCAGCTTGAGCAGGCCGCGGCGCGAGTGGAAGTCCTTCGCGTGGGTCCGGAAGTGCTCGGTGAGGTAGTTGATGCGGGTGGTCAGCAGCGCGACCTGAACCTCGGGCGATCCAGTGTCGCCCTCGTGGGTCTGGAACTTGCTGACAACCTCGGCCTTGCGATCGACAGAAAGGGACATGATGGCTCGTAGCTCGTGGGGGGAGGCCCATGCCTCCGGGAAGTAAGTGTTGCTTTTGCGACCGGGAGAATCGTGGTGACGGGCGGCGTTGTCAAGCCGTTGGTGCAGGTACGCGCGAGGGGCCGAGGACCCGCTCGGGGCGCAGGACTTCGCCGTCGGCGGTGGCCTCGCGGCGGACCACGACGATGCCGTCAGCGTCGCGCAGGACCAGACGAGGCGCCGGCGGGAGGCCCTCGCCCGAGAGGATCGGCGCGCTCGGGAGCCAGGCGGCGTGACCGGCGTCGACCGTCACGGCCTGGCCCTGACGCAGCCGCGTGAGGGTGGCGACGCGGGGATCGTCGGGGCCGATCACCACCAGCGGGAGGCCGAGCGCGTCGCAGGGATCGATGAGGGCCGCTTGCAAGGCGGCGCTGATCGCCTGGCGAGCGTCTCCCCTGCCCTCGCTGGCCCCGCTGGCCCCGCTGGCGCCTACGACAGTCGTGCCTTCGATGGCGGGCCAGCGCAGGCGCAGCTTGGGGGGCAAGCCAGGTCGGGCTGGCAGGGGCTCGGCGAGGAGGCCGGTGACGGTGCGGGGATCAGCGAGGTCGAGCGGGCCGCTGGCGACGCGGCGCAGGGCGCCGAGGTGGGCGGGGACGCCGACGCGACGACCGAGCTCGACGGCGAGGGTGCGCAAATACGTGCCCTTGCTCACTGTCATTGTCGCCTCGATCCAGGGCTCGAGCGCGGCGGGATCGGGGTCGGCGAGGAGGTCGTGCACCGAGAGCACGGTCATGGGGCGTGGGGGGAGCTCGACGGTCTGGCCGCGGCGCGCGAGTCGGTGGGCGCGCTGACCGGCGACCTTGACCGCGGAGAAGGCGGGCGGCGAGAGCATGAGCAGGCCGTGGAGTTCGGCGAGGGCGGTGCGGGCTGCGGCACGCTTGCGCGGGCTGACCTCGGCGTAGGCGACGGTGCTGCCCTCGCGGTCCTCGGTGGTGGTGCTGCGGCCGAGGGCGAAGCGGGCGCGGTAGGACTTGTCGACGCCGGTGAGGTACGGGACCAGGCGGGTGGCCGGGCCGATGCAGAGGACCAGGAGTCCGGAGGCGGCCGGGTCGAGGGTGCCGCAGTGGCCGACCTGCGACTCGCCGAGGGCCCAGCGGACCCAGCCGACGACGTCGTGCGAGGTGGGGCCCTCGGGCTTGTCGACGAGGAGCACGCCCCACGGTGCGGAGGCGGAGGGCGCCGTCGCCTCGTTCATGCCCCGTCCTTGTCGGGCGTGCGGCCGGCGTCCTGGTCACGGATCTCGGCGAGGATGCGCTCGACCTGCAGGCCCTGGTGGATGCTGGTGTCGCGCTCGAAGCGGAGGGTCGGGAGTCGGCGCATCTGCACCTTTTCGCGGAGTTCGTGGCGGACGGCGGCCGCGGCTGCGCGCAGACCGGCGAGCACAGCGGCCTCATCGGCGCCCTGCGAGAGGATGTCGACGAAGACGCGGGCGAGGGTGAGGTCGGCGTCGACCTTGACGCCGGTGACGCTGAAGGTGACGCCCTGCAGCCGGGGGTCGCGCAGACCACCGACCAACAGGACGTCGGCGATGGCGCGCCGCAGCGTCTCCTCGACTCGTTCCATGCGTGTGCTCATGCGTGCTGTCCCAACGATGAAGCCAAGATTGACGCCAACCTTCAAGCTGGCAGTGAATTGACTCGGGCGTCCCGGCTCTCCGGGACGCCCGAGGCCCTGCTCTCCCCTGCGCCCCTCGGGGGCCGCTGGGGGCCCGCAAAGGTTACAGGGTCGGGGTCAAGGTCTCCATGTCGAAGGCCTGGATGATGTCCCCGGGCTCGATCTCCGGGAAGCTGTCGACGACGATGCCGCACTCGAAGCCGTCGCGGACTTCCTTCACGTCATCCTTCATGACGCGAAGGCTGGCGATCTTGCCCTTGTGGATCACCACACCGCGGCGGACCACGCGGACGTGGCTGCTGCGCTGGATGATGCCGCGGGTGACGCGGCAGCCGGCGACGACGCCGATCTTGGGGATCGGGAACAGCGCGCGGACCTCGGCCTCGCCCTGCTCGCGCTCGCGGTACTCGGGCTCGAGCAGCCCGATCATGAGCTCGCGGACCTTGTCGAGCGCCTCGTAAATGATGTTGAAGACGAAGATCGGGACCTTCTCGGCCTCGGCGGTGGGCGCGGCCTTGCCGACCGGCTTGGTGCTAAAGCCGATGATCACGGCCTCGCCAGCGGAGGCCATCTTGACGTCCGTCTGGGTGATGGCGCCGACGCCCGCGAGGATGACCTCGACCTTGACCTTATCGGTGGAGAGCTCGAGCAGGGCCTGCTTGAGCGCCTCGGCGGAGCCTTGCACGTCGGCCCGCATGACGATCTTCAGGGTCGGCGTCTTCTTGCGCTGGATGAAGTCCTGGATGCTCGGCCCGGTGCGGACCGACTCCTTGCGGCGCCGGGTCTCGCGGCGGTGGGCGATGAGCTGGCGGGCGGCCTTCTCGTTCTCGACGACGTTGAAGCGGTCGCCCGCGGACGGCACGCCGTCGAGGCCGAGCAGCTCGACCGGGGTCGACGGACCGACGGCTTCGAGGGTCTTGCCGCGATCGTCGAGCAGCCCGCGGACCTTGCCGCTGTACTCGTTGGCGACCACGATGTCGCCCTTGATGAGGGTGCCCGCCTCGACCAGCACGGTCGAGATCGGGCCGCGGCCCTTGTCGACGCGGGCCTCGAGCACGACGCCCTGAGCGCGGCCGGCGCTGGTGGCGCGCAGGTCGAGGATCTCGGCCTGGACCGCCAGCATCTCGAGCAGCTGGTCGATGTTCTTGCCGGTCTTGGCGGACACCTCGCAGATGATCGTGTCGCCGCCGAACTCCTCGCCGACGAGGTGGTACTCCATCAGCATCTGCTTGATGCGTCCGGGGTTGGCGTCGGGCTTGTCGACCTTGTTGATGGCGACGACGATCGGGACGTTGGCGTCGCGGGCCTGCTTGATCGCCTCGATCGTGGTCGGCATGATGCCGTCGTCGGCGGCGACCACCAGGACCACCACGTCCGTGACCTGGGCGCCGCGCGTACGCATCGCCGAGAAGGCCTCGTGGCCAGGGGTGTCGAGGAAGACCACGTCGCCCTTGGGCGTCGAGACCTTGTAGGCGCCGATGTGCTGGGTGATGCCGCCGGCCTCGTGCTTGGCGACCGCGCTCTTGCGCAGCGCGTCCATCAGGGAGGTCTTGCCGTGGTCGACGTGCCCCATGAAGGTCACGACCGGGGCCCGGGTCTCACCGGCGGCCTCGTCCCAGCCCTCGATGAACTCGTCCTCCTGGAAGGCGACGTTGTCGATCGTGTAGCCGAACTCGCTGGCGACCAGCTCGGCGGTGTCGGAGTCGATCACGTTGTTGATCGTCAGGCCGCGCATGCCCATGCCCCACAGGAGGCGCAGCACGGCGGTGGCCTTCTTGCCCATCTGGTGCGCCAGATCGGCGATCTGGATGACCTCGTCGACGCGGATGCGCTTCTTCGCGTCGCTCATCTCCTGGGTGGTGATGCGGGTGGCCGGGCCGCCCGGGCGCCGGCCCATGTTGCGCACCGTCATCTTGCGGCGGCGACCCTGGGCCTGGGCCCGCTCCTCGCGCTGCTTGCGGACGGTGGCGCGGCCGCGCTGCTCCGTCTCGCTGGCGTCGGTGATGATCACCTGCTGCGGGCGAGCGCGGTTGGCCAGCGGGATGAAGCCGACGATCTTCGGCTCGGCGCGCTGCGAGGCGGCGCCGACGATCACGCCGGACTCGTTGCGGACGACGCGGCGGCCGGTGGCCTCGTCGGTCTCGATGATGGTCTGGGGCACCGGCGCCGCGACAGGATTGGCCGCGCGGGTCGCGATCGGCGTGCCTTGCGGGCCGCGGGTGACCTCGACGCCGCGGGTCAGGCCGCCGTGGGCGCGATCCGAAGCGCTCTGGCGCGAGGGGGCCTGATGGTGCTGTTGGTGGTGCTGCTGCTGCGGCTGTTGTTGCTGCTGCTGCTGCGGCGGTTGTTGCTGCGGCTGCGAACCGGAGGTCAGCGGCTTGGTGCCGGTGGTCTGCAGCGGGCGCGTGCCGGTGATACCGGTGGCACCAGGGCGGCCGGGGCCGGGCCGCGTCTGCACCCCGGGCTTGAGCGGCTGGCCGATCGGGCTCGGCCCACTGCTTGGGCTTTGGGCGTGGGCGCTGGTCTGGCTGTCGCCGCGACGCTCACCACCGTGGCGGACCTGCGGCATCTCGCGCGGGCTGTCACGCCGCGGGGTGTCGTCGTCCATGCGGGCAGCGATGCCGCCGGGCAGGCGGCGAGTGTTGGCGGGCAGCTGGATGCGGCTGCCTACGGCCGGCTTGGGTTCAACCTCGCTGGCCCGCGGCTGCGGGGGTGCGGGGGTGCGGCTGGCCGGGCTGGCGCTGTTGGGGCGACTGGGCTGCTGCGTGGGCGTCGTCGGGCGCGACTGGACCGGAGCGGCGGTCGTCGGGGCCGGCCGATTCGGGGCTTGCGGCTGCGGACGGGCCGCGGGGGGCGGCTGGCTCGGGGTCGGCTCGCGCGCGGCGATCGGCTCCGTCCGCGGCTCTGTGCGTGACGCGGCCGGCGGGGCGCTGGCCGCAGCGGTGTGCTCGTCGGGGACGACGACGCGAGGCTCGGGCCGCGGGGGCTCGGGGCTCGCGCTCACGCGGGGCGGGTCGGCGACAGCGCGGGGCGGGGTCACGGCCTGCGACGAACCGAGCGCCGTGGGGACGGGCGCGGGCGTCGGAGCGGGCGTCGGAGCGGGCGTCGGGTCGGCATGCGGAGCTGCGTGGGCGAGCGGCGCCGGCAGTGGGACGTGGGCGACGGGCGGGGTGACGCTCGCTCGCACGACCGGCGCGGGGCTGGTCGTCGGGACATGTCCCGAGGGACCGCCGGGACGTCGGAGCGCCGGGTTCGGGGCGTTGCTCGTGAAGGTCGGGCGCGGCGCCTCGACGCGGGTCGGGGTGGGCGGCGTCGGGGCCTCGTCGTCCTCGCCGGGGCGCGGACCGACGCTGCGACGGCGGATCACCGGCGCAGGCTGGGCCCCCGCGGCGGTGTTGCCGGGGTGTTGGCTGTTCCCAACCGGGTGATTGCCACCAGGGTGATTGCCACCAGGGTGGCCACCAGGGTTTGCCGGGGTTGCCAGGGGCGGGTTGACCTGCGGGCGCGGGGCCGCCTGTGGGGCGACGCTCCGGCTCGCGGCGACCGCTCTGGAGGTGACGGCGAACCAGCTCGGCCTGGTCGTCGTCGAGGGTGCTCATCACGCCCTTGATTTCGACACCGAGGCCACGGATGTGGTTCTCCATGTCCTTGTTATCTTTGCCCAGCTCTTTGGCCAGCTCGTAGACGCGGATCTTCGCCATAATTCAGGCACCCCTCCCCGAGGCGTTCAGCGCGGCCGCCAGCGATTGGAGTCGGTGGACACGGCCGGGGCCGCTTCTCTGCATCAGGTCGGATTCTCGGTTCACGGATTCACTCAGGGCCGCCCACAACAGGTCCACGTCGGCGGTGACGGGCCCCGCCTGGAACGTCCGGGCGAAGCCGCCGCGGCGGACCGCCTGTACCAGGCAGGACCGCGACGGACACAAGTAAGCCGAGCGACCGATCCTGTCCTTGGGGCCAGGCCCGGAGGGCGTGGGACCAAGGGCGGAGACCGGTGCGGTCGGGCGCAAGGCAGGCACGGGCATGCCGCTCTGGCAGCGAGTGCGCAGGAGCTCCGCCTGCGGGCGGACGTGTCGACAACCGACACAGGTGCGCATCGGCACGTGCATATTCAGGCGTCACCCCCGGCGTAGCCCTCGTCCTCGCTGGGATCGACGACCATGCGGTTCTCGTCGGACGCGGGCTCCGGATACTTGACCGCGAGCGTCAGCTTGCCGCTGGCGGCGTCATTGGCGACCTCGATGATGGACTCGGCCCGGTCGACCGAACCCACGCCGGGGACCTGGGCGAGCTCGTCGGCGTCGGCGATGGCTAGGTCACGGAGGTTGCGCCAGCCCATCTGGAACAGGGCGCCAGCGACGGCGTCCCCGACCCCGGGGATGGCGGCCATCTCGGCGAGGCTGCGGCGCTCCATCTGGCGCAGCTTGCTCTCGGAGTAGATGTCGATACGCCAGCCGGTGAGCCGCGAGGCCAGGCGGACGTTCTGGCCCTTCTTGCCGATCGCCAGGCTGAGCTTGTCGTCGGGGACCACGAGCTCCATCGTGTGGCGCTCGGCGTCGATGAGCACGCGCGAGACGGTGGCCGGCTGGATCGCGTTGCACACGAAGCGGGCCGGGTCGTCGTTGTAGGGGACGATGTCGATCTTCTCGCCGCGCAGCTCCTGGACGACGGCCTGGACCCGGCTGCCGCGGATGCCGACGCAGGCGCCGACCGGGTCGACGTCGCGGTCGCGCGAGGACACGGCGATCTTGCTGCGGGCGCCGGGCTCGCGGGCGCAGGCCTCGATGCGGACGATGCCCTCGTAGATCTCGGGGACCTCGTGCTCGAACAGCTTCTCGACCAGGCCGCGGTGGGTGCGGGAGAGGATGATCTGCGGGCCGCGGGCCGACTTGTCGACGTCCTTCACGTAGGCGACGATGCGGTCGCCGGGGCGCAGCGACTCGCGCGGGACCTGCTCGCGGGCGGGCAGCAGCGCCTCGGCCTTGCCGTTGTCGACCTCGAC
Organism: Nannocystis sp.; assembly: GCF_016714285.1. Lineage (GTDB taxonomy): Bacteria > Myxococcota_A > Polyangia > Nannocystales > Nannocystaceae > Nannocystis. The sequence goes on along the minus strand of NZ_JADJNN010000001.1, from coordinate 437,023 downwards.
CACGATGGACCCGCGCTCGAAGCGGCGGACGATGCCCGTCATGAGCTCGCCCTTCTTGTCCTTGTAGGCGTCGAACATGTTCTCGCGTTCGGCCTCGCGGACGCGCTGGATGATCACCTGCTTCGCCGTCTGGGCGGCGATGCGACCGAAGCCGTGCTGACCGAACTGCAGGGCGTCGATCTCGGCGTAGTCCTTCGACTGCTGCTCGGCGCGCTTCTTGTCGCCGTCGAGATAGAAGATCTGGAACAGCAGCTCGTCGCCGACCTCGGCCTCGAGTCCGGCGCGATGGGCCTGCTCCAGGCTGATCTCGCGGTGCCGCGACTGCACGTCCTCGACGACATAGAGGACCTGGAAGAGGTTCACGTTGCCGGTCTCGGGGTCGAAGCTGGCCTCGATCTCTCGATCTTCGAAGACCTTCTTGGCCGCCGTCGCCACCGCCTGCTCAACAGTCTCGATCAGGACCTCGCGCGAGATGTTCTTCTCGGCGCAGACCTGTTCGAGCACGGTATTGAGGTTGACTACTTCTTCCATGGGATCTTCGCCTCTGACGTTCAGTGCTCGCCCTTCGAGCCGGTGGCGGGAGGGGCGGTCTTCTGGGCGGCGCCGGAATGCGGCGCGCCGGGGTGCTTGTGGCCGGCGCCGGGGTGCGCCGGGCCAGGGAGTTCGTACACGAGGTTGGCCCGCCGAATGTCGGGGAGCGCGATGGCGTGGATGGTATCACCCTCGAGGGCCTTGAGGCGCACCGTGCCGCGGCGATCATCCGCGGGATGGGTCGGGTCGACCTCGGTGCCGACGATGTGACCGTGGAAGGTCTTTTGCTCGCTGCCGGGGGTGAGCGGGGCCCGGGTGCGGATGACGGCGCGGCCGCCGACGACCCGGGCGAAGTGACTGAGGCGGACGAGCGGTCGGTCGACGCCGGGCGAGGAGACCTCGAGGGTGTAAGGCTGGGCCAGCAGGGCCGCGAGGGCCGGGGTCTCCGGGTCGGCCTCGGCGGCGTCCAGAGCGTTGCTGAAGATCCGGCTCATGCGCGTGCAGTCGTCGAGGCTGACGCCGTTCGGGTGGTCGAGGTAGATCCGGGCCACGCGCCCGCCGCGACCACCGAGCCACTCGAGCAGCACGACCTCGTAGCCCATGGCCCGCGCCGCCCCCTCGACCGCGGCCTCGAGCAGAGAGGCCGAGGCCTCGCCGCCCTCGCCACCCTCGGTGTCGTGCTGCCCGTCGCTGGCGTGCAGATCATCAGCAGCCTCGATGACGCCGGGGACGTCCTCGGTGGCCCGGGGCGGGCGACGGCTGTGGTGCTGCGGGGTCTTAGCGGCCATAGGGAGGCACGGGAGCGGCGAGCGAGGCAATGAGGACTGCGAACAGGGCACGGAAAAAGCGAGCTGGGCTTCATGCCTGCTCGCTGGCGAAAGGCAAAATGCAGGCGCTTGGTAACACAGCGCCCAAAGCCGAGCAACCCCCCCATCGCACGGGCCTCGGGGGTGCCAAGACACACCTCGACCAGCGCATGACATGCTCGAGCTCACGTAGGATGTGCCGGGCTGTGGGTGACGGGTCCTGCCGAGGGACCCCCGCCCTGCCCGCTCCAGACGATGCCCACGGCCTGGCGCGGCGTGCGTCGGTCGATCCCACGGTGATCGTTTGCCGCTATCCTGCCGGCGATGCGGGACATCGACGTCGCGCTCGTCCAGATGTGTGCCGGGCCTGACCCGACGGTCAGCCTGGCGCGAGCGGCCGAACTCACGGCCGAGGCGCTGGCAGGCGGCGCCGAGCTCGTGGTCCTGCCCGAGAACTTCTGGGGTGTGGCGCCGCCGGGCTTCGATCGCCTGGCGTGGGCGGTCGACCTCGACGCGGTTGGGGAGGCGGAGGCGCCGCCGCTGCTGGCCGACCAGCTCGCGCTGTCTCACAGGAGCGACGCGCTGATCGTCCTCGGCGGGCTGCCCGAGCGGCCGGGCCCGGGCGACGCGGCGCCGGCCGGCGCGATCTACAACACCCTGGTGATCCTCCACCGCGGCCGCGTGGTCGGCCGCTACCGCAAGATCCACCGCTTCGACGCCACCCTCCCCGACGGCTCGCGCCTGCTCGAGTCGGCGACCGTCGCGGCCGGTGAGCGGCCGACGGTGTTCGCGGCGCCGAAGGTCTGCCTGGGGCTGTCGATCTGCTACGACCTGCGCTTCCCGGAGCTGTACCGGGCGCTGGTGACTGCGGGGGCGGAGGTGTTGCTGGTGCCAGCGGCCTTCACCCTCCACACCGGCCTGGCCCACTGGGAGCCGCTGCTGCGCGCGCGTGCGATCGAGAATCAGGCCTATGTGCTGGCGCCGGCGCAGCACGGGGCCCACGGGCACGGACGTCACAGCCATGGTCACAGCCTGATCGTCGACCCCTGGGGCGCGGTGGTCGCACAGGCCTCGCGCGGCGATGGGGTGGTCGTGGCCCGCCTGCGTGGCGAGTTGCTGACCCGGGTGCGCGCCGAGCTGCCGGCGCTGACGCACCGGCGGCTGGGCCCGGGTGAAACATCGGTGACCCGGCAGTCGTTGCCCGCGGAGGCGCCGTGAATCCGGGGATCTCGGGGCTGGCCACGCTGATGGATCGCTACCTCGATGGCGACGAGCGGGCCTTCGTGCATCTGCACGCCGCCGTGACCCCCCGCCTGCGAGGCCTCCTGCACAAGCTCGTCCGCGACAGCGCCACCGCCGAGGATCTGCTGCAGGCGACGCTGCTCAAGGCGCACCTGGCGCGCGGCGGCTTCGAGATCCGTGGCGACCACGCCGACGCGGCGGTGCAGGCGTGGTACGCGACGATCGCCCGCAACCTGGCGCTGGACCACCTGCGCGGGCAGGTCCGCGACCGCAAGCGGCGGGCCGATGCCCACGACGACCGCGATCCGATCGCCGAGATCGCGGCCGATCTCCCCTCGATCGAGGAGTGGCAGGTCGACCGTGAGACGGCGGAGGAGATCGCAGGACGCGTGCACGCGGCGCTGGCCCAGCTGCCCGCGGGGCAGCGGGAGATCGTCGAGCTGCACAAGCTGGCCGGGCTCAGCATGGCGGAGATCGCCGAGCGCCTGCAGATCCGCGAGGGCGCGGTGCGGGTGCGGGCGCACCGCGCCTACAAGGCCCTGGCCCGACTGCTCGGGCCGGCGGCGCTGCTGCTGTTCGTCGAGCTGCTGGGCGAACGAGGTGCGGCGTGAGCGTCGACGCGGGCGCGCTGATCGTCGGCGATCTGCGGGCGCTGCGACGCGGACGGGCGCGGCACTTCGCGCCGGCGCTGGCGCTCAGCTTGTTGTTCGTCGGCGGGTTTCTCCTGCTCGAAGGGCTGCGTCCGGACCTGTGGCTGCAGCCGGGCTGGCAGATCGCGGCCCAGATGGCGGTGTGGCTGCTGTGCCTGGTCGCGCTGCCGGCAGTCGGGGTCGGGCTGTGGTTCCCGGGGCGAGCGACCCGGGTGGCGCTGGGCCTGATGGCGGTGGTCGCCGCGCTGGTGGGCGCGCTCGGACCTGGCCTGATGGACATGTTCCAAGGGTCAGGTCCGATGGGACAGGGGCCGCAGCTCGACCGCTGCGTGGCGTCGACGATCGGCGCGGGGCTGCCGCTGCTGGCGCTCGGGGTGTTGAGCGGCGCCTCCGCGCAGCGGCGGCGGGCCGGCGGGGCGCTGTGGGTCAGCGGCGGAGTGAGCTTGATGGCCCTCGACGCGATCACCTGGCACTGCCCGAGCGACGATCTCGGGCACAACCTGTTTAGCCACCTCGGGGCGGCGGTGTTGCTGTTGATCGTGGCGGCGATCGCCGGGCTGCTGGCGCACCGGCGCCAGCGCGCGGGCTAGCGATTCATGTCCCGGGGGACAGGTCGCGGCGCAGGCCGCTGATGGGGGCCGCGCGCGGGCTGGCGCTTCATGTCCCGGGGGACAGGTCGCGGCGCAGGCCGCTGATGGGTGCCGCGTCGCCGATAGCGAGGGCCCAGCTCATGTGCTCGCTGGCGTGGACGATGGCGACCTCGCCGTCGGGGCGGACCAGGATCAGGCCGACCGCGGCGCCGTTGTGGTGGCGTGAGGCGGCGGCGCACAGCGAGGCGGCGATCGTCGCGGCCTCGCCGGGTCGCTCGCTGGCCCGCCGCAGCGCCTCGAAGGCGAGCACGTGGGTGAGGATCGCCTCGCCGACGCCGGTCGTGCCGCAGGCGCCGAGCCCGGGGTGGGCGTAGAAGCCGGCGCCGCACAGCGGGGTGTCGCCGACCCGACCAGGGAGCTTGTGCAACACGCCGCCGGTCGATGCGGCGGCGCACAGGTGGCCGTGGCGGTCGAGCGCGACGGCGCCGACGGTGTCGGCCCGGTTGTCGGCGCTCGCGCGCCCGGCGAGGACCTCGCGGTGGGCGGCCTCGGCCTTGGCGGTCCACACCTCGTCACGGCCGAAGTGGCCGACCCCGTGGGCCCGCGCGAGCGCGGCGGCACCGACGCCGACGACCAGGCAGTGGGGGGTCTGCTCCATCACGAGGCGGGCGAGCAGGACCGCGTCGCGCACCGCGGACACGCTGGCGACCGCGCCGGAGCGGAGGTCGCGGGAGCGCATGATCGCGGCGTCGTGCTCGAAGTCGCCGTCGCGGTTCATGCATGCGCCGCGGCCGGCGTTGAAGGTGGGGTCGTCCTCGAGCACGCGGACCGCGGCGACGGCCGCGTCCTCGCAGCTGCCGCCGTCGAGGAGCACGGCCTGACCCGCGGCGGCGGCGGCCCGGGTGCCGGCGATCGCGGCGGCGTGGTTCTCGGGGGCGACCGTGCCGGCGCCGCCGTGCACGACGATGACGGGAGTATGAGACGACATCGACGCGGAGGATCGCCAGCCGCGAGGCGCGAGGCAAGCGCCATCGAGGGTCGGCGCGGCGCGAGCTCTGGCAGGGATGTCGTGGCCCGCTCGCGCAGGCCGTAGGCACGTGGGATGTCGGCGACGTGGGCCGCTCGCACGCTCAGGCGTGCGGGCGCAGGCCGTAGGGGCGTGGGATGTCGGCGACGTGGGCCGCTCGCAGGCCGCGACGCTCGCGGCGGTGCATGGAGCGGCCGTCGGCGCGGCCGGCATGATCGTGCCCGAGGAGGTGACAGAGGCCGTGGATCGCCAGCACGGTGGCCTCGTCGAGCGCCGCTGCGGCGAGCGCGTCCGCGGGCGCATCGGCGGGCAGGCGCGCGGCGGCCTGGCGCAGCACGGCGTCCCAGCACAGGACGATGTCGCCGAGGGGGACGCCGAGTGCCGCCATGGCCTCACCCTCGGGGCCGGGTGGGCGCGCCGGGAAGGACAGGACGTCGGTCGGGCGGTCCTTGCCCATGTGCGCGGCGTTGAGGCGCTGGATCTCGGGATCGTCGACGATCGCCACGCTCACCCCGGGCAGCTCGGCCGCGGGGACGCCGATCCGTCGAGCGGCGCGGCGCAGGCGGCGATCGAGCGCACGCACCAGCGAGCGTGACACGCGGGGCTGGAGCGCCGGGGCCACGCGCCAGCGCAGGGCTTGACGATGAGATGTCCCAAAGGACAGGTCGTCGGGGCCGGCGTGAGCTGCGGGGTCGTGAGCGTCGCTGTCATGAGCGTCGCTGTCATGAGCGTCGCTGTCGTGAGCGTCGCTGCCGTGAGCTTCGCCATCGTAGTGGTCGTCGGGGGCGGTTGTCATATCAGGCGCAGGCCGACGCGTTCGTACACGCGGGCCTCGATGAAGGCCTGCAGGGCGTCGCGGTCGACCTTGCCGGCGTTGGCCTCGAGGTGGAGGATGTCGAGCGCGCGCGCGACCGGGACGGCGCGCTTGTAGGGCCGGTCGGCGGCGGTGAGGGCGTCGAAGATGTCGGCGACGGTCATGAGGCGGGCCTGGATCGGGATGTCGGCCGCGGGCAGGCGCGCGGGGTATCCGGAGCCGTTGAGGTATTCGTGGTGCTTGCCGGCGATCTCCGGGACACGGGCGAGGGCGCGGCCCCAGGGGATCTGGATCAGGAAGTTGTAGGTGTGACGGACGTGGCTCTCGACCTCCTCGCGCTCGCTGCGGGTGAGGCTGCCGCGCGGGACGAGGAGCGCCTGCAGGAGCTCATCGTCGAGGACGGCGAGCTCGCGGCCGCCGGCGTCCGTGAAGCGCAGGCCGGCGACCTCGTGCACGGCGGAGCTGACCTGCTCGATGAGGATCGTCGGCTCGTTGGCCCGCAGGACCACCTCGCGCCAGGCGTCGATGCGGGCGTACTCGCGGTGCAACTCGGCGAGCGCGGCCGGCTCGTCGGGGCGACCGGCGGCGAGCTGGGCCTGGAACCAGCGCAGCTGGGTGACGGTGCGCAGGTGCTCGAAGCGCTCGAGCACGCGCTCGAGCTGGGCGTCGTGCAGCTTCTTGGCCTTGACCAGCACCTGCTCGCGGACGCCGACCTTGCCGAAGTCGTGGAGGAGGCCGGCGTACTCGATCTCTCGCAGCTCCTGGCGGGTGAAGTGGTAGTCGCGGAAGGCCGGCGTCTCGCTACCGTCGACGACCTCGGCGAGGGCGACGGTGAGGTCGGCGACCCGCTGGCTGTGGCCGCTGGTGGTCGGGTCGCGCTGCTCGATGGCGGTGACGCTGGCCCGCACGAAGCCCTCGAAGAGGGCCTCGATCTCGGCGTAGAGGCCGGCGTTCTCCAGCGCCACGGCGCCCTGGGTCGCCAGCGCTTGCACGAGCCGGGCGTCGGCGTCGCTGAAGGCGTGGACGCGGGCGAACTCCTGCGGGCCGTCGAGCGGGCCGCGCCCGTGCTTGGCGTTGATCAGCTGCACGGCGCCGACGACCTGGCCCTGCGGCGGGCGCATCGGCACGGTGAGCATGGAGCGGGTCTCGTAGCCGAAGCGATCGTCGAAGCTGCGGTCGTGGGCGTGGGCTGTCTCTGCGGACAGGTCAGGGATGTTGATGATCTCGCCGGTGCGCACGCAGTGGCCGACGATCGAGGCGTCGGAGACGGGCAGCGTGAACTCGGCGAGGTCGGCGGTGACGGAGTCGTTGTGGGCGACGCGGAAGCGCAGGCGCCGGCCCTCGTCCTCGACGACGTAGACCGAGCCGGCGTCGGCGCCCGTGATCGCGCGGGCGTGGCGGAGGATGAGCTCGAGCACCCGCCTCGGGTCGCGCTCACGGTTGAGGGCCAGGCCGACGTCGATGAGCTGGTCGGCGACGCGGCCCTGGAGGACGGTCTGGGCGGCGCGGATGCCCTCCTCGATGGCCCGCTGCAGCAGCGCCCGCGGGGTCGGGAGGGTCAGGGCGTGGACGCGGTGGTGGGGCAAGCGAGCGAGCGCGGAGCCGAGGCTCTCGGCGGTGCCGACCAGCACGAGCACGTCGCACTCCTCGGGCGGGACGCGGCCGGCCTCGACGATCGCCAGGCGGGCGCGGTCGCGGATAAGGACGGCCGCCCGCGCGGCGCCGCTGGATTCGCTGAGCAGTTGCAAGCGACCGAGGCCCGGCTCGCGGCGGACCTCGCCTCGCAGCCAGGCCATGACCTCGGCGAAGCTGGCGATCATCGCGACGGGGGCCTCCACGGCGCCAGCCTAGCGGCGGGGGCTGGCGCGTGCACGCCCTTTCGCGCGGCCCGACTCCCCTGCCCCGCACCCCTCGCGGTCACACCGGCCTGCGGATCCACCAGCGTTCACGAGGGCCCGGCCGGTCCGGTTGGATGTTCCACGGGTGACCTGAGAAGTGCCTGCCGACCGGATCAGACCGGCTTGCGGCGCTTGCCACGTGAGCGCAGTCCGCCCTTGCGGCCGCGCGAGCCGTCGTCGGCGAAGGGCGGCGGGAGCAGCGGATCGTGGTAGCCGGTGGTGCTGCTCTGCTGCAGCTCTAGCTCGGACAGCAGGATCGGCGGGGCGATGCCGCTGACGGGGATCGAGCCGCTCTCGGCGTAGCAGAAGCCCTGGTCGGTCTCACTGTCGCGGCCGAAGGCGACGATGCGCTGGAGGGCCGCGAGCGGGGTGCCGATCAGCTCGACGTCGCGGATCCGGCGGCTGACGCCGGTGGTCGCGTCGACCAGGTGGACCTCGGCGAGCACGCCCTTGAACACCTGGAAGTCGTAGTCGGCGGTGCTGGTCTCGCCGGCGAGGATCCGGCGGATGATGACGCCCTGACGTCGACCCTGGAAGCGAGCCAGCTCGGCGAGGCGGAGCTTGAGGGCCTCCCAGGTCTCGCCCTGGCCCGCGATGCCCTCGACCACGAAGTTGCCCATGCGGGCCATCGGCCGCTCGACGCCGTCGTGACGACCGTGACCGTTGCTGTGCTCGCTGCCCGGCACGGGGGTGCGGCTCTGCAGGAAGCCGCGGAGCACACCGTCTTCGACCAGGAGGGTGCGGCGGGCCGGCACGCCCTCGTCGTCGACGCGGTAGCTGCCCCACAGCGGCTCCTTGCCGCAATGGGTCATGGTGGGGTCGTCGAGGACGTTGAGGCCGGGGGGAAGGATGCGCTCGCCCTTCTTGCGGGCGAAGGTCTTGCTCTCGCCGCGGGCGACCAGGCGCTCGCCCTCGAGGCGGTGGCCGAGGGCCTCGTGGAACAGGGTGCTGGCGGCCTGGCCCGAGAGCAGCGCCGGGCCGATGAAGGCGCCGGGGCTCTCTGCCTCGCGCAGCTGGGCCAGCTCGACGATGACCTCGTCGAGCGCACGCTCGAGCGTGGCCCGGTCCGGGACCTCCTCGACGGCCCGCAGGTACAGCTGGCGCGAGCCCTCGACGTAGACGCCGTCCTCGGTGAGGACCCAGCCTTCGATGCCGATCTGAATGAACACATCTTCGGTGAGGACCTGGGTGCCCTCGCTGGTGACCAGCCAGCGGTGGACCCGCTCGGCGGACAGGCTGATGCCGGGATCGTAGATCTCGGGGTGCTGCAGGAAGCGACGGGAGAGGTCGACCAGGACCCGCTCCCAGGCGGCGCGCGGGAAGTCGTCGTGGTGCAGGACCTCGCGGTGGACGATCGGACGCTCGCGGGTCATGGCGCTGACCTCGTCGCGCAGGTACTCGCTGAGGGTGGCCTTCTTGTGGTCGTAGTAGTCCTCGAGGGCCTCGTCGAACTTGAGCTGGGTCAGCTTCCACAGGGCGATCTGGAGGGCCTGGAGGTTCAAGTCGTCGGGGGCGTCGATCCAGTCGTTGCTCTCGCGCTCCTCGGCGCCCTCGCCGAGGCCGCCGTCGATCACGTTGTCGAACTTGTGGCTGCCGACCCGGACATCCGCGTAGATGTGCGCGTGGGTCTGGTCCCGGGAGCGCAGCAGGGCGCCGTGGGCGGCCCGCAGGCGCAGCGCGTGGACCCGCCGCAGCGCGTAGAGCATGAAGTAGGGTCGCGGCGACCCGGGGACCACCATGCCGTCCAGCGAACGCCGCAGCTCCCGCTGCATGACATCGAGGATTTCCTGCGGCTCGGGCAGCCCAGGGGGGTTATACGGGGGAATCAGGCGCGAAACGGCTGTCATCTCGACCTCGGGCCCTCACGCATAGCCGCGCACCGATCGCCGCGCAAGCGACCGGCCTGGACGCCGTCCACGGGGGTGCTGGGGGGCCGATGGGGCGAGGCGCGGCGGTACGCGGGCCGCGTCCGGCCGAGCGGCCCGGGCGCGAGCGCGCCCAATCCGGGGCGAATCGGGGCGAATCGGGGCGAATCGGGGGGCGCGAGCGCCTGCCCCAAATGCCAGCGAGATGCCAACGAGATGCCAGCGAGGTGCCAGCTACTCGTCGATGACGGCCGTGAAAAGGTCCTTCACGAGGTCGTGGCCGTCGGGGTTGGGGTGGATGCAGGTGAGGTCGAAGAGGGTCTTGTTGTCGGGGCCGCGGTAGCAGGGGGCGGTGGGGTCGCCGGCCTTGAAGCCGTGGCCGCAGAAGTTCTCGAGCAGGAAGATCATGTCCGTCTGGGTGTCGACGGCGATGTCCATGTACTGCTCGTTGATCCACAGGACCAGGTCCTTGAGCAGCTGCGGATCCTCCCACGGCTTGTCGAAGCCGCCGAGGCCGGCAGCCGGGCAGGACATGAGGTCGCCGGTGCCATCCGTGAACTCGTAGATGTTGGCGTAGACCACGAAGACGCCGTTGGGGAACTTGTCCGGGTCGTCGACGAACCACTGCACGGCTTCGCGCTGGAGCTGGATGAACGCCTCGGCGGCGGCGGTGACCTCGTCGATCGGCTTGCCGTTGGCGCCGTCCTTGGCGATCGAGGCGAGGTCGTTGCCGCCCATGGTGGTGATGATGAGGGTCCGCTTGTCGAACAGGTCGGGTGGGAAGCAGTCCTCGGTCTGGCCCACGAAGTCGTCGGTGCGGGCGCCCCACTTCGAACAGCTGCTGAAGTCGCCGGAGTCCTTGACCAGGGCGACGCCGTCGATCGGGTTGACCTGCTTCCACAGGTCGTTGGGTGGCATCAGGCCGAACTTCTCGACCAGCATGTCAGCGAGCTCGGAGCGGTAGAAGTCCTTGCCCTGGGTCGGCGGGGTGCCGACGGTGACCGAGTCACCGAGGAACACGACGCGCTCGATGTCGGTGATGTCCTGATGGTTGGTGCCCTTGCAGTGGCTGCCGATGACGGGGTCGAATTGTGCGTAGTCGATCAGGAGCTGGCCCTGGTTCACGAAGGGCTCGAACAGGCAGTCGAGCGGGCCGACCGGGCCGGTGGTGCTGTCGTCGGTGGTGCTGCCGCTGTCGCTGGTGGGGTCGCCGCTGGTGCTGCCGCCCGGGTCGGAGGTCGGCTCGACGGTGCCGCCGCTGCCCGTGGCGCTGTCCGTGGCGCTGCCCCCGGTCTCGCTGCCGGGGCCGCCGGTCTCGCCGCTGGGGCCACCCGTGGTCGGGGCGCTCTCACCGCTGGTGGCGCCGCCGGTCTCGCTGCCGTGCTATCGCCGGTACACGCGGTCAGGGGGACGATCAGGAGCGAGGCGAGGGTGGTTGCGAGGGGGCGCATTCTCGCAACTTATCACGGGGGCGCGACGGGCTTGCAAGCAAAAACCGGCGAGGTCGGCGGGCCACGGCGATCGGGTTGGCGATCAGTTGGCGATCGGTCGGCGATCGGTCGGCGATCGGTCGGCGATCGGGGTCGCCATGGCTTGGCGACGAGCGGGACCCCGCGATGGTGCGTCGTCTTCGCTGGCTGCTAGTGGCTGCCGGGGCCGCTGGCTTCAGGCTTGCTGTGCGCGTGGCCGGGGTCCTGCGCCGACGCCAGGTCGTCGGGGTCGCGTTCGGAGTCGTGGCCGTTGCCGTGGCCGTTGCCATGCCCGTTGCCAGGTGGGGGGTCATCGACCAGGTCGTGGCGGCGCGGTGGGGGCTGGTTGCGACGGCGCTGGTCGTCGCGGTCGTAGGCCAGGATGATGCGCTGGACCAGCTGGTGGCGCATGACATCGGCGGCGCTGAAGGGGCAGAAGCCGACGCCGTCGACGCCGCGCAGGACCTTGAGCGCGTGCGAGAGGCCGGAGCGCTTGCCGCTCGGCAAGTCGTTCTGGCTGGGGTCCCCGGTGACCACCGCCCGGGTGCCAGTGCCGATGCGGGTCAGGAACATCTTCATCTGCTCGGGGGTGGTGTTCTGGGCCTCGTCGAGGATCAGGAAGGTCTCGCTGAGGGTCCGCCCGCGCATGTAGGCCAGCGGTGCGATCTCGATGATGCCCTGCTCCATCATGCGCAGGACCTTCTGCACGTCGAGCATGTCGTGCAGGGCGTCGTAGAGCGGGCGCATGTACGGGCTGATCTTCTCCTCGAAGGTGCCGGGGAGGAAGCCGAGGTTCTCACCGGCCTCGATCGCGGGGCGGGCCAGGATGATCCGGCGGACGCGCTTGTCCATCAGCATGCGCACGCCCATGGCCACGGCGAGGTAGGTCTTGCCGGTGCCTGCGGGGCCGACCCCGAAGTTGAGGTCGTAGCGGCGCAGGCAGTCGACGTAGTACTTCTGGGCCAGGCTGCGCGGGGCGATCGGTCGGCCGCTGCCGGTGCGGCCGACGATGGTGTCGTCGAACAGGCTGCGCAGGTCGATGCGAGGCTCGCGGCGCATGACCTCGAGGGCGCGCGAGAGGTCCCCGGCGTGGATCGGCGTGCCGGCGCGGGCCATGCCGACCATCTGTCGCAGCAGACGCTCGACGAGCGCAGCCGCGGCGTCTTCGCCGTCGATCGTCACCTCCCCCCCGCGCACATGCAGCGTGACACCCGTCGACCGCTGCAGATCCTCCATCGCTTGCCCGCCGACCGAACCCAGTACGAGTTGCAGCGGCACCTGATCTTCGAAGCTTAGTTTGATCGTCACGGTTGGTTCGTTGTGCGTGCCTTCTCGAGGATCAACCTGCAGCGCCGCTGTGGTATGGCGCTGCCGATGACCTTACCACGCGACCCCGGCCAGGCAAAGCCGAGCAGTGGCGCGCCCGGCGAGCATGAAGGCGCCTCGGCGAGTGACACGACACCGCTGCATCGTCGCCACGGGCTGCGTGATGGCCTCGACGGATTGCGCGATCTGATGGACCGCCTGCTCGCGCCCGACGGCTGCGCGTGGGATCGCGAGCAGACCCTGGACAGCCTGCGGCCCTACCTTATCGAGGAGGCGTACGAGGTGCTCGAGGCGATGGACGAACCCGAGGCGCACCGTCGCGAGCTCGGCGACCTCCTGCTGCAGATCGTCTTTCAGGCGGCGCTGCGCGAGCGTGAGGGCGCATTCGATCTCGAGGGCGTGATCGCGGCCATCCGCGACAAGATGATCCGTCGCCACCCGCACGTGTTCGGAGCGCGCGACGGGGACCGTCCCGACGCCGACGCGGTGAGCAAGCAGTGGGCGCAGATCAAGGAGGACGAGCGCGCGAGCGAGGCGAAGGACGCGGGTCCGCGGCGACCGCTGGCCGGCGTGCCGCGCTCGTTGCCGGCGCTGCAGCGGGCGTGGCGGCTGCAGGACAAGGCGGCGAGCGTCGGCTTCGACTGGCCGAGCATCACCGGCGCCTCGGCCAAGATCCGCGAGGAGTGGGAGGAGCTCGAGCAGGCGCGAGAGTCCGGGGACGTCGATCACGTGCGCGAGGAGTTCGGCGACCTGCTGTTCGTGCTGGTGCGCTACGGGCAGAAGCTCGGGATCGCCGCCGAGGACGCGCTGCGGGCCACCTGCGCCAAGTTCGAGGCCCGCTTCGGGTACGTGATGCAGGCCTGCCACGAGCAGGGCATCGACCCGACGACGGCCGGGCTCGCGCGACTCGACGAGTTCTGGGACGAGGCGAAGCGGCGCGGGATCGGTCGCCCGTCGTGACGGCCGCGGGCCGCCGGCCCCAGATCTGACTCTTGGGACAGGTGCCTCGCGGGGCCCCGAGCGGCACCTAGACCGAGGCGCGTTCGGCCCCGTTGCAGCAAAGCCCAGGGGACCCGCGCCGCGACGGCGTTCCGACCGTGGTCGGTGGCGCGACAGGGGGCCTGGCCTACGCTGGAACTGTCGGGATGAACGAGCGCCACCACAGCCCCCTGCCCTGCGCGTACCGCAGCAGCGAACGCCACGACGAGCACCTGCGCGTCGCGGCCGAGCGACCGCTGCGCTGCGCCGGTGAGGCGCTGAATCTGGCGGTGCTGTGTCTCGAGGACGAGGGCGAGGGCGAGGGTCCAACGGCCCGTCAGCGTCGCGCAGCGCAGGCCCGCGGCTTCCTCGTCGAGGCCGTGCTCGCCCTCGGGCGGGCGCGGGTGTTCCTGCCGGAGGTCCGCGGCTACAGCGTGCCGGTGATCATGGCGATCGACCCCGACCTCGAGGCCGAGCTCGGTCGCCTGCATCAGATCGCCACCCGCCTGCTCTGGTACAACCACGCGCTGCTGCCGGCGCGTGGGCAGGCCAGGCCGCTGCGCCCTGAGGACGAGGCCCAGCTGGCGGTGTTGGTCCGCGGCCTGGCGCGCACGGCCCGGCTCGACCGGGTGCTGCGCCACGCCTGGCTGTGCGCGGCGGCCTCGGTGGCCGCGCTCGGCCCGACGCTCGGCATCACGGCGGTGGCGCTGCTGCTGTCCGCGGTCGTGATGCTGGTGGCGACGCTGCAGCTCGGCCGGGCGCTGCGCACCCACGCGGCGCAGTCCTCGGGACAGTCATCGAGCTAGTCGTCGCGGCGGTCGGCGACCGCGTCGTCGCGCCCGTCGAGCTAGTCGTCAAACAGCGGCACGGGCACGAGGATCGTGCCCTTGAGCCGACCCTGCAGCTCCTCGATGTCAGTGGGCTTCACGCCGTAGGTGCCGATCATGATCATGTGGCCCTTGAAGCTGTGGCGCTCATGGAAGGCGACGAGCGCGTCGAGGGCGGCGACCATCGGCGACTTCTGGCTGTGCTTGTTGGGCACGAGGGCGAGATAGAGGTCCATGTCGGTCGGGGCGATCTCGGTGAGCTCGGTGAAGATGCGGATGACGTTGCCCTCGATGCCCTCGGGGCGGATCGAGTCGCGGGTCACGCGGTAGACGAACTCGCTGCGCACGCCCTTGGTCATGTGGAACACGACGACCTGGCGGTACGGGATGCCGGTGGCGCGGCTCTGCTGGCGGGCGAGGTCGATCGCCTTGGTGATCAGGCGGCCGACCCGGACGCCGCCGACGGCGACGACGATCGTGCGCTGCTGCGGATCGATGACGGTCGACTCGACGGTCTCCAGGACGCGGCGCAGGTAGCGGTAGCCGGCGCGCATCAGCGGGCGGTGGTTGTGGACCAGGACCACGCTGCCGACCAGCACGAGCACGGTGGTGAAGAGGGTGCGCAGCTCGCCCATCGGCGCGGGCGTGTTGGTCCACATGGTGAGCAAGGTGTAGCTGAGCGCCACACCGCCGATGAGCGCACCGATCGGCAGGCGTGTGCCGAACAGGGTGATGTTCCACGGGGCAGTGTAGACGCGGCGGTCATCGGCCTTGAAGCGCCGCAGCAGGACGAAGCCGACCATGCCCGAGAGCAGGACCAGGCCGAACATGGCCCAGTACCAGCGCTCGAGGGTGACGAGGTGCCAGTCAGCCTGCACGGCGAGCAGGGTGCAGGCCAGCAGCATCATGAGGTGCAGCCGCGAGAAGGCGCCGCGATCGTTGGAGACCAGCAGGGCGCGCGGCAGGAGGTCGTCGCGGGCCATCGCCAGCCACAGGCCGCGGGCGCCGACGAAGGCGGTGTTGGTCGCGGCGATGAGCATGAGCGCGGCGTTGGCGAGCATGACGGTGCGCCATCCATCGGCGACGGCGAGCGAGCCGGTGAGCCCGAAGCCGACGTGACGTCCGAGCTGGCCAAGCAGGTCGCTCGAGTGGGCGAGCAGGACCTCGGGCGGGAGCAGCAGGAACACGAGCAGCGCGAGCGAGCCGCCGACGACCAGGAGGATGAGGAGCATCGCCCAGTAGATCTTGGGCACGTCGCGCTGGGGGTTCTCGAGCTCCTCGGGGATGTTCATCACCGACTCGACGCCCGAGGCGCCGAGGATCACGTTGCCGACCCCGGCGAGCAGGAGCGGCGCGCCGATCAGCGCCAGGCCGGGCAGGAAGCCGCCGCTGTGCCAGATACCGGGATCGCCGGCCATCGGCGCGCCGGCGCCGTAGAGCACCGGATCGATGTCGACGCCCTGGAGCGCGAGGCAGACCCAGCCGCCGACGATCGTCACGGCCATGATCGCGAGGTTTAGCAGCATGACCGCCCGGCTGACGCGCACGCCCTGCTTGAGCCCGTGGTTGTTGAGGTGGGTCAGCAGCACGAGCGGCGGGAACAGGGCGGCGACTGGCGGCGAGAGGGCTGGCGCGAGCACGACGCCGAGGGCGCCTGCGAGGAGCACCGTCCACACGACGCTGCGCCAGGCCCGGGGCGTGACCCAGATGCCGAACACCAGCGCAGGCACGGCCGAGAGACCGACCGTGCTGAGGCCACCGGCACGGCCGAACATGTGGGCGAGGATCGAGATGTAGTCGCCGTACGCGAGCAGGCTGGCGATCGCGGTGGCGACGTAGGAGATCGAGATGATGACGCCGACGAGCGCGGCGGCCAGCAGGGCGAGGCGGCCCAGGTGGCTGAGGCCGTAGCGCGTCATCATGTAGGTGCCGCCGTTGGACAGGGTCAGCAGCACGGCCTCGATGTAGAGCGGCGCGAGCAGCAGCAGCAGCAGGTACAGGCCGATCTGGACCAGCGGGGTGGCGTAGCCGACGCCCGCGACCAGGAGCACGCCCGACGCGTAGTACGGCGTGGTCAGCGGGTGCGGCCCGACCAGGTAGAGGCCCTCGCGCCAGGTGAGGCGGGGCCTCGGAGCTTCGCCGTCCTCGGTGCTCATGCGCTGCCCTGCGACTTATGCCCGGCCGTGACGATCGTGACAACCCGGGGGGCCCGGCGCGATACCGACCGGTGGGCCATAGCGACGACGAAACACGGCGACGAGTGCTCCTCGCTCCGTGTTGTCGTCGCTGCGGCTCAGGTCTGGCGACGACGAGACAGGGCGAGGAGCGCTGCTCCTCGCCCTGTCTTGTTGTCGCCGCGGCTCAGGGCGCGGCGGGCTTCTTCTCGGCCGGCTTCGCGGGCTTCGCGGGCTTCACGGGCGCCGCGGGGGTCGTCGGCGCGGTCGGTCCGCTGCCAGGCGACGCGTCTTTGAAGAACTCGGCCTTGTCCTTGCGGATCTGCTTGAAGCTCGCGTCGGAGATCACATAGAACCACTTGTCGAAGCGGGCCTGCAGCTGCTTGGCTCGCTTCAGGCCCTCGGGCTCATCGGGCGGCGGACCTGCCGGGTTGATCGTGCGGTCGCTGGCCGGGTCGTAGGCCACGTCGACGAACATGTAGCGGTTGGCGTCCTTCTTCTCCTCGTCGGGCTTGGCCTCGGCGGGCTTGCTACCATCCTCGCTGCCGGCGGTGAGGGCGAGGCCCGAGTCGAGCGTGATCTCGCCGAAGTAGAGGGTGTAAACCACGCCGTCTTCGGTGATGGCCTTGACCTCGCCCTCGTTGCCGAACAGGCGCCGGCCGTCGGGGGTGACGAAGAAGCCCTTGCTCTGCAGGGCCTGCAGGGTGAGCTGCTCGGGCCGCGGGCGCACGCCGACGATCTGCAGGCGGTCGACGCCGCTGAGGATCTGGCGGATCTTGAAGCTGTCGAGCTCCTTGCCGTCGACGCCGGTGCTGCCCTCGCCGATCACCCACATGCCCTCTTTGTCGTCGGGCTTGCTGGGGTCCGGCTCACGCTTGAGGAGCAGCGGGTCGCGCTCGGTGACCTTGCCCTGGGCCTCGTCGACCTTGTACGAGTCGCTGAGGAACTGGGTGATCGAGTCCTGCTCGATCTTCAGCAGGTCCTTCTCGATCCAGTCGGTGAAGTTGGTCGAGATGTCGACATCGATCTTGGACGCGTAGACGCGCTTCTGATCGGGCAGGCGGACGTAGAAGAAGCCCTCCTTGTCGTCCAGCTTCTTGCCGAGGATGATGTCGACCAGGACGGTGCCGGCGGCGTCCTTGATGGTGATCCGCTGGCCGCGGCCCTTGGCGTTGGGGTCCGACGGGTCCTCGACGCCGAACTGGGCGTGGTCCTCGCTCCGTTCGCTGCGCAGGACGTCCTTCTTCACGTCGATGAACGATGCGGCGGCCTTGCCCATGCGCTCGGTGCCGTCGGCCGGGTAGTCGTTGTGGCTGGGGATGACCCAGCGACCCGCCTTCTGCTCGACCTTGAAGTTGGTGACGCGGGCGGCGGTGTCGTCCCAGCTGGTGACCTCGAGGCTGCTGGCCTGGGCGGGGTCGCTGAAGCTGGGGAACAGCGGCGTGCCGGTGTCCTCGTAGGCGACCGCGGCGATCTCGACCGGTCGCATCCAGATCGCCAGGCCGAGGCTGCCCAGGGCGATGACCACGGAGATGAGCGTCGTGCGGTTCACTTGGCACCTCGCTTACGGGAGCTGGGGATGGCGTCTTGTTCGCGCTGACGCTTGCGCATGAAGATGAAGAAGCCGAGCAGGATCGCCGGCACCGGCGGGACCAGGACCGCGAGCACGCGGATCCAGTCCTCGACCTTGCGCACCTCGGCGAGGTGCTCCGACTCGGTGCGCTCCATGGCCCGCACCTTGTCGCGCATGATGAGCTCGCGCTTGGCGTTGAGGCGCCGGTTCTCGGCCTCCTCGGCGCTCTTGAGCAGCACCGCCTTGGTGGTCTCGTCGAGGCTGGTGTCGTCGTTGATCTTCTTGACCGCGGCGTCGAGGGCGTCCTGGGCGGCCTTGATGTCGGCCTCGGCCTTGGCGCTGGCGCTGGCGACCTCCTCGTTGCGCTTGTCGCTGGCGGCCTTGGTCAGGTCGTCGACCTTGCTGAGGCGGCGGTACTTGGACTTGCGGCCGCGCAGCTCGACCAGGCCGGCGTCGCCCGAGAGCGCGTCGATGGCGTTGAGCAGGAAGGTGACGTTGTCGAAGCGGATGTCGTCGACGCCGTCGCCGTCGAGGTCGCCGCCGCGCTCGTTGAGGACGAAGAACTGGTCGCCGAAGAGGTCGAGGTCGGCGACGACGACGACGTTCTTGCCCTTGCTGGCGCCCTCGCCGGAGGTCTCGCCGGCGGTGACGTGGGCGGCGAGCACCTGGCTCTCGGCGAGCATGGTGCGCTGGCGCGGGAGCACGGGGCCCTGGAGGCCGAAGAGCATGTGGCGCTCGACCATGTCATCGAACTTGTTGAAGCCGCCGCGGGTGCCGGTGCGCAGCAGGGGGACGAACTCGGCCTCGTGTCCGGCGGAGGGCTTGAGCTCGCCGCCGAACAGGACCACGACCTCGCTGAGGCCGGCGGCGATCGGATCCTCGCCGGCGAAGGGGTCGGTGCCGTCGGGGCGCTTGCCGACGAAGATGACGTGCGGCGGGGTGCCGGCGAAGCTCGGGTGCGGGTTGTCGGTGTCGAAGACGATCTTCTCCGGGTCCCAGTCGACGCCCAGCTTGCTTAGGAAGCCGCGGAAGTCGCCCTTGGGCTCGCCGGGAGGGGGCGGGCCGAACATGTTCTGCTGCTGGCCCGGCGGCGGCTTCATCGGCTCGCTGGGGGACAGGCTCATGTCGAAGAGCGGCATGGGGTCGACGGTGAGCAGCGCGGGGCGGCCGGCGTCGATGTACTTCTGGATGAACTCGAGCTGCGGCGTGGTGGTGCTGCTCAGCTGCGGGACCAGCAGGACGTCGACGTCGGCCGGGATCTCGGCGCCGGGGTTCAGGCTGCGGACCTCGTACTGCTTCTTGAGCTCGGCGATGACGCGCCAGGCCGGCTGCTGGCGGCGGGCCTGGAGGTCGAAGTTACCCATGATGGTCGCGTCCGTGCGGAGCACGCCGACGACCTTCTTCTTCTCCTGGGTGACGGTGCGCAGGGCCCGGACGATCTCGTACTCCGGCGAGAGGCCGCGGTCGAGGAAGGGCACGACCTCCTCGTGCGGGCCGCTGACGAAGGCGACGCCGAGGAACAGCTGCATCTGCTGCACGCGGCCCGCCTCGCGGCTGGTGACCGGGGACGGGCTGATGCCGTAGTTGTCGACGGCCTCCTGGGCCTCGGGCGAGTAGGGCTCGGGCTCGACGATGCGGACGGTGAGTCCGGCGCCGCCACGGGCCTGCATCTCGCGGAGGATCGACAGCAGCTGCGAGCGGACGGCCACGTACTCGCGTGGCACCTCCTTCGAGACGTAGGCGTGGATGACGACCGGTCGCTCGGGGCTGATGCTGGCGATCAACGCCTGCGTGGGTTTGGTGATCTGGGACAGGCCCTCCTCGGTGACGTCGGCGCGGACGTTGGTGCGCTGGGCGACGTAGCCGAGCGAGACCGCGGTGACGAGGAGCGAGGAGAAGCGGATGAAGCGATGGATGCGCGGGTGCATGGCTACCAGTGCCTCCGGGAGATGAGGATCGTGCACAGATAGAGGGCGACGGCGGTGCCGCCGACGAAGAAGGCGATGTCGCCGAGGCGGAGGACGCCGTCGCCGAAGCTGGCGAAGTGGCTGGGGGCGCCGACCGAGCCGAAGAAGTCGGAGAACCAGGTGCCGAGGCCGAGGCGAGCCCCGCCGAGCCACAGCAGCAGGCCGATGGCGGCGCTGAGCAGGGCGCCGATGCTGGCGGCCCGACCGAAGTAGACGGCCCACTTGAGCGCGCCGAGGGCCCCGAGCAGGACCACGCCGACGATCGCGCTGGCCCACGGGGCGGTGCCGGCGAACACCAGGCTGGCGCAGCCGAGGGCGCCGAGGATGAAGGCGACGGTGGTGTTGGCGGTGAACATCGAGCCGACCATGCCGACCGCGACGAACAGCGCGCCCATCAGCCAGTAGCCGAGGTAGGTGGCGAACATGAGGCCCGCGTCGGGGTCGCCGAGGTAGGCCAGGACGACCACGTTGACCAGGCTGAACAGCAGGCCGACGGTGTAGACCCCGAGGGCGCCGAGGAACTTGCCGAGCACGACCTCGCCGTCGCGCACCGGGAGGGTGAGCAGCAGCTCGTCGGTGCCGGTGCTGCGCTCGTCCGCCCACAGGCCCATGGTGATGGCCGGGACGAAGAACATCAGGATGGCGGGCATCCAGCGGTTGAGGGTGGCGAGGTCGGCGAGGTTGCGGCTGAAGAAGCTGTCCGTGAGGAAGGCCGCCGCCGCCGAGGCGACGATGAACAGCGTCAGGAAGACGTAGCCGGTGGGATTGCCGAGGAAGCTGCGCAGCTCCTTGCGGAACAGCGCGCTGATGACAGCGCTGGCGGACATATCAGGCCGCCTCCTTCTTTTTCTTGTCCATGAGCTCGTAGAAGCGCTGCTCGACCGTGGAGTTGGCGCGCAGCTCGTCGATGGTGCCGGCGAAGGCGAGGCGGCCCTCGCCGACCACGATGACCTCGCTGGCGACGGCCTCGACCTCCTGCAGGATGTGGGTCGAGAGCAGGATGGTCTTGCTGCGACCGAGCTCGCGGATGAGCTGGCGGACCTCGCGGATCTGCAGCGGATCGAGGCCCGAGGTGGGCTCGTCGAAGATCAGCACCTCGGGGTCGTGGAGCAGGGCCTGGGCCATGCCGACGCGCTGGCGGTAGCCCTTAGACAGCTTGGCGACCGGCTTGCTCATGACCTCGCCGATGGCGCACTGCTCGGTGACGCGGCGGATCGCGGCGGGGGTGCTGCTGCCGAGACCGCGGATCTGGGCCACGAACTCGAGGGTCTCCCGCGGGGTCATGTCGGCGTAGAGCGGGCCGTTCTCCGGCAGGTAGCCGAGGCGGCGGGCGAGCGCGATGCGCTGCTCCGGGTCCCCGGGATCGAGGCCGAGCACCTCGGCGCGGCCGCTGGTGGCCGCGAGGTAGCCGGTGAGGATCTTCATGGTGGTGGATTTGCCGGCGCCGTTGGGCCCGAGGAAGGCGGCCACCGTGCCTTGCCGGACCGAGAAGCTCACCGAGTGCAGGGCGGCGAAGTCCCCGTAGATCTTGGAGAGGTTCTCGGCGCGGATCGTGACGCTTCGGCTGGAGAGGTCCTGCTTGGTCATCGTGGGATCCCGTCGAATTGATAGATGGAGAGGGCGAGGGAGAGGCGCTGAAGCGTCAGCGCCCCGCGGCGCGTGCCAAACCTCGCGCGTCGCATGTGTATTCCTTCCCCACGGCCCTGACAAGCCCGGCGAGGCCGTCCCGACGGTTTTTGGGGCGATCGCGGGGGAAATCTCGTCGAGCCCGCGACGGCGGCGAATTCTCAATGCGGCGGGAGTTGTGGCATAGCCTCGCGCCGATGTTGGAACGCCGCCCCGCCCTGCCCCGCGCCGCCCGTTCGCTCGCGCTCTGCCTGCTGATCCCCGCGTCAGGGGCCTGCGGCGCCCACCCGCCCGCGTCGGCGCCGGAGAAGCAGGCCCCGCTGGCGCTGTCGGCCGGGACCAGCCCGGCGCCTCCACCTGTCCTTGCGGCCAGCTCACCCGTGGTCGCCGCGCCGGCGCCAACGCCCGCACCCACGCCGGCACCGACACCCGTCGTCGCGCCCGCGTCCGGCGGTGCCGGTGGGCTCACGCCGCTCAGCGCCTCGCAGCGGGCGACGCTGTTGGCCGGGGCCGAGGACACGCTGACGCCGACGCCGATCCACTACGTGAAGAGCAACGAGGTCCGCCACGACGTGTGGTTCCCGTACGTGCGCGGCAAGGGCGGCGCGTACCTGGGGGTCGGCTCGGACCAGAATTACACGGTGGCCGCGGCGGCGCGCAGCGAGCTGATGTTCCTCTCGGACATCGACCGCAGCGTGGTCGATCTCCACCGGGTCTACGAGGTGCTGATCGAGGCCTCGGACACGCCGGAGCTGCTGCTCGGGCGCTTCGAGGAGTCGGCGGCGACGGCCAGCCGGGCGCTGCTGGAGACCGCGTTCGCCGATCTGCCGGAGCCCGAGCGACGCCGGATCGTGCGGCTCTACGGGGCGGCGCGCGAGACGGTGCTGATCCACCTGCGCCACGTGATCAAGCGGAAGCAGGGCGAGCTGGCGAGCACCTGGCTGTCCGATCCGGCGATGTATGAGCACATCCGGGCGCTGTTCCAGGCCGACCGCGTGCGGGCGATGGGCGGCGACCTGACCGGGGCCAACTCGCTGCAGACGGCCGCCGCTGCGGCGCGCGAGCTCGGGGTGCCCTTCGCGGTGATCTACCTGAGCAACGCGGAGGAGTACTTCGACTACACCAAGCAGTTCGTCGCCAACTTCGAGGCCTTCCCGATCGCCGACGGGGCTGTGCTGTTGCGGACGATCTACAACAAGCAGTGGGTCCACGCCGATCAGCTGTGGGCCTACCAGGTCCAGCCGCTGGCGGACTTCAAGCAGCGCCTCGGCGACCGCAAGAACCGCTCGCGCAACCCGATGCTGCGCTACGCCGACATCGAGGGCGTGCTCAACAAGGAGACCGGGACCAAGGGGCTGAGCCTGGTCGCGCTTCCAGTGGTCTCGCCGTGATCGGATGATCGTCCGGCGTTGGTAAGGACGTGTGTGGCCTCACGGATCGGCGGCGGAGCTTCGGCTATCTTGCCGCGCCATGAGCCTGGTGGACCAGAGCCCCGAAGCCTTCGTCTCGCAGCTGCGCTCGCTCGGTCAACACCGGGCCTACCTCATCCACGATCCCCAGAGCGGGCAGATCCACCGCTCGCACCCGGCGCTCGGCGAACTCGCTGATTTCCTGCTGGCGGGCAACCGCGACTACCAGCAGCACGAGGGTTTGTTTCTGGCGATCGGGCCGCGCAGCGGGGCGCTGTTCGGCGCCTTCGTGCACAAGACCCACCGCGGTCAGGGCCAGGGCGGGCTGCGCCACTGGCCCTACGCGACGATGACGGCGTTCCTGCGCGACGGCCTGCGCCTGGCCATGGGCATGACCCGCAAGAACGCGCTGGCGGGGCTGTGGTGGGGCGGCGGCAAGGGGCTCATCGCCCGCGCGCCGGGCGATGGTTTCCGCGATCCGGGCCACCGCGCCGAGCTGTACCGCGAGTACGCGGCCTTCGTGACCAGCCTGCGCGGCTGCTACATCACGGCCGAGGACGCGGGCACCGGGCCCGACGACATGGCGATCGTCCACCAGGGCACGCGCTTCGCGACCTGCATCCCGCCGCAGGTCGGCGGCTCCGGGAACCCCTCGCCGGCGACCGCCCGCGGGGTGGTGTGCGCGATGGAGGGGGCGCTCGATCACCTCGGCCTCGGCAGCCTCGGCGGCAAGAAGATCGCGATGCAGGGCACCGGCAACGTCGGCGCGGCGATGATCGGCGAGCTGCTGCAGCGCGGGGTCGCGGGCATCGTCGCCAGCGAGCTCTCGCTCGAGCGGCGGGCCCAGCTGATGCAGCAGTTCGCCGGGGCCCCGCTGGCGCTGGTGCCCGCCGAGCCGGGCGACAACAGCGTGCTCGCCACGCCCTGCGATATCCTCGCGCCCAACGCCCTCGGGGGGATCTTGAACCCGGACACGATCCCGGCGATCCAGGCCCGCGTGGTCTGTGGCGCGGCCAACAACCAGCTGCTGGACGACGAGCGCGACGCCCGGGCCCTGGCGGCGCGCGGCATCGTCTACGTGCCCGACTACCTGTGCAACCGGATGGGCATCGTCCACTGCGCCAACGAGCAGTACGGCCAGGTGCCGCACGACCCGGCGATCGAGCGTCACTTCGGCCGCGACTGGGACAACAGCGTCTATGTGATCACGCGGCGGGCGCTCGAGCTGGCGACGGCGCAGGGCATCACCACCGCGGCCGCGGCCAACAAGCTGGCCGACGAGCTGGCCCTGCAGCCGCACCCGATCTGGGGGCACCGCACCCGGGCGATCGTCGACGGTCTGCTCGCCGATCAGTGGCACCTGCAGGGCTGAGGCAGTCCTTCGCCAGGAGGTCACCCGCGGAACCGCTGAGCCGGACCGTGGTCGGGGGGTTTCGCGGCGCCGTGGCGCGGCGCGCGTGAACTTCCTCGCCTCCCGCGCCGGGGCGCGGGCACGCGCGACGACGGGCCGCTGTGGCACCCTCGCGCGCAATGCTCGTGCGCCGCCTCGTCCTCGTCCCGCTCCTGCTGTCCGCCGCCTGCGATCGTCCGGGCGGCACCCAGGCGCCCGCGACCTCGGCTCCGGTCGTGACCCCCGCCCCGGCGCCCGCGCCGGTGCAGCGCGAGAGCCTGGTGGCGCGCGACCCGATCGGCGCCGAGGTGCTCGCGTCGCTCGACACCACGGTCGACCCCTGCACCGACTTCTACCGCTACGCCTGCGGCGGCTGGCTCAAGAAGACGACGCGCCCGGCCGACAAGAGCCGCTACGGCCGCGGCTTCGGCGAGCTGGCGGATCGCAACAACGCGGTGCTGCGCGGCATCCTCGAGGCCGCCGCCGCGGGCAAGGGCAAGCAGGGTCCGGTCGAGAGCAAGCTCGGCGCGTTCTGGCTGGCGTGCAACGACGAGGAGGCGCAGGACCGGGCCGGCATCACCCCGCTCGTCCCGGTGCTCTCGCAGATCACGGCGGTCAAGGACGAGGCCAGCCTCTATCGCGTGGTCGGCAAGCTGCAGGGCAGCTTCTTCGCCGGCGGTGGTCCGCTGTTCTCGCTGTTCATCGAGCCCGACGCCAAGCGCCCCGACGTCTACGTCGCGCAGCTGGCCCAGGGCGGCACGGGTCTGCCCGACCGCGACTTCTACCTGAAGACCGACGCCCGCAGCCGGGCGCTGCTGGTCGCCTACCAGGAGCACGTGGCGCGCATGCTCGGCTTCCTCGGCGAGACGCCGACCAGCGCGCTGGAGCAGGCCGCCAAGATCGTCGCGTTCGAGACGGAGCTGGCGAACATCGCCCTGCCGCGGGCCGAGCTGCGTGACCCCGACAAGACCTACCACATGCTCGGCGTGGTCGGCCTCCAGGGCCTCGATCCGGCGACGCCGTGGCCCGGCTACTTCAGCGCGCTGGGCTACGAAAAGATCGGCCCCGATCTCAACGTCGCCACGCCGACCTACTTCACGCAGCTGGGCGCCATCGTCCGCAAGACCGACGCGGCGACGCTGCAGGCCTACCTGCGCTGGCACGTGCTGCGGGCCGCGGCGCCGCACCTCGGCAAGGCGATCGTCGAGGCCGACTTCACCTTCACCAGCGCGCTGACGGGCGCCAAGGAGCTGTCGCCCCGCTGGGAGCGCTGCGTCGGCGTCGCCAACAGCGGGCTCGGCGAGCTGGTCGGCCAGGCCTTCGTCAAGGAGCGCTTCGCCGGCACCAGCAAGGAGACCGCGCTGACGATGATCGGCCACATCGAGCGCGCCTTCGAGGCCGGGCTGCCGTCGCTGGCGTGGATGGATCCGACGACCCGCACGCGCGCGGTTGAGAAGATCAAGGCGGTGATCAACAAGATCGGCTACCCGGAGGAGTGGCGCGACTACAGCAAGCTCAAGCTGTCGCGCAAGGACCACCTCGCCAACGTGATCGCCGCGCGCCGGTTTCAGTTCGTCCGCGACGCCGACCGCATCAGCAAGGCCGTCGACAAGCGCGAGTGGCACATGCCGCCGGCGATCGTCAACGCCTACTACAACCCGTCGGTCAACGAGATGGTGTTCCCGGCCGGCATCCTCCAGCCGCCCTACTTCAGCGCCGAGTTCCCGATGGCGATGAACTTCGGCGGCATCGGCATGGTGATGGGCCACGAGCTGACCCACGGCTTCGACGACCAGGGCCGCAAGTTCGACGGCAAGGGCGTGCTGCGCGAGTGGTGGGAGCCAAGCGCGAGCACCAAGTTCAACGAGCGGGCCCAGTGCGTCGAGACCCTTTACGACGGCATCGAGGCGCTGCCGGGGGTCAAGCTCAACGGCAAGCTCACCCTCGGCGAGAACATCGCCGACTTCGGCGGCATCAAGGCGGCCTACGCGGGCTACAAGGACTGGCAGAAGGACAAGCGCGAGGCGCCGCTGGTCCAGGGCCTGAGCAACGACCAGCTGTTCTTCCTCGGCTTCGCCCAGGGCTGGTGCACCCTGTCGACCGACGAGAGCCGGCGCCTGCTCGCCATGATCGACTCGCACAGCCCGCCGCGGGAGCGCGTCAACGTGCCCCTGGCCCACTTCCCCGGCTTCTGGGACGCGTGGCAGTGCAGCCCCGGCACGCCGATGCACGCCGGCGAGAACGCCTGCGAGGTGTGGTGAGGCCCGCGCGGAGCTGACCCGCCGCCTTCGCCACGGCGCCACACCAGCGCCCACTGCAGCGCCCACCAGCGCCCGCTGCTCCAACTATTACGAGAGGACGCCGCCGCGGGGCCGCGATCCACCCGAAAGGTTTGACAGCCCCGTGGCCGATGGTGGACGCTCCCTTGCATATGCGTCGCGCCTCTCTCCTCGCGCTCTCGGGCCTGTGCCTCGCGCTGCCCCGGGCGGCCGTCGCCGCCGAGCCGCCTCCCCTGCCCGCCGAGTCCGAGCCGAGCCTGCCCCCCGCCGACGCGACGACCTCCGTGGCCCCCCCCGGAGGTGACGCGCCGCCGACGCTGCCCGACAGCGGCGCGCCGCCGACCGACGCAGCGCCACCGGACGTGGCCGCCGACCCGCCCGCGGTCGAGGGGGCCACCAGCGCCGAGTTCGACACCAGTGCTGGCACCGGCGCCGACGCCAGCGCCGCGACGAGCGCGGAGGCCGATGTGGTCAAGCGCGACGAGCCAGGCATGGTCCGTGGCCGGCGTGAGCCGGCGATCAACAGCCTGCGCGGCGGCGTCGGCCTCTATCACACCAACCTCGCCGACGTCGGCGCGCGCCACAGCGTCCGCTTCCGCCTGCACACGGACTTCTTCCGCAAGACCGGCTTCATCTACAACAGCAGCGACCCCGACCTCGGCGCCGACGAGCACGCCCGCGTGCGCGGCACGATCAACCTCGGCTACAGCCCCTTCAAGTGGGGCGAGCTGTTCGTCGCGATCCACAGCCAGGCCAACCGCAATACCCGCAAGCAGCCGGGACGCCAGGACCCGCCGCAGCAGTTCGCGCTCGGCGATCTCGACTTCGGCATCAAGGGCGCCCACCGCATGGTCAAGGGCGGGGCGATCGGCATCGGCGGGCAGATGGGCATCGGCCTGCTCTCGGGCCCCGGCCGGCTGCGCGCCGACAAGGTCAACTTCAACATCGACGCGCTGTTCACCGTCGACGTCCGCTACCTGACGAAGAAGCAGTTCCCGTTCCGCTTCACCACCAACATCGGCTGGATCCTCGACAACTCGGCCAAGCTCTACGACTTCGCGGCGATCAGCGACGCGACCAGCCGCGAGGTCTCGCGCTTCGCCCTCGGCATCAACCCGAGCCGCGTGCGCATGCGCTACGGCTTCGACTTCCCGATCCGCCTCGGCAAGGAGAAGCAGTACGGCCTCAACCCGATCGCCGAGCTCAGCTGGGACGTCGCCACCCAGGAGATGACGGCCTTCAAGCAGATGGGGGCGACGCCCTCGCCGCTGCCGCGCTCGAGCATGTGGGCGACGATCGGCCTGCGCGCCAACGTCGTGTCGGGCCTGCACCTCGACCTCGCGGCCGACATCGGCATGGTCTCGCCGAACTTCGAGTACGGCCCGCCCGTGGCGCCGTGGTCGGTGATCCTGGGCCTCGGCTGGGCGATCGACCCGAACCCGGTGATCAAGGAGGTGCCGGCCCCGGCCACGTCGCTGCCACCGCCGGCCGTGCAGGACGGCCGCGTGGTCGGCCAGGTGCTCGACAGCGCGGGCGCGCCGGTGGCCAACGCCCAGGTGCGCTTCCCCGGCTCCGCCGGCAACGCGATCCTCACCGACGAGGCCGGCAACTTCACCAGCTTCCGCTTCCCCGAGGGCGCGGTCACGATCCTGGTCGAGCTGCAGAACAAGGCGACGAAGGAGGTCAGCGCCGAGGTCAAGCCGGGCGAGGACACGCCGCTGACGATCACGATGGACGTCGCCAACACGCCGCCGGCGGGCTTCGTCGACGGCGCCTTCGTCGACGACGCCGGCGCCCCGGTGGCGGTGACCCTCGCGGTCACGGGCATGGGCATCGACGAGCCGTTCCAGGCCAACGAGAGCGGCCTCATCCGCCTCGAGCTGCCAGCCGGCGAGTACGGGGCGATCGCCCGCGCCGAGGGCTTCGAGGACAAGTCGCTGCGCTTCACGGTGGCCGCGGGCGACCAGGCGGTCGTGGTCAAGGAGACGCTCACGCGATCGGTGCCGCCGAGCACCCCGAACGTGGTCGGCAAGGGCAAGTCGCTGCGGCTCAAGAAGTCGATCAAGTACGACGGTAACAGCCCGAACGAGAAGACCCTGCCGCTGCTCGACGAGCTGGCCGCGTACCTGCGGGTCCACCCCGAGTACGAGACGATCGAGATCGGCGTGCACAGCGACGACCGCGGCAACCCCAAGCAGAAGACGACCGAGCGCGCCGACAACGTGCGCAACTACCTGCTCGGCAAGGGCGTGAGCCCGGAGCGCATCGTCGCGGTCGGCTTCGGCGCGTCGCGGCCGGTCGCGGTCAACATGACGGCCTCGGGCCGGGCCAAGAACAACCGGACCGTGCTGCGGGTGACCAAGTACACCAAGCCCACGGCTCCGGCTGCAGCTCCGGCCCCGGCTGCTGACAAGTAGCGCGGCCGAAGCCCCGCTTCCGGCGGGGCCGCAGCTCACTGCCCGCAAGAACGCGGGCGGCTGCGTGTTCGCAGCGACCCGCGTCAGGACCTGTCCCGAAGGACAGGATCACTTGCTGGTGGCGAGGATGATGGCGACCACGATCGCCACCACCACGAGCACACCGACGACGATCAGCTTGGTGTTCCCGCCGCTGGCAGCGGCGTCGTCCTGGTCGAGCGCGTCGGGTTGCGCGGGCGGGCGCCCATCGGCGGGCTCGACTGGCTTGACCGCGACGAAGCCGAGGTTGTTGCCGGCGAAGCTCGGGATCTCGGCGGACGCTGACGGGACGCTCGCGGGCGAGAGCGAGGCCGATGGCGCGGCCTCCTCGGGCTCGCCGCGCAGGCGGGCGCCGAACGAGGTCATCGGCTCCTGCGATCCGAGGTCCGGGGTCGCCTCGGGGGCCTTGGTGCGGGCGAGCGAGGCGTTCGGGTTGTCGGCGGTGGGCGCGAAGGCCACGGTGGTGCCGGTCTCGGTCTGGACCGGGCCGTCGTAGAACTCCGGATCGGTCTCGGGCTGTGCCTCCTCCGGCTTGGCCGCGCCGCCCTGCAGCTCGGCCTCCATGAACATGGTCCAGCCGCGCGAGCTCGGCGCGCTGCCTGCGACGTTGGCCTCGGAGGCCGGGGTCGCTGGCGTCGCCGGAGATGCGGACGCAGTCGCGGCGACCGGGGTGGCCGGGGTGGCCGCTGCGGCGGGCAGCGAATCGTTGAGCTCCTCGAGCATCGTCCAGCCGCGGGTGGTCGGGCTCGGGGGCGGCGGAGCAGCGGCTGCGGCGGGCGTCGACAGCCCGCTGGCGGCCTCGGCCTCGGCCGGGTCGTCCATGATCATCGTCCAGCCGCGCGTGCTCGGCTTGACCTCACCGGCAGGCGCGGCGGGGGCCGGAGCGGGCGTCGGCGTCGGCGCAGGCGCAACAACGGGTAGCGGGGCGGCCACGGGCGCGGCAGCAGCGGGCGTGGTGGTCGGTGGCGCTGCCGTCACGGGCGCCCCGGGCTGCGGCACACCAGGCGCGGCCGGAGCACCGGCCTCGTCCTCGGTGACCTCCATGAACATCGTCCAGCCGCGGGTACGGGGCTTGGCCGAGGTCGCCGCGGCGCCAGCGGTCGCCGCGGGTGGGGTCACGCTCGGCGCGGCGACGGCCGGCGGGGCCACGCTGGGAGCCGAAGCCACGGGGGGTGCCACGGGTGGTGCCAACGGAGCGCCGAACACTGGTGCGCCCAGCGTCGGTGCGCCGGGCTTGCCGAGGGTCGGGACACCGAGGACGGCGGGCTTGCCGAGGTTGGGGAGCGATCCGAGCGACGGGGCGTTGGGCAGCCCGCCGAGCGACGGCGGCGGCGCGAGCGTCGGCACCGGTCGAACCCCGATCGACGGGGGTGCGCCGAGGGTGCCAGGGCCAGTGATGATGGCGGGCCGTGGCGGCGTCGTGGCGGGCCGCTCGGGCGCGGCAGCGGGAGGAGTTGCAGGCGGAGGAGATGCAGCCAGAGGAGATGCAGCCAGAGGAGATGCAGCCAGAGGAGATGCAGGCAGGTGGGATACAGGAGGTACGCCAGCAGTGGCCGTTGGACCGGCCTTCGCGTCGCTGGACGGCAACTTGGGCGCGTCAGGGTCGGTCATCAGCGCGGCGAGGGTATCACTGACCTCGCGGCTTTCGCCACCCTTGGACGCGATCGAAGCTGGCTCCGGATCGCGCGTCTCCGGGACGGCCTCGTCCTGCGGGAAATCCCGGACGATGGCGTCGAGATCGGTCAGGAAGCGTTGCAGCAGGTTGGGCCGCGACTTCGGGTCCTTCGCCAGCGCGGCGAACAGCGGCGCGGGCATCGACTCGGACGGCGGTACGCTGGCCGCGGCCTGCAGCAGCTGGGTCCCGCTGTCACCGCCGGTGAACAGCGAGGCGCCGCGGAGGAAGCGATACGTGAGCGCGGCGAGGTTGTAGACCAGCGTGCGCTCGTCGATGTTCTTGCCCTCGACCTGCTCGGGGGCGATGCAGTCGAGCGCGCCGAAGCTGACCCCGCCCTGCGGATCACCGACCGCAAAGCCCGTCAGCTTGATGCCCCGCTCGCCGCGCAGCACGGCCTCGGCGCCGAGGTTGCGGTGCAACACACCGACCTTTTGGGCCGCCTGCAAGGCCGCGACGATCTCCGGGATCAGCCGGCTCACCTCGGCGGGCCGGAGCCGACCGATCTCCGCCAGCGAGGTCGCGTCGAAGCGCTCGTGCACCTCGTAGATCCCGCCCTGCGGCAGCTTGCCGGCGTCGATCACCTGCAGCACCTGCGGCGCGTGGACCTTCTCGAGCTGCCGCAGCTCTCGCAGGCTGCGCTCCATGGCCACCGGCGAGACGAAGCAGGCCGGGGCGTAGACCGTGACGTCGACGCGTGCGCCGGAGAGATCGGTGGCAGCGTAGGTCACCGACCCGAGCCGGCTGCGCACCACGGCGCCGGTCGTGTAGGTCCCATCGATCACTGTACCCGGAGGCAGCTGGGGCGCCGCGGTGGTCGCATTGTTCATCGGGGGGTCTCCAAGGGGCAGTCGCGCCGAGACTATGCGCTGGAGCATGGTTGATCAAGCGCACGCCAGGGGACGCGGCGAGGCCTGGATCGGGCGCGAGACGAGTCGCGCGCAAACCTTCGCACAGAATCGCCGGGCAGGGAAACTAGACGCGGACGCGCCCGATCGCCGGGGGCATCGGCCTTCGCGGAGTAAAAAAAAGGACATGCCCGAAGAGGCAGGTCCCTTGTGATGATCGGGCCCCGGCTGGCGATCAGGTTGACGATCACGCCGATGCACGATCAGGCGGGCGATCACACCGGGCGCTGATGGGGCACTGGGCGCCGATCAGGCGCTGATTGCTGGCCGTTCGGACAGGCGCGCCCGGACCCGATCGCGCTGATCGGGCCCGTGCTCAGGCCTTGCTCGCGGGCGCGGGCGTGGCTGCCGACCTGGGGGCCGGCTTGCCGGGCTCGCCGAGGGCCGCGAACAACTCCTGGCTGGTCGGCGTGCTCTTGCGGCTGAGCTTGATCTTGCGGGCGTGCCCCGCGTTCTTCTTGCGGCGTGAGCGCTTGCGTTTGGTTCGTTGGGCGAAGGAAGCCATTGCGGTGAGACCTGGTTACGGGAGGGGGGCTCAAATAACCGGGCGACGCGCGCTTGTCAACCGCCCTGCCCCAGGCCATGCGGGCCCGGTTGCAGTCAGTCGCTGAGACCCGCGGCGCTGCGTGAGAACACCCGCTCGACCCCCAGCACGCCGGGGATGCCCTTCAAGGTGCGCATCAGCGAGCTCAGCTGGGCCAGGGTCTTCACCGAGGTGTGGAAGGTGTTGATCGCCCGCTGGCCGCTGTCGTAGGTGCGGCAGTTGGCCTGTTTGATGTTGATGCCGTGGTGCGAGAAGGCCCGGCTCATCTCGGCGAGCAGGCCGACGGCGTTGGCGGTGCGGACCTCGACGACCTGGGCCCCGTCGAGCTCGAGCTCGGGCTGCCAGGCGAGGTACACCCGGCGCTCCTCGACCCGATCGAGGGCCTGGGGGCAGGTCTCGACGTGGGCGATGATCCCCTTGCCCGGCGCGAAGTAGCCGAGCAGCGGATCCCCGGGGACGGGCGAGCAGCACGGCGCGAGCTGGATCATCGGCACGCCCGAGCCGGCGCCCTCGGTGCGCTCGCGGGTGATCATCATCGGCGATCCCGGGGCGCCCTCGCCGGGCTCGGGGCGCTCGCCGCGGGCCGTCGACTTGCTGCCGCGGCCGAAGCCGGCGAAGTTCCCGGCCAGGCTGCCGCTGATGCCCTCGCCGATCTTGCCGCCGATCTTGCTGCCCGACATGCGCCGGAACATGCGCCGGATGAGGTTGTCGTCCTCGCCAGATTCGCGGCCGAGGTCCCGCGGGGCGAGCGCGTCGGCGACCCGCAGCGAGGCGAGCTGACCGCTGCCGACGGCCTCGTAGAGCCCGTCAGCGCCGGGGACGTCGCGCAGATCCTTGCCGAGGTCGAACTCGGCGGCGCGGCGAGCCACGAGCCCGATCTCCTCGAACTCGGTGAGCGTCCGACCGCGGCCGGAGAGCTCCTGCTCGACCAGGCTGCGGCCGAGCGCCCGCAGGCGCAGGCGCTCCTCCTGGCGCAGCCACTGCTTGATCCGCGTCTGAGCGCGCGAGGTGTGGCACATCTTGAGCCACTCCTTGCGCACACACGGGGCCGGGTTGGTGAGGATCTCGATCGTGTCGCCCTGGCGCAGCTGGTAGCGCAGCGGGACCAGGTGGCCGTTGACCCGCGCGCCCGAGCAGTGAACGCCGATGTTGGTGTGGATCGCGAAGGCGAAGTCGATCGGCGTGGCGCCCCGCGGGAAGGTGTGGATGTCGCCCTCCGGGGTGAACACGTAGACCTCGTCGGCGAAGAGATCGGCCTTCACGGCCTCGATGAACTCGTGCGGGTCCTGAACCTCGCCGAGCCAGTCCATCAGGCCCTGCAACCAGGTGAGGCGCTGCCAGCCGCCGTCCTTGCCGCCGCTGCGCTGCCACTCGGCGACGATGCCCCGCTCGGCCACCGCGTCCATCACCTGCGAGCGGATCTGCAGCTCGAGGCGGACGCCGCGGACCACCGCGGTGTGCAGGGCCTGGTAGCGGTTCGGGCGCGGCAGGGCGATGTAGTCGCGGAAGCGGCCGGGCACCGGCGTGAAGCTGCCGTGCAGCACGCCGAGCGCGGTGTAACAGCTGGCGCGGTCGCGGGTGATGATCTGAAAGCTGACCAGGCTCGAGACCTTGTCGACCTCGAGATCGGCGTCCTCCGCGAGCTTGTAGGCCTGGTAGGGCGTGCGCAGCGTGGCTCGCAGCTCGACCGGGCCGAAGCGATCGTCGGACCACTGGACGTCCTCGCCGTTGACCCCGGTGATCCCGATGATCGGGTTGCCGGGCTCGGGCGGGCTCTCGGGGTCCGCGGCGGTCGGCGTGAAGGCGGCGCGCAGCTGACCCAGGCCGCGCTCGACGTAGTCCGGATCGGCCGTGTGCATGGCGGCGATGCGGGCGGCGACGTCGCGGTAGATCGCGGGCTCGAGGTAACGAAAGCTGAGGTCCTGCAGCTCGGCGTGCAGCCACTGGATGCCGAGGCGGTTGGCCAGCGGGGCGTAGATCTCCATCGTCTCGCGGGCGATGCGAAGCTGCTTGTCGAGCGGCATGTGCTCGAGGGTCCGCATGTTGTCGAGGCGATCGGCGAGCTTGACGAGGAGGACGCGGATGTCCTGGCTCATCGCCAGCAGCATCTTGCGGAAGCTCTCGGCCTGCTGCTCCTGACGCGAGAGGTAGGGCACCTTGCCGAGCTTGGTGACGCCGTCGACGAGGCTGGCGACCTCGCTGCCGAAGCCCTCGGTGAGGTCGAAGATCGAGAGGTCGGAGTCCTCGACGGCGTCGTGCAGGAGGCCGGCGACGACGCTGTTCACGTCGAGGCCGATGCGGGTGATCGTCTCCGCGACCCGCAGCGGGTGCATGAGGTAGGGCTCGCCGCTCTTGCGCATCTGGCCGGCGTGGCAGCGGCGCGCGAGCTCGAAGGCGCGCTCGACGGGGGCCGTGTCGACGCCGGGTCGGCGCGCCAGCTCGGCGAGGATGGCGGCGACGCTCGGGCCGGCGTCGGCCGAGGGCGACGCTGCGGGCGCTGTGGCGAGCGACGCTGCGGGCGCGGCGGGCGTCGCTGCGGGCGCGGGCGCGCCTGGATCGAGGAGGTCGGAGGCCAGGCTCATGCCCCCTCCGAACCGGTCACGGCGCGGGCCCGGACGGTCGCGTCGATGTGGGCCAGGCTCATGCCCCCTCCGAGCCGGTCACGGCGCGGCCGCCGATGTTGAGGACCTGCTGGCCCGAGAGCACGGCCTCGGCGGCGGCGCGCTGGCGGACGCAGCGGAAGGTCTCGGAGACGTAGACCGAACGGAGCACGTCGTAGGCGCGGGTCAGGTCGTCGTTGACGATGATGTAGTCGTACTCTTGGTAGTGGCGCAGCTCGTCGCGGGCGACGCGGAGGCGGCGATCGATGACCTCGGGGGCGTCGGTGTTGCGCGAGCGCAGGCGTCGCTCGAGCTCGCTGAGCGAGGGCGGGAGGATGAACACGAGGACGACGTCGCCGGGGAACTTGGCCTTGAGCTGGCGGCCGCCCTGGAAGTCGATGTCGAACAGGAGGTCGACGCCGGAGCCGAGGGCGTCGTTGACCAGCGCGGCCGAGGTGCCGTAATTGTTGCCGTGGACCAGGGCGTACTCGGCGAACTCGTCGCGGGCGACCATCTCGGTGAAGTCGGCCGGGTCGACGAAGAAGTACTCGCGCCCGTGGACCTCGCCCGGACGCGGCGGGCGGGTGGTGTACGAGACGCTGAAGCGCAGCTGGGCGAACTCCTGGCGCAGGCGCGTGCACAAGGTCGTCTTGCCGGCGCCCGAGGGCGACGAAACGACGAGCAGGAGTCCGCGGTACTTATTCGACATTTTGAACCTGCTCGCGCATGCGTTCGATGGTTGCCTTGGCGGCGATCACGGCGGCGCTGCCGGCGTGGCTGGTGATCTTACTGCCGATGGTGGTGATCTCGCGAAAAAGCTCCTGGGACAGGAAGTCCAGGGTCTTGCCCTGCCCGACCTGGGCCGGCGCGGTCAGAACCCCCCAAACCTGGCCAAGATGACTGGCGAGGCGCGCCAGTTCCTCCTCAATGTCACCGCGCTGGACCAGCACGGCAACCTCCTGAGCGACCCGCTCGGGCGACGGCGGGCTCACACCGGCGCGGGCACACAGGGCGGCGATCTTCTCGGCGAGCCGGTCCTGCAGCCGCTCGGCCTCGCCGCCGAGGCTGTGACGCAGCGCCTCGGCCTGCTGGGCCAGCACGTCGGCGAGGCCGCCGAGCACCTGCACCAGCGTGGCGCCCTCGCGCTCACGCATCCCGCACAGGCCGGCGAGCGCCTCCTCCATGAGCTCGGCGAGCTCCGGCGGGGCTTCGTGAAGAGGCTCCTGTGGGTTCGTCGTGGCGCCGCGTGGGCTCGTCACAAACCGCAATAGATCGAGAGGGTTCTGCGGCGCGACTTCAAGGCCGTTCGAGCGAGCCAGCGCGGTGAGCTCGCGGAGCTGGACGAGCAAGGGCAGGACGCGCCCCGGGTCGAGGCCTGACTCGCCGCCGCCGCTGCCGTGAGGCTGGAGGTGGACCAGCACGTCGACGCGACCGCGACCGAGGCGGGCCTCGATCATGCGCCGCAGCTCCTGCTCGCTGGCCAGGCCGAAGGGCTGCCGCGACTTGATCTCGAGGAAGCGCTGGTTGACCGAGCGCAGCTCGACCCCGAGGACCTGCGGCAGCCCGTCGATCGTGATGACCCGGGTCGCAGCGCCGAAACCAGTCATGCTCCGCAGCGGCACCCCGTCTTGCTAGCCGCTTCGGGGCCGCGACCGCAAGCCCCGCAGCGGTGCGACGCGTCGTTCGAGCGATCGGACTACCGCGACGGCGGATCGCGGCCGTATGCTGCGAGGCCCGTGATCCGCCTCGTTCGCACGGCCGTCGCCGGATTGCTCGCCGCGACGCTCGGCCTCGCCGCCGCGCCGACGCACGCGGCCGATCCGTCGCCGGGAGCGCCGCGGGAGCGCCGCTTTCTGATCGGCATCGAGGGTCTCGGGGTCATGGCCCCGGCCCTGCGCCCGCGGATCACCGCGTTCGACGCGCGCTACCTCGGGAGCAGCGTGACCCTCGGCGGGGTCGGGCTCTTCGGCCGCTTCCAGGCCGCGCCGCGGATCGGCCTCGAGCTCGGCGTGCGCTCGGGCTCGCTGCGCTACCGCAACCGGTCCGACGTGATCTCGCAGGACATGGTGCTCGCCGAGCTCGGGGTGCTGCTGTACCTGCTGCGCGGCAAGGTCGGGCACTTCGCGGTCGACGCTGGCGGCGGCGGGCTCGTGCACGCGGTCCGCTATGAGCTAACGGGGCGCCCGAACGGCGCGCAGATCGTCGGCGGCGGGCTCGTGCACGTCGGCGCGGACCTCGAGCTGCGCCTGCGAAGGATCGCGTTCACGGCCTCGCTGCGGGCGCTCGGGGTGGTCACGGACGTGGCCCGCACGCGCGCGCGCGGGGCCCTCTTCGACGGCGCCTCGGAGGCACAGCGGCGGATGCCGGTCGCGGTGTTCCAGACCTACCTGCTCGGCTCGGTCGGCGTGGCCTATCGATTCTGAGGCTCACTCGACGATCTCGATGTCGGAGTCGGCCTCGGCCTCGAAGCGGGCGAACATCTGCTCGAGGCCGCGGTAGCGGACGATCTCCGCGGCGGGCTCGGTCGCCGGGGTGACGGGGGTCGGGAGGGTGCTGCTGAGCGGGAAAACCAGGTGGAGGATCAAGATCCAGGTCGCCATCGTGAACTCCTGATGCGGGGTGCAAGGGGGCTTGTAGCGGACGGACCTACATGATCCCAAGAAACTGGATCATCGCGGGCTGCTATGCCGACCGCGAAAACTGGATCAGTCCCCGCTGGCGTGCAGGAGCACCGGTGGGGCCGCGCCGAGGCCGAGGCTGTCGAGGCGCGGCAGGTCGTCGATGAACTCGAGGCCGGTGAGCGCGCGGGAGGCCAGCAGCACCGCGACAGGGGCGTGCAGGACGCTGACCGGGTGGAGCGCGGCGAGGCGGGCCGCGACGGCCCGCTTGGCCGCGTCGCGCTCGGCCCGGCTGTTCGCGTGGCGGTAGGCGTCGAGGGCCGCGTCGAGCTCGCTGTCGGCGATGCCGGTGAGGTTGTGGGCGCCGCGGCTGTGGAACCAGGGCGAGAGGTCCATGTCGCTGGCGCCGGCGAGGCGGGCCAGGGCGAGGCTGAACTTGCCGACGCGCAGCAGGCTGAGGATGTAGGCCCAGCCGGCGGTGACGCTCGGGGCGGCCACGCCGATCTGCTTCCAGGCGGCGCGTAGGGCCCTGGCGGTGTTGGTGGCCAGGCCGGCGCTGCCGTCCCAGCTGAGCGGGAGGCGCAGGGCCGTGGTGCCGCGACGGCGTTGCCCGCGCTGGTCGATCCAGCCGAGCTCGGTGAGGACCAGGTCGGCGGCGAGGCGATTGGCGGCCTCGGTCTCGCGGTCGGGGGCCTGGTTGGGGGGGGTGAACGGGCCGAGGCCGGCCTCGAGGATGCGGTCCTCGGCGATGGCGACGAGGTCGATCGGGCTCGGCGCGTCGAGGTCGACGGGGGCGACGATCGCCAGGCCTGGCTCGCCGTGGAGGGCCGCGATCTCGCTGTGGGGTACCGCCTGATCGAGCGCACCACGCAGCCGTGGGCCGGCCTGGGGCCCTTCACGCAAGTTGTAAAGAACCAGGTCATAACGTGGCGGACTCAATAGGAAAGCGACGAAGCGGGCTGCCATGCCCGGCTTGCCGAGCTCGCGTGGGACGTGGGTCGGCGCGAGTTCGGGGAGGAGGTGGATCTCGCCGCGGCGCAGGGCCGTGAGGCTGGCGGCGCCGTCGATCTGGGCCCGGAGCTCGAGGCGCTGGGCCCGGCCCGGGATCGCCTCGCTGCGAACGAACACCATCTGCGTCTCGCTCTGGGCCAGCAGGCGCATCGGCCCGCTGCCGATCGGTTGCTGGGCGAAGCGCGGCCCGGGGTGGCGGGCTCGGGGGACAATCTTCAGCGCGGCCAGGCGCTCGAGCACCAGCGGGTCGGCGTGGGCGAAGCTGATGCGCACCCAGCCGTCGCCAGAGGCCCCTGCGGGCGGTCCCTCTTCAACCGACTTGATGGCGTCGAGACCATAACGCTGGCGCAGGTTTGCGCCGCGAGGACCGATCCAGAGGTTGATGCTGTACAGGAGGTCGGCGACGGTGACTGGCTGGTCGTCGTGGAAGCGGGCGCCGGGACGGAGCTGGCAGGCGACGCTGCGGCCCTCGTGCTCGACCAGGCAGCGCTCGGCGAGGGCCGGCGCCCCCCATGGAGATCCGTCCACGCGCCGGGTCAGGCCCTCGAACAGGAGATCGTCGACGACGCGCTGGCCCCAAGGGTCGAGCTCATCGGTGGGATCGAGCGACACAGGCAGGCGGCGCAGGGCGATCACCACGGTGTCGCCGAGAACGACCGGGGGATCGGCTGTCGGCACAACCACTGGCGTGGGCTCCACTCCGGGGCTGTTCGGGGTCGCTTCGGGGCCCGTGGCGGCCGGCCCTGCCCCGCCCCCCCCCCCGCAGCTGGCCAGAACAAGCCAGGATCCGAGCCAGGACCCGAGCCAACCCGGGAGCCAGCGTCCGGGCCAACCCGGGAGCCAGCGTGCGAGCCAACCAAGGAGCCCGAGTCCCGACGCCACGCCCAGCGCTGCCCGACATGAACCACGGCAGCGGGCCCAACTCCCCCGCCAGCCCCCGACCTGCCGGCGCCGGGTGTGAGCCCACGCGCGAGCGCGCACCTGGGCGCCCAGCGAGGGGCCAGGCAGCGGCGCGGTGATCACGGGTGAGTTCGGCATGATGGTGGCGGGTGGGGTCCAGCCCGGCCTTCTCGGGCAGGAACCGCGCCGCGGCGGCATGCCGATCCCTTATCGCGTTTCCCGGGCACTTGAAAACCCGCTTGCGCGCGTGTTACAGGCTCCATGCGAACGGCTCTCCGCCTTGGAGAGCTTGGAGGTCAACGCTGGCGATGACGCGCACTTCTTCCATCTCTCTGCTCACTGCGTTTTTTTGTCTCAGCCTCGCGGGCTGCGGCAAGGAGGCACCCAAGGTCAAAAAGTCGGGCGAGGAAGACGCGCCCAACGCCGCGGACAACGTGAAGGTGGAGCTCCCGCCTCCGCCCGACTTCGACGAGGGCAAGGTCCCGGAGAAGGCAGACGACGGCGCGTGGTCGGTCTACGGCCTGCGCAAGGCGCTCGACGAGAACGTCAAGCAAGGCGAGGCGGGCGTCGAGATCGAGGTCCGTGGCTTCGTGCAGGACATCTACGAGCCGCCGGTGTGCCCCGAGGGTGAGCAGTGTCCGCCCGGCAAGCAGCCGCACGTGTGGATCACTGACAAGCCCGACGATAAGGGCAAGAAGCGGGCGATGATGGTGGTCAACTACGCCTTCACGATCCCGGAGTACGACGTGAAGCGCTGGGAGAAGGTCCCGAGCGTCATGCTCGCCAAGGGCCAGCAGTACACCTTCAAGGGGAAGTTCAAGCGCTTCTCCGACAGCGGCTTCGCCGACGCGCGCGGGCTCCTCGACTTCGTGGCCTACAAGGCGAAGGACCCGGAGACCGGCGTTGAGTCGTGGGTCGCGCCGCCCGGCGCCGCCTGGCACCCGCTCGAGATCCTGCGCCAGGAAGAGGAGCAGAAGGCGCTGATCGAGAAGGTCAACAAGGACGCGGCGAAGAACCGCGGCAAGTAGACGATCGGCGGCCGGGCCGGAGCGAAACGGCCCGCCAAGGTGGGCGCCCGTCCCCCGGGCACCCCTCGCCTGTCTGCCGGTCACGCGAAGTCTGGCCACCCCAACCGCGGCGCGAACGGCCGCGGTTTTTGTGTGTGGGGAAGGCCGCCAGCGCGCGCCAGATCGTCATCGGGCCGGGTCTGGCTGGGTCTGGGGGTGGCTTGGCTCTGGCGGCCGCGGCGGCAAAGGTGTACGACCGAGAGCACCCATGAAGCCCCTTCACCTCGTCGTCGCGTTCGTCGTCTCGACCCTCGTGAGCGCCCTGGGCTGCAAGCCGCCCGAGCAGGAGGCCTGCGAGGACTACGTCAGCGCCGCCCAGGCCTGCGCCCTGATGAGCGGCGACCCGAAGGACGAGCTCGACGGCTTGTGCGACGACGTGGCCGTCGAGTGCAAGGAGTACTTCAGCTGCGCGGCGAAGGCGGAGTGCAAGGAGTCAGGCGGCGTGTTCCGGCTCGAGTCCAAGGCGTGCACGATGCCCGAGGGCACCGAGTGCGTGCCGGCCTCCTGACCGCATCCGCCGGCAGGTCGGCACTCGGTCGGCACTCGGTCGGCGATCGGACCTCGGCCGGACCAGCGCCGGATCTGCACCGGATCTGGGCCCCGGGGGGCTAGCCGAGGCGCGGGCAAAGATGCTACCAAGGGAGCGTCCGTCCCCCGAGAAAGCGAGACGCTCCCGTGAAGAAGCTGCTGTTCCTTGTCGCGTTCGTTGGCTCGGCCGCCCTCGGCGGCGCCTGCAACAACTCTCTGAAGGACGCGTGTGAGTCCTTCGTGGACGCCCGTAACGCGTGCGAGGACCTGAACGGCGATCCGCCTCCGGTCTACGGCTTCAACCTCTGCGACAACATCGAGCCGGACTGCGAGGATTACTACACCTGCGCCGCCACGGCCCCGTGCGAGGAGAACAAGAGCGACGGCAAGTTCCGCCTCCAGGCCGGGAAGGTCGAGGATTGTGTGCAGCCCGAGAACAAGGAGTGCACCGACGCCGATCTGCGCCCCTGAGGCCGGACGAGTTGGTCGTGCTTGGGGACCCGGCTGCCCGGGTCCCTTCTTGTTTGTGCCGCGGGCGCTTCGTCGGCTGTCCCTTGGGACATGTCTGCCAGGTCAGATCGCTGGCGCGGCGGCGCGTGTCCGACTGGCACGCAGCAAATAGCCGAGGCCGAGCAAGATCGCCAGACCGGAGGCGAAGGCCAGCAGCAACAGGCCGAAGCGACGGCGCAGGCCGGCCTCCTCGGCGGTCGCGGGGCGCTCGGCGACGCGTGCCAGCGCCGCGTGCACGGACGGGTCGTCAGGCGCGAGGCTCTCGGCGGTCGCCAGCAGCATCGCCCTGCCCTGCGCCGGGAGCTCGTCGATCTCGGCCTCGACGAGCAGCGCACGCAGACGCAGCCGCGTGCTGCGTCCGGGGTCGGCCTCGCTGAGCAGCGCGGCCGACTTGCGCAGCAGACCGGCGGCCCGGCGGCGCTCGCCAGCGGCCTCGGCCTCGTCGGCGGCGGCCTCGTAGCTCGGCACCAGCTGGGCCCGCATCTCGAGCTCAGGGTTGTCGGCCAGCAGCGCGTCGAGCATCGCCACGGTGGTGACGCGATCGGGCTGGGCGAGTGCGTCGTCGACCTGGGCCTGCTCGCGCGTGCGCCGGGCCGCCTCGATGCGAGCGAAGTAGGCGACGGCGAGCCGCTCGGGCTGGGCCTCGCACACGCGATCGCGGGTGCCGTCGGCGGCGATCGTGCTGCACTCGGGCTCCTGCAGGTCGGGCGCCTCGGCGGCGATGCGCTCGCGGATCGCCAGGCGGGCGAAGTCACGGTGGGTCAGCCGCGCGGGGGCCTCGGTGGTGCGGCCGCCCAGCAGTCGCACGGTCTTGCGCTCGGCCCGGGGCGCGGGGCCCTGGACGTAGGCGAGGAAGGCGGCGCGGGCGGCCGCGCGGACCCGGGGGATCGGCGCGTCGACGTGGGCTAGCAGCGGGGCCGCGGCCTCCTCGATGCGCACCACGCCGTAGGCGGCGAGCAGATCGGCGAGCAGGCGTGGGTCGTCGCGGACCGCGGCGATCGCCTTCGGCGGGTGCAGCCGGTCCATGCGGTCGAGCTGGACCCGGGCGTACTCGGCCTTGCGGTAGGCGTCGCTGGCCTTCACCGTCGCGGCCTCCTTCTCGTCGGCGGGTAGCGGCGGGGTCAGGGAGCGACGCAGCAGGCCCGGGATCGCCGGCTCGCCGAGGCGACGGATCGCCCGGCCGACCTCGTCGCGGAAGGTGCCCTCGTGCGAGTAGGCGGCGGCCAGCAGCGCGTCGACCACGGCCTCGCTGCGCGCGGGCTCGCGGCCGATCGTCGCCGCGGCACGCAGCAGCGCGGCCGTCACCACACAGTCGCGGTGGATGCCGCGAAGCGCCTTGCTGACGCGGCCCGGCGGCAGCGCCAGCAGATCGGCGTACCAGTCCTCCGAGAGCTTGACCGTGAAGCCATGGGCCCGCTTCCAGGCCAGCTCGAAGTGGCCGTAGCGGTTTGGCACATCGCCGCCGATGCCGGCCAGCAGCGCCTTGTAGTCGGCCTTGCGGGCCTTGCGAGCCGCGAGTAGGCGGGCCTCGAGCTCGGGCCACAGTTCAGTGGGCGTGCGCGCGAGCGCGTCGGCGATCGCCGGCAGCTCGGCCTGCGGCGCCTTGCGGGCTGCTTCGAGCAGGGCGGCGAAGCTCTCCGGATCGCTCGCGGCGGCGTAGGCGACCGCGGGCTGTCCTTCAGGACCTGGCCCTACAGACATGCCCCGAAGGCCAGAAAGGACGCCAGCCAGCGGCTCGGCCACGGGCGCCTCGACGAGCTCGGGCGCGCTGGCCCGGGGGATGCGGGTGGGTCGCGGTGTCGGGGCGTCGTCGGCCGGCACCTCACCGAGCAGGGCCTCGAGCGCGGGGTCGCCGACCTCACGCTCGCGATCGGCGCGCAGCATCTGGGCGCGGGTCACGAGGTCCGCGGCGGCGACCGGCGGCGCGGCGTCGCCGGTGCGGGTGACGACCTCGACCTGCGGGTCGTCTCCGCAGGCGGCGCAAGCGGCGAGGAGGAGGGCGGAGAGCGGTCGACGCAGGTGCACGGCTCCCTTCGTAGAGGAGTCGCGCGGCGCGTCCAAATTTCAGGAACTTGCGGGGCTCCGGGGGCTGTGCTGCCCTGCCCTCGCCCGGCTCAGGCCTGCAGCATGCCGACGCGGCGGCGCAGCTCGATCGAGGCGTCGGAGCTCCAGTAGCGCATCAGGTCGCTGATGGTCTCGGAGTTGACGACCAGGTCCTCGCCCTCGAGGTAGACCAGCGCCTGGTCCTCCTGGCGCAGCAGGGCGACGCAGGACGGGAGGTCGGCGGCGATCACCGCGGCGGCGCGGGTCGACGAGATCTTGTGGTCGTTGTACCAGGCGTTGAAGTCGACCGGGGCCGACTGGCTGTACTCGGCGGAGGCGTCGTTGAGCAGCTGGCGGTCCTTGCGGGCCATCGCCTTGAC
Source organism: Nannocystis sp. (assembly GCF_016714285.1). Lineage (GTDB taxonomy): Bacteria > Myxococcota_A > Polyangia > Nannocystales > Nannocystaceae > Nannocystis. The sequence continues at coordinate 393,345 of NZ_JADJNN010000001.1, read as the reverse complement.
GATGCGGCGCTGGAGGTCGTCGAGGGCGGCGCCGTCGGCGAGGTTGCTGCCGTAGTTGGGCGCGGCGGTGCGGGCCGCGGCGGCGAGGATCAGCATCAGCTCGGAGGCCTTGAAGCGGCCGAGCGCCTGCAGGCCGCGCTGGACCCCGGCGAGCGCGCGGGCGAGGACGAAGGCCTGCTGCGGCTCAGGCAGGCGCAGCACCGTCGCGGGGACCAGCAGGGCCGGCAGCGCGCCGAACTCGAGGCTGGCCACGGTGCCGGCGCCGCGGAACACGTAGAGGTCGTAGTCGGGGATCCCGAACAGCGCGGCGATGCGGTCGACGAAGGTGCGCAGCGGGTTGCCCGAGCGCGCCGTGATCTTCTCCTTGGGGTTGACGCCGAAGCGCTGCAGGTCGCCGAGGTAGAGCTTGGCGAGGCTCTGGTTGATGGCGAACAGCAGCTTCTCCGCGACCACGGCCTGCGGGCCACGATCACACAGCCCGCGCAGGAGCTCCGGCGTGAAGCTGCCCGGCGTCGCCGAGGCGGGCTTCGGGGTCATCTTGGTCAGCGCCCGCATGTCGGACTCGCTGGCCGCACCGAGCACGCACAGCGGCGCGAGGGCGAGGCCCGCCTCGCCCATGCGGCTGCGCTCGACGTAGGCCGAGACCAGGCCGCGCCAGCCCTCGGCGTTGGCCGGATAGATGCTGACGAGCTGGCGATAGGCGGCGATCGCCTCGGCGATGCGGCCGTCGGCGCGCAGGCGGTTGCCGTACTCGACGCGCAGCGGGATGTCGTCCTTGACCTCGCTGATGCCCATCTCGAGGGTGGCCAGAGCGCGCTGGAGCTGGCCGAGGGAGTCGGCCTGGACGGCGGCCAGCTCGAGGTAGGCGCGGCACATGCGGGCGTCGTCGCCGGCGACCTGGCGCAGGTGGGTCAGCATCGCCTGCTCGTAGGCGTCCCACGGGTCATCGTCGCCGAGCAGGCCCTTGTAACGGTGGGCGGCCTTGCCGTCGGGGCCCTCGAGGATCACGGCGCTCAGCAGGGCCTCGAGCGCCTGCGGGCGATGACCGAGGTTCTGCTCGATGTTCGCGAGGTGGATGATCGAGGCGACGCGCTCCTCGGTCGAGGTCGCGGCGCGCAGCAGTCGGCGCGCCGTCTCGGCGGCGGCTGGACCGTCGCCGAGCCGGGCCTGAATATCGGTGAGCTTGAGCAGCGTGACGCGGTCGTCGGCGCGGATCGTGAGCGCCGCCTCGAGGCAGCTGCGGGCGCGGGCGAGGTCGCCAAGGTGGTCGGCGAGGATCGACGCGAGGTTGTTGTTGGCGTTGAACAGGGCGTCGGCCGAGCTCGACATGCGCACGACCTCGCTGTAGGTCTCGGACGCGTCGCCCCACTGCTGGTTGCGGTTGTAGAGGTCGGCCAGGAGCATCAGCATCGGCACGTGCTGCGGGCGGTCGCGCAGGACCCGGCGCAGCACGCTGATGCCGCCGGCGATGTTGCCGAGCTCGTCGGCGTAGAGCTCCGCGATGCGCAGCCACAGCGCGCCCGATCGCTCGGTGGAGCGCGCCGCCTCGGCCGCGAGCGACAGCTTCTCGACCAGGCGCGTGCCGTGGTCGAGCATCAGCAGGATCTTGTAGAGCATGTCCGCGGCCTCGACGTGGTCGGGCCAGCGCTCGAGCGCGGCCTCGAGGTCGCGGGTCGCCCCCTCGGCGTCGTCGAGGCGCTGCAGGCGGGTCTTGGCCGTCTCGACGAGGAGGTTGGCCGCCGCCTCTCCGCCGCGCTCCGCCGTGGCCAGCCGGGTCTTCGCGGCGACCAGCGCCCGCGGATCGTCGAGCGCGGTGGCCACACGAACCAGGCCGTACATCGCCCCGAGGCTGTCGGGATCGTGGGCGAGTGCCATCTCATAGGCCTTGAGCGCGGAGGCCATGGTCTGCGCGCGCTCCAAGGTCTCGCCCAGGCGCGTGTAGTAGGCGCCGAGCAGGCCCGGGTCGTCGTCGCCGCTGGCGAGCTGGGCGTCGACGCGGGTCAACAGCTGATCGTCGCGCGCGGCGAGGGCCAGGCGCTCGAGCGCGGCGAGGGCGATCGGGTCGCTCGGCAGGCGCTGCAGGATCGCCGTGTAGGCGCTGCGCAGCTGGTCGGCGTCGCCGACGGCCTGGTTCTCGTAGAGGTGGGCCACCTCGCGCAGCGAGGCCACGCGGGCGCCGTCATCGATCAGCACCCTGCTCTGCCGCGTGAACAGCTCCACCAGCGACTTCCACAGGCCTTGCTGGCGGTACAGCGGCTCCAACGCGAGCATCGCCGTCACGTTGCCGGGCTCGCGCTCGAGCACCCGCTCATAGGCGGCGATGGCCCGCTCGGGCTGGCCGAGCTGCTCGCTGAAGATCTCGCCGGCACGCAGCAGCGCCGCGGTGGCGAGGGTCGGCTCGCGCGAGGTCGCGGCCTCCTGCGCCAGGTCCTCGACCACCCCCGACCACGCCTCCTGAGTCGCGCGCACGCGGGCCAGGCCGTCGAGCGCGGGGCGGTAGTCGGCCAGCGCCTCGGTCGCCTTGTGGTAGGCGACGATCGCCTTGTTCGGCTCGCCAAGGTGTTCCTCGTGGGCGCGACCGATGCGGTACGCCAGCAACGCCCGCGACTTCGGGTCACTCAGGCTCTTGAGCTCAAGCTCCAGGACCTCGACCAGCTCGGCGAAGGCGCGGCGCTCCTGCAACAGGCGCGCGAGCCCGTGCAGCGAGGGGCCGTGCTTGGGGTCGATGCCGATGGCGCGGCGATAGCAGTCGATCGCCCGGGCGTCGTCGCCGAGCTTGTCCTCGCTGAGCTGCCCCATCGTGTGCAGCAGCGCCACCGACGAGCGGCCCGGCGGGGTGATCGCCAGCTCGCGCTCGTACACCGCCAGGAGGTCCTCCCAGCGCCCGAGGCGGTGGTAGAGGCGGCCGAGGCCGGCCAGCGATGGCGCGTGCTTCGGGTCCAGCTCCAGCGCGCGGCGGTAGCGGCCGAGCGCGCCCTCGCGATCCTCGAGCTTGTCGTCGAGGAGGTCGGCGGCGCGGCCCAGAAGGGCCACGATGCGCTGCTTGTCCAGCGTCTTGCTGGCCTCGATCTCGAGCGCGTCGACCAGCTCCTTGTAGCGACCGGCGACCTCGAAGGCGCGCTGCATCGAGTGGATCGCCCCGAGGTGGTCGGGGTCGATCTTCAAGATCCTGCGGTAGGTGTGGGCCGCCTGCACCGGCTCGTTGAGATAGTCGGCGTAGAGGTCGGCGACGCGGAACAGGTAGGCGACGCGGCGGTCCTCCTCGGAGGCCTCGTCGATGCCACGCTCGAGCAGCTCGATGAGCTCGTGGTAGCGGCCGGCGCTGCCGTAGAGGCGCGCCAGCGCCTTGAAGGGCGCGGCCAGGCCGGGCTGCAGCGCGAGCGCGCGGGCGTGGTGGTCGATCGCTTGCTCGGCGTCGCCGAGCTGCACCTCGAAGATCTCGGCCATGCGGGCGAGGGCCGCCGCCGCCCGCGAGCTGTCGTCCGCGGCCTCGGCCTCGGCGTGCAGCATGTGGATGAGCGGCTCCCACATCTTGCGCCGGGTGTACAGCTTGCTGAGCGCGCGCAGGCTCGGGCGGAAGGTCGGATCGAGCTCCAGCGCCGCCTCGTACCAGCGGATCGCCTCGTCCTCGTTGTACAGGCGGTTCTCGTGCAGATCGCCGATCTGGTAGAGGATCGAGATGCGCTCCTGCGGCGCGTCGATGTTGGCGACCAGCACCTCGAGCGTGCGCACCTGGGCGTCGTGGCGGTCGGCCGCGGCGTACTGGCGGATCAGCTCCTCGACGACCAGGCGGTACTTCGGGTTCTCGGCCACCGAGCGCTCGAGCGCGACGATCGCCTTGTCGCGATTGCCGAGCCGCTCCGAGTGCAGGCGCGCGACCCGGTAGTAGGCCATCGCCCGCAGGTCGGGGTCGTTGATCTGCTGCGCCTCGCGCTCGAGCACGGCGATGAGCTCGCGCCAGCGCCCTTGCCCGTGGTGCAGGCGCTTGAGCGCGGCGAAGGCCCCGGGCGCCTGCGGGTCGAGGTCGAGGGCCGTCTCCAACAGCTCGATCGCCACTGGCACGTTCTTGTGGCGCAGCTCGAACAGGTGGGCCCGGCGCACCACGAGGGCCGAGCGCAGCTTGGGGTCCTTCTCGACCGAACTGGCGATGTGGGCCAGCTCCTTCTCCAGCGGCTCCCACGCGCCGATGCGGGTGTCGATCTGCTCGAGCGCCTTGAGGATCGAGACGTTGCCCGGGTCGAGCTCGCGGGCGGCGGCGTAGGCGGCCCGCGCCTCGGACTCGTTGCGCATGGTGTCGGCGAGCAGGCTGCCCTTCGCGTACATCAGCGCCGCCTTGCGCCGCGGGTCGGCGGTCAGGCGGATCTCGGCGTCGAACAGCGGCAAGGCGCGCTGGAAGTTGCGCTGCGCCAGCAGCACGCGTCGGGCACCGCGGAGGATCGGTAGATACTCCGGCAGCAGGCCGTGCGCCCGCAAGAAGTAGGTCGAGGCCTGGCCGAGGTCGCCGAGCGGGTACTCGAGCAAGCGGGCGATCTCATAGTTGAGTCGCGCCGCGCGGAACAGGTCGGGCTGGGTCGCCAGCTCGGCCTCCCACGCCTGAACCTGCGCCGTCGCGTAGCGCAGGAACGGGTTCTCGGCCGCGAGCGACGGGCTACTGACGTGACGGGTGACCGGGCCCGAGGGCGCCGGGCCGCGAGCGATGGGCGCCGCTGGCGGACGCCCGGACTCGACGGCGGGCATGAAGCCCGGCGTCTGGCGCAGGCGCGGCCTTGTCGGGTCGGGGCTCGCCTCGGTGAGCGAGCCAAGGGAGGCCGGCACGGGTGAACGATCGGACCTGTCCGAAGCGCCAGGTACCGAGGGACCTGGCCCAAGAGACCTGTCTGAAGCGCCAGATGCCGGCGCCGCGCCGGGCGGCCGCAACGCTCCCGGCGGGGGCACGCGCCCCATCATCCGGGTGCGCGGGTCGCCCGGACCCGCCGGGGCTCCCGCGGCAGGACCTGAGCCTGCGGTCGGGCCTGGCCCGCTTGCCGACGGGTTTGCGGGAGGTGTCCCCGGGGCGGCGCCGCCGGGCGGCGTAAATGCCGGGCGCAGATCGATCTGCGGCCGCGAACCCGAGTCGCTCGCACGCGGCTCAGCCCGAGGCGCGGGCGCCCGCGCGGGCTCACTGACCGGCGTCGTCGGGCGTCGCGGCTCCACTGCCGCCGGAACTACGGCCCGCTCCGTGACCGGACGCGACGACTCTGCCGGGCTCGCGGCCTTCTCGGCACGCGGCTCCCCCAGGCTCGGGGCGCGCTCGGTGACCGGCCGCGCAGGCTCGGCGTTGCGCTCGATCAGCGAGCGTGGCTCCTCGACGCTGGGGCCCTTCGCCTCCGGCCGACGCAGTGCGGGCGGCACCGGGGCGCCCGGCGGCTTCGGCGGGCCACGCAGACCCGGGATCATCTCCGGGTCGAGCTCGATCGCCATCGTCTTCGCGGCCGGCGGTGGAGGTGTGCGCGAGGGCATCGCACTCGCCGGACCCTGGCCGCTGTCCTCGTCGTGACTGCGACTGAACAGCGAGGCGGCCGACAGCGAGGGCTTGCTCGGCGACCCGACGGCGGGCTTCCCATGCATCGCGCCAATCCCGGGAGCCGGGCCAGACACGGGGCCAGACACGGGGCCAGACACGGGGCCAGACACGGGGCCAGACACGGGGCCAGACACCGGGCCAGACACGGGGCCAGACACCGGGCCAGACACGGGGCCAGACACGGGGCCAGACACCGGGCCAGACACCGGGCCAGACACCGGGCCAGACACCGGGCCAGACACCGGGCCAGACACCGGGCCAGACACCAGACCAGGGGTGAACAGCGACGCAGGCACCGGCGCACCGGGTCGCGGCTTGAGCGTCACTGCTGGCGGCTCGGGCTCATCGATGTCCACGTCGATGTCCGGCGCCGTCGGCGGTGGCGGCAACAGCGGCGCGGCGCCACTGGGCTCGGTCGGGGGCTTGGCCGGCACCTGCACCGGGCGCGGGTGATCGTCGACGATGATCGCATCGAACAGGTCGCCCGCGTCCCGGGGGAAGTCGTCCTCGACGCCCTGCCCCTGCGGCAATCGGGCGCCCGTCGTGACCGGCAGCCCGGCAGCAGGTGGAGACTTCGGACCCTGATCGTCGCGCTGAGCCACTCGCCGTCCCTCTCTCGTGGACCCGCAGTATGCCTGATCCATGACCGGCGTACGCGGTCGCCAGGGTCCTGGCCCCGTCCGCTTCCGCGCTCGCATGTCCTCTGCGGCCCCCAGCCACGCCGTCGGGATCTTGCCCATGCAAGGGTCCGAAGCGAGGTCGCAGGCCAGCACGAAGACGCTCGGCGCGGTGCCCTGGCTTCGCTATTGTTGTGAGCGCATGGGAGCAACACAAGGCCACGAACGGCCGGACAGAGCGCAGCTCGGGCCGGTGGATCCCGCAACATCATCGCTGAGCCCGGAGGAGCCCGCGGCGCTGATCGCCAACCGCTACCGCCTGCTCGCGCGCATCCACGCCGGCACCGCGGGCACCCTCCACCGCGCCGAGGACCTCGCCTTCTCACGCACGGTGGCCCTGCGGATCCTGACGCCGGCGCTGTCGCGCGACGAGGCGGTGCTCGGCCGGATGCAGGCCCGCCTGCAGGCCGGCGCCGTGATGGCGCGCGAGGACCTCGGCGCCGACATCATCGAGCTGACCGACCTCGGCCGCACCGACGCCGGGCTGGTCTTCGTCGTCACCGAGTTCCTCGCCGGTGACAGCCTCGCCACCCAACTCGCGCGCGAGGGCCCGATGGCGTGGCGCACGCTCCGCCCCTTGATGGTCCGCGCCTGCCAGATCATCCACCTGTCGCACCAGCACGGACGCTTGCGCCTCGACCTGCAGACGCGCCACTTCTTCCCGATCCGTGACAAGAGCCGGACCAGCACGCTCAAGATCCTCAGCACCGGCATCGGCGACGTGTTCGGCGACAACCTGTGGGCCAGCCTCAGCCCCGCCGCCGCCGCCGCCCACCTCCGCTACGCCGCGCCAGAGCAGGTCACTGGCGGCAACGTCGACGCCCGCACGGATGTCTACGCGCTCGGCGTGATCATGTACGAGCTGCTCACCGGCCGCGTCCCCTTCCCCGATCCACGCCCCGCCTATGTCTGCGCGCGCCACCTGCTCGAGCCGGCGCCGCTGCTGACCACCGGCCCCGGCGGCCCGATCCCTGAGGCCGTCGCGGCGATCGTCGCGCGCGCGCTGGCGAAGGCGCCGGAGGATCGCTGGCCGACCATGCGAGCCCTCGCCAACGCGATGGCCGCGATCGAGTTCGGGCCCTGCGACGCCAGCGGCGTGCTCGAGGTCGAGGATGTCTCGCCGCCCACGCCCGCCGCCTCGTCGGCGAGCATGCGCATCGATCCGAGTGCCCGCCACGCGCCCTCGCCCGCCGTTCGCCCGAAGACCCTGCCCCCCCTGCGCGACGCGTTCATGGCCGACGCGCAGCCCTCCGAAGCCCGGGCGGAGCGACCCACCGCGGCCCCGCGACCACCTGTCCCGGAGGACAGATCTTCGCGGACTCCAGCCGACCCCCTGCCGCCAGGCTCGCCTGTCCTTTCGGCCAGCCCCGATCCGCGCGACCCCGGCTCATCGAGCACGATGGCGTGGGAGGAGATCCTCGCCGCCGCCGACGAGGCGGTGGCGGCCGTCGCCAGCGTCGCCACCTCCGGCACCGCCGGCGACAGCGGCGTGTTCATCCCCGAGCGACTCCTGCACAGCGGCGAGGCCGCGACCGCCTCGATGACCCGCGGGCGCCGCAACGCGGCCTCCTCCCAGAGCGCCACCGTGATCCTGCCGCGGACCCTCGTCCTGCGCGCGGACGCGGAGGTCGCCGCTGCGAGCACCACCCTGCAGCTCGACGACGCGGACCTCCGCGACATCGACGACCCCGCGGGCGACAGCGCCGCGGACCTGCCGACCCTCACGAGCCGGCGCGCCCGCACGGTCCGCAACACGGCCGCGACCACGATGGCACCAACGACCGGGACGCCAGGACCCGCCGCCCCACCAAGCTCGGTGCCGGCGTCTGCACCGGCAACCGGTGTGGGCCTCGCCGCCGCGGGGAGCACCCTCGACCAGCCGGCCCCCTTTGGCCACGCGTCCGTGACCGAGGTCGCGGCGAGCAGCCATGGCTCGACCGACAGCGCAGGCTCGCTGCGTGCGGCGATCGATCGCTCCGCCACGGTGTGGCCGCTCGCCAGCCGCTCACTGGTCGTGCGCAGCCCGGCCCGCCCGATCGCCTGGGCCGCGGCGCTGCTCGTCACCCTCGCGGGCGTGGCCGGGGGCGTCCGCCTGCTTCGCCCGCGCGAGCCCGCTACCCCGCCGATCGTCGCGCTCACACCCACCCCCGTCCATGCGCCGCTCGCGGGCTCCCGGGACAGGTCCCGCGCAACAGCGCCATCCGCGACCGCGGCTCCGGTCACCGACCTGTCCCCCGGGACAGGCCCATCCGCGAGCGCGGCCCCGGTCACCGACCTGTCCCAAGAGACATCCAGTCGTCGAGCGCGCGATCCAGAGCCGACACAGTGGCCAGGTCGGGTCAGTCAGCGCCCGCCGGAGCCCACCGTGGCCGTGGCGGCCCCCTCGCCCGAGCCCGCGGTCGCGGTCGCGCCAGCCGCAGTTGCCTCCTCCGTCACGCCGCCCGCGGACACCACCCCCGAGCCACGAGTCGTCGCACCAGTGCTGCCCGCCAGCGATGCAAGTCAGCCCGCCATCACTCCGCCGAGGCCCGGTGCCCGAACCGTTCGTATCCCGCCCACAAGCTCCGCGGAGACGTCCGCTGACCCGCCGCCAGGCCCGCGCAAGTCGTCCCCCGGCGCACGCCTCCCGGACGCGGGCCACGAGCTCGCGGCTCCCCTCGATCACGATCCGATGCGGGCCGCCTCGCTGCTGACGCGGGCCGAGCAAGCCGCCGCGCGCGGCGAACAAGGCCTCGCGCTCAGCCTGGCGATCCAGAGCTACCACGCCGGGCCGAGCACGAGCGCCCTCCACCTCGCCGGTAAACTGGCGTGCAAGCTGGGCGACGCCGACAAGGCCCGCTGGGCCCGCACCCACCTGGCAGCTGCCGATCGCGGCCCGGTGCAGCTCGCCTGCGAGGCCGCCGGAGTCGCCCTCGAGTGAGCCCGCCCGGTTTGCCAGCAAGCGGGCGCTCCCCTATGCTGAAAGCCCCCATGGCCCACGACGACGACGGCAACAACGACTCCGGCAACACTGGCGCGGTCCTCAAGGGCGTCCTGCTCACGCTCGGAGGCATCGCGGCGCTGTGGATGTTCGTCGGCGTCGGCCTCTTCCTCCTCAAGAACGTCCTGTTCTTCGGCCTGCTCGGCGGCGCCGGATACCTCGGCTACCGCATGATCGCGGGCGGCGGGAAGCAGCGGGCGGTCGGGGGTCGCCGCAGCCAGAAGGCCCTCGGCGCCGGCCGCAGCCGCAACAGCGGCGACGACTTCGACCGCAAGATGCGCGAGCTGGACGCCATCGAGAAGCGCCTCGACGCCGAGATCGGCAAGCGCTGAGCTGTGGGCGCCCGACCACGCGGGCCATCATCATCATCATCATCTGGACGTGATAACGGCGCGGCTCCGTGAGGAGGCCGCGCCGTCGCCGTGCCGGCACCTGTCCTTCAGGACAGCTTCTTGAAGCCGAGGTAGAAGTCGACGTGTTCCATGTCCGTGCGGGCCATGCGCTCCTTGAGCGCCTCGACCGTCCGCGGCGGGGGTACGATCACGCGCTCCCCGGGGCGCCAATTGCAGGGCGTGGCGACCCCGTTCTTGGCCGAGGTCTGCAGACTGTCGAGCAGGCGCATGATCTCGTCGACGTTGCGTCCGTTGGTCAGCGGGTAGTAGATGAGCGCCTGGATCTTGCGCTCAGGGTTGATGACGAACACCGCGCGCACCGTGGCGGTGGTGTCGGCCTCCGGGTGGATCATCCCGTACTTGTGCGCGACCTTCATGTCGAGGTCGGCGATCATCGGGTACGGGATCTCGACCCCGAGCTTCTCCTTGATGTTCTGCAACCACGCCATGTGGCTGTGGATCGAGTCGATGGAGAGCCCGATGAGCTTGCAGCCGCGCGCCGCGAACTCTTCGGAGCGCCGTGCGAACTCCGAGAGCTCGGTGGTGCAGACCGGCGTGAAATCGGCCGGGTGCGAGAACAGAATGACCCACTTGCCATCCTGCCACTCAGAGAACTTGATCGTACCGTGCGTCGTCACCGCAGTGAAGTCGGGGGCCATCTCCCCGATCCTTGGCATCGCACCTGAAATCGCTTCGGACATGAGCACTCCTTTGGGCCACCAGTGAGGTTGAGCCGCGACTATAGCCGAACGCGCCCGACCGAACATACGATGATGGTGGGGAAATCGAGACGAGGCCTCGCGTCACCCGAACGCCGTCTTGTCGGGCCGCCGACATGACACCCCTCGCTCCCTCGTCGCGGTGGTCACTCGGCCCCGGACTTGACCGACTCACCCGCGGAGCGTCCCCACGTCGGTACCTAACCTGTCCAATAGGACAGATCGTGCGAACCCGGCACCCAGGCGCAGCCGACCGCGTGGCCGCCACTTCGCGCGCCGGACTCGCTACCCGTTGGTCGCCACGCATGCCCACGCGCGCCTCACTGTCACAAGGCGCGATCACAGCGCCGCGTGATCTCGATCGTGACAGCGCGCGAGCCCGCGACCGTGTCACACGCAGCGCTGCGATTGACAGGCCGTCTCGAGATGGCCGATAGATGTCGGTCTAGAAAACTCAACGTTGTAGCTCCGGTTAGCAAAACACGACGACGATCTGCCAGCAGCGAGGGGGGCGAGATGAGCATCGATGAACTGAACGACACCGTGAATGTGGTCGAGAACAGCGAAACAACAGACACACTCGAGGTCACCGCCGAGGCGGCGACCGAGCCTGAAAACGTGGTCAGCTCGCCCGAGGCGAGCGGCCCGACGGACCTGGAGAGCGCGGCCAGCGATGCACCAGAACCTGTCTCCGAGGACAGGCCGGTCGAACCGCTCGCCTCCATCGCCACGGATCTGATCGCGGCGGCACAACCTGTCCCCGAGGACAGTGACGCCGCGCCGCCCGCAGCGACCGAGCTGACCGAGGCCGCCAGCGACGGCGACGCCGGGACGGTCGTCGAGCTGACGCCGGTCATCAGCGACAGCGTCCCCGCGACCGCCGACGACGAGATCGCGGCGGCCCCAGAGAGCAGCCCCGAGGCGCCCGCCGAGCCCGTCGAGGCGAGCCCCGACGTCACCGACGCCCCGTCGAACACACCCACCGATGCCCCGGTCGACGCCGCTCCAGCCACCGTCGCCGACGGACCGTCGGACGCGCCCGCCGAGGTCACCGACGCCCCGGCCGACGTGCCTGCGGATGCTCCCGTCGACGCTGCGCCCGCCGAAGTCACCGACGCCACCGCCGATGCGCCTGTTGACGCTCCCATCGACGCTGCGCCCGTCGAGGTCACCGACGCCCCGGCCGACGTGCCTGTTGACGCTCCCATCGACGCTGCGCCCGCCGACGTCACCGACGCCCCGGCCGACGTGCCTGCGGATGCTCCCGTCGACGCTGCGCCCGCGGACGTCACCGACGCCACGGCCGATGCACCTGCGGACGCTCCCGTCGATGCTGCGCCCGCCGACGTCACCGACGCCCCGGCCGACGCACCGACCGACGCTCCCGTCGACGCTGCGCCCGCCGACGTCACCGACGCCCCGGCCGACGCACCGACCGACGCTCCCGTCGACGCTGCGCCCGCCGACGTCACCGACGCCCCGGCCGACCGACCGACGCTCCCGTCGACGCTGCGCCCCCCGACGTCACTGACACCCCGGCCGACGTGCCTGCGGATGCTCCCGTCGACGCTGCGCCCGTCGACGTCACCGACGCCCCGGCCGATGCACCGACCGACGCTCCCGTCGACACTGCGCCCGCCGACGTCACCGACGCCCCGGCCGATGCACCGACCGACGCTCCCGCGTCGACTACGCGCCCGCCAGCACCGACGCTCCCGTCGACACTGCGCCCGCCGACGTCACCGATGCACCGACCGACGCTCCCGTCGACGCTGCGCCCGCCGACGTCACCGACGCCCCGGCCGACGTGCCTGCGGATGCTCCCGTCGACGCTGCGCCCGTCGACGTCACCGACGCCCCGGCCGACGCCACCGTCGACCTCACCGACGCCCCGGCCGACGCGCCCGCCGACCTCACCGACGCCCCGGCCGACGCCACCGACGCCACCGTCGACGTCACCGATGCACCGGCCGACGCCCCGGCCGACGCTCCCGTCGACCTCACCGATGCACCGGCCGACGCTCCCGTCGACCTCACCGATGCACCGGCCGACGCCCCGGCCGCCACCCCCGTCGACGTCACCGACGCCCCGCCCATCGAGGCCGCCGCGTCGACACTGGCGACCGACGTCCTCGCACGCACGCGTGACGTCCTCCTCGCCACCTACCGCGACCTGCTCACGCAGATCCGGACCCTCGCTGGCGACGCCCGTCGCTACGACGAGCTGGCGAAGCTCGCCGAGGCGGCAGGCCGGCTCGTCCACGGCGCCTTCGTCAAGGCGCTCGTCTTCGGCGACCGCTGAGCAGCTCCCACCCGCGGGCCGCGACGTTCACAGCAACGTCGCGGCCCGTGGCGCGTGCTCTCGCAGCCACTGGCACGTGAAGGCGTGACTCTCGGCCAGGTTGGCCGCGATCTCGCCGAGCAGGTAGCGCTCGATCGTCGGCCCGAGCACCGGGATCCTCGCCTCACAGCGGCCCTGCCACACGCGGCGCAACCCGCCGTCCGCGAGCGTCTCCCACGTGTATTCGCCGTCGCAGCGGACCCGAGGCCCGATCGCCGGCAGCTCCAGCGTCACCGTGTAGCGGCGGCGCTGCGCGCTGAAGTCTCCAGATTCGGTGATCTTCCGCTGCGCCCCCATCAGCCGGTCGAGCGGGGCCGGCAGAACTCGCGTCGGGGTCAACGATCGCCGGCGACGCACGAGCAAGGTCGGCCCGGCCCCCTCGTGCTGCAACTCGCTCTCGCTGACGCGCAGCCGCAGCCGCTCGGCCAGAGCATCGCCGTACGCGTCATCGAAGAAGAACACCTGCCAGAGCCGATCCGCGGGGACCTCGAACCGATGTTCGATGGTGTGCAGCATGGACCGTGCACGCTACCCGTGGCGGCACAGGCGTGCAAATGACCGCGCCGGATCCGACGCGGGCCCCCGTGACGATGAGTTCAGGAAGCGGCTTCTTCGGCGGGCTTGGGCTCGTTGGCCTTGAAGGTCCAGCTGAAGGTCGCCTGGCCTTCCCGCTGATCGACCGGATCGAGGGTGAGGCCGTCGACCGCCTCGACGATGCACTTGCTGAGCGACTCCGGCGCCTTGGTGCGCGCGCTGTCGATGCCAGTGTCGATGATCTTGCCGGTCTTCTTCTCGACCTTGAACGTGACCACCACCTGGCCGTCGAGCTTCGGATCGGTCGTGAGGGCGACGTCGTAGCAGTCCTTGATCGCCCGGGTGCGGGTCTCCAACAGGCTGCGGGTGTCGGCGCGGTAGGTCTCGGCGTCGCGGGCGATGCAGGTGCAGCCCGGGACCACCGCCGAGGCGGCCACGAACATGAGGCTAAACAGGGTGCTGTTGCGCATGGTGCTCCTACTCCCCCGCCCCGGCGGTCACGGTCTTGGTCTTCTCATCGACGACCGTCTTCTCGCCCGACTCCGGGTCGATCGCCACCTTCTTGCGCGTCACGTCCTGCTCGGTGATGTTGAACTCGACGCGGCGGTTCTTCTCCTTGCCCTCCTCGGTCGACTCGTCGCCGATCGGCTTGGTCTCGCCGAAGCCCTTGGCCGTGAACATCTCCTTGGGCAGCTCGCCCTTCTTCACCAGGTACTCGAGCACGGCCTTCGCGCGCTTGTCGGACAGCTTGAGGTTGTACTTGTCGCTGCCCTCGCTCGAGGTGTGGCCCTCGATCGCCAGCTTCTTGATGTGCGGGTGGTCCTTGATGACCTTGATGATCTCCTCCATCAGGCTGTCCGACTCCGGCTTGATCGTCGCCTTGTTGAAGTCGAACTGGATCTTCTCGTTGATGACGATTCGGTTGTCCTCGACGACCACGCGCTTGGGCTTCTCGGCGACCACCACTTTTGGCTTGGGCGGCGGCGGCGGCGGATCACCGAGGACCGTGAGCGCAGTGGCGTCCTCGAACACGGTCGGACCGCAGGCGACCAGCTGCAGCGCCGCGGCCAGGGTCAGAGAGCTGAGCAACGTCGAGGTGGCTCGGGAGGTGCGGGTGATGGACATCGAAGAGTCTCCGTGGTGCGGTGGATGCGGCGAGCCCGGGCCCGACGCAAACAAGCTGAGGCGCGGGGCGGGGCCCACGCTGGCCGCATTGTGACCGACATGTCCGAGCCTGTGCAACGAAATGCCTCGCTCCAGGCGGCCGCTTGCGGGTAGCCTTTCGACCAGTCTTGTCTCGTCTGGGCACGCCTTGCGTCGCGCCCGTGCGTCCGGATCACCATGCCGACCGTCGTTTCCTTGCTCGCCGCCAGCCTCGTCCTCGCGCCCGTCCTCGCCACCGCCGCGCCGGCGGCCGCGGTCCCAGGCGCCACCGCCGGCGCTTCGGCGCCAGCCCCTGGCAGCGCATCGCCAGCGCCGACCGCACCGCCTCTACAACGACCCACGACCCCGGGTCTCACGGCGCCCACAGGTCCCGCGACGCCCACGAGTGCGCAACCGCCACCCGCGACGACGGCCCCGAACCCGACCCCTGCGGCCCCTGGAACTCCGCCCCCCAGCGCTCCTCTTGTCCCTACCCCCACGCCCGCCGAGCCGGCGGCGGTGAGCGATCCCGGCGACCCACCCGGCTCCACCCCGGACCCGGCGACCCCTGCAGTCCCGCCGGCCCCCGGCCTCGCCGAACAGCTGCTCGGACCCTCGGTCAACCGTCATCCCACCGAGCGCGCCGCCGGTCCGGTGCGCAGCGAGGCCGAGTCGGCTGAAGAAGAGGACGCCGCGATCGCGGCGATGTACCGCAACCTCTACCGTCCCGCGAACAACCCGGGTCGGTTCAACATCGTCGCCCGCGCCGTGTACGTCCTCGCTGGCAGCGTCGACAACACCCTGTCGGGCCGCCTCGGCGGGCTCTCGGCCGACATCGGCCAGAGCTTCAACAAGTTCGGCTACGCGGTGACCCTGGTCGGTCAGTTCGGCAGCGTGATCCACACCAAGCCCGACCGTGAGACCCAGAGCATCGCCCTCGTCGGCGGCGGCCCGACACTTTCTCTCGGCCGCCTCGCGCTGCTGCAGCGCGGCTTCCTCGACGTCCGGGTCGGCTACGACTTCTTCGCCGCGCCCACCCGGGCCATCGTCGACGGCATGGCCATCGCTGACGGCCTGCGCGCGCCCCATGGTCCGCGCCTCAGCCTGAACATGGGCCTGCTCGGCAACTCCGCCCGCGCGCGCAAGCTGTTCCACGGCTTCGGCCTCAGCCTCGGCTACCAAGCGCTCGTCAGCTCGCTGCGCGGCGAGTGGCCGGTCACCAACATGCTGCAGTTCGGGCTGGTCTACTGGGGCGGCTGAGCGCGCCTGTCCCACGGGACATGTCCGTGCGAACAGGTGTCAGCGGTACAGCCCGATGTGGGTCGCCTGCAGCAGGCCGGTCTCGAAGCGATCGAGCGAGGCCACCACCGGGTGCAGTTGCTGCTCGATCCGCTCGAGCTCGCGCCGGGGCGCCCGACTGGTCCGCTGCAGCGCGTTGCGCTCGCTGAGCAGGTTGCGGGCGGTGGCGGTGTGCAAGCCGAGGCGCTCGAGCAGGCGCTGATCGTGCTCGGGCAGCCGCTCGACGGCGCTGACCCAGTCCCACACTGCGCGGCGGGCGTTGACCAGAGCCACGTCCACCTCGTCGCAGCGATCGAGATCCGAACCGTCGCCCACGTCGACGTGCGCGAGGATCGGGCTCGCGTCCGCGGCGTGCCACGCCTGGGCCGCCTGAAGCGGCTCGGCGAGGGCGATCCGCAGCATCCGCGTCTCCTCGAGCATCCGCGCCAGGGTCGGGCTCAGGTGCTGCGGTGCCTCGACCTCCGCGGCCTCGCTGAGCGCCTTGATCTCGCGGCGGACGTTGAGGCTCTGGCGCAGCGCCGCCCGCAAGGCACCGATCGGACGGCGCAGCGACACCGCGAAGATCAGCGCGATGAAGGCGTAAATGATCCACAGGAGAGCTGTCATGCGACTACCTCGCCTCCCCGGGCCGCGGCACGTAACGCACGTGCGCGAGGTGTTCGCCGTGGAACGTGAGCAGGTACTGATGCCGCACGTGATCGAAGGTGTAGAGCCAGTAGGTGGTCGCCCCTGGGCCGCGCCGGATCACGTTCGGGCGCCCGAGGCTGGCCTCCACCTGCGCCGCGCTGGAGCCCGTCGGCAGCTCCACCCGCCGCAGCACGCCGTCGGCATCGAGGTGTTCGACCCGCTCGAGGCCGCCGGGCGCACAGCTCGTTGCACATGCCACGACGCTCGCCACCCACAGTGCGAGGCCGACGCGGCAAGGGCTCGCTCGCATCACCGGGGATACGCTCACATTTGGTCGAGGATCCGCGCCTTCTGCTGCGCGAACTCCTCGTCCGTGAGCAGGCCGGCGATCCGCAGCTCGTTGAGTTTCTCCAGGCGACCGACCACGTCGAGCGGCTGCGCCGGCACCGACGCGAAGGGCCCAGTGCCTTGCCCCTGGGGGTACGGGGAGGGGTACGGCTGCGGGTACATCCCCGGCGGATAACCGCCCTGGGGATACATGCCGGGTGGGTACATCCCTTGCGGGTACACGCCGGGCGGGTACATCCCGGGCGGGTACATCCCGGGCGGGTACATCCCAGGCGCGGGGGCTTGCGGCGGCGGGTAGTAGTTCGGCGCGGGCGGCAGCATGTTCACGACCACCGGGCCAGCCGTCAGACTGTGGCCACCGTTGAAGCGGCGGTTGAACTCATCCTTGTCCATGAGCGCAAGGATGATGAACTCGATGAAGCTGACGAACAGCGGGATCGCCGTCCATGAGAACGCGAGGTAGACGACCCCGGACCCGATCTGGCCGAGATAGAATTTGTGGGCGCCCATCCATCCGAAGAAAAACGCCAGGATGGCCGCGATGTTCTTGTCCTTCATCCTTGCCGCTCCGGGGGAATGGCCTGGGCCGTGCGCTCCTCCAGCATAAGGGAACCGGGCCCGGCTGCCACCGCATCTTCCGCAAGCGAGTAGACCCACTCGCCCGTGTCGAGGTTGAGGTCCTCGATCACCTCGCCGCGCTCCTTCATGTGCAGCAGCGTCGACAACATCGCCGCCTGCGTCCAGCGCGACTCCTTCACCAGGCTCTCGAAGGTGTGCTGCGGCGTGGCCGAGCTCCCCCGGGCCAGGATCGCTCGCACGCGCCTTGAGCGCTCCGCCAGGAGCCGCGGGTCGATCGCCTCCGGTGGCGGGGCGACGACCGGACCCGCCGTCAGGATCCGCTTGAGCAGTCCAAGGAAGATCAGACACAAACCCGCCGAAAGCAGCGAATTGGCGAACCAGAACGTGAGCATCCGGCTCCCGAGCAAGTCGAGCAGCACGCCTGCGCCGGTCGAGGCCAGGCCCACCGCCGCAAGCCCACGCCAGCTCCCGGGCGATCGCACCAACCAGCCCCGCAGGTCCGGCGCCGAATCGCGAGCCGGGAGCGTCGTCTGCACGCGCGGAACGATCTGCAGCGAGCCGCGCTGGACCACAAGGTCCACGACCTTTTGCTGAGCCATCGCGGCGAGACTAGCACTGTGATGCCCCGGCGAAAGCCCCGGCCTGTGACGGTCAATCGGGCTCGTCGGTCACACTCGGCAGGCTGCCCTTTGGGCGGGGGTTGGGCGCGTTCGGCGGGGCCTCGGGAGCCGGCTCTGGCGCCGGCACCGGGTCGAGGGAGTCGGCCGCGATCGGCTGATCCGAGGGCAGCTTCTCGTCGCCGTCGCCGTACAGGTCGAGCAGCGCGTCACCAGCTGGCAACGCCGCGGGCTCCGCAACATCGACAGGCTCGCTGCCGGGCACGAAGTACTCCTCAATCACCTCCTCGGGCTTCGGCGGCGCCATCGTGCCATCCGGCTGCGGCACCTCGGTGGGCGCCAGCAAGCCGGTGCGCTTGTCGATCGTACGCACCTGCACGGACGCAGGCGGAACGAAGCCACGTACTGGCAGATCGCCGGTCGCAGCCTTGACCGCCGCCAGCCAGATCGGCAGCGCCGCACGCCCGCCGGTCTCGCTCTTGCCCAGCTTCTTCGGCGTATCGAAGCCGACCCACGCCACCGCGACGTGGTCGGGCGTGAAGCCGGCGAACCACGCGTCCCGGTGCTCCGCCGACGTGCCGGTCTTGCCCGCGACCGGCCGCTTCAACGCCTTGGCCCCGGTGCCCGTCCCCTCCTGCACGACGCTCGTCATCATCGAGGTGAGCACGAACACCACGTCGTCCCGCAGGGTCTGCTGCGCCACGCGCTCGGGCGTCCAGCGCTCCTCGCCCTGGACATCGATGGCGCGGATGAAGGTCGGCTCGAGGTACGAGCCGCCGCGTGCCAGCGTCAGGTAGCCGGCGAGCAGGTCGCGCGGCGTCATCTCGCTGACCCCGAGCGCCAGCGCCAGGTTCTCGGCCAGCGGCGCCTGGATCCCTGCGGCCCGCGCAAACGCGTGCGCCGCCTCGAAGCCGATCGCGTCCAGCAACTTGATGGCGATCGTGTTCACGGAGTACGTGAGCGCCACGCGCAGGCGAATGTCACCGCGGTATTCGTCGGCCTCGAAGTTCGTCGGCTTCCACTTCTCGTAGATCTCCGGCGAGTCGCTGACCAGCGTGGCCGCCGTGAACTTCTCGGTGGCCAGCGCCGCGCCATAGATGAAGGGCTTGAACGACGACCCCGGCTGCCGCTTCGCAGCGAGCACACGGTTGAATTCTCCGCGGCGGTAGTGGTCGCCGCCGATCATCGCCACGATCTCGCCGGTCTTGGCCTCGGCCACCACCACGGCCGCCTGTGGCCCCGAGCCGATGATTCCGGCCGCGAAGCCCTTCGGCGCGCCTGCGGTCTCCGCCTCGGGCGTACCAGCCAAGGCGCTGATCGTCACCATCGTCACCCCGCCCGCGGGGAACTGCTCGTCGTGCGTGAGCTTCGGGTCGTCATAGCGGGTGCCCTCGGGCACGCGCACCAGCAGGTCCGAGTCGCCCGCCTTCGCCACGAAGGCATCGGCCGGGGTCGTCGTCGTACGGGCCTGAATCACCACCGGCACTACGGCGCCGATCGCAAGCGGCACCCTGCCCTTCTCGAGCACCTTGGCCTGCTCCTTGGGCTTGACCGGCTTGATCTTGTGGCCGTAGCCCTGCCGCTTGTCGAGCGCGACCAGCCCCTCGAACAAGCCGAAGCGGGCCTGCGCCTGGACCTGCAGGTCGACCGTCGTGATCACCGTCGCCCCGAGGCGATCGAGGCGCTCCTCGCCATACTTGGCGAGCAGGAACTCGCGCGCCGCGTCGACGAACTCCTGCGCGTCGGCCCCGGCCTGCACGGCCTCGGTCGCGGGGCTCAGCTCCATCTCCCCCTTGATCGCCGCCTCCACCTCCTGGGGCTGCGCGAAGCCGTTGGCCACCATTTGCTCGAGCACGTAGACCTGGCGCGCCTTGACCCTGGCGGGCTCTTTGATCGGCGTCGACCTCCCTGGCGCCTTGGGCAGCGCGGCCAGAATCGCCGCCTGGCCGATGTTGATGGCACGCACGCTCTTGCCGAAGTAGAAGCGGCTCGCCTCTTCGATGCCGTAGCGCCCATGCCCGAGGAAGATGTCGTTCAAGTAGAGCTCGAGGATCTCGTGCTTCGACAGCGCGTGCTCGAGCCGCCGCGCCAGCAGGAGCTCCTGGATCTTGCGCTCGAAGGTCCGGTCCTGCGACAGCAGGAAATTCTTGACCACCTGCTGCGTGATCGTCGACGCCCCCTGGCGCAGCTCACCCGCCTCGATGTTGCTCAGCGCGGCCCGGGCCATGCCGAAGTAGTCCATGCCCTCGTGGTTGTAGAAGTCGGCGTCCTCGGCAGCGAGGAAGGCGTCGACCACGTGCTTCGGGATGTCCTCGAAGCGGATCAGCGTGCGCCGCTGGCTGAAGATCTCCCCCAACACGGTGCCATCGCGGGCGACGATCCGGGTCACCTGCGGTGGTCGATAGTCGCGGATCACCGAGACGTCGACGTGCTCGATGTCGCGTCCGTAATACCAGAACACGCCGGCGATACCACCTGCCCCAAGGGCCAGGCCGGTCAGGCCTAGCCCCGCAGTCCAGCCAAGGATCTTGCGCCACCGTCGTCCGATCATGATGCTCCATCCTTCAATGCGTCGACCGGCAGTCCGAGCGCCTGGCGTGCCAGCCGCGGGTCGACCGTCTTCGCGTACCAGCGCGCGCGTCGTCGTGCCACTTCCTCGGCACTCAGGTCACCTACAGCGCCGAGGACCGCGCGTCGACGCTCCAGCAGCGCTTGCATCGCGATGCCTGCCGCCACCGAGAGGTTCAGACTCTCCACCATCCCGAACATCGGAATACGAAAGTGCAGCCCACAACCAGCCCGCGCCTCTGCCGAGAGGCCCACCTGTTCACTCCCGAAGACGATGCACAACGGTCGATCGACGGGCACGGCGGCGAGCTCCACAGTCCTGGCATCGACGCACGCACCTGCGAGCCGCATTCCCGCGGGCAGCCCCGCCTGGAAGGAGTCCCAGTCGGCGTGCTCTCGGGTCTCGGCCCAGTACGAGCTGCCTCGCGTGATGCGGCGCGGCAGCCCAGCCTTCGCGGCGATGACGTGAACACAGCCGACCCCGAGCGCCTCGGCCGTGCGCAGCACAGCCGCCGCGTTGTGCGGGTCCTGCGTGGCCTCGATCGCAACCTGCAGCGAATCGACCCGCGATCGCAGCACCGCCTCGATGCGCTCCCTACGCTCCGGGGTGAGCCTCGGCGCGAGCCGCCGCGCCACCGTCTCGGCTCCCAGAGTAGCGATCGCGGCCACCAGCTCCAGCGTGTCCATGAAGCCATGCGAGCTGTCCTTCGGGACATGTCCGATCCCCACTGCCATGGCAATCACCAGCCGAAGCGCCCCGCGATACCCAGCAGGACCAACCCAGCGCCGCCGACAAAGCCACCCGAGGGCTGCCGCGCGGCCGCGGTCTCCCCCGGCGCACGCCGCACCACTGGCTGCCACCCCGCCTGGGCCGTGACGTCGAGGTATGGATTGACCGGCACGTTGAGATCGAGTCGTCCGAGCGTGCCAGCCGGGTCGACGATGTTGAAGCCCATGCCACCCTTGTGCGCCGCCAGCACCGAGAGCTGCACCACCTCGAGATCGACGCCGACCCGCGTCTCCCAGGTGTGGCCGAGCGGGCCTGGGCGGTAACGGTAGCCCGACTCCACGAACGCCCCCTCCTCGTGCGAGAAGCGCAACGCCCCGTAGCCACCCACGCCGTGGAGGTCGTTCGCCAGAATAAACCCGTACTTGCTCGCCGCGACATCCGAGAAGCCCCCAGGCAAGTCCCCCGGATACGCCACGAATTGCCCCTGCATGCGCTGCGCGTTGTAAAACACATCGAAGTAGCTGGGGTCGTAGCCACGGCTACCGACCGTCAACTCACCGACCACACCGAGACGGGCCGCCCGGCGACGCCCGAGCGTAAACTCTGTGTCCACCCCAAGGTGCATCCCGCGCCCGAGCCCGGGCATCAGATTGAGATCGACGTACGGTATCACCAGATAGCGCCAGCGGTCGGTCCATCGGTAGCTGAGATCGAGGCCGACCGCGGTCGCACCGCGCTGACCACCCGTCGTCAGCCGGTTTTGTGCATCGACCGCCAGTGCCGGCCCGCCGGCGACAACCGGCACGACGCTGCGTGGCGCAAGCGGATCGCCGAACACCGACAGGCCGATCCCGGCGCCCGCCCAGTCGGCGCCAAGACGCGAGCCGAACACCTGTTGCCCAGCAAGGTCACCGATCACCAGGGCCAGCTCGGCCCCTGCGGTCTGCTCGAGCAGCGCGCCCTCGACCCGCGCGTCGAGGTCGATGCCCGTTCGCCGCCGATCGAGATCGAGGCCGTTCGCGTAGCCATGCACGATGCTGCCGTGGCCCACATGGACCCGCCCAAGATTGCCAACCCGCAGATCGATCACGGCCCGCCCCTGCTCGGCGAACACGTAGTCACCGTTGTAAGAAAGCTGCTGCAGGATCGCCAGGTAGTCACCCACTTCGTCCCACTCGGTGCTCCGTAGCACCGGTCCCTGCTGGGGATCGCGGTCGTACATGCGCAGTCGAACGGGCGCACCGATGCGCAGCTCGACCGGCGCCAGGTCGCGAAAATCGAGACCCAGCGAAGGCTCGAGGCTGGCGATCGGATCCTCAACAATGAAGCCGAAGCCAGCCCCGAAGCGGATGTCCCCGTGGACCTTGCGCCCGCGAAACTCAGGCTCGCGCGGGCTCGCATCGGCCTCCACGAGCACCTCCTGGGCGCGCGCATCAACGGGCCCAAGAGACAGATAGAGCGCCAGCGAGACGCCGACGCTGCGCCGGATCATCGCTCCCCTGCCTGCAGAAACGCGTCCTCGCCGAGCGCCTCGATCGCAGGGTCAAGCTCATCGGTCGTCGTCTTCACGCGCTTGCGTACGGGCACGACCACAGTGCCCTCGTCCGGTGTCAGCGGGATGGCGTCGTCGTCGAGCCCGCTGTCGTCGAGCAGCCCGGACAGTGACCGCTGCTGTTCCGAAGCCGCGAGCAGGCGCTGGATCTCGGCGAGACACTCCTTCTTGGACACCAGCTCGGTTGTGTCGAAGGTGATGATGCCATCCTTCCACTGCTCGTAGGTAGCGGGGTCGAGGCGCCCTCGGGTCTGCATGATCCCCAGCAGACGCTTCATCTTCGCCTGAAATACCGGCGTCAGTCCCCCCTCGCAGTAGTTGACGTGCCGTCGCACCGGACTCGGCAACATCAACGCGAGGTAGGCGGCCTCGGGCGGCGTGAGGTCGGCCGGAGCCTTGCCGAAGTAGTGCGCCGAAGCCCGCGTGACACCGTACACCCCCGGGCCGAACTCAATCACGTTGAGGTAGACCTCCATGATCCGTTCTTTGCTGAGCGACTGCTCGACGTACCAGGTCAGGAACATCTCCTGCAGCTTGCGTGAGAGGGTGCGCTCGTGAGACAGGAGCACGTTCTTGACCATCTGCATGGTGATCGTCGACGCGCCGAGTCGGACCTTGCCGGCCTCGAGGTTGCGCCTCAGCGCGGCCTGGAACTGAGATGTGATGAAGCCCTTGTGCTTCCAGAACCCACCGTCCTCCGTGGTCATCACCGCCGCGATCATGTTCGGCGAGATCTGGTCCAGCGGCGTGTAGGTCGACGACCCCTCGCGCAAGTCCACCGTCCGCTCCGAGCCGTCTCGCATCGTCACTCGATGCACGAAGGCGCCACTGAGCCGTGTTGCCGATACCAGCGCGGGGGTCTTGACCACCTTGCACTTGTCCTTGTCAACGCGCCCCGTCAAACTGAGCTTTTCGAGATCACCCAGGTCGATGTTCGCCTCGAGATCGAGTTCAAAATCCCCCTTCAGCTCGAAGCCAACCAGGCTCGGCGCTAGCTCGGCCGGAATCGCCGCGATCACCTCCTGACACGTCACCTTCGGAACAGCCACGTGCAGTCTGTACCTGCGCTGGCTTACCTCTGCCGCGTGGACTATCTCGCCGTCGAAGTCGATCTCGAGGCCCCCACGGCGCAGCGTCGCGGCCGCGATCACCACCCTCCGCTGCGCTGGGTCGACCTCGCCCGTAAAGTTGAACGCGAACCCCACTCCGAGAACCGGTTGTCTGGCAAGCAGCGGGTGATCGATGTTGAGACCCGCGAGCTGGACGTCGCCCTCCACATCCGCCTTGCCGTCCGCCAACCTGACCGTCAGATCCCCACCGACCGTCGCCTCCTCCGAGTACACCACCGGTAGGTGCGCCAGCACCGCAGGGATCCGGCCAAGCTTGAAGGCCGCCATGGTCAGCGTGACGCTGCCGGCCGAGAGATCCCGTGCGCCTGTGCCCTTGAGCGTCCACAGCGGCGCATTGGCACCGACGGCCTCGCTGCGCGGCTCATCCGAGAAGCTGCCAGCGAGGTCGACCGAGACTGTGCTCAGCGCCATGTCGGCCAGCTCGATGCTCCCACGGATATCGCTGACCGCGATCTGCGGCGTCACAGCAGTCGCTCCGCCTTCGATCTCGACGCGCAACGGAAACTCCAGCGTGAAGCCCTCTTTCCGCCGGAGCGTTGTCGTCAGGCGCGCGGCCTTCAATGCCCGTTCTCCGAGCGTCGCGTCGACATGGCGCAGCAAGAGCTCGACGCGCCCCTCGCCGAACGTCACGTCAGAGGTGGCGACCGCGCCGAGGTGCCCCGAGCGGTCACCGAACGAGCCCCTCAGATCGATCTTCAGGTCCCGAACCTGGGCATGCTGCGGCACGATCTTGACCCGCCCTGTACCACCACCCCCCCCCCCCCCAAGCCGACCGGACACATCCGCGGCCACACGCTCGAAGGTCGCCACATCCCCTCTTAACGTCCCGCCGTGCACCGCAACATTCGTGACGATCGCGCGACCTGACCACAGTGCATCCTGATCCAGCGACACATCAACAGCATCAAGATCGATCGACGTCTCAGCGTCGATCGCCAGCGACACGCCGCGCACCGCCACTGTGCTGTACTCGAGATCAAAGGACTCGATCGTCACCCTGGTTCCGGTGAGCCGCTCGAGTCGTTGAACAACTGCCGCCTCGACCAGTGAATCGGCCCAGATCGGGTAGGTGGCCACGGAAGCGCTGGCGACGAGCACGAGGCCACTGATCAGGAGCGCCGCGCACCGCCACCGCGAACGTAGCTTCACTGGAGTTACGGGTGGCATGAGCGAAGGCTTTGCAGAGTAACGCCCTGCGTCGTCCCCCGCAAATCAACGACAGGGCGCGGGCGCGCACAGTCTTCGCAACCAACGCAATACACCGGGGACACTTCCCGAGCTTCGTGAAGCCAGAGTCTCCGTCAGCCCTCGCCGCGACAGTGGATGGCGAAGAAGACCTTCCCGTCTAGGTGGCGGACCCCACCAACAAGGAGCACACCATTATTATCGATCTTGTACGCCGTGTCCACCAGCGGCTTGTCCCGTCCCGCGGCCATCAGGTTCGCGTGCAACTTGAGTTTCGAGTCCTCCTCACCTAGCAAGCGAAGCTGCAGTTTGAAACTCGACTGCAACGCAGCGACCGCAGCCTTGTCGAGCCCGAGTTTGAGAGTCTTCGCTTCCAGCAAGCGAAATCCCTTGAACGCGGCGAACTGATCGTCACGCAGCTGTTCCTCGAGAAACTTGAGATCCTCCGGAATGCTGCCGTCGCCATCCCTCGTGGCGAGGAACGCAGTCACCTTGCAGGCGGCCGACTTGACCTCCGCGCGGACCTCCGGGGACGCTAGCAAGAGGCCGCCGAGAATGACGGCCGGGAGGAGAAACACCGAGAGAGCAGGAGCGAGGATCCGCGATGTCATGGTTTTGCCTCATCAATGCAAGCTACAGGGGAACTGATTCACAGCGAACGCTGGCCGGGTGTGGCATCCTCGTCGGACACCCAGATCACGGTGGTGGTGCCGCGCTTGCCCTCGATGGTGCCGATGCGGCCATTCTTGCCGCCGAATTCGATCCGCTCGATCTCTGCCTCGTACATGTCAGGCTCCGGGAACACGGCCTCCACTTCAGGCTCGGCAGGCTCGGGCTGCGCCCGAATCGGCGCTGAAGTCGTCGGCTTCGACACAACGACCTCCGGGCTATTCGTGGGGGTCACGGCTCCGTCGCTCACAAATACGATCGCCACCACCGCCACCCCCGTCACCGCCGCGACGGGTGCCCACGCCGGACGTAGCACGCCGAACACTCGTGACCAAAACGAGGGGACTGCAGTTGCAGGCGGATGAGCCGCCGTCTCACGATCGAGGGCTCGATCGATCTCGTCCCAGATCTGTTCGAAGCGAGCCCCCTGGACCTTGGCTGCCGCTGCCTCGAGGCTGACAACGATCGCCTCACGCATGACACCGAGCTCGACGATGGTTGCCCGCCCAGCCGCATCACGCTTGAGCCACTGCTCGACCTCCGCACGCTCCCCGGGATCGAGCTCACCGTCGAAGTAAGCGCTCAGCTGTTCCTCGTTGACCGTCTTCGCAAGCCTCGTCGTCATGGGAGCACCGCCTGGGGCGTAGCGACGCCATCCGCGCCGTGATCTTCATGGTTTCCGTCCGCCAAACCGCTGGGCACGTACCCGAGCCGCTCAACCAGGAGCTTCTGCATGTTCCTGCGGGCGTGAAAAAGACGGCTCATGATCGTGCCCTTTGAGCACTTCATCGCCTGGGCCATCTCCTCGTAGGACATCCCCTGCAACTCCCGCATCACGATGACGGCCCGGTGCTTTTCGCTCAGGTACTGCAGTCCATCCTGAACCGCGTCCAAGATCTCACGTCGCTGTAGGATCTGGGCTGGATCGCCCAGGCTGGACAGGGGCAACGCCGAGACCCCGCCGTCCTCCCCGTCATGACGCAGGCCGTCATCGAACTCGAGCTCCCGGTGGCGCTTGTTCTTGCGGATGTGGTCGATGCAGAGGTTGGTCACGATCCGGTAGAGCCAGGTGTAGAAGCTGGAGTTGCCCTCAAAGTTGGCGAGGTACCTGTGCACCTTGATGAAGCTCTCCTGCACGACATCGAGTGCATCATCCTGGTTGCGCAGAAACCCGTAAGCCACGGAGTAGACCTTCCGCTGATAGCGCTGCATCAGGCTCTTGAAAGCCTGTCGATCGCCCGTCCGACAGGCTGCGACCAGGGCTTGGTCGTCCGCTTCTGGGGAAACCACGTTAAAGGTCGTCCTTCGACGGGCGCGGGCCCGCACTATTCAGGGCGCACGCAGCGCTTGTTAGGGGAGACGCCCCAGTGCACATGACCCGGAGTCCGGCTGGAGATCGACAGGATGAAAGTGACGGTGGCTCTCGCGGCGGATATACCGGCATTTGGTACGTGCCCATGAAGGCTCCCCTGGACAAGTTCTTGGCCCGCGTCGCGGCCATCGTGCTGCGACGTGAGCTCGCAGCGGCAAGTCTCTGGGCGCTCGTTGGCATCACCATCGCGCTCACGCTTGGAGTGGTCATCGTCGGGGCAACGCTGCGCGGCGACCTTGGCGCACGCCTGACGACCGCAGTCGCCGGCCTGACGGCGGGACTGCTGCTTGTGCGGGCGTTGCGACGCACACGACGGCTGGTGGGCTCGAAGCATCGGGCGGCGCATACCATAGCCCAAAACCGACGACCGCTCACTCGAAGGTCCGGGGCTTCGAGTCCTCAATCTCGGGCTGACGTTACACTGCGGCACGAGATCCTTGGCGCTGTCGAACTCACGCCGGGCCTCGACCATCCCCGAGATCGGCCGCAGAGGGCCTCCCTGGGCTCCCTGGAGCTCGCCACCGTCTACGTTCAGGCCGTTGCGGAGCGCCTGCGCGACTGCGAGCCAGAGCTTGCGGCACCGCCGCCACGTCTCCGCGCACCAGCCCTCATTCTGGGCGTCCTTGCTCTGGCTGTGGCGATCCTGTCCGGCACCGCGGAGTTTGCCCACGGACTCTCCCTGCTGCTGTTGGCCACCGACGGCCGTCCGCCGAGCCCGCCGGAGCCGCTGTGGTCGGCTTTGCAGCTCACGCTCATCGCGCCCCCCCATGCGGCCCGGCCCGAACGCGCGCTCACCAACCCGAGCGGTGAATTGCGCTTGCTGGCTGGCACCCGCGTCCAGATCGCACTCACGCCTCGCCGAGCCTTCACCCAACTCCGCGTCACCCTGACCCACGCTCCCGAAGCTGCCCTCGTGACCCCGCCACCCGAGCACACGGAGCTGAAGCTCGATCCGGAGGGCGTCTGGCTCGGCAGTTTCGTCGTCCGCAGCGCCGGAAGCTGGCGCCTGGTGCCCGACACGGGCGACGACAGCCCCGCCTTTTCCGTGGCGATCGAACCCGACGAGCCACCCGAGGTCGAGCTCTCCCCCCTCGCGCGCTCCCAGAGCGATCCGAGCGAGCGCGACACCGTCGAGCTGCGCTTCAAGGCCCGCGACGACTTCGGCCTGGCACAGGCCACCCTCGTGTTCGTCGGCACAGACGAGGAGGAGATCCGCCTCGACGCCGGGCCGCCGCCACCTGGGGCGCGGACGTGGCAACGCACCTACCTCTGGGACCTCGCCGGCATTCCGCTCGGTGATCGCGGTGAGCTCAGCTACTGGATCGAAGTCCGCGACAACGACCCAGGCCTTGGTCTCCTACCGCTCACAGATCCACCGGGTAAGCCGGCTCGCTCGGCTCGGATGCGCCTGACGATCCGCGACGAGGAGCGCGAGCACAGCGAGAACCTCGCGAGCCTGATCACGCTACGCGACGCCACGGTCGACCTGCTGGCACGCCGGATGCTGTCCGAAGCGCCAGATCTGGCCCCAGAGCCCACTGCGCCGCTGCCCGCTGCGAGCCCGGAGTCTGCCCCCGGTCTGCGCGCGCTGCGAGCCGCCCGCGAGCTGCTCGCGGCATCCGAGCGGCTGTTGGTCGCCCTCCGGTCCGCCATCGACGCCCTCTCCGTCGACGCCCTCACGCCGCCCCGCGACATCGCCACCCTCACCGCGATCCACCGCCGTCTGCTCGAACTCCACCGCCGTGAGGCCGAGCTCCACGCCGAGTTCCCGCCCGGCAGCGAAGATCGTCGTCCGCTCACGCCCATGCTCTCGCGGATGGCCGCCGTGAACCGCGAGCAGCTCGCCCAGCTGGAGGATGAGATCATCCGCCTCGATGACCTCGTCGACGACCAGGTCGTCGCCCAGATCGAGGCGCTGGTGGCCCGACTGCAGGCCTCGCAACAGAAGATCGTCGACCTGCTCGAGGCGCTCAAGGCCGGCGATACCTCTGTACGTGGCGAGCTCGAGCAGCTGCAACAGCGCAGCCGCGAGGACCTGCGCCGGCTCGCCGAGGCTCGCGCCCGGCTCGACAAAGAGGTCGGCCAGGAGTTCCTAAACGTCGACGCGTTCCAGGCGATGGAGGCTCGCATGCGCAACCAGGACATCGGCGAGCAGCTGCGCCGGGGCGACGTCGACGGCGCCCTCGACCAGGCCCGCGACGGCCTCGAGGAGTTGAAGAAGCTCCGCGACGACGTGCAACAGCGCCGCGGCGACCAGCCGAACCGGGCCGCCTCGATGACCCCGCAGGAGCGCGCCCGCATGGAGCTGATGCGCGAGCTCAGCCGCATCCAGGACGACGAGGTCGGACTTCGCAGCGAGACCCGCGATCTGCATCGAGCGTGGCGCCAGCAGGCCCAGGCAAAGCCCCTCGAGGCTGGTCTGGCGCGGAAGGTCGCGCAGAAGGCCGCGGCGCTGCGCAAGGAGCTCGACGCCGTCAACGACGCGCGCCTCGGCCGCGACGGTCGACGCGCGCTCGACGAGGCACGCGAGCAGCTGCAACAACTGGAGGGCGAGGCGTCCGCCGACCCGGCACGCGCCCTCAACAGCTTCGAGGCCGCGCAACGCTCCTCCCAGGCCCTCCGTCGCGCCAGCGCCGGCGCCGGTGAAACCTCGAGCGAGCGACGTACGCTCGACCGCGTCGGCGCCCAGGCCCAGCGCCTCCTCGATCAGCTCGGCGAGGCCCTGCCAGCCCCCGACAGCGGCCTCGACCCCGCCCAACAAGCCCAGTTTCAGGGCGCCCAGCAACGCCAGGCGAGCCTGCGCGGACGGGCCTCGCATCTGCTCGAGGGCAGTGACGCGAGCGAGCTGTCCGAGACCGGCAAGCAGGCGCTTCGCGCCGCGTTGGATGGCATGCAGGCCAGCACCGGGGCGCTCGAGCAGCGCCGCGGTGGCTCCGCGATCGACGCCCAGAGCGAGGCGATCGCCGCGCTCCAGCGCGCCCTCGACAGCCTCCGCGAGACCTCGCCGTCCGCCCGCCCCGCGGCTCACAGCGAGGCCAGCACCGAGACCGAGCGCGATCGTTCGCTGCGAGACGAGCTGATGGACGCCATGAAGGAGGGCGCCCCGGACGGCTTCGATCTCGAGGTCGAGCGCTACTATGAGGAGCTGCTGCGATGAACATGACCTTTCGGACAGCCTTGAAGAACCTGTCCCTTCGGACAGCCATGTTCCTCGTCACCGCGTTGGCCGGACCCGCCGTCGCCGCGAGCCCACCGGCCGCGGGCCCCGACGCACCGGAGCCCGAGGCGTTCAGCGACGCTGCGACGCGCTTCGACCAGGCGATCGACGCCTGGGACCTGCGCGCGGCCGAGGCATTGCTCGCCGATCTGCCCGCTGGTTCGGCGCGAGACGTGAAGGCCGGCGCGCTCGCGCTGCACCGCGACGAGTACCGCGAGGCGGAGGCCCTGCTGAGCGCGGCGCTCGGCTCGGGCCAGCTCCCCGACGCCGGGGCCATCACGCAGGAGGCCCAGCACTACCTGAACCTCGCGCGTGGGGAGCAACGCGCGCTCGGCCCGGCCCTGCGACAGCGGAGTCCGGACGGCCACGTCGAGTTCGTCTGCGCCGACGCCCGCGACGCGATCCTCGCGCCCTACCTGTTCGCCGCGATGGCCGCGGCGCGTGCGGCTCTCGGCGGCGAACTCGGCGTCCTCCCGGACCACCCGATCCGCTTCGAGATCCTCGACGACCCCGCCAAGCTCGCGCTGGTCTCCCCGCTCACCCTCGACAACGTCTACACCACCGGCACCGTCGGCATCACCAAGTATCGCCGCATCATCATGGTCAGCCCGCGCGTGCTCCTCTACGGCTACGGCTGGCTCGACACCTCCGTGCACGAGTACGTGCACTACCTCGTCACGCTGCGCACCCGCAACCGTGCCCCCGTGTGGCTGCAGGAGGGCCTCGCCAAGCTGCTCGAGACGCGCTGGCGCAGCCCGACACCGCTCCCGCTCGAGCCAGCCCCACGCCGCTTGCTCGCCCGCGGCCTCGCCCGCAACGACCTCGTCAGCTTCGCCGAGATGTACCCGTCGCTCGCCATGCTGCCCTCGCAGGAGCGGGCGGCACTCGCCTACGCGCAGGTCCAGACCATGCTCGAGCTGCTGCGCGAGGAGAAGGGCCAGCCCGGCCTCGCCGCGCTGCTCGACCAGGTCGCTGCCGGCGGCGTCGCCGAGGACGCACTCGCGGCCGCGTGGGGCGGCAGCTTCACGGCCTTCGACGAGCACTGGAAGACCACCATGCGCCGCCGCACTGCCGGCAAGGCCAGCGACGCCGCGCTCCGCAAGCTGCAGTTTCGCGACGCCAAGCCCACGGTCGCCGCGAGCGAGACCGAGGACGCGGATCCCTCGCTGCTCGGCGACGTGTTCTCCCATCTCGGCGGCGGCAAGGCCCGCCAGCACGCGCGCCTCGGAGTGCTGCTGACGCTGCGCGGCCACCTCCGGCAGGCCGCCCGACAATACGAGAAGGCCCGCGCCGCCGAACCACGAGTCGCGGCCGACCCGAAGCTCGCGCGCCGGCTCGGTGAGCTCTACCTCAAGCTCGGCGAACCAGCCCGCGCTGTCCCCCTGCTCCGCCTCGCCGGCGTCGACGACCCGGAGCAGGCCAACGTCGCCGCCGCCGAGGGACGCGCCCTGCTGCAGACCGACGACCGAGCCGGAGCTCGTGCCGCGCTCCACCGGGCGATCCGCGTCAACCCCTTCATCCCCTCGCTGCACTGCGATCTCGCCCGCCTCGCCGACGACCCCGACGAGCGCAGCCGCGAGCAGGCGCAGTGTCGCGAATGACCTGTCCCAAAGGCCATGTCGTCGATCGACCCCCGCGAGCACATCGGCCACGGCCTGCCGTCACAGCGACATGCGCGCGGA
Source organism: Nannocystis sp. (assembly GCF_016714285.1). Lineage (GTDB taxonomy): Bacteria > Myxococcota_A > Polyangia > Nannocystales > Nannocystaceae > Nannocystis. The sequence continues at coordinate 361,421 of NZ_JADJNN010000001.1, read as the reverse complement.
AACACTCGGCCGCGGCAACGCCTCATCCAGAGCCACGTGAAGCGAATTTAGCTCTTGCAGAAATCACCGACTTCCCCAATAGCTAGGAGCGCGATGATTGTGTCCTCGCCAATGCACCCGTACTGCCACGGAGGGGCCTGATGTTGACGCTCACGAGAAAAGTCGGCCAAAAGATCCGCATCGGTGACCATATCGAGATCGTGGTCCGCGAGATCCGCGGTCGCCAGGTTCGTCTCGGCATCTCGGCGCCCCAGGGCTTGCCTGTCTACCGCGAAGAGCTCTACCAGCAGATCGCCCAGGAAGGCGCCACGGCGAAGCCCGAGACCGCAGACGGAGCTGCTGGTTCCGGCACCGAAGCTGACACTGAGCCAGAGAGCAGCGACGATCCCGGCAGCGATGGCTGACCCTCAGGGCAGCCCATTGAGCGCCGCGACCACGGCGAACAGGTCGCCCTGATCATAGAAGTCGACCGCGAGAAAGTTGGGCAGCTGACCCACCTCGCGCTGGCACTGCGTCGCTCGCCCGTGCAGCACATCGTAGGCGTTGGCGGTCGCGGCGTCTGGTTCTGACGGCGTGTCGAGCACGGTGCTCACCCAGTGGTTGATGAGGAACAGCTCGTTGTCGGCGCTGCCGCGGTTCAACGCGCAGGTGAACTCCTCGATGCTGTGGAAGGTGTAGGGCGTGTCCCAGGTCAAGTCCCACACGTGGTGGAACCACGCGGGCGGGGGCCCGCCGTTCTCCGCCGTCACGAACAGCCGCGTGTCCGCATCGATCATGCTGGCGAGGGTCGGCCACAGCGCGCCCGCCTCGTGGGTATAGACCCGCGCCGCCAGACCGCTCGCCTCGAGGTCCGCGACCACCCGATCCGCCGGCAGGTCGTCCTGGTAGATGATCGTCAGCACCTCATCCGGGTGTTGCTCGAGAAACGCGGCGATGTCCGCCAGCACCGCCGCGTGCTCGAGCCGACCGAGGATACAGCCGCCGTGGCAGAGCACCGTCGTGCCGGCGTCGTCGGACACGTCGAGCATCATGCATCGCACGCCGTCCGCGAGCTGCTGCGCGACCCCGTGGCGCTGATTCGCGTTGATCTGCCCGAACCCGTCGTCGCGCGCGGCGAAGGCGTTGTGCGTGCACGGGAACACGACCTGGTCGAAGCGCCGCTCGCACAGCGCCGCGTGACCGTTGCACGCGCGCGCCGCCGGCAAGTCGGGGCCGGCGCTGGTCGGCGCCGTGCTGCTCGCCTCACTCGTGCTCGCCGTCCCGCTCGTGCTCGCCGTCCCGCTCGTCGCCTCAGCGCCGCTGCCCGTCGAGCTCGCGCCCGCGCTCGACTCAGTGTCAGCGCGACAAGCCAGCGCGAGCGCAGCGAGGGCGACAGACATTCGGGCGACGGACCACGAACGCGCTTGCGAGTTGTGCATGCACACAGGATCGCCCGCAGGGCGGCGGCTGTCACCCCCCGCGCGACCACTGCACGACCGTGCGCTCGCGCAGCCGCAGGCGCGTGCCCGTGTTACCGCAGCGCCAGCAAAGCAGCGTCTCGATCGGCGGAAACGGCAGGCAGGCGCTCGCGCGCGCTGGCTCGACCTTCGGCCCCTCCGCGCCGCAGGCCGGGCAACGCAGCGCGTCAGTGTCACCCGTCATCGCGGCGACGCTAGCACGCGCCCCTCCGCTTGCGCCGCTGCCCCCCCCTCGATATCGTCGTCGGGTTCGGTGGCGTGTATGGGGATGCTTCGCGAGCTGCACGGCTGTGTGGGGGTCGCAGGTGACTGAGGCCGGCCACGAGTGGTCGAGCCCCGCGGGCCCGGCCGCGCTCGCGTGGCTCGCGGGCCCCTGGCGCCGCGCCGACCGGGCCCCTCAAGCCGACGATCCTCTCGAGCTGTTTCGCGTGCGCCTCGGCGCCGATGCGACGCTCTCGCTAGCCAGCGATCCTCACCTCGTGCTCGCCGACGCCGCGTCGCGTCTGCGGGCCGCGCTGGGCCAGCCGGGCTCCTCGCTCCAGCGGGCCGAGGCCGAGCTGCGCACTCAACCACAAGACCTCGCCAGCATCAGCGACGGCCTCGTCGAGCTGTGGCGCCGGGCCACCGCTCCGGCCCGCGTCGAGACGTGGATCGGCGAGCAGCTCTGCCTCGTCAGCGATCTCGGCGCCACGGGCCCCGGCGCCACGCGAATCGACGCGGCGGCCCCCACAGCCGCGATCGACCTGCACCGTCGCGCCGTCGCGGCGGCCCTGCGCACCCGCGTCACGCTCGTGCACGCGGCGCGCTCGACCCTCGAGCTTGCCGCCACGATCCTCGCCTTCTCCGGCCCTGGCACCGCCGCCCTGGCCCTGCCACTCGCGTGGCGCTTCCTCCACGACCTGCTCGCCGAACACGCAGCCGCCCAAGGAAAATGACCGATGGACTCCAGCGACCCGCTCTACTTCAACGGCATCAACGCCAGCACCGGCGCCTACCTGTTCCCACCGGTCACCGCCGAGGCGCTCGCCCGCGAGCTCACCGGCGAGCCGCCGCCCGAGGACCCGCGAAGCGACCACCTCGCGGAGCTCAAGGACCGCGTCGAGAACAAGCGCACCGCCCACTACGGCGTGAAGTCCGGCATCGACGTCAAGAACCTCGGGCAGACCGGCTGGGCCGCCGTGTTCCCCGCCTACCGCCCTGACACCCCCGAGGCCAGGCTGCAGGACGAGATCGCCGAGGCCCTGATGCCGCTGTTCCAGCTGCGCCGCGAGCAGGCCACCGCCAGCGACGAGCGCCTGTTCAAGATCTACCGCGGGATCGACGGCTACCGACCCAACGAGACCAAGCAGAAGTACCTCGCCCGCCTCGGCGCGGGCCCGGGCCCGGCCGACCCGATCAAGGTGCCCTACTACCTCCTCATCGTCGGGGGTCCCGACGAGCTGCCCTACTCGGTGCAGTTCCAGCTCGACGTGCAATACGCCGTCGGCCGCATCCACTTCGACACCGTCGCCGCGTACGCCAACTACGCCCGCAGCGTCGTCGCGGCCGAGACCGGCGGCCTCCAGCTCTCGCGCGAGCTGGCGATGTTCGGCGTCGCCAACAGCGACGACCCCGCGACTCGCCTCAGCGCCGAGAACCTCGTCGCGCCGCTCGCCGACCTCCTGGTCCCCTCGCTGCCCGACTGGAAGATCACCCGCTACGAGGGCGCCCACGCCACCAAGGCCAACCTGGCGCGCCTGCTCGGCGGCGACGCGACCCCTGCCCTACTCTTCACCGCCAGCCACGGCGCCGGCTTCGATCGCGGCGACGCCCGTCAGCGCTCGCACCAGGGCGCGCTCCTCTGTCAGGACTGGCCCGGTCCCGTCGCGTGGAAGCAGCCCCTCACGCCCGACTTCTACTACGCCGGCGAGGACGTCCAGGCCACCGCGCGCCCGCACGGCCTCATCATGTTCAACTTCGCCTGCTACGGCGCCGGCACGCCGCTGTACAACGACTACGGTCAACGCAGCGGCGCCAAGGAGCGCGAGCAGATCGCCGACCACCCCTTCCTCGCCGCGCTGCCGCAGCGCCTGCTCGCGCACCCGACCGGCGGCGCGCTGGCGACGATCGGCCACGTCGAGCGCGCGTGGGGCACCAGCTTCGCCTGGCGCGGCAGCGGCAAGAAGTCGGGCTCGAGCGCCCAGCTCGCCGTCTTCGAGAGCGCCATGCGTGAGCTCATGTCCGGCGCTCCGGTGGGCGCGGCGCTCGAGTGCTTCAACGAACGCTACGCCGAGCTCGCCTCCGACCTCAGCGTCGAGCTCGAGGAGATCAGCTTCAACCGGGCCTACAACGCGCTCGAGCTGACGGACATGTGGACCGCCAACAACGACGCCCGCTCCTACACGATCATCGGCGACCCCGCCGTGCGCCTGCCGCTCGCGCCCACCGGTGGCGCCACGCGACGTCTTGAGCTGCCCTCGATCTCGCTGCGGAGCGCCGCCCCGACCACCAGCGTCGCGGCGACCCAGGTGGTCGCAGCCTCCGCGCCCGCACCCGCGAGCACGCCGCCCGCCACGACCGTTGTGAGCACACCGGCCGCGAGCCCACCGGCCACGCCCGTGACCACCACCGCCACCACGCCGACACCGACCGCACCCGCATCGCCCGCCGCGGCAGCGACCACCGCGACCACCGCGACCGCCGGCGAGCCCGCCGGCGCCTTCGGCCTCCTGGCCCTCTTGCGCGGCAAGACCGGCGCCGAGCTCGGCCCCTTCCAGCAGTTCGCCCAGACCCTCGCCCAGACCCTCGAGCGTGCCCTCGCCGAGCTCGGCACCCTCGAGGTCCGCACCTTCGTCGCCCAGGATCTCAAGGCCGCCGGCGCCGCGTCGGCCGGTGAGCTCGCCGGCCACGCCGAGCTGCGGGCCTTCACCCGCGTCAGCGTCGGCGGCGACGTCGACAGCTGCGTGCCCGCCACCGGCGACGTCCTCGACGATCGCCTGTGGGCGCTGCACCGCGAGATGGTGCAGCAGGCGCAGGCCCACCGCGCCGAGCTGCTGCGCGCGCTCCTGGACGCCAGCGGCAACCTCCTCAAGCTCGGTTGAGTCACAGGCTCGTGACGCTCGCTTGACAGCCCCCAGGAGCGCCGCTGTAGTGGCCGTCTTGCTCGGGAGTTCGTCATGCTTATGCGCGCAATCAAGCCTATCCTCGCTGTCACATTGTCCCTCGCGGCAGCCTGCGGCGACGCGGTCCAGGACCCCGGCCAGTCCAGCACCAGCACCAGCGGCGGCCCAGGCAGCACATCCGGCGAGGCGCTGACCAGCAGCACCGGCGCCACCCCGACCAGCAGCACCGGCACGCCGGACCCCAGCACGAGCAGCGGCAGCGACACCCAGGCCGGCAGCAGCGGCGACCCGGGCACCACCGGTGAAGCGCCCGATCCCGCCGCGCCCCTGTTCGACCCGGCCGGGCTGGCGCAGTTCGACATCAAGCTCTCACCCGATGCGATCGCCAGCCTCAACGCCGACCACGAGCTCTACGTCGCCGGCGACCTCACCGTCACGATCGCCGGCGAGGCGACCGTGCTCACCGACATCGGCGTGCGCCTCAAGGGCGTCTACGGATCGTTCCGCACCCTCGACCAGAAGGCCGCTTTCCTCCTCAACTTCGACCGCTACGTCGACGGCCAGCGCCTCTTCGACATCGAGAAGCTCGCCGTCAACAACATGGTCCAGGACCCAAGCATGCAGCGCGAGCAGCTCGGCTACGTCCTGTTCCGCGCCGGCGCCGTCCCGGCCCCGCGCAGCGGCAGCGCCGTCGTCACCGTCAACGGCGCGCCCTACGGGCTCTACACCCTCGTCGAGGCCACGGACAACGAGAACTTCCTCAAGCAATGGTTCGATGACGACAAGGGCAACCTCTACGAGGGCGCCTACGGCAGCGACCTGTTCGCCGACAGCATCACCTCCTTCGATCAGGACAACGGCGCCAACATCGACTTCATGGACCTCAAGGCCCTGGTCGCCGCGCTCGACGCGATCACCGACCCCGCCGACTTCGTCACCGAGGTCAGCAAGGTCATCGACCTCGACCTCTTCCTCGCCTTCGCCGCCACCGAGATCTACCTCGGGCACTGGGACGGCTACGCCTGGACCCGCAACAACTACTACATTTACCGCCGCCCGAGCGACCAGCGCTGGGTCTTCATCCCCTGGGGCATCGACCAGATCATGGTCGACCACCTCGACGCCTTCGGCGGCACCGGCCGGATCCAGCAGATGTGCGTCGCGTCGCTCGAGTGCCGCGTGCTGCTCGCCGAGCAGTTCAAGGCGGTGGTCGCCCGCGTCGACGAGCTCGGCCTCGCCGCCCAGGCCCAGACCCTCGCCGACGCCCTCCATGACGCCGCCGTCGCCGACCCGCGCAAGGAGTACGGCATCGACAGCGTCGACGGCACCGTCGCCAGCAACATCGACTTCCTGACCAACCGAGGCCAGTCGGTGATGGACGCCCTCAAGTGCACCGACCCCAAGGCCATCGACGCCGACAAGGACGGCTACAGCGGCTGCAGCGAGGACTGCGACGACAACAACAAGGCCGTCCACCCCGGCGCCGCCGAGGTGTGCGACCTCGACGACGACAACTGCGACGGGATCTGGGACAACGATCCCAAGTGCCCGCAGTGCGTCACCAAGAAGCTGCCGGCCCCCTTGATCGGCAACGCCGCGTTCTGCTTCGGCGCACGCGACTGGCCCGCCGCCGAGGCCGACTGCGTCAAGCAGAAGGGCCACCTCATCTCGGTGCACAGCCAGGCCCTGCAGGACTTCCTGACCACCGAGGCCCTCGCGATCCAGGGCAGCGACTGGTGGATCGGCCTCAACGACCTCCAGGCCGAGGGCAAGTTCGTGTGGAGCGACGCCACCAAGCTCGACTACACCCACTGGAACGGCGGCGAGCCCAACAACGCCGGCGAGGAGGACTGCGCCAACATCACCGCCGGCGCCGGTGGCCAGTGGAACGACCTCGGCTGCGGCTCCCCCCGGCCCTACATCTGTCGCCTGCCCTGAGAGACAGGTGAGCGCCAGCTGACCGGGGGGTGAGAGCCAGCGGGCTCAGGCGCCGCGGCGCCCGAGCTGCTGCAGCGCCGCCCCGGTCGCGTCGGCCAGGCGCGCCGCCGCCTCGGCGACCGCGGCCACCCGCGCCGCCGACTGCACGAGCTCCGCGACCGCCTCGGTCGCCGTGCGCAGCGCCGCCAGCTCGCGCAGGTGCAGCGGCCGCAGCTCGGCGCCCAGCAGCGCGACCCGCTGCTGCTCGTCGCGCAGGCCGTTGATGCGCTCGTCGAGCGCACGGATCTCGTCGTTCACCCCGGCCCAGCGCGCAGCATGTTCGATCGGATCGATCGCGTCGAGCCGTGTGCGGAGCAGCTGTCCCACCTCGGAGAGGCGGTCGATCGCGCGGGCGATGTCATCGAGGCTCGTGGAATCGCGTGGTGTGCTCATCGTCCGCTCCTACGGCTGGGGGGGCTTGGCGGTCAAAGGCGCCGCCGGGTCGCGGTGAGGGTCCGGCTTGAGCCCGTCCGGACGCTCCGGTCCTGGAGGCGTCGGCGGCACCGGGGTATCGGACAGCGTCGGCCTCGGCGTCGGTGTCGGTGTCGGCGTCGGCGTCGGCGTCGGCGTCGGCGTCGGGTTCACCGTGCCGCCCCCACCGGTGCCACCCGTTATGGTCCCGACGCTCGGCGGACGAGTCGACGCCTGCGCCGCTGCGAGCCCGGCCTTCACGTCGGCGAGGTCCTCGTCGACCTGCGCACCGACCTGCGCCCCGTACTCGATGTAAAAGCGTGCGCCGTCGACGAAGCCGAGCGGCCGCGACAGGTTCACCAGGCCGCGGATGAAGCGGTGCAGCGCGGCGCGGTCGATCGCCAGGGCCGAGCGCGAGTAGAGCACGCTCTCCTCCCACAACAGGCCCTGGTCACGGACCTCGTACGTCGCCTCGCTGGCCGCCACCACGCCCTCGAACAGCGTGAGCCGCTGCTTCCGATCCTCCGTGCCAGCGACCTTCCACTGCGCCAGCGTGCGCGCGTTGTACTGGCCCTGCTCGGCGACCTCCTGCCGGCGCTGGACCAGACCCCGCTGGCGCAGCTGGACGACGCCAGTCCGCGCCGCCGTGAACGCGGCCGTCTCGACCTCGAGGCGCTCGCCAGCCCACGCCAGCACGCCGGCCTGCTCGCGCATCGCCTTCGTCGCGCACCCTGACTCCACCGTCCAAGCGATGACCAGCGCCGCGATGATACCTGTCCTTCGGGACATCTCAGTACACCCCCCCGGCGACGACCCCGAAGCCGACCGCGCTGACGATGATCTGCGCCAGCGCCTCGGGCCGGATCCCGCCGTGGTTGAACTTCGCCAGCTCGGCCACGCCGGCCGCCAGGTAGACCTCGCGCACCGCCATCGCCGCGCGCGAGCGGTCGATGCTGGCCTCGTGGTGCACCCCCAGCTCGAGCACGTCGGCCTGCTGCTGGCCCGCGCGTCCGAGCGTCCACGCGTTGCTGTAGGCCAGGAGCATGCGCGTCGTCTCGTCGCGGCAGCCGTCCTGGGCCTGGGCCGCGACCAGCGGCCGCGCCCCGCAGCCGGCCCGCTCGGCCCGCTGCAGATCGGCGTACGCGGCGATCAGCTGGGTGTACTCGTCGAGCTGCGCCGCGAGCTTGGCCACGTCGATGCGGCGCCGACGCTCCGCGTGCCCGATCGCCGCCTCGAGCGCCGCCCGCTCGACCCGCAGCGTCTCGCGGATCAGGGTCAGCACCGCCAGATGAAACGCGTCGACCGCCGCCTCCACGCGATCCATGCCGGTGATCGTGCTGTGCAGCGCCCGGATCAGCGCCGGGGTCGCCCGCGAACGCGGCAGCTCGCCCGTCGCTGGGGGTGACCGTGCGACCCGATCCTCGCGGCGCTCGATCAGCTCGTCGAGCACCCCGATCTGCTCGCCCAGCTGGATCGCCCGCCCCTGCCGCGCGAGCACACCGAAGCCCCGCCCCCGCAAACCAGCGGGCACCGCGATCTGGGCGAGCCCCGCGAAGGCCCGCTCGACCTGGGCCGCGTCAGGTCGCGGCCGCGCCCGAACCCGTTGGACCGGCCGGACCCGCCACAGCCACTTCCTCGCAGCGCCGCCGCGCCGCCGTGTACACGTCGAGGCTCCGCGCCAGCTCGACATCGTAGGCCGCCAGCGCGTCGTGCACCGCCAGCACAACGTTCGCCTGCTCGGCCAGGCGCCCGCCGCTGCACCCCGCCGCGCCCGCGCAGCTCGCCGTGCCCAGCGCGACCAGGTTGTCGCGCCGCTTCGCACACAGCCCGCGCACCCGCGCCGCCTCGGCCTCCACCTCGGGGCTGCGCACCACCCCGGGCCGCGCCGGCGCGTCCGGGCAGCGCGGCGACGGCGAGCTCCCGGCCGACAACCCGGCCGCCCGCGCCGTCACCACGAAGTCCGTGCCCGCCTTGGCCAGCCGCGCCGCGTCGCTCTGCGGCCCCTGCCACGCCCGCATCTGCTCGCGCAGCGCGACCAGCAGCGAGACCAGCGCGTCCGGCCCCGCGGGCGCCCGCGCCTGCAGCTCCTTGCGCCCGCGGCCGGGGCTCGGCTTCGGCTCCGCGACGACCTGTCCGAAAGGCAAGGTCAACCCGCCGAGCTCCTCGATCCGCCGCGTCAGCTTGCTGCACAGCGTGGTCCAGCCGTCGCCCTTGAAGCGCCCGCGGCAGCGCGGGTGCAGCAGGATCTCCGTGTCCGGATCGTTCTCGTCGACGGCCGTCGCCGAGAGCACGTCGAGCAGGTCGCGATCGCGGCCCGTCTGCGCCCACGACCGGGCGGCCGCCAGCTCCTGCGTCAGCATGTCAGCCGCCAGCGCCAGCTCCGGCGCGAAGCCCTCGGTCAGGCGCGCCCCCTGGAGCTCCGTCACCGCCTGATCCGCCGCCTCCGCGTCGTGCGGGCGATGTAGATGCGCCCCGCAGGCCGAGATCGCCAGCAATGATGCGGACGACGCCGACATCAGGAACACGAGACCGGAGCGAATCCCCATCGGAGCGCACGACTCTCGCACGCCGACCCTCGCCCGCACAAGCCTCGCTGCGACCAACGCCCGACCGAGCCGACCAACGCCCGACCGAGCCGACCAACGCCCGACCAACGCCAGCGCCCGACCAGGCGCCGCGACGACGGCCCCTCCCGCGGGCGCGCCTGCGCTACCATGGCCCCGCGCGCATGCCCACGCCCGCATCCCCCTTGCGGCCAGCGCCCGCCGAACTCGCCGCGCGTCGCCGTCGCCTGCTCGCCCTGCACCGCCGCCACGCCGGCCGCGTACGCGCCCTCGTCTACTGGTTCGGCGCCGAGCTCGAGGCGATCGACGACGCCGTCCTGCAGACCTTCCTGCTCGCCGATCGCCACGCCCGCACCCCGTCCGACGCCAGCGCCCTGCCCTGGCTCGCCCGCCTCGCCTGGCGCGTCACCAGCCGCAGCGATCACCCGGGCCGCAGCGACCACGACGACACCCGCTGCCACGCCGGCGAGTCCACGCCCGCGATCCCCGTCCTGCCGCCCGCCGCCGACCTGCTCGCGCGCCTGCTCGCCGTCCACGCGCCCAGCCACGAGCAGCGCGCCGCCTTCATCCTCGCCGAGCTCGCCGGCCTCTCCGTCCCGGCCCTCGCTGTCGTCCTCGGCCGCGAGCCCGACGTCCTGCGCGGCGAGCTCACCCGCCTGCGTCGCGCCCTCGCCGACGATCGCGAGGTCCTCGCCCTCGGTGGCCCGCGTGCGCTGCTCCTCGGCAGCCTCACCCCCTTCGTCGCCGACCCCGAGTGGCAGCGCCGCCACGCCGCCCGCCTGATCGCCCGCCTCCCGCGGCCCGCCCCGAGCCTCGCCGACACCCTGCGCCGCCCGCCCGCGATCCTCGCCCTCGGCCTCGCCGCGATCGCCGTCCTCCTGCTCCTGCGCCCCGCCCCGCCGGCGCCCCGCCCCCGCCTCGTGCCGCCACCGGTCGTCCGCGCCACGCCGCTGCCCCCCGCGCCGGTCGTCGCCCCGCCCCTCCCCGTACCTGTCCCTCCGGCCATGCCCCCCGAGCCAGCCTCGCCTGTCCGCGTCGCCCGCAAGCCGACCCGCCGCCCAGCTCGCCCCGCCCGCGATCGCCTCGCGGAGCGCGAGCAGCTGGCCAAGGCCCGCGACCCCGGCGCCATCATCATCGAGCTCGAGATGATCGGCGCCGGCCGCAAGGCGCTGGCCCAGAACCCGCGCCAGGCCCTCGCCTACGCCGAGCAGCACGCCCGCGACTACCCGCAGAGCCAGCTCGCGACCCAGCGCGCCGAGCTGCGCGTGCGGGCCCTGTGCGCGCTCGGCCGCCGCGACGAGGCCCGCAGCGAGGCCAACCGCGCCCAGGTCCCCCGCGTCCAGGACGCCCTGCGCGAGGCCTGCAAGCCCTGATCACCGCCTGTCCACAACCTGTCCCTGGGGCCAGCTTCAACCCCGGCGCTCGATCTGCCAGCACTGGTGGATCCGCGGGTTGCGGGCGAAGTCCCGCGGGATCGTCTCGCGCGTGATGTCCGTGATCGCCAGCTCGGCGAGCGCCTCGGCGTCGAGGCGAAAGCGGCGGTTGTTGTTCGAGAACACCAGGATCCCCCCGCGCTCGAGCAGGCGCACGGCCTCGCGGATCAGCTGCACGTGGTCGCGCTGCAGATCGAAGCTGTCCTCCATCCGCTTCGAATTCGAGAAGGTCGGCGGGTCGAGGAAGATGAGCCCGTAGCGGCGCAGCTCCTGCGCCATCCAGGCCCGGCACTCGGCCGTGATCAGTCGGTGCTCCGGCCCCGTGATCCCGTTCAGGTCGAAGTTCTTGCGCGCCCACGCCGTGTAGGTCGGTGACATGTCGACCGTCGTCGTCGCCAGCGCCCCGCCCTTCACCGCGTGCACCGTCGCCGAGCCGGTGTACGCGAACAGGTTGAGGAAGCGACGGCCCTTCGCCAGCTGCCCGACCCGCGCGCGTCAGGCGATGGTCGAGGAACAGCCCGGTGTCGAGGTAATCGGTGAGGTTGACGAAGAAGCGCGCCGGCCCCTCGCGGACCTCGAGCAGCTTGCCGGTCGCCGCCTGCTTGCCGTACTGCGAGCCGCCGCGGCTGCGCTCGCGGATCTTCAGGTGCACCTGATCTCGCGGGATGCCGAGCACCTCAGGGACCACCGCCATCACGTCGCGCAGCCGCGACTCGGCCCGCTCCGCCTCGATCTCCTTCGGCGCCGCGTACTCCTGCACGTGCGCGTGCTCGCCGTAGACATCGACCGCCACCGCGTAGTCCGGGATGTCCTGGTCGTACACGCGGTAGCAGCTGATCTGCTCCCTGGCCGCCCACGGCGCCAGCTGCTTGCGGTTCTTGGCCAACCGGTTGGCGAACGCCTCCGCCGCCTCGCTACGGACCTGCGGGCGATCGACGCGCGGCCGCTGGATCGCCGCCTCCTCGAGCTTGAACAGCAGCAGGTGCACCGGCAGCGCCCCGTTGTAGAGGTCGTAGATCTTGCGGGCCCGCAGCCCGATCGCGTGCCCGAGCTCGCGGTCCTCGAGCAGCACCGCCGCCGCCCCGCCCATGTGCCGCGTCTTCAGCAGCTCGCCGAGCTCGCGGTACAGCGGGCGCAGGTCCTCGCCCTCGCCGACCCGCGCGCCATACGGCGGGTTGCAAACCACCAGGCCGACGGAGGCCCCCTCGGGCCTGTCCTTTGGGGCAGGTGCCAGCAGCTGCTCACCGAGGGCGAAGCGCTCGACGTGGACCACCCGGCGCAGCCCGGCCTGCTCGATGTTTCGGTGCGCCGCCGCGATCGCCAGGCCCGAGGTGTCGTAGCCGCGGATGTCCGGGATCTTCGCCGCCCCCGCGGCCGCGCGCGCGCTCGCCTCGGCGACCAGCTCGGCCCAGATCGCCGGCTCGTGCCCGCGCCAGCCGAGGAAGCCGAAGTGCTCGCGCCCCAGCCCCGGCGCCCGGTCACCGGCCATCCACGCCCCCTCGATCAGCAGCGTCCCCGAGCCGCACATCGGGTCCAGCAGCGGCCCGCCCGCGGCCGCGATCGCCGGCCAGCCCGCCCGCAGCAGCACCGCCGCCGCCAGGTTCTCCTTGAGCGGCGCCATCGCCCCCTCCTCGCGATACCCGCGGCGGTGCAGGCTCTCGCCCGAGAGATCGATCGACAGCACCGCCTCGTCGCGCCCGCCCTCCCGCGCCTGTCCCGGAGGACCTGTCCGTTTGCGCAGGTGGACGTGGATCCGCAGGTCGGGCCGCAGCTTGTCCACCGAGGGCCGCTGCGTCCCCGCGCGCAGCTGGTCGACCACCGCGTCCTTCACCTTCTGCGCCCCGAAGGTGGTGTGCACGATCGCCGCGTTGGTCCCGGTGAAGTCGACCGCCAGCGTCGCCGTGCGGTCCATGTGCCGGGCCCAGTCGATCGCCAGCGCCGCCGCGTACAGCTCCTCCGCGTCGCTCGCCGGCCCGCGCCCGAGCTCGAGCAGCACGCGTCCGGCCACCCGCGACCACAGGCACGCGCGGTAGCCGACCTGCAGCGGCCCCTGAAACAACACCCCGGACGGTTGCAGCTTGATCGCCGCGGCCCCCAGCGCCGCGAGCTCGGCCGCCAGCAGCTCCTCGAGACCTCGGGGCGCGGTGGCGAAGAATTGCAGCGTCGCGGACATCGCCGCCTCTTAGCACGGCCAGCGCGGCCCCGCGCGCCCGCCACGAATCAGCGTCCGCCGGGACTGCACGATCCTCGCGTCCGCCGCGCGAGCCGGGCATGATCACCGGCCGATCAAGCGGCCGTGATAGCCAGACAGCCGAGGGAACGATGCTCGAACGCCTGCACAACATCGACTGGAGCAGCCTGACGCACGCCTACGGCGCCGCCACCGACGTCCCCGGCCTGCTCCGGGCGCTCGCCGCCGACGACCACCAGGCCCGCAAGGACGCCTACTGGGAGCTCTACGGCAACATCTTCCACCAGGGCACGCGCTACCCCGCGACCGCCCCCGCCGTGCCCTTCCTGCTCGAGCTGCTCGCCGACCCGCACACCCCCGATCGCCACGAGCTGCTCCTCCTCCTCACGCACCTCGTCACCGGCCAGTTCAGCGTCGCCGCCGACCCCGTGATGTACGCCGGTGAGCCCGACGACGGCCTGAGCCTCGCCGCCCGCGACGGCGACGACGACGCGACGATCCTCCGCGACATCTACCGCGCCGCCGAGGCCGGCCTCCCGCTCTACCTCGGCCTCGTCCAGCACGCCGACACCGCCCACCTGCGCGCCGCCGCCAGCTTCCTGCTCGCGTGCCTGTGGACCCGCGCCGCCGTCACCGTCCCGCTGCTGCGCGCCCAGCTCGCCCGCGAGACCAGCACCCCCGCGCGGGCCAGCCTCGCCTTCGCCCTCGGTCGCCTGCAAGGCGCCGGCGGCCCCGACCCCGCGCTGCTCCAGCTCCACGCCCACGACCCCGCCCCCCTGGTCCGCCTCATCGCCGCCGTCGGCCTCGTCCGCGCCGCCGACGGCGAGGCCCAGGCCGCCGCCGTCGCCACCCTCATCGCCGCCGTCCACGACCCCGACAGCGTGCCCGGCTACGACGACCTCCCCTGCGGCGAGCGCGACCTCCCCGGCGACATCGGCTACGTCCTGCGCAGCCTCCCGCCCGCGCTCGGCCTGCGCGCCCTCCCGGCCCTCTGCGCCGCCCTCGAGCGCGCCGAGGACTTCGGCACCATGGGCCTGGTCGAGGCCCTGCTCGCCTTCACCTTCGGCGAGCCGGGCCCCGAGCCGGGCCCCGAGCTGGGCAGCGAGGATGACCTCGAGGACATGTCTGAACAGACAGCCACCCCCACGCTCGACCCGCAGCTGCTCACGCCGGAGCAGCGCCAGGCCCTCACCGCGATGGCCACCACCCACGAGCTGTGGACCATCGGCAACCTCTTCTTCGTCCTGCGCAGCTACGGCATCCCGACCCAGCGCAACGAGCTCGCCGCCCTGCTCGGCCTCCCGATCGTCCGCGATGAGGCCGCAGAGCTGGCCGCCCAGGCTCGCTTTCACCGCGTGCACATGCACAACCCCGGCGAGGCCGTCGGCCTGCTGCGCCGCGCCGCCGAGCTCGCCCCGAACGACGCCGGCGTCTGGCAGCAGCTCGCCCAGGCGCTCCACGCCGGCGACGACAACCCCGAGGCGCTCATCGCCCTCGATCGCGCCCTCGCCCTCGACCCGCTGCTCCCCGCCGCCCACTTCACCCGCGGTCTCGTCGTCGTCCACACCGAACCAGCCGAGGCCGCGGCCGCCTTCGCCCGCGCCGCCGAGCTCGGCCACCAGCCGCTCCAGGCCATCACCAACCGCGCCACCTGCCTGGCGATGATCGGCCGCCGCAACGAGGCCCTGGGCCTGCTCGAGCAGCTCACCGCCAACCACCCGGACTTCGCCGAGGGCTGGTACAGCCTCGGCCTCGCTCTGGTCAAGCTCGGCCGCCACGCCGACTCGATCGCCGCCCTCACCCGCGCCATCGCCATCGACCCCGACCACGCCAACGCCCACTACGCCCGCGCCTGCGCCCACGCGCTGCAGTCCGAGCCCACGCCGGCCATCGCCGACGTCGCCCGCGCCGTCGCCATCGATCCGGTCCTGCGCGCCGCGATCCGCGACGACGCCGACTTCGAAGCCCTCGCCGACGACCCCGAGTTCCAGCGCCTCACCGCCGCCGAGCCCGCTCCCGGACCCGGCCCCACGCAGCGCAACTGAGGCCCCACGCGGCGCAACGGAATTGCGCCGCGCAGCGCCACGGAGCTCCGCTCCTCAGCCCATCGGGATGCCGCAGATCCCGACGTTCTCGAGCCCGGGCGGCGCAGTCCCCATCTCGTACCACACGATGCACTCCTGACCGGCTCCGGGGCACATCGCCGGCATCTCGGTGACGTCGCAGAACGGCAGGCAGCAGCCGATCGCGTCCGGCTTGCACTCCTTGGCCAGCATCACGTTGGCGCACATGAAGCCCTTGTCGCACGCGTTCACGAACTCGCAGGGGTCGAAGGCCTTGCCCATGTCGCCCGACGCGTCCAGCACGCACGCGAACTCCTCCTGGTTGTTCGGGTTCGGGATGCACAGGTTGTCGTTCGCGCAGTCCTGCGCGAGCGGGTCGCAGCGCGGCAGGCAGAGGTTGAGCACGCCGTCGTTCGACACGAAGCAGCTGGTCTGCGCGTCGCACATCGGCGCCGCCTGGGTGCCCTTACACTGGGCCACGCAGGTGCCCATCATCGTGTCGGGCTTCACGTCCCAGCACATCACGCCGAGGTCGCAGGTGTCGAAGCCGCTGACCGCCCCGCCCATGGTCGTGCACGAGTCGCCCGGCTGGCCCTTCGCCGGGTCGACGTCGACGCACTTGGTCGCGTTCCAGGCGGTCCCGCTGTCGGCCCACGGCATGCACTTCTGCCCCTTGGGACAGTCCTGGCCGAACACATCGCACTCCTTCACGCCGCCGGCGCCGGCGTCGGTCGGGATGATGAAGGTGCCGCCGGTCACGCCGCCCGTGTCGGCCACGCTGGTGGTCGGCGGGCCCTCGCTGGTCGACTGCCCGCCCGTGCTCCCGGCGCTGGTCTCGGACTGCCCCGCACTGGTGCTCGCGTCACCGGTGGTGTCGCTGGTCGGGCCCTGCGTCTGGTTGGAGTCCTTGCCGCAGGCGACGGCGAGGAGCGTGGAGAGGAGACTCAGCGAAACTACGGTCGATCTCATGGTTGCACCTCGCGCATGCGGAAGTCGCGACCGATACCACGACCGGAGCGAAATCGACAACAAGCCAGCAGACGGCCCCCACGGCCATCACCGCGGCCCCAGGACCCATGTTCCGTCGCCGCGGCTCAGGGCTTCTGCGCGGTCACCCAGGCGCCGACGAAGCCGCCGTTCGGCACCCCACACATGCTGCCCCCGAACACCGGCCCATTGAACCCGACCTTGAACTCCACCCCCGCCGTGCCGGCCATCACCAGGCGGTAGCTGCGACCGGCGATGAAGGTCTTGTCCTTGGCGAAGGCCACGTTGACGATGAACTGGTTGCTCTGGCCCTTCAGCACCTTCGAGAACGCACTCCCGCCGCAGGGCCCCATCACCCCGTTGGCCGGGAACGAGAACGGGTCCGCGGTGAGGCACACCAGGAGGTCGCCCGGCCCGTGCTCGGTGCCACCCGAGTTGTCGAAGATCTTCACCGACGACACATCGAACTTCGACCCGCCGCCCATCAGCTCCAGCTGCAGCGGCAGCTTGTCGAGGTACAGGTCGCTCCCGGTGTTGTTCTTGACCGTGAACGCCAGCGACGCCAGCTCGCGAAAGTTGACGTTGTCGGGCGGCACGAAGCGCTTGGCCACCGGCGGCAGCGTGTGCTGCGTGAACACCACCTCCGCGTTGCAGCCCCCGCCCTTGTCGGTCCAGCAGTCGACCTTCGCGTTCAGCTCGCAGGTCTTGGTGTTGTTGCAGAACCACTGCTGACAGCCCAGGAAGTCGCCGCACTCGACGCTCTGCGTGCACGCCATGAACAGCGGGCAGCGCTGCCCGGTCGCCACATCCGCGGGCCCCTGCGCGCACGCCGGACCCGGCGCCGCGCACTTGCCCCCCGTGCACACCCCGCTCAGGCAGTCCGCCGGCGCCCCGCAGCCCTCGCCCACGTCGCAGCCGCCGCACGGACCGCCGCAGTCCACGTCGCTCTCGCCCCCGTTCTTCTTCCCGTCGCCGCAGCCCGCGGGGGCGCACACCCCTGCCTGACACACCTGGCTCGCACAGTCGGCGTCGATCAGACACTCGACGCACTGCCCGAGCCCGTCGCACTGGCCGAGCCCACACGCCATGCCCATCGGCGCCGGCGCCTGCCCGCACAGCCCGGCCTCGCAGGTCGCCGTCAGGCACTCGCCCGGCGCCGGGCAGTCCTTCGCCGCCTTGCACCCCGGCTCACCCGTGCTGCCCGCCCCGCTGCTCGCGCTCAGCATCCCCGTGCTCGCTTCGTCAGTCCCGGCGCCGCTCGTGCTCACGTCGCCGCTCGTGCTCGTCGCCTCCGCGGTGTCCGTCACGACCGACCCGCTGCTCCCCGTGTCGCCGACGCTCACGCTCCCGGTCTCCGCGACGCTCGCGCTCCCCGTCTCAGCGACGCTCGCGCTCCCCGTCATGCCCGCGCCCGTCGTGCCCGCCCCGCTCGTCGGCGTCGACCCGCCCGAGCTCGTCATACCTGCGCTCGCCCCCGTCTCGCTGGCCCCGCCGCTCGTGCCACCGCTGCCAGCGTCGCCGCAGCCGAGCACCAGCGCCAGCACCACACCCACCCGTCGATCGACCACCATGACGCGGACGCTACTACGCGGCCGCCGGGCTGAACAGCCCGCGCTGCCCCCGAGCGGGCACGCGCCACGCCGCCCGGACGATCGCCGGATCACCCTGCACAGCGTCCTCGTCTACTTCAACGACGACTTCAGCGGCGGCGAGACCCGCTTCCTCGAGCCGATCGAGCGCACGATCATCCCGCGTCGCGGCGCTGCCCTCGTGTTCCAGCACAAGCTGCGCCACGAGGGCTGCGTGGTGCACAGCGGCCGCAAATACGCGATGCGCAGCGACCTCGTCTACGAGGCCGCCGAACCCCTGCGCATGCCCGGCACCTGACCCGCGCGCCGCTCACAGCTCGGCCGAGTACGGCGGCGCCGGGTGATACTCGATGTAGCGCTGGACCTCGCGCGCGAACGCCGGGTCGCGCAGCTGGCCGACGATCCACAGCGCCATGTCGATCCCCGCGGACACCCCAGCCGCGGTCACCACGTTGCCGTCGCGAACGAAGCGGACCCCCTCGAGCACCGTGACCTCGCCGCGCGCACGCAGGGTCTCGACGAAGCTGTGATGCGTCGTCACCCTGCGCCCGCGCGCGACCCCGCAGGCGTGCAGCAGCAGCGCCCCGGTGCACACGCTGCTGACCCACTGGCACTTCGCCGCCGTCGCGGCCAGCCAGGCCAGCAGCGCCTGGTTGTTCGCCGCGCTGCGCGTGCCGATGCCGCCCGGCACCACCAGCACATCGAACTCGCTCTCGGCGAGCCCGCAGTCGGGCAGCACGCGCATGCCCTTCGCGCAGCGCACGGGCCCGTCCGTTGCCGCGATCAGGCGCACGCTGTCGCTACCATCACGAGCGAGGTGCGCCGCGGCGGTGAACACCTCCCACGGCCCGACGAAGTCCAGCTCCTCGACGCCCTCGAAGATCAGGATCCCGATCGCCGCCACGTCGCACCGCCCCGGGGGACCCTCAGGTCGCCGCCGGCTCGAGCGCGCGTGCGGCCTTGATCAGCTCGCGCAGCTGCTTGGCGCCGAGCGACGCCGCCGCCGCACCGAGCTCGATGAGCAGGTCCGCCTTGCCCGAGTTGCGGTGCTTGTTGCGCGGCAGCAGCTCGCTCGGCTCGCAGCCGAAGGCCTGCGCCAGCAGCAGCAGCGACTCGATGCGCGGCGACTTGTAGCCGAGCTCGAGCTTGTTCACGGTGGTGACCGTCAACCCGGTCGCCTTGGCCAGCTCCTCGATCGTGAGGTGCGGGCGCCAGCCGGTCTCGTTCTGCCGCTTGCGCCGCGTCTTCGGCGGGGGGCTCGAGGTGCGCCAGTGCCTGATCCGTCGTCCGATTTCCTGGGCTACTTCGTTGTCTGTCATGGGCCGTCGTGTTTGTGGAGGAGCTGCTTCGCGGGAGGAGGAGGAGAGAAGATGGCCTCCAGGACATGACGCATCATTCCTGGCGCTTGGGACACTCTAACAGGCGGGCCGCGCCCGCGGCAAGCGCCTTCCGGAGCTCGCACCTGTCCCAAAGGCGGGTCGACGCCAACCTGGCCCTTGGGTCCGGTCGCTGGCTCACCGCGCCGCCGACCCGCCTCGGCGGCATGGCCTTTGGGCCAGGCCACCCGCCGCCACCCGCCACCCCGCGGCGGTGCGACGGAACCCGGCCACCCGCCCGGTCCCCGCGCCGACGCGCCCCGCGAGCCGCCGTGCCCACCGCCTGATCGCGTTCCGATCCCGACCTGAGCCCGCCCACCGCCGCTGACGTACTCTGGCCAACATGCCCGCTGCCGCCCGCGACCACCGTCCCCTGTGCCTCGCGTTGCTCCTCACCGGCTGCCCCGGCGGCCTGTTCGGCAGCAGCAACGACGGCGACGGCGACGGCGGCGACGGGGCGTGGAGCGACACCTTCACCACCGACCTCGTCACCGACGCCGGCGGCGACAGCAACAGCAACAGCAACAGCAACAGCAACAGCGACACCGATCCGCCGACCACCGGCATCGAGCCGACCGGCGCCGACAACGAGCTGCCCGACAGCGACCAGTGCCCCTGCGTCGCCGACAACGAGGACATCTATGTCCTCTCGAGCACCGGCAGCGTGTGGAGCTTCGACCCCACCGACACCAGCTTCGACTTCATCACCGACATCGTCTGCGGCGGCATGAGCGAGACCTTCTCGATGGGCGTCAGTCGCAAGGGCCGCGCGTGGGTCCAGTACGTCACCGGCGACCTGTTCACCGTCGACCTCAAGGACCCCGGCACCGCCTGCAAGGACCCCGGCTTCAACAACACCGACCCGCTGTTCCCGAACTTCGGCATGGCCTTCGTCGCCAACAGCGTCGACGACCCCTGCGACAAGCTCCACGCCCACTCCGCGATCGACCCGGGCCTCATCGGCCCCGACGTCGGCGCGCTCGGGGTCATCGACCCCAAGACCCTCGTGCTGAGCGAGATCGCCAGCATCGACTACGCCTGGGGCGAGCTCACCGGCACCGGCGACGGCCGCCTCTACGCGTTTCAGGGCCAGGCCCCCCCGCACATCGCCGAGTACGACAAGGCCACCGGCGAGGTGCTCGGCACCTGGCCCCTGCCCGGCCTCGAGAACCCCGACGCCTTCGCCTTCGCCTCCTGGGGCGGCGACTTCTACCTGTTCATGACCCACCCCGACGACTTCGGCGTCGGCCTGAGCCAGGTCATCCACGTCGACTTCGACGAGAGCGACGGCGCCGGCAAGGCCATCACAACGATCGTCGACGAGGCCCCGATCCGCATCGTCGGCGCCGGCGTCTCGACCTGCGCGCCACAGTGATCCGGGGGCGCCCTCCCACGGCCCTCGCAGCGCACGCACCAGCACACTACGGCGAGGTCGCTACGCGGCGACGCTGCGCAGCGCGCCGCCGAAGCAGCAACAGCCCGAGCAGCCCCAACAACCCCGTCGGGCCGGACCCACCGCCGCGACCGCTCGCGCAGCTGCAGCCGCCGTCGTCGCTCGCCTCACCGGTGTCGCTCGCCCCGCCCGTCGCCCCGCCCGTCGCGCCACCCGTCGCCCCACCGTCGCTGGTCGGCAGCGCATCCGTGCCGCCGGCCTCGTCGCCCGCGCTCGTCAGCTCGCCGCCCGTCGCCCCGCCCGTCTCGCCGCCGCCCGTCGCCGACCCGTCGCTCGCCTCGCCGCCGCCGCTCGACTCGCCGCCGGTGGTCCCCATCGGCTCCTCGCCAAATTCATAGGCCCCGACGTCCGGCGCCCCGACCACCGGCCGCGCCTCGATCATCACCGGGTGCACATACTGTGACAGCGCCGCCGTCTGCACGTCCGTCGCCACGCCCATGTCGATCCCAGGCGCGTCCGCCAGCAGCCGGTAGTCGTAGCCCGCGCGGTCGACCAGCCCCGCCATGTCGGGCAACAGCAGGTTGCCCGCGTCGGTCAGCATCGGCATCCCGCCGGCCTGGATCGCCGTGCCCATGCCGACGAACAGGTTGTTGACCACCACCATCTCGTCGACCACCGGCGCGTCGACGAACACCACGTTGGGCGAGCCGTCGTTGACGAAGGTGTTGTGGCTGACATAAAGCCGCAGCTCCGGGTTGGTCTGGCCCTCGCCCTTGTACAGGATCACCCGGTTCTTGTTCTCGGCCATTGGCCCCTTCTGGATCAGGTTGCCGATCACGTACGACAGCCCGCCCTGCGGCAGGTCGATCAGCGCCGACCCGGTGCCGTCGGCCTCCTCCATCAGCCGGTTGTATTCGATGTGATTCTCGAGCGCCCGCGACTTGAGCGCGTGCCCCGACTTCACGTGATGCGAGTAGTTGCCGCGGAACACGAACTTCGGCGCGGTCCCGACGTAGATGTTGTGCTCGTAGCCCGCCTGCCCGTTGTACGCGAACTCCGAGCCCTCCACCGTCATCAGCCCGTCGCCCGCGAGGATGCCGTTCTGGTTGTCGTGGAAGTAGCAGCCCTTGACCCGCAGGTCGGTCCCCTGCGCCCGCACGCCGGCCCCGTTGTTGCCGTCGCCCTCGCTGATCTGCGCGCCCGAGAACTCGAGGTTCTCGAGCGTCACCGGCCCGACCCCCTGCTCGACCACGAAGATCCCCTTCTTGTTCGGCGGCGGCACCGTGGCCTTCAGGTGCGGCCGGCCCCCGACCCCGCGGATCGTCAGGTCGCTCACCTTGATCGACGAGATGTCGTCGACGTACTCGCCCGCGTCGACCTCGATCGTGTCGCCCGCCTGCGCCGCCGCGACCGCGTCGCTGACCTTCTGATAGGTCTTGCCCGGCCCCACCGTCAGCGTCCCCGCCGACGCGATCGCCGGCACCCACGCCACCATCGCCGAGAGCCCCAGCACCCGCCCCAAGCTCGCCCCAAGCGGAAATTCCATGCCTCCCGTCTGCCCGCAATCACGGCCCGCGTCAATGTCGACGCCAGGCCTCACCTACAGTGGGTAGTGGGTGCCGTGGGTGCCGTGGGTGCCGTGGGTGCAGCGGGTGTAGTGGGTGTAGTGGGTGCAGTGGGTGCAGTGGGCGCGATCACGCGATCGCAGCCCGCGGATCCCACAGGCTCTCCGCCACCAGGTGCACCACCCCGTGCGCCGACTGGATCTTGCCGCTCACCCCCAGCACCGCCGCCGTCCGCAGCAGCAGCTCGTGCCGCTCCCGCACCGCCGCCCACACGATCACGTTGAACATCCCGGCCTCGTCCTCGAGCGTCAAGAACGTCACCCCGTGGGCCGTCTGCGGCCGCTGCTTGCAGGTCACCGCGCCCACCGCCTCCGCCGGCGTCCCGTCCTGCAAGCGCCGCAGCCCCGCCGTGTCGCGCAGCCCCACCGCCTGCAACGCCGGGCGCCACGCCGCCAGCGGGTGACCGCGCACGCTGTGCTGCGTCCTGCGGTAGTCCCACGCCACCGCCTCGCCGTCCGACAGCGGCGTGAACAACGGCTGCTGCGCCCCCGCCACCATCGCCGTCGGCAGCGCCAGCGGGCTGTCCTTCAGGACAGCCAGCCCGCGCACGGCCCACAGCGCCGCCCGCCGATCGAGCCCGAAGCCCGCCAGCGCCCCCGCCTCGGCCAGCGCCTGCAGGGCCGGCCGCCCCAGCCGGGTCCGCCGCACCAACTCCTCGAGGCTGGCGTAAGGGCCAGGTTCGGCTGCGAACGCGGCCTGCTCCGCCGCCCCCAGCCCCTTGATCATCCGCAGCCCCATCCGCAGCGCCGGCTGCCCCGGCCGCGCCCCCGCCTCGAGGGTGCAGTCCCACGCGCTGCGCTGCACGTCGATCGGCCGCAGCTCCACCCCGCGCCGCTGCGCCTCGCTCACGATCGTCGACGGGTGATAGAAGCCCATCGGCTGCGCGTTCAGCAGCGCCGCCGTGAACGCCGCCGGATAGTGACAGCGCAGCCACGCCGTCACGTAGGCGATCAGCGCGAACGAGGCCGCGTGGCTCTCCGGGAACCCGTACTCGCCGAAGCCGCGGATCTGCGCGAACACCCGCTCCGCAAATTCTCGCTCGATCCCCTTCGCCACCATCCGCTCGACGATGCGGTCGTGGTGCGCCTCGATCTTCCCCTCGACCTTCCACGCCCCCATGTCGCGGCGCAGCTGGTCCGCCTCGCCCGGCGTGTAGTCGGCCGCCAGCATCGCCAGGCGCATCACCTGCTCCTGAAACAGCGGCACCCCCAGGGTCTTGCCGAGCACCCGCGCGAGGCTCGGATGCGGCATCACCACCGGCTCCTCGCCGTTTCGCCGCCGCAGGTACGGGTGCACCATGTCGCCCTGGATCGGCCCCGGCCGCACGATCGCCACCTGGATCACCAGGTCATAAAAGGTCCGCGGACGGATCCTCGGCAGCATCGCCATCTGGGCCCGGCTCTCGACCTGAAACACCCCCAGCGTGTCACCCCGACTCAGCATCGCGTAGGTCGCGGGATCCTCCGCCGGGATCGTCGCCATCGTCAGGTCGACCCCGTGGTGCTCGCGCAGCAGCCCCAGACACCCGCGCACGTGGCTGAGCGCCCCGAGCCCGAGCAGGTCGACCTTGAACAGCCCGAGATCCTCGACATCATGCTTGTCCCACTGCACGATCGTCCGCCCCGCCATCGCCGCCGGCTCGAGCGGCACCAGCGAGTCGAGCGGCTCGTGCCCCAGCAAGAAGCCCCCCGGGTGGGTCGCCAGGTGCCGCGGAAAATTCTCCAATTCACCCGCCAGACGCAGCCAGTGGCCAAACAGCGGCGTGCTCGCGTCGACCCCCGCGGCCGTCACCATCGCCGCGTCGATCGCCCCGCCGTACGAGCTCTGCAGCTTCGCCACGCGATCGATCGTCGGCTGCGGCAGCCCCAGCGCCTTGCCCACGTCGCGCAGCGCCGAGCGCGGGCGGTAGCGCGTCAGCATCGCCACCATCGCCGCCCGCCGCCGACCGTAGCGCTGATACACGAACTGGATCACCTCCTCGCGCCGCTCGTGCTCGATGTCGAGGTCGATGTCCGGCGGCTCCGCCCGCTCGCGGCTGATGAAGCGCTCGAACAGCAGGTCCATCCGCACCGGATCGATCGCCGTGATCCCGAGGCAGTAGCAGACCGCCGAATTGGCCGCGCTGCCGCGCCCCTGGCACAAGATCCCGGCCCGCCGGCAAAACTGCACGATCTCCCACATCGTCAGGAAGTAGCCGCCGTAGTCGAGCTCCGCGATGAGCTTCAGCTCGCGCTCGAGCTGGGCCCGCACGTGCAGCGGCACCGCCCCGTCGTAGCGCCACCTCGCCCCCTCGAGCGTCAACTGGCGCAGCCACTCCGGCTCGCTCGACCCCTCCGGCACCGACTCCGCCGGGTAGCGGTAGCGCAGCTGCGTCAGCGAGAAGCTGCAGCGCTCCGCCACCTCCAGCGTCCGCGCCAGCGCCTCCGGATCGTCGTGATACAGCGCCTGCATCGCCGCCGGCGACCGCAGCTCGTGCTCCGCGTTGCCGCGGATCGCCGTGCCCGCCGTCCCCAGCGTCAGCCCCAGCCGCACGCAGGTGACGACGTCCTGCAAGGGCCGCCGCGCCGCGTCGTGGTACAGCACCTCGCTGCCCGCCACCACCGGCACCCCCAGGCGCGCCGCCGTCGCCCGCAGCCGCGCCTCCGCCGGCAGCTCCGCCGCACTCCGGTGCCGGGTCACCAGCGCGTAGAGCCGGCCCGCGAACGGCTCGCGCAGCGCCGCCAGCATGTCCGGATCGACCACCAGCGCGATGACCCCCGGCCCCGCCGCCGCCAGCTCCCCGAGCCGCACCCGGGCATGTCCTTTGGGACAGGCCAACCGCCCGCGCGAGAGCAGCCCGCACAGCGCCCCCCACCCGCTCCGGTCGCTCGCCAGCGCGATCACCGGGCGCCCCGCCGGCAGCGCCCCGCCGCGCGGACCACCTGTCCCCACGGACAGGTCCCCGAGCGGCGCCCCGCCCCGCAGGTTCCACGCGCTCGCCTTCGACCTGGTCTTTCGGACAGCCGACTTCACCCCGCCGATCTCGCCGAGCCCGAGCAATTCATCCGGCTCGCCGACGCTGATCTGGGCCCCGTGGATCAGCGGCAGCCCGCAGCCCAGCGCCTGCACGTGCGCGCGCACGCTGCCCGACACGCTGTCGCGGTCCGTCAGCGCCAGCGCCCGCAGCCCCAGCGCCTGCGCCCGATCGACCAGCTCCTCCGGGTGCGACGCCCCCTCAAGGAACGAGAAGTTGCTCTTCACCCACAGCGGCGCGTAGCTCACCTGTCCCATGGGCCAGCCCCTCCCGCCGCGCGCTTCACCTGTCCCATGGGCCAGCCTCTCCCGCCGCGCGCTTCACCTGTCCCATGGGTCAGTCCAGCAGCCCGTGCAGGAACCAGCGCGCGCGCGCCCGGTCGTGGTAGACCCACGCGATGTCGCCGGCCGAGGTCTCCGCGTAGTAGTAGTCGCGCTCCACCGTGCGCGCCCACCAGCCGCCGCTGACCCGGTGCGGCCCGTCCATCCGGATCACCGCCCCGCGCACCAGCCCCGTGCGCGCCAGCCAGTCCCCGTCGTCACGCCCGGTCCACGCCGTCAGCGGCCGCGGCCGCGGCAGCATGCGCCGACACAGCGGCGGCGCCGCGAGGGCCTCGTGGTGGTTGGCCGGCAGCTCCTGTACTTTGGGACAGCTGATCTCCGCGATCGGCTCCCAGCGAAAGCCCGCCTCCGGCAGGTGCGCCGGCCGCAGCCGCGCCCGCGTCACCGCCTGCTCGCCGAAGGCCGCGCGCACGCGGGCCAGCGCCCGCCCGGCCGCCTGCAGGTCGCGCCGCGCCCCGCCGAGCAGCGCCCCCTGCTCCGCCCGCACCCGCGCCCCGATCGCCGTCAGGCGCACCCGCAGCACCGGCGCCGCCAGCTCGGTCCCCGCCAGGCGCAGGTGCAGCAGCTCCGTCAGCCCGCGCGACTCACTCGGCCCCGCCGGCGCCGCCGGCTCGATGCGCGTGCGCACCGTCGGCGCGTGGTCCAGCTCCATCTCGACATCGAGGGCCACCAGCGCCTCCCCCTCCGCCGCCAGCCGCTGCAAGAGCCGATCGATCTTCGGCCGCATCGCGAACAGCAGCCGCTCGCAGTGATCGTCGGGCGGCTCCTGCTCGAAGCCCTCGGTCACCGGCTCGCGCGGCAGCGTCGGCCGCAGCGGCGGCGCGGCCTCGAGGTAACGCGCCTGCACCAGCGCCGCCGCCAGCCCGAAGCGGGCCCGCAGCTCGGCCGCCGGCAGCCCCAAAAAACCCGCGAGGTGGTGGATCCCCAGCTGCGCCAAACTGTCCAAAAGGCCAGGTGGAAGATCGACCCGCGCCAGCGGCACCTGCCCGAGCAGGCTCGCCTCCGCCTCGGGGCTGGCGAGCACCCGCGCCCCGCGGACCATCCGCGCCAGCGCGTGCGCGCGGTGGCGATGAAAGCCGATCACCAGCCCCGCCGTGAACCCGGCCGCCTGCAGCTCCGCCAGCAGCCCCTCGGACCAGCGCCCGAGATCGCCGAACAGCCGCTCCAGCCCCGACGGATCGATCCAGAACACCCCCGGCGATCCACCAGGCTCAACCCGCGGCGCCCGCCGCAGCAGCAGCGCCAGCAGCTCCTCGCCCGCCGCCTGCAGCGCCTCCGCCGGCACCACCTCCGCCTGCAGGCCCGGCGCCACCGCCAGCGCCGCCCCGTGCCGCATCCCCGGCGTCACCCCGCAGCGCCGCGCCGCCGTGTTGCAGTGCAACACCTCGCCCTGCAGATCACCCCGCGCCAGCACGGCCACCGGCCCCGCACGCCACGCCGGCCGCGCCCGCAGCAACCACTGCAGCGGCAACGCCGGCAAGTCAACGCAGGCGACCCGCTCCACCATCTACGCCAGCCCCCACGGCCCGCGCCGCCGCACGGCCCGCGCCGCAGCGCCGACATGGCCAGCAGCGGCGCCCCCTTGTGCTTCACCACCTCGGGCCGGATCGCGAACACCCCCGGCGCCCGCCGCACGCGCCGCGGCTCGACCCGCAGCCCGACCATCGGCCCCAGCGAGCTGCGCCCGCTCGCCGCCCGCGTCAGCAGCACGACCCGGCTCGCGTGCATGCGCGCCAGCGCGGCCAGCCGCGCCTGCCACACCTCCCCGCGCAGCCGCGGCGGCCTCGCTGGCTTTTCGGACATGTCCTTTGCGACCTGACCCTCCAGACACATCGGCGGCGCACTGAGATCCACCACGCACAGCCCGAAGGCCCCCGAGCGCAGCAGCAGCTCGGCCGCCCGCGCCAGCCCGACCTCGCCGCGCTCCTCCGGCACCTGCACCACCGCCAGCGCGTCCAGGTCGACCCCCGACTCCGCCAGGTCCGGCGGATACAAGGGCCCGCCCGCGAGCTGCACCCACACCGTCGTCTCGCCCTCCTGCTGCGCCTGCCGGACCAGCGCCGCCGCCGTGCTGTGCCGGGCCGCCGCCCCGACACCCGACAGCTCGAGCACCCGTCCCGGCGTCGCAAGCTGTCCAAGAGGCACCCCAGACCCCTCCAGCGCCTCCTCGAAGCGCTCCCCACCCAGCTCAAGCGCCAGCGTTTTCATGGGTCCAGGGTACTGAACAACAGCGCAGCAACCAAGTATTGTGTAATCTAAAACACGCTTATGACCGTATCAGAACCGCGCTTTGCTTAGTTTCGCGCCCGCCAGACCCAGCCTGCCTGCATGGTACAACCCGGCCTCCATGGCCGAGGACCATTCGACCAGCCACATCATCCAGTCGCTGATGGTCAACCTCATCATCGCCGCCGCCAAGGGCGTCGCGGCGCTGCTGTCCGGCTCCGGCTCGATGCTCGCCGAGACGCTGCACTCCTTCGCCGACTGCGGCAACCAGCTGCTCCTCCTCCTCGGCGTCAAGAAGTCGCGTCACGCCCCGACCGCCGCGCACCCGCTGGGCTACGGGCGGGCGCTGTACTTCTGGTCCTTCATGGTCGCCCTGCTGCTGTTCACCGGCGGCGGCGTGTTCTCGATCTACGAGTCGATCCACAAGCTCGGCCACCCCGAGCCGGTCGGCGACATGCGCCTCGCCCTGGCGATCCTCGGCTTCTCGCTCGTGCTCGAGGGCTGGGCCACCCTCAAGAACGTCCAGGAGCTCAACAAGCGGCGCAAGGGTCGGCCCTTCTTCCGCTTCCTCAGCGACAGCAAGGACTCCGACCTGGTCGTCGTGTTCGGAGAGAACGCCGCCGCCGTGCTCGGCCTCGGCATCGCCCTCCTCGCCATCACCCTCGCCGCCCTCACCGGCGACGGCTCCTGGGACGCGATCGGCAGCCTCTTCATCGGCGTGGTCCTGATCGGCGTCGCCATCTTCCTCGCCATCGAGGTCAAGTCGCTGATCATCGGCGAGGCCGCCGACCCCGAGATCGCCGCGGCCGTCACGACCACCGCCGCCGAGGATCCCCGGCTCACCCGCGTCCTCCACATGATCACGATCCAGCAGGGCCCCGCCGAGGTCCTGCTCATCATGAAGGCCAGCTTCGCCCCCGGCCTCAGCGTCGAGGACGTCGCCCGCGCCATCAACGACTTCGAGGACCGCCTGCGCGGCCGCTGCCCCGAGGTCCGCTGGAGCTTCATCGAGCCCGACGTCCCGCGCAGCTGATCACCACACGGCCTGAAAGTTGCGACTCGCTCGCCGCGGGCCATACCCTCCCGCGTGGACTTCGCCCTGCCCGCTCGCCCCGTGCGCATGTCGCTGCTGTCCGGGCGCGGCCACTACGATCAGGTCATCCGCGCCGTCCGCGGCGCCCGCACCAGCGTGTGGATCGCCACCGCCAACCTCAAGGAGCTGCTGGTCGAGGACACCCGCGCGACCGCCCGCGCCCGCGCCCGCTTCCACTCCGTGCTCGCCGTCCTCGACGGCCTCGCCAGCCAGGGCGTCGAGCTACGCATCCTCCACGCCAGCGCCCCCTCCGGCCCCTTCCGCAGCAGCTTCGACCGCCGCCCCCGCCTCGTCGCCGGCGGCCTCGAGCTGCGCCAGTGCCCGCGCGTCCACCTCAAGACCGTGCTCGTCGACGGCCGCCTCTGCTACCTCGGCAGCGCCAACTGGACCGGCGCCGGCCTCGGCGCCAAGGGCGAGGACCGCCGCAACTTCGAGCTCGGCCTGCTCACCGACGACGAGGACATCATCGACCAGGTCCAGGCCCTCTACGAGCACATCTGGACCGGCGCCGCCTGCCGCCGCTGCAAGCTGCGCGACTCCGGCTGCGAGGCCCCGATCGACGTCGTCCTCGGCACGTCCGGCCCCGCCCGCAAGGCACCTGTCCTGAAGAACATCCGCACATCGCGTGCACCTGTCCCGAAGGCCAGCCCCAAGCCAAAGGCACCTGTCCCAAAGGACACCCGCGCCTCGAATGCACCTGTCCCGAAGGCCAGCCTCCCCCGCCGCCGGGCGTGACAGCCGTGTCATGCCGCAAGGGCCGTGCACGGCCCTCAGCTCCGAGATCATTGACGGTTCTGTTCTTGCAGAGCGAGCCGCCACGGACCTCGCAAGGCCGTCCTCACTTACCATGCGCACCCAGACCCGCCCCCTCGTCCTCCTCGTCTCCCCCGTCCTGCTCGCCCTCGCCGCCGGCTGCAGCAGCGTCAGCGACGCTGGCCTCTACGAGAGCGCCGGCGACAGCGTGAGCGCCGGCGACAGCAGCCCGCAGGGCACCGGCGCGGGCGACAGCGCCAACGAGGGCGGCGACCCCAACGACGCGGAGGGCGGCGCCGAGAGCACGGGCGACGCCAGCACCGGCGAGCCCGCGGCCTGCGACGCCGAGACCCCCGTCGTCCTCTACCTCTCCCCCGACGACTCCAACTCCACCTCCTCGCCGGTCCAGGTGCGCGAGGCCGTGCTGCACGGCGGCGGCCTCTACAACGCCCCGATCCGCACCTGGGAGTTCCTCAACTACTACGGCTTCGACTACCCGCACGCCAAGCCCGGCGAGGTCGTCGTCACCCCGCAGCTCGCCCGCGTCGGCGACAGCCAGGACACCTTCACCCTCCAGATCGGCGTCAGCAGCGAGGAGATCGCCAACGCCGATCGCCCGCTCATGAACATCACCCTCGTCCTCGACGAGTCGGGCTCGATGGAGGGCCAGGCGATGGCGATGCAGAAGGCCGCGTGCCGGGCGATCGCCGGCAGCCTGCGCAAGGGCGACGTCGTCTCGATGGTCGGCTGGGACACCGAGAACGCGGTCAAGATGGAGGCCCACGTCATCACCGCCGCCGACGACCCCACCCTCCTCGACCAGATCGACGCGCTCGCCGCGGGCGGCGGCACCGACCTCAACGGTGGCCTCAACGCCGGCTACGAGCTCGCCCACAAGCAGTACGACCAGACCCGCATCAACCGCGTCGTCCTCATCAGCGACGGCGGCGCCAACGCGGGCGTCACCGATATCGACACCATCTCCGGCGGCGCCGGCGATCAGGACAAAGATGGCATCTACCTCGTCGGCGTCGGCGTCGGCGAGGCCGGCTCCTACAACGACACCCTGATGGACAGCGTCACCGACGCCGGCCGCGGCGCCTCGCTCTTCATCCCCAGCGAGGCCGAGGCCGAGAAGATGTTCGGCGAGCGCTTCGTCAGCACCATGCACGTCGCCGCCCGCGACGTGCAGGTCCAGCTCGACATGCCCCCCGGCTTCAAGATCGTGAAGTTCAGCGGCGAGGAGTACAGCACCGACCCGGCCGAGGTCGAGCCGCAGCACCTCGCGCCCAACGACGCGATGGTCTTCCACCAGACCATCGCCACCTGCGCCCCCGCGCAGATCGCCGAGGCCTCCGAGATCAAGGTCACCGCCCGCTACCTCGACGCCCGCAGCTTCAAGGCCAAGGAGGTCGCCAGCAGCCTCTTCATCGCCGCCGCCGTGGCCAAGCCGGGGCCCCAGCTCGAGAAGGGCGCCGCGATCTTCCAGTACGCCGAGTCGCTCAAGATCGTGCGCGACAACGCCGGCAGCGCCGACGCCGACGCCGCCCGCAAGCTCGCCCTCGCCAGCCTCACCGCCGCCGAGGCCAGCAACCCCGGCGACAAGGACCTCGCCGAGATCCGCAGCGTGCTCGAGAGCCTCTGAGCACCCACGGCCCAGCGGGCGTGCTCGAGAGCCTCCGAGCACGCGCGGCCAGGCGAGCTCGCAAGCCTCCGAGCACCCGCCCCGCGGCTCAGCGGGTCAGCCCGAGCCGCCGCCGCAGGCGCCCCGACAGCTCGCGTCGCACCCGCCCGGCCAGCCCCAGCTTGGGCCCCACGTCAGACCCCGGCCTCGTCTCCTCGACCAGGCTGGCCGTTGCGACCTGTCCCTCACGACCTGTCCAGCGGGCCAGGCTCGCCTGAAACGGCATGGTCATCAGCGCCCGGAGCAGGTCGACCGCGAGCGCGGCCGGGCTGCCGCCGCGGGCCTCCACGGCCACGCGCTCGGCCGCCCCGTCCGCGGCCGTCGCCTGCTCGAGCGCCCCGCGAGCCACCGTCCTGCTCCCGTCGGATCGGATCTCGATCACCAGGCGAGCGACCACCGGCAGCTCCGCCTCACCACGCTCGGGGATCTCGTCGCTCGCCATCGACCGCCAGCCTACCACGGACCCGCCCACCGCCGACCTGTCTCATCGGTCAGGTGCCGACCGTCGCCTGCAGCCCGTGCGACAGCTCGAGCACGCGGTGGTAGAAAGCCCCCGGAGCCCCGCATGCATCGTCCCCTCGTGCCCCTCGTGATCCTCAGCCTCGCCCTCGCCCTCGCCTGTGACAGCGGCCCCAAGCCGCCCGAGGCCGCGAAGGCCGCCCCCGCGAGCGCCCCGGCCACACCGGCCACCACGCCCGCCGCCACACCCGTTGCCCCCATCGCCAACCCGCTCGCCGAGCCCGGCGCGGTCGCGGCGATCGGCCAGCCCGCGCCCGACTTCACCCTCGAGGCCGCCGACGGCAGCAAGGTGAAGCTCTCCGACTTCAAGGGCAAGCGCGTCGTCCTCGAGTGGTTCAACCCCGAGTGCCCCTTCGTCAAGCAGGCCCACGGCGACGGCGCCCTGAAGGACCTCGCGGCCCGCACCACCGCCACCGGCGTCGTCTGGCTGGCGATCAACAGCGGCGCGCCCGGCAAGCAGGGCCACGGCGCCGAGGTCAACAAGCAGGCCGCCGCCACGTGGAAGCTCGGCCACCCGATCCTGCTCGACGCGGGCGGCTACGTCGGCAAGGCCTACGACGCCACCAACACCCCGCACGTCTTCGTCGTCGACGAGAAGGGCGTGCTCGTCTACCGCGGCGCCCTCGACAACGCGCCGATGGGCGAGCCCGACGGCGGCACACGGATCGCCTACCTCGAGGACACGCTCGCGGCCCTCACCGCCGGCAAGCCGGTCGCCACCCCCGAGACCAAGGCCTGGGGGTGCAGCGTCAAGTACGACAAGCCCGCCGCCCACTGAGTGCGCACGCGTGACGTTACGCAGGCCCGCACGCCGGGCGAAACGGCCGAGCTTGACTATCTTGGGCTTGGCTTGGGGCCCCGCCCCTCAGGAGGCCGCCCACGATGCGCAGCGATCCAGTCATCGTCATCGGTTCCGGCCTCGGCGGCCTCGCAGCGGCGATCCGCCTGCGGGCCCGCGGCCACCAGGTGCTCGTGCTCGAGGGCATGGACCAGCCCGGCGGGCGCGCGGCGGTGTTCAAGCAGGACGGCTTCTCCTTCGACGCCGGCCCCACCGTCGTCACCGCCAGCTACCTGTTCGACGAGCTGTTCGCGCTGGTCGGCCGCGACCGCCGCGACTACGTCGAGTTCATCCCGGTCGACCCCTTCTACCGCGTGGTCTTCCCCGACGGCGAGCGCTTCGACTACGTCGGCGACGAGGACCGCCTGCTCGCCCAGATCGCCGCCTTCAACCCGCGCGACGTCGACGGCTACCGCAAGCTCGCCGACCACGCCCGCCGCATCTTCGACGTCGGCTACACCCAGCTGGTCGACAAGCCCTTCGACCGCTTCACCGACATGCTGAAGATCGTCCCCGATCTGGTCCGCCTCGGCTGCTGGCGGTCGGTCTACAGCTGGGTCAGCCAGTACATCGCCGACGAGCGCCTGCGCCAGGTCTTCACCTTCCAGCCCCTGCTCATCGGCGGCAACCCCTTCCGTGCCCCGGCGATCTACGCCCTCATCCACTGGCTCGAGCGCAAGTGGGGCGTCGAGTTCGCCAAGGGCGGCACCACGGCGATCGTCGGCGCCATGGTCCGCTTGCTCGCCGAGATCGGCGTCGAGGTCCGCTGCAACAGCCCGGTCACCGAGATCGAGGTCGAGGCCGGCCGCGCCGTCGCCGTGCGCACCGGCGACGGCGCCCGCATCGCCTGCAGCGCCGTCGTCAGCAACGCCGACCCCGCCTTCGTCTACACCCGCCTGGTCGCCGCGAGGCACCGCCGCTGGAACCGCGACTTCGTCGTCGAGCAGCGCAAGCTGTCGATGGGCCTGTTCGTCGGCTACTTCGGCGCCCGCGGCACCTGGCCGCAGCTGGCCCACCACACGATCATCCTCGGCCGTCGCTACCGCGAGCTGCTCGAGGACATCTTCGAGCGCAAGATCCTCGCCGACGACTTCTCGCTGTACCTGCACGCGCCCACCCGCAGCGACCCCAGCCTCGCCCCGCCCGGTCACGAGAACTTCTACGTGCTCTCCCCGGTGCCCAACACCCTCGGCAAGATCGACTGGGAGGCGATCGGTGAGCGCTACTTCGCCACGATCCTCGACTTCCTCGACGCCGAGCACGTACCTGGCCTCAAGGACAGCATCGTCACCCGCAGGCACATCACCCCGCAGTACTTCGAGACCACCCTGCGATCGCACCGCGGCGCCGCCTTCGGCCCCGAGCCGCTGCTCCACCAGTCGGCCTTCTTCCGCTACCACAACCGCTCCGAGGACGTCGCCGGCCTCTACTTCGTCGGCGCCGGCACTCACCCCGGCGCCGGCATGCCGGGCGTGCTCTCGTCGGCCAAGGTGCTCGAGCGCGTGATGCCGGGGCCACAACAACGCGTGCCCGTGCCGGGCCCCACGCGCGTCACCCGGGCCGCCTCCTGATGGTCGACCGGGCCCGCGTCGTCGCCGAGAGCCGGGCCGTGCTGGCCCGGCACGCCCGCAGCTTCAACCTTGCCGGTCGCTTCCTCGGACGCGAGCAGCTCGACGAGGCCGCCGTGCTCTACGCCTTCTGCCGCCTGGTCGACGACCTCGTCGACGAGGCCACGGACCTCGAGTCTGGCACTCGCGCGCTCGCCGAGGTCGAGGCCGAGCTGCGCGGCGAGGCCCCGCCGCGCCCGCTGATCGAGGTGTTCGCGGCCCAGCTGCACGACCACGACGTCGAGCGGGCCGCCGCGCTCGAGCTCATCGCCGGCGTCCGCTCCGACGCCGGCCCGGTCGCCATCGCCGACGACGCCGAGCTGCTGCGCTACTGCTACCGCGTCGCCGGCACCGTCGGCCTGATGATGTGCGGCGTGCTCGGCGTGCGCGCCCCCAGGGCCCGGGCCTTCGCGCTCGACCTCGGCATCGCCATGCAGCTCACCAACGTCTGCCGCGACGTCGCCGAGGACGCCGACCGCGGCCGCGTGTACCTGCCCAGGGCCCGCCTCGCGCAGCTCGGCAGCGACAGCGAGGCCCTGCTGCAGCGCCGGACCCCGCGCGCCGCGATCGCCACGATCGTGCTCGACCTGCTCGAGCTCGCCGACCGCCACTACGCCAGCGCCGACGCCGGCATGCGCTTCATCCCCTGGCCCTCGCGCCTCGCCATCCTGGTCGCCAGCCGGGTCTACCGCGCGATCGGCCTGGTCCTGCGCGCCCGCGACGGCGACGCCCTGGCCGGCCGCGCAGTCGCCCCGCCCTGGCTCAAGCTGGCGTGCAGCAGCGCCGCCCTGCTGCGCTTCGGCCTCACCCTGCTCCCGGCTCCCGCGCCGCGCCACGACCCCGCGCTGCACCGCCACATCGCCGACCTCCCCGGCGCCGACGACGGCACCCCACGGCCCCGCAAGTCCCGCTTCGCCGGCTTCCCGCGCCTGATCTCGAGCCGCCCCGGCGGGGGCTGATCCTGTCCCTCAGGCCAGATCACCGAGCTATCCCGCAGGACAGATCATCGAGCTGTCCTTCAGGCCAGATCATCGAGCTGTCCTTCAGGCCAGATCACTGAGCTGTCTCACTTCACGCCGACGTTCTTGCGCTGGAGCACGATCGCCTCCTCGTCGCCGACCGCCTCCGCCTCCGTCAGCAACCACCGGAACAGCGGCCCCGAGATGCCGTACTCCTTGCGGTCGTTCCACAGCCACACCGCGTAGTTGCAGACGTGCAGGTGGATGTCCGGGAACATCAGGCGCCGCAGCTCGAGCCCGCCGAGCAGCACGGCCCGCTCGTACGCGCGGCGCAGGCTGTTCCACTCGCGCAGCTCCTCGACCGCCGGCAGCTTGCGCTTCTGCTGGGTGCGCAGGCGCAGCGCCTGGTTCTGCTTCTCGACCTCGGTGAGCAGCTCGGCGCGCAGCAGCAGACCCGCCTCGGCCCCCACGCCACCCGCCTCCGTCAGCGCGCTCAGGGGGATCTGCGCCCGCGAGGCCAGCTGCGCCAGATCGTCGGCGACGCTGCGGCGGATCTGGGCCAGCGCCGCCTCGGCCTTCGTCACGGTTGTCAGCACCTGCACCCTCGCCGCGAGCCGGGCCAGCGCCGGGCCGGCGAAGGCCGCGTCCCAGGCCTTGCACAGCCCAGCCAGGTGGGTCGGACTCAGGTTGCGCCAGGCCGCCTCCGCAGCGGTCCACAGCGCGTGTAGGGCCTGCGCGTAGGCCACCGGATCGCCCGCGAATTCCGCGGGGTCGAGCGGCGGCGGAGCGGGCTCGGGCGGCTTGGGCGTCGGCTTGCGCGAGTGCATCACCCGCGGGGTCGCCAGCGCTTGCAGCAGCAAGGGCCGCGTGCGTCCACGGTCGGGCGTCCGCCACCACAACCAGCGCAGCCCCGCGTCGGTCGCCGACGGCTCGTCGATCAAGGGCTGGCGACGCACCCGCGCCGCCGCGAACGCGAGGAAGCGCGTCTGCGCCGAGGCCACGTCGCGGCGCACGCCCAGGCGCATCACCGTCCCCCAGTCGCCGCGCTCCGCCGCGTCGGCCACCAACCACTCGTTGGCCACCACGCGCGCCGCCGCGGGCGCCCGCTCGGCGTCGAAGCCCGCCGCGTTGTGCATGAGGTCGCGGGCCGCGTCGCGCTGGCCCCGACTCGCGGCGATCAGCCCCGCCGCGACCACACCCGCGGCCCCGAGCGCGCCCGGCTTGCCCAGCTGTCCTTCGAGCCAGGTCGCCAGGCGCTCGTCGTGGGCCCCGCGGGCCGCGAGCGCGAGCGCCCCGGCGAGCGCCGACCCGCCGCGGAGGTCGTGCTCGAAGCCGCCGCGGCACAGGCGAGCCAGCGTCGCCGCCGTGCGCACCAACCCTCGCGGCGCGACGATCCGACGGATCACCAGCCACAGCAGCGGCTCGATCGCCGACCACAACAACAACAGCCACGCCGCCAGCGCGAGCACCAGGATCACCAGGCCGAGCAAGCTTGCGAAGCTCATGCGATCACGGTCGCTTCCAGCCGTGCGCGGCGAAGGCCCCGGCGAAGGGCTCCAGGTCATGTTCAGGCTTCGGCGGTGGTTGCGGGCGCGGCGGCTCCGGCTTCGGCGGCAGCAGGGCCCAGAACTCGTGCAACAGCCGGCGATCGGGGCTGCGCAGCTCGGCCATCGCCGCCCGCACCTTGTCGGCGCTGCGCGGCTGCGGGCCGAGCGGGGTCATGTAGCTGGCCGCCGATTTGAGCCCGAGCTCGAGCATCCCGAGCAGCTTCTGACCCTCGCGCTCGACGTCGAGGCGACCACACTCGGGCCGCAACCCGAGCACGTAGAACGGGTTGTCGGCGAGTCGCCGCTGCGGATCGGCCGGCCCCGCGCTCATGCTCAGCGGACCCCCGAGTCGTAGCCGAGGCGGCGCTGCTCCGGATCTCCGGGCGACAGCTGCCACAGCTTCTGGACCACCCGCCGCAGCGCCTCGCCGTCGCCCCTGGCCAGCGCCTCGCGGCCCTCCTTGACCAGCGTCTGCGCCTTGGCCGGGTCCGTCGTGTTGCCGATGTCGACCGCTGCGTGCTCGAAGCGCCGCTTCCACACCTCCGGGTCGCGCGAGCCGGCCGCGTACGCGAGCCGGTTGAGCAGCCGCAGCTGGCGCTGCAGCTCGAGCGGGTCGCGGCCCATCCGGGCCTTCTCCACCGCGCGGGCCGTCTCGGCGAACAGGCTCTGCTCGTGCGCCAGGCCGTGCTCGTGGATCACGATCGTCGCGTACACCACCGCCTCGCGCGCCTCCTTCTCGAGCTCGGGCCAGCGGCGATCGAGCTCCACCGACTCGAGCGTCGCGTCGAGCTCGATCAGGCTGCGACGGGCCTTCTGCGCCGCGTCGGCGTCGCCACCCTTGGCCGCGCCGACGTCGAGCGCCAGGTCGACCAGCGCCGCCTCGACCTTGCCGAGCTTGTCGATCACCCCGGCCAGACCGCGCCGGAACGCGTCCGTCCGCAGCTCCCCGAGGCGCCCGCGGATCGCCACCAGCTGGGCGTCCAGCACCTCCGGCGCGGCCTCCGGGACCAGCAAATGCGCGACGTGCTCGAACACCTGCCCCGAGCCCGGCACCAGCGCCCGCGCCGACATCCGACCGCCGCGGTCGAGCTCGATCGTCAGCTCCAGCTCGGTCCCCGAGGGCATCGTCTGGCGCAGCTCGGCGCCGCTGATCTCGAGCGCGCCGACGAGGCGGCACAGGTGCGCCGCGTCGTACTCGCCCTGCACGATCGGGATCTTGATCAGGCTCTCCTTGCTGCCCTTCGCCACCGTCTCGACCGTCTGCAGCGTGAAGGTGCGGCGGGCCGGCAGCGGCGCGCCGCGCTCGAAGTACACCCGCACGTCGTCGCCCGCGGTCGCCACCCCGATCGTCCGCGACAGCGGTGGGTCGCTGATCGTCAGCCCCTGCACGATCGTCAGGGTCGGCGGATCGATCACCACGGCCCCGCCGGTCGCGTTCTTGCCCTCGACGCGGAACACGTTGGGCCGCCGCGCCAGCAGCGACACTGCGGCGACGAAGGCCCCCTCCTCGTCGAGGCTGATCCACGGGCTGTCCCAAAGGCCATCCGCCCGCGTCAGCCGCAGCTCCGTCGCCACCGCGCTGCCCGAGGCCCCGCGGTCGACCAGACGGCCGACCACGTGCGGGGTCAGGTCCGACGACATCGCCGGATACTGCAGCCACAGCTTGCACCCACGCAGCGGCTCGAGCGCGGCCGGCCGCGCCTCGAGCCCCGCGGTCGCCGCGTAGATCGCCGCGCCCTGGGCCACCAGCGTCATCGGGTCGAGGCCCTCCGTCGGCGGCACCCCGAGCGCCGCGCTGACGTAGCGCCGCACCACCGGCATCACCGAGGGCCCGCCGACCATCACGACCCGCGTCAGGCCGCCGTCGGGCACGCCGTGGGCCGCCAGCAGGCGCCGGCACACCGCCAGCGATCGCTCGATCGCCGGGCTGCAGAGCCGCTCGAGCGTGGCCCGGTCGAGCGCGAGGTCGAGGTCGAAGCTGCGATCACCGACCTTCAGCCCCGCGATCGCCATCGAGGTCTGTTCGACCCGGCTGAGCTCGATCTTCGCCTCCTCGGCCGCCAGCTTGATCCGCCGGATCGTCGCCGCGTGGGCCGAGTCGCTGCGGCTGAGCTTCACCGCCTCGGCCCGCTCGATCTCGCCGAGCGCCCAGTCGACGATCGCCCAGTCGAAGTCGCGACCGCCGAGGAAGTTGTCGCCGTCGTGCCCGACCACCCGCAGCAGCCCGTCGCGCGTCTCGAGCAGCGACACGTCGAAGGTCCCGCCGCCGAGGTCGTAGACCAGCCAACTCCCGCTCGAGTCGACGATCGTCCAGCCCGCCGCCAGCGCCGACGCGATCGGCTCCTGCAGCAGCTCGACCCGCTCGAAGCCAGCCAGACGCGCCGCCTCGGAGGTCGCGCTCGACTGCGGCAGCTCGAACAGCGCCGGCACCGAGATCACCGCCCGCGCCGGCACGAAGCCCAGCTGGTCCTCGATGTCCTTGCGCAGCGATCGCAGCACCTCCGCCGCCAGCTCTTCGGGCCGCTTCTCCGCGCCGCTGGCCGGGAAGCGCAGCGCCTGCGCCGTGCCCATCAAGCGCTTGAACTCGCCGCGCGTGTTATCCGGGTCGCTCTCGAGGAAGCGGCGAGCACGAGCACCGACGCTGAGGTTGCCGCGCGCGTCAATGCGGACCACCGACGGCGTGATCGGCGAGCCCTGGGCGTTGCGTACGAGCGTCACCTTGTCGCCGTCGAACACCGCCGCCGTCGAGTTCGTGGTGCCGAGATCGATGCCGACGTACACGAGGTTCTGGCTGCTCATCGCCCGAGAGCATACAGGCGCCGCCCACGGCCGCCCACGCCTCAGCGACGCCGGGCGCGACGCTGCCGCAGGCGCTCGATGGAGACCCCGGCCGACGCCCCGAGACCGACCAGCGCCAGCGCCAGCGGCCAGCGCAGGGAGCCCGGCGCCTCCGGGCGCTCTGGCGCGCCGACCCGCGCAGGCGTCAACTCGACCTGCACGCGCCCCGCGCTCCACGGCCCCAGCACGCCCTCGGCGATCCGCGTGACGTCGTGGACATCGAGCGAGAGCTCGCCGGCGACCACGGCCGCGCCCGGATCGCCCGCAGCAGGCAGCCGCACCTCGACCGCCAGCGCCGTGACCTCCGCCCGCGCCCGCAGCGCGGCCGCGACGCTGCCGGCCAGCGCCAGCTCCTCGCGCGCTCGCTCGCCCGCCCGCGTCGGCACCAGCCCCGGGTCGCCATACAGCGCCCGCTTGTCCGGCCCGGCGGCGATCGGCGCCGGCGGTCGGGCCTCGCAGCCGAGCGCCAGCACCAGCACCGCCACCCCGCAGGTCCCCCGGGACATGTCCCGAAGGCCAGCCTCTGTCTCACCGCTCCCCCAGGACATGTCCCGAAGGCCAGCCGCTCGGCTCACGGCGGCCGCTCCGCGAACCACGCCGCCAGCTTGCGCAGCGCCCGACTGTGCCGCCGCGACACCGTGCTGACGTTGACCCCGATCGTCGCCGCGTAGTCGTGCATCGACTGGTCACCGAAGTAAATCGCCGCCAACATCTCACGCTCCTCGGGCTCGCAGCGCGCGAGCGCCCTCTGGACCATCGCCTGCGACTGCGCATCGGCCACGGCCTCGTCGACCGGCGCCGCGCCGTCGGCCAGCCGCTCGGGCTCCACCGCCGCGATCCGCGTCAGGACCACCGCCGCAGTGACCTCGCGGATCATCGCCGCCGCCGCCTCGACCCGCTCCGCCAGCGTCCGCGGGTCGCCTCCAAGCGGCGAAGCCTCGTGGTCACGGCGCACCGCCTCGACCGACTCCACCAGCTTGATCGCCCGGCTGAGCCGCCGGCGATCGGGCGAGGCCCGGCGGGCCGCGTCGAGCATCGCCCCGCGCACCCGCGGGTACGCGAAGCCGGTGAACGGCACGCCCTTGGCCGGGTCGTAGCGCAGCGCCGAACGCACCAGCGCCTCGTAGCCGGCGCTCTCGCACTCCTCGAAGCTGATCCCGCCGAGCAGGTGGCGGATCTGGCGGGCGATCTGCGGCACGCGATGTACGGCGCGCTCCACGAGGGCCTGCTGATCGCGGGTGAGCCGGAGCTCGGTCGACGCGGAGTCCATGCGACGGCTCTCCTGCGCCTCAGCCCGCCGCGACCGCGTCGTGGCTGTCCTGCATGTGCTTGCGCAGCGTCTGCCGCTGCTCCTCGCTGATGCCGTGGAAGCGCAGCGCCATGTCCCGCGCGCCGCCACGGACCACCACCGCTGGCAGGGGCACGCTCGCCCCGATCGCCGGGAAGCTGAGCACCACCTGCACCGCGGCGCCGGCGTCCTCCCACGCTGGTCCGGCGAGCCTGCAGCCGCCGAGGCTCAGATCCTCGAGCGGCCGCCACAACACGACCTCCGCGCCGATCACGTCCGCGTGCGCGTGCACGCGGAGCCGGGGGTGATAGCGGGCCTCGGGCATGGTCGCCGCATCATAGCGGCTCGCCCACCTGCAGCGCGACGGCGGCGCGGGCGAAGGTACGACGGCCTGGCAAGCACCGCAGCGGCTGCGTGCCATTTTGACAAGGAAGCCCGGCGATGGCAGCGAGAAATTGACGAGGAAGTGCTTGATTCCCCGCCCGAAGTGGGCGACGGATGCTCCGGTCACTCGCTTGCACAGGCGCAGCACCTCCTCCGCATGTTCGGTCGCACCCCAGCCTTTGTCCTCGCCGTCCTGCTCGCCGCGCCGGTGCTCTCCGCCTGCAAGAACGTCCAGATGATCCCCGGCACGGAGGTCCCGGACACGGCCGACAACCGGGAGATCTTGCAGGTCCTCGAGCGCTTCCGCGGCGGCTTCGTGCGTCAGGACCCGGCCGTCATCCTCTCGACCGCGCACCCGACCTACTACGACGAGTCCGGCACCGATGACCCGAGCGACGACATCGTCTTCGAGGAGCTCGGTCAGACTCTCGGTCGCCGCATCGCCCAGATCGAGTCGGTCCGCTTCACCATCGAGTACCTCGATGTCTTCATCCGCCGCGATCGCGCCACGGTGCACGTGTGGATCGACGCCAGCTTCCGCATGAAGCCCGTGCTCGGCGACGACGGCCTGCCCCGCGTCAGCGCCCGCGTGGTGCCCAAGCAGGACTTCGCCAAGTTCGAGCTCATCCGCGAGGGCGACTCGTGGCTGATCACCAAGGGCATCTGACCCGCCCCCCGAGCTTGCGCTGGCCCGCCGTGGGCCCGCCGTGGGCCCAACCGTGGGCCCGCCGTGGGCCCGCCGTGGGCCCACCAGTTCGCTAGAAAGCCTGCCCGGCCGACAGCATCAGCTTGTTGGACAGCTGGAACAGGTCGCTCTCGCGCTCGACCAGGCGCGGCGAGTGCTCGATGACCTCGTCCAGCGGCGTCACGATCACCCGCGTGCCGCGGGTCCCGACCATCACATCACCCGCGATCGGCTCGCCGTGGGCCAGTCTGCCGAGCTGCGCGACGTCGGCCGCGGCCGCCCCGAGCAGGCCCGCCAGCGTGTTGTCCAGCGCCGAGGGGCTGCCACCCCGTGCGACGTGGCCGACCGAGTTGATCCGGGCCTCCATCGCGTGTCCGAGGATCTCCTGGATCGGCGCCGCCGTCTCGATGCGCCGCGCCAACCGCTGCGACCAGTCGGCGCCCGCACGCTTGAGCACGCCCTCGGCGACGACGATGATGAAGTAGCGGTAGTCGCGACGGACCCCGGCGATGAGGCGACGGATGAGCTCGTCCTGGTCCCAGGTCTCCTCGACCTCCGGGATCGCCACCGCCGCGGCCCCGCCGGCGATCGCCGAGGTCAGGGCCAGCCAGCCCGAGGTGTTGCCCATCACCTCGAGGATGATCGCCCGCCGGTGCGACTCGATCGTGTCACGCAGCTTGCGGATCGCGTCGACCACGTTATTGAGCGCGGTGTCGTAGCCGATCGAGAATTCGGTGCCGTGGAGGTCGTTGTCGATCGTGCCTGGCAGGCCGATCACCCGGAAGGGCCGGCCGGGAAAGGTCTCGCGATAGGCCGCCGCGATCGCCCGCGCGCCGCGGAAGGACCCGTCGCCGCCGATCACGATCAGGCTCTCAACGCGGGTCTGGAACAGGTTCACCGCCGCGACCCGCAGGAAGGCCTCGCGCGCGGCCAGGCGCTCCGCCAGGTCGGGGGCGTCGGCCGGCGGCATGTACAGCTCCGGCACGCGCCCGGTGCCGAGGAAGGTGCCGCCGCGGTGGATGATGTCGCGGACGTCCTTGCGGTCGACGCTCCGGTCGGAGGCCGAGTCGAGGCGGCGCGCGAGGCCGCGAAAGCCGTCACGAAACAGCATCAACTCGCAGTCCGGCGCCCGCATCTTGAGGCTGCGAAAGGCGGCGCGCACCGCTGCATTCATGCCGGGGGCGTCGCCCCCACTGGTCAGGATCCCTACACTCATTCGCTGGCCTCGGCTCCGGGGGCGGGAGTATACCGGAGCGGTGTCGGTTGCCCAGATCTTGCGAGGTCTCGCGCTCGGCTGGTCCGCGGCGCTCGTCGCCTGTCGCCCCTCCGTGGTGGCGCCCACCGTGGCACCCACGGCTGCGGTGTGCGTCGCCGAGACGCTGAGCCCGGCGCCTCCTCCGACGCCCGCCGACGCGCTGGCGGCCCTCGTGCGCGCCCGCTACGACAAGCAAGAGCACCGCGTCCGCATGCGCGACGGGGTCGAGCTGTTCACCGCCGTCTACACGCCGAAGGACCGCTCGCGCAGCTATCCGATCTTGCTGCGACGCACGCCGTACAGCTGCGCGCCCTACGGCCCGGACGCCTTCCCGCACAGCCTCGGTCCGAGCGCCCCCTTCGCCGAGGCCGGCTACATCTTCGTCGTCCAGGACGTGCGCGGCACCTTCATGTCCGACGGTGAATTCGTCAACATGCGCCCGCACCGGCCGATCAAGGCCGGACCCGCCGACATCGACGAGTCGACCGACACCTTCGACACGATCGCCTGGCTGGTCGCCAACCTGCCGGGCAACAACGGCCGTGTCGGCATGTACGGCGTCTCCTACCCCGGCTTCTACGCCGCCGCCGGCATGATCGACGCCCACCCGGCCCTGCGCGCCGTCAGCCCGCAGGCGCCGATCGCCGACTGGTTCTTCGACGACTTCCACCACCACGGCGCCTTCTTCCTGCCGCACACCTTCAACTTCTTCGCCAGCTTCGGCCAGCCTCGCAGCGGCCGCGTCACCGCGTGGAACCAGGGCTTTCGTCACCCCACGCCGGACGGCTACCAGTTCTTCCTCGACGCGGGCCCGCTGCGCGAGCTCGAGGCGCGCCACCTCAAGGGCCAGATCGCGTTCTGGCGCGAGGCGGCCCGCCACCCCAACTACGACGAGTTCTGGCAGTCGCGCGCCCTCCTGCCCCACCTCAAGAAGGTCGCGCCCGCGGTGCTCACGGTCGGCGGCTGGTTCGACACCGAGGACCTCTACGGCCCGCTGCACATCTACGCCGCGATCGAGCGGCAGAACCCCGGGATCGCCAACGCGCTGGTGATGGGCCCGTGGGGCCACGGCGGCTGGACCCGCACCACCGGCGAGCGCCTCGGCGACATCAGCTTCGGCAGCAAGACCTCCGAGCACTACCAGCAACACATCGAGCTGCCTTTCTTCGAGCACCACCTCAAGGACGCTCCCGCTGGCGATCTGGCCGAGGCCAGCGTGTTCGAGACCGGCGTCAACCGCTGGCGCGGCTTCTCGCAGTGGCCGCCGCCGACCCGGCCGCGGACGCTGTACTTCGGTGACGGCGAGGCGCTGCTC
This sequence comes from Nannocystis sp., assembly GCF_016714285.1. Taxonomy (GTDB): domain Bacteria; phylum Myxococcota_A; class Polyangia; order Nannocystales; family Nannocystaceae; genus Nannocystis. The sequence goes on along the minus strand of NZ_JADJNN010000001.1, from coordinate 316,909 downwards.
GACGCGGCCCCGGTCGGGCCCGGCTTCGACGAGTTCATCAGCGATCCGAACAAGCCGGTGCCGGCGACCCAGGACATCCACACCGGCATGCCGAAGGAGTACATGACCGAGGATCAGCGCTTCGCCTCGCGCCGACCGGACGTGCTCGTGTACCAGACGCCGCCGCTCACCGAGGACCTCACGCTCGCCGGGCCTCTGCTCGCCGATCTGTGGGTCTCGACCACCGCCGGCGACGCCGACTGGATCGTCAAGCTGATCGACGTGCTGCCACCGGACACGCCCGATCCCGAGGGCCTGCGCCGCGGCGTGCACCTCGGCGGCTACCAGATGCTGGTGCGCAGCGAGGCCTTTCGCGGCCGCTTCCGCGACAGCTACAGCGAGCCCAAGCCGTTCACGCCCGGACAGCCGACGCAGGTCCGCGTGCCGCTGCAGGACGTCATGCACACCTTCCAGAAGGGCCACCGCGTCATGGTCCAGGTCCAGAGCACCTGGTTCCCCTTCGTCGATCGCAACCCCCAGCGCTGGGTCGCCAACATCTTCGAGGCCACGGAGAAGGACTTCCAGCGGGCCACCCACCGCGTGCACCGCGGGCGCGCGCGGGCCTCGAAGATCACGCTGCCGGTGCTCGCGCCATAGATCGCGTTCAGCGAGCGAGGCGCTGGGCCCGGGCGATGCGCCGGTACATGCGACCGGCGCCTTGCCAGTGCACCGGGCAGAGGTCGTGGTGCTCGCCGGATCGCAGCTCGACGACGAAGGTCTCGCGCTCGTCGGGCGGGCGGGTCTCGACGTGGATCGCCTGGATCTCGCGCACGGGCAGCGGCACCCGCCGGCCGCGCGCGCGGATCGTCAGGGTGCGCCCGAACAAATACGGCGTGCGCGGCAGCAGCACGCGCAGGGCGTTGTCCAGCCACATGAACAGCCACCATGCGGCGAGCGCCAGGACCACGCGGACGATCCAGCCGCGCCCCGCCGCCAGGGCGAGCCACGATTCGGGCAGGCGCACGAGCAGCACGACGATCAGGATCATCAGCGCGAGCACGGTGACCGCGAGGTCGGTGAGCTTGCCGCTCCAGTCGTCGGGCCGCGCGGTGCGGAGGCGGATGAACATCGCCTACTCGGTGAACACGTCCAGCGAGTACGAACCACCCTCGACGCCGCCCTGGTCGACGACGACATAGTAGGTGCCAGGCGCCTCGAAGAACTGGTTGATCTCGACGACGTTGCTGCCGGTCAACTCGGCCGAGCTGCACTGTACTTCGGTCGCGCCGCCGCAGCCGGTGCGCAGGCTCAGCACCGGCTTGAAGCTGTCGTCGGCGGTGACGCGCATGTTGATCGAGCCCGGATAAAGACGTTGAGCTGGAACATGTTCTCAGCGCCCGGACCCCCGCAGGCGCCGTCGACCTGGCCCTGGCGCCGACCGAAGCTGTTCGCCCATGCGAAGGAGCCGCCCGGCTTCTGATCGATCACGCTCGGGTGGATCGGGCAGGCGGCGACGCCCGGGTCGCCGTAGAGCAGCTGCATCGTGTAGTGGCCGTCGGTGCCCTCGGGCGAGTCGATGGTGATCGTGTAGCTGTGGCCGGTCTCGGCGAAGAAGTGCCACAGGTCGCCGGCTGCCACGGGCGTCGCGCACACCTGCGGAAACACATCCTCCTGGCATCCGTCGCGCGTGACACGGAGCGTCGGCGTGAACTCAGATTCGGGGATCACCACGAGGACGTCCACGTTGAAGGTGGGCGTGACGATGTAGCTGTCCTCGGGGCCAGCATCTGGATCGTCCGCCGCGTCGCGTCCGCACCAGCCGCGCACCTTGCCGGGACCAAGCAGGCGCCCGCGCACCTCGAAGTTGGCGAAGGGCAGCACGTAGGGCGTGTCGCAGCTGCCCTCGCGTGGGTCGGCCTCGGTGTCGAGGCCGGAGGTCTCGTCGCCGCCGGACTCGTCGTCGTCGGCGTCGCTGCGCAGGCCGCATGCGGCGAGGGCGAGCGCGCCGACGAGGGCGAGGCGGGGCAGGTCCGATCGGGGCTTCACGCGGCCCAGCATAGCCCCGGGCGTTTTCCGGCGTCAAAAACTGCCATCTGCCGGCTCACAGGCGCCACATCGACTCGACCTGGAGCTGGATCCGGACCCGTCCGCGCCAGCTGGAGCGCGCTGGCAAGTAGAGGCAGGCCACGCGCTCGCCTGGCGCGAGCCCGGGGTGCTGCTCGGCTTGGCTGAACGCGATCGCCTCGAAGACCAGGCCGCCCTGGCGCAGCAGGAGACCGAGGTGGCGCTGCTTGAGCACCCGCACCCGCTCGACCACCGCCGACTCGCAGAGGTAACGCGGGGGGGCGAATCCAACCCCGTACGGGCCGAGGCCCTCGAGGCTGGCGAGCATCGTCTCGTCGAGCGCCGAGAACTCGAGGGCGCCGTCGTGGAGGACGGCCACGTCGCCGGGGAGCCGCCCGCCGAGCTGCAAGCCGACCGCGGCGTCGAAGCCCTCGACGAGCGCCGGCACGTCAGCCAGCGCCATGCTGAGGCCAGCCGCCGCCCGATGCCCGCCGAAGCGGCGCAGCAACGGGGCGCACGCACGCAGGGCCGCGAGCACGTCGACCTCTCCGTGTGTCCGCACCGATCCGCGGGCCTCGCCCCGCTCCGGGTCGAACGCGAGGACCAGCGCGGGCCGGCGATAGCGGGCGACGATGCCGGCCGCGGCGATGCCGACGATGCCGTGCAACCACCGCTGGTGGCCGATGACGATGCCATGGCGGAATTCGGTGCGCGGGTCGGCGGCGAGCAGGGCCATCGCCTCGCGCACGATCTCGTCCTGGTGCTCGCGGCGGTGGCTGTTGAAGCCCTCGACCCGCTCGGCCATCGCCCGCGCCTCGGCGACGCTGCTGGCGCGCAACAGGCGGAGCGAGGGCTCGGCGGGCCCAAGTCGGCCCGGGGCGTTGAGCCGCGGCCCGAGGCGAAAGCCGAGGTGGCCCTCGTCGATCGCCTCGTCGGCGCCGACGCCCGCGTACTCGAGCAGGGCACGCACACCGGGCCGCCGCCGCTGACCGACCACCTGCAGGCCGTGACGCACGAGGATGCGGTTCTCGGCCACCAGCGGGACCATGTCGCAGACGGTGCCGAGCGCGACGAGGTCGAGCCACTGGCGCGGATCGGGCAGCGGCGTGCTGACCTCGCGGGCCAGCGCGCTGCGCAGCGAGGCGCACAGGTAGAAGGCCACGCCAGCGCTGCACAGGCCCTTGAACGGGAAGGCGCAGCCGAGCTGATGCGGGTTCAGCAGCGCCGCGGCGGGCGGCATCTGCTCGGGGACCTGGTGGTGATCGATGACGATCGTCGGGATCCCGTGGCCGGCGAGCCAGCCGAGGGCGTCGTGATCCGAGGTGCCGCAGTCGCCGGTCAGGACCATGCGCACGCCGGCCTCGCGCAGCAGCTCGGCCTCGGCACGCGAGAAGCCGTAGCCGCCCTCGCGGGTCGCCACGCGGGCGACGACCTCGACGCCGAGCGCCTCGAGGTACGTGGTGAGGATCGTCGTGGTGGTGACGCCGTCGACGTCGTAGTCGCCGAACACGCCGATCCGCCAGCGCTCACGCCAGGCCGTGCGCAGCAGATCGATCGCCGCCTCGAAGCCCGCCATCCCCGAGGGCGGCCGCAGATCGGCGATGCGCGGGCGAAGGAAGCGCTCCTGCTCGTCGAGCGCCGTGATGCCGCGGCCGAACAGGATCTGGACCGCGGGCTCGGCGACGCCGAGGCGGGCGGCGTGCTCGCGCACCCGCTCCGGCTGCGGCGGCGCGCGCAGGGCCAGGCGCGGCGCCGCGGAGTCGCCGGGCTCGCCCGGGACCTCGATGCGGTCGTACTGCACAGCCGCGGCCTCGGCCCGCGCCGATCGCCCGGCTAGCACCGCCGCCGCACGGACGGCCGGACCCGGCTCGGCACCCGGCGTCTCGGCGCGCGTGAGGGGCGGACGGGGGCTCATGGGGCGGCGCTCACGACCGGAGCATCACACACATTCGCTCGCCCGACCCGCCCCCAAGGGACCGATCACAGCTGCGTCACGACGACGGTCGCTGGCGCCGACGGCGGCGGCTGGCCTTGCCCTCGCCGCCCTCGTCGCCGCCCTCGCCCGCCGAGGCGCCCGCGGACCCTGCGCCCGGATCGGCGTCCGGGTCGACCAGCTTCTCGGCGCGCAGCTTGGCGGCCTGGGCCTCGAGCGCCGCGATGTCACCGCCCGTGATCTGCCCGTCCGCGCCGATCTCCATGTTGCTCCCGGCGCCGAGCAATGTGCCGGTACCCGCCGCGGCGTCAGCGGCCTCGGCCGCCTCGAGGTGGCCGAGCCCGCCGTAGAAGCGGCGGTTGACCCACAGGAACACCGGCGTGGCGATAAACAGCGACGAGTAGGTGCCGACGGTGATGCCGATGAACAGGGCGAACGCGAAGTCCTTGATGGCGCCGGTGCCGAGCGCCCAGGTGGCGATGACCACCAGCAGCGTGGTCCCTGAGGTGAGGATCGTGCGGCTGAGGGTCTCGTTGAGCGCCGTGTCGGCGGTCTCGACAATGTCCTCGCCGCGGTGCAGGGTGACGCGCTCACGGATGCGGTCGAACACGACGATGGTGTCGTTGATCGAGTAGCCGATGATCGTCAGCAGGGCGGCGATGGTCTGGAGGTTGAACTCCTTCCAGGTGAGGGCGAAGGCGCCGATCGTGATCGCGGCGTCGTGCGCGAGGGCGACGATGCCGCCCGGCGCGTAGCGCAGGTCGAAGCGCAGCATCACGTAGAGGAAGATGAAGCCGATCGCGTAGAGCAGCGACTTGATGCCGTCGTTCTTGAGCTGGTTGCCGACCTTGGCCCCGACCGTCTCGGACGACACGATGTCGGCGACAGTGCCGGCTCCGAAGGCCTTGTCGAGGTCCTCCTCGATCTTGGCGCCGATGCCGATGAGGCTGAGCTCGACCGGGAACTCGCCGAGCTTGCCGGTGCCCTTGTCGACCTTGCCCTCGCAGCCCGCCTTGCGCAGCAGGGTCTCCAGCTCGCTGTAGATCGGCTGGGCGTCGAAGAGCATGAACATCTTGCTCGCGCCATCGGTGTACGAGAAGCGCTTGAGCTTGGCCTTCGGGTAGGCCTCGACCGCGACCTTGCAGGCGTCGCCCTGGGCCTTGTCGATGCTGGCCACGTCCTTGACGTGGACCAGGATCTGGTTCTGCGCGTCCGGCACGGTGACGGCCGAGACGCCCTCGTAGCCGGCGGCCTCGAGCGCCTCACGGACCTCCTGGATCGGCACCTCCTTGTCGGCCGCGAGGGCCACGCGGACCGCCGAGCCGCCCGCGAAGTCGATGCCGAAGTTGAGCACCTGCCCGCGGGTGCTGTAGTTGAAGACCATCGCGGCGATCGATCCGAGGATCAACAGCACCGAGATGACGATGAAGTGCCGCGCGGTGCGGACGAACGGGTACTTGGTGCCCGGGGGGATGAGCTCGAAGAACTTCATGGCGAAGGTCCCGGGGTCAGATCGACACGCGGTCGAAGCCGCGGCGGTTGGCCTGGAAGTCGAAGAACAGGCGGGTGCAGAAGACCGCCGTGAAGATGGATGTGGTGATGCCGATCAGCAGGGTGATCGCAAAGCCACGGATCGGGCCCGAGCCGTCCTGCCACAGCACGATGCCGGCGATGGCGGTGGTCAGCTGCGAGTCGAGGATGGTGGTGAAGGCGCGGTCGTAGCCGGCCTCGATCGCCGCGCGAGCGGTGTAACCGTCCCGCAGGAGCTCGCGGATGCGCTCGTAGATGATGACGTTGGCGTCGACCGCCATGCCGAGGGTGAGGACGATGCCGGCCATGCCAGGCAGGGTCAGCGTGGCCTGGAAGAAGGCCATCGCCGCGAGGATCAGGAGGACGTTCAGGATCAGCGCGAACACGGCGATGACGCCGGCGATGCGGTAGTAGACGCCGGTGAACAGGACCACCGCGCCGAGGCCGAAGACGAAGGCCCAAAAGCCGCTCTCGACCGCGTCCTTGCCGAGGTCGGCGCCGACGCGGATCTCGAACTCCTTGACCAGACGGGCCGGGAGGCTGCCGCTCTTGAGCACCTTGACCAGGTCGTTGGCGGCCTCGCGGACGCTCTGGCCCGGGGTCTGGCCCATGGTGATGCGGACGTTGCCGCCGGGGATGCGGTCGTTGAAGACGGGGTCCGAGCTGACCTCGTCGTCGAGCATGATCGCCATCTTGCGGCCGATGTTCTCGCCCGACATCGCCTCGAAGCGGTCGGCGCCGGCACGGTCGAGCTTGAGGTTGACCTCGGGGGTGCCGGTCTGGGAGTCGAAGCCGACGTTGGCGGTGACGATGCTCTCGCCCGTCACCTCGGCGCGCGACTTGACGACGTAGGTGCGCCAGATTGCCTCGGGCTCGGCGCCGCGGCGGGTCACGATCGGCTGGATGCCGTAGGCGACCATGTGCGTGGCCGGCAGGCGCCACTCGGGGGGCAGGTTGTCGAAGAAGGCCTCGAGGTTGGCGCGCTCGCGGGCGTAGAAGGCGTAGGGCTCCTTGACGGTGAAGCCCTTCTCGTTGCCGTAGTCGCCGGTCTCGTTGACCGCGATGCCCATGCCCTCGGTGACCATACCGGCCTCGTAGAGCGCCCGCAGGTAGGGCTTGCCGGTGTCGCCGAACGGGGTCTCGTCGTCGACCATGCGCATCTCGAGCACCGCGGCGCGCTCGATGACCTTGAGCAGGCGGCGGAAGTCGCTCGACTCCTCGAGCACCTTGTCGCGGGCGGCCTCGGAGATGCGGAGGTTGACCACGTCGGGGCTGCCGCCCGCGCCGGCGTCGTCGGCGAGGATCTCGAGCTCGAGGCCGAGGCGGTCGTCGTTGAGCTTGTCGTTGCGCAGGCCGTCCTTGAAGGCGCTGGCGAGCAGCTCGCGGGCGGTGGTGCCGGGCACCGTCAGCTTGAAGGCCTCGGGCTCCCGGGGGCTCTCGGCGACGGTGATCTGACCGGCGCCCGCGGCGAGGAGGATCGGTCGCAGCTTGGCGATCAGGTCCTTGCGGGCCGCCTTGATCTCGGTGGTGGTGTCGCTGAGGCCCGGCAGCTCGATGACGATCTGGCGGTTCTTCGGGTAGATGTTGGGCTCGGCGATGCCCATCGCGTCGATGCGGCGGCGCACCGTGTCGAGCGCCTGGCTGACCGCGGAGCTGCGGTTCTCGGCCAGGCGGGCGTCGAGCATCTTGAGGTGGATGACCCCGCTGGCCTCGTCCTGGGTGTCGACGCGCTCCATGTCCGAGAGCGCGATGCCAAGCACGTCGTCCTCGGCGGTGGCGATCTGGGTCGGGTCGGCGAACTTGATGTCGACGCGATCGAGGCCGACGCGCTGGGCGTCGACGATGACGTTCTTCTTCTCCTTGAAGGCCGACTGCAGCTCGCTGGCGATCTGCTCGAGCTTGTTCTCGAGGGCCTCGTCGACGGCGACCGAGTACTCGAGGTGGAGGCCGCCCTGGAGGTCGAGGCCGAGCTTGAAGCGGCTCTTGAAGGTGGTGGTGATCCAGGCCGGCAAGTCCTTGTCGCGGCCGAGGATCTGGGCGATCGAGGGCACCACCATGAGGATGCTGAGCCCGATCAGGGTGAGCAGCAGCAGCGCCTTGGTCTTGAGGAAGCGACGCATGGGGCTCTAGCTCCGAACCTCGGTGCCGTCGGTCTTCACGACCGTGCCGCTGACCGCCGGCGGCTCCCACTTGTCCGCGATCTCGGCCTTCAGGACCTTGATCTTGACCTTGTCCGCGATCTCGACGAGGACGATCTGATCCTCGATGCTGGCCACGCGGCCGAGGATCCCGCCGTTCAAGCGCACCTGGTCGCCCTTGTCGAGCTTGCTCAGCCGCAGCTTGCGATCCTTCTCCAGCTTGCTCTGCGGGCGGATGACCAGGAAGTAGAACACCCCGACCATGAGGATGATCGGCAGGAAGCCGCTGAAGGGGCTGGCCGCGGCGGCGGCACCTTCGGCGAGGAGGAACAGGGTGGTTGCAAGCATGGCGGTCGCTCGAGTGGGGGCAGTATCTACCGGCGGCCCGGGCTTCTGACGGCCACGGGTGCCCGCGGGCGCGTGCAAAAACGCAGGCGGGCGCCTGCGTGGGTCGACCGCAGGGGCCTATCAGGAAGCCGCGCCGGTGTCACTGGCTTTGGCGGCGGCTTTGGCGGCGTCCGGCTCGCGGCTCGCCTCGGAGCCGCCCGCGGGTCGGCTCGAACTTGGTTGAGGACCACGCAGATAATGCTCCGTGATGATGTCCGAATACAGCGCACTGACCTCGCCGAAGCGGCCCTCCCGCAGGGCCGTGCGCAGGGTCCCGACCCACTGATGGAAGAAGTAGATGTTGTGGATCGTGGCCAGGCGGCCGTAGAGCGGGTCGTTCTGCTCGTGGAGGTGGCGGAGGTAGGCCCGGCTGTGGCTGCGGCAGGCCCGACAGGCGCAGCCGGGGTCGGCCGGCTCGGGGTCGTCGCGGAAGCGGGACTGGCGGATGTTGAGCCGGCCCGCGAAGGTGAAGAGCTGACCGTTCCGGGCGTGGCGGCTGGGCATCACGCAGTCGAACATGTCGACGCCCGAGCGCACGGCGGCGAGGAGGTCGTACGGCGTGCCGATCCCCATGACGTAGCGCGGGCGCTCCGCCGGCATCTCCGGGGCGATCTCGGCGAGGGTCGCGTGCATCTCCGGGATCGGCTCGCCGACACTGAGGCCGCCGAGCGCGAGGCCCTCGAAGGGCAGGCCGGCGAGCTCGGCGAGGTGCTGTCGACGCAGGCGCAGGTCGGTGCCGCCTTGTACGATCCCGAAGCAGAGCTGGTCCGCGGCGAGGATCGCGGGGCGCAGCTCGAGCGCGCGATGGGCCCAGCGGGTGCTGCGATCGACGGCCTGACGCATGAGCGCGGGGTCGGCGTCGCCGGGCGGGCAGTGGTCGAGGATCATGCAGATGTCGGAGCCGAGCGCGGCCTGGGTCCGCAGCACGCTCTCCGGGGTCATGCGGTGGCGTGAGCCGTCGAAGTGGGTCTGGTAGTCGACGCCGGTGTCATCGAGGCGCTGGAGCCCGCGCAGGCTGAACACCTGGAAGCCGCCGCTGTCGGTGAGGATCGGTCGGTCCCAGGCCATCATGCGGTGGAGGCCGCCGAGCGCGGCGACCCGCGGCGCGCCGGGGCGATGGCCGAGGTGGTAGCTGTTGCCGAGGATGATCTGCGAGCCGCAGGCGCGCAGGTCGTCGGGGTCGAGGCCCTTGACGGCGCCGTAGGTGCCGACGGGCATGAAGCAGGGCGTGTCGATCGGGCCGTGGGCGGTCCACAGGCGACCGGAGCGGGCGTCGCCGTGGCTGGCCAGCAGCTCGAAGCTGCCGGGCGCCCGCGGCTGCAGCTGGGCGTTGCAGGCCAGATCGGCGCAGGGGTCGACGCGGGGGATCTCGCTCATGCGGCGGGCAGGCATGCCACGCGCATCGGCGCGAGACAAGGGGGCCAGGCGTGACGCTCACACGTGGCAACAATCAGCGTTGCCACCAACATGATTGCCGCGGTCGTTGGCCGCGTGACGCTCACACGAGCATGCAGTCGCCGTAGCTGTAGAAGCGGTAGCCGGCGCGCACGGCCTCGCGGTAGCCGGCGAGCACGCGCTCGCGGCCGCCGAGGCTGCACACCAGCATGAGCAGCGAGCTGCGCGGGAGGTGGAAGTTGGTCACGAGGCGGTCGACGACGCGGAAGCGGTGCTCGGGGGTGATCACGAGGTCGACCGGGCCGCTGTAGGGGACCAGCTCGCCGTGCATGGCCGCGACGGCCTCGAGCGCGCGCGTGGCGGTGGTGCCGATCGCCACGATCGGGCGGCCGTCGGCGCGGGCGGCCCGGATGCGGGTGGCGGCGGCGTCCGAGATCTCGGCCCGCTCGGCGCCGACGCGGTGGTCTCGCACGTCGGCGGCCTCCATCGGCAGGAAGGTGCCAGGCCCGACGTGCAGGGTGATCCGCACGAGGTCGAGACGCGCGAGGACCTCGGGCTCCCAGTGCAGCCCCGCGGTCGGTGCAGCGACCGACCCAGGCTGGGCGGCGTACAGGGTCTGGTAGCGCTCGAGGTCGCGGGCGTCGGGGCCAGCCTCGCGGCGGATATACGGCGGCAGCGGGGTCTCACCGACGCGATGCAGGGTGGGCAGGAGCTCGCCGGCGACGACCTCGAAACCGCGCGCGCGCGGGTCGACGGGATCCGGACCGATGTAGATGCAGGTGAAGTCGAGGTCGTCGAGACGGTCGCCAGGGCGGAGGTGGCGGGCGCCACGGACCCAGGCCGAGAAGCGGCCGCCGACGCCGAGGCCCGGACGCGGATCGCAGACGAGGAGCTCGAAGCGGCGAGCACCCGGGCCGCGGAGGTAGACGCGGGCGGGCACCACCTTCGAGTCGTTGAGGACGACGAGCGCCGCGGGCGGGAGGAAGCGCGGCAGGTCGCGGGCCGCGGCGTGCACCCACGCCGGGGCAGCGCCGGGGTCACCGAGCACCAGCATGCGCGCGTCGCCGCGCCGCTCCGCAGGGTGCTGGGCGATCTGAGCGGCGGGCAGATCGAAGTCGAAGGCCTCGGGACCGATCATACGCGCGGCCTGCCATTGCACAGGCAAGGCCGCGACACAAGCGGTGGACGCACGCGCGGCGAGCATGGCCGGTGTCGGGCACCGGTGGCATGCTGCGCCCGTGTCGCTGCCCCGCCCGCTCGCCGTGGCCCTGGCCCTGCTGTGCGCAGGCCCGGTCGATGCGGCCACGCCACGGCCTCAGCCAGGCGAAAGCGCGGCGCAGCAGCTGCACCGGCGCGGGGTCCACTGCATGGAGGAGATCGAGCGGCCGGAGTGTGCCATTGAGCACTTCGAGGCGCTGCTGGAGGAGCGCACCGAGGACCGCGAGCTCATCACGGACGCGCTGCTGCGGCTCATCAAGCTGTACGAGAAGGCGGGCGACGACGAGGCGGTGAAGTCGGTGATGCGCCGCTTCTGGGATGCCGGACGCGGTCGCATGCGCCGCGGTCACCTACCCTACACGACCCGCTTCTTGCCCAACGACTTCGACATGCTCGCGGTCGCCAACATGACGCGCATGATGCAGGCGCCGCTGACCCGGCGCCTGCCGCCGGAGCTCCGCGAGTACGTGCTCACCTGCGACGACGCCCGTCGGCGCGAGCTCGACGACCTGCGGCTGTATCGCCGGGCCGACGAGCAGGCCCGGGCGAACAACAAGTCGCTGCAGGCGACGCTCGACGAGCTCAGCGCCGCGGACCGCAAGTCCGATGCGGCCCGGCGCAAGCGCACGGCGGAGCGCGACCAGCAGCGCAAGCGCCAGCCGAAGCCGGTGTTCGCCGACGGCATGTGCGCGACGGCCCTCGCCCTCGGCGACGCGACGGTCGAGGGCTGGACCCGCGTCGCACTCGGCTTCCATCACGGCGACTTCGCCCGCTCGGTAGCGATCGCCGAGATCAAGGGGCTGGCCGAGCGGGTGGCCGCTGGCGTGGCCGCGGGGCGATTGATCCCGGTGGACGCGAACACCTGGACGATCGCTGGCCAGCTGTACGAGGGCGGGGCGGTGCAGGTCGCCAGCTTCGAGCAGGACGAGCTGGTCATCGCGCCGCAGCGCGTGATGCCAGCGATCGCGGCCAGCCATGCCCGCGGCAAGCGCAGCCTGTCGCGGGAGGTCGAGCGCCTGGTCCTCGGCGTGCCGGTCGACGCCGGCTTCTTCGCGGTCGCCACCGAGGCCGCGATCCGCGAGCTCGGCTTCTCCGGGATGTCGAGGGGGCGCCGCAAGCTGCTCGAGATGCTCCTGCCCCACCCCGAGGGCGTGCAGGTCGCGGGCGTCGTGCACGAGTACTTCGGGCTGTTCATCCGCATGCCGACCGACACGCCCGTCAAGGCCGGGATGCTCGTCGACATCGCCCGCCGCATGATCGCCAGCCAGTCGGAGTCGGACGCCGAGACGGCGGAGACGCTGCGCCTGCTCGACGTGGCCCAGGCGACCGACCGCCGCGCGCTGCTTCTCGGCTACGTGCTGACGCCGGGGCAGATCGAGCAAGCCCTGCTCAAGTGAGGCGAACACAGGATCGCCGGCCTCGCAGCGACGCGCCGGCTGTGGCAGCCTGGGGCGGTGCTTGTGCTCCTCGCCGTGCTCCTCGCGCCGCCGTCGGCCACCGCTCCGACGGCGCCCGCGATCGCGCCCACCCTCGAGGCCTCGCAGGTGGAGGCCGACCTCGACGCGGTGCTCAGCGAGCGCGGCAAGGCCTACCTCGAGGCCCGCGCGCGCCTCGAGGCCCGGCCGGCGCTCGCCGCCCCGCGGATCGCCGAACGCCTGCGCCGAGTGCCCGCACCGACGCCCGCCGACGAGCGTCGCCTGCTCGCGCTGCTCGCCGGCATGGCCCGCAGTGAGGACCTCGAGATGTTCGCGACCCAGCTGCGCCGAGACGTCGCCGCGAGCCACCACCAGACGCCCGGCGCGCGCGACGAACTCCGCGCCGCGGCGCCTTGGCGGACGATCCTCCGGGAACAGGGCGCCGCGGCGCTGCCTGTGTTGACGGCGCTGGTCGGTGACCGCGAATTCTCGCCCGAGCTCCGGGCCCTGCTGATCGCCGACATGGTCGGGGCGACCCCGCCGGAGCGCCTGCCCGAGCTGGTCGCGCTGGTCGGGGCGGGCGCGCCGGAGCTGCGCGTCGCGCTGCGCCAGGCGCTCGGCAAGCGGGCGCAGACCAGCGCGAGCGAGCGCGCCGCGTTGATCGCCGCGGTGGAGGCCGCGATCGCCACGGGCGATCCGCCGCGCCGCGCCGCGCTGATCGGACTGCGCGCCGCGATCGCTGCAGACAGCGACGGCGAGTTCACGGCGGCGATGATCCGCGAGGCCGGGGACGAGGCGGCGCCCTTCATCGTGCGGGTCGCGGCGCTGCGCGTCCTGCTGACACGCGCCGCCGACCCAGCGGTACAGGCGAGCTTGCAGGGCCTGGCCGCACGTCACCTCGATCCGGCTGTGCGCGAGCGACAGGCGAGCGAGATCCTCGGAGCGCTCGCGCTGCAAGGGCTGGCCGGCGCGGTCGCCCGCGGGCTGGTCAATCGCCTCGCGCTGCTCGCCGCCGACGCGCCGCGGATCGCCAGCGTGGCCTACGGCGCGGCCGACCTGCCCGCTGGCGGCGAGTGGTTGACGACGAGTCAGACCCACCCCTGGCCCGAGGTCCGCAGCGCAGCCCTCGCGCGAGTGGCGGGCCCTTGCGGCGCGCCGGTGGTCAAGCAACTGGCGAAGATCGCCGACGCCACCGGACGCCACGGCGAGGCCGAGGCGATCGTCGCGCGGGAGGCGATCGCCGCGCTCGGACGCTGCGGCGGCGAGCAGGCCCGTCGCGCGCTCACCGATCTGCTCGACGCCGCCGATCAAGAGGGCGATCGCCGGGCCGAGGCGGGTCGCCAGTTGATCAAGTACTTCGGCAGCGTCGGCGCCGACGCGGCCGCGGCCGCCCTGAACCGCACGCCCGACACGGGCCTGGCGCTCCGCCTGCTGCGGGCCTTGCAGCGGAGCGATGTGGCGGCCACGCCCGCGGTTCGCGAGGCCCTGTGCAGCGCCACCGAGGCGGTCGAGACCGCGGCCGCAGCACGCCAGGCGATCGCTGCGCTGCTGCCGGGTGAGGACGCGCCGTGCGGCGAACGCAGCACCCCTGAGCGGCCGGACCCGGAGAAGCCGCGGGTGTATATGCAGTAGGAGAGGCCCCCCTGGGCCACAGATGGCCCAGGGACGGGGCATTGCCGGTCGCCGCGAAGCGCCGTAGCCTCCTGCCCCGCCCATGGAACGGCCCAAGCTCCGCAAGCTCGACCGCACAGTGCTGCGCCGCGGTGACGAAGTCCTGGTCGTGCTCCGCGACCCGCTTGGGATCAGCGAGCCTGCCGCCTTCGCGCAGGAGGCCACGCAGGTGCTCGACATGCTCGACGGTCAGCGCACACCCGCACAGCTGCGGCAATCACTGCTCCTGCGCGGGCGTATGGATCTCAGCCTCGAGGATGTCCTGGGTCTGCTCACCGAGCTCGGCGACGCTGGCTTCCTCGACGACGACCGCTTCCGCGGCATGTGGGAGGCCACGCGTCGCGAGTTCATGGCCAGCGCAGTCCGGGCTCCGCGCTTCGCCGGCCTGCTCTACCCGGCCGATCCGACGGCCCTACGCGCCGCGCTGCGCGACGCCCTACCCGACCCTGCGGCTCGCCTCCAACCCGGCAGCGAGGTCATCGGTGTACTGCTGCCCTACCAGCCGATCGAGGGCCGGGTCGCCGCGCTGGTGAACACTACGCTGCAGGGGCTGCCCCCCGCCGATGCGCTCGACCTGGTGGTGCTGCTCGGCACCGATCACCATCCAGGTCGCTTGCCCTTCGCCATCACGGACAAGGCGTACGACACCCCGCTCGGCCAAGTAGCGAACGCACGTGCGGTGGTCGATGCGCTCGATCGGAGGCTGCCGTGGATCCGCCGCGAGGAGCTGCGGCACCGTGAGTCGACCAGCCTCGAGCTCGCCGCGCTCCTGTTGCGTCATGTCTATGGCGACGCGTGCCCGCCAGTGCTGCCGGTGCTGTGCGGCCAGGCCGCGCTTGGCACTGGTGAGGAGGAGACGGCCACCGACGCCTTCCTCGCGACAATGGAACATGTCCTCGAGGGCAGGCGCGTGTTGTGGTGGATCTCGGCCGAGTTGAGCCACGCCGGCCCCGCCTTCGGACGCCCCGCGCTCGCGCCTGAAGGCGTGCGTGCGCTGGCCGAGCGCGACCTCGGGTGCCTCGACTCGCTGTGCGCCGGGCGACCCGAGCAGCTCGCCGCTCGCTGCCTGGAGAACGACGATCAGCTCGGCCACCCGAGCGGCGCGGCGGCCCTCTCGACGCTCGCCCGCCTGCTGCCCGTCGGCTACCGCGCCGAGTTGGTCGAGTACCTCACGGCACGTCCGCCGGGCCCCGACGAGGGCTGGCTCGGCCTGGTCGGCATGCGCTTCCGCGGCGTCGCCCCTGTCGACGACGACGAGTGAGCCTCACGCTGGTGCGCCTGCGAGACGGATCGCCAGGTCGGCCACTTGTTCCGCGGTGAGTGGCAGACTCGCCTGTCCGTCGGCTGCGCTCTGAGCAGCGATGCCGTAGATCAACGCGATGATCGCCCGGGCGAGGACCACCGGGTCACCTGCGAAGCCGCCGCGCAACACGAGGTCGACGTAGCGGGTCCGCATCATCGTGAGCGAGTGTTCGGAACTTCTCGCGAAACTCGGGATTTTGGCTGGCCATCGCTATCATCAGGTTGCAGAAGCGGGCCTCATCGGGGCTCTGCTCGAGCGTCTGCACGTGGGTCAGCACCAGGGTGCGCAGCGCCCTATCGGCCGGCTGGTCGGTGTCCTGCGCGGCGTCCCAACGATCCTGAAGCGCCGCGAACTGGGCCTCCAGGATGTCGTGGAACAGCGCCTCTTTGGCCCGATAGTGGAAGTACACCCCTCCCTTGCTGAGGCCCGCCTCGCGGGCGATGTCCAGGAGACGTGTCGCCGCGAAACCACGGCGAACGAAGCACCGCGTCGCGGCAGCACGGATCTGCTGCTTGCGCTGCTCATCAGGTTTGATGCGTGTCGTCACTGCTCCCCACCCTCCCGGCGCCCTACGACGCCCCTACGCTGGGAACACGCTAGCGCGAGGTCCGGTGGGTTTGTCCAGACGGAGCCGCAATTTTCCTGCAGGAGCGGCCCGGAGGGCCCATTTCGCGGTACCCAGGCGGGCCCGGGCCCGGGGGCCGGCCCGCAGGCAAACTGGCCTACAGGGCGTAATCAGCCCGATCTGCGGGCGATCTCGTAAGAATCGGGCGCGGGCTCGGCCGGTGCAATTTGACACCTGCACCCACCTTTAGCGTTAATAGGGGTTCGGGTCACCCGTCTTTGGCCCCCGAGGTTTTATGCGCAACGTTCGCTCGGCTCTGCTTGTTGCCGCCGTGGGTCGGATGGGCCTGACGGCCTGCTCCTTCTCCTCCTCCCGATCGTGGGGCTCCGGAAACGGGAGCACGGCCAACCCCAATGGCGCGGGCAAGCCGGCCCATCACTCGCAAGGCAAGCCGGCCCATCACGTCGCAGACAGCGGCAAGCCGGCCGCCCACACTCCGACGCCGCAGCCCGCCGTCGAGCCGAAGCCCGCTCCGGAGACGCCGCCCGCCGCTGACAAGGAGCCGACACGTGTTGGTCGTACCGACGAGCCGGCCACCGCATCGATCGGCGTCACCAACAGCACCCTGACCTCGAAGCCGAGCAAGCCGGAGCCGACTCCGAGTGGCACAATCGGGGTCGCCTCCAGCCCGCAGGCCGAAAACCCCAAGGGCCTCAAGCCTGCCCCGGCCAAGCCCGCAGCGCCGGTCAACAAGCTCGCGCCGGCGAAGTGAGCGTGGGCGCATCGGCGCCGAAGAACATCGACCCGAGCCGGTATCCGGCCCGGGTCGAGTTGCTTGTGGCGAGGTCGCGTTTGATCGTCAATCAGCTACACGCCAGGGTCACGAGCCGGTACGCGTCGAGCTGGCGCCGCGAACCCGAGCTCGCTGCATCGGCGCGGGCGCTAGATCATACTTGACCCCATCGGCAGGCTCGCCACTGCCATCCATCGGATCATCACCGAGCTCGTCATCGTCATCGTCGAGCAGATCGTCGCGGTGCGTGAAGCGGCGGCGCTCGATCGGCACTGCGTCATCGTCATCGTCGTCGCTGCTGTTGAGCTCCGGCGACCCCGGCAGCAGTGTGAGGCGCTCACTGTCGTTGTTCGCATCGACGCCAACGGAGCTCGCGGTGCCACGCTTACCCTTGCCCGCGCTCATCGGCGCAGCGCGGAGGTTCAGGTGCTGACGGAGCTCGGTGCCGGGACGAAAATCGATCGTGAAGGCGGCGTCGATCGTCATCGGCTCGAGCGTACGGGGGTTGATGCCCTTGCGAGCGCTGCGCTTCTTCTTGGTGAAGGTGCCGAACGCCGGGAAGGTGAAGCGCGGGCACTGCGTGCGTGTGACTCGCGCCCGCACGAAGTAGGCCCCGAGTTCCTCGAAGGCGAGGTCGAGGATCTGGCCAATGCACTTCTTGGTGACATCCGGCGGGAGCTCGCGTGAGCGTGCAATCTTCTCGATGAGTTCAGCCTTGGTCATCGGTCAGCACCGCCAGCGCGGACCCAGGACTTTAGAAAAGCGTCGTCGCAGCGTCAACTGTTTTGCGGAGCTGCAGCACCGACACGGATCTTGCTCAGCGCTTGTTGCAGATCGGACATCACCGTGTCGTCGGCGGGGTTTCGTTGACCCGGCGCCAGCTCTTGCTCGCGTCGGAGGACATAGGACGGGTGGTAGGTGACGTGCAGCGAGGCCTCGTGGGCGCCCGAGGGATCGACGTAGCGCCAACTGCGGCTTCGCATTTCCCGCAGCGTGGTGTCGGTAGGCCTGCCGAGCAACAAAATGCCGGCATAACGACCGAGACACACGATCACCTTCGGCGCGATCGCACGGATCTGGGCCCGTAGGAATGGTGAGCAGCGTTCCACCTCGTCAGCCTCCGGATCGCGGTTGCCGGGCGGCCGACACTTGAGCACGTTGGCGATGTAGACTTGGTCGCGGCGCAGGCCGAGGCGGCCAAGCCACTGCGTGAGTCGGCGGCCGGCTGCGCCGACGAAGGGCTCGCCTTGGCGGTCCTCGTCAAAACCGGGAGCCTCGCCGATGAACATGAGATCGGCCTCCGGGTCACCGACGCCGAACACGATCTGTTTGCGGGTCGTCGACAGCTTGCAGCGCTGGCAGTTGCCGATGTTCTTGCGGCGCAGGTAGTCGAGCTTCTCCGCTGCGCTCCACTGGCTGGCCGAGTTGCGAACCGCTGTCTCGGCCATCGCCGGCACCGCGTCGGCCGCTGCCTGCGGCAAGCGCACTGGCTCGGCCGACCGCACGACCGGCGCAGCTTCGCGCACAGGCATCGTGTCTCGAGGTGTGGTCGATCGAGCCCCCGTCGATCCGAGATTTGGTCGGGCAGATCTCGGCTCCCCCGGCGCAACGTCTGGAGCCCCCGGTGCCTGTCCCAAAGGCCAGGTCGCATCGGGCGTCGCGGGGTGACGTGCGCGGGTCGGCAGCGGCGCAGCGCCGACGTAGGCCCCACCGTGGAAGTCGCGGAGGTGCCGGAGGTAGGTAGCGAACTGCCGCGCCAGGACGCGGGCCTCGTCGCGGCTCACGCGGAAGCTCCGGGCCACAGCGCGGCGCTCAGTCGCGCGAGGAGCCAGCCGGCGAGGCGGTCCTTGGCCACTGGCGGTCCGGAGGGGTCCACGGCGATCGCACCGCTCGGGTCACGCGTGAGCAGGTAGCCAGCGTTGGTCGGGCTGGCGAAGCCGAGGCCGGGTACGCCGACCCGGTTGACGAACAGCGCGTCGACCCGCTTGGCGATCAGCTTGAGCCGCGCGAGGCGGAGCAGCTCGGCCTCGACGGTCTGGGCGTCGAGGCCGTCCGCGACGGTCTGGGCGGCGAAGCCGAGGAAGCGGGGTCGGTCGGCGGCGGTGTGACGGGCGGTGAGGGCGGCGAGGATGTCGACGCCGACGCGCCAGCGCAGCCCGGCGAGCGCGGGCAGCAGCGCGGCCTTCTCGAGCTTGTCAGGGACAGGGTCGACGTCGAGATCGGAGACGGCGGCGACCATCGCCACGAGGTCGGTGGGGCCCTCGACGATCGCGGCCTCGATCGCCGCGTGCATCTGCGCCGCGGTCTCCACGTCGACGCGGCGCACGCCCGGCGGGGTGGCGAGCTCGACCGGCCCCGCAACCAGCGTGACGTCGGCGCCGAGGGCCCGTGCGGCGCC
This sequence comes from Nannocystis sp., assembly GCF_016714285.1. Taxonomy (GTDB): domain Bacteria; phylum Myxococcota_A; class Polyangia; order Nannocystales; family Nannocystaceae; genus Nannocystis. Next base: position 298,120 of record NZ_JADJNN010000001.1, on the reverse strand, counting down.
GGCGAGGGCGAAGCCCATCGCGCCGGTCGAGGCGTTGGCGATGAAGCGCACTTGATCGATGTACGTACGGGTCGGGCCCGCGGAGACGACCACACGGCGTCCGGACCAGGCGCCCGCAGAAGCTGTCTCTTGGGCCAGGTGGTCGAGCCGCTCGAGCGCCGCGGCGACGAGCTGGGCCGGGTCGATCATGCGGCCCTCGCCGATCCAGCCGCAGGCCAGGGAGCCGCGGTCGGGCCCGACGAAATCAGCCCCGCGCGCGCGCAGGGTGGCGAGGTTGTGCTGCGTCGCCGGGTGCTGCCACATGTTGGTGTTCATCGCCGGGGCCCACATCACCGGCGCACGGGTTGCCAGCAGCACGGTGGCCGCGAGGTCGTCGGCGAGGCCGGCCGCGGCGCGAGCGAGCAGGTCCGCGGTGCCGGGGGCAACGAGCACGAGGTCGGGCCAGTCGGCGAGCTCGATGTGCCCCACCCTGCCCTCCTCGGCTGGATCGAGCAGGCTGCTGCGCACCGGGCGGGTCGAGACCACGGCGAGCGAGAGCTCGCTGACGAAGGCGCGGGCGGCCGGGGTGAGCACGACCTGGACCGCGCAGCCGGCCGCGATCAGGGCGCGCACCAGTTCGGGCGCCTTGTAGGCGGCGATGCCTCCAGCGACGATCAGCAGCACGCGCCGGCGTCCGGACCTGTCCCCAGGGACAGCCACGGACGGCGTCTCAGCCACTGGCGTCCTCCTCGAACGCGAGCGCACCGACTGTCTCGATGCCAAAGCCGGACAGCCCGACGATCTTGCGCGGATGGTTGGTGAGGACACGGATGCGGTGGATGCCGAGGCTGCGCAGCACCTGAGCGCCGAGGCCGAACTCGCGGAAGCCGGCCTCGGCGGGCTTGAGCGAGGGCGCGGCGACGGTGGTCGGGGCCTGCAGCAGGGGCTCGGGCGGCCAGCGGTGGCCGAGCACGTAGAGGAACACCCCGCGACCGGCCCGCTCGATCTGGCGGATGCTCGCGCGCATGCGTGAGGCGCTGTCGTCGTCGCTGAGGCCGAACACGTCGCCGAGCAGCTGGGCCCGCTGGGCCCGCAGCAGCACGCTGTCGTCGCCGTCTTGCGACTGCTGGAGGTCGCCCTTGCAGAGCGCGACATAGAAGCTGTGCGGCTGCACCTTGGAGCGGTAGCTGCGGATCGTCCAGCCGTCGCTGGCGCGCAGGCCGAGCAGCGGCGAGACGAACGGTGCCGACGCGAACTCTTCGACCAGGAGCTCGCGCTGCAGGCGGTAGCCGATGAGGTCGGCGATGCTGAGGATCGGCAGATCGTGGCGCTGGGCGAAGCGCTCGAGGTCGTCCATGCGCGCCATCTCGCCGTCGTCGCGCATGATCTCGCAGATCACGGCGGCGGGGCGCAGACCGGCGAGGCGGGCCAGATCGACCGAGCCCTCGGTGTGGCCGGAGCGGACCAGCACGCCCCCGGGTTGGGCGCGCAGCGGGAAGATGTGGCCAGGGCTGACGATGTCGGCGGCGCCGAAGGTGTCGTCGCTGGCGACGCGGATCGTCTGGGCGCGGTCCGCCGCGGAGATGCCAGTGGTGACGCCGCGGCGGGCCTCGATCGACACGGTGAAGGCGGTGCCCATGTGCCCCGGGTCGGTCGGGACCATCATCGGCAGGCGCAGCTCGGCGACCCGCTCCGGCGTGAGCGCGAGGCAGATGAGGCCGCGGCCCTCTCGGCACATGAAGTTGACGTGCTCCGGCGTGCAGGCCTGCGCGCCGATCACGAGATCACCCTCGTTCTCGCGGTCCTTGTCGTCGACGAGGATGATCATGCCGCCGCGGCGGATGACCTCGATGCAGCGCTCGACGTGATCGAAGTTGTGCTCGCTCATGGTCCTGTCCCTTCGGCCCGGTCGTCCGGGAGGTAGCCGGCCTGGACCAGCGTCTCGCGGGTGACGCCCGCGGAGATCGACGCCGGCGCCATGGCAGCCTTGAACTCGAGCAGGCGCGCGACATAGCGGGCCAGCAGGTCGACCTCGAGGTTGAGCGCGTCGCCGATGTCACGCTCGCCGAGAGTGGTCACCGCGAGGGTGTGTGGGATGAGGCCGACCGCGAAGCCGCTGGCGTCGACGGAGTTGATCGTGAGGCTGACACCGTCGACGCAGGCCGAGCCCTTGACCGCGAGGAAGGGCAGCAGTTCGCGCGGGACGTCGAACCACATCAGCACAGCGTCGCCGCGGGCGCTGCGGCTGCGCAGGCGCGCGAGGCCGTCGACGTGGCCGGAGACGAGATGGCCGCCGAGCGCGTCGCCGATGCGCAGCGCGGGCTCGAGGTTGACGCGGCTGCCGACCTGCAGCGCGCCGAGGCTGGTGCGCGCGAGGGTCTCGAAGGCGGCCTCGACGGTGAAGCTGTGCGGGGTCGCGGCGGTGACCGTGAGGCAGACACCAGCGACGCTGACGCTGGCACCGAGGGCGCGCTCGACGGGGTCGAGCGTCGCGGCGACGACGAAGGTTCGCTGCTCGGCGCTGGCGTGCACGGCCTCGACGCGGCCGACCGACCTCACGAGCCCGGTGAACATGCCGGGGGGTTATTGCACAGACCCGCGCGCGGCGGCACGAGTGGGCGCTGCGGGGCAAGCTCACAGGGCGGGACGCAGCACGCGAAGATCGTCGAGGCCGACGCTGACACGCAGTTCGACGCGCAATCGCGGGGACTGCGCGACGCTCGGCCAGTGCAGTCCGGGGAGCACCGGGGTGCCCTCGCCGAGCAGACACGGGGCCTGGAACCAGTACCAGCGGTCCCACGCGGCTGCGGCGACGAAGCTGGCGATCAGGCGGCCGCCGCCCTCCACGAGCAGCGAACGGATCGCCAGGCGACCGAGCGCCTCGAGGGCCGGCGCGATGGCGACGCGGCCGTGCTCGTCGGCGGGCACCTCGATCAGCTGCAGGCCGGCATCTCCGAGGCTGCGGCGCCTGTCCTCGGGGGCATGTGGGGTGTGGAGGACGATCGCGCCGGCGCGCAGGCGCTGCGGGCGGGGCTCGGCGAGGGCGCTGCGCAGCTGGCTGTCGACGATCACGGGCCACGGGTCGACGCCCGGGACCAGGCGTACGTCGAGGCGAGGATCGTCGCGCAGGAGCGTGTCGACGCCGACGGCGATCGCGTGGTGACGGGCGCGCAACCAGTGACCGACGCGGCGCGCCGGCTCGCCCGTGATCCACTTGCTGTCGCCGCCGCGGGCGGCGATGCGGCCGTCGAGCGAGGTCGCGGCCTTGAGCGTGACGAAGGGACGGCGCTGCTGCTCGTGGTGCAGGTAGTGCTCGTGCAGGCCGGCGCACATGGCCTCGCCAACGCCCTCGCGCACGCGGATGCCGGCGGCCGTGAGCACGGCGCGGGCGCGGCCAGCCGCGTGGCGGGCCGGGTCGCGCACGCCGAAGACCACCTCCGCGACGCCCGCGGCGATCAGGGCGTCGGTGCAGGGCGGTGTGCGGCCGTGGTGCGAGCAGGGCTCGAGCGTGATGTAGACGGTCGCGCCGCGGGCCGCCGGACCGGCCACGGCGAGGGCGTGCACCTCGGCGTGCGGGCCCCCGGTGGCGGCGCTGTGCCCCGCCCCGACCACGCGCCCGGCCTGCACGACCAGCGCGCCGACGCAGGGGTTCGGGTAGGTCGCGCCGGTCGCGGCGCTGGCCAGGCGCACGGCCGCGGCCATCAGCGCGAGGTCCGGTTCGTCGTCCGGTACAGCTGTCCTCGAGGACATGTCTCCGTGGCCCTGCGGGTCGCCGGCGATCAGGGCCCGGAGAGCGGAGAGCTCCGGCAGCTCAGGTGGCATCGCCGGGCTCCCCGGCCAGCTCACCGGCCAGCTCGGGCGTCACCTCGCCGCTGGGCTCGCCGAGGTCCTCGGGCCGCGGGGTCAGCTGGATGTGCCCGCGGGCGTCGATCTCGAACAGCGTGCGCTGGCCCTCGGGGTTGGCCTGGGCGGCCTTCTCCATCTCGTTGAGGAGGTGCGAGAAGGCCTGGACGGAGTCGAAGCTGCGGTAGACGGAGACGAAGCGGACGTAGGCGACGGGGTCGAGCACGTGCAGGTGCTGCATGATGCGCTCGCCGATCTCCTCGGCCTGGATCTCGCGCTCACCGCGGGTGGCGGCCCACAGCTCGACGGCGGCGACGATCATCTCGAGCTGCTCGTCCTCGACCGGGCGCTTGCGACAGGCGAGCTTGAGGCCGGCGAGGATCTTGTTGCGGTCGAAGGCCTGCTTGCCGCCGTTGCGCTTGACGACGACCGGCAGGCTGGTCTCGATGCGCTCGTAGGTGGTGAAGCGATGGGCGCAGTCGGAGCAGGCGCGGCGGCGGCGGATCGCCACGCCGTCGCGGCTGTCGCGGGAGTCGAGCACCTTGATGTTCGCGCCGCGGCAGACCGGACAGAGCATCCGCTAGCTCCCCGAGGCGTCGATCTTGGCGACCCTGCGGGCGTGTCGGCCGCCCGCGAACTGGGTCGAGAGGAAGGTCTGGAGGAGGAGGCGCGCGAGCCCAGGCCCGACCACGCGGGCGCCGAGGCACAGGACGTTGGCGTCGTTGTGCTCGCGGGCCATGCGGGCGCTGAAGCAGTCGAGCACGACCGCGGCGCGGATGCCTGCGTGCTTGTTCGCCGCCATCGCCATGCCCTGACCGGTGCCGCACACGAGCACGCCGAGGGTGCCGGGGTCGCTGTGGACGCGCTCGCAGACCTGCGCGGCGATGTCCGGGTAGTCGATCGAGTCGCCGGGATCACCCGGGCCGAGCTCGCTCACCACGGTGTGGCCGGCGGCCAGCGCCGCGGCGACGAGCTCGTGGCGGAGCTCGATCGCTGCGTGGTCGCTGCCGATGTGGAGACGGGCCATCGGTCAGGGCTCCAGCCGGCGGAAGATCAGGGCCGCGTTGGTGCCGCCAAAGCCGAAGCTGTTGGACATCGCGTACTCGACCTGGTGCGCGCGCGCGACGTGGGGGATGTAGTCGAGGTCGCAGGCAGGATCGGGGTCGTCGAGGTTGATCGTCGGCGGAAGGATGCCGTGCTGGATCGCCAGCACGCTGATGGCGGCCTCGAGCCCGCCGGCCGCGCCGAGCAGGTGACCGTGCATCGACTTCGTCGAGGACACGGCGAGCTTGTCGGCATGAGCGCCGAAGACCGCCCGGATCGCGTGGGTCTCGATCGCGTCGGCGGCCGTCGAGGTGCCGTGGGCGTTGATGTAGCCGAGCTGCTCCGGGGCGATGCCCGCGTCGCGCAGGGCCATCTTCATGCAGCGCTGGGCCCCCTCGCCGCCCGGCGGCGGCATGGTGATGTGATGCGCGTCGCCGGTGAGGCCGTAGCCGACGATCTCGGCGAGTGGCCGGGCGCCGCGGGCCCGGGCGTGGCCGAGCTCCTCGAGCACGAGGATGCCGCAGCCCTCGCTGAGCACGAAGCCGTCGCGCGAGGCGCTGAAGGGTCGCGAGGCCCGGGTGGGCTGATCGTTGCGGGTGCTCAGGGCGCGTGACGAGCAGAAGCCACCGACGCCGAGCGGCGACACGGTGGACTCGGTGCCGCCGGCGATCATCACGTCGGCGGTGCCATGGACGATGGTTCGGAAGGCCTCGCCGATCGAGTGGGCGCCGGTCGAGCACGCCGAGACGTGGCTGAGGTTCGGGCCCTTGCAGCCGTGGCGGATCGAGATCTGCCCGGCGGCGAGGTTGACGATGATCGCTGGCACGAAGTAGGGGCTGATCCCGTGGCGCGGGCCCTTCTCGCGCAGCGCCGCGATTGTGGTCTCCAGCGTGCTGATGCCGCCGAGCCCGGCGCCGACGAACACGCCGTAGCGCTCGAGGTCGGCGGGCGGGCTCTGCTCGAGGCCCGCGTCCGCGACGGCCATCGCGGCGCCGGCGATCGCGTACTGAATGAAGAGGTCCATCTGACGGACCTCCTTCTTGGCGATCCACCGCGTGGGATCGAAGCCTCGGACCTCCCCGGCGATCGTGGTCGGATACTCGCTGGTGTCGAAGCGAGTGATCGGACCGATCCCCGACTCACCTGCGCAAAGGCGACGCCAGTTCTCGGCGATCCCGATACCGAGGGGGCTAAGCGCCCCCATGCCTGTGACAACGACCCTGCGTGTGACCACGGCGACCTCTCGCCCGACCAGGCTCACGCCTTGGTGTGGTCGACGATGAACTTGACGGCGTCCCCGACGGTCTTGATCCTGTCGACCTCGTCGTCCGGGATCTTGACGTCGAACTTCTCCTCGAGGGCCAGCACCAGCTCGACGATGGCCAGCGAGTCGGCGCCGAGGTCCTCGGTGAAGCTCTTGTCGGGAGTGACGTCCTCGCACTGTACGTCGAGCTGGTCGGCGATGATCTCGCTGACCTGTTGATGAATGTCCTTGGCGTTCATGGCTTGATTTCCTCTTGGAGCCCCAGGCGGGAGCGTGTTCCGGTGCGGGAGTGTTTAGATGTGCAGGCCGCCGTTGACCCGCAAGACGTGGCCGGTGATGTAGCTGGCCGCGGGAGCAGCGAGGAAGGCGACCGCCTCGGCGACCTCCTCGGGGCGACCGATGCGGGCCAGCGGAATCTGCTTGAGGAGCGCCTCGCGGGCGTCGCCCTTGAGCGCCGCCGCGGTCATGTCGGTGTCGATGAAGCCAGGCGTGACGGCGTTGACGGTGACGCCGCGGCTGGCCAGCTCACGCGCGAGCGACTTGGTAAGGCCGAGGACGCCGGCCTTGGCGGCGGCGTACATCGCCTGGCCGGCGTTGCCCTGCTCGCCGACGACGCTGCTGATGTTGATGATGCGACCGTCCGCGCGGGCGCGCAGCAGATGGCGCGCGGCGGCCTTGGAGCAGAGGAAGGCGCCCTTGAGGTTGATGTCGAGGAGGCGGGAGAAGTCGTCCGGGTTGGCGCGCATGAGCAGCGCGTCGATCGAGACGCCGGCGTTGTTGACGAGGATGTGCAGACCGCCGAGCGCGGCGATGACCTGCTGGATGCCCGCGTCGACCGCAGCAGGGCTCGCTACGTCGAAGCCGACGGCGATCGCTTTGCCGCCGTCGGCGACGATCTGCTCGCAGAGCTCACGGGCCGCGTCCTCGCGCTGGCTGTAGTTGACGGCCACCGCGGCGCCGCGGGCGGCGAGCGTGCGTGCGATGGCGCGGCCGATGCCCCGCGAGGCGCCAGTGACCAGGGCGACGCGCCCGGTGAGCAGCAGGCTGGCCAGCGAAGAGTCGCTGGCAGTTGCGGCGCTCGCATGGGTTTGCTCGGTCAAGAGGCGTCGACCTTTAGCACATGAATATCGTCCGGAGAACCGACGGCCAGGGTCGGCAGCTCAGGCGCTATGCGTTTAATCAAGCCCGCGAGCACTCTGCCGTGGCCGAGCTCGAGACACCGCGTGGCGCCCATGTGCACGGCCTTGCGCACGGACGCCTCCCAGCGTACGCGACCGGTGATCTGTCGGATGAGCAGGTCTTTCACGCGTGTGGGCTCGAGGTTGGGCTCGGCGTCGACGTTGGCGATCACCGGCACGCGCAGAGGGTGAATCGTGATCTGCTCGAGCGCCGCGGCGACGCGCTCGGCGGCTGGCCGCATCAACGAGCAGTGGAAGGGTGCCGAGACATTGAGGAGGATCGCCCGGGCGCGCTGGGCCTTGACCGCCGCGATCAGGCGCGTGACGGCCTCCGCGTGGCCGGCGACGACGATCTGTCCGCCGCCGTTCTCGTTGGCGATGTCGACCTGGCCGCCGGCGTCGCTGGCCTCGGCGCACAACGTCGCCAGCGGCCCGGCCTCGAGGCCGACGACCGCCGCCATCGCGCCGAGGCCGGCGGGCACCGCCTCCTGCATCGCCTGACCGCGGAGGCGGACCAGGCGCACGGCGTCGGCGAAGTCGAGGGCACCGGCGGCGACCAGCGCCGAGAATTCACCGAGGCTGTGGCCGAGGCACACGCCTGGCACGAGGCCGAGCTCCTCGCGCACGACGGTCCACGCCGCCACCGAACAGGTGAGGATCGCGGGCTGGGTGTTGGCGGTGAGGGCGAGCTGCTCGTCCGGGCCGTCGAAGCACAGCGCCGAGAGCGGCTCGCCGAGCGCCTCGTCGGCGGCCGCGAAGATCCGCCGCGCGGCGGGGAACTCGGCGGCCAGGGCGGCGCCCATGCCCGCCTTCTGGCTGCCCTGACCCGGGAACACGAAGGCCAACAGATCGCTCATCGCTCACCTCGATAGGGGACGTCGGCGATAGCCGCCGGAGCTCGCGGGCTGTCCCCGCGGACATGTTCGATCGGACACTAGGCCCCGCCCGCCTCGCGCTTGCTCGCCGCGAAGAGGTCCTTGTGGGCCGCGACGCCGGCGCGCAGGGCTGGCGTCAGATCGCGGGCGGCGTGATGGGTGGCCAGGCGGATGGCGTTGTAGAGCGCCGTCGGGCTGGCGCCGCCGTGACTGATGATCGCGACCCCGTCGACGCCGAGCAACGGGGCGCCGCCGTGGCTGTCGGGGTTCAGGCGCTGCTTGAACAAGGCGAGCGCGGGGCGCATGAACAGGGCGCCGACCTTGCTGAGGGTACGCTCACCGATCGCGGCGCGCAGCTGCCCGGCGAAGGACACCGCGGTGGCCTCGATCACCTTGAGCGCGACGTTGCCGGTGAAGCCGTCGGTCACGACGACATCGCAGCGATCGTCGCGGAAGATGTCCTTGCCCTCGACATAGCCGACGTAGGCGAAGTCGGCGCTGGGGTGGGCCGCGAGGGCGCGGTGGGCCGCGCGGGTCAGCTCGGTGCCCTTGCCCTCCTCCGTGCCGTTGGCCAGGAGGCCGACGCGGGGGCGAGCCACGTCGTGGGCGACGCGGGCGAAGATCGCCCCGAGCACGGCGAACTGGACCAGGTTGATGGTCTTGCACTCGACGTTGGCGCCGACGTCGAGGAGCAGGCACTGGCCGCGCATCCGCGGGATCGTGGCGCTGATCGCCGGCCGATCGATGCCCTTGATACGGCCGTACTTCAGCAGGCCGCAGGCCAGCATGGCGCCCGAGTTGCCAGCCGAGACGACGGCCTGGGCCTGGCCTTGCTTGACCAGATCGAAGCAGATGAGCATCGACGCGTCGGTCTTGTTGCGCACCACCTTGGACGGTGCGTCGTCCATGGTGATGAGCTCCGACGCGTGGTGCACCCGCAGCGGAATGTCGGGCGCACGATTGTCGCTCAGATGCAGCCCACGCCGGGCCAGCGCGGCGGCTAGCTTGTCGCGGTCACCCACGAGGATGACCGGCATGCCGTCGCGCGCGGCCAGGAGCGCGGCGTCGACCTCGGGGTTGGGGCAATCGTCGCCGCCGAAGGCGTCCAGTGCGATGGTCGTCGGCACGCGGCCCGGATCCTCCGAGGGGCTCGGCGAACTACTCCTGAGCCACCGCGATCAGCTGGCGCCCCTTGTAGAACCCGCAGGCGGGGCACACGCGGTGGCTGAGGGCCTTCTCCTCGCAGTTCGAGCAGGTGACGAGCGTCGGCGGATCGCGCTTGTCGTGGTTGGCGCGACGCATGTCGCGGCGGGATTGGGATTGCTTCTTCTTCGGGACGGCCATGGCGAGGTAACCGGGTTAGCGGAGGGGCGGGAGGATAGCGACTTTTGCCGAACGGGTAGTTTTTTTTTTCGCCAGGCAGGGTTTTCTTGCCGGGCCAGACATGGGCCAGACATGGGCCAGATGGGCCAGATGGCGCGTGGGGCGGCGAATTGCGGGAGTGGAGGGCCTGGGCGCTGTGAATGCGGATTCTCAAGGTCCAGATCGCGGCTGGCCGATCGCCCGCAGATTGGCTGACGAGATCGTGATCAGTTGGGTGGTTTCTTGCGCGGCTTGCCGTTCGGCGACTGGGGCGAGCCGCTCGCCGCGTCGAGGCCGAGGCCCTTGAGGCCGCGGAGCGCCTGCTTCCACGGGGAGTCCTCGGCGGCGAAACCTTCTACTACTGGAGCTGCGGCGCTGACATTCCCGGAGCCGGCGTGCTGCTCCGCATCCTCGTCGTCGTCCCCCTCGGCGTGACCCGGCGCGTTGACGACGGGGACGCGGGCTCCGGGCTGACCGCACGCTGCGCAGCGTTCGCCGGGCGCCTGCTCGTTGAGGTTGGCGCCGCAGTGCATGCACAGACCCAGACAGTCCTCGCCGCGGCCGCACAGGGCACGGATCGGGTAGGCGACCAGGATCTGCTCCTCGAGCATCGGCCGCAGGTCGACGTGGTTGCCGGCGAAGCTGCGCTCGTCGGGCGCCGTGGCGTCGACCTCGTCGCCGTCCTCGTCGCCGTCACCGCGGGCGCTGTGGGCGGCACCACGGACGTAGTGCACGCACAGATCGCTGCCGGCGGGCACCAGGGCAGGCTCGAGGCAGCGAGCGCACGGGACCGTGAATTCGAGGTGCAGGGCGCCGCGGACCAGGACGCTGGCCCCCTCGCCGATCACGGTGACCTCGAGGTCGACCCGCGCCGGACGCTGGATCTCTGCGTCGGTGTGGGCGAGGCGGGCGGCGATCCAGGCGACCGGGAGCTGCGCCTGGACGCGGTAGGGCCCGGGCCCGCCGCGTGCGAGGGCGACGAGATCGAGGTTGAGGTCGGCGGCCAGCTCTCGGTCCAATTCTCGGTCTGTCGCGTCGCGTGCCATAGCAGGCCACCAGGGCCAAGGGGATGCTGCCATAGCGCCGTGGCCCGGCGAAGTCAAACCGGCCGCTGGTCGCGTCGCCGCGTGAGGTCGTGGCCGACTGGCCAGGGTTGACACGGCAAACGAGGATTCGCTATCCCCTCCCGGCCCGTGGATGCCTCTGAGCCCATCGCGTGCGGAGCTCCACGAATCGGGGGCCGCGTCGCCACGCCTGAGCTCCGTTGCACGGCGCTGTGGGGGCTCGCGGTGCTGGGGCTCGTGTGCACGCCGACGCTCGCACGCGCGGCCGACGGCGGCCTCGGCTTCGACGCGACCTTCCGGGCCTTCTTCCGCGGCGGCGGGGTCGCTCCGCTGATCGGACCGCCGACCCGCACGCCGCGGCGCGCCCCGAGCAGCGAGCCTGTCGCCGGTGCACAACTGCAAGGCGGCGAGGCTGACCCAAAGGCCAGCTCACCTGTCCCTTCAGACAGCAGCGTGGCGACGCCGACAACCGCGGAGCCCGACGCGGATGCTGACGCGAGCGCGGCGACGCCGGGCGGACCGCGCGTGATCCCGCGGCCGAACGCGGCGCCCGTGCCGGACCAGGCCGCGGCGGCGCTCGAGGCGGCGCCCGCGGAGGACGAGCCCGCGAGTGGGCCCTCGGCCGCCGAGATGGAGCGGGCCTTGCCGAGCGAGTCGGGGCCGCCGCCGTCGACCCAGCCGCTCGCGCCGGTGGAGACCGGACCCTCGCGCTTCGTCCGCGGCAAGAGCGTGCCGCCGTTCTGGATCGACCGCACCTGGACGACCCACCGCACGCGCGCGTTGACCCTGCCGCCGTTCGGCTTTCACCGCAGCGGCGGGGCCAACAACCCGGAGAAGCTGGCCCACTTCGATCTGTCGCTGACGATCGGCTGGTACAGCAAGCGGGCGCAGAAGCGGCGCTACCTCGCACCGGCGGCGCTGTTCTTCGGCTCCTTCTCTGAGCGCACCTCGGCGTGGGCCGCCGCCGCGCTGCTCATGGGCTACAAGCGGACCGGCGAGCAGTACAACTTCGGCCAGTTCCCCTTCGTGTGGCGGTGGGGCAACAAGCAGGTCAAGAACCTCGTCGTCGTCCCCTTCCACTACCACCAGAAGACGCCCGACAGCCTGCGGGGCTTCGACGCGATCCTGTTCTGGTACGGGCACAAGAACACCACCGACGCCGACCCGCTCAACGACCTGCGCTACTTCGTCGGCGCGCCGCTGTTTCTTCAGCTGACGCAGGGGGTCACGCGCACGACCGTGGGCCTGCCCTTCTATGTCGGCGGCGCGGACAAGGCCAAGGGCCTGGTGCACCGCTCGGTGTTTCCGTTCGTGCACTGGCAGTCGCGCGAGTTCGGCAACCGCAAGGAGCTGTGGACGCTGCTCTACCTGCAGCGCAGCGACCTCGCCCGCAAGCGTCACACCTGGGCCGTGCCGCCGCTGCTCAGCTTCCAGCAGGACACGCCGGAGCGGGCGCTGCTGTCGGTCACGCCGCTGGTGTGGCGCAGCGTCGACAAGATCAAGGGCAGCACCGCGTGGGCCGCGTTCCCGTGGGTCTCGTACCGCGACCCGGACCAGCGCAATCGGGTGCTGTTCCCGCTGTACTGGCAGTTCGATGACCTCCGGACCGGCGCGCGCACGGCCTTCGTGTTCCCCCTGGGGGGCGGCACGCGGCGGCCTGGCGGCGCGTGGGGCATGGTGCTGCCGCCGCTGCTCACGGTGGCGCGGCACGACCCGAAGGGGCGCAGCTTTCAGGTGGTCACGCCGCTGTTCTGGCGCTTCCGCGACCGCACGGCCTACGCCGGCCAGGGCTCGCAGCAGGTCGTGCTGCCGCCGCTGTTCGTCTACAACCAGCAGGGCCCGCGCCGCGACGTCGCCGCGTTGCCGCTGCTGTCGTTCTTCGGGCGCGACGCGACGCGACGCTACCAGGTGCTCGCGCCGCTGCTGTTCGGGCACGTGCTGGAGACCGACCGCGCGCGCTGGCACGACACCTGGGTCGCCGGCCCGGTGTATGTCAAGCGAACGATCCCCGGCTGGCACGCCGGCCTGATGCCGGTGGCTGCGTTTGGCCGCGACGACGTGCTGCGCTACACGGTGCTGCCGCCGCTGCTGTTCGGCGACGTCACCTACGTGAAGGAGCAGCGCCGGCTCACGATCTCGCCGCTGTTCGCCCGCTCCAAGTCACCGGACCAGCGGACGATCGGCGTGCTGAACCTGTTCTGGGACGTGAAGCGCAAGGGCGACGAGCGCCACAGCGTGCTGTTCCCGCTGTTCTACCGGCGCCAGCACGCGGACCGCGTGCTGACGATCACGCCGCTCGGCGGCGGCCTGCGGACCAAGGATCGCAGCACGTGGATGGCGACGCCGCTGCTGTACGGCGCGAGCGACCGCTCGGGCCCGGCCGCGCAGCGACGTCGCAGCTTCGGCCTGGTCCCGCTGGTGTTCTACGATCGCCGGCCGCAGGACGGCGGGGTCGCGCGCAACCTGGTCGCAGCGCCGCTGTTCGCCTTCCACCGCGCCCCGGCCGAGGACCTCGACATGTGGTCACCGCTGGTGTGGCGCACGGCGACGCGCGGCGAGAAGCCGCGCAAGAACCTCGCGGTCGTGCCGCTGTACTTCCGCCAGCGCCAGCCCGGCGGGATCGACCTCGACGCCGGGCTCGCGCTGCCCTTCTTCTACAGCCGCGACCGCGACCGGCACACGCACACGCTGATCGCCGGGCCCTTCTTCCACCGCCTGAGCCGCAAGTCGCTGCACACCGGGATCGTGCCGCTGGCCTGGTGGATGGACTCGAGCACGCAGCGGCGCCTGGTCTCGCTGCCGATCGTCGTCCACTTCAAGAACAAGCAGACGCTCGAGCACACGACCATCGCCGTGCCATTCTGGTTCGACCGTCGCCGCGCCAACGGGCGCCGCACCTGGGTCGCCCTGCCCTTCGTGATCGGCACCAAGGGTCAGCACAACTTCACGCGCTTTAGCCTGCTCCCCCCGGGCTTCGTCGACGCGCACCGGCTGGGCAAGAACTTCCGCTTCACCGGCTTCGCGCCGCTGCTGTTCCGCCACCAGAAGTGCGGCTTCCGCGAGGAGGACGACGATCGCTGCCGTTACACGCTGTGGGGCAGCTTCCCGCTGTTCCTCGCCGGTCGTGACGGCCTCGGCCGGCGTACTCACGGCGCGCTGGGCCTCTACTACTTCGACAAGGACAAGGGCGGGACCCGCTTCTACACCCTGCTCGGCGGCGCGAACGTGCGGCCGAAGGAGCGCCTGACCTGGTACGCGCTCAACGTCGGCCGCACGGTCACGCGCACGCACGCGACGACGGTGGTGTTCCCGCTGTTCTTCCGCAAGGCGCACCGCAGCGAGGACCGCAGCACCACGGTCGTGCTGCCGCCGCTCTACGTCGGCCGGCGCAAGGAGGAGTACCGCTGGTTCGAGGCGGGCCTGCTGTTCTGGAACTTCCGCCGGCCGCACAAGGTCACCACGGCCGTCGCGCCGCCGATCTTCTTCACCAGCCACGCCTACGCGGAGAAGCGGATGACGTGGACGATCCCGCTGTTCCTGCGCAGCAACAACTGGGCGAAGGACCGCAGCCTCACCATCGTCCCGCCGGGCCTGGTCGTGCAGCGGCGCAACGGCGAGGATCAGAGTTGGGTGCAGTTCCCGCTGCTGTGGCACATCGAACGCGGCGAGAACTCGGGCACCGTGGGCGCGGCGCTGTGGTGGGACGTCCGCCGCAAGAAGACGATCACGCAGGTCATCCCGGCGCTGATGGTCCGGCACGTCAACAAGGCGGGCGACGCCCTCAACGTGGTCGGGCCTGGGCTCGGCTGGTGGACGCGCAAGCACGGCAAGGCCGAGGGGCTGCACTGGCGCGCGCTGTTCGGCCTGATCGGCGGCGGCAACGAGGCCGGAAAGCGCTACTTCTCGCTGTTCGGCGGGCGCATCGCGCTCAAGCCCAGGCCGGTGTGGGAGTCGCGGCGAGGCAAGCTGCGGGCCGAGAAGCAGCGACGCGCGGCCGAGGCGGCGGCGGCCAAGCAGGAGACCGCGCCGACGCGGCCGGCGGCCCCGGGCCGCTCGCTCGTGCCGGTCGAGACCAAGCCAGCGCCGGCGAAGCCGGGGAACGGGCCGGCGACGGGGCCTGCCACGCCGCCTGCCACGCCGCCCGCCGGCGCATCGACGGCTGCCCCCGTGCCCGCCGAGACGGCGCCGGTCGCGACGCCCGCGAGCACACCCGCGACGCCCGCGACGCCGTGGTCCGGTGCCTCGCCGCTCGGACGGCCCGGCGTCAGCACGGCCTCGCCGGCCTCGTCGCCGGCATCGTCACCGCCGGCATCATCACCGCCGGCCACTCCGTCCGCCACGCCGCCGAGCTCGAGCCCGCCGGGCCGTTGAGACATGTCCTTGCGGACATGTCGCTTACAACCTGTCCTGCTGGCCAGGCCGTGACGCGATCCGGCGTCAGGCGTCGTCGCGGCGGAGGTCGCGGGCCGCGTTCTTGATCGCGGCCGCGATGCTGAGACCGACGCTGAAGGCGGTCGCGGCGGCGAACAGGCCGACGGCGACGCCCGTGAGCCACCGCGGCGCATCGTCAGGACCCGCGGGAGCCGGGCCCCCGCCGGGGGCCACGCCGAAAGTGCGGGCCAGGGTGTCGAACAGCGGGTCGCTGGCGGCGGCGCGTGGCAGCTGGGCCCGACGCTCGCGCTCGAAGCGGGCGCGCCGCAGCGGGTCGACGAGCACGTCGCGGGCGAGGTTCAGGTTGCGCGTGCGCTCGACAGCCCGGAGGTCGCCGCCGTGGCGGTCCGCGTGGTCCTCGGCGACGAGGCGGCGGTACGCCCGGCGGATCTCCGGGGTCGTGGCGGAGGACGGGACTCCGAGCACCGCGTAATGGTCGACGAAGCCGGACATGGCGGCCAGCATGCCAAACTCCGCGCCGCGGCGCACCCCTTCGCCGCGCGCGCCGACGGCCCTGCGGGCGCGGTCACGGCCCGAACACGACGCTGGACCCCCTTAACACGACGCAGTAGAGCTCGGCCCCGGGCAGCAGGCTGGCGGCGCACAGCTGCTGCCACTGGCCGGCGTCGATCATGCCCGCGAACTGGAGGACGCAGGGCTGGCCCATCTTGCAGAAGTTACCGCCCTCGCACTGGAGGCCCGGGTACAGCTCGGCGAGCCAGGCGTTGGCCTCGCTGTCCTTGACCGCGCAGGCGTCGACCTCGTCGCAGAAGCTGCCGACCTGCACCGGGTCCATCGCCAGCGCGGCCGCGTGGATCGCCGCGTCGTTGCACTCGCCCGCCGCGGCGCAGCTGCTGGCGCAGGCGACCGGGCTGGCCGCGAAGTGCTCGCAGTTGGGCGCGCAGTCGCAGCCGCTGAAGCCGCGGCAGCTGGTGCCATCGAAGCCGTAGCCGAGGAACAGATCGCAGGCGCCGTAGTCACCGCTGACGTCGACGCAGCCGACGGGATCGCCGGTGCTGGGGTCGCCGACGCTGCTGCTGCCGGTGTCACCCGTCGCGGGGCCCGAGGTCGGCGCGGTGGTCACCGGCGTGCCGCTGCTGCCGCTGCCGTCGGCGCCCCCGGTGCTCGTGCTCGTGCTCGTGGCGCTGCCGCTGCCACCGCTTTCATCGCCGGTGGTCGGGGACCCGCTGGGGCTGGTGGTCGAGGGGTGGCTCGTGGTGCTGCCGTAGCTGCTCGCGTCGGTGACGCCGATGCCGCCGTTGCAGGCCACCAGCAGCGCGGCGAGGGACAACCAAGGGGAGGCGCGAAGCATGCGGGCAGCATCGTCCGCGGCCGCGAGGCGGTCAAGCGCCTGCTATCGTGGCGCTCGTGTCCCGCTACGACTGCGTCCAGTGCGGCGCGTGCTGTTGCAACCTGCCGGCGAACCGGGCCGAGGGATTCACCGACTACATCGAGGTCGACGCGCGTGCGCCCCTGCTGCGCCGACCGGAGCTGGTGCGCCGGCTGGTCGTCTACAACGAGGACGGCGCGGCCCACCTGCGCCTGCACCCGGACGGTCGCTGCCTCGCGCTGCGCGGGCGGGTCGGTCAGCGCGTGCGCTGCACGATCTACAGCGACCGCCCGCAGGCCTGCCGCAAGGTCGAGGCCGGGAGCGCGCTGTGCCGCCGCTATCGCAGCGCCCACGGCCTGCGCGCCTGAACGCCGCGGGGTCCTCACCGACCACCGCGACGCCAGGCTGCCGCGCCTGCTGTTGCCGCGGCCCTGAGTCCGACGGTCAGCGCACGTTGGCGGTGGTCATCGTGGCCGAGCTCTGGTCCGGCGGCGGCTCGGGCAGGTCCTCGACGCGCAGGTTGCCGGGCGCGTGCCAGCGCGAGCGGCGGTACGCGAACAGGAACACGGTCTGCGCCATGCTCGCGACCGGCGCGGCCAGCAGCGCGCCGGTCAGGCCGTAGACGTGCTCGCCGGCCAGCAGCGCGAAGATCACGACGACCGGGTGCATGTGCGCGGCGTCGCCGATGATCTTGGGGTTGAAGATGTTGGCCTCGAGCAGGTGGATGCCGGCGATCCAGGCGAGCATCAGCAGCGGCGGGCCGAAGGCGAGGCCCTCCTCGTTCGAGACCAGGGCGACGACGATGATCGGGATCGAGGAGATGATCGTGCCGAAGATCGGCACCAGGCTGAAGGCCGCGGCGACCACCGCGAGCAGGAAGCTGTACTTGATGCCGAAGACGACCAGGCCGATGTAGGTGAGCACGCCGTTGACGAGGCAGATGAGCAGCTGCCCGCGGATGACCCCGGCGAGGCCGACGTCGAGCAGCAGCACCAGCTCCTCGTAGGTGGCCCGGTAGTGCAGCGGGACCAGCCCGCGGGCGAAGTTCATCACCCGCGCGGGGTTGATGAGGATGAAGGCCGCGAGCATGAGGGTGATGACGAAGTTGGTCAGGAAGGCCGTGACGCCGCTGATCAGGGCGCGCAGGAAGCCGGCGATCTGGCCGGTGTACTCGCTGCCCTTGGTCATCACCAGCTTGCGCAGGGTGTCGGTGAGGCCAGCCTCGACGTGCTGCGACGGCGGGTGGACCTTCCAGCGTCCGTTGCCGCCGTCCTCGAGCGAGAGCTTGAGGTGCTCGAGGCTGATCGACCAGCTGCCGTCGGGTCCAGGCCGGGCGATCAGCTCCGAGGGCGGCGGCGTCTCAGGCGGCGGCGCGCCCTGGTTGAGCGTGCCGAAGTTCTCCTCGAACCATTGGGTCGCCTGCGGCAGGTAGGTCTTGTCGACGTACTCGATCGCCGCCGGCGCGGTGTCCCGCAGGCGCGAGAAGTCCTGCACGAGCGCCGGCAAGAACACGATGACGAAGGCGGTGACGATGCCAAACAGGCTGAGGTAGACGAGGATCACCGACAGCGCGCGCCCGAGCCGGGGCTGCAGGCGGTGGATCACCGGCGCCATCAGGTACGCCAGCGCGAAGGCGAAGACGAAGGGGATCAGCACCTCGCGGAAGGCGAGGATCATCGCGACGATGAACAGGGCGAAGCCCCACTGGCGGAGGAACCTGCTGGTGGTGCTGAGCAGCTCGCTGCGACGCCGCGGATAGACGCCGGACTGCTCGCGGCTCACGCCTCGGCCCTCCGGTGGGCGTCGAGGTTGATGGCGCTATCCCACGCGCCGCACTCGTCGCAGCGGAAGCGGAATCGTGGCATCTCCCGGGCGCACGCCCGGCAGACCACGATCGGTGGGGGGAGTTCCATCATCGCGGCGTCGAGGGCCTGGTCGCGCTGGCCCTGAGCGAGGCGCAAGCGTACCAGGCTCAGGGCCGCCGCGGGGGAGCGGCTGCGCACGCGCTGCAGCGCCGCGATCGCGGCCTCGGGGTGACTGGCGCCGAGGCGCTGCGCCAGCGCGACGACCAGGGCAGCGTCTTCGCCGCTGCGGAGGCTGGCGAGCATGCGCTCGTGCAGGTCCGGGAGGCCGCCGATCTCGGCCGCGGCCTCGAGCGCCTCGCCGACCAGAGGCGTCGCCGCCGCGGGGGTCAGCTCCCACGCGCGCTGCCAGGCCAGACACGAACCCGCCGCGTCGCCGAGGTTGCTGGCCACGCGGGCGCGGGCGGTCCACACGTGGCCGCTGTCGGGGGCGAGCTCGAGGGCGCGAACGATGAGCCGCTCGGCCTTGCGAGCGTCGCCCTCGTCGAGGGCGGCGAGGGCCTGACCGGCGAGGGCGTGGCCGCGGCCGATGCGACTGTCGCGGCGGCGCCGGGCCGGGACCAGCTTCTCGTGGCGCTCCCACGCGGCCGCGGCCCGATCCCACGCGCCGGCCTGTTCGAGCGCGCGGGCGAGGGTCTCGAGGGTGGCGAGCGACTGCGGGGCGAGGCTGATGGCCCGCGAGAGGGCGCCGACGGCGGCCTCCTGGTGGCCCTGGGCGAGCAAGTCGCGACCGAGGCCGACGAAGGCGGCGACGCGCAGCTCGGCGGCCAGGTCGGCGCCGGCGAGCACGGTGCGGTGGATCGCCTTGGCGCGCTCGACCCGGCCGCGACGGCGATCGAGGGCCGCGAGCGCGAGGAACACCGTGGCGTCACCGGGCTCGGCCTCGGCGATCTGCTCGAGCTCGTGGGCCACGTTCTCGATGTCGCCCTCGGCCAGCGCGTAGAGCACGTGGCTGCGACGCGCCACCGCGGCCGCGGCTGGCTGGCGTGCGGCCGTCCGCCAGTACGCCGCAGCTGCCCCGAGAGCCAGGCTGCCCACGGCCAGGAGCACGATCCAGAGCGCGCTCACGCGGCGCCTCGTCCCGCGACGGCGCCCGGCGCCGCACCCGTACCCGTACCCGCACCTGCCGCGGCCGCGGCCATCACCGGCACGGCGACCGCGTAGTGCTCCTGCATCACCCGCTGCTGGCCGACATCGAGGCGAGCCTCGGCCGCGAGCATGTCGTCCTCCTCGGCCTGGCGCAGGGGCAAGGTGCGCAGCTCGAGGACCTCACGCTCGAGGCCGCGGAGGCGCCTCTGCGCGACGGCCGCGGCCCGGATCCTGAACGGCGCGCGGATCGCGTAGATCGCCATGAGGCCGAGCGTGGTCAGCCAGCCGGCGAGGAGCGCCGAGGCGCTGACCTCGTAGTGGCGGGATTGCCACAGGCCAGTCTCGGTCCAGACGGGGATCCACAGGGTGATCGGCACCCAGGCATTGTTGTCCCGCAAGGTCATCACGGCCCACAGCAGCCCGAGGACGACGAGGCCAAGGCTGACGAGCAGATAGACTTTGCCCAGCGCAGACACGAAGTTCGCGGAGTTATATCAAAGCCGTGTATGCTCCGGCCATGGGAAATCCCAGCAGCGAAGTTCTCTCTCCTGGCGCTCTGCTGCGTCGTATGTGCTCCGTGGGGCTGTTCGGCGGCCTCGTGATTGGGGCCTGCGCGGGCACCGATCAGAACGTCGAACGCCAGCGGCTCCTCGATGAGGTGAACGCGGCCGGCACCAACAAGCCGGCGCAGTGCCGGCCCGGCATCGTCGAGGCCTGCTACAACGGCGCGCCCGGGACCTCGGGACGCGGCATCTGCAAGGGCGGCAATCGAACTTGTGGCAACGACGCGGTGTGGGGCGCCTGCGGCGGCGAGGTCCAGCCGCGCAAGGAGACCTGCAACAAGACCGACGACGACTGCGACGGCATCGTCGACAACAACTTCGAGCGCGACGGTGCGAGCTGCTCGATCGGCACCGGTCAGTGCAAGAGCTCGGGCACCTGGCGCTGCAAGCCGGACGGCTCGGGCACCACCTGCGACGCCCCGCTGCCGGCGACCCAGCCGGAGAAGTGCGACGGCATCGACAACGACTGCGACGGCCAGATCGACGAGGAAGTGCCCGGCACCGGCGGCAGCTGCTCGACCGGCAAGACCGGCGTGTGCGCGGAGGGCCTGATGAAGTGCCTCGGCGGCCAGCTCCAGTGCGCGCAGAACATCCAGCCCTCGCAGGAGATCTGCAACCAGAAGGACGACGACTGCAACAACGCCGTCGACGACCGCTGCCTCACCGCCGAAGAGGCCGCCAAGCTCAAGAAGCCCTGATCCCCTGCCCTCCCCGCACCGGCCTCCCGCTTCGGGCGGGTGACAACAGCAGGCCCGACCCTCGTAGCGAAGGTCGGGCTTTGTCGTGGTCGACGACGAACATGAGCGTCTCACGCGGGGTGTGAGGCTCGCGCGAGGCTGAGGCTCGCGCGGGGGTGTGAGGCTCGCGCGGCTGAGGCTCGCGCGAGGCTGAGGCTCGCGCGAGGCTGAGGCTCGCGCGAGGGGTGGCGCTCGCGTTCAGGCGCCGGTCTGCAGCGCAGTGATGCGGGCCGGGATCTCCGGGTGCTGCGGATCCTCTTCGAGGCCGCGCTTGAGCATCGACAGCGCCTTCTGCTGCTCCTTCAAGCCGACGTGGGCGGCGGCCAGGCGCATGTAGATGTCGCCGCGGCGGACCAGGCCCGACTGGTCGACGTTCTGCAGCAGCATCGCCCGGGCGGTCTTCAGCGACTCCTCCCACATGTTCTTGTGGGCGTAGACGTCGGTGAGCAGCACCAGCGTCTCCGGGTTGGTGGTGTCGATGCGGTAGGCCTCCTTGAGGCGGTCGAGGGCCGTGTCGACATCACCGGCGTTGAGCTGGATGCGAGCCATGCGGGTGAGATAGTGCGACAGCATCTTGGTCTTCTTCGGGGCCGCCGAGGCGACCTCGATGAGCCAGCCGTACATGCCCCCGGCCTCGTCGAAGCGCTCGCTGACGAACAGCGCGTCGGCGATGCGGCGGTTGACCTCGACGTCGTCCTGCACGGCCTCATAGACCGGGGCCAGGGCGCGCAGGGCCTCCTCGGGGTCGCCGACCTTGGTCATCAGGATGTCGACGCGCTCGAGGATCAGCTTCTTGCGCTCGCCGTCGTCCTCGACGTACTGGGCCAGCAGCGCCTGCAGGTACGCGACCTGCTCCCAGTAGCCCTCCTTGCGGCTCAGCTCGAGCAGCTGGCGAGCAGCGTCGACGTTGGCCGGGTTCAGGTGCAGCGCCGTCTCCAGGTGCTCGCGCCGCTTCTCCGGGCTGTCGGCGAAGACCGAGAGACGCAGCTGCAAGCTGGCCCCGATCACGCCCTGGGGCTGGAGGGCCTGGGCCCGCAGCAGCAGCGCGCGCATCGCCTCGTCGTTGCCCTGCTGCTCCTCGATGGTGCTGAGGGCGAGGATCGCGGGGACGAAGTCCGCGTCGCCCTCGAGCAGCTCGACGAGGATCTGGCGCGCCTTCTCCGGGTCCGCGAGGCGCTCGCCGTACAGCTCGGCGAGGCGGAGGCCGACCTCGCGGATCTGGTCGGTGCCGCCGAGATCGCGGAGCACGGCCATGAACTGCTCGAGCAGCTCGGCGAGCTCGTTCCACTTCTCGGCCGCGTCGAGCAGGCGCCACAGGGCGACCAGGCTCGGGGTGTGCGTCGGCGCCTCGGTGAGCAGGCGCCGGTGCAGCGCGGCGGCGTCGTCGAGGTCGCTGAGCTGCTCCTCGGCGAGGTGGGCCATCTCCTCGAGCACCGGTGCGCGCTGCGGTCCGCTCAGGTGGTCGAGCTTGCGCTCGAGCACGTCGCGGACCTCCTTCCAGTTCTTCAGGCGCCGGTGAAGGGCCTCGAGCTCCTGGATCGCCTGGAGGTCGTCCGGGCGGGCCTCGAGCATGTCGTTGTAGACCGTGATGGCCTCGTCGAGACCGCCGAGATGGACCATCAAGTTGGCCAGGCGGTGACGCAAGATCCGCTGCTCGTCGCTGTCGGTGGTGATGCTGATGCGCTGCTCGAGCGCCGCGGACAGGCCCTCGAGGTCACCGGTGCCTTGCAGCAGCTTGAGAAGGCCCTCCCACGCGGCCCCGTCGTTCTGGTCGACGTCGATCAGGGCGCGCAGATCGGCGAGCGCGAGGGTCGGGTTGGCCATCGCCTCGGCGACGTTGACCGCCTCGCGCAGCAGCGGCACCACCAGATCCGGGTTGTTGGACAGGCGGGCGTAGCGGGTCAGCGCGTCGTGCAGGATCTCGAGGTTGCCGTCGGCGCGCGAGGCCATGATCTGCAGCTCGAGCGCCTCGAGGTTGTCGGGGTTGTCCTTGAGCGCCGGGTTCAGGGCCTGCAGCGCCGAGGCCGGCTTGCGCAGGTCGCGGAGCAAGATGCGCGTGGTCTCGAGGCACAGCGCGGTGCAGGGGCGGCTCTCGCTGACGGCGGCGTCGATGCCACCGGCGAGGTACTTGACGCCCTTGAGCAGCAGCTGAGGCGTGCGCGACAGGGCGACGATCCGCTCGATCGCCAGCGGCGACTCGGCGTCGAGCAGGATGAGCGCGCCCCAGGCGTCGAGCGCCTCGTCGGCGCTGCCGCCACCTTCATCGCACAGGCGGGCCAGCGCCTCGAGGCCGGCGATACGGTCGGCCCCGGTCGCGCCCTCGAGGCGCAGGCGGGCGATCTTCGTCAGTCCGGGCTTGTTGCCGGCGACGTGGTAGGCGTTGTCGAGGGCCTCGAGCAGGCGGGCGCCGATCGCCAGGCCCTGCTTCTGCGAGCGGTCGAGCACCCGCTCGAGCCCCGCGACGGCGCCGGCGAAGCCCGGGCGATCGTCGAGTGCCTCGGCGTAGGCCTCGGTGGCGCCCTCGAGCTCGCCGATGTCGAAGCGGGCGTCGCCGAGGCGGACCTGCGTGTCCGGGTGGATCGGCTGACCGACGGCCAGCTTGGCCGACTCGGCGAGCACGCGGGCCAGCAGCTTGCGGTCGCTGGCGGCGCGGGCGAGGCGCTCGATGTTCCGGCAGGTCGTCTCGTCGGCGATGCCGGCGTCGAGCAGGGTCGCGAGCAGGTTCAGCGCGCGCGTGCGGTCGCCGAGGATGCCCTCGGCCATGTCGGCGGCCGACTGGGCGATCATCACCCGCGACTGCGGGTCGAGCTCGGCGCGGGCCGCCCGGCGGGCCAGCGCGTCGACGTGCTCCTCGGCCTTGTCGAGGCGCACCGACATCTTGTTGCTGGCCTCGAGGACAGGTCGGAGGTCGTCCGGCCCAACGCGATCCATCAGCAGGTTGTTGGCGGCGAGGCTGCCGGCGATGTCGCCGAGGCGCTCGAAGCGGATCTTGGCCAGCTGACGCAGCGCCTCGACGGCGTCGCCCGGGTTCTCGGCCAGCTTGGCGCGGGCGTCCCACACCTGGGCGAGCTCGTTGTAGCGGTGGGCCTGGTCGAGCTGCGGGATCAACAGCGCCGCCGCCGACTCGGAGCTCGCGGGGTTCTGGACCAGCTTCATCAGGTCCGCGACGGCCTCGGGCTGGGCCGCGGTGAGCCCGAAGATCGACTCATAGTGCGGGATGGCCCCGCCTGCGTCGTTCATCGGCCCGGTGTGAAGACGGGCCACCTCGAGCAGCAGGGCCACCTTGCGGTCGCGCTGCTGTGTGATCTGGACCCGCTCGAGCAGGGTCGTCGCGGCCTCGGGGTAGTTCTCGACGGCGAGCAGGGCCTGGGCCAGCGCGTTCAGGGCCTCATCATCGTCGGGCGTGTCCATCAACAAGGCGCGCAGCGCCTCGATCTCGGCGGCGCGGTCGCGCGTGCCCTCGCGGTGGATCCGGGCCAGCTCTTTGCGCAGGGCCTGGCGCGGGGCCAGGTCGTCGGTGTTCTCGATCTGCCGCTCGAGCACGCCGATCAGCTGGACGTGGTCACCCTTGGCGGCGTAGAGCCGGCGCAGCCGCAGCATCGCGTCGCTGTTGGCCGGCTCGATGTCGAGGATCCGGCGCCACGCGGCCTCGGCGGCCTCGGGGAGGCCGAGGCCCTCCTCGACCAGCCGGGCCAGGCGGCGCAGCAGGTCGATGCGCTCCTCGTCATCGGTGGCGACCTCGACGCGGCGATCGAGCACCGCGCGCAGGCCCTCGAAGTCGGCCGCGAGCGCGAGGGTCTCGTCGAGCAGCGCGAGCGCGCCGCGGTCGTCCGGGCTGACCGTGAGCGCATGCCGGAGGATCGTGGTGGCGGCGTCGTTGTCGGCCGCGTTGACCGCGAGCTGGGCGGCCTGCTGCAGCAGCGCGACGCGGCGAGCGACGTCGGCCTGCAGCGCCGGCGTGGTCTCGGCCTGCAGCAGCGCCTGGCGCAGATCGTAGTCGAAGCCGTATTGCCGCGAGACGCGAGCGAGCTCGCTGTCGAGGGCCTCGAGCGCGCCCTCGGGGCCGGGCTCCGCGAGCGCGCGCACGAGGGCGTGGAAGGCGTAGCCGGGGCCGTCGGCGCCCTGCGGCTCGAGCAGCGCCGCGATCTCGCGGAGCAGCTCGTGACGCGACACCGGATCCTCGGTCTGGGTCAGCTGCCACTCGTCGACGGCGACCATCCGCATCGCGTCTTGCGCTGCCTCGTAGAGCGGACGCAGGATCGCGAACAGGCGCACGCGGTGCTCGGCGCGGTGCTCGACCAGCTGCTCGAGCGCCAACATGGCGCGCTCGAGGCCTGGCTGCTCGGCGAGCAGCGACTCGAGGGTGTCGATCGCCGCGTCGGGGTTGTCCTGCTTCTGGTCCTGCAGCTCGGCGATGCGCAGCAGGATCGCCTCGCGCGTCGCGCTGTCCTCGGCGCGCTCGAGCCGCTGGCGCAACGACTCGATGAGCGCGTCCCAGCGGGCGAGGTTCTCGTACACACGCTCGAGCCGGTCACGCGCGACCGACTGCTCGGGCTGGGTCTCGAGCACGCGGACGAAGGCGCGGATCGCCAGCTCCGAGTCGCCGAGGATGCCGAGCGCGAGCTCGCTGAGGCGCATGAGCACGTCGACCTGGCGCTGCTCGTCGAGGCTGGTGTCGGCCTCGCGCCAGTACGCCTCGGCCAGCTCCTTCCACTGCTCGGCGCGGGTCAGGGCCAGCTCGAGCGCGGGGAACACGGTGGTGTCGCTCGGGCGGGCCTGGATCAGCCGCTCGTACAGCGGCACCGCGCGGGCCGGTTGGTCGAGGCTCTGCCACAGCTCGGCGGCCTCGCGGACGATCGCCAGGGTCTCGTCGCGCTCGTCGCCCTCGGCGTCGCCGCTGACGTACGCGGTGAGCAGCACCGCCAGCGCCTCGCTGCGGGCGAGTGCGTGGGCCAGGCGGGTGAGCTGGTCACGCGCCGACTTATGGGTCGGGTCTTCCTTGAAGATACGGCCGTAGGTGTCGAAGGCTGCTTCGTAATTCTCGAGCATGTCCTCCTGAATCTGGGCCGTCCGGGTGAGGATCTTGATGCGGGCCTGGGTGTCGTCACCGGCCTCGGCGAGGCGCAGCTCCTGCACGCGGATGAGGCGCGGCCAGTCCTGGGCCGCGGTGAACACGGGCTCCAACTGCTCGATCACTTGCGGGCGCAGGTCCTCGTCGCCGAGGTAGCGCTCGAGGTCGGGGCCCGCGGACACGAACTCGGGCTCGTGGCGCAGCGCTTCGGCGAAGTGACGCAGACCCTCGCCGAGGTCGCCGAGCTGCTCGCGGAAGATCGTAGCGAGGCGAAGCTCGGTCAGGGTGCGCTCGCGGCCCGACTGACCGCCCAGCTTGCCCTCGAGGAAACGGGCCAGGTCGTGCCAGCGACCGCTCCCCTCGTAGAGCGGCGCGAGCACGGCCTGCGCGGCCGGACCTGCGGCGCCTTCGGGCCGCACGCGCTCGTAGAGGCCGATCGCGTCCTCCGGGCGGCTCAATTGGCCGCGGTAGATCTCGGCCGCGCGCATGAAGAACGCGTCGCGTGCGTCGCCCTCGGCCCGCTCGCCGCGGCGGACCAGCAGCTCCGCCAGCGCGTCGTGGTCGGCCTGGCGCACGAGCACCTGCTCGAGCGCGTCGGCGCTGGGGACGTCGCCGGCGTCGTGCTCGAGCAGCCGCTCGTAGGCGCGACGGGCCTCGTCGAGGCGCCCCTGCCCGGTCGCCAGGCGACCGATCGTCCGCAGCACGCGGGCCTGCAGCGCCGGGTCTTGGACGCTGTCGACGACCTTGAGGTTCGCGTCGAGCAGCTCCGCATCGCGGCCACCGTCGAGGCTTCCGAGGCGCTCGAGGCGATCGAGGATGTCGGCGAGTTCCGGCTGATCGCCGGCCTCGGCCAGCGCCTCGCTGAGCACCGCGAAGGCGCGCTGGACGTCGCCCAAGCGCTCCTCGTGGGTGCGGGCGACCTGCAGCAGCGCGAGCAGGCGGCGACGCCCGGCCGGCTGGTGCCGGGCCTGGCGCTCCTCGAGGTCGAGCAGCGCGGGCCAGTTGTGCTCAGCCTCGTAGAGCGGGTGCAGGATCGCGATCACACGCTCGCGCGAGTCGTCCTGGCCCAGGTACTCGGTGAGCGTGCCGCGGGCCGCGGCGTCCTCGGCGTTGATCTTGAGCACATGCTCGAGCAGGTCGATGGCGTCGGGGTAGCGGCCGAGCTTCTCGCCGACGACCCCGGCGGCGCGGCCGAGCAACGCAGCGCGGCTCTCGTCGTCCTCCGCGAGCTCGAGCTGGCGACGCAGGCCCTCCTCGACCTCGGGCCAGCGCTCGAGGCCCTCGTTGAGGCGAACGATCGCGTCGAGCGCGTGCAGCGTGGTGTGGGCGCCAGCGCCGATGTCGACGATCTCCTGGTAGGCCTCGATCGCCTGGTAGGCGTCCTTGAGGTGGTCGCGCTGGATCTCGCCGATCTTGCGCCACAGGCGGGCGCGCTCGCCGGGCTCGTCGACGGCCATGACGCGCTGACGCAGGACCCGACAAAGCGGCTCCCAGGCGCCCTGTCCGACGTAGATGCGCTCGAGCGCGTCCATCGCGGCGAGGCTGCCGGGGTCGATGTCGAGGACCTCCTGGTAGGTGCCCGCGGCCGCCTCGGCGTCGCTGATCTTGTCGCGCTGCAACTCGGCGATCTCGAGCAGGATCTTGACCTGCTCGACGTCCTTGTCGATGAAGCGGAGCAGCGCACGCAGGCCGTCGATCAGCGCCGGAGCGTCGCCGGCGGCGCGGTGGAGGCGGGCCAGCGCCACAGTGGCGCGGCGGGCCAGCTCGAGGTCCGGGGGGTCGAGCGCGAGCAGCTCGGCGTAGGCCTTGCGGGCGCCGTCCTGGTCCTGCAGGTGGTCGTCGAGGACCACGGCGATGCGCGAGAGCAGCTCGATCTTCGCGCCGGCGTCGGGCAGCTTGTCGAGCGACTCCTGCCACACTTCGACCAGCTCGCGCTGCTTCTCCAGCTGGATGCCGAGGCGCTGCAGCTCGCTGCGGATGTCGCTGCGCCGCGGCTCGGCGAGGTAGGCCAGGCGCACCGCTCCGAACGCTGCCTCGAGGTTGTCGAGGTCGAACTCGTGGATCCTCGCCATCTCGAGCAGGTAGCCGGTCGCCTCGTCGGTCGATCCGAGCTCCTCGGCGTGGGCGCGGCGGGCCTCGAGGATGCGGACGCGGTTGGCGTGGTCGCGCAGCCCGAGATAGATCGGCTCGAGCAGCGCGGCGGCCTGCAGCTGCACGTCCTTGTGGTCGAGCAGGCGCTCGAGCAGGCGGCGTGCCTCGGCGTGGCTCGGGTCCTCGGCGAGCACCTGACCGAGCAGGTCGACCGCGCCGAAGGCGTCGTTGAGCTTGTCCATGCGCAGCGCGGCGCGGCGGGTTGCGATGCTGTGCCGCAGCTCGTCACCCTCGACCAGGTCGGCCCAGCGACCGAGCAGCTCCTCGAGCGCGTAGTGATCGTCCTGCTGGTCGGACAGCTCGTACATCGCCGCCAGCTGCTCCATCGTCTTCAGGTCGTCCGGGACCAGGTCGAGCAGCTCCTCGGCGGTGCGGATCGCCACCTCGCGCTGACCGAGCACGTCGCGGGCGATGTACGTGATGCGGCTGAGCAGGCGCTTCTGCTCCTCGGGATCGAAGATGACGTCGACGCGGCGGCGGTACAGCTTCATCAGCGCCTCGTTGGCGCCGCGCATCTTGAGCAGCTCCTCGAGCGCCTCGTAGGCGGCCTGGTGGGTCTCCTCGCGCTCGAGCACGGCGGCGAAGGCGTGCTCCGCCTCCTCGCCCTGACGCAGGTCGTCGCGGAGGATCACGCCGCGGGCCAGCTGCAGGTCACGGACCTGGGCCAGCGCCTCGCGCGGCACGGCGCGGCCCTGGGCCTCGGCGGCGTCGGCCCGCTGCTGCAGCGTCTGGAGCATCTGCTCGTATGCGCTGGCGACCAGGTCCATGCGTCCGAGCTCGCGGGCGGCCCGCTCGACCTCGGCGCGCAGGACGGCGTCGTCGGGCTGAGCGACCAGCAGCTCGCGACGCACGCGCAGCGCGTCGAGCTGACGGCCCTCCATCTGCGCGTAGAGGTTGGCGAGGCTGACCAGCTGCGAGGTCCGTGCGGCCGAGTCGGGCTCGGCCATGACGATGACCTCCATCGCCTCGGCCTCGCGCCCGTGGTCGCGGATGCTGCGGTAGTACGGCAGGAGCCCGCGCATGACCGCGAGCGCGCTGCCCGGGTCAGAGCGGCGCAGCACCTGCAACGCGTCGATCGTCGGCAGGTGATCGGGCTCGAGGTCGAGGATCTGCAGGAAGCCGGCGATCGCCTTCTGCGACGAGCGCAGGCGGGTGGCGTAGATCTGCGACAGCTCGAAGAGCAGCGGGATCTGGTCCGACAGCTGATCGGTGCCGAGCTCCTGGGCGTCGAGGCGGCGCTGCAGGATCTCCGCCAGCTCGGCCCAGCGCTCGCGGGCGCGGAACAGCCGGGTCAAGCTGTCCATCGCCTCGGCGTCGCTCGGGACCTGGGCCTGGATCTGCTTGTAGGTGTCGATCGCCTGATCGAGGTCGCCGATGCGCTGCTCCTGCAGGATGCCGAGGCGGCGCAGCGTCGCCAGACGGGCGCCCGGATCGGTCGTGACGCCGAGGCGAATGTTGTAGATCGTGGCGAGGTCCTGCCACTGCTCGGTGGCGGTGTAGATCTCCTCGAGCGAGGCCATCGCCGCGCGGTTGGTCGGCTCGAGTTCGATGATCTTCCGCAGGTAACGCTGCGCGTCCTCAGGCCGGCCGAGCCGTTCGCGGGCGATGGTCGCCAGCTTGTCGAGCAGCTCGAGGCGCTCGCCGTTGTCGCAATCCGGGCTCTGGACGCGGGCCTCGAAGTACTTTCCAAGCTCGTCCCAGGCGTCGGCCCGCTCGGCCACCGACTCGAGGCCGGCGCGCAGGACCTCGTCGCCGGGCCGGATCTGGTAGGCGCGACCGGCCCAGTGCAGCGCGCGGCGCGGGTCGTTGAGCTTCTGCAGCGCGACGTCCCGCATCACCGCGATGGTGTCGAGGCGGTCGTCGTCGTCGACCGAGCTGACCAGCAAGACCTCGTAGATCGCCAGCACGTGGGCCCAGTCGCCGCGCTCGCGGTAGATCGGGAGCAGCTGGCGCGCGACCTGCTGATTGTCGGGCTGCAGCGCGAGCACCTGCTCGAGCGCCTTGAGCCCGCGCTCCGGCTCGCCCACGCGGTCGCGCGCGAGCGCGGCGATGCGGCGGTACAGGCCGAGGCGCTCGCCCTCGTCGCTCTGCTGTTCGGCGGCGGCGTAGAGCACGTCGAGCACGCCGGCCAACTTGCCCTGCTGCTCGTACAGCGCGACCAGGTCGTCCCACCGCGCCGCGGCGACGTAGGCCGCGCGCAGGGCCGCGTTGGCCCGCTCGTGCCCCGGCTTGCGGCGGGCCACTTCGGCCCACACCTGCACGGCCTCGGCCGGCTGCTGCAGGCGCTCGGCGTGCATGTCCGCGAGGCGGGTGAGCAGCTCGACCGCCCACGCCTCATCGTTCGCCTGGGCGACCTTGCGGCGCAGGATCTCGGCCGCGTCGCTCCACCTGCCCTCCTTCTCGTACAGGCTCTGCAGCGCCTGCAACGCGACCTCGACGTCGCCGTGCTGCTCGAGGATCTCGCGCCAGGTCGCGATCGCCTCGCCGCGGTCACCCAGGCGATCCTCGGCGAGACGGGCCAGCTGGGACCGCAGCTCGAGCGCCTCGGCGCCGCTCGCCGTGGCCAGCTCCGACTTGCGCAGGTCGATGAGGGCGCGCCAGTCTTTCCGCGACTCGTGGATGCGCGCCAGCATGTTGCGCGACTCCTTGTCGCCCGGCGCCAGGGTCATCGCCTCGGCCAGCAGCTCCATCGCCTTCGAGCTGTTGTTGAGGTTGTCAGCGTAGATGCTGGCGATCCGACGCAGCATGTCGACGTGGCGCGGGCCGTCCTTCTCGGCCTTCGCGGCGTCGAGCAGGCGGCCGTAGACCGCGAGCAGATCGTTCCAGCGGTTGGCGTTGCCGTAGGTGTCGGCCAGGGCCTTGATCGTCGCGGCGTGACGCGGGTTGATGTCGAGGATCTTCTGCAACATCCCCAGCGCCATCGCGTCGAGGCGCAGCTGGTCGCGGTACAACTCGGCGATCTCGAGCAGCCGGGTGATGCGATCCTCGCGCGTGTCCGGGCGATCGGGGACGCGGTCGTACTCCTCCTTGAGCAGCTCGACCAGCGCGGTCCACTTCTGGCCCTCACGGTACAGCCGCTCGAGCGCCTTCGCGGCCCGCGGATCGTAGCCGTCCTCGCGCAGCACCGAGCGCCACACCTCGATCGCGCGATCGAGGCTGCCGAGCTTCTTCTCCGCCAGGTCGGCCATCTCCTGCGCGAGGGCGAAGCGCGGCTCGACGTCCTCCTTCTTCAGGGCCCGCCGCGCCTGCACCAGCACCTGCATCAGCTGGCTCGCGTCGCTGTCGCCCGAGAACATGTCGCGATAGAACGCCAGGACATCCGCGGCCGCCGGGTCGTTGCGCCGCACGCGACGGAAGTAGGGCTCGGCCTGCGCCGACGCGCTGGTGCCACCGCTGGCGACGCCGAGCCGCCACACCACCATGCCGGCCAGCAGGGCCACGTCGTTGCCCGCGGCCTCTCGCGGGGCCCGCTGCGCAGCGACCTTCGCAGCGTCCACGATCTCCTCATGCGGCGCGCCGTCGAGGATCAGGCGCCCGACGACCTTCGCCGCGGCGTCTCCCGATCCAGGATCTTGCTTGGCCTCGGCGCGGGCCGCCACCAGATCGACGGAGGCGAGGGCCGTCCCCAGGGCATCGCGGCGGGCCACGTCGGACGAGGAGGTGAGGTACTGGAAGAGGACGGAGCGCAGTTCGGACATACGAGCCTCGGAGGCGGCGCGAGCGACCCGCGGCCGCCGATCGGCGGATGAAGGCCGCCCTATGGTGGCGAAGATCGGGCCTCGAATCTAGGTCGACGCGGGGCCCGGTCGGGGCGAGGATAAACCGG
Source organism: Nannocystis sp. (assembly GCF_016714285.1). GTDB lineage: Bacteria > Myxococcota_A > Polyangia > Nannocystales > Nannocystaceae > Nannocystis. Next base: position 266,451 of record NZ_JADJNN010000001.1, on the reverse strand, counting down.
CGAGCGCCTCATGCCACGCACGAAAGCGTGACCGCGGCCGCGGCCGAGACGTTGAGCGAGGCGACCCCGCCCGCGCCCGGGATCGTGGCCAGAAAGTCACAGTTTTCGCGGGTCAATCGTCGTAAGCCGCGCTCCTCGCTGCCCAGCACCACGACCAGCGCGTCCGGGAGCCCCTTCGCGACCAGCGCGCGCAGTGAAGTGCCCCCGTCGGCGACGGTGCCGAGCACCCAGAAACCAGCGTCCTTGGCCGCTGCGAGGGCGCGGGCGAGGTTCGTGACCTGTGCCAGCGGGAGCCGCTCGCTCGCCCCCGCGGACGACCGGACGACCGTCGGCGACAGGCTCGCGGAGCGGTCGCGGGCCCAGAACATGCCGAGCGCCCCGAAAAACTCGGCGCTACGGATCAGCGCGCCGAGGTTGTGTGGATCCTGAACCCCATCGAGCGCAACGATCACACGCCTACCTTCGGGGTCTGTGGGCCGCAACGCGAGCAGGTCGGCGATGTCATGCTCGCGCGGCGGCACGGCCACGGCCACGATCCCGCGCGCCAGCTCCGGCGAGATCACGGTCGCCAGATCGTCCAGTTCGACCCGCGTTACGACCAGCCCGAGCTCCGCCGCGAGCGCCTCGGCCTCGCCCGACGCCCGCCCCGCCAGCACCAGCAGGCGCCGGACCCGGCGAGGTTGCGCGCGCAACAACTCGACGACCGCGCGCTCACCCGGCACCAGGTACGCGTCTGGCTTGAGGGACAGCTGCCCCGCAGCGCCCGGCGCCTGTGAACCACCACGCGGCGGCCGGCGATCAGGGCGTCTCGCGGGGCCGGAGGTCGACTTGCGCGGGGGCTGGGACAAGGTGCCCGCCTTCTACCCTGAGCACGGCGGCGACGGGAGGGGTCGTGACCCCCCCACTCCACGCAGCCGACACTGCCCGCCACACGAGCCACGCCTGGTCACCTGGCGGCTGTCCCTCGAGGCTGGTGTAGGCGTCGGCGAACGCGGCCGCGTCCGGCGTCGGCCATGCCACCGGCGCCAGCCAAACGCCCTCGAGGATGTCGTGGCCAGCGCCGATCGCGTCGGCCGAGAGCCCCTCCCCCGTCGACAGCACGGCCACCCCCTTGCCGCCGCCGGCACGCTCGATGCTCATGCCGGATCGGGCCATCTGCTTGAGCAACAACTCCATCCGGGCGAGCCGGTCCGGGACGATCAGCGCCGCGTCCCCCCGCAGCTCCGTGAGGGCCGGCGCGACGAACTTGGCGAAGCTCGTCATGTCATCCGGGTAGTAAAGTGTTTTCAATAATTTGGATCCGCTTTCACGAAGCGACTTCGCAAGCGCCTCCGCGGCCCGCTTCCCGTAGTTGTTGTCGGGCGCGAGGACCACCGCGGAGCCGCGACCGAGGCGCTTCAGCTGGGCGACCAGCGCGGCCGAGCGAGCCTCGATCGTGGGCGCCACGCCGGCCGCGGCCGTGCTCGACTCCCCCGGCACGACGAAGCTCGGCTTGCCGCCCGCGGCCGCCGCGGCCGACACCGCGGCCTCGACGTTGCCGGGCCCGACCGGGCCGACCACCACGTCGACCCCGGCCCGGACCAACTTCGCCGTCGCCGTCGCCACCTCGGCCGGCGTTGACCCGGCGTCCTGCCATTGCACTTCCATCGGTTTGCCCCGCGCCAACACCAGCACCGCCGCCGCCGCAGCCGCCAGCTGGACATCCGCCAAGCCGGCGAACTTGCCCGAGCGCGGCAGCAGGAAGCCGACCTGGGCCTCGCCCGGGCCACACGCCCTCGCCCAGGGAGGCGCCTGCGGATCGGGCGTATGCCCGGCCCGCGTCAGCAGGCACGCCGCCGCCGCCGTGTTCGGGGCCCCACGCGCGGCCACCTCGAGCACGCCCGCGTCGACCCCCTGCCACAGCACCCGCATGCGCGCCTCGGCGAGCGCCGCCTCGGGACTGTCGTCGCGCGCGACCGCCCGCCACTGCGCCAGGGCCAGCACAGCGCCCACCCGATCGCCCGCCCGCTCACGCGCCGACGCCGTGGCCGCGAGGCGCTCGTGGTCCGGACCCGGCACGACCGGGAGCGCCGCCAACCACTGCAGCGCCTGCTGTGGATCGCCGACCTGCGCCTCGGCGAGCGCGCGCACGCGGGCCAGCTGCTGCGCGAGCGCCTGCTCCGGCCCCGCCAGATCGCCGCCTGCGCTCCGCGCCTTCGCCACCTCGGCGAGCCCCGTCCCAGCGTGCCGCTGCGCCGCCGGATAATCACCCGCCCGCAGCGCCTGCTCGGCCTTCGCCTGCAACGCCGCCAGGCGGAGGTTCAACGGCGGCTCGCGCGACAGCAAGCGATCGGCCGCGGCCGCGACCTCGGGCCCCGCCGGATCCTGCGTCTGGGCCCGACGCACCGCGTCCCAGTCGGCCTCGAACTCCGGCGCGACGCGACCCGGATCGAGGGTGCCCTGCATCGCCGGTCCGCTGCCGGTGCTCTGCGGCGTGCGACAGGCCGCGAGCCCCGGGGCGACGCCGACGACGAGCACAGCCGCCACGCGCGCGACGGCCAGACCGCGGACGAAGGGCGAACGATGGCGATGGCGAGCGGTACGCGGCGACATGGTGGTCAACCATACGTGCCCACGCCGCGATCCCCCAAACGAATCGCCAGCCCGCGACGTCGCGCGACCGCGCCCCGAATTCTGGCCCACGATGGCCCTGCCGGACCCGTGGCGCCCCGTGCTATATCCAGCGGCATCATGTCGATCGGCGACAGCGAAGATCTGGACGACGCGGGCTTCGGTGAGACGAGCCGTTATGCGGCGCACCTCGACCGCGGCTGGTCGCTGCTCGACCGGGCCGAATTCGAGGCGGCGCGCCAGTCGGCCACCCACGCCCAGCGCCTCCGGCCGGACGCCCCCGACGCCGCCGTCCTCCTGGGAGCGATCGCCCTCGCCGAGGGCGACGCCGCCGAGAGCCTGCGCTTCTACGATCAGGCGATCGAGCTCGACCCCGACTACTTTGAGCCCTACGCCGCCGCCGCCCAGGTCGCCCTCTTCGATCTCGGGGACGCCGGCCGCGCCCTCCACTACTGCGACGACGCCCTCGAGCTCGACACCGTCTCGGCGATCGACGCGATGGACCTCGAGCTGCTCGGCGCCGAGTGCCTCATCTCGCTCGGCCGCGACGACGAGGCCCGCGCCCGCCTCGACTCCCTGCGTGAGCACCCGCTGTTCGCCGCGATCCTCCACCCGCCCGCCGGCGACGCCGAGGGCTCGGCCAACCCCGACGAGGCCGACGCCGACGAGCCCCCGCCGGCCGCCGCCGATGACGACGCCCCGCCCCGCCGCCGCGCTCGCAGCGTCCGCGTCCGCGACGCCCAGGCCCACGGCCCCGACGAGGCCGCCGACGAGCTCGACGCCGAGGACGACGCCGAGGCCGCCGTCGCCGAGCTCAGCGAGGACGAAGACGGCGAGCCCCTCGACCCCGAGGAGCGCACCGCCCAGGTCCACCGCGTCCTGGTCGCCCTCCGCCTCAGCCGCCTCTGGCTCGACCTCGGCTCGGCCGAGGGCGCCCTCCCCTCCTGCGCGCCGCCGTCGAGCGCTTCCCCAACAACGCGGACGCCTGGCACCTCGTCAGCGAGGCCGAGTTCCTCGCCGGCGACGCCCGGGCCGCCTGCCACGCCGCCCTCCGCGTGTACCGCCTCGACGCCCAGAACCAGGCCCCCAAGTGGCTCCCGAGCCCCGCGCAGGTCCACCGCAAGGTCGTCCACATCCTCAGCTCCTGCACCGACGAGAGCCTGCGTGAGCTCGGCCAGCGCCGCGCCGCGCTGGTCCTCCTGGTCCACGACGTCCCCTCGCTCGAGCTCGTGCTCGAGGGCGTCGACCCGCGGGTCCCGGCGATCGCCCTCGCCACCCGCGGCAACCACCACGACTACGAGGAGGACCGCGCCCCCGAGCTCACCGGCCTCGCCGTCTACCGCCGCAACCTCATGCGCCTCGCCCGTGGCGCCGAGCAGTTCGACCAGGAGCTGCGCTTCGCCGTGCTCGAGGAGCTCGCCAACTTCTTCCAGCTCGGCGACACCCGCCGCGCCGCCCTCGGCCTGCCGCCCCTGAGCGGCGAGGTCCCCGACGAGGCCATCGCCCCGGCCGACCCCGAGCCGCCGCCCGAGCCCCGCCTCGACGACGAGGCCGACGACCGTCCGCGTCGGCGTCGCCGCAAACGCATCCTCTCGTAGCGGCCCGGCGCGGCGCCAGGGGCTCGTAGCACGCGCGGCGAGGTGCTCGCGCGCAACAGTCGGTTGCAGCGAAGCGCCGCTGGTCGGCCTTGGCCAACCGTCGCGCGCCCCCCAAGCTCTCCCCGATGCTGCGACGACGCGACCTGCTCGGACTCCTGCCCGGCCTCGGCGCCCTCGCCTGCGGCCGCGAGGAGATCGTCATGCCCACCGTCACCACCCCACGCAGCCCCGTCCTGTTCGTCGCCCACGGCGCCCCGCCCCTGCTCGACGACCCCGCCTGGATCGCCGAGCTCGCCCAGTGGGCCCACGAGCTCCCGCGTCCGCGCGCGATCCTCATGATCTCCGCCCACTGGGAGGCCCGCCCGCTCACCCTCGGCGCGACCCGCCCGGTCCCGCTGATCTACGACTTCCACGGCTTCCCCGACCGCTTCTACCGCCTGCAATACGCCGCCCCCGGCGCGCCCGCGCTGGCCGACCGCGTGCGCTCGCTCGTCGCCGACGCCGGCATCCCGTTCCACGCCAGCGAGCGCGGCCTCGACCACGGCGCCTACATCCCGCTGATGTGCATGTACCCGCAAGCCGAGATCCCGGTCCTGCAGATCTCGATGCCCTCCATCGATCCGCACGATCTCTACGCGCTCGGCCAGGCCCTCGCCCCGCTGCGCGACGAGGGCGTGCTCATCGTCGGCAGCGGCTTCCTGACCCACAACCTCCGCAGCCTCCGCAACAGCCCCGTTGTCCCGACGTGGGCCAGCGAGTTCGACCACTGGATCGCCGACGTGCTCACGCGCCGCGATCACGACGCCCTGCTCGACTACCGCCGCCGCGCCCCCGCGCTGCAGCTCGCCCATCCGACCGAGGAGCACTTCGCCCCCGTGCTCGTCGCCGCCGGCGCGGCGGGGACCGACCCCGTCCGCTTCCCGATCACCGGCTTTTGGTTCGGCTCCTTCACCCGCCGATCGGTCCAGTTCGGCTGACCCCCCACGGGGTGGTCGCCTCGGGCTACTCGGGGCCGCCGACCAGCTCCGCGGCCTTGTCCCCGAACAGCCGCGCCAGCGCGTGCATCAGGTTCTCGTCGGCGCAGACCTTGAACTGGTCCCCGAACACGATATCGGCGCCGAAGCGATCCGTGCTGACCTTCAGCTCCATCGTGCACTGTCCGCTGTTGTCCGCGACGATCTGCTTCAGTCGGAGAATGCGATCGTCGGTCAGCTGGTCCAGCGTCAGCCGCAGCAGCACCTTGCGCGTACGCTCGCTGCGCACGGCCGCGATCGGCCGCATCTCGTCGACCAGCAGCTTGAACTTGTTGGCCTCGCCATCGTCGTCGGTCTCGACCTCGAGCTTCCCGGTCACGAACGCGGGCTCGTCCCCGATCGACTGCAAGCGGTCGCTGAAGCTCAGCCCCGTCGCCTCGTCCGTGCGCGCGTAGGTCTTCGGGAACACCACGCACTCGACCCGCCCGAACTGGTCCTCGAGCTGGAAGAAGCCCATCGAGCCCTTGCCGCTGCGCGTCTGCACCTCGCGCAGGTCGCAGACCACGCCCGCCAGCGTGATCGCCTGCCCGGCGTGCTCGCGCGTCAGCTGGGCGGTGCGCTTGGCCCCGGCGTCGATGTCGCTCTGGAACGCGTCGAGCGGGTGCCCGGTGAGATAGAAGCCGAGCGCCTCGCGCTCCTTGAGCAGCTTGATCTTCGGCGCCCACGCCTCGCCCGTCGGGTAGTTCTCGACGTACACCGGCGCGACCGCGGCGAACATGTCGAACAGCCCGAATTGCCCGCTGTCGCGGTCCCGCGAGGCCCCCTGGCCTTGCTCGACCGCCGACTCGATCGCCCCCATCACCGCCGCCCGGTCGCGTCCGCCGGCCACCAGGTCGAAGGCCCCCGCGCAGGTCAGGCCCTCGAGCGTGCGCTTGTTGACCTTCTTTAGATCGACGCGGCGACACAGCTCGAACAGGCTGACGAACGGCCCGCCCGCCTTGCGCGCGCTCAGGATCGCGTCGACCGCCGACTCGCCGACCCCACGCACGCCGGCCAGGCCGAAGCGGATCTGGTCCTCGCTCTCGCCCGTCTCGCGCCTGCGCCGGACCACCGAGAAGTCGCGCCCCGACTCGTTCACGTCCGGCGACAGCACCGTCAGCCCCATCGCCCGCGCCTCGGCGATGAACTTGACCACGTTGTCGTTGTTCGACTTGTCGCAGGTCATCAGCGCCGCCATGAACGACGCCTCGTGGTGGTGCTTGAGGTACGCCGTCTGGTAGGTGATGAGCCCGTACGCCGCCGAGTGCGACTTGTTGAAGCCGTAGCCCGCGAACTTGTCGATCAAGTCGAAGATCTCGCTCGCCTTCGCCTCGGCGATCTGCGAGTGGCTCGCGCAGCCCGCGACGAACAGCTTGCGCTGCTTGTCCATCTCCGACTGCTTCTTCTTGCCCATCGCCCGGCGCATCATGTCGGCCGAGCCGAGGCTCGCGCCCGCGAGCACCTGGGCCGCCTGCATCACCTGCTCCTGGTACACGAAGACCCCGTAGGTCTCCCGCAGCACCCCCTCGAGCAGCGGGTGCGGGTACTCGATCTGCCGCCGCCCGTGCTTGCACTCGATGAACTGGTCGACCATCCCGCCCTCGAGCGGCCCCGGCCGGTACAGCGCCACCGCGGCGACGATGTCCTCGAAGCAGTCCGGCCGCAGCTTCTTGAGCAGGTCCTTGAAGCCGCTCGACTCGAGCTGGAACACGCCGGTCGTGTCGCCCCGGCTGATCATGTCGAACACTCCCGCGTCGTCCATCGGGATCGCCGCCAGGTCGAAGGCCTCGCGCCGCTCGCTCGCCATCAACTCGTTGATGAGCCCCACCGCGGTCGACAGCACCGTCAGCGTCTTCAGGCCCAGGAAGTCGAACTTCACCAGCCCGGCCAGCTCGACGTCCGTCATCGTGTACTGCGTGACGATCTTGCCGTCCGCCTGGAAGCACGGCACGTGCTCCCACAGCGGCCGGTTGCCGATCACGATGCCCGCGGCGTGCATGCCCGCGTGACGGTTCAGGCCCTCGAGCGCCGTCCCGATCTTCAGCACCTCCGCGACCTTCGCGTCCTCCTTCGCCCGCGCCCGCAGCTTGCCCGAGCCCTCCGCGATCATGATCGCGTCCTGCAGCTTGCCCGCCAGCTCCGGGTTCTTCTTCACCTTCTCCTTGAGCGCCGCCGGGTCGGCCAGCGCCATCGACAGCGTCACCTTCGGCCCCTCCGGCACCGCCTTGGCGATGTCGTTGGCCTCCGACGGCTGCAGCCCCATCACCCGGCACACGTCGCGCACCAGCCCGCGCGCCTTCAGGCTGTGGAAGGTCGCAATCTGGCCGACGTGGTCCGCCCCGTAGCGCTGCGTGACGTACTGGATCACCTCCTCGCGCCGGTCCATGCAGAAGTCGACGTCGCAGTCGGGCATGCTCACGCGCTCCGGGTTCAGGAAGCGCTCGAACAGCAGGTTGTACTGGATCGGATCGAGGTCCGTGATCCGCAGCGCGTAGGCCACCAGGCTGCCCGCGCCCGAACCACGCCCCGGCCCGACCGGCACCCCGATCTGCTTGGCGTGGCGGATGAAGTCCCACACGATCAGGAAGTAGCCCGGGAACTTCATCTGCACGATGACGTCGAGCTCGAAGCGCAGCCGCTCGCGGTACAGGTCGGGATCGAAGCGCTGCCCGCGGCGCTGCAGCTCGCCGAAGCGCTCCTCCAGCCCCTTGTACGCGACCTTGCGCAGGTACTCCGGCAGGTCGTCCTCGCAGCCCGGCGGCAGCTTGAAGTCCGGCAGCTCGGGCTGCCCGAGCTTCAGCTCCACGTTGCACATCGCCGCGATCCGCCCCGCGTTCTCGAAGGCCCCCGGGTACTGGCGGAAGTACGGCGACATCTCGTCGGCGCGCTTGATGTAGAAGGCGTCGCACTCGTGCTTCATCCGCTTGGGGTCGTCGAGCGTGCGCCCCTGACCCATGCACATCAGCACCTCGTGCGCGTGCGCCTCGTCGCGGTTGACGTAGTGGCAGTCGTTCGTCGCCACCAGCGGCACCTTCAGGTCGGCCCCGAGCTGGGCCAGCGACGCGTTGACCGTCTCCTGCAGCGCCATCCCGTTCGGCTGCAGCTCGAGGAAGTACATCCCCGGCTCGAAGATCGACGTGTACTCCTGCACCGTCGTCCGCGCCCCGTCCATGTCCCCCGCGTTGATCAGCTTCGAGATGTGCCCACCGAGGCAGGCCGACAGCCCGATCAGCCCCTCACTGCGCTCCCGCAGCAGCTTCCGATCGATCCGCGGGTTGTAGTAAAACCCCTCCAGGTGGCCCTTCGACACGAGATACTGCAGGTTGCGAAAACCGACCTCGTTGCGGGCCAGGAGCACGAGGTGGTAGTTCTTGCGGTCGCTGCGGGCCGTCATGTCGCCGTCGGACAGGTAGACCTCGCAGCCGAAGATCGGCTTGACCCCCTGCGCCTTGGCCTCCTGATAGAATTGCAACGCGCCGAACATGTTGCCGTGATCGGTCACGGCGACGGAGCTCATGCCCCGCTCCTTGACCGTCTTGCACAGGTCCTTGGTCCGGATCGCCCCGTCCAGCAGGCTGTACTGGGTGTGCAGATGCAAGTGGGCGAAGTCCGCCTCGCTCGACGCCCCGGGGATGACGTTCCCGCCTTCGGCCATGGCGCGGACCCTATCACGTCGCCCCGCCGATCCACCTGCGCGCGACGCCCCGCACAGCGCCGCCTCGCGGCAGAATTCACCGCGCTAGCGCTGCTCGCGCTGTCCGCCTGCAACGCCGACAGCCCTGGCGAACGCGACGCGAACAGCGTGCCGCTCGCGCCCGCGGGCCCGCTGCGCCTCGCCCTCGAGACGCCGATCCCCACCCTCGATCCGGCCGCCGCCAGCGACACCGTGAGCCGACGGATCACCTCGCAGATCTTCGACACCCTCCTCGACTGGGATCCCGCCGGCACGAGCCTCCGCCCCGAGCTGCTCGCCGAGCTCCCCGTGATCAGCGACGACGGCCTCACGATCACGATGACCCTGCGCAGCGGCCCCGACGCCCGCCGCTTCGCCGCCGACACCTGTCTCGAAGGACAGCCCCGCCGCGTGCGCGCCAGCGACGTCGCCGCCTCGCTGCTGCGCATCGACCCCGCCCGCCACGCCGCCTACGCCCTGCTCGCCGACCGCATCGTCGGCCTCGACGAGCACCACCGAACACGCGCCACCGTTCCCGGGATCCGGGCCGACGACGCCAGCAACACGATCACCCTGCAGCTCACCCGCCCGCAGCCCGAGCTCCCCGCGATCCTCGCCAGCCCGATGTTGGCGATCGTCCCGCCCGAGTGCATCGCCTACTACGACGGCCGCGACCTCGAGCACCCGCCCTTCGCCCGCCATCCCGTCGGCAGCGGCCCCTACGTCCTCGACCACGCCCGCAGCGAGCTCCCGCGCGAGGTCCTCTTGCTGCGCAGCCCCGAGGCCCCCGCCTCCGATCGCCTCGCCGCGCTCGGCTGCCCCCAGCTGCCCGGCGCCAGCCCGGTCGCGCTGACCCACTTCCACGACCCCGAGCCCGCCCTGCGCAGCTTCCAGGCGGGAGAGCTCGCCGCCATCGCCCCCGGCCAGTCGCAATTCGCCGAGCTCGTCGCCGATCCTTCCACCCGCGGCGCCGCCCTCAACCAGTCGCAGCTCGCCGATCCTTCCGCCGGCCGCCTCCGCCCCGGCGCCGCCCCGCCGGGCAGCCAGCTCCTGCGCTTCCCCACCCTCGCCACCGACCTCCTCGTCTTCCGCATGCGCGACCCGGAGCTCGGCCAGCACCCGGACCCCGCGATCGACGCCCAGCACCGGGCCCTGCGCCAGGCCGTCGCCCTCGCCTTCGACGCCGTCCGCTACCAACGCGTGATCCGCAACGACGCCTGGGCCACGCAGCGCGCCCGCATCGTCCCGAAGGGCCTCGGGGGCGCCCTCGACGACGCCGTCCTCCACCGCTTCGCCCCGCCCGCCGCCGACCTCCCGCAGGCCCGCCAGATCCTCGCCGCCGCCGACATCCGTCGGCCCCCGCGTGCTGCGCTACTGGACCGGCACCGACGAGGCCGAGGCCCAGGAGGCCGCGATCCTGCGCGACGCCCTGCGCCCGCTGGACATCGATCTCCAGGTCACCCGCCGCGCCCACTACCTCGGCGAGGTGCTCGCCGGCAGCAGCGACGCCCAGCTGTTCGCCCTCCGCTACGACGCCGACTACCTCGACCCCGCCAGCTTCCTCGCCCCCTTCACCTGCGCCGCGCCCGACAACTACAGCGGCTTCTGCGACCCCGCCTACGACCTCGCCTTCGCCGCCTTCACCCGCATCCCGCCGGGCCCCGCGCGCGACCAGGCCGCCGCCGCCCTCGAGCGCCAGCTCGGCGCCCAGGTCCCCGTGCGGCCGATCGACCAGCCCGAGGCCTGGTACGTCGTCCAGCCGTGGCTGCAGGGCGTCACCCGCCACCCGCTCGCCGGCCTGCGCATCGAGCTGCTGTGCCCACGCACACGCGAGTGATGCACGCCAATGGCGAATTGCCGCTGGAGCCCTGCTGTGCCCGCGCCCACGCGAGTGATGCGTCACGCGGCCCCGCCTACCGGCCGCGCGAGCCCTCGTGCTAGCTTCCGCGCGCCTAAACGCCATGCAACGCACCTTCGCCATCATCAAACCCGACGCCGTCGCCGCTGGTCACCAGGGCGGCATCATCGCCAAGATCCAGGAGTCCGGCCTCCGCGTGGTCGCCCTCAAGTCGCTGCGCCTCAGCAAGGCCCAGGCCGAGGGCTTCTACGCCGTCCACAGCGCCCGCCCCTTCTTCAACTCGCTGGTCGCCTTCATGACCCAGGGCCCCGTGGTCGCCATGATCCTCGAGGGTGACAACGCCATCCTGCGCTGGCGCGACCTCATGGGTCCGACCGACGCCACCAAGGCGCCGAAGAACACCCTGCGCGGCACCTACGGCACCAGCATCGAGGCCAACGCCACCCACGGCTCGGACGCCCCCGACACCGCCGCCTACGAGATCGGCTTCTTCTTCAACGGCCTCGAGCTCGCCGGCCTGTAGCGCCCGACCGCCGCCGGAGCTCGCCTCCGCTGCTACGCGATGTGCCAGAAAGCTGTCCCATGGACCAGGTCGTAGCGATCCGCCCGCCCGCACGCGGCATCCCGCGGGCGGGCGCGCAGAACCTCCGCGACCTCGACCCCGCCGACCTCGCCGCCTGGCTCGCGCAGCACAGCCCCGAGCCGCCGCCGCGGCACCGCGCCGACCAGCTGTTTCGCTGGCTGCACCAGCGCCGCGCGCCGGACTTCGCCGTCATGTCGGACCTCCCGGCGGGCGAGCGCACCCGCCTCACCGGCCTCGCCTCGCTCGCCCGCCTCCACCTCGACGCCGTGCTGCGCTCGCACGACGGCACCCGCAAGCTGCGCCTGCGCACCGCCGAGGGCGCCGCCCTCGAGAGCGTGCTGATCCCCAACGAGGACCGCGGCTACACCCAGTGCGTCTCGTCGCAGATCGGCTGCGCCCTCACCTGCCGCTTCTGCGCCACCGCCAGCCTCGGCTTCCAGCGCAACCTCGCGACCTGGGAGATCGTCGATCAGGTCTACCAGGCCCAGGATCTGCTCGAACGCGAGGCCATCGCCGAGGGCGCCGAGTACCCCGGCCGGATCACCAACCTCGTGTTCATGGGCATGGGCGAGCCGCTGCACAACTACAACCAGGTCAAGCGCGCCGTCCAGCTGCTCACCCACGCCCACGGCGCCGCGATCGCGGGCCGGCGGATCACCATCTCCAGCTCCGGCCTGGTCCCCGCGATCGAGCGCTTCGCCCGCGACGAGCTGGCCCTCGAGGTCGGCCTGGCGATCAGCCTCAACGCCACCACGGACGCCGTGCGCGACGAGGTCATGCCGATCAACACCCGCTGGAACATCGCCGCCCTGCTCGCCGCGGTCCGCCTGGTCCCGCAGCACCGCCGCCGCTTCGTCACCTTCGAGTACGTCCTGCTCGCCGACGTGAACGACAGCGACGCCGACGCCCAGCGCCTCCTCGATCTCGTCGGCGACATGCGCTGCCAGGTCAACGTCATCCCCTTCAACCCGCACCCGCACGCCCCCTACCGCCGCCCCTCCTCGACCCGCGTGCAGCGCTTCGTCCACCGCTGCCGCGCCCTCGGCCTGCTCGTGTACCTCCGCACCCCGCGCGGCGACGACATCGGCGCCGCCTGCGGCCAGCTCGCCCTCGAGTCCGGCAACGCCTGATACGAGGCCCCGGGCTGGCCCCGGGCGGCCCCACACGACCCCGGTGAGCACGCAGGAGCGCGCCCACCAGGGCTCGAACCTGGGACCCTCGGCTTAGAAGGCCGATGCTCTATCCAGCTGAGCTATGGGCGCGTGGTCGGGGCGAGAGGATTCGAACCTCCGGCATCCTGCTCCCAAAGCAGGCGCGCTACCAGGCTGCGCTACGCCCCGAAATGGCCCGCGCACCATATACCACCGCCGCCGCCCGGTCCACCCCCCACAGCCGCCACGCGAGCCCGACGAGCACGAGCCCGACGAGTCACGCCATGACAGCGAGCCCGGCAATCAAGGCCCGCACCGCCAGCCCGCGATGCGAGCACGCGTTCTTCTCGGCGGGTGTCAGCGCTGCCGCCGTCGTCGGCCCCTGCGCGCCGGCGCAGGCCGGGATCCAGAAGTACGGGTCGTAGCCGAAGCCCGCAGCGCCCGCCCGCTCGCAGCGGATCTCCCCGTGCCAGCGTGCGGTGAACAGCGTCAAGTCCGGGCCCACCGCGTGCGCGTCGGACCCGTGCAGCTGCATCGGTTCTCCGTCGACGCGGCGCAGCGCCAGCACGCACACGTAGTGCGCCGGCGATCGCGTCAGGCCCCGCTCCGCGAGCGCCGCCAGCAGGGCCGCGTTGTTCGCCGCGTCGTCCGCCTGCGGCCCGGCGAACACCGCCGAGTCGACCCCTGGCGCCCCGCCCAGCGCGTCGACGCAGACCCCCGAGTCATCCGCCAACACCAGCGTCTCGCCCGCCTCGCCGCGCCCTCGCAACCACGCCGCGATCCCGCGGGCCTTGAGCGCCGCGTGGGCCACGAAGCTGTCCTGGTCCTCCGCGATCGTCGGCGCCGGCCCGAGCTCACGCGCCGCGTGCAACGTGAACGGCAGCCCCGCCGCCGCGAACATCGCCCGCAGCTCCACGAGCTTGTGGGCGTTGCCCGAGGCCAGCACCAGGCGTCTCATCGCCCCACCCCGATCGCCGCCCACTGCACGTCGTATCCCCGTCTCACCGCCCGCGGTGCCTCACGGGGACCGTCGCTCACACCTTCGTCTCCCCGCCTCACCGCCCCGCCCCGATCGCCGCGCGCTGCACCTCCGCGAGGCTCGCCACCCCGCGCTCCGCCAGGTCGAGCATCACGTCCAGCTGCGCCCGCGAGAAGCTGCTGCGCTCGCCCGTCCCCTGCACCTCGATGAGCCCCCCGCTCGCCAGCATCACCACATTCAGGTCGACCGCCGCCCGCGAGTCCTCCGCGTACGGCAGGTCGAGCAGCGCCCGCGCCACCCCGTCCGCGCCCTCGACGATCCCCACCGACACCGCCGCGACCGGGCGCAGCGTCGGCGCCTGTAGCAGCGAGCCCTGGCGCAGCAACGCCTGCACCGCCAGGAACAGCGCCACATAGCCGCCGGTGATCGCCGCCGTGCGCGTGCCGCCGTCGGCCTCGATCACGTCGCAGTCCACCACCAGCGACACCGGCCCCGCCGGCCCGATCAGCCCCGCCAGCTCGATCGCCGCCCGCAGCGAGCGCCCGATCAACCGCTGGATCTCCTTCTCGCGGCCGCCCGACTCGCGGCGTCCGCGGGGTCGCACCGAGCCCGGGAGCATCGCGTACTCGGCCGTCACCCAGCCGCCCTCCTTGAGCCACGCGGGCGGGCGCGCCTCCTGGCTCGCGGTACAGATCACGCGGGTCCCACCCGCCGTGACCAGGGCCGAGCCGAGGGCCGAGCCGATGAAGCCAGGCTCGATCGAGAAGGGTCGGAGCTCATCGGGTCGTCGTCCGTCGCTGCGCATTGCGGCGCGCACCCTAGCACGCGCGCGACCACGCCCCGATGCACTCACCACAAGGTCACGCGACGACGCGGCGAGATACCCCGCCCACAAAGTCCTTAAAAGACGAGGCGAGGTGTCCGGGTGGACACCTCGCCCCTCTTGCTTGGTGTTGTCGTACCGAAGGGCTCGCCCTTCGTCCGTCAGTGGGCCGGGGCGGCCGGAGCGGCCGGAGCGGCGGCGCCAGCGGTGGCGGCAGCGGGAGCGGCCGGATCGGCGGCGGGGGCAGCCTTGACCTCTTCGACGGTCTTCTTCTCTTCCGTCTTGGTCTCGGTCTTGGAACCGTCGGCCTTGTTCTCAATCTTGTCGGTCTTCTTCTCCTCGACCTTCTTGGAGCCGGCGTCGCCGCCGCAGGCGGGGGTCATGAGGGAAACAGCGGTCAGGGCCGCAAACAGGAACTGGGTGTTCAGCTTCATGGACAGAAATCTCCTACGAGCCTGGATCGGGTTGATCGAGTCGTGACGGCGACTTTAGTCCAAGACCCCGGAGTCGAGCAACGATCCCGACAATATCCGACAGCGCACCTCGCGCGGTCGGTGCCCTGCCGCGGCCCCTCCAGATCGAAGAATTGCCCGTGCAGGCCCCCTGGAGCGTGGGAAAGCTCCATTCACGGGCCCGCCTGAGCCGCCGCGCCTGCCTCTATGCTCGCCGGCGATGACCGACCGCGACCCCTCGATCTCCGCGATCTTCCAGCCCGATCCCGCCGGCCCCGTGCGTGCCCTCCTGGTCGCCGGCAGCTGCGGCAACGTCGGCTTCGGCAAGCTCGGCCAGTTCGCGCGCGTGCTCGCGCGCCACGGCGTCCCGGTCATCGCCCTCGACCTCTCGCCCGACGTTCACAGCGTCCGCGAGCGGCTCGCCAAGGAGTTCTCGGCCCGCCTCGACGCCGCCGAGATCGCCACGATCACCGCCGCGATCCACCCGATCCAGGGCACCCTCGCCGATGTCCCCGCCGACCTCGCGATCGGCCTCGTGTTCGAGGCCATCCCCGAAAAACTCTCGATCAAGCGCCCCTTCTACGCCGCCGTGCGGGCCCGCGATCCCGAGGCCTTCATCTTCTCCGCGACCTCGGGCCTGACCACCCGCAAGCTGTTCGAGGGCCTCCCCGGCAGCGAGCGCTGCGGCGTGCTGCACCCCTTCTTCCCCCACCTCACCAACAAGCTGTGGGAGCTGCCCGAGCACGGCGCCGTCACCGGCAAGGCCGAGCTCAAGCTGGTCAAGGCCTTCCTCGCCCGCGCCGGCATGAACCTCATCTCCGTGCGCGACGTGCCGGCCTTCGCCGCCGATCGCCTGTTCTGCGGCATGATGCTCGAGGCCGTCCGGATCCACGCCAGCACCGGCCTCAGCCCCGCGCAGATCGACGACGCCTGCAAGCAGCTGCTCGGCACCCAGCCCTTCTTCGTCCACAACCTGATCCGCGGCGCCAACAGCCTCTCGGCCCACTGCATGGAGCTCATGCAAGAGGAGGTCGACAGCAGCCTCTACACCATCCCTGACGCCTGGCAGCCGTACATCGCCGATCCCGGCAAGCAGTGGCCCTACGAACGCGGCCAGCGCTGCCCCGCCGATCAGCTGCCCGTCGTCCGCGAGCGCATGCTCGGCATGCTCTTCGCCCTCACCGCCTACATGGCCCGCCACAACATCGCCGGCCTCGACGCGATCAACTTCCTCGCCGAGAAGGCGCTCGCCTTCCGCGAGGGCCCGCCCGCCCTCATCGAGTCCATGGGCCTCGCCCGCGCCGCCGAGCTCACCCGCAGCTTCTTGCACAACCAACAGATCACCCGCGCCGACGAGGTCGCCCCGCTCGAGGTCTTCGACGAGCAGGGCCCCGGCGCCGCCCTCGGCTGGCACGCCGTCTACGTCGGTCGCAGCGTCATGAACGGCGTCGGCCTGCTCTCGCTCAAGCGCAGCACCGTGAACTTCACCTTCATCGCCGAGCTCGATCGCCAGCTCGACGCCCTCGAGCGCGACCCCGAGGTCCGCGCCATCGTCCTCGCCCCCGACGGCACCTACAGCCGCGAGTTCGGCCACGGCGCCGACCTCTCCTGCTTCGTCCCCGTGCTCGGCGACAAGCCCGGCGCGCTCAAGCTGATCCAGCAGTGGAAGACCACCCTCGCCAAGCTCCGCGCCGGCAAGCCCACCGTCGCCGCGCTCGTCGGTCGCGTCCTCGGCGGCGGCCTCGAGCTCGCCACCAGCTGCCACGCCCGCATCGCCGCCGAGGGCACCCTGCTCGGCCAGCCCGAGGCCACCGTCGGCGTCCTCCCCGGCCTCGGCGGCTGCCACCAGATCCACCGCCTCAGCGACCCCGCCGCCGCGCCGCGGATCAACGAGCTCCTGCTCACCGGCAATAGCTTCCCGGTCGCCGAGGCCCACGCCTGGGGCTTCGTCAGCCAGATCGTCCCGGTCCGCGAGCTCCCGCGCGGCGAGCATGGGCCTCGCCGCCGAATTGGCCGCCAGCGGCGTCACCCCGGCCTTCCGCAGCGAGCCCGCGGAGCTCCTCGTCGACCCCAACATCAGCCCGCGCAACGAGGCCGGCGTCGCCCTCGACCGCCAGCACCGCGAGCTGCTGGTCCGCACCATCGAGGACTGCAACAAGCTCCCCTTCGCCGCCGCCAGCGAGCTCGAGGCCGATCGCGCCGCCGAGAGCTTCACCCTCTCTTCCTGCAAGATCGGCGTCCAGGCCCTGCTGCGCGGCAAGCCCCCGCAGTTCGAACACCCCCTCGCCTGAGCACCACCGGCTCGACGATCCAGCCCGCACCTGCACTACACTCGCCGGGCCCATGGCGTCCGCCCTCGCCCGCCGCGGCGACCACCTCACCTTCGCCCTCACGATCCCCCCCGAGCAGGTCGTGCCTCAGCTGCTCGCGCAGGCCAGCGTGCGCCTGCGGGACGAGGGCGCCGCCCTCCCGGCCGAGCCGATCTACGAGCTCGAGCCGACCCCCCACGGCTTCACCCTCACCAGCGATCCCGGCGGACCGGGCGCGTGGCGCCCCGGCACGCGGGCGATCTGCGAGGCGGCCCTCGCCCCGATCCCCGGCGGCGCTCGCCTGGTCGTCCACTTCCGGCTCCACCCCCTGACCCGCGGCGCCTTCCTCTTCATCGCGCTGATCGGCCTCGCCATGGTCGGCTTCCAGCTCATCGTCGCCGGGCCCACCACCGCCGTGGCGCTCCTGCTGCCGATCCTCGTCGTCGCCAGCCTCCTCGCCGCCGACCGCAGCAGCCTGCGGCGCCAGCACCTGGCCCTGCGCGCCCTGATCGAGTCGACCTTCACGCCACTTGCGCAGCCCCGCCTCACCGCCCCGAGCGACCCGTTTCGCCTGAGCCCTCCGCCACGTCCCCGCCGCTGAGCCCGAAGCCCCGCGAAGCGCCCGCCACGGCCCCCAGGACCCACCCTGTCGACCCGCGCGGCGTCGTCCCGCCCGCGATCGCGCCAGAACTCGCCGCCACGCCTCGCCCCAGATCCATTAAACCCGTTGCATGGACGACGATCGGCCGACCTCGAGCTACCGCACCCCCGCCGCCGACGCCGCCGCGGCGCCGCCGGCCGAGCTGCTCGCCGAGTTCACCGCACCGATGCTCGGGCCCCTGCGCCTCGAGCTCGGCCTCAGCGCGACGATCCGCCTGAGCCTCGACCGCGACGAGCTGCGCGTCAGCGCCGGCGGCGGCCTGCGCCTCCTCAGCGACGAGCTCCCCACCCTCTCCCTCCGCCACCTCCGCCTCGACCTCGCCACCGCAGACCTCCAGCACGACGCCGTCGGCCTCGGCGCCTTCGAGGCCCGCGCCGCGTCCGTCGCCCTCGGCCTCGCCTTCACCCACGTCCTCGACTGGCAGCCCGGCCGCAGCCTCGTCGACCTCCTCCTGCAGAACACCCCCGCGCGCCGCGACGGTCGCCGCCGCGTGTGGTCGCGCGGCCCGGCCAGCGTGTGGCTCGAACCCACCACCCGCCTCGACCTGAGCCTCGCCCGCGAGCACGCCGAGCTCACCGCGTCCGACGCCGTCTACCTCCGCCTCATCGGCCTCGGCATCGGCCTGCTCGCCGTCCGCTACCTGTTCGCGACCCAGCGCCTCGAGCTCGAGGGCCCGCCCGGCCAGCCGCTGCGCAACGCCCTGCTCCGCCTGGTCGCCTGGTTCGCCACCCGCTGGCTGCGCGCCCGCCTCCCCGTCGCCCTCGCCGCCCCCGGCTACGACCCCTTCGCCGACCCCGCCCGCCGCGCCCACTTCAGCGAGCTCGCCGCCCGCCTCGGCGCCAAACCTGCCCCTTCGACCACCCAACCTGCCCCTTCAGACAGATCGTCCGAACCTGTCCCTTCAGACAGCACCAGCCAACCTGCCCCTTCAGCCAGCCCGTCCGAACCTGCCCCTTCGACCACCCAACCTGCCCCTTCAGACAGCCCGCTCGCCCGCCTACGCGCCCTCGCCCACCTGCACCTCAGCCCCGGCCCGCTCCCCCCCGACACCCGCCTGATCCTCGTGATCCCCCTCGGCGCCCGCGGCAGCCTGGCCCTGTGCACCGCCGCCGACGCCGACCTCGAGCTGCGCCGTCGCGGCCCCCGCCTCGCCCTCGACGCCCCCGGCGGCCTGTTCATCCGCGCCGCCGAGCTCCCCGGCGTGGAAGCCCTCCAGATCCGCCACCTCGCCATCGCCTTCGGCCCCTATTCGCTCGAGCTGCGCACCGAGCCCGCGCTCGGCAGCTTCGCCCAGGCCGCGATCCAGCACGTCGCCCGCGGCGCCCTCGCCAGCAAGCTCCCGAGCGCCGCGCTCGCCCGCCTGGCCGCCCTCGGCAGCTCCGACGAGCTCCTGCGCATCCCGACCTTCGGCAAGCCGATCGTCACCCTCCACACCCCGCGCAACGAGGAGATCGTCCTGCGCCACGGCGAGGACGCCCTCCGCCTCGAGATCCCCGCCGGCCTGCAGCTCGCCTTCCCCGGCCTCGACTTCCTGCCCGACGCCGAGATCCGCGGCCTGACCTACACCTGGGCCAGCGGCCAGCTCGAGCTCGACGCCACCCCGGAGCTCGGCAGCCTCGGCAACCAGGTCGTCAGCCAGCTGTTCCGCCACCGCGCCGTCGCCCAGATCCCCGACCTGCTCGGCTTCAAGGGCCCCGCCGCCAGCACCCCGATCGACCCCACGATCGCCGCCGCCCGCCCCGCCGTCGTCTACGCCCACCGCGTCGAGGTCCTCGGCCCGCTCACCGTCCAGCAGGACCCCACCGACCACATCTCCATCAGCCTCTCGCCCGCCGCCCTCGAGCTGCGCAGCGACGCCGGCGTCGCCCTCCTCATCCCCGAGCTTCAGCTCGCGCTCGTGCTCAAGCAGCTGAGCTTCCAGCTCGGCGCCGGCCTGTCCGCCGACAACGACCTCGGCGGCTACCTCAGCGCCATCATCACCAGGCTCCTCGAGAAGTCCGCCCTCGCCCCCCTGCGCCAACGCCTGCCCACCTGGGGCACGCCCACCGACGCCACCCGCCCCTGGCAGATCGCCCGCATCGAGGCCGGCCCCGTCGGCCCGATCCAGATCAACCTCCCCGCCGCCGGCGCGATCGTCCTCGAGCGCGACCACGACGGCCTCGAGCTGCGCGTCGACCCCTTCCTCGAGATCCGCCCCGAGCGCCCCGACTACCTGCCCGTGATCGGCTTCCACCGCCTGCGCTGGCAGCCCGGCGACGACACCTGGACCGCCGAGTTCGACCCCGCCGTCGGCCCGCTCGTCACCGAGGTCGTGCAGCACATCGTTCACCGCCTCGCCCCGCCCGATCTGCTGGCAAACATCACCCGCTACCTCGCCCTGCCCGCCCCGACCCGCGGCGCCGCCCCGACCCCGCCACCGGTCCCCGGCTCCGTCGTGTGGTTCGAGCGCCCCGTCCCGAAGCTCGGCAACCTGCGCGTCACCGCCGACCCGCGCCGCGTCGTCGACCTCGAGCTCACCCGCAAGGCCGTCGACATCACCGTCGGCCACGGCCTGGTCGCCCACATCCCCGGCTTCGACGTCCACCTCGACGGCGTCCGCGTCGGCCTGCGCCCGCTCTCCGCCGACGTCCAGACAAGGCCCCCCGCCGGCCCCCTGTTCGACCGCATCCTCGAGCAATCCCTGCGCGGCCTGCTCAAGCAGCACGCCGACGCCTTCTGGCCCACCGGCGAGTCGGCCAGGATCGGCCAGGACACCCTCCTGGTCCTCGGCCGCGACACCGCCTGGGGCCCGCTGCGGATCTCCGTCCCCACCGACGGCGCGATCGCCCTCCACCTCGACCGCACCAGCGTCGCCCTGCACAGCAAGGCCGGCATCTTCATCTCCGGCGCCCGCATCGACTGGCTCCCCGACTTCTACCTCCACGGCCTCGGCTACACCTTCGAGACCGGCGCCGTGACCCTCGAGATCAGCGGCATCGAGGAGATCCTCTACTTCGAGAAGCACGCCGTCAGCCCGATCACCCTCGCCCTCCTCGGCCACCTGATCCGCGTGCTCGCCCTCCCGCGCGCCCCCGCCTGGACCGCCCGCCTCGGCCTGCGCCAGTTCCCCCTGCCGCCCGTCCCCGCCGGCGACCCCACCCGCATCGGCCTGGTCCGCGTGAAGCTGCCCGGCGAGTTCGGCGAGGTCCTCGTCTCGATGCCCGCCGACGACCTCGTCACCCTCCGCATCGACGACGAGGAGGCCTCCGTGATCAGCGAGCGCGGCCTGTTCGCCACCCTCCCCGGCCTGCGCTTCGAGCTGTCCCTCCGCGGCGTCCGCTACCACCTGCAAAGCGGCGAGATCCAGGTCGGCGGCCTCGGCCAGCTGGAGAACGCCCTGCTCGAGGCCGTCGTCGCCCGCCAGCTCCGCAACGTCCCCCAGATCGCCAGCGAGTCCCCCGGCGACCTCAAGACCTCGCTCAGCTCCCTCCTCGACCAGCTCCCCGTCGACGAGCACGGCCGCCGCGTCCTGTTCGCCCACAAGCTCGTCAGCCTCCTGCTGCCGCCCAAAGCCTGCCTGATCATGCTGCTCCGGGCCGACGCCCTCAGCTTCACCGCCGACCCCCCGATCAAGATCGACGGCCCCGCTCGCATCGACTACAGCTTCAACGGCGTCCGCTACAGCTTCGCCGACGCGAGCTTCCACCTCGACCTCGATAACGCCGGCGCGCTGATCTCGGGCCTGTTCACCGAGGTGCTGATCCACCAGGTCGAGAAACGCCTCGACGCGATGTTCAAGCCGCTGCTGCCCGCCGCGATGCGCGAGCCGGGCTACAGCCTGGCGAACGACGATAAGTCGGAGCAGCACATCGCGGAGCTGGTCGCGGGCTTCAGCGCGCTGGCGAAGCGCAAGCCGGGGTAGCTAAAACCGCCGTCGCTGCGAGCCCGCGCCGGAGACGCTGATAAAATGTCCACACATTGTGGAAGCCGCGGCGGCGATTGCGTTCGGCACCTCGAAATAGGATGACGTGGTGCCCGAGCTGCTTGCAGACCTCGCACGGGCACGTCTTCCACGGTTTGGCTTCGAGGGCTTCTCGGTAGATCTCGGTGCGGTCCGTTCGAGGATCGTGGATAAGCTCGTAGGCTCGGAGCGCCTCGAGCACGCTCTTGATGGCACGTGCGCCAGCGTCGTATTCGGCGAGCCGCTGTAAACAGCGTTGCTCGGCTGCGCGGGCCAGGTCCTGATCGACCTCGCCGGAGCGAACGCGGGCCTCGAGGCGAAAGTTGCCCTGGACCTGCGGTACCCGGATCGCGCTGTAGGTGCGATCGAGGGTGTAGTAATTGTCCTTGTCGTCCTTGAACGCCTGGCGCAGCGGCGAGGTGCTGTCGAAGCTGACGACCCCGAACTTGGCGAACGCGGACACCGCAGCGATGCGCGTGACCCCGAGCAGGTGGATCCTGGTCTCCGGCCTCCGAATCGCGTGGACCGCCTCGAGGCAGCGGAGCAGGTCTGGCGTCTTCAACGGCACCACGCCGCCGAGCGCGATATATCGATACCCGATCTCCTGCAGCTCCCTCGCCGCATGCGCGTACGAGCGCGGCCCCCAGCCCTGGGCGACGCCCACCGGCATGACCCTCAGCCTGTCCCGCTTGATCGTCGTGAAGAACTCGCGCGCCAGCTCCAGCGTGAGCTGCTGACGCCCACGGACCGCCGCGGGCACGCCCCGCTCGTCCCCCGCGAACAGATCGTCCTCCCACTCGGGCCGATGCTCGAGGATCACATGATCGACGGAGATACCGCAGTCGAAACCGCACCGATCATAGAACTCGACAACCTCATCGACCGTGTACGGCGGCGCATCGGCCTTCACGTAGCTGAACGCCCCGCAGTCGCCCATGAAGGTCAGCGGGCCCCAGCGGTGCTCCTCCGCCCGGAAGAAGGCGCGGACCCCCTCACGCAACAGCCGGCGCCGCTGGGCCTGGGTGTACCTGGCCTGGCCGGCGCCGCCGGTGCCGTCGACGATCGCCTTCGAGACGAGGATGCCATCGAATGCACGGGTCGAGAAGACCTCGTGCGCATACTGGTCGTCTCGATGCCGCAGGCGATCGGCGCAGCGATTCTCCTTGGTGAAGTCGAAGCTGGGATCGACGAGATCCTGGCTGTCCGGGAGGAAATACTGCATGTTGGTGGATACCTAACTTCAATCGTTGTCGAGCGCCCGACCCGCGGACGCGAGCTCCTCGCGGGCCTGGCCGTGCAGCTCACGGAGGCGGCGCTGCTCACAAGCCCGTCCGTCACCACGCAGCGCGCGCAGCAGCACGGTCCAGCCAGCCCGCGGGTCCTGGCGCAGACCGGCACGCAGGAATGTGAGCACTTGCTCGTCGTCCATGCGATCGCGGTTGTGCTTGGCCTCCGGCGCCGCGGACCACCGTGTCACCGGCCCTGGCCCCCCCCCCCGGGCCAGCTCGGCCCGAACCCCCAGCACGGCCCACACCGCTTCGACCCGGACACGCCCTGGCTCGTCCGGCGCCACGGGTAGGGGACCCGCGCAACGTCGCCGAATAGGGAGCAGCAGCGCACCGCCGGATATCGCGGCGCTTCGGTGGGATCCGCGAGTCGACGCCACCACTGCTCGACTCGCCGCGCAGGCGCCTCGGCACGCAGCGAGCGCAGCTGGAACCTCTCCTCGATCACACCGCACTTGCGATCGCTGCAGCTGGCAACCAGGTAGGTGAGGTGTTGCACGTGCCGCCAGGTACCTTCATGGAGCGACCCCGACGAGCTCGCGAAAGACCTTCCCCTCGCAGACAAAGTAGCGATATCGACGCCCCGCGCCGGCGGCCTCCATCTTGAGCAGCACCGACGGCATGTGCAGACATTCGAGCAGCCACAGCCCCTCGGGCTGCAAGATGTGCTCAATCTGCGAGAGGAAGTAATCCTCCACCGTAGCGAAGGTGCCGAGGTACTCCGCCTCGGCGTCCTCGAACTCGAGATCAAGATCGTCGCTCACGCGACACCCCGATCTCCAGACCAGGTTCGGAGGCCCGTGGTGTGCGGCGGGCGTCAACGGCTCCAAACCATCACCAGGAGGCCGCTGGCGGCCATCCCTGGTCCCTTCTTCGTGAAACAGAGTCATTTAGAGACACCTTAGAACAAAAAGAGACTCCGCGCAAGCTCGCGCCCCGGCCGCTAGACTCCGCCCGTGCCCGAGCCCCCCAAGGTCTCGACCAAGCTGATCGCGGAGGCCGCTGGTGTGACCACGCGAACCGTCGCTCGCTGGGTGAAGCTCGGCCTGCTGCCCGCCCCGAAGTTGGTCTACGGCGGCAAGCGCGGCAAGCAGAGCTTCTGGCCCGAATACACCGTCGAGCAGGCCGCCTGGGTCCGCGATCAGTTCGAGCGCGGACAGACCTGGCAGGAGATCAAGGCTGCCCTCGCTGCCGGCGCATTCCGACCAGCTCCGTGAGCGCAGCTCACAGCGGCGTCACGACCTCGATCACCCGCGCCACGACCCGCAGATCCTCCCAGCGATCGATCGCCAGATCGACCTGTCCCTCGGACCAGCTCCGTAGCACCCACGCCCCGTCGGCCCCGCGGGTCGGCACCTTGATCATCGCCTCACTCATATCGGGCCCGACGGCCGCCACCAGCAGGCACGGCTTCCCGTCGACCAGGTCAGGCGGCGCCGCCGGGAGCCGCGCGCACAGCACCAGCTCGCCGTCGCGGATCGGACGTGCACCCCCATTCATCGAGTCACCGCTCGCCCGCACCACGAAGTGCCGTCGCGGATCGAGCCGCAGCTCGCTGCGCACCCGGATCGCCCGCGGCACCGCGTCCGCGTGCTGCACCGGCGCGAGCCCGCAGGCCACCGCGAGATCGGCAAAATACGGCAGCGCAGGCACCTCCGCAGGCTCCTCCGTGTTCACCACCTCCAGCATCAACCGGCCTTCGCGCTCGCGCAGCACCACCGAATGATCGGTCCCCGGCTTGCCCGCATCGGGGCCGAACAACCCCGCGAGGATCGCTCCGAGCACGTTCGGCCCGCCCTCCCGCGTCGTCGCCACATTCACCGCGATCGACACGAAGTCGAACAGATAGGGGTCGCCCTCGACCCACACCTCGCGGACGCCCTCTTCCATTGCGCCGCGTTTGAAGCGGAGGATCGGCTTCGGTGGCTTGAGTGCTTTCCCGGACCTGCCGACGACGTTCGGCTGCCACAGTCCGTTGAGGCCCACCTTGCAGCGCAGCCCGGCCGGCAACGCCGCGACCGCAGCCCGACGCCTGGCCTCGTCCTCACGCGCGGCCGCCACCTCGTCGAGCATGGCCTCGAGGACAGGTAGATCGTCGACCTCCACCGGGACGCGCAGCACGACCGCGTCGCCGCTGCGCCGCAGACCCGCGGGCCACAGCGTCGCCAGCGTCGCCGCATCCACGCCTCCGCTCGGCGCTGCGACGCCACCCGCCTCCAGCCAGCGGCGCAGCGCCGTCCACGGCCCCACCTCGCGCACGGCGCTCCGCTCGAGCGCCACCAGGGCATCGCGCCGCACTTCAACCACCCGCGCCTCCGCGTCGCTGAGCGCCCCCAGCTCCGCGAGCAGGTCCCACCACGACCCGAAGTTCCGCGCTGGCGCCCTGACCTGCACCCCTGCCCGTCCCAGCTCACTGAGCGTCGGCCGACGCCCCAGCTCGTCGCGGAGGCGCCGCGCCGCCACCAGCGTCGGGTCCCCGGCCTCCACGCGCCCGAGCCGCGCGAGCATATCGATCAGCTCGACCTCGATATCGACGCTACACCCCGGCGGCAGCTCGAAGC
Organism: Nannocystis sp.; assembly: GCF_016714285.1. GTDB lineage: Bacteria > Myxococcota_A > Polyangia > Nannocystales > Nannocystaceae > Nannocystis. The sequence continues at coordinate 240,954 of NZ_JADJNN010000001.1, read as the reverse complement.
TCCGGTCACGCAGGCGACCGATCGCCGCCCGTCCGCCCATATGCACACCGAGCATATCGAACAGCGCCTGCGGCCGCGCCAGGAAGCTGCGATGGTTGCCGATGAAGTCCAGGATCACCAGCCGCGGCTTGTGTGAATTCACCGGCAGACGCAGCCCCCGGCCGATCTGCTGCAAGAACACCACCCGCGACTCCGTCGGCCGCAGCAACACCACGACATTCACGTCCGCGACGTCGACGCCCTCGTTGAACACGTCGACCGTCGTGATCGCCTCGAGCCGGCCCGCCTCGAGCTCGCGCAGGCTCGCGCTCCGCGGCGCCCCGCCCTCGCTGTGCACCGCCACGGCCCGGATCCCGCGCTCGCGCAGGAACTCCGCCATGAACTCCGCGTGGCGGATCGACGCGCAGAACCACAGCCCGCGGCGCGGCCCATCGGGCGCGTGCGCCAGGTATCCCTGCAGCGCTTGCTCGGCGTGGCTCTGGGTGGCGAGCGCCTGGCTCAGCGCCTCGGGATCGAAGCGACCCGAGAGCCACGGGATCGCCTTGTAATCCACCGAGTCCTTGAGCCCGTGATACGCGAACGGCACCAGGCGCCCCGCCGCGATCGCCTCCGTGAGATCCGCGCGAAAGACCAGGTTGTCGTCACACAGCGTCAGCAGCTCCGCCCCGTCGCTGCGCTCCGGCGTCGCCGTGAGGCCCAGCATGAACTGCGGCTGAAAGTATGTCAGCACCCTGCGATATCCGAGCGCCGCCGCGTGATGAAATTCATCGATCACGATCAGGTCGAAGTGATCCGCCGCCCACTGCCTCAGCTGCTCCGGCCGCCCCAGCGTCTGCACCGACGCGAACACCAACTCGGCGGCCGTTTCGCGCACGCCGCCCATGAACCGCCCCGCGCTGCGATCCGGCAGCACCCACGCGAAGGCCCGCCGCGCCTGCTCGAGGATCTCCGCGCGATGGGCCACAAAAAGCACCCGTCGCGCCCCCATCTGCAGCGCGTCCAGGGCCGCCAGCAGCGTCTTCCCGAGCCCCGTCGCCAGCACCACCAATCCCCGCACATGCCCCGCCTCTCGCGTGCTCGCCAGCGCCGCCAGGGCGCGCCGCTGGATCGCGTGCGGCTCGGGTCGCGGCGGCGGCGGATCCCAGGCGAGCCGCTGCGCCTCCGGGGCCCGCGCCGAATAATCCTCGATCCACGCCTGGGTCAGCAGCACCGCCGCTGGGGCCCGCCACAGCCGCTCGAAGCGCGCCGCGATCGCCCTCAGCTCGCCCGGGTGCACCGCGTCGATCGCCCGCAGGTTCCACTCCACGCCGTCGGTCAACGCCTCCTCGCTCCAATTGCTACTGCCCACATACGCCAGCGCCGACCCGCCGCGACGAAACAGATACGCCTTCGGGTGGAAGCTGCGCCCCTCGCTGCAATACACCTTGACCTGCAACCCTGCATATTCCGCCGCCAGCTCGCACAGCTCGCGCAGCGCCTGCGGGGCCGTGATCCCGAGGTAATCGCCGGTCAACAGCCGCAGCTGCGCCCCGCGCCGCAGCGCGTCCACCATGTCATCGCGCAGCAGCCGCACGCCCGAGCGCTGCACGAAGGCCGCCAGCAGATCCGCCGCCTCGGCCTGTCCCAGCGCCCCGCGCAGCGCATCGAGGAAGTGCTGCTCCTCGCCGGCCACGAAGCCAGGCAGCGCCGCGAAGTCCGCGTCGCCCCGCCGCACGCTCGCGTACCAGCGCTCCCCCGGCGGCGCCGCGAGCTCGAAGTGCACGCTCCCACCGTCCGCGCCGAGGAGATCGATCAGCGCCAGCACATCGCCGCGCTCCTCGAGCGTCAGCTCGGCCCAGCGTCCCACCATCCGCCGCGGCGCGACCCGCAGCTCACCGTCGTCGCCACGGGTGGTCAGGGCACGCTCGTTGGCCGGCAGCTCGCGCACCGCGGCACCTTATCGCAGCCCCCATGCCAGGGGCAATCGCTACCCCTCCGCCGCCAGCTGCCCGCGCAGCCGCTCGAGCAGCTCCTCGGGCGCCCGGACCACGATCCTCGTCCCCTCCTCCTCATGCGTCTCGCGCAGCACCAGCGCGTGCTCATGCAGCGACGCGATCAGCCCGTGGCTCTTATACGGCACGAACAGCTCGGCCTCCGTCATCTCCTTCGCCACGTGCTCGATGATCGTCTGCCGCAGCTTCGCCACATCCGCGGGGTCCTTCGCGGACAGCTGGATCGCGTCCGGGAATTCAGCCCGCAGCGCCTCGCGCAGCGCCTCATCCACCCGGTCGATCTTATTGAGCAGCACCAGCGACGGCGCCTGGTCGGCCTCGATCTCGCGGAGCACGCTGCGGGTCACCTCATACTCGTGGCGGAAGGTCGGGTCGCTCGCGTCGAGCACATACAGCAATAGCGCCGCGCTGCGGGCCTCGTCGAGGGTGCTACGAAAGCTCGCAACCAGGTCGTGCGGCAGCTTCTGGATGAAGCCCACGGTATCGGACACCAGGATCCGCGGGTGGCTCTCCGGGTGGAGCGCGCGCACCGTCGTATCGAGGGTGGCGAACAGCTGGTCGGCGACCAGCACCTCGCTGCCGGTCAGGCCGCGCATCAGCGACGACTTGCCCGCATTCGTATATCCGACCAGCGCGACCGTCGGCGTGTTGTGTCGGCCGCCGCGGCGGGTGCCCTGGTCGCGCTGGATCGCGGCGAGCTCGTGCCGGATCTCGGCCATGCGGTCGCGGATCCTTCGCCGGTCGAGCTCGAGCGCAGATTCGCCGGAGCCGCGTCCGGCCTGGTGTTCGCTCGGGCCGCCGGCCTCGCGCAGGCGCGGCGCCACGTAGGCCAGGCGGGCCAACTCGACCTGCAGGCGGGCCTCCTTGCTGCGCGCGTGGCGGTGGAAGATCTCGACGATCACGCCGGTGCGGTCGAGCACCGTCGCCCCGGTCGCGCTCTCGAGGTTGCGGGCCTGGTTCGGCGTGATCTCGTGGTCGACGATCACGAACTTCGGCCGCCGCGGCGCCGACGGGTCGACGTACTCGTCCTCCTCGTCCTCGATCGCCTCGGGCTCGTCGTCGACGCCCTCACCGCGGCGCTGGCGGGCCTTGTCCTTCTTGATCGGCACCGCCGAGGCCACGTGCCCGCGGCCGCCGGTCAGCGCCGCCAGCTCCTTCAGCTTGCCCTCGCCGAGCACCAGCGACTTCGACAGCCCCTCGCGCCGCTGCGACACCGTGTCGACCACGTCGTAGCCGAGCGTGTCGACCAGGCGCTTCAGTTCGGCGAGGTCGGCGGTGTGTTGCTCGTCGCTGCGGTCCGGGGTCTGGACCGACACGAGCACGGCGGGGGGTCTCCTGGGCGCGGACATGAGGCGCCGACTTTAGGGCATGCCCGCCCGGCCACAAGGGGTCACTCGCGGAAGCGGACATGGAAATGATTGCTGTGGCCGCGCCAGTGGCGGACGATGCCGTGCGGCGCGCCGCGGCCGCGCGGGTACTGGAACACCTCCGCCAGCCGCTCCGCCGACACGCCCTCCGCGACCGCGTGCTCGTAGAGCAGGCGCTGCAGCCCGTAGTCGAGGAACACGTAATGCGCCTCGCCGGCCTCGAGGAAGCTGGCGAGCAGCGCCCAGCTGCGGGCGACGTCGAGGTTGTGCGGGCCGGCGTGACGAAAGCGCAGGTCGTCGGCCTCGTCGCCCAGCAGCACATAGCCCACGTCGACGTCGCGGCCGTTGCGGTGCGAGAGGTGCGGCGGGAAGTGCCCGCCGCCGCGCTGGCTGATGTCGCCGACGTGGATCTGCGGCCCGCCCTGCACCTTCTGCCGGTAGGCACGCACGCTGTCCTGGATCGCCCGGATCGTGCGCGGCGTGCCGTACGCGTTGTCCGGGCGCTTGACCACATAATGCAGCCCCGCCGGCAGCTGCAGCCCCTGCGTCAGCACGCCGACGAAGTCGTCGGGCTCGACCAGATCCGGATAGTACACATCCCCCTCGCGCAGCTCGATCGACGTGCGGCGGATCGCCAGCGACTCGCTGTCGCCGTCCCGCTGGATCTGGACCGCCGCGATCGACACCGCCGCCAGGGTCGCGTCCTCGGCCAGCGGGTCGCCGACGCGGTACTGCCGGATCACGCCCGTCTCGTCGTTGCGGATCGTCGCCGCCGCGTCGGCGGGGTCCTGCGCCCGCATCGTCGCCAGCAGCGTCAGCGGCAGCTCGGTCGGCGGCAGCGCGGCGATCGGGTCCAGCACAGCGGCCGCCGCCGGCGCGCCCGCGTCGCGCTGGTCGATCAGCCCCTCCTCCGTGTTGCCGGTCTCGCCGCTGTCGCCGGGGCTGGCCGCAGGGACATGTCCCGAGGGACCGGCGACCTCATCACGCGTCGGCTCGCCGCACGCCCCCGCGGCCGTGAGCACGGCGAGCGCGAGGGCAGCGAGCGGGCGGCGACGCATGGGTCGCGCTGCGCCGCAAGAAGCAGGCCAGCAGACGCGCCCGCAAGTGATTGATCCACCATCGCCCGCGCACGATCCGCGCGACAAAATGACAGGCCCCGCCAGCCCGTCCCGGTCAGCCCGTCACACGCGCGCGAGCGCCCGCACGGGCACGAGGTCCCGTCCGTGCGGCGCGCCCCACCCTTCCTGGTACAGCGCACTTCACTCGCAGCTCACTGGCACGAGGTCCCGTCCGTCAGGCACTTCTGAAAGTTGCAGGTGCAGCGCACGCTGCCGCCGTCGGGGAGCGAGGTCTCCCAGCCGTCCTTGAAGCAGTCGCCGAAGTTGCAGCGCGTGCGCGCCGAGCCGCCGTTCGGCAGCGTCGTCTCCCACCCGTCCTTCCCGCAGTTGCTGAAGTTGCAGCGGGTGCGGGCGCTGCTGCCGTCGGGGTAGCTGGTCTCCCAGCCGTCCTTCATGCAGTCGCCGAAGTTGCAGCGCGTGCGCGCCTCGCCGCCGCCGGGCAGCTGCGCCGTCCAGCCGTCCTTGAGGCAGTTGCCGAAGTTGCAGCGCACCCGCACCTCGCCGGCGTCGGTGCGCGTCGTCCAGCCGTTCTTCATGCAGTCATTGAACTCGCAGCGCCCGGCCGCGAACACCCCGGCGATCGCATGCACCGCGCCGTTGGCCCCGGCCTTCTGCGCCTCCTCGGCGGCCTTCGCCTCGGCAGCCGCGGCCGCCGCGTCGGCCTTCGCCTGCGCGTCCTGGGCCTTGCGCATCACCGCGAGGTCGGACTTCGCCGTCGGCCACTTGAGCAGCTTCGCGTCGCCGCCGGAGCGCGACAGGCAGATCGCCGTGAACTCGGCCAGCGCCTCGCCGGGCACCACCGGGCGCACCCGCGGGCACGCGCGCCGCACCACCGGATCGCCATCGGCCCCGCCCGCCGCCACGTCGAGCGCGAGGAACAGGTCGTGGCTCGGCGCCGCGTCGATCGCCCGCTCGAGGTACCCGAGCGCCTCGGGGTGCAGGCTGTCCATATTGAGCCGACCGTCGCGCGCCGCCGGGCTGTCCTTCGCGGCGGCCACCTTGTCCGCGAACGCGATCGCCTTGCCCCCGTCGGGTCCGCGGGTCAGCTCGGCCCGCAGCGCCTCGAGCTCGGCGACCGTCGCCTGGTCCCTCGCCTGCTGCGCCGCCGCGGCCTGCTGCTCCGCCTCCTTGGCCTGCGCCGCGGCCTTCTGCTGCGCCGCCGCGGCCTCGGCCTGGCGCGCCTCCTCGGCCTTTCGCCGGCTCTCCGGCGTGTCGATCGTGACCTTGAACAGCGAGCACCCGGCCGCCAGCGCGGCGACCACGAAGACATTGCGGGGGGACATGGCGCCGCGACGCTAGCCTGCGCCCCCGCGCTGCACAAGCGGCACAGCGGCGGGTATCCTCGCCGCGAGGAACCACATGCCCGCCACCAACATCGACGAGGTCCTCGTCAGCCTCGACCAGATCCTCGCCGACACCCGCGCCCGCGGCAGCCGCCTGTCCCTGTTCGCCGCGCTCTACCGCCTCGTCACCGCGCGCGTGCGTGAGGGCATCCAGCGCGGCCGCTTCGAGGACGGCCCGCGCATGGACCGGCTCGACACCGTGTTCGCCTCGCGCTACCTCGACGCCTTCGCTGGCCACGCGCGCGGCGGCCCGGTCACCAAGAGCTGGCGCGTGGCCTTCGCCGCGTCCGACGACGTCTCGCTGATCGGCCTGCAGCACCTGCTGCTCGGGATGAACGCCCACATCAACCTCGACCTCGGCATCGCCGCCGCCAGCGTCTGCCCCGGCCCGGCGATCGAGGGCCTCCACGCCGACTTCGACCGCATCAACGACGTCCTCGCCGAGCTGCTCTCCGGCGTCCAGGCGGCGCTCGGCGAGGCCTCGCCGATGCTCGCCACCCTCGATCGCTTCTGCGGCGCCGCCGACGAGACCTTCGCCGGCTTCGCCATCGCCAAGGCCCGCAAGCAGGCCTGGCGCGTGGCGACCGTGCTCGCCACCTTGCCGCCCGAGCACCACGGCATGGCGATCGCCCTGCTCGACCAGCAGACCGCCACCCTCGGCCGCCTCATCACCCGCCCCGATCCGACCACGAGCGCCGCGCTCGCGCTGATCCGCCTGCAAGAGGCCGACGACGTGGCGACCCTCACCGACGCCCTGCTGCGCGTGCAATGACCCCACCCCGCGACAGCCCGCGCCCCGAGGATCCGCCGAGCGTTCCCGGCCGGCCGCGCTGGTGGGACCGCCTCTGCGTGGCCGCCTTCCTGGTCCTGTGGCTGATCCCCGTGTTCTGGCACGGCGCCGTCAGCCGCCGCATCTGGCCGACCGAGCCGCGCTTCCTCCACGCCTGCCACGATATCGCCTGCCTCTTCACCACCCGCCCAACCAGCTGGAACGCCTATTACGTGCAGGTCCGCGGCCCCGGTCGCCCCGACTGGCAGACCCTCGACACCCGCGAATACTTCCCGATGCAGCCCTTCGGCCATCGCACCCGCTTACACCGCTTCCTGATCGACTGGGGCAGCAAGGGCCAGCGCGGCCGCGACGAGGTCGCCGCATTCATCTTCGCCCGCCACCGCGAGCTCCACCCCGATCGCCGCCAGCCCGGCGAGCTGCGCTTTGTGTGGACCTGGTTCGCCCCGCTCGAGGACCGCCCCCCGCCCGGCCGCTGGGACCCGCCGCCGGTGGAGAAGCTGCCCGCCAATCGCATGCGGATCCTCTCCGTCCACCGCCCGGAGGCCCCGTGAGGCGCCGGTACGCACATTGGCCCTCGCGCACGCACCGCCCGGAGGCCCCGTGAGGCGCCTGTACGCACATTGGCAGGAGTTCTGGTACGCCCAGGTCCCGGCGGCCCGCCTCGAGCTGTTTCGCGTCGCCATGCTCGCGACCCTCGCCTACTACCTCGCCGCCCGCTTCGCCTACGCCCGCGAGTGGCTCACCGATATCGGCTTTCACCCCTCGGTCGCCGCCGACCGCGGCCACGCCCCCGGCGTCCCGCTGCTCCCCGAATCGTGGCTCGTCCCCTTCGCGATCGTCTGCTTCGCCAGCGTCGCCCTCGCCATGTTCGGCCGCCTGCGCCGGCCCGCGACCGCCGTCGCCCTCGCCTGCGTCATCTACGTCACCCTCGCCGACCCGATCTCCGCGTTCACCCTCAATCGCCTCTACATCTTCTCCCTCACGCTCCTGCTGCTCGCCCCCGCGGGTGCCAACATACCCGCCTGGCCGATCCGCGTCCTCCAGCTCAGCCTGCTCCTCCACTACGCCGGCTCCGGCGTGTGCAAGGCCGCCTACGGCGACTGGCTCGCGCATGACGACGTCCTGTGGATGCAGATCCAGGGCCTCTACATGACCGACGCCGCCGCCTGGATGGTCCGCACCCTGCCGACCTGGACCTTCACCGTCCAGCAGCACACCGCCCTCGGCTTCGAATTGCTGGCCCCCCTCCTGCTCGGCGTACGTAGATTACGCCCGCTCGGCTTCCTGCTCGGCGTCGGCATGCACCTCCTGGTCGCCCTCACCATGTATCAGCTGATCTACTTCAGCCTGCAGATGATCGCGTTCTACGCGGTATTCGTCGACCCCGTGCGGGCCCAGCGGATCGTGACATTCTTCGGCGACTCGCCGCCCTGGGCTCGTCGACGAGAGCCGCCCCCAAGACCCGCGCATTCCTGATATGACTCGGGCTCGATGCGCCCCTGGCTCGCCCTCGTCCCCCTCCTCGCCTGCACCGCCCCCGGCGACTCGGCCACGGGTTCGAGCGACGCCAGCGACGCCAGCACCAGCGCGGGGACCACCGCGGGCGAACCCACGACCACCGCGAGCACCGGCCCGACCTGTCCTTCGGGACAGGAGAACTGCCCCTGCGGCGACGACCTCGCCTGCGCCGACGATCTCGTCTGCGTGTTCGCCGTCTGCATCGCCCTCGACTGCGAGCCGGGCAGCGACGGCTGCGTCTGCGGCCCCGAGGCGGCCTGCGGCCCCGACCTCGCCTGCAACTCGGGCAACCTCTGCCGACCCGACGGCCAGTGCCCCTACACCGACGACGGCAGCTGCGACGTCCCCGAGTTCTGCCCCGCCGGCAGCGACGTGAACGACTGCTGCGCCACCCAGGCCGGCGTCTGCGAGGAGTTCGGCATGGGCGGCGACTGCCCGCCCGGCACCGACATGTTCGACTGCGGCTACTGCATCTATACCGACGACGGCGGCTGCGACGAGCCCGACCTGTGCGCCCCGGGCACCGACAAGAACGACTGCTGCGCCAGCATCGAGGACGGCGTCTGCGACGAAATGGGCATGGGCGGCCAGTGCCCGCAGGGCAGCGACATGTTCGACTGCGGCTATTGCCCCACCCCGGAGGACGGCGTCTGCGACGAGATCGAGGACTCGGACGGCCTGTGCCCGCCCGGCTCCGACGCCGTCGACTGCTGCGCCCACCCGAAGGACGGCGTCTGCGAGGAGATGGGCATGGGCGGCATGTGCCCGCCCGGCTCCGACATCTGGGACTGCGGCTATTGCCCGTGGGCCGACGACAATCAGTGCGACGAGCCCGAGGGCACCGACCTGTGCGGTGAGGGCAGCGACCCGAAGGACTGCCCATGACCGCGATCCTCACATTGTCCCTCGCCCTCGCGTTCGCGCCGACCACCCCGATCTACGGCGGCGACAATGCAGCCACCTGCGCCTGGCCGAGCGTCGTCAGCATCGACGAGGGCACCTGCACCGGCACCCTGATCCACCCGGAGCTAATCGTCTACGCGTGGCACTGCGGCGCCGAGGTCACCGAGCTGCAGCTCGGCGAGGACTTTCGCAGCCCGGCCCGCCGCGTGCCCGTCGAGCACTGCGAGGTCAACCCGGACGGCGGCGTCGGCTTCGGCCGCGACGTCGCCTTCTGCCGCCTCGCCACGCCGATCCTCGACGTCCCGATCGTGCCCGCGCTCTCGGCCTGCGAGGCCGACGCCGTCCAGATCGGGCGCAAGGCCACCCTGGTCGGCTTCGGCCTCGCCGAGGGCAACCTGCCCCAGGGCCCCAAGCGCATCACCACCACACCGATCGTGCAGTTCTTCGACGACGAGGTGTTCATCGGCGGCGACGGCATGGACGCCTGCAACGGCGACTCCGGCGGCCCCGCCTTCCTCCGCCTCGACGACGGCAGCTGGCGCAGCTTCGGCATCGTCTCCTACGGCAGCCCCTGCGGCGAGGGCACCTACTATTCGCAGCTACATTTACAGCTACCCTGGCTCGAGGCCGCCTCCGGCATCGACCTCACCCCCTGCGGCGACGCCGACGGCAACTGGGCCCCGTCCGCGTTATGCACCGACTTCCCCATCGAGCCAGGCACGCCCGCCGGCACCTGGGACAATGGTTGCAGCGGCGGCCCCGTCACCGACTGGTCGGCGAGCTGCGGCGCGCCATTCCCGGCCGACCCCGACACCACCCCGCCGACCGTCGAGATCACCGCGCCCGGCGAGGGCAGCGTGTTTGTCACCGACCAGCCCAAGCAGGCCCTCCTGATCGCCGTCGAGGCGGCCGATGTCGGCTGGGGCTTCCGCGACCTGCACCTGCGCGTCGACGGCAAGGACGTCCCCGGCACCACCCGCATCGACGCGTCCGTGCTCTACGACGACCCCGCGCTCGAGTTCAAGCCCGGCACCTACACCCTGGAGGCCGTCGCCACCGACCTCGCCGGCAATGAGGGCATCTCGCCCCCGCTGCAGCTCCACATCGAGACCGCCCAGGCGCCGACCAGCAGCGGCGAAGCCAACAGCGACACCAGCAGCGACACCAGCGGCGAACCCTGGCACGACCGAGCTCGCCGACGGGCTGCGGCTGCCGCCACCCCGGCCACCATCCCGCTGGCCACCGTCGGCCTCCCTGCTGCTGCTACGCCGTCGCCTAGCGCTCCATCAGCTGAGCCAGGGCCCGCCGCACCACTCGCACTCCTGCTGCGACGCCGTCGCCCTCAGCGCTCCATCAGCTGAGCCAGGGCCCGCCGCACCAGGTCGTCGAGCGCCCCGTCCGCGTCCTTCCAGCCCGCCGCGACCACCCGGGCGATCGCAGCGTCGACCTCCTTGAGCCGCCACCCGAGCTCGACCAGCACCGCCCGCGCCTCGTCCTGCAGCCCCGAGCCGCCGTCCGCCCGCGGCACGTTGGCGACCGCGATCGCCTCGCCCGTGATCAGGTCGCCGACCTTGTCCCCCAGCGACAGCAAGATCTGCTCCGCCGTCTTCTTGCCGATGCCGGGGATCTTCTGCAGCTGGTCGTGCCGGCCCTGACGCAGATGATCGACCAGCTCGGCGAAGGGGAAGCCGCCGAGGGCCGCCAGCGCGTGCTTCGGCCCCACCTTCGGCACGCTGTTGAGCAGCAGGAACAGCCGCTTCTCGGCCGGCGACGCGAAGCCGTACAGCAGCAGCTGGTCCTCGCGCACGTAGGTGTAGATCCACAGCGTGCACAGCTCGTCGAGGTCGCCTACCTCGGCCAGCGTCTGCAGCGACACCCGGACCTCGTAGCCGACCCCGCTGACGTTGATCACGACCACGCCCTGGGCCGCGTCGCGGGCCACCACCACCCCCGAGAGCCAGCCGATCACCGCGGCCTCCGGGCTGTCCTCGCGGACAGGTCGCTACCGCCGATCACCGCGGCCTCCGGGCTGTCCTCGCGGACAGGTCGACGCGGCCGCCGAGCTGCGCGTGGCACAGCGCCAGCGCCAGCGCGTCGGCGGCGTCGCTCGTGGGCTCGCGGCTCAGCCGACACAGCCGCTGGATCCGGATCTGCACCTCCTGCTTGGTCGCGCGCCCGTGCCCGACCACCGCCCGCTTGACCAGCGCCGGCGCGTACTCGGCCAGCTCCAGCTGGTGCTGCGCCGCGATCAGCATCACCGCGCCGCGGGCCTGCCCGAGCTTGAGCGCCGAGCTGGCGTTGACCCCGTGGAAGGCCGTCTCGAGGGCGACCACCGCCGGGCGGTACTCGTGGATGATCGCCGACAGCTCGCCCGCGAGGGTCAGCAGACGCGCGGGCATCGGGTCCGACTCGGCGAGCCGGATCACCCCGCACTCCACGTAGGTGAAGCCGGCCTCGCCGCGATCGACGAGGCCGTAGCCGACCACCCGCGTGCCCGGGTCGACGCCGAGGATCCGCACCTCAGGGGCCGTACTCCTCCAGCACTTCGTCCGGCAGCGAGGCGTTCAGGTAGCACTTCTGGACGTCGTCGTGCTCGTCGAGCTTGGCCCACAACTTGGCCACCGACACCGCCGCGTCGCCGCTCACGCTGATCTCCGACTCGGGCTTCGGCAGGTACTGGATCTCGCCGCTCGGCTCGAGGTCGGCGAGCGCCGTCTGCAGCTCGTTGAAGCTGGACGGCTCGCAGTACACCGCCCAGGTCTCGCCCCAGTCCTCGATGTCCTCGCCGCCCGCGGACAGCGCCCGCTCCATCAGCGCCTCCTCGCTGATCTTCGACCGGGCCACCTCGAGCACGCCGCGGCGCACGAACATCCACGACACCGCGCCGCTGCTGACCATCTCGCCGCCGGACTTGCCGAACAGCGTGCGGATCTCGGCGACCGTACGGTTCTTGTTGTCGGTCAGGATCTCGACGATAAAGCACGACCCCGCCGGTCCGCGGCCTCGTACTGCAGCGTCTCGAAGGTGACGCCCGCCAGATCGCCGGTGCCCTTCTTGATCGCCCGATCCTGGTTGTCACGCGGCATGTTCGCCGCGCGGGCGGCCGCCAGCGCGGTGCGCAGGCGCGGGTTACCCGAGGGGTCGCCGCCCCCCTCTTTGGCCGCGACCATGATCTCGCGGGCGATCTTGGTAAAGATCTTGCCGCGCTGGGCGTCGAGCGCCCCCTTCTTGCGCTTGATGGTGGACCATTTGCTGTGGCCGGACATGACTGCTGGTGGCTTCCTACCACAGGCGCACGCGCGCCTGGAAGTGGCCCCGCGGTGTTAGGATCGCCGCCATGACGCCGCGGACCCTCGCCGCCGCCGCCCTGCTGGCCGCCGGCTGCTTCGTCGACAATCGACCGGGAATCTCCGCCAGCGACTCCGGCAACACCGACCCGGCCTCGTCGACGACCGCTCACACGCCGCCCACCAGCGCCACCGGCGAGCCGAGCAGCGGCCCCGACACCAGCCCCACCAGCAGCGACAGCACCAGCACAAGCACCACCACCGGCACCCCTGGCAGCACCAGCACCACCAGCGTCGACATCAGCAGCAGCGGCGACGCCACCACCATGGTCCCACCCGGCGAGTGCCCGGCGGTGGGTGTGCTCGGCGGCGCCGTGAGCCTCAAGGCCTGCGCCACCTGCGTGACCGCCGAGTGCTGCGAGCTCCTCACCATGTGCGCCCAGTCGGACCCCTGCACCACCGCGTGGGCGTGCATCAGCGACGAGCCCTGCGTGGACAAGTGGCCGGGCTGCCCCGGCGCGCTCGAATCGGTCCAGATCCTCACCGCCATCTCGAACTGCATTCAGGGCCCCTGCGCCGAGTTCTGCCCGATCATGTGCGGCGCCCAGGAGGCCGCCTGCGCGGCCAACCCGGAGTGCACCGCGCTCGACACCTGCGTCAGCGAGTGCACCGCCCAGTGCCTGCCCGGCGACAACCAGTGCCTCGCCGACTGCCAGAACGACTGCGCGTTGGCCCACGTCGCCGGCGTCGTCGACTGGAAGGCCATGACCGGCTGTCACACCGCGCAGTGCGGCGGCTGAGCTGGCCCCCCGACGTCGGCGACGGACTCGGCCTCGCGACGCGCACCCTCATACGTCGGCGACGAACTCGATCTCGCCGAGCCACGCCCCCTCAGACGTCGGCGACGAACTCGGTCTCGCCGAGGCGCGCGCGCAGGGTCGCCAGCAGGCGCTCCGACAGCCCGGTGTAGCGGCGGGCCGCGTCGCCGCGGTGGACCGCCTGCGTCACCGCCCGCGGGTCGCCGACGATCAGGCACAGCCGGCGCGCCCGCGTGACCGCCGTGTACAGCAGGTTGCGGCGCAGCATCACGTGGTGCTCGCCGAGCAGCGGCACCACCACCGCCGGAAATTCGCTGCCCTGACTCTTGTGGATCGACACCGCGTAGGCCAGCTGCAGCGACGCCAGCTGCTTGCTGTCGTAGGCCACCGGCGTGCCGTCGATCTCGACCACCAGCGTCTGCGTGTCCGGGTACACCGCCGTGACCACGCCGATGTCGCCGTTGAACACGTTGCGCTCGTGGTCGTTGCGGACCTGCATCACCCGGTCGCCGACCCGGAACAACTTGGGCGCCGCCCGCCCGGGGAAGTGCAGCGCCAGCTCGGGCTGGCCCTGGGTGTGGTGGGCCTGCAGCGCCAGGTTGAATGCCTCCGTCCCGGCCCGGCCCTTGTGCATCGGGCACAGCACCTGGATGTCCGTGCGGGGGTTCAGGCCGTAGGCCTGCGGGATGCGCTCGGTCACCGCCTTGATCACCAGCTCGTGCGCCCGCTCGGCGTCGCGGGCCGGCACCACGTAGAACTCGCCGTCGCTGCGGCGGTCGCTCTGCGGCACCCGCCCGTGCAAGATGTCGTGCGCGCCGACCACGATCGTCGAGCCCTCGGCCTGGCGAAAGATCTGGGTCAGGCGCACCACCGGGATCGGCGAGCCCGGGCGCTCGGCCGCCGCGATCACGTCGCGCAGCACGTTGCCCGGCCCCACCGACGGCAGCTGGTCGGCGTCGCCGACCAGCAGCAGTCGGTGCTCGGGCGTCAGCGCCGACAGCAGCGCCTCCGCCAGCGGCAGGTCCAGCATCGACGCCTCGTCGATCACCACCAGCCCCGGGTCCAGCGGGTTGTCGGCCCCATACGTGAACTGCCCCGTGTTGCCCTGGATCTCGAGCAGGCGGTGGATCGTCGTCGCGCGCTGCCCGGTCGCCTCGGCCAGCCGCTTGGCCGCGCGCCCGGTCGGCGCCGCCAGCAGCAGCGCCGACCCGTTGGCCAGCGCCGTCTCGATGATCTGCCGCGTCACCGTGCTCTTGCCCGTGCCCGGCCCGCCCGTGAGCACGACCAGGCCCGCGTCCGTGATCGCCGCGACCGCGGCCGCCTGCCCCGGGCTCAGGTCCGACGGCATCGCGATCGATCGCCAGCGCGGCCGATCACCTGTCCCCAGGGCCAGGTCGACCAGCGCCGCCGCGACGTGCAGCTCGGCCTCGTAGTGGCGCCGCGGGTAGCACAGCGCCCCGCTCTGGCCCGGGCGCTCGTCGCGGACCAGATCGTCGCCCGCGACCAGGCGCGCGACGCCGTCGGCGATCTTGTCCGCCGGCAGCTCGAGGATCCGCACCGCCTGTTGCACGAGCACCGGTTCGGGCAGCGCGCAGTGCCCGTCCTGCTCGGCCTGCTCGAGCGTGTAGAGCAGCCCCGCGTCGACCCGGTCGTCGCTCTCGAGGTCGACCCCCAGCGCCCGCGCGATCTTGTCGGCGGTCAGAAAGCCGATGCCCCGGACCTCGCGGGCCAGCCGGTAGGGCCGCTCGCGCATCACCTGCAGCGCCCGGTCCTGGTAGCGGTCGACGATCGCCTGCGCCAGGTAGGTCGGCAGGTCGAGCTCGATCAGCTGGTTCTCCACCTCGACCACCGGCCCGTTGCGGGCCTCGTGGAACGCCAGCAGCTTCTCCAGCGTCTTCGGCCCCACGCCCTCCACCTCGAGCAACCGACGCGGCTGCTTGTCGAGGATCGTCAGCGTGTCGAGCCCGAACTTCGCCACGATCTTCTCCGCCTTGTCGGCCCCGAGCCCCGGGTAGCGCTCGAGCCGGCGCACGATCCCCGGCAGGGTCGTCGGCGCCTTCGCCACCAGCCGCGTGAACGCGAACTGCCGCCCGTGCGTGGGGTGATGCACCCACTCGCCCGCCGCCGACACCTGCGCCCCGTCGTCGACCCCACCGCTGCGCCCGACCCAGGTCGCCAGCCCCGGCTCGCCCGGCATCTGCACCCGCAGCACCGTGTAGCGCGTGTCCTTGCCATGGAACACCGTGCTCACGACCTTCGCGTCGAGCCGCAGATCATTGCGCGGCTCGCCGCTCGCCTCGGCGCTCGCACCCATGCGTGGCTCCTGGGGCTTCATGCCGGCCGCGCAGCATCGCCGATAACCCCGCAGCGCTCAAGCCCAGCGCCCGCGCGCCCCCACAACTTGGTTTCGGCGCTCTGGCCCTTGCGCCTGAGCATTGCGAACGGGAACCTCGACGAACGCCCGCGGTCCACAACACGTGCCATCCCTACCCCACGCCCTCGCGCTCGCCGGCACCCTGCTGCTCGCCTGCACCGCGCACGAGCCCGCGCCCGCGATCCCCTCCGTCGATCCAACCAGCCCCGCCGCGCTCGCGCGCACCCTCGCGATCGAGCTCCCCGCCCCGGCTGGTCAGGTCGTGCCCCACGGCCCCGCGCTGTGGCTCGGCCCCGAGATCCTCGCCTTCGTCGGCAGCGACGCCCGCCTGCACCGACTCGACGACGCCGAGATCCAGGCCGCGATGATCGGCGACCTCTACGACCTCCTCGCCGCCGACACAACCACCACCTCGCTCGACCTCTACATCGATCGCCGCGTCACGATGCTGCGCCTCGCCCCGATCCTGTACACCGCCGGGCGAGCCTCGCGGACGCCCCTGCGCCTGGTCGGCGGCCCTCCCGAGCAGCCCGCGGCGCTTGCCATTGAGCTCCCGCCCATGTTCAGCGATCACCCCGACGCAAAGCCCCCTTTCGGCCGCCTCGCCGCCGACCTCCTGGTCGTCTGGGGCGTGGGTGGCGTCGTCGCCAGCGCCCGCCCGCGGCCCGCCGAGCGCGCGCCCTTCGGCCTCGACCACGAGGAGCCCGCGCCTGGCCAGCCCGACCTTCCATCGCTGCTACCGGAGCGAGTGCCCCTGCGCGCCCCGGAGCGCGCCGGCCTGCTCGATCCGCACGCGCTGGCCCGCATCGCCGCCGATCTTTGCAGCTTCAACGACGGCCCGCTCGGCGTCTCGCTCGCGCCGACCCGCGACGTCGATCACGCCGCCCTCATGCGCTTCGCCGCCGCGATCGCACAGCCCTGCACCACCGAGATCCGCCTCAACCTCACCACCGGGGACGCCACGCTCGACCCCGACGCCGTCACCGTCACCGAGCTCGCGACCCGACTGCGCGCCCTCACCCGCGATCACGGCGCCGTCGCCAGGTAGGCGTCGTACGCCTCGAGTCACTCCACCATCTCCACGATCAATCCACCCGCGGATCCACCTGGCGCGACCGCGCGATCACGGCGCGCCCGGCGAGGCGCTCCCCGACGGCTGCGAACGCCACGCGCGCGCCAGATCGCAGGCCTGCGGATCCGCGACCACGCTGCGACCCGCGTGCGCCGCGGCGCCGGTGGCGATGTAGTCGGCGTAGCTGGCCACGATCACCGGCGCCGCATCACCTGTCCGAAAGTACAGGCTGACCGGCTCGCCCGCGTTCTTGAGGCCGCCCGCCGCGAGCGACCCGTCGACGCGCACCAGCGTCGTCCCCGGCGCCGGCGCCACGTCGCTGCCCTCGTCCGGATCGTAGCCCGTCGCGACCACCATCACCCGCTCGCCCGGCCGCGTCATGAAGCCCGGCAGCGCGTCGCCCTCCTCGCCCGTGATCGCCTGCGCGCCGCGGTCGGCCAGGACCAGGCCCTCCCACAGCTGCGCCGGCCCCTCGTCGCGCAGGTCGACCAGCTCGACGAACTCCTGCGCCGGCTCCGGCCCGCGCGGGTTGGCCAGGATCTCCGCCAGCCCGAGCGGCGGCGCGAGCGGGGCCAGGCTGTCCCCGAGGACAGCCTCAATCGCCAGCTCGCGCGCGTTGCCAGCCAGGTCTTCGGCCCGCAGCGTCGCCGTCGCCACCGTCCCCGGCGCCGCCCCGATCGCCGCCAACCGCAGCCCCAGCGTCACCGGTCCCGGCCCCGCCACCGCCTCGTCCTGCGCCGCCCCGATCGTCAGGCGCAGCTGCAGCGGCTCCTCGGCGACCAGCCGCGCGTACACGCAGGGCCCCAGGCTCGCCACGCTCGCCCCCGCGAGCTCCGGCGCCGCCACGTCCGGCCCCGCCGCCGTGATGAAGTAGTCGGGCTCCGCGGGCGCCACCGCCGGGCGCCCGAGCAGGTCGCGCAGGCTCCCACCACCTGGCCGATAGGCCATGTCTGAACGGACAGGAGCGTCCGGCCGCCAGCGCAGGCACAGCCCGGGGACCCAGCCCGGGCACGGCTCCGGATCGATCAGCGTCACCGTCGACCCGTCCTCCGCCGCGAGCTCGAGCGTCGCCCCCCGATCGATCGCCACCGGCGACGCGAACGAGGTGGCCACCCGCGCGAGGTTCGGCGGCACCTCCACCGCCCCCGACGGCGGCACCGCCAGGCGCGCCTCGGGCCCGCCCGAGCCCTCGTCCGCCGTCACCAGATCCCGCCGCCACACCGCCACCGCGCCCGCCTCGTCGACCAGCGGCGCCCCGCTGGTGTCGCGCGCGAACACCAGGAGGCTGTGCCGCACGCGCGCCTGCAGGGCCCGCTGCGGCCGCACCGTCACCCGCGCCCCCGGCCCCGCCGGGCTCCGCTCCGCGACCTCGACAGCCACCGGGACCCCGCCCGCGATCGGCCCGCGCATCAGCCCCGCCACGGCGCTCGCGCTCAGCGGGTCCCGCATGCAGCGACCGCGTTCGCAGCCCGACCCCTCCGCCGCGCACACCGGCGTGTACTCGCAGCGCCCGACCTCCTCCCACGCCACCAGCGCGACCCGCACGCTCGCCGGATCGATCGCCTCGCTGAAGTCGACCGTGATCTCCGGGAAGGTCGCGACCTCGACGTTGCGCGGCCGCAGCAGCGAGCTGGCGAACACCCGCGGCCCCTCGAGATCAGCGTGCAGCTCGATCTCTCCGCAGGAACACAGGAGCACAAAAACCAGGCGAAGCAGGCGCATGGCCCCGGTTCGACCACCGCCCCGCGATCGTTGCAGCCGCAGCTTCTTGATCGCGTGGACCCCATTGAGGGTGGCGCACCCGCGATCGTCGCAGCATCAACGCAGCAGCGGCAGCACCTGCGCCGCGAAGCGCTCCATCTCCTCCAACTGCGGGCTGCACTGCAGCAGCAGCAGATCGACCCCCACCGCCGCGAGCCCGCGGATACGCTCGGCCACCTGCGCCGGCGTCCCACACAGCCCGGGCCGCAGCCCGCGGTTGCTCACCGAATAGTCGGCCAGGCTCACCTGCTGCTCGAGCTGCGAATGCGCGATCCACTCGTGATAGTTCTGGTAGCCCGGCGAGCCCGGGCTCACGTCCGTGACGCGCCGCAGCTCCGCCTGCGCCGCCGCCTCGCTGTCGCGCACGATCACGTACGCCGCCAGCCCGTACTGCAGCGCCGCCAGCCCCAGCGCCGCCCGCCGCCGCCGCATGTCCGCGATCTTCGCGGCCACCCGCGCCGGCGGATCGCCGTGCATCACGTACGCGTCGCAGGTGCGGGCGATCAACGCCTTCGCCGCCTCCGACTCACCGCCCGCGTACAGCGTCGGCCGCGGCGATCGCAGCGGCCGCGGCGACACGATCAGCTCCTCGACCTGGTAGTGCTCCCCCGCGAACGAGAAGCACCCGCCGCCCCACGCCCCGTCCAGCACCGCCAGCCACTCGGCCGTCCGCGCGTAGCGGTCGTCGTGCGCGTCGAAGCGGACCCCGAAGCGCCGCGCCTCGTCGGCCCACCACGACGACACCACGTTCAGCGCCAGCCGCCCGCCGCTGATCTGGTCGAGGCAGGCCGCCTGCTTGGCGAAGATCGCCGGGTTGTGGAAGCTCGGCCGCACCGCGACCATCAGCTCGATCCGCTCCGTCACCGCCGCCACCGCTGCCGCCAGCGTCCACGCGTCCAGCGACGGCGCCAGGACCCCCTTGATGTCGTTGAGGAACAGCTCCGCGATCAAGGTCAGGTCGAAGCCCAGCTCCTCGCTGCGCCGCGCCAGCCGCCGCGCCTCGGCCCAGCTGGTGTCCATCCCCTCGTCGGCCACGTTGCGCAGCCACCCCCCGAACACCGGGAACCAGTAGCCGATCCGCATCACGCCCCGGCGTCGGCGCGCCCGCCCAGCACCCGCCCTATCGCCACTGGCCCTCGGCACAATCCGTGAAACCCGGCCCCAGGTCGCGATACGCGTGGGGTCGCCAGAAGTCGCGGGGATCCTCCGCCAGCGTCAGCACGCGCACTTGATCGGCCCCGGCTTCCAGCGAGATCGTCGTCGCCTGCGACTCGTGCCGCAGCGGAAATTGCAGCCCCAGCCGCTCACCCTGCTGGCGAAACACCAGCGACTCCGTGGTCCATTCGTCGTAGTCGCCGCGGTGGTGCCAGCCGACCCCACGTCCGTCGAGCGCCTGCACCTGCAACTGATAGATCGAGAAGCCGCTCCCCCCGGTCGCGAAGCGCTGCTCGTCGCCCCACAGGCGCCCGCCCAGCGCCCCCGTCTGCGGCCCCGGCCCCGCCGGGGTACGCATGGCTGCCCCGCTCCCCCGCAGATCCGCCGGCAGCAAGGCCCCCTCGAAGCAGTGCGCCCTCGCGTTCCCGGCCCGGAAGTAGCGCACCTCCGCCGTCGCCTCGCGCGGGTCCCCGCGCAGCACCAGCCACTCGCGCTCGCCGTCCGTCTCGAAGCGATACGCCACCGTGTGCTCCGCCCCCGACTTGCGAAAGCGCAGCCCCAGCGCCCCCTGCGACCCCTCGAAGTCGAAGCTGTGCGTGTTGGTCAGCCCGACCTTCCCGTAGCGATAGATGCCGAAGCCATCGGGATGGAAGAAGTAGAAGCGCATCGGGTCGCCCTCGTGCAGCGTCTCGAAGCGCTGCCACAGCCCCGCCAGCCGCGGATCGCTCGCCGCCCGCGGCGCCTCCCCGCAGACATCGACGACCACCGGCAGCTCCGGCTCGCGCGCCGCCTGCAGCAGCGCCAGCGACCCGACCACGAGGACCACCAGACTCTGGGGACAGAACATACGCCGAAGCATGGGCGCCGACTCTACCAGCAAGACCGACCCCCGATCACCCGATCCACCGCCCCCTTCGCGGTCCCGCGCCCCCGCCCCCCCCCCCCCCCCCCCCCCCCCCCCCCCCCCCCCGCGCCGCCGGGCCACCGTCGCGGTCCAGGGCCTCACCACCCCTTCGCGGTCCTGGCCCTGCACCACCCCTTCGCGATCCTCGACGCCACCTGCTACCCGCCCCGCGCCCGCCCTGTTAGAACCCGCCGCGTGCTGGTCCTCGCCTCTGCCTCGCCGCGCCGCGCCGACCTCCTGCGCAGCGCCGGCATCGCCTTCACCGTCGCCCCCGTCGACGCCGACGAGCGCGAGCTCCCGGGCGAGGCCCCGCCCGCCTACGCCGCCCGCGTCGCCCGCAGCAAGGCCGCCCTCGCCGTCCCGCAGCACCCCGGCGCCGTCATCCTCGCCGCCGACACCACCGTCTTCCTCGACCTCGCCGGCCCGCCGCTCGGCAAGCCCGCCGATCGCCAGGCCGCCTCGACCCTCCTGCGCGCCCTCAGCTCCGCCCCCCGCCACTTCGTCACCACCGCCTTCGTCCTCGCCGACACCCGCGGCCCGGAGGTCACCTGGCTCTCGCGCCAGGTCACCACCGAGGTGCGCATGCGATCGCTGGCCGACGACGAGCTCGGCGCCTACCTCGACAGCGGAGAGTGGCGCGACAAGGCCGGCGGCTACGGCATCCAGGGCCGCGCCGCCGGCCTCGTCACCGGCATCACCGGCTCCTACACCGCCGTCGTCGGCCTCCCCCTCGCCGAGGTGCTGATCGCCCTGCGCGAGCTCGCCGTCGCCTGAGCGGTGTATCCTGCGCCGCGTGACGATCGCCGACAACCTCGCCCGCGTGCGCGACCAGATCGCCGCGGCGATCGATCGCCGCGGCCCCGGCCCCGCCGTCACGCTCATCGGCGTCGGCAAGAAGCAGCCCGTCTCCGCCCTCGCGGCCGCCCTGGCCGCCGGCCTGCGCGACCTCGGTGAGAACTACGCCCAGGAGTTCGCCGCCAAGCACGGCGATCCCAGCCTCATCGGCCCCGCTGACCCCGTTGACCCCGCTGGCCCCGCTGGCCTCGCCACCTTCACCCCGCGCTGGCACTTCATCGGCGGCCTGCAGTCCAACAAGGCCCGCCTCGTCGTCGGCCGCGCCCTCATCCACACCGTCGATCGCAGCTCGCTGGTCACCGCCCTCGCCGCCCGCGCCCGCGCCCTCGCCTGCACGCAGGAGATCCTCGTCGAGGTCAACCTCGCCGGCGAGGCCCAGAAGGCCGGCGTCGCCCCCGACGCCCTGCCCGCCCTGCTCGACGCAATTTCCCGCGAGGCCGGGGTCCTCCGCTGCGTCGGCCTCATGCTCATTCCTCCCGCCGACGACGACCCCGAGCGCGCCCGCCCCCACTTCGCCGCCCTGCGCGAGCTCGCGGCCCGCGGCGCCGGCGGCCGCCCGCACGTCGATCTGCGCGAACTGTCCATGGGCATGAGCGGCGACTTCCCGGTCGCCATCGCCGAGGGCGCCACCATGATCCGCATCGGCACCGCGATCTTCGGCGCCCGCCCTGGTCCCACGCCGGCGTAGCCGCGGCGCGCCCACGTGACAGCGAACCCCAGGCGACCCGCACCAGGAGAACGACCGGGAGGCAGGTTCTGCGGCCGCAGGCCGCCGACCATCACCATCTCACCAGGTGAATGACCGGGTGAGGCCGAACACGGTCCCCCGCCGCCCGCGACCATTGTCGCAATTCGCCGCCCGGTGTATCGGATCGACGTGCGTCGGGCCACTCCGCTGCGCGACGGCCCAGGCCAGGCCCCCGCGCTCACGCTCCACTTCGACGGCGCGCCGGTCCCAGCCGACCCCCGCGACACCGTCGCCTCCGCGCTCATCGCCGCCGGCGAGCTCATGACCTCGCGCAGCGCCAAGTATCGCCGCCCGCGCGGCGCCTACTGCCTGCTCGGCGACTGCGGCACCTGCCTGGTCCGCGTCGACGGCGAGCCCAACGTCCGCGCCTGCCTCACCCCCGTCCGCGACGGCATGCAGGTCAGCTCCCAGAACAGCTACGGCGACCTCGACCCGACCGCCCTGATCGACGCCGTGTTCCCCGGCGGCATCGACCACCACCACCTCGTCGTCCGCCCCCGCCTCGCCAACAGCGTCATGCAGGGCGTCGCTCGCAACCTCACCGGCTTCGGCATCCTCCCCGACCACGCCCCCGCCGGCCCCGCCTGGCGCGAGGAACATGTCCCGGAGGTCCTGGTCGTCGGGGCAGGTCGCAGCGGCCGCGTCGCCGCCGCCCGCCTGCTCGCCGCCGGCCTCGACGTGCTCCTCCTCGACCGCCGCGACCGCGCCGACCTGCTCGCCTGGGACCCCGCCCCGCTGCCCGCCGCCCTCCGCCCCGGCCTCGGCGTGTTCGCGGCCTACCCCCACGAGGGCCTGTGGGCCGCCGCCGCCGCCATCGCCGACGAAGGTCCCAACCAGCATCCCAACCAGGCATCCCAACGGGCCAGGCGCCGCCCCCACCCTCCACATCATCCGCCCGCGCCACGTCATCCTCGCCCTCGGCGGCCACCTGCCCACGATCCCCGTCACCGGCAACGACATCCCCGGCGTCGTCTCGGCCCGCGGCCTGCGTCACCTGCTCGCAAGGACAGGTCGCGCTCTGGCCGGCCCCGTCGTCGTGATCGGCGCCGGAGCGGCCGCCCGGGCCCACGCCGACGCCCTCGGCGCGGCCCTCGTCGGCCCCGACGAGGTCCGCCGCATCGTCGGCCGCCGCCGCGTCAAGGCCGTCGAGACCGCCACCGCCCGCCTCCCCGCCCGCCTCGTCGCCCTCGCCCCCGAGCCCGCCCCCGCCTGCGAGCTCGCCGCCCAGGCCGGCGCCGCCCTGCGCTGGACCGGCAGCGGCTTCGCCCCGATCTGCGACCCGGACGGCCGCGTCCAGCTGCGCGCCGCGGAGCACCCGCTCGCCGACGACCCGCCCGCGAACCCACCCTGGACCCTGTGGGCCACCGGCGCCCTGAACCAGCACGACGCCGGCGAGGCCGTCGCCGCCGCCCTCCTGCGCCAGCTCGCACGAGCTGTCCCAAAGGCCAGCCATGACTGACCTGCCCCAAAGGCCAGCCTGTCCCAAAGGCCAGCCTGTCCAAGAGGCCAGCCTGTCCCAAAGGCCAGCCTGTCCCGGAGGCCAGCCATGAGCGAGCGCCGCTTCGTGTGCCGCTGCGAGGACGTGACCCTCGCCGAGCTCGACCACTGCCTCGCCCGCGGCCTCGCCACCGTCGAGGAGATCAAGCGCTACACCGGCCTCGGCACCGGCCCCTGCCAGGGCAAGGAGTGCGTGGCCCTGCTGTGCCGGATCCTCATCGATCGCGGCGCCCTGGACCCCGCGACCGCCCAGCCCTTCACCGCCCGCCCCCCGCTCGAGCCCGTCACCTTCGCCACCCTCGCCGCCGCGAGCCTGGGCCCCGCGACGACCCCCGCGAAGGAGCCCGGGTGAGCGCCGAGCTCCACGCCATGGGCAGCGCCACCCAGCCCCTGCCGCCCGAGGTCGACGTCGCGATCGTCGGCGCCGGCATCATGGGCCTGGCCCTCGCCTACCACCTCGCCCGCCTCGCCCGCGACCTCAAGATCGCCGTCATCGAGCGCGGCTACCTCGTCAGCGGCGCCTCCGGCCGCAACGGCGGCGGCCTGCGCATGCAGTGGGGCGACGCCGGCAACGTGCGCCTGATGATGGAGAGCATCGACGAGTGCAAGGGCCTCGCCCAGGAGCTCGGCATCAACCTGTGGTTTCGTCAGGGCGGCTACCTGTTCCTCGCCCGCAGCGAGGCCGGCGAGCAGCGCCTGGTCCGCAACGCCGAGCTCCACGCCGAGGTCGGCGCGCCGACCCGCCTGCTCGCCCCCGCCGAGGCCCAGGCGATCGTCCCGCAGCTCGACGTCAGCGATGTCCGCCTCGCCTCCTTCAACCCCGAGGACGGCGTCGTGTTCCCGTGGCCCTTCGTGTGGGGCTACGCGACCCAGGCTGTGCGCCACGGCGCCCGCCTGCGCACCCACACCGCGGTGACCCGCGTCGAACCCGTCGGCGATCGCTACCGCCTGCAGCTGTCCACCGGCGAGTCCCTGCTCGCCGCCCGCGTCGTCAACGCCACCGGCGCGTGGAGCCACGGCCTCAACGCCCAGCTCGGCATCCATCTGCCGAACCAGCCGCACCGCCACGAGATCCTCTCCTCCGAGCCGCTCAAGCCCTTCCTCGATCCCCTGGTCGTCGACCTCGGCAGCGGCCTCTACTTCTCCCAGAGCACCCGCGGCGAGCTCGTCACCGGCATCACCCTGCCCGACGCCGACGACGGCAGCGACACCTCGCTGAGCCTCCACTCGAGCCTGCGCTTCCTCGGTCACATCAGCCGCACGCTCGTGCAACTGATGCCGATCGTCGCCAGCATGAAGGTGCTGCGCCAGTGGGTCGGCCCCTACGACGTCTCGCCCGACGGCGACGCGATCGTCGGCCCGAGCCCCGGCCACCCGCGCTTCGTGCAGGTCTGCGGCTTCACCGGCCACGGCTTCATGATGGCCCCGGCCGTCGGCCGCCTGCTCGCGCGCTGGCTCGCCGACGGCACCCAGCACCCGATGCTCACGCGCTGGGATCCCGGTCGCTTCGCCAGCGGCCAGGCCCACCGACGCGAGGACATGATCATCGGCTAGGCGATCCCTCAACCCGAAGAAGCGCCGCCAGAGCAACGGAAAACCCAGCCGCCCAGGGCGAATGATCGCGACGCCAGGCGAGCGCGTTGTCGCCACAGCCGCCCGAGATGCGGCCTCACGGCTCCATGCGCGCCGCCTCAAGAACCCCGCATGGACCGGCCCCCGCGGCCCGACATCGCGCTGGAAACCCGGACGCCGCGAGCCCCACCGACATCGACCCCCGTCGCCCCCACCACAGCCCGCCGCACGAAGACCCCCCGGTGCGCTCACCGGGCCGCGCTTGCCAACCAAATTTATTCTGACCTATCATGGCCGCTACATGCAGCCCGCGAAGGACAGCGCCCCATGGAAGTGACGTTCTGGGGCACCCGGGGCAGCATCCCCGTATCCGGGTCGAAGTACGCCGAGTTCGGCGGCAACACGCCCTGCCTGCAGATCTCGCTGGAGAGCACGACCGACACCGTCATCTTCGACTCGGGCTCCGGCGTGCGAGCTCGGCGTGCGTCTGATCCAGACCCGCGCCACCCACTCCCGCGTCGTCCACCTGTTCCTGACCCACGCGCACTGGGACCACATCCAGGGCTTCCCCTTCTTCGCCCCCGCCTTCCTCCCGGACTTCCAGCTCAACATCAGTTGCACCAAGGACGCCAAGTCGATCCTCGAGCGACAGATGCAAACGCCCTTCTTCCCGGTCAGCCTCGAGATGATGGCCGCGCGCCGCAGCTTCCGCCTGCTCCACGCCGCCGACGTGGTCGCCATCGCCGAGGCCACGGTCCGCCACATCCCCCTGCCCCACCCGCAGGAGTCGACCGCCTTCCGCGTCGACGAGCGCGGCAAGAGCATCGTCTTCGCCACCGACACCGAGCACGCCCCCGACCACATCAACGAGAGCCTCGCCGAGCTCGCCCGCGACGCCGACGTGCTGGTCTACGACGCCCAGTACACCTCCGAGGAGTACAGCGCCGGCAAGCAGGGCTGGGGCCACAGCACCTTCGCCGAGGCCGTCAAGCTGGCCCGCACCGCCAAGGTCAAGCAGCTGGTCCTCTACAGCCACGACCCCGGCCACGACGACGAGATGCTGCGCAAGATCGAGGCCGCCGCCCAGGCCCAGTACCCCGGCACCGTCGCCGCCCGCGACGGCATGCGCATCAAGCTGTAGGCTGGGCTGTAGGCTGGGCTGTAGGCTGGGCTGTAGGCTGGGCTCCAGGCTCGGCTGTAGGCTGGGCTGTAGGCTCGGCTGTAGGCTGGGCTGTAGGCTCGGCTCCAGGCTCGGCTCGCGGCTCGCTACTCGGCTCGCAGCTCGGCGCTCGGCCTGTCCCAAAGGACACTCGATGTGGCCTGTCCCAAGGGACACTCGCACCCGGCCCGCCCGCCGGCCACCGTCCCGCCCGCCGGCCACCCTCGCGTCACGGACCCCGCGCAGCGCCAGCGCATCGCCCTGGCCCGCGACTTGCTGTGCGCCGCGCGATGCACGAGTCGAGCGAGCACACCGCGATCGTCGAGCTGTTCCGCGGCACCCCGCAGCTGGCGGCGCAGCTACTCGCCAGCGTGTTCGGCGTCGCGGTGCCCGAACGTCCGGCTCGGGTCGCTGACCCCGTGCTGCGCCCGGGCGCCCTGGCACCCGACCTCGTGCTCGAGCTCGGCGACCCGGCGAGCCTCGTGATCATCGTCGAGGTGCAGCGCAGCATCGACCCCGACAAACGCTTCAGCTGGCCGGCCTATCTCTGGCTCGAGCGCCTGCGCCGACGCTGCAGCTGCCGCCTCCTGGTCGTCGCTCCCGACCCGGCCGTGGCCGCGTGGGCGGCCCAGTCGATCGCGTGCGGCCCGGAGAGCAGCACCCGCCCGCTGGTCCTCGGCCCGGCCCAGATCCCACGGATCACGGAGCCCGAACAGGCCGCCGTCCAGCCAGCCCTGTCACTGCTCTCGGCCCACACGCACGGCGCGGGCGCCGAGGGCGACGCGGTCCTCCACGCGGCCCTCACCGCCCTGACCCACTTGGACCGCGGCGAACGCCGCATGTACACTGACCTGGTGTTCCGTGGCATCCGCCCCGAACGCGTCCGGCACCTCAAGGATGAACTCATGCTGCTCGACGAATTCTTCCCCCCAGCCCGCTTCCCCACACCCACCGCCGACGCCATCCTCGCGGACCTCAGCGCCGTGCTGGAGGCCCGCCTCGCCCGCGGCGAGGCCCGCGGCGAGGCCCGCGGCGAGGCCCGCGGCGAGGCCCGCGGGCTTCAACACGCGCTGCTGCGAGTCCTTGCGCAGCGCGGCGTGCCCCTGTCTCCCGAGCAGGAGTCGATGATCCTCGGCTGCAGCGCGGCGGCCCAGCTCGACCTGTGGATCCGCCGCTCCGTCACCGTCGCCAGCGCCGACGCGCTGTTCGCCGACCCGCCCTGACCACGCACCTGTCCCGCAGGACAGCCTCAGTAGTCGTCCACCAGATCGCCGACGACCACGCCCGCCTTGCAGTGCTGCGCCAGCACCCGCTCGCACTTGCCCCGATCCATGCCCGGATAGAAGCCGCGCTCGCCCGAGAACGCGGCCGAGTCGGGCTCCGCGTCGGCCCGCTCCTGCGGCCCCAGCCGGCGCACGAACATGTTGGGCCCCTCGCTGCAGCGACCAAAGCACATGTAGTCGACCACGTGCACCCGCCCCTGCAGCTCCGGATCGGCGGCGACCCGCGCGACCAGCAGCTCCTTGAGCAGCTCGCTCTCGTGGGTGACCCCGCAGCTCGGCCCGTCGCACACGAGGATCTGCAGGCGCGTGCGCGGCATGGCGGACTCGGTGGTCATGGCGGGTCGGCGAGCCTAGTCGCAAGCCTCGCCCGCAGGCAAGCCGCCCAGGTCACCCGGAGCCCACTTGGAGCCCGATCCCGCCGCCGCGCAGCTCCCGCCCGCACACCCGCCGATTTCTTGGCCCCGGCCCGCGCCGCGGGTAGCGTCCGCGCATGACGGGCGAGTCCTCCCTGCGCGCCGTGGGCCGGCGATCCGCCGCGCCCGCCGGCCACGCGCGCTGCTCCTGCGACTTGCTGCTCTCGCTGTGTCAGGACTCCGCGGTCCAGGCCTGCCTCGCCGGCCTCGCCGACCTCGCCACGCTGCGCCGCGGGGTCGCCAGCCTGCACGCCGAGGCCGACAGCGAGCCGGCTGACTGGCGCCTGCGCATCGCCCAGCGCAGCGCCGGCCGCCGGGGCGCGGGCGAGCTCGAGCAGCTGCTGGCGATCGTCCGCAGCGCCGACTGCCACGCCTACCAGCTGCTCGAGCGCGCCGGCGTGGCCTGCAGCGCGCTGCGCAAGCGCCTCATCGACCTGCTCCGCGAGGCCGAGAACCGGGCCGCCCACGAGTCCACCCCCCGCAGCCTCCCGACCCGCCAGAGCCAGCTCGCCGCGCCAGCCCGCGTGCTCCCGCTGACCAGCGACCCGGCCCCGCGCCGCCGCGGCGAATTTACACCTGTCCCCGAGGACAGCCCCCGCCGCCGCGAGCCCACACCTGTCCGCGACGACAGCCCGGCCCGCGTCGGCCGCATGTCACCTGCCCGCGACGACAACCCGACCCGCGTCGGCCGCATGTCGCCTGTCCGCGAGGACAGCCCGACCCGCGGCGGCCGCATGTCACCGGTCCGCGACGATGGCCCCCACGACGCCCAGCGCCCGCGCGCCGACAGCTCCGCCCGCATGGCCCGCGCCGAGCTCCGTGACCCGCGCGCCGACAGCTCCGCCCGCATGGCCCGCGCCGAGCTCCGCGACCAGGGCGACGCCCGTGACCACGATGTAGCGACCGCCGACGCCCCTGTCCTTTCGGACAGCCGCACCTTCGCCGACGCTCCGACCACGCGCCCCGAGCTGCGCCCCGGCCCGCGCCTCACCGCGATCGATCCGCGCCAGCTGGCCCCCCTGCACGCCCGCGACGCGACCCTCGCCCGCCTCGCCGACGCCCTCCTGCGCAGCAGCCCGCGACCGCCGCTGCTGGTCGGCCCGCACGGCAGCGGCCGCACCCTGGTCGCCAGCCACCTCGCGCGGGTCCTCGGCGCCCCGGTGTTCCGCATCGACGCCGCCGACCACGCCGACGAGGACAGCCTGCGGGCCGAGCTCGCCGTGGTCGCCCGCCAGCGCGGCGTGGCGATCCTCGACGACCTCGATCAGCTCGGCGGCGACGCCCCGCCGAACATCCTCCCCGCGCTCGTCAAGATCTGGTCCTCCGGCCACCCGCCGGTGCTGACGATCGTCTCCCCCGAGGGCCGCGCCCGCCTCGAGTCCTGGCTGCCCGGC
Source organism: Nannocystis sp. (assembly GCF_016714285.1). Taxonomy (GTDB): domain Bacteria; phylum Myxococcota_A; class Polyangia; order Nannocystales; family Nannocystaceae; genus Nannocystis. The sequence continues at coordinate 211,629 of NZ_JADJNN010000001.1, read as the reverse complement.
ATCGCCTCCACCTTCGACGTCCTCGAGCTCCCCGTGCTCGAGGGCGACGCGCTCAGGTGTCGCCGTCACCGCGGCCGCCCCCGCCGTGCTCGCCCAGCACGACCTGTCCCTCGGGCCAGGTGCCCGCCTGGCCGAGCTCACCCGCCTCGCCGACCGCTTCCTCGGCGGCCTCGCCATGCCCGGCCGCGCGCTCGACCTGCTCGACCTCGCCTGCGCCCGCACCGCCCGCGAGGGCCGGCGCCAGCTCCACCGCGACACCTGGATCGACATCGTCTGCGAGCGCAGCGGCGTCCCGCGCGAGCGCATCGAGGGCCTCGGCGGTCAGCTCGGCGACCAGGAGATGCTCGACCTCGAGAGCGAACTGCACCGCCAGGTCGTCGGCCACGACCCCGCGATCAAGGCGCTCGGCCAGCTCATCCGCCGCAACCGCGCCGGCTTCAGCTCGCAGCGCCCGGTCGCCACCGTGCTGCTGCTCGGCCCCAGCGGCGTCGGCAAGACCGAGATCGCCAAGGCCCTGTGCGGCGCCCTGTTCGACCGCCCCGACGCGCTGGTCCGCCTCGACATGAGCGAGTACGCCGAGAGCCACGCCGTCGCCCGGGTCATCGGCGCCCCGCCCGGCTACGTCGGCCACGAGCAGGGCGGTGCCCTCACCGACCCGCTGCTGCGCCAGCCCCACTGCGTCGTCCTCCTCGACGAGATCGAGAAGGCCCACCGCGACGTCCACCAGCTCCTGCTGCAGGTCCTCGACGAGGGGCGCCTCACCGACGGCCGCGGCCGCACCGTCGACTTCCGCCACGCCGTCCTGATCATGACCTCCAACCTCGGCGCCAGCTGCCTCCTCGGCGACGACCCCCAGCGCGAGGCCCGGGCCCTCGAGGCCGCCCGCGCCGCCTTCCCCGTCGAGCTGTGGAACCGCATCGAGGCCCCGCTGGTGCTCCACCCGCTCGCCACGTCGGAGCTCGCCACGATCTGCGCCCGCCTGGTCCGCGCCTCGAGCGAGCGACTGTTCCGCGAGCGTGGCATCCGCTTCAAGCTCAGCGAGCGCGCCTGTCGTCACGTCGTCGGCCTGTGCGAGCGCGACGCGGCCCTCGGCGCCCGCCCGCTCCGCCACGTGCTCACCCGCGTCGTCGAGGCCCGCGTCGCCGACGCGATCCTCCGCGGCCAGGTGCGCACCGGCATGGAGGTCAGCGTCGACGTCGAGGACAACCAGCTCGTGCTCGCCACCTCGCGCGCCTAAAGCCCCTCGCGCGAAGTCGCCGACCCGCCTTGACCAGATCCAGACCTTCGCGCATCGTGACGCCCCATGGGCCTGCCCGTCCCACGCGCCATCAGTCTCGGTGAGGAGCTGTCCTCGCTAACCCGGGACGACCGAGCCCGACTCGACCAGATCCTCTGGATCCTCGGCAACGACCTCCGCCGCGACCCCAGCGACCTGCTGTCTCACGCAGTCATGGCAATGGCGCACACCCTCGCGGGCGAGGTCACGGAGTTTCGCCGCTGCCTCGCCCAGATCAGCCCCCACGTCGCCCAATTCCCCGACTGGCTCAAGCTCAACGTCCTCAGCTTCCACGTGATCGCAGGTGAGTCCGGGCTCGCTAGCAGCCTCATCGAGGCGATGCTCCCGCGCGACGACCTCGCGCCCAAGGACCGCGCACGCCTGCTCAGGCTGGCAGGCGATGCCGCCCTCCGCTTCGGCGACCTCGCCCTTCTGGCGCGCCTCGCCGACCTCATGCCCGCTGGCTCCGAGTCCCGCGGGTTCCTGCACGCGCTGCGGGAGACCGGCCTCGACCACTGGTGGCATGCTCAGCAGCAAGCGATTGAGGCCGTGCTCGGACCCCACACCACCCGCTTCGGCCGGGAGCTCCAGTGGAGCGACGCGGATCGGCCCGTCATTGTCCTCGATTATCTCACCGACGCAGCCTCCTTCGCCGAGCTCGACGTGCTGCAAGCACGCGTCGACGATGCGATGGAGCGCACCTACGCGACGCACCCGGAGGGCCCGGCCGCCACTCTCGGTGTCGTCGTGATCGCCGTACACCTGCCGTTCATCCCGCGGCCTGAGGTGCTCCGTGATCACGCCGATTGAGCTGTGGAACGCCGCCGAGCAGCTTGCGGAGGGGAGCCTCGACGGGGACTCCGAATTTGCCCGCCGCCTCGTCATCTCCCGCCTCTACTACGCCGTCTTCCACAGCCTGCAGGCGGCACCGGCCACCCGATCCCTGCCACGCGCCACCATCGACGGCGGAATGCACAAGGCCTTCATCGCCGCGATCAAGCAGTCGACTGACAAGCATCTCCGGCGCGCGGGACAACGTCTCGCCGACCTCCACCAGCGCCGTGTCGACGCCGACTACAACCTCGCTCGCCCCATCTCTCGCATGGACGTCGCCGAGGCGCGCCACGCCGCGAACGCCGTGCGCAGCTTGGTCGCGGAGAGCGAAACGCCCGCGTGACTCGCCCGGCCGGGGCCGCCCTCCTCGCCGACCTCGAGAAGCAACGCGACGCCCTCGCACGCAGCCTGCGCGGCGCCAACCCGCGGCTCGACGCCCTCGCCCTCACCGAGCTCACGACCCACCTGCTCGACCGCATGATCTTCCTGCGCCTCCTCGCCGACGCGCAGATCGAGCCCGACGCCCTCACCGGCATCGCCGCCAGCAATTCGCCCTGGGCCACCTTCCAGGCTGCCTGCCGCCGCCTCGACCGTCTCCACGAGCACCCCGTCGCGCCCCCTCGCCTGGATCGACTCCGCGTCGACGAGGCGATGTTCGCCGCCGTCTGTCATCACCTCGCACCCCGCGGATCCGCAGACCCGCTCCCACCCGGCATCCTCGGCGACCTCCACGAGCGATCGCTCGGCCAGGTCCTCGCAGTCCGTGGCGGCGACGCTCACTTCGTCGCCCGCCCGGGCCCCCGTCGCAGCGCCGGCGCCTACTACACCCCGGCGTACATCGTCGGCCTGATCATCGAGCAGACCCTCGGCCCGCACATCGTCGGCAAGACCCCGGCGGAGCTCGCCGAGCTCCGCGTCTGCGACCTCGCCTGTGGCGGCGGCGCCTTCCTGCTCGGCGTCTACGAGCGCCTGCTCGCCGCCCACGCGCAGTGGTACCAACAACACCCAGCCGAGGCATCGCGCGCCGGCTGCGTGCGGCAGCGCGACGGCAGCCTCGCCCTCTCGCTCCCGCAGCGCCAGGCGATCCTCGTCGCCAACATCTTCGGCGTCGACATCGATCCGCAGGCAGTGGCGATCGCCCGACGCACCCTCTCTCTCAAGCTCCTCGCGGGCCACACACCCACCGCCCCCGTCCCAACCCTGGGCCGCAACATCGTCTGCGCCGACGCACTTCGTCGCGACGATCGGCCCACCGTCGAGCAGCTGTTCCCCGCGGTCATGAGATCCGGCGGCTTCGACGTGATCGTCGGCAACCCGCCCTACGTCCGCCCGCACAACCTGAGCGCCGCCCACAAGCGCCGGCTCTGGGACCACTACCCCGTGTTCAAGGCCAAGGCGGACCTGTACGCCTGTTTCATGCAGCGCTCGACGGCCTTGCTCAAGCCCGGCGGATACCTCGGATACATCGTCGCCCGCGGCTGGCTGGCGCTCGACAGCTTCGACGTCCTGCGCCGGCACATCCTCGAGCACTACAAGATCCAGCAGCTCATCGAACTGCCGGCGCGGGTCTTCGCCGAGGCTCAGGTCGAGACCATCGCCCTCGTGTTCCAGCGAGCGCTGGAGGCGAAGGCACGCGATCGCAACGTCATCGCCGTCAACACCCTCGTCGGCGAACGCGTGCAGCCGCAACGAACGATCCGCCAGCAGGCCTTCGCCGCCACCTACTGCAACGTCTTCGACCTCAGCATCGAGCCCGCCACCGAGGCCGTGAAGTCCCGCATGCGCGAGGGCCCGAGCGCTCGGCTCCCTCTATGACATCGTCTTCGGCCTCAAGACCGGCGACGACGCCAAATTCATCCACACCCGCAAGGGCTACCACAAGGACGACCAGCCCCTGCTGCGTGGCGACGACATCCGCCGCTACGGCCACACCTGGAACGGCGAGTACGTCTGGTATGTCCCCGAAAAGATGCGAGCCCACCGCAGCACGGCCCGCCCCGGCGAGGCCGCCCGCTTCGAGCAGCCCAAGGTCATCGTCAAGGACACCAGCAAGGATCTCGGCGCCACCTGGGAGGACGGCACGCACTACGTCAAGGACGTCCTGATCGTCCTCCCGCGCCCGGACCTCCCCACCTACGACCTCAAGGCCCTCCTCGGCATCCTCAATTCGCAGGCCATGCGCTTCTACTACCGCAGCACCTTCCCGACCTTGCATGTGCAAACCAAGGAGCTCGCCAGCCTGCCGCTCCCCCGCTTCGACCTCGCCAGCAAGTCTGGCCGCGCGGCCCATGACGCGCTCGTCGCTCTCGTCGACCAGCGCCTCGAACTCGAGGCCACATCCCGTGCCGCCCGCACCGACGCGACAAAACACCCGCAGGCCACCCGCATCCGCAGCCTCGAGCGCCGCATCGACGCCCTCGTCTACAAACACTACGGCCTCGACACCGCCGCCATCGAGACCCTCGAGTCCGCCCTCGCCCGAACCACCGCAGCGCCCGACGGATCTTCGTCGGCCCGACAGCGGCCGTTCCCCGCTTGAGCCGTCGCCCCGCGACACCCACCCTCGCCCGGCCTAGCCCGGCGCCTGCAGCATCGCCGCCAGGCGCCCGCTGAGCAGCGCGTACAGCTCCCCTGCCGTCCCGCCGAGCGCCGCAGCGTGGCGGGCCGCAGCCTCGTGATCGCCGCGAGCGATCGGCCCGGTCACGCCCCTCGGCACGCCGAGCGCGAGCAGGTTCTCGAGCGACGACTGCATCAACACCGCCAGCGCCTGCGCCACCGCCTCCGCCGGCAGGCCCTGCCCGACCAGCGTCGCGCGGGCCGCCTCGTGCAGCACCGCGAGGTGGTTGGCCGCCAGCGCGCACGCGGCGTGGTAGCGGGCCCGCCCGGCCGCGTCCATGTCCTGCAGGTCGAGCCACGGCTGCTCGCCGATCAGGCGCAGGGCCAGCTCGCGCGCCGGCTTGTCGCCCTCGATCCCGAAGCTGCAGCGCTCGAGCAGACCGGCCGGCAGCTCCTGCCGCAGCGAGCAGATCGGGTGCAGGGTCCCGACCGGGAAGCCCGCGGCCACCAGCGGCGCCAGCCCCTCGTGCGCCGGCTGCGAGCCCGCCGCGTGCAACACCGGCACCGGTCGCAGACCGAAGCTCGCCAGCGCCTGCGCCACCGCGCCGATGAACCGGTCCTGGCACAGGATCCAGATCACCTTCGGCACCCGCGACACCGGACCCGACGCCGCCGCGTTCGGCCGCGACGCCATCCCCGGCAGCTCCTCGCTGCCGTCGATCAGCCCGCGCGCCGAGATCAGCGTCGAGGTCCAGCCGCGGGCCATCAGCCACGCCTCGGCGTGCCGCGCCACGTGCCCGTGTCCGACCAGCCACACGTGCCCGCGAGTGCCCGCGTGCAGGCGCTCGAGCACCGCCGCCGGGACCGCCGCCTCGAGCCCCGCGCGCGCGGCCGGGTTGTCGCGCGCCGCCAGCCAGCCGCGCACCGCCGTGCTGCTCACCTCCGGCAACGCGCAGCTGCTGGCCTCCGCGTAGCCCATGCGTGGCACCACGATCGGGGAGAATTCCGCGGCCAGGCGGTCGTAGTTGCGCCAGCGCTGGATCTCGCCGTCGGCGACGATGTCCGAGCCGACCACCAACCGCACCTTGAACTCCGGGTGCTCTGCCTGCACGGCGCACAGCATCTCGTAGCTGTAGCTCGGCGAGTCCGCCGGGCGGCCCTCGGCCAGGCGCAGCTCGAGGTCGCTGACGCTGACCTGCGATCCATGCACGCCCATCGCCAGGCGCGTCCACACCAGCCGCTGGTCGAACGGCGACATCCGCTTGGCGAACGGGTGCGACCAGCACGGCACGACCAGCACCCGCACGGCCAGCCCACGGGTCAGCAGATAGGTCGGGATGAGCACGTGCCCGATGTGGGGCGGGTCGAAGCTACCACCGAGCACCGCGAGGATCGGACGTCGCATGGACCCGCGGACTTATAGCCCGCGGGCCCCTACGCCCGACAGCCACCGGCCCGTGAGACGTCTTGCGTGTACACGGTGAAGGCGCGACGCCGCGCGAACACGCGCGGCCAATTCGAGGTCACCCGACCTTCATCCCGAGGCTCTTCACCAGGAAGCCCCACAGGTCGGCCCACTCCTCGATCACCTTCGTCGTCGGCTTGCCCGCGCCGTGGCCCGCCTTCACGTCGATGCGGATCAGCACCGGACTGTCGCCCGCCTGCGCCGCCTGCATCGCCGCCGTGAACTTGAACGAGTGCCCTGGCACCACCCGGTCGTCGTGGTCCGCCGTGTACACCAGCGTCGCCGGGTACTTCGTCCCCGCCTTCAGGTTGTGCAGCGGCGAGTAGGCGTGCAGCGCCTTGAACTGCTCCGGGTCCTCCGCCGACCCGTAGTCCGGCACCCACGCCCAGCCGATCGTGAACTTGTGGAAGCGGAGCATGTCCATCACGCCGACCCCGGGCAGCGCCGCCGCGAACAGCTCCGGCCGCTGGGTCAGCGCCGCGCCGACCAGCAGCCCGCCGTTGCTGCGCCCGCCGATCGCCAGCTTGCTCGGGCTCGTGATCTTGTCCGCGATCAAGAACTCCGCGGCCGCGATGAAGTCATCGAACACGTTCTGCTTCCGCAGCTTGGTGCCCGCCTCGTGCCAGGCCTCGCCGTACTCGCCGCCGCCGCGCAGGTTGGCCACCGCCAGCACCCCGCCCATCTCCATCCACGTCAGGTCCGCGACCGAGAAGTACGGCGTGATCGCGGCGTTGAAGCCCCCGTATCCGTACAGGTAGGTCGGATTGTTCCCGTCCTTCGCGATCCCCTTCTTGTGCGCCAGGAACATCGGCACCTTGGTGCCGTCCTTCGAGGTGAAGAACACCTGCGAGGTCTCGTACTGCGTCGGGTCGAAGTCCACCTTCGGCTGGCGGTACACCTCGCTCTTGCCGCTGGCGATGTCGAGGCGATAGATCGTGCTCGGCGAGGTGAAGCTCGTGTACGCGTAGAACAGATCCTTGTCCTTCTTCTTCCCGCCGAAGCCGTTGGCCGAGCCGATGCCCGGCAGCGCCAGCTCGCGCTCGAGCTTGCCGTCCAGCTTGAACACCTTGACCTGGCTGTGCGCGTCCTTGAGGTAGTTCGCGAACAGGCGCCCACCGACCAGGCTGACCCCGCGCAGCGTCTCCGCGGCCTCCGGCACCAGCGTCTTCCAGCTCGCTGGATCGGCCGCGTCGGGCTTGCGCGTGTCGATCGCGATCACCTTGCCGCGCGGCGCCCCCGTGTTGGCCATGAAGTAGAACACCGGCCCGTCGTTGTCGATGAAGCTGTACTGCCCGTCGAACTTCGGCAGCAGCTCGACCACCTTGCCCTTGCCCACCCCCGGCTTGAGGTCGACGTGGAACACCGCGTTCTTGTCCGCCGAACCCTCCCACACCGAGATCACGAGGTAGCGCCCGTCGTCGCTGACGCCCCCGTTGTAGCCCCACTTCGGCTTGTCCTTGCGCTCGTAGATCAGCAGGTCCTCCGCCTGCGTGGTCCCGAGGCGGTGGTAGTAGAGCTTCTGAAACTCGTTCTTGGCCTGCAGCGCCTTGTCGGCGCTCGGCTCGTCGTAGCGGCTGTAGAAGAAGCCCTTGCCGTCGCGGGTCCACGAGGCCCCGCTGAACTTCACCCACTTCACCAGATCGGGCAGGTCCTTGCCGGTCGCCACCTCGCGCACGCGCCACTCCTGCCAGTCGGAGCCCGCCGACGCGAGCCCGTACGCGTAGAGCTTGCCGTCGTCGCTGTACGCCCCGCCCGACAGCGCCACCGTGCCGTCGGCCGACAGGGTGTTCGGATCGAGCAGCACCCGCGGCTCGCCCTTCAGCGAGTCCGCCGTGTAGATCACGCTCTGGTTCTGCAGCCCGTCGTTCTTGCTGAAGAACACGCGCCCGCCCTCGCGCACCGGCAGCCCGTAGCGCTCGTAGTTCCACAGCTTGGTCAGGCGCGCCTTGATCAGCTCGCGCTCCGCGATCCCGCCGAGATAGTCGAAGGTCAGCTTGTTCTGCGCCTCGATCCACGTCCGCGTGTCGGGCGCGTCGGGCTCCTCGAGCCAGCGATACGGGTCCGCGACCTTGGTGCCGTGGTAGTCGTCGACCACCTCGCCGCGCTTGCTCACCGGGTACGCGAAGGCCGACTTCGGCGCCTCACTGGCCGCCGGGGCCCCGGTCGCGCCTTCGTTGTGCGGGCGGTCGGGCATGGTCATCGCCCCCGGGCGACACGCGAGGAGCAGACAGAGGGCGGCGAAGGTCAGGGTCCGTGTTGGCATGGGCGTCGGCCGTTGTAGCGGCAACCGGCTCCGACCCTCAAGACCCACGTCCAGCTTCGCCGGCCCACCCGCGCCGCCTCACGCCGCCACCAGTTCCCCGATCCGCCGCCCCATCCACCACCCATCAGCGCAGCAGCGTCAGCGTCTCCAGCGTCAGCGGCCGCTCGCGCAACGCCCCCAGCGCGAAGCCAGCCACGAGCTCGCGCGCCGCCACGGCCCGCAGCTCCGGCCCCACCAGCCCCAGCGACCCCGCCAGCACCGCGATCACCCGCTCCGGCGCCACCCCGGCCTCGCGCAGCGCGCTGAGGTCGGGCGCCCCGTCCCGCTTGCTCAGCTTGGCCCCGCTGGGCCCGAGGATCAGCGGCACATGAGCGTAGGTCGGCGTCGGCAGACCGAGCGCCCGTTGCAGCAGGATCTGGCGCGGCGTCGAGTCCAGCAGGTCCGCCCCGCGGAGCACCTCGTCGATCTGCATCGCCCCGTCGTCGACCACCACCGCGAGCTGGTACGCCCACACACCATCAGCCCGGCGCAGCACGAAGTCACCGACCTCCTCGGCCACGCGCTGCCGCACCGGCCCGAGCACACGGTCGACGAACGCCACCTCCCCCGGCGGCACCCGCCAGCGGATCGCCGCCGCCTGTCCCGGCGCCGCTGCCCGTCCGCGACAGGTCCCCGGATACACCACCTCCCCCGTCGCCCCCATCGTCGGCAGCGCCCGCAGCTGCGCCCGCGAGCAGGTGCACGCGTAGCTGTCGAGCCGCGCCAGCGCGGCCGCGTACAGCTCTCCGCGCTCGCTCTGGCGGTACGGCCCGAGCGCCCCGCCGACATCGGGCCCCTCGTCCCAGTCGAGCCCCAGCCACGCCAGGTCGCGATAGATGCGCTGCTCGAGCTCGGCCCGCGAGCGCGTGAAGTCGTTGTCCTCGATGCGCAGCACCACCCGCCCGCCGCGGCTGCGCAGGTCGAGCCAGGTGAGCAGGGCCGTGCGCGCGTTGCCGAGGTGCAGCCGCCCGGTCGGGCTCGGCGCGTGCCGGCCGCGCGGGCCCGCCTGCACCACCTGTCCTTTCGGCCAGCTACACACGATGACCCCAGAACGCCCCACGCCGATGATGTGCCTGATGCACCCGATGCACCTGTCCTTTCGGCCAGCACACGATGACCCCCAGAACGCCCTACGCCGAGTTGCGCGGCAGGTAGGCCGCGGGGATCGGCGAGTCCTCGCGCTCGTCGGTCCACAGGATCGTCAAGATCCACCAGCGGCGCCCGTCGTGGCGCAGCTGGATGCTGTTGATCCCGCGGTAGAGCAGCTCGCTCGCGTCGCCCGCACCGGTCCGGCTCTCGTAGGTGGTGAACACGTGGGCGATGCCCGAGAACACCTCGGTGCGGCGAAACAGCTCGCGCTCGACGAAGCTGCGCAGGTCGGTCTCGGCGATCCGCCGGCGCACGCGAGCGACGAACTCGGCCACGCTCATGTCCTCGATCCCGTCCGCGTGCACCTTGCTCAGGCGCGCGTGCGGACCACACAGGCCACACAGGCGGGGCCCATCCGGACCCGCGCCCTCGGTGAAGCTGACGGCCTCGTACACCGCCCGGACGATCGCGTCGATCGAGGCCACATCCTCGGGCCTCACGGCGATCGGAGTTGCGATCGGATCGGCGCTCGCGTCCAGCACAGGCCCACGGTAACAAATTCGCGCGTCGCCTGGGAAGGGGTCCAGCGCCCTCGGCCACTGCCTTGGGGCTGCTTCGGCCCGGGCGCGGACCGAAGCAGCGGCCGACCGTCGATCAGTCCGCCTGCAGCTTCCCGCGGATCTTCTGCCACGAGTCGCGCTCGCTGATGCGGGCCCACCACGCCGCGGTGTTCGGCTGCTCGCTGATGAGGCCGCCCTCGCCGCACATGAACAGGTACTCGATGTACGGCATGAAGCTGATCTCGGCGAGCGAGAACTGGCCGCCGCCGGGCCCCGCGAGGTAGTCACGCCCGGTCAGGCGCTTCTCGAGCTCGGCGACCGCCTTGCGCACGCCGACGCGGCCGTCCTCCACGATCGACATCTGCGGCTCCTCGCCGCGCCAGCGGGCGAACATCAGCTGGCCGAGGATCTTCATCACGCTCGGCGTGAAGTTCGACTGCTCGATGCTCAGCCACTCGTCCATCTTCGCCTTCTCACGCGGGTCGGCGGGCGTCAGCGAGGTACCCGGCAGGGTCGCGTCGAGGTGGCGGATGATCGCCCGCGACTCGATGAGCTGCCAGCCGTCGTCGGCCTCGAACACCGGCACCTGTCCCCAGGGCTGGCGAGCCAGGTGCTCGGGCGAGCGGCCCTGCCCCTTCATGATGTCGACGGTCACGAACTCGAACGCCTGGCCCTTCTCCGCCAGCGTCGTCAACACCTTGCGCGTACACGTGCTCCCGGGATGTCCATAAACCTTCATGCTGCGATCCTCCGCGGAGGCTTCTAACACGGCCCCCGCGGCCCCTGACAGCCGCTATTCGGTGATCACGATCGCCGAGCCGCGCGCGATGCTGGCCACGCCGGGGCTGGCCGCGTGCCACCCGTCGGGCAGCTGCGGCTCGGTGAAGCCGAACAGCCAGCGCGCGTCGGCGGGCGACAGGTTCACGCAGCCGTGGCTGCGCACCAGCCCGAAGCCGCCGTGCCAGAAGGCCCCGTGCAGCGCGACGCTGTTGTGGAAGTACTGCGTCCACGGCACATCCTCGATCGAGTAGGCGTCCTCCTCCATCGGCTGGTCGCGCATCGAGGTCGCCACGTGCTTGCTCTGCAGGCGATGCACCCCGATCGGCGTCATGCCCGGCTCCTTGCCGGTCGACACCAGGGTCGTGAACACCGGCGTGTCGCCCTGATACGCGACCAACACCTGCTCCGAGAGGTCGACGTGGATCCACCGCTCGTCGGCGCCGACCCCCGGCGGACGCCGAAGTTTGTACGACTGCCCGACCGCGTAGGCCGGCATCAGCAGCCCGTCGGCGTCCTCGTAGAACTGGGTGGTGCCGATCGTCACCTTGCGCTTGAACGGGTAGCGCGAGCGCCGGGGCGGCGGCGTGCCCTCGAGCTTCACCAGCAGCTCGCTGCCCTCGGCCTGCCGCTTCTGCAGCGGGGTCTCGCGCACGATCCAGTACACCGGCAGCTCGACCTCGCCGCGCAGCACGATGCCGGTGAAGGTCGAGCCCTCGCGCTGCTCGAGCTGATACTTGCGCGCGAACACCCCGCGCAGCGTGCGGAGGAAGCGGCGCTCGGCCTTCACCGCCTCGCCCGCGACGGTCACGTAGTAGCCCGCGTTCAGATACTCCTTCACCACCGCTGGCACCTCGGCCGGCCGCTCCGCCGGGCTGAGCGGCACCGGTTCCCGCCCGTGCTCAGCGATCCACGCCTTCGCCGCGGCGTCGGCCTGATCGGCCTCGGTGAAGCTCGGCAGGCGGTGAAAGAACGGCGTGCCGTCGTGCGAGACCCGCCAGTATTCGTACGGCATCGGCGCGTCGATCCGCGGCCGCGGGATGTTGATCGCGCCGTCGTCCGGCGGCGTGTCGCCGACCTCGAGTCCGGCGTTGAGGCAGATCCATCCGCTCGGGAAGATCGCGTGCCAGCCCTTCGTGCAGCCGCCGCCGAAGCTCAGCTCGGCGTCGGCGCGCACCCGGGTCCCCGCGCGCAGGATGCCGACGACGCGCCCGTCCTTCTCGGTCCGCTCGCGCACCAGCACGGCCTGGCCGGTGACGAGGCCGTGCTTCGGGAACTTCGCCTCGGCCGCCGCGTCGAGCGGCTGCGGCGGATCGTAGATCGGCGGGTACGCGCTGTAGCTGCCGTCCGGCCCCGGTGCGTAGGGATCGGGCTCACCGGGCGCCGGCGTCGGCCCACCAGGCGTCCCGGCCTCGCTCGCCGCGATCTCCGGCGCCGCCGCGTCGCTCACCGCGACCCCGCTGGCGTCACCAACGTCCTCGCCAGCGACCGGCTCGCTGATCACGGCCGGCGCACGCCCACCGAGCTCGTACACCATGGCGACGATCCCACCGCCGAGGACGAAGCTGCCGAGCATCTCGAGGACGCGCCTGCGCTGCATGATCATGCGGGCCTTCGCCGCGGCGCGACCATAATCAAAGCCCTCGCCCCTGGCAATCCCGTAACCCGCTTGCCCAGAGCTGCGCCGCTGCTCCATGCTGTGGCCCGTGCCGACCCCCCGCCGCCGCGGCCCCCGCTCGCTGCCCACGAGGACGCGCCGCGCCGTCGCGGCCCTCGTCCTGCTCGCCGCACCATCCGCATCGGCCGCACCATCCGCACCATCCGCACCATCCGCACCATCCGCATCGCCCGCCTCACTCGCAGCGCCCGCATCGCCCGCATCACTCGCATCGCCCGCCTCACTCGCATCGCCCGCCTCGCCCGCATCGCCCGCATCGCCCGCATCGCCCGCATCGCCCGCGACCTCGCCCCCGGCGCCCACTTCACCCACGCCCGCCAGCGACGCCCCGACAACCGGCGCCCTCGCTGGCACACCCGCGAGCAAGCCGCCGCGGGTCGACGGCCCGTACATCGGCGGCACGATCGCGGCGGGCGGCAGCTTCACCCGCGTCAACAACTTCCCCACCCCGGACCCGCTCTCGGGCGGCACCGCGAGCCTGCGGGTCGGCCAGGCGATCTATCCGTGGATGACAATCGGCCTCGAGATCACCGGCAGCTACGCGCTGCGCTCCGCCGACCCGCGCCAGCGGTTGCTGCAGGGCGCCGTGCTGATCGACTTCGGCTTCCTGCCGGTGCCGCGGATCCCCCTCTCGCTGCACGTCGGCTTCGGCGCCGGCGGTGGCGCGGTGCGTCAGGCCGGACGCTCGGCCCGCAGCGGCTTCGGCGGGGCCGTGTTCACCGGCGCCGTGCGCTACGAGATCTTCCCGCTCGCCGCCCGCAAGCGGCCGCGCCGCGGCGGCGGCTTCTCGCTCGGCCCGGAGCTCGGCTGGCTCGGCTTCACCCCCGCGGCGGCGGGCCGACCGATGTCCAACACCGTGTACATCGGCCTCTTCATGGGCTTCTACTTCGGCACCTGAGGCCGATCCGCGACATGGCCCGAGGCACATGGCCCGAGGCACATGCCCCGAGGGACATGCCCCGAGGGCCAGGCGCCGCCGGCCGCACGCCAGCGACCGGCCGGAGCTGCACCGGCCCCCTGATAGCGAGCCGGCCCGGCGCTAGCGCTTCACCGGGCGGCGCACGATCGTGATCGTCTCGAGCTGCTCCGGCTCCTTGGGCTTGTCGTTCTCGACGCGCGGCACCAGAGCGATGTCGTCGGCGAGGCGGGTGCCCTCGTCGGTGCAGCGGCCAAACACCGTGTGCAATCCGTCGAGGTGCGGGGTCGGGTTCAAGGTGATGAAGAACTGCGCCGAGCCGGTGTTGGGGCCCTTGTTGGCCATGCTGAGCAGGCCCGGCGCGTCGTGGACCAGGTCGGGTCGGATCTCATCCTCGATCACGTAGCCCGGGTTGCCGGTGCCGGTCGCCGTCGGATCGCCGCCCTGGATCATGAAGCCCGGGATCACGCGATGGAAGGTCGTGTTGTTGTAGTAGGGCCGCTTCACCCAGCTGTCGCTGGCCTTGTCGTAGACCGGCCGCAGCCCGCGGGCCAGGCCGGCGAAGTTGGCGATCGTGCCGGGCACCTTGTCGGCGAAGAGCTCGCACTCGATGACCCCGCGGGGCGTCTTCAGCAGGGCCCACAGCGCGTCGCCGGGGCTACCAGGCAGGCCCGCGAGCGCCTCCTCGAGGGTGAAGTCACTCTGCTCCGGGTCGCCCTGGGCCGCGTTGTAGGCCCGCAGCTGGGCCGCGTTCATGCCACGCGGGGCCTCCTCGCCCTTGGTGAAGCGGGTCGCCAGCGCCTCGCCCTCGCCCTCGCCCTCGCCTGCTGTGCCCGCCCCGCCCGCTGCAGTGGCTGGCGGCACCGCCTGGCCCCCGCGCACGGCGGCCTTGCGCGCCGCTGCGGCCGCCTCCGTGGCCGCGATCTCCTCGGGCAAGGGCGGCGGAGGCGTGAACACGCAGCCCAGCGGCCCGACGAGCCCGATAAACACCACCCAGGCAGCCCCGATACACCTGCTGCACCGACCCCGATTGCGGGCCCCAAACGGACGAGACCGGCGATACAGGGGGCGCAGCAGGGTTCGGCGAGGCGGACGTAACATCGTGGCGGCCACGGGCAGGGTGCGTGAGGGTGGCCCGTCGCGCGCGGCTTGACAAGGGGCCGGCTGGGAAGCCATAAGGCTCGCCTCCTACCGAAACTTCGAGAAGCGAGCAGACGTGGCGAACCACAAGCAAGCAGAGAAGCGCAACCGTCAGCGGATCAAGCGGCGGGCCCAGAATTTGATGCATCTGTCGACGATGCGTACCTACATGAAGCGGGTTCGCAAGGCGCTCGAGGGTGAGGACGGCGAGGCCGCCAAGACCACCCTCCCGGACGCCATCCAGGCGATCAGCAAGGCCGCCTCCAAGGGCGTCATTCATCGCAACACCGCGTCGCGGTACATCTCGCGGCTCACGATCGCCACCAACAAGGCCAGCGCCGCCTGAGCAGCGCTCGCGCCGTTCGCCGGTGACGCCTCGCGTCACCGGCTATTGCTGTTTAACGTTCGTGCCGATCGCCAGAGCGCCTCGCGTCACCGGCCATGGGCGTTTGGTGCCGTTCGTCGGCGCCCCGTCATTGTCAGGTCGTTGACGATCAGCACACGCGGGGCAGGTGAAATCCCGCCCCGCTCGCAGCCGACGCGCTAGCCCGTGCAGTCGCCGCCGACGCAGGTCTTCTTGCCGCAGGTGCCCGTGCAGGTGCGCTTGCACGAGCCGCCGTCGCAGCTGAGGTCGCAGCTCGCGCCCGCCTTGCAGGTCTGGTTGCACGATCCGCCGCGGCAGCCGAGCGTGCAGCTGCCGGACTCGGCGGTCTGGTTGCACGAGCCGCCGTCGCAGCTGAGCTCGCCGCCGTCCTTGCAGACCTGCTTGCACGAGCCGCCGGGACAGGCCTTCTTGCCGCCGCCCGCGCTGTGCCCCGCGGTGGCGCCTGCGCTGCCCCCGGTGTGGACCTTCGCGCCGGAGGGCAGCGTGACGCCCGTGGCATCGACGGCGATGCCGTTGACGTTCACGGTCCCCGCGTCGCCGTCGACCTCGACCCCGCCCGCCTTGACCTTGCCACCGCCAGCGCCGTCGACCTCGAGGCCCGCGGCCTTCACGGTCCCGCCGTTGCTGCCGTCGGCCTCGAGCCCGTTCATCTTCACCTTGCCGTCGCCGTTCGCGTCGGCCTGGATGACCACGCCGTTCGGGCCCGTGATCGTCGCCGTCTTGCCGTCGGCGCCGATGTTCGTGACGCCCATCGCCCCGGCCTGCACGCTGCCGTCCGCGTTGACCTTGACGTCGCCGGCCTGCACGCCGTTGCCGTCGACCTTGACGTTGCCGGCCTGCACGCTGCCGTCCGCGTTGACGACGGTGTTCCCGGCCGTCTTGCCGTCCTTCGTCGCCGCGTCGCAGCCGCTAGCGAGGAGCAGCCCGAGGATTGCCAGAGAACCGACCACGTGACTGAAGCGTGTGCTTTTCATGGGTGTGCGTATCGCGGAAGGTATCACGCGAGTCGCCCCACCCGGCGAGAAGTCGGCCAACTCTCGCCGGGAATGTCGGCGCTCAGGTCCGCGCATCGACGCCGGGCAAGGCGCGGCAAGTGTCGAGGATCCATCGTTGCAGCGCCAACATCGGCGACGCGTAGGCCACGTGCGAGCCGCCCTTGAGATCGCGATCGAGGCGGACCAGCGATGCATACGCGGTCCGCAGGCGCGCCTCGTTGAAGCCCCGCGCCTGCGACTCGAGGCCCCGGAGGAGGAAGGGCGGCAATTTTATCGCCTCGGGTCCACCGACCTTCGCCGTGAAGATGAGCCGGATCTGGCGCGTGAGCATCGCTAGCACCTGCATCGCCGCGCCGGTGTCCTTCTCGCCGGCGCTGAACATCTGCGCGAGCACGGCGAGCGCCGCCGTCGCGTCCCCGCGACCGACGGCGTCGGTGAGGTGAAAAATATTGCCCTCGCGCGTCCGCGCCACCATCACCTCGACGTCGGCGAGGCCGATCGCCCCGTCACCCGCGTGCAGCATCGCCTGCTCGAGCGCCGCGAGCAGCTCGCTGCGCCCGGTGCCGACCGCCGCCACCAGCATCGTCGCGGCATCCCGGGCCAGCTTCCGTCGGCGCGCGCTCGCCTCGGCGAGCACGAAGGCCACCGCCTCGTCGTCCCGCTTGAGCGCCTCGAACTTGTGGGCGTGGCCGCCCTTCTTGCACGCGTTGACCAGGCGCGAGCGCCCGTCGATCCCGCTGCCGTGGATCACCAGCACGGTCGTCGGGCTCGGCGCGCTGATGTAGTGAATCAGGGCGTCGATCGCCGCCGTCGGCGAGCCGCCCTCCTCGCCGCCGCCCTTGCCGATGTCGTCGGGGTTGGCGAGCTCGACCAGGCGCCGCGCCGCGAGCATCGGCACCTGCTGGCACGCCGAGATCACCGGCGTCGCCGTGCGCAGGTCGGCGCCATCAAAGCGCTCGTGGTTGAAGGCCGCCATCGCCTGCGCGGTCGCGTCGTCGGGCGGGATCAGGGCCCTGCGCAGCGCCGTGACGATCGCCCGGATCGCCGCCGGCTCGTCGCCGAACAGCACGTAGATCGGGGCGAAGCGCCCCGCCGCGATGGCCCGCTCGAGCGCCTGCACCGGATCGTCGCTCACGCCTGCCCCCGCGCGCGCCCGAGGTGGTCGAGCACCGCGACCACCTCGACCTCGGGCGTCATCGGCATCATGTCGAAGACCGCGAGGTCGACGATCCGCAGCCCACCCGCGGTCAGCACCGCGAGGTCGCGGCAGAGCGTGGCGGGGTCGCAGCTGACGTGGATGACGCGCCCGCGGGCCACCTTCAGCAGGTCGCGCGCGGCCGCCGTGCCGAGCCCCGCGCGCGGCGGGTCGAGCACCACCAGATCGAAGCGATAGTTGCCCGCGGCCGCCCGCTTGAGCGTCGTCGCGGCCGCCTCACGCTTCACCTGCACCCGCGTCCCGCCGCGCACCGCGATCCGCGAGGCCAGCAGCTGCAGCTCGGCCGCCGCCGCGCCGTCCGTCTCGACCGCCGTCAGCTCGCGCAGCAGCCCGGCCAGCCCGCGCGTGAAGTTGCCGGCCCCCGCGAACAGCTCGAGGCCCCGCCCGCGCCGCTGCGCCTGCGCCTGCGCCTGCACGTGGGCCACGAGCGCGTCGTTCTGGGCCCGCTGCGCCTGCGCGAAGGCGAAGGGACCGGTCCGTACGGACATGTCCTCAGGGCCAGCCGCGTCGAGCTCGAGCGCGTCGCGTCCGACCCCCACCGCACCGCGCGGACCGGCCACCACGACGCCGACCAGCACCTCGTCGAGCAGCGCCGCGAGCCCGGCCCGCAGCAGCTCGCTGTCGCCGGCCAGCGGCGGCAGCGGGATCCGCTGGCCGAACGCGTCCGAGGCCGCGGCGACCCCGACCACCGCCCGCGCACCGTCGCTGAGCAGGTGCAGCTCGCCGTGGCTCGGCAGCAGCGGCGCGGCCCGCCGCATCTGCGCCGCAGCGTGACGCAGCGGCGAGTCGAGCACGAGGCACTCCGGCGCGTCGACCACCGTGTGCCCGCTGCGCGCGAAGAAGCCGAGCCGCAGCCCGCCGGGCCCCTGTTCGAAGTGCAGACGAGCCCGACGGCGGTAGCCGAGCGCCGCCGGACTGGCGAACACGCGGGGCGCCGGCGGCCCGAGCTTGCGCAGCAGGTCGACGACGATCTGCGCCTTGAGCTCCGCCTGCGCCGCGGGCAGCACGTGCTGCCAGCCGCAGCCCCCACAGAGATCCGCCAGTGGGCACGGTGGCGCCTGTCGCAGCGGGCTCGCGGTGATCACCTCCAGCGCCCGCCCGCGGATCATCCGCGGCCTCGCCTGCAGCGGCACGACCATCAGCGTGTCACCCGGCAGCCCGCCCTCGACGAACCACACGCGCGCATCACCGGCCTCGGCGCGACCGATGCCCTCGCCGCCGTTGGCCATCCCATGGATCGTCACGCGCACCGGCGCCGCTGTCACGGCCCCCATTCCGTCGACATGCCCGACGCCCGCGTCGATGGTCCCGCGCACGGGCATCACTTCCGCTTCTTGTCTTGCTTGTCTTGCTTGTCTTGCTTGTCTTGCTTGTCCTGCTTCTCCTGGGCGTCGACGTCGATCACCCGCTCACGCGCTGGACGCTGGCTGCCGAGCGCGTTGCTCGGGGCGTCCTGCGGCTGGGCCCACGGGAAACCACCCGGCATCCCGCCCGGCATCCCGCCCGGCATCCCGCCCCCCTGCATCATCTTGGCGAGGTCCGCGAGCGGGTTTTGAGCCTTCGGCTTGGGGATGAACAGAGCCCCCAGCGCGAACACCCCGGCCGCGCCGCCGAGCACGTACAAGATCGCCTCGCTGCCGCGCGCGACCCCGCAGCTCACCGCGCTGAGCCAGAAGAACCCGGCCACGTAGGCCATGCAGCCCATCCCGCGCGACAGGCCGAGCAGGCCGATGAGGCTGATCGACGCGCCGCCCAACATGATGAGCGTCGGCAGGAACACCGGCTGCAGCGTCAGGAAAGCGCCGACGATCGTGATCACGGCGCCGACGCCGAAGAGGAGCGCACGCCGTCGCATCTCGTGCTTGATCCGCTCGAGCGCGTTCGGCGGGAGCGCGCTGAGCATCTGGGCGTACTGCTGGCGGGGGTCCTGGGCCATGACAGGTGTCTCTCTCCGTGGACAGCTCAGGCGCGGGCGAAGCGTCGCATGACTTCGCGGCTGAGGATGATGCGCTGGATCTCGCTGGTACCCTCGAAGATGCGGGTGACTCGCACGTCGCGGAGGTAGCGTTCGACCGGGAAGTCGCGGACGTAGCCGTAGCCGCCGAGGATCTGGATCGCCCGGTCGCAGGCCGCGTGGGCCCGCTCGCTGGCCATCAGCTTGGCCATCGCCGCCTCGGTGGTGTGGCCCTTGCCCTGCTCCTTGAGCCAGGCCGCGCGCAGCACCAGCAGGCGGGCCGCGTCGAGCTCGGTCGCGCTATCGGCCAGCATCCACTGGATCGCCTGGTAGCCCGCGATCGCCTGGCCGAACTGCGAGCGCTGGAGGGCGTAGTCCGCCGCGAAGTCGGTGGCCGCCAGCCCGCAGCCGAGCGCGAGCGAGGCGATGCCGATGCGTCCGCCGTCGAGCGCCATCATCGCGACGCGAAAGCCCCGACCCTCCTCGCCGAGCAGCGCGTCGTCGCCGAGCAGGACCTCGTTGAACTCGAGCGGCGTCGTCGTGCTGCCGTGCTGCCCGAGCTTGTGCTCCGGCTTGCCGCGGACCAGCCCGGGCGCGTCGCCGCGGACCAGGAACGCGGTGATACCCGCCGTCCCCTTGCTCGCAGCGGGGTCGTCCGTGCGCGCCCAGACCACGAACAGCCCCGCGTCGGTGCCGCTCGTGATCCACAGCTTCTGACCGCTGAGCGACCAGCCGCGCTCCGTGCGATGCGCCCGCGTGCGCATGGCCGCCGGGTCGCTGCCGGCCCCGGCCTCGGACAGCGCGAAGCCGCCGACCACGTACTCGCCGCTGCACAGCGCCGGCACATGCTGCTCGCGCTGCGCCGGCGTGCCGAACCTGGTGATCACCTCGGCGACCATGTTGCTGACGGTCATCGCCACCGTCGTGCTCGCGCAGGCCCGGGCCAGCTCGACCACCGCCAGCGCGTAGGCCACCGCGCCCGCCTCGACCCCGCCGAGCGCCTCGGGCACGTTGATGCCGAGCAGCCCGAGCTTCGCCGCCTCGGCGAGGCTGTCCCGCGGGAAGCCGCCTTCGACGTCAAGCTGGGCCGCCCGCGGCGCCAGCACCCGCGCCGCGAACTGCCGCGCCGTGTCGACGACCATCTGCTGGGCGTCGTCGAGGGACAGGTCGAACACGGCTAGAACTGCTCGCCGACCTTGCCGGAGTAGGTGTAGACGTACTCGACCTCGGGCGGCGGGTCGAACTCCCACTTGCCGGCCGAGTCGACGACACACGGCCCGAAGAGCTTGGCCGCGCGGGCCTGGTTCTCCTTCTTGCCCTTGGGCGGCTTGCGCTCCTTGATGTCCTCCTGGGTGATGCGCGCCTGGATCACCTTACCCGTGGTGTCGATCGTGAACTCGATGGAGAAGGTGCCGGCGATCCAGCGGTTCTCGTACTCCTCCATGTCCTTCTGCAGGCAGCGGCCGAAGTCACGCTCGTACACGTTCTCGACCGTGTCCTGGATCGACTTCAGCACCTTCGGCGACACGCCCTTGCCCTGGTCCGCGTAGTCGCGGCTCGTCTCGTGCGTGACCATGTCCTTCTCGTAGCTGGACTCCTGGTACTTGGCGTAGAGGTCCGACTCGCCGGTGTTCATCTTGTCGGTCTGCCGGCGGGCGCAACCCGACGACAGCGCGAGCGCAGCGGCGGCGAGGAGCATGAGCTTGGTGGTGTGTTGCATGGCGTACCTTGACGGGCCGAGGGATCGATGGGTCTCGGGAGGGCGAGATTGTACCAGTGTGAGGGTCACTTGCGCGACTTGAGCAGGGAGGCCGCGATGACCAGGCGCTGGATCTCGCTGGTACCCTCGTAGATCTCGGTGATCTTGGCGTCCCGGAAGTGCCGCTCGGCGGGATACTCGGTGACATAGCCGTTGCCGCCGAAGATCTGCAGGGCGTTCTTCGCCACCTTGTTGGCGGTCTCCGAGGCGAACAGCTTGGCCATCGCCGACTCGCGGGTGTGGTTCAACTTGCGCGACTTCATCCACGCCGCCCGCAGGGTCAGCAGGCGGGCCGCGTCGATCTCCATCAGCATGTCGGCCAGCATGAAGCCGATCGCCTGGTGATCGATGATCCGCTTGCCGAAGGTCTGACGATCGCCGGCGTACTCGGCCGCCGCCTCGAAGGCCGCGCGGGCGATGCCCAGCGCCTGCGCGGCGATGCCGATGCGCCCGCAGTCGAGGGTGCTCATCGCCACCTTGAAGCCCTTGCCCGGCTCGCCCAGCACCTGGTCGGCGCTGACGCGGTGGTCGGTGAAGAAGATCTGGCACGAGTGGCTGGCGCGGATGCCCAGCTTGTCGTCCTTCGGCCCGCGCGTGACCCCCTCGCCGTGCATGTCGACGATGAAGGCCGTGATCCCGTGGTTGCCCTTCTCGGGCTCGGTCATCGTGAACAGGATGCCGGTGTCCGCCTGCGGCCCGTTGGTGATCCAGTTCTTCACGCCCTGGATCACGTAGCCATCGCCGTCCTTGATCGCGCGGGTCTTCTGCGCCGCCGCGTCGCTGCCGGCGTTCGGCTCGCTCAGCATGAAGCAGCCGAGCTTCTCCCCGCGGGCCAGCGGGCGCAGCCACTGCTGCTTCTGCGCCTCGGTCGCGAACTTCAGCAGCGGGTCGCAGACCAGCGAGTTGTTGACGCTCATGATGACGCCGGTCGACGCGCAGGCGGCCGAGACCTCCTCCATCGCCAGCACGTACGCGATCGGGTCGAGGTCGGCGCCGTCGTAGGCCTCCGGCACCTCGATGCCCATCAGCCCGAGCTCGGCCATCCGCGCCACCAGCTCCGCCGGATAACGGTGCTCGCGGTCGAGGGCGGCCGCCAGCGGCTTGACCTCGCGGATCGCGAACTGCCGCACGGTGTCGAGCAGGGCCTGTTGAACGTCGCTGAGGCTCAGATCCATGGTCGTGTCCTGCTTCGGGGGGCGCGGGGAATGAACGCGAGAATCACAGTGAGCCGGCGTCGGGGCGCCCGGTGAAGGCCACCGGCCGCTTGCCGAGGAAGGCCGCCATGCCCTCCTTCTGATCATCGCTCGTGAACAGGCCGGCGAAGGCCTCGATCTCGAGCGCGTTCGCGGCGGTCAGCGCCAGGTCGGCGCCGCGGTGCAGCACCGCCTTGGCCACCGCGACCGCCTGCGGGCCCATCTGGGCGATCGTCTCGCAGGTCTTGATCGCCGCCGGCAGCAGCTCGTCTGGCTTGCACACCCGGTTGACCAGGCCGATGCGCAGCGCCTCCGCGGCGTCGATCATCGCCCCGCTCATGCACAGCTCGAGCGCGCGGGCCAGGCCCACCCGCCGCAGCAGCCGCTGGGTCCCGCCGAAGCCGGGGATGACCCCGAGCTTCACCTCGGGCTGGCCGAAGCGCGCCGTCTCGCTGGCGTAGATGAAGTCGCAGGCCAGCGCGACCTCGCAGCCGCCGCCCAGCGCGAAGCCGTTGACCGCCGCGATCACCGGGATCGGCAGGCGCGCCAGCAGCTCGCCGAGCGCGTGCCCCTGGCGGGCGAACTCGCGGGCCCTGTCCTCGCCCATCGTCGACATCGCCGCAATGTCGGCCCCGGCGACGAAGGCCTTGGCCCCCGCACCGGTGAGGACGAGCCCTCGCAGCGCGCCCGCGGACGCGTCGCGCCCGGCCTGGTGCGCCGCCTCGGTGAGCTCGGCGACGACCTCGGCGCTCAGGGCGTTGAGCACCTGCGGCCGGTTGATCGTGACGACGCGGACCGGGCCGTGATCTTCGGTGAGGAGGGTGCCCCGAGGTTGCAGTGCTGCAGTCATGGCTTGCTCGCGTAGTTGTAGAAGCCGCGCCCGGTCTTGCGGCCGTGCCAGCCGGCGGCGACGTGCATGCGCAAGATGTTGGGCGCCCGGTACTTGTCGTCGCCGAGCTCGCGGTGCAGCACGTCGGCGATCGCCAGGCAGGTGTCGAGGCCGATGAGGTCGGCCAGCTCGAGCGGACCCATCGGGTGATTGAGGCCCAGCTTGGCCCCGGTGTCGATGTCCTCGGCGCTGCCGAGCCCCTCCTGCAGGGCGAAGCCCGCCTCGTTGATCAGCGGGATCAAGATCCGGTTGACCAGGAAGCCGGGGCAGTCCTTGCTCGTGATCGTCGTCTTGCCGAGCTTGTGGGCCAGCGCCAGCGTCAGCTGGTAGGTGTCGTCCGCCGTCTGCAGGCCGCGGATGATCTCGACCAGCTTCATCACCGGCACCGGGTTCATGAAGTGCATCCCGACCACCCGCTCGGGTCGGCCCGTGACCGCCGCGATCAGGGTGATGCTGATCGAGCTGGTGTTGGTCGCCAGGATCACGCCAGGGCGCGCCGCCCGGTCGAGCTCGACGAACAGCTGCTTCTTGAGCTCGATGTTCTCGGTCGCCGCCTCGACCAGGAAGTCGCCGGGAGCGAGGCCCGCGGCGCCGACCACCGCGGTGATGCGGCCGAGGATCGCATCGCGCGCCTCGGCGGCCAGCTTGCCCTTCTCGACCAGCCGGCCGAGCTGCTTGGCGATGCCCGCCTTGCCCGCGTCGGCCCGCGCCTGGCTGACGTCAGCGAGCAGCACGGTGAAGCCGCCCTGCGCCGCCACCTGGGCGATGCCCGCCCCCATCTGTCCGGCCCCCAGCACGCCGATCGTGGTGATGTTCTCGAGTGTGTCGCTCATCGCGGGTTCCTTTCCTGGCCCTCTCGTGGCAAGTCCGGCTCAACGCTCGACCATCAGCGCGACCGCCTCGCCGCCGCCGATGCACAGCGACGCGACGCCGCGGCGCTTGCCGTCCTGCTTCATCGTGTACAGCAAGGTCGTCAGCACGCGCGCGCCGGAGCAGCCGATCGGGTGGCCCAGCGCGATCGCCCCGCCGCGCACGTTCAGGCGCTCGTGCGGGATGCCCAGCTTGTCCTGGTTGACCAGCGCGACCACGGCGAAGGCCTCGTTGAGCTCCCACAGATCGACGTCCTCCTGGCGCAGCCCGGTCTTCTGCAGCAGGCTGGCGATCGCCCCGGCGGGCGCCGTGGTGAACCACTCGGGCTCCTGCGCGTGACCGCTGTAGCCCTTGATCGTGGCCAGCGGCGTGATGCCGCGGCGCTCGGCCTCGTCGCGCGACATCACCACCAGCGCCGACGCGCCGTCGTTGAGCGTCGACGCGTTGCCGGCCGTGATCGTGCCGTTCTTGTCGAAGGCCGGACGCAGCGCCGCGAGCTTGTCGGGGTCGCCCTTGAACGGCTGCTCGTCCTCGCTGACGGCCGTCGGCGGGCCCTTGCGCGCGGGCACCTGCACCGCCACGATCTCGTCGCGGAACTTGCCCTCCTTCACCGCCGCCTGGGCCCGACGGTAGCTCTCGGCCGAGTACGCGTCCTGGCGGTCGCGCGGGATCTGGCACTCGCGCGCACACAGCTCCCCGGCGCTGCCCATGTGGAAGTTGTTATACGGGTCCCACAGGCCATCGTGGACCAGCCCGTCGACCAGCGTGCCGTTGCCGAGGCGGTAGCCCCCGCGGGCCTGCGGCAGCAGGTACGGCACGTTGCTCATGCTCTCCATGCCGCCCGCGACCACGATCTCCGCGTCGCCGGCGCGGATCGCCTGGGCCGCGAGCATCACCGCCTTGAGGCCCGAGCCGCAGACCTTGTTGATCGTCACGCAGCCGACGCTGTCGGGGATGCCCGCCCCGCGGCTGGCCTGTCGCGCCGGCGCCTGGCCCTGCCCCGCCGGCAGCACGCAGCCCATCAGCACCTCGTGCACGTCCTTGCCCTCGATCCCGGCGCGGGCCAGGGCCGCGATGATCGCGGCGCTGCCGAGCTGCGGGGCGGTGAGCGCGGCGAGGCTGCCCTGAAACGCGCCGATCGGGGTACGAGCGGCGCTGGCGATGACGACTTCGCGGGCCATGGTCTACGGGTCCTTTCCTGGGGCCAGGGCGAGCGAGACGGCCGCCCAAGGCGCTTTTGATCACCTATCACGCGGGGCCTCGCGTGCGCACCGCGAGGGCACCTGCGATGACTCACAGCCACCCGCAGACGCGACCCAGGGCCCCCCTGCGCCGGCATCACGCACCAAAGGTCACGTCGCTCGCAACGCGGTCCGCAGGCGCCACAGCCCCCTGCCCTGTTGACTTGCTCGCCCCGGATGAGATACCCACCGTCTCCCTCCGCTGGGGTAGCTCAGATGGTTAGAGCGAGGGATTCATAACCCCTAGGTCGGCGGTTCAATCCCGCCCCTCAGCACCACCGAAAGGCCCGCCGCTCGAGAGCTGCGGGCCTTTCGCCTTGCTGTCTCTCGGGACAGCTTGGATCGACGGGCCAGAGCGACAAGACGGACCCGACGGACCCGACGAGCCACCCGGACCCGACGAGCCACCCGGACCCGACGAGCCACCCGGACCCGACGGACCCAGCATCAACCCGCGAGGAAGCTCGCCGCCCGGCGCAGCACCGCGGGTCGCCACTGCATCGTGCTGTGCAGCCCGCCGACGAACACCGGCGGGACGCCCGGCAGCGCCGTCTCGGCGACGCCGACCAGCCCGTCGTTGTTGCCGGCGATCCGCCGCGTGTAGCCGACCTCGCTGTCGTGCTTGCCACCGGCGAGGATCAGCAGCTCGGCGCTGCCCGGCGGCGACCCGAGAGTGGCCGCCCGCTCCGGCTGCAGCTCCTCGGCCGCGGCCCCGTACAGCCAGTGAAACGGACGAAAGCCCCGCATGCTCGCGGCCAGCGCGGCGCCCTGATTCGGCGGCGCCAGCATCACTACCCGCTGGCGCTGCGACTGCGCGGCCGCCCCGGCCCGCGCGAGGTAGGCCCGCGCGACCAGCCCACCCATGCTGTGGGTCAAGATCCCGAGCGTCGGCACCTGTCCCTTGAGCCAGCCCGCGAGGAACTCCTCGAGCCGCTCGCCGTGTTGTGCGAGGGTGTGCCGCCGCGTCGCATAGCCGAAGGCCCGGGCCGCGAAGCCCTGGCGGCGCAAGTACCACACGATCGGCCACAGCCCCGCCTGCGAGCGCAGCGCCCCGTGGATCACGACCACCGGCGTCGCCGCTACTTCGACCACGATCCGCCCTCCCAGCCGCGCAGACCGCCCGGCGTGGACGCGGCCCGAGCCGCCTGCACCTGGCTAGCGATCCACAGGACCAGCAACAGGCCGAGCCCCGAGATCTGGGCCAGGCGCAGCGGCCCCAGCAGCTCCGGCGAGGCGTCGTGACGCAGCGGATCGAGCAGCGCCCGCCCGGCCACGAACACCGCCATCGCCGCGAAGAACACCTGCCCGCTGTGCCGCCGCCGGCGTCGCACCCACAGCGCGACCACCAAGGTGAGCAGCGCCAGCGCGGCCTCGTAGGCCTGGACCGGATGCACCGGCGCCGACGCGAGCTCGCTGACGCCAGGCAGGCCCTGCAGGGTGACCGCGTGGAGGATGAACGCCGGCGAGCCCGGCGGGTACGTGATCGCCAGCGCGTGACCGAGGTCCTCGGCCCCGACGTAGCGCCCGAAGTCGCCGCCAGCGAGCAGCGCCCCGACCCGCTCGGCGATCGCCCCGAGCGCGAAGGCCGGCGCGACGCAGTCGAGCCAGGCCAGCAGCGGCACCCCGATCCGACGGCAGCCGATCACGGACACGAGCAGCGCCGCGAAGGCGCCCCCGAACACGGTCATGCCGCCGGCCGGCAAACCACGCAGCGCCTCCCAGCTGAGCGCCTGCCCTTGCTGCTGCAACCACACCGCCCGCGCGCACAGCAGGCCCAGCATCGCCGCGACCACGAACACGCTGCCCAGACGATCACTCGGCAGGCGATCCGAGCGGGCCAGCAGCAGCGCGAGCACCCAGGCAGCGACCAGCGCCAGGCCCATGCAGAAGCCGTACGAAGAGACCACGAATTCCGTGCCAGGCACGGTGAAGAGGAGCGGGTGCATGGCCCTACGTGGCTGCGTGGACGGGCCTACGCGGCCAGCTCACTCCTCGGCATACACCGCCTCTTCCTTCTCCTGGGCCTCCTTGCACTGGATGCACAGGGGCGCCTCGGGGCGGGCCTGCAGGCGCTTGAGTGCGATCATCTCCTCGCACTCCTCGCAGGTGCCGTAGGTGCCCTCGTCGATCTTTCGCAGCGCCAGCTGGATCTTGTCCATCAGGAACTTCTCGCGCCCGCGGAGGCGGAAGCTAAACGCCTGCATGTACTCGCTGGACGCCTGATCGACCTCATCGAAGCGGTCGTCCGGCGACAGGACCATGTCGCTCTCCAGAGTCTTCTTCGCCTGGTGGATCAACGCCTTGCGCCGGTCCTCGAGGATCGCGCGAAATTTCTTCATCTGAGCTTCCTTCAACGCCATGGATGCCGCTCCCGTATCGTGCTCGGCCCTCGAAGTTATCACAGCCCGCCGGGGGGCCGACCTTCGAGGGCGACACTTCTAGCTCAGCGGACCGCCTCGGTAAACACGCCGCGCACAAAGAAGGTCAGGAGCTCGTCCGCGAGGCGTTCTGGTGGCATGCGCCACGGCGAAGGCGCACCTGCGCCCTCCCCGTCCGGCCCCGCCGGTTCCGCGCCGACCCCGTCCGGCCCCATGGGGGGATCCCCCTCACCCCGCGCCGCCAGCATCCGCCCGAGCACCTCGCTTGAGGCCGGCCAGGGCCGCCACGGCGATCACGTGCACGTCGCAGTCACGGGCGAAGCCGAGGGCGTGGCCGACGCGCACGGCCTGGCCGATCAACGCGATCACCTGGGCGTAGAAGAGGTCGAGTTGGGCCCGAACCTCGCTGTCCCCGGCGTCGCCACGCAGCATGATCGTCGCCAGGTCCCCGTGCTCGAGGACGGTGTTCATGACCCGGCGGAAGTTGGCCCGCATCTGCGCGAGCGGCTCGCCGGCAGCTGGATCGAGGGAGATCTTTTGTACGCTGCCACGGATCAGCTCGAGAAAGGTCGCCGCCAACTCCGCGAATATCTCGCGTTTGCTGGTGAAGTACAGGTAGAAGGTGCCCCGCGCGATCTGAGCCGCGTCGATGATGTCGTGCACCGACGCCGCGTGGTAGCCCTTGTCCTTGAACACCGCCACAGCGGCCGCGAGGATGGTGCTGCGCCGCTGTTCACGACGTGCCTGAGCTCGCACCGCGCGACCATCGGACTCCTCGCCCGACCACGTGACGCCCCCCGCCAGACCGCGCGCCTCCGCGCCCGCCGCCGCAGAGGCCACGTCCAGGCTCTCGCCCGGGCTTGTGTCCGCAGGCTCCTCGCCGGGGACAACGGCGTCACGGTCACGGTTGACAGCCAATCGCGGCGCAGCCTACCCTAAAAACCGCGATTATCACTAGCGGAGACCAGACCAGAATGGCCAGCTCGGACAAGCGCAAACAGTCTCTCTACTTCCCGGAACAGATGCTCAAGGAGATCCAGGAGGAGGCTGCGCGTCAGGACCGCTCGTTATCGTGGATCGTCCAGAAGGCGTGGAAGATCGCCCGCAAGGACATCATGAAGTACCCCAGCGTCAACGACCTGGCAGACGACGGCGCCGACGACGAGCGCGGCCGCAACGAATGACCCAACTGGCGCGGCTGCTCGCAAGGCCGTTCTTGAGACCAGCAGTCAGTCAGCAATCGCAGCGTCCAGCGAAACGGCCAGGGCGGCCCGTGCCACAGCCAGCGAGACGGCTGGAGGCGCAGCATTCGAAGCGGGCGCGGGCATCGGGGCGGAGCGGATGAACAGCGTCGCCGCGCCGAGCCGCGATGAGGGCACGGTCGTCCGCCTTCGCCGCGACGACGGCGCGTCCCTGCGCCTGTTTTGCCACGGCCCCCGCGACGCGCCCGGCCCCGCGATCCTCATCCTCGACGGCATCGGCTGCGCGGGCTGGGCCTTCGAGCGCAGCCTGCCCACGCTCAGCGAGCGCCACCGCATCGTGCTCATGCACTACCGCGGCCACGGCAAGTCACCAGACCCACCGCGCCCGTGGCAGCTCAACATCCCGGTGCTCGCGGACGACGCGGCCGCCGCCTGCGAGCACCTCGGCCTGCGATCGGTGGTCCTCGTCGGCTTCTCGATGGGCTTCCCCGTCGCGCTCGAGGTGTACCGCCGTCACCGGCCGCTCGTCGCCGGCCTGCTCTCTCTGGCCGGCCCCAGCGGCCGTGTCCTCACCAGCTTCCAGGGCACTCAGGCTTTCGGCCGC
Source organism: Nannocystis sp. (assembly GCF_016714285.1). Lineage (GTDB taxonomy): Bacteria > Myxococcota_A > Polyangia > Nannocystales > Nannocystaceae > Nannocystis. The sequence continues at coordinate 182,350 of NZ_JADJNN010000001.1, read as the reverse complement.
CTGCTGCCGCTCGCGGTCGCGGTCACCCGCATCGCCCACGACCTCACGACCCGGGTGTGGCGCCGGCTGCTGCCCTCGCAGCTGTCCCGCGAGATCAGCCTGCGCTCCGGCCAGGTCAACGCCGACCGCATCGAGGCCGCCGACCTCGAGCTCTACATGCGCGGCATCGCGGCGATGAACCCGGAGTTGTTCGTCACCCTGCTCGACGAGGCCCACCGCCACAGCGCCGCCGACGTCCTGCCGACGATCGCCGTGCCCACCCTCATCGTCGCCGGTGCGCGTGACAGCTTCGTGCCGATCACGACGATGAGAGCCCTCGCCTTCGCGATCCCTCGCGTGCAGTGGAAGGTCTACCCCGACGCCACGCACGCGCTGCCAGCCGAGTACCCGCTGGAGATCGCCCGCGAGATCCTCGAGTTCGTCGAGGGCACCGTCGTACCCTCGCTCGCGCCGGCCCAGACCTCCGCGGCCTGAGCCGGCGCCGGGGTTCACGGCTTCTTCGCGTAGAAGTTGTAGCTGCCGCTCCCGCTGTACGACTCGACCACCCACGTGTAGAAGCCGGCCGTGCCGTTGTACTTGATGGTCTCGTTCGAGGTCTCCGTCTCGGCCTTGGCGACCATGGTCCACTTGTTATTGAGCCACTTGTAGAGGTACAGATCGAAGTCGCTGCCGACCGGCGCGTCGACGACATAGCCCTCGTGCGCCCCGGACTTGGTCGACTGGTAGTAGTTATTGTCCGGGTGCTGGTCGGCGTCGCCGGCCCCGCTCAGGCTGCCGCTGTACTTGGTGCAGTTGGCGCAAGGCGGCTGCGGCTGCGGCTGCGGCTGCGGCTGCGGCTGCGGCTGCGGGTCGGGCTGCGGGTTGCCGCCGTAGGCTGCTCCGCAGGTCGAGCTCATGCCCCCCTTGCTGCCGACGTTGCAGCCAGCGGCCCAGGTGCCGCCGCTGTTGGCGGGCGCCTTTTGGAAGTTGCCGCAAGCAGCCGTCGGGTTCCACTTGCCGTCCGCGTCGTGGCAGGGCGTGATGTCGAGGCCGACCGTGGACTCGAACCAGGACATGCCCTTGTGCATCATCGAGTACATCCCGCCGGTGCCGCATGCACCGCCGTAGGAGGTGATGCCGAACACACGCCAGGTCCCGTCGGCGAGCTGCACAAAGGCCGGACCGCCGGAGTCGCCCTGGCAGGTGTCCTTGCCGTTGCCGCCGATCGAGACCTCGTTGTTCCCGTCGATCCCATTGATCGTGGTGGTGACGTGGCGCTTGATCCCGTAGGGCCCGTTGTCCGCGTTGCCGAAGCCGACCAGCGTGACCGCCTGGCCCGCCTTCAGGATGTCCGTCTCGCAACCCATCAAGATCGGCGTGATCGGCACGTTCGTCACCGGCTGCGACAGCTTGCACACTGCGAAGTCGTTACCGCTGCCCGGGTTGCCGCCAGGGATGATCTTGCAGAAGCTCGGGGTCACCGTCTTGGCTGGCGCCTGATAGTTCTCGCCGAAGTAGATCTTGCTGTAGCTGGCACCGCAGTGCGAGGCGTAGATCACGACCTGCGGGTGCACCAGAGTGCCGCTGCACGCACCGCCGAGCTCCACCGTCGAGGGCCAGCCGCAGGCCGGCACCGTCGCACCGCCGTAGATCGCGTTCGGGTCGTCCTCGGGGTCGGTGAAGTCCTCGCTGGGGTCAGGGTCGAACGGCGGGGCCGGCGGCGCGAGCCCGCCGAACATCTCCTCGTTGCCGAGCTCGATCGGGCGACGTGCGTCCGAGAATTGAGTGATGGTGACGCCATCGTAGCAGCCGGTCAGCGCGAACCCGGCGGCAACGAGGGGCACAAGCAAGAGGTCGTGACGGATCGATCCAGCGTTCTTCATGATCAGCTCCCAGTCGTCCGGACGATGGCAAAGCAATGCCCACACCCGCGTGAGACGCAGGGTGAACGCGAGGACATTGAGGCCGCCCAGGTCCAGGCAGGCGCACGTCGCCGTCCTCCACCAGCACATTCGGACGTCCAGGAACCGAATGTGACAGTGTCAGTTCCGCCATCCCCGGGATCCCTGAGAGGGTCCTGTGGTTTGTGCGGATTTGCGTGATGTTGTGGGTGAGTGTGGAGGTGACTCGTGACCGAGCACACCCTGCGTACAATCGCGCGAAAAGTATGTCAACCCCAATTTCGCTCGCCTGGTCAGGGACGACAAGCCACGCACAGGGGGCTGGCAGCAGCGGCGGGGGCTCATGGCCTCCACCGCCAACGGCGGGCAGCCCAGGGCGACGCGGGCGACGACCCGCGGGCTTTCAGGGGCTACGCAGCCGCTGGCGAGCACGCGGGGCTAGACTCGCGCGGCATGTCCGAAACGGTCTTCGTCACCGGCGCCGCCGGCTTCATCGGTCATCACGTGGTCCGCCTGCTGCGTGCCGAGGGCCGCCGCGTCCGCGCGCTCATCCGGCCCGGCGAGGACACGCGCAACCTCGACGAGCTCGCAGCCGCGGACCCGGACGCCGGCGCGGGCATCGAACGCGTGGAGGGCGACATCCTCGACCGCCCTGCCCTCGCCCGTCACATGGCCGGCTGCGACCTCGTGTATCACCTCGCGGCGGTCTACCGGACCTGGGTGCCCGACCCGAGGCTCATCTACGACGTCAACGTGACCGGCACCGCCAACGTGCTGGCCACCGCGGCGGCGCTCGGCGTGCGACGGGTGGTCCACACCAGCTCGATCGCGGCGATCGGCATCGACCCGTCGGGGCAACCGGCCGGCGAGGACACCACCTACAACCTGTGGGGCCACGCCTTCGACTACGTGCGCTCGAAGTACCTCGCGCACCAGGTCGCCGCGGCCTTCGCGTCCGTCCTCGACGTCGTGCTCGTGTGTCCGGGCATGCCGCTCGGGCCGGGTGACATCGGACCCACCCCGACCGGCAAGACCCTGGTCGACACGCTGAGCGGCAAGATCCGGGTCAGCTTCGAAGGCGGCCTCAACCTCGTCGACGTCGAGGACGTCGCGCGCGGCCACCTGCTCGCCGAGGCCCGCGGCCGCCGCGGCGAGGCGTACCTGCTCACCGGCCACAACCTCACGATCTTCGAGATGATCGCCGAACTACGCAAGGTGGTCGGCATGCGTCACGGCATGCTGCGTGTTCCCGCCAGCCTCGCCGCCGCCTTCGGTCACCTGCTCGAGGGCTGGGCCGCGCGAGTCTCACGACGCGAGCCGATGATCACCCCCGGCGCGGTCGCCTACGCCAGCCAGCGCCTCTTCTATGACAACCGCAAGGCCCGCGATGAGCTCGGCTTTCACGTCCGACCGCTCGACGAGACCCTGCGCCGCGCGGTGGAGTGGTTCGTCGCGCACGGCCACGTGAAGCCCTCCGCCGCCGCCGCCCTCACCCCGAGGGACCCGGGCTCGGCCTGAGCCGCCGACTTCGACGCTTCGCCGCGACAGCTCGCGCAGGCGTCTCATCTCGAGCCCGGGACCCGGGCTCGGCTCGTTCGGCGCGAAAGCTCGCCCGCTCGGCTCATTCGGCGCGAAAGCTCGCGCGCAGGGCATCGTGATCGGAGCCGCCGTAGCCGTCGCTGCCCTCACCGCGGAACACGTGGGTGCTGCCCTTGATGTGCTGGCCGCCGGTCGCCGCGGCCGCGAGCAGCAGGTGGTCGATCGCCTGGTGAACGCCCTGGTACGAGTAGGTCCAGTCGTCGGGGACGAGCTCGGCGGCGACGCGCTGCATGCCTCCGTCGGCCAGCAGGGCCATCAAGGGCGGCGAGTCAGGCGTGTCGTTGAGGTCGCCGCCCATGACGATGAGCGCGTCCGGGTTCGCAGCAGCGACCGCATCGACGATCTCCCGCGCACGCGTCGCCTCGGCGAGGCGGCGCTCCGGATCGTCGTCGACCTTGGCCTTGAAGTGCGCCGCGAACACGATCAGCTGATGGCCCTCGGCGTCGAGGTGGACCTCGAGGAACTCGCGCGAGAACCAGGTCTGGCCGCCGCTCGGGCGCTGCAGCGGGACGTCCGCGTGGCGGCGAACCTCGACGGTCTTGAAGCGGGACAACACCGCCACATCGACCGAGGCCGCGAAGCCCGTCTCGCCGAGAATCGCCGTCGGGAAGGTGTCGGCCCCGAGGCGCTCGACCAGCGCGTCGAGGCAGGTCTGGGTCTCGACCTCCTCAAGGATCACCACGTCCGCCTGGAAGCCGGCGATCGCCTCCGCGATGGTGTCCGCCTTGTACTCGAATTGCTTCTGCGTCGGCGCCTCCTCGTAGTCGCCGCTGCTGCACTGGCCGCTGTCGCACACCGGGTCGAAGAACCGGCGAACGTTGAAGGTGGCGATCGCCAGGTCCGAGGGATCGGGCGGGGGTAGATCGGGGCCCCCCTCACTCGCGCCCGTGCTCGAGCTGGCGCCCTCCGGGGGGTCGATCGGCGCGAAGATGCCGCAAGCGCAGCCGAGAGCCAGGAGGGTGATGCATACGGGGGTCCAGGCGGGGCGAAGCACGGCCCGGCGACGATAGCAGACAGGGACCGTCCAGGCCCCCGACAGGGGCCGGCCGGCGCCAGCGCCAATGTGCTAAAAGGCCCCCCATGTCCAATCCCCGCGTCTACTTCGACATCAACATCGGCGGCCACTCGGCGGGCCGCATCGTGTTCGAGCTCTTCGCCGACGTCACCCCGAAGACCGCCGAGAACTTCCGGGCCCTGTGCACCGGCGAGAAGGGCAATGGCATCTCCGGGAAGCCCCTGCACTACAAGGGCTCCAGCTTCCACCGCATCATCACGCAGTTCATGTGCCAGGGTGGAGACTTCACCCGCGGCAACGGGACCGGCGGCGAGTCGATCTACGGCGAGAAGTTCAAGGACGAGAACTTCCAGCTGCGCCACACGACGCCGGGACTGCTCTCCATGGCCAACGCCGGCCCGAACACCAACGGGTCCCAGTTCTTCATCACCACCGTGGTGACCCCCTGGCTCGACGGCAAGCACGTCGTTTTCGGCAAGGTCGTCGAGGGCCTCGACGTCGTCAAGAAGATGGAGGCCGTGGGCTCACGCGAAGGCAGCACCAAGCAGCCCGTGGTCATCGCGGATTCCGGCCAGCTCCCCTGACGCAACCACGTGGCGGTATCCACCGCCACGCGCCGCCAACCAATCAAAACGGCGACCCCGCAGGGGCCGCCGTTGCTCGTTCCCGAAGGCCAGAGCCTACCCAGACGCTAACCGGTGGTACCACCAGTCCCGCCAGTGCCCTCGGTATCGGTATCCGGCACATCCTCGCAAGTCTGGATGCCCTTCTCGGGGTCATACTTGCCGCGGCAGAAGTTGCCGTAGTTCGGCCAGACTTTGTTGTTGTCGTCCTTGTAGAAGCTGTTGTCGGGGTCGAACGAGAACTCGCAGAGGTCGCAGGCGTCGCCGATCCCGTCAAAGTCGGAGTCGAGCTGCGGCATGAGGCACATGAAGCTGTAGAGCAGATCCTCGTCGCCCTTGATCGTCGGGCTCTCGAGGGTGAGCGGCTCACCAACCTCGGTGCACCCCACCGGCAGGTTCACAACACCCGGACGGTCGATCACAGACTTCGGCAGGCGACGGCAAGTGACGTTCTCCTGATCCTCGGCGCAGTCCGCCGTCAGCGGAACGACCGGGTCGATGACCTTGCACTCGGCCGTGGTCTCGTCAATTTCGACGTAGCCGGGGTCGGTCAAGCCGAGCTTCTCGCTGAAGGTCTGCACGCAGCACTGACCGTTGGCCGACTTGGTGTAGAACGCGATGCGGCGGGCGTCGTCGCGATCGTAGCAACCGGGGTTGGTCTCGCAGACGTTGCCGACGAAGTCGGAGTCGGGGTCGTCGGCCTGCATGCCGCCGTCCTGGACCTGCTTCGGGTTCGCCTTGGCGGGGCAGGTGTCGCAGAGGTCACCAACACCGTCGTTATCGCTGTCTGGGTGGTTGCAGAAGCCCGCCGTGCATTCGGCAAACTCAGGGCAGTCGTCGACGCCCTGGCACGCCGTGAGCTCGACGCGCAGGCGCGGGCACTTGTCGCTCAGGTTGGTCAGGCCGTCCTGATCGAAGTCATCGTCGGCGGCGTGACCGACCGGCCCGGCGGCGTCGGCCAGCTGCACCGGCATGCCCTGGTCGATGCAGGCGTCGCCGATGAAGGGCATGTCGTCATTGTCGACCTGGCACTCGCTGTCGTTGTCGAAGGGCACGGTGCTGCTGATCACCGCGGGGGTCAAACCGTCCGCCTTCGGCCCGAAGTCGCCGCAGTTGGCCTTGACGATGCAATTGTCGCAGACATCGCCGATACCGTCCTGGTCGTAGTCGGCCTGGAACGGGATGTTGCGGACCATCATGTACACCGGTACCGGCGGCACCACGTCGCCAGCATGCTCGTTGTAGGCCGTGAGCTGGCGGGTACAGAGGTCGCACGCGTTGCGGATGCCGTCCTTGTCGGTGTCGGCCTTGTTGTTGTCGGTGGCGATCGTCGGGCACTTGTCGACCACGTCGCCGAAGCCATCCCCATCCATGTCGGCCTGGTCGGGATTGTAGTTGTCCGGAGCGTTGTCGCAGGAGAACTGGACGTTGTCGTTCTCCTTGTCTTCCTTCGGCTTCGGCTCGTCGATGTTGAAGTCGTAGAAGTAGTCGGCATCACGCCGCTTGCCGCCGTCGTCCGGCTTGCCAGCGCTGTCGAGGGTCGGCATCGAATTCGTGAGCGGCATGCCGCAAGCATCCCAGAACGCCTCACGGTAGCGGGCACCACCCTGGGCGATGACCGATTGCACCGTCTCGCCCTTGGCGAGCTCGATGCCCGGGACCTTCACCCGGTAGCGGTGCTGGGCGACCAGGACCGCGCCATACAACGCCGTATCGATCGACAGGCGAATGGCCCCGATCTCCTGGTCGCGCACGTTCGTGGTGAGGCATGGGATCTTCGCGTCGGCATCGGTCGTGCAGTTGAGTCCGCCGGCGACCACGCCGATCTCCTCACCCTCGGGCGTGATCTCGACGATCTGCAGCTTCTGGAGGTTGGCGGCGCTGAGATCGTACTTGTTCGAGAAACGGATCTCGAAGTCGTCGCAGGCGCCGATCCGGAGATTGTCCGTCGGGAAGCCACTGCCCGGGATGACGTGGAAGTCCGGCGTGTGCAAGACGTAGGTGGACTTGCCACGCAGGGTGTTGCCGACCTTGTCGCGGATGTACTCGACTGGACCCTTGTCGGCGTCGGTGTTGAACACGACCCTGTACTCGGAGCTCGAGCACATGGCACGATCGAAGTCCTCGTAGTTCTCCGCGCCGGAGTCGTTAGCGCGCCAGCCGTCCTTGATGCTGAAGCCCTTGGCTCCGCCAGCGCGAGCCGCAGAGCAGGCCTCGACCAGGCTGCGCGGCATGTTGCCGAGATCGGCGGGCAGGAACTGTACACCCTTGATCGCCGGATCGTAGACCACACCGCCGAGGCGAGTGACGAACTTGACCGCGAACTGCCCCTTCTTCTCCTTGATGATATCCTTGCTCGGGTCACCGTCGACGCGGCAAAGCTTGTCGACGAGCTCGTCGCAACCTTCCGCCGGCTCATCCTCGCAGACGCAGTTGCGGGTGGTGGTCGGCAATGTCTCCTTCCGGTCATAGAGCGGGATCGGCGTGATGCCTGACTGGTAGAGCGGATCGCACGCCTCCTTGTCTACGCCGCCCAGGCTGGTGCGACAGCCCTCGATGGCCTCCACGGTGCCGTCGAAGTTCGAGTCGGCCAGCGAGAAGCGCGAGCCCTTGCCCTGTGTGCGGCCCTTGTTGCCGAAGTCCTCGTCGGGACAGGTCTCGGGCGACGCGCATACATAGTACGCCGCGTCGTTGGTGAAGCAGCCCGCGCTGCCCTCGCCGTTCCAGCGCTTGTCGACGCAGTAGCCCTGCTCGCCGGTGGTCTTCGCGTCGGCGCGGCAGTCCCCGAACCATTCCGCGACGCAGCGTTTGTTGATGCACTCATCGCCGGTATTGCAGGCGGGGCCGTTCTTGCCGAGCTCGCCCACGCACTCCATCCCAACCAGGAAAGCCTTGGTGTCGCTCGTGCAGTCGGCGTCATCGTTGCAAGGCACCGTGCGCTGCTCGTGACCGGACCAGCGCTGGTCCGGATGGGTCTCGCGCAGCTTGTCCTGCAGCGGGACGTGGAAGGTCTCGTAGGTGCCCGCGGGGTCGCCATCCCAGTTGTACGAGAAGCTGCGCTGCTCCTGGCCACGGTACACGTGCGGGATGAAATCCTTGCACTGGCTGTACTTGTCGCCCATCGGCGTGCACTTGATTGCATTGCTCAGCGTACGCCGCTGGTCGGCACCGGCGGGCGTCATCTCGTCGAGCGGCGCAACCACACCATACTTGGAGACATTGACCGCAACCTCGTAGTCGCAAGTGTCGCAGCAGGTGTCGGCTCCGCTCTGCGGCGGCGTGCACGACTGCGACTGGCGGCGGGTGTCGGTCTCGCCGCGGTAGGTGTCGATCCTGGCGGGCTCGAGCTTGCCCTTGCTGTTCTTTCGCTGGAACTCAGTCTTGAGCGGCCAGACCTTGCCATCCTCGGCCTTGTAGGTGCCGTCGCAGATAGTCGGGTCCTTTTCCACGACCGTGTGGTCGTAGGGAATGCCCTGCTTGGCGAGGTTCTCAATGCACGCGAGGTTGGTGGCGCGGGTGACCGTGTCAGGCTTGGTCTGCGTCTGACCGGGGCGGTAGTCGCCGTTGAAGCGAGTGATCGGACCCTCGAGGTGAACGATGTGGGTCTTCCAATCAAAGACCTCGATCAACTGCGGGTTGACCGCCTGCTTGCGCACGAGCTCGACCGACTGCGGGTCGAGGAGGTTATTGAAGATGAACTGCAGCCCGGAATCGACGATGAGGGGCGAGACACGACACCACTCGTCGACCCCGCGGGGGGCGTTGATCGCCTCGTCGGTCTCGATGCAGGGGATGACCTTCTCGACGAAGTACTGACCTTCGGTGATCTCCCCGGGACAGCTGTCTCCAACGCACTCCGGCCCGAGCAACTTGACGATCTTGCCCGCGTAGTTGACCCCCGCGATGCTCTCAAGGATCAGGTTGTCGGGGTCACAGACGCCGCAGTCGGGGTCGTTGACGCAGCCCGACATGGCGCCCGCGGCGATACCGAGAGAGCCGAACAGACCGAGCAAGCCCGCGAGGCGCCAGCGAGAGGTCGGGCGCTGCGTTCCGAGATCGAGGGTGGTGTACGTGCGCATGGCGATGGGTCCTGGTGACGACGGATGGCGACAAAAAATTCGGGGACGAGACCTGCGAGGCCGCGCTCAGGCGGCGCCTGGACGCAGTGAATTCGGGGTCGGCTTGTCTTTGTTCTTCATGATGCCGAGAACCTCAGCACCCGAGCGCTTGGCGAGGTCGAGCACTTCAACGGCCACGCCGTAGTTGGCGTCGTCGTCGAAGTTGACGAAGATGACCTTCTTGTCGCGAAACTTGAGCTGGGTCTCCAGCGTGTCGCCCAAGTTGGCGCGATCGACCGGCGTGCGGTTGAGCGTGATGGCGCCATCCTTGGTGAGACCCAGGACCAAGTTCTCGTTGGCCTGCTGCGGCTTCTGCCGCTGCTTGCTCTCGGGTGGCACCCGCACCGAAATCTCGGGGACATTCTTCGGCAGCATCACCATGAAGATGATGAGCAACACGAGGCAAATGTCGACGAGAGGGGTGACATTGATCTCGCTCTGGGCTCCACCTTTGGAGCCTCCGGTTGACATGCCCATGGGGGACGTTCCTTTGCGTACTGAAGCCTACGGCAGATCCGCGCGAAGGTATAGGAAAAACAGAAGGCGCGGGCAGCCATGTGCCAGCGCAGGGGAGCGTTGGGGAAGATCCGCGATCAGCCTCGCAGCGAGGTCCTGACGGGGATTTCGGGCGATCGCCCGTGGTGGAAGAGCGCCCGGGCGTCGAGCCGGGTCCGATCGCCGAGGGGTCAGCGCGCCAGGGGCGACGCTCAGGTGTTCTCGGGGAGGTCGACGACCAACGCGATGTCCTGCATCTGGGCGTTGCTGGAAGTGATCCACTCCATGACCGTCTTGACCTTGCCCCAGTCAGTCCCCTTGTCGCCCTTGAGGAAGAGCAGCGGGCCCTTGTCGTCGTTGGCCAGCGCCTTGCCCGCGGCGATCTTGAGGTCTTCCTCGAGGCGGGACATGAACAGGTCCTTCTCGGTGTACACGTCGGTCTCGACCCAGGCGCCGTCGTCGTTCACCGAGATGAACACCTGATCGCCCTCCTTGTGCTGAGAGGCGGACACGAGCAGTGGGAGCTGCACGTCGATGCCACGGCCCAACATCGGGGTGACGACCATAAAGATGATGAGGAGCACCAGGCACACGTCGACCAGCGGGGTCACGTTGATCTCGCTGTTGGTCGGCGCCGGCTTGACCGTGTGATCGCTCTTGTAGGCGATATGGCGGTGCTTGCCGTGCTTGGTGCTGCTGCTCCCGCGACGGTGGGTGGCGCCTGCCATCTTAGTAGCGCCCCTCCTTCAACACGAAGTCGATCAGCTCGGAGGCGACGTCGTTCATGTCGATCTGGAAACCCTCGACACGGCCGTTGAACAGGTTGAAGGCGACCACCGACGGGATCGCTACCATGAGGCCGACCGCGGTGGCGACCAGCGCCTCCGAGATGCCGCCGGCCACCGAAGAGAGGCCGCCGCCGCCGTCGCTCGAGAGGCCCTGGAAGGCGGTGATGATGCCGACGACCGTACCGAAGAGGCCGACGAACACCGAGGTGGAGCCGACCGTGGCCAGCACGGTGAGACCGCGCTTGAGGTTGGCCGTCTCGCGCTCCTTGGCACGCTCGAGCTGGCGATTGACCGCATCGACGAGGTCGAAGTCACCGACATCCTCGGGGCCCTCCTCCTGCAGCGCCTCCATGCCCTTGAGGTATTCGCTCATGCCGGCGCCGACGACCTTGGCCAGCGGGCTGTCACCGTGCTGTCCAGCCGCCGTGACGGCCTCCTGCAGCTTGCGCTCCTGCAGGAAGTTGCGCAGCAGCATGATGTACGAGATCGACTGCCGCTTGGCCCGCGAATAGGCCCGCGAGCGCTCGATCATCAGGGCCAAGCTGAGCAGGAACATCAGCATCAGCAGCACCATCACGAATTTGGCGATGATGCCCATCTGCTCCCACATGCCGGCGAGAGAGAAGTCCGTGCCCGTGTTGGCGAGCAGTGTCGAAAATTCCATGAGCTCCATGACTGGCTGTCTTCTTTCGGGTCGGTCGGGTCGGGCCGGGGGGTCCGGGTCACCCCGGCAGGGGTTTGTCCGGGGTCACCCCAGCAGGGGTATGGCCGGGGATACGTCAGGTGAACTTGAGGTTGAACTCGGCGACGCTGCAGGTCTTGACCGGCTTGCCGCCGACGATGAACGGCTTGAAGCGCCACTTCTTGATGGTGTCGCGGCAGATCTCGTCGACCTTGGGGTCGTTGGGGAACTTCTTCTTGGTCTTCACGTCGACCGTCTTGCCATCGACGTCGACGCAGAACGAAGTCTCGTTGGTGCCGGGGCGCTTGTCGAACATCGACGCCTTGGTCGCGGAGAGGGCGTTCTTGTCGGGGTCGGGCTTGTAGATGGCGTTGCCGACGACGACATTGAAGGGCTTCGGGGCCGCGGCCTGGGTCGGCTCACGCTTGGTCGCAACGCCGCCGAGTTGACCGCCGAGTTGGCCGCCGAGCACACCGCCGAGCACGCCGCCTGGCACGCCACCTGGCACACCGCCTGGCACGCCGCCCGGGATCGCGGGGCCCTTGGCGCCGCCGGCCTTCTTGGCGTCGGGGACCTTGTCCGGCGTGTCCTTGGGCTGGACGATCTCTTCCTCGGGGACATCCTCGTCCGGGATGTCCTCCTTCTCTGGTTCCACCTCTTCCGCGGCGGCTGGCGGTGGCGGTGGCGGCGGCGGTGGCGGTGCGTCCTCCATGGACATCTGGACCATGATGAAGCTGACCGTCGGCGGATCGACCTTGACGATGTTCATCTTGTTCGCGGCCCACACGAAGAGGATGCCGGCGAAGGTCATCGAGCCCGAGATGATCGACGCGATCGCGATCCGCTTCTGCCGCCGCGGATCACTCTTTTGGTAGTGGAGGTAATGGTCGAACATCGCCTACTTGCCGCCTTTCTTGCCCTTGCGCTTGCCCTTGTCGGGCTCTGGAACGCCAGCAGTGAGGGCGGCGATCTCCGCCTCGATGAGCTTTTTCTGCTCCACGTCCGCGGCCTCCTCCTCGGCGCTGAGCGGGCGCGGGGGGAGCATGCAACACGGGCCCTCGGGCGGCTTGTCGAGCGGACACTCGGGCTGCTGGTCGATGTCGCAGATCGCCTTCTGCTGGCGCCAGGCCGCCATCGTGTCCTCGCGCGCGAACAGGCGGTTGAGGTTCTCCTGGGCGGTGTTCTGCAACGGGTCGTCGCCGTAGCGGCGCGCGAGCTGGCGCTGCGTGAACGCGATCGAGCGGTACGTGTAGGCCTCGCGGAACTTGGGGTCGATCTGGGTCGCCTTGTCGAGCAGCGCGATGGCCTCGTTCGCAATAGCGATGCGCTCGTCCTCGCTGTAGTTCGCGTTGTACTGTAGGCCGCTCTCGACCTCCGGGTAGAGCTGCTCGAGCTTGCGGATCGCCAGGCTGAGGAAGCCGCGGACAGACTGCGGGAAGTCGACAGTGCGCTTGGCGAACCACTGGTCGGCGTCCTTGGTGCGCCCGCACTTGTCGTACTGGCGAGCGATCACGCTGTACCAGCCCTCCTCCTTGGGCTCGGCGTTGTGCTTCTCGAGCCAGTAGCTGAGGAGGTCGTCGCAGCGCTCGTCGGCGTCGAGGAGGGCGAGGCGGTGATCGAGGTATGCGGTGCGATCGGCCTCGGTCTGGTTCTCGAGGCGATCGAGCCAGGTCTTGAAGTCCGACAGGGCCATGTCGGTGTAGAGCTTGCGGTCCGAGGTGAGGGTCGGGTCGCGCATCTTGAGGACGATGCTCTCCGCGGCGCAGGCCCGGTTCCAGAACAGCGTGACGCCGTCGGGCTCGAGCTTCGCCGCCTCGTCGTACTTGCCGATGGCGTCGGCGTACTTGCCACTATGGTAGAGGGTGTTGCCCTCACGGATCAGATCGCGCGCTGCGATCTTGGTGCAGCCCGACATCCAGGTCAGGGCACACGCGGCGACGACGGCGAGAATCGGGCGCATGGAGAGCGCCAGTGTACAGGGATGCCTGGCGAGTTCAAGACGCACGAGCGGGGGCAAGGCACCGTGGCGGGACCCTTGGCAGGGCCACCCTTGGGGGCCGCAGCTCCCTCCGGCGCGCAGGTCACCGCGGCCACGGGAGCCTCGCCATTCGGCGCTGGCGATGTGCCTGGTCGGGGACGTGTCCGAGGCAGGTCCGAGGCAGATCTCCCTCCACAGTGCCACAACGCTGCCGCAACGAGCCTCATCGCTGCCCGCTGCCCGCAACGTGCCGCAACATGCTTGACGAGCCTGACGAGCCCGCGGCGTCACGGAGCGCCGAGGGCCAGTGAGATGTCGTCCAGGCGTGTGCAGCCGCAGGCCAGCATGATCAGGCGGTCGAGGCCCAGGGCCATGCCAGTGGTCAGCGGGAGGCCGCCGAGCTCCCGGAGGAAGTCCTCGTCGAGCGGCAGGACAGCCTGACCGAGGGCGCCGCGGAGGGCGTTGACAGCGGCGAAGCGGCGACGCTGCTCGGCCGGGTCGCGCAGCTCGAGGTAGCCGTTGGCCAGCTCGACACCGGCGACGTGGGACTCGACGCGGTGCGCCACGGCCCGGCCGTCCTTCTGCGATCGCTGGGCCAGCGCGGCGAGGGCGGCCGGGAACTCCCCGAGGTGCACGCCGACGCCGACCTGCCGTGACAGCCAGGGATCGAGGTGGAGGTCCGACCAGGCGCTGAACAGGGCGGTCCATGCGGCAAGGCTGCGGATCTCTGCGTCCGGACTGGTGAGCGGGCCAGGCCGGCCGTCCCACACCATGGCACGAAGCGCTGGGCCGACGACGCTGCGCAGGGCCTCGTCGTCCTCGTCGCCGCGCAGCGCCACACCACTGGTGCGCTCGAACAGCGAGAAGAAGTCGACCCGCAGCCAGCGCGTGGGCGGCTCGGCGCCGACGGCCGCAAACACCGCCGCGACGACCGCCTCGACGTCGGCCTCGACCTCCGCCAGCTCACCGCCGAGGCGGTACCACTCGAGGAGATGGAACTCCTCGCTGTGCCGGTCGCCGCGCTCGGCCTGACGAAACACGTGCGACAGCTGAAAGATCGGTCCGCTCCCGCGAGCGAGCAGGCGCTTCATGGCCAGCTCGGGGCTGGTGGCGAGGTAGCCCGGCGGTGCGGCGATCGGATCGATGTAGGGCTCGATCGCCGGCGCCGCGACGCGGATCGGGGTGCTCACCTCGAGCATTCCAGCGGCGCGTAGGTACGCCCGCACCGCGGTGAGCGCCGCGTCCCAGACAGCGACGCGGCGGGCGAAGGGCACTGGCCCGCCGTGCATCACACCGAGCGATGGCAACCGTGGATCCAGGCGTCGCCGGGATCACCCGTTGACGCGCTCGATGTAGTCGCCGGTGCGGGTGTCGATCTTGACGCGCTCGCCCTCCTTCACGAAGAGCGGGACCTGCAGGCGGTAGCCCGACTCGAGGGTGGCCATCTTGGTCGGGTTGTTGGCCGAGTCGCCCTTCACGCCGGGCTCTGCCTCGACGATCTTCATGACGATGTGGCTCGGCAGGGTCACGCCGACCGGGCGGTTGTTGTAGAAGAGGACCTCGACCTCGAGCTGCTCGAGCAGGAAGTTCTTGTCGTCGCCGACGAGGTCGGCGCTGAGCTCGACCTGCTCGTAGTTCTCGCTGTCCATGAAGGTGAAGCTGCCGCCGCCGGCGAACAGGAACTGCATGCGCCGCGACTCGACGTTGGCCGCCTCGAGCCGCTCGCCCGAGCGCCACGTGCGATCGATCGTCGCGCCGGTGATCATGTTCTTGAGCTTGCACTTGTAGAGGCCCTGGCCCTTGCCAGGCTTCACAAATTGAAAGTCGGTGACCACGAAGGGGTGGCCGTCCATCTGGAGCTTGGCGTTCTTGCGGAGTTCGGAGACGTCCATGGGGCTTTCTTCTCGGGCGCGCGGCCGCGGCGAGGCGGCCAGCGGCAGCGTGCCTATTCCCTCCGGCCCCCTGCTGTCAACGCCCGGTCTCCCGCGCTCCGTCGCGCGAAGTCTCGCGAGGGAGATCGCGCCTCCCCTCCCCTCATGCTCCAGCACTGGCGCGCTGGCGCGCTGATTTCCCCTTTTCTGCGCGCGGAGCGGGTCTGCAGCCCCTGCTTGCCCATTCGGGCTTGGTTCCAGGATCTATTTGCACATTTTTACACGGTGAACATCGGTCGGATTCAAGGCCCCGGATTGAAATTTCCGGCGCAACTCCGGTGACGGAAGCCAGATTCTTGTGGCAATCTGCGGCCGCAGCTTTTCATCAAGGTTGACCGGGAAAAATGCAACTAACGACCAAGGCACGATACGGTCTGCGCGCTCTTTGCCATGTGGCACACCGGGGATATGCCTCCGCCCACGTCATTGCGGAGCAGCAGGCCATTCCCTCCCGGTATCTGGAGGAAATCATTGGCGAGCTCCGCAAGGCGGGCTTCGTCGTCGGCAAGCGCGGACCTCGCGGAGGGTACAAACTCGCGCGTCCCGCGGCCGACATCGCGGTGGCAGAGGTGCTTCAGGCGCTGTCCACTCCGGCGAACGGCGGGCCCTCGACCGGCGATCCGCAGGACGAGATCACGCGGATGGTCGAGCGCTCGGTCGACGCCCGCTTCGAGGCGGCCGTGGGCCAGCTGAGCCTCGAGCAGCTGCTCGGCGAGGCCCGCGAGACGCACCGCCGTCGCACCGACTTCGTGGTCTGATCTGCGCCATGCTGCGGGCAGCGCTAGTCGACGACATCCTCGCGCTGATCGGCAACACGCCGCTGTGTCGCATCCGCAGGCTCACGGGGCCCGCGGACGCGACGGTGTGGGGCAAGTGCGAGATGTTGAACCCTGGCGGATCGGTGAAGGACCGCATCGCCCTGGCGATGATCGAGGCCGCCGAGGCGGCCGGTCAGATCACGCCCGGCGTGAGCGTGCTGATCGAACCGACCAGCGGAAACACGGGCATCGGCCTGGCCCAGGTCGCCGCGATCAAGGGCTACCGCCTCGTGCTCACCATGCCCGAGAGCATGAGCCTCGAGCGCCGCAACTTGCTGCGGGCTTACGGCGCCGAGCTGGTGCTCACGCCCGAGGAGCAGGCGATACCCGGTGCCGTGGCCCGGGCCCGCGAGCTGTGTCAGCGACCGGGGCACTTCATGTTGCAGCAGTTCGAAAACCCGAACAACCCCGAGACCCACCGCCGCACGACGGCGCTGGAGCTGCTGGCGCAGACCGAGGGCCTCGAGCTCGCGGGCTTCGTCGCCGCGGTCGGCACCGGCGGGACGATCACCGGCGTCAGCGACGTGCTGCGGCGGCATCATCCGGAGCTGATCGTCGTCGCGGTCGAGCCGGATCGCAGCGCGGTGCTCAGCGGGGAGCCAGCGGGGCCGCACAAGATCCAGGGCATCGGCGCCGGCTTCGTCCCGCCGATCCTCGATCGCGGCAGCTACTCCCGGATCGCCCGCATCGGCGACGAGGCGGCCTACCGCATGAAGCAACGGCTCGCCCGCGAGGAGGGCCTGCTGGTCGGCATCTCGGCCGGGGCGGCGATGGTCGCGGCGCTCGATCTGGCGGCCGAGCTCGGCCCCGGGAAGCATGTCGTCACCGTCCTGTGCGACACCGGCGAGCGCTACTTCTCGCTCGACGAGTACTTCACCGCCGACGGCGAGCTGCGCCCGTGAGCGCGGGACCTGGCGGCCACTACCTGGTGCTCGGCGCCGGTGGACTTGGCTGCCCTGCCCTGCTCGGCCTGGTCTCCGCGGGGGCCGCGGCGATCACGATCGTCGACCACGACGTCGTCGACGCCAGCAACCTGCAGCGCCAGGTGCTCTACACGACCGCCGACGTCGGGATGGCCAAGGTCGATGCTGCGAAGGTGCGTCTGCGCAGCCGCGATCCACGGCTACACGTGCGAGCGCTGCGTCTGCGCCTGGACGCCACCAACCTCGCTCCGCTGCTCGCCGAACAGCCGCCGGGTACGATCGTGCTCGAGTGCTCGGACGCACCTGACCTCAAGTTCATGGTCAATGACACATGTCTCGCGGGCCAGCTGCCACTCGTGGTCGGCGGCGTTCAGCGCTGGCGCGGCCAGGTCCAGGCGGTGCAGCGCGGGCACGCGTGCTTGCGCTGCATGTTCGAGGGGCCGCCGCCGACGGAGCTGCAGGAGCCGTGCAGCCTGGTCGGCGTGATGGGAGCCGCGGCCGGGCTGCTCGGCTTCTGGATGGCGCAGCTCGCCGTGGCCCTGCACGCGGGCGAGCCCGTGGCCGGGACCCTGTGGGCGATCGACACGCGCACGCTCCTGCCGCAGCAGATGCGCCCGCGCCCGCGCCCGGACTGCCCGGCCTGCGGCGCGGCGCGCTCCACGTAGACGGCGCGCCAGGGCCCCCTTGCGGTTCGCCCGTCCCTTGTTCATTATCCTGAACAGAATTTCCATGGCAACCATCCGGATCCCGACCCCCCTCCGCAAGTACACCCAGGGCAAGGAAGAGGTGCAGATCGCCGGCGCGACCGTGCAGGCGGTGATCGAGGCGCTCGAGCACAGCCACCCCGGCATCCGCGAGCGCATCCTCGACGAGCACGGCAAGGTGCGCCGCTTCGTCAACGTGTTCGTCGGCGACGAGGACATTCGCTTCCTCGAGAACCTGCAGACGCCAGTGGCCGAGCGCGACGAGATCAGCATCATCCCCGCGATCGCCGGCGGCTAGTCGCGATGGACGCGCCCTCCGCCCGCACGCAGCTGCAGGCCCAGCTGCGCCCCCGCGCCGTGCGGGTCGACAGCATCACGGACCTGGTCGGGGACACGCCGCTGCTCCGCCTCCACCGCATCGAGCGCGACTGCCCGGGCGTCGAGCTGTGGGCCAAGGCCGAGTTCACCAACCCGGCGGGCTCGGTGAAGGACCGGGCGGCGCTCCGGATCGTCCGCGAGGGGCTGCGCAGCGGCCAGCTGCGCCCCGGCGTGCGCCTGCTCGACAGCACCAGCGGCAACACCGGCATCGCCTACGCGATGGTCGGGGCGGCGCTCGGCGTCCCGATCACGCTGGTGATGCCCGAGAACGTCAGCGTGCCGCGCAAGCAGGTGTCGGCGGCCTACGGGGTGGAGATCGTGTACTCGAGCCCGTTCGAGGGCAGCGACGGGGCGATCGTCCTCGCCAAGCAGCTGGCCGCCGAACAGCCCGATCGCTACTGGTACGCCGACCAGTACTCGAACCCCAACAACCCGCTCGCCCACTACCACGGCACCGGCGCCGAGATCTGGGCCCAGACCGCCGGCCGCGTCACCCACTTCGTCACCGGGATCGGCACCAGCGGCACGGTGATCGGCACGTCGCGGCGCCTGCACGAGCTCGGCCCGCAGGTCCGCTGCCTCGGCCTCCAGCCCGACGACGCGATGCACGGGCTCGAGGGCATGAAGCACCTGCCGAGCAGCATCGTGCCGAAGATCTACGACGAGGCCGCGCTCGACGGCATGATCTGGATGCCGACGGACGAGGGCTGGGACATGGCCGAGCGCCTGGCCCACGAGGAGGGGCTGATGGTCGGCCACTCCTCCGGCGGCAACGTGGCCGGGGCCGTGCGCGTCGCCCGGACGCTGATCGCCGAGGGCCGCGGCGGCGTCGTCGTGACGGTGCTGTGCGACCGCGGCGACCGCTACTTCCTCCCGCTCAAGTGGGAGCGGCACTATCTCTGGTGAGCTCATGACCGACCTCGAGATCCCCGCCGACATCCTCGCCGCGATCTACGCCCAGGCGCGCGCCGAGTTCCCGGGCGAATGCTGCGGCTACCTGCGCGGGCCCGGGCCGGAGCGCACCCTGGTTCGCTGCACCAACTATCAGGATCGCCTGCATGCGCTCGACCCCGTGGCCAACCCGCGCACGTCGGCGAACGGCTACAACTTCGGCGGGCGCCAGCAGATCGACTTCGCCAACAGCTTCAACGGCGATGACCCGGCGACGATCATCTATCACTCGCATCCACGGGTCGGCGCGTACTTCTCGCTCGAGGACGAGGCCGCTGCGCTCTCGGCCGGGTGGATGGTCGACTATCTGGTGGTCGATGTGCAGGAGCACGAGATCCGCGAGGCAGTGCTGTTTCGCCGCGACCCGCAGGCCGGCCCGGAGGGGCCCGCCTTCGTCGCCGTGGCGCGCTTCCCGGGGGCCGCGACGTGATCGCCGCGGCGCTCGCGATCCTGCTCGCCGCCGCCGGCGGGGATCCGGCCGAAAGCAAGAAGGCGCGTTACCTCGCCGACAAGCAGCTCGCTCCGCCCCGCCCCGCCGAGTGCTGCGCGCCGGGCGTGCACCTGCCCGAGAGGACATGTCGCGTGGACCCGGCCTGTCGCCCGCCGCTGCGGGCGGGGGACAGCGGGCAGGCCGTCCTGACGGCGCACAACCTGTGGACCGAGGAGCACATGCCGTGGACCGGCCCGATCGTGCTCGACCGCGCGGCGCTCGGCCGCTTCCTCCGCTGCCACAACAGCGGCCTGCCGGGCGAGCACCCGCGCGAGCTGGTGCTGCGGGTGCTCGCCACCGCGGAGAAGTTCGGCGCGCACAAGCTCGCGATCGTCAGCGGCTACCGCAACGCCAAGTACAACCTGCTGCTGGCCAAGAAGGGCCGCGAGGTGTCGCGCGACAGCAACCACACGCGCAGCCAGGCGATCGACTTCTCGCTGCCAGGCGTGGCCACCGAACTGCTGTACCGCCACCTGCTCAAGGCCCATCACGGCGGCGTCGGCTACTACCCGGTCAGCAGCTTCGTCCACGTCGACACGGGCAAGCAGCGGACCTGGCGGGGCACCTGAGGCCCGCCGCGCCTCAGGGCGCGAGCACGATGCGGGTCGGCTTGGTCGCCTCGACCTCGGCGCGGGTGTATGGGTACTTGGTGTACACGCCGTTGCGCCAGTCCTCGACCGTGTCGGCGAAGTGCGGGCTCGTGGGCTCGCCGCTGTTGCCGCGCGGGAAGTTCATGTAGGCCTCGGGCGTGCCGTCGTCGAGGAAGCGAGTGACGACGCGAAACACCGGGCCGTCGTGCGACTCGAATTGCTTGTTCACGGTGGTCGTATTCGGCTCGTAGAACACGGTGGACGAGACATTGACGGTGTCCTCGCCGCCGTGGGTGGCGACCCAGCCGCCGTCGAGTTCGCCGCCGAAGCCGTTGCGAAAGCCGGTCCCGTGCCGTTCGCCCCAGCTGTACATCGCCGGGTTGACCGAACCAAACTCGCCGCCGAGCCACCCCGCGGTGTCGCTGAGCGCCGACATCACGAGCACGTCGCGGCCCTCCTTCATCACGCCGTCGCCGTCCGGGAACGCGCCGGTGACCGCGAGCGAGGTGAGCTTGAGCGCCGTGACGGCCGAGGCCTCCATAATCGGGCCGAAGGTCAGCAGCAGGTCGTCCTCGTAGACCTGGGTGGCGAGGAAGTGGGCGAAGGCGTGGAAGGCCAGCGCGCCCGGCTGGTCCTGCTGCATGCTGCGGTTCCAGTCGATCGTCATCAGCTTGACCAGGGTGTCGAGCTCGGGCCGATCGCGGAAGGTGGCGAGTTCCTCGTCGCTCGGGACCTTGGCGTAGACCTCGGCGAGCACCGGCAGCAGCTGATCCGCGAGCCCGCTGTGGGTGTCGGTCTGCACCGCCTGCATGTCCTTGACGGACAGCTTGCCCTTCTTCGTCAGCTCCTGGAGGCGCGCCTCGATGCGCGCGCCGCGGTAGCCGGGGTCGAAGAAGGCGCCGTAGTACCAGGGATCGTTGTGCACGTCGCCGTCGGCGGTGAAGCCGAAGGGTTCGTTGTTGGCGGTGACGATGAAGCCGGTCTTGTCGGCGTGGCTGCGCGGCAGCTTGTCCGCGGTCAGGTTCTTGCCGGTCCAGTAGTAGCTCGGGTCGTCGCCGTCGACGACGGTGTAGGGCATCGGGTGCGCCGACGGATCGCCGCGATCGGGGACCAGCGTGCTCAGGTGATAGCTGATGCCGTCCTTGTCGGCGGCGAGCCAGTTGAAGGTGCCGACCTCCATCTTCTCGACGGCCGTCTCCCACTCGCTCACCGAGCTCGCGCGGCCCATCGCCAGGAAGGCCGCCGCCTCGTTGGTCGCGCGGAAGCCGGTCCAGTTGATCAGCACGTGGCGGTTGGCGTCGACGACCAGGGCCTCGGGGAAGGGCAAGGCGTCGCCGAGCAGCACGCCGTAGCCGTCCACGTCGCTGACCGCGAGCACGACCGTCGTGCCGCCCTTGACCTTGATCTCCTCGCTCCGCTTCGTGATCGCGGGCTTCTTGGTACCAGCGGTGATCGTCTTGCCGTCGCTGCTGACCGCGTAGAGGTCCATGCAATCGGCGAAGCCGGTGGTCGCGGCCCACTGGATGTGGCGGTTGTGACCGAGCTGCACCCCGGGCGCACCGGCGAAGCCGAAGCCAGCGGCATCGAAGGTCCCGCCCTTGTCGGCGGTGTTGAGGTGCTGCGCGTACATCACCGACGGGCTCTGCAGCGGCTGGTGCGGATCGTTGCAGATCAGCGGCTTGCCGTTGTCGGTGAAGCGGCCGTCGACCGCCCAGTTGTTGCTGCCGAGCACATGGAAGCCGGACAGCGCGCTGTGCATGCGCGCGAGCGCGGCGGCGGCGTCGGGCGGCACGGCCTTGCCAGCGGTGGCCTGCAGCTTGGCCAACGCGTCGGGGCCCGGCTTGTCCGGGCGCGTCGCCCCGGCGCCGGCCTTGGGCCGATCCTCCGGCGGCATGGTGAAGGTGGGCATGCCGGGGCGCAGCAGCTCGATCGAGGCGTAGGCGTCCTTCGCCAGGCGCTGGACCACGCTGGCGAGGAACTCGTACTCGAGCGTGTTGGAGTTGCCGAACATGATCATCTTGGCGATGACGAAGGTGTCGACGTTGTCCCAGCGCTCGGGCTGGTAGTCGGCCTCGGCGGGGCCGAAGCCGTAGGGCAGCGGCGCCGCGCCGCTCTTGATCTCGTCGATGCGGGCGTTGACGCCGGCGATCCAGGCGCTGAACAGCGCGTAGTCAGCGGGGGCCTCGGCCTTGAGGCGCTCGGCGTCGAGGGTGCCCCAGCGCTTGAAGTTGAAGAGGCGTGAGATCTTGTCCTCGTCGACCTTCGACGGCCCGAGCACCTCGGCGCCGCGACCGTAGGCCCGCCGACGCATGAGGTCGATCTGGAACAGGCGGTCGGTCGCCATCTGATAGCCGGCGGCGTAGAACAGGTCGCGCTCGTGCTCGGCGTAGATGTGCGGGATGCCGCGATCGTCGATGAGGATCTCGACCTCGGCGCGCAGACCGGGGAATAGCTCCGGATCGCCGAGCTCCTCGCCGGTCTCGCTGCTGCCGCCCTCGGCTTCTCCGGCCGATCCGCCGCCGCAGGCCAACAGCGACGGGGTGGAGAGCAGCGCGAGCAGCGTGAGACAGCGAGGCAACATCATGCCTCGCACATGAGCACAGGTCGCGCGGGCAGCACAAGAAATGCCCCCGTGACCTGCCCCTCACCAGTCGGAGCGGAACTTGAGGAGCGTGTCACGCACGCGTTGATACACGCCGACGGTGGCCAGCACGTCGCCGCGGTTGTACGCGGCGATCGCCTCGATGTCGCCGCGGGCGTAGGTCGGCGCGACCTGGCTGCCGTCGAGGGCGCCCTTGGGTGACGCGAGACCCAGCGCCCAGCACAGCACGTCGAGGCCCGCGGGCCCCAGCGCACGCCCCGGCTGGAGCAGGCGGTAGAGGTCGAGGTGCGGGCGCAGATCGTAGGGCTTGCCGAGCAGGTCGACACGAGCGGGCACGCCGTGCAACAGGCTCCGGTTGACCAGGAAGGGCACGTCGAAGTTGCGGCCGTTGTAGCTGACGACCACGTCGGCCTGGGCCGCCAGGATCCAGAAGGCCCGCAGCAGCGCCGGCTCGTCGACCGGACGCAGCCACGACGGATAGTCGGCGGGGTCGCACGAGCGGCCAGGCGGCGGTACGGCGAGCACGGTCACGGCGGCCTCGTCGGCCGCGGCCTCGCCGTCAGCGAACGCGAGCGACACGACCCGGGCGAGCAGCGGCGAGAGGCTGCACGCGAGGCCGGCGGCCGCATCATCGCCGCCGGCGAAGCGCTCGAGCGCCTTGCCGACGCTCTCGGGCAGCTCGTCACGGGGCTGCGCCGGCACGGTCTCGATGTCGAAGACCAGGGCGCGACACAGCAGGTCAGCGACAGGCTCGTGACCGGGCCCGAGGATCGCGTCGATGTCGGCCTCGCCAGGCTGAACCGGCCGGATCTTTCGTACGCCGAGCTGAAGGGCGCCCTGGTAGAGCTCGGCGCGGAACATCAGCTTGACGATCTGACCGCGGGCGATGGCCCGGCCCGCCTCGAGCGCGTCGGGGGCGTCGTCCCAGATCTTGCCAGCGAGCACGCGGGTCGCGTCAGCGAGGCTGAGGTCGAGGAAGGGCCGGCCCTGGCGTGTGCGGCCCTCTTGCAGGCCGCGCACGCAGGCGTGAGCGATGTACACGCGGTTCGGATCGGCGACGACCTCGGACAGCGAGGCGACTTGCTCGGGCACGGGGGCTTGCATGCGGACGCGGAGCATATCCGCCCCCTGCCCCGTCGCACCTGAACAGGTACACAGGCAGTGACCACGCCGCCCTGGGCTGGCGCGCGCGAGCGAAACGCTGCAGCCTCGCGCGGGTCCAAGTTGCCCACCGGAGACGCGCATGATGAAGCGATGGATGGCCCTGTCCCTGTCCCTGCCCCTGCTACTGGCGGCCTGCAATCGTGGTGAGCGCGGCGCAACAGCCGACGCACCCAAGCCCGCGAGCAGCGAGCCGAAGGACGCACCCGCGCCGGCGCCGGCTGCCAACCCGCTCGGCGCCCTCGGCCCGCTCGCGGGGATGATGGCGAGCAAGCTCGAGCAGCCGGGGCCCTACGACGCGCCTATCAAGTCGGCGGACTTCAACAAGGATGCGCCGCACTTTCTCACCTACGAGCTGCACGGGGCTATCGACGACCTCTCGCAGATCAACCTGTTCGGCGGCGGCGGTGGGGTCACCGAGCTGCGCGCCCTCACCGATCGCCTGCACCGGGCCGCAGCCGACCCCAACGTGCGTGGCCTGGTGCTCCGCGTCGACGCGCCCGAGATCGACATGGCCAGCGCCGAGGACCTGCGCGCGGCGATGCTGGCGTTCAAGGGGCCGAGCGGTGCGCGCAAGCTGCACTGCCACGCCGACAGCGCCGGCAACCTCGCCTACTTCCTGCTCAGCGCCTGCGACCGCGTGGGCCTGGAGCCGCTCGGCGAGCTCGCGCTGACCGGGCCCGCGGCGACGCCGATCCACCTCAAGGGGCTGCTCGATCGCCTCGGCGTGCAGCCGGACTTCGTGCACGTCGGCGCGTTCAAGGGCGCCGCTGAGCCGCTGACGCGCCGTGAGCCGTCGCCGGAGATGCTGGCGACGCTCGGGGCGATCGTCGACCAGATGTACGCGAGCCTGATCGCCGGCCTCGTCGAGGGCCGCGGGCTGACGCGCGAGTCGGCCGTCGAGACGATCGACAAGGCGATGTACTTCGGCGAGTCCGCTGTGGCAGCGAAGCTGGTCGACGTGGTCACCCCGTGGGAGAGCTTCCGCGACGAGGCCACCGGCGGTACCGCGTGGTCGCGCATGAAGCTCAAGGAGAGCGCGGGCGCCGGCGGCTTCGACATCGAGAAGCTGCAGGTCTTCCTCGGCCTGCTGCCGACCAAGCGCCCGAGCGACCCGCACGTCGCGCTGGTCTACGCCGTCGGCAATATCATCGACGGCAAGGGCGGCGGCCTCATCGGAGCGCGCCGCGAGATCGCCGGCCACACCCTGTCGGCGGCGCTGCACAACCTCGCCGCCGACGACAAGGTCCGCGCCATCGTGCTGCGCGTGAACTCGGGAGGCGGCAGCGCCCAGGCCTCCGAGGAGATCTGGCGGGCCGTCGCGGCGGTGAAGGCGAAGAAGCCGGTGATCGTGTCGATGGGGCGCGTCGCGGCCTCGGGCGGCTACTACATCTCGACCGGCGCGACCAAGATCTTCGCCCAGCCCGACACCCTCACCGGCTCGATCGGCGTCGTCGGCGGCAAGCTGGCGCTCGGCGGCATGTTGGCCAAGATCGGCGTCGAGACCTTCGCGGTCGGGCGGGGCAAGCACGCGACCATGTGGTCGGCCATGACGCCGTGGACCGACGAGCAGCGGGCCATGGTGCTCGGAATGATGGAGGACGTGTACAAGGTGTTCGTCAACCGCGTCGCCGAGGGTCGCGGCAAGGCCTACGACGAGATCCACGCGATCGCCCAGGGTCGCGTGTGGACCGGGAAGGCGGCCCAGGAGCGCGGCCTGGTCGACGCGATGGGCGACCTCGACGCGGCGCTCGCCGAGGCGCGCACGCTGGCCCAGGTCGGCCCGACGGTCGAGCTCGAGGTCTACCCGCCCGAGCCGACGCTCAAGGACGTGCTCGAGGGTCTGGTCGAGGCCTCGCCCGCGGACATGCTCGGGCGCGCCGAGGTGGTCGGTGCGCTGGCGCAGCTGCGGGCCGAGTTCGGCCACGGCGCGGTGAGCACGGTGGTGGCGACGCTCGGCCAACTGCTGCAGCTTCGCCGCGAGCCCGTGTTGATGGCGACGATGCTGCCGCTCACGGTCGAGTGAGCGACGAGCAGACGCGCCGCGGGCGAAGGCCCGCGGCGCGATGCATGGGCAGCCAGGGCCGCGATCACTGGAGGATCAGCGTCAGCTTGACCATGTCGAGCGTGCCGACGTCGCCCGGACCCGCATCGCCGGCGCAGAACTTCCAGGTGCCCGCGGAGGCGAGACCGGCGAAGTCGGTGAACTTCACGCCGGGACCCTTGCCCGGGTTGGTGAAGTACTCGCAGAACATGTCGTCCTTGCACACGACGCCGGCCGAGTTGATCGTGTTGCCGGTGAGCTCGGCGTCCTTGGCCCCCCCGTCCTTGAACAGGACCGGGAAGGCCTTGGCGTAGTCGGAGCTCTCGAGCGAGATCTCGGTGCCGTTGTCCAGGGCCTCGATGATCCCGGGGCGGCTCATCAGGGTCAGGGTCTTAGCGTTCGCGGGGCTGAAGAGCTTGAAGGTGAGGTCGCCGATCCACGGGTGATCGAGGCCGACGATGACCTGGGCCGTCTGGACCGTACCGACCTTGGCCACCACGAGATCGACGCACTTCATGCTCGCCTGGGTGCCCGTGTAGGCGTCGTCCGTGATCGCCAGCGCCTGCGCCAGCTTCTCCACCACGGCCACGTTCTCCAGCTTGCACATCGCGCTGCAGCCGTCGTTGGGCAGGATGTTGCCGTCGTCGCAGTCCTCGACGCCCATGTTCACGAAGGTGTCGCCGCACTTGGCGCTCTTGCACGCGTTCAGGCAGACGTCGGTGTTGCTCATGTTGCCGTCGTCGCACTCCTCGCCCATCTGCGGGAAGCCGTCGCCGCACTTGGCGTTGGTGCACTGCAAGGTGCAGGCGCCCATGTTGTCGTTCATATCGCCCTTGTCGCACTCCTCGGGCGGCTGCAGGAACCCGTCGCCGCACTTGGCGTTCTTGCACACGGACGTGCACGAGTCGGTGTCGTCCTTGTTGCCGTCGTCGCACTCCTCACCGGGGCCCGGGAAGCCGTCGCCGCAGACGTTGTCGGTGCAGTCCGACTTGCAGATGGCGTCGTCCGCGTTCTCCACGCCGTTGTCGCACTGCTCGTTGTTCTCCCAGATGAACTCGTCGCCGCAGATCGGCGCCTTGCAGGTCGAGGTGCAGTCGCCGGTGTCCTTGTTGTCCTGGCCGAGGTCGCACTCCTCCGCGAGGCTCGCCTGCTGGAAGCCGTCGCCGCACGCGGGCACGGTGCAGAGGTCGGTGCAGGCGTCGTCGTTGTCGCCGTTGGCCCCGTCGTCGCAGGCCTCGTTGGCGTCCACGACGCTGTTGCCGCAGGCCTCGAGCTTGCACTCGGCGTTGCAGCCGTCGCCGGGGTCGACGTTGCCGTCGTCGCAGGGCTCGTCGGGGCTCTGCTTGCCGTCGCCGCAGATGTTCGGGGTGCAGTCACCGAGGCAGGAGCCCATGTCGCCGTTGTTCTTGCCGTCGTCGCAGACCTCGACGTCGGTCTGGATGAAGCCGTCGCCGCAGATCGCGTTCTTGCACTCCGGGGTGCAGGCCCCGCCGGGCGAGTTGTTCTCCTTCTCGTCGCACTCCTCGCCGTTGCTGGGCTGGACAAAGCCGTCGCCGCACTCCGCGAGCGTGCAGGAGTCGGTGCACTCGTCCGTGTTGTCGGGGTTACCGTCGTCGCAGGCCTCGGTCTTGCTCGCCACGCCGTCGCCGCAGCCCGCACCCTTGCACTCGTTGGTGCACTCGTCGGCGTTGTCCGTGTTGCCGTCGTCGCAGCCCTCGCCGGGGCCGACCTCTCCGTCGCCGCAGACATTCGCCGTACAGTCGACCTTGCACGCCTTGTCGTTGGCGTTGTCGGCCCCGTTGTCGCACTCCTCACCCTCCTCCTGCTGACCGTTGCCGCAGACCGGCTCCTGCGGCCCGCCCGTGGTGGGCGTATCCGTGGTCGGCTCGCCGCTGGTGGTGGCTCCCTCGGTGGCTCCCTCGGTCTCGGTACCCTCTGTCTCAGTCGCCTCGCCGCCCTTGCAGGCGCCGGCGAGGCCGGCGAGCAACGACAGGGAGGCCAACAAACCGTAACAATTCATCGAACGTACATGCATAGTTACGACGCTAAGGCACGCCGCTCGAAGTGGCAATGCGCAGCATCCTACGCGCTCTACAAGGCCGCAGCCGCGACCACTCAAGATGGCGAAATGGCCCTGCGAATGCAGAGCCATCGGCCACCCGATGGCTATCGATCAACGTGTCCGCGTCGACTCAGCTCGCGGCTCGGATCTGCGCCTCAAGCCAGCCCTGCTGCGTGACCAGCTTGCGATGCTCGGCAGCATCGATCGAGTCGTGCTGGGCCACCAGTTCCCCGTTGACGCGCACCAGAGCCTCACGCGCCGCGCCGACGTCGATCTCGTCGGACTCGAGCGCACGCTCCACGAGGATCGCCACACGACCATCGGCGCCGATCTCGAGGAAACCCGCGCCGACCGCGATGCGCACCGAGGTCTCGCCCTCGCGGAACCGGACCACCCCCGGAACGACCGGCGTCACGAAGGGCACGTGATCGGGGAGCACGCCGAGCTCGCCATTGAGGCCGGGGATCTCGACGCCCGAAACCTCCAGGTTGCGGCGCTTGGGGCCGAGCGGCGTGAGGATGTCGAGCTTGATGCTGGTGTGGGCCATGGTCGATCCTTGCCGCGGCGCCGATCAGGCCTTGTTCGCGGCGGCTTTCTTGGCGTCTTCCTCGGCCAGGCGCTTGGCCTTGGCCACAGCCTCACTGATGCCACCGACCATGTAGAACGCCTCCTCGGGTAGGTGGTCGTGCTTGCCCTCGACGATCTCACGGAAGCTCTGGATGGTGTCCTTGAGCTCGACCTGCTTGCCGTCGCTGCCGGTGAACACCTTGGCGACGTCGAAGGGCTGGCTGAGGAAGCGCTGCACGCGGCGGGCGCGGCCGACGATCTTCTTGTCGTCCTCGCTGAGCTCGTCCATGCCCAGGATCTTGATGATGTCCTGCAGCTCTTTGTACTTCTGCAGGGTCTGCTGGACCATGCGGGCGACGTCGTAGTGCTCCTGGCCGACGACCTCGGCGCTGAGGATCGTGCTGCTCGAGTCGAGCGGATCGACGGCCGGGTAGATGCCGATCTCGGTCAGCGCGCGACTGAGCACGGTGGTGGCGTCGAGGTGGGCAAAGGCGGTCGCGGGCGCGGGGTCGGTGAGGTCGTCCGCGGGCACGTAGATCGCTTGCACCGAGGTGATCGAGCCCTTGTTGGTCGTGGTGATGCGCTCCTGCAACGCGCCCATCTCGGTGGCGAGGGTCGGCTGGTAGCCGACCGCGCTCGGGATGCGACCGAGCAGCGCCGACACCTCGGAGCCCGCCTGGGTGAAGCGGAAGATGTTGTCGACGAAGAGCATCACGTCCTGGCGCATCTCGTCGCGGAAGTACTCGGCCTGCGTGAGGCCCGAGAGGGCGACGCGGGCGCGGGCGCCGGGCGGCTCGTTCATCTGGCCGTAGACGAGCGACACCTTGCTCTTGTCGGTGTCGACCTTACGAACCAGGCGGGTCTCGTGGTCCCAGTCGGCCTGGATGACGCCGGACTCGATCATCTCGAAGTAGAGGTCGTTGCCCTCGCGGGTGCGCTCGCCGACGCCGGCGAACACCGAGTAGCCGCCGAACAGCTTGCCGACGTTGTTGATCAGCTCCTGCAGGAGCACGGTCTTGCCGACGCCAGCGCCGCCGAACAGGCCGATCTTGCCGCCGCGGCGGTAGGGGGCGAGCAGGTCGATGACCTTGATGCCGGTGACCAGCACCTCGACCTTGGTGCTCTGCTCGACGAAGGTCGGGGCGGCGCGGTGGATCGATCGGAACTCGGTGACCGCCAGGGGGCCCTGCTCGTCGACCGGCTCGCCGATGACGTTCATGATGCGACCGAGCACGCCCTTGCCGACGGGCATCTGGATCGGCTTGCCGGTGTCGCGCACATCCATGCCGCGGACCAGGCCGTCGGTGGTGTCCATGGCGATCGTGCGGACGACTCGCTCCCCGAGGTGCAGCGCGACCTCGAGGGTGAGGTTGTCGGCGGCGTCGTTGATGCGCGGGTTGGTCAACTTGAGCGCCGTGTAGACCTCGGGCAGGTTGCCCGTGAACTCGACGTCGACGACCGGGCCGATGACCTGGATGACCTTGCCAGCGCCCGGAGCGGCCGGGAGGTCGGCGTCAGCGGCCCGCTGCGGGGCGGAGCCAGGGCGGCTACCGAGCAGAGGGCTCGACGGTCCGAAGATGGAGGGCTTGTTGGTGGGCGGCGGCGGCAGGTTGGTCATGGGGGCTCCGGGCAGGGGCAGGAAGAGTGGGCGGGCTCGGGATGACGACGGCGCTTAGCCCTTGAGGGCCTCGGCGCCGCCGATGATCTCCATGAGCTCCTTGGTGATCGCGGCCTGACGCTCGCGGTTGTAGTGCAGCGTCAGCTCCCCGATCAGCTGGGTGGCGTTGTCGGTGGCCGATTCCATCGCGGTGCGGCGCGCGGCGATCTCGCCGGCGATCGAGTTGAACATTGCCTGCTGGAGCTGCGCCTCGATGGCGATCGGCAGCAGGTGACCGAGCAGGCTAGCGCGGTCGGGCTCGAACAGCGGCGGGACCGGCTGGTCGCCGCTGGCGCTCGGCTCGGGCGCCTTGACCGGGAGGACCTGCACGATGCGCGGCTCCTGGGTCAGCACGCTCTTGAAGTAGTTATAAGCGAGGTGCACGGAGTCGCACTGCGGCAGTCCGACCTGGCCCTCGGCCGGCGGCTCAAACAGCGCCATCACCTCGGCGGCGACCTCCTTGGCCCGCTCGACGATGTTGGCGAGCGTCGGGGCCTCGTGGCTGCGCTCGATCTTCTGGGCGCTGCCGAGGAAGGCCCGGCCCTTCTTGCCGACGGTGATCACGACGACCTCGCGACCCTCGGCCTGCTCGCGCTTGATGAAGGTCAAGCCGGCGCGATTGACGTTGGCGTTGAAGCCACCCGCGAGGCCGCGGTCGGCTGTCAGGAGGATCAGACCCACGCGATTGTTGCCGGTGCGGTGACCCAGCAGCGGGTGGAGGGCGCTGCCCTCCCCTTCGCTCGCGCCAGTGACCAGCGCCCGGACGACCTCTTCGAGGCGCTCGCCGTAGGGACGCGCGGCGAGGGCGGCCTGCTGGGCCTTGACCAGCCGCGCCGCGGCGATCCGGCTCATCGCCGAGGTGATC
The DNA here is from genome assembly GCF_016714285.1 of Nannocystis sp. Classification (GTDB taxonomy): domain Bacteria; phylum Myxococcota_A; class Polyangia; order Nannocystales; family Nannocystaceae; genus Nannocystis. The sequence continues at coordinate 151,429 of NZ_JADJNN010000001.1, read as the reverse complement.
TTGCGGGTGTTCTTGACCGACCCGATGCGGCCGCGGATCTCCTTCAGGTTGGCCATGAGTCTCCTAGACCTTCGCCGGCTTGCGCGCGGCGTCCTTGGCGTAGATCTCCTTGAAGGCCTTGATCGAGCTCTCCAGGGTCTCGTCGACCTTGGCGAGGTCGGGCTTGGACGTGGCGCGGCCGATGAGCTCGAGCAGGTCGGCGCGGCTGTCCTTCATCCACGCGTGCAGCTTGGCCTCGAACGGGCGGACCTCGGCGAGCTCAAGGCTGTCGAGGTGACCACGGGTGCCGGCGTAGATGCTGACGACCTGCAGCGCGACCGGGAGCGGGACGTACTGGTTCTGCTTGAGCAGCTCGGTGAGGCGCTGGCCGCGGGCGAGGGTGTCGCGGGTGGCCTTGTCGAGGTCCGAGGCGAACTGCGAGAAGGCCTCGAGCTCGCGGTACTGCGCGAGATAGAGGCGCAGCGGGCCGGCGTACTTCTTCATCGCCGAGGTCTGGGCGGCGCCGCCGACGCGGGACACCGAGATACCGACGTTGATGGCCGGGCGGACGCCCTTGTAGAAAAGGTTGCTCTCGAGAAAGATCTGACCGTCGGTGATCGAGATGACGTTGGTCGGGATGTACGCTGATACGTCGCCAGCCTGGGTCTCGATGATCGGGAGCGCGGTCAGCGAGCCGCCGCCCTCCTTGTCGGACAGCTTGCAGGCGCGCTCGAGCAGGCGGCTGTGCAGATAGAACACGTCGCCGGGGTACGCCTCGCGGCCCGGCGGGCGGCGCAGCAGCAGCGAGAGCTGGCGGTAGGCGACCGCCTGCTTGGACAGGTCGTCGTAGACCAGGAGGGCATGGCCGCCGCGGTCGCGGAAGAACTCGCCCATCGTGACGCCGGTGTACGGCGCGATGAACTGGAAGGGCGCAGACTCGGAGGAGTTGGCGGCGACGACGATGGTGTATTCCATCGCCCCCTCGCGGCGCAGGCGATCGACGACCGTGGCTACGGTCGAGGCCTTCTGCCCGATCGCCACGTAGACGCAGATCATGTTCTGGCCCTTTTGATTGATGATCGTGTCGAGCGCCACGGCCGTCTTGCCGGTCTGGCGGTCGCCGATGATCAGCTCGCGCTGGCCGCGGCCGATCGGGACCATCGAGTCGATCGACTTGAGCCCGGTCTGCATCGGCTCGTGCACGCTCTTGCGGGCGATGATGCCGGGCGCCTTGAGCTCGACCACGCGGCTCTCGGTGTTGGCCAGCGCGGGGCCGCCGTCGACCGGCACACCCAGCGCGTTGACCACGCGGCCGATCAACGCGTCGCCCACGGGAACGCTCATGATCGACTTGGTGCGACGGACGACGTCGCCCTCCTTGATCAGCTGATCGTTGCCCAGAAGGGCGACGCCGACGTTGCCCTCCTCGAGGTTGAGGATCATGCCCTTGACGCCGTGGGGGAACTCGAGCAGTTCGCCGGCCATCGCGTTGTCGAGGCCGTAGACGCGGGCGATGCCGTCGCCGACGGTGAGGACGGTGCCCGTTTCCTCGACCGAGATCTTGGTCTCGTAGCCCTGGATCTGCTCCTTGATGATCCGGGAGATTTCGTCGGCTCTGATATCCATGGGATGTCTCGTGCTTGCTTGGATGAGGAGAGAGAGGGAGGAAACTAGCTGCGCAGCGCGCCGCGCATGCGCTCGAGCTGCGACTTGACGCTGCCGTCGAACACGTAGGTGCCGACCTGGGCGACGACGCCGCCCAGCAGCGCCGGGTCGACCTTGCTGTCGACGAGGATGGTCTTGCCGGTGACCTTCTCGAGCGCGGCCTTCAGCTTGGCGAGGGACTCACCGGCGAGCGGCCGGGCCGAGGTGATGGTCGCCTTCTGGCGGCCGGCGAGGGCGTCAGCCATGTCCTGGAAGGCGACGGCCATCTGGGGCACGCCGGCGATGCGGCCGCGCTCGAAGACCAGCTGGAGGAAGCGGTTGACCGTGACGTCGAGGTTCATCCGCTTGAGCACCGCGTCGAGCACGCTGCGGCGCTGGGACTGAGCGTGGAGGTTGAAATCGAGGACCGCGAGCAGACTCGCCGCGCCCTCGACGGGCACGGAGGTACTGCGCACAAAGGCGGCGAGGTCGCGACCGTAGATCTCGCGCTGCATCGGCGTATCGGCGAGCTGGAGCAGCGCGCGTGCATAACGGCGGGCGAGTGTGGCGGGGATCATGCCGGTCCTTTCGTCGTCATCTTATTCGTGGCGCTCCGGTCAGGCGCGAGCGGTGCGGTTGTTCGCTAGCTCGACCGCGTAGTCGTCGACCAGTCGCCCCTGGTCGGCATCGGTGATGCGCGTGGCCAGGATCTCGCCGGCGCGGGCGATCGCCCGGTCGACGACCTCGGCCTCGATCTCGGCGCGACGCAGACCGACCTCGCGCTGGGCTGCGGCCATCGCCGCGGTCTTGAAGCGCAGGGCCTCCTGCTCCGCCTCGGCGAGCAAGCGGGCGCGGTCAGCCTCGGCGGCCTTGCGCGCCGCATCGAGGATCTGCTTGCTCTCGGCGTCGACGCGGTCCATCCGCGCCTTGAAGTCGGCCAGCGCGGCCTGGGCGTCGCTCAGATTGCGGGCGGCCTCGTCGACCTGGCGCTTGATGTCGTCGTGGCGAGTGGCGTTGTCGTCGACCAGCTTGCGCAGGATCAGGCGGTGAATGAGGAACGCCAAGACGACGAAATTGATGACGAGATAGCCGAGGCCGATCCGCGGATCCTCTGCGCTCGGCCAGTTGAACAGCGTAATGCCGTTGTGGGCGCCGTGGCCAACAGCGGCGTCGTGACCTCCCCCGGCCGGCGCCCCGAGTGCCGGCATACTGACCAGCCAGCACAGGGCGGCGCTCGTGGTGGTCCAGCACGCGGAACAGCGGGCCGCCGCGCGGCGCGCGAGATCCATGCTCATGGTGTCCTCCCGAGGATACGGGTGGCGACGTCGGCGGCGAGCTCGTCGACGCGGGCGGCGAGCGTGCTGCGAGCGGCGTCAGACTCGCGGGCCAGGCGACCGCGGAGTTCCTCCATCTCGACGTTGGCGGCGCTGCGAGTGTCCGCGAGCCGGCGCTGGCGATCACTCTCCGCGGCCTTCACGGCCTCGGAGCGGACCGCCCCGGCCCGACCGCGTGCGTCGGCGAGGCGAGCGTCGTAGTCGACACCGATGCGCTCGGCCTCGACGCGGAGCTCGGTGGCGGACAGCAAGGTGCCGTCGATGGCATGCTCGCGGCGCGCCCGGGTCGCCAGCCACGGCTTGAACAACAGCGGGTGGAGGATCGCCATCAACAGCAGGAAGATGCCCGCCTGGATGAAGATGGTCCCATCGATGTCGACGACCGGCGCGGCCGCAGAAGCGAGGAGGAGGACGGGTGCTGGCATGAGTCAGACGGTCCGATGCCGCGACGGTGAGCGAAAATCGCAATACCGCGAGGCGCGCGGGCATCTACCACGCACGATGGGGGGCGTCAACGCCTCGCACCCGCGTCGACGGGCTTGCAGGAGCGAGACGTGGGTCACTGCCCACGAGCCGAACCGCCTGGCACTCGCTGCATCGTGGCGCACACATCGGCGGTGCGACCGCGACGCGTGCTCCACCGAGAGTCGTGAGCTTCGTCCGCGTCCCTCGCCCCTCGCGGCCTCGTCGATCGTTCTGGTCGCAATGAACGAGGCTCTGCCCGCGGCCCTCGGTTGATATCGCCCAGGGTCCGCTAGACCGCCCTGGACGGGCTCTGGCGGCCCCTCTGACGGCCTCTGAGGGGGGCCCGATCGCGGACAATTTGCGTGGCGCTGCCGACGGGTCTGGCATACCCTGCAGGTCTGTGAGTAGCAAACGGCCCGACCCGTACGACCGCCCAGCGAATCCGCTGGCACAAGACGACGAGGAGAGCGACCGCGACTTCGACCCCGAGCTCCGAGGCGAGACGCGCCCGCTCGACCTCATCGATTGTTTCGGTCGGGCCAAGGCCGTGCTCGGCGCGCTGGTCGGCAACATGGCCCCGGGCGAGTCGCTGGTCGTGGTCACCAACGACCTCGGCTTTCCGGTCGCGCAGCGACCGATCCGTCGTCCGGAGAACCTCCCGCACGCGATGGTGTTCGGCCGGCACAACCGCTGCAGTCTGGCCATCCCCCACGACACGCGGGTCAGCCTGCGCCACATCCTCGTCACCGCCTGGCCGGGCCAGGGCGCGCTGCGCCTCCGCGGTTACGACCTCGGCGGCCGCGCGGGCATCGTCCTGGCGGACGGCAAGCGCGTGCCTGGCTTCTCGGCGCTCGGGCACGTCGCCCTCTCCTTCGGTCACACGGGCCTGTTCGTGCTGCCGGGCGGGCCCGCTGGGCTCGCACTGCTCGAGGGCAGCACCGACCAGGCCTTCCAGCGGCTCACCGGCATCGATCGTCACGGCGGAGGGATCCGTCTGGCGATCTCGGCGATGGCCGAGCCGAGCGTCGCCCAGCTCGGCGGCTACCGACCGATCGACGTCGACGCCCGCCCCCAGCCGCGCGGGGTGCTGCGCCTGCGCTCGCTCAAGTCGGCGAAGTCACAACGCGGCGCCGAGGCCACGCGTGAGCTCGACGTGGACAGCGAGCAGCTGCAGCGCGGACTCCTCATCGGCCGCTATAGCGACCGCTGCTCGCTCGCCGGGTCGGGTCGCAACCTGTCTCGTGTGCACGCGCTCGTCACCGAAGAGGGCCCCAATTCGCTGCTCGTGTACGACCTGGCCAGCACCAACGGCGTGCGCCCGGGCCACGAGACGGAGGGCCCGAGCCACGCCGTGGTGCGCCTGCGACAGAACGAGCCGGTGATGCTCGGCCACTTCGAGCTCAGCTGGACCCCGGCCGAACGCATCCGCGTGCATTGAACTGGTCGCCTCGCGTTAATTTTTGCCAGGCAAATCCGCGGGATCTGTGCTACTCGCAAGGCCAGCGGAGCCGGTCGAACGCTGTATAGCCAAGGGCTCCGCGTGTGCACGAGGAACATGCCATGAGCGAGTCCAGTCCTGGTCGCCCCCACAGCCTGCTTGGATCGTCGATCGGCCTCAAGTTCGTGATGGGAGCCACTGGCGTCGTGCTGGTCGGCTTCATCCTCGCGCACATGGCCGGCAACCTCCAGATCTACCTCGGCTCTGACGTCTTCAATCACTATGCGCAGACCCTGAAGGGCACGCCGCCGCTGCTGTGGACCGTGCGCATCGTGGTGCTCAGCGCCGTGCTGCTGCACATCGCCTCGGCGTGGCGATTGACCCAAAAGAACTGGGCGGCGCGGCCCCAGCCCTACGCCAGCCCGCGCCGCTACGACCGCACCAGCTACGCCGCGCTGTTCATGCGCGGCAGCGGTCTGGTGATCCTCGCATTCATCATCTTCCACCTGCTGCACTTCACGATCGGCACGATCCAGCACGAGCACTTCGTGCTGCACGAGGTGCTGCGCGGCGACGTGTGGGTGCGCGAGGAGAACGTCAAGATCCTCGCCTCCGTCCCCGAGCACATGCAGCGCCACGACGCCTACAGCATGTTCGTGCGCGGCTTCCAGAACCCGATCATCGCCGGCTCGTACATCCTCGCCAACCTGCTGCTCGGGCGCCACCTCAGCCACGGCGTCGCCAGCGGCTTCGCCACCCTCGGCTACAGCAAGGGCGGCCAGCGCCAGGTCGCCGAGCGCATCGGCACCACGATCGCCACCCTCGTGACCCTCGGCAACATCTCCTTCCCGATCGCCGTGCTCGCCGGCGTCGTCCACCTCTGACGCTCGCCTCGGAGTCATCGCCATGGACCTCAACGCACGCATCCCTGAAGGCCCGATCGCCGAGAAGTGGGACCGCCACCGCTTCGAGATGAAGCTGGTCAACCCCGCGAACAAGCGCAAGTTCACCGTGATCGTCGTCGGCACCGGCCTCGCCGGCGGCGCCGCGGCGGCGACCCTCGCCGAGCTCGGCTACCACGTCGACTGCTTCTGCTTCCAGGACAGCCCGCGCCGCGCCCACAGCATCGCGGCGCAGGGCGGCATCAACGCGGCCAAGAACTACCAGAACGACGGCGACAGCATCTACCGGCTGTTCTATGACACGGTGAAGGGCGGCGACTTCCGGGCCCGCGAGGCCAACGTGTACCGGCTCGCGCAGGTCAGCGTGAACATCATCGACCAGTGCGTGGCCCAGGGCGTGCCCTTCGCCCGCGAGTACGGCGGCACGCTCAGCAACCGATCGTTCGGCGGCGCCCAGGTCTCGCGCACCTTCTACGCCCGCGGCCAGACCGGCCAGCAGCTGCTGCTCGGCGCCTACCAGGCGCTCGAGCGCCAGATCGGCCTCGGCACGGTGAAGATGTACCCGCGCACCGAGATGCTCGACCTGGTCGTCATCAATGGCCACGCCCGCGGCATCGTCGTCCGCGACCTGCTGACCGGCGAGGTCCGGGCCCACGCCGCCGACGCGGTGGTGCTCGCCACCGGCGGCTACGGCAACGTCTTCTATCTGTCGACCAACGCCAAGGGGAGCAACGTCACCGCGACCTATCGCGCCTACAAGCGCGGCGCCGGGTTCGCCAACCCCTGCTTCACGCAGATCCACCCGACCTGCATCCCGGTCTCCGGCCACTATCAGAGCAAGCTGACCCTGATGTCGGAGTCGCTGCGCAACGACGGCCGGGTCTGGGTGCCCAAGCAGAAGGGCGACGCCCGCCGCCCGCAGGACATCCCCGAGGACGAGCGCGACTACTATCTCGAGCGCCGTTACCCGAGCTTCGGCAACCTGGTGCCCCGCGACGTGGCCTCACGCGCCGCCAAGCAGGCCTGCGACGAGGGCCGCGGCGTCGGTCCGAGCAAGATGGCCGTCTACCTCGACTTCGCCGACGCCATCAAGCGCCTGACGCAGAAGGGCGTGGCCGACCGCTACGGCAACCTGTTCGAGATGTACGAGCGCATCACCGGCGAGAACCCCTACGCCACGCCGATGCGCATCTACCCCGCCGTGCACTACACGATGGGCGGCCTGTGGGTCGACTACAACCTGATGAGCACGGTCCCCGGCCTGCACGTGATCGGCGAGGCCAACTTCTCCGACCACGGCGCCAACCGCCTCGGCGCCTCGGCGCTGATGCAGGGCCTCGCCGACGGCTACTTCATCCTCCCCTACACGATCGGCAACTACCTGGCCACGGCCAAGCAGCCCAAGGTCAGCGCCGACCACCCGGAGTTCAAGCGCAGCATCGCCGAGGTCAACGCCCAGACCTCGCGGCTGCTCTCGATCAACGGCAAGCACAGCGTCGACGAGTTCCACCGCGAGCTCGGCCTGGTGATGTGGGACCACTGCGGCATGGCCCGCAACGAGGCCGGCCTCAAGAAGGCGCTCGGCCTCATCCCGGAGATCCGCGAGCGCTTCTGGAAAGAGGTTCGCGTGCCGGGCGTCGGCGCCGAGTTCAACCAGAACCTCGAGAAGGCCGGGCGCGTCGCCGACTTCCTCGAGTTCGGCGAGCTCATGTGCCTCGACGCGCTCACCCGCGACGAGTCCTGCGGAGGCCACTTCCGCGAGGAGCACCAGATGGACGACGGCGAGGCCAAACGCGACGACGAGCGCTTCGCCCACGCGGCCGTGTGGGAGTACAAGGGCCCCGGCCAGGCCCCGGCGCTCCACAAGGAGCAGCTGGAGTTCGAGCACGTCCACCTCGCCACCCGCGTGTACACGTAGAAGGAGGCCCTGCACCCATGTCCGGTTCATCCGCTGCGACCATGAAACTCACCCTCCGCATCTGGCGCCAGAAGGACGGCAAGGCCGCGGGCAAGCTCGAGACCTACAAGCTCGACGCCGTCTCGCCCGACATGTCCTTCCTCGAGATGCTCGACGTGCTCAACGAGCAGCTCACCAAGTCCGGCGGCGACCCGGTGTCCTTCGACCACGACTGCCGCGAGGGCATCTGCGGCGCCTGCTCGATGGTCATCAACGGCCGCCCGCACGGGCCCCGCAAGGCGACCACCACCTGCCAGCTGCACATGCGCAGCTTCAAGGACGGTGACACGATCACGATCGAGCCGTGGCGCGCCGCGCCCTTCCCGGTGATCAAGGACCTCAGCGTCAGCCGCTCGAGCTTCGACCGCATCATCGCGGCCGGCGGCTTCGTGTCGATCAACACCGGGTCCACCGTCGACGGCAACGCGACCCCGATCGGCAAGACGGACGCCGACGAGGCGATGGACTACGCCCAGTGCATCGGCTGCGGCGCCTGCGTGGCCGCCTGCCCCAACGCCGCGGCGATGCTGTTCACCGGCGCCAAGGTGGCGCACCTGGTCAAGCTGCCGCAGGGCCAGGTCGAGCGCTCAGGCCGCGTGCGCAACATGGTCGCGCAGATGGACCTCGAGGGCTTCGGCAGCTGCACCAACCACGGCGAGTGCTCCGAGGCCTGCCCCAAGGAGATCCCCTTCGACGCGATCGTGATGCTCAACCGCGAGTACATGCGGGCGACCGTGGCCGGCAAGGAGTAGCCGGCGCTCGCCGGCGCTCGAACCCAGGGCAAGGACGGGCTCGCCGTGAAGGCGCGCCCGTCGTTGTTGTATGCATGAAACATGGCCCCGCGGACAGGTCCGCAGGGGCCATGTTATTTCGGCCAGGTTCAGCTCAGAGGTCGAGCTCGTCGACCGCCTTGCCCTTGCAGCCAGCCGCGCCCTTGGGGGCCTGCGGCTTGCCGCCCGCGTTCCCCTCGAAGCCGCCGGTGCCGCCAGCCCCGCCCGCGCCCGCCGTGCCGAGCTGGATGTCGAGGTTGCTCTGGCCGACGAAGGCGTTGCCGACGCGGACGATCGCCACGGCGATCCCCCCGCAGCCGCCAGCCCCTCCGCCCGCACCGCCGCCGTCGCCGCCGTTCGCCCCGTTTCCGCCGTCGCCACCGCCGTCGTCCTGGTCGCCGTTGTTCTTGCCCTTGGCGAAGCTGCCGCCAGCCTTGCCGACGCCGCCGTTGCCGCCGTTGCCGCCGTTGCCGCCGTCGCCGGCCTTGGCCGGCAGGATGATCGAGTTAGCGACCTGGATCGAGGCCGCGATCGCTACCACGCCGAACGACCCGCCGCCGGCGCCGCCCGGCAGACCCTCGCCGCCGCCACACCCGCCGCCGCCACCACCGCCGCCACCACCGCCGGTATCGACCGAGTTACCGCAGGTGAACGGCTCGTTGTCGGTGCCACCCGCGCCGCCACCGCCGCCGCCGCGGCCGTGCTTGCCGCGCACGCCGGCCATGCCGCTGCCGCCGCTCCAGAAGCCGTTGCCATCGAAGGTGCCGTCAGCGTTGGGGCCGGCCTGTCCGGCCGTCCCCGCATCCCCGGCCCCGCCGAGCTGACCGCCGAGCCCCAGCCCGCCCTTGTCATTGCAGCCGGTGATGATGTTGCCGCTGCACTCGCTCTTGCCGTTGGTGCCGCCGGCGCCGCCCTCGGTGTCGTCGCCGCCGGCCTGGCCCATCGCGCCGGCCTCGCTGAAACAGTTGCCGGCCGAGCCGCCCTTGCCGCCGGTCGCCCCGCAGGCCGAGGTGCCGCCGTTGCCGCCGGACGACTCACTCGCGGCTCCGCCGAGTCCGCCATCGGCGCCCTTGGTGCCGCCCGTGCCGTCGACGCCGTCGCCCCCCGTGCCCGCCTGGATCGTGCAGCGGTCGACCATGAACAGGTCGTCAGCGATGTCCTTGGCCCACACCGCGTAGCTCGAGGTGCCATCATTGGCGAAGTTCTTGCCCTTGATCGTGAACCCGCTGAGCTTGGTGCTGAGGTTCAGGCCCTGGGCGATGACCGCACGCGCCTCGGTGCCGGCGATCACCGTGAGGTTGTTCGGCAGGTCGTAGACGAAGGTCTTGGGCTTGTAGCCGCCGTACATGTTGACGCCGGAGCTGAGCGTGACGGTCTTCTGGTACGTGCCGGCGCTGACGACGATGTCGCAGATGTCCGGGCACAGCAGCGCCTTCTTCATCGCCTCGGCCAGGGTGGCCACCGGATCCTCTTTACTCGTGCCGCTGTTGAGGTCGCTGCCGCCGTCGGGCGGGGTCGACACGAAGATCAGGCCCTCGTCGCCGGTACAGGCCGGATCTGGCACGTCCTCGAGGCAATTGTTGTTGCCGGTCGTGCTGTCGCCGCTGGTGCTGCCGCTGGTGGTCTGGTCGATCGCGCCCGTCGAGGCGTCGGTCGTGGCGCTGCTCGAGCTGTCGCCGCTGGTCGTGTTGCTCGCCGTGCTCGAGCTGCTCACATCCGTCGTGGCCTGGCTGTCCGTGCCCAGGGAGTCGCCGCTGGTCGGCGTGGTCTCCGTGCTGCCGGAGGTCGGCACGTCGCCGGTGCCGGTCGTCGGGTTCGGCCCGTTGCCGGTGCCGTCCGTGTTGCCACCGCTGAGGGTGGAGGTCCCGACCGAGTCGTCGCCGCAAGCGGCGAGGGTCAGGCCAAGGGCTACCGTGAGCCCGCGAAAGACAAGCGAGGTGTTCATGACGGCAGACTAACCACACGCCGGACCCGAGTTCAATGCACCCGCAAGTAATCGCGCGGGTCCGCGATGGCCACGCGACCAGCCCCTGCCCCGACGCGGGCTCCTACAGCGGCGAATGCGGCCCGGCGCGTGTGGTCTGCGAGGCCGAGGCGCCCCAGCCGCGGCACACTACCCACCGTCGTCAGGGGGATCGGCCCGACGGCTTCGGGGTCACGAACAGCGGGCTGGCCGTCCTGGGCCCTCCCCGACCGCGACCACCCGACGATCGGGATTTTTCTCGGCTGCGACGAGTGCTATGCCGGGCACCCGTGGATCTCGACCGACACACGATCGCAGCGGCCCTCGCCCCGCAGCTGCACCGCCTCGCCACCCCGGCGCTGGTGATCGACCTCGACGCCGTCGACCACAACATCGCCGCGATGCGGCGCCGCGCCGGCGAACGCTGGCGTCCCCACCTCAAGACCCTCAAGTCCGCCGCCCTCATCGCCCGCCTGCTCGCCGCCGGCGTCACCCGTTGCAAGGTCGCCACCCTCGACGAGCTCGACCTGGCCCTCGGGACAGCCGACCACCACGGCGTCGGCCTCGACGTCCTGCTCGCCTACCCGCAGCACCCCGACGGACTGCGCGCCGCCCTCAGCCGCGCCGCTCGCAGCCCCGCCTGCCGCGTGCACTACTTGCTCGACAGCCCGGAGCACGCGGCCCTGCTCGCCTACGCGGTGCCGTTCGATCGCCCGCTCGCGGTGTTCCTCGACGTCGACCTCGGCATGCGTCGCACCGGCGCGCCGGCGGCGGTGTGGCGCGCCGCCCTGCCCGCCCTGCTCGCCGACCCCGGCCTGCGCATCGCCGGGCTGCACGGCTACGAGGGCCACCTCGAGTGGGACGACCGGGCCGGAGCCGCGGCCGCCCACGACACGCTGTGCACACTGGCTCGCGAACTGCCCGCGACCGACCTCGAGATCGTCACCTCGGGCACCCACAGCTACGCCGCGGCGCTGGTCCACCCGGGCCTCGCGGGCGGGCCGTGGCAGCACCGCGTCTCGCCCGGCACGGTCGTGCTCGCCGATCTACACAGCCGCGCGGCGATGACCGACCTCGGCCTGCGACAGGCCGTCGTCATCGCGTCGCGCGTCATCAGCACGGGCGCCGGCCGCATCACCCTCGACGCCGGCAGCAAGGCCCTCGCGCCCGACCGCCCGCCGAGCAGCGCCCGCCTGCTCGGCTGGCCCGGCCTCACCCCGAGCGTCCGCTCCGAGGAGCACCTCGTCGTCGCCGTAGCGGACGACATCGAGGCCCCGGGGCTCGGGGAGCTCGTGCTGCTCGTGCCCGACCATGTGTGCACGTCCGTCAACCTCTACCGCCACGCGCTGCTGCTGCGCGGCGCGGTGATCGTCGGCGAGGCCGCGATCGAGGCGAGCAGCCGCCGCCTGTGGCTGACGGAGGCAACGTGAGCCCTACGAATGCGACGGGCCCCGTGCGCCCCGGCCCGGCCGACAGCCGCGCCTCCGAGCTCGACGTGCAAGTGGTCCCGCGCGCCTCGCAGAGCCGCGTCGTCGGCCTGCACGACGGCCGCCTCAAGATCCAGCTCGCCGCGCCGCCAGTCGACGGGGCCGCCAACGCGGCCCTGGTCGATCTGCTGGCCGACACGCTCGCCGTGCCGCGGGCCCAGATCGAGGTCCTGCGCGGTCACACCGGCAAGCGCAAGACCCTGCGGATCGGCCTCCCCGCGACCGAACTCCTGCGCCGCCTCGGCCTCGCCGCGCTGCTCCTGCTCGCGCCCGCCTGCGAGAGCACGTACAGCTTCCCGATCCACGTGGTCCTGCCCGACGACCAGGACGAGCTGGCCCGCGCCGACAACGTCACCCTCGCGCTCGCGCCCCAGAACGTGCAGATCAACTACGAGGTCGACGGCACCGACTTCAGCGTCGGCATCGAGCTCGAGCCCGACAGCGAGACCAGCACGCTCTCGGTCTACCTGGCCGAAGGGACAGAGCTGCTCGCGTGGGGTCGCAGCGCGCCCTTCGTGCTCGCCTCGCCGCAGGACGATCTCGCGATCTATCTCTCGCCCCCCGGCGCGCTTTCGACCTTCCCCGGCAAGATCGGCAGCCCCGACCCCGCCGTCCTTGCCAGCCCCGCGCTCGGCCGCGGCATGTTGCTGCTCGACAGCGACGGCGCCACCGGACTTTTCAACGCCTTCACGCTCGCCACCGAAGTCGGCGCCACCCTCAAGCCAGCGGCCGGCCTGCCCGACCCGGCCGACGGCGCCCTGGTCCCCGACAGCCTCGGCAACGTGTGGCGGGTCGCCTGGGCCGAGTCGCTGCGAGCCAACATCTACGTGCCCGGCGAGGACCGCTGGGACGACGCCACCCTGAACACCGCCGTCCTGGGCTCCGCGAATGGCCCGCGCGCAGGCGCGGCTCACCTGCTCGACGCGAGCCTCGAGCGCCTGCTGATCTTCGGCGGCGGCGAGCTGGCGAGCGTCCTCGAGATCGACCTGCGCCCCGATGACGCCAGCGCCCACCTCGTGACCGCGCTGTCACCTACGCTGGATTCGCCGCGCCGGGCCGCCACCGCGATGTACCTTGTCCGCAGCGACGGCGACGTCGGCGAGGGCGTGCTGCTGGTCGGCGGCGACGACCCCGAGGTCGCGCTCGCGAGCCTCATCCGTGCCGACGAGACCCGTGTGAGCTTCGGCGGCGCCGAGGCGTGGACCGGTCTGCGTTGCGCCCAGCTCGATCGCGACGCCGACGCGGACGCCGACGCGACGGTGCGTGTGCTCTGCCTCGGCGGCCTGCGCAGCGGCGTGGCCACGGCGGACGCGATCGTGCTCAATTTCCCACCGGGCGCCGCAGAGCCGTCCCTGACCGTGATGCCGGCCTTTCTCCCGCAGCCCGTCGCGGATCCCCGACTGTTCGAGGACCCCGCCGCGGTCTACGCCCAGTCCGGCCCGCAGTGGTTTCGCGTCGACCGGCGGACCCTCGAGCTCGAGTCGCTCACCAGCGCGAGCCCCCGAGTGCGCGGCGGGCATTCCGTTTTGCTGTCCACCGGTGCTACCTTCCTGGTCGGCGGCTGGACTGGGGACGACCGTCCCGTGGACCACTGGCATGTCTTCGTGCCGACGCTCGCATCCACCAAGCCCTGACGTCCGCCTCAACCGACGCCCGCAATGCTCACGCTCCACGGAGCCCAGGAGCCTCTCATGGCCGACACCCTGACGATCACCGACAACCGCACCGGCAAGACCTACGAGGTCGCCATCCAGGACGGGACCATCCGCGCCGACGCTCTCCGCCAGATCAAGACCGGCGACGGCGACTTCGGCCTGATGACCTACGACCCGGCCTTCATGAACACGGCCTCGTGCCGTTCGGCCATCACGCTCATCGACGGCGACGTCGGGATCCTGCGCTACCGCGGCTACCCGATCGAGCAGCTGGCCGAGAGCTCGACCTACCTCGAGGTCGCCTACCTGCTGCTCAACGGCGAGCTGCCCAATCAGGCCCAGCTGGAGAAGTGGACCAACGACATCACCCACCACACCTACGTGCACGAGTTCCTGCGCGAGGGCATGAAGGGCTTCCGCTACGACGCGCACGCGATGGGCAAGCTGGTGTCGATGCTCGGCACCCTCAGCACCTTCTACCCCGAGTCGAAGAACGTCCGCGACCCGAAGGTCCGCCACGACCACATCATCAAGCTCATCGCCAAGATGCCGACGATCGCCGCCTGGGCCCACCGCCACAGCGTCGGTCGCCCCTACGTCTATCCGGACAACGAGCTGTCCTACACCGGCAACTTCCTCAACATGCTGTTTCGCATGTCCGAGCCGCGCTTCCGGCCGCACCCGGTGCTCGAGCGGGCGCTCGACGTGCTGTTCATCCTCCACGCCGACCACGAGCAGAACTGCTCGACCAACGCCGCCCGCGCGGTCGGCTCGGCCGAGACCGACCCGTACTGCACGCTCGCGGCGGCCTCCGCCGCCCTCTACGGCCCGCTCCACGGGGGCGCCAACGAGGCCGTGCTGCGCATGCTGCGTGCGATCGGCGACATCAAGAACATCCCGGACTTCATCACCGGGGTGAAGGCCGGCAACGGCCGCCTGATGGGCTTCGGCCACCGCGTGTACAAGAACTACGACCCGCGGGCCAAGGTCATCAAGAAGATGGCCCACGACGTGTTCGCGGTCACCGGCCGCAACCCGCTCCTCGACATCGCCATCGAGCTCGAGAACATCGCCCTCAGCGACGAGTACTTCATCAAGCGCAAGCTCTACCCGAACGTCGACTTCTACTCGGGCCTCATCTACCAGGCGATGGGCTTCCCGGTGGAGATGTTCCCGGTGCTCTTCGCCATCCCCCGCGCCTCCGGCTGGCTGTCGCAGTGGCAGGAGATGCTCGGCGACCCCGAGCAGAAGATCGCCCGCCCGCGCCAGATCTACACCGGCATCGAACTGCGCGACTACGTGCCGATCGCCCAGCGCTGAGCCGCTCCGCGGCCCACGACCACCGCTCAGACTTGCGAGGGCCGTCGATCGAGGGATCGCCGGCCCTCGTCGCGTCGCGCGTGCGGGTGTAGCCTGGCCGCGTGCGACCCACGACGAGAGGCAAACTCTGCGTGCCGGCGCTGCTGGCCGTGACCACCATCGCGGCGCCCGCCTGCACCGAGAAACCGACGACCTCGAGCAGCGACTCCTCGAGCGGAGCCCAGACCGGCACCGACTCGACACCCACCACGGGCCCGACCACGGGCCCGACCACGACCGGCAACACCGGCAACACCGGCACGGACGGCCTCACCACCGGCGCGCTGCCCGACTGCGCCCCGCTCCCCGACATGGCCACCTGCGAGGCAGAGACCGGCTGTTTCTGGTTCGAGGACCTCGGCGAGTGCATCGTCGACTGCACCAAGCTCACGGACGAGGCGACCTGCGTCGGCCAGCCGTTCTGCTCCTGGTTCGACGAGATGTGCTCGCTGGTGCTGGCCTGATAGCACCCTGGCGGCCGGTCCGGCCGCGTGACTCGAACGAAAGCAAGTCCTGTGGAACAAGCCCTGCGCCGCGCGTCGCTGGTCCGCATCTACGACGTCCTCGACCGCACCGTCGTGCTCGCGCCCGACGGGACGCGGCACGAGCTGGCGGGCGACTCGGCCGCGCTGGCGCGCGCCGTGCTGAGCCTGCTGGAGCAGCCGCGCACCCGCAGCGAGCTGCTCGCCCTGCTCGCCGAGCAGTGCGGCGCCCCGATCGATCGCCCGGCCGTGATCGACGATCTGCTCGCCTTGCTCGTGCAGGCGCGGGCGATCGCCGCCGACGTGCCAGGACCGCAGCGCCGACGCGGGCCGCGGGTCGTGCTCGGGTTGACCGGAGCGGTCGCCTCGATGCACGCGCCCGCGCTGGTCCAGCTGCTGCAGAGCCGCGGCTTCGAGGTCCGCGTCGCGGCCACCGAGTCCGCCCTGCGCTTCGTCCGCAGCGAGGCCCTCGAGGCGCTGACCCACCGCCCTGTGGTCCACGGCCTGTGGCCGGTCGATGCGCTGCACGCCGTGCCGCACATCGAGCTCGCGGCCTGGGCCGACGCGGTGCTGATCGCCCCGGCCTCGGCGACCTCGATCGCCCGCATCGCCGCCGGCGACTTCTCCTCGATCGTCGCGGCCATCGCCCTCGCCACGCACGCGCCGGTGCTGGTGGTGCCGGCGATGAACGCGGCGATGTACGCCAGCCCGCCAGTGCAGCGAAACCTCGCGCAGCTGGCCGCCGACGGCGTGCACGTCGCTCACCCGGCGCGCGGGATCGAGGTGGCCGACCGCCCCGACGAGCGCAGCCCGGTGCTCGGCGGGGCCCTGCCGCCCGAGGTGGTGGTGCAGCTGCTCACGGCGATCCTCAGCGCCGCGGTCGCGGGCCTGGTGCCCCGCGAGGCCGCCGACTGGGACCGCATCTACCGCAGCGTCGACCCGTCGGCGCTGCCGTGGCACCGCGACGAGGTCGACGCCGACCTGCTCGCCGCGATCGATCGCCTGGTGCCGCGACCGGCCAGCGTGCTCGAGATCGGCGCCGGCCTCGGCGGACTCGCGGTCGCGCTCGCGGGCCGCGGACATCAGGTCATCGCCAGCGATCTCTCGGAGGTCGCGCTGGCCGAGGCACACGCGCGCAGCCCGGAGGCCGCAGTGGTCTGGTTGCAGGACGACATCCGCGACACACGGCTGCGCGGCGGCTTCGCGGCGGTGATCGACCGCGGCTGCCTGCACGTGCTCGACGCCGACGGCGCGGCGGCCTACGCCCGCAGCGTGGCCAGACTCGTCGCTGCGAACGGTGTCCTCGTGATCAAGGCGTTCACGCCGACCAGCGCCGCGACGCGGCACGCCACGGCCCACGACGCCGCCTCGATCGCCGCCCTGTTCGCGCCCCAGTTCACGCTCGCAGAGGACCTGGAGAGCAGCCTGCCCGGCCCGCGCGAGGCCCCGGCGGCGCGCCTCTTCGTGCTGCGACGCGGCCCGACGCGCCACGACGGGGCGTGACCCAGCTCTCGGGCCTGGGCTCGCAACCCGCGCAGCAAGCTGCGAGCTGGCTCGATACGCTGACCCTCGTGCCCCGCTCTCGCCTGTGGCTGGTGCTGCTCGTTGCGACGGCATGGCCGCTGTCGTGCTGTTGCGAGGAGCCGGAGTGCGGCGATGACGTCCGCGATCCCGGCGAGCTGTGCTTCCTCGACGATCGCCTCACACCCGATCTCGAGCTGGCGACCCCGCTGGCCCTGCGGGCGGGTCGCTTCGACGCCGACGAGATCGCCGACCTCATCGTGCTCGGCACCGACGAGACGGGCGTCACCGGGCGCCTGCTCGTCGGCGACGGCGACGGTGGGCTCAAGGATGGCCGCCGCGTCGGTGTCTACGGCTGCAGCGCGTACCCGATCAGCGGCGACCTCGGCGACGACGGCCGCGACGACCTCGTGTTCGCCACCTGCACCAACAGCCTGCTGGTGTTTCGCGGCGCCGGCGACGGCTTCGCCGAGCCGCTCGAGATCCCGGTCGGCGTCGGGGTGCGCCAGGCGACGATCACCGACGTCGACGGCGACGGCCTGCGCGACCTGCTGGTGCTCGGCATCGACGCCGGCGGCGTGCCGAACCTGAGCTTCGCCCAGTCGCTGCCCGACCAGAGCCTCGCGCCGGCCTATCTGACCCCCTTGCCAGTGCCCGCGCTGCCGATGTTCACGCCCGGCATGATGGCCGCAGCGCGGGTCGAGCGCGACGGTCGCTTCGACGTCATCTTCGCCGAGGCCGACCGCGCCAGCGCCCTGTACCGCACCCACTACGCGGGCATGGGCAGCTTCGCCGCGCCCGAGCCGCTGACGATCGACCTGCGCCCGACCGGACTCGGACTGCGCGACCTCGATCGCGACGACCGCCTCGACCTCGTCCTCGCGGACCGCGAGCATCGCCAGCTGGTCGGGCTGCTGTCCGACGGCGAGGACTTCGGCCACGCCGGCTACACGCCGCTCGACGTCGCGTGGGCGAGCCTGGTGTTCGGCCAGCTCGACGACGACGGCTGGCTCGACCTCGCGGTCATCGACGAGGCGCGCGTGTCCTTGCTGCGCGGCGTGGGCGACGGCAGCTTCGCCGTGGGGACGGAGCTCGAGTTCCCCGCCCCGGTCGTCGAGCTCACCCTGCTCGACCTCAACCTCGACGGCCGCGACGACCTGATCGCCGGCACCTTCACGGGCGACGCGCCGCTGACGATCGCGCTGTCGGGCCCCTGACTGGCCCGGGCCTCACATCGAGATCGACCCCTTGCGGAAATCAGTGCGCCGCAGGTGGGCATTGATCAGCACCGGCTCGCCCGCCTTGGCGGTCGCCCGCGCCTCGGCGAGCACCGCGTCGATGCGCTCCGGCGATCGCAGCTCGAGGCCGACGCCGCCGAAGCCGGCCGCTGCAGTGTGATAGTCGGTGCGCCGCAGCTCGGTGCCGATCGGGTCGCCGAGGATCTCGACCTGCTCGCGGGCGATCTGCGCCCACGAGGCGTCGTTGCCGACCAGGGCGATGACCGGCACCTTGTGGCGCACGAAGGTGTCGAACTCGGCGAGGCTGTAGCCGACCGAGCCGTCGCCGTAGAGGATCCAGGTCTCGGCGTCGGGGCGCACCAGCTTGGCCCCGAGCGCGAAGCCTGCGCCCACGCCAAGCGTGCCGAACACGCCCGGATCGAGCCAGGACAGCGGCCCGCGCGGGCGCAGGATGTACGAGCCGGTGGCCACGAAGTCGCCGCCGTCGGCGACCAGCACGCTGTCGTTGGGCAGCGTCGCCTCGAGGCGACGAAACAGGTCGAGCGGGCTGACCGTCGGCTCGGCCGCGTCGACCGCGTCGGCCGCCCCGGCCGCGCCCTGCTCGGCGATCTCGGCGTCGCGCTTGTCATCCGCGGCGCGCAGCTTGGCGACCCACTCGCCGCGCTCGGGCGTCGCCCCGAGGCCGCGCGCCGCCTGGGCCAGCGCCTGCAGGAAGCGTCCCGCGTCGCCGGGCGCGGCGATCTGCGGGCGACGGTTGCGCTGCATCTCCTCCTCGCTGCGGTTGGCGGCGACGTACACGGCCTTGCGCCCGATGTGCGCCCCGTAGTCGAGGCGGAAGTCGCAGGGCACGCCCGCGAGCAGCACGAGGTCCGCCTGCTTGAGCGCGGCCTTGCGAGCGTGACGCATCTGCAAGCGGTGCTTCGCGCCGAGCAGGCCGCGGGCCATGCCCGAGAGGTAGACCGGCACGCCGAGCGACTCGACCGCGCCGGCGATCGCCCGCGCCTCGCCGGGCAGCGCCATCGCCTGGCTGCCGATCACGATGACCGGGCGCTGCGCGGCCTGCAGCGCCTTCGCGGCGGCCCGCACCTCGTCGGTCGGCGGATGCGGCGGCGCGACCACCCGGGCCGGCCCGACCCGCACCGAGTTCGCCCCCGCGAACATGCGCCAGGTGTGGATGTCGAGGTAGGCCGCCAGGGCCCGCTCCTGCAGGGTCGGCGTGCGATCGGGGCGGGTCTTGGCCGAGTACCAGCTCTTCACGATCTCCGGCGCGTAGAGCAGGTCGACCGGGCACTCGACGAACACCGGGCCGGGCACGTCGGACAGCGCCACCGCGAAGGCCCGCTCGAGCACCGGCACCAGATCGCGGACGCGGCTCACGCTGACGGCCCACTTCACGTGCGGGCGCATGAGCGCGAGCTGATCGATGTCCTGCAATGCGCCGCGGCCCTTGAGCACCGTCGCCGTCGCGCCGCCGAGGATGATCACCGGCGACTGCGCGAGCTGGGCGTTCTTCACCGCCGTGATCGTGTTGGTGAGGCCGGGCCCGGCCGTGACGGCCGCGACCCCGGGCACCCCGGTGAGGCGGGCGACCGCGTCGGCGGCGAACACCGCGTTGACCTCGTGGCGCACGTCGATCACGCGGATGTCGGCCCGCTTGGCGCCGACCAGGATCGGCGAGATGTGCCCGCCGCACAGCGTGAACAGGAACCGAACTCCTTGCTTGCGCAACACCTCAGCGATCAGCGCGCCGCCGTCCATCGGGGCCTCCAGGGTCAGGGGTCAAGCACGTGCTGCTCGAGCACGAAGCAGGTGAACTCGCCGGTCATCACCGGCTCGTCGCCGCGGCGCACCTCGACGGCGACGCTGCGCTTGCGGCCAGCCTCGGCGGTGACGCTGGCGCGCGCCATTACCACCTCGCCGACGCGCAGCGGGCGGAGGAAGCGGGCGCTCGCCGCCCCGAGGACGACGTTGGGGTCGTTGACCGCGAGCATCGCGGCATGGTCCGCGAGGCCGAATACGAAGCCGCCATGGACCAGCCCGCGGTCGTCGACGGCCATGCTGGCCACGGTGGTGAGCGACAGCTCGGCGCTCCCGGGACCCAGGCGAACGGGCTCACCGCAGAGGCTGCGATCGATCCCGAGGTGGGTCTGCGCGGACGACATGCGAGCCCGCGCTTATACCACAGGCGTCGCAGCGCCCACCCGGGCCAGCGACCGCCCCAACCCGGTCAACCCGGTCAACCCGGCGACGCTGCCGTCAATTCGGCCAGCGCCTCTGTGAGCTCGGGGTGATCGAAGTGAAAGCCCAGCGCCTGCGTGCGCCGCGGGACCACCCGCTGCCCTGCCACGAGGGCGCTGGCCGCCTCGCCGAGGGCGATGCGCAGGGCGAAGGGCGGGACGCGAAAGATGGCCGGACGATGGACGGCCCGCCCGAGCGCCTGGGCGAACTCACGGTTGGTGACGATGCCGGGGGCCACCCCGTTGACGGGTCCCTGCAGCTTCGCGTCGGTGATCGCCGCCGCGTACAGCTCGACCAGATCGTGCAGATGCACCCACGGGAAGTACTGCTCGCCGCTGCCGAGCGGGCCGCCGACGCCGAGGCGGAACAGCGGCAGCATCTGCGCCATCACGCCCCCGCCCCGCCCGAGCACGAGCCCGACCCGGACCAGCACCACCCGGGTGTTGTGGGCCCTGGCCTCCAGCGCCGCCCGCTCCCACGCCTGCGTGAGATCGGCGAGAAAGCCCGCGCCGGGCGGGCTGTCCTCATCGACCTCGCGCGCCCCAGTGTCGCCGTAGTAGCCGACCGCCGAGGTCGACACGAGCACGCGATCCATGTGCCGTGGCATCGGCGTCGCGGCGATCGCCGCGACGATCTGCTGGGTGATGCCGACCCGGCTGTCCGCCAGCGCCTGCTTCTGCCCGGCGCTCCAGCGCTTGCCGATCACCGGCTCGCCCGCGAGGTTGACGATCGCGTCGGCGTCGGCGATCGCGGCTTGCATCGCCGTCGGGCCGCCGCTGGCCGCCACCAGCTCGACCTGCCCGGCGAGCTCCCCGAGCTGCTCGCGCGCCCGCTCCGGCGAGCGCACCCACAGCCGCAGCGCGTGACCCTCGCGTCGCAGCCGTCGCACGAGCGCCTGGCCGACAAAGCCCGTCCCCCCGGTGATGAAGATGTACATCGTGGTTTACTGCCTCGCCCGCTCAGGTCTATAGTCCACTCGGCCGCATGGGCAAGTCGCACGCATGCAGGCAGCCTGTCGCCCGGCCGCTTGAGTTGCGCATGAATTCCCAACGCAGGCAGTATCTGTCCACCGCGCAGGCCGCCGAGCTCCTCGGCGTCGGCCCGACCTCGGTCAAGCGCTGGGCCGACCTGGGCCTGCTCGGCTGCGTGCGTACGGCCGGCAACCACCGCCGCTTCACCCACGACGAGGTCGAACGCTTCGCCCGCGCCGTGCAGGCCGGACAGATCGGCCTGCAGCTGCCGCCAGCGCCACCGCGAGTCGCGCCCGCGGCCCACGTCACCGAGTGGACCGACCGCCTGCTCGCGCTCGGCCCGGTCGCGCTGCACGACGCGCTGCGGAGCGAGCGGCAGGCGCTCGGCGCCTGGTGGCGCGTCGCCGACCGCGTCGGCGCGGCGCTCCACGACCTCGGCGAGCGCTGGCTCTGCGGCGAAATCAGCGTGATCGACGAGCACCTCGCGTCGGAGCGGCTCACGCGGGCGCTGGCCCGCTGCGGCGAGGGCCTGCCCACCCCACACGGGGCCCCCCTCGCGCTGCTCGCCGCAGCCACCGGCGAGGAGCACACCCTCGGCCTCGCGCTCGCCGAGGTGGTGCTGCGCGAGGCCGGCTACACGGTCGAGTGGATCGGCCGCCACACGCCCGGCGAGTACCTCGCCGCCCATGTGCGCCGCCACCGGGCCGCGCTCGTCGGGCTCACGGCCTCGCAGTGCTTGCAGGACGCCGCTTCGCTGCGCGTGGCCGCGCTGCCGATCGCCGAGGCGTGCCAGGCCATGGGTACGCGCCTGATCCTGGGGGGTGCCGGCCGCTGGCCCGCCGACATCCCGGCGGCCGAGCGCGTGCACGACTTCGACGCGCTCCAGGCCCTGCTCGCCGACGCCGCCTGAGGGCGTACACTGCGGCTTCGCCATGGCCCGCATCGATGAAGCCCGCCGCAGCCTGATCGTCGGCGCCGCCGTGATCGCCTTCGGCATCCTCTTCGTCGTCGCCATCGCCGTGTTCCAGAGCAAGGGCCTGTTCAAGGACAAGGTCGAGATCACGGCCGACTTCCGCCAGGTCTCGGGCCTCAAGCCGGGCAGCCCGGTGCAGCTCGAGGGCATCGAGATCGGGATGGTCAAGGAGCGGCGCTTCGTCGAGATCGAGTACCCCTGCGACCCCGACACCGAGGACCGCGGCCGCTTCGGTCAGGGCCGCACCGATCACTGCGACCGCACGCTGTTCTGCGCGCCCGAAGGCAAGTGCGCCGAGCTCGACCCCTACTCCTTCAACAAGGACCTCTACCTCCGCTGCGAGCAGGACGACCAGTGCCGCGAGGGCGAGGTCTGCGTCACCGATGAATTTCGCCGCCGCTACCGCCGCGTCAGCTGGAACAGCAACAAGGGGCTGTGCGACGGCTACGTCACCGGTCACAAGCGCATCCAGGTGGTGATGGCGGTCTACGCCGACCGCATGCAGCACATCCGCGACGACAGCCGCGCGACGATCTCGCAAAACGGCGTGCTCGGCGATCAGCTGGTCCAGCTCTCGGTCGGGCGCGGCACCCAGATCGAGCCCGGCGGCCAGGTCCAGACCATCCCCGCGATGATCGAGGAGCTCGACAACATCAAGGACCGCGCCGACGGCATGTTCGACAAGGTCGAGTCCACGATCGGCGGCGTCGCCGAGCTGGCGAAGACGATGGGTGACCCCAAGACAGTGCGCAACATCCAGGACCTGCTCGCCAACGCCAACGACGTCACCCGCCGCACCGCCGAGGGCACCGGCACTCTCGGCTCCCTGCTCAACAACGAGAGCACCGCCAAGGACTTCAGCGCCAGCCTCCGCAACGTCCGCGAGAGCGCCAGCGGGCTCGACCGCTCGCTCGAGCGGGCCCGCTCGGGCCTTCAGACCTTCGAACAGGACCTCGAGCCCGCGGTGCAGCGCGGCCGCGAGTCGATCGCCAAGGTCTCGCACGCCGTCGAAGACATCCGCGATCCGAACAGCAAGAGCCTCGCCGCGGAGCTGCTGAGCGACCCGGAGGGCAAGCTGGTCGGCCACGTCGAGCAGACCTTGGGCGGGGCCCGCCGCCTGACCGCGGGCATCAACGCCGGCGAGGGCACGGCCGGCCGCCTGCTGCGCGACCCCAAGGTCTACGACGACCTCGTCGGCTTCTTCCAGGGCCTGCAGCGCAGCGGCGCGATCAAGTTCCTGGTCCGCTGGGCCCGCGCTCGCGACACCCGCGATCCCCGGATCCCGCGGGCGATCGACTGACGGCTCAGAGCGCGCCGGTTTGCCGGTTGATCGCCAGCATGTGCGGCTGCACGTGCTGCTCGAACGCGAGGACCGCCTCGACGAGGCGGCAGTAGGCGTCCATCACCAGCGCCTGCGAGGCGTCGCAGAGCTGGTCCTGGCGGAAGCTCTCGGCGTGCACCGTCTCGGTGATGCTGCCGTCGACCAGGTGGCCGCAGGCGGCCATGAGGTTCTCGGCGACGATGCGATGGTCGCCGGAGACGTGGCTCGGATCGAAGATGACCGGCAAGATCGTCTGCTTGCGGGCGTGGGTGCAGGCGTTGAGGTCGGGCTGATTGCGGCAGTAGCCGCCCTTGGTGAACAGCGTCTTCATGCCGCGCTCGCACAGGACGATGTCGAGGTTGCCCTGGTTGGCGATGTACTCGGCGGAGTAGAACCACTCGTCGGCCTCATTGCCGAAGCCGCGCTTGAGGATCACAGGCTTTCCGAAGCGCCCGGCGGCCTCGAGCAGGTCGAAGTTCTGGGCGTTGCGCGTGCCGATCTGCAGCATGTCGGCGTGCTGACCGATCTGCTCGACGAGGCTGTGATCCATCACCTCGGTGACGTAGGGCAGGCCGGTGTCCTCGCGGGCCGCGTCGAGCATGGCGATGCCCTTCATCCCCAGGCCGCGCCAGTCGATCGGGCGCGTGCGCGGCTTGAAGGCGCCGCCGCGCAGCATCACGCGCTCGGTGATGCCGAACTTCTCGCCCACGGCGCGGGCCAGGCGGGCGGTGGCCAGCGTCTGTTCGAGGGTCTGCGGCGAGTCGGGGCCGCACACGAAGATGTGCTTGCCGCCGCCGAAGCGGCGCAGCTTGCCGTCGGCGCCCTTGACCTCGACGACCCGGCGATCGCGGTGGAGGGCCTTGCCGTCGCTGCTGCGGACCACGCGGGCGATGTTGTTGTAGCCGGCCGAGGCCTCCCAGACCGCCTGCACGCCGGGCAGGCCGCGGATGAAGTCGAGGCGGGCCGCGAACTCGCGGTTGTCGCCGATGACCAGGATCGTGTCGTAGACGCCGGTGCCCTCGCTGCGCTCGATGCGATTGCCGAAGCGGGCCGCGAGATCACGGATCTGATCCAGCGAAGATTGCCTGCCGCGCTCGAGTTCGATGATCATGCCGCGCCGAGCGTGCCTTCAGGATCGCCGGGCTGGCAAGGCCTCAGCGGCGCTTCTTCGCGGCGCTCGACGGCAGCGCGGTGAGCATGCCGAGGTCGACGTAGGCGCGCTGCTTCACGACCACGAAGGGGCGCTCGTCGAAGAACAGCTGGCCGTCGCCGTCGTGCTCGACGATCTCCAGCTTGCCGGTGCCCTGGGCCGCGCCGCGCGCGTAGTAGCCGACCTCGAGGCGGTACGGGAAGGCCCCGGCGGCGCCGTCGATGACGAAGGCCTCGAGGCCGTGGCCGGCGTCCATGTCGTCGGACAGCGCCCCGCCCGACTCGAGCTGCTTGCTGCGGTAGAACGCGTGGCGGCCGAGGCCGTCGCGCACGTGGAGGTCGAGGTCGGCCTGCTCGCTGTCCCAGCTGAGCACGAAGCGCAGCGAGGGGCGGGTCGCCAGCTCGGCCTCATGGACGCGCAGGGCCTCACGCACGTGCGCCTCCTGCTCGGGCCAGCGGCGGATCCACGCGGCGGCGACGAGGCCGAGGTCGGCGAGCAGCACCGACTCGATCGCGCGGGTCTTGGCGTCGCTGCGGGCCCAGGCGAGGCCGTCGACCAGCGCGTCGAAGGCCTCCTTGTAGTAGCCCGCCCGCACCAGCGCGAAGGCGTAGAGGCGGTGGCCGGCGGGGTCGTCGTAGCGCTCCTCGACGGCGCGGCCGTAGCTGTCGAGGACCAGCCAGGTGTAGGGCTCGCCGAGGCGCTCGAGGCGGCCGGCGGCGAGGCGGCGCATGTCGGCGCGGCCCGGGTAGAGGTCGACGATCGATCCGTAGGCGCGGGCCGCCTGCTCCGGGCGATCGTTGGCCTCGAGCGCCTCGCCGAGGGCGACCAGCGCCATCACGTCGCCGGGCTGGGCGCGGCGCCAACGGCTCGCCACTTCGAGCGCGTTCTGCTTGGCGTCCCACATCGCCAGCAGGTTCATCACCGTGAGCAGGTTGCCCTCGTACGCATCGTCGGGCGTGCGGCGCGGCCCGAAGGGCGCGCCGGCGTCCTTGTCCGGGATCTCGCTGTCGCGCTCCAGCGGTGGCGTAGAGTCCTGAGATCCGAACCTGTCCTCACGGACAGGCTGCGCCCGGCCGCGCCGACGGGCGGCGTGACGCTGCTGGCTGTCGCGGCGCACCGCGGCGGTCGATGTGGTGGTCGCGGCCGGGGCCTCGTCCCACAGCAGGCGCTCGCCGAGTCGCGCCGGACGGAGCGCGTAGGGCTGACCGCGGCGGGCCGGAAGGACGACCCCGATCGAGCTCGGAGGGCCGTTGCGCCGCCACTCGAGCCCGTCGACCCCGACCGCGAGCAGCGGGCTCTGGGCGCCGGCGCCCAGGCCGAAGCGGGCGTAGTCGACGGCCGCAGGCAGGACGACGAGGGCCGTCAGGTCGTTGACGACGCGGTGCTCGGCCGACCAGTCGAGGGCCTGGCGGCGCCAGCCCTCGCACAGGCCGCGGTCGGTGCCGGCGCACAGCGAGCGGGCCTGGTCGATGAGCCAGCTGGCGCGGGCGCCCGACCACGCGTCGGCCAGCAGCGGCGAGGTGGTCGGCGCCAGCGGCACGTTGAACGCGCGATCGATCTCGCCGCCGCGGACCTGGACGGCCAGCTCGTCGCGCTGGCCCGCGGCGTCGATGCCGTCGACGCCGACCTCGAGGCCCGCGTAGACCAGCACGTCGTCGCCGGCCTGCAGGGCGTCGAAGCGCTGCGGGTAGACCCAGGCGCTGTTCGGGACCTCGACCTCGACGTCGTTGACCACGCCGCGAGTGAGGCGCGAGGCCATCACCTCGGGCGAGAGCGCGGCGTGGAGGACGAGGCCGGGATGGTCGGGCGAGAGCGCGGTCAGGGCCCGCAGCACCTCGTCGTCGTGCATGCCACCCTCGATCATCACGTCGACGCGGACGAAGCCGGCGTCGAGCAGGCGGCCGGCCTCGGCGCGGACCGCCTCGGGCCCGGGCGAGCCGGCGGTGACGCGGCCGTCGGTGATCAACAGCAGCCGCTGATAGCGACGCTCACCGCGGACAGCCGCGGCCCGCAGCGCGCCCGCGAGGTTCGAGGCGCCGAGCGCCCCGCGCTCGCGCAGCGCGCTCAGCTGAGCCTCACCGAAGCCGCCGAGGCGCCCCTCGAACACGGTGTCGGCGCCCTGATCGAAGGCCACCACGCGCAGCGGGATGTCGCCCGGCACGCGGCGATCGATCGCCGCGACCACGGCGGCGAGGCGGTCGACCTGCGCGTCGAAGCCGGGCGCCTGCGAGGCGCTGGTGTCGAACAGGATCGTAAGACCGTCGATCGGATCCGGATGGTCGTGCGGGACCGGCGAGAGGCGGGCGACGACCATGTCATCGCGGCGCAGCCCGAGCTCGCGCGGCCCGGAGAAGTGCAGCGTCAGGTCGCGGCTGGCCTTGAAGTCGGGGTAGCTGGCGACCGCGCCGTGGGTGCTGGTCTTCAGCAGCGAGGGCTCGCCGCCGAGGCTGACCGGCGTGCGCGAGCGGATGCGCAGGCCGAGCTCGTGCAGCCGCGGCAGGCCGGCGAGCGCGATGCGGTAGGGCTGGCTGCGCCCGCGCAGCTCCTCGACATAGGCGACGACGATGCGAGTCGGATCGCGGGCGGGGATGGCGTCGACCCGCGCGGTGAACTGCTCGCCCGCCCGCAGCTCCTGCGACACCGCCAGCAGCGGCGGGGCCTGGCGCGGGTCGCCCGGCGGCAGCTGCTGGTCAGCGGTGCGCCGCGGCACCACCTGGGCCTCCTCCCAGCCGCTGGTGCCGAGATCGCGGGCGAAGCGGGTGACGCGGGCGCCCGGCGGCATGATCACCGCGAGCTTGCCGTCGAGCGCGCGGCCCTCGGGGTTGTCGAACACCATCTCGAGCTCGGTGAAGGCCAGCGGCTCGTCGACCACGGCGCGGACGATCAGGCTGCGCAGCGTGAGCGCGGTGCCGTCGGCGGCGGTCAGAGAGATCGGCGAGCCGCGTCCGACCAGCACCTCGTCGGTCGGCGAGGACATGTCCTTCGGGCCAGATCGATCGCTGGGACTCGCGGCCTTGCCGGCGAGGTTCGTGCAGCCCGCGACGAGCGAGGCCGCGGCGATCCACGTCGCCCCCCGTCGCCCTCGCGTTGCCCTGTGCCCGCTGTTCACATGGACCCCGAACTTCACGCCAACCCCGCGCCGGGACTTACGCCCCGGCCCTGCCCGCCCAGGCAAAAACCGTCGCACAGGCGCAAGAGCCACGCAAGGGCCGGGGAATACGGTGTGCGCGATGAGCTTGCGGGCGGCTCGCGGACGCCTGACTCGCGCCGCTGGCCGCTCCCACCTTTGCCCACGACGGGCGAAGGGCGACCGGCCTCACGCCCCGGACCCCGATGAGCCTGGCGGCGTGCAGCGGGCGCCTCACGCCCCGGGCCCCCATGAGCTAGCCAGTGTGCAGCGGGAGGCGGATGACGATCGCGGCGCCGCCGAGCTCGCTCTCGTCGACGCGGACCTCGCCGCCGTGGTCGAGGACCACCTTCTTCACGATCGCCAGGCCGAGGCCGGTGCCCTCCTTGCGGGTCGACTCATAGGGCTCGAAGACCCGCTCGCGGCGCTCGGGCTCGATGCCGGGGCCGTTGTCGTCGACCCGCAGCTCGGCGGCGGTCGGCGCCAGGCCCGGGTCGACGCCCGCTTCGGGCGGGACCGGGCGCACGGACACGCGCACGTGGACCGGCCCCCGCTCGCGCTGAGACAGCACCGCGTTCTCGACCAGGTTGACCAGGCACTGCTTGAGCAGCTGGCGGTCGCCGAGGATCACCAGACCCTCGGGCACGGGCGGGACCTCGAGCACGTCGCTGTCGCGCTCGGTGAGGTGACCGTAGGCGCGGTCGAACTCGCCGACGACGCGGGCGATCTCCACCGGCTCGAGCTGGACCTCGGGCACCCTCGCGAAGCGCGAGAAGCTGGTGACCATGCGCCGCAGCGCCTCGACCTCGTCCTCGACGATCTCCACCGAGGTGAGCAGCAGGCGGGTGAAGGCGGCGCTGGTGCCTGGGTCCTTCTCGCGGATCTGCTGCACGGCGAGCTGGATCGGCGTGAGCGGGTTCTTGATCTCGTGGGCGATGCGGCGGGCCATCTCCTGCCAGGCGCCGACGCGCTGGAGATAGCTGACCTTGCGCTGGGCCGAGTCGAGCTCGTCGAGCATGCCGTTGAACGCGGCCCCGAGCTGACCGAGCTCGTCCTGGCCGAGGTCCGGCACGCGGGCCCGCAGATCGCCGCCAGCGACCCGCAGGATGACCTCGGAGAGCACGCTCAGCTTGCGGGTGGTCGCGCGGGCGAGGATGAAGCCAGCGATGAAGGCGACCATCAGCACGAGGGCGCTGGCCGCCCCGATCGCGCGGAACACCGCGGCCTCGAGCTCGCCGCGGTCGACCACCGCGTCGTTGACCTCGACGTAGTCGAGCCCGCGCTTGAGCGCGCCGAGGTCCTGGTAGCGGCGGTCGATGTCGGTGCTCTGGGCGAAGGTGACGGTGAGCTGCGCCGGGCCGTCGAGCGCGAGCGACTCGGGGCCGGCAGTGAACCACACCCAGGTCAGCGGGTCCTCGGGCAGGGCCTGGCGGCGCTCGGCGACCACGGGCTCCGCGACACCGCCGGCAGGCTCGACGCGCAGCTCGACGATGTCGGCGTCGCGCTGAAGGATCGCCGCGAGCTGGCCAGGCACCCGGCCGACCGCGGCGTCGGGGCTCGCCCCGGCCCCGCTCCCGGCCGGGCGCAGCAGGCCCAGCTCGAGCTCCCGCGCGATCGCCTGGGTGCGCGCGCGGTAGGCCTGCTTGCTGGCGCGGACGAAGGCGTCGTAGAGCGGGCCGGCCGCGGCGACCGCCCGGTCGCTCTGGCGCGCCGCGTCGCGGACCATGCCGTCGAAGTACTGCACCGTGAGGGTCACGAGGTAGGCCGAGGCGCCGACGCAGAGGATGCCGAGGGCGACCAACGCGGTGATCACCCGCGACTCGAGGCGACCCCACCACGGCACGCGCGGGCCGACGACGATGCGCAGTCCGGTGCGCGTGAGGCGGATCCGCGAGGCCCGCAGGCTGCCCAGGGTGGCCCTCGAATTGGCGAGCAGGCCGCCCGCGAAGGACTCGGCGCGCGAGGTCTTGCCGCCGTGGGCCTGCGCGAGCGGGCCCGTCCGGGTCTCGCTCGCCGCGCCGGCGACCTCCGACGTCCTGGCCTCGGGGACAGGTGTTCGCTTCGCCTCGCCAGCGGCGACCTCCGACGACCTGGCCTCGGGGACAGGTGTTCGCTTCGCCTCGCCAGCGGCGACCTCCGACAACCCGGCCTCGGGGACAGGTGTTCGCTTCGCCTCGCCAGCGTCCGACGACCTGGCCTTGGGGACAGGTGACCGCTCCGCCTCGCCGGGGTCGCGGGGCTCGGTCATCGCGGCACCAGGTAGAAGGCGGGGGAGGTCTTGATGGCGACGGTCTTCTCGGCGCTCTGGGTGGCGCGGATGAAGATCCCGACCCAGCGCGAGAACACCGACAGGTCACGGCCCTGACCGCGTCCGTCGCCCTCGCCCTCATCGGGGGCGAGCAGGCCCTTCTCGATCGGGTTGCGCTGGCCGACGACGGTGGCGAAGTAGACGGCCTTGGGCCCGCGATCGAGCGCGCTGGCGCGGGCGAGGCGGACCCGATCGAGGCGGATCGCCGCGACGATCGCCTCGTCGCGGTCGATGAAGTAGCGGCGCGTCGGGCTGCGGCCCTGCTCCTGCGTCTCGACGACGAAGCGCTCCTTCCACGGGTCCCACTGGATGTACACGGTGACGCGCCGCTGCTCGACGGGGTCGCTCTGGCCGGCGCGGTAGAGCGAGAGCTCGTACTCGAGGCGGGTGCGAAACGCCGAGTCGAGCGAGGCCATCGCGTCGGCGTCGCGGAGGAGCAGCAGCTCGGGCAGGTCGACCGTCATCAGCACCGAGTCGCCGACCTCCTCGAAGCGGGCCCGCCGCGGCTTGAGCAGCTCGAGGCCCCCGGCGGCGGTCAGCAGCGGCAGGGCGGCGACCAGGCCGAGGAAGCCGCGGCGCCTCACAGCGGGGTCCTCCGCAGCACGTTGCCGACGCTGAGGTCGACCACGCCGATCGCGGTCTCGAGGCGCAGGCCGAAGTTGGCGTTGAAGCCGAGCGGCGCCGCGACCTCGCCGGCCGCCCGCCTCGCCTTGCGCTCGCCCGCGTCGCCCGCGAAGGTGAACACGCCGGTCGACCAGTAGAGCGCCCCGCCCTTGATGCCGCGCACGCGGTTGCGCGAGAACAGCGGCCACACGTACTCGAGGTCGAAGCGGGCGAACAGCGAGCCGAACAGGCGGGTGTCGACGCCGGTGCCGAACACGTCGACCGGGCCGCGGGTCGAGTAGATGATCCCGAGCTCGCGACCGGGGGTCCAGTCGCTGAGGTCACCGGCGTAGAAGCGCTCGAAGCGGGGCGCACGGCCGGCGATCTGGCCGGCGACCAGGCTCGGCGTGATCCAGTGCTTCCACGGCAGCCGGAAGGTGTAGGCCCCGCCCGCGACCAGCTTCATGTACTCGTAGCTGCTGCCGACCAGCGGCGACGAGAGCTGCAGCTCGAGCGCGAAGCGGGCGCCCTTGCCGAGCCGCGCCGCCTCCTCGCGGCCGTCGTAGTTGAGCCCGAAGTTGGCCGAGGTCAGCAGGTGCACGCCGCGCTGGAGATCGAGGTCGACCGGCTGGGTCACGCCGTCGGGGCGGAGGTAGCTCGGGTCCTGCGGCGTGAGGGCGTTGACCCGCTCGAAGCGGTAGTCGACGCCGAACACGAGGCTGCTGGTGATCGCCACCGTGGTCCCGAGCAAGCCGCCGACGCGGCCGTAGTCGACGGTGCGAAACAGCTTCGGGTCGGGGTCGTCGGCGGCCCCGGCGACGCGGTAGGGCTCGCTCGCGGAGTGGACATAGAAGGTGCCGCCGAGGCCGAAGCGGCTGCCTCGCAGGCGCGGCGCCTCAATGAACAGGCGCAGCGCCTGCTGCCGCCGGCTCTGCGGGATCTGGCGCGCCAGGGTGCCCCACACCAGGCCGCCGCCGATGCGGATCGCCCGACCGAGGAAGTTGCGCTCGCGGACCTGCAAGCCGCCATGGAACGGCGTCATGCGAGATGTCCCGAGGTACAGGTCTGTGACCTCGAGGCTGCCGCGCTCCTCGACCTCGACCTCGAGGCGGGCGCTGCCGACGTCGCCGGCCACCGGGCGCAGGCGCAGCGTGACGCGCTCGTAAGCCTCGGTGGCCAGCAGCCGCGCGCGCCCCCGCTGGACCCGCGGGTCGTCGGGCCAGCGCAGCACGGTGCCGACGACGAGGTCCTCGCCAGCGAGCAGCTCAAGCACCCGCGCATTGGCGACCTGCTCGCCGCCCAGGACCGCGAGCGCGACGATCTTCACGTCGCGCTGTTCCCCGGGCTCGCGCTCCGCGACGGCCGACGCGGAGGTCACCTTCGTCGGCGCTGCGGTGCTGACAAGGCTGGTCTGCGAGACCACGATTGCGGCACCGAGCCCCCAGATGTGCCGGCCACGTCGCGTGGAGCGACGCCGTGGCGCGACGGCGGGGGACCCGGACATGCGACCGGGAGTGTACTTCAGGCCAGGTCCGCAACGATCAGGTCCCACGACAGGCGCCCGCGGCCGCGGTCCTTCGCTACACTCGCCGCGGGTCCAGGGCATGAAGCTCGTCGTGTACATCGAGGACAACCCGAGCAACTTCGCCCTGGCGCGCAAGATCCTCGAGTGGACGGGCAACTACAAGGTGCTCGGCGCGAAGGACGGCATCAGCGGCCTCGAGATGGTCCGCGAGCGTCGCCCCGACGTCGTCCTCCTCGACCTCGACCTGCCGGGCATCAGCGGCATCGAGGTCGTGCAGGCGATCCGGCGCTCGCCGGAGATCGCCCGAACACCGGTGCTCGCGGTCACCGCCAGCGTCATGAAGCGCGAGCGGACCCAGGCGATGGAGGCCGGCTGCGACCGCTTCATCGAGAAGCCCTTCGACATCCACGACCTCCGCCGCCAGGTCGACGAGGCCGCCGGCCTGGCCTGAGCTGTCCCAAAGGTCAGGTGGCTGCGAGGGCCAGCGCCTCGAGCTCGGCGAGCTGCTCGCGGGTGTTGACCCCGGCGACCTCGTCCGCGGGCACCTCAACCACCCCCACCCCGCCCTGCCCGGCCGCGACGGCGACGAGATCCGTCAGGTAGATCTCACCCTGGGCGTTGCCGCTGCGCAGCCGCGGCAGCTCGCGCCGCAGCAGCGAGGCCGCGGCGCAGTAGACCCCCGCGTTACACTCGCCGATCGTCCGCTGCTCCGCGCTGGCGTCGCGCTGCTCGACGATCGCCTGGACCACGCCAGCGCCGTCGCGGACGATCCGGCCGTAGCCGGTCGGGTCGCGCGGGGTGAAGCTCGCGAGCGCGAGCCCGCCGCGGCTGGTCGCGCAGGCGGCCGCGAGCGCGTGCAGCGTGTCCGGTCGCAGGCGCGGCACGTCGCCGCTCAGGATCAGGACGTCGCCCGCGTGCTCCGCGAGCGCCGGCAGGGCGCACTGGACGGCGTGCCCCGTGCCCCGCTGCTCGGCCTGCAACGCGAAGCGCAGGCCCTGCTGACCCGCGAGGGCGGCCTGCACCGCGGCGGCGCCGTGACCCACGATCACCACCACCATCGCGGCGCCCGCGGCCCGGGCCGCGCGGATCGGGTGCAGCACCAACGGCTCGCCGAGGAAGGGGTGCAAGACCTTCGGCAGATCGGAGCCCATGCGGGTCCCCTTGCCCGCGGCCAGGATCACGGCGACCAGTGACATTGGCCGCGAAGCTAGCAGATCGACGGTCGCGGACGCGGTACGCCTGTCCCGAGAGACAGCTGACCCCCGCGGCTCCGGCCCGGCACCGGCGGTCCGTCGGGGCTCGTCCAGCCGCGACCATACGAGCCCGCGATCGACCCCGCGGGCCCGGCGAGCCGCGAGCAGATCTGCGCCCCAGCGGCTCCCCATGGCCAGCCCCGGCCCGCGCGAAGTCCGCGAGCCGCCGCGCCGACGCGCTCCGGACCGCCGCAGCCAGCCCGGGGCCCATGACGCGAGGGCCGCGTGGGGGGGGCCCCAGACCCGGCGGACCGGGGTATCCTGGGGCGCCTCGCCTTGCACCAATACGGGGTCCTCGGCCGAGCCGCAGCACCATGCCCACGCAAGCACCCACCGACAGCGACCTCGGCTTTCCGGCCAAGGGATCCCTCAAGCGCGTGCCCTTCGCGTTCCTCGTCCGGGACATCTCCCGCGCGCGCAGCACGGGGAACCTCTACCTGCTGGCGGGCGAGACGAAGAAGGTGGTGTTCTTCGTCGACGGGCGGCCCACTCTGGTGCGCAGCAACCTGGCCAGCGAGTTCCTCGGCCAGATCCTCACCGATCAGGGCCTCATCACGCAGGAGCAGTGCGACAACACGCTCGAGGCGATCCGCCGCACCGGCAAGAAGCAGGGCGAGTTGCTGGTCGAGATGGGCATCCTCTCGGAGGGCAACCTGCGCTACGGCCTCGAGGAGCAGGTCCGGATCAAGCTGTTCGAGATCTTCGGCTGGGAGGAGGGCCGCTTCCAGTTCAAGCCGGGCGGCGAGCCGGGTGCGCCGACCGGGATGGCGCTCGAGCAGCCGCTCGAGGCGGTGATCCTCGCGGCGGTGCAGGAGCGCTGGAACGACGAGCGCGCGCGCACGGCCCTCAAGCCGCTGGCCGAGCGCTACCCCGCCGTGAACGCCCGCTGGACCGGCGAGCAGGCGGCCGAGCTCGACCTCCTGCCCGAGGAGCTGTACTTCCTGCGCTGCCTCGACGGCAGCCGCAGCGTCGACGAACTGCTGGCCCGCAAGTACGACCCCGAGGTGCCGCAGATCTCGACGCTGCTGTTCGGCCTGGTCGCCAGCGGCGTGGTCGAGGCCGGCGAGACCAAGCTGGCGCGACGCCTGCCGCCGCCGCGCCCGAACCTCACGCCGACCAACCCGCCCGACGACAAGCTCGCCCCCAAGTTCGAGCAGCTGAGCGCGATCACCGAGTACGAGGACACGCCGCTGCCGAACAAGCTGCCGGGCGGCGCCGCGATCTCGAGCAGCCGCAACCCGCGGGTCCCGGTGCTGCCGACCGAGGACGAGGAGATGTTCCGCGGCCTCGACGTCGACGAGAGCATCGTCGCCGACTCGCGGGCCCTGCTGCGCGCCGTCAGCGAGCGCGGCCTCAAGTCGGTCGCCCGTCCCGCGCCCGAGCCGGCCACCCGCGCCCCCACGCCCGAACCCCGCCCGCTCGACGACGAGACCGACTTCGGTGACCTCGGCGCCGACGACGACGACGAGACCGACTTCAGCGACCTGGTCCACACGACCCTGCCTGCCGGCGCCGCGGCCAAGCCGCAGCAGCCCGCGCAGCCGGTGACGCGGGCCGACTCGAACAAGAGCGTGCTGCCGCAGCCGCCGCTCGGGCGCTCCGACTCGAGCAAGTCGCCGCTCCCCCAGCCCAAGCCGGACTCGAGCAAGTCGCCGCTCCCCCAGCCCAAGCTCGACGCCAAGCTGGACTCCAGCAGGTCCCCGCTCCCGCAGCCCAAGCTGGACTCCAGCAGGTCCCCGCTCCCGCAGCCCAAACCGGACTCCAACAAGTCTCCGCTCCCGCAGCCCAGGCCAGACTCCAACAAGTCTCCGCTCCCGCAGCCGGCCGCGGCCGTCCAACCGCGGTCCGATTCAAACAAGTCGCCGCTCCCGCGGCCGACCCTGGCCGCCACGCCCACGCTCGGCGGGCCGCGGGCCATGGCCGAACCTGCACGTGCCCCCGAGCCCGATCCGCTCGCCGATCTCGAGGCTGACGACGACCTCGGCGACCTCGGCGACCTCGACGGCGACCTCGCCCTCGACGACGACCTCGGTGACGACCCCCTCGGCGACGACCCCCTCGGCGACGACCCCCTCGGCGACGACCTCGGCGACGACCTCGGCGACGATCCTCTCGCCTCTGGCTCGACGCTGGACGCCGAGGACGGCGATCTGCTCGGCGATTCGGCGCTCAGCGACGCCAGCGGCGCGCTGGCGGCGATCGACCTCGACGCGTCCGAGAGCGGCATCATGCCTGGCCTCGACGACGGCGACGATGCTGGCCTCGATGCTGGCCTCGATGCTGGCCTCGATGCTGGCCTCGATGCTGGCCTCGATGCTGGCCTCGATGCTGGCCTCAACACCGGCGACGACGCAGGCCTCGACACCGGCGACGACGACGGCCTCGACACCGGCGACGACGACGGCCTCGACGCTGGCGACGATGGTGACGGGGCCGACGACGCCGGTGACGAGGCCAGTGAAGACGACGAGATCGACGAGCTCGACGAGGACCTCGAGATCGAGGACGTCGAGCTCGAGGGCGGCGACGACGAGTTCGGCGACGACGGCGGCGGCTTCCGCTCCAGCAACGCGGACACCGACGGCGGCTTCCGGGTCGCTGCCGGGGTCGAGAGCGCCGAGGTGCTGGGCGCGACGCGCTACAGCCAGGCCGAGGACGCCATGCGCGAGGGAGACTTCGACCAGGCGGTCGCGCTGTTCGAGGACGCCTACGCCAACGGCTACGACGTCGCCGAGCTGCACGCCCACCTGGCCTTCGCCCGCTTCCGGGCCAGCGGCAACGACCCGAGCTCCGGCGCCGGTGCGCTCGAGCTGCTCGACTGGGCCGAGCAGGCCGACCCGGGCCTGCCGATGATCCACGCCTACCGCGGCGCGATCCTCGTCGGGATGGGGCGCCAGGAGGAGGCCGACGAGTGCTTCGAGCGGGCGCTCTACCTCGACCCCGAGAACGAGCTCGCGCTCGCCTACACCCGCAGCGAGTGAGCGACGGACCAGGGGGACCGCGGCCCACATCGAGCCGCGGCTCACATCGAGCTCACATCGGGCCGCGGCTCACATCGAGCCGCGGCTCACATCGAGCCGCGGCGCACGTCGAGCCGGCGATCACATCGGGATGATGCCGCAGCTGTCGACCTCGTTGGGCACGCAACCCTCGCAGTCCCACTGCCAGTTGTCGATGATCGCGGTGGTGTCGTAGGTCGAGTCGCCCATGTCGAAGATGCCGAACGCGAGCAGGAAGGTCTCGCCCGGCTTGACGCCGCCGGTCGCCTGGTACCAACCGGTCGCGCCGCCCTCGAAGATGTAGCCGGTGCCCTCGAGGTGCGGGTCCTCGCCGACGCAGTTCGGGTCGAGGAAGTCGCACTCGCCCTGGAAGTCGATCGGCCACAGCGCGGTCACCGTGAGCGGCTGGCCGTTGATGAAGGTGACGTTGCCCGTGTAGTCCTCGCTGGCCTGCCAGACCACGAAGATGTCGTTGAAGGACGAGTCGACGAACTCGGGGAACTCGGCCGAGAAGTACGCGAAGTCGAAGCTGTAGCCCTTGGCGTCCGAGGTCTGGCCGTTGGCGATCGCCGGCGCGGTGAGCTCGAAGCTAAACCACATCTTGTCCTCGGCGTCGCCGCCTCCGAGGTCCCACTGGTCGAGGATCGTGTTCGAGCAGTCGTTCTTGCCGTCGCAGTTCGTGTAGCCCATCGGGTCCGGGCTGCCGTGCTCGGGGCTCATCGGCGGGGGCATCACGTCGCTGTCCCACTGGCCGCCGTTGCCCGAGTCGTTGTACACGTCGCCGTCGTCGACGATCACGACCCCCTGGCCGTCGGGCGGCGGCAGCAGGCCGGAGCTGATGAGCAGCACCTTGTCGCCCTCGCGCGAGCTCCAGAACGGCTTCTGCGTGTTCGGATCGATGTAGGTGCCGTACGACTTGGCGACCTGCCACGAGCGCTTGCCGTCCATCGGCGGCGGGGCCTGGAAGCTGAGCTTGGCCAGCTTCACGGCGTTGTCGTTGTCGATCCACTTGTTGCCTGCCGTGGTGCAGTTGAGGCCGATCGCGTGCAGCGCGTCGTCCGAGCCGGGGTCGCAGGGGAGGTGCGCCTCGGCCAGCGGACACTCCTTCATCTCGCCCGTCGTGGTGTCACCGCCGCCGGTGCTGCCGTCGGTGGTGTCGACCACGCCGGTGGTGGTGTCCGGACCGGTGGTGGTGGTGCTCGGGTCGACGTTGCCGGTGGTCTCATCGAGGCCGGTGCTGCCCTCGGTCGTGGTGCCAGGGCTGTCCGTGGTGCTCGCCGAGTCCGAATTGCCGCTCGTCGGGCTGGTGCTCGTCGGCTCGGTCGTCGCGTTGGTCGGCGAGGTGGTCGAGCTGGTGGCGTCCGAGGAGCCCTCGGTCGCCGACGCCGAGCTGGTCTCGCCGGAGTTGCTGTCGCCACAGCCGACCATCAGGCCAGCCGTCAAGAGGAGGTAAAGCGGGGTGCGGGTCATGCTTCCATGCTTAGCGGAGCGCGCAGGCGAGCACCAGCAGACATCCGCCTGGCCGACGATTTTGACGCATGCGCATCTTCGCGCGATACCGACCCGGCGATAATGCCAGCGATCGAGGCGGATCAGGTGCCGCGGACAATGCTGGCAGTCGCGGCGGCGACCGCTCTTGACTGCTCTTGACCACTCTTGAGTGACCGCGAGCGGTCACTCAGGCGGTCTCAGCCGAGGACAGTGCGGTGACCGGATCGTGGGCAAGCTGCGACGGGCCGACCTGCGACCCCACCTGGGGCCCCACCTGAGACTCGTTGAACTCGCAACGGAAGGGCAAGCCACGCAGGCCACCAGAGAGGGCGTCGCGGTGCTGGGCGAGGCTGCGGACCACGGCCCGCCAGCGCCGCAGGTCGGTGTGCAGACCCGTGTCGGCGGCGACGGCCTGGCTGGTCGCCGCCCAGCGGCTCGCGGCCCGCTGCTCGCCGAGCCAGCCGCCGAGGCCGGCGCCGGTCATCACCACGACCATCAGCATCACCACCAGCATCAGGCCGCCGAGGATATGCAGCATGCCGATCGCCAGCTCGGGCGGCGTGACCAGGAGGCGCGAGGCGGTCACGCCGACGAAGCCCGCGCCGAGCAGCGAGCCGCACAGGCGCAGCCGCTCGACCACCGCGCTCGCGACCCGCTCGGTCACCGCGACCCGCTGCGAGCCGGCGCAGCCCGACAGCCGCAGGCGGGCGCCGCCGCGGCGACGACCACCCGCCACCTCGACCTCGGCCTGAAAATCACCACGATGGGCCGCCAGCCGCAGACCACCGGCCCACACCCGCCGGGTCACGACATAGCCGGCCTCGGCCGGAAAGTAGGCCGCCCACAGGCCCTCGACGTGACGCACCGACTGCTCGTGGCTGCCCACGGGGCACGGGGTCGTCCAACCGAAGCCATGGCCACGCATCGCGTCCATCCCCTCCACGCTAGCCGTCGGGCCCGCGCCCGTCCAGCCGCGTCACTGTAGCCAGGCGCCGCGCTCGCGCGGCAGGAGGTTGGCGAGGCGCGGGGCCAGCAGCGCGTGCCCGGACTGCAGCGCCGCCGCGAGCGCCGGCTCGAGCGCCGTCGGGGGCGGTCGCTGACGCAGCGCGAGCTGCTGGCAGACCACCACCTCGACGAGCTCAGCCATCGCTAGCCCCGCGAGCGAGGCGGGCGGCGCGAAGACCAGGCCATCGCCCCACACTGGCGCCTGCTCCTTGACGATCACCCGCAGCTCGAAGCCCGGCTCGCTGCCCTGGCAGAACGCCAGTAGATCGCGCTCGTCCTGTTCGGCCCGCTCGCACAGCAAACCGAAGAAGAGGTGCTCGATCCCGATCCCCAACATCGGCGGGCCGCCGCGCAGTCGCTCGGCCCGCAGCATCCCGAGGACCTGGCGATCCGGGAGCTCGCCGAGGTCGAGCACCGCGATCTCGGCGACGTGGCGAGCGGTGCACGCGATCGCCTGCGCCAGCAGCTCGGCCCGCTGCGGCGCCGACACCCGCGCCCACGGGTCATCCGCCGCCGGCGCCAGCAACGACGCCAGGTGCAGCCAGCCGACCTCCGACCCGAGCACCCGCGCGGCCGCCTCGCACCAGCCCGCGAGCGCGGCCGCCAGCGCCCCGGGACCCGCGTCGGGGATCAGCACCAGGCGCACGTGATACTCGGGCACGAAGCCGTCGACCGCGAGCGGTGCGAGGCCGGGGGACACATAACAGGGGCGCAGATCGGGGTCCGCGAGGACCGCATCGATCACGGTGAGGGGGATCGGCTGCCGCATGCGGCGGCCGTTCTAGCACCCAGCACGGCGCTCAGCACGGACCGCCGAGACAACAGTCGAAGTTGATGATGCAGAAGATGTCGCAGAAGCAGTCCGGCCCGCCTGCGCCGCCGCACTCACAGGGCGAGCAGGTTCCCGGGTCCTCGGGGCAATCCTCCGGGCACACGCACGAGTCCTCGCCCGGCTGGCACTGCATGTCCCCGCAGCTGAAGGACTCGCAGCCGCCGGTGTTGTAGCTGCAGCCGACGTTGCAGCTCAGGGCGCCGCCGTCGTAGCCGAGGCTGAGACAGGTCTGCCCGCCGAGGTCGGCGCCGTCGCAGTCCTCGGAGCCGTTGCGCTTGTTGTCGCCGCAGTAGGTGCAGGCGTTGATGTTGTAGGTGCACGCGCCGGGGCTGTTGCAGCCGAGGGTGCCGCCGTTGAAGGCGACCCCCTTGGGGCTGTCGAAGTTCAGGCAGCTGACCGCGCCGAGCTGATCCGGCGTGCAATTGCTGCCCTGCATGCCGCAGTCGCACTTCTCGCCCTTGTCGGCGTCGAGCACACCGTCGCCGCAGACCGCCCCGGCGTTGCACATCGAGGTGTCGTAGTGGCAGTCGGCGGTGCAGCGCAGGAGGCCGCCGTCGAAGCCGAAGCTGTCGCAGGTCTGAGCGTCGAGGTCCTCGCCCTCGCACTCCTCGGTCGGATCGAGCACGCCGTTGCCGCACTCGAAGCTCGGCACGCTGTTGTTGCTGTCGTTGCTGTCGGCGCTGGAGGTCGGCAGGCTCGAGTCGTCGGACGGGAAGGTGGTGCCGGAGGTGGTGGGTCCGGGCTCGGGGTTGGTCGCCGAGCTCACCTGCGTGACCGGGCCGATCGTGATGCTCGTGCCCTTGTCGTCGTCACCAGTGGCACACGCGAGCGACAGCGCGAACCAGGCGAGGAGCGGCGAGGAGGGCCAGCGCGCGGAGCGAACCACGCTCGCATGATAGAGGCCCCCGACCGCGCGGGACAATGCCCGTCCGCGCGCGCTGGCGGGCGACGAACCGGATCTTGCGCCCCTCTCAGGGTGTGCAGTAGGCGACGCGGCGCGAGCCCAGCATGGCCGAGGCGCAATCGCCATAGCCGTGGGCCCGACAGTCGAGGCTCGCGGGGCGGTCCAGATCGCAGAAGTCGATCATGCCGGCATCGCAGCCCTCGTCGGCCGCGAGATCGCAGCCCGGGGCGACCAGTCCGCACGCGGCAGCGCCGGCGAAGGGACCCGCCTGCACGAAGCCGCAGCCCTGCCCCGCCGGCTCCAACGCCGCACAGTCGCGCCGACCGAGCTTGCCGCCGGCGCAGGTCTCCAGGACAACGCCGTCGCAGCGCTGTGAGAAAAAACTGCAGGTCTCGCCGGTGCCGACACAGCCGAGCGAGC
Source organism: Nannocystis sp. (assembly GCF_016714285.1). GTDB lineage: Bacteria > Myxococcota_A > Polyangia > Nannocystales > Nannocystaceae > Nannocystis. Next base: position 110,115 of record NZ_JADJNN010000001.1, on the reverse strand, counting down.
CGCGCATCTCATCCTGACCGCAGGTCTCGCCGGCGATCGAGTACACGTCATCGCCGGCTTTCCCGGACACGATCACCAGGTTGTAAGCCGTCGGGCAGTCGATGCGCTGCAAGAAGCCCGCGGGGCTGCACTCGATCAGCGCATCGCCGTCGCACTGCGCCGGGGTGACGCCGAACTCGCAGGGCTCGCTGCCGCAGCCGGCCCACACGTCGACGTTGCAGGCCTGGCCCGCCGCCTTGCAGTCGAGGGCCGCCTGCGGCGCGCCGAGATCGTCGCACCACACCCAGGTGTCGCCCTGACAGATGCCGGTCCCGGCGGCGTCCTTGCAAGCCGCCGCGAAGCCGTCCAGCGCCGGTGTACAGGCCCGCACCGCGTCGCAATCCCCGGCCGCCAGCTTGCACGCCATCGCCTCGACGCCGAGCCGCTGCGACCCAACCGAGGCCCACAACCACGGCAGGTCGAGCACGTGGCCGAGGCAGGCCTGCAGGCCCATCGCTGTGCCGCCCTCCGCCTCGCAGGCGTTGATCCGCAGGCACTCGGCGATCCGCGGCGCCAGCTCGCCCCCGCCGCCCGTGCTGCCGCCAGTGGTCGGGACCTCGCCACGACTGCCGTCACTACTGCCGCCTGTGCTACCGCCCGTGCTGCCGTCGCTGGCCTCTGTGTCCGCGGCGCAGGCGAGCAGCGTCGCGGCGAGCACGATGATGCACCCACAAGAAAGGGAACTGCCGGTCAAGACCATGGCGAGCGTGCTATCACGCGCCCACCAGCCGGGCCACAAACACCGAGCCGCGCGAATCTCACTCGCACCGCGAGATCCACCGCCGCCCGACTAACCCGCGAACTCGTGCGAGCGTCGCCACTCGTTGACGGGCGGCGGACGCACCGTGCTGCCCCGCGTCGAATCGACGACGCAGGCCCCGAGCCTGGCCTGCTCGCCGAAGGGCGGGCGCGGCGTCGCGGCCGTGATCCGCCCGGTCCGCGCCTCGACCACGATGTCGAAGCGCACCCGCGTGCCGGCCTTCACCCCGCCCTGACCGAGGCAGCGCCGCACTCGCGTCGCGGCCCGCCGCATCACATCATCGAAGCCGCTGCGCGCCTCGCCACGCGGGCGCTGCTTCGCGTCCGCCGTCGCCGTCGCCTCCGCCTCGACCTGCAGCGGATCGGCCACCGCCTCGGCCGATCGATCGTCCGCGGGCGGACCCTCGCGCTCGCTCGTGCCGGGCACCGGCGCCGCCCCGGACACCTCGTCCCCTGGCGCCGCCCCGGCGACCTCGTCCACCCGCGCCGCCCCGGCGACCTCGTCCACCGGCGCCGCCACCCCCACGACCTGCTCCACCGCCAGCAGCTCTCCCCGCGGCCAGACGAACCACCCCGCGAGCCCCGCGACCCCGAGCAACACCGCGGCGCCGACCAGCGCGAGCCCGCGACGCCGCCGCGGCGCCGCACTGCGCGGCGGATCGATCGGCGTACGCGGCTCGTCGGGCTCGATGCGGGTGTCGGCGGTCGCCGCCATGCGCCCGCTGTCCGACCCAGGATCCCGGCTGCCCGCGAGCATCGGCCCGATCATCGACGCCGCCATCGCCACCTCGCTGGCCGACGGATCGGACCGCGTCTCATCCGCCTCGCCGCTGCGACAGGCGTCCTCGGGCAACGCGAGCAGCGCCTCGTGCAGCGCCGCCATGTCGGCGAAGCGCTGGCCCGCGTCGCGGTGCAGCGCCTTGCCAAGCAGCGCCTCGAGCGCGGGCGACACGATCAGCCCCGGGCTCATCTCCGCCAGCCGCGGCGGGTCGCCCTGCAGGATCTCCGCGAGCACCTGACGCGGCGTCCTGCCGCGGTACGGCAGGCGCCCGCACAGCAGCTGAAACAGGATCACACCGACCGCGTACACGTCGATGCGGTGGTCGAAGGGCTCGCCCGCCGCCAGCTCCGGCGCCATGTACGGGGTGGTCCCCACGACCTCGCCCGTGCGCGTGAGCGCCTCCGCCGGCGCCTCGTCGGGCGCGACCAGCTTGGCGATCCCGAAGTCCAGCACCTTCACGAAGTCCGGGTTGTCCTCGCGCTGGACCAGGAAGATGTTGCCCGGCTTGAGGTCGCGATGGACCACCCCGCGGTCGTGCGCCGCTGCCAGCGCGCGACACACCTGGGCGACGATCGCCCGCGCCCGCGGCCACGCCAGGGTCCGCTCGCGCCGCAGCAACGCCTGCAGATCCTCGCCGCGGAGCCACTCCATCACGTAGAAGCACTCGCCCGCCTCGCTGACCCCGACGTCGAGGCACTCGACCACGTGCTCGTGCTCGATGCGGGCGGTCAGCCGCGCCTCGCGGCGAAAGCGTTCGACCAGCGCCGGCCGGGCCACCGCCTCGGGCAGCAGGATCTTGATCGCCACCTTGCGCCCGACCTCGAGGTGCTCTCCGGCGTGGACCGTGCCCATCCCGCCGCCGCCGATCTGCGCCGTCACGCGATAGCGTCCGCCCAACACCACGCCATTGAGGTCGCGCTCGACCGCCATGAAGACCGGCCCAGCATCGCCGATCCGCATCATCACGGCAATCGCGCGCAACTGAGCGCATAGCGACGTCGCCGCGGGCCTGAGCGACGCGCAGGAATTCACCGCGATCGTGCACCGGGACAAGGGCGACGGCTCGGCAAGATCCGTCCCACGCGACACCCAGTGCCTCCGTGCTGTCACCTCGACACGCGCCGTCGCCTGGTCGATGCTCGCCGCATGTCCACCGTGCTCCTCCGCCGCGGCGCCCCCGAACACCGCGACGCCCCGCCGTGGCGGCTCGGCATGGCCCGCGCCAAGCTGCAGGTCCGCGGTCGCCTGCCGGGCGCCTTCGGCTTCGACCTCGCCACCGCCAGCTACCGCGCCGCCCGGCGCAGCACCCCGCTCGTCGAGCTCCTGCCGATGGCCCTGCCCGGCAGCTGGATGGTCAACAACAAGGTCCCCTCGCCCGTGTTCTTCCGCTGGTTGCAGCCCCACACCCGCGAGCTGTGGGCGGAGCTCATCGACCTCCTCGACGGCGACAGCGATCGCTGGCTCGCCCGCAGCAGCAGCGAGCGAGCCGCCGTCGCGGCCGCCGTCCGCAACCTCGCCGCCCTCGACGCAGCGGCCCGTGGTGGCCCGCCCGGCGGCCCGACCCCGGGCACCGCGGCCGGGCTGTCGAAGGTCCTCGCCCTGCTCTGCCCCGACACCGTCCCGCTGATGGACGACGCCGCGATCCACTTCGCGCTCGGCGCGGTTCCGCCGCCCAATAGCGCCGACACGCCGACCGCCGGCCCCGAGCACTTCGTGCCGATGCTCGACTGGTTCGCCGGCGCCGTGCAGTCCGCCGCGCCCGGGCTCACCGCGCTCGCCCGCGACTACACCCTCGCGCCGCTGAGCCCGGCCCAGATCCTCGATCGTCTCCTGTGGTTCGAGAGCTGGGGCTACCGCGTGTGCCGCCAGCCGACCCCGTGGTGGTGGATCGGTGACGACGAGCGCCAGGCGATCGTCCCGATGCCCGGTCCAGCCCCGACCCCCGCGCGAGTCTCGCTCACCGCGATCGCCGACCTGACCTGGCGCGAGACGGCGCGCGCGGCCCTCGAGGCCATCCACACCGACGCATGACGTCGCGTGTAGAATGCCGCGGGGCGCCACATCGCGGCGCCGAGGGGATGGAGGGTACGGGGATGACACGCACGACACTTGGCTTGATCACGCTTGCGACCATCGGACTACACGCCTGCAACGGCGGCGGCGGAGGCACCAGCGACGGCAGCGCGGGCACCGGCAGCACCGGCAACAACGGCAGCGGGGTCGCCACCAGCGACGCTACCAGCACCGCAGCGCCCACCAGCGACACACCGACCAGCGATACGCCCACCTCCGGCAACAGCGCGACCGGCACCAGCAACCCCGCCACCAGCGACACCGCCACCGGCGACACCACCACCAGCGACACGAACACTGCCACCACCAGCCCGGCCACCAGCGACAGCACCGGCGTCGGCCCGGGCACAGACACTGGCAACAGCACCGGCCCGAGCTGCGGCCCCTGCGACGAGCCCAACCAGGAGTGCATCGACAATGTCTGCACCACCAGCTGTCAGGGCCAAGATCCGGACCCCTGCGGCCCCGCGCAGGTTTGTGATGTGATCAGCGGCGACTGCAAGGACCCCGGCGACGCCTGCGTGCTCGACGGTCCGAGCGTCGCGTGTGGCGCCGGAAGCTGCGGCCCTGGCACCGTGTGCGACGGCGTCGACACCTGCCTCCCGATCTCGCCCTGCGCGACCGTCACCTGCACCACGGAGGGCGCCTGCTGGGGCAGCGCCTGCGTCTGCGAGCGCGCCAAGGATTGCACCGACCCCGCGATCGATCTGCTCAATGGCCCCTTCAACGTCGACATCGGCGGCATCGATTTCGCCGACGATTGCACCGCATGGATGGTCACCCTGCGCAGCGGTCCCGACTACCTGCGCCGCCTCAAGCCCGACGGTGCGCTCACCCAGTGGACCGGCGTCGCCAACCTCAACATGGGCGAGGTCAAGGTCCTGCGCAGCCTCACGATCCCGCAGCTCACGGTCCCCTTCCCGATCGTCCCCAAGCCGCAGCCCCCCGAGCACGTCGAGGGCCTCGGCGAGGTCGCCATCACCTACACCTGCTGCCCCACCTGCGGCTGCCAGGCCAACCCCCCGCAGGGCGTCGCCCGCCTCGTCGAGGAGGACATGGTCACGCCACTACCGATCGTCATCATCGCCCAGAAGACCCAGGGCACCGGCCCCTTCGGCAGCACCGCCGCCGACGCCGGCCCACAAGGCCTCACCTGGGGCGTCGACCGCGTGCTCTACGTCGGCAACAGCACCGCCAACGGTGACTTCAACAGCGCCGACCTCGAGAAGGTGAGCCAGGCTGTCGAGTACAAGTTTCCGGCCCGGGTCAGCGCCTCGGCGCCGGTCAGTCCGTGCACCTCGTGGTCGGCCTGATCGGCGGCGAGGTGCACCGCTTCAACGTGCTCACCAAGCAGGCCGAGCTGCTCGTCGACCTCGACGCCGACATCACCGGCTTCAGCCACGACAGCTTCAGCGGCCTCGTCTACGCCGGCCTCTCCACCCTCGAGATCGTCGCCTTCGACCCTTTCACCGGCGATGTTGCGTCCTTCGACAAGATGCCAGGCAAGGGCCGCGTCAGCGTCAGCCCCAGCGGCACGCTGTACTTCGCCCCGGTGAAGTATATCTATAATGGTCTGATCAAATCCTACGACCTGCCCGACAGCTTCTGATGCGACGGCAGTCGCTGTCGAGCGCACAGCGGTGGCCGGCCCGGTGGCGACTCGAGTCCATTCCCGCAGACCAACTCGGGAAACGCTGGGCAGGAAGCAGCCGCCGCGGCGCATCGTTTGCACATCGGCGCAGGACCTGGCGGAGCACCGCTTCCGGGCCCCATGCTACGGCGCATCACCAGTGGCCGGAGAGTTGCTACGGCGGGACCCGGGGTCCGGATGCGCACGATGATCGTGGTTGTTGGACTGATGCACATGGCGGCGCCAGCGGCGGTCGAGCCGAGCGCTCCGCAGCCTGAGCCGGCCCTGGCGACGCCGCCACGGCGAGGCCTCGGAATGCTCGTCACGGGCGGCTTCCTGGCGACCGCCGGTGGCCTGCTGCTGGCCACGTCCGCGTGGTCGTTTGCCGCCACCGACTGCGGCGGGGATCAGACACCGGGCAGTGCTGGGTCGGGCTTGTGGGCGCGATCACGATGCCGGTCGGTGTCGTCGCGCTTGCGGTCGGGGCTCCGCTGCTCGGCGCGGGCGTGCAGCGACGTCGCGTCTGGCGGGCGTGGCAACACGAGCGTGGCGTCGTGCTCAAGCCCCGGCTCGGACGCAGCAACGGGGCCTGGACTGTGGGGCTCACCCTACGTTTCTGAGGGTTCGCATGGATATCCACAGATACCGTTTCACGCAACAGGCTCGACGGATGCTCAGTGGCCGGTGATCGCGTGGATCCTTGGCGGGCGCCGGCGCCAGCAGTTCGGGCCGCGCCAGCCTCCGCGGCGCACGGAGGCCTCCGCGGCCGCGACCCCGGCCGTCCCATTGGCCTCACTGGCGCCTTCCGGGCGTGGTCTGGGCGCGCGACGGGCCTATCTCGCGTTGGCACCGGGGATCGCCGGCATCGGTCTGAACCGGAGCGACTATTTTCGCACTGCGTATCTATGGGGGATCGACGCTGGATATCATTTCCCTCTCGGTCGTACGTTCAAGGTGCAACCGGGCGGATTCTTCGAGCATAGCCCCCTGCCCCACCGAGTGCTCGCAACACAGTATGACTCCCAGCTGCGACACTGGCTGCGCATGGGCCCGCAGGTACGGGTCGGCGGCGGGAACGACCGGGTCTTCGGGTATGCACTGCTGGCCCTGATCGTCGACGTATTCGTGGAGACACGATCATCCGGGGCCCACCTCGTCGCCAGGCCCATCCTCGCGCATGCGGGCGTGGGTGCCGGCGCACAAGGGCTACTCGGCAAGCGTGTCCTCCTCGGCGGAGAAGGAAGTCTCGACGTGGTGGGAGTGTCGCCGTACATGCGCCTGCGCCTCTACGTGGGTGTCGTGTTCTGATCCGCTGTCCCCAACGCAGGCTCGACCCACTGGCCGACCACCTCGCGCATCGATCGTCGCCGGGCCCTCCGACGCCGATTTCGCCGCGATGCACGGATTACACGGCGGGTCGCGGCCGTGACCGCATGGAATAGAGGGTGGTGCGCATGGAGAAGTCCCTGGGCTAGTGGGGCGAGGATCGTGCAGCAGCGGCTGGGTGCGGCTCGCCGGGTGCCAGCGCTGCGGATGCGCGGGCAGCGGCTCATGGACCGTCCTGCGGAGCCATGTGATCTGCCCGTCGTTCGTGAAATCGGCTCCCGCGACCACGAGGAAACCCGGGCCAAAGGCAACGGCCGCCGCCGCCGCGTACTGAGCATCGCCCTTCGGAGGAAACTCGAGGCTCCATGCGACTTCGCCGGCATCTGTGAACAACCGGAGGCTCCCACGCCCGGCCATGGGACCTGACCTACCACGGCGATCCGCTGATCGGGCCCGACGCCAGATCATCGATGGCGCCGGATTCCGCCATATTCGTGAAGGTCCAGAGGATCTCGCCCTCCCGGCTCAGGCGGCGCATCAGTCCCGCTTCCGTTGACGCTCGCGTCGGTCGCTACCACGATATCGCCAGATGGCATTGTTTCGAGCATGGTGGTGGGCCGCGTGTATTTCCCCGGCAGGCATGTTTCAGGCGTGCCGGTCGCTGCATCTGCGCAAGCGAATGCGTAGCCGTCACCGGGGAACTGGGCGGTCACCTCCCCCGCGGCGACGAGCGTGCCCTCGGAGAGGGTGATTGCGACCGCCTGAGAGGCGATCGGCGTGTTTCCGTCAAGCACGGTTTCCCCACGATCTCGCCGGTGGCCGGATCGTGGCGATGCAGCCGGCCGTCGGTGGGAGGATGGTCGTCAGGACTGACCCCGCTGGCGCCCACGATGCGCTGAACACGGCATCGTCGCCGACGGCGACGGCGGTGACTCCGGTCGTATCCAAACGGGCGTCCCACCCGCTTTCCCTCCGGGTCAAAGCACCGAGGTCCGGCCCTGCACAGATCGATCCGTCGGACCCGATCATCACCCGGGACGAGTAGTCTTGGAGTCGCGGTGAGACGCTCGTCTGCCACAGATCCTGCCCGGAGGATCGACGCGCGGAGCCGCCCGACGTGCTCCTCGCTTTACTTTCAGTCCCACCCCGAAACGCGCAGGACGATCGTCCCGTCAGGGCCGACCGCCACCGACCGGAGTGTCGAACACGTTCGCACCCCCCCGCGCGTGACCCCGTCCACGCGACTTCTCCGGTAAGGTGGCAGGTCGGCCCCGCAGCCGGCGCTGTCCGGGGAATCGCAGGCCTCCTCGGGCCCGAGGATCCGGGGGCGGGGGCGTCGCCGCACTACCGACCCCCGCGCCCCCTGTGTCGTCCCGCCATGATCGCGAGGGCGGTGACCGTGCGCATCGACGGCAAGGTCTCGTCCCACAGCGGGCTGCCGTCGGACGCCTGCACCACCGCGGGCGCGCGCCGCGAGGAGAGCGGGCAGGGTCGTCAAAGCTTGGCCCGCGGCGCGGACTCGCCAGTTGACAGCGCAGGCGCCCTGCCCGTCCACTGGGACATGCGATATGGGATAGGACTGGTGGGGTTCGTGGTGCTCGCGGGCTGCGGCGGCGGTGGTGGGGCGAGCGCGAGTGACAGCGGCGCGACGACCTCGGCGGGCTCGGACAGCTCGTCCGTGGCCGACGTGGGGACGACCGAGGCGGCGCCGACCTCGAGCGCACCCTCGGGCGTGAGCGCGACCGGCTCGAGCGGCGAGCTGCCGACCACCGGCGGCGAGCCGACGACTGGCGCGACAAGCACGGCGAGAAGCAGCCCGGGGGCCGCGGACGCGAGCACGGGCGGGACGCGAGCACGGGTGCGGCGAGCGTGAGCAGCAGCGACGGCGGCGAGAGCTCGAGCGTGGGCGACGAGAGCACCGGAGGGGACGCGTGTCTCATCGCCGACGTCGAGGACACGCTGGACTTCGTCTATCGAAGTCAGATCGACCTCGGCGACATCAACACGATCCAGGCCTCGTATTACAACATCGAGGCCAAAGGGATCGTGTTCTTCTCGCTACTTCGGGCCGGGTCGGCGCTTTCGCGATCGACGGCACGCCGCTCGGCGGCGTGATGGCGCCGCCGGAGGCGCTGCCCAGCTCGACGGGGCCAGCCACGACCCCAGGTCAACAGGGGGCGCTGCTGATCCGCAGGAGTGTCGGGCTGGTCGAGGCCGACCCGGTGACGCTGCAGACGCCGGGGACACCCAGCTCGACAAGGCGAAGCCTTCAAAGATCGGCGTGTGCGCCGGGGTGGCGACGGGGTCGACGGCGACAGTAATATGTACGTGATCAGCTGGCAGACCGAGGAGGATGGTGCAGAGGTTGATGACGCGCCGACGGGCAGACCGGCTCGCGCGGCGTCGACCTGGCGGCGCTCCGGGACCTGAGCCGCCCTGACGGCATCAGCCTGATCGCCGGCAGCGAGAACTTCGTGGTCCTGGGCTCGGCCAAGCAGCAGGCGGCGATCCCGGACCCCGAAGCGGGGCGATCGTGAAGTGGCGCCAGGCAGGGTCGGGCAGATGTTGCCGCCCTTCGAGGGGCGGCGGATCCCCAACCCGACGCCAGCCTGACGGTGTGCGGCAACGGGCACGCGGTGGTTATGTGATGAATACGGGACGAAGTGCCACGATTATGCGCCGAAGGACGGCGACAAGGACGCGTGCGCCTGCACGATCCCGCAGTGAGCGCGGCGATCGGGTGCGGCCGGCGATGCCTGGCGACGGCACCGGCGGCTCGACAAGCGTGGCGGGCTAGACGGATTCGACGGGCGCGATGGGTACGACCGATCCGACGGGCACGAACGGCACGACGGATCCGGCAAAGACGATGGGCTCGACCGGTACGACCGATCCTGGCAGCACAGGCGGCCCGACCATGGGCAGCTCGACCACCGCTGGTGTCACCCGGGCCTCCGCGCCACCCAGGCTGGTCGCGGCGACCGCCGCGAGCTGAGGCGTTCGCGCGGGGCGCGGCGCCGCCAAGCGCAGAGTCGGGCTGTGCTCCGAACGCACGTCCTGCGCCGTGTTCATGTCGTTCTGCCCCCTTTGGCGCCTGCACCAAGGAGCCGACCGACGAGAGCTCGTCGAGCAGCAGTGGCGAGGACCCGACGACCGGCGACGCGACCTCGACTGGCACTGTCCCGACCACGGCGGGTCCAGCGAGTCGACCGCGGGGTCGAGCACCGGCGAGCCCGTCGCCGAGGAACGCGCTGTGTGCGCCTCTCCGCGCACTCCCGTCGAGTGCTGTCCGGACGGTCCGACCGTCGCCGAGGTCGAGGCGGTCTGCCACGACGACCTCGATTCGTCGCGCACGGACGGTGAGGCTTGCTTCGAGGCCTGGCAGCGTACTACACGTGCCAGTCGCATCACGCCCTGCGAGGCCTCTGAGGATTCGTGCCGACGAGGCCAACGCGCGGATCAACATCTGCGGCGGCTGAGCGCTTCACCGGCCTCGAGCTGCACACCTGGCGCGGCTCGCTGCCAGTCGGCGGCCCGCCTCCCCGCGGACGCGGCCCGCTTCACGCTCGCCGCCTTCGCCAACTTCACCGGAGCATCTCGCCCGCGCCGGCGACGACGCCTCAACGTGCGGGCCCAGCGCGCCCTCACGGCCCGCTTCTCCCGCCACTGCAGGGCGACGGCGTCCACATGGACGCCCACGTCCGCATCGTCACCGGCATCCGCCCGCGCTCTTCGACCCGCACAAGCTCGCCCTCCGAGGCCCAGTTTACGGACCGACGCGCATCACGCTCGCCAAAGAGGCGGGCCCAGAGGCCCCGGCCCTCGGCCCTGTTCAGGAGCCATTCGGCCTTCTTGCGGATCGTCGCCGCCGCCTGGGCGCCGACCAGCGTCCTGATCTCGCCGCGATGGACCAGGAGCAGCGTCGGCAGTGAGCGGGATGTTGAGGCGCGCGAGCTCGGGGTGGCGCTCCGTGTCGAGCTTTAGCCAAGTCGATCGGCTGACCCGCGCGGTCTCGGCCGCAACTGTTTCATATTGCGGCGCCATCATCTGCAGGGCCCGCACCAACCCGCCCAGGTCGATGATCGCCGCCGGCCTCGGGCCCCGCATCAGGGCCTCAGCGCCGCCTGAGTGTCGATGCGTCTCCACTGCCTCGCTCACGATCCACGCCAGGGTGCAAAGGCCGACGCGGCGCCGGTCAACTCCATCGAGCCTCCGCGGTGGGTTTCCGTGGTGTCGGCCGCTGACGGGTCTGGCTTGCAGTTCCGCTCGATCTCCACCAGACCGGGCAGCGGTGGCACACCACCCTCGTGCAGATCGTCACCCAGCCCATCGCCCTCGACACCTTCAACCTCACCGGCAACGAGCGCCGCCTGTGCGTCGAGGCCTTGAGCGCCGCCGGCAACCTCGTCGGGGCCGCCAAACTCCCTCATCACCCGTCACTCGATGAAGCGACGTATCATCAAGCTCGGCCTCGACTGGACTCGCCGCCCCGGCAGCTCCTGCCGCCGAGCCTCCGCCGTATTGCGCCGGTCGCCGCCCACGCCGCCTGAGTGGGGGCAGCGGCCCCGTAACGGCTACCTGCGCGGCGAAACCTGCCATCATGGAACCTCCCATGCCTGTCGCCGCCGGGACCCCCGACCTGTACCGCTACCTGTTTCCCGCGCTCGCAGCGACGCTAGCGATCTCGCTGGTGGCTGGCCTGTTCACTCCCGGCGCCCCCCTCGACTACCGCATGCTCGGGTTCCAGTTCTGGCTCGCCGACAACCTCACCGCCGTCGGGCTCGAGGGCGCGTCCGCTCTGTTCACCAAGCGCGGCACGACACACAAGGAGCTGACCGCGTCGACGCCACCGGCCGACGACGAGATCCGCCGGTCCCTTGTCGAGAACGCCGCGGGTTTGGCCTGCTCACCACCTTCGCGGTCCAGGGCAGCAAGCCCTACCTCGAGCTCGCCCGCCTCTACCGGGCGCAACGCGGCCACCCGCTGCGGCTCATCGAGCGCTGGCGGTTCACGACTGACAACGACCAGCTGCCGATGATGGCGCACCAGCTGTTCGTCGCCATGGCGCCGCGCTTCGGCCTCCAGCTCCAGCCGAAGCACCTGGCATCAAGCTGAGGCTGATGTCCCGGCCGGGCCGATCGAGGCGCTGTCATTCTACGGCTCCAGGCAAGAACGCCGTCGATCCCAGCGATCTCGACCGCGGTCGCGGCGGCCCCAGGCCACGGACTATCCAGCGAAGCTGGGGGCGGCGATCGACGCAGCGGGTGGCAAGGCGCTCAGCACCGAGTTCGCTGACGCGATCGTGGTCACGGGTGAGATCGAGGAAACACCGCTGGCCGAGGTGCTCCAGCCGGGCGACTACGTGACGCGCTTTCATACCTTCATGTCGGCCGGGGATATGACCGCCGATCCGAATTGGATCCCGAGGCCCTCGGCCGGCGACGTCGACAATCACCACGTGCTCGCTGATGAGGCGGACAGCGCCGGGCCGGGCCGCACTGGCGCGGGGCCGGACGGCTTTGCGGCGCTGATGGTGGTGCCGGTGCTGTGGACGCTGCGCCGGCGGCGGCCAGGCCTTCGATGAAACGGTGGCCTGGACGGAGAAGGACACGACCAGGCCGACCGGTCAGCGCGCTCCAGGTGGTCACGGCGGGCTGTCAGGGGCCGACGTAGCGGGCGCGAGGCGCAGGAGGAAGCCGGCGGCCCGCTGCTCAAAGGCGTGGGCGCGCGGGCCGTCGAGCGGGCGGCCGACGGGGCGCTACGGCGGCGGCCAACGTCGAGTTGTACACGGCAGTGCTGCTCGACACACTGGGGATCGAGCGGGCCGCGTTTGCGCCGACCTTCGCGGTCAGTCGGGTCGCGGGCTTGTGGCCCGGCTAATCCTCCGGCCTCGCGCGTTACATCGGGCCAGCGCCGGCGTAGGTCGGTCTATTCGGCGCTGGAGCGCTGAGCGCGCGGTTGAAACCGTCGTAGGTTCAGATGCCGCGGGCGTGGACCGGGCCGCCTGGAAACAACGCCAGAGGCCGCCGGAAGCGCTCGCCGTGGGTGAACGGGTGCCGCCTTCGCAGGGCTCAGGCGAAAGCCAATGTTCACCCCAGGCGAGCGCGGGCAGCAGCGGCGCCGCCTACGCCACGCCAGCTCGCGGCCGGGTTCGCAGCGGACGATGCGGGCGCTAAAGCCGATCTCAGGGTGGCCTCGATCTTGATGCCGGAAGCGCAGCTCGCCGCCCTCGCGGAAGCTCGCCGCGACCTTTGAGATCACGGTGTTGTTCCATTCGGGGTGGCGGCGGGTTGGTGAGCACGTCCCACACGCGCTCGGGCGGCGCGGCGATGGTGAGGCTGGTGACGTCGGTCATGGCGCGGGGACTGCTTAGCGCATGCGCGCGCGCCTCTGGTCGCGCCGTCGGTATGCGTGGCTGGGTAGTCATCGCCGTGTCGCGCCGCCGAGATTTAATTTGCGTGCTTGACACGCGGGTCAGCTCAGATAGATGGGTGCGTGTGTCGCTTCCTTGGCGGTGATATCGAAACTCCGCTCTCCGCACACACGAGAATCGCGCCATGACCCGCTGCACGGAACATAAGACCACGAAGATCGCGCCGGCGGTTCGTGGCATGTTCGCTGCTATGGGGCGCGGCCGTCGTCATCCGCGTTGAGCGTGCGTTCGGCGTGATGCCGACGCCGGGTGAAGGAGGGTCGCCCGGCTGTGGTCAGTCTATGCGGCCATGCGGCTGCGGAGGCTGCGAACCGGCACGGACGGGGCGCAGGCGAAGTGCTCGCATCGTCGGCTGTGTCCCCTCGCCCGCGGCAGCAGATATCTCGGCCTGTACCTCAGGCTGTCCGAGCACCCGGCTGATACGCGGGTGGTCGGGCCTTCTGGTAAACCCCACATTGGATCGCGCGTTTCTCCACTCGTTGCGGGGTGGTGTAATTGGTAACACGCCGGGCTCGCCAACGCGAGCGCTGCGGGTTTCAAGTCCCGCCCCGCTATTGTCAATCGTTCCCCTCTCGCCCCCGGAATCACCGTCCGCGCGCGCCTCCATCCCTCATCCTGGCGAACCTTCGCACCATGCTTATGGCGTGCGTAGCTCAATGGTGGAGCGCCTGACCGTGACTCGAGGAGGTTTTGGGTTCAAGTCCCATCGCACGCCACTACACCGCCGCGGGGAACGGATTGCGAACCGGCGCGTGTCCCCCGCGCCGGCCCAAAAATGCCTGATCTCCGCTGTAGCTCAGCAAGGCAGAGCAGCCGGTTTTGAGAAACCCGGTGCGCGGGGGTTCGATTTAACTAAGAGGCCATTACATACAACGCTCGCCGTGGGCACCGTTCACGGGGGCCTGTAACATGCCATGGAAGGCCCCGCAGTAGACGATCCGCGGGTCGGCAGGGTTGATGACCCAGCGCTCGCCGATCGGCCGGGGCGATGCGGGCGCCGCTTGGTACGTGGGTAAAGGAGGTGCCGACGGCGAGGCACCTTCGGCCCGACCGGGAGATACGATGAATTCGCGCCGCAACCTGCATCGCGCCGCAGCTCCATCGTCGCTTGCATCGCAAGCCTGGCCTCGTGACACTGCGGCGTCCATGTCCCGAAAGAGGTCCCCCTCGCGCCGCAGCATCTGCCCGTCCTCGGCCACGCGGCGCGCCTGCTCACCGCCGCGACATGGGACGCCATGGAGGTGTGGCTGCGCGAGCACGGCCCGACGCTCCGCTTCAAGCTCTCTGGTGCCACCTACATCGTCAGCGCAGACCCCGAGGTCGTCCGCCACGTGCTGCTCGGCAACGCCGACAACTACGCCAGGGACATCCGCAGCATGGCACCTTCCTCGACCTGCTCGGTGATGGCCTGCTCACCAGCGACGGCCCGCTGTGGCGGCGCCAGCGGGCCACCCTTGCCAGGGCCTTCCGCATCGACAGCCTGCGCAACCTCGCCGACGTGACGCACGCGCGGTCGACCGCAGCAGCGAGTCGCTCACCGAGCACGCGCAGCGCGGCGCCGTGGTCGACGTGGGCACGCTGTTTCGCCGCCTCACATTGCAGGTGATCGCCGAGGCCGCGCTGTCGATGACGCCGGAGGAGAGTGATGATGTGCTCCCGCGCCTCTACGAGCCGCTGGTCGCCGAGGCCAACCGCCGGGTGTGGCTGCCCGCCCGCGCCCACCTGCCGATCCCCGCCCGCTTCCAGTACGATCGACGTTGCGGGAGCTAAATCTGTACTTGCGGGCCAGGATCGACGCCCGCTGGCGCCAGCGCCAGGCCGAGCCCGAGCGACCCGCGCTCGACATGCTCTGACATGCTGCTCGTCAGCGTCGAGGACGAGCTGGACCGAGGACACGGCTACGCTCGTTGAGCGACGAGCTGAAGACCATGCTCTTCGCCGGCCACGAGACCACGAGCGCGATGCTCACCTGGACCCTGCACGCCCTGATGCGCCACCTTGAGTGCCTCGCGCCTGCGCGACGCCGCCGACGAGGTCTTCGTCGGCGCGAGGATGCCCGAGTACGAGGCGCTCAAGCGCCTCGACTACGCCGGCGCCTGCCTCAAGGAGGCGCTGCGGATCTACAACGTCGTTCCGATCGTCAACCGCAAGACCCTCGCGGACGATCACTTCGTCGACTACCACGTCCCCGCCGGCTGTTTCGTGATGTTGCACCTACAGGCGCTTCACCGCGACCTGCACGTGGCCCAGGCCCTTCCGTCCCGACGCTTCCTCGGCGAGTCGCAGGCCCAGGCCTGCCACGGCTGCCCTTCCTCAACGGTCCACGCAGCTGTCGGTCAAGCACTTCGCGCTGCTCGAGGCGAAGATCGTGCTGTCGCTGCTAACCCAGCGCTTCGACTTCACGCCCGAGCCCGGCAACAGCGACGCCCACCGTCAACGTGCCGGTCGGACCTGCTGGCAAGATCGGCGTGCGCGTGCATCGGCGGGTCTGAGACCCGCCCCCACCGACGGCGTTGCGCGACGGACCCGGTTGCAGCGGCGCGGTGGCGGTGGCATCGTCACGCGAGATGTCGGTGGATCCGTTCGGTCCGGGATGGTCTCACGGCGTCGATCGCGTGCGAGCCCGGCAACTGCTCCGGGGCTTCGATCGTGGCATGCAGGTTGGCGCCGGAGATCGCCCGCGCGACCTGCGGGAGATCCTCGCGGACAATGCGGGGACCGAGGTCCGGACGAACGCACCACTTCGACGCGCCGCAGCGCGACCAGCCGCGTGGCGGCGCGCGGTGCCCTTGCTTCGCCACGGTGATCTGGCGCCGGCGATCGATCGCATGGCGCGAGGCGAACAAACGTTGGTCGCGGAGCGCGTGGACTTCTTCGCCCAGGACCTCGGGGTCGACCGGCACGGGCAATCTCATCCTGACGCCGCCGAAGCACCAGGCGACCTTCACCCGCTACTACGCCGGGATCATCCCGGCAGTGCCGACCTCAGGGGTGCCCGGTGGGGATGAACCACACCCCGGGCTCGCGCTGATCGGCGCGGGCGGGTCGCAGCGCACGCCCGGGGATCCCGGTCGGATCGGCGTCGACCGGCGGCCTGCGGCGGTCGACGATTCGCCGAGTTGCTGTGGACCTCACCGTGGCCGGTGTTCGAGTCGACGATATCTCCTCGCAATGGTACCTGCACGCCTTGTTCGCGCTACGCGAGCGGTCGACGCGGTTTCTTTGGGGCGTGTTTGCGCCGCACCTCCTCGAGGTGGGTGCCGGATGCTCGAGGTCTGGCAGGAGGACCTCCGTGCGCGACCTGGCCGACGGTCAATCGGTCGTGGCTCGTGCTCGACCCGGTGCAGCGGGCCGCGATCGCGGCCCGCCTGCGTCCAGATCCCACGCGGGCCCGCGAGGTCGCCGCGGCCTTCGCGTGGCGACGCGGCGTATGTGCGCCGGGTGTGGCCGCGGCTGCGCTACGCCGCCATGGCGGTGATCACCGGGGATTCGCGGCATACTTGCCCCGCTGCGCCTGGCGCTCGGCGACCTCCCGATCTACACATCGTGCTATTCGGCTTCCGAGGCGATCATCGGCCTGAACCTCGAGATCGATCGCCCGGAGCGTTATGTTCTGACCCCAGGACAGCCCACTTCGAGTTCATCCCGCTGGGCGCGGCAACCGGCGAGGCAGCCCGAGACGGTCGGCGTCGAGGCGCTCTCGAGGTCGGCGCGCACCGAGGTGGTGCTCACCAACCGCGGCGGCCTCTGCCGCTACCGGCTCCGCGACGTCGTCCGCGTCGAGGGCTGGCACGAGCGAGCCCGTGCTGTCGTTCGCCTGGCGGCAGGGGGCACCGTCCTCGACCTCGTCGGTAGAGCACTCCACCGGAAAGCCTGTTGGCGGCGGTCGAGCAGGCCAGTGCGCGCCTGGTCGGTCGCGCCGATGCCTCGTCGACTTCACGGTGCACGGGGGACAGCGAGGGCTGCACCGCCCGCTACGTCGTTTATGTCGAGTTCGAGGGCCAGGTCGATGCGGGGCGCTCGCGCGCGCGGTCGAGCTCGAGCTCGGCGAGCAAAACCCCTTCGTCGACTATCGCCGCGGCGATCGCATCGGCCGCCGGCGGTGCGGCCGCAGCTCCCGGCGGGCAGCTTCCGCGCCTCGCGCGGTGGCGCTGCCCGGGCGAACGGCGTATCGGCGGTGCAGCTCAAAACCGGCGCGCCGGGTCCTCGACGTCGAAATGCTGCGCTGGCTCGACGCGCAGGCCAGCTGCTCCACGGCGCCCGGCGTGACCGACCGTAAATAATGCGGCCGGGGAGACGTTCGCGGGGACGCTGAGATCGTGTACGGTCGGCGTCGATGCGACGTCGCAGTTTCGTACAAGGGGAGTGTCCTCGGCGCGACCACCTCGGGCCTGGCTTCGGCCTGTAGTCAGGCGCCCAGGGGCTCGAATGCCCCGACCTTGCCCGACGACGAGTTCAGCAGCAACCTCGCCCTGCTCGACCGCGGGATGATGGACGACCTCCGTTGCCGCCCGATCGACCTCGGGCGCGTGGCGAGCAAGGCGGCCAACACCCCCGGTGGTCTGCCGCGAGATCCGCTCGACGAGCAATTGTGCCGCTCGTCCCTGCGCGCCCTCCTGCTGACCGGCAGCGTCAAGGACCTCCCGGAGGCCGACCGCTCGCGCCCCGAGGTCCAGACCAGGCTCGATGCTCACGCGGCCGAGGTCGACTTCGCGGTCCACGGCATGTCCCATCGCCTCGCCCACATGCCCCGGAGGAGCTGGCCCGCATCCAGGATCGCCTGCGCCGCGACCCCGACCTCGCCCAGCGCATCATCGAATCTATCGATGATGAGGCGCACAAGTCGGACTTCCCGCTCGGTCGTCGCCTGCGTCTGCGTCGCCTCGCTCGCATCGCCCTGTGGCGCCTACGCCACCAACCCGTTGAGATGAGTGGTCCACGAATGTACCGACAAAGTCCGCCGCCTCAGCGACAGGCTGACGCCGCTCGCCCGTGAGACCCCGTTCGCCCGCCCGCGGCCGAGGACGTCGCGTACTGGGGAGGCCCAGACATTGCGGGTCGTCGAACGCTACCAGGATACGACGCCACCCGCTGTCGATCCCTCCACCGGGGATGGCACTCGGACAATGGAACCTGCCGCGGCGACCCCCAGGAGAGTTGCCGCCGAGCGAGGTACGCCCGCCACCGGCTGAATCAGAGACCGCGGAAGGAGCGGCCCCAAGCCGCCGCGCCAAGAGCGTAAAGCCGGATCCAGATCGACGGCAAAGAATGCCGCCCGGAGACGTTGGTCGGGCCCCTGCAATCGTGTACGGTCAACCACGATGTACCGTCGCAGTTTTGTCCGTGCGAGTGTCCTCGGCGCGACCACGACCGGGATCGCCTCAGGCTGTAGTCAGGCGCCCAGAAGCTCGAATGCCCCGACCTTACCCGACGACGAGTTCGCCAACCACCTCGCCCAGCTCGACCACGGATGGAGGACCTGCGGTGCCGCCCGATCGACCTGGGGCGCGTGGCGAGAAGAGCGTCCAATGACGCCATGGTCTGCCGCGAGGATCCGCTCGACGAGCAATTGTATCGGTCGTCGCTGCGGGCGCTGTTGCTGACCGCGAGCGTCAAGGACCTGCCGGAGGCCGACCGCTCGCGCCCCGAGGTCCAGACCAGGCTCGATGCCCACGCGGCCGAGGTCGACTTCGCGGTCCACGGCATGACGCAGCGCCTCGCCCACATGCCCCCGGAGGAGCTGGCCCGCGTCCAGGACCGGCTGCGCAGCGACCCCGAGATGGCCGAGCGAATCATCGAGTACATCGACGACGAGGCGCGCAAGTCCGACTTCCGTCGGGCCGCCGTCGGCGTCTGCGTCGCCTCGCCCGCACTGCCCTCTCTGGCGTCTGCGCCGTCAGCCGGCGGAGCTGGTGATCCACGAGTGCACCGACAAGGTCCGCCGCCTCGCTGCCCGGCTGGCGCCGGCCGCCCGGAGACCCGTTCGCCCGCCCGCCGGCCGAGGACGTCGCGTACTGGGAGGCCCAGACCCTGCGGGTCGTCGAGCGCTACGCGGACGCGACGCCGCCCGATGCCGCGGTCGACCCGCTCGCAGAAGTCGACCCGCAGCGCACGGCGGCGGACGCAGCGCGCAAAGGCCGAGCTGGTCGTGGACACCGACCCGGAGGACGCGGCGGCAAAATAAGGCAGCGGCGACCTTGTACAGGGCGGCCGCGGCCAAACTGGTCGAGTCAAACGAGCAGCGGGTGGCGCGAGCCGAGCTCCTCGATCTGGCAATGACCATGTACCTGTCCTCGTACAAGCTTCGGCCTGGCGACACGACGCTGCTGCGGGTCGCGCTGGCAATGCTGCACGCCCACGACGCGGCGTACCGACAGGCCTATGGCGAGCGCAGGACGGCCTTTCCGGAGTACGCCCGGCTCCAAGCACACACGATCCACGTGCAGGAGCTCCTGCTCCTCGTGCAGCCAGAGGCCCGGCCGCGGGTCGAATCGAACACCGCGGAAGAAGCTCGTTACGAGAATGGCAGGCGGCTGGTCCGGACCGGCGCGATCGTGGCCGGTGTCGGACTCGGCCTGCTCTTGCTCGGCTTTGGGCTGCTGTTCGGAGGCGGTTTGATTCTCGGGGGTGCGATCATCGCCACGATCGCGGGCATCACACTGCTCGTTGGGATCATCGTTATGGTGGTCGGGGCTGTGCAAAAGGCCTGAGCGTGGCGACCGTGCGATCCGCAGCCCCCGTGGTCGTGACTGGCCTCGGCGCCATCTCAGGCGCAGGGCCCGGGTGCGCCGCCCTGTGGGCCTGCGCCGCCGATGGCCGCGACGTGCTCGGGCCGATCCGCAGATTCGCCGCCCGTGAGCTCGCCGGCGTCGTCCCCGGGTGGGACGAGGTCGCCCTCGTCGGTGACGGCGGCGTGCCGGCCCAGAGCTTGTGCGTCGCGTTCGCCGTGGCGGCCGCGCGCGAGGCGATCGCCGACGCGGGCCTCGACCTCGCCCCTGAACGTCTCGCCCTCGTCTTCGGCACCAATCTCTACGACCGTCCGACCTCGATGAGCGGCCTGGCTGCGGCCGTGGCCGACGCGATCGGGGCCACTGGCCCTCGCCTGGCGGTGTCGACCGCCTGCGCCTCGTCGGCCAGCGCCATCGCCATCGCGCTCCATCTGCTGCGCAGCGATCGCGTCGACGCGGTCCTCGCCGGCGGCGCCGATGTGCTCACGCCGCTCGTCGTCGGCGCGTTCCGCTCGCTGCGCGTGCTGGCGCTGGACCGTTGCGCTCCGTTCAGCACACCGAGCGGGCTGTCGTTGGGGGAAGGTGCGGCGTTCCTCGTGCTCGAGCGCCACGAACACGCCGCGGCCCGCGGACGCGCCTCGACCAGCGCCCTGCTCGCCGCGGGCCTCGCCGGCGACGGCTTTCACCCGACCAGCCCCGACCCGCGCGGCGAGGGCATCGCGGCCAGTGTGCGCCGGGCCCTGCGGCGCGCAGGCGTCGACCCCGCAGAGATCGCATATATCAACACTCACGGGACCGGCACCGATAGCAACGATATCGCC
The DNA here is from genome assembly GCF_016714285.1 of Nannocystis sp. Taxonomy (GTDB): domain Bacteria; phylum Myxococcota_A; class Polyangia; order Nannocystales; family Nannocystaceae; genus Nannocystis. The sequence goes on along the minus strand of NZ_JADJNN010000001.1, from coordinate 89,525 downwards.
GAATGGCGCGGGCTGGCCCGGGTGTTCGGGGAGCGCGTCGCCCGGGTGCCGATCTCCGCCAGCAAGAGCATCCTCGGCCACGCACAGGGCGCCGCGGGAGCGCTGGAGGCGGTCCTCTCGCTGCTCGGGCACCGCCAGAGACTGGCCCCGCCGACGCTCCGTCACGTCGGCTCGCGCCCTGGCGTGGCCGCGGACGCGATCGCCGAGGGCCGCCCGCGCGCCTTCACCGGCGACGCGATCCTCAGCGTCAACGCGGGCTTCGGCGGCGCCTGTGCAGCGCTTCGTTCGGGTCGCCCGAACGCAGGGTCCCAGTCCGGCCTCGCCCGGTGTGGCTGCGCGGCGTGGCTCGCTCGGGCCCCGACGCGCAGGAGATCCTCCGTACCGTCGTCACCGCAGGCATGGACCCTGGCACCCACGCCCTGGTGGCAGCTGCGCTCCTGTCCCTTGGGACAGATGCATCGACGGCCCGCGACGGTGGCGGTGCCCGGTGCGGCGTCTTCGTGGCCCAGCGATCGGTGTCACCGACCCCGTGCGCGCCGTCGAGGACGCCGGACGCCGCCGTGGCTGCGACCGGGTCCAGGCGGCAGCGCCCGCGGTCTGCTCGTGTCACCCGCGGGCGCCTGCCAGGCCGCGCTGGGCCTGCGCGGGCCGCTGTGCGCATTCTCTGGCGGCGCGGCGACGGCACTCGCAGCGCTCACCCTGGCCGCCGAGGAGATTGCCCAGGCCGACGACGTCGGCTGGATGCTCGCCGCCGCCGTCGATGAACCCGAGGTCGGTGAAGCGACCGCCGCGTGCGTTGTCCTCGGCGAGGCCGCGAGCCCGGGGTCGCCGGTCGCGCTGGCCGGCTGGGCGGTCCTCGGAGCCGGGCGCCGTGACGCCGTCGTGCGAGATGCACTGAATGCGGCCGGCCTCACGGGCCCTATCCCGACATGGGAGTGTGGGGCTACACTCGCGGGCGTGCGCAGGCGATCGAGGCGCTACAATCCGGCCAGACCGAACATGCGATCGTCGTCGCCGACGATCCCGGGGCGCTCGCGTGTGCGACGGTATGGCGTGTCGCTCGCGGATCGGAGATATGAGCACATGGACCCCGTGATCACGGCGACCGTCGCCCGCCGCGAACATATCCTCGCTATCGTGCGCAGCGTGCTGGTGGAAGATCTCGGCGTGGCGTTGCCAGTCGACCAGATCGACCCTGACATGCCGCTCTTCGGGCTCGGCCTCGCGCTCGACTCCGTCGACGCTCTCGACCTCGCGCTGAGCCTCGAGGAGCGCACCGGACGGCGCCTCACGCCTGGCGTGGAGGCCATGACCGCATTGCGCTCGGTCAACGCGATCGTCGACTTCGTGCTGGAGGGCGCCGATGCTGCCCCGTGAGATCGAGGCGCTCCGTGAGGGCGTCGCGCTCGTCGAGCAGGATCACGTGGCCCGCCTGCGGATCTCCGGGCCGGGCGCGTTCGCCGTCCTCGACGCCGCGCTCGCCCGGGCGACCCCGCTGCGGCCCGGGCGAGCGACCCCGGGCCTGCTGCTCCGCGACGATGGTCGCGTGCTCGCCGACGTGATCGTCTGCGGCGAGGGAGAACGGGGCCCTGGTGTTCGCGGAGGGATCACGGCCGGGGCCTCGCGGCGCATCTCCGGGCACTCACCCCGCGTCCAGAGGCCGCGCTCGAGGACCTCACAGCCTCGCACGCGCTCGTCTCGGTGCAGGGCCCATTCGCGTGGGAAATCGCGGGTGCGATCGCCGGACCCGACGTGTTCGCTGCGCCATTTTACACGAGCTTTCACCTCGAGGAGCTCGCGGGGATCGGCGTGCGCACCGGCAAGGTCGGTGAATACGCATACGATTTCCTGGTCCCCCGAACCGACGAGGCCGCGCTCCGCGAGATCTTCACATACTATGCTACGAGCCACGGACTGGTAGCGATCGACCGTACGACCCTCGCGCGCGCTGCCCTCGAGCACGGGTCGTTCAGCGTCGATCTGCCCGGGGCTGCCGCCCTGACCCCGCTGGAGCTGCAGCTGCAGTGGCGCCTCGACTACACGCGTGAGGTCCCCGGAATGCCCGCGCTGCGGGTGCTGCGGGCCGACGCCCAGACCGGCCGTATCACCTGGTTCTTCGCCCCTGGCGACGGCCCTGGCCCCGAGACAGGTCAGCCCCTGGAGATCGGCGGACAGATCGCGGGCACCGTCGTCGACGCGTTCTACTCGGCCGCGCTCGCAGGGGTCGTCGGCACCGCCCTGCTCTCCCGCGACCTGGCCCACCTTGGGCTGGCGGCGCTCTGGCAGCCCCCGAGGAGGAGCCAGCTCGTACGTACGGTCGGGCCCCGCGCCTCAACAACCGCAGCACCTTCGTTCATCCGCTGCAGCACAGCTACGCTGAACGTGCGCACATCGAATATCCGCCGCTCTCGCGGCTCCTCTGAGCCAAGCTCCCGCGTGTTGCGGGTTGCGGGGACTGCGAGGGCGACCAGGCGGCGACCAGCAATTCAGGTCGGAGCCGGTTCGTGAGCGCCCGCGTCTCCGCCCGCGCGAGATCGAGGGCTCGCCCGTCTCCTCCGGAGAAAATCGATCAACCGCCCGCAACACTCCAGCCTGCGGCGGCATGCTGGGGATGACCATGTCGTCGTCTGGGAACCTCGGCGCCGCCCTCCACGACCTGCAGTGGCTGCAGCGCCTCGCCGCGCTGCTCACGAGAGACCCCGACGAGGCCGACGACCTGGTCCAGCAGACCCTCGTTGTCGCCTGGACGCACCCGCCGCGAGACCACGAGCAGCCCGTCCGCCCCTGGCTGTCGACCGTCCTGCGCAACGTCTTCAGGATGCAGCGCCGCGCCGACACCCGGCGAAGCACCCGCCAACAGACCGGCGGATCCGCCTCGCAGACCACCGCCGCGCCCGATCACGAATTGGCCCGCGTCGAGATCCTCCACATCCTCGCCCGCGAGCTCGAGCAGCTCCCGCCCGACGATCAGAAGATCGTCGTGCGTCGATTCATCCACGGCGAAAATGCGGCCGACATCGCCCGCGCCCTGGGCCTCCCCGCCGCCACCGTGCGCTCGCGGATCCACCGATCACTCGCGCGCCTGCGCAGCTCCCTCGACACCGACCACGGCCCGCGCGCCCGCTGGTCCTCGGCCGTGCTTGCAGCACCGGCCGTCCCCGTCCCCTCGATCCCCACGAAAGGCAGCGATATGAGCATTGTCGCCAAGGCGATCCTCGTCACCACCACCGTCGGCGCCGCCGGCCTCGCCGGCTGGCTCGGCCTCGCCAAGCCGCCGTCACCCCCACAGCCCGCGGAGCCTCCCGCGACCACGGTACCGAGCAAACCCACCGCCGCCCCGGCCGCGACCACCCCGAGATCCGCCTGGGAGCAGCGCCGCCGCACGATTCGCCAGGTCTTGCCGCCCGGCAAGCCATGGCCGACGCTGACGCCCCAGCCCGAGGAACGGGGCGACGGCCTCCGCGCCCTCATCAGCGCCTGCATGACCGACCTCGGCAGCACCGCGAGCGGCGCGATGACGATGTCGATCACCGAGATCGGCGCCCCCGACATCGGCACGATCTATGACGATGTCACGATCATCGAGACCACCTTCCCAGAACAGGAGGTCCTGCAGTGCCTGGTCCAGTCGATGCACGCCTGGGTCGGTGAGGCCCCGGCGGAGAGCTTCGAGCGCAGCTACACGTCGACCTTCGTGCTCGGCAAGCCGACGCCGGACCTCGCCGAACAGCGCACCTTCGAGGCCATCATCGGCGCCCACGTCAGCGAGGTCCGCTACTGCGAGCGACGCGGTGACACGAACGCCCCGGAGGTGCGTGGTCACCTCGATCTCGCGTTCACCCTGGTCGACAGGGGTGACGGCTATTGCAAGTCCAAACCATCGATCGCCGGCTCCACCGACCTCCCGCAGGCGGTGGTCGACTGTATCGTTACCGCCAGCGAGCGCTGGGCCTTCCCGATCACCATGCAGGGCCACACCCGCGAATATCACTACACCCTGCCGATCCCCGGCGTGCCGCTCCCTGGCCCCGCGAAGCCGCCCGGGCCCGCTCGCTCGATCGCCGGCTTAGGCGCTGCGGGCTCGCCTTGAGCCCGCGAGACCGCGCGAGGTCCGACTGCTGCAGATTCGGCAGGTCCGCCATGGTCGCGTGCGTGCCGGCGCTGCTGCCCCGATTCTCCGTGTCCTGGTGCATTTCGGCGCTGACCTTATCGGACAGCTTCGGGTCGAAGTCGATCTGAGCGACGCAGCCCCCTGCGTGGGCACTTACGCGGGACTTACACCCCACCATGGGCCGCGCTCGTCGGATTCGTAGTCGGCGGTACCCTGCGGCCTGCGTGCGACCCGACAGCAGCACCACGAGATCAGATACCATGCGGCATGCGTCCCCTCGCCGTCCTCGCCGCCCTCACCTTGTTGGCCGCCTGCTCGAGCGCTCCGGGTGCGGCCGCGGACGGGCCCGGCGGATCGTCCGACACGGGCGCGGGCAGCAGCGAGGCCACCGGTGATGGCGCGACCACCGGTGACAGCGAGGGCGAACCGTCGGCGTGCGAGGGTGGTCCGTGGCAGTTCGGGCGGCCGATCGCCATGCCGGAGCTGCCGGCGGGCGATCCCGCGGCGGGCTACGCCGCGCTGCTCGGCGAGGACTACGTCAGCTGCGGGATCCCCTGGGAATTGTTCGGCATCGCCGAGGGCGTGCTCGGCGTCGAGGAGCCGCTGCCCGGTCGCACGGGCAAGAACGCCGAGGTCGGCCACTCCTGGAACGTGGTCAGCCGCTCCGACGGCAGCGAGCTGGTCGTGTCCAACTGTTTGCAGTGCCACGCGGGTTACTTCAACGGCGAGCTGATCGTCGGTCTCGGCAAGGCGTCGGCCGACTTCACGACCTCGCTCGCCGACGTTGCCGGGCCGCTGCCGAACCTCCCCGAGACCAGCGAGGCCAACGCGGCCTTCAACAAGTTCAAGGCCCGCGCCGCGGCGCTCGGGCCATATTCGACGATGAAGACGATCGGCGCCAACCCGGCGATCATGTTTGCGATCATCCTGCTCTCGCACCGCGATCCGGTCACGCTCGCGTGGCAAGACGAGCCGCTGTTCGAACTCTCCACGGATCTGGTGATCCCGGCCGATCCGCCGCCATGGTGGCGGGTCGCCAAGAAGGCCAGCCACTTTGCCAACGGGATGTCGCGCGGCGACCATCGCGGGACCATGGTCCTGGCCTCGTCGCTGTGCACCGATAGCGTCGAGGAGGCCGCCCCCGTGGTTGACTACTTCGACGACATCCAGGCGTATCTCGCGTCGATCGAGGCGCCGAAGTATCCGTTTGCGATCGACGAGGCGCTGGCGGCGGACGGCGCGGAGATCTTCGAGTGCACGTGCGCCGGCTGCCACGGCACTTACTCCGCCGACGCCGCGGCCGAGACCTTCCCGAACCTGCTGATCCCGCTCGACGTGATCGGCACCGACCCCTCATTCGCCACGCTGGCGGCCGCTGGCGGCTTTTATCACCAGCTGCGCGACTGGTTCAATGGTTCGTTCTACGGGATGTTCAGCGAGGTCGTGACCGACGATCCGACGCCCGGTTACACCGCGCCGCCCCTCGATGGCGTGTGGGCGACGGCGCCGTACTTCCATAACGGCTCGGTGCCCAGCATCGCGCTGGTGCTCGACAGCACGGCGCGGCCGGGCATCTGGCGGCGCCTCGACCTCGACAGCACGCACTTCGACGAGGCCGCGCTCGGCTGGCCGTGGGAGCCGGCGCCGGCCTGGGACGACGCGCCCGCGAGCGAGCGCAAGTACATTTATGACACCACCTCGTTCGCCTACGGGAATGGCGGCCACACCTTCGGCGATCACCTCGACGACGGCGAGCGAAAGGCCGTGCTCGAGTATCTCAAGACGCTGTGAGCCCTCCTGGGGTGCTGAGCCGTTGCGGCGCTCGGCGGGCACCTGGGTGAGGCCGCGCGGGCCTCGCGGGGGGTCGCCGCCGCCGCGGGCGACGGCCTCGGCGTAGGGGACGACGGCGCGGACGATCCGGTCGCGCTCCGCGTCGTGGAAGCCGACGCTCCCCCGACCGCGGGCGACCACATTCCCAAGTCAAGACGGATCAGCGCGATCGATATGCGCAGTATTTTCTGGGGCCTGGTAACGATTCTTCTGGTCTGCGCCGTCGACCGCGTCCGTGGCACCCGTGGTAGGATGCCCCGCTGTTGTTGAGATGACCGAGTCCGTTCGCACCCTCGCCGACGCGGACATCGCGAACTGCACCCCCGTGCATGTCGTCTGGGAGATCACGCTGGCCTGCGACCTCAAGTGCCAGCACTGCGGCTCGCGGGCGGGCCGCCGCCGGCCCAAGGAGCTGACCACCGCCGAGTGCCTCGCCGTGATCGCCGGCCTCGCCGAGCTCGGCACCCGCGAGGTCAACCTCATCGGCGGCGAGGCCTACCTGCGCAGCGACTGGCTCGAGCTCATCGCCGCGATCCGCGGGCACGGCATGGCCTGCTTCATCCAGAGCGGCGGCCGCAACTTCACCCAGGCCCGCCTCGACGCGGCGATCGCCGCCGGCCTCATGGGCCTCGGCGTCTCGATCGACGGCGTGCGCGCCACCCACGACCGCATCCGCGGCGTCGCCGGCTCACACGACGCCGCCCTCGGCGCGCTCCGCCGGGCCCGCGCCGGCGGGATCGTCACCAGCGTCAACACCCAGATCGGCGCCCTCAGCTGGCGCGAGCTCCCGGCCATCATGGACGCGATCCTCGCGGTCGGCGTCCGCAGCTGGCAGCTCCAGCTCACCGTCGCGATGGGCAACGCCGTCGACAACGACGAGCTGCTCCTCCAGCCCCACCAGCTCGCCGAGGTCATGCCCCTGCTCGCCGACCTCCACGCCCGCGCTGCCGCCCGCGGCCTCGATCTCCAGGCCGGCAACAACGTCGGCTTCTTCGGCCCCTACGAGCAGCTGTGGCGCGGCCCCGATCGCGGGCGCCACCACTGGATCGGCTGCCGCGCCGGCCAGAACGTGATCGCCCTCGAGGCCGACGGCTCGGTCAAGGGCTGCCCCTCGCTGCCGACCGCCCGCTACACCGGCGGCAACGTCCGCGACGCCGCGCCCGCGACATCTGGACCCACGCCCCCGAGATCGACGTCATCCGCGGGCGCCACGTCGACGACCTGTGGGGCTACTGCCGGCGCTGCTACTACGCCGAGGCCTGCATGGCCGGCTGCACCTGGACCGCCGACGCCCTGCTCGGCCGCCCCGGCAACAACCCGTATTGTCATCACCGCGTGATCGAGCTGGCGAAGGAGGGCCTGCGCGAGCGCATCGTCAAACGCGAGGCCGCCCCCGCCGAGCCGTTCGCGATCGGCGGCTTCGCCGTGATCACCGAGCCGATCCCCGGCTCCGCACAATCCGCCACCACCACCGCCGAGCCAGCGCCCGCGCTCGTCACGCTCCGCCGCCCGCGCAAGCCCCCATCGCCAGCGACCACCGCGCCGCGCCGCGGCGTCGACCCGCCGACCCTCGAGCTGTGCCGCGGCTGCGGCTACTTCGTGTGGCAGCGCGACGCCGCCTGCCCGTTCTGCGGCGGCGACGTCGCGGCCGCGGCCGCCACCCACGCCGCCAGCATCACCGCCGCCCACGCCGCCGCCGCCAGCATCCGCGAGATCCTCGACCGCGTACGCAATCCATTGCCCACACCCGAGGCGTGACCACCACGCCGACAATCACGACAAGGAGACTATCGACATGGCAGCAAGAACCATCCGACCGCTCTACGGCATCCCGATGCAGCAAGCCGCCTCCTCCAAGGACGCCGCCAAGATGAGCTCGCTGCTCGCCGACGCCGAGACCTACATCGCCAGCGAGGCCCAGGTCCGCGCGGCCCTCCCGCAGATCGAGAGGGTCGTCGGCAAGAGCACCGTGAAGGCCGCACAACCCGTGACCGCGATGCAGCCGCTCTACGCGATCGGCGACGCCCTCCGCAAGGGCGACCCCGACGAGCTCGCCGCCCTCCACGCCCAGGCCGTCGCCTACCTGCACGCCTGCGACGAGATCCACCAGGCGCTCCCGGCCCTGCGCAAGGCGCTCGAGCAGCACCGCGCCAGCTGACGGGTCACGGATCACCGAGATAGGCGCCCCCGACATCGGCACGAGGGCGAGCGTCCAGCCCTTCGCCCCCGGTCTCGCCGTCGGTCGCTGCCTCTCGTCCATGCTCGCCTCCCCGTCCATAAGGAGGCAGTGCTCGGAAGTTTCAAGCCCAAAGTTCCGCGACGACGACCTGTCCGGCGGCCGCTCGCGGTCAACAGCGTCAGTGTATGAAGAGCACCTCGCATCACGCTCAGCCGAACAGGCGGGCCCAGAGACCCCGGCCCTCGGCCTTGTTCAGGAGCCACTCGGCCTTCTTGCGGATCGTCGCACAAGGCCGAGGCGGGACCGGCAAGCACGCGCTCAACGACAGGACGTCGGGACTTGCCCCTCCGCCGATGCAGCCCGAAGCGTGATACCGTCCCCATCCGCTCGCGCATGCCCCAGCCCGACAAGCGCTCCGCCCTCCAGGTCCTGACCAAGGCCCGCCTGCGCGAGCTCGTCGACGCCTTCGAGCTCAAGCTCGCCGCTGCCGAGTCGAAGGACGCCCACGTCGAGCTGCTCGCCCGCTCCAAGAAGGCCACCCTCCCGAAGCTCCTCGACCTCCTCCTGCGCGACGAGCTCAAGGACATCTGCCGCGCTCACGGCCTCCCCGACGCCGGCCGCGACAAGTCCCCGATCGTCGCCCGCCTGCTCGGCCAGCCCACCCCGGACGACGACCCCACCGCCACCCCCGACCCACCATCCCAACCCCGCCCGGCGCACTCCACCACCCCCTGGCGCGACGCCTCCCCGCTCGAGCCCGGCCAGATCGTCCACGTCCGCGCCCGCCAGTACCTCGTCAACGAGGTCGTCCCGCCGCCGCACCCCGGCCACGCCACCCTCCTGCGCCTCTCCTGCCTCGAGGACGACGCCCAGGGCGCCCCCCTCGAGGTGTTATGGGAGCACGAGCTCGACGCCCGGATCCTCGGCCGCGCCTCGTGGGACCGCGTCGCCAGCCGCGGCTTCGACCGCCCCGACCTGTTCTCCGCCTATCTCCACACTTTGCGCTGGAGCTGCGTCACCGCGACCGACCCCAGGCTGTTCCAGGCCCCGTACCGCGCCGGCATCGAGGTCAAGGATTACCAGCTCGAGCCCTTGCGCATGGCCCTCGCCATGCCGCGCGTGCGCCTCTTCATCGCCGACGACGTCGGCCTCGGCAAGACCATCGAGGCCGGCCTCATCCTCCGCGAGATGCTCCTGCGCCAGCGCGTGCGCCAGGTCGTCGTCGCCTGTCCGCCCTCCGTCGTCCGCCAGTGGCAGGAGGAGATGGAGCAGCGCTTCGGCCTCACCTTCGTCATCTTCGACCGCGACTACGTCGCCGCCTGCCGCCGCGAGCGCGGCTACGGCGTCAACCCGTGGACCACCCACACGCGCTTCATCATCTCGCACCCGCTCCTGCGCGACGAGGCCTACGCCGCCCCCTTGCGCGAGTGGCTGCGCCCCGAAACCACTGACACCGAGACCACCGCGCAATCCCTCTTGATCCTCGACGAGGCCCACAACGCCGCCCCCGCCTCGGGCGCCCGCTACGCCGTCGACTCCCACTTCACCCGCGCCATCCGCGAGCTCGCCCAGCGCTTCGAGCACCGCCTGTTCCTCTCCGCCACGCCGCACAACGGCCACAGCAACTCCTTCAGCGCCCTGCTCGAGATCCTCGACCCCGACCGCTTCTGCCGCGGCGTCCAGCCCGACGCTCGTCTGCTCGACGAGGTCATGGTCCGCCGCCTCAAGAGCGACCTCCGTGAGATCTCCACCGACGACTTCCCCGACCGCCGCGTCGTCCCCGAGGTCATCGACCACCTCCCCGACGACGCCCCCGAGCTGCACCTCTCAAGGCTCCTGCAGCGCTACCGCGAGCTCCGTGAAGCCCGCCTCGCCGCCGCCCCCCGCAGCCAGCGCAGCGCCGGCCTGCTGGTGATCATCGCCCTGCAAAAGCGCCTGCTCTCCTCGATCGAGGCGTTCGCCAGCACCCTCGCCGTCCACCGCCGCGCGATCGACAAACACCCCACCCCGGCCACCGATGCCGAAACCTTCGACCTGTCCGAAGGGACAGGCTCCGACGACGAGCGCGCCGAGCTCCCCGACGACGAGCTCGCCCGCGAGGACGCCGCCCAGGTCGAGCTCATCACGTCGCGGTCCCCGACCCTCGGCCCCGAGGAGCGCGCCCTCCTCGCCGAGATGGCCAGAATCGCTGAATCCGCCCGCCACCTCCCCGACGCCCGCGTCCGCCGCTTCCTCGAGTGGCTGGGGCTCCACGGCTGCCCCGACCTCGGCCAGCCCGGCGCCGCCTGGACCAACCGCCGCGTCCTCCTCTTCACCGAATACGCCGACACCAAGCGCTACCTGATCCACCAGATCTCCGCCGCCATCGAATCCACCGACGACGCCAGCCGCCGGATCGCCGCCTTCCACGGCGGCATGGGCGACGAGGCCCGCGAACAGATCAAGCACGCCTTCAACGCCGACCCCGCCAAACACCCGCTGCGGATCCTCGTCGCCACCGACGCCGCCCGCGAGGGCGTCAACCTGCAGAACCACTGCGCCGACCTGTTCCACTTCGACATCCCCTGGAACCCGGGCCGCATGGAGCAGCGCAACGGTCGCATCGACCGCAAGCTCCAGCGCTCGCCAATTGTCCATTGTCGCTACTTCGTGCTCCCCCAGCGCGCCGAGGACCGCGTCCTCGACGTCCTGGTCCGCAAGACTGCCACCATTCACCGCGAGCTCGGCAGCCTCTCCCCCGGTCGTCGAGCGCAACCTCGAGGAGCTGCTGCGCGGCGGCATCGCCCACACCCGCGAGGCCGACCTCACGGCCCAGATCGCCGCCCAGGAGCCGCGCCGAAAGACCCTCCTCGACCTCCAGATCGACCGCGAGCTCGAGCAGGTCCGCAAGCGTCAGCACGACCTCAAGCTCCGCGTCCAGGAGCTGCGCGCCCTGCTCGCGGAATCCCAGGCCTGGCTCGGCCTCAGCGACGAGCACTTCCGCGGCGCCCTCAGTGCCTCGCTCGAGCTCCTCGGCGCCGAACCCCTCGCGCAGCTCGACACCACCGATAACGACCCCGCCCGCGCCCGCTGGCGGATCCCCGCCCTCGACCGCCGCGCCGGCGCCGACCCGACCTGGGCCGCCACCCTCGACACCCTCCGCGTCCCCCGTCGCCGCGACCAAAAGCCCTGGGAGTGGCGCCGCGAGGCACCGATCCGACCGATCGTGTTTCGCGACCCCCGCAGCCTCGACGGCGAGGTCGTCCACCTCCACCTCGAGCACCGCGTCGTCCAGCGCCTGCTCGGCCGCTTCCGCTCCCAGGGCTTCCTCCACGACGAGCTCACCCGCGCCTGCGTCCTGCGCAGCGACGACCCCGAGCCCAAGCTCCTGGTCCTCGGCCGCCTCTCGCTCTACGGCCCCCGCGCCGCCCGCCTCCACGACGAGGTCCTCGCCATCGCCGCGCAGTGGGTCGACCCCGACCTCCGCGGCCGCAAGAAGCTGACCGCCCTCCCGGTCGCCGCCCGCGACGAGGTCCTGGCCCAGCTCGAGCACTCGCTCGCCACGCCGCGCCTGCGCGAGGTCCCCGAGGCCCTGCAACACCGCCTCCGCGCCCACGCCCAGCGCGATGTCGCCGAGCTGCTCCCCCAGCTCGAGGCCCGCGCCCGCGAGCGCATCGCCGCCGCCGAGAAGCAGCTGCGCCGCCGCGGCGAGCAGGAGTCGACCGCCCTCGCCCAGGTGATCACCGCCCAGATCGCCCGCATCCACAGCAAGATCGCCGAGCACGACGCCAGCCAGCTCGGCCTCGACTTCAAGGAAGAACACGAGCGCCGCCAGCTCGCCGCCGACCGCCGCTACTGGGATATTCGCCTCCCCGAGCTCGCCCGCGAGGCCGACCGCGCCCCCGCGGCGATCCAGCGCGGCTACGTGGTCCAGGCGGTCCGCGTCGAGCCCGTCGGCCTCGTCTACCTCTGGCCCGTCTCCGCCTGACCCAAAAGACAGACATGGCCCAGGACCCCCTCCACGCGCACAAGGAATGGATCGGCTACCTCCAGCCGGTCGGCCTCGTGGTCTCCCCCCACGCCCTGCTCGCCGCCCAGGCGATCGTGTCGGAGCAGGTCAGCGAGCCGCAGCAGCGCCTGCGCGCCCTGCCCCGCCCGTTCCCGTTCACAGGGCTGGCGCAGGGGCTGCTCGGCTGGCGTAGTACGGACATTGCCGGCGCCCCCGGCGGCCCGGAGCTGCCCGATACGCTCGCCCACCCGCTCCCCGAATACGGCGAGACGCTCCGCCCCACATTCGCGGTCCCCGACAGCAATTCCACCGACCACCCCTGGCTCCTCTTAATCCAGGACCTGCCCCCGGGGACAGATCTCGACGCCCCCGCCGAAGCATCTGCCCACAATTGGGACGCGCCGCCGCAAGCGAAGTTCGAGCGCCTTCTGCGCGAGACCGGCGTGCCGATCGGGCTGCTCCACAACGGGGCGCTGCTCCGCCTGGTGTACGCGCCCCGCGGCGAGACGTCGGGCCACCTGAGCTTCCCGCTCGAGTTCATGGCCAGCGTGGCTGGCCGCCAGTCTCTCGGGGCGTGCTTGATGCTGCTCGGCGCCGACCGCCTGTTCAGCGAGTCCGACTCTCGCCGCCTGCCCGCGCTGCTCAGCGAATCTCGCAAGTACCAGAATGAGGTGTCGACCCGCCTGGCCGAACAGGTGCTCGGGGCGCTGCTCGAGCTGCTCCGCGGCTTCCAGGCGGCCGATGAGGCGACCCGCGGCGAGCTGCTCGGGGCGCTGTCGACGGACGACCCCCAACATATCTACGGCGGCCTGCTGACGGTCCTGCTCCGCCTGGTGTTCCTGCTCTACGCGGAGGACCGCGGCCTGATGCCCGGCGAGCCGACCTGGGCCGCCCACTACAGCGTGACCGGCCTGTACCTCCGCCTCCGCGAGGACGCGGGCCGTAACCCCGATACCATGGACCAGCGCTTCGGCGCCTGGGCCGCCCTGCTGTCCCTGTTCCGCCTGGTCTACACCGGCGGGACCCACGACCGCCTCCACCTGCCCGCCCGCGAAGGCCGCCTCTTCGACCCCGATAGCTATCCCTTCCTCGAGGGCCGCACACGCGGCGAGGCGTGGCAGCCCGGCGAACGCCGCGAGGCGCCCCGCGTGCCCGACGGGGTGCTCTGGCGCGTGCTGCAAGGCTTGCTGATCCTCGACGGGGAGCGGCTGTCGTATCGCACCCTCGATGTCGAACAGATCGGGTCGGTGTATGAGTCGATGATGGGGTTCAAGCTGGAGCGCGCGACCGGCCCGAGCATCGCGGTGCGGCCGCAGCATGTGGTGGTCGACCTGGCGATCGTGCTGTCCCAAAAGCCAGACGCGCGGGCAAAGTTCTTGAAGGAGCATGCCGGATGCGACCTCACCGGCGCGGGTCTGGCGGCCCTGAAGGCCGCGAAGAACGCCGACGATATCGTCGCCGCTCTCGGTCGCAAACAAAGCCCGCGCACGCCCGCGATCGTGCCGGCAGGGAGCCTGTATCTCCAGCCCGGCGAGGAGCGCCGCAAGTCTGGATCGCACTATACGCCGCGTAGCCTCACCGGGCCGATCGTTCGCACGACGTTGCGGCCCGTGCTCGAGGCACTCGGCGAGCGCCCGACCCCGGCGCAGATCCTGGAGCTGAAGCTCTGCGACCCCGCGATGGGCTCCGGGGCGTTTCTGGTGGAGGCGGCGCGCCAGCTCGGCGAACAGCTGCGCCGCGCGTGGGATGTACACAAGGCGATGCCGATAATTCCGGCGGACGAGGACCCGGACCTGCACGCGCGGAGATTGGTGGCGCAACGCTGCCTGTATGGGGTGGACAAGAACCCGCTGGCGGTGGAGATGGCGAAGCTGTCGCTGTGGCTCGTGACGCTGGCGAAGGACCACCCGTTTACGTTTTTGGATCATGCGCTCAAGCATGGGGATAGCCTGGTGGGGCTGGATAAGGGGCAGATCGCGGAATTTAGGTGGGACCACGAGACACGCTTTCAAGGGGCGATCTTCGAGCACATGCGCCAGCAGGTCGGCAAGGCGACCGCGCTGCGGCGCGAGATCCATGACTACGGGGATGAGCAGGACGCTGCGAAACGCAGCACGCTGAAAAGTGCGGACGACGCGATCCACGAGGCGCGGCTGATCGGGGATGCGGCGATCTTCGCGTTCTTTGCGGAGGATTCGGAGAAGAAACGGAATCAGCGGCGGGAGGAGATTTTTAAGGAGACCGTCCAGCCGGCGCAGAAGGGCGACCCGCGAGCGCTCAACCGGCTCGAGCAGATGAATGCGGAGCTGCGCAGCGGCGAACGGCCGATGACGCCGTTTCACTGGGAGATCGAGTTTCCGGAGGTTTTTGATCGCGGGAATCCGGGGTTTGATTGCTTCGTGGGGAACCCGCCATTTCTTGGCGGCGCCCGCATATCGAGCACCATCAGCCTCTCTTATCTCGACTGGCTCCTAACAGCCTTTCTGCAACCCCACGGGAACGCTGACATTATCGCATACTTCATTCAGCGCATATTCACACTACTACGTCGCAATGGAACCTTGGGAATCATCGCCACGAACACCGTTGCGCAAGGAGACACGAGGAACGTAGGACTTCGCACAATTTGCGAACATGAAGGGAGCATTTATTTTGCCGAAAGAAGGCTTCTGTTGGCCCGGGCTCGCAGCGGTGATTGTCAGCATCATATGCATCCGTCGTGGTCCGACCACGCCAAAAATACTCGACGGCAAGGCCGTCGAACGCATCTCAGCATTCCTGTTCCACTCTGGCGGTGACACCGACCCTTCACGTCTGTCGGCCAACGAAGGAATCAGCTTTCAAGGAGTCAAGGTATACGGACAAGGCTTCCTTTTTGACGATGACGACGAGAAAGCCTCGCCATCCTCAGCAATGCATGAAATTCTCGCTCAGGCGCCTGAATACTCGGCGCTTATACATCCTTACATCGGCGGCGAAGATGTCAATGATAATCCAAGCCCGCAGCCTCGACGCCACGCAATCAATTTCGGTGACATGACCGAAGTGGAAGCTCGCCGATGGCCCAAGCTTATGAGCATCATTGAAGCCAGGGTCCGACCGGAGAGGGCGAAGAACAACCGCGAAACTTATCGAAAGACTTGGTGGCTATATGGGGAACGACGCGTGGCTCTCCAGCGAGCTATCGCAGGGTTACAACGGATCCTCGCAACTTGCCAAACGGCGAAGTACCGCCTGTTCACCTGGCTCCCAAGCACCTACGTCTTCGATCAGAAGCTAATCGTGTTCGCGCAGCAAAACGATTCAGCACTTGCAATGCTGCAGTCTCGAGTACACGAGGTTTGGGCGGCATTCTTCGGCTCAAGCATGAAGGATGATCCTGTTTACACTCCATCTGACTGCTTCCAGACCTTCCCATTCCCTCTCAATTGGCAACATGACTCTAACCTTTCGCAAACTAGCATGCAATACTACGATTTTCGCGCCGACCTCATGGTCCGCAACAACGAGGGTCTAACAAAGACGTACAACCGCTTCCACGACCCCGACGAGCACGCCCCCGACATCCTCAAGCTACGCGAGCTCCACGCCGAGATGGACCGCGCCGTGCTGACGGCCTACGGTTGGACCGACCTCGCCGAGCGCGCCACCTGCGAGTTCCGCCTCGACGACGAGCCCGACGACGAGCCCGACGCCGACGAAGCCCCGCGCGCCCGCGCCAGGAAGAAGCCCTGGCGCTACCGCTGGCCGCAAGACTTCCACGACGAGGTCCTGGCCCGCCTCCTCGACCTGAACCAGCAGCGCGCCGCCGAGGAGCGCCTCGCCGGCCCCCCAGCTCCACCACCAAGTCCCCACCCAAGCCCGCCAAGAAGGCCAGCAAGTCCGCCGCCAAGAAGGCCACCCCCTCCACCCAGTCCTCGCTCCTCCCCCGACGAGGACTAGCCCCTGGATCCCCGATTCTCCAGCACCGTCATCCCTGGTACCCTGGCCCAAGACGCGAGAACTCGTGACCACCCCACTCCACCTCACCGCAGTAAGCCTGCACCGCTTCAAGGCGGCGTACGAGCTCACAGACGTCCCGCTGGGCCCGTTCAACGTGCTCATCGGGCGAAATGGCGCCGGCAAGAGCACGCTCCTCGAGGCCCTCCAGTGGATCGATACGTCGGTGCGCCAAACGGTCAACGTGGCGTGTGACCGCTACAACGGCATCCGCGACCTCATCAACCACCGCTACTCGGCCGAGCGCCCCGGCTTTACGCTCAAGACGCGATTGGAGGCCGCCGACGGCGCCTTCGCTCGCTATACCTGCGGCATCGAACAACGCGATGAGGTCGCGGTGGTCGCGTTGGAGGAGCTCCGTATCGGCGCTCCCGCGAAGCCCATCGGTGAACTGCTGCTCTGGACGGACAAAGACGGCGCACGTGCCACCGACCGCAGCAGATTCCCCGCGCCCGATCGCCTGGCGTTGACGAGGCTCGACGAACTGCTGCCTCCACCCAAGTTCTCGATCACGGGGACAGACATCACCACGTTCTGGCAAAACGCGGTGTTCCTGCGCCTCGAGCCCACCGACCTCGCACGCAGCGCGCCGCTCAAGCGCCCGTCCCTCGCGCCCCTCCTCGACGAAGTGGGCGCCACCCTCCCCGCGCTCATCGAGGAGCTCGACAGCGAAGGGCGCGAAGAACTCCTCGAGATGCTGCAGTCCGTACTCCCCGACTTCCGCGACATCGAAGTTGTCCGCGGCGGCGATGTCCGCGCGGGAAACTATGCGCTGAAAGAGAATATCGTCTACAAGGGAAAGGCGGGGCGCAAGCAGTTCGCCATCCCCGCATGGATGCTCTCGGAGGGCACGCGGCGAATGACCGCGATCTTCGCCCTCCTCGCCCACCCGACCGGGCCCAGCCTGCTTTGCATCGAAGAGGTCGAGAACGGCCTCGATCCGGTCGCGGTGCGCAAGGTGCTAAACCACCTCAAGGACGCGAGCCTCCGCGGCGTTCAAGTGATCGTCACAACGCACTCTCCGTGGCTCCTCGACGACATCGATCTGGCCGACATCCAGATCGTGCGACGGGCGCTGGGAGACACCACCTACACCCGACTCCAGAACGACCCGGCCAGCCAGATCTCGGACCCTCGCGTCCGACCTGGAGGCCGTTATGTCCACATCCTCGAAGACTGAGAAAGTCATGAAGATCGCCCTGTTCGTCGAGGGGAGCACGCCGGTCGGCTCGAAAGATCAGTGCGCCCGACTATGGAACACCCTGCTCCCTGCCCTCGGCCGAACGTCGGTCGATGTCGTCGTTCCCATCGGGAAGGATGCGATCACCAACATGCTCGGATTGCCAGGGAGCACCTCGGCCCCTGGCCTCGATGCACGGATCTGCGATGCCCGCCGGACCCACAAGCTCGATCCGGCCCGCGACGCCCTCATCGTCGCCTGGGATCTGGAACCACCAGTCGATAAGGACCAACGTCGGTGCGCGTGGGACGAGAAGATCGGCGTCTATCAGGGGATCGCTAGTTCGCCGCTCGCGCTCCTCCGGGACACCGCCTGGGCAGCCTGCGCGGCCAAGGCCGCGACTCAACTCGAGAATCTGCGCGACGTACCTCCCACCGGACGCAGCCAGCGTACCGTCAAGGCCGGAGCCGTCCTCGCCGTCTGCATGGAGCCCATGTTTGAGGCGCTCTTCACCCATGACGGCAGGGCAGTACGGCGAGCGCTCGACCTCAAGGACGATCCTCCTGGCTGGCCAACAGGTTGGGGCCCCAATGAACGGGATCCGAGCAGGAAACTGATGGGACCCGCGATCGCGGCGATCCACCGAATGCGCCCCGCGCATCCGGTGCGCAAAATCATCCGCGAGACGTGGCGCAACGCCAAGGATGAATGGGGCGAGTATATCCTCAGGAAGCTCCTCGCGGATGAAACCCAACGCAAACTGATCCTCGAGCATGCCATCTCACGGCGATTGAAGAATATCTTGCCGCGCTCGAAGGACTGACCTCCATGCTGCACGCACTTCGCCTCCACGACTTCCGCTCCTTCGCCGACTCGAACCGGATCGAGCTCGCGGATGTCAATGTCTTCATCGGCCCGAACAGCGCCGGCAAGTCGAACATCATGACGGCGATCGAACTCGCGTTGCTTAGCACGGGGTCTCCCGCACCGGGCCCGCTGGCGATCTCCCAGGTGCCATCATTCGGCTCGTTCGACTCGATCCTCCGCCGCCCGGGCAAGAACCGAAAGTCCGCGGACGCAGAATTCTCCCTGATCTACGAATGGGATAAATTCACGGCGCGCTTCGCCCTGCGACGCTCCCCCTCCTCCGGCTCAACGATCGTTCATCACGCCGACTACTCCGCCAGGCTCCCGCCGGGGACGGTAGAGAAGATCGAGGCGATCGACGCCGAAGGCAGCGCCTATCGCTCGACCGACCGGGGAAAGAAGACCGCACAGGTCACATTCTTCGGCGGCGCTCCCGTCTTCTTCCAGAGAAGCGGCGCGGTCGGCTCGTTGATCCGCGCCGGCGAGCCGCCGCAGGAGACCATGATCGTGCGCCCCCAACGCCCGGTCCCCCGCTCGGTGTACGTCCTCGACGACCCGATGATGCACGCCGACGACACCCGGCTCATCAGCGACCTCCTGCGCCTGTGGAGCGACGACGCCAACAGCGTCGCGCGCGCGACGATCGTCGAGAATCTGCGCACGATGAAGCTCGCCGTCGACATCGACGCGCGCCCCCTGGGGCAGCGCAAAGGCCCACGAACGGCCGAGATCCGCGTCTCCCCCCGGCGCAAGACCGAGGCCGCCACGCTCGCCGATGTCGGCTACGGCGTCAGCCAGATCCTCCCCCTCCTCTCCCACGACGCCCAGCTCAAGCGCGGCAACCTCATCGCCTATCAACCCGAGGCGCACCTCCATCCCCTCGCCCAGTCCCGCCTCGCCGATGTCTTCGTCGCCTCGGCCGACCGCGGCAACAAGGTCTACGTCGAGACCCACAGCGAACACCTGGTCCTCCGCCTGCAGACCCTGGTCGCCGCCGGCCTCGACCCCGCCAGGGTCCGCGTCTTCTGCGTCGAGCACGACGGCAAGCAGTCTGTTATCACCACAATGTCCTTCGATCAACACGGCGTCCCGAAGGCACGCTGGCCCAGGGGCTTCCTCGACACCGGCCTCGACCTGGCCCGCGACCTCGCCGAGCAGCGCAGGAGGACCCCGTGACGCGATCCAGCGCGCGCGCCTTCTACGACACAGTGATCTTCGTGCTGTCCCTGAACCAGGGCGACTCCCACAGCGAGCCCTGCCGCGCCCTGCTCGACGTCGACAGCCCTTCGCTCACGTGGTCGATCATCATCTCCGCGATCACGAGGGCCGAGGCGACCCTCCACGAATACCTCGATCAGCTGGAGCAGCGCTGCGCGCTGCAAGGCCTCGAGTGGATCGAGGTCCCGCAGACGGCGATCGCCGCGACGATGAAACAGCAGCGTCAGCTGAAAGCCAAACTCGACCAGGCCGGCATGCAATCCCACGACATCAAGCAGGTCTTCGCCGCCGTGGCCGGCCAGGCCGCACTGTTCGTGACCCGCGACCGCGATTTCTTCGATCCCAAGGACAAGGCCCAACGCGCCAAGAAGTCCCGCGGCACCGCAGTCAGCCGCCTGCTCCAGACCGAACTCGGCCTGACGGCGCTCTTCCCCGCCGAAGCCCACGCCAGACTGCTCGCATTGTCGCCGGACGACGCCTCGTGACCCCTCACGGCTGCTCGAAGCAATAGATCGCCGCAGACGCGCCGCACATGACCTCCGCCCCGCGGGTCCAGAACGCGTCGGTGGCGGTGCCGTCGGCGGCCCAACCGGTCTGGTCGCTGTCGTTGTAGGTCCAGTCGGAGCAATGCTGCGTGTTGGGGATGCGCATGCCCGTGATATCGGTGCCCGTCCATACGGTGGAATTCACCGTCTCGCTCTTCTCCGTGACGTTGATCGGGTGCTCGAGCGTACCCGAGGTCAACGCGTCCCAGTTCGCCGCCACCTGCTGGCCGTTGACGAGCACGTAGGGGCCGCGCGCGTGGTACATGCGATCCGCCGGCTGGACCACGGAGGTGCTCACCCAGGCCATGTAGCGCTCGCCGTTGGGGAGGAACATGTTGGTGGCGCGGTGGCGGCACTCGTAGTCGGCGCCGATGATCCCGTTGAACTTACCCTGCTTGGACGGCTCGCTGGTGATGAACACGATCCATCGCCGCGTGCAGTCATTGCGACACGCGTCGCCGTCCTGGGCGTTGCCGTCATCACACTCCTCGTCCTCGTTGACCACGCTGTCGCCACAGAAATACGTGGGGAGATCACCGCTCGCGGCGGTCACATCGGTGCTGCCAAGGGTCTCTCCCTCGCCCATCGAGACACTCCCGTCGCCGCTGCTCGAGGTATCCCCGGCCACGTCGCCACTCGTCCCCGTGCTCGCTCCGGTGCTCGTCGAGGTGTCGCCCACGCCCCCTGATCCCGTCGTCGGGCAGTAGGTGACGCCATGCTCGGCGATGATCGCATCGATCGACTCCACGGCGCAGCTTCCGCTGAACGCAGCAAGCGTGACGACCGTAAAATATCGCAGGTGCATGGTCAATCTTCCAGGCAGTAGAGGTGTGCCGTGGATTGGCATGGCTGTCCGCCATCGCTGGTCCACCTTCGAGCAGCTTTCCAGACCGGCAACTCGGCGATGCTCGCGGGTGAGGCCTTACCGGCGCGGGCGGTGGCCAGGAAGGCGTCGCTGGTCCACTCGTCGCAGTGCTTGACCGCGCTGAATGGCTTCGCCATCCGCGCCGATGTTCGTCCAGACGAACTCCAGCGGCTTCAGGGCAACGCCGGTCTCGGTCACGTCGAGCGGGACCTTCGGGCCTTCGGCGATCAGGTCATCCAGGTCGTCCGCGAGCAGCTGCCCGTCGAGGCGCACATACGGGTAGCCCGCGTCCGCCGCAGCCTTCTTCAGCCGCGTCTTCGGCGTCGCCACCCCGTCGCTGAGCCACGCCCGGAAGCTCCCCGACTGGTCGAAGCCCTGCCCGGCAGCAGCAGCCACGCAGACCGCGTCGGCCAGCGCGAGCCCGCCGAGCGCCCCCGAGAACTTCGCCGCCGTCACGAACGCGACGCGCGCGAGGTAACGACACGCCAGCGGGTCGCAGGGGGCCTCGCCCTCGACCGGCGGCGCGCTGGCGTCACACTCCTCGTCGTTTGGCTGCAAGAGCCCGTCCCCGCAGCGCGCCCCATATGTACAGCTCTCGGTGCACCCGCCATAGCTGTTGTCATTGTTGTTGGCGCCGTGGTCACACTCCTCCTCGCCCGCCCACAGCAGCCCATCACCACATACGGCCGCGGCGCAGGTCGAGGTGCACGCGGCGTTATCACTGTTGCCCTGAAACCCGTCGTCGCACGCCTCCCCGGGGCCAACAATGCCGTCCCCACAGCCCTCCGGGACCGGCGACTCGGTGGTGCCGGACGACGTGCTGCCCGAGCTTCCACCCACGCTCTCGGAGGCGCCGCCCGTGGTCTCAGAGGCGCCGCCCGTCGAACCCAGCTCACCGCTGCTCGCCCCAGCACCCGTCGTCGGCTGCGTGCTCGTCGGCGACGGTTGCGGCTCCTCCCCTGGGTCGTTGGGGCCCCCCTTGCTTGTCGGCTGCGCGGGAAGCTCGGCATCCTCCTGGCACGCCCCCACGGTGGCCAGGAGGCCAGCGAGAAAGCACCGCCCGAAATCGCGCACGCTGGAACGCTATCAGCGGAGTCCTGGCCGGTCAAGGCCCAGCATTCGGCCGTGGCCCATCGCCCCCAGGAGCTCAACGACTACCTCGCTAGCCGCCACACCGACCGCCCGAACATCGATTTCGACGCCATCCGCCGCAAACTGCCGGCTTCGTGAAATGACGTCATGAACCGAGTACTCCGGTCCCCCGCGTGCTCCGCAATATCGAAGGCCCCGGGTATTGTGCAAGGAGCTCGGCCGTGACTGCCCCGACGCATCCACGCTTTCGCTGGTATCGCTGCGTTGATTCCTGTACCGTCGCCACGTGCAGGCCCCTGCCCTCGTCCGTGATTCGCTCGCCTCGGCGCTCGCGCTCGACCTTATCGGCCCCGGCCCGGCCGACGCCGCCCACGCCGACGAGATCCTGAACACCGCCCCCTCGGTCTGGTACCTGACCGGATTCCTGGTCCCCTTCGAGGCCCCGCCTGGCGAGCGCGAGGGCGACGACGCCGACGGCGAGCTCGACGGCATCGACAAGGCCCGCGCCGGCGACGACGAGGCCTCGCCTGAGGCCACGGCCGCCCGCAAGGGCCTGTTCCCGTCCTCCATCGGCCTCAGCCTGCTGGTCCCGGCCGCGGCCCGCGAGCTCGCCGTGGTCGCCCGCTGGGGCGACTACAGCCCGCTGCCCGACCCCGACGCCGAGGACACGCGCCGCCGCCCGACCCGCTGGCAACGACGCCCGCGCGCCGAGCCCCTCACAGTCCCGCTGAAACTCGGCACTCACCCGCATCCCGTGCCAAACAGCGGCGGCCTCGAGCTGGTCCTGTCCGTCCGCCCCGCCCCGACCGCCACGGGCCTGCCCCCGGGCACCCGCGCGGTCTCCCTCTTCCTCGTCAATCGTCGCCCGCCCGCCGAGGCCGCCCGCGAGCAGGCGTGGGTGTTCCAGGCCGGCCTCCACGTGCACAGCGATGCCCCGCTGGTGCCGCGCCCCGACGTGCGCAGCTCGACCGACTGGGACGACCGCGTCGCCGACCTGCAATACCGCGACATCGTCGAGCACGCCGTCGGTCACAACATATCGGTGCTCGTGCATTGCACCGACACCAAAGATTGCCACGACGTCGAGACCACCTGGATGCCCACGGCCCAGGTCGAGAAGGTCATCGCCGCCGCGATCGACGGCGTCAACCTCCGCATGGAGACCATCGCCGCCGCCCCCGACGGCGCCGCCCTGTCCCATTCCCTCGCCGGCATCGCCACCGCATACACCACCTGGCTCAAGGGCCAGGCCGGCACCACCTGCCCCGAGCCCCTCCGCAACGAGACCTGCCAGCAGCTCATCGAGCGCGCCGAGCTGGCCCGCGACCGCATCACCGCCGGCCTCGCCGCCCTGGCCCGCGACCCCGATGCTTTCCACGCCTTCACCGTCGCCAACCGCGTCGTCGCCACCGCCATGCGTCAGCGGGCCAGCCACGGCAACGGCAAGCGCCCCGAGCAGATCGACCCGCCGCAGTGGCGCCCGTTCCAGCTCGCCTTCATCCTCCTCAACCTCGCCGGCATCATCGACCCGCTGCACCGCGATCGCGGCGTCGTCGACCTCCTGTTCTTCCCCACCGGCGGCGGCAAGACGGAGGCCTACCTCGGCCTCTCGGCCTTCACCCTGGTCCTCCGCCGCCTCCGCAACCCGGGCCTCCAAAGCGCCGGCGTCAGCGTCCTGATGCGCTACACCCTGCGCCTCCTGACCCTCGATCAGCTCGGCCGCGCCGCCACCCTTATCTGCGCACTCGAGCTCGAACGCCAAAAGGACCCCGCCCGCCTCGGCCCCTGGCCCTTCGAGATCGGCCTCTGGGTCGGCCAGGCCGCGACCCCCAACGCCCTCGGCGAGAAGGGCGACAGCCGCCCGACCACCGCCCGCGCCCGCGTGCTCGCCTACCAGAGCAATCACAAGCGCAACCCCTCGCCGATCCCGCTCGAGGTCTGCCCCTGGTGCGGCACCCCCTTCCTCCCCGAATCCTTCGCCCTCCTCCCCAACACCGACCACCCGCGCGAGCTGGTCATCCGCTGCAAGAACCGCGATTGCGTGTTCACGCGCAACCAGTCGCTCCCGCTCGTCGCCGTCGACGAGCCGCTCTATCGCCGCCTCCCCTGCTTCGTCATCGCCACCGTCGACAAGTTCGCCGGTCTCCCGTGGGTCGGCGAGGCCGGGGCGCTGCTCGGCAACGCCGACCGCGCCGACGCCAGCGGCTTCTACGGCCCCGCCGAGCCCGGCAAGGGCCGCGCCCTGCCCCAACCACTGCTCCCGCCCGACCTCATCATCCAGGACGAGCTGCACCTCATCTCCGGCCCGCTCGGGACCATGGTCGGCCTCTACGAGACCGCCCTCGACGCCCTCGCCACCCGCAAACACGGCGAGCATTCCGTCCGCCCCAAGATCGTCGCCTCCACCGCCACGGTCCGCCGCGCCGAGAAGCAGATCCGTGCACTGTTCGGCAGGAACACCGTCGACGTATTCCCCCCGCCCGGCCCCGACCCGCGCGACAGCTTCTTCGCCCGCACCGTCCCGCCATCCGAGAAGAACGCCCGCCTCTACCTCGGCGTCGCCAGCCAGGGCCGCTCATTGAAGGTCGTCCTCCTGCGCACCTACCTCGCCCTCATGGCCGCCGCCCAGAAACAATGGCAGCAGTCCGGCGGCGCGAAGAATGTCGACAACCCCGCCGACCCCTACATGACCTTGCTCGGCTACTTCAACTCGCTGCGCGAGCTCGGCGGCAGCCGGCGGATCGTCGAGGACGAGGTCAACGCCCGCCTCACCTACTACGGCACCCGCAAGCGCGAGGGGGAGGCCGAGGGCAGCTTCGCCAGCCGCAACATCGACCACCTCCCGCAGGAGCTCACCTCGCGCGTCAACACCAGCGACGTCTCGGAGACCAAGCGCCGCCTCGCCCTCCACTTCGCCGAGAAGGAGCGCGTCGACGTCGCCCTCGCCACCAACATGATCTCGGTCGGCCTCGACATCACCCGCCTGGGCCTGATGGTCGTCCTCGGCCAGCCCAAGACGGCCGCCGAGTACATCCAGGCCACCAGCCGCGTCGGCCGCGACGACGAGCGCCCCGGCCTGGTCGTCGCCCTCCTCAACGTCCACCGCCCGCGCGACCGCTCCCACTTCGAGCGCTTCGCCGCCTGGCACGCCAGCTTCTACCGCGCCGTCGAGGCCACCAGCGTGACCCCCTTCTCGCCCCGCGCGATCGGCCGCGGCCTCGCGGCCATCACCGTCGCCCTCGCCCGCCACGGCGACAAGAAGCTCACCGAAGCCCGCCGCGCCGTCGACATCGCCAGCGAGCGCGCAAACCTCGGATACATCGCCGACACCATCGCCGCCCGCGCCGAGGCCCACGACCCCGACCTCGACACCGCCGCGCAGGCCCACCTGCGCCAACACGTCCGCGCCAGAGTGCACGCATTGCTCGACGACTGGTCGAGCCTCGCCCACGCCCAAAAGCAGGTCGGCGAGGGCCTGCAATATCAACAGGAGGCCGGCAACGACCTCCCGCTCCTGCACCAGCCCGGCGACCCCAAACTCGAAAAACTCCCCGCCGAATTCAGCAAGTTCACGGCGGCCCGGAGCCTGCGGAGACGTCGAGCCCGCCGTCGACCTGTGGATCCGCAACCCCGACGGCTTCCTGGTCGAGGGCGACCTCGAGGACACCCAGCCATGAGCAAGCCCCGCAAGGCCCCCGTCTCCGGCCAGATCCGCCGCAGCCAGGTCGTCAGCACCTTCGGCCCCGGCGCCATGGTCGACCTCCCGCTCCACTCCGTCTTAGTCGGCGGCCTCGAGCACTGGACCGAGCAGGGCCGCCAGCCCGTGCACGAGAAGCGCCTCGAGGCCAGCATCGCCAAACAGCTCGGCCTCCCCGAGGGCGAGCGCGTGCCGATGTACACCCCGCCCGTCGACGACGGCGACCCCGCCTCCCCGCGCGCCGGCATGACCTGCTTCGTGTTCCCCGCGTGGTTCGTCGGCCAGGTCGACGGCGTCACCCACCGCGATCACACCGGCAAACAGTACCGCACGCGCCCCCTGGTCCACTGGCGCGCCCTCGACGGCGGCAGCCACTACTTACATAACGGCAAGAAGATCCCCGTCGTCCCGGTGAGATTCGTCCAGGCCTGCCGCAATGGCCACATCAGCGACATCGACTGGTATCGCTTCGTCCACGCCGGCGACGCCCCCCAGGCCCGCGCCCGCCTCTGGATCGACGAGGGCGGCACCGGCGGCGACCTCGGCGATATCTACATTCGCTGCGAGGCCACCGGCGCGCGCCGTCCGCTCGCCGACGCCAAGCTGCCCGAGAGCCGCGTCCTCGGCCGCTGCCACGGCGACCGCCCCTGGCTCGGCCGCAACGCCCAGGAGCCCTGCAAGGCCAAGGACAGCGACGAACCCGAGTGGAGCCGCCTGCTGGTCCGCTCGGCCAGCAACGCCTACTTCGCCCAGGTCATGCGCGTCATCTCCCTGCCCGAGGCCGACGAGGCCGTGCGCAAGGCCGTCGACGCATTGTGGGACGACGAGCTCGCCTACGTCGACGATATCGACGAGCTGATCAAGCTCCGCCGCAAGAACAAGCCGAAGGTCTCGAGCAAGCTCGGCGCATTGAAAGACGCCGACATCTGGGCCGAGGTCGAGCGCCGCCGCCGCGGCTTCGAGCCCGACAAGAAGATCAAGGTCGCCGAGCTCGAGACCCTGCTCGCCTGCGAACCCGAGGCCGCCCACGAAGAGGAGCCGGCCAGCGACTTCTACGCCCGCGCCCGCCCGCTCGGCCAGCTCGCGCCGGCCTGCGAGGCCGCCTCGATCGCGTCGTGCTCGTCCACAAGCTGCGCGAGGTCGTCGCCCAGATCGGCTTCACCCGCTTCGAGGCCGTCATGCCCGACATCGACGGCGAGCTCACCCTCGACGTGCGCCCGGCCGCCCTCTCGCGCGAGCCCACGTGGGTCCCCGCCGTCGAGAACCGCGGCGAGGGCGTGTTCCTCGGCTTCAGCAACGACGCCATCGCCGCCTGGCTCCGCCGCGATCGCGTCCAGGCGCGCGGCGACCAGCTCCTCAAGGGCTTCGACGCCTGGGCCGGCGCCCGTCGCCTCGACAACGCCAAGTTCCCTGGCCTCCCCTACCTCATGCTCCACTCGCTCGCCCACCTGCTGATCCAGGCCGTCGCGCTCGAGTGTGGATATGCCGCGACCGCCATCTCCGAGCGCGTCTACGCCGGCGCGGCGGGCCACGGCATCCTGCTCTACACCGGCACCCCCGGCTCCGAGGGCACCCTCGGCGGCCTCGTCGCAGTCGGCAAGCGCATCGAGCATTACCTCGCCACCGCCCTCGAGCTCGGCCGCCTCTGCTCCAACGACCCGATCTGCGCCCAGCATCGCCCCGACGATCGCCACGAGGAGCGCTTCCTCCACGGCGCCGCCTGCCACGGCTGCCTGCTCATCGCCGAGCCCTCCTGCGAGCGCCGCAATGAGCTGCTCGATCGCGCGCTCGTGGTCGCCACCGTCGACGAGCTCGGCGCCGAGTTCTTCGTCGACCCGTGAGCCGCTTGCCAGCGCCACGATCCCCGGGCGACAAATGCCAGTGATGCTCCCCAGCCTCGGCCCGACCACGCTGGACGACCTCGCGGCCGCGCTCGAGGCCGGCCGCCTGCGAGCACCCTTCACCCGCAGCGCCGTCCGCCGCCACGTCCCCGAGGCCGCCACCGACGAGACCCTGCGCGAACTCGCCGCCCTCGAATCGCAACACTTCACCGCCGCCCAGGCCGCCCTGCTCCTGCGCACCCTCGCTAGCGAGCGCCGCCACCAGCAACATTCCGCCGAGCGCACCGAGCTCGTCTGGAGCGGCCCCGACGCCCCCGGCACCTCCCCGCGCGACACCGCCGTCGTCATCCGCGACCTGTGCAGCGCAGCCCGCCACAGCGTCCTCATCGCCAACTACGCCTTCGACCGCGCCCGCGAGGGCGAGGCCCTGCAGCACGCCCAGGCCCTCTGGCGCCCCCTCGCCGCCGCCATGGACGCGAATCCCCGGCTCGCCGTCCGCATCTTCGCCAACGTCGAGCGCAAGGACGCCCCCAGATACCCGGACCGCGACGCCGCGTACTTCGTCAACCGCTTCCGCCACCACTTCACCACCCACCTGTGGCCGGGCAAGCGCCTCCCTGACCTCTACTACGACCCCCGCAGCCTCCACCCCGACCCGACCCAGCGCGCCATCCTCCACGCCAAGTGCGTCATCGTCGACGAGTCCCAGGTCTTCCTGACCTCCGCCAACTTCACGCAAGCCGGTCAGCAGCGCAACCTCGAGGCCGGCCTCCTCCTCCAAGACCCCGCCCTCGCCCGCGACCTCACCGCCCAGTTCGACGCCCCCACCTGCGCCACGGCCCTGCTGCAGATCCACGGCAGCGACCCTCACCATTGAGAGTCCGCTCCGATCGTGCACCTCATCGGCGCCTGAGCCAGGTCGCCGCAAACCTACGTAGCCGGCCGGGCAGTGGATGTCCAGTTCGCAGCGCGGAGATCGAATCCTCACGACGCCTGATCGAATTGGGGTTCGAAGACATCACTACACATGGTACGTGTTTCAATATCCATCATCCATCAGTGTAAACATTGTTCTGTAGGAATCGTGTCCTGTTACGCCTGGGAATCACCGGCATACCCTCAAAAATTGGGCTATTATAGAATCACCAGACCATTACGCGGCTATTCTTGCTGCGATTCGCGTTGACATGCCGCAGCGAACTGCTCTACCTGTAGGCTGTCTGCGATTGCGCAGAGACAACATGAACGGCAGGGAAATTGGCGGACTTTGACTCGATCTCGGTTGTGGCGCGCAGCATCGAGATGCTGCTAAACGCCGCGTTCGAGGAGGTCCGTCCGGTCCCTCACAAGACCACCCACGCGGTCCTGGCACGCACTGCCGACCTCGATACCACCGTTCAGGGCAGCATCATCGAGCCTCCGGCGCTCTCGCTGCTGATCTATCGCGTCGATGTCAACAAGGCGATGCGGGCCGCCTGGTCGGCGGTCAGCGCCCAGGACGGGCGGGCCCGCCTGCCGCTCGACCTGCACATCCTGATGACCCCGTGGGCCGAGAACGCCGATCATGAGGCCCGTATTCTCGGGTGTGCCATGCAGTGCCTCGATGCCCAGCCGATCCTGAGCGGCCCGCTCCTCCACCCTGCCGGCGCCTGGGCCGTCGGCGACGCCCTGCAGATCGGCATCGAGGACATCTCGACAGAGAACCTGATGCGGGTGTTCGACTCCCTGCCGACCGACTACAAGCTGAGCGTGGCTTATGTGGCCCGGATCCTCCGCCTCGACGAGCGGCGCGCGGTCGCCGATCGCCCAGTCGCCACCTTCATGACGAGGGCCAAGTGACACCCCTGCCGCGATCCGAACAGCGTCTGGCCCAGGGTATCGAGGTGCTGGACGCCGTTCGCGGCGGTCGCGTCGCACGCCCGATCCGCGTCGACCTCGAAGGCCAATGGGCACCGCGCAACGTGACGCCTGGTTCCCCATATACGCGGCCGTCGGGGTGGCGCGATTCGCCCGGGGTCTCACGTCATGCCTCGTGCCTGCACGCCCTGCTCTACCACCCCGCCCTGATCGCCCTGAAGCCGGCGGACCGTCACGTTGCGATCTACATCCACGATCACGCGCGCTGGTTCGTCCCACGGCGGATCCGTGTCCCGCTGGTCGATCCCCACGACATCGAACGGGACGACCTCGGCCTCCATCCCATCGAACAGCGGATCCGCCACATCGCTGTGTTCCCGGGCACCGCCTACGAGTTTAGCGAGAGAATGACGGGGCTGCGTGGCCAGGTGCTCCGCGACGGCGTGCCGGTCGCCTGGGCGCGCATCGAGGCGCTCTACCCCGATCATGGCGATATGGTCGCTGGCCACGCACACGGCGACGACCGCGGCGAATTCCTGCTGTTGGTCGGCGCTCACCCGGCGCCGTTCGTGGATCCGCAGGGCACGATCGCCGTGTCGATTCGGGTCTTTGGACCGTCAGTGCCCCCCGCGCCCGCGACTGACGTGCTCGCCGCACTCCCCGTCGAAGACTTGCCCACGCCCGGTGCCCCCGATCCGATCTCGGCCGGCACCACACCGCCCGCCGGGTATCAGGCGGCGCCGCTGTTTCCTGTCGCACTGCGACTCGGCCGAATCAGTTCGGCCGTGCTCCCATTCTCGCCCTGAATCTGCTGCATCCATTCCATCGCCCGCCCAGGGAGGTCCGCCATGCCCGAGTATCTGTCGCCCGGAGTGTACGTCGAGGAAGTCAGCTTCCGTTCGAAGTCGATCGAGGGCGTTCCGACCAGCACCACCGGCTTCGCCGGCATGGCCCACTTCGGGCCGGTTCACTACACCTACGGCGCCAGCAACGAATATGGCCCGAAATCCTCGGCACCGCGCCTGATCACCAGCTTCACCGAGTTCGAGCGGGTCTACGGCGGCCTCGACCCGCTCCAGGTCGGCGAAACGGGGGCAGACGAGCGCCTTCCCTACCTGGGCCACGCAGCCCGGGCTTTCTTCGACAATGGCGGCAAGCGCCTCTACATCTCGCGGGTGTTCGTGCCGCGCACCACCGATCCCAAGGATGGCGTCGCTAGCCTGGCCGTGACCTTGGGAGAAGGGACAAATACGGCGACCGCGACGTGGCGCGCCCGCTGGCCAGGACGGGCCGGCAACGTCCGCGTGACCGCCGAGGTGATACGCAGCCGAAACATCGCGTTCGCTATCACGGACCCGGATGACAACGCCAAGAAGATCGCACAGGCCCGGCGTGTCCGCCCGGGCGCCGTCGTCGAGGTCATTGCGAGCGGCCCGGCGCCCGTCGGCTCGACCCTGACGGGCACCGCCCAGCTCCGCGTCGTCGAGATCGATGGCGAGGGCTTCCAGACGTTCTTCGACGAGAGCGGCAACACCACCGCGCTCGCTCACGACGTCGTCATCCAACTGCTCGAACTGCGGGTCCGCGTGGAGGCCGGGCGCGAGCGACGCGACGAGTACAGCGAACTCAGCACCTCGGCGGCACAGCGGCGCTACGTCGGAAGGGTCCTGCAGAAGGACGACCCCGCCGACGAGGACTGCATGGTCTGGCTCAAATGGGCTCCGGACGACTGGACAACGCTCGATGCCAAGTTGCGACCATTCATTCCCGCGCAGCTGTTGTACGCCCTCGTAAGCGAACCCACGAAGCGGCTCACAGGCGGCCATGACGGCCTCCTTGCCCAGCCCGACGACCTCGCCGGCAAGGAAGCCAATCCCGACGACGTCAACATCAAGGCGACCGGCCTGGCCGCGATCGGTGAGATCGATGACATCGCCATCGTCGCTCTGCCCGACGCCGCCACCTACGACGACGACGGCCTCTGCACCGCCGCTGTCGGCGCCTTGTTGGCGCACGTCACGAACGTGCCGTATCGCATCGCCATCGTCGACGCTCCCCGGGAGAGCTCGCTCAACGAGGTCCGCGAGTTCCGCGGCCGATTCGACAGCTCGCACGCCGCGCTCTACCACCCGTGGCTCGAGGTCCTCGATCCCAACGAGCGCCCGTCCGGAGGACCGCCACGCCTGCTCTCGCTGCCACCATCGGGCGCCGTCGCTGGCGTCTATGCGCGAACCGACGTCGCCCGTGGCGTGCACAAGGCGCCGGCCAACGAGATCATCCAGGGTCTCGTCCGCTTCGAGTCGAACATCACCCAGGCCCGTCAGGACGTGCTCAACCCCGAGGGAGTCAACGCCCTCCGGGCGCTCGAGCGGCGCGGCAACCGGATCTGGGGCGCGCGGACGATGAGCTCCGACCCCGAGTGGAAGTACGTCAACGTCCGCCGGATCTTCAACTACCTCGCCCACTCGATCGACCGCGGCACCCAGTGGGCCGTGTTCGAGCCGAACAACCGCCGTCTGTGGGACAGCATCCGCCGCTCGATCGAGGATTTCCTGCGGGTCATGTGGCGAGACGGCGCGCTGCTCGGCGATACCGAGAAGGAGGCATTCTTCGTCACTTGCGACCGCACCACGATGACCCAGAACGACCTCGACAACGGCCGACTCATCTGCTTCGTCGGCGTCGCTCCAGTGACGCCCGCCGAGTTCGTCATTCTCCGTATCGGTCAATGGACCGCCGACGCCAAGCTGTGACCCGGGAGACTGTCCAATGGCAATTTACCGCGAGAACCCCTACTCCGCCTTCAACTTCATCGTCAGCCTCGGCGGCGCCACTGGCGACGGCTCGGAGGGCACCGTGATCGGCGGCTTCTCCGACGTCAGCGGTCTCGGCAGCGAGATCAACTACGCCGAGTACCGCAACGGCAACGAGAAGCCCGCGACATCCCGCAAGGTCGGAAACACCTACAAGCAGGATGACGTCGTGCTCAAGCGCGGGCTCGTCGGATCGACCGACCTGTTCGCGTGGTTCAAGGCGGCCCGCGAGGGCAGGCACGAGCGCCGTCCGGTGACGATCACGCTGCTCGACGAGGCCCGACAACCGGTCGCCGTGTGGGTGCTGACCAACGCCCAGCCCAAGAAGTGGACCGGCCCAACCCTGGCCGCAAAGGGCGGCGGCGAGGTGGCGATGGAGGAGCTCAGCCTCGTCCACGAGGGCATCCTCTTCGAGTAGCCGACGATGCCGACGCCCTGGACATCGCCCGCCGCCCCCGGCCTCTACGGGGCCGTCACCGCCGTGAAGCCGAGCTTCGCCGCGGTGCGGATGGATGTCTGCGCATTCGTCGGGATCGCCCCCCGTGGGCCGGCCCGGGTCCCCCGCGCACCCGGGACGCGCCCCACAGAAGCACCCCCGTTCCGGCGCTCCATCGCCGTCGCCGTCGAGAGCATCGCCGAATACCGCCGACTCTATGGCGGCTTTGACGGGCCCGGACGTCTGCCCTACGCGATCCACACATTCTTCGCCCAGGGTGGACGCCGCGCGTATGTCGTCCGCATCGTCCATGACGACGGCGGCGAGCCCGGCCTCGCCGTCGCTTCCGGCGCGATAGCCGGGACCACCACCGCCCCGGTCGCCCTGCTGGCACGCAACGAGGGCCGCTGGGGAAACACCCTGCGCGCGGGATTTGGCTTCGCCGTCGCGCCGCTCGGACCATGCCTCGTGACCCCCACGGGGCTCTCCTTCGCGGATCGCGAGCCGCTCGAGATCGGCGCCCTGCTGCGCCTCGGCGCCACCGATCAGGTGGTGCTGGCCTGCATCACCAGCGTTCGCCGCGACCCGGACTCCCGTGTGTCCGTGACCCTCGACCGCACGATCCCGCTGACACCGACGAGCGCCGAGCTCGTCACTGGCGTGATCGAGATCGTCGACGGCGACGGCAACCGCGAGCGCCATACAGAGCTCGGCCTCGCGGCGGACCACCCCCGCTGGGCCGCGTCCGTGCTGCGCGACGCGTCGACCCTGGTCTATCCCGGCGAGGCGCTGTCGGCCGGCCTGATCGAGCCCCTCGATCTCCGCCGCCTGCCGCTCGCACCGGTGCTGCCGCCGGTCGACGCCGATGTCCCGCAATTCTCCGGCGGCGCCGACCGTTACACGGAGATCACAACCGGCGATTTCTTCGACGACGCATGGCTGCCCGGTGACCCGGAGCGCGGCGATGGCATCGCTGCCCTGGCATACATCGACGATCTGGCGACGGTCATCGTCCCCGACCTCTACGTGCCCGAACCGCTGCCCTCGGACGAATCCGTCCGCGATCCCGCCCCGCGCGGCAGCCCGCGCTTTGTCGCCTGCGAGCCACCGCCACCGCCACCGACCGAGGCCGCCGCGCCGACGACCGGCCTCGACAAGCTGCACCTCGACCCGACCGTCGACCTCGCCGAGATCGTCGCGCTCCAGACCGCAGCGGTCGCGGCCGTCGAACGACTCGGTGACCTCGTCCTGCTCCTTGACGTCCCCCCACGTCTCACCCTGCGCCAGATCCTCCGCTGGCGGACCAACTTTCATTCGTCGCGCGTCGCGGCCTACCACCCATGGTTGTACGTCGCCCCGGACGACGACGGCCGCGATCGCCGGATCTCGATCAATCCCTCGGCCGTCGCCGCCGGGGTCCTCGCCCGCCAGGAGCGCGTGTTCGGCATCTCGCATGGTCCTGCCGGTGTCCACGCCGTCGGAGTGATCGACGTCGCCGAGCTCGTCGCGGCCGACGCCCACGCCGAGCTGCACAGCGTCGGCATCAACGTCCACTTGCGCGAGCGGGGCGGCGTGCGCCTCAGCGCCGCCCGCACCCTCGCCGACGACCGCGCCTACCGCCAGCTGTCGGTGCGCCGCCTGATGAGCCTGCTGCGACGCACCCTCGAGATCCAGACGCAGTGGGCCGTGTTTGAGCCGAACACCCCGCAACTGCGCGGCGACATCGTCACCGGGCTGCGCGCCTACCTGCGCCAGCTGTACCGTGCAGGGGCCTTCCGCGGCGCGGACGAGTCCGAGGGATTCTTCGTCCGCTGCGATCCACGCCTCAACACCCGTGTCGACGTGGACGGCGGGCGCATGATCATCGAGATCGGCGTGGCGCCGACGGAGCCACTCGAGTTCATCGTCCTTCGCCTCGTGCGATCGGACGACGGCACGTTGGCGGTGGAGACCTGACCATGGCGGACCTCCAGTTCATCGCCGCGTTCCGCTTCCGGGTCGGGCTGCGCCGCAGCCTCACCGTCGAGGCCAACAACGCCGGCACTGCAGCCACGCTCGCTCCCGCGGCCGGCGAGTCGCTGATCATGGGCGACGGTGAGGGCGCCTTCCAGGAGTGCAGCGGCCTCGAGGTCGAGGTCGACGTGCAGGAGTACCTCGAGGGCGGCCGCAACGACGGCGTCGTCCGTCGGGTCGGCCGCGCCAAGTACTCGAACATCGTGCTCAAGCGCGGGATGTTCCTGGGCACGGGAACGGGCCTCAACGTCGAGCTGTGGCGCTGGCTGCAGGACGTCGTGTCCGGCGCACGGGTCCGCCGCTACGACGGCACCATCGAGGTCCTCAACGCCCAGCTCTCACCCGTCGCCACCTGGACCTTCTCGCGCGGCCTGCCGGCGCGGATCAAGGGTCCCGAGCTCAACGCCAAGACCGGAGAGATCGCGCTCGAGGAGCTGCACATCGCCCACGAGGGCCTCGCCCTCGTCCTGCCCGCATTGAACGTGGGAGGCAAGCAATGAGCGGGCTCGTGAAAGCCTTCCTCGAGACGGTCGACGACAAGGACCTGATCTCGAATAAGATCGAGGTCCAGTTCAACCCGACCTCGCTGGCCCTCTCCCTCACCAACAACACCGACAGCCCCCGCTCCAAGGGCCTGCAAGCCAGTCAGTACGTCGGCCAGTCCGCCGCCGAGCTCACCCTCGAGCTCGTGTTCGACACCGCCGACGAGGGCACCTCCGTCCGCGACAAGACAGTGATCGTCGAGCGCTACCTCCTGCCCACGAAGGACAAGGAGGCCCCGCCCAGGCTGCGCTTCACCTGGGGCGAATTCATCATCGTCGGCAAGGTCGATCAGCTCAGCCTCGACTTCGACCTTTTCGCCGCGAGCGGCGTCCCCCTGCGCGCGAAGGCCAAGCTGAGCCTCCGCGAGCAGGACCCAAAGTGGGCCCGGGAGCCAACCAATCCTCCGGTCGCGCCGGCACCTGGCGGCGACAATGCTGCCGCAACCGGGGCTACCACGGTCGACAAGCACGCCAACCGCGTCGTCCAGGCGCTCGCCGGCGAGACGCCGCCCGAGTTCGCCGCCCGCGTCGGTCTCGACGCGGCTGCCTGGCGTGGACTCGACGCTCCGCTTGGCGAGAACCTGACCCTCGCGGCAGGCGCCCCGATCGGCTTCCGTGCCGACCTCAGTGTCTCCCCCGGCATCGGTGTCCGGGCCGGCGTCAGCGCCGGGCTCGACGCCACGCTCGCCGCCTCGCTCGGCCTTCAGGGAGCCCTCGGTGGCCTCGCGCTGGCGGCCGCTGGGGGCGTCGACGCGGCCCTGGCCACCGCCGCCGAGGCCCAGCAGACAGCCGCCGTGAAGGCGGCCCGGGCGGCCTTCGCCGCCCCCTCCGCCGTCGTTGCGCCCGCGACCGTCGATCGCACGCCGCTGCGGATCCGCGGTGCTCGCCCAGCCGCGCTCGCTGTCCAGCCGGCGTCACCCGACCCACGTGCGACCAGCTTTGGCCGCGGCGTGCCGCTGCGCGACCGCTTCCGCGACGACCTGCGCGACCGCCCGGACACCCGCCGAGATCCGACCCGTCCGCCGTGGGAGCAGCATTCGCCCACCCCATCCGCCGCGCCCTCCGGCGCTCCCACCTGCCGCTGCGCCTGCGCGTGTCGCTGCCAGGAGCGCCGCTGATGCCAGTACACATCGACGAGCTCCACACCGAGATCGAAGCCCGCGGCGGGGCCGAGACCCCCACCGATCCCGCGACCCGCGACCCGCGCTGGACGCAGGCCGACCGCGCCCGCAAGCAGCGACGCGACGATCGCTGGCGAAGCGAACGCACCCGCGCGGAGGGCCTCGATGACTGATGGTCTGTTCCACGCCGTGCGCCCGGTGCTGCGCACCCGCGGCATCGTGCGCGAGGAGCTCGGCCGCGATCTCATCCGCCTCGAGATCGAGGAGGCGACCGACGGCCTCAAGACACTGTGCGCCCGCTTCATCGCCGTGGGCCCGAACGACGAGCCCGCCTACCTCGACGGGACCCTCCTCGACTTCGGCCTCGACATCATCGTCTCGGTCGGTCCCACGAGCAGCGCCCGCACCGTCTTCCGCGGCACGATCAGCGCCCTCGAGGCGACCTTCGACGAGGCCGAGGCCCCCGAGGTCGCCGTCTACGCCGAGGACCGCCTGATGGACCTGCGCATGACCCGGCGAACCCGCAGCTACGACGCCATGACCGACGCGGACATCGTCCGCGAGGTCGCCAGCGCCCACCAGCTCGCCGTCGAGGTCGACATCGAGGACACGACCCACGAGGTCGTCCAGCAGTGGAACCAAAGCGACCTCGCCTTCCTGCGCGAGCGGGCCCGCCTGGTCCGCGCCGAGCTGTGGCTCGACGACGCCGGCACCCTCCAATTCAAGGCCCGTGACCGCCGCAGCGCTACCGAGCTAACACTCGTCCGCGGCGGCGCCCTGCTCGACCTCCACGCCCGCGCCGACCTCGCCCACCAGCGCACCGCCGTCCGCGTCAGCGGCTTCGACAGCGACGCCCGCGTCGCCATCGATGAGGAGGCCGACGACGCAGTGATCCGCGGCGAGGTCAGCCACGGCCGAACCGGCCCCGCGATCCTCCGCCAGGCCTTCGGCGAGCGCGTCTCCCAGCGCGCCCGCGAGGTCCCCCTCACCACCACCGAGGCCGCCGCTGTCGCACGCGCCGAGATGCAGCGCCGCGCCCGACGCTTCGTGCAGGTCCACGGCCTCACCACCGGCACCCCCGACATGATCGTCGGCACCCGCCTCACCCTCGAGCGCGTCGGCCGGCCCTTCTCCGGCGGCGGTTACCACGTCACCCGGGTCCGCCACACCCACGACCTCGCCCGCGGCTTCCGCACCGAGTTCAGCGCCGAGCGACCGACGCTCGAGGAGGGCGCATGAGCGACGACGTCCTGAGCCAGGCCCTCCCGCCCGACGGTGGTCAACACCGATACTTCGGCCTGTACCCCGCCCTCGTCACCGACCTCGTCGACCCACACGGCCGCGGCCGGGTCCAGGTCCAGTTCCCTGGCTTCGGCGACGCGGGCAAGGCGATGCGAGCGTGGGCGACCCTGCTGACCCCCTACGCCGACGACAACCAGGGCCTCTGCGTGCTCCCCGAGGTCGACACCCAGGTCGTCGTCGGCTTCGAGGCGGGCGACCCACGCCGGCCCTACATCGTCGGCGCCTGCTGGAATGGCAAAGAGAAGCCGCCGATCTCCGCCGATGCCGCCAACAACCTGCGTGTGCTCCGTACGCGCAGCGGCAGCCGGCTCGAGTTCGACGACACGGCCGGCGCGGCCAAGGTCACCCTGACGACCTCGGGCGGCCACCGCCTGGTCCTCGACGAGGGCAGCCAGGAGGTCACGCTCGCCCACCAGAACGGCGTCACGATCCGCCTCACCCTCGCCGGAGCGCTCGAGATCACCGCAAACACCAGCGTCGACATCACCGCCCCCACGGTCAAAGTCCACGCCGCCGCCACCAGCTTCGACGGCATCGTCACCTGCACCAACCTCATCGCCAGCGTCGGGGTGGTCGCGCCGACCTACACCCCGGGCGTGGGTAACCTGCTATGAGCGCGCGCCACCCCTGGATCCTCACCGGGCCGTGGTACCGCTGGCAACACCCGGGCGTAGCCGCGTCGGGCCGCCTCAGCGCCCCGGCGCTGCACGCCTTCGCCTCGCCGGGCTTCGTCGACGAGTTCCTCCGCGAGCCGCAGCGCTCCCTCGCCGACCGGCCTGACGACCACGCCAACTCCACTCGCAAGTTGTTCCTGGCCAGCCACCGCCGCTTCTACATCGTCGCCTGCGAGCTCCACTGCGACGCGCCCGGCTTCCCGGGCGTCGCCCGCGACCAGGTATGCGAGGCCGGCTTTGTGATCCGCAAGCACCAGCTCGCGCGGACCGGTACGCGGGCCACAGGTACGCGGGCCGTGGGCTGGATCCCAAACCACGAGCACCCCAATACCGGCGCCTGGATCGAGGTCGACGCGGCGCCCGACACCCGCTGCGACGAACAGATCCATCACCTGTTCCCGCTGGTCCCGCCGCCTGGCAACAACCATCACTCGGCTCACGGCCGCACGATCTTCTTCGCCGCGGTCCCCACCGGCAGCGCCGCCACGACCGCGGCGGGCACCCCTCGCTTCGACACCACGACCGCCCTCGAGATCCGCTGCTTCGTCCGCCGCCACCGCGACGGCTGCCCGCGCCGCAGCACCACCCCCGACTGCCACGGCGAGCTGGTGTGGAGCCGCCCCAGCGAACCATTCCGCATCGCCGCTCCCCTCGACGTCCAAGGCGTCCGTCACGATCCGGCGATGGCCAGGGCCGCCGCGCGCCTCTTCCTGCTGCAGCCCTGGCTCAAGGAGCAACTCGGGTCGCTCGCCCCGAAAAGACCGAACCTCGACGACGCCGCGATGACGACGATCACGAGCAACGCCAACATCGGCAGCGACCTCTCCCCACCCCTCGTCTACCGCGATCCCGTGGAGCCCCCGTCGCCATGACCACACGCGCCTTCCTCGGCAAAGGTTGGAGCTTCCCGATCGTCCCGGACCCGCGGACGCGCCTGCTCGCCTATCAGGACGGCGCCGAGAAGGTCCGCCAGTCGATCCTCCTGCTCCTCGAGACCGAGCCCGGCGAACGCATCATGCGACCCGACTACGGGTGCGGCCTGCGGCGCTACTTGATGCAGCCGAATGCCTCTGCGACCCGCGCCCTGATTGCCCACGACATCGAGCGGGCGCTCGCGCAGTGGGAGCCCCGGATCACCGTGAGCCGTGTGCGCGTCGAGCCCGGTGACGACCCCTCGCTCGTGCTCGTCGAGATCCTCTACACGCACGTCCGCGACGGCAGCCCCGGCAACCTCGTCTACCCGTTCTACCTGGAATAAGCCGTCATGCCGCTGCCACGACCGATCCTCGACAACCGCTCCTACCCCCAGATCCGGGACGAGCTCATCGGGCGGATCAAGGTCTACGCGCCAGAGTGGACCGATCATAACCCTTCGGATCCCGGCATCGCTCTGCTCGAGCTGTTCGCATTCCTCGGCGAGAACCTCCTCTACCGCTTCAACCAGATCCCCGAGACGGCGCGCCTCGAGTTCCTACAGTTGCTTCAGATCCCGCTGCGCCCGGCCCAGCCGGCCCGCGCCATCGTCGTCGTCACCACCGACACGCTCGCGGCCCCACTGGTCCCCGACGACAGCGAGCTGCGCGCGGGTGCTGTCGCTTTCACGGTCGCCACCGAGGTCCGCGCCCTCCCGCTCGAGGCCCGCGCCGTCGCCAAGGCCAAGAGCGACCCGCCTGGCCCCCAGGACGACGCCGAGGTCGTCGAGTTCTACCGGCGGACTCTCGATGCGATGCCCGCGCTCGCCCCGGGCACGACGCCCGCTTGCTATCAAAATGCCGTCGTCTCCGACGGCTCCGGCCCACCCGTCGACTTCGCAACCGCAGTCGATAGCACGCTGTGGCTCGCATGCCTGGCTGCCGGAAAGGCCACGCCGGACGCGGTGCGAACCGCCCTCGTCAGCCACAGCGAAGCCCCACTCGTCGCCAACATCGGCTTCATCCCCGACCCCGAGGTACCGATCGGCGCCGCCGTCGACCCCTGCCCCGGCACCGCGACCAGCAGCGGCGGACCAGCCGTCGAGTGGCAGATCGCTAGCAAGCTCGACGCCGACCGCCAGCCCACCTACCGCAGCCTCCGCGTGCTCGCCGACACGACCCGCGGACTCACCCAGGCTGGTGTCGTCCGCCTTGCGCTCCCCAAGGACCTCGACCAGCTCGGCACCTTTGCCCTCGACGACCCCGACCTCGCCGGCACCGGCCAGTTCCCGCCCGCCCTCGACGACGAGACCGCCGCGCGCGTTGTGCTGTGGCTCCGCGCCTTCCGCCCCGACGGCACCGAGCTCGGCAAGGTCGCCTTCATCGGCCTCAACGCCGCCGAGGTCGTCCAACAGCGTCCCGCCCGCGCCGAGTACCTCGGAACCGGCACCGGCCAGCCGCGCCAGCGCGCGGCGCTCGTCCACAAACCTGTCCTTTCAGGCAGCCTCACCCTCGAGGTCGAGGAGGACGGCGGATGGCGCCCCTGGCAGGAGGTCGACGGCTTCCACCATAGCGTCGAGGGCGACCGCCACTACACGCTCGACGCCGAGGCCGGCGAGGTCCGCTTTGGCGACGGCATTCATGGCCTGACCCCGCAGATCGGCCAGCGGATCCGGGCCCGCGTCTACCGGTACGGGGGCGGCATCGACGGCAACGTCGCCGCCGGCGCCCTCTCGCGGCTCGTCGGCGTACCCGGCGTCAAGGTCCGTAACCCGTTCCCCGCCAGCGGCGGCGCCGCGGGCGAGTCGATCGCCGAGGCCCTCGAGCGCATCCCCGGCGAGCTGCGTCGCCGCGACCGGGCCGTCACCGCCGGTGACTTCGCCGAGCTCGCGCGCATGACCCCCGGCGCCGACATCGGCCGCGCCGAGTGTCTCCCCCGCTTCTATCCGAAAACCCGACGCAGCGAGACTCCGGGCGTCGTCAGCGTCGTCGTCTGGCCACGCGAGGATCGCAAGCACCCGAACGCCCCGACCCCCGACCGCGCCACCCTCCGCGCCG
This sequence comes from Nannocystis sp., assembly GCF_016714285.1. Classification (GTDB taxonomy): domain Bacteria; phylum Myxococcota_A; class Polyangia; order Nannocystales; family Nannocystaceae; genus Nannocystis. The sequence continues at coordinate 48,386 of NZ_JADJNN010000001.1, read as the reverse complement.
TGTGTGCCCACCTCGACCGCCGCCGCCTCGTCACCACCGAACTCTACGTCATCCCGCCGACCTACCGCCGGATCGCCGTGGCTGTCGGACTCCAGGTCCAGCCCGGCCATGGCATCGAGACCGTGCGCCGCTGGGTCGAGCTCGCCCTGCGCCAGTACCTCGCGCCGCTGCCTCCGTACGGCCCGGGCGGACAGGGTTGGCCACTCGGCCGTCGCGTCCACGGACCCGAGCTCGAGGCCGCCGCCTTGCAGGTCGAGGGCGTCGAGTACCTCGAGTCACTCGCCGTCGCCGGCTGGGACGACACGAAGGGGTGGAGCCCCGGCACCGTCAAGCTCGCCCTCGACGAGGTCCCCGAGCTCGTCGAGATCACGGTCGTCCAGGGTCCCGCGCGCGAGCCCGGCGCGACCCTCGAGCCCGCCGCACCGACCGGCCCCATCGTCCCAGTCCCCATTGTCCGCGAGGAGTGCTGAGCGATGGACCTCTCGCGCCCCTTCGCCCTCCTCCACACCGAGGACCAGTGGCGCCGCGCCGCCCACGACGGCACCACGCTACAGCCAGGCACCGGCGCCGTCGAGCTCGCGTGGTCGCAAGCCGAACCCGCGACCTCCAGCACACCCGCCCCGCTCGCTGCGGGCCTCGCCTTCGACGCGCAGTGCCGACTCCACCGCAGCCTGCCCGAGGCCGGCCGCATCGAACGCTCGGCTCCCACCGGGCAGTCCTCCGCCGTCGTCGACCTGTTCGCCCCGCCAGCCCCGCCGCAGCCCGGCGACTTCAGCTCGGTCACCACCCCCATACCGGCCCTCGCGTCCCCCCGCGGGCTCGCCATCGACGACGACAACCGCCTGTTCGTCGCGGAGCATGGCAAGGCGCGGATCCTCGTGGTCGACCTCGTCGAACGCCGCCTGCTCCGCAGCATCAGCGTCGCCCCGGCCCGCCCCCTCGACCTCGCCTGCGACGGCCGCGACGTCTTCGCCGTCCTCGACCGTGCGCCCCATCTGATCCGCCTGACCGCGCGCACCGGCCCGTTCCCCCTGGTCCTCCCTGTACACGTGAGCGGCGCCCCGGCTCGCATCGCGCAGGACCGCAGCGGTGCGCTCCACCTCCTCACCGACGCCGGCACCCCGCTCGCCGCCGTCGCCTCGCTCGCGCTCGCCTACCAGACCCTGGCGATCCCCGGCGCCACCGACCTCGAGATCACCGCCGATGACGTCCTGGTGGTCGCCCGCGCTCCCGGAGCCGACTTCTCGCGCCACGCCCTTCGCCCTCACGGCCTCGAACCCCTGCCCGCCATGCGGGCCCGCGGCTACGACGGCCGCGGCATCGTCCGCACCCCCGCTGGCGCGATCGCCTTCTGGACCGAGCACGGCGTCCGCGAGGCCATCCCCGCCCGTGTCCGCTACGCCCGCAGCGGCCGCGTCACCAGCTTCCGCCTCGATGCCGGTGCCTACCAGGCCCACTGGGGTCGGATCTTCGTCGACGCCTGCATCCCCCCCGGCACCACCGTGCGCGTGTGTTGTGTGACCGCCGACGAGCCTCCCGACGACCTGGCGATCCCACGCACGCCTCCGGCCAACAACCTCGAGCTCCCGCTCCTGCGCCCCGACCTGTCGCCGCCGATGCCGCCCGCCTCGCTCGTCCCCGCCGACGACGCCGCGTACCACCCCCTGTACCGCCGCGCTGGCGGCCGCGAAGTCGCCTGGTCCGAGCCCGCCCCCCACGGCTTCGCCACCTACGAGGCCCCCGTCCTCGCGGCGCCCGGACGTTACCTCTGGCTGTTCCTCGCGCTCACCGGCGACGCTCGCTTCACCCCGCGGATCCGCAGCGTCCGCGTCGAGCACAGCGCCCACACCCTGCTCGATCGCCTGCCCGCCGTGTTCTCGCGCGAGCCCGAAAACGCCGCCTTCCTCGGCCGCTACCTGGCCCTCGCCGACGGCTTCCTCCACGACCTCGAGCTCCGCGCGCTCCACCGCCGCGCCCTGCTCGACCCCGCCGGCGCTCCCGACGAGTGGCTCCCGTGGCTCGCCGGCTTCGTCGGCCTCGTCCTCGACGATCGCTGGCCGGCCGCTACGCGGCGCGCCGTACTCGCGGAGGCGACCTGGCTGTTCCGCTATCGCGGCACCGTCCCCGGCCTCACCCGCTTCCTCGAGCTCTACCTCGGACGCCCACCGATCTTGCTCGAGCAATTCCGCCTCCGCGGCCACGTCGAGCTCATCCCCGGCCACGCCACCGCGGTCGTCGGCGCCGGTCTGCGCGTCGGCGGCAGCGACGACCGCGATCGCTTCGGCGACCACGCCCACCGCTTCACCGTCCTCGTCCCCGGCCACCTCAGCGCCGAACAGGAGACCATCGTCCGCCACATCCTCGCCGACCACCGCCCCGCGCACACCACCTTCGACCTCTGCACCCTCGCCGCCGGCATGCGCGTCGGCATCGGCCTCCACGCTGGCCTCACAAGCACCGTCGGCAACTCCGCCAGCTTCACCCCGCTGCAGGTCGGCGCCTCGGTCCTCGGCCGCGGCGTCGTCGTCGGCAGCCCGGGCCCCGCGACCATCCCCGGCGCCAGCCGCCTCGGCGTCGACACTCGCGTCGCCTGAACCCGCATGACCGCGTCCACCCACATCCACGCGCTCTCGGCCCGCTACATCGTCCCCCGCGGCGATCCCCGGGCCGCGCCCCGCCTGGGCCGCCTGCTCCGCCGCGTCCTCGACGAGGCCCTCGAGCCCGCGCTCGAGCGCGCCGGGGTCCCGCTCGACGCGACCGTCTGCGTCCGCTCGGTGGCCAGCCACGCCACCCTCGAGCTCCGCGCCTCCGACGACGCCCTCGTGCTCGCGTGGAGCCTCGACCTCTCGCACGCGATCGCCACCGCCGTCGACCGCGGCGCGGCCGACGTCGCCGTGTTCACGTCCCCGCACCACGCCCTCGTCGCCTTCGCCACCGACCTCGCCGCCGCCGACCTCACCCGCGCCTGGGCCTACCGCCAGCTCGGCTTCGGCGACCTCGCCCACACCAGCCCATCCGCCCGCGCCGATCTTCTGGTCCGTGCCCTCACGCAAACACCCTCCGCGATCGTCCCGATCCTCGTCGACCTCGCCCAGCGAGGCCGCCTCGCTTCCCTCGTCGCCCCCTGGACCCCCGCGCACTGGCACAGCCTCGCCCACGCCGCAGCCCATCGTCACGGCCTCGACCCGACCGCCCTACTCACCACGCCCACTGACCGACATGTCCCTTCGGACATCTCCTCCCCCAACGTCGCAGACGACAACTTCCTCACCCGCGCCCTCCTCGCCCTCGCCCTCCCACCCGGAGCCCACCAGGCCGCCGCATTCCTCGCCACCCTCGCCGCCGGCCCGACCACTTCACAGCGCCTCGCCAATCACGTCGACGCCCTCGTCCGTCGCCTCACGGCCCGCGCGGCGTGTCCCCCCCTGACACTCGACTCCTCTGCGCCCGTTGCCAGCGTCGACCGTCCGTCCGGCGCCACCGAGCTCGGCGGTCTCCTGTTCCTCGTCCACATCCTCGCCGCCCTCGCGCTCCCGACCGATCTAGCCGCCGATCCGACCTTCGCCCACCGCAGCCCGCGTTGGGTCCTCCATCGCCTCGCCCTCGCGCTGACTCCCGCCAACGACAGCGACCCCGCAGTCCTCGCGTTCGCCGGCCTCCCGCCCGACGCGCCCCCCCCCTCGCGCGACGAACCCCCAGCGACCAGCTCCGAGACCGACCGCCTCGACGAACTCGCCTGCCGGGTCACGGCAGCGCTCCACGTCCGCCTCGGCGAACCACTGCAACCTGCCTCGGTGCTCCTCGACTGGGTCTGTCGTCGCCCGGCCCGCATCGTCGCCGACCCCGGCTGGTTCGCCGTCCACCTGTCGCTCCGCCGCGTCGACACCGGCCTGCGCCGCGCCGGTCTCGACCTCGATCCCGACTTCGTCCCCTGGCTCGGCGTGGTCCTCAAGTTCATCTATGCCTGACCACGCCGCCACCCCGCGACCGAACCCGGACGGCGACACCCTCGCGGCCCGCATCGCCGTGCTAGCGAATCGCCTCGCCGACCGCCTCGCTGGCGCCGCTCTCGGCACCCCTGCGAACGAATTCCTGGCCCGCATCGCCGCCGAGCAACGTGCCCTCCCACCCGCACCAAACCCCGAGCTCGCCCGCCTGGTCGCCCGCCTCGGCCTCGACTCGCGGGACATCGACATCCTCGTCCTCGCCGGCCTCGCCGAGGAGCACGAGGGCTTCGCCAGCCTGTTCGCCCAGCTGCACCCGCGCAGCGACCCCTACCCGACCGTCGCCCTGGCCGCCCAGCTGCTCACCCCGGATCCCAACGAGCGCCCCGACCTCCTGCGCCGGCTATGGGGCTCACCAACGATCGACCACGCGCTCGTCGAGGTCGCAGGCACCGGCCCGTTCCCGACCCGTGACCTCCGACTCGGCGAGGCCCTGTGGCCCGCGCTCCACGGCATCGACGCCTGGCCCCGCGAGCTCGCGCGGAGCGACGACCCGATCGTCACCGCCGGCCTCGAGGAGTGGCTCGCCAGCCCGGACGTCGCCGCCGCCTGCACTGCCATCCGCGCCGACGCCCCCGTCCTCGTGCTCGTCCACGCCGACGACCCCGCCGTCGCCATCGCCCGCGCCCTCGCCCTCGTCCACGCCGCGGCCCGCCACCCGCGCCGCATCGACCTGTCCGAAAAGACAGCCTCACTCGCCCCCCTCGCCTGCGTCCACGCCCTGCTGCGCGCCTGCGTTCCAACCTTCACGCTCACCCTCGACGGCCCCAACCGCCCCGCCCTGCCCGTCCTGCGTCACCCCGGCGCCATCGTCCTCGCCGGCCGGCCCGACACGCCCGTGACCGGCGCGCGACGGACCGTCCTCCCGCTCGCCTGCACTCGCCTGCCCGCCGCCGCCCTGCGCCGCATGTGGACCCACGCCGCGCCCTCCCTCGCCGCCAGCGCCGACCTCCTCGCCGCCCGCTTCCCGCTCGAGCCCGCCGAGGCCCACGCCCTCGTCGCCAGCCTGCCCAACCTCGACCTCGCCACCGTCGCCGCCAGCGTCCGCGCCCGCGGCTGGTCGTGTGGCGGCGCCGGCATCAAGGTCGTCCAGCCGTCCGCGACCTGGCGTGACCTCGTACTCCCCGCGGACCACCTGCACGCGCTCCGCGACGCCGTCGACCGCGTGCGCCTGCAACCACGCGTGCTCGACGACTGGGGCTTCCTCGCCGGCCGCGCCGGCGCCCGCGGCGTCCGCATGCTGTTCTGCGGCCCGCCCGGCACCGGCAAGACCCTCTCCGCCGAGGTCCTCGCCCACGCCCTCGCCACCGACCTCTTCATCGTCGACGTCTCGCGCGTCGTCTCCAAGTGGATCGGCGAGACCGAGAAGAACCTCTCCGAGGCCTTCGACGCCGCCGAGCGCTCCCGTGCCGTCCTGCTCTTCGACGAGGCCGACGCCCTGTTCGGCAAGCGCACCGAAGTCGCCGACGCCCACGACCGCTACGCCAACCTCGAGACCGCCTACCTGCTGAGTCGCCTCGAGCGCTACGAGGGCCTGGCGATCCTCACCAGCAACCTGCGCCAGAACATCGACGCCGCGTTCATCCGCCGCATGGACTTCATCGTCGGCTTCGAGGCCCCCGGGCGCGACGAGCGGGCCGCCTTGTGGCGCTGTCACATCCCCGCCGACGCGCCCGTCGCCGCCGACGTCGCCTGGACCGAGCTCGCCAGCCTCTACCCCGTCGTCGGCGGCGTCATCCGCAACGCGGCCCTCGCCGCCGCCTACTTCGCCGCCGCCGACGACGCCCCGATCTCCCGCGCCCACCTCGTCCGCGCGCTCCGCCGCGAGTACGAGAAGATCGGCAAGGCCTTCCCCACCTCGCACGCCCCCCCGCACTCGCAAGGAGCACCTCACCGTGGCTGACCCCCTCGACTTCACAACATGCGCCGGCCAGGACGGCCGCTCCGACGGCGCCGCGGTCCCTCCGACGGACCCGTTCCGCGCCCTCCATGTCCACTACGGCATGCTCCTCGGCGTCGAGGACTTCGAGGCCATCGGCGCCTACCACCGCGGCAAGGGCTGGCTACACAACGCCTGGCTCCACCGCGAGGGCGTCGTCTGGGGCTTCGGTGTTTCCCGCAGCGGCCGCGAGCTCCGCGTCGACCCCGGCCTCGCCCTCGACGCCGTCGGCCGCGAGCTCCACCTCGATGTCCCCGCCTGCCTCGACCTCGCCGCCTGGTACGACGAACACAAGTCGCGCGACGACCTCGGCGCCACCATCGACCCCCTCGGCGCCGTCACCCTCCACGCCCACGTCGTCGCCCTGTTCAAGGTCTGCCCCGCGCGTGAGGTCCCGGCCCTCGCCGAACCGTGCAACGCCGGCGCCGGGACAGCCCCCTCGCGCCTCGTCGAGACCGTCGAGCTACGCCTGGTCCCCGGCCTCGCTCCGCCTCCGCCTGCCCCGCCGTACCACCGCCTCCGCCTGCTCTTCTGCATCGACGCGGCGCAGCTCGACCCGCTCGGCATCATCCTGCCCGCCGACCAGGAAGTCCTCACCGCCCGCGCAAGCATCCTCGCGCTCCCCCACGACCAGCAACCAGCCGCGACGCTCGTCGCGCTGCGCCGCTTCGCCGCCCTCGACGCCATCGACCTCCGCCCCGCCGCGACCAGCGACGATGAACTACAGGTCTGGACCCCCGCGCGACCGCCCGCCCCGCTGGTCCTCGCCAACATCCACGACCTCCGCCTCGTCCCGCTCGCGGACGGCACCTGGCAGGTCGACACCGCGACCGTCGATCCCACCATCCGCAGCACGCACATCGCCACGCGCACGATCCAGGAGCTCCTGTGCGGCCCATGCTGCGATGGCGCCCCCGCGCCGACGTCGACCCCCGTCACCTCGACGATCCCCGAGCCACCGGAGGTCCCCGAACCCCCCAAGGTCCCCGAACCTGGCCCCGAGGACGAGGACGACGAGCGCATCACCAGCGAGGTCGATCCGGCCTTGAACGACAACGTCGATCCGGGCCCGTTGCGAGACGCCACCGGCAAACTCCTCCCGCAGGATCCGACCCCCCGCCTCCCGGGCACACGCGACCCTGCCGTCCCGCCATCCATCGTCAGCGCCACGCTAAAGCCCAGCTCCAGCGGCCTGATCCTCACCATCGTCGCCGACCGTCCGCTCGCCCCTGCCAGCGTCACCCCCGCTGCCTTCTCGCTGACCGCCTTCGACCCAAACACCGGCTGGCGCAGCCTCAACTTCGGGCTCGCCGTGTCGAGCAACCACACCCAGGTGACGCTCAGCATCACCACCAGCCCGGTCCCGGCGCTCGTGCGCCTCGTGATCCATGGCGGCCCCACCCCGCTGCTGGATGCCGACCTCCGACCTCTCGACGACTTCACGCAGACATTCACCCAGGAAGGCGCGTAGCCATGGCCACCCGCACCACCTCGAAGCAGGACCCCTACACGGTCTCGATCACCCGCGGCGGCCTCGCGCTCATCGCCAGCGACACCCCACTTACGCGCCTGCATTACTTCGATGGCAAGCGCCTCCGCGCCGCCGACCTCACCCACGAGCAGTCCGCCCTGCGCAGCTGGCTCATGCTCAGCAACCAGGCCGGTGGCGCCGGTGTCGTCCACGGCTTCGACTGCCACCTCACCGGCGACCGCCTCAACCTCGGCCACGGCCTCGCCATCGATCCCGACGGCCGCCTCCTCTTGCTCCCCGACGCCGCCGCGATCTCGATCGCCACACTCCTCGACGCCGCCCGCGGGGACCCTGATCCCACGCCTCCCAAAGCAAAGAGCGGCCGCTTCACCCACTGCGAGCCCGTGCGCGTTCAGCCGCCCGGCGTCACCGTCGAGCACGTCGAGCTGTGGCTCATCACACTCAGCCATGCCGAGACCGCCTGCGGCAGCGAGGACGTGTTCGGCAATCCCTGCGAGAGCGCCTGCGTCAGCAGTACGGACCGCCCCTACCTCGTAGAGGGCGTGCTGCTCCGCGCCGTTCCCCTCGCCCTCAAGACGCCGCTCCCGACCGCCAGCGCCATCGCCATCACCCGACTCCACCTGCGCTCGCAGATCGCCGCCGCCTACTTCGCCGACGACCGACGCCGCGTCTCCTCGCTGATCAGCGGCCCCGGCCTGCGTGCCGAGACCTGGTGCCTCGGCTCCAAACTTGTCGGCGGCACAGACGTCCCGATCGCCGTGCTCGCCCGCGCGGCCGGCACGACCCTGTTCCTCGACCCGTGGATCCCCCGCCGCGAACGCATCGATCCGCCACCCCGCCAGTACTGGGCCGCCCGCATGGCCATGCGCCCGTGGAGCGGCTTCCTCGCCGAGGTGCTGCAGTTCCAGTGTCACCTCCGCGACCTCCTCGCCGAGGACCCGAAACGCACCCCCGCCGACCCGTGCGCCCACACCCGCGCGACCCTCCGCCGCACCTCCGACGAACTCCGCAAGCTGTTCAACAGCTACGCCGCCATCAGCGAACGCCTCATCCACGGCCAACCCGACGACCAACCCGACCTCCAGGACGCCCTCGCCCGCCTCGAGCGCCTCCAACTCGACGTCGCCGCTGACAACCAACGCGACGCCCTCGAACCCCTCGACCATATCCTCATCCACGGCGGCATCGTCGAGCTTCCCGCCGCCGGCTACCTCCCCGTCCAGCCCGGCCGCGACGTCGAGCTGCAAGTCCGCCGCTGGCTCGGCGACGGCCTCGACCTCCGCTTCTGCATCGTCCGCCCTGACTTCGTCGCCCACGCGCTCGAGGAGGCCCAGCACATGGACCGCATCTCGCTGCTCGCCGGCCTCGACGACCCCAAAGCCAAACCCGAGGTCGACATCCTCGTCCCCGACGGCCAGCTCGTCCCCACGACCCGCCACATCGGTGTCGAGTTCACCGCCAAGTCCCGCCAAGACACCCGTCCAAACCCCACCAAGGGCCCCGCCCACGCCATCTTGCTCCCGCAGACCCACACCGCCGCGACCGCCCACGGCGCCGGCCGAACCGAGCGCCTCCCTGGCGGTGGCGCGGCCCTCCACCTCGCCGGCCAGCTCACCCCCGACCCCGTTCACAAACTCAAACCCACGACCAAGCCCGACACCATCCCCGCCGACGAACACAGCCCCGACCACAACACACCCGAAGTCGCCAGCCTCGACCCGAAGATGGCCGCCCCCGGCCACACGCTTGCCCACACGCCCCCGCCCACTCACCTGCGCGGCTTCCTGTCCGCGACGATCGACGCCCACCCCGCAGACGCCGCCCCCGGCGACCGGATCCCCGTGCACGCCCGCCTGGTCGTCGCCCGCTCCCCCGGCGCCCCGCACCTGTTCGACCTCGATATCGACGGCACCCTCCACATCCTCACCGCCGGCCCGCGCATCAGCGCCGAGCTCACCTACGCCGTCAACGATGCCCCCGCCGTCATCCAGCCGCTCGAGCTGGCCTGGAAGCCCGCCCCGTCCGGCCTCCTCGCCGCCGAGATCACCCTCGAGCGGATCGGCGACCCCACCATCACCGTCGAGCTCACGCTGCAGTGGTCCCCCGGCGCACCCCACCAGGTCACCGCCACCCTCGTCGCCACCTCCACCGCCCCTATGAGCCCGCGCCAGCTCGTCACCGAAGTCCACGCCCGCTTCGACCACGAACCCGCCGTCCTCGAACCCACCAGCCCGCAACACACCACCGCCATCGCGGTCGTCGACGCCCTCGCACAAGCCCACGACGACAAGAAATTCAAACCCGAAGCTCTCGCCCTCCTGTTCCCCCCGCCCCGCGCCCACACCGAGCTGGTCGCCACCCGCGACTGGGTCCAGTTCCACCGCCGCCGCACCAAACAGTGCATCACCCCGCCCCCAAACCCACCCAGCACCCCCGCCCCTGCCGCCCGCGGTCCGCACCTACCGGATCTACGCCGCCGTCCTCGACGACCTCGCCCCTCGGCCACGGCCACCCCTCAACCTCCCTGGCGCCATCACCAGCGGCAGACTTCAGCCCTCGACCCGCTTCCGGGAGATCGGCACAGCGAGCTTCCGCGTCGACTCCGACCATATGCTCGAGCACGACGTCCCCCCACTCAAGACCGCCTGGCAACAGATCCCCGCCGCCTTCGTCCCCGCCGCGGCCCTGATCTACAGCACCCGAAGCTCCCAGGACGGCGAGTCCCGCATCACCGCCCAGACCCGCGACGTGAGCGACACCCTCGAGCCACGCCCCCCCGGGGCCCCCGCCCTCCCGGTCCACGTCCTCTCGCAACCGCCACCCAACGATTCACTACAGGGCATCGACGGCATCATCATTCTGGTCGGTCGCCAGCCCCCCACGAGGGCAACCACCAGCGCCATCCGCAGCTCCGCGGCCACCCTCCTCACCGCCCCACCCGAGCTGAAGTCGATCGGAAAGATCATTCCCCTGGGCACCCTCGTCGAGATCCTCGAGGAGCAGATCGTCAAGAAGAAGACCTACGTCAAGGTCAAGCGGGCCGGCACCGGAGGCATCGCTCGGCTGGACCGACCGAGCGAACCTCGGCAGCGGCAAGGGTTCGACCCTGCGCTCCAGCCCGAGGACCCCATCCCTCTCGACAAGCTCACCGGCCTCGCCAGAACCAATGGCCGGGATCTACAATCTGAAGGGTGCCTATCTCGAGCAGATGGCCGACACCCTCCGGGGACCGACGCCGCGTCCCTGGCTGCGGTGCTCAAAGTTGAGTCCCAGGGCCAGGGCTTCGCCGCTGACGGCCGCGTCATCATCCGCTTCGAGAATCACGTCTTCTACGACCAGTGGGGCAAGGCCAACAAAGAAACCTTCAGCGAGCATTTCCGGTACGACGCAACAAAGCGCTGGCAAGGCCACACGTGGCGTCCAGACGAGGATCACGCCTGGGAGGCCTGCCACCAAAGCCAAGACCAGGAGTGGCAAATCCTCGCCCACGCCCGAAGCCTCGCCGACCAACCCGCGCTCCTGTCCGCATCCTACGGCACGGGCCAGGTCATGGGCTTTAATTTCAAGAACGCCGGCTTCACCTCCGTCCACGAAATGTTCGACCGGATGAACCAGGCCATCCGTCCCCCAGCTCGACGGCATGTTCTCCTTCATCAAGCGCAACCCCACCTGCCTGGCCGGCCTCAAGGCCAAGGACTACGTCAAGTTCGCCACGGGCTACAACGGCTCCGGCAAGGCCGCCGACTACGCCCAGAAGCTCAAGGCGGCAGCGGATGCCTACGCGCGCGTCACGCAGGACTGACGGATCGGTGGGTCGGCCTCATATCATCACCCGCATGCTCAGCGCGACAACGATTGAGTCAACCGCCACCCCAGTGGCAGCTCAATCGACCGAACTGATCCCGACTCCCGACGAAAGCGGAGGCAAGCAACAACGGCCAGCAGGCCATGTCCGGACCGCCCCGTCGTCGCCCACGCGGCGAAAGTGAGAATGAATGCGCGCGAAGGCAAACTGTTCCACCACTCGGAGCGAGGATACGTTCTCAGAACAATCAGCGTCGCCGAGAGCGCGTTCATGTAACTCGTGGCATGAATTGGCGCAGAGCGCACCGCACACCCCCCCGAAGGTAGTACAGCGAAGCGCCGACAAGAAGCGGACTCCCAGTCGGTGCTACGGACGACGTGCACGAACGCGCGGCTGATCGCGTGGCCGACGCAGTGATGTCGAACGGCCCGCCGCAGGCCCATGAACACATGAGAATGGGCGATACTCAGCGAGCCACGGACATACTGGGAGGAGGCTTCGCCGCCCCAAAAATCGTGAGCGAGGTGTTGGACTCCCCAGGCTCACCACTGGACGCGGGGGTACGCGCGTTCATGGAGGCACGAATGGGCCACGACTTCAGTGCGGTGAGGGTCCATTCGGACGCCAGGGCTGCAGAGAGCACGAACGCTCTGGGAGCTCATGCGTACACGGCGGGCAAGAACATGTATTCGGCGCGGGTATGTACCAGACGGGAAGCCCCGCGGGGAGGAGACTCATCGCACATGAATTGACGCACGTGGTTCAGCAGAACAACAACCGGCCAGTGATACAACGCTTTCCCAATCCGGCCGCGCCGCCAGGCCCGTACGTACCTGGTCGCCCGCCGCACAATCATCCTCCGCAAAACAACTGGGGGACCGTTCAACAGCACGCGAAAGCCGCGTGCTGGCGCGAACCGACATTTGACCGAACGAGTCCATACTCCATACCAGGCCCCGGCCGGGGCGCCGTTGAATGCGTCTGCGCGGTATCCAAACCTTTGGAAGTGCTAAACTATGCATTTAAATATGAGATGCGCGATAAGCCGTTGGCGAGAGAGCACTTGCAGCACTATGTTTCGGGCAGAGGAATTCCCATCTTCGAGCATAAAAACCTGGATGATCTCTTGACCCGCAATGCGCATGTGAGAGGCTTGATCGCCGCTGCAATGGAGTTTCAGGGTGACGAGGGAAACCTATTTTTCCAACAATACAGCTACCAAGACGATGATTTTCAATACGCATTCGGAGGAATCGATCGAGTCGACTTCAAGGTCAACCGCACTACAGGCACAATTGATGTCTGGTTCATAGATCCCTACGATTTTCATCCGGCCGATTTCAATCACGCGAATTTGGGCGTGGGAGACGACCCTCCACCGGGACGTCCCACCAACTGCGTTCACGCCGCAGCAGTGGAGGCAAAATCCTTCGGCGCTGCGGATTACTGGATGATTGGCCATGCGACTCTGCCGCTCGAACTATTTACTGAACATCAAGATCAAGTAAAATCTGGCAACGCGAGCAACGAGACGGCCAGATGAGCGTCCTCCACCTTGACCCCGGGGCATGACGACCTGAAAGCGATCTCATGGGGACAAGAACCGCTCCCGCTCCGGACCGACAGGCGAGTCTGGGTCGCCCTGCAGCTCAGACGAGCCGCCAGGCCGCCACGCCAGGCTCCTCCTGGAACGCCCTCGCGCTGCATGAACAACCGACTCCACCCAAAGTCGACTTTGCTACCCTGGAACGTAAGAACCCGGTACTCGCAGGTGAACTCCAGGCCCTTGACGAGATCCTCAAGAAAGAGGTCTACGCACGCCTGGAACTACTCGCCGACGATCGGCCTCGTCCGTCGCGGAATTTACGACGCCGACGTTTACTACCTTAATGTACAACGCGAAGACTACAATGCACGAATCCAGCGTATCCTGAACGGCCACGCCGATCCGCGCTCGATCTATTTGCTCGTCGATTCGATGCAGGCATTCGCAAGCAAGATGCAGCCCCTGATACGACGCGTTCAAGCTCTAGCCGAGCAGCGGCCCGAAACAAACTTGGCCGAGGCTGTCGCGCTCCTGGAAATGACACGTCAGGACGCGGAGAGGCGATCGACCGACCTGCTACAGCACAAATACGTGCGGCATGGCCAAGAGGAGGACCAACGCCTCTCCCCGATTGAGAGTGCGGAGCGGCAGCAGCGGTACGAGGCTGAACGTCCCGAGCGCGAGCGGCTTGCCACCGAGGCGACTCTCGAGCGACGCATCGACGCTCTCCGTGATCGTGTGCACCGTTCCGGTGCGCCGAACATCGATTCACAGACCGCGAACCTCAACGCCGAACTCCTCTCCAACTGGCTCATTGACACCGAGAAGCTCGACTCGAGCGGCATCGTCGCGTTATTCGAAGAGGTTAGGCAGCGAGATTACGCGCTCTTCAAGGCAATGCTATTCCTGAACAATACCATACGGATCCTGGCCGACGTCCGCGGGATTGAGGAGATTCGAATCTACAACGGTATCACCCGCGATATCGAATACGAGCGGAATTTCTACGCGGTCGAAACGATGGTCGATGTCATTGCGGGCGACTTTAGCGAGGATCCGACCCTAGCCGCTATCGTCATTCGGACCGCCATCACGTTGATTCCCGGCTTCGATACGGCGGGCGACATCGAGGATCTCGTGGCCGCGCTCTACCATCTCGTCTGGCAGTTTCGTGTCGGCGAGTGGGAGCACTGGGTGAGCCTCGTGCTGACCGGCATCGGTTTCGTGCCCGAGATCGGTAGCATCATGAAAGGGGTTGCGAGGTCGTGCTCCATGGCTTGGAGAAGTTCCCCCTCGACCTGCTCCTTCGCCTCCTCCCCGCAGCGCATGGGGTGGATGACCTGTTCGACGGTGTCCGTAGGTTTCTCGTCGAACGCGACACCTGGCAACCAGCCTGGAGGCCTTTATTGATGCCCTTCTGAAGGGGATGGACGACACCCTGAAGCCGTTGGGTGTCTCCCTCGGCAAGCGCATCGCCACCGTCCGCGAGCGCGCCGCCGCGATGGTGCCCGACGCGATCACAAGGATGCTCGTAAAGATTCAGCAATTCCGTGATCGCATCGTCCCAATTGCGGCAAGTGCCCGTGAGAGGATGAACGACGTCGAGCGCGCCTTCTTCGGCAAAGTCGAGGGCTCCGCCGCCGTATTCTATCGCAGACCGAGGCCGGCCAGGACAGACTGTGGCGTGAGAAATATGAACGCGAACTCTTCGAGGCACAATTGGCGGCACTCGAGAACCCCCAAGCCATCAAGACGCTAGACGCCGCTCTAGACGACCTTGCCGATCGCATCGACTACACACCAGCAACCGGCTATGCACCCAACCCATCGACGACGACGGCGATTGCTGATCCTGCGCCCGAAATCAGTTCCATACCGTCTAGACCACTCGTAAGGCTATCCAATGGACTGGAACCATCGATGGTCCCCGGGCCCGACCCGGCGGTCCTCCTGAAAGCCAATCCTGAGGACACGGATCTGCATCTGAATGGCGAGAGCCACGTCGCGCGCGCGGGAATCGACGATCTCCAATTGCCCGTTGTTTGGAAGCCTTTGGGAGGAGAGGCGCCGACCCCGCCTTCCCTCATCGAAAATACCACATTGAGTGCGTCGGCGACTGTCCCCAAGAGAAGCGGTTCCACCAAACGCTCCAAGCACCCCGTCGCGTCCAAAGTACATCGGCGACCTGCGAGTATCGACCTTAAACTCCGCGCAGAGCTTGAGGCAAAGGTGAGTTGGAGCCATTCCGTGAGTAGCGGCTTCATGGTTCAAGCAGGACTCAATTCTGAACACATTCTCCCGCAATCAGTCATCAAGATCGATTGGATTGCACATGAACTCGGATTCAAGCCCGGCAACTCGCCGACAATCTGGATAGACGAGGAACTCCATCAATCGGGTATTACTTATGGCAAGGGGTGGCTTGCTCTACTGGAATTTGACACTCCACTGCGCGTGGTGGATGCCGTCATCGCCGATTATACACGCCTCCTCGACACTCCTCGATTCGCACGTCTCAGCGCGCAAAAAGCCAAGTACTTAGAAGGCTTCGAGGCGATTAAGCGGCGGTACATCAGCCAATTTCCGGAAGTATTCGATGCTAAACGCTCGCCTTGGTGGGCCGATCCGGAGGACTGACTCGACGTATCCGTTCGGCCTGCCGCGTCGTGACGACCTCGGCCTGAAAGCGGCCGCTCCATCCTGGCAGCCCGCCACGTCGCCCCCCTAACTGCCAACATGCCGTGAGACACAGCTCGCCGCCGTCGTCCACTGCTGCAGGCATTCCTCAAAAAGTCCAGGGGATCCTCGCCAGCCTCCTTGACACCGGCTGAGGGGACGTAACGTGTGTGCTTGGTGAACGGTATCCCTCTGAGCTTCCCCACCCGGTTCCCCAACTCCTTCTTTGATCGGTGGTGAAAAGTGGAAATCCAGGGGTGTTTGAAGTAGAATACTTGTGCTCCACTTGTAGCAATGAGTGCTGTCAGATTAGCCGGCAGCAGGTCCAGCATGTACCGACCGGCATTACGTATGTTGGACGTAGAGTGCTGTGCCGCGATGTCAACAATGACTCGGTCAGAAGGAACTCCCATTTGGATGAGTTCTGCCTTCATTTCAACCCCTTCATAACACGGGGTCCCCTTGGGGTAAACCGCACCGCCACTCACGAAAATGAACGGCGCCAGCCCACGATCCCAGTCTCTCTTGGCCCTTTCAAGTCGGGTCTTCTCGTTAGGGTGCATTTGCACCGCGACCGCAGTCTGAAGCGGCGTAAATCCTGGCACGATAATCAACGCGTTTGGATAATCCTTCCAATAGTCATTGTCTGTAAAGCTCCTTACTTGGGCATTTACGGGCGCGTTTTCGGGGAGAATCGATGCGGAAATGGAGATCTGTCGAGCCACGGCCGCGAGGTTGTACGCGAGGGCGCCACGCAGAGGACCGTCGGCCTTCGGTGTCAGGCCTGTACAGGGGGGGTGACTATCGGCCTTCCCACAAGCTTCATGTGCCTGAGACAACGTCAACTCTTCACCAGGACTCCAGCACTTCTGGGCAAGGAAGGCGCACCCATTGACCACCGTGTTGTCGATTGAGCCAGCAGCCTTGTGCTCGGCGTCCTTCCCCGGATCAGGATCGGTAATGGCGGTTTCGTCGGATGCGCGGAGTTGCGGGGGCACTGCACCCGTCAGGGCCAGGCTCGACCAGACGGGATTTTTGCACGCGGTGGCGCTCGCAGGACGCGCTACCGTCTGCAGCCCCTTCGGGGCGGGGCGAGCCATGTGCGCCGTCTCCATGCCTGCCAGTGGACCAAGCACTCGGGCAAAGGTCAAGGCCTGTGGACTCGGCGGTTACGCGGGTGGCATCGGCCCGCGCTGGGTGCGGCCTTATGTTGTCCATTTTCCCCGGCTGTGCCGATTTTCTCAACAGCATACTCGGGGACTTCGCCGACCGCATCGAGGTGCAGTCCAGTCTCTTCGATCGGTGATCGCGGGTGGCCCCGACGAGCCCCCCGACGGCAGTACCATCGCCGTCGTGCCGACCTGCGAGCTGTCCTGAAGGACAGCAAGCTGGCCCGCCGCGACGAGCAGCCCGCCGGCTGGTGCGGGCGCCGGCGTGACCCTCGTCGGGGCGTGAGCGCGCCGCGATTTTTCTGCGATGGGGTGATGGATCCGTCGGCGCCGCGGCACCAAGAGCATGAGCCACTCATCCACCGCTCCCGCAGTTGTTCGTTCGCCTCGGCCTGAAATCCCGAGGTCTCATCGTCTCCTGCCCGCAATCGGCTTGGCCTCGCTGCTGTCCCTCGGGGTCCTCGTGGACCGCGCCGAGTCGGCGCCGGCCGCCGCGTCCCGCAAGCTGCGCGTCAGCGAGCTCGGGCTGGAGATTCAGGCCACCAGCACGACCCCCAGCCGCGTCTCCCGGCTGGCGAACGGCAACCTCCGGGCATCCGAGAAGGCGGTCGTGTCGGTCAAAGGCCGCGGGATCCATAACCTCTCCGGCGTGGTGGAGGACGAGCCGGTGGCCCGCGGCGGCCGGCAGAAAGCCGTCATCACCGACCACGACGCCGGCGGTGAGACCATGACCTTCACCTACGATCCCAGGGTCCATCGCGTCACCTTCGCGCGCGCCGGTGGCAGCGTCTCGATCGTCCGGAATCCCGACCACAGCTACGCCGTGAATGGGGTGCCGGCCGCGAACGGCAAGGCCGTGGTCGCCCTGTTGAAACGCTCACCCGTCTACAGCGGGGCGTCGTCGCACAGCGTGCTGCTGGCGCACAGGTATGCGACAAGGCCGTCCCTGGCGGCGCGCACGTCCCCGACCTGCGCGAGCGAGGCCTGCATGGGGTCCGGGCCGAACTGGGAGGGACCGCCGTTGCCGGCCGTGTGCACCCTGTTCGAGGACGCCTGTGACTGCATCGCCTGCGATCAGATGAGGCAGACCGACGACTGGTGGAAATGCCCAGCGGAAGTATGCAATTAAGGGTCCCGTGCCGGCGTTGATCGCACTCGTGGTCGGCGGCCTGGTCCTCGGCGGCGCCGGCCTCTCGCCCGCGGCGTGGCCCCTCGCCTGGATCGGGTTCGCGCTTATGGCATTCGGCCTCGCCCTGCCGACGACGCTGATCCGGGCGCTCCTCGGGCTCGCACTCTGCGTCGGCCTCACCCGCGGGCTGTGGTTCGCCTGGAGCTTCTCGATGGCCGAGGCGATGGTGCCGACGCGTCCTCGCTCCAGCTCAAGGTCGCGTTCGGCTTCCTCGCAGTCGTGACCCTGCCGATGCTCATCGTCATCGCCGCTGGCGTGGTCGCGTTCCATGCCCGCGGGTGGGTCCGATTCTGGCTACCTGTCGCGTGGGTGATCGGCGCCCACGTGCAGGTCGCGTGGACCAGCATCTCCTCCGAGTGGCTGTTCACGCAGGTCGATGTGTCCCCAATCATGGGTGCGGTCGCGCGATTCGGCAGCCTGCCGACGGCGCTCGCCTGTCTGTTCGTGGCGGCGAGTGCCGGCGAGGCGCTGGCGCACCGTCGCCGGGCATGGTTCGGCCCGGCCGCGCTGGTCCTCGTCGCGCTCGCCATCGTTCCACCGCCGCCACGAGGCGACCCATCGGCGCTCGCGGGCGTCGGTGTCGTCCATCTTCGTGCGCCGCTCGAGGTCCCCGCGGTGGACGAGGTCGACGGCGATCTCGAGCTCGTCGTCTGGCCCGAGGCGAGCTTCGCCGCCCAGCCGGTCATCAGCGAGGGGGCGGTCGACGGGGCCCGCTTCGGGTCGAGACTCGGGAGCGGCGCCGCGGCCCACCTGATCGGTGTGACGACCCCACCGCGTTACGGCAGCCAGAACATGGCGGTCGCGGTGGCCCCCGACGGCTCGATCACCGGAGCTCGCGCGAAGCAGATCCTCTTCCCGGTGTTCGAGCGCCGGTTCCTCGGCCTCGGGATCGACCGATTCGTGGAAGGTCGAGCCGCGCCCGTGTTGCCGGTCGCCGGGCGCGCCGTGATCCCGCTGATCTGCGGCGAACTCCTCACCCCTCGCCTGGCTCGCGAGGGTCTCGCCGCCGGCGGCGACTTCCTGGCCGTGATGGCCAGTGATCGGTACCAGGCCCACCTCGCGCAGCCGCGCTGGCAGGTGCTCGCGCACCTTCGTCTGCGCGCGATCGAGTCGGGGCTCCCGGGGGTCTACGCCTCGCTCGAGGGCCAGGCCGCGATCGTGGCCCCGGACGGCCAGGTGCTCGCCGAGAGCGACCCCGACGCCCCGAGCGGCGTCCTCACCTGGACCGCGTCGAGCGGCGCCGACGATCGGATCCCGGCCCGCCGCCCGGACGTGGCGGTGCTGTTCAGCGCGGCCACCCCTGATCTCCGCCCCGACTGCCGCCGGGACGATGCGAGTATCACGACATCGAGTCGCTCGCCTGCGCGGAGGTCCGTCCGGCACGGACCGTGATCGTCGCCGGTCACGCGGATCCCGATCACATGCTCGGCAGGTCTCCCGACGGATCGCCGCAGCAGCGGCCTGCTTCCGCCCGGAGCTGGTGGTCCTCGATACCTGCTTCGGGGCCACCACGTCGATCTTGCGGGCGTTCGCCGGGCCCTTGGAGGCGCTCATGGTGGCGTCGCCCTCGGTCGTCGACGGCGGCGGGTTCCACTGCGACGACGCGTTCTTCGAGGCGATTGACCCCGACGATCGGGCGTCCGCGATCGGGACGGGCGGCCCGGTAAATCTCTTTGTGGGTCGCCCCGATCTTCGTGAACTCGCCGAGGCCGAGGCCCTCCGTCCCAGGCTTCGCCGTTGGGTCCCCACATTGGTCGACGCGACGCTGCCCGGGGGCCAACCGGTGCTCGTGCCTGCGGACTGGGAGAAGATCGGGACGCCCGAGTGACCGTCGGTGGAGCTCGCTCCCGACGCGCCCAACCCGGGCGCCGTGCACGCCGCTGCTGTTATCGCCGACGCACACCTTTCAGGTCCCGACGGTGGCCTCGCCGACGAAGTCGGTGACGCTGGTGCCGGGACCCTGAAAAATTCGCCTGGCAGCCGCAAATTTGCCAACCCCGTTGGCACTTCGCGGCCGAAATCCGTGACGCATCCGTGCCAGTACCCGTGCCAACTCCCGCGTACTCGGGCGTAATCCCGCGAGCAATCTGTAAAAATGAAAATGCCCCCTGACGGGGGCTAGGAGGCTCAAAGCAGCGTTTCTCGTTCTGTCTTGGGGGTAGGCTTCGGACCCGCGTGCTCTACGTCGGCAACAGCACCGACAACGGTGACTTCAACAGCGCCGACCTCGAGAAGGTCAGACTAGCTGCATAGAATAGCGCTGCGCGCTCCTATACGCGATAATGTGTCTTTTCGGACAGCCCGATTTTCGCCCTTGAGCTGGTTCGTTTTTGGTTCAATTTCGGAGGGTCTGGAGGGAGGCTCGATGCTCACTGCTGCACGTATCCGCGAGGCCAAACCGCGTTCCCAGAGGTACGAGATCGGCTGCGACGCCTTGCCCGGCTTCCTCGTCCGGGTGCTGCCCACGGGCAAGAAGGTGTTCTTCGTCCGCTACCGGGGCCCTGACGGCAAGGACCGCCGCGACCGCCTCGGACTCCTGGCCCCGGGCTTCGGCGTCGATGAGGCGCGCAGAGAAGCGCTCACGATCCTCGCCTACCGCGGCAAGGCGGCCGAGCTCGACCCGCCACTGGCCCCGCCGCCGCCCGTCAGCGCGCCCAGCCGAGCCCCCGAACGCGCCCCCTCGCCTCGGCAACGCGCCCCCTCGCCCGCACCCGAGCGCGCCCCAGCGCCTCGCCAGCGCGCCCTGCCACCCGCCGCCGACCGCCCTGCCCCGCTCTCCGTCGAGCCCGTCCGCGCGCCCGCCACGGGCCTGCCGCCCGTCGCCTCGCAGCCCCAAGCGCTGGCCTCCCTCACCCTCCGCGAGTTCGCCGAGCGCTTCATCGAGGACCACATCAAGCCCTACCTCAAGCCGGTCCCGGCTGGCCGCTATCAGTCGACCCTGCGTCGCATCATCTTGCCAGCGCTCGGCGACCGCCCGCTCGACGAGATCACGACCACCGAGATCCAGCGCCTGCACAACAGCCTGCGCGACACCCCCTGCGCCGCCAACCACGTCCGCTGCGTGCTCTGCTGCATGTACTCGAAGGCCGATCACTGGGGCCTGACCACGCGGCGAAACCCGGTGAAGAACGTCAGCCGCTTCCGCGAAAATTCGGTCGAGCGCTACCTCTCCGCCGACGAGCGCGAGCGCCTCGATCAAGTGCTCCGCCACGCCGCCACCGTCCGCCGCGGACGCACCGGCTACCTCGGTCAGGAGGCCGTCTGGGCGATCCGCCTGCTCGCCCTCACCGGCATGCGCAAGGACGAGATCCGCAACCTCACCTGGCCGCAGGTCGACTGGCAGCGCAGCATGCTGCGCCTCCCCGACTCCAAGACCGGCAAGCGCGACGTGGTCGTCTCGGACGAGGTCATGGACCTGCTGCGCACGATCGCCGCGGCCAAGAGCAACCCGCGCCAGGGCCTCGTCGTCTGCTCCCGCAATCATCGCAAGCTGCACAGCCTGGGCGGCACCTGGCTGGTCGTCCGCAGGCTCGCCGACCTCGGCGACATGCGCCTGCACGACCTCCGCCACTCCGTCGCCAGCGACGCGATCATGGACGGCGTCCCGCTCGAGATCGTCGGCAAGATGCTCGGCCACCGCAACTACACAACGACCCAGCGCTACGCCCATATCGCCGACACGGTCCTGCGCGACGCGGTCAACCGAGCGAGCAAGAAGATCGTCCGCGCCGCCGAGGACACGCCGCGAAAGTAGGACATTCCGCTCGACAGTCACGAGCGCGGCACCCCACCTACGCTGAGATGTCGGCGCACTACGGCGTCGCGGCGTGGCCAAGCGGCGCACGGCGTGTCGTCGGTGCCACGAACGCATGCCCACCGCAGGCCGCCGTCGCCCTCGAGCTCAAGGCCCCGGCGGGTGAAGTACGGGAACAGCACGCGTTGCGGCCCTGGCGAAAGCGCTGGGTCCTGAATGAGGGCGGTGCCGCCGCCGTGACGCGCGGAACCGCGGCGAACAATTCTTGTTAACGATCCGGGGCGAGCCCGGTCCTGTCTCAGATACGGGTGCGCCCCGCGTATCCGGCCCTCGGCCCGCGGTCCGCCGGCAGAGGCACTTCGCTGTCGCTACCGGACACGTAAGCATGACCAGGAACACTCGATACGGCCTCATTCTCGGCGCGATCGGACGAGCCCGGCTCACGGTCTTGCTGCTCGCGATGAGCGCGACGACCTGCTTCACGGGCGACGGGCTGGTCGACCAGCCGTGCCGGAGCGACGCCGACTGCAACCCCGCGACCGACCTTCTGGGAAAAACGCTGCAATGTGTGCACAACGTCTGTGGCTACAGCGCGCGCTGCGGCGACGGCATCGTCGACGAACTTGAGGAGTGCGACCTCGGCCCTGACAACCTCGAGAGCGACCGCGGGGCGCAGCCCGGCGAGTGCTCCGCGCTCGCGTGTCGTTATCTGCCCTACTGCGGCGATGGCGAGGTCCAGGCGCCCGAGGAGTGCGACGACGCCAATGCCATCGAGACCGACGACTGCCCGAGCAACTGCGAGCAGGCCCTGTGCGGCGACGGCTTCGTCGGCCCGGGCGAGGCCTGCGATGACGCCAACAAGTCCGACGACGACGCCTGCACCAACGATTGCGCGCTCCCCAGCTGCGGGGACGGCGAGGTCCAGGCGCCGGAGGAGTGCGACGACGGCAACCAGGACGACACCGACCTGTGCCTCAACACCTGCACGAGCGCCCGCTGCGGAGATGGTGTGGTGAACATCGGCGAGGCGTGCGACGACGCCAACGCGGACAACACCGATAACTGCGTCGCGGGTTGCATCAAGAAGGCGTGCGGCGACGGCTACATCGGTCCGGCCGAGGCCTGCGACGACGCGAACGACATCGAGGACGACGAATGCACCAGCGCGTGCCGGTTCCCGGGCTGCGGAGACGGGGTCAAGCAGGGCCTCGAGGAATGCGACGACGGCAACCTGGACGACGCCGACGGGTGCCTGCAGACCTGCCTGAAGGCGAAGTGCGGCGACGGGATCCTCCACGAGGGCGAGGCCTGCGACGACGGCAACACCGACGACCTCGACGATTGCACGAACAAGTGCGCGGCGTGGACGTGCGGCGACGGCTTCGTCCACGCGGGTGAGGCGTGCGACGACGGCAACAAGGTCGATGCGGACGCGTGCACGAACGTCTGCGCGCTCCAGAGCTGCGGCGACGGGATCAAGCAGGAGCAGGAGGAGTGCGACGACCTGAATGTCGACAACACCGACGACTGCCTGAACACCTGTGTGAAGGCGGAATGCGGTGATGGCCAGGTGTGGGCGCAGCTCGAGGATTGCGACGACGGCAACCAGGACAACGCCGACGCCTGCGTCCAGTGCAAGCCGGCCAAGTGCGGGGACGGGGCGGTCCAGACCGGCGTCGAGACCTGCGATGACGGCAACGCGGACGACAGCGACGCCTGCCTGCCCACCTGCAAGCCCGCGAAATGCGGCGACGGGGCGATCGAGGTCGGGGTCGAGGAGTGCGACGACAAGAACGGCGAGAATACCGACGATTGCGTGGCTTGCCAGGACGCTACCTGCGGCGACGGCGTGACCTGGCAGGGCCACGAGGCGTGCGATGACGGCAACCTGCAGCAGACCGACGGGTGCCTGAACAGCTGCGAGGAGGCCTCTTGCGGCGATGGCTTTGTCCGCGCCGGCGTGGAGGAGTGCGACGACGGCAACGACGTGGAGACCGACGGGTGCATCTCGAATTGCCAGGCCGCGACCTGCGGCGACGGGCACCTCTGGGCCGGACAGGAGGACTGTGATGATGGCAATGTCAGCGACGCGGATCCCTGCCTGAGCACCTGTGTGCTCAACGTCTGCGGCGACGGCTTCATCGACGCGACCTCGGAGGGCTGCGACGATCAGAACGCCGACAACAACGACGGCTGCGCCAACAATTGTAAGCTGGGGGCCGTGTCGATCGGATCGGGCGGGGACGCCCTGCATATGTGCGCAGTCCGGAGCGGCGCTGTTCGCTGCTGGGGCGAGAATGTGGCGGGCCAGCTGGGCTACGGAAATGCCGCGAGCCTCGGCGACGAGGCCAATGAGCTACCGGCGTCCGACATCGACTCCGGCCCCGGCCTGATCACCAAGGTGGTCGGCGCGCAGAGCTTCACCTGCACGCTGCTCGACACCCAGGCGGTCCGCTGCTGGGGTTCGAACACCACCGGCTTTCTGGGGTTCGGCGGCCTGAACAAGAACTACGGCGACGATCCCGGCGAGCTGCCGACGCCCACCGCCCTCGTCGGTGGGGCCGTCGCGGACATCGACGCCGGCTACGTACACGTCTGTGCGCGTCTCGTCAACGGCGCGGTCCGTTGTTGGGGGCAGAACCCTTTTGGTATCCTCGGCCAGCCGGGTCAACCCGGGGGGAAGACCCCGGCCAGCATGGGAGACATCGCTGTCGGCGGGCCCGTGAGCCAGATCGCCGCCGGTACCTATCACACCTGCGCGCTGCTGGTCGGCGGTGCGGTCCGGTGCTGGGGAGGAATGATGAGGGGCAGATCGGCTATCCAGGGGTTGACATGGTCGGCGACGACGAGACGCCGGCGTCCATGCCGCCCGTGGACATCGGCGGCGCCGCGGTGCAGGTGGACGCGGGGGGCGATTCCACGTGCGCGTTGCTCGACACCGGGAAGCTGCGCTGCTGGGGCTCTGGGACCTATGGGCAGCTGGGCTACAAGAACACCAACGACATCGGCGACAATGAGACCCCGGCCTCCGCGGGTGACGTGAAGATGCTGCAACCCGGCGACACGGTCATCAAGGTGGTCTCGCCACATCCATACCTGCGCATTGCTCGCGGGCAATCATGTGCGCTGCTGGGGCAATGGGAACTCTGGGCAGCTCGGGTACGGCAGCACGAGTTCGATCGGGATCGAACGTCACCCCGGCGCTCGTGAACGTCGGCGGTCCGGTCCTCGACCTCGTGCTCACCCAGTTCTCCACCTGCGCGCTGCTGGACGGCGGCGCGGTGCGTTGTTGGGGGAGGAACCTGTCCGGCCAGCTCGGCGTCAATCACACCGCATCCATCGGCGACGGCCCCGGCGAGATGCCGCCCGAGGACGCGATCCTCTACGCGAACCCGTGAGCGCACCGAGACCGCGGACGGAAGCAAGGAGCAGTGCACCCATGAACGTCCGCAATCGAGGCCCACGGTTCGCGCTGCTGCTGCTCGCGCTGACCGCGACGACCTGCTTCACCGGCGACGGCCTGGTCGACCAGCCGTGCCGGAGCGACGACGACTGCAACCCGCGGGCCGACGTCCTCGGGCAAACGCTCCGGTGTGTGCATAACGTCTGTGGATACAACGCGCGCTGTGGCGACGGGATCGTCGACGAGATCGAGGAGTGCGACCTTGGCCCCGACAACATCAAGAGCGACCGCGGGATGCAGTCTGGGGAGTGCTCCGCGATCGAGTGCCGCTACCTCCCCTAACTGCGAGCAGGCCCTGTGCGGCGACGGCTTCGTCGGTCCGGGCGAGGCCTGCGACGACGGCAACAAGTCCGACGACGACGCCTGCACCAACGCTTGTGCGTACCCGAGCTGCGGGGACGGCGAGGTCCAGGCGCCCGAGGAGTGCGACGACGGCAACGCCATCGACGATGACACCTGCCTCAATACCTGCCTCGACGCGGCGTGCGGCGACGGCGTCGTGTGGGGCTCCGAGGAGTGCGACGACGCCAACAAGGAGGACGGCGACACGTGCATCGATTGCAAGGCTCAGGAGTGCGGCGACGGTCACGTCGGCCCAGGCGAGGCCTGCGACGACGCCAACGACATCGAGGACGATGAATGCACCAGCGCCTGCCGGTTCCCGAGCTGCGGCGACGGCAACGTTCAGGCGCCCGAGGAGTGCGACGACGGCGACGCTGACGACACCGATGCGTGCCTTCAAACTTGCCTGAACGCAACATGCGGCGACGGCATCGTTCACGAGGGTGAGGCCTGCGACGACGGCAACGCCGACAACCACGACGCCTGCGTGGGCGCCTGCGAGCTCCCGAGTTGCGGCGACGGCTTCGTGGACGCCAACAAGGAGGCCTGCGACGACGGCAATAAGGTCGACGCCGACGCGTGTACCAACATCTGCGGGCTCCCGAGCTGCGGCGACGGGCTCAAGCAGGAGCTCGAGGCCTGCGACGACGGCAACGACGACGACACCGACGACTGCCTGGCGACCTGCGTAAAGGCCAATTGCGGCGACGGCCAGCTGTGGGCCCAGGTCGAAGATTGTGACGACGGCAACGCGGACAACACTGACGCCTGCGTGCAGTGCAAGCCGGCCAAGTGCGGGGACGGGGCGGTCCAGACCGGCGTCGAGACCTGCGATGACGGCAACGCGGACGACAGCGACGCCTGCCTGCCCACCTGCAAGCCCGCGAAGTGCGGCGACGGGGCGATCGAGGTCGGCGTCGAGGAGTGCGACGACAAGAACGGCGAGAACACCGACGATTGCGTCTCTTGCAAAGATGCCACATGCGGCGACGGCGTGACCTGGCAAAAGCACGAGGAGTGCGACGACGGTGACGACATCGACACCGACGCCTGCCTCTCGGACTGCACCCTGGCGGTCTGCGGCGACGGCAAGGTCCGCGCCGGCGTGGAGGCGTGCGACGACGGCAACTTCGTGGAGACCGACGGGTGCATCTCGAATTGCAAGGCCGCGACCTGCGGCGACGGGCACCTGTGGGCCGGACAGGAGGTCTGTGATGATGGCAATCTCAGCGACGCGGATCCCTGCCTGAGCACCTGTGTGCCGAACGTCTGCGGCGACGGCTTCGTCGACGCGACCAAGGAGGGCTGCGACGATCAGAACGCAAACAACAACGACGGCTGCGCCAACAATTGTAGGTTGGGGGCGGTCGCGCTGGGCGCGGGTGCCCCGAACGCCGACCACAGCTGTGTCGTCCGCGCGGGGCGGCCCGCTGCTGGGGCGACGGCTACTATGGCAAGCTCGGCTACGGCAACGAGGCCAACCTGGGCGATGAGCCGATCGATCTCCCGCTCGTCGATATCCTGGCGGGCGCGCCTGGCGAGATGGTCACCCGGGTGAGCCCCGGTGTGAATCACACCTGTGCCCTCTTCGACAACGGCAATGTGCGCTGCTGGGGCAACTCATTCTATTATCAGCTCGGGCTCGGGACGACGAGCCAGAACAACCTCGGCGACATTCCCGGCGAACTACCGACACCCCCGGCCACCCTCGGCGGGATCGCGGTGGACGTGCAGAGCGGTCACGACTTCTCCTGCGCCCTGATGGCCACCGGCGGGGTGCGCTGTTGGGGCCAGAACCATCACGGCCAGACCGGACACCCGGGCTACGCATATCTCGGCGATAATGAGACCGTCGCCAGCGCCGGCGACGTGTCCCTTGGCGCCAAGGCGCTCCAGATCTCGGTCGGCGGGTGGCACGCCTGTGCACTCCTCCTGGGCGGGTCTGTGCGGTGCTGGGGATACAACCAATACGGGCGGCTCGGCATCGTCAGCACCGCGGACCTCGGGGACGACGAGGTCCCGAGCAGCGTCCCGCCCGTGGACATCGGCGGGACTGCGGTCCAGGTCGCCGCGGGCAGGTACTCCACCTGCGCCCTCCTGGCGAGCGGCAAAGTGCGCTGTTGGGGCAATAACGAATATGGGCAACTCGGTTACCAGAACACCAAGGATATCGGCGACAATGAGACCCCGGCCTCCGCAGGTGACCTGAAGGTGCTCCAGCCGCAGGAGACCGTGCTCAAGGTCGTCCTCGGTGGCCTTCACGCGTGTGTCCTGATCGCAGGCGGCACGGTGCGCTGTTGGGGCAACGGGATCGACGGGGCGCTGGGCAACGGCAACGAGGGCTATGTTGGCGACGCGCCCGGAGAGACCGCGCCCCTCATCGCCACGGGCGCCGAGGTCCGGGAGCTCGTCCTCGGCAACTTTCGCACCTGCGTGCTGGTCGACGGCGGCGCCGTGCGCTGCTGGGGGACCGGGGGCCTCGGCCAGCACGGCACGGGATTCACCGCCGACATCGGCGACGCGCCGGGCGAGATGCCGCCCCAGGACGCGATCCTCTACGCGAACCCGTGAGTTCGATGTACTGGCAGTGCACCGCTCCGCGCTTGTGTGTCGTTATCTGCCGTACTGCGGCGCTCCGAGTCGCGCTCCAGCTTCACCAAACGGCCCGCGTCCGTCGACCATCGCCCCGCTGGTACTCGGCCTACCGCCTGAATTCCCGCCTGGAACTTTTTTGACTGCGAGCTTAACCGCACGACGACGCCGACGCGCCGCTCCGCGCCGTATCGGGGCGATGCCGCCCCGCGAGGACCACATGATGGCCGACGACTCTTCCTCGACGATGTGGCACAATCGTGGCACAGTTCTCTGGAGGCTCCGCGTATATGGTGGATGGCGTGATCGGTGGTTTGGGTGGAAACTTGATCGTCGAGCTCTACGGGTGCCTTCGGGCCATTCTCCCTGCTGACGCAGCCGTTGCGGGGCTTCACCTCGACTCTGGGTGTCGCGCTGATGCGAAAGGGTCCGCCTCTCCCTTTGTCCTCACCCGTCGAGGCAGACCGAGATCTGCTCGTCCCGGGCTCGGAGCTGCCCTACAGCCTGTATCCGGGGATCCACGCCAGGATGTGCGTGCTGGACCCGAGCGTCCGCCGCGCTCGGGGAGCTGCTCTTCGCGCCGTCGCCGTAGCCATTCGACCGCCGGTCCACCACGAATGCGGTCCGCACGAGGCGAGATCATGACCTCCCGTCCTTATTCCCTAGCCGCGTCGCCTTGCTGCCCGATCACAGCCGCGGGGTCTTAGCAACGGCAGATCTGGCGGCGGGTACGGTAGTCGGTCGTTTCGAGGGCCCGGTCGTCCCATGGAGCGAGGTTCCGCTTGCGGAGGTGTGCTACGTGATTCAGGTGAGAGACGATGGGTGGATGATCCCGCGTTCCAGCGCGCGCTTCATCAACCATTCCTGTGCACCCAACTGTGCCCTGGACACCACCTTCACGCTCCGAACGCTGCGCCCCGTCGCAACGGGCGAGCAGCTCACGTTCAGTTACGACGCCCTCACGATCGCGGAGTGGCGGCGCGCGCCCGAGTGCTATTTTTGGGACGAACGCTGGTCATTCGACTGCTACTGCGGCGCACCCAACTGTGTGCGCCGGGTTGACCGCTACCGGATCCGCCCCTGAGGCGCCGCACTGCGCGTTGATCACGAGTCCGACCGCCCCGGGCAGGCACGCTGCACGCGCGCGACTATCCGCCGGTGACGGCGCCGGGGCTGCCGGCGGTCTTGATCGCCTCGGAGTCGACGCGCACGAAGAAGTCGGCGGGCTGGGCCCCCTCGAGGATCGCCACGTTGCTCGGTGTCGGTCATGCGACTTTCTTCATCGAGACCAAATGAGTCCATTCACAACCTACGGTTGAGTCGGTCCTGTCGCCGCGGCGCATGAATCGCCATGACGCGAGGACGCGCCCAACGAACACTCGTAGACCGATGGAGGAGTACAATCATGGCAACAGACAAAACAGGTTCTCAGTCGCGCCCGGGCGGCACCGCGCCGCCGGCTGGTCCAAGCTCGGGCGGCACCCCGCCACCGGCCGGTCCAAGCCCGGCTGGTTCGCAGCCTGGCGCCGCCGACCCGAACACCTCGCCCTCGCCCACGCCTGGTCGGCCTAGCCCGAATCTTGGTCCAAGCTCGGGCGGCACCCCGCCACCGGCTGGTCCAAGGCCGGGCGGCGCCCCGCCACCGGCTGGTCTAGCTCGGGCGGCACCCCCCGGCCGGTCCAAGCCCGGCTGGTTCGCAGCCTGGCGCCGCCGACCTGAACGCCTCGCCCACGCCCACGCCTGGGTCGGCCCAAAAGCTAGCGCGCCTGCGACCGCGGTGACCGGTGCGCGCGCGACGGGCCGCGCCGCGGTCAGCCGCCCGGCGCGAGCACGCCGAGTTCGGGCTCGGCAAGGCGGGCGAGCACACGGTCGAGCAGGTACATTCGGTCCGGGGCGTGGAGCGCGGCGGCGAGGTAGACCGCGGTCGGGCGGGTCGCCTGGTGGGTTGCGAGGCGGTGCCACAGCCGTCCGAGCCAGCGCTCGCGCGGCTCGTCCGTCGGCGGCTCGACGAGGCCGACCAGCACCGCGGCGGTCATCGCCTCGGTGAGCTTGGTTTCGAAGTGACGGAGCCGGCCTCGGCGTCCGCGGCGGTCTGCTGAAGGACCGCGTTGGCCCGCTCGAGCGCATCGGCGGCCGCGACGGCGCGGGCGCGACGGACCGCGGTGCGGCGCGACGTGTGCTCTCCGTCGTCGGCCGCGGGGCGATCACCGGCCCGGGCGATCGCCCCGCGCAGGGCCGCGATCTCGGCGCCCTCGTGGACGCGCAGCCCGAGCAGGAGCTGCTCGCAGCCGCGGAGCCAGGCGATCGCGGCCTCGGGGAATTCTGGGTCGCCGCGCTCGTAGCGGTCGACCACGCTGCCGAGGCCACGCAGGCGCTCGCCGATGCCCTCGATGCGGGTGGCGAGCAGCATGATCTCACTCGGGCGTGAGGCGCCAGCGCGGCTTGCCGTCCGCGCCGCTGTCCTCGCTCCACTCGAGGCCCTCCTCGGTCAATGTCAGGCAGATGCGGGTGACGGCGCCGGGGCTGCCGGCGGTCTTGATCGCCTCGGAGTCGACGCGCACGAAGAAGTCGGCGGGCTGGGCCCCCTGCAGGATCGCCGCCTCCTCGGCGGCGGCGCGCACCGACTCGACGAGCTCGGTGATCGCGTCGGTCAGCATCGCCTCGGTGATCGCCTCGGCCTGCTGCGCGGAGGTCCACTTCGACGGCGCGTCGAGGTCCTCGGCGAAGGCCATCGGGCCGGCGCTCGTCGGCCGCGCGTGCGTCTGGCCCGCTCGGCGAGCAGTTGGGCGAGGTGGTCGCGCATCAGCCGCTCGACCGCGTTGCCGAGCTCGTCGCGGACGACCACGTCGGACAGCGCCACGCGGCCGGGGGCGGACTTCTCGAGCTCGCGCTCGAGGCTGCGCAGGAGCTGGCGGATCGCCTCATCGAGGCGGTCCTGGCCGTCCTTGCGGCGCAACTCCTCGATCAGGGCGGTCGACTGCTCGAGCACCGCGGGCTTCATCTTGTGGCGGTGGGCCTCGGCGTAACGGGCGAGGTCGTCGACGGCCGCGAGCGAGGGCGAGCGCACGGCGAGGGCGATCGTCTCGGGCCCCGCGGGCCGGGCCTTCTGGCTGGGGACCACGCCGTCGAGGAGGACCGGCAATTCGACGACGACCTTGCTGATGCGCAGCCGCGGGACGCTGAGGCCGCGCAGGTACTCGTGGCGGCGGTAGCGGCGGGCGATGCTCATCACCTCGGAGTCGGCGATGCCGCGGGCGTGCGCGACGCCAGCGACCAGGGCGCCGAGGACGTCGCTGAGGCGGGCACGGCCGAGGTCGTCGCCGTCCTCGCGGTCCTCCTCGCGGGTCACGGTCGGGCCTCGAAGGCGTCGCCGTCGGCGATCGTGAGGTCGAGCGGGGCGTCGATCGTGACGCGGCCCGTGTCGCGCTCGACCCGCGTGACCGTGTAGGTCGCGCCGGCGATCGTCATCTTCCACTGGGCGGTGACGCCGGACAGGTTGGACACGTTGAACGACGATCGGTCGTCGCCGATGCGGGAGATCGTGCCGGTGAGCGCCCGGACGCCGCCGCGGCGCTCCTCGACGGAGCTCTCGAGCGCGCTGAGCAGGCGCTCGGTGCCGGGCGGCATCTCGGCGCTGCGCAGGCGGACCAGGACACGCATATCGAACGAGCGCTGCTCCTTCTCCTGGCTGCTGGACTGCTTCTGGTACGACATCTTGGTCGAGACGCTGGCGCCCTTGAACCACGCGCCATCGATCCCGGCCCCCAGCTCGCCGCCGAAGCTCGACGACGAGGAGCTCTCGCGCGTCGACGTGATCTTGGCGTTGAACTCGATCTCCGCGTGCTCGATCGCCACGTAGGGGATCGGCAGCATGGTGATGAAGGGGACGCAGAGGCTGACCTCCTGCGCCCGCCCGTCCTCGCCGACGCGGTTGTAGCGAAACTCGCTGATCACGGCGCGGCCCTCCTTGTCGAAGGCGACCTCGCGGATGAAATTCGCGGTGGCGATCGCCGACTTCGCCTGGGCCTCGACGATCGCGTTCAACGGCGCGCCGATCAAGCTGGCAAAATCGAGGCTCGAGATCTCACGTCCATCGACTGACATTGATCACCTCCGAGATTTCAACTGTGTGCATTCACGGTTCGTCCGCGTCCGGGACGTCGTCCGCGCCGGCGGGCAGTCGCTCGACGAACTCCTCGTCTTTGGTGCCGTCCGGGTCGTCCGAGAAGAACTTCACGCCGCCGATCAGCTTGACCCGCGCGAGGCCGAGGCCGATCGGGCCCGAGTCGCCGACGATCCCGAGGCCGAGCCCGGCGGCGCGGTGCCTGGACAGCCCGGCCGAGCCGGCGGCCGCGTCGATCCCGTGCAGGAGCTCGGCGCTGCCGTCGAGCTCGACGTGCGAGCCGGCGCTGCGCGCAGCGAAGAAGAAGACGCCGTGCCCACTGAAGCGCTGCCACACGATGCGCCACGCGAACGGCCGCCAGCGCTGGCCGTCGGGGGCGCGGGCGGCGAGCAGCCGGCGCGCCAGGGAGTCCGCCGAGGTCGGCGATCCGTCGAGCTCGACCCGGGCGCACTTGAGGACGAAGCCGTCGCCGCGACCGAACTCGATCGCACGCGGGCCGAGACGTCGCCGAGGCCCGGGGACGGCGGGGACCTGACGCCGCTGGCGAAGCGCGTGAGCCGGACGTCCGCGGAGGAGAGATCGAGCCGCGACGGCAGACCACGCTCGGTAGCGAAACGCGAGCCCGAAGTCGGCGACGTTGCCGAGTCGGCGGAACACGCCGCCGTCGACGATGCCGTAGTCGCCGAGCTGGACCGCGGTGAGCACCGGCGGCCAGACCGCGCGGCAGCCGAGCGCGCCGCGCAGGGTGCTGTCGTAGAGGTCGTGGGTGCCCATGGGTGCCTCTGCCGCGGTCCGAGGCCGCGCGGCCGGTCTTGCGGTAATGGGCGGCGAGGCGCTCGAGCTCGGCGCGGGAGATACCGACGCGGGCGGCGGCGGCCTCGATCGACAGGCCAGCGACGAGCGCCTGAAGGACCGCCTCGGCTCGAGCGCGGCTGCGGTCGGCCGGCGATGCGGCGAACGAGTCCGCGCAGGTCGGTGGTCGCGCGGGCGCGCGGTGGTCGCGGGGTCGCGGTCGCAAGGTCGCAGGTCGCGGTGGTCGCGGTGCCGGGGTCGAGGTCGCGGTGGTCGCGGTGGTCGCAGGTCGCGGTCGAGGTCGTCGCGTGTGCGGGGGCGCGCTCGCTGCGTGCGCCCCGACGCGCGACGACCGACTGCGCGGCGCGGCGGTGTGGGCCGCGTCGCCGGGGCCGTGCGGCAGACGGACGGCGGGGTCGCCGAGCAGCACGTAGGCGGCGAGGTCCTGACGCAGCATCCACAGGTGGCCCATGCGGGCGGTCGAGCGCTGGCTGGGCTGGCGCGCAGATCGGGCCGCGCCTCCTGGTCGTGGAGGCTGGTCAGCTCGAGGTTGGTCTGATCGCAGAAGCGAAGCAGCTCGCGCATCGACACGCCGGCGCGGTCGCGCTTGAGCAGCGAGCGGGTGATCGCCATGTAGCGGGCGGGGCGGTTGGTGGCGCCGTCGTCGAGCTCCTGGAAGCCGTAGGTCCAGGCGAGGTCGATGTGGCCCATGAAGGCGAGCGGGCCGTCCGGGTTGGCGAGCACCGCCTGCGGCAGCGCGGCGACGAATGGCCGGTCGTGCGGCCCCGGCAGCCCGGCGAGGACGGCCTCGGGCCGACCGCGGAACTGTCCGGCGGCGGCGAGCTGGGCGAGCCAGTGTTTGTAGGCGCTGGTGTTCGGAGTGCCGGCGCCGTAGCACGCGAGCATGAACCACACGCCGCCGGGCAGGAACGGGCGGGTGCGGAGGTCGTCGCCGGTCAGCTTGCCCTCGTGGCCGAAGCTCATCGCGCCCTGGCGGCGGCGCTGCTCGTCGTGCGACTTCCAGCCGCCACGCGGGGCGCCCTCGCCGTGACTCAGGGTGAACAACACGCTCGGGTCGCCGCCGCCGACCCGCGCGAGCAGCTCGTCGGGCGAGGGCGTCATGCGGTCGCCGAACTCGACGATCTCGCGCGCCGGGTACTGGCCGCTGGCCTGGCGCCGGCGCACGACCTCGACGCCCGGGCCGACGAGCGCGCGGTGACCGACGGCGGTCGCGGCGGTCCCGTCGTGGACGGTGAAGAACAGCGAGTCGGGCTTGCCTGTCCCTTCGGACATCCGCTCCCAGCGCAGCAGCTTGTCGACGTAGGCCGCGTAGTCGTCGTCGCTGGCGAGCGCGAGGCGGCCGACGTAGCCGTCGCTGGCCTGGATCTGCTGGACCTCGAGCGAGACCTGATCGAGGTCGCCGAGGATCAGCTGGTAGCGCGGGACCTCGATGTTGAGGTCGGCGCCGGCGTCGAACTCCCGCTTCTTCCAGCGCAGCGCGGCGTCCAGCGACATGCCCGCGGGGACGCGGTAGATCTTGACGGCGTCGCCCTGCTGGGCCTGGCGGTGGTCGATGAGCGGACGGACCAGGGCGAGCAGGCGGTCGCCCTCGGGGCCCTGCGGGGCGATGACGCCCCAGCGCTGGGCTGCGAGGTCGTTCGGGTCGCCGCCCTCGTCCCAGAAGTGGCCCGCCTCGGCGGCGGGGGTGTCGTCGTCGCGGCGGTGGGGCGCGGCGGCGTCGGGCAGGCCGTCGGCGAGCACGGGGGCGTGATCGTCGGCGTGGACCATGAGGAGGTTCAAGTCGGGGGCGTGGTGCGTCACGGGCTCATGACCGGCGCACGACCCCGGCGAAGTCCGTCCGCGTTAATCAGGGGACCGCGCCGATGCGGTCAGGTAGTCGTTCACCGGCCGAACTGCGTCTCGCACTCGCGGTGCCGCGACTCGGCGTCCACGAGCAGGGCGGCGCGCTGCTCCGGGACCAGGCACACGGTCGTGGTCTCCGTGATGTTCGTGCGCAGCAGGGCGGGGTTGTCGAAGTCGGCCGCCCACACGCGCACTGTGCGGTCGTTCGAGGCGGTGACGACGCGGCGGCCGTCCGGGGCGAACGAGGCGTGGAGGACCGGGCCCTCGTGGCCGTAGAGCGTCACGACGTCGCCGGTGCCGTCGCTGCGCCAGATCTTGGCGGTGCCGTCGTCGGAGCCGGTGATGACGCGCTGGCCGTCGGCGCTGAACTCGGCCGAGCGCACGATCTTGGCGTGGCCGGCGAGCACCGCGAGCGCCCGGCCGTCGGCGCTCCAGACCCTGGCGGTGCGGTCCCAGGAGGCGGTCACGATCTGGCTGCCGTCGGCGCTGAAGGCCGCGAAGTACAGCGAGCCCTCGTGGCCGCGAAGCACCGCCACGGCCTTGCCGTCGGCCTTCCAGGTCCGAGCGGTGCGATCGTCCGCGACGGTGACGACGCGGGCGCCGTCCGGGCTGAGCGCGCCGTGGAGGACCTTTCCGGTGTGGCCGCGCAGCGGACGCGGGCGCCGCCGTCGAGGGCGAGCAGGACGGCGGTCGTCGGTGGCGGTGGTCAGCGCGCGGCGGCGGCGACGGCGACGAACTCCGGCCGGCCGGTGAGGCGCAGATCGAGGGTCTTTCGAGCGCGGGCTCGAGGCGCCAGGTCCGGGCTTGCCGTCGCGGGCGCCGGTGATGATGCGCTGGCCGTCGCCGGTGGGCGCGGCGAGTAGGACCTCGTCGCCGTGGTCCTGAGGGCGACGACGGGGCGCGCCTGGCCGCCTGCCGAGGTCCCAGACGCGCGCGCTGCGGTCGCTCGAGGCGGTGATGATGCGACGGCCGTCGGCGGCGAAGCGGGCGCTGCGGACCGCGCCGGTGTGACCGCGGAGGACGAGCTCTCCGTGCGCGTCCTCCGTGTCCCACACGCGGGCCGTGCCATCCTCGGCGGCGGTGACGATGCGCCGGCCGTCGCGTGAGAACTGGACGTCGACGACCGGCGCGGTGTGGCCGCGGAGGACCCGCGGGGTCCCTGCGCCGCCCGCGGGCCACAGCCGGGCAGTGCCATCGCGTGAGACGGTCGCCACGAGCTTGCCGCCGGGGCTCCAAGCGGGCGACGTAGATCTTGTCGGTGTGGCCGCGCAGGACCTTGAACTTGGCCTCGGTGCCGGGGGTGAGGGTCCAGACGCGGGCGGTGCGGTCGCGCGAGGCCGTGACCACGCGGTCGCCGGTCGGCGAGAACTCGGCGGCGTAGACCGCGTCGGTGTGGCCGCGCAGCACGAGCTCGCTGCCGGGCTGCGCGGGGCCGGTGACGCGGTACACGCGGGCCGTGCGGTCGTCGCCGGCGGTGACGACCCGCTCGCCGTCGGCGCTGAACGCGGCGGTGTAGACCGTGCCGTCGTGGCCACGGAGGAGCAGGGGCGGCGGATCGGCCTGTGCGAGCGCCCAGACGCGGGCGGTGCCGTCGTCCGAGGCGGTGACGACCCGGGCGCCGTCTGGGCTGAAGGCGATCGACCGCGCGGCCGCCTGGTGACCCGCGAGCACCCGCGGCGGTCGCGCCGTCGGACGGCGAACACCCGGGCGCTGCCGTCCTGCGCGGCGCTGGCGATCCGCTTGCCGTCGGGGCTGAACGCGAGCGCGACGACCGGCCCGGGGCCCTGCCGAGCGTGCGCGGCGTCCCGGCGCCGCTCGTCGACCACACGCGCACCGTGCCGTCGGTCGAGGAAGTGGCGACGCGGGTGCCGTCCGGGCTAAACACCACGCCGGTGACCTCGTCGGCGTGGCCGGTGAGCACCGTCGGCGGCGCGGCGCCGTCGATGCGCGTCAGGCGGGCGCTGTGGTCGTGCGAGGCGGTGGCGACCAGCGAGCCGTCCGGGCTGAACGCGGCCCCGACGACGTAACCATCGTGGCCACGGACGACCGCCTGGCTGGCCGGACGCTGCAGCGCCTCGACCGTGGCCGGGGTCCAGCCGCGGGTGTTCACCGGGTCCTCGACCTCGAGCAGCAGCGCGAGCGCGGCGGTCGGGTCGCTGGCCAGGACCGAGAGGGCGACGGCGAGGTGGTTGGCGTCGCGGGCCCGACGCGCCTCGTCCTCGGCGCGGCGCATGTTCTTCTCGGCGTTGCTGCGCTGGTGCTCGGCGTCGCGGGTGGCCCGGCGCTGGCCGACGAGCGCGGCGGTGGCTTTTCCTCGGCGGCGACGGCGGCGCGTCGCTGCGTCTCGGCGATCGTCTTCTGCTCGAGGGCCTCCTGCGCGGCGGCGTCGGCGGCGGCCTTGGCGGCCTGCTCGGCGGCCAGCGATTCCTCGGCGCGCTGTTTGGCGGCGATCGCCTCGCGGCTCGCGTCGTTGGCCCGGTCGCGTTCGGCACGCGCGGCGTCCTCGGCCTGGCGCGCCTCGCCCTCGGCCTGCAGGGCCCGCTCGGCCTCGCTGCGCGCGACCTGCTGCTGCGTCCACGCGAACACCCCGAGCCCCGCCGCCAGGACGCCGAAGGCTGCGACGACCGCGACGACCTTCCGGGCGCGCCGGGTCTCGGCCTGCGCGGCCAGCAGCTGCTCCTGGGCGGCCCGCTGCTGGGCCGCACGCTCGCGCTCCCGGGTCAGCTCGGCCACGCGGGCGAGCCGCTCCTGCTTGCGGTCATGGACCTTCTTCGCCAGCCAGTCGTGGCCGAGCTCGAAGTAGCGGGTCCCGCGGTGCTGCTCGGCGCGAAGAATCGCGGCGCGCTCGAGGTTGGTGAGGATCGTGTCGAGCTCGGCGCTCGAGACGAGGCCCGAGGCGCGCGCGGCCTCCTCGGTCAGCAGCGTGCGCGTGCCGTCGGCGGCGATCAGGTGGTCCTCGAGCAGGCGCTCGGCGGGGCCGCGGAGCGGGCCGAGGGCGGCGAGCGTGTTCTCGAGGTAACCGAACAGGATCGGCTCGGCCTGCACCGGCAGGTCGACGCGGGTGGCCGCGTCCTGGCCGGCGCGCTCGACGAACAGCGCGCGGCAGACGATCTGGGCGAAGGCGGTCTGGACCTCGGCGTCGTCGCTCTCGCTCTGCCCGGGCACCCGCACCTGCAGCATGAGCGTCCGCATCGCCGCGCCGGACCAGACCTGCGGCGGGACTCCGTCGGCGGCGGCGTGGCAGACGGCGCCGACGATCTCGCCGACCGTCAGCGGCCCGAGGCGAAAGCCGTTCTCGAGCAGGCGATGGCGGCCGCGGGCGCGATCGCGGAAGCGGCCGAGGTAGTCCTCGCGCATCGCCAGCACCAGGTGCAGCCCGCGCAGCGGCCGCTCGGCGAAGCGGTCGAGCCAGTCGAGGAAGGCCTCGACGCTGGCGGTATCGCGGTGCGGCAGCAGCAGCTGCTCGATCTGATCGAGGTAGATCAGGATCGGCCGATCCGAGCGGCGAAACGCCTGGCGCACCGTCCACTCGACCGACTCGTAGAGGCCGAGCGAGGGGTCCGGCGCGGCCAGCTTGAGCTGCGCGTGCAGGGTGTACAGCAGCCACGCGACCGGGTCCTCGTCGGCGGGCCAGCCGTCGATCGCCACGTGGCGAAAGTCGTAGTTCTCGTCGAGCTCGGGGATCACCGCGGCCTGCATGACCGACGACTTGCCCGCGCCCGACGGTCCGAACAGGGCGACGCAGCGGTGGGCCAGGATCGTGCTGGCGAGCTCATGGCCGACCGCCTCGCGGCCGTAGAAGCGGGCCCGGTCGCTCGTGCGGTACGGCTGCGGGCCCGGGAACGGGTTGATGCTCGCGCCGGTCTCGTCGCTCATGGCCGGTCTCCTCGCAGCGCCGCGACCAGCGCCTCGGCCGGCTCGTGGACGACGGCGAAGTGCCCGGTCCCCGGCAGGCCTGCGCCGCGCTTCTCCCAGATCTCGTCCTCGCTCTGGCCGTCCGCCAGCACGGCGAGACTGCCGACCGGCGGCGGCCGCTGGTCGAAGAGCCAGCGCAGCAGCATGCGGTGGCGCCAGTCGAGCGCCGACACGCCGACGCACAGCACCGGCCGCGTGCGCAGCCAGCCCATGATCATGTTCTCCCACTCGGGTGGCACGATGTAGCGCAGCTCGAACAGACCCTGGATGTGGTCGTCCTCGGTCAGCTGGGGGCTCATCAGCATCGGCTGCGACTCCGGCGAGTAGCCGCCGTACAGCCGCAGGACCACGAAGGCCTCCTCGAGCTTGAGGCGCGGCAGCGACTCGACCTCCTCCCAGTCGTCGCTGCCCGTGGTCCGCACCATGATCAGGCGGCGGTCCTCGTGTCCCGGCGGTCCGGGCTGGATCACGTAGAGCGGTTTGCCTGGGTGGTGGCGGGCGATCGCGTGCTCGAGCAAGGGCAGCCACAGCAGCGTCGTGTGCACGCCGGGCCGCAGGTGCGGGGCGAGGGCGTCGATGATCGCCGGGGCGTCGTGGCGGCTGTGGACCGCGAGCAGGATCTTCTGAAACAGGCGGTCGAGCTTCAGCCGCCCGCCCTGCAGCGCGTAGCGCTGGGCCAGCGAGAACAGCGGCGTGTGGGCCTCGGCCGGCTCGTTGATCTTGAGCGCCTCGAGCAGGGCCTCGCGCAGCCGCGCGCGGATCTCGACCGTGGCCTCGTCGTCCCAGGCCTCTCCGAGGATCAGCGAGAACGGCCCCTGCAGCAGCGTGCGCAGGGCCGCGGGCAGCTCCCCCGTCGCCCGCGAGCCGCGGGCGCTGACCTTCGGCGGCTTCAGGCGGCGCTCCTCGAGGTCGAAGAGCCGCGCGTCCGGGCCGCGCAGATACAACACCGGCGAGAAGCCGTCGGCGCTGCTCGCCAGCAGCGTGCGCCGCGACGCCTGCATGCTCGCGCCGACGTCGCCGCCGCCGACGCGCGCGCCGATCAGGTGGGTGTAGAAGTCCTGGGCCGCGGCGCGGGCGACCTCGGCGCGGACAGGCCACAGGTGAGCCACGACCGCGTCGACGCCCGAGCGCGCGAGCAGCTCGGCCGCGCTGGCGAACACCCCGGGCCGCGCGCCCGAACATGCCTGCAGGTACACGATCCGCAGGGTGTCGAAGCACGCGCGCAGCTCCTCGGCGAACACCTCGATCGGCAGCAAGGTCTTCTCGCCGTCGGCGTCGTCGGCGAGGCGGATGACCGGGTTGCGCTGGGCGTCGAAGCCGCCATGGCCGAGGAAATGCAGCACGTGCGGGCTCGGCCCCGATCGCAGGCGCTCGAACAGCACCGGGTTGCGCGCCGCGTCGCCGGCGATCGCCGCCAGCAGCGTGACTGCGCCCGACGCGACGTGCTCCGCGAGCACCGCCTCCGAGGCCCTCGAGGGCCGCGCGGTCGGGGATCGCCAGGACCGGCAGGACGACGAGCGAGCGCCGCAGCTCGCGTGGCTGCCACGGGTCGACCGAGTTGACGCCGCGGGCAAGCAGAACGTCGGCGGCGCCGGCGAGGAAGCCGTGGCTCGACTGCGGGCGGCACATCGCCTCCCACGGGACCGCCTGCAGGTTCGCGTCCTCGATCATCAGGCGCACGAGCAGGCGCTGCTTCTGGTCGGCCGCGACCCCGGCGAGGCGGACGTAGAGGTCGCGGATCTCGCCGGCGAACAGCGCCTCGTGCAGGCCCTGCGCCTGCGCGAGCGCCTCATCCTCGAGCGACTGGACGCGGGCGATCGCGTTGCCGACGTTGACGCGAAACGACATCAGCTTCGCCGCTGTGAACCCGCCGCCGAGCTCCTGCTCGCGGGCCCGCTCGCCGCGGCAGCCGCGGGCCGACACGCGGACCGCGTCGCCTTGCGTGCGTATCTCGAGTTCCATCCACAGCATGTCGTTCACAATTCCTCGCTAGAACCGGCCCAGGAGCGTCAGGCCGAAGCCGGTCCGCGACGCGGTCGGCACCAGCTCCACTTGCCTCGCCTCTCGCTGCTTCTTGCGGCCGAGCGCCAGCAGGACCGCGCCGGTCACCAGCATCGTCCCGCCGGTCACCGCACCGGCGATCACCAGAGCGTTGCCCGCGTTACCCCGAGCGAGCAGCGGGTCCAGCTCGCCTCGCCTGGACTCGCGGCATGCATCGTCGAGGCACGGGAGGCTCCAGTCGTCGCCCTCCGCCAGCTTGTTCGCCTTGAGCGCCGCGATCCCGCCGTCGGCGGCCCGCCCGAGCCCGAGCCCTGCGCCCATGAGCGCGACCCCGGCGACGCCGAAGCCCGTCAGCACCGCGCCGGAGGTGGTGAACGCCCGGCTCTGGCGGCGCGCTCTGGCGGCGCGCTCGCGCCGGGCTGTGGCGGCCCGGGCCGCATCCTCGGCCCGCATCTTCTCCTCGACGGTGATGATCGCGTTGATCACGAGGACCCGCCGCTCCTCGGCGGCGGCCCGGCCCTGCTCGTCGAGCAGCTCGAGCGGCCCGAGGTAGCGGTCGAGCAGGCCCTTGGCGCGGCGCAGGCGCTCGAGGTCGCCGTCGCGGGCGAAGCCCGCCTCGTGGGCGTCGACGATGGTGAGCAGCACCTCGGCGCGCGCGGGTGCATAGCCGGGGTCCACGGGGATCTGCGCGAGCGCGGCCTCGAAGCGGGCGATCGCTCCGTCCGTGTCGCCGTCGGCGAGCCGGCGCTCGGCCTCGGCGAGGGTCACGCTCGCGGCGTCCATGTCGGTCGCGGGGCTGGCCGCCGTTGGCCGGGCGACCCCGAGGAGCAGCGCGAGGAGCATCGCTCCTCCTCCGCGCCGCTTCGATCCGATGGCAGTGTGTCTCACGGCGCCTCTGTGGACTGGACCCCCGGAGCGCCGCTGCGTTAAGTCAGACCGTGGCGATCACGTTCGGGAGCGCCCGGCCGTTGTCGAGATCGTCATCCACGGCGGCGCTGCGGACTGGACGGAGCCGCCTTGCCGAGCCGGACGTCGCGGTCAGGGAGCGTGCTGCTGCAGCCACGCCTCGACCCGCGCGAGGTCGTTCGCGCTGCCGGGCCCGGCGCCGCGAAATCTGTCGCGGGCGACCATGGCAAGCTCGAGCGCCCGGGCGCGCTCGCCGTCGGCCCACAGCACCTTCGCCAGCCCGAACTGGCTGCCCGCCAGCTTGGCGGGTTCGCCGGTCCGCTCGCGCAGCGCGACGGCCCGCTCGAGCTCGACGCGCGCGGCGGCGAGGTCCCCGAGCGCGAGGTGTGACAGTCCGAGCCCGTGCAGGTGGTACCCGAGCGCCGGGTGCTCGGGCCCCTGCGCGGCCTCGCGGATGAGCAGCGCCCGCTGGTACGGCTCCAGCGCCGCCGCGTGATCGCCCTGGTTGCGCAGCACGGTGGCGATGTTGTTGAGCGTGGTCGGCGATCGTGGGGGTCGTCCTCGCCGAGCGCGGGCTCATAGATGGCGAGCGCGCGGCGGTAGTGGTCGAGGGCCTGCGGGTAGGCGGCCTGCTTGAGGTGGATGGACCCGATCGAGTTGAGCAGCGAGGCCTCGCGCACCGTCCCGTGCATGTCGAGGCGGGTGATCAGGGCGACGCCGATCCTGCCCCAGACGTGGCCCTCCTCGGGTCGGCCGAGCGCCTGGCCGAACAGGTGGCTCAGCTTGGCGGCCGCGCCCAGCATCCCGAGCTCGTCGCCGGCGGTTGTCGCGTCGATGTACGACTGCTCGAGCGTCGCGCGGGCCAGCGCGTAGTCGCCGCGCTCGGCCTGTCCGGAAACCGATCTCAAGGCGAACCTGTGCGATCGTCGGCAGCCACCCGATCGCCTGCGCATCCACCAGCAGCGCCAGCGCCTGGGCCAGCGCGCCTCCTCGGCGCGCCCGCGAGGCGCCGCGAGACGACCCCGCCGAGGCGCAGCTGCACGTCGGCGACCCGGGCGCGCAGCTCCGCTGGCACGCGCGCCTGGCGGGCGAGCACCACGTCGTCGAGGCACAGCGAAGGCCGCGGCAGCCCGGCGGCGGCCGTCGACGCCATCGGCAGGGTCCGCTCGTCGACCAAGTTCCAAGCGTCGAGCAGGCCGGCGAACACGGCCCGGCCCTCGTCGAGGCACGCGGCGATCGACGTGTAGACGGCCGCGTCGCGGCTGCCTTCGACGCGAGCCTCCATGCACACGCGAAGCGCGAGCGCCGACCACTCGCGGGCGTAGCCGTCCATCCACGGGCGGGTGTGCGACCAGTCGGCCGCGGCGTGGCTGCGGCCGGTGGCGAGGAAGCGACGCTCGAGCGTGGCGGCGACGCCGTCGTCCCAGTCGGCCTCGATCGCCGCGCCGGTGGCCTCGCAGCCGGCGACCGCCGCGTCGTGCACACGGCCGCGTTCGAGCAGGACGCCGCCGCCGACCGCCAGCGCGATCAGGACGCCGCCCCCGACCACCAGCGCGGTGCGTCGCCTCGGGGCCGGATCGCGGGCGAGGGCGGCCAGCAGCGCGGTCATCGTCGGCCAGCGGTCGCACGGCTCGCACGCGAGGCCGCGGACGAGGACGAGGCGCAGCCAGGTCGGGACCTCGCGGCGCACCGAGACGGTGAACCTGCCGGCGAGGATCGCGGCCTCGACCGCGGCCGAGTCCCGGCCGATGAACGGGCGCTCGGCGTGAAGCGCCTCCCACAGCGACACGCAGAAGCTGAACTGGTCGCTACGCGCGTCGGTCTCTCGCCCCGCGAACTGCTCGGGGGCATGTGGCCCGGGGTGCCCATCACCGCGCCGATCTGGGTGAGGCCATCTGCAGGACCCCGGAGGACGCCGAGATGCGAAGCGACTCGTTCGGCCCGGCGCCGCGGACCAGGCCGAAGTCAGTGACGAGCACCCGCCCGTCGCGGTGGATCATCACGTTGTCGGGCTTGAAGTCGCGGTGAATCAGACCCTTGACGTGCGCAGCGGCCAGCCCGCGACCCGCCGCGGTGAACACCGCGAGGAGCTCGGCGCGCGAGCGCGGCTGCTCGCTGCACCAGCGTCGCAGCGTGATCCCGTCGATGAATTCCATGGCGAGGAACGCCTGCCCGTCGAGGTCGCCGATCTCGTAGATCTGGACCACGTTCGAGTGTGACAGCTGCGCGAGCGCCTGGGCCTCGCGCAGCAGTCGGCGCTGGGCCCACGGATCGCCGCGGGCGTGCAGCACCTTGATGGCGACCTTGCGGTCGAGCTTCTCGTCGTACGCCGCGTACACCACGCTCATCCCGCCGCGGCCGAGCTCGTGCAGCAGCGCGTAGTGGCCGAGGCGGGTCGCGCCGCCGCCGAGGAGCTCACCCGCGGGGGCGTCCGGCGCGGCGGCGATGTTCGGCGCCGCGGGCACGAGGGTGGGGCAAGACGCCAGATCCGGGACCTCCACGGTCTCAGCGTGACCCACCGCGAGTTCGGCCATCGCGTCATGGTGGCAGATTACTCGTCACC
This sequence comes from Nannocystis sp., assembly GCF_016714285.1. Classification (GTDB taxonomy): domain Bacteria; phylum Myxococcota_A; class Polyangia; order Nannocystales; family Nannocystaceae; genus Nannocystis. The sequence goes on along the minus strand of NZ_JADJNN010000001.1, from coordinate 4,252 downwards.
TGTCCCGGTGTCACGAAGGGAACAGTACCGGCGGGCACGGCACAGTCTCCGGAGCAGTCCGGCGGCGTGACGACGCGGTTCGTGGCCGCGCCGCGGCCGAGTAGTCTGACGGAGCGCCAGGCCCTGCGCCTGCGATCCGCCGTCTGGTACGGCGATTGCTCAGGGGCAGCTGTGATGTCTGATGGCTGCCCTGCTTCCGTGAATCCTCTCGCGACGTCAGGTACGGACGGTGATGCTGCGTTCTGGCGCGGTTTCTTCGTCCACCGCGATCTGTTCTTCAAGATGTGCGCGCGCTGGCTCGGCGGGAACCGCCACGACGCCGAGGACGCGATCAGCCGCGGCACGCTGCGCGCGCTCGACTACCACCGCCGCCACCCGGGCAAGATCGAGAGCTTCCGCCCGTGGATGCTGCGGCTGCTGCAGAACCTGTGCGCCGACATCCGCGAGGCGCAGGATCGGCTCACCGCGTTTCCGGGTGGGGACGAGGAGGACGAGCCCACGCTCGCCTGCCCGCCACGGGCCCCGACCGGGCGGTATACAGCCACGAGCTCCGCGGCGCTCTCGACGATGCCGTGGCCAGCCTGCCCGCGTGGCTGCACTCGGTCTTCTGCATGCGGATCATCGACGAGGTGCCGTACCCGGACGTCTGCCAGCAGTTCAAGATCTCGCCGGTCAACGCGCGTCAGCGGATCCAGCAAGCCCGCCGTCACCTGCGATCGCGGCTGAGCCGCTTCACCTGAGGTCGACGTCACGGCCTCAGCTTGAGCTCGCGGAGACGCAGCTGCAGCGCCCGCACCGACACCTGCAACGCGCCCGCGACCCTGCCGAGGTCGCCGCCCTCACGCGCGAGCGCGGCGGCCAGCGCCTCGGGGGCCAGGTCCCGCGCCTTGTGGACGTGCTCGCTCTGGGCGATGCGGGCGTAGAGCACCTTGCGCGACACGCCGAGGGCGCGGGCGGTCGCGCTGATCTGCCAGCCGTGCGCCTCCATCGCCGCAAGCAAGGCGTCTTCCGAGAGGTCGTTCGCCGGGTGGCTGGCTCGACCCTGGGATTGCTCCGAGACAGCTGCTGACGCCGCACTCGCCACGGGCCCGTCATCCGTACTCAATTGCGCCGCGAGCTCGCTCAGTGGCTGGCCGGTGAGCAGCATCCCGACCATGCGCCGCGCCGTGTTGCTGAGCTGGCGCACGTTGCCGGGCCAGTCGTGGTGCAGCAGCGCCGCCATCAACCGCGTCGGCAGCCACACCGAGGTGTCGGCGCCGAGCTCGACGAGGCGAGACGCCTGGCCCGCGCGGTGCAACTCGTGCTCGAGGAAGTGGACCAACAGGCGAGGGATGTCGTCGCGACGCTCGCGCAGCGGCGGCACGCGGAGCTCGTAGGCGCCGAGTCGGTGGAGCAGCGACACGCGGAAGTCGCCCTGCAGGACGGCCCTCTCGAGGTTGGCGTCGGTGGCCGCGAGCAGCCGGACGTCGACCCGCCGGCCCGGTCGACCGCCGACCGGCTGGACCTCGCCGGTCTCGAGCGCCCGCAGCAGCATGACCTGGACCTCGATCGGCGCCTCGCCGATCTCGTCGAGGAAGAGCGTGCCGCCGTCGGCCTCGCGGAAGTAGCCCTCGCGCTCCTGGACCGCACCGTGAACGCCCCGCGGGCGTGCCCGAACAGCTCGGCGACCGCGGTATGGGGTTGAGCGCCGCCATGTTGAGCGCGACATACGGCCGGGCCGCCCGCGGAGAGGCGGCATGGATCGCCCGGGCGACCAGTTCCTTACCGGTGCCGGACTCGCCGCGGATCAGCACAGCGCTCGCCAGCGCAGCGGCCCGCAGGATCTCGACGCGGACCTTGTGGATCGCGGCGCTCTCGCCGACGAGGCCGTACTTCGGCAGCGTCTCGTCGATGGCCGCGGCGGTGTGGAGCAGGACGACGACGCGCCCCGGACAGCTCGATGACGACGCCGCGGCGCAGCGCCTCCTGCCCGCAGGCGTGCGGGGCACGCAGCGGGGCGCCATCGACGAACACGGGCGCGCCCTTCCTGTCCGGCGGCACGAGCATGACCTCGCCGCCGCCGTGTGGGACCAGGCGGAGCGGCGTGCGGCTGACATGAGGCTCGTCGATCGGGCCGACGAGTCGGCCGTCGCAGGTGCGAAAGTCGGGCCCGAGCCGCGAGAGGTCGACCGACAGACCCTCCGTGAGGTCGACGAGCCTGCAGTGCTCGCCGACCCGGCGCAGCAGCGGGTGCGCGGCGATCGTCAAGGCCGGCAGCGGCGGACGCGACGCGGCGATGCCGGACGCGGGCGGCGGCTGTGTGGTGTCCGGGAAGACTATCCGGGGCTTCATCGCGGCACGTGGCGCCATGGCCGGCGCACGTGTCACTCGAGGATACGACTTTCACGGAGACGGGACTGCGGGGTCTTGCTTGCAGGACAGCATGCGCACTCTCGTCATCGGTGACATGCACCTCGGTTGCGGTGCGTGTCCGAACATCTTCTCGGGGGCGCGCGCCTTCGAGGCGCTGCTCGCGGACGTGGCCGCGCTGCCGACCCGCGTCGTGCTCAACGGCGACACCTTCGACTTCCTCGCCCACGACGCGCCGCTCGGGGCCAGCCACGAACAGGTGATGCACATGTTCACGGAGGACCCGACGAACGGCGCCCTGCTCACAGCCCTCGGCCGCGTCCTCGAGCGAGGCGGCGCGCTGGTCTTCCGTCGCGGCGAGCACGACCTCGCGCTCGCCGACCGCGACGTGCAGGCGGTCCTCGTGCGTGCGATCTCCCGGAGCGACGCGAACGCGACGCAGATCAGCTTCGCCGCGGGTCGCGGCCCGACCCTGCTCTCGATCGGCGGCGTGCGGGTGATCGTCACCCACGATGTCCAGAACCGCGACGACGCGGCGACCCGCCAGCTCGCTATCCGCCTCCTCAACCCGCTCCGCCGACAGTACGGCGTCGGCTACGCGGACCTGCTCCGGCCGCGCTACACGGACGCCGTGGTCGCCGCGCTCGCGGTCAACCCGACCGCCGCGAAGCTCGTGTTTCGCCTCGTCGACGGGCATGCGCCTGAATCGGACCTCGACGACCTCTTGCGGCGGTCGCTGGTGTTCGACCGGGCGGGCCTGTCGGCGCGCGAGCGAGAGGTCCTGGCCAGCGCCCTCGATCCCACGATCGTCACCAGCATGAGCCCCGAGGACTGCGAGATCCTCGAGCAGGCCCGCGTCAGGCTGCTCCGCCACGTGCTCGACCGCGGCGCCCTGACGGACGAGGGCCCGCGCCGCCTCGCCGGCGCCGAGTGGGCCGCCGCGCGTCGCCTGGCCGACGCTTCCAGGCCAGCGCGGTGATCGTCGGCCACTCGCGCGCCGTCGGCTGGCGCAGCGAGGCTGCACTGACCGCGGTCGACATCGGCACGTGGACCTGGCTGGTCGATCCGCCGGCGCGGGGCAGCGGGGACGCGGTCTGGCGGGCCACGCTAGCGACCTGGCAGCGCGCCGTGCGGATCGGCGGGGCCCCGGGCGAGCCGCTGCACCGGCGATGGACCGCCGCGCTGCTCGAGCCGCGACGGAGCGGAGGAGCCCGGCTCGCGCTCGTCGAGTGGCATGCGGACGGCCTCGCCTGCCTACGGGAGTGCTGGCTGCCAGTGTCTGCGACCTGATGACGGCGCTGCCCTTCGTTGACTGCATGGAACCTCGCTCACGCACGAGGCGCCGGTGCCGTCGCATCGCCAAGTCGCGGCGCTGCGGCCCGCGATGCGGCGCCGGCTTGAAGCTGCCGCGGTCGGGGCCTCCCGGTGAAGCCGACGACGAGCGCACCACCGCGGCTTAACGATCTGCGGCGCACCCGGTCCTGGTCCGGGTGCGGCGTGTGTGCCGTGCGCGTCGTCGTGATGACCACCACCGATCCCACGGACCTCGGCCTCCTGCTGTGTGACGCGGACGAACGCGCCCCCGTGCTCGCCAGCGGCCTGCCGGAGTCGGCCCTGCTCGGCGTGCCGGCGCCGGAGCGCGGCCCGCCCGGCAAGGACTCGCTCCACCTCGAGGCCCTCGACCGCGACCCGAACGACCTCCAGGCCCAGCGCTGGGCGGTGATCGCACCCGAGGGCGAGGTCGGCGACGCCGCGATCGCGGCGGTCCGCGCACTCATCGAGCACCGGCGCGATCAGCAGGGCGCCGACCCGGCGATCTTCCGCGTCCCGGATGGGATGGACGTCGCCACGTCGCTGCGCTGGAAGCACGACGTCCTGCGCGCCGAGGACGTGCCCGCCGACG